>NZ_AOPO01000048.1 GCF_000336575.1 Vreelandella titanicae BH1 | reverse complement strand
GAGCCTGAACCCGAGCCAATTGAGCTCGCCAACTTTGTTGATATATTCACTGAAAAGGGATGGGAATTGCCATCTGAGCTCTTGGAACAGCTGCGTAATACCGCCACCTTTGTGCGTTACCCTGAGTTCGATACGGTGCTGACACCCATTATCCGTTTATACAACGGCATTCTTGATCGCGTTGCTGAACGGGAAGGCTTGGAGTACTGGGTGGCACAGCAAAATGCAGAAGGCAGCTTCAACGATATTGTTCAGGACTTTATGTTAGCAGAAGAGGTGAGCACCGCGTTACAAGCCATGGGCAGCGATAATGCCACCTTTGTGGATACGCTTTATCAAGCCGCACTAGGCCGTGCCGCGGATGAGAGCGGCCGCGATTACTGGGTAGACATCCTTGAGAGCAACAACGGGGATCGTAGTGAGGTCGCCCGTTGGTTTGTCCAATCACAGGAGTATATCAACGCCAACCCTCCTCTAGTGAACGGCAATAAGCTGCTGGCCTGGGGCGTGAACCTAGAACAAATGGAAATGCGCTCGCTGGGTTTTGATACCGGCGTAACGGCCGATCAAGACGACTTAGCGGAGACGTTAGTCCGGCTTTAT
>NZ_AOPO01000047.1 GCF_000336575.1 Vreelandella titanicae BH1 | reverse complement strand
GTGACGGTCAGCGGTACACCGCAGTTGACGCTGGAAACCGGGGCAACGGATCGCACCATCGATTATGTGGCTGGCTCAGGTACCGACGAGCTGACGTTTGCGTATACCGTCCAGGCGGGGGATGAGTCCAGTGATCTGGCGCTGACCAACGCTGGAATCATCCTCAATGGCGGCTCCATTCGCGATGCAGCAGGCAACGACAGCGAACTCACCCTGCCCACACCGGGTACTGCCCACTCGCTGAGCGCCAACAAAGACATCGTCATTGATGCCGTCGCCCCCGTCATCACCAGCGTTTCTATTCCGGATAGCAGTCATAAAATCGGCGATACCGTGACCGTCGCTATTACCGCGGGAGAGCCAGGCCTATCGCTGGACGCCGGTACGGTGAACGGGGTCGCGGTCAGCGATTTTACCGATCAGGGCGGCGGCAACTATACCGCCACTTACACGGTACAGGAGGGGGATACCTCCCGCGCTCCAGGTGACGACATTCCCGTCAACATTGTGCTATCCGATGCGGCGGGCAACAGCTCGGAGTACAACACCGCAATCAGCCAGAGTGCTGATGTCATCGACGCTGCTCGCCCCACCCTGGATGGCGCTATTGTACCGTCGCTCACCACCA
>NZ_AOPO01000046.1 GCF_000336575.1 Vreelandella titanicae BH1 | reverse complement strand
CCTTAAATGGAAAGCAGGGTGAGGTCGGCCAGCCGACGCGGTCGTAAGAGTAGTAAGTAAATGGGTCTGTAGCTCAGTTGGTTAGAGCGCACCCCTGATAAGGGTGAGGTCGGCAGTTCAAGTCTGCCCAGACCCACCAAATTCCTGTAATACTGCGTTAAAATGCTCCTCGTATAGCAGACTATACGTCGTCGCATTTTGCCTTGTCTTACAGAAATTTGCGTGAATTTAGTATTGGGGCCATAGCTCAGCTGGGAGAGCGCCTGCCTTGCACGCAGGAGGTCAGCGGTTCGATCCCGCTTGGCTCCACCATTACGTTACTACCCTGTTTAACCTTCAATACCGTTTGTGAATGTTTTGTGACCACTGATAAGTCACTGTGCTGTTGTTTTAGGTATCGCACACTGCTTTATCACTGTTCATTGAACAGCTGCTCTTTAACAATGTATATCATGCTGACAAGAACACTTCGTAAGAAGTGCTTCTTAAATTGTGATACGCGTCAGCGTATCCGGCAAAATGAAACGTGATCATTGCGAGATACCAGACTCCTTCGGGTTATAGGGTCAAGCAATGAAGCGCACACGGTGGATGCCTAGGCAGCCAGAGGCGATGAAAGACGTGGTAGCCTGCGATAAGGTTCGGTGAGGTGGCAACAACCTGTGACCCGGACATC
>NZ_AOPO01000045.1 GCF_000336575.1 Vreelandella titanicae BH1 | reverse complement strand
TGGGACGACAAGTTCGAGCGCGCAGAACGCAAGTGGGCAACGTGGCGGATGCAGGAGTATGCCCAGACCGAGCGGGTGCTGCCGCAAATCCTCGAGGACAAGGCGCGGAGATTCCCGGATCGGGAAATTTTCCAGTTTCGTGAAGGCGCGATTACCTTTGAGGCGCTAAATGCCTGTATCAACCGGGCGGCCAACGGCTTCTTAGCCCTCGGGGTGCGGCCGGGGGACAAAGTGGCACTGATGCTGCCCAACTGTCCAGAGTTTCTCTACGCTTGGTTCGGCCTCAACAAGATCGGGGCGGTCAATGTGCCGATCAACGTGGCCCAGCGCGGCGTAGGTCTTGCCCACCAGATCCACCATACCGACTGCGTGGCCCTGCTCGCCGACGAGCCGTACCTGGAGCACCTGGAGGTAATCGTCGATCAACTGCCATCGCTACGCCACTTGGTAGTGCGGCGTAACGACGGCGCCCCACCGCGACTGCCAAGCTGGCCCAGCGTCGGGAGTCTGGGCTATGACGAGTTGACCGCGTGGGCGGAGACCGCGCCCGGCATCGAGGTGAGTTTCCGAGATCTCTCTTCGATCCTATTCACCTCTGGAACCACCGGCCCGTCCAAGGGGGTGATGATCAGCCATCATTACTGGTATGAAATCTGGTCTCAGGCGGTCAGAAGCTGCCGCTACACTGAAGATGACGTGCTCTACACTGGGTTGCCCTTCTTCCA
>NZ_AOPO01000044.1 GCF_000336575.1 Vreelandella titanicae BH1 | reverse complement strand
ACCGCTTCGCGAACTTCCGGTTGAGCCAACAGCTCGGCCTCGATCTCGCCAAGCTCGATCCGCAAGCCACGGATTTTCACTTGATGATCAAGGCGGCCCAGGTACTCGAGTTGCCCATCCTCCCGCCAGCGTACTAGGTCACCGGTGCGGTATAGGCGCTCGCCCTCTGTGAACGGATCGGCGATAAAGCGCTCCGCCGTTAGATCACTACGATTGAGATAGCCACGGGCCAGGCTTATCCCGCCCAGGTACAGCTCTCCCGCAACACCCTGTGGTACCAGGTTGAGTTCACCATCCAAGACGTAGGTGCGGGTACCGCTAATGGGTCGCCCAATGGGAATCTGGCGGTGCGCATCATCACGGCACCACCAGTGAGTGACATGAATGGTGGTTTCGGTGGGGCCATAGAGATCATGCAGGTGGGCACCATCAAGACACTCAGCTACATCTTGCTGCAACGTGGCTGGAACGGCCTCGCCACCGCACATAATATGCTTGAGCCGGGTCTTGGCTTTAACATCGGGATAGGCCAGGAAGGCCTTGAGCATTGAGGGCACAAAGTTGAGCGTGGTAACGCCGTGTCTCTGGATCAGCTCAATGATGCGTTCAGGATCGCGATGATCACCCGGCTGGGCGACCACAAGGCGAACTCCAACACTCAGCGGCCAGAAAATCTCCCACACCGAGACGTCAAAACCGAACGGCGCCTTGTGCAGTACAGCATCGGTATCGGTGAGTTGGTAGGTTTCCTGCATCCAGACCATGCAGTTGGTTAAGGCATCATGGCGGATGGCCGCGCCTTTAGGCCGCCCGGTGGAACCTGAGGTGTAAATCACATAGGCGAGATGTTCGCCGTGCAACGCCACACCCGGGTTGGACGATGCATGGTGAT
>NZ_AOPO01000043.1 GCF_000336575.1 Vreelandella titanicae BH1 | reverse complement strand
AATAGCAAACGCCTCATCTGCAATCCCGGCTAGGATGACACTGACTTGCTCAGGACCATTGGCTTGATCATCGTTGGCGACGTCAACCGTCAAACTGCCGACGCCGCCGGTGAAGACCACCGTGCGGGGCTCGGATGTACCATTAATAGTGAGATCCAATGCCACCTCGCCGCTGAAGCCTTCCGAGGCGGTAAGGCCGAAGCTTAGCGTGGTGGCACCCTCGTCGCCGCTTTCGACCATCGGATCAGCATCGGAAATACCGATCAAGGTCGGCGCCGGTGGCTCGACAATTCCCGCGGGCACAAACTCGATATAGTCGATGCGCGCATATTCAAAGGGTGCCGCCGTGCTTGCCAGGTCCAGAGTAGCGTCGTCACCCACCGTGACGTTTTCGAAAGTCACCGTGCGGAAGCTTGACGCTTGGGCAGCATTGCCACTGGTGGCGTCGTTATCGAAGATCCAGTCGCCGCTAAAGCTCTGACCCTGGGCATTACCGATGCTCAACTGCGCCGTACTTTCGCCGTCGTTTTCGTCAAAATACCCGACAATCACGGTGTAAGTGCCCGCCGCAACCGCACCGGCTAGCGCGTAGCTGGCCGTGCCCGACTCACCGCCCAGCAGCCGGATGCCTTGACCCTCATCCGCTGCGCCGATGTTCTCGACGGTGTAATTGGTTGCCGTGGTAAAGTCCTCGGCCTGGAGGCGTACGGGCGTTGTTGGTGCGACCTCGTCATCCTCTGTCACTGTGCCCGTTGCCGTCGCAGCAGCGGGATCGATAGCAAACGCCTCGTCTGCAATCCCATTCAGGATGACACTGATCTGCTCAGGACCATTGGCTTGATCATCGTTGGCGACGTCAACCGTCAAACTGCCAACGCCGCCGGTGAAGACCACCGTGCGGGGCTC
>NZ_AOPO01000042.1 GCF_000336575.1 Vreelandella titanicae BH1 | reverse complement strand
CGCCCCCATGGGTATGGCTGATATCGCCGAGGTGCTATGGAATGACTACCTCAAGCACAATCCCGAAGACCCCAAGTGGGCCGATCGTGACCGCTTTGTGCTCTCCAATGGCCACGGCTCCATGCTGCTTTACTCGCTGCTCCACCTCAGCGGCTACGAGCTAAGCCTGGAACAGCTGCAGAATTTCCGCCAGCTGCATTCGCCCACCGCGGGCCACCCGGAATTCGGCTACGCGCCCGGCATTGAAACCACCACTGGCCCACTGGGTCAGGGTTTTGCCAATGCCGTGGGCTTTGCCATCGCGGAAAAAACTCTGGCGGCGCAGTTTAACCGCCCCGGCCACACCATCGTCGATCACCACACATGGTGCTTTGTAGGTGACGGCTGCTTAATGGAAGGTATCTCCCACGAAGCGGCCTCGCTGGCCGGTACCCAGCAGTTGGGTAAGCTGATCACTGTATACGACGATAACGGCATCTCCATTGATGGCGAAGTGGAAGGCTGGTTCACCGACGATACCGCCAAGCGTTTTGAAGCTTACGGCTGGCACGTGGTGCCCAATGTGGATGGCCACAAGCCTGAAGAGGTTAAAGCCGCTATTGAGCTGGCCAAGAGCCACGACGATAAGCCGAGCCTGATTATCTGCAAGACCATCATTGGCTTTGGTGCCCCCAACAAGCAGGGCAAGGAAGACGCCCACGGCGCCCCCTTAGGCGACGACGAAGTGGCCCTGGCACGCACTCAGCTCGACTGGCCCCATGCGCCCTTCCATATTCCCGAGCCGATCTACTCCGCCTGGGATGCCCGTGAAGCGGGCAAAGCGGCTCAGCAGGCGTGGGACGCGCGGTTTGCCCGCTACGCGGAAGCCTTCCCCACAGAAGCGCGGGAGTTCACCCGCCGGATGAAACGTCAGTTGCCCGCGGAACTGCCCACCGAAGCCTTGATCGAGCAGGCCCAAGAGCGCGGCGAGACCATTGCGTCACGCAAAGCCTCGTTTGAAGCACTCAATGTGATCGGCCCGCAAATGCCGGAACTGCTGGGCGGCAGTGCCGACCTGGCGCCGTCTAACCTGACCTTCTGGAAAGGCGCCAAAGC
>NZ_AOPO01000041.1 GCF_000336575.1 Vreelandella titanicae BH1 | reverse complement strand
GCGGTTCAGGTAAAAATATTCTGACTTCAGCGTACCAAAGAAGCTCTCCATTGCGGCATTATCCAGGCAATTGCCTTTACGTGACATGCTCTGAATCACGCCATGCTCGCTGAGCTTACGCCGGTAAGCTGACATCTGATATTGCCAGCCTTGATCAGAATGCAGTAAAGGCGCGTCTTGGTCGGCCAACTTAGCCAAGGCTTTCTTGAGCATCCCCCCTACCAGCGAGTACTGCGGCTGTTTCTGCATTGAGTAGGACACGATTTCCCCGTTGTAGAGATCCATCACAGGCGACAAGTACAGCTTTTCGCCTCGGATATTAAACTCCGTGACGTCGGTTACCCACTTTTGGTTGGGTCGTTCAGCATGAAACTGGCGGGCAAGAAGATTGGGAACACTGGCCTGTTGTCCACGATAGGAGCGGTATTTCTTCGGGCGTACCAGCGACTTCAAGCCTAGATGCTGCATTAGGCGCTGGACTGTCTTATGGTTGACCTGCTCGCCCGACTGACGCAACGCTGCTGTGATTCGGCGATAACCGTAGCGGCCTTTGTGATGCTCGTAGAGGACGTGAATGCGTCGCTTCAGACCAGCATGCCGATCTTCCAACTGCTGAGCCCTTGCCTGATAATAGAACGTACTACGCGACAATTCTGCTACTTTTAGCAGCACCGCCAAAGGGTGGCCTTGCTTCAGCTCAAGGACTATCTGCGCTTTTTCTGCGCGGCTTGTTCTTTTGCCTGACGCAAGGCCCTCAACTTTTTTAGGTAGGCCACCTCAGCACGCAAGTACTCATTCTCTTGGAGCAGCTGCTCCAGCGAGCTCTTATCCGTCAGTGGAAGTGGGGGCTTTGGGGGCTCTGTTGTAGGCATCTTCGTCGGACGTCCTCGGGCTTTAGGCTCCAACGCTTGGAGGCCTCCTTCATGATACTGGCTTTCCCACTGCCGTACGACGCTCGTACCACCTCGAATATCGAACAGAGTCGTCGCTTGTAAGGCTGATAGCTCCTCTTGCCTCATCTGTTGCAACACCGCTAATTTGAACTCAGCGCTGTAGTGGGTGAACTTTTTCTGCAAGCCACTTAGACCATGCTGTTCAAAGTGTTTAACCCAACGCCTGACGGTTGTAGGGCCAAGACCGTACTGTCTGGCCAGACTCTTGTAACCCTGCTGTCCTTCTGCGTAGCGTTGCACTACTAGTAACTTGAACGCTTCATTATGTTTCGTCATGAAAAACACCCCAATCGTTGGATGAGCGTCCAACTTTTGGGGTGCAGTTCA
>NZ_AOPO01000040.1 GCF_000336575.1 Vreelandella titanicae BH1 | reverse complement strand
GAGCCCCGTACGGTGGTCTTCACCGGCGGCGTCGGCAGTTTGACGGTTGACGTCGCCAACGATGATCAAGCCAATGGTCCGGAGCAGGTCAGTGTCATCCTGAATGGGATTGCAGATGAGGCGTTTGCTATCGATCCCGCTGCTGCGACGGCAACGGGCACAGTGACAGAGGATGACGAGGTCGCGCCAACAACACCCATACGCCTCCAGGCCGAGGACTTTACCGCAGCGACCAATTACACCGTCGAGAACATCGGCGCAGCAGATGAGGGTCAAGGCATCCGGCTGCTGGGCGGTGAGTCGGGCACGGCCAGCTACGCGCTAGCCGGTGCGGTTGCGGCGGGCACTTACACCGTGATTGTCGGGTATTTTGACGAAAACGACGGCGAAAGTACGGCGCAGTTGAGCATCGGTAATGCCCAGGGCCAGAGCTTCAGCGGCGACTGGATCTTTGATAACGACGCCACCAGTGGCAATGCTGCTCAGGCAGCAAGCTTCCGCACGGTGACTTTCGAAAACGTCACGGTGGGTGACGACGCTACTCTGGACCTGGCAAGCACGGCGGCACCCTTTGAATATGCGCGCATCGACTATATCGAGTTTGTGCCCGCGGGAATTGTCGAGCCACCGGCGCCGACCTTGATCGGTATTTCCAATGCTGATCCGATGGTCGAAAACGGCGACGAGGGTGCCACCACGCTAAGCTTCGGTCTTACCGCCTCGGAAGGCTTTAGCGGCGAGGTAGCCTTGAGCGTGGATATTGATGGGGTGGTCGAGCCCCGCACGGTGGTCTTCACCGGCGGCGTCGGCAGTTTGACGGTTGACGTCGCCAACGATGATCAAGCCAATGGCCCGGAGCAGGTCAGTGTCATCCTGAATGGGATTGCAGACGAGGCGTTTGCTATCGATCCCGCGGCTGCAACGGCAACGGGCACAGTGACAGAGGATGACGAGGTCGCGCCAACAACACCCATACGCCTCCAGGCCGAGGACTTTACCGCAGCGACCAATTACACCGTCGAGAACATCGGCGCAGCGGATGAGGGTCAAGGCATCCGGCTGCTGGGCGGTGAGTCGGGCACGGCCAGCTACGCGCTAGCCGGTGCGGTTGCGGCGGGCACTTATACCGTGATTGTCGGGTATTTTGACGAAAACGACGGCGAAAGTACGGCGCAGTTGAGCATCGGTAATGCCCAGGGTCAGAGCTTCAGCGGCGACTGGATATTCGATAACGACGCCACCAGTGGCAATGCTGCTCAGGCAGCAAGCTTCCGCACGGTGACTTTCGAAAACGTCACGGTGGGTGACGACGCTACTCTGGACCTGGCAAGCACGGCGGCACCCTTTGAATATGCGCGCATCGACTATATCGAGTTTGTGCCCGCGGGAATTGTCGAGCCACCGGCGCCGACCTTGATCGGTATTTCCAATGCTGATCCGATGGTCGAAAACGGCGACGAGGGGACCACCACGCTAAGCTTCGG
>NZ_AOPO01000039.1 GCF_000336575.1 Vreelandella titanicae BH1 | reverse complement strand
CCTAAGAAACCCGTTGGCTGGGGTCTGTTATTGGGGCCAATTCAAAGCCTAATGATTGCGCACGGCGTTGTAAATTACGAACAATACGTTGGTGGTAGCGTTCCTCATAGTAGTCAGCACCAGGATCTTGATAAACCCAGCCGTAGCGCAGGACGTTGTAGAATAAAACGGCAATTTTCCTAGCTGTCGCAGTGACAGCTTTAGCCTTACCTAGCCGACTCGCCAACCGGCGGTAAAAAGCACCAAGGCCTGTTTGAGAACGCCCAATAGTGGTGGCCGCTAGGCGCAGCAAGGCAGCTGCTCGATTCTTGGTTCGTCGAGTGCGTGACGAGAGTACCTTGCCACCGGAGATCTTGCTTCCCGGTGACAATGCTAGCCAGGAGGTAAAGTGTTTGACCGTGGGCCAACGGCTCATATCCGTACCACACTCGCTAATTAGCTTGAGCACCAAGTAAGGACCGAGTCCGTGGATCTGAGTTAGATCAATGCCCAGTACCTGAAATAGGGAATGGCGTACGTCGAACGCTGGCGCATTAGGGTTAGCATCCCGATGGCGAGCGTCAGGTAGGGAACCTTCAGGCGCTGGCGTTGCAAGTGAAAGCCGTTTGAGAGTCGCTTCAATAAGCTGATCGCATTCGGCGACATGCTCATGGTAAGTGTCGTACAAAGCGAGAGACTGACGCAGTGTGAGTAGATGTTCCTCGCGGTAGTGGCCCTCCAAGCTTTGACGAATTGTTTCCTCACTGGCTTTACAGCGCGGATCACGAAAGGAGGCTAGTACAGCGGAGTCATGCTGCCCCTGGACAATAGCGCGCAGAATCCGCATCCCTGTTTTACCGGTGATATCAGACACAACGTGATGAAGTTGCAAATTCATCTCCATCAATGCTTTCTGCATATGCTGAATATGAGAGGCACAATATTCCAGTAACCTTTCCCGCTGGCGTAGTAACGCTCGTAGACTGGCAAGCTCTTGAGTCGGACGAAAGCTGCCACGCAGCAGTCCATAGGAATGCAAGCGTTGTAGCCACTGAGCATCGTTGATATCCGTCTTGCGCCCTGGGACATTCTTGGCCTCACGGGCATTGACCAGAATCACGTCAAAACCGCGTTCTTCCAAGAGTTCGTAAACGGGGATCCAGTACACACCTGTCGATTCCATTGCGATGGTCACGATGTTCTTTTCCGCTAACCAATCAGCTAGGCGACGCAAATCGCCCGTAAAGGTATCAAAGCGTCGTACCGGTTGCGGATCCCGATCAGGGGGAATCGCTACAACATGAAAACGTGAACCAATATCTATCGCTGCGGCATTGGGGTGAACGACTTGTAACTTGTCCCGCTGCCGAGTGGAGCGGGAGGAATGACGAGCCATGACAGCATCTCCTCAGCAACCGAAAATGACGGAAGGGCCAGAGGAGGTGGCGTTGATGACATCTACCTTCCTAACCGGGATCACCTCAAACGGTGTCACCACTTTCAAGTCCAGAACGCCACCCGAGCCACGTTTTTTAACGGGGTCGACCACCAAAAAGCCAACGGCTGCGCCCCTGGCACACAAGCTGAGTATAGGGCGCCGTCGGGTTTCTGTACCTACAAGCGGGTGCCAACCCATAACGGTTTTTTAATATATCTCGCTCTTCTGACACGCGTTTTAATTCAGCCTT
>NZ_AOPO01000038.1 GCF_000336575.1 Vreelandella titanicae BH1 | reverse complement strand
TTTTGAATGAATTCGTTTGAACCTTGAGCCAAGTTTGATCCGCTTTTGTTGCCCTCGGGTGACATGTAAGGATCACATAGATCTTAAACTGAAGAGTTTGATCATGGCTCAGATTGAACGCTGGCGGCAGGCCTAACACATGCAAGTCGAGCGGTAACAGGGGTAGCTTGCTACCCGCTGACGAGCGGCGGACGGGTGAGTAATGCATAGGAATCTGCCCGATAGTGGGGGATAACCTGGGGAAACCCAGGCTAATACCGCATACGTCCTACGGGAGAAAGGGGGCTTCGGCTCCCGCTATTGGATGAGCCTATGTCGGATTAGCTAGTTGGTAAGGTAATGGCTTACCAAGGCAACGATCCGTAGCTGGTCTGAGAGGATGATCAGCCACATCGGGACTGAGACACGGCCCGAACTCCTACGGGAGGCAGCAGTGGGGAATATTGGACAATGGGGGCAACCCTGATCCAGCCATGCCGCGTGTGTGAAGAAGGCCCTCGGGTTGTAAAGCACTTTCAGCGAGGAAGAACGCCTATCGGTTAATACCCGGTAGGAAAGACATCACTCGCAGAAGAAGCACCGGCTAACTCCGTGCCAGCAGCCGCGGTAATACGGAGGGTGCAAGCGTTAATCGGAATTACTGGGCGTAAAGCGCGCGTAGGTGGCTTGATAAGCCGGTTGTGAAAGCCCCGGGCTCAACCTGGGAACGGCATCCGGAACTGTCAGGCTAGAGTGCAGGAGAGGAAGGTAGAATTCCCGGTGTAGCGGTGAAATGCGTAGAGATCGGGAGGAATACCAGTGGCGAAGGCGGCCTTCTGGACTGACACTGACACTGAGGTGCGAAAGCGTGGGTAGCAAACAGGATTAGATACCCTGGTAGTCCACGCCGTAAACGATGTCGACCAGCCGTTGGGTGCCTAGAGCACTTTGTGGCGAAGTTAACGCGATAAGTCGACCGCCTGGGGAGTACGGCCGCAAGGTTAAAACTCAAATGAATTGACGGGGGCCCGCACAAGCGGTGGAGCATGTGGTTTAATTCGATGCAACGCGAAGAACCTTACCTACCCTTGACATCTACAGAAGCCGGAAGAGATTCTGGTGTGCCTTCGGGAACTGTAAGACAGGTGCTGCATGGCTGTCGTCAGCTCGTGTTGTGAAATGTTGGGTTAAGTCCCGTAACGAGCGCAACCCTTGTCCTTATTTGCCAGCGAGTAATGTCGGGAACTCTAAGGAGACTGCCGGTGACAAACCGGAGGAAGGTGGGGACGACGTCAAGTCATCATGGCCCTTACGGGTAGGGCTACACACGTGCTACAATGGCCGGTACAAAGGGCTGCGAGCTCGCGAGAGTCAGCGAATCCCTTAAAGCCGGTCTCAGTCCGGATCGGAGTCTGCAACTCGACTCCGTGAAGTCGGAATCGCTAGTAATCGTGAATCAGAATGTCACGGTGAATACGTTCCCGGGCCTTGTACACACCGCCCGTCACACCATGGGAGTGGACTGCACCAGAAGTGGTTAGCCTAACGCAAGAGGGCGATCACCACGGTGTGGTTCATGACTGGGGTGAAGTCGTAACAAGGTAGCCGTAGGGGAACCTGCGGCTGGATCACCTCCTTAAACGATGCGTCACAGTCAGTAAGCGTCCACAATGAATTACCTGATCAGAA
>NZ_AOPO01000037.1 GCF_000336575.1 Vreelandella titanicae BH1 | reverse complement strand
TCACTGATGATCAAATAGGCAGCGGTCGTTTTACCCTGACGCTGAACTTCAACGAAGCGATGGATACGGGCGTTGATCCGACGATCGACTTCCCAACGGCAGATCTCAGCAACACCCTGACGTTTAACGCGGGCAACTGGGAGAATGCCACCACCTATATCGCCACCTTTGACACTGCCGATGCCGATGAAGTGACCAATGACATAGACGTGGAAGTCAGCAATGCTCAGGATGCGGCGGGCAATACGCTTGCCGCCGTAACACAAAACGACCTCTTCAGCGTGGTGACCGCCACCAGCCCAGTTATTCAGGCGATGACCTCGCCCACCGCCGACGGCACCTTTGCGGTAGGCAGCAGCATTGATATCACCGTGACGTTCGATAAAGCGGTCGACTTTACTGCCAACGGCGGCGCGCTAACGGCTACGCTCAACACCGGCGCCACGATCCTTCTCACCAATAGTGACGCCGCTAATCAAACGCAGTTTAGTGGCCGCTATACGGTGCAAGAGGGTGAGACCGACACTACGGGGCTTAACGTCGACTCGCTAACCCTGACCGGCGGTGCCACGCTGGTCGCCCATGATAACGGCATTGCGGCGAACCTTGCTACGCTGCCCAGCGGTCAAAACCTTGCCGATAGTGCTGAGCTGGCAGTTGATGCCAACTCGCCCGCGGCTACCCCAGCACCCACGTTAGCAGCTGATTCCGATAGCGGTGTGAGCGATAGCGATAATCTCACCCACCACACAACGCCCACCCTGACCGGCACCGGGGCCGAAGCGGGAGCCAGCGTTACAATACGGGTCGACGGCATCAGCGTGGGTAGCGCCACCGCCAATGGCAGCGGTGACTGGGCCTTCACCTTGACCGAAGGCGATCTGAGCGAAGGCCTCAACACGATCGATACGCTGGTTAGCGATAGCGCAGGTAATACCAGCAGTGCGTCTGCGGATCTTGCGCTAACCCTGGATACCACCGCGCCCACCGCCAATGACGACACGACAGCCACGGTCCGCGAAGACGCGGGGGAGACCCTGCTAACCAACGTTAACGGAGCAGGCGACAAGCTCACCGATAACGACACAGGCGCAGACGACACGGCCCCTATCACCGCTGTGAATGACCGTGCCGATGCCCTGAGTAGCGCGGTGGCGGGCAGCAACGGCGGGCGCTTTATTATCGAAGCCGATGGCACGGCTAGCTTCGACCCCAATGGCGAGTTTGAAGCCCTTGCCCACGGTGACACGCTTACCACCGATGTCACCGTCGACATTCAAGACACCGCAGGCAATACCAGCACGTCCACCCTTAGCGTGACAGTGGAAGGCGTCAATAATGCACCTACCATCGCCACCAACACAGGCCCCAGCGTAAAAGCCGGCCGTAGCGTCACATTAACGACGGCCAACCTGAATGAAGGCGATCCGGATGATGCTGGCGATGAGCTCACTTATACACTGAACACCCTGCCAACGTCCGGTACGTTATTGCTCGATGGTACCGCCTTAGCCGCAGGCGAGACGTTTACCCAGCAAGACATCGACAATGGCTTGGTGACATTTACCGCGGGCAGCAGTGCGGGCAATGCCAGCTTTGACTTTACCCTGGCTGATGGTGGCGAGGATGGTGTGGAAAGGGTCTCTGGAACTGTGACCTTTACGGTGGAAGCAGCACCGGAGCCAGAACCTGAGCCTGAGCCTGAGCCTGAGCCTGAGCCTGAACCTGAGCCTGAACCCGAGCCTGAACCCGAGCCTGAACCAGAACCAGAACCTGAGCCTGAACCTGAGCCTGAACCCGAGCCTGAACCTGAACCCGAGCCT
>NZ_AOPO01000036.1 GCF_000336575.1 Vreelandella titanicae BH1 | reverse complement strand
TTACTGACGACCAGATCGGCAGTGGCGGTTTTACCCTGACGCTGAACTTCAACGAAGCGATGGATACGGGCGTTGATCCGACGATCGACTTCCCAACGGCAGATCTCAGCAACACCCTGACGTTTAACGCGGGCAACTGGGAGAATGCCACCACCTATATCGCCACCTTTGACACTGCCGATGCCGATGAAGTGATCAATGACATAGACGTGGAAGTCAGCAATGCTCAGGATGCGGCGGGCAATACGCTTGCCGCCGTAACGCAAAACGACCTCTTCAGCGTGGTGACCGCCACCAGCCCGGCGATTCAGGCGATGACCTCGCCCACTGCCGACGGCACCTTTGCGGTCGGCAGCAGCATTGATATCACCGTGACGTTCGATAAAGCGGTCGACTTTACTGCCAACGGCGGCGCGCTAACGGCTACGCTCAACACCGGCGCCACGATCCTTCTCACCAATAGTGACGCCGCTAATCAAACGCAGTTTAGTGGCCGCTATACGGTGCAAGAGGGTGAGACCGACACTACGGGGCTTAACGTCGACTCGCTAACCCTGACCGGCGGTGCCACGCTGGTCGCCCATGATAACGGCGTATCGGCGGATCTTGATACGCTGCCCGGCAGTCAAAATCTGGCCGACAGCGCTGAGTTGGTGGTTGATGCTAACTCGCCCGCGGCTACCCCAGCACCCACATTAGCGGCTGATTCCGATAGCGGTGTGAGCGATAACGACAATATCACCAATAACAATACACCCACCCTCATCGGCACCGGGGCCGAGGCAGGCGCTACCGTGACGGTACGTGTCGACGGCATCAGCGTGGGTAGCGCCACCGCCAATGGCAGCGGTGACTGGGCCTTCACCTTGGCCGAAGGCGACCTGAGCGAAGGCCTCAACACGATCGATACGCTGGTTGGCGATAGCGCAGGTAATACCAGCAGCGCATCAGCGGGTCTTGCGCTAACCCTGGATAACACCGCGCCCACCGCCAATGACGATACAACGGCCACGGTACGTGAAGACGCGGGGGAGGCCCTGCTGACCAACGTTAACGGAGCCGGCGATAAGCTCACCGATAACGACACAGGCGCAGACGACACGGCCCCTATCACCGCTGTGAATGACCGTGCCGATGCCCTGAGTAGCGCGGTGGCGGGCAGCAACGGCGGGCGCTTTATTATCGAAGCCGATGGCACGGCTAGCTTCGACCCCAATGGTGAGTTTGAAGGCCTTGCCCACGGTGACACGCTTACCACCGATGTCACCGTCGACATTCAAGACACCGCAGGCAATACCAGCACGTCCACCCTTAGCGTGACAGTGGAAGGCGTCAATAATGCACCTACCATCGCCACCAACGCAGGCCCCAGCGTAAAAGCCGGCCGTAGCGTCACATTAACGACGGCCAACCTGAATGAAGGCGATCCGGATGATGCTGGCGATGAGCTCACTTATACACTGAACACCCTGCCAACGTCCGGTACGTTATTGCTCGATGGTACCGCCTTAGCCGCAGGCGAGACGTTTACCCAACAAGACATCGACAATGGCTTGGTGACATTTACCGCGGGCAGCAGTGCGGGCAATGCCAGCTTTGACTTTACCCTGGCTGATGGTGGCGAGGATGGTGTGGAAAGGGTCTCTGGAACTGTGACCTTTACGGTGGAAGCAGCACCGGAGCCAGAACCTGAGCCAGAACCTGAGCCTGAACCAGAACCTGAGCCTGAACCAGAACCTGAACCAGAACCTGAACCAGAACCAGAACCAGAACCTGAGCCAGAGCCAGAGCCAGAGCCAGAGCCAGAGCCAGAGCCTGAACCAGAACCTGAGCCAGAGCCAGAGCCTGAACCCGAGCCAGAACCTGAACCCGAGCCAGAACCTGAACCCGAGCCTGAACCCGAGCCTGAGCCTGAACCCGAGCCA
>NZ_AOPO01000035.1 GCF_000336575.1 Vreelandella titanicae BH1 | reverse complement strand
CAACGTCTAGCTGATCCAGCTCGATGACGTTAAGGTTTTCAACTACCGGCAACGTATCGCGCAGATGCTGTTGAATCAGTAGCAGCTCAATGCCGCTATCTTCGGCAATATAAGCCAACCGCTCAGAGGGGTAATCCGCATCCAGCGGCACATAGGCGCCCCCCGCCTTGAGAATAGCCAGTAGCCCCACCACCATCTCAATGGAACGTTCCATGGCGATGCCCACCCGAGTCTCGGGTTTTACGCCCAACCCAATCAGATAATGGGCTAGGCGGTTGGCACGAGTATTGAGTTCGGCGTAGCTGAGGTGCTGATCATCAAAGATGAGGGCCGTGGCTTCTGGAGTTGACGCTGCTTGGTGCTCAATCAATTGATAAATAGGTGGAGCATCGGGGTGCTGTTCCGAGTTCTCTCCCCACTCACTCAACAGTTGCTGTTCGTTTTTTCCTAGCAGGCTAATCTCACTTAGTGATTGCTGAGATGCAGCTTGCAGGCTTGCCACGATACCGGCCACGGCCGAACTCATGTAATCACACAGTCGCTGCGCACCAATCGTGCGACTCACCTGCCCCACCAGTCGGAAGCCTTCTCCCAGATCATCTACCGACATCCCAATGGGGTAGTTAGTACGCTCCTGCCCCCCCAGAGACTCCATGCCTTCCCATACATTGGTGGGCCTACTTTCTGTCTGGGGTGCGCCATACCGATAATTCAGCAAACTCGTGAATAATGGCATTCCCCCGGGCAACCCACTGCAGCGCTGCGCTAGCCCGAGGCTGGCATGCTCGTGGTGCAACAACGCACTAAGGGCGCTGTGAGTCTGCCGCAAGCACTTATCAACGGTTTGAGCCCCCGTTTTGATGCGCACAGGCAAGGTGTTGATAAACATTCCCAGTGCCCGCTCAGCCCCTTCAGTGCCCTGCATACGGCCGAACAAAACGGTGCCAAATACCACGTCGTCCCGCCCGGTGGTTTTGCTTAGCACCAACGCCCAGGCCAAGTGGAACAGGCTTGCCGTGCTGACACCATGGCGCTGCGCCTGCTGCCGCACCTGTTGAGCCAATTCCGGCTCTAGCGGCAACTGCATTTCCTCAATATCACTGCCATCGCCGCGCACCTCCAGCAGCCCGAAGGGCGCTGTCGGTTCCTCTATGTCGCCCAATCGCTCGCGGAAGAAGGCTTCATGCTCATCTGAGCTTACCCCTAACTGTGCCTGTGCTACGAAGTTGCGGAATGGAATCGGCTTGGGCAGTTCGTCCTCGCGACCTTGCTGGATCAGGGCAATTTCTTCCACCAGTCGCTCGAGGGTGGTGTGATCCATGACGAGGTGGTGGCTAGGTAACTGTAGCAACCAGCGTCCCTGCTCAGCATCGTATGCAGCCAGCGCCCGGATCATTGGTGCTTGGCGCACATCGAGGCGATGGTGTTCAGGGTCCACTTCGGCATTCAGCCGTTCAGCAACGCTTTGTGATGGGACATCATCCACGGTTAGCCACTCGAGGGCTAATTCAGCATGCCGGTATACCACCTGCACCGGCTCACGCAGGTTTTCCCAAAGCACGGCAGTGCGCAGGATATCGTGGCGGGCAACCAGCTGGTTAAAATCGGCAGTAAAGGCTTCCAGCCGTTCGCGGCTGTCGAAGCCCAGCAGCCGAGGCGTCACATAGGCATCGCCCTCTTCCTGCAGCCGATGGTGGAAGAGAATGCCCTCCTGCAGTGGTGCCAGCGGGTAGATATCCTGAATATTGTTACCACCGCCGGGCACTGCCGCTTCGATGGCACTGATCTCTTCGGCATTGAGCTCAATCAAAGGCAGCATCTCGGGCTGGATTGCCGAGCAACCATCTGGAATGCGGTTGGGCGGGATGATGATCTCCTGCCGTTCTGATGTCTGCGTCAATACCTGGGCAAAGGATGCCAGTTCCGGGGATTGGAACAGCGTGCGTACCTGAGCCGGTAGACCCCGATGCCGCATTTTCTCCAACACCTTCAGAGCCAATAATGAATGGCCCCCCAGCTCGAAGAAGTTGTCACGGCGACCCACCTGGTCGACGCCAAGCACTTCAGCCCAGATTTCCGCCAGCGCTTCTTCTACTTCGCCCTGGGGTGGCTCATAGTGCGCGCCACTGGCCAAATCCGGCTCAGGCAACGCCTTGCGGTCTACTTTGCCGTTGGCATTCAGCGGCAGTGCCTCGAGCATGACCACGACGCCCGGCACCATGTAGTCCGGCAGCCGCTGCCCTAGCGCTTCACGTAGTGAATTAGTGTCGAGTTCACTGTCGGCCTGGGGAACCACATAAGCGACTAGCCTCGAGCTACTAGGACTTTCTTGGGCAACCACC
>NZ_AOPO01000034.1 GCF_000336575.1 Vreelandella titanicae BH1 | reverse complement strand
GGCCACACGCTGCGTATCCGGTTTTCATTGACGTCATCATCGCGACCAGACCCCTTGGGTGTTATAGGGTCAAGCCTCACGGGCCATTAGTACACGTTAGCTCAACGCCTTGCAGCGCTTCCACACCGTGCCTATC
This sequence comes from Vreelandella titanicae BH1, assembly GCF_000336575.1. Lineage (GTDB taxonomy): Bacteria > Pseudomonadota > Gammaproteobacteria > Pseudomonadales > Halomonadaceae > Vreelandella > Vreelandella titanicae. The sequence continues at coordinate 2,715 of NZ_AOPO01000034.1, read as the reverse complement.
AACCAGCTGGTCTCGCTGGGCCCTTCAGGAGGCTCTAGGCCTCAGGGATGTCTCATCTTGAAGGGGGCTTCCCGCTTAGATGCTTTCAGCGGTTATCCCGTCCGACCATAGCTACCCGGCAATGCCACTGGCGTGACAACCGGAACACCAGAGGGTCGTCCACTCCGGTCCTCTCGTACTAGGAGCAGCCCTTCTCAAACATCCAACGCCCACGGCAGATAGGGACCGAACTGTCTCACGACGTTCTAAACCCAGCTCGCGTACCACTTTAAATGGCGAACAGCCATACCCTTGGGACCGACTTCAGCCCCAGGATGTGATGAGCCGACATCGAGGTGCCAAACACCGCCGTCGATGTGAACTCTTGGGCGGTATCAGCCTGTTATCCCCGGAGTACCTTTTATCCGTTGAGCGATGGCCCTTCCATACAGAACCACCGGATCACTAGAACCTGCTTTCGCACCTGCTCGACGTGTCTGTCTCGCAGTCAAGCACCCTTATGCTCTTGCACTCAATGCACGATGTCCGACCGTGCTGAGGGTACCTTCGTGCTCCTCCGTTACTCTTTAGGAGGAGACCGCCCCAGTCAAACTACCCACCACACACTGTCCTCGATCCGGATAACGGACCTGAGTGAGAACGCCAATGATGCCAGGCTGGTATTTCAAGGTTGGCTCCCTCCGAACTGGCGTCCAGAGTTCAAAGCCTCCCAGCTATCCTACACAGGCAACATCAGCGTCCAGTGTGAAGCTATAGTAAAGGTTCACGGGGTCTTTCCGTCTAGCCGCGGGTACACCGCATCTTCACGGCGATTTCAATTTCACTGAGTCTCGGGTGGAGACAGCGTGGCCATCATTACGCCATTCGTGCAGGTCGGAACTTACCCGACAAGGAATTTCGCTACCTTAGGACCGTTATAGTTACGGCCGCCGTTTACCGGGGCTTCAATCAAGAGCTTCGCCTTGCGGCTAACACCATCATTTAACCTTCCGGCACCGGGCAGGCGTCACACCCTATACGTCCGCTTGCGCGTTAGCAGAGTGCTGTGTTTTTAATAAACAGTTGCAGCCACCTGGTATCTTCGACCGGTTCGGGCTAGGAGAGCAAGTCTCTTCACCCTATGCCGGCGTGCCTTCTCCCGAAGTTACGGCACCATTTTGCCTAGTTCCTTCACCCGAGTTCTCTCAAGCGCCTTGGGATTCTCACCCTGACCACCTGTGTCGGTTTGGGGTACGGTCGCACATGATCTGAAGCTTAGAGGCTTTTCCTGGAAGCGTGGCATCAGTGACTTCCTGACCGTGGTCAGTTCGTCTCGTGTCTCGGCTTTAAGACCCCGGATTTACCTAAGGTCTCGGCCTACTCACTTTCACCAGGACTACCAACGCCTGGCTCACCTAGCCTTCTTCGTCCCCCCATCGCAACCATGTCCGGTACGGGAATATTGACCCGTTTCCCATCGACTACGCCTTTCGGCCTCGCCTTAGGGGCCGACTCACTCTGCTCCGATTAGCGTCGAACAGAAACCCTTGGTCTTCCGGCGAGGGAGTTTTTCACTCCCTTTATCGTTACTCATGTCAGCATTCGCACTCGTGATACCTCCAGCGAACTTCTCAATTCACCTTCATTGGCTTACACGACGCTCCTCTACCGCGAATTCCTATCGAAATAGAAACTCACCCGTAGCTTCGGTACCTGGTTTAGCCCCGTTACATCTTCCGCGCAGGCCGACTCGACTAGTGAGCTATTACGCTTTCTTTAAAGGATGGCTGCTTCTAAGCCAACCTCCTAGCTGTCTGAGCCTTCCCACATCGTTTCCCACTTAACCAGGATTTCGGGACCTTAGCTGACGGTCTGGGTTGTTTCCCTTTTCACGACGGACGTTAGCACCCGCCGTGTGTCTCCCACGCTCTACTCACCGGTATTCGGAGTTTGCCTCGGGTTGGTAAGTCGGGATGACCCCCTAGCCGAAACAGTGCTCTACCCCCGGCGGTACTACGTGAGGCGCTACCTAAATAGCTTTCGAGGAGAACCAGCTATCTCCGAGCTTGATTAGCCTTTCACTCCGATCCACAAGTCATCCAAATCTTTTTCAACAGATCCTGGTTCGGGCCTCCAATTGATGTTACTCAATCTTCACCCTGCTCATGGATAGATCGCTCGGTTTCGGGTCTATATCCAGCGACTGTGTCGCCCAGTTAAGACTCGGTTTCCCTACGGCTCCCCTATACGGTTAACCTCGCCACTGAATATAAGTCGCTGACCCATTATACAAAAGGTACGCAGTCACAGAACAAGTCTGCTCCTACTGCTTGTACGCACACGGTTTCAGGATCTATTTCACTCCCCTCTCCGGGGTTCTTTTCGCCTTTCCCTCACGGTACTGGTTCACTATCGGTCAGCCAGGAGTATTTAGCCTTGGAGGATGGTCCCCCCGTCTTCAGTCAAGGTTTCTCGTGCCCCGACCTACTCGATTTCACATGATCAGATTTTCGACTACGGGGCTATCACCCGCTACGGCCACGCTTCCCAGCGTGTTCGCCTAATCAGTCTCATGCTTAAGGGCTGGTCCCCGTTCGCTCGCCGCTACTAGGGGAATCTCGGTTGATTTCTTTTCCTCAGGGTACTTAGATGTTTCAGTTCCCCTGGTTCGCCTCGTACACCTATGTATTCAGTGCACGATACTCATCTTGTGATGAGTGGGTTTCCCCATTCAGA
>NZ_AOPO01000033.1 GCF_000336575.1 Vreelandella titanicae BH1 | reverse complement strand
TTTTTTTTTTTGCGTGGCAGGGTGAAGGGTAAGTTGTGAATAGTGAATAGAAACCACTCACCACTCACCACTCACCACTCACCATAACGTACGGTTTTCCGGCGTTTTATGTCAGAATGCACTCCTCAGGAGGAATGCCCATGACTCAGATGCGCTGGGAACAGTTACTTTCCCCACGTCGTCTTCACGATCAACGCTCAACAAGTACCCGTGAAATCGGTCGTAGCCCGTTTCATAAAGATCACGACCGTATTGTTTTCTCAGGTTCATTTAGACGCCTAGGGCGCAAGACCCAGGTGCATCCGCTAACCGAAAACGATCATATCCATACTCGCCTAACTCACTCGCTAGAGGTTGGCTGTGTAGGTCGCTCCTTGGGCATGATTGTGGGGGAGTTGCTGCGCGATCGCCTGCCTGAATGGATTACGCCTGCTGACCTTGGCGTCATTGTCCAAACAGCGTGCCTGGGACATGACATCGGGAATCCCCCTTTTGGCCATGCGGGAGAGTATGCAATCCGTGATTGGTTTCAGCGCGCTCAAAGCAGTGGCCTGTTAGAAGGCCTTTCAGACGCTGAGCGCGAAGATCTGTTGACCTATGAAGGCAACGCCCAGGGTTTTCGGGTGATTACCCAGATCGAATATAACCAGTTTAATGGCGGTATGCGGCTTTCTGCGGCCACCTTGGGTGCATTGCTTAAATACCCTTGGACGGTTCGTTATGGTGGTCGAGCGGGCAAGTTTGGCGCCTATCAGTCAGAGCAGGTGCTGCTCAAAGAGGTGGCTGAAGCGGTAGGGTTGTTGCCCCAAGGCGAGCAGCGCTGGTGTCGCCATCCACTGGCGTGGCTGGTCGAGGCGGCAGATGATATCTGCTATGCCCTGTTGGATCTGGAAGATGGTTTGGAGATGGGCATCTTGCGCTATGAAGAGGTTGTCGAAATACTGCGCCAAATTGCCGGAGAGTTTCCGCCCGAGTATGCCGAAATGCAAGATCGTAATGTGTCACAGCGGCGCCGCATTGCACTGCTGCGAGGAGCTGCGATGGAGCGCGCGGTCAATGATGTTGGCACGGTGTTTGTGCAGCACGAGCAGGCCCTGCTGAGCGGCACACTCAGTGAGGATCTGTTGGAGTTGTGCCACCCTGACCTGGGATGGGGCGTTCAAGCGGCGAAGCAGTTGGCTCGAGAGCGCATTTTCCAGAATGAGCGTAAGGCGAAGCTCGAGATTGGCGCCTATACGACACTGGGTATCCTGTTGGAAGCCTTTATTGGCGCTGCACACGAGCTTCACCACACAGGGCACTCATCGTTTAAACACCAGCGTGTACTGGCCCTGATAGGTGAAAACACGCCCCTGCCATCTTGGTCACTCTACGATAGCTATCGGCGAATGCTGGACTTTATCGGTGGGATGACAGACCACTACGCGGTGGATCTAGCCCAGGAGATGGGCGGCCGACTGCGCGGTGATTGAGTACTGTTTAATTAAACCGAAGGTTGGCTCAGGTGCTTCAACTCCATCAACTGAGCGCGCTCAAGAAGCACATTAATGACCTTGTCATGGATGGCATCGTTGAGTGGGCCTGGGGTCAGCTCGGTCAGCTGCTTAGCAAGCGTGTCCCCGCTGACCACTAAAATATCAGGAGCGGCTTCGCTGTTATCTATTTTCCAACCCGGCAGCACCAATACGCCCCGTACCGGGACGGGCACGCCACAGCGCCGCTCTAACCAGTGAGTCAGCCAGTTAACCCCTTGGCGAGTTTTATGCAGTGGCCGACGCTCTTGCCAATGGGGAAAGCGCAACCGCTCGCGTTCCACCGCGACTGTATTGAGCTCATTGCCATCGGTGCCGATAGCGAGTGTTCTTGCCCGTGTCTCAACCACAAATACGCCATGGGGCGTTACTACGACGTGATCGATCGTGAAGCTATCGGTAGGCACATCGTGAAATACATAGTAAGGGTGTGCATCAGGGCGGACTAAGCGCTCCAGCTCTTGGCCAACGGCGAGCTCACAGGCTAAGCCTAACTTTAGCCGTCGGATACGCTGATAGTCGCGTACCAGCAATAATGAAAAAGTCAGTACCAGCAACGTACTAAGTAGCCCATACAGCGCCCACTCAACCCAATCCTGTTTATCCACAAACAACATACGGCCCATTCCGTAAACTAGCGGGGCGAGGCTGATAATGGGCCCTAATGCACCGTTTAAAAAAAGGCTGGAAAACGCTTGGTCAAGGCGGTGCCGTAGCGCTTGGCCCGGCTCATGAAGGGGGACGTTGAAGGGAGAGTGAACGCGAGCATCGTGCAGGCTGCGCAGCGCGAGGACAATACTGGCCATTGCCGCCATGGGGAATAAAAAAATTAGGGGTAGCACGTATTCCAGCCAAGCCATTGCAGTGCCTTGCTCTATAGCGACTTACCCGATGGTAAGCCCCGATGGAAAGTTATAGTGGCGTAGAGGCTAACCCCCAGCGAGTTTAACTTGGTAGCCAAGGGCGCTTAACTCCTGACGCAGGGTGTCTCGGTGGTCGCCTTGAATTTCAATAATACCCTCTTTAACTGCCCCACCCGTTCCACACCGCTTTTTAAGCGTTTTAGCTAACGTTTTAAGCTCTTCGCCAGGCAGAGGAATGCCACTGACGGTGGTTACGCCTTTACCTTTACGGCCACTAGTTTCGCGGCGAATGCGTACTACGCCATCAAGCGCCGCCAGCCGCTGCTGTTCGCTCAGATCATCGCAGTGGCAGTCATTGAGTGGCTCGCGGCAAGTGGGGCAGGTTTTGCCATGTTCGGTGGAATAAACCAGCCCACCGAGCTGGTCTCGTAAAGAGGCCATGTTTATCCTCCAATTGAGTGTTGGGGCACAGGGGTTTGCCAATACTCACGGGTGAGTCGTTCCACTACAGCGGGTAGCTGATACATATTACTAATCATGATAGCGTTTTCAGGCGTTGTCTCGGCATCCGGGAAACGGTTTAAGTGGATCACCGTCATTCCCGCCTGAAGCGCCGCGCGTACGCCTACTAAGGCATCGTCTATGGCAATGCAGTCATGCGCTGAATAGCCCATGATACTCGCTGCGTGTAGATGTAAACAGGGTTCGGGCTTCCAGCAATTAGCGGTATAGCCACTGAAAAAACGTTTACCGAAGTAGTGGCTGAGCCCTGTCGCTTCTAAAGCCGTATGAATTTTGCTTTCAGGTCCATTAGAAACCACTGCACTGGGATAAGCCGCCAGAGTATCCAGCGCTTCTTGGGCGCCGGGGATGGTGGTCAGCTCTTGGGCAAGCCGGGTGGCTAGATTGGCTCGCATAGAGACTTCCATGCGGTCAAGCTGGTCAGGGTCAACGTTACCGTAGCGTTGTTGCAGTTCAGCAACGATGCGTCGAAAGCGCGCTCCACGAAATTCGCCAAGATAATCAGTAGACGCGAAAGGCAGGCCTACTGAATTGAGCCCGGCAGCCATCTCTTCAGCCAGTAGCGGCTCACTATCGACAAGAGTGCCATCACAGTCAAACAGCAAAAGTGGGAGCGGCATTGTGGTTCCTTGCAGCGGCTGATGCACTGCCAGTGTTAGTTGAAGCCATCCATACTGCTATTGAACGGGATTTTACGTCATTTGTGAACACTGTTTTGTTATTTTTTGCTTGCCTGAACGTGACTCTTGAGCCAGCTTAAATGGCTACACTCATTTTGCTGGCTACTGTTGTAGGCCATCTAGCGTCAGCAGACGCAGTAGTACAAGCGATGGAAATGCCTCAGCTGCGCTGAAGAGATAGTGGGGATGCACTATTCTTTCATAACCACGACATGGAGAATGCCTAATGCGATTAACCCCTTGGTTTCTACCCTTTGCACTTAGCGCTGCCTTATTAACGACCACTGGCTATGTGTTTGCTGATAATCATGCGTCTGAGGGTGAACAGCACGAACCTCTGGATGATGAAGCGCTTGAAGAGGAGTACGGCATTAAAGCGGGATCAGTAAAGCGTGATGAAGGTGAAGGCGCTTCTTCTAGCGATTCCGAAGGCGCGGATGAACAGGCACGCGTCCGTGAAGAAGAAGAGGAAGAAGAGAAAAACGAAGAAGTAGCCACTAGCGAGGGCGAAGCTGACGTCGAGTTAGAATCGGGTGAGAGTGAAGAGCGAAACCCAGAGGCGGGCACGGGCGGCACTGGCAGCCCAGAAGATGCCATTCATAGCAGCGAAGAAGAGAATAGCGAAGATGACGAGGATGGCACCGACGATAATGCATAACGTCAGTGCCTAAGCGTTACTTGGCGAGTCGGCGCGAGTTAGCGCTACTACGCTGATGGTAAGGCTTCATTGTGCGCTGGCTGGTCACCCACCAGGGAGCCTGCTTGCCGCTCATTGAGTTGAGCAGCGCTTTTTGCATGACGAGGCCAGCTTCCATGCTGGCCTCGAGTTTTTCGGTGACCATACGTTGATTTTCTTGCATCATTTTGGGGCTGAAAAACGGCTGTGTTTGCCATAAATGATTTCGCATAGTGATCGTCGACAAAGACGTCGACCATAGCTCAAAGGCCATGATACCGACTTTCCATATATCGAACATCGCTACCGGGGGAGTGGGCATTAGGGGAAGGGAAGTTGTGGGTTTCATCAGCGTTGTGGCCTCCTTGCTGGAACACGAGACATCGTGACCTCATCTCCAGTGTTAGCGCATCTATGCTGCATTGCAATATCTATTTAATTAGCCACAAAAAAAGACGACCGGTTGGTCGTCTTTTTCGAAAGTGGGCCAATTACAAGCTTATTTTACCTTGGGAGCCAGTTCGCCGCGCTCATAGCGCAGGAACATCTCTTCCAAGCTGATCGGCTTAATCTTACTGGCATTGCCGGCCGTACCAAAGGCTTCGTAGCGGGCGATACATAGATCGCGCATCGCGGTAACGGTCTCTTTCAAGAACTTACGTGGGTCGAATTCTGACGGGTTCTCAGCCAGGAAGCGACGCACGGCACCGGTAGACGCCAAGCGTAGGTCGGTGTCGATGTTGACCTTACGCACGCCGTGCTTAATGCCCTCAACGATCTCTTCGACTGGCACGCCGTACGTTTCGGGGATCTCACCGCCGTGCTGGTTAATCACTTCCAGCCACTCCTGGGGAACAGAAGAAGAGCCGTGCATGACCAGATGGGTGTCCGGAATCCGCGCGTGGATCTCTTTAATACGCTGGATAGAGAGCGTGTCACCGGTAGGCGGCTTAGTGAACTTGTAAGCGCCGTGGCTGGTGCCAATGGCAATCGCCAGTGCGTCCACATGGGTCGCTTTCACAAACTCTGCGGCTTCTTCTGGGTCGGTAAGCAGTTGCTCCATATCCAGCTTGCCTTCCGCGCCAATACCGTCTTCTTCACCGGCCATGCCGGTTTCCAGGCTGCCCAGGCAGCCCAACTCGCCTTCGACGGAAACGCCACAGGCGTGAGCCATTTCCACCGCGCGGCGGGTAACATTGACGTTATAGTCGTAGTCGGTGGGCGTTTTACCATCTTCACCCAGCGAGCCATCCATCATCACCGAGGAGAAGCCGAGCTGAATAGAACGCTGGCAGACCGCAGGGCTGGTGCCGTGATCCTGGTGCATGACCACAGGGATATGCGGAAACTCTTCGACGGCCGCCAAAATCAGATGGCGCAGGAAGGGCGCACCCGCGTACTTGCGTGCACCGGCAGATGCTTGCACGATGACCGGCGAATCGGTGGCATCAGCGGCTTCCATAATGGCGCGCATCTGCTCAAGGTTGTTGACGTTGAACGCCGGAATGCCGTAACCATATTCGGCGGCGTGGTCGAGCATCTGGCGCATGCTGATCAAAGCCATGAAGTTACCTTATCTATGTTGTAAAGACTGGGTTGTCAAAAGTGGGTTTAAAGACTGAGCTACCAGTTTGAACGATGGTGAGTGTTTAGATTCAAGTCGTGTAATGTTAACCGCGTTTGGCGGCGGCTTCGAGTGCAGCAACGGCAGGCAACTGCTTGCCTTCGACATACTCAAGAAAGGCGCCGCCACCGGTTGAAATGTACGAAACGCGATCCGCAATGGCATATTTATCAATGGCCGCTAAGGTATCGCCGCCACCGGCAATAGAGAAACCTGCGCTATCAGCGATAGCCTGGGCGATTACCTGGGTACCTTTACCGAATTGATCGATTTCAAAGACGCCGACAGGCCCATTCCATAAAATAGTGCCTGCATCCTTAAGCATGCTGGCCAAATGTGCAGCGGTGTCTGGGCCAATATCCAGAATCATCTCGTTATCAGCCACCTGGTCGACCGGCTTGACAACGGCCTTGGCCGACTCAGAAAACTCGGTGGCAACGACAACATCGGTAGGAAGTGGAATCGAGACCTTCTCCATCAGTGCTTTGGCTTGGCCCACCAAATCAGCCTCATGGAGTGATTTACCGACATTGTACCCCGCGGCGGCAATAAAGGTGTTGGCGATGCCGCCGCCGACAATCAGTTGATCACATTTATCAGCCAGCGCGGTGAGGACATCCAGCTTGGTAGAGACCTTCGAGCCGCCGACGATGGCTGCCATGGGCCGAGCCGGGTGTGCCAGCGCTTTCTCAAGTGCATCGAGTTCCTGGGCAAGCAAAGGGCCAGCGCAGGCGCTAGGGGCAAAACGCGCCACGCCATGGGTAGAGGCTTGGGCACGGTGGGCGGTGCCAAAAGCGTCCATCACAAAGATATCGCACAGCGCGGCGTACTGTTTCGCCAACTGCTCATCATCTTTTTTCTCGCCGCTGTTAAAGCGCACGTTCTCTAGCAGTACGACGTCGCCATTGACGAGATCCAGCGTTTCGTCGACCGTTTCACCGAGATAGGCTTTGATCAGCGGCACTGAGCGGCCTAACAGTTCACCCAGGTGTTCAGCCACCGGCGCCAGGGAAAACTCCTCGGCGGGTTCGCCTTCGGTGGGGCGCCCTAAATGGCTCATCAACATCACCTTCGCCCCAGCCTTTGCGGCGGCTTGGATGGTTGGCAGTGCGGCACGCAGGCGGGCGTTGCTAGAGACGCGGCCATGTTTGATAGGCACATTCAAATCTTCACGAATCAGCACGCGTTGTCCTTCCAGGGGAAGGTCAGTCATCTTTTTTACGTTCATGGAAGCGGTTTCCTCGTGTTTAGGCCGTGGAACTCAATATAAACAGTTAATGCAAATAGGTTACGTTTCTGTCGAAAGTCTGGCCAGTCGCTGGCTAATATCGAGCATACGGTTAGCGAACCCCCACTCATTGTCGAACCAGCACAGCAGTTTGATAAGGCGCTTGCCAGCCACTCGGGTTTGGGTAGCGTCCAGGATGCCTGAGCGAGGGTCGTGATTAAAATCAACCGACGCCATAGGCGCTTCAGTATAGCCAAGCACGCCCTTTAAGCGCTGCTGACTGGCGGCCAGCAGCAGGTTATTTACATCGTCGCGGTGAGTGTCGCGGCTGACGGTGAGTGCCACGTCCATGGCAGAGACATTGATAGTGGGAACACGTACGTGCAGGCACTCAAAGCGGTTCGCAAGATTAGGCATCAAGCGGCTAATACCCAGCGCCAAGCCGGTATCCACCGGCACAATGGAGTGCATTGCCGAGCGGGTCAGACGCAGGTCGGTCTGGTGGTAGGCATCGATCACCGGCTGGTCATTCATCGCCGAATGAATCGTCGTGGTGACACCGTGCTCAAGGCCGAGAGCTTCATCCAGAACGGTCAACAGCGGCACCAGGCAGTTGGTGGTGCACGAAGCGGCAGAGAGTATGCGCTGGGAAAGCGCCAGCTCGCCTTCATTAATGCCCCACACAATGGTGGCATCGACATCATTTTCCGCTGGCTGGGAAAACAGCAGCCGCTTAGCGCCTGCCGCTAAGTGCAGCTCAGCGGTGGCACGATCTTTAAAGCTCCCGGAGCACTCCAGCACCAGATCCACATCAAGCGTCTTCCAGGGTAACTTGTGTGGATCTTGTTCGCAGAGTACCTGGATGCGCTGGCCGTTGACGATAAGGTACTGACCGTCGTTATCGACGTCACCGGGAAAGCGGCCATGGGTGGTGTCGTAACGGGTTAGATAGGTGATGGTCGCGAGATCAGAGAGTTCATTAATGGCGACCACTTCAAGTTCGGGGTGTTGCCGCTCGACGAGCGCCCGCAACACGCATTGGCCAATGCGTCCGTAACCGTTAATGGCGATGCGATACCTGGGAGCAGAATTAGCCATGCAGAAGGGTGGCTCTTAAAAGTGAATCAACAATAATCGAAATAGGCTAGAACTCGTTGTGATGATAACGTATTTCAGCGGACGATTCTTATTAACTGCCGGTGCCTATCAGCTGCCCATGCTTATTAATCGCCAGGCGAGTGGCAGCAGTACTGCGGTGAAAATACCGGTAAGGCTCATGCCCAGTGATGCAAAAGCCCCAGCGGTGGGGCTGATCTCAAATGCTCTTACCGTGCCAATGGCATGGCCGTTAAGCCCCAGGGCGAAACCGATCAAGCGCTCATCGTCAATATGCAGCCAACGCGCAGCGAGGCTGACACAGGGAATCGTGATCACCCCGGTGACCAGCAGCGCACCCAACAGCAGGGCTACCGTACCACCAAGCTGTTCCGTAATGCCGATAGCGATAGGCGCGGTTACCGATTTAGCGGCAATGGAAGCGAGTATGGTGTCCGAGCTGCCCAGTAACCAAGCAATTGCCAGTGAATAGCAAGCTGCCAGCGTTGCGGCGATGGGTAAACAAATCGCCAGCGGTCGCCATAATTCAACAATCCGCGGCAACTGTTGATAAAGCGGCATACCCAGCGCCACTGTGGCTGGCCCCAATAGCACCGTTAGCCATGTGGCCCCCTGCTGATAGGTAGCGTAAGGCAGCCCTATCAGCGCTAACGCTCCCGCCAGTAGCAGCGCCGCGATCAAAATAGCGGGAAGCCAAGAAGGGCGCTTTAAACGCTGGAACAGAGCACTACCAAGCAAATAAGCGGCGAGCGTTAACCCCACCGCAAATAGCGGGGTGGTGGTTAATAAAGTGAGCAGCGGTGTATCAGCGGACATGCGGCTGCCCGATTAGTCGCTTGAGCAGCCACAGCGTGGTTATCACGCTGAGTAACGTACCCAACACCAAGGCAATAAGAATGGCACTCCACTGCCCAGCCAGTTCGCCGATGATGAAAAACACTCCTACAACCCCGGGCATAATCAGCATAGCGAGGAGCGCAATAAGCGGCTGGGCGGCAGCGGCAATGCTGCTAGGGACACGGCCACGGACGGCGAGCGTAGCGCAGAGCAGCAACATGCCGATCACGCCTGACGAGATCGGCAAAGCGGTGAAGTGGATTACCACTTCACCGATAAGCCAGTAGCTAATCAGCCATAGAAAGCCACTGAGTGCTGGCATGGCTTAGCCGAGTAGTTCGTTGGCTTGCTTGACCACATTGTCGACGGTAAAGCCGAAGTGCTTGAACAGATCCCCCGCTGGTGCGGATTCACCGTAGGTGGTCATGCCGATTACACGGCCTTCCAGGCCCACGTACTTGTACCAGTAGTCGGCGTGAGCGGCTTCGATGGCGATACGTTTGGTGACCGCTTTGGGCAGTACGCTTTCGCGGTACTCGGCGTCCTGGCCGTTAAAGCGATAAGCCGAGGGCATGGAAACCACGCGTACCGCTTTGCCCTGCTGCTCAAGATCGGCGGCGGCGTCCATGGCCAGGCCGACTTCAGAACCGGTGGCAATCAGAATCAACTCCGGCGTTCCTTCGCTGTCCTTAAGAACATACGCCCCGTTTTGAATCGCCGCCAACTGCGCCTTCGTGCGCTGCTGGTGGGGCAGGTTCTGGCGTGACAGCACCAGCGCCGTGGGGCCAGAGTGACGCTTGATGGCCGCATCCCAGGCGGCGGCGGTTTCGACCGCATCACAGGGACGCCAGGTATTGAGGTTCGGCGTGGTACGCAGGCTGGTGAGCTGCTCAATGGGCTGGTGAGTCGGGCCATCTTCACCCAGGCCGATGGAGTCGTGGGTAAACACGTAAATCACCTGCTGGCCCATCAGCGACGCCATGCGAATCGAGTTACGCATGTACTCCATAAAGATCAGGAAGGTTGCACCGTAAGGTACCAGACCGCCGTGCAGGGCGATGCCGTTCATGACCGCCCCCATGCCGAACTCACGCACACCGTAGTGCAGGTAGTTGCCGCTTGCATCTTCTGGGGTAATC
>NZ_AOPO01000032.1 GCF_000336575.1 Vreelandella titanicae BH1 | reverse complement strand
CCGTTCTCGTAGGACGGCGGCTTTTTTTTATGGGGGGGCTATTGTTGAAGGCGATGCGTGCTGCGTTTAACTGGGTATCTGCCGGGCTTTATAAATGCGCCGAGCCAGTAGTAACAATTCGAGGGTGGCGATCAGAATTAGGCTATAACCGAGTAGTTCGACGACTTCTTCAGCAACACTCTTAAAGGTTCCTGAATAGCTGTCTTCAAGAATGGCTTGCCAGAACTCTTGCCGCCCATACAGGCGCGAGAATATATAAGTGGTCAGCACGCCTGCCGTAAACAAACCAAAGGCGAAGGTGTTGCTGTAATGAGTGAACTCCGCAAGAAAGCGTTGGCGCTGCTTCACCACCCAAAAAAGCGATGGGAGAATAATCAGTGCAACGAGTACCTTCCAGGTGTTCTCAGCCACATAGTTATCTAAAAAGTGATCCTGTTCGCGTACTAAGGAGGCGGCCACAAATGCCAGCAGCAGCAGTGTAACGGTGGGCCACACTTTAAGTACATGACGAATGTAAATCAGCATTGCACAGCAGGTGGCCAGCACCAGGGTCTGGGTAAACTCGGTAAAGCCCAGCTCAGAAAACCGAACTGAGGGTAAATAGAGCGCTTCTAAATAGGCACCTTGGGTAATCGCGCCGATAAACAGCACGTACAGCACCGCACGTACTAAGATGGTTCGAAATCCGATAGGCCAGGCAGGGGGGGAAGACATACCAACATCCTTTGTGGGTAAGCAGCGTAGCTACTACACAATTTTGCAATGACATGTGCATATAAAAACATGCAGGGTTGAATGTTCATTATATCGTCACAGTTATGTGTTGGCACGTCGATATTGCGGTTAATCACTCGACGTTTGGTCATCGGCGCTGCAAAGTGCCCCATAGGCAGGTAATAACAGTGTTGTGAGGCGTAATAGACATGGCTATTAGTGTGTTTGATCTTTTCCGAATTGGCATCGGGCCATCGAGTTCCCATACTGTGGGCCCGATGCGCGCGTCGCGAGATTTTGCCTTGGCGCTTGGCGATACCCGCGTTACCCGGCTGGTGGTAAGGCTTCATGGGTCACTTGCCGCCACCGGGGTGGGCCACGGTACCGATCAAGCCGTCATCATGGGGCTGATGGGCGAAGCACCAGAAAGTATCGATCCAGACACGATTACGTCGCGGTTAAAACAACTTGCCGAAGGCGAGCCGCTGTTGTTGGCCAATGGCCAACAGATCGCTTTTGACGCTCATAACGATGTCGAATGGGATGAGGCCTGTTTGCCGTTCCATCCCAATGCCATGGTGCTGAGCGCCTATTGTGATGACGCGCTAGTGGCGACCAATACGTTTTACTCCCTCGGCGGCGGTTTTTATGTCGATCAAGCGAAGGCAGATCAAGGCGAGGTCGGTGAAGATGCTACTGAACTGACTTATCCCTTCAATACGGCGGCCGAACTACTCGTACTATGCCGGCAGCATCAACTGCGTATTAGCCAGCTTATGTTAGAAAACGAGAAAGCCTGGCGTAGCGAATCGGCCATTCGTGAAGAGCTGCTGACCATCTGGCACGCCATGAGCGATAGCATTGAGAATGGCCTACGCGCTACAGGCCATTTGCCCGGTGGATTAAATGTGCGCCGCCGTGCGCAACTGCTCCACCAGCAGTTGCTTCATCCACCGGAAAATCAGCGCCTGATCGTGTCGAGTTTTACCGTAATGGATTGGGTTAACGTGTTTGCGTTGGCAGTAAATGAAGAGAACGCCGCCGGGCGGCGGATGGTCACTGCGCCGACCAACGGCGCAGCGGGCATCGTGCCCGCCGTATTAGCGTACTACTTGAAGTTTGAACCCGACGCTAGCGAAGCTGATGTGGTGGATTTTCTGCTTACCGCCGGGGCCGTAGGCATTTTATGCAAAAAGAACGCCTCCATTTCCGGTGCCGAAGTGGGCTGTCAGGGCGAAGTTGGCTCCGCTTGTGCTATGGCGGCCGCAGGGCTTGCCGAAGTGCTAGGCGGCTCACCTGGGCAGGTGGAAAATGCCGCTGAGATCGGCTTGGAACATAACCTTGGTTTGACCTGCGACCCGGTCGGCGGGCTTGTCCAAGTGCCCTGCATCGAGCGCAATGCGATCGCCTCCGTCAAAGCTATAAACGCTGCACGAATGGCGCTGCATGGCGATGGAGAGCACTTTATATCGCTGGATAAAGTGATCCGTACCATGCGCGATACTGGCCGTGACATGCAGGACAAATACAAAGAGACCTCCAAGGGCGGGCTCGCGGTCAATGCTATCGAGTGCTAGGCAAGCGGATTGCTGGGTAGCAGGGTGTCTATATTAGCGACCAGGTAGTCGACCAGTTGGCGGATTTTGGGTGACAGGTGGCGGTGGCGGGGGTAAACCGCCCAAACGGCGGTATCGTGATGCTGAAAGGGCTCAAGCACGGCCACTAGCTCGCCGCTGGCCAAGTAGGGGGCAACGTAGTAGTCCGGTAGTTGCGCAAGCCCCAGCCCCTTGCGCGCCGCGTCTAGCAGCGCTGGCCCGGAATTTCCCGACCAGCACCCCTCGACACGCACTTCACGGCGTTGGCCGTTGACTTCAAACAGCCAGTTGGGCCGTGAGCCAATCAGGCAGCGGTGCTGGCTAAGTTCCGCCAAGGTGTGGGGGCGCGGCGCCTGGCGGAAGTAGCTCTGTGAGCCGACGATATACTCGCGGCGGTCACATAGGCGTCTGGCGATCAGGCTTGAATCCTTTAATACGCCCATCCGAATGGCAATATCGTAGCCCTCTTCAATGAGTTCTACTGGTCGGTTAGTGAAGTGCATATGAACGTCCAACTGCGGATGCAAACACTGAAAGTCATTCACCAGTGGGGCGATAAAGCGCTCGCCAAAGGTCGTGGCCGAGGTCAGTTTAAGTAGCCCGCTAGGCTTGGCCTGGAGTTCGCTAAGCGCCTGCTCGGCATCGCGTAGCCCATCAAATAGATGGCGGCAGTGTTCCACGTAGATAGTGCCCGCATCGGTTAAGCGGATCTGGCGGGTGGTACGATAGAGCAACTGCACGCCCAGCTGGTTTTCGAGCTGGCTGACCAAACGGCTGATATGCGAGGTCGATACCTTCAGGTGGCGGGCCGCAGCAGAGAACGTGCCTAAACGCACCACCTCAACAAAGGCTTCGATACGGCTCCAGTGCTGCATGCTAACTCCCTGGGTTGATAGCGATTGTTGCTGTGTGGCAATAATTTTATGAGTGTATCCCGGTTTATCAAGAGCGCCTAGCTGGCCTACACTGCTAGCATCGCTAGCCTATGACTGGAGTCTTTTGCTTATGTCTATATCTTTATCTCAGTGGTCTCGCGGTGCGCTAGCAGTGGCCGTGAGCGCTGGCTGGGCAGTCAGTGCCCAGGCAGAGCTGCCCGCCCAGCAGCAGGAGCAGGCGCCAGGTTGGTTTCGCATGATGGTTGGGGAGTATGAGGTAACCGCGCTATACGATGGTCATACGGCTATTGATACCTCCTTGCTAAAAGGCATGGAGCAAGAAGAGATTCTCCGCCACTTGGATGCGCTATTTATCGATGCAGAGAGTGGCATGCAAACTGCGGTCAATGCCTTTCTTATTCACACTGGCGAGAACCTTGTGCTGGTCGATGCCGGCTCGGCTGCTTGCTTTGGCCCCTCATTAGGTCAGGTGGAGAGTAACCTACGCGCTTCTGGCTACTCGCCGGAGGATGTCGACACGGTGTTGATGACTCATCTGCATCCTGACCACGTGTGTGGTTTGGCCAATGAGGAGGGCGAAGCGGTTTATCCCAATGCTGAACTGCGTGCCAGCCAAGCGGATGCCGATTTTTGGCTGGATGAGGAGCGTGCGGCTGCGGCGCCTGAAGCCAATCAACCCTTCTTTACCATGGCTCAAGACGCGGCAGCGCCTTATCAGGAAGCTGATCGTTTCAACCCCTTCACGGCTGGTGATGAAGTTCTGATGGGCATTGTTGCCCAAGATACACATGGCCACACCGCCGGACACTCAAGCTTTATGCTCAATAGCGATGATGACGCCATGCTGGTATGGGGGGACGTAGTACACAGCTACGGCGTTCAATTTGCTGACCCTACTGTGGCCATTGAGTTTGATTCTGACCCCGAGCAGGCCATTCGCACCCGGGAAAGCGTGCTCGAAAGCGCGGTTGAAGATAAACACTGGATAGCTGGTGCCCATATGCCTTTCCCTGGCATTGGTCATATCGTAGAAGATGAAGAGGGCTATCGCTGGCTGCCGATTGAGTTTGGCCCAGTGGCAGTTGACGAGTAACGGCTTAGTGTCTGTTGTTGAAGTAATGAACATTTAGGAGTCAATATGAAATCACGCGCAGCTGTTGCACTGGAAGCGGGTAAGCCGCTTGAACTGGTCGAGATTGATGTCGAAGGCCCGAAGGCGGGGGAAGTGCTGGTTAAAATGGCCGCGACAAGCGTTTGCCATACCGATGCTTACACGCTCTCCGGTGCTGATCCCGAAGGTAACTTCCCTGCGGTGCTGGGCCATGAAGGTGCCGGCGTTGTGCAGGAAGTCGGCGAGGGCGTTACCAGCCTTAAGCCAGGCGACCATGTTATTCCGCTTTACACCGCTGAGTGTGGAAAGTGTAAATTCTGTTTGTCGGGCAAAACCAACCTGTGTGGCAGCGTGCGTGCTACCCAAGGTAAAGGGGTCATGCCTGACGGTACCTCGCGTTTTTCACTCGAGGGCAAAATGCTTCATCACTATATGGGCACCTCCACGTTCAGCGAGTACACCGTGTTGCCTGAAGTCTCCCTGGCGGTGGTTTCTAAAGAAGCACCCATGGATAAAATCTGCCTACTGGGCTGCGGCGTGACCACCGGCATCGGTGCAGTGCTGAATACCGCAAAAGTAGAGCCGGGCGCCACTGTGGCGGTGTTTGGTCTCGGAGCTATCGGTTTGGCCGTCATTCAAGGCGCGGTAATGGCTAAGGCAGGGCGTATTATTGCTATCGACGTCAACGCTGATAAATTTGAGCTGGCCAAGCAGTTTGGCGCCACTGATTTTGTGAACCCCAAAGAGTATTCAGATCCAATCCAGCAGGTCATTGTCGATTTGACCGATGGCGGCGTTGACTACTCCTTTGAGTGTATCGGCAACGTCAATGTGATGCGCTCAGCGCTGGAGTGCTGCCACAAAGGCTGGGGTGAATCGATCATCATTGGTGTCGCTGGAGCCGGTGAAGAGATCTCCACACGGCCATTCCAGTTGGTCACCGGGCGGGTCTGGAAAGGCTCCGCCTTTGGTGGCGTAAAAGGACGCAGCGAGCTGCCGGGCTACGTTGATCGTTATATGAACGGCGAAATCAATATCGACGATTTCATTACCCACGATATGCCATTCGAAAAGATCAACGAAGCGTTTGAATTACTGCATGCGGGTAAGAGCATTCGTACCGTGCTGCATTACTAGGCCTAGCATTATTAAGTAGTATAGAAAGCACGTTTGAAACGCTAAAACGCGGTAGGGTAGACCTGCCGCGTTTGCTGTATTTAAAGGAACCTGCCCATGAGCATGAGTGAAACTCTAGAACTGGTGTCTGCCAACCGTAGTTTCGGGGGCTGGCATAAGCGCTACCGCCACTATTCCCGTGCGCTGGACTGCGACATGATCTTCGCCGTTTACTTGCCACCCCAGGCGGAAAACGAGCGCGTACCGCTGCTGTGGTGGCTCTCGGGGCTGACCTGTAATGACGAAAATTTCATGCAGAAAGCGGGCGCTCACCGTATTGCCGCTGAGCTGGGCGTGGCGATTGTTTGCCCTGATACCAGCCCACGGGGCACCGACTTGCCCGGCGAGCATGAAAGCTATGATTTAGGCTCTGGGGCTGGGTTTTACGTCAATGCCACCGAGTCACCCTGGAAGCCCCACTATCGCATGTACGACTATGTGATTGAGGAGTTGCCTTCTGTAGTGCGTCAGCACTTCCCGGTCAATGGGCGCGAATCGATTAGCGGACACTCGATGGGTGGGCACGGAGCATTGATCCTGGCGCTGCGTCATCCAGGTCGTTTCCGCTCTGTGTCGGCCTTCTCACCGGTGGTGAACCCGATGAACTGCCCTTGGGGGCAGCAGGCGTTTAACGCCTACTTGGGGGACGATCAGTCCCGCTGGCGTCAGTACGATGCCTGTGAGCTGGTGGCCAACGGCGCATCACGCCAGCGGCTGTTTATCGACCAGGGCGAAGCGGATCAATTCCTGGAAGAGCAGCTTCAGCCAGAGCGTTTAGAAGCCGTTTGCGAAGAGCATGATCATCCGTTAACGCTGCGCCGCCAGCCGGGCTACGATCACAGTTACTTCTTCATTGCCTCGTTCATTGAGGATCATCTGCGCTATCATGCAGATCACCTCATGAAGCGTTAAGGATAACGGGATGCTCAATCGCTTGCTGCGCCGTTTTATGCGTCTGCTATGGCGGATTGTATGGCGCGGCGTTTTAGCGTTTGTACTGTTGTCGGTCGCGCTGGTCTTGTTGTTTCGGGTCGTTCCACCACCGGGATCGATGGTGATGGTCGAGCGCAAAATTCAGAGCTGGATCCACAGCGATCCGATTCGTATACAGCGCGAGTGGCGAGGTTGGGACTCGCTCTCGGTGAACGCTAAGCTGGCAGTGATTGCCGCGGAGGATCAGCGCTTTCCACACCACGGCGGGTTTGATCTGGTCGAACTGCGCCGCGCATTGCAGGCTAGCCGGGACGGCGGACGACTGCGCGGTGCCAGTACCTTGAGCCAACAAACGGCTAAAAACGTTTTTCTGTGGACAGGTCGCAGCTGGACGCGGAAGGGGCTAGAAGCGTGGTTTACGCTACTGATCGAGATACTCTGGAGCAAGCAGCGTATTTTAGAGGTCTATCTCAATGTCGCCGAGTGGGATCGCGGTGTGTTTGGCCTAGAAGCCGCTGCTCAGCACTATTTTGGCGTCTCTTCAGCTTCGTTAACTGAGCGCCAGGCAAGTCTTCTCGCGGCTATCTTACCCAGCCCCCTGACGCGCAGCGCCGCACGCCCCGATGCCCAGGTTGAGCGGCGAAGTCAGTGGATTCGCCAGCAGATGCGTAACTTAGGTGGGGCTGATTATTTGCAACATCTATAGCTATTTTCATATAGCTATTTTTAGCCACGCTATTCGTATTTAGCGTCGTCAATTTCCGCGAGTGCTTCCAGATTGGGATAGGAGAAGTAATAGCCCTGCTACATGGGAAGACCCAAGGGCAGCAGGCCGCGTGATTCCTCACGGGTTTCAACACCTTCAGCAATTAGCTGAGTTCCCAAGGTTTTTGCTAGTGCCACCAGGCTATGCAGTATGGCTTGGTAGCACTTGTCGTTATCGCCCCCAATTGATGATCGGTTGAAACACCATCGTGAATGCAAAAGGTACCGGAGAATTGCAACGGTTACAGTGTCCGTTCACCCTGGCACAGTGGTGTTGTGCTGACATGTTTAGCCAAGCCCTGGAATAAAATTATCGACCATTATAAAAATCGGGTCATCGTCTACTCGCCTTAGGGCCGGGTTTCCGTATCACCATCACTACCCCAGTGATGGCCACCAACATACCCACAAGCCCTAACAAGGGAAGGCGTTCGTCAAAGAGCCACCACGCCTGAAGCGCCGTGACTGGCGGCACAAGATAAAAAAGACTCGCTACACGCGAAGCTTCCCCCTTTTTAATCAAGGCCATGAGTAACAGAATAGCTGCAATTGAGAGAATCAACACCAACCAGCCCAGGGTCAGCACAAAGGTGCTGCTCCATTCCACCTGGCGGGACTCAAAAAGCAGGGCTCCAACGCCCAGCAGAGCGCCCGCTGCTAAGTACTGAATCACCGCCCCTGAAAGCAGCGGCATGCTGGTGCAGTATCTTTTCTGATAGAGCGTACCCAGCGAAATCCCCATTAACGCGGCGGTGACACACAGCAGAGCACTAATCCCGAAGCCGTCAAACAGCGACTCACCCAGCTCAAGCTTACTGCCGAGGACTAAACTGATACCTATCAGGCCCAGCGCTAGCCCTGTCCATTGGCGCCAAGAGAGCTGCTCACCCAGCAGTGGGCCAGCGAAGGCGGCGGTCAGAAGCGGCTGCAGCCCCACCAGTAAGGCCGCTAAACCGGCGGGCATGCCCAGGTAAATGCCATAGAAGACGCCACCTAAGTAAGCACCATGGACTAGAAAGCCTGATATGGCGATATGTATCCATAGCCTGGGTGATGAGGGCCAAGGTATCCGCATCACGACGACCAGCGGAGTCAGTAGCAGTAGCGTGAGTACAAAGCGAATAAACAGAAACGTAAAAGGTTCTGCGTAAGGCAGGCCGAACTTTGCACCAATAAAGCCAGTGCTCCAAAGCAGAACAAAAAGTGCGGGCATGGCGGCAAGCCCTGCTGAAGGTAAGTCGTTTTTACGTAACTTGCTGAATATGCTAGACATATTATTTCCGAGGTGGCGTGTTTAATTCGTCTTTTAGATACATTTGATTCTTTTTGTTACTAACTTTTACATAAAAGATTGAACCTGCTTGAGCATGGCGCGTCACAGAGGGCACATACACAACGCAATATTGAGGTTTCTTCTATGCAACGTATGACTGCTCTGTTCTCCGCTGCTCTGCTCGCGACCGGTTTGATGACGGCCACCGCCCACGCCCAGGAAGAGCAACAAGGCGCTGCACAAGATCCAATGGCAACCCAGCAAGCTCCTGCCCAGGATTTTTCTGACGACCAGCTCCAGCAGTTTGCCGATGCTTCTCAAGAAATTGCGGTTATTTCTCAGGAATATACCCAGCGTCTGCAGGAAGCGGAAGATGAATCAGCGCAACAGGAAGTGCGCACCGAAGCTAACGACCGCATGATCGAAGTGGTCGAAGACAGCGGCCTAGATGTTGATACCTTCAACGCTATTGGTCAATCCATTCAGCAAGATCCGGAAATGATGCAGCGTGTGCAGGAAATGGCTAACCAGTCATAAGTCATACTGCTAAAAGTGGCTGATGTGTTTTTGCTAATTTGGTCTGGCTAATATAGCAACCTTTATTTAGCAACGTTAATATTAGTATGGTTTCGGCCACCAAAGCCCGGTGCATAACTGCACCGGGCTTTTTTTGTGAGCCGATTGGCCTACGGTTAGTTTTATTATCCTTAGTGGGGTTTACCTAACTTAGCCTTCCCGCCACACTTTAGATTATGCGTTGATTATCCAGCCTATTGACCGGCAACACCAAGGAGTCCGTATGGATGTCGAACTGTTAGAAATACGCCAACATATGGGACGGTTTCCCCCTTTTGATGGGCTGTCGGATGATCTCCTTGATGCCATTGCTGAGCAGGTGGAAGTGAGCTACTTCAAAACAGGTAGCAGCATATTAACGCTTAACGAGATGCTCAATGATCTTTGCTATATCCGCAGTGGCGCTGTGGAGGTTTATCGTAGTCAGGGCGAGCTGTATAACCGCCTGGGCGAAGGCGATATTTTCGGTCACTTCAGCCTCTTGCGTAACCATAAGGTGCGTTTCCCAGCCCAGGCGATCGAAGATACCCTGATCTATTTTATTCCCAAGGCGGTCTTCCTGCGATTGTGCGAGGAGGATGACCATTTTGCGGATTTTGTCGAGTTGGAGCGACCGCGGCTTGAGAGCGCTGCCGAGCAGCAAAAGAAGTCCAACGACATGATGGTGACGCGGATACGCAAGCTGCTAACCCGCTATCCAGTAATGGTGGAAACGTCTACCAGCGTTCAGCACGCCGCGCAGCAAATGAGCGAGGCTCAAGCCTCCGCCCTGCTGGTAATAAAAGAGGGGAGCGATAACCCTCGCTACAGTTTTAAAGATAGCGAAGGCCAAACTTGGCAGATGTGCGGTATTTTAACCGATAGTGATTTTCGTACCCGCATTGTGGCCGAGGGGCTATCGCCACAAACCTCCGTCGGTGAAGTGATTTCCTCGCGGCTAATTACTATCCAGTCTGACGCCTCTGTTTATGAAGCGATGCTGACGATGTTGCGCAGTAACGTGCATCACCTGCCTGTGCTCTATCGTCAGCGCCCTGTGGGCGTAGTGCATCTCTCCGACATTATTCGCTACGAGACCCACAGTGGTCTCTATCTGGTCAGCAATATTTTTAATCAGTCCAGCGCCCAGGGGCTGGCACGCTTGGCGCCGGATGTGAGCGCGGCGTTTGTGCGTATGGTGCAAGAGGGCGCTAACTCGCAGATGGTGGGTAGCGCCCTTTCCACGATCGGACGCAGCTTTACTCGACGGTTGCTGGAAATGGCTGAAGCAGAACTTGGCCCCCCGCCGGTGCCTTATTGTTTTATGGTGAATGGCTCAATGGCCCGCAATGAGCAGAGCATCGTCACTGACCAGGATAATGCGCTGATCCTCTCCGACGAGTTTAATCCCGAAGAGCATGACGACTACTTTTACGCCCTGGCAAAAATTGTCAGCGATGGCTTAGATGCCTGCGGTTACACCTACTGCAAAGGTGACGTTATGGCGACCAACGTTCAGTGGCGTCAGCCGCTCAGCGTTTGGAAGGGGTATTTTCAGGATTGGATGGCCAATCCCACGCCTGAACGGCTGCTGCACAGCTCGATTTTCTTTGACCTGGATAGTTGCTATGGCGAAGACCTTTATGTGGAAACGCTGCAAGATTTGATTGCCGAGACAGCGCCAAAATCACCGCTGTTTTTAGCCGCCATGGCGCGCAATGCCTTAAACCGTACGCCACCGCTGGGGTTTTTCCGTACCTTTGTGATGGAGCAAGATGGCAAGCACAACAACTCGATCAACTTGAAGCGCCGGGGAACTGCGCCGATGGTGGATTTGGTGCGTATTCACGCTTTGGCCTGCGGTTCCAAAGCGCAGAACTCCTTTCAGCGCTTGAATGACATCAGTAAGACCCAGCTATTGGCGACCGGCATGAGCGACAAGCTAAGCTATGCGTTTGAGTTTTTATGCATGTCGCGGATTCGCCATCAAATGATTGACCTACAAGAGGATCGCCTGCCGGATAACAATATCGAGCCTGAAAACGTGGCGGATAGCGAGCGGCACACGCTGAAAGACGCCTTCCAGGTGCTGAGCAACGCACAAAAATTTCTGAAGTTCCGCTATCCCATGCCTGCACAACGGCAGGGGCGCTAAGATGCGCGGTATACGCCCACGTCAAAAAATCGTCCAGGCCGATTGGAAGGGCTATATGGCCCAACGAGCGCAACAAGCGAAAAATCCTGCCCTTCAGCAATTCTTTGGTACGCCGTTGCCTGATCCTGAAACGCCCATTTCTGAGGTGCCCATGGTGGCGCTGGATATGGAAACCACTGGGCTGGATGAGAGGCGACATGCGATTGTCAGTATTGGCCTCGTGCCCTTCACGTTAAATCGTATCAAATTGGCTGAGCGGCGCTACTGGGTGGTGAACCCTTCGCGACCGCTAGCAGAAGCCTCAATTACCTACCACCACATTACCCATTCAGAGATCGCCCAGGCACCGGACTTAGACGAGATACTGGACGAACTGCTGGCTCAGCTAGCAGGTCGCCTAGTGGTCGTTCATTTTCGCAATATTGAACGGCCCTTTTTGAATGCAGCTGTCAAAGCCCGACGTGGGGAAGGGGTGCTGTTTCCGATGATTGATACCATGTCGCTGGAAGCGCGGATGCACCGCCAAACCCTATGGGCGCGGTTCCGCCGCTGGCTGGGCCGCCCACCGGTTTCCATCCGTATGCATGCGAGTCGTGAGCGCTATGGTTTGCCCCCTTATCAAGGGCATCATGCCCTGGTGGATGCATTGGCCACCGCAGAGCTGTTGCAGGCGCAAATAGCCACCCATTATCGACCTGAAACGCCATTGAAAGATATTTGGTGTTGATGCTTAGCTGTCGACATACCAACAAAAACGGGCAACCCATTGG
>NZ_AOPO01000031.1 GCF_000336575.1 Vreelandella titanicae BH1 | reverse complement strand
GTAGGTGTAGGTGTAGGTGTAGGTGTAGGTGTAGGTGTAGGTGTAGGTGTAGGTGTAGGTGTAGGTGTAGGTGTAGGTGTAGGTGTAGGTGTAGGTGTAGGTGTAGGTGTAGGTGTAGGTGTAGGTGTAGGTGTAGGTGTAGGTGTAGGTGTAGGTGTAGGTGTAGGTGTAGGTGTAGGTGTAGGTGTAGGTGTAGGTGTAGGTAGGATGGGTAGCGCAGGATCGGATCGATAGGCGTCCATTTAAGGACGTTCGGTTACCATCACCGCTATCTTCGCCGTAGCGGAGGTCAGGTGAGTGCAAAGCTCATGCTGCCGGCCCGGTACTCGCCCGCACCACCAGCTCGGGCGGTATTACCTTCCGAACCGGCGGAAATTGCTCCCCCGCCATACGAGAAAGCAGCAACTCACTGGCACACTGGCCAATTAGGTCAGTGCGCACCCGCACACTGGTCAATGCTGGTGCCGAGTAGGCGGCCGCAGCCATATCATCGAAACCGGTGACAGAAATATCCACACCTGGGCGCACCCCATGCCGGTAGCACGCCGCCAGCACACCAAAGGCGATAATGTCCGAAAAACACATAATTGCGGTCGGTGGTTCCGGCATCGCAAGCAGCCGCTTTAGCATGGCGTCACCGAACTCCAGTGTCGTTGGCCCGTGGTGAACCGAATCACTGGTGACAGGCAAACCGGCAGCATCCATCTGCTGTCGGAAGGAGCATTCTCGATCACGGGCAGTGGACGTATCACCGCCACCACCCAACCAAGCAAAGCGCCTATGCCCTGCTTCATATAAGTGTTCGAATAAAAGACGGATGCCTAGCACATCGTCGTTGATGACTCGATCGAAACTTGTATCAGCGACATCCCGGGAAATCAGCACCAGCGGAAAATCCTGTAGATGCCTTACCTGCGGCCCATCAAGATCTTCTCGGGTGGTACCGGCGACAGGCACTAAAATCAGCCCCGCGGCACCATGCTCGGCCATCTGACGAATGAAGCGCGCCTGGATCGATGGTGTTTCATGGGCATGGCAGAACAGCATCATGCGATCCGCCTCGCGGAAGCACGCTTCCATGTGCCCGAGGAATTCGGTGAAAAAGGGGTTGCTCAGATCATTAAGGCATACCGCTACAGTGCCGCTATCGCCTCTCCGCAACCCCGCCGCATGCCGGTTATAGACGTAACCCAGCTCCTTCGCAGCCTGTTGTATACGCTCCCGTGTCGCTTGGGAAATTCGCAGATCATTACGCAGGGCTAATGATACTGCGGAAACGGTAACGCCTACCTGATCGGCGATAGTTTTAAGTGTCGGACGACTTGCCATATAAAAATCTCAACTCCCATGATTTATAGGCGACGGAACGCGATTTAGTACGCCAGCCTCCTTTTGGAATTATGAGCAACATACTCTCATAGCGAATTTTTTAGTGATATCGCAAGCCCTCATAAGCACGTAATTCCAATTCCATAACGACCAAAGTTGTATTTATTCAATCGATTGAACTGTGTAAAAAATGACAATGAAGGCATTCCAACAACTATCAAAAAACGCCGTCAAGATCCCTCGCCACTGCCAGGAGCACGCAGCATGATGAGCACAAATTCGACAACAATGATGACTATCTCACTGGCCCTATGGGCCTCGTTGGCAGCTACTTCCGCCTCAGCCGATAACCCTGAAACCTGTCACTGGCAGCCCGAACGAGCCGTTACCTTCATCGTTCCCTGGGGTACCGGTGGCGGCACCGACGCCAATGCACGTCGGTTGGCCAGCCTGCTCGAAGAAGAAATGGGCGTTCCCTTTAACGTCGTCAACCGTACCGGTGGAAACGGCGTTGTAGGCCACACCTCACTCGCGCGAGGCAAACCTGACGGCTATACCATTGGTGCCGCCACTGTCGAGATCGACACCATGCACTGGCTCGGCCTAACGCCGCTGACTTACCAGGACATCACGCCCATTGCATTGATTAACCGCAGCTCACCTGGGGTAGTGGTACAAAATAATTCGCCCTACGAAACACTTGATGCCCTGCTCGACGAGGCACGCCAGAACCCCGGAGAATTGACCGCTTCGGGAACCGCCCAGGGCGGCATCTGGCACCTCGCCCTAGCCGGTATGCTCAAGGCCGAAGGACTGGCACCCGACGCCATTCGCTGGATCCCCAGCCAAGGTGCTGGGCCTGCACTCAAGGAACTGATGGCAGGGGGCATTGATGTTGCGACACCTTCACTCGCTGAGGCCCGCAACCTGATCGAACAGGGGGAACTAAAGGCGCTGGGCTACATGAGCGATACTCCGATGGCACAGCTGCCTGAAGTCCCTTTGACAGCTGACACACTGGAGAGTGGATGGACACTGAGTGCCTTTGTGACGGTCAGCGGCCCTGACGGCCTACCGGACGAGATCGCCTGCACCTACGAGCAAGCAATTGAGACAGCTATCAACAGTGAAGCCTGGGCCGAGTTCAAGCGCAGCAGTGGCACTCAGGTAGTGTTCGAAAATCGTCACGAGACCGCTCAACTCCTCGCTGAGGCTGATCGTCAATTGGGCGAAGTGGTCGAAGCGATCGGCCTCGCCAAATAAGCGAGGCCGATTGATAAGCAGGAGGTGTTCATGTGCAATGATCGATTGTCAGGGAGCCTACTGGTTCTCTTCGGCGCACTGGTGCTCTGGCGCGCCTCAACCTTCCCGTCCCTGGCCGGGCTGGAGTACGGCCCCGGCCTGTTTCCCTCTATCGCGGCGATTGGCCTGATAGTTTGCGGAGCGCTAATCGGCTTTGGGTCGCGGGGGCGGCGGAAGGCGCCGAGCACTTCGACGATGCCACCTCAGCAAACAGGCTGGAGGATGGCAGCACGCCCCATGGCCCTGCTGATCGTGATACTCGGCTATGGCCTATTGCTCGATCTCCTGGGCTTTCATATTGCTTCCTTCATGGCAGTCTCCGCCACAGCTCTGATCTTCGGGATGCGTGCTGGGGGCGCAGTGCTGCTAGCACTCCCCCTGGTGATCGGCGTGCATCTGCTGTTCTATTCACTGCTGCGCGTCCCGCTCCCCTGGGGCCTGCTGACACCAATGGCATGGTGACGCTATGAGCGCCTCGACCCTCACCTCCCTATTCAGTCCAGCGTCCCTAACGGTCATCGCCGCCTGTACGCTCTATGGCACTTTCATCGGCGCCATGCCGGGCCTAACCGCTACCATGGCGGTGGCCCTTCTGGTGCCCTTTACCTACTTTATGGATCCGTTGATCGCCATCAGCGCCATTGTCGCCACAACTACCACAGCGATTTTCGCTGGCGACGTACCCGGCACCTTGATGCGTATCCCCGGCACGCCCGCCTCCGCGGCCTACGTCGAGGACGCTTACCGTCTGTCCCGCGCAGGACGCTCCCGCTCGACGCTGATGGTGTCATTGTTCGCCGCCTGCATTGGAGGCCTGGTGGGTGTCGCCCTTCTAGCGCTCATTGCCCCTCAGTTGGCCCGTGTCGCAGTGCAGTTTTCCAGCTTCGAAACCTTCTGGCTGGCCTGCCTAGGACTGAGTTGCGCGGTACTAACTAGTAACGGTAGCGTCGCCAAGAGCTTTTCCAGCCTCTTCCTCGGCCTATTTATCGCCACTATCGGCATCGATGTCGCCGTCGGCCATCCACGCTTCACCTTCGGCAATTACGAACTGTTCGATGGCATTAGCTTTATTCCCGCCATCATCGGCCTGTTTGCGCTCAGCGAGATTCTGCGCAGTGCACAGATAGGACATCGCGACCAACCTGCCAATGCAGTACAAGAGTCATTTTCCAAAGCGCTGCATGAGGCAGCGCTCGTACTGCGCCGCTTCAAGCGCAACATCGCCCGCTCCAGCGTACTTGGCACCCTGATCGGCGCGCTGCCCGGCGCCGGGGCAGATATCGCCGCTTGGATCTGTTATGCGATTTCACGGCGCTTCTCGCGCCATCCCGAACGCTACGGTACGGGGTACATTGAGGGCGTAACCGATGGAGGCTCCGCCAACAATGCCGCTATCGGTGGCGCCTGGACGCCAGCATTGGTGTTCGGTATCCCCGGCGATAGCGTCACGGCTATTGCCATCGGCATCCTGCTACTCAACGGGATGTCACCTGGGCCGCAGATATTTACCGAGTCGCCGGAACTGGTACATACCCTTTACGGCGCCTTCGCGCTGAGCAATCTCGCGATGATCCCTGCTGGCCTGTTGGTGATCATGGCTTCCAGTCAGGTGGTACGTATCCCGCGTCGGGTACTCATGCCCTGTGTACTACTGTTCTCGTTGGTGGGAGCTTACGCCATTACCAATTCGGTCATTGCTATCTGGACAGTGCTGGCGCTGGGTGCTTTAGGATACGCCATGGAGGCCAATGGCTTTCCTCTGGCGCCCGCCATACTGGGTATCGTTCTCGGCACAATCGTCGAGGAAAACTTCATGACATCGATGATGAAGGCCCAAGGCGACTTACTGGCCTTCTTCGATCGCCCCTGGGCGGCGGCGCTAGGCACACTCACCCTGCTGCTCTGGGCGTTGCTGCTGACTCGCGGTATCTATGAGAGTGTTCAGCGCCGTCGCTACCCTAGCCCTTCTTCGGAAACGGAAACCTATCCATGAACCATCGCAACCGTACGAAACTTGCCCTTAAGCAGGGTCGAGCCATTAGCGCCCTGTGGTTGGAAAGCGCCAGCCCCGAACTAGCCGAAATTGCCGTTTGGGCAGGCTGGAAAACCATTCTGATCGACAACGAGCACGGTGTCTCCAGCCTCGAGCATACCGCGCATCTAGTTCGCGCCATCGAAGCAGCAGGTGGCGAAGCGGTTTTACGCATTCCCGCCAACGACCCCACCTACCTGAAGAAGATCCTGGATATGGGGGTACGCTCGATCATGGTGCCGATGGTCAATAGCGCCGCACAGGCTCAAGCTATCGTCGATGCCTGCCGCTACCCTCCTCATGGACAGCGTGGCTATGCGGCTCCTATCGTACGTGCCTCAGGCTACGGCGCTTTCAGTGATTACGCCAGTCAAGCCAACGATGACCTGCTGTTGATCACCCAGATCGAGCATACTGAAGGGGCAGATAACGTCGAGACGATCGCCGAGGTCGATGGCATAGACATGCTGTTCATCGGCCCCAACGACCTGGCGGGCTCAATGGGTTTGCTCGAACGTCTCGAGGCACCCGAAGTACGCCGTCTGATTGAGGATCTTGAGCGCCGTATCGCCAATAGCGGGTGCTGGATGGGCACCATCACCGGGCCCGGTCGCGATGTCACCACTCTTACCAATAGTGGCTACCGCTTCGTGGCCGGCCCCAACGACATCGCACTGCTCGCCAGCACCCTACGCCACGAGGCGGCACAATGGCGTGAGCAATCCGCTGATTTCGGAGGATCCTGATTCGGATATGGTCCTTAGTGGCCGGGGCGTCACTGCCACCGGCCTTCTGAAGACGTTAAGATAAAGTGACCAAGATAATGCTGAAAACAAACCACTGCCGCACTCTATAGCGCTTCTTGTTGACACATCAATCTATCAACCTCTTCCGCCATTGGAATACTACTGGCAGCGCCGCGTTTTTGAACCGCCAGGGCAGCCGCCGCTGTTGCCCTTTGCAAGCACTGTGAAGGCTTTAGTCCAGCTTGCCTAGCAGCTAGGAAGTAACCCACAAAGGTATCGCCTGCGGCCGTTGTATCGATGGCCTTTACCTTTAAAGCCGATTGAAAAAGAGTCTCACTGCTGCGCTGATACCAAGCCCCCTCGCTACCTAGGGTAAGAACCACCTCGACATCGCCAAGCGATTCTTTACAACGCCTTAGCAAATCTGCGGCGCTCGACTCTACCGGCATCTCTAATAAAGCGGCGGCCTCTGTACGGTTAAAAAAAAGCAGTTCACATTGGTCTAGAGGGAGTGATGATACCTTCGAGGTCATTGGTGCTGGGTTAAATATCACCTTGCAGCCGTGGCTCACTGCTAATGGAATAAGCTGATCAAGCCCGTTACATTCGTTCTGAATAAGTATTGTGTCGCCAGGAGCGGTTTGCGCAATAAGAGCCGTCATTTTCTCCTGCGTAAAACCATGATTGGCGCCAGAGAACAAAAGAATAGCGTTTTCACCCAGTGCGTCAATTTGAATAATGGCATGCCCACTTGGCTCTGAGGTCAATTCGACATCTTTCACACCAACACCCGCAGACTCAAGCTCACTGGTCACCCAGGCATCTATCGATGAAACTCGCCCCCAGTGACTCACCCTTCCTTTGGCACGCGCTATTGCCAGTGACTGATTGACGCCTTTTCCACCTAACCCAATATTATAATCACCGCTTTCCAAGGTTTCGCCAGGGCGGACAAAATAGGGTACACGGTAAGTATAATCGATATTGATGGAACCAAAATTAAAGATCATTGACACCCCCTCTTATTCAAAAAGCCAGCCAGCTTTAAAGCTGACTGGCCTCTAGGCAAGTTCCTCTAACACCTACTCTTCTAATGCTTACTCTTCTAAAACCTATTATTCCAACACAAAGGGAGAAGTATAGCTATCTACATTATCTTGAGTAATAAGGAAACAGTCATAAAGCTGTTTTTCACTATCCAACCCTGTTTCTCCGGTATTAATGTAATGATCAGCAATTTTTACTGCATGTTCTGCAAATACGGCCACCGGCTGTAGAACGGTATAGGCCAGTTCACCCGAGCGAACCGCATCAACAGCATCTGGTGAACCGTCAAAACCACCTACTATTACATCGTCTAGCCGCCCCTCCTGTTTTAGAGCCACAATGGCACCTAAGGCCATTTCGTCGTTACCACTAATGACGCCTCGAATATCAGGATGAGAACGGAGCATGCTCTGCATTTTATTGCGCCCTTCCGTCCGATCCCAGTTAGCGATGTCAGACGCAGCAAGGCTAAGATCGGGGTATTGGCTAAGCACCGTCTCATAGCCATTGGATCTTGTCGCAGCATTATTATCAGAAGGGGGTCCCTTTAACTCTATATAGGATCCCTCGCCATCTAGTTGCATTGCCCACTGTTGCGCTCCTAACGCGGCTCCTTGCGCATTATTGGAAACCAGTTGCGCTTTGGCCAATCCCTGCTGGTTAATCTCAGCGTTAATAATAAATACCGGAATTCCCGCCTCGATTGCTCTTCGCACAGCGCCAATGGAACCGTCCGCATTAGCAGGGTCGAGAATGATTGCTTTAGCCCCATTGGTAATTGCCGTATCGACCTGGTTGCTTTCAGTGTTGGTGTCACCCACATGGGAACTTACATTTGCATCATAGCCCAATTCTTCTGCTGTACGCTCAGCAATTGTTCCTTCCGTTTGCCAATAGGGGTTTGACATATCATTGACAATAATTGAGATCAGTCCCTTGTCCTGAGCAACTATAGAGCTACTAAAGAGCATCGAGACACTGGCGAGAGCTGTAAAAAGCACTTTTTTACTTTTTGGAAGCATGATTATTACCTCATAGTTATGATTGTTGGTCTTTGAATCGGTAGACCTGAGCAGGCCACACTTCTAAGCAATGCTACGTTAAGTAGCACTTGCTCTAGAACCTTCACGCTTACTTTCTGTCGTTTTCTCGGCTTGTTGAGAGGACTTGTGTTTAGCACTGTATTGGACATTATTTAACATGACAGCAAAGACAATCACGCTACCCGTGAAGACCATTTGCCAATAAGCAGACACACCGATGATGACCAGACCGTCGGCGAGAAAGCCAATTACAAATGCGCCCAATAAAGTATTTCGAACCGTGCCACGTCCCCCCATCAGTGAGGCGCCACCGATAACAACAGCAGCAATCGCTGTCAGCTCATAGGTAGTACCTGCCGTTGGCCCAGCAGAGGTCAACTGTGAGGCAAGTACAATCCCAGCCAGGGCTGCGCACACGCCGGAAATAATGTAGACGGAGAGCTTAACGCGATTGACGGGCACCCCAGATAGCTCTGCAGCACGCGCATTGCCACCGGTAGAGTAAATCCACCGGCCAAACGGCGTACGACTGAGCGCCAACATGCAAATAACCGCAGCACAAAAGAGAATCAAAACACCTACAGGAATACCGAATAGTTTATTAAACCCAAGCCATTCAAACCCAGTATTACCTAATGTAGGGTCACCACTTAAACTATTGAACGTTAACCCATCGGTTAGCAGCAGTGCGGCTCCACGCGCGACATACAACATGCCCAGTGTGGCCACGAAAGCAGGCACTTTGAAGTAGGCAACTAATACGCCATTGATAGCCCCCACGAGGCCGCCCAGTAAGCAGGTAAGGACCACGACGACCCACACTGAAGGAAAGAAAGCCAAATTAAACGCTTCAATCTCCACCCCTTCTAACAACATACCCGCGAACACTCCGCAAAGTGCCAACGTAGAGCCAACCGATAAATCGATACCGCCAGTCAGAATGACAAACAGCATGCCAATGCCTAGCAAGCCAAAAACAGCCACATGCGAAGACATGGTTAAAAAATTACCCGTTGAAAAATAAACAGGCGAGAGTATGGAAAAGACAATAATGATCACGATTAATGCAAAAAAAGCCCTACCTTCCAGCAAAATCTTGACGATATCGATACTGCCTTTTTCAACTTGTAACGCGTTATTGTTGTGATGAGACATAGTCATTACCTATCCGATTGAATAATCATGCAGCAACTGATTCGCCCGAAGCAGCCATAATTTCATCTTTCGTTACACCCGGTTTGAATTCAGCGGAGATCCGTCCTTTGCTCATCACCAGCACTCTGTGTGGAATACTCAAGCACTCGCTCACTTCAGATGTTGTAAAGACAACCGCTAACCCCCGCCGAGCCCCTTGGCTCAATAACTTGAACACTTCGGCCTTGGCACCCACGTCGATACCACGGCTTGGCTCATCAAGTATGATGACGTCTGGATGGGTAGCCAACATCTTACCGATCACCACTTTTTGCTGGTTACCGCCAGACAATGAACCAATGGAAGCCTCCCCGCCGTCTGTTTTAATGTGCACCTTATCGATAGCTGAATTAATCATTTCTGCCTCCAAGCTGGAAGAAGTAAGCCCCTTGCGAGTAAACGCATGGATACTGGCTAGCGACAGATTTCTACCGACTGACAGGGTGGGTACTAACCCATCACGCTGGCGATCCTCAGGCACTAACACCAACCCTCTCTCGATTCGCTGTGCAATGTTGTAATGGGATACGTCAGTTGAGTTGAGCAAGATATCTCCCTTGGACTGCCGGGTTCGCCCTGCCACACACTCCAATAACTCAGTTCTGCCAGCGCCCATTAGCCCATAAATGCAGACAATCTCGCCTGCGCGCACATCAAGAGAAAGATCCTCAACAACATAGCGACCTGCCACTTTATCG
The DNA here is from genome assembly GCF_000336575.1 of Vreelandella titanicae BH1. Lineage (GTDB taxonomy): Bacteria > Pseudomonadota > Gammaproteobacteria > Pseudomonadales > Halomonadaceae > Vreelandella > Vreelandella titanicae. Next base: position 7,820 of record NZ_AOPO01000031.1, on the reverse strand, counting down.
TCGCTTATGTAAAGGTTCTGGATAGAGAGCGCGGTGGAGCCCTGCTCATACCCTGTGGGCGGTGAGCCAAGATCGAAACTCTCTCCTACCATATGCCTGACGATCCACTGCAGGTCGATATCACTACGTGGAGCGTAAGCAGTCATGACCCCATCGCGGAGAACAACGGCATGATCGGTAATCTGTAGCGCCTCTTCCAAATGGTGAGAAATATAAACAATCGAGACACCCTTGTTTTTGAGATCCTGGACGACTTTAAATAACGTCTCGACTTCCGTGGCACTCAATGCGGAAGTCGGTTCATCCATAATCAAAATGCGAGAGTTCTTGGACAGCGCTCTCGCGATTTCAACGATTTGTTGCTGCCCAACCCGTAGATCTTCGACCAGGGTAAGAGGGTGGATCGGTTCATCCAGCTCCTCCATTAACAATTCAGCCTGACGCGCCTCCTCTTTATAGTCGACGCTGCCTCTTCCTTTAGTCAGCTCACGCCCCATAAAAATGTTGTCGCGCACATTCAGGTTAGGGGCCAAGCTTAACTCCTGATGAATAATGGTAATCCCCAGCGCTTCAGCATCCGACGGCGACGAAAAGCTGACGCTCTCTCCTTCCAATACAATCTCCCCAGCCGTCTGAGCAATGACACCAGACAAAATTTTCATCAGCGTAGATTTACCAGCTCCATTTTCGCCAAACAGCGTTGTCACCTGTCCTCGATATATATCGAAGTTCACTTCTTTGAGGGCTTGCACGGCACCGAAACGCTTTTCGATATTGCGTGCAGAAAGAATCACCTCGGGTGGAGCCACTTCCACTGTTGATCTATCGATATTCATAGCCGCCCCTCACTCAATGGTCACTATACTCACAGGAGTAATTAGCCAGTTTTTGGGATTTATCATGGTAAAGGAGCCGACTACTTCTAACGTTTTTCCGGTTAACTCTTGCCCGGAAATATCCGCAAGCACTTGACGCTTCATTTCATCATTGAGCGCTGCGCCGACATCTTGGTACTCAATCTGATTGGTAAAGTCGCCAAATTGAATATTGCCGGTTGTATCTCTCAGCGTAGTGCCATTAATGGCTGGGCCTGTTTGCACACGAATGACGATATCTGAAGGCACATCGGCAACCTCTAGGGTGTAAACGCCCCCGCGGCTTTCTACAGCAACTCCGGATAAAGAGACCGGCACAATATGGCCAATGCCGGCAGCGACGCCGTATTTCTCACCTGCCGCTCCGGCATCCTGGAGAACCTCTGGCGCCAATACCGATGCATTTACAGCGTTATTCTCGACATACGCTTGGATCTCTGGAAATGTTTCCTGAGCAAATTGCTGTGGTGAAAACCCCACCGCGCTCTCAAGTTCAGTAAGACTAATGACTTTAGTATCGAGCGCCATGAGTGCAAACAGCACTAACGCAAAAGCAGCTGCCACATAGACCTTTATACGCTTATCACCGGGCACCGAATTTAATGTCGCCGACATAATCACTCCGGTTATCATTGTAGTTATAAAAAAGTTATAAATAAGAAACTTCCACTACCTACTTCCCGTCAGGTATAAGCACAACCTTTAATGCGTTAGGGTCATTGCGCATTAGATCTAGCCCTTGATGGAATTCGGCTAACGGCAGCTTATGGGTCACCACATGATCCGTTGGGAAATCACCATTACCAATGCCTTCAATGACAGGTGGGTAACAATAAGGGCCTAGATGCGCACCCAGCACATCCAGCTCTTTACGATCGCTAATAATGCTCCAATCAACAGTCACTGGCTCTTTGAATACACTAAATTCGACAAAGCGACCCAATTTACGGATCATATAAAGACCTTGCTCTACCGACTGTACCGCACCGCTCGCCTCAATATAAATATCGCAACCATAGCCTTCCGTTATGCCTTTAACGTAGTCAATAACATCAATTTCAGCGGGATTCAGGACAATGTCAGCACCAAACTGTTTAGCAAGTTCTAAGCGCTTGTTATTGAGATCCAGTACGACCAGCTTGGAAGGCCCGGACTTTTTGATCGCACCGATCATTCCTAGCCCTAAGGTGCCTGCCCCGGAGAGGACAACCACATCTCCCAGTTCAATCTGCGCACGCTTAACGGCATGTAACGAACAAGCATAGGGTTCAATAAGAACCGCTTTCTCCATCGGAATCTCATCTGGCAACTTGTGATTAATGGCTTCTTTAGGAAAGACCATATATTCAGCCATACCGCCATTTACGTTGTGCTGAAATCCATACACATCGTGCTTTTCGCACATCCAGTACTGCCCACGGTTACAGAAACGGCACTCCCAGCAAGGCACGATTTGCTCGGAAATAACGCGATCACCGACCTCAAGGTTTTTAACGCACTCTCCTAAAGCCATCACATGACCAATAAACTCATGGCCTGGAATCATCGGTGCCTTGATATAAGCGGGCTGGGTTTCGTCTCCCCAAAAGCTGGGGGCGCCTTCATAGGCTTTGAGATCGCCTGCGCAGATTCCGCACGCTTCAACCTTTATCAGGACTTCACCCTCTCCCACCTTCGGCACGCCCACCTCTTCAAGACGATAATCACCAGGCGCGTAGGCTACGACGGCTTGCATGGTCAGAGGCAGTTCGGTGTGATTGTTGTTATCGGCGTTATGCATTACTCACTCCTAATATATCTTGTATTGCTTGGCTAGCGGCGCACGCTTTACAAAAGATCTTGTTGTGTACATATGAATTAACTGCTTTAAGCATAGCTGAGTCAATCCATAATGGAATTTTCTAATCTTATACTTTAGACCAATAACATAATTGTTTGTTTTTTATATCTAAATTTTAAAAATGGAAATTATTTATTATTTCGGCCATGTAAAAACATCGCCCTAAGCCATTCTATATGTTCCAGCATCGATCAAATGTACAAGCACCTGTCAAATACCACAGGCATCGGAGCGAGGAACAAGGGGGAAACCAAGCATGCCAAAGAGTGCCCACATGCCCAAGAAAAGCCAATAAATGCAACAGAGAAAGCTGGGCCGACCTAAGCGTAAGATGCCGAGAAACCTTAGGTTTTGAATACAAATCAAGCGCGCACTTACCCGGTAGTCGCTTCATCGAGACGCAGAATGGTGTGCGCGTTAGTGACACTAGTCGCCAAGGTATCGATAACCCCGGTACGCAGCGCCCCCAGTATGCCGACCGCTTTAGTATTTTCACTGGCGATAGCAATAACGTCTGGAATACGCGTGAGATCCTGTATATTAAGCCCCACTACACGCCCCTGCATCTGCGTTGCGGAAGGCTTCCCATGGATATCGATAAAGTCATAGCCCATCATATCGCCCACAGTTCCAGAGAGCCGTGCTTCAGCAATCTCCTGGGCGGAAAACCACCCCATCCGCACCATATTACTGTCTTCACTTACATCCCCCACACCAATCAAAGCGGTATCCGCGCGTCGAGCCCGGTCTAGCGTCTGGCGCACGGTGGAGTTTTCATACAATGCATCCCTAAGTTCGCCGCTCTGTACCAGTGCAGGGGCATAAAGCGTCTCACTGTCACCGCCAAACCTGCTCGCCAAACGTCGACAAATATGGTCAGGATTCATATGCTCGCCTGCACGCAGAGAGCCACCAATTGCGCACACAAATGAAACCTTTAACGACTCCGCCAGGAAAACGTTATCCGCCACGGCGGCCACGTTACGCCCCATGCCAACGGCTACAATCTGACCATCGGTCAAACTACGCGACAGATGATCTGCCACTAGACTAGCGACTGACGAGCGCTGCACATCTGGGTCGGCATTATCCAGAGCAATCAACGCTCGCTTCAGGCCAAAGCGCCGTTTGAGCTCCTGCTCAATCTCAACACTAACGGCGGGATGCAGGCGCACTCGGACATCGACAATTCCTTCTGCCTGGGCACGCTTGAGCAGCCGCCCTATTCTCACACGCGAATGCCCGAGCCTATTTGCGATCGCTTCCTGCGTCTCCCCCTGCACATAGTAGAGCGTTGAAATCTCTGTCATTAAGTCTATATCTGCAGCGTCTTGACCATTCATCCTCGGCATCCAGGGGTTATTGAAGGGCATGTATCATGTCAGCTTGCTTGACACTTTTTCAACACAGGAATCAGCGCCTGAATAATCAGCGCCAATGAAACAGAACCGGCATCAGGCGTACCCACGCTTTTTTCAGCCAATGGTCGTGCGCGGCCAACACGGGGAATTAATTGCCTGGTAGCCTCAGCAGCCTCACTCGCTATGCGTGCAGCGGATTCCCAGCAAGCCAAAGCTCCCTGGCCTTTCTCAGCCTCCCACGACAGGGCATCGGCAAAAGGCACTAGCACGTCGACAAGCGTTTTATCGCCCAATTCAGCTTTACCAAATGCCATGACTTGCTGACGGGCATTGACCACGCCAGCAGCAAGACGCTGTCCTGATAACGGCTTCTCATTGCCAAGCGACTCCCCCATCGCTTTTAAGATAACCCGCCAGATAGCACCAGAGGTACCGCCCGCTTCGTCTGACCAGCGCTGCCCAGCCCACTGCAGCACTGTCTCCGCGCCCGCGCCGCCATCAAGAGCCTCTTTGGCCGCTTCAAGCGCAGCCCTGCTGCCCCGCTGCATACCAATACCGTGATCACCATCCCCAGCCACAGCATCAATCTGGCCCAGCATCTCGCAGTTTTCATTGACCATATTTGCGAGCACTTCGAGCGCCTCAACGACGCCGCACGCTAATTTTCGCGAGGCATCGCTAGCCTCGGGAATCTCATCTTGCGTAACCACCTCTACCTCGGCAGGATCCAGCGCCTGCGCTGGCGTCACGCTGCCTTTTCGATAGCCCGGCGCATCCGCAGCGGCGGTCCACAGCGGCTCCATGTCTTTATCAAGCCAGAACAACGTCAGCGAAACCCCGGCCATATCAAGACTGGTCACCAGCTCGCCCACATCGGGCTCCACAATGCTTAATCCAGCTTCCTGCAGCAACTCGTCAACCTTGCGATAAATAACGAACAGCTCTTCATACTTAATAGTACCCAGGCCATTGAGTATCGGTGCCACCCGAGCTCCTTTGAGTCTGATACCGTCAGGAACTTCTTCCAATAATCGGGCAACGAGGATTTCTGCCAAGCCATCTGCGGAAGGAATATCCGTCTCACTAATACCCGGCTCGCCGTGAATCCCCAGCCCTATGGCCATCCTGCCTTCGGGCACATGAAAGAGCGAATCGGCTGCACCCGGTAACGTGCATCCCTCAAACGCCACTCCAAAAGAGCGCGTGCAGCGATTTGCCTCTTTCGCCACTTGAACTACTTCTTCCAGTGATAATCCCTTTTCTGCTGCAGCGGCGGCGGCCTTGAAAACGGTTAGATCACCTGCGATGCCCCGGCGCTTATCAATCTCCGCCAAGGGTGCACTGGCGACATCATCAGTGACCAGCACGATTTCACAGGGAATACCGTCCGCAATCAAACGCTCGCGCGCCTCACCAAAATGCAGCACGTCCCCCGCATAATTCCCAAAAGAGAGCAGCACACCACCGCCGTTGTTGGCGGCTTTGGCGACGGAATAAACTTGCTGTGCAGAAGGCGAGCAAAACAGATTGCCCATGACCGCCCCATGGGCCAACCCTTGCCCCACCAACCCCGCAAAGGTGGGGTAATGGCCGCTACCACCACCAACCACGACCGCAACACTATCTGGCTGGCTGCGCGTACTGCGTACGACACCTCCCGGCACAGCCATCAGCTTATCGCGATGAGCAGCTACTAAACCTAAACGAGCTTCTTCAGGGAAATCATTTGGATCATTAAATAGGCGTGTCATTATTATATCCTCTGGAGTGAGGCCAAACTGCGTGATCACAGCTTGCATGCTGTTGTTATTAATCAGCGTCGACGAATATGAGCGATACCACGGTTACGGAGTATTCAATCGAGACTCATATTCGTCAATCTTTGCTATTTTTAATTCGGAATTTCCACCCGAAAAGTTGCTGCCCAAAAAGGTTGCCACTATTGATTTAGCCAACTCTGGCCCAATCACTCTGGATCCCAGCGTGACAATCTGTGCATTATTACTGGTGCGCGCCTTTGCTGCTGAGTAAGTATCGTGCGCCTGCGCAGCGCGGATACCGGGCACCTTATTGGCAGAAATAGCCACTCCGATTCCCGTGCCGCATACCAGTACTGCACGATCGAAGCGCCCCTCCTTAATCGCCGTAGCCACCTCAAAGGCAATATCGGGGTACAGCACCGGCTGGGCATTAAAAGTGCCAAAATCTTCAACCTCGTAGCCTAACTCTCGAATATAACCAATGAGAATCTCTTTCAAGTCGTAAGCGGCCTCATCACCGCCAATGGCGACTCTGAGAGAAGACGTCGCACTAGACATTCATGCTCTCCCTTTCTAGGAAATAGAAACGCGGACGACTAACAACGATGAAAACCACCACGCAGTTGCCAGCCGTCTACTGACGCTATTCAATCTATCACCAACTGAGCATTTGTAAACACAACGATCATAAGATCTAGTTGTATTTTTTTGGAGGATTCAGGATAAAAACCAAGAAACAACCAATAATATATTGATAATAAAAGAATTATATGAATATAAAGCATTATCTACCAAGCACTATACTTTTGTTCAATGACCTTAAAATCGATTTCAGTGGCACGCTGATTTGACTAAATCGGTCTAAATGGACAATCATTTGAACACAGCATGTTCATTTTTAAGGAGAGTAGGCAATGTCGCTTCTGGATGGATTACGCGAACACTCACTGGTCGTGGCCGACACGGGCGACTTGGATGCCATAAAGCGCTATCAACCGCAGGACGCTACCACTAACCCCTCATTGATTCTCAAGGCCTTCGAACTGCCTCGTTATCAAGAGTTGATCGACAAGGTGCTTGCTGAATCATGTAGTGATGAGAGCGACCTGAGCCGAATAGTTGACCAACTTTCGGTTGCGATTGGCGGGCAAATTGCCAATGTGGTACCTGGACGAATATCGACAGAAGTGTCCGCACACCTCTCTTTTAATACCCAAGCCAGTATTCACAAGGCCTACGAACTGATTGAGCGCTACGAAAAAATGGGCATTAACCGCAGCCGTGTGCTGATCAAGCTCGCGTCTACCTGGGAAGGGATCCGTGCGGCTCAGCAATTAGAGCGTGAAGGCATCAACTGCAACTTAACGCTCTTGTTCAGCGATGCTCAGGCACAGGCCTGCTTTGATGCTGGGGTGTACCTGATATCGCCCTTCGTTGGCCGCGTTAGCGATTGGTATCAAAAGACAACAGGTGAACAGTTCACACCAGAAGAAGACCCTGGCGTGCTATTTGTAAAGGGGATTTGCGAGAGAGCTGCCGCTGGTCATTATGACACTGTCGTCATGGGGGCAAGTTTTCGTACCACCGATCAAGTATTAGCGTTGGCGGGCTGCCATCGCCTGACCATCTCTCCCGCACTGCTAGAACAGCTTGATAGCATGGAAGGAGAGGTGGCCTCAAAAATCCAGCAGAAAACCGTCACTCGTAAAGCATTCACACCGCTATCAGAAGCTGGTTTTCGTTGGCAGCATAACCAAGATGCAATGGCCAACGAGATGCTGGCTGACGGGATCCGACGCTTCGCCAGCGACCAACAAACATTAGAGTCGCTGATTGCTCAACGCTTGACTGCTCGCGCCTAACGACACGCTACTCAATATAACAACTAAGGTATCACTGCTATGAATAACCGTTTTGAGCTGGCTAATGCCATTCGCGCCCTGTCCATGGATGCCGTTCAGAAGGCCAAATCCGGCCACCCAGG
>NZ_AOPO01000030.1 GCF_000336575.1 Vreelandella titanicae BH1 | reverse complement strand
TCGTGCTTCCACAATGTTCTGTGCATGCGCGATTTAGTAGCGCGTGGTAAGCCCCAGGCGCACCCGCGAAAGCAGCGCGAAGCGGTGCCGGGGTTTGGTTATGTGCCGTTGGGCGTGCTTCCACCATGTTCTATGCATGTGTGATTTAGTAGCGCGTGGTAAGCCTAAGGCGCACCCGCGGGAGCAGCGCGGAGCGGTGCCGGGGTTGGTTATGTGCCGTTGGGCGTCGTTCCGACGCCATTCGCGGGTGCCTCGTTTGCTCGTTCCTCGCAGACTCGTTACCACGCGCTACAAAAATGTGAATCGTGAGTGGTAAATGGGGAATCGTTTCGTACCATTCACCCTTCACGATCCACCCCTCACGCTTCACCTTTCGCCCTTCACCCTTCACCCTTCACCCTTCACCCCAACCTTAATCGCGGTGATCTTTGATGATCATCAGCAGCATGCTGAAGATAAAGGCGAGGAAGATGGTGATGATAGCGAATACGCTGCTGTTGTAGAGCCGATTGGGTTCTGTGGGGTACTCCGGGAATAGCGGGCTTTGCAGCACGCTTACCTGCTTGAGCTGGCGGGCAGCTTCTAAGCGGGTGTTTTCTAACGCAGCCAGCGCACTTGAGTAGGTTTCCTGAGCAAACTGTGCCTGCAGTTCTAGTGTTTCATATTGCGCTGAAACACTGTTGAGCGAGTCGCCTGAAGCTTGGGCGATTCGATCACGCTGCTCAATAATTTGGTCGCGTAATGCGGTGATATTACGCTCGACTTGGCGCAATTCAGAAGACTGGGAGCTTTGGAAGCTGGCTAATGCGCTGCGCTGCGCTTGCAGGCGGGCTAGATCAGCCTCAAGTGTTGCCACCACTTGGTTAATATTTTCCACCGTTGCGGTTGGTGAAACCAAACCATATTCGTTTTGGAATTCAAGCAGCTTGGCCCGGGTCTCTTCAAAGCGCTCTTCAAGTCGAACCATTTGCTGCTCTAAAAATTTCACCTGCTCATCCGCTAGACGGTGCCCCATTTCGTTCATATGGTCTTCACCTGCTTCCAGCAGCAGCGTGGCCATGTCATGGGCAAACTCTGGCGTATACGCCTGCACGTGAATATTGAGCACGCCTGCATACTCATCCAGCTCTACCTCTACCCGGCGTAAGTAGTATTGGTGCAAATCTTCAATGGGGGCATCACGATTAAGCAGTTTGGCGAAGATATCTCCATTCTCAGAATAGTGCTCACGCAGATTCAGCTTTTCGTCCAGTAAGCGTAGCATGTCTACAGAGAGTAAGTGCTCACGCAGCAGCAACAGATCGTGGGTATTTCCCCCACCGCCACTGCCCATAATTGAAGATAGGCTAAATTCTGGCGTTGCTACCTGCGGGCTTTCCAACACCACTGTTGCGCGGGAAACATAGCGATCTTCCGCCCATACAAACCAATAAAACGAGACCAAAGCTATCGCGACTATCGCCACGGCCCAGTGTGGCGATGTTTTTATAAAATGACGAAAAGAACGTTGCATAGTTTATTGTGCCTTCAATCGATCAATAAAGCGCAGGTGCATCAATAGCCCCAGGGCGATTAGCGTAAATGTAAAGAGCCAGAGGTAGAGCATGCTGGTGCCCTGGACGACTTGGTACTTGTCAAAAAAGCCCAGGCGCAGCGTTTCGAGGCCATGAGGTATTGGGTTAAGCATCAGGTATTCCAACAACCAGTGGGGCAAGGCATTAAGCGGTAAAATCACCCCTGAGATTATTAGCAGCGGTAAAGAGAGCATGGTTATCACCCGACCAAGCTCGGGTATCAATGTTGCCACTACTGAGGTTATCAATCCTAAACCAAGCCCTAGACTCCATAACGAAAGCCAGGCAGCCACCACTCTAATGGCGTTATCGGGGTACATGTCCATCCCCAACATTAATCCGCCGCCTATAAAAAGCAGGAAAATAAAGCTGCGCAGCATACCTTCTAGAAAGTTGCGCACTAGCACGGGGTCTACGGGCTGCACTTGCCGGTAAGCGAACAGGGCTTTGTTGCCATTAATGGCGCCCATCCCCCGCATCATTCCTTCCCGCACTAGAAAAAAGCCCATTAAGCCCGTAATCATCCAAGGGATAAATTCGGCATTCACTACCAGACGATCGCCACTAACAAAGCTACGAATTCCGACCATAATGCCAGTAAAGGCGACTGGCTCAAAAATCATCCAAAACCAGCCCATGCGGTCTGACATGGTGCGCGAAATGGCTTCGCGCATGAACATGGCGTACCACACGCTGCGCGTGACTTGCCACGGTGTTCGTGCGCTCCGCCGTGGGCCGCTGTTTACGTTATCCATAGCGCTAATTCTTCAGAGAAGTACAAAGTGTGTTCCTACGCATTGTGTGACGGCGAAAATAGTGGCTGCACCACCATTTCCGCCGAGTCGCGGGTGCGCTAACGCTTACGCCGCGCTACAAAATCGTCCATTTACCGCTCACTATTCACCAATCACCCACTATTACAGATCAACCGCTACTTTGGTTGCTACGGCAATCTGGTAGAGGATCTGCGTTAGCGTAGAGGCTAGCTGAAGGTTGTGCGTGGGAGCAGCGGGCATGACGAGGATTTCGTCGCCGGGACGCAGGTTCACGTTACGGGCGTTCTCAACGGCACCATTCTGGCGAACCACAAGAATATGGTCGTCATCTGCACGGTCGGTGAAGCCGCCTGCGCCTTCAATGTAATCGATCACGCTCATGCCTGGGCGATAAACAGCGGCTTGGGGCACAAGCACTTCACCACTTATCAGCATGGAGTCACTCACTTCCGGAATAGTGACCACATCGCCATCCTGCAGGCGAATATCGGAAATGCGCCCATCGTAAGCAACGACTAAACGGCCACTGGGTTCTAACTCACTGGCACGAGAGATGAAGTCCTGAATCAGCTCCGCTTCTTGTACACGAATCTGCGCTTCTTCATTGGTGCTGGAGGGTGCGCCTAGATAGGTTGTCTCTAGACGGCGTAGGCTCTCTTCAAGGGACTGCGCTTGCTGCTTTTTAACACTTTCACGCTGTATTGAGATGCTTTCCACGGCGGTCATGTTTTCTGGCACGGCGATGGCGTCTAGTAGTTCGCTTAAACGAGCATCCCTCGGCAGTGCGTACCGTGAAGGGCCGTAATAGCTACCTTCTACTTCCACAACGATGGTTTCACTGCGCTTATCTGAGCTGAACAGCACTTCGTCGCCGCTGCGGATCGTTTGGCCGGCAAACATATCAATGGGGAAGTATTGAGCAATAGGTCCTTCTTCACGGTCACCACGTAGCAAAACGTGTGAAACACCGCTTCTTAACCGCGCTAGATTTACCAGCTCAGCGCCACTCAAACTTGTGCCTGTCATTTCATAACGGTATTCACGGTGAACATCTCCACCTACCGCAATTGCGGGGCCACGCTCTTCGACTACGATGGTGTCGCCATCTTGAAATTGCGGGCGGGGTATATTGCCGTTGATCAAGAAGTCATAGAGGTCGACGGTGGCAACATTGCGACCGTCGCGCATTACACGAATTTGACGATAGCTGCCTAGGTCTTGATCTATGCCGCCAGACTGATCCAGAAAATAGAGCAGGGAGTCGTTGGGTGTGCCCGCGTAACGGCCGGGGTTTTCAACATAGCCGGTGACGTAGACGGCTACGGGCTGCACACCTTGCAGGTTGGTATAGACCTGGACGTTATCTGGGTATACCGAGGTAATGGCTTGACGCACGCTGGCATCAACTTGTTGGCTGCTCTGCCCTTCTACTTTGAGCGGCCCTGAGCCAGGAATGAAAATATTTCCTTGGGCGTCGACGGGTAACACGCGATCAAGTTCAAATGCGCCCCAGGCGCGAACCGTGACTTGGTCGCCGGGCTTAATCCGGTAGTCAGGGTTGAGACCATCCCCCATCGCGCCACGAAACCCACCTGTGAATAAGTTGGCGCCAAATGGCGGTAGTGCATCGGGATCTTGTACCTTGGGCGAAACCGGGCCATATGTGCCGCTATCCCAGTTGGCTCGGGGTGTATCATTGACTTCTTGCTGCTGCAGGCTGCCTTGCTGGTTAGCCTGCTCAGGTAAAATGCTGTCGGAAAGGCTTAGCGCCTGCGCCCATGTGTTGGGCACTGCAAAAACGCTGACAAGCGCTATGGAAGCAACGGCTAACGAGCGATTTAGCGTAGCGCGGTCAAGCAGTGTGGTCACTTTCATTAATTGCGCCCCTGTGTTGTTTGTGCCACAACGCGTTGATTAACCCAACCATTGGGTGTTTTGCAGACGAGTGCAGAACGCGCGTTATTGGAGTCGACGGCTACTACTCTTAGCTTGCGACACTCGCGCCCACTGGCGGCAAGGTAGGCGGCGTCAGCCACAATCTCGACATTATTACCCCATGGGCTGTCTGGAACATTAATCACGGCACCTGCGGGAGCCTGTGTTAAAAAGCCATTGAGGTTGTCGTCTTGCAGCAAGGTGGCCGGGTCGTTATTCAATACATACTGCGCTTCTTGCTGAGCTGAGCTGGAGGGGTACGAGGCACAACCACTCACCACGGCTAAACTCAGCGCTGCCAGCAGCATGCGTGCTGGAGAGACCACTGAACGTTGAGATATCGACATAGTTATTTCCAAATAAAAGGCACGCTACCGCCCAGGGATTATAACGGGCGTATTCCCTTGCCCTACTTCTCTGGGTGGATGAAAGTGGTTGGCACAAGCGCAAAGCACTTTTGCCAGCCGCCCATTGTAGGGGAATACCGCCAGCGGCTCTACATAGACAGCTCTTGTACAACCTATTCATTCTTATTGTGAGAATAACAGCCATTGAAAAGCAAAAAAACGGCCACATAAATGTGGCCGTTTTGATATAAACAAATTCTTTAAAACGACGTTAGAAGTGATAACGTGCGCCTGTCAGCCAATATGTCCTGTCTGCCGTGTTTTCTTTGCGCATGCTTGGCGCATCACCATCGGCTAGCTCTACGAACACGTCAAATGCACTGGTGACTTTATAGTAAGCGCCTGCAGCCCAGGCGTTACTCTCCTCGCCTTCGTCACGGTCTACATTGTAGTAATCTGCGGTAAAAGCCCAGGGCCCTGTGGAGTAGGTACCACCTAGGCCGACCGTTTCGAACCCTTTGCCATAAGTATCGCTGTTGTCTTGAGTCTCAACACCTAAGCGCATTGATAGCTGATCAGATAGCGAGTATGCCCCAATAAGGCCATACAGCGTTTCACCATTTCCACTGCCACCACCACGCACTACGTTTTCCACTGCACCAAACCCAACTTTGAATGGGCCTTGCTGATAGCGAATACCACCTTGTGCGGCAACAACCTCACCTTCACTACTCTGCTCTGAAGCCGTTAACCCCCGCTCGCTGTAGTGCTTAACCTGGAGAAAAGAAGTGAAGCCGTTCAGCTCAGGCGTGTAGTAAGCAATTGAATCACCCCAAGACTGCAAACCCGATGATTTAAACAGTAATCCCCGGTCTTGATAAACATCAAACGGCAGCGAGACAAACTGGGCATACATGCTATTAAAATTACCTGCCAGCAACGTGCCATACTGCTTACTTGATAAACCGATGTAGCTTTGTCGTATTTCGTTGAACCCTTGATCCGTGTTGCGCTCATCGCCAGTAAACCGCCACTCCAAGTGTCCTAATGCCGTTAGGTCTGAAGTAACCGCATGACTCATTCGAAACCCTAGGCGGGAGTAGACATCAATAAATTCCGCGCCGTCATCCACTTTATTGCCAGCGCTATTAAACTCAGGGCCACCGCCCGCAATACCCATGGCAATACGGCCGTAAATATCCAGCTTCGTGCCGTCCTGATCATAAAGTGTTGTGGCTTGAACCGAGGAGATACTTAACAGACTTGCTACAACCACCGCTAACTGCTTCTTCTGCATTAGAAATAATCCCTTGATACGCTAATCTTGTTCGCTGCTTTAACTATTCAGCTATTCTCAGCTATATGCAGCGAAACAATGTTATACAATATCAAGCTAGCTTTAAAGGAAAACAATTCTTATTTGTATTAATCAATATTGTTGGCAAAAAAGCAAAAAAAACCGGCCTCTAAAGAGGCCGGTTCTATTTGGTTCTGCTAGGCAGTTAACCCTTCATGCGTGGTAATTAAACCAGGCTTAGAAGTGGTAACGAGCGCCTGTCAGCCAGTACATGTCGTCGCCATCAGCGCGCTCAACATCGACGCCACTGCCACCGCCGATGGTAACGTCGATAGACGGCTGGTCAGCTTGCTGCAGCTCTAGGAACACATCAAAGTTGCTGGAAACTTTATAGTAAGAACCCAGGGCCCAAGAAGTGCGGCTGTCGCCGTTGTCAGGATCTACGTCGTAGACGTCAGCAGCAAATGCCCAAGGACCAGTGGTGAAAGTACCACCTAGGCCAACTGTGTCGTAACCACCACCACGAAGGTTGTTATCGTCGCGAGTTTCGTAACCTAGACGTGCAGAGAACTGGTCAGTAATATCGTAAGAACCGATCAGACCGTACAACATTTCAGCGTTACCGCCGCCACGTGCAACGTCTTCAACAAAACCCAGACCTACAGTTACAGGGCCTTGTGCGTAACGAACACCGCCTTGCGGTGCGATTACGTCACCTTCAGAAGTTTCTTCCGCTTCAGTCAGGCCGCGCTCGCTATAGTGTTTCAGTTGCAAGAATGCAGTGAAGCCGCTCAGGTCAGGCGTGTAGTAACCGATAGAGTCGCCACGCGACTGCTTCGGGTGACCAGCAAACTCTAAACCGCGATCAATTTCCCAATCGAACGGCTTGGAAACGAACTGGTTGTAGAAGCTGTCGAAATTACCTGCTTGGAAAGTACCGAACTGGTCGCTTTGTAAGCCGATGTAGCTCTGACGAACTTCTTTGAAACCGCTGTTGCCATTACCGCTAGGGCCGGTACGCTCGTCACCGTCGAAACGCCACTCAACACGACCGAAAGCAGTCAGGTCACGTGAAACTTCGTGGCTCATGCGCAGACCAAGACGTGAGTAAACATCTACGAACTCAGCGTCGTTGTTGATTTTTTCGCCGTCACTGTTGTACTCAGGGCCGCCTCCAGCAACACCCATGGCGATACGGCCATAGACGTCCAGCTTGGTGCCATCCTGGTCATAAACGGTAGCTGCTTGGGCTGCAGCAGAGGCACCCAGGGCGCCAACGATAGCAGTCGCTAAAAGTGTCTTTTTCATGATGTAAGTTCCTTAACTCGTATACTGTTTCGATCGTTGCTGCTCAACTCTTAATAAGTTGGCAGTTGGCTTTTGCGGGCCATGCTCTTTTGCCATCCGCCGGTTTTTCCCGGTGGTATGCGGCATGTCCTCAACTAAGCCTTGTTATAGTCCAATGCTCGCAGAACAAACTCTATACCGGGACTCCAGGGAACGCAATAGAAAAAAACAGTGTTTTTTTACTATTTGTGCTTTTTTATGGAACCCCTGCTGCTGGGCCCGGTCTCAGCGGCCTTTGAATTTCTGCTGTAAATCTAACAATTTGTCTTCCAAGCTAAGCGGCTTACGCGGCTCACCTTTTTCTGCCTTCGGTTCTGCATCCGGCGCTAAATCAGGCTGTTTCGGTTTTTCTTGACGAGTGTTTTTAGCGGCAGGCGATGGTTTAGGTTGCGCTTTTTTGGGCTGCCCTCCTTCTTTCTTCTCACCGCGTTTTTCTGCTGCGTGTAGCGCCGCTTCTTTATCGACCTTGCCTGCGGGTTGGCCATCCAAATCTACCCGTTCGACACCCTCGCGCACTGCTTTTATATAGCGCGGGAGGTTCACATAGTTGGCTAAGGCTCGACGAATTAGCTTATTAGGCCACTCTTCGCGCTCTGCAAGCTGTTGATGAATGCCAACTTTTAAGGGCTTGGTGTGGCCTTTAAAAAACGCCTTGGGGTAGCGCTCGTACCATTGATTCAGCAGGGCGTGCGGTGAAGGTGCCTTAACCGTTTCAGCGGTAGCCGATGATTCACCTTTTTCTTCTGGCCCTGTTTCTTCTGACACGACTTCTTCTGGCTTGGTTGCTTCTGGCTCGACCTGATCTGGCGCTACCTCGCTGGATGGTGGCGTTTCAGGCGCTTTCTGGTCGAGAACCTTTGCATCGACAGCTTCTTCGCTATGTATTTCAGTATCTATTGTAGTCGTGGCTTCGGAGCTTGGCTCGCTTTGCGATTGGGCGTTTTTCAATGCCAATTGCTGCTTTAGCCGCTGGTTTTCTTCACGCAGGGCATGTAGCTCAGCTTGTGTGCGTTCAAGACGCGCTTCTAAATCATCTAATATATTCATTAAGCTGGCGGCCATAGCCTTCTCCTTTGCCCTTTTTAGTCGGCGATGCGCTCGTAAACGACGAAATCATAGCTTGGCTGCCCTTTTGCTGGCTGCCCCGCTACGCGCTGTACTTCTTGCCACTCGCTGGGGTCGAAGTCAGGAAACGTTGCGTCGCCTTCTACCTCTATGTCCACTTCCGTTATGTAAAGCCGCTGTGCAAAGGGAAGCGCCTGGCGGTAGATTTCCCCGCCTCCCATTACCATGATCTCTTCTGCCGCCTCTATGGTGGCGTGCTGGTCAGCTAGCTCTAGCGCTGCGGGCAGGTCATGGCACACGCGTACGCCTTCGTGGGAAAACTCGGCGTTGCGGGTGACAACGACATTAAGCCGATTAGGCAGCGGCTTGCCAATGGAAGCGTAGGTTTTACGCCCCATGACCAGCGGTTTTGCCTGGGTAATGCGCTTGAAGAACTTTAAATCTTCGGGCAGGTACCAGGGTAACTTGCCGTCTACGCCGATCACACGATTTTTAGCCATGGCAACGATCATTGCCACCGGCACCAGAGAATCGAAAGCGCCGTTTTGGTTACTCGTAACGTTTTGCTGGCTCATACCGCTACCTCGGCCTTGATGTGCGGGTGCGCCTCGTAAGCGTCAATGTGAATGTCTTCAAAACGGAATGCGAACAGGTCGCCTATCTCTGGATTGAGCACCAGTTTAGGCGGCGTTTTAGGCGTACGCGATAGCTGCTCTTTGGCCTGTTCAAGGTGGTTACTGTACAGGTGCGCATCGCCTAGGGTGTGGATAAACTCACCCGGCTGCAGGCCGGTCACCTGGGCGACCATGGTGAGTAGTAAGGCGTAGCTGGCGATATTAAACGGCACGCCGAGGAAAATGTCGGCGCTGCGCTGATAGAGCTGGCACGACAGCTTGCCATTGGCCACGTAGAACTGGAACAGGCAGTGGCACGGTGGTAGCTGCATTTCATCGACCTGGGCTGGGTTCCATGCAGAAACAATCAGGCGGCGAGATTGGGGTGTGGTGCGAATTTGACCGAGCACCTTGGCAATTTGGTCAACGCTGCCACCTTTGGGGTCGGGCCAGCTGCGCCACTGATAGCCGTAAACGGGGCCTAGATCGCCGTTTTCATCCGCCCACTCGTCCCAAATCCGCACGCCGTTCTCTTTTAGGTAGGCGATGTTGGTGTCGCCTTTCAGGAACCACAGGAGTTCGTGAATAATCGAGCGCAGGTGGAGTTTTTTGGTGGTCAGTAGTGGAAAACCACGCGATAAATCAAAGCGCATTTGATGGCCAAACACGGAGCGCGTGCCGACGCCTGTACGGTCATGGCGGTCAACGCCATGCTCCAAAACGGTTTGCATCAAGTCTAAATAGGGTTGCTCAAGCGCGGGCGTTGGTGCAGTCACAGAATTTCCAAATTAACAGGCGATGTAGCGGTTTATTCTAGGCGCCCATAGCTGCCCGGTCTAGCGGTGCCGGCCTGTTAGCGTTATCCAGTTAACCCCGGCACCGCTTCGCGCTGCTTTCGCGGGTGCGCTTCGCTTACCACGCGCTACTAAATCCTGCGTGCACATAAAGCGGTGGATGCCCAATGCCTGATCACGTCTGCACACAAAATGGTGACAACACACCAACCCTGGCAACGCTTCGCGCTGCTTCCGCGGACGCGCAACGAAAACCACCAAAGTCAGGTGCGTGCACATACCGTAGCGCGTGGTAACGAGTCTGCGAGGAACGAGCAAACGAGGCACCCGCGGGAGGCGTCGGGACGACGCCCAGTGGCACATAACCTAACCCCGGCACCGCTTCGCGATGCTTTCGCGGGTGCGCCTGGGGCTTACCACGCGCTACTAAATCACGCATGCACACGACTGTGTGGAAGCAAACTCCTGTAGCGCTTGGCGCCCAATTAACAGCACCGCGGTGCTTTAGTTTGAAAGTTTTACGTCCACAGGCTGGGAGCGTGACCAGGCGATGATGACGAGGCCCAGCGCGATCATGGGAAGCGAGAGCAGCATGCCCATGGTGACCCAGCCGAAGGCGATAAAGCCTATGTGGGCGTCGGGCATGCGGACAAATTCGACCATAAAGCGGAACACGCCGTAGCAGACTAAAAACAGCCCGGATAAAAAGCCTCGTGCGGTCGGCTTGGCGGAGACCCACCACAGAATGGCGAACAGCACGACGCCTTCTAACAGCGCCTCGTAGAGCGCTGATGGATGACGCGGCTCAGGCCCCATGCCGGGAAACGGCATGCCCCAAGGAAGCGAGGTCATGCGGCCCGGTAGCTCATGATTAATAAAGTTACCGATACGCCCGGCCCCCAAGCCAATCGGTACCAGAGGAGCGATAAAGTCGGTGAGCGTTAAAAAAGCCAGTTGCTTACGCCGAGCGAATATCCAGGCGGCGAGGAGCACCCCGAGTAGGCCGCCGTGAAAGCTCATGCCGCCATCCCATACGCGGAAGATCCACAGCGGGTCGGCTGTCCACTGTCCTAGCCCGTAGAACAGTGCGTACCCTAAGCGCCCTCCAGCCACGACACCGATGGCACAGTAGAAGAGCAAATCACCGATATCGTCATTATTGAGACCAAT
This sequence comes from Vreelandella titanicae BH1, assembly GCF_000336575.1. Taxonomy (GTDB): domain Bacteria; phylum Pseudomonadota; class Gammaproteobacteria; order Pseudomonadales; family Halomonadaceae; genus Vreelandella; species Vreelandella titanicae. Next base: position 7,372 of record NZ_AOPO01000030.1, on the reverse strand, counting down.
ACGCGATGCGCGCCGACAGCCAAGCCACCAGGCGGCAACAAATCCCACCACATACATAAGGCCATACCAATGGACTTGCAGCGGCCCCAAGGAGATAGCCACTGGGTCAATCGTTGGGTAATTAATCATTTACACTCTCTAATCTGACCAAAGGAAATATGCAAGACGCCCACTCAGCACGTAAAACGGTCACAGGCTAGGTGAGCAGGAAACGCACCCCTACCACTGCCAGCAGTAACGCGAAGGAGAGACGTAGCACATGAGCGGGCAAAACATGGGCAAGTTTAACGCCTAAGCGGGCAAATGGAACGCTGGTGACCACGATACTGAAAAACGCTGGCCACATAACAAAGCCAGTTGTCCAGGCGGGCAGCAGTGGATTACCCCAGCCCACCACGATAAACGCCAGAGCCCCCACCAGCGCGATGGGTAGCCCTACCGCCGCTGCCGTGCCCACCGCTTGAGTCATGCTGGCGCCACAGCGTGATAGTAGCGGTACTGTCATGGCGCCTCCGCCAATCCCGAACAGTGCTGAAACAGCGCCGATCACGCCACCGGCGAGCGTCATTATCCATTTGCCGGGCGAGGCACTGCCCGGCTTAGGCGTTAATCCAAACACCATTTTAGCGGCAATGAGTAGAACAAAGATGCCAAACATAGTTCCCAGCGACGTGCCGGAGAGGTTGTCGGCAATAAACGCCCCAGCGATGGAACCTAATACTAAGCCAGGCAGCAACGCTTTAAGCCACCCACGGTGAATGCTGCCGCGCCGATAATGGCCAAGGGTGGACGATGAGCCGGTGACGAGAATGGTAGCGAGAGAGGTGCCAATGGCTAAATGCATGACAATTTCAGAGGCGATGTTCTGCAGACCAAAGGCGAAGACCAAGACAGGAACGATAATGAGCCCACCACCCACGCCAAATACACCTGCCATGGTGCCCGCAACGGCGCCTAAGGTTAAATAAATCGATAGCGCCGTGACGATGGTCATTCAGACGGAACCGCTTCAATCGTGCCTGGAAACCAGTAAGCAATCATATTCATGAGGGTTTGGGGTTGGTAAGGCTTGGCAAGTAAGTCATCCATACCGGCGGCTAGACAGGCGTCGCGCCCGGCATTGTCGACGTTGGCCGTTAGTGCGACCAACACGCTTTGACTAACGCCATGGTTGCGCTCGTACTCGCGCCAGCGCCGGGTGGTTTCAAGCCCGTCCAGAGTGGGCATAAAAATATCCATAAATACCAGATCAAATATCGCGTTTTGCTGGCGTTCCAACGCCTGTTCACCGCTGCTAGCGCCTTCCACCTGTAGGCCCTGGGTTTCCAGCATCTGCCGGGCCAGCATCAAATTTACCGGCCCGTCGTCGACGACCAATACGCGTAAAGTGCGCGGCGCCCCCGGGCGATCACCACTCCTCCCTTGTGCCTCACCACTCAAAGAATTTTGTTCAGAACCTGGTTCAACTCCTCCCTCAGCGCTTTGTTGAACAAGATTGGTCAGTAGCGCGCGGATATCCGATAGGTGCTCATACACTTCCATGATATTTTGCCCACCGTTATCGGTGAGCTCTTTATCAACCATGCTGTTTAAATGGTCTAACAAGCTATCCGTTTCACGCTGCAGCAGCGTTAAGTAGCCTGATTTTAATCGTGACTCTTCCCGCGCCCTTTCACGACCGGCGATCAAGTGCTTGAGCTGCCGTTGCTGGTGCTGAAGATCGTCCAGCAGGGTTTGCTCATGCTCCTGCCGGGTGTTCTTAGTAGCGGCAGTGGCCACTTGGGAGCAGTGCATGCAGCGCTCAAGACCGGCGAGGATTTCATTAACGCTGGCCAGCCGCTGAAGGGGTAGATGAGATTCGTCGGCGACATCCGGCGGGGAACATTTATGCTCGGGCAGTGAACGCGCAGCGGTAGCGCATAGTGCTTGACTGTGCCGTTCAAGTTCGGTGAGTTCTTGCATAAAGCGATTATCTTGACGCCGAGCATGCGCTTTAACCAACATCAGGAAGGCGCCGACATTCAAACTGCTGCCGATAAGCAGCGCCGCCATTAGCCACAACATGGTGCTCCAAGAGACGTAGCTGGGCGACATCCACCACATCATGGCGCCAACCACCACGCAGAGCACGATTAATGCTGCTTGCACAAGCAGCAGTGGCCACAGCAGAGGCCAAACAATGGCATTCCAAAAGTGCTCCCTTTGATAGCGCTGCATGATCTCGCCTTCCTATTGGCCGTATGGCCGCTGATAACGTGACCGCTGTTTAAGGCTCCACACCCATTCGGTGTGACGATTTATGCTACAAACATGATACTAATGTCAGTGTACGTCTACGCTTCGTTACTGTCATGCGGCTCTTGCGTTGAACGTTTTTCATCCTTTTCGCCTGCGAGTTTGTTATGTGCTTGATATCGTTTGCTTGGCAACCCGGCACCCCCATGCCTTTGTGGCTAATGGGTAACCGTGATGAGTTCCATGCGCGCCCCACCGCGCCGCTGGGTGAGTGGCAAGATAACTCGGCCATTGTCGGTGGCCGCGATTTAGAGGCCGGTGGCTCGTGGCTGGCAGCCAAGCGCGGCGGTGTAGTGGCCGCGTTAACCAACGTACGTGACCCGCAATTGGGCACCCCATCCGGCGCGCCAAGCAGGGGGGAGCTGGTCGCCGATGCCCTGCAATGTAGCGATATAGAAGCGTGGCTAACTGCGCTCAGCCAGGGCGAGGCAATGCGCTACGCGGGCTTTAATTTATTGGTCGCCACGCCCCAACGGCTTTGGCACCTACACCGCAGCAGAGATCGTCTGGCTCTCGCTGAGGTAGCTCCCGGGGTTCATGGCCTCTCCAACGCTGATCTCAACTCACCCTGGCCAAAGCTTCTACATGTACGCACTGCGCTTGAGCACACTCTTTTACAGCCAGACCCGTTCCAGGCATGGCCTAGTGGCGTTCAGCGCGCTATGCAAAATCCACAAGAAGCGGCTATCGAGGAGTTGCCAGATACCGGCGTGGGGCTTGAATTGGAGCGCCAGCTTTCAGCGGCGTTTATTGTCGGCGAGCGCTATGGCACCCGCGCCACCTCGTGGCTCACTCTGGATAGCGACGGGCACATCGAAGTTACCGAACAGCGCTTTGGGCCGCTGGGGCGCTTTGAGGGTGAAACCTCTTTAGCGTTGCCCAGCAGTTCGCTTGAATCCACTTTCTAGTATTTGCAAAAAAAAGTTAGTCACGGGGCGGCATCAGGTGCGATAGCTGCCACTCATCCATGCGTCCCTCTAGATGGGTATGCACCTGGGCAGGGGTGTCTAGCTCCATCACTTCTTTGAGCAACTGCTCGGCATCGCTGAACGGCACCCGGCGAATGGCCGCGCGCACTTTGGGCAGGCTTGGCGCATTCATGGAAAGACTGGTAAAGCCCATGGCCATGAGCAACAGCGCTCCAGCCGGGTCTCCGGCCAATTCACCACAGAGCGAAATGGGCTTATCGAGCCGCGTCGCATCGTTAGCAAGTTCCAGCAGAGCGCCGAGCAACGCCGGGTGCAGCGCATCGTAAAGGCTCGATACGCGCGGGTTGTTACGGTCTACCGCCAGCAAGTACTGGGTTAGATCGTTGCTGCCCACAGAGAAAAAGTCGACTCGCTTCGCCAGCGCGTCCATTTGATAGATAGTGGCGGGCACTTCAATCATCACGCCCACTTTAGGTCTGACGACAGTAATCCCTTCTTCGCCCAGCTCTAGAATGGCGCGATCCAGCAGGCGCAGCGCTTCATCGACCTCTTCGACGTTGGTAATCATCGGGAAGAGAACGTAGAGGTTATCCAGGTCGATCGAGGCTTTGAGCATGGCGCGCAGTTGCACCATTAACACTTCCGGGTGATCCAGCGTTACCCGCATACCGCGCCAGCCTAGAAACGGATTCGCCTCTTCAATGGGGAAATAGGGCAGATCCTTGTCACCGCCGATATCCAATGTGCGCATCACCACCGGCAACGGGGCAAAGCCTTCGAGCTGCTCACGATAAAGCTTGGTTTGCTCTTTCTCGCCGGGGAAGCGTTCGGTAATCATAAACGGCACTTCGGTTCGATAGAGGCCCACTCCACCGATACGGCTTTTAAGCAGCGCGGTGGCATCTACCGCTAACCCGGTATTGACCATAAGCGGCATCGTGTGACCGTCGGGCGTGGCGCTGGGCAGATCCTGCTCGTGCTCAAGCAGTTCGCTGAGCGCCTCTTCTTCGGCGATCAGACTTTCATAACGGGCCGTAAGTTCAGGCGCTGGGCGCACAAACAGGCGACCACGGTGACCATCCAGCACCACCGGCGCCCCGCCTAGGCGCGGCAGCGGTAAATCCATCATGCCCAGCACCGTAGGAATGCCCATGGCCCGGGCGACAATCGCCACGTGGGACGTGCTGGAGCCGCGTACCGAGACCAACCCTTTGAGCTTTTCGCGGGGGACTTCACCCAGCATGGCCACGCTGATCTCATCACCGACCAGAATAGCGTTATCGGGGTAGGTTTCCGGCGTGGATGGGGTATCTTCTTGCAGATGCGCAAGCACCCGGCGGCCAAGATCACGAATATCAGCCGCTCGCTCGCGTAGGTAGTTGTCGTCTACCCGCTCCAGATACTGGACGTGACGACGCACTACATCGGCCAGAGCGCCTGGTGCCCACTGGCCTTCGCGAATGCGTTTTTCCACTTCATCAGCCAGCGCGGCTTCGCCGAGCATCTGCTGATAAACATCGAACAGCGCCAGCTCTTGAGCAGAAATCCTGCTTGCCAAACGTTCGGCCGCGGCACGAATTTCGTTGCGGGTTTTGCCAATGGCTTCTTTGAGGCGGGCGACCTCATAATCCTGATCGCGGGGTATCAGATCCGGCACGCTGTTTAAATCCGCGGGCGGGGTAATCACCACTGCTTCCCCCATGGCCATGCCAGGCGAGGCAGCAACGCCTTTAAACATTGCCTGCCCTCCGGCAAGCGCCGGGCGCAGCAGGTTGCCCGTGGCTAAAGCATGCGCCAGCACACCAGCCAACTGCGCGGCCATGGTGACCAGAAAGGCTTCGTCCTCATCGTCGTAGCGGCGCTTTTCGGCTTGCTGAACCACCAATACGCCCAGCATGTGGCGCTGATGAATAATCGGCACACCCAAAAAGCTGGAGTAGCGCTCTTCACCGGTGGCTTCAAAGTAGCGGAATTGCGGGTGGGTCTGGGCATCTTCGAGGTTAAGCGGCTCGCTGCGTTTGGCCACCAAGCCCACCAGGCCTTCACCTAACGGCAGTACTACGCGCCCTACGGCTTGAGTGCGCAGACCAATGGTCTCCATCAATACCAGCGACTCAAGCTCCTTGTCGTAAAGGTAGAAGGAGCACACATCAGTCTGCATCGCTTTACGAATTCGGCGTACCATCGTGGACAGCGCGGCGTCGAGGGTGCGCGCGCCGTTCACTTCCTGAATCACCCGGCGCAACACCTCAAGCATGGACGTTTTACTTTTCACTATTATTTGCCTCGCTGAGGAATTTTCTGGCAGACTGCTGCCGCCCTACCCTGGGCAGCGGCCAATCGCCCTAATCGTCATCCTGTGCCAGACGCTGAACGCGGGGAGACAACTCCCGCAGCGCGCGCCGATATACCTCTCGTTTAAAAGGCACTACCTGCCCTAGCGGGTACCAGTAGCTCACCCAACGCCACCCATCAAACTCGGGGGTTGGGGTTGCCGTCATACAAATCTGGCTTTCCTGGCAACGGATTTTAAGTAAAAACCACTTCTGCTTCTGGCCTATACAGACCGGACGCGAATGTGTGCGAATCATACGTCGTGGCAGACGGTAGCGTAGCCAGCCCCGGGTGCAGGCAACAATATCAACATCGTCGGCGGTTAGGCCGATCTCTTCGTAAAGTTCACGAAAAAGTGCTTGTTGTGGCGTCTCGCTTGCATTGATGCCCCCCTGGGGAAATTGCCACGCATTTTGTCCTACCCGACGCGCCCAAAGCAGCTGCCCCTGGCTATTGGCAATGATGATGCCAACATTGGGGCGAAAGCCGTCAGCGTCGATCACGGACATCACCTTAATAAATTTTCAGTTGTCCCCATTTTTCCACAAGGGTGACAAGCGTATCAATACAATATAACGCTAAGTGATGAATGGTTGCGTATCAGCATGGAGCGAAGAACGTGCGTTGGTGGGAATGACATGGCGACTCTGCGATAATCCGCGTCCGCTATTTGCCTAACTAGCGTCTTTGAGCACTAACGACTGTCTACTATCCACTGACTAAAAAAGGGGAGCGCCGTGAGTCTGGCCATATTCGATTTGGATAATACGCTGCTATCCATCGACAGCGATCATGCCTGGGGCGAGTTTTTACTCGAACAAGGGGCAGTCGACCCGGTTGCCTACCGGGAAGCCAATGAGCGCTTCATGGCTGATTACAACGCGGGCACCCTGGATATGGCTGCTTTTTTGGAGATGGCGCTTAAACCGCTGGCCGATAATTCGCCGGAACAGCTTTCAGCATGGCACCAGCAGTTCATGGCCAGCAAGATCGAACCCAATATTCTGCCCAAAGCCGAAGAGCTTCTGGCACGCCACCGCACCAAAGGCGACACGCTGCTGATTATTACCGCCACCAACCGCTTTATTACCGCCCCAATTGCCGAGCGTTTGGGGGTCGATCACTTAATCGCGGTGAACCCGGAGGTCAAAGAGGGTCGCTACACGGGGCGCGTTTCGGGCATTCCCAGCTACCGCGAAGGCAAAGTCACTCGTTTGGAAAAGTGGCTGGAAGATCAAGACCTGACCATGGAGGGCGCGTGGTTCTACAGCGACTCGCACAATGATTTACCGCTGTTAGAAATAGTCGAGCACCCCGTCGCCGTCGACCCCGACGACACCCTGCGCGAAATCGCCAAAGAACGCCAGTGGCGGATTATGAGTTTGCGGGATTGAATCGTGAATCGTGAATCGTGAATCGTGAATCGTGAATCGTGAATCGTGAATCGTGAATCGTGAATCGTGAATCGTGAATCGTCAGGAGTATAGGTCTCGTAGCGCGTGGTAACGAGCAAACGAGGCACTTGAGGATGACGGCGGGATGACGCCTAGTGGTACCCCACACCAACCCCGGCACCGCTTCGCGCTGCTTCCGCGGGTGCGCTTCGCTTACCACGCGCTACTAAATCTCGCAGGCACATGAAGGTGGGGATTCCAAGGACGTGTGCACGTTATGTAAATGGCCGTGGCACGTTATCATGCCACCGAAATCAAGTGATTGTCGTAGCGCGTGGTAACGAGAAAGCGAGTTCAGCGAGCGTTTCGAGGCACCCGCGGGAGGCGGCGGAACGACGCCCAAGAGCACCCAGCCACCCC
>NZ_AOPO01000029.1 GCF_000336575.1 Vreelandella titanicae BH1 | reverse complement strand
CCCGGGTGGCCGGATTTGGCCTTCTGAACGGCATCCATGGACAGGGCGCGAATGGCATTGGCTAGCTCAAAACGGGACGGCATGGGGGTGCTCCTCGCCTGAAAACAGAAATTATAAAGGCGCTATTGTCGCTGACTTCCCATGTTGCGGCAAATGTAGCGGCAAATTCTGGGGATCACGTTCTGGGAAGCATCGCCGACAGCGTGTAGACTCTGCCTCCCGACGCGGTAGAAAAGTAATGCTATCGCTTCACTAATACGGGCAGGGGACACCTGCCATGATTTCCTGCTGATGCTGTGGATTAAATACAGCCGTCATACAGAGGGTAGAGTGCGCGATGAGCGAATATTCCCTGTTTACCTCCGAGTCCGTCTCCGAAGGTCATCCCGATAAGATTGCCGATCAGATCTCTGACGCAGTGCTAGATGCCATTATCGCCCGCGATAAACAGGCCCGCGTTGCCTGTGAAACCATGGTGAAAACCGGGGTGGCGATCATTGCCGGTGAAATTACCACCTCCGCCTGGGTCGATTTAGAAACCCTCGTGCGTGATGTGATTATCAGCATTGGCTATAACTCGTCCGACGTGGGCTTTGACGGCGCGACCTGCGGCGTGGTTAACCTGATTGGCAAGCAGAGTGTCGAGATTGCCCAAGGCGTTGACCGCAGCAAACCGGAAGATCAGGGCGCTGGCGACCAGGGCTTGATGTTTGGCTACGCGACTAACGAAACCGACTCTTTTATGCCGGCACCGATCCACTACTCTCACAGGCTGGTCGAACGTCAGGCCGAACTGCGTAAAAATGGCCTGTTGCCGTGGCTACGCCCGGATGCCAAGAGTCAGGTAACCTTCCGCTATAACGCCGAAGGCCAGCCCTGCGGTGTCGATGCCATCGTTCTCTCTACCCAGCACGACCCAGATATTGATCAGGAAGACCTGCGCAAAATGATCAAGCGTGAGGTCATCGAGCAGGTGATCCCCGCTGAGTGGTTGGATGACAGCACCCAGTACCATATCAACCCGACCGGCAAATTCGTGATTGGCGGCCCGGTAGGTGATTGTGGGCTGACTGGACGTAAAATTATCGTCGACACCTATGGCGGCATGGCACGCCACGGTGGTGGTGCGTTCTCGGGCAAAGACCCCTCTAAAGTGGATCGCAGCGCTGCCTATGCGGGCCGCTATGTGGCCAAGAATGTGGTGGCCTCAGGCCTGGCTGACAAGTGTGAGATTCAGGTCTCCTACGCGATTGGCGTTGCCGAGCCGACGTCGGTCTCCATCGATACCTTCGGCACCGGTAAAATTGACGATGCCAAGATCGTTGCACTGGTTCGCGAGCACTTTGATCTGCGCCCCTACGCGATCACCAAAATGCTTGACCTGCTGCACCCGATGTATCAGCTCACCGCCGCTTACGGCCACTTTGGCCGGGCACCGTTCGAGCACAGCTACACCTGGAACGATGATAAAGGCCAAGCGCATACCGAAACCTTTACCGCCTTCCCGTGGGAAAAGATTGATAAGGCTGAAGCACTGCGTAAGGCCGCCGGTTTGTAAGAGATTCGCTACACCGTTTGTAAGAAATGGATTAAATCGCCCCTTTGGCTTCGGCCGAGGGGCTTTTTTTATGTCCGTTGCGTTAGGCTAAGCCTAAAAGCTGATGTGTTACCGCGGGGGTAAGCAATGTTGTTGAGTGTACGAACTTGGCTATTGGGTAGCCTTATCTGGCTTGTCACTTTTTCCGCACAGGCTGCCCAATGCCCTGATTGGCCGGAGGAGCGCCTAAGCCGCGAAAGCAAGGCGCTGGCTGAGCAGGTTCACCGCTGGGACACTGCCTACCATGACGAGGGCGCCGCGCTGATCGATGATGCCCTTTACGACCAAGCGGTTGAGCGCCTAGCCACTTGGCAGCGTTGCCTGGGCACTGTACCGGACCATCGCCCGCTTACACGCGTTACACGTAGCAGCGGCACTCTTGAGCATCCGGCTGCGCAGCGTGGGCTTGATAAAGCCGATGACGATGGCGTCAGACGTTTTACCAGCCGCCGCGAAGACCTGTGGATCCAGCCCAAAGTGGACGGCGTGGCGATTACGTTGCGCTATGAAAATGGCGAACTGGTCGAAGCCGTTAGCCGTGGCGACGGCGAGCGGGGCCAGGACTGGACAGTCCGTGCCCAACAGATACCTGCCATTCCCAATACGCTACCCGAGCCTATTTCTGCAGTGCTCCAAGGCGAGCTGTATTGGCGGTTAACCCAACACGTGCAGTCGCGTTCACCCGCATCGGGTGCACGGGGTGCCGTGGCGGGAGCAATGGCGCAATCCTCCCCCACAGCGGCCACCCTTGAGCGTATTGGCCTGTTTGTCTGGGGCTGGCCCGATGGCCCTACCGCAATGCAGGAACGTTTAGCACGGCTAAGTGAACTGGGCTTTGATAGCGCTGACTACACTCATCCACTGGATGACCGCCATGATGCCGGTTATTGGCGCGATAGTTGGTTTAACGGGCCGTTGCCGTTTGCCACCGACGGGGTGGTGATTAAGCAAGCCGAGCGACCCGGTGTACGCCGCTGGTCATCATCACCGCCTGAATGGGCCATTGCCTGGAAATATCCCGCCCAGCAGGCGCTAGCGGAAGTGCGCGGCATTGAGTTTCGCGTTGGGCGCACTGGGCGTGTGACGCCGCTGGTGTGGCTTAATCCGGTGCTGCTAGAGGGGCGGCGTATTAGCCGCGTCTCGTTAGGCTCACTGGAGCGCTGGGAGTCACTGGATGTCCGTCCCGGTGACCAAGTAGCGATTTCGCTAGCGGGATTAACGATTCCCAAGTTAACCGAGGTGGTGTGGCACACTCAGGAGCGCTCGCCGCTGACACCGCCTTCACCCCAGCGCTTTAACCTGCTGAGCTGCTTTGAATTAACGCCCGGCTGCGATGATCAATTGCTGGCGCGGCTTAGCTACCTTGGCGAGCAGCTTGGTATGCAGGGTATCGGTGAAGGTACTTGGCAAGCGCTAATGGATGCGGGCGTAGTCACGCATTTACTGGACTGGCTGGATGTCGAACCGCGCCAGCTGCAACAGGCCTACGGCATTGGTGAGGCGACCACTGAAACGTTACTGGAACAGTTTCAAGTCGCCAAGGGCAAGTCGTTTTCGGCTTGGTTAAGCGCGCTGGGGGCGCCGCCAGGTAGCGAGTCGGTTCGCGGGGATTGGGATGAGCTAGCGGGCTACCAGCGCGAACAGTGGCAAGCCGTTCCCGGCGTTGGCCCGGTTCGCGCTGACGCGCTGGTAGCATTTTTTAGCCACCCCGAGATACAGCACATGGCTCGACAGCTTAACGAAGCAGGTGTGGCTGGTTTTTAGCCTAGTCCTGTGAGACGCAGCATCAAACCCAGATAAAGCGGAATCAGCAGCGGCGCGAGCAGTGTCGTCACCAGCACCGCTAATGCGCCTTTTTGCGGTTGAATGCCCAGCTCCATGGCCACCACCACTACGTTGGAAGCCATGGGTACCACGCCTATCAACAGCAGCGCCATGGCCAGCTCCGTGGAAAGAGGTGCCGCCCACTGTAGTATTAAAGCGGCCCCCAACATAACGAGCGGCCAGAGCAGGTAGCGAAGACCCAGGCAGGCGGCTACAAAGCGTGAATCCCAGGCGGCAAGCGTTACTTGGCTAAGCGTCATGCCAATAATCATCATGCCCAGCAGTGTGTAGGTGGCGGGGAAGACTTGCAGCGAACTCATTACTGCAGCGGGTATGGTTATTTCAAGGGCGCTAAGCAGTAACGCGAATAGGAACGCATAGATAAGCGGTAAGCGAGAAATTTTGATCAAACTCTCACGTACGGAAAAACGTCCGCGTGCGCTAAGGTAAAAGCCCACGGTGAATTCGTAAATATTAATCCCCAGCATACAGAACAGGTAAAGAGTAACGCCTTCAGGGGGGAGCAAAATCAGCGCAATCGGTAGGCCGAAATAGCCGGTATTACCCGTTCCTGAGGAGAACGCCAGCAGAGCAGCCTCCTGTTCACCAAAACGGTGGCGAGTAATACGCTGTACCACCAGTGCCATCAGGCTTGCCAGAATGAACAGTGCTAATGTGAGTAAGAGGTAGTCAGGTGTTGGGCCGCCGTTCATCAGCGCGCGAAAAATCGTAAAAGGCGCTATCAGGTAAACCAGCAGCGTCGCAATCGGGCGAGGATCTAGCTTGAGTCGTTGGGCGGCGAGCCAGCCTAGCCCCACGTAGCTGAGTAGCATGAGTAGCGGCCCAACGAGCGCCCCAGGTGCAAGATCCATTTATCCTCCCGTCGTATGTGGTGGCCCGCTAACATGAGCCGAATTAAAGGCCAAGCGTGGAATCTTTCATTAGCCCCAGCGCGCTGGAACAGCGAGAATACCTCAAAATATCATCACTTTTGATCACTAATAAGGAAACCCCATGAGCAGCCATGAGCATCCGCTAGGTATCAGCTTTGAATTCTTTCCGCCCAGTACCGATGCTGGGCGCGACAAGCTGATCCACGTTCGCGATGAACTGGCCGCCCGAAAACCACGTTTTTTCTCAGTTACTTACGGTGCTGGTGGGTCTACCCAAGCGCGTACCCGTGAGGTGGTGCGTGCGGTCGGTGAAAGTGGTATTAATACCGCCCCGCATCTCTCCTGCATTGGCAGTGAAAAAGCGCAGTTGCGTGATCTGCTGGCGCAGTACCGCGAGGAAGGGGTCGAGAGCCTCGTCGCGCTGCGTGGTGATATGCCCTCAGGTATGGGAAGCATTGGTGAGCTACGTTATGCCAACGAACTGGTTGAGTTTATTCGCGCGGAGACGGGCGACCATTTCGACATCGCAGTGGCTGCTTACCCTGAATCTCATCCACAGGCGCCTAATCTTGATAAGGATGTGGAAAACTTTGCGCGTAAAATGAAGGCGGGCGCCAATATGGCCATCACCCAGTACTTCTTCACCGCTGACGCCTATTTCAACTTCGTTGATAAAGCCCGCGCGCTGGGCGTCGAGCAGCCGATTATTCCCGGTATCATGCCGATTACCAACTACACCAAGCTGGCGCGTTTCTCTGACGCCTGCGGTGCCGAGATCCCGCGCTGGATTCGCAAGCAGTTGGAGTCCTATGGCGACGACAGTGAAGCGATTACCGCCTTTGGCACCGATGTGGTGAGCCGTCTTTGCCAGCGATTGCTAGAGGGCGGAGCGCCAGGCCTGCACTTCTACACGCTTAACCAGGCGGCGCCGGTGCTGAGAATCGTCGATAACCTGGCTGGTTAACCAAGCCGCTTTATTTGCTTACCTTGTGCCCATTAAAAACCCTGCTCAACCATTGTTGAGCAGGGTTTTTTTACGCTTAGCGTTTAGCGGCTTAAACCAATCAGCCAGCTTGCGCCGTTTTGCTACCACCGCCGTTCACCTTACGCTGCATCATGAATAGCACGATACCAATCGCAAGGCCGGCAATGTCGGTATATATACCGCCGTAGATTAAAAACAGCGCGCCTACCAGCATGACGACACGCTGCACTAGGTTAACGGGGCCAAAGAACCATTTCTGTACCATGCCTGAAAGCAGCACAATGCCCAGCGTTGCAGTTAACCCAACGCGCAGGATCTGCATCGGTGAGCCTTCCATCAGCATGGCCGGGCTGTAGAAGAACATAAACGGCACAATGAACGCGGCCAAGCCAATCTTGAACGAGGCCACCGAGGTGCCCATGGGGTTGTCGCCGGAGATACCGGCCGCGGCATAGGAGGCCAAGGCAACAGGGGGGGTAATCGCGGAGACGACCGCAAAATAGAACACAAAGAAGTGAGCAATCAGCGGCTCAATGCCGATATTGATCAAGCCGGGAGCGACCACGGAAGCGGCCACCGCATAGGCAGCAGTAGTAGGCATACCCATGCCGAGTAGAATACTGATCAGCATGGCGAACACTAGTGCCAGCAGTTGGCTCACGCCCGCTAAGCCAAGTAGCAGTGACGAGAAACGCGCGCCCACACCGGTCAGCGAGATAACCCCGACGATTAAGCCCGCGCAGGCGCACACGGCGATAATCTGAATCGACATAGTGCCCGCTATTTGCAGCGCTTTAAGAATCGCCCGAAATCCCATTTTATTGGGTGATAGCCAGCTAACCACCGCGGCTGACGCGGTTGCCAAGGTGCCCGCGCGGATCACCGAGTAGCCCATAAACAGGGCGACAATCAGGATAATAATCGGCGCGAACAGATAGACCTGTTTTACCAGCTTCGAGAACAGCGGAATCTCATCTTTGCGCATGCCACGCATGCCTTTACGGGCGGCTTCAAAGTCGACCATAAAATAGATAGAGGCAAAATATAGAATCGCCGGAATAACAGCGGCAAGGGCGATTTCGGTATAGGGAATACCGGTCACTTCGGCCATGATGAACGCGCCCGCGCCCATAATCGGCGGCATGATTTGCCCACCGGTTGAGGCGGCTGCCTCAATCGCGCCTGCGCTACGTGATGGGTAGCCGACTTTCTTCATCAGGGGAATGGTCAATGAGCCGGTGGAAACCACGTTACCTGCCGAAGTACCGTTAATCATACCCATCAAGCCAGAGGCAAAAATGGCCACCTTGGCAGGGCCACCACGGGCACGGCCAGCGGCGGCAAAAGCAAAGTTAACGAAGTAGTCGCCGACTTTAGAGGCCTGCAGGAAAGCGGCAAAAATAATGAACAGAATAATATAGGTCGACGACACTGCGGTGGTGGGGCCGAGAATACCGGCGTCGGTATACACCTGACTAAAGAAGCGCTGGAGTGACAGCCCCGGATAGCCTAAAAAGCCTGGCAAATACGGGCCGGCGAATACGTAAGTCAGGAAAACCGCGGAGATCACCACCAACGCTAGGCCTGCGACACGGCGGGTAAGCTCCAGAATCAGCAGAGAGCCCGCGATGGCCGCCCAGGAAATACCGGCTGGCGCAAAAGAGGTGCCTGTAGACATACGGATATTGGTGTTATACGCCACCAGTAAATAGCCAGCGCTGGCCAGCGCGCAGACCATCAGTACCAAATCGGCAGGATTGAAGCGGTGCTGTGCCTGACGATAAAACCATGACAGCACAATAGCCGTCGCCGTTGTCGCCATTAGCGGATAGCCGTAGTGCCAGTTCTCAATGTTCGGATCGATGCGCATGGCACCGCCGCTAAGCGTCTGGTACATCACAAACACTTGCGCCAGCGTATAGGCGGCGGGAATTAGTAACGCGTAGCTAAGCCATTTGATCCAGGCACCTGACGCCTGATGATCGTCGTCGGCAAAACGAGCACCGGAAAAGAGCCCGTAACCGAGAATAAGCGCACCGGCAATATGCACGATACGAAACGACCAGGTTTCCATCGGATACACGTTGAGTGAAATCAGATGGAAACTTGAGTAAGCGATCGCTAATGCCGCAAATAGTACGAACTGCCAGCCTGTAAACAGACGGCGATTGGGTTCAACAACGTCTTCATCGACACCGTCGGCAATGGACTCTGGTATCACTGATGCCGCATGGGCATCATCCTGGAGATCATTGGATTCTTGGTCGGTTTTGTGACTCATTAGAGTTCACCCTCACAGCAAAAGCAGACAAAGGGGTAGCAGCAGCGAAAGCTGCCCCGTCCAGCGGGGCCGGAAACGGGGCAGCCAGAACGGTAAACGTTGCTTAGTTGATCATGTCATCAGCAATTTCATAGCCGTTCTCTTCGTACCAGCGTGCAGCGCCGGGGTGGAACGGTAGTACGGTGTTGTGCTTGATATTTTCTGGGATGGTAGTCGCCGCGCTGCGATGTACAGATTGCATGCGGTCATTGTTTTCCATGGTGGCTTTGGTGACTTCATAAACGAAGTCTTCCGGTAGATCACAGCCTGCAATAGCGAAGTTCCACATGGAGACGGCGCGCGCGTCATCTTCGAGTGTTTCATAAGTGCTAGCTGGGATCATAAACTCAGCAACGGGGAAGTTTTCCAGCACTGTGGCCAGCTCTTCTTCATTAAACTCAATGATGTTGACGTCAGTTTGTACTTCCAACTGGCTAACGGCCGGAATCGGAATGCCGGCGGCAAAGGCGACGACGTCAAGCAGGCCATCCTGCAACTGACCGCCCAGGTCTGACCAGCCGCCGTTGCGACGCTCAAAGTCAACGCCCAGGGTTTCTAGGATCGCTGGGAAGTAGGTATCAGACGTTGAGGCAGCCGGACCAAAACCGATGCGCGCGCCATCAGGAATGTCGGAAATCGACTCGATGCCGCTGTCAGAAAGCGCGGTAATGGAGAACGGCGTTTCATACATGGGGAACATGGCGCATACATTGTCCATCTTCATGCCAGGCGCTAGTGGACTTTCACCTTTAACGGCATCAGAAGCAGGACCCATGGTGGTTAAGCCAAATGCCATATCGCCTGTGTGCACCAACGCCAGGTTTTGAGTCGGGCCACCGGTAACTTCACCGCCGCCAGATACCCCCAACTCATCAGCGATAAAGTTGGCCCAGCCCGAACCGTAGACGAAGTAAGTGCCGCCTTGGCTAGCGGTACCCACCGTGAAGTTATCGGGCCAATCGGAGCGGTCTGTTTGCGCTTGGGCACTGCTGGCAGCGGCAACAAGCAGAGCGCTGCTGGCGAGAAGAGTGAACGTTTTAGGCATATGTTTGCGCATGGCGAAAATTCCTAGCTGTTATTGGGGTTATATACTGGCAGCGTCAAAAGGTGCTACCAGTCGATACTGCGTTAAGCAGGGTATCCAGGGTATATAGCAGCGATAGTTGTGCCATTTAAAATTTATGTTTTTAAAAACATATGTTTATAGATATTTTATGCGACTTTGGTGGAAAGCGCTTTTTGCCAGAGTGTCCGGTTGTTCGCACGTCGGCGGTTATTTAGTGTGTGGATAACCGCACATAAATGGTGTTGCCGATACGTTATCGCTGTGAGGGAGTAAGGAAAGATTGAACACGCCATCCTTGGCGGGGAGGGAGTTAACGCGAGGATTTACCTGGATCCAAAATACGTACGGGTTGCACATCCTGCTGCTTCTGATCGTCACGTACCTGGTTGACCCGGGTGGTCATTTCGGTAAGCGCATCCTCTTCGATGGGCAGTTGCTCGAAAAAATCGCAACTGACGCATTCTCGGTAGCGAATACCGTTTTGCTCCCAGGCACGGATCCGATCCATCGCCGCGCAGCGCGGGCAAGTAACACCGGCGATAAAGCGTTTCACACTAGACATCATTAGACTCCAAGAGCGCGCCCTCTAAGTGGAGGGCGCGCATAGGTTTTGCAGATTTAAGCAGCGCGAATGCCGCTATGGCGCAGTAGCGGTTCGACGCTCGGCTCTCGGCCTCGAAAGGCGACAAACAGGTCGGCTGCATCGCGGGCGCCGCCCTGCTCCAGGATTTCGCGACGAAAGCGCTGGCCCGTTTCAGGATCGAAAATACCGGTCTCTTCAAAGGCGCTCCAGGCGTCCGCCGAGAGCACTTCAGCCCACTTGTAGCTGTAGTAACCAGCCGCATAGCCACCGGCAAACACGTGGCCAAAACTATTTTGGAAGCGGTTGAATGGCACTTTCGGCAGCACAGACACCGCTTCGCGCACCTCATCTAACAAGGCTTGCACATCGCTGGCGCTGGGGGCGCTAAGTTCATGGTGCAGACGCAGATCAAACAGCGAGAACTCGATTTGGCGCATCATACCCATGGCTGACTGGAAATTCTTGGCTGCCTGCAGGCGCTCAAGCAGCTCTGCTGGCAGCGGTTCACCACTATCCACGTGTTTGGCGAGTAGATCTAAGCCTTCACGCTCCCAGCAGTAGTTTTCCATAAACTGGCTGGGCAGCTCTACGGCATCCCAAGCGACGCCGTTAATGCCGGAAATATCGGCGATCTGCTGCTGGGTCAGCATATGGTGGAGGCCATGGCCAAACTCATGGAACAGCGTGGTGACTTCGTCGTGGGTGAGCAGTGCCGGGCGGCCGTTTACCGGGGCAGTAAAGTTGCAGGTCAGGAAGGCGACGGGCAGTTGCAGACCCTGCTCGGTTTGACGACGCACCCGGCAGTCGGCCATCCAGGCACCGCCACGCTTACCTTCGCGGGCGTAGAGATCCAGATAGAAACCGGCAATGGGTTGGCCGTTTTCGGTGAGGCGGAAATAGCGCACGTCATCATGATAGCGGGGTGCTTGGGTATCTTCTTCAAAGCGCACGCCGTAAAGGCGTTCAACCACCTGAAACAAGCCATCGATTACCTGGGGTGCTGGAAAATAGGGGCGTAATTGCTCCTGGGAGATCGAGTGGCGCGCTTCGCGTAGTTTTTCGCTGGCATAGGCAACATCCCACGGTTCCAGCGTCTCTAGGCCGAGTTCTTCTCGGGCATAAGCACTGAGTTCTGCAAACTCCTCCTTCGCCTGAGGCAACGCACGGCGGGCTAAGTCGTTGAGAAAATCGAGCACCTGCTCGGGAGATTCCGCCATTTTGGTGGTGAGAGAGTAATCGGCATAGGTGGCAAAGCCGAGCAATTGGGCCATTTCATTGCGCAGTGCCAGGATCTCTTCCATGATCGCCGCGTTATCGAATTTGCCCGCATCTGGGCCTTCATCAGACGCACGGGTAACAAAAGCGGTATAGACCTCCCGGCGCAGCTCGCGGTTATCGGCATAGCTAACCACCGGGAAGAAGCTGGGGAAATCCAGGGTAATACGGTAGCCCGCAACGCCTTTCACCTCGGCGGTGGCTTTTAAGGTGTCGAGAGCACTTTCCGGCACCCCCGCTAACGTCTCTTGGCTATCGATGTCCTTGTGCCATGCCTGGGTAGCATCCAGCACGTTATTGGAGAACTGATTTGACAGCAGTGAGAGCCGCGACTGAATCTCGCCGTAGCGGGCTTTCTGGTCAGCAGGAAGATCAACACCGGCAAGGCGGAAATCGCGTAGGGCGTTCTCCACGGTGCGCCGCTGTGCGGCATCCAGGTGCTTCCAGGCCGGGCCATCTTTCAATGCTTGCCAGCCACGAAACAACCCTTCGTGCTGGCCTACCCAGGTGCCGAAGTCGGAGAGCTTCCCAAGGCATGCCTGATACGCTTCGCGCATTTCCGGCGAGTTCATGGTGCCATTGAGGTGCGAAACCGGTGACCACGCCTTGGTGAGCCGATCATTCACCGCTTCAAGGGGCGCTGCAAAAGTGTCCCAGGTAGGCGGGGTAGCGGCTGCCTGCTCGGCGAGGCGATCAATGGCCTCTCGGCTTTCGCTTAGCAGCGTCTCCACGGCAGGCTCCACGTGCTCGGCGCGAATCTCAGCAAAAGGGGGCAGCGCGTGCGTTTCAAGCAGCGGATTGGTGGACATGGGCACCTCGATTGGCATCGTTTTAAAAACCGTTAGTGAGCGCAAAACGCGCAATAATAATGACACAGTGTGGGCGGTGGTGCTGTGTTTCAATGTTAGCCTCAACAACTATGTTTAATGCCAGGGTTTGGCCTGCACGCAAGCGCCTGCTAGTCTTGCCGCCTTTTAATGCCACCAATGGCAGGAGCATGTGATGAGCGAAACGCTGGAGCGCTGGGGGTCGAAGCGGGCCTTTATCTTGGCGGTAACAGGTGCTGCGGTGGGGTTAGGCAACATCTGGCGCTTTCCTTACGTGGCCGGAGAGAACGGCGGTGCGGCATTTTTACTGATTTATGTGGCGTTTGTGCTGCTGCTGGGTATCCCGGTCATGATGGCGGAGATACTGATTGGCCGTGCCGGGCGACGCGGGCCAATGCAAGCGTTGAGTGCCTTGGCGGCCGAGGCGGGGGCTTCGCCTCGCTGGCGCTGGTTGGGGCTATTCGGGGCGTTCACCGTGTTCTGCATTTTATCTTTCTACTCGGTGGTGTCCGGCTGGTCGATTGAGTTTTTGGTGGCCTCTGTTAACGGCCATTTCAATGGCGCGAGTGCCGCAGAGATTGGCGCCGGTTTTGAAGCCTTCTTGGCCAACCCTGGGCTGCTGATCTTCAACCACTCGCTATTTCTGTTTATGACCATGACGGTCGTGGCGGCGGGTGTTGCCAAGGGGTTAGAGCGGCTGAATAACCTGCTGATGCCGCTGCTGTATCTGTTGTTGCTGCTATTAGCGGGCTATGCCGCGACGACTGATGGCTTTGCCCCCGCCTTGGCGTGGCTGTTTTTACCCTCTTTCGAGGCGATAACCCCCGCGGTGGTGGTTCACGCCATGGGGCACGCGTTCTTTACTTTGGCGGTGGGCGCCTGTGCTTTGATGGCGTATGGCGCTTATATGCCGGAAGAGCAAAGCCTGCCTAAAGCCGCTGTGGCAGTCGCCGTACTCGATATTAGCGTGGCGTTACTGGCGGGGATCGCTATTTTCTCGGTGGTATTTGCTCAAGGCATGGATCCCACTGATGGCCCAGGGTTAATGTTTGTCACCCTGCCCATTGCGTTTTCTGAGCTGCCCTGGGGCTCTGTATGGCTGAGCGTGTTCTTCTTACTGCTGCTACTGGCCACCTGGACATCGGCCATTAACCTCGCGGAGCCGATGGTCGCAACGTTACAGGGTTTGGGGCTGCGTCGCAGTATCTCGACTGCCATTGTGGCGCTCAGCGTCTGGTTGATCGGGCTGTTATCGGCCTTCTCTTTTTCAACCCTGGCGGAATTTCGGCCGCTATTTGGACGCAATGTCTTCGAGCTTGTCAGCAGTATACCGCCGGATGTTTTCCTGCCTTTGGGCGGCCTATTGATAGCGGTTTTTGCCGCTTGGGTAATGCCTCGCGATAAAGTGGTAAGCGCGTTAGGCGTTGGTGAAAGGGGCTACCTGGTGTGGCGCAATATCATTCGCTGGGTGTCGATTCCGCTGACCTTTATTGTTCTGCTGGCCGGGTTGCTATAGTGGGGTAACTGAATTCTCTAAGCTATCCAACAACCCTAGGAGCGAGTTATGAGTAGTGCATTAAGGCCCTATCAAGGTATGGAACCCCAATTGGGTGAGCGCGTTTATATTGATCCGGCCAGTGTGGTCATTGGTGATGTGGTGATGGGTGACGACTGCTCTGTCTGGCCGATGACGGTTATCCGTGGCGATATGCACCGTATTCGTATCGGTGCGCGTACCAGCGTGCAGGACGGCAGCGTGCTACATATTACCCACGCCAGTGATTTTAGTCCGGAGGGGTTTCCGCTCACCATTGGCGATGATGTGACCATCGGCCATAAAGCGATACTGCATGGCTGCACCTTGGGAAGTCGGATCCTGGTAGGGATGGGCGCGATTGTAATGGATGGCGCGGTCGTTGAGGACGAGGTCATTATTGCCGCAGGCGCCGTGGTAACGCCGGGTAAGCATTTGGAGAATGGCTATGTGTATGCCGGTAACCCCGCCAAAGCGATGCGACCACTCAAAGACAAAGAGCGTGCTTTCTTTCCCTATACCGCAGGTAACTACGTTAAATTGAAAGACCGCTTTCTGGCCGAAGTCACCCGCTAGCGACTTTTTCTAAGCTTTCCCTAAGCGATTGCTAAGCCAACCTTTTTTCTTAAATTAGTCATGTCGCGAACACTAAAAGTCTGTTAATTTATACAGTTTTCTGTTTTGCAGACTTTAGGATGCCGCGTCATGGCTAATTTTCGCACGCATATTACGGTGGCAGCGGCGGGCGGCATGCTGATAGCTTACGTAGGTTGGAAAGGCCAGTGGTGGCCACCCTCCCAAGCGCTGGTGATGATTGCATTAGTCACCTTTGGCGGCATTTTGCCCGACATTGATGCTGATCGTTCCCACTCTATCCGTTTGATATTCAATCTGCTTTCGGTGCCCGCCTTGGTATTAGGCGCCTTGTTGTTACAGCCATGGCTCACGCCGGGCGCGTTGTTGATTGCCTGTGGCGGAATCTACTTCTGTGTGCGCTATTTGGCGGGGGTGCTGTTCTCGCGTTTTACCGTGCACCGCGGTATTTGGCATTCACTGCTAGCGGGCGGGCTATGCAGCCTGCTCACCGCCGCGTTAAGTTTTAATTTGCTCAGCCAACCAGCGTGGCTAGCGTGGTCTCACGGTGCGGCCACCTTAGTAGGGTTTTTGATCCACTTGAGTTTGGATGAGATATACAGCGTTGATCTTGAAGGCGCGCGGCTAAAACGCTCGTTTGGTACGGCGCTCAAGCTAGGCGACAGCCGGCGGCCAATGTCTAACCTGCTAATGTTGATTGCCACATTAACGCTGGTGCCCTGGGTGCCGCCCTGGTCTGTCTTGGGGGAGTTGTTGCATCAAGGCTCGCTGCTGTGGCGATAGTCGTCGGCATTGAGGCCGTGCTTTTTAAGTTTGTCGTAAAAGGTTTTGCGCGGAATGCCCAAGTGGTGACAAACATCGGTTACCCGTCCATGGTAGCGCGACAGAGATTGGCTGATCAGGCTCTTTTCAAACAGCTCTACCTGGCGCGGCAAAGTAGGCTCTTCGGTGTCGGCGTTGACCCCTTCCAGCAGCGCATCCAGACGATAGTCAAAGGCGGCGCCCAGTAGCACGTAACGCTCGGCAAGGTTGCGCAGCTCGCGCACGTTGCCGGGCCAATCATGGGCCAGCAGGGCGGCAATGGCGGGGCTGTCGAGGGTCGGTGCTTCTAGCCCGCTACGATTGGCAGCGACCACGGCAAAGTGCTGGAACAGCAAGGGGATATCCTCACGCCGCTCGCGCAGAGCAGGCAGCGGCAGGGTGACAACGTTTAGCCTATAGTAAAGGTCTTCGCGAAAACTCCCCTCTTCGGAGGCGGCTTTGAGATCCACCTTGGTGGCCGCAATCACCCGAATATTGAGCGGAACTGTTTCATTGGCGCCTAACCGCTCGACGCTGCGTTCCTGCAGCACCCTCAGCAGCTTGACCTGCAGCGCCATGGGCATCGATTCGATCTCATCCAGAAACACGGTGCCGCCGTTAGCGTGTTCAAACTTGCCGATTCGCCGCTCGACAGCACCCGTGAAAGCGCCTTTTTCATGGCCAAACAGCTCGGACTCAATGGTGTTTTCGGGCACCGCGCCGCAGTTGATCGCCATAAAGGGGCTGTTGCGCCGGCCGCTGCGTTCGTGAATTGCACGGGCCACGAGGTCTTTACCGGTACCTGTTTCACCGAATAGCAGAACGTCGGCTTCTACTTGGCTGATACGCTGAATCATCGCCGCGAGCCTGGATATGATGGGTGTGCGCCCAACGAGTCGCGGTCCCAACGCGGCTTGTTGCACTTCAAGTTCAGCTTTAAGACGGTGGTTTTCCAAGCTGAGTTGGCGCTTCTCTATGCCTCGGCGTACTACGTCCAGCAACTGATCACCGGCAAACGGCTTCTCAAGAAAATCCCATGCTCCTGCGCGCATGGCTTCTACGGCCGTAGAAATGTCGCCGTGACCGGTGATTAAAATAATCGGCAGAGTGGCGTCGCGGCTGTGTAACTCATGGAGCAGTGCCATACCATCCATTCCCGGCATGCGGATATCACTGACAATGACACCTGGGAAGTCCGGTGTTAATGCTGCCAGGGCTTGTTCCGCTGATTCGAAGCAGTAGGGCGTGTAGCCTGCAAGCTCGAGGGTTTGGCTGGCGGTGATCCGCAGATGCGGTTCGTCGTCGATCACCATGACCGGCAGCGTCGACGGCTCATGCATACGAGGAGTTCTCCTGGGGGTGAGTTAGCGGTGAGTGGGGCAGGGCGATAGTGAAGCAAGCGCCGCCTTCGGGTCGATTAGTTGCCTGTAACTTGCCGCCTAAATCGTCCATGATACGCGACGAAATCGAGAGTCCTAGGCCTAAACCACTCCCCGGCGCTTTGGTGGTAAAAAAGGGTTCAAAAATATGCCCTAAGTGCTCCTCGGGAATGCCAGGGCCATTATCGGTAACGCTAATAATGACCTGCTGCTGGTGTATTTGGGCGCCCAGAGTAAGTTGTGGCGCAGGTACGCCTTTCATGGCCTGCAGCGCATTACCGATTAAATTGACCAACACTTGTTCCAGACGCACTAGATCGCCTTGCACCCATAGTGTTTCATTGGGCCACTCCTGAGTAATGGAGATGTTGCCTTCGCGCAGGCGGCTTTGAAACAGGCGAAGAGCATAGTCGATACAGGCTTGTACCGAAATCGCCTCCTGGTGCTCGCTGCTCTTACGTGAAAACTGGCGCAGCTGAGCGCTGATGTCCGCCATACGTTCGGTCAGTTCAACAATTTGTTCAAGGTTGGCATCCGCTTTTTCGTGGCGTGCTAATGCCATAAAACGGCGGGCGTTTTCCGCGTAAGCGCGAATAGCCGCCAGTGGTTGATTAAGTTCATGGTTGATGCCCGCGGCGAGCTGCCCCAACACAGCGAGTTTGGCGGCTTGAATAAGCTCGTCTTGGGTCTGGCGTAAATTGGCCTCTGCACGGCGGCGCTCTTCAATTTCATCCGATAGGCGTTGGTTGCTGGCCACCAGATCACGGGTGCGGCGCTCTACGCTTACCTCAAGTTCGTCACGCACGCGTGCCAAGGTATTGCGCTCGCGCTCGGCAAACGCTTCGCGTTCACGGCGCAGCCTTAGGCGCTGCCAGCCAATACCTGCGCCGAGAGTGACCACGCCGTAGAGGCCGCCTGCCATGAGGGCGGCAATCCACTGAGCGCTAATCACCGGTGTTAGCGGCTTTAAAATATGCATTTGCCAGCCAAATTCAGGGACATGTCGGGTCAAACTAAGATAGTCGCTACTGCTCAATGGGCCTTGGGAGAAACTGACCAACTGGCTTCCCTGTCGGTAAGGTGCATTGATTTCAATACCCGAGGGTGACAATGGCTCCATGGCATAGCGGCGCGTTTCTCTTAGGGCTTGACGCTGCTCATCGGTGAGTGGGTAGAGCGCGTTCATGCGTAGTTCGGGGTGGCTGGCCATGAAAATGATGTCGTCGCTATCAGTGACAAATAGCTCGGCATCCTGCTCAGCCCAGCTCTCTTCAACATCATCTAAAAGCACTTTAACTACTAGCACGCCGTCTGGCTGTGCATCGGGCGAGGTGTCGTCTAGCCATATGGGCGATGAAAAGTAGTAGCCCCGCTCAAGCGACTTGATGCCCAAACCAAAAAAGCGCCCCTGGCCTCCGGCAATGGCATCGGTGTAGTAGGAGCGGAAAGCATAGTTCTGGCCAATAAAGGTGTTAGGGCGGTGCCAATTGCTGGCGGCGATCGTGTCGCCATCGCGATTGAGTAAATAGACATCTGAAACCCCCGCTGTAAAGCGGAAACGATCCAGTAGCATATTGAGCGGCATCGGGTCTTGGCTATCGGGAGAGGCCAAAAAACGCTGCACGCCTTCCCGAGTGGCAAGCATTTGCGGCAAGTAGTCGTAGCGCAGTAAATAGCCGTTTAAGTTGGCGGCAGACAGCCGCAGCTCGTTTTCGGCATCATCCTGTAAGTTGGAAAGCGCTTGTTCACGCGCCAACTGGGCGGCCTGCCACATGCAAAACAGCAAGCCGAGTGAAATAACCAGCAGCCACAGGCGCCGCCAGCGTGGCGGCAAGGGGGTGGGCGCTTGGTTATTCATACCAGCGCTGTTCATGCTGACGTCTTACTACTGCCTTGAGCGCGGCGAAGGGCACGCTGGGCGCGCGTCTCAGCCCTCGCCATCTCAAGTAGACCTTCTTCGACAAACACTAAGTGCTCATGGGCTCGAGTGCGGGCATCCTCCGCGCGGCCTTCCAAAATGGCATTGAGTAGGGCGCGGTGCTGTTGCATTAACTGACTGCGCGAACCCTCCTTGGCGAATAAATGGGCCAGGTTATTTACAATGCTCTTCTCTAGCAGGTGAAAAATGCCGCGAATGGTATGCAGCAGTAGAACATTGTGAGCAGCTTCGGCAATCGCTAAGTGGAACGCTGCATCTAGTTTGGCTTCTTGGATAGGGTCGGCACCGGCAAAACCGCCGTCGAGCTCTTCAAAGCGCTGAATAAGCACGGACTTATCGGCGGGTGTTGAGCGCAGCGCAGCGTAGTAGGCGGATATACCTTCCATAGCGTCGCGGAATTCAAGTAAGTCTAGGTTAAATTCGCCGTGACGAGAGAGCATCTCCAGCAAGGGGTCGGTATAACCATTGCTGAGGTCATCGTTAACAAAAGTGCCGCCGCCTTGGCGGCTGGTTAGTAGGCCACGAGCGGCTAGTTTCTGAATAGCTTCCCGTAAAGAGGGGCGCGAAACACCAAACCGTTCGGCTAATTCACGTTCGGGAGGTAAGCGCTCGCCTGGTTTTAGGCTGCCTTCTAGCATCATAGCTTCAAGGCGTTCAGTAATTACATCGGCCAAGCGCTGCTGGCGGAGCGGTGGGTAGCTCATATTGAATAGCTCATGTCGATTTGCGTCCGCAATTGGTAAGACCAATATTAAGATCTTTGAGGTTTGATCTCAAGCGTCTGCGAAGTAGGATTTAACGCTAATAAAACGCATTAATAGCGACTTTAAACTAAAGTATAGCGGGATGAGGTGCTAAGGCGTGATATCACCGTTTGACACGCTTAGGGCGGCTCACTACTGTTGGTGCTAGTTTTTTGTCAATTGGTAAAACCAATTTTCCACTTTGGGGCGCCGGTGTATAGCGCATCCATTGTATAGGGCTATTACACAGGGCTATCCATGATCATTTCTGCTTCCACTGATTATCGCCAAGCGGCCAAGCGTCGTATCCCCCCTTTTCTATTTCACTACGCTGACGGTGGTTCCTACGCGGAGCATACGCTGCGACGCAATGTTGAGGATCTTGCTGGTGTCGCTTTGCGTCAGCGTGTGTTGAAGGATATGTCTTCACTATCATTGGAGACCACACTGTTCGGCGAAGCGCTTGCTATGCCGGTCGCCTTGGCGCCGGTGGGGTTGGCAGGAATGTATGCTAGGCGTGGTGAAGTGCAAGCTGCGCGGGCAGCTGCTAATAAGGGGGTGCCGTTTACACTGTCGACAGTATCGGTGTGTCCAATCGACGAAGTGGCCTCTGCGGTTGATCGGCCTATCTGGTTTCAGCTTTATGTGTTGAAAGATAGAGGATTTATGAAGCATGTCTTGGAGCGAGCCAAAGCCGCTGGCGTCAAGACACTGATCTTTACCGTCGATATGCCCGTGCCGGGGGCACGCTATCGAGATGCACATTCAGGCATGAGCGGTAAGCGCGGCCCAATGCGGCGTATGCTTCAAGCAGCAACACACCCTTTTTGGGCCTGGGACGTGGGTGTTAATGGCCGTCCCCATGACTTGGGTAACGTGTCTGATTATCGCGGCAAGCCAACGGAGCTAGAAGACTATATTGCCTGGCTGGGTGACAACTTTGATCCGGCCATCTCATGGAAGGACTTGGAGTGGATTCGTGAGCTCTGGGAGGGTCCAATGATCATCAAAGGGATTCTCGACCCCGAGGATGCTCGTGATGCGGTTCGCTTCGGCGCGGATGGTATCGTTGTTTCCAATCATGGTGGTCGTCAGCTAGACGGTGTCCCCTCTACCGCGCGTGCGCTGCCTGCTATCGCTGATGCGGTTAAGGGCGATTTGGCCATTCTAGCCGACTCCGGCGTACGCAGTGGGCTTGATGTTGTGCGCATGATCGCCATGGGGGCGGATACCGTATTGATTGGGCGTGCTTTTATCTATGCACTTGCTACAGCCGGAGAGGCGGGCGTTTCCCATCTGCTTGAGCTGTTTGAAAAGGAGATGCGGGTTGCAATGACGCTCACCGGGGCGCGTAGCATCGCCGACCTAGGGGCTGATTCGCTGGTGCCAGACTCGCTCCGCGGTATCTGAGGGCCATTGTCAGTACCTCTATCAGTATTAGGGTTAAAAACCGCTTGCCAACCCGTCAGCGAATCCGTAAAGTACGCATCCGCTGCCGGGGACGCCAAGCGTTACCAGCGGTGAATAAGGTGTGAAAGCCTTGGTTTGTCAGCAGGTTAGAGCAGGTTGTGACGCTCGCCTCACTCGCTAAAAAACAGCGATTGACAAACACCACGGAATGCGTAGAATACGCCTTCCTCGCTGAGGCAAGCCAGTTCAACGGCAAGCCGTGTGGCCCAGTTGGTTTATTAGCTAGCCACCGCAGCGAAACAGCTCTTTAACAATTTGATCAGGTAATTCATGTGGGCGCTTGCTGATGTTGGTGACAAATCACCAAATATCAAGGCAAGCGGTCATGACAATGTAAA
>NZ_AOPO01000028.1 GCF_000336575.1 Vreelandella titanicae BH1 | reverse complement strand
TCGCGGTGCCGTTTTGCAATGCCGATTGCCGATTTAAAGCAATAAAAAGCTAGGTGATTATTTCAAGCGTTCAAACACCGTCGCTACACCTTGCCCCATACCAATACACATGGTTGCCAAGCCCAGGGTGGTATCGCGCTGCTGCATAACGTTCAACAGCGTTGTGCAGATACGTGACCCCGAGCAGCCCAGCGGATGCCCCAGAGCGATTGCACCGCCATTGAGGTTAACCTTGTCGTCCATCGCATCCAGGAAGCCGAGATCTTTCAGCACCGGAATACCCTGCGCCGCGAAGGCTTCGTTGAGTTCAACGGTTTGGATATCCGCCGCGGAAAGACCGGCGATTTTCAGCGCTTTCTTAGACGCGGGTACCGGGCCGTAGCCCATGATCGACGCATCACAACCCGCGACGCCTGTAGAGAGCACCTTCGCAATAGGCTCTAAGCCCAGCGCTTGAGCTCGCTCGTAGCTCATCACTGCCATTGCCGAGGCACCCACGGAGAGCGCCGAGGAGGTACCCGCCGTGACCGTACCGTTGCGCGGGTCAAACACCGGCTTCAGATTCGCCATAGACTCCAGGCTAGCGTCACCGCGAATCACTTCATCACGCTGAACCATGACTCTAAAACCGCGTTGATCGTGACCTTCGACGCCGATAATTTCGTTATCGAAGTAGCCCTTCTCCATGGCCGCCTGGGCGCGCTGGTGAGAGCGTACGCCGAATTTATCCTGATCTTCCCGAGAAACGCCGTGCATTTTACCCAGCAGCTCCGCGGTTAGGCCCATCATCATCGCCGCTTTAGCAGCGTATTTGCTGGCGGCGGGGTTAACGTCAACGCCGTGAGCCATGGGTACGTGCTCCATGTGCTCAACGCCGCCAATGATAAAGAAGTCGCCCATACCCGCTTTGATATTGGCGGCGGCGATATGCAGCGCCGTCATTGAAGAGCCACACAAACGGTTAACGGTTTGCGCGGGCACCGAGCGCGGAATACCGGTCATAATCGCCGCATTACGAGCAATGTTCATCGACTGCTCGAGTGTCTGGTTCACACAGCCCCAGATCACATCATCCACTTCAGAAGGATCTAGATTAGGATTGCGGGTAAACAGCGCCTGCATAGCCGCAGCAGAGAGATTCTCTGCGCGAACATTACGAAAAGCACCATTTTTGGCTTTCGCCATGGCGGTACGAACACCGTCTACCACCACAATGTCTCTCGGATTCAAACTCATCTTATATCTCCTGTGCGTGGTGGTTAGGCCTGGGTGGCAGAGTTGTCACTGGAATAGAATTGCTCATTGTTCTGAGCCATCTGACGCAGCTTGTCGGTGGGCGCGTATAGCGGGCCCAACTCCTCAGCTAGCCCTTCCGCCAGCTTGACGAACTCTGCAACGCCCATGGCGTCGATGTAGCGCAGCGCACCACCACGGAAAGGCGGGAAGCCGATGCCATAGATCAACGCCATATCGGCTTCGGCTGGCGTGGCCACAATGCCATCTTCCAGGCAGCGCACGGTTTCCAAGCAGAGTGGTACCATCATGCGAGCGATAATATCCTCGTCGGAAAACTCTTTATGCTCTTTCACCACCTCTTTAACTAAAGCGTAAGCCGCTTCGTCGGTGACTTTCTTCGGCTTACCCTTCTTGTCCTCTTCGTAGGCGTAAAAACCCTTGTCGTTCTTCTGGCCTAAACGGTCGTTGTCGTACATGACCTGAATGGCGGTTTTACCGTCGCGAGCCATACGATCAGGGAAGCCTTCCGCCATTACTTCATTGGCGTGAACGGCGGTATCCAGGCCGACCACGTCCAGCAGGTAGGCCGGACCCATGGGCCAGCCGAACTTCTCCATCACCTTATCAACGTGCTGGAAGTCAGCACCCTGCTCAACCAGGAAGCTAAAGCCGCCAAAGTAGGGGAAAAGCACCCGGTTGACCAAGAAGCCTGGGCAGTCGTTAACCACAATCGGCGTTTTACCCATTGCCCGGGCGTAGGCCACGGTGGCAGCAACGGCGGCATCCGAGGTCTTCTCACCACGGATGACTTCTACCAGCGGCATGCGGTGCACGGGGTTGAAGAAGTGCATGCCGCAGAAGTTTTCAGGCCGCTTTAGGTTTTGCGCCAAGCGGTTGATGGAAATCGTCGATGTGTTCGAGGTGAGAATGGTATTTTCGCTCACCATACCTTCCACTTCGGTAAGCACGGCGTCTTTGACTTTGGGATTTTCAACCACCGCTTCGACGACGAGATCGACGTTGCCAAAATCTCCGTAGGAGAGCGTCGGGCGAATATTAGTCAGCTTCTCCGCCATCTGCTCGGTGGTCAGCTTTTTGCGCTCCACCTGTTTGGCAAATAGCTTACGGGCTTCTTTCAGGCCCAGTTCAATGGCGTCATCCTTGATATCTTTCATCAGAATCGGCGTGCCTTTAGAGGCACTCTGATAAGCGATACCACCACCCATGATACCCGCACCCAGCACGGCCGTTTGCTTCACCGGCTGCGCCTGCTTCTCATACTTGCTGGCTTTTTTCTTGACCACTTGGTCGTTCAAGAACAGACCCACCAAGTTGAACGCCACGCTGCTGAGTGCCAGCTTGGCGAAGGCTTTGGCTTCAATCGCCTGGGCACGGCCACGCTCTTCGCCAGCGCCTTTCTGAATCACTTTGATCGCTTCTACCGGCGCCGGATAATGAGGCCCCGCTTTACCGGCGACATAGCCTTTCGCCGTTTCAAACGCCATCATCTGCTCAATCGGGTTGAGCTTCAGCGGGCTGGTCTTTTCAGCACGACGGGCTTGGTAATCCAGCTCACCGGCATTGGCACGGTCAAGAATATCCAGCGCGGCCTCTTCCAGCTGTTCGTCCGTCACCACCGCGTCGACGGCGCCCACTTTTAGCGCGGCATCGGCACGGTTTTCGGTACCACCGGCAATCCACTCGATGGCATTATCGGCGCCAATAATGCGCGGCAGGCGTACACAGCCGCCCCAACCGGGCAGAATGCCGAGCTTGGTTTCTGGCAGGCCGATCTTGGCTTTCTCGCCCATCACGCGAAAATCAGTGGTCAGCAATACTTCGCAGCCGCCACCCAGCGCCAGACCATTGATCGCTGTTACGGTAGGGAACGGCAGATCTTCAATAGCGTTAAAAATATCGTGAACCTTGAGATTCATCTCCTCAAGGTAGGCTTCGCCTTTATCAAATAGACTGTGAAACTCGGTGATATCGGCGCCCACGATAAACACATCTTTCCCGCTCGCAATAAGTAAACCTTTTAAGCTATTTTCAGCTTGAATGGCTTTTACTGCTTCGCTCAGCTCTGCGACCACCGCGCTGGAAAGCTTGTTGACGGACTCATCTTTCAGATCGAAAGTGAGCATTGCGATATCATTGCCACTCGGGGTGTCACGACGTGTCACCGTGATGGCGTTGCCTTGATAGATCATCCGCGCTCTCTCCAATTTTCGGGCTGGCTCTGAAAAGAGAACCCGCCACATTTCTCATACGGCTTCCACACGACTTTCATACGGTCGTTTGATTGCCTTAGCTTGGTTGAGTTGCCTGATAACGTCAAGCCCAGACTTTTGGCTAATTTACTCATTTAGTGAGACCAGCGCTCTCCGGCATCCGTTCATAGAGCGCCGTCTGAGTGAATGTAACCGATCCCGCCAGAAGCATGGATTTGCAGTAGATCAGCGTTAAGCCTGACAGCCTGTTAGAATCGCGCTTCCTTTTACTTTGCAGGTTATCTTGTTATGAGCGCACTGCTCACGCCTTCACGTATTGAAGCCATTCAGCAGCGAATTGAACGCATTGTCGAACGCCTCAAGCCCTGGAGCTGGCTTTGGCCACCAATGGCCTTTGCTGCCGGGCTAAGCAGCTTCTTTTTAGTTGATCGCCAGCAGTGGTTAGGCGCAGCGCTGGCGCTGGGATTACTGTTTGCCTGGACGCTACTGCTTTCGGAAGGCTTGATCAGCCGCTGGTTGTCGCGCCGGGGTCACCCCACGCCACCTCGGGGCGTAACCACTTTTATTGCCCAGATGATTCACCAGGAGACACTTTTCTTCACCCTGCCGTTTATCTTAGTCACCACGGTGTGGAATAGCGGGCAAACGCTGTTTGCGCTGCTGGTGGGCGGCATGGCAATACTGTCGATTATCGATCCGCTCTACTTCAAAGTCGCGGAGCGCTGGCGCAGTCTCTATTTCGTCTTTCATGCCCAGTGTGTCTTCCTGGTACTACTGGTCACACTCCCCATCATGGTGCACCTTACCACCGGCCAGAGCCTGCTACTGGCCCTGGGGATCACCATTTTGGTGGCCTTGCCAAGTTTTTGGCACTTGCTTAAGCAGCGCTCGCTCAAACGCTGGTGCGCTTTTTTTGTGTTGACGCTGCTACTCGCCTATGGAGCTTGGCTGGGACGTATATGGGTACCGCCTGCCAGTCTCTGGATGACCAGTAGCGCGCTCTCTCCTGGTTTTAATGTTGAGCAGCGCCTACCTCAAGGCTCGATGGCGTTAACGCCACAAGCCATCAGCGAAAATGGCCTTTATGTTTACACCGCTATTCGGGCACCGCGGGGATTAAGTGAAACTATTACCCATGCCTGGCATCACAATGGTGTGCCAATGGATGTTGTGGAGCTTAATATCGACGGTGGACGCGAGCAGGGTTACCGCGCATGGAGCCACAAGCAAAACTTTCCCGAAGACCCTACTGGCGATTGGCGCATTGATATCATGACAGGTACGGGCCAGCGCTTGGGATTAATACGTTTTGAGGTCTCAGACGATGCTCAGCAAGCCACGCTGGCAGATGGAGAGATACGCGCCAGTGGTCTAAGTGGATTAAACTTACGGCGGTTTGTGCCGGGTAGCCCTAACGATGAAGAGGCGCGACCGGAAGATTGAAGGGTTAAGCGCCTTGCATTCAGCGGCGTAGCTTATGACAATTCGACTACTCACATTTATTGGCAGCTAGTTACCTATGGCTTCAACGATTGGATTTCGCATCGCACGCTTGCCCCACTTATGGCGCTCCATCTTGGATCGCCGCTTGGCGCCGCTGGGATTAACCCAAACACGCTGGGTGACGCTATATCACCTGTGGCGTCTTGGCGAAGGCCATCCGCAGTGCGATCTCGCCCGTGTGATTGGTGTTGAGGCGCCCTCTCTTGTGCGCACCCTGGGCCAGCTCGAAGAACAAGGCCTAGTTGAACGCCGAGCCTGCGACAACGACCGTCGCAGCAAGCGGATTTATCTTACCCCTGCCGCTATGCCGCTGCTGGAACAGATCGACAGCGTTGCGCAACAAGCGCGCAAAGAGATGTTCGCTGGCTTAAGCGAGGAGAACCTCGAGCAACTCAACGAATGGTTGGCAGTGATCGAGGCAAACGGCTTGGCGATACAAGCACGGGATCAGGATAATCCGGCATCTTGATCGCTGACTGTGGATGACGCCTGCTCAGTGCCCTTTAACGGCTGGCTGAAAGGCTGGTCGGCACGGCCACGCAGCGCCTCCCGCAGTTGCTGAAATTCGGGTAGATAGGTCGCGAATCGCTCCGCGGTTTGCGACTCCCACCACCAAAGCGTCAATGCATAGGGCGTTGACTGCACCACCAAGGCATCTTGCGGCAAGCGTTCAAGTAGTGTTTTTAACGCTGCGGTGGCGGCATCAGGTAAAGGCCGCAAGGGGGCAATCCGCCAACGCCAGCCAGCATGAAATGGCGTTAAGGCTTCACTGGCATTGCTGTCTCTTACCAATAGAAAATCAGGGCCCGGCTCTTCCTGGGGATAGTGCCAGCGATAAGCTGGCATGGTGCCTCTAAAATGGTGTAGTGGCGGCTTTTCCAGCTTGATACTGACGCCCTGTTTGGCGATTTGAGTACGCAGCGCCTGCTGGCGTTTTTGACGCGGGCTAGGCTTTAGCCACATCACCGGCGCAATTACAAACAGCATAATAAACACGATAATCAACCATTCCATCTCTACATTTCCTTCCACATAAGCCACACTGTATAAACTAATCTAAAAACCATGACTCAGGTCGCTGTTTTGACCCAAGTCATTGTTAAAACGCTTGCTATTGTTAAAACAGGACACGCCATCTAAAGTAACGGTTATTGAACAAAGAGCCTCTTTGTTACCTACTGCCAAGGAGATACGCCATGAGCTATCACCACATTTTAGTTGCCGTTGACTTAACCAAAGACTCCCACAAGATTCTGGAACGTGCCGTTGCGATCGCTGAACGCAACGACCAAGCCAAAATCTCCATTATGCATACCCTGGAACCGCTTGGGTTTGCCTACGGTGGCGATATCCCCATGGACTTGACCAGCATCCAAGACCAGCTAGATGAACACGCCAAAAAACGCCTAGCCGAAATCGCCGCCCCACATATTGCCGAGGCTGACCAGCACGTAGTGGTGGGTATGCCCGACACTGAAATTCACCGTTTTGCTGAAGAGCACGATGTGGATCTAATCGTAGTGGGCTCCCATGGCCGCCACGGTTTTGCTCTACTGCTCGGCTCAACCTCTACCGGCGTATTGCACGGTGCCCAATGCGATGTGCTCGCCGTTCGCGTCGGTAAAAAAGGCGAAGAAAGCGACGAGTAACCTAAGGCACGATAACGTTTATAAAAAAGGCGCCCATACGGCGCCTTTTAACGTTTTCAAGCTACTCACCGGCAGCCATCGCTTCCAGTTCCATCCAGCGCTCCATGGCAACTTCTAACGCTTTCTGCACTTTTTCAAGCGTTTGCAGCTTAGCCGTAACGGCGTCGGTATCCTGCTGATAAAACGCTGGGTCACCGATTTCACTCTCCAGCGCCTCTACTTGCCCCTCAAGACGTTCGATTTCGGCGGGCAGTGCATCTAACTCGCGTTGCAAATTATACGAGAGTTTGACGCTTTTCTTGACCGTTGCGGCAGGTGCTTCAGCCACTTTCTTGGGCGCTTCTGAGGTGGGTTCGGTACGCTGACGCGCCGCCCCTTCCCAAGGTGCTGGCGGCAGCTTGCCCCCCTGGCGAATCCAGTCGGTATAGCCACCCACGTATTCACGTACAACGCCATCGCCTTCAAAGGCGAGCATGCTGGTCACCACGTTGTCCATAAAGGTTCGGTCGTGGGAGACCAGTAGCAGCGTGCCATCGAAATCGAGCAGCAGCTCTTCGAGCAGCTCCAGGGTTTCCATGTCGAGGTCGTTGGTCGGCTCATCGAGCACTAACACGTTAGCTGGCTGAGTGAACAACTTGGCCAGCAGCAGGCGGTTGGACTCGCCACCGGAGAGCGCTTTCACCGGCTGGCGCACCCGCTCGGGGGTGAAAAGAAAGTCCTGTAGATAGCTCATCACATGGCGATCTTTACCGCCCACACTGACACGATCACTGCCTTGGGCAACGTTGTCGTAAACGGTTTTTTCCAGTTCAAGCCCAGCGCGCAGTTGGTCGAAATAAGCCACTTTCAGATTGGTGCCCATCTGCACCTTGCCTTCAGTGGGTTCCAACTCGCCCAGCAGGATTTTCAGCAGGGTTGTCTTGCCCGCACCGTTGCGCCCCAGGAAGCCAATACGGTCACCGCGCAGTACCTCAAGATTGATATCGCGCAGTACCACCTCATCGCCAAACCGTTGGGTGACACCTTGCAGCTCCACAACGCGCTTGCCGGTACGCTCACCACGATCCACCGTCAGGTTGGCATTACCCTGGCGCTCGCGGCGCTGACTCCGCTCGTTGCGCATCGCTTCCAGCGCTCGAACCCGGCCTTCGTTGCGGGTACGCCGTGCTTTAACGCCCTGACGAATCCAGGCTTCTTCCTGGGCAAGCTTTTTATCGAACTCGGCGTTCTCCCGCGCCTCGACTTCCAGCTCGTGCTGCTTGCGAGCCTGATACTCTTCGTACTTGCCGGGGTAGCGCCCTAGCTGGCCACGGTCTAACTCCAGAATATTGGTGGCCAGCTTGGAAAGAAACGCCCTATCGTGAGTAATCAGCAGTACCGCGCCGTTAAACGCCAGCAGTTGCTCTTCCAACCAGGCAATGGTGTCTAAGTCCAAGTGGTTGGTAGGCTCATCAAGCAACAGTAGATCAGGCTCGGCGACCAAGGCACGCGCCAGCGCCACCCGGCGGCGCCAGCCACCGGAGAGCGAGCTCATCTCAGCCGCGGGGGGCAGGCCTAAGCGGGTCAGCACGGTGTCGATACGCTGGTGGAACGACCAGCCATCAATGGCTTCCAGGCGCGTTTGTAGGGTCGCCATGCGATCCATATCGGGGTCGGGATCATTGATCAGATGATCGTACTCGGAGAGTAGCTCCCCGGCTTCTGGCAGGCCTTGGGCGACCATGTCGAAAATGGTCAAGCCAGATGACTCGGGTAACTCCTGAGCCAGCACACCGATCTTGAGGCCAGGTGCCCGCCAAATTGAGCCATCATCGGGCAGGATATCCCCCGCTACCAGCTTCAGCAGAGTGGATTTGCCGGTGCCGTTGCGCCCGACCAGCGCCAGCCGCTCGCCTTTTTCAACCGTCAGGTCGGCGCGATTGAGTAGTACATGGGTGCCGTAGGCGAGTTGCAGCTGTTCGAGTCGTAACAGGGTCACGCGGTGTCCTCCTAAATCGTGAGGCGCACAGTGTAACGCATGAGCGGCCCAGGAGGGGGAACCATATAGAGGGGAATCGTAGAGCGGAAATCACCAGCGTGATACCGTTTTGCTAGCAACTACAATATCTCAACCAAAAAACGACTTTTAAAGGCGGGCTGACAGTGACGGTGACCGTCTCGATGCATTTTGTAAATGAGCTGTTTAAAGGCTTACCCAACAGCTCAACATCGCCCACACGCTACCTGGAACGGGCGGGCATTTCGCCCTTTTTACTTTCGGCCCCCCATGGCCGCGTCACGGTTGAGCAGTTTGCCGAACTGTATCGTGGGTTGGTGAACGAACTGGACGACGAAACGCCCGGCTTTTTTTCCCGCCCGCTGCGGGGTGGCACCCTGAAGCTGCTGTGTTTAAGCATGCTGGATGCGCCCAATTTGCAGGTAGCACTGCACCGCTATACGCAGTTTTTCCGTATTCTTCTCGACGACTTTGGCTATGCATTTACGCTCGAAGGGGATCTTGCCCGTATGGCCCTGGTGGAACATGCCCCCTTGACGGGCAGCCGCACTCTGATTCATGAGCTGATGCTCAAGCTGTTTCACGGCATCGCGTCGTGGATGATAGCGCGTAAAATACCACCCATTTTAATGGAGTGCGCTTACCCCCAGCCGCCGCACAGCGCTGATTATCTCTACTTTTATCCTGGTACAGTACGCTTTGGGCAGCCGCAAACCGCGATCTATATAGATCGCGGTTTTCTTGATCATCCTATCCGCCAGACCAAGAGACACCTGGGCGCTTTTTTAAAGCGCGCCCCCGCAGACTGGTTCTATGTGTCGTTTGCAGATCGCCTGCTCACCCACCGGGTGCGCGAACACCTCTCACGTCATCTGACTACGTCTGGCACCGTGCATAGCGTAGCCGATGCGCTGCATATGTCTGCTCGCACGCTGGCGCGGCATCTCAAAAGGGAGGGCACCCACTTTCAAGCGGTCAAGGATGAGTACCGCCGCGATGTCGCTATTCAGGCACTCACCTGTAGTGAGAAGCCCCTGGTTAGCATCGCGGAGGCGTTGAGCTTTGAGGATCTAGCCTGCTTTAGTCGTGCCTTTAAAACCTGGACAGGCAATTCGCCCGCCGCGTATCGCAAAGCACGCACGGCGGGCAATGTTCGCTGATCTACTAGGGAACAGCCTAAATTTCGGTGCGAATACGTTTCTTATCCAGCTTGCCCACGCTGGTTTTGGGTATCTCATCGACGAAGCGAATCATGCTGGGAATCCCCCAGCGGTTGAGTTTTCCCTGGGCGACAAACTGCTCTAAAAACGCCTGCACGGCTTCAGTGGTGGGCGGGTTGTTCGGGTCGGCGGGGACAGCTAACGCCGCTGGCCGCTCTCCCCATTTATCGTCCGTCACCCCGATCACCGCCACTTCGGCAATGCCTGGACACTGGCTGATATAGCTCTCCAGTTCTAACGACGAGAGCCACTCGCCGCCGGTTTTAATCACATCCTTGATGCGGTCGCTAATGGTCAGAAAGCCCCGCTCATCAAGCGAGCCCACATCCCCGGTATGCAGCCAGCCGTTGCGCCATAGCTCCTCACTGCGTTTCTCCTCTTTATAGTAGGCCTGGGTCAGCCAGGGTGCTTGAACGCGCACTTCACCTACGCTTTTACCATCATTGGGTAGCGGCTCGCCGTCCGCATCGACCACTTGAAGTTTAACCAATGGTATCGGCAGGCCCGCTTTACAGCGCCAGGGTAGCTGGGTCTCAAAATCAGCGTCGCCGATATCCTGCGGCAGAATATCGGCGGTGAGTAGCGGACAGGTTTCCGACATGCCATAAGCACTACGGGTATCAATCCCCAACGCCCATGCTTTGCTTGCTAGCGACTCGGTTAACGCACTGCCGCCGACCAATACTTTCCAACCGGCGAGGTCGACCTGTTTTGAGGTAATCGCCTCGGCGCTGACCACCATGTTGAGCAGGGTCGGTACGCAGTGGGAGAAGTCGACCTTCTCGCTGACCAGCAGCTTGACCAGCATTTCCGGCTCGTAGCGGCCAGGGTAGACCTGGGTAGCCCCCATCAGCGTGGCGGTATATGGCACACCCCAGGCGTGAACGTGAAACATGGGGGTAATAGGCATATAGACCTTGTCGCGGTTGAGCAGCTCAAAACCGGGCGCCTGGAAAGCGCTAGACTCGTTCAAGGTATGCAGCACCAACTGGCGGTGGGTAAAGAAAACCCCTTTGGGGTTACCCGTGGTACCGGTGGTGTAGAACAGTGTGGCGACGGCGTTTTCATCAAAGGTGGGAAAATCGTAGTGAGTAGGCTGTTGGCTTAATAACGATTCAAACTCGCCCACCAGCGGCAGAGTGGTATCGACTGTTTGCGGGGTCTCCTGACATAGCAGGTAACCACGTACTTGGGGTAGCTTATCGGCCAGCGGCTCAAGCAGTGGCACAAACTCTTCGTGCACGATGACGAAAACGTCTTCGGCGTGATCCATGGTATAGAGGATTTGCTCCGGAGCCAGGCGCACATTCACCGTGTGGAGTACCGCGCCGATCATCGGAATGGCGAAGAAGCACTCCAGGTAGCGATGGCTATCCCAATCCAGCACCGCCACCACGTCACCGGCTTGCACGCCCTGTGATGTCAGCGTATGGGCCAGTTGATGCACCCGCTCACGAAAACGCTCGTAGCTATGGCGGCTCTGATCCCGGTAGACAATCTGATTGTCGCCCGCCATTCGCACGCCTGCCTCCAGCAGGTCGCCAATCATCAAGGCAGTATTTGTCGCAGAGGTCGCGGCGGGTAAAATTTTCGGGGTAACTGAAGGCATAAACACTCCTATAACTTTTTTCTTATAACACTGTTCTTGTAGCAATCGATTCGGATCAGCCGCGCTCGATAAGAAGGGCGATGCCCTGCCCTCCACCAATACATAGCGTTATCAATCCGTAGCGGCCATTAATGCGCTCCAACTCGTGTAGCGCTTTGAGAATCAGAATAGCCCCCGTGGCCCCCACCGGGTGCCCCAAGGCAACCGCGCCGCCGTTGGGGTTTAGCTTCGCTAACGGGAACTCGAGCGTTTCCGCCACCGCCATGGCCTGGGCAGCAAAGGCTTCGTTGGACTCAATCACATCAATATCATTAATGCTTAGCCCCGCCTGTTGGAGGCAGCGTTGCACCGCAGGAATCGGACCAAGGCCCATTAGCGTTGGCTCAACGCCTGCTGTTGTGGCAACACGAAGATGTGCCCTAGGCGCTAAGCCCCGCTGTGAGGCTTCATCGGCATGGGCCAGCACTAACGTGGCTGCACCATCGTTGATACCCGAGGCATTGCCTGCGGTCACCATGCCATCTTTTTGGAAGGCGGGCTTGAGCCGCGCCAAATCGCTAAGTTGGACGACATCGCGCACGTGTTCATCGCGGGAGAAAAGTACCGTTTGCTTACCGCGACTGACCTCCACTGCTACGATTTGATCGTCAAAGCGGCCTTCCGCGATGGCACGCGCCGCTTTTTGATGGCTCTCAAGGGCAAACTGATCCAACTGCTCACGGCTTAGGCCATACTGTTTAGCGATGTTCTCGGCAGTGCAGCCCATATGGCCGCTGCCAAAGGGGTCGCTCAAAATGCCTAGGGTTAAATCCTCAACGTTCACATCCCCCATACGCACGCCGTTGCGCGCTTGAGGAGGCAGCAGATAAGCCCCGCGCGACATCGACTCAGCGCCACCTGCCAGCGCTAAGCGGCTGTCGCCCATAGCAATCTGCTGGGCGGCTGAGACCACCGCCTGTACACCTGAACCACACAGCCGGTTGACGTTGAAGGCCCCCGCTTCTTTCGGCACGCCTGCTTCCAGTGCAATATGACGCGCCAGATAGGCATCCTGGGGGCCGGTGGTAATAATGTGGCCGTATACCGAGTGATCGATATCTCCGCCCTCAACGCCAGCACGGCGCAACGCCTCTTTGGCGGTTATCGCCCCCAACTCAAACGGCGCCTTGGTTGAGAGCGACCCGCCAAAACTCCCGATCGCGGTTCGTGCACCGCCTAAAATCACTACATCATCCAACCGCATGACTCTCTCCTGTGTTCAAACTCACCGTCTTGCTACGCCACTTTGCCCAGCAGCGAGCGGGCGACAACTTCTTTCATGATCTCTGAGCTGCCGGCATAGATCGTTTGTACTCGGGCATCCAGATAAAAGCGTGAAATGAGATATTCGTGGGTGTAGCCGTAACCGCCAAATAGCTGCAGGCAGCGATCCACCGCTTGACACTGCAGCTCGCTGAGCTGCAGTTTTAAAATCGCTGCATCCGTGCTGCTCATGGTGCCCTGGCGGTACTTTTCGACGCAGTGCTCAAAGTAGGCACGGGCCACGTCCAGCTGGGCTTTTATCTCCGCCAAGGTAAAGCGGGTATTTTGAAAATCCGCCACCCGCTGTCCAAACGCTTGGCGCTGCTGTACGTACTCCAACGTCAGCACCAGCGCTCCCTCCACGGCGCCCAGCGCCTGTGCACCAACGCCCAGGCGTTCACGGGGCAGCTCCTGCATTAGGTAGCGGAACCCGGCGCCCTCCTCTCCCAACAGCGCATCATGGGGCAACTGCATTTGATCAAAGGCAAGCTCGGCGGTATCGCTGGCGTGCTGGCCGATCTTTTTAATCGGTTTCCCCCGCGAAAAGCCGGGTAAGCGGGTGTCGACCAAAAAAAGTGACACGCCCTTTGACCCGGCGGAAGGGTCGGTTTTGGCACACACGATCACCAGGTCGGCAAACTGGCCATTGGTGATAAAGATTTTGCTACCGCTTAACTCCCAGCCATCGTTAGTACGCTTTGCCCGGGTTCTCATTGACGCAAGATCACTACCCGCATGGGGGTCAGTCATGGCAATGGCTCCAAGCGCATCGCCACGGGCCATGGCAGGTAGCCAACGCTCACATTGAGCCGCTGTCCCCAGGTTCTGCAGGTAGGGCATAACGATATTGGCGTGGATATTATAGGCACTGGCAAGGCCACCAAAACCCTGGCGGGAGAGCTCTTCCAGCGCCAGCTGGGTGATGGCGATATCGGCCCCTGAACCACCGTGCTGTTCGTCAAGGTCAATGCCGAGCAGCCCCGCAGCGCCCAATGAATGCCATAGTGAACGGGGTATTTCACCCGCTGCCTCCCACTCATCGTAGTACGGGGCAACCTCCTGGCTTAGGCAGCGCTTGATCATGGTGTGAAACAGGTCGGTCGTTTGCTCGTCCATGCTCACTCCTTGAGGTCTTGACGCAGATGGCGCTTGAGAATTTTGCCTGCGGTGCTCTTGGGTAGCGCATCGGTAAACATTATGCGCTTAGGCACTTTATAAGGCGCCATCAGCGTTTTTGCGTGATGGATCAGTTCTTCCTCGCTTGCCTCTTGGCCCTCTTTCAGTACCACCACTGCCGTAATGGCTTCGATCCACTTCTCATCCGGCTGGCCGATCACCGCTACTTCGGAGACCGCTGGGTGCTTGAATAGCCCCTCCTCTACTTCACGGCTAGCCACCAGCACGCCGCCGGTATTGATCACGTCCTTGATACGATCAACAACGTATAAGTAGCCCGCTTCATCGAAGTAGCCCACGTCCCCGGAGTGGAACCAATCGCCCTGGAAGGCTTCTTCGGTCATCACCGGTTTATCCCAGTACCCGTTCATAAGCTGAGGTGAGCGGTGGACGATTTCACCATGCTCGCCGGGTGGGACGTCATTCATATCGAGATCGACGATACGGGTTTCCACCGTCAGAATCGGCCGCCCAGCGGACGCTGGGCGCTCGGCGTGCTCTTCAGGGCGCAGCACGGTCGCCAAGGGAGCAATTTCGCTCTGCCCATAACAGTTATAGAGCCCTACTCCCGGTATACGTTGCTGGAGTTCCTCCAGTACCGGCACCGGCATAATCGAGGCACCGTAATAGGCTTTATTGAGAGCGCC
The DNA here is from genome assembly GCF_000336575.1 of Vreelandella titanicae BH1. Lineage (GTDB taxonomy): Bacteria > Pseudomonadota > Gammaproteobacteria > Pseudomonadales > Halomonadaceae > Vreelandella > Vreelandella titanicae. Next base: position 9,875 of record NZ_AOPO01000028.1, on the reverse strand, counting down.
AAGGTCAAAGCGATCAAATTCAGCGTGGCGTAGCAGGCTGATCCAGACCGTGGGCGGGGCAAAAAATGACGCGATCTGGTGATTAGCTATGGCGCTTAAGCACAGCTCGGGAAGCGGCGCCTCTAGCAAATAGACAGGCGCACCGAGCAACAGCGCTGGCATCAGAAAGACGTGCATTTGTGCTGAGTGGTAGAGCGGCAGCGCGGCGAGCATGGCGTCGCTGCCTTTGATATCCAGCTCAACCATGCAGGCCATATATTCGGCCATCAGTGCCTGATGGGTCATCATCGCGGCCTTCGGCGCGGCGGTGGTGCCCGAGGTATAGAGCAACTGAGCAAGGCTGGCACCGTCGACCGCCACATTGGGCTCTTCACTATTGGATCCTGACGTAGCATGAGCGAGTACATCAAAGCTTGCTGCATCCTGCCCCTGATCCGCGTGCAGGGTTCCCATCAGGGCTAGATCCAAGCCTTCGGTCGCGACACTCACTTTGTCGGCGAGGCTGATATCGCTGAGCAAACCCGTTGTCCCAGACTGGTCAAGGATATAGCGCAGCTCATCGCTGCTTAAGGCAAAATTGATCGGCACATGTACCAAACCCGCTTTAGCAGCGGCTAGCCAGGCGATGACATAGGTATCGGAGTTTTTGCCATATACCGCCAGCCGGTCACCTGGCGAAAGCCCAGCTGCCAGCAAGCCATTGGCTACGCGGTTGGCTGCCTGATTGAGCGCTTGATAGCGCCATTGGCGCTCGCCAAATACCAGCGCCAGCTGGTGTGAGTATTTTCGAGCGCTGCGGTTTAAAGCAGCCCCGATACTGTTTTGCTGAATAACCGACGTTTCCGGCATGCCAAATCCTCTGAGTTGTTATTAGCAGAGACTTAAGGAGCCTCTGATTAACGTAATGAGCGAAGGCCAGACAAGGCAAAAATCAACGAAAAAGCGGAGTTTACGGGTTGTAAATGAGCATTTTGAGGCGATTTTTAACGCCGTATGGCCGAGCGCAATAGTTAATCAGAGGTTTCTTAACTGTTTACCAGCGGGCAGACACTCTCTGAAAGCGGACGGAAGGCCTCTTCTGCAGGGATGGTGCGAATAACATGAAAGAGATCATCCTCATCTTGCGACTCTTCAGGTGTTTTCACTTCTACTAAATACATATCGTGAACCATGCGGCCATCCTCACGGATGTAGCCACCGGTGGCGAAGATGTCGTTGATGGGGGTATCGGCCATTTGCTGACGAACGGTTTGAGTGTCATCAGTACCGGTGGCTTCAATCGCTTCAAGGTAGTGGCGAGTACTGGAGTAGAGACCCGCATGTACCATGGTGGGCATGCTGCCGGTACGCTCACGGAAGCGCTCCGCCCATGCGCGGGTTTCATCGTTTAAATCGTAGTACCATGCTTTGGTGAACTGCAGCCCCTGAGCATTCTCTAAGCCAATGCTGCGTATATCGGTACTAAACAGCACCATTCCCGCCAGAATCTGCCCTGCCTGGGTAATGCCGAACTCACCTGCTGTCTGCACCGCGTTGATCGTATCGCCACCAGCGTTATTCAGCGCGATGACATCAGCGCCAGAGGCTTGCGCCTGAAGCATAAAGGAGGAGAAGTCACTACTGGGGAAAGGGTGGCGAGCGCTGCCTACGATAGTGCCGCCATTTTCAGTCACTACGCGCGTGACGTCGGCCTCCAGTGCGTGACCAAAAGAGTAGTCAGCGCTTAACAGATACCAATTTTTGTGGCCCTCATCAGTAATCGCCTTTGCCGTACCGTTGGACATCGCCCAGGTGTCATAAACCCAGTGAATATGATTGGGCGAACAGTGCTCGTTGGTAATGCTTGAAGAGACAGCGCCATTGACCAGCCCAAGTTTATCCGCCTCTTCCAGCAGGCTCACCGCCGCCAGAGTGACAGAAGATGCCACCAGCCCGGTGACCATATCGACGTTGCGCTCATCGATCCACTCACGCACGACGCTTGAGCCTACATCTGGGCTATTACGGTCATCGGCGCTAAACACCACAATATTGGCCCCATTGACACTGCCGCCCATATCTTCAATCGCCATATGGATAGCGTCTTCGCCCAACGGGCCAATGGGGTCGCGATAAACGCCGGACATATCGGCTAAATAGCCAATACGGATTTCGTTATCAGAGATACCCTCAGCAGCGACGGTAGTTGGCACATAGCAGGCCACCAGAATGGCAGCGGCGAGAGTGGAAGTAGCAAAGCGGTAAGATGAACGATAAGATTGTTGCATAATTATGTGGCTCTCTTTTGTTGTTATTAAAGGGTGTTATTGAATCAATCGCAGTGACGTAGCACGTAATAGCTTGCGTTCATCTTAGGCGGTAATAAGGCCTTGCTGTTTACCTATCGAGCCAGATTTTTTGCAATTCGTGCCATTTCCTTGCGCTCACCTTCTTCAATACACCATTAGTCGATGCTCGCGCGTGCCGTTACAATGGTGCCTTTGCATATTGAACGGGAGAGACCTTTGGCCACTGCTGATGCCGATGACTTTTTACCCGAAGCACTACAGTTTCGGCCTAGCGCTCCTTTGGTGGATATCGGCGCTAACTTGACCCATGAAAGCTTCGAGCGTGATCTTGAGACGGTTATCCAGCGCGCCCAGGCGGCGCAGGTAACGACCATGATCGTTACTGGCACCGACCTTGCCCACGCCAAGCAAGCGGTTGCCCTGGCTAAGCAGTATCCTGGCCTCTACGCCACGGCGGGAGTACATCCCCATGATGCCAGTCGCTGGGATAAGAACCTTGAGCGCGCCATGGCGGCCCTGCATGCCATGCCGGAGGTCGTCGCCGTAGGCGAGTGTGGCTTGGATTTTAATCGCAACTTCTCGACGCCCCAGGAGCAGGAACGTGCCCTTGAAGCGCAACTGGCTCTCGCAGTAGAAAGTGGCTTGCCGCTGTTTTTACACGAGCGAGATGCTGGCCAGCGTATGCGCGAAATCCTGCATGCATGGCGAGACGACATCAGCCACGCGGTGGTGCACTGTTTTACCGCTGACCGCGATACGCTGTTTGGTTATCTCGACCTAGACTTACATATAGGGTTGACGGGTTGGATTTGCGACGAGCGGCGCGGTCATCACCTGCGCCCATTGGTAAGCGATATACCCTTAGAGCGCTTGATGGTAGAAACCGACTGCCCTTATCTGTTACCCCGTAACCTACCGGCGAAATTAAAGGGTCGCCGACACGAACCGGCGTTGCTACCGTGGATTGTCCGCGAGATCGCCCAGTGGCATGGTATTAGCGAAACAGAGCTAGGTGCGGCAACCACACAGACCGCCCAGCGTTTTTTCCGTCTTTCCACGGAATCTTAAAAGGAGTATTAGCGTGGCCGATTATCCAGGGTTTATAGCCATTGAAACAGGCGAAGACGATGGGCTCCCGCTAGCCATTGCCTGGTCGCTCCCCGATGGCCGGGTGAAGCAAACATTGATTCAGCCGGACGATAGCTGGATCAAAGAGGATACCAATGCCATGGGCGCTTACAGCATGGAAGAGCTGGAGAGCTTAGGGGTTAGTCCGCTTGAGGTAATTCGCGAGCTTGAGAACGACCACTTCTCCGCCACGCTGTATACCAGCGACAATGGCGACGACGAAGCGGCACTAGCGCGCCTTTTTGACACCTACGGGCTTGATCCTTTTGTTGAGCTAGCCCCAGCGTCGGTGCTCTACCCTTCACTTACCCCAGGCGAATGGCACCGCCAACGGCGCGAAACGTTCAGCGAGCTGGGTTTAGAGCCGATGCGCCCAGAGCATGAGCTGGAAGTGATGCTATCGATGCATCAGCGCCTGACCGAAGAGGATTAAGCCGGCAGCGCTTTATCCATTTTATCCAACGTGGCATGTGCCTGTGCCACGGCTTCCGCTAGCGTCGCCTGGTCAGAGTAGAAGCGTTTAAGCGCCACCTGGAAGGCGTTTGCGCGGGCTGGCAAGCCCTCCTTCAAGTAGCGCTGGGCGCGGGCCTCCACTCGCGCTGCAAAGGCCTCTATATCTACCTCTATATCGCCGCCTAGGTTGTCCACGCTGACATGAAACACGCGACCACAGGCGCGGGTGAAGATAGATTCCAACGCCTGTGGCGCAATCTCAGCCTGCTCAAACGCTTTTTGCTGTTCAGCATCGCGCCCATCAGGGCAGTACCAGTAGCCGTAATCCTCTTGTTGGCGCCGCTGTGCTCCCGCAATACACCAATGGCTGATTTCGTGCAGCGCACTGGCATAGTAACCCCGCGCAAAGATAACCTGATGATAAGGGGTTTCACTGTTAGCGGGCCGATAGAGAGGCTCATCCCCGCCCCGAATCAATCGGGTTTGATACCGCTCAGCAAAAATCCCGTCAAAAAGCGCGGTAATATCCTCGAGCGTCCATCGCTCCTGCCTGTCACTCACATTGACCTCGTTTGATACTGGCTTTGGGGCATTATACCCACACGATTAATACAAGCTAACGGCTAACCCCAAAAGTGAGTCGCTCCTGCTAATATAGCGGCCTTTCACAGCAACTTTTCCCCTTCAGGAGCCAACAAGTGGGCGGCTTTACTCAGCAAATTAAATCGGTTTACTGGCCAGAAACACGAATGTTAATGCACTTGGCACTGCCTATTTGCGGTGCTCAGTTGGCTCAGGCAGGGATGAGTGTCGTCGACGTTATGATGACCGGTCGGCATGACGCCACCTCACTTGCCGCTGTATCGGTGGGCTCGAGCCTGTGGATGCCACTCATGCTATTTATGACGGGCACTTTAATGGGGCTTACCCCAATTGTGGCGCATTTGCTGGGTGGGAAGCGCAATGAGGCTATTCGTCCAGCCGTTCATCAGGCGCTTTGGGTCGCGCTGCTACTAGGCGCTATCGCGGCTGTGCTGCTTTGGTCGGCTATCATGCCGATATTTGAATTAATGAGTGTGCCCCCAGCGGTCGCCAGCCAGTCTGCCGCCTATCTGTCAGCCGTCGCCTTTGGCATGCCGGGGATCGCCCTATTTCAGGCGCTTAGAGCGTTTTCAGATGGTATGAATCATACCCGTCCGGCGCTATGGATCAGCTTGGTCGGTTTAAGCGTGAACATTCCTGCCAACTACCTCTTGATCTACGGCGGCGATGGTTTAGTTGATCTATTTGGCGCCTGGGTTCCCACTAGTTTGCAACAGTTACCTGCCTTGGGCGCTTTTGGCTGTGGCATTGCGACGGCGCTCTCCATGTGGACGATGGCACTCGCGATGGCCTACTACACGCGCAGGGGAAGTACTTATAAAAGCGTTGCGATTTGGCAAAAACTGACACCGCCCCAGTGGCTAGGTATACGTGAATTAGTGGTGGTGGGCGTTCCCATTGGCGTGGCCATTTTTGTTGAAGTGACTCTGTTCACACTCATTGCGCTCTTCATTGCCAGCTTTGGTGAAGTCACGGTGGGAGCTCACCAAATAGCGCTAAGTTTCACCTCCATTCTGTTTATGCTGCCCCTGTCGCTGAGTATGGCACTGACCGTACGAGTGGGTAATACGCTGGGTCAGCAGCGCTTAGCACTAGCCCGTAAAGTCGCTTGGAATGGAATTGTCATCAGCGTCATCATTGCCGTTATTAACAGCCTCGTACTGTGGGTTAGCGCCGAGCCGGTAATCGCACTTTACACCTCCAATAGTGAGATACAGGCGCTAGCGCTCTCGATCATTGCTTTAGCCGTCATTTTTCAGCTCTCAGACTCGTTGCAGGTCAATTTAGCGGGTGCTTTACGCGGCTATAAAGATACCCGCATTGTAATGGTGATTACGGTGCTCTCCTACTGGATTGTAGGCTTGGGTGGCGGCCACTGGCTGGGCTCCTATGGAGTGGGCGAGGTCGCCCCGCTAGGGGTTCATGGCTACTGGATTGGGTTGATTGCGGGCTTGAGCACCGCAGCACTGCTACTTGGCTGGCGTTTACAGCGTATTAGCATTCGGGGGTAAGCATGGCGCGATGGAGAAACTTTTCTCTAGCAATCATCCTAAGCGCCCTCCTGGCTGGCTGTGGGGACAACCCTGCTGAGCAGCAGTGGCAGCGTTATCATCAGCAACTCGCCAATGACCTTGCACTATCAAACATTCAAAGAGCTGACCCGGGTAATATTGGCGACTTCCCTGAGCGCCCCGATCGAATTATAGATATCCCCGAAACCCGGGACAGCCTGTTAAATGTATACGCGCTACGCGAATGCCAAATCACGTCGCTAGTCGCTGCACGTAACAATCAACTGGGGCGTGTAGCACCGCCTAGCCAACAGTGGTTATATGAGCGCACTCTATGGCAGCGGCTAAGCACCTGCTTAAATAGCGAAGTTCCCGAGCAGTTAAGCGATGAAGATAGAACGCGCCTAAACCGATTAACCACGACTAAAACGACACAGTTACCCGCGGTAAGCTGGAACGCTATTTTTGATTCCAGCGAGTGGGTTAAAAGCTTCTCACGAGCAAGCCAGCCTTTATCTAACATCGATGAAACTACTATTGCTGGCCAGCTTGAAGCGATCGATTACTTGCAGCAAATGACGGATCACCAGTTTGACCTCGACTGGCAGCAGGACTCTTCAACCCTTGAAAACCATTTGAAAACCCTGCAAGAGCGGCCATTGACCGCTGAGGTGTTGCGCGCCCTGCTACTCGCCACTCAACGCTTAACAGAAGCGAATGCATTGTTAGCTCAGCAGAGTGATACCACACGTTGCTTAAGCCGTTGGGAATCGCCGTCGCTTGAGCGCTTGGAGAACGCTGCCCAGCAGTGGCTAACAGCGATCAATCGCTTAATTGACGCACAGCAGGTAGGCAAGCCAATAGCGGTTCAACGCTATCAGGAACGCTGGCTTTCGCTGGATAATGCCCAAGCGCCCTGGGGCCAGTTTCAGCAAGCGCTCTCTGAGCATCAAGCGCTGCGAGCTCGCTTTCCAACCTGTTCAGATAATTAAAAAGCGCAGAACCCTTAACCTTATGAGCAAGTTGTGCTATTTGTGGATATGAGAGGCAAATGAATCAGCTTTGCCAATCTGATGACCACGCAGCATAAGGAGGGACACAATGGGCGCATCCTTGTCACCCCGCTCTGCCCAGGTCATCGACCTGGAAACTGTGCGCCAGCGTCAGCAGGCGCAAAAGTGCCTTGTCCGTTTAGCCCCTGAGCTAGATGGCTTAGAGATGGTGTACCAGCTCGCTGCGAGTCCCGACGCCTACTATGGCTTACCTATTTTGGCCTGGGGGTTAAGAGAGGACGGTAGCGTCATCGGTTTGGTGCCGTGGATGGAAAGCCTGGCAGCCTGCCATGATCTGAACAGCCAGGAAAATGGCTACTTCGTAGGTTATCGCGATCCTGAAACGGAAGAAATTTTTGATACGCCACCGGATCACAAATACCACGAGCTAGTTGCGGCGGCTGAATACTTTGATTATGAGGCTTCTGGCGAAGTCACCCTTATTCAGCAAATCCCCGACACTCTGGGCACCCACGCACTGTGCATGAATCACCCCGATTCACCCTGGCATATGAAGCCCGTTTACGGTTGGCGTCTCTACAGCGACGGTAGCCTTGACGCGCTCCTTGCCGACGAGAACAAAGCGGCGATGACACCGATTTTGTTAGGGGATGAATGCCTGTACAGCGCTCACGCCCGCCATCAGACCGTTTACTTTTTCCAGCGCCATATCGCCAACCGTATCCTGGAAGAAGATCCAGCGACGCTTGATGCGCTAGCCATGATGGTTGTGGCCAGTGATTAATCGAGTGCCTTAATGTCGCTTTGTGAGCGAGGCCAACATCAACGATGTTGATTTGAGCCTCGCATGGCTTTTCGGGCTATTTCGAAGGGCGATCTTGACGGACTATCTCAAAGGACTATCTCAAAAGGTTATGCTAAACGAATAAAGTAGAGGTAGTTACTCTCAGAAGCGGTGTGCTGCTCTAGCAGTTCGTGCCCTAAAAACTGACAAAACTTGGGCACATCTCGCGTGGTGGCTGGATCAGTGGCAATCACTTTGAGCACTTGGCCTGGGGTCATGTCGCGCACTTTGTTATGCATCAGCATAATCGGCTCTGGGCAGTAGAGTCCTGTGGTGTCCAATACCGCGTCAAAGTTGGGTAAAGTACCCGTATTATCAGCCATTAATATCCTCGATGTAGGAAACAGAAAGTATGATTAAAGTTATCATCGAACGGCGAATTATGCCCGGTCTTGAAGAAGAATTTGAGCAAGCAGCGCGGGAGGCCATGCGCGTTTCTCTTGGTGTAAGGGGCTTTATCAGTGGTGAAACACTAGTAGAACTGGGTCATACTGACCGCCGACTGATGATTACCAAATGGCGTGACCTCCGCGCTTGGAAGGAGTGGCACTCAAGCGAAGCGCGGGCAATGGCCATGCAGCGTATTTTACCGCTGTTAACCGAAGATGAAACTATCCGGATTTACGAGCCGGGCTATTAAACATGGGTTTTACTAGCATTAATCCCTAAGCCTTACATGCACCGTTACCTCTTCCCTATCGTGATAGAGGTGACGGCATGATACGTTGGCATGCACACCCGCTTTTTCCAGCGACTCTTCCAGCGCCGTTAGGCAACGTGTTACCTCATCCCAGCGTTTTTTCATGGGCAACTTGAGGTTAAAGATCGCCTCTTTGCACCATTTACGAATCAGCCACCGCTCCACCATGGCTAGCACTCGCACTGGTTTATCAACAATATCGCAGACCAGCCAGTCTAAGCGCTGTGGTGGCTCCCAGGTAAAGCCATCCTCTTTGAGATGATCAATCTGTCCGGTCTTCATCAACTGCGATTCCATCGGGCCGTTATCGATGGCATACACGTACATGCCCCGCTGTACCAACTGCCATGTCCAACCTCCTGGGGCGGCCCCTAAGTCAGCTGCTTGCATATGCGCTGCTAGCCGCACATCCCACTCATCCCTAGGAATAAACTCGTGCCACGCCTCTTCCAACTTCAGCGTTGAGCGGCTGGGCGCACGGGAGGGGAAGCGCAGCCGCCGAATACCATTAAGCAAATCACTACGATTGCCTGGGAAGCTCATCGCCAGCTGCACTTGATCACCGTCAGTCCAGAAAATATGTAAACGTCGTGCGCCCGCGCTGCGCCTTAACGCACCGCGTTTTTTCAACATACTTTCCAGCGGCTTGGTAAGCGCCTTCATCAGTCCGGCCAGTGCTTTGCCATCGTTGGTATCCGGCGTTTCATGCCAAATCTCTTCAAAGCTCCAACGGCTGGCTTTGACCTGTTCCAAGATAGCGGTAAGACGATCGTCACGTGAAAGAGTGAGCGCAGGTAAAGCCGCTAAGCTCTGGCGCGCAAAAATCAGCTTTTTAAACGCTGCCTGGCGGTGTAAATCATTTACCGCTTCACCATCGACACGCGTTAAGCTTACCCACCCCTCACCATGAGATGACTCACAGGCGATACCCTGTAATGCTGCGTGATGCTGTAGCTCTGCCAACGCATCACTCTCAAACCCAGGACGACAGTAAACTAACCATGACGTAGGTACCGTTTCACTCACCACTTCACCTCGATTCCGCCCATCACAAACGGTGAGGGCTGCATAATTAATTGGGGCGCATCATAGCATTTATCTAGCTGAGGCGTGAGGCGTGAGGCGTGAGGCGTGAGGCGTGAGGCGTGAGGCGTGAGGCGTGAGGCGTGAGGCGTGAGGCGTGAGGCGTGAGGCGTGAGGCGGAACAGGATATTCGGGAGATAGCCATTCACCAACGTTTCCTACTCACGATTCACGACTTACCCTTTACTGCCCACCATTTACCCCTCACACCTCACCATTTTCCCCTCACAACCTCCCCCACACGCAAAAAAA
>NZ_AOPO01000027.1 GCF_000336575.1 Vreelandella titanicae BH1 | reverse complement strand
ATACGCCGCCATGGAGTGAATCACGCTTTGAGGGTGCACCACCACCTGGATTTGTTCGGGCGTGGCATCAAACAGCCAGCAGGCTTCAATAAGCTCTAGCCCTTTATTCATCAGTGTGGCGCTATCCACCGATATTTTACGTCCCATTGACCAGTTCGGGTGAGCGCAGGCCTGTTCGGGAGTGACATTGTTGATTTCCGCCTGGCTCCATGTACGAAACGGCCCGCCAGAGGCCGTTAGCAGCAGTTGACGAACGCCGTGCTTGGCAAGTCCGCCGCGGTGCTCCGCAGGTAGACACTGGTAAATGGCATTATGTTCGGAATCAATCGGTAGTAATGTTGCGCCAGAGCGGGAAACGGCCTCCATAAACAGCGCGCCGCTCATCACCAGCGCCTCTTTATTGGCCAGTAGCACGCGCTTGCCTGCTTCCGCAGCGGCTAGGGCAGGCAGTAAGCCCGCCGAGCCGACAATGGCCGCCATTACGCAGTCGACGCTGGCGTCCCGGGCAACATCGCACAGCGCCTCTGGGCCTGCGCTCACGTCAGTTGACTGCCCAGCCCGCTTAAGCTCTTGGCGCAGCCAAGCGGCATCGGCCTCATTATCCAACACGGCGACCGCAGGGCGATGCGCCAAGCACTGCGCTAGCAGAGCCTCTTTTGAGGTGTGCGCGGTCAGGGCATGCACGCAATAGCGGTCTGGGTGGCGACTAATCACATCCAGCGTGCTAGTGCCCACAGAGCCTGTCGAGCCAAGCACGGTCACACGTTGCCTATTAGCGAGTTGGCTCATAGCGGCGGCACCCGAGCAAACACCTCAACCAGTACTTCCACATAGAACAGTGCAAACAGCGGTATCGCCGCGGTGAGGCTATCAATGCGATCCAGCACACCGCCATGGCCGGGCAGCAACTGGCTCGAATCTTTGATATTACGATGGCGCTTGAGCATGCTTTCCAGTAGATCCCCTAGCACAGAGGCCAAAGTGACCACGGCGGTGATGAGTATCAGGGTAATTCCACCCACCAGGCCCAGCGGCAACCACAGCGCAAAGAGAATAGCCAGAATAGTGGTCGCCGCTAAGCCGCCGTATACGCCCTCCCATGATTTGCCAGGGCTCACGTGGGGAGCCAATTTGCGCTTGCCCCAGTGTCGCCCCACAAAGTAGGCGCCGATATCCGCGCACCAAACCAGCAGCAGCACAAACAGCAGCCAAGCCATACCGATGTCACGCAGAACGTTAAAGCCCACCCAGCAGGGCAATAGCACCCACAGGCCCATCGCCAGGCGCCGCACGGTGGACTGCCACTGCTCACCCGCCGCAGGGTAGCGGGTTACCCAGTAGAGATTCACCAGCCAACCGGCAGCAGAGAACCAAAGCGGCCATATTGATGTGGCGGCTCCGGCCAGCCACATGACCAGCATCAACACCGCCATCACGGCCACTAGCTGAGCACGCTGTGCGGTACGGGTAACGCCCGCCAGATTGGCCCACTCCCAAGTGGCGAGTAGCACCATCAACGCCGTAAATAGCGCAAAAGCGCCGCCGTCTAAACCAAACAGGCCAGCCAGCACCAGGGGTGCTAGCCAGGCTGCGGTGATAATCCGCTGTTTAAGCACCCTGCGCCTCTATTTGTTCGTCCGTCATGCCAAAGCGACGACGGCGCTGGCAGAAGTCGTTTAATGCCGCATCAAACGCATCCGCACCGAAATCGGGCCATAGCAGCGGGGAAAAGTGCAGCTCAGCATAGGCCAACTGCCAAAGCATAAAGTTGGATAGCCGCTGCTCACCACTGGTACGTATACACAGATCCACCGGCGGCACGTCATCAGTCCCCATTGCAGTGTCGAAGCACGCTTCATCGATTTGCTCAGGCGATAACTCCCCAGCCGCCACCTGCTCGGCTAAGGTGCGCGCCGCCCGTGCGATATCCCACTGCCCCCCATAGTTGGCGGCAATCACCAGATGCATCCCTGTATTGTCCGCGGTTAACGCTTCAGCACGCTGAATATGCTTTTGGATGGCGTGGGAAAAACCCCGCTGTTCGCCAATGATCGAGAGGCGCACATTACGCTCATTGAGCTTTTTGACTTCACGCTTAAGCGCCATCAAAAACAGCTCCATCAAGGCGTTGACCTCTGCGGCCGGACGCTTCCAGTTTTCGCTGGAGAAAGCAAACAGGCTGAGGGTTTGCACCTCGCGCTCGGCGGCCCGCTGAATCACCGCACGAACGGTTTCCACCCCAGCCCGGTGCCCACGCACCCCCGAAAGCCCGCGCGCGCGCGCCCAGCGGTTATTGCCATCCATAATGATGGCAACGTGAGACGGCGGGGCCTCCCCGGCCAGAGAAGACGCGCTGGCGTCGTCCGGCTGTTTTTCAGGAAGCTGCGGTGACGTCATGGATTCTCGCACCAAAGGTCAGTCATAAAAAAACCAGCCAGAGTGTGGCAAAACGGGCAGCCAAAGCTGCCCGCGGCTGAATAAAGCACAGGTTTATACCTGCATGAGATCCTGCTCTTTTGCAGTCAGCGCTTTATCGATCTCAGCAATATACTTGTCGGTCAGCTTTTGAATCGCATCTTCGCCTTCACGCTGATCGTCTTCGGTAATCTCTTTATCTTTTAACAACGACTTGAAATCACCGTTAGCATCACGACGTACGTTACGCACGGCAACGCGAGCGTTTTCAGCTTCGCTACGCGCCTGCTTGATATAACCTTTGCGGGTCTCTTCGGTGAGCATCGGCATTGGCACACGGATCACGTTGCCTGCACTGGCCGGGTTCAAGCCAAGATCAGAGGTCATGATGGCCTTTTCGATCTTCTGCACCATGCCCTGCTCCCACGGCGCAATCGTCAGCGTGCGAGCGTCCTCAACGTTGACCGATGCCACTTGGCTAAGCGGTACCTGGCTGCCGTAATAGTCCACGGTAACGGCGTCTAAAATGCTCGGGTGAGCACGACCGGTACGAATTTTATTGAAGTTGCTATGCAGCGCCTCAACGCTTTTTTGCATGCGCGAATCGGCATCTTTCTTAATATCGTTGATCACGTCATTACCCTCTGTATATCAGCGTGCCTTCCTTGCCCCCTACGACCATATTCAGTAGGGCGCCAGGCTTATTCATATCAAATACCCGCACCGGCATATTATGGTCACGTACCAGGCAGATAGCGGTCAAATCCATAACGCCCAATTTTTGATCCAGGGCGTCGTCGTAAGAGAGCTGGTCGTACTTCACCGCATCCGGATGTTTTACCGGGTCTTTATTGTAGACGCCATCGACTTTGGTCGCCTTGATCACTACGTCGGCGTCCACCTCAATGCCGCGCAAACAAGCTGCAGAATCGGTGGTGAAGAAGGGGTTGCCTGTGCCTGCAGAGAACAGCACTACGTCCCCGGAGGTTAAGTAGCGAATGGCCGTGCGACGGTCGTAGTGCTCTACAACGCCGCTCATTGGGATAGCCGACATCACGCGCGAGCGGATATTGGAGCGCTCTAGCGCATCACGCATTGCCAGCGCATTCATTACGGTCGCCAGCATGCCCATATGGTCACCGGTGACGCGATCCATGCCAGCCTCATTGAGCGCCGCACCGCGAAACAAGTTACCACCGCCAATCACGATGCCTACCTGTACCCCAATACCGACGAGCTGGCCGATCTCCAACGCCATCCGGTCAAGCACTTTAGGGTCAATACCAAAATCGTGTTCACCCATCAGCGCTTCGCCAGAAAGCTTGAGCAAAATACGTTTGTATTTTGACTTCGAACCCTCAGCCTTGCTGGGTGCTACATGGGGGGTAGGTTCTTGAACATCACGCGACATGGCATCTCTCCTGAGGCAGACCTGTAAACAGGCAGGCGGGGCAGCCCCGCTGTATAAACCCGTTATCAGGGTCGGCTAACTAACACCGGTTATACAGGGGCCGGATACGCGAAGGCGTGCGCTCACGCGCACGCCATCTTTTTTCTGAAACCTCTGACCTCAGCGACGGCCAGCCTGTTCCATAACTTCTTTAGCGAAGTCGACTTCTTCTTTCTCGATACCTTCACCAACTTCAAAGCGTGTGAAGCTTACCACTTCGCCGCCTGCGGCTTTCACGTACTCAGCCACAGTCTGGTTCGGGTCTTTAACAAACGGCTGCTCGGTCAGGCTGTTTTCTGCCAAGTACTTTTTCAAGCGGCCCTGAACCATTTTCTCTGCGATCTGCTCCGGCTTACCGGCCATATCCGGCTGCGCCAGAATAATCGCTTTTTCCTGATCCAACTGCTCTTGGGGCATATCGGCAGGATGCGCAACCGCAGGGTTGATCGCCGCCACGTGCATTGCAACGTCTTTCGCGACTTGCGAATTGCCGCCTGTTAGCACGGTCAGAACGCCAATGCGGCCACCGTGGACGTACTCGCCTACCAGACCACCGTCAACAGCGTTCACTACGATGGCACGACGCACACCGATATTCTCACCGATTTTCTGAACCAACTGCTCGCGGGCAGTTTCCAGTTCGCCAGCCATAACGGCGGCAACATCTTCGCTTTTCGCGGTGAAGAAAGCACCGGCGATTTTGTCAGCAAACGCGATGAAGTTGTCATCACGAGCAACAAAGTCAGTCTCGGAGTTGATTTCAACCATTACGCCGTAGCTGCCGTCTTCCGCTACACGCGTAACCACTACACCTTCTGCGGCGATACGATCGGCTTTCTTCGCTGCTTTTAGGCCGGAGCTTTTGCGCAGGTTTTCAATCGCAACTTCGATATCACCGTCGGCTTCGGTGAGTGCTTTTTTACACTCCATCATGCCGAGACCGGTACGTTCGCGAAGTTCCTTGACCTGAGAGGCGCTGATAGCTGCCATGAGAATTCACCTCTGAAATGGTTCTATGAGAGTTAGACGCAACACAGAGTATAGGCATGATAAATGACCATCATGTATCACGCTGCCCTATGTCTCTCTGTATTACGGGGCCGGTATTGAGTGCCGGCAAATTCGTCCGCTCAGACAGTTCATCTGTAGCGGGAAAAAGGGGGCAAAGCCCCCTTTATCTTGATGCGGCACACCTGCTCACCGCACCCACTGCTGCGATTACTCAGCGGCAGTGTTGTCTTCAGCTGCAGCGGCCTCTTCGGTCACTTCAACAAACTCTTGAGCGTTGGCTTCTTTGGCACGGCCACACGCATCCGCAATCGCTTTTACGTAGATCTGGATAGCGCGGATAGAGTCATCGTTGCCGGGAATTACGTAGTCAACGCCATCGGGGTTGGAGTTAGTATCCACCACGCCGATAACCGGGATGCCCAGCTTGTTGGCTTCGTTGATCGCGATGCGCTCGTGGTCAACGTCGATCACGAACAGTGCGTCCGGTAGGCCGCCCATGTTCTTGATACCGCCGATAGAACGCTCAAGTTTGTCCTGCTCGCGAGTCGCCATCAAGACTTCTTTCTTGGTCAGCTTCTCGAACGTGCCGTCTTCGCGCATGGTTTCAAGATCACGCAGACGCTTAATGGACTGACGGATGGTCTTGAAGTTAGTCAACATGCCGCCCAACCAGCGATGGTTGACGAAAGGCTGACCAGCACGGTTAGCTTCTTCTTTAATTACCTTGCTAGCGCTGCGCTTGGTGCCAACAAACAAAATTTTGTTGTTGGATGCCGCCATCTTCTCGACCACATCGATCGCTTCGTTCAGCGCCGGAAGGGTGTGCTCAAGGTTGATGATGTGAATCTTGTTGCGCGCGCCGAAGATAAATTTGCTCATCTTCGGGTTCCAGTACTTGGTCTGGTGGCCGAAGTGAGCACCTGCTTTAAGCAGGTCACGCATATTAACGTGAGACATGGTAGAACTCCTAAAACTCGGGTTAGGCCTCCACGCACCCCATGGATCCGACCGTTGACCACGTTAGACGCTGCCAGCGGCACCCGGGACCATGTGCCGGTGCATGTGTGTTTTTAAGGCTTGATAGTAAGCATCGCGCCCGTAAGTCGAGCACGCTGCGGATTCATCGCCCTGCCCTACTGCGTACTTCCCAGCCAAGAAGCTCGGAATCACGATTGCAGGAAAGCGCGCGGCTTTATACCATAGATCATTGCCAAGATGAAGTCGCACCCCGTTTGACGGTCTTAAATTGCGCCATTCAATTTTCCATTCTGCATTCATATCGAGCATTCATGAACGTTCCTATCAAGACGCCTTCTGAAATCGAACACATGCGCGAAGCCGGGCGCCAAGCGGCTAGCGTGATTGAAATGATCACCCCCCATATCCAGGCAGGCATTAGCACGGGGGAAATTGACCGTCTCTGCCATGAGTATATTGTTAACGAGCTAGGCTCGACCCCTGCACCGCTGAATTACCATGGTTTTCCCAAGGCGACCTGCACGTCGATCAACCATGTGGTGTGCCACGGCATCCCCGACGACGCCAAGAAGCTCAAAAATGGCGATATAATGAACCTGGATATCACCGTTAAGACCACCGACGGCTATCACGGCGACTCCAGCGTGATGTTCGTAGTGGGTGAGACGATTCAGGGCGAACGGCTGTGTCGCATTACTCAGGAATGCCTGTATAAAAGCATCGAGCTGGTGAGGCCTGGCGTACGCCTCTCGGAGCTTGCCCGCGTGATTCAAAAACATGCCGAAAGCAACGGCTACTCCGTCGTTCGCGACTTCTGTGGCCACGGCATCGGCGCCGAATTCCACGAAGAGCCGCAGTTTTTACACTACGACGGCTACGCACCGGATGCCGACATTAAGCTCGCCGCAGGCATGTGCTTTACCATCGAGCCGATGATTAACGTCGGCGGGTATAAAACCAAGGTGCTACGCGATGGCTGGACCGCCGTCACTAAAGACCGCAGCCTTTCAGCGCAGTGGGAACATACGCTGCTGGTGACCGAGGGCGGCGTTGAAGTGCTGACCGCGCGTGGCGATGAAGACTTCAGTTTTCTAACCAACTGATGCTATTACACCACCACCGGTTTGAGCCGGACACCACGCTTTACGACCTGGATCTTTTCCGCACTGAGCTTGCCGGTTCACGCTCGCCGGTGGCACCCTTCAAGGCCGCGCTGCGCGAGCTACAGGCGCGCCTGGACGACCAGTTTCGCGCCGGTGCAGACATTCGCGACCTTGTGCGCGGCCGCGCCTGGTACCTGGATCAGTTGCTGGCGATTGCCTGGGCACAGCATGAGTGGCCCGACGATGGTATTGCACTGGTGGCGGTAGGCGGCTATGGCCGTGGTGAGCTACACCCCCACTCGGATATCGATCTGCTGCTGCTACTGGAGCAGGACGATGACACCGCCTATCGTGAACCGCTGACCGCCTTTATCACCTTCTTGTGGGATATTGGCCTGGAAATTGGTCATAGCGTTCGCTCGCTTAGCGACTGCGAGCGGGAAGCCGAAGCGGATGTCACGGTGATTACCAACCTACTCGAATCTCGCCTGATTGCGGGGCCAGAAAGCCTGCGCGAAGCGATGCGCGAACGCCTCAGCGCCGAACATATTTGGCCCGCCGACCGCTTTTTTGAAGCCAAGTGGCAGGAGCAGATTTCCCGCCACTACCGCTATAACAACTCCGAGTACCACTTAGAGCCGAACCTCAAAAGCTCCCCCGGCGGGCTGCGCGACATCCAGATGATCGGCTGGGTGGCCAAGCGCCACTTCGGTACCGAACAGTACACCGATATCGTCGCCAACGGCTTTATGAACGACGCCGAACTGCGCATTTTAAGCCAGGGGCAGGCGTTCTTGTGGCAGGTGCGCTATGCCCTGCATATGCTTACCGACCGCGCCGAAGACCGCCTGCTGTTTGACCACCAGCGCACCATCGCCGAAATGTTTGGCTTTCGCGATACGCCGGAACGTCTGGCGGTTGAGCAGTTCATGAAGCGCTATTACCGGCACGTCACCGCGCTGGCGGGACTCAACGATATGCTGCTGCAGCACTTTGACGAGGTCATCCTGCGCGGCAAAGAAGCGCTGGAAACCGTCAAACTCAACGAGCGCTTTGAAACCAAAGGCGGCTATATCCAGGTTCGCTCGCGGACACTTTTCCGTGAACGCCCCGCGGCGATGCTGGAGCTATTCCTACTGATGGCCAAGCACCCCGAAATCGAAGGAGTGCGTGCCGATACCATCCGACTAATTCGCGATCATCGCCACCAGATTGACGACCACTACCGGGAAGACCCGCGCCACCAGCGGCTCTTTATGGCTATTCTGCGCGCCCCCGGCAATGTGCCCCGCCAGTTGCGGCGCATGAACCGCTACGGGATTCTGGGCAAATACCTGCCCGAATTTGGCCGCGCCATAGGGCTGATGCAGCACGACCTTTTCCACATTTACACGGTCGATGCCCACACCCTGCTGCTGCTCAAATTTCTGCACAATTTTCGCAAACCGGAAGCGAAGGGTGACTTTCCAGTGGCGGTGGCATTGATGCAGCAGTTGCCCAAGCTCGACCTGTTGTGGATCGCCGGGCTGTTTCACGACATTGGCAAGGGCCGCGGCGGCGACCACTCGGAAATCGGCGCCCGGGACGTTGAGCATTTTTGTCAGCGCCACCACGTCTCGCCCCACGACACGAACCTGGTCAGTTGGCTGGTTGAGCACCATCTATTGATGTCGATGACGGCGCAAAAGCGCGATATCAGCGACCCCGATGTGATTCGTGATTTTGCCTTGATCGTGCGTAACGAAACGCGCCTGGACTACCTTTACGTGCTCACCGTGGCCGACATCAATGCCACCAACCCCACACTGTGGAACGGCTGGCGGGCGTCGCTGCTGCGCCAGCTGTACGCCGAAACCAAGCGTGCCCTGCGCCGCGGCCTGAATAATCCGCCCGACCGCGACGACTGGGTGCGGGAAACGCGCACCGAAGCACGCTCTTTGCTGCAAACCATCGGCGTTAATCGTGAGCAAATCGATCATCTTTGGGAATCGCTAGGGGAAGACTACTTCCTGCAGTACGCCCCCAGCGAAATCGTTTGGCAGACCCAGGGCATTCTCAATCACAACCAGTCGCCGCTGCCGTTGGTGTTGATCAGCGCACCTACTGCGGACATGTCCGAAGGCGGCACCAAAGTGTTTATCCACACCCGTTCGGTGGACGACCTTTTCGCTGCTACCGCCGCGGCCATGGAGCAGTTGGGCCTGTCGATTCACGATGCGCGCATTGCGACCTCCCACAACGATTGGACGCTAAACACCTTTATCGTGCTCGACAACCATGGTCAGCCTATACGTGACCCAGGCCACATCGAAGAGATGCGCCGACACCTGGTGGAAGAGCTTGATGACCCTGATGACTACCCGGATATCGTCACCCGCCACACGCCGCGCCAGCTCAAGCATTTCAAGGTACCCACGGAGGTGCTGATTGAGCAGGATCCGGCCAATGAGCGCACGCTGCTGGAGCTAACGGCTCCCGACCGCCCCGGCCTGCTGGCCCGGGTGGGACGGATTTTTATGGAGCAGGATATCTCGCTTTCGGCGGCAAAAATCGCCACCCTGGGCGAGCGGGTAGAGGACGTCTTTTTCATCACCACCAAGGCAGGCGAACCGCTGACTGACCCCGAGCGCCAGCAGCAGCTGCGCGAACGTCTGATTGAAGTGTTGGGCGTTTAAAAGATAATTCACCGAACCCCGAGGCTGATGCAGAGATTGTAGTGCCAAGCCTGGGGGCGAGGGTAGGTTTCCGCGAGGGCGCTGTGAACCCCTCCATGGGCGCTACTTTCGCCATCTGACCGCCAGGGATGGCGGAAATGCCGGAATTGTCAGGAATTTTTTCCGGCCATGGCGAAAGACCCTCGCTCCAACCTACCCTCGCTCCCGTCTATCGAGTGTCTGTAAAAGTATTCATTGCAAAATCACACCCTCGTTAGGTTTGAGCCTGCACCGGGCCTTGCCTATAATCGACGGTTTACGCCGCCAGCCATCAACGGACACATCATGAACGCCGACCTCGACGCCCTGCATCCTTACCCGTTTGAAAAGCTGGCCGCGCTGAAGGCCGCATTAACGCCCCCAGCTGACTTGGCGCATATTCCGCTGACCATTGGCGAACCCCAGCACGCGCCCTTTCCTGCGGCGCTTGAAGCGCTGGTGGCGCACCAGCTGGAAATGGCCCGTTATCCCGCGACCAATGGCCTGCCAGCGCTCCGCCAAACCATCGCCAACTGGGCAAGCCAACGCTTTCAACTGCGCGAACTCGACAGCGAACGGCACGTGGTGCCCGTTAACGGCACTCGGGAAGCCATTTTTGCCTTTGTGCAGGCGGCGCTGGATCGCACCCGCCCGGCGAAAGTCGCGGTGCCCAATCCGTTTTATCAAATCTACGAAGGTGCGACGCTGCTGGCAGGCGGTGAGCCGCTCTATTTAGACTGTACCGCTGAGAACAATTTTCGACCTGACGTTAACGCCGTGCCCGCCGCGACGTGGCGCAACGTGCAAATCGTTTTTATCTGCTCGCCGGGCAACCCCACCGGTGCAGTCACGTCCCTTGATGAATTTAAGCAGCTGATTGCCCTCGCCGACGAACACGACTTTATTATCGCCTCGGACGAGTGTTACTCGGAGCTCTACCTTGACGAAACAGCCCCACCACCGGGGTTGCTGCAAGCCTGCGCCGAGCTGGGTCGTGATGATTACCGGCGCTGCGTGGTGTTTCACTCGCTCTCCAAGCGCTCCAACTTGCCGGGCCTGCGCTCGGGCTTTGTCGCGGGGGATGCGACACTGCTCACTCCGTTTAAGCGCTACCGCACTTACCATGGCTGTGCCATGTCGCTGCCGTTGCAGCACGCCTCTATCGCCGCCTGGCAGGACGAGCAGCACGTACGCGCCAACCGCGACGCCTACCGCGAAAAATTTAGCGCGGTCACCCAGGTGCTTGCCCCAGTCATGGATTTTCCCGCGCCACAAGCTAGCTTTTACCTATGGCCTGCGGTGCCCGGTGGCGACGATATCGCCTTCACGCAGAGGCTGTTTGCCGAACAGCACGTTAGCGTACTGCCCGGCAGCCTAATGGGACGCAGGGGTGAAAATGGCGTTAACCCCGGCGCGGGGCGCTTGCGCCTAGCGCTGGTGGCTGAGCTAGCGCCCACTCTTGAAGCCGCCCAACGAATTCGCCATCTCGTCGAGCGAGGTTAACTTATTCCACATTCTCTGGTTCAACATTCTCAGGAGGTCGTATGCTGACGCTGTATATCATCGATAACTGCGATACCTGCCGCAAAGCGCGTAAAGCGTTGGATGAGAAAGCGCTGCTGTATAAAACCCACGATCTGCGCAAAGATGGTCTATCTGCTGCGCTACTAGAACACATTTTACATCGCGTGCCGCTTGTGGAAGTCATTAACAAACGCAGCAAAACCTGGCGCGAACTTTCCGATGAGGAAAAAGATTACGACGCCAACTCGGCCCGCCAGCTACTGATGAAATACCCCACACTGCTGAAGCGGCCGCTGCTCGAAGTAGACGACTCCACTATCTTAGTCGGCTACCGCGAGGGCGATTACGACAAGCTCGGCTAAGTACTCAAGTGGCTAAGTGCTTCAGCAACTAGATACTTGAGAAACTAAGCACTTAAGCAACTAGGCACCTTGGCTTTGCCTGCTTTTCTTCACTATTTATCACTACAGGACACCTTCTTATGCTGAGCTTTGCGCTTGGAATCGGCACCCAAAACACCCAGGGCGACTGGCTGGAAATCTACTACCCGGCGCCGCTGCTCAACCCACCCGCCAGCCTGGTGGAAGCCGCCAAACAAGCTCTGGATGCCCCCCAAGGCAACGCCGCCATCAGCTTTTTGCCCGAAGACTGCACACGCCTGGCTAAAGCGTTAGAAGCCGCGGGGCACTCCGCCCAGGCAGAGCTTGCCGAAGCGCTCTCTGCCAGCCAGCGCCCCCTGGTCGCGATGTTCCTGGAGAGCGACGAAGCGCCACAAACCGCGCCAGAGGTGTATTTAAAGCTGCATCTGCTGTCCCACCGCTTGGTCAAACCTCACGGTCTTGATCTCACCGGCATGTTTGGCCTTCTGCGCAATATTGCCTGGACCAACGAAGGCGCCATCGACATTGAAGAGCTGCCTACGCGCCGCTTGAAGGCACGTATGGCGGGCCGCGCGCTGTCCGTCGACTGTGTCGATAAATTCCCCAAAATGACTGACTACGTGGTGCCTACCGGTATCCGCATTGCCGACACCGCCCGCGTACGTCTGGGCGCTTACCTAGGCGAAGGCACTACCGTCATGCACGAAGGCTTTGTCAACTTCAATGCGGGCGCCGAAGGCCCCGGCATGATCGAAGGTCGCATCTCAGCCGGCGTGATGGTCGGCAAAGGCTCCGACTTGGGCGGCGGCTGCTCCACCATGGGCACTCTCTCTGGCGGTGGCAATATCGTCATTAAGGTCGGGGAAGGCTGCTTGATCGGCGCCAACGCAGGCATCGGCATTCCCCTGGGTGACCGCTGCACGGTAGAAGCAGGGCTGTATATCACCGCTGGCTCCAAAGTGACCTTACTGGATGATCAGGGCCAGGAAGTGAACACCGTTGCCGCCCGCGAGCTGGCCGGGCAAGACGATCAGCTATGGCGCCGCAACTCCCAGAATGGCCGCATTGAGTGCTTGACCAATAAAAGTGCTATCGCCCTGAACGAGGCGCTGCATGCCCACAACTGAATCTGAAGGACTGTCGCCGACGCTCACGCTCGCCTTTGAGCTGCTCAGCCGGGCCTCGGTAACGCCGGACGACGAGGGCTGCCAGGAACTCATGATCGAGCGCTTAGCAGCGCTCGGTTTTCATATTGAGCGGCTACCGTTTGGCGACGTAAAGAATTTCTGGGCGGTTCGCGGCCATCACGGCCCGGTGGTGGCCTTTGCCGGCCACACCGACGTGGTGCCCAGCGGCCCCTATACCAACTGGCAGTACCCACCGTTTGAGCCCTGCATTGATGATGAGGGTATGCTGTGCGGACGTGGCGCGGCGGATATGAAAGGCAGCTTGGCCTCAATGCTGACCGCCGTTGAGCGCTTTGTGGCCAACCACCCGAATCACGATGGCCGTATTGCCTTTCTGATTACCTCCGATGAAGAGGGCCCGGCAGTCGACGGCACTCGCGCGGTGGTCGAGCACCTGCGCGAGCGTAATGAACGGCTCGACTACTGCATTGTCGGCGAACCATCCTCGACCACGCGCCTGGGCGATGTGATCAAAAACGGTCGTCGCGGCTCACTGGGCGCCACGCTGCACATTAAAGGCGTGCAGGGTCACGTGGCCTATCCGCATTTAGCGCGCAATCCCATCCACCAGGCCATGCCAGCGCTGGATGCGCTGGTCAACGAGCACTGGGACGCGGGCAACGACTTTTTTCCCGCCACCAGCTTTCAGATTTCCAATTTGCGCGCAGGCACCGGGGCGACCAACGTGATCCCTGGCGACGTGGAAGTGGTGTTTAACTTTCGCTTCTCCACCGAGGTGACCTCTGATGAGCTCAAAGCGCGCACGGAAACCATTCTCGACCAGCATGGATTGGAATATCAGATAGACTGGACGCTCAACGGCGAGCCGTTTTTAACCGCGGAAGGCGCGCTGGTTGACGCCGCCATTAAAGGCGTTGAAGCGGTGACCGGCGAGCGCCCGGCGCTCTCTACCAGCGGCGGCACCTCGGATGGCCGCTTTATCGCCACCCTTGGCGCTCAGGTGGTCGAGCTAGGCCCGCTCAACGACACCATCCACAAGGTCAATGAGCGCGTTCGCGCCAGCGATCTGGACGACTTAAGCCGGATTTACGAAGCGACGCTGCAAGCGCTACTCTCCTCCGGTGAGGTAAACCTATGATGGAGCGTTACCCCGATATAGAGATTTACCTAGCCAGCGTGTCGCTTGATGCGCTCAATGAGTGGTTGAAAAGTGCACTAATCGCGCCACCGCTGAGCCCCGCAGGCAAAGGTAAATGGCAAACCCGCGGCCAATACCAGGGTGACTGCGTGCCGGTATTGCTGGTAGACAAAGCCGCTGATGGCTTTGCCAGCCTATGGTTTGATAGCAACCACACGCCGTGGATGACCGACCAAGAGTGTGCCCAACAGGCCGCGGAAGCGTTGCAAACCGAAATACGTTGCTCACTGGGTGGCTGGCACCCCGGTGATGACCCTGACCGCTTCTGGCAAGTGTTGCCCGGTGGCAAAGAAGGGGCAATAGAGTGGCCCGATTCAGGGCGTTAATCGAGCGCTTTAAACGTAAACGACCCCGCCGAAGCGGGGTCGTTACTATCCAACGATCAATTTAACTAGCCGTTGGGCTCACTCAATAATACTGACATCGTCGGCCTGCAAACCACGCTCATTTTTAATCACGTGATAACGCACGATTTGGCCTTCTGCCAACATACGCGGGCCACGACCACGAATGGCACGGAAGTGTACAAACACATCTTCGCCATTATCGCGGGTAATAAAACCGTAGCCTTTGTTGGTATTGAACCACTTTACTTCACCCTCTTCGCGGCCATCGTTAGGATCGATGATGTCTTCCTCCTCATCATCGTCCAACGGTGCAGCCGCTTGGGGTTGGCGCGTTGCTGGCTTGGGACGAACCACAGCATCGGACGCCACCACGATCGAGGGCGCAAAAGCGGCAGACGCTAATGTGCCAATACACAGAACAATAAAACTACCTATCGCAACGGCGATATAGACACCGCTAACTCCACTGATTGCCAACTCGGCCATCCACAGCTCGGCGAGGGCACTATCGGTTAAATGAACAATCCCCGCCAGCAAAAGTGGCGTGGGGGCGGCAAGTAATACACTGATTAAGAAACAGCGAAACACAACTTTTGGGTTCATAGAAAAAAAAGCTCTCTTGTTGTATGGGTAACAGACGAAGGACAATACCCGCACTATCAGGCCCATTCCCAATAGCACCGGCATACTACTACATAAGGCTGCAATGTTATCATGACACATGAATTATCGCCTGTTGACCTAGCTCAACGTCTTGAATCTTTAGAGAGTCGCATAGCCCATCAAGAGCATTGGCTGGATACCCTGGATCAAGCGGTGGTACAACAGGAGCGCCGCCTGGAGAAACTGGAGCAGCTCAGCGGCCTAATGCGCGAACGCCTGCGTGAGCAGCACCAGGCACTCCAGGCAAGCGAACCCCAGGGCGGCCAGCGCCCCGAGGATGAACCTCCGCCCCACTACTGAACTAACGCCAGCCCCGGATGCGACTAATTAATTAGCCGCCGACAGCTAGCTTTCAACAGTTTAGCTGCCAACAACGCTCGCAGGGTCGATACTTTCCAGCCCAAAGGCATCCGCTACGGCCTGGTAGGTGACTTGCCCCGCGTGCACGTTAAGGCCCGGGAGAAAGTGTGGGTCGTCATGCAGCGCCTGCTGCCAGCCCTTATCTGCCAGGGCGAGTACAAAGGGCAGCGTGGCGTTGGTCAGCCCCTGGGTGGACGTACGTGCTACCGCGCCGGGCATATTGGCCACACAGTAGTGAACCACCCCATCGACGATATAGGTCGGTTCGGCATGGGTGGTGGGCTTGCTGGTTTCAAAACAGCCGCCCTGATCGATGGCAACATCGACCAGTACACTGCCAGGCTTCATATCAGCCAGCATACTGCGAGTGATTAGTTTTGGCGCAGCGGCGCCGGGCACCAGCACCGCGCCAATGATCATGTCAGACTCACGGGTGGCCGTTTCCAGCGCGTCTGCGGTGGAGTAAACGGTTTTAATGCGCCCCTGGTAACGGTCATCCAGCACTTCAAGCCGCGCTAACGACTTATCCAGAATGGTAACTTCCGCGCCTAACCCTAACGCCATGCGCGCAGCGTTTTCACCTACCACGCCACCCCCAATCACGGTTACCTTACCTGGCGCCACACCCGGCACACCGGGCAGCAGCACGCCCGCACCGCCCTGGGCCTTCTCCAGGCTATGGGCCCCAGCCTGCACCGCCATTCGTCCCGCTACGGTGCTCATAGGCGCCAGCAGCGGTAGGCCACCGCGGGCATCGGTAATGGTTTCGTAGGCGATACAGGTGGCACCGCTCTCCATCAGCCCACGGGTAAGGGGCTCTTCGGCGGCCAGGTGCAGATAGGTGAACAGTGTATGCTGTGGGGCGAGTCGCGCTACCTCGTCCGGCTGCGGCTCTTTCACCTTGAGGATTAACTCAGCGTTGCGCCACAAAGTGTCCACATCTGCTTCTATGTGCGCACCGGCGGCTTGGAAATCAGCATCGCTAAAGCCTGCACCTTCACCGGCTCCGGCCTGAATGCTCACCTGATGGCCGCGCCCGGCTAATTCCCGTGCGCCGGTAGGGGTTAAGGCCACGCGATACTCGTGATTTTTGATCTCTTTGGGGACAGCAATTTTCATTGGATTTTTCCTGTGCTTTTAAAGGTCAGTCATGTTGTTAAGCAAATTACAGCACAGCTAACGTTGACCACCACCCCAGAAACAAAAAACAAAAAAACGCCGGTTAAGGCGTTTTTTAGGAGAAAAATCTAGCGATTGCCGGTTCTACACGAAAAAATCCACTTCGTTCTACGTCACTCCACAATAACTGCGCCGCCGTAGATACGCCGATACTCCTCGGGCAGGCGCTTGGGCCGCCCTGTTGAAAGCGCCACGCAGGCAAAGCGTGTACGGGCGTAAAGCAACGTTTTAGCGTCTTTGACTCGCACCAGCTGAAAACGGCGGGTCAAACTAAAGCGCTCGTCACAATCGACAATCCAGGTAGCCAGCTGTAGCTCATCACCTGCAAAGGCAGGCGCCAGGTAATCCAGCTCGTGGCGGTGAACCACCATGGCCCGATCAAGCTCTCGGTAACGCTCAAGAGAGAGGCCGAGCGCGACCGAGTGAGCCCAGCTAATCTGCTCAACCCAGCGCAGGTATTCACTGTTGTTGACGTGCTGATAAGCATCGATCGCCTCATCGGCCACGCGGATATCGATCACAAAAGGATCGGGCAGCGCCCACTCCATCGGCTAACTCCTGTGTACCTTTACTCCCCTACACGCTGACTTCTCTGAACTCTAGCTACCTGAACTAGTCGCGGAACACACGCACACCCAGCGCCTTCAGGTAAGACGTTTCAGGGATAGCCGGATGCACCGGGTGATCAGGCCCTTGGTGGCCTTGGAAAATCACCTGCCCGTGACGATCCTGGTGGCGAACCGCACCACGCACTACGTCCATTAGCCGCTCGGGCGCCAGGTGCATGGAGCAGGACGCAGACAACAGCAGACCATCGCGACCCAGCAGGCGCATGGCCTCGCGGTTCAAGCGGGCGTAGGCACGCTCACCGTTGGGAATGTCCTTGCGCTTTTTGATAAACGCTGGCGGGTCAAGAATGACCACGTCAAACTCCTCGCCCTCTGCCTTCAACGCTGCTAACGCTTCAAATGCATCTCCCTCACTAACCGCTACCTTCTCCTGCACGCCATTCAGCTCGGCGTTGCGCGCCACTTGAGCCAGCGCCGGGCCTGAAGAGTCCAGGCACATCACCTCTTTCGCGCCATGAACAGCCGCCTGCACGCCCCAACCGCCTACGTAGCTGAATACGTCCAGCACGCGCTTACCTTCCACATTGCGATTGATCCACTCGCGATTAACCCGGTGATCAAAGAACCAGCCGGTCTTCTGACCGTTCAGCACCGGCACCACAAAGCGAGCGCCGTTCTCTTCGAGCACCACTTCGTCAGGCAGCGTGCCTTTGATGACGTCAACGTGGGCCTCAAGACCTTCCTGACGACGGCCGCCAGTATCGTTACGGAAGACGATCACCTCCGGTTTGATGACTTTTTCCAGCGCATCGACAATCTCATCCGCCAGCGCCTGCATACCCGCGGTATTGAGTTGCACGACGAGGACATCACCAAAACGATCGATCACCAAACCTGGCAACAGGTCGCCTTCGCCGTGGATCAAGCGGTAGAACGGCTGCGCATAAAGGCGCTGACGCAGTGCCAACGCTTGATTAAAGCGGTGTACAAACAGCGAACGATCCAAGCGCATCTCGGGGTCACGAGACATTATCCGGGCAGCAATTAACGAATGAGGGTTTACATACGCGACGGCCATTACTTTGCCATTGGAGGCTTCTACCAGTGCGGTTTCGCCTGCCGCAAAGTTTTTCAGCGGCGTCTCTTTGATATCCACCTCATTGGAGTAGATCCAAAGATGGCCCGCTTTAAGACGGCGGTCGGCATTTTTATTCAGGCGCAGGCGTTGGGTCACAGCAATCTCCAAAAATTTTGTCTTTAAAACCTTGCCTTAAAAACCTGTGTCTTAAAACCTGGGCTTAAAAACCCGTGTTTTAAAAACTCAGACAAGGCAAAAGATGAGGCAAAGCAATACTTAAATAAAACAGTAGCACTGATAGGTAGCCATTAGCGCTGGCAGCCGGGGCAGAACACACTAGCACGCTGGCCAAGCGTAATGCGCCGAAGCTCAGCGCCACAGCGCAAACAGGGTTGGCCGTGGCGGCCATAAACATTAAGGCGTTGGGCAAAGTAGCCGGGCTCACCCTGGCCACTGACAAAGTCCCGCAGCGTGGTGCCACCTTGGGTAATTGCCGCCGCCAGCACTTCTTTCACGGCCAGGGCCAAGGCGTCATAGCGAGCACGGGAAACTCTTCCCGCCGCGCGGCGGGGATCAATGCCGGCCATAAATAGCGCCTCTGCCGCGTAGATATTCCCGGCACCAACAACCACCTGGTTATCCATCAGAAACGGTTTTACTGCCACGCGCTTGTTACGCGAGAGCGTGTAGAGCCATTTGCCGTTAAACGCATCAGACAGCGGCTCAGGGCCCAAGTGAGCAAGCCGTTTATCCTGCGCTGCGTCTGCGACCTGCCAATCCACAAAGCCAAACCGACGGGGATCGTGATAGCGCAGCACATAGCCGCTGGCAGTCACCACGTCCACGTGGTCATGCTTTTTAGGCAAATCCCCCACCCGGGCAATCCGCAGACTGCCCGACATACCCAAGTGCCAGAGCAGCGTCGCGCTAGCGTCACCTTCAAGCGCGCCGCCAGCCTGGATAGGAATCTGCAGGTATTTTGCCCGCCGCATCAACACCCCAATGCGCGCACCTACCAACCGCTCGGCCAGATCATCGGGCACAGGCACACGCAGCCGCGGCTGACGCACCAGCACTTCGGTGACTTCCTGGCCTTCAATATAGGGAGCAATCCCGCGTCGGGTGGTTTCAACTTCAGGAAGTTCGGGCATATTTAGACATCGTACCTGCCTGTAGTGACAGCCTAATGAAGGTGGTTTAGCGAAGCATGCGACACACGAAAGACATGCATGCAAAAACCCGGCTTGAGGCCGGGTTTTTGAACAGGCGCTCGCCTGCAGTGGAAGCCGATCAACATCGCAAAAGCGATTACTTGATCTTCGCTTCCTTGTAGATCACGTGCTTACGGATGACCGGGTCGAATTTCTTGAATTCGAATTTATCCGGAGTGTTCCGCTTGTTCTTATCAGTGGTGTAGAAGTGGCCTGTACCGGCACTGGACACCAACTTGATTTTATCGCGCATGGTTTAACTCTCCCAAAATGCTTGGCCCAAAATACCTGGCCCAAAGGGCTTTGTATAATA
This sequence comes from Vreelandella titanicae BH1, assembly GCF_000336575.1. Taxonomy (GTDB): domain Bacteria; phylum Pseudomonadota; class Gammaproteobacteria; order Pseudomonadales; family Halomonadaceae; genus Vreelandella; species Vreelandella titanicae. The sequence continues at coordinate 6,253 of NZ_AOPO01000027.1, read as the reverse complement.
AAGCTGGCTTAGATAGCGTCGCCACGCTTACGAATAGCAACCAAAACTGTGTCGATACCTTTCTTGTCGATGATGCGCATTCCTTTAGTGGAAACGCGCAGCTTGACGAAGCGGTTCTCAGACTCAACCCAAAAACGATGGGTGTGCAGGTTCGGCAAGAAACGACGACGTGTCTTACGCTGGGAGTGTGAAACGTTATTTCCAGTTACCGGACGCTTGCCGGTAACCTGACATACTTTGGACATTAGAGCCTCCAACTGCTTGGCCAGGATATAATAACCTGAGTGTTCAAAACTGTCGGGCAAACCGGAGCAGGGAAGGTGTCGACGCCGTTAACCGCCAAGCTTTATCCAAATCCGTTATTCAACCCAAGTTTAAAGGTGGCACTTTATACCAGAGCACCCGACTTACAGCAAGCAAAACCCACAAAAAAGGCTGGAAAAGCACTTTTTTGCTCATTTTACTTAATCAAAACGGCATAGAACAGTGCATTCTTATACTGCTTATAGCCAGCCGCGCTCGGCAAAAGAGATCACTTCTCCATCCCCCACCACGAAATGATCCAGCACGCGCACGTCAAAAAGTACCAGCGCCTCTTTGAGGCGTTCCGTGATACGTCGATCAGCATCGCTTGGCTCTGCCACACCAGAAGGGTGGTTATGCGCCAGGATAACGGCGCCAGCGCTCAGCTCTAATGCGCGCTTGGCAACTTCGCGGGGGTAAACGGATGCGCTGTCTAGGGTACCGCGAAACAGCGATTCATAGCGAATAATTCGGTGCTGAGTATCCAAAAAAAGCACCGCAAACTCCTCATGCCCTAAATGGCGTAGCTGCGAACTCAGGTAGTGGCGCACCAAGGCAGGTGATGTCAGCGCATTGCCCCGCGCCAACTGGCTGGCTAAATGGCGCCGCGACAGCTCAAGCGTCGCCTGGAGCTGAGCGTACTTGGCGCTACCTAACCCACGGGCAGCACAGAAGCTTTCCTGATCGGCCTCTAGCAGTTGGCGCAAACCACCGAAACTGCTGAGTAAATCCCGCGCTAAATCGACCGCCGAACGACCCTGTACGCCAACACGCAAAAAAATTGCCAGCAACTCGGCATCTGAGAGCGCCTGGGCGCCAGTATTTAATAGCTTTTCCCGGGGCCGCTCACCTTCCGGCCAGTGATTAATTCCCATCGCACCTCACCCGCGCTGCCCATCTTTGTCGATCGAAGCCAGCCTCAACACGCATAGCTTTACAGCCATAAGCCTCATTAAACCTAGCTTAACCTTGTTTGTGCTCAATATGCCAAATTGTTGGTGCCAATGGTATGGTAAGCCTCCTTACGAACGCGGATATGGATCACTGACCATGGCCTCTGCTGTTAACTCGACAAGCGCGTCGACGCTCGCCGGCAAACGCGTACTGCTCGGCGTTAGTGCGGGTATCGCTGCCTACAAAAGCGCGTTGCTTGTGCGCCTGCTCAAGCAGGTGGGCTGCGAGGTGCGCGTGGTGATGACCGACGGGGCCCAGGCCTTTATTACCCCGCTCACGCTGCAGGCGCTCTCCGGCGAGCCTGTGCGCACCTCTTTACTCGACCCCGAAGCCGAGGCGGGCATGGGCCATATTGAGCTGGCCCGCTGGGCGGATATAGTGCTGATCGCTCCGGCGACTGCCGACCTTATCGCTCGTTTGGTGCACGGTATGGCCGACGACCTGCTCACTACGCTCTGCCTGGCCTCAGAAGCGCCCAAACTGATTGCCCCGGCGATGAACCAGGCTATGTGGCGCCACCCCGCCACCCAGCGTAACGTAGCGCAGCTTGAGCATGACGGTTGGCAGCTCATAGGCCCCGCCGCCGGTGACCAGGCCTGTGGCGATGTGGGGCCAGGCCGCATGAGCGAGCCTGAAGAGATTTTTAGCGCGGTTACGGCGCTGTTTGCTGCCCCTATCACCACAGCGCCTCACTCACATGCACCCCATATTGTGATCACCGCTGGCCCTACCCGTGAGCCACTGGATCCCGTGCGCTACATCTCCAATCACAGCTCGGGGAAAATGGGCTTTTCCCTGGCCGCAGCCGCGGTAGCTGAAGGGGCCAAGGTGACGCTGATCAGTGGGCCGGTTGACCTACCCACTCCCCAGGGCGTGACGCGAATTGACGTTGAGTCAGCCGAGCAGATGCACGCTGAAGCTCAGCGGCTAGCGCCTCAAGCGGCGCTGTTTATCGGCTGCGCGGCTGTCGCCGACTATCGCGCGGCAGCCCCTGCCGAGCATAAGCTCAAAAAGCAGGATGATAGCGACACACTCACCCTGACCCTGGTTAAAAATCCCGATATCATCGCCGGCGTCGCGGCACTGCCCGCCAAACAGCGCCCGCTGGTGATCGGCTTTGCCGCCGAAACCCAGGAGGTTGAGCGTTACGCACGGGATAAATTACAGCGCAAAGGGCTGGATATGATCGTCGCCAACGACGTCTCCCAGGCTGGCCTGGGCTTTGGCAGCGACCAGAACGCCGCCTGGATACTCTGGCGCACCCCTCAAGGCGTCGAGAGCCGCTCAGAAGTTGCACAGCCGAAGACACAGCTGGCCACCACCATCATCCGTCAAGCGCTCGCCCTACTACCCACAACAGCCGCTACGAAAACATCTGGAGAATCCCCATGAGTGCCCGCCCCCGCCTGCAGTGCAAAGTATTAGATGAGCGTTTGCACGACTACCTCCCTGCCTACGCGACAGCTGGCTCGGCGGGAATGGATCTGCGCGCCCTGCTGGATGAGCCGTTAATATTAGCGCCCGGCGATTGCCAGCTCGTACGCACCGGCCTTGCCATCTATATTGAAGATCCGGGTTTGGCAGGCATGATCCTACCGCGCTCCGGTTTGGGGCATAAACATGGCATCGTGCTAGGCAATTTAGTGGGTTTAATCGACTCAGATTACCAGGGCGAACTAATGATTTCGGTCTGGAACCGTGGTCAGAGCTCGTTTACGCTAACCCCCTTCGATCGGCTGGCACAGTACGTGCTTGTGCCTGTGGTACAGGCCGAACTCTCCTTGGTGGACGCGTTTGAAGACTCCTCAAGGGGCGGCGCCGGGTTTGGCAGTACGGGCAGTCAGTAACGAGTGGTCGCGCCTGTTTAGGAACCCTTTTAAGGAAACGTCTATTTAGCTGGGAAGCCCTATGAACGCACAGTCTGTACCCGCTTCGATTTTTCGCGCCTACGATATTCGCGGTATCGTTGACGACACGCTCACTGAAGAGACGGTAGAAATGATCGGGCGTGCTGTCGGCTCTGAGGCCGCCGCGCGGGGCGAATCCAGCGTGGTAGTCGCCCGCGACGGTCGCCTTTCAGGCGCTCGGCTGCAGGCAGCGCTGATGCGTGGCCTGAACGCCGCAGGGCGCGATGTGATCGATATCGGCATGGTGCCCACCCCGGTGCTCTACTTCGCCACTCACATACTGGAAGGCACCCAATCAGGCGTAATGGTCACCGGTAGCCACAATCCGCCTGACTATAACGGCTTTAAAATTGTGCTGAGCGGCGAAACGCTCTCTGGTGATGCGATTACAGCCCTGTTTGAACGTATCCAGTCCGGCAACCTAGACAGTAGCTTAGACAATGCTCAAGGCAGTATCACCCAGCAGGATGTTCGTGAACGCTATTTAACGCGCATTCTAGGCGACGTTAAGATCAACCGACCGATAAAAGCCGTGGTCGACTGCGGCAACGGCGTTGCCGGGGAACTCGGTCCGCAGCTGCTGGCACGGTTAGGTATTGAGACCATCCCGCTGTTTGCGGAAATTGACGGCCATTTCCCCAATCACCACCCTGATCCGGGCAAGCCGGAAAATGTCCAGGATCTGATCCGCAAAGTGCACGAAACCGGGGCCGACATTGGCCTTGCTTTCGATGGTGATGGCGACCGTCTGGGCGTTGTCACACCCACTGGCAAGCTGATTTATCCCGACCACCTGCTGATGGTGTTTGCCACCGATATGCTCGCGCGCCAACCTGGGGCCAAGGTTATTTTCGATATTAAGTGCACTGGCAACCTGGTCAAAGTGATCAGCAAGGCCGGCGGCGAACCGGAAATGTGGCGTACCGGGCACTCGATGATCAAGGCGCGTATGCAGGAAACCGGCGCTCAGCTTGGTGGCGAGATGAGTGGGCATATTTTTTTCCAAGAGCGCTGGTATGGTTTTGACGATGGCCTCTACGCCGCCGCTCGGCTGGTAGAGATTCTCGCCAATCAAGCCGACGACGCCGATACTTTTTTTGCCAACTTCCCTCAAGACGTTGCCACACCGGAAATTAATATAGCGGTTACCGACGATAACAAATTTTCTCTGGTGGATAAGCTTGCTCGCGAGGGCGACTTCGGCGAAGGTATAAAAACAACTTTGGACGGCATTCGCGTTGACTACCAGGATGGCTGGGGGCTGTGCCGCCCCTCGAACACCACGCCTGCACTGGTCATGCGCTTTGAAGGGAAAGACGAGGCCGCGCTAGCACGCATCAAAGCAATTTTTAACGACGCGCTTCGGCGCGTCGCGCCAGACATTGAGCTCCCCCAGTAGACAGATAGCTCTTTAAATAGCTCGGGGCTGGAGGGATCGCGACCACCTAGAAAGCGCGACCCTCATCACTTAATCAGCATAAACGTTAGCAGCATAATAAACGTTCGCAAGGGACAACCTCATGAGTTCAGCCAGTCGCGATCCCCAGGTCGTTGTGGAGGTGCTTTCCGAAGCCCTCCCGTATATTCAGCAGTTCTCCGGCAAAACCGTGGTGGTCAAATATGGCGGTAACGCCATGACCGAAAGCACCCTGATCGACTCCTTTGCCCGCGATATCGTGTTAATGAAGGAAGTCGGCATCAACCCGGTGGTGGTGCATGGCGGCGGGCCGCAGATCGGAGACCTGCTCAAAAAGCTCAACATTGAATCTCGCTTCGTCAACGGCATGCGCGTTACCGACTCACAAACCATGGACGTGGTCGAGATGGTACTGGGCGGCTTGGTCAACAAAAGCATCGTCAACCTGATCAATCAAAGCGGCGGTAAAGCGATTGGCTTGACCGGTAAAGATGGCTCACAAATTCGTGCCCGCCAGCTCAAAGTTGAGCACCAAAGTCCCGAAATGACGGCGCCCGAGATCATCGATATTGGCCATGTGGGCGAAGTGGAGTCGATCTCAACCGAGCTTATCGAGATGCTGGCAGCGCGTGATTTTATTCCGGTGATTGCACCGATTGGCGTCGACGCCGCAGGCCACAGCTACAATATCAACGCTGACCTGGTAGCGGGAAAGATCGCCGAAGCGCTCAATGCAGAAAAGCTGATGCTACTCACCAATGTCGCCGGGTTAATGAATACCGAAGGTGAAGTGCTCACCGGTTTAAGCACCGCTCAGGTGGATGACCTGATCGCCGATGGCACGATTTATGGCGGCATGCTGCCCAAAATCCGCTGCGCGCTGGATGCAGTGAAGGGCGGCGTGAACAGCTCGCACATTATTGATGGCCGTGTCCCCCACGCGGTGTTACTGGAAATTTTCACCAATGCTGGGGTAGGTACTCAAATCAAGGACGCGAGCTAACCGCGACGGAGGCCACATTATGAGCGAAGATCAAAAACCTCGCCGCCGCGAGCAAATTCTCCAAGCCCTGGCATTGATGCTCGAGGAAGATAGCGGCAAGCGCATTACCACAGCCGCCCTCGCCCGCCAGGTAGGAGTTTCAGAAGCGGCGCTCTACCGCCACTTTCCCAGCAAAGCGCGTATGTTTGAGGGGCTGATTGACTTTATCGAAGAGAGTATTTTTGCCCGCATCACGCGTATTTTAGAAGACGTTCCCGACGCCACCTCCCGCTGCGGCACCATACTCGCGCTGCTGCTGGGCTTTGCTGAGAAAAATCCTGGCCTGGCACGAGTGATGGGCGGCGACGTACTCACCGGCGAAACCGCACGGCTACGCCAGCGGGTCAACCAGCTGTTTGAACGCCTGGAAATGCAGCTTAAGCAGATTCTGCGCGAAGCCGAACTGCGTGAAGGCCTACGCCCCACGATTCCTGCCTCTGCCGCTGCCAATTTGTTAGCGGCCCAGGCGGAGGGGCGAATTTCACAGTATGTGCGCAGCGACTTTAAGCGCTTGCCCACCGAACATTGGGAAGATCAGTGGTCGCTGCTGTCGGCCCACTTACTGCGCGCCACGGCACAGCCTGCTTAGGCTCGCGTGCTGGCTGCACAAAAAGCCGGCTCCTTTAACGT
>NZ_AOPO01000026.1 GCF_000336575.1 Vreelandella titanicae BH1 | reverse complement strand
GCTGCTCACCATCTTGAGTCGATATAAATGCTCCATCAGTAGAGCCTGGAAGAGTGATTGTACTCGGCTGCCGAATCTCGAAGGCGCTCACGGATCCCCCAAAATTGCCAAGATCTAGTTTTACACCCGCTTCTAGTTGTTGAGTTTTGGATGGAGGAAATGTCTCGCCAACATTTTCTGCTGTCGCTGGGGCAGTATAACCGAGATCAAGTCCTTCAATATAATTACCATAGATGGAAATGTTGTCAGTGGGTTTTACCGTTATTCCTACTGCGGGTGCTATAGCACTCTCATCATAAAGAGAAGTTCTACTTCCGCTTTCAGTGTCAAAATTCTCAATCTTTACATTCTGATGACGCGCACCTAATGTAATAAGTAACTGCTCATCAAACAATCCCACTACATTTGCTGCTGCTATAGACGTTAACTCTCTTTCAAATGACTTTGGGATATCTCTGGAGAGTTCGAATTGATCAGGAGGAGCAATCACACCTACACTGTGAAGGCTGGAAAGGCTTACACCGCTGCTCTCGTATAGATACCCACCTTCCTCCCTTAGCTTCGAGACGTTTATATTGAAGTTATGGGTAATATCACCTGTTGTTACAAGACCACGAATCCCTGATGTGGCACTTCTTGTGTCAACATAATCCGGATAATAAACGGGAAATGAGGCCAAAGGGTTTGGCGCATCTATCAGTGCATGGTTGGTTCTAAGATTATAGCGCGTATTGTTACGTCCCCCTAATCCACCATAAAAAGTCCAATTAGAAGATAGGTCATATTCACCTTGGATAGCAGCATAAGTATCCTCATTCTCTATTTCTTCCCATGACTGCGCTGTTTGCTTGCTTGCATCGGGTGCAGAAGGGACTTCTACTCCTTGTCGAAGCTGAAGCCCTGAGCCAAAGCCGCTCCCAGCATCTGTTCTATCTTTTTGATAGCCTAGGTCAGCCGATAAACGATAGTTATCCTCTTGGTAATCAAGGCCAAGACTAGCAACGCCTAACGTTGAGGATTGACCATCGACCTCCGTATCCCCTTCTCTGAAGACCCCATTAAAACGTACGCCAAGTTGATTGGACTCTCCAAATCGGCGGCCAGTGTCTATGTGAGTGCCTAACTGAGAGTCGCTTTGATAAACGGCTGAGATTTTTGTCAGAGGAGTATCGCTTGCTCGCTTAGGGACAATATTGATTGCGCCACCAACTCTGCCACCGGGTGAGACTCCGCCCAATAAGGTGTTGGGCCCTTTAATGATCTCCACACGTTCTACGGTTTCCATGGATATTGTATTTAGCGGCATCACACCATAGAGGCCATTAAGAGAAATATCACTGTTGAAGAGAGTGAAGCCACGAATTTGAAAGGTATCACCTCCCGTGTTGGTGCCTCTTCCGCGCGTGCTAATCTGGATTGAGGGATCATTATCAGTAAGATCAGCTATGCTTCTGGCTTGCTGGCTTTCAATCAGCTCGGAGGTGTAACTGGTGATGTTAAAGGGTGCGTCCATGATGTCCATGTTGCCCAGCAAACCAAGGCGCCCGCCAGTTGCCACTTGCCCACCAAAATAAGTAACGGGTAAGGATTGGCTTGAAAATCGAGAGCCTGTGACTTCCATTAATGATAGTTCCACATCCGTTGCCTGCTCTTCCAACCGATAACTACCCTCAGCGCTGCGCACTGGTACAAGGCCGGTACCTGACAACAAGCGCTCCAAACCTTCGCTGACTCCATAGTTGCCCTGCAGCCCAGCGGTTTGCTTGCCAGCGGTCAAGGTGGCATCGAAGGCAATCTCGATGCCTGCACTGACCGCGAAACGGTTTAAAGCCGTATCGAGCTGTCCTGCTTCAATGGAATAGCGTTGCTGAGTCGCGGCACTCTGCCCTTCTCCTTCTGCTTGCTGGGCAAGCGCCGTTGCGGGCAGGCCCACCAAACAGCTGGCGAGTAGACTGTATTGAATGGCGCGGGCCAAAGGCGTTCGAATAAAGCGTGAGTGCGCTTGCTGCGTCGTCATGAAGATCCCCGTTGATTTTTATGTCTACATCTTCTATTCCGAACGAGAACGAGAATCCCTCAATGTTTTCTGAAATTTTTCTTTCTAGCTTTCGTTAGTGTTACGCGACGCGACCGTAACCCATAATGGCGTTAGGTAGACCACCTTTAACGACAGCGCATCGGCCAGGCTGGCCAGGGCGCGGTCGGTATCTTGCAGCGAGAACACGCCGCTCACTCGCCGGTCGGCCACCTCTGGTGCGCAGCGCACTACACCATGGCGATAGCGGGCCAATATCTCGACCACCTCACTAACCCGCATGCCTTCGGCCACCAGCCGCCCCTGAAAGCGGGCTAATCCAGCGGGCCCTAAGGGCAGAGGTGGAGTTACCCCACCGGCGCTCATAGCAGCCTGATGGCCAGCATCCAGTGTCGTCCGTTCGGTATTTCCACGCAGCTCCAGAGCCACCCGGCCTTCGTAAACGGCCACTTGGGTGCTGTCAGTATGCTGCTGCACGCTGAAGCGGGTTCCCAGCGGATAGGAAAGCCCTTCCTTCGTCATAACGCTGAATGCTCGGGCATCCGGTGTTTTTGCCGTGGTGATCAGCACTCCGCCACGCAGTAGATGGAGTCGCCTTTGGTGGGCATCGAACCTTACGTCGATGGCGGTATCGGTATCCAACACCAGATGAGTGCCATCGCTCAGCGTCACTTCGCGGCTCTCGCCAATACCGGTGGCGTAGTCAGCGAACTGGCGCTGCCACTGGGGCGTGCGCGGTAGCCCAAAACCCAGCCCGCCTAACAGCACGGCCAAGCCGCCCCACTGCAGCAAGCCCCGCCGGGAGACCTGGGAAGACGAAAACAGCTCGCTACGGGCAGCGTGACGCGGCAACGCAGCCAGCCGGCCATCAATCGCCTGCAACTGCTGCCAGGCTCGCTCATGTTCCGGCGATGCTTGTCGCCAGGCCAGGCAAGCCTCGCGCTGAGCCTCGCTGATGTCGTCGCTCCATAGTCGTGCCATCCACAGGCTGGCCTGCTCCAGCACGGCAGGATCAATGGCCTCATGGGAAGCGTCGGCTGACGTGCGGCTCATAGCATTCACTTAAGGTTGAGATTCGCTTATCGCGCGGTGGCAGGCCAGCAGCGCCCGGGCGATATATTTCTCTACCGAAGAGACAGAGACACTCAGCGTCTCGGCGATGTCTTGATAACTCTGGCCGTCCAGGCGACACATAAGAAAAGCTCTGCGAGGTTTGTCGGGAAGCTCATGGAGCAGCGCATCGATCTCGACCAGCGCTTCGATAGTGAGTGCTCGCTCCTCCGGAGAAAGCGCGATTGTCTCTGGAAGCAGGCTAAGAGTTTCCAAATAGGCAGTTTCGATTCGACGACGGCGGTAATGGTCGACGACCAGCCCTTTGGCGATCTGTGTCAAGAAACGGCGTGACTGTTCCGGCACTGGCGTAGTGCCCCGCGCCAGTATGCGTAGGTAGGTATCGTGCGCGAGATCGGCAGCAGTATGGGAACAGCCCAGCTTGGCGCCCAACCAGCGCCGCAGCCAGCTATGATGATTGTGATAGAGGGTGTCGAAAGGAACCTCGCTTCCGCCCTGTTGCTTTATCGATACCATCGCCCGTTGCCATTGATTGCCTGTGCCAACTGCCCCAAAAAAGGGCAAAACTAGACGCAAACAATAAGTGATAATACTTATCATTACAAACTAATTAGCAATATCGAATTCTTGCTGGCTTTGACGATGGATCAATAAGGAGGTTGGGGCCGACCTTGAGCAATCCCTACTTTCTGTGAATTGGCAGTGTTTATCAGCTGCTGATATAATAAGGCATGGAAAGAGACCCCGTAATCGAGACCCTACTTGAGCTCAATGGATCTATTTTCGATCAAGGCGGAGGGTATTGGATCAAGTTAGAGGCGTGGCAGGTAGATGTTAGCAAAGAGATTCCTCATGGAATAAGGTACTCGCTGACGCTACATGAGCCATACGGTAAGCGTATCTTGGGTTATGACAATGCACATGCTGTCAAACCGCCCAAGAAGTTCAAATATGCAGGCAGAATATTGGCCTATGACCACAAGCATCGCCACGCTTCTGACAAAGGCGTACCTTATGAGTTTAAGGATGCACAACAGTTGTTAAATGATTTTTTCGCAGATGTTGACCGTGTGTTATCAGAGGTAAAGAAACAATGAAAGCTATCGCTATCGGCATTATGCCTCAAGAAGAAATCCGCGCTCGCGCGCTGGCTATCGCTCGTGGTGACTACACGCCTAAGGCCAATGAACCCAAAATTTGGTTTACGTCCATGAAGTCCCTCGCCGAGGTGCTCAGTGATGAAAATCGTGCGCTATTGCATGTCATGACCAAGATGAAACCGGAGTCAATATCGGCGCTCGCTGAGGCTACCGGGCGCAAACCAGGCAATCTTTCCCGTACTTTGAAAACCATGTCCAATTACGGCATTGTTGATTTAAAGCGCGAGAAGAACCATGTCCGCCCTATCGCAAAAGCGACCGAATTCCGCATTGTTGCGGCTTAGCGCTGAGCCCTGCATCTAAAGCTGCCACATCAAAGATGACAATCCTCTTTTCGCTATTGAAGGGATAGAGACCGCAGATATTGACCCCACTGGTGTCGATGCGAAACGTCTACTAATAGCAAATTTGATAGCTAGGGAGTGGTGGGCTCCTCAAGTGCCTCAATGAGGGATTCGGCGAAGCGGAGGGCTGAGGGGAGGCCACCAGCAATCCAGAAAGTACTGGGCAGCACAACAACGTCGCCTCGCTGTACGCTTGGCAAGTAATGCCATAACGCGGTACGAGCTATTTGCTCCTCAATACCCGCTGAATTATAGGATCTGATAATCACCAACCTAGCTTCAATGTCGAATAAATTCTCGACGCTTACCTGGGTGTATCCCCACTGATTAGTTTCACCTTGCCAGGCATTACTCAGCCCCAATTGCTGAGAAACAGCATTCAGCATACTATTTTCACCAAATACACGAACATGTCTTTCATCCAGTAGCTGTACGTACAGCATAGGCGTACAGTCTTTCTCAACTCGCTCTCTTAGGCTGTTCAATCGATTCTTAGCAGCTTGAACAAGATGGTTTGCTTGTTGCTGCTGATCAACCAGTTCACCAAGTTCGTACGTGAATATTAATAGGTGCTCCCATACATCATCTTCGCCAGTATAGGGGTAGCTATGAACAATATTGACTGGCGCCACTGAAGAAAGCCGTGTTTTTTGGCTAGTTTGCCAAGGTGCAAGCAAAATCCTACTAGGCGAAACTTTTTGGAGTAGTTCCATATTCGGCCCTGGCAGCCCAGTCTCAATCACATAAGAGGATTCATAGGTATTACCTGTCCAAAAATTGAAGGAGCTTCGTTGCTTGACCATAACTGGGGAAACTCCTAGCTCAATCAGTGTCTCTGCGATTGGAAAATCAAAAGCTGCGACGGCTGAAGATGTGCTTGCTTGGGTTTCTGTAGAGTGGATGCCAGAAAAAACAAAAAAAGCAATTATAGTTTTAAATAATATTCGATAAATAGTTATTAACTCGAAAATCATGACTCTCTCTTTCATCAATCGCAACAGATGATTACAAACCACTAATAATGCAACATCCCTTATCTCTCGATTAAAAAGTAAAATACATTACATCAGAGTGCAACTCTGACAAAAAAAAGATTGGGAGGTTGCCTATTTAACAACCTCCCCTTTTTAATCAGTAACTATAATTTAGATTAAGTGTGAAGTTACGAGGATCTCCATAGTAATTGTGCCTAGTGTTAACTCGAACCGTCGAATAATATTTTTCATCAGTAAGATTATTCCCCTTAAAGCTAACATCAAAGTTCTCATTGAAGCGATAACCTAACTGGGCTGAAAGTAAGGTGTAGCCGCCTTGCTCCCAGCGATTAGTGCCATCTTCGGCATAAATACTGCTGACAGTGTTAACACCAGCACCAATACGCCATCCTTGGTTGGCATCGTCAGAGAAGCGATAACGTGTCCAAAGTTTGAAGTTATGCCGTGGTGTATCAGGTGATAGCGATAATCCCTCCAGACTTGCATCCCGTGTATACTCAGTATCCGTATATGCGTAACTGGCACTTACATCTAAACGTGGTAATGGACTGCCGGAGATCTCTGCTTCAAAGCCACGGCTGCGCGTCTCTCCAAGCGGGATAGAGAAGGCAGAGTTATCGGGGTCTGTGTAGGCTCGGTTCTGATCCTCAATATTGAATACGGCAAGATGCCAATTGAGTTCGCCGTCGGGTGACCCACCCTTTATACCCGCTTCAATTTGTTCTCCTGTGCGTGGCTCGATAATTTCACCGCTAGATTCGATTTCTGTTTGCGGCTGAAAGATATTTGACATGCTTGTATAAAAATTAATCCTTGGGGTTATTTCATAGATAATCCCGTAATAAGGAGAGAATTCGCGACCACTGCCAGCTCTATGGCGCCCCCAATCTCCCTCAGCAAGGTCTGATGTGATGTCGTACCAATCAAGACGCCCGCCAGTCACTAGGCTTAGGCGTGATGTGATAGACCAGTTGGCTTGCCCATATATGCCCTTTTGCTTTAAATCAGCGCCGACATGCCCAGCATACAGAGGATAGCTGCCAGGCTCTGGCAATTCGTGTGGGGAATAGAGGTTCTGGAGTGAATGCTGGTTGAAATAATCTCCCTCCCCATAAGAGTATTGACTAAGCTTGTCTTTGTCGTTGTAGCTGGCTCCTAAAGAAGTAATATGCTCGGAACCGAATAGACGAAAAGGAGTGGTTAGACTGATATCCATTGACTCGTTTTTGTCTCGATTATGCCAAGAGATATTTCGAGTCAAAATGTCACCAGAGTATTCATCAAGTACTAAAGCACCTTCGCTACTTGTGACATTCATTCTATATGTTTCGATCTGATTAGCTTTTAAACTAAAGATACCGCCATTGTCAAGATAGTGTTCTAGATCAGCAAAGTAGCGTGTCGCATTTGCATGAGAACGATCCCATGACGAACCTAGATAAGTCGAGCGGTCAAGATCAAATAAGTTGCCGTTGCTAGCAACGGGCAAACCAGAATGAGGGCGAGAATCCCCCGTTTGCCTAGCGACGCCGACCGACAAAGTAGTGTCCGGAGTGATATCGTATTCCAACGTACCGTAACCAACGGAGTCTTGGGCATAAACCTCATCGACGAATGACTCTTGTTCATCGTAGACCCCCACTATCCTGCCGCGTAGGCTACCACTCTCGTTTAGCGAGCCAGTGACATCAATCGTACTGCGATAGGCGTCCCAAGTGCCGGCAGACAGCGACATATCGAAGCCAAAATCTCGCCGGGCACGTTTGCGCACCAAATTGACAGTGCCGCTGGGCTCGCCACTACCCATGAGTATACCCGTAGGCCCTCGCATGACCTCAATACGGTCGTAGAGCGCCGTGTCATAGAGCTTAGTATTAGCTAGGGCGCTGTAGGGTGCTGTAACTCGGCTTCCATCTAGCATTAGGGAATCAATATCGTAGCCACGAGCCCTAAGTTGATACTGATTTGGCCCGTATGTCATCACGCTGACACCGGTAGTCTGCTCCATTGCTTCCTTGAGGGAGGTCAGATTTTGATCGTCGAGCCTTTCGCGGGTCAATATACTTACAGACTGTGGGATATTCTTAATGGCCTGATCGCTCAAACCAATGGTGGTGCGACCAGTGGTAAAGGAATTGCTGCTCTCTGTTGTCGCAGTGCTATGCCACTCAGCCTCCACTTGCATAGTCGACAACGCCACATCCGCCGCCCGCTCCTCCAACCGATAACTACCATCACCCTGCCGGGCTGCCGTTAAACCCGTTCCATCCAATAGCCGCTCCAGCCCTTCATCGACTCGGTACTGGCCTTGTAGGCCAGGACTTTGGCGCCCTTCCCCCAGCTCGCCAGCACCGCTGATAAAAACTTCCGCTTCGGCGGCGAAGCGGTTGATGACGCTGCTTACCGGGCCGCTGGCAATGTCATAGTGGCGCGCTTGCTGCTGGGTGACTTGAGCTATGGCGGGCTGCGATAGCAGCGGCACGGTCAATAGCCCGGCGGAGGCAAAATGAACCGCCAGCGCCAAGGCGCGGCGGTTAAGCGTCGGTTGGTGCTTGGCAGTAAGCGGTTGAAGTGCAGTGCACTGTTGGAGCATAACGGTTCCCCTTGCAGATACGTTTTAAGTGCTTATAAAGGGGAATCGAACCAGCGCGAAAAAGGGGAACCAGAAAAACCAATTTTTGCTCTTTTTATTCCTCGCTGGAGCTTGCTTCGCCTGCCTCGATTTTGATCCACCAGGGCATTACCCGGCGCACCTTTACCGGCAGCGTGGTCTCGACCATGTTCAGGGTGCGCTCTAGGTCATTGAGCGGGAAAGCGCCGAGCAGGGTGAGATCCGCCACCGCCGGGTCGACCTCAAGGCGGCCACGATGATGACGGCTAAGCGCCGCGGCGAAGGTTTTAAGCGACATGCTCTCGGCCAGTAGAATCCCGTTGGCCCAGGCTTCCCGACGGCCTTCGGCGGGGGTGAGTTCCCCAATGCGGTCAGCGGCGTAGTGGGCCTGCTGCCCGGCAGTGACCACCTGCCGTTGGCTCGCATGCTGAGCATCGCCCAGGGTCTGGATAGACACGGCGCCGTCAAACACCGCTAGCAGTTCGCCTGATGGCTGCTCACCCACGCTAAAACGCGTGCCCAAGGGCGTTAGTCGCGCACTGCGGGTATCCAGGTAAAACGGTCTTTCGGTGTCTTTGCCGGTCTCTATCAGTATCTCGCCGGTCACCAGCGCCAAACGGCGCTGCTCTTGGTCGTAATCGACGTTCAGCGCCGAGGCGCTGCTCAGCCAGACCTGGGTACCATCCTCCAACACGATGTGAGTGATTTCGCCGGTGGCGGTATGATAATCAGCGCCCCACTGCTGTACTAGTCGTGGCAGTGGTGTGCTTTGCCAGAGCGCTGCGGTGAGTAGAGAGACCAGCGCGAGGCTTGCCAGCCCACCCAACAGGTGACGCCGCCCCCGCCGCTGCTGGCGCGCCAGGCTAATCACGCTGTCAGCGGTTTGCCGCTCATCCTTGCCTAGATTGTCAGTGAAGCGGCGGCTGACGCCTTCCACTTGATGCCAAGCCCAGCGATGGGTGTCGTTGGCATCCCGCCATGCCTGCCAGCGTTGACGCTCTGTTGCCGACATCTCTCCCGCTTGCCACTCGGCAAACCACTCGGCGGCCTCCGCCAACGCACGACGCTTGGCGGCTTCATCGGCGTTAGCCGCAGAAACCATTTAGAGGCTCGCCTCGAAGCCCGCTTCGATCAACGCGCACTGCAGCATGGCCTGGGCCATATATTTTTTGACCATGCGTTCGGAAACACCCAGCTCCTCAGCAATCTGCCGATAGGGTTTGCCGTGCAGTTGGGAGGCCAAAAAGGCGCTAGCGACTTTCTCGGGCAGCCGCGCCAGCATGCGGTCGATCTCGCACAGCGTCTCGATAACGATCTGCTGGTGTTCGGCAGAGGGCAAATGCACCTCGGCGCTGGCCGCCAGGGCTTGCTGCCAGGCGCGCTCGATATCCTGGCGGCGCCAATGATCCACGCACAACCCTTTGGCCATACGGCTGAGATAGGCTCGGGCACCTTCGAAACTATCCAGGTGGCGGGGCGTTTTCATCAATCGCACAAACGCATCCTGCGCCAGGTCAGCCGCCGATTCACTGCACCCCAACCGATGGCTGAGCAACTGCTGCAGCCAGGGCTGGTGGTGGTGATACAGCTCACCGAGGGAGTCTCGACAGCCGGTATGGTAAGCCGCAGGCTCGGCTGATCGGGGTGCCGCCGCCATATAAAAAGTGCCTCACTTCTACGAAAATGATTCTTATTCTTTTTCAATTCACAGACAGTGTCAATGCACAGTGCTCAACGAACCTCTCCACTTTTTGATATGGCACCCTGCAAAATACTACCCCTCAGCAGCGCCATCACCGTCACCGCCGCCATGCCTAGCGCCAGCGCCGTAAACATAGCCGGGTAGCCCAGCCGGTCTAGCAAAATACCAGCGAGCACAGGCACAGCCAAACGCGACAGGGTGAACAGACTGGCCTGTAGGCCGTAATCTAACGCCTGATACCCTGACCGGGCAAAGTGCATCATCAGGCCGAACATGACGCCCGAAAGCGCTCCCATGGCACAGGCCAACAGTCCTGCGCCCACCAGCCAAAGGCTATGCCCCGCAGCCATATAGCCCACTCCCCCCAGAGTCGCCAGGGCCAGCGTTGCCAAAGCGGCTAACAGCGGTAAGGCTCGGCCAAGCCCAACACTCCGTGCCAGGCGCTGTCCCGCTAGACTCGCCAGGGCGCCCGCTATGCCACCACCAACCCCCACCCACCAGGCGACTTGTTCCATCGGCATCCCCAGGTCGAGCAATAGCGGTTTTAGATAGACCCAGCCAGCGCCAACGAAGGGAAAGAGTAACATCAGCAGGGCTATCCAAAGGCCTGCGGCTGGCTGACGGACAAAGCCCATTGCCCCCTTATGGCTCACAGGTTGAACCGCCTCCGCTGCCGAGACATACCGTTGCCTGCCAGCCTCTGGCGGTACCGATATCCAGCGTAATAGGAGTCCTCCCACGGCCAATAGCAACGCCATCAGTACGAAGGGCACGGCTCCCCCTGCACGCTCGTGCACGACCAGTAATAGGCCGCCGCCCACCACCGCGGCCAGAAACAGCGCCGCCGAACGAATTCCTCCGGCGCGTAGTCGCTCTTCGGCGGGCAGGCAGCGAATCGCCAGCGCGTTCACGGGCACATCAGCCCAAGTCGCCAACCAACTGATCAGCAGCACCCAGGCATAGAAACGCGGCGGCTGCGCTAGTGGGAAGTCGTACGCTAACCCTAGCAACGCCAAGCCCAACAGCAATCCGAGCAGACCAGCCCAGGCGCGATAGCCTCCGCCACCCAGGCGGCAGCGCTCAACGGGAACCGCCATCACCAGTTTGAGCACCGCTGGCAGGCCCGCCAGTTGCAGTAGGCCAATCTGGGTACCGCTCCAGCCCTGCTCGCGCAGTACCAGTGGCATTCCCAACAGCAGATAGATGCTGGGCAGCGCCAGAGCAAAGTGGAGCCAGCCAAATGCCAGTTGCCGGGCGGTCAGGCCGCGCATCATTTCGCCCTCCTACGCGCCACCAGAGCCGTGGCAGGCGCCATGGGAAGCGCAATCGGCTGCGCCTCACACACCTCGAAACCCTGCGCCAGCAGTGCCTGACGCAGCTCACCGGCCTGGGTCACCCGACGACCCTGCCACAGCAGCGGCAGGTAATAGGACAGCATGCGGCGGACCGCCTCGGGTTCTTCGGGAATTTCAGCGTGCACGCAGATCAACTCGCCGCCGGGCTTTAGTGCGGCATGCAGTTTGGCCAGGCAGGCCGAAAGCTCGGGCACGAAATGCAGTACCGAGGAGCACCAGATCAGGTCGTACCCGGTGCCGATATCATCCCTCGCCAGATCGCCGCCCCGCGCTTCGAGACGCGATGCCAAACCAGCCTCGGCGATGTGTTGCGCGGCGACATCGGCGGCTTCGGGCAGTTCAAAGACCACGCCGTGCATATGTGGAAACGCCTTCGCCAGGGCGACGGCGACCAGCCCCGGGCCACCGCCTAGATCCAGCAGCCGCCAGGCTGATTCAGTCGCCCTCCGTTGTGCCACCAATTCACAGGCAGCAGGCGCCGTTACCGCCGCCTGCTCGCGTGCCAGATGGCCGCGCGCTGCCACGGCCCAGCGCTCACCGTTAGCCAGCGGTGCTGGCCGGCTTTGTCCGCGCAGGCCATCGGCTAGCCCGGCACCGAAATCACGCAGTGAAGCAAGCCGAAAACGCCAAGCATCACCACAGTCTAACGCTAAGGAAGACGCCAGATAGCGCCGCGCCACCTCGCTGCTGGTGTAGTGCCACTCACCCTCCGCATCGCAGCTTCGGTCGAGCAGTTGCATGCTCCATAACAGCGTCAACCAGTGACGCGTGGCTTCAGGCTGCCATGCATGCATTTGTGCCAGGGCCTCGGGGGTGCAGGGCGACGCCAGCGTCTCAAATAGATCCTCTGCTAAGGCAAGCTGTAGGGCCTCGGCCTGTACAGCGGCCAGCGGTAGATCCCAATAGGGCTGCAGTGCATGGGGAAGCGCATCCGCGGGCCGACTCATAACGACACCCCCACACGCAAGCCAATCTCACGGGGCGGGCTGTACTCCCGTATCGTGCCGTTGAGCAGGCCCACCGCATCGTACTGTCGGTCAGCGGCGTTGTTCACATAGACCCCTAGTTGCCATGGCCCCTGTTGATAGCCGCCAGCCAGATCGAGCAGGGCATGACCGGGACGACTGAAGCGGTTGGCCGCATCCAGGTAGGTCTTACTCATGCCACTCAGGTTGGCCTGGGCATACCAGCCCTGGGGTGAGTCGTAGCGCAGCCCCAACCGACCGCTGATATCGGGCGCAAAGGGGTTGTGGTTACCGGCGTGGTCACCGCTAAGATCGTTGAACTCGCGAAATCGGGTACGGTTGAGGGCCAGGCCCGCCTGGAGCGTCCAATGTCCGCCCAGCAGGTAATCAATATCCAGTTCTATGCCCTGGGAGCGCGCCGCGGCAGCATTGGTGATCTGCACACTACCGGGCTGAATAACTTGCTGGACTTGCATGTCGTCAATGGTCATCCAGTAGCTGGCTAGTCCATAGCGCAACCGTTGCGAAAGCGCTGTCCCCTTGATACCCAGCTCGTAGGAAGCCACCTGTTCAGGTTCGTAGCCGGGATAGTCACTCTGAGCAGAGAAGGCGTTGAAGCCACCGGCGCGAAACCCTTCGGCATAGCGGGCATACAACCAGTCGTCGTCACCCAAGCGGTACTGCAGGGCCAACTGCGAGGTAACATCATCCCAACGCTCGCTGCGCTGCCCGGCTCCCCGGGGCGTCAACGCCACCCGGCTCTGCTCTATGCGCAGGCCTGGTGTTAGGCGCCAACGCTCGCCCAGCGGCAACGTCCACTGCCCGAACAGCGCGAGGTTCTCAGCCTCCAGCGTCGCCTCATTGCGCTGGGTGCCCATCGGGTTACGTTGCTCGAACTGCAGTTGATGATCATCACGGTCGCCGTACAGGCCCAGCACCCAACTGCTCCGCCCTTCATCGCCCTGGCGCTCCAGACGCAGTTCCTGGGATAAGGTGGTCAGACGCTGGTCGCGCCCGACGGCAAAGCGCTGAGCTGGCGTTAAATCGGTATCCTGGGTGACGCGATCACGGATCTCCCGCCGCGCCGTGATGGATCGCAGGGTCAAATCAGGCGCTAAGGCATGACGCACATCCAGGGAAATATCCCGCCCGCTGGAACGGTTACTGCCGGGACTGGGGGAGTCAATGCGACGCGTATCGTGACCGTTTGACCCGACAGGCCCCCAGGGAGCCGCACCGTCGCGGTAGTGTAACTGCCCATAGCGCAGGGTAACGTTCGTCTCCGCTGTCGGCATCCAGAGCAGACGTAGCCGACCGTTCTTGCGCTCGCGGTCATCTGCCTCACCCGCGCGCGCCAGGTTATCCACGAAACCATCCTGCTGGCGCCACTCCCCACTGCCCCCCAAATAGAGCTGCTCGGGCACGAGTGCCTGAGCGGCATCAAGGCGTAGCGCGTTCAGGTCGCGGCTGCCCAACGTCGTCGCCAGTTCGGCATAAGGGCCTGCATCCGGCTGACGAGTATGCAGGCTGACCACGCCTGCCTCGGCGTTGCGGCCATAGAGCGTCGACTGGGGCCCGCGCAGCACCTCAACCCGTTCCACACCCTGCAGGTTGTGATCGAACCCCTGGCCGGCCACGACTGGCACCCCATCCACCAGCATGAGTACTGATGAGGAGAAAGCGGTAGCACCTGAGGTTAGCCCCCGCATTACCGGCAGCGCGGTACCCGACTGGCCAAAAGGCTGAAAACTCAACCCAGGCGCATAGCGCGCCAAGTCGCCAATATTGGAAGCACCGGCATTCACCAGCGTCTCGCCGGATATTACCGCTAAGCTCGCCGGTACCTCTTGCTCAGTCTGCGCGACCTTGTTAGCCGTTACCTTCACCACGGGTAGTGCTTCCCCTTGAGCGATGCTGCCCACGCCGCATCCCCCCAGCAGAAGCACCACCACTGCCTTTCTTTTCAACCCCTTGCTCTGCATCGCCCACCCCCTTAGCGCTGTTTCTGGCTCCCCGACTAGCGCGGGAACATTCAAGGGAGTAGGCTAGCTATAAACGATAGCAATTATCATACTCATTCATATGCAAACCGATTCACTTCTTATGCGTTGCGATGCACCACCTCCCATTGGCGACTCTCTGCAAGGTTCTCAATGCTGCGTGCTGGATGATGGCCTCTCGGTAGTGTTAACCCGCTACCGTGCTAAACAAGCGCTAATCGAAGAGAGCCGCACACCCCATACGGGCGCAGGCGTGATTGTGACCTTTGGTCTACAAGGCCGCTCTGATTACCGAGAGCGCTGGGGGCCGCGCATCGATTTCGGTCACGGTCACACCACCGTAACTACCTTTGACCACAGCCAGGGGGAACGCCATATACCGGAAGGAGAAACAGTGCTTCAGTTACGCCTTGTCGCCAGCACTGGCTGGCTAGCGCGCTACCTGGGCGAGCGATATCAAGCAGCACTCCCCGCCTCTGGGGGTATTCGACCGCTGGCTTTTCGGCCTACGTCGCCGGCCAGCCGGGCACATCTGCAGGCGCTTCAGGTTTGCCTCCAAACAGGCAGCGCTCGGCTCCAGCAACACATTCACGCCTTGAGCTTATTGGGGGAACAACTTGAGACGCTGCTGCCGGAACCCTGCCCTACACGGAACATCGCCAGCGCAGACGCCGAGCGCATCGTTCAGGCCCGTGAAATCCTTCTCAACGAACTGGATCGCCCCTTGACCCTGGCCTATCTAGGAGCACGAGTGGGGCTAGGAGAGCAGAAGCTTAAGCTGGGGTTTCGCCGCATGTTTGGCACGACGCCTCAACATTTTCTTCATCAACAGCGCATGCGCCACGCCCATACGCTGCTGGAGAGCGGTCAACAGGTCGCTCAGGCCGCCTACGCCACGGGCTATCGGCACCCAAGTAACTTCAGCGCTGCCTTCACGCGCTTCTTCGGTTATGCCCCTAAAGCCACCAAACAGCGCAAAAGTTGATAACAAGTATTGCGAGTACTGATGCAGCTGTCCGAGCGAGTTCCGGCGGAACTGCACACTGTCGCGCGACACACTACAATAAATAAAAACCAGTTGGGATTATCACTGATGGGAGAAGAAACAATGGCGATGTATAACCCCTCACATCCGGGTCGCATTATCCGGCAACGTCTGATTGAGGATGAAGACGGCCACAAGATTGGCAGCGTGGCATCGGTCGCTGAACAACTCGGCTGCCACCGTAACACCCTGAACCGGGTAATTAACGGCAGCGCCTCCGTCACACCTGAAATGGCATTGGCTCTAGAAAAATTGCATGCCGGAAGCGCCGAATTCTGGCTATCCATGCAAACCAATTATGACCTATTTCAGCTTCGCCATAACCAGGGCGCAGCTTAGCTAAGCGATATCACTCACTATAACTAATTATTCTAAGCGACTCACATCAATGACTACCCACCCGGGCCACCGCATCGCGGCTGGCGGCTTCTCGCTGTTCGCCGGTGAGCTCTACCAACTGCCCCTGTCGCATTTCCAGCAGCCGGTCGGCTTGGTCGAAGTAGTGGTCGTCGTGGCTAATCACCACCAGCGTCTTACCCAGTGCTCGCAACTGGGGCAACAGCTCGCGGTAAAAGACCCGGCGGAACTGCGGGTCTTGGTCGGCGGCCCACTCGTCCAACAGCAACAGGTCGCGCTGCTCCGCAACGGCCAGCAGCATCGCCAAGCGTTTGCGCTGGCCCTGGGAGAGGTTGACGTTGGTGATGCGATCGCCGTCGAAGTCGAGCTTGCTATGCATGCCCAGCGCGGCAAGCCACTCCTCCACCAACGCCGGGTCGGGTGACTCACCCGCAGGGCCCATCAGACGATCAAACAAATGCAGGTCAGTGTATATGGCCGAGAAGTGCTGGCGATAGCGTGTCCAATCTTCCTCCTGCAGCGGCCTGCCATCGACGCGCACACCGCCGCTTTGAGGCTGGTAGAGCCCAGTCAGCAGCCTCGCCAAAGTCGATTTCCCGCTGCCGTTACCGCCGATCAGAAACACCACCTCGCCACGTTTCAAGGTCAGGTCGATAGGGCCGATGGCAAAACCCGCCCGAGATTCCTCATCCGGGTAGCGATAGCTGACCTGCTCAAGGGTTAGTTCCTGCCAGTCGTGGCGCAGCGCAGAGTGGCCGAACGCTTCGCGGTGCTCGGCCAAGTCTAAACTGCTGATCTTTTCGAACGCCACTCGGGCGTTAATCAGCGTCGGAAAGGCGCCAATGGCCTGCATAAGCGGCGCACGCAAAAACAGCAGCGTGAGTGAAAAAGTAGTGGCTACCTGCACCGATGCCCAGCCCAGGCCGTTGGCCAAAAAGAACGCGACGCCGATGGCGCCCAGCATCATGATGTTGAACCAGTTCACCGCGCTGAGATGGTAGGTATCACCAAGAATAAAATGACGCCGACAATCCTGTGCGTTAGGTGTATAGACATCGCGATACAGCCACTCGGCGCGGTCGCGATTGAGTGCCAGTTCCTTACGCCCCTCGATCACCGACTGGTAATCCGCGTAGAGACGATCCTGTATGTCGCGCAGTTTGGCCATATGCCCATAGACCCGGGCCACCAAACGCATGCCAATCAACACCGTCACGATCACCCAGAGCGCGGAGACACCCAGCATGGCAGGCGAAAGCCACGCCAGGTAAAGCGTGGCACCTATCGTCAGCACCCCGCCCTGCACCAGTTCCGGCAAGCGTATAAAAGCAACGGTCACTGAACTCACGTCGGTGGAGAGACTCGCCAGCAGTCGCGCACTGCCAATCTGCTCGGTGCGTTCGATATCGGTATCCAGAATTCGCTTGATCAACTGCCCCCGCAGCCGATAGACGAAATGGTGACCCAGCGTGGTCAGCGCCAATTGTGATGTCAGAGTAATGACCAGTAGCAACGCTATCAGCCCCAGGAACTCGGGCAGGATGCGCCAGGGGTCAGTGAAGGTGCCCAGCAGCCGTTGATTGATAAAGGCGATGACACCGATGCCCAGGCCAGCACTTGTGAGGCTAAGCAGTACCACTGCGACAAAAGGCCAACGATAATCACGCCATACAATCCTCAACAGCTCCATAAACAAGGCTCCTTTGGCGATTCGAAAGTTAGCTCCGGCGCTTGGCCGGCTTATTCTCAGGTTTTAGCGGGCAACCGCCACATAGCGGCTCACCGGGTAGCCGGTATTTGATACAGCATAGCCGCCGCACACGAGCAGGCGTCTCACCGCCCAGTTCTAGATAGCGCACCGGCTGGTAGAGCGGGTTGCGCCGCCCATCGGGCAGCGTCTTGGTATCGAGATAATCCAGCAGTGGATCACCCGCGCCGCTGAATTCCGGGAGCCGCGAACAGGTCTTCCCCACGAACTCCACATAGGCTCCAAGGTTGCTCCAAAACACTTTGGTAGAAAGCCCAGAAACCGCTGCAAGCGCCTCAATGAGTGGCGCACAGTGGTCGTCAAATAGCGTGCTAAAGCGGGCTTGGGGCGCTTGAGAGGACAGCGGAATGCCACCATGGGGCAACCAGATACGCCCGGTCTGGCCTTTATCACCAAGCGCCAGCCGTAGTTCGTTTATGCTCACCGGCAACGCGTAACCGAGGAGCAGATTGGCCACCAGCGTCGGAATCGAGACACTACTGAAATGATACTTCGACCAAATTGAAGCAACGGCTTTGCGGTCGGCATCTTCACCGTGGCTGCGGCCATAGCGCGCCAGTTGCTCACTCAGGAAGTCTCGATCCAGCAACGCAGAGGCTGCCAGCGTCGGTTCATCAGGCTGACCAAACGCTGGGGCTTTCAGGTTATCCAGTGGCGGCTGGCGGTACAGCGCTAACAGCGCCTCCGCAGGGTTCGCTGCTGCCCAAAGCTCCCTCGTTTTGATCGCCACGTTACTCATAGCCGCCGCAGCCCCCACATAAAGTAAGCGCCGCCAATCAGGGAGGCGACCAAGCCCGCTGGTATCTCATAGGGGAAAATAATCTGACGACCCACCCAGTCCGCCAGCACCATCAATAGCATGCCGATCAATGCAGCCCCCAGCAGATGCTGACCCGCCCGGGAGAAGCCGACCAAGCGCGCCATATGCGGCGCCAGCAGGCCAATAAACGAAAGCGGCCCCACCACCAGGGTGGCGCAGGCGGTTAACAAGGCCACCAACAGCAGCAACGCCAAACGGGCACGGTTGAGGGTTACCCCAAGCGCCTTGGCCGTCGGTGCGCCTAACGGCAAGATATCCAGCCAGCGGGTGAAGGGCAGCGTGATCAGCGCCAGCACGGCAGCAATCCCCCCTACCACCACCGCATTGGTGATATCCACGTAGTAGGTGGAGCCCGCCAGCCAGGCAATCACCTGCTGGCCACGAGGATCGCCACCTGCCAGCATTACGCTGCGAACCGCATCAAATAACGCACTGACCGCCACCCCGGTGAGCAGCAAACGCTCGGGGAGGTAACCGCTCTTGCGGTTGATACCTACCAACACCAGCAGTGTTGCGAAAGCCCCCAGGGTACCCACGCCAATCAGCATCATATTGGTGGGCGCAGGCAGCAGAAAAATCCCCAGAATCAGCGCAATGGCACAGCCACCGCTGATACCCAGCACTTCGGGGCTAGCCATGGGGTTGGCGGAAAGGCGCTGAAGAATCGTCCCGGCAATCGCCAGCATCAATCCGCTGGCGGCGGCCGCCATCACCCGGGGCATGCGCCACTGCATGACATTCCAGTTATTGGGTGCCAGCCAGTACCAGCCGTCTACACCCTGGCCAAACAGCAAGCCGAGAACCGTTGCCCCCAGTAACGCGAGCAGTAATCCGGTGGCTAAACGTGAAGGCGCTGGGTTACGGCGGGCGAAAACACCCGCCCCTTTCGGCGGCTGGTCGCCCTGCAGTTTCAGGCGCGGAATCAGCCACATTAACAGCGGTGCCCCCAGGGCACCGGTAATCGCCCCGGTAGGAATAAAAGCTGCCACCATGCCACCGAACTGCTGCAGCAGCAGATCCGTGGTAGCCAGCAGCACGGCCCCTAATAGCGTCGACCAGATTAGCCGCGGCCCTAAGCGGCGCGCACCGGCCATGCGCACGATATTCGGCGCTGCCAAGCCGATAAAACCGATGATGCCCACCACGCTGACAATGCTGCCGGTAATAAATACTGCCAACCCCATCCCCGCAAAGCGTAGATAGGTCAGCGAGACTCCCAGGCTCTTGGCACTGGCATCGTCCAGCTCCAGCACCGCCAAGGGCCGTAGCAAAAACCACGCGGCCACGCAGCTAATCGCTAGCCGAGGCCAGAGGATTGCAACGCCGTCCCAACCGTTTTGCGCCAGCGAGCCCGCCCCCCAGATCAGCAGCCCGGAGAGCGCCTCGTGGTTGAACAGCAGCAGCGCCGTAGACAGCGCCCCCAAGTACAGATTGACTACTAGGCCCGCCAGCACCACCACGATCGGCGCCAGCCCGCGCCGCCAGGAGAGCAGAAACACTAATCCAACCGCTAGCGCACCGCCCAATAAGGCGACCCATTCGCGCCCGGCGACAAGCAGCCCCGGCGCCAGCAAGGTGGCGGTCATCAACGCCAGGTTAGCGCCCGATGCCACCCCTAGGGTGGTGGGCGAAGCCAACGGGTTGCGCAGCACCTGCTGCATCAGCACGCCTGCCAACCCCAGGCCGCCCCCGGCGAGCAGGGCGATAGAGAGGCGCGGCCACCAAGCGTAGTAAAGCAGCAGCTCGTCAACGTTCTCAAAAGAAGGGGCCACTAATGCCTGCAGGCCCAGCGCGAAACCGCCTTGCCCCTCTAGGCCCACCCAAAACAGCACCACCATGGGCAGGCTAAGTAATAGGCAGGCTTTAGCTGGCGACATTCCCCCCATTCTTTGGGTAAATTGCGCAGCGCCTAGCATAGCGAGCACCCTTTTGTGATAACCGGACAGTTCGCCAAAAGAGACGTGATAGGCAGCAGCGTCATTTTCTTAGCCTTACTATTTATGCAAACGAGTTTATGGAAATTAGCGATTGAATAACTAACAACGATTCTAAATGATAATAATTAGCACTACAATTGACTCCTTATATATAAAGGAGGCATCACTATGGCAGCCAAACCGAGCTACCAGCTTTTCGATATCACCCTAGCCCGGCGTACCCAAGTCAGCGCCTCATTAGTCAGGTTCACCTTTACTGGCCCGGAAGTCAGCCAAATGGCGACCTACGCACCGGATCAGCGCGTCAAGCTATTCTTTCCCGAAGGCGGTGGCAGTCTCGAACCGCTGTTTGAGATTGCAAAGCTGGAAGAGCACGACTGGTACGGCGCCTACCGCGCACTGCCGGATGCCCAAAGGCCCTCAGCGCGCACCTACACTATTCGCGCCCTCCGCCCGGAGCAGGCTGAGGTGGACGTTGAATTTGTACTCCACGGCGACAATGGCCCCGCATCGCGCTGGGCAATGCACGCCCGCCCGGGTGACCGGCTAGCCATGACAGCCCCCGACGCAAATGCGGAAGGCCCAAAGCTGGGCTACGAGTGGAAGCCGCCCCAAGGCGTACAGCGTATTCTAATCATCGCCGATGAAACCGCCCTCCCCGCCGCCGCCGGTATTCTGGAAACCCTTGATGACCTGCCTCTCAAACCCAAAGTCGAAGCGCTATTCGAAGTGCCTCGCGGCGACGACGTTCAGCCGCTGCCCCAGGCCGCCAAACTGCGCTGGCTGGCCCGCGACGCTGAAGCCGGCTGCCAACACGGTGAGCTGCTGATGAGAGCGCTGCGCGATATTGATTTACATAAGGAAATTCAAGCGCTAGGCGGCACGCCTGCTAATACCACTACCAGCACCACTACCAGCGCCACGACCAACGACGAAAGCGACGATGAGGACGGCCCACTCTGGGAACCCGCCACCCTGGATGACAGTGCGCCCTTCTACGCCTGGATCGCCGCTGAAACCAAGGTCGCCATGAAGCTGCGCCGCTATTTGGTCAACGAGTGCGGGCTACCCAAACAGTACGTTACCAGCATGGGCTACTGGCGCCTGGGCAAGGCCAATGGTTAAGGGAACGGTAATCAACACGGCGTTAAACAGTAGCCACACAAGCAAGCCAGCTCAAACGCCTATTGGCTGGCGAGACAGCCCTGACGGCTATGGCCGGGTCAGCCGTACACTTCACTGGCTGACCGCAGCGCTAGTCACGCTGCAATTTACCGTGTTGCTGACCTGGAGAGGAATGGGCGAAAACGCTATCACGCTGTTCTTGGCGAGCATCGGGCCCCACGGCTCATTAGGATTTATGATTCTGATCGTGACGCTGGCTCGCCTTGGCTGGGCATGGATAAATCGCAAGCAACGCCCGCCCCACACGCTAGGGCTAGGTGGGCGCTTGGCGCGCTTTGTCCATATCACCTTTTATGGGCTACTAATGTGGTTGCCCGCTTTCGCTATTTTGCGCCAGTATGGCCGCGGCGGGGCGCTACGCTTTTATGGCATGGAGCTGCTGCCCGAAGCGGAACGCGACATCACCTGGATGATCGCCCCAGCCGAGCTCCTTCACGGCCCGCTCTCGTGGCTGCTATGTGGATTAGTCATCGGCCACATCACGATGGTGCTGATTCACCGCTTCTGGCTCAAAGATCGGGTACTGGCGCGTATGGTGGGGTCAAGAGGCCGGTGAGGGTTCCGCTAGCGGCTCTTC
This sequence comes from Vreelandella titanicae BH1, assembly GCF_000336575.1. Lineage (GTDB taxonomy): Bacteria > Pseudomonadota > Gammaproteobacteria > Pseudomonadales > Halomonadaceae > Vreelandella > Vreelandella titanicae. Next base: position 10,021 of record NZ_AOPO01000026.1, on the reverse strand, counting down.
GGCAGTCTCAGACTCAGCAGCCAACAGCTTGCCACTCTCTAGCCGCACCAAGCGATCTGCGAGGTGGAAATAGCGGTCATCGTGGGTGATGACCAGCACCGCTTTGCCCATGCGTTTTAACTCGGGCAACACCTCGCAGTAAAACACCTCTTTGAATAACGGATCCTGATCCGCCGCCCACTCGTCAAACACCAAGAAGGGCCGATCCTCGAGGTAGGCAACCACCAGCGCCAGACGCTTACGCTGCCCCTGGGAGAGTGCTTGGGTGGTGAACGCACCGTTTTCAACCCGCACCTTGTGCTGCAGGTGCAACTTGGCCAGCAGGCGGTTACCTTCCTCGTCCAGACCATCACGCGGTGCCTCTAACAGGCGTTCAAAGAGATGGAAGTCCGAGAACACCACCGAGAAGAGCTGCCGGTAGGCATCCCAGCCATCCGCTTCGACCCGCTCGCCATTGAGCAATACCTCGCCACCTTCCGGCGGGTAAAGCCCCACCACTACTTTGGCCAGCGTGGTCTTACCGCTACCGTTGCCCCCCACCAGAAACACCACTTCCCCCGGCGTAAAGCTCAGATTAATCGGCCCCAACTCAAAGAAGTCATCGCTCTGCTCGTGGTAGTACTGATGGGTGACGTCGCGCAACTCAAGACGCTGCAAAGCAGGCACCTGAGGTGACGCTTGCCTCTCCTGCCCCTGGGGCATCTCTCGTGTGATGTCATCAATTCGGCTAGCGGCTACCCGCGCCATATTGATCCGCGGAATATTGATCAGCAATCCTTCAAGGGGGGTCACCATAAACACAAACACCAGGGCAAATCCGGTCATTACCTGGGTTTGATTAGGCCCATCGCCCGCCAACACAAACAATACCAGACCGATAAAGGCGTACATCAGGAACTGCCCCCAACTGGTCGAGATCACGAACAGCGACATGCCATAGGTGCGCAGCCGCCGCACGCCTTCAACCGACTCCCCCAGTATCTGATCCATAAAGACCCGGCTCTTGCGCTGGTGTAGGCGTAGCTCTTTTGCACCATCGGTCAGCGCGCGGAAATGACCAAACAATCGATCCTGCTCTGACGAGGCATCCTGGAGGTAGTGAATAGCGCGTAAGTGCACCAAGTGGTAACCGACAGCACCCAGCCCAATCACCCCAAGTGCAAACAAAAACACCTGCCATGAAAGCATTGCCAGGTAGCCCAAGCACCCCACCACGATGACCGTATTGGTCAAAATCACCGGCAAGCTAACGAACAGTACCGCCACATTGTTGCTGTGCTCGGTGAGCGCCGACTGGATCCGCGCACTGCCCACACGCTCGAACTGAGCAAAGGGGGTCTCGGCCACACACTGGGCGACAAAACTGCGTAACTCAGCCAGAGCACGCTGCCCCAACCGCTCAAACAGCGCCGTCGACACCATCCGACAGACCATTAGGGCCACAGCGATACCCGCGAAGGCCCAGGCCGCACTGGCGCGGCTGGCAGAGTCGCTGGTTAACGCCGCATTAATTTGGGCAATCAGCAGCACGCTGAAAAGCCCCGAGAGAATACTGGCCAGCGCAGCGGCGGTCATCAACCCGCGGGTTCGACGAATCAGATAGGAAAGCACATTCACCTCATTGGAAAGCGATTGGAAAAAAGCTATTGGAAAGCGGCATCTACCCATAAGACGAACCAGCGCCACAAAAAGTTAGCCATCTTTTATGTAAACATGCCTCATTCTCATTCGTCTTTAGGTAGAGAAGTCAGTACGCCGCCCTTCGGTGGGGGTGATTTTTTATTGCTGTTTTTTGATTCGTTTTTTCGATAGGAGCTTAGCGGTGTCCAGTTCTGTCCAGGAACAACCACAGGTACACGTACCCTCTGAAAGCTACGCGGTGGCCTCGCTGCTCTCACGCCCAGAGGGGTGCACCTATCAAGTTTCCTATGAGGTAACCACGCAAACACTTTATGTGGAAGGACATCAAGAGCGTCTTGAGTGGTTGCTAGTAGACGATAACAGCACCTTGATGCTGCAGTGGTCACAGCGTTCAGCACCACCTTTCCCGGCATTGCTTGCCGCTATCGAAGGGGCTTTTGCCTTTTACCCGGCCAGTGTTGCGCTACGCCTTCAGCTACCTAGTGTTTTGCACGCCAACCTGTGTGCCGCCGGCATCGCGGTTCAAGAAAGCCATGGGGAGCTCTGGGTCTATGCCGAGTTAATTTGGCAGTTACCCACACTTTGGCTTAACTCGCCACCCACGCGCCCTTACCCGCAGCAGCCCATATTGGAGAATGGAAAACGACACCCACGCCGCCCGCCGCGCCCCAGTGGCACGGTCTATCAGCGTCATATTGCCTGGCTGGATGCCACCTTAAGCTTTCGAGTGCTTGACCTGGAACTTGATCTGGAGCGCTTCAACCGCTGGATGAACGACCCGGTCGTCGCCCATTTCTGGGAAGAGCGGGGTGATTTGGAACAGCATCGCGAGCGGCTAGAAAGCACGCTCCAGAACCCCAGCGTTGTGCCATTGATCGGCTGTATCGACGGTGAGCCCTTCGGTTATTTCGAGACCTACTGGGCCAAGGAGGATCGCATCGGCGCTTATTACGATACCAGTGACTTTGACCGTGGCTGGCACGTACTCATAGGCGAAGCCGCTTTTTGCGGGCGGCCTTATGTCGCCGCTTGGCTGCCCTCTATCTCTCACTACCTGTTCCTGGACGACTGCCGCACCCAGCGCTTGGTGATTGAACCCCGCGTGGATAACGCCAAGATGCTGCGCAACCTTGCCCAGTGCGGTTATGCCCATGTAAAGGCGTTCGATTTCCCCCATAAGCGGGCCATGCTCGGCATGCAGCTACGCGAACACTTTTTCAACGAGCGCTGCTGGGTTCCGCAGCCCTCGCACCCTGGGTCAGCCCCACGACCCGATCCACGCTTCACCCCATAGACACATCAGCCACGAGGACTCTTATGCATATTCACGATTTGATCGGCATCGGCTTCGGCCCCTCCAATATTGCCCTGGCCATAGCTCTCGACGAACAGCGCCAGGCAGGGCAAGCGAAGGATGCCTTGTTTATTGAGCGCCAGCCCTGCTTTGCTTGGCACCCGCATATGCTGCTGGAAAATGCCCATATGCAGATCTCTTTTCTCAAAGATCTGGTCACGCCGCGTAACCCAGGGAGCCGTTTCAGCTTCCTCAATTACCTCCACAGCAAAGGCCGCCTGCAGGACTTTATCAACCTGCAGACCTTCTTCCCCAGCCGCCACGAGTTCAATGACTACCTAAGCTGGACTGCCAGCCACTTTGAACACCAGTGCAACTATGGGGAGGATGTGTTTGAAGTGCTGCCCGAAACTGACAACGACGAGGTCGCCTACCTCCGCGTGCGTTCACGGAATGAGAGCGGCGCGGTGCAGGAAAGGCTCACCCGTTCATTGGTAATTAGCGTGGGGGGGGCGCCCAATGTTCCTGAATGCTTCGCCGGGCTAAAAGACGACCCACGGGTCTTCCACTCCAGCCACTATCTGAGAGAGCTGGCGAAGCAATACGCCCCCAAACGCATCGCCGTAATCGGTGCGGGCCAGAGCGCCGCTGAGATATTCCTGGATCTACACGGCCGCGAAGGCATCCAGGTGGATCTTATTAGCCGGGCATGGGCCTTTAAACCCTCCGACGATAGCCCCTTCGTCAACGAGATATTCAACCCCGAATACACCGATTACGTGTTCAACAACCCCACCGGCCAGCGGGAAGCACTGCTGCAGGAGTACAAAAGCACCAACTACTCAGCCCCTGACTTGGCGCTGATTCAGGAGATTTACGATGTGTTCTATCAGCAAAAAGTAACCGGCCTGGCCCGACACCGCTTCCGCCGCCGCCATGAGGTGATCGGCAGCGAAGCAGGCCCTGAAGGCGTTGAGCTACTTGTGCGCGATTTGGAGAGCGGCCATACGGAGTCCACCCGCTACGACGCAGTGGTGTTAGCCACCGGCTATGTACGCGACACCCATAAACAGCTACTGGCCCCTGTTGCAGACTACCTGCCTGATTTTGCCGTCAACCGCCACTATCAGCTCTATACCAAGCCTAAGTTCAAACCGGCTATTTTCCTGCAAGGCAGTTGCGAACCCACCCATGGTTTAAGCGATACCCTGCTGTCGATTTTGGCGGCACGGACAAGTGAGATTTGTGATGCACTAGATCAGACAACTGCCTTATATGCCCCTTCTCCCTGTAAGCAGGAGGTTACTGCATCTTAGTTTTCACATACTCACGTTCATAAAACGTACCAGAGGCCAGTTCATTATCTGGCCTCTGGACGGCGTAGCTAAATGCTCTTGACTACCTTCTCAGCTGGAGCACAGGCACTGAATAAGTATGACGATGAGCCATAAGGCCAACACTATCTACTATTCTAGAAACATGGATAAAACATGTCTAAACTAAAACTAGCTTATATCCTGTCACTGAGAAATGCTGCAGCCGATAAAGCTGGGCAATACATTGAGTATAAGGGGGAGAAACAGTACATGATGTCCCCTCTTGAGTATCTGGTGACATCTCTCAACGAGACTCCGCTAGGCGATGCCTACTCTCTGGAAACTGTGATTTATGATGACGATGAAGGCTCAATAAAAGACCAAGAGAAGCTCAAAGACTATGGTTTCTGTCGTCAACTAGGAAAGCCATGGATCTTGCCACAAGAGCTCTTTGTGAAGGGATCACACATTGACGACCTTTTCTGCTCTATACCATCCGCTTACCGACGCTTACCAACCGACTCGCCCGATAGACTCCCTGCGAAATCGACTTTTGAAAAAAGCTTGCTAGAAAAGTTAGTGGCAGTCGAAGCAGACGTCGTCGTCCTTGACGGACTATTAGTCATTCTAGACGAGCTCATCCGCCCTCAGAGTCCTTTTTATCGCAAGATCGTCAATATCCATCCTGGGCTTACGCGCCAAGACTCCCCATATCAAAGGCGGGGTGCCTCGGCAACATTTGATGCACTGTACGGGGCTCAAGGAAAAAAAGTTATCAACTGGCAGACAATGGAGACCGAAAGCATTCCTACTATCAACAAGACTGGTGCCTCACTCCATTATGTGGACAGTGGAATTGATTCTGGCGAAGTCATCTACGACCTATTGGAAACTCATATCGAACCAGATGACTCCATCATTGAATTACGGTGGCGAAACTTTAATAAAAGCCTCTTTCCCACGCTTCACGAGGGGCTGAAAGCTCTAAAAAACGATATCACGGCTTCCTCAACGTGCTGAATTAATTGAATAGCCGCAGCACTAAATCAGGCAACGACACTTCGTGCTCCTTTACCTGTGAGCACGAAGTCATCGCACCATAATTTTAAGCCAATCCTCAATTTTGGTTTGAATTCAGGATTCCCCCCTCCCAGATGCTCACACGAAGTTGACATCAAGATATAGATACTCATAATACAAACAATAATAATTAACATTTACACAAAATCAAAATGAACCTCATGCAAGGAGAATATTCGTGAACCAACCTGCTTTCCGCCAACGGTGGCTAACCACAGCTGTTGCTGTTGCTGCCTGGAGTGCCCCGACAGCTGTGCTTGCTCAGGATGCTGAACAACACGGTAGTGGCTCCTCTACCACGCTCCCCACACTGCAAGTAACAGAAAGTCGTATCTATGAAGAAGCCACAGGGCCTATAGAGGGCTATGTAGCAACGCGCACCGCCACCGGCACAAAAACTGACACTCCCATTAATGAGGTGCCACAATCGATATCTGTGATTACCCGTGACGAGGTCGAAGCTCGGGGCGCACAATCAATCGGTGATGTCTTGAGCTATACGGCCGGTGTAGAAGGCCACGCTAATGGGCTGGATCCTCGACGTGATGTCATTTCCATACGCGGTTTTGGTGGAACAGAATACTTCTATCGTGATGGTTTAAGGCTCACAGGGTTTAGTAATCAGGGGAAAGTCGTCTCTGAACCTTATGGGCTAGAAAGAATAGAGGTACTTAGAGGCCCCGCGTCAGTTCTTTATGGGCAAGGCGGCCCTGGTGGGATAGTCAACTTAGTCAGCAAAAAACCCACAGAAACGCCTCAAGGCGAAGTGCGTGTGTCTGCTGGTAGCCACGATCATCATCAAGTCAATGCTGATGTTAGTGGTTATCTGGATGAACAAGGAGAGTTTAAATATCGCTTCGCAGGACTTCTAAGAGAGGCGAACGCGGAGATTGACTACATGCAGAACGACCGCACTTATCTCGCCCCTAGTTTTTCTTGGACACCAAACGATAGAACGTCCCTTACGCTGCTAGCTGAGTATAAAAATATTGATACAATTGGCTCGTATATAGCGCTTCCCAGACTTGGGACATTAGACAACAACCCCAACAACGGTAAAATCCCCCGTTCACGTTATGTCGGTGAACCAGATACTGACAACTTCGAACAAGACTATTTTTCAGTGGCGAGCTTATTCGAACATAAGCTCAACGATACAGTAACCATTCGACAAAATACTCGTTATCGGGAACTAGAAACAGACATTACAAATACCTATGCTGGTCAAATAATGGACGACCTCCGAACGGTTCCACGCTTTGGCTTAGGTCGTAATGAAAAAATTGATGCAATTACAACTGATAACCAACTACAATTTGATATCGACACTCAAGGAGTTGACCATAAAATATTAGTTGGCGTAGACTGGCAAAGAGCCAATAACGACCTTACTTACTACTCAGTCCAAGGCTTTACACCGTTAGATATCTTTGATCCTGTTTATGGAACTAGCAGTCCAACGCAGGCGGTTTCAGCTAGAGCTTCACAAGAACTTGAGCAAACTGGTCTTTATATTCAGGATCAAATAAAAATGGATGATCGCTGGGCTCTGACGCTAGCTGGTCGCCATGACTGGAGCAGTCAAACTAATCGTGATCGGATCGAAAATACTGAAAACAAAGCGTCTGACAGCGAATTTACTTATAGAGCAGGGCTCGCTTACACCGCAGATAATGGCCTAACGCCCTATATTGGTTACTCTACATCATTCTTGCCAGTCGTAGGTCAAGGTGCTGATGGCACAACTTTTGAGCCAGAAACAGCACAGCAATATGAGACTGGTATCAAATACCTCTCTAATGATGGAAATCTTTCGATTACAGGATCCATTTTTGACCTTACACGCCAGAATGTTACAACGGCTGATTTAGACAACCCTGGTTTTAACCAGCAAACAGGCGAATGGCGCTCCAGGGGCCTTGAGCTAGAGGCAAGAGCAAGTTTGCCCGTCGGTTTAGACCTAGTCGCCAGCTACACCTACTTGGATCTCGAAGTAACGGAAAGCAATGGGGATGATCTAGGCAAGAGACCAATTGATCAGCCTGAGAACATGGCAAACTTATGGGCTAATTACAACTTCAGCAGTGGTATATTTAACGGCTTAGGCCTTGGCGCTGGCGTGCGCTATATAGGCTCTAGTTACTACGATAGCGCTAATGAAAACTCACTTCCATCTACGACACTGTTTGACACATCAGTGAGTTATGACTTTTCAAAAGTCGATGCTAGCTTTGAAGGTTGGCATGCACAGGTCAATGCAAATAATGTTACCGATAAGGAGTATATAAGTAACTGTGGCTACTTTGGCGATTCATGCAAATATGGTGTAGGAAGAAATGTAATAGGAACAATATCCTACGATTGGTAGAACGAAGCCCCGAAAGTTAGCTTTCGGGGCTTTTCAGTTAATATTCTGGATTTCAATAAGACCATGGCAAATAAAATTTTATTAATATCCATTTTTTCTCTTTTCTCAAACTACGCGATAAGTTCTGAAAGACTGTCAATTGTCACATCTGACTGGGCTGCTGCTGAAACTCTTAGCATGTTAGGAGTTGCACCTATAGCTATTGCCCAGCTTCGAAACTATCAGGGTTGGACTGGTAATGAAGTTATAGAAAAGAAAGATGGCATTGACGTAGGTTTAAAAGCCATGCCAAACATGGAACTAATTTCAAACTATGAGCCAGACTTCTTGCTAGGTGAAAACCCAATCTTGCTACAGCATGTCTCAAAATTAGCGCCTACTATTGACACTTCACTTTACCCTTTTGAGCATGATCCATGGGAGTCAATTGTTGATTTTACTTTTGAGATTGCGGAACAACTTAATCTTCTTGCAGAAGCTGAAATTGTAACCGCACAAGCAAGCCAACAGTTAGCCATCCTGAGAGATCAAATAAAAAACAAAGAAACACCTGTTATTATTGCTCAATTCAGAGATGATCGCCATGCTTGGGTTTACGGAAAAAACAATATATTGCATGGCGTTATTGGTCAGTTAGGATTAACCAACGGATGGGAGCCATCAGCAAGTGCCACAGGTCTTTCAGTTGTAACTATTGATGTGTTAGCTAGAGTAGAAGGTCATTTATTTATTATAGAAAGTCCTGCTTACAAAGAGTGGGTCCGTGAGCGCTTAGAAAGCAGTGACATCTGGCAAACACTGATTAGCCAACGGGAAGGTAAAATCAGTTACATCCCTGGCGATTTTTGGGTTTTTGGCGCACTGCCTTCCGCCCTCCGTTTCGCCGAGTCTTTGACAGAAGCACTGGAAAATCAGCAAGAGTGAGGTGGGGCGAATCCTTAATTCTTCCCAGCCATACGACTGGGAAGAATTTCACATTATAGAAATAGCTATCATATCAGTAGCTTATCAGCCATATAAATATCCCGAGAGTTATCTACCTTCTGCAGCATTTCCACTATTTTTAATAGCAAGGTTTTTCCTGTAATGATAGAGAAATGATCATCGGATGTTTCGGTCGAGTACCTCGGTGGCTGTCCCAGCTGATGTGCTAGCGCCTGTTTCTGTTCCTGCAGTCGTCCATCCGCCCACCAACAATCCACCGCACAATACAGTTTTGGCAAGGCATCAACCTGTAATGAAAGGTACTTCAAGTGCCGAGCCACGCAGAATATCCGAGCGAGTTGTTCACTACCCATGGCAGCATAACCCTCACGACCATGTTCATCGTATGACGACATCAATTTCTCTAATTTAAAGGCGAGCACTTCCTCTCTTGGCTCTTGTGAGTCCTCATCTAAACCGTCGAGTACATCAAGCGAAACACCTGGCAGTATTACCGATGCAAAGCCAGCAAATTCTTTCTGCCAACTATCTTCACTATGCAGCCCGCTTCCAGGGATATAGGGATCTATCAAAGCCAACTGGGTTACGTCTTGGCCTTGCCTTTCAAGCCTAGCCGCAACCATCGCTGCCAATGACCCGCCAAGAGACCACCCCAGCAGTCGATAAGGACCCAGTGGTTGTATTCTACGTATCACCTCAACATAGGCATCCGCCATTGCATCAAGGGAGGTATCTTGATGCTCCGGATCGGCCAACATTCGGCACGGCAGGCCGTAAACAGTGCATATCCCTTGCAAGCGGCGGGCCAACGGCTGGTAGTCGAAAATTGTCCCCATAACGGCATGGATGCAGAATAGAGGCGGCTGATGACAACACTCACCATTGAGCATGACAGCCCCTTTGGGCAGTATCTCATTACGATTTCTCACTCCCAGCAAATTAGCAATGGTCGGTTTCTGCATCAGGTCGAATAATTTGAAGTTAAGTCTAGGTTCCTGAAGAGCTTGTACATGGCTCATCACTTGTAGACTTAGTAGGGAGTCACCACCTAACTCGAAGAAGTTATCGGTCTCGCCGACACGCTCAACACCCAGCACTTCTTGCCAGATCTCGGCGAGCTGTTGAGCTTCCAGTGTTGATGGTGTCACATACTCGCGAATTTCCTCTAGATCCGGCTCGGGCAACGCCTTACGATCCACCTTGCCGTTGGCATTCAACGGCAGTGCATCCAACGTGATCACGACGCCCGGCACCATATAATCCGGTAGAGTTTGGCCCAGCGCTTCAAGTAGTTCGCTGGTAACGAGCTCACCGTCGGCTTGAGGCACCACATAGGCCACTAGCCTTGAGCCACTAGGACTTTCCTGTGCAACCACT
>NZ_AOPO01000025.1 GCF_000336575.1 Vreelandella titanicae BH1 | reverse complement strand
AACGAAGAACCCAGCCAACCGGCTGGGTTTTTTGTTTGCGTGGAAGAAAAGCAAAGGGTCTCCCCATGGAGAGTCCCGGAGCGCCGGCCGCCGGATGGCCGGCCCGATCATCGTCAGGCGCTTATTATGAAAAATCCCCCAGGGCTGATGCCTTGGGGGATGTTTTTGCGTGAGGGGGAGTAAATAGTAAGGAGTAAAGGGTGTGAGCTGCCAGCAAGGCTCTCCTCACTCCTTACACCCCTCACCCTTTACTAGAGAAGCATCTCTAACGCTTCAATCAGGCTATCCATCTCATCATCGGTGCCGATGGTGATGCGTAGGAAGTTGTTGAGGTCTGAGGTATTAAAATGGCGCACCAGAATGCCCCGCTCGCGTAGGCCAGCAAATAGCTGCGCGCCTTCGTGGTTAGGGTGCTGGGCGAGCACAAAGTTAGCCTTAGAGGGTAACACTTCAAAGCCCAAGGCTTCAAGGCGCCGGCGAGTGCGTTCACGGGTGGTAATAACACGCTCGCGGCAGGCTTCAAAATGCTCGACATCTTTGAGTGCGGCGATGCCTACTAAGCTTGCCAAACTATCCACTGGAAAAGAGTTAAAGGAGTCTTTTACCCGCAACAGGCCATCGATCAACTCCTCTGAGCCCACCGCATAGCCTAGCCGCAAGCCTGCCAAACTGCGTGATTTAGAAAACGTACCGGTGACGAGAAGGTTAGGGTAGCGATCAATCAGCGAAACAGCACTCTCTGCGCCGAAATCGACATACGCCTCGTCCACCAGCACTACTCGATCAGTGACGCGCTTTAGCAGCGCCTCGATAGCCGCAAGCGAATGCGCGTGGCCAGTAGGAGCGTTGGGGTTAGCGAAAATAACGCCGCTACGGTTAGCATCAGCCGCAAGAGCATCAATATCGACTTCCCACTGCTTATTGAGCGGATGCTTTCGCAGCTCAACGTCATAAAGATTGGCGTAAACGGGGTAGAAGCTATAGGTGATCGTGGGTACATCTAGTGGTGCGCCATGGCGGAAAAATGCCTGAAAGGCAAACGCCAGCACCTCATCGGAACCATTACCGACAAACACTTGGCTACTTGCTACCTGAAACGTCTCCGCCAACGCTTCACGCAGCGCTGCAGAGGTTGGGTCAGGGTAGAGGCGTAGATGATCGGTCGCGTAGTCACGCAGTGCCTCACCGACACCTGGCGCAGGTGGGTAAGGGTTTTCATTGGTATTGAGCTTTACAAGCTGCTCGCGTGGCTGCTCGCCGGGCACGTAAGGCGTAAGTTCGCGAACGGCCGGACTCCAGTATTGGCTCATGTGGGTAACCTGATTATCCTAGCAAGGTACACCATGGTCGCTTGAAGGCTAACTTAGCGCAAGCATTCGCATCGCTAGGGGTGTGCGTCGCACCTTGTAGCGGTTATGCTGTCATAAGTGCGCGTAAATAAATGTGATGTCCAACACGAGATTAAGGAGACACTCTATGCAACTTAAGAGTTTGCTGGCCGGTTCGGCCATGTTGGCACTGCTGGCTGGCTGTGCAAGCAGCCCCATGGAGCAGCAGCAAGAAGAGGCAGCTGCCGCACAGCAAAATTACCAAGGTTCATTACCTTGCCGCAATTGCGATGGTATCGATCTGGATGTCACGATGGTGGGTGAAGAGATGAGCGCGGCTGAAGAGCGTACCTTCACACTGAACGCTTCTTACCGTAACCACCCTCAAACACCGCCGGATGAAAACTACGCGGGTAACTGGGAAGTGCTAACCGGTACGCCTTCCGATCCGGACGCCACTGTTTACGAACTGACGCCAGATGGCGATGGTCAAATCTACTACTTCATGCGTATTGATGAGAGCACGTTGGAGTTGATTGATCCAGAGCGTCGCCGCTTTGAAAATGGTGAAATGCTGCAGCTAAAGCGTCAATAAGACGTTAGCCAGTAGTACAAAAGGCGGCCACTGGCCGCCTTTTGTGTTTGCTGGCACTCATGAATATAAAGTACGCGACAGTAAGTGATGAATACTAGCGGCAGCCAAGCGTAAGTTGCCACTTAGTGACAGCAACAGTAGGAGTGTAATGGCAGTGGCCAAAGCCAAAAGCGCCTTTGTGTGTACCGAGTGCGGTGCCGAATACCGTAAATGGCAGGGACAATGTAGCAGTTGCCACGAGTGGAACACGCTCAGTGAAGTGCACTTGGCGAGCGCCCGCCCTGGTGGCGGCGCAGCCCCCGGTCGATCTGGCTACGCGGGTGATCTGTCCCGTGAAGTGATCGACCTGGGCAATGTGGATCTTAGTGAAGTGCCGCGTATGAGCTCGACGTTCGCGGAGTTTGATCGCGTGCTAGGCGGAGGGTTGGTGCCCGGGTCAGCGGTTCTGTTGGGTGGTAATCCTGGGGCGGGCAAATCGACCCTGCTGCTGCAAACGGCCTGCAAGTTGGCCCAGCAGCGGCGTATCCTCTATGTGACCGGTGAGGAGTCACTCTCCCAGGTAGCGATGCGTGCGCACCGCCTACAGTTGCCCACCAATGGTTTGAAAATGCTGGCCGAGACCAGTGTAGAAACTATTCTGGCGGTGTCTGAGCGGGAGAAGCCAGAGATTCTGGTGATTGACTCCATCCAAACCATGCATCTGGAAGATATCAGTTCTGCACCCGGTGGCGTTGCCCAGGTGCGCGAGTCAGCCGCGGCGCTAACGCGCTTCGCCAAAAAGACTAATACGGTTTTGCTGCTGGTAGGTCACGTCACTAAGGACGGTTCGCTGGCGGGCCCTAAAGTGCTTGAGCATATGATTGATGCCTCGCTGCTATTAGAGGGGGGCGCCGACTCACGCTTTCGTACCCTGCGAGGGCAGAAAAACCGCTTTGGTGCCGTCAACGAGCTAGGCGTCTTCGCTATGCTTGAACAGGGCCTTAAAGAAGTTAAAAACCCCAGCGCGATTTTTCTTTCTCGCCAGGAGGAGCAGGCGCCAGGTAGTTTAGTCATGGTGGTGTGGGAAGGCACACGGCCGATTCTGGTCGAGGTACAGGCGCTGGTGGATGAGTCTGCGCTGGGTAATCCTCGTCGAGTCGCCGTCGGCGTGGATCAAAACCGTCTGGCCATGCTGTTAGCGGTACTTAATCGCCACGGCGGCCTGTTTACCGGCGATCAGGACGTATTTTTAAACGTCGTCGGAGGTGTCAAAGTGCTCGAAACCAGCGCTGATTTGGCAGTACTGTTGGCGGTGGTCTCTAGCCTGCAAAACCGGGCCCTGCCCAAAGAGCTGGTGGTCTTTGGTGAGGTTGGGCTATCGGGCGAGATACGCCCGGTGCCCAGCGGCCAAGAACGCATTGCCGAAGCGGCCAAGCACGGTTTTCTCCGCGCCATTGTACCGCGCGCTAACGCACCCAAGCAGGCGCCTAAGGGTATGGAAGTGATCGCTGTTGATAAACTCAGCGATGCGCTGGACGCCCTGTAGCCTGGACGATACTGGGTTAAACTGATGATATTCCCCAAGTGCCAAGGAGAGACACGATGAGTTCGATTCGCTTGACCCAATATAGCCACGGCGCGGGCTGTGGCTGCAAAATCGCCCCGGACGTGCTGGATGGCATTCTTGCCAAGGCGGGGCCAGCGGCGGGCCATAAGCGGCTTATCGTCGGCAATCAGGGACGAGAAGATGCGGCTGTCTACGATCTGGGCGATGGGCGGGGCATGATTGCCACTACGGATTTCTTTATGCCCATTGTCGACGACCCCTTCGATTTTGGCCGTATCGCGGCGACCAATGCCATCAGCGATGTTTACGCCATGGGCGGCACGCCGGTGATGGCGTTAGGTATTCTCGGTTGGCCGCTGGATAAACTCAGCGCTGAAGTGGCGGGGGACGTAATGGCCGGCGCCCAGGCGGTGTGTCGCGAATTAGGCGTTGCCCTGGCGGGCGGTCACTCTATTGATGCGCCCGAGCCGATTTTCGGACTCGCGGTAAATGGCTTAGTCGACCTGGATAAGCTCAAGCTAAACAGCACCGCCAAACCGGGTGATCTACTGTTTTTAACCAAGCCGTTAGGCGTAGGCATGCTAACCACAGCAGAGAAACGTGGCTTGCTGGAAATGGGCCACCATGGTCTTGCCCGTGAAACGATGCTCAAGCCCAATAGTATTGGTGTGAAGCTTGCCAATGTAAAAGGGGTGAATGCCATGACTGATGTTACTGGTTTTGGCTTGGCGGGCCACCTTGCTGAAATGTGCCAGGCCAGTAACGTCATGGCCCAGATTGATTTCCGTAAGTTGCCTCGTCTGGCCGAGGCAGAGTCCTACCGCCGCCAAGGCGCTGTGCCTGGTGGTACGCTGCGCAATCGTGATGCGCTGGGGGAGAGCCTGCCGGCCATGGATGAAGCCCACTGGCAGTGGTTATGTGACCCCCAGACTTCCGGCGGCCTGCTGCTCAGCGTTGACCCCGCCTGGGAGGATGACGTTGAGCGTATTGGTCGCGAATTCGGCCTGTCGTTACAGTCATTCGGCGTCATGAAGGCGCGCCAGGGTAAAGTCTCCATCGAGGTGGTCGGGTGACACTGGCCACAACTCCAGCCACCACACCGGCGGTATTGGGTTTAATTAGAGAAGAGCGACCGCTAATAGATGTGCGCGCCCCGGTGGAGTTTGCCCAGGGCGCGCTGCCCGGTGCCGTCAATCTGCCCTTAATGGTCGATGACGAGCGTCATCAGGTGGGCATCGCTTATAAGAAGCATGGTCAAGCCGCGGCGATTGAGCTAGGTGAGCGTTTAGTCAGCGGCGAGGTCAAGCAGGCTCGGGTCGCAGCGTGGCAGAAGTACTTAGCCGAATACCCAGATGCATTGATTTACTGCTTTCGCGGTGGACTGCGCTCGCAAATTGCTCAGCAGTGGCTGGAAGAGGCCGGTATCTCCAGGCCACGGCTGGAGGGTGGCTGGAAGGCTATGCGCCAAGCGCTCTGTGAGCGCATTGATACGGCCGCGCTTCAGCCAATGCTGGTTGTTGCCGGGCTCACCGGGTGTGCAAAAACAGCGCTGATTAATCAGCTCGATAATGGCGTCGACCTGGAAGCTTATGCGCACCACAAAGGTTCTGCTTTTGGACGCAGACCTGAAGAGCCTGCTACTCAAATCAACTTTGAGCATGCGCTGGCCAAGCGGCTAATCGGGCTGATGGAAGGGCTGGTCATCGAAGATGAATCCCGTCAGATTGGCAACGCCAATATTCCCTTGAACTTCTGGCGGGCGCAGCAGCAAGCGCCGCGGGTGCGTATCGAAATGCCGCTGGATTGGCGCCTTGCTCAGATTCAGCAGGACTATATTATCGGCCTGGAGCAGGCCTATGCCGCTCGTCATGGGGCCTACCAGGGCTGGCAATTAATGCAGGCGCAGTTAAGTAATTCCCTTATCCGACTAGGAAAACGCTTGGGTAACGCGCGCCTTCAGCGCTTACAGCGGCTGCAGGCGCTGGCATTCAAAGAGCATGCCCAGGGCAACCCCCAATCCCATGAAGCCTGGCTTGCGCCGCTGCTCACCGAGTACTACGACCCGCTCTACCGCTACCATTTAGAGAAGCAGCGCGACGCTGCGCCGCCAGAGATTCATGTGGGCGATTGGGATAGCTGCCTAGAGGCCGCCAGGCAGTGGAACCGCTGACGCTTGCTACGGTTACGCTGCTTTAAGCCACTGGGTCATCAGTCGGTCGAGCTGTGGCGCGAGGTGAATAAAGCGGTTGGGGTCTTCTAATATTTGGGCCGCATCCTGAACATAGCGGGTAGTGGAAGGTGACGCTCCAGGCCACTCGGCTGTGCCCAGTAGCTGTTTCACGCTAGCCGCAGTGGCTTCCAGGTGGCACAGCAGGCCGATGACACGACCTCTGTCCCATGCAAACCCTTGCAGCGGTGCAGCTTCGCTACCGCCTAGGGGCAGCGCATCGTCGGGTAAACTGAAGACATAGCGATGCCACATAAAAGCGCTGAATGTTTCGGGTAAATCCAGCAAGCTTTCCGGCGCTAGGGTGACTGTATGCCAGCCTGTTTCAGTATAGGTACCAGGCGCTACCACCGAGCCCAGTGCCTGGGCTATCCAGTGGGCGCCTACGCCAATACCCAACAGCGGTTTTTGGCCATCCAAATAGCGGTTGATGAGCTTATCTTCGGCTTTAAACCACGCCGGAGGATGGCTGAGTAGCTCTTCTGGGCCATCAAGTATAATCAGTGCATCAGACTCGTTTGGGCGGGGCGTTAGCTCGCCTGCGTAGAGATGAAAAACGGTGTAACTATGACCCATACTGGTTAGCCAATCGGTTAACCGGGCGGGGCCATGGTCAGGGCCGTGCTGTAGCAGATGAATATGCATGGTAATCTCCTCGCCGGCCGTACAATCATCAAAGCGCTGGGGAACCGCCCCAAGCGTAGAGAGACGATAACGTACCCGCTACTTTTCACCAATATCCCACGTCAAGCGATCCAGGAAATCAGTATGGTGTCGAAACCCCAGGGCTTTTACCAACGGTTACAAGAGCTCCCGCTACCTGCCCAGCAAGCCTTTATGGGGGCGTTGTGCGAGCGTTTGTTGCCAAACTATATGCTTTATCAGCAAACCACCGGCCACGGCGATAGCCATACGCTAGGTACCGTGCTGAGTTTGGTCTGGGAGCGGCTTAATGTGCCCAATGCCAGTATCGACTTTGCCCGCCAAGCGGAAAAGTTAGCCGAGTGTGAGCCGCCCGAAGAGGATGACAGCTTTGGTGCCCGGCGCGCCCTGGATGCAGTGGTGTCGGTCTCAGCGCTGCTGGATACCCTGCAAGGCGACTCCCCAGAGGCCGTGCTGGATGTTAGCCGCACATCCCGAGCGGGCGTACGCGCCTTTATAGAACTCACTGAAGGCGAGGTGGACGCGCAAAAGCTAGCGCTGATTATTCGCGACCATCCGTTGATGGACGACGAAAACGATTTTCAGGATGCCGTATTGGATGCCGTATTGGAAGCCGTCAGCGAACCGCTGGATAAGGCGTCGCTGAAAGAGGTGCGTGAATTAGGTCGCAATGGTGGCATCAGCAATCTGGGTTTATCGCTAGACGACGTTGAGGAGTAGCGACTAAAAGCGCACCCCTGCGGTTATCATCATGCCTGCGGTGCCGAAAATGATCAGGTCTGATTCAAACCGGCCCCATTGCACACCGATACTGGGGAGTGCGGCCGGGGCGATTTCCAAGTGATTGAGCGGAATTTTGTCGCGATACTCGCCTTTATAGCCGCGCAGGAGTCCGCCAGTGAGTTTGGCGCGCACGTTTATCCCCTGATCGGTTTGCCAAAGAGGGAACTCCCGCCCCGCATAGAAGTACCAAGAGGGCTGATCGAAGGAGTTTTTGAACCAAGCCCCGCCCGCTAACCAGTGATTCGGATTATGCAGTTCAATGCTAACCAGGTCTTGTTGGTTAGTGTGTTCCGGGTCGGGGCTGAAGTGGCGGGTATAAAGGCTGGTTTGCACCAGGGTGTGATCCCACTCCAACGACGGTGGCCAATCAGGTAGCGTGAAGGCAGTAGCAGGCGTGCTTAATAGCAGGCCTGCGAGCCATCCCATCCATGGGTGTAAACGAAACATTCGAAGCTCCTGGTTGATAGAGGGCATTTTAAAGCCGCATTTCGATACCGCGTTCGGCCATATAGCGCTTAGCTTCAGGGATGGTGTATTCGCCAAAATGGAAAATACTGGCGGCCAGCACTGCATCGGCACCACCTTTGAGTACGCCATCCACCAGGTGATCCAGGTTGCCCACACCGCCTGAGGCTATCACCGGAACGCTCACCGCTTCGGAAATCGCGTGGGTCACGCCCAGGTCAAAGCCAATCTTGGTGCCGTCGCGATCCATGCTGGTGAGCAGTAGTTCGCCCGCCCCGAACTCAACCATCTTCTTCGCCCATTCAACGGCGTCAAGGCCTGTTGGGCGGCGGCCGCCGTGAGTGAAAATCTCCCAACGGGGCGTTTCTCCCTCTTTAGAGACCCGTTTAGCGTCAATCGCCACCACAATGCACTGGCTACCAAAACGCTCGGCGGCTTCGCGAACAAACTCAGGGTTAGTGACCGCTGCGGTGTTGATCGAGACTTTGTCCGCTCCGGCGTTCAGCATAGTGCGAATGTCGTCACAACTGCGAATGCCGCCGCCGACGGTTAGCGGAATAAACACTTCGCCAGCAATGCGTTCAACCATCTCCACCGTCGTGTCGCGGTCTTCGTGGCTAGCGGTAATGTCGAGAAAGGTGATTTCATCGGCGCCCTGCTGGTTATAGCGCTGGGCAATCTCCACCGGATCACCGGCATCGCGAATACCGACAAAATTAACGCCTTTGACCACGCGCCCGGCGTCTACGTCGAGGCAGGGGATAATGCGTTTGGTAAGGCTCATGAACTGCCTCCCGTCAGTTGGTCGCTCAGCCGCTGAGCTTCGGCAACATCCAGGCTGCCTTCGTAAATTGCCCGACCGGTAATAGCGCCCAGGATACCGCTATCAGCAACCTCGCAGAGTGCTTTGATATCGTCCAGGTTGGTCACTCCACCGGAGGCAATCACCGGCAAACCGCCTTCGCGGGCAAGCGCCGCGGTGGCTTCCACATTGACGCCTTGCATCATGCCGTCGCGGGCAATGTCGGTGTAGACAATGCTGGAGACGCCGTCGTTGGCGAAACGCTTGGCAAGCTCAGTGGCTTTTACCGTGGAGACCTCTGCCCAGCCGTCGGTGGCGACATAGCCATCTTTGGCATCAAGTCCAACGATCACATGGCCGGGAAAAGCGCGGCACATCTCGCCCACAAAAGCGGGTTCTTTAACTGCCTTGGTGCCGATAATCACATAAGAGACACCGGCGCTTAAGTAGTGCTCGATGGTTTCCGCACTGCGAATGCCGCCACCAATTTGAATCGGCAGATCCGGGTAAGCGCGGGCGATAGCCGTCACGGCGTCACCGTTCACCGGTTTGCCTTCAAAGGCGCCGTTCAAATCTACCAGGTGCAGGCGACGGGCGCCTGCTTCTACCCAGCGCGCCGCCATGGCCACCGGGTCATTGCCGTAAGACGTCGCGTCTTCCATGCGGCCCTGCTTCAATCGGACACACTGGCCGTCTTTGAGATCAATAGCGGGAATTACCAACATACAAAATCCTCTCAGGGCGTCCAGGTGACAAAGTTTTCAAGCAGGCGAAGGCCCGCGCGGGAGCTTTTTTCGGGGTGAAACTGCACCGCGAAGGTCGCGTCACGGCCAATGGCCACGTGGGCGGTTACCTTGCCGTATTGGGTCGTACCAAATACTTGTGCATCTTCATCGGCATTAACGTAGTAGCTATGCACGAAGTAGAAGTGTTCGTGATTATCAATACCTGCCCAGAGTGGGTGTTCATGGTGCTGCTCTACCACGTTCCAGCCCATGTGCGGTACTTTCAAGCGCTGCTCGTGGGCGTCGCGCATATCGCCAGGGAAACGATCTACACTGCCTTTAAAGAACCCCAGGCACTCTACGCCGCCATTCTCTTCGCTGCGCTCCAGTAGCATCTGCTGGCCCACGCAGATACCCAGCAGCGGTTTGGCCTGGCGGGTTAAGATATCCTCCACCAACCCGCGTAACTCGGTGCGCTCAAGTTCGCCAACGCAGTCGCGAATGGCCCCTTGGCCCGGTAGCACTAAACGCGTTGCGCCGAGGATACGGCGCGGGTCGCGGGTAATGACGACATTCTCATGGGTCACATGCTCCAGCGCTTTGGCTACAGAATGAAGATTGCCCATTCCATAGTCGATTACAGCAATGGTCATGAAGCGCTCCTTGGAGAAGTGGACAAAATAGGGCTAACGGCAAAGCCCGTGGCATCGCGCAGGCTACAGCGCAGCATCATAAGCTCCCTTTGGTGGAGGGCATTTGGCCTGCCATGCGCGGGTCTTCCATCACGGCCATGCGGAGTGCTCTGCCAAAGGCCTTGAAGATCGTTTCCGCCTGATGGTGAGCATTAAAGCCTTTGATGTTGTCGATATGCAGCGTCACGCGGGCGTGATTGACAAAGCCTTGGAAAAACTCCCAGAACAACTGAGTGTCCAGGCTACCGATAGTGTCGCGGGTGAATTCAACATTCATAAACAGACCAGGTCGACCGGAAAAGTCGATCACTACCCGGGAGAGTGCTTCATCAAGAGGAACATAGGCGTGACCATAACGGTAAATGCCGCGTTTATCGCCAATTGCTTCAAAAAAAGCTTGGCCTAGCGTAATACCCAGGTCTTCTACGGTATGGTGGTCGTCAATATGCAGGTCGCCAGTGGCATTGATGTCGAGATCGATCATCCCGTGGCGAGCAACTTGATCAAGCATATGATCCAGGAACGGAACGCCGGTTTGGCAGCTAAGACGGCCTTCGCCATCGAGATTGACGCTGACCTTGATCTGCGTTTCGTTGGTGTCACGGCTAACCGTGGCAATACGCGCTGACATGTTGCATCTCCTGCGCTGAAGCGCACTCTGAGGGATGGCTGGTGGCGATCATCAACTTACCACTGATTTGATCGGCCTGTGGCGAAGCGACCATTATAGTGAATCGGCGCCCTCATCCGCTACAATGCGCGAAATGTAGCCGTAATCAATTGCGGCAGAAATAGCAGCCAGGCTGCTTTGGCGAAGAGGATTTCACCATGCCGGTGACACTGCACCATGTCGACCAGGCCCGTTGGGAAGCCGATGAGCAGGTGCGCCTTGATCTTATGCGCATCTATCAGGATGCGCCCCAAGAGCGTATGCCCACCCCAACGGTTGAGCCATTTATTGAGCAACATTTTGCAGGCCAGCACTTTTTTGCCTGTGCTCTCTTCAACGATCGGCTGCTGGGGGCCGTCGCCGTTCAGGAGGGCGCAGACCGGGCGTGGTGGCTATCTGAGCTCTGCGTGCGCAAAACCACCCGTCGCCGTGGCGTCGGTTCGCGCTTGATGGCGCTGCTTGGCGAGCAAGCCAAGCAGGAAGGCCGTGTCCTGCGCATTGAAACGTCCACTTTACCACTGGCCGACCGCGTGCTGCTCTCCAAGCTAGGTTACCGGCCAATGGCCAACCCAGAAACGCCGGCAGCGGGTATGCCCGCCACCAGTGATTTTGTTGAGTTAGACCCACAAGGGAAAGGGTAATGAAACAGCTATTACGTATCTTGCTGGCAGCAGTCGGCATTCTCGCCATCGTTGCGGTCGCCGCCGTGGTCTACGTGACCACCTTTCTGGATCCAGAAGACTTCAAGCCCCGTTTAACTGCTGTCGTGGAGGAGCAAACGGGACTCAACTTGGCGTTGGAAGGCCCGATTACCTGGTCATTCTACCCGCGTATCGGCGTCAGTGTAGAGAAAGCCCGCGCCTGGTTGCCCGAGCAGGCTGAAGAGAGTGCTGCCTTTGCGGCTATTGACCGCGCCGAGGTGAGCGTGGCATTCGGCCCGCTATTGCGAGGGGAAATTGCCGTCGACGGCCTAACCCTGGACGGTATGCGCCTTAACTTAGAGCGCGATGAACAGGGTGAGGGTAACTGGGAGCCCTTGTTAGAGCGCCTTTCTGAGCACAATGAAAGCGCGGCTGAAACGGTGCTGGCGCCCGCCAGTGCTGGCCCCAATGCGGACGCCGGTAGCTTGGCCGTGGTGTTGAGTATTGCCAGCGTTGAAGTGAAAAACGCCGACATTCGCTTCCGCGATGCGCAAACCCAAGCACTGTGGCGTATGCAGCAACTGAATATCTCGGGTAGTAACGTTAACCCGCTGCGCGCCTTTCCGCTGAAGGCTATGTTCACACTGACCAAGCATAACCGGCTCGATGCCGAGGTATTGGAGCGTGCCCCTGATCTGACCAGCGATATCAATCTTGAAACACGCGTGCGGCTTGGGTTGGCAGATAAGCTTTTCGCCCTGGAAAATATGGCACTGACCACTCGAACCACCAAGGGGGCAGAGAGCGAGCCACAGCAGCTGAGCTTGAAGGCCGCCGAGTTGGTTGCCCGTATGGGCGAGCAGCAGCTCACCATTAAAGAGGGGCTGCTCGAAACGGGCCTGCGTAATGCGGATAACTGGCAGGGCAGCTTGGCGTTGGCGCTCGCCTTTGGCCTGGAGGGCGACTGGCAGGCACAAACGGCGCAGTTGAAAGACTTGCAGCTCACCGGGCCGGATGGCCTAAGGGTGAGTGGGCACCTTAATATTGAGCAGTTGCGCGATGACCCCCGTTATCGTGGTCAGCTAACAGCTGCCCCCTTTACGCTACGCCCCTGGCTTGCCCGTGCTGGCGTTACCCTAACCACCGCGGGCGAGGCCGCGCTCAGCGATGTGGCCATGACCAGTCCTATCGAAGGTGATGCCGAGCAATTCTCTTTGCCTAGCCTCTCGTTGGTCGTCGACGACAGCACCTTTACCGGCGAGCTGACGGCGGCGCTGAATGGCTCACGCCTGGCGTTCGATTTAGCCGGTGACCAACTAGACCTTGATCGCTATCTTCCCGGTGAGGCCACCGCCAAACAGGCGAGTCGCGGCTTGCTACGTAAAGCCTTTGCTCAGGAAAACAACACATTAGTGCCGCAATCGTTGCTCAGCGGGCTGGCGTTAGAGGGCGACCTGAGCGTGGATACGCTTATTTTTGCGGGCCTGACCTTCAACAATCCACGCTTGCAACTGCGTGGTGACGACGGCGTTCATCGGCTAACGGCGTTTGAGTCGGGCTTCTATGAGGGGGAACTCAGCGCTACCGGCCAGGTTGATGCTACGGATTCCATCCTTGAGTGGGCGCTATCGCCGACTATTAACAACGTTCAGGTGGCGCCGTTGATTGAAGCGATCAGTGAAAAAGAGGAGGCATCACCACTGCGCGGTCGCTTTAATTTAACCGGGGATGTCACCAGTCAGGGCAATACCCGTGAAGCGCTTATCGGCAACCTCAATGGCGCGCTTAATGCTCGTCTAAACGAAGGCGCCATTTTAAATACCAACATTTCCAAGCAAATGTGTGAACTGGTTGCCCAGTTAGAGGGGCAGGGCACTTTGCGGGATTGGCACACCGATACTCGCTTTGAGCGTTTTGATGCTACCTTCCAAATCAGTAACGGCTTAGTGGAGAGTGACGACCTGCTGATCACCCTGCCCGGCATCGATGTGCGTGGAGAAGGAGAACTGGATCTTGCCAGCTTGAACTTTGATACCCGTGCGAATGCCCGCTTGGTCGACACCGCCGACGCGGCCTGTGAAGTTAACCCGCGCCTGGAACAACTGCCGCTGCCCGTACGCTGTGAAGGTAATCTTGGCGATGAACGCACCGAGTGGTGCCGATTCGACCGTGAGATGTTCCAGACCGCCGTGGTTGACCTGCTGCGTAACGAGGCGGGTGATCGTGTTAATGAAGAGCTGGAGGAGCGTCTAGGCGACTCTTTAGATGAGTTGGATGAACGCCTTGGCGAAGGTGCTGCTCAAGAACTTCGTGATGGTCTACGCAGCCTGTTTAACTGAGCATTGACGCAGGGATGTGAAGTGACGCATTTATCGAAACAGTAAGTGCTGCGCCGGCCTAAACGCCGGCGCTTTTTTATTGGCACTGGTGCCTGCCCATTGCTGTTTCATATACCCATTTCTGTTTAAGGAGCGTGCATGGCAGATATGCCCACGCCGCGGCTAGCGGCAAACGAATTCCAACAACGCTTACTGGATTGGTTTGACCGCTACGGCCGTCACGACTTACCGTGGCAGTCGCCGCGTAGCGCCTACCGCGTGTGGGTGTCGGAAATCATGCTGCAGCAAACCCAGGTTGCCACCGTTATCGGCTATTTTGAGCGTTTCATGGCGCGCTTTCCTACCCTGGAGAGTCTCGCCAAGGCCCCACAGGATGAAGTGCTGCACCTCTGGACGGGCCTTGGTTACTATGCCCGTGCGCGCAACTTGCATAAAGCTGCCCAGGTTGCGTTAGTGGAGCACAATGGCGAGCTGCCGACGGAAAGTATCGACGCATTAGTCGCTTTGCCTGGTATTGGCCGCTCCACCGCTGGCGCTATCATTGCGCAAAGCACAGGGCAGCGTGCGGCTATTTTAGATGGCAATGTAAAGCGCTCGCTCACTCGTTTGCATGCGCTGCCCGGTTGGCCGGGTAAGCCAGATGTGGAGAGAAAGCTGTGGTCGCTGGCGGAGTACTACACCCCAACAGAGCGCCTGGCGGATTACACCCAGGCGATGATGGATTTTGGCGCTACGCTATGTAAACGCAGCAAACCAGACTGCCTGAGCTGCCCATTTAACGATGTCTGTTTGGCCTACGCCCAAGGCGAACCAAAGCGCTACCCGGAATCCAAACCCAAAAAGGCGCTGCCCACACGACAAACGATCATGCTGATGCTGCGTGACCCGGAAGGCCGGATATGGCTCGAGAAACGCCCTCCCAGCGGTCTGTGGGGCGGGTTATGGAGTTTGCCGCAGTTTGAGAAGCACAGCGAGCTCAACGACTGGCTTGAAGACAACGCTGTGAACCCTAAACGGGGAACTACATCGCCTAGCTTTTACCACACCTTCAGCCATTTTCGCTTAGAGATTACCCCGCAGCCGGTGAGCTGCGATAGGCTGGGCGGTGTTCGTGAAAGCGGCGTATGGTACGACGTTAACCGTCCGCCTGAACTGGGCCTTGCTGCTCCCGTTAAAGCGCTGCTCAGCCAGCTAACGCCCTTTAGCCTCAATCCGACACCAGGGCACGCTTAAGCGTTTGCTAGCTGATTGGATGAGATCATTGAATGAAGTCGCAGAACCAGGAGCACGTTATGAGCAATACCGTTTTTTGCCGCAAGTACCAAAAAGAGTTGGAAGCACTGCCATTCCCACCTTTGCCGGGTAAGCAGGGGCAGGAGATTCAGGCCACCGTTTCCAAGCCCGCTTGGGAAGCCTGGCAGGCGTTGCAAACCCGCCTGATCAATGAAAAGCACCTCAACATGCTCGACCCCGAATCCCGTGCGTATCTAATGGAGCAGATGCAGCGCTTCCTGGACAACCAGGAAACCGACCAAGCCGAAGGCTATGTGCCGCCTAAGCAGGTATGAATAGCAGGGCATGAAGAGAGCGGTTGTTCGTTCTGAGTACAAGGTGGATTGATCAAGCAACTGACTTGTAATTAGTGGCTCTAGGTATGGGTGTATCGAAGGCCGAGCCAGAGATGGCGTAGGAAAAAAGACTTCTAAGCATCGGTATCGCAAGAAAGTTTCACAAAGGTGTTGACGGAAAGCGGCGTTTTTAGTTTAATACGCACCGTTGGCAGCGGCCAGATAGCTCAGTTGGTAGAGCAGGGGATTGAAAATCCCCGTGTCGGCGGTTCGATTCCGTCTCTGGCCACCACACTGCTGGGGTATCGCCAAGTGGTAAGGCACCGCTTTTTGGTAGCGGCATTCCCAGGTTCGAATCCTGGTACCCCAGCCATTGCCAACAAGATTTCTTGTTGATTGCAGAGCCTAACAGCGAAGCAATCAAGTTCTCAAGAAAACGTGAAGCGCCGACATAGCTCAGTTGGTAGAGCAACTGACTTGTAATCAGTAGGTCCCGGGTTCGACTCCTGGTGTCGGCACCACTGAAAAGTGGTTAAAAGCTAAACGTTAGAGAATTAGATTAAGCCGTCCGAAAGGGCGGCTTTTTCGTGTGTGTCTACGATATCTGTATTTATAAAGTTTCCATGTCGTTGATTGAGTAAAGTAGTGAGCATAAAGTATGTTTTGGGCTCACTCGTGGACTGAATTTTGCTAGTGAGCTAATACGTAATTTCTATTTAGCTTGGCATTTCAGGGTGAATCTCGATGATTCCACTTCATGATGACTTGGCATTTCTCTCCATCGTTACGCTCATCGTAGTCTCCCCAGGAGCCAATCTGTTCCTGCTGCTTCAGGCGACGCCGGTGCAAGGCCGTGTTACGGGAGTGTTGATGACCCTGGGCTTCTGTGCGGCGATCATATCTCATGCCACTTTGGCGCTCATTGGTGTTGGGGCACTCGTCGCAGCCTCTGTCACGTTATTCACTATTATAAAATTCGTGGGCGCTGCATATCTTATTTGGCTTGGCGTTAAGGCATTTCGAGCAGCACTAACGAAAACGACCCTCGCGTCGCAGGCGAAAGATTGTCAAACATTGCCGAGGATAAGCCAAAGACAAGCCTTTGTGCGGGGCTATCTCACCAATATTCTCAACCCCAAGCCCGCTATCTTTTACGTTGCGGCCTTTCCCCAGTTCCTGAGTGCCGGCGGAACGGACTACTGGCTGGGAGGGCTCGGGTTGGGGGCCAGCCATGCCCTGATCGCTCTGTTCTTCTACGGTATGGTCGTTGCCACATTGCATAGAGTCGCTGAGTGGTTAAGGAAACCACGGGTATGGAAGTCGATCCAAGGCATATCTGGCTTGGTCTTTATTCTGATCGGAGGTCGCCTCTTGATTTCGCGCTCCCCGGCCTGATTCTTATAGACTTGGTGAGTTTAAAGTGCGTCCTTTAGATGCGCTCTTTGTAGTTAATAAAGATACACCGCCTCGAAGACTGCCAGCGGTTCATTGCTGTCGCTCGACAGTACAAGCATTGCGCCATCCACGCTCCATGCCGTTACCTCCTTGAGTGCTGCTAGAAAATCTCGCTCAGTTTTCATTTGGGGCGTTGGGCAGGCCATTTTAGTGCTGGCGATTTGCCCAAATGTTATGCGCTCATTTTCCATACGGTAGCTGCCCATCAGGGTATTGCAGCCGGTAGCGCCGGCTAAGCGAGAAGCCTCTTGATGAAGAACCAAATGTGCTTCACGGAAATTCTCATGGGTGACGACCGGTGCGCTATCAAGCGTTACCAGCTTCCAGTAGGTGTTGATCAACGGTTCATTAGGGCGATGCGCTGTCTCGTGGGTATCCATTGTTGCTGAAGAACACCCAGCGGTTATTAATAGCGCGCTGATAAATCCATAAATCGGTAGCTGACTTTTCAAAGTATGATTCCCCATTCAGTTAGATAAAAAGATGAGCAACATTAACCGCAAACATTGTGGCTTGGAGTGAGCTTTTCAGGTGACTTATTGCCTAAAAAGCCACTGTTCAATTTTTTTCACGTAACCTACGTTATCAAACCAGAAATCATGCCTTGCGAGGAAATTTTAGTGGTCTAGGCTACTCCCTGCACGATGTTAGAATCGTGCTGTTTTATTTATATGTACGCTAATCTTTATACGTGCAATATGTTCGATCTGAAACCTAATCATACAAGGAGTGGATTAGATGACAGTCAAAAGCACACCGCTAAATACTGTAACCGCCCATAAGCAATATAGCGAAATGGCCGATACACCTAACGTTCACATTACTCAGGACGTTCACAGTACTCAGGTTCAGCGCAAACAGGTACAGGATGCCTACCCGTCGCGCTTAATCACTCCTCCTGAGAAAACCTGGCTGCCGCGCCAAGATACGGTTGTCAAAGGCCGTCAACTTTCCGGCCCGTTAAGCCAGGCGCAGCTTGATGAGTTTGAACGTAAAGGGTTTCTGTTTATTCCCAACCTCATTGAAGGCGCAGAGCTTGAGGAGCTGCGTCAGGAAATGAAGGCGTTGATGAACAACGATAAGTACCTCAATCAAGACTTCAGCGTCACTGAGCCAGAGAGCCAGGAAATCCGCTCGCTATTTGCGGTGCACTTTCTCTCTGAGCGGTTGGGAAAGCTGGCCAGCGATGAGCGTGTCGCGGGCGCTGCTCGTCAAATCATAGGCGACGACCCTTATGTGCATCAGTCGCGTATTAACTATAAGCCTGGATTTGCCGGTAAGGGCTTTAACTGGCACTCCGACTTTGAGACGTGGCACGCGGAAGATGGCATGCCTGCGATGCACGCGGTGAGCGCATCGCTGATCTTAACTGACAACCATGAGTTCAATGGTCCGTTGATGCTGATCCCCGGTTCGCACAAAAAGTTTGTACCGTGCGTGGGGGAAACACCGGAGGAAAACCACAAAAGCTCGCTGAAAGCGCAGGAAGTGGGCGTGCCAAGCCCAGAAGCACTTACCGAGCTAGTGGCTGAACACGGTATTGAAGCGCCAAAAGGCAAGGCGGGTGGTTTGCTGCTGTTCGATTGCAATACGCTGCATGCTTCTAACGCCAACCTGTCGCCTGACCCGCGTAGCAACGTGTTTTTCGTGTTTAACCGCCAGGATAACCGTTGCCGGGCGCCTTATGCGGCGGCTAAGCAACGGCCTGATTTCCTGGCTCATAGCCCTGATCAACAGGCCCAGCAATATCGCTAACGTGCAGTGGGGAAACAAATTCATGGCCGAAGGGTGTGGAACCTTCGTTTAGGTGGGGTAAACTGTTGCGCCTGTCGTTGCGAAAGCGGCACGCATAATGAGAAGGAGAATACCCGCCATGCGTTTTGTTCTACAGTTTACCGATGGCCAGGAGTTTCCCCACCCGCTGGGCAAGGTTGTCTGCATCGGCCGTAATTATGCCGACCATGCGAAAGAGCTGGATAATCCGGTTCCCACTGAGCCGCTGCTGTTCATAAAGCCATCGACCAGCGTTGTGGATCTAACCAAACCGTTGGATCCGCCGTTTTCACGCGGTGATGTGCATTATGAAGCCGAACTTGCGCTGTTAGTGGGTGAAGCGCTAACCCACGCCACCCTGGATGAAGCCGAGCGTGCGATTGTCGGTATCGGGTTGGCGATGGATTTAACGCTGCGTGATGTACAGACGAAGCTAAAAGAGAAAGGGCATCCCTGGGAAATCGCCAAAGCTTTTGATGGCGCTTGCCCGCTTTCGTCGTTTCTGCCGCTAAGCCGTGTTCCCAACTGGAACGCGCTGGCTTTCACGCTTGAGATTGATGGTGAAGAGCGCCAGCACGGTGAAGGCTCCGATATGATCTTCGCCATACCGACTTTGGTAGCCGAAATGAGCCGTCACTTCACTCTAGAGCCGGGCGATGTGATTTTGACCGGCACGCCATCAGGCGTTGGAGAGCTGGTTCGCGGTTCATCACTGCGTTTAACCTTGACCGGTGGTTTGGTAGTTGAAACCAGCGTAGTCGAGTAGCGAAAAAAGCAGAGTATTGCTGGACAGTGTTGGATCGTGAAGAAGCGCCACCCCAAAAACAGGGTGGCGCTTCTGTTTGGCGTAACCCAATACGTGCCATTCAGTACGGGCTATTCAAGACTGGTTTTCAAGATCGGTTATTCAAGATAGGTATAGCCTTCCAGACCTTCGCTTAAGCTCGCCGCAAAGCGCGCTTGCTCGTCGGCAGTAAAGCCGCTGGCGGCTAGCTGGTCGGTGAGCTTCTGCTTGAGCACATTGGCATTGAAGTTGACGTAGGCAAGTACCTGGGCCACCGAGTCCCCGGCCAGCGGGTTAGATAGTGTCCACTCGCCGTCGGCATTGAGCGCAGCATCAACGGAGTCGGTGTCGCCAAACAGGTTGTGTAGATCGCCAAGAATTTCCTGATAGGCGCCCACTAGAAAGAACCCTAGCCAGCGTTCATCGTCTGAAGCCCACTCGGGAAGCGGTAGGGTGCTCTCGACCCCCTGGCCGTCGACGTAGCTGTCGATGCGGCCGTCGGAGTCGCAGGTGATATCCTGAATCACTGCCCGCCGGGTGGGCGCTTGATCCAGCCCGCTAAGGGGCAGTACCGGGAATATCTGCTCGATGCCCCAAACATCAGGCACCGACTGGAATAGCGAGAAGTTGACGAACAGTTTATCGGCGAGTTTCTCCGCCAGTTCATCCATGATTTCGCGATGGGCACGGTTACGAGTATCCAACTGAGTGCGCAGCCGTGTGCAGGCAGCCATATACACCCGCTCACCTTCAGCGCGGGCGGTAATGTCACTCAAACCCATCACAAAACGTTCCTGCAGTTCGCTAACCGCTTGAAGCAGATCGTGCCACGCTTCCACCAGCATGCGCGGCTCTTGGGCGGTCGCTAACTGCTCGAACACCCGCCACAGCAGCTCTACTTGGGCATCTTCTTGGCTCTCGCCTGCCGAATGCCGTTCAGGCGGCGTGTCGTCGATGCGCTCTTCGCCAATCACGTTAGTGATCAGCACCGCGTGGTGGGCAGTTAGCGCACGGCCGGATTCGCTAATGAGATGAGGCTGTGGCAGGTTCGCCTCTTGGCAGAGCTGGGCAAAGGCGCTGACGACGTTGCGGGCGTATTCACGCATCGAATAGTTAGCTGAGCAGAAGCTGCGCGAGCGAGTGCCTTCGTAATCGATACCCAGGCCGCCACCTACATCGACGGTGTCAATTGGCGCACCCAACTGCATCAGGTTCTGGTAGAAGCGCGCGCACTCACGCAGACCGCGTTGAATATCGCGAATATTGGCGATCTGGGAACCCAGGTGGAAGTGCACGAGCTGCAGGCTTTCCAGCGCCTCCTCGCGACGCAGGGTGTCTACCACCTCGAGAATTTGGCTGGCGGTGAGACCGAACTTAGATTTTTCACCGCCGGTATTCTGCCATTTGCCCTTACCTACCGAGGCAAGGCGGGCGCGCAGGCCAATACGCGGGGTAACATCCAGTTCTCGCGCCTCTTCCAAAATCAACTGCAGCTCGGAGAGCTTTTCGACCACCAAATAGACCTTGTGCCCGAGCTTTTCACCCAGCAGCGCCAAGCGCACATACTCGCGATCTTTGTAGCCATTGCAGACGATCAGCGAAGAGCCGCCGTCAGACAAAGCCAGCACTGCCAGCAACTCGGGCTTGCTGCCCGCTTCCAGACCCACACGGCCGTTGCCGCGCTCGGCGGTGGCCAGAATCTCTTCCACCACTCTGCGCTGCTGGTTCACTTTAATCGGGTAAACGGCGGTGTAGCCGCCCTGGTAGTCGCAGTCGCTCATGGCGGCATCAAAAGCACCACACAGCTGCTCCACCCGGTCGTGAAGAATATCGCTAAAGCGTACCAGCACAGGCAACCGCAGCCCAGCGCTCTGCAACTGGCGAACCAAGCCGCTCAGCGGTAGCGCCGGGCCTTCCGCATCACTACCCAGCGGCCGCACCAGGGCCTGACCTTGATCATCCACGTCGAAGTAACCACTACCCCATTGATCGATATTCCAGGTGCGCCGTGCGCGAAGGGCAGGGCTAGTCGTCGCCATCACACTCATGCAGAAACCTCAGGTAGCGGCAATGCTCCGTGGGCAATGCGCGCAGTTAATATGGTTCGAAAACGTTCGGGGTCGTGAGGCGTCAAATCGTGGGCCGGGGGATCAACATAGACCACCAGCAGGCGTGACAGCCAGTAGCGCAGCGCCGTCATGCGCAGCATGGTGGGCCACAGCTCCCGTTCATCCGCCGTTAACGGCCGGCGCGCCAGGTAGGCGCTCAACAGCGTATTGTAGCGCTCAGCGTTGAGCGTGCCATCGTCGTTAGAGGCCCAGTCGTTGATCACAATCGCCAGATCAAACAGAAGATCCCCAGTGCAGCCATTATAAAAGTCGATAATACCGCCAAGCTGGTCACCCTCAAACAGGGTGTTGTCACGAAACAGATCACCGTGCAGGGCGCCTTGGGGCAGCTCACCGTGTCGCATAAAGGCGCTCTCGAAATCGTCGACTTCATCCTTCATCAACGTTTGATCCGCGGGGCTTAGGTAACTCAATACTTTATGGTGCATCACCTGCAGCCAGTTGAGATCCCGCGGGTTGGGGCGGTGGCCGGGGAAACGCTTTGACACCACGTGCAGATGACCCAAAGTATCGCCTAAGGCATGGCACTGGGCTACATTGGGCGCCTCGGGATGGCGGCCAGGCAGGCGCGGGAATAGCAACGCCGGCTTGCCCTCCAGGCTATGCAGCGCGATACCTTCGCGGTCATGAATGGTGCCGGGCACCGGTAAGCGGTGCTCGTCCAAATAGTCCAGCAGTTCGACAAAGAACGGCAGTTCTGCGTGTTCGCCCTGTTCGAACAGGGTTAATACCAGTTCGCGGCGGTCGGTAGTCACAAAAAAAGTCGAATTTTCGGTGCCGTTCGCGACTCCCTTAAGGGAAACAAAACTGCCCACATCAAATTTTTCTAAAAACGCGGCGACCTGTGCGTCGCTAAGCGGAGTAAATACAGCCATGAGAGTCTCGCCCAGGTTGCTAAGCCCATTATTGTAGCGGCTTGGTCGCTCAGTTGGCAGCGTTGTTGTGATAAGAGAGTCGAGTTTGGCTCTACAGGCTGCCTGTGCAACGCGTATCATGTGAGGCACTCTTATTGGCAATTCTTTTTAAGCAATCCTATCTAACAATGGAACTTGGTTATGGCTCGCGCTCCGATCGTCCTCGTCGATGGCTCTTCCTATCTGTACCGTGCCTTTCATGCGCTGCCGCCGCTAACGACCTCCAATGGTCAGCCAACGGGCGCGGTGAAAGGCGTGTTGAATATGCTCAAACGGCTGATTAAGGATTACCCCGAAAGCCCCATGGCGGTGGTGTTTGACGCGCCGGGCAAAACCTTCCGCGATGAGCTGTACAGCGACTATAAAGCGCACCGCCCGCCGATGCCCGATGACCTACGCAGCCAGATCGCTCCGCTGCACGCCTGCGTGAAGGCGCTGGGCCTGCCGCTGCTTTGCGTTGACGGCGTAGAGGCGGACGATGTGATTGGCACCCTGGCCCATCACGCCACCCAGGCGGGCCGCGATGCAGTGATCTCCACCGGCGATAAGGATATGGCGCAACTGGTTAATGCCCATATCACTCTGGTGAACACCATGAAGGATGAAACCCTGGATGAGGCGGGCGTAGAAGAAAAATTCGGTCTGCCGCCCGCATTGATTATCGATTTTCTCGCCCTGATGGGTGACAAGGTCGATAACATTCCCGGTGTGCCCGGCGTGGGTGAAAAGACCGCTATTGGCCTGCTGCAGGGCATGGGCGGCGGGCTGGAGACCATTTACGGCGATTTAGAGCGAGTGAAAACGCTCACTTTCCGGGGCGCCAAAACTCTGCCCAAGAAGCTTGAAGAGCATCGCGATCAGGCGTTTCTCTCCTATCAGCTGGCCACCATTAAAGTCGACTGCGAGTTGCCGGTGGGCTTGGATGATTTGGATATTGCTCATCCGGATCGCGAAGCGCTGGTCACCCTGTATAAAGAGATGGAGTTCCGCCAGTGGCTGGGTGAGCTGCTGGAAGGCAAAGACGAAGGCGTGGATGACGTTAAAGGCGGCGAGCCTGCGCCCGTAAGCGCTGAAGAAGGTGGTAGCGAGTCCGAGGGGGCGAGCGCTTCTGTGCAAGCCTCTGTTCGTGAGGATCAGGTCATCCTCGAACAGGCAGACTTCGAGCGCTGGCTGGATCGGCTGCAAAACGCCGAGCGCTTCTGTTTCGATCTGGAAACCACCAGCCTTAATTACATGGATGCGGAAATTGTTGGCGTTGGCTTGTCGCTGGAAGTGGGTGAGGCGGCCTATATTCCGCTTGCCCACGACTACCTGGATGCGCCTAAGCAGCTTGACCGTAAAACGGTGCTGGCGGCGCTAAAACCGCTGCTGGAAGACCCGACAAAAACCAAGATTGGCCAAAACCTCAAGTACGATATTTCCGTGCTGGCCAACTATGCGATTTCCGTGGCAGGCCCTTTTGCTGACACCATGCTGGCGTCGTATGTGCTCAATTCCACCGCCACCCGGCACGATATGGATTCGCTGGCGCTCAAGTATTTGGGTGAAAAGACCATCTCCTTTGAAGAGATTGCCGGTAAGGGCGCCAAGCAGCTCACCTTTAACCAGATTGCCCTGGAGCAGGCGGCGCCTTACGCCTGCGAAGATGTCGATATCACCCTACGGCTGCAGCAAACGCTACGCTCACAGGTCGAAAACGAGGGGCGCTTGGCAGAAGTGCTGGATAATATCGAACTGCCGCTGATCAAAGTGCTCTCGCGCATTGAGCGTAATGGGGTGGCGGTGGATGCTGACCTACTGCACAAGCAGAGCCAGCAGTTAGAAAAGCGTATTGGCGAGCTAGAGCGCGAAGCGTTTGAACTGGCCGGGCGCGAATTTAATCTCGGCTCACCCAAGCAGTTAGGGCAGATTCTGTTTGAAGAGCAGAAAATTCCGGTGCTCAAGAAAACCCCTAAAGGCGCACCCTCTACTGCGGAAGGTGTGCTGGAAGAGTTGGCGCTGGATTACCCACTGCCCAAGGTGATTATGCAGCATCGGGGGCTGGCCAAGCTGAAGTCGACCTACACCGATAAGTTGCCTAGGCTGCTCAATAAAGCCACCGGCCGGGTGCACACCAGCTACCACCAGGCGGTCACCGCCACCGGCCGGTTGTCGTCGTCGGACCCGAACTTGCAGAATATCCCCATTCGTACCGAAGAGGGGCGCAAAATTCGTCAGGCGTTTATCGCCCGCCCCGGTTATCGCATTGTTGCCGCGGACTATTCCCAGATCGAGCTGCGTATTATGGCGCACCTTTCCGAGGACAAAGGCCTGCTGGAAGCCTTTGCCGAGGGGCGTGATATCCACACTGCTACCGCGGCGGAAGTGTTTGGCACCTCCCTTGATAAGGTGTCGGGCGACCAGCGGCGCAGTGCCAAAGCGATTAACTTCGGCTTGATCTACGGCATGAGCGCCTGGGGGCTGTCGCGCCAGCTGCATATCGAACGCAATCAGGCGCAGACCTACATCGACCGCTACTTCGACCGCTACCCCGGCGTGGCCCGCTATATGGAGCGCATCCGTTCCCAGGCGGGGGAAGATGGCTTTGTCGAAACCGTGCTGGGTCGGCGGCTCTACCTGCCGGAAATCCAGTCGCAAAACCGCAACCGCCGTCAAGGCGCCGAACGCACCGCCATTAACGCACCGATGCAGGGCACCGCGGCGGATATCATCAAGCAGGCGATGATCGACGTGGATGCATGGCTGGCAGAAGGTGAGTTCGACGCGCTGATGGTCATGCAGGTGCACGATGAGCTGGTATTTGAAGTGGCCGAGAAGCAGGTCGAGGCGTTTATCGAGCAGGTGCAAAAACGCATGCAGGGTGCGGCAGCGCTAAAAGTGCCGCTAATAGTAGAGGCGGAGAGCGGCGCCAATTGGGATGAGGCGCACTAGCCAGGTGATAAGGGCATTTTGTCGCAACCGCAACATGCATAGATAAGGAATTGACCAGGATCAAATTTTTGACTCAGGTGGAGGAATAAGCTTATACACATCGCTTTGCCTGGGTTAGCAGCTGTTTGTGGCTTCCCGGTGGGGCGAAGGGTGTGTTTACGCTATCCATCGGGAGTCACTCATGGACATTGTTGAATTATCCAGGTTGCAGTTCGCCTTTACGGCGATGGTGCATTTCCTGTTTGTACCCTTAACGCTAGGGCTGTCGATACTGCTGGCGATCATGGAGTCGGTCTATGTCATGACCGGTAAAACCATTTATCGTCAGATGACCAAATTCTGGGGCAAGCTGTTTGGTATTAACTTTGCGTTAGGGGTAACGACCGGTATCGCCATGGAGTTCCAGTTCGGCACTAACTGGTCGTACTACTCTCACTATGTCGGCGATATTTTCGGAGCACCCCTGGCGATAGAAGCCTTGATGGCGTTCTTCCTTGAGTCGACCCTGGTCGGGCTGTTCTTCTTCGGTTGGGACCGCCTGTCAAAAGAGAAGCACCTGGCGGTTACCTGGCTCATGGCCTTGGCGACCAATATGTCAGCTCTGTGGATTCTGGTAGCCAATGGCTGGATGCAGCATCCCGTGGGGTCAGAGCTCAACCTTGCCACCATGCGTATGGAGTTGGTCAGCTTTGCAGAGGTGCTGCTCAACCCCGTCGCCCAAGTCAAATTTGTGCATACCGTGTCAGCGGGGTACGTCACCGGGGCGATTTTCGTGTTGGCAATTTCAAGCTGGTACCTGCTCAAGGGGCGTGAGATTGCCTTTGCGCGGCGCAGCTTTGCGATTGCTTCTGCCTTCGGGTTGGCCAGCGCGCTATCGGTCATTGTACTGGGCGATGAGTCTGGCTATGAGCTGGGGGACGTGCAGAAGGTCAAGCTGGCCGCCATCGAAGCAGAGTGGCAAACCCATCCCGCGCCTGCGGCTTTCACGCTATTTGGGCTCCCCAACGAGGCGGAACAACATACCGACTTTGCCATCCGCATACCTGGCGTGATGGGCTTGATCGCCACGCGCTCGCTGGATACCGAAGTGATGGGTATTCGAGAGCTTAAGGAAGAGCACCGCGAGCGCATCGTCAATGGCCAGGAGGCCTACGCTCTCATGCAGCGCTTGCGCAGTGATGAAGAGCGCGAAGGGGATATGGCTCGGTTCGAGGAAGTGCGCAGCGATCTCGGTTATGGGCTACTGCTCAGTGCCTATAGCGACGATGTAGCCAATGCGACCACTGCCGAAATTGATCAAGCCGTTGAAGCGTCGATTCCCAAGGTTTGGCCGCTTTTCTGGTCTTTTCGGGCCATGGTCGCCGCGGGCTTTAGCATGCTGTTGCTGTTTGCGCTGGCCTTCTGGCATAGCGTACGTCGTCAGCCAGAGAAGTCCCGGTGGCTACTTCGCTTCGCGCTGTTCAGCCTACCGCTGCCTTGGATTGCCTGTGAAGCGGGCTGGTTCGTGGCCGAATATGGGCGTCAGCCGTGGGCAATCGGCGAGATATTGCCGGTGCACTTGGCCATTTCCAGCCTGACTGCTGAGCAGGTGCTGTTTACCCTGATTTCTATTGGCGTCCTCTACACCACCTTCGTCATCATCGAAATGTGGCTGATGCAACACTTTGCCCGCAAAGGGCCCTCCGGTAGCGGTTACCTGGATGATGACGCTGAGTCTGACTATCCAATCTCAACCCCAGCACGGGAGGCATGATGATGGACTACGAAACCCTTAGGTTTGTCTGGTGGGTGCTGATCGGCGTGCTATTGGTGGGCTTCGCGGTCACCGATGGTTTTGATATGGGCGTTGCCGCCTTGCTCAACGTTGTCGGGCGCGGCGATGAGGAGCGCCGGGTGATGATCAACTCTATGGCACCCCATTGGGACGGTAATCAGGTCTGGCTGGTCACCGCAGGGGGCGCACTGTTTGCCGCTTGGCCACCTGTTTACGCAACGGCCTTCAACGGCTTCTATCTCGCCTTGATGCTGACACTGTTCGCGCTTTTTCTTCGCCCCCTGGCGTTTGATTATCGCTCCAAATTGGAAAATCCTACATGGCGCCGTCGTTGGGATTGGGGGTTGACGATCGGCTCCGCCGTTCCCGCGCTGATCTTTGGTGTCGCCTTTGGCAATCTCTTGCAAGGCGTTCCCTTCCAGTTCGATGACTATCTGCGCCTGGAGTATCAGGGCGGCTTGCTGGGCCTATTAAACCCCTTTGCGCTATTGGCCGGGTTGTTGAGCCTGCTGATGTTCGTCACCCATGGAGCGGCTTGGCTGCAGCTTAAAACTGAGGGTGAACTGCGCAGCCGTAGTGCGGCCATCGGCAGCCTGACAGCACTGATATGCGCGGCACTGTTCGTGCTGGGTGGGGTGTGGCTGCTCCTGGGCGTTGATGGCTACCAAGTGACTAGCGTAATCGATACCCAGGGGTACAACGATACCACTGGTAAAATCGTGGCGGTGAGTGCTGGCGGCTGGATGACCAACTACAGCCGCTTCCCGCTGTTGTGGCTACTGCCAGTACTGGGCGTCTTAGGTTTTGTGCTCTGCGCGCTGACCATGAAGCTGGGACGCCACGCGCTGGCATTTACCAGTTCGGCTGTCGCCATGGCCATGGTGGTGGTCACAACGGGCGTTACGATGTTTCCCTTCGTGATGCCGTCGTCGCTGAACCCCAACCATAGCCTGACCATGTGGGATGCCACGGCGAGCGAGTTGACGCTCAAGATCATGTTTGTGGTGGTGTGTATCTTCGTGCCGTTGGTGCTGCTGTATACCGCCTGGAGTTACTGGGTCATGCGTGGACGCCTGAACGAGCAGTTTATTCGTGATAACGACAAAGCGCTTTACTGAGGAGGGTATCGTATGTGGTATTTCGCCTGGATTTTGGGTGTCACGCTGGCGGCCACCGTCAGCATTCTTAACGCCATGTGGCTTGAAGTGAATGGCTATGAAGGCGAATCCGAGCATGAGCGGAGCGACTGAAGCCAATGACCCGCGGCAGCGGCTGAACCGCTGCCTTGCCCCACAACGCTGGTGGTTGCGGGGCGCCACGCTGCTAGCGATGATCGGCGTGGTATTGCTGATTGCCCAGAGTTGGCTGTTGGCCACTATTTTTCACCATTGGTTACTGCTTTGGCAGGGTAGGGAGTCGCCGGGCCATCCGACGGTTTGGCTAGCAGGGCTGGCCATTTGCATGGTGCTACGCCCTTTTCTCCACGCTGGCCGGGAATGGCTGTCTCGTCAGGCCAGCCTGCGTGCTCGTGACGCCTTACGCAGCCAGTTATTAACGCAGCTTGGCCACCTTGGGCCGGTTAGGCGCCAATTTGGCAGTGATGGCGCCTTGGCCACTCAGGTGCTGGAGCAGGTGGATGCCTTGGACGGCTACGTTAGCCGCTATCGGGTACAGAGCTTGCTGGCGGTACTAGTGCCCTGCCTGATAGCGGCGGTGGTAGCGTTTTATAGCCCGCTGGCCGCGGGATTGATGCTAATGACCGCGCCGTTGGTGCCACTATTTATGATCCTGGTGGGACGTGCTGCTGCGGGTGCCAGTCAGCAGCAGTTCGTCGCCTTGGCGCGTATGGGGGGCCGCTTCCTCGACCTGGTTCGTGGGATGGCGACGCTACAGCGCATGGGAGCAACTGACCAAGCAGAGACCAAGGTCGCCCAGGCGAGTGACGCCTACCGTGGGCGTACTATGCGGGTGCTTAGACTTGCCTTTCTATCCAGCGCGGTGCTGGAGTTTTTTGCCGCGCTGGCGATTGCCTTGGTGGCGCTTTATCTCGGCTTAGGGCTGCTTGGCCTTTTGCCCTGGGCGAAAGCGGAGGTGCCGGTACCCTATCAGGGGGCGCTGTTTATTTTACTGCTGGCGCCCGAGTTCTATGCGCCGCTTCGCCAATTGGGCACTGACTATCATGCTCGGGCGGAAGCAATCGGTGCCATGCAGGCGTTGACGCCTCTGCTGGAAGCTGACACTTGGCAGCCTCAAGAGGCACCGCTACCCCCGGTAGCGAGAAACGTCGAGTCTTTCACCGTGGAGTGTAACGAGCTGAGTGTTCGGGGTGAAGGCGGTCGTCTTCGTCTGGCTCCGCTTAACCTCACGCTGGCGGCGGGCGAAAGGGTGTTGGTGCAGGGCGAAAGCGGAGTGGGCAAGTCGAGCCTTTTGCATGCGTTGTTGGGATTTAGCGCTTACCAGGGCAGCCTGGAGGCGAAGGGTTGCGAACTTGCCCAGTGGCCCCGCGCCACCTGGCAACGCCAGCTTGGCTACCTCAGTCAGCAACCACCGATCCAGTCTGGCAGCATTGCAGATAACCTGCGCTTGGCGGCTCCGGATAAAACAGATCAAGAGCTTATTGAGGTTCTGACCCTGGTTGGCCTGTGGCCGATTCTGCTTCGCGGTAATGGGCTTGCCACGCAGCTGGGCGAGCGCGGACAGGGGCTATCCGGTGGCCAGCTACAACGTTTGGGATTGGCGCAGTTGCTGCTTCGTGATGCAGCGCTATGGCTATTCGATGAGCCCACGGCCCACCTTGATCCGGATGCCGCCTGGCAACTCAATGCATTGATCGGAAAGCTTAGCCGTGGGCGTAGCGTGCTTATCGTCAGTCACGAGTCGGCGGGGCTGGAGTGGGTCGATCGGCAAATTGAGCTGTCATCGAAAGAGGTCATGACATGCTGCGATTAAACAAGACCCCCTCTGTAGAACAACCTCCCACTATCCGGCTGCGTGATTTGCTGTTGCTTCGGCGTGGCGGCTGGTCGCTGGCGTTCTTGCTAGGCGCCGCCACGCTGCTGGCTGTGATTGGCTTGCTGGCTATCTCGGGTTGGTTTATTACCGCGGCGGCGGTTGCCGGTACGATGACGGCGACCGCCTTCGGTTTCGACTATTTTCGCCCCGCAGCGCTGATTCGTCTGTGCGCCATTGTGCGCACGGCCGGGCGCTACGGTGAACGCCTAGCGTCCCATGATGCCGCGCTAGGGTTGCTGAAGGATCTGCGTTGTCGATTGTTCATGGCATTGGGGAAAAAGCCATTACTGCAGGCGGCTTCCAGTCCTTCTCACCACGGCACGGCCAACGCTATGCATCGCCTTGTGACCGATATAGACCAGCTTGATCAGGTGGTATTACGGGCGCTCCTGCCCTGGGGCTGGGCCGGGCTAATGGTGGTGGTTGTCATGGCAGGGCTTTACTGGCTGAGTGGCACCCTGATGTGGGCTGCTTTGCCGGGAGTGCTGTTAGCCTGGCTGGGGTTGCCGTTACTGGCGTTATGGCGTGGTATTGATCAGGCACGCCAGAGTGCCGAACTTGCTGAGCGTCGTCGGGTGGCACTGATTGAGCCCTTGGCAGCCATTACCTCATTAGTGCTGTGGGGGCGATGGCCAGAGATGGCCCAACGAGTGAAAAAATGGGACGCCGACTACTTGGCGCATCAGGAGCGCCAGCAACTGCTTGCCAGCCTGACCACCGCGTTGCAGCAGGTGGCGCTGGGAGCTGCCATCGTTAGTGTGCTATGGCAGGCAGAAGCACTGTTAGCGGCCAGCCATTTGACGGTGCCAATGCTGTTAGCCGCCGTCTTGGCGATCCTGGCATTAGGGGAAATATTGGCACCACTGACCCATAGTTTTCTTGCCTTGGGCGCGAGCCTTGCCGCACGGAATCGCCTCAATGCCCTGTCGGAAGGGGCGCCTAGGGCGCAAGCCGCTATTGAGGAGGTTGAAATCACACCGCCCAGCTGGCAACTAAATGTCAGCCAATTAACAGCACGCCTGCCTGGAGCACTGGTGGGGCCGCAACGTATCAACCTGGCGTTGAAGAGCGGTGAAATACTCTGTTTACGTGGCCCCTCGGGGTGTGGCAAATCGACCTTGTTGCAGGTATTGGCCGGCGAGTTGCTGCCGCTGTCCGGGGAGTGTTGCCTTAATGGTTATCCCATTGAGCAGTGGTCAATGCACAACGCCGTCGGCTATCTGCCCCAACAGTGGGATTTGTTTGACATGAGTCTGGCGGAAAATCTACGCCTTGGTGCCCGTCATGCCGGTGATAGTGAGCTGTGGAGCGTTCTTGATGATTTGGTGCTAGGCACCTGGGCGCGAGGGTTGCCCCAGGGGCTTGAGACACCTTTGGGCGAGTATGGAGCAGCCGTCTCTGGAGGTCAGGCGAGACGTATCGCCCTGGGACGGGTGCTGCTGGCGCGACGGCCCATTCTGCTGCTCGACGAGCCGTTAGCCGGGCTTGACGCGGTAACTCGGCGTCATGTCGTCACCAGCCTTGTGCGCCGCGCACAGCATGGGATTCTGGTTATTTCTAGCCACGTGCCATTAGAGCTGCCTGAAAGTCAGGTGCGTACCCTCTATATGCAGGAAGATGGTCGTCCCCGGCGCTTTCCGCCAGTGCCAGCATGTTTAGAAGCGCTATAACGCAAAACACCCGCAGCTGCGGGTGTTTCTAGCCTCTACTTAGGTGGTTTTTGCCTAGCGAGGTTCTTCCTTCAATGCGGGCAGGGGGGCTTAACGCCAGCCGACGCGATCAAAAATGCGGATCGCTTCAGGGTTGTTTTCACCTAGCACGCTGATGTTCACGTCATCCGTTTTGAAGTTGCCCCAGGATTCCAGCACCGGGTCTTTCTTG
This sequence comes from Vreelandella titanicae BH1, assembly GCF_000336575.1. GTDB lineage: Bacteria > Pseudomonadota > Gammaproteobacteria > Pseudomonadales > Halomonadaceae > Vreelandella > Vreelandella titanicae. Next base: position 11,211 of record NZ_AOPO01000025.1, on the reverse strand, counting down.
ATGCCGTCAACTACCGGGAACTCATTGTTGCCGGAGGCGAAAATTTCCTGAGCAGTGTCGGAAGACAGGTATTCGAGGAAGCGAATGGCGTTTTCGCGGTTAGGCGCACCTTCCACCACACCGGCTCCGCCAACGTTCACGTGAGTGCCGCGGTCATCCTGGTTGGGGAAAATAATACCCACTTTGCGGGCGGCTTCGCGCTCGGCGTCGTCATCAGACTTCAGCAGGCGAACATAGTAGTAGTGGTTAGCCACGGCGATGTCACACTCGCCGCTGGCCACGCCCAGAATCTGGTCGGTATCGCCACCTTCCGGATCCCGCGCCATGTTATTGACCACGCCCTGGGCCCACTCTTCAGCACCCTCTTCACCGTGGTGCTCGATCATTGCGGCCAGCAGCGACTGATTGTAAATGTTGTTGGAAGAGCGAATGCACACCTTGCCTTCAAACTGCGGGTCGGCAAGGTCTTCGTAGCTAGTGATCTGGCTCGGATCGAAGTTTTCACGGTTATAGAAAATAACCCGTGCGCGCTGACTAAAACCGAACCACAGGCCGTCAGGGTGGCGCATGGCTTCGGGCAGGCGCTCGTTGAGAACGTCCGACTCGACGCTTTGGAAGATGCCTTCATCTTCAGCGCGCCAGAGGCGGCCAGCATCGACGGTGAGCATGATGTCTGCAGGGCTGGCCACACCTTCGCGCTGAATGCGCTCGATCAGCTGATCGGAGTCGCCTTCAAGGATGTTGACTTCGATGCCTGTCTCTTCGGTGAACGCATCGTAGAGGCGCTCGTCAGAGTCGTAGTGGCGTGCGGAGTAAAGGTTGAGCTCGTCTGCCACGACCTGACCGGCAAACGTAGCGCCCACCATCATCGCTGCCATCGGAGCAACAAAGCGTACGGTTTTCATCAAGCACATCCTTATTTATTGAATGATAATAAGTTACATTATTAACATTGTTATTGAAGCGTTTCGTATGCCTTCAGTCAAGAGCAAATGCCTACCCAAAAGGTGGTACGTGCATATCGGGGCAATTAAAAATAGAATGCAAACAACTTTCAAATGTACTGAATCCGCGTTTAGTCTTTTAGAGGTGCGGTTTGCTCACCTGGAAAGTGCTATTCAGACAGTGCTAATTAATAGCGGTGATTTATGACGGCAACTCTAAAGGTAACTGAAAGAAGGGCTGCTGAAGCAGCGCCTGGCTCTTCGGCGTTAACCCTGCGTAATGTACGCCACGCTTATGATGGCCATACGGTCGTCAAAGGGGTGGACTTAAGCGTTGCTCCAGGTGAGGTGGTCTGCCTATTGGGGCCCTCTGGTTGTGGCAAAACAACGCTGCTGCGTATCGCTGCGGGCCTTGAAGTGCTGCAAGAGGGCAACGTTTACTTAGAGGATATTTATATTGCAGGCCCGGGCCAGCGTCACGTGCCGCCGGAGAAACGCAATGTCGGGCTGGCGTTTCAAGACTCGGCACTTTTCCCCCACTTAACCGTTTTGGAAAATGTCACCTTTGGACTTAAACATTTAGCTTCTCGCGAGCGTCGGGAGCGGGCGGCCAAACTGCTTGAGCAGTTGGGTATGGCTGCGTATATCGATGTTTACCCACATATGCTTTCAGGGGGGCAGCAGCAGCGGGTGGCCCTGGCACGGGCGCTGGCGCCATCTCCGCGCTTAATGCTGTTGGATGAACCGTTTTCAAGCCTTGATGCGCGGCTGCGAGACCGAATCCGCGACGATACGCTGCACGTGCTTAAAAAAGTCGGCGCGGCGACGTTGCTGGTGACCCATGACCCCGAAGAGGCCATGTTTATGGCCGATCGCATCGCGCTAATGCGGGATGGCCGGATCGTGCAAACGGGAACGCCGCGAGAGCTTTACTGCTCACCTCAAGACCCTTTTGTCGTGACCTTTTTTGGCGACGTCAATGAGCTACAGGGCAAGGTGCATAACGGCGCGGTTAACACGCCCGTGGGGCGGGTGCCGGCCGGTGGGCTAGCGGAAGGCAGCGACGCCCAGGTCATGATTCGCCCTGAGGCGCTGCGTATTGTTGAGCGTGAACTGCCTGCGGATGAGCACCGCCATAGTCATGTGGTAATGGCGAAGCTGCTGGGGCGGACCAGCCTGCTACACCTGTGTGCCCATGGTGGAAACGGCCTTGAGGCCCACCTGCACGCCCGCGTACCTGGGGTGTTTTTACCCGCGGAGGGGCAGCCGGTGGATATTCACCTCGACCTTTCACAGGTATTTGTTTTTCCCCTTGTGGCCTAGCAATTAGTGCTTGGCATTTAGCTTTTACGACTGAGCGCCGGGACGTGAGCGGCGCATGGCCATGCTAAGCAGAATGACCGGCAGGATGCCCACTACCACAATTGCCAATGACGAGGTCGATGCTTCGGCCAATCGCTCGTCAGAGGCGAGATTATGCGCCCGCACGGCCAGGGTGTCGAAGTTGAAGGGGCGCAGAATAATCGTCGCGGGCAGTTCCTTCATGACGTCAACGAAGACTAAAATTCCCGCCGCCAACAGGCTGCTGCGCATCATTGGTGTATGAATGTGGCGCAGCGTGCCCCCTGCCGTTTGACCCAGGGTGCGCGAGGCGGCGTCCATGCTGGGGGTTACTTTGCCTAAGCTCGCCTCAACGGCATTGAACGAGACAGCTAGAAAACGCACGACATAGGCGTATAACAAAATAAACGCCGACCCACTGAAGACCAGGCCAACGATGTAGCCATAGTGATTATTCAGCCAGGTGTTGAGGGCGTTATCCAACCAGGCAAACGGAATCAGAATACCCACCGCGACTACCGAACCGGGAATCGCGTAGCCCATAGAGGCTACGCGAGAAGCCACCCGCGCAAACGTCGTATCGTGCATGCGTACGCCGTAGCTCAGCACAACGGCCAAGCCTACGGCGATCAGCGCGGCCACGGTTGCCAGCCCCAGGCTGTTCCAGGCGTAGCCGATAAAGCGCGAGCCCCATAGCGAATCGCCCCCCTGCAGGGCTAAATTGAGCAGAATGCCGCTGGGCAGTAAAAAACCCACCAGCACCGGCACCAGACAAGCCAGCGTCGCTGCCGCTGCGCGCCAGCCGTGCAGCGCGTACTCGGGCAACTGCTGATAGCGATTGGTGGTGTGGAAGTAGCGGCGCTTACCCCGTGACCAGCGCTCCAGCAGCACTAGCACAATCACGAAGGTGAGCAGGCACGCCGCCAGCTGTGCTGCCGCTACCTGTTCACCCATGCCAAACCAGGTGCGGTAGATGCCGGTGGTAAAGGTATCCACGCCGAAGAACTGAACCGCCCCAAACTCGTTAAGTGTTTCCATCAGAACCAGCGATACCCCACCCACCAGCGCCGGGCGTGCCAACGGTACGGCGATACTGGCAAACAGTTTCCAGGGGCCGCGGCCAAGAGTGCGGCCCACATCCAGCACGCAGACCGACTGCTCTAAAAACGAGGCGCGGGCCAGCAGGTAGACATAGGGGTAAAGCACCAGGGTAATCACCGTCGCGGCGCCACCAAGGGAGCGAATATTGGGAAAGTAGTAGTCGCCATACTCCCAGCCAAATGTCTCGCGTAGCAGGCTTTGTAACGGCCCGGCAAATTGGAGAAAGTCGGTGTAAGCGTAGGCGATAACGTAGGTGGGTACTGCTAACGGCAGCAGTAGCGCCCACTCGAATAGTCGCTTGCCGGGAAAGCGGCACATGACCACCAGCCAGGCCGTCCCGGTACCGATGATAAGCGTGCCGAGTCCTACGGTCACAACGAGCCAGAAGGTGTTGTTCAAATAGCGGCCAAGTACGGTGCTGGCCAAGTGTTGCCAAACGCCATCGGTGGGCATTGCGATATGGGCAAACACCACCAGCACAGGCAGCGCCACGACGAATGCCACTGCTATCAGGGCAATCGACCAGGGGCTAGCGCGACGGCTAAGTGAAGAGGAGAAGGCGAATAGCCCGCGATAGCCGGATCTGAACAAACGAACACTCCTTGCAGCAGCGTAAAGTGGCGCAGCGCACTTAATGCGAAATAGTGACGGGCGTGAATAGTAGCACTGGCGCTGCGCTGCTGCAGCTTTGCAGGCGGGTAGGTGGTGCAAAAAAGCCCGCCGAAGCGGGCCATAATGGTTGGACGTTAAGCTTTAAGTTCAGAGGGCCTAGTAACCGCCCAACAGCATTCTAGGCAGGCCGGTAATCAACCATGGGAAGAACGCCATTAGCGTACAAGCCAGCAGAATCAAGGCGACGAAAGGCACGACCGCTTTGTACAGATCGACGATTTCGACCCCAGGTGGTGCCACGCCTTTTAAGTAGAACAGCGCATAGCCAAAGGGCGGGGTCAGGAACGATGTCTGCAGTACTACCGCCACCATCACCACGAACCAGAGCATATCCACGCCCATGGTTTCGACGATGGGCAGCATGATCGGGAAGCTCAGTAGTACGATGCCGGTCCAATCCAGGAACATGCCCAGGATAAATACCAGGAACAGCATCAGGATCAGTGCCCCAATGGTGCCGCCAGGCATTGCCAGCACAAGGTCGCTAATCACGGTCATGCCGCCACCACGCGAGAACACACCGGTAAAGGCCGTGGCACCGACGAGTACCAGCATGACCATGGTGGTGGTCTTGCCCGCCTCTATCATCGTCCAGAAGCAGGTGCTGATTTTGCGGTCGCCGAAGATCATAAACAGGATAAAGGCGATAAAGACGCCGATAGCGGATGCTTCAGTGGCGGTGGCGACGCCGGTAAATAACGCGCCCAGCACGCCCAGGATCAACGACATGGGGGGAAGCACATACTTCGCCAGCATGATCAGCAGTTGTTTAGTGCTGACTTCGGCGCGTTCTTCGGCTGGTACCTTAGGGCCATAGTGCGGTTTGATGTAGCAGATGATCAGTACGTAGAGTGCATACATGACCCCAAGTAGCAGGCCGGGAATCAGCGCGCCTGCAAACAGTGCGCCCACGGAAACCGGTGAGTAGCTGGCCATCAGAATGAGCATGATGCTGGGCGGAATCAAGATGCCTAAGCAACCGCTGGCCATAATAACGCCTGCGCTCAGCTCTTTGTTGTAGCCATACTTGAGCATCGGCACCAGGGCAATCATGCCCATTACCGCAATTGAAGCGCCAACAATACCGGTGGTAGCCGCTAGCAGCACCGACACAATGACCACGGTAAGCGCCAAGCCACCGCGCAGGTTGGCCAGCAATAGGCGCATGGCGTCAAACATCTTCTCAGTAACACCGGAATCGTTTAAGAACCTCGCCATCAATATGAATAGCGGTATCGCGACCAGGACATAGTTATCCATGGCGTTACCGAAAATATTGTTGATCAGGGTGCCGAGAATGCGCTCGCCGGGGCCAAGAAAGGCACCGATAACGGCTACACCGCCTAGCACAAACGCCAACGGGTGGCCCATAAACAGCCCCACCATCAGGCCGCCAAACATCACCAGCGTGAGTACTTCAGGACTTAGGTTCATGCTGATGCCTCCTCACGAAGCTGCATGATGGCACGCAGCACAATGGCAATTGCCTGCAGCAGAATCAGGATAGCGGCCACCACAATCACCCCTTTGATCGGGTAGACCGGGATTGAGACCATGCCATAGGTGGTTTCACCGCGGCTCCAGGCGCGTTCAAAGAAGCTCCAGCCCAGGGTGATCAGCATCCAGATAAAGGGGACAAAGAAAATCAGGTAACCAAGCAATTCCAGCACCGCTTGCTTTTTGCGCGACAGCAGACGTTTTAATATATCGACTTCCACGTGGGCATGATGTTTGAGCCCATAGGCCGCCATTAGCATAAAGTGGGCGCCAAACAGCATTTTGGTCACGTCAAATGCCCAGTCGCTAGGGCGCCCAAACAGAAAGCGTGACGCAATATCGTAAAGAACAATCAGGGTAATGATGGCAATCAATGGAGCGATGACACGCCCAAAAGCTTCATTGATGGCATCGATCGCCTTGGCAATCGCATTCATGGAAGATCTCCGCGGTCAGCACAAAAAAACCGCCCTGGCAAACACCAAGGCGGCACAGAAGCGCCTTACAGGCAGGCTTCGATCTCTTCCAGTGAGGGCAGGTTATCCATCACGCGACTCATGTTGAAAGGAGCGGAAACATCGCGCCAGGTTGCGTAGTGCTCAAGGTAGGCAATCATCGACTGGTAGACCTTGGCGTGGTCAGCAGATTCGCAAGCACCGCGCAGAATCACTTCGTTGGTGACTTCCTGAATGCGCGCCAAATCTTCTTCAGAGAACTGATTGATCGTGACGCCTGCGTCGATGAACTTCTGTGTGGCTTCGGTCGACTGGCGCTCAGACCAGGCCAGTGACCATGCCATGGTGGCATCCGCCGCAATACGCAGAGTCTCTTGGGTCTCTTCTGAGAGGGCGTCCCAGGCGTCTTTATTGATCATTACGCCAAATACGCTGGCAGACTGGTGCCAACCGGGGGTTGCCCAGTAGTCCGCCACTTCGGCAAAACCGGCATTAAAATCAACGCCAGGGGTGGAGAATTCACCCGCATCGATAACGCCGCGTTCAATGGCTTGGTAGACTTCACCACCCGCCAGAGTGACTTGCGAGCCGCCCAGCTCTTCGAGTACGCGGCCCTGGTCGCGGCCCGAAAGGCGCAGACGCTTGCCTTCCAGGTCGGCAATGCTTTCAATCGGGGTGCGGCCCATAAAGCCCGACTCATTGTTGGTAATGCCGTAAGGCAGATAAACCATGTTGAACTGGCCGTAGATCTCTTCGTACAGCTCGCGGCCGCCCCACTGCTGAATCCAGTTAAGGTAATCAACGCCATTAAACAGGCTGGTGGTCGTGGCCAGTGGTGAAAAAGCGGGGTTCAAGCCGGCCCAATAGCCCGGCCAGTCGCCTGCGGCTTCAATGCTGCCCGTTTCGGTGGCGTCAAATACTTCTGTGCCGGGCATCAGCGTACCGCCGGCACGGAAATTGATCTGTAGCTCTTCTCCCGCCAATTGATTGACCAGTTCCACCCAGTGCTGGTCAATCTTGATCAGGTCAAGGTTTTCCGGCCAGGTGCTGGTCATTGTCCACTCTTCTTGTGCTTGGGCGGTGGTCGTTAAGGCAGCGAAGGCAATACCAGCGGCAAGGCCGGTGAGGGCAAATTTGTTCATTGTTTTCATGATGTATTTCCTGGTTTGGCGCGTGGCGTTATTAGTGTTGGGTACCTGGATGCAGGAAAGTGCAGCGCTGCTGGGTTACGTTTACGTAAACATGGGTTTTAGCGCTGCAGAGCTAAATTAGCACAACAACCCCGCTGCAGTGCAATATCAATAATGTAAGAGATTTCAGCCGTTGGTTTTTATGGGAAAACCCTATTGGTTTAATTAAAACAAATAGTTATGTTGTTTTTTAAGCGTCGAGATGAGTAGTTGCGTCTCTCAAGAACGTTGAAAGGAGTTAAATTGTTCAACCAAAGTTGTAGCATAAGCGCTCCATAAGAGGCTCAGCGGCACACTTACACACTTAATAGGGTAACGTGATGGGAAGCAGTCGCGCTGGAGCAGGAAATCATTTGTTAAATATCCATGTGCTAGAGAATAAACCGCAAGCGCGGATGGTGGCGGCGTTGGTTCATCATGCGCAGCGTTTGGCCCGCCGCCGCTGGCGCCAGCTTGTGTGGCTAAGCGGCGATGCCGAGCAGTGCCAATCCCTTGCGCAGGCTTTATGGCAAGCCCACCCCTGGAGTGCGCCGTTATGGGTGGGGGGCGAACACCTGTCGCCACGCAAGGCGCGCACGCGCCTGGGCGCAGAACACCAGTTGGTAGTGCTCGACACCCACCGCACCGGGTTTGATCCCGAAGCCTTGGGGGCGCTGGCGGGAACGCTCACCGCCGGTGGTTTGCTGGTATTGCTCACCCCGCAGCCGTGGGGAGAGTCACCGGATCCAGATTACGCACGTTTTGCTGATCATCCCTGGCGCTGGTCAGAGCTGAGCTGCCACTACCTGGCGCGCTTAGCGCGCCAGTTGCAGGCCTCGTCTCAGGTAGTGCGCTGGCGCGCTGACCAGACGCTGTATCTACCTCGACTGCCTGTGCGCAAAGCAGATGAAGCCGCAAGTGGCGATAGCGACTGCCTGACTTCAGACCAAGCCTACGCAGTGACACAGCTGGTTGGCTTAAAGCGCCGCCGCCCGTTGGTAATAACCGCTGATCGTGGGCGCGGCAAAAGCGCCGCGCTGGGCATTGCCTGTGCTCGGCTGCTGACCCACAAAGCCCAACGAGTAGTGCTCACTGCGCCGCGGCTGAGTGCGGTGGAGAGCGTGTTCGAGCGGGTAGCGGAACTCTGCCCGGATGGCCGTCGTGTCGCTACCGGCCACTTTGTATTGGCCGAGGGCAGCGAGCTGATGTTTTTACCCCCGGATGTGCTCACCGAGCAGGTTAAAGCTCAGCAGCAGGGCGGTGATGGCAGTTATCTAATGGTCGATGAGGCGGCGGCGATTCCCGCTGCACTGTTGGGCCAGTGGCTCGCGGTCTTTCCGCGTATTGCTTTTGCCACCACGGTGCACGGCTATGAGGGGTCGGGAAGAGGCTTCGCCTTGCGCTTTCGCGCGACCCTTGATCGCCTGACGCCCCAGTGGAAAGCGCTAACGCTTAACGCACCGATCCGCTGGCGCAGCGGCGACCCGTTGGAAGCTCTGGTCAATCAACTGCTGTTGTTAAAAGCACCGCTGCCCAGCGCTCAGACGGATGGCAGCGCAGTGGCAACCAAGGTGATTGATCGAGCTCGCCTCGCCCATCAAGACGCTATGTTGGAGAAGCTGTTTGGGCTGCTGGTACAGTCGCACTACCGCACCTCTCCCAATGACCTGCGCCAACTGCTTGACAGCCCGTGTGCTCAGCTACGCATGATTGAGCAGGCAGGTGAACCTCAAGCGGTGTTGGTCACCCGTGAAGAGGGCGGCTTTGAGGCCACTCTTGCCGACCGGGTCGCCCGCGGTGAACGACGTCCCCAGGGGCATTTGTTGGCGCAATCGTTGGCAACTCATGCCGGTAGCCGTGAGGCATTGACTGCCCGCTGGCGTCGAGTGGTACGTATCGCTACCCACCCCGAGCGGCGACGCCAAGGCTTGGGGCAAGCGTTACTAGGCGAGGATATGGACGCTGCCAAGCAGCAAGGTGCTGCACTTTATGGCGCGACCTTCGGCGCTGAAGCGTCACTGCTGCGCTTTTGGCTGGCGCTGGGTTTTACGCCGGTACGCTTAGGGATTACTCGGGAGACATCCACCGGGGAGTTCGCTGTTATGGTGGCCAAAGCGTTGAATTCAGAGGGCGAGGCGGTGCTTGCTGATCTTAGTGAGCGCTTCCAGACGGCGCTCCCAGCTCTGCTGGCTTTTGAACTCAAGGCGCTACCCGCAGCAGTGCTCGTAGTGCTGCTCGCTCAAATGCCAAGCATGCCACTGAGTGACCGCGAGTGGCAGGATATCGAGGACGTAGCGACCGCCCATCGCGACCCCGCTCTTGCCCGCTCGGCTCTGCAAGCCTTGGCCCGCGTAGCCAGCCACCGCGCTTTAACTGAGACACAACAGCAGGCACATCAACAATTATCTGCCTGGGCGTTCCAAAATATCGCTCTGGCGGATGCTCATAACGACGCAGTGAAATCCCTGCGCCTCGCTGTCAACAGCCTCATTGAGGTAAAGTAGATCGGTTACCGATAACGAAGAGTCTTTATGAACGCACATCTTGACGCGCTTGAGCCCTCCTTGGTTTGGCGCCACTTTCGAACGCTTTGTAATACGCCGCGCCCCTCTGGGCATGAGGCGGCACTCGTCGCTACCCTCGAAAGCTGGGCCGATGCCCAAGGCCTCGCCCACGACCGGGATACCTTCGGTAATTTACGCCTGCTTAAGCCAGCCTCTCCCGGCTGCGAACAGGCGCCCGGCGTGGTACTCCAGGGCCACCTGGACATGGTGGCCCAGGCCAACAGCGATCATGCTCACGACTTTACCCGCGACCCGATCAGTACCTATGTGGCCGACGGCTGGCTGCACGCCGATGGCACCACTTTGGGCGCAGACAACGGATTGGGCGTGGCGGCGATTCTCGCCGTGCTGGAAGACCCTGATTTACGCCACGGGCCGTTGGAAGCGCTATTCACCTTGGAAGAAGAGACCTCCATGGGCGGCGCTCTGAACCTGGCTGAAAATTGGCTCGAAGGTTCGCTGCTACTCAACCTGGATAGCGAAGATCGGGGGCAGGTCTATATTGGCTGTGCGGGCGGGGCCGACGTTGAAGTCGATGCCCAACTGCCCAGTGCCGCCGCTGGCGACCACGAACGGGTGATCGAAATCGTCTTGACCGGCCTGAAGGGTGGCCACTCCGGCGCGGATATCCATAAGCCGCTGGGTAACGCCAACCGGTTGTTGGTTAGAGTGCTGCGCTCCCTTGAGGCGTTTGATGCGCGCTTGATTAGCTACCAAGGCGGCACCTTGCGCAATGCGATTCCCCGGGAAGCCTTTGCCCAGGTGGCACTGCCCGCCGATGAAGTGGATGCGGCCATGGTGTCTATCGCCGGGCTGGAAACGATTCTGTTAAGAGAGTTAGGCAGTGGCGACAGCGGCCTTAAAATTAGCGCCCAACGTCTGACTGAGATACCCGACGCGGAGCCGCTAACCTTGGACGCCAGCGTTATGCTGCTGGCCGCGCTTCACGCTGCCCCCTGTGGCGTCGAGCGGATGAGCGCGGATGTGCCAGGCGTAGTGGAAACCTCCAATAACCTGGGCGTGCTAAGCCTGGAAAATGGCCGGTTACATCTCTGCGCACTGGTACGCTCACTCCACGACAGTGCGGTGGTGGCCATGGCGGATCGCTTTCAAGCGCTGTTTGGATTGATTGGCGCACGGGTAAAAGTTGAGAACAGCTACCCAGGTTGGGCGCCGAATCCGAATGGCGAGCTTCTAGCGACCTTTAAAGCCCGCCATGCGGCGCTGCTGGGCCGTGAGCCGGAGGTGAAGGTGATTCATGCCGGGCTCGAGTGCGGCATTCTTGGCGGCAAATACCCGCATTTGGATATGATCTCTTTTGGCCCGCTGATTCGCGGCGCCCATTCGCCGGATGAGCGGGTAGAGATCGCCTCTGTGGAGGAGTTTTGGTCAATGCTGCGGGCGCTGATTGAAGATCTTGCCGATCAGCGCTAGTTCTCCTACGCGAATACAAAAACGGCACCTAGAT
>NZ_AOPO01000024.1 GCF_000336575.1 Vreelandella titanicae BH1 | reverse complement strand
CTGTCCCATCGCCATTCTCCATCAAGTAGCTTTTTCTAAACGCTCATTCAAGTTGCGGGAAAAACTCACCTATTCTCTCATTCGAATTTGGCATTGACGCGCAGCAACCCTTCCTGCATGGTCGTCGACACGAGCTGTCCGTCCTGATAGATCTCACCGCGCCCCAGCCCGCGGTTCCCAACCGAGCACGCTCCCTCGATGTCGTAGTAGAACCATCGGTCTGCACGAACCGGCGCATGAAACCACATCACATGATCGAGGCTCGCCGCCTGTGCGGCCGGATGCAGCCCGCCGATGCCCCGGGGCCGCATGGCGGTAGCCATCAGGTCAAGATCCGATACATAAGCAAGCAATGCTTGATGCACTAGAGGGTCGTCACCCAATGGCTGCCGGATCCGGCACCAGAATCCCGCCTTGGGAGCACGCCGTCCGGGCATCACTGGATGCCGCCAATCGGCGCTGCGACGCTCGATTAGGGCATGGAAGAACGCAGGGTTCACGGCGCCATTACTGCGATCGAGCGAACCGACCCGAGCCAGGAACTGCTCCTCCGACTCCAAGGCTTCCGGCTCGGCCACCCGTGGCATCGACGCACGCCATTCATCACTACCTTCCTGCGCTTGAAAGGAAGCTGACGCAGTAAAGATCGGCTTGTCGTTCTGCAGCACTGACAAAGCGAGTGTGGAGAAACCTCGCCCCTCACGAATAGGCTCAATCCGAAAGAGCATATCCCGGGTGATATCTCCCGGTCTTAGGAAGTAGCCTTGCAACGAGTGCAACCAGCGTTGGCCAATGGCAGATCGCCCCATAGCCATCACCGACTGGGCTAACAACTGACCACCATAAACTCTCGGCGTGCCTCCGGCCGGCGAGGCACCACGAAATAGGTAGGTATCGAGCCGCTCCAGTCTGAGCAACTCAACCAGATCGTCCACAGTCATTCGCACGGTCATTTCCTTTTCTCATCGACTACTCATATCAGGAAAGCCGACACTTCACACTGGCATTTTCCGATAGCCTCCAAACCACCATCCGCCCATCTCATCGACAGATCCAATACTTTCATCGGATGCTTTCATATGCTTTTTATATGAACAGAAAGTTCCCAAAGAATGGCCTTCGCAACCACCGCGTCCGAAAAACTCCCTGTGAGACACAGAGGGTATTGCCCTTGAGGGTAATTACCATGGTTGCCGTCGCGGTATTTCTGGAAGTCTGGTTCGGCATGATCGAGGCATCAATCACCCTCAACCCTGTCAGCCCATGGATGGGATCCACCACTGCGTCGATCAGTGGCAGGGCACATTCGCGCCGCACCTATAGATAGAGGTAGAAAACCGTGGAACCCTTCGTGGCAGCGTATGTAAGCCAATCCACAACGCTAGTAACGTCCGCACCGAGCGCCAACTCTTGCTCGTAAAAAGACCGAAGCGTCTTGCTTGCCAGGATCTTAAGGACCGTACGACAACACTCGCTGGCCCTCTTCATCAGCCAAGTAATTAGCGGAGGAACCTTCATATCCATTGACTGAGCACGGACATAGCCGCAACTGCGTAGGCGATGCTGCTAGACCGCGCAGGCCACCAGCGCAACGACCCTGATCGCCCTGATCTCTGGTCAAATGGCTAGCTTGTGTAAAGATGCATTGAAGACCGGCATCGCCCGCCTCCCCCCACTTCATAAAGTAATGTACCAACGCCAACTGCAACCCCAGAAAGCTCGATTTTCTAAACGACCAGCGCTGCGCCTCCCATAGCAGGCGCAGCCGCTTGACTGATGGAGGTGAAGCCGCTGCCACGCGCAACGATCTGCGCCATATCATGGCCTAGGAAATATGCGCCCACGCGCGGCAGATCATGGATCGTGGGCACCTTAAGCGAGCCAGCAACGAGTCTTCACCAATTCCCGAGCCCCTGCAGTAGCCTCGGCGTACCGATCGCCCCACAAATAAGAATGACCTCGCGTCGACAGCGAGTCTCCCCACGGCCCTGCAGTGTCACCCCAACTATTCGTTTTTCCTTAAAACAACATTCAGGTAATTACGGCATCCGTGACAACTATCAAATTTCTGCGGTGCTTGATCGGATTCAGAAACGCAGTAGCCGAACTGAGCCTTCGGATCTCAAAATATTGGATTGGAAAAAATTCATCTCAGCCTGAGTGTACCCATTAGTATCGAGTTTCGCGGTAATTACGGCCGTGGCTCAGCCAGTTTTCAGGTTCATGATCGACATGAATAATTCGCTTTCAAACGTCAGCAGTACCGTTCTCATCGGCAATAGAAACCGTTGCCGTGGTAATTATCCCAGTCAGAATCGCGCGTAATAAATGCTTTTTTATCAGCGCGCAAGCAGTTTGTGCGGGACGTTCTTTAGTTTGTAAATGTAAAAACATAGCAACTCACGCTCTTTGTTATGAATACTGTGCGTTGAGCAATGCCGTGTCGTAGTACTCTTCAAAGGACTCTACCTTACCGTCTCTAAAGCGGAATATTTGTACATAGCGGCCATTGTAGCGGAGGTGTTTGTTTCCCCAGGTGTCGCCGGTTTGCACATCGATTGCGCTTTGGGCCTTGGTGACAATCGTGTTGGGGTCTTCCCCAACAATAAAATCGTCAACGACCCAATCAAAGGTGCCTGTCATTTCATCAAAGATAGGGTCCCAGAATGCCTTGACGGCGGTCCAGCCGGAATGAACGCCGATTTTACACACCGCGACATCGTCACTAACAAATGGTGTTAAGACACTGGGCTGGTCGTCAACCCAAAGTGAATAAAATCGGTCTTTGTCTTTCAAGTAGAGAGAGAAAAAATCCCTGATAGTATCAATATTTTTCAGCGCAATCGGGTTTCTGGTTTCGACACTTGGTGAGGTATCGCTAGTCATGGTATTTCCTTAGGTTCTGAGTTTCGAAGTTATTTATACTTGATGTTTTTATTGGATTTATTCCCAGGGAGCCGGTTTCAGAAGCTTAGTGTCTCCTTCCGTGCCTTGACTGACGGTCGCTTTACCTCCGCTGGGTCTGCAAGGACATGGGTGGCATGGAAGATGGCCTCAACGGTGAGTGAGGCTTGGTATTGTAGCCGCATAGGCCTAGCCAACGCTTCGTCAGCCAATTACGGCGCACCGCCCCCTACGGAAACGGGCTCGTAGACAACTGCGAAAAGGTGTGGATCGAGAGCCTCGCTCATCGGCATAGTCTCTCCGCCGACGCGCCGCAATACCTCATCCATCACCTCTTTCGGGTCCTCTGTCTGTAGCTCATAGATCACGAGGTATCGCCACAGCGGATTCGCCTGCATCGGGTCATGCGCCATTCGGAAGCGCTGCGCGCCAATCACGCCCGGGACTTTCAGCAAGTCCGGGATGTGCTGCTCCTCGTACCAACGGTTGTATTCTTCCTCCGAACCTTCGCTCGGATTCGTCAGAACGATAAACGTGTATGTCTGCATACCTTCTCCTACGTAGTTATTGATAGTTCGATCTGGCCCTTCTTACTTCCCTACCTTTGATTCAGAAAAATTGGCTCAAAGGCTGGGCTATATCTTAGTCACATTCACCACTTTCACCTGCGTAAGTTCCGCCAGCCCCTCCTCAGCGAACTCAACGCCGAAGCCCGACAACTTGGCGCCGGCGAACGGTGTGGTCGGCGTGACGACGCCGTGCTGGTTGACCCAGACCGTGCCGGAGTCGAGCCGGCAGGCAACCTCATGGGCACGAGAGACATTCGGTGACCAGACGGAGTTGCCTAGCCCGTAGCTGGTGGCATTGGCACGGTACACTGCATCGTTCAGATCGGCGTACTTAATCACTGGCAACACCGGGCCGAACTGCTCCTCGTCGACCAGCCGGCTGCCCTCGGCAATGTCGCGGACAATGGTGGGATTGATGAAGTAGCCCGGCCGCTGTGGGCAGTCCCCACCGGCGATTATCTCGCCATCCCAACGGGACTCTTCGATCAGAGCCTTAAGCTTCTCGTACTGCTCGCGGTTCTGAATCGGACCGAGCTCGACACCCTCCTCCAATCCCGGCCCGACCACCGCCTTGTTCGCGATACCGGCAAGCTCTTCGCAGACAGCATCGTACAGCTTCTCTGGAACGTACAAGCGCTTCATCGCGACGCAGACCTGACCGTTGTTGGCGAACGCCGCTTTGAACAGCAGCGGTGCCACCTGCTTCGGGTCGCAATCATCGAGCACGATGCCAGCGTCGTTGCCGCCCAGCTCTAGGGTCAGCCGCTTTAGGTCGGCCGCGACAGAGCTCATCACCTTCAGGCCGGTCTGGGTCGATCCGGTAAAAGCGATCTTGCGGACCTTCGGATGGCTGGTCAGTAGCGGCCCGAGATCGTTGCAGTCGGTGATGATATTGAGCGTGCCGGCCGGAATTATATCTTTGAGCAGCTCGCCGAGCCTGAGCGTAGTGAGTGGCGTGCTTGGCGCTGGCTTCAACACCATAGTGTTACCCGCTAGCAGGGCCGGTGCGATCTTGCCGGAGGCCATGAAAACCGGGAAGTTCCATGGCAGGATAGCGCCGACGACACCAAGCGGTCGGCGGTGCAACTCGACCCGGCCAGACTCAGTTTCCTCGATCACGCGAATTGGTATGTCGACGCTGGAGTAGTGGCGAAACAGATAAGCGGCACCGCCCACCTCAGTGGTAGCTTCGGCGAGAGGCTTGCCCTGCTCCTTCGTCAACAGGCGTGCCAGTTCCTCAGTATTAGCCTCAATGACGTCCGCAACACGAGCTAAAACCGCCTGTCGCTGCGCCAGCGGAGTCGAACTCCATTCGTCGAAGGCAGCAGCGGCGGCATCTACCGCCAAGTTGACCTGTTCGGCCGAGGCGCGAGCACACTGCGCGAAGACTTCTCTAGTCGACGGGTCAATTACGTCCATCAACTTCGCGCCCTTTTCCAGGCGTCCTTTGATAAGCATGTCGAACGGCATGTTTCCTCCTACGGCTCCACTAGAACTGAACGAGCCTAATCTTCCGATGAGTGCGAAAGCAATCCATAACGGATTGCGCTTCAAGCTAGCGCTGCTTGCACTACGCAGCAGAAGCCGAATTGAGAAGTCGACGTATCTATCGGCTGCGCGAAGCGCGCCGCCGATAGATAGCGTTGGCAGTAGTTCGGCGTGCATAGATACGAGCTGCCCTTCTGCATTCGACGGTCAATCAGCAGCTCGGCCATACATGGGTCGGAGCTGTTTCCTACCCTCCACGCGGATTGACCGGAGCGCAGCAGGTAAGAGTTAAGAATATTATTAGAACTTTTGCCCACTTTCGAAAACTTCTAGGCCAAGCAACTAGAAACCCAACAAGATTGAGGTACATCTCAATGGAGGATTGAAAGATCAACATTAGAAACTAAAATCAATCATCACAAATATGTTTACAAGATGAAGCAAGATGAAAAACCTATAAAAGGAAAGACATCCCAGATACCAATGCTGGTGTTTCTGACTCTACCAAGCGATGGTTCTCAAGGTATCTATCGCATTTGAGTGGATTTACGTGGCCGATTTTTCCTCTCCCCACGATGATCTGAAGCTTCTGTTCTAGGTTGACTGTTCTGGTCAAGTCGTAGCGAGCAATTTGCGCCGTGACATTCTCTGAACCGCCCTACATCAGTCGAAAAAACATCACAACAAGATTGGTCAGTTACTGCAGTATTCCAGCTTCCAGTAGGGCCAAAATACGTGTTTCTTCGATTCCCCACTCGTTCAACGTGGTACGGGTGGTTGCGAAGCGCACGGGAGCTGGCTGCGCTGTAGCTGGCGTGCGACTGAGGCGAGGGGCTGGTGCCGGCTGGACGATGCCGCCCAGCTTGATAAAGGTGTCCCGTGCTTGTAGGTGGGGGTGGCTAGGCGCGGTCTCGAAGTTCAGCACCGGCGCGAAACAGGCGTCCGTTCCTTCTAGAAGCCGGCACCATTCCTCGCAGGTTCGGGACAGAAAGAGTACCCGCAGCTCCTCACGTTGCCGGGGCCAAGCGTCGGGCTTCTCGCGGTCGTGAGCCACGTCAATACCCAACTGGTCGCACAGTACCGTGTAGAACTGCGGCTCTAGTGCCCCGATGGAGATATAGCGGCCGTCCTTGCATTTATACGTGTCGTAGTATGGAGCCCCACCGTCGACCGGATTACTCTCGCGCTCGACGTTCCACAGCCCGCGGCCATGAAAACCCCAGAAGGCGGACATCAGTAGCGCTGCACCATCCACCATCGCCGCATCGACGACTTGGCCCCGCCCAGAACTATGCCGTTCGAACAGGGCGGCCAAGATGCCAAAAGCGAGTACCAACCCGCCGCCCCCCATATCGCCAGTAAGAGCGAGCGGCGGAGCAGGCGGACTGTCCTTGCGTCCGATCGCACCAAGCACGCCCGCCAGGGCGGTGTAGTTAATGTCGTGACCAGCGGTATGTGCCAGCGGACCAGTACGGCCCCAGCCGGTCAAGCGACCATAGATGAGACGAGGGTTGCGGTCGTGAACGGCATCCGGTCCAAAGCCAAGCCTCTCCGCCACCCCAGGACGGAACGCCTCAATCAACACGTCGGCCTCCCTTACTAAGTCCAGCAACAGACTGAGCCCGTCCGGGCTCTTCAGGTTCAAGCCAATAATGGAGCGCCGCCCTCGCCCAAGCACTGGACCAGGGTCGGTCCCCCCGAACTCGGCAGAATTACGTTGTGGACGTTCTATGCGCACAACCTCCGCGCCCATGTCAGCAAGCAACATGGCCGCAAATGGACTACCACCGATCCCTTCAACCTCAATAACCTTGATCCCGTGCAAGGGGCCCGAGGCCGTGGTGTAGCTAGTCATTTCTTTCGCCTCCTAGTATCACGTCGCAGCTGCTGGCCAGATACGGCCTGTTGTCTCTTGTTTCCCTTCGCTGTCTGGCCGATCAGCCAAGCCGGCACCAGACCCAGTGCCAAAACTAGGCTGAGTATCAGGAAGGTGTCGTGAAAGCCCAGAGCCTGGGCCTGCTGGTGAATGCCCCACCCCACATCTGCCTGGGTCACTCTCAGGGCGTCGGTATGAAAGGCGATCCGGTGCGCCAGCAACACCGCTAGCAGATTGACCCCGAATGTCGCTCCTAACTGTCGGGCAAAGCTAAGGGCACCGGATCCATGGGCCAGCAACTCATCGGGCAAGGAGCGCAATGCGCCGATAGTGAGGGGGGGATTCAGGATCCCCAGCCCCAGGCGACCCAGCGCCACCCAGGCAGCCATCCACCAGAAGCTGGTCTCCGCATCCGCCAGCGTCAACAGATAGGCCGACACCGCCAGACATACCAATGCAATCACGGCAGGGAAACGAGGAGGCACGTGGTCGCCAAGGTAGCCGCCGAAGGGAAACGTCAGGGCCATAAGTAATCCGGCAGGGACCAGCACTGCCCCTGCGCCGGTCGCCGAGACGCCCTGCACGTGCTGCATAAACAACGGAATCAGGTAGGTCGTGCCGTAGAGCGACGCCCCGTGGGCAAACATCAGCACAGCGCCCAGCACCATGTCCCGCGACAAAAATACCTGCAGGTTCAGCATCGGACGACGACTACGTAGCTCCCAGGCGACAAATGCCAGCGAACTCGTCGTGGCTAACGTCAACAGCCCTAGAATCAGCGGTGACGACCACCCCAGCCTATCGCCATTGGCAAACGACCACAGTAAGCTCACCAAGGCGGTGACCAGCAGCAGCAGCCCGTTCCAGTCAAATGCTCGACTAGGGCGTTTCGCCAACCGAGCAGGAAGAAAGAGTAGCCCCAGCAAGACGCCAAGACCACAGAAGGGAAGCGTAAGGAAGAACACTCCACGCCATGACCAAGCATCCACCAGCACTCCACCCACGGTCGGCCCTATAGCTGGACCGAGTAATACACCCATTCCGTAGATGCCCATCCCCAGGCCACGCTGACGGGGAGGAAACACCTGGAAGATTACGATGATCGCCAGTGGCTGAACGACACCAGCAGCCGCGCCCTGTATCACCCGTGCCACCGTCATGGCCTCGGCGCTGGGTGCGAAGCCACCCAGCAGGCTAGCGACAATGAACACAAAGAAGCCGACGACGAAGGTCAAGCGTTGGCCGAATGCATCCACAAGCCACGCCAGTGAGAGCATGGACGAAGTCATCGAGGCCAGAAAACCGGTCACCAACCACTGGACCTGCTGCTGGCTCATGCCAAACTGATCCATGATGGAGGGCACAGCCACGGTAATGGTCGTTGCCGACACCACCATCGATAGCGTTCCGATCATAACCGTCGCCGCTGCCCACCATTTATAACCAGGGCCAAAGCGCCTGAACAGCTCCTCCGTCGTCGGACTCAATCTCTCTCCCCTATCGACTGACGGTGGGCGTTGCTACATCCCATCATAGATCGGACCATGTCGACCTCCCTCCACGACTTGCTGTACCACGGGCTCCCACTAGTTAGCGTCCAGATTCTGTTTTTGTAGCTTCTGCTCAAGCTCGGGCAACACCTGGAACAGGTCACCCACCAGGCCATAATCCGCGACCTGGAAGATCGGGGCCTCATCGTCCTTGTTAATCGCGACGATTACCTTGGAGTCTTTCATGCCGGCCAGGTGCTGGATGGCTCCGCTGATGCCTACGGCGATATAGAGGTCCGGGGCTACGATCTTGCCTGTCTGGCCGACCTGCATGTCATTGGGCACGAAGCCGGCGTCCACCGCGGCTCTTGATGCGCCGATGGCCGCGCCAAGCTTGTCGGCGATGCCTTCGAGCAGCTTGAAATTCTCGCTGCTACCCATGCCGCGGCCGCCAGAGATCACCACCTTGGCGGCACCCAATTCGGGGCGGTCAGACTGCGCTAGCTCTTCCTTAACGAAGGTAGACTGTGCGTTGTCGGCGATGAAATTCACCGCCTCGATGGCAGCATTACCAACCTCGCCCCCCCTATCAGGGCAGGCATCGAAACCGGTGGAACGTACGGTGATAACCTTCAAGGTATCGGCGCTCTGTACAGTGGCGATAGCGTTGCCAGCGTAGATGGGGCGCTTGAAGACGTCAGCAGATTCCACGGCAATGATTTCAGAAATCTGTGAGACGTCCTTCAGTGCGGCCACGCGAGGCAGCACGTTCTTGCCAGTAGTGGAGGCCACCGCCAGCACGTGGCTGTAGTCACCTGCCAACTCAGCGATTAGCGCGCTCAGCGGCTCGGCAAGCTGATGGGCATAGGTGACGTGGTCGGCCACCCTTACCTTGTTGACACCGTCGAACTTGGCGGCCGCCTCGGCTACCGCAGCAACGTGCTCACCGACGACCAGAATATCGATATCGCCACCGATCTCTTTTGCCGCCGCGACCACATGAGCAGTCGCGCCGACCAGGACGCCGTCGTGATGCTCGGCCAAGACCAGGATGCTCATTTAATCAGCTCCTTTCAAAGCACTTTGGCTTCGTTTTTGAGTTTGTCAACCAGCTCGTCCACCGAGCCCACCTTGACGCCGCCCTGGCGTTCGGCCGGCGGCTCAACCTTGAGCAGTGTGATATTCGAGACCACCTCGACACCGAACTCCGCGGGGCTCTTGACTTCCAGCAGCTTCTTCTTGGCCTTCATGATATCAGGCAGCTTGGCGTAGCGTGGCTCATTGAGGCGCAGGTCGGTGGTGACGATGGCTGGCAGTTGCAAAGATACGGTCTGCAGGCCGCCGTCGATCTCTCGAGTGACCTGGAGCGTATCTCCTTCGACCTTAACCTCGGAGGCAAAGGTGCCCTGCCCCCAGCCAGTCAGCGCAGCAAGCATTTGGCCGGTCTGATTGTTATCGGTGTCGATGGCTTGCTTGCCGAAGATCACCAGACCCGGCTGCTCTTCGTCGACGACGCCCTTGAGCAGCTTGGCCACGGTCAACGATTCAACCTTGTTATCGGTCTCAACTGACGTATCAATATGAATCGCCCGATCGGCACCCAGCGCCAGCGCGGTGCGCAGCTGTTCCTGGGCGGCCTTGGGCCCGACGGTCACGACGACTACCTCGGTGGCCACGCCTGTTTCCTTGAGACGTACCGCCTCTTCCACGGCGATCTCGCAGAAGGGGTTCATGGCCATCTTGACGTTGGTGAGGTCGACGTCAGAGTGATCCGATCTAACGCGGATCTTGACGTTATAATCGATGACGCGTTTGACCGCGACGAGTACTTTCATTTCACCTCCTTAATCTTCAATCTCGGTACGCTGTACACACGATTGACTATCACCTCAGTACTGTTCAGCCGGAACATGCACGACTAAGCCGTCCAGCTCATCGGTAACTTCGACCTGACAACTCAGGCGGCTGTTGGGTTGCACATTGGGAGCGACACCAAGCATTTCTTGCTCAATCTCACAGGCAGGCCCGACTTTTTCCATCCAGGCCTCATCCACATAGACCTGGCAGGTGGCACAGCTACAGGCACCACCACACTCGGCGACAATCCCCTCGACCATGCCATCCATGGCCCCGTGCATAACGGAACTACCTTCATAGGCCTCGACCGCTACCTTCTGGCCATCATGAAGAATGAAATTAATTGTAGGCATAGCTGTTTACTCCTATTGTTTATATTGAATAACGTACGACACGTCTACGCGCTTACCAGCTCCTTGAATGACTTTGTATCGTCAACCAACTTTGCGACATCGATCTGGATTTGCTGAGTGATCAACCGCTTGCTGAGCATGAATTCCTGTGGCCGGTTGACGCAGTCTACGGCGAGCAAACGGCCCTCCTGGAGATAGAAGGCTGCGAAGCTACGTGAGCCTTGACGATCACCGCGAATGACTACCTGGTCGTAGCCCCGGTTAAGCCCGGCAATCTGTAGCTTCAGGTCATACTGATCGGACCAGAACCAGGGCAATGCGGTATAAGGTTTTTGCTTGCCGCAAAGCGTGGCGGCAGCACTCTTTGCCTGCTCCATGGCATTGGGCACCGACTCCAGGCGCACGTAGCCATACAGCTCGGAAGGATGCATAGTGCAATCGCCAACAGCGACGATATCGGGATCCGCGGTCTTGGTGTACGAATCAACCAGGATACCGTCGTCGGTGGCCAGGTCAGCGGCCTCAGCCAGTTCAGTGTTGGGCAGGACACCGACACCGATGACCACTAGATCGGCTGGATAATGACTACCGTCGGCACAGACGACGCGCATCACTCGCTTCGCCCCCTCGAAGCCACTGACAGCAATACCGGTCTGGATGTTGACACCTTCTTCCGCATGCACGCGCTCATAGAACTCGGATACTTCCGGTGCCGTCACCCGGGCCAGCACTCGAGAAGCCATTTCTAGAACGGTAACCTGCATGCCGAGCTTATTTAGCACGGCAGCAGTCTCAAGGCCAATATAGCCACCGCCGACGATGACAGCGTTCTTCTGCTCACCGACATGGGCCTTAATATGATTGACGTCGTCGATATTGCGCAGGTAATGGATGCCCTCCAGGTCGGCCCCCGGCAACGATACCTTCCGTACTCGAGCACCGGTACATAGTGCCAGCTTGTCGTAATACAGCACATCACCATTTTGAAGGGTGACTGTCTTGCTCTCACGGTCGATTGCCTCCACCCGTTCACCTAGACGTAGCTCGATGCCATGCTTGGCGTAAGCTTCCTGATGGCGGATGAGAAGATCATCGACTCCTTTCTCGCCCTGAAGATAGGTCTTCGACAGCGGTGGGCGCTGATAGGGGGCATAGGGTTCGTCACCGATCACAATGATCAGCCCCGCCCAGCCTTCCTGGCGCAGGCTGGGAGCCAGCTGCGCCGCTGCATGGCTAGCACCGATAATGATGCAGGTCTCGCTCATGGCAACATACCTCTCAACTGATTTCATTTAGTGGCGCGCAGAGGCACTACTGCGCCTCAGCCGTAGCCTTCAACTTGGCACGAAAATCGGATAGTACCGCCTCGGGGTCGCTCAAGCCGGCCGCTCTCGCCGATACGTACCAGCTTTGGTCAACCGTCTGCAGTCTTTCGACGAAGGCCTCTGACACTTTGGGTGACATCTGCTCAATCGTCACCCCGGCGTCCCTCAGCTTGGCGGTGGCGTCCTCCTCGGAATCCGTGAATGCTTGACCCGCGGCACGCGCAATACGCTCACCAGAGATGGCCATAATCGCTTGCCGATCCGCCTCCTCAATAGCTTTCCACTTATCTTCGTTGACTAGCAGCACCTGCACCGACTGACCGACGCCACCGGGCACCAGTGTCATGTACTGGAGATAGTTCTCAAGGCTGAAATCGACCACCGAATGGGGAGCAAAGAAGGTCCCGTCGATCACCCCCGCCGATACCAGGCCATGCATCTCGGTGATCGATTTCTGGATCGGGATGGCATCTACAGCCTTAGCTACTTGACTGGCCGTGGAGTTGGGCACGCGCAGCTTGAGCCCCTTGAGATCACCGATGTCGTTGATGATGCCAGTAGTGGTCGATAGATGAGCCGGTGTCGAGGTATACAG
The DNA here is from genome assembly GCF_000336575.1 of Vreelandella titanicae BH1. Classification (GTDB taxonomy): domain Bacteria; phylum Pseudomonadota; class Gammaproteobacteria; order Pseudomonadales; family Halomonadaceae; genus Vreelandella; species Vreelandella titanicae. The sequence continues at coordinate 40,197 of NZ_AOPO01000024.1, read as the reverse complement.
AGACAGCAGGTGGGTACCCTTAAAGGGTTCGAACTCGGCCAGGTGCTCCTGATAGATGAAATAAAAGGTGGGCGCAAGAATGGCATCGTTTTCGTGCAGTAGCGGCAGCTCTCCGATTTCGACCAACGGAAACCGACCTGCGGCGTAACCTAAGGGGATAATGCTGATATCCACCAAACCGTCGCGAACCGCATCAAACTGATCGCGCGGCGAGCCAACACCAGTGGCACGCGGTTCAACCCGCACACGACCTTCCGTCACCTCTGTCACCTCGTCCATCCAGGGATAGAGCACGGTGTCGTTGAGGACATAGCCCGGCGGAAGCCACGGCGAGTAGCTCAGTACGGTTTCTGCTGAAGCAGAGCTAGCGACGGAGGCCAGCCCGGCGCCTACGGCCAGGGCGGCTACCATTGCCTGAATGCGGCACATTCCATTGGTTAGAATCATTCATTTCTCCCAAGAGCGATTATGTCTTGTTGTAGTGTTTTGCCCAACGATTAGCAGTCGCACCATGGTCTTCGTCAGGCAAAGCGCGGCAGCTCATGGTTGAGTTACTAAGGCAAGATGAATCCGGTTGCCTTGTCCTCATGTGCCAAAAATTTCTATCGCACAATTTAGATTAATCAAACAGCCCCAAGCACAAAAGATCCAATACAATTTAGCACTTTAGTGAGAGGGTATTCCTATCGGCGTTACAGAGAATAAATCGTTGGAGAGGGAATAAGGGGCAACGGCCTTCAAGGGGATAAACATGAGCCGTTCGTATGACTATCGCATGGATACCATCCGTGGCAGGTGACTCCACAGCGACAGCACGTTGCTTTCGGCTATACCGAAAAAATTCATTACATCGAGCCCAGATAAGACTTCGCGGTGAGAGTGCAATACAGTAAACGCAAGGTGTTCATGGAGTTCAGACCGCCTCCAGACTATTACTTACGACGTCAGCGGGCCAGTCTAACAGCGCCAATCATCTCAACCGCGAGAGGCCCCTCTCGCTTACCATTTCGGGGGCAGATTGCCTATCGGGCTGTGCTACCGCCATCGACAGGCAACGCTACCCCGACCAAGAATGAAGCTGCGTCGGAGCATAACCAAACGACGGCCTCCGCAACTTCCTCCGGTTGGGCCATGCGCCCTAGAGGGTTAGCCATCTTTGCGAGGTTGGCCAATTCATCACCAAAGCGTGCACGCGTCAGTTCGGTTTCGATGAGGCCGGGACAGACTGCGTTCACCCGAACGCCCTGCGATGCAAATTCCACCGCCGCGGCCCGGGTCAAGCCGATTACGCCGTGCTTGGCGGCACCGTACACCGCATCTGAGGGCACGCCCACTAGGCCGGAGCGAGAGGAGTTGTTGACAATAGCACCCTGCCCCGCCTTCAGCATGTGATTTAGCTCCGCCTGCAAGCAATGCCAGACACCTTCGAGATTGACCGCCATCACTCGGTTCCAGTTATCTTGGCTGGACGTCAGCAGGCTTCGCGAGCCATCTGGAATGCCAGCATTGTTGAAGGCGCAATCCAGTCCGCCGAAGCGCTCCACCGTCGTGGCAACCATACGTTCTACAGATGCTGGATCCGTGACATCGACACACAAGAACAGCACCTGCCCACCACGCTCGGCGATGATAGCTGCGGTTTCTTCGCCGCCTTGTCGGTCCGCATCGGCGATGACCACAGCAGCACCCTCACGCGCGAACGTCAACGCAGTCGCCCGCCCGATACCGGAGCCCCCACCAGTCACCAGAGCGACTTTGCCCCTGAATGGCTTACTCATCAATCCAATCCCCGTTTTAAATGAAAAAAGCAACATGAATGAACCCATGAGGCATAGCACTATCATTTGTTTGACTCAATCACTATTCTTGCAACCTGAGGCATGAAGAGCGGGCGAATGCATTCAACTGGGATTGCTTCTTGCCAAGTGCGGGGCACCTACCAAGTTACCGGCAAGGTCTTGAGCCCATAGACGAAGGACTCGCTCTTGAATTCAAGCTCATCAAATGGAACGGCCAATTGCAGGTCGGGGAACCGTTTGAACAGCGTCTCGAAGACGATTTGTAGCTCAAGACGTGCAAGCGGCTGCCCCAGGCACTGATGAATGCCGTATGAGAAGGCGACATGGGCATGGTCCTTTTGATCACGGAAAATATCGAATTTTTCCGGCTCAGGAAAAACCGACGGATCATGATTAGCTGCATGCAGCAGTGGTAAAACACCTTCGCCCTTGCGGATCAATTGACCGCCGATCACAACATCCTCTGTGGCGACCCGATTCGCATTCATATGAGTAATAGAATGAAAGCGCAACATCTCTTCCACTGCACCTTTCACTAGTGATGCATCCTCCATCAGGGCCGCCTTCTGGTCCGGATGTTGAAATAGGCTAAGCACCCCCAAGCCAATTTGGTTGGCCGTGGTCTCGTGGCCAGCCATGTAAAGCAATACCCCCATCTGGACCGCGTCGTCATGCGATAGCTTGCCCGGGTTAATCCATTCAATCACCATACGGCTCAGCAGGTCAGAACCATCTCCGGGATCACGCTCCTTTTCTATCAGCAGGCCGGAAATGTATTTGCTCATGTTCCGCGCCGACTGCGTCAGCTCCTCGGGGCTAGTGCTGAGGTCCATGCGATTCCCTGCCCACTCTTGGAGCTTGTCATGATCCTCATAGGGCACGCCCAACATAATAGAGATCACCAGTGATGGTAACGGTAACGCTACGTCAGCGATGAAGTCCGCTGGCGCACCTTTGCGTTCCATATCATTGAGCAACCCATCCAAGGCCTGCTGCACAGACGGCCGCAGCTCCTGCATGCGCTTGATCATGAATTCCTTCGTCATCGTTCTTCGGTAATAGCCATGATCCGGAGGATCCATGGTAATGAAGGTCTGATAGGATTTGCTTTGTGCTTCCCGAGACGGCGTGATGAAAGGAAATCCAGGCGTCAAAGGGGATGCGCTGAAGTGAGGGCTCGTCAGCAGCTCCCGGAAGTCCTCCATTTTTGTCAAGATCCAAACCGAGTTGCCGTCCCAGAGCTTGACGCGCGAGATCGGCTCTTGCTCACGAATCTGCGCATATTGTGGCGGTGGCATCAACGGGGATTGCCTTTCGCGGGACCAGGGGAAGGTATCACCTTGAAACGGGCAACACCCCGATGGACTCGCAATCGCTGTTTCTTCATTCGATATGTCAAACTTATTGTTATTCATGTTTATACCTCGACTTCTTGGTTATATGTAGCCAATAGCATAGCCACTGAGTAGTGCAGGGTCGCCGGTCAACATGCCAGCACCCTGCGATGCCCTCAACCAGTTAGCAGTCATGTCGATGCAAAGTTGCCAGTATTCTCGCCAGTTAACTAAGCTACTCATTTTTATTTTCATAACTTTCCTTCCTTAATGACGCCGTTCACGCCGTGTGTCAGGAGCAACTCGCCCGGCACGAACTAGTTCCACGGGACAAACGGCCTACTAGCTACGATGGGCCGAGGATATCCGACCCCTGAGACTTACTTGGTGCGCGCTTCCGAAACCTTCAATTGGGCGCGGAATTCGGTCAGCACTCGCTTCGGGTCGGCCAGCCCGGCATCCATGGCCTTGGCGAACCAGTCCTCATCAACTCCCTTGATGCTCTCGGTGACCATGTCGGTCAGGGCCGGGCTCATGGTTTCGATTGAGGCGCCTGCATCGCGCAGACCGGTAATGGCCTCTTCGTTGGCTTGGGTAAATGCCTCAGCGACATCCAGCGCTAAGCGTTCGCCGGAGGCTCGCATTATCGCCGCACGGTCCTCTTCACTGATCTCTTGCCATTTTCTCTCATTGACAGTAAACGCCATGACCGACTGCCCTAACCCGCCAGGCACCATGGTCAGGTAGTTGAGATATTTCTCTACGTTGAAGTTGGCGACGGTCTGTGGCTCACTAAGGGAGCCATCTATCACACCTGAGCTGATCAGCTCATAGAATTCGCTAGCCGACTTCTGTACTGGAACAGCCCCCAGAGCATCTAATACGGTAGCCCCTGTCGGGTTCGCCGTTCTGAGCTTGAGTCCTTTGAAGTCATCAAGGCTCTCGATGGTGCGCTGGTCGGTGAAAACATGAGCCGGTAGGGTGGTATACACAGAAAGGAAATGAACTCCCGGAGGGGAAGCCACCTCCTCAAGCGTCTCTCGGTAAAGGCGGTCGAAGGCTGGGGCGGCAATGCGCATATCGCTCGACAGAAACGGCAACTCCCCCATACTCAATACTGGAAAGCGTCCCGGTGTGTAGCCAAGTGATACGATACTGACATCCACTAGGCCGTCCCGAACCATATCGAATTGTTCTCTGGCTGCGCCAACGGCGGCAGCACGCATCTCAATGCGAACTCGTCCCTCCGTTGCCTCTTCCACTCGTTCCATCCATGGATGCACGGCGTCGTTGATGGCATGCCCCGGTGGTAGCCAGGGTGAATAACTCAATACTGTTTGGGCCGCTTCGGCACCGCTCGCTGTTGCTATCCCGATATAAGTAGCAGCCAGTACGGCGCCCAGGCGGACTTTCGGGCTAATTCTGAACATGAAAAAATTCCTTTTGTTGTGTTGTAAGGGCTTGTGTGGGCAGGCTTGCAACGCGATGGCACTCAGTTAACGTCACGTTCCACAAGTATATGGAATCCACACTATCCGCTACCACTGGCACCAGCCCCTTGCCCGGAAGACCAGCTCTGGAGAAATTCAAGGATTGTGGAGTTGAATCGATCATTGCGATCCCCTGCCACCATGTGACCCGCTCCAGCGATATCGACGATTTCTGCGTGCGGGACCAACTCAGCAAATCTTTGAACCGCAGCAGCGTCGACCAATTCGCTATTAGTGCCGCGTATCAGCAATGCCGGCACGGTCAAGGACTGTGCCGCGGCCTCCATGCGCTGGGTCCGCCCATCACCTTGAGAGCGCTGACTGCTGGCAACGAAACGGGGATCCCAGTGCCAGTAATAGCGCCCGTCGGCTTTCTGCCGCAGGTTCTTGGCGAGCCCATCGAGGTTTTTCGGGCGTGGCCGATGGGGTAAATAGCGCGCCACGGCATCAGCAGCGTCCTGCAATGAGGCAAATCCAGTGTCAACGTTCTCCGCCATGAACCCCAGTACCTTATCGGCACCTTCTTGGCGGATTCGCGGTGCGATGTCGACGAGCACCAACCCCGCAAAGCCGCGCCGGTCCTGCAGCGCATACTCCCCCTGCGCAAGCAAGCCTGAACTACCGCCCAACGAGGCGCCGACAAGCACCGGAGGCCGATCGAAGGTGTCGGCCACCGCCAGCAGATCTTCCGCAAAACGATCGACCCGATAATCACCATCAGGTGACCAATCGCTCTTGCCGTGACCACGTAGATCGATGGCCACTGCGTGATACCCGGCCCGACCGAGCTTGGCCCCGCAGGAGCGCCAAGCATGGCGGGTCTGCCCTCCGCCGTGGGCCAGCAATACTGCATGCCCTCCGTCCGAGCCAAACCGATCTCCCTTCAGAACTATTCCTGACGGCAACGCAAAGGAAACACTATGGCGGTTCTGCATGTTCTAGTCTCCTTGTTCAAGTCGAGGCGTCATGCCCCGATGACACTTTCACGTCACTGCCGAAGGCCACGCCACGCAAGCGTTCCGCCATCGATGGGGAACACCGCACCGGTCAGGAAAGAGGCTTCATCGGAGGCGAGGAAACAGACAAAGTTGGCGACTTCCTCGGGCGTGCCGAGTCGCGGGATCAAGTGTGTTCCCGACATCCGGGCTTCAGCCTCACGACGATCCTCAAAGCTGGATAAGCTCGACTCAAACATCGGCGTTGCGATACCGCCTGGTGCGTAACCAATGCAGCGGATGCCAGCCTCGGCGAGATCGACCGCAATAGCCTTTGTCAGCAGCTTGACGCCCCCCTTGCTCGCGCTATAAGCCGGCCGACCCGGGTAGGCCACGCTGCTGGCCACCGAAGCACCATTGATGATCACAGGCCCCTTATTCGAACATCGTAGATGCGGTGCAGCGAACTTCGCAGCCAGCCACACTGCCTTTAGATTGATGTCCATGAGTGCATCCCAAGTATCTTCTGAAAGCGCCTCAATGGACTGCGGACTACCGGTCAGCGTGGTTTCGGTAACGCCCGCGTTGTTGACCAGCACATCAATACCGCCTGCTTGGCGCGCGGTTTCCTCTATCATCGTGCGGATATCCTCCGTACGGCGTAGATCAGTTTTTATGTACATCGCCTGGGCGCCCAACTCACGTACCGTTTGCGCGACATTCTCACCGTCCTGGATGTCGGCGAGGGTTACCCAGGACGCCCCCCGCCGCGCTGCCTCGATCGCTATAGCGCGCCCCATGCCCTGCGCTGCTCCTGTCACGATCACGATCTTGTCGGTCAGCTCTGTCATAACTCTCCCCCTTTTGCATCATTGGGCCGTCCGAGCCAGCGTAAGAGAAGATAGCCGTCTACATGCTTCACGCCAGATCGATAGCAAAGCACTCGCTTCATTCGGCTTCAGCGGTATCGGGAGTACCCAGTTCAGCACGGAAGTCAGCTAACACCTGCTTGGGGTTCTCCAAACCCGCCTCCTTGGCCTTATCAGCCCAGGCTTGATCGATTGGTTTGAACGTTTCGACCATCTGCTCGTACATATCAGCAGGCATCTCCTCGATGGTCACGCCCTGTTCCCGCAGTTTTGCGGCGGACTCGCTTTCTCCTCTTGCAACCGCCTTGCCCACTTCTGCGGCAAGGGCTTCTCCTGAGATTTCCATGATTGCCTGGCGATCCTGCTCGCTGATGCTGCTCCACTTGGCCTCGTTAACAAGCAGAGTCATGGTCGCTTGCCCCATGGCACCTGGCACCTCAGTGATATAATCGAATTCGCTGTAAAGATTCCATGTCAGCGTGGGTTCGTAGGGCATGATCGCTCCGTCGATGACGCCAGATGAGGCCATCGAATAGGTCTCGGCGATCGAAGCCACCACTGGCGCGGCTCCAAGCGACTCCATGCCACTGCTCACCGGCGCATTGGAGATGTACAGCTTCACTCCCTCCAGGTCACTTTGATCTTTAATGACACCATCTCGGGTAGTGATCTGGGCCGGTGCAACAGTAAATACAGACAGTACATGTGCGCCACGGAACGGATCTAAGGGCTCGAAATGTTCCGCATAGAACTGGTAGAAGGTCGGTGACAGTACCGCAGCATCCGAGGAAAGCAGCGGCAACTCCCCCATTTCCAACAATGGGAACCGGCCTTGAGTATATCCCGGCACCACCAAGCTTACATCGGCCAAGCCATCACGGATGACATCGAACTGCTCCTTCGGCGCGCCGACCCCCGCCGCACGTGGCACGATTTTCACCCGCCCCTCGGTAACCTCCTCGACCCGCTCCATCCATGGCATAACGGCCTCGTTCACAACATAGCCGGAAGGTAGCCAGGGGGAGTAGCTCAGAACAGTCTCGGCAGCAGCACTACTGCTCATACTCATGACGGTCAGGCCACCACCGATGGCCAGCAGTACCCTCGTCCGATGTGAAATCATTTGTGATTTAAACATGAGCCTCTCCTGATCTAATATCATTGTATGTTGTTTTAAACACCCGGCGCCGTTAAGTACCTAGATGGTTCGTTCACAACACCATGCTCCTTGATAAGGTTCCAATATTAATTTTGACTGTTTTTATACCTTTCCCATATTCCAGGGATTTTCTAGGTTAATCGCTCTCTCAGCTTTTAATTTCCCACAAGTTTTGATGCGCTTAGATTCGTAGTTTGGAACCCTTCGACGAGATCAGCTAACGGGAGAGCCTCGCCAGAGGACGATTGCTCCTGGAGGGACACCGCTTGAGCAATCCAAGCAGCCACTTAGACGAGTAACAGCGGTCTGTAGTAAAAGGCAATATCGCGTGGCGTGGTCTATTTGCTTGACGGCATCAATCGGTCGAGAAGGACTCTTTCAGGATCAGTACAAACGGTGGACAGGAACTAACGACGAAGCATGGTCAGCAAAAGTATTCGTAAGGAAACGATGCAGCAGAGCGTAATACAGTTGGCAAGTCTCTCAGCTGTGTTGGGTTGTATACTCAATATGGCTCCCATTTTCAGGAGCCCGAAGAACGCTTCTGTGTTCTGCGACGCGCATACCGGTTAAGCTTTTGCACAGCGTCAAAACGGCATGCATCGTCTGAGCACCACAAGTCATGAGGTAGCCTATGATTTCGCATTGGTGGCCCATGCAGCATAAAACCAGCTAACTATTTATGAATGTTTTTGTCTCGGCTATAACTTACCACCACGATTGCTAAAGCATGCTGCGAGATAGCAAAACACGTCAGAAAACCCCTACGGAGCTCTGAGTCGAAGCTAGGGGTTATGCGACGCCCCATCTTGCGAACCAAGCTAGCATCCTCGCCCAGCCATCCTCTGCTGCCTCCACCCGATAGCTAGGCCGGTAATCGGCGAAGAAGCCATGCGGCACCTCGGGATACACCTCGATGTCGGTTGTGGTGGGCGCATCCTGCAACGCCACACGCATACGGTCCACAGTCTCTAAGGGGATCCCGCTATCCTGGCCACCGTAGAGCCCCAACACGGGCGCCATGAGCTCCTTTGCCACATCACAGGGCTGTCGAGGTTGCAGCTCATTCCGCGCCCCCTCCAACCGGCCATACCAGGCCACCCCAGCCTTGAGTTGTGGATTATGAGCCGCGTAGAGCCATACGATACGGCCACCCCAGCAGAACCCTGTGATGCAAAGACGTTGCACATCCCCAGCTTCCCGAGTCCGACTCCACTCAACTGCCGCATCTAGGTCCGCCAAGACCTGCGCCGTCGGCACCTTCGCCACCACTTCTGTCAGAATTCGCTTGGGATCATCCATCCCCGAGACATCGCCCTGGCGTGCATAGAGCTCGGGCGCAATTGCCAAGTACCCGAGCTTGGCGAAACGCCGGCAGACGTCCTGGATATGCTCGTGGACACCAAAGATTTCCTGGACCACTAGCACCACCGGAAATGTCCCAGTACCTGCCGGCCTAGCGCGATAGACCGGTAAACTGCCGTCACTGACCGGGATCCTAACCTCTCCGACTATCAACCCCTCTGCGTCGGTAGTGATAGCCTGTGACATCACTGTCGACGTGGCCATCGAGTAGCCACTGGGAAGCCTGGCGCTGGCTAGCTTGTCAGCAGCAGCGCGTGAAACGCCTGAGTCGTTATCGTATCGATTCACCATGTGGGTCTATCTCCTAATGGAGACAGGGGAAGGCACTACCCTGCCATATTATCGACAGCCGACTCTCCGCCTGATACGACGTCGCAGCTATCAAAAAGGCCGTCCCGAAAGGACGGCAATACCGAAACAGTAATTACAAGGACTAGTGGATGACGGCGCTCTCATCCTTAAGGAAGCATCAGAAATCGTAGATCACGCTCGCCATCAGACGTGTGGCATCCCCGCTGTCGCCCTCGATGGTTTCTCGTTCCAGCCATGACGCCTCGATACCGTACGTCACTCGGTCGATTGGTGACCAAAGGTAGTTGACCGTAGCAAACGAACGAGCCTCGTCGGTATCGCCAGTTACAGCGTCGGCATTCACCGCGTCATCCCAGTCTGCCTCAACATAAGAGTAAGCTAGATTTATGCGCCCTATGCCAACGTCCTGGGTTATACCCACCTTTCCGCCCCAAGCGGTAATCGTATCCAGCTCATTATCGACGCGATAGCCGGCCGCTGTAGGTGTATTGTGAAGATAATTACCAATGCCGTCCCCGCCAGCCACATGCGCCCGAATAACTGTACCTGGGACAATCTCCATACTAGCTGCAGACGTTAGACCCCAACCGAATGCTGAATCGTCATTCTCGCCATCGTCGATAGCAATCTCGCGAGCCATACCGGCAACTGCGAATTTCACGGGGCCAGCCGCACTCTCGTAACGCAGAGTGAGGTCAGGCATGCTGTCCTTACGGTCAGGCTCATTAACAAAGTCTCTTTCAACATAATCCATTCCGGACTGAGCACTATCCGGATCCTCGAGCGCGACGTGGAAATCACCCATTGAGTAACGGATCTGGGCGGCACGATTGACGCCGCCGCGACCTGACTGACCGGTAAAATCAAGCGTCTCGGTAGTCCCCAAGAAGGAAACGAAATTCGACCAAGTTTGACCAGCAGTAATATTATTCCAACTACCGTAGGCGTGACGTAGTCTAAGATCGCCATCGACAAAGAAATCACCCTCAATAACGGTGGTCAGATCCCCCTTTTCAGTAGGAGTGACCGTTTTGAAACCAATACGGCTCTGATAAGCGTGCGCATCGAAATGCCTGCTGGTATCAGCCTGATCGCCGACCGCCACATTATTGAACGTAACGCTCTTGCCGAGCCCACCGGCTCCGGCCCGGACGCCATCCAGATCGTAAGTAAAGTCCAACTTGGCATAGCCATAGACCGAAAACTTAGTGTCACCAACAGTACCAAGTTCAACCGCCGATGCCGATCCTGACGTCACCAATGCACATGCTGTAAGTACTCTCGCAAGTCTTATCTTATTCATCTTTTTTAGCCCTTCTTCATCGTTCTGATTGTTATGAAAATCCCCAAGAAGTCCATTTCTTCATGCCACGGTCAACCCATCGTGCCGATGCTGTTGATTCGACATTGTTTAACTAATAGTTAAACCCGGCTTATACGGACAAAATAATCCGAAATAAACGCTGAACGCACTCAAGCAGCTAAGCCAACATATTAATGATGAATAGTTTAACGCTCGAGCACTCCCTTAATAGTAATGTCTTAAAAAAACAGCAATATGACTAATACTTTTTTACGCTTAATCGATAGGAAACTCATATAGCAACTCTGTAAATAATTTTCCACTTCAAGCCAAATAAAAAATAAACAAAAAATCATCAACCTCTGCTATAGCTTGAGTTCGTATTAGAATACAGCATACAAGAACTGTACGCATTGAAGAGCGCCCACCATACTTGCATGGCTCATACAATGTATAAGGCTACGTCGGATTGTCTAGGGTATGGCAACACATAAAATTAGAAATTATTTATATATAGAAAATGATCTATACCACAATCTACGTTTCTATTTTTGGAGAAATAAAGAATAACTTATTTATTAACCACACTAAATAAACTAACCCGCTAACCGCTGGCAAGCTGCAGGAAGTTGAGCGTAATAAACAGGCTGCTTAAGCGCAGCCATTTGGACAACCGGGTTGAAAATCACCGCTAACCTCGCTGGATAAGTTAATCATCTATTGAGCAATGTTTCACTAGAATCTGTATCTATATACACACAGCTATTATGATACTACTTAGGGCTTTCCACGGCGGTTAGTGCCGTGAAAAGCCTTACTACCTTCAGTTAAACAAATAATTCGGCAGCCAGAGAGCAATGACCGGAAAAGCGACGATTAGCAGCACACGAGCAAGATCCAGTAAAACAAAAGGCGTGATACCCTTGATAATTGTGATTAGAGGAACCTCGGGCGCGACAGCTCGGACTATGAACAGATTCATTCCCATAGGGGGTGTGATAAGGGCGAGTTCAATTACCATTACTATTACGATCCCAAACCAGACTGGATCATAACCAAGACCCATGACAACCGGAAAGAACATTGGCAACGTCAACAACATCATTGCTAAGCTATCTAATAGGCAACCAAGGAAGATGTAGATCAAGAGAATAATTCCGATCGTCATCCATGGAGCAAGGCCGGATGCGGTTACCATCTCAAGAACCATACGGTCGGCGCCAGTGAGATTGATAAACTCGCTAAATGCATGCGCTCCAATTAGGATGGCAAAAAGCATTGCTGTCGTCTGGGCAGTATCCTTAAAGATCAAATAATAGTTTCTGATATCAACCTTGCGAAACATAGCGACGAGCAGGGCACCGGATGCACCAATGCCGCCAGCTTCCGTCGCCGTAAAAATACCAGCATAAATACCGCCTAAAACCACCGCAAACAGCAACCCTACCAGCCAAGTCTTGCGCAGTGCTGTCATTTTTTCTCTGAATGATGAAGCGGTGCTAGGCGGAGCGGCAGCAGGATTTAGGATCACTGCCAATTTAACAGCAAACATGTAACCAATAACGCCAAGTATTCCAGGAATAACACCAGCAGCAAACAGATGGCCGATACTGGTTTCCGTTGCGATTCCATAGATCACCATGATGATACTAGGAGGAATAAGAATGCCTAAGGTTGCACCAGCCGCAACTGTTGCAGTACTGAGGCTATCAGCATAGCCATACTGCCTCATTGATGGTATGGCGATACGCCCCATCGTCACCGCCGTCGCCACGCTCGAGCCGCAAACTGCGGCGAATCCGCCTGAGGATACGATGGTTGCCAATGCCAAGCCCCCGCGACGCCTACCGATAAACGCCTGAGCGGCTCGGTATAGGTCCATGGAAACGCCAGCCCCTGCGATCAGGTTCCCCATCAAGATAAAGAGCGGAATCACTGCCAGATTATAGTTCAAAGTGTTGCTACTGGTAGTGAGAGTGAGCATGGTTATCGCAGGAGACCAGTCAAGCAACCACACATATCCCATAAACCCGACTAGACCCAGAGCCATCGCTACCGGGACACGCGCAAATATCAAGAGGAAGGCAACGATAAAACCTATTATTGCAGCAAACATTTATTTTATTCCTCGCAAAACATACATTAAGTTTCAAGCAAAAAGACTGTTTAACAATCTTCACCGTCAAGTTTTCGTCTTATCGTCGCCCGTTTGAGCCTCAGAGATGGGTCGTTCTGAGGGATTAAGGCTTGAACTTGCCGGCTTAGTCATTGTCCTTCCTCGGAATCCCTCCTTATTCGATTTGACGATCTCCTGCGGGTGGCTTTTATCCTGCATTTTCTTGCCAATTCCGAATGCGGCAAATATAAAGGCAATCGCCGTGAAACCTGCCAAAATGGCCATAAAGTAGTAAGCGGGGGCGACGGGTAATCGCAGATAAGGAGTGACATCGCCGTATTCTACTAGGCGATCGCCTTGCGACCACAAACGCGAAGAAAGGAGAGAAAATACGACAGCCCCCACGATGCCAGCCAATAGCTGCTGCATAATACGACCGACCCTACCGACAAAAGAGTCAAATATGTCAATCACGATGTGCTGTTGCCGTAGTGCAATCACCGGGTAAATAAGGAAAGTCAGCCCGACCAGACCGTACTCGGTCAATTCAGTGGCACCAGCCAACGGACTGTTGAAAATATTCCGACCGACCACATCAATCAGAGTAAGAAAGGTCAGGATAAGAAGCAGGACCGCAGCTAATGCATAGCTAATAAATTCATAAACCTTCATGAACATGGTTTTTTCTCTCCTCGGCATTGCCCAGTAGTGTTTTATTTTTAGGACTGATTTAGCTCTACCTAGAGATCAGCAAGCTTTTATGTGGAATTACTCCCAGCGAGCCTTTCTCGCATGCTCAAACTACGCTCACTGGCCGCGGCTTCAGCATTTCGGCAAATTTCTAGCAGTCTTTAGGTGTCATCTTTCTGACCTAGACACTGCCTACCCACAGTTTTAACGCGTTTTTCGCTCCTAGAAATTCCATGCACTTTCCTCAAGTTCGTGAATTGTTTTTGTACATGACTGCCACACCTCTCTAGTCGGGATGCGAGCATATATTTAACCAATACCAAGCGCAGCCAAAAGGATCCAATACTATTTTAGGATGTGGTTAGACAAGAAGCATCTCGCTGGGGCAAGAGAAGCCCCCTGCTCCCCCCAAAGCCATACCCTTTAGCCCATCTCTCGGCGACGAGACTGGACTGCCCTGTGTTCTACGGACACTTCTAGCCTATTAAAGTAAGCGCGCCATAAAACCCATCTACCCACCTTAACGTTGGCTGATCACACTGTTGGTCTCTTTTGCTTTGGAGATCATCATGAGCCGCGAACTCAATCCCACTCAAGCGTTTTGGTTAGGCCACCTGTGTTATGCCGCCGCGCTGCAGATACCGTTAAGTGCGTATGTCAGAGCACAAACCGTGAGGTTAGCCGACCTGATGGCGTGGGAAAAACGGTTACTCGTGCAACGCTTCCTCTTGCCTTCGCGTTGTCGTCCCGCTCGGTTTGTCGCGGTGGAGGTCGTCGTATGATTCGCCCCGGCACTGATCTCAAGGTATACCTGTGCCGAGAGCCCGTGGATATGTGTAAGCAAATCGATGGCTTGGCGCTGCTGGTTCAGGAAGCCATGGTCTTGAACCCGTTTGATCAAGCGCTGTTCGTGTTCGGTAATCGCCAGCGCGATAAAGTGAAGCTACTGTTTTGGGAACGTAACGGCTTTGTGGTGTGGTACAAGCGCTTGGAGCGTGAACGCTTTAAATGGCCCACCCACCTGAAGGGCGAGGGCGAGACCGTGACGTTAACCGGTCAAGAACTTAACTGGCTGCTGGATGGCGTTGACTTGAAGGCCATGAAGCCTCACAAAACGTTAAATTTTCAGCGCGTTGGCTAACCTTGACGCTCCTATTTTAGCGATGTTTTTGGAACACTAAATGGTATGAAAAACACCGCATCCTCCTCACCGACGGTTACCCAGCTTGAGCGCAAGCTGGCCGCAGCTGACGCTGAAAATGTGCGGCTGTTGGCGTTGATGGAGAAAAAGGAAGCGCAGTGGGTAGCCACCAAAAAATCGTTGTTTGAACAGGTCCAGCTGGCCCTGGAGCGTCAGTTCGGCCCCCTCAACCGAAAAGTACCGTGTCGACCAGCAGGATCTGCTTATCAATGAAGCGGGAGGGGCGGTTGACGAGGAAGATGCAGCGGAGAGCACCACCACCGCGAATGACACGACTAGCGACACCGGCAGAGCTGCCGCGTATCGAGGTCATCCATGAACTGCCCGATGATGCGCGCCACTGCCACGATGACGGCCCCGCGCTGAAGGTCATCGGTGAAGCGGTCAGCGAGGAGTTGCATGTGGTGCCCGCCCGAATCGAGGTCATCCGTCATGTGCGACGCGAATATGCCTGCCCGACATGCGAAGAGGGCGCCAAGGTTGCCCCGGCGCCTGCCAAGCTGTTGCCTAAGAGTAATGCCAGCGCCATGCTGCTCGCCTATATCGCGACGGCTAAATACCAGGACGCGCTACCGCTTTATCACCAAAGCCAGCTCTTTGCCCGCCATGGCGCCGAGATCCCCCGTAATACCTTGGCCCGCTGGATGGTACAGGCGGGAGAACGGATCACCCACTGATCGACGCGTTACGCCAACACCTGTTAGACGCGCCACTGATCCACATGGATGAAACCACTCTCCACCAGGTCAAGCAAGAAGCCGACCGCCATGCCAGTGCCACCTCATACATGTAGGTGCAGCGGGGTTGGCCGCCGGGCCAGCAGGTCGTTCTGTTCGACTACGCGGCCAGCCGCGCCGGACGGGTGCCCGTTGACCTATTAGGCGACTATGCGGGTCGCTTACTCACCGATGGCTATGAAGGCTACGCCGAGGTCGTGCGCCGTAATGGGATCACCCATGCAGGCTGTTGGGAGCATGACCGGCGTAAGTTCGTCGAGGCCCAGAAGGTGCAGCTCAAAGGCAAAACCGGTAAAGCGGACTGGGCGCTCAACCAGATCCGTAAGCTATACGCCGTGGAAAAACAGGCGAAAGCACTAGCGCCCGCCGTGCGCTGCGTGAACAGAAGAGCCGGCCACTTATCGATCAGCTCCGCACCTGGCTCGACAAATCACTGGCCCAGGTACTGCCCAAAAGTGCGCTGGGTAAAACCCTGCACTACCTGGATAACCAGTGGCTCCGCCTGACCCGGTTCATCGACGATGGCCTGATCCCGCTGGACAACAATCCGGCAGAGAACGCTATCCGCCCGTTCGTGGTGGGGCGTAAAAACTGGCTGTTCAGCCACACCCCGGGCGGCGCTCACGCCAGAGCGGCGATCTACAGCCTGATCGACACTGCCAAGTCCAATGCCTCTCGCCTTACGACTACTACAGTACATCTTCGCGACCCTGCCCACCCTCAACGATGATGACCTCGACACGCTGCTGCCCTGGCAGTGGAAAGAGACCTTACCGGTCTAAGCGAAGCCTGCCTAGATGGGGTTGGTGGAGCGCTTACCCCTAATCAGGACTCGATGCCCGCTGGTGGGTTTGGCAATTTGATTCCCCTTCCGCTTCAATACCAGGCGCGCAATCGCGGATGTACAAGTTCGTCGACGATGACTTGATTCCTTACCCGGATCAATGGGCATTGCTCAGTCGGCAAGAGTCTCTTTCACCGGCTCAGCTCGGAGAAAAGGTCGGCAGGAAACCTGATTCCGATGCTACCGTAGACGCTACATTGCCGTGGGAGCAAGCGTTACCAGTTGAGACAGAGAAAATTATCGAATGTCCTGAAACCGTCACGCTCATACTGTCCAATCACAATTATGTGAAGTTGTCAGACATACCGGGGACGCTGGCTGCACGAATTAAGCGCATGGCGAGCTTTACCAATCCCGTATTTTTCAAAACACAGGCACTGCGTTTCTCAACGCATAGTATTCCTCGCTACATATCCTGTGCCCAAATCGAGCAAGGTTATCTCTCGGTACCAAGAGGCTGTTTTGATGAACTCCAGGCATTGTTGCTGGGTCAGGGAATAACGGTAGAAATAGATGACCGCAGACTACCAGGCCAGATTCTAAATGGCATCGCCCCCTCAAACCATGGGCAGACCTAGGCGGGATGACCGAAAAATGCTCAATGGTATATTCTGGGTGCTGTGCTCTGGCGCCAAATGGCGTGATTTACCCGAGCGATATGGTCCTTTGTCGACGGTGTATGACCGGTTCCGCAAGTGGCGTGATGATGGAACTTTTGAAGCGGTACTTTCTCGCTTACAGCTCAAGTTACGTGAAGATGGGCTTATGGACCTGGTCACGTGGATGATCGATGCCACTTCCGTGCGAGCCACGCGCGCTGCCGCTGGTGGCGGTAAAAAGGGGGCTCGAAAGAACCGCTAGACCATGCGCTCAGCCGTAACCGCGGCGGTTTAACAACCAAAATCCACTTGGTTTGTGATCGCCATGACTGGCCACTGGCGTTCACTCTGTCTCCTGGTCAAGAGGCAGATTCTCAGCACTTCGTTCCGACATTAGAGAAAATTAATTTACCAGGTGGCGTCGGGCGTCCTCGCAAACGTAGTCGCTATATGATGGCGGATAAAGGATACGACAGCGATGAGTTGCGTCATTATTACGACAGGCACGGCATGAAACCCGTGATTGCTCAGCGCAACATGCATCGAAGAGCCCGGCCGGGGTTACCCAGGCGGTTCGATAAACCCAAATATCGGCAACGGAATGCGATAGAACGCTGCTTTGGCTGGCTTAAAGAATGTCGCCGCATTGCCACACGCTATGAAAAGCTGGCAAGTAGCTTTAAGGCGATGGTATGCGTAGCGTGCATCGACCGTTGCTTGCGAGCCAACTTTTCGTACAAAAACTAGATCAGACAGCAACAGCCCAAGCTGTACACTGGTAGCCATCTTAGAGAAACGGCACAAAAAAACTGCAACGCCAGCGAGGGAGGTGTCGCCTCTTCCTATCCCACTTTAGAGCTTCCCCCATTTTGGGCGACCGTAGCCATTACGATACACGTCATCACCAGCATATAGCGTACTGGGTAGCCACTTCGAGAACGCTTATTCTCATTGACTACATAGAAAGTAACGTTGCCCGTGCCCAGCGGTTTTGAAAAACGGTTGCCTGAAGGTTTAGATTGCCATTCCACCTTATGTTGATGCGAAGGTAGTCGCTTCTTCCATTCACTCAGCTGCTGCCTCTCAGACAGGGATGATCGCGCACTTGGTGTCACCTCAACGACTGCTCTGATGCGAGCATCCAGACCCAGCACCCAACTCACAAAGGCCAAGCCATCAGCGGTATCGCGAATCCATACATGACCGTCGGTGGCACGGTGGTAGCGGTAGAAAAAACGTAGATGCCCTCGCAATTCATCCGGATGATGGCTGAACCACCGCGACCAGATGGCTTGGTACATCGCATTCGCCACTGGGCGTTCCGCCAGCGAGCGCGGCATTGCTAGGCGTGGATGGGCAAAATCATTCGGTGCTGGCTGCTTACCTTTCGTCAACCGGTAGTGACGAAACGCGCTCATCCCCTGCCGCGTGCGCGCTGTTAGAACCCGCCGCGCGCAAGACGTTAGCCGCTCTGCCTCGCCTTTACACAAATTAAAGATATGCTCAACGTCGTCAAAATCGCGTTGATACAAAGCATCCAGCGCGGCGGCAACCTGCTCCAGCGATAGCTGACTCAGACCTTGGCGCTCAAGCAGTATCTTGGCTGGCAATTCAGGATAGGGGGCAAACGCCTGCTGAGCTACGTCTATCACAGAACATTTGGGAAAGGCCTTATTAAGCCAACGTGGCGGTTTTTCGCCGAAACGCTCTTTCCATTTACGCAGGGTCGCCGGCTTGATTTGGAGCACGTTGGCCAAGGGTTCCAACTGAGCAATTGCGTGGCTCGGAATACAGCTCTCCATCGAGGAGGGCTGCTTGTGGCAGTAATGGTCAAGGAGCAGGCAGGTAAAGTGCAAGTAGCTTCGTAATGTCACATCGGGGGACGCATGGCCCATCAGTTGCGCAATAAAGTACAGCCCTGATCGCGTGGGACCCTCAGCGACCTTGTCCCAAAGAAAAGCATGATGGGAAGGCGCTGAGCAGGGTATCTCCACCCCATGAAAAGAGAGCAACAGATAGTTAGCCAGTGAATGACGCAGGTGATGAAAGCGCAGACTGTAATCCCCGGTGATACGTCGCATGGCTTCGTGGATCTCTGCCTGCACCTCATCATCGCGTAGTGGAGCCACCGAACCACTTCCCTCACCGAACAGCATGACTCTACCGTGAAGGGACACCTCTTGTCGATTGGCGATGAAGGCCTTGAATGCTTCCAGCTCGCTGTCCGTCAGCAGATAATAAAGCGGAAGCTGCCGCCGTGAATCATGGCTCTTAACCCCCACATACTCGTTGTTACGAACCAGAAGAGTAACGTCGGTATTCTGCACCTCTTGATGAAGCAAGACATCATCTAACTGAATGGAAAGTGCTTCTCCTATCCTGAGACCAGCGCGAAATCCAAGCACAAATACCCAATAGCGAATTTGCCCCATGATGTTTGCCGAGCGGGAGGCCAGAAAGCTAGCTATCAGACGATACTCATCCTCTGACAGACAATTGGCATCGGCGTGATGCGCGACAGTTATCCCACCGTCAACAAGCACCATAGAGACGTTGGCCAGGCCTTGATCAATCACAAGAAAAGAATGGAATGAGCGCAACACCGCCCAACGGTAGTGGCGGTTTTTCTCGGTCTTGGCCTGTTCGACCACGAACTGATAGGCCTCAATGAGCGCATCCATCCGGTCCTGATCAACCGGCGTCTCCCCCAAAGCCTGCAGTAGCGGCATGCTTATACCGAGATACTTGTACAGCGTCGACTGCTTTCGCTTCTGCTTCTGATGCAGGAACAGCAGCCAGCGACACAAGCATTCAATGATGGGAGCCATACGCTGAGAAGCAACAATGGCACTTTCCAGCTCGCGAGAAAGGTCTCGAAACCTGAGGCGTTTCTGGTTACGACGCTTATAGAGCGTATCGTGTAACGATTTCAGCAGCGCACGCCCTTCATACAACGGTTGGTCCCGCTCACAACGCTCGGTCACCATTGGCGTTAGCCCGGATCCTTCTCCTGGAAGCACATCCTCCTGCTCGGCTTTTGGCTTGGCATGCTTTACGTACCCACCGGTGAGCAGCTGATGCCAACGCTCTTCAGCAATTGACGTGCTTGGGTGTTTGCCGTGTGCGCTGTTCACGATATAAGCCGGTACATGTAAGCGAAAGGCGGTCGTGGCATGCTCGCTAAACGTCGGAAGTGACACCGGCTCAGTCTTTAAAGCGCCACAGAAATGCAGCCAAGCCGTCTGGGTATAAGCCCTCGCCTGCTGATAACCGCCACACTTCTCGCCAGGGTGGCCAAAATGCTGAATGTGGCGCATCAACACCGCTAAGGCCGACACTCCCAACAGCCAACGGCTACGTGGCAACACCCGTTTCGATTTTGGCATGCCTTCCGGTACTGTCTCATGCAGCACCAACCAGGCAGAAGCCCCGTGCACTGCCAATGTAGTGGTGGCCAATGGTAGTGAGTTCAGGTGCTTGCTGCCCAGCAGGCCGTCATTGGCAATCACACAATAAAGAAACAGCCCCCAACTGATCATTTCAGGCTCAAGCCGACGGTGTCCCTTTTTTCCATTGCCGTGCCAAAGAAGCGCCTGAAAGTCTGGCTGCTGAATCTCATGATCGGCATCCTGGCACCAGTCACGGTAATCGCTTAAATTTTTGAAGGACAAGGGCGTAAAAGGACTCGCCGCTGGCCTGACCAGGTGCAGCGGCGCTGGAACGCGCACGTCCCACCCCAACTCACGCTGCCCACGCGACAGCCCCAGTGATAAGAAGTTAACCTTGTTGCGAATTTCGACGACTGAACGGTTGTCACCGGTTTGTAGGGCTTCTTCCCACTGCTGGGCGATATCCGTCGGCACGCTGACATCCGGTTCACCGCGGACAAGGCCAGGGTGCGTTTCCTGTAGCAGTTCCAGCACTGCCATTTGGTGACGACGCCTATTTAGCAGATGCTGCCGATGGCGTGCCTCGGCACCACCTGCCCCTTCCGGAACTTGTATTAGCTTCCAGCCGCTCCAAACTTCCTCGACATAGTCAGTCATCCGCTAGCCCCTGCTGCACTGTCCATCCCGCTTCCCGGCGCATTTTACTGAGGACAGGCGCTAGCTCCCGAAACATTTCCACGGGGGTCAAGGTAGAGAAAGCGCCAAACGGCTCCTGCCCTTGTTGAGCGTGCCCCATAAAGGCATTAACCAGTTCGCCACGAACCCCTTCAGCACGCAAAGCACTGCGAAGATAGTGCCGACTTGCGTTGACTGGCAGCGTAAAGAGCGGTACGTGGCGCCGCAGATTCTCTGGAGAAAGCTGAACCATCTGCCAGCTGTCACTGATAAAGAACATCAGCGGCACGTCTGGCTGAGGCTCACTCAACACTGCTTCGAGGTGCTCGTAAAGAGACGCACGTTGATAAAACCGGGCCTGTAGCACTTCCAAGTGGCTCGCATACTGGCGTATTTGATCACGCAACTCCGGCAACAGCCAAACCACCCGTGCCTGACTCATCGCTTCGTCATCCTTGTCGGAAATGGCCAGAAAACCGGACGCAAAGTCGATTTCCCGCCAGCGAAAAACCAAGTCATTGACAGCACGGTAGCCCGTCGCGAACAGTATCCAGAAAGCGATATAAGCCACGTAGTGATTATGCGTTTGTCGCCAACTCTCCTCCCCAGGCTGAAGACGCCTAGCTGCCCGCAGTTCGCCTTTCAAGTGTTTGACCAGGCGTGTCAGCAATATCGGTTTGAGGTTCAGCTTACTGCCATGGTCGCCCCTGTTTTGAACGACCTGTTTGAAGGCGTAGTAATGCTTTTCTTCTACGCTAAGGTACTGATAAATACTGTTGCGCAGCGAAACAGCAGCAGCATGATAGAGTGCCTCAAGATAGCCAGCCGGCACGCTGTAATAATGTGCGGCCACGTCAGCGACGGTGAAACGGTGCCCGGTCAACAGGTAAGCATCGACCCAATCGCTGGAGTGGCCGACGATCTCATCGAACAGCGCTTGACTGATGCGACGGGGTGTCAGCCGCATACGGTGGGCGCGGTTGATCTTTGAAACCGCCGCCCGCATTGCCTCCTCAATGCCGCCATAACGCCATTCGGGAAACAGTTCGCGATATTTTGTCCGACTTTTCCGCACCAAGCTGAGGCGCGAGATAAACTTCCCCATCCGCACGGGACTGGCGACCACCACTACCTCATCCACCAATGCAGGCGTGCTCCCACCGGCTGTAAAGAGCAGTTTCTTTGCGTCGTCCTGGAGACTGTTACGCCACTCCGGCGACGGAATGGGGAGCACAAAGGCGTGCTCTTCAATCAAAAAAGCGAGTACGTCCTTGCGGTGTTTCGGTAGCTCATGTCGATGGTTATAGACCCGCATCCCCAGAATCTGCTCGACGGGACGTCCAAGCCAGATCATCAACAGCAGCAGTAGACCGGCATAGACATCTTCGTCATCACGCTTTTCAAAGCGGCCTCGGCCCGTAAATAGCTCGAAAGCTGCTTTCGCTGCCAGCGATAGCTCGACCCGACTTAAGCTGGCGTAGCGAAAAGGAAGCCTCTGGTTGGACTGGCTGATATGTTGGATACGGCTGCTCTGGCGCCGGATCAAGTCCCTTAGATCAAACCCTAATGTCGGTGATGCTTTACTTTCCGTGAAGGAAACAGCACGCAGTGTCTGGGATTCTTTGGGGTGCAAACCGGCGGCACGCTGACGGCCCTGCGCCTGCTCGTCACCGGCCGATTCCAACAGTTGCATCGACTTTTCTGGCCCCTCATTTTCCTCGTCATCCGAATCCGACACATCAACGCGCCGCTCGATCGTTCGGGCCGGGTGGCCACCCCCACCTCCACCGTCTCTCGTCTTTCCCTTATGGTCGAGTACTTTTCGAACGAGCAGCTCGATACCCGACAGCGGCTCGAGGATCTCGTCGCTCTTTAGCAAATATTGTTGACGGTAGCTTTTGAGCGTGGCGTCCATCTCAATCTCTATCAACAGCCCGAGAGACTTCTTGCCATTGCCAATCGTCCGGATATCACGACAAGCAGCGGTGATTTCGGAACCAATATGCGCTTGGTGCCGCTTTCGCTGAACGGCTGAGCACGCCATAACTACACCGGTATGCTGCCAATACGCATCATTGCCATAGCACTCAGCATCGGGGGTAAGAATCAGCATCGCCCATTCAGGGTGGTCATTGATAATGCCGCGCTGCTTCCCCGACTGATCTAACCACGTCTCTGGGCAGCTTTCGCGATCAAATCCCTTCAGCACGGCGATAATCTGGGTAATGACAGGAAGGTAATGAAAGAGGCCTTTCTCCTCCTTTTTCTTGGTCGCATCATCAAGATCCTCCCGAATTTTTTGGCTTCTTTGAACTGCTTGTAAAGCACGGTTCAAGTTTTCCATAACTAGGAGAAGGTGGGTTAGATCATCCGGCGCTTTCAGCAGCGCAAGCAGCTTTTCTATTCTGGAAAGCTCCACGCTACTCAAAGTTGCCAATTTCTCCAAATCTGCTTGCATCACCATGTCACTGGGACTCCATGATCCGCTGGAGTTCTGATTTTCGCTTCCTTGAATGCGTGATGCGGCGCTCTTCTAGTCCCATTAATGCCTTTAGATTGCGTGTGGACAGACTCTTAGGCACCTTGATGCCGTGCGTCTTACGCAGCGTAATGGAGAGCTCTTTTAACTGTCGATAGACGCGCTCTTTCGCATCCACAGCCTCAGGACAGTGCATCAGGCTATGGCTAATAAGCTCAAACAACGCTCCTCTGACCAGATCAGATTCGTGAGCATCTGTGATGCCTACCGAGATGGAAGCCTCTGGATCCAGCAAGGCACTAACGGCATGAAACGCGCGAAATCCACTGACCACTTCGTAATGCCTCGATACCTTTTGCACAGAAACGGGATGGTAGGCAAGTAAGGTATCGGCTAATTCAGCATCCAGCCATGACGACACGGGCAATTGATTGGCAATGTTAATGTTGACTCGCTCGATCTCAGCGAGCGCTCCGGAAGGGGATTTGATCTTCGATATTACCAACTTTGTCACACCATGCCTCAGTGTTGTCAGTCCAATGCATTACTATTATATCAAAATAGGTCGCCGTAAATTTTTATGGTGACGAGTGTGGTCTGTCAGCCGAGTGCTGACGATAAGCTAGACTACAAATAAGCGTCTCTAACCTGTTAAACCGTAGACCCCTATAGCTTTACTGGGCACGAGGTAGGTATCCGCACAGATCAAGAACTCGTCACTATTGAGCTGAGACTATCAGAGCTTGAACAAGAAAAGGCTGCTCTCCTTTCTCGAAAGCAAGAGCTGTATCGCTCTGCAAACCGACATGATTTACCGCTACTCACCCCTGGCCAGAAAATCGAAGTATACCGAAAACTCTTTCGAGGCAGGCAGGATGTTTATGCGGTTCGCTGGCAGAGCTCCGGCGGCCGTTCCGGCTATGCTGTCGCTTGTGCGAATGAGTGGATGCCGGGCATCTGTCAGAAACCACGGATCAAGTGCGGAGAATGTCGACACAAAAATTTCAAGCCCCTCGATTTTGATGCAGTTTATGACCACCTGTCTGGCAAACATGTGACTGGCCTTTACCCTTTACTACCGGATAGCTCTTGTTACTTGCTGGCGGCGGATTTTGATAAGGGGGACTGGAAAGCGGATGTTCGTGCACTAGCCCAGGTCTGTCGTGGTGAAGGCGTACCCTATCTTGTGGAGATTTCTCGGTCCGGTGCGGGTGCCCATCTATGGTTTTTCTTTTCAGAAGCTGTTCAAGCTTCGTCAGCGAGGAGGTTGGGATTCAAATTGTTGGATAAGGCCATGGAGCTTCATCCAGGCTTATCCTTCGACTCCTATGACCGGCTATTTCCTAACCAAGACACCATGCCTGATGGTGGGTTTGGCAATCTGATTGCCCTGCCGCTTCAACACGAGGCGCGAAGTCGCGGATGCACCGTCTTCGTCGACGACAACTTTACGCCATACCCGGATCAATGGGCACTGCTCAGTCAGCAACAGACACTTTCATCAGCTCAGCTTGAAGAGCTGATCGGCAAGGAGGCTAATTCCGGTGTGACTGCAGATACTGTGTTGCCGTGGGAGTCAACGTTACCGGTTGATACAGGGAAGCTTTCTGGATGTCCTGAAAGCATCACGCTCATCCTGACCAGTCACATTTATATAAAGTTATTAGGCATTCCTGGAGCATTGGCGGCACGAATAAAGCGAATGGCCAGCTTTGCTAATCCTGTATTTTTCAAAACACAGTCGCTTCGTTTCTCGACGCATGGCATCCCTCGCTACATATCATGCGCCCATATTGAGCAAGGTTATCTTTCTATTCCCAGAGGCTGCTTGGATGAGCTTCAGGATCTGCTGCTGGAACAAGGAATCACGGTGGACATTGATGACCATAGAATATCAGGCCAGTTTTTACCTGGAGTCAGCCTAAAAGCAACGCTGCGTGGCGACCAGGATAAGGCGGTGCAGGCACTTGTCCAACACGATACCGGAATACTTCATGCACCGACCGCTTTCGGTAAAACCGTAACGGCTATTGGCGTGATAACCAGGCGGCAAGTCAACACACTGATCCTCGCGCACAGTCGTCAGCTACTTGATCAATGGAAGGAGCGACTCGACACCTTCCTTGAGGGGGCGCCCATCGGTGTAATTGGCGGCGGTAAAAAGAAACCTACTGGGCAGGTCGACGTTGCCACTTACCAAAGCTTGATCAATAAGAAAGACAATACGGTCTCGAAGCTGGTCAAGGAGTACGGGCAAGTCATCATCGATGAATGCCATCATATCTCAGCGCCACGTTACGAGATGTTGCTTAATGAGGTCAGCGCTCGATACGTCATTGGTTTGACAGCAACGCCTGATCGTCAGGATGGCCACCAAAAAATCATGTTGATGGTTGCAGGGCCCATTCGTCACAAAGCCCAGGCGCAACACAGTAACCGATTTATCCAACACGTCATTGTTCGAGAGCATCACGAAACGCCACCCACCCACATCTGCCAGCCTAGTGTGCGGCCCCATATCGCATCGGTTTACCATTGGCTTGCCCAGAGCAGCGCCCGAAATGAGGCCATTGTTCAGGATGTTGCAAGCTGTGCGCACAACCAAGCAAATTGCCTTGTGCTGACGGAACGACGAGAACATGCCGAGACCTTGGCGACACTGCTGGATGCTGAATCCATATCGTCAGTTATCTTACGTGGTGGGATGCGCGTCAAAGAGCGCCAGTTGGCAGAAAAAGAGTTGCATAGGGTTCAAGTCATCGTTGCAACTGGGAAATACATTGGAGAAGGCTTTGACTTGCCTCGACTGGACACCCTGTTTTTAGCTCTGCCCATCGCATGGAAAGGAACGCTGTCACAGTATGCAGGCAGACTCCATCGAGACACCGAAGGCAAACTAGAAGTCACTGTCTATGATTACTTGGATACTGGCCTGCCTATGCTTGAGCGAATGTTCCGAAAGCGTGAGAAAGGCTATAAAGCTATGGGGTATAAGTTTATCGATTCCGGGCAAACCAGATTGCTTTAGCCTTTGAGAGGCAGTCAGTCGTTAAAAGCTCATCAAGTGAACTGAGGCCAAGAATTTCTTCACTTGTCTAGCTGAACCTAGTTTATCTGGTCACTCTCAGGCGGCTACTTCCTTCTCGTCTTCAATCTCCAGTTCGAGATGGAAGTTAGCTGGCCCCGTCAGGTTGACCAAAGCATCGAGACTGAACTTATTAATCTGGCCGTTCAGCAAGTCGTTGAGGCGGGGTTGGGTGATTCCCAGACGATGTGCAGCCTCTTTCTGAGTAATATCCCACTCCCTTACACGGCCAGCAATCCTCGCCATGAGCTCGGAGCGCAGCCGCATGTTCAGCGCCTCTTCAGGAGTGTCCTCGATGGCGTCCCACACACTGTCGTAATACTCGATGGCCATTTTCTAACCTCGCTTGGTGGTTGGGCTCAGGGCAGCTCCTTGTATCGCTGCTTGCCCAAGTCGATGTCTTTTTTGGCGGTCTGCTGGGTTTTCTTCTGGAAGCAGTGGAGCACAAATACCGCGTCGCCCCGGTTGGCCACGTAGAAGACCCGAAAGGCGCCGTTGTGTTCCCGAATGCGGATTTCCATGACACCAGGGCCAACGCTTGGCATTGGGCGGAAATCGTCCGGCTGGCCTCCAGCCTGAATCTTGTCTATCTGAAACCCCGCTTCTCGCTTGGCGTCCAGAGAGAAGTCGCGCAGCCGATCCTTCGAGTCTCCAACGAATGCAACAGGTTTCTTGCGCGCCACGCTGGCTCCTTAACTGCCATAAATTTATATCAGTTCAGATATAATAAACTCATCAATCGAATGCTTCAAGCTGCTTCCACTGTAGCCGTATCACCAATAAGATGCCGTTGACTATTCGCACTTGGGTTGGCGGTCTCAATGACCAAATGCAATATCTGACCCTCCGGTATGGTTTTGCCACGACTCATTGCTATTGCGACCTCTCTACTGAAGACCGAGCCGCCATCATGCAGATGCGGGTTCACTACTAAATCCGAACCATCGCCCGACAATTGGAACATCCGCCCAGCGCCATCTCACGGGAACTGGCATACCAAACAATCCGTTCTGACAAAACCTATGATGCCAGTCTCGCCGGTTTCAGAGTCCGGCTAACCCGCTGCCGACCTCAGCAGCAGCCTAACGGTCATTTATGCTGTAAATTTTACATTTTATTTTGTGACACTCTTTAGCGTGCTAGATTGACCTTAAATTACCTAGACAGCATTTCAAAAACCGACGAAAACCCTTATATAGCAGGCTATTTAGACAAATAACAACAAATAAAGCAGCACTAAGAAAATCAAATCAATCCGGCTCATAACCCGAAGGTCATCGGTTCAAATCCGGTCCCCGCTACCAATATTTTTAAAGGCAGATCAGTTACTTACTGGTCTGCCTTTTTTTATTGCCTAGAGTTCGGTGAGAGTAGTCAGAAAAGCTCTCGGGTTCAGCGTCTCATCCCCCCCCTGAAGGCCATCGGTTCGCTTTTATTCTAAAGCCAAAGCCAGCGAATCTCGCTATCCAATACAACAGAGAAAGCCGTTATCGAAAGGCAGCGGCTTTTTTGTGCCTGAACCCTTACACCGCCAGCTGCTCACGCCAGCGATCCCATTCTGGTGTAGATCCAACCATCTCAAACAGATGATCCAAAAAAGCGCTTACCTTGCGGGTGTGCAGCCGACGCTGGGCGTAGAGCACGTGGATATCGCGCCTGCCTGGCACGACTTCACATCGCCACGCTTCGAGCAGAGGCAACAGTTTGCCCGAGGCCAGCTCATCAGCGATCAGCCAGGTGGGAAACATCACCAGTCCCTGCCCCATTAGCGCGGCACGCACCAGGCTCTCGGCATCGTTGCTATACAGGCTGCCGTCGACTTTGTAAGCAAAGGCTTGCGGCTGCTCGGCATGATGGAAGTACCAGCGCTGACGACCCATTTCACCTTGGTAGAGCAGGCAGTCGTGGTGTTCAAGGTCATCTGGGGTATTGGGCCTGCCGCAGCGCTGTATATAGGTGGGGGCAGCAACCACAACGTAGTTCATTGACGCTAGGCGGCGTGCCACCAGCGTTGAATCGGCCAATTCGCCGACACGAAAGGTAATATCGATGCCCTCGCGCACCGGGTCGGTCAGTTGATCGGTTAACATCAGTTCGGCTTTGATCGCCGGGTAGCGGCGTTGAAAGTGATGCAGAATCGGCACGATTTGGCGCTGGCCGAAAGCCACGGGAGCATTGAGGCGCAGCACGCCGCTAGGCGCTGTATTGGGGGCCGTTAGCGCTTCCGTCGCCAGGTCGAGTCGTTCAAGTATCTCGCGAACTTCCTGATAGTAGCGCAAACCTGCCTCGGTCAGCGTCACGGCGCGGGTGTGGCGATAGAACAGTTGCTGACCAAGCGCCTCCTCTAAAGAGGCAATCTGACGCGAAACCGACGACACGGCGCGATGAAAGTGGCGTGCGGTGGCGGTAAAACTTCCTGTCGCGGCGACGCGCTCAAAGATGCGTAGCGCATTGAGATCCATCGAGTTGCTCCTAGCGCAATAAAGATTTGCGATTTTTCCAATTGTAGCAATGATTCTTGGCGACCAGACTGCTTTTCATCGGACACAAAGCACATTTCCACTGCCCGTTCCGAAAATTTTGTCTACAAAAGGAGTTAACGATGCGCAAAGGCACCGCATTAGTCGTCGGCGCGACCGGCATCACTGGTGGCAACTTAGCCAGCTACCTCACCGCTAGCGGGTGGAGTGTCTATGGATTATCTCGTCGCCCCTCTGATCAAGCAGGGGTAATTCCCGTCGCTGCCGATCTGTTAGATCGCGAGGCTACGGCGGAAGCACTGGCGGGGCTACCCATCACCCACGTGTTTTATTGCACTTGGGTGCGGCGCGAAAATGAAAAGGCTAACGTCGAGGCCAACGGCGCGATGATGCACAACCTCCTCGACGCCCTGCAGGGCGCAAGCTTGGCACATGTCTCGTTGGTGACCGGCACCAAGCAGTATCTGGGTGCCTTCGAGAACTACGGTAGCGGCAAGACCGAGACGCCGTTTCGTGAATCAGCACCCCGCGTACCTGGCGAGAACTTTTACTACACCCTCGAAGACACCATGTTCGCGAAGGCGGATCGGGACGGCTTTAGCTGGAACGTGCACCGACCACACACGGTCATCGGCTATGCCCGCGGTAACGCCATGAACATGGGCGTGACGCTGGCGGTTTACGCCTCTATCTGCAAGGCAACGGGCAAGCCGTTTACCTTCCCTGGCTCGCAGGTGCAGTGGAACGCCTTGACCGATCTAACCGATTCGCTGGTGTTGGCGCGGCAGATGGAGTGGGCGGCGACCACGCCCGGTGCCCACAATGAGGCCTTTAATACGGTCAATGGCGATGTGTTCCGCTGGCGTCGACTGTGGCATGAAATTGGCGAATTCTTCGAGCTTGAAGTAGCCGACTGCCCGGAAACGCCACAACCGCTCGAAACCCAGATGGCCGACATTGCGCCTACCTGGGCCGAGATTGTCGAAAACAACGAGCTAGTCGAAGCCGATGTCAGCAAGTTAGCCTCCTGGTGGCACACCGATGCCGACCTGGGGCGCGAGCTTGAGTGCGTCAACGACGTCACCAAGTCGCGAGATTTCGGCTTTGATCACTTCCGTGAAACACGCGCGGCGTTTTTCGATCTGTTCGCTCGCCTACGCGCGGAGCGCATCATTCCTTAAGTAATTTCAGAAGCAATTTCAGAAACAATGCCAAAAATAGTAGCTCATCCAGGGCGCCTAACCGCGCCCTGTTTCTGCTTTATCAGGTTCACGTAGCTTGATACCTACTAGCAGTGAGTTTTATTTCCCTCCTCTTCCTTGAATCCACCGGCAAATGCCTGCATATCATGGGGAACTATTGTTCATTTTTTGATGCCGAGTCTACCCATGCAAATTATCGATCCCCGCTCAGGTAAGCCGCTTACGGCGGATACCGGAAGTGCTGACGCTACCGCGCCTAACGCTGAACAAGCGGCGGTGCGCCCTGAAGATGTCATTATCGAGCTCAATGCTGGCAATATTCAGCAGGTGCTTGAAGCGTCCATGCAGGTGCCGGTGCTAATGGGCTGCTACTCGCCGTCCAACGCAAGCAGCAGCACCCTGCTCGCGGTGCTGGAGAGGCTGGTGGTTGAGTACGCGGGCGCTTTCCTGCTCGGCAAGCTCGATATTGAAGCAAACCCCGAAATCGGCGGCCAACTGGGCGTGCGTTCTGTGCCCGATGTGAAGCTGATTAGCCAGGGCGGCTTGGTGGATGGCTTCCAGGGCGCTCTGCCGGAGAAAGAAGTGCGCGAGTGGCTCAATCGCTACTTCCCCGCCCCCGGCGAAGCGCCGCCTACCCCTGAAGAGCAGGCGGAAGAAGCGCTTAAAGCCGGTGACACCGCCGCTGCCCGCGAGATTTATCAAACCCTAATGGGCCAGTACCCAGAGCACTATGCCTACCAGGTAGCCTTCGCACGGGTATTGGTGGCCGAAGGGCGCGGCAGTGAGGCCCGTGAAGTACTCGATAACCTGCCCCCGGAAGAGCGCGACGCGGCACCTGCGCGTGGCGTACGCGCCAGCATCGAGTTTAGCGAGCAGGCACTCTCAGCCGAGGAGATTGCGGCCCTGGGCAATCGCACCGATAGCGAAGCGCAGTACCAGCGCGCCCTGCGCCAAGTGGCCGACGGTCATTATGATGAAGGGCTGGAGGCGCTGCTGGCGCTGATGAAGCAGGATCGCGCCTATAACGATGACGCGGCGCGTAAAACGCTACTGCAGGTATTCGACGCCCTGGGCGCCGACCACCCGCTGACCGTTGCTTACCGCCGTAAGCTTTTTGCGATGCTGTACTAAGGTCTTCTTAAGGCTTTCAATCCCGCTTCAGCAGGGAATCCATACGAGACAGCGCCGCTTCCAGCTGGGAAGCGGTGGTACCAAAGTTAAGCCGCACAAAGCCGGGGCAGCCAAAGGCCGCCCCGTCCGAAAGCGCTACTCCCGCCTCTTTCAGCAACGTCTTGTAGGGCGCCTCACCTAACCATGCCTCGCGCATATCCAGCCAAGCTAGATAGGTCGACTCCGGCGCACTCCAGCGCACGCCCGGCCAAGTCGCTACGCGTGCCTGCAGCGTCCCACGATGCTCACGTAACACGCTTAACAGCTCCTGGCGCCACGGCTCGCCATGTCGATACGCTGCTTCCGCCGCGACCAAGCCGAGCACGTTGCCATCGGGAAGTAACCCCTTGGTAGCCGTCGCAAAGCGCTCACGCAGTGCGGGGTCGGGAATCACCGCGCAGGCGCTGGTTAAGCCCGCCAGGTTAAAGGTTTTCGACGGTGCCCATAGCGTAATGGTGCGCTTCGCTAATTCAGGAAATGCCGCGGCTAACGGGCGGTGCTGGGCGCCTTCGTCCAATAACAGGTCGCAGTGCAGCTCATCGGAGACCACCCAAAGGTCGTGGCGCTCCACTAGCTCAGCCAGCGCTGCAAGTTCCTCATGGCGCCACACTCGCCCCGTAGGGTTGTGGGGCTGGCACCACAGCAGCAAGCGCGTACGCGGCGTAATAGCGGCCTCCAAGGCGGCAATATCGAGCTGCCAAGGCTCATTGGGGGTTGAAGGCGCTGCCAGCATCGCCTGCTGGGGCAATCGGCCTGTGCGCTTTGCAACCTCTAAAAATGGCGGGTAGATCGGCGCCACCGTCAAGACACCGTCGCCTGGCTCGGTCAGCGCTAACGCGGCCAGGTGCAAAGCTGGCACTACGCCCGGCAGCCACTGCTGCCACTCCGGCTGAATGGGCCAGTCATAGTGGTGGGCGCTCCACTGGCACAGGGTTTCTGTTAACGTAGCGGGCACTCCGCCATAGCCATATACACCGTGGGCCACCCGCGCCTGCAGTGCATCAATCACCGCAGGTGGGGAGCGGAAATCTATATCGGCGACCCAAAGAGGCAGTACGTCGTCGCCGTAGCGGTGCCATTTTTGCGATGCCCAGCCACCTTCTGGGTGGCGTCGCTCCACAGGCGTGGCAAAATCGTAGGCCATGAAAAATCTCACTCATTCAATAGGGGTTGTGCCAAGCATGCCGCAAGATGACTTTTATACCAAGATGCGGGCGGGGCTATCGGCGCTGTTGCGGCAATGGCGCTCGCTTGGGCAAGCGAATACGGATCAGCTAGCGCTCATTTTGGCCGAAACAGCACGGGTAGCTAAATTAGGTACACCCGACGCCACGCCCAGCGGCGCCACCCTGGAGCAGTGGAGCCAGGATGAGCTAGGTGAAATGCCGCTATGGGCGCCGCGCACTGCGGTCTTTCTGCTCAATCAAATGCCCGCTCGCCCGACCCCCGATAGCGACGCCGAAGCCTGTGCCTGGGCTTACTGCTGGCTGCGCAACCGTTCGTTTGATTCACTCCAAGCGGCGCAGGAGGCGCTCCCCGCGCACTTGAAAGCGCCCCTAAAAGATGCCCTTGAGGCCGCATGGCGCGACCAGCAAGGCCTGCGTTTGGTTTAATTCACGAGCTCGCAGGCTGACAGTACCCAAACAATAACAGCAAGGAAAACGCCGCATGATTGAAGTCCCTCTCACTTGGCAGCTAGCGAAATTAGGGCTATCGATCAGCATGGTGCTGGGACTAGGCGCGATTGCCGTGCGTGCTAGCCCGCGCATGGCGGGCCTGCTGGCGGGCTATCCGTTAGGCACGGCCTTGGCGCTATTTTTTATCGGCTTGGAAATTTCCCCTCAGTTTGCGACCCAAAGTGCGGTGCATACCCTGGCGGGCTTTACGGCCACAATGGCGCTAGGGGCCGGTTATTGGATGGCAGGACGACAGCCGGGCGTTAAAGGTGTCATTGGCGGCGTGGCGGGCGGCTTGGTTGCCTGGCTCGCCGTTAGCACGCTGCTCGCTCAGTTTAACTTCACGCGTTTGAGCGGCACGCTGGTGACGCTATGCGCCATTGCTCTGTTCAGCGGCTTATTTCGCAGCATTACTGATGTCAGGATACCCGCCAGCAGAACGTTTTCGTTACCGGCGCTTGCCGCCCGCGCGGCACTTGCCACGGTGATCATATTTACCATTACCAGCCTGGCCCACTGGCTGCCGCCCGCCTGGGCGGGAACGTTGGCCGCCTTTCCCGTCACGATGCTGCCTTTTTTGCTGATCCTACACCTGAACCATGGGGCAGCGCCGGTGGCGACGGTGATCAAGCACTACCCGATGGGACTTGGCTCGCTACTGAGTTACACGCTATGTGTTTCCTATACTTACAGCACACTAGGGTTGCTATGGGGCACATTGGTCGGCTTCGCTGCTGCCACGCTATGGCTGTTGGGGTGGATGCAACTCATTGCGTGGTATCAACGCCGCACCGCTTGACCAAGCGCTTGCTTGGGTTAATCCTAAACGTTGCCGTTGCGATTACCCCTACTAATAACCTGTTTTTTTAATAACAAGGACAAGCCATGTTTACCCGTACCATTGAGCCCGCCTTTTACGATACTGACGCCTTAGGGCACATTAACAACACCCGCCTGCCAGCGTGGTTTGAGCTTGCCCGAAATGACTTGTTCAAACTCTTTACCCCTGATTTAAACCCCAAGCAGTGGCGCTTGATTATGGCGCGCATGGAAGTCGACTACCGGGCTGAACTGTTTTACGGTCACGATATCGAAATACGTACTTACTTAACGCGATTAGGCAATAGCTCGTTTACAGTCACCCAAGAGGCGCGGCAGCACGGCAAGCTCACTAACCTGGGCCATACGGTTATGGTGCAGTATGACCACCAGGCCAAGTGCGCCATGCCTATTGAGGGTGACCTGCGCGAGGCGCTAATGTCGCACCTTCAAGACGCGCCTGAGCCCGCCTGATCGACGCTGCCCTGCACTACCGGGGCAACAGGAGCCTTATAATGGCAATCCGCTACAACCTCTGGATAGACCCTGACAACGTCGCCCAGCATCGCGCCGTGGAGGCAGACCTTGAGCGCTATTTTATTGAGCGCTTTGCCGACTATCCGCATATCCGCTTGTTTGGTGCCGATCCCTACGATTATGATGCCCCCTTCAATCGCCTTTATGACGTGCTAATGGCACGAGCCGCTGAATACTGTGAGCGGACGTGGTGCTATGTCGCGTCGCCTGAACAGCTCAATCGCTGCTTTTTCCGTGCCGTTGGCCGCTCGACTAAATTTGTTCAAGACGACCGTTCGTGAGAGACCAACCCAATGGTGATACGCACCAACCAAGCGCCTGACGAACGTCAGCTCGCCATTATTGCCCAGCAGCTTGGCCGCGCACCGCGTGGTATCGAAGCGGTAGCCGCCACCGACGGTGAAGGTACACCGCTAGTACTGCGTATGGCGCCGATTGTCGATGGTAAACCCTTCCCCACCCTGTATTGGCTCTGTTCCGATGTTCTGAAAGTTGAGATTTCCCGCATCGAAGCCGTTGGGGTTATCAAAGCGCTCGAACAACGCCTACAGGAAGAGCCTGAATTTCTTGAGGCTTACCAACAGAGCCATCGCGACTATGTGACCGCTCGCTGGGACTATATGAGTAATGCTCAGCGTGAAGAAGTCGCTAAGCTGGGTTACACCAACGTGATGACCGAACGCGGCATTGGCGGCATTAGCAACTGGCATCAGATACGCTGCCTGCACACCCAGTACGCCCACCACCTGTGCGGTGATAATGTGATTGGGCAGTGGATGGATGAGCATCATCAGGTAGACCGCTGTTTACCCTAAGCCCCTTTTAACCTAAGCCTCGTAGTAATCTCGTTTTCTTTTTGGCTACGGTTTTAGTCACGTTCATTTTTTAACGACAGGAAATAAACGAATGGCTCGAATTTGCGTTTATCTTGGCTCCCGTGAAGGTAACAGCCCTGCCTTCCGCCAGGCCACCAATCAACTGGGGCGCACCCTCGCTGAACGCGGCCACACGTTGGTTTATGGTGGGGCACGCGTTGGCCTGATGGGCGAGCTGGCTAACGCAGCACTTGAGGCCGGTGGTGAAGTCATTGGTGTGATGCCCGACCACCTGGTGGAGCGCGAACAGGCCCACTTTGGCTTGAGCGAGCTGATTCGGGTGCGCAACATGCACGAACGCAAAGCCACCATGGCGGCCAACGCCGATGCTTTTATTGCCTTACCCGGCGGGATTGGCACCTTGGAAGAGCTGTTTGAAATATGGACGTGGGGCTATCTAGGCCTGCATGAAAAACCGATGGGGTTGCTGAACATCGACGAGTTCTATTCGCCGCTGCTGACCTTTTTAGACAGCACGGTTAGTCATGGCTTTTTGGCGTCTCCCACCCGCGAAATGCTGCTCGATGCACCGTCCCCCAATGAGTTGCTTGAGGCGCTGGAGGCCCAGCTATAAAACTGGTGAGGGAAGAGTTACTAACGTCCCGGGTGCTCGGTGAGCTTGCGGGTATGCTGATAGGTAAGCTGCAGTAAACGGGCATCTTCACCTGCCCGGTGGCGGTGAATACCCTGTTCGGCGATCAGCGCTTCTTTGGTGTCGCTCCACACTGCCTGCTGCTCTTCGCTAAGCAGAATTCTTAGCGCCTCAAGACGAAAACGCGGCAGCATACCCGCATGATGGAAGAGCAGCGACAGCCAGGTATTGTCGTACCCCCAACTATCGCTGTACGCCTTACCCAGCTCGCGTAGTTCATCGTTCAGCCAGTGGGCGACCTGGCGTACCGGGTAGCCCTCCTGAATAAGGCGATCACGGGAGATGCCATGCAGCAGTTCAGCCTTGGGATCCCAGTGCGTCCACTCTTCCAGCGGTTGAATGAGAAAAGCACAGCAGCTTCCATCGGCACGGGCGATGCCTACTTCAATGGGGTAGCTGCCGCGCCCAAATCCGGACGCTTCAATATCTAGCACTGTGGGTAGCGTCTCGGACACAACCTTCCTCACTCAATCAAAACGCGGTAACGCTTCATGCGGCGGCCACGCTATTTAGTGCCAGCTGATCCGCCTGTCGCTGCCAGTAAGCCGCACGCTCACCATCTACCGCCAAGCCTAATTCACCCAGGCGATAAGCGCGAGCAAGCCGCTCTGCGGCGAGATAGTGCCCAGACTGGGCGGCGCGTGCGTACCAGGTCACCGCGTAATCTTCACGGCGCGGGTACTGGGCACAGCCATGTTCGTGGATTTGTGCCACCTGGTACTGTGACTTTACATCCCCGGCATGCGCAGCTTCCAGAACGTACCGCGCTCCGCGCGCTTTGTCCTGGGGCGTCTGACTGCGATGAAACAGCATATGGCCGTATACGGAGAGCGCGTCTGGGTGACCCGCTTCCGCACAGCGCTTAAACAAGCGCATCGTTAAACGCTGGGTCCGCGGTGAACGCGGCAACAGCCAGTGATTATGAAACAGCCGTTCAGCTAGGCGAAATTCTAGCCGAGTAAACAACGTTGATGCCTGCAGCATGGCAAACCACCCTGCCTGTCGTCTGTTGGAACCTTGGGCTAGCAGTCACAAAAATAGCTGCCAACCACACGAGAAACCGGCCTTTAGCCGGTCGATGGGCTGGCAAGCATACGCCTGCCTTTGCGACGACTCAACCCCATTAATTTGCTGCTTGCAATGAGCCTCGCTAACATGCCATTCATACGCCGTTTACCAGCCTGGTAATGGCGGCTTATCTTGTGGCAATTCCGCCTTAGTAAGGAGATAAAAATGCAAACGCGCCCACTTGGCAGAACCGGCATGGAGGTAAGTCGACTCTGTTTAGGCACGATGACGTTTGGCGAGCAAAACAGCGAAGCTGAAGCCCACGAACAGCTTGATAGAGCCGTGGCGTTTGGCATCAATTTTATTGATACCGCAGAAATGTACCCCGTTCCGCCCATGGCCCAGACCCAGGGCTTAACTGAGCGCTATATTGGCAGTTGGCTTAAGCAGCGTGGCGCCAGGGACGATCTGATCATAGCCACCAAGGCCGCAGGCCCAGGGCTTGACCATATACGGGGTGGCCCGCGTTTAACCCGTGAGCATATTCATCAGGCCATCGATACAAGCCTGGAGCGCTTGAACACCGATTACGTTGACCTTTACCAACTGCACTGGCCCGACCGTCAAACCAATTTCTTTGGCAAGCTAGGCTACGTTCATAGCGAAGACGAAGATGCGACGCCGCTAGAAGAGACGCTTGATGCGCTGAAAGAGCTGGTTGATGCAGGCAAAGTACGGGCTATTGGGCTCTCTAATGACACGCCCTGGGGCGTGATGCGCTCACTGCAGCTTGCCGATAAGCTAGATTTACCGCGTGTGGCGTCTATTCAAAACCCCTACAACCTTCTAAATCGCTCTTTTGAAGTTGGTTTGGCTGAAATTGCCCACCGTGAAGATGTCGGTCTACTTGCTTATTCACCGCTAGGGTTTGGGGTACTCTCAGGTAAATACCTGAATGGCGCGCAACCACCCAAAGGTCGTTTGACGCTGTATGAGCGCTTCAAGCGTTACACCTCGCCCGAAGCCGAGGCGGCCACCCAGGCTTACGTTGCGCTTGCTGAAAAGCACGAGCTAGACCCTGCGCAAATGGCGCTGGCGTTTGTTAACTCTCGCAGCTTCTTGACCAGCAATATCATTGGTGCGACCACCATGGAGCAGTTGGAAAGCAATCTTGCCAGCGAGAGCCTCAAGCTGGACAACGAAGTGCTAGAGGCAATCGAAGATATTCACCGCCGTATGCCCAATCCCTGTCCTTAAAACAAACAGCCCTTAAAAACAAGCCGACTCTCATAAGGCTATCACCGCTATAGCCTCGGCCTTTGCCGAGGCTTGGTATACTGAGCCCACTTATATCAGGCTTTTATTTATCAGGGCACGACCAGGAGCATGCGATGCTGAGCGTTATCTCTCCCGCCAAAACGCTGGACTTTGAAACCCCACCGACCACAGAGCAAGTGTCACAACCCGACTTTCTGAAACACAGCCAAGCGCTTATCACTATTTTGCGTGATTACTCGCCGCAGCAAATCAGCGAACTCATGGGTATCAGCGATAAATTGGCGGGCCT
Source organism: Vreelandella titanicae BH1 (assembly GCF_000336575.1). GTDB lineage: Bacteria > Pseudomonadota > Gammaproteobacteria > Pseudomonadales > Halomonadaceae > Vreelandella > Vreelandella titanicae. Next base: position 1,830 of record NZ_AOPO01000024.1, on the reverse strand, counting down.
GAATGCGGCGCGTTTTGAGGAGTGGCACCCTCCTTTCACTCTGAGCAATGCCAAACCTGCTGCACAGGCTTTTCAGGGCGACGTTTATACCGGCCTGCAAGCAGAAAACTTCAGCGAAGCGGAGAACCGTTACGCACAGTCGCATCTGCGCATACTTTCTGGCCTATATGGCCTGCTGCGGCCGCTGGATTTGATTCAGGCCTACCGCCTGGAAATGGGCACCAAGCTGCCTAACAGTGCCGGTAAGGATCTGTATGCCTATTGGAAGCCCATCCTGGCACCTGCACTTAATGAAGCCATTGCAGAAAGCGGCTCCAACGTGCTGGTTAATCTCGCCTCGAATGAGTACTTCAAAGCGGTAGATACCAAGCAGCTTAATGCCCGGATCATTACGCCGGTGTTTAAAGATGAGAAAAACGGCACCTTTAAAATCATCAGCTTCTACGCCAAAAAAGCGCGTGGACTGATGAGCGCTTGGCTTATCCAGGAACAGGTCAACGATCCAGATGAACTCAAGGCGTTCAATGTGGCAGGTTATCGTTTCGATGCATCGGCATCCCAAGGGGATACCTTCGTTTTCACTCGTAAAGAAGCCGATCGCTAAAGCGAATGGCCTAATAGAAACGTACGGGGCGTGACGCGCGCGGCTTTAAAAAGCGCTGGTGCGCCTCTTTGAACAGCGCTGTATCGCAGCGGTGAAGCCACTCATAAGCCACCATATCTGCCGTCACCGCCACAGCACCGCTCGCGCAGGCGCGCTCACGGGCAAACGCAGCCTCTTGCGGGCGTCGACTGGCAGAGGCGTCACTCAGCCAGTACAACTCGTAGCCTGCCTCTAATAGCCCTAAACCCGTTTGCAGCACGCAGATGTGCGCTTCTGTTCCACACAGTACAATCTGTGTTTTACCCGTTGCGTTTAGCGCTTCACGAAATTCAGTTTCCGCCATGGCCCCAAAATGCTGTTTCTGCCAGAGCCGATAGTCATTCAGGCAGGCGAGCAGTGATGCCGAGGATCCTCCCAGTTTTTCTGGAGACTGCTCGGTTAACCATACAGGCACCTCAAGCAAGCACGCCATTTCGCCTAGCCAAGCCGCTTCATTCATGGCTTCTTGACCACCATCGATTACAGGCAGCAGACCCGCCTGGAAATCGACCATTAACAACAGGCTTTTATCGCGTTGTAGTAGCACGTTGCCACCTCATTTTTATCGTTATTCAGGCTAACCATAATAGACGCGATACAAACAATAAAGCAGCCGCTTTTCAGCGACTGCTTCGGTTAACTCATCAAACAAATGCTCGGCCTAGTTCTCGGCCGCTTCTTCCATATCTTCGCCGAGCTCTTCCATGCTCTCCCCGGCATCTTCTGCGGCGTCATCAATGCTTTCACCCGCTTCTTCAGCAGGCCCTTGATCATCACAAGCGATCAGTCCGCCTGCCATCAAAGCCATAAATAGAGCAATTGCTAACTTCTTGGCTACTTGCGTCGTCATACCGTTTCTCCTCCTGAGATTTTACTTCTGGGTACGTGCAACATAATACTAGATGCTGCGTGGCAACAATACCATGTTAAATGCACAAGCTATTGTTATATATGACATAAAACGCCAGAAAACCGCACGTTAGTGTGAGGTGTGAGGTGTGAGGTGTGAGGTGTGAGGTGTGAGGTGTGAGGTGTGAGGTGTGAGGTGTGAGGTGTGAGCAGGGTATTCGTTAGATACCCCTACACCAACGTTTTCTACTCACTATTCCCCCTCTCTCCTCACTCTTTACCCCTCACGCCCATGCAAAAAAAATCCCCCAAGGCATCAGCCCTGAGGGATTTTTCAT
>NZ_AOPO01000023.1 GCF_000336575.1 Vreelandella titanicae BH1 | reverse complement strand
ACGTCGGACTGCTGGGATCGAGAGACCGGCGGGATCACGCTTAAGCGCGCCTGAGGGATATCCTTCAATGAATACACTATATGACCACGCCGAAACCTTGCTCCCAGGCGTGATCTTGACGAGTTCTCTTTTTCTGCCAATACGCCAGAGGTTTGCCGTCTTAAGGGATTGGTAAAAAATCTTGGACGCACACCTCTCCGACCTGTTTATTTATAAAAAGGGGGTTACAGGATCAGAAACCGATTCCCCGACGAACAGCCAAGTGAATCAATGATCGCTTGGACGTAAGATTGGCATAGGTACATCGACCTAAAAAATCAGCCAAAATATGTGACTCAGGAGAGAACCCAATGACGAAAAGCGTAGCAGTTGTGACCGGATCCAATGGCTTGACTGGCCAGGCTATCTGCAAGGTGCTGGATAGCCGTGGCTACACCGTGGTGGGACTCGATGTCGCCGACAGTGGTAAGGGTGAGTACGCCTATCAGCGCTGTGATGTCACCAGTTACGACCAGATCAAGGAGGCGATTCAAACTATCGACAGCGAATACGGCACTATCCGGATTCTCGTCAATAATGCTGGTGTATGGCATGGCAAGACCTTCTTCGACATCACAGCAGAAGACTACGACTTCACGTATGGTGTTAATGCTCGTGCTCCCTTTCTACTCTCCCAGGAAGTGGCTAAGCGGTTGGTCGAGGTAGGCGAAGGCGGGGTTATCGTCAACCTCGCCTCGATTGTGGGCAATATCGGCAGCGGCATCATCGATTATGGTGGTTCTAAAGCAGCAGTCATCAATCTCACCAAAAGCTTAGCCAAGCCGCTGGGGCCGCACGGGATCCGCGTCAACGCGGTTTCGCCTGGTACCATCAATACGGCCATGGGGGAGAAAGTGCCGAAGGAAATTCGCGACAAGCTGATAGCGGGTTCGGGACTTCAGCGTGCCGCGGAACCCGAAGAGATTGCATCGGTCGTTGGCTTCCTCGTCAGCGACGAAGCCAGCTATATGACTGGCGCCACTGTAGATGTCAATGGTGGGCTGTAGTTCGCCGAGATACTGGGGGCTAAGTGAAAGCCCCGGCAACTCACCTAAGGGTGAGGAGTTCGCGCAACGGCCAATAGCCAATCGAGACAAGCACAACCTTTGATGGAGAATTCCATGTCTTCGCCCAGTGAGAAAATGCCGTCTTTCCCAATGCCTCGGCAGTGTCCATTTCATCCACCCCAGGAATATAAGGAGTCGCAGGAGGAGCCCGGCCTGACCAAGGTGCAGATGTGGAATGGTGCACCCGCTTGGTTAGTGACACGATATGAGGATGTGCGGACTGTGCTGGGCGATCGCGACCGCTTTAGTACAGATCCTTCAACGCCCGGCTATCCGAGCCTATCGCCAGCGCGTGACGCAGTACTGGATGCCGAGCCGGCTTTCATCCGTATGGATCCGCCAGAGCATGGTCAGCATCGCCGCATGCTCACCAAAGAGTTCATGATTAAGCGAGTGACGGCACTCCAACCGAAAATCCAGGCGATCTTCGATGCTCGGCTCGATGAAATCCTGGAGAAAGGGCCGCCAGCCGAGTTGGTGGAGGATCTTTTCTTGCCGCTGACCTCTGAGGTCATCGCAGGTCTGCTGGACGTACCACACGAGGATCATGCCTTCTTCCAGGAGCAAAGCCGCCGCAAGGTCTTGCTTGATGTAGATCCGGAAATACCTAAGGAGGCATCGAAGAAGATTCTCGATTACTTGGATCTTTTAATCACCGAGCGTGCGAAGAACCCCAAGCCTGAGGATGATCTGCTCAGCCGCCTGATCGTTGAACAAGTGCAGCCGGGCCACCTGTCGCACCGCGAGCTGGTGGTGATGGCCGATTTGCTGCTGATGGCGGGTCATGAGACCACGGCCAACCAGATGGCCTTGGGAGTATACAGCTTCTTGACCAACCCCGATCAGCTTCAGTTGTTGCGTGATGACCCCTCGCTATTGCGTAATGCGGTGGAAGAGATGCTGCGCTTCCATACCATCGTGCATTACAACGCCATCCGTGTAGCCAAGGAGGATGTTGAGGTGGCCGGACAGTTGATTCGTAAGGGCGATGGTGTCATTGCACTGATTGCCGGTGCCAACCGCGATAGTGCCGCCTTCGAGAATCCCGATAAGTTTGATATTACCCGCAAGGCGGATCACCACGTAGCCTTCAGCTTCGGTATTCACCAGTGTCTGGGGCAGCCGTTGGCACGAGTCGAGTTGCAGACGGTATTCAGCACGCTCTTCGAACGTCTACCTAATCTGAATTTCGCCGTGCCGCAGGAGAAAATCGAGGCCAAGGGCGATCATTTCGTGCTGGGTCTTCAGAAGCTGCCCGTGACCTGGTAACTCTCGCCTCCCGTCTGGGTGGCTCAATTACAATATTGGAGTGAGAACATGGCGAACCACGACTATAAATTGATTGTATCCGTGAACCAAGATGTCTGTGTCGGCGCGGGACTCTGTGTGCTATCGACCGATGAGGTATTCGATCAGCGCGACGAGGACGGCGTGGTCAAATTGGTGCAGAACGAACCCCCGGAAGAGCTATATGAGAAAGTGCTTGGAGCCGTACGTAAGTGCCCCTCTAAGGCAATCAAGGCCGAGCAGATACCTAAGGAAAACAAGGAGGCATAGCCGTGTTGGGAAAGGAGAGCACAATCGTTATCGTGGGTGCCGGTCAAGGGGGACTGCAGGCGGCGAGCTCGTTGCGCGATGAGGGCTACGAAGGTAGGCTACTATTAATTGGAGACGAATGTTGTTCTCCTTATCAGCGGCCGCCGCTCTCGAAGGGTTTCCTGAGTGGTGACTTCGATGCCGCCGATGTGATCCTTGAGCTGCCGGAGTTCTTTGTGCAAGCGGAAATCCAGCACTTGGCTGGCGAGCGCGTGACTTCGATTGATCGTCCTACCAGGCAACTCACGCTAGCCTCTGGGCCGGCCGTTGCCTATGATCACCTGATCCTGGCGACAGGTTCACGTAACCGCATGCTGCCGTGCCAAGACCTTGATCTGGATGGCGTCCTTTCGTTGCGCACCTTAGATGATGCCGAAGCACTTAAGGATCGGATGGCCACGGCGAAGCACGTCGTAGTGGTAGGTGCTGGCTTTCTTGGCCTCGAGGTGGCGTCCATGGCGGCTGTGCGTGGTGCTGAAGTGCTCATCGTTGAGGCCACTGAGAGGACAATGGAGCGTGTGGTGTCGCCGGAAGTTTCGCAAGCGTTTCGTCGCCTGCATGAACGCAATGGCGTGCGCTTCTCCTTCAGTAGCCAGGTTGTTGCGATTCATGCTGACGCCGGGCGTGTCTCAGGGGTCGAGCTCCAGGACGGAAGTCGCTTGTCTGCCGACCTAGTGCTAGTGGCGATCGGTGTGGTACCCAACACCGATCTCGCGGAATCGGCCGGGCTTCAGGTGCAAAACGGTATCGTCGTAAATCCGGTGCTGGGCACTCGGGATGTGGCGATTTCCGCTATTGGCGATTGTGCTGCTTTCCCGTATGCGTTTGACAACGGCCAGTGTATCCGGCTTGAGTCCGTTCAGAATGCGGTTGATCAAGGACGTTGCATTGCCGAGCGCCTGACGGGGGGGCACGGCCGATACGATCAAGTACCGACGTTCTGGAGTGAGCAGGCCAGTTCACGCCTGCAAATCGCTGGCGTGGCCCGGCGAGACGACACTGCGGTGGTCCGTGGTGATCCCGAGTCCGATAAATTCTCGGTGTTTCGTTATCGTCGGGGGCGCCTCGTTTGCGTCGAGTCCATAAATAGCCCTGCCGATCATATGATGGGGCGCAGACTGTTGATGAATAAGTGTAATCCGACTCCACTAAAGGTAGCGGGAGTTTCGTGCGATCTGCGCCAGTTACTGGCCACCGCCTAATTATGTGGGAATTGTACTCTTCGTCCTGGCATGCTTGTACCCTGCTAGGCGAACTTAGAATGGAAGTTGACTGATGGCCGGAAACAATATGCTTGAGGGCATCCGTATCGTAGACATGACGTCAGTGATCTTCGGACCCTACTGCACTGCAACGCTGGCCAGCATGGGGGCTGACGTTATCAAGATCGAGCCGGCCAGAGGGGACGAGGTACGGCGTGTTGGAAAGCCTGCAGCGACTCGTGGGATGGGGCCATGCCACATGACCGTTAACAGCGGCAAGCGCTCAGTTACCTGGGATCTCAAGACGCCCGAAGGGCAGGCTGAGCTAAGATGTCTGCTCAAGCAAAGCGATGTGTTCATCCACAACCTGCGTACGGATGCAATTGAGCGACTAGGACTCGGTTACGAGGCGGTCAAACGGCTCAGGGATGATATCATCTATGTACATTGCTCGGGGTTCGGCACCGAAGGCCCCTATGCTGGCCGTGCGGCCTATGATGACATCATCCAGGCCGCGTCAGGGGCAGCAAGCCTGTTGCCACGCACCGATGATAATCCTGCCCCGCGCTTCCTGCCCATGGCAATGGCGGACAAAGTCTCCGGTCTCCATGGAGTCTATGCAGTGCTAGCAGCGCTGTTCCATCGCCAGCGCACGGGCGCGGGTCAGCACGTGGAAGTGCCAATGTTCGAAAGTTTCACGCATTTTCTTCTCCAGGAGCACATGTACGGTCGCACCTTCTTACCCCCTAATGAGACGGCAGGCTATCCACGACAACTGGATCCCCATCGCCAGCCGATGCAAACGGCAGATGGCTACATTGCAGTGGCGCCTTATACCGACGAGCGTTGGGTACGTTTTTTCGAGGTCACGGGATATGCCGATTTCCTGACGGATAACCGGTTGAACAGTGCGCGCTCGCGTTTCCAGCATCTGGATCGTATGCAGATCAAAATGCGGGAGCTCATGCTGACGCGTACTACTGACGATTGGCTAATGCTGATGGCGTCACACGATATTCCGGCCAACCGCGTCAGCGACTTGGATGAAGTGTTCCAGGACCCACACCTGCAAGCGGTTGGCTTCTTCCGAAAGAGGACCCACCCTAGTGAGGGTGGCTACCTGGAAATGCGTCCCCCCGTCCGCTTCTCCGCTGGAGACTCTGCCGATATGCGTCCATCTCCCTTGCTCGGAGAGCATAATGACGAAATCGTCGAGACGTTGGGTGTCAATAGAACCCAACAAGGTTCTTCCCGCAGCGCCTAAGAGAGGTCCGGAGTGTGACCATATCGACGACTCTATTTCCCCATTGAAGCCAATTCCAGCTTTATTTGCCGACCTTATGGAGGAATAGCTGAGGATGATTGCTCATCAGCTCGTTGGCATTGGCTCTGGCTGCCTCGAAGAAGGACTCCAACTGGGGTGATTCGTTGTTTTTTCTCCAAGCGAGTGAAAAGGAGGCCCCTGTACCCTTCCTGACCCGCAAGGGACGATAGACTACGCCTTGCGACTGCATGAGCTGCATAATGGCAGGGACGATGGATACACCCATACCCGCTGACACAAGGCAGACAGAGGTGTGCATATCCTTGACCTCATTAACGATTCTCGGCTGCAGGTCATCGTCTTCGAACAGGTCGAGGATGCGATCGGAGTACCCGCTGGCTGTTCCCCGCGACACGGCGATCAGCGGGCAGTAGGATAATTCTTCAATCGTAACCTCTCCTACTTGGTCATACTGACTGCCTTCGGGGACAGCAACTACGAAGAGTTCGCGATAGAGCAACTCGGTGGCAATGTCCCGGTCATGAATGCGTCCGCGTACCAGACCTACCTCGATAATGCCCTCTTTCAGCGCTGTGATCTGTTGAGAAATCGTCATCTCCTGAAGACTGACTTCAGTATTTGGCACTATTGTATTGAAGATTCTCAATGTGGCTGGCAGGAAAGAGTAAATCGAGGAATAAATGGCCCCGACCGTGAGCGTGGCCTGAGCGCCGCGGTCGCCAGCGCGAACCGCGGCTACCGCAGCCTCAGCGGCGTTGAGGACACGCTTAGCATGCTCGACGAGTACAGCGCCTGCTGGGGTCAACTTGACCTTGCGCTTCTCGCGTGTAAACAGTGGTGTACCTAGTTCTTCCTCCAGAGCGATGATCTGCTGGCTCAGCGGAGGTTGAGCGATATTGACGCGTTCAGCTGCTCGAGTGAAATTGAGCTCTTGCGCCACCGCGAGAAAATACTGGAGTTGCCGCATATTCATAGTCACTCTCCTTGATACGTGACAGTTAGCACTCTAATGATATGGCTTTATAGTACCTAGACATCGCGAAGAGGCAATCCCGCCCTTCGTCGCAGGCCAGCTCGTGTCTAGTACCCGATGACTCTTGCGGCTCGTTATCCTGGTGACTGACCATCTATGGTGAAGGGGGGCACACACCGGGGGGTTACTTTGGTTTCAGATCTTGGCTTTCTCAGTAATGTAAGCCTAGACCGGCCTGTTTTCTGGGCTCGCTAGGGCGTCGTATTCGATGAGATGCCGAGTGTGGCTTGCGCAGCGTTGCTAGCGGGCTTAAACCGGTTCAGCCGGGTAGCGAGAGTGGGTAGGTAACCAGACCGTTCACGGGGGTAGCAATATTCAGGCGACCGATGCCGCTCAGGGGTGGAAGGGCTCGGAGGACATGTCCAACTGAGGACAAGCCCTGCATATCCATATCCACCCTTGAGTAGGTTGTGTGATGTCGAGGCTTCGGTATTAAAGTAGCTCGTCGTTGTCCTGACCCAGGGCTGGAGCTGGCCCGCGCGGAGTGAATTTTTGACCATTGAAAGTTGCCGGATAACGGATGGCTCGAACAGTGCCCGATCGAGTCTTCAGCTCAGAGTACAGCTCGTTATGCAAGACTTGAGCGTCACTCAGATGATCGACGGGCTGGTTCACCGGCCCGGCGGGGACATCCAACTCCTGGAACCGCACCAGCCATTCTTGGGTAGTTTTTTCCTTCAGCGGCTCGGCGATGCGTCGGAAGAATGTATGGGTCATCTCCTTACGGTCGGTAATCTGTTTCAGCTCCTCCTTCCATTCAGGATGTCCGACGGCTTCCAGTGTCCGCCCTAACTGTTTGCCCGAGACGGGAGACAGCACCAGATAGCCGTCTCGGGTCGCCAATACCGGCTGAGGTGGAAGCGTCACCTCAGCCTGATCTTCAATGAAGGTATGATTGTGAAGCATGTCGGGAAAGTTATAATAGGACATGATGTCCAGCATTGATGTCTGTAGGTGTACGCTTTTTCCATGTCGGTCGCGATCGATGAGACCTGCTAGTACGAATTGAGACGAAAATACTGCTGCCACCTTGTCTGCTAGGAAGGTATTGGTGGCGCGGGGGAAGTCTCCGGCTGCCTCGTAGCTCAAGAGCCCGGTTCTGCCTTGGATCAGAGCATCGAAAGCCGGCTCCTTTGACAGCTCTCCGTCGGCCCCATAGCCGGTGATCGTGAGCTGGACTATCTTTGGATTAATCCTGCTTACCTCGTCGAAGCTCAGCCCCAGGGATTCAGATACACGGGGGCGCCAGTTCTCGATGTAGACATCGGTCGTCCTGAGCAACTCTTTGAATGCGTTCAGACCTTCCTCGGACTTGAGGTCCAGTACCACGCTTTTCTTGCCACGGTTGGAATTGGTCCAGACTGTGCCGACGCCATCCCAGCTATGACCGAACTTGCGATATGGATCGCCAGTGGGGGGTTCCACCTTTATCACTTCTGCTCCCAGGTCGGAAAGCATCTGCGCACAAAAAGGACCGGAAATGTAGCTGCAGGCCTCGACGACCCTCACGCCGTCGAGCGGGCGGAGTGCTCTATTATTGTCTCCATCGGAATTGGCGATATGATCGGTGTTCATTTTAATACTCCTTGACGTTGAATATTCGCTGAATGTAAACGGTGAGCCCCTGCATCCCAGTGAGAGATCAGATTGAGGCCCTTAGGTGTCATTAAATATTGGAAAGGAACACTTTCTAGTGCTTGCCGATGGCGGAGGCACGAAGTTTGGCGAGGGCCAAGACCATGTCCAGGGTCGGTGTTGGTACCCGGGAGATTTCACTCACTGCCTTGATGGATTGCTCGAGCACTTCGAGTTCCAGCGGCCGGCCTTGCTCGAGGTCCTGCAACATTGACATCTTGTGCCCACCCGCGTTAAGCGTCATAGCGATGCGTTTCTCCGGAGGTTGGGGGATATCGAGACCCAGAGAGGTGGCTACGCTATCGGCCTCTTCCATCATCTTGAGGACGAATGGGACGACATCACCGGCATCATTGATCTCGGCGAGCGTCGCCAAGGTGAGTACTGCCACTGGGTTCCAGCACAAGCTGTTGACGAACTTGACCCAGATGGCGGCCCTAATGTTGTCATTGACCCTGCAGTTGATTCCACTCGAGACGAGCAATTCACTGAGTTGAGTTACACGTTTGGAGTGGCTGCCATCTAGTTCGCCAATAGGGCACCCTGCCTTGGCACCGTCTTGTGCAACCACTCCCGGCTCCACGGAATGGGCACCGATCCAGTAGACGCAACCGAGCACTTGACAAGGCGGTAGATGTTGCCACTGACGGCCATCTCTATCGATACGTTTCAGCTGCCGATTGTCGAGCTCACCTTCCCAGTTGTGGAAAAAGTAATAGGGAATGCCGGTGGTGGGTGGCAGCACCACTGTGTGTTCGTCCATCAGAGGGGTGATTTGTTCGAGTGCCTCATCGACCTGATGGGCTTTCATTGTTAAGAATATATAATCCTGGACGCCAAAATCCTTAGGATCCTCAGAGACATTCACTCTGACGGTGAACTCTTCGGTTGGGGTGATCACCTTCAGCCCGTCTTTCTTAATTGCCTCAAGGGTGTTGCCGCGTGCGACAACAGTTACTTCGCACTGGCCGTCGCGTGCCAGATGTCCCGCTATATGTCCTCCGATGGCGCCACCACCAAATATACAAACCTTTAACATCGCGTTACCTCTATCCCGTTTCCCGGCATTCGTCGCCCCGAGCAACCAGACGGCGTCGGTACTAAGAAAAGCCTAAGTGTTATAAGACGAGTTGAAAATCAGCACGTCAGTTAGATAACACTGGTATATCAGAGAGAAAGCAGGGAGGCCATAAGCAACGCAAGGATGTCATCCCAGTATATGAAAACAGTATTGCCTCATTGGGTTCGCCTCTCGAGAGCCGAGGAGGTGTCGATCCTATAAGGCTCTGTCTAGGGGGCTGCGGCACCCGTGCTTCATTCTGACGCTAAGAGTATTTGAGACGAAAACCATCTCTTGTGGAATTGGAAATCTATTGGACTGAACTAGCAAATGGCGGGATATCTTGTTTAGCGACAGAGGACTGGGAGAAACGTGGGGGCTGGCATCGTTGTCGTGCTGTGAACAAAAGAGAAAATGCTGGTGAAAGAAACCGCCGCTCAGACATGTCATCCGTGTCATTAGCTGGGTTTGATCTCCCGTATGGCCTGAATATATTGCGAGTCGTCGGTCAAAGTAATGACTCTGGTGCTGGAAGACGCGATACATATAAATGCATTCGCAAACTGTATTGGATGTTATCAACTTGTTGTGGGTAGGCTGATTAGGTAACGCGCTGATCGCTCTGGTCAAGATGTGGATGGGTCAAGCTAAAGGCTTAAGGAGTTAAGTGTATGTCTGCAAATCGTCCTGCCAAGAAAGTTCCTGTGGTTGTCGTTGGTGCTGGTCCTATTGGCCTGTCTCTTTCTGGAGACTTGGGCTGGCGTGGAATTCCATGCATGCTCGTTGAGCAAAGTGACGGATTGGTGTCTCAGCCGAAAATGGATATGGTTGGTATTCGGACCATGGAGTTTTGCCGTCGTTGGGGCATCATAGATTGGGTCCATAATGCTGGATATAACCGAGCCTATCCTCAGGATTGCGCATGGGTGTCACAGTTGTCCGGTGGCTACGAGTTCGGCCGCGAACCATTCCCTTCGGTGCAGGATGAGCTGAAGCCACCGCAGAGCCCGGAAAAACGTGAGCGCTGTCCGCAGAACTTCTTTGATCCAGTGTTGACGCGCTTTGCCAAAAGTACGGGAGTAGATATCCGTTATCGCACGGAATATGTCTCTCACGAGGAGCACGACAACGGCGTTACGGTACGACTGAAGAATTTGCAGACCGATGAGGAAGAGTTGGTCGAAGCTCAGTACCTAGTCGGCTCTGACGGTGGCGCGAGCCAGGTAAAGCAGAACCTGGGCATCAAAATGAAAGGTATTCCGGCGCTGACCTATACCACCAATGCCATCATCGAATGCTCGGGATTGGAGGAGTTGCACGACAAAAAGCCGGGCTACCGTTATATCCTGATTGGGCCCGAGGGCACTTGGGCCACGCTCGTAGCGATCAATGGTCGCGATCAATGGCGCTTCTCCATCGTTGGTGATGAGACGATGCGCACGTTGAATGAAGAAGATATCTCCCAAGCATTCCGTCGTGCGGTGGGGCGAGATGATTTCGACTTTAAAATCATTTCGGTGATGCCGTGGATCCGGCGCCAGCTGGTGGCGGACAGTTATGGAACAAATCGGGTGAAGATCGCTGGTGATGCTGCGCACCTCACCTCGCCCACCGGGGGCTTCGGTATGAACACCGGTATTCAGGATGCGGTGAACCTGTCCTGGAAACTGCAGGCGGCTATCCAGGGGTGGGCAGGGCCTCACTTGCTCGATACCTATGAGACCGAGATGCGACCGGTGGCTATTCGTAATGTCAACGAGGCGACAAGCAATCTCAAGTTAATGCTCAAGCCACGCGAGAGCCTCAACGAGATGGTATTCAAGCCGGGCCCCGAGGGGGATCTGGCGCGCAAGGAATTTGGTGACGCTTACACCGCAGCGATGAAGCGCGAATGGTTCTCGATCGGTATACATCTCGGTGTTCGCTATGAGGGTTCTCCGGTCATCTCTCCTGATGGCACTCCAGAGCCGGATGACACGGTGAGTACCTACGAGCAGACGGCGCGTCCTGGTCACCGGGCTCCCCATGTGTGGCTGGACCCTGAATGCTCGACCCTTGACCTGTTCGGTCGCAATTTCACCCTTATGCGTTTCGACGACAGGGTCCACGTTGATGAGTTGGTCGCAGCCGCAGAGCGATCAGGCGTGCCGCTTGAAGTGGTCGATTTGGACCACAACGAAGCGCGAGGCGTGTATGAACGTAAGCTGGTTCTAGTGCGTCCCGATGGACATGTCGCTTGGCGAGCTGATGACCCACCAGCGGATGCCGAGGCCATCATCGATATCGTTCGAGGCGCCAAGGCCCCCGTTGCAGGGTCCCGCAAGCAGGCAGAAGAGGTGATGACGTCGTGAAACTAGTTACATTCAATAAAGAGCATCTCGGTATTGTGACTGATGCGGGCGTGGTGGATGTCACTGACCTTGCTGGCCTCGACGCTAATTTCTGGCCACCGGTCGGCATGGTGCGGTTGATTGCAGATTTTGAAGCGTTGCAGCCTCAGCTTGCTGATGCCGTGGCCTCGCGAGAGGCAAGGCCTCTCGATTCGGTCAGGCTGGAAGCGCCGGTACGGTGGCCCAATAAAGTTATCGCCTTCCCCGCTAACTACCACGCCCACATCGATGAGATGAAGCACGGTGTCGGAAGTGGGGTGATATCTAAATACAAGGCCAACGGTCAAGGTTTCTTCCTCAAGGCCAATTCAAGCATCAGCGGTCCTAATGATGCGATTGTCTTGCCGCCCCTGGAAGGTCGCGAGATCCATCACGAGTGCGAGCTGGCGATCATTATCGGTAAGCGTGGCCGTGGAATTGATGCGGCCTGTAGTCAAGATTACATCTTTGGTTTCACCTGCCTGCTCGATATGGTTGTGCGTGGCACGGAGGAGCGGGTCATGCGCAAGTCCTACGATACCTTCTGCCCGATGGGCCCCTGGATTGTGACCGCAGACGAGATGGGTGACTTTAGTGCCATCAAAATGTCACTCACGGTCAATGGGGAGCTCCGGCAATCGGCGGTGACTCGCGACCTGATAGTCGACATACCCGAGATGATCGCTATGGCCTCCGCCGTGACGACGTTGGAACCGGGTGACATCATCGCGACCGGCACGCCGGCGGGAGTGGGGCCAGTGAAGGATGGCGACATCATTGAGATCACTATCGATGGGGTCGGCACCATGACGCTGCCGGTGACTAGCGGGACCGTAGGCAACCATTCCGTCTGGAATGCAACCAAAGTGCCAGCCAGCGCTTAAAGGAGGTGCAGTATGTCCGATTTTCTTAAAATGACCAGCGGTGCGCCCGAGGGGTTCTTCGAAGGATTGGAGGGGAAGGCTCTTTCCCCTGGATGGGCGAAGAAGAAACCGCAGATGTGGCCAGAACCTAGGTCCAGGTATGTGCCAGCGGTATGGCGTTATGCCGACGCCCGAGCGGCCTTGGATCAGGCCTGTAACTTCGTTTCGCCCGAACAGGCGGAGCGTCGCAACCTCATCCTGGTCAATCCGATCGAAGATAATATATACCCCACCTGTCGTCACTTGGTCGGTGCTTATCAGTTGGTACTTCCTGGCGAGACGGCACGTTCACACCGACACTCACCGAATGCGCTGCGCCTTGTCCTTGATGCTGGTTCGGAAACCTTCACCATCGTGAATGGAGTGAAAGTCGATGTAGCTGAAGGGGATGTGGTTCTGACACCATCCTGGCACTGGCATGGACACAGCAACTTTGGCGATGAACCGGCTTTCTGGCTCGACTTTCTCGACGTGCCGTTGGTACAGAACCTCGAGAGTATGTTCTTCGAAAACCACCCGGAGCGGGATGAGTCCGTCGCGAGTCACGAACCAGACTCGCCCTTACGTCACAAGGGAGTGGATCTGGTGGCGGGAATGCGTGAACGTGGAACGGTGGAAATCGCTCCAGAAGGACTTAAGACCATTGGCCTTCACGCAATAGGCCTGACTCAAGGACAGTCTCATGGTTCTGAGCGGCGGATCGACAACAACATTTACGTCGTTACCGCTGGTGAGGTACGTATCAATGTTGAGAACCTTGGGGCTCTCACACTTGAGCGTGGTGATGTGGTTGTAGTGCCCTGCTGGCATGAGTACAACATCGAAGGCTGCTCTTCCTGGTCCCAGTTGGTTCGAGTGACCGATGAGCCGGTAATGAAGGCGTTGGGCTTCGTGAATGTTATGCAATCGTGACTATGAGAATGAATGGTCCAGGGAGACAACAGTGAATCTTGGTGAAGAGAAAGACATGCTCCGCGACATGGTGCGCCGACTCACCGATGACAAGGTCAGGCCGCTGGTGGCAGAAATGGAAGAGACTGACGAGTTCCCTGAAGAGCTAATCGAAGTGTTCGGTGATCTCGGCCTGTTGCAGATGTGGGTGCCAGAGGAATATGGCGGCCCAGGAGGTGACCTAACCTCGGTTTGCATCGCCAAGGAAGAAATCGGCAAGGCCTCGTTGGCGGCCTCTACGCTCTGCGCAAACAATTCAATCGGCCTGATATTGCCACTGTTGCACTTCGGCACCGAAGAGCAGAAGCGGCGCTACCTTCCCGAGGCCGCCAAGGGGCGCACGATCGCCTCTGTGGCGATCACCGAGCCAGAGGCAGGATCGGACGTTGCGTCGATTCGCACCACCGCCAAGCGTGATGGCGCCTCATACGTCATCAACGGACAGAAGAGCTGGATCACTTGGGCGGCACAGGCTCACTACGTCCTGTTGTTTGCGCGCACCTCGGAGGGGCGAGGTCACGACGGGATTAGTGTATTCCTCGTGGACACCAGTACGCCAGGCTTCCAAGTGGGTCGTAAGGAGGTGAAGATGGGGCGCCACGGCGCACCTACCTACCAGTTATTTTTCGAAGACATGCGTGTCGATGCCGATTGTCTGCTGGGAGAAGAAGGCGCTGGCTTCAAGGCCTGCATGAAAATTCTCGACCTCAACCGACCTTCCGTGGCCGCTTCCTCTCTGGGTCTGGCGCAGGCATCGTTAGATGAGTCGATTCGCTATGCTCAGGAACGCAAGCAGTTCGGCCGTCGTATCGCCGATTTCCAGGCCATTCAGTTTAAGATCGCGGACATGGCTATGAAAGTTGAGGCGGCCCGCACGTTACTCTACACCAGTACTCAGGAAATCGATTCTGGCGACTGGAGTCGGCTAACGCTGTTATCGTCAATGTGTAAGTGCTACGTCACAGATGTAGCCATGGAAGCGGCTCTGGAGGCGGTGCAGATCCACGGTTCCTATGGCTATTCTACCGAGTATCCGGTGGAACGCTTTATGCGTGACGCAAAGCTTAACCAGATTCTCGAAGGCACCAACGAAATTCATCATGTGATCATCGCTCGACAGTTGCTTGGCAAGTGACTATCAGCGTAATCGACAAAGGACACACTCTATGACTTATCATCCAGCGCTCAGCGAAGCCGCGAAGGCATTTTTGAAATGCGAACATCAACTTTTGATTGATGGCAATAAGGTAGAACCGAGCTCCGGGAAGCGAACGGATATCATCGATCCAGGCACCGGTAATGTCATCTCGACCGCTGCCGAAGCTAATTCCGCCGATGTTGATAAGGCGGTCGCTGCAGCCCGCCGTGCCTTTGAAGGTCCTTGGCGCCAAATCAAGCCTGCCGAGCGTACCCGAATCATGTTTCGCTTTGCCGAGTTGATTGAGGAACATGCCGACGAACTCGCTGAACTTGAATCCATCAACAGTGGTAAGCCCCTAGTGTTCTGCCGCAATGGCGACGTCGTTGGCATCGCTGAAATGTTGCGGTACATGGGGGGGTGGACCACCAAAATGGGTGGCGACACACATAATATCTCTTTGCCCGGCGAGTGGCATACCTACACGCTGCGTGAGCCAGTTGGCGTGGTTGGTCAGATTATTCCCTGGAACTTCCCGTTGAACATGGCGATGTGGAAGATCGCTCCGGCGTTAGCCGCCGGCTGCACCATTGTCATGAAGCCCGCAGTACAGACCCCGCTGACGGCCCTGCGCATCGGAGAACTCGCCCTGGAAGCGGGGGTCCCGCCTGGGGTGTTGAACCTGGTGACGGGGCGCGGTGATCCGGTGGGAGAAGCCATCGCAGCCCACCCCGGCATCGACAAGGTCGCCTTTACCGGTTCCACCGAGGTCGGTCGGCGTATCACCCAGGCTGCGACAGGAAATCTTAAACGGGTCTCCCTAGAGCTGGGGGGAAAGTCACCGGTCATCATCTTCCCCGATGCCGATCTTGAGGCGGCGGCCGCCGCTGTCAGTTCATCCATCTTCTTTCATGCAGGACAGGTCTGTGCCGCAGGGTCGCGCCTGTATGTGCATGAGCGGGCCTTCGATCAGGTAATGGAGGCAGTCGCCAAACGCGCTCGCGAGATTCGAGTTGGGCATGGTCTGGATCAAGGCACGGAGATGGGCCCGGTCATTTCCCAACAACAGTTGGAACGCGTGACCCGCTATATCCAGAGCGGTCAGGAGGAGGGGGCGACGCTGTTCGCTGGTGGCAACCGTATCGGCGACCAGGGCTATTTCGTTCAGCCAACTGTTCTTACCGACACTAAGCCCGGCATGGCGGTACATGATGAGGAGATTTTCGGACCGGTACTCTGCGCGATGAAGTTCGGCGACGATGATATCGAGCAGCTAGCCGCCTCGGCCAATGCTTCTCCTTATGGCCTGGCCTCCAGCATTTGGACCCGCGACCTGAACGTGGCGCACAAGATGGCCAGCCGCTTGCAGGCAGGTATCGTCAACATCAATACACATTCCTCACCAGATGCAACGTTGCCCTATGGTGGTTACAAGCAATCTGGCTGGGGTCGTGAGCGAGGTTTCGACGCGATCGAAATGTATACCGAGGTGAAGGCGGTGGCCGTCAAGCTTAGCTAAGAATACGCGTCCCCCTTTTTTGGCATCACCGGCGTGGCCACCGACACTAGAGGAATCGTCACGCCCCGGGAGTAGCGCCGGAGCACGATCGTGCGAGGCGCTAAGGAGAACCACAATGACATCTATCGGTAGCACCGATTATCTGGCGAAGGATGGCCGGGCCTATATCACGATCAATCGCCCGGAAAAGAAGAATGCGATGACCAGCGCCATGCTCGACGAGCTAATGCGTGCCTATGATCGTGCTGAAGCCGACGATGACGTGCGCGTCGTCATTCTGCAGGGCGGCGGAGATGACTTCAGCACCGGACACGACTTGGCGGAAGTCGGCAAGGAGTACGGCGAGACAACCGTCGACGAGAAGGGACGTGTCCGCAAGCCAAGCCAGCGAGCCCGGCTGCTTTATGATCAAAATTACATCGGACGCTTTCAGCGTATTTTCAACTTCCTGAAGCCGACCTTGTCGCTGGTGAAGGGTTACTGTCTGGGGGGCGGCCTCTATCTGACCGAGGCGTCCGACCTAGTGATCGCCGCCGATAATGCCAAGATGGGGCATCCCGAGCAGGTTCTCGGCCTTTCTGGCGCCGCCTATTTTGCTGCCTGGGAAATGGTCAACATGGGCCCGCGCAAGGCCCGAGAGCTACTATTGCTGGCGGAAATATGGGATGCACAGACCGCGCTCGATAACGGCATGGTCAACAAGGTAGTACCCCTGGATCAATTGGAGGAGGCCGGTGAGGAGTGGGCCGAGCGCATCGTCCGTCTTCCCCGTGACGGTATCGTCATGGGCAAGGCAGCTACCAATTTGGCAATGGAGTCGTTGGGCATACAGAGCCAGTTTGCCTACGGACACATCTTGCACACTTTGGCAACCAATGTGCGGTATGAGTCTGATGAATACAACTTCATGAAGCAACGCCGTGATAAGGGTGTTAAGGCGTCTCACCATGACCGTGAGAAGCATTACTCCGAAGACCAGAAGTGATGTGGTCGCTGTTCCCCACTGCCCGCAGATGGGGATGAGCATGTCGCTGAATGCTAATGACTACAAGTTGTCCGGGAGATGAAATGACTACTGCATTAAAAGGACTCAAGGTCCTCGACTTCACACAAATGATGACTGGCCCGATGGCTACTATGATGCTGGCCGACTCGGGGGCAGACGTGATCAAGGTGGAACAGCCTGAAGGTGATCCTTTCCGCAAATCGGGCGAGACTACTCTAGGGGGAGATGGCGTTTTCTTTCTAGCCATTAATCGCAATAAGCGTGGCATTACGCTTGATCTCAAATCTGACTCCGGCAAGGAGGCAGCACGAGCATTGGCAGCAGGGGCTGACGTGCTTGTGGAGAACTTCCGGCCCGGCTTCACCGAAAAAGTGGGGTTAAGCTATGAGGAGTTGCGCGAGATCAATCCGCGCTTGATCTATTGTTCTATTACCGGCTTTGGCCACAGCGGCCCTGACGCTAAACGCCCCGCGCTCGACCAGATCATCCAGGCCATGTCGGGGCTAATGCAAATCACCGGTACTCCTGAGTCTGGACCGCTAAAGACGGGATTTCCATTTTCCGACCTAGCTACAGCGCTGATCGCCACCACTGGTATCCTCACAGCTATGCATGCGCGAGAAAGAACCGGTGAAGGGCAGCGAGTTGATCTGTCAATGATGGATGCCTCCATCTTCAGTCTAGTGCCCCGTGACGTTTATTTCGACGCCACCGGCAAGACTCCTCCGCTGATGGGAAACGAACACTGGGATATTGTGCCCAATAACACCTACAAGACTTTAGATGACCGGGACATCATGATCATAACGATCAACGACAAGTTCTGGCATATACTATGCGAAGGCCTCGGAGCAAGCCAGCTCAAGACCGACCCCCGGTTCGCAACCAAGAATGCGCGACTCAATAATCGGCAGGCGTGTGACGCCGAGCTGGCGGAAATATTCGCTACCCGAACCTTGGCGGAGTGGGATCAGGCTCTATCTGCTGTAGGTGCCATCTACGGCCCGGTGCGTACCTGGCCAGAGGTGTTCAGCGATCAGCACACTGTAGATAATCTGCTGAAAACGTTGGAGCACCCCAAGGCTGGAACCTTCAAGGTTATCAACAACCCTCTTCAGTTTTCAGCCACGCCTAACGAAATCGTCATGGCCCCGCCGACGCTAGGTCAGCATAATGACACGATTTTGACTGGTGGTTGTGGTACTGCTTGGCAATCAGGGAATGTATAAGTCTGGCTTAATTATTATCCCCAGATAATCAATAAAGCTATAAGTGGTATCTTTTCTAGCAGCCAGAAAACTCGGGCAAAGTCATACAATGTGTATCACCATGAACCCTAAATTTGCCGAGATCAGGCTGTCTGTCCAGCTCCAAGGAGGACCTCCACATCACCGGGGATGGACGTGCCAGTGTGGAGAGCCCCGACCTCAACTAGGTCAACACCCTGCTGAGAAACGACAAGAACGCCATCAAGAACATTTACCATGCCATCCACGGGCCGCATGTCACACGCTATCTGGCCGAGTTCGAGTAGCGCTTCAATCGGCGCTATGACCTCATATCCATGATTCCTCGCTCTCTCATGGTCGCGGCGAGAGAACCGCCGATGCCATGTCGGTTCCTGAATATGGCTGAGCCTTACTAATCAGGCAATATTTTCCTGTAATTCTGGTAAAACCGTCACTCAAAAAGCTGACGGCTCAGGGCGAAAAGTAGAAGACTGCATCAGTGGGATGCCGCGGCAGGTAGTTGAGGCTGCCAAAATAGATTCTGTCCGAGTCGGCCAAACCCCTTGCTCGATTGACGGCGAAAAGCGCGTTGTTGGTTATCCGCCATCGCACTCTGTCCATCGGCGTCACGGATATAGCGGGCCAGCGTCATCGCCGCAGGTTGGCCATAACGTGCCCCAGGAGAAGCACACGTCCACACATGGCGCAGGGTCATCGCTATATCGGGCTCATGTGCATCCAAGTAGGCAAGCCCGTACGCACAAGCCTCAAGGGTAAACACGTCATGACTACAAAGCTTCCAGGCGGCGTTAGGCTTGCCTTTGGAATCGTAGGTGTATGTCTTGCCAATATCGTGCAATAGTCCGCCCACGAAACAGGCTTCCTGCATGAGACGAGGCATGGCCGGCTCGTTAAGGCGCAGCATCGCCACGGAATGATTGGCAACCTCCAACGAATGTTGCAGCAAACCGCCTGGGTAGGCGTGGTGATAGTTACGGCTACCCGGTGCATTTAGAAAGGCTTCCAGCCGCTCTTGACGCTCCAGTACTCGTGTCAAAAAGGTGCGCAGGTGTTGAGACGTTAGCGATTGTGCGGTGGCAACGAGTCGATCAAACGCCTCGGGTACGGGGCAGTAAATACGGGGTAGCGACTGTAGCGTGGCGAGTGCATCAACCTCTTCTGGGTTTGCCTTACGAAATGCATTAAGCAAAAACTGGCCTGACAAACACTTCACCCCGGTAGCGGTGACATGTTCCAGATGACCAATACGCTCCGGTACTGGTGTTTTCTCCAAGTTAAGCATCGCAACGTGATCCCCTTTGCTGTCGCTGAGGCGAAGTTTCAAGAATGGCGTTTTCGCATCATCAAACACCACAACACGACCAGTTAGGCGATAAGTCCCCGTGAATGAGCGCATCAGTTGACGAGAATAGTGATTAGACAGTTTCATGGCTGCGCTCCTTTTGAGCTTTAGCTGATGAGGTATTGCCGAGCAGGCGCTCAAAGGCGGAGCCATCCATGCGAGTAGCGTTAGGGACGTAGCGCGAATAGACCTTAAACAGCATCTCGGTGGAGCTGTGGCCTAATATTCGTGCCACCCACTCTGGGTTCTCACCCGAGGCTAGAAACAGCGTCGCGGCGGTGTGGCGTGTTTGGTAGGGGCGCCGTTTGGTAAGCCCAAGCGACCTCAGTAGGGGGTACCACACACGTTTAGTCACATTGTTGTGATCAAGCGCCTGCCCCATTTGATTGCAGAACACATACGCGCTTTTATGCCCCGTAGCGGCGTACTGTGTTTTCAACGCGTCGTATACTTGGCCAAACATGGGGATTTCACGCTGTGAGCCATCGGTTTTGGTGTATTCGGTCTCTCCGTTGATTAACGTTTCACGCACCAAGATTTCTCGTTTGGCAAAATCCACGTTCTTCCACTTCAGCCCATCCACTTCGCCAGTGCGCATGCCTGTAAAGAAACGCACCGTGTAGTAGTTGCGATAGTCGGAGCGCACGTTATCGATGATGCGGTGGACCTCTTGCAGCGAGAAGGGCTCGATGTGAGTCTTTTGAAGCTTTAACGGTTTGATATTTTTGTACGGCGTCTCGAAGTCGAACCGCTCGGCTGCCTCATCAAGCACCATGCGCAGGATGGTCATGTGACTGTTGATGGTTTTGGGGGATACCAGCCCCGTTGCGCCGCGCCCCTTACGTTTAGCCAGCTTAGCGCGAAACGCCAAGATGTCGGCCTTCGTAATTTCACCCATGGGCTTTTTACCGAACGCAGGTTTAAGTGAGCTATCCAAGATCGAGTTCACATTGCGTACATGAGAGGCGCGCCACTGGATCTTGCTCTCTTCAAACCACTGGTCAGAAAAGTTGTTGAAGATTGGTGTATTAATCTGCTGCGACGCGTCTCCAGTTATAAGTGTGGTCTTTGAAGAGGCCTGAGTGGTCTCCGTGGATGCCAGTTTTTTTAAATTTTTGCTGCCTGGAAAGAACTCAGCGTAGTCGAGGTCATCTAGCAATATTTTGGCTTCTACCTTTGCCAGTAATTGCTCCACCTTTTTTCTGTTAGTAGGTGTGTCTTTCAGTGCAGTTTGCTCACGTAACCGCAGGCCTTGGTAGAAAAAATCCAGATAGAGCTTACCCGTCTCTTTTCGTTGGCGAACCTTACCCATGGCTATAGCCTCCATTTGCCATCGGAATGGAAATAGTGCCATGAGCTGCTTTAAGCATTTCTTTTTCAACGGCTTCCCACAAGAACAAAATTTTCCGTCGGCCAAATGGCTTGATGTAGTGGGTGCCCTCGATAAGGACGCTGTCTTTTAGCTGCTGTCGGATAGTACGACAGTCGTACTTTATGCGCTGGGCAAGCTCTTCGGTCGTGAGATAGGTATAGGATGATTCCATCGAAAACCTCCAAAAGGAGTGGTATTCTGCGTGACTAAAAGACATTCAAAATATCAGAATGTCATCCTAAATGACATTTTAGACAGCAAAAAACCATTTGCAAGCGTTTTTTGCCATTCAGGATGACAAAAAGCATTTACAGGAGGTTTTGATGGTTCGTTGTCATCTCGCGCGCTTGATGGGTGAGCACAAAATGAAGATCGTAGATGTTGCGCGTGAAACAGGACTTAACCGCAATACTGTTACGCTTCTTTATAAAGAAACTGCTCAGCGAATCGAGCTGGATGCATTGGATAAGCTATGCAAGCTTTTCAGTTGTGAGGTGGGTGATTTGCTAGAAATTCAAAAAAATCATGAGAAAAATTAGAGGTGATTAATACTGCCAGTCGTTGACTGAAGGTCGTAAGAATAAATTACTGACGCAAGCAACGGAGCGAATGTGTCACATATACGTCACAGATGTGTCACAGGAAGTTTGCAGACGAACAGAAACAAAAAAGGCAGATCAGTAAGTAACTGATCTGCCTTTCAAAATATTGGTAGCGGGGACCGGATTTGAACCGATGACGGTTATGAGACTGATGATATAAAGACATTTATTTTGTCCTTAAATGGTTAAAAATGTCTTTAAACCTTATGATAGAGCGGTTTTTGGCAAGTGACGCTTCTGGATCTAAGGGATATTAATGACACAAGAAAACGTAGGAGATTGTCACAGCCATCAATTGGAAGCAGTGACCGTAAGTCTCGGGAAGCGGTATCGCAAACTAGTTACGTGGGCGCATGATGAAGGTTTACTCGATATTCTCCAGGTCATTTATCACGCCCAGGGGCTAAGCCCTCGCAACGATGCGATTGCCAATTTTGTAAGAGAATGCTCTCACCCTGAATCTGTCATGATTCTTTCTGCTTGGGCAGGTGATCCGGTTGTCGATGAGCTGCAACGGTTTGTCGGTAGTTTTAAGGATTCCCACCTCATCTCCCGAGAGTACCCAGTAGAGGCACATGCTGGTGATGTAGAACAAAATAAGCGTCAGTTTCAAGAAGGAGGCGTTAAAAATAAAACCTTCCTAATCACCATGATCACTAATCCGCAGGCTCCAGCAAGTAACGAAGAGCTTTTGTTTTGGCGCCGCCTACTGCGCTTATGGCTCGTCGTACATGCGTCGCGCCGGGTTGCTCATCAAAAATGTATTGCGGATCGCAATATTAGCAATGCTGCTCGGTTTATTACGCTCGGGCCTTACGACGAAAAATGGCAGATGCTAGACACGCTATTACGTCGATGCCGTACTTATGTTGGAGAGCGCGAGCCTACTCTAGAGCGTGTTAACGACGCGTTCAATTTTGCTGCCGAAGAGATACGTCTAGATTATTCAGGCGACAGAGCTGCTAGTCGTTTTTTTAATTCGATTTCTCATATTGCGCGTGATGAAGTTGCTCCCATTAATAATGAGGTTACGGCCCCGCTATTACGCATTGATCGATTCGTGCAGCCTGCCGTTGCCGTGGTCCAGCACGTTGATGAAGAGGGCGAAGGTACCGAATATCAGTTTTATGCCTATCGACACGAGGTGGGAGCGGATCTTGATCCAGAGGAAGACGAAGGCACTTATGTTGCGACGGTAGATCCTTCAGATAGTAACGCTGAGCAACGATTGGCGAGCCGCAGCTATTTTGTGCAAACAGCAGAAGAATCGCATTTTTTGCCATGGAGTTGGGAAAAGCTTTTACCGCCAGAGAAAGCGATTTTGCTGGGCTGGATAGATCAGGAACTTTTCTCCTCTGACCCAGCCAATCAGCTCGGTGCGGTGATGGTTTGGCTGTCAGTCCGGTTTTCGCGCTCCCTTCACTTTACTGCGTTATTTCGGATTGATGAGGCCTACGGTGATGAGTGGACGTTGACACAAGATTTTTCCTCCATCGTGAGGAAATCTCCGCGGCGGGCGAATGCTTGGCAAGGCAGTGTTAAGGCACTTGAGTATATCCGCCCGTTAGAAGAAGTGCTTGCCATTGAGCTGCCTGTCCAAATAACCAATATTCTCCAGCAAAGAGCTAGTCAGTTAAAAACTTCTCTGACCACGCTAGGCGACCTATGGGACGACACTCTACCGCTGGAGCGTTGGTTTTATCAGCAGGCACAATTACATTTTCCCCGCGTAACGAGCGCTAAGCTGGCGCATGTTTGGGGACAGGTTGTATTTGATAGAACGCAAGATCCACATTTGGCACGACTGTTAACTGCTCACCCCAATGCGGGGCTGCCCGGTGCGTCTAGCTATGCAACATGGGATATCACCGCGATTGAAAAAGGGCTGGCTCTGCCGCTGATCGCATCAAGACCTTTTCCGCCCAGTGTCAATCTCATTGGTAGTCGCCTTTCGCCGATAGCGTCCTTGTTGCGTCAAGAGATAGTACAGGCGAGGGCTACAGTCGAAGCGAGCGCAGAAGCAGGACTCATTCACTACCATAATGCACTAGCCCAATACTGTGTGATGGGGCTCTATGCTGCTTCGGGGGGTCGATATCTCAAAGATCCCTTTGAGTCACTGCAGCATTTTAATCTCTCAGCACGCTGCTTATATCTGAACGATAAAATGGACCAGGGACGTCGAAGTAGTCGGGTGGTGCCATTGCCCACTCGGGCCGTCGAACTCGTGCAGTGCTATATCAATCATTTGCAGTCACTGGCAACGGCGCTAGTTAATGTCAATACTGCGCTAGCGGATGAAATACACAAAGCACTGACAGGTGAAGGCACATCTGCCCTTCCGTTTTTCTTCTTACTAGATGAGAGCCTAGTGTGGCATTCCATGTCGACCGTGGATTTACCCAGTGTGCCCTTATTTCAATGGCCCTTGCCAAGCAATGTATTCCGCCATCGATATGCTCAACAATTACGCTATTTAGGCGTACCCGCAGAGATAGTCGACGGCTGGATGGGGCACGCGGAGCGAAGTGTGGCGACCTATGGGGATTTCTCGCCGCGCTGCTGGCGTGATGATGTTAACGACTATGTTAGCGCCGTCGATGCTGCCTTTGATGATCTGGAATTCTCAATTCCCTCTGCGTCTTCTATATGCCCGTCATTGGCAAACATAGGGGGTAATAGTGTCGAGGAAAATCAAAAGGCACCACAGGCACGGCTCTTTGGGCAACGCCTACGCGAAAAAGAACGCCGCCAAACTATTCAGCGGGAGCACGAAAAGGCCGATGCGGACATTTGTAGTTACTTAGGGCGAAGGGCGATATCGGATATTCAACAAGCAGATGTTGATACGCTGGTCCAGCGGATGCTGCATCGCAATAACTCCGTCATACACCCATATGCGTCGCTCCGATTGTCAGTTTTGTTGCGGCGGTTGGAGGTCGAAGGCAGCCAATACCAGTATGCGATAAACAAGCGCGTCGCTGAGGCCTCAGCAGAGAAATCACTCGTAACGACACAAGCAGTTAAGGCTGTTTCGTTATTACCTAGCTTGGAGCAGTGGGCTGAGGGTCTTCGCAAAAAAGGACTAAAAGCACAGTTTTCCAAACTGGGTGCTCTGAGTGTCGGTGCGCTATTGTTGTGTCTGGAAAAACGCATTAGCTATCAACGCATGTTGCTCGATGTGGCACGAGGGCGAAACTATCGGCTCATTCAGCATCGGCAAGTCTATTTGCTTGAGTATAGTGAAAGCCTTGACGTCACAAACCACCTTGCCCCCGTTCAGCGGCATCGGATTAGTTATAAAACCGCGTCCTTGTTAGCGGCGGGGCAAGGCATTCAAAAAGAGGTCGATCTCAGCCAAGTCCAGCTTTCAGCCAATATTATCTATCCCCCAGAGGCTTTGAGAGCATGCCTGCCAAGTATACAGGACAAAAGTATACAAACCGTATTGGCCACACTGGGTGAACTGATTAGCCAAGCCAATTTGCTGACACTTCCCGGTTTGGTTTCAGGTGCATTAGCGGGACGTGTCCCCTCAACAAGCCTGCCGTTAGTCGATGAATTACGCATTCGTGAAGGCGTTAGGTTGGTGTTTCCTTCTAACCATAGCACGCACGACAGCGAGCTGAATGTGTCGACTACTGTGATGCCTGGCTGGCGGGATATCAGTAAAATTGAGCAGCAAGAAAATACGAATCGGCTTTATACCAAGGTGCAAGACGTTCTTAATGAGTATACGAAACGGCAATCGCGTCGGGCAGCGTCACAGCTCGACAAGTTATCTAATGGATACGAAGGGCAGGTGGGAGCTTGCATCATACTGTTAGTTCGTTGGATTAGCTTTCTCATGCGGCGGGGCAAAATCGGAAAGCAAAACGACTATGCAAAAAGCTCTTTAACGCGCTATTTCTCATCATTGAAGACGGCATTTGCTGAGTTTGGCTACCAAACAAATCTAGTCGATTATGACGAAGAGGCGGTGACGGCGCTTTATGCGAAAATGCTGACGTTTGTCGAGTTGGCATCACAGGATGCAACATACTTTAGCCATCGGCTGCGCGATTTTCATTCCTGGGCCGAAACGTTAGGGGTGGCAAGTCCCGACTGGCAGGAGTTGTTCATCGAGGATGACCGTCGCAGTGTGCGCCCCGGTATGCTGGTACAAAGCGAGTACCTTACGTGTCAGTCCGCGCTACTCGCGAAATGGAAATACCATAGCGATGAAAAATATCTGCTACTAGGCTTCGTGCTGTTACTCACTTTTCGCTTTGGTTTACGAGCGCAAGAAGCGATCGGGCTGCAACGAAGTGATTGGTGTGAGTATCAAGGCTCCCGTTGGGTACTGGTACGCGATAATGCCCAGCGTAAGCTGAAAAGTCTGGCGAGCCGTCGCGTAGTACCTTTGCTTTTTGCACTGGATGCAACGGAGGAAAACATCATTCAGCAGGTGTTCAGCCGTTTCACGTCATTGGCCGGTAATGACACGAAACGGCCTATCTTGTGTGAGATTTACGAGAGCCAGGCACGGCTGATCTCTTGGGCGCTGCAAATCAGTCCGGTTTTAATTCAGTTGCTTCGCCAAGGGACATCGAGTGGCGGGTTAACACTGCATCACTGTCGGCACGCATTTTATAATACGATTGCGCCTTGTTTATTCGGTATGCATTCAGAGCTAACTCAGTCAGTCACGGGTGACGCCGATACACGGGCAATACGCCAACAAGTATTGGGCGCTAATCACACAGTGTCTCGTCGGAGTGGCATGGCAATGGCGAGGTTGATGGGACACCGACACCCGCGGATTGGATCGTTAAACTACAGTCACTGCTTATTCGACTGGGCAGATCAACTAACGCCCGTACACCATAAGCGGGCAAGAAGAATTGTTGGTGTTCTTCACACTGACACTTTGTTGCGCTCCAAAGCCCCTGCGCTTGAACAAGTCGATGTCACTGTATGTTATGCAGAGCTAAGCTTTATAGCACTGTGGAAAGTGCTGCGGTTTGTAGGGCTGGGGATGAGCTACGAACGTGCAGGACGGCACGTGAATATCCGGCCAGAAGACGTTGAGGCGATTGCAACAGTCGCTCGCCAAGCCGAGTCACATATGCGGTTCAAGCTTAAAAATAACAGTGATAGTTGGGTGAACGGAGAAAGCTATCCCTATATTTTATTAAGAAGCCTCGGCGAAAAATCATGGCGTCGATTTTTTGAACATATCGAGAAAGTGGAGGAAAGCGAATTAGTTGGTAAAAATAATGGGGTAAGCTTATGTGAATTGCCATTTTTGATTAGTAAGAACCGTCAGCTATTAATGAGCCACGAACAACATGTGAGGTTTTTTATGAAGGCGTTGGCTCTTTTTGGTGTGCTCAAGGAGGACATGCAAGTTGCATCTAGAAATATGCCAGTCGAGCTTAGTAATGCGTTGAAAGAAAACGGATTATGTCAAGAAGATGCCGCCAGCGGCTTCCAACTCGATCCGTTTCCCATTGTGGTGGCGGGCGTATTGGACCGTCGTCAGCAATACGCCGCCCTTCGCCTCAACAGGTCTCCGGTTGGTGTTGTACGCAATAGTCACGAACTCGCCGTTGTGGTTCTAGCATGTGGTCTTTTCGGTGCACTATCTTATCCTGTACTGGATAGTTGACAGTGATTCACTGCCCCCTTTTATCGAAGCCAGTCGGCGCTGTTCACATTGAGGATTTTTTGTTTTGGGTATCTTGAGTGGACGCAAAACTCGACCCAGGCTCTGTGTTTAGGTTGCTTTTAATCATGCGGCGGCTACACGCCGATTAAGTCAGCATTGACGCACTGCTCAATAGAGCCGATTGGTACGAACATACGAGGAGCTGGAGGTGAGTTACCTCCTGTCAGGATGATGAGTGACAATCAGATCTTATATTTTCTGGATCTATTTTTGCGGTCTGTGGCTTTCATTTATCGTTAGTGCGTCATAGATACGATACTTAAACAAATCTGCATAATTGCGAACTGGCATGACTGCGGTTATGCAGCATTCCCTATAACGCAAAACCTCAGCTGTCTCATCAGTCCCTAGTAGTGCCCTTGCTAGGCATTGATCTGCATCTAGAACGAACCCTTAAGTTTACCCTGCACGTACTTGCGCCATTTCGTTCAAACACTCCTGACCAGCCTCATTGATGGTGAGTACACTGGTTTTTTAGCCTAATAGTGGAACCAGGTGTTACCGATTTAAGCGAACCCGCATTAAAAGGGCTAGTGAAGCACATATAAAAATACCGCCTGATGAGCAAGGCGGTATCAACAAGCACTTACCAGTTGGGACGTTCTAGGTAAGGTCTACTGTTGGCGCTGTGGGACCGTTTGCTTTAACAGACGAGATCCCTGCATCTCTTGCACTCGTCGAAGAGTACATCTGGCTTGTCCCGATAATTTGTCCATTAGTAGCATTGAGAACAAAATAAGGGTTTCCGTTAGTCGATGTTTTTCGGTCATAAAGGTGATCATACGGGCTATTCTGCCGAACTGACCCAACACCGTTCTGGGCACCAGCTTTGCTTTGGTAGCCTTCGCTTTGCAGAATGATTTCGCCGTTTCCCGCTTTCAGGCGGAAATAGTACTGTGAGTTGTGAACGCTACGGAAAATTTCGTACTTAGCAGACATATTAACGGGCCTCCTTTCGAACGCCTTTAAACGGACGGGCATCAGCTTTCACATCC
Organism: Vreelandella titanicae BH1; assembly: GCF_000336575.1. Classification (GTDB taxonomy): domain Bacteria; phylum Pseudomonadota; class Gammaproteobacteria; order Pseudomonadales; family Halomonadaceae; genus Vreelandella; species Vreelandella titanicae. Next base: position 29,926 of record NZ_AOPO01000023.1, on the reverse strand, counting down.
ATGAAGCGTCCTGTCTCTGCATTGCGCTTCACCCATTTGCCATTGCTCATTTGCGTTTGAGATCGTTGGCGCACTGCACCAACTCGCTTGTTGTCGCCATATGGACGATTGACTGCCATGACTACTTACCTCTTTTTACCACTCGTTTACAAATTCGCCATAAAGCAGTAGAATGCTCGCCGATCAAAGCCGCTATCTACTGCCAATGGCAGGCTAGGTGCGCTAATTAACCCGATCAGCACATCGTTGTTCGGGTTTTTTAGTGCACGAGATTAATGGTAATCAAAATGATGTCTATCGTCAATATGATTGTGGGTGTCAATTTGGTTTGCGCATAGACTCACCTCATTCTATATTTGGCTAGGGCAAAAGGAAGGACGTCCGCTCGGGTATACGCACACTAGGGAGAGGAGATATGAGAGGAGCGCCATTCGAAGGGGTCTCTCACCAACAGCTGGAAAGATTAGCTCATATTGAGTTTCTTATTTACTTCACGGGAAAGATCACTCGCAAAGACATTATGTCTAGGTTTGGTGTGAGCTCAGCGGCAGCCACCCGAGACTTAAGCGCCTACATCGAGGCAGCTCCAGATAACATAGTGTATGACCCAAGGCAGAAGCATTACGTAGCGTCAAGTAAATTTAGGTGCTTGCTGCCTCTATCTGCGGAGAAGTGTTTATCTACACTCACGAGTGGTTTCGGTGATGTTATGGATGGTCGTGAGGACTTCCGTTACGCTCACTATATCGCCCTTGAAGAGCCCGAGCTGGATATTACGGCCACGTTCTCACGGGCCATTTCGTTGGCTAGGCCAGTTGAGATCGCGTATGTTTCGACATCGAGCGGATCCTCGACTCGCATCATCTGCCCACATTCATTAATGAATAATGGATTGAGATGGCACGTCCGAGCTTATGATAGGAAAAGGCAAAAATTCTCGGATTTCGTACTTAACCGAGTGCTTTCTACTGACCTGCTCTACAAAGAAGGGTTCAAGGAGCACGAGGTTATTAATGAGGATACTGATTGGGTTGAAGAGGTAGAGCTAGTTATCCAACCTCATCCACGCCTAACAGAGAATAGCCAAGCGGCAGTGGAAAAAGAATTTGGTATGAAAAGTGCTGTTCTTATTAAAAAGGTACGAAAAGCTCAAGTAGGCTACCTTCTCAATAGCTGGAATATTGACTCGACAGCAGGGGCTGACTTAAAAGGACGTCATATTCTGCTTCACTTAAAGAATGCTGAAGACCTTGAGGAAATGAAGATTGACAGCCTCCAGTTAGCACCCAGCTTGGATTAGACGAGGGTAACTCTAGTATTATTTTGGCCTCCTCAACCTTGGGTGTAGGGGGATGAGTAATGCCTTTGATCACTATATTGGGTTCGGTTGCCCCCCAGGAATGATTGACGTCGCGAATATCTATCGGGTGTTCTTGGTGGGTCTATGCGGACAGCATTTATCCTCAGTAGCAATAAATTTTACCAACTGGGGTTGGGGAAAATGATCATATCCCAGGCTTCTAACATATTCTAGCGTGGAGGGTTATTTAGCAAAGTAGGACGCTAGGGCTGCATTGTCACGTTCTGGCCACACAAGCGAGTTCGTTTTAGGAATACCGTAATGATGAAATCCTGCGGAGAGGTTACCTTTCCTAACTTTCTCAAAAAAGCTACAGCCATTTAGGCCAGCATACACTGGAGTGGCCAGGTAATCCCACCATTTTTAGAGGGCTTCAAAAGTAGGCCTCAGGCCATCATGGCCAACTTCTGTTGAGGAGTGATTCCTCCGAGTCCCATATTGGGTCGTTCGTGATTGTAGTGCCAGAGCCAGCGAGTAGCATAACCTTGGACTTCTTCGGTGCTGTCGAACAGATACTGGGCCAGCCAATCGTAACGCACCGTGCGGTTGTAGCGTTCGATATAGGCATTCTGCTGGGGCTTGCCGGGCTGGATAAACGCCAACACAATGCCTTGGTTTTCCGCCCAGTTCGCCAGCTTGCCGCTGATGTATTCAGGGCCATTGTCACAGCGAATAGAGCGCGGTTTGCCCCGCCACTCAATGATCTGCTCCAGTGACCGTATAACACGCTCTGTCGGAAGCGAGAAGTCTACTTCGATGCCAAGGCCTTCGCGGTTGAAGTCATCAATCACATTCAGCAGCCGGTATCTGCGACCATCGTTGAGCTGGTCGTGCATGAAGTCCATCGACCAACTGTCATTGATCATTTCCGGCACGGCCAATGGCTCCGGCTTTTCACGAACCAGGCGTTTCTTGGGTTTTATCCGCAGGTTCAGTTCCAGCTCCCGATAAATTCGGTAAACCCGTTTGTGATTCCAGCCAAACCCTTTGACGTTTCTCAGGTGCAAAAAGCACAGGCCGAAGCCCCAATTGCGCTGGTTATGGGTCAACCGGATTAGCCAGTCGGCGATCTCGGTATTCTCGCTGCTGAGCTTGGCCCGGTAGCGATAGCAGGTCTCGCTGATGCTGAACATCCAGCAAGCCAGTCGAATGCTGATGCGCTTCTCATTGACGGCTTTCTGCGCCATCTCACGGCGTCGAGACGGCTTCACCACTTTTTTTCGATGGCTTCCTTGAGGATGTCCGCTTTCAAACGTTCCTCAGCGTACATCTTCTTGAGCCGTCGGTTTTCATCCTCTAGCTCTTTCAGCCGGGCCATCATGGACGCATCCATGCCGCCGAATTTAGCTCGCCACTTGTAGAAAGTCGCACTGCTCATGCCATGCTCACGACACAGCTCTGGAACCGGAGCGCCGCCTTCGGCTTGCTTGAGAATTGACAGTATTTGGCTGTCAGAAAAACGTGATTTTTTCATGCAGAATCTCCCTGCGTTTAGCTTACGGAAAATTCTACTTTTGAGCACCCTGGTTTTTCGGGGGGATTACCGCCATTCTTAATTTGGCTCTAAGACATTGTTGTATATTAGTGTGTCCGCATCGCTTGGCTACTAGGTAAGCTCAAATCCTTCGGTGTCTAAGAGAGCTTTATCTATCACTAAAGAATCGATCGTATACGTCGATTTTTGACTTGTGGTGTCCGTCGTTTTCGTTGCTGTGAATCGTACAGGCAAATTTTCAAAAGAAGCTTGGCTAATAATTTTAAGAAGGTCAGGATGGGCAGCTTTAAATTTCCTGATGTCACCGGTTTTTTGTAGGCTTTCCTGAATTGTCAAAATGTATATTTCATTTCTGCTGTATGAAAACCCATCAGCTAGTCCAGCGCCGTGGATAGGGCTGGATGTTGTCGCTCGTTTTTCAGGGGTTATAAATTCACTGTCAACACAAAGCAGAGGTTCACTCTCGGGGGTGTCGAGCAGGCTAAATCCATCTGGGATCTTCGAACTTCCCCACTTAGTTAAAAATAGCTCTTGTCGCTCATCTAATGCCTCAATTTTTTGCTTATCTAGCCAGGTCACAGGTTGCTGCGCCTGAAAGAGATCACCGGCTGGAAGCAGCTTTTGTACAATGTGGATGGCTAGCGAGCGGGCCTTGTGAACTATTTCTAACGTCTTTTCGCTATCCTGAGACGATGCAAGGAAAAATACTACGCCTGCTTTCTCTGGCGTGTGGCCTGTGCCAAAGATGACATATTCGTAATCAATGATAACGCCATAGGTGGCTTCGATTTCGTTATTGATGGTTGAGGCGACATAGCTGACAATTTTCTTTATCGCAGGATTGCTAATTTTGACCTCATCGTACTCAAAGTAATTCTCATGCACGCTTTTAATGGCGGCGGAGTTCGCAGCAAGGATAATTACCTGATTTTCTTTTAACTGCGACACGTCGTCTCCTTTGAGCTTGGTTATGCATACAGTTGTTTAAATTATCAAGCCCTTGGGCTGCTTAAATATACGAACATCTGCTATTTGTAATGGTATTTCCATGGCTAAATTATTGTTAGGCCCCGTTTTCTTACTGATGGCCGGGATTTGAATATAGGCAAGAAGAGCCATCCGCACTTATGCTGGAATTTCCTAAGAATTTTTAATGGAAATTAGCAGCCTCTCCGGTTACGTTTGATCCCTTGGTGGCAGAAATTTTTGCCTACTTTGCACCTTGGGAAGCGGATTTTCAGCATGTGGCATGACAACGAAACAGCAATTGATTACCTGAATTTCGGTGTAGTTGTCATTTTCAGAAGGCGATAGCACGAATTATCAAAAGTCGGCCGCACGGTTTTTTCTGACGGTTGACGTCACCTCAGAAAACGGAAAATAAAGCACGCTTAGGCGTAGTTCCCTTGGCTACACCGCGTCGGTACTGCGCGGTTCTTTCTTCCCTTGCAGTGAAGCAATCAGCGGGCAAGAAACATTCCCCTGCCGCAGGTGGCAGGCACACACAAGTTCGGAAAGCACCGACTCCATACGCGCCAAGTCAGTCATTTTTTCGCGCACGTCCTTGAGCTTGTGCTCGGCCAGACTACTGGCTTCCTCGCAATGGGTGCCATCCTCCAGCCGCAGCAGTTCGGCTATTTCATCCAGACTGAAGCCCAGCCGCTGGGCTGATTTCACGAACCGCACCCGCGTTACATCCGCCTCGCCATAGCGGCGGATGCTGCCGTAAGGCTTGTCCGGCTCCGGCAACAAGCCCTTGCGCTGATAGAACCGGATGGTCTCTACGTTGACCCCGGCCGCCTTGGCGAAAACGCCGATGGTCAGATTTTCCAAATTGTTTTCCATATTGCTTGACTCCGTACATGACTACGGAAGTAAGGTTACGCTATCCAATTTAAATTCGAAAGGACACGCGCATGTCTGAACCACAAAACGGGCGCGGGGCGCTCTTCGCCGGCGGGCTGGCTGCCATCCTCGCCTCGGCCTGCTGCCTGGGGCCGCTGGTTCTGGTCACCTTGGGGTTCAGCGGCGCTTGGATCGGCAACCTGACGGTATTGGAGCCGTATCGGCCGATCTTCATCGGCGCGGCGCTGGTTGCACTGTTCTTTGCCTGGCGGCGCATCGTCCGACCGACCGCAGCCTGCAAGCCGGGCGAGGTGTGCGCGATTCCGCAAGTGCGCACCACCTACAAGCTCATTTTCTGGTTCGTCGCCGTGTTGGTCTTGGTCGCGCTTGGTTTTCCCTACGTCATGCCATTTTTCTACTAATCAGGAGTTCATCATGAAAAAGCTGTTTGCCTCCCTCGCTCTCGCCGCTTTCGTTGCCCCCGTGTTCGCCGCCACTCAGACCGTCACGCTGTCCGTGCCTGGCATGACCTGCGCCTCTTGCCCGATCACTGTCAAGCACGCGCTTTCCAAGGTTGAGGGCGTGAGCAAGACCGACGTAAGTTTCGACAAGCGCCAGGCCGTCGTCACCTTCGACGATGCCAAGACCAACGTCCAGAAGTTGACCAAGGCGACCGAGGACGCGGGCTATCCGTCCAGCCTCAAACGCTGATCCGTTAACCGAACTCGGGAGCGACACATGGGACTCATCACGCGCATCGCTGGCAAAACCGGCGCGCTCGGCAGCGTCGTTTCCGCGATGGGCTGCGCCGCCTGTTTTCCTGCCATCGCCAGCTTTGGCGCGGCCATCGGACTGGGCTTCTTGAGCCAGTACGAGGGGCTATTCATTGGCATCCTGCTGCCGATGTTCGCCGGCATCGCGTTACTCGCCAATGCTATCGCTTGGCTCAATCATCGACAGTGGCGACGCACGGCGCTCGGCACGATAGGCCCGATCTTGGTGCTGGCAGCGGTGTTTTTAATGCGGGCTTACGGCTGGCAGAGCGGTGGACTGCTCTATGTCGGCCTGGCCTTGATGGTTGGGGTGTCGGTCTGGGATTTCATCTCGCCAGCACATCGCCGCTGCGGGCCGGACAGCTGTGAATTGCCAGAACAACGTGGCTGACGGCAACAGCCGTAGCCACCACAGAAAAGGAAAAATACATGACCACCCTGAAAATCACCGGGATGACCTGCGACTCGTGCGCGGCTCACGTCAAGGAAGCCTTGGAGAAAGTGCCCGGCGTGCAATCGGCGCTGGTGTCCTATCCGAAGGGCACAGCGCAACTCGCCATTGAGGCGGGCACGTCATCGGATGCGCTGACTACCGCCGTGGCCGGACTGGGCTACGAGGCAACGCTTGCCGATGCGCCACCGACGGACAACCGCGCCGGCCTGCTCGACAAGATGCGCGGCTGGATAGGGGCCGCTGATAAGCCCAGTGGCAACGAACGCCCGTTGCAGGTCGTCGTCATTGGTAGCGGTGGCGCGGCAATGGCGGCAGCACTGAAGGCCGTCGAGCAAGGCGCGCACGTCTCGCTGATCGAGCGCGGCACCATCGGCGGCACCTGCGTCAACGTCGGCTGCGTGCCGTCCAAGATCATGATTCGCGCCGCCCACATCGCCCATTTACGTCGGGAAAGTCCGTTCGACGGCGGTATCGCGGCGACTGTGCCTGCGATTGACCGCAGCAAACTACTGGCCCAGCAGCAGGCGCGCGTCGAAGAACTGCGCCATGCCAAGTACGAAGGCATTCTGGACGGCAACCCGGCCATCACCGTTGTACATGGTGAGGCGCGTTTCAAGGATGAGCAGAGCCTGGTCGTCCGTTTAAACGATGGTGGCGAGCGCGTGGTAGCTTTCGACCGCTGCTTAGTCGCCACGGGTGCCAGCCCGGCCGTGCCGCCGATTCCGGGCCTGAAAGAGTCACCCTACTGGACTTCGACCGAGGCCCTGGTCAGCGACACCCTTCCCGAACGCCTAGCCGTGATCGGCTCGTCGGTGGTCGCGCTGGAACTGGCGCAAGCCTTCGCCCGGCTGGGCAGCCAGGTCACGATCCTAGCTCGCAACACGCTGTTCTTCCGCGACGACCCGTCCATCGGCGAGGCCGTCACAGCGGCCTTCCGTGCCGAAGGGATCAAGGTACTGGAACACACGCAAGCCAGCCAGGTCGCGCATGTGAACGGCGAATTCGTGCTGACCACGGGACACGGTGAAGTACGTGCCGACAAGCTGCTGGTCGCTACCGGACGGACACCGAACACGCGCAGCCTGGCACTCGACGCGGCGGGAGTCACCGTCAATGCGCAGGGTGCCATCGTCATCGACAAGGGCATGCGCACCAGCACGCCACACATTTACGCGGCCGGCGACTGCACGGACCAGCCACAATTCGTCTATGTGGCGGCAGCGGCCGGCACCCGTGCCGCGATCAACATGACCGGAGGGGATGCTGCCATCAATCTAACCGCGATGCCGGCCGTGGTGTTCACCGATCCGCAAGTAGCAACCGTGGGCTACAGCGAAGCGGAAGCGCATCACGACGGGATCGAAACCGACAGTCGCACGCTCACGCTCGACAACGTGCCGCGTGCGCTTGCCAACTTCGACACACGCGGCTTTATCAAGCTGGTCATCGAGGAAGGTAGCGGACGGCTCATCGGCGTGCAGGTCGTCGCCCCGGAAGCCGGCGAATTGATCCAGACGGCTGTTCTCGCCATTCGCAACCGCATGACGGTGCAGGAACTGGCCGACCAGTTGTTCCCCTACCTGACGATGGTCGAGGGGTTGAAGCTCGCGGCGCAGACCTTCAGCAAGGACGTGAAGCAGCTTTCGTGTTGTGCCGGATGAGGAAAAGGAGGTGTTCGATGAACGCCTACACGGTGTCCCGGTTGGCCTTTGATGCCGGGGTGAGTGTGCATATCGTGCGCGATTACCTGCTGCGTGGATTGCTGCGGCCAGTCGCCTGCACCACGGGTGGCTACGGCCTGTTCGATGACGCCGCCTTGCAGCGACTGTGCTTCGTGCGGGCCGCCTTCGAGGCGGGCATCGGCCTCGGCGCATTGGCGCGGCTGTGCCGGGCGCTGGATGCGGCGAACTGCGATGAAACTGCCGCGCAGCTTGCTGTGCTGCGTCAGTTCGTCGAACGCCGGCGCGAAGCGTTGGCCAATCTGGAAGTGCAGTTGGCCGCCATGCCGACCGCGCCGGCACAGCATGCGGAGAGTTTGCCATGAACAGCCCCGAGCGCATGCCGGCCGAGACGCACAAACCGTTCACCGGCTACCTGTGGGGCACGCTGGCCGTGCTGACTTGCCCCTGCCACCTGTCCATCCTCGCTGCCGTGCTGGCCGGCACAACCGCCGGTGCATTCCTTGTCGAGTATTGGGTCATCACGGCGCTCGGTTTGACCGGCCTGTTTCTTCTGTCACTGGCGCGGGCGTTGCGGGCATTCAGGGAAAGATCATGAGCGCTTCCCGGCCGGATGGATGGACTACGGCGGAGGGCCCAAGCGTTCGAGCGCGGGCAAGGCTTTCTGTTCGCAAAGCCGATGCCGGCGGCGGCATTCGCCGTCTTCGTCAGTCAATGGAGGGGTGCCACCATGAATGCAAATGATCCGACCGCCACCAGTTGCTGCGTGTGCTGCAAGGAAATTCCGCTCGATGCCGCCTTCACACCGGAAGGCGCGGAGTACGTCGAGCACTTCTGCGGGCTGGAGTGTTATCAACGTTTCCAGGCGCGGGCCAGCACTGCGACCGAAACGAGCGGCGAACCGAACGCTTGCGGTTCGCCGCCGTCAAATTGAGACAAACCACGCTTTCGCTACGTCGCCTCATGTCGGCATCAAATTCGGCTGAGTAGCTTCTCGCCATCTGGACGTAGCTCGCCCTTGGGTGAAATATGCCGATACAGGGTCTGCCGCGTGATGCCAAGTTCCTGGCACAGGTCGCCGACCTTGGTCTCTGACTGCCCCATTGCCGCCATCGCCAGCCGCAGCTTGGCGGCGGTCATCTTGAACGGCCGGCCGCCTTTCCGGCCGCGTGCCCGTGCTGAGGCCAGGCCCGCCACGGTGCGCTCGGCGATCAACTCGCGCTCGAACTCGGCCAGCGCGGCGAAGATACCGAAGACCAGCTTGCCGGCGGCGGTCGTGGTGTCAATGGCCGCGCCGTGCCCGGTCAGCACCTTGAGGCCGATGCCGCGTCCGGTCAGGTCATGGACGGTATTGATCAGATGGCGCAGGTCGCGCCCGAGCCGATCCAGTTTCCAAACGACCAACGTGTCGCCTGGCCGTAGTGCCTTCAGACAGCTCGCCAGACCGGGACGATCCTCGCGTTTTCCGGACGCTTGGTCTTCATAGAGATGCGCCGGATCAACACCGGCCGCGACCAGCGCATCGCGCTGCAAGTCCGTCGCCTGGGAGCCATCCGCCTTCGATACTCGCATGTAGCCAATCAGCATCTTGTACCTGTCACATATACGTTCGATTATGTGACAGTTTGCATCGGGAAGCTCTGCACGTCAAAATTTGTCACTTAACCCGTCATTCTGTCTAAGGCATGCAAAGGGTAGGCTAGGCTCATAATGTGACAGAAATTCCGGGGGGATGCCTTCCTTCGCGAAGGTGGCGCGCAACTGTTCCAAGGAAGCGGGGTCGCGCCGACCATAGGAAGCCAACGCGAACAGCGAGCGTGCCGTCTCGGGGTTGTGTCGTGCTTCAATGATGGCCTCATCAATGGCCTGGATTGCACGCTGCCAGTGATCGACGGGTTCGGGCTTCGGCGCTTTCGCCGGCAGGCCACTGGTGAACCCGGTTTGGGGCTCGGACCAGAATAGCTTTGCGTGCTCGCCTGGCGGGCTTATATCCCTCACCTCAATCAAGCTGATTGCCGTTGCCGCCGCCTCCAGCATCTGCAACCGTACTGCCGGGTTCAGAGTTTCATACGGTCGCCACAGACTTTGCCCAGCACGCAGCGGATGCCCGCAGCATTCCCAGATTTGGCGGAGATACCCCGCGTAGGTGCCGCACGTCGAAAGCGGGGTGTTCAGCTCATCGAGCAGCGTGCGTAGCAGCCTAAACCACAATCCGGCGTGGATGCGTCGGCGCGGCAACTCCACGTGGCCGGTCGTCAGTGCCTGCCAGGTACGCTGGTCCATCGCCGCAATCGCGTCGCTGGCAGTGCGCGGTTCGGCGTCGGCGTTCTCCCAGCCGAGAAACCGCCCTGGCACGCCCCAATAGGATTCCAGCCAGCAGCCATGCAGTGGGCAGCTCAGCATCAGGGGCAGCTTCCACGCGAGCAGTACGGCTTGGTTCTCCGGATCGTTCAGGCAGAGCGGACAGGCGCGGTGTATCGGTTGGGTGGGCAGCCAGGCACGCCAGCTCGTGATGGATCGCGTCTTACGGCGGAGTCTCGGCAGCAGTACCGAGAGCTGGAACGCATAGGTTTCCAATGCGGCTGGAATCTGATCATCAAGGCTGTCCAGTAGCCAAGGCACCCAGCCGGCGAAACTCATGCAGCGCAGCCGATCCAGCTCGATACCGCTCCGCTGGGAGAGCATCGCCAGCAGCGCCAGTGGTGGCGCGGTGTCCAGGTCATCAACCTGGCCGTGACCAAGATCGTGCTCCAGCAGCTCGGACACTTCCATGTGATAGCAAAGGGCCACGCGGTTGAGCCACGAAGACAGGGCTTCGGCTTCCCTGGGTGCCGGATGCAGTGGCCAGCGTGGCGCTGGCTTCACATCAGTTCCCGCTCGAATTGCCGCCGCCGCTCGCTGGGACCGGTGTAATCGGCCATGCTGAGCGTGCGGTGGTTGATCGCTTCCTCACCACTCTCCACGGCGGCCACGGCCGCCGCCATCAATAGGTGCGCCAGCTCGCCAATAGTGCCCTCGCTGCGCGTGAGCAGGTAGCGAGCCATGTCCAGCGTGGCAATCGACGAAGGTCGCCGCAGCGGGAGCGAAGCCGCGAAGCTGGCCAGCAGTGAACAGCAATCGTCGTTGGCCTCCCACACCGGCAGCATCATCGGCTCGAAGCGATTTTCCAACTGGTCATCCGAGCGGATGGCCAGGTAGGCGTCGCGTGTGCCCACACCGACCAGCGGGATGCGCAATTCGTTGCCGAGGAAGCGCAGCAGGTTGAGGAATTCCCGGTGGTTGACGCTGTTGCCGGCCAGGACGTTGTGCAGCTCGTCGATCACCAGCAAACGCACACCGAGCTTGCGCAGCAGTGTCAGCGCCAGTTGCTCTATTTCCGGCAGCCGTGGGCGCGGTCGCAATGGTGCTCCCATCGCCGCGAGCAGCGCGACGTAGAAGCGGATCACCGATGGCTCGGACGGCATCTGCACGACCAATACCGGGATGTGCTCCTGGTCGGCGTCGGAGCTGGCCGGGTGGGCGCGGCGGAACTTCTCGACGATCATCGACTTGCCGTTGTTGGTTGGACCGACCAACAGCAGGTTGGGCATGCGTTGTTTGTTTGGCCACGTATACAGGGCTTCCAGCCGGTTCAACGCCTCGACTGCTCGCGGATAGCCGATCCAGCGGTCGGCGCGAAGGCGATGGATGCGCTCGTCCGCCGGGAGACGGGCCAAGCCCTGGGCCGCCGGCAGCAGGTGGGACAGGTCGATGAAGGGATATTCGTCCACGGCTACCACTCCTCAATCTGGTCGAACGGTTTGGCAGGTGGCTGGTTGTCCGCCTGCGGGTCTGCCATGTCCGTGTCCGCTGGTGGCGTGGTTTTGACAGGTTGTTCCGTTGACTTGAGATGCTGGCGTCGATCCGCGTCGCGCCGCGCCTTGCGCGTGGCTTTCTGCGCAGTGGTCACGATTTCGCGCATCTGCCCGATCATGCGGAACAGCGCCGACTCATCCACCTGTTCGCGCCCTTGCTGCCGCAATTTCGCCAGCGCCTGCCGTTGTTCCCAGAGGGTGACAGCCGGGTGCGACAAGGTACGGTATGGAATTTCCAGATAGTGCTGCCCCTCCGGCTCCAGCACCCAAATGCGGCTGATGTCGCGTGGGTCGCGCCGGATCAGGAACGCAGGCAGGCGGTCGCGCCGAGCTATCCACGGCTTGAGCGCATCGGCGTAGTAGTGGATGTGGTCGATGACGAAGCCAGTGCGGGTCAGGGTGCGGCGGAGGACGGGCAGGAAATCGACCAGAAAAGCCGTGGTGCGAGTGATGACGGTTGGAACGCCGGTACGCGCGACAGCTTCGGCCCAGCGTGCGGCCGGCGGTTGGAGCAGGCCGTTGTGCACGGAGCCGTGATAGGTGCCAACCGCCAATGCGAGCCAGCGTTCCAGCTCGCGCAGTGTCAGGGCGGCCATCTTCTCGGAGGCGTATTCCCCGCGCTGGTCAGGGTTGGAGAAGGTCGTCCCCGGCAATTCGTCGTGGATCATTTGCATCGCCGTGCCGATGATCCGTTCCACGATGCCGCCATAGTGCGGCTGCCCGAGAGGCCGATAGTCCAACCGGATGCCATGCTGCTCGCAGCCACGGCGTAGCGCCTCGCTCTTGAATTCGGCCGCGTTGTCCAGGTAGAGCAGCGCGGGCTTGCCGCTCATCGGCCAGTCCATTTCCACGTCCAACCTTTCCAACCAAGGGCGCTTGTCGCAACCGGCGTGTGCGAGGCACAGGCCGACCGAGACGGCAGATGGCGCTTCTAACGTGACCACCATGCCAACCACGCAGCGGGTGAACACGTCGATGGCGAGGGTCAGGTACGGACGGCCAATCGGTTGCCGGTCGCGCTCGTCCACCACGATCAGGTCGATGACTGTGTGGTCGATCTGTACCTGCTCCAGCGGTGCGGAGACTGGCGGAGGAACACCGCCAACACCTTGCAGGATGCGGGACGCATCCTGGCCTTCCCGAAGTCGAGTGGTCTTGAGTGGATCAAGGCTGGCGATCCGCAACGCGACCGTGTTGCGCGCCGGCATCCGCAGCTTTTGCAGCTTGCACACCCGCGCAACTTCACGGTGGAACGCCGCCAAGCTGCGCTTCTGCTTGGTCAGGAAGCGCTTTTGCAGTAGCTCGCGGATGATTCGTTCGACCGACTCCGGCAAGCGGCCTTTACCTTTGCCACCGCTCGACTGTCCAAGAGCCAAATCAGTGACCAGCCCCGAACCTTGCCGGGCACGGCGGATCAGGACGTAGACCTGCCGCCGGGACAGACCCAGCGCCTGGGCTGCTGCGTCGGCCGCTTCATGCCCGACCGTCTCCGACTGCGCCAACGGCCCAATGATCTCCGCGCGGCAGCGAGCACGCTCCCATGCCTGTTCTGACAGGGTGGCTACGCCGCGCTCGGCAATCGGTACGGTATCGGTCGCCATGCTCGCCTCGCTTTGGTGCACACGAGTATTGAGCATAGACGAGTTTCGTGCAGAGGAGTCCTGATATCGGGCTGTCAGGAGCCGTATGCACAGCAGGCTTCATGTCTCGTTGATTGGTGCAGTCGTCTTCTGAAAATGACAGTAGTGGCTGATGCTTGTGCAAGCATGCTGACACAAGCTAAAGGCGAACCCATTTCTATTGGCGTTTCCGGCGGGTGGGGGGCTGGTAAGTCTTCTTTGGTGAAAATGATTGCAGCTCGATTAGAGGCTCCCTCCGTATCGGCACCTGATGAAGGTAACAAGTCAGGAAATACCTTCGTTGTTCTCACTTTTAACCCATGGCTGTACCAAGACTTTGAATCCGCTCGCAGTGCTCTGCTTCAGATCGTAGGCGATGAGATTGTTAGACTTGCCCAGGAGAATGCAACCATTGCTGATAAGGCTTCTGAGCTATGGCGTCGTATCAATCTCTTAAGAATTGCCCAGCTAAGCGGCGGAGCTGCGCTGACGTTGACGACCGGGATTCCAGTTGGTGCACTCGGCAAAACATTTGACACCATCGCCGGTCTCTTCCCCTCGACAGAAAAAACAGGAGAGATGGAGGTAGATTATGAAGGTATCACAGCGGCGACTGATGGCTTGCTGAAGCCAAAAGAACCGTTCTCCATGCCAGCGCACATCCAGGCCTTCCGAGATACCTTGGAAAGCCTTCTCGCCGAACTTGAAATCACCTTGGTAATTTTCGTCGACGATCTAGATCGCTGTCTTCCTCAAACCGCAATTTCAACTCTTGAGTCTATTCGCCTGCTGCTTTTCATTCGTCGATGCGCATTTGTCGTTGCAGCCGACAACGATTTCATAAAGTCAGCTGTGAAAGTGCATTTTGATGGGGCTGGAATTTCGAGCGATGTTGCTACCAACTACCTTGATAAGCTTATTCAGGTTCCACTCCACGTTCCGCGGCTTGGTCTCAATGAGGCGAAAGCCTATCTGGTATTACTCCTGCTCGAGCGAGAGACTAATGCTGGCACTTTCACACGGGACCAGTTCGAAAGCGCTCTCAAGCTCATTCCCGAGAGGCTGCGAAACAGCTGGAGAGGCGATACTATCAATCAAGAGTTTCTATACGAACTAGTCGGAACAGACGACACATTTCGTAGCTTGATGAATCTCGCAGAGGGGCTGGCGTCACTTCTTCATCGTTCATCAGCAGTCAATGCCAACCCTCGGCTTATGAAGCGCTTCCTAAACACGGTTTATCTACGTGAGGCCCTTTCTGCGCCACAGGGGATCAAGCTAGATATAGCAGCATTGGCGAAATGGCACCTTATTGAGCGTTGTGATGAAGCTCTAGCAGAAGCGCTGGCTGGACAGGTGCATTCGGACAATGACGGTCGATTGCAAATCCTTGCTGAAGCAGAGAATGCTGCTGCAAGCAAAGGTCAGTTGCCCGAGCCCTTTAAGGACAACGCCTTCACTCGTCAGTGGCTCCAGTTGCCACCTGCACTCGGTACAGAAGATTTACGTCCACTGCTTCACCTGAGCCGGGACTCGGGTACTCGGGACTTTGGTGATGACAATATGATGCCTGACTCAAGAAAGCTTCGTGATGCTCTGAAGACAGCAACAAGCTCGCATCAGTCTCTCACAGATCTTATGCGAAAGGTCGGGCCGGATCAGACTGAGCTAGCGATGCTTAAGGCATGGCAGAGCTGCAGCACTACGCGTACCTGGAAGCGTAACAACGAAATCTTGATGCTTATTGAATGCTGCAAGGCCTTTCCCGTAATTGGAAAAAAAGCGGCCAGCTTGTTGGAGCAAGCGCCTTTAAAGCAAGTTGGCCCTGGCATCATTCCTACCCTGGGTGCTCAAGCATGGGCAAGTGTGGTTTTGGAGCGCTGGAGTGAAACAAACGAACTGACTACGCCTACTAAAAATGCGATTTTGAACCTGAATACGAGGCGCTGATGGGTACATCAACATCCAGTAGTGGTGGCCGTTCAGGCTCTCCTTTTGACCCAGAATGGCTTTCTCCAGATGGAGCGACACCAAGCAACTTTGATGGTGAAACCCAATCTGATTCTGAGCAAGATAATGTCGAGGGAGCGCCTGCCAGTGATTCACAAGCAGGTGAGAATGTTATTGCACCAGATCGTCGCTTTGGTCCTGCACGATCCCAACTGGGCTCTTACCTAAGAAACGGCAGCCGCGACAATCTCCGTGGTGCTACCCGGAGCATGGTGTCAAAAGGAATGGGAGGAGCAAGCCGCGCTGCTTCAACTATGCGTAGCACGGCGAGAGGGGCTGGTGCTCTCGGTCAGTTCCTCGCAGCAGCTCGGGATGGTACGGATCCGCGGGTAACCGACTGGGTGGCGCGTTGTCGGACGGCTAATCTTTCCGCTTCTGACTTGGCGCTTGAGGTCTTAAAAGAGGTCATCTCAGGTTCCGGCAGTATTGACGAAGAATCTTTGCGTGACTCCGGTACTGATGCGCTAGCCAATCTCTACGAGAATCACCCAGATGTCGATATTTTTGATCTGACAGATGCTCAAATTGCTGAGGTGATTGGTCTGACGATCGCTAACCAAATCTGTCAGCTCATCGATATGCAACTCGGGCAAACCTACGAAAAGCTCAAGCATGACCCCGCTCAGATTCAAGAACGTCGAACGGACATAAGGGAATGGGTCTGGGCAGAGGTACGGGTGACCTTGGAGGAGAAAAAAGCCTCATATGCGGACCCTAAGAGTTTGGCGCAGTCAGTCCTTCAATCCGCTTTGCAGGTATTTGCCGAATGAACAAGATTCTGTGCTCCACGGCGGAAAGAATCCCGCAGCAGCTGCAAGCAGGCGAGAGAGTGTTCTCGTATTTCAAAGGTGCCAAGCGCAATGGTGTGGGCGCCATTGCCAACCGTTGGCATGGAACACTGAAGCGAGTCGGGTTCCGGCCATCACCGGCAGTTTGGGACTTTGTACAGTTTTGTCTTGCAGTCTGTAGTGCTGACTTGGCCAGCCCCAGAAATACCAGTGCAGACGGGTGGACGCGCACGATCCAACTCACTGTAGGGCTTTGTGAACCACTGCGGTGGGTACCCCTCAAGCAACATCTTGAGGAAATGCTAAAGATTTTGACTGGCGACTACTGGACCCTGATTTTTAATGATGCAGGGGCTAAGCCTCCTCAGGGAGATGGTGACTATCTCCAGAACGACTGCGTTTCTTTGCTATCAGGTGGGCTCGATAGCCTGATTGGGGGCATCAATTTAGTGACTGAAGAAAAGCGCCCTTTGTTCGTTTCCCAGCTTGCGCATAAGGACTCGGAGCGGCAGCGACGCTATGCTAAATTGCTGGCAGGCACTGGCTCACATTATCAGTGGAGCCACGGCATAAGTTTCAAAGGTGTACGGGAATCGTCAACTCGTGCCCGGTCCTTGGCTTTCTACGCGTTTGCCGTGCTCGCCTCTACAAAGATCAATTTGCCAAAGCCGCAGATCTACATTCCTGAAAATGGCTTTATCTGTATTAATCCTCCGTTGGTACCTGGACGAGTGTCGAGCCTGAGTACACGCACAACTCACCCGCTCTTCATTGGCATGCTCCAGGATGTGCTTGATGAACTGGGGATATCTGTGGAGCTGGTATTGCCTTATCGCTTGCAAACCAAGGGCGAGATGATGCGAGGCTGCCTCGATCCAGAGAAGTTGAGAGAGTTGGCTTCAGACTCCACAAGCTGCGGGCGGTTCAGGACTTATAATCGTCAGCACTGTGGTCGTTGTGTACCTTGCCTGATTCGTCGCGCTGCGTTCTTGGCGTGGGAACCAGAATCCGATACCACCGACTATCGTTTTCCATCAGTA
The DNA here is from genome assembly GCF_000336575.1 of Vreelandella titanicae BH1. Taxonomy (GTDB): domain Bacteria; phylum Pseudomonadota; class Gammaproteobacteria; order Pseudomonadales; family Halomonadaceae; genus Vreelandella; species Vreelandella titanicae. Next base: position 13,009 of record NZ_AOPO01000023.1, on the reverse strand, counting down.
GTAGGCAGCGATAAGTCCGGTGGCCCCGATGACCCTATGGCAGTAGCTCTGGCTGTGCTTGATGCCAAGCAGAGAGGACTGGATCGATTCCTGGGTGGCACACTGGCCTTTGCTTCGATTGAGGAACGCCCCGACTATCGCCGAGTCCTTCAGCAAGGCCTTGCTGAACTGGAAGCCGTCCTTGTTCAGGATCAATTGCTTTGATTGATTTTCATTGCCACGTGGATCTCTATCCCAAAGCAAGGGCAGTGCATGCTGAGGCACTACGCCGCAACGTATTCACTTGGCTAGTAACTACGAGCCCGAAAGCCTTCCAGGCAACGAGCTCGGTGCTCGGTCATCACGAGTCAATGTTGATCAGCCCCGGCCTGCACCCTGAGATCGCTGGCGATCGTTTTCAGGAGTTGGATATTCTCATAGAGCTGATTGATGGCGCCAATGCTGTCGGTGAGATCGGTTTGGATGGCTCCAAGAGGTATGCCTCTAGCTACCTAAAGCAGAAGCAAGTTTTTGCTACTGCTGTGAAGCGATGCCATGACTTGGGCGGGCGTGCGCTCAGTATCCATTCGAGGCAGGCGGTTCCAGACGTGTTAACGCTACTTAGAGAGTTCCCTGACCACGGTATCCCGGTTTTTCATTGGTTCACCGGAACGGTATCGGAGCTTAAAGCCGCCGCTGCGCAAGGCTGCTGGTTCAGCATTGGCCCAGCAGCTTTCAATTCTTCGGCAGGGAAGGCATTGGCCAAAAAGCTTCCGAAGGAAAAGGTCGTTCCTGAAAGTGATGGTCCCTTTGCACAGTTAGATGACCAACCCGTGATGCCATGGGATTTCGAAATCACGGCCAGCCTGCTCAGCAAAGCTTGGGCAATGCCATTGATAGATGTTCAGTATCAATTGATTAGCAATGCCAAAGTATTGCTTGATCAGATGGGTTGTACTACTACGGCAAGTCTCATTTAATAGATAAATTGCAGCCATAACCCTTAAGATGAGTGGTTGTAAACTGGTGGTCTCATTTTATCAAGTGAGCGTGTGATGGTTGCCGTTAGCCTTCATTTTCTCACGAGTAGGTTGAGCTCAATAAGGTGTTAGTCGTTCTCCATCATTGACCGCTTATGCATGGTTAGCCTCGATTACCACGACTGTCAATTACGCGCTGGCTAGCTTATTTGCAAAATCCCTAGAATAATGGATCAGGACACATACCCAAGATAAGGGTGCCTAAACATATGACCACATCAATTAGTTTGCGCGAAGCAGAGATGGAAGCAAGAGCGCGTCGAGCCGTGATGGAAAGCGGCGATTGGTTAACTGTCGATGAGATATTGCAGTTGCCAGGCGTCAGCTCACGTAGTGACTGTGCTCATCCTGCGCAGTGGAAACAACAAGGTGACATTTTTACGATTAACGACCATGGTACCGAATACTATCCTGCGTTTGGGCTTGAGAAAGGTGCTGGCTACCGACCATACCGCGTCATGTCGAAAATCATCGGCATCTTCAAAGATGATAAAAGCGGGTGGGGAATGGCCTTTTGGTTCCAGTCGGCAAATAGCTATCTCGATGGGCTAAAACCTCAGGATCTGATAGTCACAGACCCTGATCTCGTTATCGACGCCGCTCTTGATGAGCTTCAAGAAATCATGCATGGGTAGTGAGTAGATCGATAAGGAATATTGGCAACAACGATCGACACGCTTCAATCGATCAAACAGGGTAATGAGGTCTCTGCCCTTAACAGGACGGGAGTTATGAAGAAGAGCTTCTCGCGGCAAGGGGGTTCAGTCGTGTGCGATGGATCACTCGCTATCACCCCATCGGGCCATGCTTTCACTGGCGTCGATGTTACTCAGGATACTTTTCCTCGATCAATCTGTGTCGGATGTTTTGTGGCGAGGTTAACTACCAACTAGCTGGAAGCCAAGCCAAAATAGAACCGCCCACACCAGCAAGAAGAACCCGCCAACTTGATACCCCATTAAGTTGGCTATATCCGACTCAACAGCAGGCTTGTCCTGCTATCACTCAAAAGTCATTTGGCAAGCCAGAAAAACCATCGCTACCAAGCCGGTGAGACAAACGGCACCTAGCAAAATCCTCTCCTTCGCGACAACCACCTTTTTCCTTTTTATTATATTTATGGGGCAGAGCCTTCTTACCCCTATTTTGGTGCATCCTCAATCAAACAGCCTAATCGCCATTGCTGCTTGCCTCACGACAACTCCGCTGCTGGAGATCCTGTTCCTGATGTTATTGGGAGCCGCTGTATCTAATGTCATATTCAGATTCCTAAAACGCTCGCTTTAATAATCATTGTTGCACTGGGCTCTAAACATCCGGCCTGAGAGGTTGGTGTGAATCGCTTTCTTGGCACAGGATCGGAACAATCGATAAATATAGGTAGCTGAGGGATCTTGGTCAGCTTTTGCGCGCCCACTTCTGTACGCCTAGACTATAAATATATAGTTTTGGTGTACACCTGTGAAACAGATGACAGCTCTGCAGCGACTGGACAGCTGGGACAAAATCGGGCGAAGCGTATTCACGCTAAAGGACCTGGCAAAGATATTTCATGAAGACAACCCAAAAACCCTTCAGGAAGGGATCAACCGACTGCGTAAGCATGGCATCCTCGAAGGCGTTGCCCGGGGCATCTATTGCTACGCCCTTTCTCGCACTCCCGACTCATACCGGCTGGAACGAATCGCTCGGGCCATGCACCGAGGGGAGTACAGCTACGTCTCGCTGGAGTCGGCCTTGTCTGAGTATGGAGCCATCTCACAAATCCCCGTCGATCGCCTAACCATTATGACCACGGGACGCAAAGGAACGCACTGCACCCCTTATGGAACCATTGAGTTCACGCATACAAGTAGGCCCATCATCGAGCTGCTGCCGCGCATGCGTGACATTGGTCGGCCGCTCAAAATGGCGACGCCTGACGCTGCCTGGGCAGATCTGAAAAGAGTGGGGCGCAATACGTATCTAGTAGATGTGGAGGTGATCCATGGACAGGATTGAGCCTGGGGTCTTTGCCAAGCTAGTTGACATGGCAATGGAAGAACCTGGACGTAAGGCGATGCGGCAAGTCATCGAAAAAGAACGTATGCACTTCGACATTTTATTCGCTCCAGCGTCGAAGAGTGCGATACACGTAGCGGTTAGCCGAGTAGAACCCGGCATCAACTCGAAGGGCTACGAGTTCGGGGTGATCGACTTCATCAACTGGGGCAGCAAGCGGGTGCAGGAGAATCTGGGCCATCGCGTCCCGAACCTGCAAATGGTGCGTGGCTAGTTCAGCCGTTGCCGAGAAGGGACGTCCCGTCGGTTCGCCAGGCACTCGCCGATCCATACGGTGCCGGCCCCCCACACCAGGTGAGCGACAATCATTAGCCGGCGGCGATTGGCTGGCTGACGGTGGGGCGGCGGGAGGATTTGCAGCGCCGGAATCCAGCCGAAATAGTTCGCTGCCCATATCGCCACGCCGTAGCTGCTGCCGTAGACCAAAGGATGCTCGGCTCGTTGGCGTGTATAGGGGTATAGCGCCCCGGCGAGGGCACCATAGCCAAAGTGGCTGACAAGGCTTAGCTCGACACGCTGCTCTTCGTCTAATAGCGCATCCGCCTCCACTTTCTGCAGAAGGTTTTGGGTGAGCTCACGCGGCGGTAACGGGTAGCGCTCTTTTCGCGGGAGCGGCCGATAGAGTGACTCCATGGCTAGGGTCATGGGGACGGTGGCGAGCAGGCCGCCGATGGCACCGGCCAAATAGTGATTCGTGGCTTCCTCCTTGAAGCATATGCTGGCTTACATGGCTCTCCATAGTCGAGAATGTGGCCAAACGCCCGGTACTACGTGAAGCGCCATGATGTATGTTTTATAGATTGCTCTTTGAAAATAGGTAGTTTTTTTGCTGTTGATATCCTTAGGATCACATTGTGGGTCTATGCTGTCTCAGCACCTTTAACATGCCACTGCCGAAGAGTAATGCCAGACCATCTACCCTCAAGAAACCGCGTAAGCGTTTTGAGGATAAGTTGGTAGGTTTGTTGGGAGGAGAAAATCACTATGTCGCAAAAATACGATCCGCAAAGACCTACTGTCGCAGGCAATGCTAAAAGTCCTCTTGAGCGTTTAAAAGGATCTGTTCAGTATTACGATAAGCCGTTTGAGCCGGTGGACAGTGAGCACTGGGAAGCCGATTTCTTGGAGCCTAACAATGCCGTAAGGTCAGGAGAGGTTCCTACACACATTGCCCCGACGGGCACTCGCTATATTAGAATTCGTGAGGTACCAATAAGGCTACAAGACGGTTTTATACGTTATCTCACGGGTGCCGGATGTCCAGTGGTTGAAAACGAGGATGGCCCATTGGCTTATGAGATCGACTGGCTTGAATGGCGTCAGCATCGCCGTCCTGATCGTATTGCAGCGCATAATAGTGAGGAAACAGGTGTCGCAGTGATGCACACATTTCCAACTATTGCCCAAGAATGGGGGTTGTCAGATACAGACATGGCAGCGCTTCTAGAAATTAATATTGATAGTTATCGAAAGTGGACAGCTACGCCTTTACAGGCAAGCTTAACGGCTGAGCAGCTTGAACTTGCATCTAACCTCCTAGGTATCTACCGGTCGTTAACATCGCTATTTCCTCAAGAAGAAGGCCGACAACGGTGGCTTCATCACTTGATTGATAATGCCCCTTTTGGTGGTCTCTCTCCCATGGAGCTTATGAATCGCGGTGGTTTAGCGGCATTGCGCTCTCTTCGAGACTATCTTGACGCCCAACGGAAAGTTGGATTGGCTTGAATTACTCCATAGCCATGGATTTCGAGAATTATTCTCGTAGCGCTGAAACTTAAAAACGACACCATTAAACAACTCTTAACAGAGAGGCCCTCGTACTGCTGAGGATCTTATAGAACTGGGCCTAAGAAGAAGATCAACAACGCCCTGCCGGTTGGATCCTAGGTGCCTCAATTAGCGTTTGATATAGTTTTATCTGGGGTTTTAGCCAATTTTCTATAGATTGGCCATAGAGGCTTGTTTGATGTCTCCGTCTCGGTCATGTGTGCCTGGGCCATGCTCGCCCATTGGCGAATCTCTGGTAAATGCCTCTAAAACAGGAAAATTTTGTCGATTTTCGTTAGAGATCTAGCAATTAGCTCTTGTTTTTCGATGTCTGCTAGGTTTTTTAATTAGCACTCGGTAAGTAACTATCTTAAGCAGAAACTTTTTTATGCCACTCCTAAACGGTTGCTAACGAAATGTGTTTCATAATGGGATCGATGTTACCCAGTTGTCTCCGAAGGAGGCTCAAAGGGGCTGTCGTGCATATGCCTACCATCTGTCGGCATCAATGACGGGAAGGTGCCATCGATTGATGGTCTATCACTCGATTCTGAGCTTTTCTGCTAATTTCAAGTGCATATTACTTTTTGTTTAGCAACTCTTTTCTATGTTCGAAAATAACATCGCGTGCACGCTGATGTGCTTTACGCCGTGCTTGTAGCAAAGCTTCACTATCTTGTTCTTTCTCAGGATTTGTCGTTTTGCCCAGTATGAACGTTTCGCCGGAAGGAGTGGTGATGCGTAGAGGACGAGATGCTGTACCAGGCGCGTGTTCAAAGTCTTTTGCTGTCATCAGTGATATCTCTTTCAATTTATTTATAAATCTTAACAATGATAAAAGCAGATTTCCTGGCGTTAGCACCATTGTTATCCATTTTTCCTATGGGTTATGCCGTCACTTAATACTCCAGCACAGAACTCATCGTGCATAGATTCGTGCTTCACCTGAGGAAGCCTTATCCTCAGCTGGACTATGCCTAGGTTCAAATTCACCGGGGACGAGTAAGGCTATTTCATCCGCGTGGGCGGATTGTGGCGTGAGGTTGGCCACCAACTCTTTTTCAGAGTAGGGAAGCGGTTGTCTTCTTGCCCATTTTTCAGATGATTTGATCATAATTGCCCACCCGTAGTTAATGTGGCCACACAATTTGCGCGCCTGATATCAAACAATATTTATATTGGCCTCTTGGGGGCCGCGCATTCATCAAGCTGCTCCCGCCCCACTTCAGTTAGGTCACGCCAAGCGTGTACCTCGTCTGTTTCATCAGCATTCGCGTCACATTGGTCGAGCAGTAGCTCTAGCTTGTAGGGCCTTATTCTTGACGTTTCGGGTTGTGAAAAATCAGCATTGATTTGAGCCAGCCTTTCAAGAAGCCAGGCTTCCACTGCTAGGCAAATAGCATCATTTTCTTCTTCACCCAAGAGAGCAACACTATTGACTGAACGATGAATGAAAAAGTCATCAGGAATCTGTACCGTACCTCCGCCCCTCAAATACGTTATGATCTCTCCGCTCATTGCGGCCATATAGGCATCATCGCTTTGTAAACAAGCCAGGGCTTCACGAAACGTCTCTAACGGTTGAGGAAAACGGTCGCGTAGATCGAAAGAACGATACGCGAAAATTGCTTGGCCTATATCGTCCGATGTTCCCATTACTTCCTCCGTTTAATGCCCACCACCTAACTAAAATATAGATTTATAATTGCTTTCACTATTGAAATTTTTAGCATCATACCAAGTGCTTAAAATGTTCATCAATTTCTGGCACTAACGTGGTTGAGGAACAATTTATCAGGCACTGGCCTACCAAAGAGGAAGCCTTGATAAATTTTGCATCCCAGATTGGCAAGTACTAAGCGTTGTTCTTCTGTTTCAACCCCCTCAGCAATGACTTTAAGTTTCAAGCTATCTGCCAGTGCAACGATCGTCGCGGCTATAGGGGTCGCTTGCATATCAAGTGTTAAATCTCTTACGAAGGCGATGTCAATTTTGAGGGTGTTTAGTGGCAGTAGCTTAAGGTATGCAAGCGAGGAGTATCCGGTGCCAAAATCGTCCAGCGCAAAGCTGATACCGATACGCCGTAACCGCTGCATTTTTTCGATGGTGCCTGCAGGGTCGCTCAACAATAGGGATTCTGTTAGCTCCAGCGTTAAACGTTCGGGTGGGACAGCATTCTGTTCAATCGCCGCCATCACTTGATCCGTAAAATCTGGCTGCTGGAACTGGCGAACGCTTACATTGATTGAGAGCTTCAGGTTATGAAGATATGGGTCTTGGCGCCACTGGCCCAACAGGCGACACCCTTCCAGTAACACCCACTTTCCTAGCGGCAAGATAAGTCCTGTCTCCTCAGCTAAAGGAATAAAGCGCCCAGGTGAAATAAGGCCTTTGTCTGGATGATGCCAGCGCACTAGTGCTTCCGCACCTAAAACACACCTTTCGGCATCCACCTGAGGCTGTAAATATAAGCACAATTCGTCGTGGTCAATCGCATGCCTCAGTTCACGCTCAAGGGTCAGGCGCTCCTCTAATTCGTGCTCTTGTTCTTGGCGAAAGAGCTGAGGCTGCCCATCACGTTGTCGCTTGGCTTCTAGCAGCGCGAGACCTGCTCGCTTAAAAAGCTGTGCAGCACGCTCTTTTTTGAGTGGACTAAACGTCAGTATCCCCACGTTTATCCGACAAGGATAAGTGTGCCCTTGAAGCAGGTAATCAGCGGTCAAGGAGCGCAATATATCTTCAATGAGACGTGTTGCTTCCTGCTCAGCATCCGTTTGTTTTGTGAATGAAAGCTCTCCTAACAAGGCGAATTCATTGCCGTCTAGCCGCGCTACGTATACATCTGCCCCTGCCCATTGTTGAAGACGTTTTCCTAACTGGCGCAACAGCTCATCGCCTATATCTTGGCCTAAGCTGTCGTTCAACACTTTGAATCGATCAATATCTAAGAGCGCCAACAATGCTTGCCTGTTGACCCTATTATGGGCCTGCCCACTTTCAGACAAGCGTTCTTGTAAGGCCCGCCGATTTGGCAGTGTTGTTAGGGTGTCGTGGTAAGCCAGATAGCGAATACGCTGCTGGGCTTGTTGCTCTTCTGAACGGTCGCTTAGTAGGGCGACATAGTCGCTCTCGCTGCTGTCAGTATAGGTAACACGATTAACGCTCAGCCAGGCGGGAAATGGGTGTTCATTAGCATGTAACGCAGTGATCATACCGCTCCATTCACCATGCGTTTTTAGCGCTCGCCGAATATCTTCATTTAACGATTGGCTGTCTTTGGCATACGGTATTTGACTAAGTTTTGTTCCGACTAACTGCGCTGGATTCAATCCCGTTAGCCGCTCAAACGCTGCATTGGACAGACGGATGCGTGAGGTGTGATCTAGCAGTACGACACCGTCTTGAAGGGCGGCGATAACCTCAAGTAGCCGCGTTTGCGTCATGTGATGATGGCGCTCGCTATCCTGAAGACGACGCTGCACGCTGGTTGCCACTAACGTCAGCAATGCGGTAAAAACAGCAATACCGCCAATGAGATAAGTAAGCCAGTGAGCTTTTGGCAGCATCGAAGGAGCTGCTGAGTCGGGAATAGGCACAAACCATGCTGCTTGCATGGCCACATAATGCATCCCACAGACACCTAAAGAGACACAAAACGCTGCGATGAAGGCACAGCGTCTGGAGCGCTGCATCCCCCACTCCTGTTTGCATAAGCCGTAGGCATAAACACTTAAAATACCTAAACCAATGGCTACCAGAAGCGATAACAAGAAGAGGTCCATCGCATAGTACAGCTCAGCAGGCATACGCATAGCGGCCATGCCGCTGTAATGCATTACACCAATACCTATACCGAGGCTTATACCCGCAAACACCATGGCACGGTGTGTCGGCGCTTTACGGGCGAGTACCACCATCGCGCTATAGCTACCAAAAATCGCCGGAAAGATGGATAACAGTGTTAAAGCAGGCTCATGGGTGACCGGGAAGTCAAGAAGGTAAGCATGCATACCAATAAAATGCATGCTCCATACACCCAGCCCCATTGCACTAGCCCCGGCGAAGAGCCATACGCTGCGCCACCCTGAGTGAGCCACTTTGCCCACCAGTTTGATGATATCCAAACCAGCATAGGAAGCCGCCAAAGCTACCAGCCACGAAAGTATGACTAAAAAGGAGTCGTGCATCCCCTGAGTAGCATTCTGCGTTTGAGGGTCTAGAAAAAAATTAGACAGTGTCATTCATGGCCACTAATTATTTTTGAAATCATATGCTTGCAGAATTGATATCAAGCCTAATTGCATAAAGCAGCTTTCTAAACTTAATACGGTTTCTCTGAATACGATTTTCACAGCTTCAAACCGCCACTATAAATATTGTGTGGGATGGCAATACTAAGAATAACGCCGCTTTTTTAGCTCTTTACCTCGAGGAATCCATTTCTAAGTTGCTAAATATTCTAATTATTATTAAATATTTTGATCTCAGTGAAGCTGCATCTGTGAACCTATGGTTAGAGAGAGTGCGAAGTGCCGCTATCGTCCGAATTATTGCGCCTAGTAAGAAATAGCCATTCTCCTACCAATAATACGGCCATCACTATGGTGGCAACGATAAGAACCAGGGGGTCGGAAGTGGCTTTGACCCATACAAAGCCCCCTAATACAAAGGCATCTAACAAAATGGCGATGCTTGGAATGATCGCGTTAGCGCCTACGCTTTCCCTGAGATGGCGCAGTACTCCCCAATGGATGGCGATATCCATGATCAGGTAAAAAATAATGCCGAGCGCCGCGATGCGGCTAAGGTCAAAAAATGCGGTCAGCACTAAACCAAACACAATGGTGTACACCAGCGTGTGCTTCTGCAGGCTACCTGGCATATGAAAGTGGCGGTGCGGGACCAGGTTCATTTCGGTCAGCATGGCGAGCATGCGTGATACCGCGAATACACTGGCGATGATTCCGCCTGCTGTTGCCAGCATGGCTAAAATAACGGTAAAGCCAACGGCAGCTTCACCCAGCGCGGGCCGGGCCGCTGCCGCTAGCGAATAATCTTGCGTTGCAATAATTTCGGATAAGGAAAGGTTACTGGCAACGGCAAAGCCGACAAGCGCATAGATCACCACGCACAGGCCGATAGAGATCATGATGGCCTTGCCCAGATTACGTTTGGGGTTTTTCAGCTCCGAGCCGCTGTTGGTAATAGTCGTAAAGCCCTTGAATGCCAGAATACCTAACGCCGTTGCGCCTAAAAAACCGGAGATAGTTGGGGATGGTGCATCCCTGCCAGTACCCATTTCGATAGTATCGGCAATAAAAACACCGACAACACCAAATACGATGATGCCGCCAATTTTGATGAAACCCAGCACCGAGGCGACTGTCTCGATCAACTTATTGGCGGATAAATTAATCAAAAAAGCCGCTAGTAATAAGCCCACACCGAGTAGTGGCACAAACAGCAAGCGATCGCCCAGGTCAAATAACTCCAGAGTGTAAGAACCGAAAGTTCTCGCTAAAAAGCTTTGGGCGATCACCATGGAAAAATACATCAAGAGAGCGTGAAAGGCGGTAGGAAGCGTTGTGCCATAAGCTTTTTGCAAATACATGCCTATACCCCCGGCGGATGGGTAGGTATTGGACATTTTAACGTAAGAGTAAGCGCTGAAAGAGACAATAACCGCGGCAGCCAAAAAGGCTAGGGGAAATAGAGGGCCGGTCATTTCCGCCATCTGTCCAGTTAACGCAAAGATGCCTGCGCCGATCATTACTCCAGTGCCAAGTGCTACAGCACCGATGAGTGAGAGACTTCCTTCTTCGTACTGTGGCGTTCTATCCTGGTCAGCCATGCAAACACTCCTATGGAATAAGCCAAAGGCGTGCATGTTCACTGCCTTGGGCCAGCGTGGGATAAGTTCAACACCAAGTGTGGTTTAGTTAGCTGAACGCAACCTGAATACGGGCCAGTCAATTAACTGACCCATATCATGGCTTGGCATAAGAGGGAGGGTCTTACCCCAACAACATCCGCAACGGCATCCACAGCCCCATAGCGATCATTACGAGGTTTTCGGTTAGCGACACAAAACCCAGTGGCACATTGCTGTTACCGCCGACGCAGGCACATTTAAGCTCACGCTTGTCGATATACACGGCTTTAAAGACGGAGACTGCCCCCACCGTGCCAACAAATAGCGCCAGTGGTGCTACCAGCCAAATCAATGCCCCGGCCAGCATTAAAATGCCTGCAAGTGTCTCGGCGTAGGGGTAAAAATAGCTGTAGGGCACGTAGCGCTGGGCCAAAAGGTCGTAATTCAAAAACATGCTGCTGAAATTTTCGACATCCTGCAGTTTCTGCAAGCCCAGCAGCACCATCGCCGTAGCAACGGCGAACTCCGGCATGCGCGCCGTGAATAGTGTGCCCTGGGTCGCCCAACTAATCGCCAAGCCGATTAGCAGCGCAGTAGCGAAAATGGCAATGACTGGCCGATAAGTAGTTCCTTTTGCATTGGGAACGCTCATTCCTAAATGTTTGCGTAGCTCTTCGTAGCCACCTATGCGTTGGTCACCGATATACACCTGGGGCGTCGTGTCGACGTTTTCCTTTTGCTTGAACGCGTCGATTTCATCGCGAGACGTTAAGGTGTGGTCGTCGACCTTAAAGCCTTTGCGTTTGAGTAGATCAACGGTCTTCAGACCAAACGGGCAGATATGCTCGGCGGTTTTCATCCGGTAAACCCGCGCGTTTTGCTGTGATGATGCCATGGCAACCTCCCTATTTTTGCCTTATCAAGGCTACAAGCGTAGTGCCTGGGGTTGCCTATAGGTCAAGTATTGTATGTTTTACTGCCGTCGTATAAAGCTGGTAATCGTAAGTCGCCAGGGGCGATTAAGCCAAGAGGCATAAAACAACCACAGTGCCCACCCCTGCAATACCTATCGCGTCAAGCGTATCTAAAACCTCATCCTCTAAAGGATGGAAAAGGAGGTACAGAGGGTTGCTTACACTGCTTGAACTCAGTAGTAGGGATAGGCCACTCACCCCAATGCTGAAAGTAGCAATGATAAGTTCAATTGCTGTTATCTCAAAGAGCATGAGAAGAGCGGTTAGCAAGAGGGTTAAAATTACGCAAACTCGCAATGAAAACCATTGCCAGTGAATTAGCGTCTGATCATCATTAGTGCGGTCTCAATAACTAAGTGCAACACTTAACTTACTTGGTTATTGTGAATCGCCCCGGATATTCTAGACACCCGTTAGGCTCTTAAAGTAACGCCTTTCATACTCAACCGGTGACAAGTTATCACTTGTGCCGTGTCGGCGCTTTGGGTTGTAAAACATTTCGATATAATTGAACACGTCGCGTCTAGCCGCTTCCCGTGTCGAATAAATCTGTCGCTTGATCCGCTCTCGCTTGAGGAGTTGAAAAAAGCTCTCAGCAACGGCGTTATCATGACAGTTACCACGCCGACTCATGCTGCCCACCAAGTGATTGGCTTTCAGAAAGCTTTGTCAATCTCCGCTGCTGAATTGGCTTCCTTGATCTGAATGCACCATCACAGTTTCTTGTGGCTTGCGTCGCCAGACTGCCGATAACAAAGCATCCAGCACTAACTCCGTCGTCATACGAGACTTCATCGACCAGCCAACCACTTGACGGGAAAACAGGTCGATCACCACCGCTAAGTAAAGCCAGCCTTCGTACGTTCGGATGTACGTAATATCTGTCACCCAAGCAACATTGGGCGCTGTTACTTCAAACTGACGGTCTAAATGGTTGGGTGATACAACAGCCGGTTTTCCGCCGCCATAGCAGCCAGGGCGTCGTCGATAGCCCGTCTGAGAGCGTAAACCTTCCCTACGCATCAGGCGGGCCACTCGGTGCTTACCGCAGGCTTCGCCAGCCTCACGCAAATCCTGATAGACCTTGCGATAGCCATATACACCGCCACTTTCAAGCCACGCATGCTTGATCAATCCCAATAGACGCTGATCATCCCGGTCTCGATTAGACAGTGCTTTTTTACACCATGCATAGTAGCCACTAGGATGCACGGCCATCATGCGGCACAAGCGCCGTACCGGATATTGACTCGCATGCTTTTGAATAAACGCGTACCTCAGTCGGACTCTCTGGCGAAGTACGCGGTGGCCTT
>NZ_AOPO01000022.1 GCF_000336575.1 Vreelandella titanicae BH1 | reverse complement strand
TCTCGGCTGTCCTTTTTTTTGCTTACGGCCCACTAAAGTCTAGCTGTGATTTTATAGTGGTTATCTGTACATTCAGCTCTGCTAAAGAAGTGCCTGCTTGCATGCTCACCGACATGCTCGCCCATCCCCCTCACTGCTCTAGGTACCTTAGATGATCACCTTTATCGTATCGATCCTGCTGCTGATAGCGGGCTACTTTACCTATGGGAAATTCGTTGAGCGTGTGTTTGTCACTGACCGCAAGCGTCAAACGCCCGCTTTCAGCATGCGCGACAACATCGACTATGTGCCGATGAACACTACGCGCAATTCACTCATTCAGTTATTAAACATTGCCGGTGTCGGCCCTATTTTTGGCCCGATTCTCGGCGCTCTGTATGGGCCAGTGGCGTTTGTGTGGATTGTGATTGGCTGTATCTTTGCCGGTGCTGTTCACGATTACCTGACCGGCATGATCTCGATCCGCAACCACGGCGCTCACCTGCCGCAACTGGCCGGCAAGTTCCTGGGTAAAGCGATGAAGCATGTGGTCAATGGTTTCGCGATTCTGCTGCTGCTTTTAGTCGGTACGGTATTCGTCACCTCGCCTGCGGCGCTGCTGGCCAATATGACCTCGCTGTCGTTAACGCTGATCATCGTCGCTATCTTTATTTATTACTTGATTGCCACCCTGCTGCCGATTGATAAGGTCATTGGCCGTATCTACCCCTATTTTGGCGCCCTGCTGCTGTTCAGCGCGGCGGGTATCGGTATCGGCTTGATCATCACGGGCGCTCCGATTCCTGAGCTCTCGTTCCAGAACATGCACCCTGACGCCGCACCGATTTTCCCGCTGCTGTTTTTAACCATCTCCTGCGGCGCGCTTTCAGGTTTTCATGCCACCCAAACGCCGATTATTTCGCGCACCACCCAAAACGAAACCAATGGTCGCAAAATTTTCTACGGCATGATGATCACCGAAGGCATTATCGCGATGATCTGGGCGGCCGCCGCCATGAGCCTGTTCTATGGCGACCAGTCGCTTTCCGATGTGCTGGCGGCCGGTGGCCCTGCTGCGGTGGTAAGCGAAGTGTCTACCACCATGCTCGGCGCTATAGGCGGCACCCTGGCGGTACTCGGCGTTATTGTGCTGCCGATCACCTCGGGCGATACCGCTTTCCGCAGCGCGCGGATGATCATCGCCGACTACATTAAGATCGATCAAAAGCCGATTATGAAGCGCGTCATGGTCGCTCTACCGCTGTTTGTGGTGTCTTACGCGTTAACGCACATGGACTTCACACTGCTGTGGCGCTACTTCTCCTGGGCGAACCAAACCACCGCCGTGATCGCGCTGTGGGTAGGCACCATGTACCTGGTGCTGTCGCGTAAGCCTCACTGGATTACCTCGATCCCAGCCACCTTTATGACCATGGCCACGTTTACCTACTTAGCCTACGCGCCGATCGGTTTTGGTCTACCGCTGCAGCTAAGCTATGTGGTGGCCGCGTTAGGCACACTCCTTTGCATTGCGCTGTTTATGAAGCGTGTCCGTCGCCTAAGCCGGGCAACTTTTGCTGTTGATGAGCCGGCGGTACCAAGCCAGTTTGTGGACAGCGGTGAGGCGATTGCCGCTAAATAGTTAGGCGCTCCATAACGTTACCGCCACACTCTCTTCACAGGACGCTCTTCACACAAGAGTCACGCCACAAAAAAGGGCACACATCAGCCACATAACCGTGTTTGATGCGTGCCCTCGCTTTTTCTACTATCTCTTTTATCCTACCTTTTCTCCCCTACTCCTCATGTTTATCGCTTCCATGCTACTGCGGTATAGACGAATACAGGCAGGGCCTACTCTAGGGGTATTGACCAGAAGTAGGTCTCGCCGGAACTATCGTCCACACCGTCGTTGTCGCTGACCAGCCAGGCGTTGCCATTATCGTTGATCGCCATTCCTTCAATCTTGTCCACCACAAAGCCGTTGTAGCTGGCCAGGTCGGGAATCAGGTCGCGCACTAGCTGTTTCTCGACCACCGGCAGCTCACCGCCCAGCGGGGCGGGTTCCAGGCCGTCCAGGGCAACGCGGGTCACTTGCTTAACCTTCGCCTCGGCGCCGATCTGGTTGTCGCGCTCGATCAAATAAAGCCAATCGCCATGGGCGGTGATTTCGGAGAGGCCAATCCAACCCTGTTCCACGTTATCCAACGGGTAATGAACAGCGCCCCACTCACCACTGTCGATATCAAAACGCAGCAGCTTGACCATGCCCTCGGGGTCATCCTGCCAAGGGCGCTGCACCGCCAGCCACAGTTGATCATCAATGCGCGTGACGCCTTCTAATCCCCACTTCAATGCCTGTTGAGCGAGCGCCTCGGGCAGTGCAATTCCTTGGATAATCTCGCCGTCGGACCCCACATGATAAAGGGTGTTGGCAAGGCCTTTGTCGTTACCTTCGGAAGCGACCCAGAAGCCACCTTCACCATCGGTGGTAATGCCTTCCATATCCAGCCCTAGCGCAGGCTCACCGTTGCGGGTCACGTCCAGTGCTGCCGTAATCCGCGCCGGGGAGGCTGAGGGGTCGATGGTAAAGATGCGCGGCTGGGCGCTGTAGAAGCTGTCGTTGACCGCGTAGAGCATGTCATCAGCGGCGACCAAACCGGAAAGTGCGCCCCAGCCGATCAGTTCATCAGCGCCCGCCGAGGTCAGGGTGGGATAGACCGCTGGCGCATCCTGGTATTGATAAATCATGACATGGGCGCGGGGGCCGCCGTCTTCGCCCAGATCCCCTTCATTGGCGGTGGCTAACAGGCCACGGCTGGGAATCGCCACGGCGCCTTCGGGAGACAGGCCCGAGGGCAGTAGCTGGGTGAGCTGCGGTTCGGCCAGGTTGCTAACGTCATAAACGCCCACCAGCGAGCCGCGCTCGGAAAGCAGGAAGACATAGGGCGTACCTTCGAACACCGCAAACTCCATCCCCTCCGGCTCGCTGCCTTTGGCATCCGAACGCTTATCGGGGTAGTGACCCGCTTCAATCACCGCGCGCTCGAATGAAGTACCTGACTCGTATACCACCTCGCCACGCTTGTTGAAGATCGTCCAGCCGCGCGCGCCGCCATCCATATCGCCTTCGTTGGCAATAGCGAAGTGGTCGTTGTCGATCCACTGCAAAGCGTCCGGCTCACGCAGGCGCTCGGCTTGCTGCTCGTTGAAAATCAGCGCACCGTCATCGCTGGCGTCAATGCCGTCCAGGTCGACAGTCCCGGCACTGAAATCCGCCACCACCTTTCCGGCGTAGTCGAGCACCACCAGGTGGTTGTTCTCCTGCACGGTGACGACGGTCTCACCCAGGGTATTGATATCGACAAACTCCGGCTCGGGATCCTCGGGGGCGATCTCGGCGAGCCCGGTTACGTCGGCGTAGAGCAGGCTGTCGCAGTTAACCAGCCCTTCCGCATTGATCTCCACCAGTGCCACGGAACCGCCGGGCATCTGCGGTACACGTCCATCACCCGCCTCTTCGTCGCGTTCATTCTCAATGGCGACAGCGACAAAGCGCCCATCGGGGGCCGCAGCGGAAGCCACACTATCGGGCTGTCCGTCCAGCGGGCAGGAGGCGAGTATCTCGCCACTGGCTAAATCGACCGTACGCAGTTCCCCGGAAGGTTCGCTGTAGGAAGCCGATGTATTCACTCCGACATAGGCCATATTGCCGAGCACCGATACGGCCGTAGGCTCACCGTCCATAACGATATTACCCAGCGGTTGCGGATTAGCCGGGTCGCTGATATCGATGCGCCCGATCACGCCCAGCGGGCTATCGGTATACACCAGCGTCATGCCATCACCGGAGGCAGCAATGATTTCAGGCGCGGTCTCGCGTGTACGATCCTCGCCCTCGGCCATGTTATCGGGAACCGCGAAGCTGGCGATGCGGTTGAAATGCTTATCTGCCGCGCCTGCCGCTTGCGTGGCGGCCAGCACAGCAGCCAGCGCCAACAGGGTTGGTCTGCGTTTGAGTATCATGATGGAGTTAATCCCTTGCTTAAGCTTAAGAAACGACTGATTAAGTTATTAAACTTGCTATGTCCGATTAACTATCCAACACCATAACGATGTCAGGCTTATGACACTCACTGGCTAAGTTAGCACCGTTGGCTATCGGCACACCTCAGCGCTAAACCCAGGTTGCCGCGAAGATGGGTAAGTAGTGAAGGAACACATAGGGGAAAAGGGAAGCGGGAAAATCGATAGGTCAAAGGGGACTTTAGAACGAAAGCAGCCAGTCAGTTAGCCCTGACTGGCTGCTTTTTAGCTAGTTTTGGTTGCTAGCTTACTTCTATACATACGCGCGATAGCGTTTTACTCGTCGCCTGCCATCTGCATTTGGCGTTGCATGTAATTCTGAATACCTACCTTGTCGATCAAACCAAGTTCCGTTTCGATGTGGTCGATATGGTCTTCTTCGTCGGCGAGCAGATCGCGGAGCATGTCGCGGGTAACGTAATCTTTAACGCTTTCGCAATAGGTGATGGCTTCGATGTAGTCGTTGCGGCCATCGTGCTCAATTTTTAGATCGCTTTCGAGCATCTCTTTGACGTTTTCGCCAATGTGCAGCTTGCCCAGGTCTTGCAGGTTGGGAATGCCTTCCAGGAATAGAATGCGCTCGATGATCTTGTCAGCGTGCTGCATCTCTTCGATGGACTCATCGTATTCCCACTTGGCGAGTGCTTTTAGGCCCCAGTCTTTGTACATCTTGGCGTGCAAAAAGTACTGATTGATCGCAACCAGTTCGTTGCCGAGCGCCTTATTGAGATGCTCAATAACTTTCGTATCACCTTTCATGACGTCACCTTTTCTACTGTAATGCTGATGTTTAATCTAGTTTAGACAATACGATCAAGCAGTTACGTTTGGAGAAGAGTATAGGCGCAAATAGCTATACCCCCAGCGTTTCTGAGAGTATAGATAAGATGATTAAAAGTTCAAGCAAATCAGTTATTTGCTAAAGATAACCCTAACAATAGTGATTCGCGTCACACGGCGTAGGCAAGGCCCATATCGGCTTCTTGACGTGCTTCCTGAACGGCATCGCGGGTAATTGATTTAGCGTAGCACGCGCACTTACCGCACTGCGTTGCGCAGCCGGTTGCTTCGCGTACTTCTCGCCAGCTGCGCGCTCCGTCGCTAACGTGCTGGCGAATTTGATGATCGGTTACTCCCTTGCACACGCAAACGTACATGGCGACACCTCATAAAAATCATGAGATGAATGTAAATGATTCGCATACATCTTATCAAGTAGAAATGACTGCTTTTTGCTATCCATTCGTCTTAATACGCAAGAGCAGCCAAATAACGTACTGGCGTAAAAGCACTTTTTGCCCCATGCCAGCTGAAATTATTTTTTCGGCAAAACCACCGTTTGCGTGTTGGAAGCAATATCCGGCCAGCTACGCCGCTGTTTATCGAACAGCACCCATAAGTAGCCCAAACCAAACGCCAGCAGCGAGAGCCACGCCACCGCGCAGCGGATGAGGCACTGCTTCAAGTTCAGTGAATACCCGTCTGCCGATTGCACCCGTAAACGCCACGCCTGCATACCCAAGGTCATCCCACCGCGCGACCAGGAGAAAACAAAAAACAGCGTGACAAAAAACACCAGCATGAGGCGCAGGCTCCAGATATCGCTGGCCGTGGTGCCAATCTCTTCGGGCTGCTGACCAAGCACATAGCGGAAAAACAGCATATGCACGACGGTCACCGCAATCCAAATCGCGGTGACCAAAAAGCCGTCATACAGCATGGCGCCCAGTCGTCGGCCAAGGCCGGCTGGCCATACGCTGTCCAACTGAGTAAAGCGTCGTGTTTGCATAGTTCTCTTCGTGGTTGCTGGCTGTTTCTGGACGATACGAGGCTGTGATGGCTAACTATTGCGGCCATTAACCATTGCGACGTAGAAAATAGATCCCGACCCCGGCGCAGGCCAGAGTCGGCACCAGTACGGCCCAGACGGGTGAAAAGCCAAATATCGTCGAGGCGGGCGCCAGTAGATCCTGAACGTACTTAAAGCTCAGCCCAGTGACAACGCCATAAAACACCCGAGTACCAGCGGCCACGGTGCGCAGTGGGCCAAATACAAAGGAGGCGGCAATCAGCACCAGCGACCCCATGGTGAGCGGCATCAACATCTTCTGCCAAAAATACAGCAGTGCCTGATCATTCTGCAGGTTCTGCTCTTCAAGGAACTGGGCATAGGCCCAAAGTTCGCTGGGCGCCTGACTCTCAATATCGCGCAGCAGCCTCTCTAGCTGGGTGGGGGTGAACGAGGTGTCCCAGCCCATGCTTGCCGTCTGCTCAGACTCAGTGTGATCGTCAAAAATACGCGTGGTAGCGACGTTTTCCAAACGCCAGGCATCGTTTTCCCAGTGTGCGCGCTGAGCGTAAGTGGCTTCGACCAGCTGGCGGTCATCAAAGCGATAGCGGGTTAAATCGAGCACGACGTTATCCGCGCGAATTGCCCCAAAACGGTAGACGCTGTCACCCTCTATCTGCCAGCCGCTGCGACTGGTCAACACGGCGCCTTCACCCTGGAGTTTTTCCAGTCGCCACGCCTCGGCATACTGCTCGGTGCGTGGGCTAACGTATTCGGCAACTAACAGCACCACGACCACGACCACCAGCACGGGTTTCATCACCCCCCATACAATGCGCGCCAGAGAACGCCCAGCGGCGCGCATAACGGTAAGCTCATTGCTGGAAGCCATGCTGCCTAAGCCAATCAGCGCGCCAATTAATACGGCTACCGGGGCGTACTGATAGAATCGCCAAGGCGTGCGCATTAGCAGGTAAAGCAGCGCATCGAAGGCGGTATAGCCCGCCTGCACATCGCCTAAATCATCGATATAAGCGATGGTAATATCCAACCCCAGCAGCACGAACTGAACGACGATAATGGCCGCCAGCACGTTGCGGGCGATATAACGATCAAGACGGTCAAGCACCATTAGCGCATCCCCTTGCGTTGCGAGCGCCATAGCAATAATAGGCCCAGCCCTAAAAACAGCCCATGGACTGGCCACACGCCCAGCGTGGTGGACCAAGTGCCACTGCCAATCGCATCGACAACCGCGAGCAGCAGACTAAGATAGGCGACGTATAAAAATACCGCGGGCAGCAGTTTGCCAAAGCGCCCCTGGCGGGGATTAACCCGGGAAAGCGGCTGCGCCATCAAGGCCAGCACAAACACCATAAGCGGGAGCCCTGCCCGCCACTGCCACTGGGCTTGGGCACGGGGGCTTGGATTACTCCATAGCGCAGGCGTAGTGGCGTACTCCAGTGAATCCAGTTCCTGCCGGTCGCGATTCAGCCCTAGTCGCAATGTATAACGCTCAAACGTTAGCCGCTCGGCGCTCTTATCGCCCGGCGTCACCCCGTAGCGCTCACCGTCATCCAACACCAGAAAACGGCTACCCGTTTCGAGGCGGGTTTCCTGATAGCCCGATGCCGCCCGGGTAACGTAGTCGTGAGCACCTTCGTCGCCTTGTTGGTTCTGCTCGTGCACCAGCACATCCTGCATTTCCGTTCCGTCGCTTGAGAAGCTGCCGATGTAAGCGGTACGGCCACCGCCGAACTCTTGAAAGCGCCCCGGCGCCAACACGGAAACATCCAGGCGACTGCGCTGTTCTTCCAGCGCGGTCTCGGTTTGCAGCGCCCCAAAAGGCGTTAGCCACAGGCTGCAGACACCGACCAGTACCGCCACCACGCTGGCAGGCAGCAACGTCACCTTCAATAGCCGCGTGGGGCTCATCCCACAGGCGACCATTACAGTGATTTCGCTGTTCATATAGAGCTGCCCGTAGGCGAGCAGGATGCCTAGAAAAAACGACAGCGGTAGAATCAGTTCCATAAAGCCAGGCAGGTGAAACATCATCAGACTGCCTAGCATGGTGACGGGAATATCACCCTCCGCCGCGTCCGAAAAATAGCGGATAAAGCGGCTGCCCATGATCACCAGCAGCAGAATGCCAGCAACCGCCGACATGGT
The DNA here is from genome assembly GCF_000336575.1 of Vreelandella titanicae BH1. Classification (GTDB taxonomy): domain Bacteria; phylum Pseudomonadota; class Gammaproteobacteria; order Pseudomonadales; family Halomonadaceae; genus Vreelandella; species Vreelandella titanicae. The sequence goes on along the minus strand of NZ_AOPO01000022.1, from coordinate 51,406 downwards.
GAGTAACACTTCGCGAGTTAGATATCGAAATAAAATCAACGCGCTCTCCGGCTAGTCGTGCAGGATGCCATGCAATAAGCGTATGGCTTGGGTACACTAATCAAACTATTTTCAGTCCCTTTTCAAAATCAAAAGCAACGGGGCATTATCCCGAATCCCTCGATGCTTGTCTTGTTGGAGACGTCATGGAATTTTCCGTTCAGACCGCGAACCCAGCCAAAGCTGAAACACCCTGCCTTTTGGTGCCGGTTTATAAAGGGGGCGACTTCCTGCCCACCGTTGCCAAACTGGACGACGCCAGCGAGCGCCTGATTGGCCAATTGCTCGAACGCGGCGACTTTGACGCAGCACTGGGCAACGTGCAACTGGTACCCTTTGCGCCAGGCCTGGGGGCCGAACGCATCTTGCTGGTGGGCTTGGGAGAGCGTGAAAAATGCCAGGAAGCGGCCTTCATCAAGGCGCTGGATGCGGCCATGACGGCGCTAGTGAAACTGCCTATCGACGAAGCCAGCGTAGTATTTGGCGATGTTCCGTTGACTGACCGCGATGCGGCCTGGAAAGCGCGCAAGGTAATGGAAGCTGCGGAGCGGGCTATCTATCGCTTTGATCAGTTCAAATCCTCGCCCGCGCCAGCCCCCAGCCTCGCCAAGCTAACGTTAATTATCACCGATGCTGACGCTGTCCCGCAGGTTAAGCAGGGTGCGTTAGTGGGCAACGCTATTGGCCAAGGCATCAACTACACCCGCACGCTGGGCAACCTGCCCGGTAACGTCTGTACGCCCAGCTATTTAGCCGAGCAGGCAGAGCAGTTGGGTCGCGACTCACAAGGCGCGCTCGAGGTCGATATTCTCGATGAAGAAGCGCTGGAAGCCCTGGGCGCAGGCTCGCTGCTATCCGTAGGCCGCGGCAGCAAAGAACCCACACGCCTGATCGTGATGAAGTACCAAGGCGCCGAAGAAAGTGAAGAAGCGCCCCATGTATTGGTAGGCAAAGGCATTACTTTTGATACCGGCGGTATTTCGCTCAAGCCCGGCGAAAGCATGGACGAAATGAAGTTCGATATGTGCGGCGCCGCCAGCGTGTTCGGCACCGTCAAAGCGGTATTGGCGATTAAACCCAAGCTCAACCTGGTATTTATCGTTGCCGCCGCGGAAAACATGCCAGACGGCAATGCCACCAAGCCCGGCGACATCATCAAAACCCTCAAAGGTCTGACCGTCGAAGTGCTTAACACCGACGCGGAAGGCCGTCTGGTGCTGTGCGACGCACTCACCTACGCCGAGCGCTTTACTCCCGCCAGCGTAGTGGATATCGCCACTCTCACCGGCGCCGTGATTATTGGCCTGGGTCACCACGCCACCGGCCTGCTCTCCAACGACGATGACTTGGCGCTGGATCTGCTCGATGCGGGCGAAGCCGCTTGGGATCGCGCTTGGCACCTGCCGCTGTGGGATGAGTATCAAGAGCAGCTTGAGTCCAACTTTGCCGACCTGGCTAATATTGGTGGCCGCCCGGCGGGCACGATTACCGCTGCGTGCTTTTTATCGCGCTTTGCCGATCACTTCCCCTGGGCGCACCTGGATATCGCCGGTACCGCCTGGCACTCCGGCAAGCAGAAAGGCGCTACCGGGCGTCCCGTCGGGCTGTTAACTCAGTACCTGCTTGACCGTGAAGCAGACGCCCAAGTAGAAAATAGCGACGTCTAACAACACAATCAGGCAATCAACGGTTGCCTTTATTTGACGCAACCGTTACACCTAAACCCATTAGCGTGTGCCTTATCTCAAGGCACACGCTACGACCACTTTAACGCTTATATTACGACGCCTATATTTGCCCTTCAGGGCTTGGATCAAGTAGAGAGAACATGCCGTGCCCACTAACTTTGAGATTTTGCCATCCAACCAGCCGATAGCCGATGAGATCCGTGACAGCATTCTCAAAAACCCCGGCTTTGGCAAACACTTTACCGATCACATGGCCCATGTGCGCTGGACGGTTGACGCCGACTGGCACGGACACCAAGTGCGCCCTTACGGCCCGCTAACCCTCGACCCGGCTGCTTCTGTACTGCATTACGGTCAGGAGATTTTTGAGGGCATCAAAGCTTATCGCCACGCCGACGGCTCTATCTGGACATTCCGCCCAGAGAAAAACGCCGAGCGCTTCCGCCGCAGTGCCCGTCGTTTGGCGCTGCCGGAGCTGTCCGATGAAGACTTTATCGGTTCGCTGAAAGCGCTATTAGCGCAAGATCACGCCTGGGTGCCCACGCCTGCCAGCGCATCTGACGAGTGCAGCCTCTACCTGCGTCCGTTTATGATCGCCTCGGAAGCCTTCTTGGGCGTACGCCCCGCCCACGAGGTCGACTACTACGTCATCGCCTCCCCCGCGGCGGCGTACTTTAAAGGCGGCGTTGCGCCGGTGTCGATCTGGCTCTCCTCGAACTACAAGCGCGCTGCCGCAGGCGGTACTGGCTTTGCCAAGTGCGGCGGTAACTACGCCGCCTCATTAGCCGCGCAGAAAGAGGCCGAAGCCCACCAGTGTGGCCAGGTCGCATTTCTTGATGCTGCTGAAAACAAGTGGGTGGAAGAGTTGGGCGGCATGAACCTGTTCTTTGTCTTCAAAGATGGCCGTTTGGTGACGCCGCGCCTGACCGACACCATTTTGGAAGGCGTCACGCGCAACTCGGTGCTCACGCTGGCCAAAGATGAAGGCCTAACGCCGGAAGAGCGCACTATCAGCATTGACGAGTGGCGTGAAGGCGCGGCGTCTGGCGAGATCACCGAGGTATTTGCCTGCGGTACCGCCGCGGTCATCACCCCGGTGGGCGAGCTGGTCACCGAGAACGAGCGTATCAAGCTAGCTGCCGGTGGCAATAATGAGATTGCCATGCGCATCCGCACCAAACTGCTCGACCTGCAGTACGGCCGCAGCGAAGATAAGTACGGCTGGTTAACCCAGTTGGTTTAAGCGGTTTTAAAACCAGCGCTTATCCTTTCAGCACCGCCGCATTCTTGCGGCGGTGCTGTTTGCCATCGACGTATCTGAAATCGTTTTACCTGGAACCGCTATGGCGCGCATTGATTTCTACATTCTGCCCGATACCACCTTGGAGGCGCGCTTGCAGTTCGCTTGCAAACTGGCCGAGACCATCTGGCGCAAAGGCTACCGCCTGCATCTGCACTGCGAAGACAGAGCCCTCGCCGAGCAGGCAGACAGCGCACTGTGGAATTTCCGCCCGGACGCTTACCTGCCCCACGCCTTGGAAGATAGCGAAATGGCCACCAGCGTGCCGATCACGCTAGGCTGGCAGCAATTGCCGGTGCCAACAGAAGAAACCGCACTGCTTAACCTGCACCCTGATATTCCCCAAGGCATAGAGCGCTACGCGCGGATTGCCGAGATCATCAATCAGCACCAACAAGTGCTGATCGCCAAACGCGCCTGCTGGCAGCGTTATAAAGAGATGGGTCATGAGGTTGTGCCGCATAAGTTGGGGTAGACAACCCTGAGTAACATATGACGCTGACTCAAAAAAATTCATACTCATACCATTTCTGTTGCGCATACAAGCCCCTTCATGTAAGCCAACGCTTAAAAATTTGTAAGCTATTTCTTACATGCGTAAGAGATCAACGCTTCGTGGCCTCTAGGGGTTGCGCTTCACTAATACCCGGCTATTCTAACCACTCATTATTTGCGATTTTTTCAAGGAGATGCGCAATTCAAGCGAGTTGGTTTTCACCCGGACAAGCGAACGGTAGCGGGTGATAGGTTACTCGCTTTACCGGCGCGACCCCGCTGAACGAGAAGTTGCTATATGAGATAATCTCTAAGCCTCATCACTAATACTTTCACAGGTCAAAAAATGATTAATATTACTTAAACTCACAGCCTATCATTCGATGGCGAAAAGGAATTAAATTGGCACCATCACTGCAGATGACATTGTATTTTAGACTTTATTTTTGAGCTTAGAAATTAAAGGCGGCTAAGGACTATTTAAAACCAATCACACGGTTAATTTTAAATAGTCATTCAATATAAATTGAATCAACTACCAGAAAAACCACTACACAGGAACAGATGATATGAAGGAAGAAAGTAGAAACAAATTCTTGGCGGCAAAAAAGCCCTTTAATTTTTCTAGCCTGGGATTGGGTAGAAAGACTTACCTCATCATAATCTGGTTGTTTACTATAGCAATATTATGGGTTGGAGCAAGCGATCTAATAAAAGAACCAGCGGATGATGTTCCTGTTGCAGTATATGTTTTATTATTATTTTTATTTCTCGCTTCAGCTTGCTGGAAACATTATGCAATTGTAAAAAGAAAAACTACTCAATTATTAATAATGGGCATCCTCAACTTACTTTATCTCAACATTCTTGACGCAATTTTTATTTTTCTTTTCCGAAGTATCAGCAAAAAAGAAACTAGCCCTCCTCCCGCTAATATTACATAAACACAGATCTATCTTGGCACATCTATCGATGAAGATGACTTAGCCCAACTATTCGCGCCCATGGATACCTAATTTCGGTTAACCGCCACTTCCTCGTCGGTATCGTCTACGCCGAATGGCACGGCCATAAACACGTGACCCCGCACTTGGCGGGGCCGTCAACAGAGTTAGGCAATCGTTGTCAGTGCGGCCAGGCAGTTTGCATGACCTGTTTTCCATCACTGCTCTCCATCACTCCAAGGCGTCTTCGCCTTAGCCACCCTGTTGCTGCATCTGCTCCTGCATCTGTTGTTGCATTTGCTCCTGCCGTTGAGCCATGGCTTCGTCAAGTTGTTCGCGCTGTTCTTGAGTGAATACGCCTTCGATCTGAGACTGTAAGATGATGCTATCAGCGGTCATCTCGGCCGTTAGGTCACCAAGGCGCTCCGCGTCCGCACGAATGGCAGCTTCATCGTAATCGGGCTGAACCTGCTCGCCGAGTTGCTGTTGCAACTGCTGGGCTTCCTGCTCCTTGCCACTGATTTTATCTTGCATCTGGGTCAAGAGGTTGCTCATCTCCTCTTTCTGCCCTTCATCCAGATCGACCATTTCGTCAAGTTGATCAACTTGGTCATCGACACTGGGGGTGCCACCAGCCATTTGCTGGGCCATGGCGGGAACACTGAATGCCAGTGCTGCAACTGCTGGAAGGAAAAGCTTGGCTACGTGCATAAAAACTCCAATTGCGAACAAATTTGTACTTCCTGCCCGACGAATCCTGACGGACCTCGTGGTCCGACACTGCTGTTTTTAAAAAATTCGTCGTAACGGTAAATTGTTGATTACCATTAGCGGGCTCTGGCCGCGCCCTTTGCCCTCATGGAGACGTAAACGTGTTCACGCGCTACCCGCTTGTTACGATTGTCATCGCCCAACTGTTTGGCACCTCACTGTGGTTTAGCATCAATGGCGTTGGCTTGGCGCTTCAGGATGCGGTAGGCCTTAGCGAAAGCGATTTGGGTCTGCTCACCATCGCCGTTCAGGCCGGGTTTATTAGCGGAACGCTATTGATTGCCACCACCGGCCTTGCCGACCGCATTCGCGCCAGCCACCTGTTCGCGATTTCCGCTGTTCTCGGCGCACTGATCAACGCCGCCTTTATCGGCGTGGCTGAGATCGTGACGCTCGCCGCTGTGGCACGCTTTGCGACCGGGCTTTGTCTCGCGGGTATCTACCCGCTGGGTATGAAACTGGTGGTGAGTTGGACACCCAACCATGCCGGGGCGGCGCTAGGCTGGCTGGTGGGCATGCTGACCCTGGGTATTGCCTCCCCGCATCTGCTACGCGGTTTAACGCTGAGTTTACCCTGGCAGTGGCCATTGCTGCTGGCCTCACTGCTGGCGCTGGTCGCCGCGCTAATGATTTTCAAACTGGGCGTTGGCCCCCACCTCCCGGCAACCGCCAAAAACGGCCGCCCCTGGGCAGGCCTGGCTGCTTTCAAACAGCCCCGCTTTCGTGCCGCCGCACTGGGTTATTTCGGCCACTGCTGGGAACTGTATGCGCTATGGGCGCTGGTGCCGTTTCTGGTCGCCCGAGAGCTGGAGCGCTTGGGTGCTGCAAACAGCGCTCAACCGTGGCTAAGTTTTGCGGTGATCGCGTTGGGTTTACCGGGCTGCGTGCTAGCAGGCAAATGGAGCCGCCAGATTGGCAGCGACCGAGTGGCCTGCGTGGCATTGGCAACCTCAGGCGCGCTCTGTTTGGTTTATCCCCTGTTGGGCAGCGCCTCGCCCTGGCTGCTGCTGGTACTTCTCGGCGTATGGGGCGTTAGCGTGATTGCCGACTCCGCGCAGTTCTCTGCGCTGGCCAGCGCCACGGCGCCACCCGAGCGGCTAGGTGCAGCGCTGGCGATGATGAACGCTATCGGCTTTGGGCTGACCATTCCCTCCATCGCACTGGTCACCGCACTGTGGTCGAGCCAGTCGCTGGCGGTCATTTGGTGGCTACTGCCGGGCCCTACTCTTGGGTTAATCGCCATGCGCGGATTTTCTGCCCATACGGTCAGTGTCGATAATCGAGCGTGAGTAGCCCCTGACGATCAATGCGCTATCGCGGTATACTCTTGCACTATATATTTTCAAACTTTGCACATTTCTCGCCAGCCGTGAGCCAACTCTCCATGGAAAAGACCTACCAACCCGAACAGATCGAAACCCGCTGGTACGAGCGCTGGGAAGCCGACAACCGTTTTGCGCCCTCCGGCCAGGGCACGCCTTTTTCGATCATGATTCCACCGCCCAATGTGACCGGCAGCCTGCACATGGGCCACGCGTTCCAGGACACCATTATGGATACCCTGACGCGCTGGAAACGGATGCAGGGCAATAACACCCTGTGGCAGGTAGGCACCGACCACGCCGGTATCGCGACGCAGATGCTGGTGGAGCGCAAAATTGCGGCTGAAGAGGGCAAGACCCGCCACGACCTTGGTCGCGATGCGTTTATCGACAAAGTGTGGGAGTGGAAACACGAATCCGGCGGCCATATTACCCGCCAGCTGCGCCGCATGGGCGCTAGCGTCGACTGGTCTCGCGAACGCTTCACCATGGACGACGGCTTCTACAAAGCGGTACAAGAAGTGTTTGTGCGCCTGCACGAAGAGAAGTTGATCTATCGTGGCAAGCGCTTGGTCAACTGGGATCCCACGCTGCACACCGCCATTTCTGACCTGGAAGTGGAAAACAAAGAGCAGCAAGGCAGCTTCTGGCACTTCCGCTACCCGTTGGCAGACGGCGTTAAAACCACCGACGGTAAGGATTACCTCGTGGTCGCCACCACTCGCCCGGAAACCCTGCTGGGCGATACCGGCGTGGCGGTTAACCCGGAAGATGTGCGCTACGCCTCCCTGATCGGCAAATTTATCGAGCTACCGTTGGTCGGTCGCCGTATTCCGGTGGTTGCTGACGAGCACGCCGATATGGAGAAAGGTTCGGGCTGCGTCAAGATCACCCCCGCCCACGACTTCAATGACTACGAGGTCGGCAAGCGCCAGAACCATCTGCTGATAAACGTCTTCTCCAAAGACGCGGCGATCCTTGAACAGGCTGAGATCTTCGACCTGAAAGGACAGCCCCAGCCCGATGTAGACGCCACTCTGCCTGCCAAGTATGCAGGTCTCGACCGCTTTGAAGCGCGCAAGCAGATCGTTGCCGACATGGATGCCCTGGGCCTGCTAGAGCAAGTCGAAGCCGTTAACAACACCCTGCCTTATGGTGACCGTTCGGGCGATGTCATCGAGCCGCTGCTCACCGACCAGTGGTTTGTGGCCGTGGAGTCCCTCGCCAAGCCCGCCATCGAAGCGGTGGAAAATGGCGATATCCAGTTCGTACCCAAGAACTACGAGAACATGTACTTCGCCTGGATGCGCGACCTGCAGGATTGGTGTATCTCCCGCCAGTTGTGGTGGGGCCACCGCATCCCGGCCTGGTACGACGAGGAAGGCAATGTCTACGTTGCCCGCAGCGAAGCCGAGGCTCGCAAGAAGCATGAGCTCGGCCCCGATGTCACCTTGACGCAAGATGAAGACGTACTCGATACCTGGTTCAGCTCGGGCCTGTGGACGTTCGGCACTCTCGGCTGGCCGGAAGAGACGCCAGAGCTTGAAACCTTCCACCCCAGCAGCGTGCTGGTCACCGGCTTTGACATCATCTTCTTCTGGGTTGCCCGGATGATTATGATGACCCTGAAGTTCACCAAGCAGGTACCGTTCAAGACGGTTTACGTACACGGCTTGGTGCGCGACGGCCAAGGGCAGAAGATGTCCAAGTCCAAAGGCAACGTACTCGACCCCATCGACCTGATCGACGGCATCACGCTGGATGAGCTGCTCGAAAAGCGCACCGGCAATATGATGCAGCCGAAACAGGCCAAGGCGATTGCCAAAGCGACCAAGGACGAGTTCAAAGACGGTATTGAAGCCCACGGCACCGATGCGCTGCGCTTTACGTTCCTCTCCCAAGCCACCACCGGGCGTGATATCAAGTTTGATATGAGCCGCCTGGACGGCTACCGCAACTTCTGCAACAAGCTGTGGAACGCCTCGCGCTATGTGCTGATGAATGCCGAAGGCGAAGATTGCGGCACTGGTGGTGAAGAGGTTGAGCTTTCACTGGCCGACCGCTGGATTATCTCGCAGTTGCAGAAAACCGAAGCCCAGGTCACCAAGGCGATGGACGAGTACCGTTTCGACCACGCCTCCCAGGCGCTGTATGAGTTCGTCTGGAACGAGTACTGCGACTGGTACCTGGAGCTTTCCAAGCCTGTTTTGTGGGATGAAAATGCCACGGCAGAGGCGAAGCGCGGTACCCGCCGCACGCTGGTGCGCGTACTCGAAGCGATTCTGCGCCTTGCTCACCCGATGATGCCTTATATTACCGAAGAGATCTGGCAGCGCGTATCGCCGCTGGCAGGCGTGTATATGGGTGACGATGCGTCGATCATGCTGCAAGCCTGGCCAGAAGCCGACGAAAGCAAAATCGACGACCAGGCCAGCCTGGATATCGAGTGGTTGAAAGGCGTCATCATCGCCGTGCGTAACATCCGCGCAGAAATGAACATCGCCCCCGGCAAACCGCTTGACGTGCTGCTCACCAAAGGCAAGCCCGAAGACGCCGAGCGCCTGGAGAGCAACCGTCGCTTCCTTTCCAAACTCGCCAAGCTGGAAAGCGTTACCTGGCTTGAAAACCCAGACGACGCCCCGCTCTCAGCCACGCAGTTGGTGGGCGACATGGAAGTGCTGGTACCGATGGCGGATCTCATCGACAAAGACGCCGAAATCGCCCGCTTAAGCAAAGAGATTGAGAAGCAGGACAAGCTGATCGGCGGCATCGAGAAGAAGCTTGGCAACGACGGCTTTATCGCCAAAGCCCCGGTAGCAGTGGTGGATAAAGAGCGCGGCAAGCTGGCCGAATTCCAAGCCACCAAGCAGTTGCTGGAAGAACAGCGCGCTAAAATCTCAGCGCTGTAAGTCCTCCCCCGGCGCCAGGCAACTCTGGCGGCATGGCGCCGGCGCGCTTGCCCGCTGATCGGATAGCGCCTATAACGGGTAAATGGACTCCCCCAGCACAGACAGCGTTTCGCCCCGACACCCCCTGGCAGTCTTGCGTTTCCTTGGCTTGGTACTCTTGGGCAGTGTCGTCGGCGGAGTGGCGGCTCTTGTAGCCGTTGGCTTCGTCAATGCGGTGGTATGGCTCAACGACCTGCTGTTGATCTCCCCCCGAGGCCAGATGATGGCTGCAGACACCACTCTGGTGATCCTGGCCACCCTGCTGGTGCCAACCCTTGGGGGGCTGCTCGTTGGTCAACTGCACCGCGGCCTGCCTGGGGGCCGCTCCCATACCCCTGCCGACGCCATCGCTGCCGTCCAGACCCGCCGAGGTCGCCTACCCGCCAAGGCTGGTGCTCTCTCAGCGTTAAGCGGTTTGGTGTCGTTAGGCGCAGGCGCCTCGGTGGGTCAGTACGGCCCCCTGGTACATCTCGGCGCGACTCTCGGCTCCCTAATCACACGCTTGCTGCGCCTGGGGCGCTCAGAGGACAATATCACTATCGCTTGCGGGGTAGCGGCAGCCATCGCTGCGGCCTTCAATGCGCCACTGGCGGGCATTGTCTTCGCCCACGAAGTCGTGCTACGCCACTATGCCCTGCGCGCCTTCGCGCCAGTGGCTGCCGCCGCCATCGTCGGCTATGTGCTGGCCACTCAGTTGCTTGCTCAGGGGACGCTGTTCCATATCACTGAGCCTGGCGTGCCTCAACCTTGGGAATTCGCCCTTTTCCTAGCCTTGGGTGGCCTAGGCGCCTTGGTGGCTGGAGGCTATATGCATGCCATTCTTGCCATGGGCCAGCTGGCCAAGCGGCTACCGCTGCCCACCAGCCTTCATCCCGCACTCGCCGGGGCTTTGCTCGGCCTAACGGCTCTTTGGGTACCCGATATTCTCGGCATGGGCCAAGAAACCCTGCGCTTCGCCACCTTGCCCGGGGCCTATAGCGGCGGCGAGCTGCTGATGGTACTGCTACTAAAGCTGGCCGCGACCGCTTTGTGCCTGGGGCTGGGCTTCGCTGGTGGTGTCTTCAGCCCAGCGCTGGTGATCGGCACCCTCTTCGGTGCCCTAGCCGGCACCCTGGTAGCGGAGCTGGGCGGTGGCCAGGAGACGTTTATCTTCTATGCGGTGTGCGGCATGGTCGCGGTCACCGCACCGGTTCTCGGCGCGCCTCTTACCACCCTGCTGATCGTCTTCGAACTTACCGGCAGTTATGCGTTGACCACCGCCGCCCTGGCCAGCGTCACGCTAGCCAATCCTCTGGCCGCCCAACTGTTCGGCCGCTCGCTATTCGATATTCAATTAGCCCGCCGTGGTTTGGATCTCTCCGCTGGCCGCAGCCGCGCCGTGCTCCAGGAGGCGCGGTTGACCGAGTTGATTAGTCATGATGCCGTCACCCTGGCCCCCGCGACCCCACTGAAAGCGGCCATCTCGCGCCTTAGTCAAGCGGGCCATGGCGAAGCTTATCTGGTGGACGGCCGAGGGCGCTACCAAGGCTGCGTGACCCTGGCGAGCCTGGAGACCTTCCGCGAAGGCAGCGAGGCCACAACCCTGGCCGACTGTCCCGAAACGCCCCGCCCAGTGCTAGATCCGCACGCCTCACTTTGGGAGGCAATGCAGCAGCTACAAAAGGTCACCGGCGAGGCCATCGCCGTCGTGGATGACGAACGGCGCTTCTTGGGGGTGGTCTATGAGTCGAGCATTGCTCGAGCCTTCTTGCATCACAGCGACGCCCTACGACGGGAGGAACACGGTGCTGGCTAGACGATTGATCCCAGGACTTCTGGCAGGGCTGCTCGTCCTGGCAACCCCCATCAGGGCGGAAGAGCCCGACGCTGCCGACTCTCTGACGGTATTGAGCTGGGGCGGTGCCTATGAGCACGCCCAGCGCCGTGCCCTCTTCACACCCTTCACCGAAGCCCATGATGTACCGGTGGCAGTGGACAGCTATAACGGCGGCCTGATGGAACTCCGCCAGGCCGTGGCGGAGAACGATGTCCCCTGGGACGTACTCGATATGACCCGCAGCGAGGCCATGGCAGCCTGCGAAGAAGGGCTGCTGAAACCGCTCCCCCCCGAGCTAACCGCCTCAGCGCCGGACGGCACTCCGGCATCCCAAGATTTCCTTCCTGGCGCCCTGGGTCGCTGTTTTATCAGCCATTCGATCTTTGCCACCGTCGTGGCCTATCGCCGTGATGCTTTCCCCGGGGAGCGCCCCACTCGCATCGCCGATCTCTTCGATCAACAGCGTTTCCCTGGCCCCCGGGCCTTACAGCGCACCCCCGCGGCTAATCTGGAGTGGGCGCTACTCGCCTACCGGGTTCCCCGGGAAGAACTCTACCGTCTGCTCAGTACCCGCCGCGGCCTGGACTTGGCCTTCGCCCGGCTGCAAAGCATCGACAATATCCACTGGTGGGAGGCCGGTGAAACCCCGGTGCGCCTGCTGGAGGAGGGCCAGGTGGTCATGGCTTCCGGCTACAATGGCCGCTTCTTCGCCGCCATGGTGGAGCGCGACCTGCCCATCGAGATCCTCTGGGACGGCCAGCTCCAGGAACATGAGACCTGGGCGATCCCCCGCGGTGCCCCGAACCCCGAGGCGGCCCAAACATTTATCCGCTTCGCCACCACCAGCGAGCGCCAAGTGGAGTTGGCCCGGCATATCCCCTATGGCCCAACGCGACGCTCTGCTGCTATGCAGGTTACCACCCACCGCGACAGTGGCCTGGACATGCGCCTGCATATTCCCACCCACCCCATCAACGCCCAGGGTGCGGTGACCAAGGACGAGACTTGGTATGCCCGTACCCAGGAACGCATTGAGGCCCTCTTTCGCGAGACCCTGTTTCGTGAAGCCCTGACGACACAAGAATGAATGCGCAGTGCGGTTTCAAAAAATGGGCGGTTACAGTTAACGTGGCAATGCTGATAACCGTACTACGACATTGGGAACGAGGTGATCGCACTTCCCATGGTCCAGCGCTGGCATTACTGCATATCGTTGCCAAGGAACCAAAGGCTGTACTGAGAGCATTGGGCTAACAGAAATGCTCTTTTAAATTAAATTCGATATTTTTGAATTTGAAGCTGTCGGCTACTATGTCGGTTCACTCAGACTGAGTGTTATTGCGTATTACCCAACCGTTTAACCATTGGCTGCACCATAAGCGCGGAACCAACCCTCAGCGCTTCAAGCGGCCCCGTTGGAAGATATCCAGACGAGGTATAAAAACCAACTGCAGCTTCGTTGCTTGTTGTTACTGCGAGCTTTATACACTCACACCCTTTATTTACAGCCCAGGTACTAATTTCATATAGAAGAGACTTGGCGATCCCCTTCCCTCGCAGCGCAGGTGAAACCCACATTTGGTAGATATGCGCCATTTTCGTATCGGGCTCATGTATTACCCCCCAGGCTAGGCCAACCGCTTGGCCCTCCAACTCAGCAATTAAGGGCAGAGCGTCCAGGCCTCGCCATTTCAGATCCAAGCGTGTCTGCCATTCAGTGTCTGAGAGCGTTACTTCCTGCTCGTAAGTTGAGCCAAAAGAGTCAGGCGCATCCTCAAGAGAGTTCAACCGCGCCAACTTATAAAGCTGCCAATCTTGCGGGGTTAATACTCTGCTCTTTACGTCACTCATGATCGAGATCTTCCTGCATGATGATGAGGGCCCCTGAGGTGCTAAATATCTTGTGCGTAACGCGCAAGCATCTCTTCCTGTGACTCGGGGGAGCCGCTACGACCTATTTGCTCGTGAATCATCTGCCCCATCGTCGGCAATACGGAACGCTCGCGACGGCTCTCATCTGCCCATAGTTTGGAGCGCATAAAGGCTTTAGCGCAGTGAAGGTAAGCCTCCTCAACCGTCACCTCAATAACCACTTTTGGTGCTCGCTTCTCTGATGCAAAAAGCTGCAGCTTTTCTTCATCCACCGAGACATGCGCCGCGCCATTTATGCGTAGCGTCTCATCGACCCCTGGGATTAAAAACAGCAATCCAGCCTGACCGCTCTCGACAATATTTTTAAGTGAATCCAATCGGTTATTACCTGGAGAATCTGGAATTACCAAAGTAAGGTCATCAACCACCTTGATAAAACCTGGCTCTCCTCCACGTGGCGACGCATCAAAGCCCGACGCGTTTCCAGTGGCGATGACCACAAAGGGAGAAAGCTCGATAAATCGCTGACAGTGCCGGTCAAGTCGCGATAGCTGCTTCTTCAGCGCTCTCTCCTTTGGCTCAGGATATAGCTGGTATAGCTCCTCGGTGGTGCGAATCATAATTCCCCCGATACAAAAACTGCCGTCTCAATAATAATGAACCAGGCACCAGCTATTGCTCGCGCGTAAATGGCGATGGCTGTTAACGGTAAGCAATCCCGACAACGCCCGCTCTAATCCCACAAAATCTACTTAACCACAACGCTAGCAGAAAATACTCCGAAGATAATTAACTTATTAGTTATGACTCATAATATCTATGCAGCGCTAGCGCATGACATATTGGTCCCCTTACCACTCACTTTAACCACATTTTCTTACGAAACGTGTAAGGTTGGTACAAGAACGGCCACTAAGTGGCATCGCTGATTCAGCAACGACACGGACTGCTCTATGCCGACACCAACCGAAGCGCGTTTACAGGCTCTGGCAAGCGAATTAAAGCGGGCCGGGATTGCATACCATGAGCTTACGCCGATGGCGGATACCGGGCTGGCCCATGATCATGTGTGGATCCATCGCAGCGTGGGCGATGACTGGGTGGCGCGACTGCCGAAGCAGAGTCAGATGAATCTGCCGCCTGAAGAGAACCTTGCCTATCAGACTGCCTGCTACCAGCGCTCTAGTCCTGGCGGACACACGCCAGCACTTTACGGCACTCTGCCGCCGAGCGAGGCACTGCCCCGGGGTGGGTTACTGGTTGAGGCTATCCGTGGCCGCTTGGCCAAGTTGCCGGAAGACCTGCCTGCCATCGCGGATGCTCTAGCCAGCTTGCATAGCCAACCGCTGCCCAGTGTCGCAGAGCAGGCACCACTGCTTGCCCCCGAAGACCCATGGCAAGCGATGATAGATGAAGTGCGTCAGCAGGCTAACTGGTTGAGCGACGCGCAACTTTCGAGCAAGGTCACCCAGCGCATTAAGCAGGAGCTGGACTTACTGCCACCTCACTTAAGCGATGCCGCGCCGACACTGATTAGCTTTGACACCCACCCTGGCAACTTCTTAATCCACGACGATGGCCGCGCGGTGTTGGTGGATTTAGAGAAGTGCCGCTACGGCCTGCCGGGTATCGACCTCGCCCACACCAGCCTCTACACCTCGACCACCTGGGACGTAAGCAGCCAAGCGGTGCTATCGCTAAGTGACGTGATTAGCTTTTATCGCCGCTGGCAAGCCACCATGGGTGAAACGCCGGACATCGACACCCTCATTGCCTGTCGCCGCGCTACCTGGCTCTGGTCGTTAACCTGGTGTGCCAAGTGGCGCGCCCAGCACTTAAACGCCGTAGATGCCCAGCAGCGCGGGGAAGACTGGTCCGCTGAACTCACGGATCCCGCCGTGATCGACCACGTGCGCGACCGCGTTGAGCACTACTTATCGTTAAACATTATTGATCACGTGCACAGCGAGCTACAGTGTTTGCAGGTTTCCCTATAACATCTAATTTTACTAATATTTCTTAGCTGTGCTTACGCTTCTAACAAAAGGGATATTCGATGCCTACTCGCCACCCTCTTCGCCTCGCTATTGTCACCACGATGCTTGCCTTCACGGTTCCGGCATCAGCCAACCCCGACCCTAGTGATTGGCAAAGTGTCGTGGCACAGGCCGAAGGCCAAACCGTTTACTGGAATGCCTGGGGCGGTGATACGCGCACCAATCGCTACATCGACTGGGTGGCGGAGCAAATGCAGGCACAGTACGGCGTCGATGTGGAACACGTAAAGCTGGACGATACCGGCAGCGCGTTAGCTCGGGTACTGGCAGAAAAGCAGGCGGGCAACCACACCGAGGGCAGTATCGACCTGATTTGGATCAACGGCGAGAACTTCGCTGCGATGCGCGAAAGCGACCTGCTGTTTGGCCCCTTCGCTGAGTCGCTGCCCCATTTTGCGCTCACCAATGCCGCCGATAACCCTGAGGTGGTGACCGACTTCACGTTACCTACAGAAGGCTATGAATCGCCCTGGGGTAAAGCGCAGATCACCTTTTTTTACGATAGCGCTCAAACCGAGACACCACCCCAGAATATGCAGGCACTACTCGCCTGGGCCAAAGCCAATCCCGGCCAGTTCAGCTATCCGCGTATTCCCGACTTCACCGGCAGCACCTTTTTAAAGCAGGCGCTGATCGAGCTCACCGATCAGGAGGAGGCGCTTTACCAGCCAGTTTCAGAAAGCGATTTTGAGGCTGTCACCAAACCTCTGTGGGCCTATTTAGATGCGCTGCACCCGCACCTGTGGCGCAGTGGTCGTACCTTTCCCGACTCCGGCCCCAACCTGCGCACGTTGATGAGCGACGGCGAGCTAAGTTTGGCTTTTTCGTTCTACCCCACCGATGCCGCCGTGGCAGTCATGGAGTATGAGCTGCCCGAAAGCGTGCGCAGCTACGTGCTGGAAGGCGGCACTTTGGGTAACGTTCACTTTGTGGCGATCCCCTATAACTCGCCGCATAAAGCCGGGGCCATGGTGCTCGCCAATTTCCTGCTTTCACCGGAAGCTCAGGCGCAAAAGCAGTCGCTAGCGATGTGGGGAGACCGCAGCGTACTGGATATCGATCAGCTAGACGCCGAGAATCAGGCGCTGTTCGAGCAGGGTGATCGCCATCCTTCCGAGCTACCGGCGGACGCGCTGTCCAACACCCTACCCGAACCACACCCCAGTTGGATGACCGCCCTGCAAAATGCCTGGCTTGAGCGTTACGGCGTTAACTAACGATGCTGCGACTGGCCCCAGCACTCATCATTGCCCTGCTAGTACTCCCCGTTGGGGCGGGTCTGATGATGGTGCTGCTGCCTGCGTTTGGCTACTTACCAACGCTAGGCGGCCATGGCGCTAGTTTAGCCCCCTGGCAAATGCTGTTCGCCCAGCCGGGGCTAGGACGTTCAGTGATGGTTAGCTTTGCCAGCGGGTTAGTCAGCACAGCCGTAGCGCTGGTAATTGTGGTGCTGTTTTTGGCCGCCAGTCGGGGCACTTGGTTAGATCGCGGCATGCGACGGTTGGTATCACCGCTGCTCGCCATCCCTCACGCCGCTATCGCCTTTGGGTTTGCCTTTTTGATTGCCCCTTCGGGTTTGGTGGCGCGGCTGATATCGCCGTCGCTAACAGGATGGGAGCGCCCCCTGGACATGCTGATCATCAACGATCCCTGGGGATTCTCCCTAATGGCGGGGTTGGTGCTAAAAGAAGTACCGTTTTTGCTGCTGATGAGCCTGGCGGCACTGCCGCAGTTAGCGCCGGAGAAGCGCTTGATGCTGGCAAGGTCGCTAGGTTACTCGCCTACCATCGGCTGGTTAAAAACGGTGCTTCCCTCGCTCTACCCACTGATTCGCCTGCCGGTTTATGCAGTGATCGCCTATGCCACTTCGGTCGTCGATATGGCACTGATTCTTGGCCCGAAGCTGCCCCCCACGCTGAGCGTATCTATCTTGGGTTGGTTCAACGACCCGGATATCAGCCAGCGTTTTATGGCCTCGGCGGCGGCGGTACTGCAACTGGGCGTCACTGTCGCTGCACTGCTGTGTTGGTGGTTGTTAGAACAGCTGATCCGCAGCCTGACGCGGTACTGGCTGATCAATGGCAGCCGCCAGCGTGGCGAAATCATCCTGCGCCTCGTTGGCCGCTCGGCATTACTGTTTTCGAGTATCACAGCGCTGGCAGCCTTAGTTGGGTTGGGGCTATTTTCACTGGCCGGTTTTTGGCGCTTTCCAGAAGTGTTGCCACAGATGCTAACGCTGGATCACTGGCAACGCAGCGGCCCTATGCTGGCTACACCGCTCATTAATACGGCATTGATTGGACTTGTTTCTACCGTCTTGGCCACGGCACTAGTGCTAGCAACGCTGGAAAATGAACACCGTCAGCACATTCAACCCAAGCGCGCGTTATGGTTACTCTATTTGCCCCTATTAGTGCCGCAAATTGCGTTTCTATTTGGGCTAATCGTGGCCGCTGAAAGCCTGGGCATTCGCCCTCAACTTGGTCTGGTTATCTCTGGTCACCTGCTGTTTGTACTGCCTTATGTATACCTCTCCTTGGCCGAAACCTATCGCCAATTGGATCCACGCTGGTTAAAGGTAGCGCGTTCACTGGGGGTGTCACGCAGCTCCGCTTTTTGGCGGGTTCGCCTGCCGCTGTTGCTCGCGCCGCTGTTAACAGCGTTTGCCGTAGGCTTGGCAGTGAGTATTGGCCAATACTTACCCACCCAGTTACTCGGTGCGGGCCGCGTGACCACCGTGACGACCGAGGCAGTCGCGCTTGCCTCTGGCAGTAATCGACGTTTAATCGGCGTCTGGGCATTAGTGCAGGCTGGGTTACCGTTGATTGGCTTTATGCTTGCCTTAGGGCTGCCCCGTTTATTGGGTACCCACCGCCGTGATTTAGCTACTTAAGAGGGACAATGTGACAGCTTCTTTTTGCGCGCCGCTACGCCTTGAGCAAGTTAGCATCGCCCTGGCAGGCCGTGAGTTACTGGTAGTGGATGCCACTATTAGCTCCGGTGAAGTACTCACGGTCATGGGACCTTCGGGGTCGGGAAAATCCACCTTATTGGCGTATATTGCAGGCTTTCTTGATCGCGAATTCACCGCTAGCGGCGGCGTATGGCTGGGCGAGCGCAATTTGCTCAGCCTTCCCGCCGAACAGCGCAACATCGGGCTTCTGTTTCAGGATCCGCTGCTATTTCCGCACTTAAGCGTGGGCGGCAACTTGCGCTTCGGACTGCCTCGCCATCAAAAAGACAAGCGCCAGCAGGTTACTCAGGCACTTGAACAGGTTGGGCTAGCAGGCTTTGAGTCCCGCGACCCCGCCACCCTTTCCGGCGGCCAGCAATCACGCGTGGCGTTGATGCGCCTGCTACTCTCCAAGCCGCGAACGGTGCTGCTGGACGAGCCGTTTTCCAAGCTGGATACGGCGCTGCGCCAGGAGATGCGCACACTGGTGTTTAGCCAACTACGCGAAGCAGGCCTGCCTACGCTCCTGGTCACCCATGACCACGAGGACGCCAATGCAGCAGGAGGGCCGGTTATTGAGCTCGGCTGACCAACCACCTCGGCTGAGCATCGTGATACCGGTGCTTAACGAGGCCACGGGAATTGAGGCGTCACTGACACCGCTACAAGCGCTGCGCGACCAGCGCATTGCGATACCCGTTGAGATCATTGTCGTGGATGGCGGGAGCAGTGATGCCAGCGCTCACATTGCCAAACCACTAGCAGATCGAGTGCTCAGCAGCCCAGCCGGACGAGCATTGCAAATGAACCTGGGCGCTCAGCATGCCACTGCGCCCGCACTGCTGTTCCTGCACGCGGATACTCACTTGCCCAAGAACGCCGTTGAGCAGATAACCCAAGCGCTTAACGGCCACGCCTGGGGGCGCTTTGATATTGAGCTTGCAGGCCGCAGCGGCTGGCTGCCCGTGGTGAGCTGGATGATGAATCAACGCTCACGGCTCACCGGCATCGCCACCGGCGACCAGGGCATGTTTATGCGTGCGAGCACTTTCAAAGCAGCCGGTGGTTTTCCCGAACAGCCACTGATGGAAGACATTGAGCTGTCTAAACGGCTCAAACGGGTGTCTCGGCCCGCCTGTTTGCAGGCGAAAGTGGTAAGCTCGGGCAGGCGCTGGGATGAGGTCGGCGCTTGGAAAACGATCCGCCTGATGTGGCGGCTGCGCTACCGCTACTGGCGCGGCGTTAGCGCAACCCAACTCGCCAAGGAGTATCGCGATGCCCGCTGAAACGCCCCACCTGCACCTGCTAGCCAAAGCGCCGCTGGCGGGGCAAGCTAAAACGCGCCTGTCGCCCCTACTCGGTTTGGAAGGTGCTGCCAACGCCCACGCGGAGCTAGTACGCCACTGCGTCGCAAATGCCTGCAAAGCGCTGCCTGCCGCCAATGTCACACTATGGACAGCGCTTGATCACGCCCACCCGCTGTTTATTGAGCTTCGCGAGGCATTTGGTGTGACGCTAAGCGCCCAGCCAGAGGGTGACTTAGGTGCAAGGGTTCGCCATGCCCTGAACAGTACTCCAGGGCCTGCCATGCTAATGGGCAGTGACTGCCCGAGTATCACTAGCGCGCTGATCACCACCTGCGCGCAGCAGCTGACCAGCTTTGAGGTGGTGATTTTACCCGCCGAAGATGGCGGCTACGGTTTTGTAGGCACCCGCCAAGACTACCCTGCGTTGTTTGAAGATATCCCCTGGGGTACCCAACGCGTGCTGACCACCACGCAGCAGCGCATTGAAGCATTAGGCCTCCAGGTCGCCTACCCCGCGACTATTTGGGACGTGGATCGCCCTGAAGACTGGCAGCGCTGGAAGGAGCTAGAGAATCTCTAATTAGCCGTTTCAGTGTAAGGAAACGGGCGCTCTCCTCACTCAGTGACAACCGATACTTCCCTTATTAGCGCTGGAGTTTTTATTGTGACCCGACAACGTTTGATTATTGCAGCGCTACTGATCACAGCCATTGGTGTGTTTTTCATTAGCGGTGCCCATCAATGGTTCACCCTGGAAACCATCAAAGCATACCAAAGCGACTTCCAAACGGCATTTACTCAAAATCCTTGGCAGGTAGCGGGGATCTTTTTTGCTGTTTATGTGGTGATAACGGCGCTCTCACTGCCGGGCGCCACGCTGATGACCTTACTTGGCGGTGCGCTATTTGGGCTCGGCTGGGGGCTACTGATTGTCTCCTTCGCTAGCACCATGGGGGCCACGCTGGCCTTTCTACTTTCACGGTTTCTTTTCCGTGGCCCTATCGAAAAGCGCTTTCCGCGCCAGTTTGCCTCGGTGAATCGCGGCGTGGAGCGCGATGGCGCTCTTTATCTATTTACCCTGCGTTTAGTGCCGGTATTTCCGTTCTTTATGATCAACCTGGTCATGGGTCTAACGCGCATAAAAACCGTCACTTTTTACGGGGTAAGCCAGCTCGCGATGCTACCCGGCACCGCCATCTATGTGAATGCGGGTGGGCAGTTGGGCGAGCTAGAGAGCCTGGGGGGTATTCTTTCACCGACGCTTATCGCCTCGTTTTTACTGCTGGCCATCTTCCCCTGGATAGCTCGACGCATTGTACAACTGGTGCAGAAGCGCAAAGCTTATAAAGGTTTTACCCGGCCAGCGGGCTTTGACTACGACATTGTGGTGATCGGCGGCGGCTCAGCCGGGCTGGTTACCAGCTATATCGCCAGCGCCGTGAACGCCAAAGTGGCGTTGGTGGAAAAACACAAGATGGGCGGCGATTGCCTGAATACCGGCTGCGTTCCGTCTAAAGCGTTAATTCGTGCCGCCCGCGCCGCCCATGAGGTTCGCACCGCACACCGGTTCGGAGTGACTGCCAGCGAGCCGCAGGTCGACTTTGCCAAGGTGATGGGCCATGTGCATCAGTCGATTAGCGATATCGAACCCCACGACAGTATAGAGCGCTATAACGGCTTGGGCGTTGAGGTGTACCAAGAGCACGCCAGGCTGATCTCGCCCTGGGAAATACAGGTCGGCGATAAAATCCTCACCGCCCGGCATATCGTGCTGGCCACCGGCGCACGTCCCCGGGTGCCGTCGCTACCGGGTATTAAGAGCGCCCCCGTTTTAACTTCCGAGAACCTCTGGTCGCTTACTGAATTGCCCAAGCGTTTAGTGGTGCTGGGCGGCGGTGCCATTGGTTGTGAGCTAAGTCAGAGCTTCGCTCGCCTGGGTAGCCAGGTCACCCTGGTGGAAGGCGTTTCCCAACTGCTGGGCCGTGAAGATCCAGAGGTCGGTGAGCTAATCGAAAGCACCCTGGCGGGCGAAGGCGTGTCGGTGATGACCGATGCCAGGGCGTTGGAAGTTCTCAACGGAGAGACAGGCTATCAGCTAGTGGTGGAGCATGACGGCGACCGCAAAATACTACCGTTGGACTACCTGCTGGTGAGTGCCGGTCGCCAGGCCAATGTGGAAGGCTTAGGGCTCGAAGCGCTAGGCATCACGACCACCCAAGCGGGCCCCCTTGAACTTAACGAGCGTCTGCAAACCCGCCTACCCAATATCTGGGCCTGCGGTGATTTGGCAGGGCCTTATCAGCTTACCCACGCTGCTGCTCATCAGGCGTGGCATGCGGCCGTCAATGCGCTGTTCGGCGAGCTGAAAAGCTTTGCGGTGGATTACCGCTATATGCCCGCCGTCACCTATGTACAGCCGGAAGTGGCAAGGGTGGGATTAAACGAAAAAGAGGCTAACGCACAGAGCATTGCCTTTGAAGTTACCCGCTACGCCATGGG
Organism: Vreelandella titanicae BH1; assembly: GCF_000336575.1. Lineage (GTDB taxonomy): Bacteria > Pseudomonadota > Gammaproteobacteria > Pseudomonadales > Halomonadaceae > Vreelandella > Vreelandella titanicae. The sequence continues at coordinate 29,395 of NZ_AOPO01000022.1, read as the reverse complement.
CGAAAGCGACCGCGCCATCGCCGAAGGTGCCACTCAAGGCTTTATCAAAGTGCTTACCGTGCCCGGCAGAGACAAGATTCTCGGTGCAACCATCGTGGCGGAAAACGCCGGTGAATGGCTGGGTGAATTTACCCTCGCCATGAAGCACGGTCTGGGCCTCAACAAACTACTGGGTACCATCCACCCCTACCCCACGCTGGGCGAGGCGGCAAAGGCCACTGCCGGGGTGTGGAAAAACGCCCACAAGCCCGAACGAGTGCTGGCACTATTGAAGCACTACTTCAATTGGCGACGCGGTGACAGTTCAGCTAAGAAAATTGACACCTAGCACATCGAATTGAAAGATAATTAGAAAAAATAAGTCGACCTAATCGTTACGCCCGTTAGCAGGCGGGTGCACTTTAGCGAATGTTTCAATAATTTCGCGCACTACTTTACGCTGGGCAGCGGGAAGCTCCCGGTAGAGTGCCAGCAATTGGCGCTCTTCACTGGTGGATGAAACGTCCCAACTTGCGGAAGGTTCACTGACCGTATAAGCGGTGCTGGCGCCGTAGCGCAAGTGGTGCGGGTCGACTAACAGCCAGCGAGCCAAAACCTGGAGCTTATCCTGACTGGGGATCGAATCACCACGCAGCCAGCGCCTAACGGCCTGAAACGTGATCGGCTTTCCCCAATAGCGCAGATTAAATTCCCGCTCAAGCACTGACGGCCGCGCTTCGTAACCCGCTGCTTCCAGTGCCGCTTTTAGACGCTCGGCGAACATGATTTTTTCATTCATGCCGCCAATGTGAAGCGATTGTTCAATAACAGTTGAATAACGGTTCACCTTTTGATTGAATCATTAATTCAATTTCGAGTTTTCGCTTAGCAGTATTAGGCGAGTTGCTATGCTAAGCGCTGAAATGCGGCGCTTGAGGAGTCATTCAGAATGAGTGGCACACTATCTCCATCGGTGCAAAATCTCGACGACCTGTGTCATAAGCTGGCGCTACTATGCCGCTCGGCAACCCCTCTCGAGCTTTTTGAACTGCTGACCAAAACGCTGCATGCGCTTACCCAGGGTCAACCAGTGGCACTTTATCGCCGCTTAAGCACAGGAAACCTTCGTTTGGCGTACTACTATCCGTTGGAAAGTACCCTCGCCTCTCACCACGCGCTGCTCGCTATTCATTGTTACGACGATCTAGCCGCCTCAGAGCTGCAACTGTATGAACTAAAGGGCGAGCATGAAGTGTGGGGGTATATTGGGCATCCACCTGCGGTTCACGCTGGGCCTGGCAAGTGGATCCAGCTACTCGTCGATCTTGCATCCCAACGCTTACGCTTGTTAAAAGCAGAGCGTATGGTCACTCGCCAATCAGGTTTAAAGTCTCGCCGCAGATTGCTGTCCAGAGATATTAAAAAACTGACTTCCATTGATGATATTTTGCAGCATCATGGCGCTAGCTGGTGCGATATTTTTCAGGCCGAAGGCATTGCGCTGGCTTATCAGGGCGATCTTCACTGCTTTGGCGAGTGTCCCTCGAAGCACCAGTTATTTCATCATTTACAGCAGTTGAATCAACACAATCCCCATGACGAAATCGCCGAGCTGAATGGCAGCTGCCAAGGAGGTTTAGCGGCCCCGCTAAGCGTCGCCAATGCTTCCTTGGGTTGGTTACTACTATTTCGCCAACAGCCGCTACTCCCCGCTCTGGTTGCTGATACGATGCTTCAAGACGTCTTGAGTTATTGGATGCCGCAGGAAGCCTCCATGATGATTGAGCTGGCCGACGATTTAGCCGTGGCCATAACGGCCCAGGAGGTCGTTCATCTCAACCGCCAGTTAACCAAAACCAATCAACGCCTTGAGGGCTTGGCCCACACCGACCCCTTAACAAAATGCTGGAACCGCTACTATACAGAGCTGGTGATTGAGGATTTGATCAATTCGTCAGTCAGTTTTGCCATGTTGATGTTTGATATTGATGATTTTAAAAATATTAACGATACCTATGGGCATGCAACCGGCGATGATATCTTGCGTAATATGGCTCAGTTAGTGCAGGAAACGTTGAGACATGAGGATCACTTTGGGCGTTGGGGAGGTGAAGAGTTCGTCATTATATCCAAGGGGCTTGACCAAGACGCCAGTCTAAAGCTGGCTAACCGGCTCTGCCGCAACGTGGAGCAACACATCTTCGACATCGCTGGCCAATTAACAATCAGTATCGGCCTGACCCTCGCCCAGCCCGGCGACCGGCCTCGCCAGCTATTTGAGCGGGCGGATCAAGGCATGTATCTGGCTAAATTGGCGGGTAAAAACCAAGTCTTTGTCTGTTAATCCCCAACAGCACCTTGCTTCTTCTATAGGCGATGTCCATGCAGCAATTATTACTCATGGGTGCGGGCCATGCCCACGCCTTTGTACTCGAAGCCTTTGCCAAACAGCCTGAACCAAGCATCGCGATTACCGTGGTGAGTGATAGTCCTTTAGCAGCTTACTCCGGCAGCGTACCCGCATGGCTAGCGGGGGAGTGTACGCTGCGCAAGACACAGATCGACGTGGAAGCATTGTGCCAAAGAGCCAATGCTCGGCTAATTCTTTCCCCAGCAAACACGATCAACACCCAGAAGCATTACGTAGCGCTGGCAAATGGCGAGCGCGTTAACTTTGACGTGGCCTCCGTCAACATTGGTTCGACTCTAACGTCTCCTCACCAGCTTGGGGAGAACCTCCCCAAGCTACTCGCCATGCGCCCATTGAGTAGTCTGCACCAGCGCTGGCAGGCACTGCAAAATGATATTAGCCATTTACCCAGCGGCGGCGCCCAACGGGTGGTGGGCGTTGGCGGTGGCGCTGCGGGCTGTGAAACATTGATGAGCGTACTGGCTCAGTTGCGCAAACAGCGCCCGGATATTGATTGGCAGGGGCATTTGCTCAGCGCCTCTAACGCTCTATTGCCCGATGCCGGGCACGTGCCACGCTGGCTAATGCGACGCGCGCTGTCACAGGCAGGGATTACCGTTCACGTTGAACAACGCGGCGAAACGCTGATTGAAGGCGGAGTAACCACCCAGAACGGTAAACGCATCGATGCGGACATCGTCCTGTGGGCAACGGGGGCTGTCGGCCACCCATGGCTGGCAGGGACTGGGCTGCCGTTGGATCAACACGGTTTTATCCGCGTTGACCATTCACTGAAGGTTAGCGACCAGCCGAATATGTTTGCCGCTGGCGACTGTGCAGCGTTTACCCCAGCGCTGCCCAACGCAGGGGTTTATGCGGTGCGCATGGGGCCACACTTAGCGGATAACCTTCGCCGCGCCTGCCACGGCGAACCATTGCTCCCCTGGCAGCCACCCAAACGGGTGTTGGCACTCATTGGCACTGGCGACGGCCACGCGATTGCCAGCCGCGGAGGCTTTGGGGTATCCGGCAAGTGGGTATGGCAATGGAAAAAGCGGATTGATGCGCGCTTTATCGCCCGCTTCAATCCGCCTTTTGAAGGCTAACTGGCTGAATCAGTTACCTTCGCGCCAGCCGCCTAGCACCCGGCTATCCGGGCCAAAGAAGACCAACCGATCATGGTCAATCAAATACCGATAGGCGGTCTCCAGCATATCCGTGACCCGCTTGGCATCGCCCATTTGCGGGCACGCCATGCGGGTGGTGGCTAACGGGCTAAACTCAATGCGCTGGTTTTCACCGAGTGTTACTTCGCCAGTAAAGCGGTTACAGCCGTCGTGGCCGCTAACTTTGCCCTCTTTTGAAATCTGGAAAAAAGGCGTTTCCGGCATGGAGAGCCGCTCATCGGTGCCCACCAACAGTAGGTTCCAACGCTGTTCAACAATGGCGCCCTCAAGCGAGGCATCGTTGGCGCCCCGTTGTGGTGTAGAACTTGGCCCCGGCGAACTGCTACAAGCACTTAACAGTAGCGCAGCGGAAGCCAACAGTGGTAATAAGCGCCAACCTTTCATGGTGATCGTTCCTTTTGTCATTGTTACCAGCTACCGGTGTTTTCCATAGAAGCCCATGGCTCTTGTGGTGCCAGGGCATCGCCTTTTTGCAGCAGCTCCACAGAGATTCCGTCCGGTGATTTAACAAACGCCATATGGCCATCACGAGGTGGGCGGTTAATCGTCACGCCGTTGTCCTGAAGGTGTTGGCAGAGCGCATAAATGTCATCCACCCGATAGGCTAGGTGGCCGAAATTACGCCCACCGGCGTACTCTTCGGGATCCCAGTTATACGTCAGCTCAAGCTCCGGAGCCGTCAGCCGCTCTGAGCGTGGCTCATCTTCTGGTGCGGCCAGAAACACCAGCGTGAAGCGTCCTTTCTCGTTCTCTTTTCGGCGAACTTCTTTAAGACCCAGCAGATCGCAGTAAAAATGCAGCGAAGCATCCAGGTCACTGACACGCACCATGGTATGTAGATATTGCATATCGACTCCTGTTAAAAACGGCCTTGGTCATACTTTACAAAAACGTGACAACAGAAATAAATCGCTGCAACGCTGTATAATTAAATTATAACGTTTATCTTAGCTGGGTTTACCCGTCGGAGAAACCTGTGGATTCAGTCACTCAAGCCGCGCTTGGCGCAGCCATTGGCGGAGCCTTACTGGGCCGCCGCCTTGGCCGTAAGGCCATCCTTATCGGTGCCGTACTCGGCACCCTGCCCGATTTTGATGTAGCGCTGGATTATGGCGACGCCGTCGCCAATGTCACCGAGCATCGCGGTTTTAGCCATTCGCTTTTTGTACTAACAGGGTTAGCCACCCTGTTGGCGCTGCTATGCACACGATTTGCTCCTGCAAAAGATATTAGCCTACCCCGCTGGTGGTGCTTTTTTGCTCTTATTCTGATTACCCATCCTTTGCTTGATGCGCTAACCACTTACGGCACCCAGTTGCTTTGGCCTCTTGATCTTGCTCCCACCGCGTGGCCGATTATTTTTATTATCGATCCGCTCTATACACTGCCGCTGCTATTTACCTTGGGCGTTGCCTTGGTCTCTCAGCGGGTACGCAAAGCCTGCACATGGGGACTGGCCATCACGAGTGTTTACCTAATGATGGCAGCGGGTGCGAAATTAGTGGTAGAGCAACGTCTTGCCCCTGCCCTGGCAGAACAGGGTCTTGAAGAGGCTCCGCTACTGATACAGCCAACGCCGTTTAACATTGTGCTATGGCGCGCCACGGTGATCGACGGGGATCGCTACCATGAAAGCCTGATTAGTGTGTTTGACGGCGACCGTCAACCGCGTTTCGAACCATTAATTCGTAACGCTGGGCTAGAGACGTTCGCCCTGGCCAGCCAACAGGGAGAGCGTTTAATGTGGTTTGCGGGTTCTTTTTTACGCTATGAAACGCGGCTGCTAGAAGGAAAAGAGACGCTGATCGCCACCGATATTCGGCTCGGCTTCCCAGGCTTCCATCCGTTTAGCTTTACCCTGGCAACGTTAGAGGAAGAACACTGGGTACCGCTTGCGGTAAGCGAACAGTTGGAGAGTACCCGCGGTATTCAGATGCAAACGCTATCGCGCCTCGCCGCTCGTGCCGCAGGTAACACCTCGGCCCTGTGCGCCAGCGATTTCGAGGCGCATGAGTGGCGGGCCGAGCGTGTGGTTTATCGCTGCTGAGTTAGCGCTTCATCAAGGACGTCTAGGGAGCAATACCTTGGCCACAGCCGCTATATTGCTCCCCGCCATAAGTCAGCGTAACGCGAGCGGGAAAAGGCTTGCCGCTCATATTATCGAAACAGGCCCCAGCATCGATACGCACGCGGAAAAAGGGCTCCACGTCAGCGTTTTCAATCACGACTCGACCAGCTTCATTGTCCATCACGCTAACCATATAAGGTAGCTGGAGACGCTCTTCCCCGTAGTTCGTTTCCATCGTCAGTGTCGGCGTGTCATTTGCTAACGCAACCGTCCAGCCCGGTTCGTTACCCTGACCAAAGAACATCACGCCGGGCTTTTCAGCTCGGGTTAAGGCGTCACGCTGCTCGGCCAACGAGCACTGCAGCTGCCCTCGTGGCGTTTCCACTAGCGCCTCGTCACCCCGGTTCCAGAAGCTGATCTCACCATCTTGGTAGCGGGCGCCGCTGGCCACGACGGCTTGGGGCAACCGCCATGCGCCGTGCAGCGACCATAGGCGCAAATCGTTGGCGTTGGTGGCAGCCACTAAGTGCTGCTGAGCGGGTTCGCAGTGCCACGCATCAAAACGCTGGGCAGAGCCGGGAAAAAGCGCCGAGGGCAGAAAGGGTGCCCGGTTATCCAGCGTTGCTTGGTTAGCGGCTTTAGTTTCTGTGGAGGGCGTGGCTGCACACCCCCCGAGTACCACCATCATACCGACTGCGGCGATGGCCCCACCCCATGCTTTTAACGTATTCATATGTCATGCTCCCTATATAACTAATTCTATTGCTTGCTGAACTTCTTACCCGCGTTTGAACGCCTGCAGATCGTGCGTATCGATACTTTCCACCTGCGGGGACAACCCCAGCTCTTCGCGCTTGATTTTAACCTGCATTTTTTCCGCTAGCCGTTCGGCGTCGTCATCGGTGGTGCGCCCATTGAGCTCCGCCAACTGCGCCATGCCCTGGTGATAGAAAGTGAGCAGATCCAGCGCCGTGCGGTTGCTCTCTTCCACCGCTTTGCGCAGTTGCGAAAGATAGCCACTGACTTGCGACAAATGATGTTTGAGTTGCCAGACATAGCGCACCTCCGTCATCCATGGGCGCTCACGCAACACGGCAAATAGCGCGCTGGTGGCCAATAGCCCAAGTAGCACGCCTAGGGCATTGAGCCATAGGCTGCTGCCAAAGGTGGAGGTAAGGAGCATTGAGAACAGGAGGCCAAAAATAATTAGTTGCCCCGCCATGGCAAAGCTGATCATGCGGGCTTTGCGGCGGTAGGTCTCGGGGTCGTGATGTTCTAGGGTAAATACCATGGCCAGCCTCATTATCGCTGCAAACGTCCTATGATACGGGGCTGGCCAGGGCAAACAAGTAATAGCGTTTACAAAAGCAATTACGCCAAACGCTCCGCGGCCGTTTTGAGTAAGTGTTCGGTCGTTTCCCAGCCCACGCAGGCGTCGGTGACCGATACGCCGTAGCGCATGGCGCCGGGCTTGAGCGGCTGCTTGCCTTCGAACAGGTGACTTTCCAGCATCAGCGCGACCAGGTTGGCTTCGCCTGCCTGACGCTGCGCCAATACATCCAGCATCACTTCACTCTGGCGGCGATGGTCTTTACGCGCATTGGCATGGCTGCAATCCACCATTAGCCGTGGGTTTTGCCCGGCATTACGCAGCGCGGTGGTTGCCGCACGTACGTGTTGTGCCTGATAGTTAGGCTCACCGTGCCCGCCACGCAACACTACGTGGGTGTGCGGGTTGCCTGCAGTTTGCTGGACGATCGGGTAGCCTTGCGGGTCTACCGCGAAACGCTGGTGCGGGTGGGCCGCCGCACTCATGGCATCGATAGCCACTTGTACATCGCCACTGGTGGCATTTTTGAACCCCACCGCCGCTGACAAATCACTGGCCAGCTCACGGTGCAGTTGCGATTCGGTGGTGCGTGCGCCAATCGCCACCCAGCTTAGTAAGTCGTCTACGTAGGGCGCCAGCATCGGTTGTAAAAGCTCGGTAGCCACTGGCAAGCCGCGAGTGGTTACGGCATGCATCAGTTCACGAGAGAGCGCCAAACCACGTGGCATATCACCACTGCCATCCAAGCCTGGGTCGTAGGCCAGCCCTTTCCAGCCCACGGTAGTGCGCGGCTTTTCAACGTAGACGCGCATGACCGGCAAAATACGTTCGCTGATCTCTTCGCTTAATGCAGCCAGGCGGTCGGCGTATTCTAGCGCTGCATCTGGGTCGTGAACGGAGCAAGGGCCAACGACAACGAGCAGGCGGTCATCGTGACCACTCAAAATTTGCTGTACGGCGTGTCGCTGGCGGGCAATTTGCTCACTTAGCGGGTCGCTTAACGAGATACGTTGCCTGAGTTCGGCGGGGGTAGGCAGCCGCTTTGCACTGGACTCAGGCGCTGAAGGCGTTAGCCGGGAAGTAGCATGGGCAGTGGATACAACGGTTTTATTAATAACAGGGCTGACAGGCGCATTCATGATTAATTCTCCGCAATCGTGTGACATCGTATGGTTGTGTGACCACCCAAGTGAACACGGTCGGAGGTGGCAGCTAGCACCGACCGCGCGTCGCTAAATCGCCAGCTATAGCCATAACCCACAAAGCTGGTAGCGAAAGCGTTAGTCAGTGCGCGATAAATCATGATGCTGCTCCTTGATGAAATAATGGTGAATAACTATTGCCGAAACTCACTAGGCCCCAAAACGCCAGAAGCCCCGGCGGGGTTACCGACCGGGGCTTCTGTGCTTGCGGCAGGCAACCGAGTGGTGTGCCTGGTGGCGCGACGTTAGGCGTCGGCCAGGGGCACACCGAGGCTAAACCAATACCCATAAAACGCAAAGCCGCCAGCCAATTCTGGCTGCGGGTTCACTGTATGTGGGTTAGTTAGTCGCTGCATGCCCATATTCCGTTAGATTCTGTTAGTTTCGCTGGCAATCACTAGCCCAAGTAAATCGTTTGACAGGGCTGCCGCCATGGCGTTGTAGTTTTATCCTGCCTGCAAGCGCTGCAAATGGCAACACTCAACCACCAAAAGCTTGTACCCAACCAATAGTAGCGGGCAGCGCGCTCATACTTACCAGCACCACTAAGCCTAGAAAGATGGACAGGAAACCAGAATCGTCTTTAAAGTTTTCGTCGTGATGGGCCATGTTAGCCTCCTTTTTTACCAACGCTATATCAGGGGGAACGTTACAACGCTGTGATCATATTAAGTAGAACGAGGGGCGTAGGCAAACACATCCGAAAACACCCGCTCAAGCTTTATGCCTTTTGTGTCGAGCACATCCAGGCAGGCATACACCATATTGGGCGAACCCGAGATATAAACATCGTGGGTTTCTGGCGTGATATCTGCGGTTTTCAACACCTGATCAATACGACCCAGGTGATGGGCAATCCGCTCGCCCGCTGCTAACGGCTCTTCCAAGGGCGATTCGGTTACCGCATGAAAGCAGACATTGGCGTGGGTTTGCGCCCACTGGCTGGCCAGTTGCTCTAAATAGAGGTCGCGGTGTTCGCGGGCAGCCCACCACAGCGAAATTTCTCGTTCGGGCTGTTCATGCAGTACCGATTCGACAATGGCTTTCATCTGGGAGAAACCGGTTCCTGCTGCAATCAGCAGCAGCGGTCTTTCGCTCTCACGATCAAGCACGCACTCACCGCCGGGCAAACGCAGCGTGAGCTGATTGGCTACCTGCAGCAGTTCCCGCAGCCGCGCTGAGTTATCCCGCTCCGGCCAGTGTTGAATATGCAGCTCGATAACACCATCGCTGCGATCGGCACTGGCGATCGAAAACGGCACCCAGGTGGTGTCATCCAGCTTAAGCTCTAAATATTGCCCCGGCGCATGCTGCATGGCTTCGGCGCGCCCAGTTAGCGTCACGCCAAACACATCGGGGCTTAAGTTCTCAACCTCGGTGACTTGGCAAGTCAACGTCCTTGCACTCATGAAAGCCTCTTTTTACAAATTTGGTCAGCGATACATCGCATTCAGCGGCGAGAGGGCGGCAATTCAAGACCAATCCCCAGCGCTTCCCAGCGTTCATCCACGCGCGCTTTAACGGCATCGTCCATCACAATCGGGGTGCCCCATTCACGGTCAGTTTCTCCTGGCCACTTATTGGTGGCATCAAGCCCCATTTTCGAGCCAAGACCTGAGACCGGCGAAGCGAAATCGAGATAATCAATGGGGGTATTTTCGACCATTACAGTATCCCGCGCGGGATCCATCCGGGTGGTGATCGCCCAGATAACATCTTCCCAATTGCGTGCGTCCACGTCGTCATCCAGCACAATCACAAACTTGGTGTACATAAACTGACGCAGAAAGCTCCATACCCCCATCATCACGCGCTTGGCGTGGCCGGGGTACTGCTTCTTCATGGTGACCACTGCCATACGGTAAGAGCAGCCTTCCGGTGGCAGGTAGAAGTCGACGATTTCGGGAAACTGCTTACACAGAATGGGCACAAAGACTTCATTCAGCGCCACACCGAGAATCGCCGGCTCATCCGGCGGACGTCCCGTATAGGTCGAGTGATAGATCGCATCACGGCGCATGGTCATCCGCGTGATGGTAAACACCGGGAAGTGGTCGACCTCATTGTAGTAACCGGTGTGGTCACCAAAGGGGCCTTCCGCCGCCATATCATCGGGATAGATAAAGCCTTCGAGGATAATCTCGCTGGACGCGGGCACATCAAGATCCGCATGACCGCACTTCACCAGCTCGGTACGCGAACCGCGCAGTAGGCCCGCAAAGGCGTATTCTGAAAGCGAATCCGGCACGGGGGTGACGGCGCCCAAAATCGTCGCCGGGTCGGCGCCAAGCGCCACCGCAACCGGGAAAGGCTCGCCTGGGTGGGCTTTCTGGAACTCCAGAAAATCCAGCGCGCCGCCACGATGGGAGAGCCAGCGCATGATCAGGCGGTTCTTGCCAATCTTCTGCTGACGGTAAATCCCTAGGTTCTGGCGCTTCTTGTGCGGCCCTTTGGTAATCACCAGTGGCCAGGTGACCAGTGGCCCCGCATCGCCAGGCCAGCAGTGCTGAATCGGCAGCAGGCCGAGATCGACCTCGTCGTCTTCATACACCACTTCCTGTACCGGCGCATGCTTGACGTTTTTCGGCCCCATGCTGAGTACTTGCTTGAAGATCGGCAGCTTGTCCCAGGCGTCTTTCAAGCCTTTCGGCGGATCAGGCTCTTTGAGAAACGCCAACAGCTTACCCACTTCTCTGAGCGCTTCTACCGATTCTTGGCCCATGCCTAGCGCAACCCGTTTAGGGGTGCCAAACAGGTTGCCCAACAGCGGCATGTCGTGGCCTTTGACGTTTTCAAACAGCAACGCCGGGCCACCGGCACGCAGCGTGCGGTCGCAAATTTCGGTGATTTCCAGGTAAGGATCGACTTCGACATGAATACGCTTGAGTTCACCCTGGGCTTCAAGCGCCGCGATGAACTCACGCAAGTCTTTGTACTTCAAGGCACGCTCCCTGGCTGGCGAATGCGCCGCGTTAGCGGCGCTCTTTTTTACACCACAAGCTAGCGGCGCTTCATCGCTTCAAAGAACTCAAGATTGGTCTTGGTATCTTTCAGACGGTCAATCAGGAATTCAGTGGCGGCGGTGTCTTCCATCGGATTGAGCAGCTTGCGCAAAATCCACATGCGCTGCATTTCATCCTCAGAAGCCAGCAGGTCTTCACGACGGGTGCCACTGCGACGGATATTGATCGCCGGGAATACACGACGCTCAGCCAGCTTGCGATCCAGGTGGGCTTCCATGTTACCGGTACCCTTGAACTCTTCGAAGATGACTTCGTCCATTTTGGAGCCAGTATCGACCAGCGCCGTGGCGATAATCGTCAGGCTGCCGCCCTCTTCGATATTACGCGCCGCGCCAAAGAAGCGTTTTGGCTTCTCAAGGGCGTGGGCATCGACACCACCGGTGAGCACTTTGCCAGAGCTGGGCACCACGGTGTTGTAAGCACGCGCCAAGCGAGTAATCGAGTCGAGCAGAATGACCACGTCTTTCTTGTGCTCAACCAAACGCTTGGCTTTCTCGATAACCATTTCAGCGACTTGCACGTGACGCGCTGGCGGCTCATCAAAGGTTGACGCCACGACTTCGCCACGCACGGTGCGCGACATTTCGGTGACTTCCTCAGGGCGCTCATCGATCAGCAGTACGATCAGATGACACTCTGGGTTGTTGCGCGTGATGGAGGTCGCGATGTTTTGCAACATCAGCGTTTTACCCGCCTTGGGCGGCGATACCAGCAAACCACGTTGGCCTTTACCGATCGGCGCGGTTAGATCGATGATCCGCGCGGTAAGGTCTTCCGTGGAGCCGTTACCGATCTCCATACGCATGCGATCGTCTGGGAACAGCGGCGTTAAGTTCTCAAACAGGATCTTGTGCTTGGCATTTTCCGGACGGTCAAAGTTGATTTGACTGACCTTCAGCAGGGCGAAGTAGCGTTCACCCTCCTTCGGCGGACGGATTTTGCCGGAAATGGAGTCACCCTTGCGCAGATTGAAACGGCGGATCTGCGAAGGCGATATGTAGATATCGTCGGGACCGGCGAGATAGGAGCTGTCAGCGCTACGCAGGAAGCCGAAGCCATCCTGAAGAATTTCCAGCACACCGTCGCCATAGATATCCTCGCCACTTTTGGCGTGTTTCTTGAGGATGGCGAAAATGATGTCCTGCTTGCGCGAACGGGCCAAGTTATCAATACCCATTTCACGGGCGATATCGAGGAGCTCGGGAACGGTTTTTTGCTTGAGTTCAGTGAGATTCATCGGTGTGTTAGAAAGTTGCTCATGGAAGCTGGGCGCCAGGCGCCGGGAATAAGACAGGAGGCGTGAAAGTGACGCCGTGTGATGCGTTCAGACCCCGGTAAAGGCACGCGCTCGAAGATGAAAGGAACGGCGTTGGACTTAACTAACAACGCTGCTGCTTGTTGTTATTAAGACTCAACTCGAGGGTGCTAACACTTGTTTAATCTGGCTACCCCAGGAAAGTGGTTGAACCAGTGGGCTATCTGACGACTTGGAATTCTGGCTGACGCTAACGGGATAAACAGTGAATAACGTCTGGGGCGACCAAGGTGCCGTACTTGCACGACGCATGCAAGATGATTTATCTAAACAGCGACTCATCTCAGCTGCGAAGTACTTGTGGACACGCTAACTAACCAGGTCAGATCAGGCCAGTAGCTCGATGGTAGTCAAGCGCCGCGACAAACGCAAGCCTTTAGGTGTCTAGCAATTGACAATAGATAAAGGTCGCCGCAACCTTGGCACAGCCAACACGAAGGAAAGCTCATGCCCAAGGACATTTCGCTCCCCATTGCCACCGCTCCCGCTGAGGTAGACAGCGGTGCGCCGCAGCGCTTCGCCGCTATAGACCTGGGTTCCAACAGCTTTCATCTACTGGTGGCCAATTACCAGCATGAACGCCTCCAGGTGGTGGCCCGATTGGGCGAAAAGGTGCAGCTCGCTGCGGGACTAGACGATGATGGCCTGCTCAGCGAAGAGGCAATGCAGCGCGCACTAGATTGCCTGGGCCGCTTCGCGCCGTTTTTAAGCGATATCACCAACGCCAATTTGCGCATTGTCGGCACTAACGCGCTACGCGATGCCGATAATAGCCAAACATTTATCGAGCGCGCCGAAGCACAGTTAGGCCACGCCATCGAAATTATCGCCGGCCGCGAAGAGGCTCGGCTGATTTATTTAGGCGCCGCCCACGCGCTGGCCGAAAATGGCCGCCGATTAATCGTCGATATTGGCGGCGGCTCGACCGAATTCATTATTGGTGAAGCTTTTGAGCCCAAAGCGCTGGAGAGCCTGCGCATGGGCTGCGTGACATTTTCCCGACGCTTCTTCTCCGACGGCGAGTTGAACGAAAAACATATGCGCCGCGCCGAGCTCGCCGCTCTTTCAGAGCTCGCCAACATTCAGCGCCCCTATCAACGCCTGGGCTGGGACGACCCAGTCGGCTCCAGCGGCACGATCAAGGCCGCCGCCAGCGTGTTGCATGCCTATGGCGATACGCCCCACGAGGGTGTTATCACTCGCGCCGGTTTAAAGAAGCTGCGCGAACGGCTGCTGAAGTGCAAGCAACTGGATAAAGTCGCGCTGGAGGGCCTCAAGGCTGACCGTGCCAAAGTTTTCCCGGCGGGGATTGCTATTCTCGGGGCGATTTTTGAGGCCTTTGATTTAACCCAAATGCGTTTTGCCGATGGGGCGCTGCGCGAAGGCGTGCTCTACGATATGGCCGGGCGCAATACCGCCGAAGACTCGCGCTCGAAAAGCCTGGAGTCGCTACAGCGCACTTACGATGTTGATACCCGTCAAGGGCTTAACGTCGCCGACACTGCCGAGCGACTGTTTCAGCAGGTACGCCATGCATGGACGCTGAACCTTGACCAAGGGCGCTATTTGCAGTGGGCTAGCCACGTGCATGAAATCGGCCTGGCGATCTCTCACAGCCAGTTTCATCGCCACGGCGCCTACCTGCTGGAGCATTCGGATCTCGCGGGTTTTTCACGCCCTGAACAGCGCCAACTGGCGTTTTTAGTGCGCGCGCACCGGCGTAAATTTCCGCTCAAGGAGTGGCAGGCCCTGCCGGAAGCGCAACAGGAGACGACCCAGAAGCTCGCCCGACTGCTGCGTTTAGCCGTTTTGCTCAACCATTCCCGCCCGGAAACCGCGCCCTCGCTACCGGAAATAAGCGCTGACAGCGATAGCTTGACGATCACGCTGCCTGCCAGCGATGAACCCACCCTGCTGAGTACCGACCTGGAACAGGAGCAGGCGTTTATGGAAGCCGCCGGTTTTAAGCTGATCGTTAAGCAGGCGAAGTCAGACGGGTAAAGCAAACGCCCTCTGCCTGCCATAACAGCTGAGCAGGGGGACAAACCACCCCGATACACGCCTCCCCCTGCATGATAACCACCAGCCGCTGGCGCTCCCAGGGCGGCATATCCGCCTCTTGTAGCAACCGCTTTAGGTCGCGCCGCCCTCGTTTAGGCAGTTGAATAACCTCCCCACCTTGTCGCCAGGTCGCTCTCAGCGGTTGAGACGGCTCTTGTAATGAGGCCACCTGCCACCCTAGCGGCCCGATAGGCGTTTCCAGTGGCGTTTGACCATCCCAGCTAACCTCCCACGACGATAACGCTTCAAAAGGCACCATCAGATAGAGCCGCTGGCGCCATAGGCGCGCCTGAGCACCCGGCCACTCAACGCATACCGCGGCACCCGCCTTGGCATTCAATTGATCCAGCAGGCTCTCTAAACGCTTCTGGGGCGGTGTTGGCAAGCCTTGCTGTTGGCAAAGAGTACGCACCAGCAGCCGCTGGCGGGGACGGGAGCGCTGACTAAGTGCGCTCGCATCTATCTGCCCTTCTCCGGTGACGAGCTCGTTTAGCTCGGCTGCTAAATACTCGCTAAGCACCGCATCTGCGTCACCGGCGTTGGTTGCGCTATTGGCTAAAGCAGCGACGGCTGTGGGCCAGCGCTCGCGCAATGCAGGCAATATTCGGTGGCGCAGGCGGTTGCGATCAAAGCGAATATCTTGATTGGTGGGATCTTCGCACCAGCGCAACTGAAGCAGCCCAGCCGCAGCTTCAAGTTCAGCTCGGCGCACGGAGAGCCAGGGGCGCACCAAGGTGGTACTTTGGACCTCCCGGCGATAGGGCATACCAGCCAGGCCGCGTAGCCCGCTGCCACGCAGAGCGGCGAGCAGAAAGGTTTCCGCCTGATCATCCTGGTGCTGGGCCAGCCAAAGCGTATCGCCAGTGGGGATGGTGGCCAAAAAAGCCTCATAGCGGGCGTTGCGAGCGGCGCCTTCGATGCCTTCACCTTGTGCATCTACCGTCACATTGACCACTGATAGCGGCACGTTCAAACGCACACACATATCCCGGCAGCGCGCCTCGAATGTCTGCGCTGCTGCCTGTAGGCCGTGGTTAATATGGATAGCCCGCAAATGGCGGTCTGCTTGTTCGCAGGCCCGTGCGGCTAACGCGAGCAGCAGGCAGGAGTCCAAACCACCTGAGAGTGCCACCCAAATAGAGCGCCCCGGCGGGGTTTCCGCCAGGGCGTCGTTGAGCAAGCGTTGCAGCGTATTAAGCGGCTGGGGCGCCATAGCTCATTAAACGCTTGTAGCGACGCTCCAGCAGCGCGTCAGTGTCCATTGACTGCAGACGCCCCAAGCTCGCGGTAAGCGCCTCTTTGACCCGCTCAGCAGTGGTTAGCGGGTGACGGTGGGAACCACCGAGCGGCTCTTTGATCAGCGAATCGACGAAACCCAGCTCTTTCAGTCGCTCGGCGGTAATGCCCATAGCCTGAGCGGCGTCAGAGGCTTTTTCAGCGCTTTTCCATAAGATCGATGCGCAGCCTTCCGGTGAGATCACCGAGTAGGTCGAATACTGCAGCATTTGCAGTTCGTCGCAGACGCCAATTGCCAGCGCGCCGCCGGAGCCGCCCTCGCCCACCACGG
Organism: Vreelandella titanicae BH1; assembly: GCF_000336575.1. GTDB lineage: Bacteria > Pseudomonadota > Gammaproteobacteria > Pseudomonadales > Halomonadaceae > Vreelandella > Vreelandella titanicae. The sequence goes on along the minus strand of NZ_AOPO01000022.1, from coordinate 13,253 downwards.
TGGAGATAATCGGTGTTTTCAGTCGCGACATAACGGCCAGATTATAGGCGATAGCCTCTGACTGACCGCGCTCTTCGGCGTCGATACCGGGATAGGCACCGGGGGTATCGATAAAGGTCAGGATCGGCATTTTAAAGCGCTCGGCCATCTCCATCAGACGGCACGCTTTGCGGTAGCCTTCTGGGCGCGGCATACCGAAGTTGCGGCGCACTTTCTCTTTTACATCGCGGCCTTTTTGATGGCCAATCACCATCACTGGTGCATCATTCAACCGCGCAATGCCACCTACCAGCGCGGCATCATCGGCGAAGTTGCGATCACCGTGCAGCTCGTCAAAGTCGGTGAAGATGTGTTCGAGGTAGTCCAACGTGTAGGGACGCTGAGGGTGCCGTGATAGCTGGGAAACCTGCCAGGGAGTCAAATCCTTGAAGATCGATTCCGTCAGCTTGCGGCTCTTCTCTTCCAGCCGAGCGATCTCGTCGGAAAGGTTGACTTGGCTATCGGAGCTGACTAGACGCAGCTCCTCAATTTTTGCCTGAAGTTCGGCAATCGGCTGTTCAAAATCGAGATAATTAGGATTCATCGGCTCTGCCTGTAAGCTGCCTGTCAAAAACAAGCCTGATCAAAATAAGTATTATCGCACCCTGACCCTGCCACGCAAGGTGGGCTCACTTATGCACAGAGTGCAATCTCACGAGGGCAGGTCTCCGCGAGGGCGCTGTGAACCCATCCTTGGGCGCTACTTTCGCCATCCCTGGCCGAAAGACCCTCGCTTCAACCTGCCCTCTTCCGATAGTTTAGTGACGTATCGTCAGCTATCGATAGCGTAGCTGTACGCCTGTCTGACCCTGGACATCCTGCAGCGCCAGCAGTAAGTCGTCGCTCGGTGCGACTTTCCACTCATCGGCAAGTTCCAGCCAAGCCACTGCCGCTGGGTGGCGGTACTGCAGGCGCACCGGCAACCCCTCTTGATCGCGATACGGCGTCAGGCTGTCGCGCAGGGTTTCAATTAAGCGGCCATTGATCTGCCCCGCGTCCAATGCCAGTTCCACGGCTTGGCCGTAGCGAATGCGCGCCGTCACCATTGGTGTAACGTCTTTACCGCGTAGGCGCAGGCCACCAGAGTATTCGTCGCTGGAGACTTCGCCCTCAACGATGAGTACCTGATCAGCCTCAATCTGACCGCGTAGTTGCTCGAATAGCTCCCCAAACAGCGAAGCTTCAATACGCCCGGTGCGGTCATCCAGGGTGATAAACGCCATGGTATCACCACGCTTTGACTTCATGGTGCGCACGCCGACCACTAGCCCAGCAACGCGCTGGGGGTCGCGAGAAGGTTTTAAATCGCTGATCCGCGTGGAGACAAAACGTTTTAGCTCCCGCTCGTACTCGTCGATCGGGTGCCCTGTCAGGTAAAGCCCCAGGGTATCTTTCTCCCCTGAGAGCCGTTCGCGATCGGTCCACTCACGGGCGTTGATGTATTCGGCGTAAACGTTGCTGTCACCGTCACTTTCATCGGCCGCGGCGAACGCATCACCAAACATATCCAGCATGCCCAGATTCTGATTGGCGTGGTTTTGGGCAGCGGCTTTTAGCGCGTCCTCCATCGCTGCGAACAGCACCGCACGATTGGGGCCTAGGGTATCCAGCGCGCCGGAGCGAATCAGCGCCTCCAGGGTGCGCTTATTCATCCGCTTGGGATCAATGCGGCGGCAGAAATCGAAGATATCTTTAAAGGGGCCATCTGCCTCGCGGGCTTCGACAATGGCGCCAATGGGCCCTTCGCCCACGCCGCGAATTGCGCCTAGCCCATAGACCACACGCGCATCGGTATCGACGGTGAACTTGTAACCACCGACGTTGACGTTCGGCGGCGTTACGGTGAGCTTGAGGTTCCGACACTCCTCAATCAGCGGCACCACTTTATCCAGGTTGTCCATTTCCGTGGACATAACGGCGGCCATAAAGGGCCCCGGATAGTGGGCTTTCAGCCACGCAGTTTGGTAAGACACCAGCGCGTAGGCAGCCGAGTGAGACTTGTTAAAGCCGTAACCGGCGAATTTCTCTACCAGGTCAAAGATGTTACCGGCCAGGTCTTTATCGATACCGTTGGCGGCACACCCCTCCATAAAGCCGTCACGCTGCTTGGCCATCTCTTCGGGCTTTTTCTTACCCATGGCACGGCGCAGCATATCGGCCTGGCCGAGGCTGTAGCCTGCCATTACCTGAGCGATCTGCATGACCTGCTCTTGGTAGAGGATGATGCCGTAGGTGGGCGCCAAGACAGGTTTCAACAGCTCGTGCTGGTAATCCGGGTGTGGATAAGAGACTTCGGCCCGGCCGTGCTTACGGTTGATAAAGTCGTCGACCATGCCCGACTGCAGTGGGCCGGGGCGGAACAGTGCCACCAGGGCGATCATATCGTCCAGGGAGTCAGGCAGCAGGCGCTTGATCAGCTCCTTCATGCCGCGGGATTCGAGCTGGAAGACCGCCGTGGTTTCAGCGCGCTTGAGCATCTCGAAGGTTGGCGCGTCGTCCAGCGGGATGCTGTCGATGTTGAGCGGCCCCTGGCCGTTAACGCTGCGCACCTTGTCGACCATTTCTAGTGCCCAGTCGATAATCGTCAGCGTCCGCAGGCCCAGGAAGTCGAACTTGACCAGCCCCGCCTCTTCAATATCGTTTTTATCGAACTGTACCACCAAGCCAGAGCCATCTTCATCGCAGAGCAGCGGAGAGAAATCGGTCAGCTTGGTGGGGGCGATGACCACGCCACCGGCGTGCTTGCCGGTGCCCCGGGTGGTGCCCTCAAGCTTGAGCGCCATCTCCCAGATCTCTTCGGCCTCTTCATCGTTGCCGATAAACTCTTTCAGCGCAGGCTCCTGCTCAATCGCCTTGGCCAGGGTCATGCCTACTTCAAAGGGAATCAGCTTGGAGAGCTTATCCCCCAGCGAGTACGGACGGCCTTGGGCACGGGCGACGTCGCGCACCACGGCCTTCGCCGCCATGGTGCCAAAAGTAACAATCTGGGAGACCGCATTGCGCCCGTAGCGCTCGGCTACGTACTCGATCACCTTGTCGCGTTTTTCCATGCAGAAGTCGACGTCAAAGTCGGGCATGGAGACACGTTCGGGGTTAAGAAAGCGCTCGAACAGCAGGTCGTAGCCAATCGGGTCTAAGTCAGTGATCTTTTGCGCGTAGGCCACTAGCGAACCAGCACCGGAACCACGCCCCGGGCCTACCGGTACGCGGTTGTCCTTGGCCCACTGGATGAAGTCCATCACGATCAGGAAGTAGCCAGGGAACCCCATCTGGATAATAACGTTGAGCTCGAACTCCAGCCGGTCGCGGTAGCGCTGGTCGATCGCCTGGTACTCTTCGCTGTCGCGGGGGTAGCGTTCAGCGGGAAACAAAAAATCCAACCGCTCGGTTAAACCGTCATGGGATACTTTGCGGAAGAACTCATCCTGGGTCATCCCTTCGGGAATGCCGAACTCGGGCAGGAAAATCTCGCCCAGGCGCACATCCACGCTGCAGCGCTCGGCGATCATCACGCTGTTTTCCAGCGCTTCGGGGATATCGGCAAACAGCGCCGCCATCTCGTCGGGGCTTTTTAAGTACTGCTCTTCAGTGTAGCGGCGTTCGCGGCGTGGGTCGTCCAGCGCTTTACCTTCACCGATGGAGACGCGGGTCTCGTGGGCCCAATAATCTTCGCGCTCAAGAAAGCGCACGTCATTGGTCGCCACCACTGGCGTGCCTGTTTCAATGGCCAGCTTGACGCTGGCGTGAACGCAGGCCTCTTCCAGCGGGCGCCCGGTGCGAATCAACTCTAGATAAAAGCGCTCGGGAAAGGCCGCCTGCCACTCTTCGAGCAGCACCCGTGCATCCTGCTCGTGATCAGATAGCAGGTGGCGGCCAATCTCACCCTCCCGCGCGCCGGAAAGCGCAATCAAGCCTTCGCTCTGCTCCAGCACCCACTGTTTATCGAGAATGGCGCGCCCCTGCCGTTGACCATGCGTCCAACCTTTCGAGATCAACTCGGTCAGGTTGCGATAGCCAATATCGTTCATCGCCAGCAGCGTTAGCCGGTAAGGGTGGGACTCGTCATGGGGATTATGGAGCCATAAGTCGCTGCCAATAATCGGCTTCAACCCCGCCCCCTGGGCGGCTTTGTAGAACTTCACCAGGCCGAACAGGTTGGTTTCATCGGTCAAGGCCAGCGCTGGCATCGCCCGTTCAGCCGTGGTGCTAACCAGCGACTTTAGCTTCACTAAGCCATCGACCAGGGAATATTCACTGTGCAAACGTAAATGAACGAACGGAACCGTCATGAGACTCTCAGCAAAACGCTAGGTGAAGAAAAATACGTTAAAGCAGCGCCAACTGACGCTGCACAGGCGCGAAGCTACGACGATGTTCGGCCAGTGGCCCGTGAGCTGCAAGCGCCGTCAGGTGCTCTTTGGTCGGGTAGCCTTTATGGCGCGCAAAACCATACTCAGGATAGCACTCATCCAAGGCGACCATCTGCGCATCGCGAGCGACCTTGGCCAAAATCGACGCCGCGGCAATGGCACAGTGGCGTGAATCACCCTTTACCACGGCCTGGCCGGGCAACAGATGGCCAGGTAATTTGTTGCCATCCACGAGTAGATATTCCGCCGCCGGTGCCAGCGCATCAATGGCTCGGCGCATGGCCAAGTGGGTGGCGTGGTAAATATTCAGCGCATCCACTTCCGCTGCGCTGGCTTCTGCCACGGCGAAGGCCAGCGCCCGTTCGCGAATTTGTCTATCCAGCGCTTCACGCCTGCGCGCCGTCAACTTTTTAGAGTCGGTAAGACCGTCAATCGGCTGAGCGGGGTCGAGAATCACCGCCGCGGCCACCACGCTGCCGATCAGCGGCCCTCGGCCTACTTCATCGACCCCCGCCAGCCGCTCGCCGCTGTAGGCAATTTCTAGCGTTGGAAAATCCTTGTGCTCGATCAACCAGTGCTCAATGGCCATCAACACTCTCCAGCGGCTGACCCGCGGCCAACAGGTTAATCGCCTCGGCGGCGCGACGGCTGGCGTTACGCTGGAGCGTAGCGTGCATCTCGGCAAAGCGTGTTTCCAAGGCATGTCGACTTGCCTCGTCGGCCAACATAGCGCTGAGTTGCTCGGCAATCGCCTCTGGAGAGGCGGCGTCTTGAATCAGCTCGGGCACCAGCGTCTCCTGGGCAATCAAATTGGGTAGCGATACCCACTGGGTTTTCACCATTCGTTTAGCCAGCCAGTGGGTGGCTGGGGCCATTTTGTAGGCCACTAGCATGGTGCGGTGACACAGCATGGCTTCCAGCGCGGCGGTACCCGAGGCCAGCAGCACCACATCGCTCGCCACCATGGCTTCGCGGGCCTGACCATCCAAAAGCGCAGTACGCTCCACCAACAGCGGGTAACTAGCCAGCAGTGCGCTGATTTCCCGGCGGCGATCAGCGGTGGCTGCAGGAATCACCACTTGCAGCGTGGGGTGGCGCTGGCAGAGCTGTTCGGCAGCGTTAAGAAAGGTGTCACCCAAAAAGCGAATTTCATTGGCCCGAGAGCCGGGCAGCAGCGCTAACACCTGGCTATCCGGCGCCAGCTTCAGCGCCTGACGGGTGGCAATACGGTCATTTTCCAGCGGCATTTCGTCGGCCAGAGGGTGACCCACAAAGGCAACGGGAACACGGTGTTTGCGATAGAAGGCGGCTTCAAAAGGCAGCAGTGTCAGCATGCCGTCCACCGATTTAGCGATGCCTTTTACCCGCCCCTGGCGCCACGCCCATACGGAAGGGCTTACGTAATGGGCAGTAGTAATACCCGCTTCGCGGAGCTGGCGTTCCAGGCCTAAATTGAAGTCAGGCGCATCGATGCCGAGCATAATATCCGGCTGCCAGGCCAGCGCTTCGGCTTTCAGCGTACGCCGCACGCGGATCAGTTCGGGGAGGTGCTTAAGCACCTCAACCAACCCCATCACCGCGAGGGTCTCTAAAGGGAAGCGGCTCTCCATGCCCTCTGCCTGCATGCGCGGCCCGCCGATGCCACGAAACTCGACGCCGGGGTGGCGCGCTTTAAGTTCACGCATCAGCCCAGCGCCAAGGATATCGCCGGAGAGTTCCCCAGCCACGAGATAGACACGTTGCAGGGTCATAAAATGATTAGCATGGGTTAACGGGTGATGCCGCGGGTAGAACGCTCAATGGAGGCGGCGAAATGCTCGATTTCGGGCAAATCAAAGCGGCTACGCATTTCGACAAGCGCCTGCTCTGTAGTCAGTCCCTGGCGATAGACCATTTTATAGGCGGTGGTTAAGGCGCTAATTGCTTCGCGGCTAAAGCCGCGGCGCTTTAAGCCCACCAGGTTGAGGCCACGCGCTTCGGCAGGGTTGCCATTAATCATGATATAGGCGGGTGTGTCCTTGGTGATAATCGAGCCACCACCGGCCATGGCGTGATCGCCAAAGTGACAGAACTGATGTACTGCCGCCAACCCACCCAGAATGGCATGATCACCGACGGTGACATGGCCCGCCAAGGTAACCTGATTGGCTAAAATGCAGTCGTTACCAATCACGCAGTCATGGCCGACATGCACGTAGGCCATAAACAGGTTGCGCGAACCAATGGTGGTTTCGCTGCGATCCTGAACGGTGCCTCGATGAATCGTGGCGCCTTCACGGATCACATTATCGTCGCCCATCACTAACCGCGTGGGTTCGCCTGCGTATTTTTTGTCCTGACAGTCTTCACCTACCGAGGCAAACTGAAAGATACGCGTACGTTCGCCTAGCGAGGTGGGGCCTTTAACCACCACATGAGGGCCTATCACGGAGCCCGCGCCGATCGTGACGTCGGGGCCAATGATGCTAAAGGGGCCAACCTCAACGTCGTCGGCAAGGCGCGCCGCCGGGTCGACCAGTGCAGTCGGATGTATCAAGCCACCTTCCTCTCGGCACAAATAATTTCTGCTTCGCAGGCCAGCTCACCGTCAACCGTGGCACGGCATGCAAATTTCCAGATACCCCGTTTACCTCTAATCACGTCGGCCTCTAAGGTGAGCTTGTCGCCCGGCATTACCGGGCGTTTAAAGCGCACTTTATCGCTGCCCACGAGATAGTACACATAACCATCGGCAGGCAGTTTATTGACCGTTTTAAAACCGAGAATGCCGCATACCTGGGCCAGGGCTTCAATCACCAGTACGCCGGGCATAATCGGGTGATGCGGAAAGTGGCCGTTAAAAAATGGCTCATTAATGCTGACATTTTTGTACGCAACGATGGATTCGCCGGTGGTTAATTGCGTTACTCGATCCACCAGCAAAAAGGGGTAACGGTGGGGCAAGTACTCGCGAATTTCATTGATATCCATAACCATCGTAGCGACCTCTAAAATAACAAAAACCTGCAGCTCCTGAAGAGTGTCAGGCAAATACCAGCACGTGCACTGGTTAAAAGGCTGTGGATTATACCCCGCTGTTATCTAGTCTCAAACCAGCAGCGGGTAAAAGTCATGCAGCCGTTACTATTCACGTTGCTTTTTTTCCAATCGAGCCAGGCGCTTAGCGATGTCATCAAGCTGTTTAAAACGCACCGCGTTTTTACGCCACTGGGCATTAGCCATGGCGCCAGTACCGGATGAGTAGACCCCCGGTTCATGGATTGAGTTCGTGACAAGGCTCATACCTGTCACCTGAACGCCGTCGCAAATGGTTAGGTGACCGGATAAACCGACCCCACCACCCAGCATGCAGTGCTTACCGACCTTGGTCGAACCAGCAATGCCCACACAGCCTGCTAAGGCGCTGTGGTCACCGATAATGACGTTATGGGCGATTTGTACCTGACTATCAATTTTGACGTCATCACCAATCACCGTATCTCCCAAAGCGCCACGATCGATGCTGGAGCAACTGCCTACTTCAACGTCGTCGCCAAGCACTACGCCCCCCAATTGGGCGATTTTATGCCAGCCAGCGCCATCGTGGGCAAACCCGAAGCCGTCGCCGCCAATCACACAGCCGCTTTGCAAGATGCCCCGTTTACCGATAACCACGCCATGGCAGAGGGTGACATTGGCGTGCAGACGCGTTGCTTCGCCGATAATTGTATCGGCTCCCACCACGCTGCCCGCCCCAATGACCACACGGTCGCCCAGCACCACGCCTGATTCAATCACTGCATGAGCTTGAATGCAGACATCGGCGCCTAGCTGAGCATCTTCCGCCACGACGGCGGTGGGGTGAATACCGACGATATCGCGGGCAGGCAGTGGGTCAAACAACTGCGATAGCTTGGCATAGCCCAAGTAAGGGTTATCGATTTCCAGACGCGCTACCGGGCAGTGCTTGCCATGCTCAGGGTGCAGCAATACCGCGGCCGCCTTGGTCGTCGCCAAATCTTTCAGGTAGGCACGATTGGCCAGAAAAGCCACTTGATCCGGCTGCGCTTCTTTTAGCGTCGCCAAGCCGCGTATCGGCTGCTGGGCATTACCGCTGACGGCAATGCCCAATTGGCGCGCAATGTCTGCGAGGGTAAAGTGATGAGAAGCGTGCGTCATGGGAGCCCAGGGAAGCGTTGGTGTGGCCTGACCACACCAATTAGCGTTTAAATTTAGTTCAAGGTATCAAAAATCTGGGTGACTTCATCGGTCACATTGGGCAGATCCACACCTGAGTGCAGTACGCCCTGGGGTTCAACCAGCACATCAATACCATGGCGTTCCAGCACTTCTGCTACCGCTTGTTCCAGCTTAGGCTCGGCGCCTTCTAAAAACTGCTGCTCGGAACGCTGCTGTGCCTGCATTACTTCCTGGCGAAGCTGTTCAAAACGGCTGCCTTTCTGCTGAAGCTCGCTAATCAGCGACTCCCGCTGGGACTGAGCCATCGTTTCGCCTTCGTTCTGCAAACGCTGCTGAAGCTGCTGCAACTCATTACCCAGGTTTTGCGCTTCACGCTGCTGATTGCCAATTTGCCCTTCCAGAGTACTCATTGACGCCTGTGCGGACTGGGTATTCATCAATGCTGCTCGCCAATCCAACACTGCTACTTCTGCAGCGTGAGCGGGCAAAATCATCGCGCCCAACAGGCATACCACCGCTGTCAGTTTACGCATCATGTTATCTCCTTAGGTCACGCTAGCGCGCGCCACCATGGCACGCGGTCTAGCAAAATTAGAACGTTTGCCCTTTAGAACGTTTGTCCTAATGAGAACTGGAAGAACTGAGTGTCGTCACCGCTCTTATCGTTCAATGGCTCAGCAATGCTAAAGGTCAGCGGGCCTACCGGTGTCAGCCAAGAGAGGCCAATACCGGCGCTGTAGCGCAAATCGCCTAGATCAACGCCGGAGTTACACTGCTGACGCCCTGCGTCTTCTGCAAGCACATCGTAGCAAGAGGTCAGGAAGGTATTACCGCCATCCAAGAATAGCGATGTTTGCAGCGCGCGCTGATCTTCAACAAAGGGCAGCGGGAAAATGATCTCGGCGCTACCTTCTACTGAAACGTTACCGCCCAGCGTGCGGTCACGGCCGCCTTCGGTTGCTGGCGTGGTGCGCTGCCCAAGCGTATTCGACGTGAAGCCACGCACCGAGCCAAGACCACCCGCGTAGAAGTTTTCATAGAAGGGGAAGGGATCGTTGCCGCCCAGCGTATCGGCATAGCCGACATTGCCGGTAAATTTGAACGCCCAGGACTCGTCATCGTTAATCGGGAAGAGCTGTTGAGCACGGGCGCGCAGCTTGTAGTACTCCGAATCACTGCCCGGCACGCCGGTTTCCAGCGACAGTCGCTGATAGTTGCCATCGGTCGGCATAATACCGCGGTTGAGATTGTTGCGTGTCCAACTAGCGGTCAGCTTCAGGCTTTGCGCATCTTCGCCCTGATCTTCCACATAGCGACGAATTTCTGAGGCCGTGTCGAAGTAGGTTTTCACCGTTAGGTCTTCAACGCTGGCACCGAAGTTAAGACGCGACAGTTCGCTTACGGGGTAACCAAAGTTGATACCGGCACCATAGGCATCCGTCGAGAACGTCGAAATATCCGAATCGGCGTAATCTGTTTCGCGGTAAAAAACATTGTAGCCGCGAGAAATGCCATCCAACGTCCAGTAGGGATCAGTGAAGCCAAAGTTCACACTGGTAAAGGTGTCGCTGCGCTGAGCCCCTACATTGACCCGGTTACCCGTACCCAAGAAGTTATTTTGTGACAAGCCGACACCGTAAATAACCCCGGCACTCTGGGAGAAACCAACGCTGGCAGAGACCGACCCCGAGGGCTGCTCTTCGACATTATAAGTAACGTCGAGTAAATCCGGCTCACCAGGTACAGGCTGGGTATCCACTTCTACTTGGCTAAAAAAGCCCAGGCGTTCAAGGCGCTGACGCGATTGTGTAATGGCTTCGGTGGAAGCGGGTGCGCCCTCCAACTGAATCATTTCACGCCGCAGTACTTCATCCTGAGTAGTCGTATTACCGTAGAACTCGATACGACGCACGTAGGCGCGTTCACCGGGATTGACAGCAATCACCAGATCGACCGTTTCACCGTCCCCTGCCATTTCAGGCACGCCTTGAATATCAGCAAAGGCGAAGCCTTCGGCACCCAAACGCTGGCGCAGGGCTTCGGTGGAGGCATTCACATCGCCGCGGGAGAAAATCTCTCCTTCTTTAACGGTGAGTAACTGGCGAGCTTCGTTTTCGCTGATCTGTAGATCACCCGCGAAACGAATATTGCCCACCCGGTACTGGGCGCCTTCATCGACGTTCAGAGTAATAAAGATTTCGGACTTTTCAGGGCCAATCGATACCTGAGTGGACGTGACATCGAAGTTGACGTAGCCGCGATCCAAGTAGAATGAACGCAGCCGCTCAATATCACCGGAAAGCGCTTCACGGGAGTACTCGTCGCTAGAGAACCAGCCGAAAAAGCGTCCTGGCCGATCATTTAACTCAAACACGCCACGCAGCGTCTCATCATCAAAGGCTTCGTTACCAACGATATTGATTTGGCGAATCTTGGCCACTTCGCCTTCGTTGATATTGATATTGACCTGAACCCGGCCCTCATCGACCTCTTCCACTTCGGTATCGATGCTGGCGCTGTAGCGACCTTGAGACTGGTAGACGCCTTCCAGCTCGCGCTGTATCTCTTCCAGCGTAGAGAGCTCCAGTACCTGGCCTTCCGAGAGCCCTGATTCACGCAAACCATTGCGCAAGTCCTCTTCGGAGATTTGATCGTTGCCGCTGATCTGTAGCCGCGCAATAGTCGGACGCTCGACGACCTGAATAACCAGTACATCGCCTTCGCGTGCCAGGGAGACATCGTCAAATAGCCCTGTGGCAAATAAGTCACGGGCAGCAGCAGCTAATTGCTCTTCGCTGACGCGCTCATTGGCACTCACCGGAAATGCATTGAAGACCGAGGCGGCGGATACCCGCTGCAGTCCTTCCACTCGAATGTCTGAAACATCAAAGGATTGTGCTTGGGCGCCGCTGGCGCCTGCCAGCAAGAGTGCCGCCATTCCAAGGGTCTTGATTTTCATGCAGTCAATTCGCTCGCGTTGGTCTGCCTATCATTCCAGAAAGGCACCATATACATTTGTGCAGGCAGATGACAAGGCATCCTGCGCGCTACACGCGTCATTACCACAGGCGCATCAGATCAAAATAGAGGGCCATCAACATCAGGGTGCCGACCATGGCAAGCCCAATGCGCAGTCCTACGGCTTGGGTTCTTTCGGATACTGGCCGTCCACGCACGACCTCCATAAAATAATAGAGCAAGTGGCCACCATCGAGCACCGGGATAGGTAGTAAGTTTAGTACCCCAAGGCTGATAGAAAGATACGCTAGAAAGCCAATAAACGCTTCCATCCCTGCACGGGCCGAATCACCAGAGATCTGTGCAATGGTGATTGGCCCGGACAAATTGGAAGGCGAGATAAGCCCGACAAACATTTTGCGTATGGCATCTAAGGTTAAGAGCGTCATCTCTCCAGTGCGCGAAACAGCCTGGCCTACCGCTTCGATAGGGCCGTAACGGATTTCACGCTGAAACGCTGCTGGCCACTCGACCTGCTCGGCGCCTGCACCGATATAACCAATTTCAACCCCAGTGTCCAAGCGGTTACGCCCGGGGGTTAAATCAACACTCGACTGCTCGCCATTACGTTCATAGGTGAGCTGCAGCGTTTCACCTGGATTACCTCGCACCATATTAACGAAGTGCATCCAATCATCCACTGGTTCGCCATTAATCGCCGCCATCCTATCGCCCGCCTCAAGGCCTGCTTGCTCGGCGGCCTCTCCGCTCACTACTTGGCCTAAAACGGCCGGAAATTCCGGCTGCCAAGGAGTAATACCCAGCGATTGCAGCGGCTGTGGCGGATCTTGGCGAACCAAATAATCAGTCACCGATAAGCCAAAACGTTGAGGGTCGCTCGCGCCTTCGGGGCGGGCGTCTATATCCAGCTCACCGCTGAAACCAATAATCGATACCAGTTTGAGGTTAACATCTTCCCAAGAGCGCATCTCATCGCCCTGAATGGCGACAATTTCATCGCCATTGGCAAGTCCGGCTTCGGCGGCGGGCGAGTCAGGCGCAACGCTACCTACCATTGGCGACACCACCGTGGTACCCGCCACGAACAGTGCCCAGTAAGCCACAATCGCTAACAAGAAGTTGGCGATTGGCCCTGCCGCCACAATCGCAATGCGCTGCCACACGGTTTTGCGGTTAAATGCCTGATCAAGCTGCTCTTCCGGAACCGGCGCCTCACGCTCATCGAGCATTTTGACATAGCCACCCAGCGGAATGGCGGCTATCGCGAACTCGGTGCCGTGGCGGTCAACCCGCGACCATAGCGGCTTACCAAAGCCTACAGAAAACCGTAGCACTTTGACCCCACAGCGCCTCGCCACCCAAAAATGGCCAAACTCGTGGAAGGTCACTAACAGGCCCAACACCACAATGACCGCTAAAATATTCTGTATAAGGCCCACACTGAACTCCTTAATGCCCCGCTCTAACGACCAGCCCAGCGAATGCTTAAGCGTATCATTTTGTTACCAGTTCCAGCGCCTGCTGTCGCGCCCACTGATCCGTTGCTAATACGCTATCAAGGCTATCAACACGGCCTTGATAGGGGCGCGACAAGACGTCGGCGACCAGTTGCCCAATGGCTGTAAAGCCGATTCGACGCTGTAGGAATGCTTCAACTGCAACCTCATTGGCAGCGTTGAGCACAAC
>NZ_AOPO01000021.1 GCF_000336575.1 Vreelandella titanicae BH1 | reverse complement strand
TGCCTGCACGAGCCAACCCCGGCACCGCTTCGCGCTGCTTCCGCGGGTGCGCTTCGCTTACCACGCGCTACTAAATCTCGCAGGCACATGAAGGTGGGGATTCCAAGAGCATGTGCACATTATGCAAATGGCCGTGGTACCCCACACCAACCTCGGTACCGTTTCATGCTGCTAAATCTCACCCAATAAAAAACCCCACAAGCTAAGCCTGCGGGGTTTTGGCGTTGACTGCTGCTTCAAAAACAGCGGCAGTGAGCGCGTTTAGCCGAGCAGGTGCTCGACTGCTGCACGCTCTTCGCGCAGTTCTTTCTCGGTGGCTTTCATCTTCTCTTGGCTGAATTCGTCAATTTCGAAGCCTTGAACGATTTCATACTTGCCACCCTGGCAACGCACTGGGTAGGAGTAGATGATGCCTTCGTCGATGCCGTAGCTGCCGTCAGACGGAATTGCCATGCTGACGATGCCTTTGGAACCCAGCGCCCAGTCGTGCATATGGTCGATGGCGGAAGAGGCAGCAGAAGCGGCAGAAGAAGCGCCACGTGCTTTGATGATCGCCGCGCCGCGCTGCTGCACGGTGGGGATAAAGTCGTTTTCGTACCAATCGCGCTCAACCAGATCGAACGCTGGTTTGCCGTCAACTTTGCACTGAGCCAGATCCGGGTACTGGGTGGCACTGTGGTTGCCCCAGATGATCATGTTTTCAACGTCAGTGACATGCTTACCGGTTTTCTGTGCCAGCTGGGTCAGGGCACGGTTGTGATCCAAACGCGTCATGGCGGTGAACTGACCTGCGTCCAGATCCGGCGCGTTGCAGGAAGCAATCAGCGCGTTGGTGTTGGCCGGGTTACCGACGACCAGCACTTTCACATCACGGCTGGCGTGATCGTTCAATGCTTTACCTTGAACGGAGAAGATCGCTGCGTTGGCTTCCAGCAGGTCTTTACGCTCCATGCCTGGGCCACGCGGACGTGCGCCAACCAGCAAGGCGAAATCAGCGTCTTTGAACGCTACGTTCGGGTCATCGGTGGCGACGATGTCTTGTACCAGCGGGAAGGCACAGTCGTTGACTTCCATTACCACGCCGTTCAGGGCGTCCATTGCCTGGGGAATTTCCAGAAGCTGGAGAATGACAGGCTGATCCGGCCCCAACATGTCGCCAGCGGCGATGCGGAAAATAAGAGAGTAGCTGATCTGACCGGCGCCGCCGGTAATCGCAATACGTACTGGATCTTTCATCATTGCTCCTTGATTGGTTCGCCTAGGGATGGTTCTCGCCTGAGGAGTGGCTTAACAGAACTCAAGACGCAAAGATGGTATGCCCAGCCGGGGAAAAACTCAATCAGACATGAGACTACAACCCATTTACCAACCTTGCTATCCGCTCAATGGCTTGCTACTCGCTGAAAAGGCTGAGTTGCGCTATGGTATCTTCGGCTTTATGGCCTCCTTTCTTGTTTTGCTAAGGACATGGATGCTCCATGCGAAAAATTCCGTTTTCTTATGCCTTGGCTAGCCTACTGGTGCTGGCGCTAGTGATATGGCTCGCTTTTGGTAATTTTCAGCGCTTTCAAACCACGCCCCCAGACGCGCCCGCGCGCAGCGAAGCAGGTTCGCGGGTTGAAATTGTCGTGCAGCAGAGCACGCCGTTTATTCCTCAGCAAATCGTCCAGGGCCAACTGACGGCAGAGCGCGAAACCACCCTGCGCGCCAACGTCGCAGGCTTTGTGGCTGAGAAGCCGGTCGCGCAAGGTAGACGCGTTGCGGCGGGCGATACGCTACTGGTGCTGGATAATGACGCTCTGCCCGAGCAGCTACAGCAGGCTCGGGATGAACTAGCCGTGGCCGAGGCGGAGTATGCCGGGGCTCGCAACCTGCGCCAACGGGAGCTGATTTCCCAGCCCGAGTTACTGCGCCTGCAGAGCGCACTAAGCGCCAGCGCTGCTTCCGTGGCGCAACTGCAGAAGCAGTTGGACGACAGCCGACCCACCGCACCTTTCGATGGTGTGCTGAACCGCGTTCAGGTGGAGCTAGGCGACCTATTACAGCCCGGTGAAGAGTGGGGCCAACTGGTCGATGACCGCCGTTTGAAAGGTGCGGCCTGGGTTTCTCAGCAGCAAGTGGGCGATTTAAGCGAGGGGTTACCGGTCACCGCGCGGCTACTCAATGGCGACCACCTCGAAGGTGAGCTGACCTTTGTTAGTCACCGCGCTGAAGAGGCCACTCGCAGCTTTTATATCGAAGCCACGCTGGATAACCCGGCCGGTAAACGCTTAGCAGGCGGCAGTGCGGAGCTGACCATTACGCTGCCACCCCGCCAGGTGCATACCCTTTCGCCTGCGCTGCTGAGTTTGAATAGCGAAGGCCAACTGGCGGTCAAGCACCTGGATGAGAATGACACAGTACAGCAGACCACCGTGGAGCTGGTGAGTGCCGATACGCAGCACGCCTACGTGACTGGCCTACCCGACCCGCTACGCCTAATCACGTTGGGCGCTGGCATGGTAGATATCGGTGAGACAGTGACCCCGGTGCCTGTTGAAGAGGCGATTATTTCACAGCCGGCGGAACAGGATAGCGTTCATGCGCCAGTTGATTAATGCGGCGCTAGCCCACACTCGCACGACATTACTGCTACTGGTGAGTCTTCTATTGGCGGGCATCACTGCCTGGCAGATGATTCCTAAAGAAGCTAACCCCGACGTCACCATTCCGATGATTTATGTCTCGCTGACACTGGAGGGGGTGAGCCCCGAGGATGGCGAACGGCTGCTGATTCGCCCCATGGAGCAGGAACTGCGTGGCATTGAAGGGTTGCGCAAGTTCACCGCCCAATCCAGCGAGGGGCATGGCTCGATTACTCTGGAATTCGACCCCGGCTTTGATCCCGACACCGCGCTAACCGATGTACGTGACCGGGTGGATATTGCCCGCAGCGAACTACCTTCCGAGGCCGATGAGCCGCGGGTGATGGAGGTCAACGTCTCGGAGTTTCCGGTGTTGACCATTGGCCTCTCCGGGCAGTTGGATACCCGTGAGCGCATGACGATTGCCCGACGCTTGCAGGAGGAGATAGAAGGTATTGCCGATGTGCTGGAAGTCGATATTGCCGGTGAGCGGGAAGATCTGCTGGAGATCGTCGTGGATCCGCTGGTATTGGAAAGCTACGGCGTCGACTTTGACACGCTATTTAATCAGGTATCGCGCAATAACCGCTTGGTGGCAGCGGGCAGTTTGGATACCGGCGCGGGGCGCCTGGCGCTGAAAGTCCCCGGTATTATCGAGTCCCTTGACGATGTTATGAATATGCCGGTCAAGGTCGATGAGGATCGTGTGGTCACCTTTGGCGATGTGGCCTGGATCAACCCTACCTATAAAGACCCCGAAGGCTTTGCCCGCATCGATGGCCAACCAGCGGTGGTGCTGGAAGTTTCCAAACGCGCCGGGGCGAATATCATCGCCACCATTGGCGCGGTGCGTGACCGCTTAGCCGATGCAGATGACTTACTTCCCGAGCAGTTGCGTTTCACCACTATTCTGGATGAGTCGACCACCGTTAAGAACATGCTCTCCGAGCTGCTCAATAACGTACTGACCGCCGTTGTGCTAGTGCTGATTGTAGTGGTCGCGGTGATGGGCTGGCGCATGGCGCTGCTGGTGGGGCTTACCATTCCCGGTGCCTTCTTAACCGGTATTCTGCTGGTATGGGCGTTTGGTTTTACGCTCAATATCGTGGTGCTGTTTGCACTGATTCTGGTGGCGGGCATGCTGGTGGATGGCGCTATCGTGGTCAGCGAGCTTGCCGACCGCCATCTGCGCGATGGCCAAACGCCTCATCAGGCGTGGCTCAACGCCGCTTCAAGAATGAGCTGGCCGGTGATTGCCTCGACGGCCACTACGCTGGCGGTCTTTATTCCCCTGCTGTTCTGGCCTGGCGTGGTCGGTCAGTTTATGAAGTACCTGCCCGCCACAGTGATTTTGTGCCTGCTGGCATCGCTGGCCATGGCGTTGGTGTTCTTACCTACTCTTGGGCGCCTGTTTACGCGTACCACCGCAACCACGACAGACGCCAACCATGATGAGGCGACGACTTCCTTTGGGCGTGGCTATCGCCACCTGCTGGCAAGGCTACTTATGCACCCTGCCTGGGTACTGCTGGTGACCGTATTGTTAATGGCTCTGCTGTATACCGGCTATGCGCGCTTTAACCACGGTGTCGACTTCTTCCCAGCCGTAGAGCCTGACAGCGCCCAGGTGTTGGTGCGCGCCCGAGGCGACTTCTCCGCCGTTGAAACCGACGCCATTGTGCAGCGGGTGGAAGCCAAACTATCCGGCATGAGTGAAGTGCGAGCGTTGTATGCGCGCTCCTTTGCGGTGCCTAACCAGCAGATGGGCAACGATGTGATTGGCATGCTGCAGTTCCAGTTTATCGACTGGCATGAACGTCGCCCTGCCCAGGCCATTTTGGACGACATGGCCGAGCGCGCTGGGGATATCCCCGGCATTACGCTGGAATTTCAGGAGCAGGAGATGGGCCCCGGTGGCGGTAAGCCAATCGTGCTTGAGGTCAGCGCCACGAATCCCGATGTCGCCGATGCAGGCGTTAACCAGATAACCCAACTAATGCGCGAGCTGGGTGGCTTTACCGACATTGAGGATAACCGCAGCCTTCCGGGCGTGGAGTGGCAGGTGAACGTGGATCGCGAAGCGGCGGCGCGCATGGGTACCGATGTAACGACCATTGGAAGCGCGGTGCAACTGCTGACGACCGGCCTTCAGGTGGCTAGCTATCGCCCGCCGGAAGTCAGCGATGAAGTGGATATCCGCGTGCGTCTGCCGCAAAACTGGCGTTCGCTGGATCAGCTTGAGCGCTTGACCATCAACACTCAGCGGGGCCAAGTGCCGATCTCGAATTTTGTGACTCTGGAACCGGCGCCGAAGGTCGGCACCCTTAATCGCATCAATGGTCGCCGGGCGATTACCATTGAGGCTGACTTAGCACCGGGCTATCTCGCTGATGAGCGCCTAACTGCCCTGCTAGCCGCAAGCAGCGGCAGTTTGCCTGATGGCCTGATGGTCAACGTGGCGGGTGAGCAGGAGGATCAGCAGGAGTCGATGCAGTTCTTAGCCAGTGCCTTCTTGATTGCTATCGGTTTGATGGCGCTGATTCTGGTCACCCAGTTCAATAGCTTTTATCAAGCGGGGTTGGTGCTCTCGGCGATTGTGTTCTCCACCGCGGGTGTGCTCATGGGCCTACTGATTACCGGCCAGGCGTTTGGCATTGTCATGGTGGGGATGGGCGTGATTGCTCTGGCGGGTATCGTGGTCAATAACAACATTGTTTTGATCGATACCTACAACGAACTGCGCGGCCAGGGTATGACACCCGGCGAAGCCGCCCTTGAAGCGGGCTGTTTACGCCTACGCCCAGTGCTGTTAACGGCGATTACCACGGTATTGGGGCTCATGCCGATGGTGCTGGGGATCAATGTAGACCTGTTCACCCCTGCCCTGGGCTTTAATGCGCCCTCCGCCCAGTGGTGGACGCAGATGTCGAGCGCCATAGCCGGCGGCCTCACCTTCGCCACCGCGCTAACGCTGCTGCTTACGCCGTGTATGTTGGTGATTGGGGGTAAGCTTCGTCGTAGGGGGTGAATGGTGAATGGTGAATGGTGAATGGTGAATCGATTATAAGGTATTGGGCACCCACCGCGTTATGTGCACGCGTGATTTAGTAGCGCGGCGTAAGCGTTAGCGCACCCGCGGAAGCAGCGCGAAGCGGTGCCGGGGTTGAAGCGGGATTACCATGGAGCAAAAGCGCCGCATAGCGGCGCCTGTCTAATGGAAGGTCTTACTTAAGCGGGGGCTTTGGTGTGCTGCGGGCTGTGTGCGGCGTGTAAGCGCGCGATCAATTGGTCTTCCAGCGCAAAGCGTTCGGTAAGGCCACGGGCTAAGCGGTCGATCCAGGCAGGTAGGCGGGCGATGTTTTGCTCGCAGCTAAGCGTGGAGCCAAAATCGGTATCGAATTCCAACACCATCTCGGTGGACATTTCTAAACGCTCGAGCAACTTCTCCGCGATAACGAGCGCGCCCTCGTCGCTAAAGGCCCGTGCCTCTTCCGAGAGCTGGGGGTAAATCTCAAAGTGACCGGCGCTGATGTAATCCATCAGCTTTTCACTAAACGTATCGATAGGCGCTTTGCTCACTGCTTCCAATTCAGCATCACACGCTTCTTTTAGCTCAATAAAGCTGATCAATAGCTGACGGCGCTGATCCAGCCAGCGGTCAATCAGGGAATGCACGCCTCCCCAGCGCTCCAGGGCATTTTTGCAATCTTCGAGCATGGGGCTTTCTCCTTAAAGTCACCTTTAACTGCTATTAATAACTACTATCAAACGCTCAGATCAAATAATAGGCTTAGAGTCGCGCCTCCCACTACCTCTGTCAATCCCAGCAAGTACGGTTTCCATGGTACTAAAAGTTCACTGCCCATAACGCTTTCTTCTATGGCTGATAACCAGCGCTCTCAAGCGGCAGCCCCTGCCATATTCCTGCGTCTATTTATGCTCTCATCTTCCGGCCACCATTGCGAGCACAGCCGCATGAGGGCTTTAAACGCTCGCACGCCTACTCACAGGAAAATACTTTAAGCTTAAAAAGTTTATACTTGAATTTTATAGAGCCCTCTCCTATCTTCAGAAAAGAGAGTGTTTTCCGTGGAGAATAAAAATGAGAATCGCCTGCCTGGGTGGAGGGCCTGCTGGCCTCTATTTCGCTATCAGCATGAAGCTACACGATCCCTCCCATGAGATCGTGGTGATTGAGCGCAACCGTGCAGACGACACCTTCGGCTGGGGCGTGGTGCTGTCAGACGAAACCCTCGACAACCTGGCGGCCAACGACCCGGTCAGTGCAGAGCGCATTCGTGAGCATTTCGCCTATTGGGACGACATTGCGGTCGTTCATAAAGGCGCCAAAACCGTCTCTACAGGCCATGGATTTTGTGGCATTGGCCGCCGCCAACTGCTGATTCTGCTACAGGAACGCGCTCGCGAGCTCGGCGTGGAGATGCGCTTTGAAACCGATATTACAGAAGCCTCCATTGAGCAGTACCGGCGTGAGTATGACTTGGTCTTGGCCGCCGATGGCCTTAATTCTCTCACCCGCCAAACCTACGCCGATCACTTCAAGCCCGACATTGATGTACGAGCGTGCAAGTTCGTTTGGCTGGGTACCCAGCAAACCTTCAACGATGCTTTCACCTTTATTTTCGAGAAGACCGAGCATGGCTGGGTGTGGGCCCACGCTTATCAGTTTGATAGGGATACGGCGACCTTTATTGTCGAGTGCAGTGAGGCCACTTGGCAGGCGTTTGGCTTTGGCGAAATGAACCAGCAGGAGTCGATTGCAGTCTGCGAGCGCATCTTTGCCAAGCATCTCGACGGCCACGCGCTGATGACCAATGCTAACCATATACGCGGCTCCGCCTGGATCAATTTTCCACGGGTACTCTGCGAACGCTGGAGCTATGAGAACGTAGTTTTGATGGGTGACGCCGCCGCCACCGCACACTTTTCAATTGGCTCCGGCTCCAAGCTCGCGCTGGAGAGTGCCATTGCACTGGCTAATTACTTGCACAGCGAAAGCAGCATGGCAGCTGCCGTTGCTCGCTATGAAGAGGATCGCCGCTTCGAAGTGCTGCGCCTACAGTCAGCCGCGCGCAACTCCACCGAGTGGTTTGAGCAGGTGGAGCGCTACCTGGATCTCGACCCGGTGCAGTTCAACTACTCGCTATTGACCCGCTCCCAGCGCATCAGTCACGAAAACCTGCGGGTACGCGACCCACAGTGGCTAGAAAGTGCAGAGCGCTGGTTCCAAACCGAGGCAGGCAACTCTGGCAGCGCCCGTGCACCGATGTTTGCGCCTTATCAACTACGCGATATGACGCTGGTTAATCGCGTGGTGGTCTCTCCCATGGCCCAGTATAAAGCCGTCGATGGCTGCCCTACCGATTGGCACTTTAGCCACTATGCCGAACGCGCCAAGGGTGGCGCAGGCCTGGTATATACAGAGATGACCTGCGTCAGCCCCAGTGGGCGAATCACCCCCGGCTGCCCAGGCTTGTACGCGCCCGAACATGAAGTGGCGTGGAAGCGTCTTTGCGATTTCGTGCACACGGAAACCCAGGCCAAGCTATGCGCCCAAATCGGCCATTCAGGAGCAAAGGGCTCTACTCAGTTGGGCTGGCAAGAGATGGATGCCCCGCTTACGGATGGCAATTGGCCAATATTGGCAGCTTCAGCACAGCCCTGGTCAGCGCGTAACCAAGTGCCCAAGGCAATGGATCGCGACGATATGGATCGGGTGCGCGATGAGTTTGTCAGTGCGGCGCAGATGGCCGATCGCGCGGGTTTTGACATGATCGAGGTCCACGCCGCCCACGGCTACCTGCTCTCTTCGTTTATTACGCCATTAACCAACCACCGTGACGATGAGTATGGCGGTTCACTGGATAACCGGCTGCGCTACCCACTTGAGGTGATCAACGCCGTGCGCCGCGTGTGGCCTGCCCATAAGCCGCTTTCGGTGCGTATTTCTGCCAACGACTGGTGCGGCGATGAAGGCATCACCCCAGACGATGCGGTGGAGATCGCCAAACGGTTGCGCGATGCGGAGGTGGATATTGTCGATGTCTCTGCCGGGCAAACCTCGACCCAGGCCAAACCGGTCTATGGGCGTATGTTCCAAACGCCCTTCTCTGACCGGATTCGTAACGAGACGCCTATCGCCACCATGGCGGTGGGCAATATCTATCAGGCCGACCACGTGAACTCGATCCTGATGGCCGGACGCGCCGACTTAGTCTGTATCGCCCGCCCTCACCTTGCTGATCCTTACTGGCTGCTGCACGTTGCTGCGGGGCTGGGTGATAGTGAGGTGGAATGGCCAGCACCCTACCGGGCAGGCGCCGATCAGCTACAGCGCTTGGCTGAACGTGGCGAGGGTTGGGTATGAGCCAATCCGATAGAAACTCGGCCGCGAACAGCCTGGCTGGGAAACGGACGGTGATTACCGGCGGCGGCAGCGGTATCGGTGCCGATATGGCCCTGGCCTTTGCCCAGGCGGGCGCCGAGGTCACGATTACCGGCCGCCGTGAGGCAGCCCTTCAAGCCGTTGCCGAGCAGCATGATGGCATTCGTACCGCCGTGGTCGATGTCACCGACGAAGCCGCCATGGTGGCGCTCTTCGAGAAGATCGGCAATGTGGATATCGTTATTGCCAACGCCGGGGCGGCAGAGAGCGCACCGTTCGCCAAGACCTCTTTCGAGCAGTGGCAACGTATGTTGAATGTAAACCTTAGCGGAGTGTTTCTGACCCTGCGTGAGGGTTTGAAGCAGTTGAACGACGGCGGGCGCCTTATCGCCGTTGCCTCCACCGCGGGCCTGAAAGGTTACGCCTATGTGGGTGCTTACTGCGCGGCAAAGCATGGCGTAGTGGGGTTGGTGCGTTCTCTGGCTACTGAAACCGCTACTCGCGATATGACCGTTAATGCGCTCTGCCCAGGTTTTACCGACACGCCGTTACTGGCCGCCAGCGTGGAGAATATTGTGACCAAAACAGGCCAATCCGCCGAACAGGCCACCGCGCATTTTCAATCTACCAACCCTACAGGGCGATTAGTCACTCCTGCAGAGGTCACCGCGACGGCTCTATGGCTATGCGGGCCTAACAGTGGCGCAATCAACGGCCAGGCGATTTCCATCTCAGGGGGTGAAGTATGACGGCAGAAAGCTTAAGCAAGGAGCGCCTGCGCTTATGGCTGCGCATGCTGCGGGTTACCCGTCAGGTGGAGTCCGAGCTGCGCGAACGGCTGCGAACCGAGCACGACTCTACACTGCCGCGTTTTGATGTGATGGCCGCGCTATATGCCGCTGAGGAGGGCCTGAAAATGAACGAGCTCTCCAAGCGGCTGCGGGTTTCCAACGGCAACGTCACCGGCATTATTGACCGCTTGGTGGAGGATGGCGCCGTGGAACGTATTGCTATTGAGGGCGACCGGCGCGCCACGCGGGTCTGCCTGACCAGCGCTGGCCGCGAAAGCTTCAGGGCCATGGCCGTTGAGCATGAACGCTGGATCAATGCGCTATTTGAGGGTGTGACTGAAGAGGACGCCCACCACATAGGCGAGTTGCTGCATCGTTTACCGGCTGCTCCTCACGATGCCTCCTTATCTTAACGACGGCGACTCCGATTAATCACTGACAGGCGAGAACAAGAATATGAAGAGCATGGCTGACCTGGCCCCCGAGCACTTTATTTGGGAAATGAGTGGTGATGTCGCCGTTATCCGGTTGAATCGCCCAGAGCGCAAGAACCCACTGACATTCGAGAGCTACGCCGAGCTGCGCGATACCTTTCGTGACTTGGCCTATGCATCCGATGTGCATGCAGTGGTGTTTACCTCTAACGGCGATAACTTCTGCTCCGGCGGCGACGTACATGAAATCATCGGCCCCTTGGTGGGCAAGGATATGAAGGGACTGCTCGAGTTCACCCGCATGACCGGGGATCTAGTCAAGGCCATGCTGAACTGCGGCAAACCGATCATTGCCGCCGTCGACGGCATCTGCGTTGGCGCAGGGGCGATTATTGCCATGTCCTCGGATATTCGTTTTGCCACCCCCCGCGCCAGCACGGCGTTTCTGTTTACCCGCGTGGGACTGGCGGGCTGTGACATGGGCGCCTGCGCAATTCTACCGCGCATTATCGGCCAGGGCCGCGCCGCCGACCTGCTCTACAGCGGCCGTAGCATGAGTGCCGAGGAAGGCCTCCAGTGGGGCTTTTACAACCGAGTGGTCGAACCAGACTCCCTGGAAGAAGACGCCATTGCTTACGCCACCCGCCTGGCTCAGGGCCCCACCTTCGGCCACAGCATTACCAAAACCCAGCTAAACCAGGAGTGGTCGATGAGCCTGGAGCAGGCCATCGAATCGGAAGCCCAGGCCCAGGCGATCTGCATGCAGACCAACGATTTCGAGCGCGCCTACCACGCCTTCGTAGCCAAGCAAAAACCTGAGTTCAAGGGGGACTGATGAGCGACAAGAGCTTTCTAGCGTGGCCCTTTTTCGAGGCCAGACACCGCGAACTTTCCGAGCAGCTCGAAGCGTGGTGCCGCACTGAACTACCCCGCGACCACAGCGATGTGGATGCGACCTGCATTCAACTGGTACGCGATTTAGGCAAAGCTGGGTTTCTGGAAGGCACTGCGGGCGAGCATATCGATGTGCGCAGCCTGTGCCTAATCCGTGAAACCCTGGCCCGCCATGATGGCCTGGCCGATTTTTCGTTTGCCATGCAGGGGCTGGGAACCGGTGCGATCAGCCTATATGGCAGCGATGAACAGAAGCTGTGGCTGGACAGAACCCGGCGTGGTGAAGCAATTTCCGCGTTTGCCCTGAGCGAGCCTCGCTCGGGCTCTGATGTGGCCCAGTTGGATACCACCGCTGAGCGCGACGGCGATAGCTACCGTTTGAATGGCGAAAAGACCTGGATCTCCAACGGTGGTATTGCCGATATCTACACAGTCTTTGCCCGCACCGGTGAAGGTCCCGGCGCCAAAGGGCTTTCAGCCTTTTTAGTGCCTGCCGACACACCCGGATTGGAGATTCGTGAACTCCTGGAGTCGGTGGCGCCTCACCCGCTGGCACGGCTGGGCTTCAACGATATGGTGCTGCCTGCTAGCGCCTTGATCGGCCAGCCTGGGCAGGGCTTTAAGATCGCCATGTCGGTGCTGGACGTTTTCCGCTCCACGGTTGGCGCGGCCGCCTTGGGCTTCGCCCGCCGGGCACTGGAAGAGTCGCTCTCCCGCAGCCGCTTCCGGGAGCTGTTTGGCGCCACTCTTGCTGATCTACAAATGGTGCAGGGCCACTTGGCCGATATGGCGCTAAACGTGGATGCCGCCGCCCTGCTGGTTTACCGCGCTGCTTGGACGAAAGATCAAGGCGCGGAGCGGGTAACTCGCGAAGCGGCAATGGCCAAGCTATTTGCCACCGACCAGGCCCAGCAGGTGATTGACCAGGCAGTACAGCTTCACGGCGGCGACGGCGTTCGCAAAGGCCATATTATCGAAAGCCTCTACCGGGAAATCCGCGCGCTGCGTATTTATGAAGGTGCCTCAGATGTACAAAAAGTAGTCATCGCCCGCAGCATCCTCGCGGAAGAGTAAACAGCAAAAAACCGTACAGTAGTTCTCAAGAACAATAAAACACAACGCCAGACACCGTATCCCTGCCCGCGCTTCCTTTGAGCCGTGGGCAGGAATAAACAACGACACCAAATACGGAGGTTGGTCATGTACATCCAGTCGGCCCATGCTGATACTTTTGCGCGGGATAACCTGCCACCCACTGATTGCCAGCCTGAGTTCCTGCTCGCGGGCTACCATTATCCCCAACGACTTAACGTGGGCGTTGAGCTCTGCGATCGACTGCTCGACCAGGGTCACGGTGAACGGATTGCCTTAGCGGGCAATGGCCGTCGTCGCACCTATCAAGAGCTCACTGAGTGGACCAACCGCCTTGCCCACGTGCTGGTCGAAGACCTGGGCGTGGTTCCCGGCCAGCGGGTATTGATCCGTTCCGCCAACAACCCGGCCATGGTGGCCTGCTGGCTGGCCGCCACCAAGGCGGGTGCCGTGGTGGTCAACACCATGCCGATGCTGCGCACCAAAGAGCTATGCCAGGTAATCGATAAAGCGGAAATCAGCCTCGCCCTGTGCGACACCCGTCTGCTCGATGAACTGGTTGAGTGCCAACAGCACAGCCCGGTGCTCAAACGGGTCGTTGGCTTTGATGGCACGGCTAACCACGACGCAGAGCTTGACCGTTTAGCGCTGGGCAAACCCGCCACCTTTGAAGCGGTGGATACCGCCGCCGACGATGTGGCGCTGCTGGGGTTTACCTCTGGCACTACCGGCTCACCCAAAGCCACCATGCACTTTCACCGCGACCTGCTGGTCATTGCCGACGGCTACGCCAAGGAAGTCCTACAGGTAACGCCGGAGGACGTGTTCGTCGGTTCGCCGCCGCTGGCATTTACCTTTGGCCTGGGCGGGCTGGCCATTTTCCCGCTGCGCTTCGGCGCCACCGCCGTGCTACTCGAACACGCCTCCCCGCCCAATATGATGGACATTATCCGCGAGTATCAGGCCACGGTGGTCTTCACCGCACCAACAGCCTACCGGGCGATGCTCTCAGCACCTACTCGCCATGAGGATTTGAGCAGCCTGCGCGTGGCGGTTTCCGCTGGCGAAACCCTGCCAGCACCGATTTATCATGACTGGATCAAGCAAACCGGCACACCGATTCTCGACGGCATCGGCGCAACTGAAATGCTGCATATCTTTATCTCTAATCACCTGAATGACCATCGCCCCAGCTGCACCGGCAAACCGGTGACCGGTTACGAGGCACGAATCGTTGATGACGAGATGAATGATGTCCCTCGCGGCACGGTCGGCAAACTGGCCGTGCGCGGCCCTACCGGCTGCCGCTACCTGGCCGACAAGCGCCAGCAAAAGTATGTAAAGGCGGGCTGGAATATCACCGGTGATGCGTTTTACCAGGATGAAGAGGGCTACTTCCACTTCGCCGCTCGCAACGACGATATGATCGTCTCGGCGGGCTATAACATCGCAGGCCCCGAGGTGGAAGCAGCCCTGCTGGCCCACCCCGCCGTGAAAGAGTGCGCGGTGATAGGTGCCCCTAGCCAGGAGCGTGGCCAAATTGTCGAGGCTTTTGTTGTTCTAAACGATGGTTTTCAGCAAGATGAAGAATGTCAGCAAATGTTGCAGGACTTCGTGAAGCAGACCATCGCGCCGTATAAGTACCCTCGCTCCATACGATTTATCGAGGCACTACCTAAAACATCCACGGGTAAGGTTCAGCGCTTTCGGCTGAGCCAGGAACATTACCCGAGTGCTGGCTCTCCTGGCATCAATGTGAATAGCACTAACATCAATAGCACCAACACCAACGCATGACCCTCTAAGTAATAAACGATTAAAAAATGAGGAATGATCCATGAAAATGATATCCCGCTTTGGCCTTGGCTTACTGCTCTCCTCCAGCCTGGTAACCACTGCTCACGCTGATGACGTTAAAATTGGCATGATTACCACCCTCTCAGGCGGCGGTTCGCACCTGGGCGTGGACGTTCGCGATGGCTTCATGCTGGCGCTTGAGCAGTCGGGCCGCGACGACGTGGAAGTGCTGATTCAGGATGATGCGAGACGCCCCGACCTGGCGCGTACGCTGGCCAATGAGTTTATGCAGCGTGATGAGGTCGATATTCTTACCGGCATTATCTGGTCAAACTTGGCAATGGCGGTCGTTCCTTCGGTGGTACGCCAGGGCACCTTCTACCTGTCACCTAATGCCGGGCCCTCCGATTTAGCAGGGCGCATGTGCCATGAGAACTACTTCAACGTGGCGTATCAGAACGACAACCTGCACGGCGCCATGGGCGCATATATGCGCGAAGAGGGGTATGAGCGCCCGATCATCATGGCGCCCAACTACCCTGCTGGCACCGATGCGCTGGCAGGCTTCAAACATCTTTACGAGGGTGAGGTCGTTGGCGAGCTTTACACCCAAATGGGCCAGACCGACTACGCGGCTGAAATTGCCCAGATTCGCGATAGCGATGCCGACAGCTTGTTCTTCTTCTTACCCGGCGGTATGGGCATCTCGTTTATGAAGCAGTGGGAAAGCTCCGGTGTCGATATGCCAATCTTTGGCGCCGCCTTCTCGTTTGATGAAATCTTAATCAAAGCGGTAGGCAGTGCGGCGATTGGCGCACGCAACACCTCGCTATGGGCATATGACCTGGAAAACGAGGCCAACGATCGCTTTGTTGAGGGCTTCCGGGAAGCCTATGACCGCACGCCAACGTTGTACGCGGCACAAGGTTACGACACCGCCAACCTGATTCTTAGCGCGCTTGAAACTGCCCACCCCGATGACAAAGACGCCTTCCGCGAAGCACTGCGGGCCGCTGACTTTGACAGCGTACGCGGTGAGTTCCGCTTCGGCCCGAACCAGCACCCTATCCAGGATATTTACGTGCGCGAAGTCGTGGAGGGTGACGATGGCGAGCCCACCAATCGCCTGATCGGTGTCGCAATCGAAGATATCCAAGACGTCTATTACGAGCAGTGCCAGATGTAAGCTCGCCTCGGCTGGGTGTAGCCGCCCAGCCTTTTCTCTTTACCTGCGCTAAGGATACCCAACGTGTCCGTTACTCTGCTGATAGAGCAATTACTGAACGGCGTGCAGCTCGGCACGATGCTGTTTTTGATGGCCAGCGGCCTCACCTTGGTGTTTGGGGTGATGGGGCTGATCAATCTTGCCCACGGTTCTTTTTATATGGTGGGCGCCTACGCCACGGCAGCGGTGACTGCCTCAACGGGTTCTTTTTTGATTGGACTGGCTGCTGGGATGACCGCGGCCGCCCTGGTAGGTGCACTGGTAGAACTGTTGGTGATACGCCGACTTTACCACCGTCCTCATCTTGATCAGGTATTGGCAACCTTTGCACTAATACTGATTTTTTCGGAGGGCACGCGCTGGATCTTCGGCTCTTCACCGTTATGGTTGAGTCCTCCTTCTTGGCTGACGGGGTTTGTCACCCTGCCAGGTGATACCCGCTACCCCATCTATCGGCTGATGCTGATTGGGGTGGGTATCGCTATTTCGATTGCCCTTTACTTGCTTATCTCGCGAACTCGACTCGGTATGCGCATTCGGGCAGGTGAAAGCGATCGCGAAATGATTGGTGCGCTGGGGGTCAATATTTCAAAACTCTATACCTTGGTGTTTGCCTTAGGGGCGGCGTTAGCGGGTTTAGCCGGCGCTTTAGTAGGCGCATTGCAATCTGTACAGGTGGGTATGGGCGAGCCAGTGCTGATTTTAGCGTTTGTCGTAATCGTCATTGGCGGTATCGGCTCAATTAAAGGCGCGCTACTCGGTGCCCTGCTGGTGGGTATTGTCGACACCTTGGGTCGGGTCTATCTGCCCATCTTCTTTCAAGCGTTTATGCCGCCGTCTGAGGCGACCGGCGTCGGTTCGGCGTTGGCCGCGATGCTGATCTATATCCTCATGGCCGTCATTCTCGCGTTCAAGCCTAAGGGACTGTTCTCTGCCCATGACTAATACCACTTCCTTGTCCAAGAACGCTGCGCTAGCGCCCGAAGCGGATAGACCTTTTGACCGCAAAGGGCTGGTTCAGATGGCCCTGCTCGGGCTACTGCTGTTACTGCCTGTAGCAGCCTATTTCTTGGGCCATATTTATTATGTCAATCTGGCCTCGCGTATCACCATTATTGCCATGGCGGCCGTTGGCCTTAACCTGGCCATTGGCTATGGGGGCATGGTGAGCTTTGGCCACGCGGCCTATTTCGGCCTAGGTGGCTATGTGGCAGGCATCAGTGCTTATCACGCTTTTGATATTACCCCATTTATGACGTGGCCTTTCAGCGTGCCGGGCAGCGACAATTTACTGGTGATATGGCTCGCCGCTATGTTGCTGTGCGGGCTGCTAGCGCTGGTCATCGGCGCTATCTCACTGCGTACCACGGGGGTCTATTTCATTATGATCACCCTCGCCTTTGCGCAGATGATTTACTACTTTGCCAACTCGTGGCCGACCTATGGCGGTGAGGATGGTCTGCCTATTTATATTCGCAACACCCTGCCCCTGTTCAATAACAACATGCTCGATAGCAGCGATGCACTCACCTATTTCCTGATCTGCTTCACCGGGCTTGTGTTAGCGATGGCAATTACCTCACGAATGATGAAATCGCGCTTTGGTGCTGCCTTGACCATGGCACGGCTTAACGATGTACGCCTAGCTACCGCGGGGATCAGCCCCTACCCCATTCGCTTGGTGGCGTTTGTGATTTCTGCCGCGATTACCGGGCTTGCTGGTGCGCTCTATGCGGATCTAAATGGCTTTGTTAGCCCGACAATGCTGAGTTGGCACTTCTCCGGCGAACTGATGGTCATCGTCATTTTAGGCGGCGTGGGGCGTCTTTACGGCCCGTTAGCCGGTGCGGTGCTGTTTGTGATGATGGAAACCTTTCTGGGGGGAGTCACCCAATATTGGCAGCTTTTCCTCGGGTTAGTACTGCTTGGGGTGGTGCTATTTGCCAAACATGGTGTGATGGGTTGGCTGGCCGGGAGGGAACGCAATGAGTGATGTGGTTCTTTCACTACAAAACCTGCATAAGCGCTTTGGCGCACTACAGGCGACCAACGATGTTTCGTTGGATCTTAGACCCGGGGAGATTCACGCCTTGATTGGCCCCAACGGCGCGGGGAAATCGACCCTGATTGGCCAAATCGCGGGAAATATACGCCCTGATGAAGGGAGTGTTTACTTAGCAGGCAGTGAGATCACGAGCATGAGTATCGCTCAACGGGCGCGCCTGGGCCTGGGGCGTAGCTTTCAGGTCTCCTCGCTGGCGGAGCCGCTATCGGTGATGCGCAATGTGATGATGGGAGTTCAAGCGCTGCAGAGTCACAGTTTTCGGTTCTGGAAGCCCGTTGCTCGCGATCGGCAACTGCTTGAACCAGCCTATGAAGCACTGGCGCGTATGCAGCTTAGTCACCGCGCCTGGACGCCGGTATTTGAACTTTCCCACGGGGAACGCCGCCAGGTTGAGGTGGCTTGCGCTCTGGCGCTCAAACCTCGCGCACTGCTGCTGGACGAACCCATGGCCGGCTTGGGTCCAGAAGGATCGGCAAAGCTGACCGAGCTGCTGGAGGCGCTTAAGCTGGAAGTGCCTATCCTGCTGATCGAGCACGATATGGAGGCGGTATTTCGTCTGGCTGATCGTATCTCTGTGTTGGTATCCGGGAGCGTTATCGCCCATGGGGATAGCCACACTATTAGGCAGGATCCCCGCGTCCGTGAAGCCTACCTGGGGGATTCTGATGCTTAAGGTTGCTGATATTGAAACGTTTTATGGGCCCTCTCAGGCGTTATTTGGCGTTAGCCTTGACGTTAACGCCGGTGAGATGGTCGCCCTAATGGGGCGCAACGGTATGGGTAAAACCACCACCATTCGCTCGATATTCGGTCTGACTCCGGCCAGCCGTGGCACGATTGAGTTTGAATCCCAGAACATACGCCGCTTACCCGCTTTTCGTATCGCTAAAGCGGGGCTTGGCTTGGTGCCGGAGGGGCGCCGCTGTTTCCCTAATTTGTCGGTGCGCGAAAACCTATTGGTGACCGCCCGCCCGGGCGAGTGGACACTGGAGAAAGTAGAAACGCTGTTTCCGCGCTTGGAGGAGCGCCGCGCGCAAATGGCCAAGACCCTCTCCGGCGGTGAGCAGCAGATGCTGGCTATTGGCCGGGCGCTGATGACCAATCCGCGTTTGCTGGTGCTAGATGAAGCCACTGAAGGATTGGCGCCGGTGATTCGTCAGGAGATCTGGCGGGCGATTCGGCTGCTCAAGGAGCAAGGTCAAGCCACGCTGCTGGTGGATAAGTCATTAAGCGAAATTCTACCCATTGCTGACCGCTGCACCATCCTGGAAAAAGGCTGCACCGTGTGGGATGGCAAACCCGCAGCGCTGGACAGCACTGTGCGTGACCGTTATCTGGGCGTGTAGGGAGGAGAAAACAGTGGCGTTTACTACCCATCGAAAAGTTCGTTTCCAGCACTGTGATCCGGCGGGTATCGTTTTTTACCCCCGCTATTTCGAGATGATTAACTCCGTGGTGGAGGATTGGTTTGAGGAGGTCGTTCAGCGTGACTTTAACCAACTGCATGTGGAGAGCGGCACCGGGGTTCCCACCGCCGCTATCGACACCCAGTTTCATGCGCCGAGCCGGTTAGGCGAACGACTCACCTTTGAATTAGCGGTTCAAGCCGTTGGGCGTAGCAGCCTTACCCTTCAGATTATCGCTTACTGCGGTGATCAGAAACGTCTAACCAGTCGTTCAACCCTTGTATATGTGGATCTAAATAGCGGTCAGCCAATGCCCTGGACAGAGGCTATGCGCCAGCACTTTACCGTCGAAAACCTATAAGGATAGCCATAATGAGTGACGCCAACTTTCATCAGCTTCTTCACCCTTCGCATTGGAAAGCAGCGGTGGGCTACGCTAACGGCGTGCTGGCTTCAGGCCAGAGTGTGTTTGTAGGTGGGCAGATTGGTTGGAATGCCGACCAGGTATTTGAAAGCGATGACTTTGTCGTTCAAGTGAATCAGGCGCTGCAGAATATCGTAGCGATCTTAAAAGAGGCGAACGCAGGCCCGGAGCATATCGTGCGGTTGACCTGGTATGTGACGGACAAGCAGGAGTATCTGGCGCGGCTTAAGGAGGTGGGCACCGCCTACCGCGAGGTGCTGGGCAAGCATTTCCCGGCGATGACGATGGTTCAGGTGGCGGGGCTGGTTGAGGATCAGGCTAAGGTGGAAATCGAAGCGACTGCGGTGATTCCGGCTGTATAAAATTGCTTATTGAGAGATAACACTAAGCACAAGAACGGAATAGCCTGCAGCGGGGGTCTTTCGCCATGGATGGCGAAAGTAGCGCCCAGGGAAGGGTTCACAGCGCCCCCGCGGAAGGCTATTGCGTTCCACTCATAGCTAAGGCGTGTTCTTATAACCCATGAAAATCTTTAATCCACTCAACGAAGCAGCCATCGTTAAGATAGTGTTCAAGAATCGAGAAGTGATCCACGTCGGAAAGTAGCTGCTGAGTCACTGTTTGGCCTTGCTGGCTCAAATGCTCAGCATAGCTGCTCATCTGGCGCTCGAACTCTTCTGACTCCAGGCCCCCTGCTACCAGCTTTATAGGCGCAGGTACTCGGCATGGCAGCCATATGGGGCTGAACTCCTGCACATCGCGCCCGCTAAGCTGAAGCTTGGGCTGCAGCCACGACCAGGGAAAAGGCCGCAGGTCGTATAAACCGCTGATACAGAGCGCGCCGCGAATCAGCTGGTTGGGTAAGCCAAAAGCGCCCTCCCAGTCCGTCGACATTAGCATCGCGCATAAATGCCCGCCCGCCGAGTGTCCCGAAATACTCAGCTGCTCAGGATCAACGCCCAATTCAGCAGCATGGCGATAAACGTAGGCCACCGCTGCTTGGCTCTGCCGCACCAGCTCGCTAAAGCGTACCTTCGGACAGAGCGCGTAGTTAACCACCGCGACGGTGATCCCGGCGTTAACCAAGCCATCGACGATAAAGCTAAATTCACGATGACTCAGCGAGCGCCAGTAGCCGCCGTGGAAAAACACGTGCACCGGCGCTTTTGGGCTATCGGTATCAGGTGCATCGGCATGAAAGATATCCATGCGTTCCGCAAGCGTTGGGCCATAAGGCAGATCGAGCGTTGTGCGGTGGTTAACTCTTGATGCTTCACTGCGCTCACGCCAATCCTTTACCAACACCGCCGGGTCACGACCCATCATCGGGTCGTAGGCGCGATCGATCTCTTCTTGAGTCGCAAAATGTTGATAAAGCATGTACGTCTCCTTATCGCTGACGCCCTACTAACCCCGACTTTTCATCAACAGCATACGCAGCGGTGCGATTGCCAGAATGGCAAATCCGATTAGCGTCCAGGCGGGCAGTGATAGGCCGAGCAACGAGAAATCGATATTGGCGCACTCGCCAGAACCGGTTAACACCATGGCCACCACGTCCTGCAATGGCAGGATATCTATCATGTAGCCAAGCCCAGGACCGCAGGAAGGGACTTCATCGGCAGGCAAGCCCTGCAGCCAAACGTGACGCCCGGCGATAAAGGCACCTGTTCCAACAGCAGCCAGCGACAGCAGCCCGTAAATCACTTTGCCCACACGCCCGGCGGGACTATGGATAGCAGCTATTGCGAATACGATACCCGCGGCGATCACCGCGACGCGCTGAAAGATACACAGCGGGCAAGGTTCATATCCGCCGATGTGCTCAAGCCCCAGGGCTACCGCCATCATTAAAACGCAGAAGGCTAAACCAGCCAGGGCGGCCGAGCGAAAGGAGTGCAGAATCATTGTCTAACCTCAGATGGCAGCGCCGACATGGCGCGGGACTCACGAGCTTTAGTGAAATAGGCCTGCAAGAACTCTTCGAAGGTCTCTTTATCAGCGGCTTCAATATCGTGCTGCTGCTGGTGCGAGGTCTCAATCAGCTGAGCAAGCAGCGCTTCACGACTGCGCTGCATCGGCGCGGCTTTTAACTGCTCGGCCTGCTCTTTGGCCAGGCTAAGCATCAAATCGCTTAACGATCCGCCGTGCGCTTTTAACCGTTCCAGCACCTGGGCAGAAGGCGTTAGCGAAGGGTCTGCAAGACGTGGTGCAAGGCTTGCCAGCGCATCAGCATGCGGGCTCCCCTCCTCGACCGCATCCAGCAGGCGGGCAACTTCGCCCATCTCGGCGAAAATTTGTTCGCCCCACTCACGCACCGAGGTGGTTTCACCATGGTTGATTAGCATGAGTTCAGGGTCACGGCCGCGCTCCACCACCCAGCGGCGGTTGTCGTCCAAGCGGTCACACTCTTCGTCGGAGATCCACGGGCTGTCGCTGAGTAGGCACCACATCAAAAAGGTGTCCACAAAGCGCATCTGGTCTTCAGTAACGCCCAGGGGGTCGAAGGGGTTTAAATCCAAACAGCGTACTTCGATATACTCCACGCCGCGGGCTTCGAGGGCTTGGCTGGGCGTTTCGTTGTGTTTGGCAACCCGCTTGGGCCGAATGTCGCTGTAGTACTCGTTTTCGATCTGGAGAATATTAGCGTTCAACTGACGCCACTCACCATCCACGTTAACACCCATTTTTTCATAGTCGGGCCACGGTGAAGAGATGGCGTGCCGCAGGGTATTAACGTAGTTAGAGAGCGAGTTAAAACAGATTTTAAGCTGCGACTGTACTTTGTTTTGATACCCCAGATCGGACATCCGCAGAGTCGTCGCGTATGGGGCAAAGTAGGTGTCGTCGCTAAGCGACTGCAGTTTTTCGGGTACCTTACCTTCAGGCAAAAAACTTTTATCGATGGCCGGTGAAGCGCCAAACAGATAGAGCAACAACCAGCTATGGCGGCGGAAGTGACGGATCATGCCGAAATAGCGGGTGGAACGATAGTCGTTGAAGGGGATATTGGTGGCTTT
Organism: Vreelandella titanicae BH1; assembly: GCF_000336575.1. Classification (GTDB taxonomy): domain Bacteria; phylum Pseudomonadota; class Gammaproteobacteria; order Pseudomonadales; family Halomonadaceae; genus Vreelandella; species Vreelandella titanicae. The sequence goes on along the minus strand of NZ_AOPO01000021.1, from coordinate 53,325 downwards.
TTCCAACTCGCGTAGGGCGTGCCACATATCATCAGGCAGCGATACGTTGTAATGAACGCCTGCAATCGCCTGCATGATGCGGCCGTAACGCATGTCCAACCCTTTGCGGTAAACATGCTTCATGGTGCCCACGTTGGAGCTGCCATAATCGGCAATCGGCACGCTGTCGTTGCCGGATAGCCTAGAGGGCATACTGCCGGGCCAGATCCATTCGTTTTGCAGGTGATGATAAGTAAAAGTATGCAGGTCAGATAGAAAGCACAGCGCTTCACCCGGCTGAGAGTAAACCGGCGTGATGTACTCTAACAGCGACTCTGAGTAGTCGGTGGTGATATGCGGGTGGGTTAATTTCGACCCCAGCGCGTGCGGGTGCGGCGTTTGCGCAATGTGGCCAGTAGCATCGACCCGCAGTCCCTCTTTTTCAAGCCCACGACGCAGGCGGCCCAACCGACCAAGGCGCGCACTGGGTATCAGGCGCTCGACTTGCGCGGTCAGCGCGGATGGCACAGTGAGTGGTTCAGGCAAGGTGAACACTCCTTGTCAGTAAAGCCCGCCTTGAGCGGGCCTTGGTGTAGTCAGGTGGCATCGCCATCATCGCTGATTCAAAAACAGAAAACAGGATATGGCGGCAACGATCGTTTTTTCAAGACACCTTCGCTTCCAGGACACGCGACTATTTGCCGCCACGCGCTTTCAATAGCGCAGCTCCAAGCGCACCCATGGGCTCTGGCGCTTCCGCTTTATTAGCGTTGTTACGCTGGTTTCGAGCCGGTTTACGAGCACCACTGTATTGCTCTTTAGGCGAGCCACTGTTCTTATTGGCACCGCTGTTAGCACCGTTTTCAGCCTCAGGCTGGTCATCCAAACGCATCGATAGACCTACCCGTTTGCGGGGGATATCAATGCTCATCACTTTAACGGTGACAATATCACCTGCTTTCACCACGCTGCGGGGGTCATCGATAAAGCGATCAGATAGCGCCGAGATATGTACCAGGCCGTCCTGATGGACACCGATATCCACAAAAGCGCCGAAGTGGGTCACATTGGTGACTGTGCCTTCGAGCACCATGGAAAGCTTGAGGTCATTAAGGGTTTCGACACCTTCGCGGAATTCGGCCGCTTTAAACTCAGGGCGAGGGTCGCGACCAGGTTTATCCAGTTCTTTGAGGATATCGCTGACGGTGGGCACGCCGAAACGCTCATCGGCAAAATCGGCGGGCTTTAAGGCTTTCAACGCGGCGCTGTCGCCAATCAAGCCGCGTACTTCACGCCCGCTCTGCTTGGCGATACGTTCCACCAGTGAGTAGGCTTCCGGGTGAACGGCGCTGGCATCCAAGGGGTTATCGGCATTGTGGATACGCAGGAAACCCGCGCACTGCTCGAAGGTTTTGGCACCGAGGCGGCTCACTTCTAACAGCTCTTTACGGTTTTTGAAGGCGCCTTTGACATTACGCTGAGCAACGATATTTTCGGCCAGCGCAGCGCTCAGACCGGCTACCCGTGAAAGCAGTGCGCTGGAAGCGGTATTGAGGTCGACGCCCACGGCGTTAACACAGTCCTCAATGACGACTTCCAGGCTGCGCGACAGCTGTACTTGGGAGACATCGTGCTGGTATTGGCCTACGCCAATCGACTTGGGCTCGATTTTAACCAGTTCGGCCAGCGGATCCTGCAGGCGGCGACCAATAGAGACGGCACCGCGCACAGTGACATCGAGATCCGGCATTTCCCGTGAGGCGTATTCAGAGGCGGAGTAGACCGAGGCGCCCGCTTCAGAGACCATCACTTTGCTTAACCGGTGCGCTGGCGCCAGGGCTTTTAGTAGTTCGCCCGCGAGCTTGTCAGTTTCACGACTGGCGGTACCATTGCCCACCGCAATCAGCTCGACGCCGTACTGTTTCACCAGCTTAGCCAGCACGCTCAAGGCTTCATTCCACTGGTTTTGCGGCGCATGGGGGTAGATAGTGGTGTGATCGATAAATTGCCCAGTGGCATCGATCACCGCAACCTTACAGCCGGTGCGCTGGCCGGGGTCGATGGCCAGGGTCACTTTCTGCCCCGCCGGCGCGGCTAGCAGCAGGTCTTTTAGATTAGCCGCAAACACTTCAATGGCGGTGAGCTCAGCCTGTTCGCGCAGGCGGCCCAGCAGCTCGGTCTCCAGTGCTGTATAGAGCTTCACCCGCCAGGTCCAGCGCACCACTTCGGCTAACCACTTATCCGCCGGGCGGCCCTGGTCGCTGATGCCAAACTGCTTGGCAATCGCCAACTGGGCGGGGTGAATGGGGGCCTCGTCTTCGCCGGGCAGTCGAATCGACAGGCTCAACACGCCTTCGTTACGCGCCCGGAACATTGCCAAAGCGCGGTGTGATGGCGCTTTGGCGAGTTTCTCATCGTGCTCGAAATAGTCGGAGAACTTGGCGCCCTCCTGCTGCTTACCCTCCAGCACACGGGCGCTGAGCTGGCCCTCTTGCCACAGCCGTTCGCGCAGTTGGCCGATGAGCTCGGGATCCTCGGCGAAGCGCTCCATCAAGATCTGCTTGGCGCCATCCAGAGCGGCCTTGGCATCTTCGATGGCAGGAATATCGCCTTCTGCTGGGCGCAGATAGTTTTCCGCTTCGCTTTCCGGATTAAGCGTTGGATCGGCAAGCAGCGCATCCGCCAGCGGCTCAAGCCCTGCTTCGCGAGCGATTTGCGCTTTGGTGCGGCGTTTTTTCTTAAACGGCAGGTATAAATCTTCCAAGCGTTGCTTGGTCTCGGCAGCGTCGATGCTGGCTTTCAGCGTAGCATCGAGCTTGCCCTGCTCATCAATGGCGACAAGTACCGCGGCGCGGCGCTCTTCCAACTCACGCAGATAGCGAAGCCGTTCATCCAACTGGCGCAGCTGGATATCGTCCAGCGCGCCGGTGACTTCTTTACGGTAACGGGCAATGAAGGGCACTGTGGCGCCGCCATCCAGCAGCTCCACCGTGGCGGACACTTGCTCGGGACGCACACCAAGCTCAGTGGCCAGGCGGGAAATAATACGCTGATTGACATCCATAAATTGCAACTAACTCATGCAGCATTTTTTAGTGCCAACAAGGTATCACAAACGCGCCACGGCTGGCATGACTTGCGGCTTCAGCGTCGCCACCCGTGGTCATCCCAGAACGGGCGGCGTGACTCGCGCTGTACGTCATCGCGGCTGATGCCAATATCTTTCAGCATGTCATCGCTCAAATGGCGCAAGGAATCCCGCTCGCGACGCAATTGGTACCAGCGATAAATTCTTTCCCGCCAGGTGATGCTGGGTTGCTTCTCAGCAGATTGGCACTGTTGGTTCTGCAAGCAGTGTAGCGAGCGCTCCATTTCAACCTCCCTTCGCCGCCAGCAGCGGCGTGGTGAATAAGTGTTGAAGGAAGTATTGAACAGCGCCTAAAATCAATCCAACGAATACTCCTTATATTCAACATCAAAAAGATTGATAGCCATGGCCACACTACCCACCATCGATCATGAGCTGCTGCGCACCTTTGTGGCCATTGTCGACCAGGGCGGCTTCACCCGCGCCGCTCAGACGGTAAACCGCACTCAATCAGCCGTCAGCATGCAAATCAAGCGGCTGGAAGAGGATGTTATTCAGCGCCCACTGTTTGTGCGCCAGAATCGCCAGCTGCTGTTAACCAGCGAAGGGCATACGCTGCTGGGTTATGCACGCAAAATTCTTTCATTGCAGGGAGAAGCGCTGACGCTGCTGCGCCAGCCGGATATGGTGGGCCGTGTGCGACTGGGGGTGCCGGATGACTATGTGATGCGTTTTCTGCCCGGCATTCTGAAAACCTTCTCCCAAGCCTGGCCGCTGGTGGATGTGGATGTGCACTGCGCCCCCTCGTCGGTACTCTCTCAGCAGCCGCAAGGGAGCCTAGACCTGATTATTATGACGCGGGAGATAGGCGACGAAGTTGGCACCATTTTAAGGCGTGAGGCTACCGTGTGGGTCTCAGCTGAGAGCCATTGCACACATTTACAGACACCAGTACCCCTTGCCATGTTTGAGGCTCCCTGCTTTTGTCGGCGTCATGCCTGCAATGCACTGGATCGCGCAGGTCGGGCCTATCGAGTCGCTTACAGCAGCCCGAGCCTGGCGACGTTACAGGCGGTTGTGGGGGCGGGCTTGGCAGTGTCTGCCTGGATGCGCAGTTTAGTCACCGCCGACATGCAGATATTGGGTAAAAAAGAAGGGTTTCCCGAACTGCCGGAAGCGTCCATCGTTTTGCAGCACACCTCCGCCACCCAGTCACCGATTATCGATAGCCTGGCCGAGCATATTGTTGAAGGGTTTAGGCTTTGATGAGACAGATGCACATCCCGTAGCGCGTGGTAACGAGAACGCGAGTTCAGCGAGCGTTCGTAGGCACCCGCGGGAGGCGGCGGCACGACGCCCAATGGCACTTCAGCCAAACTCCGGCACCGCTTCGCGCTGCTTCCGCGGGTGCGCTTCGCTTACCACGCGCTACGAGAACCCATCGATTTCGCTTGGTGCAGAACCCGTAGCGCGTGGTAACGAGAAAGCGAGCTCAGCGAGCGTTTGGAGGCACCCGCGGGAGGCGGCGGAACGACGCCCCATGGCACCCAACCAACACTGCCTATACGAACCAACCCCGGCACCGCTTCGCGCTGCTTCCGCGGGTGCGCCTTAGGCTTACCACGCGCTACTAAATCTCGCATGCACATGGATGTGGGGATTCCAAGGGGATGTGCACGTTATGCACATGGCCGAGGCACGTAATCACACTGTTGATAGGTAGAGGCAGGAGCGGTCTAGCTGTGAGAGACTGGTCAGCCCTAGCAAAGCCATATTGCGCTCAATTTCACGCTGTAAAAGATCGGCGACATGCTCTACCCCGGCCTGCCCCGCGCAGGCGGCGGCGTAGTTGAAGGGGCGCCCTACAAAGACAAAATCAGCCCCCAATGCCAGCGCCTTGATCACATCAGTACCACGCCGGAAGCCGCTGTCGATCATAATAGGGATATCACTAACGCGACGCTTGATCTCGGGCAGCACCTGGAGCGGGGAAATGGTGCAATCCAACTGGCGTGCGCCATGGTTTGAAAGAATAATGCCATCAACCCCTGCCCGCTGAGCACGTACTGCGTCTTCCGGGTTTAATATCCCTTTGACGATCAAGGTGTCGGGCCACAGGCGCCGTACAAGATCGAGATAACCCCAGTCAAAATGGCGCCGCCCCGAAAAGTCCCGCGCTGCTTGGCGGGAGATAACGGGAGCGCCCCGCTCGGCATAGTTGTTTTCAAAATGCGGCATACCGTGCTTCCACAAGGTGCGCAGGAAGGTATTGCATAGCCAACTAGGCCGTATCAGACCGTCAAATGCTAGGCGAAGGGTTGGCTCGAGAGGGGATGAAAATCCCGAACGGCGGAAATTGTCGGGATTGGGCGGCACCGGGTAATCAAGCGTTACCACCAGCTTCTTGAAGCCGGCTCGCTTGATCCGCTCGAGCAGGGCCTCGATACCTTCTGGGGTACCGGGCAGGTAGGCCTGAAACCAGTCGGCTCCCTCCACCTTAGCCACCTCCTCCATGGGCACAAGCGATGAACCACTCATAACCATGGGCAGGTTGCGCTTTGCTGCTGCCCGCGCCAGCACTAAGTCGCCCTGGTAAGTTGACAGCGCACTAATGCCCATGGGGGCGATACCGAACGGAACGGTATAGCGTTTGCCATAAAGCTCGGTGTGCAGATCAATCTGCGAGACGTTGACAAACGCATTGGGCAAAAAGCGGTAATCATCAAAAGCGGTGAGGTTGGCTCGCTGGGTTCGCCCATCCTCGGCCACATGGTCGATATAGCCAAAAATTGGCCTGGGCAACACTTTTCGGGCCAGCCGCTCAACATCATGCAGGTTATGGATGCTGGCGAGTTTCTTTCGAGTCCATCGTTGTTGGAGCCAACCTTTCACGCAACACTCCTAATGATTGTTCTATCCTCCCCCCGCTCGGCAGCCTAGCTCGATTCAGCAGGCACGAAGCGCAAGGCAACGCCATTGTTGCACCAGCGCAAGCCGGTGGGTTCGGGGCCATCTTCGAAGACGTGGCCCTGATGGCCACCGCAGCGGGCGCAGTGGTATTCGGTACGGGGCCAAACCAGCTTGAAGTCCAGCTCGGTCAGCATATGCCCTTCCACGTGTTCGAAAAAGCTTGGCCAACCGGTACCGGAATCATATTTCATTTCACTGGTGAAGAGTAACAGATCGCAGCCAGCGCAGCGGTATTCACCATCCCCCCACTCCTTGTCCAACGGGCTTGAAAAGGCGGGCTCAGTGCCTGCCTTTCGGAGTACATCAAAGGCTTCATCGGAGAGTCGTTCACGCCATTCGGCTTCACTAAGCTCCAGTGGCTCCAGGCCTGGTGCAGCCTCCAGGTCAAGCCGTGGAAAGCCAAATGACAGTCCAGGTATCACCCCGACCGCGCCGGTTAGTCCGGCCAGGCCTAAAAATTGACGTCTTTTCATGAGAATCACTCCCCAGAAATTGGCAAGGAAAATAATCGGCCAGCAAAAGAGCCAATAAAAATGGGACAGTGCCGTGGCGCTGTCCCATTCTGAGGTCGATCATTTCTGTGTAGTTTAGTCGCTATTGGGTGCGACTTACTTACACTGGCACGCTACTTTTTTCTGCTACTTTTTCTAGCGGCCTGACACGCTGGTCAACTGACGTCCAAGTCATCAACTGATGCTCAGGTCAGTTGGGGGCCTGCCTGGATAATGGCCTCATTGACGCCTTCAAATTTCTTGAAGTTATCGACGAATTTGGTCGCCAGGTCTTTGAGGTGGCGGTCGTAGGCGTCACGGTCTTGCCAGGTTTCACGCGGGTCGAGCAGGCTGGAATCAACGCCCGGCACGGCAAGCGGCACTTGCAGATTGAGCCCATCGATGTGCTTGGTCTCGATGTCGCGCAGCACGCCAGACTGAATCGCGCTGATGATGGCCCGCGTGGTCGGAATGGAGAAGCGTGCGCCACCTTCGCCGTAAGCGCCGCCAGTCCAGCCGGTATTAACCAGATACACCTGGGCGTCTTTTTTCTCGACACGCTTGATCAATAGATCAGCGTACTCACGGGCAGGACGCGGGAAGAACGGTGCACCAAAGCAGGTAGAGAATGTGGCGGCCAGGCCTTCAGAGGAGCCCATTTCAGTGGAGCCCACTTTAGCGGTGTAACCGGACAGAAAGTGATACGCCGCGGCTTCTTTGGAAAGAATCGACACTGGGGGCAGTACGCCGGACATATCGCAGGTCAGGAACACGATGGCATTCGGCTCGCCCGCCAGGTTTTCCGCTACGCGCTTCTCAACGTGCTCTAACGGGTACGCGGCGCGGGAGTTTTGGGTCAGGCTATCGTCGGCATAATCAGGCTCACGACGGTCGTCCAGCACCACGTTTTCCAGTACGGTGCCAAACTTGATAGCGTTCCAGATGACCGGCTCATTCTTTTCGGAAAGATCGATACATTTGGCGTAGCAGCCACCTTCCATATTGAAGACGACTCCATCTCCCCAAGCGTGCTCGTCATCACCGATCAAGAAGCGCGCCTGATCCGCCGAGAGCGTGGTTTTACCAGTGCCAGAGAGACCGAAGAAGAGACAGGTTTCACCATCTTCACCCACGTTCGCCGAGCAGTGCATGGGCAGTACGTCGGCGGCTGGCAGCAGGAAGTTCTGCACCGAGAACATGGCTTTCTTCATTTCACCGGCGTAGCGCATACCCGCGATAAGCACTTTTTTCTCGGCGAAGTTGAGAATCACGCAGCCGTCAGAGTTGGTGCCATCGCGAGCAGGGTCACACTCAAAGCCTGGGGCGTTAAGAATCGTCCACTCGTCTTTAACTGCTTGATTGTAGGCCTGAGGGCGTACAAACATGGTGCGGCCAAACAGGTTTTGCCAAGCGGTTTCGGTGGTGACGCGCACCGGCAGGTAGTGAGTGGAATCACTGCCCACGTGCAGCTCAGAGACAAAATGCTCTTGGCTGACCAGGTGGTCATTGACTCGCTCCCACAGGGCGTTGAACTTGCCGGCGTCGAAGGGCTGGTTAACGTTGCCCCAATCGATTTGGCTGCTAGTGGAGGGCTCATCAACGATATAGCGGTCTTTCGGTGAGCGACCGGTACGCAGGCCGGTCTTGACTACCAAGGCGCCGTTGGCTGAGAGGCGGCCTTCGCCACGTGCCACTGCGCGCTCGACTAGTTCGGCGCTGCTGAGATTAACGTGGGATTGGGGAGCGGCTTGAGTCGTGGTCATTTCGATTCCTGGGCTTCTCTCGGTTTACCGGGCGTCACCGACGCCTTGATGTTCATCCCAACCACTGTGAAACCGGCTGGGCGCGCTGAAGTTCGGCGCATTATGGCAAAAAGAAAGCCCCCAGGAAACGGGGGCGCAGATCAAATATCTTGTAGTTAAACTACTACAAAGGCACTACATTTTGTGTTGCAGCGCAGTAAAAATTCAAACATCCGTTTGCACGAAACACCAAATTCATTGAATCCATTGGCGCTCCTAGCACTGCTGGTAAACACCCTGATATACGCTTTCGACTACACACTTAGTGAATCGTGGGCGGTGGCGCGTCAGGGTCGTCCAACAAAGTTTCAATATCCGCTGCTGTGTAGTGATATTTCGTGTGGCAAAAGTGGCATTGGGTATCAATAGCCCCCTGCTCGTGCAAAATATCCCGCAGTTCCTCTTTACCCAGAGAGTGCAACGCGTAGCTCATACGCTCACGGGAGCAGGTGCAGCCAAAGCGCAGTGCTTTGGGTTCAAAAACACGCACGGTCTCTTCGTGATAGAGACGATGCAGCACCTCGCGCTGCTCAAGGCCGAGCAGTTCTTCCGTTTTGATCGTATCGGCTAGCTGTACGCTGCGATCCCAGGCATCGACATCCTGGTTTTGTGACTCTTCTGGTAGCCGCTGCAGCAGTAACCCGCCCGCACGCTTCTCATCGGCGGCCAGCCAGAGGCGGGTTGGCAACTGCTCAGATTGGCTGAAATAGGCTTCCAGGCAGCCGCCCAGGGTCTCTTGATCCAACGCCACAATACCTTGATAGCGGTGGCCCTCACGGGGATCGAGGGTAATCACGATCTGGCCTTCTCCCACTAGTTCGCGGAAGCTGGCGTGCTCGCTGGGCAGCGCGGCGTCTTCTGCTATGCGGGCAATCGCGCGCAGTTCACCACCGGGGTTGGACTCGGCCATTAACAGTGACAGAACGCCGCGTCCACGTACCTCGATACTCAACGTGCCATCCAATTTCACGGTATCGGTAAGCAACGCCACGGCGGCTAATAGCTCGCCCAGCAGCTCATTCACCGCCGGCGGGTAGGCGTGGCGATCCAACACTTCGTGGTAGGCGGCCGCCAGGGTGACGATCTCGCCGCGGACATTGGTGTGATCGAACATAAAACGTTGAATTTGATCGGACATAATTTGGCAACCTAGTGTTTTAGAACAGCAAATATTGAAGGGCGGCAAAGATATAACTGCGTGGGCTTACTCACCCTGATGGCGCTGGAAGCGCTGGATATCGCGGCGCTGCTTTTTGTCGGGGCGTTTGAGCGGATGTTGCATCGCTTCGTTAGTGAGGCGTCTTGCTTCGGCCTCTTTAGCACGACGCTGCACACTCTCTTCGGTTTCCGCATAGAGCGTGCGCGCTTCTGGTGCCCCGCGGCGTTGATCCGAAAGCGATAAGACCTCTACCTCCAATATCTCCCAGCCCTGGGGCACGCGAATAAGCGCACCGATTTCCACCTGCTTGCTGGTTTTAGCGCGGCCGCCGTCGTAATTCACTTTCCCACCCTCGATGGCTTTTTTAGCCAGTGCGCGGGTCTTGAAAAAACGTGCGGCCCAGAGCCATTTGTCCAAGCGTACGCTGTCACTCATTTAGGCACTCCTTGGGTTGCTGACACCTGTTCAGGAAGCTGTTCGGGTAGCAGGTGGGCAAAGCGATCGAGGGCAATAAATTCTTGCAGCTCTTTTTCAGGCCGCTGGCTGTCGGGCTGTTTAATGCCCAGTAAATGCTTAATGCCAAACTCACGAGCGCTCTCGAGTACACGGGCGTTGTCGTCGATAAACAGCGTACGCGTGGGATCAAAGGCTTCGATGTCTTGTAGCGCAAACCAAAACGCCTGCTCCTCTTTGGCGGCTCCTACGTCCTCGGAAGAGACGATCGCGTCCAGGTAACTTTCCAAACCGGTGAGCGGCAGCTTCAGGGCAAGACTCGCACGATCCGCGTTAGTGGCGAGCACGACCCTCGGGTGGGCCTGTTTGAGCCATTTGAGGAAATCCAGAGCATCGCTACGCAGGCCTATCAAGTGCTGGACTTCGCGCTTCAGAGCGACGATATCCACGCCCAGCTCGCGGCTCCAGTACGCCAGGCTGTACCAGTTTAAGGTGCCCTGCTCGCCGATAATACGCGCGCGCAGCGCCTCCTGGGAGGCTTCATCCAGTTGGTGCAGTTCGCGGTAGCGCCGCGGCAGGTGCTCGAGCCAAAAGTGGCTGTCGAAGTGTAAATCCAGCAGCGTGCCGTCCATATCCAAGAGGACGGTGTCTATCTCGCGCCAATCAATCATTGCCGCTCCAGTCACGTTAGGAGTAAGCGTGCTATTGTAGCTTAACCGCCTTTTACCAGCCATGGAGGCCCACTTTTATGTCTACGCCCCCCCCAACTCGCGACACCTTCAATCACCCTGAAGGTGCCAGTGCTAAGCGTTCGGGCTACCAGCAAAAGCCGCAAATTTTGGCTCGCAAGAGCGTGGCCCAGAGCCGTTTATTCCAGATTGAGTCGCTTGATTTGCGTTTTTCTAACGGAGAAGAGCGCCAATTTGAGCGCTTGACCGGCGCTGACCGCGGCGCAGTGATGATGGTGGCGATGCCCGACCCAGACCACGTGCTGCTGATACGTGAATACGCCGCTGGATTTGAAGATTATGTGCTCACCCTGCCAAAGGGATTAGTCGACCCTGGCGAAGATATCATTACCGCGGCTAACCGCGAGTTGATGGAGGAGTGTGGCGTTGGCGCTCACCGCATTGAACCGCTGGTCGAGCTTTCGCTGGCACCCAACTATATGCGCCACCGTATGCAGGTACTCCTCGCCACCGACCTGTACCCCAAGCGCCTGCCAGGGGATGAGCCAGAGCCATTGATTGTGGAAACCCACGCCATCGAGGAGCTACCCGCCCTACTACTGCGCGAGGATTTTCACGAAGCCCGCGCTATCGCCGCGCTCTATATCGCCCGGGATAGGTTGCGGGAAGAGAAGCGCAATAGTGCGACGGATTTGCTTTGAAGTATCTAAGTAGGCAGTAGCTTCGCTCGAGGTGGGTCGATGTCATCGTGAGCGAAGCTACCTCATTTTTGTCATTGCGAGCGAAGCGAAGCAATCTCGGGGTTATACTGCCGCCGCTGGTTGAGATTGCCGCGTCGCTACGCTCCTCGCAATGACATAATAAGAAGGCTCCTCACACGCAAAAGCGACTAATCCCCCGCCCCTCTCTCTAAAGATGAGTTTTCAATGCGATCCAGCGGCGCTGCCGGTGGCTATCCAGCCCGGCTTCCAGCAAGGACATTGAGCGCAGGGCATCATCGGCGCTGACCGGTAGTGGCTCCTTATCGCGGATAGCGGCGGCTATACCTTGGTAATAGGCCAGGTAGTCGCCCGGCAGGGTAGGAAGCTCACGACGCGTTAGCGGTGCGTTATCCCCCACCCCTTCGCGCAGTGTCAGAGTGCCATGTTGAGTATCTTCGCCCCACAGGGATGTCGGCACTTCACCTGCTTTTAAGCGATCCTCTTGAGGGTCTAAGCCGTATTTTATGAAGCTGCCTTGGGTGCCATTAATCCGGAAGCGCGGTGTCGGTTCGGCCACCAGCGTGCCCGCCGCCAAGGTAACGCGAAAGCTTTCGTAATCGAGCAGCGCGAGGAAGTCATCGTCAGCCTGGGCGCCATCTCGCAGCACGCCGAGTTCCAGCAGAATAGCCTGGGGCATGCCAAACAGCTCGCAGGCTTGATCTAATAAATGCGGCCCCAGATCAAACCAGATGCCGCCACCGGGGGTGGCCTTCTCGCGCCAGCGATCGCGCACTTCCGGACGGAAACGATCAAAATGGGATTCGAAATTGACCAGACGCCCTAGCGTCCCCGCCTCAAGCAGGGCTTTAACGGTCAGGAAATCGCTGTCCCAACGGCGGTTGTGAAACACCGACAATAGACGTTCTTTATCATCCGCCAATTTTTTGAGCAGCTTTGCTTCTGACAGGGTCACCGTGAACGGCTTATCGACCACTACGTGCTTGCCCGCCGAGAGAGCGGCTTTGGCGAGGGAAAAATGGGTATCGTTAGGAGTGGGAATAACGATCAGGTCAATATCACTGCGCTGGCAAAGTGCTAATGCCTGAGCCTCTACCTCAACATCCGGCAGTGACGCCTGCACCTTGGCGGCATCGCTTGAAGAGACCGCGACCAAATCCAGGCCTTCCGTGGCCTGGATCAGCGGTGCGTGGAAGGTTTGGCTAGCGAAACCGTAGCCGACTAATCCAACGTTTATAATCGCCTTCATTTGATTCCTTACTCGGGCTTATTGCATGTTTCAGCTGCATGTTTCAGCTGCGTATATCAGTCGAGCTTGCTTAGATCCCGAACAGCCCCTTTGTCAGCGGAGGTCGCCAACAGCGCATAGGCTTTAAGTGCCGGAGTGATCTTGCGGGGACGCTGCTCGGCAGGCTTCCAGGCAGTGGCACCCTTGGCGTCCATTGCCTCGCGGCGGGCCGCCAGCTCGGCATCGGTCAGTTTGACGTTAATCGCCCGATTGGGGATATCGATGCGGATCAGATCGCCCTGCTCAATCAATCCAATCGCACCGCCCGCCGCTGCTTCAGGAGAAACATGGCCAATAGAGAGCCCTGAAGTGCCGCCAGAGAAGCGCCCGTCAGTCAGTAGCGCGCAGGCCTTGCCTAACCCTTTGGATTTAAGATAGGAAGTTGGGTAGAGCATCTCCTGCATGCCAGGCCCCCCTTTCGGGCCTTCGTAACGAATCACGACGACATCACCCTCTTTGACCTTATCCGCCAACACATCGGCGACTGCCTGATCCTGAGACTCCACCACATGGGCGGGGCCTTCAAAGACCAGGATCGAGTCATCGACCCCGGCGGTTTTGACCACGCAGCCATCCAGCGCGATATTGCCATAGAGCACGGCTAAGCCGCCCTGCTGAGAGAAGGCATGCTCAAGATCGCGAATACAGCCGGTGGCACGATCACCATCCAAACTCGGCCAGCGGGCACTTTGGGAAAATGCCACTTGGGTAGGGACGCCACCCGGCCCGGCTTTAAAGAACTCAACCACTTCCGCGCTTGGCGAGCGCATGATATCCCACTCTTCCAGCGCCGCTTTCAGGCTGTCGCCATACACGGTGGGCACCGAGGTATCCAGCACTCCGGCACGATCCAGTTCCCCCAGGATGGCCATAATGCCACCTGCACGGTGGACGTCTTCGATATGGTACTTCTGGGTATTGGGCGCCACTTTGCAGAGTTGGGGTACTTCACGGGAGAGGCGATCGATATCCGCCATGGTGAAGTCCACCTCGGCTTCCTGGGCCGCCGCCAGGAAGTGAAGAATAGTGTTGGTAGAGCCGCCCATGGCGATATCCAGGGTCATGGCGTTTTTGAACGCCGCCTTGGAGGCAATGGCACGTGGCAGCAGGTGGGCTTCTTCGCCTTCGTAGTAGCGCTTGGCCAGCTCGACAATGCGATGACCAGCGGTTTCAAACAGGCGACGACGATCCGAGTGAGTCGCCAAGACGGTACCGTTGCCGGGCAAGGCCAGGCCCAGCGCTTCGGTTAAGCAGTTCATGGAATTGGCGGTAAACATGCCCGAACAGCTACCACAGGTGGGGCAGGCGCTGCGCTCTACTTCTGCCAGGGTGTCATCATCCACGCTGTCGTCGGCGGCCATCACCATGGCATCGACGAGATCCAGGCCGTGGTTGAGAAGCTTGGTTTTACCCGCTTCCATGGGGCCGCCGGAAACAAAGATAACCGGAATATTGAGGCGTAGAGCGGCCATCAGCATTCCTGGGGTGATTTTGTCGCAGTTGGAAATACATACCAGCGCATCGGCGCAGTGGGCGTTGCACATATACTCAACGCTGTCAGCGATCAAGTCGCGGCTGGGCAGCGAGTAGAGCATGCCGTCGTGGCCCATGGCGATACCATCGTCCACCGCAATGGTGTTGAACTCTTTGGCGACGCCCCCGGCTTTCTCAATCTCCCGCGCCACCAGCTGGCCCATATCCTTTAAATGCACATGGCCCGGCACAAACTGGGTAAAGGAGTTGGCTACCGCGATAATCGGCTTTTGAAAGTCGCCATCCTGCATACCGGTGGCGCGCCACAGCGCGCGGGCACCGGCCATATTGCGGCCAGCGGTGGTGGTACGTGAGCGATACTCTGGCATGGTGTCCTCTACTCTCTAATAAATAGCTAGGCTCTATTTTTTATTAGCCCACAGCAAGCAAGACTGCGGACTAGGCTAATTCTGAAAAATATCAGTGGCTTTTGATTGTGGCATGAGCAATGCGCAGAGACTAGATGTGGAGGCTGGATGTAGAGGCTAAATCACGAGACCCGATAGGAAGTAAAGCGCCCTCCATGGCGCCGGTTCATCAGAAGGTCGCCCACGCCTCTTCGGCTGGCTGGGCTTGGGCAGTACGCTGAGTCGGGGAATTTTGGGGCGAGGCTAATGCTGGAGATGACGCTAATGGGGGCGTGGAGCCAAGCCCTGCTTGTTTAAGCAAGCGCTTGCGGGCAGTCTCGCTGCTCTCTTCGGCAGCACCCTCTAAGCGAAAGGCGGCGATAACGTTGGCCAGGCTCAGTGCTTCGCGGGTGAGGTCTTGAGCAGCGCTGGAAATCGACTGTACCTTGGAGGCGTTCTGCTGGGTGACATGATCCATCTCCGCGACAGCGGTATTAATTTGCGCGATACCGTTGCTCTGCTCATCGGAGGCGGTGCTGATCTCTTCCATGATATCGCTGACTCTCATTACCTGAGTCACTACCTGATCGATAGCGGCTTCGGCCTCCTTCACCGCCTGGGCACCGCCGCTAATCTCCTGGGAGGAGGAGTCGATTAAACGACGAATGTCGCCAGCCGCATCAGCGCTACGCCCGGCCAAGCTACGCACCTCATTTGCCACAACCGCAAAACCACGCCCTTGCTCGCCAGCCCGAGCAGCTTCCACTGAGGCATTCAGCGCCAGAATATTGGTTTGAAAAGCGATGCCGTCGATGACGCTAATGATATCGGTCATCTTATCGGCGCTGGCGGCGATACGCTCCATGCGTTCGACTAGCGCCTGCATGCGCTCGCCAGTTTCGCGGCTGGTGGTGGCGTTTTGCATGGCCAATTGATTGGCCTGACGGGCGTTTTCGCTGTTTTGCTGCACGGTCGCCGTCATCTCATCCATGCTAGAGGCAGTTTGCTGAAGCGAGGAGGCCTGCTGCTCAGTGCGCGATGCCAAGTCTTCATTCTGCTGTTTGATATGTTCGGACGCAGGTGTCACCACATCGACTTTGTTGCCCACCTCGGTAATCAGCCCCGACAAGCTAGCGCGCATGGTTTCCAGCGAACTCAGCAACTCGCCTAACTCGTCATTACGCTTCAAGGTCACTCGGTTGGCGAGGTTACCCGCGGCAATTTGGAACGTTACCCGGCGCGCCTCGTTGAGCGATTTAATCAGCGATTTGAGTACCGCCATGCTCAGCCCCACCATTAACACGATACCCAGCAGCAGCACGCCCAATTGACCGTACAATAATACCTGTTGCTGCTGTTCGGCATTGTCCATCAGCGTATGCGCAGCCGTGCGTTCCTGTTCAACCAATACATTGATAGTGGCACTAATACTTTCAGAGGTGGGCTGCACGTTGTCATTAAAGGCTTCAAAAGCAGCAAAGCCGTTACCATCGCGGATAGCCGTCAGGGTGGTATCGGCACTTTCAATAAAAGTGGTGAGATGTGCCGCTAGGCCCTCTTGCACACCGCCGGTTTCGCGCTCTGCAGTATAGCCTTGCCACGACTGCTCAATGTCGGCACTCATGGTGGTTAACTGGCTTTCAAGAGCATCAAGATCCGCTCGCCTCGGGTTGCGCACCGCCGGTTCTAACGCCTGAATTGCTTGGCTAACCCGCTGGCCTATCTGCTGAAGGTCGGTAATGCCTTCAAGGCCCGTTTGATTGAGAGTGCGTAAGCGTTCAGCGGAACTGGTTAAGCCATACACCCCCGCCGCCCCTGCGATGACTAGTAAAACCACCGAAGCCAGCACCATGCCCATCAGCTTGGCCTGCATGCTGCTGAAACTAAAACGCTTTACCCATCCACGCAGGCCGGTGTGGCGTATTGCACCATAATGCAGCTTGAAACCACGTGTTTTGCCCTGTTGCGTTGCAGCGTATACCCGCTCTGCCCGGGCAATGGCTCTATCCGCCGCTTTACGCCGGATAGAGGTATAGCCCACCACGCGGTCACCATCGAGCAGCGGCGCGATGGTGGTATGCATCCAATACGCTTCTCCCGTTTGGCGGCGATTCTTGATCAGCCCCTGCCAGGTTTTACCGGCTTCAATGGTTTCCCACAGGTTCTGAAAAACCGCCTTGGGCATGCTGTGGTGGCGGAACAGGCTATGGGGTTCACCCATGATCTCATCCAGCGTGTAACCACTCACCTCCACAAAGGTTTGGTTGGCGTAGGTGATTCTGCCCTGCAGATCCGAGCGTGAGATCAACACTTCGTCATCGGCTAATTCATAAACAGTGGATGCTGCTTGTGCGGCATTATGCATTGAGACCCCCTACTTTTTATTGAAGGCTTGCGCCATCTTTAGTCTTAGTTAACGCTAAGCCTTTTCAATTAGAGGTAATGCATGAAATATGCCACCGCGAAGGGTGGCATGTCATAAAACCGAATAAAGGGAAATCAAGCACCTAACAGTGTTGTCTGCTGGGCTAAAACGCCTCCCACTGGTCAGCGCGAGGCTGTGTTGCGGGTGTCTTAGCACGCTGCTCTGAAGGGGCTGACAATTGCTGAGTTGCTTTACTGAGTGCCTGGTTGGCGCGCTGTAACTTCGCCCGCGCCTCTTTGATGTTCTCGTCTTGAGCGCCTTCCAAACGGAACGCATCGACCACGTTAGCGAGTTCAAAAGCTTCGAGGGAGAGATTGTCCGCTGACGCCGCAATCGACTGAACTTTTGAAGCGTTCTGCTGGGTCACAAGATCCATTTCGGCAATCGCCGAGTTAATTTGACCGATCCCACTGCTCTGCTCGCTGGACGCAGTGCTGATCGACTCCATCAGCTCACTGACTCGACTCACCTGCTGAGAGACTTCCTCAATCGCCCGCTCCGCCTGCTCTACCGCACTACGACCACCGCTGACTTCCTGAGTAGTGCTATCAATCATCTTGCGAATTTCCTGGGCGGCATCTGCGCTGCGACCAGCTAGATTGCGCACTTCGCTGGCGACTACCGCAAAGCCGCGTCCATGTTCACCAGCACGCGCAGCCTCAACCGAGGCGTTGAGTGCCAAAATATTAGTTTGAAAGGCAATGCCGTCGATCACGCTGATCATCTCGGTCATCTTTTCAGCACTCTGGGCGATACGCTGCATGCGCTCCACCAGCTTTTGCATTTGCTGACCGGTTTCCTTGGTGCTGGCAGCGTTCTGCACTGCCAGATCAGTCGCCTGGCGGGCATTATCGGTGTTCTGCTGAACCGTCGAGGTCATCTCCTCCATACTCGAAGCGGTCTGCTGAAGCGACGACGCCTGCTGCTCAGTGCGCGAAGAGAGTTCCTCATTTTCAGCGGCTATCTGCTGAATCGCCGGAGTAACCACTGAGACACGATTCTCTACATCGCCCACGATGCTGGAGAGGCTAAAACGCATGGTGTCCAGGGAGTAGAGCAGCTCGCCCAACTCGTCGTTAGTTTGACGACGTTCACGGGCGGCCAAGTTACCCGCGGCAATTTGGAAAGTGATATACCGCGCGCCCGACAAGCTGCGAAACACGGATTTCAGAATCATTACACTCAAGCCGATCATGACTAAAAAGCCTACCGCCAGTAGCACCAGCTGCGCTATCAGCATTTGCTGACGCCCGCTTTGTGCCTCGGTCACCAGCAATTCGGCATCGGCACGTACCTGCTCAACCAAGGTGCTGTTCATCTCGCGCAGCGACTCTGTGGTCGGCACCACCACGTCATTCAAGGCCTCAAAGGCCGCGAACCCATTACCCTCTTCAATCGCCACAAGGGCGGTTTGCACCGCATCAATCCAGGTATTCAGAGCACTATCAAAAGCCTGGGCGGTCTCATCAGTGACCGTCGCATCCGCATAGTAGCCCGCCCACAGCGTCTGCATGGCATCGGTATACTGGCCAATGTCTGCGTTGACGGCCTCCAGGTCAGCCCGACGAGGGCTTCGTACCGCAGGTTCCAGCGTGCCAACCGTTTGACCAATATAGCGTTCGATATTCTGCAGCGAGGCGACATCGCTCAACCCTGAGCGATTAATGGTTTCCAGCCGCTCGCCGGAGAGTAACAGCGCAGAGACTCCCAACCCACCCGAAAGACAGAGTAGCAGCAGCGACGCCACCACCATACTGGTGAGCTTGGCTTTCAGGCTAGTGAACTGAAAGCGCGACAGCATTCCGGTCAAGCCTTTACGCCGCAGCGTGCCATGGGCTAGTGCGTAGTGGCGGGATTTACCTTTTTCGCGAATCTCGGCATAGATTTTTTCTGCCTGGTTAATGGCTTTTTCTGACGCTTTGCGGCGCACGGAAGTGTAGCCGACGATGCGCTCACCGTCCCGCAGCGGCGCCACGGTGGCATTCACCCAGTAGTGATCGCCATTTTTACGCCGATTTTTAACCACGCCTTGCCAGGTTGTCCCCGCTTGGATGGTTTTCCAGAAATCCTTGTAAGCAGCTTCAGGCATATCAGGGTGACGAAGGAGGTTATGGGGAGAGCCAATGAGTTCTTCACGGCTATAGCCACTGACCTCAACAAAAGTAGGGTTGGCGTAGGTCACATTGCCCTTTAAATCCGAGCGGGAAATAAGCACCGCTTCCTCACTCAGAACATACTCACGCTGCGTCACGGGCTGGTTATTGCGCATTAGTTCTCCAAGAATTAGATATTCTTAATTTTTATAAAAGCAGAGGTCATTATCGCTATAGATCATCTCGGCAAACCAGTGAACAAATGTAAAAAAAGCGCCTTACTCTCGTAAGACGCTTTAAAAGGTTAAATAGCCATTGCTGCAAATAAAATCAACGCTCTATTTTCGGCCAAACACGACATCTGCCACATCACGGTAGCGCTTGGCAAAGTGCACCGTCATGCCCTCTTTCAGGTAGTCCGGCAACTCTTCGTAATCGCGCTTGTTGGCGTCGGGCAAAATCAATTCAAAAATATCGCTGCGTCGCGCGGCAATGACTTTCTCACGAATACCGCCAACGGGGAGCACTTGGCCGGTTAACGTTAGTTCGCCGGTCATCGCCAAAGGCCTATCGATCGCATGGTGCTTGGCCAGCGAGAGCAGCGCCGTGGTCATGGTGACACCCGCCGAAGGGCCATCTTTCGGCGTGGCGCCCTCGGGTACGTGCAAGTGTACAAACGCCGAGTCAAAGAAGTCGGTATCGGCACCATACTCCTGCAGGTGGCCCAGGGTATAGCTGTAAGCGATATTGGCGGACTCCTGCATCACTTCGCCTAACTTACCGGTCAGTTTAAAACCACGATCCAGTGAGTGTACTTTGCCTGCTTCGATGGGCAATGTTGCCCCCCCCATGGAAGTCCACGCCAGGCCGGTCACTACCCCTTCGCCGGTGAGCACTTTCTCCTTACGGAAAATCGGCGCACCTAAGAACTCCTCCAGGTTTTTAACTGATATCTTGACCGTTTCAGACTCCTCTTCGAGCAGTTTAACGGCCGATTTACGCACAATGCGGTGCAGTTGCTTCTCCAGCTGGCGCACTCCGGCTTCCCGGGCGTAGCCTTCAATGACCTGCTTTAAAGCCGCATCGGAGAGGCTGATCCTCTTTTTCGTCAGGTTGTCGCGCTTGAGCAGCTTCGGCCACAGGTGGTGCTTGGCAATCGCCAGCTTCTCTTCAGCGATATAACCGGAGAGGCGGATCTGCTCCATACGGTCAAGCAGCGGCCCTGGAATCGAATCAAGCGTGTTGGCAGTGCAGATAAACAGCACCTTGGAGAGGTCCATGCGCACATCAAGATAGTGATCAAGGAAATCGACGTTCTGTTCGGGATCAAGTACTTCCAGCAGCGCCGATGCTGGATCGCCCTGAAAGGACTGCCCGAGCTTATCGATTTCATCCAGCATGATAACGGGGTTTTCGACCTCGACCTCTTTAAAGGCTTGCACCAGTTTGCCGGGCATAGCGCCCACATAGGTACGCCGATGGCCTTTAATTTCCGCTTCATCGCGCATACCACCGACTGAGAAACGGTAAAACTGGCGCCCTAAGGCTTCGGCGATCGAACGTCCGATGGAGGTTTTGCCTACCCCAGGAGGGCCTACCAACAATACAATCGAGCCGCCTACGTCGCCTTTGAAAGTACCCTCGGCCAGAAATTCGATAATACGCTCTTTAACGTCTTTCAAACCGTCGTGGTCGCGATCCAGCACCTGGCGGGCATGGGGTAGATCCAACTGATCCTGGCTGGTCACTCCCCAGGGCAGCGAGGTTAACCAATCCAGGTAGTTACGCGTGGTGCCATACTCCGGCGAACCGGTTTCCAACACGCTGAGCTTATTAAGCTCATCGTCAATACGCGATTGAACACGCTCGGGCACTACCAGTGACTCCAAACGCGCTCTAAAGGTATCTACATCGTTTTCTCGATCACCTTTGGAGATACCCAATTCACGCTGGATGACCTTGAGCTGCTCGCGCAGGAAGAACTCGCGCTGGCGATCCTGCATTTGCGCGTTTACCTGCTCGCTGATCTCGCCCTGTAGCAACGCAACATCGATCTCTTTTCGCAGCAGCGGCAGCACTTTCTGCATCCGCTCTTCTACCGAAAGTGTTGCCAGCACATCCTGAAGTTCGGGGCCTTTGGCGGAGGTAATAGCGGCGGCAAAATCGGTCAACGGCCCCGGCTGATGAGGACTAAAGCGGTTGAGGTAGTGCTTGAGTTCTTCACCGTACAGCGGGTTAATCGGCAGCAGCTCTTTAATGCCGTTGATGATCGCCATGGCGTAGGCGCGGGTCTCTTCGTTCTCCGCATCAACCGGCTCTTTAGGGTAGGTCACCTCGACGAGGTAAGGCGGCTCTTTGGAGAGCCAGCGGGTAATTTTAAAGCGCTGAAGCCCTTGAGCGATAAACTGAATCTGATCGTCTTCGCCCTTAAGTTTGTGCACTTTGACCGCAGTACCGATCTCCGGGAAACCTTCGTGATCCAGGGAGGTGACACCCTGCTCGCCCACAAAGGCAACACCCAATGTGTGGTGCGGCGTGTTACCCACACGGCGCATGGTCTCTTCCCAGCGCTCACGATTAATCACCAGCGGCTGTACCTGGGCGGGGAAGAACGGCCGGTTATGAATAGGCAGGAGGTAAATGCGTTCGGGCAGCATTTCGCTAGCGGGCACCAGAGAGTTTACCCGCTCGCCGTCTGAGCGGTACTCACTTCCTCCCTGCTTACTATCGGGCTCTTGAGAGCTTTTTTCAGTCTGTTCGTTAGAGTGGTTTGCACCACTGTCTTCACTACTCTCTTCACTACCGGGGGTGTCATCAGTAGTGGATGACTGCTCATCATCAAGTTGCCAATCAAGATGTTCAGCGTCGTGTTCGTAATCCTGGTCGCTCATGCGTCCTCCAATGAACCGATACCGGCGGTGAGAACCGCCTAGTGTTGTCCATGGAATGCGGGCAGTGGGCCAAAACTTCAACCCTTCGCGAGTAGAACAGTCAGTTTAGCGGCGCTCCCTGCGACCGTAGGTAAACTTTTCTTTTAAAATTATTGAGGCCAAAGCTCGGGCATCGGGCGCCCATTGATACGCCAAACGCCACGCACCACATCAAACTGCAGCTCCCGAGTACCCAGGGGCAGACCTAACCATAATGCGGCGACGGTAGGCGCATCGTGCCAGGTAAAGTCGCCATCAATGCGCTCCAGCCATTTCGCCTGCTCTTTCTTTTTGTCGAGGTTAACCACACTCAGCTCATCCAACTGGCGGGCATCAAAAAACAGCGCGCCATCCGCATCCAGGCGAATACCCAACAGCGGACTGTCGATGGCGATGGTCATGACATCTAAACGTGGCGAGTCGCTAAGCACTTTGCGCAGATCCGGCTCCAACCGGGCCAGCAACCCTTCGGCCATAGGTAGACTAGCGTCTCCCCAGGCGGCTTCCTGGCGCAAACGGCGAATCAAGTGGCGAACCGCATCGGCATTCAAACGCGAAAGCTCCATCTCTATGCGGCCATTGAGCAGCGGCATATCAGGCGCTTGAGAAGGCACCATCACATCGCCCACTTCAAGCTCGCCTTTGATACGGAGTTCGCTCTCATCCAGCACCATATGGCTGTTTAGATCGAGAGGTGAAAACTGGATATCGTAGGAGGGGTAGCTGAGCGTCAGCGTTTCAATATGCAGGTGATCGCGTTGAGCAAAGTGGTAAGCATCATCAATATAAGTATAGCGGCTTTCGAGCACCGTGGGGCCTATCGCAAGCTGGGCCATACCGTCGGTCAGGGTAAGTTGATCAAATAACGCGCGTAGTCGCCAATCGCCAAACACGCCTTCCAAGCGCAGCCGACCACCGCGGACGGCTAAATCGCGGCCATTTTGTTGAATCACAAAGGGGGCAAGGGCAAGGCGCAATTCGCTATGACCGCTAAGGGTGTGATAGCGCCCCTGCCAACGCGGCACAGAGGGGGCGGTGACCTCACCCACGGCTTGCTGCAGAACGGTATCGAGACGTGGTAGTACGGTGCCTTCGACATCCGTGCTTAAAATACCGTGCCGCGCGCTATACGTGAGCTCAAGGCGCCAGGGTCGACCCAAAAGCGGTGACAGTATCACCCTGCCTTGGGAGCTTAACCACCCTTGATGACTCTCAGTACGATTGACGCGCCACTCGCCCCGCGCCTCCAGATCTTCGAGCGCTTGGCGTAGACTGCGCTCAAACAGCACACTGGAGAGTAGCTGCGCTGCCATCCACACTACGGCTATAATCGCCAGCGTGGGGACAATCAGACGTTCCTTGCGCATGCTACCTCCTTGAAGCCAACGCCTTGCAGCCAATGCACTCGAAAAAAGTTATCAACCGCTCCTGATCTCTATTTACCACTTACCACTTACCACTTACCACTTACCACTTACCACTTACCACTTACCACTTACCACTTACCACTTACCAAGTTTAGTGTAGCCAGAACCACAGGTGCATAGTACTCCAGGCGTAGGCCCCTGCCATCACGTCATCGATCATAATACCAAAGCCGCCCGCCACGCGGCGGTCAGCCCAGCGAATCGGCCAGGGCTTAAAGACATCGAAGATGCGAAATACCACAAATCCCCATAGCGCAGCCTCCCACGAAAAAGGCACCGCCGCCATGGTTAGCCAGTAACCCACAAACTCGTCCCACACGATACCCGAGTGATCGTGTACCCCTAAATCGTGGGACGTTTTATCACATAGCCAAACGCCGACAATAAAGGCAACAAAACAAATACTCAGGTACCACCCCAGGGGCAGTTCCGCCATCATCCAGTAGAACGGAATGGCCGCTAGCGTGCCAAAGGTACCCGGCGCCCAAGGGACAGCACCGCTACCCAAGCCGAAGGCAAAAAAATGTGTTGGGCGACGCCAGACACTTTTCGGTGCATGATTCATGGCGCTTCCCCACTAAAATGCTGCCAGCCGGCATAGCCGCTGACATAACGACTCAGTTCACTCTGGCCAGAGGCAGTAACGCCTAACGCTTCACTGCAGTGGCCGATGACGGTCAGCGAGAGACCCAATGGCGCTAAACGTTGTTGCGCCTCTGCGACGTCGTCAGCGCCGAGGGTAACAAGCAGTTCGTAATCATCCCCGCCGGAAAGTGCCGCCTTTAGTGCAGCTTCCCGACCTAGGGAGCTTTCCAGTGCGTCCGCCAGTGGTAAGGCGTCTAGCGCGATGACGGCTCCGACCTGCGAAGCGTCGCGAATATGCGCCAAGTCGGCCAGTAGCCCATCGGAGATATCCAGTGCAGCGGTGGCTAAGTCGCGCAACGCCAGGCCCGCCGCTAAGCGCGGTTGTGGCAATAGGTAGCGACTTAACAATGGATGCGCCAGATCGCGCTCGCCCTGCTGCCAAAGCGCCAGCCCGCCTGCCCCACCACCTAGTGCACCGGTGACAGCGATCAGATCTCCCGCCTGGGCACCGCTACGGGTCAAGGCTTCGCCCACCGGGAGTTCACCCATCACAGTAACGCCTATGGAAAGCGCACCGGAAGTGACATCGCCCCCCACCAGCGTGGTGGCGTGCTGCTGACAAAGCGTATGAAAGCCTCGCGCATAGTCTGTAAGCCAAGCATGGGTGGCTTCATCATTGGTAAACTGGCGCTGATCAAGGGTTAACGCCATCAAACACCAACGCGAAGTCGCCCCCATGGCGGCCAGATCGCTCAGCGCAACGGCCAAGGCACGGTGACCCACCGCAAATGCTGATGCTTCGCGGGGAAAGTGTACATCCACCACCGAGGTATCAACGCTCACGACCAACTGTTGGCCTGCTTGCGGCAACAGCAGCGTGGCGTCGTCTCCACATCCCAGTGTGACGCCATTTGACGCAGCCGACGCCTCCTGCGACGACATAAAGTAGCGTCGAATCAAATCAAATTCGGCAAGCACAAAGGCCCCTTAAACGCATTGTCATACCGCTCGCGTTCAGAGACGACGAGCGCTGACCTCGGCACTGCGCAAGCGAATAGCCAGCTTGTCGAGAATGCCGTTCACGTATTTATGGCCATCGGTGGCGCCAAATGACTTAGCCAGCTCAACGCCTTCGTTAATGACGACACGATAAGGTACTTCCATGCGGCGGGAAAGCTCGTAAGCGCCCAACCGTAGGATGGCCAACTCTACCGCATCAAGATCTTCTAAGCGGCGGTCTAGCAGGGGAGAGATTTCACGATCCAGTTCCGCTTTGAACCGCACGGTATTATGGAGTAACTCGTGAAACAGCGCCTTGTCGGCGATCTCCATCACCTTGACCCAATTTTCGTGATCTTCCAGGTCATCGTCGGCGACCTGGCTACGAAACTCGGCTTCAATGGTGGTAATGGATTTACCCGTCATGTGCCATTGATAAAGCCCCTGCACCGTTAATTCCCGCGCCGCGTGGCGGCCCTGCTGAGCGGCAGAGGGTTTACGCTCGCTCATTGGGTATCTCCTGACGGTAGCGCACGGAGCAGAGAGACCATTTCCATCGCGGCCATGGCAGCTTCGGTGCCTTTGTTACCGGCCTTGGTGCCTGCACGCTCAATCGCTTGCTCAATGGTTTCAACGGTTAACACGCCGTTAGCCACCGGGGTATCAAACTCAAGCTGCAGGTGATTAATCGCCGTATTGCAGCCGCCCGCTACGTATTCAAAATGCGGTGTGCCACCGCGAATGACCGCGCCCAGGGCAATCACTGCGTCGGGTTTCATTACCTTCAACACGCGCTTCACCGCCAGCGGGAGTTCCCAGGCGCCCGGCACGTGAACAATGTGGATATGCTCGGCGTCGACACCGTGACGGGTCAAGCTGTCGACGGCGCCTTCCACCAGGCTATCGACCACGTGATGGTTAAAACGGCCGACCACGATGACATAGCGGCCATCGACATCAACAAACGTACCTTCAACTTGAGTGAGGGAGTGCATCAATTTATTCCTGCTGAATTAGTTCTGCTGAGAAGTTGGTTCATACGCCGTGTCATTAGGGCCCAGACGCTCTACAACTTCGAGGTCAAAGCCGGACAGCGCCGAAAACTTCCACGGTGAACTAAGTAATCGCATTTTACCCACGCCTAAATAGCGCAGAATCTGAGAACCGGTGCCGATGGTCAAGTAGTTACCGGCACCGTCGGAGTCGCTGGTACGCGGCTGGCGCACGCGATCCAAAAAGATATCCAGTTGGTCTTTCAAATCCTGGTGCGGGCGGCCGTCGTCAATCAACACAAACACGCCTGGCGCGGCACTGGCAATCTCTTCCAGCGCGCGATGGGCATCCCAGCGGCACTGTTCGTCTTTCATCAAGCCCATTACATCGCGCAGCGTATCAGTCAGATGCACGCGCACCGTGGTGGCCTGTTCCGGTGTGGGCTGACCGTTCACCAACGCCAAATGGTGAGCGCCCTGGATACGATCACGGAACACGTGCAGCTCAAGCTCGCCATGGGAGGTCATGACCGTTGACGCTTCCAGATGATCGATGGTCTGTTCGTTAACGATACGGTAGTGAATCAGATCCGCGATGGTACCGATCTTAATACCGTGCTCCTGGGCGAAGGCTTCAAGCTCGGGGCGGCGCGCCATGCTGCCATCATCATTCATAATCTCGCAGATTACACCGCTAGGGTCACAGCCCGCCAGTGCCGCCAAATCACACGAAGCTTCCGTATGCCCGGCACGGCGCAGCACGCCGCCCGGCTCGGCCATCAGCGGAAAGATATGGCCTGGCTGAACGATATCAGAGGGCTTTGCATTGGGTGCCACCGCGGCTTGCACGGTACGCGCACGATCTGCAGCTGAAATACCCGTCGTGACGCCTTCGGTTGCCTCAATGGAGAGAGTAAACTTGGTGCCAAAACCGGAACCGTTATCACGCACCATTAGCGGCAGATTAAGCTGCTCACAGCGGGCGCGAGTCATCGGCATGCAGATCAAGCCGCGGGCGAAACGGGCCATAAAGTTGATATGCTCGGCCTGCACTTTTTCGGCGGCCATGATGATATCACCTTCATTTTCGCGATCCTCATCGTCCATGAGAATCACCATTTTGCCCTGGCGGATATCGTCCACCAGCTCGGCGATAGGGGCTAAGCCTCTAGAGGAGGGGTGCGCCATGGAATCTCCAATAAGTGTTGTCACGATAGCTTGTCAGGATAGGTTATCGAGAAAGAGTGTCGCGAGAGTGAGTCACGATTTTGCGCGTCAGGGTACCTTGCTCTCGCAAAATTCGCCAGATGCGCTAGTCGCTAGAGGGGATGCAATAATGCGCCAATCGCGCCCTACTGCTCGCATATCGTGAATGGTTAACCGCCGCTGATCGGCCATACGTGAGAGCCCTGGCAACGCAAAAAGGGGCCGCGCTTCGCCGCCTAACAGTGTGGGGGCAACAAACAGCTGTAGCTCATCGACCAACGCCGCATCGAGCATAGCGCCCGCCAATGTCGCTCCGGTTTCCACTAGCAGTTCATTAACCTGTTCATTTTCGGCTAACCACTGCAGCATTGCCACTAAATCGATACGGCCATCGCTACCGGCGGGCAACACCTGTACTTCAGCGCCCGCCTGAGTTAACCGTTCCCGCTTCTCTTCCAAGTGGTCTGATGTGGTGATCACTAGCGTACGCCCAGGCTCGCTTAAACAGGCTGCCGCCAGAGGTAGGCGCAAGTGGGTATCTAAAATCACCCGCAGGGGCTGGCGGCGAACCACTTCGTCTGCGTTGTTAAGCTGTAACTGCTCTGCTCGTAACGTCAGCCGAGAGTCGTCCATAATGAGCGACTCAACGCCGCTTAATATCGCGCTGGAGCGTGCCCGTAGCCGCTGCACCTGGGTGCGTGCTTCAGGCCCGGTGATCCACTGAGACTCCCCCGACCCCATGGCGGTACGACCATCTAGACTCATCGCCATTTTCAGGCGCACAAAGGGACGCTGCTGGGTCATGCGAGCAATAAAGCCGGGATTCAGAGCGCGCGCGTCACTCTCTAATAACCCCACCGCCACCTCAACACCCGCCTCTTCAAGCAGACGAATACCGCGGCCACTCACCTGCGGGTTCGGATCCACCATGGCAACCACTACCCGCGACACCTTCGCTTCCTGGAGCGCCACCGCGCAGGGGCCAGTGCGGCCGGTGTGGGAACAAGGCTCCAGGGTGACGTACGCGGTCGCGCCCAGGGTTTGCTCACCAGCATCATTCAACGCGTGAATTTCGGCGTGGGGTTCACCGGCACACAGGTGAAAGCCTTCACCGACAATCTGCTCGTCACGCACAATCACACAGCCGACCCGCGGGTTGGGATCCGTGGTGTATAAGCCTTTTTGCGCCAGTTGCAGCGCCCGCGCCATATAGCGGTGGTCGGCTTGGCTAAAGACAGCACTCATTTTGACGACTCGCTGCCATGGCCCAGTCGGGAAGAGGGCTCTTGGGACAGCCGGTCAATCTCAGCGCGAAATTCATCCAGATCCTGGAACTTGCGATATACCGAAGCAAAGCGGATATAGGCTACGTGATCGAGGGTTTTAAGCGCTTGCATGACCGACTCGCCAATATCACGGGCGTTGATTTCGCGATCGCCCCGGGCACGTAAGGTTTGGCGGATGCGCTCTACCGCCGCTTCAATGGCTTCTGCACTGACCGGACGCTTTTCCAGCGCACGCAACATACCTGCCCGCAGTTTGGCTTCATTAAAGCTCTCGCGGGAGCCGTCGGACTTCACCACCCGCGGCATTACCAATTCTGCGGTTTCGTAGGTGGTAAAGCGCTCTTGGCAGCTCGCACACTGGCGTC
Organism: Vreelandella titanicae BH1; assembly: GCF_000336575.1. Lineage (GTDB taxonomy): Bacteria > Pseudomonadota > Gammaproteobacteria > Pseudomonadales > Halomonadaceae > Vreelandella > Vreelandella titanicae. Next base: position 24,499 of record NZ_AOPO01000021.1, on the reverse strand, counting down.
GACGGCGTACCTGATCACCATCCGCTACCAGGCGCGAATCAGTCACTCGAGTATCGTTTGCACCACAAAAAGGGCAATGCATGGCGGTCAACCTGTTGTCAGCTCGTGTCGGCGTACCGCACGAGTTAGCGTGTTATAACCTGTCAATGTGTGTGCTATTAATAGCGTTTTAGCAGTAGTAACTGCCACAAGCTAATGTATCTTAGCGTTTAAACGCGGTATCAACCTCGTATTGTAACGATTTGGCACACAAGCTGCAGCGTTTGTGGCAGATTGTTTATCAGGAGCTACCCATGCCCCCCTTTGAGCAGACCGTTAACGACTACCTCAGCCACCTTTATGGCCCCAGGGCGGGGGAAGTGCAGCGCCGTTTAAACCAGCGTCTAGCGCATTTTCAGTCGCTTGCCCCATTTTCATCCAGCTCCGGTAGAACCAGCACTAAAAACGCACCCTCTTGGAGCGAAAAAGATCAGTGGGTGATCAGCTACGGTGACTCGATTATTGAAGATAGTGTGCCGCCGTTGGCAGTGCTTAGCGATTTTCTTCAAGCGCGGTTGGGCGATCGCATCAGCGGTGTACATGTACTGCCCTTCTTTCCCTGGAGCAGCGACGACGGCTTTTCGGTGATCCACTACCGTGAAGTGAACCCCGATCTTGGTGATTGGTCGCACATCCGCGAACTCGCCAGCCATTACGACTTAATGGCCGACCTGGTGCTCAATCACGTCTCACGGGAGTCTCTCTGGTTTGTGGATTACCTGAGCGGCAGCCTGCCCGGCCGCGACTACTTTATCGAAGTCGATCCAGAGACCGATGTCTCCCAGGTGGTGCGCCCACGCAGCAGCCCGCTGCTGGTGCCCATTTCCACCCGGCGCGGCACCCGCTACCTGTGGGCGACGTTCTCCGAAGACCAGCTTGACCTGAACTTTGAAAATCCGGATGTGCTGCTGGAGTTCGTGGGTATTTTGCTGTTCTACCTGGAGCAAGGAACGCGGATTGTACGTTTGGATGCGGTGGCCTTTCTGTGGAAGCGGCTGGGTACTGCCTGCATTCACCTGCCGGAAACCCACACTGTGGTGCGGCTGCTACGAGCGATTGTGGATCACGTGGCCCCAGGTACCCTGTTAATCACCGAAACCAATGTGCCCCACCAGGAAAATATCAGTTATTTTGGCTTGGATCGGTTGCCAGCGGGGGGCCCCGACGAAGCCCATATGGTGTATCAGTTTGCCCTCCCCCCGCTGCTATTGCACACCCTCACCCGGGGCGAAGCGAGCACCTTACAAACCTGGCTTGCCAGCCTTCCGGTACTGCCCGACCAATGCACCTACCTCAACTTTACGGCCAGCCACGACGGCATTGGCGTGCGCCCCTTGGAAGGTTTATTGCCCGATCACGAGCGGGATGCGCTGCTGGAGCTGATGCACCGTTTCGGAGGCTTTGTCAGCATGCGTAGCAACCCCGATGGAAGCGATACGCCCTATGAGATCAATATCACCTGGTTTGAAGCCATGCGCGGCACCCGCCGCGGCCCCGACCCGTGGCAGGTAGCGCGTTTTCTATGCAGCCAAGCAATTATGCTGAGTTTGCAAGGTATCCCCGCGCTGTATATTCATACCCTAACTGGCACACTCAATGACGTGGAAGGCGTTGAGCGCAGTGGGCGGCTACGTTCGATCAACCGCCGGCGCTGGCAGCGTAGCGAGCTAGACCTGCTGTTAGATAGCCCTTCAACGCCCACCCACGATGTTTTTCACGCCTTAAACCGGCTATTAGACCAGCGCCGTCAAGAGCCCTGCTTTCACCCCAATGCCGCCCAGCGGGTGTTAGTCTCGGCACCGGAACTGCTGGCGGTAGAGCGCGGCCCACTGCACGATGGCCGCCGATTACTGGCGCTGTACAACGTCACCGATCTGCCGCTTCCCTTAGAAAACGTGGGCGAGGCAGTTACCCAGGCACTTGAAAAACACGCCTGGCAAGCGCTGGATCCTGGCAACCCATGGATTCCCGAAGGCACGCTACCGCCATACGCGGTACGCTGGCTGGTAGCTGATCGTTAATGCCATTTCGTTAATACCATTGAGAAATCTAAAGTTTCAAAAACCGTAAACTTCAAAAACCGTAAGTTGCGACATATTGCCCCAGTTATAAAGCGCATAATCCCTAAATAATGTTGTGCTGCGATAATCGCAACACGGCATTATTTTAGGGATTGCCAGCACTAAGGCGGCGGTTATTAAATCTCTAGCCTCTCACTCTTATTCAAACAAGGCGCTGCAATGCACTTAAAACGTCACGCTGGCATAAGTGGTTTTCTCCTGCTGGCAGGATTGGTCGGCACCTCTGCGAGCTATGCCGATGAGCTCCCCGCCCCTATTCAGGCACTTGCCGACCAAGGCTTGGAAATTCATGGTCAATTCGATGCCCCCGGAGGGTTGCGCGGCTACGGCGCCAGCGTGCAGGGCCAGGACATGGCGATTTACCTGACGCCGGATGGCGAGCACGCCGTGGTGGGTACGCTAATGGATAATGAGGGGAATGACCTTACCGAAGCGCAACTGGATGAGCATGTACGTGCACCGCTAGAGGCACAAACATGGCAGCTATTAAGCGAAAGCCACTGGGTACAGGACGGCAATGTGGATGCCCCCCGGGTGATTTACACCTTCACGGATGCCAACTGCCCCTACTGCCGTCAAATGTGGCAAGACGTTCGCCCCTGGGTGGAAGCAGGTGAGGTGCAGCTACGCCATATCATGGTAGGTATCTTAGCACCCGACAGCCCTGGAAAAGCAGCCGCTATTCTCGGCGCCGACGATCCAGCGGCGACACTGTATGCCCATGAAAGCGGCCAGCAGGAAATCGAAGCTAGTGCCCAACCGAGAGAAATTGAAGAGCAGGTGTACGCCAATAACCAGTTGTTCGAAGAGCTGGGCCTATATGCAACCCCCACTTCCGTTTTTCAGCGTGAAACAGAGAACGGGGCCGTGCGTCTTGACCGTATTCAGGGTATGCCCAGTGATGAGCGGCTGATCGAGATGATGGGCAGTGAAACACCTTGATGAACTTAGCCTGCCACCGCTAGCTGAGATTGCCGCGTCGCTGCGCTCCTCGCAATGACGTAGGTGATGTCATTGAAATCCTTCACCTGTCATTGCGAACGTAGTGAAGCAATCTCGGGGTTAATCTGCCACTGCCAAAGATTGCCGCGTCGCTACGCTCCTCGCAATGACGTAGGTGATGTCATTGAAATCCTTCACCTGTCATTGCGAACGTAGTGCAGCAATCTCGGGGTTAATCTGCCACCGCCGCCAAAGATTGCCGCGTCGCTGCGCTCCTCGCAATGACATGAATAGGGCTACTCGCAATAGCATCTAATTTGTTATTGCGAGCAACCCGACATTGTGAGCCCGCCCCCTGTCATTGCGAGCGCAAGCGAAGCAATCTCTAGGTTAATCTACCACTGCAAGCTAAGGTCGTTTCACTTTTCATAGTCAAAATAAGGATACTGACTGCAATGATGCGCCCCTACCATTGCTAATAAAATGAAGTTAGATTAATAAAAATCCATCACCGAAAGGTCGGTTCATGTCGACAACAAACAATCTTTATTATGTTTATATGCTGACTAACCGCACTCACCGCGTTCTTTACATAGGAGTTACAAACAACTTGGAGCGCAGGCTTTATGAACACCGCCAAGGTTTAATGCCAGGATTCACCAAAAAGTACCGTTGCCACAAACTTGTATGGCTAGAGGAGTCAAATAGTATAGAAGATGCCATCAGGCGCGAAAAACAGCTTAAAGCGGGTTCACGTCAACGTAAAAATGCTCTAATTGACTCCCTTAATCCTGATTGGGTTGAGCTTGCCCCATACTAATATCATTCTGAGTGCCACACCCCTTATTATCGTGAGCCTCTCTTTCATTGTGGGCCCTCCCTGTCATTGAAATCCGCTACCTGTCATTGCGAACGTAGTGAAGCAATCTCGAGGTTAATCTGCCACCGCCGCCAAAGATTGCCGCGTCGCTGCGCTCCTCGCAATGACGTAGGTGATGTCATTGAAATCCTCTACCTGTCATTGCGAACGTAGTGAAGCAATCTCGGGGTTAATCTGCCACCGCCAAAGATTGCTTCGTCGCAAGTTCCTCGCAATGACATAAAGAGGACTCCTCTCAATGACAAAAAATGAAAGTTCCTCATAATCACATTTCGTGACGGTATTACTCCTCGGAAAGGTTTTCAAACCTCGGCATCCCGACGTTCCAGGGTTTAAGGTCGCCCTTCTCCCCGAAGTTGTCGTGATCACCGAGTACATGGCCGTCGTGTTCGCGGGTTTGCCCGTACAGTGAGCGGTTATGGAAGGTCGGGCCAAAACGCTCGGCTGTCTCGGCGACATCGCCCGTGTAGCGAGGGTCTTGGGGTCGCTCTTGGCTGCTTATGAAGTAAGCAATATCCCAGGCGTCTTGATCGCTGAGTGACCGCGGCTGACCAAGCGGCATATTTTGGTAAATAAAGCCCGCCATGGTTTCTACTCGCGCGATCCCCGCGCCCCAATTATTAGAGCCGTCGCCCCAAGGGGCTGGAAATACGTATTCGCCGTTTTCATAGTGGCCAGAGCCATCGTTCTGATGGCATATCGAACAATTTTCCTGGTAAGCCGCTTCGCCCCTAGCGTAGTCGGGCTCTTCAGCTGGCTCATCCGGTGCGGGGAAGCCACGCCCATAGATCGGTTTGTCTGGATACATCGGCGCACCGGTGGCCAGCCATTGGTGGTAGGCGCTCAGCGCCAGCATTTCATCGCTGCCATACTCCGGTGGCACGCCATTCATGGAATAAGCAAAGCAACCTGCGATACGTTCTTCCAGGTTATTCACATGCTGATTCTTACCACGAAAATCCGGCAGCGTGATAGCCACGGCCCACACTGGCGCACTGAACGGCACCCGCCCTTCGCCCAAATGACAGCTAGAGCAGTTCATATCATTGAACACGTTCTCACCACGCAACTGCTGCGTATTGGTGAATAGATCATGCCCATAGCGGATGACTTTCTTCAGCTCCGGATGAAGTTCGGAATTCTCAAGGTCTTCCATGGTGGGGGGCTCGTGTACCAGCATATTCAGCGCAGCGTCTGGACGCTCTTCTGGCTGGGCAAAAACCGTGGCTGTATAAATGGTACCGAACGCCAGCGAGCAGCCGGTCAGGGTTATGACGAGGGAGCGACGACAGATGGTCATTGTGCTGTCTCCTGTTCTTCTGAACCGGGTTGCATGGCATACCAGGCAGACACCGCCTGAATGTCGTTATCGCTCATGCGTTTGGCAATGGCCCCCATGAGATTCTGTGGGTCGTTGATGCGTGTCTCGTTTTTCCACGCCCTCAACTGAGCGCTGATATAGCCAGCATGCTGGCTGGCGACACCTGGGAAGGTGCTGCCAACGCCCGTACCACCGGGCCCGTGGCAGCTTTGGCAGGAAACAATGTAGGCGTTCCAATCGCCGCGTTCGGCAAGCTGTTGACCCCGCGCCAGCAGCGCTTCGTCGGCCTCATCGCCGCCTTGCCCCGGCGTTACCGGCATTTGGCTATAGTATTCGGCAACATCGGCTATTTGCTGATCGTCGAGCATATTGGCAAACGTCATCATGGTCGCATTTTGACGCTGCCCGGCTTTAAAGTCGTGCAACTGCTTAGCGATATAGTCCGCATTCAGCCCCGCTAAGCGCGGCCATGACTCACCATTGGGCACATTCATACCGCTGCCATCGGCCTGATGACAGGCTGTGCAGGTAGCCGCTGCAGCCTGGCCTCGCTCCGCGTCACCCTGCTGCGCCAGCGCGCCTCCAGTGACTAAGCTAATCCCTATCAGCAGGCCAAACCTGCTTAAGTATTTTTTATTCATCTCGGTTTCTCCCTTGCGTTATCGTTGTTAGCTACCCGCCACTGGCACCACCAGACGGGCGGTAAAACCACCTCCAGCAGGGCTGACAAACGTCACTTCGCCACCAAAACGTTCGGCGATAGCAGCCACAATGGCTAACCCCAGTCCACTGCCTTGCTGTTTACTGGCGCGCCAGAATCGTTGAGTTAATTGTTCAAGCGTCGCGCCATCAACACCTGGGCCTTGGTCGCTAACGCTAAAGGTAAGATGGCGCTCCCCTGGCTCCCACTGCGCATCAAAGTTAACGGGGGCATCGGCGGGCCCATGGTTAATAGCGTTATCGAGCAAATTACGCAGCGCGGTGATAGCCAATTCGCGGGGCATCGCAAGGGCGACATCGGGCCAATGGGGCGACACTACAAAGCGGGCTGATTTGTTGTGCTGGCTATCCGCCAGGGCGTGTTCGGCTACATCTGCGACGCGACTAGCCTCACCATCATCAAAGCGCACACGCCCCTCTACGCGAGCCAGCGTGAGCAGTTGGTCAAGGGTTGAGCTCAACCGCACCACTCCCTCTTCAGCATAGTTGAGCGATGTTATTGCGGCCTGACCTTCGACCCGGCGAGCCACTTGCAGGTGGGTTTTGATCGCGGTAAGCGGTGTGCGCAGTTCGTGGGCGGCATCGTTTGTAAAGCGCTGCTCACGGATAATGGTTTGCTGTACACGCTCAAGAAGCGTATTTAAGGTTTCAATCAGCGGACGAATCTCTTTAGGCAGGCCATAGGTAGCGACAGGGGCCAGTGCATCGGGGTGGCGATTGGCCAGCGATTCGCGCAGCCGTGTTAGCGGTGCTAAGCCACGCCAAACCCCCAGCCAAAGCGCAAACATGCTGCCTACCAGCGCTACGATAAAGGGCACCACGGTCATGCGTATAACGCCGCCGAGCAGCATATCGCGCTCATCCATACGATCAGCGGTGGTAATCACGATGCCACCGCGCTCGTAGGTAAATACCCGCCAAGTCACGTCGCCTGCCTGGCGATAAGTGTGGCCGCCCTCTCCCGGGGCGAGAATAGCGTCCATATCGGCATGGGTGCGCGCCATGATTTCGCCTTGGGGCGAGTGCACTTGGCAGGCCAGACCCTCAATGGGTGGAATAGACAGCACTGGATGCTCGGCATCCTCCCATACGTCAAACGGCAGCTGCAGGACTAACCCGGCCACCATTCTTGCCGACTGCGCTAAGCGCTGATCCAGGGTTTCCACAAACTTCTCTTCCAGGTCGCGCATCAGCCACGCCGCCGCCACACCCCAGAGCAGTGCCAGCGTTAATCCCAGAGTCAGCAGCAAGCGCGCACGTAAACTCATAGCTGCCCCTTATAGGGCGTACCGGCCGCATGTACCGCCTCGGGTTTGCCCAACCGATAGCCAAGCCCGCGCACTGTTTCAATCACGCCGCTCCCCAACTTGCGGCGCAGGTGGTGGATATGCACATTCAGCGCATTGCTCTCAACATCGTCGTTCATACCGTAAAGGCTATCTTTAAGCTGGTCGGCTGACAGGACGCTGCGTGGCGATTGCAGGAAGGTTTCAAGCAGCACCAGCTCCCGGCGAGACAGCATAATCAGCTGTTCATCGACGTAGACCTCCCTAGCCGTTGGATCTAAGCAGAGTGCGCCGTGGGCAATCAGGCCGCTGCTGCGCCCTGCTACTCGGCGTAACAAGGCGTGCAAACGCGCTACCAACTCATCTAAATCGAAAGGTTTCACCAGATAGTCGTCGGCGCCGCCCTGTAGTCCATCCACTCGGTCACGCACCGCATCCCTAGCGGTTAACACCAGCACGGGAACGTCATTGCCCTGCTCGCGCCACTCGGCCAGCAATTGAAGACCATCGCCATCGGGCAATCCGCGATCAAGAATGACCACATCACTGGCCACCGTTCGCATCGCCTGACGGGCAGCGCTCCCCGTGGAGACGTGATCGACCACAAAGTCGAAGGTCATTAATCCAGCGCGAATACCCGAAGCAACCAGCGGGTCATCTTCAATCAACAAGACGTGCATAGCAGTTTCCCATTTATTACCCATCAGCATGGCGGACGGGCATTAACCCAGCGTTAAGACAAATAAAAACGCCCTTGCTTTGATGGCAAGGGCGCGGGCATGGCAATCGCCGAATAAGGACGAATGGCTAGGCGAGACGCTTAGCAGCAAACCACCCCAACACCATTGTCACCAGCATGGCCAATAGCGGTAAGGAAAGACCGCCAATGGAGGCAATCGCTGGCCCTGGGCAGTAGCCGGAAAGCCCCCAGCCGATGCCGAACAGGGCAGCGCCCCCTAATAACTTCGCGTCTAACTCTCGTTTGGTCGGTAACTGAAAGACGCCACCCAACAATGGTGCAGTACGCTTGAATACCAGCCGATAGCCAACAAAGGTGGTGATGACGGCCCCGCCCAATACGAACATTAGCGTTGGATCCCAGGCGCCCACTACGTCTAGAAACCCCACTACTCGCGCGGGGTCGGTCATGCCTGAAACAGCTAAGCCGATACCGAAAAGCAGCCCCGCCGCATAGCCTGCCGCTGTTTTCATCCAATGACTCTTGTTTGACTGACTCATACTCCACCGCCTAGGCCTAGCATGTGGCGCGAGATATAAACGGTCACTAGCGCCGTCAGCAAAAACATACCGGTGGCCGCCATGGAGCGCGGTGCCAAGCGCGCCAGCCCGCATACCCCATGGCCGCTGGTACAGCCACTGCCCAGCCCCGTGCCTACGCCCACTAACAGCCCAGCCACCAGCATTAACCCTACGCCTCCCACCGGCGCGCCAATCACCTCACCAGGGCTTCCGGCAACGTTGCCCAAACCACCACCTAGCGCCATAAGCAGAAGCGGGCCGCTTATCAGCCCTAACAGAAAAGCCACTCGCCAAGCGCTATCGCCCTTGGGGCATTGGGTTATCAAATTGCCCACGATGCCACTGATACCGGCGATACGCCCCAGCGTTGCCATCAACCAGGTAGCGGAAAGCCCGATCAACACACCCCCAACCAGCCCTTGTAAGCCTGCTGTCCAATCCACGGGTCACTCCTTAGTTCGCACTTACACCATTAGAAAAAATTAAGCGGCACTTTGAGATAGACAGTGCCATTCTCTTCCGCAGGAGGCAGTTCCCCCGCACGCATATTGACCTGCACCGAAGGAATAATGAGCCGTGGCATGCCTAAGGTGGCGTCGCGCTCAGTGCGCATCTTCACGAACTCGTCTTCGCTGATACTTTCATGAACATGGACGTTCTCACTGCGCTGTTCCGCAACGCTGGTTTCATGCTGAAAGGTATCGCGACCGGGAGCTTTATAGTCGTGGCATAAGAACAGCCGCGTCTGCTCGGGAAGCGCCAATACTTTTTGGATAGAGTGATAAAGAGTGCGCGCATCTCCACCGGGAAAGTCGCACCGCGCGGTGCCATAATCCGGCATAAATAGCGTATCGCCTACAAAGGCGGCATCGCCTATTACGTAGGTTAAACAAGCGGGCGTATGTCCTGGGGTATGCAGCACCTGGCCCTGTAATTGGCCAACGGCGAACGTATCCCCTTCTTCAAACAGCGCATCAAACTGGCTGCCATCCCGAGCAAACTCACTGCCCGCATTGAATGCCTTACCGAATATCTCCTGCACCTTCACTATATTGGCACCAATGCCGGTTTTACCCCCTAACTGTTCATGTAGGTATGGCGCTGCCGAGAGGTGGTCTGCATGTACATGGGTCTCCAAAATCCAGACTACATTGAGATCGTGTTCGCGAATAAAAGCGATGATGGTGTTAGCAGATCGCACGTCGGTTCGCCCAGCGGCATAATCAAAATCGAGTACCGAATCTATAATTGCGCAGGCACGGCTATCAGGGTCTTGGACGACATAGCTAAAGGTGTTCGTAGGCTCATCAAAAAAGTGCGTAACGATTGGGCGTTGCATCGTTGCCTCCCATAGGGGTGGTGATCTCAATCTCATGCTATAAAGACAGCATAGTGCATTTTAAGTTCTATATTTAGATTATTTTAGAATATAAGGGTGCTATATATCCCAAAAGAGTGTTCAAGACTATTTTTGCTAAGGTCTGCTCCATTTAGGCCGATAATGAAGGAGTTACTCAATTACAAAAATTAGGAAGAACATGACTCACTTAACAACGACACAAAAACTCTGGGGAACGCTGGGTATTATCTGGGTTGCCATGCTGCTATTGGTTGGCTGGCTTGCCTGGGAGAACCGCCAGACGATTGAGAGCGAACGCCGCGATAGCATTCAATACGTAGTGGAAAGCGTGCAAAACCAAATTGAAGCCCTGCAAGAACGGGTAGCCTCCGGTGAACTTAGCCTGGAAGAAGCGCAGCAGCGTGCGATCGATAATATGTCTAGCGTTAGCTTTGGGGCGGGCGAGTATATCTTTTCATTCAACGATGACTTACTGATTATATCGCATCCTAGCCGCACACCCGGCACTGACATGACCAATTATGAAGACGCCAGCGGGATGGCGCTGTACCCCGAGTTGCTGCGTGTCGCGCAAGCAGGTGGTGGTCACGTCAATTACTATTCTACCCGCGCGGGTGGCGACGAGCAGCTGCCGAAAACCAGTTATGTAGCACACCTTCCCGAATGGGACTGGTCACTGGCGACCGGCGTTTATGTCGATGATATTAATGCCGCCTTTATTGCCGGTTTGATTCGCTCGATCGTGATACTACTGATCATTGGCCTGCCGGTAACGCTGCTGATGGGATGGGTTATTCGTGATGTTTCTCGTCGTTTAGGTGGAGACCCACGCTATGCAGCCAACGTAGTACGTCATATTGCCGACGGCGACCTGACCCAGGTCACACGGCTTTCGCCGAAGGATCAACAGAGCTTACTTTTTAATATCAACCGGATGCGTGAAGCTCTTGCCGAGACGATTGGTGACATCCACCACGGCGCAAGCCAGGTCAACAGTGGCGTAGAGCAGATCGTGGGCGTAAACGAAGAGCTTTCGACCCGCACCGAAGAGCAGGCAGCATCACTAGCTGAAACCGCTTCCAGTATGGAACAGCTCACCGCGACTGTTAAGCAAAATGCTGAACACGCTGACCATGCGCGTCAGCTTGCCACCAGAGCGGCCGATAGCGCTCAGCGCGGCAGCGACTCGATGTCGTCCGTCACGACCACTATGGCGACGATTAACGAAAGCGCCACACAGATGAGCAGCATCGTTAACACCATTGACGGTATCGCTTTCCAAACCAATATTTTGGCACTGAACGCGTCAGTTGAAGCCGCCCGAGCAGGTGATCAAGGGCGCGGCTTTGCGGTTGTCGCCAATGAGGTTCGTCAACTTGCCAGCCGCTCAGCTGCTGCGGCACAGGAGATTAAAACGCTGATCGAAGCGTCGGACAGCAAAGTAGTTGAAGGCAGCCGCCAAGTACGCGACACCGGTGATGTGATTAACAGCATGGTCGATGATATCAAACAGCTCAGTACGCTGGTTCAGGAAATTTCTGCGGCTACCATTGAACAGAGCAGCGGCATTGAGCAGGTCAACCAAGCGGTAACGCAAATGGATCAAATGACCCAGCAAAATGCCAGCTTGGTGCAAGAAAGCACTCACGCGACTCAAGCCCTGGCCCAGCTCAGCGCCCAGCTGCGCCAACTGGTTGCCCACTTCCGCATTCACCAGAGCACGGAGCATACACAGGCAAGCTTACCCGCCTCCTCACCCGCCCCGCAGACCGCTCATCAGCATAGCGATTTTTGATGTTTTGTCATTGCGAGCGCAGTGAAGCAATCTCAGGGTTACCTGCCACCGCAGATCGAGATTGCCGCGTCGCTGCGCTCCTCGCAATGACGTAGGTGATATCATTGAAATCCTTCACCTGTCATTGCGAACGTAGTGAAGCAATCTCGGGGTTACCTGCCACCGCAGATCGAGATTGCCTCGTCGCTGCGCTCCTCGCAATGACATATGAGTAGGCTCCTCACAATGATCAACTGGGTGTCATTGCGAGCGATGTGAAACACATCTCAGAATATGCTGCCTCGGCAAGCGAAATTGCCGCGGCAGCATTTACTTTAAATTTTGCTAAGGTATTGGTGCCTTAGGCCGATAGGGAACAACGTTGCTTACTTACATCGGCTAGGAAAAAAATGACACGCTTAACGACGACGCAAAAACTCTGGGGAACGCTGGGTATTATCTGGGTTGCCATGCTACTGCTGGTAGGCTGGTTGGCCTGGGAGAATCGCCAGACGATTGAGAGTGAACGCCGAGACAGTATTCAATACGTAGTGGAAAGCGTACAGAGCCAAATTGAAGCGCTACAAGAGCGGGTAGTTGCTGGAGAGCTCAGCCTTGAAGAAGCCCAACAGCGTGCCATCGACAATATGTCTAGCGTCAGTTTTGGCGGTGGAGAATATATCTTCTCCTTCGATGATGACCTAAAGATCGTTTCCCACCCCAAGCGCCCCCGCGGTGAAGACATGAGCGCTTACCAGGATGCCAGCGGCATGGATCTTTACGCTGCTTTTCGAGAAGCAGCTCAAGCTGGCGGTGGGCACGTTGACTACTACTCCCGTCGTATCACTGGTGATGAGCAGGTACCGAAAATCAGTTACGTGGCCTATCTTCCCGAATGGCAGTGGTCGCTGGCCACGGGTGTTTATGTAGATGATATAAACGAAGCTTTTATTACACGTTTAATTTACTCGGTAATGGTACTGCTGATTATAGGCCTTCCTGTAACGCTGCTAATGGGCTGGGTCATTCGTGATGTTGCTCGCAGGCTGGGGGGCGACCCACGCTATGCAGCTAGCGTAGTACGCCATATTGCTGATGGAGATTTGACCCAAACCACTCAGCTTTCGCCGAAGGATCAGCAGAGCTTACTATTTGATATCAACCGGATGCGTGAAACCCTGGCCAATACCATTGGCGATATTCACCACGGCGCAAACCAGGTTAACAGTGGCGTAGAGCAGATTGTGGGTGTTAATGAAGAGCTTTCCACACGCACCGAAGAGCAGGCAGCGTCGTTGGCCGAAACGGCCTCCAGCATGGAGCAGCTTACCGCCACGGTTAAACAAAATGCCGAACATGCGGATCACGCGCGAACACTTGCCACACGCACCGCTGACAGCGCTCAACGCGGCAGTGACTCAATGTCCACGGTGATCTCCACCATGGCGACGATTAACGAAAGCGCCACCCAAATGAGCAGCATCGTTAACACCATTGACGGCATCGCCTTCCAAACCAATATTTTGGCTCTTAACGCCTCGGTGGAAGCCGCCCGAGCCGGCGAGCAGGGGCGCGGTTTCGCCGTTGTCGCCAATGAAGTTCGCCAACTAGCCAGCCGTTCGGCTGCTGCCGCCCAAGAGATCAAAACGCTGATCGAAGCGTCGGATAGCAAAGTGGTGGAAGGCAGCCGTCAAGTGCATGACACCGGCGATGAGATCAATGGCATGGTCGATGACATTAAACAGCTCAGTACACTGGTTCAGGAAATCTCTGCAGCCACCATTGAGCAGAGCAGCGGCATTGAGCAGGTCAATCAGGCGGTAACGCAGATGGATCAAATGACCCAGCAAAATGCCGGCCTGGTGCAAGAGAGTAACCACGCCACCCAAACGCTCGCACAGCTCAGTGCTCAGCTGCGTCAACTGGTTGCCCACTTCCGCATTAACCAGAGCACGGGACATGCACAAGCAAATTTACCCGCCTCGTCATCGGCTCCGCGTGCAGCCCTCCAGCACAGCGATTTTTGATGTCTTGTCATTGCGAGCGCAGTGAAGCAATCTCGGGGTTACCTGCCATCGCAGATCGAGATTGCCGCGTCGCTGCGCTCCTCGCAATGACATATGAGTAGGCTCCTTGCAATGACAAATGGGTGTCATCGCGAGCGAAGCGTGGCGATCTCGGTGTTGTCATTGGGAACGCAGTGAAGCAATCTCGAGGTTACCTGCCATCGCAGATCGAGATTGCCGCGTCGCTGCGCTCCTCGCAATGACATATGAGTAGGCTCCTTGCAATGACATATGAATAGGCGCTAAACCTTACCTTGGTTATCCAGCTCTACCGCTTCGTGCATACGCGTGAGCAGATCTGGCACCGCGGCCTGAACACGGTTCCAGCTGGGGATAAAGGGTCGCTCACGTGGGTTATCCATAAAAAGATTGCCCGCTTCGAGCAGGTTACTGGCAAACAGCTCCACGGCCTGCTCTTCGCTGTGGCGATCAAGGCTTAGGCCGTTCATCGTCGCATCGTGGTCGTAGGCTTCGATCAAATCCAGCGCAAAGCGGTAGTAGGTAGCTTTAAGCGTGCGGAAGTCTTCGCTGCTAAAGGTAACCCCCTGGGTGGCTAGTTTGCGATAGAGCGCTTTTGAAATATCCAGGCTCATGCGGTTTAAGCCGCTATCAGGATCATCTTCGCTAACCGGCTGATGCTTGTGGTCGTAGGCATCGGCAATATCTACCTGGCAGAGCTGGCGCAGGGAGTAGTTGCGTTGTAACTCCGACAAAACGCCAATTTCCAGCCCCCAATCCGCAGGCATACGAATCCCCTCAAGCACTTCGCTGCGCATCGCAAACTCACCTGACAGTGGGTAGCGAAAGCTATCCAGGTAATCAAGGTAGGGCATCGGCCCACAGACAGTTTTAAGCGCCCGCAGCAGCGGTGTGACTAACAGCCGTGAGACGCGCCCATTCAGTTTGCCCTCGGCAATACGGGGGTAATAACCTTTGCAGAAGCTGTAATTGAAATTGGGGTGCGCCACCGGATACATCAAGCGCGCAAGCAGCCCACGCTCATAGGTCAAAATATCGCAGTCGTGAAGCCCTACCACCGTCGAGCGCCCTGACGACAGCATATAGCCTGCGCAATACCATACATTGCGCCCTTTCCCAGGCTCTAAAGCGCCTAAACCGTGCTCTTCCAGCTCCGCATCCAGGGCGCGCAGCCGTGGGCCATCGTTCCATAAGATGCGCGTGTGTTGCGGCAGGCGTGAGAAAAACTCCCGAGCATATAAAAATTGCTCGCGATCGGCTCTATCCAGGCCAATGACAATCTCGTTGAGATAAGGGACTTTAACCAGCTCATCGACGATCGCCGACAGCGCTGGCCCTTCCAGCTCCGAAAACAGCGACGGTAGAATCAGCCCCATTGGACGTCGTCGAGCAAACTGGCACAGCTCTTGTTCAAGCGCCTCCACCGAGCGCCGGGTAAGGTTGTGAAAGTCGGTAATAATTCCGTTTTGATGAAAGTCACTCATTCACTTACCTCCCTGGATTCATAGAACTGGGGTCAAAGTACTGGACTCAAATAACTGTACTCAAAGGAGAGCGGCATCGCCCTTTTCCGCCGTCGCTAAACGGCGGTCATCTCGCCCCCACCAGTAGGCCACTCCCTCAGCCCAGCCAGTTGGCCCTGTGGCATCCGTGCGATAGAGCGAAGCGTTGCGGGGTTCTACGGCTAAGTCGTGACAACCTCGTATCACGACCGCTTGATCCACTGCTTCGAGCATGGTGATATCGTTTGGCCCATCTCCCAAACCCAATGAAAGAGGCATTCGCCCTCTTAATGCCGTGAAGCGTTTAACCAGCCACTCGACGGCATTGCCCTTATCGGCGGAGCGCCCCATTACATGCCAAAAGCGCCCACCTTGAGTAAGCTGTAAGCCATCCCCCTCTAAAGCGGCGCGAAACGTCTCAAGGGCCGCGGCCGAGTCTTCCCACAACAACGGTTCGCTACCTTCCCGCTGCCGAGCATCCCGGGCGCGAACTGCGTCGAGCCCGGTAAGCTCCATCACCTCAGCTACGTTCATCTCTCCCATGCGGGTAAAGCGAATATCCAAGCGTTCACGCCACACCTTTAATCGGGCACGTATAAAGCCAATATCCACACCAGGATGTTTGATAACGACACCATCACGGCCACTGCCTGGACGGTCTAAGCGTGCATGACACCAGCCAGGGGGGAGACCAATAACCGCACCATTTTCAGCAATAAATGGGGTTGCCGTGAGGCCCAGCGCTTCGCGCAGCGGTATCAGTTCGGCACGGGTTTTACTGGTCACCGGAACCACCGGCACCCCCATTTGCTTTAAGCGGGCAAGCCAGGGAGCAGCAGGGCTGAAGTCATAACTGTGATGGTCGAGCAGTGAGCCATCTAAATCGGTCAAGACAAGCCGCGGCTGCAGAGCCGGATCAACCGAAGGGGTTGACGCTGAAAGACGAGCGGGTTCAGGCATAGCACTACCTCTCTTCGGCCTTAACGCTTCGTTAAGACGTCATGTCTAGAACGCCTAAATAGCTATGGCCAGCTATTAACTACTATGACCAGCTATTAATTGCTACGTAAAGCATAGCAATTAATAAGCCAAAACAGAGAAGTGTCTATTCAACAGAGGGTTACGTGGAATTTGACGGGATAAATAAATCAGAGTATTTGCAAGCACCAAAAAGAGGCAGTTAAAACGCACCACAAAAGTGCATGAAGCAGATCGGTGCGCTTTGTACAGCCCCTTTCAGAATAAGCATTAGCGATAACTAAGATGATAAAAAGTAAAAAAAGCTTTACCGCACTTGGCAACGCTTAATAAATAGCTATACTGATATTGTACCCACTGGCAATCCTGTACACCCCTCACCTGATGCCAGTGGACTGCAGTGAGCCAAGCCCTTTAATGCCCGCCTCCCCCGGCGGGCTTTTTTCTATGTCATTGCCCCTCTTATGTCATCGCGAGCGAAGCGTGGCGATCATGTTGCCGTCATTGCAAACATAGAGAAGCAATCTCGGGGTTAGCTATCACTGACAAATCAGATTGCCGCGTCGCTGCGCTTCTCGCAATGACATTTTCCTTATAGCTGAGCAGCTATTTACTCCTCTATTAACTGCCCCTTACTCCACATGAATCACCACCTCAACCCGCCGATTACGTGCACGCCCTTCCGCGGTGGCGTTGCTCTCTAGCGGTTTTGTTGCTGCCAAGCCGACTGCGCGAAGGCGTTCAGCATCCACGCCCGCCGCTTCCAGCGCTTCCACAATGGCAATGGCACGAGCACTCGACAGCGCCCAGTTAGATGAGAACTCCTCGGTGCTAATGGTCTGGCTGTCCGAATGGCCCTCCACCCACACTTCGCCATCGTAGCGCTGAATAGTCTCGAGCAAACTGCTCACTAGTGACGACCCATCGTTGGTTAGCTCAGCCGTGGCAGAGGGAAACAGCAGTTGATCCTGTACACGCAGGCTAATCCCCTCAGCCACCCGCGATACTTCAACACCCTCCAGGTCGGGTAAATAGGTAGACTCTTCAACGCGTTCCGAAAGCGCCTGATTTAGCGCAGTCGCCCCCGCTACTGACTCATCGCTCACCGCTTGTACATTTGCCGGGGGGTGGTCGGTTAACACCACCATGTAGTCAGCTAAGGGCGATGTAAAATCATCGCTGCCCGCGGGCATCAGTAGTTTTGGTAAAGAAATAACCGGCTCAGCAGGCGGCAATGGTGCTGCCAAAAGCGGTGGAACACCGAAGCTGACTCGTCGAGGAAGATCGGCCAGCTTGGGCAGCCCTGCCACGCCAAGTGCCGCACTAATCGCCATGGGGTTCAATCCTGCACTGCTCCACCGGGCGACACTCTCACGCTCATGGCTTACCTGGGCCAATGCTTCAGGCAGGGGGACTCCCAAAGTAGGCGAGGATGTGCTCGCGTCCTCGCTCACACTATCCTTCTGGTTCAATTGAGGAATAACCGGCCCTGCAGCGGCGATAATGACCACGAACAGAGCCACCAACAAGGTCATGATATCGAGATAACTGATCATCCAACCGCTACCGCTATCACTTTCATGATAGGCCGACATCAGCGAATCATGGCGCGGACCGCCGCGGTGATCTTCAAGCATTGGCATTATCGCTCATTCAAGTTTTTAACCTCGTGGCCGATCTTGCTAGGTATGATGAATTAGATACGTCGAATTAGGCATGGCAAACTAAGCAAAGCACATAGTCTATCAAAAGCCGTTTTGTAGCGAAAAAGGAACCAGCAGGTGCGCACCCGTCCCCGATTATTTCCATTACCCTATTTCATACGTCCTGTTAGTTTGGGGCTGGCAAGCTTAATGCTTAGCGGCTGCTTTTATGCCAACACATCTCAAGCGCCGATCGCCACTACCTACCCCTATACCGAACAGCAACGTATGCAGGCAGCTCACCACTGGGATGTGCTGGCCCGCCATGAAGCTACCAGCATTTTACAACGCGAGCGCGTTCGCAATCGCGATTTACACATCAGCGAGTCAGACAGTGAAGCACTGCACGCCTACAGTGGCGGTGAATTTGGGCGTGGCTTTCGCGCACTGCTGACCAGCGAACTGGTGTCACGGGGCGCTAACCTTACCACCGTCCCCACTGCAAACAGCGCCAATATCACTATCGACGTCGAAGTCGTCGAGCACCGTGACCGCGGCTTTATCCGCCCACCGGTTGGCGCTTTTACCGCACTCACCGCGGGCATTGCGGTAGCCACGATTCCGTTTAATCAGTGGAGCGAACCTGCGCTGGGATTAATCCCCGCCGGCATGCTTGCCGATACCACCAGCGGTAGTTGGACATACACCGGTGACGAAGAGATCATCGTGACCACGCAAATTATCGATGGCGAACGAATTCTCTACTCTTCGTCCAACATTTACTACATCAATGCCGGTGACCGTCGTCAATATGCCCCTCATCGCGTGCCTCAGGCACCTACCACACCCTCCGTTCCCCTTACTGATACGTGGTAATTTCATGCTGATGACACTTTTAACTACTTGGCGCGCTCGCTCTATCGGCCATGCTACCCGTGGGATGACCATGGGCATAACGCTACTGTTACTGGCTGGTTGCAGCGCGCTGGGCAATGCTAACAACACGCCCGCCGAACCGGAACCCGATCTCTCTGAATTGGTTCATGCCGCTGCCGAGCAGATGGTTGCCAGCAATCCAGAGCTCACGCGCTATAGCCCCATGATTGCCGCCACTTTTGTGAGCATCGACAATCTAAGCCAGTCGTCTACGCTTGGGCGTATTAGCTCTGAAATTATGGCCTCCGCACTGGCCCGCCAGGGTATGCAGGTACGCGAAGTCAAAATGCGCGACAGCATGTTTATCGAAGAGAGCGTGGGGGAATTGATTCTATCACGGCAAGTTCAGCGCCTAACCGCTCAGCACAACGCCCGTTCAATTCTAATGGGCACCTATGCACAGGGCCAGGACTACGTCTATGTAAGTGCTCGGGTCGTTCGAGCAGGTGATGCCATGGTACTCGGCAGCGCCGATTTCCGCTTACCGCTCAATAACAACACCCGAAGCTTGTTAGAGGGCCAAGGGGGTTGGTGAGCACTCACGATTTTTGGCAAGCTCACGTTTATCTTGTAGTGGTGGGCGATTCAATCAACTTATATCCTTGGGCAATGGCAAACGAATGGCAGGTATTGGCGGGCACTTAAACGATGGGTTGCAACTTCGACCCTCTAGAGATTCAGATCATCTTTTTCTTGAAGCGCTTTATCGAGATATCCGGCAAGACCTGCAACTAGCGCTGGCTGATCAAGACATGATTGAGGCGCTGCTTGAGATGCAGGTTAAGGCCCAGGCAATCGGTTATGGAACTGCCTACCCCAATGCCTTGTATTATATCGTCGAGAAACAGGGTGAGCGGATCGGCCGTGTCACCGTGGATTTCGGTGCCAACGAAGTGCATATTCTCGACCTCGCGCTGATCAAGGGAGCACGTAATAAAGGCTATGGTGCTGTCGTTCTTAGGGCAGTCCAGGCAGCAGGGGCTCAAGTTATGAGCCCCGTTTCCCTTTCCGTCGATCCATTTAATGTTTATGCCAAACAGCTTTACCAGCAGCTAGGGTTCCGCTTTGAAAGATTAATGGGGGCAGTAGAACGCTGGGTCTGGTATCCGCAAACGCCCTAGTCAACTATTAGTTAGTAAAAATATTAGTTAAAAACCAGTTGATACCAGGGTCGTGGGTCGCCCCCCATTGGGGGTAACACACGGTTAATGTAAACTCCTTCCAGCGTTGCTCCGTCGCCTAAGCGCAAGACCCCGGTGGCGCTGGTAAAATCAACCTCGTCTTGCTGCCCAGACAGAAGAACACCGAAAGGCTCCCGCGCTTCGCCTGCCCCCGGCACTTGGCAGTCGGGGCGGCTTGTGACTTGCTCGACCGTTAACTTCACCGAAAGCGCAGAGGTCGCCTCAAAGGTACACTCTTTTCCCTGTAGCGGCTGAAAATCCGCCGCCGTAATGGTGCCTAACATCGTGACTCCTACGATAAGAGGCCGAACCTCCAAACGTTCGGCCTCCATCACTTGTTGCCCTACTTATTGGCGGGATGGATAGATACCCTGCAATGCAATACTGAAGTTCAGGGCGAGATAAGGGTTCATAACGTTAAACGGTTGGCTCCCTCCGCTAATGCCCGTTTGGCCATTGCCTAACTCAACCGTGCCAGAGGGGGTGCCACTATAGTAATTACGTACAGAGTCACTTAGGCCCACTTTACCGCTGGCTAGATAATCCCCTGTGGCAGGCGTAGCTTGATTGGCGTCATCCGGCGTAGTCATTGCCCCTGCGGCATGCGTATGTTGAGGCATTTCATTGATAGTCAGTGTGCGGTTTTCCGCTCCAGCCAGCTCCCCGATATCGACATTTGCCATGCCCGCTCCCTGACCTTGCCCTCTGGGCATTCGCCCTCTCAGATCTGGCAGGTTAAAGGTGGTTTGGCCGTTGCCGCCATACACAACGCCAAGTAAAGAGAAGAGGGCGGTATTCTGTGCAATAGACAACTGGGCACCATTGCACACCCCCCAGCCTCGAGGCGCCCATTCGAAGCCGAACATTTTGATTTCACCGAGGAATGGATCCATAAAATACTCCTTGTCACTGTTGTAATAAAGATATCTTTAATAAAGGTATCATTAATGCTTATGGCGGTTACTCAACCATTAGCGGCTGCGCATGATTGGAAAGGACGATCCGGCTGCACGCACAGTAACCATAGACTCATTAAACCTAGTAGTAAAATCTTGCATATGCTTAGGGTCACGATCATAATTTTAGTATTACTGTGCTAATTCCTCAATAAACCTAGACTGCTTTTACATAGTTAAGAAACCAAAAAACTGTATAAGCAGTAATATAAATAAACAAAAGTTAAACAAGCAAAAATTGGATTAAAGCTTAGAGCACTTCACAAATCAGTGGAGCTCTTTGATGTAGCGAAGAGCGCGATCACGTGTTTCTGAACATGGGAAGATGGGCCTCATCTAGCGACCAGATCATCCAGCAGTGTTGAAATAGGGAAATCCAATGTATGCATCTTTCACCCTGTGAGCGTTTTTATATCAATCACAGACAGTGTCGCTTACTCAGTGACGGCTGTCATATTCAGCATTTCAGCTTAGATGCCGCAGCATCACAGTATCAGTTGGGTATCACCGAAATCACTAGAGCGGCCACCCATAGCACAACGGATCACTTCAGTATCAACTTCTCGCAACCCCTTGTCAGCGACGTGCTCTCGAAAGATCCTAGAGTAAAGAACTGCACAAGGAGCATTAAGATGGACATTTCACCGCTTCGGGTTGCTATCTTTGACGGCGGCGTCTCCGGCCTGTCACTTGCCTATTACCGGATCGACGCCGTATAGGAAAAGCCATATAAAAAAGACGTATAAACAAATACCTACAGATAAAATATACACAAACAACCAAATCTCTACACAACTTAAAGAGTGTACTCTTTATGAATACTCCCACCCGCCAAACGCCCCCAAGCCAATCGACTGGTCGTAACGAAGTTATCTTCGTCGACCCCCGAGTTGACGATTACCAAACACTGCTTAACGGCGTGGCCGACGATACCGTGGTCATACTGTTAGACCCCAGCGCTAACGGCGTTGAACAAATCGCCCAGGCGTTAGCACAGCGCGGCGAATTTGACGCCATCCACTTGGTTTCCCACGGCAGTGAGGGGCGTATAGCGCTTGGTAACAGCACGCTTGATAGCGAGACTCTGCCGAGTTATGCCCGCTTCCTGGAACAATGGGGCGAAGCATTGGGGCCAAACGGCGACATCCTTATTTACGGCTGTGATGTTGGCGCGGGCGAGCAGGGACTGCGGTTTGTGGAATCGCTAACGCAGGTAACGGGCGCGGATGTGGCCGCCTCCGATGACCTAACCGGGGCCAGCGATCTTGGTGGGGACTGGGATCTGGAACAACAAACAGGCCTGATCGAAACAGCCGTTTTTTCACCCGCACCGGGGCTATTTCAGTCGACCTTGGCAATATCCAATGAGAATTTTGATGATGTAGGCCTTATCAATGAAAAACCGGTTACATCAATAAACGTTGGAGATTGGACGTTTGCAATGGATGGTGCTGACAGGATAGCTACCCCCAGCCCTTCAGACTTCACGGTCAACTTGAATAATTCAGGGGATCCTAATGACCGAGTAATTTGGATGAACTTTGAGAATCCAGATATTCGTCAATTCACCTTTTCTTCGACCGATGGATCTGAATTTGACCTTGCCTCGGTTGCCATTGGCATATCTGAGACAACAACTGACACTAATCCCGTGGCAACGATTCAGGGGTTCCGTGACGGTGCCGCAGTAACTTCTGCTGAATCACTTGACTTTACAGCTTCCGATACACAAGGAGACGCCCACTACACCTACAACGAAACTACAGCGGGTGGTGCTTATGGCGCGATAGATTTTCAGTCTGGCTACGACAACGTTGATGAAGTCAGGATTACATTTAGCGACGTCGCCGTGCTCGAAATGGATGATCTTGTCGCGTCACCGGCTGTCACGAATAATAATCCCGTTTTTGAAAATACGGATCCAGGCGGCCTGGTCGTCGACGAAACGTCCACTGATACCACCTCCGTCATCCACGATGTCAATGCCAACGATGGCGATAGCAGTGGAACCGACTCTGTCACCTACTCGATCACCGCTGGCAACGTCGACGGCGCGTTTGAGATCGATAGCAATAACGGCGAGATTCGTCTAGCGGATCCTGACGCACTCGACTATGAAGCCACCGCAAGCTACACCCTGACTATCCAGGCCGATGACGGTGAAAGCAGCAACAACACGGCTACTCAAGACATCACCATTTCCGTCAACGATATCGCCCCGGCCATCACCACCGGCCAAGTCTTTAGCGTTAAAGAGAGCGATGATAACAGCACGGTACTGGGCACTGTCGCTACCACGGGCGACGATCCAGTGAACTACTCCATCGAGTCCGGCAACACTGGCAACGCCTTCACTATCGATGGCGCCACGGGCGAAATTACCCTGAGCGATACCAGCCAACTCGATGCCAGTGCGACCGGCAGCTATACGCTCAGCGTACAAGCCACCGATGGCAATACCGCATCAACGCAAGATGTCACCATCAACGTCACCGACGATGTGGCTCCCAGCGTTACCAGTATTGCCCCAAGCGGTTCACCCGATGCCAATGCTGCATCCGTCGATTACACCGTTACCTTTAGCGAAAGCGTCAGCAATGTCTCTGCCGATGATTTCACCCTTACCTCCACCGGCACCGCCTCTGGCACGATTAGTGCGGTTGCTGGCAGCGGTGACAGCTATACGGTCAGCGTTACCGGTATTAGCGGTGAAGGCGACCTGCGCCTGGATCTTAACAGTGGCACCGATATCGACGATGGGGCCACCAATGCCCCGGCAGGCTACACCAGCGGTACGGCTCACAGCGTTGATCTGGTCAAGCCGAGCGTCACCAACGTCACTTCGCCGACGGCCGACGGGACTTATAAAGCGGGTGACACCGTTGATATTACACTGACCTTTAGTGAAGTTGTGACCGTAACCGGGACGCCGCAGCTAACGCTGGAAACCGGGGCAACTGACCGAGTCATTGACTATACGGCGGGCTCCGGGACTAACACGCTGACGTTCGCGTATACCGTTCAAGCAGGCGATGAAACCAGCGATCTGGCGCTGGCGGGCAGCGAGATCCTGCTCAATGGCGGCTCTATAAAGGACTCGGCAGGTAACGACACGGTGTTGGCCCTGCCCGCCTCAGGCGATGCTAACTCTTTGAGTAGCAATAAAGATATTGTGATTGATGCCATCGCCCCTAGCGTTACGAGTATTGCGCCCAGTGGTTCGCCTGCAGCCAATGCTTCCTCAGTGGATTACACCGTTACCTTTAGCGAAGACGTCGACGATGCTTCTATCGATGACTTCCTACTCAACACCACCGGCAGCGCTTCGGGTAATATCGCCTCCATTTCAGGCTCCGGCAGTAGCTACACCGTCACTGTGGATACCATTACTGGCGAAGGCGACTTGCGCCTTGACCTGAACGACGGCACCGACATCAATGATGGTGCAGGCAATGCCTCGGAGGGCTTCTCCAGCGGCACTGCACATACCGTTGACGTGATGAACCCGAGTGTAACCAATGTCACCTCGACGAATGCCAACGGTACTTATAAAGCGGGCGACACCGTTAACATCACCCTAGCGTTCAGCGAAGCC
>NZ_AOPO01000020.1 GCF_000336575.1 Vreelandella titanicae BH1 | reverse complement strand
CATTGGGCGCCGTTTTTATGCTCAGGCTTTTATGTACAGGCGTAACGTATACGCAAAAGACGGTTACCGAGAGGTAGGCCGTGGCACGTCTGAAATTTCCTGTAACTGCGCTTCAATCCACGCCTCGACGTCTGCGAGCACTTCATCGGGCATACGCCCGGCTGTTTCAATCGGCTTACCAATGCGCACACGCAGTACGCCTGTCCGCTTAACCCAGTGGCGGCCTGGCCAGCGTTCACCCGCATTATGAGCCACCGGCAATACCGGCACCCCTGCCCGACACGCCACCACGCTGCCACTTTTGTTATAGCGTTTGCGGATGCCTGGATCTACCCGTGTCCCTTCAGGAAAAATCAGTACTGAAAGCCCCGTTCCCAAACGCTCGACGCCTTGAGTAAGCACTTGCTTCATCGCCCGTGCTGGTTTCGAGCGGTCCAGACTAATCGGGCGAAGCAGACGCAACCCCCAGCCAAAGATCGGCAGGCGCAGTAATTCGCGCTTTAACACGGTACATACCGGTGGCTTCATCACCTGTAGAAACACGGTTTCCCACTCACACTGGTGGTTGGCTTGAATCACACACGGGCCACTGGGCAGGTTTTCCCGCCCTTGGATGTCGTAGCGCACCCCGCAGGCAATACGAAACCACACCATCAAAAAGTAGTTATACAAATTAAGCAATCGGTAGCGGCCAGACAGTGGAAGAAACGGCGCAATGGGCAGAAACAGGATGCCGATCATCAGCATGGCCAAAAAGTAGCCAGCATAAAAGACCAAGCTGCGAACCACATTTATCAAGCCGACGCTCCTGTATTGCTGACACGGTTACTTTCACGGGTTAAACACCACGTATCCAACATACGCCCAGCCTCTAACCGCCACGGTTTTTGATGAACGCCAAACACATCCAGCACACGCCGGCAGTTCAAAACGCGCCGTAGCTTTGCATCATGATGATGTTTAAGCGGCTGAACCTCGCCGAGGGTAATCTGCTCACCGCGCCCCTCAAGGTGCGTTAACAGCTGAGTACGCACCATGGAGGTAAAGGTAAAGGCGCTGACCGGCTCGGTGCCAGCAAGATGGTAAGCCCCCCAAGCCTCAGCACCGCTGACCTGCTGCTGTAGCATGCCAATCAGCGCCATGGCAACGGCATCCGCGGAGGTCGGGCAAAAAATCACATCCTCCGCAGCGCGCACTGCCTTCCCGAGTACCAAATCACCAATGATGTCATTTAGCCACGCATGGCTTCCTTCCAGCGCAAACAGCGGGCCTAAGCGCACAATCAAATGACGCCGAAACTCCGCACGGATGCGATCACCGGTCTGCACCAGACGGCGCAAGCTATCATCCCGTGGCGCGGGCACCACATGCTCATCAATGGGGACATCCAAACCATCTTCATAGAGCTGATCGGAGACACACCATATCAACGCTACGTCTTGCGCCTGGCAGGCATCCAGACAAATATCTACCGCATCGGCATGCGCCGTCACATCCGCTGGCGCCATATTCAGTGGATGGGCCAACGGTGGAATAATCACGGCGTCGGGGGCTATCGCCTCAAGACGAGAGGCGGTAATGATTGTACCCTGTTCAATGACTAACTCCGTATCGGCGCGACGGCTTGCTTCCCGAGCCAGTGCCAAGTTTAAGCAGTGGCCGGCATCCAATATCAAAAGTTTCACAACCATCCTCTGCACAATTTACAAACATTAGTGCCAACCACCCAAGATCTAGGCACTGTCGTACAAGATAAGGCTCATGGCTGCCGCTCGGCGACAGGAGCGGTACACTTTACTGGTTCTCGCCCCCCGTAGGAAGCCTCCTCACCGCCGTGACCGACGAATTTGGCCGCTATTACGGTCAGAATAAACCGCGTGAAAAACCAATCTTAAATAGCTGCATAATGGATATTATCAGAGTAAAGCGCCTTAAACACTGGTGACGAGATGGAATCAACCACAGTCTATTGCTTAAAAAACTAATAACTCTCTAATGACATCCTTGACTATATAGGCAGTAAAAAGAGTTCAAATAGTAATCAATCATCAACTCCAAAAAACTAAAGCCTCATCATAAGATAATCATTTTTTTAGCCATATTTCTAAACAACTTACCAAACACTCATATTACATGAGCTATAACCCTCTACTTTCTAAAAATAATATTTAATAAACCAATCAGACAATACAACGACATTAGAAATTTAACCCTTGTGAGATATGAGAGGTTAACTAAGGTAGAAAATTGTAACGAGCATGGAGCCAAGGTGGCCACTACACGGCTCATGGGGATCTGATGCTCAGCACCTTCTCAATATCAACAACCCTAATATGCCAGGTGTTGCCTGCAATTAGCTAATTACATCACAGGGGTGTCTTATGTTCTCTATTTCTTGGGTCGATGCAGCGAGTGGTGAAGTCCAGCGTGGCTTAAACAGCGCACAGACAGTGGCAGTAGATGAAATAGAAAATAGTGCAATCCGTATCATTCCTATCATTAATACCCCCCTTGATTCGTTATCTCTTACGGAATCAATCGAATTAACCATCATTAATAGCGAGGGTGAGTCACTAACGCTCACGAAAACATCTCCACCTTTTATCTTCGATAACCTCCCTAACCTTACCAATGGTGACGTTCAACTACTGATTAGCGCACTCGACAGTGGAGGCAACTTAATTGAAGCTGGCAGTGAGGCGGTCACCTTTGAAGTCACCGAAAGCCTTCCCGTGCCCCCTGTTTTCATCCCCATCCGTATTCAGGCAGAAGATACCGACAATACAGATGGCGACAGCAACTATGCTGTTATGACAGGCGGCGTGACCACGTCCGCCGTCGGTGAACCCAATGCCGTTAATGCTGATGGCAATGCCTATGCCGATTTTGTCGGCCCGAGTGGTGAAACTCTTACCTTCAATATCGATGTCCCGGAGGCGGGTGAATATGAACTGGCGGTAAGCTACGCCTTGAGTCGAAACAACGATGCTGTCGCCAGCGAACGTAACCGCCCTCTGCGTCTAGAAGTGAATGATCAGTTGGTTGATCGCATGTTTGACCTACGCAGTACCAGCCCCGAAGGCAATAATAATGCAAGTGACTTCACTACCTTCGCTGAACGCACCATTATTGTGCAGCTTCAAGAGGGGCAAAACAGCGTCAGCTTTACGTCAAATGGCCTCAGCGGCCCCAATGTGGATTATCTCGAGATCCGCAAACCCGCGCTAGGCAGTCAGGTGATCCAAGGCGAAGAGCTTTTTTTGTCACCAGAACCCGACCTAACCCCAGATGGCATCGATACCAATCGCCCGGTGACTACCGCCAATATCGTAAGCCTCAACGACACCTTTCGAGTAGGTGCCGAAGAGGCTAGCTACCTGGATTGGGCATTTGGCAATGTAGATGCTTATGGGGAATTTGTTTATCAAGCCCCCGTCGCAGGCACCTATTCCATGACCGTGACCTATGCCAGTTCCAGCGGCAGGCCGCTTGATTTGTCGCTGGTCGAAGGCAGCGGCTTAACGAGTATTGGCACCTTTGCATTTGCAGAAACAACGCCCGCCCTTTATATGCCCGATGATCTCGATGATCTGCCCAGCGGCGTAACTACCAGTACGCCCGCTGCCACGCAATGGGAAGGTTGGACGACAGAAACACTCGAATTCACGCTAGCCGCTGGCGAAAACTTACTGCGGCTGGGCGGCCGCGCCAACGGCCCCAATATCGATAAAATTGAGATGGCGTTGGTGGCGGCAGAGCCTTCCGCACCCACCGCCCTGCTGCTAGATAACAACAGCGTGCTGGAAAACCAGGAAGGCGCCGTTATTGGTCAGCTCATTGTGGAAGACCAGGATGACGACACCCATAGTTTTACTGTCAGCGACGAGCGCTTCGAGGTAGATGTCAGCGGCGTATTGCGCTTGAAAAGCGGCACAAGCCTTGATTTTGAAACGACAACCTCGGTCAGCGTCGAGATAACCGCCACTGACCCGGCGGGTGCGAGTGTTAGCGAAACATTCGTCATTGCCGTTGGTGATGTTGAAGATAGCGTTACACCTCCTCCCGAGCCCGCCGATCCCATCCGTTTACAGGCGGAGGCGTTCGATACTGCCACAATCTTCACCATCGAGAACATCGCCGCCGCCGATGGCGGCCAAGCTATTCGCTTACCCGGCAGCAGCGAAGGCACGGCCAGCTATGCACTCGATGGCAAGGTGGCTGCCGGTACCTATACCATCATCGTCGGCTATATCGACGAGAGCGATGGCGAAAGCACTGCTCAACTGAGCATCAGCAACGCCGAAGGCGAAAGCTTCAGCGGCGATTGGACGTTTGACGACGATGCCGACAGCGGCAACGGTGTTCAGCCGCAAAACTTTCGCACTGCCACCTTTACCGACGTGACCGTAGGTGATGACGCTACCCTGTCACTCAGCGCCAGCTCGACGGCGCTGGAGTACGCACGCATCGACTATATCGAGTTTGTGCCCACCGGCAGCGTAGATCCGGAGCCCACTATCCTGCTGGGCATTGCCGATGCCGACCCGGTGGTAGAGAGTGGCGATGAGGGCGTCACCACGCTGAGCTTTGCGTTGAGCGCCTCAAACGCTTTTAGCGGTGACGTGGAGCTTACCCTGGAAATTAATGGCGTTGCCGACACCCGCACGGTCACCTTCACTGACGGGGTCGCCACCCTAGCGGTTGATGTCGCCAACGACGACGAAGATAACGGTAGCGAAACCGTCACGGTCGCGCTTATCGGCGCCACCGGTGACAGCTTCGCCATCGACAGCGCCGCCGCGACGGCCAGCGGTAGCGTCAGTGAAGATGACGAAGCGGTAGTGCCTGCCGATCCCATCCGCCTCCAGGCGGAAGCGTTCGACACTGCCACGACCTTTACCATCGAGAACATCGCCGCCGCCGATGGCGGCCAGGCCATTCGCCTGCCCGGAAACAGCGAAGGCACCGCCAGCTACGCCCTGGAGGGCAAGGTGGCCGCCGGTACCTATACCGTCATCGTCGGCTATGTCGACGAGAGCGACGGTGAAAGCACTGCCCAACTAAGTATCGGTAACGCCGACGGCGAGAGCTTCAGCGGC
The DNA here is from genome assembly GCF_000336575.1 of Vreelandella titanicae BH1. GTDB lineage: Bacteria > Pseudomonadota > Gammaproteobacteria > Pseudomonadales > Halomonadaceae > Vreelandella > Vreelandella titanicae. The sequence continues at coordinate 75,534 of NZ_AOPO01000020.1, read as the reverse complement.
AGCTGGACATTCGATGACGACGCTGACAGCGGCAACGGTGTTCAGCCGCAAAACTTTCGCACTGCCACCTTTGCCGACGTGACCGTGGGCGATGACGCTACCCTATCGCTCAGCGCCAGCTCGACGGCGCTGGAGTACGCACGCATCGACTATATCGAGTTTGTGCCCACGGACAGCGGCGAGCCGGAGCCGACTATCCTGCTGGGCATCGCCGATGCCGATCCGGTGGTAGAGAGTGGCGATGAGGGCGTCACTACGCTGAGCTTTGCATTGAGCGCCTCAAACGCTTTTAGCGGTGACGTGGAGCTTGCCCTGGAAATTGATGGCGTTGCCGATACCCGCACGGTCACCTTTATCGACGGTGCCGCCACCCTAGCGGTTGATGTCGCCAACGACGACGAAGATAACGGTAGCGAAAACGTCACGGTCGCGCTTATCGGCGCCACCGGTGACAGCTTCGCCATCGACAGCGCCGCCGCGACGGCAAGCGGTAGCGTAAGCGAGGATGATGCCGTTCCAGACACTGTCGCGCCCATCGTTATCCAGGCAGAGGATGCTGCTCTGGTCACCGTCAATGATAGTGGCCTACCCTCCAATGCCGATTTCACGCGAGTGGTAGATCCTAATAATCCCGATGCCTTCACTAATTACCGTGAAGGAGCCGTCGGTGGTGCCTATATGGACTTTGGCACAAACCCCGGCGACGAAGTTATCTTCAACGTTGAAACCGAGGTAGCTGGCACCTACACCGCGGTAATTCGTTACGCCAACGGTAGCGCAGGGCCCCGCCCCCTTGACCTAATGATCAATGGAACGCCTGTTCCCCAAGCGGCTTTCCCGCCGGCAGTCAATGATGGCGTCAACGACCCATGGGATAGCTGGCTAGAGCTTGAAGTGGAGATGGAGCTTCAAGCTGGCCCCAACAGCGTCTCATTTGCCATACCGGCAGTGGCCGATGGCGGTGTCAATAACGGCCCCAATATCGATCAGATTATCTTCAACTACCAGCAGGACGACGGCGGTGAAACACCCACCGGGCCCTTCCTGTTTGAGATTCAGGGTGAAGCGCTCACCATCGACGATGATGAGCCTACCCCTGATACAGTGGTTCGCGACGCTAGCAATCCCGAAACCAATGCAGCCGCTGGCCCGGACGGCCTATGGGATGGTTTTACCGGCAGCGGCTACCTCGATATGGGCAACGAAGCCGGTGATGCGGCCTTCTTTGAGGTAGCCGTCGAAGAAGCGGGCACTTATACCCTGAATGTGCGCTATGCCAACGGTGATGGCGCCGGGGCTAGCCGACCGATGACTCTCCTGGTAGGTGGCGCCCCCCAGGGCCAACTGGCCTTCCCCACCACTGGCGCAGGCAACGACGGCTGGGTGAATTGGCAAGACGCCACCATTGAGCTGGAACTGATGGCGGGCAACAACACCATCCGGCTGGAGAACGTCGGTAATGCCGGCCCCAATATTGATAGCCTGAGCGTCAGCCGAGAGGGTACTCAAGAGCCACCGGTTGTCGAGCCAGGTGAGCGCTTTGCCGTCAAGATTAATTTCGAGCCCGATGGCTTTGCCACTCCGGAAGGCTATATCGCCGATACCGGCTTAGCGTTTGGCGATCAATCCGTCGAGATCGATGGCCAAGTTTACCAGTACGGCTGGGTTACCGAGGCCTCCATCGCCGATGGCACCGAAAATGGCACTATACCGATGGCGATCAATACCCTCTCCAGTGTCGCCGTCAACGACCGTACCGATGAGATTGCCGGGCTTGATCCTCGCCAGGGCACCTACGCTCACTTCGACCAGCCTGCGGAAGGCTATGTACGCGCCGGATGGGAAATGGAACTGGACGACGGCTATTATGAGGTCACGATTTCTATCGGCGATACCTCAGGGCCTTACGACAGCGTCAATCTGATCAACGCCGAAGGTGAGCAATTCAGCACCCCCTTTACGCCGTTCCGGCCCGATGATTTTCCAGCCGACAATAGCCCCAGCAACGACACCGAAGGCTTCCGCTCCGAGTTGGTCACCCGCGTGGTACAGGTTACCGATGGCCGCTTGACCCTGGATTCGATTGGCCTTGGTGATAATACCGAGGTCCAGTATATCGAGATCCAGTCGATTCCCGACCTGACACCGGAGGATGACCGTGAGGCACCGGAAGATTACGCCTTCTTCACCGACCCGCGTGCTATCGCCGGAGTGGGCGAGAACGAGATTCGGGTCGAGTTAGACGCCGAAGACGGCACGCCCCCCACCGGCGTCGATCCCGATTCGGATATTTTCGTGGGCATCTCGGTCGTCGATGGCCGTGGCGGTGCCCTGCTGGAAAGCTTAGGTGACGGCTCCGTACGGCTCTTCGAAACTGTCAGCGGCGAAGAGGTAGCTCTCAACGTCAACACTACCGGCGGCTTCGATTCGTTGACGATTTCTCCCAACAGCATGCTCAAAGAGTTCACCAGCTACACCCTGGTCATCGAAGGCTTTCAGGATCGTGGCGCCAATGACAACCCTGACGCTCCAACTCGGGAGTTCCAGAAATTCACCAACACCTTCATCACCGGTGAAGCCTCTGAAATTGTGCCAAGAGAAGTAGCATTCAACGATGTCATTGAGCTCAACGGCGCTGCCGACAACGCTTACCAGTTCACCTCGCTGGAGCTATCACCTGATGGCAGCAAGATGTACATCTCGAATATGCTGGGCGAGATCAAGCGTTACGACGTTAACCCGCAAACCGGCGCGCTCTCCAATGAGCAAGTGTTGGCACTCGACTATTTTGCAGGGGATTCGGCAGGATCGCGGGGCATTATCGGCCTAACCTTCGACCCTACCGATCCCAATGTCCTGTGGGTAAGCGATAACTATCCGATTCCACTTGAAGGGCGTGATAATGGCGTCCCCGATTTCAGTGGACGCATTTCCAAGATTACCCTGGAAGAAGGTGACGCTTTCAACGCCACTGCTGAAGCCTATATCACCGGACTGCCGCGCTCCAACGGCGACCACGTTACCAATAGCCTCGAATTCCGCGCCAACCCCGAATTCGATGCCAACACCAACCCAGACGTACCAAGCCACTTGCTGTATCTACTTCAGGGATCGAACTCGGCAATGGGGGCACCCGATAGTGCTTGGGGTAACCGTCCGGAGCGCCTGCTCAGTGCCGCTGTCATGGAAATAGATCCGACCCGTGAAGCGCCAGCAGGTGGCTTTGATGTGACCACCGAGCCCTTGCCTGAGGATGGCTTCAACCGCCGTTTCACCGACGATGACGGCGTTGATTTCAAGGCAGACCCGATTGCCATGGGTGATGACCGTTTTCTGGTCTTCGCGGCCAACGGTACCGCAACAGTAGAGGATTCCGATGGTAACTTGATCGAGAGTTATTATGATCCTTTCGCCGATGACGCTGTGGTCAAGATTTTTGCCACCGGCGTACGCAATGCCTATGACCTGGTGTGGCACTCCAATGGCAATCTCTACGTCCCGACCAACGGCTCGGCGGCCGGCGGCAATGTACCGGATGACCCTTCAACGCCGCAAAATGAATACGTAGGTAACGTCGAAAAACAGGACGACTACCTGTTTACGGTTAAGGAAGGAGGCTATTACGGACATCCCAATCCCCTGCGCGATGAGTTTATCCTCAACGGCGGTAACCCAACCGCAGGCAACGATGCCAACCAGGTAGGTAACTACCCTGCTGGCCAAGACCCTGACCCCAACTACGATATTGAGGGAGTCTATTCATTAGGCGAGAACCGTTCTCCCAACGGCGTCACCGAGTACACCAGCGGCGTGTTTGGCGGCAACCTGCAAGGCAGCGTGCTGTTCACCGAATATTCTGGTGGTGACGATATACGCTCCATTACTTTCGACGCCGCAGGCAACATCACTGGGGACGAAGTGCTCCGCGATGTGAATGGTAACGTTATCACCTACATAGACCCGCTGGATATTATCGAAAACCCGGCCACCGGCCAGCTCTACCTGCTGACGCTGAACCGCAACAACGGTCAGAGCCAGATCATTCGCCTCGACCCCGCTCCTGGAGGTGTCATCGTTGACCCAGAAGAGCCTGATGATGAGCTGGTGTCGCTACTCACTATTCAGGCAGAAGACAATACGCCCAACGATGGTACCAGCGTATCAATTGCTCAAGGTGGTGGTGCTGAGATTCAGATCCGCACGGTGAATAACCCCGAAGCCAACCAGCCAACCGGTGTCCGCCCTGGCGCCTTCGGTTTGGACGGTAACAATGATGATACCGATGGCGTATTAGGCGGCTATGCCGATTTTGGCAGTACGAATAGCGACTTTATCACCTTCAGTTTCGAGCTATCAGGGGCCGATGCGGGTGATTCAGTGCTGCGAGTTCGCTACGGTAACGGCGACACGGTTAATCGCCCGCTGGAAGTATTCGTCAATAACGTTAGCGTAGGTACCTTCGGCTTCAGCCCACCCGCTGGCGTCACTGGCGATGATGCCTGGAACGAGTGGCTAACGCTGGATATCCCAGCGTCGCTGGTATCAGGGCTTAATACGGTACGCTTCCAGGCCGTCAATAATACGGGCCCCAATATCGACCAGTTGGAGATCCTACAGGCCCCCGAAGACACATCGCCCGGCTACACCGACTACGAAGCTGAAAACGCTCAGCTCGATGGGCCGGTGATTATCACCAACAGTGAGGATGACCGCAACGCCTCGGGTGAAGGGTTCGTCGATTTCAATGGCACCAGCGACCAGAGTATTACCTGGACAGTAGAGGTCGATGAGGCTGGCACCTACGACGTTGGCTTCCGCTATGCCCTGGCAGCCTCCAAGGCTGACCGTCCAATGGTAGTCACCGTCAACGGTATCGATATTGGCACGCTCAATTTCCCAGGTCAGAGTAACGAAGCTGAGGATAACTGGTTCTTCCAGTCAACCGAGTTAACCCTGGGCACAGGCAGCAATACTATTACCGTCACAGCCCCGGGGGCCAATGGCCCCAATGTCGACCTGCTGCGCATCGCGGATACCCCATTGGATACCTTCGAGCCCGTTTACGCAGACATTGATGGCAGTGGCCGTATCGAGCTGGAAAGCGGCGATAGTGCTCGGGCTGTCAATGACCGTACCGCCGACTTCTACTTCACGGTGAATGAGGACGGCGCCTACAAACTTGACCTGGCCGCCAATGCGGGCGCACCGGATGGTGGTGCGTTGACGCTGCTGCTCAACGGGCAGCCGGTGGATGAGATGAGTTTCCCAGGCGTTGGCGAGGCCGGCGAGCAGTCCGCCTATATCGAGCTTCAGGCGGGACTCACCTACAACCTGCGGGTTGTTTCCACGGCGGATGGCGTCGATGAAATCGACTACCTTGATATCTCGCCCGCCCCCGGCGACCCCGATGCAGGTATCGGTATCCAGAGCAACGATGCGGCCTACTACTCCGACCGCTTGCACTTCAGCTACCTGGAGAACGACAGCGCCTCCAACCCTAACCGTGACTATAAAGAGGATGCCACGGTCACTATCAGCAATACCGGCACCAACGAGCTGGTTTTTATTGACGCCGATCTTGATGGCCCCTTCACTCTCGTCGATCCCGATATCTTCGCTGGCCTGACACTGGCTGCAGGAGAATCGATTGACGTGCAAGTGCTGTTTGACCGCGCGGCCTATACGCCACCCACTAACGATGCAGGCGACGGCGTCTTTGAGGGAACGCTGCGCCTGGTCACCAACGACGCCGACACCCCCGTCGCCGAGGTGCACCTAGCAGGCTTCTGGCAGGCGCGTGACGAAGGCGGCTGGGAGCCCAACGTCAACGAGGTCTGGGAAGTGTTCGGTTTTGGCAACGTCATCCAGGGGCTAACCACCGTAGGTGGTGGCGAGAACTCGGTTCTCAACGACTTCGACCTTTACCGGCCGGTCAATGATGACGAGGTGATGTCACGTTACTGGAAGATAGCCGATGGCTTTGAGTCGGCCACGATTACCCAGTTGGCGGCCTACCACGGCAACGGGGGAGCAACGCTGGGGATTCATAATCCCGGCAATAAAAACCAGGATATTATCCTTTCCGATCATGCAGGCGACAATAACCAGTCGCTACTGCCTATCAAGGCCAATGGACAATTCGCGACGGCAACGTTCACTCGCGACCAAATCCCCGACGGCTGGATCGGTAACGATATCTTTGGTATCGAGGTTGCCAATCTCTCAACCGACCCGTCGCTCAATCCCACTGGAGGCGGCACGGTACCGCCAGGGGCGGAAGACATTGAGCGTGGCTATACCGTGCGGGTATTCCAGGCACTGGATGCCAATGGCAACGTAATCCCTAACACCTACCTGGGCGTGATGGATTACACCGGCATCAACTATGACTACAACGACAACATGTTTGTCATTGAAGGGATCTCACCGGTTTCCGGCGGCGAGATCTCCATCACCAACCTGGATGGGGTACCCTCGGATGATCGCCTGGTGATGAGCCGAATAGAAAACCCGGCCAACGCCAGCCAGGTGTTCCACGACGAATCGACCTTTACCATCACCAACGATGGCTTCGCCGACCTGGAGATCAGCAGCCTGGCAATTTCCGATCCGAGCCTATTTGAGATCGTGGGAGCCACCGAAAACCTGCTCATTCCCGCCGGCGGCACACTGGATGTCACCGTTCGCTTTATCGCCGAGGATTTCGATGACGGTACGCTGTATGAGTCCACGCTGATCATTAACTCAAACGACGGTGATGAGGGAACCAAAACGATCCAACTGGCGGGGATTGCCCAGGGCCAGTCAGAGAATGGCCAGGAGCCGCTGGTACAGGAGATCATCGATGCCTTCGGCTTCTCGACCAATGTGGCCGAGGGGCAGATGAATCAGGGCGGGTTGGTGGAAGCGAACGGGGATGAGATTCTCTCGCCCTACTTCCAGCGTGCCGACGGTCAATCGCCGATCAAGATCACCCAGTTGGCGGCATATCATACCCAAGGCGATGTGGCGCGACTGTTTATCCACGATGTGGATAGCCGGGATCGTGACGAGATACTGGCCCACGACGAGCAGGATGGGCAAACGCTGCTGCCGCGGGCACTCAATAGTGGCGACTTGCTGACCACCACCACTCTGGATCGGGACGCGCCCTTTGGCTTCTTTGCGGACATTACCGGTCGCCAAGGCTACATCTCCTGGTCTGACCCCGATGCCAACCTCTACGAAGACACCATCGATGCTATCGGCAGCCCCGGCACCAACCTGAACTGGGACGAAAACGACGGCCACCTGATTCGCGTCTACGTAGCGAAAGACGCAGCAGGCAACGTCATTCCCAATACCTATATCGTGATTCAGGACTATGCGGGGGTGAACTACGACTACAACGACAATATCTTCCTGGTCGAGAATGTTCAGACCTATGACCCCACCGGGGTGGAGGATGCCGATGGCAACGGCCGCATCGATCTCTATGACGACAGTGACGGCGATGGCATTCCGAACTTCCTGGATGACCAGGCACCTGTAGAGCAAACTGCTTACAACACAGGCGAAACGCCGTGGACACTCGGGGCGGGTGGATTGACGCTGGAAGCCAAGCTGTTCGATAACGGTGGCCAGGGCGTGGCCTACAACGACACCACCACCGCCCATCAGGGTGCAGCGTTCCGCTCCGACGAAGCGGTGGATATCTCCAACGGCACCGAAGCCTTGGGCTATATCGCCGATGGCGAGTGGGTCGAGTACACGCTCAATGTTGAAACGGCAGGCACCTATGCACTGAGCTTCCTCACCTCGGCAACATCAAATGGAAAATCCATCACCGCCGCTTTTGAGCAGGATGGCAACTTCCAGAGCAGTGCCTCGATCAACCTGCCCAATACCGGCAGCTTCACCAGCTTCCAGACGGTTGGCCCACTGGAGTTCGATCTTGATGCTGGCGAGCAAGTGTTGCGACTGACGTTCAACGGCGGCCAGCTTGACCTGCAGTCGTTCAGCTTCGAGGCGATCGACCTGGGAGAGGAGGAGCAACAGCCCTTCAACACCAACCAAACGCCATGGCTGGTAGAGGATGAAGGCCTCGTGCTGGATGCCGTCAACTACGATAGCGGCGGTCAGGATGTCGCCTACAACGACAGCAGCGAGAATCAGGAAGGTAGCAACTTCCGGGGCGATGGCGTGGACATCGTCGGTGACGGTTCGGCCATCGGCTGGATCGAAAACAATGAGTGGGTCGAGTACACGCTCAATGTGGCTCAGGCAGGCACTTACGAGCTCTCCTTCCTCTCGGCGCTGGGGTCGACCGGTGGTGCCGCACGCTCCATTACTGCGTCCTTCGCCCAAGGAGATAGCCCTTACACCACCGCCTCGCCGGTCAGCGTGAACTACAGCGGCAGTTGGACGACCTTTGTACCCACCGACAGCGTACAGGTAGAACTGGAAGCCGGTGAACAGGTGCTGCGCTTAACCTTTAACGGCGGCTCCCAAGACCTGGCCTCGTTCTCACTCGCCCCGATCACTACTACCGGCAGCCAAATACCCTTCAATGACAGTGGAACCCCCTGGGAGGTGGGCGACAGCTTCACGCTGGATGCCGCACTATTTGATGTCGGCGGTGAAGGCATCTCTTACAGCGATAGCGATCCTCAGCAAGAAGGTAGCAATTTCCGTGAAGGCGGCGTTGATATCGTCGGTAATGGCACAGCGATCGGCTGGGTTGATGTTGGAGAATGGGTTGAGTACACCATCGACGTGGCCCAATCCGGCACTTACAGCCTATCGTTCCTCGCTTCGACTCCCTCAAGCGATGTCACCATCACTGCCGCCGTCGAAAAAAATGGGGCGTTCTATCTGGAAGCCAGCTCACCGCCGCTGCCCAACACTGGCTCCTGGAGCAACCCTGTTGCCAGTGACGGTATGTTGCTCGATTTACAGGCCGGGGAGCAGACCCTGCGGTTAACCTTCAACGGGTCAGCGGGCAGCGACTTGATGGACTTCCAATCATTCACCCTTGAACGTGAGAACGTACAGCAAGCCTTTAACGAGGAGGGCACCCCCTGGTTGATTGACGACGACGGCCTGTTTCTCGACGCTATCAACTACGACCAGGGTGGCGCGGGCATAGCCTACAACGATAGCAGCGAAACCCAACTGGGTAACGCCAGCATTCGCGGCGAAGGTGTGGATATTGTTGGCGACGGTGAGGCCATAGGTTGGATCGCCAATAATGAATGGGTAGAGTACACCGTCGATGTCGTTGAAGCTGGCGAACACACCTTCTCGTTTATTACCGCGACACCTTGGTCTGGCCGCAGCATAACGGTCGCCGCTGAGAAAGATGGCGTGTTCTACGCACAAGCCTCCCCGCTTAGCGTTCCCAATAACGGCGACTGGGGAAACTATGTCCAAGGGCCGGAGGTGACGCTCAACTTGCAGGAGGGGGAACAAGTAGTACGGTTAACCTTCAATGGTGGCTCAATGGATCTTCAATCACTCATCATTGAGCAAAGCGAGAACCAGCCCTCAGCACTAAGCCTTAATAGCGGTGAAGATGCCCTGGGGGTGACGGGAGTTCAAGAGCCATCAACGAGTGAGCTGTTGTTCTAACCGCGGTTACCAAGCCTGGTACGCAATATAGCCCGCTTTTTAGCGGGCTATATTGTGATCTCGTTAATCGTTTTAGGCGTTTTGCGTCTTTAGAACGGGATCTCATCGTCGAAGTCGTCGAAGTTACCCGGATCCGGAGCGCCGTAGCTGCTGTTCTGCTGGTTGGGCGGTGGAGCTTGGTTGCCCTGGTGCGGTGCTGGCTGAGCGGGCCGTGGTGGCTGTTGTGGGCTCTGCCCGCCAGGGTAGTTATTTCCGCCTTGAGGCGCACCACCCTGAGGGGGATAGCCGCCTTGGTGATTAGCAGCAGGATTATTTTGAGCCGGCGCATTCTGGGGGGCGTTCTGAGGAGCGTTCTGGGAATAGTTATTTTGCGGAGCGCCACCGCCCTGGTAATCACCGCTACGGCCATCAAGCATCTGCATATCGTTGGCAACGATTTCCGTCGAGTAGCGATCTTGCCCATTCTGATCCTGCCACTTACGGGTTTGCAGGCGCCCTTCAATATAGACTTTGGAGCCTTTTTTCAGGTACTGCTGGGCGATCTCAGCGGTTTTATTGAACATCACCACGCGGTGCCATTCGGTGCGCTCTTGGCGTTGACCGCTTTGGCGATCCATCCAGGTATCAGTGGTGGCCAGGTTTAGGTTGGCCACAGCGGTGCCGCTGGGAGTGAAACGCACCTCTGGATCCTGCCCGAGGTTGCCAATCAGAATGACTTTGTTAATGCCGCGAGCCATAAGGCGCTCCTTTAATAGCTGTCATGTAGAGTTTATTGCCAACCGCCGCCACACTTCATCGGCACGGCTGGATTAAGATTTGGGGGGTGCCATGAGCTTGTTCAACGCCGCCTGATCGAGCTGCTGGCGGTTCACCTTTAAATAGACCAAACGCTCTTCTGGCACCACCATTACGTCTTCGACGCCGACCACATCGGCTAAGTGTTCCATCAACAGGTCGAGCGCATCTGCCTGGGTCTCGTGTAGCGCCACCACTTCGCTGGAGAGCGGGGGCGGTGCGGGCATCCGCCACATGGCGATCCACCAGCATAGCGCAAGCCCAGCACAGCCAATAAAAACCGCGTTGAGGCCACCGTAATGCGCCAGTAAACCGCCTAGCGTACCGCCTAAAAAAGCGCCTAAAAATTGGCTGGTGGAGTAGACCCCCATCGCGGTACCTTTGGCGCCCGCCGGGGCTAACTTACTGAGCATGGAAGGTAGCGTCGCTTCCAGCAAGTTAAAGCCGGTGAAGAACACAAACAGCCATACAAACAGCCAGTAACTTGGCGAGAGTGGCAACCCCAGCCCGGCCAAACTAATCACAATAGCGCCGATCGCAACCAAGCACATCAAACGCATGCGCTGCTGCTTCTCGGCCACAATTATCAGCGGCACCATGGCCACAAACGATAGCGCCATAATGCCAAGATATGCCAGCCCGTGATACTCAATCGCTACACCGGCGTCTAGCAGGCGAAAAGGTACCGCGACAAATATCGCCATCAGCACTAAATGCAGGGCAAAAATCGACATATCCAGCCGCCATAAATCGGGGCGGGTGATGACACTTTTAAACTGCTGGCGATCCATGCCCACATCGCGGTGACGTCGCCGCCGCGGCGCGGCAGGCACCCAGCGCCATAGCACCAGCAGCCCCACCAGCGTTAGTAGCGAGGTAAACCAGAAGACCCCAGCCAGCCCAGCCCAGGCGGCAAGCCATGGCCCCAGCACCATCGCAATCGCAAACGAAACGCCAATAGAAAGCCCAATGGTGGCCATAGCGGCGGTGCGCACTTCTTCACGGGTTTGATCCGCCAGCAGCGCCATAATCGCCGCGGCAACGGCACCGCCACCCTGCAGCGCTCGCCCGGCAATCACACCAATAATGGTATCGGATAGAGCGGCGACCACGCTGCCGAGTGCAAATATCAATAGCCCCATGGCAATCACCCGCTTACGACCAATGCGGTCAGAGAGTAAGCCAAACGGGATTTGCAGCGTTGCCTGGGTTAAACCATAAATCCCCAGCGCCACGCCCACGAGTAACGGGGTCGAACCCTCAAGGGTGTCGGCATACAGCGCCAACACCGGCAGCACCATAAACAGACCCAGCATGCGCGATGCATAAAGCCCGGCCAAACCACTGATCGCACGTCGTTCAGAGGCCAGCAATAGTGCGGAAACCTTGCGCATAATGCCCTTTTATATGGTGGTTAAGCATGTGGTGAGTCAGAGTGGATTGTGACAATCCTCTATTCTAGCGGTTTGGGCTGGCGCTGGAAACGTCGCGAGTTGCCGCAGGTTATCTTGGGTTATGAAAGCGGTTTTGCCGGGAGGGTGCCGACAAACGTATAATCACGCTTTTGCCGCGCGATTCGAGGTGTTGATGGACAGCATTCTGGTCAGGGGTGCCCGCACCCACAACCTCAAGCAGATCGATGTGGAGCTGCCCCGTAACAAGCTGATTGTGATTACCGGCCTCTCCGGCTCGGGTAAATCGTCGTTAGCATTCGACACCCTTTACGCCGAGGGGCAGCGCCGCTACGTGGAATCGCTCTCCACTTATGCGCGCCAGTTCCTGTCGATGATGGAAAAGCCCGATGTGGATCACATCGAAGGGCTGTCACCTGCGATCTCCATTGAGCAGAAGTCCACTTCCCACAACCCGCGCTCGACCGTGGGCACCATCACCGAAATTTACGACTACCTGCGTCTGCTGTTTGCGCGTGCCGGGACGCCCCGCTGTCCAGAACATGGCGAAGACTTGGAAGCCCAGACCATCTCGCAGATGGTCGACCAAGTCATGAACCTCGCCGAAGGCACCAAGCTGATGCTGCTGGCGCCGGTAGTCAAAGGCCGCAAAGGCGAACATTTACAGTTATTAGCCGAGCTGCGCGCCCAGGGCTTCGTACGCGCCCTGGTCGATGGCCAAGTGCTGGAACTGGACGACATCGCACCACTGGATAAGCGCAAAAAGCACGATATCAGCGTCGTCGTTGACCGCTTCAAAGTGCGCGACGACCTTGCCCAACGTTTGGCGGAGTCCTTTGAAACCGCGCTGAACCTCGCCGACGGCACCGCCATGATTCACTTTATGGACGGTGAACGCGACGATATTGCCTTTTCATCGCGCTTTGCCTGCCCGGTGTGCGGCTACTCGCTGGCGGAACTTGAGCCACGCATGTTCTCGTTCAACAATCCTGCGGGCGCCTGCCCTACCTGCGACGGGCTAGGCGTACAGCAGTACTTCGACCCGGACAAGCTCATCAGCCACCCGGAGCTATCGCTTGCCGAAGGCGTGATCAAAGGCTGGGATCGGCGCAATATTTACTACTTTACCCAGCTCCAGGCGCTGGCCAAGCACTACGGCTTTGAGCTGGAAACGCCCTGGCAAGAGCTCGCCCGCCACGAGCGGGAGGTTATCTTAAACGGCAGCGGTGACGAGCAGATCCCGTTTGTGTACGTGGGCGATCGCGGCCGTAAAGTGACCCGCGAACACGCTTTCGAGGGCGTGCTGCCCAATATGCAGCGCCGCTATCGGGAAACCGAATCCAACATGGTGCGCGATGACCTGGTCAAATACATCGCCGTGCAGCCCTGCGCCACCTGTAGCGGCTCGCGACTGCGTAAAGAGTCGCGTCATGTTTACGTGGATGATCACAATATCGCCGAGATTGTGCGCTTTCCAATTGGCGAGGCGTGGCGCTACTTTGCCGACTTAAGCCTGCCGGGACGCAAAGGTGAGATCGCCGATAAAATCGTCCATGAGATTCACGCCCGGCTAGAGTTTCTGGTCAACGTGGGGCTGGACTATCTCAACCTGGAGCGCAGCGCCGACACCCTATCCGGCGGTGAAGCCCAGCGTATCCGTTTAGCCAGCCAAATTGGCGCAGGCCTGGTCGGGGTGATGTATATTCTCGATGAGCCGTCGATTGGCTTGCATCAGCGCGACAACGACCGACTGCTGAAAACCCTTGAGCGACTGCGTGACCTGGGCAATACCGTGATTGTGGTAGAGCACGATGAAGACGCCATTCGCGCCGCCGACCACGTGCTGGATATCGGCCCTGGGGCAGGCGTCCACGGTGGTGAAATCGTTGCCCAGGGCACCCCTCAAGATGTGATGGACAACCCCAACTCGCTGACCGGCCAATACTTATCTGGCTCCCGGGAAATTGCCGTGCCGCCCTACCGCATACCCGGCAATCCAGAAAAGCAGCTGATTGTGCGCGGCGCTACCGGCAATAACCTGCAGAACGTCACCCTTAGCCTGCCGCTGGGGCTGTTTATCGCCATTACCGGCGTTTCCGGCTCGGGTAAGTCGACGTTGATCAACGGTACCTTGATGCCGATTGCGGCGCGCGAATTAAATCGCGCGACGACATTGACCGCCGCGCCCTATGAGAAGATCGAGGGGCTCGACCAGCTCGATAAAGTCATCGATATCGACCAGAGCCCGATTGGTCGCACGCCACGCTCCAACCCGGCCACCTATACGGGTATTTTTACGCCGATTCGCGAGCTGTTTGCGGGCACCCAAGAAGCGCGTTCCCGGGGCTATAAGCCCGGTCGTTTTAGTTTTAACGTCAAGGGTGGGCGCTGCGAGGCGTGCCAGGGCGAAGGCATGATCAAGGTAGAGATGCACTTTCTGCCGGATATCTACGTGCCCTGCGATGTCTGTAAGGGCAAACGCTACAACCGCGAAACCCTGGACATTCATTACAAGGGTAAAACCATCCACGAAGTGCTGGCCATGACGGTGGAAGACGCCCTGGAGTTCTTTAGCCCAGTGCCCGCCATTGCACGTCGCCTGCAAACCTTGCTAGATGTAGGCCTTTCCTACATTCGCTTAGGGCAGAGCGCCACCACCCTTTCCGGTGGCGAAGCGCAGCGGGTTAAACTCGCCCGTGAATTGGCCAAGCGTGATACCGGCAAAACGCTGTATATCTTGGATGAGCCCACCACCGGCCTGCACTTTGAGGATATTCGCCAACTGCTGACGGTACTTCACCGTCTGCGCGATCACGGCAATACCATCGTGGTGATTGAGCACAACCTGGATGTGATCAAAACCGCCGACTGGATTGTCGATCTTGGCCCCGAAGGGGGTTCAGGTGGCGGACAGATCATCGCCGAGGGCACGCCGGAACAGCTCGCCAAACAGGACGTTTCGCATACCGGCCGCTTCTTAGCGCCGCTGCTCGCGCGAGGCAAGCGTGCAACGAAGCGTTGACGCTGGTTTTCGAGGGGTGAGCGCTGCTCACCCCAGGCTAAATAGGTACGCTAGTTAGCCTATTTGGGCGACGCAGTAGATGGCCACATCGTTTATAGTGGCGGGCAGATAATCGTTAGCAGTATTATCCAATCCTGTGCTGGAGGGATACGTCGTGGGTCAGGAAAACAGCTGTATTATTAAGCACTTCAATCACTACTGCTCATTAAGCGATGATGAGAAGGGATTGCTCATGGCGCTAGAGGAGAGCCCAACCAATATTAAGTCGGGCACGCTACTCTGGGAGATGGGCGATGCGGCCAATGAGTTTTGCACGCTAAAAAGTGGTTGGGCCTACTCCTACCGTCACTTAGAGAATGGTGACCGACAGATTCTCGAAGTGTTTTTGCCGGGCGATATCATCGGGTTGCGCGAGTTTGCCTTCTCGCAGCGGCTTGAAAATGTGCGCATGATTGATGATGGCGTGATTTGTCATTTCCCGCATAAACGTATGCTGGAAATATTTCGCCATTCGCTGCCTCTCACCTCGGTGATGTTTGCCATTGGCAGCCGTCAGCAGGCGCTGCTCACTGAGCGCCTCGTCACTCTGGCCAGACGCAGTGCACGTAAGAAAATGGCGCATTTTCTGTATGAAATGTATTTAAGGCTGCGCCAAACCAACCCGGATATTAGCAACCAGTTCCGCCTGCCGCTCTCACAGGAGCAGTTAGCCGATGTGCTCGGGCTAAGCCCGGTACACGTTAGCCGCACCTTTACGGCGCTTAGTGAAGACGGCCTAGTATTTCGCGACCGCCACCATGTCACCATTCCAGACTTATCCGCGCTATGCACCGAAGGTGAATTTGACGATTGCTACCTCACCGACAATGTCCGGCCACTGTTAGGCGATTCCACCTGAGAAAACTAACCACACTTTGACCAGCCGCAGCCAGCATAGCAGGTCGGGCAGCCATCCATCATGATCAGCTCACCGCGGCACTCGGGGCAGTTACCCACTATGGCTGGGCCACTGCCTTCAGGCTTTTTTCCCTTCGTTGCCTTATCACCGCCAATCGACTCCACCGCGCCTGTTTCAATGGGTGCATCATTAGCTTCGTCTTCAGCACCGGGCTGCCAAGCGTGGCCGTGAGCCATACGATGAGCATAACGCTCTACCAGCTTTTCAACCGGCACCTGGTTGCCATCCCGATCTAGAAAACCGCGGCGATAAAGAATCTGCTGAATCGACCAGGCAATCGCCGCCACTTCCGAATCGTGGAACATTGGCTTGTTCCAGCGGTTCATGCCACAGCGCACCAAGCCTTTGTCCCAGGCCACTTTGCGCAGATCCGCCACCGCTTGTGTGACGTAACCACCACGGGCCGCCAGCGAAAGGCTGCGCATGGTCGCGGTGATCCACTGGTGCTCGCTGGAGAGCTGCCCTGACGGAAAAAAGAACTCCACCGGGCGCTCAATCACCACGCGCTTACTGCCAATCACGCCTTCCACTGGCATAAACGACACCAGCAAATAGACTTTTTTGCGCCCTTCCGCGCCTACGTATGAAATCTTTTCAGACACGGCTTCCAACGTGCCTTCCGGACGGGAAGGTATACGCACCGTTAGCGGATCTTCATCTTGTAGCTCAGGAACGGGAACGGCCTGCTCCTGCTGCTTGATACGGTAACCCACAATTTTTGAAGTAATTTCTACAGCCATGGTGTTCTCCACTTAGCAAAGGTGTGCGTTTTTAAACAGGTGGCGCTTAACGCAGCATCACCATTTGCCGTAGGTGCCTTCTTTTAAGCCATCAAAGAGGTTGGCAGCGTTATGCTCTTCACCGTCGTAAATCACCTTCTCATCCCCGGCTAGTTCGAGGGTTTCACCGTTTTCCAGTTCGAATACGTAGGTCGTGTTTTTAAGATCATCTTCCCGCACGAGCACGCCCTGGAAAGCTTCGGGATTAAAGCGAAAAGTAGTGCAGCCTTTTAAGCGGCTTTCATAAGCCTGCAAATAGAGGTTCTGGAACTGTTCAAAGGGGAACTCGGTAGGCACATTGACCGTTTTCGAGATCGCTGAATCCACCCAGTGCTGGGCGGCGGCTTGAACGGCAACGTGCTGTTCGGGAGATATCGCATCGGCGGTAACGAAGTAGTCAGGCAGGTCGCTGTCCACCGCATCAGATGCAATAAAGTGACGGTAGGCGGCCAGCTCAAAGGAGACGACTTCGACCTGCTCTTTGGTCTTCTTGCCCGACTGAATAATATTGCGGAAATAGCGATGCGAGAAGGAGGGTTCGATACCGTTGGAGGCGTTGTTACCCATCGACAGGCTGATCGTGCCGGTCGGCGCGATCGAGCTGTGGTGGGTAAAGCGCGCGCCGTGCTCGGCCAGTTGCGCCACCAACTCCGGCTCATGCTCGGCCACTTGGGCCATATATTGGCTGTAACGGGCGTGCAGAATGCGCCCTGGCACTTGATCACCCACTTCGTAGCCATCTTTAGCCAACTGTGGCCGCTCACGCAGCATTTTGGGGGTAATGGTGTGCTCCTGTTCGAGCACCGGCGCCATGCCCTTCTCTTGAGAAAGCTCCAGCGCCTGTTTCCAGCCCTCAATGGCTAAATGACGGCTGACTTCATCGGTGAATACCAGTGACTGCTTAGAGCCGTAGGGAATCTTTAACATAGTAAGCGTCGACCCTAAGCCTAGAAAACCCATGCCGTGGCGACGCTTGGCTTCAATCTCACGCTGCTGCTGGGGCAGCGGTAGACCAGCAATTTCCACCACGTTGTCGAGCATACGGGTGAAGATCGCCACCACTTTGCGATAGCGTTCCCAATCAAAGCGCGGCTCGGCGCCAAAGGGGTCGATCACAAACTTGGTTAGGTTGACAGAACCCAGCAGGCAGGCGCCTTCTGGCGGTAACGGCTGTTCGCCACAGGGATTCGTCGCACGGATATCTTCGCAGAACCAGTTGTTGTTCATCCGATTAACCTGGTCGATGAGGATAAAGCCGGGCTCGGCGTAGTCGTAGGTGGAGGACATGATGGTGTCCCACAACTCGCGCGCTTTAATCACTTCAACAATGCGGCAGGCGACGCGGCCTTCGGCATCGACCGTGTAGCCCTCTTCAACCACCGGCCAGTCGCGGTAGATCAGGTCTTCCGCTTTGACATCCTCTTTCTCACCGGGGTGCAGCGGAAAAGCCAGCGGCCAGTCAGCATTGTTCTTGACCGCTTCCATAAATTCGTCGGTGATCAGCAAGCTGAGGTTAAACTGTCGTAGGCGCCCCGCTTCGCGCTTAGCCTGAATAAACTCACGTACGTCCGGATGCCCCACGTCAAAGGTGCCCATCTGGGCACCACGCCGACCACCAGCAGAGGCGACGGTGAAGCACATCTTGTCGTAGATATCCATAAACGCCAGTGGACCGTTGGTGCCCGCGCCAGCGCCGAATACGAACGCGCCCTTATGACGCAGCGTCGAGAAGTCGTAGCCGATACCCGCCCCGGATTTCAGCGTCATACCCGCATCGACCACTGAGTCGAGGATATCGCGCATGGAGTCACGAATGGTGCGGGAGACAGTGCAGTTAATCAGGCTCACCGCAGGCTTGTAGGCCTCAGCCCCCGCGTTGGAGAGAATACGACCGGCAGGAATGGCGCCGTTTTCCAACGCCCAGCGAAATTTGGGCAACCACTCTTCCGCTTTATCTCCCTCCACCGCTGCCAGGGCACGAGCAACCCGTTCAAACGTAGCACCAACGTCCTGATCAACGGGTTGGCTATGACGATCCTTGAGACGGTATTTGGCGTCCCATATTTCCCGCGAGGGGGCCTGCATAGGGACATCGTTAGAGGTCTTCATAGCCTTGGCAGCGGTGCTCATGTCGCAAAACTCCTTCACAGCGAGGGTGAATTATAGCGCTCAAATAGGGCGATTATACGTAGCATCGAAGTGAAGTATAGACGTGACCTCCCACCATATGAGGCACTTTTTTTAATTTTTTCTACCATATATAGGAAAATCAGCGCGTTACTATTTTGCCAATCCCAAACACGATATAGACTGGGGTTTTGGGTTAAATGGCTTTAATCATGTCCGCAACTCACTTCCTGCGCTCTCCATCCCAGTATCTTTGCACGCTCACGTTTACCGTTGTGGCGATAGCGACCATGTGGATGGTCGCTACGCCCGTCGCTAACGCGACCACCTTCAATACCGACGATGTGGCCACCCACGACCATTGGCAGTCAATGACGCTCTCACTGGGGGGCGAACGCCACTATCGGGCGGTAGAAACCCACAGCTACTCGGATGCGACGCTGAGCTTGAATGCCACCTCGGGCGTTTGCGATTTACCCTGGCTGGAGATGCGCGTCACCCTTGAGCAGCAGCAGGGAGAGAGCCGTACAGTAAACCTGGTGCCCACTCGGCTGCGCATCGATGAGCGGCCCGTTATCGACACCATGGCGGAATTTATCACTGAGCGCGGCGATGACGGGTTTTATGCTCACTTTTATTTAAGTGACTTGGCATCACTGATGGCCGACATGCGCCAGGGGGAGCAGCTATTTCTCGGCTTCGACCAGGACGAGCGCGAGCCGTGGTATATGACCTTTAGCCTAAAAGGCGCCGATGCGGCGATCAACCGGATGCTCACCCAGTGTGAAGGTAGTGGCACCTAAAGGTTTGCTTAAATCAGCACCACAGGCTCAAGCGCCATTTCAACGCGGTTGCGTCCGCCATGCTTAGCGCGGTACATGGCGTCATCAGCCCGGGAGATAAGGGTTTTACAGCTGTCACCCGGCTGCCAAACGGCGACACCGATACTCACTGTAACCGTTTGCTCAACGCCCTCTATACGCAGCTCTTCTACCAGCGAGCGCAGCCGCTCAGCCAGGCCAGTGGCGGCATCAACATCGGAATGAGTCGCCAGCACAATAAACTCTTCGCCTCCCCAACGGCCCAGGTGGTCGCAGCCACGCAGCGAGCTTTCCACTAAGCGCGCCAGGGCCACCAGCACATCGTCACCCACGCTATGGCCGTGAGCATCGTTGATCTGCTTAAAGTTATCCACATCGAACAGTAGCAAGGCAAAAGCGGCCGCATAGCGCTTGGCAGCCACCAGCTCTGCATTGATCGCTTCTTCGATGCGGTAACGGTTCCACACCTTGGTTAGAGGATCGAAATGGGCTAATTGCTCAAGACGCTGGTTGGCTTCGGCAAGGGCTTTGCGTTCGTGCTCCAGGTGCATATTCAGTGAGCTAATTTCATAGGCAGAAATCGCCAGCGTCAGGTCTTCCCCCAAGTCTACCGCCGCTAAGCGCTCTACCCGCAGCCACGCTTCACTTCTGCCGACTACCTCTTCAGACCAAGCAACCGATGGAGCCAATATCACGGCCGGTTTAGGGTTGGTTGTAGGCTGCATCGCCCAATACAGCGTTTCCACCTGCTCGGGGCGAAAAAAAATCAGCCAGGCGCGCTGGGTCGAACTCATTGGCAGCGGCACTGCTAGAGCCCCACACTGCTCGGGCATGGCTAGCGAAGCGGTTAACGTCTCTTTGCCGATTTCGCGCGTGCACCAAGGGCCGCTATGTACATGAGTTCTTTCCAGGCGCAGCACAAACTGGCTTATCGCTTCTGGAGTCGGCGTCACACCCGCTTGATAAGCGCCACCATTCACCCACAGCACCACGCCATGGGCGCGAAACAGCTTCATCCAGATAGCCGCCTGCTCATGAAGTAACTGTTGGGGACTTTGCGGCTCGCTGCGCGTTCGCGCACTGAGCACGAGGCTATCCTGAACCCGTTGTAGGTAGCGGGCTTCTTGACGCGCCCGTAGCAACAGCATGCGCTGGGTGGCCATTTGCACGAGGGTGCGAACGGCATCACGCACGGGGGGTGCAACCGAGTGCGGTGCTGGCGAATGGCAAAACACTAGACCCCATAAGCCAGTATCCCCCTGCATGGCCAAACTGAATGACCCACGCACCCCCAGGCGATTTAAATACCGCTGCCGCTCAGGGGCAGGGGCGCGTAAAAAGCTGCCGCTAAGGCTGACTCCCGAGTAGGCGGGAGTCAGCGTTTCAGGCGGCGCATCGACGTCTTCAATTAACCGAACGGGGTAAAGTTGGTAACTTTTGCGTAAGGCGACAGGGAAGTCGCTTGAGGGGAAGCGCTGACCCAACAGCGAAGGCAGCTGGTTGCCCAGCGCTTCGGCAACCATTAAACCATGCCAATCACTGTCGAAATGGCACACGGTGACGCGATCATGGCCGGTGAGCTGTTGAATAGCGTTAACCAAGCAGTCGAGCAGCTCTTCCTGGTGGGTTGCGTCGGCTAAATGCATCAGCCGCTCATTGACTGTGCCAAGCAGGCGGCGCTTACCTTGGGGGTTGAGTGGCTCAATCTCGACGATGACCTTCCCACCTGCTCGGTAAGCATAGAGCTGAAAACGCATGTAGCTATGCTTGGAACGAATAAACACCAGCGGGCCGGAGAGTTTCTGCTGCCCCTGCAACTCGCGGCGCACCCGCTGGCTTAGCCGTTTTCCTAACACATAGGCAAGAGTGTGCGGCCCATTTTCAGGGCGCTCAATACCGGTCAAGCGGGTTAAGTTGGTGCTACTGGCTTGAATGCGGCGACAATCGGCATCTAAAACCAGCAGAGCTCCAAACGACTGCAACCGCGGGTGGTACATGGACACAAACGTGGCCTCGCAATCTATTCACCCTCGACCTGCTGCCTTAGCAACAACTCTACGCGACGGTTGGCAGCTCGGCCCTCCTCCGTTGCGTTCGGTTCCATGGGTTGGGTGTCGGCATAACCGACGGCCCGCATACGAGAGATATTGAATCCTTGGCGCTCTAAATGCCTCACCACAGCGATAGCCCGCGCTGATGAAAGCTCCCAATTAGAGGGGAAGCGGGCCGTTGAAATAGGCACGCTGTCGGTGTGGCCTTCTACCGAAATCTGACCGTCAAAACGGGTCAGCACATCGATAAGGCTTTCTACCACCTCTTGCCCACGGGAAGTCAGTACAGCTTGACCGCTGGGAAATAAAAGGCTGGTATCAATACGTAACGTGACCCCTTCACTCCCTTGCGAAACACTGACACCGGGGATGTCGAGCCCATCAAACTGCGGCTGAACCCCTGAATGGCGGGGCTGAATACCAGTGGCTAGAGACGCCAGCGGCAATGATGATACAGCGCTAGCCGAGCGCATGAAAGCAGTATCAGCCGCCTCACCGCCTCCCGGCGGTGTCAGTGAAAGCAGCAGCACAAAGAGCGTGATTAGCAGCGTCAGCACATCCAAATAGCTGGTTAGCCAACCCTCGTCACCATCGCCTGGCGACGGCGTCATTTCCAGTGCGTGGCGCGTATCACGGTCAAGCATCTGGCCTACCCCTTCGCCGCCGCACTAACCGACGAATCAGGCCTTGGTTTGACGCTGTTATCACGGATTTCATCGTGATAGTTAGCTACAAACGAGTTGAGGGTCTCTTCAATAAACGACGGCAGGCGGCGCTTGGTAATCAGCGAAATACCTTCCAGCACCATGTTCATGGTAATCAGCCGCTCTTCGGTGCGGCGCTCGAGTTTCACCGCAATCGGCTTAAACACCAAGTTGGCGAGTAAAATGCCGTAGAAGGTGGTGAGCAGGGCCACCGCCATGCGCGGGCCGATCACCTGCAGGTCGCCTGCGTCCATGACTTCCAGCATATTGACCAGCCCCACCAGGGTGCCGATCATGCCAAATGCGGGTGCGTAGGTGGCCATGGTACGGAATATTTGTGCCTCGGCATGCTCACGCGCTTTAAGACGGGCAATGCGCCAACGCAGCATGTCAAAAATTTCATCCTCTTTGGTGTTGGCAATGACCAGTTGGATCCCGGTACGCAAAAACGGGTTTCGGGTATGCTCCAACTCGCGCTCGACAGCACGTACATCGCCCTTAAACCAGAGTCGCGACATATCCACCAATTCGCGGATATCGTCACGCATATAGGTATTTTCGCGCCGGAATACCAAGCCCACCAACCGTACGACGCGGAGCACCTCTTTCAGCGGATAGCTGATAAAGGTTGCCGCTAGGGTACCGGTCACCACAATGGCCAAACCCGGCAAATTGATAAAACTTTCAGGGGACTCTGCGGTGAAAAACAGCACGCTCACCAACAGTAGTATGCTGGCAAATATGCCTATCAGCGTCGAAGGGTTCATCCACGGCTCCTTGCCGGTCACAAGTGAGTAAAAGAGGTGTTATGCCGAGTCGTGTAAACGCGCGCGTAAGCGGCTGACGGCTTGGCTGTGCAGTTGTGAAACGCGTGACTCCGTGACGCCCAACACAGCCCCTACTTCCTTAAGGTTGAGTTCTTCTTGGTAGTACAGCGCCATTAGCAGCTTTTCACGCTCTGGCAGCGCTTCAATTGCCTCAATCAACGTTTGTCGTTGCTGGCCGTCTAGCAACTGCTCGAACGGTGAATTAGCCAATTCATTATTGCTAGGCTCGCCACCGTCGGCCACCAGCTCTTCAAACGGCAACAGTTGACCACTGTTGGTGTCGTTGAGGAGCTGCTGATACTCACTCAACGGCATTTCAAGGTGTTGGGCGATTTCGTTCTCTTCTGGTGCCCGTCCGAGCTGTTGCTCTAATTGACGAACGGCACTGTCAACCGCTCGCGCTGAGCGGCGCACGCTGCGGGGCAACCAGTCGCGGGTACGTAATTCATCCATCATTGCACCGCGAATACGCTGACTGGCAAACGTCGCGAACGTTGCCCCCTGGGTGGCATCGAAGCGCCCCAGTGCTTCCAGCAGCCCTACCATCCCGGCTTGAATAAGGTCGTCGAGCTCAATGCTGGCTGGCAAACGGACCTGAAGCGTCAAGGCCTGACGTCGTACCAGTGGCATGTATTGCGTCAACAGCTCACTCTGTTTGATCCTGCCTTGTGCTGTGTACATCCTCTCGCCTCGCGTCTATCCAGCCTTCACTGATAGTTCACAATCATTTGCAGCCCCTGGACACGAACAGGCCGCTGCCCCGGACGTAAAGCGAAGCGAAAATGCAACGGCGCATCCGCGGCAAACCCCGCCAGGGCAGTGGTAGTCCCCCGCATGCCAGCTAACGCAACGCACTGCTCAGGATGGCACAGCCAAGCGTTTAATAGCGCACCAGGGGGATATTGAAACTGCCAATGAATACGCCCGAGCTGTGCTGACTCCACATTGTTAGCAGCAGCGGGTGGGGTAGCGTTTTGACTAGCACTTGCCCTATCACTCATCGCTACCATCAGACCTGGTATCTGGCTGCTCCAGCTACCGGGTGTCGCCTGAGCGTTTCCCGTTAACCCTGCTAGTAGACACCCTGTCAGCAGTACTGGGCTCAGTAGCAGTCTCCCTCTTAATAGCCAGCTTAGCATGCTTGGTCTCCTCAGCAGAGTGCGCTCATCGTGCAAGTACCAACAGCTCCATATTTAAGTAGTAATCAGCTGCCTCACGCAAGTTATTGAGCAACCCTTGACGCGGCAAATGCGGCTCGTGGAGCGCCAGCAAACGGCGCGGCCCGCCACGCTCATGTAATTGACGCAAGGTACGGAACATGGAAGCAAAGGTATCGGCATCGCTACTGATCCACAGTGCCCAACGGCTGTATTGATCGCAAAGTTGGGCTAGGTCGGTCGTTTCGGCCATGACGATATGAATATCCCAATCCTCAGGATCACCGGCCCAGCTTCGACCTAACGTCGACCACTGCCCTAATCTTGCTTTAACCTTGTTCACCTGGGCTGCACCACTACCTGGTAGCCCGACCACAATAAGCGGAATTTTGGGCTGGTGCGCTACCACCGTTGCTGGCTCTTCCACCGCTGCAGCTGTCGGCGTTAACAGAGAGGTAGGCTGTTTAGATTCCGGCACGTGTTCTGCCGCCGCAACATCAACTGTACCCTCAGCTTGCTGCTGTTGGCGCTGCAGGTTTGCCCACTTGCGTAGACCCGATGCTTGATCCTGTTCGCTCACACCACGCCCTCTCGACTAACACTGCCCATTTGACGAATCGCATCTCGTGCCATAAAGGCGTAGACCAGTGCATCAAGCATGCCGGTATCGCGGCGGCGACGGCTGTTGCCTAATAGGTTGAGCAGATCGCCACGCAGCGTCTGCGCCTCCTCATCATCAGCAACATCGAGATGCCCGGCGACCGATGCCACACCGCTGGCCATCAATAGGCGAACTTCAGCATTTAGATCCCCGCTATCGGCCTCTTTTAACTGCTGCCACGCGCGACGCGTCAAGGCGGCCAAGCCTTCGCTTTGCAGCTGGGTTAACAGCAGTGAGAGCACCTCTGCTCCTAGCCGAGCGGGGGTAAGCCAGTAGCGGCGCGCCACTACTTTGGCGCTTTCCGGATCGCGAACTTCACCGAACCAGGCGAGTAGAGCCGTGCCGCTGGCGTCCTCGACTTCGGCGTAGGCAGTCCACAGTTGCACCGATTGGCCACGAAAACGCACGCCCACATGGTGCGTTAGCACACTGTCACTAAATAGCTGGCGGATAGATTGACGTTCGTGGTGAAAGCGTAACCGATGACTGGGGGCCACTTGGCTGACCCAGGTCAAGTGCTCAGCTTCCAGCCACGCTAGTGCATCCGGTTCAGGGAAGCGCGGCAGTAAGTGCACCGCTACACCGCTCGATGCCGACAGCGCGGCTAAGCGTGGCTGCCATCCTGCGGCGTGGCGATGCTGCAGCCAGGGTAGCGCCAGCCAGGCACCATCCGTGTCCAGGCCAATGTCCGGCATTGCCCAGTCGCAGCCGCGCTCATTGCGCCGCGGAAACCACGCCATCCCTAAGGTGGTCTTTGCCGCTGGATAACCGGCAAGTAATGCATCCAAATGCGTTTCCTGCAAACGACTAGGCAGCGAAGCTAGGTTCCAGATCTCTTCTAATTCCGCAAATCCCGTGACACGTTGGCGCAACCTCGCCAATAGCGACGACAAACGACGCCCTTGGCCCAGGACATCCCGCGACCAGCGCGGCATTCCCATCGGCGCATCGGCACTTTGCACCCGTTCACGCTGAGGAGTCGCGGTACTCAGCGCTTGATCCACTAGCGCATCGGGGGCGGCAAGGGCCATATCTTCGGGCACCTGCTGACCATTAGAACCAAACAGGACGCGCATCCCGTGACGCATAATAATATCTAACACTGGAGCCAGACGTCCCGCCTCATCCTGTTTGGTGATAATACAGTCATCTAACTCTGCGCCCGCCGCCCGCGCGGCCTGACGGTAGCGCAGCACCACTTCTTCGAGGGTTTCCGGTTGGCTGGCAGCATTGAGTAGCAGCACCAAACGTACCCGCGAGCGTCCTCCTTGCAGGTGGGCAATCTGCTCTATCACCCGCTGGTCACGCTGACTCATGCCTACGGTGTCGATAATTACCCACTGCTTGCCCTGCAGGCGGCCCAGCAAATCGTCGATGGGCTGTTCGGCATCCAAGGCGTACATCGGGGTATCCAGCAGGCGCGCATAAATGCGCAACTGCTCATGGGCACCGATCCGGAAGCTGTCGGTGGTAACCAGCGCTACCGGGCGCGTGCCGTGGCGCATCACAAAACGAGCGGCCAGCTTGGCGGTGGTGGTGGTTTTACCTACCCCCGTTGGCCCCACCAGGGCAACAATGCCGGTTTGGTCGAAAAAGCTTGCTTCATCGTTGAGTACGTAAAGGCGATCCATTAACTGCTGTCGCAGCCACTGCAGTGGGGCTTCGCTATCGCCGTCTAACCTGGTTAGCGATGCAGGCAACCCAGCCAGCAGTTCATCGGCAATTTCGCTGCTAAAACCCACATTCCATAGCAGTTGACGCAGCCGTGCAGCCGTTCCGGTGGGCGCTGCTGGCGATGGTGAAGCAGTATGGGTTGACTGGCTGTTTGCCAGCAGCGCTCGCATATCCTGCATTTCGCGCAGTAAGCGCTCGCTCATCGCCTGCATGGGGTCTTGCGCTGGGGGTGCTGTCGGCGTTTCGGGTGGTGCAGGTTCTGGTGAGGGTTCAAAGTGGTCGATGGCTTCATCCGCCATCGCTAAAATTTCAACGCCCCCTTCGGTACGCCGATTTGCGACAATCAAGGCGTCTTCACCGAGCGTTTCACGCACTTGGCGCATCACATCACGACTATTGGCTCCCACGAAACGTCTAACGCTCATGATTTACCCTTGCCTGTTCTGAAAATGGACGACGCTAGCCTATCACGGCGTGCCATCTTTAACGTCCGCCGACCACTGTGGTCACTCTTAATGTGCGATCGTCGGGAATTTCAGCCTGGGACAGTACCGACATATGGCGTAACCGGCGACGCAAGAAGCGCGACAGCACCGCCCTTAGTGAATGTTGCACGACCAGCACCGGCGGCTCGCCGGAACTTTCGTGACGCTCCAGCGCCTGCTGGGCCTGGGTCATCAGCGTTTCTGCCAACCCGGGCTCCATGGCGCCGTTGCCATTCATGGCCTGTACCAGCACTTGTTCCAGTTGAGCATCCAGCCCCATGACATTGAGTGTCTCCTGCCCCGCAAACCACTGCTGGACAATGGCGCGCCCCAGCGAGACTCGCACCAGCGCCGTCAGCTCATTAGGATCTTTTTGCTGTGTGGCGTACTCGGCCAGGGTATCGAGAATAGTGCGCATGTCGCGGATAGAGACATCTTCGTCAAGCAGGTTTTGCAAGATACGCTGCAGTACCGTCAATGAAATAGCTTTGGGGATCACCTCTTCGACCAACGTTTTTTGATCATCGCCCATTTTATCCAGCAACTTCTGTACTTCCTGACGGCCCAGCATCTCGGGTGAATGACGGTGCAACAAGTGGTTCAAGTGGGTCGCTATGACGGTACTGGCATCCACAACGGTGTAGCCATACACCTGGGCATGCTCACGCTGGTTGCTATCAATCCAGACAGCGGGCAAGCCAAAAGCGGGATCCTGAGTATGGGTGCCCTGCAGCTCGCCCGATACCTGCCCGGGGTTAATCGCTAGCCATTTACCTGGTTGTGCCTCGGCGCGACCAATCTCGGCGCCTTTCATGGAGAGTACATAGGCGTTCGGCGGCAGCTCCAAATTATCACGGATATGGACGACCGGCGGCAGGAAACCCACTTCTTGGGCAAACTTCTTACGTACGCTCTTAATGCGCCCGAGCAGCTCGCCTTTTTGACGCGAGTCCACCAGCGGGATTAAGCGATGGCCCACTTCCAGGCCAAGCGTATCGACCAGTTGCACATCTTCCCAACTCGCTTCGGGAGTCTCCTGTAAAGGCACCGGTGCCGCGGCAATCTCCTCCTTGACCAACGCCTTCTCTTTTTGGCGCGTTAACAGCCATGCCAGGCCAGCCAACAACGCGGTAAAGAATAGAAATACGAAATTGGGCATGCCAGGTACCATACCCAGCATGCCCATCACCACGGCAGCCAAAATCAGTACCTGAGGATTAACGAACAATTGGCTAAGCATTTGCTGGCCAATATCTTCGTTCGTATCCATGCTGACCCGGGATACTGTGACACCCGCGGCGGTGGAGATCACCAAAGCAGGGATTTGCGCCACCAGGCCATCACCAATCGCCAACAACATATAGGTCTGACCAGCAGCGCCAAAGCTCATATCGTGCTGCAGCATGCCAATCATCAGCCCGCCGATGATATTGACCACCATAATCACCAAACCGGCAATGGCATCGCCACGGACAAACTTACTTGCGCCGTCCATGGAACCAAAGAAATCCGCCTCTTGAGAAACCTCCGCGCGGCGCTTTTTGGCGTCTTCTTCGCCGATCAAGCCGGCGTTCAGATCGGCATCGATGGCCATCTGCTTACCAGGCATTGCATCCAGGGTAAAGCGCGCACCCACTTCGGCAATACGGCCAGCACCTTTGGTGATAACCATAAAGTTGATGATGACAAGAATCAGGAAGACCACTAGGCCAACAGCGAAATTACCGCCGACCAGAAACGCCCCGAACGCTTCAATGACCTTACCCGCAGAGGCGCCGCCTTGGTGGCCCTCCATCAGCACTACACGGGTAGAAGCCACATTGAGCGACAGGCGCAGCAGCGTAGTAAATAGCAACACGGCAGGAAACGCCGCAAAGTCCAGCGGCTTCTGCGTAAACATGCTGACCAATAACACCATAATGGCCAGAGCGATGTTGAAGGTGAAGAGTAAATCCAGGGCGAAGGGAGGCAAGGGCACAATCATCATGCCCAAAATCATGAGGATGAGCAGCGGCCCGACCAGCAGCTTCATGCGCACATCACCCATCCAGTCGCGCCGACCTACTAGCTGACTCAAGCCTTTCATGGTTGCGCCTCATTACCACCGGCGCCATGCCCGGGGCTTTCCATCTCCGGCGGAACCGGCAGGTTATCGGGGGTTGGGGGCACCTCGCCTCCTTGTTGTGATACTTGCTTGAGGCGGTAGGCCCAGGCCATTACTTCCGCCACCGCGGTATACAGTTCGGCAGGTACTTCTGCATCTAGATCGACGTGATGATACAGGGCCCGCGCCAATGGTGCTGCCTGCAAGCGAGGCACGCCTGCCTCTTCAGCGATTTCGCGAATGCGTACAGCCACTGCGTCGGCGCCTTTTGCCACCAGCCGCGGGGCGCCCATACTGCCTTCCTGATAAGTCAGTGCTATCGCGTAGTGCGTAGGGTTGGTGATGATGACATCCGCTTCGGGTACTTTGCTCATCATCCTGCCCCGCGCCATGGCCTGCTGCTGCTGGCGAATGCGCGCCTTCACATGCGGGTCGCCTTCGGACTCTTTGTGCTCACGCTTAATCTCTTCCTGACTCATGCGCAGCTTCTTAGCATTGTCCCAGAGCTGGAAAGGGACATCGATCAAAATGACCACGATCAACACCAGCACCATTAGCCCAGCTGCCTGAGCCGCCATGCTTAAGGCATTGGTTAGCGCTTGCTGGATAGGCTGATCCATTAGCGCCATAAATTTGCCGATGTTGAAATACAAAAACGTCGCAGCCACGCCCCCCACCAGAAACGATTTGGCAATCGCTTTTGCCAATTCGATCAGAGCCTGGGTGGAGAAGATACGCTTTACGCCCTTAATAGGGTTTAGCTTGGAAAACTTGGGCTGCATCGATTTACCCGATATCAGCCAGCCTCCCATCAGCCCAGGGGCAACTAATGCAATGATGGCTAACAGTAAAAACAGCGGCATCATGGCAAATAGCGTGCGCTGACCAAGGTCCAGCGCATTGACCAGCATCGGCGTACTTTCCATTGCCTGGCGGCGCTCAAACAAGAAAGCTTGCTCCATCACCGCACCCAGCTGGTCGTAGAGCATGTTGCCCATGCTATAAAGGCCGATCACCCCACCCAGCAAAAGTAAAAACGTATTTAACTCGCGGGAACGGGCAACTTGACCCTCTTCACGGGCTTTCTCTTTCCGCCTGGGCGTGGCCTCTTCGGTCTTTTCCTGGTCGCTATCGTTATCTGCCATACGGGTATCCGGCCAGGTGAAGCAAAGCTTATCACGTATTCAGCCGTCCATAGGGACGGCTGAATGGCGTACTTGCGTGCCCAGAGGGCGTTTAATAACGCATCTTAGAAGCCTAATTCGTCCAATAAGTCGTCTACTTGATCTTGCCCAGAGACGGTATCAGGGACATTATCCTTCACTTGCGGCCCATTCAAAAGCTCTTCGTTACGCCGTGCACTGTCGCTTTTCCACTGATCCTCGGCCTTGCGCTGCAGCGTTTCTCGTGCATGGGCGCCCGGCGCGTTATCGATCAACACTTGCACCAACTGATGTTCGATCTCATGGATCACGTCCATCATCTTCTTAATCACTTGGCCGGTCAGGTCCTGAAAGTCCTGAGCCATCATGATTTCCATCAGTTCTTTGTTAGTCGCTGAAACCACATCGGGCACTTCGCTAAGATAAGTGCGTGTCTCGACAACGAGCGCTTTCGCCTCATCCAGCTCTTTCGGTGCTTCAAACCACTCGGCCCAGCGTTTATCCAACGCTTCCGCCCGGTCTGACAACTGATCCTGCAGCGGCTGCGCACGGTCAACGGCATTGAGCGCTCGATCTGCTGCCTGCTCCGTCATGGTGGCGACATAGTGCAAGCGGTCGCGTGCATCGGGGATGGCTTCGGCCGCCTTCTCAATCTCTTTATCAAGCCCCAGTTCACGCATGTTTTCGCGCAGCATGCGCGTCAACTTACCGATGCGATGAATTAAGTCTTCGGCGGCTTGTTCGGACGATTGGGCAGAATCGGACTGCTCATTCTGGCTCATAACGTTGTCTCCTCGTTAACCAAGCACATAGGCCCAGTTGCTCACATACCCAGTTTTTCGAAGATCTTATTGAGCTTTTCTTCGAGGGTAGCGGCAGTGAACGGCTTGACGACATAGCCGTTAGCGCCCGCCTGAGCAGCCGCTATAATGTTCTCTTTCTTCGCTTCTGCGGTCACCATCAACACAGGAAGGTCTTTCAAGGCGTCATCCTGACGGATCTCCTTGAGCATCTCCAGGCCATCAAGGTTCGGCATGTTCCAATCGGAAACGACGAACTCAAACTTGCCGGCACGCAGCTTATTGAGCGCATCTTGTCCATCTTCGGCTTCATCCACGTTGGTGAAGCCCAACTCTTTAAGCAGACTACGTACGATCCGACGCATGGTGGGAAAGTCGTCTACAACCAGGAAACTCATATTCTTATCTGCCATGGGTCATCCTCTAATCAATCAGTATATGGCACAAGGGCGACTGAAAAGTACAGTCAGGGGTTTAAAACGGCTACTTTGAAACGGCTCTTTCAAAACGGTTCTTCAGAATTCCTCCCACTCTTCGTGGTCGCTGCGCTGCGAGGCTGGAGCTGGAGCTGGGCGACGAGCTTGCTGGTCGGCCCTAGGCGCAGGCATAACGTCCGTTGCTGGCGATGAGGAAGGCAGCGCCTGATGGGACGCCCCCTGCATACCTAACAGCTTAAACACGGCTACGGCTTGCTCCAACCGGTTGGCCTGTTCCTCAAGGGAGGCCGCCGCCGCAGAGGCTTGCTGTACCAGCGCGGCATTTTGTTGGGTGACTTGATCCATCTGGCCCACGGCTTGGCTGACTTGCTCAATACCGTCACTCTGCTCTTGGGAGGCAGCGGAGATTTCATCCATGATATCGGTAACACGGCGCACTGCAGTAACCACATCCGACATCGTGGTACCGGCCTGCTCGACCAGAGTGGAGCCTTGCTGAATTTGTGTTACCGAAGCATCAATCAGAGTTTTAATCTCTTTGGCCGCATCCGCACTGCGGCTGGCCAAATTACGCACTTCCCCCGCCACCACCGCAAATCCGCGACCTTGCTCGCCGGCGCGGGCGGCCTCTACCGAGGCGTTGAGAGCCAGAATATTGGTTTGAAAAGCAATTGAGTCAATAACGCTGGTGATATCGGCGACTTTTTTCGAGCTGGTGGAGATACCGTGCATAGTTTGCACCACTTGCTCCACCACTTGTCCACCGCGCTCAGCCGTGGTGGAG
Organism: Vreelandella titanicae BH1; assembly: GCF_000336575.1. GTDB lineage: Bacteria > Pseudomonadota > Gammaproteobacteria > Pseudomonadales > Halomonadaceae > Vreelandella > Vreelandella titanicae. The sequence goes on along the minus strand of NZ_AOPO01000020.1, from coordinate 43,164 downwards.
GCGTCTGCTGCCAGGGTGCTGGCTTGACGAGCATTGTCGGCGTTCTGTTTTACCGTCGCGGTCATCTCTTCCATGCTGGCCGCGGTTTGTTGAATCGATGCCGCCTGCTGCTCCGTGCGTGAGGAGAGGTCAGCGTTGCCGCTGGCAATCTCACGGGTGCCGTGGTGAATTTCGTTACTGCCTTCACGCACCCGGCCAACGATATTGGTGAGGTTTTGCTGCATGGTGCCCATAGCACCAAACAAACGGCCAATTTCATTTTTACCTGCTTCCGGCAGCGGGTTGGTCAAATCAGCCTCAGCAATCGCATCAAGCCGTTGGATGGCGCCTCTTAGCGGCGCAATCACTGTACGGCGTAAACCTAGGTAGATTATCAAGGTCATCAGTAAGGCAAAAATCACCGCTCCAGCATTGATCATGGCAAACAGATTGCCTTGGGCATCCGCGTCAGCGCGAATGGTATCTACCCGATGGAAGCCGTAGGCCACAAACGCCGTCATACTTTCAGATAAGATATTTATCGGCTCTACCAGCTCATCGCGCAGGTTGTTGTAGCTGGTTAAGTCCATATATTCAAAGGTATCGTGCTGTTGTTTAACTAGCCCCATTACGGTATTAAAATCTTCAATTAGGGTGTTCGCCAATGCCTCGCCTTGCGGTGAAAATGAGTTTGCCGCAAAGCGCTCGAAACGCTTTTCAGAACGCTCGATGCGATCAGCGGCAACGGCAACCTGCTCATTGGATTGCTGGGTCTGCCCTACCATCAGGTAGTTGGAGGCAGTTTCCATAGCCAACATGGCTTGGTTAAGCAGCGAATCGGCGCGATTCATCTCATTTAACTGCGCATCGCTGATACCGCTTAGCGTGGCTAAGTTATTTTGTGAATTGCGATCGGCCACCACACTCAAGCCCGAAACCATTAAAATCAGCACGACAAAGCAGCAAAGCGATGTGACCACGGCGGCGTGAATACTCAAGTTGCGCAGTAAACGGTTCATTGTGATTTCCCTTGCGAGCTTATTTAGTTTTTATGATTACTAACTTTTTATGAATTGCACTACACACGCTGGGCGCGGCCGGAGGCGGCGATCAGCGCCATCATTCGCGAGGGAATGTCATCTAACGCCACCACTTCCACAGCCCCCCCGACAGCAATAGCTTCACGGGGCATACCGAAGACCACACAGGTCTGCTCATTCTGGGCAATGGTGGGTGCGCCCGCTTGACGCATCTCTAGCAGCCCTGCCGCACCGTCCTTACCCATACCGGTCAAAATGACACCGATGGAGTTCTTGCCCGCATGCTGAGCCGCTGAATGGAACAGCACGTCTACCGAGGGGCGGTGGCGATTGACCGGTGGGCCGCTATCTAACCGCGCTACGTAGTTGGCACCGCTACGCGCTAACTTAAGGTGTTGATCCCCTGGGGCGATATAAGCGTGCCCAGGTAGAATCCGCTCGCCGTCGGCGGCCTCTTTCACCGTAATCCGGCACAGCCGGTCTAAGCGCTCCGCAAACGAACGGGTAAAACCGCCAGGCATATGCTGGGTAATCAAAATCGCCGGGGCGTTGGCGGGCAGCGGCTCAAGTACCGCACGAATCGCTTCGGTGCCCCCCGTAGACGCGCCAATAATGATCAGCTTTTCACTCGACACTAACGGGGCTTTCAGGGCTTCCGGTGGCGGAGTGTTTTTATGCCGCGCCTGACGAGGCCGCGAGCGCGCAGCGGCGCGCAGTTTTTCGGCAATCTCGTCAGCGTACTCCATCATCCCATTGCGGATGCCCAGACTCGGCTTGGCGACAAAATCCAGCGCGCCAAGCTCTAGCGCACGCAGGGTAATCTCCGAACCGCTTTGGGTGAGCGACGACACCATCAATACCGGCATAGGACGCAGGCGCATCAAACGCTCAAGAAAATCCAAGCCATCCATGCGTGGCATTTCCACATCAAGGGTGAGCACATCAGGATTGTGCTGCTTGATCAAATCCCTGGCGGCAATGGGGTCAGGCGCTACCGCAACGACTTCCATATCGGGCTGGGAATTAATAATTTCCGTTAACAAATCGCGAATTAGCGCCGAATCATCGACACACAACACTTTGATCTTGGCTGCGCTCAAAGCACGCCTCCTCTTGCTGTAGACGCCTGATGTGTTATTGCAACCGCCGGAGCCACAGCGCCTAAAGCGATTATAAAGACACGATAGTTATTCATTTTTTGGCCAGGTTATAAACGGTTTGACCACGCAGCTTGAATGCGCCGCTGATATACGAGAAGTTTTCCGAGTGGCCTGCAAACAGCAAGCCATCGGGCTTCATCAGTGGTGCAAAGCGTTTAAGAATTTTTGATTGAGTATCTTTATCAAAATAAATCATGATGTTTCGGCAGAACACGGCATCAAAAGGGCCTTTAATTGGCCATTGCGGCGCTAGCAGGTTCAGTGGCAAAAACTCCACCAGTGCGGATACTTCTGGGCGAATCCTTGCAAAGCCCGCATGGTTACCCGTTCCTTTCTGAAAAAACCGCTTTACCCGTGCCTCATCGATCTTGCGCACCTGTTCCAGGGGATAAACGCCAGCGCGAGCCCTGGCCAACGCATCCGTATCGATATCGGTGGCGATCACTTTGGCCTGCGACGCTTTAGCGCCCAACGTTTCTAACAATGTCATTGCCAGCGAGTAAGGCTCCTCCCCGGTGGAGGCGGCCGAACACCAAATAGTGACCGGGTCTTGTTTGTTCTTTATATGCTCAGCCAACAGCGGAAAATGGTGCGCCTCACGAAAAAAGGCCGTGAGGTTAGTGGTCAGTGCATTGGTAAACGCCTCCCACTCCTTGGCTTCTGGCTGACGCTCCAAGCGCACCAAGTAGTCAGTAAAGCGCGTCATGCCATGGTGGCGTAGCCGCTTTGCTAGGCGGCTATAGACCATTTCACGTTTATGCTCAGCCAGCACAATGCCGGCGCGCTGATAAATCAGCTCGCGAATCCGTGTAAAATCCGCATCCGTCAGTACTAGATCGCGCTCAATCTGACTGCTCGATGTCCACTGACCTGCGTCTACCACCCGTTCACGTTGTTCGGTCAAAACGCTTCCCACTCCTCTGCTGAGGCTGCCTGCCGTTTAACGGGCGAATTCGGCGACGATGTGCTAGGCAACTGAGCAGTGTGCTTAGTCGCTGTCACTGCTGGCGGACGTAGCGCCCCCTGACTGTTTAATCGAAACGCTTCCACCGATAGCGCTAATAGCCCCGCCTGCTTCTCAAGCGAGACCGCCGCGCGTGCGGTTTCCTGAACCCGCACCGCATTACGCTGGGTACCTTGATCCATCTCTGCTACTGCTTGGTTAACCTGGGCAATACCATGGCTCTGCTCTTCGGAGGCGGCTGAAATTTCGTGCATGATCTGCGTCACACTGCGCGCGGCTTCCGCCACTTCGCTAATCGCAGCTTCGGCTTTGGTGACCATACTGGCACCCGCACTTACCTCACGGTTAGAGCCATCAATCAAACCGCGAATTTCTTGGGCGGCACCAGCGCTACGGCCAGCCAGGTTACGCACTTCTTCGGCCACCACCGCAAAACCACGCCCATGCTCGCCGGCCCGAGCCGCTTCTACCGATGCATTCAGCGCCAGAATATTGGTCTGAAACGCGATCGAATCGATAACATTGATAATATCGGCCATCTGCTGGGAGCTTTGGGTAATCCGCTGCATGTTGTCGACTAACTGTGTCATCAACTCGCCAGTATTCGTTACCTGGATAGCATTGTTATCGGCTAGACGGCGGGCTTCTTGAGCGTTCTCACTGTTTTGCCGCACAGTGGCAGTCATTTCTTCCATGCTGGAGGCGGTTTGTTGCAAAGAGGCCGCCTGCTGTTCAGTACGCGACGACAGCTCTTCGTTGCCGCTGGCAATGTCCTGAGCAGCCGGAGTGACCACATCAATACCGCTTTTTACATCGGCGATGATGCTGCTGAGGCTTTTGCGCATAGTATTCAGCGAGTCCATCAATTGGCCCACTTCATCGCGTCTCTGGGCGGGGACTTTAGCGGCCAAATTACCGCCAGCAATTTGCAGCGTAAAACCTGCAGCACTTTTTAGCGGCCTGGTAATCGCCCGCAGGGTAACCATGCCGATCAAAATAAGTAGCAGTAAACCAATTCCAAGTACTATGGCTTGAGCGCCCAGCATCGTGGTTTGACCTTGCTGAGCATCAACAGCCATGGCCTCAGCTGCCTGCTGTTTCTGGGAAATCAGTTGATTAACCATGACTGACAGGATGCGGCCCTCGCTGGTCATGACGCTAATCACAGCATCGAGACCAGTAAAGGCTTGGTAGGTCTCTTCTGCCTGAAGCACGCTGGCCGCCTGGCCCATGCCGTTCTGCAGGAAGGTCTGTAGCTGCTGGTCAAACTCGGTGGCAAGCTCAGTCGCATTGACCTCACGGGAATAATACTCCTGCCACACCTCAGCAACCTCTGCGGCGCTCTCCTCAATGCTTTCACCCATCTCGAAGCGTTGATTGATCAGTTCCATACGCTCTGGCTCAATCATCGCTTGGCGCGTTTGGGCAATGGTTTGATCGATTTTCTGCAGGCGAATAACATCACGCAGACCGTCATTATTCAGTTGCCCCAAGCGCTCGCCAGAGACATTCAAACCATACAGACCAAGCCCACCGCTGATTAATAACAGCAGCCCTGCAACGACAATCATGCCTACCAATTTGGCACGAATGGTGTCGAGGCGTACCCGGGCCAAACGCTTAATCACACCTTTCTGGCGTAACCGGCCTTTATCTAAGTAAAGCCGCTTGTTGCGGCCTTCGCGTATTTCAGCGTAGGCCCGCTCGGCCTGCTCAATGGCTGCGCGGCTTGCCTGTACACGCACCGAGGTGTAGCCCACGACTTGTCCATCTTCGATAATCGGCGTGACGCTGGCATTTACCCAGTAGTGGTCGCCATTTTTGCAGCGGTTTTTGACCAGCCCTCGCCACGTTTCCCCCGTTTTGACGGTTTTCCAGAGGTTTTCAAAGGCTGCCGGCGGCATATCCGGGTGGCGTATCAGGTTATGCGGCGCACCTATCAGCTCTGCGTGTTCAAAGCCGCTAATATCGATAAACGCAGGGTTGGCATAGGTGATGCGTCCCTTCGTATCGGTACGCGAGACTAGGAAGTCGTCTTCTTTTAGTTCGATTTCACGCTGAGAGACTGGTTGGTTATTACGCATGGTGTGCCTTTTTTTAATGTTTTATTTTTCAAAAAGAGTGCGCCTGCCCTACCAAGCAAATTAAAACGATGACCACTCTTCTGTTTCTGCTACTGGCTGTGGACGCCTTGTTGCGGGTTTTGACACTGCCGCTGGCAATACAGCCGGAGCGCGCGGGGCTGATAATTCAGTGACACGAAAGCGCTCAACCGCCTCGCGTAAGCGTGCGGCTTCGCTTTCAAGTTCATTGGCGCTGCGCGCGGCTTGCTGCACCAGTTGAGCATTTTGTTGCACAACCTGATCCATTTGCGCCACGGCCTGATTCACTTGGCCAATGCCGCTACTCTGCTGCTCAGAAGCGGCGGCGATTTCATCCATGATATCGCTGACGCGCTGAACAGCGCCCACTAGATCTTGCATGGTTTGTCCAGCTTGATTGACCCGCTGAGTGCCGGTATCTACCTTGCTGAGCGATGCATCAATCAGCGTGCGAATCTCTTTGGCGGCAGCGGCGCTGCGACTGGCTAAGCTACGTACTTCCTGTGCCACCACGGCGAACCCTCTGCCATGCTCGCCAGCACGCGCCGCTTCCACCGAAGCATTCAGCGCCAGAATATTGGTCTGAAACGCAATATTATCGATAACGGTAATAATATCAGCGACTTGATGAGAACTTGCGCTTATGTCTTGCATGGTGCTGACGATCTCACCAACCTCTTCTCCACTACGGCGGGCTGTCAGGGTCGCGCTCCCGGCCAATTGGCTGGCTTGGCGGGCATTTTCAGCATTATGACCCACCGTTGAGGCTAACTGCTCCATGCTGGAAGCCGTCTCCTCTAACGAGGTGGCCTGCTGCTCGGTGCGCGAAGAAAGGTCGTTATTGCCGCTGGCTATTTGCTGAGAGCGCTCATAAATCGATGTACCGCTGGTGCGCACGGTACCTACCGTTTGCGAGAGTGAGCTCTGCATATGGGCCATGGCGCTATAAAGCCGCCCTATTTCGTTATTACCCGGAGAGGTAATGGCCTGGCTTAGATCCCCCTGGGCCATACGCTCAAAATAGCCCACCAAGCGATCTAGCGGGCGCAACACATTGGCCGTCACCCCCCAGATAACCACGATTACCGTGGCGATAGTCATTACGACTATCCCGAGTAGTGCCCAGCGAATTGTCGCGGCAAAAGCACTGAAAGCGGCCTGTTGTGCCTGCACATCGTCAGAGGCCTGCACGATTGCTGCACCATGGTGCAGGGCATAAAGACCAATACCACTGGCAATTAAAACAAGCACCGAAAGTGTCGCTAGCACTAAGCCCCAACTCAAGCGCACCGTCATATTATTCATTAATTGCCGCATTCGCTGTGTCACGCCCTTTTCTCCACGCACAACCGGCACTCGCTGGCACTTTCCGTAGCGCGAGAATGCATCATTGAGTAGAACTGATTTGGCACGCTCCCTGTGCCATGTTTTTTAGTCTTACTGGTTGCTGGTGCTTTCCACCAGTGCCATCTCGTCGCTGGTGAGCAACTTATCGATATCCACGAGTACCAGCATGCGGTCATCCAGACTACCCAAACCGCTCAGGAAGTCAGACGAGAGCGTGACACCAAATTCTGGCGCCGGTTTAATCTGATCAGGGGTCAGTGTCATCACGTCGGAAACGCCGTCCACTACGATGCCGACCACCCGGTCTGCAACATTGACCACGATCACCACTGTTTGGCCACCGTATTCGACTTTATCAAAGTGAAACTTAATGCGGAGATCTACGATTGGCACAATGACGCCGCGCAGATTAGTGACCCCTTTGATAAATTCAGGTGCATTGGCAATCCGGGTTACGTTTTCGTAGCCACGAATTTCCTGCACTTTCAAAATATCAATGGCGTACTCTTCATCGCCTAATGAGAACACTAGGAATTCGCGGTTTTCGGCTTCTGCGGCTAGTACCGCACCATTGTTGGCTTGACTCATGACGGCTCAGCCTCCTTAAAAGATGAAAGGTTTTGATTGTTTACTACTTTTTTGCCTGCCTCTTTTTTATATCGGCTCAGGCGGTGTAAACCAGTAATATCCAGAATCAACGCTACACTACCGTCACCTAAGATGGTCGCGGCCGAGATCCCTGGTACTTTGCGGTAATTGTCTTCCAGATTTTTGACCACGACCTGCTGCTGTCCGATCAACTCATCAACCAACATGGCGTAACGACGGCCTTCGCCCTGCACAATGACAGCGATGCTTTTGGTCGGGTCGGTAATCGCATTCTCGACGTTAAGCACTTCGTGAATGGCAATCACGGGCAGATATTCGTCGCGGACTTTGATCACCACGTCGTCACCGGCCATGGCGTACATATCGTCTTTGGCGGGCTGCAGTGATTCAAGTACGGTAGAGAGCGGAAGAATAAATGTCTCGCCGCCGACCTTGATCGACATACCGTCCAGAATGGCCAACGTAAGCGGCAACACGATACGGGTGTTGGTGCCTTCACCTAGCTTCGACTGGATTTCAACCCGACCGCCCATGCTCTGAATGTTGCGCTTCACTACATCCATGCCCACGCCACGCCCAGATACGTCGGTCACTTCATTCGCCGTTGAGAAGCCGGGAGCAAAAATGAGCTGGAAGACCTCTTCGTCCGACATGGTGTCCGACACATTGAGGCCGTTTTCGCGCGCCTTGGCTAGCAGGCGTTCACGATCCATGCCGGCACCATCATCGCGCACTTCAATCAAGATATTGCCACCCTGGTGACGTGCGGAGAGGGTTAATTTGCCAACACGCGGCTTGCCAATGGCTTCGCGCACATCGGGCATTTCCACGCCATGATCGAGGCTATTGCGCACCAGGTGCGTTAACGGATCAGTGATCCGTTCGACCAAACTCTTATCCAGCTCGGTCGACTTGCCTTCGGTAATTAATTCGATCTCTTTACCCAGCTTACCGGCGGTGTCGCGCACCACGCGGGGGAAGCGACTGAATACAAACTCCATGGGAATCATGCGAATAGACATGACCGCTTCTTGGAGATCACGGGCGTTGCGCTGCAGTAGGCTCATGCCATTTTGCAGTGAAGCATTGCCCACCGACTGATCTTCTAAATCGCTAACCGTTTGATCGAGCATCGACTGGGTGATAATCAGCTCACCCACCAAGTTGATAATTTGGTCGACTTTATCTACCGATACGCGGATTGACGAAGACTCGGCGGCAGCTTTTTTGGGCTTCTCTTTGGCAGCAGGCTTTGGCGCGCTTGCCTTAGAGGCCGTGCTTTCTGCCGGCGCTTGCGGCGCTGGGGCTGCAGGCGTCGAGGCTTCTGGCTCGGCTGGGGCTGGCTCAGTAGCGACGCCCTCAACAGCCGTAATCTCAATCTGATCAGGTTCGATAATAAAGCACATGACCGCTTCAATATCGTCAGCACTGTCGCTGCTTTTGAGCACTACCTCGTAACGCTTTGCGTCGCCTGACTGGGACTGCACTTCACCGAGCTGCTCTAACTCTTCAACCAGCAAAATGCGGTCTTTATCTTCAACGTTGAGCAGTGCCACTAGCAGATGGCCGTTCGAGGACGCCTCTGCATTATTACTGTTTGCTTCCGCGTCGTTTTCACTTGGCACAGGCGTCGGCGCAGCCTTGGGCTCAGCAGCAGGAATAGTCGGCCCATCAAGCTGTTGGCCAATTTCGTCCAAGGCAATTTGCTGCAGCGTTTGGCAAATGCGTTCAAATGCCTCTTGATTAGGCTCCTCTTCGCTGCGGTAGGCATCGAGTTGCTCATGCATGATGTCTTTAGCCTCTAAAAAGGTATCCACGAGGTCGGCTCGCAGCGTCAGTTCGCCTTTACGTGCGTAATCGAGGAGGTTTTCCAAAATGTGCGTGGTTTTCTGTAGCACGGTAAAACCAAAGGTTCCCGCCCCCCCCTTGATCGAGTGGGCGGCACGGAAAATAGCATTGAGCTGCTCACTGTCTGGATCATCAACATCCAGCTCCAGTAAATGCTGTTCCATATCCGACAGCAGCTCTTCAGCCTCTTCAAAAAAGGTGTCAAAAAAATCCGCTATATCCATACACCGCTCCACCTTAACGTCGTCTTTTATGACAGGCTCAGATCACTCTTGCGCTTGAACCTGAGGCTCGTCTTGTTGTGTTGATTCAATTTGCGCTTCGGCTGAAGCTTCTAGTGCTTCGATTGAAGCTTCTGGCGATGCATCTCCCGACTCCATTACAGTAGGATTGCGAATCGCATCAGCAATTTCCGGAAACAACACCACCAGCTCTATGCGTCGATTGATAGGATCGGTTGGCTCAGTCTCGGGCAATAACACACGATCTGCAAAGCCCGACACGCGTAGTAACTGACCTGGATCAAAGCCACCCGCAATAAGCTCGCGGCGCGACGCATTAGCGCGATCATTGGAAAGTTCCCAGTTACTGTAACCACGATAGCCTCCCGCATAGGGAACGCTATCGGTATGCCCGCTGATACTTAGCTCATTGGGAAGCTCATTTAGCAGCGGTGCGATGGTACGTAACAAGCTGCGCATATAAGGCGCCACTTGGTCGCTACCCAGCTCAAACATGGGGCGCTGGTCGGTATCGAGTAGCTGTATGCGCAGCCCTTCGCGGGTCAAGTCAAACCGCATTTGATTGCGCAACTGGCGCAGCTCGGGATCTCGCTCAATGGCCCGTTCAATACGCTCTTGTAAATCCCGGAAAAAGTTTCGTTCCTGCATGCTTGGACGAGTGCGCTGAAGGCTATCAATGCGCGCCCGCTCCCCATCGCTATGAGTGGGATCGGGCCCGCCGCCGGGAATCGCGCTGGTGCTGCCCGAACGATCGCCACCGGTTATCGCCGTCACCAGGGGGGTGCTAAAGTACTCTGCCACCCCCTTGCGCGTCTCTTCACTGGAAACGCTCAAAAGCCATAGCACCAAAAAAAAGGCCATCAGAGCAGTCATAAAATCCGCTAGGGCAATTTTCCAGGCACCACCGTGATGGGCATGGACGACTTTTTTGCGTCGAATGACAATCGGACGCTTGTCACCACCCTTACTCATGCGTTACCGGCCTTTTTTGCATCCCTTACATACTCTTCAAGCTCCGTAAAACTAGGGCGCTCGGCGGCAAACAGTGCCTTGCGACCAAATTCAACAGCCAACTGCGGCGCATAACCGTGCAAGCTAGCGAGCAGCGTAATGCGAATACACTGGAGCATTTTTTCGGCTTCTTTCGCCTGCCGTTCGATGTAACTTGCCAGCGGACTAACAAAACCATAGCCCAGCAAAATACCCAAGAAGGTGCCCACTAGCGCTTGGCCGATCATCACACCCATCTGAGTCGGCGTAGCATCGGCGTAGGTGAGTGTTTTAACGACCCCCATTACTGCCGCCACGATGCCGAAGGCAGGCATGGCATCGCCGACTTTGGCAATGGCATCGACAGGAATATGAGCTTCCTGCTCAAAGACCTCAATCTCGTGCAGCATCAGCTCATCAATTTCCATGGGTTCCATACCACCGCTTACCATTAAGCGCAGATAGTCCGTTAGAAAATTCATGATATGAGGATCAGCCAATACCGTAGGATGCTCTTGAAACAGCGGGCTCTCCTCGGGATTATCAATATCCCGTTCAATGCCTAACATGCCTTCACGGCGAATTTTGGAGAGTAATTTATACTGCAGCGCCATCAGCTCCATATAAAGTTCTTTGTTATATTTTTTGGCGCGCTTGAGCCGGGGCAAAATTTTAAAGGTCGCTTTAATCGCTTTGCCATTGTTCGCTGCGATAAATGCACCAACCCCGGCTCCGCCAATAATCAGCAGCTCAAGAGGTTGATACAAGGGGCCTAAGCTGCCACCTGCCAGCACATAGCCACCAAACACAGATAGCAATACGATTACATAACCTAGAGGTATCAGCACAAGCAGGATCCTTGCGGTATTCAGTATTAAATTAGGGAACCAAAACTTAGCCACCTGATCTGATGTTTAAGCAATGTTCCATTCCAAGCATGTCTTAGCCCTATTATACTAGGGTCAGACGTCTGTTTAATGAAAAAGCACCACTGGCTTTTAGGCCTATCTAAGCCAATACACTTATTTCTTGTTAGTACTCATTACTGTCTTATACCCTACTTCACACCATCAGTGATGTAATCGCAGAGATTGTTACATTTTTTCACTATTCTCCCGCTGTGCTTTGCGCGTTTTACCCGCTCTTGAGGGGGGCTGACAAATACCGCACACATAGTGTTGAGCGGGACTATGAGCGTGCGCCACAAACTGCCCAGTGCAACGCGTACACTGATTAAGCTGGAGCAAATCACTCTCGAAAAAGCGTATCAGCGTCCACGCACGGGTTAACCCGAGAACCGGCTCCACCTTTTCCAGCGACATTTGCTCGTCATAGAGCCGATATGCTTTGACAAAGGCATCGATGCGATCACAGCCTGCCGCCTCCTTCAGGCTTAAATAAATGTTGTAAAACAGCGACGAATGCACATTGGGAAGCCAAGTAATAAACCAGTCGGTGGAAAAAGGCAGCATGCCCTTAGGCGGTGACATGCCACGCACTTCCTTATACAGCTTGATCAAACGCGTGCGGCTTAATTCCGTTTCTGTTTCCAGCACCTGAAGGCGCGCACCCAGCTCAATCAATTCGATTGCCAGCTGCACTTGGTGCATTTCATCGACCAAGCTTTTCTGGCTCACTTCTCGCCTCCCGATGGCATTGGCTCAAATGCATCGCTTGCCAACAGCAGTGATGCATGAAGCCCTGCCAACCCCTGATCGCGGGGATTATCTGTAAGCTGTCGAAGCCGCTCGGCACTCGTTTGGCTAAACCGGCACAATAATTGGCTGGTTCGCGCCAACTTGGTAAGCTGGCGAGCATTAAGCGAGACAATCAGCTCGGCAACATCGCTGTCTATTTTTAAGCGAAACATAGCAGCCTCACGATCTTCATCAAGCAAGCGCTGCGCCAGAAGCAAATAAGCTAAATTAATTTCCTGAATTTCATCGAGAAAGTTGGTTTGACTCATAATGTCCCATTAAACGACTCAGGCGCGGTGTTGTGACCATTATACTGGCGCCATTAATGACTTTTTATTACCTACCCTCATGGTTGCATACAATGTCTGTAAATGGCTACTCAGGCGTTTCACGATGAGTTAGCCCTTCCTCTGATAGTTCGAACACCCACACCAGCAGTTCTGCGACAATTTGATAGAGACTTGCCGGAATTTCCGCATCCAGATCTAGCTGCATTAAAAGCGCTACCAACTCAGGCGCATCGTGCACATAAATACCCTGACGCTGAGCTTCAGCCATAATACGTTCGGCCAGATCACCATAGCCTTTCGCCACTACCCGTGGAGCACGGTCATTATCCTGGTAAGCCAGAGCAACAGCTTGACGGCGTCGCTCACCCGGCGTAGCCATGGGGTGCCTCCGCTTCGATATGGCGCGCGCGAAGCTGCACTTTTTGTAAGTCCAAGGCGCTAAGGCGCTTCTCTAACGCGGGCAGTCCAGCGTCAATACGCTGATAAACGTGCGTACTTTCGGTGGTGAAATCGATGCTTAACACGTTTCGATAGAGCCATAGCGACGCGCTGAATGCCCCTAAACTGGGAACATCGAGCTGCATATCAGAACGCCATCCACCGTCTGGCTCTCCCCCCTGCTGTTTTCCTTCCTGGCCCTCTTCACGAGTAGGCAAATTGATTACTAAAGCCATAAAAATGCCTGCCCAGACATCACCTTCCCAGCGAATAGACGGCATCACCAACATTTCAAGCTGGTGGCGCACCAGGCTCTGCAGGCTTTCGTGAACGACCTCGCGAGCCGGTCGATTGGCCATCAGATCGCTCATCTCCCTAGCCTGGCTATACTCCGCCCTTGCCTGATGGCTGTCGCGCGCCTCGCCAGGCATAGGGGCCGGCTGGGCAGGATTAGTCGACACCTGCGAAGCAGCCCCTTGAGCGGGGGTAGTGGAGGCAGCAGCCGTCGAGCCAGTTGCTAAAAAATGGGACGCGCTCGCCAACCGAACCGCTAAGCCTTGCTCATGAGTAACAGGCACTAGCGGCACGTTGGGTAAAATAGCCATGCCTCCCTGCCCTACCAGGGGAGCTGCCAAAGGCGCTCCCGCCCCCACCTGCGTAAGCGCCTGTGCTGTCAGGGGCGCTCCAGCTGACTGCGTAGGCATTTGTGGAGTCAGTGGCACCCCAACTGAGACAGCTGTAGACAAGGCAGACGCCGTCGAAGGCGCTGCAGCTGGGAGCGACACATTCGGGCCTGTCGATAAAAGAGGAGTAAGCGGGCGAGGGCCGGATTGCATTTGCGGTTGGTTCATTAGCTGCTGGCGGGTTCCCTCACCTTGAAACCAGCGCTTTAGATGCGACTCATAAAACAAACCACTATCGCGAATACTTGCCTCTAAGCGTGTTGCTACTGTACTCGCTGCTGGCGCTTCCTGACTGGTGATAAGAGGTGCTTCGGGCCGCATTACCGAGGGAGGGGCTGGAAAGCGCAGCAGCACGTCGGCGATTGTTCGTGCTGCAGGACTAAAATGGGTCTGCGTTGAACCTGAAGGCGAAGGCTGCGCCTCACCTCGGGGCAACGTTCGCCCCCCATCAAGAGGGTGCGGTAAACGCTTTAGGTCGCCTAGCGGCGATGTCGACGCACGGCCATCCAGATTGGCATCACCCATTACGGCACGCGGCCCCTCGCCGGGTGAAACGGGCTTCACAGGCTGACTCAATGCTCGCTGCAGCGACAACTCGCCTTGCCGCCCAAGCACTTGGTGCAAGAGCGTATCAATCAGAGGGGTAATACCACTCACGATGACCTCGTGGAATCAGCATCATCGGCGTCATAAGCTACCGGAGCCCCTTGCTGTGGTGCGTAGGCCCTATGTAAATTCCGCTGACGCTGGGATACCCCTATGAGCTTACCCAGCTCATCACGGCGCGCCACCAAACGACGCCGTATTTCCACATCGTGCTCAAGGATGCGCTCCAGCAGTTCTGCCTTACGCTGCTGAGCAGCGGCATCAAGCACAACGGTGGTATCCAGCTCACGCAACTGATCCACCAACATTACATAGTTGGTACGCTGATCAATTAGCTCTGCCCACTGTTCGCCATTAGCCAGTTCGTGCATGTGCTCAACGCGGCTCAATAGCGTTTCATAGCTAGTGAGCAGCGTCTGTTGAGCATTTTTATCACGAGCGGATATAGGAGCTGACATTATTGCCTCACGCGCTCTGCTGTTGACCAATATCACGCCAGGCTGAGGCGATATCTTCGAGCAGGCGTTCGGCCTGATTTAAGCTCTCTTCATCGTTACGCAGATTCGCCGCCAACAGTAGGCGCGAAATATAGTCATAAAGCGATGCTAAGCGTTCGGCAATCTCGCCGCCCTGCTCTTGATCAAGAGCGGCTACGAGACCGTTATTTACAATATCCAGCGCTTTCGATATCGACTTGCCTTTCTCGGCCGTATTACCCGACTGAATATGGATGCGTGCAGCACGAATAGCGGCCTGGGCGCCGTCAAACAACATCACAATAAGCTGATGAGGATCTGCCGACATCACTCCGCTTTCTACGCCAACACGCGCATAAGCGTTAGCTCCCCGCCCATAGGCGGCGCCACCGCGAGAGTAAGTCATAAGCGGAACTCCTATACGTGGTTTTATGCTCACCCTGGATAAGGAGAGACCACGATTATTAAAAGATAAAAATAAACAACAAACGGCACTACTAGTATCTATCGGCGTGAGCCTGGGGGACTTTAACGGCTTACAACGCTTTTTTCAGCGCAGCTCATGACTCGACCAACTGCCATCACGCATTAACTTCCTGCTTACTCAAGTAGACACGGCGATCTCACCGACAGTTCGCCCAAGTCGCTCAGCGATATTACCCCCCACGATCACTCCCACATTGTCACGCATTGGCGGCTCGACCTGTGGCGCAAGCAACACCTCTGTGGGGTTGCCTTTAGCATCAAGACGTAAGATCCACCCCTTCTGCTGGCTAGAGAACTGCGCCAGCGAACCTATTGGCAATCCCTTGAAATGATCGATATAGCGTTTAATCCAACGCATATCAAAATGGTGTGGGTGCTGCAATAAATGCCGATAAATTTGCTGTGCTGTTTTAGCTGGACGATCTGCACGGTCACGTCGCATAGCTTCTACTACGTCGACAACAGCACTCGCCTTAGCCAGTTCACTGAGGTCAGCCCCACTCAACCCGCATGGATACCCACTACCATCCATACGCTCGTTAACCCCCCCAATCACCGCCTGGACAATACCCGCAGACAGCCATTGGCAGTTATGTAAGCGGTCTAGCAACAGCTGGACATGCTCACTGATCGCCTCTCGATGCTTAGCTTCAAAGTGCGGCGCCTTGAACAGCACCTGAGGCACAAGCGCCTTGCCAAGATCGTGAATAAGACCGCTGGCCACTATCGCCTTGCGCAACTCACGAGGCATGCTGGCACCCACAAAATCGAGCAAATGCACAGCCACAGCAATACCGTGGCGCACTATTAAAGGCTCGGGAGATAAGCAACGTGAAGCAAATAGCAGCGCCTCACGATCCTCTTCATGAAGACCCAATATGCGATCAGCATAGCGGGAGAGCTGACGCCCATCGATATCGCTACCTTGTTGTAACGACAACAACTGTGTATCCAGATAGGCAGCGACTTTGACAAGCCGACGCGCCATAGGGGTCGCGTAGCGCTTGACATCACGCCGCCCAAGCAACTCTCCTGCACCGGATCGTTTGCTTGGCAGCGCGAACAGCGGAGAGGGCTGACGCTCGTTTTGTTCTTCTTTTTTATAGCGTGCCGCTTCGCGCTCTATTTCACACACGAAATACCAAATTTGCCGCTCTTGCTCCGCACTACACTCAACGAAGTTAAAACCGACGCGCAGTAGATGGCGCTCAGCGTCGGTTTTTTGATGACGAGCCTCTCCAAGCACTTCAAAGTAGGTGCCGTCGGGGAAGGTAAACGCCAACTTTAGCGGGCTAGCGGCTCCCGCTAGCAGCCCGCTAGCGGCCAATGGCAATTCAAGCTGGCAGCCGTCCTGGGATAAATCCCGCAGCTCACCCTCTATCTCGGCATCACCACCATACAAACCTGCCGACACCACCATCCCCATGCGCAGCTCAGCACGGAAGGACTCACGACGCTGCAGCACTTCCAACGATGCAGGATAATCACTGCAACACAAAAAGCGCCCCCCGGCCTGACGCGTCTCCGTCAGTTGCAGGAGCGGCGTTTGCAGCACTTTCCCCTGCGCCTGCCCGCGCAAGTAAAACGCAGCACCACCCTGTAAATGGTGAAGTAAATAGTCAACAGAGGAAAGATCCATCACCAATGCTTGGCCCTGGTGCTGCTCCATCAAGACAATGGGCTCTGGACGAGCTCCCGTCGCAGCAAGACAGAGCGAGACGCCACCGGTTTCGATCAAGGTATTCAGCAGAGACTCGATCACTGTTGTACTTACTATTGTTTCAAACTCATCCTGCTGCGCCACCATTCTCGCCTCGCTTACTCTTATGCGTTAATTAGTTCACCGCAAACTCGAGAAGCATATCAGATGCCCACAGCATGGCGTATGCACAAAAAGCCACCATTTTCATACTTATTAGGCAAGCCATAGCAAACAGAGAGAGGAGGCTATATGGCTGACACTCCCAAGAACCAGAAAACAAAACGCCACGTCGGCAAGAGTAAAGTTTTTTAGCTGACTGCCGATACTGATATAGAAACACTTATTGATAAGCAAAATTCCAAGCTATGGCTGCCGCTCCACGCTGTTGCACTCCTAACTGGCTGCCAGAGCTGATCTTAAAGGAGGAACGTGCCCCATGAGCTCACTACCCACCGAAGCAACAACGCTGCAGTCATCAGGCTTAGCCCAGCTGAACCCAAGCCAACGGCTCGAAAACACTCTAGCTCAGCTAGCAACAACGAACACTCAGATTAAAAACATAGACATTAATGAGCAGGAAATATCATCCGAAGAGCTCGTCAAACCCATCCAGCGCATTAACGAGACAATGCGCCCACATGGCTTAGAATTCGAATTAAGCGAAGTAACATCACGCGTGATCACGCGGGTCATAGATAGGGAGTCTGGCGACGTCATACGCCAGATCCCAGCAGAAGAAGTACTCAAAATTGCCGAGCGACTTGAAGAAATGCAGGGACGAATAATCTCAATTGAAGCCTAATGCGTGACGTAGACAACCCTACACTTGCATGTTCATAACATCACGATATGCAGATACCAAACGATTGCGAACCTGAAGCCCCATTTGAAACGCAACGCTGGCCTTCTGCATGTCAACCATCACGTCATTGAGCTGCAAATCAGGATCACCCGCCTGAAAAGCCATCGCCTGACTGTTAGCCGTCTGCTGAAGTCGGTTAATGCGCTGAATCGAGGCCTGCAGCTCACCGCCAAAACCGCCCTGCCCGACAGCCGCTGACGCCTGCGCACCACTAAGGGGCTGCGTGGATGCCGCTTGGGTCGCCATGCCTTGCATCTGCTGTAGCGCAGCCTGTATTGCGGGAGTACTCATACGCTCACCTCAATTCGCAAAAAATATCTAATGCAAAAAGCCTAACACCAAAGCGCCCCGCCTCATACGGACAAATGCGCATAAAAAGCGAAGCTTATCGTTCCTTTATGCTCGACTAGTCACCGGATAATGACTGTCATCACAATTCCGCCTCATCTTTTTGGCGGATAACCGCGATCGACGGATATAGCCTATGCCTTCTTTGGTGATGCGCCTGGGCCGACACCAGTTTTGCCTGCCCCTCTGGAGGGTCGCATGAGCGAAACCGGTGCAACGGCAGGCCGTCAAAACAGTACGAATCAAGCCGCTCCCCGCAGTGGAAATATCAATAGTGGAAGCACCGGTAGTGGAAACACCGAACGCGACACCAGCGGCTCAGCTTTTGAGCGTACGCTGAAACAGCTGCGTGGCAATCCGCTAGTCGCACTGCTTATCGCAGGCGCCGCCTCAATTGCTATTGTGGCGGCTCTATTTATGTGGGCCAGCAGTCCCGAGTACCGCGTGCTGTATAGCAACCTAAGCGAAGCTGATGGTGGCAGCATCATCAATGAGCTCGATACCCGCGGCATTCCTTACCAGTTCAGCGAAGGCGGCCAGGCATTAATGGTGCCTAGTGATCAAGTCCACACACTGCGCCTGCAGCTTGCTGAGCAGGGGTTACCCCGCGGGGGCAACCTTGGCCTTGAACTAATGGACAGCCAGGCATTTGGGATTAGCCAGTTTGCCGAGCAAATTAATTACCAGCGAGGTCTTGAAGGTGAGCTTGCGCGCTCAATCGAATCGCTGGGGCCGGTGGAAAGCGTGAGAGTGCACCTCTCCATGGCCAAGCCATCAGTCTTTATTCGCGACCGTGAGCCAGCTAAAGCATCCGTTGTGATGACTCTTTTACCGGGCCGGGTTTTAGGTGAAGGCCAGGTCAGCGCGATCGTTCATATGGTTTCGGGCAGCGTGCCTGACCTAGCCGCTGAAGATGTCACGGTGGTTAATCAGGATGGCCGACTGCTGTCTGCCGAGACAAGCAACGGTAATGACCTGGATGGTTCACAGCTTGAATATATTGTCGAGGTTGAGCGCTCTTACCAGCAGCGTATTGAGCATATTCTAACGCCCATCTTGGGTCGTGATAATGTGCGCGCCCAGGTTGCAGCGCAAATCGACTTCTCTCGACGCGAGCAGACCTCTGAACGCTACGGGCCCAATCAGCCCCCCAACGAAGCAGCCGTACGTAGCCGCCAGTTGAGCCTTACATTTGACGGTGAAGACCCATTGGCCACCGGCATTCCAGGCGCGCTGAGCAACACGCCGCCAGGCACACTGCCCTCCCCCATCAACCAGCCGGAGGGCGAGGAAGAGGATGCTAATCAGCAAGAGGATGTGCCCCCCGAAGCGTTGCGCAACTTGCGTCAGGATGACGTCATCAACTACGAAGTTGATCGCAGCATTGAGCATGTCCAGCATCGCCTTGGTCAGATAGAGCGGCTATCCGCCGCGGTGGTCGTAAACTACCGTTCGGAAATGAACGATGAAGGCGAGTGGGTCGACGTTGCGCTAACCGATGAAGAAATTGCCCAGATTGAGCGTCTAGTTCGTCAAGCAATGGGCTTCTCGCAACTGCGAGGCGATGAAGTGGAGGTCGTCAACTCTCCCTTCGCGCGCAGTGTCGAGGAAACCGCGGAGGTCGAATGGTGGAAAGATCCCAGCGTTCTGTCACTGGCTGGCAAGGTAGGTCGCTACCTATTGGTTGCCCTGGCGATTCTATTGCTCTACCTGCTGATTTTGCGCCCCTTAATTAAACGCTATACCCAAACACCGGTTATGGCGGCAGCAACGCCCGGCGGCACGCTGGCCGCCAGCGTAGGCGGTGAAGATGATGACGAAGAAGGCGAAGAGCCATCAGGCGAGAGCGATGAGACCTACGCCAAGCCGAAGCGTCGGCGTAAAACCTCACTCTATGAGCATAACCTCAATGACCTGCGTGAAATGGCTCAAGAAGACCCCCGCATGGTCGCGATGATCATTCGTAGCTGGATGAATGCCAATGAGTAGTTCAATTGCTGAAATGAACGGGGCTCGCAAGAGCGCCATCTTATTGCTTGCACTCGATGAAGACAGTGCCGCTGAGGTCTTTAAATACCTCGGCGCTGCGGAAGTGCAAGAAATCAGTATGGAGATGGCCCGGCTGAACCAGGTCTCCCATGACGACATGAAGGCGGTGCTCGAAGCATTCCATAAAGAGACCGAAGAGTTTGTAGCGCTTAATCTTAACTCCAGCGATCACATTCGCTCAGTGCTGACCAAAGCACTGGGCAGCGAACGCGCGACGAGTCTGATTGAAGATATTCTAGAGACCACTGGCAATAATTCGGGCATTGACGCGCTTAACCTCATGGAAGCCTCCATGGTGGCCGAACTCATTCGCGACGAGCACCCGCAAATTATCGCAACCATTCTAGTTCACCTGGATCGTCATCAAGCCTCCGACATCCTCGAGCTATTCGAGGAAAAACTGCGCAATGACGTGGTTCTTCGTATCGCTACTTTCAGCGGCGTTCAGCCCGCCGCACTGCAAGAGCTGACCGAAGTACTCACTAGCATGCTGGACGGTCAGAACCTCAAGCGCAGCAAAATGGGCGGCGTAAGAACCGCGGCCGAGATCCTCAACTTGATGAACTCCTCCCAAGAAGAGACCGCCATCGAGACCGTGCGTGCGCACAGCGAGGATTTGGCTCAGAAAATTATCGACGAAATGTTCTTGTTCGAGAATCTGCTCGACCTCGACAACCGCGCTATTCAAATGGTGCTCCAAGAAGTCGATACCAACTCGCTGGTGGTGGCCCTTAAAGGGGCTCAGGACGCCTTGGTGGACAAATTCCTGCGCAATATGTCACAGCGCGCTGCCGATTTAGTTCGTGAAGATATGGAAGCCCGCGGCCCGATCCGCGTCTCTCAGGTGGAAACCGAGCAGAAGGCTATATTGCAGGTCGTTAGGCGCTTAGCTGATTCTGGTGAAATCGTCTTGGCAGGTGGAGACGACGAGTATGTCTAATACTCACTCGCCGAAATTTGATCGCCATGGCGATTGGCGCCGCTGGCAAATGGAAGAACTGGCGTCCACGAAGAGTAGCCATGCCTCAGAGGGCGAGGTACCCACGGCCCATCAACGCAAAGTACAGGCGGCACAAAAAGCGGCTGAACTGGCACGCCAACGTGAAGAGGATGAGCGCCAGGCACTGCACGAGCGTATTCGTCAGCAAGCCGAAAAAGAGGGCTATGACGCAGGCTTTGAGCAGGGTCGCAAAGAGGGGTTGGAAAAGGGGTTAGCAGACGCTGCCGAACAGGCCAAAAAAGAGCTAGAAGCACAAATCCACAAGACCGTTGCGCCGCTGGAAACACTGGGCAAACAGTTTTCAAATGCGCTTGAACGACTTGATGACACCATCGCCTACGACCTGGTTGAGTTAGCACTGGCCACCGGCAAACAACTTGCTAGCGATGCCCTACAGGACACACCTGAACAAGTTTTGGCCATTGTCCGCGAGCTTCTGCACACCGAGCCTCCCTTGGTAGGCCAGCAACGTCTTTGGCTTAACCCCGATGATCACGCTTTAGTAGAGGAGCACTTGGGTAATGAGCTCAGGGCCGCCAATTGGAAGCTCCAGCCTGATGACCAACTGGCCCGTGGCGGGTGCCGGGTAACCAGTGCTCAGGGTGAAATTGACGCAACCTTTGAAAGCCGTTGGCACGCTATTCAAGCCCAATCGCGCAAACGCGGTCTCAATTCTCCACCCTCCTCTAACGTCCCTTCATCCTAGGCGGATACGCTATGGCAGATACCACCTGTCCCCATCAACATCGCTGGAATAAGGCATTGCGACGCACGCAGCAGCGTGTTAGCCATCTGCCTCGCTACCGCAATAACGGCCGCGTCATTCGTGCGACGGGAATGGTGATTGAAGTGGTTGGGCTACGTGTGGCGGTGGGTAGCGCCTGTCGGATTGAATTGCCGGGCAGCGACGGTCGCTTGTCCGACAGCGATAGGCATGCCGAAGCGGAAGTCGTCGGCTTTTCTGGTGATAAGCTATTCCTGATGCCCTTGGAAGAGGTCATAGGGCTAATGCCTGGCGCTCGCGTCGCGCCTCTTGATGAAAGCGGCAACAACAGTGCCCGCCGCTTCCCGATGGGCGATAGTCTGCTGGGCCGGGTACTGGATGGCAATGGCAATCCGCTTGATGATCGGGAGGGCATCGATGAGATACCTCGAGCAACACTCAGCTCGCCGCCGCTTAATCCGCTTTCTCGCGCGCCAATTGATGCGCAAATTGACGTAGGCATTCGCGCTATTAATGCGCTGCTTTGCGTAGGTCGCGGTCAGCGTATGGGGCTATTTGCAGGCTCCGGTGTGGGCAAGTCAGTATTGCTAGGCATGATGGCACGCTACACCAAGGCCGACGTCATTGTGGTGGGCTTGATTGGTGAGCGGGGCCGTGAAGTACAAGACTTTATCGATAACATTTTGGGCCCTGAGGGTCGACGGCGTGCTGTCGTCGTCGCCGCCCCCGCTGATACCTCACCGCTACAGCGCTTACAGGGTGCCGCGTATGCGACTCGCCTGGCAGAAGGTTTTCGTGACGAAGGTCGTGATGTCCTGCTGATCATGGATTCGTTAACCCGGTACGCCATGGCACAGCGGGAAATTGCCCTGGCCATTGGTGAGCCACCCGCTACTAAAGGTTATCCGCCGTCGGTTTTTGCAAAGCTGCCCGGCTTAGTGGAGCGCGCAGGTAATGCTGAGCGTGGTGGTGGTTCCATTACGGCGTTTTATACCGTGCTAACCGAGGGCGATGATCAACAAGATCCTATTGCCGATTCTGCTCGCGCCATTCTAGACGGGCATATCGTGCTGTCGAGAACGCTAGCGGAAGCAGGTCATTATCCGGCCATCGATATTGAAGCTTCAATTAGCCGCGCAATGACCTCCATCGCCTCAGCCGATCAGCTTCAGGAAGCGCGAGTGTTCAAACAGCTCTTCTCGCGCTACCAGCGTAACCGGGATCTTATCAGCGTGGGGGCCTACAGCCCTGGCCATGATCCCCAGCTCGACGAAGCAGTGAAACGCTTTCCATCGTTGGAAAACTTCCTTCAACAGAATATTGATGAGTGTGCAACGCTTGTCGATGCTCGCCAAGCGCTGCACGCACTGGTAGGAGGACGCACATGAGCACTTCCCAGCTCGAAATGTTAACCGACTTAGCCAGAGGTGCCCGCGACCAAGCGGGTAAAGTACTGGCACAAGAGCGACAAACGGAGCAACAAACGACCGCTCAGTTACAGTCGCTACTGAGCTATCGGGCGGAGTACGCTGAGCGCTTGCAGAAAGCGATGCGTGACGGCATTGACCCTGCCACTATGTACAACTATCAGCAGTTCTTAGCCTCTTTGGACGCGGCCCTAAGCCGCGCTCGACAAGCGTTAGCGTCTCAACAGGCAAGCGTTGAACAGAGTAAAAAGAACTGGCAACAAGAGCAGCGAAAGCTCTCTTCCTACGATACACTGGCGTCGCGTCGACTACTTGAAGAGCACCGCCGCAGTGAACGTCATGAACAAAAAACTAACGATGACTTGGTGACAAGCCGCGCGGCTCGTCAGCATAACGACACTCCGCATTAGCGGGGCCAGGGAACTGAACATGAACATTCACCAGTTGCTTTCGGTCAGCCAAAATTCGCCTCAGACGCAGTCTCAAGGCACTTTCGGCCAACAAGACACAGCTAAGGGCGTATTTCATCAAACGCTGTTGCAAGCGTCTGGCGCTCAGCGATTATCAGCGTCTGCTTTCAGTGAAGCTGCTGCTTCTCATACGCCGCGATCGCAAGCTCAGCTAAATGAACTCAGCTCTCTTTTGTCGGATGCATCAGCTGACGATGTAGAAAATTTGAGTGAAGTCCTGCAAACCCTGGGACTGGATGTCAGTGAGCGCGATTTGTCTGAATTATTGGCTCAGTTGCAACAGCCGAGCTCAGAGGTCAGCCTAGAAACGCTAGGTCTAGATGCTGGAGAAGCATTGACTCCCCTTGACGAAATTGCCGGCCGTCTCGCGCTAATGGCATCTTTTACGGAAAGCAGGCCTGAGTTGGCTTCACCCGCTGCCCCAGCCACGCTGGAAGCAATCGCTGAACAGTTAAATATTAGTCAATCGGAAGCGGCACAGCTGGTCGATTCCAAGGGACTCAAGACAATTGCCCAGTATCTAAGTATGGATAAAAGTGGGCCTGGGCAGTCTATCGACCCAGCCGCGCTGGAAGCCATTGCCGATCAGTTAAATATTAATCAAACGGATGCTGCGCAGCCTATCGTCCCAGCAGAGCTGAAGGTCGTCGCTGAGCAGTTAAATATTAGTCAAACGGAAGCAGCACAGCTTGCCTCCGCGCTAAATGCGCTGGCTGGTCAGCTACAAAGTGCCTCCCCCCAATCAGCAGAGTCGGCTCAGTTAACCAATGTCCGCTCGCCTGTTGCCGAGCTCCAGGCAGCCCTAAGGCCACAACCTGATACTTTCTTTGCTCAAATGAACACTGGTAATGCAGCTCAGCAGATTAACTCTCCCACTGCAGCCACCCAGATCAGCAGCGAAGCCTTAATGTCCGCTCTATTGACAGGAGACGGGGCTTCGAAAGCAAGCCCAAGCAGTGAGCACTTACTTACTGGATTATCGTTAAATACCGGCAGCAGTCCGTTAGCTACATCGCAATCTACCCAAGGCTTTTCGCCCAATGTCACACCGACAGCGGCCACTTTAGCGACACCTGTCAACAGCCCCGCCTGGCCACAACAGTTGAGCCAGCAGTTAGTACAGATTTCACAGCGTGGTGGCGAACAGCACGTTCAGATGCAATTAAACCCTGCAGAATTAGGGCCGTTGTCTATCTCCCTGAAGTTTGGTGAACAGGGGGCGCAAGCGCACTTTTTGTCCGCCCATGCCCAGGTACGCCAAGTGCTCGAACAAGCGATTCCCCAGCTGAGGGAAGCGCTGGCTGAGCAAGGCATTTCGCTAGGCGAGACATCGGTTGGCGAACAGCGTGACCCCAACGAGCAGGCTTTTGCTCAATCAGGCGGCAAACAGGGTGCCGAGGCTGGGAGCGGCAACGGCGATATAGGCTTGGATGAATCACTTACCCAAAGCACCGAGCGCAGCCCGCTAAGACTGGATGGGCGGGTCGATCTATACGCCTAAGCATTGACAGAGTGCATGACCATTCTAGAACTACGTCGATTAATACGCTCATAAATACGTACGTGAAATAGCTAAACCAAAAGATAGGCTTACCAAATAAGCCTGTTCATTTCATCACCAGCATGCGCTTTAGGCATAATACATTGCTAGTGATACGCATGGAGTTCACAGGAATCGCAAATGGCAGAAAAAAGCGGCGGGTCAAAAAAACTGCTCTGGATAATGATCATCCTGGTCTTGCTGTCGTCAGCAGGCGCAGCGGCAGCTATTTATATGGTAATGGATCAGCGTGATGACGGTTCAGAAGACGCTGAGATGCAGCAAGCGATGGAGCGCGAGCCGCCTATTTTTATGCGTATTGAACCCTTTACCGTCAATCTTGCCGATGACAGTTATGGTTCACGCTTGCTCTATACAGGCGTGACTCTTCGTGTGGGTGATGAAGAGAGTAAAACCATTCTAGAAGAGCATATGCCTCAAGTGCGCAGCCGTTTGCTGATGCTGCTATCCGGCAAGCAGGCTGATGAACTTACTTCCCCGGAAGGTAAGCAGCAGCTTGCACAAGCGATTGTTGATCGACTCAACGTCCCGCTGACGGAGAATCAGCCGCCACTTGATTTGCGTGAAGTTTTATTCACCGAATTTATTGTGCAATAACCTCGGGAACTGGAGCCGTTCATGTCACAGGACGATCTACTGTCCCAGGAAGAAATAGATGCCCTGCTAAAGGGCGTTAGTGGAGACGATGAGCCATCGGCTTCATCTTCCCATGCGTCAGATGAAGCCCGGGTTCGCCCTTACGATCCGTCGACCCAGCATCGCGTTATTCGTGAGCGTTTGCATGCGCTTGATTTTATCAACGAGCGCTTTGCTCGCTACTTTCGTACTGGCCTGTTTAACCTACTGCGGCGTAGCGCGGACATTACCGTCGAGTCAGTTCGCTATCAAAGCTTTAGCGAGTTCTCACGTAATGTTCCCGTGCCTACCAACCTGAACATTGTGTCGATGAAGCCACTGCGGGGTTCAGCACTCGTCGTATTCCCCCCCAATCTCGTTTTTATGGTGGTGGATAACCTTTTCGGTGGTGACGGTCGTTTTGTCACTAAATCGGACGGCCGGGAGTTCACTAATACTGAACAGCGTATTATCCAGCGCCTGCTCAATCTCGCTATTGAGGCATACCAAGAGGCCTGGAAAGTCGTTTATCCGCTGGATGTCAGTTTTTTACGCTCAGAAGTGCAATCAAAGTTTGCCAACATTACCAACTCACCCAATGAAATTGTGGTGAACACCAAGTTCAACATTGAAGTGGGCAACCTATCTAGCAATTTTCAGATATGCATGCCGTACGCCATGATTGAGCCGCTACGCGACTTACTAGCTAACCCAATTAATGACAGCAATCACGACCAAGACGGCAGTTGGTCACGCCGAATGGCAAGTGAGCTGCGTCAGTCGGAAGTGGAGCTAGTCGCTGAATTTGCTCAGATACCCAGCCGTATCGCCCATGTGATGGGATTGAAAAAAGGCGACGTGCTGCCGTTAGACATTCCAAGTTCAATCACCGCAAGCGTTGACGGGGTGCCCGTCATGGAGTGCGAGTACGGAAGTCAACGTCAACAGCATGCACTGCGTGTGTTACATATGATTGACCATGCCGCTATGAATAATGCATCGTCCAAGGACTTCATTAAAGGGTCTACGCGACAGAAAGCCAAGGAATCCAAAGCATGACTGATCCCAATAAGCCTGATCAGAACGTCTCTGACGACGATTGGGCGGATGCCATGTCCGAGCAAGAAGAACCCACCTCCAGCGCCGATGCTGCCAGCGAAGAGGAAGATCCTTGGGCAGCCGCAATGGCGGAACAAGAAGCTGCTGAAGAGAGCGAAGAAGAGACAGCTGCTGCCCCAGAAGAGCCCAAAGCACCTGCAGCGAAAGCGGCAAGTGAGGATATCTTCCGTCCGTTGAGCCCAGACAGCGGCTCTTCCCAGGCGCGTGAGCTTGAGATGATCATGGATATCCCGGTGAAGCTCACCGTGGAACTCGGCCGTACAAAGCTAACTATTAAGCAGTTACTGGAGTTGGCACAAGGGTCTGTTATTGAGCTTGAAGGACTCGCCGGAGAGCCGATGGATATCTTGATTAACGGCTACTTGATTGCTCAAGGCGAAGTTGTTGTGATCGAAGATAAGTACGGCATTCGGATTACTGAAATCATCACGCCTTCTGAACGTATTCATAAATTGAACCGATGAGCGTTGCAACCTCTTCGGCGCAGAATGGTTCGCTCGATGCACTAGGTAACGGTGGCGAGGCATTGGTAGGGATGGCCGTTTTGGGCAAGACTGCCGCGGCTTTAGCTCTCGTTATTGCGATCATTTTAATCTGTACAGCGCTTTTAAAGCGCTGGAGCAACCATACCACTCGCCATGGCGCCCACCTGCGCATTGTGGGCAGTACGGCTGTGGGAAATCGTGAGCGTATCGTGATTGTTGAAGTAGAAGATACCTGGTTGGTTGTTGGAGTGGGAGGTGGCCGAATTACTAAACTCCACGAGCGCCCGGCCCCTGAAGAGCGCCCGCCAACCGCATCAGCTCCGCCTTCCTCACGCTTTGCGCGTCGTTTATCCAAAGCGCTAGCCGCAGGCCGTCGCGACTCGTCTGCGCCCACCGATCCACATCAGACGCCATGAGGTACCGGATGCACCTTTTTTGGCCCTGTGTTTTGAAGAACCTTTTTTTGAAGAGCCATGTTTTGAATAGCAAAACGGCTAAACCGTTCATGATGTGGCTTGTGTTTGCTGTCGCGTGTTTTATAGCCAGCCCTGTGCATGCACAACAGATTCCCGGCATTATTTCTCAGCCGCTTGATGACGGGGGCCAGCAGTGGTCATTGTCGCTGCAAACCCTGCTTTTCCTAAGTTCTCTAGCGTTTTTGCCCTCCATGCTGCTGATGATGACGAGCTTCACTCGTATCATCATTGTGCTTAGCCTGTTGCGGACAGCGATGGGCACCCAGGCAACGCCGCCCAACCAAGTGCTGTTAGGGATAGCGCTGTTTTTAACTTTTTTTATCATGTCACCCGTATTGGCCCAGGTATATGACAACGCCTGGGTGCCGCTGACTAATGAGACGATAAATTTTGAAGAGTTTTTACTGCTGGCTCAGGATCCATTTCGGGAATTTATGCTCGCTCAAACCCGAGAGCCGGATCTGGCACTGTTTGTTCGCCTAGCCGATGTGGGCCCCATGCAAGGCCCGGAAGAACTGCCAATGCGTGTCTTGCTGCCCGCCTTTGTCACCAGTGAACTAAAAACGGCCTTTCAAATCGGCTTTACCATTTTCATTCCGTTTTTGATCATTGACCTCGTGGTGGCCAGCACATTGATGGCATTGGGGATGATGATGGTTCCGCCCATCACTATCTCATTACCTTTTAAACTGATGCTGTTCATTTTAGTGGATGGCTGGCAGCTTATTATTGGCTCGATGGCAGAAAGCTTTTACATGATATAGCGCGTTATACCGCACATTGTTTATACAGCCCACAGGAACCCAGCTATGACACCCGAGATGGTGATGAGCATTGCTTATCAAGGAATGCGAGTAACGCTTCTACTTGCTGGCCCCATGCTGTTGGCGGCGCTATTCACCGGCCTTATCATCAGCTTATTTCAAGCCGCGACTCAGATAAATGAAATGACACTAACCTTTATTCCTAAAATTCTGGCTGTGTTCGCGGTGTTGGTATTAGCAGGCCCATGGCTGATTGGCTTAATTACCGATTTTACTCACCGCCTATTTACTAATATCCCCAGTATGGTGATGTAGCGCTATGGTGGAAGTCACTTTCGCACAGCTGCAAGGGTGGCTAGTGGCTTTTTTATGGCCGTTTGCGCGCATTACAGCTTTCATGGCAGCGTCGCCTCTATGGGGCCACTCCAGCGTTCCCAACCAAGCCAAAGTAGGTTTGGCAGCCTTAATTTCCATTGTCATCGCGCCGATTTTACCAGCTATGCCGGATATAGCTGTAATGTCCTGGGCAGGCGTGGGGATTATGATCGAACAGATTCTAATCGGCTTGGCGATGGGGCTCGTCATGCATATCATGTTTGCGGTTGTTCAAGCGGCGGGGGATTTTATCGGTCTGCAAATGGGCCTAGCGTTTGCGAGCTTTTTTGATGCTTCGAGTGGTACCAACATTATGGTGCTCTCACGCATTCTCTACATGATCACTCTGCTCATGTTTTTGGCCATGAATGGTCATCTGATGGTGCTTGAAACCTTGATTATGAGCTTCCAAACGCTGCCCATTGGCATTGGGACGTTCAACCCAGATGCGTTTATTTTGTTATCTCGTTATGCGGGCACGATTTTTGCGTCGGGAATGTTATTGGCGCTACCATTGGTGGGATCCTTGCTGACCATCAACCTGGCGCTGGGCATACTGAACCGTTCTGCCCCCCAGCTCACCGTCTTCAATATTGGCTTTCCTACCTCTCTTATCGTGGGGCTAATATTAATGATGGTGCTCATGACCGACATTAACCGCTTTCTACAGCGGTTGTTTACGCAAGGCCTAGAGTTTATGCAGACGTTAATCGAAACGATGGCGCCCTTAAACTAACAAACCCATGCTGTAGGTGAAAGGTTTCACATAAGCATGGGTTAAAGTTTGTTTGAGCAATACGCAAAGTGATCAAGCAATAGCAAAAAGCGGATCTATTACATATAGTTCAACAGCGATAAGCCTTTAATATCCACAAACGTTTTCTGTGCCGCTTGCAAACCCACTTGACGCAAGCTGTATTCAGAAATGGCCTCGGCATAATCAAGGTCTACCAAATCAGATAACGTCTCCGTATAGTTCATCATCCTATTGCCCCCTACAACATCCACAACGTCAAGCTCATTAACCCGTGCCCCTACTGAAGCCAGCACCGTTGAAACATTATCTAGCGCATTATCCAAATCACGCATTGAGGTATTCAGGGTATTACGCAGGTCAGCTTTTTTAGCGTCGGTGTCGGCCGGATTTTCCAAAACGCGAATGGCTTCTTCCATGCTACGGAAGAGATTGGGCTCGCGTTGTTCGCCACCTGCTTGCGCGACTAGAATCGAGTCTCCAGCAGTAGGCGTACCTTCTAAATCAATTGACACACCGCCGTAGGTTACTTGCTGAGCAGAGTCGCCCAAATTACCTGTATAACCTTCAGTTTGAACTGCATTCCAGTCAGTGCCATCAAATGTCTCGATGTCGAATGTATCAGCAGGGGTGTTAAAGGTTATACGGAAATCTGTTCCATAATCTGCATCATTAACATCGCGTATCTGCGGCCCGCGAAATGTCACATTGCCACTATTCAGACTGCCGTCATCTTTCTTTGCTTCTGCCACGTAGCCGGCACTGCTAGGTACGCTTTTGAAAATGGTGTCGCCATTGTCCGCGACCTTGACCAACCGCGTAGAGTCGATTCGCTGTTCGCGTACATTAAAGTCCCCTTGATACTGCACGTTACCGCTGGCATCTTTCGTGAAGGGCTGAGCACTGTCTTTATAGCCGCCAAACAGATAGCGCCCGTTACCATCGGTGGCATTGGCCTGACCGATCATCGTTTCATAGATGCCTTTGAGCTCGCTGGCAACGGACTCACGGTCAACGTCACTTAACGTATCGCTAGAGGCCTGAACCAGACGTCCTTTTGCGCTATCAATTGCATCGACAATACTTCTCAAAATGCTATCAGTTTGTGATAGCGAGTTGCGCGCAGAAATGCGTGAATCAGCATATTGCTGAGTAATCGCTTGTGACTGATCCACGCCCACTGCACGCGATGCTGCCTGCGGGTCATCAGAAGGATTAACTACACGCCGACCACTGGCAATCTGCTGGCTGACCTTCGACAGATTGCCCTGCTGACGGTTTAAGGACGCGGTACTCTGCTCAAACATGGTAACAGTACTAATACGCATAATTTATGCTCCTAAATTAGCCACGCAGGTTCAAAATGGTGTCTAAAAGCGACCCCGCCGTATCTATGACACGCGCATTAGCTGCATAGTACTGCTGATATTGAAGGAGATTAGCCAACTCTTCATCCAAGTTGACACCAGACTCTGACTGTTGCACTGCACGGAGCTGATCAGTCAAGCCTTGTCGCGCCTCCAAATTAACCTGCGTGATATTAGTCC
Organism: Vreelandella titanicae BH1; assembly: GCF_000336575.1. Classification (GTDB taxonomy): domain Bacteria; phylum Pseudomonadota; class Gammaproteobacteria; order Pseudomonadales; family Halomonadaceae; genus Vreelandella; species Vreelandella titanicae. The sequence continues at coordinate 11,929 of NZ_AOPO01000020.1, read as the reverse complement.
GGTTACCCACATCACTGACCATTGATGCGTACGCACCACTTACCGAGGCACGTCCGCCGACAACATCCTTACTTTGCAGATTTTGCAGAGCCAGAGCGTTGCGGTTATCGCCTGAACTAGCATCACTAAGGCTGATATCCAGGCTAGCTGTACTACCTGTCTCAGGAAGTGTATCAAGGGTAAAGCTAAGACCGTCAATAGTGACGATATCACCTTCTGCCAGGGTGTCCGTTCCTGGAGTAAAAGGCTCGCCATTTCGGGTGACGGTTGCCGCTGGAGTAACTGACAAGCCACCGGCATCGTCAACTTCTATCTCATATTCGTCATTGGTGGCAAAAGCACCGCTTGCAGCACTTAGTTGACTGATATCCAAGTCACCTTCACGTTCAACCAAGCTAGCTGCCGCAATCTTATCGAGGTCGGCGATACGCGTATCCATACCGCCAGCAGCGCGACGCACCGGCTGGATTTCAAAACGATCACCGCCTGCGACAGAATTACCGCTGTTAAACGCAACCGTTACGCCGCCAAAGGTGATTTCACCCTCGCCAGCTGCAGCATCCCATTCAGATAGATCAACAAAGTCAGCATCATCAGGATCCGTGCTATCAAGCACGTCACCAGTATCATTACGCGTTACAGTAGGAGTGCCAGACGCATCGAATGAAACGGTGTAATCCGTGGCACGCAGTTTATCGACGGTTGCTGGGTCGAACTCTATCGACGTCAGCAGATTCGGGTCGCTGTTGCTTGTATAACCATAACCCTGAGGAGAGCGGGTCGCGAAGAAGTTTTCCCCTTGGTCACCGTTAAGATCCACTCCCTGTTTGTGCTGCTCATTGAAAGCAGTCGCTAAGGAGACAGCGAGTTGGCCAATTTGGTTTTGGGTTTTATCCAGCGTTTCTGAACGGAAAGCCATTAATCCGCCCAAGGTTCCGCCCGTTATCGTTGATTCATCCAGCTGAACCGAATTACCGCCACCATCAATATAACCCACAACGGTACGCTGAGGATCGTAATCAGCCTGTCTAGCTTCTAGCTTAAAGGTATCCGCCCCTGTCACCAGCGGCTGCCCGTTAGGCAAACTAATATTGTAAGTTTTGCCATCCTGTATATTCAGGCGCAGATCCATGCGCTCATTGAGCTCAGAGACAAGATGATCGCGCTGATTAAGCAGGCTATTGGGTGCTTCTCCCGTACGCGCTCGAGCCAACGCAATTTCTTTATTTAATCCGGCAATTTGCTCAGTAGTGTTATTGATTTGAGTAACTTCATCTTTAATTTGCCCGTTTATGTTGCCCTGCATATCTTGCAGATAGCCGTCAAAAGAACGGAACTGGGCACTCAACGTATTAGCGGTACCGAGTACCCCCTGACGTGCAGCCGGGTCAGATGGAGCACTGGCTAAATCTTCTATTGAGGAGAAGAATTTTTGCATTAACGGAGATAAACCCGCTTCTCGGTCTGCCAGCAGGCTATCGATCTGTGACACTTGCTGATTGTACGTTGATAAAGCACTTGACTGTGTTTTGGCGTTATTTAACTGGCTGGCCACGTAAGTGTTGAACTGCCTTTCAATATCATTGACCTTCACGCCTTTACTGCCAGCGCTACCCTCGCCAAGCATGGTAATCTGGCGGTTGTAGCCAGGCGTTAACATATTGCTGGCATTGTTACTAATAGTATTCAGGGCATTCTGTGCGGCATTGAGGCCGCTTAAGCCGATCGAAAACATGCTCATGGTTCAATTCCTTAGGCCGATACCTATCATTACTTCAATTATCGGCGCTGCACAGAAAAACTTGAGGAAAGGGCTAGCGAGCGTCAGCCAGGAAATTTCCCTCAGCGTTAAGCGGCCCCATGGTATTCATCACTGCGACTAACTTTGCAGCGTAGAGCGGATCAGTTGCATACCCACCTGCCTGCAGCTCACGCGCGGCCTGCTCAGCGGTGGGTGCTTGAACAACCCCAGCATAGCGAGGGTTATTGCCGATTAGGCTGGCATAGTCAGTAAAAGCGTGTTCAAACGAGTCGTAGACACGGAAGGTGTCAACCACCTGCGTTCGCCGCCCATTAATATACTCATGAGTCACAATATCGGTGGTTTCACCCTGCCAATGGCTACCGGCTTTGATACCAAACAGGTTATGACTATTGTTGCCATTGCGAGTCGCAATTTCGTGCCGTCCCCAGCCTGTTTCTAACGCCGCCTGGGCCAAAATGAGTTCAGCAGGAACGCCGGTGGACGCACTGGCCGCTTGAGCGGGTGCCGCTAACGTTTGAATAAACTGATCTACGTGAGCAGAGGCCGTCGTTTGCGCTAGCGGGTTTAGCGCAGATTCATCCACCGCTCTACCCTTCTCGACACCTTGGCGAATGGCCTCTAGCTCGGCTAAGAATCGACCGCTGCCCTGCTCATGCTGGGTTTCAATCGTGTCAGGATTAGCCGCGAATGAATCGTCAAGCACACGCGGGGTGCCGCGGGGAATACCGGCTATCAATGCTTGCAACTCTTGATCCGCATCTGGCCGCGCTTTTGAGATGGCTCCTTGGCGCTCCAGTTGCTCAACAAGCACATCTGCAAGGCCCATTCCACGCGAAGCCATCACCTGTGACCACTGTTGATCCAGCATCGATTGATAGGTATCCGTCGCACTACTGTTCATCAGTCCTGAACTGGGTGTCGCGTCACGCATACTCTTCATCATCATCTGAATAAATAGCGCTTCAAACTGCTGGGCTGCACCACCCACACCAGCCTCAGGATCGACTCGTGCATTGTGTTGGAGCCGCTGAAAGCCGTTCATGTCCAGGGCGAACTGACTGGTCATATCACTCGCGCTCATTAAATGACCTCCAGTTCTGCACGTAGCGATCCCGATGCTTTTAACGCCTCCAGAATCGACATCAAGTCTTGAGGGGTAGCGCCCAACGCATTCAATGCATTGACCACTTCGTTGAGCTGGGCACCCTCTACAATTTGCAGATAAGCCTCTTGCTGCTCAATATCAATATCTGCGTCGGGCACCACAACCGTTTCGCCCTCGCCAAACGGATTCGGCTGGCTAACGCCAAACTGGGTATCAATCATGATAGACAGACTGCCGTGAGCTACGGCTGCTTCACGCAGTGTGACGGCACTGTTCATCACTACCGAACCGGTACGTGAGTTCAGCACAACGCGTGCCGGAGCCTCCGTAGGTGTGACCTGAACGTTTTCAATGCGTGCCATAAAGTTGACCCGCGCATTATCATCAGTAGGACCGTCAAGGGCGATTACTCGGCCATTACGTGCATATGCCACCGACTGGCCAAACTCGTTATTGATCGCCGTTACCATGCGCTGAACGGTGCCAAAATCAGAGTCGTTAAGCTGTAATTCAAGCATGCCACCATTGCCACCTAGGTTAAGCGGCACTTCCTTCTCAACCAGTGCGCCATTGGGAATACGCCCCGATGCCTGCTGATTGATTTGCACACTACTGCCACCCGCTTGGGCGCCAGCGCCGCCCACGAGCATGTTGCCCTGGGCAATAGCATAGGTATCACCATCGGCCCCCTTTAAAGGTGTCATCAACAGCGTGCCGCCGCGCAAGCTACGTGCGTTGGCTATCGACGAAACGACTATATCTAGACGCTGGCCCGGCATTGAGAACGGCGGGAGATCAGCGGTCACCATCACCGCAGCTACGTTGCGCAGTTGCAAGTTCGTGCCTGCAGGCACGGTCACCCCAAGCTGGGACAACATATTAGTCAGGCTTTGGCTGGTAAAGGGCGCCTGGGTCGTTTGGTCGCCGGTACTGTCGAGGCCGACGACCAAGCCATAGCCGACCAGTTGGTTATCTCGAACGCCGGCAAAGCTCGCCAGTTCACGAACGCTTTCCGCCTGAACAGGCATAGCCAGCGCGCACATTAGCGCTAAGGTGGTCAGTTGAATAAGCCCGGCGTTGATGGCTTGCCGACAATTAATCCACACATTTCTTAACCGCATCACGATAACCCGCTGTCCCGCGTTCATTGGTCGACCTGCCATTGAAGGGCCTGCCTGGCGTAGCTCTGTCATTGATGGCTCCCCATAGAGCTAGAACGGCGAGACGTTTAAGAAGAAACGTTGTAGCCAGCCCATGTGCTGCGCTTCATTAATATAGCCGTCACCGACGTACTCAATCCGCGCATCCGCTACCTGAGTGGAAGGAACGGTGTTTTGAGCGGTAATCGTACGTGGGTTAACCACGCCGGAAAAACGAATAAACTCAGTACCTTGATTGATGGCAATTTGCTTCTCGCCACGCACACGTAAATTGCCGTTATTCATTACTTCTAACACCGAAACCGTGATAGTACCGGTAAAGGAGTTATTGGCCTGCGACCCGCCACTACCGGTAAAGTCGTTTTCACCTGAAATATCAAAGCCATATTCTGCAAGCGTATCAAGGACATCAGGCAACTGTGTTAACTCCAGGCTAGCGCTACCGCTACGCCCTGCATTGGATTGCGAATTTTTGCTCGCACTGACCTCCTCATCCAACACAATGGTCAAGATGTCGCCCATGGCGCGCGGCCGACGATCTTCAAAAAGTGGCTGATAACCTTGCCTAGCCTGGTAAATAGAGCCATTGGGGATGGGTGGCGGGCGATCAACAATGCTGATCTGCTCTTGCTCACCCACCACTGAAGCTCTTGGAACTTGAGCGCAGCCGGCTACAACCAATAAAAAAAGCACCAGTCCTACTAGCGCAATACGACGTGACATGTGGTGCAACTCCAGCATAACGCAACCTATAAGTAAGCCCGGTGAGTAACAACCGTTACAGCTGGCTTAAGCGTGCCAACATTTCATCGCTAGTGGACACCGCTTTGCTATTAATTTCATAGGCTCGCTGGGTCTGAATCATATTGACCATCTCTTCAACAACATTGACGTTAGATGTTTCAACATAATTTTGAAACAACCGTCCTGCTCCATTAGCACCCGGAATGTTTTCATTGGGCGCACCAGAAGCTCCCGTCTCCAGGTAGAGGTTACCGCCGATGCTTTGCAAACCTGCTGGATTAATAAAGGAACTGACGGTTATTTGCCCCACCTGATTGTCGACCGCGACACCAGGCTGACTAACGCTCACCGTACCGTCTTCACCGATACTCACTGACAGAGCATTAGCCGGCAAAAAGATAGCGGGCTCAATCGGGTAACCGTTGGCGGTTACCATTTGCCCGTTTTCATTGAGCTGAAAACTACCGTCACGGGTATAACCCGTCGTTCCGTCAGGCATCAAGACTTTAAAAAAGCCTTGGCCATTGATGGCCAGATCGCGGGAGTTGCCGGTTTCCTCCAGCCCACCCTGGGTATGCAGGCGCTCCGTGGCCACAGCACGCACACCGGTACCGATCTGCATGCCTGATGGCAGACGATCCTGAATATTATTCTGAGCGCCGGGTTGACGCATATTTTGATATAGCAGGTCTTCAAACACCGGACGTGAGCGTTTGAAACCATTGGTGCTTACGTTAGCTAGGTTGTTCGAAATCACGTCTAGCTTTGTTTGCTGCGATTCCAAACCGGTTTTAGCGGTCCACAATGACTTAATCATAATTAAACTCCCTTGGCCGACTGATTAGCATCAGTGCTGAATGACCAACATTAACCTTGAATGGACAGGATGCCGTTGGCACGCTGGGCGTTTTCGTCGGCCGTACTCAGCACTTTCATCTGCATATCGTAGCGGCGTGCAACATCGATCATCGAGACCATGGCATCGACAGCACTAACGTTGCTGCCTTCGAGCGCACCGCTTACTAACGTGGCATTTTCGTCGGCGGGCAAGGCACCGGGGACACCTTCTTCGTTAGGGGGCGCGCGAAACAGGCCGTCTTCACCACGGGTTAAATCCCCCTCTTCAGGCGTCACCAGTTTAATGCGGCCTACCTCGACCAACGCTTCGGGTCCAACACCTTCAGGGATGGCACTAATTGTCCCGTCAGCACCAATTGAGACCTGTGCCCCTTGCGGGATGGCGATGGGCCCACCATCGCCCAGCACAGGACGCCCCACACTAAGTAGCACGCCGTCACTATCGATCTGCAGATCGCCACGGCGGGTATAGGTTTCAGTACCGTCATCTGCTTGCACCGCCATCCACGCGTCGTCCTGCATCGCGACATCAAGGGTACGGCCAGTATACTCAACTGGCCCCTGAGAAAAGTCACTGCCCGGCGTGGTGGTTACCGCCGAGGTACGCGTTGCCAGTAAGGCCTCGCCTTGCACAGGCACCGAGCGAGCAGCCTGTAGCTGTCCGCGAAAACCGGTGGTGGTTACATTCGACAGGTTATTACTCACCACTGACTGCTGATCCATGGTGTGCTTAGCACCGCTCATGGCGGTATAGATCATTCGATCCACGGTACTGACTCCTTACCTAAATGACCGATCATTAAAGGTTAATAATGGTCTGCAGGAGCTCGTCCTGGGTACTGATAGTTTGTGAGTTGGCCTGGTAGGCCCGTTGGGCAACGATCATATCGACTAGCTCGCGAGCCATATCGACATTGGACGTTTCAACTGCACTTGGCTCAATTAAGCCACGCAGACCGGTACCCGGCGCACCTACCAGTTCCTGACCTGAGCTACCGGTAGCAGTCCAAAGATTATTCCCCTCAGGTTTTAATCCCTCTGGGTTACGGAAGCTGGCTAGTGCTACTTGGCCCGCGGCACGCGACTGTTCGTTAGCGTAATTACGCATCACGGTGCCATCGTCTTCAATGGTAATCCCCACTAAAGATCCCGAAGAATAACCATTCTGGGAAATAGATTTGGGATCTGATTGTTCTGCAAACTGTGTAGAGCCTTGAAAATCAACTGCAATATTTAAGTCGGTAAAAATTGGGCCGAACTCATTGGCGCCAGCTCCCTCGACGTTAAAGCCAGCATCAGTGCTGTCAATATCATTGATCGCGGTAGGTGCACCATCAACGAGCCTACCGTTTGTATCGAAGGCTAGTGTTCCGAGGTCAAAATTATAGGCTTCTGCGTCGCTAGGCCCCCCTGTTAGACGACCTTGAACCTGCCACTGATTGGGCGCAGCATCATCTTTAATAAAGTACATAGATAAGTTACGTGCATTACCTTGCGAATCATAAACAGTGGCATTCGTTGAGAAGCTATAGGTAGTGTTATCAGTCGGATCAAACACATAACCAGCAGCAGCGGTATCTATACCCGCCTCACCTGAGTCCAGGTTGACCTCTACCGATAGTTCGTTTGTGGCACTCGCCGCAAGGGCTTCGGAATCGACCGTTAAGGGAGTAACATCACCACCTGCCTGAACATCACCATTCGCATCGGCAGCATAACCCATAATCTGCGCGCCCTGGGCATTCACCAGACGTCCATCTGCGGTCATAGTCAACTGACCATTGCGCGAATAACCTACTTCGCCATTGGGCTGCTGAAAGCGAAAAAAGCCCTCACCCGAAATAGCCAAGTCCATATTGCGGTTGGTGGACTCAATATTACCCCCGCTAAAATTCTGCAGTACCGTGGAGGTACGAACGCCAAGCCCGATGCGCGACTCAGCATATACATCAGCGAACTGGACGCTAGAACTTTTAAAACCAACCGTCTGCGAGTTGGCAATATTATTACCCACCGCACCTAGTTTTTGTTGCTGTGCGCTTAGACCACTGAGTGCTTGTGAAAAACTCATGCTGTTCCCCTAATAAAGCTGTGTTTAATCAAATGCTGTGGTTTATGACTGTGTTTAGTCAGCAATTAAAGAATTTGTTTAACGTCGTTCAGATTGATTTGACCGTAAATAGCGCCCAGATCCAGTCGAACGCTGCCACTGCCGTCATTCGGCGTTACCCGGTTAACCACCGCGTACTGTAAGGCAGTAGATTCAATTTTTTCACCTTCAGCGTCAGTTGCCTCTAGCTGCACCGTATACCGGCCGCTGGCAGCCGCTTCGCCTTGGTCATTGAACCCAGGCCAGTCGAACGAATGAACACCTGCTTTCAGTGGACCGAGATCATCGTAACGTTTGATGATTTGTCCACCTTCACCAACGATGGTAGCTTTTACATTCTTCGCTGGCTCGGCCAGCTCTATTCCGAAAGGCGTTGTATAAGTGTTGCCGTCGCCATCTTGCTCCAGCAATACATCCTTCCCAGGCACCATGACACCTTTGCCAATTAAGCCGCTCGCCTGCAGTGCCTGATTGGCATCCATTTGGCTGGTAATGCCTTCTAGCGTGCTATTCAGCTCTTCAATGCCGCTCACCGTGTTAATTTGCGCTAGCTGGGAGGTCATCTCCGCATTTTCCATCGGTTTGAGCGGATCCTGATTCTGCAATTGCGTAATCAGCAACGTCATAAAGCTTTCACGCAGCTCATCAGACTGGCGGGCAGGGAGGCCATTGGCACCACCGCCATTTACTTTGTTTACTACGCTAGAATCAATAGTACTACTCATCGGTTACCCCTCACCCAGCGACAGCGTCTGCATCAGCATCTGCTTACTGGTATTAAAGACTTCAACGTTGGCTTGATAGGAGCGCGAGGCAGAAATCATATTGACCATCTCATGCACCGGCTCAACGTTGGGCTTTGCTACATAACCCTCTTCATCTGCCGCCGGGTGGTTGGGCATGTACTCCATCCGCAGGGGTGAGTCATCTTCCACTACCTCGGTGACGCGCACGCCGCCAACGCCATAGCGGTTACCTTGTGACTGGGTCTCAAACATCACCTGCTTGGCTCGATAGGTTTCACCATCAGGCCCTGCGACGCTGTCGGCATTGGCCATATTGCTAGCAGTAACATTCATGCGCTGGGATTGGGCACTCATTGCCGACCCGGCAATATCAAACGCAGAGAACATCGACATCGTGGATTAACTCCTCACTAATTTAGACAGAATCACTCGGGCTGCATGGCATTCTTCAGCCCCTGAATACGGCTGTTGAGCATCGTGAGGCCGACTTGATAACGAACAGCGTTATCTGCAAACTGCGTGCGCTCACGATCCATATCAACCGTATTTCCATCCAAACTGGGCTGGTCGGGAATGCGGTAAAGCAAATCGGGGTTGCCCGCTCCACGCCATGCGGGACCTTCTCCAGCAATATGGCTACCAGAAGTACGCGCTAAAGTCAGACCGCCTCCGGTATGGCTAGATGCACTCTGAGTACCTTCGACTGCTTTTTTCAGCTCACTAGCAAAGTCAATGTCACGCGCCTTATAGTTAGGTGTATCGGCATTGGCGATATTAGCCGCTAACACCTCGTGACGCGCTTGACGTAACCCTACTGCTTGCTGATGAAAATTAAAGGCAGATTCCAGTTGATCAATCATGCCGACCCTCGCGTTGAGGCAAAAAATAAAATGGATTTTGTTGATGATGAAGAATACGTCTGGAGCTGTCAGCCTAAAGCATGGAACAGCTGGCGTTTCCACCAGCATTTCGCGTGATACGGCTACTACCTTTTCGCTACACTGAACGATGAATTCTCCTCGTTACGTTCCTTCTTCTTCAGCCCCCAAGTAAGCGGCCTCCCCATGCTCCGACTGCGCTTTACTAAGCCAAGCACGCTTCGCTTTTGGCAATTAGCCTTCTTCTGGGCAATCCTAAGCGTTACTGCCTTCACCAGGATTCAAGCTGATGACGACAATCTTCTCCAGCAAGTGCATCAATTTTTGTACGAAGAGACACAGGCATTAGGCGAGGAAGTGGTCATTGACCTACGACCACCCTCTCCGCATTTGCCAGAGTGCGTTCAGCCAGAACCTTTTTTGGCCAACGCCAATCAAGCACCCTTGGGCCGCGTTTCCGTTGGGGTGCGTTGCGGTGAAGATGGCCGGCAAGTTCGCTATTTACAGGCGCAGATTGATGTCATTGGTGATTATGTGGTGGCAGCCAGGGATATTGAGCGAGGTACACTGATTACATCAAGCATGCTTAGCGAACGCGGGGGCAATCTCGGCGATCTCTCAGCTCAGGCTTTGACAGCTGAAGAGGATATCGTGGGTAAAATAGCTCAGCGCCCTATTCGTAGTGGTAGTGTCTTTTTAGCGCATTACTTACAAGCACCTCATTTAGTTGAACGTGGGCAGCGCGTTACTGTCATAGCTCAAGGCTCTGCCTTCCGAGTTTCACGCGAAGGCGAAGCATTGGAAGATGGTGCTCTTGGTGAGCAAATTAGAGTTCGTTTTGGTCCACGAGAAATCATGACTGCTCGTGTCGCCGAGCGTGGTATTTTGGTCGTGGATTTTTAATTCGCAGCCTAAAGTTAGGCCCAATGCTGCCGATGTACTGTTATACAAGCTACACTAAGCGCCAAGCGCATCGACGTTGACGATGAGGCAGACAACGTGAAAATTGATAACATTAATTCGCTATTACGCTCAAGCCAAGCCCAGCAGCGTGATGAAACGCAAAAGGCTGATAGCGTATCACCCGTCGCACCGGGCGGCGCAGCTCGCGAATCGACTCAACTGAGCCAATCAAGTATCGATGAATCTCAGGACGTCGATACTGCTAAAGTTGAAGAAATTCGCGATGCTATACGTGAAGGTCGCCTTGAAATGCGCGCCGACCGTATCGCCGAGGGCTTAATTGCCAATCTTAAAGATCTATAAGGGGACGCTGTAAATGAGCCTTGCATCCTTGCTTACCGACCAGCAACAGCGTCTTGAGGCGTTAATTTCGTTGTTGTCCAGCGAGCAAAATTTATTGACGCAAGGTGATATTGACGGTGATGCATTATCGCAAGTTGCACTAGACAAACAGTCTTTATTGGCCGAACTCGAGCGCATTGAGACTGTGCGGCGCAATGTGCAAAAACGTCTTGGTTATGCCGAAGGCGCAAACGGCGCCAGAGCGGCAGCTCATGATGCTGGCTGCCTGACAGCTTGGGAAAGCTTGCTTGAAAAAAGCGAGCGAGCCGCGCGTATGAATGAGCTAACGGGCCAGATGTTGTCCGTACGACTGAAGCATAATCAGGCAATGCTTGATTATATTCGTCAAATCGCTGAAAAAACGCTCTATAAGCCTGATGGACGCAACAGCGCCCAACCCGGCAGAATCAACGCTTCCGCCTGATACCTCCCTCGACAAGCCATCAGCATGACGTTTCAATGAAAGCCCACTCTCAGCGGCAAATCAAAAGACGATCATGTTCAATTTATTGCCTCATCATTATACAGCGGTGGTTGTAGGCGCCTCGGGGGGAATAGGTGCTGCTATTATTAATCAGCTACTCTCTTCCTCTAAGGTCGGCCATGTTATTGCGGTAAGCCGGCAGCCACCACGAATTGACAACCCCCGTCTTACACACCTAATGCTTGATGTTTCTCAAGAGCAGGGCCGGCAGGCGCTTAAAACAGAACTAGCCTCGCAGCCAATCCACTTCTTTTTCAATGCCATCGGCATCCTTCATGATGACGCGCAACGACTCTTTCCCGAGAAGTGCCTCGACCAGCTTAGTGTCGAAAGCCTTGCACAAACAATGAACATCAATGCCTATGTGCCAATTTTATTGCTAGCGGCACTGAAAGACTCTTTCAAAGGGTCACACCCTGCAGTGATTGCCAGCCTTTCGGCTCGCGTTGGCTCAATCGAAGATAATCAGTTAGGAGGCTGGTACAGCTATCGTGCCAGCAAAGCAGCGCATAACATGCTGCTTAAGACAGCATCCATTGAGCTCAAGCGGCTGAATAAGCAATCGCTAGTGCTTTGTCTTCATCCTGGCACCACCGACACAGCCCTCTCTAAACCTTTTCAAAACCGAGTACCTAGCGAAAAGCTATTTGCACCCGCATTTGTAGCAGAGAAGCTGCTGGCAGTCATCTCTCAGCGAACGCCCGAAGATAGTGGAACCTTCTGGGCCTGGGATGGCAAATCTATCGACTGGTGAGGTGTTACGCAAAAAAAAAA
>NZ_AOPO01000019.1 GCF_000336575.1 Vreelandella titanicae BH1 | reverse complement strand
TCTTTTTTGTCTTTAAAAAAACGGTCGTCTGTAAAGCTTTTATCTTTAACAGCTTAGCATTGCTACTTAAAAGTGCGGCGTGAGCTGCTTGATCAGCGCTTTATAGAGACGCGGCCCGGCTGCCATTAGCTGCCCTTCCACTTTCACCGTGGGCTGGCCGTCCGGCGTCCCCATCAAGGCGCCCGCCTCCTTCAGGAACAGAGTGCCTACCAGCATATCCTGCTCTTCCAAGCCGAGTACAAAAGCGCTATCCACTCGCCCAGTGGCCAACTCGCACAAATCCAGCAGCCCACAGCCGGTGGCCAGTAGATTCTCTACCTGCGGGGCAAGCTGCTGGGAAACGGTCAAATAGGCAGGTAAATTGCGCGGGCGCAGCCAAACTTCAGGTAGGCTCATGGCCATACGCGTACCGCTGATGGCGGTAGGCTTGCTAACGCGCATGCGCTTGTCGTTGTGCTGGGCGCCGCGGCCACGGCTGGCGATATATTCGTCGTCGGCGAACGGACAGATAATCACCGCGTGTTCGGGACGACCTTTGATAAGACACACCACTGAGAGTGCAAAGCCCTTGCCGGCAACGGCTAAATTGGAGTAGCCGTGCATCGGTTCAATTTTCCAGACGATATCCGCGCCTTCGCCTTCACCCGCGCGGTGCGGGGTAAAGCGGCCGGTAACTCCGTGCTGGGGATAACCGCGTTCCAACTGCTGAACAATCGTCGCTTCGGCCTTGCGCGCTGTCTCATCGAGCAGGCGGTCAAGGTTAAATTCATCGTGCGCGTTCTCAATACGTTCGCGCACGCGCAGGAAGTGTTCAACAGCGCTACGCGCAGCGCGCAGCGTAAATTGGACCATCGGATTCATGGTTGGGCCTTGTGACAGTGATGTTAAAGAACGTAATGCTAATCATAGAGCATAAGTAGGCGCAGGTGCCGCCTTTGGCGCGCAATTCTAGCAGACCACTCTCGGGCATGCCATCGACTCATGCTAGACTGCGCGCTTTACGCGATAATAACCACCCTCTTTATTCACCGAGCCTTATCATGCTTGAGCGCATTCGCATTGTTCTTATCGGCACCAGCCATCCCGGCAATATCGGCGGCGTGGCACGCGCCATGCACAATATGGGCCTGGCAGATTTAGCCCTCGTTGCCCCCCGCTGTGAAGTGATTACCCAGGACAGCATTTCCCGTGCCTCCGGCGCTGACCACCTCCTTCATCAAGCCAGTGTGCATGCCTCACTGGAAGAGGCGGTAGCTGATTGCACTTTGGCCGTGGGCGCCAGTGCACGCTCACGCACTCTGCCCTGGCCGATGCTCTCACCGCGGGAGTTAGCTGACCGGCTGCCCGCCGAGTGTCAGGCTGCTGAGTCCCGCGTGGCGCTGGTATTCGGGCGCGAGGACAGCGGCCTTACCAATGCTGAATTACAGCGCTGCCACGCACATGTGCATATTCCTACCAATGCCGACTTTAGCTCACTCAATTTGGCCGCAGCGGTTCAGGTGCTTGCCTATGAGTGTCGCATGGCGTGGCTAAGCCAATCAGATGGCCAAGCGGATGCACCTCCAACTGTGCCGAGTGATGACGATGATCTGGCCACCCACGCCGAACTAGAGCGCTACTTCGAGCACTTAGAACGCACGCTAATTGGCATTGATTTCCACGACCCTGATCAGCCACGACAGCTAATGGCGAAACTGCGCCGCTTGTACCTGCGCGCTCGCCCAGAACGCATGGAAATGAATATTTTGCGTGGAATTCTGTCGGCTACCGAAAAGGCGGCGAACACCAAACCGCCCAAACCGTAACTAACTTAGGCTGGAAACGCTAAACTTGAAGTTGATGCTGCGTGCCCCAACTTCGCTATTCTGCTAACGTGATTTCTCTATTGATATTCCAAGAATCGGCGATATTTCAAAAATCCGTTCTAATAGTTCAATAGCTAGACGCCGCCTTTATAACGCCAAGGAACACCTCATGTTTCAACGTCTACGTGAAGACATCAACAGCGTATTTGACCGCGACCCGGCCGCACGTAACTTTCTTGAGGTGCTGACCAACTACCCTGGCCTGCACGCCCTCCTGCTGCATCGCTGCGGCCACTGGCTGTGGAAAAAAAACCTCAAGTGGCTAGCGCGGACGCTATCGACGTTTTCACGCTGGCTCACCGGCATTGAAATTCACCCTGGCGCCACGATTGGTCGGCGGTTTTTTATTGATCACGGCATGGGTGTGGTGATTGGCGAAACGGCGCTGGTGGGCGATAACGTAACGCTCTATCAAGGTGTCACCCTGGGCGGCACCAGCTGGAACAAAGGCAAGCGCCATCCCACCTTGGGGGATGGCGTGATTGTCGGTGCGGGCGCCAAAATACTGGGGCCCTTTACGGTCGGCGCTGGAGCGAAAATTGGCTCTAATGCCGTGGTCACCAAAGAAGTACCGCCGGGCGCCACGGTGGTAGGTATTCCCGGTAAAATCGTTAAACGCGCCGACCCCGATGTGGAAGAAGCACTGGATGTCGACCCCGCCCGACGCGAAGCCATCTGCCAAAAATTTGGCTTTGACGCCTACGGCGTCAGCCAGGACATGCCCGACCCCGTAGCCCGTTCGATGCAGGCAATGCTCGACCATATGCACGCCGTGGATGAGCGCATTGAGCGCATGTGCTCTACCCTGCGTAAGCTAGATGACAACTACCGTGACGGCCAGTTACCGGCGCTGCGCGATGAAGATTTTGCCGATATTCTGGACGAGAACGATACCGGCTGCACCGGCGTTGGCAAGCACTCGGCCACTCCACCATCAGCCGAGGAAGAAACGCTGCCGCCGCGTAATGGTTGACCAAAGCACTCAGGTTTTCCCATAATGGCAGCACATTTGCCGTTAGTGCGCTGAGCTTTCAGCGTCGAGGGGCTTGCCATGCGCTTGACCACTAAAGGCCGTTACGCCGTTACCGCCATGCTCGATTTAGCCTTGCATGCCCACAACGGCCCGACCAGCCTAAGCGATATCTCCCAGCGTCAAGAGATATCGCTCTCCTATTTAGAGCAGCTTTTTGCTCGCCTGCGCCGTGCAGGCTTGGTCAACAGCGTGCGCGGCCCAGGCGGCGGCTATCTGCTTTCGCAGCCTGCGGACGCGATTAGCGTTTCAAAGGTGATTGACGCAGTAAATGAAAGCGTTGATGCCACCCGTTGCCAGGGGCTCTCTGACTGCCAACAGGGTGACACCTGCTTGACCCACCATTTGTGGTGCGAGCTCTCCGTGCAGATACGCCATTTTCTTGACGATATGACCCTGGCACAACTGATGCTGCGTCCTGATGTCATACGTATTGCGTCGCGACAGAAACAGCGTGCCGAGGCAGGCATTCTCGCCTCTTCACCCTGACCCCACGACACAAACCCGATTACCTTGATCGATCAACCGCTGGAACGTAACGATGACCACACCCACGCTGCCCATTTACCTGGATTACGCCGCCACCGCGCCGGCGGATGCCCGCGTGGTTGAGGTTATGCAACGCTACCTGACGGTTGACCAGCTATTTGCCAACCCGGCTTCGCGCAGCCATATGCTGGGCTGGCAGGCAGAGCAGGTGATTGAGCAGGCGCGCCGCCAGGTGGCCGATGCCATTGGCGCCGACCCGAGAGAGATCGTCTGGACCAGCGGCGCCACAGAAGCTGACAACCTAGCGCTGATTGGTTTTATGCGCGCCAACCGCGAGCGTGGCCTACACTTGGTGACCTCGACGATTGAGCATAAAGCCATCGTTGACACTGCCCATGCGCTGGAGAAAGAGGGCTTTGAGGTTACCTGGCTAACGCCGGGCCAGGATGGCCGTATTGAACCCGAACAGCTGCGCGCAGCGATGCGCGATGACACCGCGCTGGTTTCATTAATGGCGGTTAACAACGAACTGGGCAGTATCAACGATATCTCGGCTCTAGCGGCCGTTGCCCATGAGTTTGGCGCGGCTTTTCATACCGATGCTGCCCAAGCGGTGGGGCGTATTCCCTTAGACGTAGTGGCTCAGCAGATCGACCTGATGTCGCTGTCCGGCCATAAAACCTACGGCCCCAAAGGCGTCGGGGCGCTGTATGTGAAGCGCCACCCGGACATTCGCGTTGAGGCGCTGATACATGGCGGCGGTCATGAGCGTGGTATGCGCTCTGGCACCCTGCCGACACACCAAATTGCTGGCATGGGTGAAGCCTTTGCGCTGATGCAGCAGCAGTACGACGAAGACAACGCCCATATTATGGGCTTGCAGCAGCGCTTTCTGCGTGGCCTGGAGGGGCTTGATGGTGTGTTCTCGAACACGCCGCTGAATGACACTGAAAAGCGAGCAGTGCCCAACATTCTCAATCTGGCATTCGAAGGTGTCGACGGCGAGTCACTGCTGATGGCGCTGCGCGATGTAGCGGTCTCCACCGGATCGGCGTGCAACTCGGCCAGCGTCGACCCGTCCTATGTGCTGCTCGGCATCGGCACACCACGCTCGTTGGCACTCTCATCGCTGCGTTTTAGCTTCGGGCGCTTTACCACCGAAGCCGACATTGATCATGCGCTAGCGCTCATACGCCATGCGGTGAGCGGTTTACGTACACCGCCCCGTCAAGCGGCTGACTAGCTGACTATTTTTAAGGAGGACGCCTCATGGCAACACTCAATATTACCCCGGCTGCCGCACAACAGATTCGCCACGTGCTCGACGAGCGCGGCCAAGGCCTCGGCCTGCGCGTCTCGGTCAAGCCAAGCGGCTGCTCTGGCTATAGCTACGTGCTCGATTTTGCCGACACCGTCAGCGACGAAGAAGTCCATTTTGAAGCCCACGGTGCCAGCGTCTATGTCACTCCCGATGCGGTAGAGATGCTTAACGGCAGCGAAGTGGATTACGTCAGCGAAGGGCTGAACCGCTTTTTCCGCTTCAACAACCCTAACGTCAAAGATGAGTGTGGCTGCGGTGAGAGCTTTACCGTCTAAGCATTGCTTGGTCAGCTTCATCGCCGGTATTCATCCCCCGGCTTAAGCGCTATAATCACGCCCCTGGATACACAAGCGCAGGTAGCCGGGTTACGCCCGCATGCTTTTTTGACACATTAGCGTTTAAAAACGCTAGCTGCCGAAGCGCTATTAACTGAATCATTTTCTGGGCCGCCCTGGCCTTCTAGGGCGGCACTTTTTGCTTAAGCCTTTTTAAGGAGACCATTTACATGGCTACTGAACGCACTCTTTCTATTATCAAACCTGACGCCGTTGCCAAAAATGCTATCGGTGACATCATTGCTCGCTTCGAAAAAGCGGGCCTAAAAGTCGTCGCAGCCAAAATGGTTCATCTCTCTGAAGAGAAGGCTGGCGGCTTCTACGCAGAACACAAAGAGCGTCCGTTCTTTAAAGACCTGGTTGGCTTCATGATCTCTGGGCCGGTGGTTGTACAAGTGCTTGAAGGTGAAGGCGCCATCGCTAAAAACCGTGACCTGATGGGTGCGACCAACCCGAAAGAAGCGGCACCCGGCACTATTCGCGCCGATTTTGCGGAAACAATCGACGCCAATGCTGTCCATGGTTCTGATTCTCCGGAAAGCGCTGAGCGCGAAATTAGCTACTTCTTTGGCAACGACGAAATCTGCCCGCGCTAAGCCTTTAAGGTAGCGCCGCCGAATCAACTTTCGTTGCCGGCCATTTTGCGGGGGCTAGTCCCCCGCCCCTTTCTATAACGCTGACCGCCATGACCACCACTGTAGCCCAACACACGCCCGCCCCACATACTGACGCCGCCAGCAAGCCTGCTGCAAAAGCGACGCCTGAGCGTCAAAACCTGCTTGGCATGTCCCGCGAGCAGATGGAAGCCTTCTTTTTGTCGATCGGCGAAAAGAAGTTCCGTGCCGCGCAGCTAATGAAGTGGATTCACCAGGAAGGCAGCGATGACTTTGCTGCCATGACGAACCTCTCCAAAGCACTGCGTGAAAAACTGGCCCGGCTGGCAGAAATTCGTGGCCCAGGGGTGATTTATGAGGGTACTTCCAGCGACGGCACCCGTAAGTGGGTGCTGGAAGTGGAAGACGGCAGCTATGTAGAAACGGTGCTGATTCCGGCAGAGAACGGTAAACGCCGCACGCTATGCGTTTCCTCCCAGGTCGGCTGCTCGCTGGACTGCAGCTTCTGCTCCACCGGCAAGCAGGGGTTTCAGCGCAACTTAACCGCTGCTGAAATTATCGGCCAGGTATGGGTCGCTCAGCGCAGCGTTGGCCCGCGGCGTGATACGGCGAACCGTCCGGTGACCAACGTAGTGATGATGGGCATGGGCGAACCGTTGCTCAACTTCGATAACGTTGTACCTGCCATGAAGCTGATGCTCGACGACAACGGCTATGGCCTGTCCAAGCGCCGCGTGACGCTGTCGACCTCTGGCGTGGTGCCGATGATCGACAAGCTCGGCGATGAAATGGACGTTAGCTTGGCGATTTCGCTGCATGCGTCTACGGACGAGTTGCGCAATGAGCTGGTGCCCATCAACCGTAAGTACAATATTCGCGCGTTGCTGGATGCTTGCCACCGCTACCTTTCCAAATGCCCGGACAATCGTCAGGTCACCATTGAGTACACGCTGATCAAGGACGTCAACGATCAGCAGGAGCACGCCGAGCAGCTTGCTGCATTGCTTAAAGAGCTGCCGTGTAAGATCAACCTGATCCCGTTTAACCCGTTCCCAAACTCTGGGTACGAAAAACCGTCGCGTAATCAGGTTATGCGCTTCCAGCAGTGGTTGTATGATTTAGGCTACAACGCCACGGTTAGAACAACCCGAGGTGAAGATATTGATGCTGCCTGTGGCCAGCTCGTTGGTCGCGTGAAAGACCGCACCAAACGCAGCGCGCGCTATATCCAGTCAGTACAGCTCGACGCGGACTAGGGGGTGGAGTGTCGAAAACTGGGCTTATCTTGACTTCCGCTTGGCACGGCGCTTTGATGGTCACGGTTTTTATTTAGATTAGCACTGCTGTTTGTATGTATTGCCTTACTCGCAGTTGGACGTTCACCACAAGAGGATTTACATGATCGCTCACCGCAGGCGCCAACACCCATCGCGGGTGCCCATGCTCACCGTGCTTATCGGTAGCTTGTGGCTAGCCGGCTGTGCCTCGTCCAACAACCTTTCACCACAAGCTACCCCCGCGGCGGCAGAAGCCTATACCCAGCTTGGCGTCGCCTATTTAGAGCGCGATAATCTTCCCCGCGCTCTCAACGCACTGGATCGGGCACTTGAAATTGCCCCACACCATGCAGAAGCGCTGCAAGCACTGGCAATGGTTTATCAACGCCAGGGCGAAAGTGCACTTGCCAACGACTATTTTCAACAGGCGGTGAATGCCGAGCCTGACTTCACCCGCGCCCGCAACAACTATGCGGCGTTCTTGTTCAGTCAGGGCCAGTTAAACGCCGCCTGTGAGCAGTTAGAAACCGCATCACAGGATGCCCAGTACGCCAACCGTGCCCAGCTATTTACTAATTTAGGGCAGTGTTATCTGGCGCTGGAAGAATTTGATAAGGCGCGCGCTCGATTGGAGCGCGCGCAAAGTATTGATCCGCGTAATTCACGCGGCTATTTAATGTTAGCTGAACTCGAATATTCGCAGGGCAATTACTCTCAGGCCTGGGCACCGCTGCAAACCTATTTACAGCTCGCCGAGCCCAACCAAGCAGCGCTAAGAATGGCGGTTGATATCGCTCATTCACGCGGCGAGCATAGCGTCGCCGCCGAATACCAGCGCCTGCTTGGCAACGACTGACTGATTGACGCCCTGATCACCGCTTATTTAATGAAGGATGCTCAGCCATGAGCGATACACAGTCACAAGAAAACGTCATTGATAGCCCTAACACTAGCGCCTCTCCTGGCGAACTTCTTGCTCGCCAGCGCGAGCAGCTTGGTATTCCGCTCGCCGATGCGGCCCGGGCGCTCAACCTGCGCCCCGCCGTGGTGGGAGGGCTTGAGCAGGATGACTACCAAGAGATCCCTGTCGCCGCTTATCGACGCGGCTACCTGCGCTCTTACGCTAAATACCTGGGCATGGATGACCGGCTGGTGCTTGAAGCTTATCAAGCCCGCAGCGGCGGTAGCGACACCGAACGCCAAGTTACCCCGGTCTCCACGGCGAGGCCACCCTCCCGTATTGGCGCCTGGCTGTTCAAGTTGGTGACTTTGCTGGTAATTGTGGGTCTTATCGCGGTGACCGTGATGTGGTGGCAAAGCCGGGGTGGCAATGAGCCGCCGGGCTTTGGCTCAACCTCCCCGGAAGAGACCGCTACCGCCCCGGCAGAGCCGACCAGTGAACCCGCTGAAACAGCAGAGAGTACGGATTCAAGCTTCACCAGTGGCGATGAAAGCGCGACGCTGCCCAGTAATGCCACCAACGTCACGCCTTCACCGACGGCTGCGCAAGAACAAGCGCCCAGCGATCAAGCTGATGTTGACGCAGTGACTGGCCTCGACGAATCCGCACTGGATAGCACCACCGATACGGCCAGCACCGCCGACGATAGCAATGAGCCTAGCAGGCCTGAGCAAAGCAGTGTTGAAGAGAGCGATACTGATAGCGAACAAAACGCTGCCGCCGAGCAAACCGCCAATGCCAACGTCCTCGAACTGACGTTTAACGAGCAGTCGTGGACGGAAATTTTTGATGCCACCAACCAGCGCGTCTTCGTGGGCCTACAAACGCCCGGCACCTCGACAACCGTCGAGGGTGAGCCTCCGTTTCGCTTAACCGTAGGTAATGCCACCGGCGTTGAGCTGCGCTACCAAGGCGAGGAAGTTGATCTTCCCGCCCGCGCAGGCGCCAACAATGTTGCCCGATTCACCTTGGGAGAGTGACCCGTCTTATGCACGCCCCTTCTCCGATAAAACGCCGCCATTCCCGCCAGATTCAGGTTGGAAACGTCGCGGTGGGCGGTGATGCCCCCATTGCCGTTCAAAGCATGACCAATACCAACACGTTGGATGTCGCCGCGACCGTGGCCCAGATCCAGCAGTTGGAAAAAGCCGGTGCGGATATCGTACGCGTTTCAGTACCTGATATGGACGCCGCCGAAACCTTTGGTCAGATCAAAAAACTCGTCAATGTACCGCTCGTTGCCGATATCCATTTTGATTACAAAATTGCCCTACGCGTCGCCGAACTCGGCGTCGACTGCCTGCGCATCAACCCAGGTAACATCGGCCGTGAAGACCGCGTACGCGCGGTGGTTAGCGCGGCCCGCGATCATGGCATTCCGATCCGGATTGGCGTCAACGCAGGGTCGTTGGAAAAAGATCTGCAGAAGAAATATGGCGAACCCACGCCAGCAGCGCTGGTGGAGTCTGCCATGCGCCATATTGACTACCTGGATCGCCTGGACTTCCCCGACTTCAAAGTCAGCGTCAAAGCCTCGGATGTATTTATGGCCGTGGCCGCCTATCGCGACCTTGCCGCACGCATCGAGCAGCCGCTGCACTTAGGGATTACCGAAGCGGGAGGTCTGCGCTCGGGCACGGTCAAGTCATCGATTGGTCTGGGTATGCTACTGATGGACGGAATCGGCGACACGATCCGCGTCTCGCTGGCAGCAGACCCGGTGGAAGAGATCAAGGTCGGCTTTGATATGCTCCGCAGCCTCAAGCTGCGCTCGAAAGGCATCAACTTTATTGCCTGCCCCAGCTGTTCGCGCCAGAACTTCGACGTCATTGACACCATGAACCAGCTCGAAGAGCGGCTGGAAGACGTAATGACACCGCTCAACGTCTCGGTGATCGGCTGCGTGGTCAATGGCCCCGGCGAAGCCAAAGAGACCGATATCGGCCTGACCGGCGGTAGTCCCGCTAACCTGGTGTATATCGACGGCAAGCCCGCCAGCAAGCTGCGCAACGACCACTTGGTAGATGATCTCGAGCAGCTGATTCGCGAAAAAGTGCGCGAAAAACAGCAGCAGCAAGACGATATGATTGCCCGCAGCGTTTAGCTGGGGCTGGCTGCCAGCCTGGGTGAGCCACGCCTGATGGCAGAATAAGGAGTTTTCTTTGAGCAAGTCCGCCGTTAAAAAAATTCAAGCCATTCGTGGTATGAACGACCTACTGCCCAGCGATAGCCCACGCTGGCAATTTTTTGAAGCCAAAGTACGCCAGCTAATGCTGCGTTACGGTTTTAATGAAATCCGCACGCCTATCGTTGAGCAAACCGCGCTGTTTGCACGCTCTATCGGTGAAGTTACCGATATCGTCGAAAAAGAGATGTACACCTTCGATGATCGCAACAGCGAGAGTTTGACCCTGCGTCCCGAAGGCACTGCCAGCTGCGTGCGCGCGGCCATGGAGCACGGCCTGCTGTATAACCAAACTCAGCGATTGTGGTACCAGGGGCCGATGTTTCGCTATGAGCGCCCGCAAAAAGGCCGTTACCGCCAGTTCCACCAGATTGGCGTCGAGACCTTTGGTTTTGATGGCCCGGATATCGACGCCGAGGTGATCCTGCTTTCGGCGCGCCTGTGGCAAGAACTTGGGCTCATGGAGCACGTCACCCTGGAGCTAAACTCGCTAGGTTCATCTGAGGCGCGGGCAGCCTACCGAGATACGCTGGTGGCCTACTTTGAGCAGCACCTAGACGCTCTCGATGAAGACTCCAAGCGCCGCTTGACCAGCAACCCGCTGCGTATTCTCGACTCCAAAAATCCGGCCATGGCGGAGATGCTCGACGGCGCGCCGCAGTTGATGGATCACCTGGATACTGAATCTCAGGAACACTTTGAGCAGCTCACTAAGATGCTTGAAGCAGCAGGCATTGACTATGTGATCAACCCACGCTTAGTGCGCGGACTCGACTACTACTGCCGCACCGTGTTCGAGTGGACCACGACTGCGCTGGGCAGCCAGGGCACCGTATGTGCAGGCGGACGCTACGACGGCCTGGTCGAACAGCTGGGCGGCAAGCCTACCCCAGCGGTGGGCTTTGCCATGGGCATTGAGCGGCTGATTCTGCTGCTCGACACCCTGGAACTGATTCCTGAGAACGCCCTTGGCGGCTGCGATGTCTATTTGCTGCCCATGGATGATACCGCCACCACGGCAGCGATCACCCTGGCCGAGCAACTGCGTGGCGAGCTGCCTGAACTGCGTCTACAGCTTCATTGCGGCGGCGGCAGCTTTAAAAGCCGAATCAAAAAAGCCGACAAGAGCGCTGCTACGATAGCCATACTGATCGGTGAAGATGAAATCGCGACGCAGTCGACAACGGTCAAGTTTCTGCGCGATGACCGCGAACAGCAAAGCGTTCCTCAAGCCGCATTAGGCCGCACGCTGGGCGAGCTTTTAACGGCTAACGCATAAGCCCTGCAGGCTGCCTGCTTGCATGCGACGGTCTAAACATACGACTTTAGAAGAAAGGAGCCCGCCCGTGGTGGAGCTGAGAAGCGAAGAAGAACAGCTAGACGCCGTCAAGCGCTGGTGGAAAGAGAACGGCATGTCGTTGATTGCAGGCGCTGTCCTGGCGGCGGCCGGGGTGTTCGGCTGGAATGCCTGGCAGAACTATCAGCAAGGCCAGGCTGAAGCGGCCTCCATGCGCTATCAGCAGTTAGTCAATATGACCGCTGGCAACGAGCTTGACGAGGAGCAACTAGCAAGCGCGCGGGAAATGGTTAGCGAACTAACCGACGAGCATGGCGATACGCTCTACGCCGAACTCGCCCTGCTGCTCGACGCCCGCTTGGCTGTTCAGCAAGGAGACTTGGAAGCAGCACGCACCGCACTGGAAAGCGCAGCCGATTCCTCGCGCCGCTATGTGCAAAGCTTGGCGTGGCTACGTTTAGCCCGTATCGAGCTTGCCGACGGTAACCCTAAACAGGCGCATGCGCTGTTAGACGAGCCGATTAGTGATGCGCTAGCGGCCCAAAAAGCTAACGTGCGCGGCGATGCGTTCGCCGCCCAAAGCGACACCGAGGCGGCCCGCGATGCCTGGGAAACCGCTCTAGAAGTGTCTCAAACCAAAGACCAGCCGCTTTACGGCGTGCAGTTCAAGCTTGACGATCTCGGCGCTGAGGAGGCGACACAATGACTTTTGGTATCCCAACGAAACAGCTAGTACGCGCTAGCTTAGGCGCGCTGTCGCTGGCACTGCTGGTCGGTTGCGCGAGTAAAGGCGAGCCTGCCTATACTCCCAAAGAGCTGCGTAGTTTCGACGAGACCTCCTCGCTGGAAACTCAGTGGCGGCGCAATGTGGGCGATGGCCTGGGCCATGCCCGTTACCCCATCGCGCCTTCCCGTGAAGGCGACACCGTGTTTGCGGCCGATGTCGAGGGCGTGGTGATGGCGATGGATGCCAACAGCGGCGACGTCGAGTGGGAAATCGACCTTGATACCCCTATTTCCAGCGCACTAACGGCAATTGCCGGTCAGGTTTATCTGGCCACCGGTAACGGCGAAGTGATCGCGTTGGATCAACGTGACGGCAGCGAAGAATGGCGCTCACGGGTATCCAGCGAAGTGCTTGCCGCGCCCCAGGCCAACCAGCAACTGCTGGTCGTGCAAAGTGTCGATGGCCGTGTGACTGCCTTGGATCGCGCCACTGGTGAAGAGCGCTGGGTATACACCAGTTCGCAGCCGTCACTCACCCTGCGCGGTACCGGTACACCGATGGTCATTGATCCAGTCAGCTTTGTTGGCCTGGCCAATGGCCGCCTGGCCACGCTGGATAACCGCAGCGGCCAGCCGCTATGGGAAATGCAGATTGCCACCCCCCAAGGGCGTAGTGAAGTGGAACGCCTGGTCGATCTTTCCGGCCAGCCGATCATCAGCCCCGATGGCCGCCTGTTCGTGACCAGCTATAACGGCCGCGTGGTGGCGCTGGAAGCAACTCAAGGCGACGTACTTTGGGAAGCGGATCTCTCCAGTCGCCATACCCCGATTCTGGTCGGCGACTTCCTGTTTGTGGTCACCGATGACAGCCAAGTCGTCGCCCTCGACGCTAACAACGGCCGCGAAATTTGGCGCAACGACGATTTAGAAGATCGTTGGTTGACCGCCCCCGCCTTCGCCGATGGCCGTTTAGTGTTCGGCGATTTCGAAGGTTATGTTCACCTGATCGACGCTCGCGAAGGCGATATCGTGGGTCGCACTCGCGTGCACAGCTCGGGCATCAGCGTACGCCCGGTCACTGAAGGCAGCACCATTCATGTCCAGGCCAACAATGGTCGCCTGGAAACCCTGGAAGTAACTCCATGACACCCGTCATTGCTTTAGTCGGTCGCCCCAATGTGGGCAAATCGACGCTGTTTAACCGCCTAACGCGCTCGCGTGATGCACTGGTGGCCGACTTTCCTGGCCTCACCCGCGACCGTAAGTACGGCAATGGCATGCTGGGCGATAAGGTCTATACCGTGATTGATACCGGCGGTATCAGCGGTGACGAAGAAGGCATCGATGCCGCTATGGCAGAGCAGTCACTCGCCGCCATTGATGAAGCCGATATCGTGCTGTTTATGGTCGACGCTCGCGCCGGCCTTATCGCCGCTGACCAGGCGATTGCCAACCACCTGCGGGTTAACCAGAAAAAAACCTGGCTGGTGGTGAATAAAACCGATGGGTTAGAAGAGCATTCGGCAATGGGCGACTTTTGGTCGCTCGGCCTAGGCGACCCCTGGCCAATTGCTGCCGCCCACGGGCGCAACGTTTCCACCCTGATCGATGTGGTACTCGAACCGTTTCCGGAGCGCGATGCCAGCATTCCCGCGGACACCGGTAGCAAAGGTATTCGCATCGGCGTGATTGGCCGCCCGAACGTGGGCAAATCGACCCTGGTCAATCGCCTTCTCGGTGAAGATCGGGTCGTCGTGTTTGATGAGGCAGGCACTACCCGCGATGCCATCGAGATCCCCTTCGAGCGCCGTGGCAAGCCCTATGTACTGATTGATACCGCGGGTATCCGGCGGCGCAAGAACGTGCGTGAAATCGCCGAGAAATTCTCCATCATCAAGACCCTGGATGCGATCAAAGAGTCCCATGTAGTGATCATGGTTCTGGATGGCTCCAGCGGCCTGGTGGAGCAGGATTTGCACCTGCTCGACTACGTGTTGACCACCGGGCGCGCCCTCGTGCTGGCAGTCAACAAGTGGGACGGCCTGGAGACCGAAGCCAAGGATAAAATGCGCACTGAAGTGAAGCGCCGCCTGGGCTTTGCGGATTATGCCGAGCTGCACTTCATCTCTGCTCTACACGGCACGGCAGTGGGGGATCTCTACCCCTCGATTGATCGCGCCTTTGACGCCGCTAACGCCCACTGGTCGACCAACCGCCTCACTACCCTGCTACAGGACGCGGTAAGCCAAAACCCACCGCCGATGGTGCACGGTCGACGCATTAAACTGCGGATGGCTCACCAGGGTGGCAGCAACCCGCCGATTATCGTCGTCCACGGCAACCAAACCGAGGCGTTGCCAGAAGCCTATCGTCGCTATTTGACCAATACCTTCCGCAAGGTGCTCAAGGTACGCGGCACGCCAATTCGCTTTGAGTTTCGATCCGGCAGTAACCCGTTCGATGACATGGCGGGCGCCAGCGACAAAGAGAAAGCTAAAAAGCGCGAGCTTAATCGCACCAAAGAGGCGCGTAAAAGCCGTCGTTAAACGCCTTATTAGCTGCCTTTTGAATTCGCCCGCTTGTATCATCAAGCGGGCGTTTTGGTTCTAGCCTTAAATAGGCGCTTGAACACGTAAATTCTGTTGACAGAAAATAGCTTCAGCCCTCAAATAGCCGCGCTTATTAGCCCGAAGCTAACAAGCTTGCATCAGCACTTTACACTTAGCGTCGTTACCCCACTGCTTACGTCCTACTTAAGGGGACTCTTATCTTATGCTTTATATTGCTCGATACTGGCGCTGGCTGACCTTGTTTGGCGTTGCCAGCCTACTCACGGGTTGTCTCGCCCTCCCCCAAACCGGTTTGTTTGCGTTTCGTTTGGCGGTGACCTCTCTGGGGGTTGAGGATGTTCGCATTGGCCCTTACAGCATTAATGCGGGGCTAGACACCAGCGATTTAACCAGCCTGATTGCGTCTAGCCTTGGTGCTGGTAGCCTGCCCGTTCAGGCCACCATTGCCATGGGGCTGGGCTTACCTGCGGGCATGCCACCGGTGGAGATGTCAGGCTTTCGCTGGGCGCTGGATATGCCGGGCGTTGATCCTGTGGAAGGTAACTATGAACAGGACGTCACGCTGACCTCTGGCGATGATGCTAATTTACGCCTACCGGTTGCCTTTGATGTACTCGCCACCGACACCCAACGCCTGGCCCCCATGCTGGAGCTTGCCAGCCAGTTGGCGTCTCAAGGCGAGCTACCGCCTGGCAGTCAACTGGCCATCACGCCTGGGGATCTACGCGGGTTGGGTATGAAACTACCGTCAGGATTATTAACGCCGACAATTCGCTTAAACGTAGGTGCCGATGGGCAGCTAGTACCCCAGCGCTAAGGGTTTATGTCTAGGAGCTTGCAGCCAATCGTCTGCGGCTTAGCCTTGGTTCAGAGGGGAGTCAATTCAGCACCCATGCTCAACCACTAGGTGGGTTATGATGGGGGATTGATTTACTGCTATCAGCGGTTATCTTGTGTGCAAGAAACTCTTTCGTCTATAAGGAAACCGACTCATGCGCTGGCTTCGCCCTCTCGCTGTTACCGCACTATGTGCGTCTATCGCCGCTTGTACCACCTCGCCCACCGGACGCTCGCAACTGCTGTTGCTCTCTGATAGCGAATTGAATGAGATGGGGCGCCAAGCGTTCACTCAATATCAGCAGGAGCTGCCCACGGCGGGCCAGGCCAGCCACCGCTATGTGCAGTGTATTGCCGATGCCATCGTGGCGGAACTCCCCGCCGAACAGCGGCAGCTAGACTGGCAAATTCGCGTATTTGAGTCCGAACAGCCCAACGCGTTCGCGCTTCCCGGCGGCTATATGGGCGTGAATACCGGCATGCTGGATATTGCCACGACCCAGGATCAGCTTGCTTCCGTTATCGGTCACGAAATTGGTCACGTACTGGCCAACCATGCCAATGAGCGCGCCTCCACCGAGAGCGCCACCTCATTAGGCCTGTCGGTGATTTCCAGCACCTCTGGCATGCAGTCTGCCGGTGGCCAGCAACTCATGGGCGTGCTCGGCATGGGCGCACAGTACGGCATCGTACTTCCCTTCTCCCGGGCCCATGAGAGTGAGGCCGATGTGATTGGTTTGGATCTCATGGCTCAAGCCGGTTTCAATCCCCGTGAGAGCGTGACCCTTTGGGAAAATATGCAGGCGGCCACAGGTGGCGGTGCGCCCCCCGAGTGGATGTCGACTCACCCTGGCCAAGGCCAGCGCATTCAAGGGCTGCAGGGTAATATGGATCAAGCACTTGCCTTGTACGAGCAGGCTCGCAGCAATGGTCGTACACCCAACTGCCCGCGTCCTTAACGGCTCTTGAGGTTTAAATGATTAAGCTGGGATTACTGCTACTGGTACTGCCGCTGTTTGTGCTGATGGGCGTGTATTTCTGGGAGCTAAACGACGTACGCGCGTGCCAGCTTGATGGCGGCCATTGGGACTATATCGAGAGTGCCTGTAGAGACACCCCGCAACCGTTTGTCTCCTGGCTGGAGCGTTCGCCGCTGTTAGTCAATGGCGGCATGCTGCTCTCGGTGGTGGGGCTGGTGATGTGCACGGTGGGCTTGTACGTCAAACGCACTAAGTGAAACGTTATTAGTGGCATCAATAAAAAGTGGGGGCGGATATATTATCCGCCCCCACTTTTTTAGCTATGTTGTTGATCAATGAAGATTGATACTAGCGAGGAAAAAGACCTCATTTAAAACTCTTTAAAAATGCGGGTTATAGTTCTGGAGCATCCTCCATCACCCATTGACGGTCTTTCTCAAGCATAAAGCCAATATCTACTAGCTCATCTATAGCGTCACCTAAGGATTCTTGGTATGACTCAGGGCTTGAGTATCGGCTTGATACTGACTTTCTACCATCATTACTACTCGCAAAAGGGATAAAGCTGCCGGATAAGTTACACAATTGGCCTTCTGCGTACCCTTGATCGCGCAAATTCCAGCCTAAATAAGTACCTAGAGGCACAGCCACATAGGGTTGGCGAATGCCTCCCAAGGCAATGCCATCTTCATCCACTTCTGGCACCTTCACCGAATATTGTTCACCCTCTTCAGGTGGCACCACAGTATGGTTTCTGGCATACAGCTCGTTGACAGGCGGCTTAGGCACTTCTCCCTGTAAGGGCGGCAAATTCAACTCCTCATTCGCCACAAGCCCATCACCCTTCAAACCTGGATAACGGCTTGCTGGCGGGGCTATATCATTTACGACCCAAGACTCCATCGCACTCACAAGCGCACGCATGCTAGGCGCCACACTAATTGGATTACTCGGATATTTACATACTTCACTAGCCGAAGCCGATCCTCCCCAAGCATTAAAATGCGGCGCCCCAGCGAAAAAATATAATCGCACATCATCAGGCATAGTCAGGGGGTCTCCAGTGGGGGATGTAGAAACCAATGACGCACGAGCCTGCCAAAATTCTGCCGACGTGTCGGTGTGCATAAGTTTCGGACACGTATTGTTTTCACGACAGACGGCCAAAATACTGTCGCTCTGCCCCGTCAACGGATCTAGCATCTCGACATAACTGAAGGGGAACTGATCTCCTACCGCATCATGATCTTCATGCTGTCGAGAGAAGCGACCAGGCTGAGCAAAAGGGTAGTTGGTGAACGTCTTCCGTGATCCCGCAATATGCGCCATGGCGCCATCAAATACTCGGTTGCCCTGACTATCAGCATTGTATCCTTGATATATCAAGTCGCGCAGGAAGCGTCCTGACTGAGAAATCCCCATTGCCACGGTATGCTCAATATCGTTCAGTGGTGTTTCAACATCATGTCCTTGCGCACCTCTCAGAAAGGCGACCAAGTCGCTCGTCGCGAGCATCCCTAACCCGGCGGGCACTGCATCCTTAGCGGTATAAATAAACTCGTATATAGCGCCGCCATCCATACTAGTGGGCCGCTGAATCTCTATACGATTTTCATCCAAATAACGAAACGACAAACCCTCCACCATTTGACGAGGCGCATCAGGCGTAGGCCTAACGGTTAGAGAGGCATGTTCGGGGTTTAGGTCTGCAGCAGGGTATGTAAGGGACGCAACACTTACCGACTCATGGTTATCGAAAACGAACTCCTCACGAGATTCACCCGTTACCCCCTCAATAACCGGCAAATCAATCTCGATCAAACTATCGCTCAAACCGGTCTGCCAGCCACTCCATACCATGGTGTGGCCCTGGCGCATTAAAAAACCATCACCTGGCTCATCGACTGCAAAGTCGCCCGAGATACTCGTTAGATTAAGTAACGGAAAACTCAAGTTGCGGCCACGGTTAGGGACTTCGTAGAAAAGCACTCCTGAGGTTTGCTCAGTAGGTCGTAGAATCACCACTTCCGTACTAAAGGCCACTTCACCTTGATCATTAACAGGCGCTTTTTCTAAATCGGCAATGTTACTGGCTCTAGCACTCGTAGGATCAATAGCAAAGCTTGCCACGGCCTCAATTCTCTCGTAAGCACCAGACTCTCCAAAGCGTTCACCGTCGTAATCAACGACCGTGTTGCCGATTTCAAACCCAGTGACTCTGGCTTGAATATCAGTTGATAACCCCATTCCCCCAGCCACCGCCAATGTCATTAATGCTATGTGTGGAAGATGCTTCATGACAACTCCTAAGTATTATTTTTATGTACCCATAATCATAAGCGTCAGCTATATAAATAGCTAACAACTCATTTTGGCGTTGGCTCCTAAGACAGAGAACCATCGCCACTACGCTCTTTTTGAAAGCTCTTATTGCAGGCTAGTTTTACCGCCAATCACGCTGTTTTGATGTCTTACCAATTCCGGGGTTGAATTGATTAGTGGGGTCGAGTTGCCGATAGAAATCACGTAGCGCTGGCTTGGCGTGATACAGATGTCCCACATTGTGCTCGGCTGGATATTCGGCTCCCCTGGCATCGAGCAGCGCACAAATCTCCTGCTCCAAGGCGTGACAATCCTCGCCTTTTTTCACCAGATACTCCTGATGCAGAACATGGCACAGAAAGTGCCCTACATAGAACTTGCGCTCGATCCGCGCCTCGATCTCGGGCGGCAAGGTCTCGAACCAGTCGAGGGCATCCCTCGGCAGCGCCACGTCAAGTGCCACGATATCTTCGACCGTTCGCGGATGAACGGCTCGGTAGCGCACCACGGCGCCCCCTGAGGCGAAGCGATTGAGGAACGCGGCGCTGCCCTCCTCATCGGTGCACTCGAAGAACTCACCGTGCTCGGCTGGGTAACGCTCCGCCAGATAGGCGCGCATTTCCTCGATACACTCTTCCCCTGTGCGCAGCATCAGATGGTGTATGTAGCGGTCACGGTAATCGAGCAAGCGTCGTGGCAGATGTTCGGGGAACAGCCGGGATGCAGCCTGAAGCAGCCGGTCAGACAGATGGCGGCCCAGGTGTAGCGACTCGGTGACACCATCGAACCAGCTTTTCGCGGCAAAGGCTTTCGGTACATTCAGGGTGCCGAACCGGCGGATAAACAGAAACACATCCTTGCCGTAGACATGCGCCATGTCGAAGGCGTCCTTATGCATGTATTCGCCCGCGATGGGCAGATGCTGGAACTGGCCGAGCAGGTCTCGTCTGATCTGCTGCAACTGTGCGGGATCGTTGGTGCCTATATAGAAGACGCGCTCGTTGGACGCGGCGGGGAACGTGTCCATGCGCACGGCAAACACGGCCAGCTTCCCCGCAGAGCCGGACACTTCATAATGGCGGCGCGGGTCGGCGTTGAAGCGCGCTGGCGTCGACGCTGAGATATCGCGCACATGCGCTTTGTACTCTCGATCGGATGCCCAGGAGGTCTCGCTCATCTGGATATCGCTTTGTGAGTAATGGCCACTGTCCAACCGCGTCAGCACCTCTTCTGTCGAACTCCCCAGTTCAATACCCAGGTGATTCACCAGCACCAGCTTGCGCTCCGGGGTCACCTGAGCGAATAGAGATAGCTGCGTATACGCTGGCCCACGCTGTACCAGCGAGCCGCCCGAGTTGTTGCAAATACCGCCGGTCACCGACGCGCCAATGCAACTCGAACCAATCACGGAGTGTGGCTCACGGCCAATAGGACGCAGCGCACGCTCCAGCCTATCCAGCGTTGCCCCGGGAAAGCAAATAGCCTGACGACCCTCGTCGATCAGATCGACCCGGTCAATCCGCAGGGTATTGACGATGACGATGGGCCGATCATAGCCCGTCCCGAAAGGGGTGGAACCGCCGGTCAGCCCGGTATTGGCGGCCTGCATGATGATCGCGACATCGGCGTCCACGCAGGCTTGCAAAACTTGCCACTGCTCCCAGAGCGTGCCCGGCTCGACGGCGGCCATCACCTCCCCGTCGCCGTAACGGTACCCTTTACGGAAGCGATGGGTGGCGCGGGTGCCGACATGTACATAGCGCTTGCCCGTGACACTTTGGAGCTGAGCAATAAGCGAACTGACCATCTATAAATACCCATCAATGTTCATGGTGAGCAGAGAGCGCTACCCCTATGCCGGGAGAGCGCACTCCGAATGCTTTAGCTGCCTTGTTAACGCGCCATCGTGCCAGGTAGGAACAGCGAGAGCTGAGGGACAAAGGTGATGATCATCAGGCAGACGATGATGACGCCCAGGAAAACCAGCAACGGTCTCAGCATATGCGTGACCGAACAGCCGGCAATCTGCGCGGCAGCAAACAGGTTGACGCCCAGCGGAGGTGTAATCATCCCCAGCGCAAGGTTCACCACCATGACGGTGCCAAAGTGCACCGGCTCGATACCCACGCGCAGTGCGGCATCCTGAAGGATCGGTGCGAGCACTACAATGCTGGCGCCTGTCTCGATGAACATGCCCACCACGAACAGCATAAAGTTGATGGCCAGCATCAGCGAGGTTGGGCCATCGAAGGTGCTAGTCAACCAGAGCGCCGCGGCATCGGGCACCCCCTGACGATTCAACAAGTAGCCCATCAAACTGGCGGCACCGATGATGAACATGATCACCGCGGAGGTGACCACCGATTTACGAAACGCCAACGCAACGTCTTTGAGCGTCATTTCACGATGCAGGAAAAGCCCTACCACCAGCGCATAGACCACGGCAATGACGCTGGCCTCGGTGGGCGTGGTCACACCGCCATAAATACCGCCCATAATAAGAACGGGCATCACCAGCGACCAGACCGCTCGCCGGATCGCGTCGAGGCGAGAGAGCCTTCCATCGCCATCGCGCTTTCCCCACCCCTTGATCCGGCACCAGATGAAGATGGTGGCCATCAGGCTACCGGCAATCAATACCCCTGGCAGCACCCCCGCGAGAAACAGATCCGGAATGGAGGTCTGCGTGGCGACACCGTACAGAATCATGGGAATCGAAGGCGGGAGAATCACGCCAAGCTCCGCCGATACGGCCATCAGGGCGGCCGCGAAGCCAATGGGATAGCCGTAATCGCGCATGGCAGGAATGAGGATGGCCCCTACGGCAAAGGTAGTGGCGACACTCGACCCGGAAATGGCTGAAAACATCATGCAGGTCAGTACACAGGTGATAGCCAGCCCCCCCTGCAGTTGGCCGGTAAAGGCGCGTGCAAACTCGACCAGCCTGCGCGACAGCCCACCTACTTCCATCAAATTGCCCGCAAGAATAAAGAACGGAATGGCGGCCAACGGGAATTTATCCAGCGCGATAAAGATCTGCTGCGGCACCACGAGCAGCGGCAGGCTGGTAAAGCCCACCAATCCGACCATCGAGGCCAAACCTATGGCAATCGCGATAGGCACCGATATCGCGAACAGAATCAGCATGGAGGTGATCAGCGCACTGGTCATGGTGCCTCTCCTCTACCTGTTTCGATAAAGTGAACAATGCTACCCAGCATGGCGAACACCGCCCCCACCGGGAGGGCGGCGTATCCCCAACTCATCGAGATATCCAACCCCGCCATCTGCTGAAAACGCACGCGGGACACCACCTCCCAGCCAAACCAGAAGAGCGTGGCAAACAGCGTCAGGCAGGACAGTAGCGTGACCAGCTCGATCGACCGTCGCACTCGGCCCGAGGTCAGTACCTTGGCTAAATCGATGGCTACGAATGCCCCCCGCCGCAACGCCACCGAACAGCCCAGCAGTACCATCCAGACCAGAGCTAAGCGGGTCAGAGCTTCGGACCAGACCGACGGGGCTTGGAAGACGAATCGGCCCAGCACCTGCCAGAAGCTGGCTCCTACCGCAATCGCCAAGGCGCAGGAGGCGGCTAACGCCACCCCCATTGCAATGCCTCGATCGATGCGCTGGATCGTGGCGATGCCCCTGCTCATTCGGCGCTCCAGTCTCGGATGGCTTGCAGTCTCTCGGCGCCGAACTCGGCTTCGAAATCGGCGTAGGCACTGGCCATGGCATCGCGATACGCCTGGATGTCATCGATCTCCACGATATCGATACCGCGGTCGCGTAGCGTCTCGATGCCGACTAACTCATCCTTTTCCACCCGTTTACGGTTCGCGGCTGCCGCAAACGCCCCGGACGTTTTGAGGGCCGCTTGTTGCTGCTCGTCAAGCCCCGCAACGAAATCGGGATTACAGGCAAAAATGCCGGGGGAGTATACGTGACGCGTCAGATAGAGATGCTGCTGCATCATATCGAGGTTGTTCGCCAGAATGACCGGAATCGGATTCTCCTGGCCATCCACCGTGCCCTGCTGCAGGGCGGGCGGAAGCTCAGAGAACGCCATCGGGGTAGGCAACACGCCAGCCGCCTGCCAAGCCGCGATGTGGATAGGGTTCTCCATGGTGCGGATCTTCATACCCACCAGGTCGTCCGGCGACACGATGCTTTTGGAACCCGTCGTCAGGTTGCGAAAGCCGTTTTCCATCCAGGCCACCCCTTCGAGGCCATAGCGAGGGAAAAGCGCCAGCAGCTCTTGGCCGATTTCGCCATCCAGCACCCCGCGCGCGTGGTCGTAGCCATCGAACATAAACGGCACGTCCAACACGCGGGTTTCCGGTACAAAGTTGCCCAGCGGGCCCGCTGATACGATGGCGCACTCCTGCGTTCCGAACTGGACGCTCTCCAGCGCCTCGCGCTCATTGTCCAAACGCTGGATGACGACGTCGATGGCACCCTCGGTTTGCGCTTCGAGGCTCTGCTCGAACGCGATGGCCGCCTCACCGAAGTGGCTGTCGGCGGGTGACGAGTGGGTGACGGTCAACACGGTTTGCCCCAATGCCGTTGATACACCCCAGCTCATGGAGAGCGCTAGCGTTCCCACTATCGCGGCGATTTTGTCGTATCTAAAGTAAGTCATATGATTAGCTCCTAAATTATTTTTAGTATTGATGCGTGCTACCGCTTGAACAGCGAAGGTTTTTAACGTTGGCGTTTTGGATTTCATTTTTATGGCACCTGTGTTGTTTTATTGTGGTGATGTGTTGCGCGTGAACCGGCGTGCTAACCGAGTGAGTCCCGGCTGAGTTGCCCGTTGACCAAGCGCATCAGCCCTAACGGATTGGCGTTTTGGAGGGCACTCGGCAGGAAGGCATCGGGGTAGTTCTGGAAGCAGACGGGGCGTAGATAGCGGTCGATCGCCAGCGTGCCGACTGAGGTTCCGCGGGCATCCGAGGTCGCCGGGTAAGGCCCGCCATGAACCATCGCATCACACACCTCGACGCCCGTAGGGTAGCCATTGAGCAGCAGGAGCCCGGCGCGATGCTCTAACTGCGTCATCATCTCCGTGTGGGCCGAGAGATCTTCCGGCTCGGCGTGCAGGGTGACGGTCAACTGCCCCTGCATGACGTCGAAATAGCGCGCCAGCGTCTCGCTATCCGGCACCGTCACGACGATGGTGGTCGGCCCAAAGACTTCGTCCTCCAGCGGACGATCCGACCTGAAGAGAGAGTCGGGCGTCGCGCGGAACAGGTGTGCTCGCGCTTTGCCCGGCACAGCGCCGCCCCCGACTAGCTGGGTGACCCCGGGCAGTTCGGCGAGCCGCGCAACGCCTTGTTGGTAGTGTTCCAGGGTCTGGCGGTTGAGCATCACCTGCTCATCGGCACTCGCCAGGGCGTCGCCCAACGCGGCAATAAACTGCTCCGTTTCCGGGGAGTCCACCGCCAACACCAGCCCCGGGTTGGTGCAGAACTGGCCGCACCCCAGGGTGACCGACGCCGCTAGATCGGTAGCAATGCGCACGCCTCTTTCCCGCAGCGCCGCCGGCATCAGCCAAACGGGGTTGATGCTCGACATCTCGGCAAACACAGGAATGGGCTCCGGACGTTGCGCGGCCAGATCGCAAAGCGCCCGCCCGCCCGACAGCGAGCCGGTAAAGCCCACCGCCTTGATACCCGACGCCTGTACCAGGTCTTTACCGACCCCACTGCCATAGATCATGTTGAACACGCCCACAGGCATGGCGGCGTTGCGTGCCGCTCGCTCGATGGCCTGTGCGACCCATTCGGCGGTCATCACGTGGCTGGAGTGGGCTTTGACCACGACCGGGCAGCCAGCGGCCAGTGCTGACGCGGTATCGCCCCCCGCCACGGAAAACGCCAGCGGAAAGTTGCTGGCCCCGAAGACCGCCACCGGCCCAAGGCCCATCTTGACCTGGCGCAGATCAGGGCGCGGCAGAGGGGAGCGCTCAGGCAAAGCCAGATCGATGCGCGCCCCTAAAAAGTCGCCTCGGCGCAACACCTCGGCAAACAGCCGTAACTGCCCGCTGGTACGCCACCGCTCACCGTTGATGCGGGCGGCGGGTAGCGCCGTCTCACGCACGACGTCATTGATGAAGTCATCGCCCAGTGCGTCGAGCTCGTCGGCAATCGCTTCCAGAAACTGTGCACGCGCTTCTGGCGCGAGCTGGCGAAAAGCTGGATAAGCCGCAGAGGCGGCCGCTACCGCCTGCTCGACCTCTTCCACCGTCGCCTGAAAGTAGGCCAGATCATGGTGGCTACCATCCGCGGCGGCGACGCTGGCGAGCAAGGCCTGGCCCTGGCCGCTGCGCTCGCCGCCGATGAACTGCTGGCCGGTCAACGTGGTACTCATACATTGCTCTCCCGATGGTTCAGAGGAATCGCTCGCCAAGACTTACAGCGAACATTCGAGAAGTTGGCGGTAGTCGTTGGCGCTGGCATCGATGGGGTTGGTCTTGTGGCTATGATCCGCCAGCGCCCCCTTGATGATGTCGTCGAACATGGCCGAGGTAATACCGAGCTCGCCCAAGCCCGTGGGGAGATTCAGACGCTTCGTTAGCGCCTGCATGGCATCCGCCACGTCTTGGCCCGCTGGCAGGTTCATCGCTTGGGCCATCCGGGCCAGTTTGTCGTCCTTGACCATCGTGTCGGCCTGGGCGTTGAAGCGGATCACTGCGGGCAGCAGAATGGCGTTCAGGGTGCCGTGGTGCAGCGACGGATTGAGCCCACCCAGCGAGTGACTCAGGCTGTGCACGCAGCCAAGCCCTTTTTGAAAGGCCAGCGCGCCCTGCATGGAGGCACTCATCATGTTCGTGCGTGCCTCACGGTTACTCGGCTCGTTGACCGCGGTTTCGATATGCGCCCAGGCGCGCCGCAAGCCATCCAGGGCAATGCCATCTGCCGGAGGATTGAACGAGGGTGCCATGAAGGTTTCCATGCAGTGCGCGATGGCATCGATGCCCGTTGCTGCGGTCATGCGGGCGGGCAAGCCAAGCGTCAGCTCGGGATCGCAGATCGCCAGTTTGGGGACGACGTGGGGCGACAGCACGCCCACCTTGCGGCCATCGTCGAGAATCAAAATGGCTCCACGGCCGACTTCGCTGCCGGTACCCGCCGTTGTCGGGATGGCAATCACTGGGGCGGTTGCCGAGGTAATCCGTGACATGCCGCCTTCGATGACGGCGAACTGGCGCAGCGGCCCAGGGTGCGCCACGCTCACCGCCACGCCCTTGGCGAGATCGATGGGCGAGCCACCGCCCAGTGCGATCACACCATCGCACTGCTGGGACTGGTAAAACGCCACCGCCTCGCGTACCGCGCCCTCATTCGGGTTGGGCGGCGTACGGGTAAAGACAGCAGCGGGGTGATCCAGGACACGCTGTATCCGCTCCAGCAGTCCCGCCTGTTGAATCCCTTCATCTGTTACAATCAGCGGGCGATGGATACCCAGGCGGGTGCATTCGTCTTGCAATAGATCGACGCTGCCGTCGCCAAACTGTACTTGGGTCACGTAGTTGATGAGTGCCATAGCGTGTTGTCGTCTTTGTTAATTATTCGGAAATAGAGAGTGACTTGCTGCATTGACTATATTCGCGCGGCCCAACGCTGGATAATGACAACCTCTGATAGCGGCATAACAAAAATTCATGTCTACACTGACGTCCATCATTTCCCGCCTGCGCATGCGCCACTTACGCCTGCTGATTGCCTTGCATGAACATGGCACGGTGCAAAAAGCGGCCGAGTCCGTGGCGCTGACCCAGCCAGGGGCCACCAAAGCACTCAATGAAATCGAAGCCATGCTGGGCGTACAGCTGTTTCAGCGTACGCATAAGGGGCTGGAAACGACGGACATGGGGCTCTGTGCGGTGCGCTATGCACGCCTGATCAACACGGATCTGGCCCACTTCCATGAAGAGTTGGAAAGCATGCAGCAAGGCCGTGGTGGCCGACTGGCGGTGGGATTGATCATGGGGGCTGTGCCACTGATTTCGGCGGCGTTGTCGCGGGTTCGCAGCCTGCAGCCGGCGATATCCATAGAGGTGGTCGAAGATACCAGCGCGCGCCTGCTCAACTTACTTGACCGTGGTCGACTCGATGCCGCCATTTGCCGGTCGCGAGTGAATCAAAGGCCGCATCTGTACACCAGTCTGGACATCCACGAGGAGGAGTTGGCGGTCATTTGCCATCCTGACAATCCGCTCACTCGCCATTCAGCGCTGACACTCGCCGACTTATCTGACACCTCGTGGATTGTGTATCCCGCCAATATGCCGATGCGGCTATTGCTGGAACGCGAGTTTCACGAGGCCAAGATCCCGTTTCCGCTCTACCCTATCGAAACAGCATCCGCTTTCACGAGCATCTCAATGCTTGGCCATGACCGCGAATCAGTCGCACTCATGTCCGTCGATGCCTCAAAACCTTTTGTTGATGCGGGCATGGTGTATCGGCTACCTATCCAACTGCACTCGCGTAGCGAACCCTACGAATTAGTCACCCGAAAAGGGGCTAGCTTATCGCCAGCCACTCAGTTGTTCATGAGGGAAGTCGCTTTAGTTGGCAATCTACATGCAGATGTGGAGGCATATATTGAGTCCCTTTGAGTGCCTCTCTAACGTCTTTCATCATTAAAAGGCGTCAAACTCCAGCGACTGACGTAGCATTTCGCGTACCGATGCCGTCTCTGGACGCACATTACGCCATAGAAAAAACGACTCGGCGGCCTGCTCGACCAGCATGCCTAAGCCGTCAAGCAACTTCGCGCCGTGCGGGCCTGCCCACTGTAAAAATACCGTCGGCTCGGCCCCATACATCATGTCGTAGGCCCAGGCATTGGTATTGAACAACGTATCAGGCAACGGCGGTAAATCGCCTGATAGGCTGGCACTGGTGCCGTTAATCACTACATCAAAAGTGCCGTTAACGGTATCAAAACCGCCGCCATGGATAGGCCCTAGATCAGCAAAATCGCTGGCCAGCTGCTCGGCCTTGGCGGCGGTGCGGTTGACCACGACGATTTCACTGGGCTCCTCGGCAAGCAGGGGCTCCAGAATGCCGCGCACGGCGCCGCCTGCGCCTACCACCAAAATGCGCTTGTCTGCTAACGCCACGCGGTGATAGGCCAAATCGCGCACTAGGCCAATGCCATCGGTAGTATCGCCGTAGGTACGGCCATTGCCACCCAGGATCAGCGTATTCACCGCCCCTGCACGACGGGCGCGATGGCTCAAGGTGTCGCACAGCGCAAAGGCATCTCCCTTGAACGGCACGGTAACGTTGGCGCCACGCCCGCCCGCGTCGATAAACGCCCGCCACGCACCGGCAAAGCCATCCACCGGTGCTTCTTCAGCGGTGTACTCAAGGGTTTGTTGCGTTTGATGGGCAAACTCAGCGTGGATCTGCGGGGATTTGGAGTGTTTGACCGGGTTGCCAAACACGCAGTAGCGATCGGTCATGAGAGCTCTCCGCTTTTTCCTTGATGCATCCTCAGCGAATTCGCCGAGCCAGTCCCGGGGGTGTAAGAAATCCTGCAAGCGCGCTTCGGGACTGCCGGACTCTGGCTCAAAGGCGTACTCCCAGCGCGCCATTGGCGGCATTGACATCAAAATTGACTCCGTGCGCCCGCCGCTCTGCAAGCCAAATAGCGTGCCGCGATCCCACACCAGGTTGAACTCCACGTAGCGGCCACGGCGGTAAAGCTGGAAGTCGCGCTCCCGCTCGCCCCAGGCGTCATTTTTACGGCGCTCAACGATGGGCAAATAAGCCGCTAAGAAACTGTCGCCCACCGCGCGCTGAACGGCAAAACAATCGGCAAACTCACCTTCGTTCAGGTCATCGAAAAACAGCCCACCGACGCCGCGGGTTTCATCGCGGTGCTTAAGGTAAAAGTACTCGTCGCACCAGGCCTTATAGCGCGCATAAACATCATCGCCAAAGGGGTCGCAGGCGGCTTTTGCCACCCGGTGCCAGTGCACCACGTCTTCCATCACGGGATAAAACGGCGTTAAGTCAAAACCGCCGCCAAACCACCACACCGGCGGCTCGCCGGCTTTCTCGGCAATAAAGAAGCGCACGTTGCCATGGCTGGTAGGCACATGGGGGTTTTCCGGGTGCAGCACCCAGGAAACGCCCACCGCGTGGAAGCTGCGACCAGCCAGTTCAGGGCGCGCGGCGGTGGCCGAAGGCGGCAGCTGGGTGCCATAGACATGGGAGAAGTTGACGCCGCCTTTTTCAAATACGCCGCCATGGGTCATCACCCGTGATCGACCACCACCGCCCTCTGCACGCTCCCAGCTATCTTCTTGGAACTGGGCAGCGCCATCGGCTTTCGCCAATCCGGTGCAGAGCCGATCCTGCAGATCAAGAAGGTAGCGTTTAACGTCATCAAGGTGCTCGTGAGCCACGGTAACTCCTGGGGGCATTGGTAAGTAGTAATGGGAGAGTGGTGAATGGAGAATAGTAAGTAGCTGGAGAGCCGGTTAAGAACGCATGATTTTACCGGTGGCTAGGTCTCTAATGGTGCTGGGTTTTGCATTGCCACCCAGCTCGCCTTGCACTACATGGGCCACTTCATCAGCAAAGATGTCAGTGATCTCAGCGGCGCTCATCGCAGGCGGTTCCCCCGAACGGTTGGCCGAGGTTGATA
Organism: Vreelandella titanicae BH1; assembly: GCF_000336575.1. Lineage (GTDB taxonomy): Bacteria > Pseudomonadota > Gammaproteobacteria > Pseudomonadales > Halomonadaceae > Vreelandella > Vreelandella titanicae. The sequence goes on along the minus strand of NZ_AOPO01000019.1, from coordinate 54,585 downwards.
CCAACGGACCACCGAAGGCTTCGCACAGGGCTTTCATCACCGGGTGGTCGGTCACCCGCAGCGCTACGCGCTCGTGGGCGCCACGCACCAGCCCATGGCTGCGGCCATAATCAGGCACTAGCCAGGTATTGGGCCCCGGCCAGCTTGCCGCAAGAGGAGCATGCATCGCGAGGGGAAGCTGGCTCAACCAGGGGTGGAACTGGCCAATATTGGCAGCAACAAGGATGACGCCCTTGGCAGGGTCGCGCTCTTTCATGCGCATTAGATGGGCTAAGGCTGCGTCGTTTTCGGGGTCACAGCTGAGCCCCCAAACCGCTTCAGTGGGACAGGCAATCACTCCCCCACTACGCAGCGCGCTAATCGCAGGGGCTAGATCGGTCGCCAAACTCATGCTCTCTCCTCACGGCTAACAGGCCTTTAATGACTTTATCCTATCATGGCCGCGGCAACCGCACCCAGCCTCCCGCCTGCTGTGCAACCCAGCCTTCTAACTCCAGCATCAGTAGGCGCTGCTGGCAGTCGCTGACCGTCACGCCAGTGGCGTGCACCAAGAGATCAATAGGCGTCGGCGTGGCCGATAATGACGCTAATAAAGAATCGGGCAAGCTATCGTCGGACAAACTATCGGGTAGCGGTTCTTGCTCAGATGGCTGTTCTTCCGTCTCAGGCGGGATAAACGCCTCCGCCCAGTGGCCAAGATCAGCGATGATATCGTCGACGCTACAGGCCAGGTGCGCACTGCCTTGACGCAGTAGTGTCAAGCAGCCGCGGGCCTGTACATTGTGTAGCGAACCGGGCAGCACAAACAGTTCGCGATTTTGCTCTAGAGTAAGCCGTGCACTGACCAGCGAACCGCTTTTTTCGGTGGCTTCGACCACTAGGGTACCGAGCGAGAGGCCGGTAACGATTCGGTTGCGCCGCGGGAAAAACGCCGGGCGGGCCAGCGTACCTGGCGGATGTTCTGACACCACCAGGCCACCGGGTAGAGAGCTAAGCTGTTCGTGAAGATCACGGTGAGAGGCGGGATAGATCACATCTACGCCGCAGCCGAGTACAGCGATCGTGCGCCCACCGGCATTTAGCGCTGCGCGCTGGGCAACACCGTCAACTCCCAAGGCCATACCGCTGACCACGCACCAGCCGCGGCGGGCTAGATCGCGAGCGAAGGTTTGGGCGTTATGGGTACCTTCGCCGGTGGGGCGACGAGTGCCTACCATGGCAAGTTTGGGGCCCTCCAGGGCGCTAAGATCCCCCTGGGCCCAGAGCACCACAGGCGGGTCGGGCAATTCATTTAACAGCGCAGGCCAAGCGGGGTGATCTCGATGCAGCACATGGCGACTTGGGCCGCTTCGCTGCCACGCCAGGGTTTCATCAACCACATTTTGCAACGGGCTGCGCGTGGGATGTTCAAGCCACAGGCGCAACTCGCTGGCAGCACGGCTCGGCAGTGCTGCCAGCCAGCCTTCCGGCCACTGCGGCTGACGGGCTAATAATTGCGCGATACGCAGCGCCCCCATACCCGGCAACGCATTGACCACCAGCCACGCCTGGGCGTCCATACTTCCTCCTTTTAAACGTCTTTGTGTGCCGCCCGTTAGTTCGTCGCTGACCCAACCCCATCGCCCACTTCCAGTATCCGGGACGCCTGCGTCACCAAGGCATAGCTGACGCGATCATAGGGCTTGAATACCATCACACTGCCCGTTTCTGTGCTGGGCAGTTGCACTAGCTCCTGGGTACGTGGGTCGTTGATCAGCTCACCCTGCTGATTGACTCGCAACACATGACCCGCCTGCAAACCATCCAGGGTGCCGAGATCCAGCGCAACGATCTGAAAACGGCCAATAAAGCGCACGTCCCCTGGCACGGCAATAACATGACCTTCAACCGCATTGAGCGGCGCGCGAGGCATAAACTCACGGCTCAGCTCGCGCTCCTCCAAGGGCAACACAATATCGTTAACCCGCACTTCCTGATGGGAGCTAACGACTTCAAGCTGCGCAATATCGCCTTCACTGCTGACGTGGCGAGCGATGCCAACATTGATCAGTTCTAAGCCCAGCGGCGTGCCATCCATTGCCAGGTAGGGCTCCGACTGCCGATAGATACCCACCTGACCATGGTGTGGCACATCGCCACGCACGTATAACCGATCTCCCGCACCACTGATCAAGCGGCGATCATCTCCCGCCACTACGTAAGCCAGTTCCTGCAACGCCTCGGCATCATCGACGACGCGGTGTTCGCGCAGAAAGGCTCGCGTTTCCTCCAAGGCGATGGGCTCGATCGCTTCACGATGGGGCAAGGTACGCACCTGAGGTGAGAGTTTAATCACTTTCTGATCACGCTCCCAAGCGGTGGCATCAATACTCACCAGCACCACTGCACTCAGCAGCAAACCACTCAAAGCCCTCCGGTAGGCGTGTTGTTTTGCCGCCATCCAGCTCTCCCAAGAAAATGCATCACTCTTAGTTCCATGTCGAAGCGCTGCATAAGCGCAGCTATTATGTTGCTGCTGAAACCCAGTGCGTATCGGGCGCCCATGCCCAGAAACGTTGACAGCATGATATAGTGACCCATCATAAAGTACCTAGGTTAGAAGACGCTCGTCACTACCTAGCTTGACTTAATTTAGACTCAGCATAACGGTGATTGTAACGCCATGGCCAAACTTCCTATTCTTGAATTCCCCGATGAGCGCCTGCGCACCAAGGCCGCTGCGGTGGAAACCGTCGACGATGAGGTACGCCAGCTCGTCGACGATATGCTGGAGACCATGTATGACGCCCGTGGTATCGGTCTAGCCGCGACCCAGATCGATGTCCATCGCCGTATTGTCGTCATGGATGTCAGCGACGATAACTCCCAGCCGCTGGTGCTCATCAACCCGCGCTATACACCCATTGGCGACGAGAAAGAGCCACTTTCGGAAGGCTGCCTGTCGATTCCCGAGCACTACGCCGAAGTGCCGCGCTATCTTAAGGTGCAGCTCAACGCGCTGGATCGTAATGGCGAGGCCTATGAGTTAGAGGCAGAAGGTCTGCTGGCACACTGTATTCAGCACGAGTACGACCACCTTGAGGGTGTGCTGTTTGTTGACTACTTGTCGCCGCTAAAGCGCGACCGTATCCGCAAGAAAATGCAGAAACGCCACAAGCAGATGCAGGACGCCTAACACTTCTCTCATTCACGCCAGGTAGCCCTCTTTATATGTCACGATTGCGCGTTGTTTTTGCTGGCACGCCTGAATTCGCCGCCTCTAGCCTTGCCGCGCTGCTGGAAAGCCAGCACGAGGTGGTGGCGGTGTATACCCAACCCGACCGCCCCGCTGGCCGCGGCCGTAAGCTAACGCCCAGCCCGGTCAAACAGCTGGCTCTGGAACACAGCCTGCCTGTCTATCAGCCTCAGACGTTAAAGCAACCCGAGGCACAAGCCGAGCTGGCCGCGCTCAATGCTGACATTATGGTCGTTGTGGCCTATGGACTGCTGCTTCCTCAGGCCGTGTTGGACATACCGCGTCTCGGCTGCGTTAACGTTCACGCTTCGCTGCTGCCCCGCTGGCGCGGCGCTGCCCCCATACAGCGGGCGATCGAGGCGGGTGATAGCGTATCGGGTGTAACTATCATGCAGATGGATGCTGGCCTGGATACCGGGGCGATGCTCACGGAAGTGCGCACGCCCATTACGAACCGCACCACCGGCGGCGATTTGCACGACCGTCTCGCGATTCAAGGCGCCAATGCGTTGATCAACACGCTGGATGCCCTGGCCACCGGCACCGCGCATGCCACGCCTCAGCCCGAGGAAGGCGTCACCTATGCCGCCAAGCTGAGCAAAGCGGAAGCCGAGCTCGACTTTGCCCAGCCCGCCCAGCAGTTAGCCAGCAAAATTCGCGCTTTTAACCCCTGGCCGGTGGCTTGGTGCGCATTAGGCGATGATCGCCTGCGGCTGCTAATGGCGAACGTAGAAGAGGGCGATCAGCCAGCCTGCGAGCCCGGCATGCTACTAGACCACGGCGACGATCATTTGCGGATTGCCTGTGGGGAAAACGGCAGCGAGGTACTTTGTGTGACCAGCGCACAGCTGCCCGGCGGTAAAGCCATGGACGTGCGTGACTTACTCAATGCCCGCCACGCGCGCCTTGCTACCGGTACTCGTCTTGGTAAACCAGCGGCTCAGGCCAGCGAAGGAGAAACACCATGAGCCAAAAGCGCTCCCCCCAAGGCGGCAGTGGTCAGGAAGTCCGCGCCGCGGCGGCTCGCGCGCTGGCCCCGGTGCTCAGCGACCAAGGCTCACTGGCGGGGCTGGATGAGCACAGCGTGGTGGCTCGCGACCGCGGGCTGCTCAAAGAGCTCTGCTTTGGCACCTGCCGCCGCTTACCGCGTCTGGAAGCCTTAGCGGGCACATTACTTAAGCAACCGTTTAAAAAGCGCGACAGCGATGTTCAGGCGCTGCTGCTGCTGGGTATTTACCAGTTGTTGTACATGCGCATTCCAGCCCACGCGGCAGTAGGTGAAACCGCGGGCGCTGCGCGCTTGCTGAATAAGGAGTGGGCCACCCGCGTGTTAAATGGCTGTTTGCGGCGATTGCAGCGCGAATCCGAGGCGCTCCAGGCCCAAGTAGACCGGGATGAGAGCGTCGCGTTAGAACATCCACCCTGGCTACTTAACGCCTTGCGTCAGGCATGGCCAGAGCAGTGGCGGGCGATTGTCGAAGCCAACAACCAGTCAGGCCCGATGACGTTGAGAGTGAATCAGCACCACAACGATCGTGAAGCCTACTTGTCGCAGTTGACCGAGCAGGGGTTGAGTGGTCACCTGTGCCCCCACGCCCCAGACGCCATCACGCTGGAAACACCCTGCGATGTCACGGCGCTGCCTGGCTTCGAAGCGGGACATATTAGCGTTCAGGACGAGGCCGCCCAACTCTCGGCAGTACTGCTGGGGCCCGTGCTTGCGCCACGGCCAGGTGCACATGTTCTGGATGCTTGCTGCGCCCCCGGCGGCAAAACGGCCCATTTGCTCGAACTGTTCGACATCAATCTTACCGCTATCGATAGCGATAATCAGCGCCTGGCACGGGTGGAAGATACCCTTACCCGACTAGGCGTAGAGGCCGTTCTCCAACACGCCGATGCGACCGAGCGCGACTGGTGGAGCGGCACGCCGTTTGATGCCATCCTGCTCGACGCCCCTTGCTCTGGCACCGGTGTTATCCGCCGTCACCCGGATATCAAGAAGCTGCGGCGCAAAGACGATATCCGGCCGCTGGCCAAGCTTCAACGTCAGCTGTTAGACAACCTTTGGCCGATGCTGCGCGAAGGCGGCACCCTGCTCTACGCCACCTGCTCGGTGCTTCCGGAAGAGAACAGTGAGCAGATTGAGGCATTTCTCGCCCGCACCCCTGACGCCCATGTCACCACGCCTAACGATGTTGCCTGGGGCATTTCCAGCGGCGCGGGTCGCCAGCTGTTTCCAGCCCAGAACAGTCACGATGGCTTTTTTTATGCCAGACTAGAGAAGCGCACTGCCTAGGCGCTCACTGATGTCGGGGGCAGTGATTTCATGACAAGGAAGGAGGTACTATGAGTCATCATACTTACAAGCACGTGGAATTGACCGGCTCTTCCGAGAAGGGCATTGAGGAAGCGGTTCAGAATGCACTGGCCAAGGCGTCAGAAACGATTAAGCACATGCGCTGGCTGGAAGTAGTCGATACCCGTGGCCATATTGAAGATGGCCAAGTGGCCCACTGGCAGGTAACGGTTAAAGTCGGCTTTACGCTAGAGTAATCCCCACCTGCTTTTCGGCGGCGGCTGGTTTACACTGGCCGCCGTCTTTATTGCAGCGCATGATAGACGTACCTGAACGACCATTTACGTCTTCAACGTCAGGACTGAGTCCTAAGACCGTCTCCTGGTCTTAACGATATTGCGCTGGCGCTTTTAATGGAACCGATGCTCAGCAATGAAAATCATCATTCTCGGCGCCGGCCAGGTCGGCGGCACACTGGCAGAACACCTCGCCCGCGAGGAGAACGACATCACTGTCGTTGACACTGACGCCAAAAAACTTCGTGAGCTGCATACCAAACTCGATATCCGCACCGTTACCGGGGCGGGCTCCTACCCCATTGTGCTACGTCAGGCAGGCTGCGAAGACGCTGATATGTTGATCGCTGTGACCAACAGCGATGAGATCAATATGATCGCCTGCCAGGTCGCCCACACGCTATTTCGCACCCCGACCAAGATTGCCCGTGTACGCGCCACCGCCTACTTGACCCGTAAAGGGCTCTTCGCCCACGAAGCGATTCCCATTGATGTACTCATCAGCCCAGAGCAGGTGGTGACCGACCATGTACGCCGCCTGATCGAACACCCAGGCGCCTTGCAGGTCTTGGAGTTTGCCGGTGGCCTGGTACAGCTGGTGGCGGTGAAAGCGTTCTACGGTGGCCCGCTGGTGGGCCAGGATTTGGCCTTTCTGCGCCGCCATATGCCCAACGTGGATACCCGGGTGGCGGCGATTTACCGCCGTAACCGCCCAATCATTCCCCGTGGCGATACGGTCATCGAGGCTGACGACGAGGTGTTCTTCCTCGCCGCCCGCCGGGATATTCGCGCAGTGATGAGCGAGCTGCGCCGGGTCGAGCGGGACTTCCGTCGGGTCGTGATCGCCGGGGGTGGCAATATCGGCGAGCGGCTGGCGGAGCATTTGGAGCATAGCCACCAGGTCAAGATCATCGAGCACAGCCTGGAGCGCTGCACCACCCTCTCCGAGCGACTGGATCGCACCGTGGTGCTCCACGGCAGTGCCACCAGCAAGCGCTTGCTGGAAGAGGAGAATATCGAAGAGTGCGATATCTTCTGCGCGCTGACCAACGACGACGAGGTCAATATCATGTCGTCGCTACTCGCCAAGCGTTTGGGGGCGAAGAAGGTGCTGACGCTGATCAACAACGCCGCTTACGTGGATTTGGTGCAGGGGGGCGAGATCGATATCGCTATTTCTCCCCAGCAGGCGACCATCGGCAGCTTGCTCACCCACGTGCGTCGGGGTGATATCGTCAACGTTCACTCGCTGCGCCGGGGCGCCGCCGAGGCCATTGAAGCCATCGCCCACGGCGATAAGCAGTCCTCCAAGGTGGTCGGGCGTACCATCCGCGAGATCGACCTGCCCGAGGGCACCACCATCGGTGCGATTGTGCGCGGCAAGGAAGTCATTATCGCCCACGGCGACGTGATGGTTGAGAGCGGTGACCACGTGATTCTATTTGTGATCGACAAGCGCCGCATTCGCGATGTGGAGCGCCTGTTCCAAGTCGGCTTAACGTTCTTTTGATAACCCTCGAACCACGGCCACTGGCTGCTAATAACAGGAGCATGCGACAACCATGAGTCTGCGGGTTATTTTGCGCATTTTGGGGCTGCTGCTGATGCTCTTCAGCCTTACCATGCTCCCCCCAACGCTGATTTCACTCTGGTTTCGTGACGGCGTGTGGAGTGCCTTTATTAGCGGTATTGCGATTTCGGTGGTGACGGGATTACTGCTTTACCTTCCCAATCGACGCTCGCAAAAAGAGCTGCGTATCCGCGACGGCTTTATTATCGCCGCGATGTTCTGGACGGTGCTGGCGCTGTTCGGCTCACTGCCGCTGATGCTATTCGGCGAAGGTTCTCTCGGCGTCACCGATGCGGTATTTGAGTCGTTCTCCGGTTTAACCACTACCGGCGCCACGGTGATTACCGGCATCGATTTTCTACCCGAGTCGATTCTCTACTATCGCCAGCAGCTCCAGTGGCTGGGCGGCATGGGGATCGTCGTTTTGGCCGTCGCCATTTTGCCCACCCTCGGCGTGGGCGGTATGGCGCTGTATCGCACCGAGATTCCTGGGCCGCTGAAAGACTCCAAGCTCACACCACGCATCACCGAAACCGCCAAGGCGCTATGGTATATCTACGCCACGCTCACCCTGGCCTGCATGATCGCCTATATGTTAGCGGGCATGAGCTGGTTCGATGCCTTGAGCCATAGCTTTTCCACCGTCGCCATTGGTGGCTTCTCCACTCACGACGCCAGCATCGGCTATTTCGATAGCGCTACCATCGAGATGATATGCGTGGGTTTTATGTTGATTTCGGCGTTCAGCTTTAGCCTACACTTTATCGCTTGGCGTGAAAAAAGCCTGATGCACTACTTTCACGACCCCGAAGCGCGCTTTTTGATGCTATTTCTACTCGCGCTGTCCGTGGTCACCGTGCTCTCTCTGTGGTTAACCGACACCTACGACACCGCGCGCGGTCTGAGACACGGGGTTTTCCAAGTCGTGTCGGTGGCCACCACCGCGGGCTTCAGCGTTGCCGACTTCTCCATGTGGCCCGGCGCCCTGCCCTTTTTACTGTTTGTGGCAGCCTTTGTTGGCGGCTGCTCCGGCTCTACCGGTGGCGGCATGAAGGTGATAAGGATCATTCTGATCCTCAAGCAGGGCATGCGTGAAATCATGCGATTGATCCACCCCAATGCGGTGATTGCGGTCAAAGTAGGTAAAGTCAGTGTCCCCGACAGCATTGCTCAAGCGGTATGGGGGTTCTTTTCAGTCTACGTGATGCTGTTCTTTTTAATGCTAGTGGGCGTCATGGCGACCGGGGTTGATCAGGTCACAGCCTGGTCGACGGTGGGCTCGGCCCTCAACAATCTCGGCCCTGCACTGGGTGAATCCCACACTCACTATGGCGACATGCCTAGCTTGGCGAAATGGATACTGGTCATGGCTATGCTGCTCGGTCGCCTGGAAATTTTTACGGTACTGGTGCTGTTTACCCCCGCTTTCTGGCGGCGTTAAGCGCTTCACGCCTGCCCCCTTATTGATCGATTTGAGAGCTGTTAATGAACCACGAAGATACATCTCACGACGAAACGCCCAACGCAGAAGCGGGGTCGCTGGCTGAAACACCGACTTCGCTGCCAGCCACCAGCGGGCCGTTAAAAACAATCACTGTCGGTGAAACCCGCTACACGCTGCTGGGCACGGCCCATGTGTCGGCGGAAAGTGCCGACGACGTGCATGCGCTGTTAGCAAGCGGCGCCTTTGATGCAGTGGCCATTGAGTTATGTGACGCCCGCCACCACAGCATGTCCAACCCGGATGCAATGGGCGAGCAGGATCTGTTCCAAGTCTTTAAACAAGGTAAAGCGGGCATGGTGGCCGCAAGCCTGGCGCTGGGCGCCTTTCAGCAACGGATTGCCGATCAATCCGGCATTCAGCCGGGGGCCGAAATGCGTGCGGCAGTTGAGGAAGCTAACCGACTGAAACTGCCGCTGTTGCTGGTTGACCGCGATGTCGGCGTAACGCTGAAACGCATTTACAGCAATGTGCCCTGGTGGCAGCGCTTCTCGCTGTTTTCAGGCCTGCTTGGCAGCGTGTTATCGCGTCAGGATGTCTCCAAAGAGGACATCGAAAAGCTCAAAGAGGGCGATATGCTGGAGGCCACCTTCAGCGAGTTTGCCGCCGAATCCGAAGCGCTCTATACACCGTTGATTCGCGAGCGCGACCGCTATATGGCACTGCGTTTGGCCGAAGACGCGCCGCCGGGGCGCTACCAGCACGTGTTAGTGGTGCTCGGCGCAGGCCACCTCAAAGGTACCGGCGAACATCTTGAAGCCCCGCTACCCGCGGAGCCAAAAGTAGAGCGCGAATCGCTGGAAGCCACCCCGCCACCGTCCAAGCTTTGGAAAGCGCTGCCGTGGCTGATTACCGCGTTGGTGCTTACCGGCTTTGCGATTGGCTTTTCACGCAACACCGACCTTGGCTGGCAACTGGTGCTTGAGTGGTTCTTGATTAACGGTATTCTCTCTGGCGGTGCGACGATTATCGCCATGGCGCACCCGGTGACCGTGATTGCCACCTTCTTTGCCGCGCCGCTCACCTCGCTGAACCCCACCATCGGCGCTGGCTTTGTGGCCGCTGGGGTTGAGCTCTTTATGCGCAAACCCAAAGTGCGCGATTTTTCATCGCTACGCCACGATGTAACGCAGTTGAAAGGCTGGTGGAAAAACCGTGTATCGCGCACCCTGCTGGTGTTTATTCTCGCCACGCTAGGCTCCGCGGTGGGCACCTGGGTGGCCGGATTCAGAATCGCCGGTGCTCTGTTTGGCGGCTAGGCGCCGCATCGCCGCAGTAGGCGGGTCGATTTTGTGATGCAATCGGCTCGCCGCATAACTATCGTTAAACACCTCAAAGTAGTCATCCAGCACGCCCGCAGCAACCGTATCCCCGCCCTGGCGCAGCAGCTCAATAGCCACTTCCGCAGTACAAAGGTGCGATTTTGACGCCGGTTTGCGCAGCCGGTAGCGCGTCTCGCGCTCGGTTCTCAATGGCAGCACGGGCAAAGCATCCAGATAAGCGCTTTTACGGAACATGCGCCGCGCCTGACGCCAAGTGCCATCCAGAATAATAAATACCGGAATGCGCGCCTGCGCTTTCGCCGCATGCACCGCGTCTATGCCAACCACCCGATCCGCATAGTCGGGCTGATCATCGGGAAAGATCACAAAGGGCGCGTAAAGAGGATCTTTCAACAACGCGGCCAGCTGTGCATCCGGCGCCGTGCGGTACCAGGTAAACACTTGGGTCGTCGTGATCACATCACCAATCAAACGCCCGGTGTTGGTTGGCTTGTAATGCTCCAAGGGGTGGGTCAATAACCACACCTGAGCATGGCTCTCCGCCTTCACCTGATAGGGGCACAGGCAATTCAGTACGGGGAGCTGACAGTTATCGCAGCGGGTGACAAAACTGCCCCGCGCCTTGAACTCGCGCCGCGGCGGACGCGGATGTTCAGCGGCTGAATCATGATTCACAGAGCTCTCGTCAACAGAGCTATCAACATCAGACATCCACGCTCCAGAATGTGAAAAAGGGCGCAGAGTATAAATGAGCGCATCATCTTTTGACGAATGTTTCCACCACCACCGTAAACCTAAAAAATCTCCAACGTTGACACCCAAAGCGCAACGCCGCTAAAGTCTCGTCAACTATTAAAGGTAAAAAGGTTTACACCATGACCGTGCATCACGAACAGCTTCTTCATGCGCAGCGCCACGACTGGACGCTGGATGAGATCAACGCGCTTTTCGCGCTGCCGTTCAATGACCTGCTGTTTCAAGCCCAGCAGGTTCACCGTGCCCACTTCGATGCTAACGCGGTGCAGGTCTCTACCCTGCTGTCGATCAAGACCGGCGCCTGCCCCGAAGACTGCAAATACTGTCCCCAATCCGGCCACTACAACACTCAGCTGGAAAAAGAGAAGCTGCTGGAAATTGAAAAGGTCGTCGAACAAGCCAAGGCAGCGAAAGAGGCAGGTGCCAGCCGTTTTTGCATGGGCGCCGCCTGGCGAAGCCCGCGGGATAAAGATCTACTGCTGGTCGAAGAGATGGTTCGTCAGGTGAAAGCCGTGGGCCTTGAAACCTGCATGACGCTGGGGATGGTCGACGGCGAACAGGCCAGTCGATTGGCCACGGCAGGGCTCGATTACTACAACCACAACCTGGATACCTCGCCGGAGTTCTACGGCGAGATCATTACCACCCGCACCTACAGCGACCGGCTGGAAACGCTCACCAACGTGCGCGATGCGGGCATGAAGGTCTGCTCTGGCGGGATTCTCGGCATGGGTGAAGATGCCAAAGACCGTAGCGCCCTGTTGCAACAGCTGGCCAAGCTCTCCCCGCACCCTGAATCCGTGCCGATTAATATGCTGGTGAAAGTGCCCGGCACACCGCTGGAAAATGTTGAAGATTTAGACCCCATCGAGTTCATACGCGCCATTGCGGTCGCCCGCATTATGATGCCGCAAAGCCATGTACGGCTCTCCGCTGGCCGCGAGCAGATGAACGAATCAACCCAGGCGCTGGCGTTTTTGGCCGGTGCCAACTCGATCTTCTATGGCGACAAACTGCTGACCACTGGCAACCCCCAAGTGGATCGTGACCGTGCCCTGTTTGCCAAGCTGGGCCTGCACCCTGAGAAGCGCGAGACCTGCGAAAGCGAAGATACTCAAGCAGCACGCCTTGCCCAACAGGCACAGCAGCAGGTGCACGCCGAAAGGGTTGCCGAGCTGGCGGTAGACGCCAGTGTCTGAAGCGTGGCAACAGCGTCTGGCCGACGCCCGCGCTCATCGTCAACAGACGGAGCGCTGGCGAACTCGTCAGGTAGCCAAAAACAATACCCTCGACTTTGCAGGTAACGACTACCTGGGCCTCACCCTAGACCCTCGCGTGTGTGAAGCCCAGGCGGAAGGCGCGCGCCAGTTTGGCGCGGGTGCAGGTGCTTCGCACTTGGTCAGCGGTCATCTAGAGATTCACGACGCTCTGGAAGAAGCGTTAGCACGCTGGACAGGCCGCGAACGTGCGCTGCTGTTTTCTACCGGTTATATGGCCAATCTCGGCGTGCTGCAAGCGCTGGCAGATCGCCATACCGCTATTTTCCAGGATCGCCTCAACCACGCATCGCTAATTGATGGCGCCGCGTTAAGCGGTGCCCGCTCGCGGCGCTTTCATCACCGCGATGCCATTGATCTGAACAGCCTGCTGGCACGCAGTGAGTGCGCGCATAAGCTCGTGGTCAGCGATGGTGTTTTCAGTATGGATGGCGATATCGCCGATATTGCCACGCTGGTCGAAGTCAGTCAGCAGCACAGCGCCTGGCTGATGATCGATGATGCCCACGGCGTAGGCGTGCTAGGCGACAATGCCAGCGGCTGCGTGGGCAACACCTGGAGTAGTAAGGACGTGCCGATTCTTGTCGGCACGTTAGGAAAAGCATTAGGCACCGCCGGGGCGTTTGTTGCTGGTGATACCGAGTTAATCGATCACCTGATCCAGTTTTCACGCAGCTATGTCTATACCACCGCCCAACCTCCGGCCATCTCCGCCGCGACTTTAAAAGCGCTGGAGATCGTTCAGGGCGAACCGGAACGCCGCGCTCAGCTAAACGCCAATATCGCTTACTTTCGCCGTGAGGCGCTGCACCTGGGGCTAGCTCTCAGCGATTCGGCCACCCCCATTCAGCCGCTGATCCTGGGCGATGAAACGCGCACCCTAGGCTGGGCATTACATCTCCAGCAAAAGGGTATACAGGTGGGGGCGATTAGACCGCCAACAGTGCCCAAGGGTGAATCCCGTCTGCGTGTGACTTTAAGCGCTCGCCATCAGCACGACGATATTGATCAACTGTTAGCCGCGCTCCACCACTGCCAGCACCAAGAGGCGTTATGCAGCCCCTGCGCTTAATCCTGCTCTCCGGCTGGGGAATCGACCAGCGTATTTGGCAGCCGCTTGAGGCGTACTGGCCCACTCACCTATCTTCCCACGCGGTGGAGTGGCCCGGCTACGGCGATGCACCCCCGCTGAGGGCGAACGCTACGCTGGAAGAGCTGGCCGACACTATGGCCGAGCCGTTAGCCAGCGATGCGGTCTGGGTCGGCTGGTCATTGGGTGGGCTACTTGCTACGGCGCTACTGGCATATCTTCCCCCACCTCGGGGCCTGATTCTGCTCGGTGCGGGGGAGACGTTCTGTGTCAAAGGCGAGGTCAGCGCCAAAGGTGGCGTCACTAGCGCCGAGCTGAGTGCCTTCCAACGCGCCTTTCAGCGCGACCCCACCGCGACCTGGCAACACTTTTTGCGCTGGCAGACCCAAGGTGAGCCCGGCCCCCGGCAAGTTCACCGGCAACTGCGTGATTTATTGGGCGATACACCGCCTGCCGACAGCCCCACCTTGGCTACCGGCCTACACTGGCTGGCAACCATTGATAATCGCCCACGCCTAGCGGCGCCCCCTTGCCCAGTGGTACGTCTCATCGGCGACCATGATCCATTCATCAGCCCCGCCCAGCGCCGCGTAAGCAAGCCCCTAAGCGATGTCGGCCACTGCCCGATGCTCTCGCAGCCCCAGGCACTCGCAGCAACGATTGGCCATCATGCCCACCAGATGGTTAACGCCACCATGGCGGTTTTATGAGCGACCTAATGCTGAACAGTGAGGCCAGCTGGCAGGCACGGGTCGCCCACGCCTTTTCCCGGGCTGCTCCCCGCTATGATGTGCTCGCCACTGCCCAGCGCCACATAGGCGAGAAGCTTTGGGGTTCGTTACCTCCACACGCTTTTAACGTGTTGGATATGGGGTGTGGTACCGGCTACTGGACACAGCGGTTGGCTGAACGTTACCCGAATGCTCGTATAACGGGGTTAGATTTAGCCCCCGGCATGCTGGAACAGGCCCGCCAGCACCACGGTGAAAGCATTCATTGGCAACCGGGAGACGCCGCGGCACTGCCGTTTGGTAAGCATGCATTTGATCTGGTGTTTTCCAACCTGGCGGTGCAGTGGTGCCCCGACATTGGCGCGGTGATGGCTGAGCTTTACCGGGCTCTCACGCCCGGTGGGCAGGCGCATATTACGACGCTGCTGCCAGGAACGTTGAAAGAAGTTGCCCGTGCCTGGCAGAGACCCGAAGCGCTGCTGCAAACGCCTGATCGCGCCAGCGTCGAGAGAGCCATCGGCGAAAGCGGCTTAACCATCACCCGGCAGACGGCCACCGTTGAGCGCTTCTATTACCCTGACTTGAAGGCGGTAATGGCGTCTATCAAAGGTGTTGGCGCTCAGATTGCCCGGCCACAAGCCAGCCTTAGCCGAAGAGACATCGCCGCCGCACGAGCGCGCTTTGAACAACTCCGTCAGCCGGAAGGCCTACCCGTGAGTTACCACTGCTTAACGCTGCAATTGGAAAAATCGCTATGAACGTCTGGTTTGTGACTGGCACCGATACCGATGCGGGTAAAACATTGGTGACCAGCGGATTGCTATATACCGCCCGCCAACAGCAGTTGAGCACGCTGGGCTTGAAACCTATCGCCTCAGGCAGCCAAGCGACGCCTGAAGGCCTGCAAAATAGTGATGCTCTCGCCCTTCAGCATCAAAGCGTGCCGCCGGTCGACTACGCCACGGTGAATCCCATCGCCTTTGCCCCCGCCATTGCGCCTCACCTCGCTGCGTTAGAGGCGGGTCAGCCGCTTGAGATTAGCACCATCGTTAGCTTGCTGCGCGAAACGCTTAGCCAAACACCCAGAGACATCACTCTGATTGAAGGCGCCGGCGGCTGGCGCGTACCGTTAAACGAACAGGAAGATTTTGCCGACCTGGCGATGGCGCTTGAGCTACCGGTGATTCTGGTGGTTGGCCTAAAGCTGGGCTGCTTGAATCATGCTCGCCTAACCGCAGAAGCCATTCGCGCCGACGGCTTGGTATTAGCCGGCTGGGCAGGCAGCGTGGTAGACCCCGCTTTTGCGGCTGACACAGCCCGCTTTGAGGCCAATATTGCCCATCTAAACGCCAAGCTGACGGCTCCCTGTTTAGGCATTATTCCCCATCTAGATGCCCCCAGTGCCGCGACTGCCGCCCCCTACCTATCCCTGGAGCCGTTATGAACACGCCGGTTTGGCATCCTTATGCACACCTAAAAACCCAGACACCCGCCCCCAAGGTAGTCGGCGGCGACGGCGTTCACTTTGTGCTTGAGAGCGGCGAACACCTGCTGGACGCCACCTGCTCCTGGTGGTGCATGATCCACGGTTACGGCCACCCGCGCTTGGTGGCGGCCATTCGCGAACAGGCAGGCGAGCTGTGCCACGTGATGCTTGGCGGCTTGACGCATAAGCCCGCCGATCAATTAGCTCGTGAACTGGTGCGCATTACCCCCGCCGGGCTGAACCACGTTTTCTATTCAGACAGTGGTTCGGTGGGCATGGAAGTGGCGATGAAAATGGCCCTCCAGTACCAGGTGCTCACCGGCAACCCCGGTAAGCACAAGATGCTCTCGCTGATGAAGGCCTACCACGGTGACACCACCGGCTGCATGGCAGTGTGCGACCCTGAAGAAGGCATGCACAGTCTGTTCGCCAGTCTACTACCCCAGCACCATTTCGCCCCGGCGCCCACGGCCCCTTTTGATGCCACCGCTGAACAGGTCGAGCACGACCTTAGCGCCCTGCGCAGCGTACTTGAGCGCCACCATGAAGAGATCGCTGCACTGCTGATGGAGCCCCTGTTACAAGCGGCAGGCGGGCTCAACATGACCTCGCCAGACTATGTTACTGGCGCCAGGGAACTGTGCGATAAGTTTGGGGTGCTGTTGATTTTTGACGAAGTCGCCACCGGCTTTGGCCGCACCGGCAAACTGTTTGCCGCCGACCATTCGGGCATCACTCCGGATATCATGGTGCTCTCCAAAGGTTTGACCGGCGGCTATTTGGGTCACGCCGCTACGCTCGCCACAGATCGTGTCCATGACGCCTTTATCGGCGATACTCCCCAGCACGCCTTTATGCACGGGCCTACCTTTATGGGCAACCCGTTGGCCTGCCGCGTGGCATTGGAGAGTCTGCGCGTCTTCGAGGAAGAGAATTACCTGGACAAGATTGCGACACTCAGCCAGCAACTGCAGCGTGAGCTACTTGAAGACCAGGTGCTGAACACGCACCCGGCCGTGGCTGACGTTCGAGTCCTTGGCGCCACCGCCGTTATCGAAGCGCACTCCGCCGAGGCGCTGAAAGGCGTAGGTGACTTCGCCCGGGAGCGAGGCGTGTGGCTGCGCCCCATTGGCCGCTGGCTGTATACTATGCCCGCCTACATCACCACTGAAGCGGAAATCACCCAGATTACCAAGGTGATGAAGGCGTGGTTCTTAAGGCCTCAATAAAGCCACAATGATTACTCAACACGAGATCGGGATCAGCCTGTAGCGGGGGTCTTTTGTCATGACCGGAAAATGTTCCCAACAATTCCGGCATTTCCGCCATCCATGGCGGTCAGATGACAAAAGTAGCGCCCATGGACGGGTTTACAGCGCCCCCGCAGAAGGCTGTGCCGATCCAGTCTCGAATTTTCAAGACAACAGTAGATTACCCTGCTGCTTCCAGCGGTTTACCAACGCTGGAACGCCTTCTCCAGCGGTGGTGTTAATTGCCAATACGCCTGGCGGGCTGAGCATATCCGCCTCCGGGTCGACCAGTGCGCAGGGCGTGTCGTAGTCAATGTACGAGAGCAGCGAAGCGGCGGGCATAACTGCCAGCGATGTGCCGACGACCAGTAGAAAGTCAGCCTGACTGACAAGTTCACAGGCCTCCGCAAACAGCGGCACCGACTCGCCAAACCAGACCACGTCGGGTCGCAGTTGGCTGCCCTTGTCGCACACATTGCCTAGTTCGATGCCGCCTTTCGGCAGCGGGTAGCGCATGCGCTCATCGATTGACGAACGTGCTTTTAAAATCTCGCCGTGTAGATGTAATACATGGCGGGAGCCTGCACGCTCATGAAGGTCATCAATATTCTGGGTAATGATACTGACGCTAAAGCCGTCTTGCTCCAGGGCAGCTAGCGCCTTGTGCGCCGCGTTGGGCTTGGCACGACGGATCTGATCACGTCGTTGATTGTAAAAATCCAGCACTTGCTGCGGGTCACGTTGCCACGCCTCGGGAGTGGCAACATCCTCGACAGGATGGTTTTCCCATAGGCCGTCGCTGGCACGGAAGGTCTTGATACCACTCTCAGCACTAATCCCCGAGCCGGTAAACACCACCAAATGCGGGCTTGCTGCCATGATGACCTCGTTGTTTATGTTTCACTGTTTCTTAAGTAAGACACTAATATACTAGCTGGCCAATACTGCCCGCAAAACGCTGCTTATTGCGGTAAGGATAAACGTCGATGACACGGCCATCGATGATCGCCTGCTGCAGTTCCAGCCAGTAATCCGGGTCAAATAGCTCGGGGTGCTGCGCCATGAACATGTCGCGTAGGATCTTATTAGCGAACATAAAAGGCCCAAACTCCTCAGGAAAAATATCGTTAGGGCCGATAGATAACGTATCACCCCCCTGGAAGTCATTGCCCTGGGATTTGGGTATATGCCGAAAACGGCACTCGGTGAGGTAGCAAACTTCATCGTAGTCGTAGAAGATCACCCTTCCATGGCGTGTCACGCCAAAATTTTTCAGCAGCATATCGCCAGGAAAGATGTTCGCCGCGGCCATTTGCTTAATGGCATTGCCGTAATCCTTAAGCACCGTCTCCTTCTCTTGGTCGCTGCACTGTTCCAGGTAGATGTTCAGCGGCGTCATCATCCGCTCGGTATAGCAGTGCTTGATAATCACCTTATCGTCTTTCAACACAACGGTTGAGGGAGCCACTTCCAGTAAGTGCTCCAGGCACTCCGGCGCAAAATGATCCTGGCGGACAATAAAATTGGAGAATTCTTGAGTATCGGCCATGCGCCCTACCCGGTCATGACGTTTCACTAGCCGATACTTTTCTCGCACTACGGCGTGGGTCACGTCTTTGGCCGGGTCGAATTTATCTTTAATGATTTTAAAGACGGTGCGAAAGCTAGGCAGTACAAAAACCGCCATCACCATGCCGCGCACGCCTGGGGCGATAATAAACTGATCCTCGCGCTTCGCCACCTGACGATTCAGTGCCCGGAAAAACTCGGTTTTACCATGTTTGAAGAAGCCGATGGCAGCGTAGAGTTCGCCTTCCGGTTTGTGCGGCATCAGCTGCTGCAGGTAATCGACAAACTCCCTGGGTACCGCTACCTCAACTTGGAAGTAGGCGCGGGTGAAGGAGAAAATAATCGACACCTCGTCGGTTTCGATCAGTACCGTATCCAGGTGTAGGCAAGGGTCGCCCCCCTGCTGCTCACCAAACCCTTCGCCATGGAGTACCGGCAGCACCAGCGGCACCTGCTCGCCGCCGCCCAGGATTCGCCCCACCAAATAGGCGCCTTTATTGCGATAAAAGACGCTATTCAGCAACTCGATTTCAGCATCACCGGCGTTCAAAATCGCCGTGGGTAAGTGCTGCTGTAAGAAGGTGGCGCCGAGATGAGTATCCTGATCTATTTCCGCAAAGCGATTTTCGAAGGGGGCATCGATAAGTGCCCATTTGAGGGCAGCCTGCCAGTCGCCATTAACCTGTTTGCGACGGCATAGGTCAATTCCCGAGCGGTGGGCGGCATCTTCCCGGGAGCTATACACAAACATCCAGTCGTTGCGGATATGGCGATGATGGAAAATAGCGCAGAACAGCGAGTTAAAGAAGGTTTCAGCGAGCTCATAATCGAGTCGGTGGCTGATCAACTCAGCGTAGTGGTTGCGCGCCTCGCGCCAGCACTCGCAGTGAGACACCACCTCGGGATCAAAGGTACGCTTTAAGCGCCCCAGAGTGTCATCAATCTTTTCCTTATAGAGATTGATGCGCTCGGCGGATGCCTGCTGCGTTTCGCGCCACGCCGCGTCACGGAAACGACGGCTGGCATCGGCGGTAATTTCCTTAAAACGTGCACGGTACTCATCAAAGCCATGCAAAATCGTCGTCGCTAAGCGGTACGCAGGCGAGTGCTTCACGGGCTGGGCTCCTGTTGATTTGCGCTAGCGTTGCCTAACGGCAAACTACATGCGAGACGACCTTGGTTGGGTAGCCCCAGTTTAGCGCACTGCCGCAATACGTTTGAGCCGTAAGCAAAAAGGCCCCGCAGTGCGGTCAGCGATTAAAAAGCCAAGTTGGTGAATCTCGCTTGGCGTTACTGCCGGGGCGTCACTCAATAGCGTTCCCCGCCTCACCGCTTCAAAAGCATCCCATGAGAAGTACAGCGTCTCCCAGGCATCTTGAGAAGGCGTAAATTTCACTCGGTACGCTGAGGCATTGCCAAGGGAGGTGCTTTTCAAGCGCAGTTGATAGGTACGTCCGTCGCCCCGCACGGTCAGCTCTATGCCCTGGGCATCCGCTAGCGTTGGCTCGAACCCATTGGGCTCGCGGCGAACGGAGGCAAAGCCACCACCGTTTTCAAGCGACACCTCGCCCTGAAAGCGACCTACGCCATCGGTAACGCAAAAACCACTCTTTGAAACGCCACCCATCACGCCATCATCAACGGAGTACCAGCGCTGCTGCTCACTGGGACTATCAAATGTCAACGCCATGACGACTCCTTATCATTAGCCAAAAAAGCCTCTTTGCCGCTGGGCAAAGAGGCTTGTTCAGCCTAGGCGATTAGTCTTGTGAATTACAGCTTCGCTGTCGTGACCACAGGATCTGAGTCAATATCATCCAGATCTTCAGGGGACGCGACCACCAACGCAAACTCCTCCTCGGCGGTTTTCGCTACGAGGTGATTCTTGCTGTAGAGGAAGAAGTAGGCTGCGCCAACAATGAACAGCACGATAGTGTAGTTAAAGGCGCGTGGGTCGAAGGCGTATACCCCGGTGAGCGCAACCAGGGAAAGCACCAGTGCAATCCCCGAGGTAACGACACCGCCAGGCGTTTTATACGGACGCGGCAGGTCGGGTTGTTTTACCCGCAGTAGAATATGGCTGAGTGCCATGAGCGCATAAGAGATCGTCGCACCGACCACGGCCATGCCCAGCATCAGGTCGCCTTCACCGCTCAACGACACCAGAAAGCCAAACACGCCGGGCACGATCAGGGCAAGATAAGGCACTTTACGGCCACTGGTCAGCGACAGCGCCTTGGGGAGGTACCCCGCCCGTGAAAGCGCAAAGACCAACCGGCTATAGCCGTAGATGATCGAAAAGAAGGAAGCAATCAGCCCCGCCAGGCCCAGCACGTTCACCACGGTTGCCAAGGTCGGATTGCCCGCTGCATTCAGCGCATCCACCAGCGGCACGCCGCTTTGACCGATCATCTCGGCGCCCGCGGCACCGGCCAGCAGCACCACGACCAACAGCGCTGTGAAGAGCAGGAACAACATCGCGCCGATGATGCCTCTGGGCATGTCCCGGGCAGGATCTTTAGCCTCTTCGGCCGCAAGCGGTACGCCTTCTACCGCCAGGAACAGCCACATACCAAAGGGTAGTGCCGCCCAGACGCCGTACCAACCAAACGGCATAAAGGTGCTCGCACCTGCCGCATCGGTGGGAGCAATATCAAACAGGTTGGCGGCATCAAAATCACCGATCAGTGCGACAGCGGTGGCCAGGATGGCAAACACTGCCAAGCCACTGATGACCATCATGACTTTTAGCGCTTCCCCCACACCCGCCAGGTGAATACCGATGAACAGCGCGTAGAAAATGAGGTAGACCAGCGGGCCGTTGATACCCAGCAACGACTCTACGGCGGCGCCAATGAAGATCACAATGGCCGCTGGCGCCAGGGCATACTCGATCAATACGGCCAACCCGGTCAGATAGCCGCCAGCAGGCCCCATTGCCTGGCGGGCAAAGCTGTATCCGCCCCCAGCCGCGGGTATCGCCGCCGACATTTCGGCAAGTGACAGCACCAGCGCCAGATACATTAACGCCATTAGACACGCGGCTATCGCAAAGCCACCCCAGCCAGCTTCAGCAATACCAAAGTTCCACCCGGCGAAATCACCGGAAATTACGTAGGAAACCCCGAGGCCCGCCAGCAGCATCCAGCCAGCGGTGCCTTTGCGCAGTTGGCGTTTTGCCAGGTACGCTTGATCTATCGTTGGTTGTGTCATCGTTTTGCCCTTTCAGTGTGGAACGAAATCGTCGTCAGCGGCGTGCTGTGGTTTACCAACGTTGTTCCGTTTTGTTGTGTGATCGTTGTTATAGGTTGTCGCTTTTTGGGTGACGTTAATCCGCCACCAGGAAGTTACGCGTCGAGCCTGATGCTGAGTCACCTTCCAGCACATCGTCTTCACTGCGGTCTTTCAACTTAACGCCCGACAATTTGCGCTGACGGGCCTCTTTTAACAGCAGAAAGAAGCGTCTGGCGGCCTCTTCCACCTGCAAACCTGCCGGACGCACATTGGAAATGCAGTTGCGTCGATCGTCCTTGAGCCCCGGCTCGGGCGCCCAAGTCATATACAACCCCAAGCTATCCGGCGAACTCAGCCCCGGTCGTTCGCCGATCATGACAAGCACGGCGTCGGCATTGAGCAGTGCGCCAATTTCGTCGCCAATCGCCACCCGCCCCTGCTCGACAAGCGTCAGTGGTGCTAGCTGCCAATCAGCAGCATCGCTGCTCAGCATCTGATAAAGCGCGCCAAGAAACGGAGCACTGTTTTGCTGTACAGCCAACGCAGAAAGCCCATCGACCACGACGATCGCAAGGTCATAGCGCTGCTGGGACGCGGCAGCTTTCTGCAGGTGCTCACGGGTCTCGTCGTTAAGGCGACGGCCATAGTCGGGCCGCTGCAGGTACATGGCACGATCCTGGGCATGGCTGTGCAGGCGCAGCGGTGCCTCAGACAAATCGAGGGCTTGGGTCAGCTCGGAGGCCAGCGCTGCTACATCCAGCGGACAGTGAACCGCATCCTGTGCTTGGGCGTGAGCCAACTGAAACGCCAGCAATTTGCTGGTCGGCAGGCTGACCCCAGCGCGGCCCAGGCCAATTCGCGCGTCGGTAAAGGCATTCAGCCGCTCCCAGGGGTTCTCCACCACGATGGGTGATGATGGATCATGTGCCATGGCGAGGCTCCTTGGGCAGGTGGCGCAGGCTGTTGGCAAAGGCGGCGGGCAGCTGGTCATTGAGCCGGTGGGTGCTAACATCCTGGAAAATCTGCATCTCTTCGAGCCAGCGCTCAAACTCCGGCGCGGCCTTCAGCCCCAGTACCCGCCGTGCATAGAGCGCGTCGTGAAACGAAGTCGTCTGGTAGTTGAGCATGATGTCGTCAGAGCCTGGGATACCCATAATGAAGTTGCAGCCCGCCACGCCGAGCAGCGTGAGCAGGTTATCCATATCATTCTGGTCGGCTTCGGCGTGATTGGTGTAGCAGACATCGCAGCCCATGGGCACGCCCAATAGCTTGCCGCAGAAGTGGTCTTCAAGGCCTGCACGGGTGATCTCCTTGCCATCGAACAGGTACTCTGGGCCAATAAAACCCACCACGGTATTCACCAGCAAGGGCTTGAACTTGCGTGCAACGGCGTAGGCGCGGGCTTCACAGGTTTGCTGGTCGAGCCCGTGGTGAGCGTCGGCAGAAAGCGAGCTGCCCTGGCCGGTTTCGAAATACATCACGTTGCGCCCCACCGTACCGCGATTGAGCGACTGCGCCGCCGCTTCGGCTTCGGCCAGGGTGCTCAAGTCGAAGCCAAAGCTGCGGTTGGTGGCCTCAGTGCCGCCGATCGACTGGAAGACCAGATCGACCGGGGCACCCTGCTCTATGGCTTCCAGCGTATTCGTTACGTGGGTAAGCACGCAGGACTGGGTGGGGATTTGATACTTCTGGATCACTTCATCCATCAAGCGCATCAGCTTGACGCTCTGGGCAACGTTATCCGTCGCTGGGTTGATGCCAATCACCGCGTCGCCACTGCCGTAGAGCAGGCCGTCCAGAATGCTGGCCGCAATGCCGGTCACATCATCGGTGGGGTGATTGGGCTGAAGCCGAGTGGAAAGCCGCCCCGGCAGGCCAATTGTGTTGCGAAAAGCGGTGGTGACCCGGCACTTCTTGGCCACCAGAATCAAATCCTGATTGCGCATCAGCTTGCTGACGGCAGCGGCCATTTCGGGGGTAATCCCCGTTTTTACTTCTGCTAACACCTCACTGGTAGCGTGGTCGGAGAGCAACCAGTTACGAAAATCGCCGACGGTGAGGTGACGGATGGGGGCGAAAGCGTCGGAGTCATGGTCATCGATAATCAGCCGAGTGATTTCATCCTCTTCGTATGGAATCAGGGCTTCATTCAAAAAAGTGGTAAGCGGGAGCTCGGCGAGTACCATCTGGGCGACCACCCTCTCTTCGGCACTCTCCGCCATTACTCCGGCCAAACGGTCGCCTGAACGGGGCGGCGTGGCTTTAGCCATCAGCTCTGCCAGGCATGCAAAGCGATAGCTGCGACTCCCCACCGTCGTGTGATAGGTCTGCGCCATGGGGCTATCCTTTTTTATTACGATGGCTGTTGTTGATCGCGTTGACATCGCGCTGAAGTACAAAACTTGCTTGTTTCCACCATAGCGTTATCAATAGAGAGGGAGTATCAAGTTTTGGCAAACTCACTAACTTTCGCTTTACTCAAGTAAATACAAAAAGTTAAGGCGTTACATAAATTATGATTAGCCAACTTATCACTGCGAGGAGCGCTTCATGACCACGCTCGACAGCTCATTTGCACCAACAAGGTGCATTCAAGAGGCCTTTGATGCCGATGAGCACGCGCAGAACCTGACGCGATGGCAACAGGAGTACGATCAGCTCAGCCCAGGGAGTTTCTACGGGCGGCTGGATGAGGTGGCACTGGAAACCATGCAGGTCTTCAAGGAGCATACCGGGCAAGCGCTACGTCAGGACTGCCGGGTATGGCCTGAGTCGCTGTGGATCGGTATTCCCACTACCCATCAAGGCTCGCGCATCAATGGACAAGCGCTCAGTGCGGGCGAGGTGATGTGCCGCCCGGGTGGACGTGATTTTGAACTGGTGACGCCGGAAGGATTCGACATCTATGGGCTGGTGATCCAGTTGCCCGCCTTGACGGCGGCAGCCAAGCGGCAGGGGGTCAGCCTGGATACACACTGGCACGCCATGCCCCGTCGCCAAGCGGCCGGTGACACCCTGCGCGCCGTGTCGTTCCTCATTGAACGTCTACTCACCAGTCAGACGCTGTCCATCGCCAGCCATATCCATCAAGACATTCTGCTGATGGCGCTACTGGAGTTATTGCAGGTCAAGCAGCCCAGTGCTGAGCTGCCACCCAGCTATGCCCATCGCAAGGAAGTGGTTGATCGCGTCAAGCGCTACGTGGATGAGCATCTGGAAGGCCCCGTGACGATGGAGGAGCTTTGTCAGCTTACCCACGTTAGCCGCCGCACACTGCAGTACAGCTTCACCACCATCCTGGGCATCAGCCCGCTACAGTTCTTACGCCTGACCCGGCTGAACCGCGTGCGCCGGGCGCTGCGGGCGGCATCTCCGCAACAATCGGTCACGGAAATAGCCACCTACTGGGGTTTTTGGCACTTGGGACAGTTCGCCCACGACTACAAGCAGCAGTTCGGAGAGAGCCCATCGCAAACGCTCAGTGCGAAAACGTTATGAGCGAGTCAGTGAATAGCGGCAAATACAAGCCAGCCTCTCAGCCGGCCTGATTAAATGCGAGAGTAGCTAAAAAAGAGCGTCTGCCTAGTTAAAGGTTGGGAGGTGCTTGGATTCACGGCCTGGCAGACCACAGTCAAACCAACTGTGATGTGCCTTGCTGTCTTCCCAAATGTGGTAGTGCAGTTGCGACATCATCACCGGGTCATCTAGAAAATCCAAACGCTCCAGCTTACTCATTGCCGCAGGCCCCATCCTGACTCCGCGTGCAACCCGCTCGGCCCGACGTTGGCGTATTGGCTCGGCATCGGTATGCCGTGATGTGCCTAAAGCAGTAGCCAACGCATTCGGCACAGGATCTACCACCATTTGGGCAAAAGACGGCGCCGCCATTCCGGTATTCATGTGGGAAAGCAACCTCACCATGCGCCGCAGCACACGGGGCGGCTGTGTTTCTTCGGGGATCCGGAAAAGCCGCTTTTGAAAGCAGAACCACCCTAACGAGACACGGCTCGACAGTGCCGATACCGGGATAGACAGCATCAAAGCGACGACGATGGGCGAGAGCCACCACAGAAATGTAGGCTCCATAACGTAAACACCCGCTGCCCACACAGCCCCTATTAGGGTTTGACTCCAATGTGCGCGGAACGCATCCCCCCACGTCGTGTCGCTATTTTCACGTGATGGTGAGCGCCATTGAACCGCCCACCCCATCAATGACGTCAGTACAAAGCGGGTGTGAAACAGCATCCTTACCGGCGCTAATAGCATCGAGAATAGCGACTCGAGAATCATACTTTCCAATACCTTGAGAGGCCCGCCAAATTGACGACTCCCCTGTATCCACACCAGCAATACGCTGAGCAGCTTAGGCAAGAACAGCAGTAACGCCGTCACACCAAACAACCCCACCGCTAAGGTTGGATTCCATTGTGGCCAAACAGGAAACAACATTCCCGGCTCAGGAAAGTAGTCGGGCGTGCTAAAGGTATGCACTGCTAAAAGCGCGGTCGAAAGCACTAAAAAAAGACACCATAGCGGCGCGGAAAGATAAGACATTAAACCGGTCAGGAAAACGGCACGGTGGACGGGGTGGATGCCTTGCGAGAAAAACAGCCGGAAGTTCATCAAATTTCCGTGGCACCAGCGTCTGTCGCGATTGAGTTCATCGAGCAGGTTAGGTGGCATTTCTTCAAAGCTGCCTTCCAATTTGTAGGCAATCCATACCCCCCAACCGGCTCGCCGCATCAGCGCCGCCTCAACAAAATCATGGGATAGTATCTCCCCAGACATCGAGCCTTTACCGGGCAGTGGCGCCAGGATGCAGTGCTGCATAAACGGGGCGAGGCGAATGATCGCGTTATGGCCCCAGTAATGCGACTCACCCAATTGCCAAAAATGGAGCCCGGCAGTAAACAGCGGTCCATACACTCGTGTCGCAAACTGTTGCATCCGAGCGTACAGATTGAGGCGCCCCGAAGCGCGTGGCGCTGTTTGGATAATGCCGACCCTGGAGTGCACCTCCATCATTTGCACCAGTCGCGTCAGGCATTTGCCGCTCATGACACTATCGGCGTCCAACACCACCATATAACGATAGAGCGCCCCCCAGCGGCGGCAAAAATCGTCGAGATTACCGCTCTTGCGTTTGACTCGACGCTGTCGGCGGCGATAGAAAACCTGACCGAAAGCATCCAGATCACGACACAACACCAGCCAGGCATAGGTTTCTTGAATGGCAATATCGGGATCGGACGTATCGCTCAGAATAAAGATGTCGAAATGCCGGTCATTACCCGTACTGCGCAGGGATTCCAGGGTGGCGCGCACCCCGGCAAAGACCCTGGCAACATCCTCGTTACAGATTGGCACCAATAGTGCTGTGCGTGCCTCATCATCAATCGGCTCGTCGCCCACCTCGCTGTCAATGGCGTAGCGGTCATGGCTTCGTAATAGCTGGAAAAATCCCATCAAGGCAGTCCAAAACCCGGCGGATACCCAGGCGAATAGCAACACAAATAACGACAGGATAGCTATCTCAAGCCACTGCAGGCCCTGGCCAGGGAGGACAGTACGCATCTGATTGGCAGCGATGATACTTTGACCGAAAATCAGCACTAGCAAAACCCAGCGTCGCCTAGTGGCGACCCACTTCCAGGACGCGGAGGGTGACTCTCTTCTGCGCCGACGAAAATCACCATTTGCCCAGCGCTTGAAGCGGCGACCAATATTCACGAAAGGATTGGTCGACCACTGCTGGGGCGCCAACGGCGTTCGCTTCATCGGTGGCGCAGTTTGCAGGCGGGTAATACCGGAGGTGTCCGTAGACAGCACGTCTGGCGGCGCTAGCGGCGGCTCTGCATAGGCAAGCGCCAGGCGCCGACCTACTGACAGCGCTGCAGGATCACTATTGTCACCTCTCTGCCAATTACCATCCCCATCACTATCCTCGCTCAACGCAGCGTGTAGCGACGCCATGTCGTGCTTATCAAGATCACCGACCAGTAACTTGTAGCGCTCCTTACGATTCTGGGTCTCCAACGCCAAGCGCTCTAAATAAATATCCGTTGGCGTTGCCTGCGATGAAGACATCATTTCAGCCATTAGCAGGCAGCCTATAGTACCAGGTTTCGGACATTTGCTTGCCATCGAGCATTAGCTTGGCCCTGATATCCAAGGGCTGGCTGCCATTATTCCGCTTCACATTGACAAATACACGCCAACCGTTGGTCGCTGGGTTATGAACAACGCGGCTAGTCGCCAATTCTCCATTATCGCCCACGCTTGCCTCAACGGTCATATTTGCATCGCTGCCGATACCGGAAAGCGAGGGCCCGATAAAATCGAGGACAAAAGCGAGTGTCCCGTCGGGCTCGCGCACTAGGTTATCGCGCATCACCTCTCCCCGTGAGCGACGTGTTTCTTCAACCCAGGCAAGCTGAGGATCAAGGTGGCGGCTTTCATTGGTTGTGAACGTAATACGGTAATCGAATGCCAGCGGTGTTCCCGGCTCATGGGGTTCATCAGACAGCCACATCGAGACGATATTATCGTTGGTCTCGTTGTCAGTCGGAATCTGAATCAGCTCAACGCTACCCGCCCCCCATTCGTTTTGTGGCTCGACCCAGGCGCTTGGGCGCAGATCATAACGTGCGGCAATATCCTGATAATCGCTAAAATTGTGGCCACGCTGCATCAAGCCATAACCGCGTAACTGAGGTGTTGCATGCCTATTCATCATCAATCTGGCCGGATTGGCTAGCGGGCGCCACAGCCAGCCATTCTGCGCATCATTGATCAAAAGGCCATTAGAATCATGGATTGCTGGGATATAGTGTTGTGTCGAAGAGGGCTGCTCTGGGCCGTAAAGATACATGCTGGTGAGTGGAGCTATTCCTAGTTTCTCGACAGCCCGACGCAAATATAGCCGCGACTGTACGTCGACTATAGTGTCTTCTCCGGGACGCAGCACGAAGCGGTATGCACCGGTCACGCTAGGTGAGTCAAGCAGTGCGAAAATAGTCAAGTACTGGCTTTCCGGGCCAGGTTCGACGATCCATATTTCCTTGAAGCGAGGGAACTCCTCGCCCGAAGGTAGCCCTGTATCAACGGCAAGTCCTCGCCCAGAAAGCCCATAAACCTGCCCTTCGCCAATAGCGCGAAAATAGCTAGCCCCCAGAAAGACCATCACCTCATCTTTGCGATCACCTTCATTGAGTGCATGGTTGATCCTGACCCCGGCAATACCAATGCCATCGCTATTCTTCACTTCGTCGGAGATGCCTAAATCACCGTAGGTAAAATCATCCGGATTATAGGCAAAGCCATGTACCCCCCCCTCCTGATCAACGCTGTTTAATTGGATGGCACTGTCATAATGCATACCCTCATGGATAAAGCTCAGGGTGAACGGTGCGCCTTTACCGCTCCACACATCGCGATCTCGCTTGAACTGTATTTGCGAATACTCCATATAGCTGAGTTCGCGCAGCTCATCAGGCAAAGATGTTTCCGGGGCTCGGTAGCCCTGCTGGGCTAGTTCCTCTGCTTTTCTAGCGACATCATCGAAGCCAAATGCAAAAGCCTCAAGAGGGATGCTTCCAACCAGCAGGCCACCCAGAACGGCGACTGAAAAAAAACCTTTGCAGCTTGAAAATTTACTTAACCGGGTCGATCCACTCATTTAGCGTCATGCTCCTGTACAATCCTTTGACTAAATTCAAATTCGCTTACTTGCCGAATCGACATACGAAAGAGTCCATTCGATCAGCTAAATGCGTCCTTTTGATTTTCTCACCATCCTAAAGCGCGCACCTCGAGCGTATGTGAAGATGAGGTTACGTTTTAGGTATAGCATGAGTCTAGACTACTTGGCACCCCGACTAACCGGGCTTTTTGAAAGGGTTGAGGCTAAAATTAGAATGGGCTCGATTCGTTGAACCGGGAGAACAGGCGCTACCTTAAGCTTATTGTCTATTATAGATAGCAGTTTGGTGGGCGCCCTTCAAAAACGCTCAATGCAAAAACGACCTACTCACCTAGCGCAGCCAGCGCTGGGCAAACTCTTTAGCTGCCAATGGCCGATCAAAGTAGTAGCCTTGGCCCTGGGCACAGCCCATTGCAAGCAATGCGTTAATCTGGTTTTGGTTCTCAATCCCTTCCGCAATGGTTTCAAGGCCCAGCGTGTTTGCCATGGCAATGATCGTTGCCACAATGACACGGTCGTTGTCGCTGGTGAGCATATCGCGGACGAAGGAGATATCGATTTTAATTTTATCGGCGGCGAAGCGCTTTAGGTAGGCAAGCGACGAATACCCGGTGCCAAAGTCATCAATGGAAAGCCCTAACCCTTTGCTCTTTAACACTTCGGTCATAGCAATCGCTTTTTCAGGATTCTCCATGATACCGCTTTCGGTAATTTCCAGGCTAAGTTGTGACGCCTCAACGCCAAAGTCGACACAGCAACCGAGCAGGCCAGTCACCAAATCATCCTCTTCAAACTGCTGGGCGGCAATATTAATCGCTAACTGGCCAGGCATAGAGCGCCCCTGCTCTCGCCATGCGGCAAGTTGCCTGCAGGCTTCCTCTATCACCCAACTGCCGAGCGCGACAATCATGCCGCGCTCCTCGGCAATAGGAATAAATTTACCCGGTGAAACGTCACCCAGTTCCTCATCGTGCCACCGACACAGCGCCTCAGCGCCAATTAACTGGCCGGTGTGCAAATCTACCTGGGGCTGAAAGTGCAGGCTCAGTTGTTTTTCGGCAATGGCGGACGCCAGGCGTTTGGCGATATGCAACTGTTCAGCCACAACGCGCCCCATCCAGGGTTCAAATACACATACGGGAAGCTTTTGCCGCTTGGCTTGATGCATGGCAATGTCGGCGTGTTTCAACAGCTCTAATGGCATTGCCGCATGCTGAGGATATAGCGCCAGACCG
This sequence comes from Vreelandella titanicae BH1, assembly GCF_000336575.1. Taxonomy (GTDB): domain Bacteria; phylum Pseudomonadota; class Gammaproteobacteria; order Pseudomonadales; family Halomonadaceae; genus Vreelandella; species Vreelandella titanicae. Next base: position 24,068 of record NZ_AOPO01000019.1, on the reverse strand, counting down.
ATTCCCACAGAAAGCTCAAAGGAGTGTTGCTCAACAATAAACGGTTGCGCGATGCTGTCGCACAATTGCTGAGCTGTGGCTAACGCGCTGCTTGCCTCAACACCAGGGCAAACCACCACAAACTCATCACCAGCTAAGCGTGCTAAATACTGTCCCTCCGTCAACGAAGCTGCAAAGCGCTCGGCCACGGCCTTTAGGACTAAATCGCCCAGGTCATGCCCAGCGGTATCATTGATCTCTTTGAAATGATTAAGATCCAGTAGCAATAGCGCCAATTCAGTGGTCTGCGTATCGGCGACCACTCGCTCTAAGTGGCGCATAAAGGCAGCACGGTTGGGCAATTGAGTCCCCGAATCAGAAAAAGCCAATTGGCGAATGCGTACTTCGTCTTGTTGGCGTTCAAGCTCTGAAGCGGCCCGCGCAGCAAATATCTGCAAGACATTGCGCACAACATCCACATCGTCCAGCGGCTTCTTAAACATGACGCCAATAAGCCCCATCGGCTGACCATGGCTATCATCCAGCCGCCGCCCAACATAGCCGTTTACCCACGAAAGCGCCCCGTTGGTTTCAGCAGGCAGCCTAATGGCGGCGCCCTCGTGAACGATACACTCTTGCTCCACCATTACCTTATGGCAAGGAACGCCGGGAAGATAATAAGCAAAATTATCCTGGCACTGACCATTTACATACAGCGTTAAGGTATGCGCGATATCGGAATCCTGCTCGTCCAGTAGCGCTATAAACCCCACTTCAGCGGATAACGCTTCGGCCATATGGGCGGTTAGCCGGCGCAGAAACGCTTCGCCATTCTCAGCTGAGACCGCAGTTGCCAAGCTAACAACGGCGTGTTGAAAGCGTTGCTGCTCATTAATGGTGTTGATCAGGGCGGTGTTGTGTCGACCAATGCGCTGCAACGCCTGCTGTTTATATAACAGACGTTCGCGCGTTTGGCTTTCTGCTAACTGACGCGCCAACTCTGCGCCAGCCAACGCCGCAGAGATACGTAACACTTCATCGGCATAAGAAGGAAGCTCCAGGACGGATGAGTGCATTAGCGCAATAGCACCCAAAAAGCCGCCACCAGGCGCTGCGATGGAGATACCCAAATACCCCTCAACGCTCAGGGAGTCCAGCCGCTGATCATCCGGGAACTGCTGACGAGCAGAAGCAGGCACAAACAACCGTGAGTGTTCCGCGACCTGTTGGCATGGCGTGCTTTGTAGTGAATACGGAGCTGTCTCAATGAACTCACCCTGAGACCACGCTGCCAATGTGCTCACAGTGTCCTGGCGGCTATCGACATATTCAACAACGGCATGATCAACGCCAAGGATACCCGTCAGGGATCGCACAAGGTGTTGAAAAAAGCCCTCTTCACTGACGCAGGTCAACTTATCCGCCAACTGTCGAAAAATCTCTGGTGCAGAAGTAGGGAGCATGTTATTAAGCGCCTTCGGATTTACACATCAAGCTTCTCTCCCGCTCTTGCTGAACAGTATTTAAAAAAACGCACCGATCTGCCGCATAAACGCCATTCGGTAACCGATCAACGACTAAAGTTTATAAACGCCTAAAGCTTACAAAAGAAAAACCACCCAACATTCAACACCTCACAATCTTCTTTCATAAGCTTTTAAACAACCTTCAAACAACCAACCAAAGCAACTTGAACATTAACACTGAAAACATATTGATAACTTACACTACTAAAGCTGCCCTCAGTTATATGCTTTATAGCTTCGGGCATTTTCACCTATCACACCTATGCTTTTTATTTTTTTTGGCTACCCAATTAAATCATTACCCCTTAATTACACATTTCACGGCGTAACCAAACGAAACAAAAAGTAACTACAGGCATCCAAATCAACCTTAGAAGATGATATTCAACCTAAACAGTCCTTCATGTCAATAGGTCGTTCCTCAACCATCTAGGTCTAATGGAGGACATTGTGAATAAAACAGAACAGAAACGGCTTGCAGGCAGTATCGGCCGGGCAATTGCCAAACAGCGGGTTCGCAGTCAATTGACCCAAGAGGAAGTTGCTGAGCGCCTAGGTGTTGGTAACGAAGCCGTTTCGCGCATCGAGCGCGGGCGGGTGATCCCCAACATTGTGCGCTTAATAGAGCTTGCTGAAATTTTCAACTGCGAGGCAGCTGAGTTATTTGGGCAAGCCAGTTTTCATATCGATGATCAGTCAAGCAGAATGAAACAGCTTTTAGAGCCTTTAAATCAAAATGATCGACAGCTAGTTATCGATATTGTTGAAAGCTTAACTACACGCCTACAAAAAGGGTAATCAAACACAATGACAAAAACTTATCTCTACAACTTTAAGACCAATCAAAAATTACTACAAAAAATCAACCAAAGGATCACTATAACGTTTGCCATTTCATAAATCCCACACAATAAATTTGATAAGGTGATAATATTAGCCATATAAAATAAATCATCCAACATGAGCACGCTTTATTGGTTGAATGATTGCTTTCATGCTATAGGTAGTCTGATGTAAATAGTCGACACCCGGCATTCAGCAATCGCAGCGTTGAGCTGCAAAGGGGCGTTATGTTCAACACCACCGCGTGGAATCGCCTTCGCTACACCGTTTACGCACCTTTCTACGATGCGGTCGCCGCCCGTGCGTTTCGTAGGCCACGGCGTATTGCGCTTGGACAAGTAGATTGGGAGCCTGGTATGCGGGTGCTGCTGGTAGGGGCTGGCACAGGGTTAGACCTGCCTTTTCTGCCTCATGACATCGAATTGCACGCCACCGATATCGCTCCGGCCATGGTGAAGCGCACGGCAAAAAGAGCCGAGGAGCTTCGCCACGATGTGGAGTGTAGTGTGATGGATGCCGAGGCGCTCAACTACCCCGATGAGCACTTTGAGGCCGTCATCATGCATCTGATTATTGCGGTAATGCCTGATCCACAGCGAGGGCTTGCCGAAGCGTACCGCGTGTTAAAACCCGGTGGGCAGCTGTGCGTAATGGATAAGTTCCAGCCAGACGGTCAATCTGTGGGCGCGGGCCGACGTCTTCTGAATGGAGTCACATCGGCACTTGCCACCGACATTACACGCCAAGCACAGCCACTGCTCAGCGAAGCTGGGTTTCAGATTCACCACGACGAACCGGTGCTAATGAATGGTCTATTCCGTGCACTCCTGGCCGTCAAGCCCGCTCCGTCTAGCCGCTAAGCGTGTGACTTTTTACCGCTATGCACAGGCTAGCGATTGCTAATTAAACTATCTAAGCTGTCTGGCTAATTTACCGATACCACTCGGATTCAAGCCAATGACAGTCCACTCCTCTAACCGCACCGGCAAGCTGCTTTTTGCCCTGCTTAGCCGCTTACACCTATATATTGGCCTCTTCGTCGGCCCTTTTATTCTTATCGCGGCACTGTCTGGTATCGCTTACTTGCTTAGCCCACCACTTGAAGAGTGGCTCTACCATGACACCCTATATGGCGCTACTCAGGGCGAACCTCATTCACTTGCCGAACAGATCACTACGGCCCAGCAATACCTGGGCGCACCAACCCTGCCCAGCGCGGTGCGCCCTGCACCGGCTTTAGGCGATACCACCCGACTCATGTTTAGCGAGCCAGGGCTGGGGCCTTCTGAACATCGGGCGCTGTTTGTCGATCCCATTACCCTGAAAGTGACCGGTGATACGACGGTTTACGGTACCAGCGGTATTTTACCGCTGCGCACAGCGATCGATCATTTTCACCGCCAGCTGTTAATGGGCGAGACGGGGCGTCTCTATAGTGAGCTGGCTGCCTCATGGCTTTGGCTTGCCGCGCTGGGTGGCATAACGCTGTGGATTCGCCAACGCCGCACACTGAAAGCACTGTCAGGCGCCCACACCACACGCCAACGCCACGCAACACTTGGCGTAGTGCTTTCCTTCGGGCTGCTGTTCTTTTCGGCAACGGGGCTCACTTGGTCACAGTGGGCAGGGAGCAATATTGCGGAACTTCGTCATGCCTGGGGCTGGGGCACGCCAAGTGCCTCAACGGCACTGATCGATACCGATAGCCAGGTAGCCGATGAACATGCTGAGCATCACGGCCATATGGCAATGGTGGCCACGTCTATCACGTTAGAGGACTTTGACCGGGCGCTGAGCGCTGCTCGTAAGGCGGGGCTTAGCGCAGCGCGCATCCAACTAACGCCTCCGAGCAGTTCCCAGGAGGCATGGCGGGTAGCGGAAATTGATCGCCAGTGGCCTACGCAGGTAGACCAGGTGGCGCTGCATCCGCAAAGCATGGCTGTGACCGATCAAACCGACTTTACCACCTTCCCACTAGCCGCCAAGCTCACCCGCTGGGGGATTGATCTGCATATGGGCGTACTGTTTGGTATCGCTAATCAAATAGTGCTGGCGTTGATCGCCGCGGGGCTTGTGACGCTGATGGTGTGGGGTTACGTAATGGCGTGGCGGCGGCTACGCACGGCGAGTGGTCAGCGCTTCCCAACGGTGACTGAACCCTGGCTAATGCTTCCGCTTACGACCCAACTCGGCGTGCTGTTCGTCGCTATCACGCTTGGCGTAGCACTGCCCGTACTGGGTGTAAGCTTGGCATGTTTCATCGTGATCGATGCGCTGCGCTGGTCTATTAAAAAGCACTACACTGCCCGCAGCCTTGATGCCCACCAATGAGGTGGACGATGCCAAAAGCCCCCATTAAGCGCTTTCGCCGCTTACCTGATGACGAACAGTCACGTGTTATCGAAATGGCCTGGGAAGGCCGCACACCGTTTGAAGCGATCGAAACGCTGTTTGGCATGAGCGAGCCGGATGTTCTACGTGGATATTGCCCAACGCAATATAAGCGCTGAGATCCACTAGCAGATACGAATCTGACCCGACCTCCTCTGAAACAAACCTTCCTCTAAGCACTTATATTGTTATATTATCACATAACATAAAACCATTTAGAGGTGTGCTAGCAATGACTGCGTTTTCTCCCCTGCCCGTCACCGTACTGTCGGGCTTTTTAGGTGCCGGTAAAACCACCGTCCTTAATCATATTCTCGCCAACCGTGAGGGCCGCCGGGTGGCGGTCATCGTTAACGATATGAGCGAGGTGAATATCGACGGTGCGCTGGTGCGGGGTGGCCCTGGTGAGTCGACGCTGGATGGCGATGTTGCATTGAACCGATCAGAAGAGCGCTTGGTAGAGATGAGCAATGGCTGCATCTGCTGCACCCTGCGCGAAGACTTGCTAGTAGAAGTCAGCCAGTTGGCTCGAGAGGGCAAGTTCGATTACCTGGTCATTGAGTCCACCGGGATTTCCGAGCCGCTGCCCGTGGCAGAAACCTTCACCTTTGAAGATGAACGCGGCCAGAGTCTCTCCCACGTCGCTCGGTTGGATACGCTAGTGACCGTAGTGGATGGCGCCAACTTTCTTGAACAGTACCGCGAAGCGCAAAGCCTCGCCGAAGCGGGCGAAAGCTTAGGTGAGGATGACGAGCGCAATGTCGCCGACCTGCTGGTCGATCAAATCGAGTTTTGTGATGTGCTGCTGATCAGCAAGACTGACCTGATCAGTGAGAAAGAGTTAGAAGCGCTGAAGGCTATCCTGCTCTCGCTGAACCCCGACGCGGAACTGGTGCCGATCACTCAAGGCGGCGTGCCGCTCGATAAAGTGCTGGATACCGGTAAGTTCAATTTCGAGCGCGCCCAGTTGTCACCGGGCTGGCTCAAAGAGATGCGCGGCGAGCATGTGCCAGAGACCGAGGAGTACGGGATTGGCAGCTTTGCTTATCATGCCCGTCGCCCCTTCCATCCACAGAAATTCCACGATCTGCTGAACCAGGAGTGGTTTGGTAAGGGCCTGTTGCGCTCGAAAGGCTTCTTCTGGCTGGCCACTCGCCCCCAAGCCGCCGGTCAGTGGAGCCAAGCAGGTGGCATCGCCCACCACGGCCCAGCCGGGGTATTCTGGAAGGCGATTCCCGAAGAGCGTTGGCCAACGGATCCCGAAACGCGTCAGTTTATTATGGAGAAGTGGCAAGAGCGGTTCGGGGATATGCGCCAGGAACTGGTCTTTATCGGCCAGAACCTGGATCAACCGCGGATGCGCGCAGCGTTGGACGCCTGCCTTTTGAGCGAAGACGAGCTTGTGGAAGGCATAGAGGCGTGGAAACAGCTGCCCGATCCCTTCCCTGCCTGGGAGTAAAGGGAGTAATAGGTCAATCCCGTTGCCTTTATCCTACAGCCAGGCGATTTTTAGCCAAACATTTTGAGGCTTTCGAAAATTTTCTGCTCGACTAACGCGATCAGCTCAGCATTGATGTTGTTGATAGCGGGTTCAAGATCTTTTTCCAGCGGCAAAATAATTTGAAAGTCATAACGAATATCAAACGCGAGCGGGCGAACCACCACGCCCGCTCGCTTTGCATAACAGGCCGATACGGCGTTTAACACCGCAAGACCGGCACCGTTCGCTACTAGTCGGATCGCCATCTCCCCCAGCGAGACTGTCCATATTTTTTTGGGCGAAACGGCATGTTTCCTCAGTCGCTGAGTAATCCGATTACGGCTTTGCTCATTGGGCTCACCACAAATCAGCGTTTCATTGGCGAAATCTTCAATGTCGATAAGCGCTTTAGCTTCCAGCGGATGCCCTGGCGGAATAAGGCACATGCCAGGTAGAGAGTACTGAAAGCTCTGGTAGCGCGGATCGATTCGAGGATCGGTGGTAATGCCAAAATCGAAGCGCTGGGCCACCACTTCCTCCGCTATCTGGCTGGATCGGTAGGAGTAGAGACTAATTTCAAGGTCAGGGAACTGCTCGGCAAGCAGCGTAGCGGCATCTGGCACCAGACTCACCGCAAAAGAAGGCATGCTGACCACTCTTAACTGGCCTGCCACTCTCTCTTTCAGTCGTTCGGCAAACTGTCGCAAATGGTGTAAACCAATATAAACCCGCTCCACCTCGTCATAAAACAGCGTGCCACGCCGGGTCGGGAGCAGGCGATTATTGTGGCGTTCGAACAGATCAAACCCAAGCCGCGCCTCCAACTGTTTTATCAAACGGCTAATCGCCGGTTGTGAAATCAGCATCTTACTGGCGGCTTCCGTAGCGCTACTGGTTTTCATAATCCACATGAAGGCTTCTATCTGGCTGTCCGTAAATCCTCGATAAGCCATAACATTTCGTCATCCTTCAATAAGCAAAAATCAATATATCTGACTAAAAAAGCCAGTATACAGTTAAAGGTAGCTAAAAGACTTCGTCCCAAAACTCAAAGCATAATATTTAGCTATAGCTTAAGTGCTATCGTTTCAATAAACCTAAAGGGCTACCTATGATCGATGAAATTGCGGGTAACAACGCACAGTTCACTGCTTGGCGACAGGATATTCATCAGCACCCGGAGCTGGGCTTTGAGGAGCAGCGCACCGCCAAGTTAGTGGCGGACAAGCTCACAGAGTGGGGATTTGACGAGGTTCATACCGGCATCGCTAAAACCGGGGTCGTCGGCGTACTGCGCGGCAAAACGCTCGCCGCTCGTACCATCGGGCTGCGCGCCGATATGGATGCCCTCGCCATGACGGAAAACAATCAGTTCGCTCATGCGTCTCTTAACCAGGGAAAAATGCACGGCTGCGGCCACGACGGTCACACCACCATGCTGTTAGCCGCCGCATGGTATCTGGCTAAACATCGCGACTTTTCCGGCACCGTACACTTTATTTTCCAGCCCGCTGAAGAGGGCTTAGCCGGCGCTAAGGCAATGATGGATGATGGTTTGTTTGAGCGCTTCCCCTGTGACCGCGTTTACGGTATCCACAATATGCCGGGCATTCCCCAAGGCGAATTCTGGTTTCGCGAAGGCCCCCTGCTGGCCAGCTCAGACCGTTTCACCATTGACGTTCACGGCAAAGGCGGCCATGCGGCAATGCCGCAGCACACCGTTGATCCGATGCTGATCGTGAGCGCGATTATCAGCGGCGCGCAGTCTATCGTTAGCCGCAATACTGCCCCGCTCGATTCCGCCGTGCTGTCCTTTACCGACCTGCATGCCGGCTCGGGCACCTTCAACGTCATTCCCGATACCGCCACCATGCAGGGCTGCATTCGCTCTTTTAACGACGCAGTACGGGAGCATGCAATTCAACGACTGGAACAACTGGTTGCCAGTACTGCTAAAGCCTACGGCGCCACCGCAACGCTCACCATTCACCCCGGTAGCTACCCGGCCACGGTCAACGACCCGCAAGCCACCCAACTCGCCACCGATGTTGCCCACGCAGTAGTCGGCGATGCAAAGGTCAACCCTGACTGCTTACCGATTTCTGGCAGCGAAGACTTCTCCTTCATGCTGCAAGCCGTTCCGGGTTGCTATGTGTTTCTGGGCAATGGTGTTGAAGGCGAAACCGGTGGTGTAAGTGTTCACAACCCCAGCTATGACTTTAACGACAACATTATCCCGGTGGGCGCCTCTTATTTTGTTCAGCTAATACAGCGTGAACTCCCCTCTCGCTAAGCATTTCAAGAAAGCGCAGTTCAAGAAAGCACACTTCAAGAAGCAGCACTTCCAGATATAAAGCGGAGAACAACATGGAAGCGAACAAACTCTCAACGTCCGGTGGCAACACCGGATTAATGCACCGGATTGCGCGAATAGCCGATGCCCTGCCCCATCCTTTTATTATGTTTTTTATACTTTTTGTCGTCACGCTAGGCCTGTCGGTTGTGATGAGCGTGTGGGTCGAGCCTGTGCGCCACCCTGCCACCGACGAGCTCGTTCAGGTTCGTTCGCTGCTTAGCTGGGATGGGATAAGATTTATGGTGACCGGGGCAGTCACTAACTTCACTAGTTTCCGCCCGCTAGGGCTGGTACTGGTGATGGTATTAGCGCTGGGGCTGATTCAGAAAACTGGCCTCGCCGATGCCACCATCCGACGCATGTTGAGTAATGTGGCGCCGCGCTTTATTACCCCGGCGGTGGTCATCACTTCGATCATCGGCAATCTGGTTTCGGATGCGGCGGTTTTCCTGATTCCCCCTTTGGCCGCCATCATGTTTAAAACTGTTGGCCGGAACCCGATTGCCGGCATTATGGTGGCCTTTATCGCCGTTTTTGCCGGTTTTAGCGCCAATTTCTTTATTGCGGGCACAGATCTGCTGCTATCCGGCATCTCGACGGAAGTCGTTCAGAGCGTTCGCCCCGGCTACGAAGTCAGCGTGGTGTCCAACTGGTTCTTTATGTGTGCCTCGGTGCCGTTAATTACCCTGATTATCACCGTCATGAACGACAAGTATGTCGAGCCCATGCTGGCGCGCTTTCAGGATCAGAGTGATGATGAGAACAAAAGCCACGGCGTACAGTTAACCGACACAGAACGGCGTGCGCTGCGCTACACCGGTATAGCGGCACTGGCCTATATCGCGGTTATCCTGCTGCTGATTCTGCCAGCGGGTTCCGGCTTACGCAGCGCTGAAGGGGGTCTGTTACCTTCGCCCTTTATGAGTGGTTTGGTGCCCATCATCGTGCTGTTCTTTAGCCTGTGCGGCATTGTGTACGGCGTTTCGGTAGGTAAGATCAAACAATCCAGCGATGTGCCGCGCTTAATGGAAGCGGCGATGCGCGATATGTGTGGGTTTATTGTCATCGTCTTTATGGTGGCGCAGTTTATTGCCATCTTTAACTGGTCAAACTTGGCGATTGTCAGCGCAGTGAATGGCGCAGATCTACTGCTGCAAATTAATATGCCTACGGCGCTGGCTTTAGTGTGCTTTATTTTACTGGCCGCCGTCGTGAACCTATTTCTTTACAGTGGCTCTGCGCAGTGGGCGTTGATGGCGCCGATTTTTCTACCCATGCTGATGCTGTTGGGCCTTGAGCCAGAAGCCATCCAAGCGGCGTACAGGGTAGCCGACTCATCGACGAACGTGATTTCACCCATTAACCCCTATCTACCGTTAGTGCTGGCGGTCATTCACCTTTACAACAAGTCATTTACCCTCGGCCATCTACTGACCATCGCCATGCCCTACTCCCTCGCCGTGTTAACCGGCTGGAGCAGCCTGTTCTTTATTTGGTACTGGCTGGGGTTACCGTTCGGACTTTGATCGGCCTTTATTGTCCCAGCATCGCCTCCGCCCACTCACGCACTTCTGGGTAGGCGCGCTGCTCAAAAACCGCGAAGCCGTTCAGGCTGCGGGCTTTGAGCGGTGTAAACACCGGCATGGTCAAGCCACACAGAAAGTGCGCCAGCCGCTGGGCATTGGGCGGCTGTCCGAACTGTTCGGTGTGGCGCTCAATCAGCGGTGTGGCGTAGCGCTGAAAATCGGCCGTCGTTAGCGGTGGCTCGGGCAGCGCATCCGGTAGTTTTATCGGGTGGCCATAACACACAGAGCAATGCCCGCAGCGTCCCTGCTCAGTATTGGATGGTGTATCAAAGGTGCTGTCACCAAAGGTACTATCACCAAAGTGCATGGCTAGCCGCCGAGTCAGACAGCTCCCCGACTCAAACAGCGCTAGCATTGCCTGTAGCCGCTCAATCTCGATTCGCTCCCGATTCAGGCAATCCTCAAACAGCTGGCTCGCCAGCGCCTCAATGGTAAAGTTCGGCTGGCAGATCTCGTAGACATCGGTCATCCGCTTGCCTTCCAGGGTTAGCCAGCCCTTATCTTGAAAGTACTCAAGGGCGGTAATGACGCGAGCACGGGAAGCGTCAATCTGCTGCGCCTGCCCCGCCTGATGTAGGCGGTCAAAATCCACCGTTCCCCAGGTGCGGGCGATAGGAATATTATCGACTAAAAGCCGAACAAAGGCCGCCCGCTCGCCTTCAAAGCGGCTAACTAATTCACTAGGCTCAATGTGATAGCGCAGCCGGTACTCGGCTAGAAATGCGAAGCGCGGGGCGATAATGCCGTGCATTTCCAACCGCACCAGCAGCGTTTTCAGCGGCAACGGGCGGATATTGGTATCGCGGGAAAGCGTATTGAGCAGCACCTCCCACTGACGATCCGGCGCTTGGCCTGCCGCAGCGATCTCTTCCAGCAGGCGATAGATACCAGCATATTCAGGGGTATCGCCGTAAACGAAGTTTTCCAGCACCCGCAAGCCATCCCGCCCGGCCAGGGTCAGGCAGGTAGAAGGCAGGCCGTCGCGTCCCGCCCGGCCAATCTCCTGGCTATAGTTCTCGATGGATTTAGGCAGGTCATAATGCACCACGTTGCGAATATCGCCCTTATCGATGCCCATGCCAAAGGCGATAGTGGCCACGATGCAGGGCGACTCGCCGCTCATAAATTGCCGCTGAATCTCATCCCGTCGCTGGGAATCTAGCCCTGCATGGTAGGCCTGGGCAGCGATACCCTGGGCCGCCAGCACCTTAGCGACTCGCTCGGCAGTTTGTTGCAGGGTGACGTAAATAATCGTTGGCGCTTCGCTACCCGGCTGCATCTGCGGCTTTAGCCAGTTGATCAGCTGCTGCTGGCGGCCTTCCATGGCCGGAGATACCAGCAGCTCAAGATTGGAACGGTAAAAGCCGGTAGTAATCACGTTCTCCGGCGCAATGGCAAACTTCTCACCCATATCGGCTATCACCGCTGGGGTCGCCGTGGCGGTGAGCAGCAGCACCTGAGGGATAGCAAAATCGCGCTGGTAGTCCGGCAGTTTGAGGTAGTCAGGGCGGAAGTTATGCCCCCACTCAGAGAGGCAGTGGGCTTCATCGACCACCATGAGTGAAATATGCACTTGGCGCAGAAAGTGGCGAAAGCGCTCATTCTTGAGCCGCTCCACCGAGATCATAAGGATTTTCAGCTCGCCGCTTTTAGCGCGCTCCATCACCTCCCGGGTAGCATCACGGTCTTGGGTGGAATCAATGCTTGCCGCTGCCACGCCGTGGCGGGCCAGAAACGCCAGTTGATCCTGCATCAGCGCCAGCAGCGGCGATACCACCAGGGTTAAGTGCGGCAAATGCAGCGCCGGGAGTTGATAGCAAAGCGACTTCCCCGCGCCGGTGGCAAAAATCGCCGCCGTGGAGTGCCTTTCCAGCACTCTTGACACCACCGCCTGTTGGCCGCCGCGAAAGTCATCGAAACCGAATACTTCTTTCAGCGTCTGCTGGGGTGATGAGGGGGGCATGAGCACTCCTTGATAACGAAATTCCGCCTTAAAACGACTTCTCCAGCGCAAAGCGCGGCTGGGTGTGGCCCTCTTTCGTCACTGTTTCCGTAAACATCTCAATCGGGCGCACCCAGAGGCCGTAGTCACCGTAAAGGGCACGATACACCACCAGCGGCTCTTCGTTTTCGCTGTGCTGGGCGGTGCCAAGCACTTCGTAGAGGCTGCCTTTATAGTGGCGATAAATACCGGGAACGGGGGCGGTCATTGGCTCTCCTCTTGAGTGGCGTTTGTGGCACTTGGCTGGTTGGCTTTTTTGGTAAGGCGTTCGAGCACTTTTGACGCGGCGACAAAACCAAAGGTGCCGGTTAAAAAAGTCGCAGCACCAAAACCGGAAGCGCAGTCCAAGCGCGTGGCATCACCACTGCCAGGCTTTTGCAGGCACACTTCACCGTCGGCGCCGGGATACACCAACTGCTCGTCGGAGTAGACGCACTCTACCGAGAAGCGCCGTTTGGGGTTGCGGGAGAAGCCGTAATCCCGACGCAGCCGCGAGCGCACTTTGGATAACAGCGGGTCGTGCTCGGTGCGGGTGAGATCCGCGACCTGAACACGCGTGGGATCGGTTTGCCCACCAGCCGCACCGGTCACCGTGATGGGAATTTTGCGTCGCTTGCACCAGGCGATCAGGGCGGCCTTGGCAATCACGCTGTCGATGGCATCCACCACGTGATCGGCGTCATCGGGAATCCGCTGGGCCAGGTTGGTGGGTGTCACGAAGGCAGTATCCGCCACAATCTCAATTTCCGGGGCAATCAAGCGGCAGCGCTCGGCCAGCACATCAACCTTGGGCTGACCGATAGTACCATCCAGCGCGTGGAGCTGGCGGTTGACGTTGGAAACGCAGACGTCGTCCAGGTCGATCAACGTCAGCTTGCCAATGCCCGAGCGTGCCAGCGCCTCTACCGTCCAACTGCCTACCCCGCCGACACCCACCACCACCACGTGGGCATGACGAAATGCCTCGGCTGCACGCTGGCCATAAAGACGGCGAATGCCGCCAAAGCGAAAATCATAATCTGCAGAAGGAGGTTTCACGTTAGCCGTAGGCACAGGCGAGGCGGACGGCATGCTCGATGTAGTAGCTGAGGACATCACAAACTCACTCATAACGCTTGAAGGGCGGAAGGCGTGGTGTGGGGCGGCGTGCGCACGCTATCCAGCGGTAAATGCCCCGCCCAGCCAAGCTGGTTAAACAGCGCGATCATGGTGTCATCCAAGGCACAGCTCAATTGTACACGCTTGTCTAACAGCGGATGGTCAAAGGCCAAATAGGTCGCGGCGAGCAGTAAGCGCGGAGCCTTCATCTGCTCGGCAAAAAAGCGGTTGTGGACACTTTTACCGTGCTTGGCATCGCCAATAATCGGGTAGCCACGCCGGGAAAGATGGCGGCGAATTTGATGGCGGCGACCGGTCATCGGCCGCGCCTCTACCAGGGAGTAGCGCGCCACCGGGTAGCGGTCGACCTGCACGGGCAGCTCGACGCTATCCAGGCGGCGAATATCGGTCATCGCGGGCATAGCGGGCATTTCCGCCTTGGGGCGCGTACCGTCTTCTTCCCTTAGCGGGTAATCCAAACGTTCATTTTCCGGTGCTTTACCGCGCACCACTGCCAGGTAGCGCTTTTCCACCTGGCGCTCGCTAAACGCATCGCTGAGCAGGCCAGCCACTGCCGACGAGAGAGCAAATACCATTACCCCAGAGGTCGGCCGATCCAGCCGGTGAACGGGGTAAACCCGCTTGCCAAGCTGGTCGCGTAAGCGTTGAAGCAGAAATTCGGTTTCACCACGCGCCAACGCCGAGCGATGCACCAAAAGCCCTGACGGCTTATGCACCGCGACGAGATACTCATCCTGATAGAGGATGTTGAGTGGCGTCATAACGCTCCCCGGTTAAAGCTAACAATCTAAACAGGGCGCCATTGTCGCGGCTTGGCCGTGAGATGTCATCCGCGCAATACGCTATTCACGCCAGCGCTTGCTAAGAAGGCAGGTGATCAGCAGTTAATTGTTGGTGGAGTAGGAAAGAGCGGCAGTTGCCCAGGCGGGATATGCTCTTTTAGAAACGCTAAAAATGCCTGCGTCGCCGTCGGCAATGTGCGCTTGGCAAGGGTCTGGACTTCAATAAAGCGGGAATCCATGCCCTGGTCTCGAATAGGAATCGCCACTAAGCGCTGTTGCTGAATGCGGTAGCGCACCGATATTTCCCCTGCCAGCGCCACACCGCCCCCGAGCATGGCGAAGTTAATCAAAGCCTCGGTGTAATCGCTGCTAAAAATGGATTCAAACGCCAGGTTTTGACGGCTACAGCAGATATCAAACAGCTGGCGCAGGGTCGTGTCTGGCGAGGGTAACGCCAGCGGATAGTGCTGAAGCTGCGCCAGCGAAATATGTTTTTTAACGGCAAGCTCATGGTGCGGAGAAACCAGCGCCATAATTGGCGCGGGCTGCCTAAGGGCAACGTTAATATCCGCCTCGGGCTTGAGGCTAAAGGTAATGCCGATATCTGCATCGCCTTCCCTGACATACCGAGTCGCTTGGGCGGGCGCCCCCACCATCAGGTGGAAATGAATACCGCTGTAACGCTTGCGAAAAGCCGCGATTGCCGCTGGTAAAAAATCCACGGCAAAGCCTTCCGAACTAGCCAAACGTACCTTGCCCCGCTGTAACCCACGCAAGGCCATTATTTCGCTGCCAATACGGTCTGCCTCAAGCTGCATATGGCGGGCATGCATCGCCAGCAACTCTCCTGCCGCGCTGGGCACCATACCGCGCGCACGACGCTCAAACAGCAGCGTATCCAGCTCGCTTTCCAGCCGGGCAATCTGACGGCTAATGGCGGAGGGCGCCACATTTAGCTTCCCTGAGGCTTCACTAATAGAGCCACAGCGAACCACCTCGAGAAAGTAACGTAACGCCGTTTCTTGTAACACGCGTGGATTCATAGTGGCTCCCCCTCACCACAAACATTGCCAAAACGGCAATGATAAGTTCTAAACATTGCACTTGTGGCACTCCTAAGCAATAGATTAGTTTTAATTCAAGGCGGCGGCTCATCTAAAAAACAACAAGCCTCGCCAGTACGCCAAACGCTCATAACCTTCCCTTATTAAAAAACGAGGTATGGCATGCAAACATCGAGAACTCTTTATTGCGTTACGTCACTTGCTTTACTCAGCATCGCGACACCCGCATTAGCTGGCAAGGCCAACGATACGCTGGTCTATGCCTCTGACAGCGAACCTGAAAACGTTAGCCCCTACCATAACAATCTGCGTGAAGGGGTTATTCTCGCCCATTTGGCCTGGGACACGCTGATTTACCGCAACCCGCAAACCAACGAGTACGAGCCGCGCTTGGCAACCGAATGGGAGTGGGCCGATGATAAAACCCTGGATCTTGTGCTGCGCGAAGGCGTGACCTTTCACAACGGCGAAGCCTTCAACGCTGACGATGTGGCATTCACCTTCAACTACGCGGTATCCCCCGAATCGCGAGTGGTGACACGCCAAAATGTTGACTGGATCGAAAGCGTTGAGAAGCTTGATGACTACCAAGTGCGCATTCACCTCAAAGAGCCTTTCCCGGCAGCCCTTGAGTACCTTTCCGGCCCGATGCCGATTTACCCCGATGAGTATTTCCAGGAAGTGGGTATCGAGGGTTTTAGTCGTGAGCCCGTAGGTACCGGCCCTTACCGGATTACCAACGTCCGCCCCGGGGATGGGGTTAGCCTAACGCGCTTTGATGACTACTTTGCCGACAGTCCTATTGGTCAGCCGGAGATCGCCAATATCGAGTTCAAGGCCATTGCCGACGCGGACTCACGTATGGCGCAATTAATGTCCGGTCAAGTCGATTGGATCTGGCGCGTGCCGTCGGATCAAGCTGAGTCGTTAAGCACTATGCCACAGCTTAGCGTGCTAGGCGGCGAAACCATGCGAGTCGGTTATATCGGCCTGGATGCCGCGGCCCGAGAAGATTCACCGCTAAATGACATCCGCGTACGCCAAGCCATCAATCATGCAATGAACAGAGAAGGCCTGGCTAACGATTTGGTGCGCGGCGGCAGCCAGCCTCTTTATGCCCCCTGCTTTCCCACCCAATTCGGCTGTGAAACAGAGAACGTCATCAAGTATGAGTACGACCCTGACAAAGCCCGCGAACTACTCGCCGAGGCCGGTTACGCCGATGGCTTCGACATTGACCTTCATGCCTACCGTGAACGGGATTACGCCGAAGCAATGATTGGCGACCTACGCGCCGTAGGTATTAATGCCAACCTGCGTTTTATGACCTCCCCCGCGTTGCTGGAGCTCCAGCGTAACGGCCAAACCGATATGTCGTTCAAAGCCTGGGGCTCCTTCTCTATTAACGATGTCTCGGCTTTCGTCAGCGTTTATTTCACAGACGGCATTGACGATCTCTGGCAGGACACCCAGGTGCAGGAGTGGTTACAAGTCGCCGATACCTCGGTAGATCCTGATGTGCGCTTAGAGCACTACCAAAAAGCGTTCGCCCGCATTTCCGAGCAAGCGTACTGGGCACCGCTGTTTTCCTACTCCACCTACTACGCCCACACCGCTGATCTTGAGTTCACTGCTTACCCCGACGAACTACCGCGCTTTTACGAGGCAAGCTGGAAGTAACGGCGTGGTATTTGAACTATCGGCAGCCGTGGCTCTTCCCACGGCTAGCCTTCTATAGCGAAGGGGTGATGCTTTATGTGGGCATTTGTTTTCAAGCGCACGCTAATAGCGCTTAGCGTCGCTCTGACTATTTCGGTTCTCTGCTTTAGTCTGCTGCAGCTCTCGGGTGACTTGGCGCTCTCCATTGGCGGCCCCGAGGCCACCGCCGAGCAGGTAGAACAAATCCGCGTTGATTACGGCCTGGACCGCCCGGTGATTCAGCAATTTACCACTTGGCTGTGGGGAGCCGTGCAGCTCGACTTTGGGCGTTCATATTACTACCAAAGCGAGGTAATGGATCTAGTCGTTGAGCGACTACCGGTGACGATGACCCTAGGAATATTGGCCTTGGCGATTGCGCTGGGCGTGTCTATTCCCCTCGGTGTGGTCGCCGCGCTCAAACGTGGCAGCTGGATAGACCGTATGGCCATGGCGATTGCGGTTACCGGTCAGGCAATGCCGAACTTCTGGTTTGGCTTAACGCTAATCATCGTATTTGCCGTCAAGCTGCAATGGTTTCCAGCCGCAGGTAGCGATAGCTGGCAAGGCTTTGTGCTACCGGCCGTTGCACTGGGCTATTACGCCACCCCCGCCATGATGCGCCTGACCCGCAGCGGCATGCTGGAAGTACTGGAGGCAGACTACATTCGCACCGCCCGGGCCAAGGGTCTGCGCACCGGCACGGTGATCTTCAAACACGCCTTGCGCAATGCGGTGATCCCGGTGGTCGCGCTGGCCGCCGTGGAGCTCGGGTTTATGCTCGGCGGGTCAGTGGTTATCGAAACCGTGTTTTCACTACGCGGGCTGGGGCAGTTGGCGTGGAACGCTATTTCACGCAATGACTATCCGGTCGTTCAGGCCATCGTACTGATCATTGCGCTGTTCTATATCGTGTTGACGCTGCTGGCCGACATTCTCAACGCAGCCCTCGACCCACGCCTGCGCGCGCGCTAACGGAGAACACCATGACAGACTCTCTTACCCCATCGGCTACCGCGCTACAAAGCCAATTAACTCCTGCTTGGCAGACGCGTCTATGGCGCAGCACGCTCAATAATCGCAGCTTGGCCATCGGCCTCTTAATCATTGCCTCGTTGGGGATTGTGGCGCTTCTAGCACCGTGGCTGGCTCCCCATGATCCCTACTTACAGGACACCGCTAATCGCATGGTGCCGCCTTTTTGGCACGACACCGGTAGCTGGACGCACCCCTTAGGTACCGACCGCCTTGGCCGCGACTACCTGAGCCGCCTTATCTTTGGCGCGCGAATTTCGCTGTTTATTGGGTTGGTGGTCGCGCTGATTTCCGGCCTGATTGGTACCACTCTGGGGGTCTTGGCGGGCTACTTTGGTGGTCGCGTTGATGCGGTGGTGAGTTACCTGCTGACCACCCGCCTGGCCATGCCCGTGGTGTTAGTGGCGCTGGCCATGGCCTCGCTGATCGGCGGATCAATGCTAACCGTTACGCTACTGCTAGGCCTGCTGCTATGGGATCGTTTCGCGGTCGTCGCCCGCTCGGCCACCCAGCAACTGCGCGATGCCGAGTATGTGCAAGCCGCCCAGGCGTTGGGCTGCCCTCTGCCCTACATTCTGCTACGCGAAGTGCTTCCTAACATTGCAGGCGCGTTGATTGTCGTCGCCACCCTTGAGGTCGCCAACGCCATTTTGCTCGAAGCAACGCTGTCATTTCTAGGCATGGGTGTGCAGCCACCCTCGCCCTCCTGGGGGCTAATGATCGCCGAAGGCAAAACCTATATGTTCTTTCAGCCCTGGGTGATTACGATCCCCGGCGGTGCGCTGTTTATGCTAGTGCTGGCGATTAACTTGCTGGGTGATGGACTGCGCGATCTCAGCGCACCGGGAGGCCGCAATGAGTAATCTATCAACCGCTGAGCATTCCGCGGCAACAAGCTCGCCTCTACTGACGGTTAAACAGCTGCGCGTCGACTTGCCCGTGGCAAAGGGCACCCTTCACGCGGTACGGGGTATCGACTTTCACGTTGAGCGTGGAGAAATGCTCTGTCTTGTAGGTGAATCAGGCTGTGGTAAATCCATGACCTCGCTGGCATTAATGGGCCTACTGCCGCGCAAGGCGCAGGTAAACGCCGACTGCCTCAACTTTGACGGCGTTGATCTCCTTACGGTGCCTGAACGCGAGCGCAGCAATCTTCGCGGTGCACGCATGGCGATGATTTTTCAAGAGCCCATGACCGCCCTCAACCCCGCCTACACCCTGGGCAATCAGCTCAGCGAAGCCCTGCGCCGCCACCAGCGGGTATCGCGTCAAGCGGCCCACGATCGCGCCCTCTATTTGCTTAAACGAGTAGGCATCAGCGCCGCCGAAGAGCGTATGCGCCAATATCCTCACCAGCTTTCGGGCGGGCTGCGCCAACGGGTGATGATCGCCATGGCACTAATGTGTGAGCCCGATTTGATCATTGCCGATGAACCCACCACTGCATTAGATGTGACGATTCAGGCGCAAATTCTGCACCTGCTACGCGACTTACAGCAGGAGTTTGGCACGGCGATCATTTTCATCACCCACGACTTGGGTGTCGTTGCGCGTATCGCCGACCGGGTCGCCGTGATGTATGCCGGCGAAGTGATTGAAACCGCCTCTGCACAGGCCCTCTTTAAAGCCCCCAGCCATCCCTATACCCAAGGTTTGTTGCGCTGCATACCGACGCCCGGCAAGACACTGCCAGGCAGTCGTTTGCAGGCGATCCCAGGCGTAGTGCCCAGCTTGGTAGGCAAAATCGAGGGCTGCGCCTTTTGCAATCGCTGCGATCAAGCGGATGAGCGGTGCCGAACCACGCCCCCCTTACAGGCAGTGGCAGGCGAGCACTTTTCACGCTGCCACTTTGCCCATCAGCTAGCCAGCCCAGCGCCACTAAACGATCAGGAGGTAACGTCATGACAAACACCACCTCTCCTGCAAACAGTATGGATCCTCTTGCCCTCGAACTCTGCGCGCTGTCTAAAACGTTCAAACTGGGCGGTGGCATGCTACATAAGCCTCAAACCCTAAAAGCAGTCAATGAGGTATCGCTACGCGTTCCGCGCGGCCAGGTGATGGGGCTGGTGGGCGAATCAGGCTGTGGCAAGAGCACCTTGGCCAAGATGCTGCTGGGGCTGACACCCCCTAGTTCAGGCGATGTGCTGATCAATGGCAAAGCGATTGTTAACGCTAACCAAAAGGCACTGGCCCGGCATATACAGCCGATATTCCAAGACCCTTATTCGTCGCTTAACCCACGCCAGCGGATTGCTCAGATCGTTGGTTTACCGCTACGTATTCACGCGCTAGGCACGCCCCGTGAACAGGCAGCGAAGGTCGATCAGATGCTTGACCTGGTCGGCCTACCCAAACGCGCCGCCCAGCAATACCCTGGGCAAATGTCAGGGGGGCAGCGCCAGCGGGTGGCGATTGCCAGAGCGCTAATTATGCGCCCTGATCTGGTGATTTGTGACGAACCCACTTCCGCGCTGGATGTATCGATCCAGGCGCAGATCCTCAATCTACTGCTCGACCTTAAAGATGAGTTTGGCCTTACCTACCTGTTTATTAGCCACGACCTCGCCGTGGTCGAACATCTCGCGGACCGGCTCGCGGTCATGTATCTAGGCCAGATTGTCGAAGAGGGTACCCGTGAGCAAATCTTCACCGCACCACGCCACCCATATACCCAAGCACTACTCGCTTCCGCGTTGACCCCGGAGCCAGGTCTAGGCGTGCCCGACATAGGCCTGGGGGCAGGCCAGCCCGACCCCACTCAGCCACCTTCAGGCTGCGCTTTTCACCCCCGCTGCCCAATCGCTCAACCGCAATGCTCAGAGCAGACACCCAAGCTGAGCGCTATTACGCATGCTTCCGGTCAAGCTTTTGGCAAGGGCAGCCAGGCGCGTGTCGCCTGTCACCTTGCCTAAACATATGTAATCAATATTTAACGTTAAAAGGAGTGCCTATGACGCGCCAACACGCCTTAGATCATGCCAAAGCTTACTTTGACAGCGGCGATTTTTATGACCAGCTTGCCCCGCGCATTGCCATCCGCAGCGAAAGCCAGGAATCGAATAGACAGGAAGAGCTTCACCGCTACCTTACTGAGCAGATCATTCCGGATATTGAGCAGCTCGGTTTTAGCTGGGACATTGTTGATAACCCGACTGAAGGGTTTGGGCCGTTTCTGCTTGCTGAACGCCTTGAGCCAGAAGCATCGTTCAGCGTATTAACTTATGGTCATGGCGATGTCATCCGCGGCTATGACGACCAATGGGCTGAAGGGCTTTCGCCTTGGAAAATCACCCAGCAAGGGGATCGCTGGTACGGGCGTGGCATGGCGGATAACAAAGGCCAGCACACCATCAATTTAGCCGCGCTGGGCTGCGTGCTGAAAGCGAGCAACGGGCGCCTGGGCTATAACGTTAAGCTGGTGCTGGAAATGGGCGAGGAGACGGGCTCCCCTGGCTTAAAAGAGATCTGCCACCGCTACCGTGACCGCCTCGCCGCCGATGTGTTTATTGGCTCAGATGGGCCGCGTTTGAATGCCGACGCTCCCACGCTGTTTTTAGGTTCACGGGGTTCCTTCAATTTCGACCTTAAACTCCAGGCCCGTGAAGGCGCTCACCACTCGGGCAACTGGGGTGGCGTATTAAAAAACCCTGCGGTGCGTCTGGCCAATGCACTCGCCACACTGGTGGATGCCAACGGTGTTATTCAAATCCAAGGCCTACGGCCTGACCCAATACCCGAAGCCGTGCGTAAAGCGCTCGCCGCATTGGAAGTCGGCGTCGGCGACAATGCCCCCACTATCGACACTGACTGGGGTGAGCCAGGACTATCGCCCGCTGAACGACTGTTTGGCTGGAACACCTTAGAAGTACTCGCCATGAAGGCGGGCAACCCGGATGCCCCGGCCAATGCTATTCCGCCAACGGCCTATGCCCACTGCCAACTGCGTTATGTGGTGGGCAGCGACCAGGACAATTTTCTAGTCCATTTACGCCATCACCTGGATCAACACGGCTATCACGATATTGAGGTAAGCGCTGCGCGCATGTCGCAAATGGCGGCGACACGACTCGATCCTGAAGACCCCTGGGTGGGCTGGGCGTTGGCCTCTATGCAACGCTCCACCTATAAAACGCCGACGCTGCTACCCAACTTAGGCGGCTCGTTACCCAACGATGTGTTTGCCGAAACCCTGGGCTTACCCACGCTATGGGTTCCACACTCCTACCCCTCCTGCTCCCAGCACGCGCCTGACGAACACCTATTGGGGAGCATCGCTTCAGAGGCACTGATCTTAATGGCGGGGCTATTCTGGGATTTGAGTGACCAAGGATCAGACATCATGAGAGAGAAAGCCTTATGCAAGACGAACTAACCCAACAGGTTTGCGCGTGGCTGGAAGGCCAGCAGCAGGCGATGCAAGATTGCCTTGAGGCGTTGGTCAATATCGACTCCAACAGCTATGACAAAGCGGGTACCGATGCGGTTGCCGACCTGATCACTCAGTGGCTTGAGCAGGATGGCATCATGGTTATACGCCACCAGCGCCCTGACTCAGGCGATATTTTGGAAGCTCATCTGGGGGGAACGGGTCAAGGCCATGTCTTACTCATGGGCCACCGGGATACGGTTTTCCCCACCGGTACGGTGGCGGGCCGAGGCTATACCCAGCAAGACAATATCGGCTTTGGCCCAGGCGTTGCCGATATGAAAAGCGGCCTGGTGATGAACTGCTTTGTTATGCGTGCGCTAAGCCACCTGCCCACCTGCCCCCTACCCGTTCGCGCCCTGTTTACCGCCGATGAGGAAATTGGCTCGCCGGATGGGCGGGCATTTATCGAAGCGGCCGCCCAGGGGGCACGCGTCGCCTTAAATGTCGAGCCAGGGCGGGTCAGTGGCAATGTGGTGACGGGCCGCAAAGGGGGCGCTGGTTTCTTAATCGAAGTCACTGGCAAGGCCGCCCACTCGGGCGTTAGCCATGCCGATGGCGCCAGCGCGATAGAAACAATCGCTCGAAAAATCATCAAGCTGCATGCGTTAACCGACTATGAGGCAGGCATCACCACCAATGTGGGCACCATCACCGGAGGCGTGTCACGCAATACCGTCGCGCCTTTCGCGTCGGCACAGTTGGACACTCGTTTTGTAACCACTGCCCAGCGTGATCAGCTGTATAAAGCCATTGAGGCGATTATCGCGGAACCCGACGTTCCCGGCACTCTTGCGATCATAGAACAAACCTCTGAATTTTATCCTCTCGAAGCGCGTATGAGCAGCGCGCTGTTTGAGCTTTATCAGGTTCAGGCTAAGGCGATCGGGTTTGCTGTTGACGGCGAATTCACTGGCGGCTGTTCTGATGCGGGCTGGACGGCCAGCCTGGGCATTCCCACTCTGTGCGGTCTTGGCCCTGTCGGTGCAAAAATGCACACTGACGAAGAGTACTGTTTGCTGGACACACTGGTGCCGCGCACTCAGGCACTCGCTGCTACGTTATTGAATTTGCACGATGTATCCTTTGCTTCGGCACGTTAAATTGGCAATGTAACTGCTAGCCAACTACCTTGAGTAAGCAACGCTGCTACAGCGTTTCCATGGATTCGGAAGGAGATCAACATGCGCTATTCAACTATACGTTTCTCAACACCGCTTACCGCTATTGCCGCCTCGCTGCTGCTCGCCACCTCAGCGGCACAAGCCAATGAAACGCTTGATGTCGAGATGCATAAAGTCAGCACCGAGGGTAATGAAGAGTCAATCGGTACCGTATCCCTTGAGCATACGGATCATGGCTTACTGCTGACACCTTCGCTGACGGATCTTGAGCCCGGTGTTTACGGTTTTCACGTCCACCAGAACGCCAGCTGCGACCCTGCCGAGAATGACAGCGGCGAAATGACCGCTGCGCTGTCAGCAGGTGGTCACTATGACCCCGAAGAAACCGGCACGCACCAAGGCCCCTATGGCGAAGGTCATTTAGGCGATCTGCCGGTGCTAACCGTTAATGAAGAGGGTGAAGCCAATCTACCCGTTCTAGCCCCTCGCCTAAGCATGGAAGATATGCCGGGGCGCAGCCTGATGATTCATGAAGGTGGCGACACCTACAAAGATGAACCCCACCTGGGCGGCGGCGGCACCCGGATGGCCTGCGGCGTCGTTGAGTCTTAAGCTTTACCGTTGTTGTTAATCGACAAAATGGGCAGCCTCTCT
>NZ_AOPO01000018.1 GCF_000336575.1 Vreelandella titanicae BH1 | reverse complement strand
ATTGGGTTGCCCGTTTACTAGCTAAATTTGAACAGTACCAGCAAGCTTTAAACTTATGATTGGTTTAAAACCATGGTCGGTTCAAAGCATCGCTAGACGGCTTTAGGTTCGCTCATCAACCCCTTGATAATGGCATAGCAGGCCACTAGCAGAATGATGGTGAACGGGAAGCCGGTAGAAACAGCCATGGTTTGCAGCGCTGTCAGGCCACCGCCTAGCAGTAGCGCAATGGCAATCGCGCCTTCGATGATCGCCCAGAAAACGCGCTGTGGCGTCGGTGCATCGACCTTACCGCCAGCGGTGATGGAGTCAATCACCAACGAGCCAGAGTCAGACGACGTCACGAAGAACACGATGACTAGCACAATGGCCACGAATGAGGTGATTTGTGATAACGGCAGCTGCTCGAGCATTATGAATAGCTGCAGATCAACGCCTGCATCGCGAACGGCCTCAATGCCTTGGCTGACGTACTGATCAATGGCTGTGCCACCAAACGTGGTCATCCATAGTACTGATACAGTGGACGGCACCAGCATCACCGAGACCAGAAATTCACGCACTGTACGACCGCGGGATACCCGCGCAATAAACATACCGACATACGGAGACCAGGAGATCCACCAGGCCCAGTAGAAGGCTGTCCAGCCCTGGCTGAAGTTGGCATCTTCACGACCAAAAGGATTCGATAACGCAGGTAGATGAACCGCATAGTTCCAAAGGTTTTCAAAGAAGCCCGTGGCAATCATCAGGGTAGGGCCAACAGCAATCACAAAGAAAAGTAGCATTGCCGCAAGAATAATATTGATTTTGGAGAGCAGCTGTACGCCCTTATCAACGCCTGCCACGATTGAGCCGATGGCGATCATCGTAATACCGATGATCAACAGGATCATGGTGATATCACTTTCCGGCGCACCAAACAGGTAAGTGAGGCCTGCTGCTGCTTGGGTTGCCCCTAAACCAAGGGACGTAGCCAAACCAAATAAAGTGGCAAACACTGCCAAAATATCAATCACGTGGCCTGGCCAGCCCCATACGCGCTCACCCAAAATGGGGTAGAACACAGAACGCATGGATAGCGGCAGGCCCTTATTGAACGAAAACAGTGCCAGTGAAAGCGCCACTACAGCGTAAATTGCCCAGGGGTGCAGGCCCCAGTGGAAGATGGTTGCGGCCATAGCTAACGCTTCAGCACCGGCAGCATTGCCTTCCGCACCCGCAAGCGGCGCCCAGCTGCCACCGTCAAATGAAGTGCCAAAGTGCGTCAGCGGTTCGTTAACGCCGAAAAACATCAAGCCAATGCCCATGCCTGCGGCAAATAGCATTGAAAACCAACCCATATAGGTAAAATCAGGCTTGGCATCGGCGCCACCAATGCGGATTTTACCTAAAGGAGAGAAGATCAGACCAATGCACAAAATGACGAATATATTCGCCGCTAGAATAAAGAACCAAGACAGATTTCCGGTCAAGAAATCGAAAATGTTTTGATAAATCGGTGCGACGGTCTCTTGCAGTGCCAGAGTTAACACCACAAATAGCAGCACGATAACGGCCGATATACTGAACACCTTACCGTGCAGGTCAAGATTGAGACCCATAGTATTCGTGGTGATGTTGTCTTGGCCGATAACGTAATCGGTATCGATCAGGTTAGCCGGGCCATCTGGGGCGGGTATACCCTCAGAGACCGGCTCATCAGGCTCATTTTTCGGTGTTTTGTCCATAAGTTTACTCCCTTAATTATTTTAAAAACGAAAGGCGGTTTTATTGAGCCAGACGAATTAAGAAGACAGAGGCGTTTGTGTGGGTTGCTACTTTGCCACCATGCGAAGGCATGACAATATCCAAATGCCGCGGCAGATGAGTTGCCATCATTACTAAGTCAGCCCCTACTTCGTCAATAGCTTTCTCAAGCAGTGTGTCGATATTCGCCATAGGGTCTGTTGAGCTATAAACCTTGCTGCTTACCGGTTGGCCATGAACCTTATGTCGTTCTTGCGCAAAAGCCTCGAGCTTTTGCGCATACTCCTGGGGAGTGCGGGCGACGCTTGTGGGTGTATTGGCCGTGACGCTGACATAGGTGATATGGGCGTCATATTGTTTGGCAAGGTCGGCTACAACGCTTAATGCGGGTTCAAGTGCTTCAAGGTGGGCAAGGTCTACCGGCACCATAATGTTATTAAACATGCCAAGCTCCCGAAATGACCTGTCACACTATCAAACTGCTTATAGTAGTGTGCTCATAACAATAGGTTGTACAAACTTAAGCAGTTGGGCTGGGGCTTACGAAAGCCCCAGCCCAACCATTGCTAACAAATACAACTTACCTAATCAAAATGGCATTAGCTATCGAGCCATTCTGCTACTACATCTTGGTTATCTTCAACCCACTGCTTCGCGTTCTCATAGGGGTCACTGCCATCTTCCTGGTTCATCAGCATGACCTCGCCCATCTGCTCAGGCGTCCACTCGAAAGCGTCGAGAATGGCATAGGCTCCTGGCATGTCGTCTTCCAGGCCTTGGCGAACTGCGGTGTGAATCTGCTCTGCACCGCCATAGACGTTTTCAGGGTCTTCTAGATATTTGAGATCAAAGCGGGCAAACATCCAGTGGGGCGTCCAGCCAGTAACAACGACATCTTCCTCGTTATTAATTGCACTCGACAGTGCCGCCGTCATGGTGGCACCGCTGCCACTACGCAGATTCAGCTCAAGGTCATAGGTATCCACAACCTCTTCGGTGAGGCTCATTAAACCTGCACCAGGGTCAATACCGATGATCTCGCCGTTAAAGCTGTCGGCGTTATCGTTAAGGTCTGCAATCGAGTCGACGTCAGTATACTCTGGAACCACAAGGCCCAGCTTGGTGCCGTCCAGGTTGGGGCCAAGGTCTTCAATACTATCGCCCAGGCGTTCCATGTAATCGGCGTGAGTGGTTGGCAACCAAGCAGCGACGATGGCATCCGCATCGCCAGTGGAGAGCGCCTGGAACATAGCCGCCGCTGAGAGTGAGGTTAGCTCGACGTCATAGCCCGCTTGCTCAAGTACTGCAGCGACCACGTTAGTTGAAGCGACTTCGGAAGACCACTCTACGTAGGCCAGGTTAACCATGCCTTTCTCTTCTTCAGCCTGCGCCGCGCTGCTGACGGTCACACCAGCACCTGCTAGCAGTGCCAGCGAAGCAAGACGGATACGGAGGTTCAATGTGCGATGTTTCATTCACTTTCTCCCTTGTGTATTAAAATATAAATGTACTGGTTATTAACGTGCATGATGCTTAACGAGCACGGTTGCTGCAAAACACAGCATGGTAAGCAAAGAGCGACTTAGCAAGCTAATGGCTCAACGCAGCCGCTTCTGCTGTTTTACTCTATCGCGCGTTTTCGCTATTGCCGGGTTTTTCTAAGCGATTGCGTCAGGCGGTCAAGCAGCATGGCCAGGATGACCACCGCGATGCCTGCTTCAAAGCCGTCGCCAGGGCGCAAGCGTTGAATTGCGCGCCATACTTCGCTGCCCAAACCATCTGCACCAATCATGGCTGCGATGACTACCATGGAGAGAGCGAGCATTATCGTTTGGTTGATACCTGCCATTACTGTGGGCAATGACAGCGGTAGCTGTACTTTGAATAACTTCTGGCCACGGGTGGCACCGTAGGCATCGGCGGCCTCAATCAGCTCCACCGGTACTTGACGAATACCCAGAGTGGTAAAACGAATAGCCGGGGGCATCGAGAAGATCACCGTGGCAAAAATCGCCGACACCGAGCCAATACCGAAAAATGGAATGGCTGGGATCAAATAGACGAACGCTGGCATGGTCTGCATAAAGTCGAGAATTGGCATAATGACCCGGTAAAGCCGGTTAGACAGCGCCGCGGCAATACCCACAGGTAACGCGATGACAACTGCCACCATGGTAGCGAACACTACCAGCGTGAGCGTTTCAATCATCGGGTTCCAGAGCCCCAGGTTCCAGATCAGTGCCAAGCCCGCAGCAGCGCCTATGGCTAGGCGAGTGCCCGCCAGCTTCCAGCAGAGCAGGGCGATCAAGCCAAGCAGCGCCCACTCGGGTAACCACATCAAGCCGTCATTTAAAACATCGATACCGGTTTGAGTGAAACGAGAGATGCCGCGGGTAACCAAAGAGTATTCGCTGGTCAACCAAGTCAGGCCGCCTTCAATCCAATCACCTAGCGGGATGCGTGGGATATCCATTATTGCTCTCCTGCTCGTGCCAGTTCGTCGAGTACTGCGCCTTTAACCACCACGCCTAGCAGTTGCTCTTGCTTATCAATAACGGCGATAGGGAAACTCTTTTCACTAAACATGGCAAACAGGTTATGCAGTGGCTCATCCATGGGGACTTTGCGGAAATCCTGGGTTAAGTAGGGAATAATCGAATCGGCACCCTCTTCAATGGCCCGGCTGGCGGCATCGGCCTCGAGTAGCCCGATAAGGCGGCGGTTGCGATCAACCACATAAATAGAGTCGATAGCATGGTCGCGCATGCGGTGTAGCGCCGTGCGTGGGCCATCGCTTTCCCGAGCGGTGGAGCGCAGTGGCCGCATGGCGCTCTCGGCGGTCAAGATACGTGCCCGGTCAACGCCTTCGATAAAGCGACGCACGTAGTCATCCGCAGGCTTGGTCAGAATCTCTTCCGGCGTGCCGATCTGCACCACTTCGCCATCTTTCAGCAACACGATACGGTCGCCAATGTTGAGCGCCTCATCCAGATCGTGGGTGATGAAGACCGTGGTTTTTTGCATTTTGGATTGCAGCTGCAAAAGCTCTTGCTGCATGTCTTTGCGAATTAGCGGGTCAAGTGCTGAGAAAGCTTCATCCATTAACAGTACGGTGGCATCGTTTGCCAGAGCACGGGCGAGGCCAACGCGCTGCTGCATACCGCCGGAAAGTTGATTCGGGTAGGCGTCTTCCCAGCCCTCCAGGCCCACTTGCTTAAGCGCATCATGGGCAATTTTATGGCGCTCTGTTTTCTCTACGCCGCGAATTTCCAAACCGAACTCGGCATTTTGCTGCACAGTGCGGTGGGGAAATAGCGCGAAATTTTGAAATACCATAGAGAAGTGACGGCGGCGGCACTCCAGTAACGCTTTCTCTTTTAGCGTCGGGATGTTTTCGCCGTCGATAATGATCTCACCTTCGGTGGTCTCAATTAGACGGTTAAGACAACGGATCAAGGTCGATTTGCCTGACCCCGAGAGTCCCATGATGACCAGCAGTTCGCCTTCATAGACATCAAACGAAATATTGGATAGCCCCAGTGTCTGGCCGGATTTCTCCAGAATTTCGGGGCGCTTCATTCCTTGATCACGTAGCTCAATGGCTTTTTGTGGGTGCTTACCAAAGACTTTGCTTAATCCGCGCACTTTAATTTTGACGGGTCGTGTCTCGTCCATCGGCGATGCCTTTTTGTTGAGCTGAATGGGCGTGTGTCGTTATTGCGCCATTCATAAAGAAATAAGAGCTTGAGTCGGATAATTTATTAAAAATTATTATACATAGGTGGGGCCTGTGTGTCACAACGGCTCGCTCAACGGGGCAATTAACGCTACATGTGTCATTTTTTACCCACTCGCGCGGGCTGCCTATAAGTACATAATGGCATTGCTAATGTTTTATAAGGCATTGATTATTAATTGTTTATATTGGT
Organism: Vreelandella titanicae BH1; assembly: GCF_000336575.1. GTDB lineage: Bacteria > Pseudomonadota > Gammaproteobacteria > Pseudomonadales > Halomonadaceae > Vreelandella > Vreelandella titanicae. The sequence goes on along the minus strand of NZ_AOPO01000018.1, from coordinate 81,481 downwards.
TTTTTATGTTTTTGGCACGTAAAGTGATTGTAGTTTAAGTAGAGTGTTGTGAATAACTTGTATACGTGTACGGAAAGCTGACTGTCGATTTTTCCAGTGAAATGTTTAGAAACAAGCAGCGTAAGTAATGGAGGTGGGTATTATGGATAAGCAACACGACCACATTGAGAGCAAGCAAATTTCCAATCGCCCACGCTGGTTAACGCTGTGCATGATGGCGACAGCGGCAAGTGTAATTGTGTTAGCTGGTTGCGGTGATAACGAAGAAACAGCGCCACCTGCTGAAGAGCCTTCACCATTAGAGCAGGATGCCACCACTCAGCCGGAACCGGGTATGAGTGAAGAGTCAGCGATGGAGCAGGATCCAGGCTTAAGTGAAGAGCCAGCAGCAGAAAACAGCATGACGCAATCTGAAGAAACGATGTCAGAAGATCCTATGCCAGAAGAGTCCATGCCAGAAGAGTCCATGCCAGAAGAGTCCATGCCGGATGACACCATGGACGAGCCCGCAGAGGGCACTATGAACCCTGACGACGAGCCTGGCTTTGGTGAAGGAACCGAACCTATGCCTGGCGCTGAGGAAGAGGATGAAAATTCGACCAGTAACTAGTCTTTAGCAAGTGTACCGCTCCCTACGATGGTAAATCGCCTCAGCTGTTTGTTCCCTGCGGCTGCTCCACACGATTTGCCATCCTTTCCGCCCCCGCGCCCGCGGGGGTTTTTTTGTCTGTTTTCTAGCTAGCGCATCCCACCTTATCAGTATCCTGGTAGTTACTCTTCACTGTCTTCCAGGCGACGATAGAGTGTCCGACGAGCAATGCCCAGCACTTCTGCGGTGCGTCGTTTGTTGCCACCCGTTGCTTCTAATACCTTGTTAATATAGCGCTTTTCAACTTCTTCTAGGCTAGGCCAGCGGATTGGCGTTGCCGAGGGCACCTGGCTCCCTGCCAGCACTTCGCCACTGACGGTAGGCACCAGTGGGGTACCGCTTTCCACCGTTGATTGTTCGCGCAGCCGTTCGGGCAGATCTTTATGGCTGAGCGAGCCATCTTCGCTCAGGGTAACTGCCCGCATGATGGCGTTTTCCAGTTCGCGAACGTTACCGGGATAGGCATAGTTGAGCAGGTTGTTGAGCGCTTCTGGCTCGATTTGCTCGATCTGCTTGCCCTGGGCCTCGGAGTGCTTGTCGATAAGGGCAAAAACAAGGTGCTCAATATCGGTACCGCGCTCGCGTAGCGGGGGAATGCGCAGCGAGAACGTTTCCAAACGGTAGAACAAGTCGCTGCGGAAATTCTCCTGCTCGATTTCCTTCTCCAGGTTGCGGTGAGTCGCAGCGATGATGCGGACATCTACTGGCTCTTCGCGCTCGCCGCCCACTGGGCGCACGGTTTTCTCCTGCAAGGCCCGCAGTAGTTTAGCCTGCAGATTGATGGGCATTTCACCAATCTCATCTAAAAACAGGCTGCCGCCCTGAGCACTTTGAAAGAGCCCTTTGCGCGCCTCATTAGCCCCGGTAAAGGCGCCTTTTACATGACCAAAGAACTCACTCTCCATCAAATCTGCGGGAATGCTCGCACAGTTAACCGGCACAAAGGGTTGGTCATTGCGAGGGCTTTCCTGGTGAATGGCGCGGGCGAGTAACTCTTTGCCGGTACCGCTTTCCCCTAAGATCAAAATGGGGGCATCGCTTTTGGCAAGGCGGGAGGCGTCATGAAACAGTGTCTGCATGACCTGGCTTTTACCCACAATGCCGTGGAAATGGCTGATATCCGTGTCGTGGAAAACCGCCAGGCGTTGGCGTTCCAGCACACGAAATACGGCATCGCGGATGGCATCAAGGTCTAACGGCTTGGTTAAAAAGTCGTCAGCCCCTAGCTTAAGTGCCTCAACCGCCTGATCGATGGTACCGAAAGCGGTAATCACAATAATGCCCAGCTCACTGCCTGCTTGGCGGAGCTGCTGGAGTAGCTGAATGCCGGTCATACCCGGCAGTCGCACGTCGGTAATTACCAGTGAGACGGTGGTGTGGCTTAGTAAGGCGATCGCCTCTTCAGCGCTAGGTACGCCGAGCGTCGTGTAGCCTGCATCCTGCAGTTCTTCTTCTAATAACTCACGTATAGCGGCGTCATCTTCAACCACCAACAAAGGTAAAAGGGGATCCTGTTGGGTCACAAACGTTGTCCTCACGCGGATGCGGTTTCACTAATAGGTAGTGTGATTTCAAATCCAGCGCCGCCAAGGGCGCTGTCAAACACGCCGATCGTACCGCCGTGGTCGTTAATAATGCGATGTACCATAGAGAGTCCCAAACCGCTGCCTTGACCGACCGGTTTGGTGGTGAAAAATGGGTCGAACACTTTGTGATGATGGGCACTGGGTATCCCTGGGCCATCATCTTCCACCCACAGTATTAATTCGTGCTCTTGCTGCTGGGCGCGCACTCGAATTCTGTTCACTTCGGGGGCTTGCGCTGCATTGCGCAGCAAATTGGTCAGCACCTGCACAATTTGTTGGCCGTTGGCGAGTAAGTTGGGTGTCGGCGACGGTAATTCAATGTCTAAACGAATATTGCGTGGCTCCAGCTCGTCTTCAACCAAATCGCTGGCATTCATAATAAGCTGATCAAGCGCCAGTTCGCCTTTCTCTACGTTATGTTGGCGGCCTAATTCCATCAACTGGCGCACAATTTCAACGATGCGCTCGACTTCGCCACGAATACGCCCTAGTCGTGCGCGTTCGTCATCGCCAATCACATCGCGGCGAGCCAAACGCTGGGCCTGGCCATTGATCACCGTTAACGGCGCACCTATCTCATGGGCAACGCCGGCTGCCAATACGCCCAGTTCAGCCAGCTTTTTCGATTTGCGCAGGCGCTTTTCAAGCTCAATTTCGCGCCGTTGGCGATTTTCGATCTCTTGGTCTTTTTCGGCCATCGCATCCAGCATGCCATTCAAACCGGAGGCAAGGTGGCGATATTCGATAGGGCCGTCTTCGGTGGCGCGTTGGCTGCGGTCACCTTTTTCTACCAACTGCATTACGTGCAGCAGCCGGTTAAGCGGGCGCTCGATATGGCGGCGAAACCCCCACCAAATACTAAACACGATTCCGGCGGCGCCAATCACGAACACCAACACGGCCACAATACTGATAAAACCCGTGTAGTTCTCAATACCGGTATTTAGCCGATTAACCTGCAGTACCCCATATACAGTGCCATCTTGTGAGCGCAAGGGTGTCAATGCAGAGTAGTAATTCCATCCATCGTGTTGGCGATAGTTGCTATATAAGTCATCGCGCTCAATGATTTGTTGAATCTCTTCACGGCTGAAAATATCTTTGCCTAGGCCCAGCCCGTAAATATCGCGACCTTGGGTATCGAATACATAGGCCCCGTAAATTCGATGGAAGGAGAACGCCGACTGTAGCGCTTCTTCAAGCGGCGTGTTGCTATCTGGCGTAACCGCGTAGCTGAGCGACGAGCTCAGCGTCCGGGTAATAATCTCGACTTCCGTTTGTAGCTTTGAGCGTACGTTATCTTCGAGCGACTTGATTGCCACTAAGCTAAAAACCACCAGGATGACAAATAGCGGCACAATCACGGTCAAAATAATCAAATTGCGTAGTCGCATGGGGCATCCATGGTGGTTTTAATACGTTTTAATATCAGCCAGTGAATGAAGCGCTACTGGTTCGTTGGCGCTAGGCGGTACAAGCCGCCCTGGGGGGCGTCAGTGAGTAAGTAAATGGCATCATCAGGGCCTTGGCGAACATCGCGAATGCGACCCACTTCGCCTTGTAAAATCAGCTCTTCCTCGGTGACACGGCCCTCTTCCAAGCGCAGGCGCAACAGCTTCTCGCTACCTAGCCCACCGGCTAATAAGTTGCCTTGCCACTCACTAAAGGCGTCGCTAGTCACTTCGGCAAGCCCAGCGGGGGCGAAGCGGCCTTCAAATACATACACTGGATCAACCATGCCGGGGAGCGAATCTTCGCCAATCGGCTCGTTGGTTGCATAGTCATTGCCCTGGCTGACCTTTGGCCAGCCGTAATTATTGCCCGCTTCGATATGATTCAGCTCGTCGCCGGTGCGGGGGCCATGCTCTGACGCCCAGGCTTCGCCGTTACTGAGCACGACCATGCCTTGAATATTGCGATTACCCATGGAGTAAATTTCATCCAGGGTGGTGTCATCACCAACGAAAGGGTTGTCATCGGGAACGCCGCCAGTAGCGGTAAGACGCAGGGTAGAGCCCGCGTGGTCATCGCTTGCCTGGGCGCGGGGCGGTTCACTGCCGCGATCCCCAATACTCATTAGCAGGGTACCGTCGGGCAGCCACGCCAACCGCGAGCCGTAATGGCGGCCCGGCCCAGAGGCGCGATCTTGTTCAAACAAGTGTTCGACCTCTCCTAGCTGGCCATTGTGCCATTTTATTCGCGATAATGCTGAACGGCTGTTATTGCCCTCGGGCTTGCTCCAGGTGAAATAGATCCAATCGTTATCACCCTCGCTATTTCCGCCTTCAAAATCAGGATGTAACGCTATGTCTAGCAAACCGCCCTGGCCCTGAGTACTCACTTCGGGCATGCCTTCCAACGTACTGGCTTCACCGCTTTCGGGGTCGACAAGTTTCAGTTGCCCGCTGCGTTCGCTCACCAAGTAGCGGCCATCGGGTAAAAACGTCACCGCCCAAGGATGCTCAAAACCATCGGCGATACGCTCAATGGAAAGGTTTAAATGGTCGGTTTCCAGCGATTCCTGGACGATTTCCGCATTTGCCGTGTTAATAGCGCCCGCCAGCACTAGCCCACTGATCCTTGCCCAAGCCCCAGGGGGCAGTGGGCGTTGGGTATGATTGTTCATGTGAAGCATAGCGTGCCCTCTGGTGACGTTAATCATTGGCATCCTTGCCAGTAGTCTAGCAGTGACCTTTTAGTCACGTGTGGGTTCCACTATTACATGAGCAGGGCGAGTAGCACGGGTAGGTAAAACAGCGCTAACAACGTTGAGCAGAAGACCAAACTGGCGACATAAACGGGTTCGCGCTGGGCACGCTGAGCAAAGAGATAATTGAATACCGCCACCGGCATACACATTTGCAGCACTAAAATGCTCTGTGCCAGTGGCGGAAGGCCCACCCAGCCAGCGATCAACCAGGCGACCACGGCAGCGAGGGGCACGCGCACCAGGCTAAATCCGAGCCCTGAACGCAGGTTCTTCACCTGAATGCTGGCTAGCGATACGCCCAGAGTAATGAGCATGAGCGGTACCGTGAACCCTGACATTAAGTCCACCGTATTCGCCAACCAGGGCGGCAGGGAAGTGTCCGTCAGCAGCAGCGCCATGGAAATCGCAATAGCGTAAACCGTGGGCGTTTTGGCAAGCGTTTTGAGCGGGTTGCCCTGGCTATTAAGCACCGCGCCTAAGGTGAACTGAAACAGCGAGACAGTCACCATCACCGTGATGCCGTATGCAAACCCGGCACTGCCAAAGGCGTAAAGCACCACCGGTAAGCCCATATTGCCGGTGTTGGGGTACATCATGGGGGCAAGCAGCACTCGCCAACTGCGGCGCAACAGTTTTGCCACCACAAAAGTAGCGGCCCCCATGGTGATAATCACCAGCGCGGCGGCCAGCATCGTCTGGCCAAAGGTGGTGGCATCGATATCGGCACCCGCCAGGGATGCTAATACCAGTGAGGGTGTGCCAATGTTAAACACTAGCCGGGTAATGAAGTCGACCGGGTAGGGATGGCCTAGGCGTACCCACAGGTAGCCGAGCCCTGCACCCGCCAGCACGGGCGCCATGACGGCAAAAAGTTCGGCAAGCATTGGCTGTCCTTGGCAATCGTTAGCCGCCCATTGTCGTTAATAAGCGGGCTAACTGGCAAGGCAAACACTCGAATTAACCTAGACGGCGGCGGCTGACGTGCGCCACGGGGCGGGCACCTGGCTGCGTAAAAACTCTAACAGCGCGTGGGTACGGCGTGATTGATGACCGTAAGCGTAGAGCAACGTGATGGGGAGAGGCACCGGCTCCCAGCCCGGCAGGCAGTTAACCAGTTCGCCTGGATGATGCTGTTCGCGTTTTGCAGTTAACCAGTGTGAGAGCAACCCGATCCCCTGGCTGCGCGCGATGGCATCAATATGCAGGGCAGTAAGGTCTACTCGCAGCCGGGAACGGGGCGGGTTAAAAGCGTACTGGCCATGCTCTTGATGAGTGAGCAGCAGCCCATCAGAGGCAGAACCCAACAGATCTATCCAGGCGTGCTGGTTCAGTTCGTCGGGGTGTTGAGGCGTGCCAGCCGCCGCTAAATAGTGTGGGCTGGCATAAAGCCCGCGGGTTAAATGCCCCAAGCGCTCCTGGTTTAGCCCGCACTCGTGCGTTGGCCCAAGCCAGACATGAACGCTATTGCTGTGCATTTTAGTGGGTGGTGTTTCCCTGGTGTGTAGCGTTAACTCTACCTTGGGGTGGCGGTTTAAGAAGGCATCAATCGTGCCGGGTAACCAGCTGCGTGCCAGGGCACCGTGTACCTCAAGGGTTATTTCGCCGCTAATCTCCTCACGCAGCTCTGCCAGCGCCTCCTGGCTATGAGCCGCCATTGCCAGAAGCTCGGTGCAGTAGTTGTGAAACAGCAGCCCTGCTTCGGTAGGAATTAAGCGGTTGGCCTGGCGGCGCAGCAGAGGCTGGTTAAGCCGGGTTTCGAGCTGGCTGATACGGCGGCTAAGGGTCGATTTGGCTAATCCGAGCTTTTGAGCGCTGCGAGTCAAACTGCCCGTGGTCATCACATCGGCAAAGGCGGTAAGTTCGTCAAAGTCATACATGGTCAGGCCCACGGAAAAGGGTGAGCGCTAATTGTGCCATTTTTCGGTGCGAATGAAAATAATAGGCATTTGTGTTCCGGTATGCTGAACGTACCGTCTCACCCCAGTGTGCAAAGAGTGTGTAAAAATATTAATGCTAATAATTCGCATTTAATAGAGCGAATGCTGACCCACATTGCTCACACACATTGAACACACTATGAAGGACGAAGTTATGTCTCCCTGTTTGCGCCGAACGCTGCTGGCCAGCGCCATCTCTTCCCTTGCCAGTAGCGCATTATGGGCACAAGAAGCACCCCGTTTAGACGATATGGTGGTCACTGCGTCGGGGTTTGAACAGCAGATTACCCATGCGCCTGCCTCTATCAGCGTGGTTTCCCGGGAAGAGTTAGAGCGGGGCCACTATCAAAGTGTCACCGATGCGCTGCGTGACGTGCCCGGTGTGATTATTACTGGCGGGGGCGCTGGGGATAACGGTCAAGATATCTCCATTCGTGGTATGCCTTCCCAGTACACGCTTATCTTGGTGGACGGACGCCCGCAGAATTCCCGCGAGTCCCGACCCAATGGTAGCGCCGGGTTTGAGCAAGACTGGCTGCCACCGCTACAGGCTATCGAGCGCATTGAAGTAGTGCGTGGGCCAATGTCGACGCTCTACGGCTCCGATGCCATCGGCGGGGTAATTAACGTGATTACCCGCAAGGTTGCGCAGGAGTGGCACGGTAATGTTCAACTCGACACCGTGCTTCAGGAAGACAGCGACTCCGGCGATAGCCGTCAGGCTAATTTTTACCTCAGTGGCCCGCTGGTAGGGGATCGTTTAGGTCTTCAGCTCTATGGTCGCGCCTCTCAGCGCGATGAAGACAATATCCTCAACGGCTATGAAGATAAAAGCCTACAAAGCCTTACCGCACGATTTAGCCTTGCCGCATCAAAAAAACACGACTTCACGTTTGAGGCCGGTATCACGGAGCAGGAGCGCGAATCGCTGATGGGCAACTCGGCGCCATCAGAGGGCTGTCGCGGTGGTTGTGAGGATAGCTTCAATGACTATACCCATCAGCACGTTGCGCTAACCCACAGTGGCCGCTTCGATTGGGGTACCAGCGAAACCTACCTGCAGCGTGAGCGCAGCGAAAATAAATCGCGGGATATTGAAATCACCAACACCACCGCCAAAACCAGCGCGGTCATTCCGCTAGGCATGCATATGGTGACGGTAGGCGCTAACTACGAGGAAGAGTCGCTTGACGATAGTACGACGAATCAATTGCCTGGTTCTGATCGCAGTGAGATTGAGAATAGCCAATGGGCACTCTTTGTTGAAGATGAGTGGATGCTTACCGATTCCTGGGCATTGACCGGCGGTTTACGTGTTGATGATGACGACAATTACGGTAGTCATTTAAGCCCGCGTCTTTACAGCGTGTGGAATATGACGCCTGATTGGACGTTGAAAGGCGGCGTTTCAACCGGTTATCGAGCGCCTAACCTGCGCGAGATTACTCCCGACTGGGGACAGGTCAGCCGTGGTGGCAATATTTACGGTAATCCTGACCTTGAGCCAGAGACCTCGCTCAATAAAGAGCTGGCCCTGCTTTATGCCAACGACTCTGGCTTGAATGGCAGCGTCACGGTATTCCATAACGACTTTGACGATAAAATTACGCGCATTGCTTGCCCCATCGATATCTGTACGGATGGCGCTAACGATTATGGTAGCGACCCGACTTACCGCGTCAACGTGGATGAAGCGGTGACTCAGGGCGTAGAGGCGAGTGTGGCTGCGCCGTTAACCGATACCGTTGAGCTAACGGCCAGCTACACCTATACCGATAGCGAGCAAAAAAGCGGTGAGTATGCAGGCGAGCCGTTAACACAGCTGCCTAAGCACCAGGTATCCGCCTCGTTAGATTGGCAAGTCTCTGCCAAGTTGAGTCAATGGACAAAAGTCACTTACCGCGGCGAAGAGAGCCAACCGACTACCGGCCCTTCGCAAAGCTCCATCGTGGCCCCTTCCTACACCTTTGTAGATGCAGGTATTGGCTACCAGCTAAATGAATCGACTCAACTGAACGCGGGTATCTACAACCTGTTCGACGAAGCGATTGACTACGATGAGTACGGCTATGTGGAAGATGGCCGCCGGGTTTGGTTAGGTCTCAACGTCGCCTTCTAAACGCTAGGTTCCCGTTATAAACGCAGTACAGCAGCGGCTATCCAGCGATAGCCGCTTTTTTGGCTGCTAGGCAAGGAGAGGAGAGTCAGCAAAAAAGCCCCAGCGCATGGCCGGGGCAGAAATCAGCATTGAAACAGTAGCGAGCTGAAATTGATTAGAACTCGTAGCGGGCGGATAGCCACAAACGGCGACCTTCTTCGCTATTGGCGTAAACGTTGCCAAAGCTGGAGCCATCGCCGTAGGCGCGGTAGTCGACAAAGTCTTTGTCAAACAGGTTATAGATCGTCGCGCTCAGATTAAGCTGATCGGTGACCGCGTAATTACCGCCCAAGTGAAACAGCGAATAGGCTTTAAAGTCGCCCAGGTCATCAAACGAGGGGGCACCGCGGACGCTTTCGCGGTTACGGTAGCGTTCGCTGCGGTACTCAGCGGAGAGCCAGGTATCCAGCTTTGCCGTTGTCTGCCAGCGCAGGGTGGCGTTAATGGCGTGTTCCGGGGTATCTGTCAGCGGCTCGCCCTTGTTATCGCCACTCTTCTGTTCGCTATCGGTGTAGGTGTAATTGGCGTTGACGCGCCAATTGGGAGCGAACTGGTAGCCAGTAGAGAGCTCAACCCCTTGGGTGATCGCTTCATCGATATTGATATCCTGGCTATACAGGCCGTCAGGAATCAGCGGGTCGTTTTCCACCAAGATATCGCTGCCGCTGGCAATCTTATCGTCAAACTGGTTATGGAACAGTGTGGCGCTGGCGGTAAAGCCTTGCTGGTTATCGTAATGGGCGCCGATCTCGCTACTAGTGCTGGTTTCAGGCTCAAGATCCGGGTTACCAATGGTCAGCACGGTGCCTTGGCCGGTGACGCCGTTGATGCCATCGTGCAAATCATTAAGCGTGGGCGTTTTATAGCCGCGGCTCACGCCACCTTTTAATGTCCAGTTGGGCGTCGTGTTCCACACCAAGTAGCCGCGCGGGCTGAACTGGCTGCCAAAGGCATCGTGGTGATCGTAACGGCCACCTAGGGTCAGGGCCAAATCGTCCCGTAGTAGCCACTCATCTTCCGCAAATAGCGACCAGGTGGTTTGGGCAAAGGTCTCACCGGCCAAGCCGTCGTCAAGCTCGGCATCCCACCACTGCATACCCACGGTGGCCATATGGTTGTCTAGCGGCATGATGAATTTGCTGTCGAGCACGGTATTGGTGGTTTCCAGCTCCCGCGGCGCACCGCCGACAATGCTGGGAAAGCCTTCGTAAGCGACGCCCACATCACCAGGAATCGTGCGTCCTTTGGTTTCGGTGGTATTGCGCATCAGGCTGGATTCCAACGTACCCGAGGCAAAACGTCCGGTGTGGCCAATGGCGATTTGCTCGCGCTCAAAACGGAGTTCATCCGAATAGCCGGTGGCGCTGCCAGGGTCGGGCGCGCAGCTGCGGGTGCGGCCATCCAGGGTGCCTAGCTGGCACTCATCGTTGTTATAGCGCTGACGATTGACTTCACCATCTAGCCACAGGTCATGGCTATCAGAGGGTGTCCAGGTTAGCTTGCCGCCGATGTTGTAGGTATCGCCTTCCACCGGGCTGGGGCCGCGCTGGCTAACCTCAATAGGATTGCCGTCACCGTCGGTGTAGGTGAGTTCAGAAGCATCGCGCTCATAAACCCGCCCGCGCAGTTGCAGGCCAAGGGTATCTTCCACCAAAGGGCCACTGGTATACAGGTTGATCTCGCGCCGATCGCCAAAATCACGATCTTCGTTAAAGGTGTTTTCGACCCCGATAGAGCCAGTCCACTCGCGGCCAACCCGACGGGTAATAATGTTGATTACCCCGCCCATGGCGTCAGAGCCATACAGTGTCGACATCGGCCCACGAATAACTTCAATACGCTCAATGCTGGAAATGGGCGGAAAGAAGCTGGTGGACGTTTCGCCAAAGCCGTTGGGCGTCACGCTACCGGCAGTATTCTGGCGGCGGCCGTCAATCAGGATCAGCGTGTAGTCGCTGGGCATGCCACGGATACTAATGTTGCTACCACCGGTTTTGCCCACTGAGCCGCCGACATCCACCCCCTCAACGTTGCGCAGGGCATCAGCAATACTGGTAACCCGTTGGCGCGAAAGCTCCTCGCGGGAGATCACCGAAATGCTGGCGGGGGCATCGACCATCGCCTGTTCAAACCCGCTGGCCGAGACAACGATATTGTCCAGCTGTTGATCTTCTTGAGCGGTGGCTGTGCCTGCAGAAACAGCAAACGTGACGGCGCTAGCCAGAACAGAGCGAGTAAAGCGTGGCATGTCATTCCCTCTTGGTTACGATAATTATTAGCCAATGATATTAATTATCAAATAAAGGCGGGAGTCTAAAAAGAAAAGTTCCCAAACGCGAGGGAATGATTGAGGAACGTTACGTTGCGCATACTGAAACAGTGAGGGGGTGGAGGAGTTGCAGGAAATGGAACACGCCATTCGCTGGAATAGTAGTGCAAGCGCTTTTGAGAATCGTTATTATCCTTGCCAAGGTACCGTATTGAGAGAAACTTATGCTGGTTAAAACGACATCAATGGCCGCCATCCTCGCTAAGAGCGGGCGTTTAGGTATGGTCGGCGTATTGCTAAGTATTTTTGTGGCAGGCACTGCGCAAGCGCGCACGCTGGAAACCGCCTTTGGCGACGTAGACGTTGAGGGAACCCCAGAGCGCGTCGTAACACTCTACGAAGGCGCTTTGGACGCTGCCGTAGCGGCAGGCGTGAACCCGCTAGGCGCTGTGACTACGCGTGGTGGCGACAACGTGGCAAGCTACATTGAAGCGCATCTTGGTGAAAACCCGCCGGCGATTATGGGCGTGGTGCGTGAGATCAATATCGAGGCCGTGCTGGCGCAGCAGCCGGATCTGATTTTGGCACCCGCCCAGCTCTCTGATGAGCAGTATCAACTGCTGTCACGTATTGCGCCCACGGTGGTGCCACCGACCCAGCCACTGGCGCCGGATAATTGGAAAGCAGAAGCCCGCCTTTACGGCGAAGCGCTCAATCGCCAAGCTGCCATTGCAGAAGCGATTGAGGCCGTTGAACAACGCGCCGCCGAGGTCGCTAAGGCAGTGGAAGAGGCCAGTGTGGGGGGGAGCGCCTTCTTGGTGCGCTGGATGCCCGGTGGCCCCATGGTGATGTCGGAAAACCTTTTCTCTGCAGGTTTGTTAGCCCAGGCGGGCCTGGATGTTCAGGACGCTGGCCTGGTCGGCGAGCGCGGTGTGCATAGCGATGTGCTCAGCCTGGAAAACCTTTCCCAAGTGGACGGTGACTGGCTATTTCTGGCAACGCTCAACGAAGATGGTCAAGCGGCGGTGGACGCAGCCAAGCAGAGCAGCGCCTTTACGCGCCTAAACGTAGTACAGCAAGAGCACGTAGTGCCGGTGGATGGTCAACTATGGACAAGTGCCAATGGCCCGTTGGCCGCCCAGGCGATTCTTGACGATATAGAGGCAGCGCTGTTGCCGTGACGGTTCCACGTTTTGCAACGCCTAACGTTAGGCGTGCTACTCCCCGTACGTTAATGCTGCTACTTCTCACCGCCCTTGTGGCGGTGAGTCTCGTTAGTCTATTAATCGGTGCGGGTAGCGTTGGCCCGGGTAGGGCCCTGGCGCTACTGAGCGGTGCCCAGGACAGTGAAGCACGCTTCATCGTCTGGGAACTGCGCGCACCGCGCACCTTGATTGGTATTGTCGTGGGCATGGCATTAGGCGTTGCTGGTGCCCTGTTGCAAGCGGTGGCACGCAACCCGCTGGCTGAACCGGGGCTTTTAGGGGTTAGCGCGGGGGCGGCATTTGCCGTGGCGCTGGCCTTAGTGCTGGGTGCCAGCGCCGCCACGTTACGCATTTCAGTCGCGCAGTTAGGTGCGCTGGTGGGCTGCGTGTGCGTATTGAGCGTGGCGCGCTTTCGCGGTGTGGGTAACGACCCCGTCCGGCTCGTGCTTGCCGGGGCTGCGTTCTCTGGCCTGTTGGCGTCATTAACCTCATTGATACTGCTTTACGACCAGCGTGCCGCTGATGAAATTCGTTTCTGGGTGATTGGCAGCTTGGCAGGCCGCCGCTTGGACGACCTGCTTGCCGTGCTGCCCAGTATGCTGGTCGCGTCAGTGATGGTTGCGCTGATTGCTCGGCCGTTAGCTGCCCTGGCACTAGGCGAACGAGTGGCCTCTGGTTTGGGCCACCACCCCAACCTCATTCGTTGGTTGGTCATCGCCTGCGTGGCGCTGTTGGTGGGTGCTGCCACCGCTATCGCCGGGCCTATTGCCTTTGTTGGGTTGGTGGTGCCGTTTGTCGCACGGGCTTTTGCCGGGCCTGATATTCGTCGCACGCTATGGTTTTGTCTGCCCATCGGGCCGCTGATCGTCCTCGCGGCCGATATCATCTCTCGGGTGGTGGTTGCTCCATCGGAACTACCGTTGGGCGTACTCACTGCGCTGTGCGGCGCACCTGTACTGATAGCGGTTGTTCGTGCACGCCGCCTACCGATGCTGTGAATTCGCTAATGAAAACCACGCAGATAAAAAGCTCGTCTATGCCTTTCTCCCCGGAAGACCAGTTCCGCGCGGACGGCAATAACAACGTACCGCCACCGCAAGGTTACTGGCGATTCGCCTGGCGAAGCGGGAACGGTGCGAACAGCCTGTTGTTTGAACAGCGTGCGGTGGTCGTTAACCTGGGTCTGTTTGGCGCGTTACTGCTTGCCAGCGTCATTTACCTAAGTCTGGGCAGCGTTAAGGTCGCGCCAACGGCGGTGCTGCAGGCACTGTTTGGCAACGCAGATATAATGGCGAGCTTTGTAGTGCAGGAGCTACGCTTGCCGCGTTTGGCCGCAGCCGCTAGTACCGGGGCGGCCTTCGCGTTAGCGGGCATTCTGATGCAAACCCTGGCCCGCAATCGCTTGGCAACGCCGGGTATTATCGGCATTGATAATGGCGCGACAGCGTTTGCAGTGGCATCCATTGTAGGCCTTGGTGTTTCCATTGCGCCGCCTGCCATGGCGTTAGCAGGGGCAACCACCGCTGCGGTACTCACCTTCGGGCTCGCCGCGGGCAACGGCACCCAGGGCTATCGCTTTATCGTGGCGGGGATTGGCGTGGGCGCGGTGTTTGGCGCGATAACTCAGTTGATGCTGGCGCGAGTCGCCATTGATACCGCCAATGCCGCTTACCCATGGACGGTGGGGTCGCTCAGTGCCCGCCCCAGCGGCGCACTGCAATTACTCATGCTCGGGTTGGTGTTAGGGCTGGCCACTGCCATGGCGTTAGCCCGTTCGCTAACGCTACTGCGTTTTAAGGATGCTACCGCTAGTGGGCTAGGCGTGAACGTCAAGCGACGCCGGTTGGAAGTGCTGCTGCTATCTGTCGCCTTGACGGGGTTGGCGGTCGCTGTTGCCGGGCCGGTGGGCATGGTGGGGTTGATTGGGCCGGAGATTGCCCGGTCGCTTGCGAGTTCGCGCAGCGTGCCTGTTTTGGCGGCCACCCTGGCGGGGGCGTTGGTGATGGTACTCGCCGATTTGGCCGGGCGTACGCTGCTGGCGCCTATCGAGATTCCCGTCGGTATCGTTACCGCCGTGGTCGGCGGGCCCTGGTTACTTTGGATATTAATGCGCCCGCAACGGAGCTTCACATGAGCCAATCTCCAACACCCAGCATGCCGTCTCTTGCCACGCAGTCGCTCGGCATGAGTTATGGCACCCGGCAGGTGATCGATGGCTTGGATATCACCCTGCCCAGCGGCCAAGTGACCGCCATTGTGGGCCCTAACGGCTGCGGAAAATCGACGTTGTTGGCCGGGCTTGCTCGTTTACACAAACCTGATAGCGGTGCTGTATTGCTTGATGGCGCCGATATTCAGCGCCTGCCTACGCGCCAGTTGGCCACTCAACTGGCGCTACTGCCCCAGGAGGCCGTCGCACCGGAGGGGCTCACTGTGACCGAGCTGATTCGTTTTGGTCGCCAGCCCCACCAAGGCTGGCTGCGCCAGTGGTCAGCAGAAGACCAGCGCGTGGTGCAGCACGCGCTAGCGGCGGCAGGGCTTGAACAACTCGCTGACAGACCGATTGATGCGCTCTCCGGTGGCCAGCGTCAGCGCGCCTGGATCGCCATGACTATCGCCCAACAAACCCCGCTGCTGCTGCTGGATGAACCCACCTCCGCGCTGGATCTGGGCCACCAGATAGAAGTGTTCGAGCTGGTGAAGCATCTTGCTCACCACGGCCGTACCGTGGTGATGGTGCTGCACGATCTCGCCAGCGCCTGCCGCTACGCTGACCATCTCATCGCCATGCGCGAAGGTCAGATTATCGCGGCTGGGGCTCCGGCTACGGTGGTTACGCCTGACCTGGTGCGAACGCTCTATCAAGTAGAGTGCACGCTACTCACCGACCCAGATACCGGCAGCCCGTTGCTGGCCAATGTGCGCCGCTCCCCGGCGCCTGCTTAACTCCCCAAGCATTAACGCGTTGAGCCTTCGCCGTGAATTCATTACGCTAGCGCCTACCTAATTGGCCTACAACCACCTCAGTAAGGAATGCTCGTGGCTCCTTCTCCGCCCCGTTCTAAGAATCAGAGCTTTCAAGCCCTGGTGCGGCTACTCCGCTACGCCAAAGGCTATCGTCGGCGCATCATTGCCGCCACCGCCTGCTCGATTATCAATAAGCTGTTTGATATCGCCCCAGAAATTCTGATTGGTGTCGCCATTGATGTAGTGGTCAACCAAGAGCAGAGCTTTGTGGCCAGCCTGGGGTTTGAAACGCCTCAACAGCAGATCACCATGCTAGCGGTGCTGACGTTTGTTATCTGGGCGGGGGAGTCACTGTTTGAGTACCTGTTTCAAATCCTATGGCGCAACTTAGCCCAACGTTTACAAGCGGATATGCGCCAGGATACCTATGAGCATGCTCAGCGGTTGGATATGGCGTTCTTTGAATCAAGAAGCTCCGGCCAGCTCGTGGCCACCATGAACGACGACGTTAATCAGCTCGAGCGCTTTCTGGACGGTGGCGCCAACGCGATGGTTCAGGTAGTGGTGACGGTGGTGGTGATTGGCGCGGTATTCTTTGTGCTTTCGCCGCTGATTGCGCTGCTGGCGTTTACACCGATTCCGCTGATCATTTGGGGCGCGTTCTTCTTCCAGCGTAAAGCTGGGCCGCTCTACAGCGACGTGCGTGAAAAGGTGGGCGATTTAGCCAGCCGTTTATCCAACAACCTAAGCGGTATCGCAACGATTAAAAGCTTTACCAGCGAAGACCGCGAAGCTGAACGCCTGCGCGAGGCCAGCGAAGCCTACGTAGACGCCAACAGAAGGGCGATCAAGGTTAGCTCCGCGTTTATTCCAGTGATCCGCATGGCGATTTTGGCGGGCTTTCTGGCCACCTTTACTGTGGGCGGCATGATGGCGCTCAACGGCTCGCTGAATGTGGGTGCGTACGGTGTGTTGGTATTCCTGACGCAGCGGCTGCTCTGGCCGCTCACCGGTCTGGCGCAGGTGATCGACCTGTTCGAGCGCGCCATGGCCAGCACGCGGCGGATTCTCGATCTACTTGAAGTGCCGATTACCGTTAAAGACGATAGCACCACTCCGCTCGCTCAGCCGGTGCGCGGCGAAGTGACCATCGACAATGTGAGCTTTCACTACGCCACCAGTGGCGTTGGCGTGGAAAACATTCATTTACACGCACCTGCAGGCAACACTCTGGCATTAGTAGGCGCGACCGGCTCGGGCAAATCGACCCTGATCAAGCTACTGCTGCGCTTTTACGACCCGGAAAACGGGCGGGTATTCATCGATGGCCAGCCGATTACCGACGTCAGCATGAACTCACTACGCCAGTCGATTGGCCTGGTCAGCCAGGATGTTTACCTGTTTGAAGGCAGCATTCGCGACAATATCGCCTACGGTAAGCCCGAGGCGGATGAAGCTGAAATTATCGACGCTGCCAAAACCGCCGAGGCGTGGAGCTTTATCGAGACGTTGCCCCTAGGGTTAGATACGCCGGTAGGGGAGCGGGGCGTGCGGCTTTCTGGCGGCCAACGCCAGCGGCTTTCCTTAGCGCGGGCGCTGCTTAAAGACCCGCCTATTTTGGTGCTGGATGAAGCCACCAGCGCGGTGGACAACGAAACCGAAGCGGCCATCCAGCGCTCGCTTAAGCGCATCGCCCATGGCCGCACGGTGATTATGATTGCCCACCGGCTTTCTACCATCGTGCATGCCGATGAGATCGTAGTGATCGAGAAAGGCCAAGTGGCCGAGCGCGGCACCCATTCCAGCCTATTGGCAGCGAACGGCCACTACGCCGCCCAGTGGCGGGTACAAACCGGCGAAGCCCAGGCGGGGGATGTGGAAGCAGTTAGTAGCCTTTAACGACTACCGATTAACTATTACCTATTAACCAGGAGCGCATTGAGGGTGACGGGCACATGCTCGTCAATCTCCTGGTAGCCTAGTAATGACATCACGGTGCGCACCGTGCTGTTGGCCATCAGCGCTCGGCCATCCATCGCCATGGGCTCCGCGTGGGTTACGCGTATCTCGTTCAAGCCTTCACGAGTAAACCGCAGCGGCACGGATTCCTGTTGGTTTACCATGTCTGATTGAACGCTAAATGTCAGCGTCTCCACCAGGGATTCGCCAATATCCAAACCGTCCAACCGCTCTGGCGGCATTTGCGCCTCTAGCGTCACCAAGGTGGTGTTCGCCAGCAAGCCTATCCAAGGTGGCAGCTCACCAAAGCGTTCCAGCACATCCGTTTGGCTAAGTTTTAACGGCAAGCGCAGGGTGCCATCACTGGAGATATCTCCCTGTAGATCGCGCACTTGATGGTGATGCGTTTGCGGTGTTTCGCCGTTCAACTGAGTAATCGATGCCTGAACCCGCGACTGGCCAGGATCAAGCTGCCAGTCAGCGTGCACGGGCAGCGCCAACAATAAGGGGAATAGAGCAATCAATGCTTTCACAGCGCGTCTCCGCATAAAGAACTACTCACCAGACTGCCCAATCCACATAAAGTGCCGTAATGACATCAAGATAGCGCAAAGGGGCTAGCCTCACCCGGCCACATTCGCTATGATATGCACGCTTTTCGGGCCTATAGCTCAGTTGGTTAGAGCAGGGGACTCATAATCCCTTGGTCGTAGGTTCAAGTCCTACTGGGCCCACCATTTCTATATTTACCTATTTCAAAAGCAGGGAGTAATTAGTCCCTGGAGCTGCTGTATATCTGATTCTAGTTACGCCCTGCGCACGTCTAAAACTTTCAAGTCCCCCAATATTACCCAACCCACCAGCGCCAACCCGCAGCGCAAAGCATACCCATGGCAATCGATACCAGCGGGCTTCTCAATACTACCGCCACCGTGCCAGCGGCAATGGCCGCGAGCCGAACGCCGCCGTCACCATGCACGATGATAGGCGTAATAACGGCAATCAGGACTGAGCTAGACATGGCATCGACGAATCGCCGCACGCGTGGACTTAGCGGCACACGCGACATGATTAGCAGCCCCAGCACTCTGGAGCCATAAGCAATTACCACCATTAGCATGATAGCTATCAACGACTGCCACACGGGTGATGAGCTCATGAGGCGCTTTCCCTTAACCAGCGCCCGGGTAATAATACGGCCACCACGCCACCAGTAATGGCACCCACCATCACATGTAGGTAAGGCGGCAACCACCAGTACGCCATTAATGCACTAGCCGCTGCTGCCAGCCAGGGTAGGGCCATTGCCGCTCTTGGGTTTCCACCTACAACGATCATCAACAGAAAGCACAGCATGATCACATCAAGGCCGAAGCGTTCAGGCTCGGTAATGCCTCCGCCAAAGGCTAACCCTATTGCGGTGCCCGCGACCCAGGCTCCCCATAGCGCTATCCCGCCACCTAGAAGAATGCCCAGGTTTCGCTCGCCGCGCTGATACTCTCCCAGCGCCATTGCCCAGTTGGAGTCGGTTAGCAGAATCACCATAGCGAATTGCTGGCGTTGAGGTAACGCCTTGAGCCAGGGATAGAGCGCCGCACTCATTAGCATATGCCGGGTATGAATCGCGAGTGTGACCGCTGCCAGAGCAAGCAGTGGCAGAGGCGAATGCCACATCTCTAGGGCAGCAAATTGCGATGGAGCCGCGAAGACAAACAGGCTCATTAGCATCGCTTCCCAGCCGGCCAACCCTTGGTGCACGGCGGCTACGCCAAACGCCAATCCAAACGCGATCGTAAAAACCGCTAAAGGCAGCATCATGCGAATCCCTCGCCAGGTACCCGCAATATCCAGCCGAGTAGGATTTTCTTTTATTTTCATTGCTTAACCTTTCTATGCGAAGCAGGTCGTATCAAAAACAAACAGACCTGCTTGTTTTTTTATTATTTGAAGTCTAGATTGAATTATGTGCACGCGCCACAGCTGGTGACGTGTCAACAAGATGAAACAATACAACAGAAAAAAACAGCCGATTAAATCGGCCCAGGAAACTATATGAACTTCACTCGTAATACGCTGACACTCGCCGTTGGAGCGCTGGTCTTGCCTGTTGTTGCTTCTTCGGCCCATGCCGCAACTTCCTTTATTGCCAATTCGTTCTACGACCAACAACATCCCCACTCCCGTTACGGTTACATCGAGTGGGCAGAAATGGTCAAGGAACTCTCGAACGGCGAACTGCAACCCGAGGTTTATACCGGCACCGTACTGTTGGCACCACGGGCTAACCTGCAGGGTATCCAGGATAACGTGGTTCAGGTTGCTCACCATGCGGCTATCTACACGCCTTCTGAAATGCCAGTCGCGAATGCCGTGCAGGAGTTAGGGTTTAACTATGATGACCCGCTGATTGGCATACTGGCGGTGACAGACTTCAGCCTTAATAATCCCACTCAGCTAGCCGAGTGGGAGGAGCTGGATATTGTCTACCTGGGCGCCTATAACACGCCTTCCTATGTGCTGTTCTGCCGCGAACCAGTCCGCAATCTGGAAGAGCTACGCGGTAAGCGTATTCGAACGGCTGGCTCGACTGTTTCTGCCTGGGTCGAGCAAGCCGGGGGAACGCCCGTCAATGTGCCTTCCAGTGAGATGTATAGCGGCCTCGATCGTGGCTCGTTGGACTGCGCCTCTAATGCGGCTAACGACTTGATTGACCGGTCATTGTGGGAGGTTGCCGAGCACACCACGTTGCTGCCTACCGGCATGTATTGGTCTGGCCCTCAGTGGGGCTTCAATTCGGGCTTCTGGGCTAGCCTCAACGATGAGGAACGTAATGTCTTCAAAGAAGCGACTGCCAAGGCAATGACCCGCATGATTGTCCAGTATCTGGGCGCTTCTGAAGCCGCACTGGAAGAAGCCGCCTCCCACGGCAACAATATCTACGAGCCCGAAGATGATCTGATGGCTTCCGTGGAGGCTTTCCGCGATGAGGCCTTGGCCAATGTCTACGATAAGGCTCGTGATGAGTACGGCGTTGAAGACCCAGAGGCGCTGATTGATGATTTTATCGCGACCTACGAAAAGTGGGATGCCTTAATCAGCGAGGTTGATCGCGAGGACGAAGAGGCACTGGCCGAACTGGCCATGGAAGAGATCTACAATAAGCTTCCTGCTGACTACGGAATCTATTAACGCTGCAACATTGAGGCCGCCGCATTGAGGCGGCCTAGGCCAAATAAGGGTTCGCTATGACGAAGCGACAGAATCAAGAAGAACGCTCACGCCAAACCCAGGCTCGGGTGACGCAAGCGACTATCGAATGCATTCTCGAGAAGGGCATTCGTGCCACTTCAACGGTAGATGTTGCACGTCTGGCGGGCGTTTCCCGTGGCGCTTTAGTTCACCATTACCCCTCTAAGACATTATTGATGCAGGCGGCGCTTGAGGACTTGCTTAGTCGCGAAGTGGAAAGCGTAAGGGAGATGGCCGTAAAGGTTAAAGCGGGTGAGCTTAACTTTGACAGCCTGCTTAAAGCGCTGCATGAGCACTTCAAGGGTGACCTTTATATGGTGACTCTCGAATACCTCACTAATGCGCGAACCGACCCCGATATCATGAAAGTGCTGATACCGCTGGCAGCAAAGTTCAATGACTCTTTGGAGCAGATTTGGGAGCAGTTAGTCGCCAGTTCCAAGCACACTTCACATCAGAATCGCGTCGCCCTGAATGCCACCTTGTGCATGATGCGGGGTATGGGGGCGCAAAGCATCTGGCGAGATGACCCCGAACTCTACCGCGATATGCTGCTGTTCTGGAAAGAGACCCTGTTAGAACTGGGCTTTTCTGCCCCGGATACGCAGAGGAGTGAGCCCGCATGATGGCCAAACACTTCGAATCACTGAGCCAGTGGGTTGCCAAAAGTGCCATGGTGCTGGCGGCCCTCTTTCTGGTGCTTATGGCACTGCATGTCTCACTCGATGTTGGGCTGCGCTACTTATTCGGAAAGTCGTTTACCGGCACCTTGGAGTTTGTCTCTTTTTACTACATGGTCGCCGTCGTCTTTCTGCCTCTCGCCTATGTGGAGCTTCAGCGGGAACACATCAGCGTGGATGTGCTGGTGGGAAGGCTTCCGCCTATTGCCCAACTAACGCTTTACCTATTTGCCAGCACCCTTGGGTTCCTCTATTTCGGCATGCTCTGCTACCAGAGCTATCTAGATGCCGTTCGCGCTACGGTTCGAATGGAAACGGCCATGGCCAATTTCACCTTCTATCTATGGCCCAGTCGTTGGGCGTTACCGGTTGGCTTTGCAGCTATGTGCCTGGCCATCCTCGCCAACATGATTAAGGCGCTGCAACAACGCCAAGCCCTGTAGGAGTTTCCTAATGAGTAATATCGAGATAGGTGTGGCAGGCATTGCCATCGCCTTGGCCCTTACCGCCCTGCGCGTACCAATCGGCGTGGCACTGGGTTTGGTGTCGATTATCGGCATTGGCGAAATGACCAGCATGCGTGTGGCCTGGGGGATGATTTCGGCCACTCCGTTCGACTTTGCAGGTACCTGGGAACTGACCGCTGCACCTATGTTCCTGTTTATGGGCTATTTGTGTACCAGCACTAATATGACCCAAGGCCTGTTTCATGCCATGCGCCTTTATCTGGCGCGCCTGCCTGGCGGTCTGGCTGTTTCCAGTGTTATGGCCTCTGCCTTCTTTGCTGCAGCCTCCGGCTCTAGCGTCGCAACATCGGCGGCCATGTCGCGGATTGCCGTGCCCGAAATGCTCAAGCATAACTACGACAAGGGGCTGGCCACCGGTACCGTCGCCGCCTCTGGAACACTTGGCTCGCTGATTCCCCCAAGCGTGCTGCTGGTGCTCTATGGCGTTTATGCCCAGGTGTCGGTGGGTCAACTGTTTATGGCGGGATTCATCCCCGGTGTGCTTTCGGCGCTGCTTTACATCGCCATGATTATGGTGCGAACCAAGCTTAGCCCCAGCTTGGCGGGCAACACCGATGTACGCTCTAGCTGGGACGAAAAGTGGGATGCCTTTAAGCATATCTGGCCGTTGCCGTTGCTGATCGGCTCAGTTCTTGGCGGGATTTTTCTGGGTGTTTTTTCACCTACCGAAGCGGGGGCCGTGGGTACAACCATTGCCGCTCTGATTGCTTTGGCACGGCGCACACTAACTTTTTCAGCCATTCGGGAAGCGCTGATTCGCACGGCGGTGAGCACGGCAAGCATCTTTATTATTCTCATTGGGTCGCTGTTTTTCACCCGCTTTCTAGCCATGAGTGGCGTGCCCGCTGCTTTCTCCGAAATAATCCTCGGCGTCAGCACCGAGACCTGGTGGATCATTCTCGCGGTGGCAGTGATCTATCTTGTGCTGGGGATGTTTATCGACTCCATTGGCTTACTGCTCCTCACTCTGCCGTTAATTCTGCCCTTAGTGGAAGGCGCAGACCTCAACTTGATCTGGTTCGGTATCATCGTCGTAAAGCTGCTTGAAGTGGGGTTGGTCACTCCGCCTATCGGGCTCAATGTGTATGTCATCAAAGGTGCCTTGGGCAATAGCGTCACCCTGTCTGAAGTCTTTAAGGGCGTCGCCTGGTTCATCGTCATGGATATTGTTGCCCTGTTATTGATCGTGCTGATTCCAGCGCTTTCGCTCTACCTTCCGCAAAAGATGTTTTAACGCCACTCTCACAAGAACACTCACAAGGAATACTCATGACAACGACACGCTTTATTAATGCCAACGTCATCGACACGCGCAACGGAAAAGTACTCGCCAACCAGCAGGTGCGTATTCAGGATGGCCGTATCGTCGATGTGAGCGATTCGCCGCTAGAGGGCAGTGATGATCACGTCATCGATATTCAAGGCCACTACCTGATGCCTGGTCTGGTTGATTCGCATGTACACGTCACGGCAATTACACCCAATTTTGCTCTGCTTGAGACGCTTTCGCCTTTCTATGTGGGTGCCAAATCAAGCGAGCTGCTGGAAGCTATGTTGATGCGCGGATTCACGACCGTGCGCGATGCTGGCGGTGCAGATTACGGGCTCGCCAAGGCTGTCGATGAAGGTGCCCTGGTCGGCCCGCGTATCATGTACGCCGGGAATGCACTCTCCCAGACCGGCGGCCACGCCGATATGCGCGGCCCAGGCCAACAAACCTTTGAAGGCTGCTTCTGCTGCGCGGGCCTAGGTCGTGTTTGTGACGGTGTTAGTGAAGTACGCCGGGCCGCCCGGGATGAGATCAGAAAGGGTGCCACCCAGATCAAGATTATGGCGTCTGGCGGCGTTTCATCACCTACCGACCGTATCGACAGCACGCAATTTTCGCTTGAGGAAATTGATGCCATTGTGGAAGAAGCCTCCGCCGCCAATATTCATACCATGGCACATGCCTATACGGCGCGCGCTATCAACCGGCTTATCCCCAGAGGCGTCAAGACCATTGAGCACGGCAACCTTATGGACGAGGAGAGCTGTCGGCTATTCCTTGAGTACGACGCTTACCTAACGCCGACTCTCTGCACTTACGATGCCTTAGCGAAGGAGGGCGTCGAAGCGGGCATGGCCGAGCACCTACAACGCAAGGTTTATGATGTGCTGGATGCTGGCGGTAAGGCACTGGAAATGGCTCAACAATACGGTGTCAAGATGCTATACGGCTCTGATCTTCTTGGCCGGATGCAACGCCATCAACTCAACGAATTTCATTTACGCAAAGATGTAGTGCCCACCGACGAGCTGATTCGTGCAGCCACTAGCCACGCCGCCGACGCTTATGGTCACACCGGCGATTTTGGCGAGATTATCCCAGGCGCAAGGGGAGACGTAATCGTGCTTAAAGACAATCCTTTGGACGATATTAATGTTCTTACTCAGCCCGATGAGCAGCTCATGCTAATTATGAAAGGGGGAGTAGCTTACAAAAATGTTCTGTAGTCAGGCTTAATGCTGCTTAATAAAACGCTGCGTAATGAAGAGGCCAGCCAATGGCCTCTTTACGTAGCCCGTTGGCGTTACAGAGGAAGGGGGCTTATTAAATGCTTGATCAAGCGTTACGCTTCCTTTCTTTATATCACCGGCAACATTTTGGCGTATAACGCGCAATCATCGCTATAGCAATCGCAGGACGCCTCGATTAGGCCTAGTCGATCAAGCACCGTGATGGTTCCACGCTGGTAACGGATTAGGCCACGCGCCTGCAGGGCTATCGCCGCCAGGGTAATGCCTGCACGTCTAACCCCGAGCATCATGGCCAGAAACTCATGAGTCAGATTCAACTGATCGGTACCCGCGCGATCCTGAGTTATCAGCAGCCAGCGGGCGAGGCGCTCTTCAATTCGATGAAAATGATTACACGCCGCAGATGTCGCCAGTTGCTTCATCACGACATAGATATATCGCTTTAGTCGCTGTTGTAATACCGGAGTGCTAAGGAGTAGTTGTTGAAAGGCTCCAGCGTCAATACGTAGGGCCGAACCTGCTCCTTGAACCAGCGCGAGTAGTGGCGCCTCATCAATGCCTAACACTAAGGAGCTGCCCAGCATTCCTTCCCGACCCGCCATCGCGACTTCCAGTCGTTTGTCAGTATCGATGACGACAATCAGTGAAATGAAGCTATCGATGGGAAAATAGACGTGGGTAAATGTCTCTGTGGGCTGTAGCAGCACTTTACCAAAGCTAAGCTCCACGGTGTTGCAGGCAGCCATAAAGGCATTTCGCTCGACTTCCGGCAGCTCAACAAGGAGTTGATTGGCAGTGGGAACGTTCAAAATAGACGTCATGTGCCTCTCCGGTTATAAGAACCTGGCAAACAGCACAATGAAGGTGTAAATCATTTTGATGTCGGCTGCAGATAGGCCATCATCAGCGTTATTGACGGACTATGCGCATATTAACATTGGGTAAATCACTCGTCGGCACGCTAGCGTACATAACGTTGGAATGGTGTTTACGGGTAGATTGATAGTAGGGATTGAAGGATTACATTACGTCATGGTGGTTGAGTAGGCGGTCGTACTCGCGCTTAACCACCGCGTAACACTCGCAGACCCGCTTCTCTAGCCCAGGCCTGTCAATGATGGTGATATGCCCGCGGTTGTAGGAAATCAGCCCTGCTCGCTGGAGTTTCCCTGCGGACTCGGTCACGCCTTCGCGCCGCACGCCCAGCATATTGGCAATTAACTCTTGGGTCATAATCAATTTATCGCCCGGTAGCCGGTCGAGGCTGAGTAGCAGCCAGCGGCATAGCTGCTGATCGACGCTGTGATGGCGGTTGCATACCGCTGTCTGTGCCATCTGCGTCAGCAAGGCTTGGGTATAGCGCAGAAGTAGTCGCTGCATAGGGCCCGCGCGATAGAATTCGTTTTTGAGTAATTGCCCCTTAAGGCGGTAAGCCTTCCCTGCACTCTGCACAATCGCTCGGCTGGGGGTGGTCTCTCCGCCCATGAACAACGAAACGCCTACCACTCCTTCATAACCCACTACGGCAATTTCCGTCGAGGCACCATCTTCCATTACGCACAGCAGTGAGACGATAGAATCCAATGGGAAATAGACATGGCTCATTTGCCGGCCGGATTCGCTGAGTGACTGACCCAAGGACAATGTAACCTGCTCAAGATGAGGCAACAGATGCGCAAGGTCTTCTTCGGGTAATAAGCCAAGCAGAGCGTTCTGCTGGAGTTCTAGCATCGCACCTCTCCCCCTGTTGTTGGCTGTCGCGCGGCTTTTGATCAAAATTGTCTGAGTAAGATGTTCTTTTCTAATGCTTTTTACTGTTATCACAAATTTTTATACAGATATCGTTTTTAGTATAGGCTATCGGCAGACCAACTCAGTACGCTAACGTACATAAGCCTCTTGGAACAGGCTTAGAAACGACGTGTTGTATAAGAGAGAATCGTTGGAGAGGGATAGTTATTGCAGGAGTTTTCACCCCCATGTTCGCCAGCGCACAGCCAACAGATAGCTAACTGTTTAATGTAGATATAAGTGTGGCAACGGAAATGCCTAAACAGGACGTTGCACTTTGCGCTGCAGGGAACGCAGCGCCTCTCTTCTCAAATCTCAACTGCTAAAGCATCTAAGCAGTTGAGATGCATTGGGTACAGTCTGTTGGTATCGCCTTCAGTCAGCGTGGAAAATCCCCGCATTAGGCCATTGAAAGCAACTATTCAAAAGCGCTATCATGAATGCTAATAACAACGATTATCATGATGCTTATTTCTCTGCTTCCTCTTTGCTCCTAATTCCAACTGAGACTCTATCATGCCTCGTCTGCCGTTTGCCCGTCGTCCTTTGGCGCGCTCAATTTCCGCACTGATCCCCGTCACTGCGGCGCTTTTTTGCGCATCTGCCTATGCTCAGGAAGAAAACACTTCCAACGATACTGTGGTGGTTACCGCCACGGCACTAAAAGTCGATACCCCGCTAGTAGAGACACCACGCCCGGTCTCAAGCGTTGACCGTGAAGAACTGGAAGCCCGTAACGTCCAACAGCTAGATGAAACTTTCCGCTATCGTGCGGGCGTGCTGTCGGGCCATTACGGTAGTGATAACAATACCGATTGGCTCAAGGTGCGCGGTTTTGATCAATCGACTTACCAAGATGGTCTGCGAATCTACCGCGAAGGATTTTATCAGTGGCTACCCGAGCCTTATGGTTTGGAACGTATCGAGGTATTTAAAGGGCCTTCATCGATTCTATACGGTGAGGCACCTCCTGGGGGCTTGATCAATGCGGTCAGTAAGCGTCCGACTGAGACTCCTCAAGGGGAGGTTAATTTACAGCTTGGCAACCGCAACCATCGCCAAGTCGGCATTGATACCAGCGGGCCGCTGGGAGAATCAGAGGATGTGCGCTATCGCTTGGTGGGATTATACAAAGAGCGCGACGGCGATTTAAACGCCACGGATAACGAGCGCTACTATTTTGCGCCGAGCCTGGCGGTTGATCTTAGTGAAGATACTACCGTTACCTTTTTAGCCAGCGTGCAAAAAGATGATGGCGTTCCCGTTAATGGCTTTAAGCTGCCCTATGGCACTGTGGAAAACACCCCCTTTGGCCGCATAGACCCACAGACCAACTTGAGCGAACCTGGATACGATCAGGATAAACGCACTCAGTGGGGGCTTGGTTATGAGCTTCGCCACGCTATTAACGATACTTGGTCGTTTGAGCAAGACCTGCGCTACAGCGAACTGGACTTAGAGCTGCGCAGCACCTACGCACTCTCCATGGTTGATGATCGACGCGCATCCCGTGGATTGGTTTATCGCGATGGTTCCATTGATAGCTGGACGATTGATAACCGCATGGTGGGTACTTGGTACGGTGATCGCACCGAGAATACGCTGCTGCTGGGTGTTGATTACCAAAACTTGAGCCTGCGTGGCCAGGAAGGGGATAACTATGCGTTCGGCGAGCCGATTGATATCTTTAACCCAACCTACGGTAACTTTACGCCGATTGCAGAAGAAGATCTGCTAACTCGGGAAATCGATAAAGAGCAGACCGGTCTGTATGCCCAAAACCAGCTGCGTATCGATGACCGCTGGGTGCTGCTGGGCGGCGTACGCTACGACCAAGCGGAAACTGATAACCGTAATCAAACCGCAGGAACCACTCAGCGCTCAGATGACGACCAAGTGTCTTGGTCAGGTGGCGCAATGTATCTGGGTGAAAACGGTGTTAATCCTTACGTTAGCTACACCGAGTCATTTGACCCAGTGGGTAGAGTCGATGATGCAGGCGACCTGTATGATCCCCGCGAAGGTCGTCAGTGGGAAATAGGCGCTAAATTGGCGCCGTTCGACTGGGATGGCTATGTAACGGCGGCAGTTTTTGATCTGGAAGAGACCAATACTCTAGTGACCTCTCCAGCAGGCTTCCAAGTACAAGAGGGCAAGCGTACCTCTCAAGGCTTTGAGCTGGAAGGGGTGGGTTATATTACCGATGCGTTAAAAGTCACCGCGGCCTACACCTACACCGATGCTCGTCTGGAAGGCGATGAGCGTGCGCCGTTAATCCCGCGCCACCAAGCATCAACTTGGTTGGATTACGCCTTCACCGGCGGCGCGTTAAACGGCGTGACCCTAGGTGGCGGTGTGCGTTATGTGGGCAGCACTGTTGATACCAGCGTCGCCGACAACACAGTAGTGGATAGCTACACTCTGGTCGATGCCATGGTGGGCTATGAGTTTGCTGACGGTTGGCAGGCCCAGGTCAACGTCAACAACCTCACCGATAAAGAGTACGTGGCCAGCTGTGAATACTGGTGCTATTACGGTGAATCCCGCAGTGTGATTGGCAGCGTGAAATATAGTTGGTAAGGCCCAGTGCAAACCACAACGCCCGGTCATATAGGTCGGGCGTTTGCGTATCTGGGGTATGCCTTAGGATTTGGGCGTATATCTTAGTAAAGCATCGTGCATTTCTATCTATACTGAGGACGCTGCCTGTCCGCTTTATGTGCAGGACAGCCTATTTAGGAGTTGGTCATGCCGCGTTTAACCCGTCGATTCATCAGCGTTCTACCGCTTGCGATGTCCACCATATTTGTTGGTTGGGCAGCACCAGCCTTCGCGCAGGCATTTAATAGTGACGTGTTAAGCGCCGACGAATCAGACCCCAACCGGTTGGGCTGGATGCAAGGGTTTCCGCCTGTTTCAGAACGGGTAATTGGCCAACCTGACTCCAATTACTTTAGCTTTCCTAAAATGCGTTGGACAGTGTGCCACTTCCGCGAATTGCTACCCACTAAACAGGTGAGCAGGGGGTTGGGAGCGCCTATGCCGCTCACCTACGCGCTGGATGACGCTATCAATGATGTGCTGTTTACACCCCTTGACGGTAGTGAACCCATGTCGTGGCAGGTATCGTTGAGCGAGAACTACACCGATGGCCTGCTGATTCTTCATCAGGGGCAAGTGGTGTATGAGTACTACGCCGGCTGTTTAGATGAGGCGGGCCAGCACGGGGCAATGTCGGTGACTAAGTCGATGACCGGCCTGTTGGGGGAAATTCTGGTCGCTGAAGGCGCATTGGATGAAGAGGCGCTCGTCGGCGACATACTGCCAGAGCTGGCCAATAGCGCTTTTGGCAATGCCACCGTGCAGCAGCTGTTAGAAATGACCACAGGCCTTGCCTATAGCGAAGATTACAGCGACCCCAATGCGGAAATATGGGCGTACAACGCAGCGGCAAGCCCACTTCCTAAGCCAGAAGGCTACTCTGGGCCACGCACTTACTATGAGTATTTAGCCACCGTGCAGCCGGAAGGTGAGCATGGTCAGGTGTTTGGCTACAAAACAATCAATACCGATGCACTCGGTTGGGTAATTGCGCGCACCACGGGCGAGTCGGTGACGTCGTTACTGTCGTCGCGAATTTGGCAACGCATAGGCGCCGAGCAGGATGGCTACTTTACCGTCGACTCTATCGGAACACCCTTTGCCGCTGGCGGTTTAAGCGCAGGCCTAAGGGATATGGTCAGAGTAGGGCAGTTAGTGCTGAATGAAGGTGTTATTAACGGCAAGCAACTGTTTCCCGCGGCTGCGGTAGAACGCATTCGTCAAGGCGGTGGCAGGCAAGCGTTTGCCGCTGCAGGTTACCGCACTTTACCCGGTGGCAGTTACCGTGGCATGTGGTGGTCGCTGCATAATGATCATGGTGCATTCACTGCCCGTGGGCAGACGATCTATATCGACCCCACCGCCGAGATGGTAATAGTGCGCTTTGCCTCACACCCGGTGGCGGGCAATACCGCACCCCACCTCGCTCCCAGCCTATCAAGTGGTAGCTGAGTATTTGTTGAAGAAAGCCCCTTAGCCCAGAACATACGAGGTCTGATGCATCGACTGGCTCTACCAAATATTGTAGTTCTAGGTCGAGTAGAGTACTTAAAGAATGCTAAAAGATGCGTTAAATTGTTCTTCTTCTTTGACTGATATAGCTTATCTTGGTAATCTTAATTAGGATTTTTCGTTTAAAATTTTTAGAAAGGAAATCTTATGTGTATGACGTTCAAATTTAAGTGGAGTGCAATATGATATTTTTGCACCCACGAAATTTAGCAATCATTGCTCTAGCCGGCCTTACACTTACAGGGTGTTTTGATGACGCTGCCGAGACAACCCTTCCCACTCATGATGTAGAGTGGTTCAAATCTCACGATGATGAGCGCAAGACAACACTAACGGAGTGCTCAAATAATCCTGGCGAGTTAAAAGACACGCCGAATTGCTCTAATGCACTTGAAGCTGAGCAGCAGCTTTCTTCAGGTTCATTGCATAACGTCGATTGGTAATCGTATCGCTTATGTCTGTAGTGGTTCAATAAAATCGGACACCACTTAAGAGATAATATTGCTACTAGTATTTGAGGTGTTTAA
The DNA here is from genome assembly GCF_000336575.1 of Vreelandella titanicae BH1. Taxonomy (GTDB): domain Bacteria; phylum Pseudomonadota; class Gammaproteobacteria; order Pseudomonadales; family Halomonadaceae; genus Vreelandella; species Vreelandella titanicae. The sequence goes on along the minus strand of NZ_AOPO01000018.1, from coordinate 50,634 downwards.
TAAAAAACTTCTCAATATGTAGGTTAGCATATCCACTTTATACGACGCTGATGAAGCAGATATATGCCTTACATTGCACTGCATCTCTAAAAAACCACCTCCGATGCAGTGGCGGTCTGATACCGTTTCCGCGGCACGCAAATCGGGCTGCCGCTTTCGGGGTCGTGGATCACATGGGCATCCAGGTCGAACACGCGCTTAAGGTTGGTGGCGGTAAAGACCTTGCTGGGCGCGCCGCTGGTAACGATACGGCCATCGCACATCATTACTAAATGATCAGCGTAGGCGGCGGCCAGGTTTAGATCGTGGAGCACCAGTAGCAGGGTGCGACCTTTTTCATGGGCCAGGCGCAAAAGTAGCTCCAGCAAATCAACCTGTACCTTTAGATCCAGAAAGGTGGTGGGCTCATCAAGTAGGATCAAGTCGGTTTGCTGAGCCAGCACCATGGCAATCCAGCAGCGCTGGCGCTGGCCGCCGGAGAGCGCATCGACATTGCGCTCGGCAAACTCAGTCACGTGGGTATAAGCCATGGCTTCACGAATAGCAGCGGCGTCTTGCTGAGCATTTTTCTGCCATAACCCCTGATGTGGAAAACGGCCCATCCCCACTAACTGCTTTACGCTCAGCCCCTCGGGCGCTACCGGGCCTTGGGGCAGAATTCCCAGGCGCTTGGCGACCTCCCGCGTTTTGCTGCGATGGATATCCTTGCCGTCCAAATACACATGCCCGCCACTAGGCGTGAGCGTGCGCGCAAGGGTTTTTAGCAGCGTCGACTTGCCACTTCCATTTGGCCCCAAAAGCACCGTGAGCTTGCCTTCCTCAATCGCAATATCGACACCATCCAGTACACGTCGAGTGTCATAGCCCGCGTGCAGGGCTTCGCCCGTCAAGCGAGGTGGCTGATGAGAAGGCTGGGTCATGAATGTGCTCATTGGGGTTGTTTAAGCAGGCAGAACCGTAAGCCAAAATATTCTCATTTTCAATACTTGCCATTGCTCAGCAAGCAGTTGCTCACTGCTTTAAACGTCGGCCGTAGAGGAAAGAGGGGGTAAGAAAGGGGAGAAATAGTGTCGTTATCCTGAACGGTTCGTTCCGCTTGAGTAGATCTTTGTGACTTATATGCATAAAATAATCATTATTATTTAGATGTAGATTACGTTTACAGGGTAAGGTTCACTCAAAAGCAGGGGGATAAAAACTAGATGTACACTAAGAAACGCCAGGTATTTTGGCCTACGGTGACGCTTGCCGGTTTGGTAGCTGCCAGCCACGCTTATGGGCAGGAGTCTGCTTCCACAGGATCGCAAAGCGGCGCCAGTGATGCCGATTCGACCATGGTGGTGACTGCCACCCGCAGCCATAGCGAAGCGGGCCAAACGCCGCAGCGGGTAACGATCATTACCCGTGAGCAGATTGAGCAGCAGCTAGCGATTACTGATGACCCGGGCCAGGTGCTCAGTAATCTTATTCCCTCTTACTCCCCCAGCCGCCAAAAGCTCTCCAACGCGGGCGAGACATTCCGCGGCCGCGATGCCCTGTTCCTGATTGACGGAGTGCCGCAGTCCAATCCCCTGCGCGACAGCTCGCGGGATAGCTATACCATTGACCTTTCCATGGTGGAGCGTATTGAAGTCATCCACGGGGCCAGCGCCGAGCACGGTTTAGGTGCGACCGGCGGCTTGATCAACCTGGTGACCCGGCGTGCCGAAGGCGGGGGCATTAGCCAACACGCGGGCATTAGCCTGACCATGGATGATGATCTCCAGTCGGATGGGCTAGGCAACAAGCTGGACTACCGCATTAGCGGCCAGCAAGGCGACTGGGATTTCGTTGCCGCAGCGACGCGTCAGGAGCGCGGGGTTTTTTACGATGGCAACGATGAGGTGGTCGGTATTGCCTACCCAGGCGAGCTGCAAAACTCGGAAAGCTACGATCTTTTCGGCAAGCTGGGCTACTGGATCGACGACAACCAGAATGTTGAGTTCTCGCTGAATCACTTCGATTTGGAAGAGGGCAACGACTACGTACCGGTCACCGGGGACCGCTCCGCAGGTGTTCCCACCACGGCACGCAAAGGCCGTCGTGACGGCGAGCCTGGGTTCAACGAAGTGACCTCGGCGCGGCTTTCCTACTCTCACGCTGACTGGTTTGGCAACGAGCTGGACGCCCAAGTATATCGTCAGCGCTTCCGTGCACGCTTTGCCACTACGCCATTTTTCCCTTATCTGGATAGTGCAGGGGATACCCAGTATGACCAAACGCGGAATGAATCTGACAAAATGGGCGCCAAATTCACCTTGAACCGTGATGGTATGCTGGATGACCGTTTGGGTGTGACGGTTGGTTTGGACGTATTGGAAGACGAAACAAGCCAGATGCTGGTGCATACCGGGCGCACCTACGTGCCGGAAAGCCGCTATCGTAATTTGGCGCCTTTCCTGCAGGGCCAGTTTAAGCTCGCGGATCCTCTCACGCTGCATGCCGGGGTGCGTCACGAGCATGCCGAGCTTGAGGTGGATACCTTCCAAACGATTGATCGCAGCAATGTCACCCAAGACAACGTCACCGTGGACGGTGGCAAGCCCAGTTTCGATGAAACGCTGTATAACGTCGGCTTAACCTATCAAGCCACCGACTGGGCCCAGCTGTACGCCAACTATTCGGAAGGCTTTGGCATGCCCGATGTGGGCCGGGTGCTACGCGGCATTGGCACGGCGGGCCAGGATGTGGACACCCTGCTGCAGCTTCAGCCGATTGTTACCGATAACCGGGAAATAGGCGCGCGTTTTGACTGGGATGGCTACGGGCTAGAGATTAGCTACTATGAGTCCAATTCGGATTACGGCCAGCGGCTTACCGAGCAGAATGGCACCTGGGTCGGTAGCCGAGAGAAAACCGAGATCCAGGGCGTTGAGATTACCGGCGACATGCAGGTGGCCGACAAGCATGACCTGTCGCTCTCTTATGCCCACACCGAAGGTAAGTCGGATCAGGATGGCGACGGTAGCGTAGATACCAAACTCACCGGTATCAATATCGCCCCGGATACGCTCAAACTGGGCTGGAGCGCTACCTGGAACGACCGTGTTTCCACGCGCTTGCAGGGTAGTTACTACTTCGATCGAAGCGTCGATAATCCTGAACTTGATTTTGACGGCTACGGCTTAGTGGATGCTTCTCTAGCTTATCGCCTGCCCACCGGCAGGGTGTCAGTAGGTATCGAAAACCTCACCGATGAGGATTACCTCACTTACTACTCTCAAGCCGCACGCATCAGCGATGAGTACTACTTCACTGGGCGGGGCCGCACTTTCACTCTGGGGTACCAGCTGGATTTCTAGTCAGCCGCTTTCTATTTTCTATGTTTTGTGCTCGATACTGTTTGGCGGCGCCTTTGGGGCGCCGCTTTTTTTTCGTCAATTCGCTCTAAAAGCGAGCTCGCGATCTATGCAGTAAATAAACGAAGAAGGGCGCGCCTATCCCGGCAACAAAGATGCCCGCAGGTAAATCTTTGGGCAAAAACGCTACCCGGCCCAGCAGGTCGGCGTAAAGCACTATCAAGGCGCCGACCAACGCTGATGTAGGCACCAGGCGTGCCATGTTCCGCCCCACCAGCCTAGCGGCCAGGTGGGGGGCAATTAATCCCACAAAGCTTAAGCCACCGGCAAAAGCCACAGCGGCACCTGCCAGCGCCACGCTGCAGGCCAGCAATACCAATCTGCTGCGCAGAATCGCCACCCCAAGCCCTTCGGCAACGCTATCACCCAGGGCCATGGCATCCGCATGGCGGGCGAAGAGTAGGCTGATAGGCACCGCGACGACTAACCACGGCAATAGGCTCCACACATCGTCCCATTGCGCCGCGTAAAGGCTGCCGGTTAGCCATACATAGGCGGTCATGGCGGCAGAGTCATCGCTGATCACGATTAACAGGGTGGTGCCAGCGCCCATGGCCGCGGCCAGGCCAATGCCGACCAGTACCATGCGCGATGGGCTAACACCGTTTTTCCAGGCCAAGCTCACCACCAGCAGTGCAGAAACCAGTGCTCCCAGCATGGCCGCAACGGGCAGCCAGTGAATGCTAAGGGTCGAACTCAATAGGGATAAGAACACCACCGCCGCCAGCGCCGCACCGCTGGTAATGCCGATGACATCCGGGGAGGCCAGCGGGTTACGCACAATGCTTTGCAGAATCGCTCCCGCGATTGCCAGGGTGGCGCCGACCAATACCGCTAGAGCGATGCGCGGAAGGCGCAGCTCCCAAATAATAAAGGTAATATCACTACTTAGCGGGGCTGCTAGTGCATTTAGCACCTGCAGCGGTGGTGTGGGAAAACTGCCTAAACAGAGCGACAGCCCGGCGCTTGCTAGCAATAAAAGGCTTAGCATCAGCAGGCGACGTAGTAAGCGATTACTGTCGCTTTTTGCTTCGCTGTTAAGGTTTAACGTGGCGTCTGCTCTCATTGGCCAGCCATCTTGCGTCGTGCCAGATAGATAAAGAAGGGCGTGCCGATCAGCGCGGTCATCACACCGACCGGAACCTCTTGGGGTGGCATTAAAAAGCGCGAGCCAAGATCGGCCAGCAGCAGCAAACAGGCACCCAATAGCGCGCAGGCTGGCAGCAGCCAGCGATGGTCGATGCCAAATAACCCCCGCGCCATATGGGGCACAATCAGGCCCACAAACCCGATCATGCCCGCCAGCGCTACGGCGCTGCCCGCCAGCACAATCACAATCAGCCCGAGCAGCAGCTTGATGGTGGTGGCCTGCATGCCCAGCCCGGTGACCATGTCATCGCCCAGTAACAGTGCATTGGCGTGACGTACCAGCAGTGCGCTGAGCAGCAGTGCTCCGCCGAAGAGCGGCAGTAAGGGCGCTACCAAAGAGAGGTCGCGCCCCGACACTGAGCCCGCCAGCCAGTAAAGCACGCTTTCAAAACTTTGCTGATCAATCACCAACAGCCCTTGGCTGAACGACACAAACATTGCCGTCACTGCTACACCTGCCAGCACGACCCGCAGAGGGGAGAGCTCACCGTGGCGGCCGCGGCTAAGCACCACCACCAGTATGGCCGCAACGAGTGCCCCTAATAGCGCGGCCCATACGTAGTGAGCGGGCGTGTGCAGCGGCAATAGCGAAACTGCCACCACCACAAAAAACATCGCGCCGGCGTTAATGCCCAGAATGCCCGGCGACGCCAGCGGGTTGCGCGTCATGGTCTGCATCAGCGCCCCGGCAATGGCTAAGCTGGCGCCCACTAGAGCGGCAATCACCGCACGGGGTAAGCGCTCAGTTAAAAGAATGATGTGGGCGATGTTGGTAGGATCGTAATGGGCGAGCGAGCCATACAGAGAGGAAAGGGAGATCTCCGTTGTGCCTAACATCACGCTGGCGAAAAAGGCGCCTAGTGCCACCAGCACGCCAAGTAGCAGGCCAATACTTTTTGCGGCAGCACTGCTTAGCATGAAATAGGTTCCCCGTGGCCAGAAGAGCGAGGCAGGCAAGCCTGATGCGGCGCCGCTTCGGGTTGCAACAGCCCGTAGTGACTATACAGATCATCCAGCATGGCGTTGGCCGCCAGTATGCCACCACCCATCATCCAACTCACCGGCTCAACTTCAAATACGCGCCCGCTTTGTACCGCTGACAGCTGTTGCCAGAGTGGGTGGGAGGCCCAGTGTTGGTAATTATCTGCAATAGCGGGGTCATCGGGCTCAAGCAGAATAAAGAGGGCGTCGGCATCCAGCACCGGAATGTTTTCAGTACTGGAAAGCTTCATTCCCCAACTCTGGCTTTGCAGTGTATCCGGCTGATTAAAGCCCAGCTCATCAAGAATCGAGCCTGTAAAGCCGCTGGTATAGATGCGCACGTGGTCGCTTTTAAACCGCACCACGGCCACTTTTTGCGGCCACTCGCTGCTCAACTTGGCGGCGATCTGCTGGCGAAAGTCGGCGACACGATCATCCCATTGCTCAAGCAGCTCATTTGCCTGCGCTTCGCGGCCAGTAGCATTGGCCACCATGTTCAGCGTGGTCTTGAAGTTAAACACTGTCGGGGCAGATACAGTGGGGGCGATGGCCTCCAATAGCGGCGCTATTCGCGCATGGCGAAAGTCGCTGGCAATGACCAAGTCAGGATTAAGCCAGGCAATCTTTTCCAGATTGGGTTGGGTTTCCAGCCCCACATGCTCGACGCTATCAAGCGCATCGCGCAGATAGCGGTACATGGGCTTTTCCAGCCAGGAATCGACTACGCCAATAGGCGTCAGTCCAAGGGCTACGGCGCTGTCGGTAGCCCCCTGGTAAAGCGTCACAATGCGTGGCGGTTCCGGGGGGCTGCTCGGCGTGTCAGCGGCTGCCATAAAGGGCATTAGCGCCGCCTGCGTTAACAGCAACACACTCATAAAAACCTTCTTGCGATGGGTGTGTGCTTTTAACATTAATGTCACTTTACGATTGGCTCGGACTTAAGAGCCAGGATGATGGCATGACGTAAAAGCTAATGCAAAGCATTACCAAATGAAGGCCGCGACCTCAACTATCCCAAATACCGCGACGCCGGCCGCGACCGGCCAGCCAAGTGAGCGTACCCGCGACCACACCAGCAGCGTGACAGAAAGCCCGATGGCGGTGGCGATCCAGGAAACAGCGCTTGGGTTAACCGGTACAATGGATACCCCCAGCACGGCGGCAATCATCAGTGGGCCAAGAATACCCAGCCACTGGGGCATGTTATTAAGGCCACTTTCGCTGTTGAGGCGGCGCTGCATCCATAAAAACGGCACAACCCGCATCAGCAACGTGCCAATGGCAGAAACCGCGACCGCTATCCAAAGTGCAGTGCTCATGATTCACGCCTCCTGTTGGTGGCGAATCTTTGCGTATAGAACTGCGTGGAGTAGAAGCACAGCGCGCCGCAGGCGGCGGCTAAGGGAATCGCCACGTTGCCCCAGCCGACCAGGGTCAAACACAGCGCCGCTAAAATGGTGCAGCCCATGGCGACTGCCCAACGCTTGTCGGTAAAGCGCGGCGCCACCATGGTCAAAAACAGCGCGGGCAGCGCGAAGGGCATAATCTCACCCAGCAGCGGCCAGCGGGCGGTAAAGGCCTCACCGGCGGTAGCCCCCACCGCGGTGCCAATTATCCAGGCGCCCCAGGCCAGCAGTGATGCGCCCAAAAACCAACTAAAACGCTTTACCTCAGGCAGTTGGGGCAGTCGGGTTAGGGCCAGTGCAAACACCTGGTCGGTGAGGCCGTGCATTAACCAGGGCCAGTGGCGACTGCGCGGCAGTAGTCCCGCCAGGTTAGGGCCGTACACCACATGGCGCACGTTAATCAGCAGCGTCATCGCTACCACCAGCCACAGCGGGGCGCCTGTAGCGATCATACCGACAAATAGAAATTGCGAAGCACCGGCGTAAATCAGCGCTGAAATAGCCGTGGCCTCCAGCGTGCTAAAGCCGGCCTGGGTGGCGACTAAGCCAAATGACAGCGCCACGGGAATGTAGCCGCCCAATAGTGGGATGGCTTCTCGCACGCCCTGCAGCGCGCTACGAACAGGAGAGTGGCTGGCAGCTTGGCTCATGATGTTTGGCCTTCCAAACCATAGGTGATGGTCATCATCAACGTGGCCTCCGCTTCGTGGGTACGGTAAAGGTGCGGTTGATCGGCGGCGAAGGTGATGGCCTCTCCCGGTGTCAGTACCGTGGTTGCCCCTTCGGGCCCCGCTTCCAGCCAGCCGCTGATCAGTGTGAGTGATTCACGGGTGCCGGGTGTATGGGCTTCAGCATGACGCAATGTATGCGGTGCGCAGCGCATCCAGTAGGCGTCCACCTGAGGGGAATCCTTGCCTTGATCGATTAAACGCACCTGTACGCCATCTTCACCCAGCGGCACGCTGATTGGCGCTACCAGAGTGCCGAAAGGCACATTGAGCTGCACCGCCAGCCGCCAAATGGTATCCAGGGTCGGATTGCCGTTGCCTTGTTCAAGGCGACACAGGTTGGATTTGGCAATCCCCGCCTCATTGGCTAACTGCGACAGTGACCAGCCCCGCTCCAGGCGAAGTGCTTGAAGGTGCTGGCCCAACGTGTTGAGTGAGAGCTTATCCATAAGGCTGTCCGCTGTTCTTTATATAGAACGTTCTATATAAGGAACGTTCGTCTGTCAATGGCCTCGCTCGGCAACAATAGCCTTATTCGGAAGTGGCACCCTCTAGCGGCGGCGCGCTGGGAGTATGCCTAATGGGGCACTATGCCCCGGGCAGTGCTAGTTGTTCGCTTCCTTGGAGCGGCAGGCCGCTGCAGTAAACAGCACATCGGTAGAGGAATTGAGCGCAGTTTCGGTGGAGTCCTGTACCACGCTGATCACAAAGCCAATCGCCACCGCCTGCATGGCCACTTCCGTGGGAATACCGAACAGGTTGGCGGCCATGGGAATCAGCATCAGTGAACCGCCCGCCACGCCTGAAACGCCGCAGGCCGCCAGCGCTGAAACCACGCAAAGTAGCAGCGCCGTGGGAAAGTCGACGCTAATGCCTAGCGTATGAGTGGTCGCCAGAGTGATGACAGTAATGGTGATGGCTGCGCCACACATATTGATCGTTGCACCCAGCGGAATGGAAATGGAGTAGGTGTCAGGGTCGAGCTTTAGGCGGCGGCAAAGCTCCAGGTTCACGGGGATATTCGCGGCCGAACTGCGGGTGAAAAAGGCAGTAATCGCACTACCGCGCAGGCACGTAAACACCAGGGGATAAGGGTTTTGCCGGGTGGTGAAGTAAACCAGCAGCGGGTTGCTAACCAGCGCGACAAACAGCATACAGCCCACGATCACACCCAGCAGTTGGGCGTAGTTGAGCAGCGACTCAACGCCGGATTCTGCCAGCGTGCCTGCCACTAAACCAAAGATACCCAGCGGCGCTAAACGAATCACCAGTGTCACAATGCGGGTGATCGCTGCGGATAAATCGCTCAATGCTTGGCGGGTGGTATCGCTGGCTTGGCGCAGCATTAAACCCAGGCCGATAGCCCAGGCCAAAATAGCGATAAAGTTAGCCTCCATCAGCGCACTAACCGGGTTGGCAACCGCGTTTAGCAGCAGGTCGCGTAGAACGCTAAAAATATCCCCGGGCGGGTTGCCGTCAACTTGCCCCAAATCTAACGTAAGCTCCGTGGGAAACAGGAAGCTGGCTGCCACTGCAATGAGCGCGGCGATCAGCGTGCCCACCACATAGAGCACCAGCACGGGGCGAATATGGGTGGGTTGACCTTTTTGATGAGCAGAGATCGCAGCGGCTACCAGTACAAACACCAAAATGGGCGCCACTGCCTGCAATGCGGCGATAAAGAGCTGGCCAAGTAGGGCCACGTCGCTTGCAATGCCCGGTGAAAACAGGGCGAGCACTACCCCGGCAACGATACCGATTAAAATCTGCGGGATAAGGCCCAGCCGAATAAGTGGCCGGAAAACGGTGCGGGCGGTGGCGATCATTGCGCAACTCTCAGGTAGTAAAAGGTGGGTGGCGTATCGGCGTTTAGCCGCTAACGCGCCTGAAAGGGGCGGTATTCTATCAGCTACGACCTGCCTCCGTTACTTTTCAGCGACTGTGTTTGGCTTGATAAATACCTCTAACTGATGTCGTTTGCCATCCAGCGGAATGCGTACTTCACCTTGTTGACGGGTCAGTATTCGGCCATCGAGCTGCGCGCTGGGTGCCTCATCGGTGGTGGTAACCTTAACCGCGTAGTGGGTGGCGGCAATGGTTAGCGTTGCGCTAAAACCTGGCCAGTCGTGGGGAAGGCAGGGGGCAATCACCAGCCAGCCACCTTCTCGGCGAATGCCCAGAATGCCCTCCACCCCAGCGCGGTACATCCAGCCCGCTGAGCCTGTGTACCATGTCCAGCCGCCGCGTCCGGTATGAGGCGCAACCGAATAGACATCCGCAGCCACCACATAGGGTTCTACGTGATAACGAGTGACCTCTTCGGTGGTGCGGGCATGATTGATCGGGTTGAGTAGCGCAAAAAGCCCATGCGCTTTGCTGCCCTCGCCGAGCTTTGCAAAGGCGAGAATCGCCCACATTGCGGCGTGGCTATATTGCCCACCGTTCTCGCGCATACCGGGCGGATAGCCGCCGATATAGCCTGGGTCGCGCTGGGGCTGATCGAAGGGGGGCCAGAACAGTAGCGCAAGTTGCTCATCGTGCCTGATCAGCTCACGTTCCAGTGAAGCCATGGCGAGGGCTGCGCGGTGGGGGTCTGCTGCCCCCGAGAGTACCGCCCAGGTCTGGGCAATCGAATCAATTTGGCAGGCGTCGCTCCCTTTACTGCCCAGCCAGCTGCCGTCATCAAAGGTCGCCCGGCGGTACCACTGGCCGTCCCAGGCGTTGCTTTCCAGCGCAATACGCAACGCAGTGATATGGGCACGCCAACGCTCGGCGCGTGGAGTGTCCATTGTGGCTGAGTCCAGTGTGGTTGAGTCCTTAGCCGCTGAAGGCGCTTGCTTTTCGCGCTGCTGGGCAAAGGGTAGAAACAGCTCCAGGGTATGCACCAGCAGCCAGCCAAGCCACACGCTTTCGCCTTCGCCCGCTTCGCCAACGCGGTTCATGCCATCGTTCCAATCGCCGCCACCGATCAACGGTAAGCCGTGCTCGCCGGTTAGATCAATGCTTTGATCCAAGCCTCGGGCGCAGTGCTCAAACAGCGAGGCGGTTTCCCCTGCGATCATCGGCTGAAAAAAACAGTCGTGCTCTTCAGGCGCTAATTCGGCACCTTCCAGAAAACTCACCGTCTCGTCGAGCACGGCGGCGTCGTGGGAAGTGGCAATATAGCGGGCGCAGGCATAAGCCAGCCAGACCCGGTCATCGGAAATACGCGTACGCACCCCTTGGCCGGAGTGGGGCAGCCACCAGTGCTGGACATCGCCTTCGACAAACTGGCGTGAGGCGGCGCGGAGCAGGTGTTGACGAGTGGTTTCGGGGCTGGTGAAGGTTAACGCCATGCCATCCTGTAACTGGTCACGGAAACCATAGGCGCCGCTGGCTTGGTAAAACCCTGAGCGCGCGGTGATTCGGCAGGCAATGGTTTGGTACATTAGCCAGCCGTTAAGCATGATGTCCATGGAGCGGTCAGGGGTGGCCACTTGTACCGCGTTAAGCTGCGTTTGCCAGTGCGCAGTGACCAGTGCGAGCTCCGCGTCAATGTCCGCCTGGCGATACCGCGCGATCAGCGATTTGGCTTCAGCGGTTGAGCTGCTTTGCCCCATCAGTACAACGATATCGACGCTTTCACCTGCCCCTAGCGTTACGCTGCGGTTAAGCGCGGCACAGGGATCCAACCCCGCACCGTGGGTGCCGGAAAGCGGAGCCTGGCTGCGCAGCCCCGCGGGCGCCCCCAGGCTACCGCCGTGGCCGATAAATTCACAGCGGTCAGCCGTCCAGGAAGTTGGTTGGGTGCCGATATCCAGAAACGCTACCCGGCCAGGGAAATTTATATTCCAGGGATTCTCCACCAGCAGCGCGCCGCTATCGGCGTCTGGGTGCGAGATCAGAAAAGGCGCCGAGCCGCTACGTGAAGTCCCTAGCACCCACTCGGCATAAGCCGTCACCGAGAGCTTGCGTAGTCGCCCGGAGTGATTGCTAAGGCGTAGCCGTGAAATCCTTAGCGGGGTCTCTAGGGGCACGAAGTGCAGAAGCTCCAGAGCGATCCCATCCACTTGGTGCTCGAACTGGCTATAGCCGAAGCCGTGTCGTGCCATGTAGCGGCCATGATCCCGCAAAGGTCGGGCAGTCGCGGTGAAGAGCGCCATCGTCTCTTCATCGCGAACATAGATCACATCGCCACTTGGATCCATCACGGGGTCGTTTGACCAGGCTGTGAGCTGGTTTTCGCGGCTGTTATCCGCCCATACATAGCCTGCGCCTTCTGCTGATACCTGAAAGCCGAAGCCTGCGTTGGCGATCACGTTGATCCACGGCGCGGGCGTGGAGCTCCCTGCCTCAAGTACCGTGACGTACTCACGACCATCCTGAGCAAAGCCGCCCAGGCCATTAAAAAACTCAAGCGTTGGGAGTGGCGTTTCGCTGGCATTGAGCGGGGTGTGCCTGGGTAGGGGACGTTTGACCAACGCTTGGGGCGGTGTTGTGGCAAGGCGTGTGGGCAGCGTCAAGGCTAATTGATTCGCTATGCTGCCGCGATGGGCCATTAATGCAACGCAGGCGATCGACTGAAGCTGCATACGTATTTCCAGACTTATTAGGTCGGCACGCAATGCAATCACGGCGCCCTGAGCGAAATCTTTTTTAAGACGAGGTTGTGTTTGGCTGCTAAGCACCGCTGTTTCAATGGCCTGCTGCAGATCCTGAATATAGGAGGAGGAGCGCTCATTGATAATCACCATATCCACGCCCAGCCGCTTCATGCGCCAATATTCGTGGGCACGGAGCAGTTGGCGTACCTGGCCAATGTCATCAATGCTATCAATGCGCATTAAAATTATCGGCAGGTCACCGGAAATGCCGTGTTGCCAGAGTCGCGACTGCGGCCCGGCACCACGCTCAATGGCTTCGGCAGGCGCTCTAAAGCGGGTATCAGGGTAAAGAATTGGCGCGGCAAGACGCTGAAAGTCGGCGGCTTCTTCAGGCTGAATGCCCAAATGGCGAAGCTGCACCTGTGCCTGAGTCCAGGCGAGGGTTTTGGCGCGCTCAAAGGCGCTGCGGTCGTGGTGTTTATCAATTAGATCCATCAGCGCCTCACGGGAGGAGGCGACCACAGTCCAGTAAGCGATTCGGGCCGCTTTGCCGGGGACCACGCGCAGGCAGTAGCGCAGTGCAAAAATAGGATCCAGTACGCTACCAACACTGCTTGAAAGGTGCTGGCCCTCTGCCAGCGCTGAGGCATGCAGCGTACTTCGGCCGCGGCCTAAAAACCGGGCCCGGTCAGTCTCGAACTCCAGCTCGCCCACGGTGTCGCCCTCTACCACCGCAAAGTGAGCCGCCCACACCTGCTCTTCATCGGGTGAGCGCCGCCGCCTTGTGGCGATCAAGGCGTTGAAGGCTTCAAGGTACTCGGTCACCACAAACATTTTGGCGAAAGCGGGGTGCGCATTGTCGGTACTAGGAGCGGTCAAGACTAATTCTAGATAGGAGGTGATCGTGATGTCCCGGGCGTGACGACCGCTGTTGGTGAGCGAAAGGTGGCGAACTTCGCTGTCGTCCTCGCCTGAAACCAGCACCTCCATGTGGCTGGTGATGTCGTCATGACGATGGCTGTAGCGAGCATAATCCTCGGCAAATATCGCATGGCTATGTTCATCGTTAGCGCTGGTTGGGTGTGCCGCCGTCTGCCCAGTGGCTGTCCACACGCCAGGGTGCTTGGCATCGCGCAGAAAAATAAAGCTGCCTAAGTGGTCGCGGGTGGCATCCGGCTGCCAGCGGCTAATGGCTACGTTGCGCCATCTGCTGTAACCACCGCCGGTGGCCGTTAGCATCACCGAGTAGCAGCCGTTGGAGAGTAAATGGGTAACGGGTGCGCCACTGGCTGTTGTTGAAGCACGGCGAATAGTTTGTGCTTCGTTAATCATTTGACTCGCGTTTGACTTCACCTCTTCAGCGCGGGGGTGGGCAATCGCCACGTTACGCGGAACCCGCTCTTGAAGCAGCAGTTCGCTGGCTTGAATCATCGGTTCTCGGTGAAAGCGAGCGCGCATCTGGCCGTGATGCAGGGTGTTAGCAATAGCCGCGATGGTCATGCCCTGATGGTGGGCCATAAAGCTGCGCACAATCACCACTTTCTCACCTGCGGGTAGCCGCGAGCGAGTGAAATCGAGTGCTTCATAGAAGCCATAGCGGCCTACTGCACCCATCTCCGCCAAGCGTTTGAAATTACGACAGGCGCCGTTGGGGTCAACCATGGCGGCTAATCCGGTGGCGTAGGGTGCGATCACCAGATCAGCAGAGAGCCCTCGCTTGAGCCCCAGCCCCGGCACCCCAAAATTAGAGTATTGATAGGTGAACTCCCGATCACGGGCATTATAAGCGGATTCGGAAATACCCCAAGGGGCGGAGAGCTGGGCAGCGTAGGTCTCTTGACGCTTTACCACTAGCCGGTTGGTTTGCTCCAGCAGGCTGCCCCCAGGGGCGCGCATCACCAGCGAGGGCATCAGGTATTCAAACATCGATCCCGACCAGGAGATCAATGCCGAGCCAAAGGTGACCGGGGTGGCAGCACGGCCGAGTTTGAACCAGTGGCGGGTGGGAATATCGCCTTTGGCAATTGCAAACAGGCTAGCCAGGCGCGCCTCAGAGGCCAGCAGGTCGTAGCAGCTGGTATCCAGGCAGTTGTCATCCAGCGAATAACCAATCGATAGCAGTTGACGCTCGCTATCGAGTAGAAAGGCGAAATCCATGCCCAGTGCCAGGCGTCGCGCCGAGTCCGCAAGCTGCTGCAGGCGTAGGGCGAGTGCACCCTCTTCAAGGTTTGGCTGGGATTCCCTGTCATGGCGGTGTTGCGCCACTGAGGCGTGCAGTGCTTGCAACCAAAACAGCAGGTCTTCGCTGTATGGGTCGTTATGCTCGCTGAGAGGAGTGCGCGAAAGCGTTAACGTACTATCCGTCAATGCGGCGATAGTTGCCAAGCATCCCGTCGACATCACTTTGCCTTTCAACTGAGCGTCTATGGCCTCCAACTGCACGCTAAGCTGAGCCGTGAACTCTTTCGACAAAGTGGATGCTTGTTTAAGTGTCTGACGGGCCAGGTTTAGGGTGTCGGCAATGCCTTCGCGTGGGTCAGCTAGATAGCCTGCCGTCTGCCAGGTTTCGCAGGCATTGGCGATAGCGATAAGGTGCCCTGCAAGGTTGCCGCTATCCACCGTTGACACATACCGGGGGTTAAGCGGGCGCAGGTCGTGGGTGGCGTACCAGTTATAGAAGTGCCCCCGGTAGCGGGGTAGTCCCAGCATCACGCCCAGGGTGGCTTCGAGTCGCTCAAGCGTCTCATGGGTACCTGTCCAGCCGAAATCCCGTGCCGCCAGGGTGGAGAGTAGATAGAGCCCCATATTGGTCGGCGAGGTGCGCTGGGCGAGGGCGGGCTGAGGATCCTCCTGAAAGTTATCCGGCGGTAAGCGGTTATCGGTGGCAGTCACGAAGGTTTCGAAAAAGCGCCAGGTTCGCCGAGCAATAACCCGTAGCTCAAGGGCTTCTTCTTCTGAGATGGTGGGTTGGACAACGGCGCTTGTGCTGCTGCTTAACCAAGAAGCCACTGCTGGTGCCGCCAACCAAAGCAGTGCCATGGGAAGTGTGATTGGCCATGTGTGGCTGGCTGTCCAGAGTGCACTGATAACCACCGCTAGCCCCAGTGCGGTGCCTGGGGCCATGCGCTGATAGAATCCCAGTACGGTCAGCGGCGGGCTTTTCATCGACTGGGCGGCAGATGTCCACTCCAGTAGACGCCGGTGGGTGACCAGTACGCGGGCGAGCGTTCTGGCGATGGCATCCAGCATGCGCCATGCTTGGTCAGGTAAAAACAGGATCAGTAGCAGCATTTGTGCGCTACCCAGCTTTAGCTCGTCAAACCAAAGGTGGTAGTGGTGGCGTAGTCTAGACCACGCCCGGAAGGGAACGAATGAGGCCGTTAGGGAGAGCAACACCGGTGCCCCGACAACGGCCAGTAGTAGCAGTGTACTGGTAATAGCCATGCTCAGCGGCAACTGCCAGCTAACCGCAAGGCTTGCCAACACTAATAGTGGCGTTACCGAGCGGCGCAGGTTGCCGAGCATTTTCATCCGCCCAGTGAGCGGCAGCGCCGAGGCGATTAGCCAAGGGAGCAGTTGCCAATCACCGCGTGTCCAGCGGTGCTGGCGCTTGGCGGCTACATCATAGCGGGCCGGGAAGTCTTCAATCACTTCGATATCGGAGGCGAGTCCCGCACGGGCAAATACACCTTCGAACAAATCGTGGCTGAGCAGGCTATTGTCGGGCACCCGGCCAGCCAGCGAGGCTTCAAAGGCATCGATCGCGTAAATACCTTTACCGGCGAACGAGCCTTCACCGACCAGATCCTGATAGAGATCTGAAATAGCGGCGGCGTAAGGGTCGATGCCCCCAGGCGCGGAGAATAGCCGCTGGTAGATAGAACCTTCGCCCCCTGTGGGCAGCGACGGCGTCACTCGAGGCTGCAATATTGCATACCCCTCCACGACCCGGCGTAGCTGTTGATCCATTCGTGGCTGGTTTAACGGATGCGCCATTTTACCGATCAACCGGCTGGCTGCGCCCCGTGGCAGGCGAGTGTCGGCATCTAGAGTGATGACGTAGCGCACGTCACTGGGTAGTGGCGGCGGCTCGATAAAGGTGGTGTCCGTGGCGCCACGTAGTAGGCGGTTTAGCTCGTGTAGCTTGCCCCGCTTACGCTCCCACCCCATCCAGGTATTCTCGCTGGCGTTAAATACCCGCCGCCGATGAAGCAGAAAGAAGCGTTTATCGCTATCCAGGGCGAGAGGACAATAACGCTTATTTAACTGCTCCACCGCTGCTTGGGCAGCCGTTAACAGCGCGGCCTCATGGGGGAGTTCCGCTTGGGGGGCATCCACGCCGTCAAGCAGCAGCGCATAGCCAAGCGCCCCCTCACCGCTGGACAAGTGGTGCACTTCAAGACGCTCAATCTGTTCGCGCAGATCTTCTTCGCTGGTCAGCAGCGTAGGCACCGCCACAAGGGTTCTTAACTGTGGCGGAATGCCTTTGGCAAGGTCGAGCCCAGGCAGCGGTTGAGCGTCGATAGAGTAGATAATCAGGCGGTTCACGATCAGCGTCGCGACTTCCATAATGGGCAGGAAACCGAACGCCCCTAGCAGCATAAGCCAGGGTAACGGTACATCACCCATCGCCAGCGGCAACGAAAGCAGCAGCCCGCCGGCCAGCGTCATCAGGCTCACCGTCACTACGGCCATCAGTACGATATAGCTGCGAATGCCGTGGTGAATGAGTGTCCGGCGCAGCCATTGGCGTGAGGAGGGGGTAAATCGTATCTGCCGCTCAAGGGTTATCCGCCCTGAGCCCACCAAGAAGTAGCCAGGGTCTCCCCGGCGTGCAGCTTCGGCCGGGTCGCTGGTGGCGTCCCCTGCCTGCTGGGAGAGTGAGAGCGCCGCTTCGACTACCTCAAACTCGCTGAAACGAGAGCCACGGGCGAGTTGTTCTATGGCGCTGCGATACTGATTGCGGGTGGGGAAATCGAGCTGGCTGAAGTGGCTTTGCTGGCGTAACCGGCTATCCACTAAACTAACGTTCTCAAACAGCTCCGCCCAGTCGATGCTGGAAACGAAGCGCATGCTGGTGATGATATTGCGCACGGTTACGTTGGCGGCGCCTTGGCGCTGCTGAGCGTGCTGAACCATGTCGTCAATGCTTTCACCCTGCTGGCTAAGTTGCTCGTTTAGCCAACCTACCAGCGGGCTGCAGCGGGGGTCTAAGCCGCGTAGCCGCTTAGCGAGCTGAGCGGTGAAGGGCTCTGCTAATGGCCCTTTATGAATATTGAGCGTGCTGGTTTCCAAGTGAAAGGTATGACGTTCCTGGGAGGTTTGCCGATCCGTGGGCGTTAGCCATTTAGCGGCCAATGCATCGGCTTCGTCCCTTGCGGTTTGTTCGCTGATAATTTGGTCGGCAAGGCGTCGCAGGTTCTCGATCAGCACAATGCGTAGCGTGATCGCCACTGCCCAGAGCTCGCCAATGGTCAATGACTGAACGCGCTGATAAGCGGTGATAAAGTTCTGCAAATTATCCAGGTCGACATGGCTGTCGGTATGCGCCACAAAGGCCCAGGCGATACCGAATACACGCGGGTAGCCCGCAAAAGGCCCGTTGGCTAACTTCGGTAGCTGGCGGTAATACCCAGGGGGGAGGTCGCTGCGTATCTCACGAATTTGCGCTTCAATTAGGTGGTAATTATCGAGCAGCCAAGCGGCGGCAGGCACAATTTCTCGCCCACCTGCCAGCGCTGTGGCACTGGCGCGGTAAACGTCCAGCAAAGCGCGCGCGTTATCGTTGAGCCGTCTTGCTAACGAAACTACCTTGGGTGGCGTGCTGGTCACTGATTGGTTAAGCGCCAAGCTGCCGGCGTGCTGTTCAAGTCGCTCTGCGCTGAAGAGCTCTTCCCTGACGGGGCTAGTCGAGTTCCACGGCGCTGCAAACGTAGGGTGCGGACGCACAAAACGGAGAAGTTGTTTCACAGATTCCATCCTGGTGAGAATGCACCTCGGTGCACCAACGATGCTTCCTTACCAGAACAATGGTCGTGATGTGAGATTTCGTCCGTGCGCTAGCGCACATTGCGCTTATGTCACTGTTAGTATTTGCGCATAGTTAAACTAAAGTTGTTAGACTTTGGTTGTAATTAATGGCAAATCACTGGACTAATTGCCTATTGCAGTTAATAAAGGGCGCCAAAGGAGGTTCCGTGTCGCCCATCGTGCGGCATATATATCGGAATGTTGATCCTCGATTTGTTCTTTTCACTCTGACCGTAAGTGGCGCAAATTGTATGCATAAAACTGCCCTGATGACGGTATGGGATCAGCTATGGCACTCCCACTACCAAGCCAAAAAACTATTGATGTGCGCGCTACCTACGGGCGGGGCCGCCAACGCCGCGGCTTCGAATACCAAGCGTAATCCTTCCCCTCAACCTAAGCCGCCTGCCTACACCACGCCGCAGAAGATTGGCCTGTTGCTTGGTCCGCTGCTGTTCGCTTTTGTGGTGATGTTCTTTCACCCTGAAGACTTAAGCTTTGAAGGGCGTATGGTGCTCGCTACCACTCTGTGGGTGGCCGTATGGTGGATCACCGAAGCTATTCCGATTCCCGCGACCTCGTTGCTACCCATTGTGCTTTTACCGATTACCGGCGCTTTGGATGGCAATACCGTTACGGCCGCCTACGGTAATCCGATCATTTTCCTGTTTCTGGGCGGTTTTATGATCGCGCTGGCAATGGAGCGATGGGATCTTCACAAGCGTATCGCGCTGTCGATTATTGCCGTGTTGGGCACCAGTATTAATAGCATCGTGTTTGGTTTTATGGCCGCGACGGGCTTTTTGTCCATGTGGGTCTCCAACACCGCATCGGTCATGATGATGCTGCCGATCGGTACCGCTATCGTGTATCAGGTGAGTCAAGAGCTGGCGAAAAGTGACGGCGACCACAGTGTCGAAATCGATAAGTTCAGCAAAGCGCTGATTTTTGGTATCGGTTATGGCGGTACCATTGGGGGCCTGGGCACGCTCATTGGAACCCCTCCGAATATCATACTCGCCGCAATTGTAAATCAGCTGTTTGGCATTGAGATCTCCTTTGCCGGTTGGCTCATGTTTGCATTTCCCATTGTGTGTGTACTGCTAGTTATCACCTGGCTGCTACTTACGCGGGTGTTTTTCCGCATTGACTTTAGTCACCTACCAGGTGGCCGAGAGCTGATTAACAAAGAAAAAGCGGCGCTGGGTAACACCAGCTTCGAAGAGAAAGCGGTGCTGGTGGTGTTTTTGTTCGCTGCCTTTATGTGGATCACCCGCTCGTTCTTGTGGCAGGGGCAGATCATCAATATCCCCGGCATCAATGACACCATGATCGCGATTGTCGCTGCGCTGCTGCTGTTTTTGATTCCCTCCAAAAATCAAGGTGGCTGCCTACTGGGCTGGGACGTGGCGAAAGACGTACCCTGGGGCATTCTGCTGTTGTTCGGAGGTGGTTTGGCAATTGCCGCAGGCTTCGGCTCTTCCGGCCTGGCGGAGTGGATCGGGGGGCAAATGAGCGTGCTGGAAGGCGCCAACTTCCTGTTGGTCATCCTGCTGGCGACCGGCATGGTGCTGTTCTTGACCGAAATCACCTCGAATACCGCCACGGCCACCATGATTCTGCCGGTGTTGGCGTCGCTGGCGCTGGCGCTGGATATCCACCCCTTCGTGCTGATGGTGCCCGCCGCCATGGCCGCCAACTGTGCCTTTATGCTACCTGTTGGTACGCCGCCCAACGCCATCATCTTCGCCACTGGCAAACTGAAAATTATCGAGATGGTGCGCACCGGCTTCTGGATCAACATCATCGCCATGCTGCTGATTGTGGCGGCGGTTTACTTCCTACTGCCGGTCATGTGGGGAGTTGATCTCACCAGCTATCCAGACGCCTTCCGACGCTAGCGCTTGTTGAGCCTAGAGCCTTTAGAGAAACGATTAGCCCTGCCATTGAGCGGGGCTTTTTGTCGGTCGTTTATGTAGGTGAGGAGTTTTGTGGGTAGATTGAGTATCGGGTTGTTATCATGCCGCTACACTATTTTTTGCTGAGCCTGTTATGCGTCTACTTCACACCGCCGATTGGCACCTGGGGCGGCTGTTCCACAACCTGTCGTTACTGGATGATCAGCGCGATGTGCTCGACCAGCTTATCGAGATTGTCGACCGGGAAAACGTCGATGCGGTGCTGATTGCGGGCGATATCTACGACCGTTCGGTGCCGCCTGCGGCGGCGGTAACGCTGCTGGATGAGGTGCTCCACGCGCTCTGCGAGGAGCGCAAGCTGCCGGTGATCATGATTTCAGGTAACCACGATGGTGCTGAGCGGCTTCGTTTCGGCGCGCGCCACCTGCGTCAGGCCGGTCTGCATATTCTTTCCGACTTAGCTGATTTTGACACACCTGTAACGCTGACGATTAAGGGCGCTGAGATGGATGTGTTCGGCATTCCCTACGCCGACCCCGAACATGTTCGCAGCCAGTTTAACGTGGAGGTGCGCGATTTTGACGGCTCCCACCGCTATTTGGTTGAGCGCATCGAAGAGCAGCGTCACCCGACACGCCCGTGCATATTGATGAGCCACTGCTTTGTGGATGGCGGCAGCGCCTCTGATTCTGAACGCCCGCTGACCCTGGGCGGTGCCGAAAGCGTCGCCTGGGAGCCTATGCAAGGCTTTGACTATGTGGCGCTTGGCCACCTTCACGGCCCCCAGTACCGCGGCGGCGAGCATATTCGTTACAGCGGCTCGCTGCTCAAATATAGCTTTTCCGAAGCCAGCCAGCGTAAAGGCGTGACGCTGGTGGATTTTGATGCGAGCGGCGTCACCAAGATCGAGCAGATACCCCTCATACCCAGTCGTGAAGTTCGCGTATTAGAGGGCGAGATCGATGCGTTGATTGCCCAGGGGCGAACGGATGCCAATGCCGACGACTATCTGCTGGTGCGGTTAACCGATCGCCACGCCATTCTCGACCCCATGGGCAAGTTGCGTGAGGTGTATCCCAACGTGCTACATCTCGAGAAGCCCGGCATGCTGGATGCCCAGGGTAATCAGCAGCTTGACCGTGAGCGGCTGAAGTTCAGCGCACTGGATATGTTCAGTGACTTTTTCGCCCAAACCAGCGGTGAGCCCATGACCGACCAACAAGCCGAGGCGATAAGCGAACTGATAGGCGAGCTTAGTCGTGACGAAGAGGCTCAGGGATGACACCTCTAACCCTTACCATGCAGGCGTTCGGGCCCTTTGCGGGCAGTGAGACCATCGACTTCACCGCGCTGGGAAGAAGCCCACTGTTTTTGATTAATGGCCCTACCGGCGCCGGTAAAAGCTCGATTCTTGATGCCATCTGTTTTGCGCTTTACGGCCAAACCACGGGCAATGAACGCGATCCGGCGCAGATGCGTTGCGACCAGGCTGACGCTTCGCTGCTAACGGAAGTGACGCTGGATTTTCGCCTGCGCGGCGTGGATTACCGGGTTCGCCGGGTGCCCCAGCAGGAGCGCCCCAAGGCTCGCGGCGAAGGGACGACCACCCATAATGCAGAAGCCCAGCTGTGGCGATTAAAGGCAGAGGGTGAAGTGGAATCCTGCCTGGTAGCACGCAAGGTCAATGATGCCACCGCGGAGTTGCAAACCCTGATCGGCCTGGATGCCAACCAGTTTCGTCAGGTGATGGTGCTACCCCAGGGCAAGTTTCGTGAACTGCTGCTGGCAGGCTCCAAAGAGCGCGAAGTGATTTTTTCCCAGCTGTTTCAAACCCAGATTTTTCAGCGCATCGAAGAGCGTCTGCGCACCCAGGCCAATCAAATCGAGCGGGCAGTGAGTGATCATCGCCAGCATATCAGCGGCATACTCGCCGGGGGGGAGCTTGAGAGCGAAGCCGCGTTGGCGCAAGAGCTTGAAGCGCTGACACCCCAGGTAGACCAAGCGCGGCAACGCTTTGAAACCGCGCAGCAGCAGCGCCGTAGCGCCGAAAAACAGCGCGATGAGGCGTTGGCGCTGCAGCGGCAATTCGAGGCTCGCGATACGCTGGCGGCGGATAAAGCCCGTCATCTTGAGCAGCACACACAGATAGTAAGCACTCAGGAGCGCTTAGCGCAAAGCACCCACGCCCAGGCGCTGCGCCCACAGAGAGCTGCCTTAGACCAAGCGCAGCAGGCGTTGACCACCGCCCAGGCCGAGCAGCGACAGGCGCAAGCCGAATTAGCCACTCAACGTACTCACGCCGAACAGGCGCAGCAGGCGTTAGAAGTAGCACGCCAGCGTCAGGCAGAGCTCCCCACGCTCCGTGAACGGCATCGCCAATTGGGCGAATTTATTCATAAAAGCCAGCAGTTAAGCGAGTTGCAGGCGCTTTTTCAAACGGCGCAGGCCTCCTGGCAACAAGCCGATAGTGCGCTCAAGCGTGATGAGGCGCAGCTAGATAACATTCGCCAGCAGGGCGAAGCGATTAGCGTTAATCTGGAACGCTTACAGACAGAATTTCAGCAACTGGCCAGCGCCCCCGCTGAGCTAAGCCGCCATAACGACCTGCTGACCCAGCGCCAAGAGCTGGATGAGCTCGCCCGGCAAGCGCGTGAGTTAACCAGCCAACAGCAGCAGGCAACGGAGGCACTCAACCGTCAGCAAAGCGAAGCAGAACGAGCGCAACGCCACGCCACTGAGCAGGAGATGCGCTGGCACCAGGGGCAGGCCGCGCTGTTGGCGCTCACCCTTGAGCAGGATATCCCTTGCCCGGTGTGCGGCAGCCTGGAGCATCCAGCCCCAGCGGTTAACAGTGCCGAGCTGGTCACTCAGGCGCAGGTTGAAGAAGCCAGGGCGGCACAAGAGCAGGCTCGTCAAGCACAACAGAGCGCCGAGCGTCACCACCATCAGCTCACTCAGCAGATTAACTACAACACAGAGCAGACCCAGCGGCTTGCCCAACAGCTGGGCGAGTGGGCTAGCCAACCGCTGGCTGAGCTGCAAAATGCCTGCGAAGGCTTGCGCCGCCAAGTGCAGCGCCGGGAAAGCGTTGAACGTGAGATTAGCCAGCAGACCACCGCTCGCGAAGCGCTGCGCCGCGAGTGGGGCGCGCTGGATAAGCAGCTTAAAGCCCAGCTGCCCGCGGTGGAGAAGGCGAAAGAGGAGGCGCTGCGCCTGGAGAGTCAGCGCGATCAGCTGAGCCAATCGCTGCCGGAAGATGCCCGAGACCCTGAGGCAATGCGCCAAACCCTCACTGAGCTTGAGCACCAGATCGCACAGCTCGAAAAAGCCTGGGAGAATGCTCAGCAAGAACTCTCGACCAGCCAAACCCAGCTGGCGCGGGCGGAAGAGCAGCTACGCGGCGCGAACGAGCGAATCGAACGCAGCGAGCAGTCGTTACAGCAGGTGCAAGCTGAGTGGCAAGCCGCTCTGCAGGATAGCCCCTTTGAAGATGAAGCGGCGTTTCAGGCTGCGCAGTTAGATGATAACCAACAGCAAGAGTTGACTCGCCAAGTAGAGGCGTACCAACGCCGCCAGGCCGAGCTTGAAGGCGCGCTGGAGAACTACCAAACCCAGCTTGCGGAAAAAACGCCGCCGAATATGGCCGCGTTGACCAGCCTAACCGAGGCGGCCCAGGTCGAAGAGAACACCCAGCTAGAGGCGTGGCGGGGGCTGGATGGGAGGCTGACCACGCTGCGCGGTATTCGTCAAAAGCTTGCGACTGCCCACAGGGCGCAGGCAGAGCTCGAAGCCCAGTATCAGCTGTGGGGCACGCTCAGCGAGGTCGCTAATGGTCGTACGGGGCACCGTATTAGCCTGCAGCGCTTTGTGCTGGGTGTGCTGCTGGATGACGTATTGATTCAAGCTTCGGAGCGTTTGGTGCGCATGAGCCGCGGGCGTTATCAGTTGGTGCGTCGGGAAGATCCCTCCAAAGGTAACAGAGCGTCGGGTCTGGAGCTTGATGTGGCCGACACCTACACCGGCAAGAACCGTTCGGTAGCGACACTCTCCGGCGGGGAGTCTTTTATGGCCGCGCTCTCGCTGGCGCTAGGGCTCTCGGATGTAGTGCAGGCGTACGCTGGCGGCATTCAACTGGATACGCTATTTATCGATGAGGGCTTTGGCAGCCTGGATCAGGATGCGCTGGATCAAGCGATTGCCATGCTCAGCGAACTGCAAATGGGCGGGCGCATGATTGGGGTGATCTCCCATGTCAGCGAACTCAAAGAGCAAATGCCAGTTCGTATAGACGTAAGTGCCAGCCGCCACGGGAGCTCTGTGGAAGTAAAGGGCGTACTTCTTTAACGCCGCATGGCCGAGTGCTAGCAGTTTTCTTACAAGGCCTGGTTCATGCTGGGTTCATATAGAATGTTTTATAAAGTGAATGAATCGTCAAGCGAGCCCTAAAGATACTATCTACTTAGGAGTACAAGGATGAACGCAAGCAAAATTTTACAGCAACTGATGCAGCAAGCTGGCGGAAGCCAGAAGGGCGGCAGTGGCAGTGGTGTTGATGTTAAAGGCATGCTGAGTGGGCTCTCTAAGCAGCTAGGTGGTGGCAGTAGTAGCGGTCAAGGTGGCGGCTCCTCCAGTAGCTTTGATATGAAAAGCCTGCTCGGTGGCGGTGCCATGGGTTTACTGGTGGGTTCCAAACGTGGCCGTAGCATGGGCGGCAAAGCACTAAAATACGGCGCCATTGCTGGGGTGGGCGTGCTGGCATGGAAAGCGTGGCAGAGCTCCCAGGCGGCAAAAAATGGCAATGCGCAGCAAAATACGGCCCAGAATGCGCCAGAGGGCGAGCGAGTAGAAGTGCTTAGCGGTGAGTATCAGGAGCGCCGCAGCCTGGAGTTACTGCAGGCGATGATTATGGCTGCCCGGGCCGATGGCCATATTGATGAGCAGGAGCAGGCGCTGATTACCGAGCAGATTGATGCCCTGGGTGCCGACCAGGAGATGCATAACTGGGTGGAGCAGCAGCTAAAAGCACCGCTGGATGCCCAAGCGTTGGCCCGCGAAGCGGACTCCCCTCAAGCGGCCCGGGAAATGTACCTGATCAGCGTGGCCGTGACCGATGATCAAAACCCCATGGAGCGTGCCTGGCTTGATCAGTTGGGCAATGCACTTAACTTACCCAAAGAGATGACTGACGAACTTGAGCGTCAAGCGCAGCAGGCGGGTTAATGCTGGATACGGTTAATTTTTGGCTAGCTACCGGCTTTGGCCTGGGGCTAGCGCCGATGGCGCCGGGTACCTTCGGCTCGCTGCTGGGCATCCCCCTGGCGTGGTGGCTGTTAAGCCGCCCGCTAGGTCAACAAGGCGCTATCATGGCAGCTCTGCTGCTACTTGCGATACCGGTTTGCCACATCGCCGCCTGGCACTATGACGGTTTGGATCATGGCAGCATCGTCGCTGATGAGTACTTTGCGTTCCCGCTGGCGGTCATCGGGTTGCAAGCTGCGCGTCACCCGCTGGTTATGGCGTTGGCATTCGTTGTCTACCGCTTTTTCGATGCGCTGAAGCCGCCGCCGATTCATCTGGCAGAGTATGTTCATGGCGGTTTTGGCATTGTTTTGGATGATGTTATCGCGGCGTTGGTGACCTGGGTGGTGATTGCTATTGGGCTGAAGCTTTGGCAGCGTCGAACCTCTGGGCAACAGTTAAACTCGTAATAGAACACGCAACGAAAAAAGCGCCGCTAGCTTAATAAAAAGCTAGCGGCGCTCTATCTTATCGCTCATGATTTTGAGCGCTTACAGGCTTACTCTTGAACGACAATCACCGACTTGGCATTGACGAACTCGTGCATGCCGAAGCCGCCGTGCTCGCGACCGTAACCGGAGTTTTTAACGCCGCCGAAAGGCATTTCCGGTGTCGCAACACCAAAGCCATTGATAAACACCATGCCGGTATCAAAGTACTTGCTGGCAAGCTCGGTAGCGCGTTTCACATCTTTAGAGATGATGCCGCCGCCCAGACCGTAACGGCTGTCATTGGCAATGCGCATGGCATCTTCGTCGTCTTTGGCACGAATCAGCGCAGCGACAGGGCCAAATAGCTCATCGTCGTAAGCGGGCTGGCCGGGGGTGACGTTGTCCAGCACGGTGACCGGGTAAAACGCGCCCTTACCGGATGGCTTTTCGCCACCGCAGAGAATTTTCGCACCTTTGCGCACGCTCTCTTCCACTTGGTCGTGGAGACCATCGCGGAGATCCACGCGAGCCATGGGGCCCAGATCGCTGTCTTCTTGGGTCGGGTCACCCGCTTTAAGCGACTGCATACGTTCTACATAGCGCTTTTTAAACGTTTCATAGTTCTTTTCAGTGACCACAAAACGCTTGGCCGCGACGCAGGTTTGACCGCCGTTGTAGACGCGCCCCTGGACGCAGGTATTGATGGCGACATCCATATCGGCGTCATCAAGCACCAGGTAGGCGTCGTTAGAGCCCAGCTCAAGCACGGTCTTTTTAAGGTACTCAGCCGCTTTGCCAGCGACTTTGCGACCTGCGCCATCACTACCCGTTAGCGTTACGCCACGTACCGCAGAATGAGCAATCACCTCATCAGAAACATCGTGAGAGATCACCAGTGTACGGAAGACGTTTTCCGGAAGACCCGCTTCGCGGTAGATCTTTTCCAACAGCAGGCCGCTGCCAGTCACGTTTTCAGCGTGTTTTAGCAGCACGCCGTTACCCGCCATGATATTGGCGATTGAGTAACGTACTACCTGATATGCAGGGAAGTTCCAGGGCTGAATGCCGTAGATCACACCCATCGGTGAGTAGGTCACGAAACCGCGTTTACCATTGCCAGGCTGACGCTCTTCGTCGGCTAGCTTTTTGGGGCCATGTTCAGCGGTGTAATCACAGATGCCGGTGCAAAGATCGACTTCCTGGCGGGCCTGAGAAGGCAGTTTACCCATCTCATTGACCATCAGGTCGGCAAGCTCTTCTTTATGCTTTTGCAGCGCTTGGCCAATGGCTTTGACCGTTTTAGCGCGGCTTTCCAGCGATTCTAGGCGCCAATCGAGAAACGCCTCGTAGCAGGCGTCCACTATCTGCTTGGCTTCCGCGCTGCTCATTAGCGTATAGGATTCGAGGGTTTCACCATTGGTGGGATTGATCGTCTTGATACTGTTGCTCATAAGATCTCCTATCTATAGATCAACGTGGGGTCAAAGCGCCTAGCTCCAGGGCGCCTAATCGACCGGTCTATTACTGGTGCACGGTCACTGTAGTACAAAAAGAACGACCATGCATAACATTGGCGTTACCTTTCCGGCAGTGATTAAAGCAAACAGTTCAACCCATCACTTCAGTCAATGGTTGATGGTGTACCGCTTGTTACTCAAACGAAGGTCCACCGGCTTCTTCGCCCCACACTTCTTCCAGGCGCCCGTCGCGACCACAGCTGTAGCGGTAGAACTTATAGCGCACGGGGTTCTTTTGATAATAGTCCTGGTGGTACTCCTCAGCAGGCCAGAACTTGGTGGCTGGTACTATCTGGGTGGCGATCTCCCGGTCGAAGCGCGCTTCCATTTCGGCTTTGGACGCTTCGGCCAGTTCACGCTGGGCTTCGTCATGATAGAAGATCGCCGAGCGGTATTGATCGCCTACATCACAGAACTGACGGTCGACCGCAAAGGGGTCGATGTTGCGCCAGAAGATTTCTAAGAGCTGCTCGTAACTGATCTGCTCGGAGTCGTATTCGATTTGCACGACTTCAGCATGGCCAGTACCACCCTGGGAGATTTCTTCGTAGGTGGGGTTCTCTAGTTCGCCGCCGATATAGCCGGAAATGGTGGCGCTAACACCGGGCTGGTTGTCGTAAGGGGGTTCCATACACCAGAAGCAGCCGCCTGCAAACGTGGCTTCTGCACTGCTTTGGGCTTGAAGCGAAGGGCTGGCTAGGCCAGCGGCCGCCAATACGCCAAGCGTAAATGGACGAAGAGGGGACAGACGGATCATTGCAAGCACTCCAGTAGCAGGGCGAGTTACTGTTCATTATGAAGTTGATTAGTCGCTTGGTGTTCCCTTTCCTTACAGCCCCTTTGTGACAACCCTTTTTTTATGACTTAGCCTAGACGATGGGGCCATACCTCATCCAGCGTACTTAGCGCAGCGTTAACGGTCGATTCGTTGGTGCTTTCATGACGCCAGATAAAGCTTAACGCGCAGGGCAGGCGAATATTCTCCGCCACCGCCAGGCCGCTCTCCTGGCGTTCGGTCATCGCCAGGGCGTCCCGGGCCAGGCTTAAGCCAACGCCTGCGCGCACCAGGTCAAGCATGCAGGCCTCCTGATCCACCTGGGCTACCCGATTGGGAACTGCGCCGCTCGGTGCCAACGCCTGTTTTAACAGCCGGTGGTGGGCGGAATCCTGTGGCGTAACAATCCAGGGCAGCGTGGCTAAGTGCTCCCAACGAGTATCAATGAGTCGATTTTCCCAGCCTGCTGGGGCAATCACGTGATAATCAAAATGGGTTAGCTCACGCCAAGCAAGCGTCTCATGGCCTTTTCCAGGGCCTTGAGCGGGTGGCGCCAGGTAAAACCCAACGTCTAAGTCGCCTTGTTCAATGCGATTAAGCACGCTGCCGCTCATCCCATGGTGAAGTTCGGTTTCTAACTGCGGTGCACGGGCCATCAAGCGGCTCAAAAAGGCGCCTAGACGGAGAAATTCGGGGTCGACAATGGTGCCAATTGAGAGCTTGCCGCGCAGCGTGCTGTGTAATGTCCCGGCGGTTTGCTCAAACGACAGAGCGCTGGCCAGGGCCTTTTCAGCGGCAGGCAGCAGTGCATGGCCGTCGGGCGTCAGAGCAAGGCCTTGAGGACGGCGACTAAACAGCGTGAGGCCTAAATTCGACTGCAGTTGCTTCAACTTTAGGCTAATGGCCGGCTGAGTCAGGTGCAGCTGTTCTGCGGCGCGTGACACGCTGCCTGTTCGTGCAACGGCCACGAAGGCGCGCAGGGTGGCGTACTCTTGCATGATTAGCCTCAAATACTCGTCGTGATATTAGTAAAGCTTATAACTGGCTTTTAAATAACTCAATTGATCCGTTCACTAGGCCCAGTAGGCTAGGCTGAAAGTAAGCTTTTTGCACACGCTTTAAACATGCGTTCTTAACTAGGTACTCCCATGACAACAACAGCGATTCAGCACTTTATTAATGGTCAGGTCACCGCGGGTGAGTCTGCTCAATCCCAGGACGTCTTTAACCCTGCCACTGGCCGAGTTGCCGGCCGTGTGTCGCTAGCTTCCCCGGCGGACGTCTATACGGCGGTAGAGGCCGCACAAGCCGCTTTTCCCGCCTGGGCCGATACCCCGCCGATCCGCCGCGCCCGGGTGATGTTCAAGTTTTTAGAGCTGTTAAACGCTCATAAAGATGAGCTAGCCGAAGCAATTACCAAAGAGCACGGCAAGGTGTTCACCGACGCCCAGGGTGAAGTGGCCCGTGGTATCGATATTGTTGAATTTGCCTGTGGTATCCCGCAGTTGTTAAAGGGTGACTACACCGAGCAGGTGAGTACCGGGATCGATAACTGGACGATGCGCCAGCCGCTGGGCGTCGTTGCAGGTATAACGCCATTTAATTTCCCGGCCATGGTGCCGATGTGGATGTTCCCGCTGGCAATTGCGGCGGGTAATACGTTTATTTTGAAACCAAGCCCCCTTGATCCCAGTGCTTCGCTGCTGATGGCTGACTTGCTAAAGCAGGCAGGCCTGCCCGATGGCGTGTTTAATGTTGTGCAGGGCGATAAAGACTCCGTGGAAGCGCTCATTGACCACCCACACGTTAAGGCGCTGTCGTTTGTGGGCTCAACGCCGATTGCCAACCTGATCTACGAGCGTGGCGCGCGCAACGGCAAGCGCATTCAAGCCTTGGGCGGGGCCAAAAACCATATGGTAGTGATGCCGGATGCGCATTTGGATAAAGCCGTCGATGCGCTGATCGGTGCCGCCTATGGCTCCGCCGGTGAGCGCTGTATGGCGATTAGCGTGGCGGTGTTGGTCGGCGATGTGGCGGATAAGGTCGTCCCGGCATTGGCGGAGCGAGCCAAAGCACTGAAAGTAAAAGATGGCATGCAGCTGGATGCGGAAATGGGCCCCATTGTGACTCGCCAAGCCCATCAGCGGATTACTGGGTATATCGAAAAAGGCGTGGCTGAAGGCGCTGAACTGGTGGTTGATGGACGCAACTTTAATGCTTCATCGGCAGGCGAGGACTGCGCCGACGGGTTCTGGATGGGCGGTACGCTTTTTGACAATGTCACTCCCGAGATGACGATCTATAAAGAAGAAATTTTTGGCCCGGTGCTGGTCTGCGTGCGGGTGCCGGATATCGCCACTGCAATCCAGTTGATTAACGACCATGAGTTTGGCAACGGCGTTAGCTGCTTTACCGAAAGCGGTACGGTAGCGCGGGAGTTTGGCCGCCGCATTCAGGTCGGCATGGTGGGTATCAATGTGCCTATTCCGGTGCCCATGGCATGGCACGGCTTTGGTGGCTGGAAGCGCTCGCTGTTTGGTGACACCCACGCCTATGGGGAAGAAGGCGTGCGTTTCTACACCAAGCAGAAATCGATTATGCAGCGTTGGTCGGATTCGATTGATGCCGGGGCTGAATTTGTAATGCCCACGGCGAAGTAGCGACTAAACGTTACCGGAGCCAACCAATGTCAGAATCTACCCATAACAATATCGACCATATCAGTTACTTCGACTATATCGTGATCGGCGCAGGCACCGCGGGGTGCCTGATGGCTAATCGTTTGAGTGCCAATCCCAATAATAAGGTACTGCTGATAGAGGCGGGCGGTCGCGATAACTACCACTGGATTCATATTCCGGTGGGCTACCTCTACTGCATTAATAATCCACGTACCGACTGGCTGTTTCGCACCGAGCCCGATAAAGGCCTCAACGGCCGTTCGCTGATCTACCCGCGGGGGAAAACCCTGGGCGGCTGCTCTAGCATCAACGGCATGATCTATATGCGCGGCCAAGCGCGTGACTACGACCACTGGGCGGAAGTCACCGGCGACGATGCCTGGCGCTGGGAGAACTGCCTACCCGACTTTATCAAACATGAAGACCACTACCGTCTGGACGAGGGCGGAGATGCAGACGCCCAGCACCGGGATTTTCACGGCCACGGTGGGGAGTGGAGGATCGAAAAGCAGCGCCTTAAGTGGCAGGTGCTGGATGATTTCGCCGAAGCTGCCGTGCAGGCGGGGATCCCGCGTACCGACGATTTTAACCGTGGCTCTAACGAAGGCGTGGCCTACTTTGAGGTCAATCAGCGCTCGGGCTGGCGCTGGAATACCGCCAAAGCGTTTTTGCGCCCCGCGCTTAAGCGCAAAAACCTCACACTATGGCACTCCACTCAAGTCAATCGGCTGCTGTTCGAAAAAAGTGCCAACATGCTGCGGTGCACAGGGGTGGAGGTGGAGCGTGAGGGCAGCCCGCTTCGCGTCATGGCGAACAGGGAAGTAGTGCTCTGCGCAGGCGCGATTGGTACGCCGCATCTGCTGCAGCTTTCCGGTGTGGGGCCCGCAGAGTCGTTGCGTAAGCATGGCGTTGAGGTAGTGCATGAGCTGCCGGGCGTCGGCGAGAACTTGCAGGATCACCTGCAGATTCGTTCGATATATCGGATTACTAATGGCAAAACCCTCAATGCCATAGCCAGCACGCTGTGGGGTAAAGCGGGAATTGGCCTTGAGTACCTGTTTAAGCGCTCTGGGCCGATGAGCATGGCACCTTCGCAGCTGGGGGCTTTTACCCGCAGCACGAAGGATCAGCTGCACCCCAATATTGAGTACCACGTGCAGCCGCTAAGCCTGGAAGCCTTTGGTCAGCCGCTGCATCCCTACCCAGCGATTACCGCCAGCGTATGCAATTTGAACCCTACCAGCCGGGGCACCGTGCGACTTAAAAGCAGCGACCCGCGCCAGGCACCGGCGATTTCTCCCAATTACTTGAGCACCCCTGAAGATCGCAAAGTGGCGGCGGATTCTCTGCGGGTGACGAGGCGTATCGCCGAGCAGCCTGCGTTTGCCAAATACGCGCCGGAAGAGGTGAAGCCCGGCGTCGAGTATCAAAGTGACGATGAGTTAGCCCGGCTGGCTGGTGATATCGGCACGACTATTTTCCACCCGGTGGGCACCGCACGTATGGGCCAGGAAGATGATGCGATGGCAGTGGTCGATGCACGGCTGAGAGTGCGCGGTATTAGCGGGCTAAGAGTGGCTGACGCCAGCGTTATGCCGACCATCACCAGTGGCAACACCAATTCTCCGACGCTGATGATTGCCGAGAAGGCCGCCGGTTGGATACTGGCTGAGAGGCGTGAGGTTTACTAGCGACAAAATCTACTAAGCAGCGTTTTATGGGGGTGTTGACGCAGGAGGGTGGTTGAGCGCAGAATAGTTACAGTTGGTTAGCAAGTCGAACGTTGTCAGCAGTATAGAAGCGCCTCTAGCGTTAAATCTGGTGAAAGTCTCTTGTTATACCCACTGCAATTCGGGTATTTCCCGGTTTAATTAGCAACATTGAGGATTTCGATCATGGCAACTGGTACAGTTAAGTGGTTCAACGACACTAAAGGTTTCGGCTTCATTTCTCCTGACGACAATGGCGACGATCTGTTCGCGCATTTCTCAGAAATTCAGGCAGAAGGCTTCAAATCCCTGCAAGACGGCCAGAAGGTTTCCTTCGACGTCACACAGGGTAAAAAAGGCCTTCAGGCTTCTAACATCAAAGTAGAAGGTTAATTCCTTTACTAAGGTGTTAACAATCACCGCCTAGCGTTGATTGACCAGAAAACCCCGCCGAGCGCGGGGTTTTCGCTTTTTAGGTTTTGTAACCTAAACTTAGCTCACCTCACCTCACCTCACCTCACCTCACCTCACCTCACCTCACCTCACACCTCACACCTCACACCTCACACCTCACACCATATTCCATTTCGATCTTTAAATGTTTCTAAAAATAACTTTTTAGAATATGCGATTGGCTTCACAATACCGCCATGCTTATTTGTTAAGGATGTCGTGGTTATGTCGCTGGATGCTTGGATAGCGGTCGGGGTGGTGCTCACCATCTTCCCGTTGATGGCCTTTTCACGCCTGGGGCCGGATATTATTTTGCTGGGCGCGGTGATTTTGCTAATGACGCTGGGGGTGATTGACCCACAGCAGGCGCTGGGGGGCTTCTCCAATAGCGGCCTGTTTACCGTGGCGTTTATGTATGTGCTGGTGGCCAGCATTCGCGAAACCGGCGGCATCGACCTGATCATTCGCTATGTGCTCAAACGGCCAAAAAGCGAGCGAGGCGCGTTGGTTCGCCTGCTGCTCCCCGTGGCCACGCTTAGCGGTTTTGTCAATAATACCCCGGTTGTCGCTACCTATATTCCCGCGGTCATGAGCTGGAGCCGTCGGCTGCGCTTGTCTCCCCAGCGGCTGCTGATGCCGCTCAGTTTCGCCTCTATCCTCGGTGGCACCATCACGCTCTTTGGTACCAGCACGAACTTGGTGGTGCACGGGCTATTGCTGGAGCGTTACCCAGAACTCGGTATGGGCCTGTTGGATTTGGCCTGGGTCGGTGTTCCCGTCGCCGTCGTAGGGCTTGGCTATCTTATTTTGCTCGGGCCGCGGTTGTTGCCTGCCAGGGAAGGGCTGGCCAATGCGTTTGCCAACCCACGCGAGTTCACTATCGAAATGGAAGTCGACCCGGCAGGAGTGCTGGTGGATCGCACTGTCGAAGAGGCGGGACTACGCCACCTGCAGGAGTTGTTTCTGGTTGAGATTGAGCGCGCAGGCAACGTGGTTAGCGTTGTTGGGCCTGGCGAGCAGCTAAAAGGTGGCGATCGGCTGGTGTTTGCAGGTACCTCTGATGCGGCGGTGGAGTTGCAGCAAATTCGTGGCTTAATCCCTTCCCGGGATGGTACTTCCAGCTTGGAGAAAGAGTTTAAAGAGCGTCGCTTGGTCGAGGCGGTGGTCTCAAATCAGTGCCAGTTTATTGGCCAGCGTATTCGCGATGGTCACTTTAGAACCCTTTATGGGGCAGCAGTGCTGGCGATCTGCCGTGGCGGTGAACGGGTTAAGGGTAATCTTGGCCAAGTGCGGCTGCAGCCTGCCGATGTGCTGTTGCTGGAGGCGCGTCCTCCTTTTATTGAGCGTCATCGTCAGTCGCGGGACTTTCTGCTGATTAGTGAGTTAAATGGCGCAGCGCGGCCGATCCATGAGAAGGCGCCGCTAGCGTGGGGAGTGCTGTTAGGCGCCGTACTGCTCGCCGCCTTCGGTGTGCTGAGCATGCTCAACGCTGCCATGTTGGGGGCGGCATTGGCGCTACTAACGGGCTGCTGTTCGGTGGGCGCCGCCAAGCGTGGCTTGGATACCCAGGTGTTGCTCACTATTGCCGCGTCGTTTGGGGTGGGGGCCGCGCTGCAAAGCTCTGGTGCTGCCGAGGTAATGGCCGGCGGAGTGCTCACCTTAGTGGCCGGAAACCCTTTGCTACTGTTAGTAGGCACTTACTGTGTGGTGGCGCTGCTCACCGAGCTGGTGACCAACAATGCAGCGGCAGTGATTATTTTTCCGGTGGTGATGAGCGCGGCCGAAAGCTTGGGCGTGAACCCGATGCCCTATGTGGTGGCGGTAATGTTTGCCGCCTCAGCGAGCTTTTTAACCCCCATCGGCTATCAAACCAACCTGATGGTGTATGGCCCAGGTGGTTACCGGGTGAGCGATTTTCTACGTTTGGGCGGTGGATTAAATATACTGACGGGTGCCATAGCGCTCGTTTTGATTCCCCTCGTGTGGCCCTTTTAAACGTGGCGTGGCCTTTTTAAGCATGCCATGGCTCGCTGTTAACGCGGGTTTGCGCTAGGGTGGCCCTTTTTGAATAAGGAATACGATGTCATGACTGCTCCTGGCGAACTGATTATTGAGCCGAAAGATGGTCAACCCGCCGATGCCTGTGTGTTTATTATTCACGGCTTAGGCGCGGATGGGCACGATTTTGAACCCTTGGTGCCCGCATTAGCGCTGCCTAAAGATTCTCACGTGCGCTTTATCATGCCCCATGCGCCACGCCTGCCGGTGACGATTAATGGCGGTATGGTGATGCCCGCTTGGTACGATATTTTGGCCATGGATTTGGGGCGTCGGGTCGATGAGATTCAGCTCAAGAAATCTGCTGAGCGAATCCAAGTGCTGATTCAAGAGCAGATCGACCAGGGCATCGATAGCCAACGCATTATTGTGGCGGGCTTTTCGCAGGGTGGCGCTGTTGCCTACCACGCCGCGCTGACTTTCCCCGCGCCGCTAGGGGGCTTATTAGCCATGTCGACTTACTTCGCGACCGCCGACAATATCGATCTTGCGGAAGCCAATCGTCAAATCCCTATAGAAGTGCAGCACGGTCACTTTGACCCCATTGTGCCTGAAAGCCTGGGTCGTAGCGGTGTCGACCGCTTAAAAGAGATGGGCTACGCGGTCAACTACCGCCAATACCCTATGGCCCACGCGCTCTGCCCCCAGCAGGTGAATGATATCGGCAAATGGCTGAGTTCTCGCCTAAACTAAGCGCCTATTCGTGACCGATGCAAGGATGTAGCGAAAACGAATGACAGCCTCCTTTGATGCAACACACTCTCTTGACGCAATAGAAGTGCTGCTGGCGCTGTTCCTCACGGCATCAGCGCTAGTGAGCCTGTTTGATCGCCACCTGGTGCGCGCCTGCTACTTTTTTGTGGCCTTTGCGGCTGCAATGACTGCGGCCTGGTGGCAGCTCGGTGCTCCCTGGCTGGCAGCCGTCGAGCTGGTGCTAGGGGTAGGGCTAACCGGGCCCTGCTTTTTTTATGCCCTGGGCCATGTTGTACCCGGCGCTTCCTCGCCTTTAGAGCGCGATAAATTCAGCGAGCCTTGGTCGCGGGTGGCAATGCGGGTGGTATTGGCGCTGGCTTGGTTTGTCATGGTCGGCGCCGCGATCCGCTATGTCGTTGCCGATATGGCGTATGCACCTTCAGAGCATCCGCTGCTTGTTGCCGGGGTGGTGATCGCCGCTACCGCCTTAGGGGCGTTTGCGCTACACCGTCATCTGCTGCGTCGGCTGCTGGCGTTTAATCTGCTCGGCTCGGCGGTGTTTATGCTACTGGCTGGTGTGGCAGGTACCTCGGCGACTGCTCAGGCGTTAATTAGTGTAGGGCTGCTAGTCGCCTGGCTAGGGTCAATGCTGGGTGCGCTGTTGATTCGGCAGCTTGTACATCTCGAAGGGGTCGAGGCTTTGGGGCGTGACGGTAAACCTGAAGAGGGCGCCACATGATTTGGCGCTTTGGCCTTTTCGATAGCACCTTTGAACCCCTTCTCTCTACTCACTGGGCGCTGTTAGTTGCGCTTGGCTTACCCCTGATGCTGGGCATGCTGGCAGCACTATTCCCCCCTAAGCGGGCATGGCCCGTGGTGCTGGCGAGTGTGCCGGTGTTGGCCTCTGGGCTAATGCTGCTATCTGCTTACGATCAAGCGGGACTACTGCGCTGGCATTGGGACATAGCAGGCGTTCAGCTGTCGCTGCGCTTAAACGGGCTGAGCGTGCTGTTGCTATTAATGACTCAGGTGATTGGTGTTGCGGCAGCGATCTATACGCCAGGGTATCTGCGCTTAAGCGAAACCGGGCCGTTGGCACGCTGGCTGTGGCCGCTGATGGGCGTAGTGCTGAGTGCGCTTTCGTTAATTTGGCTGGCCACTGACCTGTTAACCCTCTATGCCGGGCTGGAGTTGATGGGCCTTGCGGCGGTCGGCATGCTGATGTTATCGGGCAAGGTAGCCGCGCTGGTGGCGGGAATGCGCTATTTGCTCTTGGCCCTGATGGGCTCGTTAACCTATTTACTCGGGGTCGCGCTGATTTTGGGCCATTGGGGGCGGTTGGATTTGCAGGGCTTGGCTGAGGTCGTCGAGCCTGGGCCGGTGGCGTGGTTTGCCGCCGCATTGATAGGCGCAGGGCTGGCCTTGAAAGCCGCGCTGTTTCCACTGCATGCCTGGCTGACTCCTGTCCACGAGAATGCCTGGACACCGGTGAGCGCGCTGCATGCGGCGCTGGTGATCAAGGCGTCGCTGTTTATATTGCTGCAGCTGTGGAGCATTCTGCTCCCCGATACTTTCTACGCCCCGCGTGTTATCGCTTGGTTAGGCATGCTGGCGATTGTATGGGGCGGGTTACTGGCGTGGCGTACCGATTCACTTAAAACCCTGGTCGCTTCTTCTACCGTAGGTCAGCTGGGTTACCTGATGGTGGCTTTTCCGCTACTACTGGGGCCGGATATTGCCCCGCTACCCCGCGCTTTGGCTTGGGAAGGGTTCTGGCTGCAGCTAATGGGCCATGCCTTTGCTAAAGCCGCCATGTTCATGGCTGCAGGTAACCTGATATTGGCCACCGGGGAGAGCACGCTCAAAGGCCTGGCCGGTACCAGCCGCCGCTTGCCGCTTTCGCTATTAGTGTTTGGTATTGCCTCCATTACTTTGATGGGGCTGCCGCCCAGCTCGGGGTTTACCGCCAAGTGGATGCTGCTACAGGCGATGGTGATATCCCAGCAGTGGTGGGCGGTGGCCGCGCTTTTAACCGGTACGCTGCTCACTGCTGCCTATATATTTCGCATGTTTCGCTACTGCTTTGATGAGACGGCCCCACGGCATCGTTATCAACCCTTGGCGCCGGGCATGGATCTGATCGCACTAACGCTTGCTCTGATTGCGTTCGCTCTAGGGTTATTGGCGCATTTCCCGCTGGAATTGATGCATGGAGGTAGCCCATGAACGCCGCCTGGTTACCGCTAACGGCTCTGGCCACTTCGCTATTGGTGGTGGTGATTATCTTTGCGCTGCCGGAAGACGCCCGGCGGCTGCGCACGACGATTAACCTAGCGGCGGCAATGGTTAAGATTATTCTGGTTACTCTTATGGTCAGGCGGGTCGCCGCGGGGCATGAGGATATTTTTAGCTTTCAAGTGATCGGTGGCGTTGATTTCGTACTGCGCAGCGATGCGTTGGGGGTGATGTTCGCCGGACTATCGTCACTGCTTTGGCTATGCACCACAATCTACGCCATTGGCTACTTGGAAGGTTCAGCTAATCGGAAGCGCTTTTTTGGCTTTTTTAGCCTCTGCGTTGCGAGCACGATCGGCATTGCGCTGGCTGATAACCTGTTTACCTTCCTGATTTTCTACGAAATGTTGACGCTCTCCACCTACCCTTTGGTGGTTCATAACGGTACCCAGCAAGCACTCGATGCCGGGCGCGTCTATTTGCGCTACACCTTAAGCGCCGGTGTGGTACTGCTGCTTGGCACCGTGTTGCTATATAGCCTGACTGGGGATCAGTCATTCTCCTCAGAAGAGGGGTTGGGCGACTATTTAAACGATCATCGCGGTCTGCTAACGCTAATATTTGCCCTGCTAGTGGGTGGGTTGGCGGTAAAAACGGCCATGGTACCGCTGCATGGGTGGCTGCCCAGGGCAATGGTTGCCCCCGCGCCGGTGAGTGCGCTGCTACACGCGGTAGCGGTGGTGAAGGCGGGGGCTTTCGGGATTCTGCGGGTAGTTTACGACCTGTTTGGCATTGAGCTGAGCGTGGAGCTCGGCGTTATTACCGCGCTAGCGGTAGCTGCCTCATTTACGATTATTTATGGTTCATTAAGGGCCATTGCCCAAGAGGAGCTCAAGCCCCGCCTAGCGTTCTCCACCGTCAGTCAGGTCTCCTATGTCATTCTCGGTATAGGCCTGTTTGGCCCTTTCGGCACCGTCGGTGCTTTAGCGCACTTGCTGCATCAGGGCTTAATGAAGGTCACGCTATTCTTCTGTGCGGGCAACTATGCCGAAGAGCTGGGGATCCATCGTATTGATGAAATGGACGGTGCTGGTAAGCGTATGCCGTTGACCAGCATCGCGTTTACTATCGGCGCGTTTGGCATGATTGGCCTTCCGCCCGTGGCGGGGTTTATTACCAAGTGGTACCTCGGCGTTGGCGCGATTCAGGCCGAGATGTATTGGGTCGTCGCCGTGCTAGTGGCGAGCAGTACCCTCAATGCTATGTACTTTTTGCCCATTGTGCACCGCTTATGGTTCCGTTCAGGGCCTGCCCATGGCAAAGGCAGTTGGCCCAAAGAGCAGCGTCTAGGCCGTTTTGAAACTCATAGTTGGCTGCTGTTACCGATGGTGTTTACCGCCTTGGTGAGTTTGGGGGCCGGGCTGTTTGCCGGGCTCCCCTTTAGCCCCTTGGATTGGGCGGCTCGGGTAGCCAACGGGGAGTATCTGCCATGATGACCATGCTGCTTGCCCTGGCGCTACTTTGGCCGCTGGTCGTCATCGGCTGGACGCTATGGAGCGCCTACCGCGCTCCGGCTGCTTATCAGAGCTATTTTTCAGCACTATGGCTAAGCGCCGCTTGGCCAGCGCTGCTGCTAGCCTATGGCGGTGAAGCGCAGTGGACGATGGATGCCTGGATGCTAGGCGGCGAATGGGCGCTTAACTCGCTAAGCCGCCCCTGGCTTGCGTTTACCGCGCTGCTCTGGGGGTTGGCAGCCATCCACGCGAGGGGCTATTTTGCGACGGAACAGGCGAAGGCCCAGGAGGGGGATCAGGATACTCAGCGACGCCTGTTGCGCTTAGCGCTGCTTTGGCCGCTGACACTGCTGGGCAACGTACTACTGATTATTGCCCAGGATATCGCCAGTTTTTATCTAGGCTTTGCGCTGATGACCTTCGCCGCCTACGCACTGGTAGTGCATAGCGGTACCGCAGAGGCGCGGCTGGGGGCCAAGGCCTATTTGATGTTAGCCGTGGTGGGTGAAGGGCTTATTATAGGCGGCTTTCTATGGGCAGCCGGTGAAGCTGACACATTAACGTTGCAAGGCCTGCGTGAAGGCATTTTAGTCGCAGAGCAAGGCGCATGGATGGCCGCCTTGTTGTGCTTGGGCTTTGGCGTGAAAGCAGGGGCTATTGGCTTACACGTATGGCTACCGTTAGCTCACCCGGTGGCACCGGCCCCTGCCAGCGCGGTGCTTAGCGGAGCGATGATTAAAGCAGGGCTGCTGGGCTGGATTAGTGTGCTGCCGTTAGGTGATGAGCAGATTTCAGCTTCCTTAGCCCAGTTTGGCAACATCATGTTAATGGCAGGGCTGGCGGCAGCGTTTGGCGCCGCGCTGTATGGCGTTTTTCAGCGTCATCCTAAAGCTGTTTTAGCCTACTCCAGTATCAGCCAGATGGGCATGATGACTGCTTTGGTGGCCATGGGATTAGTCGCGCCAGAGGTGTGGCCGTTGCTGTGGCCAGGCTTGGTGCTGTTTGCTGCCCACCACGCGCTGGCCAAAGGCTCACTGTTTATGGGCACCAGTATCAGTGAGCATCTACCCCGGTGGCCGCTGCCGTTGGTCTGGGGTTTGCTGGCACTGCCGGGTATCTCGCTGGCGGGTGCCATTGGGGCGGGCATGATCAGCAAGTGGGGGGTGAAGAGTCCACTCTACGAAATGCATCATGAATCGTTAATCAAACTACTCAGTTGGGCGGCTGTTGGCACCGCGGCTCTGGTAAGCGTTGCTTTATGGCGTCAGTGGCAGCAGCGCCATAAAGGAGGCAGTAACCGAGAGCAGTGGGGCGCCTGGTTAGTTGCCATAGCGGCAGCGCTGTTAACGCCATTTTGGCTTCCCCTCCCTGCGGGCAGTATTGAGATGCCGCCGCTTAAAGAGTGGTTGGGGATTATGTGGCCATTCCCGGTGGGGGTACTGTTCGCCGCGGTGGGCTGGCTATTAACGCGTCCGCTTAAGGGTAAATCCCTCCCCGCGGGAGATCTATGGTGGCTCTATGCGGGGATGGTCGGCGCTGCATTGGTGCCAATACGGCGGCTTGGGCACTACTGCGCCAAGCTTAAAGCGGCGAGTGTGGTAAGCGCACAAAAAACTGAAGAGATATTAATGGGCCATTTAACTCGCCTGTTGTCGACGGAGTCCTGGTTGCGTCACCATGTCAGTGGGCTGATGATGTTGCTTGCCGTGCTGCTTGCGGCGCTAATGATGTGGGAAGGTCAGCGATGAGACGACTGTGTGGACTGTACTTGTCAGGAGCCTGCTATGGGTAAGCTCCCGCGCGGTCGCCGGGCGCAGGTACCCGGTGATATTCCCCAGCGGGGTTGGCACGATATTACTTGGCGGGTAGTGCGCGCCGCTCGTCGTAACCGCCTGACCATGCTGGCCGCCGGTGTGGCTTTTTACGCCTTGCTGGCGCTGTTTCCCACTATCGCCGCGGTCATTTCCCTCTGGGGGTTACTGTTTGACCCTTATGAAGCCGGTCAGCAGTTGTATGAAATCAGCCGGTTCATGCCGCCGGATGCTGCCAAACTGATTGATCAGCAGGCTCAAAAGGTCGTGGAGAGTGCGGAATCGGGTAATTTTCTGGGCGCATTAGCCGGGCTGCTGATTGCGATGTTTATCGCTTCCAAAGGGGTGGCGGTGCTGGTTATTGGCCTTAACGTGGTGTACGGCGAAACTGAAAAACGCAGCCTGTTACACCGTAGTACGGTATTGGTCGCGCTGACTTTTGGTTTGATTTTTATGACGCTGATCTCGCTAGCGTTTATTGCCATCGTACCGGTGCTGGTCAACTCCTTGGCGATTAATCCTCCGTTGGATCAAATCCTGCAATGGCTACGCTGGCCTGCACTGTTAGTGGTGATGAGCATGCTGATTGCGCTGCTCTACCGCTACGCCCCTTATCGGCGCTCGGCCCAGTGGAGTTGGTTAAGTTATGGGACGCTGCTGGCAACGGGGATGTGGCTGTTAGGTTCCGGTGGGCTTTCGCTCTACGTGCGCTATTTCTCTACCTTTAGCGAGCTTTATGGCTCACTGGGGGCAGTGGTGGCGCTAATGCTATGGTTTTGGCTCTCTGCCTTTGTGGTGCTGTTTGGTGCGGAAGTCAACTGTGAGATGGAGCGGCAAACCTTCACTGACACCACCATTGGCGAGGCGCGCCCGTTAGGTGAACGCGAGGCGTTTGCCGCGGATACCATTGGTGCCCCCCGGCCGTGGAAGGACATTGAGGAGAGTAACGATACCTGAGGGTGTGGAGAAGCACCTCCCACCAGCGGTGGGAGGCAGTTGGTTTTAAAAAAAGCAGGTTTAAAGAAGAAAGCTTAAAGCAGTTCTTCCGCCGCCAGGGCCAGGCGCGAGCGTTCAACACTTTTCAGCGTAATA
The DNA here is from genome assembly GCF_000336575.1 of Vreelandella titanicae BH1. GTDB lineage: Bacteria > Pseudomonadota > Gammaproteobacteria > Pseudomonadales > Halomonadaceae > Vreelandella > Vreelandella titanicae. The sequence goes on along the minus strand of NZ_AOPO01000018.1, from coordinate 8,173 downwards.
TGCCCGGCATGGGGCCAATCACGGAAGCGCTCCACCACTGCGGCCATGCCGCAGGTGTTGGCGGTAAGGTAGGGGGTGTCAATCTGCCCGACATTGCCCAGGCAGACGATTTTGGTATTGCGCCCCGCCCGTGTTACTAGCGATTTAAGCTGTTTGGGGGTGAAGTTTTGCGCCTCATCAATGATTAAAAAGGTGTCGTTTAGGGTACGACCGCGCATAAAGCTCGGCGAGCGGATTTGTACCCGTGAACCAATCAACTGCCGCGTGGCGCCGTTATCCCAACTGGTTTCTCCCTCCTCGTTGCGCAGCAGGTTATCCATATTGTCGTGGAAGGCACCCATCCACGGTGACATCTTCTCCTCCTCGGTGCCGGGTAGAAAGCCAATGTCTTCCCCCATGGGGATCGGCGCGCGGGTAAACACAATACGCTCAAATAGCTTGGCATCCAGGGTTTGCTGAAAGGCGGCGGCCAGGGTCATAAAAGTTTTACCCGTACCGGCATTACCCGCAATGGTAACCAGATCAATATCGGGATCCATGAGTAGATTTAATGTGAAGTTTTGCCGACTGTCGTGGGCGTGAACGCCCCAAACGCCCGCGTGGTGGCGATAGTTCGTCAGCAATTGCAGGCGCGCCGAAGAGGGCCCCAGTTCACGAACGATTGCTTCGAACTCCGCCCCGTTTTCGCTATCCGAGACCAGCATGCCCACGTGCCAGTGGCGGGGCATAGTGCCGGTGAGTTGGTAGAAAGTGTGGTGATCGAGTCGTTCCACTGTGACATCAACATTCAACGCTTCCCACAGTGAAGCGCCATGCTGGCCTGCAGAGGTGTAGACCTGGGCGCCCTCAATCATGGCGTCGCTGTCGGAGAAGGCGCGGTCGTTGAGGTAATCTTCCACCGGTACTTTCAGCGCAGCGGCTTTAACGCGCAGGTTAATGTCTTTGGTGATCAGAATGACCGAGGCGTCGGGACGTTCTTCGCGTAGGCGACAGGTCTCCGCCAGTATGCGGTTGTCGGGGCTATCGTCGAGGGAATCAAACAGCTTTAAATCGTTATAACATAAAAAGTGCAGGCGTCCTGTGTCGCCACTGAGTCGGGGAATCGGAATGCCGCGTTGGATCTCATCAAAGGTGACTTGGCTGGTAAGGTCGGAGAGCGTACGGCTGATTTGGCGAGCCGTGCGGGCAATTTCACGTACACCATTTTTGTGCTTATCAAGTTCCTCCAGGACGGTCATGGGAATAACAACGTCGTGCTCATCGAAATGGTAGAGCGCGGTGGGGTCATGAATGAGGACATTGGTGTCCAACACATACAGCCGAGTGGCTTTCTTATCGAGTCGTACCATCGTTGGAATCACTCCTTGGTTGACGGCAACATCGACACTGGCAGGTGCGTATTACGCCCAGATGACACTTGCCAGTGTTCCTCACGTGGCGTGTCCTGGCGGCTCCTTATTTAGCTCTTTGTAATAGCGTGGAAGGCTTTGGTGTTTTTTTCCATAAAAAGATTTCAACGATATGTCAGCAAGTCCTGAGTGTTAGCCTGGTATTCGCCCGGGGCTCAGTTCTGGGAAGCTAAGAAGTGCGCCACTTTGTTTAACAAGGCGGTGGCCACCACGCCGCGGTTATCGCTCTCCACATAGCGGTAATAGTGGCTGTCTAGCACTAGATCGTGATTTAGCGTGCAGAGCGTGCCTGCCTCTAGGGCGCCTTTAACCAGCGGGTAAGGCAGCAGCGCCCAGCCGGTCGCGTTGATGACGGCATCGCGGATCACCTCAAACATGGTTAAACCCAGATAATTACCTGAAAACAGCGCCTCGCTGATCAGCTTGTCATCCTGTACGTAGGTCAAACACACTTGGGTGTACTGGGCCAAGTCGTCGCGGTTAACGCTAGGGAGGCGACTTAAAGGGTGATGGGGCGCTGCCACTAAACGCATGCTGACGGGAGCAAGGTTGGCCGCGTTGGTATCAATGCCTTCAGCGGTATACAGGCCGAAGGCAATATCCACCGTTTGGCGCTGCACAAACTGGGTGTGTTCCTGGGGTGGCACTAGGTACACTGAAATCGCGGTTAGCGGAAACTGCTGTTTTAAATCATGCATTACCTGACGCCAAAACACCTCGGGCAGGGCGTCATCACGGGCGATGCCGAGTTGGCTTTCAACGCCCTGCAAATGCTGGTGGCAGTGTTTTTTGATTCGGCTTGCGCTGGTCAGCAGGCGGTAGCAGTCAGGAAGCACGCTATCGCCCACGGCGGTGAGCGTTAGGCTATTGCCCGAACGCTCAAATAGCGCCACGCCCAGGCTATCCTCAAGCGCATTGACGGCGGCACTCAGTGTGCTCCGTTTAAGGCCGGTATGTCTTGCTGCTGCGGCAAAGGAGCCATGCTCGGTGACATCAATAAAGGCCTGTACCTGTTCTGCACGCATAGTCGCCTCGTTTAACGCCTTGAGCGCCAGTTAACTTGGCGCTGAGCGATTCGTGATTGTCATAACTCTTCTCTATTATGGCGCATAATTCGCTTAAAGTGATGGAGTTATCCGCGTGACCCCCTTTGTTGCCGAGCGCCGTGCGCTAAGATTTTCAGCCATTTCAGCCAGCCTATTTGCGTTTACCGGGCTTACGCTAGGGCTAACCAGCGGTTCTATAACGATTCTTTTTGACAGCGGCTACTCGCTGTTGAGCCTTGTGCTGGCGTCGCTATCTCTGTTTGCTCTTCAGCAGGCGCGTAAACCTGCGGATGAACACTACCCCTTTGGGCGGCTGACGGTAGAGCCGCTTGCAGTGCTGCTCAAAGGCGTAGTGATCGCGATGGTGTGTATCGTGTCATTGGTCTCCGCGCTATGGAGCCTGCTCGCTGGTGGGCGGTTGGTCACGCTGGATTTGGCGCTGATGTTTGGCGTGGTCAACGTCACGGGTTGTTTATTAACTTGGTGGTGGCTGGCGCGCTACGCCGGTGTAGCGCGCTCTTCGCTGTTGACCGCCGAGCTACGTCAGTGGCAGATGGATACCTGGCTAAGTGCCGCTGTCATGTTGGGGTTTGGGCTTACCTGGCTGTTAACCCAGTCGCCATGGGCCAGCTACGCGCGCTTTGCCGACCCGGTGATGGTGCTGATCATTGCAGGCTACTTCTTGCCCATGCCGGTTCGCATGGTGAAGGGAGCACTGCGTGAGCTGATGTTTGGCGGTTCATGCAGCAGCGTGCGACGCGATGTGGTGGAGGATATAGCTGACTTTGATGTCACTGCCGACGATGTGCGCCTGGCCCAGGTGGGCAGCTTTTTAATGGTCGATATCCAGCTCGACAAGCAGCAGTTCGACGACGCTCAAGAGATAGTGGAGAGTGTAGAGAAGCGCTGTAAACGGCTAAACCTGCGCCCTATTACCAGTCTTACCTTAGTCGCTGGCTGAGAAGGGTGAAAAAAGATTGACGTTCTGTTACAGGCAGTGCTATTTAGCGCTACCGACAATAGGTGTCGGCTTAATAGTGCTACGTTGAGGGTTGTAAAAACATGCCACTGCGCCGCTGTTTACCCGTACTGCTACTGACCACACTGGTCGCTGGCTGTGCAAGCTCTACCATTGCGCCAAGTTATACTACCGACAATCCTGACGTTATGCGGATTGGCGGTGAGCGCCCGGCTAACCGCGATGCGAGCGTTGAAAGCGCCGGATCGTTCTGCCTGGAAACCGCCGAACGTTGGAATGAGCATGGCCGTACGCCGGATGGCCAAACGTTATGGGCAAAAGACACCCTGCGTAAAGTGGTACCTTGCAAGCAGTAGTCGTTAGTAAAGCCAAAACCGCCAGCTTCGCTAAGCTGGCGGTTTTATATCAAAAAGGATAGTTAATCCTGTTTCTTTTCCGGTTTGCCTTTGCGCTGTGTACTCGCGAAATCTTCTAGCTCCTCCTCGCTCATGGAGTCATACATCTCTTTAGACGAACCATAAAGTTCACTGGGCTTGGTTTCTCCGCGCTTAGCGGATAGTGCCGCGCCCGCCGCTTTCTGTTGCGCCTTGGAGGTTGCTGGCATTGTTGAACTCCTTTCATTTAGCTTCCGTTTACCTACTGCACTATTGAGCATTGCATTTTTAAGCATAGTCACTGGTGCTCAGCTTTCCATTCATAGCGTACTAGGCTTTGTACGAAAACTGACTGCGCTCGACAATACTGCGTTAAAAATCGCCTCGTGCGCGAGTCCGATCGAAATGCTTATTTACACGCTCAGCTTTCCATTTATAGCGTGCTAACATTCATGCTCAGCCACCGGTTGACTTCCATTTGCCTGTCGCGCTATTAACCTATCGGGCGAAGTGTGCCATTCAGTAAAATCATCGTATCAACGCTATTAATGAAGAGAACGCCATGACACCGGCTATCAATAGTGCAAAACACGCAGGCATTGCCTTTCAAATCCATGAGTACGATCACGACGCCACCGCGCAATCCTATGGATTAGAGGCGGCTGAAAAACTCGGCGTCGCGGTGGAGCAGGTTTTTAAAACCTTAGTGGTAAAGCTGGATGGCAAACAGCTGGCGGTAGGCATTGTGCCGGTGAATGGCCAACTAGGGTTAAAGCAGATCGCTAAAGCCGCCGGCGCAAAGAAAGCGACCATGGCGGAACCGTCGGAAGTCGAGCGCACAACCGGTTATGTGCTGGGCGGTGTTAGCCCGCTGGGTCAGAAAAAGCGCTTGGCCACCTTTATTGATCATTCTGCCGAAAGCTTTGCCAGTATCTATGTAAGCGCCGGGCGTCGTGGACTTGAAATCGAGCTGGCCCCGGGGGATTTAGCCACGCTGAGTCAGGCTACCTTTGTGCCCCTGGCAACCTGATGTCACTGTGATGGCGGCGCAGCCCCGGGCACTTTCTGGTATGGTGCGGTAATATTTGCGCGTGTCGTTTGTCTTTTAGGCTGCGTGCGCTGTTTTCCGATGGCCATCTACCTGTGGCCCAAGCAAGGTAATATCGTGTCTGACTCCTCTTTCTCCTCGTTAGCGTTGCCAAAAGCTCTGCTGAGCAACCTTGCGTCCCTTGGCTACCACGAAATGTCGCCGGTGCAGGCGGAAAGCCTGCCGCCGATGCTGGCCGGGCGCGATGTGCTGGCGCAGGCGAAAACTGGCTCAGGCAAAACGGCGGCGTTTGGTTTGGCACTGCTGGCTAAATTGAAAGTAGACAGCTTTGCGGTGCAAGGCCTGGTGCTGTGCCCCACCCGGGAGCTCGCTGACCAGGTGGCTGAAGAGCTGCGCCGTTTAGCCCGCGGCATGGCCAATGTAAAAATACTGACCCTCTGCGGCGGTGCGCCCTTTGGCCCGCAGCTCGGCTCTTTAGAGCACGGCGCGCACATTGTCGTAGGCACACCAGGGCGTATTGACGAGCACTTGCGCAAAGGCTCGCTCACTTTGGAATCTCTCGCCATGCTGGTGTTAGATGAAGCGGATCGCATGCTGGATATGGGCTTCCAGGCAACCATTGATGACATCATTGCCGAGACCCCAACTGACCGCCAAACGCTGCTGTTCAGCGCAACCTTCCCAGACGAGCAGTCATCGGGCGGTCTAACCGAGATGACCCGCGGCGTCATGCGTGAACCGGTGATGGTGAAAATCGCCGAGGTGCACGACGCCACGACGATTCAACAGCACTTTTACAGTGTCGCCAATGAAGAGGCGCGATTTGACGCCCTGCGCCAACTGCTGCTGGTCTATCGGCCCGCGACCAGCGTGGTATTCTGCAACACTAAACGCGAAACCCAGGCAGTGGCTGAGCAACTGACCGATGCTGGTTTTAGCGCCGTGGCGCTCAATGGCGATTTAGAGCAGAAGGATCGTGATCGCATTCTGATTCTGTTCTCTAACCAGAGCGCGTCTATTCTGGTGGCCACGGACGTTGCCGCCCGCGGCCTTGATATTGCCCAGCTGGACGCCGTGTTTAACTACCAAATTGCCCGCGAGCTTGATGTTCACGTGCACCGGGTGGGTCGCACCGGTCGTGCCGGGGCCAGTGGCATTGCCTGTACGCTGGTAACCCCTAAAGAGAGTTACCGGCTGGAGCGACTGGAAGGGTTGCTGGAGCAGGCGATTAAAACTGAGCCCTTGCCTAAACCGCAGCACTCGGTGCCGTTCGAGCCGCTAATGGCGACATTGCAGTTAGCCGGTGGCAAAAAAGACAAGCTGCGCCCCGGCGATATTCTTGGCGCACTGACCAGTGAAGGCGGCTTGCGCGGCGATCAAGTGGGTAAAATTAAAGTGCTCGCCCGCAGTGCCTATGTGGCCGTTGACCGCGATGTGATTCAACAAGCTCAGGCCAAGCTCGAGCGTGATAAATTAAAAGGGCGGGCTTTCCGTGTTCGCCGTATCCGTTATTGAACGCGTACCAAAGAGGAGCCGACGCAGCTAACCATGAAAATCCCTAAGCGATTACAACCCCTGGTCGATGATGGAATGATCGACGAGGTGTTGGTGCAGTTAATGAGTGGCAAGGAAGCGCAGGTCTACGTGGTGCGCTGCGGTGAAGAAGTGCGCTGTGCCAAGGTATTTAAGGAGGCCAAACAGCGTAGCTTTAAACAGGCCGTTCAATATCAAGAGGGGCGTAAAGAGCGCAATAGCCGCCGTTCACGGGCGATGGCCAAAAAAACCCGTTACGGTCAGAAAGAGCAGGAGCAGGCGTGGCTGAATGCCGAAGTCGACGCGCTCTACCGTCTTGCCTCGGCGGGTGTGCGGGTACCTGAGCCTCATGGCTTTGTGGACGGCGTACTGTTGATGGAGATGATCAGCGACGCCGAAGGCAACGTCGCGCCGCGCTTGGACGAAGTCACGCTAACGCCAGAGCAGGCCGAGACCTACTACGCCAAGGTTATTCAAGACGTGGTTAAGATGCTGTGCGCGGGCCTGATTCATGGCGATTTGTCGGAATTTAATGTGCTGGTCGATGCCTCTGGCCCGGTGATTATCGATCTGCCCCAGGCCGTTGACGCTGCCGGTAATAACAGCGCAGCCGCGATGCTGTATCGCGATGTGGATAACATGCGCAACTACTTCGGCCAGTTCGCGCCAGAGCTTCTGAATACCGAATATGGGAGAGAGATGTGGGCGCTGTACGAAACCGGTGAACTGCATCCGGATAGTAAGCTCACAGGCCACTTCGATGCTGACACACATATTGCTAACGTCGATGAGTTGATGGAAGTCATCGACGATGCCAAAGAGGAAGAGGCGGAACGCCAGGCGCGTATGCGCGACGATGATGACGACGGCGAGATTCCGCAGCCTTACTGAACAGCCTCAATAAAGCTGGCTCCTCTCGTTTTACAGCAAAGTGAGGAGCCAGGTTCGAGCTTTTGCCTGCTTTTAAGATTTAACCCAGTAGTTCATTCGCTTGCTTGACCACATTGTCGACGGTAAAGCCGAAGTGCTTGAACAGATCCCCCGCCGGGGCGGATTCGCCGTAGGTGGTCATGCCGATCACGCGGCCGTCAAGACCCACATACTTGTACCAGTAGTCGGCATGGGCGGCTTCGATGGCGATACGCTTGGTCACCGCCTTGGGCAACACGCTCTCACGGTACTCGGCGTCCTGGCCGTTAAAGCGATAGGCCGAGGGCATGGAGACCACGCGTACCGCTTTGCCCTGCTGCTCGAGCTCGGCGGCGGCGTCCATGGCCAGGCCGACTTCAGAACCGGTGGCAATCAGTATCAACTCCGGCGTTCCTTCGCTGTCCTTAAGAACGTACGCACCGTTCTGAATGGCTGCCAACTGCGCTTTAGTGCGCTGCTGGTGGGGCAGGTTCTGGCGTGACAGCACCAGCGCCGTGGGGCCAGAGTGACGCTTGATGGCCGCATCCCAGGCGGCGGCGGTTTCGACCGCATCACAGGGGCGCCAGGTATTGAGGTTCGGCGTGGTACGCAGGCTGGTGAGCTGCTCAATGGGTTGGTGAGTCGGGCCATCTTCACCCAGGCCGATGGAGTCATGGGTAAACACATAAATCACCTGCTGGCCCATCAGCGACGCCATGCGGATCGAGTTACGCATGTACTCCATAAAGATCAGGAAGGTCGCGCCGTAAGGTACCAGGCCGCCGTGCAGAGCGATGCCGTTCATGATCGCCCCCATGCCGAACTCACGCACCCCATAGTGCAGGTAGTTGCCGCTGGCGTCTTCCGGGGTGATC
>NZ_AOPO01000017.1 GCF_000336575.1 Vreelandella titanicae BH1 | reverse complement strand
GATAGCAAACGCCTCGTCTGCAATCCCGGCTAGGATGACACTGACCTGCTCCGGGCCATTAGCTTGATCATCGTTGGCGACGTCAACCGTCAAACTGCCGATGCCGCCGGTGAAGACCACCGTGCGGGGCTCGGATGTACCATTAATAGTGAGATCCAGAGCCACCTCGCCGCTGAAGCCTTCCGAGGCGGTAAGGCCGAAGCTTAGCGTGGTAGTGCCCTCGTCGCCGTTTTCGACCATCGGAACAGCATCTGTTATGCCAACCAGTACCTGAGGTTCGGCCTCTTCGGTCGAGGAGACCTGGAGATAGTCGTAAGAAATGTCGAAAGTATCAGGCGACTGGCCACCGGTGGATGTTTGTATAAAGCCTACGCTGACGCCCTGAGCTTCATCCTTAATTGCTGAAGCCAACGGATCAGTCAGCGTTATTTCTCCCGAAGCACCGTCAATTATATTGGTATTATTCAACGTCAATACAGAGCGAGTGAGTGCCTTAACTTCGCCGGATGTAGTATCTACGACTATTTCAAGCATCAGCTTCACTGAAGCTATGTCGCTGTAGACAACACCACTCGGTAAGGCAAAGGTCGCGCCTGGAACAGCAGGTGTTGCTCCCTCTACCTGTTTATTTTCATGGGCGAGCTGGAAAGCAGCGGTACCGTTCGCACCGAAAATCCATTTCACTAGATTGTCTTCCGAAAGACTGACCGCAACACCACCAGCCTGGTAGTTAAGTGGTGCCTGCAGGCCCTCTTGCTGATCATCGAAGTCCGGCATAGCAAAACTTGTCTCAACGATAAAGCCACCAGGATTCTTCACCCCTACCGCATATGCATCCTTCTGAGAATTGTTGTTGGTATAGTGATCTCCTGTATCGGCTACAATATTGAGTGTGCCATTCTCGACACTTGCTGTACCGCTCTCGACAGCTCCAGCAGAATTACTCTCATTTGCCCGGCCCATTAACCCCGTCAGGCCAGCCTCATAGGGACTCGCGGTGTCTTCTTCAAAGTCAAGCAAGAAGGTTTCGCCAGCCGCTAAAATCATGCCATTAGCAGCATCGTATGGGAAAAGGTCGTCATCATTATTAACGCCGTCCTCATCCAGGTCGTCCGGATTGGGCACAGAGCCCTCATCGTCTTCGGTCACACTGCCCGTTGCTGTGGCCGCCGATGCATCAATTTCAAACAACCCTGTGCTATTGACTGCGACCAAAGTGACTGAAATTTCGTTGGTACCATTAGCCACATCGTCATTAGGCACATCAACCGACAGGATGGCGGTGCCGTCGCTGAAGTTCAACGTATCCGTCACGGTCGCGCCATCGATGCTCAGGGTCAATTCCACCTCGCCACTAAAGCCATCTGAAGCGGTGAGGCCGAAGTTCAGTGTCGTGAAGCCATCGTCTCCATTCTCGATGATGTCAGGAGCATTAACGATAGCCAGAGTAGTGGTGGGATCCGTTGGCTCTGAAATGAGATCCGGCGAGGTCACGTTGAGATAATCCCAACTAGCCATGAACGACTCTATGGGATTGTTGTAATCAGTTGAAGTGACCCCAACTGCCGTTGTTGAGTTCAGATCAGTAAGATTACTTAGCACTGCGGGTGGCAACACCTCAGGGGACGCCGTTGCGAAACCATCGGTTGCCTCGGCACGCAAGCCCCCCAGAACATTTTCGTTAGTATCGAAGAAAGTAACGATAGGAGTCACAGTACCGGCTGTCTTGTTGACGACTAGCGTCAGTTCTACAGAGGCAATATCATTCAGGGTTGTTGAGGCATTACTCAGCATATTCGCAAGCGGAATGACTGTATCAATGGCGCTTTTGGACCAGATTTGCACCCCGTTACCGCCATTACCACCGAACACTAGCTTGACGAGCTCATTATTGCCCTGACTGCCAAGACCGAAGACTATGCCTTGCTGGGCAAAGTTCGGGACAGTATCAGTTGGTAGCTCTTGGGCTGCGAGAGCGGCAGGGAAGGGATTATCAAAGCGCGAGGTAATGTTTATCGTCTCTAACGCTGGATCGCCCAGTGCCACATACTTGATAAAGTCATTCGCACTCGGGTCAGCCGCTTGTGAAATGTCGCCATTGGATGTCCAGACGATCAGTTCGCCTCCCTCCACAGTAGTGAAGACCGTATCATCTACAACGTCACCCAGCGTGCCATCAAAACCGCCTTCCTCAAGCGGCGACCCGGGATTCTCGAAATCAAGTTCAAGGATGACTCCATCGCTCGAGTAATTCACATAAACCGAACTAGCCGTTGCGCTGTTGCCATTGTTATCGCTATCGAGTACTGCATTGGCGGCGACTGAAGCGGTGATTGTCCCGGTTTGCCAGCCGCTCTCAGGGGCGTCAAAGGTATAGGTGGCAATGCCACTGGCGCTATCATAAGCCACCAGCGAAGGAGTAACTAACGCACCAGCGGCAGAGGAAACAGTGACATCGGTAGCACCGATCTGTGTGCCAGAAATGTTGCCATCGTCAGTGTACTGGACAGTGACAATAACCTGTCCATCGCTCGATTCCGGCGCTTCAATCGAAAGAATGCTGGCAATCGGTATACCGCTGTCGACTGCCTGATAAATAGCTATGGCGTTGAAGCCCGGCTCGCCGTTATCCGCATTGACATCAATAACGATCTTGCCATCTGTCACTATAACGTTTTTGGTAAGAACGGTTGGCTTGTCGGCTCCTCCCGCTGCTATAAAGGCATCAAAGTTCTCAGCAAACAACTCGCCTTGTATCGTGTAGTCACCCTGGCGCTGGCCGCCCTGGGTTTGATAAAGCTCAGCAAAATGCAGCTCCACCACATATAAACCATTGGGCACTTCATAGGTTGCTGTGTATGAGCCAGCAGCAGAGTCACGATAGGTGTGGTAGGCAGAACCATCCAGATCGACCCCACCACTGTTGCTACCGGTTGCTCCGGCTTTACCATCAATATTACTGCCTGTTTTTGTACTCGGCGAGTAATACGCGGGGTCATCCGCCTCAAGATCGATACCCAGAATCGGATCATTAGTGATGGCACCGCCATAAGTATTTTTATCATCACCCTCGAGACTATTATCGATAGTGTTGCTGGTTGGTCCGACGTTTATCGCTCTTTGCAACGCCCCCTTGACGAGCTGTTCAAGGTTCCGGGCAATAATGACATCCGTTTCAAAAGCGGCGATACCAAGGCCTGTCGTATCAGTAAAGCTACCTGCAGCAACGCCAACCTTGAAAGCACCATTTTCCCAAGCATTAGAACCTGTCGGCGGGGAAATGGTGTACTGGATAGTAGCGGTCTTGCCATCATTGCTGAGTGTAATAGCATCGTTATCAGCCAGGGAGACGGCACCAGGCTCATAACCGGTAAAAATCAGCTCATCACCATTGATAGAATCAACATTAATTCCAGCGTTATCGGTAACCACTACTGTGGCCAAGATGTCACTGTCGTTATCGAAAGGTTGATCGATCATTATCGACACTACTTCCGGTGGTGTTACATCTTCAGGTGGCACATAGGTTCCACCAACTTGCCAGACCACCAAACCGCTGATTTTGGCCTGGTTGACCGAGGCATCGAAGCCAATGTTGAGAACACCATCAGTGACGGTAACGGCGTAGGTCTTGATCACTTCGGTTGCTGCGCTACCAACATCGCCAATGATGTCATAGTCATCTTCCACCAGCGCATCCTCAATGCTGATGTCAAAGACACGCGCCCCAGTACCGCTGCTGTTTTCCACACCATGGTAAATCTCGGCGAAATACATATCGATCAGGTATTCACCGTTCTCGACCGGAATCGAGTAGCCCCATTCGCCGGCATCTTCTGCCGAGCGCTCAGACTGATGCAGCTCATCGGGGACACTGCCGTCGATGTCGACTACGTTGACATAATCTTTGGAGGTGACACCGCTAACCCAGCCATTAACCTCAGCGTTGGTCATGTCTGAGAGGAAATCAATTGTCTGGTCACGTACGGTGACGTTGTTAATATCGGGCCCCCCCGAGCTGATCGCGGCAACCGCAGTCAACGCAGGTACAGTGGTAATGCGCGTCCCGTTGGCGGTGGACGTGAAGCTGAATACTGACTCGCCAGTACTGGGATCGAAGTCTTCAAAACCCTCACCACTAAAAGTGATTGCCGTTTCGTTATTGATAGTAATGATCGCGGATCCAGCTTGATAGGTTACGTCGCTGGCATCGAACGAAGCACCCTGAACAACGACTTCATCGTCGGGTGTGAAGTCGGTGATTTCAGTACCGTTTATAGTATCGAGCGTACCTTGGAAGCTGTCGGCTCCACCGCCCCCTGTAAACGTATTATTGCCACTCCCGGCGATCATCACGTTGTCGCCGCCATTACCAGTGGCATGAAAATCTGCCATGGTGCCGGAGCCATCGAAGTTCTCGACGCTGTCATCCAGCGGCGACAGTACGGTATCGGTTCCGGTATAGATAATAGTGTCAATACCATTAGAGCCTTCGGCCCCCACACCGCCAGCCGAATCTGCCTCAATCTCATTACCGAAGCCATTTATTTTGAGGTTTTCGAAGTTAACCGGTGCAAGAGGCGCACCTTCACTGGTTTCAGCTAGGAAGCCAAAAGCAGCTCCAGAGGGGGCCTGGGAATCACCATCGCTGATGGTATGACTACCTGTCAGGACGTCACGTAAAACACCCTCAGGCAGCGTAAAACCATTCAGAGGCAGTTCGGTAAAGGCATCCTCGCTATTGAGACGGTAGCCCGCGTAGAGGGCGAAGCCGTCAGCCATATCGATCTCGAGGTATAATTCAACCTGCGTAACAGCAGTATCTGTCAGTCCTGGCACCGCCACTTGAGCCAACGCCTGATAATTGTTGTCGTTGATTTCATAACCAACTTCAAAGCCAGCTTCTCCGTTTACCTCTCCAAACACAAGGCGTACGAAGTTGGCCTGAGTACCATCGCCAAACATGAGTCCAGTCAGTTGGCCATCTTCAACACTGCCATTATCGGCAATCCAGTTGAGCACCTGTGTTGTGGCCACCAGACGCTGAACATCACTGCTGGGATTAACACCCACATGCATAGCATCACGAACGCTATTTACAGGGCCGACCACAGTGCCCGGCACAACCTCCTTGATTTGGAACAGCGCGGCATTGGCACCGGGAATGATATTACCGCCGATATCATAAAGGCCGGGAAGCCCCTGATCCGGGTTGGCATCCTGGTTCGGTGTCGTACCATCAAGTGCTGCGCCCATCAAACCAGTATCACCGATGGTGCCGGGATAGGGAGCCTCGGTAGGCTGAAAATTCATGACGATGGCTTCGCCTGGCGTCAGCGCGAGACCATTTGCAGCGCTGTACTCAAATGGATCATGAATATGGTTAATGCCGTCAAGATCATGATCAGTCGGATCAGCGGCTTCACTGCCGGCGAGAGGAACAGCGCCATTATTGGGCTGTAGGATTTCGATTTTGGTACCACTTCCGCTGTAAACAGTTGCCCAAACAGAACCACGGAACGCTGCCTGGTTATCCCATGCAGATAGGTCATCGCCAATAGAAGCCAGCCCAAGAGGACTACCTGACAACGTCAATGTGATCCTCTCAGCAGCTTTTACCCCGCCGCTACCGCTTGCGGTTTGCATGACGCCATTCTCATCCCGCCCCATCACGATGAGGTTGCCACCGCCCAACTGTACTGCCATAAGAGCGCCGGACATCTTCGTCTCACCATCATCAAAAACGGTCGACGTATATTCGGTCAAGCCATTGATCGACCCTGTACCTGAGTCAATTGCGCCATCGTTATATCCTCCTTCGAGATAGTTGCCTTCGATAGCGTTAAGTGTGGCCACCACGTCATCAATATCTGCCGGCACCCCAGCGGTTCCGAGTACATCGGATCCTCCGATACTCGGCGGCGTCTGGGTATAGTCGCTAGTCAGGTACGCCTCACCATTTTCGGTAATGTAATACAGCTCTCCAGGAACTAAGCTAATAACGCGGCTTGTAAGATCCCCAGAAGACACGCCGTTAGACTCATCCTCAACAGTAACCAGCCAGTCGATAACACTGTCGTAGTGCTCTTCAGATACCAGCAGGAAAGCGTCCTCAACCCCATTTTTGGGCGTAAAGAGGAGCCCAGCTTCACCGCCACTGGCACGTGTCGGGTTCGGGTGGCCGCCGTAAACCAGGGTTAAAGGATCGTCAAAGTCAGGATGCGCCATTACGTAGGTGGCGGCGCCCGCCTGACCAGCGGAAAGAACCCGGCCAGCGAGATCGTCTGATCGAGTGATTTCGTGAAACTGATCGAGGTTTTTAGGATTCCAAGCTTCAGTATTGATGCTGTCACTACCACTACCATCACCGTTATTAAGATTGGTAGCTATATAGTTTTCATCTTGTTCAGCATCGATATTGCCACCATTATCCCCCGCCTCCCCAACAGGGCGACCGCCCCAGCTATTATTAGCGCCGTTATCATAAGTCCAGACGCGTCCATCTTCGGTAACTTCTACATCATAGGCATTACGATACCCCGCAGAATAAATCTGCACTGGGCCGTTAGGGTCTATTTTTCCACCGTTGAAGCCATCATTACCACCAAAGGGGTCAGTGAGCGCTTCTTCGCTCGGAGAGCGTGAGGGGTCGTTTAAGGTAGGAATGTCATAGACGTAATTGCGGCCATCATCGTTTTTGATCTCCATGGATTTAAGTTGATCAAGATCGACCTCTAGAATCGCCGCACTATAGGCCGTTTCCTGCTGTCCAGAAAAATTATTCGAAGGTGCACCAGCATTGGCATTACCCCCGTTAGCAACGATGAGCCTCTCACTTAGTAAACGACCGTTATCGTCAAACTCTTGTATGACTTCCAAACCATTAAGAGAGTGATTCTCTTCGGAACGAGCAAGTCCCCGGACAAGATCTAGTGCTTCCCATCCATCTACTGTCTGCGTTAGGCGCGTAATGATGCCAGAGTTTGTATCGAGACCTGTGTCAGAGCCACTACTCCCAGCACCAATGCGATTATCACTAGATGTCACATAGATATTGACTGCCGGCTTTCCATTAATTATGACCGGGTCACCATTTTCATCATATTGCGGGGTTACATCAATACCCGTAACTTGACGATTGTTAGATCCTCCCTCGGCACCATCATCGTTATGGTTAGGTAATTCCTTTACTAAAAAAACAGTTTCAGCTTCAACAACATAGAAACTTGCCGTACTGTCACTATCTGCTGTATTAGGATCTCCAAATGCTACGGTTAAAACCTTGACATCACCACTCTGCTCAGTGATATAGAGGCGACCATCTGCCCCCCACACCAGTGCGGTAGGTTGGGACAAGGTAATTTTTCCGTTGAGATCTAAACTGCTTTGAGAAAAATTATTCGTAACCATGATGGGAGGATCCTTTTAACTGATTATTTTAAAACAGCTTTCGGGCAACAAATTAACTAAAAATTACTAAAACAGAACGCAAGCCCTACTTCGCATCATGAACTTTAATCTGCAAGCAATTTTCAGCTTCATTAGTTTTATCAACAATGCTAAAGCTAGCGGCAACAAACGCTGCTGCATAGCTTCCACGCAAAGCCACGCACTGATTAAAAAATAGTTCGGATAAAAAAAACATCAACAGACTTATTATAAAAATCAGGCCAACTAACCAAGAAAACAAAGTTTAGGTTTTATTTTTTACTGTTACCAAACAAAATAAACATTAAAAATAATACATTTTCCGTTTAAAAAATGACGCCAACTAATGCTTTTTTACAGTAGAAACCTAACTATCAAGGACTAAAAACATACCATTCCAGGCCACATCCAGAAGCTAATGCACTGATTTCTTATTAACAAAATCAATCAAGACAGCTTCCCTTACTTTATTTTAAACAACTGAATAACCGAGGAAATACATTTTAACACCTCATTTGAACAAAGAATTGTTTAAGCGAGTGTATGCATTAGCCCTTTTAAATGACTGGGAACTTATTCGTGCAAGAAAAAATCAAGTGGTGGAAATTGTCTTTAATAAAATCGGAAGTTGGTAGCCATAGTTTTCGTGACGTAAAGATGTCCAGCCGTGCCACTCAGCAGCACAGACGACCAAACAAACGATAAGCACTTACAGGCAGTCACTGTATTTCATCCACTGGTATAGAAGGCAGTCTCAATAACCAAGCGCGCACGATGTGACTTCCACTCCAGTTCGATCTACATCGTCCAGGCGTGATGGATGTCAATGGCATCTAATTAGCAGATAGAGTTTGGCGTCCCTGGCGGGAGTCAAATCAACCGCCCGCCCTGCCTAACACGCCAACGCCCCGCACAAAGGCGGGGCGTTGGCCATACGCTGGCGTATGATTAGGTACTACTTAAGCGTCACGAAATTGTATTGCGGTTCGATCCATTCAGCTGATTTAAAGCACCATAGCAGCAACCCAGCCGAACACAATCAACGGGATGTTGTAGTGCAGGAAGGTAGGCACCACGCTATCCCAGATATGGTCATGCTGCCCATCGGCGTTGAGGCCTGCGGTGGGGCCTAGAGTGGAATCTGAAGCGGGTGAACCAGCGTCGCCCAAGGCAGCGGCCGTGCCTACCAATGCCACTGTCGCCATGGGTGAAAAGCCAAAGCTCAGTGCCAGAGGCACATAGAGCGAAGCAATAATGGGAATGGTCGAAAACGAAGAGCCAATGCCCATGGTGATAAAAAGACCGACCAGCAGCATAATCAATGCGGCCAGCCCTTTATTGTCACCGATAAGGTCGGCAGAGCTCGCCACTAGCCCTTCCACCTCGCCACTGGCCTGCATCACACTGGCAAAACCTGCCGCTGAAATCATGATAAAGCCGACCAGGGCCATCATGCGCATCCCCTCGGTAAAGATACCGTCCTGCTCATGCCAGCGGAAAACGCCACTCATGGAGAGCAAGGCAAACCCAAAGATGCCGCCAAGTACCATAGAGCCCGTCATCAGTTGCACGGTGACCGTACCTACCAGGGAAATAACCAACATGGCCTTTTGCCATCCGGCTAGAGAAAGTGCAGCTTCTTGGGGCGATTTGTCACCATGGGCCAGCTCACGATCTTGGTAGTCACGCCCCTTGCGATAACTCCAAAATACCGCCACCGCTAACCCTAATGCCATTCCTCCAATGGGAATCGCCATCGCCAGTGGCACCATTTGGCGGGTCACTTCCAATCCCAGCGCCGCACCGCTTTCGTTGAGGTTCGCGAGCAGTATGTCATTCAGGAATATCGCCCCAAAACCCACGGGCAATAACATATACGGCGCCGTGATACCGAAGGTAATCACACAAGCCACCAGTCGCCGGTCAAGCTTCAGATGATTCATCAGCTTTAGCAGCGGCGGCACCAGCACTGGAATAAAAGCGATATGGACAGGAATCAAGTTCTGCGAGCTGACTGCCGCGGCTAACAGCGCCGCCAGCAGTGTATAGGTGACCGTTCGGCGGCTACCCCCGGACTCGTCTAACTGGAAGCGTCCAATCGCCCGGCTGGCCAGCAGCTCGGTGATACCAGAACGGGATAAAGCAACGGCAAACGCCCCTAACACCGCATAAGAGAGCGCGATGGTGGCGCCATTACCCAGCCCCTCATTAAAGGCGTCAAGAATCTCACCAATAGGCATACCCGCATATAATCCACCTATCAGCGTGGCGACGATAAGAGCAAACACAACTGAAACGCGAGCAAGACTCAAGCCGACCATCACTAGGATAGCCAGAACGATAGCATTCATGAAAAACCTACTTTGTTGTTAGATGGTAATAATGCGTTCCCTATGGCCTAGCGCCACAGGGAACGCATGAAACGCCTTAAAACTGGCTTGGCAACGTATGCGGATGCGCCAGCGGGCTTAACGTGCGCTCACGTATTAGTTCGCTAGCGGCTTCGATATCTGGAGCGAAGAAGCGATCCTGCTTGTAGTGGCTGACCCGCGCACGTAGCAGTTGTCTGGCTTGCTCTAGCGGCTGGGTAGTGGTCAAGCCTTGGCGCATGTCCAACCCCTGGCACGCCCCTAACCATTCGATGGCTAAAATGCCGCACACATTCTCCGCCATTTCCCACAATCGCTTACCGGCGGCAGGGGCCATTGAGACATGGTCTTCCTGATTAGCCGAAGTAGGCAGGCTGTCGACACTATGGGGGTGCGCCAAGGCTTTATTTTCACTCGCAAGCGCCGCGGCGGTAACCTGGGCGATCATAAATCCGGAATTGACCCCGCCGTTCTCGACCAGAAATGGCGGTAGCTGCGACATGTGTTTGTCCATCATCAAGGAGACACGCCGCTCGGCAAGAGAGCCGATCTCGGCGATGGCTAACGCCAGGTTGTCAGCGGCCATGGCCACCGGTTCAGCATGAAAATTACCGCCGGAAATAATGTCATCCTGCTCGGCAAATACCAGCGGGTTATCAGAAACCGCGTTGATTTCCGCCGCGAGCACCTCGGCTGTCTGACGGATCTGGGTTAATACAGCGCCCATCACCTGTGGTTGGCAGCGCAACGAGTAGGGATCCTGGACTTTATCGCAGTTGGCATGGGAGTCGCCGACGGCACTCTTTTCGCCGAGGAGATGGCGGTAAGCGGCGGCCGCGTCAATCTGGCCGCGCTGGCCACGCACTTCATGAATCCGGGCATCGAAGGGTGAACGTGACCCCAAAGTGGCTTCTACGGTTAGCGAACCGCACACCGTCGCCGCCGCAAACAGATCTTCGGCGTCGAATAGCCCCCGCAGGGTATAGGCGGTCGATACCTGCGTACCATTAAGCAGCGCCAGACCCTCTTTGGGTGCCAGCGTGATGGGCGCCAGGCCAGCGATTTCCAACGCCTTTTCGGCGGAGATCCACTCCCCTTTGTAGCGGGCTTTGCCCTCGCCTAGCAGCACAACGCTCATATGCGCCAGGGGCGCCAAATCACCGGAAGCGCCCACCGATCCTTTAAGCGGAATATGCGGGTAAACCTCGGCATTGATCAGTGCCACCAGGGCATCCAATACCTCACGGCGGATGCCGGAGAAGCCTCTCGCCAGGCTGTTGACCTTAAGCACCATAATCAAACGCACCAGGGCATCGTCTATCGCCCTTCCCACGCCAGTGGCATGAGAGAGCACCAGGGAGCTCTGTAACGATTCAAGATCTTCGTTGGCAATTCGGGTCTGGGCCAATAAGCCGAAACCCGTATTAATGCCATAGACCGTGCGGTTTTCACTGACGACCCGGTTCACGCAATCGACGCTTCGCTGGATATCCGCATTGGCGCTTTCCGGTAACGTGACAGGCACATGCGCTTCGTGGATCTGGCGGGCCTGGGCAAGGGTCATTTTGCCGGGCTGAATTTCTAGATGTTTCATTTGTTCGCCTTTAGAGACAGGAAGGTGGTCATCCCACCTTCTCAACTGTTGTATTTGTGCGGGCTTTACTGATTGAGCATCGGCAAATCAAGACCGTTTTCGCTGGCGCACTTTTTAGCAATGTCATAACCAGCATCGGCATGACGCATCACGCCAGTGCCCGGGTCGTTGCGCAGCACACGGCCTAAGCGGGCGTGGGCATCATCGCTGCCGTCACACACGATCACCACGCCAGAATGCTGGGAGTAGCCCATGCCAACCCCACCGCCATGATGTAACGACACCCATGTGGCACCGCCTGCGGTGTTTAGCAGCGCGTTGAGCAGTGGCCAGTCGGAAACGGCGTCAGAACCATCCATCATCGCCTCGGTTTCGCGATTGGGGCTGGCAACGGAGCCTGAGTCGAGATGGTCGCGACCAATAACGATCGGTGCTTTTAGCTCGCCGTTCTTCACCATTTCGTTGAAGGCCTGCCCCAAGCGGGCACGGTCTTTAAGCCCCACCCAGCAAATGCGTGCTGGCAGCCCCTGGAAACTAATGCGCTCGCGCGCCATGTCGAGCCAGTTGTGCAGGTGCGGGTCATCGGGAATGAGCTCTTTGACCTTCTGGTCGGTCTTATAAATGTCCTCAGGATCCCCGGAGAGCGCCACCCAGCGGAAGGGGCCGATGCCCTGGCAAAAGAGAGGACGAATATAGGCAGGCACAAAACCCGGAAAATCAAAGGCGTTGGCAACCCCTTCTTCCATTGCCATCTGCCGAATGTTATTGCCGTAATCAAACGTGGGTACGCCCATTTTCTGGAAGTCGAGCATCGCTTGCACATGCACCGCCATCGATTGCTTGGCCGCCTTCACGGTGGCTTCAGGTTCAGACTTGCCTCGCGCCACGTACTCTTCCCATGTCCAGCCGGAAGGCAGGTAGCCATGCAATGGGTCGTGGGCGCTGGTCTGATCCGTGACCATATCTGGTTTGATGCCGCGTTTAACCAGCTCCGGAAGCACGTCGGCAGCGTTACCACACAGGCCGATAGAAATAGCCTTACCTTCGGCGGTATAGCGCTCAATACGCGCCAGGGCGTCATCAAGGTTGTCAGCCTGTTCATCCAGGTAGCGGGTACGCAAGCGGAAGTCGAGGCTCGCCTGCCGACACTCAATATTCAGTGAACAGGCACCGGCCAACGTAGCCGCCAACGGCTGAGCGCCGCCCATACCGCCAAGCCCGGCGGTCAGAATCCAACGCCCCTTAAGCTCACCGTCGTAGTGCTGGCGACCCGCCTCAACAAAGGTTTCATAGGTGCCTTGCACAATGCCCTGGGAGCCAATATAGATCCAAGAACCCGCCGTCATCTGGCCGTACATCATCAAGCCTTTGCGATCCAGTTCGTTGAAGTGCTCCCAGTTAGCCCAGGCGGGTACCAGGTTGGAGTTGGCGATCAATACCCGGGGCGCATCCTTATGGGTTTCAAAAACGCCGACGGGTTTACCAGACTGCACTAGCAGGGTCTGGGTATCTTCCAAGCGCTGTAACGTTTCGACGATTTTGTCGTAGCACGCCCAGTCACGGGCAGCGCGGCCGATGCCGCCGTACACCACTAAATCCTCGGGGCTTTCGGCTACATCCGGATGAAGGTTGTTCATCAGCATGCGAAGCGGCGCTTCGGTCAGCCAGCTTTTACAGCTGAGCTCAGTACCGGTCGGCGCAATGATCTTACGTGAAGCATCGTGACGTTTATCGTTGGTTGGCATGGCGTCATTCCTTGTGTTTCCGTTCGTTATTCGTTGGTCTAGAGCGGTGCCCTGGTCAGTCATTCAGGGTTAGCTTTCTAAATTCAGTTATCTAAGGTCAGCAAATGCACAAGCCGAGCCGCCGCTCTGGCGGTACGGCTGTCGATATCCAGGCTGGGGTTGAGCTCTGCCAAGTCCGCCAGACGAAGCTTGCCGCTGTCACGCACTGCTTCAATCAGCGGCTCAATCAAGGCAAGCGAAACACCGCGTGCGGCAGACGCACTGACGCCGGGGGCTTCGGCAGCAGGCAGTACATCCAGGTCAATGGTCAGATAAATGTGGTCGCACTTGGCGATGAAGCGCTGTACGTCTCTGACGATAGAATCAAGACGTAGCGCATCAATCTCGCGGTCTTCCCGAACCAATGTTCCGAGCGCGGCGGCGCGGGTAAATAAGGCGCGCGTATTAGCAGCGCGGCTTACCCCCAGGCAGGCGTAGCGAAACGACCAACCCCACTCTTGGCACTTATCGGCAATCTGGGCGAAGGGTGTGCCTGAGGAGCGAATATGCGCTGGATCGCGCAAATCAAAGTGCGCGTCCAGGTTTATGATGCCAATCCGCGGTGGTGCCGTTTTTGGCATACAAGACTGCGCCAGACCAAGCCAGCTGGCATAGGCCACTTCATGCCCGCCACCCAGCACAATGGGCAGATGGCCAGCGGTTAATAATGACGTCAGACGGTCAGCAAGCGTCTGTTGCGCTGCCTCTAACCCATCATCAACACAGCGCACATTGCCGGCATCGTAAGCAGGCGCTGTGCGATGCCAAGCCAACGGCGCCAGCGCACGGCGTAACGCATTAGGGCCTTCAGCAGCGCCGGTGCGGCCCTGATTGCGCGCAACACCTGCATCACTTTCGAAGCCCAGCAATACACACCCCGGCACGGCGTTACTGGCTAACGGCTCAATACGCTGGTGCCAACGGTCACTATCGGGTTCAGGATCCGTGCGCCCCTGCCAGAGCGACATATCAATAGGCGTATCAGCGGCCATGGGTTAACTCCCCCTGATAGACGCGCTGCCGTAGGCGTCCTGGCTGCACCGCGTACGCCAATTCAGCAGGTGTCTCAATATCCCAGACACACAAATCAGCCACCGCGCCTTCGTGAAGCTGCCCCTGCCCTTTCAACCCTAGCGCGGCAGCACCATTGGCAGTCATACCCGCCAACGCTTCCTGGGGCGTCATTCGAAACAGCGTACAAGCCAGGTTGAGCATTAACGTGGGCATAAATATCGGCGAGCTGCCTGGGTTGGCGTCGGTAGCAACAGCCATCGGCACGCCCGCTTCGCGCAGCCCCGCAATGGGCGGTTGCTGCGTTTCACGCAGGGTGTGGAAAGCACCGGGAAGAATGACAGCCACGCTGCCTGCCTCGCGCATGGCAGCAATACCGGTGTCGTCAAGATACTCAATGTGGTCAGCTGACAATGCGCCGTGGCGGGCTGCCATCGCAGCGCCCCCCAAATTTGAGAGCTGCTCGGCATGTGCTTTGATGGGTAAACCATGAGCTTGGGCGGCTTTGAAAACCCGCTCACACTGCGCTACTGAAAAGGCGATTTTTTCACAAAAGACATCGACGGCATCGGCCAGCCCCTCCGCCGCTGCGGCAGGAATCATTTCATTGCAGACCAGCTCGATATAGCCGTCGCTATCGTTCTGATACTCCGGCGGCAAGGCATGGGCACCTAACAGTGTCGTCAACACGCGTACTGGCAACTCTTCACCTAGACGCCGGGCCACCCGCAGCATTTTCAGTTCATTAGCCACGTCTAACCCATAGCCCGACTTGATCTCGACCGTAGTGACGCCTTCCTCAACCAGC
The DNA here is from genome assembly GCF_000336575.1 of Vreelandella titanicae BH1. GTDB lineage: Bacteria > Pseudomonadota > Gammaproteobacteria > Pseudomonadales > Halomonadaceae > Vreelandella > Vreelandella titanicae. Next base: position 78,379 of record NZ_AOPO01000017.1, on the reverse strand, counting down.
GCTTTAAGACGTGGCAAGGCGGCATTGAAGAGCGTTTGTTCACTCGCTTCCCGCGTCGCCAAAACGGTACTCAGAATGCCCCCGCCACGGCGGGCAATGTCTTCATAACTGGCACCTTCCAAACGCGCCTCGAACTCGTCCGCGCGGGCGCCGCCAAACACCAAATGGGTATGGCAATCCACCAGGCCGGGCGTCATGACGCCGCCCCGCCCCATATCATGGCAACCATCCGCCTGTGACTCATCGAAGCCATCCATGGGCGTCATGGTGACAACACGTTCACCTTGAGTAATGACGGCCATAGGCTCCGGCAACGTTTTCTGACCATCGAAGACACTGATATCGCGCCAAATGTAGCGTCGTTTGTTATTAGCCATGGAGGTCTCCTTGGAGCAAACATAATGTATATACAATTAAGCCCACCCGCTAATCCTTCGTCAAGCAGTGCAACAACAAAACAAGCGCTAACAAAAGCCTAATAAAAAATTATAAAAACGGACAAAAATAATAAATATCAATAGATTAATAATGACAAAAGAATCGAATAAGGCGCACACAGCGACTAACAACTTAGACTAATGTCTATTTTTAAAGCGCTATACGTAAATGCCACATAGGGGTAGCTTATTGTATATACATGATAAGAAACCAAGGTCATAGCGATGACAACCAAACAACGAGAGGCGACCCCATGCACCCCGTAGACCCGCCCACTAAGCAGCGAACCAACGCTGCCACCATCTTTAAACTGTTTGTGCCTAGCGCTCTGGGCATCCTGATCTTTTTTGTTCCCATCGAGATAGCGGGGCGGCGTACTATCCTGCTCGATCATATGGTCACAGGACTGCGTTCGTTGATGGGTGAATACAGCGGCATTTATGCTTTAGCCATGATCGTGGCGGGTGCCGCCTACCCACTGTTCAAAGGCTATTGGCGGCGAACACTGACCGAAAGCATTTTCACAGTGCTGAAAATCATTGGCGTCGTTGTTGCCGTAATGGCGTTAACGGGTTGGGGGCCGGCGTTTCTGCACGAACCGGATATGCTGCCCTTCCTGTTCGAGAAACTGGTGATTCCGGTAGGTTTGATCGTACCAATCGGCGCTATTTTCCTGGCACTGTTGATCAGCTATGGGTTGCTGGAATTGATTGGCGTACTGGTTCAGCCGGTTATGCGGCCCATTTGGCGAACCCCTGGGCGCTCGGCAATCGATGCCGTTGCTTCTTTTGTAGGTAGTTACTCGATCGGGCTATTGATTACCAACCGGGTTTATCAAGCAGGACAGTATTCAGCCCGGGAAGCCGCCATTATTGCCACTGGTTTTTCCACGGTGTCGGCAACGTTCATGATCATCGTGGCCCGTACGCTAGATCTGATGAGCATTTGGAATTGGTACTTCTGGCTCACCCTGGTGATTACGTTCACCGTCACGGCTATCACGGTGCGGCTGCCGCCTCTGGCAAGCATGGATGACCATAAGAGTGACGGGGAACCGGAGCCAATACCGGGGAAACGCTTGAGCACGGCCTGGCAAGCAGGCACGGAGATTGCAGCCAAAGCGCCCAGCCTTCACCGCAGCGTAGCGCTCAACTTTAAAGAAGGGTTGATAATGGCCATCAGCATCCTACCCTCGATCATGTCGGTAGGCCTGCTCGGGCTTCTCATCGCCAAATACACGCCTTTATTTGACTGGTTGGGATGGTTGTTTTACCCCTTTGTCGCCATTTGGGGGCTAGACGATGCTGCAGCGCTAGCGCAGGCATCTGCTTCTGGGCTGGCGGAAATGTTCTTACCGGCTCTACTGATGGCCGAGGCCGAATTCGTCGCCCGCTTTGCGGCTGGCGTGGTGTCAGTCTCCGCCGTGCTGTTCTTTTCTGCTTCCATCCCCTGCATTCTTTCTACCAACATTCCGCTTTCAGTAGGCCGCATGTTGATCGTGTGGTTCATTCGCGTGGCCTTGAGCTTGTTACTCGCGATACCCGCGGGCTACTTGGTGCAGTCACTGACCAGTTGAATCCCAGTATTAACGAGATGCCACGAGGTCGAACAAACCGGCCTCGCTGGGCTCTTGCTTTGCTTCAATTCAGGCGCTTTTTCTTTGCAGGGAGGAGCGTAATTTATAGCGGTCTCCAGGGTGGATCAGGCGCGCATAGCTAATCAAGTGCTCTTCAGACCAGGTACGCCGCACCATGCTCAAGCAAGGCGTCTGGGTATCGATACTTAGCCATTTTGCAGTTTGCTCATCCACCAGCACCGCCTCAACGATGTGTTCCATATCCGTTATGGGACAGGCGGCGACCAGCACCTCGTTAGGCGTATGGCGTGAAAAATCAGTTTCAAGATAATCAGGCACCCAGCGTGGGTTGACGTAGCGGTTTTCAAGCTGAATCGGGATATCATTCTCATGGTGTACCACTAGCGTATGAAAAACCCGACTCCCAAGCCTCACGCCTAACCGCAATGCAACTTCATCATCTGCTTCAATCACCTCTTGGCTGATCACTTTATTGCTGTATCGATGCCCACGCGAAAGCACTTCTTCGGCAATGTTGTATACCTCCACCAAAGAGGACTCAACCTTACGGTCGGTAACGAAGGTGCCGACACCGGGTTGACGCACGAGGTATCCCTGCTGCACTAAATCTCTAATGGCTTTATTGGCCGTCATCCGGCTCACGCCAAAGTCTTTCGCCAGCCGCTCTTCCGTAGGTATCTGATGATTCAGTTGCCAATCTCCGCACTGAATCTTATCCAACAGATGTTGACGGATCTGTTGGTAGAGAGGAGGACGCGTCATGAAGCTCCTTTTCGATTAAGACCGTTTGTCTATACAGCTATCTTACTAGCCTTGGTTAACAAAGCACACTGCCGCCAGGTCAACGCCATTGACCAATCATGTGTGTAGCGCAAACGCCACCCACGGCTGCTTGTACTGCATGACAATGAAGCTGGTTCATTCGCTAGCCTGTACGTGTTCTCGCGGTCTGGAGGAAATCGTTGATAGCTTCGAGTCATTCATTTATTTTGAATGGGGAAAAAGCACATTATCTAGCGCGTCTGAACCTTTTCAGCTTTTACGCCAAATAATAAAAAGCGACCTGAACAAAGCTCAGATCGCTATCTCCATCATTTAGCATGAATAACCAAAACCTTTGGACATGTGGAGCTTGTACCAACCTCACTCACCTTTTTGCTGGCTTGCCTCCAGGTGGCGCAACTCCCGATCAAGCTGACTCATTGCAGCCTCTAGCTGACGCTTCACCTCGCTGAGGTTTCTATAATCGCTGTTCGGCATGGTTTCCTTCTCCTCATACCCCACCCTTTCGAGTGCTTTTTCTCGACCATCTAGCTCAACCGTGCGGAGCAGCCTGGCGACTATCTCAGCATTCATGGATCGATGGTTAGTGTCGGCAGCCTCTTTCAACCAGTCCCGTAACTCGGGCGGCATACGGAGTTTGTACTGTGTGTGGGTATCGTGAGTTGTCATTTCTTAATGATGAACCAGACCGGTTCTTTACAGCAATGGCACCCATCGGGTACCATACTGGACCCATTGGGTCCTTTTGGCAAATCCAGTAGGTTACACAATTCAAAAGACAGCTTGAGACAGAGCTAAAACCACGGTTTTAGAGCAAAGCTCAGAACATGTGCTTCGCCTGAAATGGCTAGTGAGTCAGGTGGAACGAGAAGTGAAACAGCTTAAGGAAAAAAGCTATGCATAATGCCAGCTATATTCACGACCTAGAAAATATGTGTGAATTAATTCAAAGCGGAATGTCTACCGACGAAGAGGCGGTATACCTAACCTTATCCATTTCACATATAGCCATTAGCTTTGCCCCAATGGACAATAAATCCACCTCAGAAAAAGAAGTAGAAGAAAAAATCAAAAATATTGATCAAGCAATGGCGTTGATTTCGAAAGCTTACAACGTGCTTGATAATTATCCAGAGTTACAGTTGCAACTAGGAAAGCTAAACAGTCTTTTCAAAGTCTTATTAATACAACAGCTAAGTTGTGGTATAAAAATTAACGGCTTAGTGCGTATGGGTAAGCACAGCAGACATACTACTAACCTACCACTCGGAGGTCACATACAAGACAACACCGTAAAACTGGAAAATACCACGGAATCGATTTGCCACATCACTGGCGACTTGAAACCTAAGGAATAATTTTCCGTACTACCTCCCTGGGTCATATGGGGTTGTCGTTGCTATTGGCCGAAGGAGGTCGGTGAAAAAAGGTAAGCTCCAGCCCCTCTTTCAAGCTCAAGCTCTGGCATGCAGCTAGCCGCAACTCCACAGGCCAACATCCATCCAAGCAATAGATCCCCTGCCCTGATTCAATGAACCGGTCAACATCACACCTAAAGCTGGTAAACCCCCGCCGACCGAGAACTACCGTATCAAATGCATCGGCAAAGGCTTGCCTGATCTTGGTACTGGGAGCATGAATCCTCATCGCTTTCAGCTTGCGAAAGCAACTCAAGAATATAAGCGAAGAAAGTTATTACCTGAAAGCACACACTTACCCATACCACAAAATCATTGATTAGTGTGGTGTCGTCACAGGCCAGCTATCAGGGATAAATCCGCATAGTTATCGGGTCTCCGGTGTAACCCGGGGAAACTAGAGAGAATGATATGGCGTCCTTGGAAGGATCAAGACCTAACCATCAAGCCATTGATTAATATAGCTTCAATAAAGTATAAAAAATCTTCGCATACCTTATCGCATACCATTTATCAGTTGGCTGGATGTATTTTTCTCGATTTCCCACGATGGTGACTAGGTTTAAGGGGGCCTCAATCGAGGGGTGCTCTGATCTCCGGTTCATCCTTTTCTGAATAGCCTTTTGAACCTGAGCATTTCTGAGCAAGCGAATGGCGTTAATTTCTGCGGCATTACCACGAGCAGAGTAACCAACTCTCTAGTATGCCTTGGTGGCATTCAGGTCAATCAAATGCTCATCAACGAATCGAGACTGTCAAACGGGCTGTCGAGTTGACGCCTCGGTAGTCTTCATATCAGCTCTTTGCTGAGAACACATTGAAAGAATGAGACGGTCTTAATTTTAAGAGGGCATCTGAATGGGCGGCAGCATCATCGAAAGTTTAATAATGGCAGTACCTATACTAGGTGTAGCTGTGGCGTTTATCTCGCATTGGCGCGGACATAAGCTGAGTCGAAGCGCGATCAAGATGAATGTAATGGTGAGGATCGTAGACTTCGGAGCTGACTATCGCTCTCAGGCTGCGCTTGAGGAAGGGCTTCAAAGGACGCTGAAGCGGCTTTTCCACCTCTATTCTGGACAAAGCGTCAATGGCGCTCTGGTATGGGCGGTACTAAGTCATCACCCAAGAGCTGATGCCCTTGAAGGCCGACATTGGAACCGCCAGCATCCTTGAAGGTGGCAGGGTTGTTTTCAATATCGGTGGTAACAAGTACCGAGTCATACTCTCCATTCGGTATGAGCAGCAAATTGCTTGGGTTCGTTTTGTTGGCACCCACGCCCAGTACGATAAAGTCGATGCGGAGACAATATAATGAACATCCAGCCTATCCATAATGACGCCGATCTTGACCGCGCATTTGCTCGTCTTGAAGAGCTTTGGGCTGCTGAGACAGGCACTCCTGAAGCGGACGAAATCGAAGTGCTCTCAATCCTCATAGAGAAATACGAGGATAAACACTACCCCATCGGGCCGTCTGATCCTATTGAGGCGATCAAATTCCGCATGGAGCAGCAGGGCCTAACGCCGCGTGATCTTGAAGCATACATCGGCTCGAGCGGCCGAGTGTCAGAGGTGCTGAACCGTAAGCGCAAACTCAGCCTTCGCATGATCAAAAACCTGCATGAGGGGCTTCGAATCCCTTATGAGAGCTTGATGAGTCAAACCGCTTAGTTACCCCGCATTAGCGGGGTTTTTAATGAAATCTCCTATCGGCACCACCAGCGTTTGTTGGTGATTTTCAGATCATAATCACAAGCGAATTGATATTCAGAAGCCTTGTAGGCGCTCGTTTAAGGCTGGCTACCCTCCCGCCTTGCCTTCCCCCTGCCTAACACGCCAACCTCGCACAAAGGCGGGGCGTTGGCCATACAATTGCAAATAGCTGAAGTTAGGATTGGGTGTTATCCAAATCGTCCAGGCTCGGTACATACTCCATTTGCAGCGGTGTCAGAGTTTGGCTCTTGCAGGCAGTGTTGGTTCGGTGCCACTGGGCGTCGTTCCGCCGCCATCCGCGGGTGCCTACGAACGCTCGCTGAACTCGTGTTCTTCGTTACCACACGCTACGGGTATGTGTAGTCACTCGATTGCCGTGGTTGGCCTAAGTTCTAATCCTTGACCATCGTTGAGGGCTAAAATTTCGTGCTAGGTTTGGTTGAGTTTATCTGTCGAACGGTTAGTGCCATGGGGGTATATACCATTCTGTATACCACTTGGCAGCGGGATTTGGAAGGAACTGCGAGGAACAACGAGGAGCTAAAAAACCATGTATTTCAGAGTATTGTACTCTTTTTTAGGCCTTCTCAGGACGTCTCAAGAATGGCTGTTGGCGTCCCTGGCAGGAGTCGAACCTGCGACCTGCCGCTTAGGAGGCGGCTGCTCTATCCTACTGAGCTACAGGGACTAACGTCGTCCAAACTTGCGGGCGCGTAGTATAACGCGTCAGCTTAGGCAGGGCCAACCGAGTTGCGCTATTCAACTCTATATCCAGCCGAGTAAACGCAGCGCAAAGACGCCCAGCGTAACGGTAATGCTCGCCATCAGGGTGGTAATGGCGATGATATTGGCGGCCAGAGCCACATTGCCGCCTATTGCTTTGACCATTACAAAACTTGCGGCAGCGGTGGGGCTGGCAAAGAACAGAAACAGTAAGCCCAGCTGTTCGCCGGAAAAGCCCACCAACCAGGCCGCCACGGTGGAGAGCACCGGTAGTGTTACCATCTTCATCAAGCTAGCGCCAAGTGCCACTTGGCTGCTGTCACGCATGCTCGACACGGAGAGCGTCGCACCAATACAAATCAGCGCCAACGGTAGTGTTAACGAGGCAAAATAGTTTCCTGAGGTAATCACCCAACTGGGCAGTGGGATCGAGAGCGCGGTAAAGGGTAATGCTGCAAATACGGAAATAATGAGTGGGTTTTTCGCTACATGTTTGAGCAGGCTGCGCCAATCGGTGGATTGACCAGGTTGGTAAAATGCCAGCACGATGACAGAAAGCGCGTTATACATCACGATGACCACGCCCAGCAAAAGACTGCCCGCTGACAGGCCATAGTTACCGTACATGCCCGCCGCTAGCGCCAAACCCACTATCCCACAATTGCCGCGAAACGCGCCTTGAACGTAAATACCACGATCCTGAGGTGCTACACGGTAGCGCGCCCAGCCCCAACTGAATAAAAACTGTCCCAGCGTTGCCACAGCAAAAAACAGCATCAGCGAAACGTCCAGCGCAACGCTTAGGTCAGCTTTAATCAAACTAAGGAAGATCAGCGTGGGGAGTGTTGCTTTGAATACCAGCGCAGAAGCGGTCGAGACGAAGGCACTATCAATCCATTTCAAGCGCTTAAGGCCCAGGCCTACAAACACCATCGCAAAGACAGGCAGCGTGACATCCAGCGTGCGGGCAAACAGTTCAAGTAGGTTCACAACAGTATCTCAGTCAGCCTTGATTTTAAAAACTGGCTTCTAACGACAAGTTCAGCATCTGCTTATACTCTACTGCTGGACATGTTTTGTCGACTGCTAAGCACGCCAAGCCGCTGCACAGGCTTAGAGTGCTTTTATGAGAAACTATTTGGGCGAATCGAAAAGCGCCATTACGTCATCGTTATTGTGAGGCATATTGACAACTACTCCATCGCGTCCCATCCCTTTGGCTTTGTAACTACCGGCATCGGCCCGTGCCAGAACGTCAGACACATTAGAATCCTCTTCATCAAAGGTGGTAACGCCAATACTGAGTGTAACTATGTACTCTTTGCCTTCATGGGTAACAGAGATTTCCCCTACCGACTGACGCAGGGATTCAGCGATTCTCCTTGCCTGAGCCAGGGTGCAGCTGGGGAGCAGCACGCCAAACTCATCTCCCCCTTGGCGCGCCACATGGTCGCTACGGCGGACTTCCCAGGCAACCACCTGAGCAATGCGGCGCAACATCTCATCGCCTAGAGCGTGGCCACCTTCATCATTGATGGGTTTGAAGTGATCCAAATCAAACAACAAAAGAGCTGAAGGCGTGCTGGTTTTTTGGAAATCGGCAAAGGCTTCTTCTAGGCGGCGCTCAAAGCCTCTGCGATTCAACAGGCCGGTTAACGGATCATGTTCTGCTTCCCAGCGCTGTATGGCTTCCTGCTCCCGGCGCTCAGTAATATCCTTAACTACGCCCACTAAACCAAGAGTCTGTCCATCTTGAGAAAGCGTGACTACCCGAGCATGTATATCTAGCCAAAGAAGTTCGTTATCGCTGCGCAAAAAACGCAGTTGGCGAACAAAATCACTACCGGTGCGCAGGCTATGTAGCCACATGTCTTTAGCTCCATCACGATCAGACATGTGGATCTGCTGAAGCCAAGACTCCATAGGCGAGCCTGGAAAAATGCCCAGCATCTCTAGTAGCGCAGGGTTCATGTAAGTAATGTCACCTTTAATATTAGCGACAAACATACCCTGCGGCGCTGCATTCAGTACCGAGTCAAGAAACGCCTCGCGCTCTTGAAGATTGCCTAACAACAGCTGCCGTTCATCTTCCACTCGGTTAAAGGTGCTCGCCACCTGCTGTAGCTCTTGCATTTTGGTAGCCAAACTGACGCTCTCACGGTGTCCTAAACCCACCTCGCCAATCTGCTTCTCCAAATGCCTCAAAGGTGCAAGCACTCGGCCCAACATCCACCACAGCAAAGGGAACATAAGTAAAACAAGTACAACCCATGCCCACCAAAGCTGCCTGATAAAATCTGCTAGAGGAAGTTGTACTTGGGAAATAGGCATGTAAAGGCCAACGACCCAGCCAGCAGGCCAAATCTGCGCATAAGATTGTAGCCCCATTTCCCCACTCACAAGCCGACCTACAGCATCACCTTCCCAGCCATCCAGCGCCAAATCCAGCCATGGGTTCAATGCCTTATTGGGTACAGAAGCATTAATTAATGAATTTTCAGGATGGTATAAGACTTTACCCGAAGCAGTAGCAACACCAGCATAACCTTTTTCACCCAAGCGCACTTTAGCTAAACGGCTAAATATCCCTCCTGAATCCAAGCTAAGGATACCTCCAATAAAACCGTCAAACTCGCCTTGCTCGGTAAAGCGTGGCACGCCCACTAGCACCATTGGCATGCCGCTCGCACGACCGACAAAGGGCTCACTAACATAGGGACGGCGAATACCGCGAAGCATACGAAAATACTCAAGTTCAGCGGTTTCGAGCCCTACGCGACCAACGATTGCAGGCCAATCAGCAATAATCTCGCCATCACTGTTGGCAACCACAATCCCCTCAAACCAAGCTAGCAGGCTATCGTTCTGCTGCAGTTGATAGCTGATCCAACTCGCATCCTCGGTGGTGCCGATCATTTCGTTTAAGCGCTCTAATGCCTGGAAGCGCATTTCGATTTGTTGGGTTACCTCATCAGCAAGTAGAGTGGCTTCATAACGCAAGTGCGACATATTAGTCTCTTGCACCATAGTCTTTCCGACTTGCCACGCCATACCCAGCACCAACGCGATCAGCAACAGCAAAGTAAAGGAGAGCCCCAGTAAAAGGCGCCCCTTTAAGGAACTGAAAGAAAATAGATTTTTTAGCAGATAGGCAAAGCGCACCGATTATCCTTTTTTATGCATACTTTACTTAATTCCAGATCCTGCAGAGCGGTATCAAGGGTACATAGAGTGGGCGAATCTACCAAAAAAGTGACGATCATGCGCGTTGAATAAATCAAACTTAAGGTAATTTTTTTTATCATGCAAATAGTTGCTATGCATCGAAAAAATAGTGAGTACTCACAACGCCTGAATTGATAACCCCCTCCAATTGACGTATGTTCGCCCGCCTACCCCTGTTACCTCAAGCGGCCTTATGTATGGCGAAACGAACGGCAGGTTACACATCCCCAGGTATTCGCAAGCTGGCTACCTTGCCTGCACTGCTGCCCGAATTTGACCAATTCGTCCGAATAAGCTCCCTTAAGAAAATGCCCGAGGCGGTGATTGGCTGGGGGCTAAAACCCACTAGTGTAAGCGCTAGGCAGTATGCCCAACGCCATCAACTGATCTATATCGCATTAGAAGATGGCTTTTTACGCTCGTTAGGGCTAGGCGTAAATGGCTTTCAGCCGCACAGTTTGGTAGTCGATGAGACCGGCATTTATTACGACGCCTCACGCCCTTCTGATTTGGAAAACTGGCTCAACACAGCCAGTTTCAACAATGAAGAGTTAGAGCAGGCTGAACGATGCATGGCATTGATCGCTCGCTATCGGCTCTCCAAATATAACCACTCCCCCGATCAGCCGATTAACGATGCCAGCCGGGCGAGTGTATTAGTGGTCGACCAAACCGCTGGGGATGCTTCAATTCACTATGGGGGCGCTAGCGCTAGTAGCTTCAACCAGATGCTTGAGGCGGCATTAGCAGAGCACCCCGACGCCGAGATATTAGTCAAGATCCATCCTGACGTTATCGCGGGTAAAAAACAGGGCCACCTACTTAACGCCGCAGACCACCCGCGCTGCAGGGTCATCGGTGAAGACCTCAACCCCTGGGCGCTATTTGACCAGGTTGACCACGTTTACGTCGTGACCAGCCAGCTCGGCTTTGAAGCACTGCTGGCCGGAAAGCAGGTGCACTGCTTTGGTATTCCGTTTTATGCAGGTTGGGGGCTTACCCATGATCAACTGCCCTGCCACCGCCGTCGTGTAAAGCGCACCTTAGTTGAGGTCTTTGCCGCCGCCTATTTACGCTATTGCCGCTACGCTAACCCTTACACTCAGCAGCCTGCCACGCTGGAAGAGACCATTGCCTTGATCGCCGATCAAAGGCGCCAGCAGGAGCGCTATCGGGGAAGCTGGCGAGCATGCGGGTTCTCTACTTGGAAGCGTCGCTTTATTGGCGACTTTCTAGGCGCCTTCGCACGCGTGAACTATCAAGCGAAGCTTCCCGAGAGCGAGCAGCCCGATGAACGGCTGCTGGTATGGTCAAGCCGTATTGATGCAGACTTTAAATGCCAGCACGCCCAACACATGGAGAAGCTATGGCGCATGGAAGATGGGTTCATTCGTTCAGTGGGGCTGGGAGTCGATCTTACTCAGCCGTTGTCGCTGGTGATTGATTCACAGGGTATCTACTACGACCCCAGCCAACCCAGTGATTTAGAGACGCTGCTCAATAGCGCCCCCTTTAGCGACGACCTGCTGCAACGTGCGCTGCAGTTACGTAAGCGATTAGTGGCGCTCAAACTCTCCAAGTACAACGTACGTGGAAAGTCGGGGATCGAACTGCCCAAAGGGCGTTACACCATACTGGTGCCTGGCCAAGTAGAGAGCGACGCCTCGATTGCCACCGGCTCGCCGCACATTAACACCAATAGCGGGCTGTTAAGGGCAGTGCGGGAAGCACATCCGGATGCCTTTATTGTCTATAAAGCCCATCCCGATGTATTGAGCGGTGCGCGTGTCGGAGCACTCGATACCGATGCCAAACGCCTGTATGATCTAGACGCCAGCGATATCGACATCGCAACCCTTTTAGAGCGCGTCGATGCAGTGCATACGATGAGCTCTTTAACCGGCTTTGAAGCACTTTTGCGCAAACGAGAAGTCAGCACCTACGGCCTACCGTTTTATGCTGGCTGGGGCTTAACTCAGGATGCGCTTAGCTGCCCACGCCGTACGCGTTCACTCTCGCTGGATGCCTTGGTCGCCGGCACCCTGATTCTCTATCCCGGCTATGTAGACCCAACGACTCGCCAGCTATGCAATGCTGAAACCGTCGTCAGCCTGTTGGAACAGGCAAGAGCACACAAAAACACCCTTACATGGAAACAGCATCTCTACCGCTGTTATCGTAATTTGTTGATCGGAAGGCATTGAGTTGAAGCATCAGAAGCGTGCATTCTTATTTTTGCAGGGCGTTTGCTCACCTTTTTACCAGCGCTTAGCCAAGCGCCTGGTGAACGATGGGCACCGTGTCGTTAAGGTCAACTTCAATGCGGGCGATATCGCCTACTGGCAGCGCACCCACGGCCAAAGCCATCTGTTTCGTGGCCCTACCGCTGAACTACCTGGCTATATCAAGTCACTCTGGCAGCGGTACTCGATCACCGACCAAGTAGTATTTGGTGATCGTCGCCCGATTCATCGCCCAGCAGTGGATAACGCCGCCGCGGCCGGTATACGCACCCACGTATTTGAAGAGGGCTACTTTCGCCCGTTCTGGATCACACTGGAGCGCGAAGGCGTTAACGGCCACTCGCTACTGCCCCGTGACCCAAGTTGGTTTTATGAAACCGGCAAAGCACTGCCCGAACTACCCGCCCCTGTGCGTTTTCGCTCCTCGTTTAAAATTCGCGCCATGCACGATGTGGGCTACCACTTGGCCGGGCTAGCCAATCCGCTGGTTGCGCCGCACTACCGCAATCACGCGCCGATCACCGCGCCGGTCGAGTACGCGGGCTACCTGAAGCGCTTTGCTCAGTTAAAAGCCGCTTGGAAAAAACGCGACGCCGAACGCATCAAAGCGCTGATCGAAAGTGGCCGCCCCTATTTTATGCTGCCGCTGCAGCTAAATAGCGATGCGCAAATTCGCGATCACTCTCCCTACGCCAATATGCAGGAAGTGATGGACGATGTGATGGCCTCGTTCGCCAAGCACGCGCCCAGCGATTCTCTGCTGTGTATTAAGAACCATCCTTTGGATATGGGCTTGGTCAATTACCCCAAAGTCATCAAGCAGCTTGCCGAACGCCATGGTCTGCAAGGGCGCATCGTCTATCTAGAGTCTGGGGATCTCAACGCCCTGCTCAAACACGCCAAGGGCAATGTCACCGTTAACAGCACCGTGGGCATCGTTTCACTGGAGAAGAACTGCCCCACCTACGCGCTTAGCGACCCGATCTATAATCTGGATGGGCTAACCTATCAAGGTGGCTTAGCGGATTTTTGGCAGCAGCCGCAGCCGCCTAACAGCGAGCTATTTGGTTATTTTCAAAAGACCGTGATGCATGCCGTTCAAGTTAACGGTGGCTACTACTGCCAGCCCGGTATCGATTTAGCCGTGGATAACGCCGCCCGCATACTAGAAGCCTGCCCATCGCCGTTGGAGAAGCTTCTGTGAACGTTGTTGTGAAAGAAGCTGCAAAAGAGGCTGTGAGCCCATCTCTACACTCACGCTGCGTGCTGATCACTGGCGCCACCGGCGCGATTGGGGGCGCCTTGGCAAACGCCTATGCCGATCCCAGCACCCACCTGGTATTGCACGGACGCCAGCAGGAGAAGCTAGAGGCGCTTGCCACCACTTGCCGCCAAAAAGGTGCCCAAGTCACTCTCTCAACCATCAATCTAACCGATGACCACGCCCTGAAAAGCTGGCTAGCCGAAGTCTGCGCCCAACAGGTACCGAACATCTTGATTGCCAATGCGGGCAAAAACACCCACCCCCAAGGGCCTGATATCTTAGAGCCCTGGGCAGACGTGCAGGCGCTGTTGGATATCAACCTGAAAACCCCCATCGCCATGGTGCAACACCTAGTGCCAGCCATGCAGACCCGCGGCAGCGGTCAATTGGTGCTGATCAGCTCGCTTGCCGCATGGCACGGTTTACCGACCACCCCCAGCTATAGCGCCAGCAAAGCAGGCATCAAAGCCTATGGCGAAGGGCTGCGCGGGCTACTCGCGCCTCACGGTATCGGCGTCACTGTGGTCATGCCCGGCTATGTTACCTCACCGATGTGCGAGGCCATGCCCGGCCCCAAACCCTGGGAGTGGCCGCCCGAGCGCGCGGCCAAGGTCATTAAACGCGGTATCGCCGCAAACCGTGCGCGCATCAGCTTCCCCTTCCCACTTAATTTTGGCACCTGGTGGCTGGCGGTACTGCCCGCAGGGGTTTCGCAATGGTTGATCGAGCGACTGGGCTTCAACCACTCAGGAGACACACCCCATGATTAGCGCGCTGATATGGCCGCTACTCGTGGGGCCATTGATCAGTGGTCTGTTTGAAGCCCTGCTTAGCCCTCGGCCGCGCCCATTTTGGCAGCGTGGAGCAGCGGCCAATAGTGTCCACCTTGGCTCATGGCTTCTACTTTTCGGGCTGCTGGTATTGTTACTCCAGCGCCCCTGGTTTGCGGTGATGGTGTGTCTCTCGCTGCAACTAGTCGTAGTGCAGTCGAGCAACGCCAAATCGCATACGCTCAACGAGCCGTTTATCTGCCATGACTTTGAATACTTCTGGGACGCTATCCTGCACCCGCGCCTTTACGTGCCCTTTTTCGGCGTAGGTTTGGCGATTGCCGCCAGCAGCGCCGCCGTAGTGGCAATTGGTGGATTCTTTTACTGGGAAGGGTCGCTGGTCACTAGCGAGGGCGCCAACCGCTTTCTAACCAATGCGCTGGGATTAATAGCCTTGGGCTCGCTGCTGCTTGCTGTTAGTGTCCGCAGGCTGCCCGCCATCGTCTTACAGCCCATAGACGACATGCACCGTTTAGGGCTTTTCGCTAGCCTATGGGCCTACGGCGTGGCGCTAATGCGCGCTCCCGTTCCGGCGCCAGAGCAATCGCCCTTCCACGCTTTAACACCGGTAGCGAGCGCTCATCAGGGCAAACAGCCACTGCCCAACGTGGTGCTGGTGCAGAGTGAATCGTTTTTCGACCCTCGGCCCTGGTGTGAAGAGGTCGATGCCAGCCTGCTTCACCATTTCGACACCACTCGCGCAAACGCCACCCTGCATGGCGCATTAAACGTGCCCGCCTGGGGTGCCAATACAGTGCGTACCGAGTGCGCGGTATTAACGGGCATTGCACCCGACCACTGGGGCATTCGCCAGTTCAACCCTTACCGCACGCTTGCCCGCCATCCAATGCCCAGTTTAGCGAGCGCGCTAAAAGCGGCAGGCTATCGCACGGTTTGTGTGCATCCGTACCTGGCAAGCTTCTATTTTCGTCACAAGGTGATCCCCCAATTAGGCTTTGACCACTTTATAGATATCAATGCCTTCCAGAGCAGCGACAAAAACGGTCAATACGTTAGTGACCTGGCAGTGGCACGAAAAATTGGACGGCTGCTTGAAGATGACGATAATAGACCGCTATTTGTATTTGTTATCACCATGGAAAATCACGGCCCGCTACATTTAGAAGCACCGAACCAAGCAACGTTAGCCGATACGCTGCCCGGCGCTCCTTGGCCGCTACCCGACCATCTGCGTGACTTAGCGGTCTATTTGCAGCATTTAAGTGAATCCGACAAGATGTTGGCAAGCGTTAAAAATTCGCTGAATACTGCAAAGCGACCGGGCCTGCTAGGCTGGTATGGGGATCATGTTCCCATTCTGCCTGAGGCGTATGCACACTTCACACCGCCTGATGGCCGCACTCCCTACATGGTATGGTCAACAGAGAGTTGGGTAACAGCAGGGGTAGGGGCAGCGAACACTTACGAGCCATTTGAGCTAGCCGCAAACGAACTTGGTGTCCAGTTATTCAAACAGGTGTTTGGACACGATATAAGTAGCGATGTGATCAAGGTAGAACCAGAACCTCAGGAGCAAGAATGACTAAACGCGTTGCCATCATCGGCGCCGCCCATCGTTTCCCCGGCACCACCCCTGAAACGTTCTGGCAGGATCTGCAAGCCGAAAAAGATTTAGTGACTGAAGTGGCCGCTGACCGCTGGAGCCACGACGTTTTTATGCACCCGGATAAGCGCCACCCGGGTACCAGCGTGACTTTTGCCGCCGGTAGCCTGGGCGATATCAGCGGGTTTGACGCTGAGTTTTTTGGTATTTCGCCCCGTGAAGCGGCCAATATGGATCCTCAGCAGCGCATGCTTCTAGAGCTCGCCTGGGAAGCCATGGAAGATGCCAGCATTCTGCCCAGCTCCTTGCGCGGCAGCCAGTGCGGGGTATTTTTGGGCGTGGCCAGCCTCGACTACTCTTATCGCATCGCGGACGATATGGCAGCGATTGATGCCTCCACCGCTACTGGCAACACCTCCAGCATCGCCTCGAATCGATTGTCTTACGTGTTTGACCTGCACGGCCCCAGCATGTCGCTGGATACTGCCTGCTCGTCCTCCATGGTGGCCTTTCACCAGGCCTGCCAATCGATTCGCAGTGGCGAAACCAGTATGGCGCTGGCGGGCGGCATCAGCCTGCACCTGCACCCCTATGGCTTTATCATCTTCTCTAAAGCCAGCATGCTTTCACCCACTGGCCGCTGTCAGGTATTCGATGAAGCGGGTAACGGCTATGTGCGCTCGGAAGGCGGTGGCATTTTCCTGCTTAAGGATTACGACCAAGCGGTAGCCGACGGCGACAATATTATTGCCGTAGTAGCAGGCTCCGCGGTGAACACAGACGGTCACAAATCTGGCCTAACGGTGCCTAACCCAAGCGCCCAAATTGATCTAATGAAGCGCGCCTATGAACAGGCGGGCATCTCGCCGGATGAAATCGACTACCTAGAAGCCCACGGCACCGGCACCGCCGTTGGCGACCCGATTGAAACCCGTGCGATTGGTGAAGCACTCGGCCAGCAGCGCAAAACGCCGCTGCTGATTGGCTCGGTAAAGAGCAACCTGGGCCACCTGGAAACCGCTTCCGGCGTAGCGGGGCTGGCCAAGGCGCTCTACAGCATTCAGCACCGCGAAGTCCCGGCCACGATTGGCATCCGCAAACTCAATCCGCGCATCAAGTTTGATGAGTGGAACATCTCAGTGGTCACCAAAGGCCAGCCGCTGAAAAAACAAGGCCGTCTGGTTATCGGCGTGAACTCCTTTGGTTTTGGCGGGGCCAACGCCCACGTTATTTTGGAAAGCCCGCCTGAACGGGTCAAACCTGAAACGCAGGCGCCAGACTCACCGCTACCGATTCACCTTAGCGCCCGCAGTGAAGCCGCGCTCAGCCAAAGCGCCGAAACGCTCGCCAACTACCTGCGCGAGAACGACTTACGCGAAAGTAGCGACATCAGCCTGTATGACATCGCTTATACGCTGTTCCACCACCGTGACCGGCATAGCCATGGCGCACTGCTGTTTGCACAAACGGCTGAAGAAGCCGCCACGCAACTCAGCGAGTTTGCCGCGGGTGAAACCAACAGCGTTACCACACTCGAGCGCTTGCCCGACGCAGTAGGCCCAGTGTTTGTTTATGATGGCAACGGCTGCCAGTGGGAAACCATGGGGCGCGATCTGCTCAGCGATTCGCCGGTTTTCGCCGCGGCGATTGATCGCGTCGACGCACTCTTTCAGCAGCACGGGGATTTCTCGTTACGCGCCGAACTGGAAGGCCGCAATGGGGAGAACCGTTTCCCGCTAACTGAAATCGCCCAGCCAGCGCTGTTTGCACTGCAGGTGGCATTAACTGAGTGGCTGCACGACCAAGGCATTACGCCCACGGCAGTATTCGGTCACAGCGTAGGTGAAGTGGCCGCCGCCTGGGCCTGCGGTGCGTTGAGTCTGGAAGATGCGGTCAAAGTGATTTACTACCGCAGCGACTACCAGGGTAAAACCCGTGGCCTTGGCGAAATGACCGCGGTGGCCATGAGCGCTGACGACATCGCCGCGTGGCTAGAAAAGCCCGAGTTCAATCAGGTATGCCTGGCAGGTATTAACAGCCCGAAAGGCATTACGCTGGCGGGAGATAGCCAACAGCTAAGCGCTTTGGAAGCCGCCCTGGGTGAGCAGGATGTTTTTGCCAAACGCCTGCCCCTGGACTACGCCTTCCACAGCCCCGCGATGGACAGCATTCAAGCTGGGGTCATTGACGCGCTGGCCGATATTACCCCGAGTGCCACGCAGATTCCCTACTACTCCACCGTTACCGGTACGCTGAGTGACGGGCTTGAGCTGGATGCCACCTACTGGTGGAAAAACATTCGTGAGCCGGTGCTGTTTGAAGCCGTCGCTAGCGCGCTGATCGAACAAGGCAATAACGTCTTTGTAGAAATTGGCGCCCACCCCATTCTACGCCGCTACCTTAATGAGTCACTGCGCCAACTGGAGCGACCAGGGTTGGTATTCGGCACCATTGAGCGCCACAAGCCCGGCCTTGAAGGTTTGCAACGTAGCCTAAGCCAACTACTGCTGAGTGGTCTTAGCCTGTCTAGCCGCCACTTCCCGGTGGTCGGTCTGCGTGTGCCGCTACCGCGCTATGCCTGGCAGCGCAGCCACCATTGGGTACACGGCACCAATGACGGTCAAGGCCTGCTGTCACGCTATTATCAGCACCCACTGCTGGGCTACCCGTTAGCGCAGCACGAACACACCTGGGAGAGCCAGCTCGACACCCAACGCCAGCCCTGGTTGGCCGACCATGTGGTGGGCGAAGGCGCGGTGTTCCCCGGTGCCGGTTTTGTGGAACTGACGCTGGCGGCGGCGCTGCAGCTAAAAGACAGCCCGTTGCTGGATATCGAAGAGTTGGAAATCCGTGCCCCGCTGCTGCTGGACGGCCCCTATGGCCGCACCATGCGGCTTAGCTACCTACCGGAAGATGGCCGCCTGGAGATCCACTCCCGCGAACCTGCCACCGGGGTAGAGTGGCAGTTAAATGCCGTGGCCCGCACCATGCGTGAAAGCCGTGGTTTCCTGCTCAACCGCACAGCGCCGGTGATGCCTACTCGTGCCCCGGACTACACGCTGGAAGATCACCTGCAGATGGCTGAGCGTATTGGCCTTCACTATGGCCCTGCCTTTCAGGCTATCTCCAGGGGCTGGATTGACGGCGATGCAGTGATTGGTGAAATAGCCCTGTCGGACGAAGTCCAGGCGCAGCTCAGCACATTGCACGTGCACCCCGGCATTCTGGATAGCGCCTTCCAGATGTTTATCCCACTGCTCGCGCAACATAGTGAGTTTGCCACCCAGCTCGCCTTTGTGCCGGTTCGCGTGGAACGTATTCAAGTGAATACCCAGGCAGGCGTGCCGGTTCTCGCCCGCGCCGTGATGGGTAAGCGCGCACCGCACTCCTTTACCGCCGATTTCGAGCTGTATGACGCCGCCGGTAACGCCGTTGCAGTACTGAGCAAAACCCGCTTCAAAGCGATTCGACTCAACCGCGCCCATCATCAGCACTTCAGCTATTTGGATGTGGAACTGACGCCGGCGCCGCTACACGCAGAACCGCTGGCACTACCTGCCGATGCGCTTGCTCGTCTTGCAGATATCGCCAGCGTTTACGGCGAAAGCACCGGCCAGCGTTACGGCAACGAAGTCGCCCCTCTGCTCGATAGCCTTAGCGAAGCCTTTGCTCAGCAGGGTCTCGGCGTTAATAGCGAAGAAGCACAGCACTCGCCGGACGTTATCTGGCAACTGCTGGTGCAAGACTACCCCGACTACTTTGCGCCCATTCACCTGGTGGGCCGGTTAGGGCTTCACCAACAGGCGCTGCGTAGCGGCACCAGTGACCTGGAAACCCTGGGCATTAGCCACGACCACTTGGCGCGATTAAACCGTGTGTTAGTGGGCGAAAGCGGCTGGCAAGCGTTGGCAGGCGAGTTAGCCGAGTTAATAGATGCGCTGATCGCAGAGCTCCCCGCCGGGCAGCGTTTGCAACTGCTCGAAGCAGGCCCCAGCGCGCCAGCGTTGGGCGAACGCCTACTGGAACGCAGCGCTCAAGCGCTGTATCACGACCTTACCCATTACCGCGTGATCACCACCCTCGACAGCACGCGCCATCAGGCAGAACAGCTGCAAGAGCGTTTCCCGCTGATGGATATGCAGCACCTTGGCCAAAACGAGGTTGCTGCGCTAACCGCCCCCATCGGTGTTGAAAAGGCTCAATTGGCGTTTGTAAGCGTGGATATCACCCACCCGGCCGCCACGCGTCAGTTAATCGAAGCATTACCTGAGCAACTCGCCCCTGGCGCCCAGGTCATGCTGATTGGTATCGCCCCAAGTCGCTGGCTGGATGATCTGCTGGCCACGCCCGGCATCGATCAAACCGCCTTGGAGCAAGATACGCTCATTAGCTGGCTAAACGACCAGGGCTTTGTGGTTTCCGCGCCCATGGCGCTGGAAGAGAGCGACAGTGGCGCGTACCTGCTCCATGCGCACTACCCTTTAGAAACGGCTGCAAGCACATCAAACACGGCGCAACGGCGTCACTTGGTGGTCGCCGACCACAACAGTGAAGCGCTGGCGGCCAATCTGGTCGAGGCACTGCAATCGCAAGGCGCTTCCGCGCTGCTCAGCGTTAGTCAGAGTGCACCTGCTGAGCTGCTGGCTCATGCATTGGCTCAACCTGCATTGGCTCAACCTGAAATGGCCCAAGCCGCACCTGATAATCAGGGCGAGCTAACCCTCAATGTGATTGACCTGCGTGGCCTGGGCGCGAACAGCACTGAAGCGCAAACCGCCCGCTGTAATCACGCTCTGCAGTGGACGCTGGCCTTAGAGCAGCACTCACTTGCTGCCTCTTTATGGTTGGTGACCAACGGGGTAAGCGCTTTATGGCAGACAACGTCACCCGCCAGCGCGACAGACGCCCCTGGTGATGCCGTGCTGTGGGGCTTTGGCCGCTCGCTAGCCAACGAAGCCGTCGGCCATAGCGTCTACCTGCTGGATATACCGGCAGCCGTCAGCGAGCCTGCGTTACACGCCTGGGCCACCCTACTGACTCAACCAGATAGCGAAAACGAAGCGCTGATCGATAACCAGGGCCATCGCTTTGCGACGCGGCTGCGCACCCTGCCCGCGCCGCACCCAGCTGCGGAAGGGCAGACCAATGAACAGACCAAGCAGCCGCATCAGGCGATGTCACTGGGCTTTGCCATGCCCGGCCAGCTGCGCCAATTAACCTGGCGTCCGCGCCCGTTGCCACAAGTCAGTGCCGACGAGGTGGAAATCAGTGTTAAGGCCACCGGGCTTAACTTCCGCGATGTGATGTACACCCTGGGTTTGCTCTCCGATGAAGCGATAGAGAACGGCTTCGCCGGCCCCACCCTCGGCCTTGAGTTTTCAGGCGTGGTCAAGGCCGTGGGCAGCAACGTCACCCACGTGGCGCCTGGGCAAGCCGTGGTCGGCTTCGGCCCTGCCAGCTTTAGCGACAAGGTCATTGCCAACCAGCACGCCGTTGCAGCACTGCCGGAAGGCATTAGCTTTGCGGCTGCGGCGACGATTCCGACGACCTTCTTCACGGTCTACTACGCGCTCAAGCATCTGGCGCGAGTCGAACCTGGCGAAAAAATCCTGATTCACGGCGCCGCGGGCGGCGTGGGTATTGCAGCGCTGCAAATCGCCCAGTGGCTGGGAGCGGAAATTTACGCCACGGTGGGCTCCGAAGAGAAGCGCGACTTCCTGCGTCTGATGGGCATCGAGCGACTCTATGACTCGCGCTCGCTCACCTTCGCCGAAGAAATCCTGGAAGACACCCAGGGCGAAGGCGTGGATGTGGTGCTCAACTCCCTGGCCGGGGAAGCGATCAACCAGAACCTGCGCGCCCTGCGCCCGTTCGGCCGCTTCCTGGAGCTGGGCAAACGCGATTTCTACGAAAACACTCATATTGGCCTGCGCCCATTCCGCAATAACCTCAGCTACTTCGGTATCGACTCCGATCAGCTAATGAAGGTGCAGCCTGCGCTGACACAACGCCTGTTTGGCGAGATGATGGCGCTATTTAACGACGGTACCTTAAGCCCGCTGCCGTTTACCTCGTTTAGCCACACCCAGGTAATCGACGCCTTCCGCTATATGCAGCAGGCGCGCCAGATCGGCAAAGTGGTAGTGACCTATGAACAACCCATAGCGCCACCCAAGAACGAGGTGTTGGGCACGGCAGCGATGCAGCTTTCCGCAGATGCCAGCTACCTGGTCACCGGCGGTCTGGGTGGCTTTGGGTTAAGAACTGCTCAGTGGCTGGTAGAGAAAGGCGCGCGGCAGTTGATCCTACTCAGCCGCAGCGGCCCCACCAGTGAAGAGGCTCAGGCAGCCATTGCGTCGTTTGAACAGCAAGGCGTTACGGTACTCGCCGCCGCCTGCGATATTACCGACCGCACTGCGCTGGCCGATGTGCTGGAGCGCGCCAAGGGTGAACTAGCACCGCTGCGGGGCATTGTGCACGCCGCCACGGTGATCGACGACGGACTGATCCGCAACCTGGATGCCGAGCGCATTCAGAAAGTGTTAGCGCCCAAAATCGATGGCGCCCGCCACCTGGACGCACTCACCCGCGAGGCGGAACTGGAGTTCTTCGTGCTCTACTCATCGGCCACCACCCTGTTCGGCAACCCCGGCCAGGCCAACTACGTGGCCGCCAACCACTGGCTGGAGGCGTTCGCCGCCAATCGCCGTGCCGCGGGTTTACCAGCCACCTGCGTACGCTGGGGCGCCATTGAAGATGTCGGCTTCCTGGCTCGTAACACCCGCACCCGTGATGCGCTGCAAGAGCGCCTGGGCGGTTCCGCGCTACGCTCGGATGACGCGCTGAAAGTGCTCGAACAGATGCTGCTGGCCCCTGGGCCAAGCCTAGGTGTGCTGGAACTAGAGTGGGGCGCGCTTGCTCGTTTCCTCCCCACTGCCGAAGCGCCGCGCTTTAACGAAATTGCCCGCGCCAGCGACGACGACGGCAGCGCGGATGCAGATGACGACATCAGCGCCCTGCTCGCTGACCTCTCGCCCGAGGAGCTGCACAGCACGGTCACCGACCTACTGCGCGCCGAGCTGGCCAGCATTCTGCTGATTGATGAAGAGAAGCTCGATATTCACCGCTCGGTCTACGATATGGGCTTCGACTCCCTGATGGGCGTTGAGCTAATGACCGCTATCGAGAACCGCTTGGGCGTTCAGGTGTCAGTGATGGTGCTCAGTGAAGCATCGACACTCGACAAACTGGCGGGCGTGCTGATTCAGAAAATGCATCAGCACGACGATGTTGAAGACGCTCCGCAAGATGCGATAGCCTCACTGGCCGCACAACATGGCACTGAAGATTTAGGCCCTGAAGGGCTCACCACTGAGCCTGCGTCCGCTTCCTCATCACCCGCGACTGAGACTCCATGACCGCTAAGCGCTCTGAACTGAAACAGCAATTGTTGGAACAAGCACGCCGGCGTACTACGCCGCGTGCTGCCAGCGCCACGCCCTCTTCCAATGGGCAAGGCGGAGAGCAACGCACGGTACCCGAGCGCTTCACGCGCTTTGATGCCCAGCCGGGCTATCAGCAAATCGCCATGATGCGCCAGGCCGCCGATCAGCTGGGCCTGGTCGACCCATTCTTCAAGGTCCACGAAGGCACCGCCGGGGCGACCAGCGTGATCAATGGGCAGACCTGCATCAACTTTGCCAGCTATAACTACCTCGGCTTTTCAGGCGACCCGCGTATCAATCAGGCCGCCTGCGATGCCGTGGCGCGCTACGGCACTTCGGTCTCCGCCAGCCGCGTGGTCTCCGGCGAACGGCCTATCCACCAAGAGCTGGAACAGGCCCTCGCCACTGCCTACAACGTTGAAGATGCGGTGGTGTTTGTGAGCGGTCACGCCACTAACGTCTCCACACTGGGCCACCTGCTGGGCCCTAAAGATTTAGTGCTCCACGACGAGTACATCCATAACAGCTCGTTGGTTGGCACGCAGCTTTCCGGCGCCAAGCGCATGTCGTTTAGCCATAACGACCCCGCCGCGCTGGAAGCCCTGTTGGCCCGGCATCGGCATCAGTTCGAACGCGTTCTGGTAGTGATCGAAGGGCTCTACAGCATGGATGGCGACATCCCTGAGCTGCCGCGTTTTATCGAACTGAAGCAACGCTATCAAGCCTGGCTGATGGTCGATGAAGCCCACTCCTTTGGGGTCATGGGCGACACCGGCCTGGGGCTGCGCGAGTATTTCGATATCGACCCGCGCGACGTGGATATCTGGATGGGCACCATGAGCAAAACCATGGCAGGCTGCGGCGGCTATATCGCAGGCAGCAAGCCGCTGGTGGAAACACTACGCTACCTGGCCCCCGGTTTTCTCTACAGCGTGGGCATGCCCGCCCAAGTCGCCGCCCCCTCACTAGCCGCGCTGCAGCTGATGCAGCAAGAACCCGAACGGGTTCAGCGCCTGCATGCTATTTCGCGCTACTTTCTTGAACAGGCCACTGCCCGCGGCTTGGATACCGGCAAAAGCATCGGTGCCGCTGTCGTACCGGTGATTATTGGCAGCTCCGCGGCGGCTGCCCGGCTTTCTAACGCATTGTTAGAACAGCACATCAACGTACAGCCGATTCTGCACCCAGCGGTACCCGAAAAAAGCGCACGGCTGCGCTTCTTTCTCTCCTGTGAGCATACCCAGGCGCACATTGACCAAACGCTTGATGCACTCACCGCGCTACTGCCATAATTTTGTAACGCTTTTCCAGACGCAAGGATGATGGTATGGATGTTTACAATGACCAGGAGGGCGCAGCAACACCCGCCTGGTACGTTATTCAGTGCAAAGGGGGCGAATCATTTCGCGCTGCCGAACACCTCGCCAACCAAGGTTATGAGGTGTTTCATCCTGTCCTGAAGAGCCAACGCAAGCGCCAGGGAAAGCTCACCACGGTGACCGAGCCGCTCTTCCCCTACTACCTGTTTATTTGTTTGGATCAGTTGGTCAGCAACTGGCGTCCGATTCGCTCTACTCGCGGGGTGCTACGCCTGCTGACCTTCGGTGACAGGCCCGTCGCCGTGCCCTCACAGCTTGTCGAGACCCTACGCGCTCAGCCGCACAGCAAGGAAGGGGTTCACACCTACTTCAGCGCTGGCGAGAAAGTCACCATCACCGACGGCCCCTTCAAAGACCTGGAAGCCATCTTCACCCGCCTTAAAGGCGAAGAGCGCGCCATCGTCCTGCTCAACGTGCTCAATCGGCCACAGTATTTGGAAGTACCGCTAGACACCCTAAGCAAGTCGTAGGCTGCCCCACCGCTAATAACGATGCGCTACAATGGGCCTTTATAAGCCAATTATTTTGCATGGAGGCACGGGTGGCAACCTATCGACGCGCGCATGTTCCTGGCGGCTGCTACTTTTTTACAGTCGTCACCTACGCACGACAACCCCTGTTGGCGGATCGTCTCAATATTGAAGCCCTTGGTCGTGCCTTCCGCACAGTTCGGGAAGAGCGCCCCTTCGTAATGGATGCGTTCGTACTGCTCCCCGACCACCTCCACTGCCTCTGGAGACTGCCTGAAGGCGACGCGGACTACTCCTCACGCTGGCGGGATATCAAAAAATACGCCTCACAGGAATTCTTCTTCCCGCCCGGTACCCATAACGCCTGGCAGCGCGGCTTCTGGGAACACGTCATTCGTGATGAAAACGACTGGCAACGCCATATGGATTACATCCATTACAACCCCGTCAAACACGGCTGGTCTAGAGCACCCCGCGACTGGGAATGGTCAAGCTTTCAACAATGCGTACAAAAAGGTTGGTACACCCCCGACTGGGGCACCCAACAAGCCCCCGACGTCGCCGAAATGGATTGGGAGTGATGGCGAAAACCCCGGCACCGCTTCGCGATGCATCCGCGGGTGCGCTTCGCTTACCACGCGCTACTAAATCTCGCGTGCACATGAAAGCGGGATGCCACCGGAATAGAGTGATTGTCGTAGCGCGTGGTAACGAGAAAGCGAGTTCAGCGAGCGTTTCGAGGCACCCGCGGGTGGCGGCGGAACGACGCCCAATGGCACCGAACCATCATCGCCTACACGGGCCAACCCCGGCACCGCTTCGCGCTGCTCCCGCGGGTGCGCTTCGCTTACCATGCGCTACTAGATCTCGCATGCACATGAAGGTGGGGATGCCACCGGAATCGAGTGATTGTCGTAGCGCGTGGTAACGAGAAAGCGAGTTCAGCGAGCGTTTCGAGGCACCCGCGGGAGGCGGCGGAACGACGCCCGGTGGCACCCAACCTTCCTACATGGGCCAACCCCGGCACCGCCGCGCTCTACGCTACCTTTTGAGAGTGAGTTTCCAGCATTGCAGCAATGCTCAAGTGGTAATCAATATCCGGCCATTCAATACCGGTGGCGTCACAAATAAACAGGTAATGCCGCAAGACCTTCACAGAGGCCTGCTCAAGTTCTGGATACCAGCTCATAGGCGTTGAAATGCGCCGCCCATCACTCAATTCGACATGAAGATAATGGTCGTCAAAATGGACTTCTTTACCTGATAAACCAGTCATTCCACACCTCCAAAAATTCCTGTCTATGCAAACTTACTAGCTCAAGACACTCCTTGAGCTCTTGCTTCTTTAGTGACGAATAAATTACCACACTCGTCTCAGTCTCAATTTTAGCCCAGCCTCCTGCCTTCATCACATGCACATGTGGCGGAGGATGTTCATTTGCATAGAAAAAGAATTTGAAACCTTTTTCATTAAGTAGAGTTGGCACTTCATTATCTCTTGCAGTGATGCTAGAAGCATACCAACCCCCTTGCACATCGTCACTTATAAGCGTAAGCGAATACGGCTCTCCAACACATTCACAGCCAACTACATTATTGCTTCAACATCACCATCTCACCAACCCCGGCACCGCTTCGCGATGCATCCGCGGGTGCGCTTCGCTTACCACGCGCTACTAGATCTCGCATGCACATTGAGGTGGGGATGCCACCGGAATCGAGTGATTGTCGTAGCGCGTGGTAACGAGAAAGCGAGTTCAGCGAGCGTTTCGAGGCACCCGCGGGAGGCGGCGGAACGACGCCCAATGGCACCCAACCATCATCGCCTACACAGGCCAACCCCGGCACCGCTTCGCGCTGCTTTCGCGGGTGCGCTTCGCTTACCACGCGCTACTAGATCTCGCGTGCACATTGAGGTGAGGATTCCACCGGAATCGAGTGAGTGCACCCGTAGCGCGTGGTAACGAAGAACGCGAGCTGAGCGAGCGTAAACCCACCTTCTCAATCACTGCCAAACAAATCGCGGGTGTATACCTTGGATTCCACATCGCTAAGCTCAGTGACCATGCGATTAGCCAGGATGACATCACACTTGTCTTTAAACGCCGCTAAATCGCGCATAACGGTTGAGCCAAAGAATTTATCTTCCTCCAACACCGGCTCGTAAACGACCACTTCTACACCTTTCGCTTTGATGCGCTTCATAACGCCCTGCATGGCGCTGGCGCGGAAGTTGTCCGAGCCCGTTTTCATGATCAGACGATAAACCCCGACCACGGTTGGATTACGGCGCAGAACGGACTCGGCAATAAAGTCTTTACGCGTGCGGTTGGCATCTACAATTGCCTGAACCATATTACTCGGCACATCGGTATAGTTGGCGAGCAGTTGCTTGGTATCCTTCGGCAGGCAATAGCCACCATACCCAAAGCTGGGGTTGTTATAGTGCTTACCAATACGCGGGTCTAGGCCAACGCCTTGAATGATCTGCTTGGCATCAAGGCCATGGGTTTCCGCATAGGTATCTAATTCATTAAAGTAAGCGACCCGCATTGCCAGATACGTGTTCGCGAACAGCTTGATTGCCTCGGCCTCGGTGCTGTTCGTCAACAATACCTCTATTTCTTCGGCAATCGCCCCCTGCTTGAGGAGTTCAGCAAAGGCCTCGCCCCGCTCGGAACGCTCTCCGACAATAATGCGCGAAGGATAAAGATTATCGTAAAGCGCCTTTCCTTCCCGTAAAAATTCAGGCGAGAAAATAAGGTTTTGCGTGTTAAAGCGTTCAGCGGCACCTTTGGTGTACCCCACTGGCACGGTGGATTTTATGACCATCACCGCCTCAGGGTTAATCTGCATGACCTGCTCAATAACAGCTTCAACGCTTTTAGTATTGAAATAGTTGGTTTGAGGATCGTAATCAGTGGGAGTGGCAATAATCACGAACTGCGCGCCAGCGTAAGCCTGCTCGGCATCCAGCGTCGCAGTAAAAGTCAGGTCAGTACGATTTAAAAAAGCCGCTATTTCAGCATCCTCAATCGGAGAAAGGCGATTGTTCAACAGCGCTACTTTCTCGGGGACGATATCCACCGCGACCACTTCGTGGTGCTGCGCTAACAACATCGCATTGGAAAGCCCCACATAGCCGGTTCCTGCAACGGCAATTTTCATCCAAATAATTCCTAAAATTAATATAAAACAAAAACTTGAAGCACATGCTAAAAGCATAACGGGCACCACTAAAGGTGCCCGCCGAAGGATGAAACGGCCTCAAAGAATCTATTTCAACACACCAGCCAGCAATGCCTGGGCGTTCCCAATCAATTCATCCAAGTGCTGTGCGCCTTTGAAGCTTTCGGCATACACCTTGTAAAGCGATTCAGTGCCGCTTGGCCGAGCGGCAAACCAGCCGTTTTCGGTGGTGACTTTGATGCCGCCAATAGCAGTGCCATTGCCCGGCGCGTCTACCAATACAGCGGTGATAGCGTCGCCTGCCAGAGTTTTCTCAGTCACGCTCTCAGCACTCAGCTTTTTAAACGCCGCTTTCTCTTCGGGTGAACAGGCGGTATCGACGCGCTTGTAAAAAGGCTCACCAAAGCGCTCGGTAAGCGTGCGGTAATACTCGCTGGGCGTTTTGCCGGTGACCGCCATAATTTCCGCTGCCAACAAACACAGCACGATGCCGTCTTTATCGGTGGACCACGCCTTACCGTCGCGGGTTAGCAAGCTGGCGCCTGCACTCTCTTCCCCGCCGAAGGCAAGCCAGCCCTCGTGCAGGCCATCCACGAACCACTTGAAGCCTACCGGCACTTCGTAAAGCTCGCGCTGGTGGGAAGCCACCACTCGGTCGATCATGGAAGAGGACACCAACGTCTTGCCGATCTTCAGGCTAGCCGCCCACTCTGGGCGGTGGGTGATCAGATAATCGATACACACGGCCAAAAAGTGGTTCGGATTCATCAGACCACTAGCATCAACTATTCCGTGACGATCAGCATCCGGGTCATTGCCAAAGGCTATATCGAAGCGGTCTTTAATCTTGAGTAGGTTAGCCATTGCTGCCGGGCTAGAGCAATCCATACGAATTTTGCCGTCGTGATCCGGCGGCATAAACGCAAACTCAGGATCAACTATAGTATTCACGACATCAAGATTCAGGTCGTAGTGCGCCGCTATCGCCTGCCATACCGGCAGCGCGGTGCCGCCCATGGGGTCAGCACCTAACGCTAAGTTTGCGCCCTGAATAGCGGCCATATCCACTACGCTGCCAAGCTTGGCAACGTAATGCGCAGTGAAATCGTACTCCTGGGCGTGGGCAATCGCCTCATCCACCGGCACGGTGGGTATATCTTCCAACTGGCGCAGCAGGTAGGCATTTGCACGCAGTTCAATCCAGCCGGTGGCATCAGTATCCGCGGGGCCACCATGGTGCGGATTATACTTAATACCGCCATCTTCCGGCGGGTTGTGCGAAGGCGTGATGATTAAGCCATCCGCAAGCGCCACATCGGGCGCCGCCAGGTCATGGGGATTATTATGGTGCAGGATCGCCTGGCTAATCAGCGGCGTCGCGGTGTAGCCGTGATCTTTCTCGACAAATACCGGCACCTTGTTGGCAGCCAACACTTGCAGCGCGCACTCCCAGGCAGGGCGAGAAAGCGCGTGGGTATCGAAACCTAAAAACAGCGGCCCCTGATAGCCCGCCTCACGCCGGTAGTCGACCACCGCCTGGGTGATGGCATAAATATGCGAAGCATTAAACGTACGCTCAATGGAGCGGCCACGATGGCCAGAGGTACCAAACGACACGCGCTCCCCAACGACGTTAGCGCTGGGTCGCTCTTCATAAAAAGCTTTAACAGTAGATTCCATGGTTCCCTCTCCCTGTTTATCTTATTGCGGCACGGCACCACTACGTTTTAGCCAAAACTGCACAGCTGCTTCTACGTTACCGATACGTTTTGCATCAACAGCGGCTTGCTTAGCCATGTTGGCAGCCGCTATGGGGTTTTCTAACAAGTGTTCTAACGCACTTCGCCATTCAACGTGCGCATCATTGACTAGCAAACCATTTTTTCCGTGCTGGACAATCTCAGTGTACGGGTAACGATTTGAGTATATTCCTACCCCGCCCATGGCGGTAATATCAAAAAATTTGATGAAAGATTTGCCATGGTTAAACGGGGTATTTAACAACGGGGCTAGGCCTATATGGCAGCGGTGCTCTCGTTGATAAACCTTAAACGCCTCCCAGGCTAAGGGGCAAGGCGCGTTTAAGCGTGGCAGCGTGATTAAACTTTCTGGAGTGTGTGGCCCCAGCATAATTTCCACCTGGGTATCCATACGCTGGGACTGCATGCCTTCTATGGCCGGGGCGATGTGCATAAGGTCAGCTAAATGCGCCCGCGTGCCGTAAAAGCCGATTTTCCAGTTAGCGCTGGAAGATGGCGGTTGCGAGAAATGCTGAAGTGAAGGCAGAGGAGTAATCAGAGGTGGCGTGAGCACTTGAACATTATCGTGCTCGCTAAAAAAACAGCGCGCCAATTGCTCGCTAGAGGCCACCACTTCATCAGCCAGTGACACTAAGCGAGGTTGATGTTTAGCAATCCCACCCATTCGCTTACGGTAGGCAGCCGGTAAGGTTGGGTCATTGGACGCCGCAAAAATATCATCATCGATTAAATAGGCAATATAGCCAAAAGCATCGCGGTGACGTTCTAGCCAGCGCAGCCAACCTAACGGTAGCGAGCGACAAAGCAGCAGATTAGCCCCCGCGAAACGCCGCAGCAGAGAACGACCATGTACCCAGCTGGCCCCGAAAGATCGAGAAGCGGTAAAACGTTCGACCGCCACGCCCCGGCGGCGCAGACCGGAGGCAGCAGATGCCAAGAAATAAATGTCCTCGGTCGGCCGCGCCCCATCGCTCAGAACAACCCAGGTAGTGTGGCGACTCACGGTACATCCTTGATTAAGATAATTCTTCTCCTTTCCACTAGCCCTATTCAGCACCGCTTCGCGGGTAGCGGCGGAACGACGCCCCGTGGCACGGAACCAACCCCGCCTGCACAAGCAAACCCCGGCACCGCTTCGCGGTGCATCCGCGGGTGCGCTTCGCTTACCACGCGCTACTAAATCTCGCATGCACATGAAGGTGGGGATTCCAAGGACATGTGCACATTATGTACATGGCCGTGGCACGTAATCACTCCACCGGAATCGAGTAAGTGCACCCGCGGAACGACGCCCCGGAGCTTCCAACTCAGCGTTATTGACTAATACCAGGGTACATTTTGAACTGTTTATATAACTTGTAAATACGAGCCCGCAGCTGGGCAGCCTCTTCAGACCGCATGAAATGGGCGACGTCCAAACACTGAAACAGATAGGTGAACACCAAGGCGCCCAACTGCTGATCAACTCTTTTTTCAGCCAAGGTTTCTACGGCAGCCCAGGGCAGCCCACGCAACAGAAGCGCCACATCGAACCCTAACGGCAAATACGCCCATCGATCCCAGTCAATAAGCGCTACCTGCTGCTGCTGAGTATCAATGAGTACGTTATTACGGTGTAGGTCACCATGCGACAACACGCGTGGTAAGCGCGCAGTAACACGCATTAAAAAGACAAAAAATGTCAGTTCAATCCTACTACCGCCTTCCCGCAAGGCCTGCGCGATGACCGATGGAAATAACTTATGCAACAAACTTTTAAAACGACTGTAGCGGCGTTTTAAAGCGCTGCGCCCAACTTCACCAGCTTGCTGAAGAGTGACAAGTTGCGCCATTACCATAGGCACCCATGCTTCCCACCCGTTACCCACTTCTTCCAGAGTTATGCCTGGCTGAAAAGCAAACATCTGTAGCATGTGTCTTTCTTGAGAAAACGCAGCCAATAAAGGCGGCGCGGCTATACGACTAGGCGTGATCACTTTGTCATAAAGCTGCATCACGTTTGCATGAGCCTTGGGCTCTACATCAAAACGCGCCATGACAGGAGCCTGGTTAGCAACGTTAAGTACAGCGCCAGCCATTCGTCGTTCAGCAGACTGCCCAAACAGGGGTTTAAATCTATCAACCAACAATTGATCAGGAAGCGAAGCCACGGCTTTATACTCCGCGTGCTGATGGGAGATGGCAATAGGTAACCAATCGCTTTGCTTCGGATGCCTAAAGAGCCAAGGGCTATGCCGCAATGGCACGTCTTTCGGGGTCACCACGCGAACGACATCTCCATGCTTCAGCGCCAACGTTCCATGAAAACCCACGTTGCCACTCAACGAAAGCCCTGCCTTTTTCACATCCGCTCGTGGGCGGTTACAAGACAGCCGGCAACGTGTTCGGCCATTCACCACCACAGTCACGTATGGCGATAGGCTCCAGCCACTAATCGCATCCTCACTAACCCGGTCTATAAAACCTAGTACGCCCGGTTTTTTTATTACTTTCAACATAACCTATTACTTGAATATCCAGCGAAAATTGTTGATTGATGTATCAAAGTGTCTGATAAGTACCACTACACGGGTACTTTAAGATTTATATGGATATTCAAGCGTTTATCGCAACGAGAAATCCTCATGAACCAAGGTCAGATTAGGGTTATAGGCCGGGTCACTGTCCAGTAATTCGCCCCAGGTTTTGCGCATATAGGCATATTCGCTTAGCCAACGCGCACGCTTTTCAGGGGTGTCATCGGCACCGCGGGAAATGGATTCATGATGGTAAAGCTCAGCAAACGGCGTCCACAGATTACGGTAACCCGCCTCACGAACCTTAATGCATAAATCCACATCGTTGTAAGCGACAGCCAGATCTTCCTCGTTCAAACCATTAACAGCATCGAAGACCTCTTTACGCAGTAGCAGACAGGCTGCCGTCACGGCAGAAAGGTTCTGAGCCACTTTCAAGCGCCCCATATAACCATCTTCGTCACGCTGAAAGAAGCGATGGGCATGTCCCGCTAAGCCACCTAACCCAAGAATCACACCACCATGCTGGATGGTGTCATTGGGGTAGTAGAGCTTCGCGCCTACACAACCAATATCAGGGCGTGAAACCTGCTCTACCATCTCCGTCAGCCACTGCCCATCAATCGGCTCTACATCATTATTGATTAAACCAATAACACTTCCCCGAGCATGGTCGGCACCATAGTTATTGATGGATGAATAATTAAACGGAGCGTTCCAGGACAACACCTTTACTCGGGTGTCACGGGCTGCCACTTCGTCCAAATACGCCAGGGTCTCTTTGCAGCTGCTTTGGTTATCCAGAATAAGCAGTTCAAAGTGGCTATAGTCGGTACGGTCTAAAATAGCATCAACACAAGGGCGCAATATATCGACGCCATCGCGGGTAGGCACCAGCAAGCTCACCAAGGGTTCTGGCGTAGGCATCGGCCAACGAATGCGCTGCGTGCCGGGTAATAACCCTGGCGCTACTTGTGCAACCTGCCCACAGGCCTCTAAATGCTGCTCAACAGCCCCAACATAACTGGAAGGCGTTGTGGCAGCCCCCGGTGCACCGTGATAGGCAATATGGGGTACGTGGGCAAGCTGTTGCGACGAAAAATGATCGCGCCGTGTTACGTCCAACGTTTGTACGTAATCCAGCCAATCAGGGTTATTGGCATTGTCACCACACATATCGGCTGAAAGGCGTGGAAAAAAGCGGTGCTGGTAACACACGGCCCGGCCCATATACGGCATCGAAAGCAGCAAATCAGCATTCCACTCAGGCTTAAACTGCGGCGAGTGCCGAACTCCCTCCTCATCAAGGCTATCCTCATCGGCTATCAGCATCTGCGCTTGAGGATTATCTGCGGCAATACTGGCCATATGAAACAGTGCATTCGCCGCTAAACGATCGCCTGGGCGTAAAAACCATATCCAGGAGTGTTTGCAATAGGAAAGGGCCTCTATCCGCAAGGCCGCAACACTGGTGGCATGACTTTCTACAACGCGAAGAACGGGCATCTCACGCTGCCATTCTTCTAACCATGCCTGCCAGCCATGAAATGCCGGTGACGGTAACAAAAGTACGGCCTGCCGTGGCGACAAGGACTGCTCCGCCACACTGGCCAGGCTGCCTTTTAAGCTGTTTTGTAAAGCCTGTAATGCATCAGGCGTCGCCTCGCCAATAGGACACACCAGCAAAATACTACAATCAAAAGAGTGAACATGGTGGCGCATGGCCACCTCATGGTCGCTAGGCGCACGCCTTCGTTCTACCTGACGAATCCACTGCTGGTAGTGGCGACGAGTGGAAAAACTAATAAATGTACTTTCGTAGTCCTCTAGGGCAATGGTTTGCCATTTGCGGCTCTGTTTACGCGCCTGCTGCTTCAAACTGAGCTCAATTTCTTTCAAAGAAAGATCACGGTAGTGTTCATGCATGTTGGATAACCGCTGCAGCAAACGGTTATAGGCAAACATTGGCGTTAGCCATACGAAGCGAAAATGTTCCAGGGAAAACGTGCCCGTGGCGTTCATGGGCGCAAACGTCACACGTTTCACACCCCATGGCACGTATACAAGCCGCTTCGTGATCTTACCCACACGCAGAGGTAGCTCTACCGTTAACGAGCGCCGTGCAGACTCAAACGTGAGGCTAGACACCACACTGGTCACGTCTCGCTCACAGGCAATTTCGACCATGTTCCAGCCGGGCAAAGGTAACTGCCCTTCTAACGCAAAAAGCGGCTCCGCGCCCAGGGATTGCCATTCACCAGGGCGTGAAGCCGCCTTTAATTGCTGTAAAGGAACAAATTGCTGAGGGCTGCGGTGGTGAGGGTACCAAGGCTTATCGCGTGACGTGTGGTTAGCATTCATTCAAAAGCGTCTTATCCGGCGGATATGGAGCGAGCATGTTACCAGCCCTTAGGCTGCGTCACACCAGCCTGTTATAAAACCCTGCTAGGCTCTGTCTGAAAAGTCGGCGAGCGAAGGCCAGACAAGGCAAAAATCGGCGAAAAGACGGAGTTTACATGGTGTAAATGAGTACTTTGAGCCGATTTTTAACGCCGTATGGTCGAGCGCAGCCAGTTTTCAGACAGAGCCTAGACTAGCCAGGGTGTTAAATTAAGTTTATGAATCAAGGCATCATCGCGTGCGACGGAGATCTTTCGCTTAGCCACTGAAGCCCACTCATCTTCAGATAGCCTGGCGCGTTTTTCATCGATTAACTTCAAAAGTGACTGATCCACCTCAGGTACTTGCACCATAAACCGTGCATTGGTTTGCATCACCAAATAAGCCGGATTAACCGC
Source organism: Vreelandella titanicae BH1 (assembly GCF_000336575.1). Classification (GTDB taxonomy): domain Bacteria; phylum Pseudomonadota; class Gammaproteobacteria; order Pseudomonadales; family Halomonadaceae; genus Vreelandella; species Vreelandella titanicae. Next base: position 43,021 of record NZ_AOPO01000017.1, on the reverse strand, counting down.
TTTCACCAGCTCAGGGTCGAGGCTTCCCGCGCTGTGTACAAACACCACTTGTTGAAACAGACGGCATAAGTAGTTAAGCATTGAATAGCTGGAAGACGAGCCAAAGAGTAAACACACACTAGGCATCAGTGCCTGGTCATTCACTAACACCGACAAACGCCCAAAGTTGGGCAAGCCATTATCATAATAGCGGCACTTCATATAGCTAAACGAGCGCAGCACCTCTATGTTGCAATGGCGTTCCGGCGTAAATTTATTGCCCAAGTCGCCGACAATTGTACGTTGCACGTACTCATCTTCGGCAAAAAGCGCGTTAACCGCATTGGGATCAAGGTCAAGCGCCGTTGCCAGCGCTTTTGCAGCCACCATCGCGCCTTGCTGGGACCAGTGGCTATCCGTGCGAATAAAGGCCTCATCACCCAACTGGGTCAAAAGCGCCTGGGGGTACACAATGCTGTGTGCTTCCGGCAACGCCATTAACTGTTGTATGGGGCCATTGCTACCTTCAGTAAACGGATGATAGCTAGGCCCCATGACACTCTCTTTAGACGGTGCCACCAACACCGCATGAGCGGCCTCGGCACTGTCAGCCAGTTGCTCAACGGCTTGAAAGTACTGTTGCCACTGCTCGACCCCTCCTTCCGTTAGGCGAAGCCGCCCCCGGTACTGATCAACACTCCCATTGGTATCATTATCCAAAAACAACCACCCCTGCTTACCCTCAAGCACTTTAAGGGAAGGAGGGAGTGCATCATCTAAATGAACATCAGACGGTATATCTACCTGGGAAAGGGGAAACTGCATATCTCCTAAGCGCAGAAACAGTGAGAACTGCTCCAAACGGTGAGGAACCGTAAAACGAAAGCCACACTGCACTTGAGGGTGTGACTCATCAGCGGTTCCAAAAAGCGCTTCAATGACATCAGGACGGCGCACCGACAGAGGGTGGCAAAGCTCAAAGGTTTTGCTCCAGCGAGCAATTATTTCAGCCTTGCCTACCCACTCGGCTAACGCTTCAGGCAGCACTACCCACCCCTGCACGACCCACCCCCCTGGGAGCAACCACGGGGGGCGTTGCGCATCAGGGAAATCAAGGTGCCAGCGGAGCCCTGAGGTATAGCGGTCTAAAGTGTCCCGCCCAACAAACCGTTTAACAAACCGTTTAACAAACCGTTTAACAAACCGAGCGAAACGTATGGCTGGCATCTCCCACGGGGTTTTAAGGGCTGAATTTCTAAAGCCTTTATTTTTAAGAGCACTGTTTTTAAGGGCTCTGTTTTGAAGAGCTCTGCTTTGAAGGACTATGCTTTCAATCATTCTCAGTGAAACCGTCCATAGCTGACTGTAAGAACGCTTGATCAGGCCCATAACGATGGGCCAAGTGGACACTCAGACAACCCCGTTACGGGAAAGTGCAGAAGTGTCATAAGCGACGCTCTTCCAGTCAGAGATCCCACACCGCTTTACGAAAGCCAAGGGTATGTCGCGTTGGTTCATCCCACTGATTTTTCCTGAACATTAGATCGAATTGACTATTGGAACGACCAGACAGCACCCGAGTAGACTTCTGCAGTTTATGCACGACACAAGCATCGCTGACATGGTAAATCCGCAGCCCTAACAGGTGTCTTACCACATCGCAGTAAATACGATCAGAGCGGTAATGGCGGCCAAACTGCGCATCCAGAGGCCCAGCGCTACGATATGTTTCCCGGGGAATATAGACACAGAAGAACGGTGCAAAGCTGATCTCCAGCACTCTTCCGTCATGCAATAACGGCGGAGTCACAATATTACTGTGATGAGCCGAGAGATTGACATCACAGGGTTGATCGGCGTCGGCATAAGGCACGTGGGTGGTTAAAGTGGGCGTACCACCAGGCAAAATTTGCTGGGGAACGACCAGGCCGCATTCTGGCAATTGAGTCGCTGCCAGTTGCATAGCTTCCAACGCACCTGGCTCAACATGCGCATCGTTATTAAGCAGCATCAAATCGTGGTCTGTTTTAGCCGCTGCCAATCCCAGGTTAACTGCGTGAGTAAAGCCATAGTTGCAGGAATTAAAAATTGCTTTCAGGCGCCCGGCAGCCTGAGCCTCTTCAAGGAACTTCTTCACCGGAGACGAAGAGTCATTATCGACAACGATCACCTCCAGCTTATCGCCCAGCGCCAGCGCTTCCAGGCTAGTGAGGCAATCACGCAGATCCTCCAACGACTCATAGCTGGGGATAACCACCGACACCCCTCGCTGCAGTGCAGTAGAGGCAGTTGATTTAGCGGCAGACCACTGATGCCCAGTTGCCTCACGTACCTGATCTAAATAGCCCACGTACTCCGTGTTAGCCGTCAACGTGTTAGCGGCACGGCCATAATAATAGTGGGTTAATACGACCGGCACTGAACAAAGCCGTACCCGCTGGCTATAGCGGCGGATCAAATCCCAATCCACAAACCTCGGCAGCGTCTCGTCAAAGCCCCCACACTGTTGATAGGCCTCGCGAGTGTGACAAAACGCATTGAGGTCTACATAGTTCCTATTGAACAGCAATGCGCGATTCAAAGGGCCAAACAGCACGCCTGAAGGCTCTGTGGCATTGCCGGTGTAGCGATATAAGCCTGAATAAAACGCCTGAGCTGTGGGTTCGCGGCTAAAAGCCCCCACCATGGCAGCCAAATAGCGTGGATCCCAAACGTTATCAGAGTCCAGGTAAGCGATATAAGCCCCCTGCGCTACCTCCAACCCTTGGTTGCGCGCATGGGAGACACCTCGATTTTTTTTCAGAGCAATCAGTTGAATACGTTCGTTTTTGGCGGCCTGCCGCTCACACCACTCACGGGTGCCATCGGTACTGCCGTCATCTACCAACAGCAACTCCCAATTGGCATACACCTGGCTACTCACCGACTCGACCGCTGCCTCAATGGTATCCAAACGGTTAAAGCAAGGCATAATGACGGTAACTAGCGGCGCCTTTGCGAGTGCTTGCGCATCACGAGTCAGCCCATCCGCCACGTTCTCCATGGCGGCCAAGCAGCGCTTATCAGCCTCGCGAAATGGGCGCGACAGATAAGGATCAACCAGGCCATGGGTAAGATAACCCGCAAAATCACTGAAATCACGTTGAAACTCCCAACGCGCCTCCCCGCTGGCCACGAGGTCTCCGCTCGCTGCGTCGATTAGCTCAATACGGTGGTTCTGACCATCCACCAACTCAACAGGAGGATAGACCTCAAAGGCATGGCGCCCGTCACCAATCCCGTTATCACGCAGGTCAGAGCGAAATTGACTTGCCAAAGCTTCAATGTCGTAGTGGCCATCAATTCGAACCTGAACCTTACGCGGTGCTTTAGTATTGCAATCAGCCAGCCAACCACTAATGGCAAATCCACCCGTTAAGTTAAGATCGCCAGCAAGGCGAAGCTTACCACTGGATGGTGCCATCAACTGAGACGGCATGGTGTGCTCCAGTGCCATTCCAGAACGATACGGTGTCATTGAAAACTTGCCAGAAGCATCATGCGAGAGCAGCAGCAATCGCTCCGACTGGGGCTGTACCACCCCGGCCACTAATCGTTCTAATGCGTGAGCCAGCTCACCATCCTGCTGGCCAGTTTCTGGCTCGAAGGTCAACTTCGATACTTCCTCTGCCAGCGCAACCAAGGCTTGGGGGCGGCACCAGAACATGCTGCCAGCAAAAAAGCCCCAATCGCTTTCCAGAGGAACATTCAGGCTCTTGCCTAGACGCCCCAGCCATGAGTCATTGCCAAAGCGCATCGCCAGTTGGCTCATAAACAGCCGCTGTGGCCCAGCCAATTGCAGTTGGGTATCGCTTCGCAACCGAGCCACCAATTGGCGCACACCATCACCGCTTGGCAACACGTTGCTCAACAGTGTTTCGCGCCACTGTTTTGCCACCGGCGTAACACCCTGCTTCGTGTGCAACTTCAAGCAAAGCGTGTACTGCTGCAAACGCGGTAATAACGAAAAGAATGGCGCGATATCACGCCCACGGTTGGGACAGCACACTACCTGTGCCCCAGGATAGCGCTTCTGTAGAGCCACAATCTCCCGCGTATTCGGCGCATGAGGAGTGGTAATAAATAAATCAAACGGCTCGGTAAGCAAGGCAAGCCGCTCGCCTAGCAGAGCTACCAAGTCCAGATGATAAGCATGTAAAACAACTGCCAACTGTGGCTGTGGCTGTGGCTGTGGCATTGAGGAGGAACCGCCTTCACCCACTACAGCCTGCCGTCCTTCATAACGGCCATGACGAATGTAGTGCAACAGTGGATCCAGCCCCGATTTACCAATATCAGGATAGCGCTGCAGGTACGCTTGAGGGTCAAAACCAGGCCCTGGGCAGCGCCCTAGCGGCCAGCCATAGTTTAAAAAGTGCTCCAGCGGTGGGAGATGGCTATGTTGTGCATCCGCGTAACGTTGCACATACCACACTTCATCGAATAACCCGGTGCTCAACAACAACGAACGGTTAGCGTTGCTCATTATTACCCCTTTACGCTACGTTGCTCTTTTTCGCCGAACTTGAGGTAGTGAATCAGCGGGTTGATACCACTTTCCACCACATCTGGGTTGTGAGCCAAATAGTAAGCTGAATCAAACCCCGGGCTAGGGTTACGCCCTTCGAAACCGCCCATCAACAGATAGTGGCGGGCAGGATTCGCCGACATTTTGCTATCACGAGCAATATCAGGGTATTGCGCTAAATACCACTTAGCGTCGAACCACTGACTCGCTTCGATTAACGCGACCTGCCGCTTGATCGCTCGCTTTGTCAGCGGTGGGGCTTTAGCAACACTTTTGGGGGCGCTTAACTCCGCTTGAGTAGACGTATCAGCACTAGGTGCTGCTGCTCGCAGAGCTTCTAGCTGATCCACTAGATTGGCTAACTCATGAGATTGACGCTCTATTTCGCGACGCTGCTGGGCCTGCGTTTCGCGGTTGGCTTTAGCGTCCACTTCAAGTTTCTGGTTAGCAGATTTTGTATCATCAAGTTCGCGTTCCAACTGGTCGCGTTGCGAGTCGTTCTTCTCTAGCAGTTCGGTTAGCACAGCTAGCTCGCGGAAACGCTCATCCACAGCGCTAAGCGCTTCTTTTTCGCGCTCAGTAGCCGCTTTCAATTGAGCAGAAAGCGTGGCGTGTTCTTTCTTTTGCTGCGCCAGCTGTTGTTCAACATCTGAATAGTTCTTTTCAGACTCCTGAAGCTTACGGGTCAGTTGGCCCAGTTCATTAAAGCGCGCCTGAAGCGAGGTCTCGGTTTTTTGCAGCTTGTTAGTTAACCCAGTGTTTTCTTCATGGGCGCTACGCAAGCTCTGTTCATTGGCTTCGAGTAGGCTGGTTAGTTTTGCCAGTTCACTAAAGCGAGTTTCCAGCGTCCGCTTATGTTCATCTACTTCTTGCTGAGCTTTGATGAGTGCATGTTCGCTAGCTTTCAACGCCTGGGCATACTCACGGGCCTCATTCGCTTGGCGTTCGCCCTGTTCACGCTGGCGCATCAACTCTTTTTTCAGCTCGTCATTAAACTCTTCAAGGGAGCTTACCCTTTCAGCTAAACGACCACGCTCCTGAGCAAACCGTGACTCCTGCTGCTCAAGGCGCGCTTTCAGCTTATCGCGCTCTTCACCCACCTGCTGTAAATGCTCTTCCTGCTCATTTACCCGCTGTTCGGCAGCCGCCAGGTTGCTCGCCTGTTCGTTAACTCGGGTTTCCAAGGCCTGTGAAAGAGCCTGCTGGTGGCGCACAGTCACTTTATCCTGGCAACTGCGACCCAGGCGGGCGAAAACATCCTGCACCACCTGCGTAGAGGCCGCCGACTCCAGCGCGCCTAAAAGGTTTTTAAGCAGCGGGGGCAGATTATTACCTACCGCAATAATCCCCAGCCCACCGGCATGGTGAAACACAAAGTGCGGGTAGCGGGCTTTAAGGGTTTCAAAAGCACGGAACACAAGGCAACCTGGCTCGCGGCGGGCAACCCCTGGCACTACCACGACACCCTGAGTTGAAAGCTTGGATAACCAGCGATCCAGCAGATAATCCACGCTGTTGTCATCGGCTTCAACATGCAGCAGTAGCAGGTCGATTGAGCCCTCATCGAACTGGTCAATCGCCCGGATGGGAGTCGCCTCTAGCCACTGACTGATTGTAGAGAAATGATCAGCGGCATAGGCCCGAATAGCCTCGGCATCCTGCTTGCTTGCTGCATCTTCCTCATGCACTCCCACCATAAAGCAACGCGTACCCAGCCGAAGCCGTGAGGCCGCTTGGCAAACCGCAAAGTGCGCGACGCTCTCTACCCCCAGGCCCACTGCCTGCTGTGGCCGCAACGCCTCTACCAACCAAAACAGAAACGGTAGATGTTCCAGCCAGGGAGATGCCTCACGGTAATCAGGCTGCCAAAACATGGATCCCTGGGCTAACGTATTGATAGAAGGCTTGATAGCAAGGTCTTGTGTAGCGTTGGCCGCTACCGAATGCTGTTGCTGGCTCACAATGAATTCCTAACACGTAATAAATGGGCAATAGGATACCAGCTCAACCGGGCAAGTTGGCAGCCGGTGCTGGAAAGGGGCGAACATCAGGGTTAGCCGGCAGGTACAAATCACTTGGCTGTTCGGCACTCTCGTGCCATTGAGCCGCCGCATAGCGGTAATCACTGCGCACCCCGTTAAACTGGGTAACTAAGTGCGTGGGGCCTGCCTGGCTAAGCGAGGTGGGCAAGCTACGGCCAAAGGCCAGCGGAACGCCTCTCTTAACACCACCAAAGGATTTAGCGCCAAAGGCAGTCGTAAAGCGCTGAAAGTACTCAGCATCAGCATCCACTCTGACAACGTCCCAAAACCCTAATGTTTCAAAAACCTTCCGCCGAAACATAAATGATGACGTATTGCGATAAATCCACCCATCCATCGCTTCAACACGCCAACGAGTAAAGAGCATTTCAGTAGAACAGCGAACCCAATCACTAAAGCATGCCTGCCACTCTGGCTTGCTTTCCAAGCCTGCTACCTGCACTTCAAGCTTTTGAGGATGCGACCAATCATCACTATCATGAACGGTGATATATTCCCCCTTCGCTGCCGCCAAACCTCGGTTACGCGCCGCGTAAGCCCCCTGATTGGTGGGCTGAGTTAGCACTCGAAAGCGGGAATCCTGCTGGCTAAATGCTTGGGCCACGGCTAACGAGTCATCTGTAGACGCATCGTCGACCACGATAACCTCTATATTGGCATAAGACTGCGCAGCCAGACTGCGCAGTGCCGTTGCCAAGTGAGCCTCTGCATTAAATAACGGCACAATGACGCTGACCAATTCACCGCTCTCACGCGCAGAAGAACGAGCCTCTGCTGTGTTTTCGTGCGTTAAGTTATCGAGCGTTAAGGGCTGGTTAGCATCTTTAAGCACGAGCGGATAGTGATTGGCACGGCTAAACAGCGCGTTAATGTGCTGTAAACGAAACTGCTCCGTTAGCGCGTGGGCCTGTGAAGACGCTGGAGGCGTGGCTGCCCCCCCTGCTTGAGCAGCGGCCTGCACTGCCAACAAATTAGCGAGCGCCAGGGAGGTATCAGGGTAGTCGGGGAATGCGGCCATTAACTGCTGGATACGCTGCCAAGATTCCACGAGCTGACCGTCGTTGATCAGGGCTTCCACCTCTAATAAACAGGGAGCCGCCGTAGCGGGCTTAACATCGTGTAGTTGATGGCGGCGTGACAATACCTCAGCGCAGCGCTGCCACTCACCTTGCCAAGCATACCAACGCCCCAGCGCCCATGCTGCATAGCTGACTTCCCAGGGGTCTTGATGAGTAAGTAGGCCTTTCAGTGTTGATAATTGCGTCGAGGTACCAGCCTGTTGCCAAAGTAGATCCTCAACCTGGTGCGCAAGTAGATCAACCGGCATGCGCCCCTCTTTTTCTCCATTACGCGTAAAATGGAGCAAGGGGCTAACGCCCGCCTTAGCGATATCCTGATGTTGATTACGGTAATACTCGGCATCAAAACGCGGGCCAGCTTTTCGACCCCAGGCCTCTCCCAGCAGCAGGTAGTGCTGCGCGGGCGACATACCGGAAACAGCCACATCGGGGTATTGCATCATATACCAGTCAGCATCAAACCAAGGGCTTTGCTCGATGTCCGCGATATCTGACAAATGCCTCTCTGTCTTATGCTCAGGGGGCAAGCTAAGCGTTGAAGATGATGTCAAAAGTCATTACCTCGTGTAACAGGAGAACCTATCTTGTTCGCCTAAGAAAACGCATCAGCAATTTGCTGGGCACTGCCTTGCGCCCGATCAGCATCTACAGCCTCGACCATCACGCGAATCAATGGTTCGGTACCAGATTTACGCAGCAGCACGCGGCCCGCTTGGCCAAGCTGCCGTTCTACCAGTGCGACGGCTTGCAGTACCGCTGGGGTATCAAGAGGATCATGCCCTGCTTGGGCGGTATAACGCACATTAATTAAGGTTTGCGGGAGTTTGTGCATACCCTGTTTGGCGTCATACAGCGTTGCCTGTTGCTCTAACAAACTAGCCAGCACGCGCAGTGAGGCGATGATCGCATCGCCAGTGGATGCATGATCCAGGCTTAGCAAGTGACCAGAGCCTTCCCCACCTAACCGCCAGCCCATGGCGTTTAACTGTTCCAGCACATAGCGGTCGCCTACTTTGGCGCGCTTAAAAGGAATATTCAATCCATTAAGCGCCTGCTCAAGCCCCAAATTACTCATTTGGGTACCCACTACACCGCCGGTGTAGCCCGCGCGCTTCGCATCTTTCGCAAGCAAGTATAAAAGCTCATCGCCGTCTACCACGGCCCCCGTATGATCCACCATCATCAGGCGGTCAGCATCGCCATCCAAAGCGATACCCATATCCGCCTGATGGGCGAGCACTGCATCGCACAGGCTTTGCATAGAGGTAGCGCCGCAGTTTTCGTTAATGTTGAGACCATTGGGCTTGTCGTGAATACTAATTAACTCGGCGCCTAACTCACGGAAAACCGCCGGGCCCACTCGGTAACCCGCGCCATTGGCACTATCCACAACAATTTTCAGGCCATTCAAACTCAAGTGCCCTGGCAGGTTAGCCTTGCAGTATTCGGTATAACGGCCAGCGGCATCATCAATACGGCGCGCCTTACCTAGTTTCTCGGAGCTAACGCAGGTCATGCCGCCGTCAATGGCTACTTGTAACCAGCGCTCTATTTCCTGCTCTTGGATATCATTAAGCTTCTGACCGCCCTGCCCGAAAATCTTAATACCATTATCATCAAAAGGATTATGCGACGCGCTAATCACTACCCCCGCATCCGCACGGAAGGTAGAAGTTAAATAGGCAACGCCGGGGGTCGGCAACGGCCCCACCAGGGCAACATTAACACCCGCCGCGGAAAAGCCCGCCTCTAACGCGGATTCCAACATATACCCACTGGCACGGGTATCTTTACCAATTAACACTTCTCTAACACCTTCAGCACCCAACACCTGCCCTGCGGCCCAACCCAACTTCATAGCAAAATCAGGCGTCATGGGAAACTCCCCCACGCGACCGCGCACACCGTCAGTACCGAAATATTTACGCATTATTTAGTAACCTTAAAAGTGAATCGTGAATCGTGAATCGTGAATCGTGAATCGTGAATCGTGAATCGTGAATCGTGAATACAGGATTATAGGTCTCGTATAGCGTGGCAACGAGTTTGTGATAGAAACGAACATAATGAGGCGCCTGCGAAAGGCGTCGGAACGACGCTCCGTGGAACCGAACCATCATCGCCTACACGGACCGACCCCGGCACCGCTTCGCGCTGCTTCCGCGGGTGCGCTTCGCTTACCACGCGCTACGAAAACCACCGATACCAAGTTAGTGCACATACCGTAGCGCGTGGTAACGAGAAAGCGAGCTCCGCGAGCGTTTCGAGGCACCCGCGGGTGGCGGCGGAACGACGCCCAATGGCACCGAACCATCATCGCCTGCACGGACCGACCCCGGCACCGCTTCGCGCTGCTTCCGCGGGTGCGCTTCGCTTACCACGCGCTATGAAAACCACCGATACCGAGAAGGTTGGCAAAACAAATACCGGTGGCGCCTTGGCTTAATGCCCCCACACCACAAAATAGGGGTTGAGCTTTTCGCTGGGGTTGGCGTAGCTAAGCGCGGTGCCTTCCAGGGTTTCTACCCGGCCGCCAGCTTCGAGCACAACCGCATGAGCGGCGCCGGTATCCCACAAACAGGTGGGGCCCAAACGTGGGTAGGCATCGGCGAAACCTTCGGCAATGATGCACAACTTTAACGAACTACCCATGGGCAGCATGGTGTGCTCACCCAACTGTTCCAACCAAGCGGCCAAATCAGGGCTGGGGTGCGAACGGCTACCCACCACGCGCCACGTTACGCCCTCTTTAGGCTTGCCTGCCACGGAAATGGCCTTACGACTACCATCGGCTTCAACCTTAAACGCGCCCAGCCCCCGCGCGGCCACATAGCCCACCTCCAGCGCTGGCGCAGTCACCACGCCGAGCACCGGCTTACCGTTTTCAATCAGGGCAATATTGACGGTGAACTCACCGTTACGCTTGATGAACTCTTTGGTGCCATCCAGCGGGTCGACTAGCCAGTAGCGGCCCTCAGCATCAGCACCGGAAAAACCCTCTATGTCCTCTTCAGAGAGGATCGGGATCTGCACCGGCAGCGCCTGCAAACTGCGCACAATAACGTTGTGCGCCGCTTTATCTGCCTCGGTTAACGGGCTTTTATCTTCCTTCTCTTCCACACTGAACTCGCGGGCGTAAACGCTCATGATGGCGTCGCCAGCTTCGCGAGCTATGCCTTCAACGGCATCCAGCAGTGCTTGATCAATAAGCGCCATATTCTAATCCCTCCATCAGGCAGAACCCTGCCATAAGGCTCAGTCCTTACGACCCAGCCCTTGCATAAAAAAGCTGCCAAGTAGTGGCCAGGATTGGCCGCTACTTGGCAGCTAGCGCATTCAAATCAGCTGATCATTCCACGTTCACGCAATGCAGCGATCACGGCGTCCGCTGCTGCTTCCGCGTCCATTTCGGATGTTTTCAGATGAACATCCGGCGCCTCAGGCGCTTCGTAAGCGGAATCAATGCCTGTGAAGTTTTTCAGCTCTCCACGGCGGGCTTTTTTGTAGAGGCCTTTCGGATCACGCGCCTCAACAACATCCAGCGGAGCATCGACAAAAATCTCGATGAACTCGCCCGTTTCCAACAGATCCCGCGCCAATTGGCGCTCGCTGCGGAATGGCGAGATAAATGCCGACATCACAATCAGCCCGGCATCCACCATTAGCTTGGCGGTTTCCGCTACCCTGCGAACATTTTCAACGCGGTCAGCATCGGTAAAGCCTAAATCACGATTCAAGCCGTGGCGCACGTTATCGCCATCCAGCAGATAAGTATGCTGGCCGTGGGCAAAGAGTTTTTTCTCGACCAGGTTAGCAATGGTCGATTTACCCGCCCCGGAAAGCCCGGTGAACCACAGCACGGCGGGCTTCTGGGCTTTTGCTAACGCACGCGCCTGCTTATCAATATCTACATGCTGCATGTGTATATTCTGGCTACGCCGCAAGGCGAAGTGCAGCATGCCTGCGCCAACCGTATTGTTGCTCATACGGTCGATGAGGATAAAGCCGCCAGTATCGTGGTTGTCTTTATAGGCATCGAAGGCAACGGCACGGTTAAGGCTTAGGGTACAAATACCAATACCGTTCAGATCAAGCTGCTTGCTCGCTGTGTGTTCCAGGGTATTCACGTTAACCTGATACTTGATATCCGTCACGGTCGCCGAAACCGTTTGGGTGCCCAGCTTCATCAAGTATGGGCGACCCGGCAACAGCGGCGCTTCGTGCATCCACACCAGGGTGGTTTCAAACTGGTCGGCGGTGTGGGCTGGCTGGTCTACGCCGGAAATCACATCGCCACGGGAAATATCAATCTCATCTTCCAGCAACAGTGTGATGGACTGCCCGGCCACGGCCTCATCCAGGTCACCATCCAGGGTATAAATCCGTGAAACAGTGCTGGTATTGCCAGAAGGCTGAACGCGGATTTGATCACCCGGGTGCACCACACCGCTGGCCACCATGCCGGTAAAACCGCGGAAATCCAGGTTGGGCCGATTGACCCACTGCACGGGCATGCGGAAAGGAGAGCGCTGAAGGTGCTCCGCATCCAGCTCGACCGTTTCCAGGTAACCCAGCAGCGTCGTACCGTGGTACCAAGGCATTTTAGCGCTGTGTTCTATGACGTTGTCGCCCTTCAGCGCCGACATAGGAATGAAGGTGATGTTCTCCAACCCCAGCTGTTTGGCGAAAGCACGGTATTCTTCGACGATCTGATCAAAACGCGCTTTGGAGTAGTCGACCAAATCCATCTTGTTAATGGCCACCACCACGTGGCGCATGCCCATTAACGACATCAAAAAGCTATGGCGGCGGGTTTGCGTCAAAATCCCATGGCGTGCGTCGACCATCAAAATAGCCGCGTCGGCAGTAGAAGCCCCGGTAACCATGTTGCGGGTGTACTGCTCGTGGCCTGGGGTATCCGCTACGATGAACTTGCGCTTTTCGGTCGAGAAGAAACGGTAAGCCACATCAATGGTAATGCCCTGTTCACGCTCTGCGGCCAGGCCATCCACCAGCAGCGCAAAATCCATCTCGCCACCCTGGGTGCCGTATTTTTTCGAGTCCGCTTCAATGGCCGCCAGTTGATCTTCAAACAGCAACTTGGACTCAAACAACAGTCGGCCAATCAGGGTACTTTTGCCGTCGTCCACGCTGCCGCAAGTAATGAAGCGCAGCAAGCCTTTATGCTCATGGGCTTTCAGGTAGCCTTCGATATCGCCAGCAATCAGGTCAGATGAGTGAGACATTAAAAATACCCCTCTTGCTTCTTCTTCTCCATGGATGCCGCGCTATCGCTATCAATCACCCGGCCCTGACGCTCGGATGTTTTGGTCAACAACATTTCTTGAATAATGGCAGGCAGGGTATCCGCTTCTGATTCAACCGCACCGGTTAGCGGGTAACACCCCAACGTGCGAAAACGTACTTTACGCATCATGGGCACTTCACCCGGCTCTAACGGCATGCGTTCATCATCGACCATAATCAGCGCGCCATCGCGCTCCACCACCGGCCGTTCAGCGGCATAGTAGAGCGGTACAATGGGGATATTCTGCAGATAGATGTACTGCCAGATATCCAACTCGGTCCAGTTGGAGATCGGAAATACGCGAATCGACTCTTTGCCATTCTTACGGGTGTTATAGAGCTTCCATAACTCCGGACGCTGATTTTTAGGATCCCAGCGGTGCTGTGCGGTACGGAACGAAAAAATACGTTCCTTGGCGCGAGACTTTTCCTCATCGCGCCGGGCGCCGCCGAAAGCCGCATCAAAGCCATACTTATCCAGCGCCTGCTTCAAGCCTTCGGTCTTCATTATGTCGGTATGAATCGCCGAGCCGTGGGTAAACGGATTGATGTCCTTCTCGACACCTTCCGGATTGATATGCACCAGCAGATCCATACCAATCTCTTCCGCCATATTGTCGCGGAATTCATACATAGCCCGGAACTTCCAACGGGTATCAACGTGCAGCAGCGGGAACGGCGGCGGCGAAGGTGCAAAGGCTTTGCGGGCCAGGTGCAGCATGACCGCCGAGTCTTTACCGACCGAATAAAGCATTACCGGGTTTTCAGTCTCGGCAACCACTTCGCGCATGATCTGAATGCTTTCCGCTTCCAGTCGCTGTAAATGGGTGAGTGATGTCATCATCTATCCCAACGTAAGGTGAAAAAATTTGCTCTCAAGTGCTAAGAAGCCAAGCCCATATCGGCAGGTACCGGCACTAACCAAAACATCGTATGTTGCGCCAACCAAGCCGTTATTTCCGGGCTGGCTGACAACCAAGCGCCATGAAATACCAAGGCGACTGGCCTCTTGTTTTCTTCACTCTTGCCAATGAGCGCCTGCATCGCGGCCAGATAATCATCTGCCACGGGCGGGCGCTTAAAACAGCGCATCCACAACCGGCCACGGGGGCCGTGAAAATAGAGCTGATAAACCGGACGCTGTGGATGCGCTACCCGGCGCACACCGCCCTGCCAACGCTGGCTGGCCTCTTCTAACCTGTCAAACCGCGGCGCAACAGCCTGCCGATACCACCGGCCCCGCTGCGAGCGCTGCTTAGCCAATGCGCTTAACGGCCAAGGCTCATGCTTCAAACCTTGGCTTTCCCACCAGTGTTCAATGCCGCGCTGGGTCAACTCAACGCCATGCTTATCACACAAAAAAGCCACAAGGTCAGCACTGCTCCAGCCTGGCTGTTCAGCGGGGGGCGGGGCATAAAGCGCCTCCCACAATCGTTGTTGAATAGCGGCATCAAGCACATTGGCCTGCCCTTTTAAACGACCGCGGGGGCGTACCGGCACTGCCGCCCAGCCACCTTCACGAAACGCCTTCCAGGCCGCCGAAACGGTCGGGGAAGAAAGCCCGGTTTGCTGGCTTACCAACGCAACCGTTACCCCATCCAAGCGTAGCTTTACGGCTTGCATGCGGCGCTCATTGAGCCTTTCAGGCGATAAATGTTTAATGCTCAATACTTCTCATAACCACATGAATTTAGTAGATATTCCAAAAAAAATTACAACCAAAAATTGCAACTAATTAGACTCCATCATAAAAGCCTGCGTAAAATCCAGCAAGCGAACCATGAAGTTACCGTTTTTTAAGGACCCACCATGACCCCCTGGGCCGTTCTGTTTTCCATTACGATTTTATTGGCGTTGTTAATTAGCGGACGCGTAAAGCCCGCCATTGCCTTTGTTACGTTGGCCGCTATATTTTTGCTACTCGGGTTTGTCGACACCGCTACCCTGCTCACCCAATACACCAACCCGGCGCTCGCCACACTATTACTCTTACTGCTGGTATCGCTGGCGCTTGAACGTTCGCCGCTGCTGGACTGGCTATCGCGCCACTTACTAAAGGGTCACCCTCGGCTTGCTACGGCACGCCTAATGGGCAGCACGGCGGTGCTTTCCGCTTTTTTGAATAACACGGCCGTGGTAGCTGCCTTTCTCGGGGCTATTTCGCGCCAGCAGCGTATTGCGCCATCCCGGCTATTAATCCCGCTCTCTTACGCTTCAATCTTGGGCGGCATTACTACACTAGTGGGCACATCCACCAACCTGGTGGTGAACTCATTCAATTTGAGTGCCAGTGGCAGCGAGCTGGGCATGTTCCAATTTAGTTTGGTGGGTATTCCTGTGGCGCTGATTACCCTATGCGTTTTAATGTGGCGCGCTAACGCCTTACCGCACCACCAATTGGAAGACACCAACGAAAAGCTCTCCTACTTTCTAGCGGCGGATCTAGAACCAGACTCAACCATGATTGGGAAAACCATCGAAGAGAACGGCCTGCGCAGCTTAGAGGGGCTTTATTTACTGGAAATAGAGCGACACGGACGACTGATAAGCCCCGTGGCACCGGATGAGCAACTTCAAGCCTATGACACGCTGGTTTTCACGGGAGAGGTAGGCAAAGTGCAAGCCCTACAGCGCTTCCCAGGGCTGCATTTATTTGGTCATCAAGCCGATAACCTGCTGGCGACCAACCTAGTCGAGGTAGTTATTTCCCACGAATCCGAGCTGTCAGGCAAAACCCTGCAGGATGTAGATTTCCGCAGCATGTTCAGTGCTGGTGTGGTTGGTATAAGGCGTGGAGAAAAGCGCTTAGAGGGCCAGCTGGGAAAAATTCCCTTACGTGTAGGTGACTGCTTACTGCTAGCGGTGAGCGCCGATTTCCGCCAGCACCGCAATCTAGACCGTAACTTCCATTTACTGAGCGGCAGTTTCACCCGGCCGCAATTGAGCAAAAGGGAAAGCCTGTTCACCGTGGGCGGGTTTGCGGCAGTGATCACCCTAGCCACCGCCAATTTACTGCCACTGTTCCAGGGGCTATTGATGCTGCTGGGTGGGCTGCTGCTTATGAAAGTGATTAGCCTGGCAGAACTGCGCCGCCGTTTCCCGTTTGAGCTATGGCTGATTATTGGTTCGGCGTTAGCTATCGCCCAAGCGCTGGAAAACTCAGGCGCGGCCGAGTTATTAGCAACCGGTATGCAAAGTCTATTCAGTGGTTACGGTGTCTATGCCGCATTTTTGGGTTGTTATCTACTAACGCTGCTACTCACAGAAACCGTGACCAACAACGCCGCTGCCGCGCTAGCCTTTCCGGTGGCCTGGAGCACCGCCCACGCCTTTGGCGCCGACCCACTGCCGTTTGTGATGGCTGTAGCGTACGGCGCCAGCGCCTGCTTTTTGATCCCGTTTGGCTACCAAACCCACCTGATGGTCTATTCACCCGGGCGCTACCGCATCACGGACTTCCTAAAGATCGGCTTGCCGGTCAGCCTGACCTATTCAGCGGCGGTACTGCTGATTACGCCGCTGGTGTTTCCTTTTTAGGTGAAGGGTGAAGGGTGAAGGGTGAAGGGTTGGAGTATAGGTTTCGTACCGCGTGGTAACGAAACTCGCGAGGTACGAGCGAATGAGGCTCCCGCGGGAGGCGTCGGGACGACGCCCAATGGCACAGAACCCAACCCTGGCACCGCTGCGCGCTGCTCTCGCGGGTGCGCGCTGGCGCTTAACAAGCGCTACAAAGTTAGTGCTCTAACACCGGCGAGTAGTGCCAGAAATCCGGCTGATCTTCATACAGGGCCGGCGCTAATAAGCGGGGATGTCTTGCCAGAATCCGACTGACGTTGCCCTTGAATTACGTCTCCGTTTCCTCAATTAGACGTGGGCTTGGCGGAAACCACTGGCCCGTAGCAGCAACACGGCACTGCACCTTATCAAGAGGAGACAATTTCAGAGGCAGATAGAAGCCCACATACCCGCCACGCGGCGGCAGCAAACGACACAACTCCTGGCGAAACTCCACCGCGCGCACGGTGCTGGTAAGCTCACCATTGACCCACAGTTCGATCTCTAATGGAGCATCGCGTTCACCCGCCCACCAGGCCCAACCGCTGACACTCTCCGTGGTGGCCTCTACCAGACAAGCATGCGCCCAGGGCTGGTTCGACTTGAACATCTCATAACGTGAATCAAACAATGCGGAGGCATACTGGTAAAGCTCAATGTCTCGTCTATTCAATTTCCTGAGTTCAACGAGATCCTCTTCATCAAATTCATACTCGTCCTCCAGACGAGTCTTACCCTGATTATCTTCGCGCTCAAGAATGCGGGTTGCAAAACGATCATTCAACATTTCCAGACTTTCAGAATAACGTTCTGTTAAGCCTATAAACCCGATAGCCTCAAGATTTACCCTGGAAAAGGCCCTGCGCTGACGATTCCGCATCGCTGGGTCTGAATAGAACTCCTTAAAGCTTCCTTTGTAATCCATATTCCTGACAAAGTGCTCATATTCAGATGCAATGCGTTGCAGTGGTTCACGAAGGAAGGTGATGGTGTTTCCCACGCCCCACAGGGAAACAAAGCGCACGATAGGCACATGCCCTACGATCATGGCTGGATTATCAAGTGCCTGCCTGAACTGCCAGAAATCAGGTTGATCGACATGCAGAGACTCCTTCACAAAAGGAGACGTCGCCTTAGCATTCGGACCATAATCATAAACAATTCGCTCTGGCGAAAAATACGTTTCAGCCCCCTTGCGAAAGCTTGTCCCGGCAGTTTTAGGTATGTGCATAAAAAAAAGTGACATCTATTACATCTCCTTTATACAACGCCCGCTTACACAATCACTTCAGCGTAAAGGTGGCGAGAGTCCATTCCCGAATGAGTATTCTTGAGGTATCCACTGTTACTGGGCAGAATCAGGTGCATCCACCGTAGCGCGGGGTAACGAAGAACGCGAGTTCAGCGAACGTTCTTAGGCACCCGCGGGAGGCGTCGGGACGACGCCCACTGGCACCCAACCAACCCTGCCTGCCTGCCTGCACGAGCAAACCCCGGCACCGCTGCGCGCTGCACCCGCGGGTGCGCTTCGCTTACCACGCGCTACTAAATCTCACATGCACATTAAGGTGAGGATTCCAAGGCCATGTGCACGTAATCACGCCACTGGAATCGAGTGATTGCACCCGCGGGAGGCGTCGGAACGACGCCCATTGGCACTACTCTACTGTCACGCTCTTAGCCAGATTACGCGGCTTATCCACATCCGTGCCTTTCACAAGCGCTACGTGGTAGGAAAGCAACTGAAGCGCTACCACGTGCAACACCGGCGAAAGCAGGCCGTAATGCTCTGGCATCATCAGTACATTGACGCCTTCAGAGGACTTCACGGCACTGTCGCCATCGGCAAACACATACAGCTGGCCGCCACGGGCGCTGACTTCCTGCATGTTGGCTTTTAACTTCTCCAACATCTCGTCGTTGGGGGCCACCACGACGACGGGCATTTCTGCATCGACCAACGCCAAGGGGCCATGCTTCAGCTCACCCGCTGGGTAAGCTTCGGCATGGATATAGGAGATCTCTTTAAGCTTAAGCGCACCTTCCAATGCAATGGGGTAGTGGCGACCACGGCCCAGAAACAGTGCGTGCTGCTTGTCGGCGAACTGCTTTGACCACGTTTCAATACTCGGTTCCAGTGACAGCACTTTATCTACCGCAATGGGAAGGTGACGCAACTCATCAAGGTAGGCTTTTTCATCTGCTTCACTTAAGCGCTGGTTGGCTTTGGCAAGCAGCAGAGTAAGCAGGAACAGCGCGCTTAGCTGAGTGGTGAACGCCTTGGTAGAGGCAACGCCAATTTCCGGCCCGGCGCGGGTAATAAATCGCAGCGCTGTTTCACGCACAATGGCGGATTCCGGTACGTTGCAGATCGCCAAGGTATGAGTATGGCCTAACGATTTAGCGTGGTGAAGCGCCGCCAGCGTATCCGCCGTTTCACCAGACTGTGAGATAACCACCACCAGCTGTTTAGGATTAGCGACGCTTTGGCGGTAACGGTACTCGCTGGCGATTTCGACGTTGCAAGGAATGCCCGCCACTTGCTCAATCCAGTACTTGGCGGTCATGCCCGCATAGCTGGAGGTACCGCAGGCCAGGATCAGCACGGCTTCCACCTGGTCGAAAATATCAGCGGCTTCCGCACCGAAGATGCCCGGTTGTAGCTGCCCCGCCCCACTAATCATTTCCAGCGTATTGCTAAGGGCCTGGGGCTGCTCGAAGATTTCCTTCTGCATGAAGTGGCTGTAGTCACCCAGCTCTACCGCATTAGCGCTCAGGTTTGAAGTAATGACCTTACGCTCAACCGGCTGGCCAATACCATCAACGACAACCACTGCTTCGCGACTTAAACGAGCCACATCGCCGTTTTCCAGATACATCAAACGCTTGGTAGTGGAGATAAGTGCGGAGGCATCCGAGGCGGCGTATTGCCCATCATCTCCAATGCCCAACATTAGCGGCGAACCTTCACGGGCAACCACTAAGCAATCCGGCTCATCTTCACTAATCACTGCCAGGGCAAAGGCACCTTTCAGGTGTTCAACGGCGCACTGCACGGCAGAAAAGAGGTTTTCGGCAGGCTCACCAATTTGGCCTTTAAAGCAGGCTTGAATCAGATGGGCGATGGTTTCGGTGTCAGTATCTGATGTGAACTCATACCCCAAGCCCTGAAGCTGAATGCGCAACGCTTCGTAGTTTTCGATAATGCCGTTGTGCACCACCGCCAGCCCGCCGGAAATATGCGGGTGGGCATTACGTTCAGCCGGAACGCCGTGAGTGGCCCAACGGGTGTGAGCAATACCCACATTACCGTTGAGCGACTTTTCCTTCACTAAAGCGGCCAATTCAGCCACACGGCCTTTAGAGCGGGCACGCTGCAAACCACTGCTGTGCTCACCCGATAGCAACGCCAATCCTGCTGAATCGTAACCGCGATACTCCAATGTAGATAAGCCTTCCAGAAGAAAGGCGGTGCTATCCTTTGCGCCAACCGCGCCTACTATTCCGCACATAAATAATCCTGTGTGTGGTGATCAAATAACAGTGAGTTATCAATGATAAATAACAAATAATGAAAAAAAGGGGCTGAAATGTTGCTCTTGGTAACAAAAACCACGAGACACCGACTAAAAATGCGGTCAGTCGACCCGCCCTCTTAGCTTCGGCTCAAAACACCAAGCCCATTTTTCCGAGACACATACTCAAACTCAAAACCATGGCGACTTGCCCATTGCTTGCAAAACTCTTCTTCAGTTGGAGCACTCATACCATTCACCCATAACTGAGCTTGAGTGCTTAAGCGTTCAAGCAAAGCAGGTAGCGCTAGATAGCAAGAAAGGTCAGAGCCTTTCTCAAATGAGCTGGCAATCCAAACAAAATCGACCGCTTCTAAATCTTCTAACAGCTCAACGGGAAACCAACAGGTGTTTTGCTGTGGCGGTGAAGCAATAACATTATCACCCTCCCAAGGCGTCAAATCCCCCGTTCGCCACTCAACCCATGACTGAAGATAGTTTTCTTTTAAGCTTTTCTTAACATTTTCTGCGCGCTCTTCACTATTTTCTAAAATCACCAAGCACCCTATCCCATTTTCCCGCAAGGCTTTAGCGATCCCGATAGTTGCGTCCTCAGCGCCACAGGTCACCACTACAAGCGGCTTTTCACGACGTAGTTGGTCGTATAGATAATTAATTATATTGTTTGAAGTTAATCCCTGAGCACTGCTAGCAACACTGTTATCTTTGCCATCCAAGCCAAAGCTGGGCAGTACATGCTCAAACGAGAAACGTGTTTTAACAGCAAGCTCAGCATAGTCTTCATAAGTCACCTTAATAACCTGACTAGGCTCGTAGTGGTTAGCTTTATAAGAAATACAGCTAAACACCTTGTCTTCTTTAACCCCCTTGGCAACAGAGATATTATTTGGCTCGGGGCCATCAACATCAATGATCATCTCTTGCCCACTAGTACTTGTTACGGTGACCTGATTGCCATTTACCGTTACGGTTTTATTCTTTGGTATATGCCACTGCAAGGTAAAGTTACGTGGTTGGTTATCCTCGCTAACGAAAAGGTCTTCAATGACTAACACTTTATCAACAGAACTAAAGCAGACATGACGGTTTTGAACCACAGGCTGGAGCACTTCGAGCTGCATGGCAATATGGGGCAGCACCTCCCTCTCGCTATAATCGGCAACTTTCCAAGCAGCTAACCTGTGTTCAAAATCTTTGCCGTAGGAAGCATTGGATATCAACGGAACATTATGCCCCTGGCGCCCGCGCATATACTTCCTTATCGGATCTTTATTAATATAGTTATAAAGACCTGAATCAATCAGCCAATCTTCCCCCCCGGCATAAACACTAACGTGCCCTTCATCTTGCTGGTGATGGTAGCGACTAGAGCAGCCCACCTTAGCAATTGCATGGAAGGCTTGCTTGTACTGATCTCTTTCTGGCCAACAGTCTCTAAAAACAGCATAACCCGATTTAGGATACACCACGTTCAACTGCTTAGGCTTAATACCTTGCTTACCTTGACTTAACGCATATAAAAAATGCTGGTACTCATTAGTGCTACCAAACATCTCTTTGTAAGCATCGCTGGTGGGTAATTGCTCAGTATCACCAATAGGGGGCAAAAGGCCATCTGGCCGTAAAATATGGGTAATAAAATTTAGGGCTTTTGCTGAAAACTGACTGAATTGGCTGGCCAGGTCACCCAGTACATCGTTAGAGTAGTCTTTGATAATACCTAAAAATACTTTAAAAACAAAAATGTGGTAAGCAGGGCTATTTTCTACATGTACGCCTTCGTTTGTGAACGCAAATTGCAACTCACAGCTAATACGCTGAATTGCAATTTGTTGCCATTCCTCAGCTTGCTTGCCTTCAAACACTGTACCTAGCAGTAGTAGTACCCGCGCTTGTTCCAAGCCATGGTTAGTGTGTTCTGAATAGAAGCTGTCTTTTGCCAGCCATTCGGCATGCACCACTAATGCTTGTTCTAAATAGGTAAGAAACGCCGCATTTTGAGTAGTCCACTCTGGCGCATTATCTCTGCAATAGTAAGAAAACAGTACTAACTGTTCGGCACGCAGGGCCGTCGCATGATCATGCCAGATAAATTCAAACGGATATTCGGTATCGGTTTCTAAATACGTACTCAACCAGGACGTGATAGCTTCTTTACCAAAGGTAAGAATCTCATCATTATTTGATTGTTGATGATAGGCAAGTAGGTAGGAGAGAAATGAAAGCCAGTTAAGCCGCCACTGCCAACTGCGATTATTAAGAGGATCTTGCTCCCAGCTTCCCCAGCCCGTGAAACTTACTGGTGCGAAGGGGGCAAGCTCAATCTTTTTTGCGGTAAATAGTTTTTCTCCAAGAGATACATTAGAAGACGCTGTAACCACCTGCTCTATTTTTTTAACTACACAGCGTTCAAGCTCAACCGAATCCATTGTTTTTAAGGGCATAAGCGAAGAATCTTCATATTGTAAGGATTGATTAAGCCTACAGTCCCGCTGATATTGGGACAACCACTCGTAAGCTTTTTTAGATAACGATAATAACTTATTATTATTTACACCTAGCTCAGGGTTCTGCGCGGGGAGAACCGTTAATAGCCAGCCTGCATCTAACTGCTGCAAATCAGCCTCATTGGCACGATCTGCAAGCGTAAGCGCTGTACGGCTGCCAAGGGGACAACAGTGGCTTAGCACATGCAACCAGGTGTTTCTCTCACTTACAGATGGTGTAGCTGCATTAATCTGTCGAATCAACTCAACCTCTTCCGGCTGTAAGCTAACATTACTCAACTTAGGAGTGTCTACAGAAAAATGACCATTAGTTAGCCAACTTATCACATCATTCACTACGCTCTGTTGGTAGTCAAATACTTTAACTGGCGCATTCGAAACATATTTTAACGTTTCAATCACACCATCTAAATTTGTTAATTTTCTCACTACCGCAAGCTTTGAAAAATCAGCCTGGGTTAGAGACGTCCCATAAAATTCAACAAGAGAAGATGGCTGATTGACAACAGCTTGTTTATAGTACGAAGTCAAAAAACCATTAATTTCTCTATGTATAACAACAATTTCCAATGAACCAAATCGCTTTATGCCGTCAAAAAGCCTTACCCATAAGCTAGAATCAATATTATATAATTGATTAACAATAGATTCCGTTGATAGAAAAACGGTATGCACATCTTTTGCGCTATCCAACTCTATCTTGAGCAGTGCTAATGCTTTATCAACCTTGTTCAACCGCACCAGCCGAAAAATCTCTTCATGCTTAGAAGAGCCCTTCGAAATTAAGGAGGAAGGGTACAAAAACCCATTCTGCTCAAGCAAAACAGATGAATCTAAAAGAGCATCTTGCAATGAAGTAGATGCAGCTTTTGGATACCCAACATGAATGACAAATCTATATTTTTTCACTTAAAGCCTTTACAATAATCATAGAGCAGGATAGCCAAAATTAGTTATTTCAAAATTATGTAAACTTCTAATTTTATTCTTAAGCTCTGGATGATTACAATATATGGTTTCAAGGTCATATGACGCATTGCTTCTGATTCCAGACTTGGCTTTTATATTTCGAAATGTATCGTACAAACCTTTAAGATTAGATACAGACCTTTTCAGTTCCAAAATATCTTCTTCAAAATTCTCATACCGGATAAAGCGATCAATAATCATTTTATCCTTGATAAAATATTGCTTATGATTCACACCGAGGTATGAACTTCCCTTTCCATCAATATACCATTCCGTAAGCTTAGATATATCTGTTTCAGAACCATACTGATAATAAAATAAAGATATATACACATCAAAGGGGTTACGAACTATGGTGCACTTTCCACTTTATTCCATATAGTGTATCCAAGTTTCTTTTCGGCTTCCGACGCTGAAATATGATTATTAAATACTTGCGTACCGTTTTGATTCATGTAGTTTTGGCAAGAGGCGAAGCCCAATTCTTTTCTTGCTCTTTCGTCGTCAGGTGATATAGGTGTAATGATATCCCCTGCCTTAGCATAGCGGCTTAAGGCCATCTCAAAGGAAGTTCCTGCAACTTTTCTAGTTTTCAAAAAAATTATTTTTTCATTATTAAGAAAAACCATAAAAACCCTTAATTCATATAAAAAAGGAAAACTAACCTTCATTTCACTTTAAAAGGGTAACAAGAACCATTGTATATTTAGAGCACCGTTTTTTTTATTTACAGTAATTATATTTAATCAATAATTTTTCTAATCTTTTACTCAAATAACCTCTAGCCCAGTCATAATTTTTTCTATCACCCAGATAGACATTTGTCAATGCATTACCACCCTTCTCAACAGCCTTTAACTCTGACTTCATCGAAGTTCTGTCAATAGAGTGCTGCAACTGATCTTCAGTAACTTCCATCTCTATCAATTCGACAAGCTTTTTTAAATTACTCAGTGGAGAAGCAACAAAATCCTCATACTTCACTATTGCATCGAAGCTGGTTTCGTCTAAGTTCGAGAAGAAACTTTCAACATAAACGCAATTGCGTTCGAGATACTGTTGATCATCTAGCGAAGGGGCAACATCATTCTTGTATTCATCTTTCCTAAATGTTCTAGAAATGACGACATCTACAGGGTTTCTTAACAATAAAACTGTACTTTTGTTAATACTGTATTCAGACATCTGCTGATGTTTGGCCAAGTGTGCAGAGTTGCTCAACGTTGCGGTTAAGGCATCTTTGTGAATGCCGCCTGAATGCAACAAGTATATAACATCTAAAAATTCATTAGCCGACTTTTTATTTAAATTCTTTAATGAAGACCTCACTTTTGGTGGTAGATAAATCTCGCCACCATTATAAAACCCAGGCAATAGGCCCAGCATAGCCTCAATCCAATGTGAACCGGAGCTTCCTGTATTTATTAAATACAAATGCTTTGCATTAAATCTTCCTCTAATTTTAGCCACTGCTAATAGTTCATCTATACACTCATCTTTATCCGAAGAAGATTCTCCAGCATAGGCATCAAGAGCACGCATAATCTTGACTACATTTCTTTTGTGCGTAGGCGGCCAAAACCGCTCTGCATTTAAGATATAATCTTTTACACCAAGTGACATATCAACAACCTAATCTGTCGAGCCAATTAAGATTCAAATTTTCATTTTCAAATATTGATTCTATTATAGATAATTCTTTTTCTCTACCAACTGATCCATGACCAGCTTCTAAATTGTCGTATTCATAAAAAGAAGCATCGAAACTGATTTCTTTTGATAAACACCACTCGCGATAAGGCTTAAAATGATTTTTATAATGAAAAGTATCTTTTATGTTTTGTATGTAAAACAAACGGAATGAGCTATCAACACTGCGAGCGTCAAACCTTTCATGAAATTGGTGTTTACAATCTATTGAGTCCAATCCAGGAAATAGCACGGGCAACATCTTATCAAATGCTGGGTGAATGCTAGCATCAATTTGTATATTGCCAACCAGAACATTACAGCCATTGAGTTTTTCAGCTATCTTGAGAGCAGGTATACCACCAGCAGAGGTACCAAATAGTAGTATTTTTTTATTGTTAACTCTCTCTTTTTCAAAAAATAACTTGAGTATTTGAGCAATATATTCCCCGTAATAGCGAGATTTGGTACCACAAAACCAAGTGTTAGTTAGCTTTCTATGGAAAAGAATACCTGGATCGAATAACGAGATAACATTTGGCTCTATAAACTTACTATACGAAGAGCGCTGAAATATTGGCATTGGCTTTTGCCTAGAACAAGCTCCTGGTGTAAATACGATCCATTTATCAGAGCCTTTGAAGTCTAAATATATCGGAAAATGTACATTTCTGTAGATTACAATAAAACTGTGTTCATTATGAAAGTTTTTTGCTTCATGTAAATTATAAAAAAACTTCAAGAAACACCTCACTATTCAAATAGGCAAATTATCAAAATTTTTTCGTACCCTTCCTAAACCAACACGCTTCTCCTTTTGCTTGCGATACTCAATTTTTAGCCTATTATTTCTTTCATTCTCATCTAATCTATACATCCTATCTGACAGCTCAGTGTTAATTCTTACAAAAGATCGCTTATCATTATAATCAATAACTTCATAATTTTTGTCTATTTTTACATGATTACCACATTTATATATATTATCTTCAACAACCTCATCAATGTCGTTATAATATTTAATGTAAGCTAAACCTATAGCAATCTTGCTAAACTCATACTCTGAAGCGCCGATCACATTAAAACCGTCAGATTCAACGTACAAATTAAACCCTGAACTAAAACTAATCACTTTTTTGTCGTTATCTACTGTTAAGTAATCAGATATAACGTTAACATAATCATCAAATAATACATCATCATCATCAAGCCTTGCAGTTGCACAAAGCACTGGGGATTCTTTATATGCACATTTAAGAAAAGAGCTCATCGCCTTTCCGTAATTAACTTCCTCTGGTTTCATATAAGAAACGTTTAGCCATTCAGAATATTTTTCTTGCATCTTAACCAAGAACTCTTTGTTTGGTTTTGGCAGTTCTGTTGAACACATAACTAACACATGGAAATCTACATCACTTGCGTTACTACTATTAACCTTCTCAAGAGATGAGAGAAGATAATTTTCAAAGAAATACTCTCTCATGCCCATACGACTAGCGCTAAAAAGATTATTTTTATAAGAGAGATAATCTTTTTGACTTGCAGACATATGAAAGCCCTGAGTCTGTGCACTAAATAAAATACTATACCTGATTGTCAATAAAACACATTTCCTCAATTCACTTCCCCTTTTAATTTATTCAAACAAGCCTTCAAATAAACCGAGTTATTAAACCATTTATTAAGATCACTGCAATAATGAAAAGGTGAAAGATTCCACTTATGGTTACTATCTGCAACAAATAAATCCTCAGGATATTTTATAAAATTTTCACTAGGTAAGTACCTTGATAAAAAATCATACATTGAGCTTAGCCGCTCATTGGCTTTCTTAATATCTTCTTTGGTGTATTGCCCTATCCTTTCCACTTTATTTTCATGAAAGTCAATACTACTGGAGTAATATACTTCGTTCACAATCACTTTACTTATAAGATTTTTTTCCTGTAAAAGCCTCATTATCTCATGGGTACTTTCAAACCATAGAGACAACTTCTCATCAGAAGCATGCTTAACTATATTCAACTTCTTCCCTATCGCAGCTTTTCTATATTCACTTGATATAGTATGAAAAGAGCCATGGGTTTTATTTAAATTAAATCTTTCATCTATTAAATCAATGACAATTACATCTACATGAAAAGTATCGTTACGTATATTTTCAAGGAACTGCTTAGACATATCTGCATAAACCATACGCTTTTGCCAGTTCGAAGATATTTCTTTTAATACATCTTCATCTACATATGGCTTTGCCGTTAGAGACACAAAACTTGTTCTAGCAAAATAATCACAAAGAGATAACTCACTATCATTCGCCATCTCAAAGGGGTCTCTTGACACACAGCTTCCTAACACTAAGACTTTGGCAGGCGAACTTACTAAGTCAACACTTAAAAATTTTAAAATAACAAGAGCCGAATACTTGACATCAAAATTTTTAAACGAGTACAGCCTTATATCTTTTTGGTTATATTTCTTTAAGAAACTTGATACTATTTCATATTTGTTATGGATTACTTCATCTGGATATATTTCATGAGCCCCTTCCCAAGGCATGACAATGGGTATACAACCTGCAGCCATTCCCTCAGCAACGGCCAAGTGAAAGCTTTCATGGTCGCTAACAGATAACACATAATCGATCCCCGCGTACCACTCAGGCATATCGTTGCCCTGAGGGTCAAAATGCACGGCCCCTTTCAAGTCTGGGTCGCTCTCCAAACGTTGGTATTGGGCTTCATACCATGCCATTTCCTCGGGCCTGTTTTTCATCCAGGGATAATCTTCTGGTCGCTTACCTTTTATACGCAGTGTGTACTCTTTGTCTTCCTTGCGTAGCTCTTTCAGAATATCGAGCGCGCGGTCAAACCGTTTACTTTGAGGCACAATACCCACAATGCCCAATACTTTGCTATTAGTTGGTTTGCGTGGTACTGCTTGCAGAGCCTCAACATCCACACCGTTGTAGATCACGACACCATTCTTTTCTAGCACAGGATTTCGGGCGATTGCCTGCCTGAGCATGTGTGGGCCAACGAAAATAACTGTATCGAATGTCTCAAAAGGTACTTTATCGAAAAGCGGGCTTCTCAATTCTTGAGCATGTAATCGGCCAACGAGTTTTTGCCCTTCACGCATATGCTTTCCATACCAAATGGCATTACCCATCATCCATTCGCAGAAAATGGTGTCCGCTTGACGCACTAAGCGCTTGCTGGCTATTTCGTTATGCTGATTATGACCACTCCAGAAGTCCAGCAGTAAACGCATGCCTGCTTTTGTAAAGTAAGGGTAAAACGGCTTGATAAACTTTAGGTCGTGCCCAGCAATCACTACCGTTTTAACGGGCTCTACATTAGGTGCCTGAGCATAACGGTTGTGCGGCTTACGTAGCGCCAGTGTACTTTCGCCGTTAGCCCACTGCGCCAGCCCATTGAGAGGCAGTTGGCGGGCGGTATGTATTAGCTGTAAGCCTCGTTCTATCTGGTCGCTTTCACAGGCAACCCCTGGCCAGCCGCCACTTTCCAGTTGCTCACTTCGGATAAAGCCTATGCGCTTGTGCTCGGCATAGGTGGTTGTCCACGCTAGGTCTTCTATATCCTCTGCTTCAAGGCTTTCCAGCGCTGGCAATTCTGCATGCAGCCAATACTCGCCTGCTTGTGCTAACGCTCCGCTCGCTTCCTGGCAAGTTATACCTATCTCCTGTAGTAGCTCTTTGGCCCCAGGCAACCAATGGGAAGCGACTATGTGGCTAGGCAGAATGGTTTGGTCCACTAGGTTGTCAGCGGCAACCACAGAAACCGTTTCACAGTAGAGCTTGATGCTAGGCAGTTCCGGTGCTTTTACCACCATACCGGCTGTACGCAGCATCTGGGTTAACCGTGTTTGGGTGGTGTGGGCACGCATTACCGCCCTTGCCCCTTTCAATGCCACACGCCAACGGTAGGCGTCATGATGCATTAGGTTTTCAAGCGCTTGGGCTGCGTCGGCTTCCGTGCGCACCACATGCCCTGCCGCTTCCAGGTAGCGATTCATACCGAGTGCGGGGCCTGAAATGATGGGCGCGCCGCAGGCGGCGGCCTCCATTACCCGGCGGGAGAACATGGTGGGTGAATCCAGCACCGAATTCACGTTAATTTGCACCGGGTGGGCTTTGTAGGCTTCGATCATCTCTTCATAGCTGAGACTACCGGCCACATAGCTGCCCAAGCCACCAGGGTATTTATAGGGTGATTCAGGGTCGTCGTGCTGGCGGTCATAGATGGTAAGGCCAAGGGGTGCTGCCGCACTCATGATCTTATCCATGTACTCGGTACGCTCTGGGTAGCGCTTGCCGTAGTAAGTACCACCATAAGCTGCCGTGGGTTGCCATGCCCGCTTAGAAGGCAGCAGATTATGAATTTTAGGCGATGCGTAAAAAGCGCAGCTGCTAACGCTTTGTGTCAGTGCCCCTGGCGTTGTTAGGTAGGGGATTATCCGGCGGCTATCCGTGGTGAACACATGGTCACAAAGTGATGCGGCTTTACGGAAGCGGTCAAAGTGAACGGGGTCTTCTTTATTCCAGAACAGCGAGGGAATGCCCTGACTGCGGCAGTGCGCCAGCAATGCTCGCAAAGGCGCAAACTCCTCCTCGCCGTAGAAGCCAACCCGACGGTGCCAGACCCAGTCATTGCCCTTCCAGGCGGACTCAACGAAGAGTGCATCAATGGGTTGATCAGCTAATTCCTGCTGCCAGTTTTCAGGTGTAAGTTTAACTACGTTCACACCACTAGCCAGAGTGTCAGTGGTGAACTGATCTGCAATCAGCCCCAAGGTGATTTGATCTAGGCTTTTAGCTACTGTGGGTTTTGCAGTGCCCTGCTGGCTGTTGAGCACACGTTGCAGTGCATGATGGTAATTATTAGTAACAAAATTCCAGGTGCGTTCTTTTTCAATCCACTCGCGGGCTGCCTGGCCTAATCGAGCTCGCTCATCGGGCTGGGTTATCAGTTTTGTCAGTGCTTGCGTCAGGCTTTCAACGCTGTCTTTTTTAAACAGCAATGCACGCTGATTTTCACCGGCCATTACCTTATGCGGGGAAACGTCAGAAAGCACGACCGCTTTACCCATCGCCATGGCTTCGAGCGGTTTGAGCGGCGAAACCATTTCGGTCACTGCTGATGACAGGCGCGGTACGGGCATGATGTCCATGCAAGAGAGGTAACGCGGCACGGCGTCAAAGGGAACGCGCCCGGTAAACCGGCAATGCTCTTCTATACCAAGCGCTTTGGCCTTCGCCTTTACGGTATCAATAACTTTACCATCGCCCACCAGTACGAAAATGAAGTCCTGATGATTTTGCTTCAGCTTTGCCATCGCTTCCATTAAAAGCTCAAGACCTTCATAGGCCACGGCGCTACCTGCGTAACCAATTACCGGCACACCGGGCTTTAATTTTAGCTCGTGGATGATGGCAGGGTCTGGAGCAGTGGGCACAAAGGTTTCAGCATTAACGGCGTTGGGAATAACGACTATGCTTTCGCGCTTTACTCCCCAGCTCTCAAGCTCTGTGGCCAACTCATCGGTTAGCGTGATGACCAAGTCCGCCTCGCGGGCGGCTTGCTGCTCCAGCTCGCGCATTAGATGAAAGCGTTCTGAATCTGCCCACTCGGGCTGCGTAGAAGCCTGGGTAACTTCCCATAAGCCACGCACTTCATATACAAACGGTAAACCTAAACGGCGTGCAGCCATTAGCGCGGGCAGTGCAGTGATGTGGTTAGAGGCAGCAATAATGACTTCTGCACCGCTGGTCTGTGCTTCTCTTACATAATGGTCAGCTGCTTCTGCCAGGTAGTAATCCAGAGGAGTCTTATTGAGGTTCCACCCTGCTACGGCAGCGTAAGTAACGCCATCTACATTGGCTTCGTGGTAGCCTTTGTTTATCCCTTTTGTGCCTGCATCCCATGGAAAACCGGGGCGGGTAGTGGCTCGCACCGTCCAGCCAGCCTGCTGTAAACCTACTGCAATACCATGGGAGCGCGTTGAGTAGCCATTGGTGGCATGGGGTACTGATTGATGTAAACAGTAAAGCGCATGCCGGCGACGCGTCATTAACCCAGCGTTTGGCTGGCGCGGTGGCAACGGCCAGCCGCCCTTTAAGCGTGCCAATCCTTCAATAAAGCTCTGGAAGTCTCTTTTCGGCTTATCAAACTTAACGCCTTGTAGCTTCATTTCATGCAATATTGAAAGCGTGCTGGAAATATCGCCTTGTTTATAAAAGCGGCTATTGGCAGTGGCAAATGCTTCTTTAGCCGCTTTATCGTCCCATCCTTTGGCCGATGATTCTAACGCCTGCACTAAGGGTTTGATCTGCTCAAAAAAGATGATTTTGTCGCTTTGAGTGCCAACCTTTGGCGGCTGAGCCGTTAGATTTTGCTTTATTACGTTGGCGAGGCTTCCTGCATCGTCCGCTTTGAAGAAGCTAATCTGTTGATTAAACTGTTTTAAATCGACTAATGCCTTTACATCCGAAACTAATAGTGGCTTATTGAAAGCGGTGGCTTCCATTGCCTTCATCGGCGGAACCAAGTGGCATACAGGTAAACTTTTGCGCGGTATAACGACTTGATCAATGAGCGCGTAATAATCAGCCACTTGCTCATGGGGTACACGGCCAGTGGTGATCAGCCATGGGTAGCTGTGCTCACCGGTTTGCCCACCTAGCTTTTCTGATACGCCGTCGTCGCCCACCAATAAGAGTTTTACATTAACACTCTCATCTATAAGGGTTTGGCATGCAGTGACTAAAACATCCAAGCCTTCGTAGGCATTAAAACTGCCTACATAACCAACCACTTTATCTTCAGGACGAATACCCAGCTTACGTTTAAGGTCTTCGTTAGCTGGTCGTATAACCGGTAGTTTATTTACGCCATTGGCAATTATCTTGACTCTTGCTTCATCTACCCCGCGCTTCACAAGCTCTTGCTGCATAGGCTGGTTCAGGGTGAAAACACGCTGTGCCTGTTTCGCAACAAAGGCATCCCTTGCAGCCTCTTGTTTGAAGCTTTCAGTCAGTTCATAGCCTGGTTCTCTAGCCGCTCTGGAAAGCTCCCAAAATCCTCGAATTTCGTTATAGAAAGGAATGCCAAGTTTCTTGGCTGCCACGTAAGCGGGTAAGCCAATAATAAAATTAGATCCAGCTAGCACGACGCTGGGTCTGAAGACGTTGAACAGCTCGACAAATTTGTCTACTGAAGCCTTTAAGTGCTTTTCTTCCCCTTGGGGAGAAATGCCTTTTTCCCACCGGCTATGAATGTAGCGAACACCATCAACATCGCTAACGGGGGCTACCGTTTGCTCTGCGCCAAACTCCCATGGCCTGCCGGGTCGCACAAAACATAATGTTTCAAAGCCATGATCATTTAGCGCTTTTGCGATGCCTTGAGTACGAATTGCATAACCATTGTTGGCGTAACTTTGACCATGACTCACCACATAGGCAATGCGTTTAGCAATCGGGGCGTTCAGCGTTGCAATTTTTTGCTCCGCTAGTTGCTTAGCATAATTAAGCAATTCATCCATGGAAATCTAACCCTGATAATTAAAAAAAACACCCAACAACTAAAAAAGACTACTAAACATCAACCCAGCAAACCAACTGCATCAATCACATACTCTTTAAGCCGCACACTATCAGTATTTTTAATAAAACTTTTATGTTTAACTAAAACACATAATGCATCTGCTTGCGCAAGCGCTTCTTCAAGCGAAACAAGCTCAACATTAGGTAGATCTAATGATCTGGGGAGTGCTTCAATATTCGGTTCCACAATTTGAACGCGGCAGCCAAGTTCAGCCACTTTTTTTGCAATGCCTAATGCGGGGCTTTCACGTAGGTCATCGATATCTGGTTTGAAAGCCACACCTAGGCACGCCACGGTTAATTCGCTGCGTTTAGCATCTGGGTGTTGCTGGTGATAATACTCTAATGCCTCTTTTACGCGTTCTAGTACCCAAAGCGGTTTGGCATCGTTTACTTCACGGGCGGCACGAATAATTTTGGCTTGCTCTGGGCATGAATCAACAATAAACCATGGGTCAACCGCAATACAGTGACCGCCTACACCGGCCCCTGGCGTAAGAATATTGACACGAGGGTGGCGGTTAGCGAGGGCAATCAGTTCCCACACATTGATATCCAGCTCATGGCAAATGGTAGATAGCTCGTTGGCAAACGCTATATTGACATCGCGGAAGCTGTTTTCGGTAAGTTTGGCCATTTCCGCTGTGCGGGCGGTAGTGGCTACGCACTCCCCTTCCACCACGATTTGATACAGCGCGCAGGCAGCTTCTGCGCACTTAGCTGTCATGCCGCCAATGACGCGATCATTTTCCACCAGTTCACGGATCACGTGGCCCGGTAGAACACGCTCTGGGCAATGTGCAATACGAATATCAGACGCTTCACCATGGGTTTGCGGAAATGTAAGGTCTGGTCTAGCTTCTGCCAGCCATTCGGCCATTTGTTCTGTGGCCCCCACAGGGCTAGTCGATTCTAATACTACGAGATTACCGGGCTTTAGAACCTTAGCAATCGCTTTGCTGGCTGCTTCTATATAGCTAAGGTCTGCTTTGTGATTTTGCCCGTGTTCATCTGTATGGAACGGCGTGGGCACTGCCACCAAGAAGGCATCTGCAGGCTCAGGCGTTGTAGTAGCACGCAAGTAGCCCTCTTTAACAGCGGCACGCACGATGATGTCTAATTCAGGCTCCACAATGTGGATTTCACCGTTGTTAATCGTATCAACCGCGTGCTGGTTAACATCAACACCGATGACTTTCTGTTTACGTGAGGCAAATACGGCGGCCGTTGGTAGGCCAATGTAGCCCAAACCAATCATAGAGATAGTTTCAAATTTCATTGCTTGATTCCTTGATAAGTAGGCCACGGAAGCTCATGCGATTTGGCCACTGACACCCACTGAAAACACTGATAAACAATTTTAAATTGATATTTATGGCTTTTTTTTCGGTGCTTTCCGTGCCCTTCCGTGGCAAAAAATTAAGTACTAGACCGCTAAGGCATCGCGGATACGTTGGCAGGCTTTGCCATCGCCATAGGGGTTATGGGCATAACTCATGGCGTTGTAGGCTTGTTCATCGGTCAGCAACGTATTCAGTGCTTCGGTGATCTTGGCTACATCTGTGCCTACTAACTTAACGGTGCCTGCTTCAAGCGCTTCTGGGCGCTCGGTAGTGTCGCGCATTACTAACACTGGCTTACCCAGGGAGGGCGCTTCCTCTTGAATACCACCAGAATCCGTCAAGATAATAGCTGCCTGGTTCATCAAGTAAACGAAAGGTAGGTAGTCTTGAGGTTCAATCAGGTGCACATTCGTTACATCGGCTAATAACCGATTAACAGGCTCACGTACATTTGGGTTCAGGTGTACGGGATATAGAATTTGTGTGGATGGATGTGCTTTGGCAGTTTCCGCAAGCGCTTGGCAAATGCGCTCAAAACCACCACCAAAACTTTCCCGGCGATGGCCAGTTACTAATATTAGGCGTTTGCTGCTATCCAGCATAGGGAAGCGGGCCGCTAGTTCCGTCGCCAACTCAGGATTGTTTTTGAGCTTTTCAACAACGTCCAGCAGAGCATCAATTACGGTATTACCGGTAACATGTACAGTGGCTGGGTCAACACCTTCTGCTAGTAGGTTCTGCTTAGAGGTATTGGTGGGGGCAAAATGAACGGCAGCCAAAGCGCCTGTCAATTTACGGTTACCCTCTTCTGGCCACGGCGAATATAGATTACCGGTTCGCAGGCCTGCTTCTACATGCCCAACAGGAATTTGCTGATAATAGCAGGCTAACGTAGTGGCAAATGTCGTCGCTGTATCGCCGTGCACCAAGACAATATCGGGCTTGAATTCTTCCAGTATGGACTTTAACCCCTGGAGAATACCGCATGTGACGTCATTGAGATCTTGCCCTGGTTTCATAATATCCAGGTCATATTCGGGTTTCAGCTCAAATAGATCTAACACCTGATCCAGCATTTCACGGTGCTGTGCCGTCACACACACCTTGGATTCAAAGCGCTCGTCCGCTGCCAGTTGTAATGCTAGCGGGGCCATTTTGATAGCTTCAGGGCGTGTGCCAAATACCGTTAATACTTTCACAGAGACTCCATTTTAGGCGTTTGCTTATGATCTAACTTTTGAAATTCAAGTTCCTGGCATCTGATGTAATAGTGTTCTAATAACGCCTGAGTCTCTGCCAGTTGCTTAACTACTCCCTCACTGTTTTTATTTGGGCTAGCATGAACCTTGGCTAGTGCACTGGTTGTCTTGACTTCTTTTAGCTTGTTGCCAATCCCTTGCTCGTGGCTGGATACAATTGCGCGGCCTTCTTTTTTACCAAAACGAAGATAGTGCAAAAGGGGATTCATACCCTCTCTTTTAATATCTTCATGCTTAGCCAAATAGCCTGCTGTAGAAAACTGGCTTGATGGGTCACGCAGCATCTGCCACCCGTACTTACAGTAGTGGGCAGCAGGGTTTATATTGACTGCTTTTACATCGGGATAGCGCTCTATGTACCACCTAGCATCAAATAGCTCTGATGCTTCTACAAGCTGCGCTGCTTCGTGTGCTTTCACTGCAACTCTCCAGCTTCATCCATGGATTACGTTTCAATAAGAACAGGTACTTGCGCACCTTTATTAACATTAGGAGATAAGAAAGGCTCCTATATGGCAATCGTTTCGCCATTCAGTTCCTTATTAATGCGATTTTGCATTTGAGAAAGCGTTTTTTCTTTTGCCAAATCTATTTAGCTGCTTGTTAGGCAAAGGTGGGAGCCGCTTCGAAGGTAAGCCCTTGCTTATCTTTCTCTGAAAGCTGGGGCTCTACCCCATGATTTGGCCACTCAATCCCAAGTTGAGGGTCATTCCAGCTAATGCTCACTTCGTCACCAGGCGCGTAGTAATCAGTACATTTGTACTGGAACTCGGCTTTTTCGCTGGTCACGTAAAAGCCGTGGGCAAACCCAGGTGGCACCCACAGCAACTGCTTGTTCTCTTCGCTTAAGGTTACCCCTACCCACTGGCCGAACGTTGGTGAACTCTTGCGCATATCAACGGCGACATCGAATACTTCCCCTTGGGTAACGCGTACTAGCTTTCCCTGGGGCTGCTTATATTGGTAGTGCAGGCCCCGCAAAATACCTTGAACGGACTTGCTGTGGTTGTCCTGAACGAACTGGTAGTTACCACAGTGGATTTCAAATTCGCTTTGACGAAAGGTTTCCATGAAGAAGCCCCGCTCGTCGCCAAATACTTTGGGAGTGAGCAGGACTAGATCGGGAATGGTGAGTTTTTCGTAGTGCATAGATAGCTCGTGAAAGGTGAAGAGTTAGGTGTGAGGCGTTAAAAGCGAGGAGCAAGACTCCTCCCTCCTCACGTTTTACCCTTCACTTTTAAAAGGCGTTGGAGATATAGGCCGTACTGGGTTTTGGCGAGGGGCTTGGCGAGTGTGGCCAGGCGGTCGTCATCGATCCAGCCGTGTTGCCAGGCGATCTCTTCCAGGCAGGCGATTTTGAGGCCTTGACGGTGCTCAATGGTTTGCACGTATTGGCTGGCTTCCAGCAGGCTGTCGTGAGTGCCTGTATCTAGCCAGGCAAAACCGCGGCCCAAGCGTTCAACGCGCAGGTCGCCCCGCTCTAAATAGGCGTTATTGACGCTGGTGATTTCCAGCTCGCCACGCTCGGAAGGTTCTACGGCTTTGGCAATTTCAACGACATCGTTATCGTAGAAGTACAGACCGGTAACGGCATACGCCGATTTGGGTTTTTGTGGCTTTTCTTCGATGGAGATCGCATTGCCGTTTTCGTTAAACTCCACCACGCCAAAGCGCTCTGGGTCTTTAACCAGGTAACCAAATACGGTGGCACCGCTAGCCTGCTGGCTTGCTCGCTTTAGTTGGTCTGAAAAGTGCTGACCATGAAAGATATTGTCGCCTAGCACCAGGCAGACGGGGCTTTCGCCAATAAACTCTTCGCCGATAATAAATGCTTGGGCGAGGCCATCCGGGCTTGGTTGTTCCGCATACTGCAGGCTGATACCGAAATCTTCACCGTTGCCTAGTAGGTTCTGGTATTGGGGGAGATCTTCTGGCGTGGAAATAATCAGTATTTCACGAATGCCCGCTAGCATGAGCACCGAGATCGGATAGTAGATCATCGGCTTGTCGTAGATGGGCAGGAGCTGCTTGGATACACCGCGGGTAATGGGGTGCAGCCGAGTGCCGGAGCCACCGGCTAGAATAATGCCCTTTCTTTGTGAAGGGTTAGGTGTGAGGTGTGAGGTGGTCATGGTCTATCATCCGTGATGAAACAAGTAGTAGTTGTGAGGCGTGAGGGGTGAGGTGGGAGGTCTACTCCTCACATTTCACCCCTCACGCCTCACAGCATTCTGCAAGCGTTAGCGCTAGCTGGTGTTGCCAAACCGGTAATGTGACACCAAGCGCGGCCTCAAGTTTAGTCAGGCGCATACGTGAGTTGAGCGGGCGCTGGGCAGGAGTTGGAAATTCCACGGTGGGTATGCCACTCACGGTGCCGGATTGGGTCGCTAACTCTTCGCCAAGTACCTGTGCTTGCTTGAAAATCTCGCTGGCGAAGCCGTGCCAGCTGGTTTCCCCTCTTGGCGCCAGGTGGTAGATGCCTGATGTTATGTGAGGGGTGAGGGGTGAATTGTGAGGCGTGAACGCTAGCGCGGTGACTTGGGCGATTAGGCGTGCTGGGGTGGGCGCGCCTATTTGGTCGTTGACGATGCTAAGTGCATCGCGCTCGCGGCCCAGACGCAACATGGTTTTCATAAAGTTGTTGCCGCGGGCGGCGTATACCCAGCTGGTGCGGAAAATTAGATGTTGGCAGCCACTTTGGGTAACCGATTGGTCGCCTTCCAGCTTGGTTTGGCCATATACGCTCAGCGGTGCCGTGGGGCTGTCTTCCTGCCAAGGTGTTTCACCATCCCCTGGGTAGACGTAATCCGTTGAGTAGTGCACCAGCGGGATATTATGCTTGGCGGCATACTCGGCTAATTGTGCTGGCAGCTCGGCATTGAGGCGTTTGGCTTGCGCTGGTTCGCTTTCGGCTTTATCAACCGCTGTGTAAGCGCCTGCGTTGAGGATCAACGCAGGCTGGTGTTCAGCCAAGTAGGCGTCTACTGCATTGGCATCTGTTAAATCAAGTTCATGCCGTGTAGGGGCTAACACATTACCGAATAGGGAAAATTGGCGTTGTAGCTCAAAGCCGACCTGGCCGTTGCCGCCGGTAATGAAGATATTCATTGGGGATCCTTTTTATACACGTAGAAAGTTCGTGCATGTGGCAGCGCTTCGCGCTGCTTTCGCGGGTGCGCTAACGCTTACGCCGCGCTACGAAAAACTGACAATTCGGGCGCTTGTACAATCCTATACATTCCCTAGGCGTTGGCCTTGGTAGCTGCCGTCTTGGACGCGTTTCCACCAGGTTTCGTTGGCGAGGTACCATTGCACGGTTTTGCGTAAGCCGGTTTCAAAGGTTTCTTCTGGTACCCAGCCTAGCTCGCGTTCGATTTTGCTGGCGTCGATGGCGTAGCGGAGGTCGTGGCCGGGGCGGTCGGTGACGAAGGTAATTAGTTCTTTGTGTGAATCGTAAGTCGTGAATGGTGAATCGTGAGCCCCCTCTTTTGCCTTGCATGGCACCAACTTATCCAAAATATCGCAGATAGTTTCTACGACATGCAGGTTCGTTTTCTCGTTGTGGCCGCCGATGTTGTAGGTCTCGCCTACTTGCCCTTCTGTGGCGACTTTGATCAATGCGCGGGCGTGGTCTTCTACATACAGCCAATCACGGATCTGCTGGCCGTCGCCGTAAACCGGGAGTGACTTACCGGCCAGGGCGTTGAGAATCATCAGCGGAATCAGCTTTTCCGGGAAATGGAACGGGCCGTAGTTGTTCGAGCAGTTGGTGACTAGCGTGGGCAGGCCATACGTGCGCTGCCATGCGCGTACCAAGTGGTCAGAACTGGCTTTACTGGCCGAGTAAGGCGAGCTGGGGGCGTAGGGTGTCGTTTCTGTAAACAGTGAGGCGTGAGCGCGCTGCGCGCTTGTGAGGGGTGAGTTTTCCTCCTCACTCCTCGCTCCTGACTCCTCACATTCAGCCAGATCACCATAAACCTCATCCGTACTGATATGGTGGAATCGAAAAGCGTTGCGACGCTCGCCTTCCAAGCTATTCCAATAAGCGCGTGCGGCTTCCAGCAGTACGGCAGTGCCCACCACATTGGTTTGAATAAACTCTGCCGGGCCATCGATGGAGCGGTCTACGTGGCTCTCCGCCGCTAAGTGCATCACCACATCAGGCTGGTGCTGCTCGAACAGTTGTTGCATGGCCTGTGCATCGCAAATATCGGCCTGGGCAAAGGTGTAGCGCTCATTGGCTTCAACGCTTGCCAGGGATTCTAAATTGCCTGCATAGGTGAGTTTGTCTACGTTCACCACCTTATGGGCAGTGTTTTGAATAAGCTCCCGCACTACTGCAGAACCGATAAAGCCTGCGCCACCGGTAATTAAAAAGGTTTTGGTGTTCATAGTTCTCTTAATAGCCGATGTTAATGGGCTTTTCGCTGTGGCCTGATATCTTTAAACACTAGGCAGATTTGCGTTTTGCCTTGCGCTGCTGCTCTTCCAGCATTTCGAGGTGCTCGCGGGCAATTTTCGACGCTTTTACTGCCTTTTGAACTTCTTGATGAGCAATGGCAATGTCTTGCTGTGGCGCTTGGCGCTCTCGATAATCCTCTAGGTTTTCCTGTGCGGCTTTGAGCACCTGATGGCATTCTTGCAGGTGTTTTCTGGCACTGGGCACATCGCTAGGCAGTGCGGTGCCGTCGGTTTTGGCATCTACATCAATATGGTAGGCAGCGATAGCTTCGTTTACGTCATCGTACCAGTGCGCAGTCCCGTGCTTTAAGTAAACACCGGCTTGGCATAAATCCTTCAAAATGCCTTCTGAGTGAGACACCATGATTAGCGATGATTGGCCCACTTTCGATTCGAATAGCTCTTTTGCTTTGGCTTTGAAAGATCTATCGCCAACGGCGGTGGCTTCATCGGAGATATAGACGTCGAAATCGAACGCTAAAGAGAGGCCAAACGAAATACGCGAACGCATGCCTGAAGAGTAGGTGCGGATCGGTTCGTCAAAGGCTTCGCCTATTTCAGCGAAGTCTTCGACAAATTTGATTATTCGCGCCACCTCTTCTGAGCCACTGCCCTGTACACGAGCTACGAATTTGACGTTTTGGCGACCGGTCATGTTGCTTTGCATACCGCCCGACAGCCCTACGGGCCAGGAAACGCGGGTGTGGCGAATGACTTCACCGCGTTCTGGCGTATCCATACCGGCAATTAAACGCAGCAGCGTGGATTTACCCGCACCGTTGGCACCAATCAAGCCGACACTCACCCCTTTGGGGATCGTGAGGTTGATGTCTTTAAGCACCCAATCGCTGCCGTGGTGGTTGTGGTAGCGTTTGTAGAGATTTTTGATTTCAATCATTTTTGGTTTGTGAATTGTGAGTGGTGAATGGTGAACCGTGAGTCGTGAGTCGTGAGTCGTGAGTAATTATCGATTTTGTAAGTAACGTATTAAACCACCGAGTAAGCCAGAAACTTGGTGAATTAACTCGATAGTAGGAGTTACATCATTTACATAGCTAAGGCGCTGCCCAATGAGCAGCTGTGTTTCGAGTTCACTTAGAGAACCTCGTGCAATATACAAAAAGCGAATATAGTCCTTTGAACTACCTCTTGCTGCACCTTCAGCGATATTACTGGGTACGGATACTGCTGACCGTCTCATCTGACTAGTAAGTCCATATTTCTCCTCATCAGGAAATGCTGCTGAGATTTGATAAATTTGTTCTACCATATCCATAGCTTGTTGCCATACACGCAACTCCTGATGCTTCCTCATTACCGCCCCTCACCACTTAGCATTTCCAACTCACCCCTCACAATTCACTACTCACTACTCACTACTCACTACTCACCATTCACCACTTTCACCTGCTTGCCTTTTCGGTGATAAAGAGTTTCGAGTTCAACTTTGAGCGCTGCGCGGGCGGTTTGTTCACCATGTACCAAGCGGATGGTATGGGGCCAGCGGCGCATGCGTTTTACGAAGTTGAGCAGGTCTTTTTGGTCTGCGTGGGCGGAGTAACCGCTGATGGTGGAAACGCCCGCTTTTATATCAAACCGTTCGCCGTCGATAGTTACCCAGCCGCCCTGTGGGCCGTATTGCTGTATATCCCGCCCTGGGGTGCCTGCGCCTTGGTAGCCCACAAACAGCACTTGGT
The DNA here is from genome assembly GCF_000336575.1 of Vreelandella titanicae BH1. GTDB lineage: Bacteria > Pseudomonadota > Gammaproteobacteria > Pseudomonadales > Halomonadaceae > Vreelandella > Vreelandella titanicae. The sequence goes on along the minus strand of NZ_AOPO01000017.1, from coordinate 1,404 downwards.
GGCGTTCATCGCCGAGCATGGCTTTTAGGTAGTTCATGATTCGCCCGCCTGCACACATGCCGCTGGCGGCAATGACTAGCGCCGGTCGGCCTGTTTTGGCCAGATATTCAACGGTTTGCTCGTGCTCTGCGTGGCTATCCACGGTGTAGATATTGGCGAAGTTGAGTGGGTGGCGGCCACTGCGCAGGCGCCCTTGAGCTTCTTTATCCCAATAGGGCTTTAGCTCGCGATAAACCTTTGTAAAACGGGCTGCTAGCGGTGAATCGACAATGATTTCCAGTGACTGCCACTGCGGCGAGCGCGCTTGATGAATAATGGTTTCTAGCTCGTAGAGCAGCTCTTGGGTGCGGCCAATACTAAACGCAGGCACCATCACCGTGCCACCGTTAGCAAGTGCTTGCTCTACGGCGGCTTTTAGGGTGGCGCGGCGCTGGCGGCGGTCTGGGTGTTGGCGGTTGCCATAGGTGCTTTCGAGTACCAGTTGGTCGCAGCCGTAGGGGGATTTAGGCGCAGGTAGTAGCGGTGCGTATGGGGCACCTAAATCGCCGGAGAATACGATGCGCTCTTTTTCACCGGTTTCAGCATCCTGGTAGCTCACTTCAACGTAGCTGGAACCTAGAATGTGCCCTGCCCGTTTTAGTTTTACCCGTGTGGTGCCTGTGCTTTCACCTATCTCTGCGTTTTCAGTCGTGCTTGCGCTAGCGACGGTGTGGTCGCTTACTTCGCTTACCCTGCCTATGTTGTGCCATTTGCCGTAGGGCACGCTAACGATTTGCTTTTCGAGCTGCGCTTGAAAGCGCTCGATCAGTTGGGCGTTGCGGGTGAAGCCAATTTTTAGCGCGTCTTCAATCACCAGGGGCAGCAGCTTGGCCGTGGGGATCGAGCAGATAATCGGGCCGGCGAAACCCGCCGCCAGTAAGTAAGGCAGCCTGCCCACGTGGTCAATATGGACGTGGGTAATGATGAGCGCCTTAACGGTGCTGATATCGAATTCAATTTGCAGCTGCTCGAAGCTATCTTCCGCGGCGTCTTCCCCTTGGAAGAGGCCACAATCCACCAGTAGGGATTCGTGTCGATTGAGTAGCAGTTGGTGACAGCTGCCCGTTACCCCAGTGGCCCCGCCGTGGTGAATGATGTCGAGCATGTGAAACCGTTAGTGGTGAATTGTGAATTGTGAATTGTGAGGTGTGAGGTGTGAGGCGTGAATCGTGAATCGTGAATCGTGAATCGTGAATCGTGAATCGTGAATCGTGAATCGTGAACAGTTTGGTGTCGGCGCAATCGTGTGAATAGCGCGGAGCGGTGCCGGGAGTTGGCTATGTGCCGTTGGGCGTCGTTCCGACGCCTTTCGCGGGTGCCCACGAACGCTCGCTGAACTCGCTTTCTCGTTACCAGCGCTACGGG
>NZ_AOPO01000016.1 GCF_000336575.1 Vreelandella titanicae BH1 | reverse complement strand
AACGGGAGCCGGTTTTTTTAATGCTGAAAAGCCACAAATTGTGCATTCAGCGTGGTCTTAGGCGACCATTTCCTCACCCATTTTCTGACGCAGCTTTTTCATGGCATTTTTTTCGAGCTGGCGAATACGCTCCGCGCTGACGCCGTAGACGTCGGCCAGATCATGCAGCGTCTCTTTGCTATCGGCTAACCAGCGGCGCTGAAGAATATCCCGCGAGCGCTCATCAAGCCCTTCGAGGGCAAGCTGCAAACGGCGCGTCGAGTCTTCCTCGAAGTTGCTATCTTCCAACTGCGTGGCAGGGTCGGAAGCGGAATCATCCAGGAAGTGCACCGGCGCTTGATAGGTGCTCTCTTCATCATCGCCTGCCGGAGCATCATAGCCTGCATCGTAAGACGACAAGCGCCCTTCCATATCGCGCACGATCTCGGGCTTAACGTCGAGATCTTTGGCGATGGCGTCCACTTCGTCGTTGTTCAACCACGCCAAACGCTTCTTCGCACCGCGCAGGTTAAAGAACAGCTTGCGCTGGGCTTTGGTCGTGGCAATCTTAACGATCCGCCAGTTGCGCAACACAAATTCGTGAATTTCTGCTTTAATCCAGTGCACGGCAAACGAAACCAGACGAACGCCCTGGTTCGGATCGAAGCGCTTGACGGCTTTCATCAAGCCAACGTTACCTTCTTGAATCAAATCCGCTTGGGGCAACCCATAGCCCGAATAGCTACGCGCGATATGCACCACAAAGCGCAAATGCGACAGTACCAAACGACGAGCGGCTTCCAGATCGCCTTCATCATAGAGGCGATAAGCGAGCTCACGCTCTTCATCGGCCGTTAATACCGAAATTCCATTGACTGCGCGGATATAACCGCCCAGATCGCCGCCGGGCGAAAGCTGCCCCACCGGTAGAAGACTAGTGCTCATGTGCAGGTGGTCTCCCCTGTAACCCATCGTGGTTGACGTAGCACGTTATCAATAACCTATTACAAAACCGTGATACTAATTCAGTCATACACATTCAGTCATACGAATGTCTGCGATACTGAGACCTTAACGCAAGCATAAAGTTCGCAGGTTAAGCATTACCAGCAGTATCGCATTAGCTGCTTAGAATTCATCAATTATCTTGGCCGAATACTCGAAAGGTGACGAGTCACCGCCAACCAGGCACCCAACCAACCTAGTAGTGTACTGCAAGATAGCAGAATTGTAGAGCCTGTCACGTCGAGTTGGGGTAAAGAAAAACTCGCCCCGTAACTTGCCGCCAGAGCGGATACCGGCAGGGAAAGCCAGTGATTGCCCAGACCTAACAAACCTAGTGCCAACAGCCCACCGCCTAAGCCGTACCAAGCACCGCTGTACAGGAAAGGCCGTCGCACAAAGGCATGCGTGGCGCCAATGAGCATCACGACTTCAATTTCCCGGCGACGACTCTCCACCGAGAGACGAATGGTATTACCGACCACCAGCAGCACGCCTAAACCAAACAGCACCCCTAGCGCCAGCGCTACACGGCGACCTAGCTCGGCTAAGTTTCTCAGCCGCTCTACCCAGGCCAGGTCAAGACGCACCTCATCCACCCCAGCGAGCGCTTCAAGACGGGCGGCCAACTGCTGCATGGCAACTGGATCAACGCTTTCTGGGCGTACCACCATACTGATAGGCAGCGGGTTACTCTCCAGCCCTGCCAAGGCATCATCGAGCCCCAGCGACTGCTGGAACTCCGCCATACCCTGCTCGGCGCTGATCAGCTGGGTTTCGAGCACGCCCGGTTCCGCGTTGACCGCCTCCTCGATACGCAGCGACTGGGCATCATCAGCACTCAACTCCAGGTAGACCGTTAGGGTGGCGCTCTCATCAAGCTCTGCATCCAGCAGGCGGGCACTATCCAGGGTTAGCCACAGCGCCGCAGGCAGTACCAGTGCAATAGCGATCGCCAGCATGGTCAGGAGATTACCCAGCGGATAGCGTATCAAGCGCTGAAAGCTATCCCACCCCATACTGCGGTGATGGCGCCCCCATGCCCGCAGGCGGCTGGAAAAGCGCGTTTGCTGCGACCTGGCGCCCCGCTGTGGCGCTTGGGCTTTCTCAACCGCTGGTTTAACAGCGGCTTTGCGCGGCGTTTTTAATGCTGCTCCCTGACGACGCTTGGGTGTCGCGGATGACCTCATACCGCCCCCTCATCGGCTACCAACCTGCCGTCGCTTAAGCGCAGGATGCGGTGGCGCAGTCGGGCAATTAGGGCCAAATCGTGACTGGCGATCATCACGGTGGTACCAATCCGATTAAAGTCCTCAAATAGCGCCATGATATCCGCCGAAAGCTGGGGATCCAGATTGCCCGTCGGTTCATCGGCAAGCAGTAGCGCGGGCTTATTAACCACCGCCCGGGCAATGCCGACCCGCTGCTGCTCGCCGCCGGAGAGCTCTATGGGCAACGCCTTTTCACGATGCAGCAGCCCCACTTTATCTAACGCGGCACGCACACGGCGGGCGGCTTCCCGAGGTTCAACCCCTTGAATCTCCAGCGGTAGAGAAACATTGTGAAAAATGCTGCGATCAAAGAGCAGCTGATGATCCTGGAAAACCACGCCAATTTGGCGCCGATAGAACGGCACTTGGCTGGCATGCAGCTGGGCAATGTCGTGCCCCGCTACGACGACGCGCCCACGGCTAGGTTTCTCAAGGCGCATGATTAAGCGTAGTAGCGAGCTTTTCCCCGCCCCGGAGTGACCGGTAAGAAACACCATTTCGCCCCGGGCAACCCGAAAGTTAAGATGTGCCAGCGCTTCAAAGCGTCCACCGTAGCGTTTTCCCACATGCTCAAAGGCGATCATGCGCTGGCATCGTCCCCTTGGCGGTCAAATAGCGCTTGGACAAAATCATTGGCCTCGAAGGGGCGCAGATCGTCGATACCCTCCCCCACACCAATAAAACGAATCGGCGTTTCCAGCTGTTTAGCCAGCGCGAAAATAATCCCGCCTTTGGCGGTGCCGTCCAGTTTGGTTAGCGTGATCCCGCTGACCGGCACGGCGTCGTTAAAGGTGCTGGCCTGGGAAATCGCGTTTTGCCCGGTGCCCGCATCCAGCACCAGCATCACTTCATGAGGCGCGGTGTCATCTAGCTTCTGCATCACCCGGTGGACTTTTTTCAGCTCTTCCATCAGGTGGCTTTTGTTATGTAGCCGTCCGGCGGTATCGGCGATCAGTACATCAACACCTCGCGCAGTGGCGGCCGCTACCGCGTCATAAATCACCGAGGCGCTGTCCGCGCCGGTGTGTTGGGCGATGACCGGCACCTTGTTGCGCTCGCCCCAGACTTTGAGCTGTTCGACAGCGGCGGCACGGAAAGTGTCACCGGCCGCCAACATAACGCTTTTGCCTTCGCGCTGAAAACGCTGGGTGAGCTTACCAATGGTGGTGGTTTTACCTACGCCATTAACACCCACCACTAAAATAACAAACGGCCCCTTGCCCGCCTTTTCCAGTACAAGCGGTTTGGCGACCGGCGCCAGCATGGCGGACAACTCTTCTTGCAGGCCACGGTAGAGGGCTTCTGGGTTGTTCAACTCTTTGCGCGAGACCCGCGCTTCCAGGCGACCAATAATCTCGGTCGTCGCATCAATGCCCACATCGGCCATTAACAGCTGCGTTTCCAGATCTTCCAGCAGTTCGTCATCAATCTGTTTTTTACCTAAAAACAGATCGGCGATGCCATCGGTTAAATTGGCACGGGTTTTCCCCAGGCCTGACTTGATACGCGCAAACCAGCCTTTCTGGTCGCTTTTGTCAGCCACCGGTTTCTCTTGCAAGGCGGGCGCGGGCGTCAGCTCTGGCTCTGGCTCTGGCTCTGGCTCTGGCTCTGGCTCTGGCTCTGGCTCTGGCTCTGGCTCTGGCTCTGGCTCTGGCTCTGGCTCTGGCTCTGGCTCTGGCTCTGGCTCTGGCTCTGGCTCTGGCTCTGGCTCTGGCTCTGGCTCTGGCTCTGGCTCTGGCAAAGTTTCCGGCGCTTCTGAGGTCTCTTCAACAACGTCAGTGGAAGTCTCGGGCGTTGCAATGTCCATCTCATCGGCTTGCTCTTGAGGCTGCTCCTTTAACTGCTCCTCCTGCGCCTGCTTGTCTTGAGGCGCCTGTTGCGGATCTTGCTTATTCTTGCGTTTAAAAAAACCAAACATGAGTGTTACCCGACATAAATAGTGGACATTAAGGTTATGCTAACACCGTAACCCAAGACTTTGGATAAACAGCCCGCTACAATCCGCTTTATGACACGACAACGCCCCCCTCGATCCTCTACATCCCGCCGCACACCTGCTCAGCGGGGTGGTCAACAACTTGGCAAACCCGTTGGTAAGCCACTTGGTAAGTTACGCATCATCGGCGGTGAGTTCCGCCGCCGTCAGTTGCCGGTGCTGGATAGCCCAGGCTTGCGTCCAACCCCAGACCGCGTGCGTGAAACGCTGTTCAATTGGCTCGGCCAACAGCTTTACGGCCAGCAGGTACTCGACCTGTTCGCAGGTACCGGTGCGCTAGGCATTGAAGCGGTGTCTCGCGGCGCCTCCTGGGTCGATTTTGTCGAGCGCGACCCGCGGGTAGCGGCGCAGCTGTCGACCAATCTGGCATCGCTCAATATTACCGCAAGCGCGGTGCATGTTAACGATGTTCAGACTTATCTGACGCGCCCAGCCAAGCCCTATACGCTGGTCTTTCTTGACCCGCCTTTCCATCAGCAGCTGGCCGCGCCCTGCTGTTCGACATTGGAAACTAGTGGCTGGCTGGATAACGAGGCAATGATTTACCTGGAAACCGAGACATCGCTGGCTCCCAAGGTGCCCGCCAACTGGCTATTGCACCGCGAAACCCAGGCGGGCGAAAGCACTGCGCGGCTCTATCAACGTCAAGCACCGTAAACAGCGCTTGCCGCCACGCGGCGGTGGCGTTACGCTCGCCTCATTCGTCCCTACTGACAAGCTGTGTGCTTGTTTATTTGGGTGCCTTTTTATGACCTATTTTGGGTTTTCGTTTTTACGCTAGGGAGAGATACATGAGTCTGGAGCTATTTAATCAACTTGAGCAGAAAGTCACCGACACTGTTGATGCACTGGAGATGATGAAACTGGAAAATGAAGAGCTGCGCGGCGAAAACGCCAAGCTGAAAGAGGAGCGCGAAGAGTGGGAGCGTCGCCTCAACAGCCTGCTCAGCAAGTTCGACAGTCTCGAAACCTCCAGCACGCCTTAGGCTCAGGATAAGTGCGCTGCTGCCCTAAAGCACCAGGGACATCAGCAGCGCATCCTCACGCCCGGCGGCGGCTTGCGACGATAGCGGTGGGTAGTAGCCTTTGCGCCGTCCGTCTTCGCTAAACCCGCAGCGCTGGTAGAGCCGGATAGCGCTAAGATTACTCGCCCGCACCTCTAGCAGCAGCCGCTCGCTCAGCCAGCCGCGTGCGGTGGACAGCACGACCTCCATCAACGCCCGACCTGCTCCACTGCGTCGCTGCTCTGGGTGTACCCCAATGGCTTGTAGTTCCGCCTCAAACGGCAGTCGCGCCACAATGGCGTACCCTAACAACTGCTCATCCTGCCACCAGCCCAGTACACAGGTATCCTGGCTGCCCAACGCTGCCAGCATTTGCGTCTCAGAAGTACCGCTCTGCGCCCGGTACTCAAGCGCAATCAGTAGGGCTAGGTGCTCAACGTTGAGTTCAGTGATCATCCGTTGCCTGCTGAGCACTTTCTAACTGAGTGCCCACTGCCTGAGCGCCAGTCGCCTTATCGGCTTCCCACTGCTGGCCTAACGCCTGCAGCGCTGGCCAGAGGTCGCGCTTACTATGGCTACCGTCGAGGAGCGCCCCAAGTGAGGGGCCCTGCCATAAGGGCAGCGAAAGCGTTTGGCTGTGACCTTCAGCCACGTTCAGTATGCGCTCCAGCGGCGCTTGTTCAGCTCCAGATTCGGTATCAGGCTCGGCTTCCAACTCACCCCACCAGAGTAATCGCTCTAACCGCCACCCCTGTCGGCTCGCGCTTCCAGCGATAAACGCCGCCAAGCCCTCGCGGGCTTCGTCCAGGGGATCCTCCACCGCAAAGGCGTTGGCCATTTGCGGCCAGGTGAAGTGGCTCACTTCCGGCAACGCTCCACGCTGAATGCCCGCGGCCTGTAACAGGTTGGCCAGTAGCTGCTGCTCAAGCGGACTCATGTCCCCCGCCTGCAGCACCATCCAGCGGCCCTGAAGACAAACGCAGGAGAGCGCGAACTTAAGCGGTTTGGCTGGCACGGTTTCCGCGCTGGAAGTCGCCGTCTCCGGGTTGGCAATCGCCGGCTTATTTTGGCCCGACTTGTCCGCACGCTGCTTGTCTTGACCCAGCAGTGCCCGCACCGCCGAGGGTGAGGCAATGGCTTCGCCTGAGGCCTGGGGGTCGGAAGATTGAAGTTCGGACGGTTGAGGTTTGGACGTTTGCCGCTTGGGCGCAGGGGCGTCGTCCAGCAATGCCTGTAGCCGCTCCCGAGGTGGCGTAGGGGCAGGCGTCGAATCCTCCCACTCGCAGGCCTCGGTGGGCAGCGCATTAGGCAACTGGTACTTCGCGGCCCAGGCGGTAATACCCATGGCGTCCAGGTAGTGGCGCCGAGTAACTTCTTGATTCACTTCCCGCCGCCGCGACAGTTGGGTGAGCTCGGGCGTTCACCGCCGCGTGCCTGCCACTCGCTGGGGGTATAAAGATGCAGCGCTAAGGCGTGCACCGGTCCGGAAAGCTCATCGGCCAACAGCGCATAAATTTGCTGGTGACGCTTCACCGGCATCATGCCGTCGAAGGAGTCACTCACTAGCGTCACTTTGAAGTGGGTTTCAGAGTTCGCGGGCACGTTGTGCATGTGGCTTTCGTTTTCAACCTGCAGCACGTCCGGCGCGAGTGCCGTTAACTTCTGCTCAATCTGTGTCTGCAGCGTCATAAGGTTCTCCTTGAGAGATCACAAACCATTTTATTGTACGCGCTTACTGGCCCGCAGACGATGCCCGTCGGGCGTGTAACGCACGCCTGGCCAGCGGCATACGCGCCACGCTTGCCAAGAGCGCCAGCAGCGTGGTTGCCGCCCCCAGCCAGAGCGTTACCTGTACCGGCCAGCCTAGCGCCAATGCAGCACCGACTAAGGCCACGCCAAACGACTGCCCAACGGTACGCGTGGTGCTCATGACGCCAGAGACGTTGGAACTGCGCTCCGGTGGCAGGCTGCCCATCATTTCGCGGTTGTTGGGTGGCTGGAACAGGCCAAAACCAATACCGCATAGCGCAGTGCGCCATAGACTTCCCACCACGCCGGTCGATTCATCGACCAGCGCCAGCGCAATCAGGCCAATGATAAGTAGGCCAAGCCCCGCGCTGGAGAGAATACTGGGATTAATACGGTCGGCTAAGCGCCCCGCTACAGGGCCAACGAACATGATAGCCAGTGGCCAAGGAGTGAACAGCCAAGCGGTTTCCAGTGGTGAAAAACCCATCTGCTCCTGGTAGAAAAACGACAGGGCTACAAACGTAAGGCCCTGACCTATAAAGGCAAGCCCAGAGGCAGAGACCGCGAGTGTAAAGCGCAGCTCGGCAAACACGCTAAGCGGCAGCAATGGATATGGTGCGCGACGCTGACGCGCAATAAACCCAGCACAGGCCAATACCGCCAACAGCGCCCAGCCACCGCTTTGCCAAATCGGCGCGGCGTGGCTCACGGCGTCCATGGCAATAAAGAAGCTGGCCAGCATAACGATCGAGAGCAGTGCCCCAGCCACATCAAAACTACCTTTGCGTGGCTCTTCTTGGGGCAACGCACGCTTGGCGAGCCACAGCGAGCAGAGACCCAGCGGCACATTCAGCGCAAATAGCCAAGGCCAGTCGGCAAAGGACAGGATTACCCCACTCAGCGTGGGCCCTGCCGCGTAGCCACCGGCTACCACCAAGGCACTTAAGCCAAGGGCGCTGCCCAACAGCCGCGAGGGGAAAATGGCTCGATAAAGCGATGGGCCAATCGATAGCGTGGCCGCAGCGCCTAGCCCCTGAAAGGCACGAAACACCAGCAACGTTTCTAAATTGCGCGATAGCGCTGCCCCTAGCGCGGCAGCAACAAAGGTGGCCAGCCCAAACAGGTAGAGCCTGCGACGTGTGATCAATTCACTAATGCCCGCAAACACGAGCAAAAAAGCCGCACAAACAACCTGAAACAGGTTGGTAATCCATACCGCTCGGGATGCCGACACATTCAAGTCGGCGGCAATAGTGGGCAGCGCCAGGTTGATCATGGTGGTATCGACCACCGCCATCAAGGTACCGGTTACCAGCGCCAGCACAGCAAGGGCGCGTTCAGGCCCAGGCAGGCCATCGTCGCCGGGGCGGGTTTCAAACAGTCGCATGCAAGCGTTCCTAGGCAGGAGAGATCTTAAACGAAACGGCCAACGCGAAACGATTAAAGACACTGCGTCTAAAGACACAGCGTTAAAAACGATGAAACCGGCCTAAGCCGGTTTCGAAGTGCGCTAATTAACAGTGTGTCATTTCACAGTGCACTAGCGGGCTGTTACCAGCCAAACGCGCAGGCAAACACTGGGCTTACGTAATACTAGGCTTGCCTAAATACTAGCACGCTAACGGCTAGTCCTGCTCACTATCGAGCAGTAACGCATCATCGACTTCTGAGATTTCCAGCGCCGTTTCGTCGTCTAGATCAATGGCCAGGTAGCTGTGCTCAACGCGCACAAACTCCTGGAACAATGCCCAGTCGAGTTTATCCGGCCACTGCCGTTCGTCCTCTTCCCAAGCGCGCAGCTCAGTCTCGAGAATTTCCACGTAGCGGTCGCGCACAAAAGTTTCCAGCGCTTCCGGGGTATCCATCTCTGGAATCAGGTAAATGGTACTTTCACGTTCGACGTCGTCCAGGGTCAGGTCGTCGTCTCCCATGGTGGGTTCCAGCGCGTTGATCCAGTCCACAAAGGGCTGGGTCGGCCTGACGCTCAGTGCGGAGCGGTTAAGCAGTTTCATGGGATTCTCCTCGCCGTCGAAACGTTGACCATTATGGGCGCTATAACGCGCCCTTACCAACTTTTCATCCGTTATCGTAGCGTGTTAGTCCACTTCAGGGCGCATCGCCGGGAACAGCAACACATCGCGAATCGATGCGCTGTCGGTGAACAGCATCACCAAGCGGTCAATACCGATGCCTTCGCCCGCGGTGGGCGGCATGCCGTACTCCAAAGCACGCACGTAATCTGCATCGTAGTACATTGCTTCCAGGTCACCGGCATCTTTTTCCGCGGACTGGGCACGGAAGCGCTCCGCCTGATCTTCTGCGTCGTTAAGCTCCGAGAAACCATTGGCGATTTCGCGACCACCGACAAAGAACTCAAAGCGGTCAGTGACGAAGGGATTGGCGTCATTACGCCGGGCAAGCGGACTCACTTCAGCCGGGTATTCGGTGATAAAGGTCGGCTGGTCGAGCTTATGCTCGGCAACCTCTTCGAATATCTCCGTTTGCACCTTGCCCAGGCCCCAGCTCTCTTTGACCTTGATGCCCAGTTTCTCGGCGGTTGCCCGCGCCGCCTCCAACGAATCCAAATCGCTGTCGGCAATGCCGTCACCATGATCGAGAATCGCCTGACGTAGCGTTAAGCGGGCAAAAGGTTTGCCGAAATCGTAGCTCGCGCCCTGATACTCAATCACTGCATTACCGAGCACTTCTTCAGCGGCGGTGCGCAGCATCGCTTCGGTCATATCGAGCAGGTCGCGGTAATCCGCATAGGCCCAGTAGAACTCCACCATGGTGAATTCTGGGTTGTGGCGCGTTGATAACCCTTCGTTGCGGAAGTTGCGATTAATCTCGAACACCTTTTCAAAGCCGCCCACCACCAGACGCTTGAGATAAAGCTCTGGCGCAATACGCAGATACATGTCGATATCCAGCGCATTGTGGTGGGTAATGAACGGCCGTGCCGCCGCGCCGCCGGGGATCGGTTGGAGCATCGGCGTCTCTACTTCCATAAAACCACGGGCTTCAAAGAAGCGGCGCATGGAGCTGATGACCGCTGCGCGGGTTTCAAACACTTTGCGCGACTGCGGATTCATGATCAGATCCACATAGCGCTGGCGATAGCGGGCTTCCATATCGGTGAGACCGTGAAACTTGTCCGGCAGCGGGCGCAGGCTCTTGGTGAGCAGCTGCGCCTCTTTCATCATCACGTACAGATCGCCCTTGCCGGATTTATGCACCGGCCCGTGGGCAGCGACGATGTCACCGATATCCCAGCTTTTAACGTCTTCCAGCACGTCGGCGGGCAGGCCCTTTTTATCCACGTAGAGCTGGATTTGCCCGGCCACATCCTGAATGACGATGAAGGGGCCACGTTGACGCATCACACGACCCGCCACAGCGGCGTGGTGATCCAGCGCTTCAAGCTCGGCCTTGTCTTTATCGCCGAAGGCATTTTGCAGCTCGACGGTTAGGCTGTCGCGGCGAAAATCATTGGGAAACGCACTCTTTCCCTGCTCAGCGGCGCGCTCACGGCGAGCAGTCAACTTGGCACGGCGCTCGGCGATCAGGTGGTTTTCGTTGTCTGCAGGAGACGCGTCTTGGTTAGCCATGGGGCACCCTGTTCATGTTCAAACGCTAAAAAAATTACAAACCTTGCTTCAAGCTGGCGACGATAAATTGATCAATATCCCCGTCGAGCACTTTATCGCAGTTGCTGGACTGCACGCTGGTGCGCAAATCCTTGATGCGCTGGTCATCCAGCACGTAAGAGCGAATCTGGCTGCCCCAGCCGATGTCAGCCTTGGAGTCCTCGGCCTCCTGCTTGGCGGCGTTGCGCTTTTGCATCTCGTGTTCCCACAACCGCGCTTTCAACTGCTTCATGGCAAAATCGCGGTTGGCGTGCTGGCTGCGTTGCCCCTGGCAGGCCACGACGATCCCGGTCGGCTCGTGGGTAATCCGCACGGCCGAATCGGTGGTGTTTACGTGTTGACCGCCCGCGCCGCTGGAACGGTAGGTATCGACGCGCAAGTCCGAGGGATTAATCTCTACCTCGAAACTGTCGTCAATTTCCGGGGACAGGAATACCGAGGCAAACGAGGTATGCCGACGACCACCGGAATCAAACGGGCTTTTACGCACTAGGCGGTGCACGCCGGTTTCAGTACGCAGCCAGCCGAAAGCGTAATCGCCTTGGATATGCACCGTGGCCGACTTAATGCCCGCCACTTCGCCAGCAGAGATTTCAGTGATATCGGCTTTGAAGCCGTGGCTCTCTGCCCAGCGCAGGTACATGCGCAATAAAATATTGGCCCAATCCTGGGCTTCGGTGCCACCAGAGCCGGACTGAATTTCCAGGTAGGCGTTGTTCTGATCCATTTCACCGGAGAACATGCGCCGAAACTCAAGCTTTTCTAACGCCGCCTGCATGCTGTCCAGCTCTTTGCACACTTCTTCGACGGTGCCTTCATCCTCTTCCATTTCTGCAAGCTCCAGCAGATCCCGGCTATCGCCAAGGCCCTGCTCAAGTTCATCAATGGTGGCCACTATGGCTTCGAGGGAGGCGCGCTCTTTGCCTAACTTCTGCGCGTAGTCTGGATCGTTCCAGACATTGGGGTCTTCCAGTTCGCGGGTGACCTCTTCTAGCCGATCTTTCTTCTCGGCATAGTCAAAGATACCCCCTAAGAACGTCTGTCCGCTCAGACAGGTCCTTGAGCTGGTTGTGAATCGGATTGGTTTCCAACATGGGATCGCCCTAGCTTGGTCTACTCGGATCGTACAGAGGTGTATCGATCAGAAAAGCGCATAGTGTAACGAAAGCCGACACGCCCCGCATCCAATGGCCTGCCACTAGGCAATAAAAAACCCGGCATGCGCCGGGTTTCATTGGGGTTTGGCTCTTTAGGGTTTAAAAGCGATAGGTTAACTGAGCACCAAAACCGTGAGCTTCGTTTTTGTAGTCGGCTGAGTAGGAGGCCCCGCCAACCGGCTGGCCACCCGTGGCCTGGCTGGCCAGCAGGTCGCTACGATCCTGCTCAACAAAGGTGCCGCGCTCTGTTAGATATGAGTAGGCAATATCGACAGTCAGGTCAGGCGTTGGGCTCCATCCTGCCCCCAGCGAGAAAATACGCCGATCATCGGAAGGAATACGTACGCTACGATCCTCATCATTGGTCGGCGTCATGTCTAACGTAACCCCAGCACGAAGCGCCAATGTCTTGGTTAACTGGTACTCGCCGCCAGTGGCAAACGCCCAGGCGTTTGAGTAGTTCTGAAACTCTTGGGTAATCGTATCGCCTTGGCTGCCGGTAACCAAAATTTGATCAAAGTGGCTCCAACGCACCCAGGATGCACCGAACATCAGCTTGAGACGGTCAGTCATTTGCTGGGTAAGCGAGAAGTTAACCGTCTCAGGGGTGGTCAAATCCAGGCTAGCAGTATCTGAGCGAACGACATTACCCAGAGGATCAGTAGCGCTAAAATCACCTTCCAAGGTGTAGTCTACTTTCGAGCGGTAAGTCAGCCCCAGGGTGGTTTCAGGTACTGGACGATAGATTACGCCTAAGTTATAGCCCCACGCTTCGTCGTCACCATCAACCCGCGAGTCGATGTCGGCATCTGGGTTAAAGGTGGCCTCACTGGGTACTTGTCGGCGTAGTTCGCCTTCCACACGGTTGTAAGTAATCCCCGCGCCTACTGACCACTGATCATTAAAACGGTAAGAAACCGTCGGCTGCGCACTGACCACTTTGACTTCGGTGTAGTCGCCAAAATAGCGCCCTTGAAAATCATCTTCATAATCGGTTTTTGAGCCAAAGGGTGCATACACCCCAAACCCGAACGCCAGTTGATCGGTCACTGGGTGCGCATAGAAAGCAAAGGGGATCGGCGTACCTGGCACCATATCGCCATCATTCCCTCCGGGAATGCTACCGACGGGGATCTGATTGCCATTTGGCGCGCCACCAAGCGCGACCCCGGAGTCGATATAGCGAGAAGCTTCGACATTAGAGATGTCAGTATTCACGTTTAGATACGTGCCACCAACGGTCACCTGGGCACGGTCTAAAAACGACATACCCGCTGGGTTACCGTACACAATGGTTGCATCATGGATGTTAGAGCTTCGCCCGGCATGGCCATAGCCCTGCCCACTCACGCTCTGCTCGTTAATTTGATACCCGCCCGCGTGGGCTTGGCTGGCAAAAGCGGCCGTAATGGCAGCAGCCAGGGTGAGCTTATTAAATTTATTATTCATAGTGGGCCTCTCTTCCCGATGATCCAGTGGATACCGACGATCCACCCTCTTTATTTTTACATGACTGTTTTCTCGCAACTGAGCCAAAGGTTCAAGGGCAAACGTTCGTTTTATTTTATTTTTGGCTTATACATTAGTCGCACGGTCGTTTTAAATCAGTGTTTTAGTCATTTCAGCTTACTGAGCCAAGAGGCCTTGACCTATGGGTTACCCATAGGTTCTACACTAAATAACCACTATTTAACCGGTCGGGAGAACAGGCCATGAAAGTTAACGAGCTTGCCAAACGGGGCGGCGTTACCGCTGAGACCGTGCGCCACTACGCTCGTGAGCAGCTACTTGCCCCCCAGCGCCATCCAGATAACGGCTATCAGCTATTTTCAGATACCGACCTAGAACGTCTGCGGTTTATTCAGCGGGCGCGCAAATTAGGTTTTAGCGTGGCTGAGATTCGCGACATTCTGACCCACGCCGACCAAGGCGACTCTCCCTGCCCCTTGGTACGCGACTTACTCGCCAGCCGCTTGCCGCAAATTCGAGCACGTATTGCCGAGTTGGAAGCGCTAGCCGAACGAATGGAACAGGCCATGGAGAGCTGGCAGCAAATGCCCGACGGCTCCCCCGACGGCCACAGCGTGTGTCGCCTGATTGAGAGCTTTCCTGACGCCCCGTCTATTAAGGAGACCCCATGAGCGACGCCTCTACCGAAGCCGCCTCAAGCGTAAGCCCTGCCAATGGAGCCACCACGCGAACCATCCCCGGCATGAATTGCCAGGGCTGCGTCAAGCGTATGCGCGAGGCGATTCAAAGTGGTGACCCTGAAGCAGACGTCACCGGCATTCCTAGCGAAAAACGCCTCGAGGTTGTTTCGACTCTAACCGACGCCGAGCTTGATCAACGCTTGACCGCGGCGGGCTACCCGCCAGGCGAAGCAGCTCTGGAGGAAGCAGCCCCAGACGATGTTGATAATCAGCCAGAAACCGCGGCACCCGCTGATGCCGAAGCTGAAAAAACCGCAAGTGCTCACTCCCAGTCTCAAGGGCAAGGCAAGAAACAGCGCTTGGCGATTAGTGGGATGACCTGCGCCAGCTGCGTCAACAGCGTGCAGAAAGCACTAGAGCGAACTGAGGGAGTCGACACCGCCAGCGTCAATTTTGGCACCCACTCCGCCCAGGTGTTTGGCAGTGCCGAGACCCAAGCGTTAATCGCCGCCGTTGAGTCAGCCGGCTATGGCGCCGAACCGATTGTGGATATGCGGGAAGCAGAACGCACTCGTGCAGAGCAGGATGCCAAGACTTACCAAAAACGGCTGCGCGGCAGCGCGATCTCGCTGGCACTGGCGATTCCGCTGATGCTCAGCATGCTTTTTTTCCATCCCCACCCGATGGGCATGGGGCGTCTCTACTGGCTGGTGATCGGCTTGTTAACCTTGGGTATTTTGGCCTTCCCAGGACGCCACTTTTTCGTCAACGCCTGGAAGCAGTTTAAGCATCGCCAAGCCAATATGGATACCCTGGTGGCCATGGGCACCGGCACCGCCTGGCTCTACTCCATGGCCGTGGTGCTGTTTGCGCCATGGCTGCCAGAAGTCGCTCAGGGGATCTATTTTGAAGCCTCAGCCATGGTGATCGGGCTGATTCTACTCGGCAATGCCATGGAGCTACGTGCCCGGGGCCGCACCAGCAATGCGCTAAAGCGCCTGCTTGACCTACAGAGCCGAACAGCGCGGGTGATTCGCGACGGTCACGAGCAGGAGATTGATATTGATGCGGTGCGCGCTGGCGACCACGTACGAGTACGCCCCGGCGAGCGTTTACCGGTGGATGGAGACGTCGTTGAAGGCCAAAGCCATATCGATGAGTCGATGCTTACCGGCGAGCCACTCCCCATCACCAAAAGCGCGGGGGATGAAGTCAGCGCTGGCACGGTGAATGGCAAAGGTGGCTTGATCTATCGCGCCACGCGGGTGGGCACCGACACGCGCCTGGGGCAGATTACCGAACAGGTAGCGAGCGCCCAAAACTCGCGCCCACCGATTGGCGAGCTAGCCGACCAAGTCTCCAGCGTTTTTGTACCTGCGGTAATGATCATTGCCGTATTGACGACCCTGGTGTGGTTCAACCTAGGGCCCGCTCCCCAGGTGATCCATATGTTGGTGACGGCGACTACCGTACTGATTATTGCCTGCCCCTGCGCGCTGGGTCTGGCGACGCCAATCTCGACCATGATCGGCGTCGGTAAAGCGGCAGAGCATGGGGTGCTGGTACGCAGCGGCGAGGCGCTGCAAACCGCTAGCAAGCTGACCACGCTAGTCGTCGATAAAACCGGCACGCTCACCCAGGGCAAGCCCAGCGTCACCGATGCGCAGATGTTTGGCGTAGAGCAATCCACCGCGCTGGCGTTGGTGCACGCGCTGGAACGCAGCTCCGAGCACCCATTGGCGGCGGCGTTAATGACCTACGCGGATGAACACGAGGCTAACCCTGCCGAGATTAATGGTTTCGACAGCGTGACTGGTGGCGGGGTAAAAGCCCAAACCGCCGACGGCAAAGCGCTGCTGCTGGGCAATGCGCGTCTGTTAAGTGAAGCCGGTGTGGATCTCAAGGCAGGTGAAGAGCAAGCCCGCGCTCTGGAGGAGCAGGCCCGCACGCTGGTGTACTTGGCGGTAGATGGCAAATTGGCCGCCCTGTTTGGCATCAGCGACCCGCTTCGCCACGACACCGTGGCCGCAATCAAGCGCCTGCAAAAAGACGGCTTAACCATCGTTATGTTAACCGGCGATAACGAGCACACCGCCAGGGCCATTGCCCAGGAAGTAGGCATTGATGAGTTTCGGGCAGGGCTGTTACCCGAGGACAAGCACGCCGAGATAGAGCGTCGTCAGAAGGCGGGAGAAATCGTTGGCATGGTGGGCGATGGCATCAATGATGCCCCGGCGCTGGCCCGAGCGAACGTGGGCTTTGCCATTGGCCAAGGCACCGATGTGGCGATTGAGAGCGCGGGCATCACGCTCATGCGCGGCTCGCTGCACGGGGTAGCGTCAGCAATTGAGATCAGCCGCGCCACGCTGCGCAATATCAAACAGAACCTGGTGGGTGCCTTTAGCTACAACCTGCTGTGTATTCCCATCGCGGCGGGGGTGCTCTACCCACTCACCGGCATGCTGCTCTCACCGATGATAGCGGGCGCTGCCATGTCACTCTCTTCCATCACCGTGGTGAGTAACGCCAATCGCTTGCGGCTATGGAAAGCCAGTCAGGAGGACGCCTCATGAGCTTATTGATCAACTTGGCAGGCCTGGGGCTTATCGCACTGATAGTGTGGTGGTTCTGGCTTGGCTAAACGTTTTTAGCTCACCCCAATATAGCGCCCTGGCTTATGGTTCAGGGCGATAATCAGGTTTAGCGTCAATGCTCCCAGCACTGAATAACCCACACGATCCAGCGGTAGCTGCGTTAACGCAATCAACAGAATAACGCCATCGATGGCGAGTTGAACGTAGCCTGCGCGCAGGCCGTGTTTATCCTGTAAGTAGAGCGCAAGGATATTGATACCGCCCAGGCTGGTACGGTGGCGAAACAGCATCAGCATACCAATGCCCATCAGCGCGCCGCCCATCAAGGCGGCGTAGATCGAGGGCAAGTTGGCAAATTGCACCCAGCCTTGGGTTAACTCAGAAAACAGCGATACTAAGCCGATGGCGGCAAAGGTGCGTAGGGTAAAACTCCACCCCATCCGCTTCACCGCCAAGTAGTAAAACGGCAGGTTAATGGCAAAAAAGTACACTCCAAAACCCCAGCCGGTAATGCTGCTGGTGATGTAGCTCAACAGCAGCGCCAAGCCTGCCGTACTACCGGTCAATAGCACCGCATGGGTGTAAAAGGTTACCCCCAGCGCAACAAAGAACGTGCCCAGCAGCATCGCCATCATATCTTCATAGGGGCGATGCTGATCCTTGGGTAAATCTTCCACGCGCATGGGGCGTCCTTACTTAAGTTGCCAGTAGATGATGCGATGTACAGCTTAAATTGGGCTGGCGTGCTCGACCATCAACTGCAGCGTCTCGCGGCCGCGCCAGCGGTTACGGTTAAGCTTATAAGCACAGTGCAGTGTATCCCCCACGTTAAACCCAGGCAGTTCCCCTGGCGTTAAGGCACGAAACCAGATGGCTTTGCAGGTCACCGGGCCAGAGGAGAGTTCCAGCATCAGGTGCGCGCCGTCAGCACCCACCGGGCGCAGCGCCTCGACAATAAAGCGGCCTTCAAACAGCGGCGGATCAAACTCCCGCCCGTAGGGCCCAAGGGTTTCTATCTCTTGCAAGGTGGTCAGCGAAAGCTGTGCCGTGGAGAGCTCGCCATCCGTCCATAGGCGCGGATAGAGCGTTCGTCCCTCCAGCTGTTCGCCTACGGCCCTCAAGAAAGCCGCTTTAAAGACGTCAAGCTGATCCCGTGGCACGCCCACCCCTGCCGCACCACTATGACCGCCAAAGCGTGGCAGCGCCTGGGGAGCAAGCTCAAAGGTACGCTGTAGGGCATCGCGCAGGTGCAGTCCATCAATCGAGCGGCCGGAGCCGGTTAGCATGCCAGGTGCCGAGGCTTGTGTTAGCACCAGCGCCGGGCGCCCGTAGGCCTGCACCAATCGCGAGGCGACGATACCCTGTACGCCGGGGTGCCCGTCTTCAAGCAGCACCACCACGGCGGGCTCATCGGCGTCCAGAGCTGCTGTGGCAAGAGTGCGCGCCTCGGCGGCCATATCGGCCTCAATCGCTTTGCGGGACTGGTTATCCTGATCCAGCACGTCGAGCTGGCGATTGGCGACCCCATCGTTCTCGGCCAGCATAAAGTGCAGCGCCGCGTAGGGGTCGTCCAGCCGCGAGCGGGCATTGATACGCGGCCCCATCTGAAACGCTAACGTCTCGGCGTTAAACGGCACACTGTCAGCGCCTAAGCGCGTGGCCATAGCGCGCCAGCACGCCGCATCCATACGATTGATCAGTTTTAACCCTTGATTGACCACCGCGCGGTTGGCGGGGCTACCGCCTAGGGAGACACAGTCAGCCACGGTGCCCAAAGCTACGTAGGAGAGCCAGGGCGACAGCTTGGGCGTCGACTCTGATAGCGCCCCCCACTCAATCAGCACGCCGCGGGCGAGTGACATCAACAGCCACGCCACCATACAGCCAGCGATGGTTTTGTCGGGATACTCACAGTCATCACGGGTAGGGTTAACACAGGCGAATGCCGAGCTTGGCGGCCCCTCACTGGGCAGGGCGTGGTGGTCGCTGACTACCACGTCGATACCTGCCGCTTTTAATCGCGCGATACGCGGCTCATCAGAGCTACCACAATCGGCGGTAATCACCAGGGTGGGAAACGGCTTTTGAGCCAAGGTGCGCTCTACCAGCGGTAGGCTAATCCCATAGCCGTCGTGAATACGGTGGCCAATCAGGCTATGTAGCTTGCCCTCTGGCACCCCAAACAGCTCCACCAGCGTGCGCCTAATCACCACGTGGGAGGTAATGCCATCCACGTCGTAGTCGGTGAGAATGCCGATGGCCTCACCCTCTGCCACCGCCTGAGCGATACGTTCGGCGGCGCGGCGACCGTCGGCCAGTTTCTCCGGGTGGGCCAAATAACGCAGGCTAGGTGCTATTAACGGTAGCAACTCACCGCTGTAGCCCGGCAAGCGCGAGGCCAGCAAACGCGCCTGCAGTTCGCTTAGGCCTTCCGCCTGAGCGCGGGCATAAAGCGCCTCATCCACTGGACGAGGCTCTAAGCGCGGCCCGGCCTTGCTAGACGACAGCGTGCGATGGGGTAAATCAGTCACTGAGGCCATTAATACGTCAACGCCGGTTTTCCGCAACGTACTGCTGCACGGCGGCAAGTTCCGCAGGGAGCACTGTGTAGCGCTCTTCGCGCTCAATCAGGTCTTCCATATGCGGCGGCAGTGGCACGCCCAGGAAGCCCGCCTTCACAACGGCCTCGGCGAATTTAGCCGGGTGCGCAGTGGCGAGGGTAATCATTGGCGTTGACTGATCTGCCCGGGCACGCTCGGCAGCACGATAGCCGGTGGCGGTGTGCGGGTCGAGCATTTCACCAGTGCGTTTATGGGCGTCGCGGATCACTTCCAGAATCGTCGCATCGTCCACGCTGTAGCTGGAGAACTTCTCGCGCAGCTTGGCCAGCGGCGCATCGGCCAGCGCCGTGGGTTCCTGCTGGAAGCGCTCAAGCAGCGCCGCCACGGCCAAGCCATCGCGGTCGTAGGCGTCAAACAACAGGCGCTCAAAGTTAGATGACACAACGATATCCATGGAGGGCGCTAAAGTAGCCGCTAGCTCTTTTTTGGAGAAGTCGTTGGCGGCCAGCGTGCGGTGCAGAATGTCGTTGGCGTTGGTGGCGATGATGAACTGCTTCACCGGCAGGCCCATTTTGTAGGCCATATAACCGGCAAACACGTTGCCGAAGTTAGCCGACGGCACGCAGAAGCTCACTTCACGGTGCGGCGCACCCAGCGCAACGCCGGAGGCGATGTAGTAAACGATCTGCGCCATAATGCGCGCCCAGTTGATCGAGTTCACCGCGACCAAGCGAGTACCGTTGAGGAACGACTGATCGGCAAAGCTGGCCTTGACCATCGCCTGGGCGTCATCGAAATTGCCTTCGATGGCAATATTGAAGACGTTATTGGCCAGCACCGAGGTCATTTGTCGGCGCTGTACTTCCGAGACCCGGTTGTGCGGGTGCAGGATAAAGATATCCAGGTTGTCGCAGTGGCGACAGCCTTCAATCGCCGCCGAGCCGGTATCGCCAGAGGTCGCACCCATGATCACCGCACGCTCGCCACGCTTTTTCAGGAAGTGGTCGAGCAGGCGGCCGAGCAGCTGTAGCGCTACGTCTTTAAATGCCAGGGTCGGGCCGTGGAACTGCTCAAGCAGGAAGTGATTGGCATCCAGCTGTTTGAGCGGCAGCACGGCGTCGTGATTAAAGGTCGCGTAGGCCTCGGTCACGATGTTGCGGAAGGTCTCGTCGTCGATCTCACCGTTCACAAACGGCTTCATCACCCTAAAGGCGATTTCCGCATAGGAGAGCCCGGCCATGTCGGCCAGCTCTCCCCGGGAGAACTCAGGCATTGTTTCCGGCACATAGAGGCCGCCGTCGCTGGCCATACCGGTGAGCACCACTTCTTCAAAGGAGAGCGCGGGCGCCTGCCCGCGCGTGCTGATATAGCGCATCTAGGCTTACTCCCCTTCACTCAAGCTTTCCACGCGAATACGCGTGACGGGGCCCGCAATATCGGCCATGGATTCGATTTCGCGAATCGCTGCGTTCATCTGCTTCTCTTTAGTACGGTGTGTGAGCAGAATGATCGGCACCAGCTCGCCTTCGGTCGCCTCTTTCTGAATCAGTGCCTCGATCGAGATGCCCTGCTCAGATAGAATCGTGGCCACCCGCGCCAACACGCCGGGGCGATCCACCGCCAGCAGGCGCAGGTAGTAGGCCGTGATGATATCTTCCATCGGCATGATGGGCAGTTGGCTGACATCTTCGTCGATGCCGCTAAACGCCAGGTACGGCACCCGGTAGCGGTGCTCGGTGGAGATATCCCGCGCCACGTCGAGTAAATCGGCCACCACCGCTGATGCAGTCGGCTCGGCGCCGGCGCCAGCGCCGTAGTAGAGCGTCGGCCCTACCGCGTCGCCCATTACTGCAATAGCATTTTTTACGCCATGAACATTGGCCAGCAGGCGCTCTTTAGGAATCAGCGTGGGGTGAACCCGCAGTTCCAGGCCTTGATCGGTACGCTTGGAGATACCCAGGTGCTTGATCACGTAGCCAAGGTTGTCGGCTTGCTCGACGTCTTCCGCAGTAATCCGTGAAATGCCTTCGGTGAAGGCTTTCTCGAACTGCAGCGGCACGCCGTAGGCAATCGAGGCCAAAATCGTCAGTTTGTGTGCCGCATCGATACCTTCCACGTCAAAGGTGGGGTCAGATTCGGCGTAGCCTAGCGCTTGAGCTTCCGCGAGCACGTCCTCAAAGGCGCGGCCTTCATCGCGCATATGGGTAAGAATATAGTTGCCGGTGCCGTTGATAATCCCCGCTACCCATTCAATGCGGTTGGCACCCAAGCCTTCGCGCAGCGATTTGATCACCGGGATGCCGCCTGCGACTGCAGCTTCGAATGCTACGATGACGCCCTTTTCGTGAGCGGCTTTGAAGATTTCGTTGCCGTGCACTGCAATCAGCGCCTTGTTGGCGGTGACCACGTGCTTGCCGTTTTCAATGGCGGTGAGCACCAGCTCGCGGGCGATATCGTAACCGCCAACGAGCTCCACCAGGACATCCACATTGGGGTTGGTCGCGACTTCAAACACATCGGAGGTGGCATTGATGCCGGTAATATCGCAGTCAGGATGAATACTGCGGTGAGCAACCTGCTCAATCACAATAGGGCGGCCAGCACGACGCGCAATATCATCAGCGTTGCGAGTCAATACGTTAAAGGTGCCGCCACCGACAGTACCTAGACCACAAATACCTACTCTTACCGGTTTCAAAATACTTCCCCTTTCGTGTTGTGCACCTGGTGGTGCTGGCCTTAATTACGGTTTTGAATTCGATCTTAAAGACCGTGCCTCAGCGCTTTGTATTATCTTTCAATGTGACGTCATTCGTCATCTAAGCCTAACATGGCAAAGAGCCGCTCGGGGGGCACAAAGCCCGGCACCAGTTGCCCATTGGGCAAAATAATTGCTGGCGTGCCCTGTACACCCAGCGCCTTACCCAGATCATACTGCCCCGCCACAGGATTGTCGCAGTCTGCTGCGCTGGAAATAGTCTCGCCCTCTTTGGCTTGAGTCATCGCTTCACTGCGATTATCCGAGCACCACACCTGCTGCAGCATGGTGGCAGCCTGGCTGCCCATACCCGCACGGGGAAAGGCCATATAGTGAATGGCGATACCACGCTCATTCAACTCCGGAATGGTGTCGTGTAACCGCGCGCAATAGGGGCAAGTAGGATCGGTAAATACCGTCACTGTTGCTTTCGGTTCTTCGGCACCGCGGAAGATCACTAGCTCACTCTCAGGTACTGCCGCTAGCGCATCTGCACGCTCTTGGTTCTGCTCTTGCTCGGTTAAGTTGACCAACCCGTCGGGTGCATTTTCATATAGGTCACCGACCAGGAAGTGGCTGCCGTCTGCATTGGAGTAGAAAGATTCGCCGTTCTCCAACCGCACGTGATAAACGCCATCCATAGGCGTTTCGGTGACCACTTCCACGGGCATCGACTGGCCATTGACGCTAAGTGATTCAGCCAAACGATCTGCCACGTCGTCAGCCTGTGCAGCGGAAGGTAGCAGGCTGGCAGTTAGCAAACACGCCAGCATCGAGGAAGGTGTCAGTAAAGGTAGTGTTACAAAACGGCGTTGACGCATCATCAATTCAACCTCGTGGGTGATGTTCAGCATGTAGGCTTTCCAAGCGCGCCTGGGCTACATGGGTATAAATTTGGGTCGTCGACAGATCGCTATGACCCAGCAGCAGCTGTACGACCCGCAAATTGGCCCCATGATTCAATAAATGGGTGGCAAATGCATGGCGAAGCGTATGGGGCGACAGTGGGCGGGTAATCCCTGCCGTTATGGCATGCACCTTAATCCGGTGCCAAAACGTTTGCCGGGTCATCGCTTTGTCACCCCGCCCAGGAAACAGCGCAGGGCGTGTTGGGTCGCTCATCAGCGCCAACCGTGCAGTCTGCATATAGTGCGCCAGCCAATCTGCGGCCTCTTCTCCCATGGGAACCAAGCGGTCTTTATCGCCTTTACCACGCACCCTAACCACGTTTTGGCGCAGATTGACCGCATCACCAGTGAGCCCTACCAGCTCTGATACCCGCAAGCCGCAGGCGTACAGCAGCTCCAGCATGGCACGGTCACGAACCCCCAAAGGAGTCTCCGTATCCGGCGCTAAGAGTAGGCGCTCAACTTCGTCCTCTTCCAAGGTATTAGGCAAGCCGGGTATGACCCGCGGTAGTTTGATATCAGTCAGTGGGTCACTTTCCACTTGGTTGTTTAAACGCCCCCAACGGTAGAAGCTGCGCAGCGTCGACAGCAGCCGGGCATTACTGCGCAGTTGATAGCCTTCCTCCCGGCGACTGGCCAGCCACTCACTGAGGCGCTCCGGCGGCGGCGCCAGAAGGGCTTCACCGTGGCTCTCCAGGTGGCTCTGCCAGGCGGTTAAATCACGCCGATAGGCGGCTAACGTATGATCGCTGGCGCCCTGCTCAAGCCAGAGAGCATCTAAAAATGCATCGATAACGCTCATACGTTAGTCACCTCAAACCGCTTTTGTTGAGCGGATAAACAAAACCCCGCCCCGCAAAGCGGTGACGGGGTCTTGGTATCCGGGCGCGACGCCTGTTCGAGAACAGCGTGCGCCCGAGGAGCAGTGGCGTTTAAGCCAGCTTTTCCTTGATACGTGCAGAACGACCACTGCGCTCGCGCAGGTAGTAAAGCTTGGCTTGACGCACGTCACCGCGACGCTTGACTTCGATAGAGTCAACTAGCGGGCTGTAGGTCTGGAAGGTACGCTCAACGCCAACGCCGTGAGAAATTTTACGCACGGTGAAAGCGGAGTTCAGGCCACGGTTACGCTTACCGATGACTACACCTTCAAACGCCTGCAGACGCTCGCGAGTACCTTCTTTTACTTTTACCTGAACGACAATGGTGTCGCCGGGGGCAAAGGGAGGAATTTCTTTGCCCATTTGCTCAGATTCGATCGCCTGGATCACTTTGCTTTTACTGCTCATCATCATACTCCTGAATAACGTGTTGGCTTGACCGCTCAATCATGGGTGGCGGAAGCCGTGATCCCGGCGCTCGAAACGAGCTACGCGGGAGTCGTTATGGGTGACACAGGTGCGCATACGCCCTGCACCGCCGCTCTGGCCTACTCAGTTTTAGCTGACAGAGCGTGTTCCTCGATAAACTCGTTCAACAGCTTACGCTGTTCGGCATCTAACGGCCGCCCTTCCAGCAGATCTGGGCGACGCTGCCATGTACGCCCGAGTGACTGCTTTAACCGCCAGCGCTTGATGGCTGCATGATTACCACTTAACAGCACATCCGGCACTTGGCGCCCGTCGATGACTTCTGGACGGGTATAGTGCGGGCAGTCTAACAGGCCGTCATTAAACGAGTCTTCGATAGCGGAATCCTGATGACCCAGTACACCGGGAATCAGCCTTGCCGCTGCATCAATCAGCACCATCGCTGGCAGCTCACCGCCGCTCAACACATAGTCGCCAATCGACCACTCTTCATCGATGTCACTCTCCACCACGCGTTCATCAATGCCTTCATAGCGCCCTGCCACGACCACTAAAGGCCCGGCGGAAGCCAGTGCTTGAACGCCCTGCTGATCCAGCTTACGCCCCTGGGGCGAGAGGTAGATCACCGTCGGCACTAAGCCGGTGGCTTTCTGCGCCCGTTCCCGGGCGGCAAAGATCGCTGCGCGCAGGGTGTCGACTTTCATCAACATGCCTGGACCACCACCATAGGGGCGGTCATCGACGCTGCGGTGGCGGTCAGTGGCATAATCCCGCGGGTTCCAAAACTCCAGTGCAATACGCTGTTTTTCTACCGCTCTGCCGACCACACCCTGTTGCGTGAGCGCGTCGAACATCTCAGGAAACAACGACACTACACCAATCCACATTGCAGGCACTGCTGCTTCGCTCGCCGTTTCCGGCGCGCTGCCACTATCCAACTCGGTTGAGTCGGTAGATGCATCATTGCTTAAACTGTTCATAAGTTTGGTCAAAACTCAGGATCCCAATCGACGACCATACGGCCCTCTTGGGAACTGATTTCGATAATGACGTCGTCTGGCAAAAATGGCAGCAGTCGCTCGCGCTTGTCGATTGACTCTGAATCGCCGCGAACCACCATGACATCGTTGGCGCCGGTTTCAAACAGGTAGCTTACCCGTCCTAGCCGTTCGCCGGCCTGAGTGAAGACCGCCATGCCTTCAAGCTCATGCCAATAATACTCATCGTCGGAAAGCTCAGGCAGCGCCTCTTTGGGCATCAAGATATCCGTTTGGGCTAATGCTTCCGCCGCACTACGGTCATCGACCCCTTCAAGCTGCACTACAAGTCCTTTGCCCTGCCGACGTCCCTGAACAATGCTTATGCGCTTAAGAGTTTCACCCTGGCGCACCCACCATTCTGGGTAGTCTAGAATGCTGTCCATCGGGCTAGTGTAGGAATACACCTTGAGCCAACCTTTCACCCCATAAGGGCTAGTCAGTTTGCCTAGCACCACATGCGTGTCGTCAGTTTGGCTTATTTCAAAACGCGTCATCGACGACCTCAGCTACCCAGCAGCACTCATACGTTCTTAAACAACAAGTCCCACAAGCAGGCTTAAGCCTGTTTGCGTGCTTCTTTGACCAGCTCAGCAACACGACCAGACAGCTGGGCGCCTTGGCTCTGCCAGTGAACAACGCGTTCTAGGTCAACGCGCAGACGCTCTTCCTGACCACGGGCAACCGGGTTGAAGAAGCCGATACGCTCGATGAAACGACCGTCGCGAGCGTTACGCGAGTCGGTAACGGTCAGGTGGTAAAAGGGACGCTTCTTGGCGCCACCACGGGCCAAACGAATGGTAACCATACGATAACTATCCTTCGGTTGAGGTTACGAGAGTGTGTTTATAGCGCTAACCGCTATCGGAACACTCGTCGTGCTGTTTTCTTGGCGCTAAACTGGCACACGACCACATAAAGCGGCTTGCATGACCTTTTTTAACACCATTAAGGCCTTCATTGAGCGCTGCTACTGCTACGTTTTGACGTATTTGGGCAGCACCCACGCATGAAGAGGCCGCATTCTACGCAAATGCGCCCGGCTTGGAAAGCCTGACAGCCAGAAAACTGATAGGTCGTCAACCTCACCAAGCGCATCAGTACGTTACTATTGGCGTCTTAGCGCCGCGGCAATCCACCGGGGCCTCCCATTCCGCCGGGCCCACCCGGGCCGCCGCCGCCCATCATGCCGGACATGCCACGCATCATTTTCTGCATGCCGCCCTTCTGGCCCGCTTTCTTCATCATTTTCTGCATCTGCTTATGCTGCTTAAGCAGACGATTCAGGTCGGGCACTTGCAGGCCTGCACCGGCGGCAATGCGGCGCTTGCGCGAGCCGTTGATAATATCGGGCTTGCGGCGCTCTTTAGGCGTCATGGAGTTAATCAGCGCCTCCAGCTTACCTAGCTCTTTCTCGGGGCCGGGGCCTTGGGCCATTTCAGCCATCTGCCCCATGCCGGGCAGCTTGCCCATTAGGCCGCCCATACCGCCCATTTTCTTGAGCTGCTGAAGTTGGTCGCGAAAATCTTCTAAATCAAAGCCATCGCCTTTCTTGACCTTTTTGGCCAGCTTCTCGGCTTTGGATTTATCGACGGTGCGCTCGGCTTCCTCGATCAGCGACAGCATGTCGCCCATCCCCAGGATTCGCGAGGCGACTCGGTCTGGGTGGAACGGCTCCAGGGCGTCGACTTTTTCACCGACACCCATAAATTTGATCGGTTTACCGGTAATGTGACGTACTGATAGCGCCGCACCGCCGCGAGCATCACCGTCCGCTTTGGTCAGAATCACACCGGTTAGCGGCAGCGCTTCGCTGAACGCCTTGGCGGTATTAGCAGCGTCCTGGCCGGTCATGGCGTCGACGACAAACAGCGTTTCCTGAGGCGAGACCGCTTTATGCAGTGCCTGGATCTCCGCCATCATGGCTTCATCAATCGCCAGTCGACCGGCGGTATCAATCAGCACCACATCGTGAAACTGGATCTTGGCGTGCTTGATGGCCGCTTCGGCAATCGCCACCGGCTGCTGGTCAGAGCGCGAGGGGAAGAAGTCCACTTCGACTTCTTTGGCCAGGGTTTCGAGCTGATCGATCGCTGCCGGGCGATAAACGTCGGCAGACACTACCAAGACCTTCTTCTTCTCGCGTTCGCGCAGGTAGCGGGCCAGTTTGGCCACAGAGGTGGTTTTACCCGCACCCTGTAGGCCGGCCATCAATACAACGGCGGGGGAACCCTTGAGCACAAAGCCGTCGTTGGCTTCGCCCATAATCGCTTCCAGCTCTTGCTGGACGATTTTGACGAACTGCTGGCCTGGCGACAGGCTTTTAGATACTTCCTGCCCGACCGCCCGCTCGCGCACGCGCTCAATAAACTCCTTGATGACCGGCAGTGCTACGTCGGCCTCAAGCAGTGCGCGGCGTACTTCGCGCAGGGTATCTTTAATATTGTCGTCGGTCAGGCGAGCCTGACCCTTGATCGACTTTAACGTCTGGGAAAGACGCTCACTTAGATTCTGGAACATGGGGCCTCTCTGCCTCCGTCACTGCCGTCGGCGCGCACGCCCTGGACTCATTAGTAAAAAGATTATACGCGCTCATGCTTTGAGTCTCCATGGGCGAGTGCCAGCGATCCTGCCTGGGCAAGCTGACGCAAGGGCGCTGTTAACCCATCCATGGGCGCTACTTTCGCCATCCATGGCGAAAGACCCTTGCTTACAGCTTTCCCTGGCATTCCTGCATACTTACTCCGAGTCTTTAACTATTTTCATGCGTTTACCCCGCTGGGCGACGCCGCTTGGATTAGTTATAGTAGTTGGATAGATTCTCGTCGTAATCACACTTAATTCGTTTATTTATTCACCGCAACGCGCTGCAAGGCGCACGGATAGCATCATGCAGGCGCTACCTTTCGCCACGATTGCTTTTGTTCTTTATGTTGCCGCTGCCATTTGGCAAGGCATGACGCTGTTCCGGCGTGTGCCGCCTCGCCAGGGCATGGTGCGCCTGCTCGCTGTGCTGGGCTTACTGCTGCACATTCCTGTGGTGGTCAAATTAGTCGGCCAATCCCCTGGCCTACTGCCCGGCTTTACCACCAGCGCCACATTGCTGATGGCGGTTGCGGTCAACGTCGTGCTAGTTGCCAGCCTGTTTAAACCGGTGCTTAACGCCGGGATTGCACTCTTCCCGCTGGCGGGTATTGCACTACTCGCCGCCACGTGGCTGCCGAATCAGGGCGGCCATACCGGGCTTACACCGGGCATTTTATTGCATGCGATAAGTTCAGCGCTGGCGTTTGCCGTGCTGGCGATTGCCGCCGTCCAAGCGGTGCTGGTCGGCCTACAGAACCAGGCGCTGCGCCACCATCATATTCGCGGCATTGTGCAGTCGCTGCCACCGCTGACCACGATGGAACGGGTACTGTTCGAGCTGGTGTGGGCGGGCATTATCCTACTGACGCTCTCCATCGCTAGCGGGCTTATTTTCCTGGACAATTTCTTTGCCCAGCACTTGGCACACAAAACCGTACTCTCGCTACTGGCCTGGATAATCTTCACGACCCTGTTGGTTGGTCGTTATCGCTTTGGTTGGCGCGGCATGCGTGCCGTGCGCTGGACACTGGGCGGTTGCGGCCTGCTGGTGCTGGCCTACTTTGGCAGTAAGTTCGTACTTGAGGTTGTACTCAATCGATAGCGGCTCAACCGCTACCGCGGGCGTTACCACGCCTTTGGTTGTCTTGACACACTACTCGCTACCTTCTACAAATCGAGCCTAATCCGCCACAAAGGACTTTTCGACTTGAGCGACGACTTCCCCCTGGGGTTACTGTTCGGCCTGCTAGCCTTACTGATACTGCTTTCTGCGTTTTTCTCCAGCTCTGAAACCGGCATGATGTCGATTAACCGCTACCGCTTGAGCCATCAAGCCAACAGCGGTGACCGCAGAGCCAAACGGGTCATGCGCCTGCTCACCCGCCCAGACCGCCTGATTGGCGTTATCCTGATCGGCAACAACTTCGTCAACAACCTGGCGGCCTCAATTGCGACCATTATCGCCATTCACTTCTTCGGCGACGTATCTGGGCCTGCAATCTCTACTGCTCTGTTGACCATCACGATTCTTATTTTTGCCGAAGTAACGCCGAAGACCTACGCCGCGATTAAACCCGAGCGGATCGCCTACCCGACCTCCTACGCCCTTGAGCCGCTGCTAAAGCTGCTTTACCCGCTCGTATGGCTGGTTAACGTGATGTCTAACGGCTTGCTCCGGTTGGTGGGCGTTAAAAGCGTTGATAACGGGGGCGATAGCCTGACCCGTGATGAGCTGCGCACGGTGGTTCACGAAGCGGGCACGCTGATCCCCTACCGCCACCGGGCAATGCTGCTATCTATTCTCGATCTTGAGAACGTCACCGTGAACGACATCATGGTGCCACGCCACGAAGTGCTGGGTATCGACCTGGATGATTCGCTCGAAGATATTTTGACCCAGATTCGCACCAGCCAGCATACCCGGCTACCGGTTTATAAAGGTGATATCAATAATATTATCGGCATGCTGCATCTGCGCAACGCGGCACGCTTTCTCTCCCGGGACGAAGTTACCAAGGCATCGATTGTTCAAGAAGCACGGGAGCCCTACTTTATTCCCGAGTCCACACCGCTGCATACCCAACTGCTCAACTTTCAAAAGCAGAAACGGCGCATCGGCATTGTGGTGGATGAGTACGGCGACGTAGAGGGCTTGGTCACCCTGGAAGATATTCTAGAAGAGATCGTGGGCGAGTTCACCACCGATGTCTCTGAAGATGAAGAGATTCACCAGCAGGACGATGGCAGCCATGTGATTGAAGGCACCGCCAATATTCGTGAGATTAACAAGATGCTCGGCTGGCAGCTGCCTACCGATGGCCCCAAAACGCTCAACGGGTTAATTCTTGAGCACCTTGAAGCTTTCCCAGAAGGCCCAGCATGCCTACAGATCGGCAATATGCGCATGGAGATTCTGGAGATCCGCGATAATCTCATTACCTCAGCACGCTGCTGGCAAAAGCTGCGGGCGCCACGCCGCTAATCAATGATAAGCGAGTTAATGGCGGTTGGCCAGATCCTGGTCAGCCGCCGCTTTTAGCGCCCTAACCCGCGCTTCGAGAAACCGCCGCAGCGCTATGTCATCGGCGTCCAGACGGTTGAGCGGGGGCCCAAAGTGCAGGCTCACCGGCGCCCGAAAACGCTTAGGGCACTTCTTTAGCGCCTTGCCATCATGGTGAGATGTCCACGACCCCCACAAGCCTGCTAACCCTGCCGGAACCACCGGCACATCGTCCCTGGCGAGAATAGCCTCTAGGCCACGCCGAAAGGCGTGAATTTCGCCATCAGGGGTCAATCGCCCTTCAGGAAAGACCATCACGACCTGCCCCTGGCGCAGCGCTGAGCTCACGTCATCCAGAGCGCGTCTCAGGGCGCCGGGGCTGCGTCGTTCAGACTCAATAGGGATTGCGCCAACCAGCTGAAACCACCATTTAAGCCAAGGCGAGTCAAAAATCGGTTGATCCATCACAAAGCGCAGCGGTCGGGGGCTAGCACCACCTAACACCAAGGCATCCATAAAACTGACGTGGTTACACACCACCAGCGCGGCCCCCTGCTTAGGGATATGCTCACGCCCATGCACCTGCAGCCGGTAGCAGAGGCGCATTGAGACAAAGATCAGCCAGCGCAGCGCCTGACGAGCCGCATTGACCCACCCACTCACGTCGCCGCCTCACGATGGCGTAGGCCCGCCAGAATGGTACTCATCAGTTGATCCAGCAGCTCATCTACTTTTAATTGCTGACCCTGCCAATAGCCCAATCGCTCATTAAGCCCTAGCTGAACTAAACCATGCACGCTGCCCCACAGCGTGCGCCCCAAACGGCGGGCTTCGAGATCATCCAGCGCTGGCTGGTAGGATTTAAGCGACGCTTCTACTTGGGTAAACAGCGCTTCGATCAAATCGCTCTGACGCTGATCAAGCTCGCCTTCTTGGGCCAGCGGGTAATCAAACAGCAGTTGCCAGCGGTAACAATCCTGCTCGGCGAACCGCCAGTAGGCACGCGCCAGCGAACGTAGCCATGGCTCAGGGTCATCGTCGATCAGGCTGGTAATGGTGTGCTGTAAACGCGCCAAGGTTTCCACATTGACGTGCTGCAATAAATTATTGAAGCTGCCATATAGCTTCAATAGGGTGCTGGGGGCACAGCCGACCTCTCTGGCCAGGGCACGCAGTGAGAGACCATGGACTGGCTGCTCAGCCAACCACTCATCACAAGCGTGCATGACCTGCGCATGGAGGGCATCGGGCGCATGCTGTCTAGGACGGGCCATGGCAATCTCTTAAGGTCAACGGCAAACAAGAAGGAAGCCTCACTGCGCTTTAGCGGGAGCAAGGGATAAGATAGGATACCTTACATCGAACACTGTTTTCGACACTAAAACGCTACATTTCGTGCTTTATTGCGCGCAGTCCCCCGCCATCCAGGTACACTTCCACGACGATTCTGCTTAAGGAGATAGCTAATGACGGGGCGATTGCATGTGCAAAATTTACCGCTGACCCGCTTATTGCCAACGCTAGCCACTCCTGAACCGTTGATTGAGTCGCCTAACCTAGCGCCTCGTAGGCCAATTTCCGCTATTCGCATAGAGCAGGGGCAGTACCGGCTCTCGTCACTTTTCTGGGGCCTGACGCCGCCCTGGCTGGAGGTGCTGGATCACGCCCCCCACTGCGCACGGGCAGAAACCCTTGAATCACGGGCGATGTTTCGCGATGCCTTTAGCGCGCGCCGCTGCGTTATCCCGGTGAGCGGTTTCTATGTATGGAAAACCCAGCCCCGCAGCAAGCAACCCTATTTAGTGACCCAGGTATCCCGGGCGCCGTTGCTATTGGGCGCACTATGGTGCCGCTACCACACCACGTTAACGGCGTTTACCGACTCTGCCGCACTGATCACCGTGCCCGCCAACCTGTTGTTATCGCCGTTAACCGACCGCCTGCCGGTCACTATACCCAGCCATGCGTTATCCGCCTGGCTCAACCCAGACACCGATACCGAAACGCTTAATTCACTGCTAGCACCCGCACCATTGGAACTGTTGGGCGCTTTTCCGGTATCTAAACATGTCAATAATCCCGCCTACCAGTCACCGGCCTGTGCCCATCCTACCGGGTCGATGCTGCGTTGGGCTGTGTCACAGGAGCTGTAATGTTGCGATCCACTTGCATAACCCGCTGGCGTGTTTTCCCACAGTGCGCAGTGATTGGCGTTATCGCCAGCATCGCGTTAACACCACTGGCCTTCGCGGCCACCGATGACGCCGTTGCCGACGCCATTGCTGACACAGTCACCCCGATCATTAGCCCCTATGACAGCCGCGACTACCGGGTTTTGACGCTCGAGAACGGCCTCAATGTGCTGCTGGTCAGCGACCCGGAGGCAGACAAGGCGGCAGCGTCGATGAATGTGCGAGTAGGCAGCGCCCAAGATCCTGATGACCTTAAGGGGTTAGCACACTTTCTAGAGCATATGCTGTTTTTAGGCACCGAGCCCTACCCGGAATCTGATGCCTACCAGCGCTATATTTCCAATAACGCGGGCTCTCACAACGCCTTCACCGCGCAGCAGGATACCAATTACTTCTTTGATATTGAGCCATCGGCGCTGCCGGGCGCGCTTGACCGTTTCAGCGAATTTTTCCTCTCGCCGCTGTTTAACGCCGACCACCTGGAGAGCGAACGCAATATCGTTCACTCGGAGTACATGGCGCGTATTCGTGATGAGTCCCGTCGCGAAAACGATGTGCTCAACCAACTGCTCAACCCTGACAACCCCACCACCGGATTTGCCGTGGGTAGCCGGGAAACCTTAGCCAGCCCGCCTGAAGGCGAGGCAACGCTACGCGAGCGGGTGATCGATTTCTATCACCAGCATTACGACGCCAATGTAATGAACCTGGCGATTGTGGCACCACAGCCGTTGGATCAGTTGGAGGAGTGGGTAGCCGAGCGCTTTGCCGATATTCCCGACAACGACTTAAGCGTGCCGACGATTGACGCGCCGCTGGTTGATTCAGACACGCTACCCCGCTATATCGAGCGCCAGTCGCTGCAGGATCGTCGTCAATTACGCTTCTACTTCCCAGTACCCGACCCCACTGAGGACTACCGTACAAAGCCGACCCAGGTAATCGCCCACCTGCTTGGCGATGAAGGTGAAGGTAGCCTGTTAGCGGTACTGCGCGATGCAGGACTGGCCGATGGGCTTTCCGCCGGTGTGGGGCGCGGCGATGGCAACGAAGCACTATTCACTATTTCCATCAGTCTGACGCCCGCAGGCGCCGAACGCTTGGACGATATTGAAGCCACCCTGTTTGCCGCCATTGATCAACTGCGTAATGATGCCCTCGCCGAATGGCGCTACGAAGAGCAGGCAAAACTCAATGAGCAGGCCTTCCGCTTTCAGCAGTATGGCGCCCCACAGCAGGAAGCCACTCGCCTTTCAATGAGCCTATCTCGCTACCCGGTAGAGGACGTGCAGTACGCGGCCTACCGTATGGATGGCCCCGATGCAGAGCGCCAGCAGGTTTATCTTGACGCGCTAACGCCGGATAACATGCTGCGCTTCTACTCAGCACCGGATATCGAAAGCGACACTGTCTCCCCTTGGTTCAATACCCAATGGGACGAGCAAGTACCCGAACAGCCGGGCCAACCCCTGAGCGGTTTGGCACTCCCGGGGCCCAACCCCTTTATCGCCAGTGACCTGACGCTGTTGGAAGGCCAGGATGAGCGCCCCAGCCTGCTGGTCGAAACACCATCGTTTACCGCTTGGCACATGCAGGATGAGCGCTTTAATACTCCCACAGTTGAGTGGCGGGTCAGTCTGCAAAGCCCCACCGCCAGCTACTCCGCCCATGAAGCAGTGCTCACTCGGCTACTCGCCAGCTGGCTTAACGACAGTTTGAATGAATCCCTCTACCCAGCGTGGTTGGCAGGGCAGTCGTTTAGCGCTTATCCCCACGCCAGGGGCATGACACTATCGTTCTCAGGCTGGCGTGATGGCCAAACCCCGCTGATTGAACAAGCGCTTGAGCAATTAGCGCACGCAGAAATTACCGACAGCGCTTTCGAGCGGGTGCGTTATCAGCTGCAGCGCGAGTGGCGCAATGCGCCCCAAGCATCGCTCTACGGTCAAGCTAGCCGCACGCTGGGCGAAGCCCTACTCACACCACAATGGTCTACCGCTGAACTTCTCGCCGCCAGCGAGCGCTTTGACAGTGGTCACCTGGAAGATTTTCGCCAGCGCTTTCTAGATAACCTGTACGTCGATGCCATGGCGGTGGGCAACCTGGACGCTGACCTGGCGCGTGAACAAACACAGCTGATGCGTGCCAGGCTAAAACCGCGGTTAAACCGCGACGATATTGCTAACCTCACCCCGCTTGCAGCAAGTGATGAGCACAGCGTGCTGCACCCTCACAGCTCTCGGGATGAGTCCTTGGTTCTGCGCTATCTGCAAGGCCGCGATCAGACGCCAGAGGAACAAGCCACCACCGCGGTGATCGCCCAGTGGCTGGAAACACCGTTCTACCAGCAACTGCGCACCGAGCAGCAGCTCGGCTACATCGTCAACGCCGGCTATTCGCCGCTGCTCGAAGCGCCAGGGGTTGCCCTTATGGTGCAATCACCCGACGTGGATAGCGGCACCATCGCCGAACGCATGGATGTGTTTCTTGATGAGGCTAACCAGCGCCTTGAACAACTCAGCGACGCTGACTTAGCGCCTTATCGCCAGGCTGTTCACGACCAGTTACGCCAGCGCGATACCAGCCTTGCGGGCATGGCCAACCGCTATTGGCAAGCCACCGCGTTGGAAGATGTGCGCTTTGATCGCCGCGACCAACTGGCCGAACTAGTGCTGAACGTTAGCCTTGAGGATATTAAGGCCCTATGGCCATCGTTGCGCGAGCACACCCTGGATATACGCTTTAATCCGGGCGACGAACCCAGCGATGTCAGCGATTATCGTGAAGAGCGCTCACCCCTGCCCAAAGTGCGTGATGACAATGCGTAAAGAGAACTCCCTACAGGAGTGACCTAAACGGGTACCGGCTCAGGCGTCAAATGCTTGAGCCGGCATCATGGCTTCCACGAACATCACCAGCTCTTCCAAAATCTGCCGCTCGCGATCAGTAAGGGTTTGCTGATTGTACTGAGCGATTTCCCGCGCAAACGCCTTGAGGGTAAAGCCCGCCAGGGCCGGATCATTGATCCGCATCCAACGAAACGCTTCCCACTGCTCGCGCTCTTCGCCTTCCAACGTGTCGGGGTAACTGCGTGCACGAAAGCGAAACAACATCTCTTCCAAGCGCGGATCCTGAAACGCAAAGCGCTGCCCTACCAAATCCCACGGCTCCATCTCTCGCACCCGCTCCATCTGCTGACGGTCGGCAGCCGAGAAGAAACTGCCTGAGTAGAGCATTAGATCAGGGTCTTGTGGCGCATCGTCGTAGCCAGCACTAAATACCTCTGCGACTTTTGCGGCGACACCGCTGGCATCGCGCAGGGCTTTCCAGTGCTGCCGACAAGCCACCACATCCAAGCCTAAGCGCGCGACGATGGTGCCATACTCACCCTGTTGAGGCCCCTCAACGTCTTTCAAAGCACTGGCGGGAAACACCACCGGGCAACGGTTGATATGAATCACCTTCAGCGGAATCCGCGCCTCGCCTTCGGCTAGATCCTGCTGACTGACAAACACGCGCTCACGAACCTGCTCCGCCGACATACTCAGCATATCGCTAGGATCAACGCTCAAATCGTAAACGATCACCCCATTAGGATTTGTCGGGTGTTCGGCCAGCGGCATGACTAACGCACTACAGCCCCGGCTGGCGGGATAACGACGGGAGATATGCAGCAGCGGTTTGGCGTTGGGCAGGTCAAGCTGCTTAGCCACCGCGCGCTTACCGCGCAAACCGAGTAAATAGTCGAACAGCTTCGCATTGCGCGCCTTGAGCAAGCGGGCCAACGCGATCGTGGCCCGTACATCGGCTACCGCATCGTGGGCACCCTCATGGGCAATGCCGTTAGCTGCAGTTAAGTGCTCAAGCTTGAAGCTGGGTGCGCCGTCTTCGCGCAGCGGCCACTCAATGCCATCAGGACGCAGCGCATAAAAGGCGCGCACAACATCGATTAAATCCCAACGGGAATTGCCGTTTTGCCACTCACGGGAATAAGGGTCGAGCAAATTGCGGTAAAACAGATGGCGGGAGACTTCGTCATCAAAACGCAGGCTGTTGTAACCCACCACGCAGGTGCCCGGCTCACTCATATGGCGCTGAATCTCGCCCGCGAATTCTGCTTCGGGCAAACCATGGCGTTGGGCTTTTTGAGGCGTAATACCGGTAATCAAACAGGCGGCAGGATGAGGCAGGTAATCATCGGCGGGCTTGCAGTAGAGCTCGATCGGCTCGCCGATCTCGTTCAGGTCAGCATCAGTGCGCAGGGCTGCGAACTGTGCGGGCCGATCGCGACGCGGATCCGCCCCGAAGGTTTCATAGTCATGCCATAGAAAACTGGCAGGGGCAGCATTGGGTGGCGCCATGAACAATCACTCCGCTGGGCAGTTAAAAGCCCAAGCCTAGCACACCCGCCGCCCCTTTCGCCGCGTCTTCAGCGCTTAGGGTTAGCTTTTGGGGAGCGTAACGTTCAGTTCAAGCACTGAGCAGTTGTCTTCGCTGTCCAAGGAGATTTGAATGGCGTCGTCATCCACATGGACATAGCGACGGATCACCTCAAGTAGCTCGCGCTCAAGCATCGGCATATAGTCGGGCTGCCCGCGCTGGCTACGCTGATGCGCCACAATAATTTGCAAACGTTCTTTGGCTACCGAGGCGGATTTTCTGCGCTCACGCTTCAAGAACTCAAGCAGTTTCATCGACGACCTCCCCCGAACATACGGCTCAGCAGGCCTTTGCGTTGCATTTCATGGAAACGCAGCGGCATGTCTTCGCCGAGCAGGCGCGATACCGTATCGCTGTACGCTTGGCCCGCATCGCTGGAGATATCGTGGGTAACGGGCACGCCCTGATTAGAGGCACGCAGCACGGCCTCAGACTCAGGAATCAAGCCCAGCAGGTTAATCGCCAAAATTTCGCGGATATCATCGAGCGTCAGCATATCGCCTGAGGTCACACGCTCGGGATTATAGCGAGTCACCAACAGGTGCTCTTTGATAGGGTCTTCGCCCTGTTCGGCACGTCGGGTTTTAGAGGCCAGCAGCCCCAAAATACGGTCAGAGTCGCGCACTGACGACACTTCCGGGTTGGTGACCACAATCGCCTCGTCGGCAAAGTACATGGCCAACTGTGCACCACGCTCAATACCGGCAGGTGAATCGCAAAGAATGAAATCGAAATCTTCTTTCAATTTCTCCAGAATCTCCGCGACCCCCTCTTGGGTCAAGGCGTCTTTATCACGGGTTTGAGAAGCTGGCAAAATAAACAGATTCTCGACGCGCTTATCACGAATCAGCGCCTGGTTAAGCCCCGCTTCGCCTTGAATCACGTTGACTAAATCATACACCACGCGTCGTTCGCAGCCCATGATCAGGTCGAGATTCCGCAGGCCCACATCAAAATCAATTACGACTGTTTTTTTACCGCGCAGCGCAAGCCCCGTAGAGATGGCTGCCGCGCTAGTGGTTTTACCGACCCCTCCTTTACCAGAGGTCACTACAATTATCTTGGCCAAGAGTCACTTCCTTCTTGAAGTCGTTCGTCGCGAGCGCGAGACAGCTGGCGCTCTGCGCATAACGGGAACGTCAATGTCATCAACATGCCATACTGTAACGGATAGCGTCTTCGGCGTCGCTAGGCATGAAGCACCAACGCAGCCTCATACAAATACCTTAGCCCAGTGGCTTAATTTCAAGCTGTTCTTTTGTAAAGTGAACTTCTGCGGGCCGCCCCAGAAGCTGCGCATCAATATCTTCAGAGCGTTTGTAATTACCTGCCACTGAAAGCAGTTCAGCCTCCAATTCGCGGCAGTAAATACCCGCTTGGATATTGCCATGAATACCCGCCAACGCACGGCCACGCAGCGCGCCATAAACATGAATACTGCCAGCGGCCAGCACTTCTGCACCGGCATTCACCGCCCCAATCACCACTAAATCTCCATCAGAGGCGCTTACTTGCTGCCCCGACCGCACGGTACCGCGATAAAGCCGCGTAGCGAGCGTTGGCGCTTCCGCCTCACTTACTGCCTCCTCACGGGAGACTTCTTGCACTGGCGAATTACTGACACTTTCAAGCCCCCGGGCACGGCCCTCTGCCACTGGTGGAAACCACCCCAACCCCAGCGCCCAGGACGATTGGCGCACCGGCTCGGTGCCACCGCGTACGGCCACCGGCAACAGCTTGTGGTCACGGCACACAGCACAAATGCGTTCAAGGGCTAAGTGGGGTTCATCGAGTTTTTCCACGCTGAGCACAACCGGTGTATGCTGAAAGAAAGCAGGAGACTGGGAGAATTTGCCAGCC
The DNA here is from genome assembly GCF_000336575.1 of Vreelandella titanicae BH1. Taxonomy (GTDB): domain Bacteria; phylum Pseudomonadota; class Gammaproteobacteria; order Pseudomonadales; family Halomonadaceae; genus Vreelandella; species Vreelandella titanicae. The sequence continues at coordinate 54,972 of NZ_AOPO01000016.1, read as the reverse complement.
AACTGCTGCCGGATTTGCTCCGGATCAGCACTACTTAGCTCCATGACGGTCATCGGCAACATGCCCCCTTTGAAGGTAAAGGCCACTACGGCACTATCCACGTTAAGGCTCATGGCCGAACTCCCCGTCATGTTCAGATAAGATAAAGGTAGCGTACTATCACGCATTTCGTCGTCTAGAAACACTGTAGTCTAAAAACAGTGTGGTCTAGAAGCAGTGTGGCCTAGAAAATAGACGTTTATCACACCATAGTAAGGCCAAGCTAAGCGACAGCGCCGGTGACTGCAACCACTGAGCCGCTTTTTTCATGCTACGCATTTCATACTAGCAGGATGATTCATGCACGGACTGTTAAGACGACTGTTCGCACCTCGGTGGCAGCACCCTGACCCCGAGGTGCGCCGTCAGGCCCTCCAGCGATTGAACCCTGAGCAAGCAGAGCAGCGCCAAGCGCTGCAGTCGCTCACTCAAGATAGCGACAGCCAGATTCGCCTAGCCGCGCTGCTAGCCCTGGATGACTGCGCAGGCCTGGTCGACGCTTACTCGCACCACCAGCAGGATGAGGCCTGGTTCAATGCTATTTGCCAACGGCTCAGCGGGCGTGAAGGCCATACCGACTTGCACCAACGCCAATCCTTGGTGGAACAGATCGAAGAGCCGCGGGTACTGAGCGCGGTGGCCCTGCAGGGTGACAACCTGAATCTACGCTTGACCGCACTGAGCAAGCTGGGCGATGAAAATGATCTGATTCATCAAGCTTGCCACAACGGCGTGGCCGCCGTTCGCCATCAGGCTGCCGAACGCATTGAGGGCGAAGAGGGGCTAAAACGGTTGTTAAAAGAGGCCCGCCGCGACCGCCAAGTGGTGCGTCTGGCACGGGAACGCCTCAACCGCTTGCGTAGCGACGCCCAGTGGCTAGAAGCAGAAGCGCAGCAACGCGAAACGCTCCTGAATCAATTAGAGCAGCACGCCCGTGCGCCTTGGGAACCCCTCTATGGCGGCCGCTTTCGCCACCTTGAACGGCAGTGGGAACAGTTGAACCAGCCGCCAAGCGTGGAGCAAGAGCAGCGCTTTCATCAAGCGGTGCTCAATTGCCGCAAGACGCTTCACGACCACGAAACCCAGGAGCAGGCGCGCCAGCAGAGCGACGAGCGCCGTGAAGAAGCCGAAAACACCCGCGAACAGCTGCTTGAAGGCATCGAAGAAACCCTTGATGGCCTGCGCCACGCCTCAGCCATGACCGTGCAGGATATCGACAGCCTGCGCGCCCAGCGCCAACTATTAGGCCAACGCTGGCAGGCGCTTTCTGATATCCATCCGCCCAGTGAGACCATGCGCCAGCGCTACACGTTGGCGATTCATCACTACGACCAGTGCTTAGAGGCATGGCAGCGCTGGTGCGCGGCAAGCGCCCCCATCGAAACCGCATTGGCCAACGGCGACCACGCTACCCTCGCCACGCTGATGAGCGAATGCCAATGGCCGGATGCCTTAACGCCGCCCGCGCTGCTCGGCCGTGCCCAAGCGGCCCTCAACGCTGAAAACACTACGCCCTCGCAGCCGACAGAAGACAACGCCTCCCTAAAAGCACATGGCGCAGAACTCGACACCTTTGAGCACTTGTTAGAGCGCGGCGCCTTTAAAAGTGCCAGCCGTCTGCATCAGCGGCTAAAGCCGCGCATTGAAGCGCTGGAAAGCCCAGCCGCTCAACCGCTCAAAACGCGCTTAAAGCACTTAGCCGCCCGGCTCGCGGAATTACGCGATTGGCGGGGGTTTGTCGCCGGGCCAAAGCGCGAGCAGCTATGTGACAGCATCGAAACCCTCTCGAATGACCGCCATATGGCGGAAGAAGCACTTGACCGCCACCATCGCCAACTGGTCAAAGAGTGGAAATCACTGGGAGATGCGGCGGCTAACCGCGAACAGTCTGCTCGTTTTCGCAGCGCCTCGGATCGCATCCACGAACGTCTCGCCCCTTGGCGAGACCAGCTCAGCGAAGAGCGTGAGGCAAACCTTCAAGCCCGCGAAGCGCTGTGCGATCAGTTGGAAAACCTGCTGGCTCAGCCCGCCGAAGACGCCGACCCCGATGTGCTACGGCAAATCCGCGACAAAGCGCGCCACCAGTGGCGACACTACAGCCCCGTTCCCCGTGAACGCTCCGAGTCCGTTGGGCGGCGCTTTGGTGTCATTCGCCATCAGCTACAGGCGTTGATCGATCAGCGCGCTGAAACTATCGCCGCGCAAAAACGGGATCTGATCAGCCAGGTGAGCGCGCTGCGCAGCGACGAAAGCCAACCTCTTGCACAGCGCATTCACTTGACCAAACAGCTGCAGCAGCAGTGGCGGGCCCTGGGCCGGGCACCCAAAGGCGAAGAGCAAACGCTGTGGAAAACCTTCCGCCACGAATGTGATCAACTCTTTGCCCAGCGCGATGCGCATAAAACTGAGCAGGCAGCGCGCCAGCAACAGCAGCTTGATGAGATGCAAGCCCTCATCGACGAAATGGATAGCTGGCAGCCGATTGAGGCGAGTGAGTCGGCCACGTTGGAGCGCTTTATCGAACAAGCCAATCAACTTGAGCCGTTGCCACGCAATCGGCGCAGCGAAGGCATGCAGCGGCGGATGAGTGGCATCGTGCGTGCGCGCAGAGAACGCTTAAACCGTCTGGCGGTTGCCGATACAGTTCAACAGTGGCATGCGATCATGCCATTAGTGAGCGCTCACTTGACTGCCGACCAGCGCTACCTCGACGAAGGGATCCCAAGCAACGTGGACGCACAAGCGGCTCTCGGCACTTCACTGCCTACCGCCTTTAATGAGGCGCATAACGCACGCAATCAACAGCGCCATAGCGTAGCGGTACCGCTATCAGACGCTGATCACACTCGCATCGCCGACTCCCTCGCCAGACTGAGAGTGCACCTCTCGATGCTGGCCGTGGGTAGCGTGCGGCAGAGCGATGAGCCGCTGCGCTTGGCGATTCAGGTAGAGCGTTTGAATGAAGGCTTCAATCAAGAGCGCAGCCGTGATCAAGAAGTGATCAACATCTTGGTCGCGCTATTGGCGCTAGGGCCAATGCCAGCCACGCTATGGGACACTGAAGTAGAAGAGCTGGATAACCTGCTTAGCCGACTAGCGCGAGTCCCGCTACCTTAAGCGTTAGCAAGAAAACGGGAGGCTTATAGCCTCCCGTTTGCGCTCTCCTCTTGGGCTAATCACTAGCCCATAAACTGACCACCGTTGATATCGATGTTCGCACCGGTGATAAATCCTGACTCCTTATCGGCTAAGAAGGTAACCAGTCGACCAATCTCCTCTGGCGTGCCGTAGCGCTTCACCGGGATTGTTTCCCGGATTGCTTCGCGCACTTTTTCTGGAATATTCATGATCATATCGGTGGCGATATAGCCAGGCGATACGGTATTGACGGTAATCCCTTTGGTCGCTGTTTCCTGTGCCAGCGACATGGTCAAGCCATGCATACCGGCTTTCGCCGCCGCGTAGTTGACCTGGCCAAACTGACCTTTACGACCGTTGATGGATGAAATATTAATAATTCGACCATAGCCATTCTCAAGCATCATCTCAATGACACTTCGGCAGGTGTTAAAAACGCTGTTGAGATTGGTATCGAGCACTTCGTACCACTGCTCGTAAGACATTTTTTTCATGGTGCCGTCACGGGTGATCCCCGCACAGTTCACCAACACACTAATAGGGCCATACTTGTCGTGGATTTGGCGGGCTCCTTCCAGGCAGGCGTTGTGGTCAGAAAGGTCGATACCCGACAATTCGATATTGCGATAGCCGTCGGCGTGCTGCGTTTCTAGCCAGGTCTTAGCCTTGTCGGGGTTGCGATAACCCGCCACGACCAGATATCCCGCATCTGCCAACGAACGACAAATTGCCGTACCGATACCACCAGTTCCACCAGTTACCCAGGCGACGGGGGCTTGATTGGCCATTGACTACCTCCCTGAAATGACAAATGGCTTGGATCTCAAAGCACGCACATCGCGCCGCAAGCCATTGTGAATAAGCGCGACTGCGCCTGTATTACCCTAGTGCATAATTTTCTTGAACAATGCACCAACGTAAGCTTTTTGTTATGGCTATATAAAGCATAGCTGCACTTACCCCATGTTGCCGCAGGTCATAATCAACGGCTATAAGCCAAACGTGTTAATCACTCTATTGACTTCACCTAAAACTTCTGTAGAATACGCCACACGTTGATGCGGGGTGGAGCAGTCTGGTAGCTCGTCGGGCTCATAACCCGAAGGTCATCGGTTCAAATCCGGTCCCCGCTACCAATATTTTGAAAGGCAGATCAGTTACTTACTGGTCTGCCTTTTTTTATGCTTATCTTTCAGAATCCCTCTGTGCCCAAATTGTGCCCACGCTGTGCCCAAACTTCATTTCTTCCCTTAGCCTTCCAAAATGAAGGTGACCTTCAGGCTCCTAACACGCAACTTCGTCTACCCACTATTCAACGTGAATCAGATGGCAGCAGCGCATCCTCTGCTTCCTTGATATGGGTCACCAACTGATCGATTTCACAATCAAAGTAGTAGCAAAGTTTGTCAAGATTATCAGTCACTGTGCTATGGCCTGCATGGTTGATAATTTTCGATAACGTCATCCGATTAATCCCTGTTTCTTTTGCTATCTCACCGATCGTAATTCTGCGACGTTCTGCAAACTCCTTCTCAGCGATCAGCTCTTTTAAGTGATACCGAATCATCTCTTCATCCAATATGATTATAAAAATTATCAAAAAGGTATTGAAATAATCATTTGAACGTATATATTTACATTCGAGCGATTAAAAATATTATCAAATGATCACCAACATGAGGAGATAGTCTCATGGACTGCACTTTTTTGACAACGGAAGAGCTCGCATCGCGGATCAAATATGATGCACGCACTATCCGTCAGCAACTCAAAGACAGCGTGCTAATTGAAGGCACTCATTACATCCGGCCCTTTGGGCGTCGAAAAATTCTTTATATCTGGGAAGCTATCCAGGAAGAAATGCTGCAAGCGACTCCTCGTCAGCAAGCAATCGCCATCCCTATGGCTAATGGAGGGGTATGCCATGGGTAAGGTTCGCGCTCGTAAAGAGAGCAAAAAGCTTTTCATCGACTTCAGGTATGACGGCCAGCGATTTCGGGAACAAACACTACTGGACGATAACGCAAAAAATCGTAAGCAGCTGGAACAACTTTTACAGCGCATGGAAGCAAAAATGCTGCTCAGTGAATTCAATTATTCGGAGTTCTTTCCTAATAGCAGCAATTTACAAAAACTGAAAACTGACCAGCTTATTAATACAGCCGATCTTCAAAATGCCAGCAATTCAAACACACCACTGTTTAATGACTTCGCTACCCAGTGGTTTGAGGAAAGCAAAATCCAGTGGCGTGCTTCCCACGTACGCAATGTAAGTTCGATTCTTGATAGCTCGCTAAAGCCAGCTTTCGGTAAAAAATCGATGGGTGAAATCAGTAAGGCGGACATCATGGCGTTCCGTGCCAAGTTGTCCAAACGTAAGGGGCGCGGAGCCACGGGGGTCGTTTCGCCCAAAACAATCAATAGCCACATGACAATTTTGCGAATGGTGTTAGGTGAGGCAGCCGAGCGATTCGAGTTTGAAACGCCCTATAAGAACATCAAGCCTTTGAAACTGCAGAAAACCCACATCGAGCCATTTTCGCTGCAGGAAGTGCAGCGCATTATCGACAGCGTCCGCCCGGACTACCGCAACTACTACACGGTGCGCTTCTTTACCGGCATGCGCACCGGCGAAGTCGATGGGTTGAAATGGAAGAACGTTGATTTTGCGAAAAGAGAAATTTTGGTACGCGAGACGTTGATCAATGGCGAAACGGAGTACACCAAGACGGATGGCTCACAACGGGAAATCCCTATGTTTGGGCAGGTGTATGACGCGTTAAAAACTCAGTATGCCGCCACCGGACAAAAAAGCGCATACGTGTTCTGTAATCAACTGGGAGGGCCGCTTGATCATAATAACGTCACCAAGCGCGTGTGGTACCCCTTACTAAAAGCCCTTGGGCTGACCAAGCGACGTCCTTATCAAACGCGCCATACCGCCGCGACGCTTTTTCTAGCCTCAGGTGAGAACCCCGAGTGGGTGGCAAGGATGCTGGGGCACAGCTCAACGGAAATGCTGTTCAAGGTCTATTCGCGGTATGTCCCCAACGCCACCCGTATGGATGGCTCTGCCTTTGAGCGTCTGCTCGGCAATACCTCATCCGCTAACGTTCAGAAGGAGCGCCGCCATGAAACTGTCTAATCACTATTCTCGTCAACTGACGCGCTCCTTCACGGGGACTTATCGCCTAACCGGCCGTGTCGTGGTGTTTGATGATGCGAAAAAGCCGTTCTTGAAACTTCGCCTCAGCGACTGCGAGGGCGATCACGTTGCGATGCTCAACTTGGAGAAAACACCCGCACCGGAGCGTATTGGCCACCTGGAACATGTCACCGCCACCGGGGTGAAGTGTTGGTCTGGCCAGTTTTTACTTAATGCATTTCGTAAAGCAAACCCAGAAGAGATTGATGCACTCGGCACGCTGCAGTCGCTACCCCGTGTTTACTGCCCATTACCCGAGGCGTTTGATCGGCTAGTAGCGACCGCACAATCGCTAACGTCTCATCACCTGCGCACCTTTTTGACACGAGTATTGGAGCGTCAAGAGCGATTGGAAGCCTTTCTTAATGCACCGGGAAGCCGTAACTATCATCACGCCTACCCAGGCGGTTTGCTCCAACATTCGTTGGAGGTTGCCAATCATTCAGTGGCAATGCTGCGCCTGAATGAGCCGGCCATGCCTCGTCTCATGCAAGAAGCCTGTTTCGTGGGCGGGCTATTGCACGATATCGGCAAGACATACACCTATGACTCCAAAGGTAAGCCTAATGCCGCCTGGAAGCTCTGCAGTCATGACGTGTTTACGCTAGAGGCTTGTGCATATGGGCTTGCCTACTTAGATGCACATGAGCCCGATATAGCGATGACCCTCCGCCATGTGTGGACGTGCGCTTCTCCTGGGGCACGATATGGCCAACCTGCGGCGATGACGCTGGCCCGCTATATCCGTGATGCGGACGGACAGAGTGCGATGGCTGATAACCAACAGCGAGCTTTTCGCCGTCAATCGAGCAAGGGGTTTGGACGACTCGGACAGAACCTATTTTGGCAGCCTCAACTACCTGCCGCGGCATCTCACTAATGCAGTCTTCTACTTTTCAACTAGAGCCGTCAGCTTCTTGGAGCGGCGGTTTTACCTGACCCATTTGAGAATTTTATGACCATGCCATGTGAACGTACGCGTTCGGTCATCCAGGCCAGAGAATTTTTGATCGAACTAAGCCGTAACACTGACCTTCGCATTGGCAAACCTTCGATCAATACTGGAAGGGGGGCTGCCAAAGCGATCAAGAAGGGGGCCGCGTGATGCAGTACCAAATGTTGGGCACGATGGGCAAAGAACATGTACTGAGCGAGATAGTCGTAATGGGTCAGGGTGACGCCATAGATCGCCGCAACCCCCAGCAGGTAAGCGAGTATACGGGCTATGCTTGTAGACTCGCCAAGCTGTTGGCGCTGTCGGAGGCCACGGAAGTAGAGAACGATAGCCAGCACACAGGCGGTCGCCCACGTCAGTGAGAACTCCCAAGGCTTTAAGTAGCTCAGCGCAACGTCAATCACCCTTCTCCCTCAGATTAAGCACATTGAGACAGCTTAGACAGCGACTGCACCATGCGGCAAGTCGCTGCTACCAAGGTTGTGATGATCGCATTAGCTCTTTCTACGCTAGCGATGGAAAAACTCAATCCAACAACACAAGACGAATATTAAGGGGTTGACGGTAGCCTAGCCGTTGTTCTCCTAAAGGCTGGAAAAACGCGTTGCCCTTTCTTTATCAATATTTACGATGCATGAAGTGCCAGTTCTTCATAAACACTGTTGATATCGTCGTCTTCTTCTTTATTACTCGGTTCCGGCTTGGGATTCAGAGATTCGATGAGCCCGTTGGATGATGCCAGTAAATCGCTAAGCTGTTCGTAATCGAAGCGAACACCATCAGCATTGCGTTGTTCAAGGCGTGTAATGGCGTCTGATAGAGCGGTCATAGTGTGATCTTCCTCACCTAAAGGAGGGAATGCCTGCACCAGCGGCTGCCCGTTGTCCCAACCGATTTTAATAGGTTGGTTGATGATGTTGACCTGGGTGCCCGCCGGGATGCGATCAAAAATTGATTCAATATCGTTAGGCAACATGCGTATACAGCCACGGCTTGCGCGCATGCCAATGCCATCGGGCTGGTTGGTGCCATGAATCAAATAACCATCGAAGCCTAAAATAATGGCGTGATCCCCCAGTGGATTGTCGGGGCCAGGCGGCACCACACTGGGCGCTTTCTCGCCGCGCTCTTCCGCTTCGCGTTGCACCGACTCAGGCGGGTACCATGCGGGGTTTTTAATGTTCATGGTCGTTTTGGTCACACCAAGAGGTGTATCAAACCCCTCACGGCCAATGCCGATAGGATAGGTCTCAACGCGGGGCGACTCATCGTTACTGACATCGGGGTAGTAGTAAAGCCGCAGCTCTGCGATATTGATGACCACACCGGTACGCTCGACATTCGGCAGAATAAAGCGTTCTGGAATGGTTACTTCAGTACCCACTCCGGGAACCCAAATGCTGACATCCGGGTTGGCACGTACAATCTCCAGATAGCCAAGGTTATGGCGTCTAGCAATATCAATCAGCGTATCCTCGTCATCCTTCACGGTGACAGTGTAAGCCTTGCCTATGACATTGCCTTCATCAGGTAATGGATAGTGCCCTTTGGGCCATTCCTCATTCTGCCCAGCCAAGTTCTGCTCGGCTAAGACGGCACTGGACATCGCCAGCCAAGTTACCATCACACTCAACAATGCACTCAACCGTAGCGGCCATCGATATGTTTTCTTGGGTACCACTGATTTACGTATTGATAAGAGCATCGCTTTATTCCTTTTCGTCTAATGTGTTGTCTTGTGATCGAGACACGTTCAGTTGTAAACCGAGTAATGTCAGCAGAGCTGCTAATAACCAGGCGGGCCCGCTACCGGTACGGGTAAAGGGAGTGAGGCCCTGCATGGGGGTTACCTCGCCTGTTAAACTGGTCTTTTCAAACTGGGGGGCGCTAGCAGTGATGCGGCCCTGGGAATCAATAAGGGCGGTTACGCCATTACTCGTGGCACGGATTAAACTACGGCCATTTTCCAAGGCTCGTAGGCGCGCCATTTGCAAATGTTGGTGCGGGCCTATGGAGCGTCCAAACCAAGTATCGTTGGAAACCGTTAGTAACAGCTCGGCATGGCGCGCCTGCTGGGCCAGGCGGTCAGCGAAAATGATCTCATAGCAGATGGCGTTGCCAATGGACGTACCCGCGACGTGTATTGGGGGCTGTTCGCCTGGCCCTGGGGTCATGCTCGGTGTAGGCAGGTCGAAAAAGGCAATGGTGCCAGCGAGGAGACTTTTCAGTGGCAGGTACTCGCCGAAGGGTACCAGGTGTGCTTTGCGATACTGACCTTGCACGTCACCCAAGCCGATAACGCTGTTGTAATAGAGTCCCTCACCGTCGCGTTGCAAGATGCCGGTGAGTAGATTAGTGCCAGGGCTGAGATCAGACGCTACCCGTTCAAGAGTCAACTGCGCTTCCTGCTCAAAGAGGGGTAGTGCCACCTCGGGCCAAACGATTAGATCGATATCGCTCGGCTGCTCCCGTGTCATCGACGTGTAGATATTGATCGATTCGCGCTGGCCTTGAGCACTCCACTTAATGTTCTGGTCAAGATTCCCTTGTAACAACGCGACGTGGATGGGCTCACCAGCAGGCGTCGTCCATTGATTAGGCAAGACTAACGGCACAAGCCACATGACGGCGATAGGGACTAAGAACCACCAGCGACGGCGTAATAACTCTACTCCCAATGTGCCGGTCAGCGCGGTAATCAACGAAAGCAGGTATACCCCACCAATGGGCGCCCACGGAGCCAAGGGAGAATCTATCTGTGAAGTACCTAGCAAGAGCCAAGGAAAGCCAGTGAACAACCAGGTGCGAAGCCATTCGCTAACGACCCACACACCAGCAAAGCTAAGAAATGCAAGCCGAGGCCCTGTGAGGCGACGATAGAGCCCAAAGGGAACCGCAAAGAATAGTGCGAGGACGGCTACGAAGAGAATAGTGAGGAGTAACGCCAACGGCGCTCCGGTATCACTGTAATCGTGGATAGCGACGAAGACCCAAGAAGTGCCAGCGCCAAACAAGCCCACGCCATAGCACCACCCACGCAGAGCAGCCATCGCAGGCGTCAGCGCATGTATCTTCCAATAGACCAGCCCGACAGCCACCGGGCCAAGCCACCATAGGTAAAAGGGCGCGGCACTTAAAGTAGTTAACACTCCCGCCGCTAGCGCTACTAAACAACCGAGTATCGGTGTGACCCGCCCTGAAAAAATTGCGTATGTTTCTGTTTGCTTGACCGAATCCATGCGGTTACTCAGATTGCTTGAAGGAGGAACGCTCACGCCAAAGCGTCAATGCGTAAATGAATACACCTACAAACAGCGCAATATCAGCCAAGTTAAACGCAGGCCAGTGCCATTGCCCCCAGTAGACATCCAGGTAGTCCACTACATAGCCTCGCGCTAAACGGTCAACCGTATTACCTATAGCTCCCCCCAATATTAAACTGTATGCAACCGCTTCCAGACGGGTTATGGGTTTGCATAGTTGTACCATCAACACTACAGCGACGATTAAAGCCAAACCAACAAAGACATAGCGCTGCCAGCCACCGGCATCAGCAAGAAGACTAAAGGCGGCCCCTGTGTTACCGGTGTAAACCCAGTTAAAGAACAGCGTTAACGGAATAACTTGGCCAAAGGGCATCAGGGCGTGCACAACTTCTTTGATGATTTGATCGGCCAGTGCCACCAATATCGCTAGGGAAAACCAAGGCCAGCAATTTGAAAGACGGCCTAGTTGTACATCACTCATGACGTGACTTCCCTTTGTTGCTTTTCAGTCATCGCAGTACTGGACGAAAAGCGATAGCCCAATAGACGCATGGCATTTAAGGTGACCAGTACGGTGGCACCGGTATCCGCCATCACCGCGATCCACATGCCGGTGATACCCATTGCCGTGGTGACCAGGAAAATGGCCTTGAGACCAAGGGCGAGAGCCACATTGGTCTTAACATTGCGCAGCGTGGCACGAGATAGGTCGATCATCTCGGCGATACCGGTAACCCGGTTCTTCAACAGGGCTGCATCCGCCGTTTCCAATGCCACATCCGTACCGCAACCCATAGCGATACCTACGTCTGCTGCAGCCAGTGCTGGGGCATCATTGATACCATCTCCTACTTTCCCTATGGGACCACGACCAGCGGCTTGCCAGGTACGAACGCGTTGAGCCTTGTCCTCAGGCATTAATTCGCCATAGGCTTCAATGCCCAAAGACCCACCAATGGCACTGGCCGTGCGCGCATTGTCGCCACTGAGCATGACGGCTTCGACCCCCAAGCGTGACAGAGCGGCAAGTCCCTCTATAGCATCCTCACGCGGCTCATCGCGTACAGCGATTAGGCCAATTGGTCGATCACCTTCAACGAGTACGGCAAGGCTCTTGCCAGCGCCCTCCAACTCAGATAATCGTGCGCTAATCGCTTCATCAAGAACGATCTGTTCCGCCAAGTGACGAGGCGTAATCAAACTCAGTTCACGCCCCTCTACCTGACCTGCGACGCCTCGCCCTGGAAGCGCTCGGTTGGCAACGCCTTGGGGGATGACAAGACCCAACTGCTGCGCATGAGAGAATATGGCTGTGGCGATGGGGTGACTGGAATCACGTTCCATGGCGGCTGCCAGCCTCAATACTTCGTTTTCGTTCTGTCCGGTGGCCCAGTCTTCCACGTCGGTGACCCTGGGCGTGCCCGCAGTGAGTGTGCCGGTCTTATCCAAAGCGATCAGGCGGAGCTTGCCTAACTGCTCAAGCACGGCGCCACCTTTGATCAGCAGACCGCGACGAGCGCCCACCGATAGACCAGCTGCAATCGCGGCGGGAGTTGAGATGACTAATGCGCAGGGGCAAGCAATTAATAGCAGTGCCAGAGCACGATAAATGGATTCTGACCACGCCATCGTTGAGACCAGCGGAGGCACCACTGCCATCAATAGCGCGAGTACAACGACCGTGGGCATATAGTAATAGGCAAATCGGTCGATAAAGCGCGCTATCGGTGCCTTGGCAGCCTGCGCCTCTTCGACCAGACGGATAACCCGTGCAATGGTGTTGTCCTCGGCGCCTCGTGTTACCTCCACCTCCAGGGCGGCACCAAGGTTCACTGTACCGGCAAAGATATCATCACCAGGCGCACGCGATCGCGGTATGGACTCACCGTTGACGGGCGATTCATCAATATCTGACTCCCCGGCCAATATACGACCATCACAAGGAACGCGGTCGCCGGGGCGCACCAGTACTCGCTGACCTGGCTTGAGTGAATTCGCTGAGATTTCGCGTACATCGCCGTTTTCCATAAGCCTTGCCATGGACGGCGTTAAGTTTGCTAAGGCCGAGATATTGCGACGCGCTCGTGAAGCCGCCACACCTTCCAGTAGCTCCCCCACAGCGAATAGAAAAACCACCATCGCTGCCTCAGCAGCGGCATTGATGGCCAATGCGCCAAGAGCGGCGATGCACATCAGCATTTCAATGGTGAAGGGATTGCGCATCTTCAGCGCACCCCAGGCACTTTGTACGATGGGTACCAATCCCACTAGCGTAGCTATAACGAAGGGTAAATTACCTAAGGACGGCCAGACCATACGTAGTGCAAAGGCCACTACCAACAGGTTGCCCGTAATAATGACCAGGCGGCCTTTAGCGGTTTGCCACCAAGGGGTTGAAGAGGACGAAGGACCTTTTTGGCCATCATGCGAGGCCACTTGGTAGCCCAGCTCATTCAGGACTCGCTCAATTGTCTCTTGCGGCGGCGCCCCATGATCTTGGGAGTGAATTTTCACCGACCCCGTGACCGAGCTTGCTGTCACCTCCTCAATGCCGTCCAAGCGTCCCAGCGCGGACTCTGCCTTGCGCTCGCAACCGCCGCAGTCCATGCCTTCGACCCGCAGCGTCAATACCGCGGGCGCGGCTGTATGCGTTGACTTTTCCATGGTGCCTATCCTCCCAATACGTTATTGTTTTGAAGTTTAAACCTTGTAGCAGCTACAGCTTCAAGTCATTTGGAAGGAGTTTTACGATGGCCCGAAGTAGCCAAAGCATCAGCATCGGTGAGCTGGCACGGCGTACAGACTGCAAGCCAGAAACGGTGCGATATTACGAGCGCATCGGGATACTGCGCGATGCATCGCGTACCGAAGGGGGGCAGCGCCGCTACGGTGAAGACGCCGTCCGGCGCTTGACCTTCATACGCCATGCCCGAGATTTCGGTTTCTCGGTAGACGCAGTGCGTGAGCTATTGGCAATGTCAGACCAGCCCGACATGCCCTGCCAGGAGGTCGATGCCATTGCCAAGCATCACTTGGAGAAAGTGGAGTCCCGTCTTCAGCGACTCTCTGTATTGCGAGACGAACTTCAGCGGATGGTCACCCAGTGCGCCGGTGGCAAAGTAGGGAGCTGCCGAATAATTGAAGTGATAAGTGACCACCAGCACTGTATCAGTGAAACGGCGCATGGTGGGGCCCACGACTTGGGATAACCACAACGCTGTAGGCCCTTGCCAACGCTTTAACCTAGCGAGACATCCAGAAAAAGCATGAATACCAACCCGATCGAGAGGCCAAATGTGGCTTTTTTCTGATGACCATTCCGATGAGTCTCGGGAATAATCTCATGGCTAATGACGTACAGCATCGCCCCGGCAGCAAAGGCTAATCCCCAGGGGAGTAGTGCCTGTGACATGCTGACGACACCAGCACCCAATAGACCTCCCAACGGTTCGACAAGCCCCGTGAGGGCAGCAATCGTCCAGGATCGCCAACGTGAATATCCCACCCCGAGCAGTGATACCGCAACGGCCAAACCTTCTGGCGCATTCTGAAGGCCGATACCAATGGCAAGCGGCAACCCCCCCTCACTACCACCAGCGCCAAATGCCACGCCCACGGCCAGGCCTTCCGGCAGGTTGTGTATCGTAATAGCGATGATAAATAGCCAGATACGACGAAGCGAGGCTGCCTCCGGCCCTTCTCGTCCCTGCTCGAAATGCTCATGGGGAAGTAACTCGTTCAACAGAGCGACCATCCCAATACCCAACAGTATCGCCACACAGGCAATAGCGGCTGGCACGACGCTACCACCGTAGCGCAACTCGGAAGCATCCAAGGAAGGTATAATCAGAGAGAAGAAAGAGGCGGCTAGCATGACACCCGCCGCAAACCCCAGTGCCAAATCACGCACACCGCGATTGGTTTTTTTGGTGAATAATACCGGAAGCGCGCCAATAGCGGTCATCAAGCCCGCAGCAAGGCTTGCTAAAAAACCTAAGGCGACCAGCGAAGTACCTTCCATAAACGTAGCTTTTATAATTATTGATTACCCATCAAGCTGCTTAATACTGTTTAAGAGCCAGCCGATGCCGTTCACGCCGCAACCAACACAAAGCCGGTCAGCATTAAATTTTATGGTTCATTAAATGAAATCAGATCGTAAATAGAGGATATGCCCATCGCTTGCTCTAAACGCCCCCTTGCCTCGTAAAGTGATGCTAGGGATTCCAGGCGAGTAGGCTGTTCCCCAAGGATAATGCGCCGACCTTGCTCCATAGGGTCAATAGGCCGGTCATTCACTCTCACTTCATAATGCAGGTTAGGGCCAGTGGCGACGCCTGAGGTACCTACCTCCCCGAGTATCTCCCCAGCGTTGACCAGATCGCCGACCAAAAACTGTGGGGAAAACTGGCTTAGGTGCGTATAGCGGCTGATAGTCCCCGTATCGTGCTCTACTTCCATCACGCGCCCATAACCGCCTTGACGACCGATGAAGGAAATTCGACCAGGCGCGGTGGTTATGACAGGTGTGCCATAAGGCGCAGCAAGGTCTATGCCATTATGAGGACGAACTCCACCGTACACGGGATGCCGCCGATTACCAAAGCGGGACGTCAGGCGTGCACCAAAGACCGGTAGCTGCAAAGTATCTAAAAGTTCTTCGTTCTTGAAGAGCATGACGATGCCTTTTTTGTCTACCGGCCATACCACCTCTATTCGTGCTGCCTGGTCGAGCAATCCCGCATAATTCAGCCGTGGAGGCCCCACAAGGGAGCCATCCTCACGTCTGTCTTCTTCCCACACTAGCTGGATACGTTCACTACCTGAAAATTCAACAGGCGCCTCCATGAACTCGCCTAGTAGCGCCTCCAACTTGGTAGCGAAACGCGGGGGAACTCCCTCTACTGCCAAGGACTCATATAGAGAAGTAGCAATGGTGATATCACGACCAAATGTCAGAGTGTCAAGGCGGGGCTGTGTAATGAAGCGCCCTTTTTCGGTAGCTGCTTGTATCTTGTCCAATGGTGCACCTGATGGCGAGAGAAAGAGGCTCTCTCGCCAGTTGGCTTCTACGACCACAGGATACACACTCAATAATGCCATTATCAGCCAACGCTGCATCATTGAGGACCCGTTCCATCAGAAACCTCTTCTATTTCGTCTTCAACCGCATCAATCAATTCCTGCATACCAAAGGGGTCTAGAGGTTCTCCATTGACGAAAAAGGTCGGCGTTTGACGGATCTGGTTAGCTTTGACGTCCGCCATGTCTTGGTCAATCACCGCCTGCACCTCAGCCGAGTTGAGCTGTTCTTCAGCGGCATTCCGGTCTAAGCCTGCTTCGCTGGCGATATCCATGATAGCCGATTCATCGAAACTACCATGGGCGGCCCATTGCCCCTGACGGGAGAGTAGAGCTTCGAGCACCGGTTCGAATACACCCTGACGACGAGCGACTTCCAGCACGCGAATGGCCTTATCAGAAACGTCGCCGTGGAAGGGAGTATAGCGCACGACTAACTGCACTTTTTCTGGATAGTTTTCCAGAATACTCTTGGTAAGTGGATAAAAGGCACGGCAGGCTTCGCAAGCTGGATCGAAGAACTCAACAATCGTTACCGGCGCTTCTTCTGGCCCGAGGATCGGTGAGTGTGAACGTACCAAGGTGCTCTCGGCTTGGGCACTATTCTCACTGGCCGCCTCAGCTTGCATATCGAGTAGTGCAGGTTTTGATATCGCCATGATAGCGGCTGTCAACATCAACGTACCCGCAAGCATAAAAGTCGTTTTTTTAAACATTTTTTCTCTCTATTTCAAATGTGTGATTGAAAATTAAATCAGGATTCTTTGGCATGAAGCCCGATCTAAAAAGTGCCCAAAAGAGCATGCATGGCTTGTTACTCATGTCCGTAAAGGTTGGCATTCTGGTGCGCGTGGTCAATATGCTCAAACTCTAAGCTGGAATGGACAATGTTGAAGCGCGTTTTTAGTTGGCCTTTGATCTCTGTTTTAATCGCTTCCAGCCGCTGCCAGCCGGCCTCCGTCATAACCACATGGCAGTCAAGCGCGGCCATGTTCTCTTGCATCTGCCATAGATGTACATGATGAATATCCTGGACACCCTCAATGCTACGCACTGCTTCAATGACGCGTTGACCATCAATATCAGGGGGAGATCCCAGCATGAGTGTGCGGATGGGGCCACCAATCTCCGTGAAAGCGAGATAGAGAATATAAACCGCAATACCGATCGTAATGGCGGGGTCTATCCACCGCATGTCATACAGTAGAATCAACGAACCACCGATAATCACTGCGACGGACGCCAACGCATCTGAAAGGTTGTGTAAAAAGAGGGCACGTATATTAACGCTGCCTTTTTGCATCGACCAAGTAAGCAATGCTGTGAGTGCATCAACGACAAGCGCGACACCACCAATGATAACGATTATCCAACCCTGTATCTCAGGGGGATCAATCATGCGCATGGCGCCTTCGTAAATCAGGTAGACACCAACGAGAATGAGTGTGGTGTAGTTAATGAGGGCGGCTACTATCTCGATGCGACCATAGCCAAAGGTCATTTGTGCATCAGCGGGTCGTCTCGCGATTTTCCGGGCGGCAAAGGCAATAACGAGCGCCGCCATATCAGAAAAATTATGTAACGCATCAGCGATCAGCGAAAGGCTTCCCGCCATAATGCCACCGACGATTTGGACGACGGTTAATAGGCCATTTGCCCAAATGGAAATGCTGACACGCCGGTCACCAGAGGCAGGATCAATGTGGGGATGATCATGATGATGTCCCATATGTTAACCTCGCTAGAACTTTTTCATTTCAGCCACTATAAAACCTCTAGCTACTAAAGCTTCAACCCCTGAATGTCGTCAATTTATGCCCGACAAGGTGGTATGAGGCGAATAGCTCATGATGTATTGTGCCGCGAGACGTGGCTTATCCGCATGACATTCAAATGAGCGACGACCACGAAAGGGCATCGTGCTTATTGGGAGCAAGGTGAGGGCGTTTTTTAGTGCGGTATTCGGCCCACTTCAACCGGTAATTCGAAACCCAACATGAGTAGATTTCTTTATTTTGTCGAGGCACATCTTGTCTGGTTTGTCATCTTTGTTGCAGGGTTAGGCTTATTATTTCCGTCATCCGAAATGTTTCTTGAATCCTCCATTGGCCCACTACTGGCGCTGTTGATGTTTATCATCAGCTTGACGTTTGACGCGCATGCGGTACGCATCGTTTTTCGTAAGCCGTCCCGTCAATTATTAGCTCTAGGCTTAGTCTATGATCCGATGTCGATTGCGGGTTTTTTGACTGGCCGTCTGTTTTTTGGGAGTGGACCGCTAGCCGCGGGCCAGACTTACTTGGCACATTGCCCACGGATGTATCTTCACCCCTTCTTGTATTAATGGCCCGTGGTAACGTGGCGTTAGCTGCCGTCTTCAACGCGGTCAATACGGCGTTATGTCCTTTTATTGTTCCCTTCCTGTTTTTGTGGTTAACAGGTATTCAGTTAGACGTTCCGCTCTGCGCAATCATTCTTGAGCTCGTTTTGATTGTGTTTGTACCCACTGTCTTAGGGGTAAGTCTACGTACAGGCTTTACGGCATTATTTGCGCGTCATGATTCAGCTTATGCAGGACTGGGGTCGATCCTTTATCTCTTAATACTGCTGGCTGTTGTAGGCCCTAACGCAGAAACCATTCTTGGCTATGGTTGGTACGCGTTTGTTTGAGTCTTAATTTGATAGGTTACCTGGTGGGCATGAGCTCACGCTTATTAACGGATGACCGAAAAGAGATAATTACCTATCTTTTCACCGTCAGCAAAAAGGAATTTAGTATTGCCGCTGCGTTTGTAGCTGCCTCGGGCCTGCCATCAGAAATTGCTATCCCAGCTGCCTTTTTCACTGTAATCCAGATGATCACTTCACCTATTGCAGCGAAAATGCTCGCGCGGGGAAGAAATCCTAAATATTGGTAATATCGGTTTGTAGCGTAGCGGTGAGCGGTATAACCCAAATAATTAGACGTTATTATTCAGGCATCGCACATGTATATACGGGAAGTGAGTTGACAGAAGCAGCGGGAGCCGAAGGGATTGGAACATTAGTAATTTTATATTTTCTGACTTAGGGAATCGCTGCTCAATTCGGTGCTGAGCTCCTGTACCGCTCAGCGCAGTCAATTACGTGTCTCAGCGGTTGTACCTGACCAGCAGGCGGTTTATTTATCCCTGCCAGCCGGGTTATCCGGCTGACAGGGTTCAATCTATGAGACTTGTTTGGAATATGTTCGATTCTAATCAACAAGTATGGGTGCAAAACCACCGCCGGGTGTACGGAAATTCGTGGTCTGTCCCTGATATAACCTTGCCGCGGCCAACAGCAAATCACCGCGATAGGTATAGAGGCGCGCATCGACTTTCAGCTTACGCCGCTCACCGTCGACCAAGACCAGACGTTCGGATGGAGGCACGTAAGCCTGAGCGATATAGTCGCTTTCCAGAATCTGGGCAAAGGTGCCTTTAGTGAGTTTACTGCCTCGGTAAGCACCCTTGCTGCCATAACCGGCCACCGGTTTGAAAAACCACTGTCGGCGTTCTTGCCACAGTTCATCAGCATTGTTCGCTGTTACCTGCAGGGTTCGTGGTACACCTGTCTCCAGCAGTGCGGCGTTTTCCTCACTCAAGCCCCATGATACCAGCCTCGAAACATCCGACCATTCCGCCAAATTGCGCTTGTCCGCGTAGAGGGCGTGGGCAAGGGGATTGGGAGTTATAACGGCGCCTCCATCCAGCCAGGCCGAACGCAAGGCTGCGTGCTCGGGGCCTCTAGCGCGAAATCCACCAGGCGGTTGTATACCATGTCGACTTGTTTATCTTCGGCATACAACGCCCCTGTCTCATACCTGAGATCCGCAGGCGAGACGATCAGTGCTTCGATACCATTTTTTTGAAACAGCTGCTGGGCCAGCCTGAACTCGGGATACAGGTACTGTCCGGCAGGCTGGTCGTCGACGATCGCAATGCTTCGTGGACGGCCACTGTCACGCTGGGAGCGCCATTCGCTCTTGAACTGGGCGATCACCGCCGCATCGAAGTCCGATGCTCCGGGTACTCGCTGGGT
The DNA here is from genome assembly GCF_000336575.1 of Vreelandella titanicae BH1. Lineage (GTDB taxonomy): Bacteria > Pseudomonadota > Gammaproteobacteria > Pseudomonadales > Halomonadaceae > Vreelandella > Vreelandella titanicae. Next base: position 35,225 of record NZ_AOPO01000016.1, on the reverse strand, counting down.
GCCGCTGCAACAGCGCTGCTGAGCACGAACCAGCACGGCGTTCAGAAACGCGCCACCAGCGTTGGTATTGACTTCGATCAGGCGCGGCCCCTCCTCGCCCAGGTGAAAATCATAGCCCATAAAAGCACCCACAGGCCCCGGATTGATCTGGGCACTCCGCATTGCTTGGGAAAGAACCCTGCTACGGTAGCCCGGCAAAGCGATGGTTGTCTCAAGCGTACGGACGATGCCCAACATTTGATTCAAAGCTTCGCTAGGGACGAAAACAGCCGCATCCGAATAAATCTGGTGCTAGGCTGTGCTGGACAGCACTTCTTCCGCGCTCTCCCCCAACTGACTGGAGAGATTTTTCATCAGCGCTGACCGATCAAGCGTAGTACAGACACAATGCTGGTTCCGCTGTCTCGTCTCCGTTTGGGTCGAGGATTCTTCTGAGAGCATATTGATGTCCTGTGTGACTGTCGTGCCGAACTCAAGCAGACGAAGGGTGAAGTGCACCTAGCTCAGGTCGCTACGGGTAACTTCATCCCGAAAGTAGTGACACCGTCAGCAGATTGACAATGGAGCGAGTGATAGCCATCCCCAAGCCGACATTTAATGTGTTGCCCTCTCGTCTGGCCGTATCAATACGGTAAAAACGGTCGAACAATTTGTCGATGTGCTTGGGCGGGATCGTGGGCCCACGATTGCTTATCTTCAAACGCACCCACTGGCCAACCTGAGATAGCTCAACATCGATCGTGGTGTCTGCGTCGCCATAGCGAACCGCGTTGGACATGATGTTCGAAATCGCCCTGTGCAGCATAAGATTGTCGCCTCGCACCCGTGTTGCACCGTGGCGACGCATGATAAGCCTGATGCCTTTCTCGTCAGCGGCATATTCGTAATACTCCAGCACGCTCGAAGCTATCTCGGCCAGATCTTGAACGTCGAAGTCTGGAGTAATCATGCCATTGTCAGCTTTAGCCAGGAAAAGCATATCGTCAACCATGTCTGACATCCGGCGTAGCTCTTCAAGGGTAGAATAACGCCACTTCTACGAGGATTCCGCAGCTCGTGTGCGATATCAGCGGAAAAATTCGATAGCCTTAAAAGGACTGATCCAGTCGCACGAGCATGGCATTGAAGTTATCAACGAGCTTGTGCTACAAGGCTGGCACAGATGCAGCTGAGATACGCGTATCCAGACAATGTGCAGTGATCATGGCCGGTTGGATCGTTCCTCTCTCTCTACCCGCCCACCCTTCGAGCTTAGCAAGCTGGCCACATCCTCGGACAGGTTGTAGCGTGAGTACATAATCCGATCGCCTGCCATAATAGCGTCCGTAAAGCCAAACGAGTTGTCGACCAACCGTTTGATATCCGAGGCCATCCTCAGGTCGAAATCATCCCCCTTCGTGATGATCGCTCTCAAGGCAGAGACTCTGGCTTCAATCATTCGAGCGTCCTTTCTTTCGAAACGAAGTCAAGAAAAGTAGTCGAAGCTGACAGCCGCGAGCGTGAGGACAGCGGTCACGACTATTACAAAGAGAAGGGCCATCCGTCCTCTTAACGACAGCCTAATCATTTCCGGCATCTCATTACCACTAAAACGCGAGCAAACGCTCCAATGCTGGCAATGGTTAAATGTCTCGGGCTTAGCGTTTACAACAAAACAAATGCAACACATTAAAAGCAAAGAAGCACGATTACCGCCCTTACGTCCCGTCGCTATTGATGGTGCCACTCGTTACCGCATTACATTTAAAATATATCATCGCCATGACGATGAACGCTCAGTGAACGCCCTATGCCATCTTTATGCCGAAAATGGGTGTACAGAAACTGCTGAGAATGGCCTGTTGGCGTCTCGTGTACCTCAAGATGATCACTCAATAATTCAAACGAAGGGCCAAGTTGCTCGCTAAGCTGCGTAGCCGAGTAGCGCACCACGTCCAAACCGCTGCATCGTGTCGGCCCCTCTGGCCCGAAGGTTGCCATCACCACATGCCCACCGGGTACAAGGCTATAGCACAGCTGCCGTACGTACGCTGCGCGCTGGTTTGAGTCCAGCAAAAAGTGAAAAACCGCGCGATCATGCCAAAGATCATAACGACGGGCCTTCAGTATCACTTGCGTAATATCGCCAACACACCACGTTACGCGGCTGGAAGCTTTGCCTAAACGGCGCTTTGCGGCTTCAATGGCGCTTTCCGAAATATCCAAAACGGTAATATCGTCGTACCCAAGCGCCAGCAAATCATCTACTAGCGTTGCTTCACCGCAACCCACATCAATAATCCCCGCATGTGGGTCTGGAGTCGCTGCCTGGATATAATCAAGGGAGGCCTCTAAATGAGACCGAAACCAGCTCACTTGGTCAGTAGTATTGCGTTGATATACCGACTCCCAGTGGTGCTTTGAATTCATTGTATCGACCCGGCTTATTTCATAGCGTCATAAACGCCTTGTCTTCCTGATCAGTAAAGGAATACACGTCATAGGGCACTTCCTGAGGCCCTGGCATACCCGGTGTACCGATGGGCATACCTGCTAGGCCAATGCCGTCTACATCAGGCTGTTGCTCAAACAGCGCCTGTACGGCTTCCATCGGAACGTGGCCCTCGATCCAATACTCGCCGATTTCGATGGTATGGCACGATCCCAGACCATAGGGCACGCCTGCCTGCTGCTTGATATCACCCAGCTCGACGTCATCAATAATGGTGACGTCTACGCCCAGTTCTTCAAGGTGACGCGCATATTCGTCACAGCAGCCACACTGAGGATTTTTGTAGAGCGTGGCTTCGTCAGGCAGCGCGGCCTGAGCCGAGGCGGCTCCTAACAGCAAAACGCTAGATAATACCGTAGTGGTAAAACGTTTCATGAGCGGTCTCCCTGAGGTGTGTGACTAAACAAATATTTGGCCAGCGAGGCGAACCCCAGCCCCACCAACAGTAAAAAAGTTAGCGGCATTAACCAAGCAATCCAACCCATCGAGCTCATGAAAGCAAAACAATCTGCGTTCATCATGGCATCACTCCTGGTTTATGGCTTGAGTTAAGATGGCGCTGTTTAAGACACTGTGGCTTTCAGCCCAACCAATGGCAAAGATCATCTTGTGCTTAACCATGATATTTCCTCTCAACATGCTTCTGATCGAGATATTGCCTTATCCGATAAAAATGGAAGAAGGCAGAGTTAGCTTTTGTTATAAGCCTACAACCTATAGGTGGCCCAAAGGTAAAGAAGAAACTGACCTCAATAACTAAATGTTGTCACAGGTCATTTTTTCCGCCATTTTCAGCTCTGTTTCAGGTTGGCACGCTATAACAGCTACCCACTTCCATGACGAAAAGCGCGTCCAAATGCTGCTCAAATACCTCGCCGCCCAAAAAGCGAAAACCCCTGAAGCCAAAGAATTCCTGAAGGCTCAACCGAATTATTATTAACGCCTCCGCGATGAAGTAACAACATCCATTCAACCCAAAAAAATATAGGGTAAGCGGATTAAATGGTTGATCTTACCTTTGCATGAGAGTGAGACAGACCGGCATCTCATCGGATTATCTGGTTGATGCTTCACCTACTGCTGGTGCATGTTTCCTTCGCTAATTCCAGCAAGAACCCCACACGCCTCAACTTCCCGGTCATCGTTGCAACTCGCTCTCAGTGAAACGAGTTGTTTCTCAAGCGCTTGCAGAGCGGTTATCTGCGACCGCACATGAGAGATGTGATCATCGAGCAAGGCGTTGACGGCGGTACAAGGCTGATGAGGGTCGTCCTGATAGCTCTGTAGTTCGTGAATCTCAGCCAGTGACAGGCCCAGGATTCTGCAGCGACGGATGAAGGCCAGCCCCTCACCATGCTTCTCGGTATAGACACGGTAACCGTTGTCCTGCCGATCAGGCGGCGGCAACAAGCCCTGCTGTTCATAGAAGCGGATCGTCTGTGTTTCGACCCCTACCAACTGCGCCAACTGACCAATGCGCATCAGCCTCCTCCCCAACGGATTCTTTACTCTATTGACCTTATAGTAGCTTTATAGTTTTAAATGGTACCACAACATTGTTCAAGTGGAGTCGTATCATGAGCAAATCCTGTGGTGGCGCCTGTGGCGGTGATGCAACGTCCGCAGCGGATACCGATATACAGGCCTCCTCCGAGGCGCCAGGGAGATGGGTCAGTGTTTATGCCGTGCCGAAGATGGACTGTCCATCAGAAGAACGAATGATTCGCCTAGCCCTGAACGGCTTTGAGGAGATTCGGGCGCTGTCCTTCGACTTGTCGAACCGCCGGCTGAAGGTCGTGCATGACGGCGAGGTCGAGCCCGTCACCTCGAAACTGAAGACCTTGGGGCTAGGCGCCTCGCTTCAGGAAACCGTCGCTGCAAATCCGGAGACCATCAAGGCCGCCGAGTTTTCGGCAGCTTCTGCTAAGCAAGAATCCGGGACCCTGCGCTGGTTGCTCGGCATCAATGCACTTCTGTTCGTGGTGGAAATGACTGCCGGTCTGATCGCCCAGTCCACCGGCCTGATTGGAGAATCCCTGGACAATTTTGCCGATGCGGCGGTGTACGGGCTTGCCCTTTATGCGGTTGGACATAGCGTGAAAATGCAGGTACGTGCCGCGCATCTTGCTGGTGTACTGCAACTGATCTTGGCTGTGGGCGTGCTCGTAGAGGTGGTGAGACGCTTTGTATTCGGTAGTGAGCCTGAATCGCTGGTGATGATGGCTATCGCATTCGTCGCATTGATTGCCAATACCAGTTGTCTGCTGCTCATATCCAAACATCGGGAAGGCGGGGCGCACATGAAGGCAAGCTGGATATTCTCGGCCAACGACGTGGTGATCAACCTGGGGGTCATCACCGCCGGCGCCCTGGTCGCGTGGACCGGTTCCAATTATCCGGATCTGATTATCGGCACCATCGCGGGGGGCATTGTACTTAACGGTGCCAGACGCATTTTGGCGTTGAAAGGTTAAATAATGCTCATTATTGGCAAAAAGCTCTCGCCGTATGCCCTATTGTCCATATCGGGCCTGCTGGCAGCGTCTGATCAGGCTGTAAAGTGGCTGGTGCAGCAATCAATGGCCTATGGCGAGTATGTTTCGGTGACCCCGTTCTTTAACTGGGTGCACCTATGGAACACCGGTGCCGCATTCAGTCTTTTTGCGAATGGTGGAGGCTGGCAGCGCTACTTTTTTATCGGAATCGCGGTAGTGGTCTCGATTTTTCTGATCAAGCTGATCCTTGAAAATCGTCATAAAGGAGAAGCCATCGCTTACAGTCTTATCCTCGGTGGCGCCATGGGCAACCTGATTGACCGGGTCTTTCGCGGCTATGTTGTGGATTCCTTTGATTTCTATTGGCGAGACTGGCATTGGCCGGCCTTCAACCTGGCTGATATTGCAATTGTCCTCGGTGCCTTACTTTTCGTTTCCAGCAGCTTGTTGGGTAAAAAAGCAAACACCAATGCCGAGCCGGATGGATCTGACTGACACCTACGCCTATACAACACCATGACCGAACTTCCCGACAACATCCTTCACCTGCCGCAATACCAAGTACTGGGCTGCAAATCAACCGACGACGAAATGCACTTCCAGGTGGACGTGCCCGATCCCATCGCCTGCGAGGAATGCGGCGTGCAGGGTGAGTTCGTACGGTTCGGCAAGCGTGACGTTCCCTATCGTGATCTGCCCATCCACGGCAAGCGGGTCACTCTCTGGGTGGTCCGCCGCCGATACACCTGCCGGGCCTGCAAGACAACATTCAGGCCCCAGCTACCGGAGATGGTGGACGGATTCCGTATGACACTGCGGCTGCATGAGTACGTGGAGAAGGAATCCTTCAACCACCCCTACACCTTTGTGGCGGCACAGACCGGCCTGGACGAGAAGACGGTGCGCGACATCTTCAACGCCCGCGCCGAGTTCCTGGGGCGCTGGCACCGCTTCGAGACGCCCCGCATCCTGGGCATTGACGAGCTATACCTGAACAAGCGCTACCGCTGCATTCTGACCAACATTGAGGAGCGAACCCTGCTCGACCTGCTGGCCACCCGCCGCCAGGACGTGGTGACCAACTACCTGATGAAGCTGAAAGACCGGCAGAAGGTCGAGATCGTCAGCATGGACATGTGGAACCCCTACCGGGCAGCGGTCAAGGCTGTGCTGCCCCAGGCCCGTATCGTGGTCGATAAGTTCCATGTGGTGCGCATGGCCAACGATGCCCTAGAGAGAGTGCGCAAGGGCCTCAGAAAGGAGCTGAAACCGTCCCAGAGCCGGACTCTCAAGGGAGACCGGAAAATCCTGCTGAAACGCGCTCACGAAGTCTCAGACCGGGAGCGCCTCATCATGGAGACCTGGACAGGCGCGTTCCCGCAACTGCTGGCCGCCTACGAGCACAAGGAGCGCTTCTACGGCATCTGGGACGCCACCACACGGCTCCAGGCAGAAGCCGCCCTGGACGAGTGGATAGCCACCATCCCGAAGGGCCAAAAGGAAGTCTGGAGCGATCTGGTCAGGGCAGTGGGAAACTGGCGCGAAGAGACCATGACCTACTTCGAGACGGACATGCCCGTCACCAACGCTTACACGGAGTCCATCAACCGACTGGCCAAGGACAAGAACCGTGAAGGGCGCGGTTACTCCTTCGAGGTGATGCGGGCACGAATGCTCTACACCACGAAGCACAAGAAGAAGGCACCGACTGCGAAGGTCTCTCCTTTCTACAAGAAAACCATCGGTTACGGACTGCCGGACTTCGCAGAGGAACTCAACTACGGAGTCGATCTATCAACCATCTGAGGGTGGTATCAGATTGATGGGGTGAAGGTGCCCCATCAACCATTAAATCCGTATACCCAAAATATATAAGGATACGGTATGCAAAAAAAGACGAGTTCGCTCCCTATCATTCACGCTACCTTAGCAACGCTGTTGCTGTCGCTAGCAATCCCAGTGCTGGCCCATGAAGGGGGCGCAAGCACTTCGCCTAAGGATGGCGTCACCATTCAGGATTCCCCAGCAGAGATTGGCATCGAGTTTGGTGGCATGATGCGCATCACCCAGTTTGAAGTGACAGGCCCAGACGGCCCCGTTCCTCTTGATGGTCAGCCAGGCAGTGAACAGGTCGAACGCTACGTCGTAAAGCCCGGTGAAATTCTTTCGGCTGGGGGCTACCAGGTGCACTGGCGCGGCCTATCGGATGACGGACACATGATGTCCGACGGTTTTAACTTCTCGGTCGAGCCCTGACCCGTGGCTTGGTGGTTCTCCGTAAATAGCCTCGACGTCTGGACCGTCGCGATGATTCTCGTGGCGGCCGGGGTTTACCTCAGTGCCCTAGTCGCGACGGGAGCCGTGTTGTTTCGTCTAGCGTTTCCCCAACTCCCTGAACATGACCGGAGGCACGTCGCCCGCATGGGTGTCCTTGCTGTCTGGGCCGGGATTATCCTGATTCTGTTCCAGTGGCCTTTAGAAGCTGGTTACCTTGGGGGCGGCAATATAGCGGCTGCAACCAACCCAATGCTACTCGGGATCGTGTTCGAGGGTGCGTCCGGGACCCGGCTGATACTGGTGGTAACTGGCTTGCTGTTGGTCCAGGCGATTCAGCTCAATAACTTAGCACTCTCAAAAACAGCCAATAGCTTGAGCCTAGTGGGCGTGTTACTGGTGATGCTGGCGTTCGTGCAGGTGGGACATACGGTGAACACCCCACGCCTCGTTCTGGCTGGCTTGCTGATCATTCACTTGATGGCGGCGGCGTTCTGGGTAGCCTCGCTGTGGCCGCTGTTCCACTTAGTGGGGCAACATTACAACCACGGCAATACCGCCCGCATTCTGACCCGTTTCGGGCAACTCGCCATGGGCGGAGTTGGCGTGTTGGTACTGGCGGGCGTCACTTTGGCCACGCTGCTAACAGGCGGTCTCACACCCCTGCTCACCACGGCATATGGACAGTTCTTGATCGGCAAAGTATTGATTGTCGCGGTGCTGCTGTTATTTGCTGCCGCGAACAAGTGGCGGCTTGTACCTGCCTTTGAGAGCGGCGACGCAACAGCCCCACGACGTTTGCAGCGCAGTATTGCGCTGGAGGTGGTGCTGGTCGTGGTTATCCTGCTGATTACGGCGGTGCTGACAAGGGTGACATCACCGAATGGGTGACCAACAGGGCAACCACCTTGTAGAGCCGATCCAGAGATCGAACATTAACGGTCGCCTTCTTGTGGGCCGTACACTGAGGTTTAGGCGGATGCTGCCATAGGCATTGCACCAAAAAGACGAAAAGTCATTGCTGCAGCGTTGACACTAATCAGTGGGGGCAGGATCAATCATCATGTTAGAAATGCTTTTGTGCAGCAGGTCATATTATTACTTTAGGTTCAGGCTCGTTTCAGGTTAACACCGTATAAATAAGCAGTGACAACAACCCTTTTGAGGTAAATGACCATGCGCAACACCATTTTAACAACTCCTTTGCTTGCTCTTTCACTAAGCCTAGTAACAAGCGCGGCATGGGCTGCGCCCGGCCATGGCGGCGGTGACAGTGGCCTGACCGACGCTGACGTTGACCGCACGATCACTCTTGATGCTGGCGATATGTGGTTCGACCCTGAAACGCTAGAAATGGCGGCGGGTGAAATTGTTAAATTTGAAATCACCAACACCGGCAATTTAGAACATGAGTTTGTGATTGGTAGCAAAGAAGCCCAAGAAGAACATCGTCAAATGATGCTAAACATGGCCAACGGCGGAGGCCACGATATGTCGAATATGTCACACGGCGGCGGTCACGATATGGCCAGCATGGACATGGCAGGTGTCACCATTGCGCCTGGTGAAACCGGGACTTTATTATGGAGTGTCCCTGACAATGTTAACGAGCTAGAGTATGCCTGTAACATTCCTGGTCATTATGAATCCGGCATGTACGGTAATTTTTCTCTCTAATCTGACGCAGACCCATGAAACTGTTGCTACTCGAAGATGATGATTTGTTAGCAGAAAGCTTGGCAGAGAGTCTCAAGGACAACGGTTACCTGGTTGATTTGGCCGCTTCATTGAAAGCGGCCAAGTCGCTGATGGCAACCGAGGATTATGAGCTGGCTATTTTAGATGTCGGTTTGCCCGATGGGTCGGGGTTAGATCTTCTCGCTCATTGGCGCAAGCAGAAGCGCAGTACGCCTATTTTGATTTTGACGGCGCGCGATACCTGGGAAGATAAAGTTATCGGACTTGAAACCGGAGCCGATGACTATCTCACCAAGCCTTTCCACGAAGCCGAACTTATGGCTCGCCTGAAGGCCTTGTTGCGTAGGCAGTCTGGTCAGTTATCTCATGTGATTACGCTTAACGGTGTCTCGTTGGATGAGGCGGGTCAACGCGTGTGCTTAGAAGGAGAAACGTGGCGTTCGCTAACAGCAACGGAGTTTCGATTACTGCGCTACTTAATGCTTCATCCAGACCGTATTCACTCGAAAGATCAGCTACTAGAGCAGCTCTACGCCTTGGATCAGGACGCTGCCGCACCTAACTTGGTGGAAGTCTACATCGCTCGTCTGCGCCGTTATCTCGGTAAATCAGTCATTCAAACGCGACGTGGTCAGGGGTATTTCTTTGCTTCACATTGATAGACGCAGTTTACGCATTCGGCTACTCGCATGGTTAGGCGGCGTCGCGCTACTGGTGGTGGTCACCACGTGGCTATTGCACGGGATCTTTTTACAGAGCCTGGCAAGGGATTTTTTAGGTGAACGCTTACAACGTGAAGCAAACCACGCGGTCGCGCAGCTAGAGCAAGACCAAACGGCTGTACCGACTGCGCTCGACTCGGTTAGCCAAGGCTATCAAGTCTTTCATCATCTCTACGTACTCCGTTTCAATGGCTCGGTCAGCGCTTCTGACCCGCAATGGCAGCAACAGCTGGCTCCGTTGCTAGATGAGAGCGGCGATGCCCTAATAGATGTGAATCGCGGAACACAGCACATGCTCGTCTATCGCCGCCATTTTGAGTGGCAGGGCACGCAGGGTGTGCTATTGGTGGGCGAGGATTTTTCCCAAGTAGAATCAGGGCTTGCAACTTTACACTGGTGGGTCGGTGGGATCGCCGCCGTGCTTTTAGGGATGCTCATCATACTCAACATGCTAGCGGTTAACCGTGGACTCATACCACTCTGGCAACTGCGCCAACAACTTGAAGCATTGCGATCAGGCAAACGTGATCGCTTGTCATTAGTAGCCCCTTCGGAGCTAGATGAATTAGTCGACCAGTTGAACTGGTTCATGGACGACATTGATCTTCGTCTGAAGCGCTCGCGAGAATCGGTCGCCAACCTATCACACGCATTAAAAACACCGCTGGCAGCCGTTACTCAAGTACTGCGTGGCAACCGGCCTATTGATGACAACCGGCGCCATAAACTACTCAGCCGTATTGAAGACATTAACGCCCAGTTGGAAGCGGAGCTGCGTCGTTCACGTATTGCAGGCCCTAATGCGGGACGAATGGCCAACGTTACTCGTGATAGCTTACGGCTGATTGAGATGTTCCGTAGCCTCTATCCTGAGCGTATGTTCAACCTCGCCCACTCGGCAGGCGAGAAAGACCAAGTGCCTATTGAGGCTCACGACTTTTCTGAAATATTAGGCATCGTGCTCGATAACGCTGGCAAATGGTCGAATAGGTGCGTTAATTGCGATATTGCCGTCTCCGCAACCACACTCACGCTCACCATTGATGATGACGGCCTCGGCGTTGCAGAAGAGGATCTTTCGCGCTTGGGAGAGCGTGGCACACGACTGGATGAACGCCGTCCCGGCTACGGCTTAGGCCTGTCGATTCTTGCGCAGCTAATTGCCCGCTACTCAGGGCACTCGTATTTTGAGCGCAGTCCACTGGGTGGACTGCGCGTTACGATTATCCTGCCTCTAGCGGGTGAAGTAGCTAATTAATCATTATTCAGCTTTGTTTCAGGTTCTTCCATCAAGATGGTGTCATTCATCATTGATGGGAGTTACACATGGCACGCTCAAGCATTATTTCTCACCCGCTTTCTCGCCGGCAAGTCCTAAAAGGCGGTGCTGCCTTAGGGTTAGGTTCCGCTGCCGCAATGGGGCTAACTCCCGCCTGGGCAAACCCCTGGGGCCGTACGAATGTCTATGCACAGGGCGTCGAAGAAGGGCCCGAGATATCACTGGCTATCCGCCGTGAATCCATTCCGATTGACGGACAAGAAGCCCACCCTATTAGCATTAACGGTACTAGCCCTGGCCCACTGATTCGTCTGAAAGAAGGTCAAGACGCCGTACTGCGTGTTACCAACCTGCTGGATGAGTCCACGTCGATCCATTGGCATGGCCTCATCTTGCCACCGGAGATGGACGGTGTGCCTGGGGTCAGTTTTGCAGGCATAGCACCTGGTGAAACCTTCACCTACCGTTTTCCTGTCCGCCAGAACGGTACCTACTGGTACCACAGCCACTCCGGCTTGCAGGAACAGCTCGGCCACGCCGGGCCGTTGATAATTGACGCCGCCGAGCGCGAACCCATCCGCTATGACCGTGAGCATGTGCTACTGCTCACCGACTGGACCTTTGAAGACCCCATGTCGGTATTTCGTAATCTGAAAACCATGGAAGGCTATTACAACTTCCAAGAGCGCACGATTGCTGATTTTTTCGCCGATGTTCGCGAAAAGGGTTTCTCACAAACCGCCGAGATGCGCGGTATGTGGGCCAAAATGCGCATGAGTTCTCGGGATATTGCCGATGTGACCGGCAGTACTTATACCTACCTGCTTAACGGTCACTCCCCCCAAGAAAACTGGAATGCGCTGTTCAAGGCTGGTGAGCGGGTACGACTACGCGTGATTAACGGGTCGGCGATGTCATACTTTGATGTACGTATACCTGGTTTGAAGATGACCATCGTTGCTGCCGATGGCCAGCCAGTGCAACCCGTGCCTGTTGATGAGTTCCGTATTGGCGTGGCGGAAACGTACGATGTGCTTGTTTCACCAGAAGATGATCGAGCCTATACCATCTTCGCCGAAGCCATGGATCGGAGTGGCTACGCTCGCGCCACGCTAGCCCCGCGTGAAGGCATGCAGGCGGAGATTCCCAAGCGCCGCCAAATTGCCGACCGCGGCATGGAAGCCATGGGCGCTCATGGCATGGGTGACATGGAAGGCATGGATCATTCAGGCATGTCGAATATGGAAGGTATGGATCACTCCAATATGCCGGGAATGAGCGGTGACGATGCTGGTATGGAAGGCATGGATCACTCTAATATGGAGGGGATGGATCACTCCAACATGGAGGGCATGGATCATTCTAATATGGGCGGCATGTCGGGCGAGCAGGCGAAAGTCGGCGAAAACGGCATTCTCATTGCCGGTGAAGCCCAGCCCGGCTCTCGCTACGACCAGGCGGGCATAGGCATCGACCCCAACGAACGTCGAGTACTCGTCTACCGCGATCTTAAAGCCTTCACGCCATGGCCTGACCGCCGCGAACCAGGCCGTGAGCTTGAGCTGCACCTGACCGGCAACATGGAACGTTACATGTGGTCGTTCGACGGCAAGAAGTTTAGCGAAGTGACCGGCCCAATCCATTTTGTGAAAGATGAGCGGCTGCGCCTAATCCTGATCAACGACACCATGATGGAGCATCCTATCCACCTCCACGGTATGTGGATGGAGCTGGAAAACGGTCAGGGCGAGCTAATTCCGCGCAAACACACCCTGAACGTTAAGCCCGGCGAGCGGGTTTCGGCGCTGATTACGGCAGATGCTGAAGGCAGTTGGGCGTTCCATTGCCACCTGCTTTATCACATGGATGCCGGAATGTTCCGCGTTGTTCAGGTTTCTTAAGGAGGCAGTATGAAAACTAAGCTTTATTTTACTGGCATTAGCTTAGCGTTTGTCATGACCACCGCTGCCCATGCGGAAGACGGTTACGACGCGCCGAAGGATTGGCCAGCGCCCACGATGGAACACAATATGGGTATGGCGCTCTTTGATCGTCTTGAATATAGCGTACCCGATAACGGCGATGAGGCCGTCGTGTGGGACTTTCAAGGTTGGTATGGCGGTGATATCAACCGTGTTTACCTGAAGTCAGAGGGCGAGAATGTCCAAGGCGACGGTGAAGATGCTGAGTTTGAATCCCTGGAACTACTCTATAGTCGCCTAGTGGCTGATTTTTGGGAGTTACAGGGGGGTATCGGTTACCAAGGCGGTGTGTTCTCCGATGATCACGCCGAACGCACCTATGGGGTTGTCGGCCTACAAGGTGTGATGCCCTACGGCATTGAAACCGACGTTGCTATGCAAGTGAGTGAAGATGGCGAGGTGGCCGCTAGTTTTGAGGGCGAGTACGATCTGCGCCTGACACAGCGGCTCTACCTACAGCCGCGCACCGAAATTGCCGTAGCTGTCAGCGAAGTTGAGGAGTTTGGTGTGGGTGAGGGCCTTAACTCAGTGCGTGTCGGCATGCGCCTGGGCTACGAAGTGACCAGACGCTTTGCGCCTTACGTGGGCGCTTACTGGGTAAAAGAGTATGGCGATACCGCTGACCTATCTCGTGCTGGTGGGAATAATACCGAAGATACCGGCGTGGTGGCAGGTGTCAGGTTAATGTTTTAAATCGTTAAGCACTCTATAACTTGCGCCACCGGAAGGTGGCGTTTTTTTTGCTAAAAAACCACTAAATTCAGCTTCAATTCATACTCTAAGGTTATTATTAAATTGTAAATAACCAACGGAGTAAACCACCATGAAAATTAAAGCAATTGTTTTTAGTGCAGTAGTAGCAAGTATCTTCTCTACACCTGTATTAGCGAGCTTAGGCAATACAACACAGGATCTTCCCTTACTAGAAAGAGGCGTATCTTCTACACAGATGCTTGCTCAGGGGCAATCGAAGCGTTTCAATATTAACATTGAACAAGCGACTACACTGAAAGTAGCGAGTGAGCACTTCCCAGGTTTTACCAGCACTGGCAACCGCATTTCAGCTGTGCTTTATGACGAAACTGGAAAACAAGTAGCAGAAGCGTCCAGTCCACGGGGTCACTTTGAACTTGTTCGTCAGCTGCAACCGGGCAGTTATCAGCTTGAGGTGACAGGTAGCTCAATGGGGGGCACTAAGGAAAATAGCAATAACAGTTATGAACTACATGTCGCTTACTAAGCGACACTAGTAATTATAGCTAATTCAAAAGGGGTTCGCAAGCGAGCCCCTTTTAGATATTAAAAAAAGCAAACACCAACATTTGAAAGCCTCAGTTAATGTATATAACCCCCTAGAAAATGACGCCCAGCCGAAGCGCTCGCCCCGGCTGGCTTGAAGCTTAGCTGGCCATTGCGGCACATTCTTCAGCGCAGCGATGACAAGCTTGAGCACACTCTTGGCAGTGAGGTGCATCATGTTTTGCACACTCATCACCACATTTCTTACAAATGTCGGCACATAGACGGCAGATCTCGTGTGCAAACTCACTTTCTTGTGCCATAAATGAGGCAGCTAACCGACAAATTTGAGCACATTGCATGTTAAGGCGAATACATTCCGCCATCATTTTTACGTTGTCTTCTTTTAGACACTCAGTTGAACACTTGTCGCAATAAGCAGCGCATATGTGACAAGCTTCAATGCAGTTTTCGTATTTTTTGAAGTCCATCTCGGTTCTCCATTTATTAAATCAAATTTTATTTACCATAGTTCTTGCTTGGCATAATAAAGCTAGAACAACCTAAAAGATAAATCAAGGAAAGGTAACCTGGTAACTAATCAAAAAATATAAAAATAAACCAGGTAGCTGTGCGTTACTTGCCGTAATTTTTATTATTCAGCTAGGATTCAGGAAGGCCTACTATAATAAATTTTTTGTCAAAAAAACACTGAAACGTTCGCTGCGCTTGTAAGTTACCTCGCCACGAGATCCTAATTAAAATTAATTAGGTGAAAGAACTAAATTAACAGTGAAAGAAATTAAGTTCTAAGCATTATAAAAATAATCTCCTTTTAGGAGACTAGCTCAGCCTAATAAGCTTCTTAAGGAGTCAGTATGAAAAGTAATCTCTACTTCTCTGACGGCCTGGCTACCCCAGGGTCGCCAGGGAGGGGAAAAGGTCGACCATGAGACTGGAAAGCCGTGTCATGGTACCCGAGACGATGGCGATGCCCATCAGGATCACAATCGTGCCCGCCACGGGGCGAGCATAGGCACTCCACCTTCCCAGGCTTTGCCGATGCAGAGCGAATCGGTTAATCAGTAAAGTGCTGGCAAGAAAAGGTAGCGCCAGTCCTGCCGAGTAGGCACTGAGATAAATCATTCCAGCCTGGGCACTAGCAGCATTGGACGTGGCCATCAAAATGGCGCCCAGTATAGGGCCGATACAGGGGGTCCAACCGATGGCAAAAGAGACCCCGAACACTGTCGCCGACAGCGGGGAGCCACCCTGGACGTTGGGTGTGAACTGAAAGGTACGCTGGAATAGCGGCAATCGGAACACGCCGGTCATAAAGAGGCCCAGCACGATCACCGCCGCGCCGGCAACCCAGTTGAATTCTTGGCGATACCCTCGCATCAGTTGCCCGATACTACTGGCACCGAGCCCGAGTAGGATGAACACGATGCTGAAGCCGAAGACGAAGAAGGCACTGAGGGTCAATGCCTCTAACCGCCTGTCGGCTTTACCGGCACTACCGCCTGTGACCACCGACAGGTAGGCCGGTAACAGGGGCAGCGTGCAGGGCGAGAAGAAGGAGATCAATCCGCCGATAAAGGCGCCGACCAAGCCGATGGAAGAGAGAGATTCCAATGTGTTATCGCAACTTAAGTTATGGAGACGGCCAACAAGGGTATTGATACCAATCCCATGGTGCTACCTCCTATCATATCCATTTTAGCGCCGTAAGAATTTTAAGGCTTACAGCTGCTTTAAGGTCAACCTTTATTGACAAATTATTTGTCTCCTATCGAATTGCAAATATTACACATCAAGCTTGACCTTAAAGTTGACTTCAAAGTTATGGTGGCTACTCAATGAATGACATGAGGACATTTCCATGGCGCTACAACTGGGCGAGACAGCACCAAACTTCACGATCGAATCCACGCAAGGCACGGTCAACTTTCACCAATGGCTTGACGACAGCTGGGCGGTGCTGTTCTCGCACCCCGCTGATTTTACGCCAGTATGCACCACAGAACTGGGCGCGTTTGCCAAGCGAAAGAACGAATTCACCCAGCGGGGTGCCAAACTGGTTGGGGTTTCGGTGGATCCCCTCAGCTCTCACCACGACTGGGCGGGGGATATTGAACAGACTCAGGGCACGGCCCTGAACTACCCCTTGCTGGCTGACGAAGATCAGGTGGTAGCGAAGCTTTATGGAATGATCCATCCCAAAGCCGACCCCAAACTGACGGTGCGTACGGTCTTCATCATCGATTCTGACAAGAAAATTCGTCTCACTTTGACGTATCCACCCAGCACAGGACGTAATGTCGACGAGATACTGCGGGTTCTCGATTCGCTTCAGCTAACTGACAAGCACAAAGTGGCCACCCCCGTTGACTGGCAAAATGGTGACGATGTCATCATCTCGCCATCGCTATCGAATGATGACGCTAGGCAACACTTTCCCGAAGGCTGGAACACCAAGACGCCCTACCTTAGGGTCGTGCGCCAACCGGAGCAATAGGAGCCCCGACCGGTAGATTCGTTGAGTCAGGCTGCCAGAAGCTTGGATTAATAATGTCGTGAGGTAACGCTATGCAAACACTAAGTATCGGCGAGCTTGCCGAACGAAGCGGGGTCGCTAGCCAGGCGATTCGATTCTACGAAAAAGAGAGACTTATGCCTCCTCCGAGGAGGACCGATGCCAACTATCGGCGTTACCCACTGGAAGCTGTGGATCGGTTGCAGTTTATCGTCCATGCCAAGCAGTGGGGCTTCACGCTACAAGAGATTCGGGAGCTGTTAATGCTTCAGGATGCTAATGGCGACCGGGCGCAAGCTAAACGCATCGCCAGCGAGAAGCTGCACAAGGTGCGAGAGCAGATCAAACATCTCACGCGGATTGAAGCCGTATTATCGAAAACATTGAGTGAGTGTGCAGGCGAAGGGCCTATGCAGGAAGGCTGCCCGATTGTTGAAGCTATCGCTGAGCAGACTGAATGATCGGGCATTTTCTCGATAGCGAACATGGGAATCAAGTTTGCCTACCGGGTCGTCGATAAATTAACAGGGAGATCGTCATTATGGCGCAATACGTCGATATCGAGATTCGTGGTATGTCCTGTGCTTCCTGTGTTGGGCGTGTGGAGCGCGCACTCAGCCAGCAGCCAGGCGTGATCAACGCTCAAGTGAACCTCGCCGCACAGAAGGCGGCTATCCAGGTCGAAGCAGGTACCGCGACCACTAGCCTACTCAACGCCATTGAAACGGCGGGCTATCAGCCGGTGGTGGAAAGTCTCGACATTCCCATCACCGGCATGAGTTGCGGATCGTGTGTCTCTCGGATAGAGCGAACGCTAACGAAGCTGCCCGGCATGGTGGAAGTAAGTGTTAACCTCGCCACCCAAAAAGCCTTCGTTCGTTTCCTGCCGGGAGCCGTTTCGTTACCGCGTATTCAGCATGCCATCCGCGAAGCAGGCTATGAACCACAGGATACCGATACGCCGCCATCAACGGACAGCGAGGACCGGGAGAGAGCCGAGCTTCGCCGCCGAGTCGTGCTCGCGGCAATATTTACGATTCCGGTAGTTATCATCGCCATGGGGAAAATGATTCCCGCCTTTGACACGCTTTTGACGAGTCTAATGCCGCATCGCGGCTGGATGGGCGTCGAGTGGTTATTGGCCACACCGGTGCAGTTCTATGCTGGTGCACGCTTCTATCGCGTCGGCTTCGCCGAACTCCGGCATTTTAATCCGGGCATGAACAGCCTCGTTATGATCGGATCGAGCGCTGCCTATTTCTATTCGGTCGCCGCCCTGCTGGTGCCCGGACTCTTTCCCGTCGGAACCGCCGTGAGCTATTTCGAAGCGGCGGCGGTGATCGTGACGTTAATTCTGCTCGGTCGCTATTTTGAACACATTGCCAAGGGCCGCACCTCCGAAGCTATCAAGAAGCTTCTGCAATTACAGGCGAAAACTGCCCGCGTCATCCGTGAGGATGAAACCGTCGAGCTGCCTATCGACGCCGTCGTCACGGGCGATCGTATTTTGGTTCGCCCAGGGGAGCGTGTTCCAGTCGATGGCATTGTTGAGGAGGGTCACTCCTACGTTGATGAGTCGATGATCAGCGGTGAGCCAGTGCCGGTCGTCAAACAGAGGGATTCCGAAGTCGTCGGTGGCACCATCAACAAGAACGGTGCACTTACCTTCCGGGCCACGCGAGTCGGTGCCGACACCGTGCTGTCGCAGATCGTCAAGATGGTGGAAACGGCCCAGGCGGAGAAGCCCCCAATTCAGCAATTAGCCGACAAGGTTGCCGGTGTGTTTGTACCCGTGGTCATCGCTATCGCCGCGATTACCTTTGCACTCTGGTTCGCTTTCGGACCGTCGCCGTCTTTGTCCTTTGCCTTCGTCACTACCGTTAGTGTACTGCTAATTGCCTGCCCCTGTGCGATGGGCCTGGCTACCCCAACGGCCATCATGGTCAGTACCGGGAAAGGGGCCGAGATGGGAGTGCTATTTCGCAAAGGGGCGGCGCTTGAGACGCTGGCCAAGATGAATACGGTGGTGCTGGACAAGACCGGCACTTTGACCCAGGGGCGCCCCGAACTGACCGACTTCGAAGCAATTAACGGTCATGAAAACGACGTGCTGCGACTGGTCGCGGCAGTGGAAGCTCAAAGCGAGCACCCCATCGCCGAAGCTATTGTACAGGGCGCCAAGGCCCGTGGGCTGGAATTACCCTCGGTCAGTCGCTTTAGTGCCGAGCCTGGCTACGGCATTGAAGCCGAGGTCGACGGCCACTTGGTACATGTGGGAGCTGATCGTTACATGCATCGGCTGGAAATCGAGCTCGGCCAGGCAGAAACACGCGCCAAGGTGTTTGCCGAGAACGCCAAGAGCCCGCTCTATGCCGCGGTAGACGGTCAGCTTGCTGCAGTCATCGCGGTGGCGGATCCCCTCAAGGAGGGCTCTGCCGAGGCTATCACAGCACTCAAAGCGCAAGGGTTGGAGGTGGCCATGCTCACCGGCGATAACCGTGCCACTGCCGATGCTATCGCCCGACAGGTTGGCATCCAGCAGGTTCTCGCTGAGGTGCTGCCCGACCAGAAAGCGGCAGAGATCCGGCGTCTCCAGGCGGAGGGCAAGCGTGTCGCTTTTGTGGGGGACGGGATCAACGATGCACCCGCTTTGGCCCAGGCCGACGTGGGCATTGCGATCGGTACTGGCACCGATATCGCCATCGAGTCCGGCGATGTGGTGCTGATGAGTGGCGATTTGCGAGGCATCGTCAATGCCACGGCGCTCTCCAAGCGTACCCACCGGACCATTATCAGCAATTTCGTCTGGGCCTATGGCTACAACGTAGCGCTAATCCCCGTGGCGGCGGGCATGCTCTATCCGTTCATCGGCGTATTGCTCAGCCCCATGCTGGCGGCGGCGGCCATGAGCGTTTCCAGTGTCTTTGTGCTGACTAACTCGTTGCGGCTACGCCGTTTCACGCCAGATACCGGCAATGCCACACCACGTCCAAACGATGCTGTTCATCGCGCCTAAACCAAACACCGTAGTGTTAAAGAGGAATTCAAAATGATGGGAAGTGAAAGCTGCATGTGGGGTATGGCGGGGATGGGCCTAATAGCTATCTTGTTGATTATTGCACTGGGGCTTGGTGTTGCTGCGCTTATCAAGCACCTGTTTTTTAATAAGAAACGCCAAGGCTAGCAAGTAAATGTGATCGACCTAATCCCTTGTAAAAAACAGTAATTGATAAAGAGAGCATCCATGAGGCATATCCTACATTTCACTTATTACCTAGCTGCTGCAGGTCTGTTAGGTCTTATTGCGTTGCCTGCGTTGGCGCAGGAAGCAGGAACCGATGCCAATGAGAGTTATCAGGCCAGCAGCGTCATCGACACTGGGCCTCCCTTGCCCGAGACGATTACCGTATTGGTGGATCAAGGGTTCACATTCCATGGCACCTTCGAAGCGCCTGACGATCTCCAAGGCTATGCCTTGTCTTACGATAATGAGCCTATGGCGGCTTATATCTCCTTCTCTTCCGACTATGCCGTCATTGGTACGTTAATCGACCCTCAGGGTAATGCCGTCATGGAAAGCCAGCTTCAGGCTCTGGTGCTGGAACCCATGCGGGAAGCTACCTGGAGTGCGTTTGAAAACACACGTTTTATCTCGGAGGGGAATGATGATGCATCACATGTTGTGTACACACTAACAGACCCCAACTGCCCTTACTGCAACGCACTCTGGAAGAATTCACGTCCGCTAATCGAGCAAGGCGTGCTACAGCTTCGCCACGTGCTGGTTGGTGTGCTATCAGAGGACAGCCTTCGCAAAGCTGCTGCAATCCTTGAATTCCACGATCCGGTTAGCGCTCTCGAAACTCATGAATTGGAATTTCGCAATGGCGGCATAAGGCCGGTGGAGCCGTCGGAGGAGAGCCAAGCGCTTCTCAGAAAGCATGCCCAGATCATGCGTGAGGCCGGCGCTACGGGGACGCCGACCAGCTACTACCGTGATGAAGCCGGGAAAGTGCAGCGTATCAGTGGTGCAGTGTCGACCGACCAGCTTCGCGAAATCTTAGGTGTTGAATGATACACCATAACGGTACAGGGCTGAGATGACGTGTCTCCCCACTCCCACCACTGAGATGAACATGGCAACCAAGCTTAGCGTAAAGCAAAAGCTCTTTTTGGGGCTCACTCTATTGATGGGCTTGGCGGCCCTCTATTGGATCCTGATGGAAACCGGCGCCTTGTCGGTCTTGACCGACAAGCAGGCCTTGCGTGAGTGGGTTGATAGGCTGGGCGTCTGGGGGCCATTGGCCATCATCTTTATGATGATGGCTGCCATTGTCATGAGCCCGATCCCCAGTGGTCCGATTGCGATGGTGGCTGGTGCGCTTTACGGCCCAGCTTGGGGGACGGCCTATGTCGTTATCGGTGCCGAAGCCGGTGCTCTGCTCGCTTTCTGCATTGCTCGTTTTCTCGGCTATGAAGTGATGCAACGCTGGCCCCGTACACGGCCTATCCTCAATTGGCTGGGAAAGGAGCGCTCTCAAACCGGCTTGATGCTCATCGTTTTTGCATCCCGATTGGTGCCCTTCATTTCGTTTGATGCCATCAGCTATGCGGCAGGTATTACGCCCCTGTCCTTCTGGCGCTTTTTGATCGCCACATTGGCCGGCGTAATCCCCACGGCGTATCTGATCGTCAAGTTCGGCGAAGTGCTAATTACCGCCGACTCCCGTGGTCTCATGATCGCGCTGGTCCTCATCAGTGGCATCACATTGCTGCCGCTGCTGGCGAAACGCCTATGGGCTCGAAAGCCATGACCGATGCAACCTAGTGCTCCAAATCAACTTCCGTAAGCACTAACAATGCTCAGCAGGCACTTACCCGCTACTACCTGTGAGACGTATACGTGAAATTTCGGACATTGCTATTTTTACCCCTATTGGGCTTTTTTGGTTTGAGCTTTTTCTTTTATCAGGGCTTATCAATGGATCCTAGCGCCAGAGATTCCCCCTTGTTAGCTCAGCCGTTTCCGGCCTTCAACCTGACGACGCTGGAAGACCCCTCAAGGGTCGTTGATGAATCTCTTTTTAAAGATAAGGTGACATTGGTCAATGTTTGGGGAGAGTGGTGCCCCACTTGCAAGCATGAAATGCCGCAGTTATTGGACTTAGCCGCGCGAGGCGTCCGCTTGGTTGGCATCAACTACAAGGATACCCAGGCAAAGGGACTCGAGTTTCTTGACGAGTTTGGGAATCCTTTTGAAGTCAATATTTTTGATCCAGAGGGTAACCTAGGTTTTGAGCTAGGTGTTTATGGCGCACCCGAAAGCTATCTGGTCGATACCGAGGGCACTATTCGTTACAAACATACAGGTTACATAACTTCTGAAGATGTTGAGCGAGTCATCCAGGAAGTCGAGAAGTGGAAACGATAAAACGGCTCTTAAGACGCAATAATTTTTGTTGATGACTCCAACAGTAACGATTGATTAAGGAAGATATATGCTGCAATACCCTCAAATCGACCCGATCGCCATCGCCATAGGCCCTCTTCAGATTCACTGGTATGGCTTAATGTATGTAATCGGGCTAGTGGCCGCTTGGTGGTTGGGTCGGCGTCGCGCCCACCGACTCGGCCTAAGCCACGATGATATAGGCGACCTGATCTTCTACGCCGCCATCGGCATCATCGTTGGCGGCCGCCTTGGCTATGCACTGTTTTACGGGCTCGAACAACTGCAAGCCAACCCCCTTTGGTTACTAAAAATCTGGGAAGGAGGCATGAGCTTTCATGGCGGCCTTGCCGGTGTGTTAGTGGCTGCCTGGCTGTTTGCTCGCAAACATCAACTGGCTTTTATTCAACTGACCGACTTCATTGCTCCGTTAGTCCCCATCGGCCTGGGAGCGGGTCGCCTCGGGAACTTCATCAATCACGAGTTACCGGGGAGAGTTAGTGATGTACCTTGGGCAATGGTGTTTCCATCCATGATGGAGCTGGGCCCAGAGCCACGGCATCCTTCGGCTCTCTACGAGTTTGCCCTTGAAGGTGTCGTGTTGTTTGCCGTGCTGTGGTGGCTATCGCGCCGACCACGTCAGCGGGGCCTCATCTCTGGGCTGTTCCTGCTTCTGTATGGAGCCTTCCGTTTCATCGTAGAGTTCGTGCGCCTCCCCGACCCTCAGTTGGGATTCATCGCTTTTGGCTGGTTAACCATGGGGCAGCTACTGACACTACCAATGATCGTCGCGGGCTTTGCTCTGGTCGCTTGGTCCAGAGGTCAGCCAATGGATAAGCCAAAGGCGGCGTTAAACTCATGAAACAAGTCTTCGCTTTTCTAACGGTGGCACTCTTTATAGTCACCCCGGTAGCGGCACGTGAAGAGATGTTTGAGGTTGGTGACAAAAGTTCCCCCTTTAACCGTTCGCCCCAACGTGACTTTCTACCGGCTAAAGAAGCCTTCCGAACCACCGCCTGGCGAGACGATGATCGAGTTTATATCGGCTTCACCGCCGCCGAAAATTACTACCTTCACCGGCATCAGTTCGCGATTGAGAGTCTCTCTCAAGATGTCAATTTCGGTGAGTTGGCTTTGCCTCCTGGCGAGCCAATGTCGCACGCGTCTTTAGGGAACATTAACGTTTTCTACGATCAGGTGTTGGTGAGTGCGCCCATCGAGGCGAGCGACACCGTTACCGGGCCGCTGGCCATCATGGTGACCTTTCAGGGCTGTTCCGACCAAGGACTCTGCTATCCACCCGAACAGGTCGAACTCGTATCACCGTACGGTTCGCCTCCGGCGGCCTTCACCATCAGCCCCTCCCGTGATACGGCGGGTAGCTCCAAAGGTGCCCCTTAAATGAATCCCGCCGACATGAGCCTGCCGCCGCTGGCGGCGGCCTTCGTCTTCGGCTTGCTGGGAGGCGCGCACTGTATCGGCATGTGTGGCGGCATCATGAGTGCCCTGACCTTTGCTGTGCCCCCCAGCATGCGACAGCCGAGGCGTTTAGCAGGTCTGTTGCTCGGCTATAATTTAGGTCGTATCAGCAGCTACATGATCGCTGGTGCCTTGGTGGCCCTGCTCGGTTCCGTGCTCAACCATGCACTGGACAGCTTCGCCCTGGTGTTGCGTATCCTGGCGGCGGTCATGTTGATACTAATGGCACTGTATATCGCCAACTGGTGGAAGGGCTTGCTACGTATCGAGGCACTGGGGCGCGTCCTGTGGCGCCGCATCGAACCAATAGGCCGTCGCTTGATGCCTGTTGTAAAAGTACCCCAAGCATTCGCACTTGGCTCGCTATGGGGCTGGATGCCCTGTGGGCTAATCTATTCGATGCTGGCCTGGAGTCTTGCTGTAGCCGAGCCATTGCGTGCCGCCGCGATGATGGGGGCCTTTGGGCTCGGCACCTTGCCTGCCGTCCTAGCGACCGGAGTGGCAGCGCGCCGTGTCTCAATATGGATACGTAGCCCCGCGACTCGTACGCTAGCAGCGCTGCTGATTATTACGTTTGCCGTCTGGCAACTCTGGCATCTGCAATCCATGATAGGGATGGTGGATACGCACAGTGCCATGACTTCGCCGCATCACTAATGATTACTTCGCGAATCATTAGCCTCGAAAACTAATTTACCTGTCCCAAGCGATTCGATTAGTTCCTTCAGACTGAAGCTTTCAGTCATCTTGTCTTGGTTCATGTTATCTAACCATCGCGCTATCACCTGGAGTTCTTGGGTCCGCAAGTGAAGACGTCGCCTTTGAGTGGCGAGTGGTACTGGTTCATTAAACTCTACGGTGCCTTGATCCGCCCAAGATAATATTTGTTTGATCTCTGGAAGACTAACGCCCAGCGAACGCAGGCAGTCGATAAAACGTAGGCGCCCCAAGGACTCTATATCGTAGAGTTGATAACCGTTGCGCGGGTCGCGGTGCGGTTGCAACAACCCTTCCCTTGTATAGTGACGTACCGTTTCTGCCGTTACCTCTCCCGTCTGAGCCAGCTCGGAGACTCGCATTGGCTTACCCTCATTTGTTTACTCGTAGCCAGCTTACAACCGCCAGGCTGCCCAAAGGTCAAGTCTTCAACGGGCGCTTATGGCAAACCTTTCGGTTGTACATCGAAATTTAAAATGAGGCCTTGACCTTAAAGTCTGCTTTAAGGATATCTTACAAAAGCACCTCTGCCACAAGGTAGAAACCGTAATCAAGTCCTACCACCAGCTCGTTTGGCAGAGTGATTCACACACAAAGGAGAGTGTCATGCGTAAACGTAATACTGCGATCCTGTTTACTGCCATTATCGTTGCCAGTAGCTTCGGAGCTGGCTCGCTTCTTGCCCAAGAAGAGAATCAGCAGGAGCCGATGGAGGGCAATGACATGCATAGCAATATGATGCAAGAAGGTGGTATGCACGACATGATGGGCGATATGAAGTCCATGATGGAAAAATGTAACGCCATGATGGAAAACATGCAGCATGAGAACGACGATGCTTGAAACGACTCGGATGGGGTTGCTTGTACGCAAGCAACCTTTTTCTTATCCGGGTAGCGTCAATGAGACCTTCCGCCCTGTTAACTAACCGGACACTCAATATATGAAACATTGGAAAGCGCTAGCTGTTACGTCTTTGCTGGCTTTTCCCGTATCGGGATTGGCGGCTGATATATCAGCGACCCTCTACAAAAATCCCAATTGCGGGTGTTGTGCCGAATATGCCAAGTATTTGGAACAAAACGGCTTCGACGTGGAGACGATCGACACCCATGATCTCGTTGAAATGAAAGCCGAGTATAACGTCCCTGAAGAACTGCATGGCTGCCATACCACGGTCGTAAGAGACTATCTCTTCGAAGGGCATGTGCCTGTTGAGAGCGTGACCCAAGTGCTTGATGAAAAACCCTCTATCATAGGGCTGAGTGTGCCGGGAATGCCGCTTGGCTCACCGGGCATGTCGGGAGAAAAACGCGGCCCGCTCGAGGTCTATGCCATAGCCTCGCAACCGACCGATAGCCCCGACATTTACGCGACTCACTAAGGGATAGTGTGGCGATGAAACTACCCATCCTGGCAGGATATCTCGTAGCCGTATTTCTGATGACTGCCACATCCCTTGCCATGGCCGCCCCGTCAGAAAGCTCAGGGCCACAAGGGTTTCTTCTCTGGGCCACCCCCAACGACGTATCGGAAATCAGTTTCGAGGATAGCGGCGGCACCCCTTTAACGTTGGCTGACTTTGAAGGAAAACTGATTTTACTCAACATCTGGGCAACATGGTGTGGGCCTTGTCGAGAGGAAATGCCCACTTTAGATGCCCTCCAGGCTGAGCTTGGCAGCGATAATTTTGAAGTGGTCGCCTTATCGATCGACCGTAAGGGGATCGAGATTGTTAATGAATTTTATCAAGAGATAGGCATTGAGCATCTGGCTCCCTATATAGATAAAACCGGGATGGCTAGTGCAGATCTTGGGGCTGTAGGTATTCCCACGACGCTTCTACTTGACCGCCAAGGCAAAGAAATTGGGCGCCTCGTGGGGGAAGCCGAGTGGAACACTCAAGACATGATCGACTTTCTTACCGAAATGATTGCAACCAGATAATGAGGTAGCACCATGAGTTGTTGTGACGACAAAACCCAACAGAGCAAACAAAAATCGGGGCTACAAGGCCTGTTGACAGGGCCTCGCGGCCTGATGTTGCTGGGTGGCGTGGCAGTGGCTGGCGGCCTTGCTTTTGGCTGGGATAACCTGGTCTTGCTCGGCATCGCGCCTATTCTATTGAGCCTATTGCCATGTCTCATTATGTGCGGATTAGGCCTATGCATGATGAAGTGCAAAGACAAAAAAGGTGAAGCGACCGAGCAAAGCGACGCAACCAATGTTCAGGCCCGGGTAGAAGACGCTTCAGAAGTGAATGCCGGCACAGCGCCCACCACTCGCCAAATAGTAGATCAAAGCGAGTCAATCAAGCAGTCCTCTTCAAAATTCCAAGCCTAGCATGGGTAAAGGGTAATGCTTGAAGTAGCCAATATAGGACTGGTCACTGCCTTTCTGGCAGGCCTGATCTCGTTCATTTCGCCCTGTGTTTTGCCACTTGTGCCTGGCTATCTTTCTTTCATAACCGGCCGCTCGCTCGGACAATTACAGGAGGCGGATAGACGAGAGCGTCTCCGGGTGTTAACCCAGTCGATATGGTTCGTGCTCGGTTTTTCAACCATTTTTTTGTTGCTGGGAGCCAGCTCCACCGCCATTGGTCGTCTGCTGTTGGTGTATCGCCAAGAAGCAAACCTAGTCGGTGGCCTTATCGTTATCCTGTTTGGTGCCTTCATGATCGGGCTCATGCCATGGCGCTGGTTTCAGCAAGAATGGCGGTTTATGGGTCGACTGAAGGACGTCGGTGGAAGCCGCAGTGCGGCTTATCTGCTTGGTTTAGCGTTTGCATTTGGCTGGACCCCCTGCATTGGCCCGATTCTGGGTGCCATTCTTACCGTCAGCGCTTCCACGGCCAACGCCTGGATCGGCATGGCGTTGCTCGGTGTTTATTCTTTGGGTCTGGGCGTGCCCTTCATGCTGAGTGCCCTTTCACTTGATCGCTTCATAAAGCACCAGAAGTTCTTGCGCCGCTGGGGGCGTTTTATACATATAGTGGCTGGATTGATCATGATTCTGATGGGTAGCTTAATGATCACAGGCAAACTATCCGAGCTGTCATATTGGTTATTGCGCACTTTCCCTGCCCTCGGGGCTATCGGCTAATCGTTATTTAAGGAAATATTGAAATGCGCAACATCGTGAGTCGTTTTTTACGTGTCTTCTTGCTGGCAGGTTTGTCAGCAGTCAGCTTTGGCATCGCCAGCACGGCCTTGGCAACCGAAGAAGGGTTGCTTTCTCTGCATTATGACGTAACAGGCAAACGACTGTTTAAGATTGAGGCCAACCAGCTATTCCAGCGTACCGATGAAGGCATGGCTTGGAATGCGAT
The DNA here is from genome assembly GCF_000336575.1 of Vreelandella titanicae BH1. Taxonomy (GTDB): domain Bacteria; phylum Pseudomonadota; class Gammaproteobacteria; order Pseudomonadales; family Halomonadaceae; genus Vreelandella; species Vreelandella titanicae. Next base: position 7,536 of record NZ_AOPO01000016.1, on the reverse strand, counting down.
TCCCTTGCCCGAAGACGTGACTGAAGGCCAGTTGCTAGCGGTATCGGTACCCTACAATGACCCGCAAACGCTCTATATTGCAGGCACCTCAATTGGGGTGCAGCGTAGCACCGATGATGGGGAAACCTGGCAAGAGCTCAACGCTAACTTACCTAGCCGTGAGGTAACTGCGCTAACCGTACATCGCCGCCAGAACGAAACACTTTATGCGGTGATTGCCGATAACGGCATCTACCAAAGCGAGGATGCTGGCGACACCTGGAAGAAAATGGACAGCGGCCCTTCACAGAAGGTTAACCGACTCATCCACTCTGACATGGAAGGCAGCATGCAGACCGGCTGGCTCTACGCGGTATCGGTCGATGCGGTGCGTCTATCGATGGACTGCTTTTGCGGATGGAGACCGACCGGAGCACTTGATGCTGGCAGCGTCTATGATGTGGCTTATAGCCTTGACAACCCAAAGCGAGTCTATGTAGCTACGCAGCAGGGCCTATGGCGTAGTGATAATGGTGGTCAAGAGTGGCAGCAAGTAGCTGGTGATGGCACAGAACTCGTTGCGCTCACACTCTCGGCGAAAGGCACGCTCTATGGTTTAAACCAAAAAGGGGAACTGTTGCACAGTAAAAACGAAGGCCGATCTTGGACTTATCCCGATGCGTAAGCGCTATTTTTTCTCTGCCTCATGGCTGACGCTAATGGTTGTGGGACACGCCATGGCTGAGGACCGCCCTTCTTCCAGCGATACGTCTCAGTTAGAGGACGGAAAAAGAGTTTACCGACAATACTGTGCCAGTTGCCACGGTGCACAAGGCGAGGGCATGCCCAACTGGGAAGAGCAAAACGCTCTAGGGGAGTTGCCGGCTCCACCACATGGACCAGAGGGACATACCTGGAAACACTCTGATGCCATGCTCTATAGAATTATTGCCGAGGGTTGGCGCGACCCTTGGAATAAAACCGATAGGCTAACGATGCCAGCGTACCAGGAAGTTTTGGCTCCCAGCGAGATACGAGATGTGGTGAATTATCTCAAGACATTATGGACACAAGAGCAAAGGCGTCACCAAGCAGACGAAAGTGTTGAGAACCCCTTTCCAAACCTGCTCCCGGCGAATGCTAGCCCTTACTTAGAAAACCAACTTCGCATTGTCAGCGAATAAATATACACTTTAGCGAATCTCAAATGTTTATGTTGAGACATGGAAGTTAACAAATTTCATAATAAAATAAACTTATTACCTAACGACTGAGGCGCCTTCAGGCTTAGTAAGATCGACTGGCTCACTTCACAATAAAGTTTTCGTCGCGCCACATATTTGATCTGAAGGCTGTGGAAGGGAGTTAGATTATTATGTTAGGTAAGCAATATAGTGTTAATAAACAACTAAGAGGTTCATAACGGTGACAACGACCCACTCCAGCGCTCGCGCTTATGGTTGCAAACAGGAGAGTACATATGTCCGTTTGGCTTGTAGATCGTTGACCTGCTCGTGCACATGGGCCTTAGGTGAACGTAAACCTGCTGACTTCGCGGTAAGAGATTGACGCGTTTACAGAGCAGGAACATGTCGATACGATTTCCCAGGGATATCTGGGCTATGAACGCATTGGCGGCTATGAAGAGCTTCATGAGCACCTGGGAGTTAGCGTTTCAGACCCTAATGCGACCACCTATCGCCCTGTGCTGGCAATTTTTGCCACTGCGTTACTCATCGATTTTTCTGCCAGTTGGGAGGTTCAGTGCATAATATTCACTGCACGCGTGCTAGAGTATGCCGTAGCCACAGCGATCATACCCCCGGGTCTGCAAAAGCTGCAGGGCGTAGCGAGCTTTAGCGCCATGTTTCTCAACTATGACCTGCACGCCCAGCGCCAAGTCCCCTTCAGTTACGTTTACCTTCACGCCTAGATACTTCCGAAGCTACTAATGCTGGCTGATACGCTTATCTGGCTGGCTGCGCCACTGGCGCTATTCGTTGGCACCGTGTGACAGGTTCTGTCTTTAAAGCGATATACCTCGATAAACGTGAGCTCAAGTGCGCCTGTGTCGGCAACAGTAATACCCATTAAGCTTTGTATCGCTCACCGAAAACCTAATGATGATGGGAATGAGGCTATGGATACCGCTTGGGTAATTATCGCCTACTTTTTGCGAGGCGCTTGATCAGGATCATATTTCTATCCGTCGCTGTTCAGGTTGCGTTCAGACAAGTCATCCATGCTGTTATTAGGGTTACTTATTTGATTTTTCCCAAACCAACGGCCTTAACTGCTGTTGGCTCTTTGGGCGAAGTCTTCCAGGTTACGGAGGTGATTATGAGTAACAGTACAAGTAGTCGTTTGCTGATGTTGTGGGTGCCACTTGCTGGGTTTGTCATTTGGGCGGGATACCTGATTGGAACCGAGCACCGTCTCCACCTCTTTCAGTTCTTACCTTTCCTCTTTTTGGCAGCATGCCCACTGATGCATATTTTCATGCATAAACACCACAGCGGTCATAAGGACAAAATAGACAAGGACTGAACCACTCTATATATACATGTACGCGCCTGGGAGAAAGACCATGAGAACGACACAACAAGAGCACCGCTTGGGTGTTTCCAAAAACACACTGGTGACTCGGAATTTAAAAATCAAACCCAGTAAACCCAAACGCATTGAAGAAGCGCTGTCAGATATCGACCGACTCTATGGAATGGATAAGGTGGTCTACAACGAGAAAAACCGAAATATCAGCCTTGCTTACGATGCGCTGAGGCTCTGCATCGATGACGTTGAAAAAATTCTCAAGCTCCATGAAGTAAAGGTCAGCGCTGATCGGTGGAACCGCTTTAAGGAGGAGTATTATCGTTTCGTCGATCAGAACGTTAAAGACAACGCTAAACAGGAACCTTGGAGCTGTCATTAATAGTCATAACAGCTACATGACACAACCAGGAGCAAGACTGGCTGTTTTAGAGTAAGAGGTGCTTGCCTGCAGCCTCGCAAAATCAGACCTTCCGTCAGTCATTTGCCATGTGGCTACACATAGGTTCTATATTTAATTTCTATAGCATCAAAAAACACCCCACAGGAGTCCTCGGCAGTTACCGTTACTGTGGTTGCCGTTAATACAAGGAGTCGTTTTCATGGTTGGGCTGGATAGAACGCCACAATATAAAGAAAACAGTCTTTCGTTGGTCGGTGCCGTTGCATTAGGCACCGGCGTGATGATTGGGGCCGGTATTTTTGCGCTAACCTGCCAAATGGCCGAAATGACTGGTCGGCTATTTCCTCTAGCCTTTCTGGCCGCTGCCGTCATTGTCTCTTTCAGCGCTTATTCTTACGTTAAAATGTCCAATACCTTCCCTTCAGCAGGTGGGATTGGCATGTATTTACAGGAAGCGTATGGCCCGACGCTTCCCACCGCCTTTCATGCCCTCCTGATGTATTTTTCCATGGTGATCGCACAGAGTTTTTTGGCGAGAACGTTTGGCTCTTATACGCTTGAGCTGTTTGACCTGGGGGATCGTTCACTATTTGTGCCCCTACTCGGGGTTGGTTTACTGCTAATAGCCTTTTTGATCAATTTATCCGCCAACCGCTTGATCGAGACCGTCGCCTCGGTGCTCGGATTTATCAAAATAGGTGGCATTATAGTGTTTGGTATTGTCGGCGTGTTTATTGCCGACTCCATCGAAATGGGTGCTGGCAACGATGCACCTACGCCTACGATAACGGACTTTTTAGGTGCTACGGCGCTCGGCATACTGGCATTTAAAGGCTTCACGACGATTACCAATAGTGGTTCGGAGCTTAAAGATCCTAAGCGGAATCTTGGCAAAGCTATCACGATCTCGATTGCGCTATGCGTGGTGATCTATGCCCTTGTCGGTTTTGCCGTTGCCAGCAACCTATCTTTGCCTGAAATTATCGAAACCCAAGACTACTCCCTGGCCGCCGCTGCCCGTCCCGCACTGGGTGAAGCGGCAGTTGCGTTTACCGTCATTCTCGCCATGTTGGCAACGGCGGGCGGTATCATCGCCAGCGTCTTTGCCGTTTCACGCATGCTCGCCATGCTGACAGAAATGAAGCTGGTTCCTCACCGCCATTTCCACATGCCCGGCAGTGTACAAAAGCATACACTGGTGTACACCATCGTATTTGGCTTAGTGCTCACCGCTTTTTTTGACCTGAGCCGCATCGCAGCATTAGGCATCATTTTCTACCTGATCATGGATATGGCCATCCACTGGGGTGTGCTTCGTCATCTCAAGGACAGAGTGGGGGCTAATCCTGTTATTCCTAGCATTGCCATACTACTAGATGCTGTCGTGTTAATCGGCTTTTTATGGGTAAAAGCCATCTCGGACCCCATGGTGCTCATCGTTGCTGGCGTAGTAATGGCTACTCTTTTACTCGGCGAATGGATTTTCCTATCCAAACGCGACGCTTCAAACGATAGCGAGCACTCTCACACTCATTAACGTTAATAGCGTTATAGGAGGTACCAAATGGACGTTAGAACCTTTGGTGAATTGATCGATTGGACCCGTCAGTTACACGAGCATCTTGCAGCTTGCCTTGCTCATTGCGCCGATATACACGAAGAAGAGCGCGCTCGCATGTTGCTCAATTACTTAGCTGCACAGGAAGCGGAAATGCAGCGCGTTGTGGCGCGCTTTGAACAGACTGCTGACGCGAAAGCATTAAAAACCTACGTTTATGACTATTTGGAGCATAAACCTATCCGTACGCATCGTACCTGCGATGCTCCCTACTCTACGCTAAGTGTTGACGACATTTGCCGGGAGGTTTTTGATTTCCATGAACAAACGATAAATCTTTATCGAACCCTGGTCGGCAAAGCGGAAATTCCAGAAGCTAAAGAGCTCCTAGAGTCTCTTTTAGATCTTGAAGAGCACGAAGCCATGCGCCTTGTTCGCCAAACAGGGAGAATGAACGATGTCTGAAAACCATGCCGAGACAAAGGTAAAAGACCCTGTTTGTGGCATGGACGTAGATCCTCATGCTACTCACCACCGTGCCAATCACGCGGGTAAGACGTGGTACTTCTGCTCAGAAAAGTGTCAGGATAAGTTTGTTGCCAAGCCTGACGCGTATCTTGAGCCAAGCAAACAGTCACAAGCGTCAGTACCCTCGGGATCTATTTATACTTGCCCGATGCACCCAGAAGTTCGACGAGAAGGCCCAGGCGACTGCCCTATCTGTGGCATGGCGTTGGAACCTGAGACCGTCTCTGCTGACACCGGCCCTTCGGACGAACTCAAGGACATGACCAGGCGTTTCTGGATCGGCCTAGTACTAACCCTACCCGTGTTTGCCCTAGAAATGGGTGGGCATGTGTTTGGCCTTATGCATTTGATTTCCCAGCAAACCTCTAACTGGATTCAACTGGTGCTGGCAACGCCAGTCGTCGTCTGGGCAGGTTGGCCATTCTTTGTACGCGGATGGCGTTCGCTAGTGCGTCGCAGCCTTAATATGTTCACGCTAATCGCGATCGGTACCGGCACCGCGTTGATCTACAGTTTGCTGGCCACCCTCACACCGGGCATCTTTCCCGACACCTTCCGTCAAGCCGATGGCTCGGTGGCCGTTTATTTCGAAGCTGCAGCAGTGATTGTCGTTTTAGTTTTACTGGGGCAAGTATTAGAGCTACGCGCTCGTGAAAAAACCTCTGGTGCTATTCGTGCTCTGCTCGACCTAGCACCCGCTACCGCTCGACGCCTTGATGATCAGGGCAATGAGGAAGATATCTCCCTTGACCAGGTTCAGGTTGGGGATCGTCTCCGGGTGCGCCCCGGCGATAAGGTGCCATTAGACGGCGAAGTGATGGAAGGTCGTTCCAACGTTGACGAATCCATGGTTACCGGCGAACCGCTAGCGGTAAAAAAAGAAGTTGGCGATGGCGTTATTGGCGGCAGTATCAATGGGCAAGGATCATTCGTCATGCGCGCTGACAAGGTTGGCCAAGACACGATGCTGTCGCAAATTGTGCAAATGGTCGCCAGCGCCCAGCGTAGCCGCGCACCCATTCAAGGGCTTGCCGACAAAGTCGCCAGCATCTTTGTACCCGTCGTTATTCTCATTGCCGTTGTGGCTTTCATCGCCTGGTCATTGTGGGGCCCTACCCCGCCGATGGCGTTTGGCCTGATTGCGGCGGTTAGTGTTCTGATCATTGCCTGCCCGTGCGCGCTAGGCCTCGCTACCCCCATGTCGATTATGGTGGGTGTAGGGCGCGGTGCCCAGTTAGGCGTGTTGATCCGCGACGCCGAAGCTCTTGAACGTCTAGAGAAGGTCGACACCGTCGTCGTCGACAAAACCGGCACGCTTACCGAAGGCAAACCACGAGTGACCGAGTTGATTCTCACTGAAGGCATTGCTGAATCGGAGCTTTTGCGCTTGGCAGCTAGTCTTGAGCGAGGCAGCGAGCATCCCTTGGCCCATGCGATAGTCGAAAAGGCTAAAGAGGCAGAGGTAAAATTAACAGAAGCGTTGGACTTCGAGGCTCCCAACGGCATGGGCGTTATAGGCCAGATAGATGGCAAGCGTATTGCCCTGGGCAATCGGCTCTTGATGGAAAGCGAAGGCGTTAACACCCAGTCTCAAGACACACGCGCCGATCAATTGCGCAGTGACGGTGCTACAGTCATCTTTGCGAGCATCGACGGGAATTTGGCTGGGCTTCTCGCCATTGCTGATCCTATCAAGGAAACCACCGAAGAAGCCATTCGTTCACTCCAGGCTGACGGTATTCGAGTGGTGATGCTGACAGGCGATAATCGTACCTCCGCAGAAGCTGTGGCGCGTCGGCTAAGCATTGATGAGGTCGAAGCTGAAGTGCTTCCAGAAGACAAGGGCCGAGTGATTCAGCGTCTCCGTGATGAAGGGCGCATTGTTGTCATGGCCGGCGACGGCGTGAACGATGCACCTGCGCTGGCTACAGCGGATGTCGGCATTGCCATGGGAACCGGTACCGACGTAGCAATAGAAAGCGCTGGGGTTACCCTACTGCGAGGAGATCTTACCGGTATTGCCACGGCGCATAAACTCTCTAAAGCCACCATGCGTAATATCCGCCAAAATCTCTTTTTTGCCTTTGCTTACAACGCGGCAGGCATCCCCATTGCCGCAGGGATTTTGTACCCCTTCACAGGTATGCTGTTATCACCGATTATCGCGGCGGCGGCGATGTCACTCTCTTCAGTGAGCGTGATTGGCAATGCTTTACGACTTAGGATGATTGCTATGAAGTAAGACATGACGGTCTCAATGAATCGCCCCGGGTTTCGTAGACACCTCTAGGCCTTATACTAAAGGTACCTAGGAGGATCCATGAGCCGTCCCCGTTACACTGAAGAATTCAAAATCGAAGCCGTTAAACAGGTGGTAGAGCGTGGCCATCGAGTTGCCGAGGTCGCTGAGCGTTTGGGCGTGTCAGGCCACAGCTTGTACCACTGGATCAAGCGCTACGATAAGCCGGTAGAACAACGGCAAGAAGACAATGATCTCCAAGCTGAAAACCGTCGTTTA
>NZ_AOPO01000015.1 GCF_000336575.1 Vreelandella titanicae BH1 | reverse complement strand
CGAATGCGCGGCATTCAGGCACAGAAAAACACCCAGATGCCATTAAGCAGCGGGTATTAAAGAAACAGTGAGACTTAGACTAACAGGGGGCTTAAATGGCTCCTCGAGCAGGACTCGAACCTGCGACCCAATGATTAACAGTCATTTGCTCTACCAACTGAGCTATCGAGGAACAGTGCACTACCTGTTATATGAAGATATCCCCGTATCGGCATATCTTAAACAGCTAGCTAATGCGCAGTACCTGTGAAGTACTGATGTGATAACTTGGCTCCTCGAGCAGGACTCGAACCTGCGACCCAATGATTAACAGTCATTTGCTCTACCAACTGAGCTATCGAGGAACATCTTAAGCTATTTTTTCATAAGCGCTGTCTTTTCAAACGCTATCATGTTTAAAGCGAAACCAAAATTGCTAATAACTTCCAGCAATTGATTGGCTCCTCGAGCAGGACTCGAACCTGCGACCCAATGATTAACAGTCATTTGCTCTACCAACTGAGCTATCGAGGAACTGCTCAAACACGGTGCGTAGTATACCCATAGAATCGTGAGGGTCAAGTATCGATTATGGATGAACGCTAGCCGCTGGTTTCTTGTATCCGTATAATGCGCCAACTAACGATAGCGGTTCGGGCACTATCACTGCCGACCGCACGACGACACTCCATTCATCCTCGTCCCCCGACGACTCATAGATGACAGGTACCGATGGCGAAGAAGCTCTTCATCAAAACGCACGGCTGCCAAATGAACGAGTACGACTCCTCCCGCATGGCGGATCTACTCGGCGAATCTCACCAGCTCGAACTCACTGATAATGAGCGTGAAGCCGATGTCATTCTGTTAAACACCTGCTCGATTCGCGAAAAAGCGCAGGAAAAAGTTTTTCATCAGCTGGGACGCTGGAAAAAACTTAAAGACGCCAATCCCAACCTGGTGATTGGCGTGGGCGGCTGCGTGGCAAGCCAGGAAGGCGAAGCCATTCGCAAGCGCGCGCCTCACGTGGACATGGTGTTCGGGCCGCAAACCCTGCACCGCGTACCCTCAATGCTGGATGCCCGTGGCAATAATCAGATTGCGGCGGTAGATGTCACCTTTCCAGAGATCGAAAAATTCGACCACCTGCCCAAGCCCTCTTCTGATGGCGCAACGGCGTTTGTGTCGATCATGGAAGGTTGCTCAAAGTACTGCACCTTCTGCGTGGTGCCCTACACCCGCGGTGAAGAAGTCTCGCGCCCCTTTGAGGCAGTAATGGATGAAGTCATTCACCTTTCCGACCAGGGCGTGCGCGAGATCAACCTGTTGGGCCAGAACGTCAATGCCTACCGCGGTGAAAACCAGCTTGGCGATGAAATCGACCTGGCCGAACTGATTGCCTGCGTTGCGGCGGTTGAGGGCATTGACCGCATCCGCTTTACCACCTCACACCCGGTGGAGTTTACCGACAGCCTAGTTGACGCCTTTGCCGATATCCCTGAGCTGGTGAGCCACCTTCACCTGCCGGTACAGTCGGGTTCAGACCGTATTCTTACTGCCATGAAGCGCGGGCATACGGCGGCCGAATACATTGAAAAGATGGAGCGCATCCGCGCCAACCGCCCGGACATCAGCTTCTCTTCTGACTTCATCATCGGCTTCCCTGGCGAAACAGAAGAAGATTTTGAAGCGACGATGAATTTAATTCATCAAATCGGCTTCGATCATTCGTTCAGCTTCGTTTACTCCGCACGCCCCGGCACACCTGCTTCTGGCCTGCCGGATGAAACACCGGAGAGTGTCAAAAAGCAGCGTCTGGCGATTCTGCAGGAGCGGATCATTCAGCAAACCGCGCAAATTAGCCGCCGCATGGTCGGCAGCACACAGCGTGTACTGGTTAACGGCTTTTCGCCCCGCGACCCCGGCCAACTCTCAGGGCGTACCGAGAATAACCGAGTGGTTAACTTCCGCGCTGCCAACCCCACCGAACTAATCGGCTACTTTGTCGATGTAGAGATCACCGAGGCATTTCCCAATTCGCTACGCGGTGAGCTTGCCTCACCTGAGCGCTATTGATTGTTTAACGCATTTATAAATGCCCGATAACGAGTGCGAGAACAGGTTGTAGCGAGGGTCTTTTGCCAGGGCCGGAAAGGGTTCCCAACAATTCCGGCATTTCCGCCATCCATGGCGGTCAGATGGCAAAAGTAGCGCCCAAGGAAGGGTTCACAGCGCCCTCGCGGAAACCTGCTCTCGGCACCGTACTGTATAAAGTACCTTTCAGTTAGCATAGATCATTGCCCCGCTTCTGGCGGGGCAGTAAGCTGAACGATACACACACTAACGAGGGGTTTCCCACTCTTGAGCCAGCCAACACCTCAGGCCAATCGCATCATCACCTTAAGCCTTGAACCCAATGATCCGCAGCGCCTTGCTAGCCTTTGCGGCCAGCAGGACGAGCATTTGAAGCTGATTGAAAGCCGCCTAGATGTGACGCTGCGCAACCGGGGCAATGTGTTCCAACTGGCGGGCCCAGCCAACCGCATCAAAGCAGCGGCGAACGTGTTGGAACACCTCTATCGCGAAACAGCGGCGAGCGAACTTGAGGCCGACACTGTGCACCTGTTCCTGCAAGAGTCTGGGCTTGAAGCGCTGGAAGAGGAAGCTGACGGCGTCGGCAGCAGCGATGAAGTGATCATGCGCACCCCACGCACCATGATCAAACCGCGCGGGCTCAACCAGCAGCGCTACGTATCCAGTATCCGCGAACACGATATCAATTTCGGCATTGGCCCTGCGGGTACCGGTAAAACCTACCTCGCTGTTGCCGCCGCGGTTGAGGCACTCAACCAACAGGAAGTACGCCGCATCCTGCTCGTGCGCCCGGCGGTGGAAGCGGGTGAAAAACTTGGCTTCTTGCCCGGCGACCTGGCCCAGAAAATCGATCCCTACCTGCGGCCCCTTTACGATGCCCTGTATGAAATGATTGGCTTCGAGCAGGTGGCAAAACTGATTGAGCGTCAGGTGATTGAGATTGCCCCGCTGGCCTATATGCGTGGCCGCACACTCAATAACTCCTACATCATTCTGGATGAGAGCCAGAACACCACCCCGGAGCAGATGAAAATGTTCCTGACCCGGATTGGCTTTGGCTCCACCGCCGTGATTACCGGCGACGTGACCCAGGTCGATCTCCCCAAAGGCCAGCGTTCAGGGCTGATTCAGGTGCTCGACGTGTTGAAAGACACTCAAGGCATCGGCGTCACCCACTTTGCCGCCAAGGATGTGGTACGCCACCCGCTGGTACAGCGCATTATCGAAGCCTACGATATGTTCGAATCCCAGCAGGAAGTGGAAGAGCGTGCTCGCCGCGAGGCACGCCAGCAAGAGCGTGACGCACGTATGCAGGCACGCGAAGACGCATGGGATAGTTCGCGATGAGCGAGGCCATTGAAGTCATCGTTGATCGTCAGGCGGCGATTGACGAACCACTGCTACCCAGCCTGCCACAGCTCACCCAATGGGTGGGCTGTGTGTTTGCCCACCACCCTGACGATCAGCGTCTTGAAGTGACTATTCGCTTTGTGGATGAGCTTGAAAGCCAAACGCTCAACCGTGATTACCGCGGCAAAGACAAAACCACCAACGTGCTGTCATTCCCTTTTGAGAGCCCGCCGGGTGTGGATTTACCGTTACTCGGCGACCTGGTGATTTGCCATGCCGTGGTGGCCAAAGAAGCCAACGAGCAAAACAAGTCGATCGAGCACCACTACGCCCATATGGTCGTGCATGGCATCTTGCATTTAATGGGCTACGATCATATTGATGATCACGAGGCCGAGGAAATGGAGCAGTTTGAGCGCGAGCTGTTAGCCGAGCTAAGCATTCCTGATCCGTATGCTGACAGCCCCCCCGCTCAATAGGGAACACGCTTAGCCCCTTACCTCTTTATTATTTAGCGGTGAGTGCGTTAAATCACGTAACAACTAATCTGGTACTATCCCCCGTTTCAGTGATAAAACAGCTACCTGACGACATGGTTTATATAACGATGTCGTCAACGAGATAGCAACTGTCTGCCCGCAAACGAGAGAATTGACGCATGAGCGAAGACCGATCGAGCAACCCCAATCAAAAATCCTGGCTCGAGAAACTCTTTGGCGCCCTTTCCGGAGACAATGACGAACCCAGCTCACGCGATGAGCTGATGACGTTTTTACGCCATACCGCAGGGAAATTAAAGCTGGATCAAGACGCCATTATGATCATCGAAGGGGCGCTTGATATCAGCGATCAGCAGGTTCGTGAAGTGCTAATACCTCGCTCCCAGGTCTCAGCCATCGCTCTGGATCAAACCAGCGACGGCTACCTACCACTGATTCAGGAAACCGGCCACTCCCGCTACCCGGTGATTGGCGAAAATCTGGACGATGTAAAAGGCATTCTGCTGGTAAAAGATTTACTCCCCCTGCTCTCCCAGACACAGGCCCAGCGTGATGCGTTCAAGTTAGATGACATTTTGCGCCCCGCGATGTTTATCCCTGAATCAAAACGGCTAAACAGCCTACTCAAAGAGTTTCGGGATACCCACAATCACATGGCAGTGGTGGTGGATGAATACGGCGGCACCGCGGGCATTATCACCATCGAAGATATTCTTGAGCAGATCGTTGGCGACATCGAAGATGAGCACGATACCGATGAAGAGGACGATATCCGCGAAATAGAGAATGGCCGCTACGCCATTCGCGCACTGACCCCCATCGAAGATTTCAACGAACGCTTTGACACCGAGTTCTCTGACGATGAGTTCGATACCGTTGGCGGCCTGGTAATGCAGCAGTTTGGCCATCTACCGCGGCGCGGTGAACACACCATTCTGGGCGGCTGGCGGTTTGTGATTCTCAATGCCGACACCCGACGCATCCGTCTACTCGAAGCCTATCGCGACACCCGCCGCGATGACGAAGAGGATGATGACCAGGAGAACAAGCCAGCCTAGGCGCTTGTTGTCGCGCTGTTTTCTCTCCACTCCCTCGCACTTTACCGTAGATAGGTTATCGCTATGGGTTTACCCCCCGCGTTTTTGTTACAGCTGCTTGCCGCCCTGGTGGCGGGCGGTTTCACCACCCTAACGGCTTCCCCTTTTGAGCTTTGGTGGCTTGGCCCGGTGGCAATTGGCTTACTCTATGTGGGCCTGCACACTTTAACCCCCTCCCAAGCGGCCCTGAAGGGCTGGTTATATGGCGTGGCACTGTTCGCCAGCGGCACCTCTTGGGTGTATGTCTCTATCCACGACTATGGCTACACCGGTGTACCGCTAGCTGTTTTCCTAACAGCGCTGTTTGTGACGATTCTGGCGCTGTTTTTTGCCGGCACTTTCTGGCTCTACCGGCGCTTCACCTCCGCCCGGCTTGCGTTTATCAGCTTTGCTGGCGCCTGGGTACTGGGCGAGGTGCTACGCACCTACTTGTTTACCGGCTTTCCCTGGCTGTTGCTGGGCTCTGGCTACGTCGACTCGCCGCTGGCTGCCTGGGCACCCGTTGGCGGCGTCTACCTGCTCTCGCTGCTGGTCGCACTTAGCGGTGCGCTTGGCGCTGAACTACTGCTGCGCCGTCAGTGGTGGACACTTGCGCCACTGGCGTCTATTTGGCTAATTCCCTTGGCACTCCCCCATCAGTGGACCACGCCTGTGGACGAGCCCACGCGCGTGGCACTGCTACAGGGCAACCTGCCGCAGTTGCTGAAGTGGACGCCCGAAGGGCAGCGCACGGCGGCGAATACCTATAGCAACCTCACCCGCGAAGTCGCCGATGAGGTTGACCTGATCATCTGGCCAGAAACCGCGCTGCCAATGATGGAGACCCAGGCCCGACCAGTGCTGGAGCGGGTGCAAGCGAACCTACCGCCCGACGTCGCTCTGCTCACCGGCATCGTTCAGCGCGACGAGCAGGAGCGTTACTTCAATAGCGTGATTGGCGTCGGCGACGTAGAGGGCAGCTACCAGAAAGAACACCTGGTGCCTTTTGGTGAGTACCTGCCGCTGGAGAGTGTACTCCGCGGGGCGATTGATTTTTTTGACCTGCCCATGTCGACCTTTACCAAAGGTGAGCATGAGCAAACACCGATGCAGGCCGCCGGGATTCATATTGGTAACGCTATTTGCTATGAGATCATCTACCCACAGCTAGTCGCCCGCCGAGCCCAAGACAGCGGTGTCATCATGACGGTGTCTAACGACACCTGGTTTGGCGCCTCAATTGGCCCCCACCAGCATCTGCAGATGGCACGCCTACGCGCTCTAGAGAATGGACGCTATGTGATCCGCGCCACCAGCAATGGCATTACCGCTATTATCGATTCCAGTGGGCGCATTGTTGAACGCGCGCCGCAGTTTGAGACAACCACGCTCACCGGTGAGTTTTACGCCATGGAGGGTCTAACGCCTTTCACCCGCTTGGGTAGCTGGCCAGCTTGGCTGTTAGCAGGCTTGATGCTCTTGCCCGGCGTGGTGGCAGCAAGAGTCACACGCCAACCACGAAGTTGAAACGCCTCAGGCGCTAAAGTGGCTAGCTAGAAAAACGGCCCGAGTCCTCTGCAGGACTCGGGCCGTTTTGTTTTGCTCCAGCTAGCTACCTACCTGAGTGGATAGATAGGCAGCTAGACAATCCGTTATTTAGGCTGCACTGTTTTTTAGCGTGGCCATATCAATCACGAAACGATAGCGCACATCGCCTTTTTCCATGCGCTCAAAACCTTCGTTAATGTTATTGATATCGAGCATCTCGATATCACAGGTAATGCCCTGATCGGCGCACAGCTTGAGCAGCTCTTCGGTCTCCGCAATGCCACCAATTAGTGAACCGGCAACCACACGACGCTTAAAGACCAAATTGAACGCTTCAATAGCAGGCTCAATGGGCTCTAACAAGCCGACAATGATATGGGTACCGTCATACTTCAACGACGTTAGGTAGGGGTTTAGATCGTGTTGGACAGGTACGGTGTCGAGCATGAAATCAAAGGTTTCAGCCACGGCATCCATTTGTGCCTGGTCGCTGGAAACCACCACGTGGTCTGCACCGTTACGCTTCGCTTCTTCAACCTTGGCGTCGGAACGGGTGAACACCGTGACTTCAGCGCCCAACGCTTTGGCCAATTTAACGCCCATGTGGCCTAAGCCACCCATACCGATCACACCGACTTTATGGCCTTTGCCCACGCCGTGATGCTTGAGCGGTGAGTAAGTCGTTACACCGGCGCATAGAATCGGCGCCGCTGAGGCCAGATCAATACCATCAGGCATCTGTAGCACAAAGTGCTCGCTCACCACGATGGAATCGGAGTAGCCACCCTGGGTTAGGGTGCCATCCTGACGATCTTCGCTGCCGTAGGTCATGGTGAAGCCTTCCAGGCAGTACTGCTCTACGCCATCTTTACAGGCAGCACAGGTACGGCATGAATCGACCATGCAACCGACACCCACCAGGTCACCGGCTTTAAAACGCGATACTTTATCGCCCACAGAGGTCACGCGTCCGACAATCTCATGGCCAGGTACGACGGGATACTGGCTCATGCCCCAGTCATTGCGAGCAAAATGCAGATCGCTGTGGCAGACACCACAGTAGAGAATTTCGATGGCGACGTCATCGGGGCGCGGCTGGCGACGATCAAAAGTAAACGGTGCTAAGGGCTTATCGGCAGCGAATGCGGCGTAGGATAATGCTTGGCTCATCGGTGAAACTCCTTATCAGCAAAAGACTGCCATATAAATCAGCAGACATTTCCCCGCATGCGAGGTATGCCGATAGTATTCGCCTAATCAGTGATGATAGCGATGAACGAAGCTACGTCATTTTTGCCAAATACTCCGATAACACGTAATAAAATAACAAAAAATTGGCATAAATCATTATGATTATGCGAATTCCACTAGAAACCTAAGAGAAATCCTCATGACCTCCACCGCTCAGGCTGGCAATACGCTGGCTGCCGTTATCGCACCACTGGTTAAAAGCGACGGAATCAATAGCACATCACTGCCCGGCGTGTCGTTACTCTGTTTAAGCCGCCACCAGATTCGCACACCGCTGATCTATGAGCCAAGCCTGACCATCATTGCCCAGGGGCGTAAAATGGGTTATCTGGGTGATCGCGAAATCTATTACGACCCCGGCCACTACTTAGTGCAAACGCTACCACTGCCCTTTGAGTGCGAAACCTACGGCTCGCCGGAAGCCCCTTTGCTGGGTATATCGGTGCGCCTGGATCCGGCACTATTAAGCGAGATGGTGACAGCTATGGGCGATACCGGTCATCACGCCCAGGCACCGCTGCCAATGGCCTCGGTGGCCATGACAGAGGGCATGCAGGACGCCGTATGGCGCTTAGCGCGCACGCTAAACGTAGCGGTAGAGTGCAGCGCCATGGGCAACGCCCGCATTCGTGACGTGGTGTTTGAAGCGCTGAAGGGAGAACAGGGGCCTGCTTTACGGGCGCTCGTACTGGGGCATGGTAACTATTCACGCATTGTGCAGGTGCTCTCTAAGCTCCACACCCATTTTGCCGACGACTTTAGCGTGGAGCAGTTGGCAGCACAGGCCCATATGAGCCCCTCGACTTTTCACCAGCACTTTAAGCAAATTACCCGCTCATCACCGGCTCAGTACTTAAAGCGGTTGCGCCTAATCAAAGCGCAGCAGTTGCTGCTGCAGGATAATCACAACGTTAATCAGGCCGCTGCGGCGGTGGGTTACCGCAGCGTGCCTCAGTTTAGCCGTGACTATAAGCGCTACTTTGGCGAGCCCCCGCTTCAGCATCGCCGCCAGGAGCAAGCGTTACGCGCTTAAAACGAGATTTAATGCAGGGCTTATTTAGCAAACACCTGACTCATATCTTTAAACGCCTTGAACTCCAGGGCATTTCCGCAGGGGTCGAGCAGAAACATGGTGGCCTGCTCACCTACTTCGCCTTTAAAGCGAATATACGGCTCGATCACAAACTGCGTATCGCGCGATTTCAAGCGCTCGGCCAGGGCTTCCCACTCGTCCCACGCTAATATTACGCCAAAGTGCGGCACCGGGACGTTGTGCCCATCTACCGGATTAGTGTGGGCGCTCTCTTGCCCCGGCGTTTTGGGCTGCTCATGAATGACCAGTTGGTGGCCAAAGAAATTAAAGTCGACCCACTGCTCGCTGGAACGCCCCTCTTCCAGGCCAAACACATCATTATAAAACGCTCGCGCCAGCGCCACATCGTAAACGGGAATCGCCAGATGGAAGGGTGAAAGGCTCATGGTCATTCTCCACATTATTGGGTTTTATGAGGGTTAGCGGGCACTTTATGCAGCCCCGCTGTATTAATCCTAGGGCCGCTCATGGGAAAATAAAATCAATAACTATTTAGCTGATTCACAAAAAGGATTGATCAATGATCCGTGAGCTAAAAACGCTGATTGCGGTAGCACAGGAAGGCACCTTTGCCGCAGCGGGCAATAAAATTGGCCTGACTCAAGCGGCGGTAAGCGCACAAATGAAACGCCTCGAGGAAGAGTTGGGTATCCCACTGTTTGAGCGTAAAGGGCGTGCCGCCATCTTGACGCAGCGTGGGCAGGAAACGTTAAAGCAAGCTCATGCACTGCTCACCCTCTACAGCACGCTGGGTGCGACGACTGCAGGCCAAGCCACCACTCAACGGGTCAACATTGGGGCCATCGCGTCCATACAGCGCTCGCTACTGCCCGATGCGCTGGCGCGCTTTCATCACGCCTATAGCGAATGCCGCACCCGCGTGGTGCCTGGGCTCTCCATGGAGCTGGTGAATCAAGTCGACGCTGGGGAACTGGATATGGCGGTGATTATTCGCCCGCCCTTTTCACTGCACAGCGATTTACGCTGGACGCCCCTTGCCCACGAGCCATTTCGTTTAATCGTGCCGCGCCATATTGAGGGCGATCACTGGCAGGAGCTGATCGCCCGCCAGCCATTTGTCCGCTACGACCGTGCTTCCTTTGGAGGACGGCAGGTCGAACGCTTTCTACGCGACAATCACTGCAATGTACGTGAAGTATGCGAAGTGGATGAACTGGAGGCCATCGTTAAACTGGTCGCCAAAGGGGTAGGCGTTGCTCTGGTGCCCCAAGCGATTGCACAGCAACCCTGGCCAGCGAAAGTGCGTGCGATTGATTTAGGCGAACGCACCTTTCACCGCGACATAGGGCTGATACATCCCAGTAGCGGCCATTTGAGCGAACCCGCCCGGGCGCTGGCCCAATTGATTGGCGAAATCGCCCAGCGGCCTGATAATGGCGCCTAAAATGTTTCGTTCAATATCAAAGGAGTAACTACATGAAACCAGAGGATCTGGAAAAGCTAGTGACGCGTACCATGCCCTTTGGCAAGTACGAGGGTCGGCTTATCGCTGACCTTCCCGGCCCTTATTTAAACTGGTTCGCTCGGGAGGGGTTTCCCTCCGGGGAAATTGGCCAACTGCTGCATCTGATGCACGAAATTGATCATAATGGGCTTGGCCCGTTGCTTGACCCACTGCGAAAAACGCCTAGCCAGCGTGGCGAAACTTAAGGCTGAGCGTTTTTATCTGCATTCTCACGCTCGTCAAGAGCACCCTGAAACTCAACACGGTAAGCGGCCTCGTGCTGTGCGGTATCCGCAGGAAAGCGGCCTAAGGTGACGGCTAGTTCAAAAAAGCCAGCCGCAGGTAAATCGCCGCCTCGCCGGCTGACCACCAGTGCTGCGATGAAAGGCTTCTGCTGTGCGGCGTCTTCGCGCATTAACTGCTCTAACGCCTGAGTGACTTGAGCGATAGTCCGCGGCGGTGTTAGCGCTAGCGCGCTAGCCACCTGCTGATATGTCATTGGCAGGGCGTCACGCGGTGCGCTGAGCAGTAGCTGGCGAAGAGCGGCTACGTTATCGGTCATATATATCCTATCGTCAGGTTTTAACACGTTCACATTGCCCATTGACCCAGTGTTTGTGCTAAGAAATAGTTGTGCTAAGAATAGCGAAATACGCTGTGATAAGGAGAGAACATGGTAACGCGACTAACAACGGTACGCCCTCGTGGAGGCCGTTGGCCAGGCGTGCTAGCTGGCTTAGCCATTTTGCTGCTAGCGGTGGCGACCCTAATGATGGCGGGCTCCGGACCTGCTTATCGGGGCGAATTTATCAGCCTAGGCGAGGCGTTCAACTTACTCCGTAACGGCGTTTATGCCGCTGGAGGAGCAGTCGCGGTCAGTATTGTCACGCTACTGTTTAGCCTGCTGGTTCATCGCTCTAGGCCCGCCTTAATAGCCACGCTGGTTATCGTCGCCGCTGCTGCACTGCTTTACGTACCCTGGCAGCATTGGCAACGCGCTCAACAAGTGCCCGCGATTCACGACATCACCACCGATACGCAGAACCCTCCTGTCTTTGAAGCGTTAGCTGACGCACGAGAAGCGGCGCCTAACGCGGTTGACTACCCGGGCGACGCCACCGCTCAGCAGCAGCAAGCAGCCTACCCTTATATCAAGCCGCTGGTCTTGGACGAGGCCCCACAAATGGTACTCGCTGCCGCACAAGCTGAGGCCGAAGAGGCTGGCTGGCGGATCGCACGAATTACCGACAACCACATAGAAGCCACCGCGACCACGCGCTGGTTTGGCTTTGAGGATGATGTGGTCATTCGCCTAACCGAGCTTGAGAACGGAGTACAGGTGGATATGCGCTCGGCATCACGTCTGGGTGCCAGCGACGTGGGCACCAACGCAGCACGTATTGAAAAATTTTTAACGGCGCTGGAAGCGCGACTTGAGTGACCGCTTCAATAACGCCTTACTCACTCCCGTCAATGCAATGGATCACGTCTATTGCCGCCCTCGCGAGCTAAAATTTGCTCAGCATCCAGGGTGGCGATAGGCACTTGATGCTGGGTAGGAATATCACCCGTCAATTGAAGCGCCTGATAACGCAGAGCGCAAACGCGTAAAAACGAGGTAAAGTTACCCAAATCGTGTCCGGCGTCGATAGATTCATGATAAAGCCGAGTAATCATTTGGGCCGTGTTCATTCCATCACGCTGGGCAATCTCTTCGAGAATGTGCCAGAAGTAATTTTCCATTCGCACGCTGGTAACCATGCCATCTATACGCAGCGAGTGTGTCGCACTGCGCCACAGCTCTGGGTCGGCTTGAATAAACAGTTTACACATAGGCTGTCTCTCGGGGTGTTCGTAACCACACGCATTATCAGGAATCCTCTGATTAGAGCATAGCGGCAATTATTGGCACAGCAAACAAGAGCGCCCAGCGGGTGCTGGGCGCAAATTTCGTTAGGTTAGTGGGCCAAGCTCACTTATTCAGTAGCGCCATAAACTGCGCCAGCCAGGCTGGGTGGGCAGGCCATGCGGGGGCGGTGACCAGGTTGCCATCGGTTACCGCATCGGTCACTTCCAGGTTGGCAAAGTGGCCACCCGCAAGCTCTACTTCCGGCTGGCAGGCCGGGTAAGCGGAGCACTGCTTCCCTTCCAGTACTTTTGCAGCGGCTAATAGCTGAGCGCCGTGGCAAATCGCCGCCACGGGTTTATTGGTCTCAAAAAAGTGCTGAACCATGGTTAGCACCTCTTTGTTCAAACGAAGATATTCAGGTGCACGTCCACCAGGCACTACCAAGGCATCGTAATCGGCGGGATTAATGCTGGCAAAATCGGCATTCAGGGCAAAACGGTGGCCGGGCTTTTCGGAATAGGTTTGATCGCCTTCGAAGTCATGAATCGCCGTCGCCACAGTATCGCCCGAGGCTTTCCCGGGGCAAACTGCATCGACACGATGGCCGACTGCCATAAGTGCCTGAAATGGCACCATGGTTTCATAATCTTCAGTGAAATCGCCGGTGATCATTAAAATGCGCTTGCTGCTCATCTCAGTGCTCCTCTTGGTTATCTTATGGTTATTGATCGAGTGTTTGAGCACACGCAGGGCGTGTTAGATGAGACTAGCAAGCGCTTTCCGACAATAGGTAGTAATTGCTTACTACTGAGTCACTTTCTCCTGCTGCGGAAGCGCTAGATGCCGTTGCCCTGCCGCGTCGCCGACCCGAAAGCGCCCTACCAGTGAATGCATATCACCGGCACGATCATCCAGCGTATGGCTGGCAGTCGTCGCTTCTTGCACCAAGCGGGCGTTCTGGTGTGTCACCTGATCCAGCTGCGAAATTGCCTGGTTGATCTGATCAATACCAGCAGATTGCTCATGGGTCGCCCCAGCAATCTCGGTAACATAGCGCGTCACCTCTCCCAGGCTATCAATGATTTCCTGCAGGTGTTTGCTTGAGGCGTTTACCAGTTGCTCACCCTCGCTTACCTTGGCGACACTGTCGTCTACCAAATGACGAATTTGGGCCGCTTCATCGGCGCTACGTCCCGCTAATTTGCGCACTTCTTGGGCCACTACGGCAAACCCACGGCCCTGCTCACCCGCTCGCGCCGCTTCAACAGAAGCGTTGAGCGCCAGCAAGTTGGTTTGAAAAGCGATATCGTCAATGGCTTTGATGATCGAGGTAATCTTTTCGCTCGCCTCGCGGATATCACCCATTGCCGCCGTGGTGCGCGTTGATACCTCACCAGCGGCACGGGCGCGCTGATCAACATTACCGCTAGCGTCTTTGGCTTGGTCAGCGTAATCAGCGGTCTGTTTCACCGTGGCCGTGATCTGTTCGAGGCTTGAAGCCGTTTCCGCCAACGATGCTGCCTGCTGGTCAGTACGCTGGGAGAGGTTTTCATTACCGGCGGCAATTTGGCGGCTGCTGGCCGCGATGGCTTCGGCACTTTCACGAATTTGTGCCACCATGCCTTCAAAAGTATTCATCATGTTGTTAAACGCTTGGGCAGTTTGGCCCACTTCATCATTGCGCTTAAGCTCTAGTCGCTTAGAAAGGTCAGCGTTTTCCCCTGCGGCTCCGCTGATGTTTTCCATTTGCTGGCGCATCGCCACTAGCGGGCCCAATACACGCACCATGGTACGCCAGCCAAAGATGGCAAGCAGCGCGATGACCGCCAGAGTAACCATAATCAGCAGTGAACGCCCGGCGTTGGCTAATGCTTCGGCCTGGGTCGCGGCGCTGTCCGCCTGAGCCACGGTAAATGCCTCCACGTCGCTCAGCGCCGTGCGCATCTGCGCCATGGCTTGGGCAACATTAGTGAGCGCCGCTTGCACCTGGGCGTTTAACTCTAACTGCTGTAAACGCAGCTCATAGACAGCGTTGTCATCGGATACCATCAACCCATCCAGCTCTACGATGACATCGTCTAGATCACTGATTTGCGCTCGCTGGTCTACTTCGGTGCTAGGCGCGTCGGCGATCGCCGCCAGTGATTGGCGAGCTAGACCCACCTGCTGGGCAATTTCATTGTGACGCAAATTGACCAGCGCATCGACGCTAGTCGTTTGCATCATCTGGCGGCCAAGATCTGACAGCTGCGCTAATGCCATGCGCGCATTGCCGCTCAGGCGTCCGATGTCCGCTTGCGCGGTAAACATATTGTCGAGCAATTGGGTCGGTAACGTGGTCATGCCATCTTCGCGCCAGGCTTCCACTAACTCGCGCTGTTCACGGTCACTGCGAACCTGTGCTAGCGCCGTCCGCCCGGCAATATCTTCGGCACTTAGTATTACTTGAGAAATAAGCGCTTGCATTGCACTGATGCGCTCAGCCATCTGGGTTTGTAGGCTCAGCTCTTCGCGGCGTACGGCTTCCAGCGCCGTATCTCCTTCCAGCAATGCTTGATAGTGGCTATCCAGCTCACTCAACCCTTGCGCTTGATCAACCCCATGGAGGCCTTGCCGTGCATCATTAAAACGCTCATCCAGTGCCGCTTGAGAGGTGGTCTCATCTAGATCAGTCACGCTTTCTGCGGCAAGCAAATCCGCATGGCGTTGACCAAATGCCCCCATGGTAAGCACCATGCCCATGCTGGCATCCTGAAGCGGCAATACTTCATTGGTAATATAACGCTGTGAGTCGATTAGCCGTTGGTTGGTCGTCCAACCGGTTGCCGCCAGCACCACAGCGCCTAGCACTGCGGCTAAGAACAGGCTGATCAACATCGCTCGAATACTTAAGGTTTTTTTCATTATCTGTTTTCACTTGTGTCAGGGGACAGACAGGTAACGTAAGCTTTAGGGCAACAGGCTTGCCCATTCCACCGACTCGAAACGGCCGTTTTTAATAATGGTTGGCCATACCGCATCACTGGCTTGATGGTCATTTGGCCCCAAGCTCAACGGCTCTTCCAAACCAATATCAACCGAGCCCAACCCAAGCAGACCATCCACAATCGCCTCACGGTCAGGGTTAGCACCGGCCGCTCTTACGCCCTCAACAAAGAGTTTTGCCGCCAAATAACCTTCCAGGGAAATAAAGTCAGGTTCACTACCACGGGCATGGGTTTCCAACGCTTTGCGGTAGGCCTCAACGGCGGGCAGGTCGGCATTTAGCGGGGGGACGACTTGGGTAATAATGACACCTTCCGCCAGATCGCCAAGTTCATCCATAAGTGCTTGGCTGCCCACAAAAGAAACGTTCAGAAATAGCGTATCAGGTAGGTCATTTTTCGCTTCGCGAATGAAGTCCGCTGCGGGGCCGTAAGTACCGACGATGATAACGGCGCGTGGTGTCACCGGCGCTTCCAGAATGGTCGCTAAGCCCTGGTGAATATTACGTGTACCGCGAGTAAAGCGGCCATGAGCCAGTGCCGCGATATTGTCGACGCCATGGGCAGTTAATGCCTGGGTGGCACCATTGTATCCTGCATCGCCAAAGCTATCGTTCTGCGTAAAGAAGGCGATCTCCTCGGGCAAAACACCTGCCTCCAACAGCCCGCCCACCATGGCGGCGGTTTCTTGTACATAGCTTGCCCGGTAGTTAATCACGAAGCGGTCAGGCGGCGTTTTGCGCAGCACACCCGCGCCAGTAAAAGCGCCATACAGAAGCGTTTCATATTCGTTAAAGATGGGAATAGTAACGGTGGCCGTCGGAGTGCCGACATTTCCGATCGCCGCGAGCACTTCATCCTCTTGAATCAACTGTCGGGTATTACTGGCGGCCTGCAGCGGTTTGTACTGATCATCCCGGGCAATTAACGCCAGGGTTTCACCATTAACCCCACCTGCCTCGTTGACTTCGGCAAAGTAGGTCTCGATACCTTTTTGCATACCCAATCCTAGCGGTGCGGCCCCACCGCTGGAAGGAGCAACAATACCGAAACTCAGCTCTGCCTGCGCAAGAAGTGGAACAAACATTCCCACTGCTAATGCTATATTCAATAAGTATTTTCTTAATAAGACCTTTTGTGACAAGGCTTTTATTAACAACCCGATTCCCAATCGTTGCATTGATCTGCTCCTTGCTGGCTAGATCACTTCCCCACTACATAAATGGCAATATCGAATACGTGCAATGGTTAACACCGCACGCGTTCGAAATCACCAACCAGTTCTTATCTCTATCGGCGGGAGGATATACGACTAAAGATTAATTATCGTTGGTTGCTAAGTAACAAATATTACTTAGATTGTAACAGTTGATGTCACACCCGCCATTAGCGCAAAATTATGCTTTTAAGCAGGTCTTTCGATGGCGAAACGGTCACTGATACGGATGTAATCACTGCCTGCAAGCCGACCAACAGGTTTGAGTCGATCCATATCTACATGGCGACCATCCCACAGCGAATCGTCAATATGGATGGAGACAACCTGAGCCAGCACCAAAGTACCTGCTAGCGGCTGGTCACCAAAGCTAATCATATCGAATAGTTTGCAACCAAACGCCACGGGAGCGTTGGCAATGCGTGGCACGCTGACCCCAGGCATCTCAGCTTTTTCAAGGTCGGCCAGCGCAAACTCATCCTCTCCTGGCGGCAAGCTGGCGCTAGTGGTATTGAGCGCTTCTATCAACCCTTCACTACCCACATGTACGACACATTCAGGTACTTCTTTTAAATTGCGCACGGTATCTTTAAGTTCACCGCTACCATTCAGCAGTGGAGAAAACGCCAGCACCGGTGGATTCACGCTGACCACGTTAAAAAAGGAAAATGGCGCCAAATTGGCATTTCCTTGCTTATTCTGGGTAGACACCCAGGCAATAGGCCGGGGGCAAACAGTGCCCGACAGCAACCGATAAATAACCCCTGGGCTTAGTGGGGAATCATCCAATAGGTAGTCGCTCATTTTTGACTCCTGAGTAATGGGTTTAAGCGTATTATCAACCTATAACAGCTATCACTTTACAACAGCATTGCCAGCATAGACGCGTTTTACAAACATATGCTGCCCAGCAAGGAACCGATTCAATGAAGATTGTCATTGCTGATGATTATCAGGACTGTGTGCGCAGTTTAGACGCTTTCAAGCAGCTAGAAGGTCAAGAGGTAAAGGTTTATCACGATACGCTTACTGACCTGGATGCATTGAGCGCGCGCTTTCAGGATGCCGAGGCGTTGGTACTCATCCGTGAACGCACGCCTATCACGGCCGCCCTGCTTGAACGCTTGCCCAACCTGAAAGTCATTAGCCAAACGGGTGGCGGTGCAGCGCACGTGGATATGGAGGCTTGCAGCCGTCATGGCATCACTGTTATGACGGGCACTGGCTCGCCCTATGCGGCGGCAGAATTAACCTGGGGCTTGGTGCTTGCCGCGATGCGCCATATACCCGCAGAGGTCGAGAACCTGAAAGCGGGCCGTTGGCAGCGTACCTTAGGCACGGGCCTTAAAGGCCGCACCCTAGGCATTTTTGGCTATGGCAAAATCGGCAGCTTAGTAGCGCGCTATGGCCAGGCATTTGAAATGAACGTTTTGGTGTGGGGAAGAGAAGGCACCCGCCAGCGCGCTTCAGATGCTGGACTAGAGGTAGCCAAAAATCAGGCTGATTTGTTCCAGCGTGCGGATGTGCTCAGCCTACACCTTCGTTTAAACGACGATACTCGCGGTATCGTCAACGCTGAAACCCTAGACCAGATGAAGCCCACATCTCTGTTGGTGAATACCAGCCGTTCTCAGCTAGTGGCACCTGGGGCGCTGGAAAGAGCACTAAAAGCCGGGCGACCCGGTCAAGCTGCGGTAGACGTATTCGATGCAGAACCTGTATTCGAAAACTCACTGCTGGGACTGTCCAATCTGGTCGCCACACCACACCTTGGCTATGTGGAAAAGGATAGCTACGAGCTCTACTTTGGCGATGCGTTTAGTAACCTGCTGGCCTACATTAATGGTCAGCCAGTCAACAATCTAGCTGGCTAACCGGGCGCGCTAAAACGTGGGCTAAACATCAGGGCTGCAAGCGCCCCATAGTCTCATCAGGCTGGTAGCCCACACATTCGCGAGCTGAAGCTCCCTACCACAAGTGCTGAAAGCCCTCCTTCGTCTCAGGTGTGCCAATTGTGCTAGCCTTATGGGTTCACGAGTAACACAGGGGCCATTAATGCTCACCATTTCTAGCAACGTTACCCTGGCTGATTGGGAGATTGATATTAGCCAGATTCGCGCCCAAGGCGCGGGCGGACAGAACGTCAATAAAGTCGCTTCAGCGGTACACCTGCGCTTCGATATTCTTAGCTCAACACTGCCACCGCTGTACAAAGAGCGCTTAATGGCGCTGTCCGATCAGCGCATCAGTAAAGAGGGCGTGGTGATTATTAAAGCCCAGAGCCATCGTAAGCTTGAGCTGAATAAAGAGGATGCGTTGGCACGCTTAAAAGAGCTGATACAGAGTGCCACCAAGCAGCAAAAAGCACGCCGCGCCACTAAGCCCACCAAAGGTTCACAGCGCCGCCGCGTCGATCACAAAACCCGTAAGGGCAAAATTAAATCGCTGCGCGGTAAGGTGTCGGCCTCTTAATGACTAAAGACACCGCACCTCCTGCTCAGCGCCCCCTTTCGCCCTGCATACAAATCTGTCAGATTGAACCAACAACATCGGTGTGCGAAGGGTGTGGTCGCACGCTGGATGAAATTGCGGTTTGGGGCAGCATGACCGAGGCCGAAAAGACCCCGGTATGGGAACGCTTAATAGCCGAAGGCTATGTTTCTAGGGACTATGTTTCTAGGGGCTATGTTTCTAAAGGCAGGGCTTCCGGCGAGTGACGGTCGCGCAAGATATGGTGTAGCTCGCCACACGCGACCATCGGGTCATCACAGTTAATCACAATATCCGAGTGGGCCAATACATAGCTGCGGCCAGTAATGGTATTTTCCACTACCTGGTAAGCCCCTTCCTGATGGGTGCCAATGAAGGTGCCGATAAACCCCGTCTCACGCAGTGACACCGTCTCTAGCTTATCACCTACATTCAAACGCCCTTCGTAGTTCATTAGCGCTAGACGTGCCGAGGTGCCGGTGCCCGTTGTGCTGCGGCAAATAACGCCTGGATGAACGTAGGTCGTTGACCGTGAACGTGTATACCCCTCCCCTATCTGCTCTTCAGGCCCCATAAAGTGCAAAAATGGCAGAGGCCCCACATCGCCCAGAGTGTAGTGAGAAAAGCCCCGCTGCGCTTTTATTGCCTCAACAATTTTGTAGGCACACTCTGAAAGTGCGCGCTCCTCATCACGCACCAACTTAAAGCCCAGCTCGGTTGCATCGACCAAGGCGTAAAAGCCACCGCTATAGGCGATCGAATAGGTGACTTCGCCAATCCCCGGCACTTGAATCGTATCGCGATAGGTATCGATATAGCTGGGAAGGCCGCCACAAGTAACCGACTCCACCACACCGTTATGCACCTTCGCTTCGATTTGCACTAGCCCCGCCGGCGCTTCAAGCTTAAAGCGCTGTATGCCTTCCTGCTTGGGCACAATGCCGCTCTCCAGCACGGCCGTGGCGGTACACAGCGTGTTGGAGCCAGAGTAAATAGGGTACCCCATCACTTCCATAATGATGTAACCCGCCACCGCCTCAGGGTGAGTGGCCGGCACCAACAAGTCGACCGACATTTCCGGGATGCCGTAGGGCTCTTCGAGCAGCAGGCGGCGCAAACCGTCGGCGTCATCACGCAGGTACTCCATCTGCTCGCGAACGGTGGCGCCAGGCAGAACATCAATCCCCCCTGTGACGATACGGCTAACGTCACCACCGGCATGAGTGTCCATTAGCTGGATGGTATGAAGGTTATGCACTAGCGGCGCTCCTAAACGGCAGAAGAAGGATTTTCAAGGGCGAACGGCGCACCGTGAGATGCCCACTGAGCATCGGGAACAAGCACAATTTTGCCCAGATAATTGCTGCCCCGGTTAACAAAATAGCGCTCGGCGGCATGCAGGTCAGAAAGCTTAAAAGCGGCGTGAAGTACCGGCTTTAATTCCCCACTGCGAATCCACGCCACCAGCTGTTCGGCCTCTTCGCGGGTGCCATGGGAAACGCCAAATATCTGTACTTGGTAAAGGTACACGCGGGTCCACATCATTTCGCTAAGGTTGCCACCGCTGGCACCAGCAATGGAGAGACGGGGGTAGCTCTTACGCCCCTGCATATCGACAATCATGGTGTCAATAAACAGGTTGGTCATCTCACCGCCGACTAAGTCCATCACCGCATCGATTGGTTTGCCGCCAGTGGTTTCCAGCACCCGGTCAACAAACGTCGGTAGGTCGCCACGATCAATGACCGCTTCTGCGCCTAGTGCTTTGAGCGCCTCGGCTTTATCTAACTGGCTAACGGCATACGGAACCGCTCCCACAATACGGCAGAGCTGAATGAGCGCGGTGCCAACACCGCCACTAGCACCACTGACCAGCACACGCTCGCCAGCACTCACCTTGGCGGCAGTCATCATGTGGTAAGCCGTTTGATAAGAGCACATGCCCATTGAGGCCAATTCAGCGTCGTGAAGCTCGGGGTTGGGCACGTGATAAAACTGATCAGCAGGCACAGCGATATACTCAGCAAAGCCGCCGTCGGCTCCATGGCCATAGTAATCCGGGGTTAGATTAATATCACGGCGTTCATCGGCGTAAATATTAAAATCCAGCAAACCTCGCTGACCAATGCGCCCGGCGTCAACGCCCTCTCCCACCGCCACTATGCGGCCAGCGACGTCGGCGCCTTGAATACGCGGGAAAGTTAAGGTTGGCGTACCTCCCATGGCAAAGGACGTGACATCGCCTTTGTCCTTGGTAGGGTACAGCCCTTCACGCGCTTTGCGATCAGTGTTGTTCTTCGCCGTGGCGGTCACCTGCACCAGCACTTCGCCCGCCTTGGGCTGCGGCGTGGCGACATCCTGATGGTATTCCAGCTTTTCGATACCGCCATGTCCGATCAAAAGCATAGCAGCCATTGTGGTGGGCACCGTGTGTGTTGTCTCGGCCATGGAGTGACTCCTAGGTTGGGCTAACGTCAAACTGCTAAAAATAGATTAGCT
The DNA here is from genome assembly GCF_000336575.1 of Vreelandella titanicae BH1. Lineage (GTDB taxonomy): Bacteria > Pseudomonadota > Gammaproteobacteria > Pseudomonadales > Halomonadaceae > Vreelandella > Vreelandella titanicae. The sequence continues at coordinate 78,974 of NZ_AOPO01000015.1, read as the reverse complement.
AAAAACAGGGACGCCAATCAGTACTGTGTGCAAGTAAAAGGCAAACACCACATACGCTACCAAGCCGACGAGTACGGTAACAATGGTGGCCATTTTATGGGTGCTGACGGGCGCGGGCGGTGCAAGACGGCCACGTTTTTTGGCGGCTTTGAACGCCAGGATAGCCCAGATAAGAAAGGCAGCAAAAAAGATAATATCACCCAAGCGACCGTTGGCCAGCAGGTGAGCAAAAGCCCAGACTTTCACCGCCAGCATCATCGGATGGCCAAGTTTGGCCTTAATCGCGTTATGCGGAATGTATGCCGCCACCAGCATAATAAAGGCCGGCACCATCAGCAGCGCCACCGCATGGCGCATTCCCATTGGCGGGTACCAGATATAGATGGGATCAAGGCGCATCTGGCCAAAACCGTATATAGCAATGGCCAGGCCAACGATGGATACCGCCGAATAGGCGACTTTCCAAGTGGTTTCGCCATGTTTCGCAATCTGCTGCTGACGCCAGTTTTCAGCAAAGATACGTACAGAGTGGCTGCCTAAAAAAATCAGCAGCCCGATAATCATAATCGTCATGGAACAACTCCCAGTGAAAACGCTAGTCGACGGCTTTATGCCTTATAGTCTTGGTCGCTGGAGAGGATGCCACACTCAGCCACCGACCACCTATGCATGGGTCAACTTTTTGTTTCCTGGAGTCGTTCTATGGGGAGACTAAACCCCGTCCTTAAAACCTGTCCTTAAAACCAATGCTTGCGCTTAAATAGCCAAATCATGACACCCGCAATACCCAACATGGCTCCCCAGACAAAAAAGTAGCCATACTGATAACGCAGCTCGGGCATATTTTCGAAGTTCATACCGTAAATCCCGGCAATAAACGTGAGCGGCACAAAAATCGCGGTAATCACCGTGAGCACCCGCATGGTGATATTTAGCTGGTGGGAGGAAATAGAGATATAGCCATCGATTAGGTCACCGCAAATGTCGTAGTACATTTGGGTCAATGTGTAGAGGCGTTCGAAGCGATCCGCTACATCGTTGATGGCGTGCAGGGTTTCGCTCTCTTCCCGCGGTAAATGCTCATAGTCATAAGCGGTGAGTTCTTGGGTAATCCCCTGGTGGTAGCTAAAGATGCGGCGCATTTTAACCAGCCGGGAACGGTAAGTGATGATCTTGCGCATTAGCACATCATTACCATTTTCCAGCAGTTCGTCTTCCAGATCGCTTAACGCCGTTTCGAACTCAAGCAGGCTATCGATATAAAAGCCCGCAGAAATATACATCACCCGCAGCGCGACATGTTCCGGCGAATGGGCCAGCAAGGTTTTACCGTGCTCGTTGAATAGCCGTTCTATGGAGAGCGCTTGGCCGGGATGGAGGGTGACCAGAAATCGCTCCCCCACAAAGAAACAGACCTGTTGAGGCAGATAGTTTAGTTCGGCATCAAAGGAGGAGATGCCACGATAAATAATCAAGGTGTGATTATCAAACTCTTCAATTTTTGGCGGATGGCGCTCTTTGTGGGCATCTTGAATCGCCATGGGGTGAAACTCAAACGCCTCTAAAATCGCCCGCTCGCTTTGTTGGGACTCGCCCTGCATATCGATCCAGATATGGCTGCCAGGCGTCGCCTGCCAGACAGCCAACAGGCTTTCATCCCCCTCGTGGGTCTCACCTTCAGGGGTAGTCAGAAGAGTTCGAATCATGGATGTCCTTGCGAATAGCTAGCGTTAAGTAGGCTAACAGCACACTCACCAGCGTTGAGGCGATTAACGCCCCGACGAATGGCCCCAAGGTAGGGACACTGCCCGGAAAACTGGCGGCCACCATCCCGGCGACCAAGCTTCCTTGGCTTAACCACCCTGGGAGAATGGCACCCAGCAGCCCCGCGATGCCACCTACAATGGCGGCCAGTGGCGTCATTCGTTGCCACAGGCCCAACAGCACAGGTACCACAATGGCAGCACACAGCAGGTCGGCAATCAAAAACAGACGCAGTACTGACAACCCCTGCAAGGCAATTAATACCACCGGTACCATTACTACCACTGTCACCCAGCGGGCAGCCACCAGTGATACGCCCTGCTGCTCGCTGCGCGCGACCACCAACGAGGCAATACCATTTTGCAGCGTATCAACGCTGGAGGCCACCAAGGTCACCGCTAATACCAAGGCGGGTAGCGTCAGCCAAACAGGAGCATCACTTAACAGGGCAAAAAATGGCATCGGCGGCTCGCCTAATGGCACACCACTCATCGCGGCCAATACACCCAGACCACCAATCACCATGACGACGACTACCGTCATTGCGCCACCTAACCATGCCCCGCGCCCCAGGCTTTGATCGTCTTGAGCGGCCCACACGCGCTGCCAATAGCCTTGATGGAAGAGATTGGCCGCGGTAACCGCGATCACTAGCGTTAACGCTACGCTGAGCGCACTGGTGATGGGAATGGCAGGAAGCGCAGCCTCGTTGGGAATAGTGGGAAGCCGCCATAGGGCCATGCCACCGACCACACACAGCAGTACCAGTAACAACCACGCCTGCCAACGGTCAGTGGCAAGGCTGGCCCGTAGACCACCTGCCGCAGTATAGATGAGCGTGGTAAGCGCCACGCCAATAATCACCAGTGCGGGGGGCACATCGGAAAGCAGCGCGGTAATGGCGCCAATAGCGGTTAGCTCGGCAGCTAAAAAGCACGCCATATAGGCGATTGATACCAGCGTTACCCAGCGCCTTACACCAGGGCCATAGCACGCTTCGGCAAACTCGGCGATGCTGCGCCCCTCGGGCAGCGCCCGGCGAATCTTCGGCCCATACAGCCCCAAGACGATAAACGGCAGCGCAGAGCCTAATGCATAGCCTGCCAGGGCCAGCGGGCCAACAAAGGCGCCGATTTCAGGAGGAGCAAAGAGAATCCATGCGCCCATGCCGGAGGCAAGGAAGGAGAGCCCCAGGGTAGATGCCGTTTGCGAGTTACGGGCGGTGACATAGTCATCAAGTGGGCCATTCACCCAGCGAGCCCGGAGGCCTAAGTAAGCAAAGCAGCACAGCGCCGCACCAAGCACGGCTAACGTTAGGTAAAGCATGTCGCACTTCCTCCGCCGGTACGAACCGGATCAGGTTCCAGGGTCTGCGTAGCCGCATCTCAGCCCTTTTATGCAGGGCTCCCCTGGCGACAGTGAATGTAGGTGTTTTGCTAAGCGCTTTTTCTAAGTACGTTTTTGGGTACTTTTCGAAGCGCTGTCTCAAGAACTATTCTCAATCAAAATCATAGCTTAGTAAAGTTAAGGTGCGCTGGTCGCCTCTTAGCGAGGCACTCGCCCCATCAGGTAGAACTCCTCATTGGGTGGCGTACCTGCCAGGGTAACCAACCGATTCGACAAGCCAAAAAACGCCGCGATCGCGCCTATATCCCAGCAATCCTCTTGGCTAAAGCCTACTTCCAGCAGGCGGGCAAGCCATTCATCAGTCATTTCACCCACATCGATGGCACAGTGCATGGCGAAATCGAGCATCACCCGGTGGCGCTCGCTAATCGGCGCCACCCGATGGTTGATCGCCACTTGGTCAGCGAGTAGCGGGTCTTTACTGTAAATGCGCACCAGTGCCCCGTGAGCAACCACACAATATAGGCAGCGATTACGTGCGCTGGTAGCCACTACAATCATCTCTTTTTCGGCTTTGGTGAGGGTATCTGATTCGCGCTCCATCAACGCATCGTGATAGGCAAAAAAAGCACGAAATTCAGCAGGGCGATGGGCCAACATCAGAAAGACATTGGGCACAAAACCCGCTTTACCCTGAACGGTCAAAATGGTACTGCGAATATCGTCAGGCAGGTCATCCAATGTTTCAGGCACGTTAAAACGACTTAATGATGAAGACATGCTCACCTCTTTCTTGTTAAGTTTAGCCATCTCATAAAAACGGCTTAGCGGTTGTGTAACAAAAAGCTGAATTAAGAGGCTTTTATTCAGCCGCCCTACTCGCCATACTGAAGATTCGTTCTGTGACAAAAAAACATGCGCTACTCTTAATAAACAGTTCGTTCAAAGGGACACTGTCATGAGCCATAACGAAGCCAAGGAACATACCCCCGGTCGTCTAAACGAGCTGTTTACTGACCCTTACCGAGCATTTGAAAATGATACCGATGAGCGTCAGCTGCACATTCGTATAATGCTGCATATGCTGCTTGCCCGCCCAATGACACGGGGTCAAATGACACTTCGCGTCATTCATGGCTGGGAAAATGGCGGCTGTGAGCCCGAAGACCTCCAGCATGTCGACTATACTCTTGATGGCGTTCCTGACTTTAAGCGCGCTGTACAAGATTTTGAACACGCTTCTAAGCACAACACGCCGTTACCTGCCGACAACAGCGCCATTCTTGCCGCCCCGCTTGCCAATGCAATTGCAGACGCCGAAGCCGAAGGGCAAGACCTTACCAACGATATTCGCGAGACCCCTGCGCGCTGGCCAGCCTTTGAGGGTGGTTTGGCACTATATACGCTGTTTAAAATGTACCATCGGCTGATTTATGGCGAAGATGACACCTACCGCTGCACGCAGTGTGTAACTCCGCTGGGAATGCGCGAAATACATGAGTTTCACCTTGAAGAGGGTGAGTTTGCTCTGCTCGTCCCCCCCGCTGAACACTTTATGGGTAAGGAGTCGCTGTTAGTATTGCATGAAAGCCAGCTCGGCCCCATTGAACAGCTGCTTGAAGAGAGCCTTCCGCTGTTTGACAACTTTTAAGCCAGCCACCTGGCTTGATCTGCCAAGCGGTTAACCGACCTCGTTAGCAACTGGCCCCGCTTAAGCGGAGCCAGTTAGCGCCACTTTTTTAACCCAGCGAAATCGTGCTATTAATACCGCTGGAAACATTCTCGGGTTCAAACCAACGTGCCGTTACGGTTTTTGTTTGTGTCCAGAATGCAATCGCCTGCTTACCATTGGGCCCTAAATCGCCCAGCTTTGAAGCCCTTGACCCGGTGAAACTAAAGTAAGCGACCGGTACGGGGATTGGCACGTTAATACCAATTTGTCCAACATCGATATCGGTTTCAAACCGGCGCGCTACCCAGCCTGAGTTAGTAAAGATGGAGGTACCGTTGCCGTTGGGATTGGCATTGATAAAGGCAATCGCCTCATCCAGGGTTTCAACACTGACCACACACAGCACGGGGCCAAAAATCTCTTCGCGATAAATGGTCATATCGGCGGTTACATCGGCAAACAGGGTCGGCCCCACGAAGTTACCGTTGGGGTAACCCTCTACCTGAACCTTGCGACCATCAACCATCAGTTTGGCGCCCTCTTTCTCCCCTGCATCGATTAAACGTAGTACACGATCACGGGCAGCAGGTGACACCAGCGGGCCCAAGTCCGCATCAAGCTGAGTGCCTGGGCCTACTTTCATTGCTCGCGCCGCATCTACTATATCGCTTAGCCACTCGCGTGCCTCGCCGACAAGCACCACTACCGAGTTCGCCATGCAGCGTTGGCCCGCAGCGCCAAAAGCTGAGCCCAGCAGGTTGTTGATCGCTTGACTACGGTTAGCATCGGGCATAACCACACAGTGATTCTTGGCGCCCATCATCGCCTGCATGCGCTTGCCCGCCGCTGCTGCACGGTTATACAGCAGCGACCCCACATGGGTAGAGCCGATGAACGAGAGCGCTTTGATATCCTGATGATCGGCAATTTGATTGGCCACGTCCGGGCCACCGTGCACTACGTTGAGCACGCCCGCAGGGATACCCGCTTCATGGGCTAGCTCCACTAAGCGCATGGTGGAGCTGGGATCCTGTTCGGAGGGCTTAAGCACAAAGGTATTTCCGGTGGCAATCGCCAGCGGGAACATAAAGCAGGGCAACATAATCGGGAAGTTAAAGGCGGTAATCCCAGCCCCCACCCCCAGCGGTTGGTGCATGGTGTAAACGTCTACCTCGTTGGCAGCGTTTTCGGCTAATTCACCCAACTGCAACGAAGTAATCGAACAAGCGTGCTCTACCACTTCCAGACCACGACCCACTTCGCCTTCCGCATCGGGCAGGGTTTTACCGTGCTCTTCAGTAATCAGTGCCGCGAGTTCAGCGGTATTGTCGCGAATCAGCGCTTGCAGCTTGAGCATAATGCGCATGCGCTTCCCCAGCGGCACTTTACGCCACTCCTTGAACGCTTCTTTGGCACTACTGATAGCGCGTTCTACTTCGTCAGCGGTACAGAACGGCACTCGAGCCACTACTTCTTGCGTCGCAGGGTTGACCACGTCGCGCCACTCCTGGCTCTGTGACTGGACGGGCTGGCCATCGATATACATGGGAATTTCGCGAACGGACATAGCGTTGCTCCTATTTATGGTTGTGGTTGTTATGGTTGCGAGTATTAAAAAAAGCTGTTTTTAAAACGCATCGCGGTAAGACAAGTACACAGGGTATAGCAGCAAGTTGACGTTAACGTCAACCAAGTATCTCATGAGTAAACAAAATCTACGCCAGAACGTCAATTAGCCTTTTCATTGTGGCACCGCGCTGGCTATGCTTCGGCTAATCAGTGTGCCGCAGGCTTGCGGATCGCCCACGGCGAAAGCGCGTGTTTAAACACAGGGAATTATCTATGCAGACCTTTCACTGCCGCTGTGGCAATACGCTGTTCTACGAAAACACCCACTGCCTTGCCTGTCAGTCAGAAGTAGGCTGGTGCCCTGCTTGTAGCAATATCGTGGCCATTGAGCCCTTGGATAACGGCGGCTATCGCTGTACCCACCCGGGTTGCGATACAGCGCTAATGAAGTGCCACAACTACGCTGTTGAAAACGTATGTAATCGGCTGGTGGTGATGGAGCACGGCCAAGCGGACACGCTCTGCGACTGCTGTCGTTACAACGAAGTAATACCCGACCTCAATATTGCAGGCCACCGTGAGCGTTGGGCGGCACTAGAGGCTGCTAAACGGCGCCTTTTTCATACTCTGGACCTACTTAAACTTCCCCACGGTACCAAAGACGACGACATTGCTGTGCCGTTAAGCTTCTCATTTATGGCTGATGCCCTCCCCGACCAGGGCTTATGGCGTTCCACCGCCAAGACAGAGAAGGTGTATACCGGCCATGCAGCAGGGCATATCACCATCAACATCAAAGAAGCCGACGACGTTGAACGCGAGCGCTTGCGGGTCGACATGAACGAATCCCATCGCACATTAATTGGTCATTTCCGCCATGAAATCGGCCACTACTATTGGGATGTATTGGTTAAGGATCGCGATGAAGAGAATTGCCGTGCGGTATTTGGCAATCACCACCGGCCAACCTATGCCGAAGCGTTAGAGCGCTACTACCAGCAGGGGGCGCCCAGCGACTGGCCTAATCGCTTCATCTCTGCTTACGCCACCATGCACCCCTGGGAAGATTTTGCTGAAACATTTGCCTACTACTTGGATATGGTCGCCGTGCTGAATACCGCACTGCACATGGGCATTACCCCCGTTGAGTACGACGGCAGTCTGGAGAGCATGCTGATTGCCTTTCATCAGGTAGGGATGGCAGTGAATGAGCTCAACCGGGATATGGGCCTGCTCGATTTGGCCCCAGGAGTGCTTGCCCCAGCGGTGCGCGAGAAGCTGGCGTACCTGCATCGAATCGTGCAGGCCGCCAGCCCGCTAGAGCGCGGCTCCCCCACTGGTTAGTCGTTATCGTTATCCCCTGCGTGGCTTTGACTCTGGCTCTGACTCTGGTTTTGGGTGACGCGGGGCACGCTGTCGTCATTCACAAAGTAGGTTGCGCTAAGCGTATCGTGGATAGCGGCAAAGCCGATCTGCAGTTCGTCGATAAACAGGTGCAGCTTGCTGGGTGAGTGGGCCAGCGCTTGAATATCAGCATCCACCACATCGGCGCGCACCAGTGAAACGGTCGCTGCCGGTCGATCCTGTCTTGGCAGTAGCGTCAGCTCATGGCCCAGCGTCTCCAAGCTGCAGGCAATGGAGCGTGGCAGATTAGGATCTTGCAGCAAAAAGCGCAGCACATCAGGGCCCCGAACGCGTAAGCGTACCTGCTGACGGTACATTTGGTAGGCGGTGAGCGATTTGAGTACGCTCATCCACTGCAGGTTTTCAAACGGCAGCAGCTCTTCAGGGTTTTGCGGCAGCAGGCTGGCAGAGCGCACATCCACGATGCGAGTAGTCATATCGGCCCGCTCTAACTGACGCCCCAGCTCAATAAAGGTACGCGCAGGGCCATGGCTTAACGTGCCTTCAATCAGGCCCGTCAACGCCTGGCAGCTACGGATGACGCTTTTGAGAAAGCTATCGCGACGGCGTGGACTAACACCGTTTTCGGCATGATCGGCCACGCTCAGATAGAGCTGGTTAACCTCTTCCCAAATCTCCCGGGGCACCACATCCCGAGTGGTTCTGAGGTTCTCACGGGCACTGGCAAGCGCAGAGATAATCGAAATATCATTGTCAGTATCAGCGCATAAAAAGTGCACCACATTGCGTTCATCAAAGTCTTTATGGCGTGCGGTAAAGGCTTCCAGACTGCCGGTCATTTCGATAAGCGGTGCCCAACCTAACGGCAGGCGCCCCGGCAAATCGAGCATAAGGTGGCTATTGACACTCAGCAAACGGGCAGTGTCTTCCGCACGTTCAATATAGCGCGCCATCCAGTAGAGGTTCTCTGCAACGCGTGACAGCATGGCGTTAGGCTCCTTTCACCGCGGCCGCTGCCGCCTTATCGTCGGTTTCTACAATCCAGGTGTCTTTACTGCCGCCACCTTGAGAAGAGTTCACCACCAACGAACCCTCTATCAATGCCACGCGGGTTAGTCCACCGGTGGTGACGTGGATTTCTGGCCCCGACAGAATGAAGGGGCGCAAATCCACATGGCGCGGCTGCGGTAATCCATTCGCCAGCGTAGGCGTGGTCGACAGTGCCAGGGTCGGTTGAGCCATATAGTTGCGCGGGTTCGCCTTAATCAAGCGGGCAAACTCTTCGCGGGTCTCTTTGGTTGAGCGTGGGCCAATGAGCATGCCGTAGCCCCCCGACTCATTGGCCGGTTTCACTACCAATTCATCCAGGTGGTCGAGTACATAGCGGCGATCGTCCTCGAACATACACAGGTAGCTGGGCACGTTGGGGATCAGCGGCTCTTGATCGAGGTAGTAGCGAATCAACGCGGGAACAAAGGCGTAAACGACCTTATCGTCCGCCACGCCGGCCCCCGGAGCATTGGCAAGTGCTACTTTCCCCGCCCGCCAGGCGCGCATTAGGCCCGCCACCCCCAGCATGGATTCCGGGTTAAATGCTTCCGGGTCGAGAAACTCATCGTCTACACGGCGGTAAATAACATCGACCCGGCGTAGCCCTTCCACGGTGCGCATGTACACCACATCATCGTCATCAACGAGTAGATCACTTCCCTGCACCAGCTCGACGCCCATTTGCTGGGCAAGATAGGCGTGCTCAAAATAGGCAGAGTTGTAGATCCCGGGGGTCAGTACCACTACCTGGGGGTCATCACCTGGCCTTGGCGACATCGCCGCCAGCATGTCGTAAAGCTGAGCCACATAGTCATCAACGGGCAAAATCTTGCCTGAGGCGAACAACTCCGGCAGTACCCGCTTGGTGACATTGCGGTTTTCCAGCATGTAGGAGACACCGGAAGGAATGCGTAAGTTATCCTCCAGCACGTAGAGCGTCCCGTCGCCATCGCGCACCAGGTCAGAGCCACATACATGAGCCCATACGCCGTGAGGGGGGTTAATGCCAACACACTGGGGGCGGAAATTAACCGATTGTGCCAGCACCTCGGCGGGCAGTACTTTGTCCTTAATGACTTTTTGATCATGGTAAAGGTCATCGATAAATAGATTCAGCGCCTGCACGCGCTGCTTAAGGCCTGCCTCGGTTTTACGCCACTCACTGGCGGGAATGATTCGCGGCACAATATCAAAGGGCCAGGCACGGTCAATCATCGCGCCTTCAGAGTAGACGGTGAAGGTAATCCCCATGGTACGAATAGCGATCTCCGCCGCGGTTTTTCGCTCCGCTAACTCCTCGGCGCTAAACCTTGCCAACATGTTGCACAATTCACCCGCTGACTCGCGTGGCTGACCGGGAGCGGCCATCAGCTCATCGTAGTAATCACGACACGCATAGTTATTCCAATTCACTTGGCTCATGGGCGCTCTCCTGGCGCTGGGGTGGAAGCGGCAACTTCCTCAATGCTCAGTGTAGGCCTGCCGCGTGCAAAACAATCAAACAATTGAGAGCAAAATGCGTACCATCTTTTGCGATATTTCAACGTTCACTTACTTAAACGCTACTTGACAGAGAGCACGAGAAAATTAAAGCGCTTTTATGCGCCGCATTGGTGCATAAAAGTGGCGTCAAATTGGTGCGCAAAGCGCTTTCCACTTTAGTTAAACGTCTTAGTTAAGATAGCGGCTGCAAAAAAGTAAAAGTGGAACGATACTTGCGAAACGTTCGGTTATTCCTTAACCCAACCGACCAGCCGGTTAATAACGGTTCTTTTGAGGGTGGCTCATGACCATTCGCGTTGCCTTGTATCATCGTACGACGTACCACTTTGACCGCCCGGTGCGTCTTTCGCCCCATGTTATTCGACTGCGCCCAGCGCCCCATTGCCGCACTCACATTGAGTCGTACTCGCTCAAACTCTCCGGCGATGACCACTTTTTAAACTGGCAACAGGATCCGTTTGGCAACTTCAATGCCCGTGTGGTGTTCCCTGAACCGCGCCAAGAGTTAACCATTGCCGTCGAGCTAATCGCCCCGATGACGGTGATCAACCCGTTCGATTTCTTTTTGGACGATATTGCGCAAACGATTCCCTTTGCTTACCCAGAAGCGCTGCGCCAAGAACTAAGCCCCTATCTTGAAATAACCGAATCAGGGCCACGGCTGATGGAGTGGCTCAAAGCCGTTCCCCGTGAACCGACTACCACCGTCGATTTTCTGGTCGCGCTTAATCAACGCCTGCAGAATGACATCGGTTACCTAGTGCGCCTGGAGCCCGGTGTCCAGAGCTGCGAAGAGACGCTGACACTCGCCAGCGGCTCCTGCCGCGACAGTGCCTGGCTGCTGGTGCAAATTTTCCGCCATCTGGGCCTCGCCGCTCGTTTTGTGTCCGGCTATCTCATTCAGCTCAAGTCAGATGTTAAAGCGCTGGACGGCCCTAGCGGCAGCGAGGTGGACTTCACCGACCTGCACGCCTGGACCGAAGTCTTCCTGCCCGGCGCCGGCTGGGTAGGCCTTGACCCCACCTCAGGTCTATTCGCTGGCGAAGGACACATTCCCCTCGCCGCCACTCCGACGACGGGTAGCGCCGCGGCCATCACCGGATTTTCGGATAAGTGTGAAGTCACCTTTGATGTGACCATGGAGGTCGAGCGCATCCATGAAGACCCACGGGTCACCAAGCCCTATAGCGATGAACAGTGGCACCGTATCTGCACGCTGGGCGACCAAGTGGACGCTGAACTCTTACAGCAGGACGTTCGCCTTACTATGGGGGGCGAACCCACGTTTGTATCCGTCGACGATATGGAGAGCCCACAGTGGAATACCGAAGCGTTAGGTGAGCACAAGCGCGAGCGCGCCGAGGCACTGCTAACCCGGCTGCAAGCCGCCTATGAGCCCGGCAGCGCTATTCAGCAACAGCAGGGCAAATGGTACCCCGGTGAACCGTTACCGCGCTGGGCGCTGGCCTGCTATTGGCGGAAAGATGGCGTGCCGCTATGGCGAGATCCAAAATGGCTAGCTTGTATGGAAGGCGCCCCCAAGGTAGCCGTGGATGACACCACTGCCCAACGCTTTACCAAAGCACTTAGCGAACGCCTGGGCGTGGCTGAGCGCTACTGGATTCCGGCGTATGAAGATGCCTACTACTACCTCTGGAAAGAGCAATCGCTGCCGGTCAATGTCGACCCACGCGAAGCCAATCTAAAAGATGACGCCGAACGCCACCGTTTAGCTCGCTTATTGGAGCAGGGGTTAGACGAAGTCGTGGGCTACGCCCTGCCGCTGCGCCACTCGATCAGCCAAGCCCACCGCTGGGAGAGCGGCCGCTGGCCGCTCAAGCGCGACCACTTATTTCTGGTGCCCGGCGATTCGCCCATGGGCCTACGCTTACCCCTTTCAACGCTTCCCTGGGCTGACCCAGAGGAGCAGCCGCAGCCTGAATCGCTGTTCGCTCCTCGGCCTGAGCTGGGTGATATTCACGGTGAAGTTGCCCGCCGCAACGCCGAACAGCTACATATCAGTGATGCCGAACGCTTGGGGCGCTCAAGCCACCCGAGCCCATCACACCCCGAGGGCGAATCCGTTCAACAGCAGCCCCAGGCAAACAGCGATAGGGAAAGTAATGTTATTCACACCAGCCTATGTGTGGAGCCAAGGGATGGTCGCCTAAATATTTTCCTGCCCCCGCTGACCGGCTTAGAGCACTACCTGGATCTACTTAGCACCGTTGAGGAGTGCGCCAAGGAACTCGCTTGCCCGGTCATGATAGAGGGCTACTCGCCACCTCGGGATCCGCGTCTGGAAAATTTTATGATCACCCCCGACCCAGGCGTGATCGAAGTGAATATTATGCCTGCGGCCAGTTGGCAAACCCTGGTTGCACAAACCGAACGGCTGTATGCGGAAGCCCGTGAAACCCGCCTGGGCACTGAAAAGTTTATGCTCGATGGCCGCCACACCGGTACCGGCGGTGGCAACCATGTCACCCTGGGCGGGTTGACGCCTGACGATTCACCGTTTTTGCGTCGTCCGGATCTGCTCGCCAGTTTAGTCACCTACTGGCAGCACCACCCGAGTCTCTCTTACCTGTTTTCGGGTCTGTTTATTGGCCCCACCAGCCAGGCGCCGCGGGTGGATGAAGCTCGCCATGAAGCCCTCTATGAGCTGGAGATCGCCCTACAGCAAATGCCCGAAGGCGAAGTGGTGCAGCCCTGGCTGGTCGATCGCTTATTGCGCCACCTGCTCACCGACTTAACCGGCAATACTCACCGCGCCGAATTCTGTATCGACAAGCTCTACTCGCCGGATAGCGACAGCGGTCGCCTCGGCTTACTGGAACTACGCGGCTTTGAGATGCCACCCCATGCCCGCATGGGGCTGATGCAGATGCTGCTGATCCGCGCACTGGTAGCCCGCTGCTGGAAAACGCCCTACCGAGCCAAACCGGTGCGCTGGGGCAGCGCCTTGCAGGATCGCTGGATGCTTCCCCACTACCTCTGGAGCGACCTTGACGACGTGCTGGGTGACTTGCGCCACCACGGCTTCGATTTTGATCTAGAGTGGTTCGCCCCCTTCCTGGAGTTTCGCTTCCCGCTGCACGGACGCTTGCACACCCCCATGCTGGATATTGAGCTGCGCCAAGCCATCGAACCCTGGCATGTATTGGGCGAAGAGGCCTCAGCTGGCGGCACTGCCCGCTACGTGGATTCCTCAGTGGAGCGCCTGGAAGTCAAGGTGAGTGGCATGAGCGGTGACCGCTATGTGGTGACCTGCAACGGCCGCCGGGTGCCCCTTTCAGCTACCGGCAGAAACGGCGAAGCGGTGGCCGGGGTGCGTTACCGCGCTTGGCAGCCGCCCTCGGCGCTGCATCCGCAGATCCCCATTCACGCGCCGCTGGTGTTTGATGTGATCGACACCTGGAACCAGCGCTCAGTCGCGGGCTGTACTTACTACGTAGTGCACCCCACAGGGCGTAATTTCGATACCTTCCCGGTCAATGCGTTTGAAGCCGAAGCGCGAAGACTGGGGCGTTTTAGTGACAGCGGCCATAGTCATGGCCATCAGGTTCCCAAGCTGGAAACCCCCAGCCTGGAACTGCCGCAGACCCTCGACCTGCGCTGGACGCCTAGCTAATGCTTTTCTCTTAGCGACTAGTGCAGGATAATCCGCCTCCTACTGCTTAGGATTACAAGGATAATGACGGCCCCTGTCTCTCCCTCACTTCTCGCGCCCGTGGCTAACGGGCTCGTTGAGGATTACTTACACCAGCTAGGCAAGGGACAGCCCGGCACGTTCGACGCCATGCTCGATGGCCAGGGGCAGTTACGCCCTGGCTGGCAGAGCTTACTCGGCTCATTGGAGGGCCTGGGCCCGACGGGTCGTCACCAGCAGCATGACGAGATTCAGCGCCTACTGGCTGAAAACGGCGTAATTTTCAATATGCATGATGAAACCCAGGGGCGTTCGTGGCGGCTCGACCCGCTACCCTGGGTGATTGATGAACCACAGTGGCAAGCATTAGAAGCGGGGCTAATCCAGCGCAGTCGTCTGCTGAGCGCCCTCTACGACGATATCTATGGGCCCAAAACGCTCTTTGAGGCTGGACTACTCCCCACCCAAGAGCTGCTTGCCTCAGCGCATTTATTACTGCCCTGCCACCAGTCGCTGCCCAATGACCGCGCGCCGATTATTTTCCACGGTGTGGATGTGATTCAGGATACTCAGGGCCAGTGGCGGGTGTTGGCAGACCGCCTACAGGCGCCATCCGGTACTGGGCTTGCGCTCGAAAACCGTATACTGATGGCCCGCGCCCTGCCGGATATGTATCGCAATGCACCCTTAAAGCGGCTAGCGGGGTTTCTTGACCTACACCACCGCACGCTGATCGCCATGGCCTATCAGCATCGCGATAACCCCACGCTTATCTTATTAACGCCGGGGCCGGGGAGCCCACGCTATTTTGAGCACGCCTATTTAGCCAATTACCTCAATATTGCACTGGTAGAAGGCCAGGATTTAGTCGTACGCGATACCCAAGTATGGCTGCGCACCCTGGGCGGTCTACAGCCAGTCGATGTGATACTGCGCCACTGCGACGACGCTTACTGCGACCCGCTGGAACTGCGCGGCGATTCGCAGCTGGGCGTACCCGGGCTACTCCAGGCCATGCGCTCAGGCGGCGTGGCGCTATCTAACGCCTTGGGGGTAGGCATTTTGGAAGCCCCGGTGTTAGCGGACTACTTACCGATGCTGTGCGAGCATCTTCTGGGTGAGACCCTGCTGCTGCCCAACGTCAATGCCACGACGCAGCCAGCCACCGCGCCGGTTTTTGATAGCCACCTACAGCGCCTGGAGCCCACCACGCTCAACCTACGCTGCTTTGTAACACGCACCCCCAATGCCACTGCCAAAAGCAGCACTGCTGCTAAAAATAGTGCGGCTGGCGAGTACCAAGTAATGCCCGGTGGTTTAGCTTGGGTTGGCGAACCTGGCTTGCCATCACTAAGCAGCACCATCGTTAAAGATGTCTGGGTTACGGCAGCCTCTCCTCAGCCCCATGTCAGCCAGCTCCGCCAGGCCCGCGGCCCGGTGGTGGCCACCCGTGACGGCACCGACCTACCCAGCCGAGTAGCCGAAAGCCTGTTTTGGTTAGGCCGCTACGGCGAGCGCTTAGACACCCGCGCGCGACTTCTGCGTGAAGCGCTAATGAGGCTAATGGAGTACGACCAGGATGAGATCGCCGATCAGCTGCTCGATGAACTTCTGCTGGCACTGGATATCACCACGCTAAACGAAGAGGACCAACAGCGACTACAGGCACCTTTGATTGGTTTTGATCTAAAGCGCGCCGCGTTACTGGCGCAGTTTGATGACGTGGATCCCCAGGCCTTACAGCCACTGTTTGCCCAACTAATGCGCAACGCACGCAGCGTGCGTGACCACTTAGGCGATGACTCCTGGCGGGTGGTGCATCAACTGCGTCAGCGCATGGCTACCTTCAACCCCAGCTTGGGGGCAAGCGCGGCGCGGCGCGCTTGCGAAGGGCTGTCTGCTCAGCTAGCCGCCTTCTTCGGGCTGTGTAACGAAACCATGCCCCATCACTACGGCTGGCGGTTTATGGATATCGGCCGCTTCCTGGATCGCGTGCTGGGACTGCTCTCGCTGCTCAAGCTCACCCTCAATGCGCCGCACTCGCCGGGGCTGGCGTTGTGGGAAGTCGTGCTCGCCACCACCGATAACTTTACCGCCTATCGCCGCCGCTACCGCAGTGAGCTTCACCCTGCGGCGATTCTCGATCTACTGCTGTTCGATGAAACCAATCCTCGCTCGGTGGGCTATATGCTCAAGCGCATTGAACGACAGATGGATCGCCTGCCGGGCAGCTCATCGCCCTACCGTAACGCCGAACGGCGGCTATTAATTCAGGCCAATGCGGCACTGCACCTGGCCGACATTGATCGCTTAAGTCATCTAGCCGATACACCGGAGGCACAGGATGCCTTAGAGCAACTGCTGGATGCTTTAATTGCCCCCTTAAGCGCGCTTTCTGAAGCCATCAGTCAGAGTCATTTCAGCCACGTGGAGCGGCCACGCCAGTTAGTCAGCATGGAGCCTGATGCATGAACTACACGCTGCGCCATACCACCCGCTACCACTACAGCGCCCCCGTGACGCTGTGCCATAGTGAAGCTCGGGTGCTACCACGTAAAACGCCGCATCAGCACTGTGGTGCCTCGGAACTGCAGATCAGCCCCACGCCGCAGGTACAGATGGAGCGCCGCGATGTATTCGGCAATCGAGTGCTCTATTTCGCCATGGAGGAAGTTCATCAAACCTTGGATGTCACGGTGGTAACGCAGTTGAGTACACACCCCTTAGCAGCGCTACCCACCACCTCAACGACGTGGGAACAAGTCGCTCAGCAGCTTAGCCAGAACAACAGTTTTGACATTCAACTTTACCGCCTCGACTCACCGTTTATTCGCCGTAATGATGAGCTGGCCACCTTTGCCCACAGCTGCTTTACCCCAGGCAGGCCAATAGTCGAGGCGACTCTCGCGCTCAATGAACTGATTCATCAAACCTTCGAGTACGACCCCAGCTTTACCACACTTGCAACGCCGCTAAGCGAAGTACTCGCCAACCGGCGGGGTGTCTGCCAGGATTTTGCTCATCTCGCGATTGGTGCATTGCGTTCGGTAGGTCTTGCTGCGCGCTATGTCAGTGGCTATTTGGAAACCCAGCCCCCGCCCGGGCAGCCACGCCTGATCGGCGCAGATGCTTCCCATGCATGGTTGGCGACCTGGATTCCCGAATGGGGGTGGCTGGCCCTAGACCCCACCAATGGCACCGTGGCCAGTGAACAGCACCCTGTACTGGCCTGGGGGCGAGATTACGCCGACGTAGCCCCGCTAAAAGGCGTCATGAACGGGGGCGGCGAACACCGCCTGGAAGTCGAAGTGGATGTCATGCCACTGGTGGGCTGATGCAAACCAACTCCACCTAAGGTATAACAGCTACATAGTTGGCTTGTTCAAGGAAGACTCGATGCAGCAAGGGGGTGGGGATGGAAAAAACGTCGGGCATGCGCCTCTCTGGGCATCCCAGATCCTGCTTCTGGGCTGTTTTCTGGTCTTGCTATCGGGTGCCGTCGAACAGTTTTACAAGCCACATTTCACCGAGCTGCAACAGACCGATGAAAGCCTGAAAAGTCTTTCGAGTCACTACGCTTTCGCGCCACTCCCCACCAAGCTACGAATAAGAAACGATGCCACCAAGCGGCAGGTAGATAAAGAGCTTTTGAAGGCCATCGAATGGTCAGCCGACGATCCCCCTCCCGTTAGCTTTTTCGCCTCGCTGCATTCAGCTATCTCCCACCAGGCAATTCTTGGCCGTGTCGTTTCAAACGACACCAGCGGCTGTGCCCTCCTTCTTCCCCCCGGTCGGGCACCGCCTATCCTCGCAAAGAGCTAACTACGTAGTTGTTCAGTTATTCATTAGTGGCACCGCTTTAGAGACACGCTGCCATTCAAACTATCAGTACCTTTTTAGAAGGGTTCTCCGTTTATGTTTCCCGTTGACAAGCTCATTTTACTTGCTGCGATTTTGATATTGGTGGGCATTGTATCGAGCAAATTATCTGCCCGCCTTGGCTTACCTGTCCTGGTTCTGTTCTTGGTCATTGGCATGCTGGCCGGTGAGAGTGGTATTGGAGGGATCGCCTTCGACAACCCAGCGGGGGCACATGCCCTAGGCACGCTGGCGCTGGCAATGATCCTCTTTGACGGCGGGCTTCAAACGCCTACCTCATCGATTCGAAAAGTCTGGAAACCCGCCTCCCTGCTCGCCACTTTCGGGGTGTTGATCACGGCTCTAATCACCGGCGTGGCAGCCGCCTACATTCTCGACTTACCGCTGCTGGAAGGCCTGCTACTAGGGGCTATCGTGGGCTCCACAGATGCCGCAGCGGTATTTTCGCTGTTAAGAAACGCCGGCATACATATCAATAAAAAACTGAAATCCACGCTAGAGATCGAAAGCGCCTCAAACGACCCGATGGCTATTTTCCTTACCGTCGGGTTGCTGGAAGTGCTGGTCAATGGCATGAAACCAGGCATGGGGCTGCTTGAGCTTTTCGTCATGCAGATGGGCGTAGGGGGCCTGGTAGGGCTTGGCGTAGGATGGGCATCGGTCAAGATCATTAACCGCATCCATCTGGTGGCCTCGGGCCTTTACCCGGTAATGGTGGCCGCGTGTGGCTTCCTTTCCTTTGGTATCTCAGCCAACGCAGGGGGTAGCGGATTCCTGGCCATTTTCCTGACCGGGGTGTTCATTGGCAACCACCGTATCGCCTTTCAGCGCAGCACATTCCTGTTTCATGATGGGCTCGCCTGGCTAAGCCAGATCGTGATGTTCGTGGTATTGGGGCTGCTGATAAACCCGGTGTCTCTGCTGGATGTATGGCTGGAAGGGCTGGTGATTGCTGCGGTACTGATTTTGGTTGCCCGGCCAATCGCCGTGTTGCCGGTCATGAAACTGTTCGGCTTCAATGCCCGTGAAGCCAGTTTAGTGGCCTGGGTAGGCCTACGTGGCTCCGTCCCTATTATCCTGGCTATTTTTCCGCTGATGTTTGGGCTGGAGGGTGCAGAATTAATCTTCAATGTGGTGTTTTTCGTGGTGCTGATCTCGGCAACCATCCAGGGCACCACTCTGCCAGTGGTGGCCCGCAAGCTGGGATTGACTGAAAAACCGCCAGCGGTACCGGCGGCCAGCCTTGAGATTACCGCGCTGGAAGAGGTAGATGCCGATATTGTGGAGTACACCCTGAGCGACCATCCACGCGCAGCGGGTCGGCGGCTTTCACAAATGGCACTACCCGATACGACGGTCGTCGCGATGATTACCCGGGGTAAGGACGTAATTCCCCCGCGAGGCTCGACAGAGCTAATGGCTGGCGATCACCTGTTCGTGGTGCTGCGTCCCGAGACGAGGCCGTTTATCGACTGTGTCTTTTCAGATGCGGTGGGCGTGGTCAGTGAAGAGCTGCCCGATCAGGAGCTAAAGCTCAAGGGCAGTACAAGGATAGACGATTTACGCCACTCGTATGGCGTGTTGATCGAAGGAGAGGATGGCCAGACGACTCTCGACGCACTGCTGCGCAATACACTCTCCAGCCAACCGGAGATAGGCGACTCACTTCAGCTCGATGGCATCATGCTGGCGGTACTGGCGACACTCGGTGGCCGTATTACCACGGTTGGCTTGACGGTGCAGGACAAGCCTGACCAATAAGCGTCTTATCCATACTTAGCCTCGCAAGAGGCTAAGTACCAGTGTTCAAGTCGAGGCCGTCTCGTAAGCGGCCTTGAGACGATAGAACTCTTCTACAATAGCGGCCATTTCATCGGCGTCATAGTCACAAAGGCCGCTCACTACGAGCTTTTTGGAACCCACCCCTACGGCCTCCCCGGCGGACTCAATAGAGAACTCCAGCAGTGCATCGGCGCGTTTACCGTGCACCTCCAGCGAAGAGTGGTTCAGCGTCAAGCCCGGTGCAAAACCATCCAAGCGCTCGAGTGAAAACCCCATGCTATCGTAGATCACCAGTGGACGTTTGGGGTTAAACATGACCCCGTGCTCTTCCATCAGCGGTTTGAGATAGTGCGGAAAGTTTTTGCCTGAAAACGCGACATAGCAACGCGCAAAGGCTTCCACCACCGCAGGATCGTGGGTAATGTCACCACTACGCACCACCTGTAAGTAACATTTGCCGCTCTCATCACAGACGTGAAGTGCACCGTTGTCTGCTTCGCTAAACTTAAGCGGCGTATCAGCGCCCACCATGTTGGTGAAGCGAAATTCCATTTGCCGCGACAACCCAAACTTTGTGAGTATCAGTACAAACAGTAGATCACCGGGCACACAAAAACGGCGTGCATCCGGGTTATGAATGGGGTTGTAGTCACCCGCCACGCCTTTGGCGAAGCGACTGGCCTGCTCTGCGGAGATCACTACATACTCTCCGCGCTGCGCGTAAAAATCCTTGAACATGGCGTTTGTTGCCTGCCTAGCGTTGAAATCGAAAACCCGTCACTGCCCAACGCCGCGCATAATGCCATAAAACACGCCCCAACAGGAGTTATCTGCTAGGGAAGCCACTATGTCAGACGCGAACACTCGTAAAAATCGCCTACCTCGCCTGCTGCGAAGGGCGTTGGTTGGCCTACTGTTTATCCTCTTTACCTGGGTGGCGGGCAGCTATTGGCTGCTTAACAGCCAGTGGCTGCCCGAGCGCATTTCACAATTCGAGGGCATCGACATCCGCTGGGAGCAAGGCGTTAGCCGCCCCCCAGGCCGCTGGGAAGTAGAGGGACTCTATCTCGCTCGTGAAGATGAAGCACTGCCCATCTCAATTGAAGCCGAACGCGCCACCCTTTCGCTCTCGCTAATGGCTCTATTACGCGGCGAACTGCATATCGACACACTCGATGCCGAGGGTATTCGCCGCCTGACCGTTGGTGACATCGCGCTTGAAGCTGACGGCCAGCTGCAGGTAACGGAGACCACGCTAAGTCGCGACACCCTAGCGATTCCTAACGTTTCCCTCGCCATTACCAATGGTCGTTTAGTTCGCTTGAGTGATCAAGAGACCTTAGTGCGTGATATTAACCTTAACGCTGATGCAACGCTCAATTCGATAACTCCTGTCGACGCTACCAGCGGCGAGCTGAACCCCAACCTACTAGCAGCGCTCTCAGCGCAGCTTCAGTTGGATGCCCAGGCGGATGCCTGGAATGTCTTTATGCCCTACCTAGGCACCCTGCCCTGGCTAACCATTGAAGGGCGCGGGGCGCTAACTGGAGCACTGGAGCTCACCGCAGGAGAATTACAGCCCGGCAGCAAGCTTATACTGAACGCGCCCCTGCTACGCTTAGCGATTGATGAGCAACGTTTACATGCGCCGACTGACTCGCCGCGCTGGATACTGGCGGATACCCCTCCGCCTCGTCACACGGCTACGGGCGAGGGCCAAGTGCGCTTGTCGGTTGAGAACGATCAACTGCATTTTTCAACGCAGCTGGCCGATGTTGAGCTAGCCGACACGCACCCTTACGCAGAGCATACCGAGCTACGCCTTGCGACCCAAATTCCTAATCAGCGACTGGATCAACTCGACCTTCCCACCTCAGCGACACTCGCCTTGCAAGGCGATATCACCCGCCTGGATATGCTGGATCGATATCTTTCGCCCGGTATAGGAGAACGGGGTTCTGAAGGAGAGAGTTCTGAAGGACAGGATTCTGAACGTGAGAACTCTGAACTGGAAGGCATCAGTCTTTCCGGCCATGGGCAAATTGAGGCCTCTGCCAGCATTCGCCAATCGCGCCTTTTTGATGCCCAACTAAGTATTCAAGCAACTGAGTTGATGGCAGATACGCGTGGCTTCATTGCCCGAGGTGGCGGCTCATTAGATGCCCAGCTAACGCCACAAGAAATTATCGAAGCAACGCTTTACTTTGCCAACGCCACGCTGCACCACCAGGAGCGTCTGCTGCTTGACGATGCCGCTATCAACGTCTCGGCATCGAGCCCAGCTGATCCAGAAAAGGCCCGCGAAGAAGCATCCGCGACATTGAGCTGGCAATCCGCGCAACTGCCTAATATCAGCGTTTTACAAACCTACTTAGGCGCCATTTTACCTGACCCCGCGCCACTGCAGTTGCTTAGCGGGAAAGCCGCCAGCCACGGCCAGCTCACCATGGCGTCAAAACAGCTCAGCGGAGAGGTACATTTAGCCGGAAACGGGCTTACCACACGCTGGCAACATGGCGAACAAGTCGGCACGTTAACCAGTGATATGCAGCTTTTCCTGCCTATTCAGCAGGCAGCAATGGATGGCTCAACGCTGAACATCAGCGGCACCCGGTTGAGCTGGCAAGTGGCCGATATCGACCAACCGAGCGAACGCTTAGAGAGCATATTGGTGCTAAATGATGGTCGCTTTCAACGCAGAGGTGACGTACCAAGCGGGCAATTTTCACTCGAGGGAAGCGTGCAACGGCTAGGCTTTTTAAATGCGTTTTTGCCTGACGCCCACGGTTTAGCCATCGCGGGTGAAGGACAACTCTTTTCTCAGGGCGCCTTTCGCGATAACCGCTTGCTGGCACCCACTCGGCTGCGGGTCAACGCCGACCAGTTAGAAGTCACGTTTTTAGATTATCTCGCCACCGGACGGGGCGAGCTCACCGCCCAGTTGGATAGCACCGAGCGGGCCCAGCTCTCGCTTGGCATCCCCCGCTTTGCCTTGAGTCGCCAAGGCGATGATAGCCCGCACCTGGAAGGACGCCACTTTGCTCTCACCACGCAAACCGAGCGCTTTAGCGATGTGCTTGAATCTCCACAGCCCGAGCACTTCACCACGCGCATCGCGCTGCCGATTACCGAGGTGCCCGACTTCACCCGTTACAACCGCTACCTGCCCGAAGGCGCGGGTGTTAGGTTGCTGGATGGGCAAGCCAGCCTGGAAAGCGAGTGGCTGTTGGAAGGATTAAATGCACAGGGCGAACTAACTCTGCGCGCCTTCGGCGCAGAGTTAGTGCTGTTGGATCAGCAGCTTCGCGGCGACGTTCATCTCGACTTACACCTAACCGACGGCGACCTGGAAACGCGTCGTTTTAACGCAGATGACTCATTCTTACGCTTGGAGAACGTTAGCCGACAAAGTGAAAATGGCTCTGCCGATGCCGGTTGGTGGGTAACGCTTTCCATGTTGGATGCGCAATTGGCGTGGGAAGACCCTATTCGTCTCGTCAGCCAGCTCCGCCTTGAGATGCGCGATACCGGTTTACTCGCCCGGCTATTTCTCGCACGCGCAAGGGATAGCGACTGGTTAGGGCGACTGCTAAATGTGCACGATATCGAGGGCACGGCGCAGCTAGAGATCAGCGGCAAGCAGATCAGCCTTAGCGACTTGACGCTCGCTGGTGGCCCGCTGCTGCTGCTTTCCGATGTCGCTCTGGCAGACCGCAGCGCAAACGGCGCGCTCTATGCCCACCTTGGCGTGATTGGATTAGGGGTTGAACTTGAGGACAGCGAACCAACCTTGCATGTTATTCAACCCCGCCGCTGGTTTGACCGCTGGCGGGAGACGAACCGCTCCCTTAATCCTTAGTCTCTAATGATTAGCGTTTTTTGCGCTCACGGCGAATCATCCTCACCCGCTCTTTAGCCTTTTGCGGTGTCGAGAGCGGTGCTGCCGCCTCATCATGGGTTTTCGGCGGCACCGTGACCCAGGCAAACACCGGCAACGCCAAGTGCCAATGGATCGCCGCCAAACGCAGCCCGAGGGTGACGCTTAGTGAGGCGCCAATCGCCATGGTTAGCGGCGCCTCCAGGGCATGCAGCGCCACGTAAACGATTCCCCCAGCCATCGCTGCCGTCGCATAAATTTCTTCGCGAAGCACCATGGGCACTCGCTGGGCCAATACATCACGTATCATGCCGCCTGCTACGCCGGTCATCATGCCCATCAAGACAGCTACCGTTCCAGACGTGCCCAGGAGCAGTGCTTTATGAGTCCCAATCACAGTAAACAGTGCCAAGCCAAACGCATCAGCGATCGGTAAAAAGCCCCGCGACAGCCGGTGGATATAGTGAAAGCCCATCAACGACACACCCACGGTGGCTAAAATCACCCACAGGTAGGTTGGATCCGTCACCCAGAACACCGGCCTTACACCGAGCACTAAATCACGCAGCGTGCCTCCACCAATGCCGGTCACCGCTGCCAGCACCAGCATACCTATAGGATCCATGCGCGACCGGCACGCCAAAATCACGCCCGAAAGCGCGAACACGATGACACCCGCCATATCCAGCCAATAGACCACGCCCGACAACACGCCCTTCTCCTTTTTTATGCTCGCTATCTTTAAAGGCAGGCAGGATAGCACCCTTCAGAGGATATGCTCGCACCCAAAAACACGCTTGCGACCTAAGCAAGATAAGTTCACATAATTAGGTTACGCTGACCGAATTGTCATTAACACTTGCATTCACGACGGAGTAACACTGCTATGGACTGGAGCCCGGCTTATAGCTGGTTGGTACTCGCCTTACTATTAAGTTTGGCAGAGCTGACTTCTGGCGCGATGGTGCTGCTAGCGCTGGGTATTGCCGCTGCGCTAACAGCGGCCGTTACAGCGCTAGGATTAACGCTTCCTTGGCAACTGCTTGGCATGGCTATTTTTACCGGGGTACTGCTGCCAATATGCATTATGGTCATTCGCCCGCGCTTCTCCCCCCGCGGCGTTGCTTATGGCACAACAGGCACAGGTGTGGAAAAAGGTAATCGCTACACTACTCTACGCCGGGATTTTGATGATGCCACGGGCATTAAAGTCAACGGCGATTTCTACCGCCTGCGCGTACTTGAAAGCGGTGAAACCGAGCTACCCAGCGGTACGCTGGTCATATTTAAACGATTTGAAGGCACCACTGCGCTAGTCGCATTACATCAGCCTGAAGACACAGCCTTTCAAGATGACAATTCCCAACGCAAGGAGCCTTAACCATGGATCTACCTATAAGCCCCGGCTTATTAATAAGCCTCATTATTGTCGTGATCGCAGTACTGATCATCTCTAAAGGCCTAATTATTATTCGCCAATCGGAAGTAATGGTGGTTGAGCGCCTAGGTTCTTTTCACCGCGTTTTAGAAAGCGGCATTAACATTATCATTCCATTTATCGAACAACCCCGCGCGATCACCATGCTGCGCTATCGCAAAATGGGTGAGGACTATACCGCTATCACCACCGACGAAACCCGCATTGACCGCCGCGAAACGGTGATGGATTTCCCCGGTCAACCGGTCGTCACCACCGATAACGTCACCGTGCGTATCAACGGCGCGCTCTACTACCAAATCATCGACCCCAAGCGGGCCGTCTATGAGGTAGAGAATATGAGCCAGGCCGTCGAAGTACTGGCCAAAACCACGCTACGTTCAGTGGTCGGTAAAATGGAACTGGATAAACTGTTTGAATCCCGTGCGGAAGTGAATAATGAGATTCAGGCCGCGATGGAAGAGCCTGCGTCTAAATGGGGGGTCAAAATCTCCCGCGTCGAGGTGCAGGACATCGCTATGCCGGAAGAGGTGGAAACTGCAATGCGCCTGCAAATGGCCGCCGAACGTAAGCGCCGTGCCACCGTCACCGAGGCCGAGGGGGAGAAATCAGCGGCGATTGCAATGGCCCAGGGGCAACGTGAATCCTCGATCCTCAACGCTCAAGGTGACAAAGAGTCGGCCATTCTACGTGCCCAGGGTGAGCAGGAGTCTATTAAACTGGTGCTTAGTGCCATTGGCGATAGTGAAGAGAATAAGCGCACCGTAGTGGGCTACCTGCTGGGCCAGAGCTATATCAAGGTACTACCCAATATGGCGAAGAATGGTGAGCGAGTATTCGTACCCTACGAGTCCTCTGCTCTGCTTGGCTCAATGGGCATGTTCCGCGAAATGGCCGGCTCACCAGAAGATACAGTCGCAAACCACCTTAAAAGCCGTAATCACAGTGATTTTCGCAGTGGGCTGGTAGGCGGAGCCGCTAGCGGTAACTAAAAGCGTACTTGAGTATTTATATGCTTTGCAAAGCCTGGCCCGAGTAGCCAGGCTTTTGGGTTAAGTGCAGGAAGCTAACCGCTAGCAACCGTTGAAGAAAACATCACCTACGTAAGGTTCATATTCGTTAAACTCTACGCTTAATGCTCAGCCTCACTTTTATTGTGCACGTAGCGTCGTTAATGATGGCCCCTATGTAGCACTTATTAATAGCAAGATCGCGACCAAGAGATTAGGACGTTCACCATGCCGCCTAGTGGGTTCGCCATTCGCCGAAGCACTCTACTGCTCTTAACGCTTGCGTTACTGTTGGCATATTCAGGCTACCTACTAGCTGATACCTCTCCCAAACCGCTCCATAATTGGGAGTATCGCTGGGGCGACTCTCCTTACGATGCCGATAGCCATCCTCAATGGCTGCAAAGCGACTCGACAGAGTGGCAGTCGATTGACTCCCCTTCGAACCCACCTGGCCGCAACGGGCACGAACACCTCTGGTTACGTACGACAGTGCCCGCCGGTGATTGGAACGATCCAGTACTTTTTATCACCAGTATCAATTTGATTGGGCAAGTTTATCTAGACGATGAACTGATCTATCAATATGGTGAATTTGACGAACAGGGAAAAGGCGATTTTGCGGGCTGGCCCTGGCACATGATAGACCTACCAGAAAATGCCGCCGGTCAGACGCTTACCTTTCGCTTTTACTCTTACTACACCAGTATTGGCTTATGGGGCCAAGTCCAGGTAATGGAACGCATTGAGGTTTTAAAGCAAATTATCCATGAATCTGCTCAGGATCTCGGTGTGAGTGCTTTGGTATTGGTGCTCGCTATCCTGGCCACCATTTTCGCGTTAATAGGTCCCGAACGCCGTGGTTTTGGGTCTATTGCGTTGTTTGCTTATGCTTCAGGGCTAATGCTGCTTGCGGAGACCCCAGCCCGTCAACTCATTGCCGATGAGCCATTGACCTGGGACACACTCCGAGCAGCCAGTTACTACACCCTGCCGGTGGCACTGGGGTTGTTACTCAGCTATTGGTTGGAGGGCACCGCTAAGCGCTGGATAACTCTCCTTTGGGTTATTCACTTGGTGTATCTGGTGCTGGCGATTGGTTTGGTTCAATTGGGAGTGCTGAGCCTTTCATTAACCTTCCCCATCTTTGATGTCATGCTGGCCTTAACGCTCCCCATAATGCTGGCACTTGCGCTCATGCGCTTTCAAAAGCTCACCCTTGAACAACGGCTTCTGGTAGTGAGTTTTACTTTTTTTGCCCCGCTGCTACTCGCCGATATGGTGGTCGCCCACGGCTTTGTGGGCTGGCGCAGTGTGCCCTTGAGCTACGGCACACTGGCTTTTTCTTTAGCGAACGCGGCTATTTTTCTGTGGCACTATCGGCATACACAGCAACAACTTGCCATGGCCAATGAGACTCTAGAGCAGCAGGTGGCGGCGCGAACCGCCGACCTCGACCGGTTAGTTCAAGAACTGGAAGGGCTCTCACGCAAAGACCCATTAACAGGCTTGCACAACCGTCGCCATTTCGACACGGCATTCGAGCACCATTGCCAGCGAGCTAAGCAGCATGACAGTCAACTCTCCGTGCTAATGCTGGATGTGGATCACTTCAAACAGATTAACGATGATTTTGGTCATGACGCAGGAGATGCCGTGCTGGTCGAAATCGCCCTGTTATTGCGGCACCACTTAAGAGATTTGGATGTGATCTGTCGCTTTGGGGGCGAAGAATTTGTTGCCTTGCTACCTGCTACCTCCCGAATCGCTGCCGAGACGCGCGCAAAGGCGCTGTTAACATCCATTGCTCATCAGGCATTTATTCATCAAGGCTCTTCGCTGCGGAAAATCACGCTTTCCTGCGGTGTCGCAACATATCCTGATCACACTCAAGACCCTAAGAAATTGCTGCGCCTTGCCGATGAAGCGCTTTATCAAGCCAAGCACAGCGGCCGTAACCGCTGTGTAGTATGGGAAGAGACACTTGAAGAGCAGGGATTTATGCTCGGTAGGCAACAGCCGCAATAACCACTCATGGTATTGGTTAATTAAGCAGCCCCCGACGCCAGGAAGTGATCAATAAACACAGCGTAATCCTGCTCTGTGCAGTCGGCGTAAGCCACCGCCAGTGTTGTAACCACCTCAATAAACAGGTCTTCACGCCCTTTTAATCGTTGGCAAACGGCCTTGGCAAAGCGTGTTGAGTCACCCTGGTTAAGCGCCTGGGCACCGCGCAGGTGTTCACGGGCGAGAATTTCTCCCCACTGCTTTGCCAGTTTTCGATATGACTTACCGCCAGAAAGCTTATGGGTCGGAAAGTCTTTCTTGAACGGCGAGCGCTCACGCACCGAAAACACCTTTCCGTTCATGGTTAGCCAGCCGAGATAGGCATCTGGGTGCTCAGCAATGGCGTGGAAGGCAGCTGCATGACGGATGGCTTCGTTAGGAAACAGCTTACGCCACGCCTGCTGCTGTTTTTTATCCATTAATCGAAATGCTTCTGGAGGTACCTGCTCTTTAACATCCAGGATGATGTCATCGTGCTCGTGCTCGACACCGCCTTCAATCAAGACGTAATAGCGTTCGACACCCAACGAACCGGTGCCTGCATCCAAACGCCGTGCCGTATCTTTGACGCGAAAATGGTGGGGATCACTCTCTTTAATAGCGTGTTGTAGCGTTTGCTGATACTCCTGCTCAATTAAGCGGCGTAGTTGGCTGGCCACATCCGCAGGCAGGTTAGCGAGCTTGCCAGGCCGTTCGGCGAACTGGCGGCCTTTCTGCTCATCTAGGGTCGTCCACTTTTCGAGCATCCGCGCACGGCTCTGCTTATCGGCGACTTTACTCATAAAGGGCTTAAGCAGGCCCTTTGCACTATCAAGGGTCACGGCGTGCACGGGCTGACTATCAACGTGATCGACCAGCGTTTGGTAATAGCCCTCTATTAACTTTTTAAGCGCTTTATCAATCGTTTTTGGATCCAGCTCAGCATTTTCACGAGCATCTAATACGACGCTGATAGCCAGCCGCCACAGATCGTATTGGTAGTCGCCAATCAGCGCATCATCGAAGTCATCCATGCCGTAGCGCACTTGGTCATCGTGGTGACCATAAGCGCCAAAGTTATAGACGTGGGCGTCGCCCTGCAACCAGGTTTGGGTCTCCGGCCAGCCGCCAAACAGGGCGAACCGCCAATCGTGCCATACATCATTCCAGTACAAATGATTACTGCCGCGATAAAAGCGGTAGGGCGACGCAGCCATTTTGGCGTACTTAGCTTGGCGGGTGGCCGTTGGTAAGGCGTTATTCGCCTGGTGGGTAGCCTCAATCACCTGCTGAGGGCGGTTATGTCCAGTCAATGCATGACTCATCGAATTACCTTTGTTGATGCAAAAAACACTTTAGTACAAAGGTAGTCGATAACCATGAATAGATTAAGTCAGCACTCACACCGCAGCCCGACGTCCCCGTTGGGTAAAACCTCGTGGAGCGGCAATACGAAAGAAGCGCTCCACCACCTCAGCGTGGGTAGCAGGCGTAATCAAAGAGACGGCGACAAATACCGGCAGGTTAAGCATCAGCCCCCAGAAGCCCGCGTGAATACCCATTGGGTGTGGCCAAAGAGTAGTAAACGCCACGGTAATCAGAAAGCCCGCTACGATACCCGCCATTACACCTAAGCGAGAAGCCCGCGGCCAGAAGAACATGCCGATAAAGGCAGGCAGCACCTGGGAGGCAAACCCGAGCCCCACTAACAGAATCATTACCAAACTGCCGGGCTCGGCAATGGCGAGCGGCGCGACCACTAAAAACATAATGGGCAGAATCAGCAGCCGCGCAAGTTTTCCAGTAACGCCATCCGAGAGTTTTAGCACCGGCTGTAGTACATCCTTGCTGAGTGACAACGATACCGAATGAATAAACGGCTCGCTGGAAGACATTGAGGCTGCCAAAGTACCCGCGCCAAGTAATCCAACCAATACTACCGGCAAGTGCTGCATGGCGTACTCAAGTACCACGGTATCGGCCCGGGCCAGTTCAGGTAGCGAAAAAATGCCAATAAAGCCGACAACGACCATAGGCAGAATAACCACGTAATACGTGGGTAGCCACGTCGCGCTGCGGCGAATAGTTCGTGCCGAGGAGGCGCTCATCCACTGCGTCCACACCGGCGGCATAAACGAGAACATGGAAACGATGATCGAGGTTGTCCAGAAACTAAAGCTCATATCGCCGCCTGCGCCGGGCAGAGTGAGAAACTCGCTATGCTCGGCTTGGATACGCTCGAACACGCCCGCAAAGCTCAACCCGCCGGTGGCGCTATGAACGGCCCAGAGGCCAACGGCCCAAGCCACAATCAGCATCAACACGCCTTGAAAGGCATTGGTGCGACCAATCGCCCGCTGACCACTGGCATAGAGGTAAACGGCAATGCAGGCCAGTACCAGCACGACCCCCAACCAAATCGGAATCAAACCGCCGCTCATCACAAACAGAATATAAGCCGAACCTATGGTCTGCAGCACCGCATAAGCAATAGAGCCGATCGCCATAACAAGCGCCGCCAGTGCGCCTAGCGCGGGGCTCTGGTAGCGGTCGGATATGGCACTTGCCTGGGTCACGTGACCAAACTGCTCGCCGAACTGCCACACTTTAGGGCCGAAATACCAAGCAACCAGCGCTAGATACGAAAGGTAAATCGCCACATAAAACACCGCCACCCCTTTGGAATAAGCCCACCCGGGCGCTCCCATAAAGGTGTAAGCACTCACACTACCGGCGGCAATCAGCAGGTAGAGCGTCACCGGCCCCATGCTGCGGCCCGCTACGCCCCACTCCTCCAAGCTATTCATGGAACGCCCTGCTCTGGCGCGTAGGCCAATCACCATGGCAATGGCGACATAGGTCAAGGTTATCAACAGTGGCCAAGGGCTATTCATGGTCGTCTCGCTCCACAATGCGATTGCCGATCAGCATCACCACTACACAGGCAAAAATCACTAGGTAGCTCCACACCACTAACAGAGGCAACCCCATCACTAAGGTGGCTCTGTTTACCCAACCAATCACCGGCCACGTTCCCGCCAGCACCAGCACCACAAACGCAATGAACAGACCCCAGCCCGCCCGGGAGGTAGGCAGTACCAATAAACGTTCCATGAGTGTTCCTCTTATTTAACTGCAGCGTTAATCACTGGCAGCATCGGCCAGCGCATGGGCAACGCCAAACGCATTTCTAGCTGCCGCGCCAGTTTCAGCACAAAGTGATCTCCAAAGCGCGGGCCAACCAACTGCACGCCTATCGGCATATTGACGGAACTAGCGGAACGGCTAAACCCAGCATTAAGCGAGATCGCAGGCTGCTCGCCCATATTCCACGGCACGGTGTAAGCAATGTGCTCAAAGGGCTGGCGCGGATCATTGGTAGGCGATGGCCACTCGGCTGGGAAGGCGATATTGGGTGTGGTGGGTGAAATCACCGCATCGACCTCATCAAATACGGCTTCGGTGGCGCGTCGCATCGCCATGGTTTGCTGAAAACCATGCACTGCTTCTACGCCACTTAAGTGTGCACCACCGTCGGCCCAGGCTAAAATGGCAGGCAACACTTGCTCACGCTCGTTAGCCGAGAGCTTTAACAGCTCGCCCCACTGACGGGCCTGCCAGAAGTGATCCAGGCCATCTAACATTTCTCGGGACAGCACTGGCGCCATCGGCACCAGCGTTGCCCCAGCGGCTTCCAACTGCTTTGCGGCCTGTTCCACGTGGTGGCGAATCTCATCATCCAAAGGTAACCCGCAGCCCGCCTTCATCATCACACCCACTCGCAAACCTTTAACGTCGAGCTCCAGATCCATCCAGTCAATCGTTTCCGGCGGCAGACGCATCGCATCGCGTCGATCTGTGCGGGCAAGCGCCGTCATCATCAGCGCGGCATCCGCTACGCTTCGGGTCATTGGCCCGGCACAGCGGCCTACATAATAAGGGTCTATCGGTACCCGGCCCAAAGTGGGCTTAAAGCCGACGACACCACACCACGCCGCAGGAAGGCGTATCGAGCCACCAATATCGGTGCCCACATGCAGTGGCCCAAGCCCAGCAGCGGCGGCAGCGCCCGCGCCCGCGCTTGAACCGCCGGTATTACAAGCTAAATCCCATGGATTGCGGGTCAAACCATGAAACGACGAGAGCCCGGATGAGAGCATGCCAAAGTCGGGGCAGGTAGTTTTCGCCAGCAGCAGAGCGTTATCTTCCCCTAAACGAGCAGCGGGGGGAGCGTCTTCAGTGGCAACGGGCTGCTCGCCAAGCCCGGTTCCCCCCGGCACTGGCATCCCTTTGGTGGCAATCAACTCTTTAAGGGTGATTGGCACGCCATCCAGCGCGCCGCTAGGTTGCCCCCTAGCCCAGCGCTGGGTGGAGGCTTCGGCTGCTTTAATGAACGCATCAGGTTGATAGGCATACAGCGCATTGATGTGCGGCTCCCAGGCGTCGATATGCTCAACCAGGGCGCTGGCTACTTCAGTTGGCGAGAACCTATAAGCTCGGTAGCCATCAATTAATTGAGTGGCGGTGAGTTGGTGTAGTGCAGGCATCACATTACCTTTTGCTGTTGTTATCAGGCTGACGTTATTAACAAGCTCAGCATGAACCCACACCGTGTCTTCTGCTATTTCAATCTTGACCTCAGCGTGTCCACTTTTTGTGTGCACTCTTCGCTTTTAAAATCTTTCCGGATGATTAGACTGGCAGTGTCTGTAGGGCACTTGCCAGCAGCGAAAGGCAAGCTTCAGTGGCAAAGCTGCGCTGGCGATGGCGATAAACGCAGAGATCAATTCGCGCGGCCTCAAGCTCTGAAGGAGCCAAGGGGATGCTAATGAGTTGACCTAATTGGCACTCCCGAGCTACCGCCATCGGTGGCAATACCAGAACGCCTGCGCCGTTAAGGGCAAGTGCTTTTTGAGTTTCCAGCGAGGCGGTCTTAAAGGTAGGTATTAGGGTAACGCCTGCCCGGTGTGCTGCACGCTCCAGCGCTTGGCGAGCACCATAGGATTCATCAGGTAAGATCAACCGGTGCTCTGCCAAGGTGTGAAGACTCACCTCAGAAGCTGCGGTCAACGGATGGCCTGGAGCCATCACTGCATGGTGATGCAACTCGGCACTAGCAAAGGGCACAATGTCATCATGCCGGGGCATAAAGAAGGACAGGCCAATATCGGCATCGCCTCGGCGCAGCGCCTCCACCATTTGGCTAGCGCTGACGATCCCGATATCAAAACTCAAATGGGGATAGCGCTGCCCCATCTTGGCTAACGTAGGCGCTAGCAAGCCAGCGACAACGCCTTCCGCCACCTGCAAACTGACCCGCCCAGTTCGCAAGCCCTTCAAATCGGCAATATGTTCCTGCACCCGCTCTAGGTCACGGAGGGTACGCTGCGCCTGGGCAGCCAACAACTCCCCCGCCGCCGTCAGGCTAATGCCGTTGGGGCCACGCTCGATGAGTGGTGCGCCAAGCTGGTGTTCCAGTAAATCGATCTGGCGGCTAATCGCTGTGGGGGCAATATGCAGTTGGGCGGCAGCTTGGCGCAGCGAACGACACCGGGCCACAGTATCGAAATAGCGTAATGCGCGGCCACTGATCATAAGCGCCCCTTAAAGCCCCAGCTGCCGTGACATCACTGTTACGTTTTCGCCCCGATACTCAAGGCTTTCTTCATCTTGCCAACCCAGCCGACGATAGAGCGCCTGCTGGTCGGGAGTATAGAGATAGAAGCGCTCGATGCCGCTCTCAGCGGCTTCTACTTCTATCCGGCGTACCAACGCAGAGGCAATACCCTGCCCCCGCCATTCGGGTACGACAAATACTGAGGCAAGCCAGGGGGTAAATTCACGACGAATGCTCATATCATCGGCAATTAGGCTGGCGGTTCCCACAGGGGTTTCGCCTTGTATAGCCACAAAGATGGAGGGCACACCACCCTGACCACATTCGGCCTTTAAATGTTGAATAGCCTGTTCTTGGGTGAGACCTGGGTGTAAATGACCCCAGGCTTCAAATGTCCACCCCGAAACTAACACAACATTTGGATCGTCAGCGCTGAGCCGCTGGAGGGTGATATCGCTTTGCATGAATGGCGCCCTATCTTATTATTTAGCATAGGCGAATACAGTAGCGATATATGGGTAGGCTGGCCAGCGCCGATACCTTCCGCACACGCCGTTGGCCAGAGGCTTTACTGCTATTATCTGTAGCAAAAACTGCAACCAGATAGGGTTCATCTACCTTGAAAGCAATTGCCAACTTAATACAAAAGCGGTAATGCAATTAAGCCATCAGACGTACAAAGGCTTCATTTTCTTAGCCAGTTCATCGTCCAACTCATTGGCCCGCTTGGCTGCTGGCCTGCTTTCCATACGCTCTATGTAATGCTTAAACACCTCTTTTGGTGGGATATTCTCCTGCATTGTTTCCCACCAAAGATAACTGCTAACCAATATATCTGCGGCAGTAAACTGATCGCCGCAAATATAAGCGTTTTCACTGAGTACTTTTTCAAGCGTATTGATACTGTCTTCCACTTGGCCACAACCAACGGCCTGTACGTTGCTGCTGTCGATTTTCCAATTGTAGGCCTTTGCACTAGTAGCCATTTCAAACGGACCCGCCATAAAAAAAAGCCAGCGATAATAAACTCCACGTTCGGGAGATTGCGGGGGTGGTGAAAGCTTTTTATCCGGAACCTGATCCGCCAGGTACGCGCAGATAGCCGCCACTTCCGTCACAACAGTGTTGCCATGTTTGATGGCAGGCACCTTGCCCATGGGGTTTATGGCCAAGTAGTCCTCAGATTTCATCTCTGAATCGAACTCCATCGCCTTTACCGAGTAGTCTATGCCTACTTCTTCCAACATCCAGCGCACAACGCGCCCGCGGGACATAGGGTGGGTGTAAAACGTTAGCTCTGACATATTAGGCTCCTTTTTCAGTCAATTTTCCGGTGACACAAGGTACTGCCAGATCAGATTAGTTTGTTAATAGGTGAGAATCCGCCCTAAATAAAAGCAACAATGCATTTTTCTGCAAGACTTTAACGATGGCTTCAGTAGGGAGGCAGTAATGGCAGGCCCCACAACACGCGTACTTGCGGTGCTTGAGTTGCTGCAAGCTAATGGCCAAATGGGCGGCGCTGAATTGGCCGAGCGCCTGGGCGTGGATCGGCGCACTATACGGCGATACATTACGGCGCTGGAAGATATAGGCGTGCCGATAGTGACCGAGCAAGGGCGCTACGGTGGCTACCGATTGGTGGCTGGCTTCAAGCTGCCACCCATGATGTTTACCGAAGAAGAGACATTCGCCGTTTCGTTAGGCTTATTGGCCGCTAGCCAGCTGGGACTAACAAACGCAGCGCCCGCCATTGCCAGCGTACAAGCGAAGCTCGAGCGAGTGATGCCAGCTAATTTAAAAAGCCGTGTTCGCGGTATCAGTGAGACCACTCAGGTGATCTTACCCCGGCGCGAACCCAGCCGTGATGACCGCGCCCTTGAGACGCTGACTAAAGCCACAGAGACCATGCGAACCGTGGGGCTTACCTACCACTCCCCGCAGCATGATCCAGTTAAGCGTCAGATCGACCCTTACGGGCTAGTTTTCCAACAAGGTAGGTGGTATGCCGTCGGTTTTTGCCATCTGCGGGGAGCCATGCGCTCATTTCGGTTAGATCGCATCAGCGGCGTGCACCTACTCTCAGGTACCTTCATACGCCCCACCCGCTTTGATGCAGCCGATTTTTTGAGCGAAAGCCTCATGTCCTGGGGCCCCACTCATGAAGTATCACTGGTGCTACACATTGATCATGCCGCGTCCACTGGCTTTGAGAACCAATTTTTCTGTACAGGTCAGTTCGAACAGGTTGAAGGTGGACTACTGCTCCATACACGCACGGATAGTTTCGAGTGGTTTGCCTATTGGCTGGCACAGCTCCCATTTCAATTTACCATCCTCAAACCAGACGGCCTCAAAGAGGCGCTTCGCGAACACGCCAACCATTTACTAGCAAGTTGTGAGAGCGCTTCACCATATTCAACAGATACGCCCTGAAACAGTCTAAAACCTGGGAGATAACGAAGGCGCTATTCGCCTGATTTTAAGGATAAGGCTTCTTAGCCTCTTAAGTGCTAGTCTGTTAATCAAATAACTTTGAATACAGACTCACAAATGCAACATTCATCAAGGCGCACACACCGTCTTGCATTGGCGACAATTGCCCCGCGAATTTTTGCCTTTTGCCATACCTTCGGACTCACCGTATGGATTGCCGTGGTAGAAGGTAGCGGCTGGACACTTATTCTGCCCGGGATTTTGCTGCTGCTATGGCCCGGTGTTGCCTATGCGCTTGCTGTAAGCGCCCAGAACTCCAAGCGTGCCGAGTTCAGAAATCTCCTCTATGACAGCCTGCTATTTGGTTTTTGGTGCAGCGTGCTGGATTTTTACGTTTTAGCCACCATCACCATTGGGCTTGCCTGTTTGATGAACAATTTAGTGGTCGGCGGAGTACGGAAGATGCTTATTTCAGCCGTACTTTTCACAACCGCAGCCTTGATTGGAAGCGCCTTAACGGGATTCAAGTTTCGCCCCTATGTGAGCAACAATTTAGACATCTACCAATGGACGGGGGCAGTCATCTATTTTCTAACCATAGGCCGCATAACGTACAGTCAGAATCGTCAGATCGGCCGCAGCATTGGCGAGATTCAGTTTCAGAACCGAGTCTTTCACGCGCTGCTTGATCTCGGGACGGTGGCAAATCGTGCGACCAATATCCATACCCTGCTAGATGACTCATTAAACCACCTACACTCCCATTTCCCCGACTACGGTTTTGCTGTTTTTGTACAAGAACGACAACGTTGTGAAGTGACACGCTACGCGGCTGTTGCGGGACTAAGCCCAAAGGATGAACAGCGTCTAAAGCATCTATTGGCCAGCGTTCGTAGGCAAAGAGTACAGCCGGACACACGGCCACAAACAGACGAAGGCGAGAACCTATATGTCATGTCCATGGAAGGCCGTCTAAGCTTGTACGAAGGCTGGCTGATCATGAAAGCTCCCAGCCGAGAAGACGGCTTGGAGCAAATACTTTCCCTCTTTGCCGACCAACTAGCGGCCGCTACCGAAAATAAATTGCTACATTTGGAATTGAAGAAAACGGCTGAGCGTGACGGACTCACCGGCCTTTATAACCGAGGTTTCTTGGAAGCCGCGCTGCAAATGAGCATTCAAGGCAAGGCGCAGACGCCGAGCCTGGATTTTGCTGTATTGATGATGGACGTCGACAAGCTTAAGGAAGTGAACGACCATTATGGTCATGTTGCAGGCGATCAACTGATTTCCAGCGTTGCCAAGTACCTGCAACTTCACTGCAGGGACAGCGACATACTTGCACGCTGCGGTGGCGATGAATTCGTCATTCTATTTCCTTCTGCCGACTTGACGGCAGCCAAGCGTATGGCCAACTTGATCAGAGACAATTTGCCTGAACAGCGTTGCATTATCGACACCGCTAGCGGTGAACGTGAAGAACTGACGCTTCATTTGAGCTTGGGATTCGCCAGCTCCAGCGAAGTGCCTGCCATACAGGTATTTGCTCTGGCAGACCAGCGCATGTACGAAGACAAGAACCAGCGCCGCAAGCAAAGAGTAGATGACTTGGGCACAGCGAGCTGGCCCCCCTTATAAAAACTTCCTCACAAACCACTGGCAAGCGGCTGCCCCCACTGATCGCCATGTACTAGTTCACTTAATGGCAAGCGAGAGCGCCAGCCTTTGGCTTCAAGCTCTGGTTGGTCTAAAAACTCGCTAACATAGCCAAGGCAGAGATACGCCAAGGGGTAAACGTGGTCAGGCAGATTCAGCGCCTTGCTCAGCTGCTCTTGGTCGAGAATGCTCACCCAACCAACGCCAATACCTTCTACCCGCGCAGCCAACCAGAGATTCTGTACAGCGAGACAAGTGCTGAAAAGATCGGTATCCACCATACTATTGCGCCCCAGCACGTGAGGGCCGCCCCGGCTTCGGTCACAGGTAATACAGAGATTAAGCGGGCTCTCCATAATACCTTGCAGCTTAAGGCTGCGATAATGCGCTTGACGCTCGCCTTCAAAGCGTTCGGCGGCCTTCTGATTCTCCTGCTCGAACATCGCCAGCACTGCTTCTCTGACGCTGCGACTTTCAATCACGATGAAATCCCAGGGCTGCATAAATCCCACTGAAGGCGCATGATGCGCGGCCTCCAAAAGGCGGGCCAGTACATCAGGAGGTATTCTGTCGGGCAGAAATTGCGAGCGCACATCGCGCCGCTCGTGTATGGCGCGGTAGAGCCCACGGCGCTCAGCATCGGAAAAACGGTGGTTCGAGGTGGTCATGGCGCTGATTGGGCCTTTTGCTGATCTGTTTTATAGACAGTAAGAGTCTACACGAGCTCAGCCTAGCCGCCATCTCAGCGGGTTTGTTTGGCGTAAAACGCCATCTTCGTCCCAGTCATCCCATCCGGTAAAGGGGATGGGCAGTTCGCTGTCCAAGTTTCTCAGACGAGCTACCAAGGCCGCTTTGCAGGCCTCTAGGTGACCAATGATGTCAGCTTCCTCTTGGTAACGAATACCGCCACCTTGAATGCCGTAACCCACCTGAGGCGCCAGCACGTCAAAGCCAACATAATACAACGATGCGTGTATGGGCCACAGCCAGTGCACCATATTGCCAGCTCGGCCAAAAGGCTGAAATGCTTTCTCCGGTGAGCCCGTGGTGACTGATAGCATCGCCTTCCTACCGCGATAGTAGCCTCTGTCGTAACGCATGCGGCTTGTATAGCGCCCGCCATACACCAACACCCGATCAAACCAGCCTTTCAAAATGGCAGGCTGGGCGTGCCACCATAAGGGAAACTGGAAGATCACCAAGTCAGCCCACTCCAACCGCGCCAACTCCCGCTGGACATCCTGCGGTAATGTGTTTTTCTCGTAGTGAGCCCGCTGCTCATTGAGGGGATAGAAGTAGTCCGACGCCACGGCGCTATGCGGATATTGCTCAGGGCGCTCCACCGGATCAAACTGCTCAGCATAGAGATCATCCACTTCCACTGTATGCCCCTCGCCCACCAGTTGTTCTACCGCCCCATCCACTAAGCCGCCATTAAACGACTTGCGTTCAGGATGAGCCAAGACGATCAACACATTCAT
Source organism: Vreelandella titanicae BH1 (assembly GCF_000336575.1). Lineage (GTDB taxonomy): Bacteria > Pseudomonadota > Gammaproteobacteria > Pseudomonadales > Halomonadaceae > Vreelandella > Vreelandella titanicae. The sequence goes on along the minus strand of NZ_AOPO01000015.1, from coordinate 39,830 downwards.
TCTGCGCTTCCCCTATTGATTGGTTCAACGACAGACTAACCTGTTCAAATACGCTCAAACATTCGCGGAAAATGACAACTCAGTTTGCATGAATGAACAGCAAATAAGGTGGGACGATCTAGCGATTGCAGAGGTGGGGGCGCTATCCGGCGCCAGCCGAGCGCTGTGTATCAGCCATGCCAACGTATTCAAGTGTTTAAGCGAGATGGAACAAAGTCTAGGCGTGACTCTTTTCAATAGTGGCTAAGTTGCCGCTACGACACACATCACTCCTGCTCCAATCCCGCCAAGAACTGCTTAAGCAGCTCATCGAGTTGCGCTCGTTGCTCTTCAGTTAGGCCGCTCACCAGCTGCGCCTGGGTTTCCACATGAGCAGCAACGGCTTCATCGATTAACTCGAATCCACGCTGGGAAAGAGAGATGAGAAAACCACGACCATCGTCGGGGTTTTTGACCCGCTTGATCAAACCCGCCTTTTCCAGTTGATTGATGCGGTGAGTCATGGTGCCTGAAGTCACCATGGTGGATGCCATCAAATCCCCCGGTGATAGCGCGTAGGGCGCCCCCTCACGGCGAAGAGTTGCCAGAACGTCAAAGCTCGCGTCAGTCAGACCGTATTTCGCCCAGGTCTTCTCCATTGCGCGCATTAAGGTGTGATTCAGCCGTTTGACCCGCCCGATGGTAGCCATCGGCGCTACATCGAGGTCAGGCCGCTCCTGCCGCCACTGTTTGAGAATGTTGTCTACATGATCCATGAGTGTATTTTGCGCTTAATTATCTTGACGTCAAGATTAATCACACATATCTTGATATCAAGACACTTCGAAACGGTACCAATGAGAACTACGCGAATGACATCATTAAGCACTACCCGCACACACTCACGCAAAAGAGCTTGGCTTGCCCCACTGGTGTATCTGTTATCCGGCGGAGCCTTGCTGGGTCTATCGACTAATTTGGCAAAACTTGCCGGTGACATTCAGCTACCGGCACTCGCTTTTCTGTTTTGGTCAATTTCAGGAGCGGCGCTTATTCTATTGGTTCTCGCGGCCTTCCGCGGCAATCTGCCGCCGGTTAACGTTCGCACCGTTGAGTATTACGCTATTTCAGGTCTGCTGGGCGTAGCGGGTGCCAACCTGCTTTTTTTCTCAGCTATCCCCCATGTGGGTGCGGGGTTCGTGGCATTAATCATCACTCTGCCACCGCTACTCACCTACATCGGCGCATTAGCGTTAAAAATGGAGCGGTTTCAGGTGTTGCGTGCGGCGGGGGTTATATCAGCCCTCGCGGGGGCCGTCACCCTGGCCTTCCATAAGCTTTCGGCGCCGGATGCCAATTACCTCTGGATTCTCCTCGCTTTAATTGGTCCCGTTCTGCTGGCTATCGGCAACATCTACCGAACCTTACGCTGGCCAGAAGGCGTATCCAGCGATGCGTTGGCGCCGGGGATGCTTATCGCAGCGGCCATCATTCTCCTCAGCGTGGGGTTTCTGCCTGGCTTCTCACTGAACGTTCCGACAGAACGTCCCCTGCCGTTCTTGCTGATGGCACTCCAGGCGATGGTCTTCGCAGGCCAGTTCTTACTGCTCTTCCTGCTACAGAAAAGCGGCGGCCCGGTGTTTCTGAGCCTATTGGGTTCCGTCGGCGCCGTGGTGGGCGTTCCGGTCGCCATATTGCTACAAGGAGAAACCGCTCCCGAAGGCTTACTGCTTGGCACCCTATTAATTGGAGCCGGAATTACCCTGCTCAACATTGGCAAAGCCAAACAACTTAACTAATGAACCCAAGAGAGATATATCATGAAAATTGCAATATTTGGTGCCGCTGGCGACGTTGGCAAACGCATTATGAATGAAGCATTAGCACGTGGTCATAACGTAACCGGCGTGGTGAGAACAGAGAGTCAGCTTAACAAACTGCCCGCTGAAGCCAGCCGCTGTGTCGCGGATATAGCGGACTCACACCAGCTAGCTCATGTTATTCAAGGACAAGACGTGCTGATCAGCGCCGTTCGCCCACCCGATGGAAAAGAAGCGACGCTGGTGGCGCTAACCCGTTCTCTAATGGCGAGTGCCCTTCCGGGTCAGCGAGTGCTCTTGGTAGGCGGAGCCGCACGATTGCTAATCCCCGGGCGCGCCGGTGATACGGTCTTAACAGCCCCCGATTTCCTTCCTGCCTCTGCGCTAGAAATTGCCAAGGCATGCCAAGCTCAGTATGAACTCTGCTTGGGTGAAACCAGCACAGCGTGGACTTACTTCTCCCCTGCCGCCATGCTCATGCCTGGAGAGCGTACGGGACGATATCGTCTTGGCACCGATACCCTCGTCGTGGACAATAACGGAGAATCTCGCATTTCAATGGAGGATTTCGCGGTAGCGATGCTTGATGAAGCAGAGACGCCCCAGCATATTCAGAAAGCCTTTACGGTAGGTTATTAATACAAAAATCGGCAAACTACCCCGTCATCCAACCTAAAAAAGTAAAGCGAGCGTCGGTAGGTTCCAGCAGCAGCACCGGCGCAATCTCTTGTAGTACTTAACAGTAAAGCCCCATTAATTTAACGGGTTAGAGTATGCTCCGCTCCATATAGTGAGTCCCACCCTCTGTTTTATGCACGCGAAACCCCATACGCTCGTATAGCGCTATTGCTGGGTTGATACAAAACACACGCAGCCGAAGTAAGCGGATGCCCGACTGTTGGGCGATTTCCTTCGTGTGGCGGATTGCCGCTGTACCTAAGCCTTGGCGCTGCCACTTCTGATCAATTTGTAGCTCTCGAATATAGTAAGCGGCTTCATCGTGATTTATGCATAACAACCCTACTGGGCTAGCGTTAATAACTAATTCGTAACTGTTTAACTCATCCCATTGTTTATCAAACAGGGCTGTATTCCAGCGCATATCCAACTGTTCGTAGTAAGCAGACATATTTTGGCGAATTAATTTTTCCGCGAACGCCTTGTCGTTAGTAGACCGAATAATAGGCGTCATATCTCGATATCCTAATGCTGCTTTCACGAACTTGTAGCAAGAAGTGCAGTGTTAGCTTGGGCTATTTCATACTGACTAAACACGTGCACACCATGTTCCCGAAGCAGTGCGGCTGTTACTCCCATACCCGGTACTTTTTTACCAGAGAAACTGCCGTCATAAATAGCGGTGCTTCCGCATGAAGGACTGAACTCAGCAAGCACTGCGATATCGATAGCGAATTTACGGCACAGGTTCAAAGCGATAGAGGCACCTGCTAAAAATTCATTGGTCACCTTGCCTCCATCGTTTTCGATAACATCGACCTCACCGTTTAAAACACCCTTACCACTGCCTTGGAAAATCTCCGCGGGCGGCCTGGGAATACTCATCCCCGCCTCAACTTCGGGGCAAACAGAAACGATTCGGCCTTCAGAACGCCACTGCTCAACGATCTGATCATCCACGGAAAGGGCGCCACCATCATAGCGAACCTGTTTACCCAAGAGACAGGCGCTCATTAATACTTTTCTCAAATCACCAATCTCCAATCTCCAATCTCCAATACGGTGATGAACTCAAGAGTGACGTTTTAACTGAATCGACCCAACTAGGAAAGCTCTTCTTGTCAGCCATTTAACTTTAGCTGCTTTCGGAAATACACTCGATTAAACCCCGCTTCATGCCGACACTCGCCCCTGACGTATCCTAGTTTGGGGTACATGGCGAGATTTTCTATCATGGCTTCATTCGTATAAAGTTCCACGGCTTCGTATCCCTTTTCCTCGGCTGAACATTCCACGTGATCGATCAATCGCTTCCCAATGCCGAGGCCACCATACTCGGGTAGTATGGCAACGTTTTCGAGGTGAAAATGATCGCCTTCGGGGTAGAACACAACATAGCCCACAAAATGTGAATCAAGGATAGCAACATCTATGTAGCCGTAGCCGACTAGGCTTGCGTAGTCTGCATGCATGGGCGCAGGTTCACGACCAATGCGACTGATGTACTTTGAATAGGCCAAACGAGCGCAGGACTGAATGTCTGTCAAATCGGTTACGAGTGCAGTGCGGATGTCGATTAAGGGCATATCGGCATAATCTCGATGGTATTGTGATTGTCGAACATCCAAGAGATCGCAGCGGTAGCGTTTAATGCTTTGGACTTATCGCGTTTGCCGCCAATGACGCACCATTGCAATGCCTTCTTCATTCACTAAAAGTCAACATATATTGTTGCATTGCTCTCTTCTGGGCGCATAAAACAAAGCAAGCTGGCGGTTAGAACGAGTTCACACCGGGAAGATAAAGAGCGTCTATTATCAAACGAATCTGGTAATGTGGCTTCGTCAAATCAGGGCTACTACCGCTACCGTTTCGCCTCTTTAGCCAACCGGCTGTAGAGCGTGGATCGGGCAATGCCGAGTTGCTTTGCCGCTTGGGTCAAGTTACCTCCTTGGCGCGCTATTGTTTCTTTGATGAGAAGCTCTTCCGTTGTCCTGAGATCAGAAGTCGACGTATATTCTAGCCTATTCGTCGCTGAAGGGGCCTCTTGGTTCATACGAACCTCCTCGGGTAAGTCGTGCCATTCAATGCATTTCCCCGAAGCCATTAGCATCGACATTTCCAGAACATTGCGCAGCTCGCGCACGTTTCCGGGCCAATGGTAATGACTCAAGCAGTCCTGGGCCTCGCTCGACAGTGAAACGGGGGTTGTTCCCCGTTGCATGGCAAGCGTTCTGCACAGCTGCTCGGCGATCAACAGCACGTCGTCTCCCCGCTCGCGCAGAGGCGGAACCCTCAAGCGCAGCGTAGCAATGCGATAAAACAGATCCTGACGAAAGGTGCCCTTTTCCACTTCATTGGCCAGGTTGCGGTTGGTCATCGATACCAGACCGATGGCTACCCGCTTTTCCTGATGGCTGCCGATACGGTAGACGATACCGTCGTCCAGTACCCGTAACAGATACGGCTGCATACCGGGCGGCAATTCGCCGATTTCGTCAAGGCATAGAGTGCCACAATCTGCCACCTCGATCTTGCCGGCAGACGAGCGATCCGCACCGGTAAAAGCCCCCTTTTCATAACCGAACAGCTCACTGGCCATCAATTCACGGGACATCGCGCCACAGTTAATCGGGACGAACGAACCCGAGCGTGGCAATTCGTTGTGGATAGCACGCGCGAACAGCTCCTTGCCTACCCGCGTCTCGCCCTCGATCAGGATGGGGGGCACCACTCTGCGCCATCTTTCGTGCGGTCACACAAGTTTCCAGCATGATGTGACTTTCGCCGATGATATCTTCGAAACCGATGCTCCGTTGCGGCTGGATCAACCTCTTGGCAGGCGCCGCTGGAGAGGCATTGGGCAGAATGAGAATTAGCCGATCAGCTTCTGCTCCATCACTGGCTCACAGCGCACGCCGGGAATCACTTTTTCGATGAATTCAGTGAAACTCACTGAGGTCATCCTGATGCCGTCTTGGCCGAGATCCAACCTACCATTCTGACTGTCCAGCAAGCGGGGGCATCGATGACGAAGACCCCTTAGCGCTCGGTCAGTCGCGTACAGCACTTTCCCGCTGCGTGAAAGCGCGATTGTCGTATCGTTCAATCCCGTGAATCGCCTAGCCAGGAAGTAAAAACGTAAAAGATAATAATAGTTAAAGCTACGAAAAACTTACCAGCTCGTCTTCAGAACATACCAAAGCTCAAAATCTGCATTACCAGTTACAGCAGCAAGCACGGCTCGACCAATTAAATTTTTCGCCATTTATTAGCTGCATCTGCATGCACTTTTGCGTGATTGATCTAAATCAATTCAAGCCATTGTAATGGGACTACACTGAATATAGTTGATTGCTCCTTAACCATAGGTCGGAGACAACGCATGTCAGATGAAAAGCTCACTCCATCAAAGCCTGAAGAGGATCTAGCGACACGGTTCCCTACAGCCTACTCAATTCTCTTCCTGCTAATTATTCTTGTAGCGGCGCTGACCTGGATCATTCCTGCCGGGCAATACGAACGTACGATGAACGAAGAGGTCGGACGCGAAATTGCAGTACCTGGCACCTATGTAACGGTTGATTCAAACCCTCAAGGTTTTGTGGACATCATGCTGGCCCCCACGGCGGGTTTCTATGATCCCGACAGCTATGCCGCCAATGCCATCGACGTTGCCTTATTTGTGCTGTTTTTGGGTGGCTTCTTAGGCGTTATCAATGCTACCGGCGCAATCGACACGGGGATACGTAACGTGATGCATCGGCTGGAAGGCCGAGAGATCTGGATGATCCCCATCCTGATGACGCTGTTTGCCCTTGGAGGCACCACCTACGGCATGGCAGAAGAGACTCTGGCCTTCTATGCCATTCTAATCCCCATCATCATCGCTGCTGGCTATGATGCGATCACAGGAGTCGCCGTGATTCTGATCGGCGCTGGTATTGGTGTGCTGGGCTCCACCATCAACCCCTTCGCTACTGTCATTGCCTCTAACGCAGCGGATATTCCTTTTACAGATGGAATTGTACTTCGGCTGGTGCTGCTGATTGGCGGGCTGGTGATTTGTTCAGTCTACGTGATGCGCTACGCCAAACGCATTAAGTTGGATCCTGCTCGCTCCGTTGTGGCCAGACAACAGAATGCACACCGCAAACTCTTTCTACAGGGACACGACGAGCTGGAAAATTTTGATCTTTCAGGCACTCAGAAAATTACCCTTGTTATTTTTGCTCTGACCTTCATTGCGATGATTTGGGGCGTCTCGTCCCAAGGCTGGTGGATGGCTAGGATGGGCGCACTTTTCTTTGGTTCCGCCATTGTGATCGGCATCATCGCTCGGCTGGGCGAGAAAAAGCTGACCAGTAGTTTTGTCGACGGCGCCCGCGATCTGCTCGGCGTAGCCCTGGTCGTTGGTCTGGCACGCGGCATCGTGGTGATCATGGAACAAGGCATGATTGCCGATACCATCTTGCATAGCGCCGAAAGTACATTAGGTGGATTGCCTGAACTAACCTTTATCAATTTGATGTTCTGGATCGAGGTAGGAATGAGTTTCTTCGTACCCTCCTCATCCGGACTTGCCGTACTATCCATGCCTATTTTAGCGCCCTTGGGCGACTTTGCTGACGTGGGACGTGACTTGGTGGTAACTGCTTACCAATCAGCCAACGGCCTGGTTAATCTGATAAACCCGACCTTTGCCGTAGTGGTCGGTGGCCTAGCGATAGGCCGTATCTCTTATGACCGTTGGCTAGTATTTATCTGGCCTCTCCTTCTTATTTTGACTGTTTTTATCAGTGCAGTTATTAGCATTGGTGCATTTCTATAACCAGGGCAAAGGAGTATGCGACATGTCAGAACACACTTTGGGCGTTCACTCGGAAACTGGGACTTTACGGCAAGTTATCGTCTGCCGCCCTGGGCTAGCCCATAGAAGACTGACTCCCTCCAACTGCGATGCGTTATTGTTCGACGATGTCTTCTGGGTCAAGCAGGCACAGAAAGACCATGACGTATTCGCCGAGGTAATGCGTGAACGGGGTGTGGAGGTTCTGGACGTTAACGACCTGCTGGCGACAACGCTTGATATTCCCGAAGCACGTACCTGGGTTCTAGACCACCGTATTACCTGGAATCATATCGGGGTAGGCATGGTATCCGACCTTCGCGCATGGATGAACGAACTGCCGGGTAATACGCTGGCGAAATTTCTCATTGGTGGTTTGGAAGTAGGAGACCTGCCTTTCGACCCTTCAGGGCTGTTCGGTAACCATCTGGGGCCTCACGGCTTTGTGCTGCCGCCACTGCCCAACTTACTGTTCACCCGGGATAACAGCGCCTGGATTTATGACGGTGTCACCCTGAACCCTATGTACTGGGCTGCGCGCAAACCAGAGACGCTGCTAATGAGCGCGATCTACCGTTTCCATCCGAAGTTTGCCGGCAAGGTGAACGTGCATTGGGGCGACCCGCTTGAAGATCATGCGCTGGCGACCCTGGAAGGAGGGGACATCATGCCGGTGGGTAATGGTGTCGTGCTGGTGGGGATGGGGGAACGATCCTCCCCGCAAGCCATTGGCCAGCTGGCCAAGACGCTTTTTGCTAACGGCACTGCAGAACGGATAATTGCCTGCCAGATTCCCAAGACCCGTTCTGCCATGCACCTGGATACCGTGTTTACCTTCTGTGGCGGCAATGTAGTGACCACTTTCAAGGAAGTCGCAGATGAAATGGTTTGCTACGACCTGCGTCCGGGGGAAGGCAGCAAGCACCTGTCGTTCTTCCAGGACAGCCGCCCGCTGTTTGATGTTGTTGCCGATGTACTTGGTTACCCGTCCCTGGAAGTGGTCGCCACGGGTGGCGATACCCCTGCCGAACGGGAGCGAGAACAATGGAACGATGGCAATAACGTGCTAGCACTGAGTCCGGGGGTCGTCATCGGTTATGACCGCAACGACGATACCAATGCTGCGCTGGAGGCAGCCGGCATAGAGGTACTGGCCATACCCGGAGCGGAGTTGGGCCGGGGCCGGGGCGGCGGGCGTTGCATGAGCTGCCCGACAATACGAGATACAGTCTGACAAGGAAGGAGCAGAACCATGGCTTTCAATCTCAAGAACCGGCACTTCCTGACCCTGAGGGACTTTACGCCCCGAGAGATCAGTTTTTTGCTCAAGCTTTCCACCGACCTGAAAACAGCCAAGTACGCTGGCACCGAAGTACCGCAGTTGCAGGGCAAGGACATAGCGCTAATCTTTGAAAAGAACTCCACCCGAACCCGGGTAGGCTTTGAGGTTGCAGCGTTTGATCAGTGCGCCCGAGTAACCTATCTGGGCCCGACGGGCACCCATATCGGCCACAAGGAATCCGTCAAGGATACCGCCCGTGTGCTCGGCCGCGTTTACGATGCCATCGAATACCGGGGGTTCGGCCAGACGGTGGTTGAGGAGCTGGCACAATATGCCGGCGTGCCGGTTTACAATGGGCTGACCAATGAATTCCACCCTACACAGATCCTCGCAGACTTCCTGACCATGCAGGAAAATGTGGAAAAGCCGCTGCGGGATGTTGCCTTTGTATTTATCGGGGACGCTGCGAATAACATGGGCGACAGCCTGCTGATCGGCGGCGCCATGATGGGAATGGATGTGCGCTTGTGTGCGCCCAAGGCCTGTTGGCCCAGCGAGGCTATTCAGAATGAAGCACAGACCATTGCCAGTGAGACCGGCGCACGAATCATGATCACGGAAGACATCGATGCTGCGGTGGCAGGCGTGGATTTTGTCTACACCGATGTGTGGGTGTCCATGGGTGAGCCGAAGGAAAAGTGGGCAGAGCGAATCAAACTGTTGCAGCCCTACCAGGTCAATGCTGCCCTGATGGAGAAAACCGGCAACCCCCGCGTAAGGTTCATGCATTGTCTGCCGGCCTTCCATAACACCGAGACCACCATAGGCAAGGAAATACAGGCCGAGTTCGGCATCGATGCCATGGAAGTCACCGACGATGTCTTTGAAAGTCCCGCCTCTATCGTATTTGATCAGGCGGAGAACCGAATGCACACCATTAAGGCGGTGCTCGTCGCCACTCTTGGAAACTGATTCGAGGAGCATGACATGCTTGTAGTAGCAGCTCTGGGAGGCAATGCCCTGTTGCGGCGAGGGGAGCCCCTGACCGCCGAGGCCCAGCGCGCCAACGTGAAAATTGCCGCCGAATCATTGGCCGAAATCATCCGCGCCGGCCACCAGCTGGTAGTCACTCACGGCAATGGCCCCCAGGTAGGCTTACTGGCGCTTCAGGGCGCTGCCTATAAGCCGGACGAAGCTTATCCGCTGGATGTACTGGGCGCTGAAACAGAAGGTATGATCGGCTACATCATCGAGCAGGAACTGGAAAACGCCCTGGACCATAACAGACCTGTGGCCACCCTACTTACCCAGGTTCTGGTCGACAAGAATGACCCCGCCTTCAGCAATCCCACCAAGTTTGTCGGGCCAGTTTACGAAAGGGAAGAAGCCGAGACCAAAGCCGAAGCCGCCGGTTGGCACATCGCTCAGGATGGTGACAAGTGGCGGCGGGTAGTGCCTTCGCCCAAGCCCTTGGAGATACCCGACATGAGGGTGCTCCAGCTGCTGCTGGAACAGGGCGTTGTGGTGATCTGCGCCGGAGGCGGTGGCATCCCCATTCTTCGCCGAGAGAACGGCAGCATGATCGGCATCGAAGCCGTGATCGATAAAGACGCCGCCAGCGCACTTCTGGCCAGCCAGCTGGGCGCAGATGCCTTGCTCCTTCTCACTGACGTGGACGCCATCTACCGTGACTTCGGTAAGGACACCGCTGCACCTATCCATAAATTAACGCTGGATGAAGCTCGCAAGCTGGACCTGCCGGCTGGTTCTATGGGGCCAAAAATGGACGCCGCGTGCAATTTCGCTGAAAGCGGAGGCATCAGTGGTATCGGCCGTCTAGAGGATGCACTAGATATTCTTAAACTACGGGCGGGCACTTGTGTTGCTAGCTAACGCTTTTTACTGCTTATTGCAGACTTAATGAGGACGTGTACCTACCGAAGGACGCCTTCATCAGTTGTCACAGCCTCCGCCTTATAAAACCAATAGAGGTAAGCCACCAAGTCTGATGGCTCTTTTGATTCTCTCTTTACTCTGTTTAATCAATCCCCTACCCCAACTGAAACGGGTAGACCGAACCAATCTGCAGTAACTGCGTCAGTTCATCCAGTGCAACAAGCGACTCTTCCGCCAGCTGTGGATCGGCCAAATCGTCCGGGGCGAGGCGAACGCGGTAGTGGCGTTCCACCCACGCGGTCAGGTCAGTGTACAGTGCATTGGTGAGCAGCACGCGGCCAGAGAGCGCTGCACGTTCGGCCTCCGTTAGCACCACGCGCAGGCGCAGGCAAGCGGGGCCACCACCGTTGCGCATGCTCTGCTTGACGTCTTTGACGATCACCTCACTGATCGGATTATTGCCCGCCAGTAGATAATCCTGAATGGTGCGCCATACCGCCTCGCGCTCCTGGCATTCGCCGGGCACTACCAGCGTCATGGTGCCATCCGGGTTGGAGAGCAGCTGCGAATTAAATAGATACGAGGCTACCGCATCCTCCATGCTTACCGCTTCCAAGGGCACGCGCACGGGAATCAGCGGGCTGGCCATTTTGGCGCGCAGCTCATCGAGCGTGCCTTCTTCATCCAGAAAGGCCATTTCGTGGTAGAGCAGCACGGGGCCGTTGCCCACAGCAATGACGTCATTATGGAAGACGCCCGCGTCGATGGCGTCCGGGTGCTGCTGGGCAAATACCGTTTGCGCCTCTGTTAACCCATGTTGGCGGGCCACCGCCTGACTGGCTTCCAGGGTTTGCCTGGCCGGATAGTGCTTGGGTTCTCGCTCACCGCTACGCACGTCACCAAACGCCTGACGGCCATAGACAAATAGGTGAACGCCCGGCTCGCCGTACTCACAACATAAACGGGTGTGATTAGCCGCCCCTTCGTCAGAAAAGGCAGGCGTTGCAGGCAGCACCGGATGGTGGGCGAAGTGCTGCTCGTCGCGGAAAATTGCCTGCAGCACGCGACCGGTGGTTTGCGGTTCTAAATAGCGGTGAAAGCTGGATTGTAGATTCGCTGGCGTGAAATGTACCCGACTATCCGGTACATCAATGCTGGGAGTAATAGTGCCCGCGTTAGCCGTCCACATACTGGACGCCGAGCACACCGCCCGAAGCAGTTGCGGCGCTTCTTTAGAAGCACGAGCCAGCACCTCACCATTACTACCGCTAAAACCTAAATCGCGCAGTGCGCCAATATCGGGGCGCTGTTGGGGTGGCAGAACGCCCTGGGCATAGCCCGCGTCCATCAGCGACTTCATCTTAAGCAGCCCCTGCAGCGCGCCCTCCTTGGGATTGGAGACTAAGCCGCCGTGACTCATGGACGCGACATTGCCCACGGCCAACCCAGAGTAGTTATGGGTTGGGCCGACTAGGCCGTCAAAATTGACTTCCCTAACGCTGCTGAGATCGGCGGCACTCACAGGCTCACTCCCGGCGGCAGGGTCTCGGGCATCTCCAGGCTGTCAGCTTCCATGGAGGCGACTGGGTAGGCGCAGTAATCCGCCGCGTAAAACGCGCTGGGACGGTGGTTGCCGCTGTCACCCACACCACCAAAAGGTGCATCGCCGGATGCACCGGTGGTTTGGCGGTTCCAGTTGACGATTCCGGCACGAATACGCAGCAGGAAGTCATCCCAATCGGCTCGATCGCCGCCAATTAAACCGGCGGAGAGCCCGTAGCGGGTGTTATTGGCAAGCTGTAGCGCTTCATCCCAATCGCGATAGCGGTGGATTTTCAGCAGCGGGCCGAAGTGCTCCTCGTCCGGCACGTCAAGACCGGTCACATCAATTAGCGCGGGACTTAACAGGCTGGTGTTCTCTTTCTGGCGCTTCATACGATTGATCACCGTACCGCCCATGGCCTCCAGCTCCTCTTGGGCCTTGAGCAGGCCGTCCGCCGCCGCTACGCTGACCAAACCGCCATAGAACGGCGCAGGATTTTCTTCGAACTGGCCCGCCACGTGTAACTTGGCGATCGCCTCAGAAAGCGCATCGATCAATCGATCGCCTACTGCACCCTCCGGCACCATTAAGCGCCGCGCGCAGGTGCAGCGCTGGCCGCCGGAGAGGTACGCCGACTGCAGAATGGTCAATACCGCGGCACGCTCGTCGTCGACATCCTTCACTACCAGGGGGTTATTGCCGCCTAGTTCCAGCGCCAGAATTTTATCCAGTTGTCCGGCAAACTGCTGGTGCAGCATACCGCCCACTTTGGCGCTACCGGTAAACAGCAGGCCATCAATATCCGGGTTACCTGCCAGTGCCTGGCCTACCGGCACACCGCCCTGCACCAGGTTAATGACGCCTGCCGGAAGCCCGGCCTCTAGCCAGCACTGTAGGGTCAAATCCGCAGTAAGCGGGGTTTGGTCGCTGGGCTTGAAGACCACACAGTTACCCGCCAATAGCGCAGGCACCATATGGCCGTTGGGCAGGTGGCCAGGGAAGTTGTAAGGGCCAAACACCGCCATCACACCATGAGGACGATGGCGCAGCACCGCATTTGCACTGCCCACCACTTTTGCCCGTTCCCCGGTGCGCTCGTTATACGCCTTAACCGACAGCGCCACCTTACCCACCATGGCACCCGCTTCGGTGCGCGCTTCCCAGAGCGGTTTACCGGTTTCAGAGGCAATCGCCACGGCTAAGTCTTCCCCGCGGTTTTTGAGCACCTCGGCAAACCGTTCGACTAGCGCCTGGCGCTCGGCAAAAGGGGTACGCGCCCAGCCGGGGAAGGCACCGCGGGCGGCCTCTACAGCGGCTGCGACCTGCTTAGTACTGGCCGTCGCTGCTTGCCATAACGGCTGTCCGGAAACGGGATCGTGCTTGCTCAACGGCTCGGCGTCGCCTGCGACCCAGGCGCCATTGATCAGTTGCTGCTGTTGGGCGTGCATAAAACTCTCCTGTAAACGTCGCCTAGGTCTCGAGTAGCCGTAGGGTATCGCCGGTGGCAACGCCTAAGCGCTTCGCTTCTTGTGCGCTCAGCACGATAGTGTTGTCATCGCTGGGGGCACGGCCTACCCAACTGGCGGTAAAGCTGAGCATATGGGTGTTGGCGGCCAGCCAGCGGCTGACACTCTCTTCTGCTGCGCTATTGGATACTTCCACTTGGCAGAGCCGTGAGTTACGGATGGCGCGCACATCGTCAATGTAAGCTTCCACCGTCGGGCCACCGTCGAAAATATCGATATAGCCTTCCCAGCGCAGCCCCTCTTTCTTAAGCATCTCCAGCGCCGGTCGGGTGTGGCGATGCACCTGACCAATACAAGCCCGCGCCTCTTCGGCCATAAAGGTGGTGTAAATGGGGAACTTGGGCATCAGCTCGCCAATAAAGCTCTTCTGCCCCAGGCCGGTTAAGCGATCCGCTTCGCTGAAATCCATGGGAAAGAAGTGCTTGCCCAGGCTCTCCCAAAAGGGGCTGGTATTGTGCTCATCAAACACCCCACGCATCTCCGCCAGCACTTTATCGGGAAAGCGATCACGAAACTGGGCAATAAACAGCCAGCGCGCTTTGGAGAGCAGCGCGCCATTGCGCAAATGTTTGTTGGCTTCGCCGCGATACTCAGGACGCAGAAACAGCGAGCATACTTCGGCATCGCCGGTGTGGTCGGAGCTTAAAAACAGCGTGTCGATAGTGCGGTGAAGATCCAGCTGAATGGATGAGTGCGCAAGGGTTCCCAGCCGATAGTTATAGAACGGCACCTCGCGCCCCACCTGCCCCTCAATGGCGCAGCAGCCCGCCAACTCGCCGCTTACTTCATCCTCTAGCACAAAGAAATAAAGCCGATCATCCACCGGAGTGCGCTCTTCAAAGGCACTGGCAGCCGCTTCAATCTTACCGGCTAGAAACTCGCGATTATCCGGCAGCGAGGTAAAGCCAACGCCCGCCTGCTGCGCAAGCGCCTGAAGCCCATCCAGATCATCACGGGCAATGGGTCGAATGCGCATTACATTTCTCCTTCATCGAGCGCGTCTACCACGGTGGGTAGCGTCAGCGGCGCAGCAAGCACCGCTCGCCCTTCCGTGACACCCAGCCGCTCAGCATGCTCCGCTGAGAGCATCAACTGGCCCGTGGGTGACAGCGCGTAGCGGGCGACGATGCAGCGAAACTCGCCCAGCTTTTGATTGGCAACCAGCGCGGGTTCAGCATCCGGCAAAGCGTGTTCAGGGCGAATGCGCACCGGGTGCCAGGCAGCACTGCGGAAGGTTTCCAACCGCTCGCGCTCGGCTTTGACAATCGGTCCGGCGTCGAAAATATCCACATGGCGCGAACGCACGAAGCCCTCCGCCAGCATCTCCTCCAACGCCTCTTCATGAACAGGGTGCTCACGACCTATCGCCGCCCGCGCCTGGGGTGTTAGCAGCGGCAAATAGAGCGGGAACTGGGGCATTACTTCGGCGATAAAGCTTTTCGAGCGCACCCCGGCAATGTGGTTAATATCCTGGAAACTGCGGGCGAAAAAGTGCCGCCCCACGCTTTCCCAGAACGGCGATTCACTGCGCGTATCCAAGTAGCCGGGAAACGCCACCGCCAGAATACGCGAAAACCGCTCGGGGTACTGGGCGATAAACATCAACCGCGCCCGGCGCAGCAGGCTCTCCGCGCTGGTGCCTTTATAACGCGGGTTAAGCGAAAAGGCGCACAGCAGGGTAGCGTCAGAAACTTCATGGGAGAGCGCTAGCGTCTGCACTTCACGACGTACGTTCAACTGCTGGGAGGCGTGAATCAGCGTTTCCTGGCGGTAGGTGTAGTAGGCCTCATTGGCACCCGCCTGGGCACGTATGGTGGCGGTACCGAGCACTTCCTCGCGTGTGTCATCGGCGAGAACAAACGTATAGTGCTCGTTTTCTGGAAACTCGACGTCACCATTAAAGGCGTCTTGAGAGCGCGCAATGCGCTCCTGAAGTCGCTCACGGTTAGCAGGCAAGTTAGTAAGCTTAGGTACTGCATGCTCGGCTAATTGCTCAAGCGCCGTGAGATCAGACGCTTTAACGGGTCGAACTACCAGCATCCTCGATGCCTCCCCTTCAGTTAACACGATTGACGCAGCCTGCTGTTCACTCATGCTGCCGCAACTAATCGCTCAATCGCGCGCTCTAAGCGGGCCATGCCCTCGGCGATATCCGCTTCAGGAATGACCAGAGAAGGCGCCATGCGCAGTACGTTCGGCCCGGCGATCAGCGCCATCAAGCCCTCTTCAATCGCCAGCGGTAGTATGTCTTTGGCACGCCCTTCATAGGCATCCGACATCTGGGCACCTATTAATAAGCCCATACCGCGAATCTCTTTAAACACGCCATGCTTGCGGTTGATAGTTTCTAAATGCTCGCGGAACAGATCGTGGCGATGCTTAACGCCTTCGAGCACCTCGGGCGTATCGATAAGCTCCACCGCCGCCAAGGCAACGGCAGATGCCAGCGCATTGCCGCCGTAAGTAGAACCGTGGGTGCCAACAACCAGCGATTTAGCCACCGAGTCGATAGCCAGCATGGCGCCAATGGGGAAACCGCCGCCCAAGGATTTGGCACTGGTAAGAATATCCGGCGTAATGCCGTAGTTCTTATAAGCGTAGAGTTCTCCGCTACGACCAACGCCGGTTTGCACTTCGTCAAAAATCAATAGCGCATTGTGCTCGTCGCAGAGATCGCGCAGCCCTTGGAGGAATTCTTGCGTGCCGGGCACGATACCGCCCTCGCCCTGCATGGGTTCAACCATAATTGCGCAGGTGTCGTCGCCAACCAGCTTGCGAACGCTATCCAGGTCATTGTAATTAGCGTGCAGAATTCCGCCCGGCACCGGCCCAAAGCCCTGGGAGTATTTGGGCTGGCCACCCACGCTGACGGTAAAGAAGGTGCGGCCATGAAAAGATTGGTAGAACGAGATGATTTTATCTTTCTGCTCACCGTGATTATCCACCGCCCAGCGGCGTGCCAGCTTAAGCGCAGCTTCGTTGGCTTCACCGCCGGAGGAGCATAAGAACACCTTATCGGCGAAGGTGCGCTCGACCAGCGTCTTGGCCAAGTTCAGCGCTGGCTCGTTGGTATATACGTTGGAAAGGTGCCACAGCTTCTCGCCCTGCTCTTTGAGCGCATTGACCAGTACTGGATGGCAATGACCAAGGGAGTTAACCGCGATCCCCCCGGCAAAGTCGATATATTCACGGCCCTGTTGATCCCACAAGCGGCTACCTTCACCACGCACGGGAATGACCTGCTGTGGTGAGTAGTTGGGCGTCATGTAGTGGTCGTAATCTTGACGGCTTGGGGTATGGCTCATGGGTCGCTAGCTCCAGTGGAGGAAAGTAGTAACAACAGTATAAGGTGGTAAAGAGTCCAAGCGCTTTCAGCAATGGGACGGCAAATTATGAATAGCGGCGTCTCGGCGTATCACTGAACCGCCTTGAAGAACTCTAAAAGAGCCCCATACTTATTAGCAAGCTATGCGGTTATTCGATGAGCTGCGTTGCATAGTGATGAGCACCGACACTCAGGATGAGAGGAGACCAGCATATGCAGATTGATCTAAGCGGCAAACACGCCATTATCACGGGTTCTACAGCGGGCATCGGTTTTGCAATTGCTCAAGGGCTCGCCAAGGCAGGCGCTGACGTGGTTATAACAGGGCGTACCCAAGCACGTGTTGATGGTGCCATCAGCGCACTTAAAAAAGACACTCCCAATGCCAAGGTAGAAGGCGTGGCGGCTGATCTCGGCACCGCTGAAGGTTGCCAAACGCTTATTAAACAGCAGCCCAGCGCGGATATCCTGATCAATAACGTAGGCATTTTCGCCCCGCAGGACTTTTTCGATGTAGATGACGCTACGTGGCAGCAATTTTTCGATATTAATATCATGAGCGCGGTGAGGCTTTCCCGTCACTACGCCCAGGGCATGCGCGAGCGCGACTGGGGCCGCATACAGTTTATCTCCAGCGAGTCGGGGATCAACATCCCTAGTGAAATGGTGCATTACGGCATGACCAAATCGGCGCTGCTCTCCGTCTCTCGCGGGCTGGCCAAAGTGCTCAGCGGCACCCAGGTCACCGTGAATGCCATTCTACCTGGGCCGACCCGTTCAGAAGGCGTGATCAAGATGATGGGGGAAATGGCGGAAAAAGAGGGCATCTCTCAGCAAGAGATGGAAGAACGCTTTGTTAAAGAGAACCGCCCCTCTTCAATTATCCAGCGCTTAGCAACACCCGAAGAAGTCGCGAGTATGAGCGTCTACGCCGCTTCTCCCCAAGCCAGTGCAACCAGCGGGGCGGCACTGCGTGTGGAAGGTGGCATTGTGGATACATTAACCTGAATCTTTCTAACCCAGGCGCTCTTCTCTCGGCGTCATGCCGAAATGGTGACGGTAGGCGGTAGAAAAGTGCGCGCCTGAGGAAAATCCCGTGGCAAACGCAATATCGCCTACCGGCCGGTCACTATCGCGAAGCTGTTTGCGCGCCTCTTGTAAGCGTAAATCCAGGTAGTAGCGACTAGGGACCGCCTGCAGATACTTCTTAAATAGCCGCTCCAACTGACGCCGAGAGATACCCAGATGTTCGGCCAGTTCCAGGGTCGAGAGTGGCTCCTCAATATTGGCTTCCATAAGCGTGACAGCCTCCACCAGACTTTGCGGCGCATGCCCCAGGCGGCTACGCAGCGGCACATGCTGGCGCTCATCTGCCAAGCGGATGCGGTCGCAGACAAACTGCTCAGACACCTGCTCCGCCAAGCGCGCACCGTGATGCTGGCCAATCAGCGTGAGCATCAAATCCATGGCCGCGGTTCCCCCCGCGCAGGTCAGCCTGTCGCGATCAATTTCAAACAGCTGTTGAGAAAGCGTCACTTGCGGATAGGCTTGAGCAAAGGCCTCAAAACGCTGCCAGGGCAGCGTCGCACGATAGCCTTCAAGCAACCCACAGCGTGCCAACACTTCAGTGCCCCCTGCCAACCCACCCAGTGCCACACCACGCCCCTGGTGCCCACGGAGCCACTCATTCAACTTTGCAGGAAGCGTATAGGGCAGCGGTGTTGGTGCGCATATCAACAGCAGGTCAAGCGGGCCTAATGCGGTACTTAGTGCGTGCTGAGCAATGAGCGAAAGCTGAGCACCACTGCGCACGGGCTCGTCATTGAGACTTAATGTGACGGTGTGGTAAAGCATCTGCCCACTCAGCTGGTTAGCCATTTGTAGCGGTTCCAGTGCGCTGGCGTGGGTCAATAACGAAAAACCTGGCAGCAGCAAAAAGGCCACCCGCCGACGCGGTAGCGCTGCCGGTGAGGCTAACGGGTTGGGCTGCATGATAACTGATTGAGTTGCATGAAAAGATGCATGAAAGACCGCCATCGACATAGATAAACGATCATCTTACCCAATTGCGTAGAGGATGGCAGCGTTATGACCACTGCAACAAAAACGTGACGCATGAATGCAAATTGCCGGGCGCAAGGCCCGGCAAAAAAGAGAGAATGGTTAAGTACTAATTACCGCGGTTAATAATGCCTAACACGACGATACTAACCACAATCACGCCGACAATGATCACCACTATCGGGAGTAGCTTATACAGCCCGCCTGGCCGCTTCTTGGCTTCAGGCTGTAGATGAGGTTTTGAGGTTTCATAATCCTCAGGTATCCGCTCATTGATAATATGCTGCTTCTCTTCTTCCGGGGTTTTGCTTTCCCTAGTGTCCATAAACACCTCCCGCGTTCCGGTCGAATTGGGCGGCGCTACCGCCTCTGTGAATGGCTTACAGATTCACGACATCAAACGTAACCTCTGGATTGACGTCGGCATCGTAATCGACATCGTCACGCTCAAAGCCAAACAGCTTCAAGAACTCGTGCTTATAACCAGCATAGTCGGTAATCTCGAATAAGTTTTCAGTCGTCACTTCAGGCCAAAGATCCTGGCACGCTTGCTGAACGTCATCGCGCAACTCCCAGTCATCCAAACGCAGGCGCCCTACCTCATCAGTTACCATTTCACCGCGCTTGCCTTGGGCTGAGTAGAGCTGCTCACCGAATAGACGGTTCAATTGATCGATTGTGCCTTCGTGCAGACCCTGCTCTTTCATGATGCGGTAGACCATGGCGATATACAGCGGCATTACCGGAATGGCCGCGCTCGCTTGGGTGACCACCGACTTGAGTACCGCCACATTGGCACCGCCACCGGTCTCTTTCAGCTTGGCGTCGATAGCCGCGGCAGCGCGGTCAAGGTCTTCCTTGGCTTTACCCAGCGCACCGTGCCAGTAGATCGGCCAAGTGATTTCAGTGCCGATATAGCTAAACGCCACGCTACGCGCACCTTTTGCCAGCACACCTGCTTGGTCAAGTGCTTCCATCCACAGTTCCCAATCTTCGCCACCCATTACCGTAATGGTGTCGTCGATTTCCTGCTGGGTGGCTGGCTCTACTTCTGCTTCGATAATCGCGTCTTTATTGGTATCGATAGCAGTAGCGCGGTAGGTTTCGCCAATTGGCTTGAGGCTCGAGCGCTTAAGTTCGCCGCTATCCGGCAGCTTACGCACGGGCGACGCCAGCGAGTACACCACCAGATCGATCTCGCCCATGTCCTGCTTGATCAGTTCAATGGCTTTTTCCCGCGCTTCATGGGAGAACGCATCGCCGTTAATCGATTTGCTGTACAGCCCTTCCTGCTTGGCAAACTTATCGAAGGCGGCACTGTTGTACCAGCCTGCGGTGCCGGGTTTCTTATCGGTGGCAGGCTTTTCAAAGAAAACGCCCAGGGTATCGGCGCCGTAGCCAAAAGCTGCGGTAATACGGGCTGCCAACCCATAGCCACTTGAAGCCCCAATGACGAGTACTTTTTTTGGGCCAGCCTGCTTATCCAAACCGCGAGCACGGGTCGCTTCAATCTGTTCGCGAACGTTCTGCTCGCAGCCGATGGGATGAGTAGTGGTACAAATAAAGCCGCGTACTTTGGGTTTAATAATCACAGAGAACCTCTTTATCGGATTGATTTAGCTTTTAATATCGTAACTGGCAACATCATAACTAGCGACACCGTTTTGCCATAGCTTTTGGCATAGTTTGTGGCATAGCAGTGTCATGACTCATAGAGGCTATTCTAGCTGCCTCCGTGCGCTCTGTCCGCTCCTGAGCTATCGTCCTCCCATGAGCGACTCTCCATCCTTGAGCTCCTGCCCGCCCTTGAGCTCGGGGCGCATTCGCGTCACGATAGCTGCCAAAGTACTTATATCAGCAACGACTTCCCACGAGGCGATCATGAATGCACAGCAGCTAGTAGATGAACGCGGCGATCTATGGCTAGCGCTAGCCCCGCTGTGGCTGGATCGTGAACCCAGCGAACGCGATTACGCGCGTATGGTCGAAGTCATAGAGCGTTATGATATGACGCTTAACGAGCTCGAATGGATGTTTCGCCTGGAAATGGCACCGGTGATGTCTCGCCATCAGCTTTCAATCGCCAGCGAGTGGCGACAATTTGACGACTATAAGCTGATGAAGCAGTTGGTCAATCACAATATGCGCTTGAAGGGCTGGCGCCGCAAAAGCTGGGCGCTGTTTTCAGGCTTAACGACCATGATGGTGCGTCACCGCTGGAACGCACTCATGAATCGTGTAGCAGTCGCGCGGGGCGAGCAGGTATAGAGGGATAGTGCCCTGTGGGGCTATGGGTATGTTTGATCCAAGGCTTCTTCTAATGCCAGGCGTAGCGGGCGCCCGTGATAGCGCGGCCCAAATCGGGCTATCACCTTGCCATCACGGCCCACCAGGAACTTGGTAAAATTCCATTTGATCAGCTGTGTGCCTAGGACTCCAGGCGCCTCGCGCTTGAGCAGCACAAACAGTGGATGGGCATCACTCCCATTGACATTGACCTTTTCCAGTAGCGGAAAACTGACTCCAAACTGCTGCTCGCCAAACTGGCAAAACGCTTGAGCACTTTCCGGCGACTGGCGGCCAAACTGATTACACGGGAAACCGAGCACAGTGAAGCCACGATCCCGGTAGCGCTGAAAAAGGGTTTCGAGTTCGCTTAGCTGCGGGGTAAAGCCACACTGGCTGGCAACGTTAACCACCAGCAGCACTTGGCCGCGTAGCGCACGTAAATTGAACGGCAGCCCTTGGTGGGTATAGCAGTCTTGGTCGTATATTTGCATCAATCAGCCCCACAAAACCCCAAACGGCATGGGTATCACCATGCCACGGCTATGCTTTTTACACCAGCGGTCCGGCGACCACTCGTAGCGCCAGCGCGATTAACAGTACGCCCGTGATGCGGTTAATCCAATGGGCACGCCGCTGTAGCCAGGGCAGAATCTGCGAGTGGGAAAGCACCACCGCCACCAGCACGTACCAGCCGCCATCAATAATCATCGCCGTTAACACAATGATAGCTTTAGCTACCCCACTCATCTCCGGGGTCACAAACTGGCTCAGTAGTGCAACAAAAAACAGAATCAGCTTCGGGTTGCCTAATGCCACCAGCACGCCCTCTTTGGCCGCCTGCCCTCGGCTAGTGACAATCGCATTAGGCTCTAAGGCACCGGCTTTCCCGGCACGCAGCGCTTTAACCCCTAGCCACGCCAAATAAGCCGCGCCGAACCAGGTAATCAGCTGGAACAGCAGCGGAAAACCGGCGATTATCGCGCCTAGCCCCCAAACGGTAAGGAGCGCATAAAAGCCTACACCAAAGGCATGGAAAACTGCCGCGGTCACTCCAGTAAAACGCCCGCCGCCTAACGTATGGCGCAGCACCAGTGCCAAGCTCGGCCCCGGCGACATAGCGCCCATGGCACAAATCGCGGCGAGCGATAGCCAGAGTGTTAACGGCATGTCTTTTCCTCCTTGAGGGGTCAAAATCAAAATATGAGCAATGATGGCCAGTATACGCCAAGCCAAGCAACACTTCGGTAAGCGTCTTAAATAACGCTGTTAGCATGGTACGCTGTTGGGTAAAATTTAATCTTTTGCTCTATGCGATTTATTCGCTCTTTTGAAAACATCCGCCCCGCCGCTCATTGCGCGGGGCATATAGAGAACATAGGTCTAGAAAACATAGGACGGCAACATGGGTAGGGCTTTTCAGAACCGTAAGGAATCCATGGCCAAAACGGCCGATGCAAAGACCAAGGTCTACAGCAAATATGGACGCGAGATTTACGTTTGCGCTAAAGCGGGCGGCACCGACCCTAATGGCAATCTGGCGCTGCGCGGCTTAATGGAGCGGGCCAAAAAAGATCAGGTGCCCTCTCACGTTATTGATAAAGCGCTCGACAAAGCCAGCGGTGCCGGTGGCGAGGATTTCTCGCCTGCACGCTATGAAGGCTTCGGCCCTGGCAATGTGATGGTGATTGTCGACTGCCTTACCGACAACCCCAACCGCACCTTTGGCGATGTGCGCGGCTGCTTCACCAAAACCAAGAGTAAAATCGGCACTCCCGGTAGCGTCAGCCATATGTTTGACCACTGCGCTATCTTCTCCTTCGCCGGAAACGATGAAGAAGCCGTGCTTGAAGCGCTGATGGAAGCCGATGTGGATGTCACCGATATTGAGCAAGAGGGTGAGCGGATCACCGTTTTTGCCCCACATACCGACTACGCCAAAGCCAAACAGGCATTATTAGATGCCTTCGGTGAGATTGACTTTGAGGCAGACGAGATTCAGTTCCTGCCGCAAACCACCACCCCGGTGGAAGGCGATGATGTAGCGATGTTCGAAAAATTCCTAGGCATGCTCAACGAACTGGACGATGTGCAAAACGTCTATCACAGCGGTGAGCTGCCCGAGTCTACAGACGCCTAAGGCCTGTTAGTAAGAAGATTCTGCCGCGTTGCGTGCATCCAGGGCAGCATCCGGTGGCAACATCGCTGACTGCACGCCTGCGGCACTCAGCACTGTTTTACCGCGCACAGTTAGATCGGTAATAAACAAAAACTGCTGGCGCGGATCCACCGGGTAAGCGCGTATGCGGTAGTGGGTGCCCCAGGGTTTCTCTTCGGCCACCACAATAATTGGCTTATCGAACTTCAGATAGGCGCTGGTTAACGCCACATCGCGCAGCGCTTTACGTACCCAGCCTGCTTCGTGCTCGGGGTGAAGGTAAAAACTCGCCACGCACTGCAGGCTGGTACCGCCATTATTAGCGTTGTAAACGGCGTGATCCCACAACTTTAAGTGCGGCACGGCGACTAAATCATCGTCGGGCGTCTGAATATCTACCGTGCGCAAACCGACGTGCTTAACCTCGCCGTAAGTGCCTTCAATATTAACCCAGTCCCCTGGGCGATAAGGCAGTTCAATCGCCGAAACAACACCCGCAATCAAGCTGCTTACGTAATCCTTCATGGCAAAACCAATGGCTAAGCCAAGTGCTCCCAGCAACGTGACCATATTACGTAGCGATGGCTCGATAATAATCGGTACGATGATGGCCAGTGCAGTAATCAAAATCAGTAGGCGCGTTAGAGGCACCAAGGCAAAAATGCGGAAACGCACTTGCCCGTGTAACCGAGTGGCCAGCCAGTTAAGCCCCCGCTGGCTGACAATAATCAGCACAATGGTCGATAGCAGCACCACCCCAAGGGTAATCATCGCTTGGCTATCAATATCGTTAAACAATCGTGCGTACTTTTGTTGTTCGTCCATGGGTGCCCTCCGCAGGCCTGTCGCTGTTAGCGCGGCGACTTAAAGGGGATCAACCAGATAATTGCGCGATTCCAATAGCTGGCGAACGCTTGCGTAGCTTAACGGTGTGATCTGCCAACGCCCTTCGCTGCTTGAAACAATCCCTTTGCGCTGCAAAGCTAACCGGGCATTGAGTGCCTCGTGGTGTGAAAACGGCAACACCTGCCCGAGGGAGTGGTCATCCAGACCGCCATGAACCAATAACGCATGCAGCACCAGCGTGGCGATATCCCCGGTATCTGTGGAGAGTTCTGCCTCGGCGAGGGCATCGACCAGCCACAGCGCCTCTTCATCGTCTGCTGTTGGCTCACGCAGCCGCTCGCGCCAGTAGTGCCAAGCAAGACCTATATGACCACGACAGTGAGCAGCTAAGCGCTGTAGCTCTTTGTTAGGGGCTTTGTCGCCATGCTGGGTTGCTGATTCAGTCAATACTGGCTTACCGGTTCGCGTGCTGTAGACCAACGGAGACTGCCCCTCATGGGTCGCAATCTTCGCAAAGTACTGCGACAGCTGTTCGCCCTCCATGGCTTGAAGGGTAAATACCGGCGCGCCCTCGATACCGACCACTTCTTGTAGGTAGGCATACGCCCAGCTGTCACAGCCAATCACACCCTGCCCCAAGCGGCCACTTAAGGCACGCTCAAGAAATTCACGTACGCCCTGAATACCCTGAGTGTGGCGTAAAAAGTAGCGTTCTAATGCGGGAACAGCCCACTCGCGTTGATTGGCACAACGCTCTACCCACTGAGTGTCGCCTTCGGCAAGCTCGCTGAGCGTGGGTGGCGGCAAACAGGCAAAGTGGTGCTGTTCCGCCCACTGACTCACCACAGAAACATGGCCGCTGTGCGGCGGGGTAATAAAAAACGTAACCGGCGCTTGCTGGCCTTTTAGCTGCTGCGCCAAAGCCCTTGCGGCGGGCGCCCAATCGATGGGCGGCACTAAATGCGCTAGCTTAACCTCGGGCAACGCACGCAGTTCATGCTCTTCTTTTACCTGCTGCTCAGCGCTGTTTTTGCCTACCAGCCACGTCGAAGCCGAACGCAACGAACGTCGCCATTGGCTTGCCTGGGTCTGCTCAGGGGTACGAAACTGATCGAGCTCGACGACCGCCCACAGCGGCGTGTCGGCTGATGATGAATGCTCCCCCATGACCTTGTCCCTATGGTTAGCAATAAGCGTTCACTTTAGCACGGTGCGCGCAGCTTCTAACCTCATAGACGAACTTATGGTCTAAAATAAAGTCTTTATAGACAGTCGTTAGCGCACATAACGGATTATTATTTTATTGCGAGAGCAATGGCAAAAGCTAAAGGAGAAAGCAATGAGTGTTGTCCACGTTAGCGAAACAGAACTCCACGCCAAGCTCGAGAAGTGTATTGCCGGTGAGCGGCTACTGATTGAGCATGAGGGCAATCGCTTTAGCGCCAGAATCCAGCACGTTGGGCTAATGGGCGTAAAGGTGATACCTGAAACCGAGATTAAGAACAGCCATCGCACACCGGGTGACGTTGAAGGCGTGATGGTGCCCTACGATGAGATATTGGAGCTTGAAGTAAAAGGCGTGGTCTACAGCCGCTTGCCAGATTAGTCTGCACTTGCACGCCCGGCAAGTGCGCAAGGCGTGCAAACTATTTATCTATGACTCACTTCCTCGAAAGTAAGCCAACTGTTTTAAAACGTCAGGCAGATCTTGCCGAAGTGCTGGCCAGATTCCTGGTGGCGGAAAGCGTCGGCGATCTCGGCAAGCGGGAATTCGCGGTCAATGATCGGGTGCATATCGAATGTTTCCAGCGCACGAATCATCTCGATCTGGTGGCGACGACTGCCCACAATCAAGCCTTTCAAACTCGCCTGCTTGGCCATTAATTTAGCCGTCGGTATTTCACCCTCACGCCCAGTGAGGATACCAATCAAAGCGATATGCCCACCGATTTTGATCGCATCAAAGGATTGCGGCAGCGTACCTGGCCCGCCCACTTCGACGATATGATCAACGCCTTCGCCGTTGGTCAGCTCTTTCACGCGCTTACCCCAATCAGGCGTCTCTTTATAGTTGATGGTGTGCTCGGCGCCCATCTCACGCAGCCGCGCCAGCTTTTCGTTAGATGATGAGGTAGCAATTACCCGCGCGCCCATTAATCGGGCAAACTGCAGGGCAAAAATGGATACCCCGCCCGTGCCCATCACCAGCACGCTATCCCCCGCTTTAATGCCACCATCGACGACCAGCGCCCGCCAAGCGGTCAAGCCAGCGGTGGTTAAGGTAGCGGATTCCGCATGGCTATAGCCCTTGGGCTGATGGGTAAACCACTCAGCCGGGCGTACAACCTGCTCACGAGCGTAGCCATCCACGCCGTCACCTGGCGTGGTGCGAAAATCACCGACACGCGCCGGGCCTTCCAACCAGTGGGGAAAGAAGGTCGATACCACGTGGTCGCCCACCGCGAACTCACTGACACCATCGCCCACGGCTTCGACAACACCTGCGCCGTCTGACATGGGAATACGCCCATCGTCGGTGGGAATCATCCCAGCGACCACGGCGTAGTCGTGAAAATTCAGAGAGCTGGCGTGTAGACGTACTCGGATTTCACCAGGGCCCGGCTCCCCAGGCGCTTCCATGTCGACAACGTCCAGCTTGTCCAAACCGCCGGGCTGATTCAGCTTGATCGCTTTCATCGTTACCTCAGTATGTACAGTTCGAATATGTACATTGATTTATGTATCTACTGTTGGTTGGGGCCGTTGCCGTCGATATCAAGGCCCAGGAAGCCACCTGACTGGCGCTGCCAAAGGCTGGCATAAATGCCGTTGCGTGCAAGCAGCTCCTGGTGCGTGCCACTTTCCACCATGCGCCCTTCATCCACCACAATTAACCGATCGAGCATGGCAATGGTCGACAGCCGATGCGCGATGGCAATCACCGTTTTGCCTTCCATCAGCGTATCCAGCTGCTCTTGAATGGCGGCCTCCACTTCCGAGTCCAGCGCCGAGGTGGCCTCGTCCAGAACCAGAATCGGGGCATTTTTGAGCAGCACCCGGGCGATCGCGATCCGCTGGCGCTGCCCACCGGAAAGCTTCACTCCGCGCTCGCCCACATGGGCATCCAGGCCGCGACGCCCTTTCGGGTCGACCAGATCATTGATAAAGGTATCTGCATGGGCGCGGCACACCGCGTTCCAAACGTCTTCGTCACTGGCGTGGGGGCTGCCGTAACGGATGTTGTCACGCAGTGAGCGGTGCAACAGTGAGGTGTCCTGGGTGACCATGCCAATCTGGTGGCGCAAAGAGGTTTGAGTCACCTCGGCAATGTTTTGCCCATCAATCAAAATCTGCCCACCTTGCAAGTCATAAAAACGCAGCAGCAGATTGGCCAGAGTGGATTTGCCCGCCCCGGAACGGCCGATCAGGCCGATTTTCTCGCCGGGCTTGATGGTCAGGCTGAGTCCATCAAAGACGTTTTTACTCTCCCCTTTCGCCTGGGCGTATTGAAAGCGCAGCGCATCAAACACAATTTCGCCATGGGGAACCTGAAGCGCTTTAGCATTGGGCGCATCGTTGATCGTGGGCTTCTGAGCGATGGTGTTCATGCCATCTTGAACCGTGCCGATATTTTCAAACAACCCGGCGACTTCCCACAATATCCAGTCAGACATAAAGCGGATACGCATAACCAGCGCGATGGCAATCGCCAAAACGCCCAGGGAAATCGCCTCCGTGTACCAGGCGCTGATCGCCATGGCCGCAGTACCCACCAACAGCGCCGTGTTGAGCAGCGTCAAACCCACGCTCATGATCGTCACCAGCCGCATCTGGCGGTGAACGGTGACCATAAAGCCTTCCATAGCATCTTTGGCATAGCGCTGCTCGCGCTCGGTGTCGGCAAACAGCTTGATGGTTTGGATATTGCTGTAGCTGTCCACCACGCGCCCGGTCATTTGGGCACGGGCGTCTGCCTGCGCCATGGAGACATCGCGCAGGCGCGGTACGAAGTAGCGCATGATCGACAGGTAGCCCACCAGCCACAGTCCCAGTGGGATCAGCAGCAAAAGATCCGCCCGGCCCAGCAGGTAGGCCGCACCAGTGAAATAGACGATGGCGTAGACCAATAGATCCATCACCTTGGTGACGGTCTCGCGGATCGCCAGCGCCGTTTGCATCACCTTTTGCGACACCCGCCCGGCAAATTCGTCCTGATAAAATGCCAGGCTCTGGCTAAGCATATGGCGGTGGGATAGCCAGCGGCCGATCATCGGGTAGTTACCGAAAATACTCTGATGGGTGACCAATGACTGCATCAGCACCAACAGCGGCAAACCGATCAGCAGCAATAGCCCCAGGCCAGCAAGCCACAGGCCGTTTTCAGCCCAAAAGCCTGCACGTTCAACGTTGCCCAGCCAATCGACCAGTTGCCCCATGTAGCTAAAGAAAACCACTTCAGCCGCCGAGACCAGCGCCGTGAACAGCGTCATTAGCAGCAACAGCGGCAGCATCGGACGGGAAAAGTGCACAATAAACGGCATTAAGCCCTTAGGCGGCGTTTTAACCTCGCCTTCCGGATAAGGGTTTACCCGCGTTTCGAAGTAACGAAATAGCGGCTGTAAAACACGCGATAGCATGAGGCTTCCTTACGTGACTGGCGTTGGTGTGTCTGAGGTTGATGTGACAGACGTTAACTTATTTATGTAACAGTTTGATTGTTTAAGATTTAAGAAGGAGCGTGGCGCAGCAGCCAACGCGCCCAAAAAGGCGCAATGATCATCAGCGTGACCATGCGCAGCAGGTGATGAAAGGCAACAAACACCGGGTCGATATTGAGCGCGACGGCCAAAATAGCCATTTCGCCAATGCCCCCCGGCGCCAGCGCCAGCAGCGCCACATCGCGCCCTACCCCTAGCAGTTGATGAATCAGCTCGGCAAATAGTGCAAGTACCAGCAACGCTAACAGCGTCGCCACACCAGACTGCCATAAATAGCGGCCAAAAAGCTTTCGCGTCATGCCCTTAAAGCGCGAACCAATGGCACTGCCCAGCACCCACAGCATCAGGTTCATCCCCCACTCTGGGAGAGCGAAACTGGCAATATCAACACCGGATAATAGAGCAGCGGCTAGCAGTGGTGCCAGCAGTGCAGGGCTGGGAATTCGCAGCCAGCGTCCTAGCGGCAACAGCAGCGGGATCATCAGAAGCATCCAGCCGTGTTCAAAACTGCTATGAACAGGGCCGATGCCCTCGCCTCCGCCCTCATAGGCCCAAAATAGCGGCGGCAAAAAAAGAATCACTAAAATGATGCGCAGCGACTGCGCGACTGCAATACGCTGGGGGTCGCCACCGCACTTTTCGCCCAACAGAATCATCGCCGTCATCGCGCCGGGCGAGGCACCAAACCAGGCACTGACGGGGTCGAAACCACAGCGCCGGTACCAGGCAGCGGCTACGGCAGTGGAGGCGGCTACTCCCAGCAGCAAGAGAGCAGCAGAAACCGGCCAATCCAGTACGCGATGAGCCAGCTGCGGCGTCACCTGGCTACCCAACACCAACCCCATGACGGCTAGAAATACGTTACGCAGTGGCTCAGGCACTTCGACCTTCACGCCTTGTGAAGAGACCACTAGGTTGGCAATAAGAGGGCCAAGCATCCATGCAAGGGGCAAACCGGACAGTTGAAACAGCGTACCGCCAACGGCGCCAACGGTTAGTGATATTGCCAGCGCTTTTGCGCTCCCTGCATTCAACACGACGCCCTTCACATCGACTCCCTAAATCTTAAAATCTGTCCCTATTGACGCAATAATTAACCTGCTAATGACATCCAGTAGTCTAGCACTTAACCAGTGGTTTGGGCTTCAATGATGGCGAAGAGGTATGCTTTTGGTTGCTAAGCTCACCTTTCAAGACGTCATCCATCATCTTAATTTTTTGGTCATGCTATCTGTATCTGTCGGCCAGCCAGCGTATAATGTCTTCCGCCAGTAATGGCGAACTTTCTCAGGGCGGGGTGTAAGTCCCCACCGGTGGTGATGCCATATCTTTATTGATGCGGATAAGCCCACGAGCGCTCAACCAGAGGTGTCACCTAACGGTTGAGGACAGCAGATTCGGTGAGATCCCGAAGCCGACGGTAATAGTCCGGATAAAAGAGAAGGTTTCCTAGTGATATTACCCGTAGCGTTCCAACGCATGCGGGTGCTGTGCTATTGGATGCCTCATGCCCTGGTTCTGGTAACCAATCCCCTTAGGATGACCATGAATCAGACCCAACTTTCTTCATTCCCTCGCGTTGCCTTTATCGAAGCGTCTTGGCATCACGATATTGTTGCCCAAGCCAGAGAAGCATTTATTGCTCAACTTGCCAGTGAGCATGGCTTTTCCGCTGATCAAATAGAAATATTCCAAGTTGCGGGGGCTTATGAAGTGCCTCTTCAAGCTAAGTTGCTAGCCAAAACAGGTCGTTACAGCGCCATTGTGGGTGCGGGCTTTGTTATTGATGGAGGCATCTATCGCCACGACTTCGTTGCTCAGGCAGTGGTTGAAGGCATGATGCAGGTGCAACTGGACACAGAAATTCCCATACTTTCTGTCGTGCTGACGCCGCATCATTTCCATGAACACAGCACACATCATGATTTTTTCTATGACCATTTCCGTGCCAAAGGCAAGGAAGCGGCTGAAGCGTTGGTAATGACTTTGGAAAACCATCGACGGATTCAAGGGCTAAAATAAGTCACTGCTAAAATTGTGGAGATGCTTAGGTAGCGGGCAATCTGAATGTTAGCTCGCTACCTGAGTCAATTCATAGACGGTTGACGCTTAACTAGCCGTTTAGGCTCTTTGCTGCAAAGTAGTAGCACTTACTCGGCAAAAAGACTTGAATCCTCAGCTTTGGGAAAGCTGCGCATCGTCTGCTGGTTCCATGTTTCAAAGTGATCATGCATAGCTTGACGCGCGAGCTCCCGGTCGCGGGTTTTAACTGCTGCGACAATAGCAATATGCGTCTCGTTAGTTTTCTTTTGTGCCTCTTTAGACTGCCGGGCCAAAATCCTGCGCTGGTGAAGCACCTTTTTCAATACCGATGATAACCCTTGGAAAATAATCAATATGGCAGGATTTTTGGCCATAATGGCCAACAGTTCATGGAATTCATAATCCGCCTGAATCCCTTCAAGAACATCGGATGACGTCACGATTTTTTCGCAAAGCAACTCAAGCCTTCTCAGCTCATGAGGCTGATGGTTGACTGCTGCCGCCTGTACGATCTCTTTTTCAAACATCTCTCTAGCCGTTTCAAGATGGTCTACTGAGATGTAGTTGAGCTTAAGCGCCAGCTCAAAATAGAGCTGGATAAAGACAGGTTCGGGCATTTTAAGAAAGGTGCCACTACCCTGCTTGCGTTCGATGAAGCCAAGACTTTGCAATAACGAAAGGACGTTCCTAACCGACGAACGATGCATATCAAAATGTTCACACAGCGCTCTTTCTGCAGGAAGCTTTAACCGGCCATCCTTAGACAGTTCGGAGACCGACACAAACTCCTTAAGTCTATCCAAAAGATTCGGATCGATCTGACTCATAACATCATCCAAACGCCACCCCTATACCGTTTCGTAAGTATAGGGGCAGCTTAGCATAATCAATGAATGTGCATACCGCCGTTAACATCCAGAGTGGCCCCTGTAATGTAGCTGGACAGGTCACTCGCCAAAAACAGGAAGGCCTTGGCTACATCCTCGGGGGTGCCCATTCGTGCCAGCGGAATACCTTCTAAAATCTTGGCTTTCATCTGATCGTCAAGCTTGCCAGCGGTGATGTCTGTAGCAATTAACCCCGGGGTAACGGAGTTAATGCGAATGCCAAAAGCACCAAGCTCTCGTGCCATGGCCTTGCCCAGCCCCAACATGCCAGCCTTGGCGGCACTGTAGTGCGGGCCCCCAAAAATACCGCCCCCCCTCTGCGCGGAAACCGAAGAGGTGTTAATAATTGAGCCTGATTTTGCCGCTTTCATATGTGGTACGACAGCCTGCGACATATAGAGCATGCCACGGAGGTTAACATCCAGGATGCGATCATAGTCTTCTGGCAAAATCTCTTCGAACTTTACCGGCTGAGTAATACCAGCGTTATTGATGAGCGCATCAATGCGGCCGAATTTATCCATGACAGCCTTCGCCAAATTGAAGCAATCATCACGGTTCACCACGTTTCCAACCACTATTTGTGAGCGCTCAGGGTCAAATTCGCTGCGCACTTGCTCGCAGGCTTGCTCATTGATATCGGAAATGACGACTGAGGCTCCGTGCTCATAGAAGAGCTTGGCAGTTCTCAAGCCAATGCCTTTTTCACCTGCGGCGCCGGTGACGATACATACCTTGTCTTTAAGTAACATAGCGTTTTCCTTTTATTGGGTTGTAGTAAGTTGTTTGTGGAGTGATGACAGCTCCATAAGAGAGCAGGAAATGCGCGACTCGATTACGTCGAGTGGCAGTGGTTGCTCATCACGCCAAGGTTGAGCATTGGCATCGCGATGTAGGCGGAATGGAAGCTCGAGTGAAAACGGCTTATTCTGGCGAAGAAGCTCCAACGCCAGAGCAGTGTCATTCACATCTCCTGCTCCCAATGGGACGAAATCGATGCCGCCCTCACGGCGCGCACAGGGTTTAAGATGAAAATGATCGGCAATATTCATTGCCGCACGTGCATCTTCAAGCGGTTCTCGGGCTGGGCGGTGGGCTAACAGGTTGCCGATATCGTAATTAATACCGAAGGCCTGGGAGTCCAGCCGCTCAAGCAAGAGGGGTGCGTCACTGGCGTGGTCGAGTAAATTGGGAACACCATTACCGGGATTCTCAAGCAGAATGCGCAGACCATAATTTTCAGCAATCGCAGCCAGGGTATCGGCCTGTGCAAAGAAGGTTCCTGCGCGCTCGCGCGTAGCAGCGTTGGTAATTACAAAGGATGCCCCTAAAGACGCAGCAAAACGACAGCGCGCTTCAAGCCTGGCGGCTGCGTTCTCAATGCCCAAATCAATATGGCCGGAAAAATAGCGGCACTGCTGGCCATGGCGCTGCATTTCACTTTTTAGCTCAGCTGCGAAAGCAGCAGTAAAATCGCTGTCGGTGAAGACCTCTACATAGCCATCAATAAAGGCAAACTCCACATTCCTTATGCCACACCGCGCTAGCGATGGCAGAATCACATCGAAATCATAGCCGTCGTAAGCCGCGGTACTGACAGATATAAAACTGGGCATTGTGTCCCCTTAGGCCGTTCCATTCAGCAGTCGGTAAGTGCGAATCAGCTGGCTGTCATCTAACTTGCCCTCTCCTCGCTCAGCACTGGAAACAAATAGCTGACGCGCGGTTTCTGCCAGTGGCGTAAATGCCTTGGAGGTCTTGGCTGAGTCGCAGACAATGCCCATGTCTTTGCAGAAAATATCGATCACACTGGTAATATCACTGGGCTCAGCGATCATCCGAGGGCCACGATCCTTCAGCATCCAACTGGAAGCTGATGAGCCCTGTAACAGCGTTAGCATTGTTGAGGCATCAATACCGCTCTTCTCTGCCAGTGCCAGCGCTTCTGCAGCAGCGGCAATGTGCACACCGCACAGCAGTTGATTGACTGCTTTCATCGCCGAGCCCTGTCCTGGCTGCTCCCCGGCTTCAAACACAACTTTGCTCAACACTTCAAACGCTTGACGGCATTTCGACAAAGCGTCTTGGGTGCCCGCTGCCATAATCGTGAGTTCACCCGCCTCGGCGCCTACCACTCCGCCTGACACCGGGGCATCGATGAAGTGAAGGTCAGGCCTAATCGCCGCGACTTCTTGTGAGATAGCCGCCGCATCGTCCGGGGAAATGGTCGACATTTGGACAACACAAGCACCTTGCCTAAGCGACTCAATACTGTTGGTACCCAACAGTACAGAACGCACCTGATCTGCATTTACCACCATGATAAAAAGTGCTTCGCAGCGGGTCAGTCCGCGCTGTTTTTGCTCGGGAGACATCACCTGGTCGTTGAAAGCCGTTTCCGTTGACTCAACGGCATCCATACCCAGCACCTGGAAACCATCTTTTTTCAACCGGGTTGCCATAGGCCACCCCATGGCGCCAAGCCCTGCAAATGCGATAGTTTGCATAACCACCTCAGTAAATAATCAGAGCTGGCACGTAGGACACCAGCAGCAACACGACAATAGCCACCAAATAGAAAGGCCCCAGCTCCTTTACCACGGCGCCAATACGTTCACGGGCAATAGCAGAAGAGACAAACAGAGTGGTACCGATGGGGGGCGTGAACAGACCAATGCTGAGGTTCACGCACATGATGATGCCAAGCTGCACCAGATCTAGCCCAATCGCGTTGGCGATGGAGACCAGCGTTGGCCCTAACAGCAAGATGGCAGCGGGCAAATCGAGAAACATGCCGATAAATAGCATCAGCAAGTTGATCGCCAAAATGATCAAGATAGGGTGTTTTAGATACTCGACAGCCCATTGAGCGACGGCCTGCGGGACACCGCCTGACGTCAGAATATAAGCAATAATGTTGGCTGCTGCGATAATGAGCATCACAATGCCCGTGGTAATCACTGTGTTTACCAGCGCACTCATGACGCGTTCAGCCGTCAGATCCCGATAAATAACCGTACTGACCACCAGCGC
Organism: Vreelandella titanicae BH1; assembly: GCF_000336575.1. Classification (GTDB taxonomy): domain Bacteria; phylum Pseudomonadota; class Gammaproteobacteria; order Pseudomonadales; family Halomonadaceae; genus Vreelandella; species Vreelandella titanicae. Next base: position 4,900 of record NZ_AOPO01000015.1, on the reverse strand, counting down.
ATAGGCAACGGCAATGACACTTACCTCAGTGGGTGTGGCAATCCCCGCACGCAGTAGCACAACGATAAATACCGGCATCAACAACGCTGGCAAAGCGGTGAACAGCGTGTTTCTTATTTCAGCGCCAGTGTACTTGAGCGTAAGACGTGGGAACCCGCGTCGTCTGCCAATGATATTGCAAGCCAGCATCATGCCACCCGCGAGCATCAGTGCGGGAATCACTGCGGCAATGAACAGTGATGCGATGGAGGTGTTCGAGACAGTAGCAAACAGGATGAGTGGGATAGAAGGCGGCATCAGGCCAGCAATCACAGAAGAGGCTGAGGTAACAGCAGCACCGAAAGCGCCAGGATACCCCTCTCTCTTTTGCCAAGGGATAAGCATGGAACCAAGTGCGGACGCTTCTGCTACAGAAGACCCCGAGACCCCTCCAAATACAGTGGAGCCCACCACGGTGACCTGGCCGAGCCCTCCGTGATATTTACCCACCAACATGGAGGCTAAACCCACTAACTTCTGTCCTAGTTTGCCGGACATCATTAGCCCACCAGAGAGTATAAAAAAGGGGATCGCCAGCAGAGGGAAACTTTGCGTCGGTTGAAATATCTTCATAACCGCCATACTGGATGGCATAGGGCCAAAAACGGATAGCGCCGCCCAACCACTTATAACCAACGAGTAACCAACAGGCATCGCCATTAACAGCAACAAGACAAAGCCAATGAGCATCTGGGCCGTCATATCCCTTCCTCCCCGTGAGAAACTTGAGGTTCAGAGGATTGATCTCCCCCGGTGAGCACCATTGCGATGTTGATGAACGAAATAACAGCTAACCCCATAAAACCAACGACGACTGACCAATAAGCCCAGGACATACCAATCCGGGTTATCGGCAATCGCTGGGAGCCTGCAATTTCAACGACATCCAACCCGTTAACGGCCATGAAGCTAAAAGCGATCATTGCTATTAGGTTGATGGCCAATACCACTAGCTTCTTGGGTAGCCTTGGCAACTTTTCGACGACCAACTCGACACCAATGTGCTCGTTTCTTGCTGCAGCAGCGACGATGGCGCACATGGTTAACCAGGGAAAAACCAAGTTGGGCACTTCCGCTACCCAGCCCAAGTTGGTAGAAAACACATAGCGAACCACCACACCCAGTAATAGCGACACGAAGATAGCCACAACAGCGACGATGGATACCCATTTGAAGGTGTGATAAATCACACGCTTTGAGCTCGCTAACAGTGAAGTGGTCCCGCCCACTTCACTGTCGCGGCTCTCTATTGAGAGCGTCATGAAAAGCCCCTTCCGTTATTGCGCTTCACGCTGAGCCGCATTGACGACCATCTCGACCAATTCTGGGTACTCTTCTGCCCACTGGTCATAAACGGATGAAGTGGCTTCGATGAAAGGTTCAGGATTTACTTCGTTAAAAGCGACACCCGCCTCTTCCATCTTACTTCTCAGCGCATCGTCGGCCTCAAGTGACGCTTGACGATTGAACTCACCCGCCTCGACGGCCGCTTGCTGAATCACTTCTTGGTATTCGGGTGAAAGCGTATCCCAGACCATCTTGCTCATAAGTAGCGGGGTTGACTCATACTTGTGGCCGGTTAAGGAAATATAGTCCTGCACCTCGTGAAGCTTGGATGAGTAAATATTCATTAATGGATTTTCCTGACCATCAACGACCCCTTGTTCAAGAGCAATATAGAGTTCAGAGAAATTCATTGGGGTGGGGTTTGCGCCAAGCGCCTCAAAGATATCAACCGTCATCTCATCGGGAGGGGTTCGAATCTTAAGGCCTTCCAAGTCATCAGGGGTCTCAATAGGGCGAACATTATTGCTGACATGACGAATGCCGTTATCCCACAGCGCCAGTAGTACAAGCCCCTTCTCTTCAGAAAGCCTTTTCAGTTCATCGCCGACTTCGCCGTCCATAACCTCCCAAGCGCTGGGAAGAGAGTTGAACAGAAACGGTAGTCCCAGAACGGAGAACTGCGGTACAACGCTGGATGTCGAGCCCTGGCTATTGGTACTAAACGCTAAGGTACCCATTCTCATCTGAGTGATGGCTTCCATATCGTCGCCGTACTGCGCATTACCACCAACATCGACGATTAATTCCCCATTGGTTCCTTCTTCGACGAGCTCTGCGAAGAGTTCTGAAGCATCCCACTTGGGGTTACCTTCCGCCGCGTTATGGGCAAGTTGCAGGGTTTGCTGAGCGGCAGCATTACCACTAATGAAAAAAGCGCTGGCAATGACAGAAGCAAGGACTGTTTTTTTCATGACGTTTCTCTCTATTAAAATATTTGTTGTTAGAAATAGCGGTTATCAAACGTAGCTGGAGTCTTAGTTTTTTGATTTAGTTAGTATATTCAGGCAACGTGCTGCTTTAGCGTTTTGATCACCTCCTTGGTGGAAATACCGTAACGATCATGCAGAGTGGGTAAAGCACCGGCATCCAGAAATTCATCGGGAAGGCCGATCTGATTAAATTTGACGGATACACCCTCTTTCATCAGCAGCGATGCAATGCTTTCGCCCAGACCACCAATGATTGAGTGGTTTTCGGCCACGAAGACGGGACGTTCAGGATAGCGACGAACCTCCGCCAGAATGGTATCGGTATCTAGCGGCTTGATTGTGGCGCAGTGTAAAACCGCCACGTTGGTGCCTTTCTCTCTCAGCTCATCGGCAGCCTCAATCGCACGCATCGTCATCAGCCCAGAAGAGATGATTAAGGCATCTTCTCCATCTAGCAGCCTTTTAGCCTTGCCGATCTCGAATTGGTAACCTTCAAAGCGATCTAAAACACGGGGCACCTTGCCACGCAGTAGGCGTAAGTAGACGGGGCCATCAAAATCGACCATCGCTTGAACTGACTGCTCGATATCAACCGCATCACAAGGGTCGATGATGGTCAGGTTCGGCATGCCGCGGAAGATAGCGATATCTTCGGTAGCCTGGTGGCTCGGGCCATAGCCCGTGGTAAGCCCAGGAAGTGCGCTAACAATTTTGACGTTGAGTTTCTCTTCGGCAATCGCTAGGCAAATAAAGTCGTAAGCACGGCGTGAGGCGAAAACGCTATAGGTCGTCACGAAAGGGATAAAGCCTTCGCGTGCCATACCCGCACCGGCCATCATGAGTAGCTGCTCAGCCATGCCCATCTGGTAGTAGCGATCCGGGTAGGCCTGGGCGAAGATGTGCAGGTCGGTATATTTGCCCAGATCTGCCGTCATACCAACAATCTTGGGATTTTTCCCAGCAGCCTCTACCAACGCATGGCCGAAGGGCGCAGCGGTCGTTGGCTGGTCTTCGCCCGCGATGGACGCAATCATTGCCGAGGTCTTTAGCTTCTTCTTGGCGCTCATTTCATTTCCTCCTTACTGGACACCGTAAACTTCATCGAGCTGTTTGAGCGCCACACTCCACTCATTCTCATCAACACGAATAAAGTGGTTCTTGTCACGTTCTTCGAGGAAAGGCACACCGCGCCCCATCAGGGTGTCGCAGATAATCACCCGGGGCTTATTTGAGTCACTTGCTAGCGCACTGTCGAAGGCTTCGACTAGCGCTTCAAGATCATTGCCATCAACACGGTAGGTTTCCCACCCAAACGCAACCCACTTATCAGCGATCGGCTCGTAGTTGAGTACGGTGGAGGACCTGTCGTCGGCCTGCTGATCGTTGACATCGACAATGGCAATCAGGTTATCCAACTTCCAGTGGGCTGCGGATGCGACAGCTTCCCAGGTCGAGCCTTCATTTAGCTCACCATCTGAAAGCAGGTTAAAAATCCGTGAAGTGCTCTCTTTGCGCTTGAGGCCCAGCGCCATTCCTACGCCGATACCCAGACCGTGACCTAGCGAGCCACCGGTGATTTCCATGCCCGGCGTGTAGTCGGCCATACCTGACATGGGCAGAATACTGTCATCGCTGCCGTAGTCTTCGATCTCTTCCTCGCTGATAACACCAGCCTCGATCAAAGCGGCGTACAAGGCGATGGCGTAATGCCCGATAGAGAGCAAGAAACGATCTCGTCCTTCCCAGTCAGGGTTCTTGGGATCCAGCTTCAGGGCATGGAAGTAAGACACCGCCAAAACATCGGCAATCCCGAGCGCTTGACCAACGTACCCCTGCCCTTGCACCTCACCCATCCGCAGAGCGTGGCGGCGAATTTTGTAAGCTCGCTGCCGAAGCACCTCAATAACACCAGCCCTCGACACGGTAGCTGTTTGACTCATTCCAGTCACCTCCAAATGGTTGACCATTTCAAGATAGAGATAATTGCGATGGCTTGAAACGAAACTTTAGTCTAAACAATAACGGAATCGCGCATTAAACATCAGTAAAATCGCTCAAAACCAATGCTCATTGATAAATAATAGTGTTTAAAAACAGCAATATGAAATTGTTTAAAAAAACCATCGCTGCCCAGTGAAATAAACCACAATCACTGACTTTGAGTACCAGAGGAAAAATAAAAACACCTCAACACTCAAAATGGTCAACCATTTTGAAACATTTTAAAAATAGCTGGATAGATCCTCACGACAGCACAAGCACTGACGTATCGAATGCTGCTGCTAAAAGAATTCCATACCGGGTAGACCAAACAGTGATGCCCTGCTGCCAGTGACACCTACATTCTTGTACGGCCAAAGTGACGCCCTAACGCTGATAACGCGGGCATCATGGGTGTAGGTGTAGGTGTAGGTGTAGGTGTAGGTGTAGGTGTAGGTGTAGGTGTAGGTGTAGGTGTAGGTGTAGGTGTAGGTGTAGGTGTAGGTGTAGGTGTAGGTGTAGGTGTAGGTGTAGGTGTAGGTGTAGGTGTAGGTGTAGGTGTAGGTGTAGGTGTAGGTGTAGGTGTAGGTGTAGGTGTAGGTGTA
>NZ_AOPO01000014.1 GCF_000336575.1 Vreelandella titanicae BH1 | reverse complement strand
ACAATGGGCGCCGTTTTTATGCTTATCATGCGAGTAGCCGTACTAGCGTTAGTCGTTGAAACGCTGGAAGACTAAACACGCATTGGTACCGCCAAAGCCGAAGCTATTAGACAAGGCACGTTCTATCGTCACGTCATCGCGGCGTTCGGTGACAATATCAAAGCCGTCGGCCTGCTCATCCAAATCGGTGATATTCGCTGAGGCGGCAACAAAGTTGTGTTGCATCATCAGCAGTGAGTAGATCGCTTCCTGTACACCGGTAGCCCCCAGGGAGTGGCCGGTGAGCGATTTGGTCGAGCTCATGGCGGGTGTTGTATTCCCAAACACTTCGCGTATCGCCTTCAGTTCGGCAACATCGCCGACGGGTGTCGAAGTGCCATGGGTATTGATGTAGTCAATATCACCATCGACCGTTGCCATCGCCTGACGCATGCAACGCGTAGCACCTTCTCCCGAAGGGGCGACCATATCATGGCCGTCAGAAGTCGCGCCGTAACCCACCAGTTCGCCATAGATCTTGGCGCCGCGGGCTTTAGCGTGCTCGAGTTCTTCCAACACCAGCATGCCACCGCCGCCGGCGATAACAAAGCCGTCACGAGCTTTATCGTAAGGGCGTGAGGCCTTTTCAGGGGTATCGTTGTAGTGGGTAGAGAGCGCACCCATGGCATCAAACAAACAGGAGAGGGTCCAGTGCTCCTCTTCTCCGCCACCGGCAAATACCACATCCTGCTTGTTAAGCTGAATTTGTTCCATCGCGCTGCCAATACAGTGTGCGGAGGTCGCGCAGGCAGAAGAGATGGAGTAATTGACGCCTTTGATTTTAAACGGCGTTGCCAAGCACGCTGACACAGTGCTACCCATTGTCCGAGTGACGCGATAAGGACCAACGCGGCGCAGACCTTTTTCGCGCAGTATGTCGGCTGCTTCAACCTGATTAGCGCTTGAAGCACCGCCAGAGCCCGCAATAAGCCCCGTACGCTCGTTGGAGACCTGCGCTTCGCTTAGCCCAGCGTCTTCGATAGCTTGGGCCATAGAAACGTAAGCATAGGCCGCCGCGTCGCCCATAAAGCGGAGCAGTTTGCGGTCAATGAGTGCTTCAAGATCGATATCGACGCTGCCTGCCACATGGCTACGGAAGCCACGCTCGGCATACTCTTCCTTAAAACGAATACCGCTACGCCCAGTTTTGAGCGCGTCCAGGACCTGTCGTTGGTCGTTGCCAAGGCACGATACGATGCCAAGGCCGGTGACTACCACTCGTCGCATGGGAGCCTCCTGTTCAGAAATTCGCAGTGGAGGTAAATAGGCCAACGCGCAGATCATTAGCCTGATAAATGTCGCGTCCGTCGACGGTTACGGTGCCGTCGGCGATACCCAAGATAAGACGTCGGGTAATAATACGCTTAATATTAATGCTATAGGTCACTTTTTGTGCATCCGGCAGGATCTGTCCGCTGAATTTAACTTCGCCGCAGCCAAGCGCACGTCCGCGACCAGGGTGGCCTAGCCAGCCCAGGTAAAACCCAACTAGCTGCCACATGGCGTCTAACCCTAAACAGCCAGGCATAACGGGATCCCCAGGGAAGTGGCAGTCAAAGAACCACAAGTCAGGCGTGATATCCAGCTCGGCGATCAGCTCGCCCTTGCCATGCTCACCGCCCTCTTCGTGAATGTGCTTGATGCGATCAAGCATCAGCATGTTAGGAGCCGGGAGCTGTGCATTTCCGGGGCCGAATAGCTCGCCGCGGGAGCAGGCCAGCAGTTCTTCGCGATCAAAGGAATGTTGCTTGGTCACTGAATCGTTCCGAATATCAAATTGGTTGTGTGGCTAGTCTACTTCCCGAAACCGCTGAATGCACGTAACAGGCTATTTATCGTCCATCACTAGAGATTTTAGCGGGTTGGCCGATAGCACTAAAAGTGAGCGGCTTGGCTCATTAATAGCCGATTATGCACAATAAGTGTTCCATTGCCGTAATATAGAGTATCCAAGTGACTTATTAGGCGGCATGATCAGCATGGCACCTAACGCTAATTTTTATCTGAGTTAATTTGTATAGGGTATAGCGAATCGCCATGTGGCTTCCTGTTTCACTCAATCGTCCGTTAGTTTGGGTCGCACTGACGGCGCTTCCCGCCTGTGTTTGGATACCTGATGCGATGCTACGTCTGGTGGCAGCATCGCTGGTCGCGCTTGGGCTGTGGGATGCCTGGAAACAAGTGCGTCAACAGCAGCTACGTCTGCGACTGTCGCAAGATACGTTAAGACTTGCCAGCGATGCCATGGTGATTAGCGATGCGCAAAATCGCGTGATGGTGGTTAACCCAGCATTTACCGAAATTACCGGCTATGCCAGCCAAGAGATTCAAGGGCTGAAGCTGGAGACACTGGCAGCCCCGCGCCATGACAAAGCCTTTTATCAAACGTTTTGGAGTACGCTAAAAAGCACCGGCCGCTGGGAAGGTGAAATGTGGAGCCGCCGTAAACACGGCGACGAGTACCCCGAGTGGCTAAAAGTCCGTGCCGTGACCGACAAACGCGGCAACATTACCCATTTTATTAATTTGTTTGCCGATATTTCGGCACAAAAAGCTCGTGAGCGCGATTTACGCCGTATCGGCTATGAGGACCCTCTCACTGGGCTGCCTAACCGTCGCCGTCTCCACGATCTGCTTGCCTCTCGGCTGCGCCATTTACGCGCAGGTGAGAGCCTGGATATGGCGCTGGTGGATATAGATGGTTTGAAATCAGTCAACGATAGCCTGGGGGTTGAGCAGGGTGATCGGCTGTTAGCACGTTTTGCCCAGCGGCTAACAGGCTATGTAGCAGGGAGCGTGGTAGGGCGCCTGGGCGGCGATGAGTTTATGGTAATCCGTACCACCACTTTTGACGATCACGACCAGTGGGTAGCCACCCTGCGTGAGCATATGAGTCGGCCCTTTGAAATTAACGACCACTCGCTGCGCTTAGGGCTCACGATTGGCAGCTGTCGCGTGCCTGAAGATGGTAACGACTCCGGCGTACTCTTCCAGCGCTTAGAGTCGGCGCTTTATAGCGCCAAACGGCTAGGACGTAACTTAAGTCAGCGCTTTCGCCCGGCGCTGGATAAGCAGGATAATCCTCAACTGGCGCTGGTCAGTGACCTGCGCGCCGCGCTTATTTCCGGTGACCAGTTGGAACTGCATTATCAAACCCAGCATGACCCTGCCAGCGGCGAGCTGGTGGGCATGGAGGCGTTACTGCGTTGGCGCCATCCCAAGGATGGCATGATTTCCCCAGGCGACTTTATTCCGTTGGCCGAGAGGCATGGTTTAATGAGTCAACTGGGAGCCTGGGTGATCGAAAAAGCCTGTGCCCAGCAGGCCCATTGGCGTAATAGTGCTATGCCCAAGCTAACAATTTGGGTCAATATTTCGGCACTGCAGCTGTTTCAAGGTGACCTGGAGAGCCAACTGACGACCTGCCTAAAGCGTTACCAACTGAAGTCTTCGCAAATTGGCTTAGAGCTGACGGAGTCGGTGCTACTCGACGAGCGTGCGGGGGATATGGGGCCACGCTTGCAGGCGCTACGGGATCAAGGCTTTGCGATTGCCATCGACGACTTTGGTACGGGCTATTCGTCGCTTGGCTATTTGAAGCGCTTGCCGGTGGACAAAATTAAACTCGATCGGGCCTTCATTAAAGAGCTGCCGCACGATCAGGCGGACGCCTCGATTGTTAAGGCGGTGCTAGCGATGGCGGAAGGCATGGGGCTAGGAGTGATTGCCGAAGGTGTTGAAACCAAAGAGCAGTGTCAGTTCTTGGTTAATGCCGGGTGCACGTCCGTACAGGGGTTCTACTTTGCTCGGCCGCTTGCCGCCGCTGAGTTGGAAAAACGTCTGGTGCCCACGGCAGTTGCCGCACCCTCTGCCTCTTAAGGCTTGTAGAAACGGCTAATACCCAGACATAGCACCACCCAAACGAGCGCCTGAATGGGGAGCAACCAAGCCGCCATGGTTACCTCTGCCAGTAGTGCGCCGCCATAATAAGAGAGTGGGCCACTAATGGCGCCACACAGCGCGGCTAGCAATGGATAGCGCCACAGCCACGCCAGTGAGTGATGAACCAGGGTGGCAAACAGCGGCCAAAGCATCCATAGCCACAGCGGTAGAAGCCCTAACACCAGCGTTTGATCGTTAAAATCGAACCCACCCAGCAGCTGCAAACCGCCATCAATCACCAGCCCCAGCAGGGCAAATCCGGCAATAAATTGCCACTCCCCAGGCCGCGCGCAGCGCCACAGGTGCCAGACCAACAGGCTGCCCCCTGCTATGGCGGCAACCCATGAGCCGCCGAGCACGCACAGGAGCCAGCCAGCCTCAAAGCGCAGGGCATTCAACACCAGCGCCCGCCACTTGGGTGATGCCATTTAGAGAGCGCCGGTGAGCGGAATGGGCTTAGCCGCCGGCTTAGCCAGCAGTAAGTGGCAGGTGCCAATGGAGCGCTCGATAAAGCCGCCCTCGCAGTAGCACAGGTAGTAGCGCCACATGCGGATAAAACGCTCGTCGTAGCCTAGTGTTCGCACCTGCTCCAGGCTGGCCTCAAAGCGGTGGCGCCACTCGCGTAATGTGCGCGCGTAATGCGGGCCAATTTCATCCAGCGCGACCACGTTCAGCGATGTTTTACGCATAACGCTGGTTAACATAGCGTGGTGCGAGGGCAGAAAGCCGCCTGGAAAAATGTAGCGCTTGATAAAATCCATGTCGCGCTTAGCCTCTTCAAAGCGCTGATCACGAATGGTGATGGCCTGGAGCATAGCCTGGCCATCATCGGTCAGTAGGCTATCCAGTTTGTTGAGGTAGGTATCGAGATACTGGTGTCCCACCGCCTCAATCATTTCCACCGAAATTAGCCGGTCATAGCGGCCGGTCAATTCCCGGTAATCCTGCTTAAGCAGGGTGATTCTGTCCTCCAGCCCCTCTTCCATGATGCGTTTTGCTGTATGGGCGTGCTGCTCATCGGAAATAGTGGTGGTGGTGACTCGGCAGCCACGGGTTTTGGCTGCATGAATCGCCAGCCCTCCCCAGCCAGTGCCAATCTCTAGCAGGTGATGCTCGGGCTGCACATCGAGCTTTTCCAGCATCAAGTCGAGCTTGTAGGTAGAGGCCTCTTCCAAGCTGGCTTCGGGATAGGGAAACACGGCGCTTGAATACATCCAGTGGTGGCGATCTAAAAACGTCGAAAACAGATCGTTGCCAATATCGTAGTGGGCGGCAATATTGCGTTTCGAGCCAGTTAGGCTGTTGCGCTGAAAGCGGTAGGCGGCACCCAGCAGCCAGCGGGCAATGCGAGCGCTGCCGTTCTCCATTTTCCCATTCACATGCTCAAGGTTGGCAGCGAACAGCCGTACCAGGGCGACCAGATCGTCGGCGTCCCAATCGCCGTCCATGTACGATTCTGCAGCCCCCACTGTACCGCCAAAGGCAAGGCGCTTCCAGGCACGGGAGTGGCGAATCACCACGGTCACTTGCAACGGGCCTTGTTGACCTAAGTGATGACACTGATCGCCTTCAATCAGGGTGATACGACCGCCGCGAAAGGTGTCCAGTTGGGCCATTAGGCGTGGCTTTAGCCACTTGGTTAAGCGGCTTTCGGCAACCGGTTGAAGGTTAGGGGGCGTGGAACGCAGGGTCGTCACTTTGAAGTCTCCTTGCGCTTGGGGTGGTTATAAACGGGGACGCGCTTCAGCCACAGGCGAAGTGCTTCAAAATGAATACCCGCAATGGTTTTCAGGCTCATCCATGGCTGGCGAGCCAAGGCTTTTAGCAACGTGCCGCGGGTGGCGGGTGAGGCGTCAAGGGTCAACGTGGCATCAAAATGGCACTGCTGATCCTGCCAATTTTCCATATGCAGAAAGAGCTTTTCGCCGGGTGCATTAAACTTCCAACGGTAAGTCATCTCCATGGGGTTAAACGGCGAGACGTGGAGGTCTTTATCGAAATGTGCTTGGTGACTATGGCGTGAGGGATCCACCGCGCTGGCGTAGCAGGTGCGCTCACGCCAGGGCATATTGGTGACCTCACTTAATACGGCTGTCAGTCGCCCCAGGTGGTCGTAAGCGTAGTAGACGGAAATAGGGTTAAACATGCAGCCCAGCGTGCGTAGCTGGGTAAGCACGCAGATACGGCCATTAGGCGCGCTTCCCAACTGCCGAATTAGCTCTTCGCGAACGGCGGTTTTCAGCGGGCGATCAACCGGCCCCAGATAGTCTTCGCGACGAAAACGCGCCAGCGCAGGGCGACGGGCACTAAAGCCGGGCACCTTGTCGAACAGCTCGGGCAGCTCGTCCAAATCCAGCCAGGCCATCCATAGCTGGTAACTAAAGGCGTGGGATTTGGGCGTAAAGCGCCGGTGGCGTAGGGTGCCACGATAAATACGCGAGCGTGGCTGGGTGGTTATCCCAGCTGTCATTTCAGTCAGCATGCTAGCCATCAACTCAGCCCCTCGACACCTTGCGGCGTTAGCAGCTCATGGGCAGGTAGCGCGGAAGGTGGCGCAGGCGGCGGGGCGGCTTCATCACAGCCTAACGCTTGCGCCACCCGCAGTGCGCTCCACACGCCGTCTTCGTGGAAGCCGTTACGCCAGTAAGCACCGCAAAAGTGGGTGCGATGGGCCGTAGACGAAATGTCGGCGTGTCGCGCCTGAGCCGCCTGGCCAGCCAGGGTGAACTGGGGGTGTGCGTAAGTGTAGCGGCCCAGCACCTTGTTTGGATCAATGCTGGCGCTGTCGTTCAGGGTCACGCAAAAAGTGGTGTCGCTCTCTATCCGTTGAAGGATATTCATAGCGTAAGTGACCGATACCCGTGCTTCGCTATCGCGCTGATCCAGGCGGTAATTCCAGCTCGCCCAGGCGCGCTTGCGCCGCGGCAGCAGGGCGGTGTCGGTATGTAGCACCACTTCGTTATCCTGGTACGGCATGGCGCCGAGGATCGCTTTCTCGTCGCCGCTGGCGTCGCCCAGCATGGCAAGGGCCTGGTCGGCGTGGCAGGCGAGCACTACTTGGTCAAAGCGCTGGGTTCCGGAGGGCGTGGTGATACTAACGCCGGTACTGTTGCGGGTAATTCGGGTGACCGGTGTATTGAGGTGAATACGCGATGCATAGGGCGCCGTCAGACCGGGGATATAGCTTTTCGAACCGCCCACCAGGGTGTACCACTGGGGGCGATGGTTGACCGATAGCAGGCCGTGATTGCGAAAAAAACGCACAAAAAACGCCAGCGGGAAAGCGCGTAAATCACTGATGCTGGCCGACCAGATGGCAGCCCCCATGGGCAGTAAGTAGCGCTGCTGAAAATCGCGGTTGTAGTGGTTGCGATCCAGGTATTCACCCAGGGTTATATGTTCGGGAAGCTGTTGGCTCTCCAGCGCGTTGGTGGCCTGCTTGTTAAAGCGCAGAATGTCGCCCAGCAGGCGATAAAAAGAGGGATTAAACAAATTGCGTCGTTGGGCAAACAGCGAGCCCAAGGTATGACCGTTGTACTCAAAATCCCGCGCTGTTTCATGTACCGAGAAACTCATTTCGGTGGCTTGTGAGGCGACGCCCAGGGTGGCCATAAGGCGCTGAAAGTGCGGATAGGTCCAGTCGTTAAAGACAATAAAGCCGGTATCAATAGCGTAGGAGTCTTCCGCAACGTTCACGTCCATGGTGGCGGTGTGCCCTCCCAGGCGTGAATCTGCTTCAAACAGCGTGACGTCATGTTGGGCGGAGAGGTACCAGCCTGCTGCCATGCCGCTAATACCGCTGCCAACAATGGCAATACGTTGTGATGCCCCAGAACTTTGCGATGCCATGGCGCTCATGACGACTCCTTTTGGCTGCGGGTCATGCGCAGGCCAATCTGACGGCGCACAGTGGGGGGCAAAATGCCCAGCAATTTGACCAGATAGGTAAACCGGCGTGGAAAGTGGATATCCAGCCGCCCCTTCACCAGCCCCGCGATAATGGCATCAGCTGCTTGCTCTGCCGTTACCTGCATCGGCATAGGGAAGTCATTACGTTCGGTGAGCGGCGTTTTCACAAAGCCAGGGTGGATCAGGCTGACCTCAATGCCCTCCTGATCAAGGTCTAAGCGCAGCGACTCTAAAAAGTAACTTACCGCGGCTTTAGACGCCCCATAGGCTTCCGCACGAGGTAGCGGTAAATAGGCTGAAGCGCTGGAGGTGGCGGCTAACCGAGCCAGGAGGCCCTCTTTGCGCGCCGCGCGCAACAGCGGCAGTGCGGCTTCGACGCCGTACAAAGTGCCGAATAGATTGGGCTTCAAAACCCGCTCGACTAAGTCCATATCGAACTGCTGAGCATTCAGATATTCGCAGGTGCCGGCATTAAAGAGCGCCAAATTTAACGCCCCGAGCTGCTCGCGGATGTCGTTACCCGCCTTGAGCACTGCTTGACGGTCGCTGATATCCAGCGGGAGAGGGTGGGCATTGGGGTGGCCATGGCTCAGAGCTTCGAGTGCTTCGTCACTGCGCGCGCTAAGCACTACCTGGTGGCCTTGGGCGATGAGCTTACGCGCAAGCGCTTCACCAATGCCGGAGGTGGCACCGGTTAACCAAATGCGTTGGGGCGTTTTCCATGTGCTCATTAAGCCTCCTCGGGTTCCCTGCGGTGATGTTATCGCTTAGGCAAGGCGTTTTTTTAACCAGCGAATGGCGCTTCCCATCAGCGGTAAATGTTCGTAAAGCATGGCGCCCGCATCAAAATAATCGCGATGACGCTCAACGCGCCCATCGGCGGCAAAGGTAAGTGCGCTACAGCCTTCCACATTGACCGGCTGGCCACCTGCCAATCGGGGATGAATAAACGTCATGCTCCAGGTGACAAATGCTTGCTGACCCTGTAACTGTCGAGTGTGGTAAGTGAAGTGGCACTGCTCGACATTTTCATACATGGTTGAAAAATAAAGCGCTAACGCGTCGCGACCTTCAATATGGTGCAGCGGGTCACTAAAAATTATATTTTCAGTATATACCTCGTATAGCTTTTCTGTACAGGTATTGTCTAGTTTGTTAAAAAAGGCGCAGAACGCCTCTAATACCGCAGGCTCAGCCATCACGGTCTCCCTAGTAGTTGCTACAACAGATTTATTTAGAGAGCGATTTAAATGCCTCTAAGGCGCGCTGACGTGCTGCCTTGTGATCGACAATAGGCGCTGGATACTCGACGTCGCTAAGCAGATCCTGAGGTGGCGCGTGGCGCGCTTTGGCGGGTAGTTTGGCAAGCTCAGGCAGCCAGTGGGCAATAAACTCACCGTCCGCATCAAAACGGGTGGATTGGGTGGTGGGATTGAAAATACGGAAGTAGGGCGCAGCATCAGTACCCGTAGAGGCCGCCCATTGCCAGCCGCCGTTATTGGCGCAGAATTCACCGTCAATCAAGTGGCGCATAAAAAAGGCTTCACCGCGTCGCCAATCAATCAGTAGATGTTTGCTTAAAAACATCGCCGTGATCATGCGCAGTCGGTTATGCATCCAGCCGGTGTTCACTAATTGGCGCATGGCGGCATCAACAATGGGATATCCCGTACGCCCCTCGCACCAAGCCTGAAAGCCTTCGTCATCGTCACGCCAAGCTAGTTGCTTGGTATGCTCCTGAAAGGGCTGGTAACGGCATACCTGCGGAAACCCCACCGCTACGTGCTGATAAAATTCTCGCCAGACCAGCTCGTTGACCCAGGTAGTAAGGCCGGTATCGCCATCGGCTAAGTGGTCGCCGTTTTCGCTCATCACCGCTTGTAAACATTGGCGATGGGAGATCATGCCTAGCGCCAGATAGGGCGACAGTTCACTGGTGCCGCGCACCTTCGGTAGGTCGCGCTGGGCGTTATAGTGACGACCACGAAAGCGTAGGAAGCGCGCTAAGTTATCCGCCGCGGCATTTTCACCGGCTGGCCACAGCTGCCCATCGATAGGGGAGCTATCAAGCTTGGGAAGTTCAGGCAGCAGGTCGCTTTGAATATCCAGCGCCGCTTGTACCTGTGGCGTCGCGCGCAGCGCCAACTGATCAGCGCTGACCTGCTTGTGCCACGCCTTGGAGAACGGTGTAAATACCCCGTAGTAGTCGCCCTTCCCGGTTAGCAGGCTGCCGGGGGCAAACGCTATGGCATCGTGGTAGCCATGTGCAGTAATCCCGGCCTGTTTGAAGGCGTCTTGCACAGCCTGGTCGCGGTGGCGCTCATTGAGCGCGTACTCGTGATTGAAGTGCAACTGCTCAACATCATATTCGAGAGCGATCTCAAGCAGCACCTCGGGTGCCTGGTCATAACGTTCAATATCGCGATGCAGCAGCGGAATATTCAAACCGTTAAGCGCCGTTTTGACGCTAGCGACGCCGCGCGCCCAAAAATCCAGCTTATTAGCGCCGTGGCCATGCGCTTGCCACTGAGGAATGCTGCGCAAAAACACCGCTATCACAGGGCCCTTAACCGCGGCGGCGGCGAGGGCACTGTTGTCGTCAATACGCAGGTCGCTGCGCAGCCATATCAACTGATGCTTTATAGGCTTTCCGGTCATAGGGGCCTCCTGCGACACAAAAAAATGGCCGGTCGCCACGAAGGCGAACGGCCAGAATGAAGGCGCGCTGGTTAGAGTACGCCAGACTCGCGTAACAGTGGGCGCAACCGGGCAATCGCCTGAGGCAGGTCATCGCCCAGCATGTGTACTGGCCCATCGCGCAAATCGTTTTCGCGCAGACGAGCCACTTCGCCGCATACGCCGATGGGTACGTTAAGCGTCTCAGCCGCTTTAGGCAGCGCCTGGTTGATATAGCTATCGCTCTCCCGCTGACCGCTAGAGAGCAGCACCATGGACGAGTGCAGCCGCGCCACTGCCTGGGGAAGATCCTCAAGCGGCAGCGAGTGGTCAAGCATCTGCACCCGGTAGCCCTGCTCGCTGGCCATTAGCGCCGACATCAGTACCCACAGCGGGCCGGGGTCGTCGGGCATGGCGTTGAGTAGAATCAGCGGGCCACGGGTAGCCTGATTGGCATAGTGCAAGCGGATGCCCACCTGGCTGCGCAGAAAGGCTTCCAACGTGCGGCGAACAAGCTGGTCTGCCTGAATGGCCCACTTGGCTTCTAAGGTCAAAATAACTGGCTGCCAGAGTTCATTAATGGCCACGCTCAGTGGGTAGAGCGCCAAACTCTGATGATAAAACGCCTCCAGCTTGGCGAGATCCAACGCTTCGATAATAGCTTGCAACTGCTGGCGCTGGCTCGCCCAGTCTCCGGCATCAGGTGACGGGGCTTCAATTGTTTCTGGCTGGTCAAGCAAGTCGGCGACTTGACTGACCGGCACACCACGATTGAGCCACTGCAGGATGCGTTCGATGCGGGTGATGTCGTCCTGAGCGTAAAGACGATGACCTTTCGGAGTGCGCTGGGGGCGAATTAGCCCGTAACGTCGTTCCCAGGCGCGAAGCGTGACCGAATTCACCCCAGTTAAGCGAGAAACCTCGCGTATCGGATAGAGTGGCGTATCGGGGGGGTGGGTCGCCTTAAGACTCATGGGCGCCAGTACCTCTTCGTTGACTGCAGCGCGGCGCTGCAGGGGCTTGTTATTGTTCGCCGCGGCGAAGGTGATTCATGTTCCATTTAAAGGTTGCCTGATTTAAAAACTAAACATTAGCACGATACTGTATGCCCATTTGTACAACTTGTCGCTACCCGGTACAACCTTTATAAGAATCCTTCTTAATCATTTAAGCTCGCTCTTTATTGAACCGACCGGCCTATTAGCGCCTTTCCTAAACGGTGGCCGGATAGCCAAGCATCCTCAACGCGGCCGTCGCGGAAGCTGTCGCCGCACAGAGCCAGGCCACTTGCATTGTATAAGAAATCATGTGCGCAAGTAGTTGATGGCTGCGCATAGCGCCAGCGATAAGCAGCGCTTTTGATCATCATTGTGCGCCTGCCGGCCGCGTGAACTAGCCTGATAGGTAAGTGTCGGCCAGGCGGCTATGCAGGATTTCAACGATGCCACCAACAGGAGCAAAACCCCATGCGTGTATTAATCACCGGAGGCAGTGGCTTTGTCGGCCAGCGACTATGCCGGCAGTTAGTTGAACAGGGTCACGAGGTGCAGGTGGTCTCCCGCTCGCCTCACCAAGTGCGGGATCGTTTGCCGAACAATTGTGACATTCGCGATAGCGCCCAGGCGTTTATTGAATCGCCGCCGGACGCCTTGGTTAACCTGGCCGGTGAGCCGATTGCCGCCAAGCGCTGGAGCGATGAGCAGAAAGCCAAGCTGATTAACTCCCGGGTGGCGGCGACCGAGCAGTTGGTGGCGCTTTGCGAGCAGCTCAAAGCTAACGGCCAGCCGCTGCCCAAGGTGATGGTATCGGGTTCAGCGATGGGCTACTACGGCGATCAGGGCAAGCGCGTGGTGACTGAGAAGACCATGCCTAACGATGAGTTTGCCCATCGGCTGTGCAAACAGTGGGAGGCAGCCGCTAAGCCTATTGAGGCCATGGGCGTGCGGCTGGCGATTGTGCGCATTGGCCTAGTGCTAGAGGCGGGTGGAGGCAGCCTGGAGAAGATGCTGCCGCCGTTTAAGTGGGGGGTGGGTGGCCGCTTTGGCAGCGGCGAGCAGTTTATGCCGTGGATCCACCGCGACGATTTAGTCGCGGCGATCCTGTTTCTCATCAATCAAGAGGACTTGAGCGGTGCCTTCAATGGCTGTGCCCCGCATCCAGTGACTAATGCCACCTTCACTAAAACCCTGGCCAGTCACCTCAATCGCCCGGCCATTTTCCCAGTACCCGCTTTTGTATTAAAAGCGGGCTTTGGAGAAATGTCGCGGTTACTGCTGACCGGAGCAGATATGCGCCCCGTGCGCCTGGAAGAGGCAGGGTTTAGCTTCCAATACCCCACCCTGGACAAGGCGCTTGAGGCGATCCTTTAGCGGTCGGCATCAACGGTGATAATCACCCGTACTGAGTCCAGCCGCAGGCGGGTGTTTTCAATGGCTTCGCTAAGTGCCTTGCGCTCATCTTTTAGCGCGTCGATTTCCGCACTGCGCACCGCCGGGTTGTGCTCAGCCAGGGCGGTTAAGCGGGCAATCTCGGCGTCCAACTGAGTGCGCATACGCGCTTCGGCGTTCTCGACGATGCTGGGCAACTGGCGCTCGGCTTCGCCTTCACCCTGCGTTAGCAGTTCACGCAGCTGGTCGTGACGGCTCTTGATCAAATCCCGCGCCAGCGACTTGTTGACCTTCTGCAGGTTTTTGCCCAAGCCGGTGAAGGAGATCTTGCTGGTCAGGTTGGCGCCCGATTCATCCAGCAGCAAACGCACCGCGGTGGGTGGCAGGAAGCGGTTAAGGTGCAGCTTCTTGGGTGCCGGGCAGTGGGTGCGAAACACCAGCTCGGCCATCAAGCGGCCGCTGGGAATGGCGTCGTGGCGCAGCAGAGCCAGCGCCGAGTTGCCCATGGTGCCATCCAGCACCCGACCCATCATTTCACGCAGCAGTGGGTGTTCCCAGGAGAGCCGCTGCACATCGTCACGGGCCAGCGCCTGGGAGCGGCTGTAGGTGGCGGTAAAGCCCTCTTCACCTTTAACCAGGCCCGGCAGGCCATCCAGCATATGTTGGCTGGGCTGCAGGTGCATTAAGCCTTTGCCGATCTCCTGGCTATCCACGCCGAAAATATCCAGTGCCCGTTCCAGGTAACGCGGCAGGGCAGCGTCATCGTCAAGCTCGCGCACCGCGTCGATCACCTGCTGAGCGCGGGCGGGGCGGCAGGCGTTGAGCTCAAGCAGCCGGTTACGGCCCGCATCGTGCTCCGCCAGCTTGGCGCTAAACATCGTACGGGTTTCGGCGATGATCTCGTCAAGTGCCTCATCATCCAGCAGGGCATCAGCCAGGGCGTCACCAAAGGCATCAAACAGCTCGTTGCCGACCCCATGGGGAGCACTGAACGCATCCATGCCTTCGTGGTACCAGCGCAGCAGGCGCTCGCCGGGGCTGCCTTCGAAGGTCGGAATGTGCAGCTCAATGGCGTGGCGCTGACCGATGCGATCCAGGCGGCCGATGCGCTGTTCGAGCTGATCCGGATGCTGAGGCATATCGAACATCACCAGGTGACGGCAGAACTGGAAGTTGCGCCCCTCTGAGCCAATTTCCGAGCAGACCAGCACCTGTACGCCCTCATCCTCATCGGCAAACGCCGCCGCCGCGCGGTCACGCTCGATCAGGGAGAGGTCTTCGTGGAACACCGGCGCGTGGTAGCCGCCCAGCACCCGCAGCCCTTCAGCAAGCCCTTCGGCGGTTTCCCGGTGGTGGGCAATGACCAGGACTTTCTCGTTAGCGAAGCCGCTCTCACTGTCGTCGCTGAGCTTTTCCAGTAGCCAGTTAACCCGCGGATCGATGTGCCACCAGTCTTCGCCGTTGAGCGGATCATTGCTGAGCTCGCGGTAGGCCGCGTCGGGATAGATCAGCACGTCGGGGTGATCCATGCCGGTCTCGATCAGCAGCTCGTCAAGGTAATCATCGTCGCGCTCTAAGCGGCGCACCACGCGACGGTAGGCCGAAGGCAGCGCTAACGGTGCCAGGTTTAAGCGCCGCTCCGGGAAGCCTCCTACGTGACGGCGGCTGTTGCGGAACATCACTCGACCGGTACCGTGGCGATCCAGCAGCGCTTCGCTCAGTTGGTCGCGAGCGGTGTCCTGCTGCGCTTTGCTTGCCTCCGGGTTGCACAGGATGGCCAGCAGCGCCTGGCTGTCGCGGTCATCGGCTACCGCAGAGACGTCGCTACGGGCGCTAGGGTCGTCAGGCAGTGCCTCCAAGGCGTCGATGGCGCGGGCCACTTCGGTGTAGTGGCTCTCTTCGGCTTTGAAGCGCTCAAGATCATGGTAGCGCTCGCTATCCAGCAACCGCAGGCGGGCAAAGTGGCTCTTGATACCCATCTGTTCGGGGGTCGCGGTGAGCAGCAGCAGGCCGGGAATCACCGCCGAAAGCTGTTCGACGCACCGATAGCCGGGGCCGCTGCCTTCTTCACTCCAGTCGAGGTGGTGCGCTTCGTCAACAATCAGCAGGTCGAACTGGCTGGCCAGTGCCTGCTCTTGACGCTGAGGGTTGGCAAATAGCCAGCCCTGGCTCGCTAGCACCAGCTGGGCGCTCTCAAAGGGGTTGGCGCTGCCGTGGGCCTGGCTCTGGGTTTCATCCAGTAGCGAGACGTTGAGCGAAAAGCGTCGCAGCAGCTCGACCAGCCACTGGTGAGTGAGGCTGTCGGGTACCAGAATCAGCGCCCGCTCAACGCGGCCATTGAGCAGTAGGCGGTGCAGAATCAGGCCAGCTTCAATGGTTTTACCCAGGCCCACTTCGTCCGCCAGCAGTACCCGAGGTGCATGGCGGTTGGCAACTTCATTGGCAATGTAGAGCTGATGGGGTATCAGATCGATGCGCGGCCCGGAAAAGCCCAGCGCGCTGTGCTGCTCGATACGTTGATAGTGGTGCAGGGTACGAAAGCGCAAATCAAACCAGTCGTTGCGATCGACCTGGCCAGTCAGCAGGCGGTCGCGAGCCTGGTCGAACTGCATGGTATCGGCGAGTTTGGCCTCGGGCAGCTCGCGCAGATTGCCTTCCTTGTCTTCACCGATATAGGTGATCAGGCCGTTGGACTCTTTGCTGTCATCGACAACGATCTGCCAGCCGTCAGCAGAGAGTACGCGGTCGCCGCTGCCGAACATAACGCGGGTCAGCGGGGCTTGGCGGGTGTTGTAGGTACGGGTTTCCTGACTGGCACTGAACAAAATGGTAACGCTACGGGCGTCGCAGTTAAGCACGGTACCGAGCCCAAGCTCGGCTTCGCCGTCGCTAATCCAGCGTTGGCCGGGAGAAAAATCGCTCATGATGCCTCGGGAGAGTCTGCAAAACGGGTCGACTGCCGCCGGTAGTGAGCGCCGGCAGCAACAGGGCGGGGGATTCTAACGCAAAGCAGCGGGGGGATTAAGGTGTATCGGCATCAATCTTGTAACCAGCGATCCAGCTGGGCGCGAGTAAGCTCGCCAACGTGGATATCCAGGGTGTTCCCCTGGCCGTCGAACAGCACTGTGGTGGGCAATCCCGGTGCTTGAAAAAGCGCCATCAGCTGCTGGCTGGGGTCACGCAGGGCGTAGCGAAATTCAAGCTGCTGCTCATCCAGGTAGCGCACCATGGGCAGTAGGTCTTCGCCTTGGTTAGCAACCACCACGCTGACACCATCGCGTTTTGCGGCCTCCTCGAGCAGCGGCATTTCACGCAGGCAGGGAGGGCACCAGGTCGCCCACAGGTTGACGATAATCAGGTCAGCGTTGTCGGTCAGTGAGGGCAGATGCACGTCATTGCCTTCCACATCCTCAAGGGTGATCTCCGGTAGGGCGTCAACCGCAAAGTCATTGCCCAGGGGCGCCAGGGTGACCAGCACCAGCCATAGGCTGGAAGCGGCGATCAGCATGGCCATTGCTCCGCCCATGGCCAGTAACCGAGCCCGCAGCGTCCAGGCCGTCCATACCAAGCCAACCGTCATCCCCCACAGGCCATGGTAGCCGGGTTGCCAGACTTTGAGCGCTTCAAGCGGGGCGGCGCTATAGCTATCCAGGTTGAGCAGGATATGGCCCACTCGAGCGCCCACTAACCAAACAATAATAAGCCCGGTAAACCAGCGCTGCTGAGCCGGGCGAGGCAGCCCTAGCAAGAAGCGCGCGCAGAGCAGTAGCAGCAGCGCGCAGCCAACGGCGTACAGGCGTGGTAGCGAAATCAGTAGCGGGCCGAGAGCAATGGCGTTCATGGATTTCCCGTTCAGGTTTTCAACGTAGGTTTTTAATTTGGGTTCCCAGTTAAGCATGTTGCGAAGCAGGTACACTAGGAGACCATATCATTTGAGCTGAAAATTACGGAGACGTTATGCCCTCACCCGCTTTCGATAAGCTGCGCGCGCTAGCGATCGGATCCCAGGCGATTGGCTTGATCCTGATAATGACTCTGGAAACGGTGATGGGCAATGCGGCTCGCCCCTGGCAGGGTGTGGTGTTGGCCGCCATGCTGATCACTGCGTTAACGATTGCGCTGGTGCGGCTTTACCGACGCAAACGCCTTCAAAAGCAGCTCGCTGAACGCAGGCGATATCTTGAGGAAGGCGAGGAGCGTTAGAAAGCGTTGCTTGTGTTTTTGCCGTTCCAGTTCCAGATTAATAGCAGCCTTAACGATTGTCCGCTGAGGCACACTAAAAAATTGCACAACTTTTTACGACACTGGGAGCGACAAATAATATGATCAATAAGCGCGCATTAGCCACCGCTGTGGCGGCCTCAACCCTGGCAATGACCGGGTTCGCACAGGCAGAGGTCAAAGTTGGCTTCTTGGGCGGCTTTACCGGGGGAATCGAAAGTTTAACGCCACCCATTTTTGAAGGTGCTCAACTAGCCGTAGAGCAGATCAATGAGCAGGGCGGCATTCTAGATGGCCAAACGTTGGTGATGCCGTCCGGTGATACCACCTGTTCCGATGCATCGGCTGCCTCTAACGCCGCCGACCGCATGGTGAACTCTGAAAATGTCACCGCGATTGTCGGTGCGCTGTGTACTGGTGCGACCATTGCTGCGGCTAATAACGCCGCCATTCCCGGTGGTGTGTTGATGGTGTCGCCCGCTTCGACTGCCCCTGCGGTATCTGAGCTGGACGATAATGATCTCGTCTTCCGTACCGTGCCGTCGGATGCTTTCCAGGGCGAGATCCTTGCCAAGCTGTTGCTTGAAAAAGGTATCGACGCAGTGGCGGTCACTTATGTCAACAATGATTATGGTCAGGGGCTTTCTGACGCCTTTAGCGCTGCTTTTGAAGCCGGCGGAGGTGAGATTACTGAGAACCTTGCCCACGAAGATAACCGCGCGGATTATCGCTCTGAGCTAGGCTCACTGTCAGTCAGTGGCGTGGATACTCTCGTCGTGCTGGCCTACGCCGACACCTCGGGTCAGACCGTGCTGCGCCAAGCCTATGAAAGCGGTATGTTTACCCAGTACGTAGGTGCTGACGGCATGGTCGGCGATAGCCTTATTGAAGCCATCGGTGCAGACGTGCTGGATGGCATGATCGCCACGCGCCCCGGCAGCCCTGACCTGCCCGGTACCGATATCTTTATCGAAGCCGCCGAAGCTGCTGGCTTCGATCCAAGCGCAGTATTTGCCGCCCAGGCCTACGATGCCGCTTTCCTGGTCGCATTGGCGATTGAGCAGAACGGCAGCGCCGAGCGTGAAGGCCTTTCCGAAGCACTGCGCAGTGTTTCCAGCGCCCCCGGCGAGGTCATTCTGCCCGGCGAGTGGGAAAAAGCGGTTGAGCTGATTGCCGCAGGCACCGACATCAACTACGAAGGCGCCTCTGGTTCGCATGAGTTCGATGACAACGGCGACGTGCCTGGCGTGGTGGTCGAGATGGCTGTGGAAGACGGCACCTTTACCAGCAAAGGTCAGGTTGATCTTTAATTCTCAGCATTAGTGTTAAAAATGCCGGGCTTATTAAGTCGGGCATTTTTTATTTGGCATGGCCCACCTTGTTGTCCTTAATCTTCCCTGCAATTCCACGTGTGATAGAATCAGAATTAAATTCTGAATGTGTGGGGGGATGATTAAACCCATGAGTTATAAACCCCCGTTTACCATCACCGCCGATATTCTCAATCTGGTCGCAGAGATCAGCGAGCAAGTGGGCAGACTGAACGCTAATGCACTGGATGCTTCGCCTCAGTTGCGCAAGCAAAACCGCATTAAAACCATTACCGGAACGTTGGCGATTGAAGGCAATACCCTGACTGAAGAGCAGGTCACCGCGATTGTAGACGGCCAGCGCGTGATGGGGAGTGTGCGCGAGTTGGCTGAGGTCAAAGGGGCGATTCAGGCTTACGATGCCTTACCCAAGCTGCAACCTGATAGCATCAATGACTTACTCACCGCCCATGGCTTGATGATGTCGGATATTCTGGTAAATGCTGGCGAGTTTCGGCATAAAGCGGTGGGCATCCACAAAGGGAATGTAGTACATCATGTTGCGCCACCTGCTCATCAGGTATCGGGGCTAATGGAGGATTTAACCCATTGGCTAAAACAGGCTAAAGACCATCCTTTAATTACCAGCAGTGTATTTCATTACGAGTTTGAATTTATCCATCCTTTTAACGATGGCAATGGTCGCATGGGACGCTTGTGGCAAACGCTGATTTTGTCGCAATGGCATCCGCTGTTTTTATCGTTGCCGCTGGAAAGCGTTATCAAAGACAACCAGCAGCGCTATTACCAAGCGCTTGAACAAGCGGATCAGCAAGCCGAGAGCACGCCCTTTATTCATTTTATGTTATCGGTCATCGCTCAGACACTAGTACAAAACGCCCCTGTAAATGTCCCTGTAAACGCCCCTGTAAATGTCTCTGGGCTAAAAACACCTGAAGCGATCATGGCGTTAATTCAGCACAACCCGGCGATTACTCGCCAGCAAATAGCCGACACCACAGGGAAAGACATACGTACTATTGGCCGTGCGATGGCCAAGTTACAGCAAGCGGGCAGGTTGAAAAGAGTAGGGTCAGATAAGTCGGGCCATTGGGAGATTATCAGTGAGTGAGCCCCACCCCACGCTTTTCGTTATACGAGTATTGATTGTTACCAAAACTTGTCGTACTGAAGGCGCTTGGTGACCTGTTGCTGCCCGAAAGCGCGCCAGATCTGGCGCGCCGGGCTTAGCTCATAGGTCATATCAATTGTGACTTTTGATTTTCTCGGGTAGTAGCCCTTTGGGCGCGAAGCGCAGCACCATGGTGATCAATAAGCCAATCACCAGCACCCGTGCCTGCAGGGCGCGGCTATCCATATTGCCTGGTGCATCCCAGCCGAAAGCGCCTTCGCCAAAGGCCACCGCTAACTGCATTAAGAACAGCGCCAGGGGCTCGGACATAATCCAGATAATGTACACCGCCACGGCGCCAAAAATGGTGCCCAGGTTATTGCCCGGTCCGCCCAGGATCACCATCACCAACACCAGGAAGGTATGGTTGAGCGGCAGGTAGCCTTGAGGATCGAAGAGGCTGTTGAAGGTGCCCAGTATGCCGCCGCCCAAGCCCATCAGAATGCAGCCCAGCACGAAGATTTCCAGACGCCGTTTGTTGATATCCTTACCCATCGCCGCAGCGGAGACTTCATTGTCGCGAATCGCCCGGATCATACGGCCCCAAGGGGCGTTGTAGGCGCGATTGAGTAAAAAGAAGATTACCGCGATGATCACCGCCGTAAACGAAAGGTAGATCGCTCGTGAGAGCGTAAACCCCAGTTCGGCAGGCCCCGGTGTGGGCCAGGGAAGTGGGGAAACCGTAGCGGTGCCGCGGGTCAGCCAGTCGGAGTTCTTTAGAAACGCCTTGATGATCTCGGCAATGCCGAGGGTGGCTATCGCCAGATAGTCGCTGCGCAAGCCCAAACAGATATGGCCAATAAAGTAGCCGACGCCACCCGCCAGCGCGCCACCGACAATCCAGCCGATCCAGGGCGGTAAGCCCAGCCCACCGACGAAGCCTGCCTGGCTTTCAATCGCATCAGTGACTTCACGCAGCTGGCTAATCACCACGAGGTAAAGCACCACACCCAGCACCACCGCGATCAACGTACGCAGGGGCTTGGGTACGCCCAGTCGATCCAGCTTGCTGGCGCCAACAATCAATACAATAGCGGCTGCGCCATAAAGCAGCACGCGGCCAAATTCGCCGGGTAGCGCCGTGCCCCAGAAGGCATCGTTGACCGGTACACTGAAAAACATCGCACAGAAGCCACCCAGGGCGACAAAGCCCATTACCCCGGCGTTGAACTGACCGGCATAGCCCCACTGGATGGTTAATCCCAGCGCGAGGATGGCGTAGCAGGCAGCTTCTACCAGCATGCGCGTGCTGTAGGCGGCGCCCATGATGGCGTAGACCGCCAAAACCGCTACGAGCAGCACACCAAACAGAATCAGCTCGCGCAGCGGGAAGCGACGGGCAGACGTGGCGTCTTGGGGAGTGTAGGCAGGGTTGCGCGTTTTTTCTGAGTTGCTCATTAGATCACCTTGCCCTTAAAGAGTCCGGTGGGACGCCACACCAAAATGGCTACCAGAATGAAAAACGGCACCACAATTTTGTACTCGGTACCCACAAAGGCCAGATTCGACGGTAGCTCGAGCCAGGCGGGCAGGCTGTCGCGGAAGGGGCGTAGCAGCACATTCCAGTTAAACACCGCCAGGGTTTCGGCAAAGCCGACCACAAAGCCACCGGCAATGGCGCCGTAAGGGTGACCAACGCCCCCCACAATAGCGGCGGCGAAAATAGGCAGCAGCAGAAAGAAGCTCAAATCGGGTTTGAAGGTAACGTCTAAGGAGAGCAGCGTTCCAGCAATAGCCGCCAGCGCTCCGGCAATCATCCAGGTCACCGCCACGATGGTATTGGTATTAATACCCGATGCTTGGGCGAGTTCAGGGTTATCCGACATGGCGCGCATTGCCTTGCCTAACCGCGAACGGTTAAGGAAAAGGTGTAGTGCGACGACCGCAACGATAGTGATCACGAACAGATAAATCTGCGGTTCGGTAACCACAATCGGTGCACGGGCACCCTCGAAGGGCAGCGCAAGGCGGAAGATCTCTTTACGGTCGTCGACATATAAACTCTGCCCGCCGGTGCCGGAAAAGAGGCGGATCAAGCCCTGTAGAATCAACGTGACCCCCAGCGAGCCAATCACCAGCACAATCGGTTTGACCCCATGGGCACGTAGCGGTTTATAGAAGGTTTTATCGATCCCCACGGCCAAAGCGGCGGTGAGCAGCATCGCCAGAGGCAGCATTAGCACGGCGGTGGGTACACCTAGGCTGGCGCCCGCTGCTGGGAACAGCGTGGTAAGCAGAAGCACCATAAAGGCGCCGAAGGTCATCATGTCGGCGTGGGCGAAGTGGGCAAAGCGCATAATGCTGAAAATCAGCGTTACCCCAATGGCCCCAATGGCATAAATAGAGCCGCTGACGCTGCCCGAAATCACCACATTATTGATGAAAAAAACCAGTTCGTTCACGTCTATCTCCCTGGGGCTAGCCGCCCAAAAAGCTTTTGGCGACATCGGGGTCGGCGAGCAGTGCCGCCCCAGTGTCGGTAAAGCGGTTTTGGCCAGCAGCCAGCACAAAGCCCTTATCGGCTATCGCGAGTGCCTGTTTGGCGTTCTGTTCCACCATCAAAATACCCACGCCAGCGGCGTTGATCTGTTTGACGCGGTCGAAAATCTCATTCATATACAGCGGCGACAGCCCTGCGGTGGGTTCGTCCAGCAACAGTAGGCTCGGCTCGGCCATCAGAGCGCGGCCCATGGCGACCATTTGGCGCTGTCCACCGGAAAGCTCACCGGCAGGCTGGCGGCGCTTTTCGTACAGCGGTGGGAAAAACTCATAGATCTGAGCGAGCATGCGCTTGACGTTTTGCGGCTTTAAAAAGGCGCCCATCTCCAGGTTTTCCTGCACCGAAAGGCTGGGGAAAACGTTCTTCTCCTGGGGCACGAAGCCCATGCCGCGCTGCACCAGCTGGTTAGGCGGCAGGTTTTGGATGGGCTGGCCGTTAAGCAGTATCTCGCCCTGATTAACATGCAGCAGGCCAAAGACCGCTTTCAGCATGGTGGATTTACCCGCCCCGTTAGGGCCGACGATAACACCGACCTCATCGGCTTCCAGCGTCATGTTTACCCCGTTAAGGATATTCATGCCGCCATAGCCGCCGTGCACATCCCGTGCGTCGATTAATGGCCTGGTTGTTGATGACATAAGCAAAGTATTCCAGCAAGGTCGCTTGGCAGCGACATCATTATATTAATTGGCTAATGGGAGAAAACGTCACGTTTAAGCGGCATCTGTACCGAAGTAGGCCTCGATGACCTCAGGGTTATTCTGGATGTCGTTGATATGCCCCTCCACCATCACACTGCCCTGAGCCAGCACGATAACCGGGTCGCAAAGGCGGGCAATCATCTCCATGTCGTGCTCAATGACCAGAAAGGTGTAACCCATTTCGCGGTTGAGCCGCTCAATATTGCCGATCAAATCACCCAGCAGGGTGCGGTTTACCCCGGCGGCGATCTCATCAAGTAGCACTACCTTGGCGTTGGTCATCATGGTGCGGCCAAGCTCCAGCAGCTTCTTTTGCCCTCCGGACAAATTACCCGCCAGCTCGTTGCGCACATGGTGCAGGCCAACAAAGTCGATGACTTCCAGGGCGCGGCGGCGCACCTCCGCCTCTTCTCGCTGCACTTTGCCGGGCTTTAGCCAGGCACTGAAAAGGTCTTCACCGGCTTGCTTGGGCGGTACCATCATGAGGTTTTCCAGCGCGCTCATCTGGCTGAACTCGTGGGCGATCTGAAAGGTGCGCAATAAGCCGCGATGAAAGCGCTGGTCGGCGCTGAGCGAGGTAATGTCTTCTCCATCAAGCAGCACATGGCCGCTGTCAGGGGTCAGGGCGCCAGCAATGAGATTAAACAGGGTTGATTTACCTGCGCCGTTGGGGCCAATCATCCCGGTAATGGAGCCCTTCTCCACTTGAATGGAGCAGTCATTAATCACCTGTAGGCCGCCGAACGCTTTGTTGACTCGCTGTACTTCAATAAGAGGGGTCATGGTGTCTCCACGCGATACAGGCGGCTAATTAAGCCGCCTGCACACTGTTATTAAGTTATTTGTCGTGGTTTTTTCAGCCACCGCTGGCTGGCTGCAAAGGCACCAATAATGAGCAGTGCGCCGAGGGTGGGGATAAGATAGCCATCCACCTGAGGAATGGTGCGTAAAAACACAAAGGCTACGGCGGCGGGGGCCACAAAGCGCACCAGAAACCGCCAGAATTTAAACCAAGTGACGCTGCTGCCCAGTTCCTTCATCACTTCGCTCTGGGTTAGCGCCCAACCGGCGAATAGGGCTATCAGCAGGCCGCCCACCGGCATAAATATATTGGTGAGTAGCTCGATAAACTCAAACGCACTGCGCCCAAACAGGCTATGGAAAATCGTCCCCTCGGCCCACATATTGAAGCTAACCACCGTCAACAGACCCATTGCCCAGGCGGCAATCACCATAATGGTAACGGCTTGTGGGCGGGTCATGTCGAAACGCTCCACCAGGAACGCCGCGACGGGCTCGATCAACGAAATAGAGGAACTGATAGCTGCGCCGAGAACCAGAATAAAGAACACCCCGCCCACCAAAGCGCCAAACGGCATTTCGGCAAACGCCAGCGGAAGGGTAACAAACATCAGCCCAGGGCCTTGCCCGGTTTCCAGACCGGCGCCAAACACCAGAGCAAAAATGGCCAGGCCCGCCACCATCGCCACGGCGGTATCGACGATGGCAACAGCAAAGGCGGTGCGGGTTAGTGAGACCTCGCTGGGCATGTAGGCGCCGTAAGCCATAATTGCCCCCATCCCCAGGCTAAGGGTGAAGAATGATTGGCCCATGGCCTGCAGCCAGCCTTCAAGGCTGAGGTCGGCGATATTAAAGGTAAACAGGAAGCTGGCAGCGGCACCTATATCGCCATTCACTACGCCGTAGGCCAGCACTACCAACAGAATTACAAACAGCGCGGGCATCATAATGCGCAGGCCTGATTCGATGCCTTTATGAATCCCCATGCCGACAATCAGCGCGGACGCGGCAATGAAAAGGGTGTGATAGAGCGTCATTAGGCCAGGGGCGGCCAGTAGTGCGTCAAAGCCAGTGCTAATGGTCTGAGCGTCGGCACCGACCAGTGAGCCGGTCAGCATCAGCCAAGTGTAGTGAATCGCCCAGCCGGCAATCACCGAATAGAAGCTTAAAATCAAAAACGCCGAGGCAGCGCCCAGCCAGCCGATCGTTTCCCAGGCCCGAGAGGTGCCATGGGTTTTGGTCAGGTGCCGCATACCCATAATCGGGCTCTGGCGGCTGGTGCGACCCAGCATGATCTCGGCAATCAGAATCGGTATGCCAACGGCGAAGATCGTCAGTGCGTAAACCAATATAAAGGCACCGCCACCGTTTTCACCGGTTAGGTAGGGGAAGCGCCATAGATTGCCCAAACCGACGGCGGAACCAACGGCGGCGAGAAGAAAAGTGCCTTTATGCGTCCAGACGTTATGACCGCTCATGGGTAAGAGTGTCCGTGTTTGGGCGTCAGGATGGGGGTAAGTATCCAAACACCTGTATGAATGTAGCGATGTCAGCGTGCCTTGGACGCGCTGAATTTAGCGTCACTGTGCGATAGAACGCGGCACCTTTCCAGCGTATTAGCGTTTAGGCTGCGTTTAGGGAAGTATCTTGGCAGCTATTGAGCGGTCATGAAGTGTGGCAACGAGGCATAAAAAAACCCGCTTTCGCGGGTTTTTGGGTACTGACTGCTTGGAACGGATTACTTCTTGCTGTAACGCTTACGCTCGGTTTCTTTCAGCAGCTTTTTGCGCAGGCGGATGTGCGCCGGCGTGACTTCGACGAGCTCGTCAGAGTCGAGGAACTCGATGGCCTGCTCCAGGGAGAACTTAACCGGCGGGGTTAAGACGATGTTTTCATCGTTACCGGTGGAGCGCATGTTGTCGAGCTTCTTGCCTTTGGTGGGGTTAACCACCATGTCGTTAGCGCGGTTGTTGATACCGATCAGCATGCCTTCGTAAACTTCCGTGGCGTGATCGATAATCAGCTTGCCGCGCTCTTGCAGCGCATACAGCGCATAGGCAAGGGCTTTACCGTCGACCATCGAAACCAACACGCCGTTGCGACGCTCGATAGAGGCTTCAGGCTTCAGCGGGCCGTAGTGATCAAAGCGGCTGGTCAGGATGCCGGTGCCCGAAGTCAGGGTCAGAAACTGGCCACGGAAACCGATCAAGCCGCGGGCAGGAATGATGAAGTCCAGGCGAACCCGTCCTTTACCGTCCGGCAGCATGTTGGTCATCTCACCTTTACGGTAGCCCAGCTCTTCCATGATCGAGCCTTGGTGCTGCTCTTCACAGTCGATGATGACCTCTTCGTAGGGCTCCTGCTTCTCACCGTCGATCTCTTTGATGATGACTTCAGGGCGGCCTACGGCCAGCTCAAAGCCTTCACGGCGCATGGTTTCGATCAGCACCGAGAGGTGCAGCTCGCCACGGCCAGAAACCTTGAACTTCTCAGGGGTTTCGCCCTGCTCAACGCGCAGGGCCACGTTGTGAATCAGCTCTTGATCAAGGCGATCCTTGATGTTGCGGCTGGTCACAAACTTACCGTCTTTACCGGCGAACGGTGAATCGTTGACCTGGAAGGTCATTGAAACGGTCGGTTCGTCGACGGACAGTGGCGGCAGCGCTTCGACCTTGGCCGGATCGCATAGCGTATCCGAAATCGACAGATCGTCGATGCCGGTAACACAGACGATGTCGCCCGCGGTGGCTTCGTTGGTCTGCACGCGCTCAAGGCCCATATGGGTCATGACCTGACCGATTTTGCCCTTACGCACATTGCCGTCAACGCCGATGATCGACACCTGCTGGTTCGGTTTCACCGCGCCACGCTTGATGCGACCCAGGCCGATAACGCCTACATAGCTGTTGTAATCCAGCGCAGAGATCTGCATCTGGAAGGGGCCGTCAAGCTCAACCTTCGGCGGCTCGACGATATCGACGATGGCCTGGAACATGGGATCCATGTTGTCCGCCAGCTCTTCAGGATCCATACCGGCAATGCCGTTTAGGGCAGAGCAGTAGATGATTGGGAAATCGAGCTGTTCGTCAGACGCACCGAGGTTGTCGAACAGGTCAAAAATCTGGTCGATAACCCAGTCAGGGCGTGCGCCGGGACGGTCAATTTTGTTGACCACCACGATCGGCTTCAGGCCTTGGGCAAAGGCTTTCTGGGTCACAAAGCGGGTTTGCGGCATCGGGCCATCAACGGCGTCTACTAGCAGTAGCACCGAATCGACCATTGACATGACGCGCTCAACCTCGCCGCCGAAATCGGCGTGCCCAGGCGTATCCACGATGTTGATGTGGTAGTCGTTACCTTGGCTGTCTTGCCATTGAATGGCCGTATTCTTGGCCAAAATGGTAATGCCACGCTCTTTTTCCTGATCGTTTGAGTCCATGATGCGCTCTTGACCTTCTGCTTTACGGTCAAGGGTGCCGGACTGGCTCAGGAGCTTGTCGACCAGTGTGGTTTTACCATGGTCAACGTGGGCTATGATCGCGACGTTGCGCAGGTTATTAACCGCGCTGGAGTTTTGCTGGTTTTGCATGCTGAGAGAGAACTCTTGTGAACACCCGTTCGTCCACGGGTCGGAAAATGCGGGTCGCAAGGGCTGGCAATTTGCCGACCATCTTGGCTCAGGGCTTGCGTCCAATAGCCATTCTACCATGTCGAAGGCTTCGCTGATATTACTGCCTCTCATATCAACCTTGGTCTAGGAATGTTTTCGCCATGAACCTCCATCCGCTAGACTAGCGCTTTTCCCACTGGGGCAGGAGCATGACCATCGGCAACCTGATGCGTTTGTTAAGCGATGGCGAGGTTCACTCTGGCGAGCAGCTGGGTGAAGCGCTGGGTATTTCTCGTGCGGCGGTGTGGAAACAGTTAAAAAAACTGGAAGCACTAGGGGTGGAGGTAGTGGCGGTGAAAGGCCGTGGCTACCAGCTCTCGCAGCGCCTGGAGCCCTTGGAGGGCGCCAAAATCGTGGAGCGGCTGCCCGCACAGGCGCGCCACCACCTTGCGCGCCTGTTTGTTGAGGACCAGTTACCCTCCAGCAATGAGTATCTGCGCCAACGCTTTGAGCAGGGCGCTGGGCATGGCGAAGTGTGCCTGGTTGAGCTGCAAACGGCGGGACGTGGGCGCCGTGGTCGTGTCTGGTCGACGCCCTGGGGTCAGAGCTTAATGCTATCGCTGGGCTGGCGCTTTGAGTCGGGTATTGCGGTGCTGGAGGGCTTGAGCTTGGCGGTAGGCGTTGTCGTTGCCCAAGTGCTTGAGCAGCATGGTGTGGCGCCGAAGCTTAAGTGGCCTAACGATATCCTGCTCTCCGAGCAGGGTGATGGCCCAGGCGACGAGTTAGGCAAGCTGGCCGGTATTCTTATCGAAGTGACCGGGGATGCCGCAGGCCCCTGCGAAGTCGTCATTGGTATGGGCATGAATCTTTGGCTGCCCGCTGCCCAGCGGGCAGCGATCGACCAACCTGTTGCGGCGCTTTTCGAGCGACTGCCGGATATCTCGCGTAATCAGTTGGCCTCAGACGTAGTGTCGGGCCTGCTGGCGATGCTGGCTAACTTTGAACAACATGGCTTTGCCGCCTGGCGGGATGCGTGGAATCAGCGTCACGCCTATGCGGGGCTGCCGATTAGAGTGATTCAAGGACAGCAGACCAGCGATGCGATCGCCGGAGAAGTGGATGAGAGTGGTAACCTCTGGGTTGCCGAAAATGGTCACTCGCGACGCCTAGCCGGCGGTGAGATCAGCGTGCGCAGGCGTTTATGATTCTGGATCTGGATATCGGCAACACGCTGTCTAAATGGCGGCTCAAGGATGCCGAGAGTAGCGAGATACGTTCCCGCGGGGCTGTGTGGACCCGGGAGGAGTGGCGCCCAGGGGCTGATATTCCCGACCTGGACGTGGTCGAGGCGGTGCGTATATCAAGCGTTGCCAGGGCAGCCGTGCTGGAAGAGACGGTCGCCTTGTTGCGCCGCCGGGTGCGTCATGTGCACGTGGCGCACTCAACCCATGAGGCACTAGGCGTGGTTAATGGCTACGAAGAGCCGGGGCGTTTAGGCGTCGATCGTTGGATGGGGGCGCTGGCGGGCTATCAGCTAGCAGGCGGTTGCTGTGCGGTGGATTGTGGCAGCGCGATTACTATCGACTTTGTGCTGCCAGGCGGCCAGCACCTGGGCGGCTTTATTATCCCCGGTCTTCGCCTGATGAAAGAGAGCCTGAAGCTTGGTACTCGCAATGTGGCCATCGACCCTGAAAGTGAGGCCGATGAGTTGCTGGAGCCAGGACGACGCACCGTTGATGCGGTTAATCACGGTATTTATATGGCTGCCGTCAGTGCCATTAACCGCATTTATAGCGAAGTGTGCGATCAAGAGGGTGTGGCGCTGCCAATGCTGTTGACGGGGGGCGATGCGCGCGTTGTCTCACGGGGAGTGCAGGTGCCTCATGCGGTGTGGCCGGATATGGTTTATGGCGGCTTAGAGGCGTGCTTTCCGATGACTTTCGCCGAGCGTGCGGGCAAAATGTCGGGTGCGCCGCGGGTGCCTGAGCCGGTAGCGCTAGAAAAGATTCGCGCGGCACTTGCATTCTCCATGCTGCTTTGACAGAATGCAGCGCGTTCCAAGGCAGGCAGAAGATGCGCTGGCATCGCAAGCTACGATAAATTAAGTAAATATCTAGCTTGACACTGTTTTGGAGGCTGGCATAATGTGCCGCCACAGTTGGAGAGGTTCCCGAGTGGCCAAAGGGAGCAGACTGTAAATCTGCCGCGAAAGCTTCGAAGGTTCGAATCCTTCCCTCTCCACCAAGTTTATCAGGCGCTGAACTGTTCAGTGTTTGGGAATGAAAAGCCGGTAAGCGGGCGTTAGCTACTGTTTCTCGTGCAGCGGATTGTCATTCTATAGGCAAGTTCGGCGGGCGTAGTTCAATGGTAGAACCTCAGCCTTCCAAGCTGATGGTGCGGGTTCGATTCCCGCCGCCCGCTCCAGTTGATGTGTTTGGCTCATGTAGCTCAGGGGTAGAGCACACCCTTGGTAAGGGTGAGGTCGACGGTTCAATTCCGTCCATGAGCTCCATATTGCAGATCAAGCGAGCGAAGCTCGCTTTTTTTGTCTCTGCGTTTGGGTGGGTTTTTGTGACGCTTGAGCGTAAAGAAGGGGTTGTCAGGTGTGGGATTCTCCGCTACCATGGCGCCCGCTGTTGTATAGGCGGTCGAAAAGACGCTTATTAACAGAAGTAAGAAGCAAAAAGTAGATAGACGTTAGAACGTCTAGAAAGTACGAAGATAGAAAGTCAGTACGACGATACAGGCCAGTAGCTCAATTGGCAGAGCAGCGGTCTCCAAAACCGCAGGTTGGGGGTTCGATTCCCTCCTGGCCTGCCAACCTTCCCCAGGTTGGTATGTCTTTTTCCAAAATTCTTTTATCGTTCGCCGCACCCTGAGGAGTCTCGTTTTTATGAAGCCTGGTTCTGTAAAACATGGCGCCGAGGTGCAACAGACGCGCCATGACGGGCTCAAGTGGGCGGCGGTCGTAGCGCTGCTTGTCGTTGCTGTTGTTGGTAATACCTATTTCGCCGATATTGGCCTGCTCTACCGCGTGCTTGGTGTGGTGGTGTTGTGTGTGATTGCGGGTTTGATCGCGCTAACCACTACCAAGGGTCGTGATTTAGTAGAGCTTGCCAGAAGCGCCAAGAAAGAGATTCAGCGCGTTGTATGGCCGACCCGAGCCGAAACCATTCAAACCACGGCCATTGTGCTAGTGGCCGTTTTGGTGGTGGGGCTAATGCTGTGGTTGATCGACACTCTTCTTGGCTGGGCGATGTCCGGCGTCATTGGTTAGGAGTATTCATGTCCAAACGTTGGTACGTCGTTCACGCTTATTCTGGCTTTGAAAAGCATGTCATGCGCTCATTGATTGAGCGTGTGAAGATGTATGGTATGGAAGATCGCTTTGGCGAAATTCTGGTGCCGACCGAAGAAGTTGTCGAAATGCGTGACGGCAAGCGGCGCAAGAGCGAGCGCAAATTTTATCCCGGCTACGTGCTAGTCGAGATGGAAATGGCCGACGAAACATGGCACCTCGTCAATGAGACGCCGCGTGTTATGGGCTTTATTGGCGGAACAAAAGAGAAGCCAGCGCCAATCACTTCTCGCGAAGCAGATGCCATTTTGCTGCGCGTTAAAGACGGTACTGATAAGCCGCGGCCTAAGACGATGTTTGAGCCGGGCCAATCAGTGCGTGTTGTCGACGGGCCGTTTGCCGATTTCAACGGTGTTGTCGAAGAAGTTAATTATGAAAAGAGTCGTCTGCATGTCAGCGTGCTGATCTTCGGGCGCTCTACACCTGTTGAGTTAGAGTTCTCTCAAGTTGAGAAAGAGTAACGGGTGAGTAGTAAATAGTAAGTAAGCGGTAAGTTTTAATTCGTGTGAAATGGCTGGTTCAGCTGTTTCACTGGTACCGGGGAGCCTTCGGGCGCTATTACCCAACTGGAGTGTTAAAGATGGCCAAGAAAGTACAGGCTTATATCAAACTGCAGGTTGCTGCAGGTAAAGCCAATCCAAGTCCGCCGGTAGGCCCTGCGCTGGGTCAGCACGGCGTGAACATCATGGAATTCTGTAAGGCGTTCAACGCTGCGACTCAAGAAATTGAGCCGGGCCTGCCGACGCCAGTCGTGATCACCGTCTACTCTGACCGTAGCTTCACGTTCGTCACCAAGACGCCGCCTGCTGCCGTGCTGCTGAAAAAAGCCGCTGGCATCAAGTCTGGTTCTGGTGAGCCGAACAAGAAGAAGGTCGGCACCGTAACGCGTGAACAGCTTGAAGAGATCGCCAAGGCTAAAGAGCCTGATTTGACGGCTGCGAATCTCGATGCCGCTGTACGCACCATTGCTGGCAGCGCTCGCAGCATGGGCCTAAACGTGGAGGGTCTCTGATCATGGCTAAACTGTCTAAGCGTGCGAAAATCATTCGCGAAAAAGTAGACACTACTAAAGCCTACTCTATTGAAGAAGCGGTAGCGCTGCTCTCTGAGCTGTCTACAGTTAAATTCAAAGAGTCTGTTGATGTTGCCATCAACCTGGGCGTTGATCCACGCAAATCCGACCAGGTTGTACGTGGCGCTACCGTCATGCCTAACGGTACCGGTAAAGACGTACGCGTTGCAGTCTTCACCCAGGGTGCCAATGCCGATGCCGCTAAAGAAGCCGGCGCCGACATCGTGGGTATGGACGACTTGGCTGAGCAAGTGAAAAAAGGCGTGATGGATTTTGACGTCGTTATCGCTTCGCCAGACGCCATGCGCGTTGTGGGTCAGTTGGGTCAGATTCTAGGTCCGCGTGGCCTGATGCCTAACCCGAAAGTTGGCACCGTAACGCCCGATGTGGCGACAGCGGTCAAGAATGCCAAAGCGGGTCAGGTGCGTTTCCGTACCGACAAAAACGGCATCATCCACACTACCCTGGGTAAAGTGGATTTTGACGCCGCAGCAATTAACGGCAACCTGGAAGCACTGGTTGCTGACCTGAAGCGCCTCAAGCCGAGCGCCTCTAAAGGTATTTACTTCAAAAAAATGACCCTGTCTACTACTATGGGCCCGGGTTTAACAATCGATCACTCTGCTTTCGCGTAAGCGAGTAATCGTTGGTTTTTTTGTAAGAACCGAGCAAGAACTTTGCGGTCCCCCGTTTGGTGGCTATCACTGGCCGGGGCATCGTCAAAGACCGCAGGTGCCGCGCTTGATAAGTACGCAAGTACTTACAAGGGCGGCTTAATTGCCCTATAAGCGCCTGCGCAGATGGTGTGGCCGCCAGTTGGTTAAGCTTAAGACGGCTTTCTGGTGAGCACCATCCCCAAGGCTTCCCGCTTTGCAGCGCTTTTAGCACAGCAGAGTGGGGAGAGATGGTAACCACCGGAACCTTCCTGGGTTCCGGCACGAAGGAGTGATCACTGTGCCACTAGCACTTGAAGGCAAGAAAGCGATTGTTGCCGAGGTCAGTGAAGCGGCCAAGGGCGCACTCTCCGTCGTAGTTGCTGATTCTCGCGGCGTTACGGTTGGTAAAATGACCGATCTGCGCAAGCAGGCGCGTGAGAATGGTGTAGAGCTGCGTGTTGTACGTAATACGCTGGCTCGCCGCGCTCTCGAGGGCACTCAGTGGGAGTGCTTGAACGATAGCTTCGTTGGTCCTACGTTGTTGGCCTTCTCTACTGATCATCCGGGCGCTGCCGCTCGTCTGTTCAAAGAGTTTGCTAAAGCGGACAAGAACTTCGAAGTAAAAGCGTTGGCCTACGAAGGTGAGCTGATTCCGGCTGCTGACATCGACCGTCTGGCAACCCTACCGACTCACGACGAAGCAATTGCCAAGTTGATGTCGGTAATGAAAGAAGCCTCCGCTGGCAAGCTGGTTCGTACTCTGGCCGCTCTGCGCGACCAGAAGCAAGAAGCTGCATAAGCAGTTCTTCTTGCAGGTGGCGTAAACGGTTTAACCAGGGCGCTGCCTGAACCGAGCAATGAATCCTGAGTCCTCGGCTGACCGAGACTCCCGCAAAGTTAGGAATGAAACAATGGCACTGTCTAAAGACGATATCATCAATGCTGTAGCCGACATGACCGTAATGGAAGTTGTCGAGCTGATCGAAGCAATGGAAGAGAAATTCGGCGTTTCTGCTGCCGCTGCCGTAATGGCTGGTCCGGCTGCTGGCGGCGAAGTAGCTGAAGAACAGACTGAGTTTGACGTAGTTCTGACCGCTGCTGGCGACAAGAAAGTTAACGTGATCAAAGCAGTACGTGAGATCACTGGCCTTGGCTTGAAAGAAGCTAAAGGTGCTGTTGACGGCGCTCCGGCGACCATCAAAGAAGGTCTGTCTAAAGACGACGCTGAAGCAGCTAAAGCCAAGCTGGAAGAAGCGGGCGCAACCGTCGAGCTCAAGTAAGCCTTGTGCGGACGGCTTTACGCGCTGCGTGAGCTTCCACGGCTGGCGGCGGGATTTCCCGCTGCCGGCCTTTTTCTGTTGTAGCTGATGTTGGACAGTCGATGATATTGAACAACAGCAGTGCTGCTCATTGAGAGCAGCCACGACAGAAACGTAACAGCGTTATTGAAGATGGCGTTATTGAAGATAGTGTTATCGACGACTGAGTTATCGAACTAGATTTTCGACGGCGAGCTACCGATTTAGGAGCTTGCTGTCTGCGTCTGACGAAGCCCGCCGGGCAGCGATGACCACGCATCGGTCACCCATGGTGAACAAGCTGGGGAATACAGATGGCTTACTCATATACTGAGAAAAAACGCATCCGCAAGGATTTCGGCAAACTGCCCCAAGTGATGGATGTGCCTTACTTGCTGGCGATCCAGCTTGATTCCTATTACGACTTCCTCCAGCAAGATCGTTCGCCCGACGAGCGTCACGAGGTCGGTCTGCACGCGGCATTCAAGTCCGTGTTTCCGATTGAGAGCTTCTCCGGCAATGCAGCGCTTGAGTATGTCAGCTACCGCTTCGGTACGCCGGCGTTCGATGTTAAGGAGTGCCAGCTGCGCGGCGTGACTTACTCCGCCCCGCTGCGCGTCAAGGTTCGCTTGATCATCTATGATCGCGACTCCTCGAACAAAGCAATTAAAGATATTAAAGAGCAAGAAGTCTACATGGGGGAAATCCCCCTGATGACTGAGAACGGTACCTTTGTTATCAACGGTACTGAGCGGGTTATCGTCTCCCAGCTCCACCGCTCGCCCGGTGTGTTCTTCGATCACGACAAAGGTAAGAGCCACTCTTCCGGCAAGCTGCTCTATTCAGCTCGCGTGATTCCTTATCGTGGCTCCTGGTTAGACTTCGAGTTTGACCCCAAGGATAACGTTTTCGTACGTATTGACCGTCGCCGCAAGCTGCCGGCCTCGGTACTGATGCGTGCGCTGGGGATGAACACCGAAGAGATCCTGGCCGAGTTCTTTGAAACCAGCGTCTTCCACATTGAGAAATCCGGTTTCTATGTTGAGTTGGTTCCGTCGCGCCTGCGCGGCGAGACAGCTACTTTCGACATCAAGGATGGCGAAGGCAATGTGATCGTTGAAGAGGGGCGTCGGATTACCCAGAAGCACATTCGTCAGCTTGAAAAAGCCGGCCTTGAGCGTCTGGACGTGCCGATGGAGTACCTGTTCGGCAAAACGCTGGCTAAAGATCAAATCGACTCCAAAACAGGCGAGCTGATCTGCCCGTGTAATACCGAGATCACTCCCGAGGTGCTTGAGCGCATGGCCCAGGGTGGCATTACCTTGGTGAAAACGCTCTACACCAATGATCTCGACTGCGGTTCATTCATTTCCGACACCTTGAAGCTGGATGCTACTAATTCCGCGCTTGAAGCGTTAGTCGAAATTTACCGCATGATGCGTCCCGGCGAACCGCCCACCAAAGAGTCTGCCGAGACGCTGTTTAACAACCTGTTCTTCTCTGAGGACCGCTACGACCTGTCTGGCGTTGGCCGCATGAAGTTCAACCGTCGCCTGCGTCGTGATACTGATACGGGCTCCGGCGTACTGGATCGCAAAGACATTCTTGATGTGCTGCGCGAGCTGATCAGTATCCGTAACGGCTTCGGTGACGTTGACGATATCGATCACCTGGGTAACCGCCGTATTCGCTGTGTGGGCGAGATGGCAGAGAACCAGTTCCGCGTAGGCCTGGTGCGTGTAGAGCGCGCCGTGAAAGAGCGTCTTTCCATGGCGGAAAGCGAAGGCCTGATGCCCCAAGACTTGATCAACGCCAAGCCGGTCGCGGCGGCGGTGAAGGAGTTCTTCGGTTCCAGCCAGCTTTCGCAGTTTATGGATCAGAACAACCCGCTTTCTGAGGTTACCCACAAGCGTCGTGTGTCGGCACTCGGCCCCGGTGGTTTGACCCGTGAGCGTGCTGGCTTCGAAGTACGTGACGTTCACGCCACGCACTACGGGCGTCTATGCCCGATCGAAACGCCAGAAGGCCCGAACATCGGTCTGATTAACTCGCTGGCCACTTACAGCCACACTAACAGCTACGGTTTCCTCGAAACGCCGTACCGTAAAGTGGTTGATCGTCAGTTGACCGACGACATCGTTCACCTCTCGGCGATCGAAGAGGGCGATTTCGTTATCGCCCAGGCATCAGCAGCGGTAGATGAGTCCAACAAGTTAAGTGATGACCTGGTTCAGGTTCGTCACCGCGGTGAAACGACCTTTATGCGTCCTGAGCAAGTGACGCTAATGGACGTGTCGCCACGTCAGGTTGTATCAGTCGCAGCGGCATTGATTCCGTTCCTGGAGCACGATGACGCCAACCGCGCCTTGATGGGTTCTAACATGCAGCGTCAGGCGGTACCGACCCTGCGTGCCGATAAGCCGCTGGTAGGTACGGGCATGGAGCGCTTTGTTGCCCGTGACTCCGGCGTCTGTGCGGTGGCCAATCGCGGCGGCGTGATTGATTCCGTCGATGCGCGTCGTGTGGTGGTACGGGTTAATGAAGATGAAATCATCGGCGGTGAAGCCGGCGTTGATATCTACAACCTGACCAAGTACACCCGCTCGAACCAGAACACCTGTATGAACCAGCGCCCCATCGTGCGGCCTGGCGACAGCGTGGCACGTGGCGATATTCTCGCTGACGGCCCGTCGGTGGATATGGGCGACCTGGCGCTGGGCCAGAACATGCGCATCGCGTTTATGCCCTGGAACGGTTACAACTTCGAGGACTCCATCCTGCTTTCCGAGCGGGTCGTTCAAGAAGACCGTTTCACCACGATCCACATTCAGGAACTGACCTGTGTGTCCCGCGACACCAAGTTGGGCTCGGAAGAAATTACCTCCGATATCCCTAACGTGGGCGAGTCTGCGCTCTCCAAGCTGGATGAAGCGGGCGTTGTCTACATCGGTGCCGAAGTCGGCCCGGGCGATATTCTGGTCGGTAAAGTAACGCCGAAGGGTGAAACCCAGCTGACGCCTGAAGAGAAGCTGCTACGTGCCATCTTCGGCGAGAAAGCGTCTGACGTTAAAGACACTTCCCTGCGTGCCCCGACAGGCATGAAAGGTACGGTCATCGACGTTCAGGTGTTTACTCGTGACGGCGTTGAGAAAGATTCACGCGCCCTGTCGATCGAGCGCACTCAGCTTGACGAAGTTCGTAAGGATCTCCAAGAGACTTACCGTATCGCCGAAGACGCCACTTTTGAGCGTCTAAAGCGTACCCTTGACGGTCAGGCTGTTAACGGCGGCCCGAACCTCAAGAAAGGTGACGTGCTCGACGAGGCATACCTGGATGAATTGCCGCGTCAGCAGTGGTTCAAACTGCGCATGCAGGATGAGTCCTACAACGAGCTGCTGGCACAGGCCGACGAACAGCTGGAAACCCGTCGTAAAGAGATGGACGAGCGCTTTGAAGATAAGAAGCGCAAGCTGACCCAGGGCGACGATCTCGCACCGGGCGTGCTAAAAATCGTCAAAGTCTATATGGCTGTTAAGCGTCGCATCCAGCCGGGTGACAAGATGGCCGGTCGTCACGGTAACAAAGGTGTTATCTCGGCGATTATGCCCATCGAAGACATGCCGTTTGATGAAAAGGGCGAGCCGGTCGACGTGGTGCTGAACCCGCTGGGCGTACCGTCGCGTATGAACGTCGGTCAGATTTTGGAAACCCACCTGGGTATGGCGGCACGTGGCTTGGGCGTCAAGATCGAAGCCATGCTGCGCGACGCACGTGGACAGCAAGTGGCCGAGATCCGTGATTTCCTGGGGCAGATCTACAATACGCAAGGTACGCGCGTTGAAGATCTCGACTCCCTGACGGATGACGAGATCATCGCCCTGGCGAAGAACCTCAAAGGTGGTGTGCCTATGGCCACGCCGGTGTTTGACGGTGCTAAAGAGCACGAAATCAAGCACCTGCTGAAGCTGGCGGACATCCCCGAGTCGGGTCAGATGGCCCTGTTCGATGGCCGTACCGGTGATGCTTTTGACCGTCCGGTCACCGTTGGCTACATGTACATGCTGAAGCTTAACCACTTGGTAGACGACAAGATGCATGCGCGTTCTACTGGTTCTTACTCGCTGGTTACCCAGCAGCCCTTGGGTGGTAAGGCGCAATTCGGTGGTCAGCGCTTCGGTGAGATGGAAGTGTGGGCGCTGGAAGCTTACGGCGCTGCATACACGCTACAAGAGATGCTCACCGTCAAGTCGGACGACGTCGAAGGCCGCACCAAGATGTACAAAAACATCGTGGATGGCGACCACACCATGCAGGCAGGCATGCCGGAATCCTTCAACGTACTCGTGAAGGAAATCCGCTCGCTGGGCATCGATATCGAGTTAGAGAGCTAGGAGCCGTCCCATGAAAGATTTGGTGAAAGTACTCAAATCGCAGTCTCAGTCCGAAGAGTTTGACGCGATCAAGATTACCCTGGCGTCGCCGGACATGATTCGCTCCTGGTCGTTTGGCGAGGTGAAGAAGCCTGAGACCATCAACTACCGTACCTTTAAACCGGAGCGGGATGGCCTGTTCTGCGCCAAGATTTTTGGCCCGGTTAAGGATTACGAGTGCCTGTGCGGCAAGTATAAGCGCATGAAGCACCGCGGTATCATCTGCGAAAAGTGTGGCGTAGAAGTGACCAAGGCCGCCGTGCGCCGTGAGCGCATGGGGCACATCGAGCTCGCTTCGCCGGTGGCACACATTTGGTTTTTGAAGTCACTGCCGTCGCGTATCGGCATGTTCCTCGATATGACCCTGCGTGATATCGAGCGCGTGCTGTATTTCGAAAGCTTTGTCGTTATCGATCCAGGTATGACCACGCTGGAGCGTGGTCAGCTGATGAACGACGAGCAGTACTTTGAAGCACTGGAAGAGTTCGGTGATGACTTCGACGCCCGCATGGGTGCCGAAGCCGTTCAGGAGCTGCTCAAAGATATCGATCTGGAAGAAGAGATTAACCACCTGCGCGAAGAGATTCCGCAGACTAACTCCGAAACCAAGATCAAGAAGCTCTCCAAGCGCCTCAAGCTGCTTGAAGCCTTCTACCACTCCGGTAACGCGCCGGCGTGGATGGTCATGGAAGTGCTGCCCGTGCTGCCACCGGATCTGCGTCCGCTGGTACCGCTGGACGGTGGCCGTTTCGCGACCTCCGATCTCAACGACCTTTACCGTCGTGTAATCAACCGTAACAACCGCCTGAAGCGTCTGCTCGATCTCAATGCGCCGGACATTATTGTGCGCAACGAGAAGCGTATGCTGCAGGAAGCCGTCGATGCACTGCTCGACAATGGTCGTCGTGGCCGCGCGATCACGGGCTCTAACAAGCGCCCGCTGAAATCGCTCGCCGACATGATCAAAGGTAAGCAGGGTCGTTTCCGTCAGAACCTGCTGGGTAAGCGCGTCGACTACTCGGGCCGCTCGGTAATTACCGTTGGTCCGACCCTGCGTCTGCACCAGTGTGGTCTGCCCAAGAAAATGGCGCTTGAGCTGTTCAAGCCGTTTATCTACTCCAAGCTGCAGTCGCTGGGCTATGCCTCCACGATCAAAGCCGCCAAGAAGATGGTCGAGCGCGAGCTGCCGGAAGTGTGGGACATCCTTGCCGATGTTATCCGCGAGCACCCGGTACTGCTTAACCGCGCCCCCACGCTTCACCGTCTGGGTATCCAGGCGTTTGAGCCGCTGCTGATCGAAGGTAAAGCGATTCAGCTGCACCCGCTGGTATGTGCCGCCTACAACGCCGACTTTGACGGTGACCAGATGGCGGTACACGTGCCGCTGACCCTGGAAGCCCAGCTCGAAGCGCGTGCGCTGATGATGGCCACCAACA
Organism: Vreelandella titanicae BH1; assembly: GCF_000336575.1. GTDB lineage: Bacteria > Pseudomonadota > Gammaproteobacteria > Pseudomonadales > Halomonadaceae > Vreelandella > Vreelandella titanicae. Next base: position 76,898 of record NZ_AOPO01000014.1, on the reverse strand, counting down.
ACGTGCTTTCGCCCGCTAACGGCGAGCCGATCATCGTGCCGTCCCAGGACGTTGTACTGGGTCTCTATTACATGACCCGCGAAAAGATCAACGCCAAAGGCGAAGGCATGGTGTTCTCTGACCTTAATGAAGTTGAGCGCGCGTTTGGTACCCAGTCAGTATCGCTGCACGCCCGGGTCAAAGTGCGTCTGGACGAAATCGATATCGAAGAAGAGAGCGGCGAGCGTAGCTTCCACCGCCGTATTTACGATACGACGGTAGGCCGTGCACTGCTGTTCCGCATTCTGCCCGAAGGTGTGCCTTTCGAGCTGATCGACCAGCCGATGAAGAAGAAGGCGATCTCTAGCCTGATCAACGAAGTTTATCGTCGTGCCGGCCTCAAGCCGACCGTCATTTTCGCTGACCAGCTGATGTATACCGGTTTCCGTCTCGCGACCTGGTCCGGCGCCTCAATCGGTGTTAACGACTTCGTTATTCCCGAAGCAAAAACTGAAATCGTTGATGCAGCGGAAGCCGAAGTTAAAGAGATCGAAGACCAGTTCTCTTCTGGCCTGGTAACAGCGGGCGAGAAGTACAACAAGGTTATCGATATCTGGTCCAAGGCCAACGACAAAGTCGCCAAGGCGATGATGGTGGGTATCTCTAAAGAGACCGTCATCGATCGTGATGGCAACGAAGTTGAGCAGGACTCGTTCAACAGCGTCTTCATCATGGCCGACTCCGGTGCCCGTGGTAGTGCTGCCCAGATCCGTCAGTTGGCGGGTATGCGTGGTCTGATGGCCAAGCCGGATGGCTCGATCATCGAAACGCCGATCGTCGCCAACTTCCGTGAAGGTCTGAACGTACTGCAGTACTTCATCTCGACCCACGGTGCACGTAAAGGTCTTGCGGATACGGCGTTGAAAACCGCCAACTCCGGTTACCTAACCCGTCGCTTGGTAGACGTAGCGCAAGACCTGGTCATCACCGAAGTCGACTGTGGTACCGAAAATGGCTTGACCCTGCACCCGATCATCGAAGGCGGCGACATTATCGTACCGCTTTCCCAGCGCGTGCTTGGTCGTGTAGTCGCCCAGGATGTGGTTCACCCTGGCAGCGGTGAAGTCTTGATCGCGAAAGGCACCTTGCTCGACGAGAAATGGTGTGCCGAGCTCGACACCATGGGTGTAGACGAGATCATCGTTCGCTCTACGATTACCTGTGAGACCGCACACGGCGTGTGTGCCTCCTGTTACGGCCGTGACTTGGCCCGTGGCCATCAGGTCAACATCGGTGAAGCCGTCGGCGTTATCGCCGCACAGTCCATCGGTGAGCCGGGTACCCAGCTGACCATGCGTACCTTCCACATCGGTGGTGCGGCATCGCGTTCGTCTGCTGTGGATAGCGTACAAGTGAAGCACGGCGGTAAGGTTCGTCTGCACAACATCAAGCATGTAGAGCGTGCCGACGGCAAGCTGGTTGTCGTATCTCGCTCCAGCGCCCTGGCCGTTGCTGACGACCATGGCCGTGAGCGTGAGTACTATAAGCTCCCTTACGGTGCTGAGCTTTCTGTACGCGACGGCGACGTGGTCGACGCTGGTGCGACGGTCGCCAAATGGGATCCGCACACTCACCCGATCGTTGCCGAAGTAGAAGGTAAGGCGCAGTTCATCGATCTCGACGAGGGTGTCACCATGCACCGCAGCGTCGATGAGATGACCGGCCTCTCCTCTATCGAGGTGATCGAGTCTGCAGCACGTCCCATGGCCGGTCGCGACAAGCGCCCGATGGTCATGCTGCAAGACAGCTCGGGCGAGTACGTCTCTGTATCGGGCTCCAACACCCCGGTTCAGTACCTGCTTCCGGGCAACTCGATTATTTCGGTCGACGATGGTGTGACGATCGGGGTGGGTGAAGTGGTTGCCCGTATCCCGGTAGAAGCCTCGGCGAACAAAGACATCACCGGTGGTCTGCCGCGGGTTGCTGACTTGTTTGAAGCGCGTAAGCCGAAAGAGTCCTCGATCCTGGCCGAGATCAGCGGTGTGATCAGCTTCGGTAAAGAGACCAAAGGTAAGCGTCGTCTGACCATTACCCCGGAATCTGGCGATCCGTTTGAAGCGCTGATTCCGAAATGGCGTCAAATTGCCGTCTTCGAAGGCGAAACCGTCGAGAAGGGCGAGGTGATTTCCGATGGGCCGAGCAATCCGCACGATATCCTGCGCTTGCTGGGTGTTGAGGAGCTCGCCAAGTACATCACTGCCGAAGTACAGGACGTTTATCGTCTGCAGGGCGTAGGCATCAACGATAAGCACATCGAAGTCATTGTGCGTCAGATGCTGCGTAAGGTAGAGATTACTGACTCGGGCGATTCTGACTTCATCACGGGCGACCAGGCTGAACTGGTTCGCGTGCTGGAACAGAACGAACGTCTTGAAAAAGAGAAGAAATTCCCGGCCAAGTATCAGCGTATGCTGCTGGGTATCACCAAGGCCAGCCTGGCCACCGAGTCGTTCATTTCCGCGGCCTCCTTCCAGGAGACAACCCGCGTACTGACCGAAGCGGCGGTGACTGGCAAGCGCGATTACCTGCGCGGCCTGAAAGAAAATGTGGTGGTTGGTCGCCTGATACCGGCCGGTACGGGCTTGACTCACCACGCAGAACGTCGTCGCAAGCGCGAAGACGTTGAGCAACTGTTCAATCCTTCGGCTACCGAAGTCGAACAGGAGCTGGGTGCACAGTTGACCGCTCTCGATTCTGACGACGAGCTGTAGATTTGGCGCCTAAAGCAGTAGGTAACATGAGTAAGTAAAACGAATAGCTGACCTGAAAAAGTGTCACCTTGCCGGTAAAACCGCCGGCAAGGCTTGACGCGACCTAGGGTCAGCCTTTAGAATGCGCAGCCTTTAACAGTGGGGTGGGTGCGCCCGCATCCGCTGCCCGCATTTGTTAAAAGGCAAGGCAACCATTGGAGTCAGCTAAACACCATGGCAACGATTAATCAGCTAGTGCGCAAGCCGCGCAAGCGCCCCGTCACAAAAAGTGACGTGCCAGCGCTGCAGGCCTGTCCGCAAAAACGTGGCGTTTGTACGCGCGTTTACACCACCACCCCGAAGAAGCCTAACTCGGCTCTGCGTAAGGTTTGCCGTGTGCGCCTTACCAACGGCTTTGAAGTGTCTTCTTATATCGGTGGTGAAGGTCACAACCTTCAAGAACACTCTGTCGTTTTGATTCGCGGCGGTCGTGTAAAGGATTTGCCAGGTGTGCGTTATCACACCGTTCGTGGCGCCCTTGACACCTCTGGCGTTCAAAATCGTCGTCAGGGTCGTTCTAAATACGGTACTAAGCGTCCTAAGTCCTAAGTTTTAAGTCCTAGGGCTAGGTCAGCTGTGCAGCGTCGCCCCGTCAAAAGGGCATGCTGAGTAACGATTTTCACGAATTTGACGGTCTGATAAGAGTAAGGTCGGGCTGCACTTGTGGTACTTGAATAGCGTACACAGGTTGCATGAGTTCCGGGTTTACCTGAAAGATCCTTAATTGAGGGCTTATCATGCCTAGAAGAAGAGTAGTAGCTAAACGCGAGATTCTGCCGGATCCTAAGTTCGGAAGTGAGCGTCTGGCGAAGTTCATGAACCACCTGATGGTCAGCGGCAAGAAGTCCATAGCTGAGCGTATCGTCTACGGTGCGTTGGACAAGGTTGCCGAGCGTAGTAAAGAAGATCCGCTGGAGATCTTCGACAAAGCGCTGGAAGCCATCCAGCCGATGGTCGAAGTGAAGTCGCGCCGCGTTGGTGGTGCGACCTATCAGGTGCCGGTTGAAGTACGTCCGTCTCGCCGTCAAGCGCTGGCAATGCGCTGGCTGGTGGACGCGGCGCGTCGTCGCGGTGAGAAAACCATGGTTCAGCGTCTGGCGGGTGAAATGCTGGATGCCGCTGAAGGTAAAGGTTCTGCCGTTAAGAAGCGCGAAGACGTGCATCGCATGGCAGAAGCCAACAAGGCCTTCTCGCACTACCGTTTTTAAGGTCGGCGTTTTTAAGGTCAGCGTTTCTAAAATCGGCGTTTCTTTGTACGGCGTTTTTAAGTACGGCTTTCTGGTTTATATATGCACGTTGTTCAGCATGGTGAAATGTTTGCTGAGTCGCGTTGTTGCAATTCAAAAGTTGCAACACTCAGCCGCTACCATGATGCAGTGGTAGCGGTGGCCGCATAAACCTCGCTTGCATACGCCGCTAAATTAACGAGCATCGCCAACAAACGGGAGTTTCACCGTGGCACGCAAGACTCCACTAAATCGCTACCGTAATATCGGTATCGTCGCTCACGTCGACGCGGGTAAAACCACGACGACTGAGCGTGTACTGTTCTACACCGGTCTCTCCCACAAAGTGGGCGAAGTACACGACGGTGCTGCGACCATGGACTGGATGGAGCAGGAGCAGGAGCGTGGTATCACTATCACCTCAGCTGCAACTACCTGTTTCTGGCAGGGCATGAACAAGCAGTTCCCTGAGCACCGTATCAATATTATCGACACCCCGGGGCACGTTGACTTCACCATTGAAGTTGAACGTTCTCTGCGCGTACTCGATGGTGCGGTTGTTGTACTGTGTGGTTCTTCCGGCGTTCAGCCGCAGACCGAAACAGTATGGCGCCAAGCCAACAAGTATGAAGTTCCGCGCATGGTTTTCGTCAATAAGATGGACCGTACCGGCGCTGACTTCTTCATGGTTGTCGAGCAGTTGAAAGAGCGTTTGGGTGCCAAAGCTGTGCCAATCCAGATTAACTGGGGCACGGAAGAGGACTTTAAAGGCGTTATTGATCTGATTCAGATGAAGGCTATCCTGTGGGACGAGGAAAGCCTGGGTATGAATTATGACCTCGCGGACATTCCTGCTGAGCTACAAGAAACAGCAGAAAAGTACCGCGAAGAGATGGTCGAAGCTGCTGCCGAAGGCTCTGACGAGCTGATGGAAAAGTACCTTGAAGGCGGTGAGCTATCGGTTGAAGAGATCAAGGCCGGTCTGCGTGCGCGCACCCTGGCTAACGATATCGTTCTGGTTACCTGTGGTTCTGCCTTTAAGAACAAAGGCGTTCAAGCAGTGCTGGATGGCGTTATCGAATACATGCCTTCGCCGACGGAAGTTAAGGCGATCGAAGGTGAGCTCGACGATAAAGACGGCACCGTTGATACCCGTGAAGCTGATGACAGTGCGCCGTTTGCGGCCCTGGCGTTTAAGATCGCCACTGACCCCTTCGTTGGTACGCTGACCTTTATTCGCGTCTACTCGGGTGTTCTTAAATCTGGTGACGGTGTCTATAACTCCGTTAAGCAGAAGAAAGAGCGCGTTGGCCGTATCGTTCAGATGCACGCCAATTCCCGTGAAGAGATCAAAGAAGTTCTGGCGGGCGACATCGCTGCTTGTATCGGTCTGAAAGACGTCACCACGGGTGATACCCTGTGCGACATCGATAACAAGATCGTTCTCGAGCGCATGGAGTTCCCGGATCCGGTTATCTCGGTTGCTGTAGAGCCTAAATCTAAGGCAGACCAAGAGAAGATGGGTGTTGCGTTGGGCAAGCTTGCTCAAGAAGACCCTTCCTTCCAGGTCAAAACCGACGAAGAAACCGGCCAGACGATTATTTCTGGCATGGGTGAGCTTCACCTGGATATCCTCGTTGACCGTATGCGTCGCGAGTTTAAGGTTGAAGCCAATATCGGTAAGCCTCAGGTTGCCTATCGCGAAACGATTCGCGGCAGCATTGAGCAAGAAGGCAAGTTCGTACGTCAGTCCGGTGGTCGTGGTCAGTATGGTCACGTATGGCTGCGTATCGAGCCGCTGACAGCAGAAGAGAAGGGTGAAGGCGAAGACGAACTGTTCTTCAAGTTCAACTCTGAGATCGTGGGTGGTGCGGTTCCCAAGGAATACGTTCCCGCGGTTGAGAAGGGTGCTTTTGAGCAGCTCAAAAACGGCGTCATCGCGGGTTACCCGATGATCGACGTTAAAGTAACGCTGTTTGATGGCTCCTTCCACGACGTAGACTCCAACGAGACTGCGTTTAAGATTGCTTCTTCTATGGCAGTAAAAGAAGGTGCCAGGAAGGCCAAGGCCGTGCTGCTGGAGCCGGTGATGAAGGTCGAAATCGTGACCCCCGAAGAATTTATGGGTGACGTCATGGGTGACCTGAGCCGTCGTCGCGGCCTGGTGCAGGGTATGGATGACTCCTCTTCTGGTAAAGTCATTCGTGCGACGGTGCCACTGGGCGAGATGTTCGGTTATGCAACCGATCTGCGCTCACAAACCCAGGGCCGTGCGAGCTACTCTATGGAGTTCTCGAAGTACGACGAGGCGCCCTCCAGCGTCGTTGAAGCCGTCATCAATCAAAACGGTTAACCGTTAGCTAACGTAAAGAGGTTATAGCAGTGGCTAAGGAAAAATTTGAACGTTCCAAACCGCACGTCAACGTCGGCACCATTGGTCACGTCGACCACGGTAAAACGACTCTGACGGCGGCCCTGACCCGCGTGTCTGCTGAGGTTTTCGGCGGCGACTGGCGTGAGTTTGATACCATCGATAACGCTCCTGAAGAGCGTGAGCGCGGTATCACAATCGCTACTTCCCACGTGGAATACCAGTCTGAAGATCGCCACTACGCGCACGTTGACTGCCCGGGACACGCTGACTACGTCAAGAACATGATCACCGGTGCTGCGCAGATGGACGGCGCTATCCTGGTATGTTCTGCCGCAGACGGCCCGATGCCGCAAACTCGCGAGCACATCCTGCTGTCTCGTCAGGTTGGCGTACCGTTCATCGTTGTGTTCCTGAACAAAGCGGACATGGTCGATGATGAAGAGCTGCTCGAGCTGGTAGAAATGGAAGTTCGCGAACTTCTAGACCAGTACGACTTCCCGGGTGACGACACGCCGATCATCACTGGCTCTGCGCTGATGGCGCTGAACGGTGAAGATGACAAGGGCATGGGTACGACTGCCGTCGCTAATTTGATCAAAGCTCTGGATGCTTACATCCCTGAGCCGGAGCGTGCCATCGACCAGCCGTTCCTGATGCCGATCGAAGACGTGTTCTCTATCTCTGGCCGCGGTACTGTTGTTACCGGTCGTGTAGAGCGCGGTATCGTCAAAGCGGGCGAAGAAGTGGAAATCGTGGGTATCCGCGATACCACCAAAACGATCGTTACCGGTGTTGAAATGTTCCGTAAACTGCTCGACGAAGGTCGTGCTGGTGAGAACGTTGGCGCCCTGCTGCGTGGTACTAAGCGTGATGACGTCGAGCGTGGCCAAGTACTGGCCAAGCCGGGCACCATCAACCCGCACACTACCTTCGAAGCAGAAGTTTACGTACTGTCCAAAGAAGAGGGTGGTCGTCACACGCCTTTCTTCAAGGGCTACCGTCCGCAGTTCTACTTCCGTACCACCGACGTAACTGGTACCTGTGAACTGCCGGAAGGCGTTGAAATGGTCATGCCGGGTGACAACGTTCAGATGGTTGTTACCTTGATCGCCCCGATCGCAATGGACGAAGGCTTGCGCTTCGCTATTCGTGAAGGCGGCCGTACTGTCGGTGCTGGCGTTGTGGCCAAAATCGTCAAGTAAGCAGCATGCTTGAATGATGAAGGGGGCTCTGATGAGCCCCCTTTTCTGCGCACCAACAGCAAATGTTTGACATGGGCTTTTGGCGTGCCTATAATGCGCATCCTTTGAATGCGTGGGTAGACGGCTCGCGCCGTCGACATCCATTGGAGTTTAGGGCAAATGCAGAACCAAAAGATTCGCATTCGGTTGAAAGCTTTCGACCATCGCCTGATCGACCAGTCTACAGCGGAGATTGTTGAAACCGCTAAACGTACTGGTGCTCAGGTTCGTGGTCCGATTCCGCTGCCGACCAACCGCGAGCGTTACACCATTCTGATCTCACCGCACGTCAACAAAGATGCGCGTGACCAGTATGAGATTCGTACGCACAAGCGTGTGCTCGACATTGTTGAGCCGACTGAAAAAACTGTTGATGCTTTGATGAAGCTTGATCTCGCCGCAGGCGTTGACGTGCAAATCAAACTCAACTAATTACACTAGTCACTTGCGGCCCAGCGCTCATCGTTCTTTGTAAAGAGCTAGCATGAGCAGCAGCCGCCGCGCCGTGAGGCGCCATACAATGTGCTAGTGGAATGCTCTGGAAAGGGCAGCCATAGCGGGTGATAGCCCCGTACACTATAGGAGACTGAGTATGACTATCGGTTTAGTCGGTAAAAAGGCCGGGATGACCCGTGTCTTTACCGAAGACGGCGCGTCTGTGCCCGTAACCGTTATTGAAGTTGATCCTAATCGTGTTACACGCGTTAAATCTGTCGAGTCTGACGGTTACGCAGCGATTCAGGTCACATCTGGCTCTCGTAAAGCTAAGCACCTCACCAAAGCGCAAGCGGGTCAGTTTGCCAAGGCGGGTGTTGAAGCTGGTCGTGCACTGATGGAATTTCGTCTTGCAGAAGGCGAAGAGATTCCTGAAGTAGGCGGCGAACTCACCGTATCCCTCTTCGAAGCTGGTCAAATGGTTGACGTGACTGGCACCTCTAAGGGTAAAGGCTTCCAGGGTGCTGTTAAACGCTGGAATTTCCGTACCCAAGATATGACTCACGGTAACTCTCTGTCGCATCGCGCGCCGGGTTCTATCGGCATGTGTCAGACTCCGGGTCGCGTTTTCAAAGGCAAAAAGATGGCCGGTCAAATGGGTAACGCCCGTTGCACCGTGCAGAGCCTTGAGATCGTCCGTGTCGACGCCGAGCGTAACCTGCTGCTGATTAAAGGCGCCGTACCGGGTGCTCCCGGTAGTGACGTTATCGTTCGCAGCGCCGTGAAAGCAGGCTGAAGGGGATAATTACCAATGAATCTGAATCTTGCTGCAGGCGCGGGTACCGTTGAAGTAGCCGACGCCACTTTTGGCAAAGAATTCAACGAAGCGCTCGTTCACCAGGTTGTCACTGCCTATTTGGCGGCTGGTCGTCAGGGAACCCGCGCACAAAAGAGTCGTTCCGACGTTCGTGGCGGTGGTAAAAAGCCGTGGCGTCAGAAAGGCACCGGTCGTGCACGTGCCGGTACCATCCGCTCTCCGCTATGGCGTAGTGGTGGCGTAACCTTCGCGGCGCGTCCGCAAGACTACACCCAGAAGGTTAACCGCAAGATGTACCGTGCAGCGATGCGCTCCATCTTGTCAGAGCTGGTACGTCAAGAGCGTTTAGTCGCGATTGAAGAGTTCGTCGTCGATGCGCCTAAGACCAAGCAGGTAGCTGCCAAGCTAAAAGAGCTCAACCTTGAAAAAGTGTTGATCGTCACTGAAGAAGTTGACGAAAAGCTCTATTTGGCCGCACGCAACCTTCCCCACGTTGACGTGGTGGATGTCGCGGCAGCTGACCCGGTAAGCCTGGTAGCCTTTGATAAGGTGCTGATTACCGTCTCCGCCCTGCGTAAATTCGAGGAGAAGCTGGCATGAACCAGGAACGCGTATTTAAGGTTCTGCTTGGGCCGCACGTGACCGAAAAGGCCGCAATGGCAGCCGAGCGCAACCAGTACGTTTTCAAGGTGGCATCTGATGCTACCAAGCCCGAGATCAAAAAGGCCGTTGAAGCACTTTTCGGCAAAAAGGTCGGTAGTGTTCAGGTACTGAACATGAAGGGTAAAACAAAACGTACTGCGAACGGCGTTGGCCTGCGTAAGGGTTATCGCAAAGCGTATGTGACCCTGGCTGCGGGTGAAACGCTCGAAGACTTCTCTGGCGCCGAATAAGGGCAGGAGTACGGATAATGGCAATCGTCAAGACCAAACCCACTTCCGCCGGTCGTCGCCACGTCGTCAAGATCGTTGGCGAGGAACTGTTTAAAGGCCGTGCCTATGCACCGCTTTTAGAAAAACAGTCCAAGTCCGGCGGCCGTAACAACTACGGTCGTATCACCACCCGCCACGTGGGCGGTGGTCATCGTCACCACTATCGGTTGATCGATTTCAAACGCACCAAGGATGGCATTCCTGCCACCGTTGAGCGTCTTGAGCACGATCCTAACCGCAGTGCGCACATTGCGCTGCTGAAGTATGCCGATGGTGAGCGTCGTTACATCATTGCACCGAAAGGTGTCAGCGCGGGTGACGTGCTGGAATCTGGTGTTAACGCGTCAATCAAGAAAGGCAATGCCTTGCCGCTGCGCAACGTCCCGTTGGGTTCTACGGTGCACTGCATCGAACTCAAGCCGGGTAAAGGCGCGCAGATTGCTCGCAGTGCCGGTACAAGCGCCCAGCTGGTTGCTCGTGAAGGTAACTATGCCACCCTGCGTCTTCGCTCTGGCGAAATGCGTAAAGTGTTGGCCGAGTGCCGCGCGACCTTGGGTGAAGTGAGCAACTCAGAGCACAGCCTGCGTCAACTTGGCAAGGCCGGTGCGAAGCGCTGGAGAGGTGTGCGTCCGACTGTTCGCGGTGTCGCGATGAACCCAGTCGATCACCCGCACGGTGGTGGCGAAGGCCGCACCAGTGGTGGTCGTCACCCGGTATCCCCATGGGGTGTGCCGACTAAGGGTCACAAGACGCGTAAGAACAAGCGCACCGACAAGCTGATCATTCGTCGTCGTAATAAGACGCGTTGATCTACATTGCCAAGACATTAAGAGGTAACGGCTGTGCCACGTTCACTAAAGAAAGGTCCCTTCATTGACCTTCATCTTTTGAAGAAGGTAGAGGTTGCAGTGGAGAAGAACGATCGCAAACCGATCAAGACTTGGTCGCGTCGTTCTATGATCCTGCCCAATATGGTAGGCCTCACTATCGCGGTCCATAACGGTCGCCAACACGTCCCGGTGCACGTCTCCGAGGAAATGGTTGGCCACAAATTGGGCGAATTCGCTGCTACTCGCACTTATCGCGGGCATGCGGCGGATAAAAAAGCCAAACGGTAAGCCAGAGAGGATTGAGAGATGGAAGTCACAGCTAAGCTGCTTGGCGCTCGTTTATCCGCCCAGAAGGCCCGTTTGGTGGCTGACCAGGTGCGCGGTAAACCTGTCGCCGAGGCACTCGACCTGCTGACCTTCTCACCGAAGAAGGCTGCCAAGCTGGTTAAGAAGGTGCTGCAATCCGCGATTGCAAACGCGGAAGAAAATAACGGCATGGATATTGACGAGCTGCGTGTCTCGACCATCTGCGTCGATGAGGGCATGACGCTCAAGCGTATCAAGCCGCGTGCCAAGGGGCGTGCGGATCGTATCTTGAAGCGCACGTGCCACATCACCGTCAAGGTAGCCGAGAAGTAGGAGTCGACCGATGGGTCAGAAAGTCAATCCAACAGGCATTCGACTGGGCATCGTCAAAGACCATGCTTCTGTCTGGTATGCTGAGCGCGGCGCTTACGCCGATAAGCTCAATAACGATCTCGAAGTGCGTAGCTTCCTGGAAGAGCGTCTTAAAAGCGCCTCTGTTAGCCGCATCCACATCGAGCGTCCGGCGAACAATGCCCGCATCACCATTCACACTGCCCGTCCGGGTATCGTGATTGGTAAGAAAGGTGAAGATGTCGACCGTCTGCGTCGCGATCTCACTCAGATGATGGGCGTTCCCGTGCATGTGAACATCGAAGAAGTTCGCAAGCCGGAGCTGGATGCCAAGCTAGTCGCTGCTAACGTAGCGGGTCAGCTTGAGCGTCGCGTCATGTTCCGTCGTGCTATGAAGCGCGCGGTACAGAACGCAATGCGTCTTGGCGCTGGTGGCATCAAGATTCAGCTGTCAGGTCGTCTTGGTGGCGCTGAAATCGCACGTACCGAATGGTACCGCGAAGGTCGCGTTCCGCTGCACACGTTGCGTGCGGATATCGACTACGCCACTTACGAAGCTCACACCACCTATGGCGTTATCGGCGTCAAAGTGTGGATCTTCAAGGGTGAAATCCTCGGCGGTATCGAGGAAGTACGTGCCAAGGCTAAACAACAGCCTGCCGGCAACGCGCCCAAGAAGAAAGGTTCCAGGTAAGGGGAGAGCGAGTCGATGTTACAGCCCAAGCGTATGAAATTCCGCAAGATGATGAAAGGCCGCAACCGTGGCCTGGCGCATCGCGGAAGCAAGATCAGCTTCGGGGAATACGGCCTTAAAGCTACTGGTCGCGGCCGCATCACTGCGCGTCAGATCGAAGCAGGCCGTCGTGCGATCACACGTCACGTAAAGCGTGGCGGTAAAATCTGGATCCGCGTCTTCCCTGATAAGCCGATCTCCAAGAAGCCGCTCGAAGTTCGTATGGGTAAAGGTAAAGGTTCTGTTGAGTACTGGGTTGCCCAGATCCAACCGGGTCGGGTCCTGTATGAAATTGAAGGCGTGTCGGAAGAGCTCGCTCGTGAAGCGTTTGAGCTTGCCGCACAGAAAATGCCCTTATCCACCACCTTTGCGAAACGGACGGTGATGTGATGAAAGCCCAGGAAATTCGTGAAAAGTCCGCAGGAGAGCTCCAGGAGCAACTCCTCGAACTCCTCCGCGAGCAGTTTAACCTGCGCATGCAGAAGGCCACTGGCCAACTGAGCCAGACTCATCTGCTCAAGCAGGTCCGCCGGGATATCGCCCGCGTTAAGACTTTGCTCAACGAGAAGGCAGGTGATTGAGATGGCCGAAGAAAACACAAAGCGTACGCTCACCGGTAAAGTGGTGAGCGATAAGATGGACAAGTCCATCGTCGTCATGATCGAGCGGCGCGAGCGTCACCCGATCTACGGAAAATACGTTAAGCGCTCCACCAAGCTGCACGCCCATGATGAGGCGAACCAGGCTAAGGCAGGCGATACGGTTTCCATTCAGGAGTGCCGTCCGCTTTCCAAGAAGAAAGCCTGGACGCTGGTCGAGGTGGTTGAACACGCCAAGGGTTAATCCCAAGGCCTGTCAATCAGTGCAGTCAGATTAGGTTTGGAGAAAACCGATGATTCAGACTCAGACAATGCTGGATGTCGCCGACAACAGCGGAGCGCGCCGGGTGCAGTGCATCAAGGTGTTAGGCGGTTCACATCGTCGTTACGCTCGCGTTGGTGATATCATCAAGGTCACGGTTAAGGAAGCGATTCCGCGTGGCAAGGTCAAAAAAGGCCAGGTGCTAAAAGCGGTCGTGGTTCGGACCCGTAGTGGCGTCCGTCGTCCCGACGGTTCGCTCATCCGTTTCGATGGAAATGCGGCAGTTTTGTTGAATAACACCAACGAACAGCCCATCGGTACCCGTATTTTTGGGCCGGTGACTCGTGAACTTCGTAATGAAAAGTTCATGAAGATCATTTCCTTAGCGCCTGAAGTGCTGTAAGGAGCGAGGCGGATATGCAAAAGATCAAACGTGACGATGAAGTCATCGTCATCGCCGGGAAGGATAAAGGCAAGCGTGGCACCGTTAAGCGGGTATTAGAAAACCGCTTTTTGGTGTCCGGTGTGAACATGATTAAACGTCACACCAAGCCAAATCCCATGGCGGGTAATCAGGGCGGTATCGTCGAGCGTGAGGCTCCGATTCACGCGTCCAACGTAGCCATCTTCAATTCGGAGACCGGTAAGGCGGATCGCGTCGGCTTCCAAGTGAAGGAAGACGGTACCAAGGTACGTATCTACAAGTCGACGCAGACGCAGATCGACGCCTAACGCGAGTCGGGTAGCACAATGGCGAACTTGAAAGAACGTTATCAAAACGAGGTAGCAGCTCAACTCAAAGAAGAGTTCAGCTATGCCAACGTTATGCAGGTACCCCGGATCACGAAAGTGACTCTGAACATGGGTATCGGCGAAGCAGTCAACGATAAAAAGTTGATTGACAATGCCATCGGCGATCTAGAGAAACTCTCTGGTCAAAAACCGTTGGTGACCAAGGCACGTAAGTCCATCGCGGGCTTCAAGGTGCGCGAAGGTTGGCCAATCGGCATCAAGGTAACTCTGCGCGCTGAGCGTATGTGGGACTTCTTGGACCGTTTGGTTTACATCGCGATTCCCCGCGTGCGTGACTTCCGTGGTCTCAACCCGAAGTCTTTCGACGGTCGTGGTAACTACTCCATGGGTGTGCGTGAGCAGATCATCTTCCCGGAGATCGAGTATGATAAAATCGATCGCATCCGGGGGTTGGACGTCACTATCACTACGACCGCCAAAACCGACGAGGAAGGTCGTGCGCTACTAACCGCACTGAACTTCCCGTTCAAGAAATAGGGGCGAGATCATGGCTAAGAAAAGTATGGTAGAGCGTGAGCTTAAGCGTACTCAGCTGGTCGCGAAGTATGCGACCAAGCGCGCTGAACTCAAGAAGATCATCTCAGACGTGAACACGTCTGAGGAAGACCGCTTCGAGGCGACGCTGAAGCTGCAGCAACTGCCGCGCGACTCAAGCCCGGTGCGTCAGCGTAACCGCTGCCGTATCACCGGTCGTCCGCACGGTTTTTACAACAAGTTCGGCCTTGGCCGTAACAAGCTGCGTGAAGCCGCCATGCGTGGCGACGTTCCTGGGTTGAAAAAATCCAGTTGGTAACGCCACGTAGAATTATCAGGAGCGCACATTAAATGAGCATGCAAGACACTCTGGCGGATATGTTTACACGTATCCGCAATGCGCAGATGGCCACCAAGGAGACGGCTACCATGCCGTCCTCCAAGTTGAAAGTGCAAGTGGCCCGAGTGCTAAAGGAAGAAGGCTACATTGCCGACTTTGCGGTAGCGGAGGGCGCTAAGCCCGAGCTAACCGTAACTCTCAAGTACTTTGAGGGTAAGCCGGTCATTGAGCACATTCAGCGGGTTTCCAAGCCGTCCCTGCGCCGCTACATGGGCAAGGATAACTTGCCTAAGGTTGCCGATGGCCTGGGTATCGCGATTGTCACCACATCCAATGGTGTCATGACCGATCGTGCCGCGCGCCAAGCGGGTGTCGGTGGCGAAGTCATCTGCACCGTATTCTAGGAGGCTGGAATGTCCCGCATAGCGAAATATCCGGTTAAAGTGCCTGCCGGCGTTGAGATTAAAATCAATGCTGACCAGCTGACCGCCAAAGGCGGCCAGGGCACGCTATCTATGACCATCCACTCTGATGTAGTGGTCGGTCAAGAAGATGGCCAGCTGACCTTCGCCCCGAGTGAGTCTGCCAAGAGCTGGGCCATGGCCGGTACTACCCGCGCCTTAGTTCAGAACCTGGTAACGGGCGTATCCGAGGGTTTCACAAGAACTCTCGAAATTGTTGGCGTCGGTTATCGTGCCCAAGCTAAGGGCCAGACGCTCAATCTTTCACTGGGCTTCTCGCACCCGGTCGACTATGAACTGCCTAAAGGTGTCTCAGCGGAAACGCCGAAGAACACCGTTATCGTGCTGAAAAGCGCGGATAAGCAGATGCTCGGCCAGTGCGCCGCGGAAATCCGCGCCTTCCGTCCCCCTGAGCCGTATAAAGGCAAGGGTGTTCGGTACGCCGACGAGCAGGTGCGTCGCAAAGAAGCCAAGAAGAAGTAAGGCAGGGTTATGAACGCGAAGAAAGAATCTCGTCTCCGTCGTGCCCGCCGCGCTCGCGCAAAGATCCGCGAGCTGGGCGTGTATCGCCTGTGCGTCAACCGTACCCCGCGTCACATCTATGCGCAGATTATCTCGCCGGATGGTGGCAAAGTGCTAGCCAGTGCTTCTACGCTGGACAAAGTACTGCGCGAGGGTGCGACCGGCAACTCAGATGCGGCCTCTAAAGTGGGTGCTCTGATTGCTGAACGCGCTAAAGAAGCAGGCATCACCCAGGTGGCCTTCGACCGTGCTGGCTTTAAGTATCACGGCCGCGTCAAGGCGCTGGCCGACGCCGCACGTGAAGGCGGCCTGGAATTCTAAAGGGTTTTACGATGGCGAAGAACGAACAGCAAAGCGGTGATCTGCAAGAGAAGTTAGTGCAGGTCAACCGCGTCGCCAAGGTGGTCAAGGGTGGTCGTATTTTCGGCTTCACCGCACTGACCGTCGTTGGTGATGGTAAAGGTCGTGTCGGTTTCGGTCGTGGCAAGGCGCGTGAAGTGCCTGTCGCAATCCAGAAAGCGATGGATCAAGCTCGTCGCAACATGGTCAAGGTGAACCTTGCTGGCCATACGCTGCAGTACCCGGTCAAAGCCCGTCACGGTGCTTCCAAGGTGTACATGCAGCCGGCTTCCGAAGGTACCGGTATCATCGCCGGTGGCGCCATGCGCTCTGTATTAGAGCTCGCCGGTGTCCACGACGTACTGGCCAAGTGCTACGGTTCCACCAACCCGGTTAACGTGGTACGAGCGACTGTTAAAGGTCTCTCCTCCATGCAAGCACCGGAAGACGTGGCCGCCAAGCGCGGTCTGTCTGTCGAAGCGATCACGGGGTAAGGCACCATGGCAGCAACGATCAAGGTTACCCAGATCCGCAGCACCATCGGCATTATGCCCAAGCACAAGGCTACTATGAAAGGCTTGGGCCTGCGTCGCATCGGTCATACGGTTGAACTGGAAGACACCCCTGCCGTACGCGGCATGATCCACAAGGTGAACTACCTTGTGCGCGTTGAGGGAGAGTAATCCATGAAACTCAATAACCTAAGCCCGGCTCCGGGCTCCAAACACGCTGCAAAGCGCGTTGGTCGTGGCATCGGTTCCGGTCTTGGTAAGACCGGTGGCCGTGGTCACAAAGGTCAGAAGTCACGTAGTGGCGGCAGTGTTAAGCCCGGTTTCGAAGGCGGTCAGATGCCTTTGCAGCGTCGTTTGCCGAAATTCGGCTTTACGTCTGCAAAATCTCTGGTCTCTGAAGAAGTACGCCTGGCTGAGCTTGCTAAAGTTGCCGGTGGCGAAGTCACCCTGGCATCTTTGAAAGAAGCCAACGTGCTAAAGGACTCTACGCTACACGCGAAGATCATCCTTTCTGGCGAACTGAAAACGGCGGTTACCGTTCGCGGAATCAAGGTCACCAAAGGTGCCCGTGAAGCGATCGAAGCCGCTGGCGGCAAGGTAGAGGACTAAATGGCCAAGTCAGGAAAAATGCCGGCGATGGGCAGCGGTCTGAGTGAACTGTGGGCGCGTTTGCGCTTCGTGCTCCTCGCCATCGTGGTGTACCGTATTGGTGCCCACATTCCCGTTCCCGGTATCAATCCTGACCAGCTTGCTGCCTTGTTTAGGGAGCAACAGGGCACCATTCTGGGCATGTTTAACATGTTCTCTGGTGGCGCCCTGGAGCGCATGAGTGTTCTCGCCCTGGGTATAATGCCCTATATATCGGCGTCGATTATCATGCAGCTCATGACTGCGGTCTCCCCTCATCTTGAGCAGCTCAAGAAAGAGGGTGAGGCTGGCCGCCGCAAGATTAGCCAGTACACCCGCTACGGCACGGTGATACTGGCGTTTGTCCAGGCTACCGGCATGTCCGTCGGTCTGGCTAGCCAAGGCATCGCGTACAGTGCTGACTTCAGCTTCTATTTCACCGCCGTGATTACGTTTGTATCGGGCGCGGTGTTTATGATGTGGCTAGGTGAGCAGATTACCGAGAAGGGCATCGGCAACGGTATTTCGCTGCTGATCTTCGCCGGTATTGTCGCTGGACTGCCCAGTGCCGTGGGCCAAGCCTTCGAGCTTGCCCGTAATGAAGGGGCCTGGAATGTTCTGCCGCTGTTAGCGCTGTCAGTGTTAGGTATTGCGACTGTCGCCTTTGTGGTTTTCATTGAGCGCGGCCAACGCCGTCTCAAAGTTAATTATCCTCGGCGACAAGTGGGCAATAAGATGTATGCAGGGCAAAGTAGCTACCTGCCTTTGAAGGTCAACATGGCCGGTGTTATTCCGGCGATTTTTGCCTCCAGTATCCTGCTTTTCCCGGCCTCTATTGGTCAGTGGGTAGGTGCCGGTGAAGGTATGGAGTGGTTGCAGCGTGCATCTCAGGCATTAGGCCCAGGTCAACCGCTTTACATCTTGCTTTTCGCGGCGGCAGTGGTATTCTTCTGCTTCTTTTACACAGCGCTGGTCTTCAACCCCAAGGATGTGGCTGACAATCTTAAAAAGTCAGGCGCTTTCCTGCCGGGCATTCGCCCCGGCGAGCAGACCGCTCGCTATATCGACAAGGTCATGACACGTTTGACCCTGTTCGGTGCCTTGTATATCACTGCGGTTTCCTTGATGCCCCAGTTCTTGATTGTGGCGTGGAACGTGCCGTTTTTCTTCGGCGGTACCTCGTTGTTAATCGTAGTCGTGGTCATCATGGACTTCATGGCCCAGGTGCAGTCGCATCTCATGTCGCATCAGTATGACTCAGTGATGAAGAAGTCCAACCTGAAAGGCTACGGTAGCGGCGGTATCATGCGCTGAGGCGCCGTCCACCCCTATTTAGTTAGAGAGGGCGCGCCGCGAGCCGGTTTTTGGAGAAAGATCGATGAAAGTTCGAGCTTCCGTAAAGAAAATGTGCCGTAACTGCAAGATCATTCGTCGCAATGGCGCTGTCCGCGTCATCTGCAGCGAGCCACGGCACAAACAACGCCAGGGTTAATAGCCTGGGTTGTATTAAGCGGGTGCCAGCATACCCCTTGCCTTAGGGCAAATGATGGGGTATGCTGTTGCGCCTTTTGTAGATGAATAAACGAGCAAGCCGCTCAAATTTCGGAGTAAGCTGATGGCCCGTATTGCAGGCGTCAATATCCCGGACAACAAGCATGCGGCGATCTCGCTGACCTATATCTTCGGGATTGGCCGTACCCGTGCTGAGCACATCTGTGCTGCAGCCGGTATCGCGCCTACTGCCAAGATCCAGGATCTGTCTTCTGAAGAAGTCGACACCCTGCGTTCTGAAGTTGGCAAGTACACCGTAGAAGGCGACCTTCGTCGTGATGTCACGCTTAACATTAAGCGTCTCATGGACTTAGGCTGCTACCGTGGTCTGCGTCATCGTCGTAGTCTTCCGCTGCGTGGTCAGCGGACTAAGACTAACGCGCGCACCCGTAAGGGCCCGCGTAAGCCGATCCGCAAATAACACGCACGTTCTGGCGTAAAGACAGGAATAGACATCAACATGGCTAACCCGCGTAGTAACCGTAAAAAGGTTAAAAAGCAGGTAGTGGATGCGATTGCGCATATCCATGCCTCTTTTAACAACACGATCGTGACGATCACAGACCGCCAGGGCAACGCTCTTTCTTGGGCGACTGCCGGTGGTTCGGGTTTTCGTGGTTCTCGCAAGAGCACCCCGTTCGCTGCTCAAGTGGCAAGCGAACGTGCAGCAACTGCTGCAGCCGAGTATGGTGTGAAAAACGTAGATGTACTGGTTAAAGGCCCAGGTCCCGGTCGTGAATCCGCCGTGCGCGCACTGAATGCCGCCGGCTTCCGCGTGCAAAGCATCGTAGACGCGACGCCCATTCCCCATAATGGCTGCCGTCCGCCTAAGAAACGCCGCGTTTAAGGAGACAGATTCATGGCTCGTTATATTGGACCGAAGTGCAAACTGTCTCGTCGTGAAGGCACCGACCTCTTTTTGAAGAGTGGTGTTACTCCCTTCGAGAAAAAGTGTAAATCCGAGCAGATCCCGGGTGTACACGGCCAGCGTCGTCAGCGTCTTTCAGACTACGGCTTGCAGCTTCGCGAGAAGCAAAAAGTACGTCGCATGTATGGCG
The DNA here is from genome assembly GCF_000336575.1 of Vreelandella titanicae BH1. GTDB lineage: Bacteria > Pseudomonadota > Gammaproteobacteria > Pseudomonadales > Halomonadaceae > Vreelandella > Vreelandella titanicae. Next base: position 57,306 of record NZ_AOPO01000014.1, on the reverse strand, counting down.
TACTCGAAAAACAGTTCCGTAACTACTACAAAGAAGCCGCTCGCCTGAAAGGTGCGACCGGTGAAGTATTGTTGCAGTTGCTCGAATCCCGACTGGATAATGTCGTCTACCGCATGGGCTTCGGCTCGACTCGCTCTGAAGCGCGTCAGCTGGTCAGCCACAAAGCGATTTCCGTGAACGGCCGCACCGTTAACGTTGCTTCCTATCAAGTGAAGCCGGGTGACGTTGTTTCCATTCGCGAAAAGGCGAAAAACCAAGCACGTATTCAAAGCGCGTTGTCCATTGCGGCCAACCGTGGCGATATCGCTTGGATCGAAATCGACGCCAAGAAGATGGAAGGCACTTTCAAGGCTCTGCCTGAACGCGGTGACCTGTCTGCCGACATCAACGAAAACCTGATCGTCGAGCTGTACTCCAAGTAAGCAGTTTTCTGTTTCTTGTCAATCTGGTGCCGGTTTAACGCCCGCGCCAGATCTTACCGAGTACCAAGTATCCGTTTGGCAGCCTGAAAGGTGTTCATATGCAGCGTTCAGTGACAGAGTTTCTCCGTCCTCGCGACATCAAGGTCGAAGAAATCAGCGCACATCACGCCAAAATCGTGCTCGAACCGTTCGAGCGTGGCTTTGGTCACACCCTGGGGAATGCACTACGTCGCATTCTGCTTTCGTCCATGCCCGGCTGTGCCGTGGTAGAGGCTGAAATCGCCGGCGTCGAGCATGAATACAGTGCGCTTGAAGGGGTGCAGGAAGATGTCATTGAAATCCTCCTGAACTTGAAAGATGTTGCGATCAAGATGCACAGCCGCGATGAGGCGGTGCTCACGCTGAACAAGCAGGGCCCAGCCGTCGTCACCGCTGGCGACATTGCGCTTGATCATAGCGTCGAAATCGTCAACCCGGACCACGTCATTGCTCATGTCAATGAAGGTGCCGAGCTGAAAATTCAGCTTAAGGTAGCGCTGGGTCGTGGCTACGAACCGGCTGACGCGCGCGGCTCTGATGAAGAGTCACGTGCCATTGGCCGCCTGCAGCTGGATGCCACCTTCAGCCCTGTCCGCCGTGTTTCCTACTCGGTTGAGGCCGCTCGTGTCGAGCAGCGCACCGACCTCGATAAGCTAATTATCGATCTGGAAACCGACGGTACCCTGGATCCGGAAGAGGCTATCCGTCGCAGTGCGACCATCCTGCAAGAGCAGCTGGCCGCCTTCGTCGACCTGGAAGCTGATAAAGAACAGGAAGTCGAAGAGGAAGAGGATCATGTCGATCCAATTCTATTGCGCCCCGTAGACGATCTTGAGTTGACCGTTCGTAGCGCGAACTGCCTAAAAGCCGAGAATATTTACTACATCGGTGATCTTATCCAGCGCACAGAAGTTGAGCTGTTGAAGACACCGAACCTCGGTAAAAAGTCTTTGAATGAAATCAAAGATGTATTGGCGGCTCGCGGCTTGTCCCTTGGCATGCGGTTGGAAAATTGGCCACCGGCAAGCCTGAAGGACGACAAAGCCTCCGCGTGAGCGTCGACTTGAGTCCCAGTTTGGTAAGGAATTACAACCATGCGTCATCGTAAGAGTGGTCGTCATCTGAATCGCACCAGCTCGCATCGTCAGGCCATGTTCAAGAACATGTCTGTCTCGCTGGTCGAACATGAAGTCATTAAGACAACCCTGCCGAAAGCCAAGGAGCTGCGTCGCGTAATCGAGCCGCTGATCACCTTGTCTAAGCAGGATAGCGTTGCAAACCGTCGTTTGGCGTTTGCCCGCACGCGCTCTAAAGAAGCCGTCGGCAAACTGTTCAACGAATTGGGTCCGCGTTATGCCGAGCGTCCGGGCGGTTACGTCCGTATTCTCAAGTGCGGTTTCCGCACCGGCGACAACGCGCCTATGGCGTTCGTTGAACTAGTTGACCGTCCGGTTGTTGAAGAAGCCGCTGCAGAAGAGTAATCCTCTGCGCCAGGCCTCTTTGGTAGCGAATGAAAACCGACCCTCAGTGGTCGGTTTTTTTTATGGGCGCATTTATCTTCTGTTTTCTACACTTAACGGCGTCTATTCTTCGTACTAATACCCTATACTCGGCCTATTATTAAATTGAGTAAGCGTCGCGTGCCGCTTGGGCAAGCCTTGTGTTGTAGCTTGAGTGTGGCATGGTAGTTAAGCAGCGGCAGGTTGGTTAAACAGCGATTCGAACTAGCGCATTGATAACAAGCAAGGGGCAGGTATGTATGCGAGGATAAAAAGCGCTGCCGGGGGAGCGTCGGCGATAGGGTTTTTGAGTATGCTAATGCTGCTCATACTTGCGATGGTCACTACTGCGCATGCCGACAACCCGCGCTATGCGGGTATTGTCGTTGATCTGGATAATGGCGAAGTGCTTTACGCCGAGAATATTGACGATCAGCGCTATCCTGCGTCGCTTACCAAAATGATGACGCTCTATCTAACCTTTGAAGCGTTAGAAGAGGGTACGCTGCGCTTGGACCAACCCTTGCCGGTTTCCCATTACGCTGCCGCCAAGCCTGCTGTCAAACTGTGGCTGGCGGCGGGCAGCTCAATTCCGGTGGATACCGCTATTCGCGCACTCGCGGTTCGCTCTGCCAATGATGTTGCCGCAGTGGTTGCCGAAGCCCTGGGCGGCAGCGAAGCCCACTTTGCCCAAATGATGACCACCAAGGCACGCGAGCTGGGCATGCATGCCACCACCTTTCGCAATGCCTCTGGCTTGCCGGATGACGGCCAAATCACCACCGCGCGGGATATGCTCACGCTTTCGGTACGCGTGATGCAGGACTTCCCCCAGTACTACCACTACTTCGGCCTGCAAGAGTTTACCTACCGCGGCACCCGGCACACCAGCCACAATCGATTGGTGCGTGACTACCCAGGTGCCGATGGCCTAAAAACGGGGTTCATTCGCGCCTCTGGCTTTAACGTGGCCACTACCGCAGTGCGCGGTGATCGGCGGCTGGTGGGCGTCGTCATGGGTGGTTTTTCATCCCAGTCCCGGGATACCCATATGGCCAATCTGCTGGATCGTAGCTTCTTGCGTGCGTCGCTACGCGACCAGCAAAGCTGGATGGGTGACACCAGCTTCTCGCGGGAATTTATGGCCTTTGCACCCCCTGCTCAGCCGGTGGCACCACAGCAGCCAGCGCCACGCCAACCCCTGCTGGCGGTGGTCGAAACGTCAACATTGTCACCATCGAGTAACTCTACCCCCTCAACGCCGGTTGTCGATCTTGAAGAACAGCTAGCCGATATCGTCACCATTCAGCGCCCCACGCCGGCAAGCGAAGATCCACAGCCCGACCCACTTCAAGCGTTCATTGAGCGTGAACGCAAGATGGCTTCTGTCACTGAAACGGGCGGTGGCTGGGGGGTGCAAGTGGGTGCTTTCAGTCGTGAAGCCCAGGCACGGCAATTGGCGCAGCAGGCGGCTCAGCGGATTGCTCAGACTTTAGGCGGACGCATTGCTGTAGACACGGTAGAGGGCCAAAACCCGGTTTATCGCGCCCGGCTAATGGCATTGGACGAGCAGCGCGCTCGCCAAGCGTGCCGTGAGCTGCACTCCCAAGGTATGGACTGTATGGTCGTTAACGCCAGCTTGTAAGGGGGGGGGGGCGTCATCACCCCGCCAATGGCTAATTGGCGGGGTTTTTCTTTTTTGGCACTTTGTATTGACCAGTGAACAGGGAGATCGCGGTGACAACCTCGCTGAAAGGCATACTCTGCATGTGTTTGGGCGTTCTTTTCCTCGCCCTAGGCGACGCTGTTTCCAAGTGGTTAGGTGAAGTGCACTCGCCACTGCAGATTATTTTCTTCCGTGCCTTGGTATCGCTACCGCTGATTGCGCTGCTTGCCCATTTTGCCGGTGGGTTACGCAAGCTGCGTACGAAACGGCCGGGTGTCCATTTGCTGCGCGGATTGATTTATACCGCCACCATGGTCTGTTTCGTATGGGGGCTAACGCTGCTCCCCCTGGCGGAGGCCACGGCGATTGCCTTTGTGGCGCCGCTGTTTGTGACCCTGCTTTCGGTGCCATTGTTGGGTGAGCGCATTGATCCACCGGTGCTGATCGCATCCTTGGTGGGGTTTGCGGGGGTGCTGATCGTGGTGCGGCCCAACGGCGATGCGTTTCAGATGGGCGCGCTGGTATTGGTGGGGGCGGCGCTATTCTATGCGCTGATGATGATTACCGCCCGGCGCTACGGCGCCCGCGAACACCTCTGGGCAATGCTGTTTTACATGACCTGTGTGCCGCTGGTGGTGACCGCGCTAACGCTGCCCTGGGTGTGGCAGACACCCCAGCCGTGGCACTGGGTAGGCTTTTTCGCCTCGGGAGTATTGGGCGTTGCGGCCACCGCTTTCATCACCTTGGCCTTTCGGTTTGCTCCTGCGGCCATCGCCGCCCCGTTTGATTACACCGCCATGCTCTGGGCGGTACTGCTGGGCTGGTGGTTCTGGGGTGAAATGCCGGATCTCTGGGTCTGGGTAGGCAGCGCCTTGATAATGGGCAGCGGGTTAGCGGTGGCGTATCACGACCGTAGGACAACCCTTAAACGTCGTCCTACCGCTTAACTGACGTCACTCTACCGCCACTTTTTGATCTAGGTCACGGAAGCGGTGAGCTTGCCAAAACGGCGGATTTGGGCTGGTTATAATCCTGGCCTTTCATCGCAGTCCGCTGCGAGCCATCGTCCTGATCACGGTGACTGTCTATGCAAGCCCCCGAACGACTGAAGCAAGCTCCCGAACTACTTTCCCCTGCGGGCACCTTCAAGAACATGCGTTACGCCTTTGCCTATGGGGCCGATGCGGTTTACGCGGGGCAGCCGCGCTACTCTCTCCGGGTGCGCAACAACGATTTTAAAATTGATAACTTACATCGTGGTATCGAGTATGCCCATGCCCGAGGCAAGCAGTTTTATGTTGCCTCCAACATTGCCCCTCACAACAGCAAACTGAAAACCTACCTCCAGGATATGGCGCCGGTGATCGAGGCAGGGCCCGATGCACTGATTATGTCGGATCCCGGTTTGATTATGATGGTTCGTGATCGCTGGCCGGATCAACCTATCCACCTCTCGGTGCAATCGAACGTCGTCAACTGGGCTGCCGCCCAATTCTGGCAGCGGCAGGGTATCAGCCGCATCATTTTGTCTAGGGAGCTATCACTGGAAGAGATCGGCGAAATACGCGAACAGTGCCCAGGCTTAGAGATCGAAACCTTTGTTCACGGCGCACTGTGTATCGCCTATTCAGGGCGTTGCCTACTGTCGGGTTATTTCAATCATCGCGACCCTAATCAAGGCACCTGTACCAACGCGTGTCGCTGGAAATACAACACCGTAGCAGCGACCCAGGATGACACGGGCGACTTAATAGCCGCCCAAGGAAGTGGCAGTGCAGCGGTCGGCAGCCCAGACGAGCTTTCGGCGCTGATTGAAGATGTTTCCCGCCCTGGCAAGCTGATGCCTGTGTATGAGGATGAACACGGCACCTACATCATGAACTCCAAGGATCTGCGCGCGGTGCAGCATGTCGCTCGGCTGACGCAAATGGGCGTGGCGTCACTAAAGATTGAAGGGCGCACCAAGTCCCATTATTACGTTGCGCGTACAGCGCAAGTCTATCGCCAAGCCATTGATGACGCAGTCGCTGGGCGCCCCTTCAATAAACGGCTAATGGATGAACTTGAGAACCTGGCGAATAGAGGGTACACCGAGGGCTTCTATCAACGCCATGTGCACGGTGAGTACCAAAGCTATGAGCAGGGGAACTCCATCGGCGTTCACCAGCAGTTCGTCGGTGAAGTGCTGGATTTCGATCCGGCTCGTGGCAGGTTGGAAGTCGAGGTTAAAAATCGCTTTGAAGTGGGGGATGGCATGGAGCTGATGCTGCCAGGTGGTAATCACCGCTTCGTGCTCGAGCATATCGAGAACTTGCGAGGTGAAGCGCAGAGCGCAGCACCTGGTTCTGGGCATCGCGTGCGAATCCCCGTTCCCAAGGTCAGCATTACCCCTGAACAGCTTGAGTTTGCGCTGTTAATGCGTGATCTCAAGCCTTCCAGAGCAGCACAACCTGAATCGTTAGGGGTAGCGATCAGCTAAACGCATAAACGTCCATCGCAAGCACACCGTGCTCTACGCTGTGGTGCAGCTGTTTTGCGTCGCCTCCTGCCCCCATGGCCACCAGCAATGGCTGAAAGTGTTCAGGGGTCGGGTGGTTCTCCTGCGCATAGGGTGCGCGCTCCCAGCTAAGCAGCGCTTCACGATCATTGGCGATAAGGCGCTCGCTTACCCAAGTGGCAAATTCATCTACCCAGGCGGGCACAGGGCTCTCCTGGGGCATGATTTCATACAGGTTATGGGTCAGGCTGCCCGAGCCGATCACCAAAATCCCCTCTTCCCGCAGAGCCGACAGGCGCTCGCCCAGCGTGGCCAGCTCCGCATTGCTCCAGCGCACCGGAAGCGACAGCGAGACAACCGGCACATTGGCGTCAGGAAACATCAGTGAAAGGGGCACCCAGGCGCCGTGATCCAGGCCGCGCTCTACCCGCTCGGCGCCCAGTAACACGGCCAGCCGTTCAGCCAGTTCCGGCTCACCCGGGGCAGGATACTGGCACTCGAAAAGCGCCTGTGGGAAGCCGCCAAAGTCGTGAATGGTTTCTGGTTTGGCGCTGATGCTGACCTTGAGCGCCAGGCTCTCCCAGTGCGCTGAGACTACCACCACCGCCTTGGGCGAAAGCTGCCTGCCCAGTTCGCGTAGAAAGGCATGAGCCGGGGTTTTATTGAGGGCCAGCATGGGCGAGCCATGGGAAATAAACAGACTAGGTAACATGAGTGAGTCTCCTCAGCAGCATGGCCAACGCTGGCGGTAAGCAAGCGCTGGCAATAGGGTTAGGCGATAGTTTTAGGCGATAGTTTTAGGCGATAGTTTTAGGCGATAGTTTTAGGTGTTAGGCGAATCGGTTGCTTAACACCCAGCGGCCGCTGCCCAGGCCCGCTTGCACGATTAACGCCAGCGTCCAGAACACCGGGAATTCCCAACCGCCGCCGGCATTTGAGAACATCCAGCCGTTGCCAAGATGCACCCAAGCAGCGCCGAGCAGTACCGGCACCAGTGCCAGGCTCACCCAGCGGGTGTAAACACCCAGAATCAGGGCGGCTCCACCGCCCACTTCCGCGGCAATGGTCAAGTAGGCCAGAAACCCTGGTAAACCCAGTGATTCAAAATAGCCGACGGTGCCCGGTAGGGTAAATACAAACACCTTGAGCAAACCGTGAGCAAGGGCCATCACACCCAGTGCGACGCGCAGTAGCGAGATGGCCTGGGGTTGTAAAGAGTGCTGTACAGAGGGCTGTAGAGAGGGGGCAGAGTGAGTATGCGTTGTCATCGTAGTAGCTTCCATCGAGTGGTTGATGACGCTACTTTACAGCCGGATCAGATCGAGATAATCAGCGAATTTTGCACATCACTGTTGCGTTATTGGCGATAATCCAATGTTTTGCTCCCAAATCGGCGGATCACCCCATGCCTCGGTGAGCAGGTCGATGAAGCGCTCCACCTTGGCGGGCAGGTAGCGCCGGGCGGGGTAGAGCGCGTGAACATCGAGCCGTACCGCTGGCTCATTAGTTAAGATGGGCACTAAATGCCCGCTGGCGATACTCTCTGTGACCAGAAAGCTGGGCTGCTGAGCGATGCCCAGGCCAGCTTCCGCGGCGTGGGTGAGTACATCGCCGTTATTGCTTTCCAGTGGGCCATTGACCGTCAATGACTGCGTGGCAATCTTCCAGTCAGCGCTCTGTTGGCCGCTGCGGTAGCGTAGGCAGTGGTGCTTGGCAAGGGCTTGAACGCTGTCGGGTTCACCGTGGTTGGCAAGATATTCAGGCGAGGCGCAAAACAGTAGGCGGCACCGCGTCAGTCGGCGCGCCACCAGGCTGGAGTCGGGCAGGCTGCCGATACGGATCGCTACGTCGTAACCCTCTTCCAGCAGGTCGACACGGCGGTCGTTCAAATCCAGGCGCACTTCCAGCGCCGGGTGAGTGTGCATAAATTGCGCGACGAGTGGCGCTAGGTAGCGGGTGCCAAAACTCATCGGCCCATTAACGCGCAGCCGCCCACGCACATCGCTGGTACCTTGGCCCACCTCGGCGGCGGCCTCATCGAGCGCTTGCAGTACCCCTTGGGCGCGTATCAGGTAGCGCTCCCCGGCCTCAGTGAGATGTAGCCGTCGTGTGGTGCGCTGTATCAGTCGCGCGCCCAATGTCTCTTCCAGTGCCATGACCTGGCGGGATACGCGAGTGCGGGAAATATCCAGCGCTTCAGCAGCACGGGTATAGCTACCCAACTCGGCTACCCGCACAAAAGCGACGATATGCTCTAACTGATTCATGACGCCGAATCGGCTTGGAAAATCTGAAAAGCGCGCGCTGCCTGGTAAGGGTCGGGCTGGCCACAAATGGCTGATATCACCGCTAAACCGTTCGCTCCCGCGCGCTGTACGCTAATCGCATGATCCGCTTTCAGCCCACCAATGGCCACGCTGGGCAGTGGGCACGCCTTGACCAGCGCCGCTAAACCGCCAAAGCCGATGGGCTGGGCGTGATCTTGTTTGCTCTCGGTGGCAAACACGGGGCCAATCCCGACATAATCGAGTAGCTCAAACGGAGAGACTTGCAGCTGGGCGATAGTATTGATCGACAGGCCGATAATCGCTTGATCACCTAGCACCCGGCGCGCTTGCTGAACGGCAGCGTCGCTCTGACCGACATGCAGGCCATCTGCCTGGCTTTCTAGTGCCACCTGCAAACGGTCGTTAATGATCAGCGGGACACCGGTGCCCGCCAGAAGCGCTTTTAACCGTTTGGCTTGGGCAATCATCTGTTCGTCGCTGGCATGCTTGTCACGCAACTGCACGATGGTGACGCCGCCTTTTACCGCTGCCTCAACCGTTTGTTCCAAACCATGCTCTCGGCAGAGCGTGGCATCGGTGACCAAGTAGAGCGATAGATCAAGCGGCATGGATTGCCTCCAGTTGGGCATAAGTAGTGAGGTCGTCAGGGGTGAGTTGATACAGCGCATCCAGTAGTGCCACTTGAAAACTACTAGGCCCGTTGGCGTGGCTTCCCGCACGCTCCCCTGTGACCGCAAAGCAGGCCAGCGCGGCTGCCGTTGCACCCAGTGGGGCGTCGCGGTTGGCAGCCACAAATCCCGCCACTAGCGCGCTCAGCCCACAGCCAAGCGTTGTTACGCGGGGCATCAAAGGATGGCCACCGTTAATGCGGTAGTGCTGTGTGCCGTCCGTCACCCAGTCGCTTTCACCGGTCATCGCGACAATACAGCCGTGTTTTTGCGCTAATGCTATTGCAGCGTCCACGGCTTGGTCGGTGGCGGCTGTGGCGTCCACGCCGCGGCCTTGGCTAGCTAAACCGTTAAGGGCAAGAATTTCAGACGCATTGCCACGGATCACGCTGGGTTTAGCGGCCAGCAGCTTCGCGCACAGCGTTTGGCGATAGCGCGTGGCGCCAACGGCGACGGGATCTAATACCCAGGGAATGGCATGCTGATCGGCAGTCGCTGTGGCGGTGAGCATAGCGTCAGCCCAGTGGGCAGAGATCGTACCGATATTAATCGACAGCCCCGCGGAGATAGCCGTGAATTCAGCCACTTCTTCAGGCGCATGCAGCATGGCGGGCGACGCGCCGGTGGCTAACAGCAGGTTGGCAGTGCTGTTCATGGCCACATAGTTGGTCATGCAGTGAACCAGCGGTGTCAATGAGCGCAGCGTCTCAAGGTAATCGCCAAGCGGGCGTAGGGTCATAGCATCCTCCCGGCAGGGAGGTGGTAAGCGTTACCACGACTCCCTACGCCGGTGTTATCCGGTTCAGGTTCAAAGGGTGCTTCTCAGCCCAACCGTAACGGAGGGCGCCCCTGTCGAGGGATTACTATCCTTGCCTGAAGTAGCCCTGTAAAGCCCCGGATGCGGACGATAGCAATCTAACGAAACGAAATACGCGTACCGTAGGTAAGCATTTCATCAGGTGTCATCGCTTTACCCTCGACCCCAATCATCTCGTCACCACACTGGTCGGCGAAGGTTAGCACGCCGTGGGTCAAGCCCAGTTGGCCCAGGGTATCGCGGATTTCGCCCGTGCCCAGAAAAGTACTGACGTGGCCCTTGTTATCGCTCAGCTCAGACACGCCGTTAGCATGGTGAAAACGCACTTTGTAGATTCCATCCATCGACTCGACTTCAACAATCGGCGAAAAACCGTTGTGAAGCGCATTGGAAAGCTGTTTTAGCGTCAGGTGGTCACCCAGCGTCATATCGATCGCACTCATGGAAAACTCCTGTGGACGCCTCAAAGGTGGGGCATCACTCATGTTGCGGGAACTGCTTTTTGTAAAGCTTATGAAGAATAAGTGTAGGGTTTTTGTTTAGTATTGCCAGTGCGCTTATCGGCACCTCGATACGACACTGCCTACGTGCTTGTAAGGGCTGTTATTATGGCCATAAAGCCCCCATGGTAAGCGGTACGTGAAGCTCAATGGATTCAATGATCAACATCAGCGATAGGAGAGCAAAATGAGTTTTCAAGGCGAGCAGCATCCCGGCGTCGTGGCTACGCCGCCCCAAACTCAAGGGTTTCGTTTAAACCACACCATGCTGCGGGTGAAAGACCCTGAGCAGGCATTGGCGTTCTACTCAAAAGTGTTTGGTATGCAGGTGATGCGGCGGCTGGATTTCGAAGAGATGCAGTTCTCGCTCTACTTCCTGGCCAACCTGGAACCCAGCGACAGCGTTCCGGACGATGCGCAAGCGCGTACCGCCTGGACGTTTAGCCAGAAAGGGCTGCTGGAGCTGACCCACAACTGGGGGACTGAAGACCAGGAAGATTTCGCCTATCACGATGGCAATGCCGAACCCCAGGGCTTTGGGCATATCTGCTTCAACGTACCGGATTTGGCAGCGGCCCAGGCGTGGTTCGACGAGCATGACGTCACCTTCGTCAAACGCTCCGATCAGGGCAAGATGAAAGATGTTATCTTCGTTAAAGACCCGGACGGCTACTGGATCGAAGTGATTCAGGCAGACCTGATGGTGGGGAAGAGCGACTCTTGAGGCACGCCAATGGCTGAACTACTGTTCCGGCTGCGCCATGTGACCGACGAAGAGGCCATGGAGGTGCGTGACCTGCTCGCTGCCCATGGCTTTGATACCTATGAAACCCAGGCGGGCTTTTTCCGCCTGGGCGTTGACGCGATTTGGCTGCGCAATCCACATCAGCACGACGCTGCCATCGCGGCGTTAGAGGCCTACCAGGCGGAGCGCCTTGAGCGCGCCCAACGCGAGCACCAGGCGGCGGTTGAGCGGGGTGACGCGGAGACGCTGTGGCGTCGTTTGGCCGCTCACCCGGTGCAGGTCGTGTTAGTACTGCTAGCAGTGGGGCTTATTGCCGCCCTTACGCTGCTGCCGTTCCTGGGTATGTCGCGAAGCTAAGCGGCTGGCAGATGGCCGCGTTTGAGGTACATCATGACGCCATCATCACCGGCGGTAAGTGCCGGAGCAGAACCGCTGGGGTAGCGGCACCAGGTGCCTGCCGTGTAACTCTGTTCGCTATCGCTCAGTGTGCCTTCCAGAATCAAAAACTCCAGCCCGCCCAGCAGCGTGGGGTAGGTAATGGAGGTGCCCGCCGACCAGCGCTCCAGGCTGGTGCGCTCCTGCTTGTAGGTGTGCAGCATTTTATAGGCAATGCGCGGGCGTCGATCAGGCTGCCAGGGCAGCCGATGCGCTGGCACTGCCAACTGTAGCGTGTCGTTGGGGTCAAACTGGTGCAGTTTGACAAATATCAGCGCGCCTTCCTCGCCAATTTGCGGGGTATGGCCGGTGCCAATGGGGTTTCTTAAGTAGCTGCCCGCCGCGTAGCGCCCATGCTCATCGGCGAACACGCCTTCCAATACCAGAATCTCTTCGCCGCCGCCGTGGGTATGCCGCTCAAACTTTGTATTGGGGGCGTAGCGCACAAGGCTGGTAGCGCGAGCAACTTCATCACCAATCCGGTCAAACATCATGCGCTCTACCCCCGCGCTGGGGGAATCGACCCACTGATACTCTTCCGGGGTAACACAGGCAAAGTGGCTAAAATCGGCGTTTAGACGCATGGGAAAGGGCTCTTCGCAGTGAAGGTAAGTGACGGGGGAGGGTGCTAGTCTCCTTATCGACAGCAAAAAATGCAACTTTCGGTTGTTTGATCTTCGTTATATCGCCATAAAAAACACCCCAACCATTGGACGAATATCCAACGATTGGGGTGCAGTTCACGAAGGCGGCATCAGGTTGTCTGGCTGCTTGCTTAGGGCGCTTCAGTCAGCTTGGTAAGAATATGGTGTGCAGCTTCGATGCGCGCCTGATTGGGGTAGTTGCGGTTAGCCAGCAGCACAATGCCGATTTGCTCGCTGGGTACAAAAGCCACGTAGCCGCCAAAGCCGTTGGTAGCGCCGGTTTTGTTATAGAGCGCTTCCTGCCTGGGGGCTAGCGGTGGGGTTAAGCGGTTGGCGGGGTTGGGCTGCAAAATCATCTCAAGCGAGTTGCCTACCAGCAACTGATCGAGCGCCACCGGGTAGGCATAGCTTTCCCACCCCAGTCCTTGGGTCATATTGCCGACCTCAAAGTACCCCGTGCGCGTAGCGGCCAAGGCTTGGCTTAGTGGTTCATTAAGCTCAGCACCACTCATATTGGCTTCCACCAGCGTTAGTACGTCTGCAGCAGTCGATTTCAATCCGTAGGCCTGGGCATCCAGCATGCCTGGGTTCACCCGAATGGGTTCATCCTCTTTAGAGTAACCGTAGGCATAGTTCGCCTGCTGCGCTTCAGGCACCTGAAAGTAGCTATGCTCAAGCCCTAACGGGGTAAACAGCGCTTCCTCCATCGCCATCTCGAAGGGCTGACCAAGGCTTTGTGCGGCGAGATAACCGAACAGGCCCAAGCTCGGGTTGGAGTAGAGCCGATGGCTGCCAGGGGCGGATTCAGGCTGCCACTGGCGGTAGTAGTCGATCATCGTCTCTTCGCTTTGAACCGACTCAGGGAACTGCAGCGGCAGCTCGCCCGCCGTGTAGGTTCCCAGTTCCAGCAGCGTGATCTCATCGAAGGCGCTGCCTTCAAGTTCAGGCAGGTAGCGGCTGGCCGGGTCGGAAAGCGAGAGGGCGCCACTAGTCTGGGCATAGCCAGCGAGTGCAGCCGTGAAAATCTTGCTGACAGAGCCGAGTTCGAACAGCGTCTCATCGGTGACTGGAATCCCCGCTTCTTGATTGGCGAGGCCATAATTAAAGTAGTGCTGTTGGCCGTTGAGGCTAAGCGCGACCGCCATGCCGGGGATACGGTGTTCGGCCATCAAAGGCGCGATAGTATCGTTCACCAGGGCCTCAATGTCGGCGCTTTCAGGCGTGCCGGAGGCCCAAGCAGAGCCGTTGAGTAGAAGCGAACCTGTCATGATAAGGCCGCAGTTTGCTGCTAACATCTTACGCATACCAAAATCCTGTTGTGAATAATGCCGAGAGAGGGCGGAGAGTTATTTCCAGTCGCAAAGCCCGTGACAGTGGTTAACTTACGGCGCGCTGCGGCAATTCACAAACAGCGATATTTTGCATAAGCCATTAGAAAAATTTGGGGGTCAAGGTGGTGCGTCCCTACCTGCCGTTGAAGGCGCTGCGCGCGTTTGAGGCGTCGGCCAGGCATTTAAGCTTTACCCGCGCGGCAGAAGAGCTTCATGTGACCCAAGCGGCGGTAAGCCATCAGGTTAAGCTGCTCGAAACGCTGTTGAAGGTGCCGCTGTTCAAGCGTTTGCCCAGGGGGCTAATGCTTACTCAGGAGGGCGAACTGCTGCTGCCGGTATTGAAGAGTTCATTCGACCAGATAGCCCACACGCTGGAGCGGGTGGGCGAGAGCAGCTATCGGGAGGTATTAAACGTCGGCGTGGTGGGGACTTTTGCCGTCGGCTGGTTGCTGCCGAGGCTGGGAGATTTTCAGCGCCAGTACCCTTACGTCGATTTACGGCTCTCCACCCATAACAACCGAGCGGATATTGCCGGCGAAGGGCTGGATTTTGCGATCCGCTTTGGCACGGGGGCCTGGCACGGTACCGCGGCACAGCCGCTACTACCGGCGTCACTCTCGGTAATGTGCATACCTGATATCGCCGCGCGGCTGAACACCCCAGCCGATGTGCTGGGGGAAACCTGGCTGCGCTCTTATCGCGCCGATGAGTGGACAGAGTGGCTATTGGCGGCAGGGCTACCACGCAGCTTTCCGATGACCAACAGCATTGTGTTTGACTCTTCCATCGCCATGGTGGAAGCAGCCCTACAAGGGGCAGGCGTGGCGCTGGCGCCACCGCTGATGTTTCCCCGCCAACTAAACAGCGGCGCACTGGTACAGCCTTTCGACACCGCTGTCAGTCTGGGCGGTTACTGGCTGACTCGCCTGCAGACACGCCCCGAAACCCACGCCATGGCGTCCTTCCGGGAGTGGCTGCTCACGGCCATTAATGCCTGAGCAGCACTATTGACGTTAACTGCTTAGTGGCTGTGACCATGATCATCGTGGTCGTTATGACCCGGCTGGGCCAACGCGTCGTGCAGCACATGGGCATTGTGGCGCATCATACCCAGATAAGTGCTCGCTTCACCCTCTGCTGCCAGCGCATCGGCGTAGAGCGTGCCCGCAATGGGCAGGCCGGTCTCTTCGGCGAGCTGGGTGATGATCGACTGGTTGGTCATGTTCTCGTGGAACAGCGCCTTCACGTTCTCCTGCTCAATCACATCCACTAGCGCCGCCATGCTGGCGCCACTGGGGTCGGCTTCCGTGGAAAGCCCTACTGGAGAGAGGAAGGTCACCCCGTAGGCGCTTGAGAAGTAGCCAAAGGAGTCGTGGCCGGTAATCACGCTGGTGGAGGCCGGGATCTCGTCAATCAGCGCACGAATCTCGTCGTCTACCTCGGCCATTTCCTGTAAATACTGCTCCGCATTGGCGCGGTAGGCATCGGCGTTATCGGCGTCGGCGGCGATTAAGCCATCGCGGATATTGGCGATATACACCTCGGCTTGATGCATATCCTGCCAAGCGTGAGGGTCTTGATTGCCATGGTCATGCCCCGCGTGCTCATCGGCATGCTCTTCGTGGTCATGGTCGTCGTGCCCATGGTCGTGCTCGTCATGATCATCATGGCCGTGCTCTTCATGTGCAGCGAAAGAGAGCGGTTCAATACCATCGGTCGCGGTGACCATCGGCCCGTTGTAGTCGCTGGCGCTAATCAGGCGCTCCATCCAGCCCTCAAACAGCAGACCGTTGAAAACGACTAAATCGGCATTGGCCAGGGAGCGTGCGTCGCCAGGGCTGGGGGAGTAAACGTGGGCATCGCCATCGGCAGCCACCAGCGGGGTCACCTCGACATGCTCGCCGCCTACGTTTTCCACCATATCCGCCAGGATAGAGAAACTGGTCACCACCTGAACGCGCTCATTAGCCATGGCAGCAGGCAGAGCCAGCATAGCGGAAACACCGACTAACCAGCGCGAAGGCCGAGATGATAAATAGGCAAGCGACATACAACACTCCTTACGATAAACATGAAGACTGATAATTAAGCCCCTTGCTCCACTTCAAGCGGCGTGGTTTTACGCCTCAGCTTGGCTGCCAAGCTGTGGTAGCGACCAAACAGGGCCGAAAAGAGATAACCGAACCCCGCCAGCAGAATAATGCTCGGGCCAGAGGGGATATCCAGATGAAAAGAGAGCAGCAGGCCACCGGTGCTCGCTACCATGGCCAGCACAATAGCGATGCCGATCAAGCCCTCCAGGCGTTTGCTCCAAAAGCGCGCCGAGGTGGCGGGCAGCATCATCAGTCCCACCGCCATTAGCGTACCCAGGGTTTGAAAGCCGGCGGTTAGGTTCAGCACCAGCAGGCCCAGGAAAACGCTGTGTACCCAACCGCTGCGGCGGCTTTGGCCACGTAAAAACAGCGGGTCCAAACACTCCACTACCAGGGCGCGAAACACCACTGCCAGGGTCAGCACAATCAACGTACTGATACCCGCGATTAGCAACAGCGCGGTGGAGTTGATCGCCAGAATCGAGCCGAACAGCACATGGGTAAGGTCAACGCTGCTACCGCCCAGCGAAATCAGCATCACGCCTGCGGCTAGCGAGATAATAAAAAAGCTCGCCATGGCGGCATCTTCGCGTTGGCCGCCCATTTTTGAGACCGCCCCCGCCAGCAGCGCGACCATTAAGCCAAATAGCACCCCGCCAATGCTCATAATCGGCAGCGAAAATCCCGCCAGCAGGAACCCCAGCGCGACACCGGGCAGAATCGCGTGGGCCATGGCATCGCCAATCAGGCTCATACCGCGTAGCACCAAAAACACACCCAGCGGCGGCGCGGCCAACGAAAGCGCCAAACCACCCACCACCGCGCGGCGCATAAAGCCGTAATCGAACGGGCTGACAAACCACGCATTAAGCAGATCCAGCATGGCGTCCTCCCATGGTAAACGGCACTACCTGAGCGGGTGCGTGTTGATGGGTCAGCGCACTGGGCGCGACCCAACGGCCATGGCCGCCGTTTAGCATCAGTACTTCATCGGCCAGGCGGCGCAGGTGATCCATATCGTGCAGCACGACAATGATCGTCGCGCCGTCGTCCGCCATTTGGCGCAGGATACGGATCAAAATATCCACGGTTTCGCTATCCACGTTGGCAAACGGCTCATCAAGCAGCAGTAGCTCGGCTTCCTGCATTAGCGTACGGCCGATCAGTGCACGCTGGCGCTGGCCACCGGAAAGTTCGCCCAGCGGGCGGTGGGCCAAGTGCGAAATACCCAGCCGCGCCATAATCTCGCGGCCTTTACGGTAGTGCCCTGCACAATAGCCGGTTAACGCGCCGTGGCTGGGCCAGCTGCCGGTCATGACTAACTCTTCCACACTCATCGGGAAGGTGAGATCCAGCGCCAACTGCTGTGGCAGCCACGCCCGGCGCTCTTTTGCGACGGTGCAGACCACTTCGCCGCTAATGGGCCGAAGTTCGCCCATAATGGCCTGAATCAGCGTGCTTTTACCGGCGCCGTTAGCGCCAATCAGCGCGGTAATCGCACCCGGCTTAAAGTCGCCCTCGATATGTTCCAGCACCGTGCGGCGCGCCTGGGCCAAATGCAGGTTGTGCAGCTGTAAGCGTGATAAAGAGCGTTGACTCATCCTAACCACCCGCTAGCCCAAACCACCAAACCCCACAGCGCCAATAGCGGCACGGCAACAAACAACAGCCGTTTAACAGCCGATAGCGACATCAAGGAGAAGTGACAAGGGCCCTCCTTGTTATGGCGGTGCGTATGCTCACTCATCAAGCGGCCTCGTATAATTTCAAATAGGTTATAACATAACGTTTGGCAAAGCCAAAAAATTGCTGAGTATTTTACTCGTTCACGCCGCGCTAGCAACGATAAAGCGCTAGCGGAAAACCGTCGCCAGCGCTTTAAGGGAATAACCGTAGGGTGTATCAATAGCGCCAGGTAGCACCTAGCTGCTGCGGCGCTACATGCAGCGCGTATTCACCGGGAATAGTGATCGGCCCCAGCGATAGATTAGCGGGTTGGAAGCGATTAATCGCAGAAGACGCCTGATTCGGCTGTGTCCAAATTTGTAGCTCATTCACCAGCATGCCGGTAGCAAAGTTGATAGCACCATCACTTTTTCTGCCATCGGCGGCAATCACTGCACCCGCCACGCCATTCACCACTAGCGAACTTATCTGGGCACCCCAGCCGCGGCGCTCACGCTCTGCCTGGGCGAGCTGCAAGCCTAGCGCCTGTACGCCGCTTAAATCGCCACTGGCTTTCAAACGCTCATATTCGGTCAGTGCCGCCGGGTGCGGCTGGCGGTCGGTCAGCATACCACCCAAGGCCAGCGCTGATTTCACCACACCCACCCGTGCATCAAAGCGGTCATCTGGATCGCTCGCCTCGCTGGATTGGTAAGCGTTCACCGCCAGGCTGGTGGCGTAAATGCCCGACCAACCCCATTGCCAAATATTAGCGTGGCGTGCGCCGTCCTCAAACACATCATCGTACTCACTCCACTGCTCGCTGGTTTGAGCTTGGGTCTGGGCTTGTGCTTGTAGCGAGACAGGCAGAGTGATTACCAAGGTGGTAACCAACGCGGCAACAAGACGAAAAGCATGCATGGTGAAGTGCCTATATAGGGGGAGCAGTCGCGCTAAGCGTAGCACGCAAAACAAATGAGACGTGGGGGGATTCAGGGGTGGCGAAGTATGACTAAGGTCAATGGTGCTGCAGGGTGAAGGATGGTTAGATGGGGGAAGACGATAATCAGGAGCACCGCATGGATGACTTTTCGCCCAGTGACCTAAAAACCATTCTTCATTCCAAGCGTGCCAACCTCTATTACCTGCAGCATTGTCGGGTGTTGGTGAACGGTGGCCGAGTGGAGTATGTCACCGATGAGGGCAGTAAATCCCGATACTGGAATATTCCCATTGCCAACACCACCTCGATACTGTTGGGTACTGGCACCTCGATTACCCAAGCGGCTATGCGCGAATTGGCGAAAGCTGGGGTGCTGGTGGGGTTTTGTGGTGGGGGCGGTACGCCGTTATTTGCCGCCAATGAGGTTGATGTGGATGTCGCCTGGCTGACCCCGCAAAGTGAGTATCGACCCACGGAGTATCTCCAATACTGGGTGCGCTTCTGGTTTGATGATGTAAAACGCCTAGATGCCGCCCGTGCATTTCAGCAGGCACGCTTGGCGTGTATTGAATCGCTGTGGACAAGCCGCGTGATGAAAGACGCTGGTTTTACTATTGCCACCGATCACCTGCATAGCGCGCTGAACCACCACCGTGAAGCAATCAACAAAGCCCCCAGCACCGTTGACCTACTGACCCTGGAAGCGCGTTTAACCAAAACGCTGTTTAAGCTGGCGGTTAATGCGGTCGACTACGGCGACTTCACCCGTGCCAAACGCGGTACCGGCACCGATCCTGCCAACCGCTTTCTCGATCACGGCAACTATCTTGCCTATGGTCTGGCGGCGACCGCCACTTGGGTGTTGGGAATACCCCATGGGCTTGCGGTGCTCCACGGTAAAACCCGCCGGGGCGGCCTAGTCTTTGATGTGGCGGACTTAGTGAAAGACGCGGTGATTCTGCCTCAGGCGTTTATTTCCGCCATGCGCGGTGATGAAGAGCAGGAGTTTCGTCAGGCCTGTATTGAGCGATTAACCCGCACCGAATCCCTCGATTTTATGATCGATACCCTCAAGGACGTCGCCCAAGCGCTGGGGAGTGGCGAAGCATGAACGTGCTGCTGATTTCCCAATGCAACAAAAACGCCCTGAAAGAGACGCGCCGCATCCTCGACCAGTTTGCCGAACGCCGCGGCGACCGCACCTGGCAAACACCGATCACCCAAGCCGGGCTGGATACACTGCGCAAACTGCTGCGTAAAAAAGCCCGCAAAAATACCGCCGTTGCTTGCCACTGGATTCGTGGCCACGACCACAGCGAGCTTGTGTGGGTGGTGGGGGATGCCTCGCGGTTTAATATCAATGGCGCGGTGCCCACCAATACCACTGCCCGAGATATCCTGCGCCGCCGTGATGAAAATGATTGGCACAACGGTGAAGATATTCTTTTGCTCACTGCCTTTGCTGCGTTACTACACGACCTGGGCAAAGCCTGCGACGCCTTTCAGCAGCGGCTTAAAGGCAAGTTGGAAGGGCGCAACTTATACCGCCATGAGTGGATATCGCTTCGTCTGTTCCAAGCGTTTGTAGGCAGTGACGACGACGCTACTTGGCTGGCGCGTCTGGCCGAAGGCAGCTATCAAGAGCAGGACTGGCTAGATGGATTAGAGCGCGACGGGATAGATGCCCCCACCTCATTGGTGTTTAGTCGCTTACCGCCGCTGGCTGCAGCGCTGGGTTGGCTGGTGCTTAGCCACCACCGGCTACCTTTAAAACCGCCGGAAAAAGTTGGCGAAAATGAAAGGCGCTGGGGCAGAGGAAACGCACCACTTCAGGCGGAACAACTGGGAGGATTGTTTGCTTCCATTCATGCCGAGTGGAACGAGATTCCTGAAACGCAAGACTCTAAACGCATCGCGCCCTACTGGCAGTTCAAGGCCGGATTGCCCGTTAGCACCCCACGTTGGCGTGATCGTGCTAAAAAGCTTGCCACGCGGTTACAGGCGCGACTGCAAAATGGCGGGCACTGGTTGGAAAGCCGTTACGTTATGCACTTAGCCCGGCTTAGCTTAATGCTGGCCGATCACCACTACTCCAGCCTTGAAGACCTTCAGCATCGCGTTCGCGGCGAGCCCAATTACCCGCTAATTGCCAATACCGTGCGCAAAACCGGCAAGCCCAATCAGCCGTTGGATGAGCATATTCTGGGGGTTGAAAAACATGCCGCCGCGGTCGCCCGTGCGCTGCCCAGTGTAGACAGTCACTTACCCCGTCTAGCGCGCCATAAAGGCTTCCGAAAACGCAGCAGCCACCCACGGTTTCGCTGGCAGGATAAAGCCTTTGATCTGGCACAGTCGCTTAGGGAACGTAGCCAGCGACAAGGCTTTTTTGGCATTAATATGGCGTCCACGGGCTGCGGTAAAACCCTAGCGAATGGGCGCATTATGTACGCTTTGGCCGACCCCCAGCAGGGCGCGCGCTTTAGCATAGCCCTAGGGCTGCGCACGCTCACTCTGCAAACTGGCCAAGCATTACGTGACCGTCTGCATCTGGGCGACGATGAGCTCGCCGTGCGGGTAGGTGGCAGTGCCAATAAAGCCCTATTTGAACACTACGAGCAGGAAGCCGAAGGCAGCGGCTCGGCATCCAAACAGGCACTGATTGAAGAAGATGCCCACGTGGTGTTTGACGGCAATTTTGATAGCCACCCGGTACTGCGCCGTTTGAGCGATGAGCCGGGCACCCGCGCGCTGATCGCCGCCCCCATTTTGGTATGTACCGTTGATCATCTTGTGCCTGCCACGGAGAGCACCCGTGGCGGGCGTCAAATCGTGCCCATGCTGCGCCTAATGAGCAGTGACCTGGTGCTGGATGAGATCGACGATTTCGATATCAACGACCTGCCTGCGCTTACCCGGCTCGTCAATTGGGCTGGGCTGCTAGGGTCACGGGTACTGCTTTCATCGGCCACCTTGCCGCCTGCGCTGGTGGAGGGTTTGTATGAAGCCTATCGCAGCGGTCGCGAAGCTTTTCAGCGTCACCGCGGCGAGCCGGGGTTAGCGACCGATATTTGCTGCGCCTGGTTCGACGAGCACGACCGACAGCATGAAAACTGCGCCAGTAGCGAGACCTTCAAGGCCGCGCATCACGCCTTTGCCAAGCGCCGGTTAGAGCGCCTATCTACTAGCCCGGTGCGCCGCCGTGGCGATATTTTGTCGTTGCCATCGCTGGGTAAGCGACCAGAAGAAATTAGGCCCGCGGTTTCAGCGCTGCTACGCGAGCATGCGCTGGCGCTTCACCAGCAGCACCACTCCGTTGATCCTCACACCAGCAAACGCGTCAGCTTTGGCCTTATTCGTATGGCCAATATCGACCCCTTAGTAGATGTGGCCAGGGCACTGTTTCAGCAGGGCGCCCCTGACGGAGTGCGTATTCATCTCTGCGTTTACCACTCCCGCCACCCGTTGGTCATGCGCTCTGAAATTGAGCGCCGGTTAGACAAAACGTTGCAACGGGCCGAACCCGAGCGCGTGTTTCAGCAGCCGGATATCCGCCGTCTGCTGGATAGCAGCGAAGAGAACGACCACCTGTTTATCGTGCTGGGTTCGCCGGTCACCGAAGTTGGCCGCGACCACGATTACGACTGGGCTATAGTAGAGCCTTCTTCCATGCGCTCAATTATCCAGCTAGCGGGCAGGGTGCGCCGCCACCGCGAACAAGCCTGCGAAGTGGCCAATATTTTGCTCTTAGAGACCAATCTAAAAGACCTTGAACGGCCGGGCGAACCTGCTTTTTATAGGCCAGGCTTTGAAACAAACGCTACTTGGCGTCTCAAAAACCACTCACTTAACACCTTGTTAACGCCGGATGAGTACCAGGTGATCGATGCCCGCCCCCGCGTGCTGGCGCGGGAAACGCTGCACGCCAAAGACAGCCTTGTCGATCTGGAGCATGAGCGGCTGCACCAGTTAATGATTGAACAGCCCGCCGAGCCGTTAACTAAAAAAGAGATAAGAATTGGTAAAACCCCCAAGCCGCCGCCCTTGGGAGCCTATAGCTGGCATGTGATGCCGCAACTGCATTTAACAGGTGTATTGATTCAGCGTGACCCATTTCGCAAGCAGTTTGAGCCTGAAATAACGCTCGCGCTGCTGCCCGATGAGGGCGGCGAAACCTGGACGCTGCACCGCGTAGACGACGGCGCAAGGCGAGGTGAAAAGCTCCACGTTCCGGTGGAGGAGAGCCTGCTGGTGCGGGTAGATCTAGCAAAAGAGCAGGGCGAGCGGATTCAACCCTGGGGAGCCAGCGACTATTTAACAGCGCTCGCCGACTTGGCGGAAGACTTGGATATCTCTCTTGATCGCGCCGCCCGTACCTTCGGCACGGTGACCGCCTCGGCTAGAAATCAGCGTTGGGGGTATCACCCGGTGTTGGGGTTTTGGCGGAGCAAATGAAGGCCGGTGATAGACACCGGCCCGCTGCCTGGGCGGCAGCGCACATTACTCTAATGAAGAAACTTTTCTAAGCTGCCTGGGCGGCAACGTAGATAGGGTAGCGATACAGACAGTCAAAGTCATTTTATCTTATAATTACTATAATGAATAAACTGGTTGATGATTTTAAAATGATGACCTAGTATCAAATTAGCCAAGGGGTGGTAGCACACCACCTTGGCTGGCTTGAAACATATTTATGCGTCGTTGTTACCCAAATCTGCAGGGTCAGAGCAGATAGGAGGGTTCTGAGCATGATTGGCTATCATGTAAACATAATATTTTGAGGCCGACTTTTAGATCGGCCTGCCAGATGCCCCGAGGCGTATTGCCTCGGGGCTTATTTTGGCACGAATTTCAGTGATTCCCAAATTCGTAAGGATAAATAATGCCTACCATTCCTAGCGGAAGTTGGCAGCAACTCCGAGCATTGATCGAAGTCTTTTTAAAAGAGCGCTTCGATACAAAAGCGGAAAAGCTAGCTCCCGACGATCCAAAATACCAGGCATTGGTTGAGCAATTTCAATTCGATACCTGGGTCAACGATGCGGCAAGGCGCGTTGGTCAACTGCAAGTCGTCACCCACTCGCTAAAACCTATCCACCCCGATGCCAAAGGCTCCAATCTTTACGCCCCACCCGAATCGCTACATGCCCACAACCTAGTGGGTAGTCATGTGCTACCCGCTGATTTTGCGGGCGATGTCGTGGGGAACGCCGCAGCCTTGGATGTATATAAGTTCTTGAAGCTGCAGTTCGAAGGAAAATCGCTGCTTGAGCATGCACTAGAAAACGATAGCGAGTTTGCCAAAGCTTTAAGCGATAATCCCGAACAAGCCCAGGCGTGGATCAATGCCTTTGCCGCGATTACCGAACCGCGTGGCGAGCACGCCTCACATACCCGCGGCAAACAGCTCTACTGGCTGGTGGGTGATGATGCCGCAGAGCTAGAAAATGACGCCGATAACTTCCGTTTGCTAGCCCCGCTCTATGCCACCTCGTTGGCCCATCGTGTATTTCAAACCATTAACCATGACCGCTTTAGCGAAGAGGCCAAAGACTCACGCAAAGCCAAGCGGGAAGGTAAATACGCTGAGCAACCTGTGCACAGCTACCCCAACCTAGCCGTACAAAAAATGGGCGGCACCAAGCCGCAAAATATCTCGCAACTTAATAGTGAGCGGGGTGGTAACAATTATTTATTGGCATCGCTTCCGCCTAGCTGGAATGTGAGTGATATTCGCCCGCCGCTAAAAGTAGCCTCTGTGTTTTCTCACCCTGGTGTATTTGGCAGCCGGTCAGAAGTGCGCTCCCTTGTTAAAGACTTCAAGCGCTTTCTGGAGACCGATCCCTCCACAGATATGCACACCCGAGACCTGCGCGATGATTACACGGCCATGCTGATGGACGAGCTAGCGCTGTTTGCCATGCAGATGCATAGCCTACCTGCGGGTTGGAGCGACGATGAAAAATGTGAATTGGTCGCCGAAGAAGCCTTCTGGCTAGATCCTGGCCGCGCTGAAGAGGATGTTCCTTTTCGTGAAGCTCGAAACAGCGTGGAGTGGGCAGAAGAGATTCGCCACCGTTTTGCTAACTGGCTCAATGCGGCGTTGGGTGAAAAGCTTCCATTAGGCGATGTGGAATTTCGCCACTGGCAGAAAACATTGGCGAAAGATGCTACCCATCAACGCCTGCAGGATCGTGACCGTCGATGGATGGAAAGCCTAATGGAAGACTTACACAACCTGCCAGGAGGTGATGACGATGAGTGAAGTGAAAAACCTCCTGGTTCTACCGCGCTTGCGGGTACAAAACGCCAACGCGATTTCCAGCCCAATGACCTGGGGCTTTCCTGCCATGAGTGCTTTTGTAGGTTTGATGCATGCTCTGGAGCGGAAGTTAGCAGAGGCGAGTCTTCCCGTTTCGTTAGGTCGCGTTGGGGTTATTTGCCACGACTTTGAAGCCCAGGCCACTGAAGGTGGTTACATTCGTGGCTTTCACCTGACGCGCAACCCGGTGGACAAAACCGGTGGTACGGCAGCGATTGTAGAAGAAGGGCGTATCCATCTGGATATCACGCTGATCTTCGCGATTGATACCGGCACTGCAGAAAGCGAGCATGAGGATATCGCCCACCAAATCAGTGAGACTGTATCGGGCATGCGTATTGCCGGTGGCAGTGTGGTGCCCAATCGCAACGTGCCGAGCCATAAGCAGCGCCCGCAATGGGTCATGCTTGATGACAACGAAGATGAACGCTACAAGCAGTTCGCTCGACTGAAGCGCCGCTGGCTGCCGGGCTTTGCGCTGACCCTGCGCGATGACTACCTCACCGAACACCTCACAACGCTGCAAAAACACAACCCTGAGGCCAGTTTGCTGGATGCGTGGTTAGACCTCTCTCGTCTTAACCATGTTTGCACGTTAGAGAATGAAGGTGAACCCAACAAGAAGCCCGTTTGGCAGGCGCAGCGGCCCTATCGCGGCTGGCTTGTGCCGATTCCAGTTGGTTATGGCGCTATTTCCGACCTTTTCCAGCCCGGAGAAGTGGCTAACGCCCGCGATACCATGACCCAGTTTCGCTTTGTCGAAAGCCTCTACTCCATTGGTGAATGGGTCAGCCCGCACCGCATGAAGCAACCTGAAGACCTGCTTTGGTACGTTGATAACGACGAAGAAGCGGGGCTTTACCGTCTCAATAACGATTACCACCTTCGCGCCTCAGCACAGTAAACAAGGAGCTTTATCATGGCTAAAAACGATACCCTTAAAACCGCTTCCGTCCTCGCTTTTGAGCGCAAGCTCGACCCTTCCGATGCGCTGCTATACGCCAGCAACTGGGATAAGCGGCAAGATGAACAGCAATGGCAGCCGGTCGTGGTGCGTGAAAAATCGGTTCGCGGCACTATTTCCAACCGCTTAAAAGCGAAAGACCAAGATCCCGCCAAGCTGGATGCACAGATTGAAACCCCCAACCTGCAAACGGTGGATGTCGCCACACTTCCCCACGATGCTGACACCCTGGTAGCTCGTTTCACCCTTCGAGTGCTAGCCGGTGCCGGGATGCCCTCCGCCTGCAATAACGCCGAATACCAAGCCAAGCTGGAACAAGCCGTCGCCGCATATAAGCAAGCGCAAGGCTTCGGCGAGCTGGCCCAGCGGTACGCCAATAATCTCGCCAATGGGCGTTTTTTGTGGCGCAACCGTATGGGGGCAGAGCAAGTAGAGGTAAGTATTCGCCAACTGGCACAGGGCAAAGCCACTAAAGAGTGGAACTTTGATGCACTGTCGCTCTCGTTGCGGGCTTTCGAGGACACTGCTGAGCTTAAAGAGCTTGCCAGTGTTATCGCAGCAGCGCTGGCGGGTGAACAGCACTTACTGCTTGAGGTGGTTGCCTATGTGCGTATGGGTAGCGGCCAAGAGGTGTTTCCGTCCCAAGAGCTGATTCTTGATCGGGGTCGTGGCGATAAGAGCAAAACGCTTTATCACGTCAGCGATATTGCCGGTATTCACTCGCAAAAGCTGGGTAATGCCATTCGCACCATCGACACTTGGTACCCCAATGAAAACGATGATGACCTCGGGCCTATTGCTGTCGAGCCTTATGGCTCAGTGACCACCCAGGGCAAAGCGTACCGCCAGCCCAAGCAGAAGGCCGATTTCTACTCACTGCTGGATAACTGGATGATCAAGGATCAAGTGCCTACGAAGGAAGATCAGCACTTTGTGATGGCAACACTGATCCGTGGCGGTGTCTTCGGCGAAGCGGGGTAAGCCATGGATCACTATATTGATATTCGGCTTAGGCCTGACCCTGACTTTGCCCCGGCGATGCTGATGGGTGCGCTTTACAACAAGTTGCACCGGGCGCTATTCGACCTACAGGCAACGGATTTAGGCGTTAGCTTTCCAGGCCATAAGCATGGAGTCCGTGCTCGTACATTAGGTGATCACCTGCGTTTGCATGGCACTCAGGCACGGCTGGGGCAATTGATGGGCGCTGACTGGCTAACCGGCATGCGTGATCACACCCAAGTCAGCGAGGTGCTTGCCGTGCCCGCCAATTCTCAGCACTTCAACGTGGCGCGCAAGCAGTTCAATACGGGCAGCCCAAGCCGTGCCAAACGCTATGCCAAGCGGCATGACATTTCGGAAGATGAAGCGCAGCAGATTTATGCCAAGCTAGCGGCGCGGCGCATTGAGCTACCCTTCGTGCAAATAAACAGCCGCTCCACCCAGCAGCGCTTTAGCCTGTTTATTGAACACGGCAAGCCTCAGGAAAAACCGGTGGCGGGTTCGTTTAATCACTATGGCTTAAGCCCTGACGCCACAGTGCCGTGGTTTTGACCCTTTTTTCTAACATGAAAATAGGCGACCAATAATCAATCACTTAGCGGTGTCGCTCGAAAAAGGGTGATACCGCTTTTTTTGGCTAAAGCTCTTTAACAATCAGCACATTAATTTTGATATGCTCTAGTGCGCTGCCGCCCAGGCAGCTCAGAAACAGAACCACGCCACCCAAACCGAGCGCATCCGGTGCGCTGCCGCCCAGGCAGCTCAGAAAAGCTACCGCAAAGCCAACGCCGCCCTGCGCACGTGCGCTGCCGCCCAGGCAGCTCAGAAATTAGTGGGTAGAGTTGCCATATGGCCTCCTGAGTGCGCTGCCGCCCAGGCAGCTCAGAAATAAAGAGGACGCAGAGTTTACCCGCATTCAGTGTGCGCTGCCGCCCAGGCAGCTCAGAAAC
Organism: Vreelandella titanicae BH1; assembly: GCF_000336575.1. Classification (GTDB taxonomy): domain Bacteria; phylum Pseudomonadota; class Gammaproteobacteria; order Pseudomonadales; family Halomonadaceae; genus Vreelandella; species Vreelandella titanicae. Next base: position 29,819 of record NZ_AOPO01000014.1, on the reverse strand, counting down.
TAAATCAAAGCCCTTTTTATAGATCGACTGGAGTGCGCTGCCGCCCAGGCAGCTCAGAAAAAGAACAACTTGGGCGAGTACCTGCAATTGGTGTGCGCTGCCGCCCAGGCAGCTCAGAAATATACTATCGGCACAGATCAAGCCAGTTAGATGTGCGCTGCCGCCCAGGCAGCTCAGAAAAGTCTGCCTCGGTTATAGGATATTCCCATGACGTGCGCTGCCGCCCAGGCAGCTCAGAAATTCATTGCGCGGGTGAAGCGCGATACGTCCGTGTGCGCTGCCGCCCAGGCAGCTCAGAAAACTAGCACGGTGTCGCCCTTGCGAACTACGTCGTTCGCTGCCGTGCAGGCAGCTCAGAAACAAAAACAAACCCTCGCTATAGCGCTTCCCATGTTCGCTGCCGTGCAGGCAGCTCAGAAAAGTTTGCAGTATGCACGCCGGAGGAAGAGGAGGTTAGCTGCCGCCCAGGCAGCTCAGAAAAGCCAATGCGGCGGGCGTCAGCATTGCCCAGGGTTCGCTGCCGTGCAGGCAGCTCAGAAAGTCGATCTCGCCGCTGGCGTCGTCACATGCACGCGCGCTGCCGCTCAGGCAGCTCAGAAATACGCAACGGCCGCCGCGCGGTATGATGAAAAGTTAGCTGCCGCCTAGGCAGCTCAGAAAAGGAGGCGGGATGTCTGAAGAAAATCCCGATAGTTTAGCTGCCGCCCAGGCGGCTCAGAAAGCCACACACCCTAAAGCCCTGCCGGTCACCCGGTTAGCTGCTGCCCAGGCAGCTCAGAAATCTAGCGCAGCAACTCGTGCGGTCAACTTTGCGTGCGCTGCCGCCCAGGCAGTATGGCTATAGATTTATTTAGTGTGCCCTTGGCACCGCTGCGCTTGAGGCTTATCACGCCTACTCGAAATGTGCATGAACCGTCATAAGTGGCGAGCATTGAGTCCTTCTGCCGGTTTCTGGTTATCTAATTGCAATTAATGGCAAAGATTACTTAGTTTTTGTGCAGCGTTGAGATATACTTATTTAGCTAGACGTCAAATTAAGCTATATCACTAACGTTAAAAGACATGGATCTTTCCCGCATGGACACTCATCACTTAGCGTCTGAACCGAAAAGCGTGGCCGCTCGTCAAGAGCCCGATAGTCTCTCGCTTTTCTTTCTGGTTTTTAAGACCGGCTTACTCACTATCCTTACTTTGGGGATTTACCGTTTCTGGCAAACGACTCGCATCCGTCAGTATCTTTGGGGCTCTACAAGCGCCAATGATTCTGCCTTGGAGTACACGGGAACAGGGCTTGAGAAGTTTATTGGCTTTCTCATTGCCCTGGTTATCCTGGCGTTGTATCTCGGCGTTTTTCAGATGTTGCTCTTCTACTTCGGCCTTTCGATGTTTAACGTCTCGTCGAGTGCTACTAATCCAACTGAGCAAGCTCGTTATCTGGTTGTTGTGTATATACACATTCTTGCTGTTTTGCCTCTTCTTTTTTATGCCAGTTATCAGAAACGCCGATACATGATGAGTCGAACGCGGTGGTGCGGCATTCGTTTTAGTATGGAAAAAGGCGCTTGGGGGTATGTGATCCGTGCCATCGGCTACAGGTTGCTGACGGTCGTAACATTGGGTGCGCTGGCCCCGCTGGCTACGTTCAAGTTAGAGCAGTATATGGCCGAGCGGAGTTACTATGGTGATGCTCGTATCAAGCAGGGTGGATCTTGGCCGCGTCTCTACTCGTCGCTAACGCATTTGTTTATTGGTATCGTCATTCTCTTGGTATGTTTAGGTATTTTTACATGGGGGTATAACGGTCTCGCGACAGCCCTGCTTTGTGTTGGCGGCGTCTGGGTGGCTATCGGTGTTGTGTATTACCAGGTTAAGAGTTTTGCTTATATGACTTCTCACAAGACGCTAGGCGAGGAGGTTAGCTTTAAGGCTGAGCCGCGCACGGGGGCTATTATCAGGATTTACTTTATTGCAGCTGTCGGGATGGGGGTAATGTCGTTATTTATAATATTTATAATAAGTGTTATGACGGCCATTTTTGATTTTGGTATCTCGTCAGTCACGGTTGGATTCATTGGTGCTGCGCTGAGCTATATCTTTTTATTCTTGCTGTTTCAGGCAATGAAAATGGTGATGATTACTCAGCCTATACTGGGGCATTATGTTCAGACGTTTAGTATCATAAATCCCGAGCCTTTACATCAAATCCAGCAGCGTCAGGCAGATGATGCCGTTGGTGCTGAGGGCGTGGCGGATGCACTCGATGTCGCTGGCGCATTTTAATGTTGCAGGCGCAATTCTTTGACGGCGTGACGGCCTATCGTCATGAGGTGTGCATTTCGGTGTTAGATGACCAGCAGGCGCTGGTCATCCACGCAGAATCGCTAGCTGACCCCGTTCGCTGGGAACTCGCCGATCTTCGTGCTCTTCGTGATAGCTCGAGTACAAAACAGCTGACCTTGACCCGTTATGTCTCGTCTGTTGACGAGAGAGATCCTGCACGGCTTATTGTCACTGATAACGACTTTATTGCTTGGTTGCGTGCCACACAGCCTGATCTTTTCCGCCGTGATGTCCGTAAAAGAACCTGGTTGCGCATGGCAGGATGGGGAACGGGCGCGGTGGTGGCCATTGCGCTGATGCTTTTCGTTATTTTGCCGGGCATGGCCAATATCCTGGCTCAGGCCATTCCTATCGAGCGCGAAGTTGCGTTTGGTAAAGCCGTTACCCAGCAAATCGAATGGGTGCTAAGTAGTTCAAACGCAGGCATGCAGCGCTGCGATTCTCCTGAGGGGGTGGCGGCGCTAGATACGATGCTGGAGAGGCTGACTGCAGGGCGTGATATGCACTACGCCATAGACATTCAGGTTTTCGGTCATTCTGAAGTCAATGCGTTTGCCGCTCCCGGCGGGCAGGTGGTTATTCTGAGTGCATTGCTGGAAGAGGCTGAGTCCCCCGAAGAGGTGGCGGGGGTACTGGCTCATGAAATTGGCCATGTGGAGCGGCGAGACCCAATGCGGCAAGCATTACGGGCGGCGGGGGCTGCGGGGCTGCTTAGCATGGTTTTTGGCGATCTTGCGGGTGCCGCGGTGGTGGGTGAGCATTTGCTTACTGCTTCTTATAGCCGGGAGGCTGAAGTCGAGGCAGACCGTTTTGCTCTCGAAATGCTCGCTACGGCGGAAGTTGATGCAGCTGGGTTTGCAAACTTTTTTACGCGGATCGAGGGGCTGGAGGACGGTGATATTGCTACCCCCGAGCATTTATCTACACACCCTGATTCCAGCTGGCGCGGTACCCAGGCCCAGCAATTAGCTGAAAGCCAAGGCGGTACTACTGCGATTCTAACGCCAGCTGAATGGGCTGCCTTGCAAGCGATCTGCGATTAAAGGCTGTTAACGCTGTATCGCGAACCGCGCCACTCTGCATGCTTATGTTTCGTTGTCACCCCATTTTTCCATGGCGCGTTTGCCATCGGGTACCCGGACGATATGGCCGACTTCCAGCTTGTTGTGGCTTTGATGGCGGCTGCCGTCGGTGTCGATGATGGCGGCGACTTCACCGATGCTGACGGCGTCATCTTCTCGGTAGGCTTCTACTTTAACGCGCACCATGGCGCCTTGGTAGCGTGCGGAAATGATGTCGCCCGGGTCGGGTTGGCTGCTTTGATCCGGGTGTTTTTTAAAGTACTGCATAACACTGGCGCTGCCGGGTTCGTCCCATTCGATATGCTGATGCATCGCTGTCTTCCTTGTCTTGTTGAATGACGTGATGAGTGTAGTTTCAGTGTAGTGCCTTCAATGGGGTTATGTATGCTGTTCATCCTCCGCCCTGTTGGTCTCCACCTCTGGGCTGTTTTCTTGTCCCACGTATTGAAAGAGAAAGTTTAGCGCTGCCGGTAGGCTGGCGCGCCATACTTTCCATGTATGGCCACCGGGGTAGAGGTCGAGGCGCACATCGTTGGGCTGGATGCGTTCCATGGCTTGGCGCAGTATGCGGGCGTGAAATTCTGCATCATAAACGTCGCTACGCCCGGCGCTGATATACAGCGGTACGGGGGAAAGGTCGCCCTCATCTTCGGTACCGCGGGGGGTTACGCGCAGGCGATACTCTTCCAAGTAGTTGGTGTAGTTAAGGTTTTGCCACAGCTCGCGATCAAATCGACCCTGGTCATTGATAAATGAGGGGTGGCGCCAGGCGGTGGAGTTACGCGGCGGCAGGGGGGCGTAGCTGGCGGGGCTTAGCGCGGCTACCGCGGCAAACAGTTCAGGCCGTTCCAGGGCAAAGTTGAGTGCGCCGTAACCGCCAGCGGAATAGCCTGCCACGCCACGCAGGTGGCGCTCTTGTCCCACGCGATAGGTTGCTTCCACATGTGGCATTAGGTCGTTAAAAAATGCGCTGCGGGCGGGTTCGTTGTGGCCATCTACCCACCAACTGCGACTGCCGGGCATAATGAAAACGGCCGGAGGAATATGCCCGGCAGCGATTAACCTATCCGCCACCTGCTGCAAGTTGCCGCGAGAAACCCAGTCGCGGTCAGTGTTAAATGAGCCGTGCAGCATATAAACGACCGGATACGCGTCTGTCGCTTGGGCGTCATAATTGTCGGGTAAATAAATACTGTAGGGGTAGTCGTAACCTAGCGTGGGCGAGAAAAACTGATGGTGTTCAACCTCGCTGGCTAGACTATGGCCACTGAACGTTAGCCAGCCAATAAATGCCGTAAGTAGGGAGTGAAATCGGTACGAGAATACTGGTGGCTTAGGGATGAACACGTTTCCTCCGGGAATTAAAACTGTTCAATGGGGTCGGACAGCGCGAAGGCTTTTATTGTTCATCATAGCCATATAAGACAGTCAGTTAGCATAGTCATTCATCATCGCCATGCAAAATGCCAGGGTAGGAGTAGGTCGAGGCGGGAGGCCCAATGCGCAAAATTGAAGAGATCTATTGGTTGCGTGCTTACGGCTGTATAGCCGTTTTTTTGTTTCACTTACTAGATCATGTCAATCAGCGCCTCGATAATGTTGCCACCGATTTGATGCGCATACCGCTGGTGTTGGGTACCCCGATTTTCCTGTTTATTGCGGTCTTTGTGTTTGCCGTTCGCTACGATAAATCCGTGCCGGAAGGATTCCTTGCCCAGCGCGTGAAGTATGTAATGGTGCCCTATTTTGTGTATGGCTTTATTTATTCGACGGCTGAATGGCTAAGCCAACAGCCATCGGATGAACCGGTGGGGTTCGTGGCCAACGCCATTGAGTATTATGTGTACGCGGGCTGGCATGGCTATTTTTTGATTATTGCGATGCAGTTTTATGTGGCCTATTGGCTGTTTACCCGTTGGCAGCTGTGGCGTTTGAACCCGGTGCCGTGGCTGTGGGGCGCTTGTGTGATCAGCATGGCGTATTGGGGGTTGGCTTACTGGTTTGAGGTTGACCTGCCCGGCTATCTGCTGTGGATTGCTCCACTGGGTTGGATCTATGTGTTTTTTCTTGCCCTGGTGCTGGTGCGCTACTACCCGCTACCCCCTGAGAGCGTGATGCTGGCGCGGCCTGCCTGGATGCAGCAAATGGCCCGCCCGGTCTGGTTGGTGCTAATGGTGGCGCTGATTATTGCCGCGACCTTTGCAGGTTGGCTGGCCTTCTCTTCCAAAGAGGTGTGGGTCATTCCTTTCTTCGTGCTGTTCACGCTGTGTGCCATGCGCTACTTGGCCGGGCGTCCTGCGCCTTTGTGGGTGCGCCACATTAATGCGTATTCGTTTGGCATTTACTTGGCTCACCCCATGTTCTTTGTGCTCGCTGATCTGGCTGTCGAGCCGTTGTCGTTGCCCATTGGCGTGTATGCACTGGCGCTTATGGCGGTTGGTGTGGTGGGGTCAGTGGGGCTTAATAAGCTCGCCAATACCACGACACTGGGCGCCATGCTGTTCGGCAAGCGATTAAAGGTAAGCTAGTCAGAGAGTGGCGGTGGATGGTATCTGTGGATAGCGGCAGAAAACGCATTATAGGCGTGGAGTGAAAGCCGTAGCCGGGGGGTTAGGTAGAAAAGGGTTTTCTGGCTCTTTCGTTAGTCTAAGCAGGTTTCCGTTGTAGGTTTTTAAACGCGTAGGGCAGGCGTGTAAACGTTGCAGAAAATCGTCGATCGCGCTGTTATCGTCCAGCTCAGGGTCAAACCCACCCAAGCGTTCTAGCCAGGCTCGCCTCACGGCAATGTAGGGCGGCAAAAGTAAAGCACTGGCCAATAAGCGCCGCAGGATGCGTTCCGACAGCGATGGCCGGGTGAGGCCAATAATCAAGGCGTCAAGGGTGTAAGTGTTGAGCTGTGAATAGAGTGCACACCAAAGCTCCGCAGGCAGTGGTTTTTTCTGTAGCGCAATGATGAGCCACTCTGCTTGGCTGGTAAACGCGGCTTTATTCAAGCGAGCCCCCAGCGGCCTTGATGGTGTAATCAGCGAATGAGCATGGTAGCGCTGTTCAATAGCACTCAGGCGTGCTTGCGCTTGAGTGGCTGTCACCAAAATGGGCAGCAAGTGGTCGGCGACACCGGATTCACGTATGGATTTTAAGTGGCGTGGCAACATTTCACCCGTCACCATGGCATCAACGATAAAGCAGACCGATCCCATTTGCCGACTCCGATTGTGAGCAAATCTATCAAATTGTAATTTATTGTAGTATCTGGTTTATTTGCGTAGCAAGTAAAAAAATTTGCGAGCTAAAAAACAGCGCTAAGTATGACTTGTGCACTTTGATGGGGCGCGCGGCATTATTTTTGTTCTATTTTGGTGCATAAGAGGTTTTTTAGACGGTTCAGAATAGCCTGTTGCGCCGTTATGCGTCATCAAGAGGCATTTGAAGCCATTTTTTAATGTTTATAAAACAGATAGTTGTTGTTTTTTTATGCCATATTGGTGCAGTGTTGGCATGTTCTCTGCATTGTATTTGCAAGCGGCTAGCGGGCCGTAGGCATAAGCCCTGCGGCGTGCTAAAACGATAGCCGGTCTGAAATGCTCGCTGAGCGATTTGTTAACCAATGTCAGGCAAACGTTGAGCGAACAAGAATGACAAACGTGCGGTTTAGCACGTATTTTGTCGAACAACACTTTTATCGGTAGCTTACTGTCGTTAGCTTTAAGCCACGCTCATACCGGAGGACACTATGTCAGCCAAGACTCTCGCGCTAATTGAAGAACACGATGTTAAATGGGTAGACCTGCGTTTCACCGACACTCGCGGTAAAGAACAGCACGTGACCGTGCCTGCGCGCGATGTAGACGAAGAATTCTTCGAGAATGGCCAAATGTTCGATGGCTCTTCTATTGAAGGTTGGAAGGGCATTAACGAATCCGACATGATTCTGCGCCCGGAAGATGGTACGGGCTACCTTGACCCCTTCACCGAAGATGCGACGCTGGTGCTGCGCTGTGACATCATCGAGCCGGCCACTATGCAGGGCTATGATCGTGACCCGCGCTCTATCGCTAAGCGCGCAGAAGCTTACCTGCAGTCTACTGGCCTGGGCGACACCGCGTTCTTCGGTCCTGAGCCTGAATTCTTTATCTTTGACGAAGTGCATTGGAAGTCTGATATCCAGGGCTCCATGTACAAAATCACCTCCGACGAAGGCGCTTGGGCAACCGACAGTGTCGTGGAAGGCGGCAACCTTGGCCACCGTCCGCGCGTTAAAGGCGGCTACTTCCCGGTTCCTCCGGTCGATAGCTTCCACGATATTCGTGGCGCAATGTGTAATACCCTGGAAGCGATTGGTCAGACCGTCGAGGTACACCACCACGAGGTTTCCAACGCAGGTCAGAACGAAATCGGCGTTAAGTTCAACACGCTGGTGAAGAAAGCTGACGAAGTTCAGGAAATGAAGTACGTGATCCACAACGTGGCCCACGCGTATGGCAAAACGGCCACCTTTATGCCGAAGCCGCTGGTCGGTGATAACGGTTCGGGTATGCACGTTCACCAGTCGTTCTGGAAAGATGGCAACAACCAGTTCGCCGGTGACGAGTACGCTGGTCTGTCTGAAATGGCGCTTTTCTACATCGGCGGCATCATCAAGCACGCCCGTGCCCTGAACGCCTTTACTAACGCTTCTACCAACTCGTACAAGCGTCTGGTGCCTGGCTTTGAAGCGCCGGTCATGCTGGCCTACAGTGCCCGCAACCGTTCGGCTTCAATCCGTATTCCTTACACCGCCAGCCCGAAAGGCAAGCGTGTGGAAGCGCGCTTCCCTGATCCGACTGCCAACCCTTACCTGGCGTTCTCTGCCATGTTGATGGCGGGTATCGACGGTATCAAAAACAAGATCCACCCTGGCGATGCCATGGACAAAAACCTGTACGACCTGCCGCCAGAAGAAGGCAAGTCAGTACCGACTGTGGCGCACAGCCTGGATCAAGCACTGGAAGCCCTCGACGCTGACCGTGCGTTCTTGACCGAAGGTGGCGTATTCACCGACGAAATGATCGATGCCTACATTGACCTCAAGATGGAAGAAGTGGAGCGTATTCGTATGACCACTCACCCCATCGAGTTTGATATGTACTATAGCTGTTAAGTACAGCTGCGAATCAGCGTTACTCGCCCTTGGCTGTTACTATCAGCCAGGCGGTGGTAACAATGATTGCCAATAGAACCCCGCTACGGCGGGGTTTTTTTATTGCTGGGAGGCTGAGAAGCGTGCCAGAGGGGCGATGAGCAGTGTGCTGGTAGCTCTCTTGGGCGTGGGGGAGTGGGTGGCACGGCGTTCGGGCAGGCGGTGTATCGGGTGACCGATCAGCACGGCAACGTTACCTTTACCGATAACCCAAGCAGCCCTTTATGCCCTGCGACCACTTTTCCATCGCTCTGCCCCAGCAAGGCACACAGGGGAAGAGGGGATGACCGTGGTGGAGGTGGTTATTGCGCCACCGTTGCGCGACGACAATCAGGTACGGCTGTTGGTGAATGGCGAGATTAGCCAGAAAGCGCTGCACAGCGATGTCTTCTGGTTAACGGGCCTGCCGCAAGGGGGCACGAGATCCAGGCAGAATGCTGGAGAGCAGCCAGCGTTTACAGCACCGCACGGCAGCGGTGACGATTACGGTTCCTTAAGAGCGCTTTAATAAACGCGATCAAAAAAACAGCCCTAAGTATTACCTACCAAAACCTGGGCGCACTAAAGTGGTGCATGAGCAGGAGCATTTGGCACGGCAAGTGCGCTAAAACGATTCGCGCTCTTTCGCTGCGATGCCCGCAAGCCGTGAAAATGGACATAAACGTATAGTTGGCGCGCTTTTTGCAGCTCCCTCATTGATCATCCACCTGTAGGTCTGTATCGGCGATGGAAGACGCGATTTTTCAGGACACCACCATGCATCAGCGTTTGCTTGAGCATCTCACCACAGCGGTATTGCTGCTAGACGGCGAACTGCGTGTGCGATGGATGAACCCTGCCGCTGAAGCGTTGTTAGCGGTCAGCCTTAGCCGTGTTCACGGCATCAGCCTGGATACGCTACTTGGCGGGGATGTAAGCATTGACGAAGTATTGGCCAAGGCGCGGGATGCGTTTCACCCCTATACCCAGCGTGAAGCACGCATTACCCCGTTGAATAGCGAACCGCTCACGGTGGACTACACGGTGACGCCCTTATCCGACGATGAGCTGCTACTGGAAGTAGAGCCGCGGGATCGGCTGATGCAGATCTCCCGGGAAGAGGCGCTAACCACACGCCAGGAGACCATCAAGGTGCTCGCCCGCGGGCTCGCCCATGAAGTCAAAAACCCGCTGGGTGGCATTCGCGGGGCAGCACAGCTACTAGAGCGTGATCTAGACGACCCGGCGCTGCGCGAATATACCCATATCATTGTTGAAGAGGTGGATCGGCTGCGCGACCTGGTCGACTCCATGCTCGGCCCTAACCGGATGCTTAAACACGAGCCAGTCAACATCCACAAGGTGCTGGAGCGAGTGCGGGCGCTGCTGATTGCCGAACACCCTAGTGTGACAATCAGCCGTGATTACGACCCCAGTTTGCCCGACCTTTCCGGCGATGAATCGCAAATGATTCAGGCGGTGCTCAATGTGGCGCGCAATGCGGTACAGGCCATGAGCGATGCACAAACGCCGGAGCCCACTTTAATACTACGCACCCGCGCCCGTCGCCAGTTTACGCTTGGCGCCGAACGTCACCGGCTGGTCAGTGAAGTCGCCGTGATCGATAACGGCCCCGGCATTCCCGATACGCTGCAGGAAACACTGTTTTACCCCATGGTGTCGGGACGCGCGGAAGGCAGCGGCCTTGGGCTCTCTATTGCCCAGTCGATTTTGCACCAGCATCAAGGATTGATTGAATGCGATTCACGTCCTGGACACACCGAATTTCGTTTACTGATTCCCATGGTTATTAATTTCACCGGAGAAGCGTCATGACTGAGGCTGCACGTAATGATGTTGCGCGGGTGGTCATTGTCGATGATGACCGCGCTATCCGCTGGGTGTTGGAGCGCGCCTTGGCGCAACCCGACCTTGACGTTGAGTGTATCGAGCGCGCCGACGTTGCCCTGACACGCTTGTTGGAAAACCCACCCGACGTGCTGGTCACCGATATTCGTATGCCGGGTATCGACGGGCTGGATCTAATGTCCCGGGTACGCGAAGCGCATCCTGACCTGCCGGTGATCGTGATGACCGCGCACTCCGACCTGGACAGCGCCGTGGCCTCGTACCAGGGCGGGGCATTTGAATACCTGCCCAAGCCGTTCGATGTTGACGAGGCCCTGGCGCTGGTGCGCCGCGCCGTGGCCCACGCCCGTGAACGCCAGCGTCCGGTGACTGTGCCGGAAGGCTTGAACGCCGAAATTATCGGCGAAGCCCCCGCCATGCAGGAGGTGTTCCGCGCCATTGGTCGCCTCTCTCACTCCCACATCACGGTGTTGATTAATGGGGAGTCGGGTACCGGCAAAGAGCGCGTTGCCCAGGCGCTCCATCAGCACAGCCCTCGTGAGGGCAAGCCGTTTATTGCCCTCAATATGGCGGCGATTCCCCGTGATTTGATTGAGTCTGAGCTGTTTGGTCACGAGAAGGGTGCGTTTACAGGGGCGACCCAGCAGCGCCAGGGGCGGTTTGAGCAAGCCAACGGCGGTACGCTATTTTTAGACGAAATAGGCGATATGCCCGCTGAAACCCAAACGCGGCTACTGCGCGTGCTGGCCGATGGAGAGTTCTATCGCGTTGGCGGGCATACGCCGGTCAAAGTGGATGTGCGCATTATTGCTGCCACCCACCAAAACCTAGAAGTGTTGGTGGATGACGGCCGCTTCCGGGAGGATTTGTTCCACCGCCTGAACGTGATCCGTATTCACCTGCCCAAGCTTGCCGAGCGCCGCGAAGATATCCCTCGTTTAACGCGGCACTTTTTAGCTGAAGCGGCGAAAGAGCTGACGACCGATATCAAGGTGCTGACCAGTGAAGCGGAAGCCCACCTAACGCGCTTGCCGTGGCCCGGTAACGTGCGGCAGTTAGAAAATATCTGCCGTTGGCTCACCGTGATGGCATCAGGGCGTGAAATTCTGGTTGAAGATCTACCGCCGGAGCTGCGTTCACCCAGCGCTTCTGAAAGCAGCGCCCACGGCGATTGGCGCACGGCGTTTCGTGACTGGGCGGATCATGCCCTGGCCGAAGGCCATACCCATCTACTGGAAGAAGCGGTGCCCGATTTTGAGCGGATTCTGATTGAGACAGCGCTAAAACATACTGGCGGGCGCAAAGGTGAAGCCGCCGAGCTGCTGGGCTGGGGGCGCAATACGCTCACGCGTAAACTGAAAACACTGCTACCGGCACTCGCTGACGAGTAAACGTTAGGAGCCTGTCTGGCTTAACACTGATCTACTGCGAATCCCGGTATTTTGGCCAACTTTATTCGATCGATTTCGTTAAATAGCACGCTATTCGCCTCAATCGATCGATAAATTTGGCTCAAAATTCGTGCTTCTCGCGACGATCGGCCAAGCCAGACAGGCTCCTAGTCGCCAGCGAGTATATATACCGCATCGGCTAGGGTGGTGGGGTTGGGCAAAGTGCAGTCGCTACTGGTGAGTGGCTGCTCATCCTGCCACCACTACCCTGGGCTTGGGTAGGCTGCCGAAGTGACGCTGGGCAGCAACAGCGTTGTCTATGGCAGTTATTGTGTCGCTTCAATGCGCCTGATCTCGGCAAGTAACGCTTCTGCTTCTTCAGTAAGCGTGGCATTGGCACGCATATCGCCATTGCGTGAAGCCTCCATAGCGGCTTGTAGTTTGCGCTCATACTCTTGTTGAAGCTTCTTTTTGGGGTCGCGCTTAAACATACCTAACATGAGCAATCTCCTCGCTATCGATGTTTTTTGTACACTATTTGTATAGGATTGAGGTGCTCGTGTCGAATGTTTGCTTTAACTAGCCTTGCTAATCGTAGGGATTAGGCGCGGCGCACTGGCATAAGAAGCGCTCAAAATCACATAAAATAGTTTCCAGGCTCGCGTGCAGGCGGTGATCGTCGTCAACCATCCGCAGCGATAGGCGCTGAAGACGAGCACGTTCGATCACCGATTCAGGGGCAACCACATCATCCCGCCAGCCGTGAATAATATGGGTGTGCTGCGCCTGAATAACCGGTGACGTTTCCGGGTAGTCGGCAAGCCCCAATGCAGGCGCCAGCAGAAAGCATCCCAACACCGGCTGCTGAGCGCTAACCGTCGCGCTTAACCAGCCTCCCAAGCTTGAGCCTGCCAGCACACACTGGGCAGGGTCGTCACCGCGCTCGGCTAATACTCCCAGCAGATGTTGAAGGCGCTGCTGTGGCTCTGCTATGCCTCGGTAGTCCATGACCACGGGCTCACAGTCATCCAGCTTTTGCGCAACACCTTTCATTGCCTGGGTTTTCAGTGCGCCTGGCCCGCTCTCAAGGCCATGGGATAGATAAACAGTCATCATAACGGTTAGCTCGCTGCACGCTGGATAGCTTCGCCACCCTGTTGAAGGTCTTCACCCGCACCGCGAATGGTATTACAGCCACTGACCAGCATCAGGGTCACCACCATCACGAAGCCGAGGGCGATAGTGCGTTTCATAAAAGCCTCCTTCGAAGGCATACCGTTAGTGAAAGGAGTAGAAAGCAAAAATACCCTCTGTCGTGACGATACGCTACGGTTTTCAATACGTTTAAACACAAGGAAGCATAGCAGTGTGCCTCGAAACCGTATGTTTATGTCGCATGTGCCACTTCTATACATGAAAAATAGAGGTGGAGAGTGCTTTGCCATTCACTTTTTATTGTTTTAAGTAGTTGTTTTTTAATGTTTATATTCGTTATTGGCATGGTTTGGCTCATTGCCTGCAGTTACTAAGTAGAATCCAGCAAGAAACCAAGTAAATACTCGCAAATGAATAAAGTAAGTCATTTTTAAATTCAGTCACTTAACGCTAGTCGAGTTAACATTTTTCACCAGTAACTGAGTGAGTGGGCTAACAGCAAAATGGAAGGCAGGAAGCCGAAAAATGAACAGGATGTTTAAGGGACAATTAGCCCACTCACTGGTTGCAGCGTAAGGAGGCGCTGTTCATCAAACCAGGGAGCGGACCGATGCGAATCAACCATCTCATGCAAGTGAGGTGGTTTTTTCGCATGTGTGATTTAAATAATCATTTGATAGATAAGTACTTTCTATAAGGCTCTGGTTTTTGCACAGCTTTTGTACAGAAAAAAGTGTGATTTTGGTCTATCCTTCGATGAAACCAAAATGCAGCGGTTAGAAAACGTCAACGTAACGACCGCGCACGATCAGGGACAAGATTATGGCGATGGCATTGATGTTATGCATGTTTGTTTTGTTCTTAGGGTTTTCAGGCGTGGGCGTGTATATGATGCTTAAGACATCGTTTACGGCCAGTATTGATGAACGCGATGACATGCCGCCCGACGTTTAACTATCTGCCTTGAAAGTAAAACGCCCGCTTATGCGGGCGTTTTTGCGCTGGTGTCTATCACGCGGCTGTCCATCAAAGGGTTGTCCATTGGGGGGGGCAGGACGCGCTTTACCCCATCCAATACAGGCTGGCCAAGGCAAAAGCGTAGCCCATCGCTGCCCCTGCCAGTACATCGCTGACATAGTGCAGCCCTAAGCCTACCCGTGAGACCGCTATTAGAAGCGTTAATGGCAATACCACCGGTAGTAGCCAGGGCGTGTGGGCGGCGACCAAGACGCTAAACATCACCGCGTGCATGGTGTGGCCGCTGGGAAAACTGTAACGGTCGCGGGCAGGTTCACAGCACTCGATGCCTTCACTATAGGTAATGAAGGGTCGTTCACGGCATAAGCGAGTTTTCACCAGTCGATAAACCGCCACGGCAAATAGAGCGATAACGCTGTACTGCAGTACGCGCCAGGCGCCATTGGGTTGAAGCCAGGGCTGGGCGAGAATCAGCAGCACCCAAATAGGCCAATCGCCTAAGCGGCTGGCGGCCTGAAGCGTGATTCGCCAGGGGCGGTAGATCGATAGCCGCGCAATGCGCTGGCAGAACTGCCACTCCAGCAGGTCAAGACGATCGAATACGACAAGCGGACGCGGGCGCATGATGAGCCTCCTGGGCTTGGTGTAAGTAACGCAAAAACTGCTCGGCAATACCTGTCCAACTCTGCTCAAGGGCGCGTAAACGCGCTACTCGGCCTAAACGAGCGTAGTCAGCTGGGTGTTGGCACAACTCAACTGCTGCCTGTTGAAAAGCGGTGCTATTGCCAGCGGGTACGGTGACACCGTTGTGGCCGCTGCTAATGAGCTCAGCGCTGGCTGCATGATCATAGGCCACCACGGCTAAGCCGCTGGCCATGGCTTCCGCCACCACATTGCCCCAGGTTTCTGAAAGCGAGGGGAAAATAAACAGGTCGGCGCTGGCATAGTGGCGAGCAAGCGATCCCTGCCCCACAAAGCCGGTGAAGTGGGCGTCGGGCAGCGCCTTTTCCAACTGTGCCCGTGCGGGGCCATCGCCGACGATCACTTGGGCGATATCGGGCCGCACCTCACGCATGGCTTGAAGGCTTTCATGGAGCAAGGTGAGATTTTTTTCTGCGGCTAGTCGGCCAACGTAAAGGGCCACCGGCTGATGCTCGCTAACTCCCCAGCGTTCGCGTAATGAAGGGTCACGGTGGGCAGGTGAAAAGCGCTCGCCATCCAGCCCGCGTGACAGCACATGAACCCCCCGAATCCCTTGACGCTGCAGTGCTTTAGCCTGCTGATGAGTAGGCACTAACGTTAGGTCACAGCCGTTATGGAAGTAGCGCAGGTAGCGGCGTGTGGTCGAGGCCAGCCAATTGACGCCATAATCTTCACAGTAGTGGTCAAAGTTGGTGTGCCAGCCCGCTACCAGGGGGATATTGAGTTGCCGTGCCGCTTGGCGTGCCGCCCAGCCGAGAGGGCCTTGGGTCGCTACATAGATGATATCGGGGCGATGTTGGCGCCAAAAGCGGCGCAGTGTAACGGGCCTAACCAGCCCTACCTGCACATCGGTGTAGCCAGGTAGGGCAAGGCGCTGCACCTGTAGCTCGCGGTTAATACCGGTTGCATTACCCGCAGATCGTGGCCGAGGGCGGATCACATCCACCGGCACTCCTTGCCGGTTAAGTTCATAGCTTAACCGGCTCAGCGTATGGGCAACGCCATTGATGTCCGGTGACCATGTCTCACTAACGATGCAGAGCCGCATGAGCGATTCATCCCTTTATCACGTTTTCGTACAGTGTGGGTGGGGTGAATGACACTGCCGAGACAAACAGGTGAATAAGTGATGACACGCTTAAATAAATAGGCTAGTAGACAAAGTGCTACAGCCATCTGTTCTAATATCAGTTCAATGTTAAATTTGGATGGCAGTTTTATTTAATAGCGCATAAAAAAATAAGTTCCCAAAAAATAAAACTTTAAGATTAATGAAACATAACTCCTTTAAGGTTCCCTGTGTTGAGGCGTTATTCGTCCTTCATTGTGCCTTCGCAAGCGCAAGCATTAACTACTTCAATGGGAACGATCATGTTTAAAAAAACGACACTGGCCCTAGCCGTTAGCGGTTTATTGGCAGCCTCTGCAGCACAAGCAGCAACCGTTTATGACCAAGACGGTACCGATCTCGAAATCTATGGTCGCATCGCTATGGGTCTTGAAGGCGGTGGTGTTGACAACGGTGTTGATAACGGCGAAGAGTTCCGTAATTTCGGCTCGCGTTTACGGATTACCGCTGGCCACCAGATTTCCTCTGACCTGCGTGCATTCGCCCGTGTAGAGTGGCGTTTTACGGGTGATGAGCGTAATACATCCTCTGGTTTCGATGAGGTACGTAACAGCTACCTAGGCCTGGAAAGCCAGCAGTTCGGTACCTTTATGGCCGGGAACTACAACAGTTTCTACGATAACTACGTGATGACGCCGTTCGATGTTTACGTTGAGCGCGGCTACGAGTTTGCGGGTGGTGGTACCCAGGCACGCGGCGACTCTATTGGCTATAAAACGCCTAAAATGAGTGGTTTTCAGGCGGTTATTTCTGCCAAGCACTTCTCTGAGCGTGGTTTGACTGAAGCCGAGCAGACTTCCGAAGGATCCGTTATCGCCACTCAGGGTGGTGTTGTCTACGAAACAGGCCCAGCTCGTTTAGCGCTTGGCTATGTGGAAGATACGGTACGTGGTGGCGGTAACGGTGAAGTGCGTTATGGCGCTACGGGCGAGTTTGCTGTTACAGATGCTTTCGCTGCTCGTGTAGGTTATGAAACCCGCGGTGATGACGATGTTAACGGTGGTGGTTTCGATAAAATCGGCGTTGGTGCTACGTACGCCATCGATTCCTGGAAGTTCTTCGCCGATTACTACAACATCGACGTAGACGGCGCTAGCGATGAGCGTAACGCTTGGGCGCTAGGGTCAATGTACAAGCTGTCTAGCAATTTCGATATGTTCCTTGAGCTGAACGATCGTAACCTGGATGCTGTTAATGACTTCGAAGAAGATATGTACTACGCATTAGGCGCTCGCTATCACTTCTAATTAATAGAGTGATGTTAGCGGTAGTGTTGCATTAGTTTTTTGCATTAGTTCTTTAGCTTTTAGTTAGCTCGCATGTTTCGATCTTTACCGGTGTGGATAATTCCACACCGGTTTTTAGCGTTTTTATATTTTATGCTTTACTTGCCTGCCTTAAAAGAGGCGCTCTTTTTCTCGGTGAGTTATTCCTCTCAATATAAATTTAGGGAGAGGGGGGTAAGGCAATACTTTTACCATGGAGACGAAATGTCGCTGGTAGGCTATCTTTGCTGCTAAAGTGTCTGAACACTGTTATGAAAGGAGTCATTTAAATGCGTTTTCACCGCTATGGCTTGGCGCTAGGGACAGCGCTATTTGCCACCGTTCCTCCTGCCTTTGCTGATAACTACACCCTGACGCTATTTCACACCAACGATCTACATGGGCGTACCGATCAGTACCCCTATCTAATTACCACGCTGAACGAGGCGCAGGAGCGCTTTGGCGAAGGGTTGCTGCTGGATGCCGGTGATATCTTTACAGGCACGCTCTACTTCACAGAGTTTCAAGGCCAGGATGCCCTCGAATTTATGAATTTAATGGGCTACGACGCCTTTGTGCCCGGCAACCATGAGTTCGATTTGGGTGACCCGGAACAGGGGCACCAAGCGCTAGCGGCGTTTTTCGCAGGCGCCGAGTTTCCTATTTTAGGGGCGAATCTGGACTTCTCCGCAGGCCCGGAGTTTGCTGACATGTTGGGTGATTCAGTCAGCGCTGAGCCGCAGGCGGGGACGCTTTATGACGGCATGATCGTTGAGCATAACGGCGAGCCAATCGGCATCTTTGGGTTAAACACTCAGGACAGTGAGACGATTTCCAGCCCTGGCCACGTCACCATCAGCGATTATCGCCAAGCGGCTGAAGCCATGGTGGCAAGCTTTGAAGAGCAGGGCGTTAACAAGATTATTGCCCTTACCCACTTGGGCTACGACAGTGACCCCAGCGTAGGTAATGACCTGCTGCTGGCAGAGCATGTCGAAGGCATCGACATTATTATTGGTGGCCACAGCCATACTCAAGTGTCGCCCCCCAGGCTGCTGAGCGAGAGCCGCACTGGTGAGAAGCTCCCATCACCGACGGTGATTGGCCAGGCAGGCGAGTATGGCCAGCACCTGGGCGTTATGCAGGTCACCTTCGACGAGAACGGTGTGGTGGTGGATGCCAGCGGTGAACTGCTCGCTGCCGACGATCGCGAAGCGGACGCTGATGCCGCCAAGCGGCTTGAATCCTACACCGCTGAGATTGAGACACTGCGCGATACCCAGGTCGGCGCCAAGGTAATCTCCACGCTACCCAACCCGCGCCATGGGCGTGGCGATGAACGGAGCGTGCGTGCCAATGAAACAGCGCTGGGCAATTTAATCGCCGATGCCCAGTTGCATGCTGCGCAGCAGGTGGCACCCGACACGGTTATGGCGATTCAGAATAGCGGCGGCATCCGTGAAGCGATTGAGAGTGGGGATGTGTCTGTGGGTGATTTGATCGCCGTGCAGCCATTTGGCAATCGCCTGACGCTGCTTGATGTCACCGGCGCCGAGCTGCTGGAAACCTTCGAGATCGCCCTGGCTAATGCACCCGGCGAAGACGGCGGTTTTCTGCAGGTGTCGGCAGGCGTAGAGTTGATATACGACAGCGGTGAGCCGTCGGGCGAGCGGCTGGTTAGCCTAAGCGTTGCCCAGGAAGGCGCAATGCAGGCGATTGACCCCGAGCGTACTTACACCATCGCCACCAATAACTTTACCGCTGCTGGCGGCGACGGTCATACGGTACTTGGCGCTGCCTATGAAGATGGGCGCAACACCATCGTCGGCAATACGGATTGGGAGATGCTGCGCGACTATATGGTGGAACGTAAAGAGGTGTTCTACCAGGTGGAAGGGCGGATTACTGATGTAGCTCAAGAAGGTGTGGTGCCAGAGGATGTGGCCCAGGAAGCGTCGTAGTGAGTTCCGGGCCACGGGTAGCGCTTACTCATCAATGATGCTTTCAAAGCCGCCAAAGATGAGCCGCTTGCCATCAAAGGGCATCGGGTTAACGTCCATCTGCAAGCGCGGGTCTTGCATGACTTTCGGCATGGCCTCATCGCGCACGCTGCGCGATGGCCACTCTATCCAGGAAAAGATGATGCTTTCGTCATCCTTGCGCTTGACCGCCATGGTGAAGGAGGTCACTTCCCCTTCGGGGACATCGTCTCCCCAGCACTCCACGACCCGCAGTGCGCCGTGTTCCTTGAAAACAACGGCCGCGGCACGGGCATGCTCAATAAACTCATCTTTATTAGCGCTGGGCACGGCAGCGACGAAACCATCTACATAAGGGTGTGTAAGCTTGCTCATGGCTGTTCTCCTATTACTGTTTTATTCTGCTTTAGGGGGGAGTTCTCGAACGGGGCGTATCTCAATGCTGCCCAGCCGGGCTGGTGGAATACGGCTAGCCAGCTGCAGTGCTTCATTCAAGTCGTGGGCTTCGAGCATGTAGAAACCGGCCAACTGCTCCTTGGTTTCCGCAAAGGGGCCATCGGAGATTAACGTCTCGCCATCGCGTACGCGCACGGTGGTGGCGGTCTCCGTCGGTTGTAACGGCTGCCCGGCCAGGTAGTGGCCGCTGGCGCTCAGGCGCTCAACCCCAGCAATACACTCCTGGTTGAGGTCGTGCCACTCCTGTTCGCTCATGGCGTTGATAATCTGTTCCTGGTAATAGACCAGCGCAACGTACTTCATGGGGAGTCTCCTTCTGTGGCCAAGGGGCAGTTGTCTGACGGAACGTTTACCATCCAGCCGACGCCAAAACGATCTACCGTCATGCCGAACCCTGGTGACCAGAAGGTCGCTTCGAACGGCATGATCATCTTTCCACCTTCCGCTAGTTGAGCAAAGGTTCGTGCGGCCTGCTCGATATCCTGATACTCCAATTGAACCTCTATCCCTTGCGGTGGTGTATAGCAGTCAGCCGCCATATCGGCACCCATCAAGCGGCGTCCACGCAGGTTCAGTGAGGCATGGATGATGCGGTCATGAAGGTCGGGCGGCGTGTGTTCAGCGGCGGGTGTGTCAGCATAGGTCAACAGGCACTCCAAATGCCCTCCGGTGACATCGGCATAGAACTGCATGGCCTCCCGACAGGTGCCGGGAAAGGCAACGTGCACGTTCATGGCATCCGGTATACGAGCAAGGTTACGGTGCTGCTCAATTCCGGCACCGGGCTCAAAATCCTCCAGCGAGAAGTAGCGCCGTAATTCAAGGGTCACGTTGCCATCGGCATCCTGGGTGGGCCACTGCTGGGCCCACTCAATGGCCGCCTGCAGGGAAGGGGCTTCGAGCACACTATAGCCAGCAATACGCTCACTGGCTGGAGACAAAGGCCCGGGGATGATGGTGGGCTCACCGTTTTTGAAACGGATCAGACACCCGTCACTGGTCGGATGTAAGCCATCGCCGCTCAAAAACACGCCTGCCTCGGTCATGCGCTGGTTATAAGCAGCCATGGCGGCAAACATTTCTTGGGATGGCATAGCACCATTCTCGGTGTTGGCATCGGCACGGCGTATCAGCATGAATTTCATTGAGAGCCTCCTGGTTGTTCAGGGTAGTGACTCTCTGTAGTCGTTTGACGTGCTCACGGATCGACACAGCCTAGATATTATTTTTGGTAATCGGAATATCTGGTTGATTTCCTTCTGCTATCGGATGCAGGTTAAATGATCTTATTACGTAGCAACGACTTTCCGACGGCGCGCCATGACATGATCGAGAAACGCCCGAAGTTGCGGAGTGACTAGTCGGTTGCCTGGGTAGTAGAGGTAGAACCCTGGCTCCCTTGGACACCAAGACTCCAGCACCTCAACGGCATCGCCGGCCGATAGCAAGCCCCTCACCTCCGGCTCAAGGAAATAACCAATACCAAGTCCATCCTTGACCGCACGCAGTCGCGTTGCCACATCGTTGGTACACAGCGGGCCGGTCACAGCCACCCGAACGGACTGACCTTCGCACTCGAATTCCCAATGGAACAGATGTCCTCCGCTGGGCCAGCGCATATTGATACAGGTGTGTTCCTTCAAAGCAGCGGGATGCTCCGGTGTCCCTGCCCGAGCCAGATAGAGCGGCGATGCCACCGCAATCCAACGTAGCGGCTCGCTCATTGGCACTCCCACCATATCCTGTTCCAGGCTCTCACCGAGCCGCAGTCCGGCATCACACTCACTAGCCACCACATTTTCCAAACGATCAGAGACGACGATCTCGACTTCAATTCCAGGGTAAGTCTCGGCAAAGCTAGCCAGATGTGGTGCCAGCGCATAAGCAGCCCCAGCGCGCGACGCATTGATCCGCAACCGTCCGCCAAGCTCGTCCTGTTGCTCCAGCAACTGCGCTTGAGCCGCTGAAATCTCCTTCAGAGCGGGCCGAACTCGCTCATACAACTGTTGGCCCGCCTCCGTTGGCCGCGTGGTTCGAGTGGTTCGGTTCAAAAGGCGCTGTCCTAAGCGTGCCTCTAACCGCTGGATCGTCTGGCTGAGTGCCGAGGGCGAAACACCGAGCCATCCCGCCGCTCGTGCGAAATTGCCATGTTCAACGATTGCCACGAAGGCACCCAATTCCGCCACATCGCTACCTTTCATTGTTCATTTCAGCTTCATAGTCCATGAATATATCGGTGTATTCTGTCAGTTTAAGAACAAGCCCACCATTGCGGAAACCAACAGCTTAGGGAGAATCCCATGCAGCTCGACCATTACCGCTTGCTGGGCCGTTCTGGCCTGAAAATATCGCCTATGGCGCTAGGCACCATGACTTTCGGCACGAAATGGAGCTTCGGCGCCGACGAGTCGACCTCCCGCGCGCTCTTTGATCGCTACGTCGATCACGGCGGCAACTTCATTGATACGGCGAATTACTATACGGGTGGCACTTCCGAGTCCTTTGTCGGCCGTTTCGCCCAGGGGAAACGGGATCGCCTGGTCATTGCCACAAAATACACCTTGCCGATGCGCGGTGATGACCCCAACTCTGGAGGCAACAGCCGACGTAGCATGGTTCGTTCGGTAGAAGACAGCCTGACGCGCCTGGGCAGCGACTATATCGACCTGCTGTATCTGCACGCCTGGGATTTCACCACTCCCGTGGAAGAGATTCTGCGCGCCATGGATGATTTGGTGGCAGCAGGAAAGGTCGTTTATCTGGGGCTGTCGGATATCCCTTCCTGGCAGGCTTCACGGATGCAGGCTATCGCCGATCTCCGGGGCTGGTCGCCAATGGTTGCAATGCAGCTGGAATACAATCTGATTGAGCGCAGCGTGGAAGGTGACTTGGTTCCGATGGCGCGTGAAATGGGGATGGGTATCATGCCCTGGTCACCGCTGGCGAGTGGACTCCTGACGGGGAAGTACAATCGTGCTGCACTCGTACCCGAAAACGTGGTCAGCGGCAGCCGTGCCGCCATCGTGACCGAGGCGGGGCCCGTCCCCGAACGCAGCTTTCGCATTATTGACGAAGTGAAACAGGTCGCTACGGAACAAAATACATCACCTGCCACTGTGGCTTTAGCATGGCTGCTCACCCGTCCTGGTATGGCTGCACCGCTCATTGGAGCGCGATCGATAAGTCAGCTTGAAGCCAATCTGGCTGCACTCGAACTGGAACTGACAGGTGACCAATTGGCACGGCTCGACGAGGTCAGCGCGGTGCCTTTAGGATTTCCCCATGAGTACCTGCGGCGCCCGACGGTTCAGGCAAATATCTATGGCGACATGTCGATCTCTATGCGGGGCTAACGAATGTTTATGGAGCTGGCTCTAGTTCGTTTAACCGCTTTAGCAAAAAGCGTTTTTCTGGATCCAGGGTGACCAATAGTAGCGCCTGTTGATAGGCGCTGCGCGCGGCCTCATGCTGGCCTTGGCGACGCAGTAAATCCGCTTTGGCGGCATGAAATAGATAATAGCGGTTGATTTGCGGGTGTTGAGCGATGTCGTCGAGTAACTTCAGGCCGGTATCGGGTGCACCATTCATGGCAATGGCGACCGCACGGTTCAGCGCCAGGATGGGTGATGGAAAACGTCGGCAGAGGGCGTCGTAGAGCCTGACGATGCGCCCCCAATCAGTCAGCTCGGCGCGGCTAGCCTGGGCATGTACGGCGGCAATCGACGCCTGAAGGGTGTAGTACCCGGTGGGGGTGAGCGCCAGCGCCTGTTCCAGCCATGCAATGCCGGTCTGGATATCCTCTTGGCGCCATAGGCGTCTGTCCTGAGCATCCAGGGTGACCAGTTCCCCGTCGCTATCCTGACGCGCATCCCGGCGGGCATCATTAAGCAGCATTAAGGCCATCAGCCCAAATACCTCCCCCTGGGGCAGTAGCCGTGCCAGCTCATTGCCCAGTCGCATGGCTTCTTTTGTTAGGCTGATATCGACCACGCTGGCGCCCGTGCTGCGCGAGTAGCCTTCGTTGAAGACCAGATAGATGACTTGGAGCACATCGGGTAAACGCTCGGGCAGCTCTTCCTGGGTAGGCACGGCATAAGGGATATGCGCATCGCGAATTTTGCGTTTGGCTCGTACGATACGCTGTGCCAGCGTCGTAGGCTTCATCAGTAGCGCGCTGGCTACTTGCTCAGTGGTCAAACCGCACATCTCGCGAAGCGTCAGGGCAATCCGTGCTTCCATGCTCAAACTTGGGTGGCAGCAGGTGAATAGCAGCCGCAAGGCGTCATCTTCGATGGTGGTGGGCTCAAGATCCAGCGCTTCATCTGTGGGTAATAGCAAGTGAGCCCGACGGCGAGCAGTACTGCGTTGGCGAATTTGGTCTATTCCGCAGTGGTAGCCGGTGCGAATTAGCCATGCCGTGGGGTTGTCAGGTTTGCCGTTAACCGGCCACTGTTGAACCGCCGCCACAAAGGCATCCTGCATGGCTTCTTCGGCTAGTTCAAAATCCCCCAGCAGGCGTATCAGCGTCGCCTGCACGCGCCGGGAGTGCTCACGATACAGGTCATCGACGTATGAAGGTTCAGTACTCATCAAGGGAGATCCGTAAGCTTTATCTCAAACGTAGCGCATGGTTTCTCCGTTGACTTGTTTTTCTTGTTTTTCTTGTTTTGTCTTTCGGGGGATAGGTATTCAATCCCCGGTGCGTTTTCCCGTGGCGCTGTTGAAAGGATGCAGAGCGTCGCGGGTCACAAAAAATCGCAGGGTTTCGCCTTCGGCAACGGGCGGCTGCCCCGAAACGCGGATGACTGTAGGCTGGTCGCTATCGGCGAGGGTCACATATAGGTGGCTTTCGGCCCCCGCGGCTTCAAACAGCGCCAGCGTTGAGTCGACAATTAGGTGAGGCGCGGTCGGCGGCGTTAGATGCATATCATCCGGTCGAATGCCGACGACATCGGTGCCGTCGGGCAGGTTATCCAGCAGGCCATTGGCGCCTTGTTCGTTCAAGTAATCCACCGGCAGCATGTTCATGGCGGGGGAGCCGATAAACCCGGCGACAAACATGCTGGCGGGGCGGGCGTAGATATCCATGGGTGTGCCCACTTGCTCAATCTGCCCGGCGTTAAGAACCACTAAACGGTCACCCAGTGTCATGGCTTCCAGCTGGTCGTGGGTCACATACAGGCTGGTAGTCTTCAGGCGCCGCTGCAGCTGTTTGATCTCCACGCGCATCTGCACGCGCAGTTTGGCATCCAGGTTGGAAAGTGGCTCATCGAATAGAAAGGCTGCCGGGTCGCGCACCAACGCGCGGCCCATGGCGACGCGCTGGCGCTGACCACCAGAGAGCTTGCGCGGTTTGCGCTCCAGAAACTCTTCGATCTCGAGCATTTTGGCGGCAATTCGCACGCGCTTTTCAATGTCTTCTTTGTTAAACCCGCGGTTCTTGAGGCCGTAAGCTAGGTTGTTGTACACCGTCATATGCGGGTAGAGCGCGTAGTTCTGGAACACCATGGCGATATCGCGCTCGGCGGGCTCTAGCTTATTGACCACCCGGTCACCGATTTTGAGCGTGCCTTCGGTAATGGTTTCAAGCCCCGCCACCATGCGGAGTAGGGTAGATTTGCCGCAGCCGGAAGGCCCCACCAGCACCACAAACTCGCCATCTTCAATCTGTAAGTCGATGCCTTTGACGGCATGAACATCGCCGCTATAGGTTTTCTTTAGCCCTTCCAAGGTAATGCTGGCCATCTTATTTCTCCGTCTCGGTCAGGCCTTTCACAAATAGGCGTTGCATAAACAGAATCACTAATACAGGCGGCAGCGCTGCCATGACCACCGCGGCCATCACTAATTGCCACTGTGGGTTCTCTTCAGAAGTCATGCGCTGAATGCCCATTACGATGGTGTAATAATCAGGGTCGGTAGTGATAATTAACGGCCAGAGGTACTGGTTCCAGCCGTAGATAAACATGATCACAAACAGCGCGGCGATATTGGTCACCGACAGCGGCATTAAGATGTCTTTAAAAAACTTCAGTGGCCCGGCGCCATCGACTCGGGCGGCTTCGAGCATCTCTTCGGGAATGGTCATAAAGAACTGGCGGAACAAGAAGGTTGCGGTAGCCGAGGCAATCAGCGGGATCGATAGCCCGGCAAAGCTATTGAGCATTTTAAGATCCGCAACGACCTTAAAAGTCGGAATAATGCGCACTTCCACCGGCAGCATCAACGTGACGAAGATCACCCAGAAGAAGAACATCCGGAAGCGGAAACGGAAGTAGACGATGGCAAAGGCGGAAAGCAGCGAAATAGACAGCTTACCCACCGTGATCGCCATGGCCATGATAAAACTGTTCCACAGCATCAGGGCGGCCGGCGGTGCGCCGGCATTGGAGACGCCCGACTGCCACATGCGCGTGTAGTTTTCGATCCCGTGACCACCGGGCAGCAGTGGCAGCGTACCCTGCAGCAAACCCGATAGGGAATGGGTAGAGGCGATGATCGCGACATACACCGGAAAAACCACCAGCGCGACACCAGAGATCAAAACAATATGGGCTATCAGGTTAGCCCAAGGGCGGTTTTCAACCATTAACGTTCTCCCAAAGGCTTAGTAATTGACGCGGCGCTCAATAAAGCGGAACTGAATCATCGTTAATGCCACCACAATCACCATCAGAATCACCGACTGAGCAGCAGATGAACCAAGGTTGAGCCCTACAAAACCGTCGGCATACACTTTGTAAACCAAGATGTTGGTCGCCTGGGCCGGGCCGCCTGCGGTGGTGGCGTGGATGATCGCGAAGGTGTCGAACATGGCATACACCACATTAACCACCAGCAAGAAGAAAGTGGTCGGCGTGAGCAGCGGGAAAATAATCGTCCAGAAGCGCTTAGTCGGGCTGGCGCCGTCAATGGAGGCGGCTTCAATCAGCGATTGCGGGATTGACTGTAAGCCCGCCAGGAAAAACAAAAAGTTATAGGATATCTGCTTCCAGGCGGCGGCAAAAATCACCAGCAGCATGGCGTCACTGCCCGAGTTACGGTGGTTCCACTGGTAACCCACCATTTCCAGCATATAGGGCACAATGCCGATAGAGGGGTTGAAGATAAACCACCACAACACGCCCGCAAGCGCGGGGGCGATGGCGTAGGGCCACACCAGTAGCGTGGTGTAGGTGCTGCGTGAGCGAATCATCCGGTTGACGGTACTGGCCAATAAAAGCGCCACTGTCATCGATAGCAGGGTAGTGCCCACGGCGAATACCACCGTCACCGATAGCGAATTGACATAACTGCCGTCACGAAATAGACGGGCAAAGTTCTCAAGACCCACAAACGTTGAGCGCAGCCCAAAGGCGTCTTCGCGCAACAGCGACTGATACAGCGCCTGGCCCGCAGGCCAGATAAAGAAAATCAGTGTCACAATCACCTGGGGCGCCAGCAGCGCGTAGGGCAAAAAGCGACCAGGGTAGGTCATGCGTTTGGTTTGCATGGGCAGCTCTGCAAATGGTTAGTAAATATAAGCATCAACAAACAAAATCGCCGCCTACCCCATAGGGAAGGCGGCGAAGTGAGAGCTTATTTACTGGTTGGCAGCTTCAAAATCACGGAGCAGATCATTGCCGCGTGCTACTGCTTCATCCGCTGCTTCCTGACCCGATTTGTCACCGGTCATCACCGCTTCCATCTCTTCGGAGATGATGTCGCGAATCTGCACGAAGTTACCAAAGCGTAGGCCTTTGGAGTTCTCGGTCGGCTCGTTGAGAGTCATCTGTTTCAGCGAAATATCCGCGCCTGGATTCTCTTCGTAGTAGCCCTGTTCTTGGCTCAGATCCCAAGCGGCCTGAGTGATGGGCAGGTAGCCAGTTTGCTGGTGCCACTGTGCCTGTACTTCGGGCTGGGAGAGGTACTCAAAGAACGCCGCAACGGCTTCGTATTCGTCATCGCTATGGCCCTGCAGTGCCCACAGAGTGGCGCCACCGATAATTGAGTTCTGCGGTGCGCCTTCTACGTCGTCGTAGTAGGGCTGCATGCCAAAGCCAACTTCAAATTCTGAATTGGCGGCGACATCCGCACGTGAAGCAGAAGAGCCGAAGAAAATCGCGCAGTCCTGGGAGTAGAACATCGGCTCAGAGTCGGGGCCGGAGCCGGGGCCACCCCATTTAAAGACACCTTCTTCCTGCCAGTCGTGGAGGTTGTCCCAGTGGCGAGCGACCAGCTCATTGTTGAAGGTAAACTCGGTTTCCATACCGCCAAAGCCGTTTTCCAGTGTACCTAGCGGCACGTTATGCCAAGCGGAGAAGTTTTCCAGCATGACCCAGCTAGGCCAGGAGGTGGTAAAGCCACAGCTGGCCGCACCAGAGTCGACAATTTGGCGTGAAAAATCGGCCACTTCGTCCCATGTTTGTGGGGGTTGCTCGGGATCCAGGCCTGCTTCTTCAAACATGTCCCGGTTGTAGTACATGATTGGCGTAGAGGAGTTAAACGGGAAAGAAAGCATATTGCCGTTGGTGTCGGTGTAATAACCCACGACGGCGGGCAGGAAGACTTCTTTATCGAAAGCGCGGCCATGCTCTTCCATCAGCTCGTACACTGGGTAGATGGCGCCTTTGGCGTTCATCATGGTGCCAGTGCCGACTTCAAACACCTGCAGGATATGCGGCTGCTCGTTGGCACGGAAGGCGGCGATCGCGCCCGTCATCGTTTCGGTATAGGTGCCGCGATAGCTGGGGGTAACGTGGTAGTCGTCTTGAGACTCGTTGAAGTCTTGGGTCATCTCTTCGAGAATTTCGCCCAGTTGGCCGCCCATGGCGTGCCACCAGCTAATCTCTGTTGTCGCCTGAGCAGACAGGCTTAGGCTGGCCGTCGCCACCCCTACGGCAAGCGCGTGCAGTGTGAAACGAGACATAACAAGCTCCTTATAGGCCTGAACTTAGTCAGGCGTGCAATGCGTTTGTTGAGATTTTTAGATGCACTGAACATTAAGAAGTGTAGATGACGTTTTAGTGAATGCACGATGAACCTGCCGTGACAGTCAACATTGCGCTGCCAGCAGGCCTACTGAGTAGGAAAAGGAAGAGGGCGATGATAGTGTGATAGGAAGAGTCCAACTAACGAGAGCAGTATGACTGACGTGACCACTTTACTGACGAAGCTGGTGTCATTCGATACCACTTCCAGTGAATCCAATCTGGCGCTGATTGAGTATGTGGAAGGCTATTTGGCAGAGTATGGCGTTAGCGCCGAGCGGGTGATGAGCCCCTGCGGTACCAAAGCCAACCTGATCGCAAGAATTGGCCCAGAGGCGCCGGGCGGTGTGATGCTTTCCGGGCATACCGATGTGGTACCGGTGGCGGGGCAGCCCTGGTCGAGCGATCCGTTCACCCTGCGTGATGGTGGCGGTGGGCGCCTTTATGGGCGTGGCACCTGCGATATGAAAGGTTTTATCGCCTGCGTATTGTCGATGGTGCCCACTTGGACGAAAGCGCCTCTGCAGCAGCCGATTTATCTGGGTTTCTCCTATGACGAAGAGATCGGCTGCGTGGGTGCGCCAAGCCTCATTAAGCGCTTTTACGAACACTACTCCACCACCGCCCATGTGATTGTCGGCGAGCCCACCAGCATGCAGCCAGTGGTAGCGCAGAAAGGGGCGACCAATCTGCGTACCACCGTGATTGGTCAGGAAGCTCACAGCAGCCAGGTCAATCAAGGCACCTCAGCCATCCACGTAGCGGCAAGGTTGGTGACCTTTATTGAGGACACCATGGCGGCGTTGGTGGAAGAGGGCCGCATCGATGAGGCCTTTAACGTGCCGCACACCAGCCTGCACGTTGGCAAAATAAAAGGCGGTACGGCGATCAATATCATGGCCAGGGAGTGCCAGTTCGAATGGGAGATTCGCCATCTGCCCACGGACACTTTCGACGAAATATACGCGCGCTTTGAGACCTATTGCGCCCAGCTAAGCGCTGAGCTGCAGGCCAAAGGCAAGCACGTTGAAATCACCACTGAGCCGCTAAACGTGACAGTGCCAGGCTTGGCCGACCGCGAAAACGACCAGGTACTTCGCTTAGCCAAAGACCATTTGCCCGCAGGGTGCTGCAACCACGCGGTGGCCTATGCAACCGAGGCTGGGCAGTTCCAGGGCCAGGGCCTGCAAACCATTATTCTGGGCCCCGGCAGCATCGCCCAGGCGCATCAGCCCGATGAATATATTGATATTGAGCAGCTTGAAGCGTGTGAGGATTTCCTAACGAAGATGGGTAAAGCGTTAGAGAAGACTGTCTAACTAGCTAATAACTGCCCAAAAAANACT
>NZ_AOPO01000013.1 GCF_000336575.1 Vreelandella titanicae BH1 | reverse complement strand
ACCGGCTTAGCCGGAGAGTCACCTAATGAGGCGACGTTTAATGAATGGCTGGAGAGTGGCCAAACGCCAGAAGCACTAGCGGCAAGCCTGCTAGAAAGCGAAGACTTGCTAACCACCGGAGAACCGATAGATTTTGAGATATTGATCGATACGCTTTATGAGCGGGTGCTAAATCGCTCACCGGACACCGCAGGTGAGCAGTATTGGCAAGAGGTGCTGCAAAACGGAGATGCCAGCCTGACTGAAATGGTGATGGCGTTTACTGACTCAAACGAGCACCAGCAGCTCAGTCGTTCAGAAGTGGATAATTATCTTGATGCCGCCAACCTGGTAGGCGTCGAAACTGACCTTGAGTCCTACCTGTTCGGCTAGGGCTATGGACTAACCCAACGGCACCGCAACTAAGTAAGTGGCGGTGCCGATTTCCTCCCGTCGCTCAATACATGCAGTTTTTTTGAGAGCCAAGTGGCTTGGTGAGGTAATAAAAAAGCTTCCCCTACTCAAACTCAGAGCTTATGGGGAAGCTTTTTTGATACTCAATCCTAATGGGCTACAAATCTATCCTTAAGCCACTAGCAATTCTTGGTGAAGAGGCTCAGAGGTGCCAATAATGGGCGTACTTTCCATCAGCGTATCCAGCCCTGCGACTATCTCGCCTTGATGAGACTCTTCACCCTCGCCTGCCCATTCGATCTCTTCAGCGTAAATCTCGTCAAATTCAATTCGCTCACCGCGCTCAGGTATCAGTGTTGCCAAAGCAGGATCAATGCTATCAAAACTGTTTTGCCCCATAGCCTCTACAACGCCTAGCATACTCAGTACGCCCTCAAGTACTATGGCACTAGAAACCGCATCAAAATCTAGCTCTAGCCCTTCCAGCGCTTTTAAGCTCAGCTCTTCCAGGCCCCGTTGCTCAATGAGGAGCGTAGGCACACCATCAATAGCAATTCCATTGCGTGCTATTTGTGGCGTGTCGCCACCGGGAAACAGTGACAAGTAGCCATAATCAAAATCATCGAGCCCTTGTGATATAGCTACCGCCGCTTGCTGTGCTGTTGCGGTAATGGTGGGATCGACGTCATCATTGGTTGGCCACAAGACTGACATCGTGTCGAGCTTGCCTGACTCGTTGATGTAGTTATTTTGGTTATGGTAATCAAGAATTAATTCAGGTTGAATCGCTTCGACCACCTGCCTAACAGCGGTGGTTTCTGGGATTAATGATGCATCAATCACTTCACTAGAATCCCAGGTACGGTTGAGGTCAATGTCCTCGGAGTTACGACGGGGATCGATGGTTGTTTCAGGGTCTAATTCACCTGCAACGAGCCCCTCCCAGCGCTCAAAACCGTCAGGGTTTACTCGTGGCATCACGGTTAACGTCACTTGCTCACGCAATGCTTGAGCAGCTTCACTGTCACCGCTCAGCCACTCTAGAAAATGCATGGCCGCCTCTGTCCCAGTTGGTTCATCACCATGCTGTTGGGTCACGATCATTAATTGGCGCGCCCCTTCGCCTACCGTGGCACTATATAAGGGCCTGCCTTCCAGCGACTCACCCGCCTGCTCTAAGCTCAACGTATCATAGGTGGCATCTAACGCTTCCAGGTCTTGATAAAGCTGTTCATTGCTGCGAAAGCCATCCTGCACAAGAGAGCGTTCTGCATCGTAACTATCAGCATCAACACTGGACGAATAAAAATTAGCAATAGAGGCATAGGCCTCGAGCGCCTCTGCATCTGTCGGGCTAGCGCCCCCAATTAGAGCCTGTAACAGCGCTTGGGGAGAGAGCCCAGCACTAGCCTGCTCCGACCAATATTCAATACCCTCTGCCTCTGCTTCACGAGCAAACAGGCTTTGATAAACTTCGTTTATCCACTCATTATCTTCCAGCCCTGACAGTTCAATGCGCCTTGCCTGGAACTCTTCAGACTGCAACATAAACGCCGACACACCATCCATATCCACTGAGCCGCTTTCTACCTGCTCTAGCCAATAATTAAACCCGTCTGGATCAGCCGCGCGCCCTAGGACACCCAAATAAAGAGTTTGTAGATTTTTTTCAATGGAAAGAGTTGTCATCATTAATGCCTCCAGGCATCACTACATATCGTTCCCTGTATCGCCGGTGGAGCGTCATTAGCGAAGCTGAAAATAGGCAGCTACCGCTAGTCACAGCACTTTACTAAGCACCTTTATATTTTTCACGCAGAAGGCTGAAAGTGACAGCCATCCTTTTCACACCCCTTTAAGGAATAGAGACAAGCACCCTATTTGTCAATATTCACCCTGGGCTTATGTGCTGGCTAAGTCATCGTCAGAGACCTCTATGCTCCAGCACGAGTATTTCTATCCTCTTTTTCATTACAGTATGGCTGGCTTCCACCTACCCAGAAGCACAATAAAAAAGCCAGTCAACATTAGCTGACTGGCTTGTAGATCAAGATGGCCATACCTGACCAATGTCTTCTTTTAGTGTGTCTTTTGCTCAGGAAGCTCATCTTTTAGCGCACGCGCGTAGGCTGTACGAGCCGTTTGGGCGATAGCTAACTGCTGATTCAAACGTTGAATTTCTTGATCAGTCACGCGCAGGTTGAGTAGCTGATTACGTGCATTTTCAGATAGATCTGACACATTGAATTCACTGCCGTCGATAGTAACGGTTTGTGCTTTATCCTTCGCCATACAAAGCTCCTTAGGGTAATACAAATTAGCGGTGAATTATTGCAGCTACGCGCATAAATGTCGAAGCGGTGTGCACCTAACAAACCTTCTACTACGCTGCTTTGGTATCAAGCGCTGTCAACAGCCCATCAATATCGGCCGTAACTGGCAACGCCTGAGATGGGCGACTAGGGTGGCGTAGCGAAAATTCTTTTAGCGTTTTAGCAGGCAGTGCGGCATCCAGCGTTGGCACGCCGACTTGCCAGACCAAATGCCTTTTGGTTGAGTGAGTGTCCTCCTCAACCACTCCCCAACCCACTACCCCATGACCTTTCACGTAGCATAGTACTCGATCATCTTGCCGGTAATCGTTAGTCGATTCAAAATCGCTCAGGCGAAATGTAGCCATTCTGATGGGCCAATGCTTTTGCGCCCATTCTTTTGAAACGCTTTGCCAGAAGTATCGGGGGGATTCGGATACCGAAGGCTGTCGATGAGGATCTGGCAACGCGCTTGCCAACAGTAATTGATAATGCTTGCGAGCGACATGGTGATGCGCCAACCGTTGATGGAGCTCTGCAATGTGCGCATCTACAAGGCCTAAATTGATCAGCTGTTTTCGCGCTTTGGCACTTAATGCCCACGTGGGGTAGCGACGCCCTTCAATAACGATACTTTTCGGTAATTTCGCCATCACTTCCCAATCTCGTCGCTTAAAATCAACGCGGCATTGTACTCAATTCAATCAGCACGGTAAAAAGATTCGTCCTGCGCCTCTGGCGTTAGTCAGTCGGATTCATTCAGTCGCTATGTTTTCTAGCCCAGCAGGTATGTCTCGATATCTTCCGGCACCCCAATAAGACCCTGCTCGTAATGCTGTTGAACATATGCATCAACATTAGCTTGAGTTGCATTGATGTATTCATCAGAATTCGTAAACGCTAACACCAAATCCCCCCCATCAAATGCCTCTTTTTGTAGTTGCGTCTGCCAATAGACGGCTCCCTCTGCATCTGGGGCACGTCCTAAAACCTGCTCATAGAGAGAGTCGATCAGCACCTCTGCCGTCGTCTCAGTTTGGCTATCCAAAAACTCACTGCTTGCAAAGAAGTCTGCAGCGGTAGACGTAAGTGATTTGCCACCTGCTAACGCTTCAAGCCAATAGTCGAAGCCTTCCTCATCAGGTTCTCTCCCTAGCACACCGGTATACAAACGTACCAATGCAGTAGCCAATTCCTCCTCAGCTGCCGTCGGCCGACTGTCAAACCCAAGCGCTTCTGGGTCTAAAGCCTGCAAATCAACGCCCCACATTAACAGCTTTGCCCCCTGAACCAGAGAGTAGCTACTGGTCACATACTCTGCCGAGTTGGTAAACGCTAACGCAATGTCTGCCAGCTCTACTTGCCCCCCTGCGAGCTGCTCTAACCAGTATGCCTGACCCGCTGAATCCGGATCGCGGCCAAGGACACTGTTATAAAGCGCCTCAATACGCCCCTGCATTCCACCGCCTAGCTGGTCTGACAAGTAGGTAAACTCTTCCGATACCACAAAGCTATCCGCCAAAACGCGTAAACTACTCCCCGCATTGAATTGTGATACCCAATACTCAACACCTTCTTTATCCGGCTCTCGCCCTAGCAGACCTGTATAGAGTCGTAGCACTGGATCGATAGTGCTTTCTAAACCAGGGTAGCGAAGTAGTTCATCTCGACTTTGCAGCGCTTGATCAAGCGTCTCAGACCACTCCCAACCCGCTGCAGCTAGCAGGGATTCAAACGTCTCCACATAAGACGCGCTATTCTCAACGTCTTGGCTTGACAGTGGAGAAATCAAGCTGTCATTATCTTTAATCCATTGATCAAGTGTTGCTAAGTGAGCACTCACGTCAGCCGCCCATTCATCAGTCGAAACGGCGCCTACTACCACTGGGCCGTCACTTGATGAGTACCATACTGGCCCACCGCTATTGCCAGGATTAATTTCAAAGTTCTTGAGGTCTATTAAGTCATAACCAGACATAAGTGTTGTGGCACTATTGTCTTCCATAAGCCTTGGGCCACTGGCATCACGATATACACCGGGATAACCTGTCACACGATAGGTCTCTCCAGAGGCATAATCCCCCAATGAAAACCAACCAATATCATCACCAATGGCATCGCCTAACGAGACTAAAGCAAGGTCATACTCGCTTTCGGACGGTGACAAAAACCCTGGTTCTTCAACATCTAACTCATAATAATTAAGCCCAGCCGCTTGAAAGGTGCCATAAGGACGTGCCCCACCATCGCGGCCAAACTCCACTTCTACATCAGTAGCAGCCCCCAATACGGGATCATAAAGCACATGGGCAGCCGTCAGTACATCGTTACGACCGACCAACGTACCCGAGCCTGAGACCCGTGTACCATCATGAAAGGTAGCTTCTAAGTAAGCCACGGCTGAGAAAGGAAAGGTATTGCTATCAGTACCAACATAACGGGTCATGGATAAACCTCTTTAACAAGCCAGTAATGGCTTACCTTATAAAGCAACATTGGACTGCTAAGAATATTTTCTACGCTGCGAGATGCCGCCTCATAACTTTTCGTTAAAAGCCAATAAAATTTTTCTGATATTCTCGGAATGAGCTTAATTATTCACCGCAACCCAATTATGCTGTTATCCCGTGCTGGGCATTACCAACATTGTATCTTTGCGTGTCTGTAATTGACAAAACGTTAGCTGTATAGCATACATTGTTTGAATGTCTAATAAGTAAACTCAAACAATGCAGAAACAAGCGCATGCAATTAAATTACTATCCAAAATCGAATTGCAGATCATCACTATCGTCTGCAAATAATTCATCGACTGATTCAGTCATGCCTATTTTGGCATGCAGTGCAGCACGCTGTGCCAACTGGTCATGCTGCGCCATGGAAAACATCTGACCATAGGCTACCGCCAAAGGCACTCCCTGCAGTTGATGCAACTGCTGCGCTGTCAATCTATTCAGGGCCTCCTCTTCGACTTTATAAAGCCCTTTAATGCCTGGCCCGTCTTCAGTAGTTTGCCATGGCTTCAAGATGCCCTGCTCAGCAAGTGTCTGGCAGGCAGTGTCAGTAAGGCGGCGGTTCTTGGCGCACTCACCAACGAAGTCGAGTTGCTGCCTTACCGACTCTGTCAGCTCTCCCTGCTCATCGAACAGTGGCTCCCCCCCCTGTTGCAACAGATGATCGGCATGGACTTGCAGCACCATTTCATCTGAGTCCTGCCGCCTCGCTACTGCAAAAGGATAACCACGAAAATGGGCGGGAACATACGTCCCTAGCCAACGACCATCCTCGGGGTGGATATAGTGGTGTGAATGCGCTGCTCGACCAAGCAACGCAACAAGATGATAGCGCTCTTCACGCTTAATAAAACCCATAACGAACTGCGTCAAAGCCTGTCGCAGTTCTCCTGCCAGAATCGGTGCTACTGCCTGATCCGCGGTGAACCGATAGTTCTGGCGCGGCGAATAACGCATGGATGCATGCTGTTGACGCGATAAAGTAACCCAATTTGACATGCTATCTCCTTTACAAGAAAACCCCGATCCAAGGATCGGGGTTCAGTTTATCCCATACGTATATCAACAAAGATATAACGTTTAGGAACCAGATGTCGGTACAAGACCGACACCTGGAGTGCGTCCGCTATTACGCAAGGTTAACAGCAGAAGCATCGATTTCGTTACCGAAATCAACGATACCAACCAGCGACGCATCAGTGAACTCGTTGGCGGTATTGGCGTCGTTGACACCAGAACCGGTCAGTTCGAACACTTTGTATTCGCCAGCGTTGTTATCGTTCTCGATCATCACTACAGATTTAACGGTATTGCCAACAAGGTCAGCTACATTGGCAGATACGTCGAGAGTACCGTCGACGATGCTGCCGTAACCAGCGTTGTTGCCGTTTTGGATAGCAGCCAACAGATTTTCTGCTGTCAAGCCACCCCAAGTCTCATCTGCAGCATTACCAGTACCAGCAGCAAAGTCGTTGATGGTGATAACGTTGTTAGCAGTAACGGTAGTTCCACCGTTAACGCCAACAGTAGCGAACGTATCACGCGACTCTGCAGAAGTGCTGCCCTGGAATTCTTCGTTGCCTAAGTAGGCAGTGAAGTCCAGAGTATCAGCGCCAGTGCTAGTGCCGTCGGCGTCGAAGTTAACAACGGTGTTACGATCGAAGTTATCTTCAAATACGATGGTTTCGTTGCTGACATCGTTAGTTGACAGAACGATAACATCGCCGCCAGAACCAGCATTGATTTCGTTGCCGGTGTTGTCAGCAGTAGAGGCTGTACCAGTATAGGTGTCAGCCTGAACGCCACCACCAGTACCGATACCGTTAATACCGTGAGCAGCGCTGGTAGAGCCATTCAATACGGCTTGAAGGTTAGCGTCAGTGCCGTCGAAGTTAGAGTCATTAGACTCTTCACGGATGGCAGACTCGAGACGACCTTTAGCCGAATCACTCATGCCGCTTACGCCAGCAGGTGACAAGGTGATTTGCAGATCATCGGCTTCAAACTGGCCATCAACCTGTGAACGGATCACGAGGCTGTTGTCTGGGCCGTTTTCAGCAACCAGCAGCTTGCTAAGCACTTTATGGTTGTTAACAACCTGTGCAATTGCAGCATTGATATCACGCTGATCACCGAAGACGCGGTCACCCAGGATATCGTTCAGGTTGATGATACCTTCGAAACCATTGTCGAAAGAATCAGCTGCAGCAGAAGTTACTGCACCACCAAGGCTAGCACCGGCCAGTGTTACAGTCAGCTGAGCGCCGTAAAGCACAGCAGGAATATCGTTGCCAGCAGGCGTGGTTTGACCAGAAGAGAGGCCAGCCGCATTGCCGCGTAGATCGTCGAACTCTGTATTTACAGTGTTAACCAACCACGTAGCAGCGAAAGCGCCATCGTTCTTCATCATAGATGCGCCGCTGTTGTCGCTGTAGATGGTGTCGTTGCCAGCACCAGTGCTGATCAATACACCGCCTGCACCTTCAGCCCAAACAACGTCATCGCCTTCACCAGTATTGATCACAACGTTGTGTTGCAGATCTTGCTGGTTAGGCAGACTGAAGTCGTCAGCGCCTTGAGCAATGGTGTGAACAGTATCGTTACCCGCACCTGTATTAATGCCCAAAGAGAAGCCGTTGAACTCAGCAGCTTTGTCGAGGGAGTAATCTACAGTGATGCTGTCGTTACTGGCACTGGTGTTATAGACGTGAGCCTTGTTTTCAGCGTTCGGCGCCCAGTCATTAGCAGTTGAATCCAAACCTGCTTGACCAGCTACAGAAAGGTTCTCGCCTGCAAAAGCAGTAGCGTCGAAGTTGTAGACATTGCCTACGTTTTCGATAGACAGGTCGCCTTCAGCAGCACCAGAAGTTACTTCGATCTGTTCGAAAGCAACAAGCTCAGATTGACCAGCTGCAGTCATGCCGTGAGCAGTAAGAACATTGTCTACCTTGCTGCTACGATCAACTTCCAGGTTCAGCTTCTCGATAACTTTCTGAGAGTTGGACATACCACCGATGATGGCATCGCCAGCTGTGGAGCCACGACCAGCGTTGTCGAGAATCAGGTTGGTTTCGATCAAGGTAGTGCTGACGTCCGGCTCAACCGGCTGTGCAGTACCGGCTACCAGGAATTCGTCGTCAACAGACTCAACGCTGTTGTAGTCGAAGCTAACGTCAGAGAATGCGTTACCTTCTGGATCGGTAACCAGGATTTCCTGGGCAGTGAACGGCAGGTTCACAGTGTTACCGGCTACAGTTACTTGGTTGTAAGGGTTAGCCAGTTCAACGTTGTAGCCATTAAGACCCAGCTCGTCCAACTGTGCTTTTACAGCTTCTTGCAAGCCAGCATAAGTACCGTCAGTAGAGCGCACGTCTTCTAGAACGTAGTCTTCACCGTCAACGCTGAAACCGATAGTCAGTTCAACGTTAGTTAGCGGCGTCTCAGGCGTTGCGGTGGTTACGTCAGCAACGCGAACCATCAACTGAGAGTTGCTCTGCTGAGGACCTTCTTTGGTCAGCGAGTTGGTATCGAATGCAGCACGCAGGTCGGAATCAGTATCAACACTGCGCATACCGAAAGTGATGTCTTTGGTGACGGACAGTTTGCTACCCAGACGCACGTCATCAATGAAGAGACCTGAACGATCGCTGTTGTCAGACCAGAACTCTTCAACGCTGTCCATACGACCAGCATCCAGAACCACGCCATCCAATGCTTCGATGTGTGTTTCTTCGATGTTAGTAGTACGCGGCGCGACATATAAAGCATCAGTACCGAAATTAACGTCTCCAGCATCTACTTTCTGATCGTTAATCAGGCTAGCTTCAATCTTGTCGCGACCAGCGCCGCCGTCAAGAATGTCACCAGTAGACAGTGCGTTGGAAACGGCACCGTTCTGGTTTTGACCAACGAGACCCACAAAGGTGTCGTCTGCGTCAGTACCAGTTAAATTATCGCGACCTTCAGTCAGGACGAACGTTTCGCCAGGATTAGAAGGCTCAGTCGGCTCTTCAGGTTCAGTCGGCTGAGGAATACCTGCAACAACTTCAGCGATGTCCAACTCGCCAAGGTCAGTGCTAGCGTCAATTCCGGCTAGGAATTCAGCAGCATAGTTATCAGCTGCGGTGCCTGACTGATCATCACCTGCCGCTTCGGTATAGAGGTCGGCTGCAGCAACTTTATTTGCCAGCGTATCGGCATCTGGCTCATCAGTGTTGGTTGCATTCTGTACGATGGTTAATGCAATGCTCGCCAAATCTTGCTCACCGCTTTCTAACTTCTCTACATAGAAAGCCAGGCCTTCAGCGTCAGCATCACGACCAAAAGACTGCTGATAAATGCCGTTTACCAGTTCTTCGTTTTCAAGGTCGCCAAAACGAGTGGTGTACTCTTCGGAAGTACCGAAAGCACCAACAACTGCTTGCGCGCCGCGGGCTTCAATTTCCTCTGCCCAGAATTCTAGACCCTCTGCATCAGCAGGGCGGCCATAATAGGCTACGTATAATTGTTGAGCCAGATTCAAATTCTCTTGTGTTGCCATGGGACTATAGTCTCCTTGCTTAAGAAAGATACCACCTACAAAGGCGGCTCTTATCACCTTGAGCGCTCAAGGTATTTTTAGGTTCCTTAAATAGCATAGTTTTCAGCGTACTGACTAAGCAGATTGGCTGATCCTCCTACACTACTAACATCAACTGGAACACGCCTAATGTAATGTCACACATCAAGATAAGTCAATTGCTGTGACCGTGGCAAGGTTGCAAAAGCAACACAGGCTACCCGTGTGAACACCTACTACAATAAGCACTCAACGTCAAAACCTACTACAGGGAACCCGTTTTAGGTTTTCGCGCTAACGTCGAGCCAGCTGTGTCAGAACCCTCGCGTGGAGTTTTTTACTAAACTCCACGTTTTCGAACACTGATCGCTAATAATCAGTATAAAGCGATGCGAGCAATTCTTGCAATACTTAGATTGAGAAGGCGCCCTCTTTAACTTGGTGCATAAACTCGTCTCAAAATAGCTACTTGAGCCTTTAGGTCAAATTCCGCTGGGCGTTTTATTGCTTTTTTTTGACAAATAACTGACCCAACGCAACCACTGCTGCGGTATCGAGCTACCGATCCAGTTCTCGCTTTGAGCTCAGCGCCCAACCGTTTGTTCGCCCCATTTATTCACTGTATACCAGCTTTGTGACAACTTGATGCCAAGAAATTTTCTC
Organism: Vreelandella titanicae BH1; assembly: GCF_000336575.1. Lineage (GTDB taxonomy): Bacteria > Pseudomonadota > Gammaproteobacteria > Pseudomonadales > Halomonadaceae > Vreelandella > Vreelandella titanicae. Next base: position 129,770 of record NZ_AOPO01000013.1, on the reverse strand, counting down.
CGCGTAATAGGCCTCACGGCCTTGCTTACCCATTTGCTTAGCCTGAGCGCGGTGTGCATAAGCATCATCCAACGCCGCAGCGAGTGCCTGAGGGCATGGTTCGCATTTCCAGCCTGTCACGCCGTGCTCAACAAATGCTGTGGGGCCACCACTATCAGTGCAGGTAATGACGGGCTTGGAGGCTAGCATTGCTTCTAATGTGACATAACCATAATCTTCATCAAAGGGAGGAAACGCTACTGCTAACGCATGGGCGTATAGTGTGCGCTTCTCCTGCTCGGAAATATGCCCTAATAGCCGCACTCGGTTACCCAAACCTAAGCGCTCAATCAGTTCTTCAAGCTGGCGACGCTGACTGCCTTCACCGGTGAGCAATAACTTTATGGGCGTCCGGGTGTTCGCCATGGCCTCTATCAATAGCATCTGACGTTTCAGCGGCTCCAGTCGGCTAGGGTAAAATGCATAGCCCCAGTCATCACCGCAGGTAAAGTGTTCAGCTTGGTGAGGAGGATGGTACAACGGTTCCGCCATTAAGCCGTTATAATAGTGCAAGCGTTCGGCCACACGGGGGGAGTTGGCAAACAGGTGTTTGGCCCCACTAAGGTGGCGCCGGTCAAACGCTTCTACCTGGGGTTTTAATGCGGCCAGTGCGGGACTTGCCTGTTTGGGGTCGTAAAGCTCATAGCAAACGCGGTGCTGATGCATTAACCAAACCACATGTGCGTGGTGGTGTAAGCCATAGGTAGGAAATTGCAGGCTGATAACACGATCAACCAACACGTCGTTTGGAGCAGTAAGGTCGAGTTGCTCAGCAAACATCATTTGGCGTTCAATCTGTGTTTCGCCATAGTGAAACGGTAGGCGTAGGCATTCCACTTGGTGCCCATAACGCCTTAGCGCCGCCACTAATCCTTCCACATGATAGTTGGCACCGCCGGCGATAAAAGGCGTATGGTTAGCTGTCACGAGTAGCTTCACGGTGCTTCCTTGTGGTTGGCCTTTAACCCTCGTAGAGCATCGCGCAACAGTTTAATCATGGCAGCAGCCTGTTCGTCGCTTAGCCATTTAATCGGTGGCTTTGCTTGCGATGATGCCGCTTGTGATAATGATGCTCCCGGTCGTGAAGTATCTGGCAGTGCAATGCCGAGAGTCATCATTTTTTGTTGTATATCAGCCATTTCAGTGAGCGTTATAGCTAACGCTTGATACTCCTCACGGCGCTGCCCTTGATGAACTAAAATATCATAAAATTCGCCCTCTTCTTTCCAGCGTTGTTGATAACGGCGCCACAGTAAGTTGACAATCACTTTCCACCCCCACAACCCCCTACGGCAAACGCCAGACAGCGCCGTTAACCGCCGATGCCAGCGGTTGAGCCGGAGCAGTCCACGGGGCAACTCTAGCCGCTCCTGCTTTATGTAGTCTTGGGTTTCAGTCGCTTGCAGCAGAATCATTAACGTGGCAACTCGACCTTCACGGGCTGCAAGCTCGCTATGATAACGAGCCCCTTGCTGGTCTGGCATACGCCCCATTAGGAAGCTATAGGCGCGTTCGACAAATGCCTGGTCATCTAGATGAGCACTCAATAGCTCGGCTAGGCGCGGCGCACGAGGATCGTAAAGTCGATGTTGTTGTGTTTGCAAAATAGGCACAAGGCGCTGCTGCCATAACCAGAGCCAGCTTTCAATTGCCAGCGAATCTTGTGTATCCGCCAACATCGCTTGATCTTTGAGACGCTTAACCAACGTGTCTATATCCTGCTCAACATTTGTCATGCTGGCGGCCTATTTCAAAAGCGCAGTCTAGGCGACACATACCTGAAAACTTGCTGAACCGGTAGCCCGCCACTTCAAAGGTATCGAGACTGTCATGCCACCAGTAACAGTTTTCCAGGTGGTGGTCACTTGAATGAAGTGCGGCAGAGAGGGTGTACTTGCCGGGTGCGATGTTGGCCTTAATACGCACTACTACATCGAGCTCCTCACCTTCACTCATGACCAGTGTTTGCTTGTGCTGATGGGTATTTTGGCCGAACACATCCTGCCCGTACCGATCGCGCAACAGTACTCCAAGGGCGATGTCATCAAGTGCAGCGCTGGCCTTTAAGCGCAAATGAATTTCCAGTGTTTCGCCACTAGCAAGCATTGAGCTTTGGCTATCTTGCCCCTGTACATGGCAGTGGGTTACCACGACTTCTTGGGTACCGAAGGCACCGGATTCACCTTCTCGCAGGTCATCGCCTTCTGCCTGCTCGGCCATAATTCGGTTGTAATGATTAACAGCGCCTTCCGGGTCGCCGTTATGAATTAAACGCCCTCCTTCTAATACAATCGCGCGGTCGCAAAGTACTTTGACTGCATTGAGGTCGTGGGACACAAACATTATAGCGCCGCCCTCTTGCTTAAATTGGCGGATACGCTGAATGCACTTTTGTTGAAAGTAGCCATCTCCAACCGAAAGCGCTTCATCGACTAAAAAGCAGGCGGGATCGGCGTGAATGGCAATGGCAAAGCCTAGCCGCATGACCATGCCGGAGGAGTATGTCCGCAGTGGTTCATGGATATACTCGCCTAGCTCACAGAACTCGATGATGGCGTCTCTGTGACGCTCGATGTCCCCATGCGTCATACCCAGCATCAGTGCATTGATAGTGATATTGTCGATGCCGCTGAGCTCTGAATTAAAGCCAGTACCAAGCTCTAGAAGCCCGGTTACTCGACCATCGATCTGTAAGCTGCCTGCGTCAGGCATCAATACGCCAGTGAGCAGTTTTAGCAGCGTCGACTTGCCCGCGCCGTTGCGTCCTAATACGCCAAGCACTTCACCTTCTGCCACCTCGAAGCTGACGCCGTCCAAGGCGGTATGCTGGGTATGGTGACTCTTGCCAGTAAGGGCTTCTTTCAAGCGTTCGCGCGGTGAGGCAAACAATTTGAAGGATTTATGCAGGTCTTTAACAACAATCACTGTTATCTCCAGAAACGCTGCACGCGGCTAGCACACATGGCTAACACACGTCGCTAACTCAAGTACTTGTACACGTGCTATAGGCGTCGTCGTCAAAGCGAGTCGCGCAGGTCGCGCTCGGTGCGTTTTAGCAACCAAAATCCGACGTACAGTAACACAAGTGTTACCGCTAGCATGGCCAGCAGCCCGGTAGCCCCAGGAAGACGCTGGTATAAAATCAGCTCTCGATAGGCATCAATAAACTGAAACATGGGATTCAAGCTGATCAGCCCCAGCGCCCAGTCAGGTATAATGTCGTCAACGTAAACAATCGGTGTCAGCCAGAACCATACCGGCAGTAACACCGCAACGCCTTCGCGAATATCTTTTAAATATACGGCGAGAATTGCCAGCGAAAAGCCGAGCGCATAGGTAAATCCCAGTTGTAGGGTGAGTACCACGGGTATTGCCAGCCAGTGCCAATCGATGGGAAAACCGATCATTAGCAGGAATACCGCGAAGAATCCCATGCTGATCAGGTAAACAACAATTTCAGCCAATAGTACCGAGAGCGGCAGCGCGGCTAGCGATGTATTCACTTTGGTGATCATGCCCGCGCGTTCGATAAATAGGTTGGTTATGGTGCTTAGGCTTTTGGCGAAGGCGGTCCAGGCGAGAATGCCGCTGATCAGATAGATACTGTAGGTGAAGCGTTCCACCTCGGCACCAAAGCCTTCAAGCCGTGCGCCCATAATGGCAGAAAAAATCAGCACAAAGACCAAAATATTTATTAGCGGTGAGAGCAGCGTCCAGATTCGTCCCAGCACCGAGCCTTTGTGGCGATCCACCAGCTCTTGGCGGGTTAGCAGAATAATCAGTGGTAAATGCTGCCGCCACCAGCTCAGGGTTTGACGTACTCGTTTTTTCAATAACGGACGCATCTCGCGGTTACCTGGCAATGCCATGGGCATGGCTCCTTGGATAGGTCGCTGTGTTTTCTGACGAACATTGTTCGGTTAATAATTGGTCTCCAAGCACCGCAGCTAACCACTGCTCGCTGCTTTGCTGCCAGCCGAGATAAGGCATGCCATCAGAAGCAATCGTATGACCTTCCCGCCAGTCGCTAGCCCAGTCTTGCAGCGCCTGCGCTAGCGCTTGAGGTGTATCGGCGTCGAAGTAAGTCGCATAGTCACCCGCGACCTCGCGGAAAACCGGAATATCTCGGGCGAAAATAGCAATACCCTGGCGAGCAGCCTCAATCAGTGGCAGCCCAAACCCTTCACCGTAAGAGGCTGCCACAAGCACATCGCTTCGCCGATAGAGCTCTTCCAGCAGCGTATCGCTGGCACCTTCCACCCAAAACAGCTGCTGGCCACGCCTCGGATGCCGTTTGATGCGGCGAACCAGGCCTTCTACCTGCCAGCCTTGCTTGCCCACCACCACCAGATTAATATCAGTGCATTCCGCCCAGCATTGCTCCATCGCGTCTAGCACTTGTTGATGCCCCTTGCGCGGTTCAATGGTGCCCACCATTAATAGGATCGGCCCACGACACCTAGCCAGCGGTTGCAACCATTGTTGCTCTGCTGTGCTTAATACCGCGCTCGTAGGTGGTTGAAAATCGGCTCCAAGGTGGAAGTGCTTGACCCAGGGCCGCTGCCCTTCCTGAAAGCCCTGCCGATCGAGCGCGGCATCAACTTCCTCGGCTACTTGGCGAGAGACACAAGTAATGCCATCTGCCAGCTCACTGACCGATGTAAACCATTCCTTCATCGTCGCTGGAATATGTTCAGGGAAACATGCAGGCAGTGATAAAGGCAGTAAATCATGCACAGTAAAATAAAACCTAACGCCGCTGGCACGCATTCGGCGCATAATGTGACCTGCCTGCTTGAGTAGCGGCGGCGCCCACTCCAAGGATACATAGCGATCGCCGGGGCGTGCTTCTACTGGCACATCGGGGCCCGGTGGCGCTAGTCCTAAGTGTTGGCTGGCAAAACCGCGGGCAAGATAGAAATCATCCCCCCCCCAGCGAATCAGCTCTATCCGCCAACCGGCAGGTGGGTAACGAAGAAGATAGTCGGCTACTCGGCGGGTAACGCGCTCAATCCCGGTTTTAAGGTCTTCCCAGGCAATAGTGCTAACATCAAACAGTAGCCGCGGTGCGTTTTCATCGGGTGTGGTATCCACCTCGCTTAGCACTTTTGTTAGTCGCTTGGCAGACTCAGCCTCTTGCAACTTGTCACTTAGCGGCTCGTGCGCTGCCAGTTGGTCAAGAAATCGTTCGTACTGGTAACGGGGCGCGATCAGTGGTGCCTCCAAAATCGCATGCCGATACTGCTCGGCCACCCGCTCTGGTGCCAGCATGGTGGTCACGTAAGCCCGCCCTGCCTGTCCCAGCCGTTCACGCTCGTCATCATCAGCAATTAGCTGACAAAGCGCTTGACGCAGCGGTGCTAACAGTTGCTGCTCGGGGTCATCGGCCAACTGCCAATGACTTTGCGAAGGCAGTTCCGCACTGCTGCCATGGGCGTTGGCAATCACTGCTAGTCCATGGGCCATCGCATCAATAATAGCGCCTGATGTCTCACCACGAGACTGGGTGCGTAGCTGTACGGCGATATCGGCGGCTTGCAGCCAACGCTGGTATTCCTGGCGAGAAGCATAGCCAGTGACAGTCACTTGGCAACCAAAGGGATGGCGCTTAATCCGACGCGCTAGCGTATGGCCGTACTCACCGCTGTGCTGCGCACCTACCAAGACCAGTCGCACCGGCTGGCTCGTGGCATTGACTAACGGCGGCTCGCTCTCTTCGAGATCACCTAAAAAGGCGTCCAGTAAAAGATGGGACAGTTTTTTGGGGTTAATGCCGCCGAAACTGGCAATGACTCGCTCATTGCTGGCGATTCCCAGCACCTTGCGAGCAGCCTGCTTGTCAAAGGGGGCTGGGAGTTGGCGTAAATGCGGAATTAAATACGTTGGACCGGCTTGCCCTTGCTGCCACCGTTCGGCCAATGAGCGGGCAAAGGCGGAGTGGTAAATCAAACCACCTGCTGGGCGAGTTACCATACCATTCACTGGGTATTGCTCCGCTCCACGCGCATTTTGTGCCGCCTCGGCATGTGCCAGCAGTGCCGGGTAGCCGTGATCAATATAAAGCTGCTGTACTAGCGCGTCAGGCTTCAAACCGCTTTCGTTAAGCCACCAAACAGCATCAAACAGGAAGTAATCGTGCAAGACCACAATCCCCGGATGCCGCTGTAGCAAACCGAATTGGTAGGCATGGTAAAGTGAATTCCCCACCTGATAAAGGGTGTAATCGAAGGATTCAGCTCGCTGCAGAAAAGTGTCAGCATTGATACATTCAAAAACACTGCTTAGCTCGCGATCTACTTCGGGCTGATCAACTACCAGCGTAATAGTAAAATGCGTGGCTAGATAAGGTAGTAATTCTGCACTGTAGTTGGCGATGCCCGTTGTTTGAGGCGGCAGTGGCGAAATAAAGGCCAGCGTCGGTCTGTCAGCATCAATACTTGAAGGCGTAGACGTCAGTTCGAGCGCCAGTCGCCTTTCACCCGTGGCAATATCTATTATCGCTGAGGGCATCAACGCATTAATCATATGCTGTACAACGATATCAGGCAAAGCGGCACTCACCGATGCCAGCGTTTCTTCCTGGTCGGGCAACAGCGTGTGACACCTTCTAGGAGCCACGCCAAGGCGAAACAGATGGCGGTGGCAGGCAACCAGACTAACTTCATCAAAACCAAGCAGCAAAACGTGAGCGCTGCCAGCAGGATTATCTGGCGTGAAAACCTCTGACAATGCCACCAGCCAATCCTCTAGCTGGTTGAACTGTGATTTCTTACGGGCATCAACTATATAAAGGGTATCGTTATTCATGCAGATGCGGCTTCCTACGCTGTTCCAACCCGTTCATTAAACGCTGTTGACGTTCTCCATAGCCTTCGGTGCGATTTGGCGTTACTCCACCTCCGAATGTACCTGCCTGGACTAGACGAATCACCCAGCCTTTTAGCTTTGGAAAGGGCTGAAGTATGCGCTGCCCCAAGCGCCTAATTAGTGGATAGCTGATCAGTTTTTTCACTACGGGGCGCAGCACTCGTTTGACGGCAATCTGAATCACACGTCACTCCTTGGTAATAAGGTACGTTTCAGCGGTACTTCTTGGACGTTTAGTTGAGCTTTTCACTCACGAGTGTTTCCAGACGCTGGGTAAACACGGCATTGCTGAATGCCTCAGCTTGGAGGCGGCAAGCCTGCGGCGAGAATTCGTGCGCCTCAAATGCCTCGATAGCCGCGCTTAGGCTCGCTACAGTTTGCTCAGTAAAGTAAACACCGGTGGCTTGCTGGTGATGCTCCAAACCTTTGACAGTTTCAAGAGCGCCTCCATGCCCATAAGCAATGACCGGCGTACCGCAGGCTTGAGCTTCCAGTGGCACAATACCAAAGTCCTCATCAGCAGCGAATACAAAGGCCTGGGCGCGTTGCATAAGCTGATGCAGCTTTTCCCCTTGCAGGTAGCCTATAAGCTCAATGTGCGGGCTTCCTTCTGCCAGCCGTTTTAAGCGCTGAAACTCAGGTCCGTCACCAACCACTTTCAGTTGGCGTTTTAATGGATCCTGGGCAAAGGCTTGTATGATCAAATCCATGCGTTTATAAGGCACAAGCCGTGATGCCGCCAGGTAGTAGGGCTCCCTCTGGCCGATATGTAATGTAAAGCTGTCGGTGTCTACCGGTGGGTAGAGCACATCTGCGTCGCGGCGGTAATACTTGGCAATACGCTGTGCGACGTTGTGGGAGTTAGCTAGAAAGAAATCCACCTGGGTGGACGTAAAGTAATCCCATTGGCGCAGGCGCTTAAGCGTTTTACGCACATACGCAGTCATGCCTGGCAACCGAAAGTGGCTATTTTCCAGGTAAGCCTCTTTCATATCCCAGGCGTAACGCATCGGCGTATGGCAATAGCAGATATGGGTTTGACCAGGATGTGTGATCACGCCTTTTGCCACTGCGTGGCTAGAGGAGATGACCAGATCAAAGCCGCGCAGGTCGAACTGCTCAATGGCATAGGGCATCAGTGGTAAACAATGGCGGTAAAAACGACTAATGAAGGGTAGACGTTGAAGACCGCTAGTATGAATACGGTGCTGGGTTAACCATGGGATGCTAGCGCGCTCAAGCGTATGCACTAAGGTGAATATTTCAGCTTGTGGGAAGACTTCTGCCAACCCTTTGAGCACTTTTTCAGCCCCACCATTAACCACCAACCAGTCATGTACAATGGCGACGCGAAGGTGCCGAAAACGTGTAGGGGCTACTTGCATGATGGACAGCTTTCCATGTCGAACGGAATAAAGCGCCATAGCTTAAAGTAAGCATGGCACTAGCTCCAGTGAATACGGCAAACAACCAGAGCTAGTGCCGTTGGTGATTTGCACATCGCTGTGTTGAGGACAGAGATCCTTGAGGGCGTTGTTAACGCGTTCTTGAGCGCTATTTTCACCGTCCTTGGGCGAAAGACCTTCGCTTCAACCTGCCCTAGCGCTCGTTATCGAATACTGCAGGAGAAGTCATTTCCAACTGCGATAGTTCTGGCAAACACACCGACGGATTGTGTAAAGAACATGCTTTCGCCCGCCTTCTACTCTCGCCCATACTTGTCGTTGTAACGCACAATGTCGTCTTCCCCAAGGTAGGATCCCGTTTGCACTTCAATAAGTTTGAGAGGAATCACGCCAGGGTTTTCCAGGCGATGTACAGTTCCCAATGGTATATAGGTGGATTCATCTTCGGAAAGCAGGAAACTATGTAAATTAGAGACGTCCCCATGACCTTCGCCTTGGGTTACCTGGGCAGTGCCTTGAACCACAACCCAGTGCTCGGCACGGTGATGGTGCATTTGCAACGAAAGTTGACCACCTGGTTTAACGACAATTTCTTTGACCTGAAAGCTATCCGTTAACACCATGGTGCGGTAATGCCCCCAGGGGCGATAAACCTGCTGATGCGACTGACACTCTTTTCGTCCCGCTGCCTTAAGGGCATTAACAATTAATTTGGTATTTTGCGCCTGACGACGATCGGCTACCAGCACTGCGTCGTCTGTTTCGACAATAATCAGGTTATTAACCCCCACTGCCGCCACTAAGCGAGATTCGCTATATACCAAGCTGTCGTTGGTTTCATGGAGCATTACATCACCATGTATTGCATTGCCGTTCTCTTTATCCTCGCTGGAGCGCAGCTCGTGGAGCGCGTCCCAGGCGCCTATGTCACTCCACCCTGGAGACATGGGCACAACGGCCGCCTGATTAGTATGCTCCATTACAGCATAGTCAATGGATTCGCTGCGACACTGTGCAAAGGCTTCTTCGGCAACACGCAGAAAGTCCATGTCTTCTGAGCGCTGCTCATAAGCGGCCTGGCAGTTGGTCAAAATGTCGGGGGCATAAGCTTTGAGAGCAGCTAAATAATTGCTAGCCTTGAACAAGAAGATGCCACTGTTCCATAGATAGTCGCCGCTGGCTAAGTAGCTTTCTGCTACCCCTAGATCAGGTTTTTCGACAAAGGCCTCAACGCTAAAACCTCCCTCCAGCGCCTGCCCACGTTTTATATAGCCATAGCCTGTGTGCGGCGAGGTTGGCGCAATACCGAAGGTTACCAACTTATCTTGCTGACTCAGTAAGCGGCCTTTTTCTACGGCGTCAGCAAATGCCTTTACGTCTTTAATGACATGGTCAGCAGGCATTATCAGTAACTCGGCTTCCGGGTCGGTTTTGGCTACTGCTAATGCGGCAAGCGCTAATGCGGGAGCTGTGTTTCTACCGCAGGGCTCCAGAATGATTTGGCTCTTCTTAAAGCCGAGTTGATGCATTTGCTCAGCAACTAAAAAACGGTGCTCCTCGTTACATACGATGATGGGGTCACCTGCGTTGGTGACACCTTTTAGACGTAGCGCCGCCTCCTGAAGCAAACTGACGTTGTCTTTATGCAAATTCAGAAACTGCTTTGGATAATGCTCACGCGATACAGGCCAAAGGCGCGAACCAGAGCCGCCAGATAAAATCACCGGTATAACCATATTTTCCTCGAAAACGTATTTTACAAACATCAAAAAGGGGCTGGTATTACTGGGTGAATACCCAACACCGTGCTAGCACGTAACTTGCCACAGCGGCGACTACCACCGCCGTGGCGATGGCCCAAAGCCCGGTTACCCCCACCCCTAAGGCACCCGCTAGCACTAGGTTGTTAATACTAAATCCAGCGAGAGACATGACGGTAAAGCGCCATAGACTTGCACTGCGACGAAAAGTAACCCGCTGATGGCCTGCTAATGAGATGCCAAAGGCGACGCTATAGGCCAGCGCATTGACGATAAACTCATGGAGCGCTGGGAATACCATTATCATCAACGCTGCCGCCAGGATATGGGTCATTGATGCCGCTAGCCCAATAAGGCCGAAGCGCAGCATCTGCCATAGTTCAGCGAGTGGAGGTGTATTCGTCACTGGTGTCCGCCACGATGTATAAGGGCCGCTGTTTACTTTCAATAAAAAGACGGCCGATGTATTCACCTAAAATACCGATAGAGAGCAGCTGCATACCGCCAAAAAATAAAACAGCTGTCATCAATGATGCATAGCCTGGCGCATCGCGCCCGAGAAACAACACTTGGCTAATGATGATGATAATATAGATAAACGCCAAGCAGGCGATGAGCCCGCCAATATACGACCATATGCGCAGCGGCAGCGTACTAAAACTAAACATGCCATCTAAGGCAAAGTTCCATAATCTCCAATAATTAAATTTAGATTCTCCCTTCAGCCGTGCGGGACGCCGATAGGGAACGCCAATACTTCGATAACCGACCCAGGCATAGAGCCCTTTCATGAAGCGGTTACGCTCCGGCATTGAGCGCAGGGCTTCGATCATGCGACGATCAATCAAACGAAAATCACCAGCGTTTTCAGGGATTGGCGTTTCAGTAATACGGTTAAAAAGCCGATAGAAGCCACTGGCCGAATGGCGCTTAGCGGCCGTATCATCAGGGCGCTCGCTGCGAATACCGTAAACCATATCGACACGCTGCTGCTGCCAAATCGTGACAAATTCCAGAATGAGTTCGGGCGGGTCCTGGAGATCCACATCAATGGGCACCGCCGCATCGCCATGTGCGTTGAGCAAGCCAGCCGAGAGCGCTGCTTCTTTACCGAAATTGCGGCTTAGCGCAATAAACCCAACGCTTTCGTAGCATTCAGATAGCCGTTTTATCTCGCGCTGGGTTCCATCTGTTGAACCGTCATCAACCATCAAAATACGCCACTGCCACGGAGCGTCGGCCAGCACGCTGTGCACTCGTTGAACAAAGGTCGTTACGGTATCGACCTCGTTAAACACTGGAACGACAAGCGTAATGAGAGGGGGAGTATTAACGTCCATGCGAACCTTTATTGGGTGGCTTGTGATGACAACGGTGAGTAACGGCCTGACGAAACCGCAACGGGTTGCCATAGAATGGTGACGTTTTCATGCGTCACACAGGCCCAGCTGGCTAATCGACACGCTTGTTGCGAGAGCTCGTGGTCGGTTATCAAATACACATGCCCTTCGGGCAATTCACCTTGTGCCAAATGGCGGCGATAAGTTTGTGTTGCTGCGTCGATGATTTGTTGATTTGCCCTGGCAAGGTAGGCAACGTTGATCGAGAGATGGTGTTCTGCTGCCAACCACAAGTAGGGTTTAATGGCATCAAGGTCATGTGCTGGAAAGGCGATCAAGCTGTCGTGTGATGCCCATACCTGACTTAACTCGTCATCCTTCAATACGTCGTAAGCACGGGGGTCAACACGACTGGCTTCGACTTGATTTTTAACCTTGTTGCGCATGAAACTGTAAAGCTCGCGCAAATCTTCTCTTTGCACCACCATGGCTAGAACCAGCAACGGTAACAGCCAGCATGCTCTCATATTTTGGGCAAGCTGGATAAACGTAATAACCAATAGTAAGTAAAGTAGCGGCCATACCATTCTACCGCTTGACCGTAGATAATCTTTGAACGGCTCAAACAACATGTCGTAGTAGAGCGGAATACTGCCTTGGCCTATCGATACTTCTCCAGCCATAGCGAATCCAAACAGGCCAACGGAGGCTATCCAAGCTGGTAGCCAGCGGTGATCAACTAACGCTTCTTGATGGTAGCCATCATTATTTACTGCATTAACGCTTGCTAGATTTACCTCGCGATTAAACCAGGTGCTGACTATCAGCGCTAACCACAGCAGCAAAACACCTGCGCCAACATAGGCCATACCTTCGTATTGACCTTCTTTAGCGGGCTGCCAGCCGGGAAAAAGCACTGATAGTGACGTAAAATTGTCGTTAAAAAACCATGCCGATGAACGCGGATTGAAAAACGTCAGTAGTTCAGCGGAATAAAAGCCGTAGCCACCCGACGCGGCGCTTTGGCTATCTAAATGAAAGTAGCCTGCCCCCCACATCACAACGAGGATAATGCAGGGTGTCGCCACCCCCATCAGCCACCACGCTTGATAGCTGTAGAGCACACTCATTGTTTGCTGTCGTACTGGCTTGCTTTTTGCGTCAATCGCCCCTTTCACCACCCTATAGCTAATCGATAACCACCAAACCGCCCAAAACACGCCTGCCATAAAAAAAAGATAGAAATGCATCAAAACAGCCACTGTGAGCAGTAACAGCCAACAAGCGGCCCCCTTGAGGCGTTGTTTTTCGGTTGTCAGCGTAAGCTCAATGGCGATTAGAATTATCCAATGCGCAGTTAAGGCTTCGTGGCCTTGAATACCGATACCGCGCAAAATAACGATGGGCAAGCTGCTGATGAGCAATGCGCCAGCTAGCGCTGCATAGGCGGGAACACCGACGCTCAGTAGTAACCGACAAGCTACTAAACCGTTCAAACAATAGTTAATGACAATGGCTAGCCCTAAATATTGAAAAGTGTCGGGCAGCCAGTGGTGGAACAATTTTAGAGGAATAGCGTAAAGCGGTATTGAGTCAGTATAGACAATACTTGTGGATAGTTCAGTGGCTAGCGTTTTCACGGCCCCTAGGGGCCAACCCCACGGCTCCTGACGGAAAAACTGCCAACCAATGTAATGTTGAAAAGAATCACCTTCGTGTAAAAGCCAATCAGCATCGCGAGGGTCCAGCATGCCACGGTAAAAATAAACAGCTAAAAGTGCTGATAGAATGCCAGCACCAACTGCCGTGATCGCCCCGTGCTTTTCGTACCACCAGCGCCACGTCCCTGTCGTCTTCATTGGTCGCTTACTCTAAGGCTGTCGATTCACAAATCCATGCGTGATGGTCATGGCGAGTATTTTGAGATCAAACCCCAACGACCACCGTTCTATATAATAAATATCGTATTCTACCCTCTTTTCCATCAACTTGACGTCGTCCGTGATGCCCCGCAGGCCGTTTACCTGGGCCCAACCTGTCATACCCGGCTTGACGCGATGACGCTGCATGTAGATATCAATGTGGTCTTTATAGTGGTCGTTGTGATCCATGGCGTGGGGCCTTGGGCCAACAAGCGACATTCGGCCTTGTAGTACGTTATAAAGCTGGGGAAACTCATCTAAGCTGGTACGTCGTAAAAAGCGCCCCAATGGCGTTACACGGTCATCATCGTAGGTAGCCTGCTGCGTTGTATCGCTTTTGTGCAGACGCATGGTTCTAAATTTATAAATTTTGAAGCGCTTTCCGTCTAGGCCATGCCGCTCTTGCTTGAATAATACCGGCCCACCCATTTGCCAACGAATTGCCGCTGCAACTGCTAACATTATCGGGCTAAAAAGCACAAAGAGCACTAGACCTAGCACGCGGTCTTCCAGTGCTTTAATAAAACGCATGGAGCCACTAAGCGGGGTGTAATTAAGTTCTAATGAGTAGAGGCCCGCCACCTGCGTAATACGGTGGTTCAACAAGCGTATATCAGGTAAGTCGGGGAAAAAGCGAATACTAGAGGGAATACCGGCAAGCAGGCGCATTAAGTGGCGCACGCGATTACCTTGAACCAGGGGGTAACCTATCCATATTTCGTCAAAATTGCGCTGAAAAATGTTCTCTTGGGCGAAAGCAGCCATTTTGTGAAAAAAAGTCGTGTCGTCTTCATCAATATAATGACCTACCACTACATACCCCGCATGGGGTGTTTCAATGACTTTTTTTTCTAATAGGGCGATATTATCCTTTTTACCAATTAACAGCACTCGCTTTAAGTTATGCCCTTGTGCGCGCAGGCGCCTCAAGTATCCGTACAGCAACGTACGCATTACACTGCCCACTGCTAGCACCGATAATGCAGAAACACCCATCCACAAACGAGAGAAACTCTGTGTGCCTTTAATGGCAACAAGCAATAGGCTGAGCAGGGCAATAGTCGCTACCCAGGTCACAAGATAAATACCGAGCATGGTGTAAAGGCTGCGCCCACGCCAAGGCTGGTAGAGCCCGAATAGCTCACCTACAGCGGGTAGCAATAGACTGCCAATAAGTATCAAGAAAAGGTAGTCATTGCCATCGTGGTCGATATCGGGCATCAGCCAAAGAGTAGCCAATGCTACTAACGTGGCTATACCCGCATCAAAGCAACGCATCGCGCGACGCAACCACTCACTACCTTGGCTTGTTTTTATAACGGCCATAGTATGATGGCTACCGAGCTACCTGCGCTGATGTGGACATTGAGGCCAGTAGCTCCATAATGCGAGCCAAGTCATCGCTTTCCAAGCTCCCGACTGCAGCATGCAGCGCCAGCGTGTCCAAGGCATAATTGCCCACGGTATCAACGTACTGAATACGCTGATCATAAAGACTCGCACGAGCATCAAGCACATCGACAAGATCGCGTAGTCCTAATTGTTCACCTCGTTCGGCGGCATCTAAAAACAGTTGACTCGATGAAATAGCTTGATTCAACGCCTCCAAGCGACGTTCGCCACCGTTAAGTGCTCTGATACGCTGCCGCACCTCTTGAATCGCAAGGTTGCGTTCATTATCGAGAGCAGCCAACCCTGCCTCTATACGCTTTTCACCTTGCCGAACGCTGGCATTAGTGTAGCCACCACGATATATAGGTACGCTTAATTCCACGCTCGCCCGGTAGTCTTCGCTTTCTCTCAGTTCATCGTCACTGACCCGATCTGAATAACTAAGATTTAGGTTTAGCTCGGGGTAGTAACCAGAGCGCCTGACGCTACTATCAGCCTGGACGACCTGTTGCTCTTCGCTAGCATATAGGACATTCAAGTTTTGATTAGTGCGGGCGATCCACGCTTCGGGATCACCAATATCATTATTGAGGGTAACCGTCGTAAGTTCGCCAGGCGCAGAGCTTTGAAATTCGGGCATCACGCCAGTGAGGCGCTCTAATTCGCTTAAAGCATTATCTAGCTCGTTTTCTGCCTCAACAGCATCGGATACCGCCTGATCATACCTGGATTGGGCTTCCAATAGGTCTACTCGATTCCCCACCCCTAAATCAAACGCACGACTTGCTTGGCGGACTTGCAGATCAAGTGACTTTTGCTGGGCTTCCAGCAGCCCAGAACGCTGTGCAGCTAAATAGGCTTTTACATAAGCTTCGCTTACCTGTATCGCCAGCTCTTGTTCTACAACGGCAAGCTGTAGTTCAGCAGCACTTACCTGAGCACTGGCAACATCCATTTTCCTCCAGCGCTCTAGGCTGAAAAGTGGTTGCTGTAGCTGAACTTGATAGTAAGTTTCATCAATTTCGCCGGGCCTTGTTGCGGGTTGACCCAAATCTTCATCACCAACGGTTTGGATATTTGTAGAATCTTGCCATAAATACCCTCCAGTTGCGCTGATTTGGGGCAGCAGCTGTGAGCGGGCCATAGGTACTTCTTCTTGAGTAGCATCTAGCTCGTATCGCTGACGAGTAAGGTCTGAGTCGTGACGCAGTGCCCGGGCAAATAGCTCAGGCAATGATGGCAGCGTTTGGGGTTGTGACTCCGAATTAGCCAACGCTTCTAGTTCAGTAAGCGCTTGATCATCTGCGGTAACATCGTTTTGTGCCAATGCCGGCTGACTAAGCAGCGCAACTGCAAGTACAAGCGCACTCAGGTTAAAAGGTGTCGTCCGTGTCATTAATCCTCCCGGATAGCGCGCGATAGCATGTCAGTAACTGGTTTGGCGATGTAACTAGCAAAAGTACGCTCACCAGTACGGATCATGACTTCAGCAGGCATACCTGAAAGCAGGTGCATTTGCTCCGTCATGTCCTCTTTTCCTTCATCAGTTACCCGAATGCGCGTTTTATAGTAATTCTGACCGGTCGCCTCATCTTCGAAACTATCGGCGCTGATGTGAATAATCTCACCATCAATTACATTTGTTAGTCGCTGGTTGAAAGCGGAAAAACGAATTTCAGCAAGCTGGCCTATGAAGAGGTTATCGATATCACGCGTTGGAACACGCGCTTCCACCACAAAGCCGTCATCTGACGGAACCACTTCCATGATGGGATCCCCAGGTCGAATAACGGCACCGACTGTATGAACTTGACGGCCCACCACGGTACCCGAAACCGGGGCGCTCACAACGGTTCGATTGACTTGGTCGGTCAACGAGGTAATACGCTCCTCCGCCTCCGCTATTTGCGCTTGAGCATTGCGCAGCTGTTCACCTACTTCGGCCTGAAACTCCTGTTGAGTGATCTCTTTTTGCATACGAATTTCGCTGATTTGCGAACGAAGCTGAGCAATATTAGATTGGAACTCAGCATTGTCGCCTTCGTATTGCAACACTTGACGCTCGAGTTCGCGCAGGCGCTGGTTGTCGCCGAGGCCTTCGCGATACAATGAACGGAAGTCTTCCGCTTCTGAACGCAATGAGTTAATGCGCTGGTTATTAACTCGTTCACGCGCTTCTAGACCATCAATCTGCTCTTGCATTTGAATGATCTGCTGATCCATTGAGTCTAGTGTACTGAGCAGCGATTGACGGCGCGCATGAAACAAACTTTGCTGAACAGCTGTTACCTGCTGGATCCTATCGTTATCCACCGACATCAGCTCTTCGGGCATCTCAAGCGTTTCGGCGCCTTGCTGTTCTGCTAGTAAACGCACTTCCATCGCTCGGTTTATATAGTATTGAGATTGAGCAATTTCAAGTTGCGAGCGCACCTGAGTATCGCTCAATATAACTAGAGGCTGCCCGGCCTCTACTTTGTCGCCATCTTCCACCAAAAGCTCTCGCACAATGCCACCTTCAAGATGCTGCACCGTGCGCTTAAACGACTCCATGGATACATTACCTGGGGCTACCACAGCTACCGCCAATGAAGCTGTCACAGACCACAATACGAACCCACCAAGCGCTATACCTAGAATAGCGTAACCGAGCTTACGATAGCCTTTATCACTGGTTGGTAACTTCTCTTGAGCCTCACCTTCAATGGTAGCAGGGCCTTGTGGCGTTACATCAATTTCGCTTTTGGCTGGGAGCTGATCTTTGTGACTGCTCATATTACGACTCCTCACTACCACGACCACCTGAAATGGCGGAGAGGCGAGCTGAACCCTGTTGGCCTACTTGAGGGCGTGGCTTTTTGGCAAACTGGGCAAGTACTTGGTCTCGGGGGCCAAACATACTGACTTGGCCTTCTTTCATGACCAAAAGCTTGTCCATTGTTTTTAGTACGCTAGTTCGATGACTTATTACAAATAGCGTTGTACCTTCTGCTTTTAATTGAGCAATGGCTTGGCTCAGCGCTCGTTCACCAGCGTCATCGAGATTGGCATTTGGCTCGTCTAGCACTACCAACACTGGGTTACCATATAAGGCGCGTGCTAACCCTAAGCGCTGGCGCTGACCACCAGAGAGTGCACCGCTATTTGAGGCAATAATCGTGTCGTACCCATCTGACAGTTCCAACACCATTTCATGAACGCCTGCTTTTTTGGCGGCTGCAACGACTTTCTCTGGGTCAACATTGCCAAACCGGGCAATGTTCTCGCTGATGGTGCCATCGAACAATTCAATATCTTGCGGTAAATAGCCGATATAAGGCCCTAGCTCGTCACGGTTGTATTGATTAATTGCACCTCCATCAAGCCTTACGTCGCCCACCTGTGTTGGCCATATCCCCAGCAACACGCGGGCAAGCGTTGATTTGCCTGCCGCACTAGGGCCGATGATGCCAACATGCTCACCTTTAGCGACACTAAAATTGATGCCTCGGATGGTGGCCATACGCGTACCTGGAGGAGCAGCAGCTACGTTTTCTATATCAACAACACCTTGGGGAGCAGGCAGCGACATGTGGGGTTGTTCGCCTGGAATCTGTACTAGAAGCTCGTTTAACCGGCCATAGGCACCACGCGCCGATACAAAGCCTTTCCAGCCACCTATCATTTGATCGATAGGGGCCAGCGCACGTCCCATAAGGATAGAACCAGCAATCATCATGCCGGGGGTCATTTCGCCTCTGAGCACTAAGAGCGCACCCAGGCCAAGAATCAATGACTGGAACAGTAAGCGCATCACTTTAGATGTATTCGTTAACGCGCCTGCTCGGTCGCTTGCTTGCGACTGCTTAGCAAGAAACTCATGATGGCGCTTTGACCAGCGCCCCATAATGCCAGGCAGCATGCCCATTGCATGAAGCACTTCAGCGTTACGTAAGTTAGAGTTGGCTAGGTTTTGCGCTTGAATCTGCTCACTATTAGCTTCAGCAAGCAAGGTTTTTGTAGACTTCTCATTAGCCACCGCTAGCGCAAATAAAATAATCCCCGCGCAGGTAGCAAACACCCCGAGCCAGGGGTGGAAAATAAACAGAATACCTAGGTAAACCGGCACCCAAGGGGCATCAAAAAAAGCAAACAGGCCATTTCCGGTAAGAAATTGTCGCAAGCTGGTCAGGTCATTAAGTGGCTGGGCACTTTGGCTGCCAGGGGACATTATGCTACGTCGAAACATGGCGCTGTAGAGGCGCTGATTGATAGTGGTATCTAAACGGTTCCCTATCCTCACCAACATCCTTGAACGTACCAGTTCCAGCCCGCCCATCACCATAAATAGAAATACGACGACGAGCGTCAACATGATCAGCGTATCGAGACTTTGCGTGGTGAGCACGCGGTCATACACTTGGAGCATGTACATGGGGGGAACTAGCATCAGCAAATTGACGAACATGCTAAAAAAGCCCACCGATACAAACGAACCCTTACAGGCGCTTAATGCACGCTGTAGATCCGTTGCTTCCTGTTGCTTTGCCATGGAGGGATCACCGTTGAATCAAAAGAAGTCACGCGAAGATTATCGCGGCAGCATAACAGAAACGCCCCTGCCTAGGGTAGGGGCGTTATGAGAGTAAAAACTGTCAGGAAGGGGGTCGAGCTTATCTATACCCAACCCAAGGTCTGCAAATAAACCGTTAACCAAACAGCATCATGCTCTCATCTGACTCGGTAAAACCAACCATAACGGCGCCTCGCTCGGCACCATTATCCAACTGATCCAACCAGAACTCTTTACCTGCCGAATCAGACGTTCTCTCGAGTACGTTTGAATACATCAGTTCAATAAAGGCGTCGTCTTCTAGATTCCCGTTTTGACTATTGAACTCAGCTGACGCAATAAAGCTGTTGGCAATATCACCTAAACCAGTAGTCTCCTTAATTTCCAACCAGTACCCCAACCCTTTACCATCCGCATAGCGATCAAAGGCAGCATCGTAAAGGCGCAATAGTGGGTCAACAGGCGCGCTGAAGACTGCATCGCTACGCTCATCAAGGTTTTGGATGCGCAGGTCTTCGCTGGCAGGGGTTTCTTCTTCGCTAAATGGCGTTTCGCTGAACATGCTGGCCATGTATTCAGCAAAGGCATCCTGCTCAGTGCCCTTATCGGCGAAGGTAAACTGGCCGTCATCTACAAACGCGTCCATAAGATCCACGCGGTCTTGATAGCTGCCTTCATCTAACGGATAACCGTCGCCGCCGTCGGCCAAAAAGCCTAAGGTAACGACTTTGATGCTCTCTTCAGCATCACCTACCAAGCGGCCATTGGCGACCAGTACATCGTTTGCACTGCCATCCTCATTAACGATTACCGCATTTTGGATGCGCTCGCCAGCGGGTTGACTTACATCAAAGCTGTATTGGATACCGCCCACCTGGGCAAACTGACCAGCAGTGACACCCGGCGCTGACGCTGCTACCGCATGCTCCAGGATATCCAATAGCGTGCTACGCGTGACGGTAATGATGGTCAGGTCGTTATTGAAGCGTAGCGATG
The DNA here is from genome assembly GCF_000336575.1 of Vreelandella titanicae BH1. Taxonomy (GTDB): domain Bacteria; phylum Pseudomonadota; class Gammaproteobacteria; order Pseudomonadales; family Halomonadaceae; genus Vreelandella; species Vreelandella titanicae. The sequence continues at coordinate 109,496 of NZ_AOPO01000013.1, read as the reverse complement.
ACGCTGCATCCAGCTGGGATACACCCCCTTCCGGCTTGCCGATAGCGGGGTTGGCGCCCGGCACCTGATAGCTGGGCTCGCTATCGCTTCCTTCCACCACGACATCACCAATCGGCTCACGAATACCACCGCCGTTCTTAAACGATACCAGTACCTCGGCATCCAGCTGTTTGGCGTACCAGAGGTTGGCGTCGGCAGTCAGGTTACCCAGGTTGGTCTCTTCGGTACGCACTGCGCCCCGCTCCCCCACCAGATAAACATCGGTTAAACCAAGGATGTTGCCGTCTTGTTCAGCAACGAATTCCCCTACGGCGCCGATTAGGTCGTTGGCCACATCCCCTTTGGTGCCTTCAGCAAAGGCGCTTTCCAGGTCGCCCCACAGCGCTTCTACCTGTTCGTCAGTGGTGGCATAAACGCCTGAGGTGTTCTCATCGATTGAATCGGCAACAACCCGCCCCTGTTCGTCAAACTCCACCACTAGCTCGGCAACGTAGCGCCAGCCACCATCAGTATTCACTACCACGACATCATTACCTGAGGCGTCCTGGGTAACAATGGGGTATGAGTCATAGGGTTCGCCCGCTCCCGGAAACAAGCCGCGGTCTTGATCTTCTTGATCCGCCAGCAGGCTATTGGAACCACCGGCAATGACGATATCGACCCCATCCAGCAGTGTCGCTAGCTCTTCTTCAAACTGAATTTGCTGAAGGTGCGAACTGAGGATGATCTTATTGATGCCCTGCGATTCTAGGTCATCAATGACTGGCTGAATCAGGTCGGCCAGGGCCTGCATGTCGTTACTACCCCCTGTCAGCACGTCTACATCACCTGGCGAAGAGATGCTTTCAAGGATTTGGGTAGTAACGCCAATAATGCCAATTTTTTCACCACCACGCTCGGCAATCACCGCCGGGGCTAGCTTAGGCTTATTAGCGCCAGCTAATAGCTCTTCCAAAGTAGCTTGGAAAGCGTCTTGGCTGAATAACTCATTGGTAGCCAGCTCGCTTAGGGCGGCATCAGCGGAGAAATCCAGGTTGGCTGAGAGGTAAGGGAACTGCGAGCCCAGCCATTCAATTTCAGCAGCCGTAGCGCCGTTAACCACAGGCGCGATCATTGCAGCAATTAGATCAGTGCCTAGATCAAACTCGTGATTGCCCAATGTCACGGCCGCAGCGTCGACCAGATCCATCAACAGAGTCTCAACACGCCCAGAGGCCGCCGTGATTCCGCTCATGGAACCCGCTTCTAGCCCATAAATCTCTTCAACCGCGGCTTGGAAGGCCGTTTGTAAGCTTGAATCAGCGGCGGCGTTCAAATACGGCCCGGGCAGAACTAAATCACCCGAACCGACAAACAGCGAGTTGGCGTACTGATCTTCTAAGTGATCCACGATAGAAATGAAATTGGGTGCGTTAAGCAGATCTCCACCGCCCCCTTCCATATCGGCTGCGTGCAGGAGTTGAAGCTGGAAATTACTCATGGCGGTTCCCTTTTTTAATCCGTGGAAAAATAGGCAAACGTGAGGTTACGCAATCAACCATTGCAAATACGTGACGCTTTAAAGAAAAAGTATTCTAGTGTCGCCAAAAAATCACTTCGTAATCCAAGCATCATTAAAATAAAACATTTAAGTCATTTAATTGCTATGACTTAGTAATAAATTCAACCTTTCCATTCATCCTGTGAGGGCTGGTTAAATGACCAACTTTGAGCTTGTTTCTACGTTATATCGCGATATTTTATTGCGTGAGCCGGATGAGGCTGGCGCTAATTATTGGACTACCGCCCTGGATAGCGGAACTGTCGATGTTGCAACCACTCTTGACTCAATGGTGACCAGCGATGAATTTCAGCTGCAAATCCAGCCTATTATTACGCTCTATAGTGTTCACCTATTACGTACGGCCGACCCTGCAGGCCTCGCGTACTGGGTCAATGAGTACCGTAACGGCTTAGCATTGGAAGAGATTTCCAATAGTTTTCAAGCGTCTAATGAGTTCGAAGCCAGCGTTTCCAACTTGAACGATACCACTTGGCTAAATCAACTCTACAACAGTGTTTTGAACCGTGAGCCTGACCCAGAAGGCTTAGTGTACTGGTCAGCGCTGCTGGCGGACGGGCTGTCTCGTGAGGAGCTTGCCGCAGCATTTATGAACAGCAGCGAAAGCATTGAACAGCAACCAGCACGTGTATTAGCTCCTTTACTCGGCGATGGCTCCAGCGTGGATGATGTTGCATCGCTACTGAGTAGTTATATTGAGCAGCTTGAGAGTGAGCCAGAAGAACCTGAAGAGCCAACGGAACCTGAAGAGCCAACAGAACCTGAAGAGCCAACAGAACCTGAAGAGCCAACAGAACCTGAAGAGCCCAACAACCCAACTGACCCCAGTCAGCCTGAGCCAAGCAACCCAAACTTCAATCTGGGAGAGCGCTACCACACGGGCACGTCTGACGCTTCAGCAGCGATTGCCGTGGGTGAGGGTTTCATTCTGGTGGCGGATGACGAAGACCAAGTGTTACGCCTCTATGAGCGCGACACTGACGGCGCCCCTCTGGCGGAAATTAACCTAAATACTGCTCTGGGTTTGAATGACACCCAAGAGGTGGACTTGGAAGCGGTGGCGACTTATCAGGGTACCCACTACTGGCTAGGCTCCCACGAGAGCAGCCAGCGCTCAATGATTTTCGCCACTGAAGTGACAGGTGATAACGCTGAGAGTTTGAGCATCGAGGTGACGGGCCAGTTTACCGATTTAGCCAGCCAGCTTAACGACTGGGATGCCCAAAATGGCCATGGGCTTGGTGAAAATGCGCTGAGCCTCTCGTTAGGGGTCAATATTGAAGGCGCTGTGTTTATCGGTGATTCCCTTTATCTTGGCCTACGCTCGCCGTTGGATGATGACTTCGCACAATTAGTGCCCGTTGAAAATGTGATTGACCTAGTCGCTGGAGAGGCTAACGAAGCTTCCTTTGGCGATCCCCTGCGTTTAGACCTGGATGGTCGCGCTGTGCGCTCTATTGAATCTGCTGGCGATGAAGGTTATCTGATCCTGGCGGGCCCGGTTAACGATGACGACGACGTAGGTTTTGGTCTTTACCTATGGGATGGCGATTATGCCGTTCGTGAAATAGACGGCCCGGATCTCAATACCCTACCGGACGCACTGACGGCGAAGCCGGAATCACTTTTCGATGTTTCCATTACCGAGTCGGGCGTTACTGCGAGCGTGCTGTTTGATAGCGGTACGGTGGATTGGTTAGAGGATGGTCAAGAGTCTAAGGATCTGCCCGCCGAACAGCAGCGCTTTGTGAGCACAGACATTGAGTTCAACCTGCCTGATTTTGCACCTCAGGCCGGTGACATTGCGATTACTGCGGTCAGTGGTAGCGAAAAATCCTTCCAGTTCGTAGCATTGAAGGGTATCAGCGAAGGTGCGGAAATTACCTTTACTGACTCAGGCTGGGCAGGCGATGGCTTCCGTGCCAGCGAAGGCGCCGTTCAGTGGACTGCGCCTGAAGGCGGCGTACCTGCAGGCACGGTTGTTACTTACACTGCGGATTCTCCGCAATTCACTACTGCTAACAGCAGCGAGGTGGGTAATAACGGGTTTAATCTTTCGGTCAGCGGTGACCAAGTACTTGCTTTCGTCGGCGAGGCTAGCGACCCAACATTTATCTACGCGGCTCAAACCAACAGCGATGCGTGGCAGGAAACTGCTGACTCCTCTAATAATTCTGCCCTGCCGCCTGGCCTTGAAGAGGGTGTCACGGCGGTTGCCGTTGGCAGCGCACGCAACGCCGCCTTTACCGGTAATGGCTTCGGCACGGCGGAGGAGCTATTAAGCGCCGTTGGCAACCCTGAAAATTGGTCATTTGAGTACGCTGAATTACCCACCAATGCCACCACTGACTTTCATGTGGGCACGATGGAAGCTCCTTATGTGCCGGGCGAGCGCGATATTGGTTTAGCCATCACCGAGATATGGTCGGGCCAAAGCGGTTCTGACGTCACCGCTGATTGGTTTGAAGTAACCAACCGTTCGTCTGAAGCGCTTGATTTCAGCAATATGCCGCTTTACTACGATGATGACAGTGCCGATCCCATAGATGCTATAGAAATTAAGGGGCTAAGCTCGCTGGCTCCTGGTGAATCAGCGATTATTATGGTCGATGGCGATGCCGAATCAGTTGCGGAATTCCGTTCAGCGTGGAGCAACCTGGATAATATCGATGCCTTGAAAATCGGTTATGCCGAGAATGCTTCTGGCCTGGGCGGTGGCGGCGATGCCGTAACGCTGTGGCAAGGTGACCCACGTGTTGATGGCAACCAGGTGGCAATGGAAGCCTACCCAGATACCGACGGGTTTGACGCCGCTTCCTGGGATGTGAATTTAGGCAAATTCACCACCACTGATACTGAGGGGGCGATTAGCTCTGATGCACTGGGCGGTGATGGTAGTGATGTACCCGCCGTAGCGTCACCTGGGCTAGCTAATCAGCCCCAGGTAGATATTACGCTGATTTCTGCAGTACAGGGTGACTCGAGCAGTAGCACTTTAGAGGGTGAAAACGTTACGCTTGAAGCCATCGTCACTATGGTAGCGCCTGGTTTGGATGGCTTCTTCCTGCAAGAGGAAGATAGCGATAACGACAATAATGCCGAGACGTCAGAAGGTATTTTTGTGTACGCGGGTAGCGGTAGTGGCGATTGGCTGGAGCAGCTCACTGCCGGTGATCAAATTCGCATTAGCGGCGAGGTCTCAGAGTATTTCGAGAAAACGCAGTTAACTGCCGAACGCAACAGCCTTGAGGTGCTGGCTAACGATGTGCCTTTGCCTGAAAGCCAGCGAATCATCATGCCGTTTACCGACAAACAAGGCCTGGAAGCCTTTGAAGGTATGCGCGTAGCCATTGAAGCGCTGGACGGTGAGCCGTTGGTGGTCACTGAGCTTTACGAGCTGGGCCGTTACGGCGAAGTTACGCTTGCATCAGGGGGCCGCTTAGAGCAGTTCACGGAAGTCAACGAGCCTGATGTGGCAGGCTATAGCGCTTGGCTTGACGACGCCGAGGCACGCACCATTAAAATCGATGATGCGAATTCGGCACAAAACGCTGATCCGATTATTTATGGTCGTAACGGTGAGGAGCTTTCTGGTTCTAACCCGCTGCGCGGTGGAGATGAGCTTCAGACTCTCGAAGGCGTGCTTGATTACAACTTCGAAGAGTGGAAAGTCCAAAACGTCGAAGGCCTGGACTTTACCGGCGCTGAGCGTCCGGCAACACCTGATACAGATGCTCTGGGTGATGCCGATATTACAGTGGCCTCTTTCAATGTATTGAACTACTTCACTACACTGGATGAAAACGGCAACAAAACAGAGACCTTAAATGGCACTCTGCATGATCCACGCGGCGCCAATAATGCTGAAGAGTTTGCCCGTCAGGAAGCCAAAATCGTTGAGGCAATTAATACCAGCGGTGCTGATGTGGTGGGGCTCATGGAAATCGAGAACAACGGTTATGGTGACGATAGCGCCATTGCAACGTTGGTTGATGCGCTGAATGCAGATGTGCAGGATAAAAACATTCAGGATGTCACTTGGGCTTACAGCGTCCCCGAAGATGGGAATGGCAACACCACTAGCCCTGGGGATGATGCCATTGCGGTTGGGGTCATCTACAATAGTCAGGCGGTGACACCTACTGGCGCTGCAGCCACTAAAACCGATGGAGCTTTCGCCACTGCAAACCGTGCACCGGTGATGCAAACCTTTGAAGATAGTAATGGTGAAACCTTTTCGGTGGTGGTTAACCACTTTAAATCCAAAGGCAGTGTCGTCAATGGTGAAGACGCTATCGGCGACGGACAGGCCAACAACAACCCCACACGGGTCGAGGCCGCGGAGGAATTGCTTGAATGGCTATCCACCAACCCCACCGGTAGCAATGACAGCGACGTGCTGATTCTTGGTGACTTGAACTCTTATGCCATGGAAGACCCCATCATGACCCTGACCGATGCGGGCTATACCTTTCAGGACGATGATTACAGCTATGTCTTTGATGGATTCTGGGGTTCGTTGGATCATGCGTTAGCCAGTGAAACGCTCGCAACACAGGTCACGGGCACCACGACTTGGCATATCAATGCGGATGAAGCATCGGCATTGGATTACAACACCGACTTCACTAATGATCGTCAGGATGACAACCTATACGCCGATGATGCGTTCCGTAGTTCAGACCACGATCCTATCTTAGTAGGCCTGAACTTAGGCCTAGCTGAAGCTTAATTAAACGTACTACCTTTTGAGATGGCCTCCGCTTGCGGGGGCCATTTTTTGTCTTACTAGCCATTACCCCTGATCGCTTCAGCGCTCAAAGCGCCCCGTAGCGCTTCCCGCCTAGGGTGTTAAACTCACCGCAAGCACTTTTTTCAGGAGAAATACATTGAGTTCAGTACGTTCCACTACTGCTATTATTCATGACAGCGGCATTGCTTTTGGTACCAGCGGCGCACGAGGGCTGGTTGAACAGTTTACCGATGAAGTATGTGCAGCTTTCACCGTGGCATTTATTACCGCCATGCGGGACTCTTTTCCAGTAGAACGTATTGCGCTAGGTATGGATCGCCGCCCCAGCAGCCCGGCGATGGCAGCCGCCTGTACCAGTGCGGCCCATACGCTAGGAGTGAAGGTCAATGACTATGGCGTACTGCCTACGCCTGCCCTGGCGTTAAAGACAATGGCGGATGGCATACCTTGCATCATGATTACCGGCAGCCATATACCGTTTAACCGTAACGGCATCAAGTTTTACCGCCCTGATGGCGAGATTACCAAAGCTGATGAAACCGCTATTCTTAATGCTGAGGCGGCTATGCCTACCCTCCCCGCGCCAGTGCGCGGGGAGGTTTCTGAAGCCGCTAATCAGGCCTACTCAGAGCGCTTCACCACCTGGTTTCCAGGTGAGCCATTGAAAGGTTGGCGGGTAGGCTTGTACCAACACTCGGCCGCAGGGCGCGATTTGAATGCGCATATTTTGAGCGAGTTAGGTGCGGATGTAGTGGTACTAGGCCGCAGCGAAGCCTTTGTGCCTGTAGATACCGAGGCCGTTAGCGACGAGGATCAGGCTCAAGGGCGTGCCTGGGCAAACCAACACCAACTACAAGCCCTGTTTTCTACCGATGGCGATGGAGATCGACCGTTGCTTGGAGATGAAACGGGTACGTGGCAGCGTGGTGATATTGTCGGGTTACTCTGCGCCCGTGCATTGGGAATCGAAGCGCTGGCTGTGCCGGTAAGCTGCAATACAGCGATAGAAGCCTGCGGTGCCTTCCAGCTAGTTGAGCGCACGCGCATTGGTTCACCGTATGTATTGGACAGTATGGCTAAGCTCAGTAAGCGGTTTACGCGAGTGGCTGGGTTTGAAGCCAACGGTGGTTTTCTATTGGGAAGCAGATTGGAGAGTGATGGCCGTCAATTAGCCGCCCTACCCACCCGCGATGCGCTGCTCCCCGCCCTTACTTTGATGGTGATGGCCGCCCAACGCGGGATTAACCTCTCGCAGCTAATCGCTGACTTACCTGCCCGCTATACGGCAAGCGACCGACTCAAGGATTTCGCCACGGAGAAAAGCCATGCGTTGCTGACCGAATGGCAAACCTCACCTGAACTGATGCAGCAAACATTAGGTTTACAAGCTGGCATTTCAGCAGTCAATAGCACTGATGGCTTGAGAGCCACGCTTGAAAATGGCGATATCGTGCACCTTCGCCCCTCTGGCAATGCACCGGAGCTGCGCTGCTATAGCGAATCTGCTTCACAAGCAGACGCATCGGCACTGGTAAAACAGAGCTTGGCCGCTCTCGAAAAGCTGAACTAGGGGCCTTACTCTTAGCAAAGAACAGAGCACTAACAAAGAACGGGCGACCCTAATGGGCCGCCCGTTCTTTGTGGCTATCCTTCGCCAAGGAGAATGGTTACAGCTGCTTATTTATAAACCGGAAGCCGCGCACAAACCTCGGCCACTTTATCCAACACCTGGGTTTCGATGGCGCTGGTGTCTTCACCCTTGGCCAGTACGTCCAGAATGTCACAGATCCAACCTGCCAACGTACTACACTCTTGTTCACTGAAACCGCGCGTGGTCACCGCTGGGGTGCCAATACGCAGGCCAGAGGTGACAAACGGGCTTTGCGGGTCGTTAGGAACAGCGTTCTTGTTCACGGTGATATGAGCACGCCCCAAAGCAGCATCGGCATCTTTGCCCGTTACGCCCTGCTTGATCAGCGAAAGCAGGAAGAGGTGGTCTTCGGTACCACCAGAGACGATGTCGTAACCGCGATCGATAAACACCTTGGCCATTGCCTGAGCGTTCTTAACTACCTGCTGCTGGTAGGTTTTGAACTCGGGCTCCATAGCCTCTTTGAAGCAGATCGCTTTGGCGGCGATTACGTGCATCAAGGGGCCACCCTGGCCGCCGGGGAAAACCGCTGACTGTAGCTTCTTCTCGATATCAGCGTCGTTTTCCGCTGAGAGAATCACGCCACTGCGGGGGCCGCGTAGGGTTTTGTGGGTGGTGGAGGTGACCACATGGGCATGGGGCAAGGGGCTGGGGTATACGCCTGCCGCGACCAGACCAGAGACGTGGGCCATATCAACGAGTAAGTAAGCGCCTACTTCATCGGCGATTTCACGGAACTTGGCCCAATCAACAATTTGTGAATAGGCTGAGAAGCCGGCGATGATCATTTTGGGCTTGTGCTCGCGAGCAAGCTGGGCCACTTGATCGTAATCAATTAACCCCTGCTCATCCAGACCGTACTGAATGGCGTTGTAGTGTTTGCCAGAAAAATTAGGCTTGGCACCGTGGGTCAGGTGGCCGCCCGCATCCAGGCTCATACCTAAAATGGTATCGCCTGGCTTAACCAGCGCTTGGAACACCGCGCTGTTGGCTTGCGAGCCTGAGTGGGGCTGAACGTTCACGTAGGTGGCGCCGAACAGCTCTTTGGCGTAATCAATGGCCAGGTTTTCAGCGATATCGACGAACTCACAGCCGCCGTAGTAGCGCTTACCGGGGTAGCCCTCAGCGTATTTATTGGTCAGCTGGCTGCCCTGAGCTTCGAGTACGCGGGGGCTGGCGTAGTTTTCGGAAGCGATCAGTTCGATGTGGGCCTCTTGGCGCTCCACTTCTTTCTGCATGGCATCAAACAGCACATCATCAAATCCGGCAATTGTCATATCGCGGCTGAACATCGGCGGGAACCTCGTAACGAGAAAGGGTCATCATGGAAGAAGCGAGGGCGCTATCATAACGCAGCCTGACGCGACTTTCATCGCATCCTCGTCAGGTCTTGCATGAGCGTGATTCATGTAATGACAGAGAAAGTGTCATCGCGAACACAATGAAGCGATCTCAGGGGGCGTCAATTTGCGTTTTCCTTCGCCATGCAAAATACTGTATATTTATACAATATTTTAAGCACCAGGATGCCGACGATGCCGGGCCAGTCTTCTCACTTTACCCCTGCCTTGCCGTTAACCTCTCAGCCGCAGCCTTGTGGCCGCGCTGGTTTTAGTGGCTTTCCTTCGCCAGCCCAGGATTACGAGCCATGCACGCTGGATCTCAACACACGGCTGGTTAAAAACCCTACTGAGACGTTTTATGTCACCGCCACCGGCGACAGCATGGAGGGTTGGGGAATTTTTGAGGGTGATTTGCTGGTGGTTGATCGCAGTATTGAACCGCAACTGGGACATATTCTGGTCGCTATGCTAGAGGGCGAGGCGCTAATTAAACGCTATGCGCTCTATCGGGGAACGCCGCACCTGTGCTCAACACATCCTAACTATCCGCCACTGCCACTTGAAGGCAGCGACTGCCAGCTATGGGGGGTAGTGCGCGCCGTCGTGCACGAGTACTTGCGATGATCGGTCTAGTCGATGCCAACAACTTCTACGTCAGCTGCGAGCGGGTTTTTCAGCCCAAGCTGGAAGGTAGGCCCGTGGGGGTAATGTCGAACAACGACGGCTGTGTCATCGCCCGCTCCGCCGAGTTAAAAGCGCTGGGTATCCCTATGGGTGCGCCAGCCTTCAAGCTTGAAGAAATGCGTCAGCGCGGCGAGATCCACCTGCTGTCGTCTAACTATGAACTCTACGGAGATATGTCGGCACGGCTGACCCAACTACTACGCGATGCCTGCCCTGCAATTGCGCCCTACTCAATAGATGAAATGTTCGTCTACCTGGAAGGATTAACCACAGAGCAGTGTGAGAGGCTGGGGCGAGAATTGCACCATCGTATTCGCCGCCATTTAGGGTTACCGGTGTGTGTTGGGCTGGCACCCACCCACACGCTCGCCAAATTAGCCAATCACCTTGCCAAGCAAGACCCACATTACCAAGGCGTTTGCCTGCTTAATGGACAAGATCACACGACGCAGGCGCTGCTCAAACGTACGCAGGTGGGCAGCGTGTGGGGCGTCGGCCATCGGCTTGCCGGGCGCTTAGCGATTGGCGGCGTGACCACCGCTTGGGACTTGCGTCAAAGCGACGACAAGCAGTTGCGCAAGCGCTTCTCTGTGGTGCTGGCGCGCACCGCGCTCGAGCTGCGTGGCACGCCTTGTATGGAGATGAACGCCCTGGATCAACCGCGCCAACGCATTATGACCTCGCGCTCTTTCGGCCAGCCCACCGGCGTTTTTGCAGAAGTACATAATGCACTGCGGCGCCACGCCCAGCGCAGCGCTGAAAAACTTCGCGAGCAACGTAGCTTAGCTCGTGCGGTGATGGTATTTCTCAACACTAACCGTCATCGCCGCGATCAGTTGCAATACTTCCCGCAGGCGCTGATCGCCCTGCCCTCACCCAGCGACGATACCCGGGTGATCCTTGATGCCGTACGCCAAGGCCTTGAGCAGATTCATCGCCCCCGCTACCAGTTCATGAAAGCTGGCGTGATGCTGCTGGATTTAGTGGATGCAGAGCAGCACCAGCTTTCGCTGCTGCATCCGCCAGTCCGTGATCGCCATCCGTTTTTAATGGCAACCGTGGATCAGATCAACCAGCGCATGGGGCAAGGCACTATCAGCTTTGGTATGACGGATGCCCCTGCTGCTTGGCAACTGCGCTGCGCCCACCGCTCAGACCGCTATACCACGCGCTGGGACGAGTTGATGAAAGTGGGCACTCACCCCGGCGCAGTCGCCGCCGCCGAGGCAAAGCAGAAAGAGAAGCAAAAAAAAAGCAGGCGTTAACCAGCCCTAAGCGCAGTACGCAGCCGCGGGCTTAAGGTTTCTCCAAGCGCGACCATGGTAAACAGAATCCCCAGCAACCAGGGCCAGTGAGCCGCAAACGAGACCTGATAAACGCCCAGCGCGTCGACAAAAATCACCACAATGCCCAGCGGGCTAACGTAGCGCACCATGGTCAGCCACAGCGCATAAGGCAAGGGGGCAAGCCCCAGCTCGTCGCGGAAGGTCTCGCTTTTCAGCACAAACCCCGCTACCACTACCGTGCCCAGACCACCCAACGGCATCATCCAGCGCGAGGTTAAATAATCCAGCCAGTCAAAGAAGTTCTTACCGGCCAGTGTCCAATCCGCGCCCAGGTTAAACGACAGCATCGCCAGTGTGCTAATCAACCACAGCACAATACCTGTGCCCCAGGCGGCTGCCGAACGCGAGATACCTTTGTTGTCGCACAGCCAGGAAACCGTGGCTTCGACCATAGAGATCGAAGAGGTCAGCGCTGCCATAGAGAGCATCAGGAAGAAGAGAATGCCAAACAGGGTGCCCAGCGGCATCGCCTGGAAGGCCAACGGCAGGCTCATAAAAATTAGCCCAGGGCCTTCGCCGGGGTTCATGCCATTGGCGAAAATAACCGGGAAGATCGCAAGCCCCGCCATCAAGGCAACAACGGTATCCGCCACCGCCACACTCACCGTGGTGCGGCCAATAGAAGCGTCTTTAGGCAAGTAGCTGCCATAGGTCAGAATCGCCCCAGAGGCCAGCGAGAGGGTGAAAAACGCATGACCCAGCGCTGCCAGAAGGCCTTCGCTAGAGAGGCTGCCCGCATTGAAGGAGAACAGAAAGTTAACCGCAGCGCCAAAGCCACCGGAAAACATACCAAAGCCAATCAACACCACCAGCATGATCACCAGCCCCGGCATCATCCAGCTAACGCTCTTCTCGATTCCCTGCTGCACGCCTTTACCCACGATCAACATGGTGGCCAGCGTAACCAGGGTGCTCCAGAAACCGAGGTTCAGCGGATTGGCGTTATTGGCCCCGAACACAGCGGCCATCTCATCAACGCTGCTGCCCGCGAGCCCCCCGGTCAGCATCTTCCACAGATACGAGAACGACCAGCCCGCCACCACCACGTAAAACGACAGGATCATAAAGCCGCAGAGCATGGCCATCCAACCAATCAACGACCAGGCCGATGAACGGCCAGACTCATTGACCACGCGCCGTATGGCATCCACCGGGCTACCACGTCCCCGCCGACCAAACGCGATTTCGACCATCATCACCGGCACACCCACGGCAAAGATGCACGTTAGATAGACCAGCACGAAGGCGCCGCCGCCAAACTCCCCAGTCATGTAGGGGAATTTCCAGATATTGCCTAGCCCCACCGCCGAACCGGTGGCCGCCAACATAAACCCCCAGCGGCCTAGCCATTGGGTGCGAGGTTGCCTAGAAGAGGTCATTTGCCCATATCCCGTAAGAAAAAGGCGCTCATCCTAAAGGATTTCGAGGGTAATGCCCACTAGGCCCCAGTTCCTAGGCGTACACCGTGGCTTTTGCGGCGGCATCCAAGCGTTGAGCGGTTTGATCTACCCGGCGCAAACAGGCCAGCAGCACCGCGCCAAGCGTTACAAAACCGCCCGCCAACCACAGCCCAACATCATAGTGGCCAGAGGTTTCAGCCAACATACCGGTTAATGCCGGGGCGCATATCTGGGCGGCGCCGTATGCCAGAGTCATCTGCCCCATTAGCCGCGCGGGGCTGGAAGGATAGAGCCTACCTGCCATGGTCAGCACAAGGCTGACGCAACCAAGGAAGGTACCGCCATAGAGCACCGCACTGAGCAGTACCACTGCTGAGTTCGCGGTAATCGCAGGCAGTACGATCCCCACTACCTGAATCCCCATGGCGAGAATAAGCGCCCCTAAATAGCCCACTCGACGGGCGACCAGATCCCACAGCATCACCGCTGGGGCGGCGGCTAAACCGGCCAGAGCGAACGTCCAGTTGCCCATCCCCGCCAGCAGCGGCTCACGCTCAACGATGGCAACTAAGAAGGTAGCGCTGATCACATAGCCATAACCGGCGCAAAAGTAGGCGGCGAGCATCCAGCGCATAAAAGTACGTGTTGGCGGCGTAGCGGTTCGGCTACTCGCCACGTGAGCCCCCTCTAGCGGCCTTTCCGGCCGCGGCAGCCAGCGCCAGGCAGGCACCAGCAGCACGGCACCCAGCAGGCTAAAGCCCCACCATTGGGTCTGCCAGCTAAAGGAAAACTGGAGCATCATCTCCACTGCCACCGCCGCGACAATCATGCCTAGCCCCAAACCGGCAAAATGAATTCCCAGCTCGCCGCGCTGGCGATGTTGGATTAACCAGTGAAGAATCAGCCCTGACGCTAATAGCATTGCAGCGCTGCTTGAAAGACCCGCCAGAAAACGCAACCCCGCCCAAACCCAGAAGTGATCGGTAAGCGCCATACCCGCAGTCGTGATTACCGCCAGGATTAACCCGCAGCGAAATAGCGTGTCTTTGATATAAATACTGTGAATAGAGGCGGCCAGCACGGCCCCCAGCATATAGCCCGCGTAGTTAACCGCAGCCAGCCAGCCGCCATCGGCATCACCCATCCAGGTCTGCTGCTGCATCACCGGTAGCAATGGGGTATAGGCAAAGCGCGCGATGCCAACACATAATATTTGGCTAAAAACGCCCGCCAACAGCACTTTGAAGCGCTGGGCACCTAGCGTTGCGACGGTCATGGGGCTACTCCTGAACGGCTCTTTAACGACGACTGAGCTGACGTTATGTTAATTAGCGTGCGTATTTTATCGTCATAGTAAGGCCTTTCAGGCAGCGGGTCATGACCACCTAAGTCGAGGAGCGAGGTTAAAAAGGCCTAGCTCGCATCAACCTCCATGCTTAACAGCAAAAACGATAGCGTCTTGCCATGCCCATCCAAGTTGAGCGCGCCATTAACGCCGCCCTGCAGCACGTCATCGATCACGAAGTTCATGCCCGCCAAATTAGGCAAAGGGTAACGCCGCACTCGGCTGGCACCACGATGAGCAAACAGCGCCAGCACACGCTCCTCGGTTACCTGCTCCAGCAGGGTGGTGTAATGGTCTGGGTCATAGGCAAACAGTGCCACGTTTAGCCGTTCCCCCTTATCACCTGCGCGGGCATGGGCGAGTTGATGAAGAGCGACTGAGGTATCCGGGCGCACCGTTGTTTGCGTGTGGTCAGCTTGCAGCATAACGTTCACTCCTACGTTCGCCGAGCGGCGACGATTCAAACAGGCTGGCATGAGCATTAACGTCGCTACGTTTGACCAAATAAGAGGCGGTAAATACTCGCCTTTGAAATTGGCGCCGCACGCCACCGCCACCCGCGGGCCCGGCACAATAAAGCGCCAATAGCTCCTGGGTGGCGCGGGCTACCCAGCGCCGCTCGCTGTGCTCGGCCGCCAGTCGCAGCCGATAATCGCCGCTGGCAGACGCTGAAGCGCTACGCTGCAGCTCACCGCTATCGCTATCGAATACGCTGGCCAAGCCAATGATATCCAAGCGGGTACGCAGCTCAGCAGGGGCTCGAAACACCAATCGTTCACGCAGTACCTGCGCTGCAAGCTGGGCTCGTGCCAAGGCGTTCGGGCCGGCATAGGAGATTTCCGCCTCGCCCTGCCAACCGCCTTCATAGCACACGGTGGTTTTTAGCCGCTCAGGCGCAGGCTTGCCGCGAATTCCCGTCACCGCCACACGGTTAGGTGACAACTGACGCACCTCGGCGTGGGAAAGATCCACCGTGACATCCGGGGTTAGGTAATTCGCCGGGTCATGCACTTCGTAAAGCAGCTGTTCTTTCACCGTTTGCTCGGTAACACAGCCACCGGTATTGGCAGGCTTGGTAATAATAAGGCTGCCATCCTGCTCCACTTCAATAATCGGATAGCCCACCGTGGCGAGCCCCGGCACGTCTTTAAAACCCGGATCGGCAAAGTAGCCGCCGCTTACCTGGGCGCCACACTCAGCCAAATGCCCCGCCATCATCCCGCAAGCCAGGCGATCCCAATCGTCCCAACGCCAATCGAAGTGGTGCATCAGCGGCGCTAAAAACAGCGCCGGGTCGGCAACACGGCCTGTAACCACCACATCCGCCTGCATGGCCAACGCCTCAGCCAGCGCCTTGGCTCCCAGGTAGACATTGGCTGAAATCAGGGCGTCATCGCCAGGCATATCCAGCCGCTCGGCCTCCCAGCGCTGTAAGTCCAAGCTATGTAGCTGCTGGCGGATATCGTCACCGTGCACCTGGGCAATGCGCACATCCCCGCGCCCAAGCTGTGTCGCCAAGTCAGCAATTACCTGACAAGCACCACGGGGGTTCGCCGCACCAAAGTTGCCTAAAATCTTAATGTCGTGATCCAGGCAGTCGCGCAGCACTGGCGCCAGCAGCTCGTCTAACAGCGGTTCAAACCCGCTTTCGGGATCATCACGCATCGCGCGGTGAGCTGCCGCTAATGTCCGTTCACCCAGGGTTTCAAATACTAAAGCGGAGGGCTGCTGTCGCTTGATCAACTCTGCCACCACCGCCACGGCCGCATCGGTACGGTCGCCAGAAAAACCCGCACCACTGCCTAATAAAAAGCTCATAGCTGTGTCTCCTTGGCCTGAAGAGAGTGGTGGTCGCCCGCGACGGTCCCCTGCTCGTCTCTCAGCAGCGAGCGGCGGCGTATAAATAGCCCAATGATCAGGGCTAGCGCCGCCAGCGTGGTCAGCCAGCCGGGTGTCAGCGCCAGTCCAATGACCGCGATCAGCCCCACGACATCGATCACGCGCTTACCCGTCATGGCTACCCGGGACATCAGCGCGGCGAAGGCCATCACAAACACGACCCCTTGGCAGCTGGCCAAGACGATCTCCAGGGCAGAACCAAACCCTGCCAGGGCTGGGTAGATCAGCAGCAGGAAGGGAATGACGTAGATAGCCGCCGCCAAGCGCACTGATTCAACCGCCGCAGGCAGCCAGTTGGTGTCGGCAATGCCTGAGGCCACAAAGACCGCAATGCAGACAGGCGGTGTAATGACTGAGAGTGTCGCGAAGTAGAAAACGAATAGGTGGGCAATCAGCGGCTCAACACCGATGGTGGTGAGCGCAGGCGCCAGCACTGATGCCACCAGAACATACGCTGCCGTGGTCGGAATCCCCATGCCCAAAATCAGACACACGCCGCCGACGATAAAGGCGACCAGGAACAGCGACTCTCCGCCCACCGTGACTATCAAGCTGGCTAGGGTCACACCGATGCCTGTCATACCGATCATCGCCACCAGTATCTGCGCCCCGGCCAGCAGCACGCCAATAATCACCATGCCCTTGCCTGCATCGACTAAGCCTGCCACCAGCTTGCCGAGGATCTCGCGCAGCGGCATCTTAGCCATGAGCGCAAAAGGCACGAACGTTAGCACGGTCATCAAGATGCCGTAGAACGCCGACATTTGGATCGAACGACCGCTGAGCACGCCGTAAAACAGCCCGCCTAATGCAGCCAGAATGGGAATAATTCGTTCAGGGCGTATCACGTCTGACCAGCTTGGCAGCTCATCATCGGGCACTACCTGCAGTTGGCGGCGCTTGGCGACGAGGTGAATGGTGACAAACACCCCGAGATAGAAAAGAATCGCTGGCAACAAGGCCGCCAAGGCGATACGCAGGTAACTTTCGCCTAGAATTTCCGCCATGATAAATGCCGCAGCACCCAGGATTGGCGGTGCGATTTGGCCGCCGGTAGAGGCCACGGCCTCAACTCCAGCTGCGAACGGGCGTGGGTAGTTCAAGCGCTTCATCATGGGAATGGTGAAGTTGCCCGTGGTGGCCACATTGGCCACCGCACTGCCGCTGACCATGCCGAATAGCCCGGAGGCCACCGTGGCCACTTTGGCAGCACCGCCTGGCGAGCGGCCGCTAATACGCAGCGCCAGATCCATAAAGGTATTACCGCCTCCGGTATGTAGCAGCAAACAGCCGAACAACACGAAAGCAGCGATAGTGGTGGCGGCGACGCCCACCAGCATGCCCCACACGCCTAAATCGCCGAGGTAGATGGTTTCGGTCATGTAATACAGATCAAAACCACGGTGGCCGAGCGGCCCTGGAATGGCTGCTCCAAACCACGCATAGGCCAACCCCACTAACACCAACAGTGGAAAGATCACGCCGATGGCACGGCGTGACAGTTCCAAAATAGCCACTAGCAGTACGCCGGTCAGCAACATATCCCGAGGCGTTGCCCAGGGTAGTTCGACCAGAATTTGTTCGTAGTTAAGCGCCACATAGCTGCAGGCAACTACCACACCCACTGCCAACACCACATCAATAGCGATACCCAGCGGGCGCCAGCGCTTGCCTGCGCCTAACGGATAAACGGCAAGCCCTAGCAAAATGACCAGCGCGAGAAAGATACTCCGCTGAATCAAACTCTCGAACGGCCCAGTGGCGGAGGTATACAGGATTAGCCCGCCCAACAGGAGCGCCAAGCCTTTGGTGACTGTCTCACGCATGATCATCTTCTCCGATTGGCCTTACTGGACTGGCTGCAAGGCATCGGGGATGTCATACCCCTGCTCTTCGAAATAGCGCGCAGCGCCAGCATGCAGTGGCACGGTGCCAACCTCCAGGGTCATCTTCGCCATATCCGCATCCTGCATGGCAGCGAAGGCGTTAACCTGCGGCTCTGGGTTTTCCATCACCGCTTTGACGATTTGATAGGCGGTTTCTTCATCCATATCCGGATGGGCGTGCACGGCCACACCAAAGGCCCAAGTGGTGTAGGCAGGAATCCCCTCCGCAGCACCTTCAGGTACATCGACAATCGCCACATCGGGCATTTCGCTGCGCAGTGTGTCGGCCTGCTCTTGGTCAAGCGACAGCACGCTAATCGGTGTGAAAGTGGCGATATCCATGGAGGAGCCATCCAGGCGTTCTCCGACACCCGATTTTACCGACCCCATCACTCGGCCATCTTTCATGGCGTCGACCATATCGGTGGTGGAACCACGTACATAATCCGGTTCGATACCAAGTGCGCGCATTACCGCTTCGGTGGTTTTCTCAGTAGCTGACCCCGTAATGCCTGGATTGAAGCGCACACCGTTTAAGTCAGCAAAGGTTTCCACCCCTGCATCCTGGCGCATTACGGTATTCTGCGGTGCCACGGTGTAGACCCAGAGCAGGCGGTTATCGACGGGGCGGCCTTCAAAATCCTCCTCACCGGCGTAGGCGTGATAACCCGTATTGGTGGTCACCAGGCCCATATCGATTTGGTTGCGGCCTAAACGGCGCAGGTTATCCACAGTGGCACCGGTTTCGGCAACCGAAGAACTGATCCCTTCAACTTGGTTATTAATAATCTGATTGACTGCCACAAAGTAGCTGTAGTGGCTGGAGGAGCTTGAGGTAGAGCCAATCAACAGGCGTTCATCGGCATGAGAGGTCGCAGCGGCTAGCACAGCGGCGCTTGCCACCATGGCGGTCAGTAGCGTTTTCATTGTGTCTCCGAAGCTCGCTAAGCGAGCTATTGTTATTGTAGAGCGGTTTTTATCTAAAACGGTGATCGCGACGAATCTAATCGCGATAAGCCAAGCATGGTGCTCCGGTTTAATTTTGTATATTGAATAGTTTTTAATTTATGTTTTACTTTCTAAATGAATCCAAGCATCCAGCAGTTGCGTGTTTTTGTTGCCGTCGCCCACTCGCGCAGCCTTGCAGAGGCCAGCGAGCGAGTACATCTTTCCCAACCGGCGATCTCTATTGCGCTGCGTAAACTTGAGGAGAACGTCGGTGGTGCACTGTTTTCCCGCACCACGCGCCAGCTCGCGTTAACACCGGAAGGCGAGGCTTTTCTGCCCGTTGCCGTGCGGCTCTTGAATGATTGGAACGAAGCCTTTGAGGATCTCAACGACCAATTTTCCAAACAGCGCGGAAAGGTAACCGTGGCCGCCCTCCCCACTCTGGCGGCAGGACTATTCCCGCGGGTCATTAAGCTTTTTCATGAAGCCTACCCACGTATTAACCTCAGCCTGCACGATGTGCTGGCCGATCAGATCAATCAAATGGTGCGCGAAGGCCGCGCCGATCTGGGTCTTTCAGTGCCGCCAAGCGACGCAGACGACTTAACGTTTGAACCCGTCCTCGAAGACAGCTATGTGGTCGTTTGCCCCTGCGGGCATCCGTTGCTGGCGCAATCAGCCATCGCCTGGAGCCAACTTGCAGCTTATCCGTTTATTGGTATCAATCGCCTTTCCAGCTCGCGCCAGGATATTGACCGCATTATGCAGAGCGTAGGAGAACGGCTGGATATCTTGTGCGATGCGCGCCAGATCGCCACAGTAGGCCGCATGGTAGCTGCGGGGTTAGGCATTAGCGTGCTGCCCTCGCTCAGTTTTCGTCAAATTGCCGCTGATGGGATTGAGTACCGCCCGTTGGTAGAGCCAACCATTCGTCGTGAGCTGGGCATTATATTGAGCCGCCGTCACCCTCCTTCCGCCGCCACCAGCGCCCTGCGCGAGCTAATTCATCACCATGAATAAGCGGCTTTCTCTACACACAGTGCGGGAATCTGGCAGACTAGAGGTGATTAACATCCACCTAAAAATGAGTGAGCGACAACGATGAGCGATAGTGCGAAACCCTGGACACAACCGATGCCCGACGCGCAGTTCAAACTGATGCGCGATATTCTTGCCGCCCCTAGCCCCGTAGGCCTGGAAGCTGCCATGACCTACGGCGTGCTCAAGCCGCATTTTGAGAGCTTCGCGCCTAAAAGCTGGCACCTTCACCAGTTTAAGGGCAACGCGGGCGTTGTGCTGGACACTCACCCCGGCCGCGACGACATGTTCAAGGTCATGCTGATCGGCCATGCGGATAAAATCCGCATGCAGGTGCGCTCGATTGGCGAAGACGGCAAGATCTGGATCAACACTGATTCGTTTCTGCCCACTGTGCTGATCGGCCATGAAGTGAAGCTGTTTAGCGAAGACCCGGACGCCCCCGGTAGCTACCGCTGCATTGAAGGCGGCACGGTCGAGGCCCTGGGCGCGATTCACTTCTCCGATCCTGCCCAGCGCGATGGTAGCAAAGGCCTGAAAAAAGAGCAGATCTACCTGGATCTACAGATCCACGGCGAGAATAAAAAGCAGCAGGTGCTGAACCTGGGCGTACGGCCCGGCGATTCGATTATTTTCGACCGCCCTATCCGCCCCGGCTTCAGTCCCAATACCTTCTACGGCGCTTACCTGGATAACGGCCTAGGCTGCTTTGTGGCCGCCGAAGTGGCGCGTTTGATCGCCGAAGCAGGTGGCACCCAAAATGTGCGCGTGCTGTTTGCGATTGCCAGCTATGAAGAGATTGGCCGTTTCGGCAGCCGCGTGATGGCGGGCGAAATGAAGCCAGATGCGCTCATTGGTGTCGATGTAAATCATGACTATGTGGCTGCGCCCGGCATCGGCGACAAGCGTATGCAGCCGCTAGAGATGGGCAAAGGCTTCACCATGGCGGTGGGCTCTATTGCCAGTGAACAGCTCAACCGCATTATCGCCACGGCCGCGAAAGAGCAGGACATTCCGCTGCAGCGCGATATTGTCGGTGTGGATACGGGTACCGATGGCATGGCAGGCGTATTGGCGTCTATCGACAGTGCCGCTACCTCGATTGGTTTCCCCATCCGTAATATGCACACCATCTCAGAAACCGGTCATACCCAGGACGTGCTGGCGGCTATTCACGCCCTCACCCATACCCTGCAAGCCTTGGATGCCATACCTGACCTGCAGCGTGAATTCCTGGATAACCACCCGCGCTTAGACCAAGCGAGCCCGCTCACCCATCAAGGCGGCGACAAGCCTGACAGTGAGAAGGATGACAGCAAAGACGAGAGCAGCGAAGGCAAAACAGTTAGCCAAGGCAACGACAGTAAGAAAAGTAAGAAAAAGGCGAAGAAATAAAACAAGCGTATAAAAAAGAAGCCCCGGCCACTCCCTGGCTGGGGCTTTATCAAACCTTCCTTGATTCGTCTTCACAAACATCCTGTTTGTGCTTCCATGAGCGTAAGCTTTCCTAGCTTTATCTTCCCTGTTGCCACTTCCTTGTGCTGTGTACTCACAGTGAACCTTAAAACACTCTATTTATCTAACCTATGTTATTAAACCGGAAAAAATTTATCTTTTTTATTCAGATTAACTGCACCTATTTAAAGCACGCTTTTTTATATGGCACATATGCCTTGCAGCGCTATACTATTAAAAGTATCGGCAACGATACCACTCTACACGGACGTTACCACGCCTGAACCATCATCTAACCTAATGGTAGGAGGTCAGCGTGCGAGACATTATTATTAGCAGCAAAGTCAACGGGCTGGATGTCATCTGTCGGCATTGTGGTAACTCAGAGTCACCCAAAGACCCGTTTTTGAACCGCTTCCGTTTAGAAGGCACCGGTAAAGACAGTACCACCGTACGCTGCCTGAACTGTCAAACAGCGGTTGAAATACCCTTGAGTGAATTAAGCTCGCTTTATTATCACTATGCTTGTTAAAACAATCGCTTACCAACTTGAGCAATTATTATAAAAAAGGCTTATCTTTGTGACCGCTGCCTTTTTACTAGCAATAGCAATACATTATTAACAAAAGCGTCATAAGAGCTTAATTAAATTTTTATTTATTCCAGGGTAAAAAAAACCCGGCCACTCCTTGGCCGGGTTTTCATCTGTTCTTCCCTGATCTTGCACCACAAATATCCTGTTTGTGCATCCTTGTGCTACACAAGCAATCCTTGCTTGTTCTTCCCTGTCGCGAGTTCCCTTCGCTGTGTGCACACAGTGCGCTTTATAACAGCAGGTTTATCTAACCTGTGATATGTAGCGGCAAATAAATTGTTTTTTAACGGATTTTTGGATTTTAAATAGCATTTTAGCCAAGCAAGTTTTTGACGACGATTGTTATAGCAACATTTTCAGCGGCATCCATAGCCCCATCAGCACCATGGCGATATTTTCTGTCAGCGATACAAACCCTAGTGGCACATTGCTGCTTCCGCCAACGCAGGCACATTTCAACTCACGCTTATCCACGTACACGGCTTTAAAAACCGACACCGCGCCCACCGTGCCGATAAACAGCGCCAGCGGTGCTGCCAGCCAAAGCATGGCACCGGCCAGCATTAGTATCCCTGCCAGGGTTTCTGCGTAGGGGTACACATAGCTGTAAGGGACATAGCGCTGAGCCAGTAAGTCGTAGTTAAGGAACATCGAGCTAAAGCTCTCTACATCCTGCAGCTTCTGCAAACCCAGCAGCACCATGGCCGTGGCCACCGCATACTCAGGCATTCGTGCTGCCACTAAGGTGCCATTGGCAACCCAGCTAATCGCCAGACCGATGAGCAAAGCGGTAACAAAAATCGCGATCACTGGCCGATATGCGGTCTCTTTTGCACTCGGCACGCTCATGCCTAAATGCTCACGAACCTCTTCATAGCCGCCAATACGTTTATCACCTATATAGGTTTGCGGAGTGGTATCGACATTCTCCTGGGCCTTGAACGCTTCAATTTCATCTCGGGATGTAAGCGGATGGTCATCAACCTGATAGCCTTTGCGTTTTAACAAATCGACTGTTTTCATACCGAATGGGCAGAGATGTTCCGCGGTTTTCATCCGATAGACGCGTGCTGTCTCCATGTTAGTCGCCTCCTTGTTGCGCTGCTGAGAACTGCGCTGTTGAGAACATAGCTAATTAAAAATAAATAACCTATCTCCCTATAAGCATAGTCAGAATCTAATCGGCACCCAAAAATACAAACGGCGAGGAGAGCCTCGCCGTCGTCACCAAACCCGGTATTAATACCGGCGGGTTATTTCGTCAGCCACGCCATTAGCGTTTCAGCCGTGAGCGCTGAGGAAGGCGGGTTTTGCCCTGTGATCAGTTGGCCATCTTCACGTACGTAAGGAGTGAAATCATCCGCTTTGCTATAAATCCCGCCGCACTTTTGCAAGGCATCTTCAACGAGATGCGGCACGATATTGGTCAAGCCCACAGCCTCCTCTTCGCCGTTAGTAAAGCCCGTTACTTGGCGGCCTTTTACTAGCGGTTCACCAGCGCTGTCTTTAGCATTTACCAACACTATCGGCGCGTGACAAACCGTGGCAACCGGCTTGCCTTGGGCGATAAAGGTTTCGATCAAGCGAATCGAGTCCGCGTCGTCAACGAGATCCCATAGCGGGCCATGGCCTCCGGGGTAGAATACCGCATCGAAATCATCAGCCTTCATGTCGCTCAAGCGATGGGTAGCGGCAAGCTCCGCGTTAGCTTTTTCATCTTGCTTAAAGCGGCGCGTTTCATCGGTTTGGCTATCGTCTGCGTCACTTTTTGGGTCAAGCGGCGGCTGCCCACCCTTGGGCGATGCCAACGTTACTTCAGCACCCGCGTCTTTAAAGACATAATAAGGGGCTGCCAGCTCTTCGAGCCAAAAACCGGTTTTATTACCGGTATCACCCAACTGATCGTGAGACGTCAGTACCACTAAAATACGCTTGCTCATATCTCTCTCCTGGCGGTGGAAAATGAGGCAATTAAAATGCGTTACGGTTAGTTAGTGGGGGTCTGGATGGCGGAATGCAAGGAGAAACGACAAGTGAACATCGAAGCGCGGGATTTTTATCGCAGTGGTCCTGACCATCGCCAGGGGCAAGCCAGCAGTTTTGCCCTGATCCGGCGTCAGTTTGATTTTCGCTCCATTGAGATTGGACGCTGGGTAACCAACGCTGAGCGCGACCGTGCCGCGGAGCTGTTTCATGATGCACTGTGCGATCTTATGTTGATTTTACAGGGAACAGAGGCGTTGATTTCCCTACGCGGCTCAATCGCGCTGCAGTACGGCAGCGGTGGTCGACCGGGTGTTTCTGCCCACTATGACCCCAGCCAACGCAGTTTTGCGCTGGCTAAAAACGCTGGCCCCGGCAGCATTGCCCACGAGTGGTTTCATGCTTTTGATCACTACATCGTCAGCAAGTGTTTTCGCGGCACACCCGTCGGTATGTTCGCCTCTACCGCTTGGCTAGCTGATGCAACGCCCATTGCACACCCTCTGAATCAATTATTGATGGACTGCTTCAAAGCTATTCTGCTGCAGCCAGCAGGCGATCAGCCTAGCGAGCTGTTTCAGCACTCGGTGCAGGTGGACAAAAAACTTGGACAGCTCTATTACAGTAAACCCGAAGAGCTCTGCGCACGCGCTTTTGAAGCGTTTGTGCAGGATGCGGCCACCACCAATCACTTCCTGGTCAAAGGCACCAAGGCCTCTCCTGAAGCGGAAAGAGGTCTTTACCCACGGGGTGCACAGCGGGAACAGATCAATGCAGCGTTCAGCGACTACTTTGGCAGGCTGGGGAAAGCGTTGGGTAGTGAAAATTTAGTCAAATAAATCATTTTCAGTACTGATATCTACCTTACTTTCATTGCGAATCGTTTTCAGATACTCAAGAAGCTCAGGTACATTGTCTTGAATAATGCTCCATACAGTATCTTCGTCAATACCCAAATATGCATGGATAAGTCTATTGCGTGTCGCAATGATCAAGCGCCAGGGCACTTCTGGATACCGTTGGCGCACTTCATCTGGAATTCTGGTGGCTGCTTCACCGATAAGCTCTAAATTACGCAACGTAGCATCGTAGATGAGATCATCATTGAGGAAACCAATTTGATCTAACCCATCTGTGTAGGAAAGCACTTTTTCACCAAAACCGACCATATCATCAATATAGAAGCGCCATTCACGCTCCAGGCCTTTCTCAGACATGTAGCGCCTCGCTCTCGATGTATGGCCTCAATTCATTCCGAAGGGCTTTATCTGTCACTAAATCGACTGGAGACCCAAGCAGATCTTCTAAATAAAATTGAAGACCAAAATAGCGTGCGGAGGTTGCTGGGCCATCGAAACTGACAAGAATATCAATATCGCTTGTATCTTTAGCGCTCCCACGGGCCATAGAGCCAAAAAGAGCAAGCTTCTTCACATCGAACTGCGAAGCCAATATCGGCTTGTGCTCATGTAATAGGCGCAATGTTTCGTCTCTGTTCATTTTGATCCTCTCCTTGCCATGGGCACACCATATATGACGCAGCCATATGTGCGCCTGCTTCCGTCTTACTTCAGCAAATTTTATATCATCAAATCCAGTATGGCATGCTTACAAAGGTTCTGGTTCAACTACTCATCCATATATCCAATGTTGCACTCCTAACAGGCAACAGGAGCAGGTTAATGCCGCGTTTTGCGACTATTTTAATGGACTAGGTATAAAGCTCTGGATCGTGAAAATTAGTAGTTTTGAGTTGATAAAATGCAATGACATCACATCTGGGGGGCAGGCCTACACTTTCAGCTCTAGCACAGGAGATTCATCATGGCTCAGCAAGAGTGTGCATGTCCCAAGTGTAAGTGCGCGGTCGATAGCAAAGCCGTAAAGAAAGACGGCAAGCTTTATCGCTGCGAGTACTGCGCTACCGGCCATGCCAATGGCTCCAGCGACTGCGGCCACGACTGTCAATGTGGAAAATAAGTCCGTTACTGGGGGGTTCTGCTGTTTTGTTAACGCTCGACAGCTTTTGATTTCAAACCTCGTTGTCGGGCTTTCTGGCAGGAACTTTTCTGCCACCATGGAAAGGTTACTCAGTTGTCGCCTACGTGCGAAATAACGCTTTCGCGACTACGCTATAGCAACGCTCACTACTCAAAGGAAGAGAATATGTCTACTACCACTATCGTCGTTATCGTTGTGGTTATCGTTGCCGTGCTGGGTATTGGCTTCGGCGGAGTGCTGCCTTTTTAAACAGCTTTCTTTATTTTTCCCAAGACAACCCCTGAGAGCCAAAAACAAAAAAGGCCGTCGAGCTAATTGCTTGACGGCCTTTAAAATTCTGTGGCGGAGGGGGAGTCCGCATACTACATGTACAACAGCATCCACAATGATACAACAAGCCACTGATTTATAATAAAATAATAGTCGATACAGTCCAACCACACCCACTCACATACAACGTAAAACATATTAGAAGTATGGGCTGGTGTATGGGCTAAAATGTGGTACGCTAAAAACATACTTCGGGGATAGCGGCTATGGGCAAACTCACGACAAAAGGCGTTCAAAAGCTGGTCAGGGAGTCAAACCCTGGCATGACCAATGATGGGGATGGGTTGTACCTCAAAATTGGCAAAGGTGGCGGCGCAAGCTGGATTTACCGTTTTCGATGGAATGGCAGGTTACGTGACATGGGTCTTGGTAGTTATGCTGACAAAACACTATCAGACGCACGCGAATCAGCCGCAGAAAATCGAAAGCTCGTCAAACAAGGCATCGACCCACTGGCTGTTCGTGAGCAGAAAAATGAAAAAAAGTCCGTGACTGTAACGGTTACCCACTGCGCAGCACGCTATATTCAATCCCACCGTCGCAGCTGGCGAAATGCCAAGCATGCACGTCAGTGGGTAAGCACTCTTAAAACATACGTGCGCCCGGTAATAGGTAACCTACCCGTAGAAGAGGTCACCACTCAGGATATATTGAAGATCCTCACGCCTATCTGGACAGTCAAGAATGAAACAGCTAAGCGTGTTCAAGGTCGAATTGAAAACATATTAGACTTCGCAGCAGCCCATGAGTATCGCGACCAGGTCAACCCTGCCCGCTGGCGTGGCCATCTCGATAAACTCTTAGCTAAGCCGTCAAGGGTTCAAAAGGTGAATCACCATCCTGCTATGCCTTATGATCAGGTAGCGACATTTATGGGCTCAGTTCAGCTCTACAAAAGCATGTCATCAAAAGCACTACTATTTTTGATACTGACAGCCACACGTACCTCAGAGGTGCTCAACGCTGAGTGGAAAGAGATCGACATTGGAAAAGCTACGTGGCAAATACCAGCAGAGCGCATGAAAGCTAATCGAGAACACAGAGTGCCACTATCTAAGCAGGCAATTGATCTTTTACTGAGCCTCTCTCGCGTGAAAGGCAATAGCTTTATTTTCCCGGGAATGAAAGCGGGTCGACCATTATCCAATATGTCGCTTCTGCAATTTATGCGTGGGCTAGGTTACGGGCCTAGTGGTGAAAAAGGCAATTATGTGCCCCACGGATTCCGCTCAAGCTTTAGGGATTGGACAGGCGAGGTAACGAGCTATCCAAGGGATGTAGCTGAAATGGCACTGGCTCATGCAATTGAGAATAAAGTTGAGGCCGCCTATCGTCGAGGAGACCTTTTTGAAAAGCGCCGAGCTATGATGCAGCACTGGGCCGATTACACTTTTTTGGTATAACAGCTAGGCCTTATCATTGATCCGCCAATTATCCCGTGTAATAAGCATTTGGTGACTGAAAGGTAGTCGAATACCTCATTGCACGTCCGCAAGCGAGACGCCTATCGTTAAACTACTTTTGAACACTACGCGTTCGTAGTGTTGCAACGACACGATAAATACCGTTTATCAACCGGTAACCGACATCTGAATTGATGACACCTTATGGTTGCTGGTGAATGGGCGTAGTGCTTTCTCCCATTATTGATATCAATCCCAACAATTCACGTAGTTAAGCCACCACACCAAATACCCGCCCTATGCCGGATGTGATGGCCATAGCAAGTGCACCCCAAAACATGACTCGCAAAGCAGCCTTGAGCGTTGGCGTCCCACCTGCCCGCGCGGCAACGGCCCCCAATAAGGCTAGAAAATATAATGAACATAGCGATCCCAACACCGCAAGCTGCGTTAGCGGCCACAATGGCTAGCCCCAGTCCACTGCGCTGCTGTTTACTGGCGCGCCAGAATCGATGCGTTAATTTGCGCTATCAACACCTGAGCCTTGGTCGCTAACGCTAAAAGTGAGACGACGCTCCCCTGACTCCCACTGCGCATCAACGTTAACGTGGGCATCGCAAGAGCAACATCAGGCCAGTGGGATGGCTCTATAAAGCGGACTTGTTTGTCGTACAAGCTATTTGCCGGGGCATGTTCGGCCACATCTGCGACGCGACTAGCTTGGCCATAATCAAAACGCACACGCACCTCTAGACGAGCCAGAGTGAGTAACTGGTCAAGGGTTTAGCTCAACCGCACAACGCACTCTTGAGCATAGTTGAGCGATGTTATTGCAGCCTGACTTTCGACCCTGCGAGCCATTTGCAGGTGGGTTTTGATTACAGTCAGCGGAGGCATGGTTTGTAAAGCGCTGCTCGCGGATAATGGCTTGCTGTACACACTCAAGAAGCGTATTTGAGGTTTCAATTAGCGGACGAGTCTCTTTAGGGAGGCCATACGTAGCGACCGGGGCGAGTGCATCGGGTAATCCGCGATCAAGAATGACCAAATCACTGGTCACCGCTCGCACCGCCTGACGGGCGTTAACCCAGTGTTTAGACAAATAAAAACACCCTTGCGGTGAAGGCAAGGGCGTGGGCATGGCAATCGCCGAATAAGGACGAATGGCTAGGCGAGACGCTTAGCGGCAAACCACCCCAACACCATGGTCACCAGCATGGCCAATAGCGGTAAGGAAAGACCGCCGATGGAGGCAATCGCTGGCCCTGGGCAGTAGCCGGAAAGTCCCCAGCCAATGCCAAACAGGGCCGCGCCCCCTAACAACTTCGCATCTAACTCTCGTTTGGTCGGTAACTGAAAGACGCCACCCAGCAGTGGAGCAGTACGCTTGAATACCAGCCGATAGCCGATAAAGGTGGTAACGACGGCCCCGCCCAATACGAACATCAGCGTTGGATCCCAGGCACCCGCTACGTCTAGAAATCCCACTACTCGCGCGGGGTCCGTCATGCCTGAAACAGCCAAACCAATACCGAAAAGTAGCCCCGCCGCATAGCCTGCCGCCGTTTTTATCCAACTGCTCTTGTTTGACTGACTCATTGAACTATTCATTGAACGCCACCTAAACCTAGCAAGTGGCGCGAGATATAAACGGTCACTAGCCCCGTCACTAAAAACATACCGGTGGCCGCCATGGAGCGTGGCGCCAAGCGCGCCAGTCCGCATACGCCATGGCCGCTGGTACAGCCACTGCCCAGCCCCGTGCCTACGCCCACTAACAGCCCAGCCACTAGCATTAACCCTACACCTCCTACTGATGCGCCGATCACCTCGCCAGGGCTACCGGCAACGTTGCCCAAACCACCACCAAAAGCCATAAGCAAAAGCGGGCCGCTAATCAGCCCTAACAGAAAAGCCACTCGCCAAGCGCTATCGCCCTTGGGGCGTTGTGTTATCAAATTGCCCACGATGCCACTGATACCCGCAATACGCCCTAGCGTTGCCATCAGCCAGGTAGCGGAAAGCCCGATCAACACACCCCCAACCAGCCCTTGTAAGCCTGCTGTCCAATCCACTGGTGACTCCTTAGATCGCACTCAAACCGTTAGAAAAAATTAATCGGCACTTTGAGATAGACGGTGCCGTTCTCTTCCGCCGGAGGCAGCTCCCCTGCACGCATATTGACTTGCACAGAGGGAATAATGAGCTTCGGCATGCCTAAGGTGGCGTCGCGCTCAGTGCGCATCTTCACGAACTCGTCTTCGCTGATACCTTCATGAACATGGACATTCTCACTGCGCTGTTCCGCAACGCTGCTTTCATGCTCAAAGTTATCACGGCCGGGGGCTTTATAGTCGTGGCATAAGAACAGCCGCGTCTGCTCGGGAAGCGCCAACACTTTTTGAATAGAGTGATAAAGGGTGCGCGCATCGCCGCCGGGAAAGTCACACCGCGCGGTGCCATAATCCGGCATAAAAAGCGTATCGCCTACAAAGGCGGCATCGCCCACTACGTAGGTTAAACAGGCGGGCGTATGCCCAGGAGTGTGCAGAACATTGCCCTGTAATTGGCCAATGGTAAACGTATCCCCTTCTTCGAACAGCGCATCAAATTGGCTGCCATCCCGGGCAAACTCGCTGCCCGCATTGAACGCCTTACCGAATATCTCCTGCACCTTCACTATGTTGGCGCCAATGCCGGTTTTACCGCCTAACTGATCATGCAGGTATGGCGCAGCCGAGAGGTGGTCGGCATGCACATGGGTCTCCAAAATCCAGACCACCTCGAGATCGTGTTCGCGAATAAAGGCGATGATGTTGTCAGCGGATCGCACGTCCGTCTGCCCAGCGGCATAATCAAAGTCGAGCACTGAATCGATGACCGCACAGGCACGGCTGTCTGAGTCTTGAACCACATAGCTAAAGGTATTGGTGGGCTCATCAAAAAAGTGCGTAACGATTGGGCATTGCATCGCGATCACCAAGATAGGTAATTTAATTTTTTGATTATGAAAATAGTATATATCAAAATAACTCATAAGCTTAGATTTATTTCGAATATGATTCCAGAATAATTTTTTTAAAAAAATTCTATCGTTAAATTACAAAGCTGGTTAGCTAGCCAATGGGTATACCCGCTCTGTCGCGACTTGGATCTGGGTAGGCTAAGTGGGGATTAACATATCTTATTGCTCAACACGGATTCCATTGTGTCAATTGCGATATTTGCAAGTCCTTCAAGATAAAACACGAAAGACGAATAGCTTTATGAAGGTTTTGTCGAACATCGAATTTTCCCTTCTTGGTGCAGCACTGGTCGCGATTAGCTACGGGTTTGGATGCTTCACTTTTGGCCTATTTGTCCTGTCAATTATTACCGAGCTGGCTAACGTCCTACTTGATCGGCATTATCAGGGTGCTTAGGCGTTGCAGGTCTCGCGCTGCTCAGTCAGTCGTATGCGCACTATCAATGGGTATTGGTGGGTTTATCTGCGGTATCTGCGCCGGTTTGATGATGCCAAAACTTACCGATGCGATGACGGCATTGGTGAGTCGCACGATGCACGGTCGTGTAATATCCATCATGAATGCTGGTACCAGCATCGGTATTAGCATTGCCGTGCCCTCCGCCGTGTTCCTATACGATGCATGGCGTCTCACTTGTATGGTATTTGCTGTGCTAACGGCTGCTGGCGTGAAGGCTGCATGGTACTTCATTCCCTTGGATTCTCGTTTAACACCTGGCAATGCTTCCCCCACCGCCACCAATCACTCGGTTACAGTGGTCGCGTTTTATTCGGCTTTCGTTGTTCGGCTTCGCGATGGGCTTTGTGTTAGTGCCGTACTGGCTTTTACGTCTTAGGCAAGCGGTCGGTTCACCCGTTATCGGTATTTTTAAGGGCCCAACCTCGTTTGGGATAGCGATGTCACGTATATCTAAACTGGAGATCGCTGGGCCTATCTAACGGTTGTCATTGACATATTAGCTAGAAAACCGGTTGGCTGGGCGAAGTCGTTATCGCCGGATAGCGAACTCACCAGTTGTGTATTAAAAATGGTCTATAAAAGCCGAGGGCGACCCAAAGCCGTTATGTTCCACAGCTGACCAGGGCAGCTATTTTACGAGCTGTAGTTTCCGTCAGACGCTCTGAAAATGCCTGATAAAACAAAGCCTGAGTCGGCGTGGGAATTACTGTGATAATGCGCCAATGGAGCGGTTCTTTTGGAGCTTATAGGTTTAATGGGTGCCGACGTATGGCTATCGCTCATTCTTGGAGAGCCAGCATCATATCGTGAACTATTTAATCAGGTATTAAAGCCAGCTTAGGCCTCATCAGCATAATGTGGGTGTTAGCCTGAATCAGGCAGAGGAAAAAAATGGGTTAACTATAAACCGGTGGCCAGTTTTACTTGACCACTACAGGCGCCAGAAAAACGTGCTCAATAATCAGTTTTTTTGCTGCTTACCTTTTTTTAAGCCTGCCATAAGTTACCTCATTTAGGATGATCCTTGTGCCAATCGACAAATATGTCTTGCACAGCCACCCATCATCGAAAAGAGGTATTACTTATGCGAACTCACATCACTAAGATTATAACATCGGCGTTGTTACTGACGGCTAGCACGGCTGCGCTGGCCGAGACTCATTGTACTGATGCCCCCAGTGACGAATGGATCAGCCAAGCTGATATGGAAGAACGTATCAGCGAGATGGGTTACAAAATCAAAGAATTTAAGGTCACCGAGGGAAACTGCTACGAGATATACGGCTGGGACGAGCAGGAGCGCCGGGTAGAGATCTATTTCAACCCAGTAGATGCCAGCATCGTGAAGCAGGAAGTCGAAGACTGATCAGGAGGTTACCATGGCCGATAATACCCGTATCCGTGTTTGGGACCCGTTGGTCAGGTTGGTACATTGGGCTTTGGTTGCTGGCGTAGCCGTCAACTTATGGCTAACCGAAGAAGGGGGCGATATACACCAATGGGTCGGTTATGCCTTGGTGGCATTAATCGTCGTACGCATCCTTTGGGGATTTATCGGTCCCTGGAGTGCACGCTGGCGGAGCTTTTGGCCTACCGTGAGCCGACTTCAATGTGTGCTGCGCGGTCGCGACAGCAAGATAGAGCAAACCGGCATTACCCATACACCGCTGGGCGCTATCATGATGCTGGTGCTGCTTGGGCTAATCCTCGGTCTGGGACTTACTGGCTACATGATGGAAGAAACGGATCGTTTCTGGGGGGTTGGCTGGGTTGAAGAAACCCACGAACTCATGGCCAACGCGATTCTTTTTCTAGTACCACTGCATGTATTGGGTGCTGTGGTAGAAAGCCTCAAGCAAGGCGATAATTTGATCGCTAGCATGTTGCATGGCTATCGCCGCCGCCCTACCTCTACCCCCAACACTAAGGCTCATGATGTTCAGTCTTAATTAAGATGTTGTTAAGACAATGCAATGATAATGGCCACTCCTTAATTTTGCACGAGTGGCCTTTTCAGACCTGTTTGACACAGAGCAATGGCTGCACTATCCCTTATTTATGCCACGACACCGAACAAGCGGCCTATGCCGAAGGTCAAGGTCATCGCCAATGCGCCCCAGAACATTACGCGCACCGAGGCTTTGAGTATCGGCGCGCCACCCACACGGGCAGCCGCCGCCCCTAGAAAGGCTAAAAACAGTATCGAGAAGAGCGCCACCAGAAGAATAAGCAATGGCGGCGGCGCCCACCAGGCGATTAGCAACGGCCACATGGCGCCAGCCGTGAAGGTCACAGCCGATGAAAAGGCCGCCTGGAGTGGGCGCGCTTGGCTTGTCTCGGTGATGCCAATCTCATCTCTGGCGTGAGCGCCTAGCGCATCGCTTGCCATCAGCTGTTCAGCGACTTGCGTGGCTAGCGCCGGTGTTAACCCACGCGCTTCATAAATCGCTGCCAGCTCTTCCAGTTCAGCATCAAAATGTTCTATCAACGCTTGGCGCTCAAGCGCAAGATCCGCATGTTCGGTGTCAGACTGTGAGCTAACGGAGACGTATTCACCGGCGGCCATCGACATAGCCCCGGCCACTAGCCCCGCAATACCGGCCAACATAATGTCGCTTTGCGCGGTGCTCGCTGCTGCCACGCCGAGTATCAGGCTGCTAGTCGAGACAAGGCCATCATTCGCGCCCATGACGGCTGCGCGCAGCCAACCTGAACGGTTAGATCGATGGTGCTCTGTATGTTGCATGGCCTCACCTCGTGATTGATTTCCCCTTTCTTTTCAGAGGGAGAGTGGCAGATAGCTGTGTGGCAACAGCCTTCAGGGCATATTTTTAGCCAGCGCTTGTAGCAACAGTGCGATTCTCTGGTGCATATAACGGTTGAAATGCATTTAGATTCAATCACTTGTTCCAAAGAAAAGCACTGTAAGCTAATCAGCGATCCTGATGTTGGTTTTGCTCCCACACCACACTGACCGCCAGGCCATTGGGCGTACGTTTCCTAAGCGTAAGGTGTGCGTTCTGGCGCTGAGCCAACTCCGAGACAATCGATAAACCCAACCCGCTGCCGGTGGTACCCTGGCCAGACGCGCGCCGAAAGCGCTCAGTGACTTTATCCAACAGTGCCTCGGGGAGGCCGGGGCCAGTGTCACTCACCGTGAGTTGAGGCAACCCCTCCCAAAGCGCTAACGCTACCTCCACTTGACCGCCTTCCGGGGTATAGCGCAAGGCGTTATCCAGTAGGTTACGAAAGAGAATTCCCACCTCGACTTCGTCGGCGCGAACTTCCAGACGGGTTAAGCCTGTTAGCCTCAAGTGCTGATCTCGCTCTTCAGCGAGTGGCCACAGCTCGGCTATCAATTCAGCAATAATCGGATAGAGGTCAATAGTGGCCGGTGAGGTTGTGGCAACTTGATCCAAACGAGCCAAAATGAGCAGCTGTTCTACCACCCGTTGAAGCCGCTCAACCCCGACATAAGCCTTTTGTAATGATTGCTCTCCCCCTGCCTGCGCATTATCTAAGTGGATTCTCAGCGCTGCCAAGGGCGTGCGTAATTCATGGGCTGCATCTGCGGTAAATCG
Source organism: Vreelandella titanicae BH1 (assembly GCF_000336575.1). Taxonomy (GTDB): domain Bacteria; phylum Pseudomonadota; class Gammaproteobacteria; order Pseudomonadales; family Halomonadaceae; genus Vreelandella; species Vreelandella titanicae. The sequence continues at coordinate 74,809 of NZ_AOPO01000013.1, read as the reverse complement.
CCGCTCACGCTCTAACGTGGCTTTCAACCGGGCGATAAAGTCGTTTAGTGATTGGCGTAATCCATTAAGCTCTTGAGGAACCGGATTATTGATTTGACGCAGGTCGTGGGCGGAGCGACCTTGTACCTGGCTGGAAAGTGCTTGGATGGGTGCAACACCCCGCCGGATAACTCTACTCATCAGCCAAAGAAGGAGTGGCAGCAACAAGAGCATCGGCAATAAATTGTTCCAGGTGATGCGCTCCACCACTTCATCATGAAACGAACCCCGTAGTCCCATGCTGATCCAGGTATCGCTGGCAACATCGAACATGCTGAAAACCCGCCAGCGATGACCATCGTAGCTTTCCCAGCGAAAACCCTCCTCTAAAGGCGCGGGGAAAGGCCCTGCATCACTCCATTTGCCCCCTAATAGCCTGGGTGAGCCATCGGCATTCCAAAAACCCAGTACTAATTTAAGCTCTTCCTCGTGGTAAAGCTTGGGACCTGATTCAGAGCTGCTCATGGGGACTGCTTTACCGTCACGATATAGCTGAGCCGGATGTTCTGGTAGGCCCATGCGTGAAGCCAGGCGAGCATAGTCATCAATGGTCGCGTTTGGATCGAGTTGACCAGCCACAATCCGGCTATGCAGACTGAGCTGTGTATCGAGAATTTCTTCTAGCTCGTGATCGGTAATTAAGTAAGCCGCGGTAACGGCCACGCCCCCAGCGACAACCATGGTAATGGCTAGCGTGCGAAGCAGATAATGCCGTATCGATCTCATTGCGCCTGGCTATCCAGTCGGTAGCCAATCCCCCGCACGTTAATAATCAGATGTTTTTCAAGCTTTTTACGCAGATGATGAATGTGAACTTCCACCGTATTGGACTCTACCTCTTCGCCCCAGCCGTAAAGCAAATTTTCTAAACGAGGCCGAGATAGCACCCTGTCCGGGTGCCTAGCGAGCTCTAGCAATAAGGCATACTCGCGCCGACCCAACTTGACGTCTTTACCCCGCCAACTCACCGCATGGCGGGCTTCATCAATACTCAACGCCCCCAGCGTCAATATTTGCGAGGCACGCCCCTCAGCACGTCGCATTACGACACGCAAGCGGGCGAGTAGCTCCTGCAAATTGAAAGGCTTGAGCACATAGTCATCCGCCCCCGCATCTAAACCGCCAATCCGGTCTTCCATCGCATCACGGGCCGTCAAAATAAGAATCGGCAGAGTAGATTGCTCTCGGAGTAAATTCAGTACCTGCATACCGTCCATATCGGGCAGCCCAAGATCCAAAATAATCACGCTGAAGGCCTCGCTGCCGATAGCGCTGATTGCCTCGCGGCCAAGCATGAACCAATCGACCGCGTAGCCCTCGCGCTCTAGCGCCGTCTTGATGCCATCCCCAAGCAGGGGGTCATCTTCTATTAGTAGTGCACGCATGCTGATTCCCTCAATCGGCAAACCGCTATCTTGGCTACCAAAACTTAAGCTTTTCTTAAATAGAGTAACTTACTTCTCAACAAGCAACCTCATCTAAATCCAACCAGCAAGCCCACCACCCTATTTTTTAAATTTCTTACGCAGTTTAACTCTTCTTTAAGTTATTTAGACTCAAGCTGCCTCTTTCGCCATAGGCAAAGCCAAAGCAGTGCCTTCACTGGCGGTCATTTTTAATGTTCTGTCGCTACCGCGGGCAGGTCATTTCCTATTAACTTAACAGAGCGCCAGCGTATGCACTTACTAACACTTATTAGAACAAACGATTATTTAAAAATAATGGCCCGTTTTTTAGAAAAAAGAATGAAGCGTTATTTAATGGGAGGGATGCGTCTTATTCTCAAAGCGCCTGCTCCAGAAACCATTGACAGCCTTGTGGGCATAGAAAGAATTCTAATTATTCGCCCTAACTTTCGTCTAGGCAATGCGCTAATCAGCACCCCCATCATCGATGCTTTGCGTGACCGTTTCCCTTCCGCTCGCATAGACTATTTAGCGACGGATAAAACATGGCCACTGTTGCAGCAAAGGCCGGTTGATCATTTTTATTTACTGTCGAGAGCCGCTATTCTGCGTCCTTGGCAGTGTGTGACACTATTACGACGCTTACGAGCACAACGCTATGACCTGGCGGTACAAGTGAGCGGAGGATCAACGAGCGGCTTTATCGTGACCCGGTTAATAGGGGCACGGTACAGCATGGGTTCACGTAAAGGTCACCAGCGCTGGTACAGCATTGAGGCGGAAGGTAAGTCATCACATGCCTACGATGCCATCGTCAACTTGACGCGTCCGCTCGGTGTTGACTGCCGTAACCGGCCATTGCTCCAGCTAACAGAGCAGGAACGCAATCAGGCAATGACGAAAATACATCAGCTTGTCAGCCTTCATAGCGATCATCCATCAGATACAAATTTTATTGCCATCTTCGTAGGTGGGCATCAAAACAAACGCTGGCCGTTGGCATTTTGGCTACTGCTCATTGATGCTATGGAAGCCCAAAAAATACGTCATGTTGTTTTTCTTGGGCCCGAAGAGTTTAGGCTTCTAGCACCTATTAAGCAGCGTTTGAAGTCATCACTTTATGGCAGCTTATGCGCACCGCTTCCTATCCGTCACTTTGCCGCTGTTCTAGTGCGGGCGCGGTTACTCGTGACGCCAGACTCAGGGCCGATGCACTTAGCGGCAGCACTCGATGTCGCCACCATTTCCCTAGTACGACAGAAAAAATCACTCGCCTTCGTACCACGAGAAGCCTATGACACCATTCTTTGGCGCCCAGAGATAAGCACGGTTATAGAAGCTATACGCGCTACTCTTGACGGACAAAACGCAACGGCTCCCGTTCAATCGGCATCGGTAACAAGCCAACCAACACAATGGGCAACACCGCCACCCAGTGCTGACCATTTGTATTCTAGCCCTAAATTAAAGCACATAACTGTTCGTTAAGTTTTGCACTTTATAGTGATCCCTCTATTACGTTATCGAGTGTACTATTTTGCCTATCTCAACGTCGTCAAAACCTAATGGCACGGGCGTTAAACGCATCTTCCGCGCTTCTATAAATGCAGCATCAGGTTTGAAATCTTGCTGGATAAATGAATCTGCCTTTAGACAAGAGGTGATGCTCTGTCTCATCCTCTACCCTTTTGTATTTTTTGTTAATGTCACTTCCGTAGAAAAAGCGTTGCTGTTTTCTTCACTCACCCTTGTAGTGATAGTGGAACTCATTAACTCCGCCATCGAAAGCATTATTGACCGTATTGGACTAGAACATAACGAACTTAGCGGGCGTGCTAAAGACATGGGGGCTGCCGCCGTCATGATGACCATTTTTATGATGATGGGTGTATGGCTATGCGTGCTGCTCTACTAAATGTTTTCAAACCCGTAGCATCCGCATGGCTTTTATTTCTAATCGCCATGTCGGTCTTCAGTATTTTAAAAATAGATTTTACGATAACTGATTTTATATATCGCTTTCAGGGTAATGCCTGGGTGTGGAAAGATACCTTGATTACCCAAGATGTTCTTCACAAAGGCGGTAAATGGCTAAGCTTAGCGATGGGTTTAGTCACACTCCTCCTTTTGATACTAAGCACCGTGGTAACTCGTCTTAAAGCGTATCGCACGCCGCTTTTATATCTTTTTTCCGCAACGCTTCTTTCAACGCTGCTTGTCGCAACGATTAAACACCTAGTGAACATGGAATGCCCTTGGGATTTAGTTCGCTATGGTGGGGCACGCGACTTTATTGGCTTGCTCAGCATACGGCCTTCCTCAATGCCAGCGTCCGCCTGCTTTCCCGCCGGGCATGCCAGCGCAGGGTATACCTGGATAGCCCTCTACTTCTTTTTTGCCGCCATACGGCCCCACTGGCGATGGGCAGGGCTTGCACTGGGCTTAGGGCTTGGCCTTACGTTTGGGATCACTCAACAGTTCCGCGGGGCGCACTTTCTCTCCCATGACCTCTGGACCGTCATGATTTGTTGGACCGTAAGCTTTGTCCTTTCAAGATTCTTATTACCCCCCAGCGTTCATTAATCTTTTCATATAGAGAGCCTTTCAATGCCCCCTTTGCTGTCATTGCCTTCAAAAATTGTAGGCACCGCTTGGCATTATCGCCCCACATTAAGTACGGAGCAGCTTGTCTTATGGGGTGTTGTCATATTCAGTGTTTTTTACAATGTCCCTTTTTGGCAACAAGCCTTTGCTGGCTATGACCCTCTTGCCGTCCAGACGTGGCTAACCTTTGCCAATATGTTTTTGGTGATGACCTGCCTTAACTATTTGATCTTCGTGAGCCTTGCTTTTCGAACGCTGGTAAAACCTTTATTAACCTTGCTGTTTCTGATTGCCGCCTTTGTCAGTTACTTTACCAGTTACTACGGCACCTATTTTGACACCTCCATGCTAGACAATGTGCTTCAAACGGACACTAACGAAGCACAGGAACTTCTCACCGCTGGTTTACTGATTCATTTGGCAATCTTTTTTGGCTTGCCTACCGTCATGATTTGGCGCGTTAAAATCACACCGTCAACCTGGAAGAAGGCAGTGTTGCGTCGCTTAGCTTATTGCCTTGCCAGCACTGCTATATTGCTGTTAGCAATTTTCTTATCTTACCAAGAAGTGTCGTCACTCATGCGCAACAATAAAGAGCTACGCTACTTGGTGACCCCAGGTAATTATATTGTTTCGATGGCGCAGGCCCTTTCGAGCCAACACGCTTCCGCGAATACGGTGCGTTCCCCGGTGGGTGAGGACGCCAGTATCAGTTCACAAGCGGGTGACAAACCCAAACTGCTCGTCATCGTGGTGGGCGAAACGGTACGGGCGGCGAATTGGGGGTTAAATGGTTATGAACGCCAAACCACACCCAAACTTGCCCAGCAGCCTGACGTTATCAATTTTTCTGATGTTTCCTCATGCGGTACAAGCACAGCGGTCTCATTACCCTGCATGTTTTCATTACCAGGGCGTGCCGATTACGCTAAATCGTATGCTCAGCAATATGAATCCTTGCTGGACGTATTAGCCCACGCCGGGTTAGAGGTCACCTGGCTTGATAACCAGTCAGGCTGTAAAGGTGTCTGCGACGGAGTGACGACAGAAGCGCTCTCGCCAGAGAAGTATGCTTCTTTGTGTCAAGATGGGCGATGCTTGGATGAAGCACTGGTTCAAGCCTTGACCACGCAAATTAGCGGTACCTCAGTTGATCAGGTTGTTGTGCTGCATCAGCTAGGCAACCACGGCCCCAGCTATTACCAACGCTACCCTGATGACTACGAACGTTTTGTTCCCGCTTGCACCACCGCTGATTTAGCCAAGTGCTCAAGAGACGACATTACCAACAGCTACGACAATGCCATTCTGTATACCGACACTGTGTTGGATCAGGTGATTGAGATGTTAAAGCGTCAGGAAGACTACGCAACTGCGATGATCTATCTCTCTGATCATGGTGAATCACTGGGCGAAAAGGGGCTTTATTTGCACGGCATTCCCTACGCCATTGCCCCCGACGAACAGACGCATGTGCCTATGGTTTGGTGGCTTTCCAACTCATTTTCAAAGCAGCGAAGACTCGATACGGAGTGCTTACGCCTAGTCTCTGATCAAGCCGCTTCCCACGATAACTTATTTCACAGCGTGCTGGGATTGCTTGGCGTAGCAACGGACGTATATCAGCAGGCAGAAGATATTAGCCAAACGTGCCGGAGCCTCGCCAATTAATGAATGCTTAAGTGATCGTTAAGTATTGCATGTCAAGCTGTTCTCCATTCTGCTCAATTATTCTGGTGTATGCACATGGTTTTATCGCTACTATTGGACTCCAACCAAGGTTTTTGGAGACGGCTGCTACCCAAAAAAAAGGCAACAGCAGGAAGCTTGGTAGGCGGTGTCGATACCTCTATTCTTTTTGCTAAATGGCTTTCCTTTAGAGCCAGCGTTGTTTTAATTACTTTACTAGCGACTCTGCTGTGGCTAACCGGTATTGAAAACATCGAGATCATCATCGGCGTATTAAGTGTAACGTCAAATGGAATATCACAGTTATTTGAACGCTATTTTTCTGTCAGTGTATTGAAAATGGTTGAAAATGATTTGACAGATACGCTAGACGCATTGGGAATTGCAGGAGTTGGAACCTTAATAATTTTATATTTATTAGGGTAGCGCACCTAATAAGTACCCTCAACGCCAACTCCATAAAATAATCATCCTTGGTAGTCCAGTATAAGGCCTGGAGGTGTCTACGAAACCTGGGGCGATTCAGTATCGACTAGCCGTTCTAAATTAGTTATTTAAGCGTGATGAGTCAAACAGCCTCATTGATATTGCACAGCCATCAATCGCTAACACAATCCATTACCTTCTCCGTTCATACAGAAGAGAAAATAACCGCATGTCACAAACAAAAAACCCGCTCCCTGATAAGCATTATATTAAAGAGGATAACGAAGCCTCACATTTAGCTGGGAGCATGATGGCAGTGCCTGACATCTTTTCCGCTTTTTCCAAGTTGCCGTTGAGAGAGCGCATAGAGCAATTCAAGCAACAACTGAGTGAAACTTACCTATTCTTGTTGAATGGTGCCCCTGAGACAAAAGAGCTCTCGGATGAAGCATGCCAGGAGCGCTTTTTGGATGAGTACCAAATTTCCCTAGATCGTTTAAAAGATAATATTAGCGCTACCAAATGCAAAAACATCATTTGCCACTCACTGCCTACTACCCATAGCACTGAGGTTAGCAACCTCTTTCCCGTAGCATTCATGTGGATCGTGTGTGCAGATCTCCTTGAGCAACATGGCTTTCATGAAAATGCTTGGTCATCGTTAATCGAGTTTAAGAATATCGAGCATCAACTTGGACAAGCACTGGCCACAGAAGAGAAGCTGCAGAAAAAAGCTTATTCTCAAAAAGCAGGTGGACAAGCCTATAAAGATTACTCGAACCTGAAATACAGCTTTATTGATTTGCTTAGAAACTCTCCTCCTATAGGGGGTTGGAAAACACTCGAGTCCGCTGCTCACGAACTAGCTGAAAAGGTACTAGCAGAGCATGAGAACAGCGAACATCGAGCAAGATATTCAATTAAAAAGGAAAGAGTAGAGACGAAGCTCAACACTTGGTTAAGAGATGTTAATGGTGAGTGTAGAGCAGCATATGACGAAAATGCCGCTAAACATCGCTGAAACTCATTACGCTTGACGGCTCATCAGCCACTCATCCACTTGATTTTCAAGCCACCCGACAGAGGCTGCGCCTAACCTGATGGGCTTGGGAAAAGTTGCATCGAATCGAGGCGACTTGGGGTTCATTTTTTCATAGATTGATGAGCGGCTGATACTGAGCTTTTGGGTCATTTGCTTCATGCGCAGGACAATGCGATTACGGTGGCTGTGGGTCATGGCTTAACTCCTTTCGGTTGATATGTGAATGATAGAGAGCCGCCACTACCACCGCAATTCGAGATGCTAGCTATGGAAATAATAGCTTTTAATGCTTATTTAAAATAATAAAACCCCTTAATTTCAAATACTTATTAATTATTTATGTTTATGGGAAAGAATACTCACCCTTTAGAAGCACTTTAGAGGTGGGTATTGCATGGCTCACCGCGATGAAAGCTAGCACCAAACCAGACGCTTACTTAAGCAGTACTGAATGGAAGCAAAGTGTCACCGGATAGGCACTTATTGTTCGTCTTATCACACTCTCCTGTGTAATGGTTTTTGACTAGCACCAAAGCAGTGAACCCATTGACCGAGGGGTTTGCTGTGGTACTTGCAGAGATAGCTAGCTACGTACATCACCTCCGCAAAGCTATAGGGATCGTTTCTATGCAGCATGCAGAGGAAATATTTATTGGTACGTCTACCGTGTTTCCACTTTTTCACTATCTCGACAAGCCCTTTATTTTTATATATTGGGAGTTCAAGCGCTTGGCTCCACGCGCGAATAGCCGCATGAATCAAGGTATTGTCTTGGTATCCTCCCCACGCGGACTCCTTACTGCTCCCTAGTTGTTGAAATGCATTCCCATTCAGCAAAATAAGCAAGTGGTAGTGCGGCTTATCGCTGTCTTTTTGCTCTCGGCACCACACATTGCGAAAGTTTGTACTGTGGATCTGTGATTGATGTTTTAGCCTCAATAAGGCTAACTCCTCCTCATAATTATCCAAAAAACGCCGTATATATGTGTTCAATACATGCAAAGTGTTAGGTGGCATATCGTCGGGAAAGCGAAGATCTAGTCGGAAAACGAATGTTTTGTTCTGCATTTCACAGACGTATAGCAGAGCGTCGTAGGTGCTTTCCAAATAGTTTTCGATAAGAGGACCCTGTCGCGTAAGTACTTCACAACCACGGTAGTAGCATTCGTAGAAAAACTTAAGCTTCATATTTTCAGGAACCCGCTTGCGCAGTTTAAGGCTAACAGTTTTCATAGTTGTACCAGGCTATCAATGAGACATGCATACGCAGCGGCTTAAAGGCCGTGAGTAATGGCGTCTTTAAAGGGAGGAACCAGGAAGCGGTGCAACGCTTCTGGGAAGGCGTAATGATTAACAGAAACACCACGCTCATCCTGGCGTGGTTGTGCAATTAACTATGCCGCTATAGCTTCGTTAGTCTAGGTCGTGAAGTTGGTTGGATAGGCTGCTGTTTTATTGAGGAAATCGTCGGCTTGTTGGCCTCCTCTTGGTGGATGGCTTTTCGCTTCTCTACACCCCTTATTTATTCTCTAAATGAACATATATATTACCTATTACCTAAACAGCTAAGTGGAAACAATATGTCCTCAGCCGCTCTGCGCCTAGCTATCGATCTCACGCAAGTGGCTAAAATACCAAAGCAAAAAGTCCATTTTTCTTACTCGAACAATGGCGACCCAACTGGGCGCGCAATGACTCAGAATATGACTCTTCCCAGTAAAACTATTTTTGGATAAGTGTATAACGACAACAGAATTTTCTTTCCCTGAGTATTCTTAACCCTGGGCACGCTAATGTCCTTTTTTAAAAAAAAGGTAAGGCTTACTCCACGTGGCCAGTGACGATTTTACTGGGCAGGCTTTTATGCATTCCCTCCCTCAAAGGTAATCTTACAACCAGCCTGACCGGTTCTTTTAGCCTACCTCCTTAATATGAGTGATGCTGCCGTTTACAGGACACGTGCGCAATCCGCCAGTACCGCATCGGCCAGAACATCGGTGCGCTGGTAATGAAATAGGAAACCTACGCGACATATAGCCGATAGGTCAGCTTGTCCAGTACAGGCGGCCACCGGAACGAGAGCAATTTTAATGCGATGATCTATCTGATTGGCAGCCCAGTGTTACCTTCAGATGAGAAAACCCTACACGTATATAGAACTCTATATAAGCACAGCTTTCAGACTCATAGCTTTTATTTATAACTGCTTGAATTATGTTCATGCAGTAATCTATCCATCGGTGTCCAACCAAGTTTAAATACTTCTTTTACCATCCAGCAACAAATAAAACTCGATATTAAAAAAAGTCATTAGACACATTAATTAAATCTGATAAATTTAAACTTATTGCCTTATGGATTAAATTTAGCGAAAGAGAGGTTTTTTTAAAAGACATCATGGATCAGTTTCTATGCATAACTTTCTGTTCATCACCATGATATAAAACATGCGGAGTAATGATTACTATGAACAGCACGCGCCCCTGCTAATAAAACCAAGGAACCAACCTAATGACATATGATAGTTTTCATTCTCAAGAACATGCTTTGGACGGCATACTTCTTTCCAACCAACCTTCTCACTCCCAACAAGCTGATCAGCCTATTTCCTCTGTAGGTGCATCACTGGGGCATTTAATGCCGTCTATACCCCGCACCAGACGACTACCCAAGCTTTGCAATGCCAATCTCGTCAGGGAAATTATTCACCATTATTATCGACTAGCCATAGACCCCAACGGGGTTAATTTCCTCTTGCCACATTCATCAGGTCCCGTGCTAATAATGGAAGCAGAGATGATTGCACCGATCATCAAAAAAATTGTTGCTGAAAGCAGTAATCGTGATGTTTCTGACAAAAACATCCAAAATGCACTAGATATTATTCGCTTCAATCAAGCTGATTTTCGAACTATCGGCAACGGCCGAACTTGGCTGGGTGAAAGCAACGAACGCTTTATTGAACTAGGTGGCGAGGTGATGATGTTCCCCTCGGGGCATGAATCAATGGTTCGCCCCCAACAACACTATCCTTACTGGCAGCCCATCAATAGTCGCCCCTACAGCGAGTTACACACGCATGGGCGCAGTGCAGACCTGAACGTCATGGAGACTTACGTGGCGCTACCAAAGGATCGAGAGCTGTTAATTTACACATATATGGTGTTGTGCCTAATGCCAGAACGACAACAATTAGCTTTAGAGCTCACGGGAGAGCCTAAAAGTGGCATGTCACTACTTCAACGCATCATCAAAAACTTAGTTGATCCAGTGATTAAGGAAACTGCAATACGTGATATACCCACAACTGTGAAAAAAGTAAACCGGCTTGCTTGGCAGCATCAAGTCATTAGCCTAGAAAACGTTGAAGCGCCTTTGAGTGCAGTAGTACAGCGTCGCTTGTTTGAGTTGCTCTGTACCACTCAACTAGAATGGAGAGCAAACGACGGTAATGAGACTACATCCAGTTTGGATGTGTCACGCCCTTGCGTTCTAAGCAGTTTAGAACCAGTTATTTGTCATGATGAATTAGCTGAGCTCACTTTGAGTCTAGAGATGCCGTCCCCCTCTATTGCTAAACCACGTGAGACTTACCGGATAAAAACTCGTCATGAAAACCTGACACCGATGGATCAGACTTGCGCTTTCAGCGCACTGCTTACACTGCTTGGCAAGGCACATGCCAATATTGACCAAGTGAGATTAGAACGAGAAGTGCCGGGCAACTGGCAAGACTTCTGCCGAATTGGAATGATTGTTTCCGATAGTTTGGTCGGGAACTCAGAAGGCTTCTGGACACAGTATCAGGCGTATCGTAGTGATCGGCTCTGCGAGATGACCGAAGAGGAACCGGTTGCTCAAGCTCTCATTAAATATCTTAAAATCGAGGCCATCACGGAAGCCGTTGAAAAACCAACGGGAGTGTGGCTCGCCATTTTGACAAAATATCGGCCGAGTTGCACTTTGGGTAGCCAATGGCCGCGTGAGCCCCGTGGCCTTGGCGCAGCGTTCAAGCGAGCTGCCTCACTGCTCAATGCCCAAGGGATAATCTGCTATAGCAACGGTAAACGTGGCTCGAAGCGCCACTGGGTGATCGGACCCACCCCCTCTCCCCACAGTATTTCTGTGAGCAATGGACAAACATCAGGCAGCGAGCATTCGGTGCTAGGCTGTGAGGAAAGGGATTTCTTATGAATGTTATTCAACTTTTTTATAAGTCCCTCGAAGACACAGCACGTTGCCCAATGCACTATTGACGTGCCTTACAACGCGAAGTTCTTGATGGAGTATCCACGACAAGACGACGTTCGCTGCCAAGAATTTCGTAAATTGCCAACCTATATGGTGTTTTTATGATTTTTTTGCTCTCAACGTCGTGACGTCGTGCTTAAGGGTCCATCCTTACGGCACTTTGGTCACACCGATGTTTTCTTCATCAACTTTATCAATAGTTTAATTTGTTTAGCATGGCAAAAATATAAACCGATGCTTGATCTACTTAACGACCAGAAGCTCGTTCCACTGTGTGGTGTACCGCGGCGTACGTCGTTCACTGCGCAGCGCCCATGCATTGCCTTTACGGGGTAGACCAAGCTGTACCGTTCCTTTACCTAGTTCACGATTGAGCTTATCCATCGTCGCCATCAGCCGTTCACTGCGTTTAGCCTCTTCGTCGGTTTGCGGGGTTTCAGTGAGGGTAAGCTGTCGGTTGGCCTTAGGTGAAAGGTCGAGCAGCATCAGACCTGCTTTATGGTAGGCGTAGCCCTTGCGCCAGAGACGGCGTAGGCCTTGTACCGCTGAGGCGATGATATCGCGGCTATCATCGGTGGGCCTCTCTAGAGAGACAACCACACGTTGTTGATATTGCGGTAAGTCAGTACGGAATGGGTTGGTTCGCAAAAACACCATCACGGCACTGGTTACACTTTGCTGTTTGCGCAGCTTTTCTGCTGCCCTCGCGGCGTGATGCCTTAAGGCTTCGCGTAAGTCATGGGGGTTGCCGGTAAGCCTGCCGAATGAACGCGACACCATGATTTGTTTTTTAGGTAGACTCATGTCATCAAGCTGGATGGCGGATTGCCCGCGTAGCTCCCATACGATGCGTTCCTGAACCACACTAAAGCGCTGCCTAATACGCTTAGCGTCTGCCTCACGCAGATCCCATGCGGTATCAATACCCATTACGCTTAATCGTTCACCGGTACGGCGTGCCACGCCCCACAGCTCGGTTACCGGCAACTGTTTTAGCAATGCTTTGGTCGCTTCACTATCAGCGGTTAGCTTACATACGCCATGCTGCTTGTAGGCAGGATGTTTTTTAGCCGCTTGATTCGCCACTTTGGCGAGTACGCGGGTAGGTGCAAACCCCACGCACACGGGAATGCCCGTCCACTGTCGAACGGTATCGCGCATGGCTTGGCCCCGCGCCTCCAGCGAATCTGGGTCAAAGCCCTGAAACCCGACAAAGCTTTCATCAATGGAGTACACCTCCACATGGGGCGAAAACTCGCCTAGCACCTCAGTTACCCGCTGGGACATATCGCCGTATAACGCATAGTTACTGGATAGCAGCACAGCCTGGCGACGAATCGCGGGCGGTAACAAGTGCATGGCCGTCCCCATCTCAACACCCAGGGCTTTGAGTTCGTTGCTACGGGCAACGACGCAACCATCGTTATTCGACAGCACCCCTACCGGACGCCCTTCCAGCATTGGATCAAAAACGCGCTCGCAACTGACATAAAAGTTGTTGCAGTCAACGAGTGCAATCACGGCAGTGCCCTCAGCAGATTGTGAATCACGTCGGTCACTACACCCCATACTTGGGATTCGCGTCCATCAAGGGGAATCGGCTTAAAATTGGGGTTGCTTGCTTTGAGGTAGGTACGCTGACCAACGCGCTCCAGACGCTTAACAGTCATTTCCCCATCTACGCAGATCACCACAATCCGACCAGGCAGCGCTTCCAGGCTGCGATCCACCACCAATAAGTCCCCAGGGTGGATGCTGTCTCCGATCATTGAATAACCTTCGGCACGAGCAAAATAGGTCGAGGCTGGGCGTTTAACGACGTAGCGGTGCAGATCTAGCTCGGTATCCAAGTGATCATCGGCGGGCGAAGGAAATCCCGCGCGCACGGCGGTTGAATAGAGCGGCAAGGGTAGTGACGAGGCCATGGTGTCTGCGCGGCCCAGGAGTGAAACGTTCGATGACATAATAGGCTACCTATTTTACTGTATATATGAACAGTATCAGTAAAGGAGTTTCATGAAGCAAGCACTCAAAGGTCAAAGCCAAAAAATTACAGACCTATATCACTCCTATGAATCCTGCACACGGGATCACTTTGACACCTATAGGAGTGTTGTTTATGTCCCCGCCTTGCCTGCGCTGTGCAGCCCCATGCACGCTTAACTTTGAAACCGCCCAACGTATCGGCACCGTTGGCGGCAGCCTTGTCGGCGCTGCCATTGGCGCGTGGCGCGAGTCCTATACCCTAACGTCCCCTTTATCGATGGCCTCAACCCGCTTCCCGTTAGCCAAACTGCCCACTGCCGTGATGGGTGCTGTGTTCGGTAGTCAGGCAGGCTCGCGCGTCGCAACCCAATTTTTCACCCAGAAATTGCCACTCGGTGAAGGAGTTTCCTGGCTATGCATATCGTGTGGTCATGCCTTCCGGCAATTACCCCACTCCTACACTTCACCTCGTTAATTCGTCACCATTAATCGACTTACCCCTAACTTTCCAACCATAAAGCGCTGGCGATTTTCGTCAGCGTTTTTTTATTGCTAGGAGTTTTCATCATGGCTCATCTCGTTGAACAAATGGCTTACGTCGGCGCTACCCCTTGGCACGGCCTGGGACAGCAGCTATCCCGTCAACAACCGTTAGAGGTCTGGCAGCAACAGGCCGGAATGAACTGGCACATTGAAGAAGCCCCGGTGCGCTTTATTGCCGAGGGTGCCAGTCACTTGGGCAGCATTCACTCGTTCCCTGAACAGAAAGTGCTCTACCGCTCGGATACCAAGGCACCGTTATCGGTGGTATCACAGCGTTATAAGGTGGTGCAGCCCGAGGAGATTCTGGAGTTTTACCGCGACCTCACCGAGTACGCTGGATACGAGCTGGAAACCGCTGGGGTACTGAAAGGCGGGCGTAAGTTCTGGGCCTTGGCGCGCAGTGGTTTAAGCACCTCCCTGAAAGGCCAGGATGAGGTCAACGACTACCTACTATTGGCAACCTCCTGTGACGGCACGCTGGCCACCATGGCGACACCCACCACGGTGCGGGTGGTGTGTAACAACACGCTGCAGATTGCGGTGGATGGCACGTCGCAGGCAGTGAAGGTACCCCACCGGTCGGAGTTCGATCCACGTGCGTTAAAAAGCCAACTAGGTATTTCTGTTTCCCAGTGGAATGACTTCATGTACCGCATGAAGGCCCTGGCAGAACGTAAGATCGATCATCGCGAGGCGCAGCAGTATTTCCAGTCAGTGCTCTGCGGTATCGATAAGCCAATCGAAGATCCTTCCAAGCTGCCTAACTATCGGGCGCTCAACAAGGTACAGAAGCTTTACCACGGCGAAGGCCGCGGCTCCCACCTCGACACGGCCAAAGACACTGCCTGGGGTCTGCTCAATGCCGTGACCGAGTACGTGGATCACGACAAGCGGGCTCGCAGCAACGATACCCGTCTGGATTCCGCGTGGTTTGGCCAAGGGGCGCAGCTGAAGCAAGAGGCGCTACAAACGGCCCTTGCCCTGGTGAGCTGACATGCTGTTTCTGATCATTCTAATGCTGATTTTCCTGGTTTTTGTCTTACCCCTCATTGGATAGCGCGATAAGCCCAGCCACTAACAGGCTGGGCTTTTTGCTTTTACGTGGAGCACATCATGGCCTCTCTTAGCCCCGATTTAGATATCGCCTTAACCCAACTGACCGAACGACTGCTCACCCAGGATCAAACCTATGCCGAAACCTACGTGATGGCAAAAGGACAGCTGTATCGCACCGAGCTGCACCTATGCCCCGTTCCCCCGCACGAACTTCCCGCCGATCTTTAACCCCTATTGAAGGAGCCTTGTCATGGCCACCAAAGCTAATGTGGTAAATCACGAGACGTCTGCATCCTCTTTACAAGCTGTTCCTGGAGCATCCCCGCCACACCTTGCGGAAAGTACGGCCATCATCCAGGTGATAGAACGTGCGGCACTCAACCCGGACGTCGACATCGATAAGATGGAACGCTTGCTACAGATGCAGGAACGGGTAATGGATCGCCAGGCCATGATGGCCTATAGCGCTGCCATGGCGGCGATGCAGACCGAACTGCCCAGCATTGAAGAGCGCGGGCAAACCAACAACGGCTGCTACGCCACGCTGGAAGATATCGTCGATACCGTGCGCCCCATCATGCAGAAACACGGCTTTGCGGTGAGCTTTCGTATTCAGACGCAGGAGCGTGGTATTGAGGTGACCGGTGTGCTGATGCATAAGGATGGCCACCGTGAAGAAACCAGCATGTTGCTACCTGCCGACATAAGCGGCAACAAGAACGCGGTGCAGGCGTTTGGCTCTTCCACCAGCTACGGCAAGCGCTACGTACTCTGCGCCCTACTCAACATCACCACAAGGGGCCAGGATGACAATGGCAAGACCAGTACCAAAGTGGGTATCAAGCTAGTAACGCCCTTTCAGGCCGGACAGATCCAGCGACTGATTAGCCAGTGCCCCGCCACGACCCAGGAATGGTTCAGTGGTAAATACGGTTCAGCCGTGCAAGTACCTCAGACTGACTTCGACAAGCTACGCGCCTCACTCTCTAAACGGGCGGTTAAGTAATCCACGCTCTACCCCTTATGACAGGAGTCTTTAATGCAACTGCTTACTATGGAGCAAGGCACCCCAGAGTGGCTGGCGGCGCGGCTAGGTCGCGTCACCATGTCGGAGCTAAAGGTCGTGCTGGTGAAGGGTAAAGGCCCAGGCGGGTTGAGTACCGGGGCGATTACTTACATGCACCAGTTAATCGGTGAACGCATTACCGGGGAGCTGGCCGAGCCGTTTCAAGGTAACGCGCATACTCGACGAGGCCATGAGTTGGAAGGCTTGGCACGTGCGCTTTATTGCGATGCCACAGGCGAACCCCAGCCCCAGGAAGTGGGCTTGATCCTTAACCATGGCGTGGGCTACTCGCCCGACAGCCTAGTAGACGCTAACGGTCTGTTAGAAATCAAAACAAAGCTACCTAAGTTCCAGATTGAGGTACTGCTCAGCGGCGAAATACCTGATGAGCACGTGCCCCAATGCCAGGGCGGGCTATGGGTCAGCGAACGGGAATGGATCGACTTTGTGAGCTATTGGCCAGGTATGCCGCTGTTTATCAAACGTGCCTACCGTGACGACATTATGATCCGCACCATTGCCGAGCGGGTAGAACGATTCCATGAGGAGATGGAACGTCGCATAAACCAAGTGATGGCTGCGTGACGCGACGATTCCATAGATACACCAACCGATCATTAACGACATAGACGCCGGGGCCACCACCCCGGCGTTTTTTATTTTTTGGAGACAACCATGACACACGCCAAACTCAAAGCTGGGGAAGTGGCTGGTACCTATCACGTTACCTCGCCAGTGACTGAAAACGATATCATCACCATGGCCAAGCGCTTCGCAAGACGCAAACTCGCTAAAGGCCGCAAGATCACGCAGCCTTCCCAGGCGTTTGAGCACCTGCAGTTACTGCTTCAAGATTACGAGCACGACGTGTTTAGCGTGCTGTTCCTCGATAGTCAGCATCGCGTTATCCGTTTTGAAGAGCTATTACGTGGAACCATCGACGCGGCCAGCGTCTACCCACGTGAAGTACTAAAAGCCGCCCTTACCTACGACGCTGCGGCCGTTATCCTCGTGCACAACCACCCAAGCGGAGATCCCGAACCCAGTGAGGCCGATAGGCGTATTATTGATCGCCTAAAGGAAGCCTTGGGACTGATGGATATACGTGTGATTGATCACGTGGTCGTGGGAAGTGATGGGTGTAAGTCGTTTTCGGAAATGGGGTATTTATAGGCAACTGTTGGGATAAAATGGAACTGCCCAACGAGGCAGCTCTCGTAATCAGGCAAGCTTTATTTTTTGGTTAAGAGGGCAAACAGCCAAGAGCAGACTATCAGGTAGTACCAATATAACTTCCGGCTCAGCGGCTGACAAAATGGCACTGATTTTGCTAGAGCAAAAGCTGTGACGCTTTTGGCAGTTCGACAGCAGCCGATTTGATATCAATTAGTATATAGCGTCTCGGCCCTTTTCGGTGAGGAAAGCCTTATCATCTTTTTCTTCAAAATAGCCTTCTGAGATGAGTGTGTTGAGTGCTGGCTGCAACGCCTCTCGCTGTTTCGGATTAAAGCTCAAGGTTCTGTGCAACAAAACCCTTATTGGCAGAACATGCCCTGTATCTAGCCTCAAATCAGCAGCGAGAGAAAGAATATAGCTCTTCATTTCGTCTTCAGGAGATAAATCAGCTTCCCTTATATTTTGTTTCATGTCAGATATTTTCATTATTTCTCCTTACGGTATTTTAGTTGAGCATATAACGCTAAGGTTATGGGCGGCTTTGGAGCAGGGCCAAAGACGGCGCGTAGCGATCAGGCTGACCGCCAAATTATGGTTCAGACTGCTGTATAGTTCATGTAACGCATCACAAAAGTAACCAATAGGCTTAAAAATCCCAATCCTGCTAACGGCCCCTTTTCTGTGCTCGTTAAGACCATTGTTATCCCCCTAAATACTCCTCCTAATCCCAGAGGAACCAGCAACGGAAATACTATGTTCATTAGCGTTATTAAACCTCCAGCGACAAGCATCAAATACACTAACCCGGTGACAAGGATAGCCTCAGCGCGCCACTCACCGTTAATCGAGGAGCCAAATCTGAGCACGAAGTAAGCAAGTCCGAAAGCGATAAATGAGGCAATGATTTTTGGAAGGCTCACTTTCAAAAAAACTAGTGCCCCCGATAGGTCTTCATCGACTCTTCCTTGAACACCAGAAAAATACTCGCTTAGTACACCATTCATGTGCTCGCGCCACGACTTTGGTGTGAAATAATCCCACCCCATCATTACTCCCGCAGCTATTTGAAAATACAGAATTGTCAGCTCTTCAAACGGCACTTAAGCTCTCCTTCAAATATAACGCTACACATAAAGCCTATCGAAATGCGCGTAACGATTCTTTTCTTATATATATGATTGTTAAGTTTAATTTACTATGCCCTTGAATTGCCCTTCAAGACGCCAAACTGTTGATTCGTGATCTTCGAATTTACCACCAACTTCTAATCCGGTCTTACTAATAGCTACCTTTAAGCCAGCATTGACGCCAAAATCATCTTCGTAGGATACAGACAGGGAAAAATCCTGGAGACCATAATTTATTCGGCCTTTGGCGATAGACTGCCAAGTTGGTTCATGTTCATACCAAACCAAATCGTCAGGGATCGATGGTGTTACAGTTCCTGATAGCCTAGCTTCAAAAAGTAGTCTTGAGCCAGAATTTGATGATGACGAAGCTTCAGCACTTACATTACTTTCAGCTTCCCCTAGTGGGACTGAAATACGGCTAGAGAAATCTCTTGACCAACCGTTAACGTGCTCAACGCGAATTGAAGTTGCTCCTAAGCTCATAAGCAAATTAATTGCTTCACAAAACTTATGTTCAAAAGTTACGCGGTGAAAATCAGCCAAAGTGTAATAAACATTAGGCAATGCGGGATGCCCTATGTACAGGACACCATCACGAGGATGGCCCGGTGGAAATGATAGTAATTTTGCCGTCGTACTTCCAACCGGTAACACTAAAAGACCATTATCTCGTGCACGCCCCCATGCCTTTATAGCCTCGCGAGTTACTTCTGCTATAGTTCTACCTAATGGAAGAGGAATAACATCAAAAACGATCGCTTCAGTAATTTTTTTCCAATCAAGACCATCTTGACGAACTTGAACAGCTTTTCGTTCCTCCTGCTTCGCTGCTTCCACAATCACATCGTCAGTAACAACAATCAATTGTCTGCTCGAATAAGGCAGCTCCAAGAAGCAAGAAGAACTGTACTCAATGTGACTCATTTTTATGAGCTCCTATTATGTTTAATGCTCAACTTAGCGGCACCCTTGCAATGGAGGCGAAGCTGCAATGTAAAGGGCGTCTACGGGCCATCGGCCGCGTACTACAGCGACTTGTTACACATTGCTAAGAATAATGAATTTATCTTTTCCAGTAAAAATAGAGCGCCTCATAAATATCTCGTTGACCATCCATAGTTCTACTACGCCTTGAGATATAGCTCGATGTCTTCGAGTTGATCTTTGAATACGAAACACATGAGACCACAATTTTCGAGGCCGATATCTCGCTGATCTTGTTTTCCTTATTCAGATCAATCCCATCTTCTACCACGAAGCATGCCTTATCTGACGTAAGCATCTCCATTTCGGCTGAAATCCAAAGCCAAATGTCACAAGACATGCTGGGCAGGTTGTTGATCCCCACCTTAATGGCTACGATCCAAGCTCCATTCCTGAACAACCTAACTGGTAGAGCGCTTTAAATTTTATTTGCCTAATAGTATATTTTTGCTATAACAAACCACTCATTTACCAATGAGTGGTATTTGACTAATTTTTTATATCAGTAAAGCGTTTAGAGTGTGAAGTTCTTACCTCTGTGAACAAGCAAAATGTTCACACACTAGGTCTAGTGTATTAACCCAAAATTTCCATAGTTTCATCAATGTAATCTTCGAATTCACCGTTGTATTTTTCAAGAAATGATCTTTTTTTAGTATTATTTCCAATGCAAATTAGTTTTGCATTTTTATTGAAGTGCTTTTCGTTATATGTCGCAGCTGAGTTAGCATTGCTTTTAGAATCCGCTATAGAAACTATTAGCTGCTGATCCACTGAAGCATTATTCTTAATAAAACTAAGTATCTCATTCTTACTTTCATCTTCAAAGTCACCTTCGAATATAGCGTCAAGAACAAAAGGAAATACGTGTATGTATTCAGTTTTCTTTATCATCTCAACAAATGAAAAATTGTAAGCAAGGAGAGTTTTAAGAAGCTCCACACCTTGCCTAGGAAAAGCAGGAATGTCATACAACAAATAGAAACATTCATCTTCAAATGGTTTTATTTTTAACTCTGAAACATGCTTTTCAAATATAGACTTAAAGGTGTAACTAGCACTACGCCTTTCTCTTTTAACGATCTCGTCAGTCTTGAATTTGCTGAGCTTACCTTCAACTTCATATATTTTTGATGTGATTTCGCCTAGCCTTCTCTCCAATTGTACAGATAGTTTGACGCTTACTTTGTTATTTAACCATGATTCCAGCGTGACATTATCCACTTTGTATTCTAAAAGCTCATAGTATTCTTTTTCAACGACTTTTTTCTTCTCATTAATTTCATTGATTACAGAGTTTAGCATTCCCTGTGAATCTTTAAGATTTCTAATGTTTCTGCTTAACTCTTCAAGTTGTTGATCTGTGTCATTTAAGTCCTGAAGATAACTATACGTATCTTCTACGGAATGAGATAAATGTTGAGAACATGTTGGGCACTTTGTATCAGCTAAAATATCATTGCTTAAGCTTCGCTTGACTCTACGTAGAACCTTTCTGCTTTCTTCTAACAGTGTTATTTTGTTGCATAAAGAAAGATATTCTTTTTCTAACTCTATTAACTTTGACTTGTTTTCTTTGTAAGGCTTTATATATTCGTTAGTTTTTTCTGCAAACACTTCGTCCTTCATCTTAGCAAGTTTCAGCTTCTTATCATTTTGCTCTATCTTATGAAGAAGTCTAGATTCTGCTTCTAGATCCTTCTTTTCTTTTTCGAGTTGACTTTTCTCTAGGCGATCATAATTATTCCTTATGCCAAGGAAGTAATCAAAGAAATCGTTCTTGAAATTTTTAACGAAATCCAAACCTCTAAATGATTTATGCCGATAAACCCAGCCAACATCTTGCGCTATGTAGTAAGGTAAAAACATTGCTTCAAGTGAAGCTGGTTTGTACTCGTTGTCATATTCTAAATGCAGTGTAAAACCAAACAATTCAGACAAGAACGCTTTTAACTTTATGTGCTCTCTAGATCTGTTGCCGCCGATACCTATAAACTTAATAGGTGGCCTTTTCGCCACTTTTATAGAAACAATTTCATCATCTCTCACAATGGAAACTTTTTTTGAGCTAGAATTGTAGATGGTGAAGTCGAGTCTAAAAATCACACCTTCATTAAGAATCTCTGCAAGCTTTCTCTTTTCATCATTTATGCCAAATGTATAGAGAATCGCCTGTATAAAAGTACTTTTACCAGATGTATTCTTTCCATGAACTATATTGATACCTTCGGCGAATATAGTGTTGAAATATTTCTTTCCCTTGCTGCTATAAGCAAAGAAATTGTTATATTTTACTGAAACGGTCAATTTTTAATCATCCATTTTATTAATTGCTTCAAAGTAAGCAGCATACATCGTTGCTTTTAATGTTTGATCGTCCAAGCTTGATCTAATTTCATTATTAAATTTTTCAACTAGCTCTTCTATGCAGCCGTCTTCGCTAAAACCGTTACATTGAAGATAGTTTAACTTTACAAAATTTAGGATTTTCTGATGTTCAGCTTCATCCTTGCTTTTAAATAGATCAAAAGCCAAAATAAATTTCATTTCAAATGTTTCACGTTCGAATGGTTTAATCCCTAGCTTTTGACCAACTTCTCTTTTATGATCACGCCAGAATTGAAAGGCTTTAGATTTTGTTGTAATTATCTTTATGGCATTATTTATATCTTTGCTTTGTATCTGTTTTGTTTTATCAGAAAGTCTAGCAATGCTTTTTTGATTGTAAGTCAGTTCGATATCCTTAAAAAGCCTGAATATGGATTCTAATGCCGCCTTGGAATCACTAACTTTCCGATCAAAAATATCTTCAATTTTGCTTCTTAATTGATTCTCTTGTTCTTTATTTGTTCTATTAAAGTCTATGTACAAGAACTTCAAATTCTCTAGCTGTTCAAACAATTTGTCGTTATTATACGACTCATGTAATTCAAGCTTGGTAGTTATAGCGTTTTGTATAACTGGGTCTAACTCACCATAAATGACTTCAGAGTTCTCCTCGTTTACAGCATGAGCATAAGTTCTAGTTTGTTTTTTATTGTCAACGAAGCTATTTACTTTCTTTTCGAGTTGTATGTTTGTATTTGATGAGAAGTACAGGTCATGGCTATAGCTGCAACATTTTGGATATTCATCTATAATGAGCGATTTACCGACTTGGAGTATCTTGACTATTATCTCGGCAAGTTCGACACCGATTTTCCAACTACCATTGGATTTCTTTTTTGATTGATAGGTTTCTACTTTGACTGCTTTCCCATGGTCATCAAGATAGCAAAACAGTATGTCCTCCAAATGCTCAAGAGATAGGAAGTACTTCGCTCCATCAAATTTGCTTTGGTAGTTATCAAGTATAATGAAAAGAGCCATGTTTCTCTGCAAAGCAAAGCCTTGTTGTGCTCTAACTCCTGCATTTACGCTTTGATCAACCAACACCATTTCCTTGTTTTTTGCTTTAATTAATTACAATTAGTAGTTTATTCATAACACATATGATAAAAAATTTCAATAATTTCTTCTAGTATATGATGCTTAGTGGATGAGTGCCATTACTTACCGGAGTTAAGCAGTTAACATGCCAAAATTCCCTGCGCTGGTTAAGGCAACAGGGGTGAAGGCTGCTGCTTTTGGATCCTCACCACGCTGCTGTGCCACCACCGCGTATTTAATTTAAAAGCCACACTCTCAGGCTGCCTTTAAGACGAGCACCGAGTCCGCAGGATACTGCAAAAAGCACCTAGCCCCACAGATCGAGAAAGCTAAGCGCCCAGTGTGACGGTTGTTTGTGATGCCTATGGAATCGGCTGAAGCCAACGATTCTGTTAACCTCAGTCAGACTGACTTCAGAGGCTGAAAGTAGATGCACTTTTGCGTTAACAGTTTATTAGTGCGCATGCGTGTTTTTCTGGCAACCAAAACCCTAACAATTTACCTATAATGCTATGAAATTTATAAAAAAAATATCGACTTTGCGATACCCTTGCCGAAAAGGCGCACGCACATTAACATTGTCACTACCCTTTCAAAGTTGCGTATAAGCACAAAATACTTCCCTGTAAATCATTGTTTTAATTAAATTAACAAGATCATTTTTCAGAAATATGAACACTCAACTTACAAACCCAAGTAGAAAATCGCGCATTGTGTGCTTGAGGCTGCCGTAAAAACGTGGCTAATTCTTAAGTCTATTTTGGCTAAAAATCAGATGTATAGAAAACTCACAATTCTTAAGATGACATTAGCGTAGTCGGCAGCCCCTGTCACCCAGCATTTGTAGGTTTAAAGCTTACGTGGAACATATAGTCTTAGGTCTGGACTGGGTAATGAGGTTGCAGAAGCTTAGATAGATGGATGAACTGTCCAAAGGCATCCCGTGCGTTACGAAGGGAGCCGATACACAAGTATGGGCTGAAGTATGGGCTGCTTAAAATAAAGACACAAAAAAGCCGCTGAAATCAGCGGCTTAATCTATATTCTTGGCGGAGGGGGAGGGATTCGAACCCTCGAAGCCTTGCGGCTTACACACTTTCCAGGCGTGCTCCTTCGACCACTCGGACACCCCTCCGCGTTTTGGCGCTGTTGAAAGGCTGAACCTTTCGCGACAGAACGGCGCATATACTATTGGCTAAGCCTCGAAATAGCAAGCCTTTTCCGGCTGACGAACCTTTAGGTTAGTGGCATACTCCGGTTATCGTTCAGACAATACAGCGTAGCTGCCGTTGGCTTCCAGGCAGAGCGTCTCGCCACAATAGAGCTGCTGGGTTAGCGCTATGCGGCCTTTTCCTCGCTCAGCGAGCTTGTTGGCAAGCTGAGTAGGGCCTTCTGACACGGCTGGCGTACATACCAAGCGGTAGTCACTTGTTACCGGCGCCAGAAAACGCTGACGGGCCTCAGCAACGACGACATCGCGCGCAATGCCCCGCTCACGTAGCCATAGCGTTACCCAGCACCAGCCTTGTAGCGTCGTCTGCGCCGTCAGTGCACCACCAAAGCCCGTGCCTTTATCGTTAAGGTTGGGCTCCAGCGCTAACTGCCAGGCTAGTGAATCACCCTGACGCGTCATTTTGCTAATACCTAACGCGCCCACCATGGGTATGGCGTCGCTCAGCCACTGCTGAAAAACGGCCAGATTTTCCGGCTGGCCTTTTGGCAATGGCAATCGTGGATGAGGGATGCCTGGCTGACGAGGGAGACTCATCGCTAGTCCCAACGCTCCACGAAGTCAGCAACATTATGCTGTGGTACCGGTTTATGGCGCCCCCCCAGGGTGCCCAGGTAGATAAACGCGACGACTTCGTCATCTTCATCCAGATTCAGCCCTTTGCGAACTACGGGGTCGAAAGCGTACTTGCCGCTGCGCCACATTGCCCCCAACCCCAAGGCGTGGGCGGCTAGCAGAATGCCGTGGGCGGCGCACCCGGCGGAGATCACCTGCTCCATTTTGGGTACTTTTTCAAGTTTGGGCGTGACCTTGGCGATCACGGCGATAATCATCGGCGCCCGCAGCGGCTTTTTGCGCGCCGAGTTGAGCGTTTCGTCATCGGCACTAGGATCCTCCTGAAACTCCGCCTCGGCGAATAGCTCGCCCAAGCGTTCTCGCCCTTCCCCGCTAAACTCGATAAAGCGCCAGGGGCGCAGCTCTTTATGATCCGGGGCACGTAGCGCGGCCTGATAAATGGCGCTGAGCTGTTCGCCGCTGGGCGCTGGCTCCATCAGCTTGCCCATTGAGCTACGCTCGTGAAGCAGCGTGAGTGCGTCCATTGATGACTCCAAGTCCAATTGTGTGAGGCTACTTTAGCACCGTCATTTATAGCATTGTCATTTATAACATTGCCGCTTACTGCCTTGCTAGGCGCAGTGGCGTGGGGGGCGTTAACCCTGGGGTTGCGCGCCAGGGGCTGATATCTAACCCGCCGCGCCGCACATAACGCGCCAGTACCAGCAGCTGCGTAGGCTTTGCCTGGGCCATTAAATCGCAGAAAATATGCTCAACGCAGTGCTCGTGAAAATCCTGGTGCTGGCGAAACCCAATCAGGTAACGCAGCAGCCCTTCGCGGTCGATTTTCGGGCCTTTATAACGAATCAGCACGCTGCCCCAGTCTGGCTGGCCGGTAACCGGGCAGTTGGATTTGAGCAGGTGGGAGTAGAGCGTCTCCTCGACGACCTCTTCCCCTACCGTGAGGTGGTCACTGCTAGGCGTATAGTCGCTTACTGCGATATCTAAATCGTCCAGGCATTCGCCCGGCAAGAGCTGTGGTGAAAGCTCTGAAGCATCCACATCAAACAGCTCGACACTCACCTCAGCCCCTGCCGCAACAGCAAGGTCATGGGCAAGCGTTTCCATCACTTCCTGACGACTATAGAAACGGGTTTGGTTGAAGCTATTGAGGTAGAGCTTCCAGGATTTGGACTCAATCAGATTGGGTGAGGCTGCTGGCAAGCGAAAGCGCGCCACGGCCACAATAGGCTTACCGCGGCTGTTCAGCCAGGAGACTTCAAAGGCGTGCCACTCATCTTCCCCCACAAACGGCAGAGTTCCCTCTTCAATCCCCAGCGGCTCTCGATTAGCCACGCGGGGAATAGGATATAACAGCCCCGCGTCATACTGCTCAGGGTAAGCGGAATCGCGGCCTAACGGCGCGTGCTCTAACGTGTCTGGGCGGTGTGCCATTGTATAAAAGCTCTCTCTTCTCAATCGGATTGATGCGTCTAGCTGCGGATACCTTTGCCGCGCTCTAGCATCGCCAGTGCAATACTAAACAACACAATGATAAAGGCAAAAATGGCAACGAGCGCCCAGCCAACGGGAATATCCGAAACACCTAAGAAGCCATAACGGAAAACGTTGACCATATACAAAATTGGATTGAGCATGGAAACGCCCTGCCAGAAGTCAGGCAACATTGAGATAGAGTAAAACACTCCGCCCAAATAGGTCAGTGGCGTCAGGATAAACGTCGGCACGATAGAAATATCGTCGAACTTATTGGCCAGTAACGCATTAATAAAGCCGCCAATAGAGAACAGCGCAGACGTGAGCACTACGACCAATACCGTGAGCAGCGGGTGTTCCATGGTTAGGCGGGTAAAGAACAGTGAAACGACCGTCACAATCAGCCCGACGCCTAACCCACGTGCCATACCGCCTAAAATAAAACCAGCCAGTATCACCCAATTGGGCATGGGCGACACCATCATCTCTTCGATCGAACGCTGAAACTTATTGGAGAAGAAACTCGACGCCACGTTGGAGTAGCTGTTGGTAATCACCGACATCATGATCAGCCCTGGAACAATAAAGTCCATGTAGCTGAAGCCGTCCATGTCACCAATCCGCGAACCGATTAGGTTGCCGAAGATAATAAAGTACATCGCCATGGTGATCGAGGGCGGCAGCAACGTTTGCGGCCAAATGCGGGTGAAGCGTTTGATCTCTTTTAGCACCAGCGTCCACAGGGCGATCAATGTTTGCGTAGCATTCATACGCGCTCCTCCGTCTTCTCAACGCGCTGGTCTATCGCCCCTAGCCCACTACCTTCCACCATCGACACAAACATCTCCTCTAAGCGGTTGGCTCGATTACGCATGGAAACCACCTGGATGCCCTGTTCACTCAACGCCTTGAAGACATCGTTTAAACGTTGCCCGCGATGCACCACGAGTGATAGCTGAGTAGACTCCAGCTGCTTTATCTCAAACCCGTCTATCTTGGGTATGTCTGTAATGGCTTCGGAGGTATCAATTAGGAAGGTCTCGGTATTCAGCTCAGCCAGCAGGCCTCGCACGCTAGTGTTCCGCACAATGTCGCCATTATTGATAATCGCCACATTACGGCACAGGCTCTCAGCCTCTTCCAGGTAGTGCGTCGTCAGGATGATGGTGGTGCCTTCGTCTTGGTTAATCCGCCGCATGTACTCCCACATACTGCGCCGCAGTTCGATATCCACCCCGGCGGTTGGCTCATCCAGAATCAGCAGTTTGGGGCGATGCATCAGCGCTCGAGCGATCATCAGGCGGCGTTTCATTCCACCTGACAGCATGCGCGCGCTGCCGTTGCGCTTTTCCCATAGGCCCAGATCGGTCAGTAGCTGTTTAGCGCGGGGCAAAGCCTCGCGACTGGTCATGCCGTAGTAACCTGCCTGGGCCAGTACGATATCGAGCACTTTCTCAAATTGATTGAAGTTGAACTCTTGAGGCACTACGCCTAGCTGGTACTTGGCTTTAGCGAAGTCTTTATCCACATCAATGCCGAATATGGAGACCTTGCCCGCCGTCTTTTGCACCAGCGAGCAGACCACCCCCAAGGTGGTGGACTTGCCGGCGCCATTGGGGCCCAACAAAGCAAAAAAATCGCCCTGCTGGACGTCGAGATCAATACCTTTGAGCGCCTGAAAGCCGTTGCCATACACTTTGGTAAGGCCACGGATCGACAATGCCGGTTCGGCCATGAACATGTCCTGTCAGCAAAATAAGAAGAGAAGGAGAAACATTAGGGCGCAAACGACTTTTTTCAAGGCGGGCACGACCACCAAGCGTCAGACACGCAAATAGTGATGCCCAGCAATTAGCCGATACATCATGGAAACAAAGGGAGGCCTAAACTTTTGAAGCTGGGAAATTGCAGAACTATCTGATCTTGTTTACATGGAGCGGGAAAGGAGATTCGAACTCCCGACCCTCGCCTTGGCAAGGCGATGCTCTACCACTGAGCTATTCCCGCAACGCAAACAACATACTAGATGGCGTCCCATAGGGGGTTCGAACCCCTGTTACCGCCGTGAAAGGGCGGTGTCCTAGGCCACTAGACGAATGGGACTAAATCAAACCTGGAGCGGGAAAGGAAATCGACCGGGCTGGCGTTCCAGCTCCCGACCCATCGCTTACCGATCCGGTACTACTAAAACTGGAGCGGGAAAGGAGATTCGAACTCCCGACCCTCGCCTTGGCAAGGCGATGCTCTACCACTGAGCTATTCCCGCTTATAGAGCACTTACTTAGCTTTTACCTAACTTACCGGAAGTGGCGTCCCATAGGGGGTTCGAACCCCTGTTACCGCCGTGAAAGGGCGGTGTCCTAGACCACTAGACGAATGGGACACTATTAAGCACTTTAATGCTTGGAGCGGGAAAGGAGATTCGAACTCCCGACCCTCGCCTTGGCAAGGCGATGCTCTACCACTGAGCTATTCCCGCATTCCGATAACCCTGACGACCGCTTACTCTAGCTCTAGAAAGAAAAAGAATAAGTGGCGTCCCATAGGGGGTTCGAACCCCTGTTACCGCCGTGAAAGGGCGGTGTCCTAGACCACTAGACGAATGGGACGTTGCATTGCCTCGTCGAGGTGGCGCGTATGTTACTCAGACCTTATTGAGCTGTCAAGCACCCTGCCTTCACCAAACTAACTGACCCGCTTTCAATCACCTACCCTCTACGTCCAACTTTTGCGAAGTCAGTATGCACACCGAGGGTGCCCTGGGCACTCATTAGGCGCCATAACGGTGCAAATGTTTATTTTTCTTATACTTAATCTTTTCATTAGAGACCGACAAAACCCTTAAAAATCTTTTATTTAAAATAAAATCGATTTTTATGGCACACCCCTTGCTACCTCATTGTGTTCCCAGGCTGACCAATTCCACCATTAATGAGGTGTGCTATGTCCTTATCCCGTCGCAAGTTTCTCACCACAGCTGCCGTCTCCTCCACGGCAGGCCTTGTATTGGGCGCCCCGTCTATCGCCCGTGCGCAGTCCGCTGAGAGCTTCAACTGGCGTATGACCAATGCTTACCCGCCCGGCTCGCCCTTTTACGTGGAAGGCCCTGGCAGCCCCACTGACGTGATCGCCAAAATCAACGCCATGTCCGGCGGACGACTCAATATTCAGCATTTTTCATCCGGCGAGCTGATCCCAGCCTTTGAAGGCTTTGAAGCCGTTCAAAGCGGCACCATCGAGATGAATGCCGCCAATAGTTACTTCTGGTCAGGCACCACCTTTGCCGCTCAGTACTTCACTACTGTTCCATTTGGTATGAGCTTTATGGGCCATATGGCGTGGCTTTACCACGGCGGCGGCTTGGAGCTTTGGCACGAAGTGTATGAGCCCTACGGCATGGTCGCCTTCCCGCTGAACAATACCGGCGTGCAAATGACCGGCTGGTTCCGCGAACCGATCGAGGATATTAGCCAGCTCAACGGGCTGCGCATGCGCGTTCCTGGCTTGGCGGGCCAGGTTTACTCTTCGCTTGGCGTGGATGCCCGTGTACTGCCCGGTGGTGAAATCTTCCCCGCGCTGGAGCGTGGCGTGATTGATGCAGCTGAATTCGTAGGCCCCTTCCAAGACCGTCGCATGGGCCTGCATAACGCCGCCAAGTTCTACCACACTACAGGCTGGCACGAACCCTCGACCACGGGCGAACTGCTTATCTCGAAAACCCACTGGGATAGTCTGCCAGAAGATCTGCAGATGATTGTCAAAACCGCCTGTATGGCCGCCTGCTTAGAGAGTGTGACTTGGTCTGAAGCGGTCAATGGCGAAGCCATGACAGATCTAGTGGAGAACGAAGGCGTCACTGCCAGCATGCTACCTACCCCCGTTATCGATGCGCTGCGCGAAGCCACTCAAGATACCCTGGCGACAGAGGCCAACGCTGACCCGCTGGTGCGCAAAGTGCACGATAACTACATGGCCTTTAAAGCCAACCATGACCGCTGGGCAGGCGCCAGTGAGCGTGCTTGGTTAAACGACATTATCGGAGTCTGATATGCGCGCCGTGGCATTTTTTGTCCACGGAGTTGAGGCGGTGGTTCGGCTATTTGGCTGGATCGCCGCCTGGACCTGCGTGGTTTTAGTCGGACTCGTCGCTGGCGACGTATTGATGCGCTATGTGTTCAGCATTGGCGCGATATGGCTGCAGGAGCTGCAGTGGCACTTGATCTCACCTATTGCACTGTTTGGCATGTCGTATTTGCTATTGATGGGCGAGCAGGTGCGCGTCGATGTTTTCTACGAGCGCTTCCCTGTAGGCCTGCAACGGGTGATTGAAGTGATCGGCGGACTCTTGCTGCTGGTGATGGGGCTGTATATCGCCTGGCTGACGCTGCCCTGGATCGCCCAGTCGTTCGCCCGCGGCGAGGCGTCGCCCAACCCCGGCGGCCTGCCTCTGCGCTGGCTTCTCAAATCTCTGATCCCATTCGGTTTTCTCCTTCTCGCGCTGCAAGGGCTGGCCCACGCGCTGCGTCAGGCTTTCGCCCTACCCACACGAGGTGAATAACGCATGTCTCCCAATGAATGGCTCGCGATCGGCATGATCGTGGCTTTTTTTGTGTTCCTGCTGATAGGTATTCCGGTAGGCATCAGTATCGCGGCGACGGCCTTTTTCTTTGGCTACGTTGGCTTTGGGCCAATGCTGTTTAATCTGCTGCCATCACGTATTTACGGCGTAGTGACCAATTACACCTTTATGGCCATACCGCTATTTGTGTTTATGGGGGTGATGCTGGAGAAGTCGAAGCTGGCAGAGGAGTTGATCGATGTCATCGGCCACTTGTTCGGCGGCATTTCAGGCGGCATGGGCGTGGCGATCATCCTCGTGGGCGTGCTGTTAGGCGCCGCCACCGGCATCGTGGGCGCCACTATCGTTACCCTTGGCCTGCTCACGCTACCGACGCTGCTACGCCGCGGCTACCCTAAAACCCTGGCCACCGGAATGATCTGCGCATCCGGCACCTTGGGGCAGATTATTCCGCCCAGCCTGGTGCTGATTCTGCTCGCGGAAATTCTGGGCGAATCAGTCGGTACGATGTTCGCCGCCGCCATGGTGCCGGGACTAACCCTGGCGGCGGTGTATATTATTGCCATTCTGGTGATCGCCAAGCTCTACCCCAACTTAATGCCGCCTATTCCTGCCGAGGAGCGTGCAGAAATGGGCCGGGGTCAGTTGATACGCAAAGTGATTACCGTGGTAGGCCCGCCAGTGGGGTTGGTGTTTGCGGTATTAGGGTCGATTATTGGCGGCATTGCCGCGCCTACTGAAGCAGCCTCAATGGGTGCGCTAGGAGCATTGCTAATTGTAGCCTGCTCGGGGCGGTTAACCTTTGCGCTACTCAAAGAAGTTGCCAAGGCCACGCTGGTGATCTCGGCCATGGTGTTCTTTATTTTGATCAGCGCCCAGGTATTTGGCCTGGCATTTCGCGGATTGGGCGGCGAGCATTTGGTTGCCCGTATGTTCGACTGGGTGCCCGGCGGCGAATTAGGCGCGATGCTATTCATGCTGCTGCTGATGTTTGTGCTGGGTTTCTTCCTGGAGTGGATTGAGATCAGCTATATTGCCCTACCGTTATTTTTACCCTTCTTTGTGCAGATGGGCGTCGATATGGTGTGGCTGGGCATTCTGGTGGGGCTGGTGCTACAAACGTCGTTTCTTACCCCACCCTTTGGCTGGTCGTTGTTTTTCCTCAAGGGCGTGGCGCCGAAAGAAGTCTCGACGCTGGATATTTATAAAGGCGCGCTACCGTTTATCGGCTTACAGTTCGTCGCCGTCGCGCTGGTATTTATCTTTCCCAGCATTGCTACCTGGTTGCCCGAAGCCATTGGCTGGTAACGATCTGCCTTAGCATTTATTTAACAAATATTTACTTAATAATTATTTACTTAAAAACAAGGATTCAAAGATGCTCCACACCCAACGTAGTTACGGCGGCAGCTGCGTCGCTCCTCATCACCTAGCTGCCAGTGCCGGGCGAGATGTGCTTAAACAGGGTGGTAACGCGGTGGAAGCCATGGTCGCAGCCGCTGCTGCCATTGCGGTGGTTTACCCGCATATGAACGCCCTGGGTGGCGATGGATTCTGGCTAATTCATGAGCCGGGCAAAGCGCCCATTGCCATTGACGCCTGCGGCCCTGCGGCGGGGCTTGCCAGCACAGACTTCTACGCCGGTGAAACGCAGATTCCCGAGCGCGGCCCCAAAGCCGCCCTCACCATGGCCGGTACCATTGGCGGCTGGCATGAAGCGCTGAACGTGGCGTCGGCATGGGGCAAGCAGTTGCCTCTCACCACACTACTGGCTGACGCCATTCATCATGCCGAGGGGGGTATTGCGGTCTCCCAGAGCCAGGAAGCGCTTACCGCCAAACACCTTGAGCGTTTAACCCAAAGCCCAGGCTTTAGTGACACCCTGCTGCTTAACGGCCAGGTACCCCGTGAAGGCGAACGGCTGCGCCAGCCGCGTTTGGCCGCCACACTCAAGCGTTTGGCAGAAGCAGGATTAGATGACTTCTACCGCGGCGAGCTGGCCGCCAGTATGGCGCGGGATTTAGAGGCCGTCGGCAGCCCACTGCGCCTGGCAGACTTTCACGCCTACCGCGCCCAGCGAGTCACACCGCTGGAAGTAACGCTTCAGGATGCCACGCTCTATAACCTGCCTGCGCCGACCCAAGGCATGGCCTCGTTAATGATTTTAGGTATCTACGAGCGCCTAAAAGCCGCCGAGCCCAACGGTTTTGGCCACCTGCATGGCCTGATTGAAGCCACCAAACGCGCCTTTATCCTGCGCGACCAAAACATCACTGACCCCGGCCGTGTGCCAACACCGCTGCAAGATTTGCTCAGCGAAGAGAACATTGGCTTAGAAGCGGCTCAGATCGACCCGCAGCACGCCCTACCCTGGCCCCACGAACCAGCGCCAGGCGATACCATTTGGATGGGCACCGTGGATAGCGAAGGACGTTCGGTGAGCTTTATTCAGAGCATCTACTGGGAGTTTGGTAGTGGCGTGGTGCTGCCAGAAAGCGGCGTGCTATGGCAAAACCGCGGCATCAGCTTCTCGCTTAACCCCGACGACCTGCGCGGCTTAGCCCCTGGTCGCAAACCCTTCCACACGTTGAACCCGGCGCTGGCCAAATTTAACGATGGCCGCACCATGGTTTACGGCACTATGGGCGGTGAAGGCCAGCCGCAGACCCAGGCAGCGGTATTTTCGCGCTACGCGCTGCATGGCATGCCGCTGCAGCAGGCGATTACGGCCCCCCGCTGGCTGCTGGGGCGCACCTGGGGCGAAACCAGCACTAACTTGAAACTCGAAGCGCGTTTTGACGACGCCCTAGTCACCGCCCTGGCAACGGCAGGCCACGATGTGGAAGTGCTGCCCGAGGCATTCAGTGACACCATGGGCCATGCAGGCGGTATTGTGCACCATCCGGATGGGTTGATAGAGAGCGCCCACGACCCGCGCAGTAACGGCGGCGCGGCTAGCGTATAGCGCTTACACTGGCACAGCGATGTATAATCGCCCATGCTGAAACTCATGATGATCAAGTGGTGTCACTAGGCTAGTGAGTCCAAACAACACTTGGCCTCAGCGATGTAAGCGCAATGCATAAGGGAGAGGAACAGAGCATGGCGAAAATAGAAAAATCCCCTGACGAGTGGCAACAGCAGCTAACCCCAGAGCAGTACCGCGTAGCACGTGAGAAAGGCACAGAACGCCCATTCACTGGCGATTATCAGGTGCGTGATGCGCAGGGTATTTACCACTGCGTCTGCTGTCATGCGCCGCTGTTTGAGAATGAGCACAAATTCGATGCTGGCTGCGGTTGGCCAAGCTTTGATCGGCCACTGGGTAGCCGCTGCGTTGAGGAGCATACGGATACCACTCACGGCATGCAGCGCACGGAGGTAGTTTGTTCCCACTGCGATGCTCATCTGGGCCATGTGTTCCCCGACGGCCCACCGGAGACTACTGGGTTGCGCTACTGCATTAACTCAGTGTCGTTGGAATTTCACCCCGACGAGTAATCGCTGATAAATCCTCTCAAGGAAACCCAGCAAGGCGGGCGCCATCTGCTAGAATGGCAGCCCGCTTTTTTGTGCCGCTATTTTGTACTTGCAGGAGAAACCCATGCTCGGCTGGTTCCCCGGACATATGAACAAGGCCCGCCGCCAGATTAAGGAGGTGCTGCCTGAAATTGACGTAGTCATCGAGGTACTCGATGCGCGTCTGCCCTACTCCAGCGCCAACCCAATGCTGGCCGAGCTAACCCGCCATAAGCCGGTGCTGAAAATTCTCTCCCGGGCAGATCTCGCTGACCCGGAGCGAACGGCCGAATGGGTGGCTTATTTCGATGCCCAAGAGAATATGCGTGCCTTGGCAGTCACGACGACCAACACCCGCGAGCTAAAGAAAATTCCCAAGCTGTGCCATGAGCTGGCCGGTGCCGTTCGTGCTGACCGGGATGTGCGCGTGATGGTGATGGGTATTCCCAACGTGGGAAAATCCACGCTGATTAACGGCCTGGCCGGGCGAAAAATCGCTAAAACCGGCAATGAGCCAGCAGTCACCAAGCGCCAGCAAAAGGTGCGTATCGATGGGCGTGTGGCACTCACCGACACCCCGGGAGTGCTGTGGCCGAAGATTGAGGACCAGGCCAGCGCCTATCGGCTTGCCGCCACCGGCGCCATTCGCGATACCGCTATCGAGTACGCCGATGTAGCCATTGTTACCAGCGCAGAGCTGGCCAAACGCTACCCCGAAGCGCTCACCGAGCGTTATAAGCTCAAAGAGCTGCCCTCTTACACCGCGCCGGATATCCCCCATGACATTGATGCGGATGGCCCGAAAAAGCCCGACTTTCTCGCTATTGCTGGCTTCGACGGTAACGCCATCTTAAAAGATATCGCTGCCCGCCGAGGCGGCCTGCGTCCCGGCGGCGCCGTTGATCTGCACCGCGGCGCGGAAGTGCTGCTTCACGAACTGCGTGATGGCAAGCTGGGCAGGCTAACGCTTGAAACCCCGGCAGACATTCCTCCGCCGCCCGTGCAAAACGACGAAGACAATCAAGCACTTTCCGACGCATAATGGCCTAATAGCTCTATAGCCGACGATGGCTTGTGGACGCTGTTTTTAGTCACTCATGCTTTTTGGACACTTTTGGGCCTCTAGCTACTTTTGGACAGACACCTCATGGATACCCCGCAGTCGCACGAATCACAACCGTTAAAGAAATCTCATAAGCTGCACAATGTCTGCTACGACATTCGCGGCCCGGTACTCGACCACGCCAAGCGCTTGGAAGAGGAAGGTCAACGAATTCTCAAGCTAAACATTGGCAACCCTGCGCCCTTTGGTTTTGAGGCGCCGGAAGAGATTCTCCAGGATGTGATGCGCAACCTGCCCACGGCCCAGGGCTACTGCGACTCCAAAGGCCTCTACTCTGCCCGTAAAGCGATTATGCAGGAGTGCCAGCGCAAACAGATTCCCGGCGTAGGTATCGAAGATATCTTCATCGGCAACGGCGTCTCTGAGCTGATCGTGATGACCATGCAGGCGCTGCTCAACGACGGCGATGAAGTACTCATTCCCGCGCCGGACTACCCGCTCTGGACCGCCGCCGCCCACCTTTCCGGTGGTCACGCGGTGCACTACCTATGCGACGAGCAGGCGGACTGGACGCCTGACACAGCGGATATTCGCGCCAAGATCACCAGCCACACACGTGCCATTGTGCTGATCAACCCCAACAACCCCACCGGCGCGGTGTATCCACCCGCCGTGGTGAAAGAGGTATTGGCGATCGCCAAACAGCACAACCTGGTGGTGTTCTCAGACGAAATCTACGACAAGATCCTTTATGACGGCGTCGAACATACTGCCACGGGCGCACTAGCGGACGATGACCAACTGGTCATCACCATGAACGGTCTCTCCAAAAGCTATCGCTGTGCAGGCTTTCGCTCGGGCTGGATGACTATCTCCGGCACCTTGGCCAAGCTAAACGCTCAGGACTATATTCAGGGGCTGAATATGCTGGCCTCCATGCGCCTGTGTGCCAACGTACCCGCCCAGCACGCGATTCAAACCGCGCTGGGGGGCTACCAGTCGATCAATGATTTAATCCTGCCCGGCGGGCGGCTGTTGGCCCAGCGAGACATCACGGTGGAGAAACTGAACGCAATCCCCGGCGTCTCCTGCGTAAAACCTAAAGGCGCGCTGTACGCCTTTCCACGGCTCGACCCCAAGGTCTTCAATATCAAAGACGACCAGCAGATGGTGCTGGATCTGCTGCTACAGGAAAAAATCTTACTGGTACAAGGCACGGCCTTTAACTGGCCAGAGCCGGATCATGTGCGCATCGTCACGCTGCCCTGGGCCGACCAATTAGGCGATGCACTCGACCGTTTTGCCAACTTCTTGTCACGCTATCGGCAGTAGCTTTTGTAGCCATGACTTGAAACTGCCATGAACAGCACGTATCTAAGCCATTAATCTAGTAATGCTTCGATGAACTTTAGGGGAGAACCTGCACCATGATGCGAATTCTGCTGTTTTTAGGCACCAATATAGCGGTCTTGCTGGTCGCCAGCATTACCCTGCGCCTGCTAGGCGTAGAGGGTTACCTGCGCGGCCAGGGCATCAACTTCACCAGCCTGCTGATTTTCTGCTTTATTTTCGGTATGGCGGGCTCCATTATCTCGCTGTTTATCTCCAAATGGATGGCTAAACGCAGCACCGGCACGGTGATTATCGAAACGCCCTCCAACTCTACCGAACAGTGGCTGTTGGACACAGTGGCTGAGCTCTCCCGCGAGGCGGGTATCAAAACCCCGGAAGTGGGCATTTTCCCGGCTCAGCAGTCAAACGCCTTTGCCACGGGTTGGAACAAAGACGACGCGCTGGTAGCCGTCTCGGCAGGCCTAATGAATCGCATGCGTCCAGAAGAGGTGCGTGCAGTACTGGCTCACGAAATTGGTCACGTCGCTAACGGCGATATGGTAACGCTGGCGCTGATTCAGGGCGTAGTGAACACCTTTGTGATGTTCTTTGCCCGGGTCGTGGCGCATCTAGTCGATAACTTCCTGCGCAGCCGCAGCGATGGCGAAGGCGGCCTGGGCTTTATGGGCTACTTTGCGGTGGTCATGGTCGCTGAGATTGTGTTTGGTATTCTGGCCTCGGCTATCGTCGCCTGGTTCTCGCGCTACCGCGAATACCGCGCCGACGAAGCCGGTGCGCGCTTAGCGGGCACCAACGCGATGGTCAGCGCCCTGGCACGCTTGAAAACCGAAACCGCACTGCCCGACCAAATGCCGGATACGCTGCGCGCCATGGCGATCACCAAAGGCCAAACACGCTCGCTGGTGGAAAAGCTATTTGCCAGCCACCCACCGCTGGATGAGCGCATCCGTGCGTTAAAAGAAGCCGCTTATCGTCAGTAAGTTTTCTCTGCTGTTTATACATTTAAGGCCCGCATCTGCGGGCCTTACTGTTTTTCGCCATCGGTTTTCAATAGCTGTTTTTCACAATCTAGCTAGTGTTACCGCAAACCCTGCACCACGCAGTATACCCTCTAGCGCTACCGCCTCCCCTGATAGCCGCACGTTGAGGGTAGCGAACTCGCGGCGTAGCGGGTAGTTGGCGCGGCAGTCGTCAAAGCCTTTGCGCATACCGTGATGCAGCGTTTGACGCTCTAGCGCATCGTGGTCGCGGCGTACGTCGTAAACTGCTCGCATGCAGAGTCGCAGGGCGTCTTCCGGGGGGAGTGCGTGCTGCAAATGCAGCGACGCGAGGGCGGGCGGTGGGCAAATATCAGCAAACGTCAGCTCGCTGGGTTGGCCGCAGTGGTGCGCCAGCGCTTGCCGTATCATCCAGGTGCCGCGCAGCTTGCCATCCAGGCTATGCCCGGCAATATGCGGCGTTGCCAACGAGACCAGATCGCGCAGTCCAGCGTCGATATCCGGCTCATCTTCCCATACATCCAATATTGCGCTGATATCGCCCTTTCCCGCCAACCGGCTGCGCAACGCCAAGCCATCCAGGCAGTCCCCACGCCCAGCATTCAGAACAACGCAACCCGGCATCAGCTCTTCGATGCGCTGGGCGTTGAGTAGTTGGTAAGAGGCGTGAGGGCCTTCGCGGGTCAGCGGCGTATGCAGGCAGAGCACATCACAGCGTTCAATGAGGGCGTCTAGAGAGTGAAACCCTCTCACCCCCTCCTCCTCAGCCCGGGGCGGGTCACAGGCCAGCGTTGCTATGCCCATGGCGGTTAGCCGTGCTTGCAAGTGGCTGCCCACATTACCCACTCCCACAATACCCACGGTACGCTCGCTAAGCAGCCAGCCATCGCGTTCTGCCAGCGTCAGCAGGCTGCTTAATACGTAGTCGACCACCGCTTCGGCATTGCAGCCGGGGGCACTGGCGAAAGCGATATCGCGCTTAGCGAGCGCCACCTGATCGATATGATCGGTGCCGATGGTGCAGGTGCCAATAAAGCGCACGGGGCTATCAGTAAGCAACTTATCGTTAACTTGGGTAATGGAGCGCACAATCAGCGCGTCGGCAGCGTGAAGGTGAGCGGCGTTTATTTCCCGCCCGGGTACGCGGGTTAGCGTACCCAGGGAGCCAAAGCAGGCGTCTGCAGCAGGGATGTTAGCGTCGATGACAAGTTTCATAGGCGTTTGGGTATCCGGGCTTTACAATACGCCCGCGACGGCTGATGGGCAGGCGTGTTTCAAGGCTATCTTTTAAAGGCTAAGTAAGGAGAGTGTTGTGATCGTACGCTGGGAAACCAACCATGACTATGTGTTGGTTCATATTCACCAGGATATGTTTGGTGACTGGATTTTCAGCCGCGCCTGGGGCCAAATCGGCACTCAGTTTGGCGGTCTGAAACATCAGCTAGCCGATACGCTGGATCAAGCCCATATGTGGCTGGAGGACGAGACCACTATCCAGTCCTCACGAGGCTTTCGCAAGGTGCTGGAAGTGGCCGACCATACCCCCGAAGGCCAAGAAGCCATGCGTCAACTATCGCTACTGGACGTGATGTAAACCACTCGAACCCAGCCATGCACTTGTTAACCACGCACTTGTTAACCTAAGAAACGCCGCCCATGACGCTTATGGGCGCCTTTCGGCGGCGTAGTGTCTGGCGGTGCTGTGAACCCCGCCAGCGCGTCTTCATCCAGCCAGCCGCGCTCGCGCAACCATGCACTTAATCGCTCCAGCTCAAAGCCACGATCCAGCTCATTGCCGTCACCATCCACCAGCACCGGTATCCGCAGGCCGTAGCGCTCAACCAGGGCGTCGTCGTCGCTAATCTCGATGTGGTGCAGCCACACCTTTTGATTCGCTAGTGCCGCCACCAAAGCCTCTAACTGGCTGCATAGGTGGCAGCCCATCGTTGTGTAAAGCGATAGCTGAATCATGCAAAAGCTCTCTTATGACGCCTTATGACGAAGTAAAAACACGTGGTGCAGGTTGGTGCGCCGCTGGAAATCGGGGTCGAAGCTACGCCCGGTGATATCCTCAACAGCGTAATGCTCGCTAAGCGCTTCATCGAGTTTAAAGCGCCGCTGGTTATTAGAAAACACCAAGGTTCCACCGGGTGCCAAGCGCGCCATGGCGAGCTCCACAAGCCGCGGATGATCACGCTGCACGTCGAGGGTATCGCGCATTTTCTTCGAGTTAGAGAACGTCGGCGGATCCATAAAGATCAGGTCAAACTCAGCATCGGCGGTTTCCAGCCAGCGGAAACAGTCGTCGCGCACCACTCGGTGCAGTCGTGTATCGAGCTTATTCAGCGCAAAGTTGTCCTTGGCCCACTCCAGGTAGGTGTTGGACATATCCACGCTCACACTGTCGCTGGCGCCGCCTAAGGCGGCCTGCACCGTTGCTGTGGCGGTGTAACAGAACAGGTTTAAAAAGCGCTTGCCGCTGGCCATTTCGCCCAGCATCCGACGTACCGGGCGGTGGTCAAGGAATAACCCGGTATCCAGGTAGTCGCGCAGATTGATCCAGAGCCGTGCCTTGCCCTCTTGCACCTCAAAACGCTCGCCACTAGCGGCACGCTTCTGATACTGGGCGCTGCCGGTTTGGCGCTCGCGGCGCTTGATATAGATTTTACTGGCGTCAACGTTAAGCGCCTCGGGCATGACTTCCAAGGCATCGTACAAACGCTTCTGCGCTTGAGCCGGATTGATCGAACTGGGCGCCGCGTACTCTTGCACGTGCACGCGGTCACCGTAGCGATCTACCGCTAGTGCATACTCGGGCATATCGGCATCATACACACGATAGCTGGTCTCACCGCTCTGCTTCAGCCATTTCTTCAAGCGCTTCTGATTTTTGATCAGCCGATTGGCAAACATCTGGGCATTGTCTTGGTTTTTGTGAACAGCTTGCTCTTCGCTAGCCTCTTCACTAGGCGTCGCTCCTGCACTGTTCTCGTTCTGAACGGGCTTTGTATCGCTCGCGGCAGGCGGATGCTCAGCGCCACCAATCTCCATAAGCAGCAGCTTGGCCTCCAGGGCACCGTTTTTGAGTGCGTACTGTTTGTGCGCACGCATACCCAGCCGGTGGCCTAAATCCGGGTTGCCGGTAAACACCGCCAGGGTCCAGCCGGGAAACAACGCTTTGGCTTTATCACCTAGCTGGGCGTAGAGACGCACCAGTTCGGGCAGCTCGCCCAGCCGCTCGCCGTAAGGGGGATTGGTGATCAGCAGGCCGCTCTCAGCAGTCAATGTTTCGGGACGCGTCAACTGGCCAAGGCTCTGCCCATGCAGGGTAATCAAGGCTGGGATGCCTGCCCGCATAGCATTGGACTTCGCCGCCGTAAGCGCCGCGGGACTCTGGTCGAAGCCTAATAGCTGGGCTTTGCAGCGCTTGCGACCAATCGACGCGCGCGCTTCGGCTTCACGCTTCTGTTCCCGCCACGCTTCGTCATCGTGCCCTGCCCAGCCGTGAAAGCCGAACCGCTCGCGGTTCAGGTTAGGTGCTTGGTCAGCGGCCATCATGGCGGCTTCGATCAGTAGCGTGCCTGCACCACAAAGCGGATCAATCAGCGGTTCACCGGCTTTGAGGCGCTCAGGCCAGCCTGCGCGCACCAGCAGCGCGGCGGCCAGATTCTCTTTTAGCGGCGCATGGCCCACATCCCGGCGATAACCGCGACGGTGCAGGCTTTCACCAGAGAGATCCAACCCAATAGTCAGGTTCATCCGGTGGAGGTGGGCGTATATGCGCAAATGTGGGGTTTTAGTATCAACGTTGGGACGTTCCTGCCCTGCCAGTTGAAGGGCATCAACTACGCCGTCCTTAACGGTCTGGGCACCAAAACGGGTGTGGCGAATATGTTCGCTGCGGCCGTGGAAATCGACCGCCAAGGTGTTACCCGGCGCCAGGTGCTGCGTCCAGGCAATACGGGCAACCACATCGCGCACTTGCTCAGCGGTATCGATCATCGATTCGCGTACCAGGGTCAAAATGACCCGGTTAGCTAACCGCGACCACAGGCAGACACGATAAGCGATCGCTTGGCTGGCAGTGAAATAGACGCCCGCCACAGTGGTTTTACCCGGCGTGGCGCCCAATGCCACTAGTTCATCGTGAAGCAAGCCTTCAATGCCTTTCGGGCAAGTGGCTAGCAGACTCAAGGGGGCGTTTTGATTCAACTCGGTCATGATAATAACGGCGCGTAAAGGCGCAATATTCCTGTATATAACAAATGAGTTTACGTTTTATGACAAATTGGTAGTCGACAGATGACCCCATCATGGTCTAACAATAAGAGAGTAGCTACTGAAAAACGCATGCGTTTCTTGTCAGGGTCGGTTCAAGACCAGACCTATGGCGTATAAGTGTTCTTTGTAAGAGATTGCCGCTCGGCTCGTTCCGCCCGTGAGTGCCAAACAACAGGGCTGAAGCGGCGTCTCGCTCTTGAAGCAAGCTCTCGGAATAGTGGTTGTTGTTGATAACATAAGTCGATAACACCCTATTTCTTATCAAAGGCTTTCGTGAAAAGAGGTTAGCCAATGAAACGGCAAAAACGTGATCGCTTCCAGCGGGCTTATGTCCACGGCTACAAAGCGGGTGTATCGGGTCGTTCTCGTGACGACTGTCCCAGTCAAGATATCAATTTACGCGAATACTGGATGAGCGGTTGGCGTGAAGGTCGCGGCGACCAGTGGGATGGGATGACCGGCATCTCGGGCATCCACAAAAATCCCTTAGTCATGGCCTAACGTTTTATTTTTCAAGGTTTTAAAAGAAAAATTTTAAGCGAGAGGTTTTCAATGAGCCCACTTTTTCAAGTGGGCTTTTTAGTGCCCCTTTATGCCCACACTGCTTCGCTAATCATCTTCGCGCTCAACCTTTAGCTTTCAGTGCCCTCGCGCATTCACCGACCAGTTTAGGACCTTGATAGATCAACCCCGAGTAGAGTTGCACTAAATCAGCTCCCGCCGCGATTTTGGCCTGAGCAGCAGCAGCACTATCGATCCCACCGACACCTATGATAGGTAACGATGGTAGATGCTCACGCAGTTGGCGAATGACGCGATTGGATGCCTCGAAGACCGGTTTCCCAGAGAGCCCTCCAGCCTCCTCCGCTTGTGAGTCACCCTCTACCCCCGCGCGGGAAACCGTTGTATTGGTGGCAATCACGCCATCAAGTGCATTGCGCTGAATACTTTCTGCCATCAAGGCTACTTCTTCAGCGCTCATATCCGGGGCTATCTTAATCAGCAATGGTACGTTGCGGCCCGTTTGGTCATTGAGCTCTGAGGCTCGTGCTCGAATCGGCCCCAACAGCGCATCCAGCTGTTCGCCGAACTGTAGGCTGCGCAGCCCAGGGGTATTCGGTGAAGAGACGTTAACGGCAATGTAATCCGCATAAGAGTGCACCGCGTCTAAGCATACCAAGTAGTCATCCAGCGCGTGTTCTACTGACGTCGTCAGGTTTTTACCAATATTAATGCCCACAATGCCGCCGTAGTGGCGCTGTTTGACCTGCTGGATCAGGTGCTCAACCCCTTTGTTGTTAAAGCCAAAGCGGTTGATGATCGCCTCATGCTGCGCTAAGCGAAATAGCCGAGGCTTAGGATTGCCTGGCTGCGGCTTAGGCGTGACGGTACCCACTTCGACAAACCCAAACCCCAACGCGCCAAGGGCATCCAGGTGGTCGGCGTTCTTGTCCAACCCAGCGGCAAGACCCACCCGATTGGCAAATCGCAGCCCCATCAGCTCGATAGGATCATTCACCTGCTGACCAAACAGGCGTGCTACCCCACCCACCCGATGCAGTGCATCCAGAGCGCTCAAGGCCATCCCGTGAGAGGTCTCTGGGTCAACGCGAAAAAACAGCGAGCGAGCGAGGTTGTACATAGCGGATCTCTTGAAGCGGAGGCTGAAAACGGGCATCAGTATAACGCAATAAAGCGCGCCCTGGTGGAGAACCAGGGCGCGCTTTTTTAAGTGGATTAGGGTACGTCTACGCTTCGCTATCGCTCTCGGCAAGATCTACCAGCTCGCGTACCGCCACGGCGAAGAGCGCAAAGCCTCCTTCACTGCCACCGCGCACCTCTTCAATAAGGCGGCACCAGCGGCGATGCAGATCGGCGTGCTGATCCAACCACTGCGCAACC
The DNA here is from genome assembly GCF_000336575.1 of Vreelandella titanicae BH1. Lineage (GTDB taxonomy): Bacteria > Pseudomonadota > Gammaproteobacteria > Pseudomonadales > Halomonadaceae > Vreelandella > Vreelandella titanicae. The sequence continues at coordinate 31,004 of NZ_AOPO01000013.1, read as the reverse complement.
CGCTCTTGGGTATCGCGGCTGCCGGCGTCGAGCTTCAACACGCTGGTGGTCAGTGCCAGCTGCTGACGCTCAATGTCGTCGCGGAAAGTCTCACGAGCCTGAGCCTGCCAGGCGTCGCGCACTTCCAGCTGGGTTACCTGCTGAATCATCCACGGTAGCTCCAGGCGGCTGCCAATTTCGTACAGCACTTCCGCCACCCGCTGGGGTTTTTCATTGGTCAGGCGCGCCGCCTGGATAATACCCAGCCCCGCATAAAGGCTTGATGACGCCGCCACGCTGGATGCCAGTGCATCTGGCACACCCGCCTCCAACAACTCGTCACGACGCGAGTTCCAGGCGCCAAGCTCTTCACCACTGAGTAGCTCACCAATACCTTCCTGCAACTGCGCCAAGCGAGGAGCGAAGTACTCAATGGTATCTTGTGTCGAAAGCCCTAAGTGCTGACGCACAAACCAGCGCGTGGCACGGCGGATCAAGCGCATCAGGTCAAGCATCATCGAGTACTGAATGCGGTTGGGCACCTGATTATCGAGGGCTTCAATTTGCGCCCATAGACTGGGCAAGTTAAAGCTATCACGGGCCACGATGTAGGCTCGCGCAATATCGGCACGTCCCGCTCCAGTGGAGTCCATCAGGCGGCGTACAAAGACGACCCCCATATGATCGACCAAGTCGTTGGCGACCTGTGTCGCAACGATTTCACGCTTCAGACGGTGCTCGTACATTTCGTCTTTAAAGCGCTCGACCAGCACTGATGGGAACAGCCGCTCCAGGTGGCGGTGAATATATTGATCGTCCGGTACGTCAGAGGTGATCAAGTCGCCTTTCAGGGTGCTCTTGGCGTAGGAGATCAGTACCGACAGCTCCGGCAGGCGCATCCCTTGATTGTTGCTGGCCCGCTCTTTGAGCACATCATCGGTAGGCAGGAATTCCAGCTCGCGGTCAATCTGTCCGGCGGCCTCCAGCTCGCTGATAAAACGGCGGTAAGGGCCCATTGACTGGTCGGAAAGGGTAGCCGATAGATCCAGCGCCTGACTTTGGCGGTAATTATCCAGGATCACCAGATCCGCCACCTCATTGGTCATTTCCGCCAACAGCTGATTGCGCTGTTTCTCGGTCATGTCGCCGCGCTTGACCACTTCATCGATCAAAATCTTGATATTGACCTCGTGGTCGGAGCAGTTCACCCCACCGGCGTTGTCAATAAAGTCAGTGTAAACGCGCACGCCTTTGGCGGCGGCTTCCATTCGTCCGCGCTGGGTCAAGCCGAGATTACCGCCCTCGCCGACCACACGGCAATTCAGGTCATTGCCGTTGATGCGCAGGGTGTCGTTGGCTTTGTCGCCCACATCGGCATCGGTTTCGTCAGAACCCTTCACGTAGGTACCGATACCGCCGTTCCAGATCAAGTCCACCTTGGATTTGAGCATGGCGCGGATCAGTTCATTAGGCGACAGGCGCTCTTCCTTGATACCAAATACCTGCTGCATCTCCGGCGTGATGCTAATCGACTTGGCGCTACGGCTAAAGATGCCGCCCCCAGCGGAGATCAGCTCCTGGCTGTAGTCTTCCCAGCTGGAGCGTGGCAGAGCGAACAATCGCTTGCGCTCGGCAAAGGACGCCTCGGCGTCCGGGTTGGGGTCTACAAAGATATGCAGGTGGTTGAAGGCACCCACCAGTTGGATCTTGTCGGAAAGCAGCATGCCGTTGCCGAAGACATCTCCGGCCATATCGCCGATTCCCACCACGCTAAACAGGTCGCGCTGGGTGTCGAGATCCAGATTTTTGAAGTGGCGCTTAACTGATTCCCAGGCACCGCGAGCGGTGATGCCCATTTTCTTGTGGTCGTAGCCGTTAGCACCGCCAGAGGCAAAGGCATCACCCAGCCAGTGGCCATACTCAATGGAAATTTCGTTGGCGATATCTGAGAAGGTAGCGGTGCCTTTGTCGGCAGCTACCACGAGATAAGCGTCGTTCTCATCGTGGCGGACAACATTTTCCGGCGGCACAACATCGCCGCCCACCAGGTTATCAGTGACATCCAGCAGCGCACGGATAAAGATTTGGTAACAGGCAATGCCCTCTTTCTGGGCGACATCGCGACTGGCATTTTCCGGCATGCGTTTACAGACAAAACCGCCTTTAGCACCAACCGGTACGATAACGGCGTTCTTAACCTGCTGCGCTTTCACCAGCCCCAACACTTCGGTACGGTAATCTTCAAAGCGATCCGACCAGCGCAGGCCACCGCGGGCCACTTTGCCGCCACGCAGGTGAACACCTTCCACCCGCGGCGAGCAGACAAAAATTTCAAACATTGGTCGCGGCTTGGGCATGCCGGTAACCTTGGAAGGCTCCAACTTATAGGCGATGTAATCTTTAAAGCGCCCACCCTCAGCCAGTTGGTAGTAGTTGGTGCGTAGGGTGGCGAGGATCAGCTCCATAAAGCGGCGCAGTAGCTGGTCATCGTTAAGGCTGGCAACTCCTTCCAAGCGCTCATTTAAGCTCGCGATGCACTCGTCGGTGGCGTGGCTCTGCTGCTCAGGATCAAAACGCAGGCGGAATAATTCAACTAACTCACGGGTAATGGCAGGATAGTTGGCCAGCGTAGCAGCGATGTAATCCTGGGACATGCCGAAGCGGATCTGTTTGAGGTAGCGGGCGTAGCCGCGCAGCATGGCCACTTCGCGCCAATCCAGCCCAGCGCCGATAATCAGGCGGTTAAACGCATCGTTATCGGCCTCGCCGGTCCAGATGCGCTTGAAGGCTTCCGTGAATACATCACGCATATCGCCCAGGCTGACATCCGCACCGCTGTGCTCAAGCTCAAAATCGTGAATCCAGTAGCGCTGTTCAGGGGCGTTAATATCGTAGGGGCGTTCACCAATTACGCGCAGGCCAAGGTTTTCCATCATCGGCAGCACGTCAGAGAGCGGAATCTGCGATTCACGGTGGAACAGTTTCAGGTTAACGCCACCACCCTGTTCTTCTAGTGGCCGATAGAGCGACAGCGAGAGGTCGTTCTCGCTATCCAGTGTCAGCAGGTGCTGAACATCAAACACCGCGGTGCGCGCAGAGAAGTCTTCACGGTAGCTGGCCGAGAACGCCTCGCGGAACCGATCCATCAGGTTGTTGGCGCGCTCTTCACCGAAGCCTTCGATCATGGCGTTCTGCAGCTCGTCACGCCAGCTGCGCGCCAGCCGTGACACTTTGCTTTCCAAACGCTTGAGGTCATAGTCGCTGGGCGCGTCGCCATTAAAGCGTAAAATCAATTGAATACGCGCCAGCACCGACTCAGATAAATAGGTATTGAAGTCGCCAAAGTGGGCGTCTAACTCGTCGCACAACACGTTTTGAATCCGCTGACGCAGATCCGTGGAGAACACGTCCCGGGGGACAAACACCAGGCAAGAGTAGAACTTGCCGCTGATATCGGCGCGGATAAACAGCCGCACCTGGCGGCGCTCGCGAATATTGAGGATGCCCAGCGCAGTGCTGGCCAGTGACTCGGTATCGATCTGAAAAAGATCATCCCGGGGGTAAACTTCCAGCACCTGGAGCAATTGCTTGCCGTTGTGACCCTGGGGATTGAATCCGGCAATATCCATCACCGCTTTTAGCTTACGGCGCAGCAGCGGGATATTGCGTGGCGATTCGTTATACACCGTAGAGGTAAACAAACCAAAGAAGCGCCGCTCACCAATTACATTGCCGTCGTCGTCGTAGCGATCAACGGTAATGTAGTCAGGGTAGGTAGGACGGTGCACCCGAGAGTGATGGGCGCTTTTGGCAAACGATAGTAGCTGCGGCACCAGCACATAATCATTGTGCTCATCCACCCCCTCTTCGGTGCGAATACGCTCGCAGTAGCGCGGCTGATCCAGGCGGAAGACGCCCAGCACGCTATCTGCGTCGCGCTTTAACTCGCTGCCTTCCAGCAGGTACTCGTCGTAGCCCAGGAAAGTAAAGTTATCTTTGAGCATCCACTCTAAAAAGGCAATCGCCTCTTCGTGGTCGTCAGGATCGATCTGCGGCGGGCAGTTTTTCTCGAGTTCTTGAATCGAGGCGGTGATTTGCGAACACATGGCGTCGAAATCGCCCACAGCGGTACGTACATCGCGAAGCACGTCATTTAGGTTGCTTTCGATTTTCTCAAGCAACGCTACGTCGGTGTGCCGGTCTACTTCGATGACAATTAGCGACTCGCGCGCTTCTGGCGCGTTTTCTGCCCTGGGCGAGGCCAGCGCCTGCAACTGATGGCGCTCATCACGGGCGACCGCCAGCACGGCGTTTTGAATGGCGTGCACCGTCAAGCCGCGGCGGTTGAGCTCGATACGCACCGAGTCGACCAAAAACGGCATATCTTCATGGAGAACGGCGACAAAAGTATGCGTCGACTGCCAGCCGTGCTCTTCAAAATCAGGGTTAAATACTCTTACCTTGGGACTTTGCGGGTCGTGATGCTGCAAAAACTGCCAGACCGACAGCGTTGCGCCATACAGATCGTCCAGGCGACGATCCACTAGGTCTTCCACCGGCACGGTGGCATAAAAGTGCCGAGCAAAAGCGTCCACAGTGGCGGCGCGAGCGGGGTCTAACCGCGCGTATAGCCGCTCCTGGAGCTGCTTCAAAAGATCTTGCCGACTCTCTTCAATCGCAACGTAGTGCATCCATCACCTCGACTGCCTAGGCCATTAAACGGCCAAAAAACGAAGGACAATAGGCCTTTAGGCCAACATAACGGCTAGCTTACGCTACCTATCGTCGCGTCCCTAATCACTTGACGTGTTGTTCATGGCACATACCGTTTACGCATTAGGTCGTATGCTTACTCGCCTGTCCGCCGCTTCAACAGCACTCCACACTCACAGTGGTCGGTAAACGGAAACTGGTCAAATAGCGCAAAGCGCTCTATCTCATGGGTGTTGGTCAGTATGGTCAAGTTTTCAGCTAACGTGGCTGGGTTGCATGAAATATAGACGATCTGAGCGTACTCGCTGAGTTGCTCACAGCTCTGCTCGTCTAAACCAGCACGGGGCGGGTCGACCAGCACGGTGGAAAAATCGTACTCTTCCAACGCCATTTCCGCCACGCGACGCCCGGCTTTTTCGCCCTTCAGCGCCAGCGAAAACTCCTCCGCTGACATACGACCAATCTGCGCGTTCGTTACCCTATTGGCTTCCAGGTTTACGTTGGCGCTAGCCACTGACGTGCGGGAAATTTCTGTGGCCAGCACGCGGCGGAAGTTATCCGCCAGGGCAATGGTAAAATTGCCATTACCGCAATAGAGTTCGACCAGATCTTTCTTCGCATTACTCTCCTGCTGGCCAGCGGTGACTTCTCGCGCCCAGCTAAGCATTTTCTGGCAGATATGCGCATTGGGTTGGGTAAAGCTGTTTTCGACCTGCTGGTAGTGCAGCGTGCGGCCATCCACCTCTAGCCGCTCCCATACGTGGTCTCGGGTAAGTACGATACGCTGCTTGCGGGAGCGGCCAATAATCATAATACCCAGCTCAGCCTCCAGAGCGCGGGCTTCGCGCTCCCACTCATCGCCTAACGGGCGGTGGTAAATCAGCGTTATCAGCGCCTCACCTGACAGCGTGGTTAGAAACTCTACCTGGAACAGCCGCCGACGCAGCTCATCACAGCGAAGGCAAGCTTCGCGTAGCTGCGGCATTAGCTGATTGATTCGCTCACTGGCGACTGCGTACTGATCTAACCGAATCACCCGCTTGTTCTTCGGATTCTCAGGGTCTACCTCGAACATGGCGTAGAAGAGGTCGTCCTCTTCGTGCCATATGCGAAACTCGCAGCGCTGACGGTAATAGCCTGGCGGCGATTCAAACACTTCTAATGCCGGTGGTTGAAAAGCGGCAAAGGTAGTTTCCAGATAGTCGCGTTTGGCGGCTAGCTGCTCAGCGTAGCGTTCAGGTTCTACAACGGGGATAGCCAAGGCTGCTCCTTTGAATAATTCGATCAGCAATAGTAGTAAATAGTGCTCAGTCGCCCACATTAAGCAATTGGGACGCCTTAAACCCATAGCGGGCTAGACCAGCGGTCAGATTGGCAGCAGGGGCAGTGGTAAAGCAGCGGCCATCCTGCTGATCACTGTTTAGCTCAGAAACGACTTGCGAAACCCGTCGGGCTATCGCATCGCCGGAGTCGACCCAATGTAGCGGCACGGGGGCCAGCTGCGTCAGCCAGGGCTTTAGCAGCGGGAAATGAGTGCAGCCCAGTACCACTGTATCTAGCTCTGGGGTATCCAGCGCCTGATGAGCAGACGATAAACAATGCGCAGACGATGGAGGTGCAACGGCGTGCCATAACGGTGCCAGCGCCGCCTGCATGCGATCAATATTGGGGGTGACACCAGCCAGGTATGCTTCCGCCTCGACCACCAAGGCATCGGCGGCGACGCGAGTAATCACACAGTCGCTGGCAAAACTATCAATCAAGCGCTGGGTGTAGGGCCGCCCTACCGTGGCCTTGGTGGCTAACAGCCCAATATGGCGTGTCTGGCTAATCGCTGCGGCAGGTTTGATAGCAGGTACGGTGCCCACGACAGGGATCGCCAACTGCTCGCGCAAGTTTTCCAGCGCCAGAGTGCTCGCGGTATTGCAGGCGACAACCAAAACACTCGGCTGGCACGCTTCCACAGCGGAACGACATACCGCCACAATGCGGTCGGTCAGGGCTGCATCTTCGCGCAGCCCATAGGGCAACCAAGCATTGTCGCAGGCATAGCACAGGGCAGCATCAGGGTAGTGTTGGCGCAGCGACTGCGCCACCGACAGGCCGCCGACACCGGAATCAAAAATTAACACGGGGCCTTTCCTGACTCTGCCTATCATGGCTCTGCCTAAAAAAAACGGAGCCGCTATTTTAGCATGCTCCGTCATTTTATTGATGCCCCGTAGCGGCCACTTGTCCGCTAGCGCTATACCACAGGCACGTCAGCACCACGCAGTTCAGCATAGAGCTCGGGATAAGCGTCCTGTAGGCGCTCTAGCTCTTTCTCTGCGCCTTCGGGGAGCGCCTGACGCAGCTCGTCCATATCTTCCTCGCTAAAGTGCTCGTCAATCAGCGGGAACAGCCCCTCGCGTTCGTGACGCAAATAGGCACGATGCGCTTCCAAATAATCTTTCAGGTCGTCGGCAAAACGATCCATCGGAATGATGTTATCCATTAACACCATGTCAATGTCGTTGGAGAGGCGCTGTAAGCGCGGCTTTAACTCACGATAGTCATTCGCCATCTGTTCGGTCAGGGCAACGTGCTCTGGGGCCTGGGTTTGCAATCGCTCCACGCAGACGCGTTCCAGAGGGGCTGCAAAACCATCCATATAGGACAAAATATAGTCGACGACCTCGCGCATAAGCTGGAAGTTGGGCCGCTCACCTTGGGCAAGGGTTTTCTGCTTAAGCTGCAGCACATGGAGTAATCTCGCCATGTTGGCATGATCTAGACGCAGTTGGTTTAACATCGAACTGTCTCCTTTATTGTGTCATGCCTACCGTCGAGCCTTCGTGATTGACGGCATGCGATAATAAGCGCGAGGTAACAAACATGTTGTGTCGCTAAAACATATCGTAACCTGAGCGTGTCGTAACTAACGGGGGTTATCAACAACAGTTATCATAAACAATGCCCCTCTCAAGCTATCCTCGCAAGTGTATCTTTCTGATAGGTTACGTCTAAGGTAGTTCTCTAAGACGCAGTTTACCACCTATACTTGTTGGCAATTTGTTGCTCAACGTACTGATTTATAACGGAAGCTTACATGGATCTTTTTGATAGCGCTCAGGCGACACCGGCTGACGATGCTCCGTTAGCCTTTCGTATGCGGCCACGCCAACTGGACGATTACGTGGGCCAGCAAGCGCTGGTGGGGCCAGATAAACCCCTACGTCGCATGGCGGAGTCAGGCATTGTGCGCTCAATGATTTTATGGGGGCCGCCAGGGGTTGGCAAAACCACGCTGGCAGAGCTGTTGGCCCGAGCCTCCCAGGCCCATCTGGAGCACCTCAGCGCGGTGATGGCCGGAGTAAAAGAGATTCGCGCTGTGGTGGAGCGGGCCCAACAGATGTCCTCCACGGTTATCCTCTTTTTAGATGAGATTCATCGCCTCAACAAGAGCCAGCAGGACGCATTATTGCCCCACGTGGAGTCGGGCCTGTTAACGTTGATTGGCGCCACCACCGAAAACCCCTCCTTCGAAGTCAACTCGGCGTTGCTATCCCGTGCGCGGGTATATGTGCTGAAATCGCTTACCCATGAGGAACTGATCACGGTGATGCGCCAGGCACTCAGCGACGTAGAGCGAGGGCTGGGCAAGCGTGACATTCAGGTTGATGACGAAGTATTAACTGCTCTGGCCCACGCTAGCGCTGGCGACGCACGACGGGCGCTGGGATTACTGGAAACCGCTTGCGATTTCGCTACTCAGGAAGCAAACGGCGAAGTACTGCATAAAGAGGTACTCGCCGATGTGATCGGCCATCAGGCCAGCGCCTTCGATAAGCAGGGGGACGCTTATTATGATCTACTTTCGGCCATTCATAAGTCGATACGCTCTTCACGCCCTAACGCGGCATTGCTGTATATGGCCCGCTTTATGCAGGGCGGCGGTGACCCGTTGGACGTAGTGCGCAGACTGACCGCGATTGCCTCAGAAGACGTCGGCAATGCTGACCCTCGCGCGCTACCGCTGGTGATTGCCGCCTGGGATGCTTATTTACGCCTGGGCGATTACGAAGGCCAGCGGGCAATTGCCCACGCGGCAATTCATTTAGCAGTGGCGCCCAAGAGTAACCGCATTGACCGCGCCTGGAGTGAAGCCAAGCAGTACGTACGCCAGCAGCCCCAGGTTGAGGTACCGACGTACCTGCGCAACGCGCCCACTAAGCTGATGGAGCAGTTGGGTCATGGCGAAGGCTATCGCTATGCGCATAACGAACCAGACGGCTACCCGGCGGGAAGCGCCCACGACTGCTGGCCTGAAGAGCTGCCTAAAGCCACCTTCTTCAAGCCAAGTGCCTTTGGTCAGGAGAAGCGCTTTGGGGAAATCATGGCATGGCGGGAAAATCTTGACCAGGAAGCAGATCAGGCGCCCTAAGGCGCCTGATGGTTAAACCAGTGGCAGGTTATTGATTAACCGCCACCCTCCAGCAACTCTTTACCAACTCCTCACCATTCACTCCTCACTCCCAACCCTTAAAGCTCTTCACGAATAACATCGGTGCCTTCGGGAATTTCGAAATCAAACATGTCCTCAGCAATCTCGCCATTGAGGGTAATATTGCTAAAGGTGATGGCGGTGCGCTGGCCGGTACTGTCCATCATCCACAGCTCGGTTAGCGTATCGGCATCGAACACCATGCTTAGCTCTTCGAACAGCGTATCGGCCGAGATAGGCACTAGGGTAAAGACATCTTCTCCCCCGTCCTGCTCGTAGAACACCTCATAGCTTTCGGTTAAATCGTCCACGCTTCCCGACAGCAGTAACGCAGGGGTATGGGTTACTCGATCGTCCATCTCTTGAACGGTGACTTGTTCAAGGTCGGGATCGTACATATACACATCATCGCCGTCAGAGACCACGGTTTGAGAGTAAGGCGCTTCCACTTCCCAACGCAGCATACCGGGGCGAGACAGCCACATCTCACCACGCGCGCTTTGGAGGCGTTCCCCGCTGCCATCAAGAATTTGCTGCTCAAAATCCGCTTGATAACGCTCAAGCGGATCCAGCCGTTCAGTCAAACGCTCGGCAGCATCGTCTGCCCAAGCGGGAGCACCAAAGGTTAAACCCAAGGCACTTGCCGCAAATGCCAGTGGCGAAGCGCCCATTGCTGAAGTGCGTTTTGTTTGCGTATCGCGCATATAATCTCCCTAGGCAACCGTTGCCCGGTAACTGTTGCTCAAAACTGTTGCTTAAAAATCAAGCAGTGAGGTCGGCTTAACCGGCCATGGCTAACTCAAAAACGTAACAATCAGACGAGAAAAACGCCGCAGGGTTTCACCCGCGGCGCTACTTTCACGCTTATTGCATAATTGTGGCTTTCATCAAGCGGTTAGTGGCCCACCGGAGGCGGGGCAAGCACTTCCCGAGCACCGTTAGAGCCCATAGAGGTCACCACACCGGCGCCCTCCATTGCCTCAACTAAGCGAGCGGCCCGGTTATAGCCAATTTTAAAGCGACGCTGCACGGCGGAAATCGAGGCTTTGCGCGTTTCAGTGACAAACTGCACGGCTTCATCGTAGAGCGCATCCTGCTCCGCATCGTCGCCATCCCCCCCCTCAGCCTCAAGACCCGTTAAGGCATCGGCGGATACGCCACCAGAAAGGATCTCTTCGATATACTCGGGTGCTCCACGGCGCTTCCAGTCATCGACCACGCGGTGTACTTCGTCATCGTCCACAAAGGCACCGTGGATGCGGTTAGGTGGTCCGGAACCTGCAGGCAGATAGAGCATGTCACCATGCCCCAACAGACTTTCAGCGCCGCCCTGATCCAGAATGGTGCGCGAATCAATTCTGGATGAGACCTGAAACGCCATCCGCGAAGGAATGTTGGCTTTGATCAAGCCAGTCACAACATCCACCGAGGGGCGCTGGGTAGCCAGAATCAAATGGATACCTGCGGCGCGTGCCTTTTGCGCCAAGCGCGCAATCAGCTCTTCGACTTTTTTGCCGACGATCATAAACATATCGGCAAACTCGTCGATCACCACGACGATGTAGGGCAGTTTCTCCAGCACTGGATGCGGCTGATGCACTTCCCAGGGCTGCGGTTCCCAGAGCGGGTCTGCCACTTGGGCACCGGCGCGCTCCGCTTCATCCAAACGGCCATTGAAGCCCGCGATGTTGCGCACACCCATGGCCGCCATGAGCTTGTAGCGGCGCTCCATCTCGGCCACGCACCAGCGCAGGCTGTTGGCCGCTTCTTTCATATCGGTGACCACGGGCGCCAGCAGATGGGGAATGCCGTCATATACCGACAGCTCCAACATTTTCGGGTCGACCATGATCAGCTTTAGCTCACTAGGCTTCGCTTTAAGCAGCATTGAGATCAGCATGGCGTTAACGCCCACCGACTTACCCGACCCGGTGGTACCGGCTACTAGCAAGTGGGGCATCTTGCCCAGGTTGGCGACCACAGGGCTGCCACCAATATCTTGGCCTAACGCCATGGTGAGTGGTGACGTCTCCTGCTGGTAACGGTCGGAGTCGATAACTTCGCGCAGGCGGATCATGGCCCGGTTGGGATTAGGTATTTCAATACCCACCGTGGGACGCCCTGGAATAACCTCGACCACTCGCACACTTTTCACCATCAGGGAGCGCGCCAGGTCTTTGGCAAGGTTACTGATTTTAGACACTTTGACGCCCGCGGCGGGCTTGATCTCAAAGCGGGTAATCACCGGCCCAGGCCAGGTATCCACCACTTCCGCTTTCACACCGTATTCGCGCAGCCGCACTTCAAGCAGCTCAGCCATATCAGCCAACTGCTCGTCACTATAATTGGGTTGATACGGTTCTGCAGGTGTCAACAGCTGCAAGCTCGGCACGTCGCCCTCAGGTTCGTCCAGAGTTTCAAAAGCAGGCCGCTGGCTCTGCAAATGCTCCACGGTCCACAGGGCGGGGCCTTCATCCGCCTCTGGCGTGCTCTCTTCGGGCGCAAAGCTGGGTTCTTGGCGAGCTGCTGGGGTGGGCGTGGACGGAGGAGTAGTCGTTGAGTGCGCTCCTCCATCGCGGCCTTGGGCATACAGCTCATCATCCATCTCTTCATCGTCCCACACCGGCTCAGGCACTACTTCCGCTACACGTTCAGGTTTACGTGCAGGCTCAGGCGCGGTGACGCGCTCAGGGCTCCAGGCAGCATCAGTGTCACCAATATGTGGCTCACCAACACGTGGTTCAGCTTGGCTGCTGCTGGGATCAGCGGTGAGTGATGGCTCACTGCGACGCTCAACGGGCGCGGCATGAACAGTCTCTTTCTCGGCGGGCGCCTCATCGCTGGCAAAGAAGTTACTCCTGGCAGGCGCCGGAGGCTCTTCTTGACGAGTAGCACGCAGCGGGAAGGAAGTCTCGGCTTCTTTGGGTTCATCACCGGGCGCAGGTGCTTGAGTCTCAGGCGCTGCTGACGTTACCTCTGCCTGGACAAAGGCATTTTCCCGCGGCGCTGGGGGTGCCGCTGCTCCCTCCTCTTCTGCCGTTTTAGCCGCTGGCGTCACTGACGGGGCTGCCCCAGGCGCTGAAACCGTCGGCTCCGCGGTAGGTGTCGAAGAGATAGGCGCGGGTGTTTTAGCAGGCACATGCTTATTACTTGAAAACGCTGCGGCCTCCCAGGGAATCGAAGTATCCGTGGTTTCGTTGCTATTTGAAGGACTCGCTTCTGACGCATTGCTCTCTGAAGAGCTGTTCGCCTCACGACTGGAAAGTGGTACAGAGAAGCCTGGCTCACGGCGTTCGCGGCCACTGGGGCTTTTGCCTACTGGCTCTGCCGCAGGCTTTATCTCAGCGGGTGCAGCTTCAGGTTTAGCTTCTTGAGACTGCGCTTCAGGCGCTGCTTGAGGCTTGGCCGCAGTTTTGGCAGTTTTAGCAGCCGCTCGCTGAGCAGCGCGCATACGACGCGCTTGGCGTCGTGCCGATAACCAGCTACCCAACCGACATATGCGCTTGCCGAGCTCATCAGCCACTTGCAGCCACGACATACCACTAAACAGCGGAAAGCCGCTTAAAATTAACGCCGCAGCGATTAAACCAACGCCACCACTTCCCACTAAAGGCCTTAACGCACCGACCAAACCTTCGCCCAAAATACCGCCTGAGGCATAGGGCAGCATGCTATCAGGGTGATAAAAGTGCAGCGCCCCCAACATGGTAGTACCGAAAATAAGTAGCACTAAGCCACCCGCATGGACAGCAATTGCCACGGGGTCGAGTTCAAAACGTACCTGGCGTGAGCGAATCAGCCACCAAGCGGCAAAGCCGAACATACCCGGCCACCACAAAGCGCTGGCGCCAAGCAGTGAGTAGAGAACATCGGCCAGCCAAGCGCCAACCTGCCCCATCCAGTTACCCACATCTGTCTCAGGGCCCTGATAAGACCAGCCTGGGTCAGAGGGTTGGTAACTAAATAGCGCTAATAATAAGAAAACACACAGCGCCAGCAGGATCACCACTACGCCTTCGCGCACGGAGCCTTGTAAGCGCAGGCCAAAACGACGAGCCTTATCCTTTGCGGCGTTAACGCGCGCAGCTGAAGCCGATGATGGTGTTTGACGCGCGCTACGCTGCGTTCGCTTGTTTACTGCTTTATTCACTTTCAAGCGACTCTCCCTTTACACCTCAATGGCGTCTTTAATCCACTTGCGAGTTTGCATGATACCGAGCATCCTTCCGCCGTCACAGAGGCTATCGTAAAGCGCTCAGTACAAGAACGTCGTAACAGGAGCAAGTAATGCTACCTTGGCTTTCCTCGCCACATCCTAATTTTCCAACTACCTCCCAAGCGCTGGCCTCCCCCAATGGCCTACTGGCCGCCGGAGGGGAGCTCTCGCCCGCTTGGCTGGTAGAAGCCTATCGGCAGGGCATATTTCCCTGGTTCAGCGACGACGACCCCATTTTGTGGTGGAGTCCAGACCCGCGCATGATACTCCTACCTGAGCAATTTAAGCAGCGTCGTAGCCTCACCAAACGATTACGCCATGGTGGCTTTCATATCACCCTGGATCAACACTTCGATCAGGTGATTCAGGCCTGCGCCGCCCCGCGTGGTGAAGAGGCGGGCACCTGGATTACAGACGAAATGCGCGAGGCCTACGGGCTACTGCATGCTCTAGGCATTGCTCATAGCATCGAAGTCCATCAACACGGCCAATTGGTGGGCGGGCTGTATGGCATCGCCATGGGGCCGGTGTTTTTTGGCGAGTCGATGTTCTCCCACGCCCCGGATGCTTCGAAGGTAGCGCTGGCCCATCTCGCCAGGGCCATGCGCGAACATGGCGGAAAACTCATCGACTGCCAAATGCACACGCCTCATCTGGCAAGCCTGGGCGCTATTACAGTCGCTCGCGAGGCATTCATCAACTATCTTAAAAACTGGTTACCCGATAAGGCATTTACGTTTACCACGTCACCCACTGAAACACCCACTGTTCCTGCATCGCTCTGGCTTAAGGCGATTGCCACCGAGGGTAATGCGTAGTGATGAACCATAGTGACGAACTTATTCTGTTCCAACCATTTTTTTACAACGAGGAGGCAGGCCGTGAGTAGTAACACTCCGCGTCGGCCGGTGCGGGATTTGCGCTTTTTCCTTACCGTGCCGCATGCCTGTAGCTATTTACCCGGCAAGGAAGCGACAACGCTGTTTCTCGACCCGCAGGAGTCGCCCGTTCCAGGTGTCTATGACTCGCTGGCGCTGCTAGGGTTTCGTCGCAGTGGGCGCCATCTTTACCGCCCTCACTGTGAGGGCTGCAACGCCTGCCGCTCGGTGCGTATTCCGGTTGACCAGTTTGCGGCTAACCGCACGCAACGAAAAATTTGGCGCCGCAATGCCGATATAAGCATCCGTATTGTGCCTGCTCACTTTGCATCTACCCACTACTCGCTTTACGCGAATTACATTCGTCAGCGCCATGCTGACGGCGATATGTTCCCGCCCAGCCGCGAGCAGTACCGCACCTTCCTTACCCTTGATGAGTCCTATGCCCATCTGATGGAGATGTACCTCGACGAAGAGCTGGTTGGTGTGGCTGCATTCGACCAGTTGGAGCATGGGCTCTCGGCAATCTACACCTTCTTTGCCGTTAGCGAGACGCTGGATAAGCGCTCACTAGGCACTTTTGCCATTCTTCAGCTCATCGAGCTCAGCCGCGAAAAAGCGCTGCCGCACCTTTATTTAGGGTATTGGATCGAAGAGTGCCGTAAGATGCGCTACAAGCAGGCTTTCGCGCCATTGGAAATACTCGATGGACGCCATTGGCGGCCGCTGATTCGCTAAAAATGCCAGCTTTTTTGCCTTGACGACGGGCTTACGGCACAATATAGCGCTGTTTCTTGAGTGCCCACCTAGCGGCACTCAAATTCTGACCGATAATGACATTACTAACTCATCAGTGAGGACATGCCTATATGGCACGCGAAGATCATATTGAAATGGAAGGCGTTATCGTCGATACCCTTCCGAATACCATGTTTCGGGTTGAGCTGGAAAACGGTCACGTTGTTACCGCTCATATCTCCGGCAAAATGCGCAAAAACTATATCCGCATTCTGACCGGCGACAAGGTAAAAGTTGAGCTGACACCTTACGACCTGTCTAAAGGCCGTATCGTTTACCGCTCGCGCTAAGTCGTTACACCATTAACGCGTTCGGCTGATTTTAACTGCCCCAGCTAGACTGTCCTTTAACGACAGCGCCGATCAGCGTCAATGGCGGTTCACTAAAAACGACAACGCCCCGTCGATGACAGGGCGCTGCGTTTTTATGCATATAGCATGAGTATTAGAAAGATAGCTTTTAGCACGGCTTAGCGCCCTTTTCAGGGCGCATCAGCCATCTCAGTCTCTGTGGAAAGGTGTAACTCGCCCTCCTCCAGGCTAACGTGGACAATACCGCCCTGATCAGCCAGTTCTCCGAACAGAATCATTTCGGCTAATGGCTTCTTCAGCTTCTCTTGTATGAGGCGCGCCATTGGACGTGCACCCATGTCAGGATCGTAGCCTTTATCGGCCAGCCAATCCCGCGCCATGTCGTCTACATCCAACTGAACACGCTTCTCATCCAACTGCGCCTGTAGTTCGATCAAGAACTTGTCGACCACATTGCGCACCACCGAGACCGGCAGCGAGTGGAACTGAATAATACCGTCCAGGCGGTTGCGGAACTCCGGTGAGAAGGTACGGCGGATCACTTCCATGGCATCGGTGGAGTGATCCTGGTGCTGGAAGCCAATGGAGCGACGCGACGCCTGCTCCGCACCAGCGTTAGAGGTCATAATCACGATAACGTGACGGAAGTCCGCTTCACGCCCGTTGTTGTCCGTTAAGCGGCCATGATCCATGACCTGCAGCAGCAGGTTAAAGACTTCCGGGTGCGCTTTCTCAATCTCATCCAACAACAACACGCAGTGCGGCTGCTTGGTCACCGCTTCAGTCAGTAGACCACCCTGGTCGTAACCGACGTAGCCCGGAGGCGCGCCAATCAGGCGCGATACGGTATGGCGCTCCATATACTCGGACATATCAAAGCGCACCAGTTCAATGCCCATGATATGCGCAAGCTGTTTGGCTACTTCAGTTTTACCCACACCAGTGGGGCCTGCAAACAGGAAGCTACCAACGGGCTTATCGGGAGATTTAAGCCCGGCCCGGGACAGCTTAATAGCCGCAGAGAGACTATCAATCGCCTCATCCTGACCGAACACCAGCATCTTCAGGTCACGATCCAGCTTCTCGAGCAGCTTACGGTCGGAGCTTGAAACACTCTTCGGTGGGATACGTGCAATGGACGCTACCACGGCTTCCACTTGCTCGATATCGATCGTCTTGGCGCGCACTTCTGGCGGCAATAGACGCTGGTGAGCCCCTGCCTCGTCAATCACGTCAATCGCTTTGTCGGGCAGGAAGCGGTCATTGATGTAGCGATCCGCTAAGCGTGCGGCACTTTCAAGCGCACCATCGGTGTACTTAAGTTCGTGGTGCTCTTCAAAGCGTGAACGCAACCCTTTGAGGATTTTGATGGTGTCCTCCACCGACGGCGCCATCACATCCACTTTCTGGAAGCGCCGTGCCAGGGCACGATCTTTCTCAAAGATACCGCGGAACTCCTGGAACGTAGTCGAACCAATGCAGCGCAATTCGCCCGAAGAAAGCAGCGGCTTGAGCAGATTGGACGCATCCATCACGCCACCAGAGGCGGCACCTGCACCAATCACAGTATGAATCTCATCAATGAATAGCACAGCGTTAGGCTGCTTGCGTAGTTCGCTCAGCAGGCTTTTGAGGCGTTTCTCAAAATCACCACGGTACTTGGTACCGGCCAGTAGCGCGCCCATGTCCAGCGAGTAGACCACTGCATCGGCAATAACATCGGGAACGTCTTCTTCGACGATACGCTTGGCAAGGCCTTCGGCCACTGCGGTTTTACCTACACCCGCCTCACCGACTAACAACGGGTTGTTTTTGCGCCGACGGGCCAGAATTTGTACCACGCGCTCAAGCTCGTGGTCGCGGCCAATCAGCGGATCAATTTTACCCAGCCGTGCCTGTTCATTGAGATTGGTAGCGTAGCCAGTGAGCGGATGCGCAGCGCCCTCACTGCCACCCTCCTCCGCGTCTTCACTCTCAGGTGAAGAAGGCGAGGGAGACGGCCCGTGACCGGCCACTTTGGAGATACCATGGGCGATGTAGTTGACTGCATCGACCCGCGCAACGTTCTGCTGCTTAAGGAAGTATACCGCCTGACTCTCCTGCTCGGAAAAGATCGCCACCAACACATTGGCACCGGACACTTCGCTTTTGCCAGATGACTGAACGTGGAAGACTGCCCGTTGTAAAACACGCTGAAAACCAAGCGTGGGCTGGGTCTCACGATCACCCTGGCCTTCTGGAATCAGTGGCGTAGTCGAGTTAATAAAATCCTGCAGATCGGACCGCAGCTTGTCGAGGTTAGCCCCGCAGGCCTTCAGTACGTCTACCGCTGAGGCATTATCTAGCAACGCTAGCAGCAGGTGCTCAACGGTCATAAACTCATGGCGCTTTGAGCGCGCCACGGTGAAGGCCGTGTTCAGGGTCATTTCAAGTTCTTTGCTCAGCATGGCAGTCCCCTTTTCGCTACTACCTAGGGCGTGTCGCCACCTAGGGCTTGCGTCGGATCAATTTAGTCGACCGGCACTCTCAACATCGGGTACAAATGGCACGGTTGCAAGCCTCACCACCAATTATTTCTCAACGCTTTTAATTGGCGGCCTCAATATCACTTATCAACGGGTGCTCACACTCACGGGCATATTCATTTACCTGATAGCTTTTTGTTTCGGCTATATCGCGCGTAAACACGCCACAAGTGCCCTTTCCTTGGGTATGTACGGCGAGCATGACCTGAACGGCCGTCTCGCTGTCCATGTTAAAAAAATCTTGCAGCACTTCAATGACAAATTCCATCGGCGTGTAATCGTCGTTGTGAAGCACCACCTTATAAAGCGGTGGTTGCGCCAGCGCCGGTTCTGCTGACTGTACCGCTATATCACCATCTTCATCGGGCATATCTGGCCGCGTCATCCCCGCTTTTACGGGTAACACGATCAAGTATGAGCTATCTTGGTTGGGCATAAGCTGCACGGTTGGTTGTCTCGACACTGACCGATGGAAGCGTTTATCAGACCTCACATCGCCAATTCACTAGTGTAGTTTCTTAACTGTAGCCTCTTAACTACTATAATTTCTTAACTACTATAGCTTATTAGCCTAAACGTAAGACGCTTTCGATCAGCAAGGGTTCATGGAAAACTTAAAATATTACAGAGCGCAATAGCGAGTGCAATGCAAAACCCCCGCCCGCCAAGCGGACGGGGGTCAATCAGCCTAATCACAGGCGGTCTCTATTAGCCTTTTGCGACCATGGCAAGCGTTTCGTTGAGAGTCTGGCTGGGGCGCATCACCTTAGCCGTCAGCTCGTGATCCGGGTGGAAGTAGCCACCAATATCCGCAGGCTGGCCCTGAACGCTGTTCAACTCATCGACAATGGTCGCTTCTTTGGCCGTTAGCGCGTCAGCCAAGCGTTTGAACAGCGTCTGCATTTCGCTATCTTCGCTCTGCTCTGCCAACGCTTCAGCCCAGTATAGCGCTAAATAAAAGTGGCTGCCGCGATTGTCCAGCTCACCCACTTTGCGCGACGGCGACTTGTTGCTATCCAGGAACTTGCCGTTCGCCTGATCGAGCGCTTTAGCCAGCATTTTTGCCCGAGCGTTATCGAAGGTGCTGCCCAGGTGTTCAAGGGATGCCGCCAGGGCCAAAAACTCGCCCAGCGAATCCCAGCGCAGATGGTTCTCTTCCAGCAACTGCTGAACGTGCTTGGGAGCAGAGCCGCCAGCGCCGGTCTCAAACAAGCCACCGCCATTCATCAACGGTACGATTGAGAGCATCTTGGCGCTGGTGCCGAGCTCCATAATCGGGAACAGGTCAGTCAGATAGTCGCGCAGTACGTTACCGGTGACGGAGATAGTGTCTTCGCCCTTGCGGATACGCTCCAGAGAGAAGCGCATGGCCTCTTCTGGCGTCATGATACGAATATCCAGGCCAGCGGTATCGTGCTCTTTTAAGTAGCTCTCGACTTTCTTGATCAGTTGAGCATCGTGGGCGCGCTGGGCGTCCAACCAGAAGATAGCCGGCGTTCCGCTTTCGCGGGCACGATTAACCGCCAACTTCACCCAATCGCGAACCGGGGCATCCTTGGTCTGGCACATCCGCCAAATGTCGCCCTGCTCAACGTTGTGCTCAAGCACTACATTGCCGCTGGCATCGGTGACGCGTACGGTACCGTCGGTAGGAATCTGGAAGGTCTTATCGTGGGAGCCGTATTCTTCGGCTTTCTGGGCCATCAAGCCTACGTTGGGTACGCTGCCCATAGTCGTCGGATCAAAGGCACCGTGCTGTTTGCAATCATCGATGACCGTTTGATAGATACCGGCGTAGCAACGATCAGGAATGACGGCTTTGACGTCGTGCAGTTGGTCGTCGGCGCCCCACATTTTACCGGAATCGCGGATCATCGCCGGCATGGAAGCATCGATAATCACATCGCTGGGCACGTGCAGGTTGGTGATCCCTTTATGGGAGTTCACCATCGCCAAACGCGGGCGCTCGGCATAAAGTGCTTGAATCTCATCCTCAATCTGGGTCTGACGCTCTTCCGGCAGTGACTTAATGGCCGAATAGAGATCGCCGATACCGTTATTGGGGTCGAAGCCCGCCTGCTGGAGGTCATCTGCGTGCTTACTCAGCACGTCCTGATAAAACTCGCTGACCACCATACCGAACATAATCGGGTCAGAGACCTTCATCATGGTCGCTTTAAGGTGCAGCGAGAACAGCACGTCTTTGGCTTTTGCGTCAGCGACTTCGTCGGCCACAAAACGACGCAGCGCGTTACGGCTCATGACCGAAGCGTCGACGACTTCGCCTTCCAGTACCGAGGTTTTCTGCTTGAGCACCGTGGTGCTGCCGTCTTTAGCGACCAGCTCGATCTTGAGATCGGTGGCTTTTTCAATCAGCGCGGACTTCTCGCTGCCGTAAAAATCGCCTTCACTCATATGCGCCACATGGGACTTGGAGTCGCTGCTCCACTCACCCATGCGGTGGGGATATTTGCGAGCGTAATTCTTGACCGACAGCGGAGCGCGGCGATCCGAGTTACCTTCACGCAACACCGGGTTAACGGCGCTGCCTTTAGTCTTGTCGTAGCGCGCCTGAATGTCTTTCCCTTCATCGCTCTGGGGCGCTTCAGGGTAGTCAGGAAGTTTGTAACCCTGCTGCTGCAACTCTTTAATCACCGCCTTTAGCTGAGGCAGAGAGGCGCTAATGTTGGGCAATTTGATAATATTAGCTTCTGGGGTCTTGGTCAGTTCGCCAAGCTCCGCCAGGTGATCGCCGATCCGTTGCTCTTCGCTCAGATAGTCAGGGAACTGAGCAATGATGCGAGCGGCCAGGGAAATATCGCGGGTCTCTACCTGAATGCCGGCAGAATCGGTAAAGGCATCGATAATCGGCAGTAGGGAGTGCGTCGCGAGCGCGGGCGCTTCGTCAGTGAGCGTATAGATGATCTTCGGCGTTTTGGTCATTTTTGCGTTAACCTCTCTCTTTTCGCTGCGATGGCAAGAAATCTTGAGCGGAGCGCGAGCTCAACGATGGGCGCCCCATCAGGTAGCCGGAGTATACCAGCGCTGCCCGCCATGCGCATTGTCGACATACCCATTCCTGAGAGTGAATAGAAAGTAAAAAGGGCAACGAGAAGTCATGAGCAACCTTTATTTACTGCATAAGCCTTTCCAGGTACTGAGCCAATTCAGCGACCGTGAGGGGCGGCAAACCCTTGCACAGTATGTCGATGTGAAAGATATTTACCCCGCAGGACGGCTTGACTACGACTCTGAAGGCCTACTGCTGCTCAGCGATGATGGCGAGCTGATTCACCGCATTTCTCATCCGCGCCATAAGCAGCCCAAAACCTACTGGGCCCAGGTGGAAGGGCAAATCGATGACACGGCATTGAAGGCGTTGCGCCAAGGCATTGCGCTGAAAGATGGCCCAACGCAGCCGGCCAAAGCGCACAGAATAGATCCGCCTACGACCGCACCACGCCACCCTCCCATCGACCCCAAACGCCACCCCTCGACTAGCTGGCTGGAGCTAACCATAAGCGAAGGCCGTAACCGCCAGGTTCGCCGTATGACTGCTCATGTCGGCTACCCCACCCTGCGCTTGATTCGCGTAGCGATCGGCCCCTGGCGGCTGGATGGTTTGGCACCTGGCGAATGGCGCAAAGAAGCCCTACACGCGCCCAGACCGACGAATACACCCCCAAGTCAGCGACGAATAGCTCCGCAAAAAGATCAGCGTAGGCGGCCCACCACAAAACGCAGGAAACCCTGATGAGCCTTATTCGCAGCACGGCTGCCTGCGTCATCCAGCAGGGCGAGCGCTTTTTGATGGTAGAAGAGCAGCGTGGCGGCCCGCAAAGTGTGTTTAACCAACCCGCTGGGCATATTGAACCCGGCGAAGGTCCCATAGCAGCCATTCTACGCGAAGTAGTGGAAGAGACTGCTTGGCAGGTATCGCTCACCGGATATTTGGGTTTATACGTATTTCATACCGACGAAGGGCAAACGTTTCACAGCCACGGTTTTATTGCTGCGCCGCTTCATCAACTCGACCTTCCCCTCGACCCGGATATCTTCGCCACCCACTGGCTTACCATTGAGCAAATACGGTCGTTAGATCAGCAGGCGCGCCTACGCAGCCCGCTGGTACTCAAACGTATCGAGGATGCACTCAGCGGGCCTGGCTATCCCCTGTCGGTGATTCGCGAGTGAAGCACTCGAAGCCATTACCCCCCATCGTGTATAATCCTCGCCCAACTGCACACTGCTTATTTGCACCCTACTTCAACTGAGGATGCCCATGTCATCCACTGAACCAACTACGCCAGGCTCATCCACCACTGAGTCATCCGCCACAGCCGCTAATGGCAAAGTGATTGTCGGTATGTCCGGCGGCGTCGACTCGTCCGTTTCGGCCCTTCTCCTCATGCAACAAGGCTATGAGGTCGAAGGCCTGTTTATGAAAAACTGGGATGAAGACGACGGAACCGAATATTGCACGGCCAAAGAGGATCTCGCCGACGCCGAGGCGGTCTGCGCCAAACTGGGCATTAAACTGCACACCGCTAACTTTGCCGCCGAGTATTGGGATAATGTATTCGAGCACTTTTTAGCCGAATACAAAGCGGGCCGCACGCCCAACCCGGATATTCTGTGTAACCGGGAGATCAAATTTAAGGTCTTCCTTGAGTACGCTGAAATGCTCGGAGCCGACAAAATCGCCACCGGGCACTATGTTCGTAAAGGGCATGTTAGCCAAGGCGATGGCGATGTTCGCCCGCGCCTGCTGAAAGGCCTGGATAGCAATAAAGATCAAAGTTACTTCCTGCATGCAGTGCCAGAAGCCGCCATTGCCCGTACTCTGTTTCCCGTAGGTGAGCTGGAAAAGCCCGCCGTACGCGCGCTTGCAGAACAGCACGATTTGATCACCGCTAAGAAAAAAGACTCCACCGGCATCTGCTTTATCGGCGAGCGCCGGTTTCGCGATTTCCTCCAGCAGTACCTGCCCGCCCAGCCCGGTACCATTGAAACGCCGGATGGCGATGTCATCGGCAAACATATGGGGCTGATGTACTACACCCTGGGCCAGCGCCAGGGTCTAGGCATTGGCGGGCTTGCCAACTACTCCGAAGACCCCTGGTACGTGGCGGCAAAAGATCTTGATCGCAATGTACTGATCGCGGTGCAGGGTAAGCATGACCAGTTGCTCTACTCCGATATCTTGGTCACAGAGGCCATGGATTGGGTGGCGGGTGAGCCGCCGGTTCAGCAGGGGCGCTTTACCGCCAAGACGCGCTATCGGCAAAGCGACTGCAGCTGTGAAATGCGCGCGCTGCCCGACGGTGGCGTTGAGGTCACGTTTGACGACCCGCAGTGGGCGGTCACCCCTGGCCAGTCGTTGGTGCTTTACGATGGCGACATATGCTTGGGCGGCGGCGTTATTCGCGCTACCTGGAAGAAAGCCGCGGAGGCTGCTGCATGAATCCTACCCCGATTCATCGCGCCCCCGATTCTCCGGCAGTCCGCCAAGCACTTGCCCTTGCTGGCGTCTTTCAAGCCGCCAGCCTGGTCGATGAGCTGGCTCGCACCGGGCAGGTCGACACCCGCGCCTGGGAAACGCTTATTGAGGCCACTGTGGATACTAACCCGGAAAGCTTCGAGGCGATTTATGGCGGGCACCCCAATAATCTGCGCCGCGGCCTGGATACCTTAGAAGCCCTGGTGGGGCGTAAGCAGGCGAACCCGGTGGTGTTGCGCTACGGTTTTTCGCTGCTGATGCTAATGAATAAGCTGCGTACCAATAACGACATGATGGATTCACTGGGCCAAAAATTAACCCGCATTCAGGGTCAAGCCGAGCACTTTGGCACTACCCATGAAAACGTGGTGGCCAGTCTTGGGGAAGCGTACCAAGAGACGATATCCACCTTTAAAACCCGCATTGTGGTGCAAGGGGATCCATCACTGCTGCAGAGCCGCATGATGCCTGAGCGTGTACGCGCTTGCTTAATGGCGGGGATTCGCTTTGGATTATTGTGGCACCAGCAAGGCGGGCGCCGCTGGAAACTGGTATTCCAGCGTAAAGCGCTACGCCGGGCACTGGATAGCCTCGACTAGACGGCTACTCTGTTCTCGATCGACGTCTTTTCAATTAACTTGCTCTCGACTAATTTTCTTTCGAACCTCCTGGAAACGATGCCATGCAACTCTCCGCTTTGACCGCCCTCTCCCCCGTCGACGGCCGCTACGCCTCTAAAGCCGCCGCCCTGCGCGAACACTTCAGTGAATTCGGCCTTATTCGCGCCCGTGTGATTGTGGAGGTTCGCTGGCTACAGCGCCTGGCTGAGCATGCTCAGATTACCGAGGTACCGCGCTTATCTGCTGAAGCTACCGCGTTCCTTGAGCAATTGATTCGTGAGTTTTCTATCGCGGATGCCGAACGCATCAAAGAGATCGAGCGCACCACCAATCACGACGTCAAAGCGGTTGAGTACTTCCTAAAAGAGAAGATTGCAGGCCAAACCGAGCTGCATGCGGTCACCGAATTTATTCACTTTGCCTGCACCAGCGAAGATATCAACAACCTCTCTTACGGCGTAATGCTCAGCGACGGCCTGAACGCCATGCTGCCCACCATGCACGAGGTTGCCGATGACATTGCCAAGCTAGCCATTGCCCACGCCGCCCAGCCGATGCTGTCGCGTACTCACGGTCAAACCGCCACCCCGACCACGCTGGGCAAAGAGATGGCCAACGTGGCGTACCGCCTTAAGCGCCAGCTGAAGCAGATCGAAGCGGTGGAAGTACTCGGCAAAATCAATGGCGCTGTGGGCAACTATAACGCCCACCTGACCACCTATCCGGAGATCGATTGGGAAGCCAATGCCCGCACCTTTGTGGAAGGCTTAG
This sequence comes from Vreelandella titanicae BH1, assembly GCF_000336575.1. GTDB lineage: Bacteria > Pseudomonadota > Gammaproteobacteria > Pseudomonadales > Halomonadaceae > Vreelandella > Vreelandella titanicae. The sequence continues at coordinate 6,210 of NZ_AOPO01000013.1, read as the reverse complement.
GGCTGACTTTTAACCCTTACACTACCCAGATCGAGCCCCACGACTATATCGCCGAACTGTTTGACGCCATTTGCCGCTTCAATACGATCCTGATCGACTTCGATCGCGACGTTTGGGGCTATATCTCACTGGGCTACTTTAAGCAGCGCACGGTTGAGGGCGAAATTGGCTCCTCGACCATGCCACATAAAGTCAACCCGATTGATTTTGAAAACTCCGAGGGCAACCTGGGCCTGGCCAACGCTGTGCTTAGCCACCTTGCGCAAAAGCTGCCAATCTCCCGCTGGCAGCGCGACCTGACTGACTCCACCGTGCTGCGTAACCTTGGCGTGGGCCTGGCATATGGGTTGATTGCTTACCACGCCAGCCTCAAAGGCATCAGCAAGCTGGAAGCCAACCCTGAGCGTTTAGACGCTGATCTGGATAACAGTTGGGAAGTGCTCGCCGAGCCGATTCAAACGGTGATGCGCCGCTACGGTATTGAGAAGCCCTATGAAAAACTCAAGCAACTGACTCGCGGCAAACGTATTGACCAAGCAGGCTTTGCGGCGTTTATTGATACCCTTGAACTGCCCAGCGAGGTCAAAACCGAATTGAAGGCGCTCTCACCGGCCAACTATATTGGTAATGCCCAGGCGCAAGCCGAAGCACTGACACATCAGTTAAACTCTCTGTAACCCATTTGTTGTGACCAACTTGCTGTGACCAACGTTACTGCGACCACTACACCAGGACACGCCATGAACCATCACGATAAGCCGCTAACACTGCTGGGCGATCTTACCGCCGCAGACTTTCTGGCCAATTATTGGCAGCAAAAGCCGCTGCTGATTCGTGGCGCCATGCCCGACTTCATCAGCCCGATTGAAGCCGATGAGCTGGCCGGACTCGCCTGCGAGCCTGGCGTAGAGGCGCGTTTGGTTGAAGAGGAGGGCCCGGATGGCCCTTGGCAGGTCTCCCACGGCCCCTTCGATGAAGCCACTTTTGAACGGCTCCCGGAAAAAAACTGGAGCCTTCTGGTGCAAGCGGTTGACCACTATGTTCCATCGGTGGCTGCGCTAATGAATGAGTTTGACTTCCTACCTCGTTGGCGGCTCGATGACGTGATGATCAGCTACGCACCTCCTGGCGGAAATGTGGGTGCGCACATCGATCAGTACGATGTCTTTTTACTCCAGGCCAGCGGCCACCGCCGCTGGCAGCTGGGCGGCAAGCTCACGGAAGATGCGCCGATCATCCAAGGTATCGATCTCCGCATCCTGAAAGAATTCACCGTAGAGCCCGACTCCGACTGGGTGCTTGACCCCGGCGACATGCTTTATCTCCCTCCCGGCTGGGCGCATCACGGCGTTAGCCAGAGCGATGATTGCATGACCATTTCAGTTGGCTTTCGCGCTCCTTCGGCCGATGAGGCGATCACCTCCTACGCCGACTATTTGGGCGAGCAGTTGCCTGCCTCTCAGCGTTACAGCGATGCGGGCATGGCGCCTGCTCAGCAGGTCGGTGAACTGGACGACGCAGCCGTTGAGCGTATGCGTCAGCTGATTATGTCGACGCTGGATAACCCTACTCAGATTGCCCAGTGGTTTGGCCGGGTGATGACTCAGCCAAAATATGTCGATCAAGTGGTACCGCTTGAAACACCGTTGGACGAAGAGGCGCTTGTTGCTCAACTACAAGAGGGGGAGCCGCTCTACCATATGCCTGGCTCACGCTTTGCCTGGCGTCGCGATGCCAGCGGTACCACGCTATTTGTGGATGGTGACGGCCACGCCTGTTCAACTGAATTAGCCAAACGCCTAGCCGACACCACCCCTCTCTACGCCGAAGACCTTGAGCTTGACGGCGCAACTGCGCTCATCACCCAGTTGGTCAATACCGGCAGCCTCGGCTTTATGAGTGATGAAGGTGATGACGACGAGGAGTATTAATGGCGATTACCCACATTAGCACTGGCAGTTGGGAAACGCTGGGCCCAACGGCCAGCGAGATCCGCCGCAAGGTATTTATTGAAGAACAGAGCGTGCCCCAGGATGAGGAGTGGGATGGCCTGGATCCGGCGTGCCAGCACTTTCTCGCCATGCTTGATCAGCAGCCGGTAGGCACCGCACGACTGCTGCCCGACGGGCATATAGGCCGCGTCGCCGTACTCGCTAATGCCCGTGGCAGCGGTATTGGTGTACTGCTGATGCAGGCCGCGATTGAAGCGGCACGCCATGCGGGCCACGCCCAAGTGGCCCTGAGTGCCCAGGTACACGCACTGGCGTTCTATGAGCGTCTAGGCTTTATCGCCCATGGCGATGAGTTTCTGGATGCAGGCATCCCTCATCGAGAAATGACGCTTTCGCTCGATTAACAAGCCCTCTTGGTGGATCTCTAGCACTGCCTCGGCAGTGCTTTTTTATGCGCTCTTGCCGCCATCTTGACGAAAAACGACTACACAAACCCTCCCTTCCTCTACCTCCCTGTCGTCGGGTTACAACGGCCTCTGCCCCCAAGTGTCAATTGTTGAAGGCGCCATCCTCGTGGATAGTTATTGCATTGCAGCGTTAAGCGGATTGGGTCAATCCATCAAGCTCAACGCTGTAGCTGAGGTCTCTAGCGTTACTGCTTCCAGCTTTCAAGACGTTTGCATGAGAGACGATTGACCTAGAGACACAATCACGAAAATCAATAATGCTAAATACAACTTCGCAGGTGCAGCATAAGCAAAAGCTGATTTGCGAAACACTATCCAGCCCGAAGAGGATAAGCTCATGACAGGACTGCTCGACGATATCAAAGCCATGGCCCAACTACGCGAGGCTCAAGGCGGCAAGTGGGAAACCATCAAACCTGAGTATGCCGCTCGCATGCGTGCACAGAACCGCTTTCACACTGGCCTGGATATTGCGCGTTACACCGCCAAGATCATGCGCGAAGATATGGCCGCCTATGATGCCGATACCGCCCAGTACACCCAGTCGCTAGGTTGCTGGCACGGCTTCATTGGTCAACAGAAGCTAATCTCGATCAAGAAGCACTTTGGCACCACCAAACGTAGCTACCTCTACCTTTCCGGCTGGATGGTTGCCGCGCTACGCTCCGAGTTCGGCCCGCTGCCCGACCAGTCGATGCACGAAAAAACCTCCGTCGCGAACCTGATCGAAGAGCTCTATACCTTTCTAAAACAAGCCGATGCCTGGGAGCTTAACCACTTGTTCCGCGCCCTTGATGAAGCCAAAGAGGCTGGCGACAAATCAAAAGAGCAGGAACTGATCGGTAAAATCGATAACTACGAAACTCATATCGTACCGATTATTGCTGATATCGACGCTGGCTTTGGTAATGCAGAAGCCACCTACCTGTTAGCCAAGAAGTTTATTCAAGCGGGCGCCTGCTGCATCCAGTTGGAAAACCAGGTCTCTGATGAGAAGCAGTGTGGTCACCAGGACGGTAAAGTTACTGTGCCCCACGAGGACTTCCTGGCCAAAATCAACGCCGTGCGTTACGCCTTTTTGGAACTCGGCATTGAAGATGGCGTTATCGTCGCGCGTACCGACTCACTCGGCGCAGGTTTGACGCAAAAAATTGCCGTTACCAACGAGCCAGGCGATCTCGGCGACCAGTACAACAGCTTTTTGGACGGCGATGTGATTGAAAACGCCGCCGATATCAACAACGGCGATGTGGTCATCAAGCAGAACGGCAAACTGGTTAAACCCAAGCGCCTCGCTTCGGGCCTCTACCAGTTTAAACCCGGCACCGGCGAAGACCGCGTTATACTGGACTGCATCACCAGCTTGCAAAACGGCGCCGACCTACTGTGGATCGAAACCGAGAAGCCCCACGTTGGCCAGATCGCCAGCATGGTCAACCGCATTCGCCAGGTCGTGCCGGATGCCAAACTGGTCTATAACAACTCTCCGTCGTTCAACTGGACGCTCAACTTCCGCCAGCAGGTGTTCGATGCATGGCAGGAAGAGGGTAAAGACGTTTCCGCTTACCAGCGTGACAAGCTGATGAGCGCAGAGTACGACGATACCGAGCTTGGCCAGCTGGCCGATGAGTGGACACGCAATTTCCAGCGCGACTCGTCTCGCGAAGCGGGCATCTTCCACCACCTGATCACGCTGCCAACTTACCACACGGCTGCCCTGTCCACCGACAACTTAGCGAAAGGCTACTTCGGCGATGAAGGGATGCTGGCTTACGTGAAAGGCGTACAGCGTCAGGAAATTCGCCAAGGGATTGCAACCGTTCGCCACCAGGATATGGCAGGCTCCAATATCGGTGATGACCATAAAGAGTTCTTCCACGGCGATGCCGCGCTCAAAGCCGGTGGCAAAGACAACACCATGAACCAGTTTGGCTAATTAGCAGGTTTCAACACCATAGTTCACTATGTCCCCCTGCAACAGGAGGCCTTCGGGTCTCCTGTTTTTGCTTGGTTATACGTATTTGCACACTGTTTTCTTAATACGCTGTTAAACTCTTGGTTAAGCTTTTTTTGGCGACTGCTCTACCAACTTTGATCTTTTTTCATGAACGCTGGTCAAAGCCGTTAGCATCGGCTATCTTTAACGAACACTGTTCTATAACTGCATCTACTCTGTGCCTGCCCAGTTATGAGCGCTATATGGATAACAGGCCAATGGATGACAGCTATAAAAATAGACACTCTGGAGGTTTTAATGAAACGTCTTCTTCTACCTGTTGTAGCACTGAGCATTCTCACGCTGGCAGGCTGTGCCAATACGTCTGGCTACTCTGGTGATGTCTATCGCGGCAGCCAAGCCAAAACCGGTCAAAGTGTTACTTACGGCACTATCGTGGCGGTTCGCCCGGTGCAGATCCAAGCGGAAAGCCGTGCCGGCGGCCTTTTAGGTAGCGGCGGTGGCGCGGTTATCGGCGGTCTTCTGGGTAGCCAAGTCGGCGGTGGCTCTGGTCGTCAGTTGGCGACTGTGGCAGGCGCCCTGGGCGGCGCTGTGGCAGGTACGGCCGCTGAAGATGCGACTAACCGCGTTAATGCGCTGGAGATGGAAATTCGTCGCGATGACGGTACCGACGTGGTTGTCGTTCAGCGTGCGGATCGCCAGTTCCAAGCCGGCCAGCGTGTGCGTTTGATTGGCAATGGCGCCAACATGAGCGTGGCCCCCTATTAATCGAGAGCGTTAATCTAGCGCTTAAGTATCAAAAAAGCCCGGCCATCAAATGAGAGGACCGGGCTTTTTATTTTATCGCGAACAGCTTAGTGATGGGTTTTATTCCCAGCCCATTTAGCCAGCGCCATGATTGCCCAGCCAATCAGGGCAAGCAGGATGACGACCAGCAGCATTTCAACCGGCTGCACCAGGGTGGTGGCCCCCAACACTGCCAGCGTAATCACCCATAGATAGCGATTGTCGCCATGGCTTTTCAAAAAACCGGGCAACACCTTATCTAACCCCTCGCTAACGCCGCTATTCCAGCGCTGATAGACAAAATAAGCAATCAGGCAAAAAGCTATAAGCCAAATAATCAAGATCGTCATTACATGCTCCAAAAGTGATAGGGCAAAGGAAAAAATGATGGTTGTAGGGTATCCCTGGTCACCCTGACGCGCAATACCGCCGAAAGTGGTGAGTAGGAAAAAGCGTCGCTACCCCCTGACAAGCCGGCGCACACGCGTTACCATATTGGGACATGCACTCACCGAAAGGTTATTCCATGCAAATTGCGCAAAACTCGGTTGTCGCGTTTCACTACACCCTGACCAACGATGCAGGTGAAGTGCTAGACAGTTCCGAAGGCCGTGAGCCGCTTACCTACCTCCACGGCGCTGGTAACATTATTCCGGGTCTTGAAAAAGAGCTGGAAGGTCGTGCAGCAGGCGAGAAGCTGAACGTTGCCGTATCCCCTGAAGAGGGTTATGGCGAGCTGCAAGAGCAGCTGATGCAAGAAGTACCCCGCGATGCGTTCCAAGGCGTTGAAAGCATTGAGCCGGGTATGCAGTTCCAAGCCCAGACTCAAGGCGGCCCTCTGATGGTGACCGTTAAGAAAGTCGAAGGCGATACGGTCGTTGTCGATGGCAACCACCCGCTGGCCGGCCAGCAGCTCAACTTTGATGTTGAGATCGCTGAAGTACGTGAAGCAAGTGCTGAAGAAGTTGAGCACGGCCACGTGCACGGCGAAGGCGGCGTTGAGCACTAAGACGCTCGCGTAACCGCTGCAAAAAGGGCGACCCTATCG
>NZ_AOPO01000012.1 GCF_000336575.1 Vreelandella titanicae BH1 | reverse complement strand
CCAACTGGGCCACACGGCTTGCCGTTGAACTGGCTTGCCTCAGCGAGGAAGGCGTATTCTACGCATTTCCTGGTGTTTGTCAAGGGCGTTGTTTTCGATGCAAACCTGACCACATCCAAAACCGCTAACTCTTTGACAAACCGAAGCTTTTACACTTCATTCACCGCTGGTAACGCTTGGCGTCCCCGGCAGCGGATGCGTACTTTAAGGCCTGACTAATAAGATAGCAAGTAAAAGAAGTTATTGCGTATAAAAAAGCGGCAGAAGGCTACCCTTCTGCCGCAAACCACCGATCAGAACGCCTGATCAGAGAGTGCTCTTTTCACATTTTAGCCGTTAATTAAATTTCAAATCCCAGACCAAAATCTTCGCTGGAGATGGCCATCAGGCTTGCAGCACCTGCTTGTATCATCTGCGCATGGGCCTTGGTACGCGGCAATAGACGCTGATAATAGAAGCGAGCAGTATTCAATTTTGCAGCGTAGAAGGCCTTATCGTCACCTTCTAAAGAAATAGACGCCTGTTTGGCCGCGCGTGCAAATAGGTACGCCAGGGTGACATAGCCTGAATACATTAGGTAATCAACACTCGCCGCACCTACTTCCTCGCGGTCTTGCATTGCCTTCATCCCCACGCCCATGGTCAGTTCGCCCCACTCTGCATTCAGCTTGGCGAGCGGCCCAACAAACTCTTTGAGTGCAGGGTTGTCGGCTTCAGCTTTACAGAACTTATGGATCTCTTTGGTGAATACCTTCAGCGATTCACCCTGACTCATTAGTACTTTACGGCCTAGCAGATCAAGCGCCTGGATACCGGTAGTACCTTCATAGAGTCGAGTAATGCGAGCATCGCGCACCAATTGCTCCATGCCCCACTCTTTAATGAAGCCATGACCACCGTAGATCTGTACGCCCTCGTTAGTGCTTTCAAAACCAACTTCGGTCAGGAAGGCTTTAACAATAGGCGTTAGCAAGCCAAGTAGGGTTTCAGCGTGATCTCGCTCTTCACCCGGCTCACCATGCTCCACCAAATCGAGCATTTGCGCGGTATAAAGCACCAACATACGCCCGCCTTCGGCGAAGGCTTTCTGGGTCAGCAGCATGCGGCGCACATCAGGGTGGACGATAATCGGATCAGCGGGCTTTTCAGGAGCCTGTTTGCCCGATAAGCCGCGCATCTGTAACCGGTCACGGGCATAGCTCAATGAATTCTGGAAACTGGCTTCAATCAACCCCAGCCCTTGAATCCCCACCCCAAGACGCGCAGCGTTCATCATGGTGAACATGCACGCCAGCCCTTTATTGGGCGGCCCTACCAAGTAGCCGGTTGCGTCGTCGAAGTTCATCACACAGGTGGCATTACCATGAATGCCCATTTTATGCTCGAGCGAACCGCAGGTGACGCCATTACGCTCACCCACATTACCTTGGGCATCGGGCAAGAACTTAGGCACTACAAATAGCGAAATACCTTTAGAACCTTCCGGTGCGCCAGGCAGTTTTGCCAATACCAGGTGGACAATGTTTTCAGCCAGATTATGCTCACCGGCCGAGATAAAGATTTTGGTGCCAGTAATCGCATAGGCATCGCCATCAGCGGGCACTGCTCGCGTCTTGATCAATCCTAGGTCAGTGCCGCAGTGCGGTTCAGTTAAGCACATAGTGCCCGTCCATACCCCTTCTACCAGCTTGGTGAGATACGTCGCCTTCTGCTCATCGGTGCCATGATGGCGAAGTGCGTCTGCCGCACCATGAGAGAGCCCTGGGTACATGCCCCACGCCAAGTTAGTGGCGCAGATCATTTCCGACAACAGCATCGCCAATGAAGGCGGCAGCCCTTGACCACCATGAGCAGGATCGGCGGCCAGACTCGGCCACCCCCCCTCTACGTACTGCTGGTAGGCCTCTTTGAAACCGTTAGGCGCTTTGACCTCGCCCCCTTCCAGTAGGCACCCTTCTTCATCGCCACTCTGATTGATCGGCAGCAGTACATCGCGGGCGAAGCGTGCCCCCTCTTCCAAAATAGCGCTGACAACATCTGGCGATGCATCGTCACCGCTTGGCAGGCGCGCGTAGTGAGCGGGGTAGTCAAGCATCTCGTCCATAACGAAACGCATATCACGAATAGGGGCCTGATAGCTGGGCATCACACTTCTCCTAAGAAAGGGGGGGGGTTGAAAGCCAAGCAACTCTTAATGGCAGAGAGCTTTCAAACACATGTTTGAAAATTAGCGCGGGCGCCCCTCAGAGTCAAGCGAGCGTTTGAATTTAGCCCAAAAACACTCTAGAACTTTGGTCGCCCAACCAGTAAACCCCTGGTGCAAATAATAAAAAAACTCGCCAACCAAAAGCCGACGAGTCGTTTTATTTTTCTTTTACCTACTGGCCATCTAGTTACTGCATGCGAATGCCACCGTCTAAGCGGATCAGTTCGCCATTGAGCATGGGGTTGGTAATAATCTGCTCGGCTAATTGAGCAAACTCATCTGGCTTACCTAAACGCTTAGGAAAAGGTACCGCCGCCGCTAGTGCCTGGGCCGCCTCGTCAGGAATTTCACTCATCATCGGCGTTTCAAATACGCCAGGGGCGATGGCCATCACCCGAATAGCATGGCGCGACAATTCCCGCGCCGCTGGCAAGCTCATACCCACAACACCCGCTTTAGAGGCACTATAAGCACACTGGCCTACCTGCCCATCAAAAGCAGCAATGGACGCAGTATTAATAATCACCCCGCGCTCACCACTCTCATTCGGCGCGTTTTTAGCCATGGCGGCAGCCGCAAGGCGCATGACGTTAAAAGTGCCGACCAGATTGATATTGATCGTTTTCATATAGCTTTCTAAATCAGCCGGGTTGCCTTCACGATCAACCAGCTTGGCCACGCTAACCACACCCGCGCAGTGAACTACGCCTGAAAGCCCGTGCTCGCCACCCAGCGCTACCGCCGCATCTACGGCCTGCTGCATCTGTTCGCCTGACGTAATATCCGCCAGAATGGCGCGTGCGCTTGCCCCCAGCTGCTGGGCATGGGCATTGACACTGTCGTTTAAGTCGCATAACACGACGCGAGCGCCTGCAGCGACTAAGCGCTCAGCGGTAGCCGCCCCAAGACCAGAGGCAGCCCCGGTAATTAAAAAGGTACTCTCCTTAACCTGCATTTCCGTATCCCTTTGGTCGTTATGTATGGTTGCTATATATCGTGGTGGGTTTATTCACTCGCTTTTTTATTCATTTGATTTGGCTACTCACTTGATGGGCTATTGACTTGCTTTGGCTTCTTCTACTGCCTGGGCACGTAATTTAAAGCGCTGAATCTTGCCGCTGGGGGTTTTAGGCAACTCATCGACAAACTCAATAATGCGCGGAAAAGCGTGGGTCGAAAGCCGCTCACGCACTCGCTGTTTGATTTCATCAGCCAGCTCGTCACTGGCTTCATAGCCTTCGCGGAGCACGATATACGACTTGATCACCTCGCCGCGGATCTCATCAGGCTGCCCCACTGCCGCCGATTCGGCGACTGCAGGATGCGTCATCACACTATTTTCAACGTCCGTTGGCCCCACCCGATAACCCGCGGTGGTAATAATATCGTCATCACGCCCGGCAAATTGAAAGGTACCGTCTTCATTGCGGATAACCACATCGCCCGTCAGGTAATAGCCTTCCACAAAGGGATTCTTCTCTTGCCAGGTGTAGCCCTGGAAGAAGTGTGCCGGGGAGTTCTTGATATCGACGGCGAGGACACCAGGCTCCCCGGCAGGCAGCTCTTTATACTCCGCGTCCAAAATTGCCAGTCGATAACCCGGCATCGGCACGCCCATTGCGCCCACATGCTTGAGATGGTCAAGGGCATGGTGGTTATTGCACGTCATGCCGGTTTCGGTCTGGCCGTAGTGATCCATAACCGGGCATCCCAACGACTTCTCAACCCAGGTCACTACTTCAGTATTTAGAGGTTCGCCCGCCGAGCTAGCCGCGCGCAGCTCAAGCGTTTCATGGGCGTCATCAAATAGCCCTGACGCTTTCATTAGGCGGTAAGCGGTCGGCGCGGCAGCAAAATTGGTAATGTGGTGGCGCTTCATAAACGCCAGCGCCCCCTCGGCGCTAAATCCTGCCTCACAAAAATGCGTCGTCACACCAAGCAGTAAAGGCCCGGCAATCGCATAGTAGAGACCATAAGCCCAACCGGGATCGGCCATATTCCAGAAGCGGTCATCGTCACGCAGATCAATGGCCAGCTCCATATAGATCGCAAAAGCGGTCATCCCTGCCAGTGGAACGGCAACGCCTTTCGGCTTGCCCACGGTGCCAGAGGTAAACATTTGCAGAAATGGTGCTTCAGGCGCAAGCCTCGGCGGCTTGTCGTTCATTGACGTATGCGTCAACGCCGCCTGCCAGTCGTGATCATCGGCATGCTCACTGGTCGCCCCGCCCACAGCCAGTACCGGAGGGCATTGGCTAAGGCCATCGAATTTATAGCGGTTAGCGTGATCAGTAATCACCAACTTGGTGCCTGCACGCCCTAGCCGATAGTCCACCGCATCGGGGCCAAAGGCGGTAAACAGCGGCTGGTAGACCGCACCAATACGCCAAGTGGCGAGCACTGCAATCAATAGCTGTGGTGACCGCGGCAGCATGCAGGCAATGCGGTCGCCTATACCCAACCCCTGGGCTTTAAACCACCCTGCCAACTTTGCGCTTTGCTCGTCTAGCTCGGCGTAGCTCAAGGTATGCATATCACCTTGAGAGTCCTCTTGAACCAGCGCCAGCACATCGCCGCGGCCAGCGCGCACATGACGACCACAGCAGGCCTCAAAGGCATTTAGCAGGCCGTCCCGGTGGTCATCCAGACGGGCAAGAACGCGATCAACGGAAAAGTTATCGAGGTAGTGGTAATAGTCGGGCAGTGATTGTGATGTCGCTGTCATGATGGCTCTCTTGTGTTATTGGAAATGAGCTCGTAGTGAGAATAAGCGCAAGCAGTGTTGTTATATTTATCCGTTGACGTTAACGTAAGCTAAAAGATAATAGCAACGCTAAAAGCAAACGACTCAGAGAGCAAGCACTGATATAAGCTGTAGCGTTAGACGTTGGTCGAGGCTGTTGTCAGAGTATTAAGCAGAGGTGGGCATAATCATGGCAACCAGCTCGTCAGCGAGGTCATCAGGCGAGCGTGGCCCGCTGGGGTCGTACCAGCGCACTGTCCAGTTCAGCGCCCCCAAAACAAAACGCGAGACAAGAAAGCGGTCGCCATGGATCAAGCCAGCTTCCAACGCATCGTCGATAACAGCGACCCACAGCGCCTCGTAAGCGTCACGCAAGTGGCTCAAATGAGCACTGGCCGCCGGGTCGAGTCGGCGCCACTCAAAGAGTGCCACCACATGGGCATTGCGATCGGTAAAGAGGGTTTCAAGATGGGCACGTGCCATAGCGCGCAGCCGAACTTCAGGCTCTGCAGCGCACTCGTCCAGCGCTTTTCGCGCAATCATCAAGGCATTTTGAGTGCCTTCTTCAATGACCGCAGCGAGGATTTCCTGCTTATCTTTAAAATGATGAAACAAGCTACCGGACTTAATACCCATTTCCTGCGCCAGCATTCGCACGGTCGTGCGATCAAAGCCCTCTTGGACGAATAGCTGAGCAGCGAGGCGCGTCAGTTCCTTGCGGCGAGGGGATGCATTCATTACATTCATGTCATTTACACTAGCGCTTGCTTGGTTACTCTGGAGAGAACCACAGCACCGCCTACGGGTCAACGTATCACCCACTACTCGTTATGATAATCACAATAAACTGAAGGAGATTGGCCATGAGCAACCCCACCGATGTTGTATTTCTCGCCGCCAAACGCACGCCGATGGGCGGCATGATGGGCAGCCTTGCAAGCATGACAGCGCCACAGCTTGGCGCAGTCGCCATCAAAGCGGCCATTGAAGAGGCGGGAATTGACCCAGCCCTGATCACCGAAGGCATTATGGGCTGTGTACTGCCCGCTGGTGTTAAGCAGGGCCCTGCGCGGCAAGCAATGCGCCAAGCGGGCATTCCTGATGCCAATGGCGCCACCACTATTAACAAGCTGTGCGGCTCGGGGATGAAAGCCACCATGCTTGCCCACGATTTAATCAAAGCGGGCAGTGGCGATATTTTGCTGGCTGGCGGCATGGAGTCCATGTCTAACGCCCCCCACGTGCTTACCAAGGCGCGGGGCGGCTATCGGCTGGGGCACGGCGAGCTTAAAGACCATATGTTTTTGGATGGGCTGGAAGACGCCGAAACGGGCAAACTAATGGGCGTGTTTGCCCAGGATGTGGCTACTGAGCGAGGCTACACGCGGGAGCGCCTGGATGATTTTGCTATTGCGTCCCTTGAGCGCGCCATGGCCGCCACCAACTCAGGCCACCTAAGCGCAGAGATCGCACCGGTGATGGTCACCTCTCGCCAGGGCGAAACCCTTGTCGAACACGATGAGCAGCCCTTCCAAGCTAAGCTCGACAAAATCCGCCAGTTGCGCCCCGCTTTTGCCAAAGACGGTACGATTACTGCCGCCAACGCCAGCTCAATTTCCGACGGCGCTTCGGCACTTATCTTGGCGAGTCAGGAAGCTGCAGATCAACAAGGTATTAAGCCGCTAGCGCGTATGCTAGGCCACACGACTCACTCGCGACACCCTAGTGAGTTCACCATCGCGCCAGTGGGTGCGATTGAAAAGCTGATGAAAAAGCTCGATTGGGGCGTGAATGACGTAGACCTATTCGAGATTAACGAAGCCTTTGCGGTGGTGACACTGATGGCCATGGATGACTTGGGCCTGCCCCACGACAAAGTCAATGTGTTTGGCGGCGCCTGCGCCCAAGGCCACCCGATTGGCTCTACCGGCTCACGCATCATCGCTACGCTAATTCATGCCCTACGTACCAAAGGCGGCAAACGCGGTATTGCCAGCTTATGCATTGGCGGTGGCGAAGCAACGGCTGTCGCCGTCGAGCTAGTTGATTAAGCTGCGCTATTACAAAATATAGCCTTTTGTGAAGCGCCCTGACCCTATTACCGCGCCAGGGCGCTGAGCCATACGGCGGCAAACAACCACCCCAGCCCCAACATGGGGAGCGACCAGCAATGAAACTCCTTCCAAATCCCAGGCTGGCGTGCCAAACGTAGCGCGATTAAATTCGCCATTGAGCCTACCGCCAAACCAAAGCCACCCACGCTAACGCCCCAAGCCAGCGGCTGCCACTCACTCTGCTGGGCAAGCAGTAGGGTCGCTGGCACGTTGGATACGACCTGTGAAAGGAGTGCGCCAGCACTAACATCGCCACCCGGCCACTGGCGCATTGAATGTATAAACTGCTGAACAACGCTCAGCTCACCGATGACACTTAGATTTACGAACATCAATACAAACACTATCAGCAGTAGCCAATCAATACTGAATACCGCCCGTCGAGCCACCCATAGCATCGAAAGCAAAACGCCAGCCAGCGCCGATAGCACCCACCCCATGTCTACCGCGACCAGAAAAAGTGGATAGCCAATAAGCGCCGCCCATAACGGCGCCTTTCGGCGCTCAGCCGTCATCGCAGAAACTGCTTCCAAGTGTATTGACGCTTTCGGAAATGCCAAGGGAACAAAAAGTAAGAGCAACAGCATCAAGCCCACCCCAAGCGGCAACATTACCCATAAAAAGTCGCCGAAGCGAATGCCTGAAAGCTGCCATAAATAGAGATTTTGCGGATTACCAATCGGGCTCAGCGATGAGCCTGCATTCACAGCCAGCGCCTCAAACACAATCAAGCGTTCAATCGGCAGTGTTGCCATTCCCGCCAGACTAAGCGTCAGTGGTACCACAATAAACAGCGCCACATCGTTAGTGACTATCGCCGAGAGAAGCCCCGAAAACAGAATCAAACCGACCGCAAGTCGGCGCTCACCACGCAGTAGAGCTAATAACTGACGACCCCAGAGCGTTAAATAACCACTCAGTTCTAACGCGCGACTGAGCAGCATTAGGCCGGTTAATACTACAAGGGTTGTCCAGTGAACCCGGTCAGCCATTTCACTCAGTGGTTGAGGCTCCAGCCAACACAAAACGACCCATAGGATACTCATTGAGAGCAGCATAGGGTCGTTCAGAAAACGCTGAAAAAACAAGCTAAAGGGTGTCACTAACCACTTTGTTGCTAACACGCTACATGACGCTCAGAGAAAATCGCATGATAGCGTTGTAAGCTCAGGAGTAAAGCTAAATTCCTTCATCCAGAATGCTAAGCCGAAGCCAATAATCCCGCCTGACGACGGGCTTGCTCATGGTCATCCGGTAAGGCGCCCTCTTGATGACTGAGCTGCTCCCATTCGGGATAGTCAGTTTGATTTTTATCAATACCAGACAAGCCTGGTTCAATGGCACTCTCCAACACACTAAATTGACCGGCATATTCACGCATCTGCAAAGCTTCTTGGGACAGCACCTCCGCGCTCTGGGCCGCCTGATTGACTAAGCGCATGGTGTCTTGGGTAGTGGTATCGATCTGAGCAACCGCGTGGTTGACCTCCTCAATGCCTCGCCGCTGCTCTTCAGAGGCATGGGTGATTTGCGTCATCAGCGTGTCCACATTCCTCGCTGCTTGCATGATCGCCCGTGTATGTTCACCAGCCTGCTGAGACAATATGCTGCCTTGCTGGACGCTCGCACTCGACGCTTCAATGCGTGAGCGAATATCACTGGCGGCACTGGCACTGCGCGTTGCCAGTGCACGCACCTCATTGGCGACCACCGCAAACCCACGCCCGTGCTCACCGGCACGCGCGGCTTCAACCGATGCATTGAGCGCTAAAATATTGGTTTGGAAAGCAATGCTTTCAATCATGCGAATAATGCTTTGAATCTCTTCGGAGTGACTATTTATCGCCTCCATGGTGGCGATAAACTGGGTAATCACCTCATCACCCTGCTGCGCTTTTTGAGACACATCTGCCGTTGACTGGTTAACATGCGCCGCACTTTCAGCATTCTGATTCACCGTGGCGGTTAGCTGTTCCAAGCTCGCTGCCATTTGCTGCAAAGCTGACACTTGAGTGTCGGTTTGGCTCGCCAAAAGCTGGTTCTGCTCAGTCATCTCCTGACTATTGCTATATACCTGCTGGCTGCTCGTATTAAGACGATTAACCGTGGCCGTCAGCGAGTGCTGCATCTTATCCAGCTCACTAAATAGCTGACCAATTTCGTTACTTGAGTGCGCCGTTACTGGCGCCGACAGGTCACCGTTAGCAATGCGCTGGAAGTGCCCAGTGATTTTCTTCAATGGGCGAAGCACATTTTTACGCACGCCCCATACCACTACCGTCACTACCAACAGCGCAGCGCCAAGCGCTGTAATCACTCCCCAAAAAAGTAGCGATGAAACCTGCTCAAAGCGCATAAGCAAGGTGTTACCCCGCTGAGTGGAAGCGCCAATAAAAGCCTCAGCGCTTGCCACAAAGTGCTCGCTACTATCATCCACTCGCGACTCACCCGAGAAAAAGCCTGATATGTCGCGCTCTTCAAGCATCATCATCTGAAGATTGAGATTATTGTTAACAAATGATTGAAAGTTCGAAGCTAACTGTTCGACAAACGACTGCTGATCCTGATCAAAATCACTCGCTGTAAATTGAGTGAAGTTCTCGGACGCCTCATCAAGCAACCGCTGGGCTTCTTCTATCAGAGGGTCAGGTCGATCAAACGAAGGGGTACGAATTAACTCCGCTGCACGGTTCATCTGAATACGCGCACGCAACAGCTGGGTATAGGCGCTATTGAGCTGACTAATTTGTGCCATGTCCCGTTCATGAAGCGACGTAAATGCCTCACGACCAAAATGGTTGGCGAACAAACCCAGTGCGCCAATGACGACGACCAGGCCGCTAAAGGCCACTAATACAAGCGTCCAACTTGCCTTGACGCTTAAGTTATTAATCCATTTCATCTCGACCCGCCCCTTTCAGTAAGGTTAATCAGATGTGTGGAGAGGCAGCCAGAGCTGTAGGCGCCGACGAATCTCTAATAATGCCTGCTCATAAGCATCTGACTTGCCGATCAAGCGAGGGTCACGAATATCCCAGGATAGAACTTCGCCCGCCTCCCCTTGCCAATCGCGGCAGGCTTGCTGGGATTTGTCGCACAGCACAATGACAAAATCGAAGGTCTCGCTTTCAAACTCATCCAACGACTTACTGCGCAGGCCCTCGGTGGGGAGCCCGTGTTTACGCAACGCTTCAAGTGTCAATGCATGGGGCTCATCCGGTTCAGAACCGGCACTAAACGCTTCAAAACGATCATCTGCCAAATGGCGAAGCAACGCCTCCCCCATCAGAGACCGTGCAGAGTTAGCATTGCAGAGGAACAACACGCGGCGCTTCGTCATAAATAAACAGCCTCTTATGTAGTTAGTGGCTGTCACTCTACGCCGGGTTCATGACGGCAATATTGCAGGCACACAGTTGCCCTAGAAATATACGAAAAAACATATATGATGGAATCATCAAGCTATTAAGACCCAATCCGAGTAAACCGCGATGATCTCACTGACTGATTTTTCCGACCTGAATGATCTGCCTAATATAGACGCTGAATTCTTTGAACCGCCCAGCAGCGAACGGCTGAGGATTCCACATAGCACTGAACACGCACCTAAAATATTGCTGCTATACGGCTCTCTGCGTGAGCGCTCTTTCAGCCGGTTAGCGGTTGAGGAAGCCGCACATTTACTCAATGCCATGGGCGCAGAAACAAGAATCTTTGACCCCAGGGGGCTGCCGTTACCGGATGCAGAAGATGCCAGCCACCCCAAAGTCGATGAGCTACGCCAATTGGCCCAATGGGCAGAAGGGATGGTGTGGTGCTCCCCCGAACGTCACGGCGCAATGACCGGCATTATGAAGGCGCAAATAGATTGGATCCCCCTTGCCCTGGGTGGCGTCCGCCCTACTCAGGGCAAAACCTTGGCGGTAATGCAGGTCTGCGGCGGTTCGCAGTCCTTCAATACGGTCAATCAGCTACGCATCTTGGGGCGTTGGATGCGTATGCTGACGATTCCCAATCAGTCCTCGATACCCAAAGCCTTTATGGAGTTTGATGATAAAGACCGGATGAAGCCTTCACCGTTTTATGACCGTATCGTGGATGTCATGGAAGAGCTGGTGAAATTCACTCTACTAGTGCGTGATCGCAGTGACGTGCTGACGGATCGTTATTCGGAGCGCAAAGAGAGCGCCGAAGAAGTCTCAAAGCGGGTTAATCAACGCGCCATCTAATCAGGAGCTTCACATGCCAGCACTGCAAGACAACGCCTCACCCTCTACCGCCGAAGGCATGGGATTTTTTGAGCGCTACCTCACGCTATGGGTAGCACTCGCCATTGTGGTAGGCATCTTAGTTGGGCAATTTATTCCAGCGGTACCGGAAACGCTGTCACGCTTTGAAGTGGCGCAGGTATCGATTCCGGTGGCGGTGCTCATTTGGGCGATGATATTCCCCATGATGGCGCAAATTGACTTCACCTCGCTACTGGGTGTGCGTCGTCAGCCCAAAGGTTTGATCATTACTACATCAGTGAACTGGTTGATCAAACCTTTCACTATGTTCGCCATCTCCTGGCTATTTCTGATGGTGATCTTTCGACCGTTTATTCCCGCCGAGCTAGCCAGCCAGTATTTAGCCGGTGCAATTCTGCTGGGCGCCGCGCCGTGTACCGCCATGGTGTTTGTGTGGAGCTACCTGACCCGCGGCGATGCCGCCTACACTCTGGTGCAAGTGGCGCTTAATGATCTAATTATGCTGTTCGCGTTTGCCCCTATCGTGGTCTTCCTACTGGGCATCTCCAATATTCAGGTGCCCTGGGACACCATCGCACTATCAGTGATCCTATATATAGTGATTCCCCTGGCGGCGGGCTATATCACCCGGCAGAGCTTGATTAAAAAACGCGGCGCCGAATGGTACGACAATGTCTTTATGAAGCGCGTTGGCCCGATCACGCCGATTGGTTTGATCATTACCCTAGTGCTGCTGTTTGCCTTCCAGGGCGAGGTCATTCTGAATAATCCGCTGCATATCGTGCTGATCGCGATCCCGCTGATTATTCAGACCTTTTTGATCTTCTTTATTGCCTATGGCTGGGCTAAGGCCTGGAAGTTGCCGCACAATATTGCCGCCCCGGGGGCGATGATCGGCGCCAGCAACTTCTTTGAACTGGCGGTGGCAGCGGCTATCGCACTGTTTGGCTTACAGTCGGGCGCTGCGCTAGCCACTGTTGTCGGCGTATTGGTCGAAGTACCGCTGATGCTCGCGCTGGTAAGAATTGCAAACAAGACCCGCCATCATTTTCCGGCTACTGTTAATCATTAAATTTTGAGCTAGGTCACCAGGTCATCATGCCTGTAGCCATCCCAAGCATTGGGCTCAATAACGATTGGATAGGCCATGGGTAATGTGATTGATATAGATAGCAAAGCACTAGACTTTATCAAGCAGCGAGGCGGCATCCTTACCGTACGCCTTTCCCCAAGACATGGCTGCTGCGGTGGGCTTGCCAAGGTCGCCATTGCCGAGGCAAACCCACCCGCAGACTCTTCGCTTTACCAATGCCATCGCTACCAAAATATAACGCTGTTCATTGACCCGGCGCTTATAGGGCAAGGGTTAAGCTTAAACGTTGAGGGATGGTGGAAGCTTCGCCACCTGTATATGGAGGGTTCACCCTTGTTACAGCCTTAGCTAAGAAGACGGTAACAAGGGTTAATGGTACGCGCGGCTTTACGTACATGAGCATTTACGCGTGAGCGCTATCAATGGATTGCTGCAAATCGGCCAGCAGATCGTCGGCCTTTTCAATCCCGACCGACAAGCGCAGCAAATCCAGCGGAACTGGCGAGTCAGAACCTTCAATACTGGCACGGTGCTCAATCAAACTTTCTACACCGCCTAACGAAGTAGCCCGACACCAGAGCTGCGTTTTAGCGGCAACTGCAATAGCGGCTTTTTCTCCACCGGCTAAACGAATAGACAACATACCGCCGAAACCACTGCTCATTTGCTTTTGAGCCACGTCGTGGCCGGAAAAACTTTTTAAACCGGGGTATAACACCTCAATTACATGCGGATGCTGCTCCAGCTGTCCAGCAATATATAACGCACTTTGACAGCTTTCCCGCACCCGTAAAAACAAGGTTCGCATTCCACGTAGTAATTGAGCTGCATCAGTTGGGCCAGGAACTGCACCAGATTGGGCGCGAATGGCAACCAGACGCTGCCAGAAGGCGTTATCTTCCCGTGCAGCCAATACTCCGGAAATAACATCAGAGTGGCCGTTGAGGTATTTGGTGGCTGAATGCATCACGATATCAGCACCAAGGTTCAACGGTTTTGTTAGCAATGGTGTAGCAACAGTAGAGTCAACAGCAAGCAGGGCTCTGCAGTCTTTTGCTAAATCAGCTACTGCAGCAATATCGGTAACGGTCCAGAGCGGATTGCCAGGCGTTTCAAGCCAAATAAGTGTGGGTGCTTTTTCATCAATGGCAAGGCGTAATTCGTCCAGATTTGTAGTGTCCACAAAACGAACATTCAGCCCGCTATCGACACCAAAGGTCTGCAGCCATTTACGCAACGCCCAGTACATCACTTTAGGAGCGATGACGGAATCGCCGGGCTTTAACGCCTGAAAAACAGTTGTTGCCGCTGCCATACCCGAGGCGAATAAACGGGCATCAACCGCATTTTCCAGCTCTGCCAAGAGTATTTCTGCAGGTCGGTACGTTGGGTTGTCAGCTCTGGAATACACTCGACCGCTGCGATATTGATTATCGCTGTCTCGAAGGTAAGTCGTTGATGTATATACTGGCGGGATGA
This sequence comes from Vreelandella titanicae BH1, assembly GCF_000336575.1. Lineage (GTDB taxonomy): Bacteria > Pseudomonadota > Gammaproteobacteria > Pseudomonadales > Halomonadaceae > Vreelandella > Vreelandella titanicae. Next base: position 126,422 of record NZ_AOPO01000012.1, on the reverse strand, counting down.
TTACTCCATATTCGTGCTCAAGGTGACTACCGCCCTGAGCAAGGAGTGATTGAGACGAAAAAGGATGGTCTGTCATATAAACTCTCGCTTAAGTAAGCTCAATGCAAGATATATCACATATACCATAAACCAATCCAATTCATACAGATCGGACAGTGGAAACTACGTCGCCTTTATATAGACGCCTCGCCCTTACAGTCGAAGCACACGAATACACAGAAGCTCAAATCCCGCTCGCGGGCCATGGGCACCACAAGGATAGCGGTCAAGTAATAGCTGGAGGCCCAGGCAAGAGTTTGTGCACTGCCTAAAGTGAGCGTTAAACCCAGCCTGGGCGAAGCGCGGATCATGCGACTTGCTTAGGCAACGCCAGCGCCATCAATGCGCTGGCAGCCACTAAGGCGGCGGATACCCACAGGCAAGCGCTCAGCCCATATGCCATATATAGCCAGCCCGACAGTAGCGTGCCCACTAAACGCCCCATGGCATTGGCCATATAATAGAAACCAACATCCATGGAGACGCCGTCAGCGCGGGCATAATGCACAATCAAGTAACTGTGCCAGCTGGAGTTAATCGCAAACAATACGCCAAAGGCGAGCAAACCGACGACTAACCAGCCTACCTGCGCCAAGGGCAGCATCGCCAACAAAATCGCCAGCACGCCCAATGCCGCCGCCCAGCCGGCGGTAAGTGCCCGCGCATCGCCTTTGATCAGCCGGGTTAATTTAGGTGCTTGGGTTTGCACCCCGCCATAACCGATCACCCATACCGCTAACAGCCCACCCACTGTCCAGTGTGTCCAGCCGTGCTGATCGTATAAAAACACCGGCAGCGCTACCACAAACCACACATCCCGTGCCGAAAACAGGCAAAAGCGCGCCGCGGAGAGCACGTTAATAGCGCGTGATTTTGAGAAGATTTCGGAGAACTTGGGCTTTACTTTTTGGCGGCCTAAATCCGCCTTAAGCCTCAACAGTGAAAGCAGTAACACGCTGCCAAGCATCACCGCCATGACCAACACAGCGGCCTGGAAGCCAATCAACGTTAGCAGCAACCCGCCAACAAAAAAGCCCAGCCCCTTTAACGCGTTTTTAGAGCCGGTCAGCATCGCCACCCAGCGGTAGAGTGAACTATTGGCGTTAGCACTCTCTTTTGGCACCAGCACTTTAACGGCGCTTTTAGCGCTCATTTTGTTGAGGTCTTTGGCGATCCCCGACAGCGCCTGAGCGGCCATCACCCAAGCAACTGTCAGCAGGCTAGCGGGTACCATCAGCATAGCAAGCGCAATAATTTGCAGCCCAAGCCCCACATTCATGGTGCGGTTGAGACCCAACCGCGCACCCAACCAGCCACCTACCAGGTTAGTCACCACACCAAAAGCTTCGTAAAACAGAAACAGCATGGCGATTTCTAACGGCGAGTAACCCAGTTGATGGAAGTGCATGACCACCAGCATACGCAGCGCGCCGTCGGTTACCGTGAAGGCCCAGTAGTTGCCGGTAATCAGCATATATTGGCGCACCTCGAAAGGTAGCGCCTTTACCCGCTTTAACAACGATAAATCAGCCACGGCCCACCTGCTCACCGCCTACCTGCCCACTACCTACCATCAGGGCCAACTCTGCCGTGCGGTTGGCGTAGCCCCACTCGTTGTCGTACCAGGCATAGAGTTTTAGCTGGGTGCCATTGATCACCATGGTGGAGAGCGCATCAATGATCGAGCTGCGCGGGTCGGTGCGGTAATCAATCGACACTAGCGGGCGCTCTTCATAGCCCAAAATACCGGCAAGCTCGCCATCAGCCGCGGCTTTTAGCGCCTGATTGACCTCTTCGACACTCACTTCACGCTCAAGCTCGAACACCATATCAGTCAGCGAAGCATTCGCCAGGGGTACACGAATCGCATGACCATTAAGCTTACTCGCTAACTCAGGAAAAATGGCTGTAATGGCTTTGGCCGAACCCGTAGTGGTGGGAATTAAGCTCATGCCGCAAGCGCGCGCCCGGCGCAGGTCTTTGTGCGGAGCATCTAGAATGGTTTGGGTATTGGTAATGTCGTGCACCGTGGTCATCGAGCCATGGCGGATACCGAAGGTTTCCTGAATGACTTTGACCACCGGCGCCAGGCAGTTGGTGGTGCAGCTGGCAGCGGTAACGATCTTATGTTGAGCAGGATCGTAAAGGTGGTCGTTCACCCCCACCACCACATTAAGCACGTTCGCCTCTTTCATAGGCGCACTCACCACCACATGACCGACGCCTTGATCAATGTATGCCTGCAGTTTATCGGTGGTTTTCATTACGCCCGAGCACTCGATCACGATATCGCAGTTCGACCAATCGCTATCGGCAATTGCTTTATTAGCGCTAAAGACGACAGTTTTTCCATCGAGAACGATAGCGTCATCGGTTGCCGAGATGCCCTTACCTGGTGCCCAGCGCCCATGAACTGAATCAAACTCCAGCAGGTGGGCAAAGGTTGCCGCATCGCCGCCCGGGTCGTTAATGCGTGTTATTGCTACCGCGCCAGCGTCTACCTGCCCCCACAAACTGCGCAATGCCAAACGCCCAATCCGCCCAAAGCCGTTAATGCCAATACGTAGTGCCATGAGTGCCTCCTAAGCTAACGGTTACACAATCTATTAAGAGAAAGCATAACGGCTATATACGTTAAAACATATATAAACACTTAAAAAAACGCCTACTAACAAACAGGCCCACCACCATGTAGTAGGCCTGCGTAGTAAGTATTAATTAGCAAGCATTAATTAACCATAACGACCAGAGATATAGTCCTCGGTCTTCTTCTGTGCCGGGGTTGAGAACATCACTTTGGTGTCGTTGTACTCAATGATTTCCCCCAGGTGGAAGAACGCCGTGTAGTCCGCCACCCGCGCCGCCTGCTGCATATTATGCGTCACGGTAATGATGGTGAATTTCTCTTTCAGCTTGTCCATCAGGTCTTCGATGGTGGCGGTGGAAATAGGATCAAGCGCTGAGGTTGGCTCATCCATCAAAATCACATCAGGCTGAACCGCAATAGCGCGGGCAATACACAACCGCTGTTGCTGACCACCGGACAGAGAGGTGCCTGGCTCATGCAGCTTGTCTTTCACCTCGTTCCACAACCCAGCGTCACGCAGCGCTTTTTCAACCAATTCTTCCTGCTCGGCTTTACGGCTGACCAAGTCGTGCATGCGTGGTGCGTAAGCGATATTTTCAAAGATCGACTTAGGAAACGGATTAGGCTTTTGGAAAACCATGCCCACCCGGCGACGGAGCGCCACTTCATCCATTTTAGGTGCGTTAACGTCCAACCCGTCCATCTCGACCAGGCCTTCGGTGCGTACGCTAGGAATCAGGTCGTTCATACGATTCAAACAGCGTAAGAACGTCGACTTACCACACCCCGAAGGGCCAATCAGCGCCGTCACATTTTTCTGAAAAAGATCAATATTTAGATTCTTCAGCGCTTGGTTTTTGCCATACCACAGATTCAAATCGCGAACCCGGAAACTCAGGTCGTGGCACGCAGCTTCATTTCGTGTATAGGGTTGCCCAACCGCAGGTGTCTGCTGGCCGTTCATTACAGTTGCATGGCTATTCATAGAAATGTCCTCTATAACGCACTGGCCTACCAGCGACGCTCAAATTTCTTACGCATCACAACGGCAAAAGCGTTGAGTGAGATGAGTATGGTGAGTAGCACCAAAATACCGCCAGCAGTTTTTTCCACAAACGCCTGCTCAGGTTCACCAGCCCAGGTGAATATTTGCGCAGGCATCACTGTTGCCGCGTTGGTAAAGGAAACGCCCACATCGGGGATAAAGGCCACCATCCCTACAATAATCAGCGGCGCCGTTTCACCCATCGCTTGCGCCAGGCCGATAATAGAACCTGTCATAATACCCGGCATTGCTAAGGGTAGAACGTGATCCCGCACTACCTGCCAGCGTGAACAGCCCACCCCAAAGCCTGCGTGACGGATGGATTCAGGCACGCTACGCAGTGCGGTACGTGTCGAAATAATGATCACTGGCAGCGTCATCAATGCCAGCGTCATACCGCCCACTAATGGAGACGACCGCGGCACCCCGAAAAAGTTAATAAAGATCGCAAGACCCAGCAGACCAAATAGAATCGACGGGATCGCCGCTAGGTTATTGATGTTAATTTCAATAATCTGGGTTAAGCGGTTATCCGGCGCAAACTCTTCAAGATAAATAGCTGTCATCACGCCGATCGGGAAAGATATCGCCAGGGTGACGATCATGGTCATAATGGTGCCGACCACTGCCGATAAAATGCCCGCGTTCTCGGCAATTTTTGAATCACCCGAACCAAAGAAAGTGGTATTAAAGCGTAGATCCACCTGTCCAGATTCGACTCGGGCATCAAGGGCTTCCTGCTCCTCGTCACTCAAGCGATGCCGGTGTCCCTTCAAGTATTGATCGACATCACTATTCGCTAATACCCACTCCGCTTTACTGGTGCCGATCATGTCAGGATTGTTGCGCAACTCTAATGGAATTGTACGCACCGCCGTACGGCTAATTAACGGCAACAGCTCTTCATCAAACGCCCGCCGCCCATCGGTTTCGGCTTCTTGTGTGTAGCTAATCTCGGTTTGTATATAGGCCTGCTGGAAAGCGGGTAGACCTTTACTCAGCATATCGGCAAAAAACAGCACCAGAAAAAGGCCCGCGAGACCTAACGATCCCATGGTTATCCATTTAAGGCGGGTAGACTTTCGGTGACGCCGCTTAAGCTGCTGGCTGATTTCGTCAAAAGAGTGGCTCATCGAAACAGTTCCTCGGCGTTACAGGTTATTCACGCGGTATTTTTCACGGAAACGACGGATCATCAATACTGACACCAAGTTGAGTGCGAGTGTGATCACGAAGAGCACGAGTCCAAGGGCAAAAGCTGATAATGTTTCGGCACTTTCAAACTCTTGGTCGCCGGTGAGCGCCGCCACGATACGCACAGTCACCGTGGTCATATCTTCCAGCGGATTAGCGGTTAAATTAGGCCGCATACCCGCCGCCATAACCACGATCATGGTTTCACCCATGGCACGAGACATACCCAAGAGCGACGCTGAGATAATCCCCGGCATGGCAGCGGGCACTACCACATCACGAATCGTTTCCCCTTTGGTCATACCGAGTGCCAGCGACCCCTGGCGCATGCTATCGGGCACCGAATTGATCACATCATCAGATAGCGATGAGATAAACGGAATGATCATAATGCCCATCACAATGCCGGGTGCCAGCGCATTGTTATAAGACGCATCGAGCCCCAGAAAACCGGCAATATTGACAATGATCGGCGCCACGGTGATGGCGGCAAAAAAGCCATAAACGACGGTAGGAATACCTGCCAATACTTCTAACACCGGCTTGGCGACGGTACGCACTTTGCGCGGTGCAAATTCAGACATATAAATCGCTGAAAGCAAACCGATAGGCACCGCCACCAGCATAGCGATGGCGGTAATCATAAAGGTGCCAGCAAACAGCGGTACCGAGCCAAACTCAGCGCCGCTACCATCACCGCGACCCGCGGATGCTAAAAAGCTCGCGCCTGGATTCCAAGTGGTGCCGGTGATGAACTCCCAGAAGCTGTGCATTTGGAAAAAGCGCAGCGCCTCGGAAATAATCGAAATTAAAATACCAAAGGTCGTCAAAATGGAGATTAACGCTGCCCCAGCCAGGGTCATGCGAATGACCCGCTCAATGGCTTGACGGGCATGAAAATCGGGTTTTACTTGATTAAGACTCACCAGTAGCCCGATGGCTGCTATCACTAAGCTCGCCGCCAGCAGATAAAGCGTAGGAATGTCGGCGCCCATTAGAAGCAAAACGAAAGCGCCCAAGGCACTCACTACCACGGCTGGCCCGGCGGTGGAGAGTACTGTAAACCAAGCGTATTGGTCAGGCTGGGCGAACATCGCCGTACCCGCGCTACGTAACCGAGTGGCTTTTGAACGGCCAGCAAAAAAAGCCAGCAGCCCCAGCAGCAATAATGCACTGCAAAAAATCAGAAGAAGCTGGTTGGTCTGCATCGCATCTCTCTCACGTGGTCACCGGTTAAGAAACCTATCAACAATAACGGGTCGGCAGCTTGCGCTGCCGACCACTTTTAATCTGACCTACCAACTTACTTAAGAACGTCTGCTGTCATTGAAGTGCGATCTGCAACAGCCTGGCGCCACTCTTCGCGCTCTTCTTCTGGCAGAACGATCAAGCCGATATCACGCAAGTAGCCGTCATCGCCAATCATCATTTCGCTCATAAACATATCGACGTAATCGTACATCGGCGGGACGTCTTCAGCGTGCTGGTTCTTCACGTAGAACCACAGTGAACGCGCGATAGGATAGTCACCGGAGCTGATCGCCTCAGCTTCAGGATCGACGCCATCAATACTGGCGGCGCTGATCGTGTCAGTATTCTCTTCAAGGAAAGAGTAGCCGAAGATACCAAAGGCACCGGTGTCTTCTGAAAGACGCTGAACGATTAGGTTGTCGTTTTCACCGGCATCGATGTAAACACCGTCAGAACGAATATCGGTGTAGCCTTCATCGCCGTAAACATCCATACCCTCAGACGCAGATTCCATTACCAGCTCTTCAAAAGCATCGCGGGTACCCGAAGTTGTCGGCGGCCCATAAATGGAGATTTCACGGTCTGGCAGCGAAGAATCGATCTCGCTCCAGTTGGTGTAGGGGTTTTCAACTAACTCGCCATCAACCGGCACCATGGCAGCTACCGCCATGAAGATCTGTTCGCGGGTTAAAGCAATGTCATCGTTTTCGCTTGATTGACCCAATACGATGCCGTCAGAACCGATTTTAGCCTCGGTGATATCGGTAACGCCGTTCTCTTCACAACGCTCAAACTCAGACACTTTCATGCGACGAGAAGCGTTAGTAATGTCGGGTGTGCCTTCACCAACACCATTACAGAACAGACGCAAACCGCCGCCCGAACCAGTCGATTCAATAACAGGCGTCGGGTTACCAGTAGTCGCACCGAACTCTTCCGTTACGTAGCTGGCAAACGGGTAAACGGTACTGGAACCAACGATTCGGATTTGATCACGGGCTTGAGCAACACCGGCAACGCTCATTACAGCAGCCGCGATAACGGTGGTTTTTAGAATACGGTTCATGCGAAATACTCCTGTTCATGTAGGGATCTGGCCTTCGCAAGGCATACCTTGCACTGGTTCCATGACAACTTCATGACAGCGAGCAAAACGTAGAAAATTTTTCGTTACATAGAGGCAACCCGACCTTACATCACCACAAAAGTCCTAGCGCCGCGAGGGTGCATAACGCCAGCGAGGCACCTTGCAGCATGCGTCGGTCTAAACGGTGGGCTACGGTATCTGCCAAGGCGTTACCTATTAATACTGCAGGTAGGAAGGTAAGCGCGACCTGGAAATGCCAAAGCTGAATCTGGTCAGCCAAGGCAAGGGTGATTAAGGTCAATAGAGAGGTCAAAATGAAAAAGGCGGCTAGATTGCCGCGCACACGATCAGTGGGTAAGCCGTGCATCAGCAGCACGATGGGTGGGCCACCAATAGCCGCAACGGTGCCAAAAATGCCAGAGAGCACCCCAGCGCCAAACAGCGTTATTCGGTTTACCGGCAACTGAAAGCGGCACAAGGTGACGAGTACCGCAAACAGGACGATGACCGCAATCAGCTTTTCTAACACAAACATGGGGGCGGCGAGTAGCAGCCAAATACCCAGCGCATTGCCGGGAAGGCGCCCCACTAGCGCCATGCCAATGGAATCCAGGCGCACCTCGTGCCAGTAATGACGCACCATCATCAGGGAGACGGTAAATCCGAACAGTACCAGAGTGACCGGCACCAGACGAGGCTCTAGCATCAACAGTAGCGGTGCGCCAATAATGGCCAAACCAAAGCCGGTAGCGCGCTGCACAAAAGCACCCATTAACAGTACGGCGGAGCAAGCTAACCAAGTGCTCATCGGCATATTGACCCAAGCCAGCATGCTATCCATTCAACTTACCCATTCAAACTATCCATATGCTCTATCCATTTGAAAACTATTCATCCGCAGCAGGTGCTTTAGTCAGTTTGCGCACACCGATATTGCCTAGCAACGCAGCGCCCAGCATGGTGAGTACCATGGGCCAAAGATGCTCTACCTCGAACAGCCCTACCATCACTCCCGCGAGGGCGCCGCAGGTAAACTGGATCCCGCCCAGTAGCGCCGTTGCCGTGGCGCTGATATGGCCAAAATGATCCAGTAACGACGAGATCGCGTTGGGTGTAATCAGCCCGATCATACCGGTAAACAGCATAATCAACGGCACCACGATCACTAGCGACGCGATGTCCAGGGCGGTCACCGCTACCAACCCAAGCGCGGCCACCAGTTGTATAAGCAACCCTAAACGCAAATTCTGCTGAGGAGTGCGCTTGCGGAGCAGATGAATATTGACCCGATTAGAGAGCGCAATAACGACCACGTTGACCCCAAACACTAGCGGATAAGTGCCGGGCGAGAGGCCAAAATAGTCGAGATAAAGAAACGGCGAAGCGGTCACAAAGGCAAACAGGCCCGCAAAGGAAGCCGCTACCGCACAGATATAGCCCATGCCTTCACGATGCTTAAGCACGCTGGCGTAGTTGCGTATTACCTGCCGTGGTGAAGCTGCCGGCAGCGACATATCGCGGGTTTCAGGTAACCGCGTTCCTAGCAGCCAGAGCAAAAAGCCTGCGTAAACGGCTAAGAACACAAAAATCAGCCACCAGCCGGCCACGTGCAGTAGCAAACTGCCCACTGCAGGCGCCACCAGCGGCGCCAGCATCATAATCATTGCCATGGTGGACATCACTTTGGCGGCCTCACGCCCGCTAAAGCAGTCGCGCACAATCGCCGCCGAGTTGACCACGCAGGCCCCGCCTCCCAGCGCTTGAATAAACCGCCAAGCCAGCAGCGTGGGCAAACTGTTCGCCATCGTAATAGCAAGACTTGCCAGCATAAACACCACCAATCCGCCCAACAGCACAGGCTTTCTACCCATCCGATCCGAAAGCGGCCCAAAGCATAGCTGGCCCAATGCAAAGCCGAACAAGAATACGCTGATGGAGAGTTCAGTACGGTGAATACTGGCGCCAATGCTTTCAGCAATGATACCCATGGCAGGCAAATAAGCGTCGATAGCAAAGGGTGCCAGCGCCGTATTGGCGGCAACCAACAGTGCTACCCGGCGAGGATTAAGATCCATGGGTCTCCTTAAGGCGATAATGTACGCACTGGAATAGATAGGCCGCTAATCATAGCTGATTTTAAGGCCTTTGTCGGGATTGGAGACTATCGGTAGATAGCCCTTGGGAGAGGCCAGGGGCTTATCAAGGAGAGGGGAGCTTAGTGATGCGTAGTGGCGTCTTGCGACTCAAGCATGTCAACCAGTGGCTGAAACTGCTCACGGTTATGCTCGTTCATATGCATTAAAATACGGTGGGCTTCCAGGATACGATCGCGCAGTCCCTCTTCGTCTGCCGGCTCTTGGGGCAGCTCTTCAAGCTCATTGTTGAGCGTACTCGTCTGTTGTAGCGGCGCTTCCATCAGCGTGAAGAAACGCGCAAAGCCCATCACGTCCAACATCTGCCGTACATCAGGATTATCGACAATAATCGTCGGCGGCTGCTCCAGGCGCCCTTTCACCGCCATCGCGACCTTGGCCAAAAAACCAAGCGCCGTCGAATCGACATTGGTGGCTTCACGCAGGTCAATCAATACGGCACGCAACCCCGGCGTCTCGGCAAGACGCTGGGCTTGAGTATCCAGCGTGGCGCAGAGCGTCAAACGCACATCACCACACAGTTTTAGAATAAAAACACCAGAATCGAACGCCGCTTTAATGCGGCCCTCTTCAATCAGCATGACCAAATCCGCTCACCATCATGATTGTTAGATCATCGGGTAAAGCATCGCGCTCTTGGTTGGCATCAAACTCTGCATCCCCTTCGGCAAGGAGTGCATTCGTTTCTGCTAGCCGGTCGCGCAACTGCTCAAGCGTTACACTCTCGCTTACTAATTGCTCAAGCTCCTTGAGCCGCGTGTCGAGCGTTTTACCCGGCAAGCATTCCAATACTCCATCTGAGCAGAGCCATAGACGAAATTTATTCGGCAATGCACAACTCAGCGAAGGATACTCCACATCGGGGAAAAGGCCTACCGGCATTCCCTCGCCTTCTAAACGGCGTAGCTCTCCTTCTGCTGCCAACAGGGGCATGGGAAGCTGCGCGCCGAGCGAATAGTGAAGAGTATGCGCCTCGTGGTCAATAACACCGACAAATAAGGTGGCATGTTTACCAATATCGGTGCCCTGCAGCTCGCGGTTCATCGCCTTTAACCAATCAGGCGGCAGATTTTCCGGATGCTGGCCATCCCACTCACTCAGCCAGCGGTTGCATAAATATTTGAGCAGCACGGTAACAAATGCCGACGAGGCACCATGCCCCGATACATCGGCGAAATAGAAGGCACTGTAGCGCTCGTTATAGCGTTGGTAATCGAGAAAATCACCAGACAAATAGAGCGAAGGAGCAAATACGTAGTCGTAATACACCCCGTTAATCACCTTGGGCCGCAGCGGTAACAAACGCCGCTGGATATGCCCTCCACTCTGCTGATCCATCCGCAGCAGCGCGAGATGGGTCTCTAGGCTCTCGTTTAACTCCGCCAGCCGCGCATGGTCACGCTCGCGCTCCAGCGCCAAATCGTTGAGCTTAATGGCCTTACGGATCATTCGTCGCAACAGCTCGGCGTGTCGCAGCGGATGGACAATATAGTCCACCAGCCCCACATCAATCGCTTTGATCAAGTCGGCGTCCTGACGCGAGTCACTGACTACCAGTGTCGGTAGGCGTCGCGTTAGGTGTGTCCATTGCTGCCGCGGAACTGCCCGAGCATGGGCAACAATGAGCGCCGTGTCAGCAGGCAAATGCGCGATATCCTCAGCGGCAAACACCCACATGCCATCGCAGGTAATCGCTTCAGCCAGCGCATCACGTTCACGACCAGGTTCGTCGATCACCGCGATCAACTGCTTAGAATGATCCATCATAAGCCTCAATCGGTGACTTCGTTGTCACCAAAGTCACTATCATCCTGACCGCTGTCATCAAAATCGCTGTCATCAAAGTCGAAGGTTTCGCTGGCAAAGGGGTCATCACCCAATTCTCCATCGCTCACCTCAAATTGGCGGTTCTGCAAGTAAGCGTCACGAATAAAACGGTAGCGATCACCACGAATTAATTCTTCCTGGTCAAGCAAACCCGCTCGAATATCGATCGCTTTGAGTGCGGTAAGGCCTACTCGAACAATATCGTCTTCTGCATAATTAACGGGGTTCGTTGCCATGTTCGCGGGCATACCGGTGGTATCCCGCAGCGTGCTGGGGCCAAAGAAAGGCAGCACCAGATAACGCGAATCTTCCCACCCCCACACCGCTAACGTTTGGCCAAAATCTTCTTCATCCGCAGTAATTTCCATTAGGGTGGCATAATCTAACAGTCCGCCAATGCCTACCGTGGAGTTAATTAAAAAACGTGACGTGGCGAGGCCCGCGTTTGACGGTTTGCCCTGCAGCACGCTGTTAAGCGCAGTACGCACTTCACCTAAGTTGGAGAAAAAATTACCTACGCCCGTTTCTACCGGGTCGGGGGTAATAGCACGATAGCCTGTTGCCACCGGCTTGAGCGCGTAGCGATCCAACACATCGTTAAACGCAAACACTTTGCGGTTAAAGCCTTCCCAAGGGTCTTCGGGAGCAGTATTTTCCGCCATTTGCGTACTGGCACAGCCTCCGGTTGCGAGTAACGTCACCAGTAGTAGTGGCAACCCTTTGCTACGCAGCGAAAGCGCAGGCTGCGCGTTATTAAACCACTGCCACATGACATTTTCCTTTTTCAATTCCCTTGCACCTTATACAGACATCTACAAACGACGAATAACCACACTGCCCGCGCTATAACCTGCTCCAAAGGAGCAAATCACGCCAATATCGCCCTCCACAAGCGCCTCGCGATGGAGGTGAAAGGCGATTATAGAACCCGCTGAACTGGTGTTGGCGTAACGATCCAAAATAATCGGCGCCTGTGTTTCACTCGGGTCATAGCCCAATACTTTGCGGGCAATCAAATCGTTCATATGCCGGTTAGCCTGGTGTAGCCACATGCGCTTCAGATCGCCACCGGCCAACTCTAAGGAGGCCAAATGATCGGTGATCAATTTAGCCACCATCGGGCAAACTTCTCTAAACACCCGACGCCCTTCCTGCACAAACAGCTTATCCAAGGCGAGTGGGTCACTGTCCGTTACGCGGTTAAGGAACCCTGCATTATTACGGATCGCGTTGGAAAACTGGGTAACCAGACGCGTGCCAAGAATTTCAAACTGCTCATCGGCCACCGCAATAGCGCTATTTTCTAGTACCACAGCGGTACAAGCATCGCCGAAAATGAAGTGGCTGTCACGGTCTCGAAAGTTGAGGTGCGCCGAGCAAATTTCCGGATTGACCACCAGGGCACGCTTCACACTGCCGGAGGCTATGGCGTTGGCAGCCGTTTCCAAAGCAAACGTCGCTGAACTACAGGCCACATTCATATCGAACCCGTAACCACTTGTGCCCAAGGCCTGTTGCACCTCGACCGCCATAGCGGGGTAGGCACGCTCCAGGTTTGAGCAGGCCACGATCACCAGCTCGATGTCAGCAGCTTCTACCTTGGCAGCGGCCAGCGCCTGCCGCGCGGCAGCGGTCGCCATCTCGCACTGAATAGAGGGTTCGTCATTGCCCCGCTGCGGAAGTTTAGGCCGCATACGCTGTGGGTCAAGGATCCCAGCTGCATCGAGCACATAGCGGCTCTTAATACCGGAGGCTTTTTCGATAAATTCGCTGCTTGAATGTGCCAGCGGTTCGCGCTCGCCGCGCGCAATGGCTCCGGCATGCTGTTCATTCTCGCTGTCTACCCAAGCATTAAATGCCGCCACCAGGGCCGCATTATCAATGGCGTGTTCCGGTGTATAGAGACCTGTACCGGTAATCACCACATGTGTCATGCCAATCTCCTCTAAGCGGCTTGCCGACGTGACCGGCCATCAATGTAGCGTGCGACTTACGGCGAACCCATCACGTTACTGTGTGCGTAAAATAGCGGTTTTTCCAGCAACTTTTTTCAACCCCTAGCTAAACGCTAGTGATCTCTTGCCAGCGTTTTTCCAATCGTTTTACCGACACCACCATGTTAGTCCCCAACTGCTGTGCAAATAGCGATACTCTAAGCTCCTGCAGCCACCAGCCAAAAGCGACCAATTCAGGATCTTCCACCCTTCCGCGTCGCTCGCTTTCGCGGCGGGCATCAAAGCGGGCCTCTAATGCCTGGACATCTTGCATCATCATTTGATCGCGACCGCGCTCACGGGCGGCTTTTTCAAGCCGAATGAGCGCCGCCTCGGTGTAGCGCGGGTATCCGTCCAGCCAAGCGCCCGCATCGCGAATAAAGCCTGGATAGACCAGACGCTGCATCTGCGCGCTAACATCGCTATACACCAGCGCCAGAGCAAAATTAAGCTTCCCTTTGAGCACCTTACTGACCGCCAGATGCCCTTTTAGCGCGGCCTCTACGCGTACCAGCAGTGCTTTCGCTTCGTCTACAAGCTGACCCTGAGTAGCGTTTAGTCGCTGGCTAAACTCGCCTTCCGAGCGCGGCAGGGGGTGCTGAGCAATCACCTGGGTAAACACCGCAAGCAGCAGATCGTCGATCAAAGCTTGTTTACTACCCACTTTGGCGAACAGTAGCGCGCACTTCTCAACACCCGGCAGTTGTTTAATCGCTTTAACCTGTTCAGGTAGCTTGGCAATTGCCAGCCGAGCGATGCCCTCCTGGTGGGCAGCGTCAGCTTTTGCAGGGTGATCAAACAACGCCACCTTGAACTCGCTGGCATCAAGACCGCTGGTTTTCGCAATCCTGCTTTCAGCGACCAGGGCAGGATACGCCTCTACGCGAATACCTGCCTGGGTGGTAACGCGCGAAGCGGGCAGCGGCGTCTTGGGTAGCCCGGCCACAGCGGGCTCTTGGCTAACCTGTTCAGCCAGTGCCTGGGCGCCTGCGCTGGCTGCCGCTTCAAAGCGCTGCTCTAAAGCACGCAGATCGCGCCCCTGCCCTAAGGTTTCGCCCGCGTGATCGACCACGCGAATATTCATGATCAGATGCGGTTCGAGCACGTCGAGGCGCCAGTCGTCGGGATGCACCCGCGTCGATGTACGGCGGCGAATGAACTCCCCCAAGGCCTCGGTTAACGGGCGCTGATCGGGCACCAGGGTTTCCAGCGCCGCATCCACCCAATCAGGAATCGGCACCACCTGGCGGCGGATGCTTTTCGGCAGTGACTTCAGAAGCGCAATACACTTTTCACGCAGCAGCCCAGGTACCAACCACTCCAGAGCATGCACCGGCACCTGGGGCAACATTGCAGCGGGAACGGTCAGGGTAACACCGTCATCCTCGGCTTCGGGGTCAAAGTGGTAGCTTACCGGATACGCGACGCCCGCCAGAATCAAATGATCAGGATACTGCGCCTGGGTAACGTCCTCCGCGTCGCGCGCTTTAAGTGAATCAATATCGAAATGCAGTAATTGTGGCTCTTGCTGCTCGGCCTGCTTGCGCCAGTGCTCAAAGCCCTTGCCGTTGACTATCTCCGCCGGGATCCGCTGGTCGTAAAAGTCATAGAGCGTGTCTTCATCGACCAGAATATCTCGCCGCCGAGCGCGATCTTCCAGCGCTTCGACTTCGTCGATCAACGCGCGGTTATGAGCAAAGAAGGCACCTTTGGTGTGAAATTCCCCTTCCACCAGCGCACGGCGAATAAACAGCTCCCGGGACTCCTGGGGCGCGATTGGCCCGTAATGTACCTTGCGCCGCGCCACAATCGGCAGACCAAACAGCGTGACCTGTTCAAAGGCCACTACCTGGGCGCGCTTCATTTCCCAATGCGGTTCGCTGTAGCTGCGTTTAACCAGGTGCTGCGCCTGGGGTTCAATCCACTGGGGATCGATTTTGGCCACGGTGCGGGCAAACAGCTTGGAGGTTTCCACCATCTCGAACGCCATGATCCACTTGGGCGACTTCTTGGCCAACCCTGAGCCTGGATGAATCATAAACTTGCGATTGCGGGCGCCGAGATACTCGCGGTTCTCCACCAACGTCCCCAGATTAGAGAGCAGCCCCGAGAGTAGCGCCTGATGCACCTTGCCCGACGTTTTACGCCGCGTTTGACGCGCCTGTTCTTCGCTCTCGTCTTCATTACGGGGCGGCGGCGCGGGCACGTCGATATCCATATCGCGCAGCAGTTGGCGCAGTTGGCGGAAGGTGTCGTGCCATTCGCGCATGCGCAGGTAGTTGATGTAGTGCTCGCGGCACCAGCGGCGCAGCTGATTACCTGAAAGCGCCTCACGGGCATTCTCAATGCCGTGCCAAAGGTTCAGCAAGGCGACAAAATCGGAATCCGGATCATGCCAGCGCTGGTGAGCTTGGTCGGCCGCCTGGCGCTTATCCGTCGGTCGGTCGCGGGGGTCTTGGATGGCTAGCGCCGAGACGACGATCAGCACATCGCGAAGGCTGCCGAATTCGGCACCCGCCAACACCATTCGCGCCAAGCGCGGGTCAATCGGCAGCCGCGCCAGCTTACGCCCAAGCGGAGAAAGGCGCTGCTTGTCGTCCACCGCCCCCAGCTCGAACAGCAGTCGAAAGCCGTCTTTAACAAAGCGGCTATCCGGTGGATCAACAAACGGAAAGGCCTCGATATCGCCGAGCTTGAGCCCCAGCATCGAGAGAATCACCGAGGCAAGGTTGGTGCGCTGGATTTCCGGGTCGGTAAAGCCGGGCCGGGATAGGAAATCCTCTTCGCTGTAGAGGCGAATGCACACGCCTTCGGCAATCCGCCCACAGCGCCCTTTACGCTGGTTGGCGCTGGCCTGGCTAACCGCTTCTACCGGCAGTCGCTGGATCTTGGAACGGTAGCTATAGCGGCTTATACGTACGAGGCCAGGGTCGATCACGTAGCGAATCCCAGGCACGGTCAGCGACGTTTCCGCGACGTTGGTGGCGAGTACAATGCGCCTGCCACGGTGCGGCGCAAACACGCGGTTCTGCTCTTCGTTGGAGAGCCTCGCGTAGAGCGGCAGAATTTCAGTGCCTTTCAGCTCGGCGCGGCGCAGGGTATCGGCGGTTTCACGAATTTCGCGCTCACCAGGTAAAAACACCAGCACATCGCGAGGGCCATGCAACCAGCCTTTTTCACGCTCAACGGCTTCAATCTCTTCCACCGCGTGTAGAATGCCCTCTTGCAGCGTGCGGTCTTCTTCATCGTCCTCATCGCGCACCAGCGGCCGGTAGTGTACTTCAACGGGGTAGGTGCGCCCGGTTACTTCCACCACCGGTGCAGGCGTCTTGGCGGTGCCGAAGTGTTTGGCAAAGCGCTCCACGTCGATAGTCGCCGAGGTAATGATGACTTTTAGATCGGGCCGCTTGGGGAGCAAACGTTTGAGGTAGCCGAGTAGAAAGTCGATATTCAGGCTGCGCTCGTGGGCTTCATCAATAATGATGGTGTCGTAACGCAGCAGCAGCGGATCATGCTGGGTCTCGGCCAGCAAAATCCCGTCGGTCATCAGTTTGACCAGGGTCGTCGGGCTGCTCTGGTCGGTGAAGCGCACCTGATAGCCCACCTGCTCGCCCAGAGAGACTTCCAGCTCTTCCGCCAGGCGACTGGCGACACTGCGGGCAGCCAAGCGACGCGGTTGGGTGTGGCCAATTAAGCCACGGCGGCCTCGGCCCAGTTCCAAACACATTTTAGGCAGCTGGGTGGTTTTGCCTGAGCCGGTCTCCCCCGCCACCACCACGACCTGATGATCGCGGATGGCGTTGACAATATCCTCCCGGCGTTCGACCACCGGCAATTCTGGCGGGTAATTGAAGGCGACCTTTTGGCTTTCGCGCTGACTGAGCTGCTGCTGGGCACGACCAAGCTCGCGCTGCACCTCGTCCAAGCCACGGCTAATCGGTTTGCTATCACGTAGGCGACGGTTTAAACCAGCCAGCCGGCGCTCCAGCCGCTCTGCATCGCGCAGCATCACATCGCCCGCGGCCTGTTTCAGCGACGCAAGACGTTGACTATCGGTGGGGGCTGGGGATGTGTCGGTGGTCACGATTGAGTCGGCTTCCATTCGCTTGGGCATTTAACAAGAGATATTAATAACAGATATAAAAAATCAACCCGCTCAATTGAGCGGGTCGTATAGTGTAACGCTTTCAGCTCCGCGACGCCTAACCACAGTGCCGAGTCATCATCTACAGTTACGTTTTTGAGGGCTCTTCGTCGCGCAGCTGGCGGCGGAGCACTTTGCCCACGTTGGTTTTGGGCAGCTCATCGCGAAACTCTATGAATTTCGGCACTTTGTAGCCAGTGAGCTCTTTTTTGCACCAGTCGCGTAGTGTTTTTTCATCTAGCTGGTCATTTTTACTTACCACAAACAGCTTGATGGCTTCGCCAGCATTTTCATCTGGCACACCGACCGCGGCAGACTCAAGCACATCCGGGTGGGCTGCCACCACATCTTCAACTTCGTTGGGATAAACATTAAAGCCAGAGACCAGGATCATATCTTTTTTGCGATCAACGATGCGGATATAGCCATCATCCTGCAGCACAGCGATGTCGCCGGTGCGAAACCAGCCATCCTCATCGATGGCGTCACGGGTTTCATCTTCACGCTGCCAGTAGCCTTTCATCACCTGTGGCCCTTGCACGCACAGTTCTCCCGGCTCGCCCAATGCCACGTCGTTGCCATCGGCGTCGACGACTTTTACCGCGGTGCCCGCCACGGGCTTACCGATAGTGCCCAGTTGGATCGAATCGGTCGGGTTGAAGCTAACAATGGGAGAAGTCTCGGTCAGACCATACCCCTCGGCAATTGGGCAACCGGTGGTTTTTTCCCAACGCTGCGCCGCTGCTTTGGTCAGCGCCATGCCGCCGGAGATCGTCAGCTTCAATTTGGAAAAATCGAGCTGCTTGAAATCGTCGCGATTACATAGCGCATTAAACAGCGTATTGAGGCCGATAAAAGCGCTAAAGGGCAGCCCCTTGAGCTCTTTGATA
Organism: Vreelandella titanicae BH1; assembly: GCF_000336575.1. Taxonomy (GTDB): domain Bacteria; phylum Pseudomonadota; class Gammaproteobacteria; order Pseudomonadales; family Halomonadaceae; genus Vreelandella; species Vreelandella titanicae. The sequence continues at coordinate 108,211 of NZ_AOPO01000012.1, read as the reverse complement.
AAACCATCCAGGTCGCGAGGGTTAGTGATCAGCAAAGAGTGGTTACCGGTTTCCATTAGGAACAGGCAGTTAACCGTAAAGGTATAGATGTGATAAACCGGTAGCGGTGCGATAACCAGCTCTTCGCCATCGGTCAGATGAGTACCAATCGCTTCCCGCGCTTGCAGCATATTGGCGATGAGATTGCGATGGGTCAGCATTGCGCCTTTTGGCATACCCGTGGTGCCACCGGTATATTGAAGCGCGGCTAAATCGTCGGGGCTCCTCTTGACCTCGGTATGACTTAGCGAGGCACCTTTTTTTAGCGCATCACGGAAGCCAACCGCACTGGGCAGTGAATAAGCAGGCACCATTTTCTTAACGTGCTTGACCACTGCATTGATTAACCAGCGCTTGGGCACATCGTGCAAGTCAGCTAGCTGGGTGACGAGCACATGCTTGATATCTGTTTTATCGAGCACTTTCTCCAGCTTGTCCGCCATATTGGCCAAAATCACAATGGCTTTAGCGTTGGAGTCCTTGAACTGGTTGGCCATTTCCCGCCCGGTATATAGCGGGTTGGTGTTGACCACTACCAAGCCTGCGCGCAGTGCACCGAATACCGCCACAGGAAACTGCAGTACGTTGGGCAACTGGATGGCGATACGATCACCGGGAACGAGGTCGGTTTCATGCTGTAGCCATGCAGCAAAGTCTGCAGAGAGGCGGTCAAGATCAGCGAAAGAGAGCGTTTTTCCCATACAGGAAAAAGCTGGCTTGTCCTTAAAGCGTGTTACTGCGTTATGAAAAACATCCGTGACTGAATCGTACTGATCCAACCCTTCAAGCGCTGGGCCACGTAAAACGGCGGCGTTGGCGTGTTCGCTCATGGGCAATCTCCGCTATTGGCGTCGGCGTAAGTCACCGACCTTGTTGTTGTCGCTAGGCTCTATCTGAAAAAATAGTTTAAGAAGCCCAACGATATACGACCTCTAACAGGCTGTAAAACGATCGATTGAAACTAACGTTTCAACTTTAGCCCATAGTCGGGCTCACTTGATTTTCTGCTGCGTCCCTCATTCCAATTTAGTAGATCGTTTCTTTATGGACAGTAACGCGCCTGAATTTCTCCATCGCGCCAGACCAATAGCTCACCCGGCACCATGCGCTGCCAGGCTTCATTGTGCGTGAGCGGTTCAGTGGCAATCACTGAAACGATGTCGTCAGGCGTGGTATGTTCGGCAAAATTCACCGTCATCTCGGCGTCGGAGAGTTCCGCCTCGCCGAAGGGCGCGCAGCGGGTAATATGTGCAAGCTTCGTGGCGCAAAATGTATATAAATAGCCGCCATCGGAGAGCAGCATATTGAACACGCCCAGCGCTCTTAGCTGCTCACATAGCTGGTGCAAGCGCTCCCACAGCGTTGTGGGATCTGCTGGCGGGCAAGGAAATTCACGGCGAATCTCCCCCATTAACCAGCAGTAGGCGTACTCGCTATCGGTGCTGCCAACCGGGGTGTAGTTTCCTAACGCTAAACGCTCCCAGCCACTTAATTGCCCATTGTGAGCATAACACCAGGGTCGCCCCCACATTTCGCGCGTGAAAGGGTGGGTATTGGCAAGCTTTACGCCCCCCACGTTGGCCTGGCGAATGTGACTGATCACCACATTGGACTTAATCGGGTAATCGCAAATTAGCCGGGCGATAGGGGAATCGACGGAGGGATGGGGGTCGCGAAAATCGCGGTAACCGCCCTCTTCGTAGAAGGCAATTCCCCAACCATCGCGATGAGGGCCGGTGCCCCCACCGCGATGCAAAAAGCCCGAAAAGCTAAAACAGATATCGGTGGGCACATTGGCGCTCATACCCAGCAGTTCACACATACGCTTTACCAATACATAGACACCCGGCGCTCTCTGCAAAAGCATGGAACCTAAACACAGCCATTAACCAATCACCGGTTCGCGACGGCGTGGTGATTCGCTTTCATCGGCACTCTCTTCTTCCTGGGCGACATACTCATCGTCCCCAGGACGGCGCCACCACCACAGAGCAACGCCAATCAGCGCGCCTAATGCCATCCCCAACACCAGCCACATTAGCCCGCCACGAAGTGCTGCGCCGTTGTTTTCTAAAAACCCAACCGCCGCCACCATCGCCGAAGGTGCCCAACCGGTATAGAATTCACCCTCTTCTATTAACGGCAGCCGGAAAGTGGCGGGTGCCCATATTGCCCCTGCCACTATCCAGGTCAGCACAAGACGTGGCAAGCGAGGCAGAAAAGTGAACGCAAAATAGACCGCGACAATCACTAACAGCGACAGCCCGTAATAACTCAACCACAGTAGTGGCGTTGAATTTGCAAACAGCATAATACCCCTCATATGGGTGAACTCACCCGACGTTGATTTCCCGTTATGGTACCTATCAATTTATGAAAGCACAGCAAGGCATACCTTCAGGCTTACCCGCTGCACACTATTATCGCGCTAATGACCCGCAATGGCACTGGTTAGAAGAGCGCGACGACCCACAGGTCAGTGCCTTTTTAGAGGCCGCCAACCAGCAACAAGCCGATTGGTTTGCCCCACTTTCCCCGCTAGAGGAAGCGTTATACCAGAGTCACCTGGCGCGCCGCGAATTAGCCGTGACCAGCCTTAAGACAACGCTTGACCACTTCACGTTCTGGAACGAAACCAGTGCCGAAGATGATTACCCCTGCTGGTGGCGCCACCCCAATCGCCAGCCTGAACAACAGGAATGCTTTTTCGACGTTAGAGCCCGTGCCGCCGAGCAAGACTTTTACGACATGGGCGATATGGCGCTGTCACCCGATGAGCAGTGGTTGGCCTGGACAGAAGATACTCAAGGCGACGAGCGTTTTACTCTGTGGTTGAAAGCGCTGCCTAACGGGACGCCCGTGCAACTATTAAGCGATATTGGTGCGGGGCTTTGCTGGGCAGAAGATCAAACTGCCACTACAGCGACGCTGCTGTTCACGCGGTTTGACGACACTCAGCGCCCAGACAGCGTTTGGCGGCTTGCGCTTTCGCTGATGGAGCCTGACGCTTCAAATGAGCCAGTATTGGTGCTACGGGAAGAGGATCCTGAGTTTTGGCTCGGTATTGGCAAAACGCGCTCGCGGTCGTGGCTGCTGCTAGAAAGCGGCTCAAAAGACACCAGTGAAATTCACCTATTGGCCGCTCACTCTCCTGATTCAGCCCCGCTGTGTATTCAGCAGCGCCAGGCGGGGGTTGAGTACAGCATTGATCACCGACCAGGCAGCTTTTACCGCCTGCATAACCAGGCAGGTGCTCACTTCCAGCTCGACTTTCTGCCCGAAAGTCAGCTTGGTCAGCCCCAATTGAATTGGCAAACGTTAATCGCCCACCGTGAAGAAGCCACCCTGGAAGGCGTTGATGCGTTCTCTTGGGGGCTGATGCTGGCTGAGCGCGACCATGCCCAGGCGCAAGTGCGTTTGCGGCGTTTACTTTTCGATGCCCAGCATAGCTGCACCCTGGATGAGACCCTGGCACTGCCTGAACAACCCTGTTCGCAGATGCTTGAAGATGCCCCGCACTTCGATACCCAGGTAGTGCGCCTTCGCGAAGAGTCGTTTACCCAGCCGCCCAGCTGGTTTTCACTCGATCTAACCAGTGGCGAACGGACGCTACTGAAGCGGGTACCTGTTTACGGCAACTTACAGCCTGAACAGCTAGTCAGCCGCCGCCTTTGGGCAACCAGCAGCGATGGCGAGCAAGTGCCCGTATCGGTGGTGATGCGCGCCGACCTGGCGGATCAGCCCTTACCCACGCTGCTGTATGGCTACGGCGCTTACGGTGAGGCTCTCGACCCCTGGTTCTCGATCGCCCGGCTGGAACTGCTCGAGCGCGGTGCGGCCTTTGCCGTTGCTCATGTGCGTGGCGGCGGCGAGCGCGGCGAACCCTGGTATTTAAACGGCAAGATGGCCCACAAGGAGAACAGCTTTAACGATTTCCTGGCCGCCCGGGAAGCGCTTGTGGAGCAGGGTGTCAGTGATTCACAGCGCATAGCGGCCTATGGCGCCAGCGCTGGAGGGCTGCTGGTCGGCACCTGCATTAATCGTGCCCCGGAAAAGTTTTGCGCCGCTCTGCTAGACGTGCCCTTCTTAGACGTGCTGCGCACGATGCAGAACCCGGAGCTGCCTCTGACGACCGCGGAGTACAGCGAGTGGGGCAACCCTGAAGAACCAGAGGTCGCCGAGCGAATAGCCGCTTACTCGCCTATCGATAATATTAAAGCGCGGTCATACCCCGCCCTGTGGATTGAGGGCAGTTGGTTCGATACCCGGGTCAGCTACTGGGAGCCCGCCAAATTTTATGCCCAGGTGGCACAACAGCAGCTGGGGTCAGCGCCGATTCTGATGCGTACCGATATGAGCAGTGGCCACGGCGGCGCATCCGGTCGGTTCAAAGCCTGGCGCGATACCGCCCGCCAAGACGCGTTTATCCTCTGGGCGCTGGGACTGCACTCGCCAGCACCTTCAACTGCTGAGTAAAGTGCTAGAAGGGAACTACATCGGCAGCACGGCAATAATATGCGACTCCAATTGCTGCTCGGGCACCTCATCTTGGGACACCGCAAAGCTGCGTACGCTGACGCCTTTGCGGTGAACCCGCTCGGCATCATTGCTTAACAGCGGATGCCAACCCGCCAACTTGCGCCCTTCAGCCACCCGCCGGTAACCACAGCTCTGCGGCAGCCAGGTAAACTCTTTAACCAAGGCAGGCGTCAGTTGGGTACAGTCGGGAACGGTTTCAAAGCGGTTCGCATAATCGCTGCACTGGCAGCTGTGAATATCCAGCAAGCGACAAGCCACGTTCAGTACTGCTAACTCCTGAGTATCCTCGTCGTGCAACTTTAGCAGGCAGCACTGTCCACAGCCATCGCATAACGCTTCCCACTCCAGGGGCGTCAACTCTTCGAGGGTAAAGCGCTCCCAAAAACGTTCGCGCATTGCGGTCTCCATCGTCTCCTGGCTCATTATTACGAAAAACTCATTATGATGGGGGTGTATCTTGGTGGCTTAATTCAGCCAATAGTTCGGGCCATAGGGTCTGGAAATCGGCCTCTAACGCTTGATAATCGTCGTACAGCCAAGGCACTAAAGCAGCCAACTGATTGGGGCCAGACAAACGCCGCCCAATCCCGGCAACGGCCCGGCAGGTAAACGCAAAATCAGCATAGCCTCTTAGCCAGTCCTGCTCGACGAGAATCGGCATCATACCGGCCAGCCGGTTCGGCGCGGTACGAGCGGAGAGCAGTCGATAACAGCGCTCAACAATTGCTTCTTGATCCGCCTGCCCTGCCGTATCACGGGCCAGGAAATGATCCCACACCATATCCAGGGCTATCCCTGCATAGCGCCGCTGCCCCGTTGGCGCACGCCGCCGTGCATTAACAACGCTAGGGTGGTTATCTACCCAGGCATCCACCCGACGGTGATGGCGAATGCCCAGTGCAGTAGCAGCAGGCCAATCGGCCAAATTGCGCCCCTTAACGCCATCGGCAATTAAATTGCCGTAGAGGAAATCATCGCTACCAGCGCTCACCAACCACGCATGGGCAAGAAAATTCATAGCCGGATGGCGCTACTGTTCGTCAGAACGGGCATCAGAGCGCGAAGCCACATGGGCACGATGCACGTCGAGCAAATAGGCCTCTTTCGGCGGCGGCATTTGCAGGTAGAACCCTTTGTCTTTAATCCCTTCCACCACGTCTGCCGCATTAACCCGTGACAATTTTTTGTCAGCGGTCAACAGCATGGTAAACACCGGTACAGGCTTGCCGAAGGTTTCAAGTAATTGCGCAGGGACGTCTGCAAATCCTTGACGCTTATCGACATATAAATACATTTCATCTTTACGCGAGCTTTTAAAAACCTCGCAAATCAGCTTGTCGCTCATTATGCTCGCTCCTCAAGGGCCTGGGCCAACGCGCCATTCAGACATTCGCCACGCCAACCGGTCGGCCAGGTGAGAGGTCCCCCTGCCAAGTCCTGCATCACCAGTGTTTCAATATCACGGCGGCGCATGAGCATTTCCGGTGCCACACCCAAGTCATTAGCTTTAGCGGTTACCGCCTTCTTGAGTGCTTTAAAGCGTGATTTGAACGTCGGGTGCATGGGGTCTGGCCAACGCTTGGGCAGCGCCTCTTCATCACAGTGCTGGGCCTGTTTGACCATTGCCAGCAGTGCGTCACCCTCTTTTTTGATCAGCATCGGTTTAACGCCTTCCACCTCAGCGAGCTCGAAGCGATTACTGGGCATCTTTTCGGCGATCGCAAATAGCAGCTTGTCGCTAATCAACCAGTTGCGCGGCAAGTCACGACGGCGTGTCTCGCCTTCACGCCAGGTGGTCATCAGCCGATACGCTTCCATTTGCCGGGGCGTCAAGCGCCACAATTGGCGTTGACGGGTATACCACTGCTGGTCGTTATCGACGCTGCGGCCCGCCTGTTCAATTAAGCTAGCACACTCAGCGTCTACCCATTCACGCCGCCCCAACATGGCGAGTTTTTCAGCCTGGAGCGTCCAGACTTTTAACAAATAGATCACATCCAGAGCAGCGTACTGGCACTGCGCAGGCGACAGCGGGCGTAATAGCCAGTTTGAGCGGGTCTCTTCCTTAGGCAGGGTTTCGCCGACCCAAAATTCGACCAGCTTTTGATACCCCATTCCAGGATTTTCGCCTAAAAATCCTTGTACTACCTGAGTATCGATTAACGGTTCCGGCAATACACCTGCCCAGTGCTGGAAGACTTCTAGATCTTCGCTGCAGGCGTGCAGTAACTTGATAGCACTATTTTGCAGCAGGGCTCGGAATTTATCAGTACACGGGACGGCTACCGGATCAATCAGATAAGCCTCTTCCCCCGCGGTGAATTGAACCAACGCCGGCACTGGAAAGAACGTGTTCTCTCGGAAAAACTCGGTATCCAGAGCAATTACAGAAGCATCGGCTACTTGCTCACACGCTGCATCGAGCGCCTCTGGAGTATCAAGCCATTGATAAGAGGGGGTCAGAGAGGACAAAAGCATTCTTCCAGGTTGGCGCAAATACTAAAGCATTTGCGTTTTAGGTAGGCTTATTCACTGGCAAACGGCAAGCGACCATTAAATGCACGGCTCAAAGTGCCGCCATCTACGTACTCCAGCTCTCCACCCATGGGAACGCCATAGGCAAGCCGCGAGAGTTTGACACCGTGTTCTGCTAGTAGCGAAGCAATATAATGGGCGGTCGCTTCACCTTCGATGGTGGGGTTAGTCGCCAACACCACCTCTTCGATGAGCCCTTCTGCAACACGCGCTTCCAGTAAGTCTAAACCGATCGACTCAGGCCCCACGCCATCTAGCGGCGAAAGGTGCCCGTGGAGCACAAAATAGCGCCCCTTAAAACCACCGGCTTCTTCAATCGCCAATTGATCGGCAGGCGACTCCACCACGCAAAGTAGTGCATCATCGCGCCGCGGGCTTTCACACAGCATGCAGATCTCTGCTTCAGTGAGCGTGCGGCAGCGCTGGCAGTATCCAACTTCATCGATCGCTTGTTGAATAACCGCCGCCAGACGCTGCCCTCCAGGACGCTCACGCTCAAGCAAATGCATCGCCATGCGCTGAGCTGTTTTGGGCCCAACGCCTGGCAATACGCGAAACGCATCCATTAACTGCTCAACGAGAGGAGAAAAACGCATTGCTTAGAACGGCATCTTAAAGCCGGGCGGAAGGTTCAAACCTGCCGTCGCTTCTTCCATTTTCTGTTTAGAACTGACCTCCAATTTGCGCACTGCGTCATTGACCGCCGCGGCTAGCAAATCTTCCAGCAACTCTTTGTCCTCTTCCATGACGCTGGGGTCAATGGTCACGTTTGAAACGTCATGGCGACCGTTCATGGTGACCTTGACCATACCGGCACCCGCCTCACCCTGGACTTCGGCTTTGGCGACCTCTTCCTGGGCTTGCTGCATTTTTTCCTGCATCTCTTGGGCTTGCTTCATTAAGTTGCCCATTCCACCTTTAAGCATGGTCTGATCTCCAACATACGTAGTTAAAAGGTATAGCTAAAACGAGTGTTTCTATCACGCGTCTAGAAAATGAGCTTAGCGCATAGCGTTGGCAGGCTTTACGCTGGATTCTATCAGCTTTGCCCCAAACGCCTGCTGTAACTTTTGTACATGGGGGTCGTGATTGAGTAGATCAACCGCCTGGGCATGACGCTCTTTATTAAGACGCTCTTCGCGCTGCCGTGGCGTCTCAAGGCTATTAGACAACTCGGCAACGTAAAACGCTATTCGCCTTGGCATGCCCTGCTCTTTTAGCGCCCGCTCAATGCGGGTTTGATGTACTTCCGCCTGCATGGCCTCTTGGCTGGGGTCGAGGCGCAGCGTCAGCAGCGTACCGTCGTCACTCTCGACCAGGCAGTTGCCCGCCAAGTTACGGGTTAAGCCGCCCAAGCCAAGAGAATCAAAGCACTGCAACCACTGCGCATTATCCAGCTTGCCAGACTGAATGTCCGGCCGGCTTTCTGGAAAGGCTTCTGGCGCTAACACCGTTGAGGGCTCCACCGTTTGGGGCTCGGAATCGGGTGCAGGCGCTGAGGCTGGCTCTGGCTCAGTAACAGGCTTGGGCTCAGTAACGAGTTCTGATTCAGACATAGCCTCTGGCTCAGAGGCTTGCTGGGGAGCTTCCACCTCAGACGCTTGCGTATCCGCTTCGACTGCCCAAGGCGGTGGCTCTTGCAGCGGCGGCTCCTCTTCAGCGGCAGACGCTGTCTGCTCAGGGCTTGGCTCTAATGGCGTTTCAGGCTGAGCGCCTGGTGTGGAATGGACTTCTGGCTTTGCATCAGCTGCTGGCGAGGGCTGCGGCGCCGGTGATGGCGTCTCTGCTACTTGGGCACTCGTTTCGGTCGCTGCCGATTGAGAAGGCTCGCGGCGAAGCGGTAGCGGGGTACGCGGCGGTTTCGGTACACCCTGAGGGCGAAATGCCAACATACGCAGCAACGTCATCTCTAACGCGCTGCGCAAATCAGGAGCGTGCACCATGTCCCCACGCCCCTGAATACCAATCTGGTAATAGAGCTGAATGTCTTCAGCAGTGAAGCGGCTTGCCAGCTGCAGGATAGCATCACGATCACCGTGGCTGTTATCCACTGCATCCGGCACCATCTGCGCCACTGCCAAGCGGTGCAGTATGCTCGATAGCTCATCCAACACCGCGGCAAAGTCCGGGCCTTGCTCGGCTAATTCGGCCACTTCGGAGAGCAGGCGCTGTACATCCACATCGGCCAGAGATTCTGCCAGCCCAAGAATATGGCGATGATCCAGGGTGCCCAGCATGGCGGCCACATCCGCATGACGAACGGCCCCCTGGCCAAACGCAATAGCCTGATCGGTGAGGCTCATGGCATCGCGCATTGAGCCTTCCGCCGCCTTACCCAATAGCCACAAGGCGCTTTCATCAAAAGCGACGCCCTCTTCACCCAACACATAGGTGAGATGCTCCACCACGCGCTCTGGTGGCATATGTTTGAGGGTAAATTGAAGACAGCGTGAAAGTACCGTCGGCGGCAGTTTTTGCGGATCGGTGGTCGCCAACAGAAATTTAACGTGAGGGGGAGGCTCTTCCAGCGTTTTCAGCAGCGCATTGAAACTGCTGGTGGAAAGCATGTGCACCTCATCGATCAGGTACACCTTATAACGCCCTTGGGTAGGCGCATACTGGACATTGTCCAGCAGTTCCCGGGTATCTTCTACTTTGGTTCTTGACGCCGCATCGACCTCAATAAGATCAACAAAGCGCCCTTCATCAATTGCCTGACAGCTATCGCACTGCCCACACGGTGTAGAGGTAATGCCCTCATCACCACGTCCGTTAGCCGTGCAGTTCAAACACTTGGCAAGAATACGCGCCAAGGTGGTTTTGCCCACACCGCGAGTCCCCGTAAACAGGTAGGCATGATGCAAACGACCCTGATCCAGGGCATTGACCAAGGCGCGTTGAACATGGGCCTGGCCCACGAGTTCGTGGAATGTGCGAGGCCGCCACTTACGGGCCAGAACCTGATAACTCATGAAGCTGTACTTCCTTCGGCGGGCTGACTTGCCCCACGCTGTAGCCAGCGTGGGGCAAAGGCCACGATGCATAACAAAGACGATGCGAGAACAAACGCCATTCTAACGGTTGCACCGCAGCCCGCCAACCGCCTGAATAAAGCGGGCTATTTTAGACAACGCCTAGGCGTTATCACCACCTTCCGCCGCACCAGCACGCTCAGCAGCGGCTTTTACTAGCTTTTCCAGCTCGCCACTTTGATGCATCTCAACCACGATGTCGCAACCACCCACCAGCTCGCCTTCTACCCACAGTTGTGGGAAGGTCGGCCAGTTAGCAATTTTGGGCAGCTCGGCGCGAATATCCGGATTATCCAGAACGTTAACGAACGCAAAACGCTCGCCACAGCTCATAAGCGCTTGGACGGTCTGGGCAGAAAACCCACACTGAGGCAGTTGGGGCGAACCTTTCATGTAAATCAGGATCGGATTTTCGCTAATTTGACGCTGAATGTTTTCGGCAGTTGTGCTCATTCTATTTCCTCGCTTATTGATGACCGATGCCCTCTCACTCATCTACTAGGCTTAGCCCTTGAACCAGATCCTTGAACCTGATTCTAAAACCTAGCCCTTGTAATGGGTACTTGAGACTAGTACTTAAGAAATCGTACTTAGAATAGTACCTGAGTAGAGCGCTCGGCTTTAACGTGTATATGGCATTCTACGCATGCCGTTCGCGTTGCGCATCCCCTGCAGCATAGCTAGGATAGTGTTTTTGCGCGGAGAGAAGCCCTTATGGCGACACGCCATTTCCTGACCTTGCTAGATTTGACCCCAGATGAGCTGGACTATTTGATCCAGCGTGCCATTACGATCAAAACTAATCTAAAAGCCCAAGGTCCTGTTTACACACCCTTCCCCAACCGTACCCTGGCGATGATCTTTGAAAAATCATCGACGCGTACACGGGTTTCGTTTGAAACGGGAATGGCACAGTTTGGCGGCCATGCACTCTTTCTCTCCCCCCGCGATACTCAGCTGGGTCGTGGCGAACCAATTGAAGACACCGCTCGCGTACTGTCTGAAATGGTCGATGCGGTGATGATTCGCACCTTCTCCCACGCTGGGCTGGAAACCTACGCCAGCGCCAGCAGCGTACCGGTGATTAACGCCTTAAGCGATGACTACCACCCCTGCCAGCTACTTGCCGACGTGATGACCTGGACTGAGCTACGCGGCAGCGTAAAGGGACGCACAGCAGTGTGGATTGGTGATGGTAACAACATGTGCCACTCCTGGATCAATGCCGCTCGCCAATTCGGTTTCCATCTGCGCATTTGCTGCCCGAAAGGCTACGAGCCCCGAGCCGATATTATGGCGGCCGCTGGCGATCAAGTAACGCTGCTGCACGACCCTCAGGAAGCGGTAAAGCACGTCGACCTGATCACCACCGACGTTTGGGCTTCCATGGGCCAAGAGGAGGAGCAGGCGAAACGTGAAGCCGACTTCGCAGGTTTCCAAGTTACTGAAGCCATGCTCGATCAGGCAGACCAAGACGTCCTCTTCCTGCACTGCCTGCCTGCCCATCGCGGAGAAGAGATCAGCCACACGCTGCTCGACGACCCACGTGCCGTGGTTTGGCAGGAAGCAGGCAACCGCCTGCATGCACAAAAAGCGTTGATCGAGTTTTTGCTTCTGGGTAAGGTCACTGAATAAACGATTTACTGCAAACAAAAAAAGCCTCGTTTAAACAACGAGGCTTTTTTCTAATATTGGGTGAAATTTTTGTTGGTGGAGCCTAGCGGGATCGAACCGCTGACCTCAACACTGCCAGTGTTGCGCTCTCCCAGCTGAGCTAAGGCCCCACGTGCTGTCTTTCCAACAGCGAGGCGGATACTACGGTGAACATTTACCGCGGTCAAGTTTTTACATCAGCAGCGGACAACTAATTCTCCTTTGTCGTTAGCTGTGGCACTCTATATGCACATATAGTTAACAAGATAGAGTAGTGTCCAAGGCCAACGCCTGAGTCCATGATGTTTCCAAGCAGGAGCCTGTCCATTGATCAGTGTACTTATCGCCGATGATCATCACCTAGTAAGAACTAGCATTGCTCACCTGCTAAATGAAGAGTGTGACATTAAAATTGTGGGCGAGGTCGACGATGGCGAAAGTGCAGTAACACAGTGTCGCCATTTAAAACCCGACATCGTGTTGATGGATATTCGCATGCCGGGCATAGGCGGGCTCGAAGCCACTCGACGCATTCACCGCAACATGGAAGACGTGAAGGTCTTGATCTTGACCGCGCATATGGAAGACAGCGTGCTGCGCCGCATGCTTGAAGCAGGTGCTTCAGGCTTTTTAAGCAAAGGTGCAGATGCGATAGAGATGACCGATGCCATTCGCCAAGTGTTTCATGGCCGCCGCTATGTCAGTCAGGAAATTGCCCAACGCCTGGCGCTTTCGCACTTCACCGAGGAAGATAATCCGTTTAGCCACCTCTCCCACCGTGAGCTACAGATTGCCCTGATGATCGTTAACTGCCAGCGAGTGCAAGATATCTCCGATCGCCTGCACTTAAGCCCTAAAACGGTAAACACCTATCGTTACCGACTCTTTGATAAACTACAGGTTGCCACCGACGTCGAGCTTACTCACTTAGCGCTCCGTCACGGGCTGGTCGAGGGGTTTGACGCCACCCAAATATAACCCCTATCTTCCCTGCTGTTATCGGGTACCGACACGCTAATATGACCTTTGATTCAAAACAGTTCTTGAGCTCGGTAAGCTCCTCGCCAGGGGTTTACCGCATGCTCGACGAGCAAAGCAATACGCTCTATGTGGGCAAAGCCAAGCGCTTAAAGGCACGCCTAGCCAGCTATTTCCGTGGTCAACTGAATACCAAAACCCAGGCCATGGTGGGGCGTATCGCCGACGTTCAGGTCACCGTCACCCGCACGGAAACTGAAGCCCTTCTGCTCGAACAGACGCTGATCAAACAATTGCGTCCGCCTTATAACATTTTACTGCGCGACGATAAGTCCTACCCGTTTGTCTTTGTTACCGACCGCCATCCTTACCCGGCACTTGAGTATAAGCGCGCCCGTCAGCGCAGCGACGATGGTCGCTACCTAGGCCCCTACCCTAGCAGCGGAGCCGTGCGTGAAAGCTTGGCGCTGATGCAAAAGATATTTCATATTCGCAACTGCGAGGACAGCGTCTTTGCCCATCGCTCACGCCCCTGCTTGCAGTATCAGATTCATCGCTGTAGCGCTCCCTGCGTCGACTATATCTCCGCCGAAGACTACCGGCGCGACCTCGAACACGCAGTGATGTGCCTGGAAGGCAAAAGTGAGAGTGTTACTCAAGAACTGATGGAGGCGATGGAAAAGGCCAGCCAGGCACTCAACTTCGAGGAGGCCGCCCGTCTTCGCGACCAGGTTCAGCAACTGCGCCAGCTTCAGCAACGCCAGTTTGTCGACACCGGCGGCGGTGATGCGGATATTTTCGCCCTCGCCCAGCGCCCCGGTGCACTGGGCGTTTCGGTGTTGAGCGTGCGCGATGGTCGCCTGCTGGGGGCGCGTCATCACACGCCGAAAAACGATCTGGATCTACCGCTTGAAACGCTGCTCACCGAAGTAGTCAGCCAATACTATTTCGGTCAACCGCACAACGTGCCCAGCGAAGTGATTACCAGCCACCCGTTAGACGACAGCGAGCTGATTGCCGAAGCGCTGACCCAACAGGCGGGCAAGCGCATTCGCGTTACCAGCCAAGTGCGCGGCCACCGCGCCCAGTGGCAACAGCTCGCCATTACCAACGCTGAGCAGCAGCTAGCCTCTCAACTGGCCAACCAAACCCAGCTCACTCAACGCTTTACCGCCCTGCAGAAAGCGCTGGGCTTAGCGGACACACCGCAACGCCTGGAGTGTTTCGACATCAGCCATAGCCACGGCGAGGCGACCGTTGCCTCCTGCGTGGTGTTTGATCACCAAGGCCCACGCAAAAGCGATTACCGCCATTTCCGCATTGAAGGGGTAGCCGCCGGTGATGACTACGCTGCCATGCAGCAGGCCCTAACCCGACGCCTTAAGCGCGTGAAAAGCGGTGAAGCAGTCGCCCCTGACATCCTGATCGTCGACGGTGGCAAGGGCCAGCTCAATATGGCCCGCGAGGTGTTTAAAGAACTCGACATCGTCAACATCATTCTATTGGGTGTCGCCAAAGGCACCACGCGCAAGGCGGGGCTTGAAAGCCTGTTTGTGGAAACAGCGGACAATCCGCTAGATTTGGACCCTGCCTCCCCCGCCCTACACTTGATCCAGCATATTCGTGATGAATCACACCGTTTTGCCATTGCTGGCCACCGCGCTCAGCGCGATAAAGCGCGACGCACTTCAACCCTACAAGATATCCCCGGCATTGGCCCCAAACGTCGACGGGAATTACTGCGCTTTTTCGGCGGCCTGCAGGGCGTGCAAAAGGCCAGCCGCGATGAACTCGCTCGCGTACCGGGCATTAATGCGTCGTTAGCCGAGAGTATTTACCGAGCACTCAACGGATAAACGCCCGTTTGGCATGGATGCCATCGGCCAAGGGGGATAGAATGAGGCCAGACACTTCGAATCCTCTGATTTTCCGGCAAGGATCGCTCTCTGCGATGAATATACCCAACATACTGACACTGGCGAGAATCGCCTTTATTCCGCTGCTAGTGGTGCTGTTTTATCTACCCTTCAGTTGGAGCATGCCCGTGGCGGCCGGTCTATTTGGTCTGGCCTCCATTACCGACTGGCTGGATGGCTATTTAGCGCGACGCTGGAATCAGTCAACGCCTTTTGGCGCTTTTTTAGACCCAGTGGCTGACAAACTCATGGTGGTCGTCGCCCTAGCGCTATTGATCGAGCGTTACGACACCCTGGTACTGACGCTCCCTGCGCTGGTGATTATCGGCCGGGAAATTGTCATTTCGGCGCTGCGTGAGTGGATGGCTGAAATGGGCAAACGCGGCATGGTGGCGGTTTCTTGGATAGGCAAGCTTAAAACCACTCTGCAAATGGTGTCACTGCTGATCTTGCTGGCGCTTCCACCGACGCACGAATTTGCGCTGTTAGGCGTTGTAGTACTATATACCGCCGCTATCCTAACGCTGTGGTCGATGATTCAGTACCTAAAAGCCGCCTGGCCGCATCTTAGCCGCTCCATGTAAGCTGCTGATAAGTAAATAAGGAACACACGCTAATTCATTGATTGACAACGCGGTGGCGATCCGTATAATTCGCCCTCGAGTCGAGCGGGAATAGCTCAGTGGTAGAGCATCGCCTTGCCAAGGCGAGGGTCGGGAGTTCGAATCTCCTTTCCCGCTCCAACGACTTTTGAGGCTGGATGGCAGAGTGGTTATGCAGCGGACTGCAACTCCGTGTACGCCGGTTCGATTCCGACTCCAGCCTCCATCTTTGTGTAGCAATGGTGTTTTAAGTAGAACGAAACAGCATTGCGATGTGATCTTTTTGTGATGTATAGCCCGGATGGCGAAATCGGTAGACGCAAGAGACTTAAAATCTCTCGGGGGCAACCCCGTGCCGGTTCAAGTCCGGCTCCGGGCACCATTTCTGTTGTTTTACTTCCCCTCCAGCTTTTCTTCTTCAGTCATTTATTTCCTGTATCGGTTTTCTTTACGCGGCCTTTTACCGCGCCTATTCGCGTACTCGAACATCGCGCAATTGTCTCCCCGAATATCACTCATTTCTTAAGCCGAAGCATCGCTAAACGCTAATCGCCGCGCTATGATGCCTGCCTTCTAACTTTTCGCGCGCGACGAAGCTAGTGACGTTTAGGGTTTGCAATATTTCGGTCAGTATCAAGGGGGAGCGGGCACCATGAGCACGCCAACATCCGATGTACTTATCATTGGCGGCGGCGTCGCTGGGCTCACCCTTGCCTTGGAAGTGGCTGACCACAGGTCCGTGACGCTGGTTCGCCCTGCACAAGATGATCAAGGCGCCAGCCGCTGGGCTCAAGGCGGCATTGCGGCCGTGCTCTCGCCGGATGACGACCTTGACGCGCATATCAATGACACCTTGGTGGCTGGCGATGGGCTATGCGATATCGAGGCCGTTCGCTTTACCGTTACCCATGGGCCCGCTGCTATTCAGTGGCTGATTGATAAGGGTGTTCCCTTTACACCCGAGCACGACCCTGCCGCACGCTACCCATATCATCTAACCCGAGAAGGCGGCCACAACGCACGGCGGATCATACATGCTGACGACGCCACCGGCCGTGCCGTGGTGGATACGCTGGTAGACAAAGTAGCGCAGCACCCCAACATCACCCAGCGCAACGATCTAACGGTGGTTGGCCTGCTACAAGATCCCCAAGGTGCCTGCCGCGGCGCCTATGGCAGCGATGCCAACCACCAGTGGCACTCGCTCACTGCGCGCCATACTGTATTGGCCACTGGCGGCGCAAGCGGCCTTTACCGCCACACCACTACGCCCGCTCCTAGTAGCGGCGAAGGCATGATGATGGCTGCTGAGCTGGGTGCTCGGTTAATGAATCTAGAGTTTCAACAGTTTCATCCAACCTGCCTGTTTGACCCCGAAGGCCCGGCGTTTTTGATAAGTGAGGCGGTTCGTGGTGAAGGCGGGCATCTGCTCAATGAGGCGGGAGAGCGTTTCATGCTGGCGCTGGATAAGCGCGCGGAGCTAGCCCCGCGGGATGTCGTCGCCCGCGCCATTGATGCAGAAATACAGCGCAGCACTCTGGGCCACGTGTGGTTGGATATTCGCCATTTAGGTGAAAAGGCAATTCGCCACCACTTCCCCACTATTCTGGCGCACTGTGCCTGCCGGGGGATTGATATCACCCAGCAGGCTATCCCCGTGGTGCCTGCCGCCCATTATAGCTGCGGCGGTGTCGCCACCGACTTGCAAGGCGCCACGAACGTTGCCAACCTCTATGCCATCGGTGAAACCGCCTGCACGGGGCTTCATGGCGCCAACCGTATGGCCAGCAACTCGCTGTTAGAGTGCTTGGTATTTGCCCGCAGCTGTGCACAAGCGCTGTTAGCCGACGTGGAACAGCACGGCCAAACGACCAGCGGTAGCGGATTTCAGCCCCCGGCGCAGGCTGCGGCGACTGTCTTACCCAAGGCAGTACTCAGCGATATACGCCAACAAATGCGCACCACCATGAGCCAGCATGTCTCCATTGTGCGCAGCGCCACCGGGCTAAGTACTGCCCTGACGCACTTGAAGTCACTGCTAAACAGCGTGGAAGAGATTCAGGGAGCCCTAACAGCCCCGGAAGGCAAACGCCTGCACCAGACCCTACAGTTAGCACTATTGACTGTTCTCGCCGCTCAGCAGCGGCATGAGTCACGCGGACTGCATTACTCCACCGACTGGCCTAGCCGGCAGCCTGAAGCCGTTGCTTCTTCGCTTGCGATGAACGACTTAACAGACGCGTTAGCAACAAACCGCTAGCGGCCCGGACGATGAAAGAGCTTGCGCGCCTCACGCAAGCTTTGTT
Source organism: Vreelandella titanicae BH1 (assembly GCF_000336575.1). Lineage (GTDB taxonomy): Bacteria > Pseudomonadota > Gammaproteobacteria > Pseudomonadales > Halomonadaceae > Vreelandella > Vreelandella titanicae. The sequence continues at coordinate 90,611 of NZ_AOPO01000012.1, read as the reverse complement.
GAGGCGCGCTATCAGGCCAGAGCCAAACCCGCTGCTTACCCACATAAAGCCCTATTAACCAGGGCCCTAGATAGTCACAGCGTACTCGATCCGTATCGCCCAGAGCCTCATTTCGCGTGAGAGCCCCCTCTTCAGGCTGCGACTCGCGCAGCCAACGACCTTGAACTTGTGGCGCCGTCGACGTCAGCGAGAGCACGCCTTTGGGTTGACGAAGATAGCCGCGCCATCCAAGGACAACGCCTAACACCGTTATCGCCACCGCCGCTGGCATGCCCCCTACCCAATAGCTCAGCGCCACAATGCCGATCAACAATCCACATTGGGCTAGTAGCCAATACTTAGAGGGTACGATAGGCAGAATTATCGGTGGTTTCAGCATGTTCAACGATCATTTGTACGATACGCCGCTGGCTAGGCTCCTCGGGCCACTCTCGGTGCATCAGCCAGACAAAAAGATCCTGATCCTCGCCTTCAATGAGCTGCTGGTAGGCCAGTTGATCCGCTTCGCTAAGATGGTCAAAACGCTGTTCAAGAAATGGAATAAGCAGCAGGTCAAGCTCCCACATACCGCGCCGGGAGTGCCAGTAAAGCCGTTTGCGCAAAATGGCTGCTGGGGAATTATCGTCGTTCAACGTCAGCCGCTCCAGTTATATAAATGAAAGGCCAGTATACCTAAGCTGTGGGGTCGCGCCAGCGCCCTCCATCGCCTATGCTATTAAAGAGTGTAGAACCTTGTTTTATCTGAATTGTTTTATACTGAATTGCGCAGTATGCTGAATTTGATGTTAGCGAGGTCGAGAGCGCGTCACGGCCTTCAATGTTCGCAGGGAGCCAACCGATGACTAAATCTGAATTAATCGAACAAATTGCGATGCGTCAGCCGGAGTTATCCGCCAAAGATGTTGAAACGGCGGTGCGTATTATCCTGGACGACATGACGGATTCTCTAGCTAGCGGCGGTCGCGTTGAAATTCGTGGTTTCGGCAGTTTTTCACTGCACTATCGGGAGCCGCGGGTAGGGCGCAATCCAAAAACAGGCGATGCAGTCGATCTGGAAGGTAAGTATGTGCCGCACTTCAAGCCTGGCAAGGAGCTACGCGAGCAGGTAGACGCTAGTCGAGCACTAGGCTACTAAAACGCGACTATTAATTTCTGTGGGATGACGTCGCCGCTTGAGTCGTACACAATAGCGCTACCGTGAACGTCACAGACTAGGAAACTCACATGCGTTGGATCAAAGGGCTGATTTTAGCCGTTATTTTGCTGATAGTAGTGCTGGTAGGCATTCTGTTTGCCGTTAATAATCAGCAAACCATTGCCTTAAACCTTATCTGGCTGGAGCTGCCAGCGGTATCACTCTCGGTTTGGCTACTCGCTACCCTGGTGTTTGGCGTCATACTCGGCATGCTCGCCATGCTAGGTGTCTACGTGCGGCTAAAAGCCACCCTGGCCCGCAGCCAGCGCCAGAATAAGCAGCAGCGTAAAGAGCTCGATAGCCTACGCACTCAGGAGTTTAAGGAACTGGCATAAATGCTGGATGTCGCGCTGCTAAGCGTACTGTTGGTCGCCATTGCCATTGGTTACGGGTTAGGTTATCGCCAAGCCTTACGCCGCCGACATCGCACCCATCCGCCTGCGGCCTCGTCTCAAGGCCTCTCCCGGGACTACTTCGTCGGGCTGAATTACCTGCTTAATGAGCAGCCCGACGAAGCGATCAATACTTTTATCAACGTGCTAGCGGTCAACAGTGACACGGTTCACACCCATATCGCCCTCGGCAAGCTGTTTCGCGCCCGCGGCGAGGCCGACAAAGCCGTTAGCATTCACCAAAACCTATTGGCTCGCCCCGCCCTTTCGCAGCACACTAACGAACAGATCCAGCTTGAACTTGCTCGGGATTTTATGGCGCTTGGTGTTCATGACCGCGCCCAGCGGCTACTCAATACCCTGCTGGAGCATAGCGGTGATGATGATCACCGCTATGCTGCCAAACAGCTGCTCGTCGACTTATTAGAGCGTGAAAAAGCGTGGCAGCAAGCCCTTGACGTTATTCAGCCGCTGCTTAAACAGTATCCTAAGATGCGTCGCCCCGCGGCGCACTGGCTATGCGAGCTGGCACTGGAAGAAATTAGTGAAGCCAGTCGACCTCTGGCGAAAAAGCATCTCAAAAAAGCCCTGCAGCTGGATGAGAAATGCGTTCGCGCCACCCTGATGCTGGCCGAACTAGAGATGGACAACGGGCACTATGCCCGCGCTATTGAGCGATTAGACAACATCCCCGGCCAGGAGATAGCGCATATCCCCACCATGCTGCCTGCCCTTAAGCACGCCTATATGCGCAATAATGATGACACCGGCTACGAAGCGCACCTCTATCGCCTGCTTGAGCTAGCGCCTTACACCAGTACCATTATTGCCCTAGGTCAGCTCGTTCATCAGCGTGACGGCGTCGACAAAGCGATTGAGTTGATTGGTGAGCGATTGCGCGCCGTGCCGAGTTTAGGCGGGCTGGATTATTTGATCGATCTGTATATTGAAAGCCAGCGCCTTAGTGGAAAACCTTCCCCGGATACGCGCCTACTGTTACTAAAACATCATACCGATGCGCTGCTGCTTAACCGCACGCGTCATCGCTGCCAGCGCTGCGGCTTTGCTAGCGACGCGTTACAGTGGCAGTGCCCCAGTTGCCGCTTCTGGGGCACGATTAAGCCGGTCATTGGCGTGGAGGGCGAATAGTGTTCACAAAGCTAAGGTATGCAGAAATATTTAGTGCCCCTCTAGCTCCGCCTCAATCGCCTCAAGCGCTACCATGGGGTCGTCAGCCTGAGTAACGGGGCGACCAATGACCAGGTGGCTGCTTCCCGCTGCCATAGCCTCATTGGGGCCCATCGTCCGCTGTTGGTCATTAGCGACTGCAAAACTTGGCCGAATACCAGGGGTCACTTTCAAGAACGACTCACCGCATAGCGTTTTGATTCGCGCAGACTCCTGGGCCGAGCAGACCACCCCTTGCAAACCACTCTGCTTGGCCAGGAGCGCTAAGTGCTCCACGTGTTCTGCCAGTGGCGTTTTGATCCCCAGCTCTGCCAAATCATCGGTCTGCATACTGGTCAATACGGTAACGGCGATTAGATGGGTCGTTAAGGCGTTCTGATCCAGGCGTTGCATGGCCGCCTCCATCATCCGCCGCCCACCGCTGGCATGTACGTTGACCATCCACACGCCCTGCTCCGCCGCCGCCTGTACAGCGCTGGCAACGGTATTGGGAATATCGTGGAATTTAAGATCCAAAAACACCTCAAATCCGCGCCCATGCAGCGCCTCAAGCACTGCCGGGCCGCTACGGGTGAACAGTTCTTTACCCACTTTCACACGGCATCGGGTGGGATCCAACTGATCAGCCATGCACAGCGCGGCGTCTAGCGACGGGTAATCAAGGGCAATAATAATCGGGGAATCGGTGGCCACAACGTTACTCCAAGTACGTTTTTGACCATTATATCAGCCTCTCCCTACTCCTCGCGCCCTCATCATGTAAGCCATTTGCCATATATCCATAGCTAAAATCTTACAACTGCTGTCATATATCGCTGACATAAACACGCTTTAAATAAGGCTAAGTTAACAAGTGCAGCGGCGTTTATCTTGCCCACTGATAACGCGGGCACAGGTAGAAACCTCTACACGACGTCGCATGTGTAAACACAAAAAACCAACGCTATTAAAAGGATCATTGCATATGAAAATGACACTTAAAGGAATGCTGGCCGCACTACTGTTTAGCATTAGCTTAGGGCTTTCCAGTGGCGTGCTGGCACAAGATGTAGCCCCGATTAACGTCAATACTGCCGATGCTGAACTGCTGGCCGAACTACCAGGGATCGGCCCCAGCCGAGCCGACGCGATCATTGAAGAGCGCGAAACCAACGGCGTCTTTGAAAGCGCTGCAGATCTTGAGCGCGTCAGCGGCATTGGGCCTGCCACCATTGACCGCATGCGCGATCAAGTGACATTTGAATAGCCTCATTGGAGAGCATGTCGCTCGTTAACGCTACAGTGCCCGGTGTGCATAAGCACCGGGCACTGTGAAAAGCGCATGTTAAATCATCCACATATCCATAAATTTGTGTACAGGCATCGCTTCAAGCGTTGTTTGATGACTGCACAGCTCGGCGATTTTTTGGCAACGACTTGTCGGAAAGCGAGTTGCCAGATTGCGCTCAAACTTTTCAACCAATAGCGGCATCCCCTCTTCCCGACGACGTCGGTGGCCGACCGGATACTCCACTGTCACTTTATCGGTCGCACTCCCATCGCTAAAAAACACCTGCACTGCATTAGCGATAGAGCGCTTCTCAGGGTCGTGGTAATCCGCCGAATACTCGGCGTTTTCTTCTACCACCATTTTATTACGCAGCTCATCTATTAGCGGATGAGCTGCATGAAAGCTGTCTTCATAGTGCTCGGCGGTAAGCGCACCAAAGATAAGCGGCACCGCTGTCATGTATTGCAGGCAGTGGTCACGATCCGCCGGATTGGCGAGTGCGCCGGTTTTGGAAATAATCCGAATAGCCGAATCGTGGGTGGTGAGCACGATTTTCTCGATATCGGCCAAGCGGTCTTTCACCTGCGGATGGAGCGTCACGGCGGCTTCACAGGCGGTTTGAGCGTGAAACTCAGCGGGGAAGGAGATCTTAAACAGAATGTTCTCCATCACGTAGCTGCCAAACTCCCGCTGAAAGCGTAGGCGGCGGTCAGCTTCCGGTTTGAGGCTCAAATCTTTGTTGGCATGACTGAACAGCACATCGTAGAAGCCCCATTGGGGCGCCGAGAGCGCGCTGGGAATACCCATTTCACCGCGCAGGGCGATATCCGCTAAGCGCACGCCCCGTGAGGTGGCGTCCCCTGCGGCCCAGCTTTTACGTGAACCAGCATTTGGCGCATGACGATAGGTGCGCAGGCTCTGACCATCCACCCAGGCGTGTGAAAGCGCCGAGAGCAACTGTTCACGATTGGCGCCCAACAGCTTGGCGGCCACCGCCGTAGAGGCGACCTTCACCAGCACCACGTGATCGAGGCCAACCCGATTGAAGCTATTCTCCAGCGCCAGCACGCCCTGAATCTCATGGGCCATGATCATGGCGTTGAGCACATCGCGCATCGCAAGCGCAGCGTCGCCTTGTGCAACCCGCTGCTGGGAAAGGTGGTCAGCAACGGCGAGTATCGCGCCAAGATTGTCGGAAGGGTGCCCCCACTCGGCGGCAAGCCAAGTGTCGTTATAATCCAACCAGCGAATGATACAGCCGATATCCCACGCCGCCTTAACCGGGTCAAGGCGAAGCGAGGTGCCCGGTATCCGCGACCCAAACGGTACTACCGTGCCCTCCACTATCGGGCCTAAGTGCTTTGTGCACTCTGGAAAACGCAGCGCCAACAGCCCGCAGCCAAGCGTATCCATTAAGCAGTAGCGGGCGGTTTCCAATGCCTCATCGGACGCCACCTGATAATTGAGTACGTAATCGGCAATAGCCTGTAGCTCGGGGTCGTAATCGGGCCGCTCATTGGCTTCGGATGTGGCAGACATGGATCTATCTCCTACTGTTGAATCACCTACTCAGTATGGCCCAAGGAATGCGTCCTAAAAGCTGTCACCAGGAATTCTCACAAATCCTTCCATCAACACCCGCGCGCTGCGGCTCATCAGTGCCTGTTCGATATGCCAACGCCCTTCCACCAGGCTTGCCTCAGCTCCCACCCGCAGGCTGCCGGAAGGATGCCCGAAGGTGACCTCGTTTCGTTTACCGCCACCGGCGGCCAGGTTCACTAATGTGCCTTCAATGGCCGCCGCCGCAGCAATGGCAACGGCGGCGGTGCCCATCATGGCGTGGTGTAGTTTGCCCATGGAGAGCGCTCGCACCAGCAGATCGATATCCGCCGCCAGTACGTTTTTACCGCTCGATGATACGTAATCCGCCGGCGGCGCTACGAAAGCCACTTTGGGCGTGTGCTGTCGTTTACCCGCTTCGCTGACATCACTGATTAGCCCCATGCGCACAGCACCATGGGCACGGATAGTTTCAAACATCTCAAGCGCCCGGCTGTCACCATTGATGGCATCCTGCAGCTCGGCGCCGGTATAGCCAATGTCGGCGGCGTTAATAAACACGGTGGGAATACCGGCATTAATCAGGGTTGCTTTCAATATCCCCACGCCTGGCACATCAAGCTGATCAATGAGATTACCGGTGGGAAAAATGGCTCCCTCACCATCGGCCGGATCCATAAAGGCCACCGGAATCTCGGCAGCAGGAAAGGTCACGCCATCCAGCTCAAAATCGCCAGTTTCCTGCACTTCGCCATTGACGATAGGAACCCGTGAGACGATGGTTTTCTGTATATTCACCTGCCAAATGCGTACCTCGGCCACCCCGTTTTCAGGAATACGTGCAGGGTCAACAAGACCATTGCTAATCGCAAAAGGGCCGACCGCCGCGGAGAGGTTGCCGCAGTTACCGCTCCAATCCACATAGGGCTTGTCGATGGAGACCTGACCGAACAGGTAATCCACATCGTGTTCTGCCGATTCACTTTCAGACAGAATCACCGTCTTGCTGGTACTTGAAGTGGCGCCCCCCATACCATCAATCTGCTTTTCGTAAGGGTCAGGGCTACCGATGACACGCAGTAGCAACTGATCCCGCGCCACGCCTGGCTGCTGGGCCGCTTCGGGTAGGTCGCTTAGTTTAAAAAACACGCCCTTACTGGTGCCGCCGCGCATATAGGTGGCTGGAATTTTTATCTGCGGCACACGGTTGTTTTGAACTGACTCGCTCATCATTACCACTCCTAAAAATAACCCGGTGCTCCAAGCTTTATCTGAAAAGCTAAAGGCACCGGGTTCACTTGGTCAGCTAGGCCGTTTCAATTAAGCCGCCGTGGACTCAAGAAAGTCCTGGGCAAAACGCTGCAGTACACCACCAGCAGTGTAAATAGACACCTCCTCGGCGGTGTCCAAACGGCACTTCACCGTAACCCGCTCGCTTTCACCGTTTTGGCGGTGGATCACTAGGGTGAGCATCGCCCCTGGCGAAACGGCGCCTTCGACATCAAAGGTTTCAGTGCCGTCCAGGCCCAGTGTCATACGCGTAGTCCCGGGCTCAAACTCCAGCGGCATCACCCCCATCCCGATCAGGTTGGTGCGGTGAATACGCTCAAAGCCTTCGGCGGCGATCGCTTCCACGCCCGCCAGCGCCACGCCTTTAGCCGCCCAGTCCCGTGAGGAGCCCTGACCGTAATCCGCCCCGGCAATAATGATCAGCGGCTGCTTGCGGGCCATGTAGGTTTCAATCGCCTCCCACATGCGGGTGACTTGGCCTTCCGGCTCTACCCGCGCCAGCGAGCCCTGTTTAACGTTGCCGTCGGCATCGCGCACCATCTCGTTGAACAACTTCGGGTTGGCGAAGGTAGCGCGCTGGGCAGTCAGGTGGTCACCGCGGTGGGTGGCGTAGGAGTTGAAGTCTTCCTCCGGCAGGCCCATTTTGGCCAAGTACTCCCCTGCCGCGCTGTTCAACTGAATCGCGTTGGAGGGTGAGAGATGATCGGTGGTGATATTGTCCGGCAAAATTGCCAGCGGCCGCATGCCTTTCAGGGTGCGCACTTTAGCCATATTGCCCTCCCAGTAAGGCGGGCGACGGATATAGGTGCTCTGGGGCCGCCAGTCATATAGCGGGCTGACCTGAGCGCGGGCACTCTTATCCAGATCGAACATGGGAATATAGGTCTGGCGGAACTGCTCCGGCTTCACCGACGATTTAACAATCGCATCGATCTCTTCATCCGCTGGCCAGATATCCTTCAAAGTGACAGGATTTCCCGCCTGATCCACGCCCAGGACGTCTTTTTCGATATCAAAGCGAATCGTGCCCGCGATGGCATAGGCAACTACCAGAGGCGGTGACGCCAGAAAGGCTTGTTGGGCATGGGGGTGGATACGGCCGTCGAAGTTACGGTTGCCGGAAAGCACGGCGGTCGCATAGAGATCACGCTCAATAATCTCCTGCTGGATTTTTGGATCCAGCGCTCCAGACATGCCGTTACAGGTGGTGCAGGCATAGGCCACCACCCCAAAGCCGAGGCTTTCCAGCTCGCTCATCAACCCAGCTTCTTCCAGGTACATCTTGACGGTTTTCGAGCCCGGCGCCAGCGACGACTTCACCCATGGTTTACGCAGCAAACCCAACCGGTTGGCGTTACGGGCGATTAGCCCGGCGGCGACCATATTGCGAGGGTTAGAAGTATTGGTGCAGCTGGTAATGGCGGCGATGATAACCGCGCCATCGGGCATTTTGCCCGCTTTCTCTTCCGCCTGTGCCGCCTCAAGCCCAACAGCAATACCACGTTGGGCAAGCTCTGAAGTTGGCAAATGGGCGTGGGGGTTGGAGGGCCCCGCCAGGGTGCGGGTTACCGACGAGAGGTTAAAGGTCAGTACCCGCTCGTACTCAACCTCGGTCAAGCTATCCGCCCACAGGCCGGTGTGCTTGGCGTAGGTTTCGACCAGCGCCACCTGTTCATCTTCACGGCCGGTAATTTTCAGGTAGTCGATAGTTTGGCCATCGATGTAGAACATCGCCGCGGTCGCGCCGTATTCGGGGGTCATATTGGAGATAGTGGCGCGATCGCCGACCGTTAGCGCGTCGGCACCTTCACCGTAGAACTCCAGGTAAGCGCCCACTACCCGCTCTTTACGCAGGAACTCGGTAATCGCCAGTACCATATCGGTGCCGGTAATGCCGGGCTGCAGCTTGCCGGTCAGCTCCACGCCGACGATATCCGGCAGGCGCATCATGGAGGCACGGCCCAGCATGACGCTTTCGGCCTCCAGACCACCGACACCCACCGAGATCACCCCGAGGGCATCGACCATGGGGGTATGGCTATCGGTACCCACACAGGTATCCGGATAGGCAATGCCGTCACGGTTCTGAACCACCGGTGACATCTTCTCCAGATTGATCTGGTGCATGATGCCGTTGCCGGGAGGAATCACATCGACATTCTCAAAGGCCGTTTTAGTCCAGTTGATAAAGTGGAAGCGGTCATCGTTACGGCGATCTTCAATGGCGCGGTTTTTCTCAAAGGCGCCCTCTTCCGACCCTGCGTGCTCCACTGCCAGTGAATGATCGACGATTAGCTGGGTGGGCACTACAGGATTAACCTTGGCGGGGTCACCCCCCTTCTCGGCAATAGCGTCACGCAGCCCGGCCAAATCGACCAGAGCAGTCTGGCCTAGGATATCGTGGCAGACGACACGCGCCGGGTACCAAGGAAAATCCAGGTCACTCTTGCGCTCGATCAACTGTTTTAGCGCATCGGTAAGCAATTCAGGATCGCAGCGGCGCACCAGCTGCTCGGCCAGCACACGTGAGGTATAGGGCAGCTGCGCATAGGCACCGGGCTGGATATCTTCCACCGCCTCGCGAGCATCAAAAAACTCAAGCGCTGTGCCAGGCAGGGGTTTACGGTATTGGGTATTCATAGCAGATAGACTCACAAGAAGGGGGCTGAAAAAAGCCCGGTGTCCAAATCACCGGGCAGCAGGCGGTTCAGTCTCGCGCTTCTATCGGCACCCACTCGCTCTTCTCAGGGCCAGTGTAATCGGCGCTAGGGCGAATAATGCGGTTATTGGCGCGCTGCTCAAATACGTGCGCCGCCCAGCCAGTCAGCCGTGACATCACAAAAATCGGCGTAAACAGCTTGGTGGGTATATCCATAAAGTGATAAGCGCTGGCATGGAAGAAATCTGCGTTACAGAACAGCTTCTTCTCACGCCACATGACCTCTTCGACCCGCTCAGAAACCGGGTAAAGCACCTTATCACCCACATCGTCAGAGAGCTTCTTGGACCAGTGCTTGATAATCGCGTTGCGCGGGTCGGACTCGCGATAAATCGCATGCCCGAAGCCCATAATTTTATCCTTACGCTCCAGCATGCCCATGATCTTGCTTTCTGCTTCTTCCGGCGACTGCCAATCCTCGATCATCGCCATGGCCGCTTCGTTGGCGCCGCCATGCAGTGGGCCGCGCAGCGACCCAATCGCACCGGTCACGCAGGAGTGCATATCGGAAAGCGTCGAGGCGCATACTCTTGCGGTAAAGGTAGAGGCGTTAAACTCGTGCTCGGCGTAAAGAATCAGCGATACGTTCATGACCCGCGCATGCAGTTCAGAGGCGGGCTCGCCGCGCAGCATATTAAGGAAATGCCCGCCTACTGAGTCATCATCCGTTTCGGTATCGATGCGCACACCGTCGTGGGAGAAGCGGTACCAGTAACAAATAATCGAGGGCAGCACCGCCAGCAGCCGATCAGCAACGTCTTGCTGCTGATCAAAATTCTCCTCGGTTTCTAGATTGCCCAGCATTGAAGTGCCGGTGCGCATTACGTCCATCGGGTGAGCGTCTTTGGGGATCTGCTCAAGTACCGTTTTTAATGCATCGGGCAAGCCGCGCAGACTTTTGAGCTTGCTGATGTAGTGGTCTAGCTCACCCTGATTAGGCAACTTGCCTTTTAACAGCAGGTAAGCGACCTCTTCGAATTTGGCTTTTTCAGCCAGCTCTTTAATATCAAATCCGCGGTAGGTCAGGCCTGAGCCTGTTTTGCCTACCGTACACAGCGCGGTGGAACCAGCGCTCTGGCCACGCAGTCCTGCTCCTGTTGCGGGTTTATCAGCCATGGTGTGTCTCCTATTACTGCTTTTATTTTTACTATCGATTTATGAATAAGGTCGTTCATTAAACTTTCGGCAAAGCTATCTTGGTGAGAGGACAGGTTTCCGCGAGGGCGCTGTGAACCCCTCCCTGGGCGCTACTTTTGTCATCCATGACAAAAGACCCTCGCTTCAACCTGTCCTCTCACCAGTTTGCAGAAGAAATCATTTCCAACTGCGCTTCATCTTAACTGGCGGTTTATTGGTCATCGCCTTTCTCGGCAAACAGCGCGTCCAGCTTCTGCTCAAAGTCGTGGTAATTGAGAAAATCGTAGAGTTCGTCGCGGGTTTGCATCAGCGGCACCACGTCTTTTTGGTGGCCGTTGTCGAGGATGCTTTGATAGACCTGCAGTGCCGCAGCGTTCATGGCGCGGAAGGCCGAGAGCGGGTAAAGCACCATGCGGCAGCCAACCTCGCCAAGCTCCGTTTGAGTAAACAGCGGAGTAGCACCGAACTCGGTGATGTTAGCCAAAATGGGTGCATTGACCCGTTCACAGAAGGCTTTGTAATCATCCAGGGTATGAACCGCTTCAGCGAAGATGGCATCTGCACCGGCTTCAACGCAGGCGTTGGCACGCTCAATGGCAGCATCAAGCCCCTCTTTTTGAAACGCATCGGTGCGAGCAATCAAATAGAAGTCGGGATCGATCTTGGCATCCGCTGCCGCTTTAATGCGGTCGACCATCTCCTGCTGGGAGACAATCGCCTTATTGGGGCGGTGTCCACAGCGCTTTTGAGCCACCTGATCTTCCATATGTATCGCGGCCACGCCAGCGCGCTGCATCTCTTTGACAGTGCGGGCGATATTGAAGGCGCCGCCCCAACCGGTATCGATATCTACCAGCAGTGGTAGCTCGGTAGCGCCGCAGATACGGTGGGCATCTTCCACCACATCATTCATGGTCGTCATGCCCAGATCCGGCAAGCCGAACGAGGCGTTAGCTACGCCGCCACCAGAGAGGTAAATGGCTTGATGGCCAACCTTGTCGGCCATTAGCGCTGTATAGGCATTAATGGTGCCTAAGATCGGCAGCGGACGGTTAGCCTCAAGCGCGGCTCGAAACCGGGCGCCGGGAGTCATCAGGGACATGGGGCGTTTCTCCTATTGCTAATTTCTAGTTATGTTTTAGCTGCGTGATTAAGAGCTTTGCGATTTAGATGCTGACTCTTCGAGGGTCGCTGCATAGCGATCCGCCACATTCGCGCGGGAGGCGCTGACATGGCGGCGCATGAGCAGCTCGGCCAGCTCCGGATCGCCAGCTTCAATGGCATCAACAATGCGATGGTGCTCGACAAAGGCGCGCTGCGGTCGCGTGCCGCTGGCACTGAACTGGGTGCGGTAAAGGCGCACAAGGTAGTAAAGGTCATCACAGAGCAGGTTCATTAGCATTTTGTTGTGGCTGCCCTGAACGATGCAGTAGTGAAAATCGAGATCGCCTTCGCGCTGATAGTAAGCTTCGCCACGCTTTAAATCCGCCTGACCTTCGTGCAGCGCTAGCACATCCCGTAAACCCTGAACCTCTTCCGGCGACATATGCTCTGCCGCCAAGCGCGCTGCCATACTTTCCAAGGCTTCACGCAGATCAAACAGCTCTAAAAGCTCTTTCATCGAGAGCTTAACTACCCTTGCGCCCACATGGGGAACCCGCTCGATGAGGCGGTGTGCTTCCAGGCGGCGCATCGCCTCGCGCAGCGGCCCACGTGAAATACCGTAGGTTTTAGACAATCCCGGCTCGGTGATCTTACTGCCGGGAGCAAGCTCGCCGCGTACGATGGCATCCTGCAACTGATGAAATACCCGCTCGGCGAGCGTGCGTACTTCAGGGGCTGCCATTTCATGCGGCGAGGTGTCGGAATAAGAAGAAGAAATGGGTAAGCTCATGGCGAATTGTCGACAATTAGAAATATAGCGAAACTTTAGCCCCGCGAACCACCGCCGTCAACCTGCTTATAAAGCGACTTTATACATCTTTCGTTGTAGGCAAAAAGTCTATCTGCAAAAACAGTGTCAACAATCCTCTTCCGAGCGTGAGAAATGCGTCAATCGTGCGACTGGTGCCGATCTTCAACGACCTCTAACATATGCAGCCCTTTTACCGGCCAGGCGTTTGCTTAATGAACCAGGCGTTGACGATAACTGCCCTGCCCTATTCACCCGACCCATTGGGAATATTCGCCTGCCTACGTGCCAGGCCCGGCGCGGTGCTGCTCGATAGTGGCCGCCCTATCGCCACTGGTCGCTTTGATATTATCAGCAGCGACCCGCTTGCCACGCTTGAAGTTGCTCATCATGGCGAAGCAAGCATGGCGTCAGATCAGCTTAGCCCACCGGCGCACATAGCTAACGATGCGTTTGCCCTTCAGCAGTGGCTACTGGATCAACTGGATATTCCTAATGAAACCAGTGAACTCCCTTTTCTAGGCGGGCTAATAGGTTACTGGGGTTACGATTTAGGGCGTAAAACCTTATCGATCAAGAGTGCTCAGGCAAGCCCTGTCACGTTACCGCAAGCCCGTTTGGGGCTTTACGACTGGTGTATCACTCTGGATCACATGGCCCAGCAGGCGTGGTTGATCGCACCCCCTCAGCGCCGTGAGCAGGTGGAAAGCTGGCTTACCCAGACGCCAACGCCGAATAGCGCGTTTACATTGACGAATAGCTTTAAAGCAGAACTTAGCCACACCCAATACGTCGCACGCTTTAACGCTGTGCAGCGCTATATTCGCGCGGGTGACTGCTACCAAATCAATTTGGCTCAGCGCTTTTATGCCGACTACCAAGGGGATGAGTGGCAGGCTTACCTGCAGTTACGCAAAGCGACCCCCACACCCTATTCAGGTTTTATGGCCTGGGGCGATAAGGCCGTACTGTCACTTTCACCCGAACGGTTTATTCAGTGCAGCAACGGCGAGGTCGAAACACGACCGATTAAAGGTACCCGCACGCGAGGGGCCACGCTTGAAGAGGATCAGGCGCTGGCGGAACAGCTATTGCGCAGCACTAAAGATCGCGCTGAAAATGTGATGATCGTTGACCTGCTGCGCAATGACCTGGGTCGCGTCTGCCAGCCAGGCTCTATTCGCGTTCCGCAGCTATGTCGCTTAGAGAGCTACCCTAACGTGCACCACCTAGTTAGCGTGGTGCAGGGAACGCTGGCCGGCAACTACACCCCGCTGGCACTGCTTAAGGCGGCCTTTCCCGGCGGCTCAATTACCGGTGCACCTAAAATTCGTGCGATGCAGATCATTGATGAACTAGAACCCTGCCAACGCAGTGTTTATTGCGGCAGCCTTGGCTATGTCGATGTACGTGGCAGCATGGATACCTCCATCGCTATTCGCACTATGGTTGCCGAGGCGGGAAGACTGCATGTATGGGGCGGAGGGGGCTTAGTAGCAGACTCTCAAGCGGACGAAGAGTACACCGAGACTCTGGATAAAATTCGCCACCTTATTGGCGCTTTGGAATAAGCAGTGCGAGCTCTATATCAAAAAGGAATATAAAAGCCAAACTAAACGGTATTGGGGTTCGCTGCCTCCTGTTTGGTAGCCTAGTCAGTATTATTTAATTTCCGATTAGGAGGCAGTATGTCCTCAGAGCTTGAAGCGATTAACAGAGATTTCGCAAATAATCCTCAAGGGTTAGTTGAGTGGGCGCTGACCCAGGGTGCACGACCTATTTGCACCACCAACTTTCGCCCTTTTGAGGCGGTGATTCTTCATATGGTGACCCAGGTGCGCCCGGATATACCCATTGTGTGGATGGACAGCGGCTACAACACCGAAGCAACTTATCAATTCGCTGACGAAGTGATTCAACAACTCAACCTGAACATCGTGAGCTTTGTACCCCGGCGCACGCGCGCCCACCGCGAGGCGCTGGAAGGCCCCATGCCGGGTATCGACGACCCGCGCCACGCAACCTTTACTCAGGAAGTTAAAATCGAGCCCTTCGAGCGTGCGCTGCGTGAAATGCAGCCCGACGTATGGTTCACCGCACTGCGCGCTGAGGACACCCCCGAGCGCGCAAAAATGCAGCCGGTTAGTCGCAACAGCGATGGCCTATTGAAAGTTGCCCCGTTGCTGCAGTGGAGCGCCAAAGATATGTACCAGTATCTACAGGCGCATAATCTGCCCAATAACTTCGATTACTTCGACCCTACCAAGGTGGAAGAGAAGCGCGAGTGCGGGCTACATTTGCAGCACTAACTCCACACTGCGGGTTAATACTCCGGCAGGTCCAGGTCGTCAAACAACGACTGCTCATGGCGCGGGCCTGCCGTTAATGCTTCATCAACCCGGTCGCGGGTTAAATGAGGCGCAAAGCGCTCCAAAAAATCATACATGTAACCGCGCATAAAGGTGCCACGACGGATACCAATTTTTGTCGTAGAGCTGGCAAACAGGTGGCTTGCATCCAGTGCCACCAAGTCATCATCAAGCGCCTCGTCCACAGCCATATGCGCCACAATGCCAACCCCCATGCCCAGCCGTACGTAGGTCTTGATCACGTCGGCATCGGCGGCGGTTAGCACCACATTGGGCGTTAACCCTTTCGCTTTAAAAGCATCGTCTAACTGCGAGCGACCGGTAAACCCGAACACGTAAGTAACCAATGGATGCTCACCGAGAGCCTCCAGGGTCAACGGGCCCTGATGAGTGGCTAGCGGGTGCCCCTTGGGCACCAGTACGCAGCGGTTCCAGCGATAGCAGGGCAGTAATACTAAATCGGTAAATAGCTCCAGCGACTCGGTCGCGATGGCGAAATCGGCCTGGCCTTCACTGACCATCTGTGCGATCTGCTTGGGCGTACCCTGCTGCATATGCAGCGCCACATCAGGATATTTAAGGGTGAATTCGCTGATAATGGGCGGTAGCGCATAACGGGCCTGGGTATGGGTCGTAGCAATGGCCAGGCTACCGCGGCGCTCATCACTATGCTCTTGAGCCACCTGCTTGATGTTTTCGGTGAGACGCAGCACCTGCCCGGCCAGGTCAATAATTGACTGCCCGGCAGGCGTCACACGTGTCAAATGCTTGCCACTGCGCGCAAAAATCTCGACGCCAAGCTCATCTTCTAACAAACGTATCTGTTTAGAGATCCCCGGCTGTGAGGTAAATAGACTTTGAGCCGTGGCCGAGACGTTCAGGTTATGTCGATTGACTTCCCAGATATAGCGGAGCTGTTGTAGCTTCATATCCTCACCTTATTTATTCTCTATACAGATCTATGTAGACCGTATCTTGATGTAGGCCGAATCGTTAAGCACACACAGGCGCTGATGCCACATCACGTCTGACGGATCGTGTCGTCACACTCGGCACTCTACAGCACCATATAGAATAAAAAACACCAAAATAATACTTTTATATTATAAAAAAAACGCCCTACCAGCACCCTTTAATTTCTGCTATTTAGTTAACTCACTGTGCAGGAAATTTGCCAGCAACCTTCGCGCCCGCTAACATCTGCCCACACTTATCGCGATAGACACGAGGCGCGCTGAAAGAGCACCGATGGATCGCGTAATGACCGTTGCTCCATTTGAGGCAACGAAACAGTAAGAGCAACGCAAACGGGAGAAGCAAATGGCTAATAATGTTGATGTCACCAACGCCAATTTTGAGCAAGAAGTCCTCAACGCTGAACAGCCTGTGCTAATGAAGTTCTGGGCGCCTTGGTGTGGCCCATGCAAGGTCATGGCCCCGGTCGTTGATGAAGTAGCTGCAGAACGTCAGGAAAGCCTGAAAGTTGTTAGTGTCAATGTAGACGACGCACCAGAAATTGCTGCCGAGCAAGGCGTCCGCGGTGTACCTACCGTCATGCTGTTTAAATCTGGCACCAAAGTCGCTTCA
Organism: Vreelandella titanicae BH1; assembly: GCF_000336575.1. GTDB lineage: Bacteria > Pseudomonadota > Gammaproteobacteria > Pseudomonadales > Halomonadaceae > Vreelandella > Vreelandella titanicae. Next base: position 73,992 of record NZ_AOPO01000012.1, on the reverse strand, counting down.
CTTGTTGGCGCACAATCTAAGTCACAACTGACGCAGTTCATCGAACAAAACGCCTGATGAATGTGTAGCACTTGTAATAGCCGCCGACTCTGTCGGCGGTAACACGCCTTCGCTAAATTTCCTGCCTAATTTTTGCGTTTCCACGGCGGCAGACTCGCATCGCTTACCCGAATATCTTTTACACGACGCCTTCCAGGCCCTAACAGCCTAGCGATCCACCGTGTTTGTGGGTGACTATCAAGCGCGATCTTCAACGTCATCGTTAGTACCACCGAAAGTAGCATCCCCGCCGCACCAAAGATCCACCCCCATACCACCAGCGATAAAAACGCCACAAATGTAGAAAGCCCCAACGCCTGCCCCATTACCCGCGGTTCAATCAGATTGCCGAGCACAAAGTTGATGACCAAATAAGCAGAGGCTAGCAGTAACGCCTGAAAAGCACCGCCGTCTTGGGCGACCAACAGCAACAACACGGGGGGGATCGCCGCCAGCGCGGAGCCAATATTGGGAATAAAGTTGAGTGCAAAGGCCAACACGCCCCACAACAGCGGAAAATCCACGCCTACAATCATGCAAGAGAGCCATACCAGCGCCCCAGTGGCCAGGCTAATCATGGTTTTTACGGCTAGATAGCGCTTCAGCGTTAAGCTGAACTCACTAAAACGCTTCAAGCTAGGCGCCGGATTTTCCAGTGCGCGGGAAATTTTATCGCGCACGTTCAACGTCTCGAACAGCATGAATATAACCAGCAGTCCAACAATGATGCCCTGCATAAAGAGGTTGCCTAGCTGACCCAGTAAGGCAGGCATCCAAGAGCCCTCATCCTCCATTTCAAACAGCGAGTTAATCTGGTCGGGATTAATTGCTAGCCCGCGTGAAGAGAGCGCATTAAGTAAATTCCAATACTGTTCATAAAGCCGCGACTCAATTTCCGGCAACGCTGCCACGAAGGTACTGAAGCTATTGACCACCAGCAGGCCAATCAGCGATATAAACGCCAGCAATACCATCAATGTTAGAAATGCCGACATTCGCATGCTTAAGCCACAGCGATGCAGCCACTGCACCGGTGAAGTACACACTACTGCGATAAATATCGCGAGCAGCAACGGCACTAACAAATCAGCACCTGCTTTCATTCCAGCGATGATCACTACCAACGCAGCGAGTGCCAAGGTGGCATTGAGGGGAATACTGCGGTAATCCTCGTCCGACAAGTTCGACATAATCCATCCCTAGCTTGTTGTCCATATATGATGGCTGCATTCGGCGTATTGCACAAACCGTGCAAATAATAAGCAACTGTTTTGCGTCCACTCTTCCGTACTGAACTTTCTTTTCTACTTCGCTTCAAAGCTGCGTCTACTTGAATGATTTATACCCGGTTTTAACTTGGCGGCGCCACTGCCCGCTCACTAAGGAAAACATTTATGCAAGCCATACCAGCTAACCTTCAAAAACCAGGCTCTAAACGTTTACGCAATGGCCTACTAGGCGGCGCTCTATTGGCACTCCTTAGCGCTCCTTTTGCACACGCTTCACCGTCAACACCGCCCCAGCCAAGCTTGCATGTTCAAGCGCAGTCTTGGGTTGAGGTAGAACCCGACAAGGCCACCCTGAATGCACGATTGTGGGAAAACACACCCGCCCTTTCCACCTTGGAAGAGAGCGATAGTAGCGCACTTAGCGATGCCCGCGAGCGCTTAGAGACCCGCGCCAGCGAATTAATCGAACAAATGGAAGCCACCGGCCTTGAACGCAATGCCATCAATGCAGGCTCGCTAAATGTCTATCCTGAGCATATTCAAGGGCCACGCAATGAAGATGGCGAGCATGAGACCCTGCAGCGCACACGTCTTGAGCGCCCGATCACCGTCGAACTCACCGACCTTGGTCAGTTAAGCGAGGTGTTAGACGCGCTAATAGCCGCTGGTGTTAACTCATTGGATGGCGTGCAGTTTGACCTACAAGACCGCGACGCTGCCACTGACGAAGCGCTGGTCAAAGCGCTGGAGAAAGCGCAACACAAAGCAAACCTGATGGCCGACAGCTTAGATGCTGAGCTTGGTCATGTGCAGCGCATTGAAGAGACGCAATCACCTATCTTCCAGCCGCGCATGATGGCGATGCGTGCAGAAAGCGATGCCGCTGGCGCCAGTCAATCCAGTGCCGCCAGCGATTACAGCCCCGGCACCATCCGCATTGATGCCGGGGTTAGCGTTGAGTGGGCGCTTAAAGGGCCAGACACTCCACGCCGCCCAGATAGCGACGTAGCGGCTCAGGAATAATCACCGAGCCATCTGCCTGCTGGTGGTTTTCAAGCACCGCCAGCAGGCAACGACCAACCGCCAGCCCTGAACCGTTCAGCGTATGTAGCAACTGCGGCTTTTTGGAATCCGGATGGCGATACCGCGCTTGCATACGCCGGGCCTGGAAATCCTCGCAGTTAGAGACAGACGAGATCTCCCGGTAAGTCTCCTGGCTGGGCAGCCACACTTCCAAGTCGTAGGTCTTCGTGGCCCCAAAGCCCATATCCCCAGTGCATAGCGTCACTACGCGATACGGCAACGCCAGTGCCTGCAGGATCGCCTCTGCATGACCACGCATCTCTTCCAACGCTTCGTAGCTCTTCTCCGGCTCCACAATCTGCACCATCTCGACTTTATCGAACTGATGCTGGCGGATCATTCCGCGGGTATCGCGCCCGTGCGAGCCCGCCTCGGAGCGGAAACAGGGCGTATGTGCGGTAAGCTTCATCGGCAGCGCTGCCTGCTCGACAATTTCATCGCGTACAAAGTTGGTCAGCGGTACTTCTGAAGTGGGAATCAGGTGGTACTCGCGCTCATCGTCCAACTTGAACAAATCTTCGCCAAACTTCGGCAGTTGGCCGGTGCCCATCAGCGAATCGCGGTTGACCATATACGGCACGTAGCACTCTTCGTAGCCGTGCTGTTCGGTTTGGGTATCCAGCATAAACTGCGCCAACGCCCGGTGCAGGCGCGCTATCGGCCCGCGCATGACCGCAAAGCGAGCGCCAGTGATTTTAGCCGCCAGCTCAAAATCGAGATAACCCGACTGCTTACCCAGATCAACGTGATCCAACACCTCGAAATCAAACTCCCGCGGCGTGCCCCAGCGGTGCAGCTCGACATTCTCGTCTTCGCTTTTGCCTTCCGGCACGCTTTCATGGGGCAGGTTGGGAATACCGCTGATAGCGTCGTCCCACTCTTCCTGGACGTCGGCTAGCTCGCGCTTGGCTTTATCCAGGCGATCGCCTAAATCGCTGACTTCATCCAGCAGCGGCTGAATATCTTCACCGTTGGCTTTGGCTTTACCAATCGCTTTGGAGCGCATATTGCGCTCATTTTGCAGCTGCTCGGTTTGCGTTTGCAGCTCGCGGCGACGCGACTCCAGCGCCTGCAATCCCGCTTTATCAAGCACAAAGCCCCGCCGGGCCAGTTGTTGAGCAACCGTGTCAAGATCACCGCGCAGCAGTTTCGGATCGAGCATGAATCCTGTCCCTTGGCCTGAAAACAATAAAAGCACCGCGCCAATGCGCGTGCATAAAGGAGTCTATTGTAGGCAAAAGCGCGGCGAGGAGCTATGGCCGGTATCACCAGACGCACGTTTAGCTACGCTAAAAGGCTCCAGCACCAGAGAAGTCAGTACTAGCTAACGCCACACTCCAGTAGCGCGTGGTAAGCCTACGGCGCACCCGCGAATGCAGCGCATAGCGCTGCTAGAAGGTAGCGGCACGTAATAAGTTTGCACTATCGCTAAGCAAGGTTCAGTTATCGAATCGACTGTATGTGCTATGACCACTCGGCATATCCATCCCAGCCCGTTAGCCAAAAGTGATAGAGTGCCCGCCGATTCGTCTAACGAATCGATAAATAATAGGTTTTAACACTTTTGACAGGAGAAGCGCAGTGCAGGAGACAGCACAGCAAGGAAAGTTTGCCTGGTGGCGACGAATTGCCCTATGGAAGAAGATTCTCGCCGGCTTGGCGTTGGGTATTTTGGCAGGCGCGCTATTAGGTGAGACCGCCAGCGTGTTTAAACCGCTGGGCGATATTTTTATTAACGCCATTATGATGCTGATTGTGCCACTAGTGTTTTCCACTCTGGTGGTGGGTATTACCTCAATGCGCGACCCCCAGAAAATGGGTCGTATTGGCGCGCGTACCATTACGCTCTATTTGGTCACCACCGCCTTTGCTATCTCCATTGGTCTGGTACTTTCCACCCTGCTGCAGCCGGGCGTGGGCGTTGATTTAAGTTTTGACTCTGAAGTGGCCGCTAACGAAGCGCCATCGCTGGTCTCTATTCTGGTTAACTTAGTGCCGCGTAACCCGTTGGACGCCCTGGCCAACGGCAACATTATGCAGATCATTGTGTTTGCCATTGGTTTAGGTATTTCGCTGACGTTGATCGGCGATAAAGGCGAGCCGGTCATGAAGGTCTTCGATAGCTTTGCCGAGGCAATGTACAAGCTCACTGGCATTGTGATGGCGTTTGCGCCCTTCGGCGTATTTGGCTTAATCGCCCACGTCTCCGGACAGTACGGTTTAGAGATATTGCTGCCGCTGGCCAAGTTGATTGGCGTGGCGTACCTGGCCAGCATTCTTCACGTGCTGGTGATCTACTCGGGTTTGATCTCGCTACTGGGGCGGCTAAACCCCATGCGCTATTTGCAGGGCAGTCTGGACGCTATTGTTGTGGCGTTCTCGTCCGCTTCTTCTGCGGGCACCCTGCCGGTCTCTATACGTTGCGCGCAGAAGAACCTGGGCGTTTCCGAAGGGGTTTCAGGGTTTGTGTTACCGGTAGGCGCCACCATCAATATGGATGGCACCGCGCTTTACCAGGGCGTGGTCGTGCTATTCATCGCCCAAATGACTGGCACTGATTTGAGCATGATGGATTACGGCATGATTGTCGCCACCGGCACGCTGGCCTCCATTGGTACCGCAGGCGTACCAGGCGCTGGCCTGATTATGCTCTCGATTGTGATGGCCCAGGTTGGTCTGCCGCTGGAAGCTATCGCCGTGGTCGCGGGGATTGATAGGATCCTTGATATGGCACGCACCAGCGTCAACGTCGCGGGCGATTTAATGGTCACCACGCTGGTAGGTAAAAGCGAGGGTGAGCTCAACGAAGAAATCTACAACCGTCGCTAACTTTAACGCTAGCATTTATAGCGTATGAAAAGGCGTCCGCTGTGCTTAGCAGCGGGCGCTGCGCTTTACCGCCTTTCATAACCTCCCCTCCCATACAGCAGTTGTGATTCGCACGGTTTCTCGGCAACCTATTAGCATCATTTTTAGCCGAGCAACGCTGCTATGCCTACCGCTTTTGATCAAACGCTCATCGCCATCGATGCCCTGCATGCCGAAGACCCGCGCTCCACGACGCTTGCCGATGGCACATCCATGCCCCAGGAACTGGCTTATGCCCAGCGCATGAGCGACTGGCTAGACCGCGTGCATGACGCTCCAGATGAGGTGCTGCGCTTAGCCGTACGCGCCCAGCACTTACAGCGCTGGTTAGTGCCGCGTGAGGAGTACCCCGAAGGGCGCGTAGGCTACTTAACCTGGCGACGCGACCAGGGCAAGCGCGCAGGCGATACCACCGCCCAGCTAATGCGCGACGCAGGCTATGCAGACGAAGATGCCGCCCGAGCCGCAACGATTATCGGCAAGAAAGGCCTGGGCCGCGACCCCGATGTACAAGCGCTGGAAGATTGCGCCTGCCTGGTGTTTCTAGAGAACTACTTTGCCGATTTCTCGCGCAAGATCGAGCACGACCATATGGTGCGCATTGTGCAGATGACCTGGCGTAAAATGTCACCCCGCGCCCATGCACTAGCCTTGAAGCTACCGATGTCGGATGCCTCATTAGCGCTGGTAAAAGAGGCCCTGGGAGCAGAGTAAAGCGCTACAGTGAGATGCAGCGAGGCAGCCGCTGCGGTAAAGTAGCGGTCTTCTTTTATTGCGCCCCCGGCACTGACGGCTTGATCAACTATGATTGCATCCTTGGACACCCGTACCGCCCCGTTCGCACGCTTGGGCAATGAGTATGTACGTTTTTTACAGGCTCTTAAAACGCGCGGTTTTGAAGGCGAAATTGCTCCCGATTACGCCAACCGCACGGTGCTGGCGACGGATAACTCAATTTACCAGCGCCTGCCCCAGGCGGCGGTCTACCCCAAGCATGCCGAAGACCTAGAGCGCCTTACCCGGTTGGCCGCGCAAAGCACTCACCGCAGCATTGTATTAACGCCCAGAGGCGGCGGCACCGGCACCAACGGTCAGTCGCTCACCGATGGCATTGTGGTGGATGTCTCCCGCCATATGAATCAGATCCTAGAGATCGATGTGGAAGCACGGCGGGTGCGCGTTCAGGCGGGGGTGGTGAAAGATCAATTAAACGCCGCGCTCAAACCCCATGGGCTGTTTTTCGCCCCGGAGCTTTCGACCTCCAACCGCGCCACTATAGGCGGCATGATCTCTACCGATGCCAGCGGCCAGGGTAGCTGCGAATACGGCAAAACCCGTGATCATGTGCTGGAGCTCGATACCATTTTGATCGGTGGAAAGCACCTGCACAGCCGCGCTTTAACATCGGACGAAGAGCAGGCTGAGTGCCAGCAGGAAGGTATTCTGGGCCGCGTACATGCCACCGCCGCCAATATCATCGACCAACAGCGCGAATTGATTGCAGCCAAGTTCCCGCCGCTCAACCGTTGCTTGACCGGCTACGATTTGGCCCACCTGCGCGATAGCGAGGGGCAGCTCAACCTTAACAGCCTGCTGTGCGGCTCGGAAGGCTCGCTGGGCTTTTTGAACGAGGCGGTGTTGAATGTGCTGCCGATTCCCAAGCACTCCACTCTGGTCAATGTGCGCTACACCAGTTTTATGGATGCACTGCGGGATGCCAAAGCGCTGATGGCCGCTAGCACTTCACAAAACCAGCCGCAGGCGCTGCGCCCTACTTCCATAGAGACCATCGACGACACCGTGCTGCAGTTGGCCATGGAGGACTTCGTCTGGGACAGCGTGGCGGAGTTCTTCCCGGCGACCGCTAACACGGCGATTCGTGGCATTAACCTGATCGAATTTAATGACGACGATGAGAGCGCCCTCGCCAAGCGGGTTCGCGCCTTCACCGACCACCTAAGCCAAGACACCACCGTTGAGCGCCTAGGCTACACCTTGGCCGAGGGGCGCGGGCAGATCCAGAAAGTCTACGCCATGCGCAAGCGCTCGGTGGGTTTGCTCGGCAATGTGCAGGGCGAGAAGCGGCCCATTCCGTTTGTGGAAGATACCGCCGTGCCGCCGGAGCACTTGGCGGACTTTATCACCGAGTTCCGCGCCGCGCTGGATGCCAGAGGGCTCGCCTACGGGATGTTTGGCCATGTCGACGCCGGTGTACTGCACGTGCGCCCCGCCATCGATATGAAAGATCCCGAACAGGAAAAACTGATTCGCGCGGTGTCCGATGAAGTGGCGGCGCTGACCCAGAAATATGGCGGCCTGCTGTGGGGCGAACACGGTAAGGGCGTGCGCTCGGAGTATTCACCTAAATTCTTTGGTGAGCTTTATCCCAGCCTACAGCGGGTAAAAGCCGCCTTTGACCCCTATAACCAGCTAAACCCTGGCAAGATCGCCTCACCTCTCTCTAACCCGCCCGGGGCCGCGGGCATTTCCACCTCGCCCGACGCTGCGAGTAAGCCTCAAAGCAGCGAGCTAATCGCCAAAGATAGCGACCCCGATCTGTTGACGGTGGATGGCGTGCCCATGCGCGGCCAGTTTGACCGCACCATCGATGAGCGCGCCTGGCAGGCCTACGACGCCGCGGTGTACTGCAACGGTAACGGCGCTTGCTACAACTACGACCTTGATGACCCCATGTGCCCGTCGTGGAAAGCCACCCGGGATCGCCGCCACTCGCCCAAAGGCCGCGCCAGCCTGATCCGCGAGTGGCTGCGCCTGCAGACCCAGGCGGGAATCGATGTTGTTGAGGAGTCGCGCAAGAAAAAAGCCGAAGGCGGCTGGGGCTTTATTAAACGCTTTCCGCTGCGGGTGGCGAATACTCTAAGCCGCAAGCAGCACCACGACTACTCCCATGAAGTTTATGACGCCATGGCGGGTTGCCTGGCGTGTAAGTCCTGCGCGAGTCAGTGCCCGATCAAGGTCAACGTTCCCCAGTTCCGCTCCCAGTTCTTGGAGGTCTACCACGGCCGTTACCTGCGCCCGCTGCGCGACTACGTGATTGGCGGCACCGAGTTTATGCTGCCTACCCTGGCCAAAGCCGCACCGCTGTATAACGCAGTGATTGGCCAGAGCTGGGTAGAGCAACTGATGCGCCGTACGCTGGGCATGAGCGACTCCCCGGCGCTTTCACGGGCCAGTGTTAAAAAGCAGCTGAACGCCTGGGGCGTTGCCGAGGCAACACCGCTCTCACTGGCCCTGTTAACCGAACAGCAGCGTGCCAATAGCGTGATTATTGTCCAGGATGCCTTCACCACCCACTTTGAAGCCAAGCTGGTGATGGACGTGGTGGAACTGCTCTCGCGCCTCAATCTACGCGTGTTTGTGATGCCCTATTCGGCGAACGGCAAGCCACTCCAGGTACAGGGTTTCTTGGGCGCCTTCGAACGTACCGCCGCCAAGCAGGCCGAGCGGCTACGCACCTTGGCCCGCTTTGATATCCCCCTGGTGGGTATCGACCCGGCGATGACGCTCACCTATCGCCAGGAGTACGTCAAAGCGCTAGGTAATGAGGCGGTGCCGGAGGTGCTGATGCTGCAGGAGTGGCTCACGACCCGCATCAATACGCTAGCGCCCAACCAACTTAAGCTAACCGACCCTGGCTTTAAGCTGCTCTCCCACTGCACCGAGAAAACCAATGCACCGGGTAGCCCTAAAGCATGGCAGCAGGTATTTGCGGCGTTTGGGTTAGAGCTTGAGCTGATGGCCACCGGCTGCTGCGGTATGTCTGGCACCTATGGCCACGAAACCCGCAATGCCGCTACGTCCAAAACGATCTACGCCCAGTCGTGGCAGTCCCAGGTGGAGGCCGAAGAAAACACAGGCAAGCTATTGGCCACCGGCTATTCCTGCCGTAGCCAAGTGAAGCGTTACTCGGAACAATCATTACCGCACCCGCTTCAGGCACTGCTTGTGTGCCTAAAGCAAGCAAGTTAAAAGAACAGCCTTTTCAGCGCCAAGCCTGGATCACTTTCGCGCATAAAAGCTTCGCCAACCAGAAAGCCGTTAACATTGTGGTCACGCATTAGCTCAACGTCATCGCGGGTATGAATACCCGATTCGGTAATCACCGTGACGCCCTCAGGAATGCGCGGCAGCAGATCCAGGGTGGTATTCAGGCTGGTTTCAAAGGTATGCAGATTACGGTTATTGATGCCGACCAGCTTTAGATCCAGTGTCAGGGCACGCTCAAGCTCGTTGGCGTCGTGTACCTCGACCAACACATCCATACCCAATTGATTGGCCTGCTGGTGCAGGTCGCGTAGCTGTGCATCGTCCAGGGCAGCAACGATCAGCAGAATACAGTCAGAACCAATCGCCCGCGCTTCACAGACCTGATAGCTATGGGTGATAAAGTCCTTGCGAATCACCGGCAGCGTGCAGACGTCCCGAGCGGCAATTAGATAGTCTTCATGGCCCTGGAAAAAGTCGGCGTCGGTAAGCACAGAAAGACAGGCAGCACCGCCCTGGGCATAGCTTTTGGCGATATCCGAGGGGTGAAATTCTTCGCGAATAACGCCTTTTGACGGTGAGGCTTTTTTCACCTCGGCGATAATCGCCGGATCACCCGTTGCGATGCGCGTATTAAGCGCCTCAATAAAGCCACGCGGGGTGCTCTGCTGCTCTCCTAACGCGAGCAAATCCGCCTCTGAAACGGCCTGACGGCGCTCTGCCACTTCCTGGTCTTTGCGAGCAAGAATGCGCGTTAAAATAGTCGGCGTTGCCTGTTGAGTCATGGTGGTCTCTTACTGTTTAAAAACGCTGGTGAAGTGCGAAAGCTCTCTAAGCTTCTCAAGCGGCAATTTAGAAGCTTGCGCGTCCTGGGCTACCATCACACCCTCTTTTAACGTATCCGCGACGCCCGAACAGTAGAGCGCGGCCCCTGCATTTAGCGCGACCATATCGGCAGCGGCACCTTCACCGGAAAGCGCGGCCTTAACCAAGCGCAGGCTGTCTTCGGCGCTGGCGGCTTTCAGCGTTGCCAAGCTTTGGCGCTCAATACCCAGCTCTTCGGGTGTAATAGTGTACTGGGTAATCTCACCCGCTTTAAGCTCGGCTACCAAGGTGGGGCTGGCCAGAGATATCTCATCCAGGCCGTCCTCGGAGTGAACGACCATCACGTGGCGGCTACCCAAGGTTTGCAACACTTCCGCCATCAGCGGCACCAGCTCCGGCGCGTAAACACCCAGTACCTGATTGGGAGCACCAGCAGGATTGGTCAACGGGCCCAAAATATTAAACAGCGTGCGCACGCCCATTTCACGGCGGGGGCCAATGGCATAGCGCATGGCCGGATGATGATTAGGCGCAAACATAAAGCCTACACCCACCTGCTCGATACAGCGCGCTACCTGGTCAGGCTTGAGATCCAGGTAGATACCCGCCACATCGAACAGATCCGCACTACCCGATGAAGATGAAACGCTTCGGTTGCCATGTTTGGCCACATGGGCACCAGCAGCAGCGGCGACAAAACTGGCGGCGGTGGAAACGTTAAACAGGTTGGCACCATCGCCACCGGTGCCGACAATGTCCACAACGTTTTCAGCACTCAGTTCAACGCGCTTCATCAACTCGCGCATTACTTGAGCAGCGGCGCTAATTTCCTCGGCACTTTCACCTTTCATGGCGAGGCCTACTAACAGGCCACCAATTTGTGCATCGCTTGCATCGCCGGTCATGATCTGACGCATCAAAGCGTGCATGGCATCGAAAGAGAGGTCTTCGCGGCGCATCACCGCATTAATCGCATCTCGCATTTGCATGAGCAGAGGGGCCCCTAAAAGCGTGTGAAACCGGCTATCAGCCGCGTTTTAAAAAGTTGGCCAACAGCTCATGGCCTTGGCGGGTAAGAATCGACTCGGGGTGAAACTGCACCCCTTCAATATCCAACTCGCGGTGACGAAACCCCATGACTAAACCGGGGGTTACGTCATCATCACCTGTCCAGGCAGTGATTTGTAAACAGTCAGGCAGGCTCGCTTTATCGACCACCAGGGAGTGATAGCGGGTAACCTCAACCGGGTTATCCAGCCCTTCAAACACGCCTTGGTTAGCATGCAGCACAGCGGAGGTTTTACCATGCATCACCTGTGGCGCGTGCACGACCTTGCCACCATACACTTGGCCAATCGCCTGATGGCCCAGGCAAACGCCTAAAATAGGCAGCTTGCCTGCAAAGTGTTTGATGGCGGTCATGGATATGCCCGCCTCGTTGGGAGTGCAGGGCCCAGGCGATACCACCAGGTGTGTCGGCGCCAGCATTTCGATCTGCTCAATGGTGATTTCGTCATTGAGGTGAGTGATGACTTCGGCACCAAGCTCACCCAGGTACTGGACAATGTTGAACGTGAAACTGTCATAATTGTCCAGCATCACCACTTTTTGCGCTGACTGTTCCTGTGATGGCTGTTTATGCACCGACTGAGCTTGCGCCATTGCCCCACTTACTCCGTTGTGTCATTTCGACCACAGATTAAACCGTTGATGGAGTGATGATACCGCAACCGAGCACTCCCTTGCAGGGGTTAAGTGTCAACCAGCCTCTTCCCCTTTAGACCACCAGTGCTATGGGCGATAAATCACAGCTTTGGGGATGCCACGCCGATGCCGCGAATAAGAAACCGTTCAGACAGCCATAAGGCACGCTATGCTTAGGAGTGTAATACTATTCAGCATAGTGGCACTTTTCACTTGAGGGAATCCTCCCTTGGGTAATACTTCTTGCGGCCTCGCATTGCAGTGGAACTGGCAACGGGCCACCGCAGTCTTTATTATCTGCCGTCTTTTTCGATAGTTTTTTTAGCCAGTTAGGAGCGTGGGATGTCAAAGTGGTTTACCTGGGTGTGGGCGCTCTTATTCGTCGCGCTGATAAGCGCTGCGCCAGCTTATGCCAACACAACGCTGCGCGTAATTGCCTCCTTTTCAGTCATGGAGGAGCTGGTCAAACGAGTGGCGGGTGACACTGTCAGCGTCAATGTCATTGTGCCACGGGGAGAAGATGTTCACCGCTGGGAGCTAACCCCACCCAACGTACTGGCGTTAGAAGAGACGCATATTGTGTTTTATAACGGGCTTGGACTAGAGCCTTGGATACGCCATGTTGAGGCGATGTCTGACGACCAGCTAACGCTAGTGGAAGTGGCTAAAAAGGCCGACTATACGCCGCTGACGATTTCCACCGGACAGTATAAAGGCGAGCCAGACCCGCATATGTGGATGGATCCAGAGGGCGCTGCAGCCTACATCGATGTCATTGCTGAGACCCTGGCCGAGCATCTACCCGAGCAAGCCGATGCGTTTTATGCCCGCGCTGACGAGGCACGCAGGGCGCTGAACAATCTTAACCAAGCGGTAAAAGAGCGGCTTGAAGGTATTCCACAAACTAACCGCACATTACTAACCAGTGAGGCAGGTTTTGGTTATTTTGCCCGCGCCTACGCCTTTGATGCTCAAGGGGTGTGGGGGGTTAACCACGAGACCCAAGGCAGCGCCCAGGCAATGGCCAAGATCAGCGAACAGCTTGCCGAGAAACGCCCCCCTGCGCTGTTTTTTGAAAGCACTACACCTAGTATCCATATGGACGCCCTGTCCCGGGAGGCTTCACTGCCCCTAGCAGGTCCGCTGTATGTCGACTCGCTGAGCGGTGAAGATGGCCCCGCTGCCAACTACGCGGACATGCTGCGCCATAACGCTGAAGTGATGCATACCGCGCTAGGGGGCGCCACGGCCGAGTAAGTAAGCGACCGACCAAGCCTAGTCAATGACCTTTGTGGGTCGAGGCGCGTTCAACAGCAATTCAGTTAACGAACTGAGCACTAGGTCGGGATGGCTATTCTCTATCGGCTCCCCATGGTTATAACCATAGGGCAGCGCCAGAGTAGTAAAGCCTGCCGCCTTTCCAGCCGCCATATCGTGACGTGAATCGCCGACCATCACACATTCAGTTGGCGGTATTTGGCAATAGTGCGCAGCGTGAAGCAGCGGCAATGGGTGGGGCTTCTTTTCGGCCAAAGAATCACCGCCGAGACATAGGGTAAAATAGTTCAGCAGCTCGAAGTGATTTAACAGCGGCTCAATGAAGCGTTCGGGCTTATTGGTAATCAGCACCAGGGTCAGACCTTGCTGGTACAGCGCCTCTAGGGCTTGCTTTACGCCAGGGTAGAGCGTTGTCAGGGCATTAGGTGCAGCGCCGTAGTGCCCCATAAACGCATCATAGGCGCGCTGTTGCAGGCTAGGTTCTGGCGGGGCTTGCAACGCCCAGGTCAGAGCTCGTTCCACTAATACCGGCGCGCCATTGCCCACCCAATCCCGCACCTTTGCCTCATTCGGCTCGGGTAAATCCAGCTCGCTTAACGTGCGTGCCACGGCGGCGGCAAGGTCGGGTACTGAATCGATCAGCGTTCCGTCCAAGTCGAAGGCAATTAGCCGTTTTCCCTGTAGCACTGGGTGTCGTTCTGAGTAGTGGCTTGGATGTATTTTCAATGCGCTCTGCCCCATTTTGATTTAAAAACCATTTTACCTGCTCAAAGCAAACGTTCGCATTAGTCAGACGCATCAGAACCTTCTATGCTGGGGCTAATTTAGTTAAGGAGGTAGTGATATGCCCACTCCCAGAATCGTGGTTGTCGGCGCCGGTGCTGGCGGCTTAGCCCTTGCCACACGATTAGGCCGCACCTTGGGTAAGCGCAAACGCGCAGAAATTGTGCTGCTAGACCGCAATACCACCCACGTATGGAAACCGCTGCTCCACGAACTGGCCACCGGTGTACTGAACTCCAGCATGGACGAGGTGGATCTTCGCGGGCATTCATCGGCTCACTTCTACCGTTATCAGCGCGGTTCGCTAACCGGCATTAATCGCGAGCAACAGACGCTGCAATTAGCGCCGATTCATGATGAAGATGGGCAAGAGGTACTACCCGCCCGCGAGCTTGCCTATGACTATCTGGTCATGGCCATAGGCAGCGTTTCCAACGATTTCGGCACGCCCGGCGTGACAGAGCACTGCCACTTTATTGATTCACCCGAGCAGGCCAAGGCGTTCCAGCGCGATATGATCAACACCTTTCTGCGCTATACCGACCCCAACCTACGCCAACATACTCAGTTAACCATTGGCATCGTCGGCGGCGGTGCAACAGGGGTAGAGCTTGCGGCCGAATTATTTGACGCTTCGCGCATGCTCAATGCCTATGGGGTGACGTCCGTGGATCACCAGCAAATCAGCGTACACCTACTGGAAGCGGCGCCGCGCTTGCTTCCAGGGCTTTCTGAGCGGGTCAGCCAAACTGTCAAAACAGAGCTTGAGAGCATGGGCGTAACCGTCCATACCGATACCGCCGTTAAAGAAGCTCAGGCGCATCAGTTGATCACCGGTGACGATGAAGTGATCAAGACCGATATCAATGTGTGGGCAGCGGGTATCAAAGCGCCGCCGTTTTTGGCGGAGCTAGGCCTGACAACGAATAAGAAAAACCAAATTGAAGTAAAAAGCACCCTACAAAGCGTCGATGATGAGAAAATTTTTGCTCTAGGCGACTGCGCCAGTTGCCCGATGGGTGAAAGCGGCACGGTGCCTCCTCGCGCCCAGGCTGCTCACCAGCAGGCTAAGCTGCTCGCCAAAAACCTGGTCAATAAACTGGAAGGCAAACCGCTAGCCGACTTCCGCTACCGCGATCACGGCTCACTGGTATCGCTGGCCCGCTACGATGCGGTAGGTAATTTGATGCGCAGCTCCGCCTCCCGCGGCCTGTTTTTAGAGGGCTGGCTGGCTCGCCAAGCCTATGCATCGCTCTACCGCATGCACCAGCTCTCTATTCATGGGGCGCCGAAGACGGGGCTGGCCTGGCTGGTCGATAAGCTTAATCGTTACTTAAAACCGCGCATGAAATTGCACTAAACGACACTTGACACTGACTTTTTACTTGGCCAGCGCCGCTCGCATCTGCTTGATCACCGTGTCATAGCCGTGCGGGTCGCTGGCTTGGTGGGCGCTGAAAATGGCGGAACCTGCCACAAAGGTATCGGCGCCCGCTGCGGCGATCTCGGCGATGTTATCCACTTTCACCCCACCGTCGATTTCCAAGCGAATAGGCCGCCCTGACGCATCAATACGCGCCCGCGCTTCGCGCAGCTTGTCCAGCGTGCCGGGAATAAAGGATTGCCCACCAAAGCCTGGGTTGACGCTCATCAGCAGCACCATATCGACTTTATCCATCACATAGTCGAGATAGGAGAGCGGCGTGGCCGGATTAAATACCAGGCCGGCTTTGCAGCCACCATCACGGATCAACTGCAGCGAGCGATCAACGTGCTCAGACGCTTCCGGATGAAAGGTGATATAGCTGGCACCCGCCTCAATAAAGTCGTTGATCATGCGGTCTACCGGCTTAACCATTAGATGCACGTCGATGGGCGCCGTGACGCCATGGTTACGCAGCGCCTTACACACCATGGGCCCAATGGTCAGGTTGGGCACATAGTGATTATCCATGACGTCGAAATGCACCACATCCGCGCCTGCAGCCAGCACGTTATCCACCTCCTCACCCAGCCTGGCAAAGTCAGCCGATAAAATAGAGGGTGCAATCAAGAAATCCTGCGCAGCGGTCATATTCCATTCCTGCTTATCAATCAGTAGACGAAGGGTAGTCACTCGATATACCTGCGAATGTGCAGGCAAGAGAGCAAAGCCAGGCCGCTATCTTAGCAGAGCTGCTTAGCAGAACCACGTATCAGCTCTTTGCATGGCATCACACATATATTCTTAAATAGAATATAAAACATGATTGTAATTCCACATTGATAGATTTAATCTTGCCAATATTGCGACACTAAGCGCCTACTGTTTTTAAGGAGTTTCTCTATGGCACTGCCAACAATTTTCCGCCGCAGCCTGATTGCTATTGCGTTAGGCGTTACGGTAAGTGGAACCGCCGCCGCCCAAGAGCGGGAGCTACTTAACTCATCTTACGATATCGCTCGCGAGCTGTTTGCTGCGATCAACCCCGAGTTTCAAGCCTGGTGGCAGGAAGAACACGGTGAAGAGATTGCCATTAGCCAGTCTCACGGCGGCTCTTCCGCACAAGCCCGTGCCATCCTTCAGGGTTTACGTGCCGATGTGGTGACCTTTAACCAGGTGACCGACGTACAGGTACTCGCCGATGCTGGGCTGGTGGCCGAAGATTGGCAGGATGCCTTTGAGAACAATGCCTCCCCCTACTACTCCACCACTGCTTTCCTAGTGCGTAAAGGCAACCCTAAAGGAATTGAGAGCTGGGACGACTTAGTCAAAGAAGATGTACAGATGGTCTTCCCCAACCCGAAAACCTCGGGTAACGGTCGTTATACTTACTTAGCCGCCTGGGGCTTTGCCGAGAACGAGTTCGATGGCGATGAAGAGCAAATCGAAGAGTTCATGCGCACTTTCCTAGCCAATGTGGCGGTATTCGATACCGGCGGTCGTGGCGCAACCACCAGCTTTATCGAGCGTGAAATTGGCGATGTACTGATTAGTTTCGAGTCTGAAGTCAACAACATTCGCAAAGAGTATGGCAGTGACGACTACGAAGTAATCGTGCCACCCGTTAGCATTCTGGCCGAGTTCCCCGTGGCCGTTGTCGGTGAAAATGCTGAGCGCAACGGTAACAGCGATTTGGCCCAGAGCTATCTTGAGTACCTTTACACAGAAGAGACTCAGCGCCTGCTGGCAGGTTTCAACTACCGAGTGCATAACGAAGCCGTGGTCGAAGAGTTCGCCGACCAGTTCCCGGAAACCGAACTGCTTGAAGTGGATGAAGTGTTTGGTAGCTGGGATGAAGCCATGGAGACCCACTTTGAGGGTGGTGGCCTTCTCGACCAGTTACAGCGCCGCTAATATTCACTCATGAGCCAGCCTGAACTATGAGTCAACTTGCCTCCTGGCGAACCGGCAGCACCCGCGTGCTGCCGGGTTTTGGCCTTTCTATGGGTATCAGCGTGCTGTTTATCTCGCTGGTGCTGCTGCTCCCTATTACGGGCCTGTTCGGTCAGTTAGCAGAGCTTAGTTTTGCCGAATACTGGGCGATCATCACCGAAGGGCGCGTGGTTGCCAGCTATATGGTCACCATTGGCGCGGCAGCCGTTGCAGCGATTATCAACGCCATATTTGGCTTATTGCTGGCGTGGGTGTTAGTTCGCTACGACTTTCCTGGCAAGCGCTTACTCGATGCCTTAATGGATCTCCCCTTCGCGCTACCCACCGCAGTGGCAGGCATTACGCTTGCAACCCTTTATGCCAGTAGCGGCTGGATGGGTGGATTGCTGGAGCCGCTAGGGTTTCAAGTCGCTTACACCTGGGTGGGCATCGCCCTGGCCATGGCCTTTACCAGCATCCCGTTTGTGGTGCGCACGGTGCAGCCGGTGCTGGAAGATATGCCAGTGGAAGTCGATGAAGCCGCTATGTCATTGGGTGCTACCGACGGCGTGGCCTTTCGCCGCGTGATCTTGCCGCATATCTGGCCTGCCTTGGTGACCGGCACGGGGCTGGCGTTTGTTCGTTCGCTAGGCGAGTTCGGAGCGATCATCTTTATCGCCGGTAATATGCCTTATGAAACAGAAATCACCGCACTGATGATTTTCGTCAAGCTGCAAGAGTATGACTATGCTGGGGCCTCGGCGATTGCTTCAGTGGTGCTGTTTGTCTCGTTGGCGCTGCTACTGGCAATTAATATTTGGCAGGGCCGCTTTGTGCGCCGTCTGCATGGAGGTAAGGGGTAATGCGTCGAATTGGAGATGCGCCACTTATCCGGCGCCTGCTGATAGGCGCCGCTCTGGTGCTGTCAGCACTGTTTTTACTGCTGCCGCTGGTGGCCATTTTTGCTCAGGCATTCTCCCAGGGCGTTATGGTTTTCTGGTCGAATGTCAGTAACACCTTCACCCTGCACGCGATTGGTCTGACGCTGATGATTGCGCTACTAACCATTCCCGTGTGCCTGGTATTTGGCGTTGCCCTGGCGTGGCTGGTCACGCGGTTCAGCTTTCCTGGGCGGCGCATTCTGCAAACGTTGATCGATATCCCCTTTGCGGTCTCTCCCGTTGTCGCGGGTCTGATTTACTTGCTGCTGTATGGCCGCAACGGCTGGATCGGCACTTGGCTGGACGGCCATGATATTCAGCTGATGTTTTCTTGGCCGGGCATCCTCATGGTGACTATTTTTGTTACCTGCCCCTTTGTGGCCCGGGAACTGATCCCGTTGATGCAGGCCCAAGGCTCCCGTGAAGAAGAAGCAGCCGTGACGCTTGGCGCTACCGGCTGGACGACCTTCCGTCGTGTCACACTGCCCAACATCCGCTGGGCACTGCTGTACGGCGTTATCCTTACCAACGCCCGTGCGGTGGGGGAATTTGGGGCTGTTTCAGTGGTTTCCGGCGCTATACGCGGCAAGACCAATACGCTACCACTGCACCTTGAGCAGCTGTATCAGGATTATAATGCCGTAGGGGCGTTTGCCTGCGCGGCGCTACTCGCCTTTATTGCCCTACTGACGCTCGCCGCCAAGGCCGGGCTGGAATGGCGCGCAGCGCGCCGGGAGGCATTTGCATGAGCATTCACTTACACAACATCGCTAAGCACTTCGGCACTACCCAGGCGTTAGAGCCGATCAACCTGGATATTCACGCAGGCGAGCTGGTCGGCCTGCTTGGCCCTTCGGGCTCGGGCAAAACGACGCTGCTGCGGATTATTGCCGGCTTGGAAAATGCCGACCGCACCGCACAACCCAGCAAGATTTTGTTTGGCGACCGCGACGTGACCAATGTACATGTGCGCGACCGGCGAATTGGCTTTGTTTTCCAGCACTACGCGCTGTTTCGCCATATGAGCGTCTACGACAACGTGGCCTTTGGCCTGACCGTGTTGTCGCGTAAACGCCGCCCCAACAGCGGTGAGATTCGCGCCCGGGTGTTTAGGCTACTTGAAATGGTCAAGCTGGAGCACCTCGCCAACCGCTACCCTGCTCAGCTTTCCGGCGGCCAGCAGCAGCGAGTATCGCTAGCCCGCGCCTTGGCAGTGGAACCGGAAGTACTGCTGTTGGACGAGCCTTTTGGCGCACTTGATGCCAAAGTGCGCCAAGAGTTACGCCGCTGGCTGCGCCACCTGCATGACGAGTTCAATTTCACCAGCGTCTTTGTCACCCACGACCAGGAAGAGGCGCTGGAGCTTTCCGACCGCGTCGTAGTCATGAGTAACGGCCGTATTGAGCAAATTGATACTCCCGATGAGCTCTACCGGGAGCCCAAAAACCGCTTTGTGTTTGAGTTTTTAGGCGATGTAAACCATCTGGAAGGCAAAGTGACCAACGGCGTACTCACCTGTGGCGACGCCTATTGGCACGTGGATCTACCTGATGGCCATGAAGAGCTGCTGCTACGCCCCCATGAAGTGCGGCTAACCGAGCAACCCACCTCTGAGAGCCATCTACCGGTCACTATCACGGCGATCTCGCCGGTGGGCGCAGAAGTGCGCGTGGAGCTAGAGGCGGATTGGCTCGCCCAGCCTTGGCTGGCTACCGTGCGCCATACTGACTTTGAGCACTTGGCGCTACGCCGCGGGCAACGCTTATTCGCCCACCCCCGCCACTGGCGACGCTTTCCCAAAGCTGAGTCGAAAGCGACGGAGCAAAGCCGCGTGGCATAACGCTGCGGAAGCGCTAGCTGCCCTAAATGGAGCAGCTAGCGTTGACGTTTCATCGCATTAGCTCAAAAACGCATTTGCCTAAAGGTCAGGCTCACCCGTGGCTCAACATCTTTCTTGGTTTTAGGCAGGCTATGTAGCCAATTTTTCTGTGTGGTGCCTTTCATAATTAACAGACTGCCGTGCTCTAGATTAAGCGACACGCTCTCCCCTGTTGGCTTATGTTTAAACGAGAATTTCCTTGCGCCGCCTAGGCTCAACGCCCCGATTGATCCACTCTCAACAAGGTCTTTTTCGGCGTCACTGTGCCAGCTCATGCCTTCATCGCCTGAGCTATAAAAATTACCCAGACACGAATTAAACATCTCCCCGCAGTGGCTCTCCACCACCTGCTTAATCTCTCGTAAAAAATCAGGCCATACTAACGCCATCTTTGCATATCCTGAGTATGTATAGGAAACCGGCTTATCCGCATACCAGGCTATTTTCCTCTTTGTAACGATCTCTTTGCCGTAAATAAACGCACGATCATGCTCCCAGGTTAATTCGCTTAGGCACTTATCCAGATACATATCGGCGGTAACTGTATCCAAGACTTTACCGTGGTAGTAAACCTCACCATCCCTTGGAAGCAGATTAATCAACTTCATATCGTCGTTTTCAAACAGATCCATTTTCACCCCTCTAATGCCCGAAGCCGCGGAAAGCGGCGCCAGCCGCCCCGTGGCACGAAGCCAACCCCGACGCCTCAAACCATAAGCCTTCACATTCCGGTTTAAAAACACGTAACAAGAGCAAGAAACGGGTTTTTTCGATGCTATCAAAAGCCAATACTGCATTGCCATGGAGCAAAAAACCAAGAAACACCCTGACCACTCCAGGTAAAAAACTTAAAAAAGCCAACCATCACTTAGCGGCTTGAGGCTAAGAGAAAATCTTGAAAAGGGACATAAAATGAGAGCAATAGACTATATACGACTGCTGTCGCTAGCCGCTATCTGGGGAGCAAGCTTCCTTTTTATGAGAATCGCCTCACCGGCGATAGGCCCAATCAACACAGCATTTTTTAGAGTCTTTTTTGGCCTCATTGGTTTGGCTTTTATCATCGTTATCATACGTAAAAGCCTGGCGTTCAGAGGCAAACTAGGCAAAATTTTGATTTTGGGTGCTATAAATTCAGGCATCCCATTTCTTATGTACAGCATAGCAGCAACACTACTACCTACTGGCTATTCAGCGATTCTAAATGCGACAACGCCTTTAACAGGTGCCATGATTGGCTTTTTTATCTTTAGCGAGAGTTTAACTATAAAAAAATGGCTGGGCGTAACGCTAGGAATTGTTGGCATCACTGTTATCACCACTGTGGGTGACTCAAGTATCGTTGGCAACATCTATATTGGCGTGGCTGCCTGCATGATAGCCACTATTGGTTACGGCTTTGCTGGCTTTCTTACCCGCAAGTGGATAACCCAACAGGGTGGCCTGGATTCAACGCTGGTTGCGTTTGGCAGTCAAATAGGCGCTACCGCTTTTCTCAGCCCTTTTTTGCTTTGGAATATTTCATCTGGCCCCACTATCGACTGGCTTCAAGGTGATGTGTGGATCAGCCTGTTCGCAGTCGGCTTTTTATGCACCTCCCTCGCTTATATCCTTTATTTTAGATTGATTGCCGACATTGGGCCGTTACGGTCACTCACCGTTACATTCTTGGTGCCACCCTTCGCGGTGTTATGGGGCTTTTTAATCCTTGATGAAACGATTTCCAGCGGATTCTTACTTGGCTCTTTGATCGTTTTACTTTCCGTTTGGCTAATCGTGAGTCCCGATTCTCAAAAAAACAGCCTAACGAGCTAGCTTGTTTCACTGCTTTCGCATTCACAACGGTGTGCAAAGGCAATATACAGTGAGACATTGGAAGTGATTGAGCAAAGCCGCATCGCCAGAACATACCGCCAACGCGCTACCCGCGTTATACTGGCGTTTTAGCCATAGCGGAGGAAGACCATGCTTCGGCGTCACTTTTTACGGATTTCGGGTGTACTGCTTGCCAGTGCATGGCTTGCTGGTTGCGCAAGCCCCCAATACTTACAACTCAGCCCTGAACGCAGCGCCCAGGTGCCGCAAGTTGGCTCAGGCCAGCAGGTGACTGTGATTGCCCAGGATGGACGCGAGAGCGACATTATTGGCAATCGAGCAGGCGGCGGCATGTCGACGGCGCATATTACCGTGAGCAGCCACGAGTTAATTCCCCGTCTCCAAGAAGAAGCTGAGCGCGCGGTACGCGATATGGGCTTTAGCCCCACCACCGAGCAGGCCGAAGGCCGC
The DNA here is from genome assembly GCF_000336575.1 of Vreelandella titanicae BH1. Classification (GTDB taxonomy): domain Bacteria; phylum Pseudomonadota; class Gammaproteobacteria; order Pseudomonadales; family Halomonadaceae; genus Vreelandella; species Vreelandella titanicae. The sequence goes on along the minus strand of NZ_AOPO01000012.1, from coordinate 51,717 downwards.
CCGAGCTTAACCCTGGAACTTGCCAGCCTGAACTACGCCCGTGGCGACAGCGGCCAGCCACTGGTAGATGAAGCGCGTCTTGAAGGCGTTTTCCGCGCTATTGCTAAAAACAAGGGCACCACCTATACGGGCACCTACACCTCGCGCCGTACCCAGGGCTACGCCCTTAAGCCCGATGCCGACAGCAACGCACGGATGCTTAGCGATCTACTTAGCGATGGCATGAACCGCGCCTTTAGCGATCCAGAACTGGGCAATTTACTCGCACGCTAAGATTACCCATTATAGAAACACCTCTGACACGGGCTGCGCCTCTTTACTTCTAGAGCCGCGGCCCGCGTCGTTCAAGTGCCCATACGCTTTCCGTTCGGCCACGCTCATCGGGGCTGCCCTGTTCCAGAAACGTCAGTATGAAGTTGGGGGTGAACAGGCTTTCGATTTCGCTGTTGGGCACGCTATAAGGCGGCCCAGCACTGCCCTCAGGATGCGACAAACTAATCAGCAACCCCTTGGCACCAGGCGGCACCAACTGAGCGAGGTGAAACGCATAGCGCTGCCTTGTTGCAGGTGGCAACGCTATCAGCGAGGCGCGATCATAAAACGCCCCGATCTCAGCGGCTTGCTGGATATGCAGGTGAAAAAAGTCCCCGCACCATAGCTCCACGCTGCCTTGGCGGGAAATCGTAAAATCTGCCTGACGGTAGCGGGATACCGAGGTGCTGCGCTGAGCCAAAAACTGCTCAATGGCTTCCGGGGCAAACTCAATTCCCAGAACGGGATAACCCTCGTCTGCCAACCAGCGCATATCAAGACTTTTACCGCACAGCGGCACCAATACCTTGGTGCCTTTAGCAACGCCGAGCGACGCCCAATGACGCAGCAACGCCGGGTGCGCCTGCTGCAGGTGAAAGCCAATACGCCCTTCTTGCCAGCGCTTGCGCCATTGATCGCTCATTATTTGGCCACCGTGAAGTCGATTGCACTATCGAAGAGGAGGCTTATCGCACCGTTAAAACCAGCGGTCACGCTTTTTACGCCGCCGCGGTAGGTGCGGCACAATCAGGCCCACCAACAAACCTGCGCCAGCCACACCGCCGCCATACATGAAGTAACGCATCAGCAGGTCTTCTTCCTGGGTTTCCAGCCGCGCTTGGAGCGCCCTAACTTGCCGGCGGGACTGCTCCGCTTGCGCATCCAGCTCTTGGTTGCTGGCCTCAAGCTCGGCAATGCGACTCTCACGCAACTCTAGAGTCTCAGTCATTGAGGCCGTACGCTGTTCCCAGGTTTCATTGATACCCTCAAGCTCGGCGGTGAGTTCCTCTACCTGGGCTTCTAACGCAGGTAGCTGTTCAACCGCACTGGGTGTTTCTTGAAGCTCATTGCTCAACACCCAGACCGCATTGCCATCACTGTTGCGCACTCGGGTGTAGTCACCGCTGGTTTCCAGCACCTCTACCTGCTCGCCTGCGTTGAGCGTGCCAATAATGCGGTAACCATCAGTTGGGCCGCTGCGCACATAGGTGCTCAGTTCATCGGTCACCCATGCTTGGTTAGCAGATTGGGCAGTGGCATTGAGGCTGGTAACACTGAGTAAAATGCCAGCCGCAGCGGCGTAATTTCGATAACGAGTTCTATTTACTAGCATGACATCATGTCCTGATTAAAAACGCTGCAAGGCGGACGAAGCCAACAGCGCTTATCGCCTAACTTAGCGGTGCGCTTGTCTCATACGCTTACCCTTCTCCGCGCGGGGGCAACGGAAAGGGACGGGGGAACTCCGCTACCCGAGTATCGGTTTTGACCGCTTTCAATGGTCCTTCGCGCTCTACTTCATCAATGCGCACAATCGCATTTAACGGTAGGTAGCTACGCTTGACGCCATCAAAGGTTCGTTGCAATTTTTCAGTTGCAGGGTCAACCACTACCCGTGAAGCATCGTCAAAGACAAACTCCTCGACTTCAATAAAGCCCCAGAGTTCGCTTTGAAAGATTTCTCGGACGTATAAATCCCAAATTTCACCCTGCTGGTGGACCACCACACGGTAGATCGGCTTGGCCGCCATCTTGGCCTAATCCTCTTGCCATTCGTACATTAAAAGTTGAACCGCCTAGCTTACCATATTCCCATCGCCGCGCCTTTAGGCTTAACCCTTAGCAAGCTTAGCGTTAATACGACGGACAAAGCGCTCATTAGCCGGGCATGCGCCTCTCATGTATGGTAGCTAGCGTGGTTTAGCAATAATATTTTTTCACCAAGTAGGAGTCATCAACATGCAGAAGGATCCAAATAAGGGCTATATCGCTCTGTTAGGCTGGAGCCTCAATGCGATTGAAGCGGCCGAAAATTTTGACCGTCGCTACATTGTCGTTGCACCTGATTGGGCGGAAGAGTATTGCCAAAAACACGACATTCCCTACGTGCCTTGGAATTTCGAGCGACTCAATGACCGCTCAATGGAAATTGCCGAGACGCTTAAAGAGAAAGGCGTCGATGTCGCCATTCCGCTCTACGAAGAGACCGTTGAATGGGCCGGGGCCATCAACTCTGTGCTACTGGATAACCCGCGCCTTTACGGTCAGTCGTTGCTGCTACGCGATAAAGCGTTGATGAAGCGTCGCGCCCAACTCGGCGGCATCCGTGTGGGTATTTTTGAAGAAGCCCACGATAAAGAAGATGTCGTGCGCTTCCTAAAGCGCGTTAACCAGACACTGCTTAAGCTGGACGGCGACCCCAACGACCCGATTCACCTTAAAGCGTTTGATAAAGCAGGCTGTCTTGGTCATCGCGTTATTCGTACCCCAGATGAAGTCGATACCATCCCGGAAGAAGAGTTCCCGGTACTGATGGAATCGCACCTGGATGGCTGGGAATTTGCCGTTGAAGCATGGGTTCACGATGGCAAAATCGCTTTCTTGAACATCTCAGAGTACGTGACGCTGGGTTACTCAGTGTTTGTGCCCGCATCGCCTGAACTTGAGATTTACCGCGAGCAGATCACCCAACAGATCGAGAAGTTAATTAAAGCGTTCGACATTGAGTTTGGCTTGATCCATCCGGAATACTTTGTCACCAGCGATGGTGAGATGTACTTTGGCGAAGTAGCTTACCGTCCGCCCGGCTTCAAGGTATTCGAGCTGCTAGAGCGTGTTTACGGCTTCAATGCTTACCAGGCTTCCATGCTGGTGTTCGACCCGAAAACCACGAAAGAAGAAGTGGCCACGTTCTTTCCGAAAGAAGTGGTCGATGCCGATGGCTTTGCCGGTTGCTTTGGCGTTTACCCCCGCCGTCGTGTGGTCAGCCGCTTGGAAATTCCCGAAGAGACCGAAGATCACCCCTACTTCGAGTCTCATGAGCTAACCTCACCAGTAGAAGAAACCGTTACTAAACGCACCGCGTTTGGTACCCATTGGGGTCTGGTCTACTTCAAAGGCGAGGATGCGCATACGATTCGCGATCTGCTAAAACGCCAAGAAGACCTCGACTTCTATGTATAATCCCCGCTAACGCTGGGATAAGGAGTCACCGTGGAGACAGATCAAGTGACGTCTTCTCAAGAAGATAGCAAGCTCAATGGATTGTTGAGCAAATTTGATGACGCCGTTCGCCTGCTTACCCAGGCGCCCGCCTTCTCAAAACCCGCCAAGCTGCCGCGTGTGATGGACACTGCGCGTCGAGTACTGCTTCAGGACGGCGGTTGTGCAGCACTGGAGACCCGCGCGCAAGCGTTTGAGGACTCCGGTGTATTTTTGGGCTCCGATTGGGAAACACCCCAATATTTGGTGCCGACTCTGACAACCTTCTCGCTGAAAAGCGCGGATGCCAATGTTGTCGTCATTGAGGCGCTAAGCGAGCTTCGGCTCCTAGCTGTGGCTAAAGGCAATTTTGAGCATCCACTGGTGTCCGCAGAGCATGCTCACCATTACCTGACTCAGGTAATGGCGATCAATTTGTGGCTACTGTTTTTACCGCCCAGCGAAGCGGAGCGGGAAACCCAGGGGCGCCTGGCCACTATTCCCCGCCAGCTTTTCCAGCATTTAGCCGAGCGCATCGGCTACGAGCACATTGTTGATCGCCTGATCGATGAGATTTGGCGCATTTTAAAACAGCGCCCTATTCAGGTTGATTCGATCAAACAGATGATCACCCAAATTGCGCTGTGTCAGGCCAACCCGGAAATTGATCTTGGCGCCAGCGGCCAGGGCGCCGACCGCCTGGTGAGTTCGCTTTATGGCCCAACTCAAGCCTGTCGTGAAGACCCTGGGGTCGACGTTTACCGTGATCGGTTAGAACGTATGGATCAGGCTGCTTTGCAGGCTGAATCCACCGGTTTCGCCCGGGCGATGCACGACACCGGCCTGGTATCGCCATATCACGCCGTATTACTGCGTCATCTACTCGAAGAGGGGGATCACTTACTCTCCGAAGCACTGGGCCTTTCATCTACCGGCCGCGACTGCCTGCTCTGCTACCGCGAGCTTGTTCAAGCGCTAATTCGTGGCGGCGTTTACCCTGCTACCGCTCAAGCGGTTTACGGCCTGGCGCTGATGCTTGAACGCGGCATTCTCTATCAGCCGCCGGTAGCACCGGCAATGTGGCGTCAGCTTAATCTACCGCTATCAGAGTGGGCACAGTCGCGACTCTCCATGGCCTATGGCGACACTGTTTCTCCCCGGGCACGCTTGATAGAGGGCGTACTCTGCATGCTGGGATTACCGCTAGGCGTTGGTCAGGGCAACAACCCTACCTGCCAGTCGGCACGGGCACTCTCCATGTGGGCCTATAACGACCCAGATTACCTGCTGCAGATGGTGGCCTGGGCTGCCCGGGATGACGAAATCATTATGCATTTTGAAGGACAAGCCATTTCATCAATGGCGAGTCTCTCAGGTGTGGCGACCCAGTTACCCATCGATCTCGACCCGGTTTCGCTGATTGTCGTGCCGCACTTGGATCGAATTTATGCCGAAATGGGCCGGCGCTGCATTGGCCGTGAAGGTGACCCTCACCGCTGGGTGAATCCTGAATTTCACGGCTGGTGGTCTGGCCGCGGCTTTCGCATCAATGTCGACGTTGCCACCGGTCAACTAAGCGATGTGGACGACTTTATACGCCACTTCTTCGCTTACTATCACCCTTATTACAATGGCAACCAGCCGCTGATTCACCCTCAGCCAGCGGGCATTGCGGTCACCGATAGCGCGGCGCGTTTTATCGGCTGGCACGCGATTACTATTTTGCGGGCCTCTCTCGACCCCTCTGATGTTATGCGGGTTTACTTCTATAATCCCAACAATGATAGCGGGCAGGATTGGGGCGATGGCGTCATTGTGAGTACATCGGGCAATGGTGAACGTTTTGGCGAAGCCTCGCTGCCTTTTGAGCGCTTTGCATCGCGGCTGTATATTTACCACTATGATCCCCTGGAGCGCGTTGACATCGCCGACGTCACCAGCGAAGAGGTGGAAAATGTCAGACACTTCCTGCATCGGAGCTGGGGAGCCTCGCGCCTTCCACCTACCGAGCTACAGGCGGATCAAGGCTCCAACTCAACCCTCCCCCATTCACCGCTACCCGAAACGCCTCGCGACGAAGGGTAACAAGTACGCTTAGCGACACTTTCAATCACTATGATGCGACTCGATCAATTGTTGGTCATCCAGGGGCTGGCCAACTCGCGTACCCGCGCCCAAAGGCTTATTCGGCACGGGCGGATACGGCTTGCCGAGAACGGTAAGCCGTTAACCAAAGCATCCGAAAAATGGCCCGACGATACCCGGTTTGAAGTAGAGGACGATCCCGAAGAGCGCTATGTGTCCCGAGCAGGGTTGAAATTAGAGGCGGTGCTCACAGCGCTTGAGCTGCGTTTTGATGACGCTGTTGTGCTCGACATTGGTCAATCAACCGGCGGCTTCAGCGACTGTGCGCTGCACTTTGGCGCCCACCATGTGATTGGTGTAGAGGTTGGCCACGGACAGCTTGCACCTGAGTTGCGTGGCGACCCACGCGTCACCTGTCTGGAGGGGATAAATGCGCGCTCGATGAGTAGTAGCGAAGCCCTCAATAGCGCGCTTGCTGCTTTCCCAATTGATAGCGCCATCATGGATGTGTCGTTTATATCGCAAACGCTGATTCTGCCCGAGATTGCTGCCCTGCTGCCAGCGGGCGGTCAGTTGATTTCGCTGGTGAAACCGCAGTTTGAGCTAAGCCCTGGCGCCCTGGATAAACGTGGCGTGGTACGCGACGCTAAACGCTTTGCAGAAGTGGAGGCCAACATTCGTCGCAGTTGCGACGCCTGCGGACTTACCATTCAACATTGGCAGGAGAGCCCGATCACTGGTGGCGACGGCAACCGAGAATTTCTCCTGCATGCAGTAAAAGAGCCTTAAAAAAGAGAGCTTAAAGTGCATTACGTAGACGCAGGGGGCAACTGATTCGCCGACTGCACTTTAACCTCCTCGCCTTGCTCAGGGTGTAGCCACACATCCATCTGCTCAAACGCCACGCGTATACCCGCTTCGCGAAACAGCGCATCTATACGGCAGTTGATTTCATCGGCAGCAAACAGCCGGTCGAGCAGATCATTGACGAAAATACGCAGTTCAAAATTGAGGCTGTGCTGTCCATAGCTTAAACAGAAAACCTGAGGCTCTGGGTCGGTTAGCACGCGGGGGTTTTCGTCCGCCACCTTACGTAATAGCTGGTGCACCTTGGCCATATCGGAGCCGTGGGCCACACCGTAGGTGAGCACAACACGGGTGATATTATCCGACAATGACCAGTTGATCAGTTGGTCAGTCACAAAGGTTTTATTGGGGATAATAATCTCTTTACGGTCGAAATCGGTGACAGTGGTCGCACGGATACGGATACGGCTGACGGTGCCGTGCAAATTTCCCAGGGTAATCGTATCGCCAATCCTAATCGGGCGCTCAAACAGGATGATCAAGCCCGATATAAAGTTGGCAAAAATTTCCTGCAAGCCAAACCCCAACCCCACACTCAAGGCGGCCACCAGCCACTGCAGTTTGTCCCAGGAAACGCCCAGGGTCGACAGCCCCATGACAACCCCCGTACCCACAATGATGTAGGAGAGCAGCGAGCTAATGGCATAGGCGCTGCCCTGTTTCAATGACAGCCGGGATAGCACCATCACTTCTAACAGGCCGGGTAGATTGCCTGCCATGATAAAGGTAATAGCGACAATCAGCAGTGCAGCAAAGACGTCGGATATCGATAGAGCGTTATCGACCAGATCCCCTTCTTGCGCCTCCCACAATGACACGTTGTCCAAATAGCCGAGCACCGAGAGCAAGTCTGACCAGACCAAATAAAGCAGCGCACTGAAGCCGATCAAGACAATCAACTTGGAAAGCCGCAGCGACTGGCTATTGATCTGCTCCATATCCAGCGGCGGCTCTTCCACGACTTCGAGACCACCTTCCGCCCCTTCCTGCACCTGAGCACGACGGCGCGCCAGAGCACGGCGATAGGCAAGCCGCCTTGCAGCCACCGCAAGGCTTCTTACCAAGGTCGCCTCCACCACAACCCATAACCCCAGCAAGTAAAGCGTGATCGCGAATCGCCCCACTAGGTGCAACGCGGTGTATTCGTAGCCCCAAACTACCAATCCCAACAGCATCAGCGGCACCGAGGCCATCGCAAGCCCCAACAGCAAGCGAAACAGGCGCACGCCAAAAATAGGGATATGCGCCAGTATCAACTGCGCCAGCCACCAGCTCATCGCCAACAACCCAAGCGACAGCAACCCCAACGCAACGGGACGCAGTGCCAGCGGGGTTTCCATCTCTCCAGACATCGCCGCAATGGCTATGACAGGCACCAAGGAAATGCCTAACCCACCTAACAGCTGGCGTAACCGAGCGTTGTAGTGCGCAGACCAGGTAAAGTGGCGCTCGGCCACGCCATCGGCGACCAATAGCCTGCGGCCCCAGGCGACCACCGCCCAACTTAACGCCAACTGAAGCAGCGCAGGGGCAACGCTATTAGCCAATGGCCCAGTTGCTCCCAAGAGCCCAACCCCAACCCCGGCCAAGGCCAGCGGGCCGGAGAGCGCTAGCAGCGCATTCAGCAGCACCGCTTTGGGGGTATGCAGCTGGGTATCGCTTTTTAACCGACCAATCTGCGAGTGCAGTTTGTCCAATCGGGCTTTAATCTGGCGTCGTGACCCGATTAATACCAGGCTTAATACCATCAGGGGCGCCCCTCTGAGCACCTCCCAAGAGAGCCCTTTCCAGCGAGTGGGTAAAATGGCTCGCCACTCCCCTTCCTGCCACTCCAGCTGGAGGTTGCGGGGCAATTGACGCAGCCAATTGATATCTAAAGGGCGACTATTAGCAACCCAAAACAGCTGCTCATCAATGGTTTTACGCAGCTCACTGGTCGTTGTGACCAGCTGCTGCTGGTTGAGCTGAAGCTCAATCGCCGCACTTAATAAGCTGCCGTAAGACTGTTCCAACTGCTCGACCAGCTCACGGCGGGATTGATAAAGCTGCGAAAGGGAATCGATCAGTCCCGGCGTCGCCTCTATGCCCTCCTCGGACAGCCGCGTAGCAGCATACTGTTCGCTTTGGCGTAGCTGATCGCGCTGGCGGACTAAATCAAACTGCTTTAAGCGCAGGTCGGCAATTTCGTCCTGCAAATCCCGGGGCGCAGACAACGGAGGCAGCGACTTGCGCTGTTCGCGCAGAATTCGCGACAGCAGTTGACTGCCGCGAATAGCCTCGATTTGCTCATTAAGGCTACGCTGTAGCTGACGCACGTTCTCCAACTGCCGCTGGGCTTCAATATTGTCACGCACAACAGTATTAGCACGGTCGGTTGCCCGTAGCAGCTCCAGACTTAGGGTCTGGTTGGTTTGCTGCGCTTGCACCACCACCGGATGTCCCGCGGCGATCAGCGGGTTATCCCTGGCAGCGTCGGCAATGGCTTGTTCAGAGGCCAACCGACGCTGCCGATCAATCACCCCTTGTAACATCGTTAGCTGCTGCTCTTGATAATCGACCTGCAGCATCAGCACATCGCGCCGCTCCTGAGCTAATTCGCGCAGGCGGCTGTTAGCGCTTAGCTCGCGCTGATAAAAGCTTACTTCGCGTTCGGCCAGCGCCCGTTCAAGGCGTAATTGGATCAGTTGCGCATCGCTAAGGGCAGAAAGTTGACGATCCGCCAGCAAAGCCTCGCGCTCATCGTGCTGTCGGCGTAAACTTTCCGCGCGCTGAAGGGTTTCCGCAATGGATTGCTGGGCCCGCTCAGGGAGTGTTTGAGCGGCTAACAGTTGCGAGTTCACTTCCGCCAATTGGCTTTGCAACTGCTGCAGCTCGACCACGGCGTTAGTTTGCAACGTTTCCAGCTCGTCGAGGGGGCGGTCGCTCAAGTCGGCAACCGTTAGCTGCTGCGAAGCTTCTTCCGCTTCGCTCAACTCGCGCTGCAGGCGTGCTAACATTTCAGGGGCTTGTTCTACCCGGGTATCTAGCGCGGCAAGACGCTCGTCAACAGAAGCCAGCCGCTCATAAGCTTCGAGGGCCGCTTCCAGGGCCTCTTTATCGTTGGCCTGCTGGGCGGTCAAGGGTTCTTCAAGGGCTTCTAACTGAGCAAGCCTTGATGCCAATTCAGCCTGCTCGGGCACCCGCTCCAGCATATTGGTCTGAAGCGCAGCGTAGGCTGGATTAATAGCGACACTGCTCATGACAAGCAGCAGCAACAAACAGGTTATACTCCACTTACAGGCGCATCTCACCACGTTACGTATCAACACGTTACTTAGAGCCTCGCTGACATCAAATGCTCCGCAGAGACGGAGAATGAGGTTATTGTCAGGCGTTCTGATGGTCAGCGCAATCAGAGGTGTTGACTTCCACAGGCGGCGTGATAGAAACAAGCTTGGCGTTTACTTATTCCTTCATTTTGCGAGTCACCTTGATGGTCACCCGAAAATTGCCGTTGACGAAACTTATTGTTCTGCTGAGCCTTGCTACGTTTAGTGTGAATGCCGTTGCCGAGTCTCAGCAAGAGATTGAGGCGCGTATTCGTGCCCTCAATGCTGAACTGTATGATCTGCATCAACAGTTGCAGCAGATAGAAAATCCCGAAGACGCCGCGCTAGACATACCGTTTGAACAGTTGCCTGAAGAGGCTGCAAGGGAAGATTTAAGCGATCGCCGTGAACTTGAGCAGGAATCAACCCGGAATCCGTTTTCAATCACCACCCACCGCACCAACTATCTGTTCCCTGTTAGTTACAATGCTAACCAAAATCGTGAAAGTTTCCGCACGGTGGCTAACGGCACCCCCGCAGATCGCGTGGAGTTAAAATTCCAGTTCAGTGCCAAGGTTAATCTGGCTGAACAGGTATTCGGTAACTACGGCGACGTCTACTTTGGCTACACCCAGCGCAGTTGGTGGCAGGCTTATAATACCGACGCCTCATCACCCTTTAGGGAAACCAACTACGAGCCGGAAGTGTTTATCGACTTTGACAATGCCTGGGAAGCGCTTGGCTGGGTGAATACCCGCAACCGAGTATCTCTCAATCACCAGTCTAATGGTCGCTCAGATCCTCTCTCGCGCAGTTGGAACCGGGTATACCTTGAAAGCACCTTCCAGCGCGGCGACTGGGCGTTCACCCTGGCACCCCACTGGCGGGTACCGGAATCCTCAGAGGATGACGACAACCCGGATATCGAACGCTACATGGGATACGGCGATATTCGCCTCGCCAAGCGTCTCAATAATAACCATGAAGTGAGCGGTCAGTTACGCGGCAATCCCAGCGCTGGCAATATCGGCACCCAGATTGATTACAGCTGGCCCGCTTTCAACAGCTTGCGAGCGCATGTACAGTACTACTATGGATATGGTGAAAGCATGATCGATTATGATCATCGCGTGCACCGCTTGAGCCTTGGGTTTAGTTTAAATCCCTTATTTAGTGCGACAGGGCTGAACCGATAGACGCATTTGCTTGTCTGTTGCTAGCTGACTGCTATGCTTGTAGTCAGCAGCAAAAATACAGTAACTAATAGTTAGTAGCCCAATCATTCACTCGTCAAAGGAAGACTCCATGGCTAAACGTCAACCCACCTACTCTACTCAAGCCGATCAACTCAAAGATGATCTGCGCCACTTGAGTGAAACCGTTGAAGAGCTGGTCAATGCGACCGCTAAAGATGCCAGCGGAGAGATGAACGATCTACGTACTCGCGCCGAACGTCGTTTGAAAGACACTCGTGCACGTCTTGAAGCGCGTGGCGAGCGTATTTATGACGAAACCCGCGACTCGCTGACTCATCAGGCCGATGCGTGTGATCGCTACGTCCATGAAAACCCCTGGACAAGTATTGGCATTGGTGCCGCAGTAGGTATGGTTGTGGGTATGCTGCTCGGTCGTCGCTAATGGCTTTGGGCCCCACCCAACGCGTCTTCTCTGCCGCCAAACGCTTGCTGAAATCGCTGATTGCGAATAGCGAAACCCGCCTGCGTTTGGCGGTGTTTGAGTTAGAAGAGGAGCGTGCTCGCTTACTGGTTCTACTTCTTCTGGCAGGAGCTAGCTTACTGCTGCTCTTGTTGGGTATTGCCACTTTGACGGCACTGGTAGTGGTTATATTCTGGGATACCTATCGCTTAACCGCCATTGCCATCAGTGCAGGTGTGCTGATCGGCGCCAGTTTGCTACTCGCGGTTATTGCGATTCGCCAGTCCAAGCAACACTCTCTGTTAAAAGAAACACTCAAACAGCTTGCTGCTGATCGAGCACTGCTTGAGGAGCCAAGTGATGAAACCATCCGCAGACACCGCTAAGCCACCAACCAAACCGCTCAGCCGCGCTGAACGCAAAGCGCTTTTGTTAGCCGAGCTAGAGCAGCAGCGCGTGGATATTTTGGTCGATAGCGAATTTTTACAGCAAGCCGCCTCACCACTGGATAGAAACTGGCAAAGCTTCAAGCTGCCGCTTTACGCCATTGGCGGCTTTGCTGCATTCAAGCTGATGCGCCACCCAGGTGGAGCAATGGCGGCAGGCAGAAAAGTCCTTGCGGGCTATATGCTACTCAAAAAACTTAAATTATTAGCCAAAGTGGCTAGTTAATTTGGACGACTGTGCGGCTCGCTGACTGTACCTTAGAAGCCAGCGAGCGGAGATTAGCCAAACATCGTTTAAGGCGGCCACTCAGTGAAAAATTCTGGCCTGTCGGCCAACTTAATTTGATCACTTTCGTTAAATAGCTCGCTATTCGCTTATACCCGACACATTTGGCCCGAAAGCTGAGCTTCTTGTGTGATTATCGGTATTTAGCGACTAACTGCTGAAAGATGCCGAAACATCAGGCGCCTGAGCACGCTTAACCAGAACTGCTGGTGCGGTCTCTTTGAGCCCCAAAGCCAGGACTCCAGCAATCACACAAATAGCGCTCATTAACCACAACGGTGCGGATTGGCCAACACTATCTGCCGCAGCGCCTGCTAGCGCCGGTAGAACCCCACCTCCCAATATCTCACCAATACCCATTACAAAACCCAGGGCTGTTGCAATATGGCGCGAATCGACGGTTTCAGAGGGAACGGTGGCCATAAAAAGCGGAAAGATGCCGTTCAATGCCCAACCAAAGAAAAACAACACTGCCAGAATAATAGCCGAGCCATCAAAATACATGGCGCTTAAGGTGAGGATGAGCCCCATAAATGGGGTAATTACCATTACTGGCTTACGACCAATTTTGTCAGAGATACCGCTGACGACGAAGCTTCCGACCGCTGCCGAGATGCCTAAAGTTCCCATCAGCCACCCCATGGCTTCAGCAGAATAACCACGTACACTGGTTAGGTAAATTGGCATGAAAGACCAGCAAGTTACTAAGTATCCAATCAATAACACCGCAATAAGCGAACATAGCAGCATATTTCGATGAGCGAAGACCTCTTTGAGACTTGGGCGCTGACAGGACTGATTCACACCCGTTGCGATAGGTACTGAAGATGCTGTCGGTTCACGCATTAACCACCAGAGGAGTCCAGCGGCTAGAAGACCTGGAAGCCCTGCAAGGAAAAACGCCTCTCGCCAGCCAAAAGCAGAAGCAACAGCCACAAGAACAACCGGCGCAGCAAAAGAACCCAATAAATTTGACCCGAAGTTCTGCATGACCCCCATAGCAATACCCCGCCTTTCAGGAGTAACTTCTATTGCCGTTACTGATTGCGATATAGGCAGGATAGGGCCTTCTGCAACACCCATAAGCAATCTAGCACCGAGAAGCAATAAGAATGAGGTGGCAAGACCTGATAAAAAAGAGCAGAGAGAGAACACAATCGTCGCCATAATCAAAAATATCTTTCTTCGGCCACTTCGATCAGACATTGCACCAAATATTAAACCAGATATTGCCCAGGTGACTGATAACGCAGAGGCTGTTAGGCCTATCTGTAGGTTTGTCAAGGCCAACTCCGGCTGAACAAATGGCATCAGGAAGTTAAGTGCATTCCTGTCAAAAAATACAATGCCAAAGTTAAGGCTCAATAGAGTAACTAAAAGGATTTGATAACGAGTGTTATTGGGCGTGTTAGGCAGGGTAGCTGTATTATTGTTAGTCATGGCTTATTAACACCTTGCATTGATGGGTGCGCTTTTTTAACGCTTCAAATGCGGTTGGCACATTGTTAAGTGGCACGGTCTCGGTGATTAAATGGCGAGGCTCTACAACGCCAGAATCGAGAATATCCAACGCACTTTCGTATTCACGTCGTGAGAAGAAAACGGCAGTTTGAAGGCGTATTTCCTTTGATAAAGCACTAAAGGGTATAAAGCTGTCAGACTTAGTGCATAAACCAAGAAGCAGAATCGTACCGTGCGTGCGAACCTGCTCAATGGCTTGCGCAATGAGACCAGGAACGCCCGCACACTCGAATACTATGTCTGCTGAACCTCCAAGTGACCGCTCTGCAGCTTTAATGGGTTGATATGGATCACAAACAAAACCGGTCGCCCCCATGTCATAGGCACGTTGTTCTTGGTATCGGGTAATATCCTGTATGACAACCGTCTGAGCGCCAAAGCGGCGCGCCCAAAAAGCGACAGCTAACCCGATAGGCCCAGCACCAAGGATGAGGACACGGTCACCAGGTTTCATGCCGGATAGCTGGAGACCATGGAGAGCAACGGCTAAAGGCTCTACAATTGCACCGTCGTCCATGCTTGCATTGAGAGGAAGAGGTACGCACTGGCGCGCAGCGGTGACGGCATATTCACCATATCCCCCTCCCTCCAACGCCATATCTAGACACCAAGCAGGATTCCCAGAACGGCATGCAGCGCAATAACCGCAACTTCGGAAAGGTATAACGGATACAAGATCTCCTATAGATACATCACTGACTTTTCGACCTAAAGCGACTATCTCGCCTGCATATTCGTGACCCAGCACATCGCCAGGACAAATGCCGAAAATGGGATCCTCAGTCATATGGAGATCGGAGCCACAAATTCCACATCGTTTCACCTGAATGACAACCTCATCGTCTCCTGGTGTAGGGTCTGGAAGTTCGCAAACATCTAAAGGCTGGTGTAACCCCTGAAAGACGGCAGCACGCATCAGCCCACCCTCCCAAGAGAAGTGCCTCCGTCAATAACCAATTGAGCACCGGTCATATAGGAAGAGGCGTCAGAGGCTAGGTATAGCGCCAGTGCCTTGATCTGTTCAGGATCAGCGATTTCCCCTAGAGGTACCTTGGCGTTCCAGGCCTGGCGAACTGCTTCGTCTTTCAACCAGCCACCACCAATGTTGGTTACGAAACCGCCGGGCGCGATAGTGTTGACCCGGATCCGGAACTCTGCCAACTCTAAGGCAACTTGACGTACTAAATGGGACACTCCCGCTTTTGCAGGCATGTAAGCAAGCCCGACCACAGGCTCTGTAATAAAGGCAGCATTGGAGGACGTGACAACAATTGATCCTCGACGCCGTGGCTTCATGTATTTAGCTGCCACTCGCAGAGTATTAAAGACCCCCGTCAGATTAATAGAAATTGTTCTATCCCAGCGGGCTGGATCTAAAACGTCAAT
Organism: Vreelandella titanicae BH1; assembly: GCF_000336575.1. Classification (GTDB taxonomy): domain Bacteria; phylum Pseudomonadota; class Gammaproteobacteria; order Pseudomonadales; family Halomonadaceae; genus Vreelandella; species Vreelandella titanicae. The sequence goes on along the minus strand of NZ_AOPO01000012.1, from coordinate 36,649 downwards.
CTGACCATCTCTATTTCGCCCTCCTGAAGGGTTCCAAAACCCTGCCCCAGGATCGATCCCCGCATTAGCAAAAACAATATCCAAGTTGCCAAACTGGCGGACATGTTCTTCGAAGGCTCGACTGGTCTGCATTCGATCAGCGACATCTAGCTGGACAGCATGAACCTTGCAGCCTTCGTCACGGAGTCTTTGTGCCTCACATTCGGCTGCGTCGATGTTTATATCCGCTAGTGTCACGTTAGCTCCGTTTTCTGCCAACGCTTCGGCATAGGCAAGTCCTAAACCTGAGGCTCCCCCCGTGATCAGGGCTGAACGCCCTTCTACGCTGAATTGCTCTAATACACGCATATCCCACCTCATAGAAATAACTGTTCATTGATGGGGATATTGTGTTCTTCACAATAAGTGACGTAGTGATTGATGAACCAGAAAACATCCAGCGTTTCTGCCCACTCCCCCTTCTCATCGAAGAACTCGTTAGCTCCCTGCATCCAAAATAGAGCTTTCATTCCATTAGCATCGTCGGTCACTAACGTGTGAGCCTGTCCGGGCATTTCCGTTATAAACTCACCAGGCCCGCAAACCCAGTCGTATTCCAAATATCGGAAAGATCCCTCCATTCCTACAGCCCATACCATTCCTCGGTGCTTATGGGTACCAATCACACCAGGGCTTTTAATCCATAAAATATTGCAATAAACATTATTCCTTACATCAAAGGCCAGATGCCGTATAGCTGCATTATCACCAAAAGGAACCCATGGGCTTTCTACCTCAGAGAGCCCTACATAGCTTCCCTCACGCCCAAATCGGTCTTGCATTGCCTTCATTGGCTCAGGAACTTCTACGATACGATAAGCATTACTAGCGGGTGCATTAGCCATTATTGTTCTCACTTTATTTATGGAAACGATGTATTACAGAGAACTATTCAGCAATTGCTATGCCAACTACTCAAAACCTAGACCTTAGTATAAAAAATAAAGTAAAGTTCTTATTATGCAAAGGAAGTTAAGAGACTAGACACGACTAAAGTACAACTGAAGGATTGAACAAGACTCGCCAGTATTTAATTAATTTAATATTTTTAATAAAAAAATGAGAAAGACATGACAAAAAAAATGACGCTTTCGAAAATGACAACGCAACCCAATCAAGCGAGCTCTTGTGAGATAGGCCTTGATGATGGAGACCCACCCACTTTACGTGATTTGACAGAGAGGCTGCGCCTTACCCCTAACGATGGAAAAATTTGGTTCGATGATCGCCGCATGGTGCTACTTGGGGCTAATGCATTTGGTGTGTTGCGCAGAGAAATCATTGAATCACTAGGCTTTTCTAGAGCATGCAGCTTGCTGATGCGCGTAGGTTTTTCAGCTGGATCTGCCGACGCAGCTTTTGTACGAAAACATTGGCCACTAAACGATGAAGCTGGTGCGTTGACCGCGGGAGAGCGGTTACATGCGGTCATGGGGATGGTTAAAGTCGAAACGGTACGACGCGACCACGACATCCCGAACGGTATTTTCAATGCCGAGTTCCTTTGGCATGGTTCAATCGAAGCCGCCGAACATATAAATGCGTACGGCCTATCACGTGAACCGGTTTGCTGGATGCAGCTAGGTTATGCCAGCGGCTACGCCAGTGCTTTCTACGGTAAGCGAGTGATATATCGTGAGTTGGAGTGTGCTGGCTGCGGCGGCTCTTTCTGCCGAATCGTAGGTGAGATGACAAATCAAGAAATAGGCAGTACCCATGACCTTAGCTGGCTCACTCCAGGAGAATACCTTGCGCCTGAAGCGCGTAAGTCGTCTCGACAAACCACTGGCGTTACGACAGCGTCATCTCCTGCCTCTATCCATGAGAAAATAGATACCCAAAAGATCGTGGGTATTTCAGCAGCAGTCAGTATTGCTTTGCAGAAGATCGAAAGAGTCGCGCCAACGCCAGCCACGGTACTGTTCAATGGAGAATCAGGTGTTGGGAAAGACTTGTTTGCTAACGAGCTTCACCGCAAAAGCAACTTGGCAAACGGCCCCTTTGTCGCCCTTAACTGTGCTGCAATCCCTGACACATTGGTTGAGGCAGAGCTGTTTGGCGTAGAGAAAGGTGCGTTTACAGGTGCAGAAAAAAGTCGACCGGGTCGGTTCGAACGAGCCAATGGGGGCACACTATTTCTTGATGAAATTCCATCATTAAGTTATGAGGCACAAGGTAAGCTTCTGCGCACCCTGCAGAATGGCGAAATAGAAAGAGTCGGTGGAGCACACCCTATCCAAGTTAACGTCAGGGTTGTTGCCGCCTCAAATAAAGATCTTTTCAAGGAAGTGCAGAATGGACTATTCAGAGAGGATCTTTATTACCGCTTAAATGTTTTTCCTATACGCCTTCCCCCTCTTAGAGAACGCCAGGATGATATCCCCTTATTGATCGAACATTTTTTATACCGCTACTCAAATGTTTATAAAAAAAATATTCCAGGACTCACCCGAAAGGCTAGTGAAGCACTTTTAGACTATAGTTACCCTGGAAATATTCGCGAGCTTCAGAATTTAATAGAACGTGGCGTGATTAACGCGCTAGATTCTGAACCGCTCAATGTGTTTCATATGTTTGATGACGTTGGCTTTGCCACAAAACTCAACCCCCCTGGTCAGTCAGGTCTCAATATTGATCCCACAGGGGAACTGGAGGCTGGCACAAGTGGGCCTGATCTATTGGGCCGGGGTAAGCTTGACGATACGCAGAAGAGCGCTAAATGTCACCGGAGAAGTGAGGCAGAAATTTTGTCAAATGCACTTTATAAAACAGATGGCAACGTGTCTAAGGCCGCCAGAGAACTAGGCGTAACGAGAGCTAAGCTAGCCTATCGAATTCAAAAAGCTGGATTAGATCCGAGTCTGTTTCGGCACTTGTAAGAAAGCGCCTGATCGACCTACCAGCCGACCTCTTGACAGCATTGCCCTAGGCTCTGCTGACTTTTCACCGCTGCCATAAGCGAAACATCAACAGCCCCTAAACTTGACCCCATCGCCAAAACACAAGAGGCTTAATACAGCAAATGTATCAAGTTACGGCACTTGCAAATCTTTGATCAGCTTATTAAACAGACTGCCCGCAGGCTACGCCACTCGCCCACGCCCACTGAAAGTTATACCCACCTAGCTCTCCCGTTACATCTAATACTTCTCCGATAAAACGCAACTGTGGTAAGCCTTTAACCTCAAAGGTTTTGGACGAAATCGCGTCGGTATTGACCCCGCCCATGGTTACCTCTGCGGTACGCCAACCTTCTGTTCCTGCTGGTTTCAGTTGCCAAGCGTTGAGTCTTTGTACCCACTCATCCAATGCGGCATTAGCATACTGGGCCAGGGGCCGCGCCAAATCATGGTCGGGGTACCACTCCAGCAGTGCTTGCGCAAAGCGTTTCGGAAAGCGTTCGCCAAGCCAAGTCGAGAGCTGACGCTTAGGCGTCTCTTGGCGTGCATGGCGCAGGGATTCCGCCACGTTTTCATTAGGCAGCAGATCGATACTAATGCTCTCCCCTGGCTGCCAAACGCTGGATATTTGCAGCATCGCTGGCCCAGACAAGCCGCGGTGGGTAAACAGCATGGGTTCCACAAAGCGGCGACTGCCAGCACTAACAGCCACTGGCACGCTCAAACCAGAGAGGTCAGCTGCGCGCGCTTTCCAGGTATCGCTTAAGGTAAAGGGCACCAGCCCGGGTCGCGTAGCGAATACCTCCAAACCAAATTGACGGGCTATGTCGTAGCCAAATCCTGTCGCGCCCATGCTCGGAATGGAAAGCCCACCGCTCGCGATGACGACCACCCCGGCATCAATTTTACCTATCGAAGTCGTTAGACGCATGGCACTGCCCTGTTGCTCCACGCGGGTAACCTGGGTGCTGAGCCTGATTTCAGCCCCAGCCCACTCACACTCGGTCAGTAACGTATGGACAATATCTTTAGCCGAGGTTGCACAGAATAGCTGACCCGGCGTTTTCTCAACATGTTCAACGCCATGGCGCTCAACCAGCTCGACAAAGTGCTCAGGGCGGTAACGTTTGAGCGCCGAAATACAAAAGTAAGGGTTTGAAGAGTAAAAGTGCTGTGGCGTTGTGCCAAGATTGGTAAAGTTACAGCGGCCACCCCCGGACATGAGAATCTTCTTGCCCGCTTTGTTAGCATGATCAAGCACTAAGACCCGCTTTCCGGCATAGCCTGCTTGCGCTGCGCACATTAAGCCTGCGGCGCCAGCACCGATGATGACAACGTCATAGATCATAATGGACAGCTCATATTGAGAGCGACTCCCGTCGTAAAAGGCAGGCATTCTAACAGGGTCGCACTTAAAAATTATTATGCGGATACAATTACCATATACAATAACTGTATAAATATTATCTAACGCTGAGAACACTATGCTTTTGCCCTTTCATCGACGACGGCTGTTGCGACTCGCACTCCTGCCTCTCACTCTTCTGCTTTCCAGCGTAGCGTTCGCCCAATCGGCGCCGTCAGTCATAGGCACCCGGGCGATCATGACTACCTGGTCGGATCCAATAGAAGCCTTGGGCACCCTTCGTGCCGATGAGAGCGTCACACTATCGGCTACCGTCACGGATATCGTTGCCGAGATCAATTTCCGTGACGGCGAGCAGGTCGAAGAAGGCCAGTTGCTTATTCGTCTGGAGGATGCCGAGGAACAGGCGCAGCTGAGGGCGTCCCAGGCACTTCGCGAAGAGCGGCGTAATGCGTCAAATCGCGCTTCGCAGTTGCAAGAGCGCAACCTGGCGGCTCGGGCCGATGTAGAAGATAGCCAATCACGGCTGCGCCAGGCAGATGCCGATATTCAAGCGATTGAAGCGGAGTTGGCCAATTACCAGATAAAAGCCCCCTTTAGTGGCCGCGTCGGCTTTCGCAATATCAGTGTTGGCGCCCTGGTCACTCCAGGCATGGATCTGGTGACGCTCGATAAATTGGATGTTATGCAGCTAGATTTCAGCGTCCCCGAAGTATTTCTCGACCGCCTCTCACCAGGCTTGATGCTCAATGCCACAACTGCCGCCTACCCTGACGCCCTCTTTAGCGGTGAAATTGCCACCATCGGCACACGGGTGGATCCAGTCACGCGCAGCGTAAGCGTCCGCGCTGATCTCGAGAATACCGATGGCCGCTTGCGGCCTGGCATGCTGATGGAAGTGATCGTTCAACAGCACGTACGCGATACGGTTGTTATCCCTGAGGCGGCCATTGAGCCTAGCGGTGACCGTCACTTCGTGATGTTAATTGAACAGAGTGAAGGCAGCACACGCTTGGCACGGCGTGAAGTGGTGATCGGCGAGCGCCGCAATGGCGAGGTGGAAATTCTCGAGGGACTCGCCGCCAACGATTTAATTGTCTTTCATGGCCTACAGCTGGCCCGTGACGGGCAAGAAGCCAGGTTAATCGGGATCGCCGATGACGAGACCGGTATACGAGCGCTGTTGGAGGCCGACCGCTAATGCGTTTATCGGATATCTCTGTTCAGCGGCCGGTATTGGCGATGGTAATCGCGGCGCTGATTATTGCCTTTGGCCTGCTGGCACTCAATCGTCTGCCGCTGCAAGAGTACCCCACCATCGACCCGCCAGTGGTCACCATCGATACCCGCTACCCCGGAGCCTCGGCCAGCGTCGTCGAAACACGGATTACCCAAGTATTAGAAGACCGCATTGCTGGCGTTGAAGGCATTGAGCTGATTACCTCGCAAAGCGAGGATGGACGCTCTCAGATCGAGATCGAATTTGGCATTGATATGGATATCAATGCCGCCGCCAATGATATTCGCGACCGCATCTCCGGCGCGCTGCGCAACCTACCCGACGACGCTGACAACCCAGAGGTCACCAAAGCCGATAGCAGCGAAGAAGTGGTGGTTTGGTTAAGCCTTTCCGGAAACGACTATTCCATTACTGAGCTAACCGACTACGCTAACCGCTTTTTGGTCGACAGCCTCTCCGTTCAGCCAGGGGTAGCACGGGTGCGTGTCGGCGGCGGCAGTGACTACGCCATGCGCGTGTGGCTGGATCGCAATGCCTTGGCCGCACGGGGACTCACCGTTAGCGATATCGAAGACGCACTGCGGGCAGAGAACGTAGAGCTACCGGCAGGCTCGCTTGAATCCAAGGATCGGCAGTTTATTGTCCGCCTCCCCCGTAGTTTTGCCAGTGCCGAAGATTTTCAGCGCCTCGCCCTCAGCTCTCCTCAAAACCAGGAGGAAAACGGCTATCTGGTGCGCCTTGCTGACGTAGCAAGAGTAGAGGTCGGCGCGGTGGAGGATCGTTCTGTCTTCCGCTCTAACGGCATCCCCATGGTCGGCCTGGGTATGATCATGCAGTCGACGGCCAATGTGATAGAGCTCTCTGAAGCCGTTCAGGTCGAACTTGAACGCCTACAAGGTACCCTGCCTGAAGGGATGTCACTGAGCCTGAACTACGACGCCTCGCTGTTCGTCTCCGGGGCGATTGAGCAGGTCGTTATGACGCTGTTTATCGCCATGGGCTTGGTGGTGGTGGTGATCTTTATGTTTTTGGGCAATTTGCGCACCACCCTGGTACCCGCGGTGACCGTTCCGATTGCCGTTATTGGCGCCTTTACTGCTCTGGCAGCGATGAATTTCTCAATTAACCTGCTAACTCTGCTGGCGCTGGTGCTGGCGATCGGTCTGATTGTCGATGATGCCATCGTCGTGCTTGAAAATATTAACCGGCGTATGCACGACTACGGCGAGACGCCGCTAGTCGCCGCCTTTCGAGGTACCCGGCAAATCGCCTTTGCAGTCATCGCCACCACCCTAGTGTTGGTGGCGGTTTTCTTGCCACTCAGTATGTTGCAAGGCGATATTGGCCGACTATTTTCCGAGTTCGCGCTAACCATGGCCGCTGCGGTAGTGGTCTCTACTCTGCTAGCACTGACGCTTACGCCGATGATGGCGTCTAAAATTCTTAAGCCGGGCATGCACAAAAGCCGGATTGGCAAGGCTGTGCAGTGGCTGCTCAGCGGCACACAGCGCCGCTATCAGGCCACGTTAGAGTGGATGCTCAAAATGCGCTGGCTGGTGGTCGCGGCGTTTGTATTATTGATTGGCGCCACCGCCTGGCTGGCCACGGTACTGCCCAACGAATACACGCCGCAGGAGGATCGCGGTAACTTTATTGTATTAGTGAATGGCCCCGAAGGCGCCACCTTCGACTACATGATGGACTACATGGATGAGATCGAAGCGCGGATGACGCCACTGGTGGAGAGCGGTGAGCTGGAGCGCGTCGTCGTTCGCGCCCCTCGTGGCTACGGCAACATTGAGAATTTCAATAGCGGCTTTATTATCGTCAATATGGCCGACTGGGGCAGTCGACGCAGCGCCTGGGAGATCATGGGCGAAGTACGCGAAAAGCTGCGTACGTTGCCAGGGGTACAAGCCTTCCCGGTCATGCGCCAAGGTTTTGGGCAGCGTACCCAGAAGCCGGTGCAGTTTGTGCTGGGCGGCGGGACTTACGAAGAGCTTGCCCGTTGGCGCGATACGCTGATCGATTATGTGCGTGAAAACAACCCACGCTTGATGGCACTGGAGAGCAACTACAACGAAACCCAACCGCAGCTAAGAGTCGATATTGGCTACGAGCGCGCTGCTTCGCTGGGCGTTACGGTTACCGAGATCGGTAGAACGCTTGAAGTACTGTTAGGTGGTCGTAACGTCACTCGCTACGTGGATGACGGTGAAGAGTACGACGTCATTTTGGAAGGTGACCGCGGCAGTCAAAACAGCCCCAGGGCGTTGGATAACATTCAGGTTAGATCTGCTCGTACTGGTGAGCTGATCCCCCTGGCCAGCCTGGTCACTCTCTCCGACTTTGCTGGCGCCAGCACCCTAAACCGCTTTGACCGTATACGGGCGATTACCATTGAAGCCAACTTGGCGGATGACTACCCTCTCGGCGAGGCCTTGGCCTATTTAGAGCAGAGCGCAGTAGAGCTACTGCCGGAAGAGGCGCAAACCAATGTGGCAGGCGCCTCCCGAGACTTCCAAGAGGCTAGCGGCGCCACCGCGTTCCTACTAATACTGGGCGCACTAGTGGTCTTCTTGGTGTTAGCAGCGCAGTTCGAGAGCCTGATCCATCCCTTTGTGATTATGCTCACAGTGCCGCTCGCGATGAGCGGAGCGCTTCTTGCCCTGCTGCTAAGCGGTCAGTCGCTTAATATCTACAGCCAAGTTGGCTTGGTGCTGTTGATTGGGCTGGCAGCAAAAAACGGCATTCTAATTGTCGAGTTTGCTAACCAGTTGCGCGACGAGGGCAAAGCGTTCCGTGCGGCGTTGATTGAAGCCTCTGTGACACGCTTAAGACCCATCTTAATGACCGCCGTAACCACCATGGCCGGCGCCATTCCGCTGATCATTTCCACCGGCCCTGGCGCAGAATCGCGTTTGGTGATCGGTACCGTGATTATGGCAGGAGTCGGCTCGGCCACGCTGTTTACGCTGTTTGTCGTGCCCGTCGCTTACGACCTACTCGCGCGTCACACCGGTTCGCCAGGTGCCGTTAAGCGGCAGTTGGAAGAGGAAATTGCTAACGCGCCAGGCAGCGCACCAGATTCATAAAGACGGCAAGCCAAAAGGGCGCCCCAATGGGACGCCCTTTTGGTGAGCTACCGGTTAGTTATTAACAAATTAATTATTAACTAAGAGGCAGTCATTACTCACACTCGCCAAGATACTCGCCTTCAATCACGGTATTCATGCTCAGCTCGCCCATGGGTGACTGGGTAAGGATATCGACGCTGCCTTCGATACGCTCGCCCATAAACCGCATTTCGCCATCGATGGTGGCTTCGCCACCCTCAGCACGGCATACCATGCTGTAGCTTAGGCCGTCCGCCGTCAGCTCCTGGTCGAGCAGTTCGCAGCCTTCTTCTTCCTCGATGAAGCCGAATTCAGCGCCCTCAAGCTCTTCCTGACTAATACACTGGCGCTCGGTTTCCGTTTGATCCGGAATTTCCATTTCGCCGGTAACGCTGGTTTTGCTCACAAACTCCCACTCACCAGCGGTGACATTGGGGGTTTCAGCCAACGCGACCATCGGAAAGGCCACTAGGGCCGCTACTGCCATGTTACGTAACATCATCGCTACTCTCGCTGCGTTGCTTTGGGAACTTAAATGCTGAGATATCCTACCTGATTCAATCTCACGATGCCCTACCCGACGACCACACTGCTACACTCATTGGGTAAGAAACTGACTTAGCGCATCCGCAATACAAGGTAATCAACAATGCAAGACGACGCCCTGGTCAATTATGACTTTCACTGCCCCTACTGCGATTCGCCGCTGACCTTCCTGATTGATACGTCACAGGGCAGCCATGATACCTGGGAGGATTGCCATCAATGCTGCGCGCCCATCCAGTTACAAGTCATCGTCTCGCCGATGAGCGGAGAACTCGACAGCGTCGTCGCCGGGCGCGACGACGACGTTCTGTAGCTTTATCTAAACGTCGCGTAGAGCAACCCTCCGCCGGGTCTCATTACGGCGCATAAAAAACCACGCCAACAGTGTCGCCAGCGACACCGTGAGGATGATCAATGTAGCCAGCGCATTGATCTTCGGCGACACCCCCATGCGCACCGATGAAAACACCACCATCGGCAGCGTATTGGCCCCTGGGCCTGAAACAAAGCTGGCGATCACCAGGTCATCCAGGGAGAGGGTAAACGCCAGCAGCCAGCCTGCTGCCAGCGCGGGGGTAATGATCGGCAGCGTGATAGAGAAGAAGGTTTTCACTGGAGGTGAGCCCAAATCCATGGCGGCCTCTTCAATGGAGTGATCCACTTCCCGCAGGCGCGCAGCCACCACGACCGCCACGTAGGCACTGCAAAAGGTGGTATGGGCAATCCAAATAGTCGCCATGCCCCGGTCGGCGGGCCAGCCGGTAATCTGCGCCATCTGCACAAATAGCAGCAGCAGCGAAAGACCGGTGATGACTTCGGGCATCACCAGCGGCGCCGTGACCATGCTCGATAGCGCCGTTTTGCCGCGGAAGTGGCCATAGCGCGTCATTACAAAGGCTGCCACTGTGCCCAGGCAAACCGCCATGCTGGCCGCAAAAAACGCGATGCGCAGGCTCGTCCATACCGCCGACAAAATCTGCTGATCTTGAAACAGCTCGCCGTACCATTGTGTGGAAAACCCTGCCCACACCGTGACCAGCTTCGATGCGTTAAACGAATACACCACCAGCACAAACATCGGCAGGTAAAGAAACAGCAGACCAAGCACCAGCATGACCGTCGAGAAGTTCGGCCGTCGCATGCTCATTATTCAAGCTCCTTGGACTGGTAACGATGAAACCAGACGATAGGCACCAGTAACAGCAGTAGCATTACCATGGCCAGCGCCGACGCCACCGGCCAGTCGCGGTTAAGGAAGAACTCCTCCCACAGCACTTTGCCGATCATTAGCGTATCCGGGCCGCCCAGCAGTTCAGGAATCACAAACTCCCCCACCGCCGGAATAAACACCAGCATCGAACCGGCCACAATGCCGCCCGTAGAGAGCGGCAAGGTGACTTTGATAAAGGTATTGAGTTTGCGCGAGCCAAGATCAGCAGCAGCCTCTAGCAACGAGTTATCCATGCGCGTTAAGTGGGCATACAGCGGCAATACCATGAACGGCAAGTAGGCGTAAACAATGCCAATAGTCACTGAAAACTGGGTATTCATCATGCGCAGTGGCGAATCAATCAGGCCAATTCCTATCAATAGGTTATTGATTAATCCACTGTTACTGAGAATCCCCATCCAGGCGTAGACACGAATCAAAAACGACGTCCATGATGGCAGCATGATCAGTAGCAGTAGCAACAGCTGCCAGCGTGCCGGGGCTCGGGCCATGGCATACGCCATCGGGTAACCCAGCAGCAAACAGGCCAGCGTGGCAATAAACGCCGTTTTCACCGAGCCCCAATAGGCGGCGATATACAACGAGTCTGAGAGCAGAAAGAGATAATTGCCCAGATTAAGAAAGACATGCAGCGTCTGATCAGCATACTCAAGCAGCGGGCCATAGGGCGGAATCGCAATCGCCGCCTCGGAGAGGCTTATTTTGAGCACTAGCGCAAAGGGCAGTAAAAAAAATAGCGTCAGCCACACGAGCGGAAACGCAATCACTGCCCGGCGCCCTAACTGCAAGCGTTTGAGCAGTGCTGAAGAACGAGATAACTTCATTAAAGGCAGTCTCCTCGCGGTAAGGAATGCGTCACTATCGCAACTCAAAACGTTAGCAGCTCAAGACGCTAGCGGTTCAAAACAATCGTACTGTGATCTTCCCAATAGACATACACACTGTCTTCCCAGGTGGGACGATCACCGCGACGCTCGGTATTGGCCATACTGACTTTAATGATCTGGCCCGACTGGGTGCGCACGTAATAGAGCGAGAAACCGCCTAGGTAGGCGATATCATCCACCTTGCCTTCTGCCCAGTTATATTCAGTGGTGGGTTTCTCGCGGGTTAGCCAGATTTTTTCAGGCCGCAGCGCGACCCAAACCCGCCGATTCGACGCCTGTGTAGTAATACCGTGGTCAATATAGATGGGGCGCTCAAGCGCGGGAGCGGCGATCCGGCAGTGGTCGGCAGCGTCTTCGATAATTTCGCCTTCAAACAGATTCACCGTGCCGACGAATTCCGCCACCATGCGGCTCACCGGGCTTTCATAAATATCGATCGGCGAGCCTATTTGCTCGATCCAGCCATCGGCCATGATCGCCACACGGTCGGCCATGGTCATCGCCTCTTCCTGGTCGTGAGTGACCATAATGCAGGTCACCCCCACCTGCTCGATGATCTCAACCACTTCAAGCTGCATTTCGGTGCGCAGCTTTTTATCCAGCGCGCCCATAGGCTCGTCTAACAGCAACAGCTTGGGCCGCTTGGCCAACGAACGTGCCAGCGCTACACGCTGGCGCTGGCCGCCAGAGAGCTGATGCGGTTTGCGCTTGGCAAAGCGCTCCATATGCACCAGCTTCAACATTTGCGCGACGCGAGCGTCGATATCCGCTTTGGAGAGCTTGTCCTGCTTTAAGCCAAAGGCAATATTCTGTGCCACCGTCATATGCGGAAATAGCGCATAGGACTGGAACATCATATTGATAGGCCGCTTGTGCGGGGGCATGGCGGTGATATTCTCACCATCTAATAAGATCCGGCCTTCGGAGGGCGTTTCAAAGCCCGCCAACATCCGCAGCAGGGTTGATTTACCCGAACCGGAGCCACCTAATAGCGCGAAAATTTCCCCGCGTTTAACCTGCAAATTGACATCATCCACCGCCAGCGCATCATCAAACCGTTTGCTTAAGCGCTTCACTTCCAGAACCACATCTTCAGCAAACCGCGGGGTTTTGCCCTGAGGTCGTGACGAAGAAGAAGTCGTTGGCGAAGCAGATGAAGGCTCGTTCGACAGGGGCGTAGTGACCATTCGCCACTCCCATCAAAAGGCCCGGAAACCCGGGCATTAAAAAAGACGAACAGCGAGCCGGAGAGTTACCCCCCAGGCTCGCCGTCGGATAAATGTCGGTTTAACGACCAGACTTTACGCGGTTCCAAATGCGCGTACGTGCACGCAGCACATCTTGAGGCTTTTCAGCCTGCACGTATAGGTTTTGCATGACCTCAGTTTCCGGGTAAATAGCCGGGTCATTGATGATTTCATCAGAGAGGTACTCATTGGCCGCCGCGTTGGGGTTGGCATACCGCACGTACTCAGTGATTTCAGCGGCGATTTCCGGGTCAAGTATAAAGTTGATAAAGGCGTGGGCGTTGGCAGTGTTCGGCGCATCGGCGGGTACGGCCATCATATCGAACCAGAGCGCGGCGCCTTCTTTAGGAATGCTATAAGCGATGGTGAAATCACGTCCAGCTTCTTCGGCACGGTCAGCGGCCTGGAAAATATCGCCGGAATAGCCAGCAGCTACGCAGATATCGCCATTGGCCAGATCAGAGACATAGCGGGAAGAGTGAAAATAGGTCATGTCGTCGCGAACCTCGGCGATCAGCTCGCCAGCCGCTTCAATATCGTCCAGATTTTCACTCAGGGGGTCAAAACCCAGGTAAGCCATGGCGGGCGAGAGCATTTCATCGGCAGAGTCCAGCATCGACAAGCCGCAGCCCGCTTCGCTCAATGCTGACGTTATTTCAGGATCAAACAGCAGAGCCCAGCTATCAACCGGCGCATCATCACCCAAAATTTCTTTTACCCGGTCAACATTATAGCCGATCCCATTCGTGCCCCACATATAGGGAACCGAGTATTCGCTACCCGCATCAATGGTTTCCAAGTTGGCCATCAATTCGGGGTTAAGGTTATCTAAATTGGGCAGCAGCTCATGATTAAGCGGCTGAAAAACACCAGCCTTCACTTGGCGGGTGAAATAATAGGTAGAAGGCACCACTACATCATAGCCGGAACGTCCGGCGAGCAGCGCAGCATCCAAAATTTCATTGCTGTCATAAACGTCATAAGTCACTTCAATGCCGGTACGCTCGGTAAATTTTTCCAGCGTTTCCGGAGCAATGTAGTCTGACCAGTTAAACACCCGCACCTCTTCGGCATGGGCAGCGCTAGCCGCTGCGGCGAAAGAGATAGCCGCAACGGCCGCGGAAAGTTTGTGAATGTTCCCCATTATCACTGCTCCTGTTGTCTTAGCTATTCACTCAATGATTCAGCCAGATAATTTGCCAAGTGTTTTTTACCAAGTTTGCCGCGCTGCTGTCGCCAACAGCGGCCAGCGGCTAACAATAGCGTAGGCCATAATGCTGACCGTGCGAATTTTGCGGTGCGGTGGCGCCTACCGCAAGCCAATGTGAAAAATTCTTGTATTTTGCCCTACCGGCCCCATTAAGAAGCTAGTAAGGCAGAGACCTCTTATCCGCCAATAGGCCAATGCTATTGACTAGATGGCTTTTTTAAATTTTAGACATTAGTCGCTACCCGTTAGTATTAGGCAACCTTTATAAACCCTACACTCACGACACCAGGAGATTATCTGCATGTCCTTGATCACCACTGAAGTAAAACCATTTAAAGCCACTGCTTACCTAAATGGCGAATTCGTCGATGTGACTGAAGCGGATCTGCAAGGCCAGTGGTCTATCTTCTTCTTCTACCCGGCTGATTTCACCTTTGTATGCCCGACCGAGCTTGGCGATCTGGCTGATCACTATGCTGAGTTCAAGAAGCTGGGCGTTGAAATCTACAGCGTTTCAACCGATACCCACTTCACTCACAAAGCGTGGCACGACAGTTCTGAGACCATCGGTAAACTGCAATACCCGATGATTGCTGATCCGACGCTACGTATTTCACGCAACTTCGAAGTATTGATTGAAGAAGCCGGCCTTGCAGAGCGCGGCACCTTCGTTGTCGATCCCGATGGCAAAATCCAAATTGTTGAAATCAACGCTGGCAACATTGGCCGCAACGCCGAAGAGCTGCTGCGTAAAGTGAAGGCCGCTCAATACGTTCGTGCCAACCCGAACGAAGTGTGCCCGGCTAAATGGAAAGAAGGCGAAGAAACACTCGCTCCGTCTCTGGATCTTGTAGGCAAAATCTAAACCGCCTACATCTTTCACGCACTTGCGCCCATTTACGTTGCGCAAGTGCGTTTAGATCCAACGCCCGGGTTTCGCCCGGGCGTTCTGTTTTAACACTTTTTAAAAAATATTAATGATTAGCACCGTCACATACGTGTGTTCAATACGTCTGTTACCTGCGAGGAAGCTACTGTCATGCTGGACGCCAATTTAAAATCCCAGTTGAAAGCCTATCTGGAAAAAGTGACTCAGCCGTTCGAGATCGTTGCCTCCCTGGATGACGGTGCCAAGTCACAAGAACTTCTTGGCCTGCTTGAGGATATCAGCAGCTTAAGCGATAAGATCACCCTGCACAGCGACGGACAAGATGCGCGCAAACCGTCGTTTGCGATCAACCGCCCCGGCGAAGAGACTGGCGTGGTATTTGCTGGCATACCCATGGGCCACGAGTTTACATCGCTGGTGTTGGCACTGCTGCAAGTCGGTGGCCATCCGCCCAAAACGTCTGATGAGCTACTCGATCAAATCAGAGCTCTCGACGGCGAAATGCTTTTCGAGACTTACTACTCGCTCTCGTGCCAGAACTGCCCTGACGTGGTTCAAGCGCTTAACCTCATGGCTATCTTCAACCCGAACGTTCGTCACGTCGCTATTGACGGGGCACTGTTTCAGGACGAAGTTGAGTCGCGGGAAATCATGTCGGTGCCAAGCATCTATCTGAACGGTAAGCCGTTCGATCAAGGCCGCATGACGCTTGAACAGATTCTGGCCAAGGTAGATACCGGTGCTGCCGAACGCGACGCCAAAAAGCTCAACGAGAAAGCCGCTTTCGATACGCTCGTCATTGGTGGTGGCCCGGCAGGCGCGGCGGCCGCCATTTACTCAGCACGCAAAGGCATTAACACCGGCATTGCCGCTGAGCGTTTCGGTGGTCAGGTGGCTGACACCATGGGAATTGAAAACTTTATCTCCGTTTCCCATACCGAAGGCCCCAAGCTAGTTAGCGCGCTTGAAGAGCACGTAAAAGATTACGAAGTCGATGTCATGAACCTGCAGCTTGCCACGGCGTTTAAAGCAGCCGAGGCGGAAGGTGGGCTGCACGAAGTCACCTTTGAGTCGGGTGCGACGCTTAAGAGCAAAACCCTGGTACTGGCGACGGGCGCCCGCTGGCGCGAAATGAATGTGCCCGGCGAACAGCAGTACCGCAACAAAGGGGTGGCTTACTGCCCTCACTGTGACGGTCCGCTGTTCAAAGGTAAGCGGGTAGCGGTGATTGGTGGCGGTAACTCTGGCGTTGAAGCGGCGATCGATCTGGCGGGTATTGTCGGCCATGTCACGCTCGTAGAGTTTATGGGTGAGATGCGTGCCGACGCGGTGCTGCAGAAAAAGCTCAAGAGTCTGCCTAACGTCGATATTATCCTCAACGCACAAACCACCGAAGTAACGGGCGATGGCAGCCGTGTGAATGGCTTGAACTATAAAGACCGCACGTCCGACGAGAGCAAATCCATCGCGCTGGAAGGCATTTTTGTTCAGATTGGTCTGGTGCCTAACACCGAGTGGTTGAAAGGCTCTCCGATTGAAATGACGCCCCGCGGTGAAATCATCGTCGATGCTCACGGTATGACATCCGTGCCCGGCGTCTTCGCCGCAGGCGATGTAACTACCGTGCCCTACAAGCAGATCATCATCGCCATGGGCGAAGGCGCCAAGGCATCGCTGGGTGCTTTCGACTATCTCATTCGAAACTGACAGTGGCGAAGAAAAGCCCGCTGACAAAAATGTCAGCGGGCTTTTTAGTGGGAGGGAGCTGCAGCTCGCGAAACCTTAGGCTATTCGCCTATGCCAATTACGAAGAAGACGGGATTTCCCCCAACACTTCAGGGATTGTCATCTTCACGTAGCGGCCCGGCGCAGGCTCAATAATGTTGAGTTCACCGTCCCCTGGTTGGCGCACGGGCACCATTTTTTCGCTATTGGCATAGCCATTGTCGGTCATCCATGCCTGCCAGTGAGGCCACCAGGAGCCTTCCTGAGCCGTAGCACCTGCAAGCCACTCCTCATGGCTTTCGGGCAGTGTGTCGTTAGTCCAGTAGCTATACTTGTTCTTATGGGGTGGGTTGACGATACCTGCGATATGCCCCGAGCCGCCGAGCACAAAGGTCACCGGCCCCTTGGGTAGCAACGCCCCATAGTAGGTGCTGTTCCATTTGGCGATGTGGTCTTCTTTGGTGGAGATAAAATAGCTGGGCGCCGACACCTTGCGCAGATCAATTTTCACGCCATCCAGCTCAATGCCACCTGGCTCAACCAAGCGGTTCTCTAAATACATATGGCGTAAATACCAGGCATGGGTGCCTGCGGTTAAATTGGTACCATCAGTATTCCAGTAGAGTAGATCAAAGGCGGCAGGCGTCTCGCCCTTCAAATAGTTATTAATGTAGAACGACCAAAACAGATCATTCTCACGCAACAAATTGAAAGTGTAAGCCATCGAGCGGCCATCAAGGTAGCCCTTCGCTTCTAGCGTTTGTTCGATCCCTTCAACCACCCGCTCATTGAGAAATACGCCGATATCGCCAGGATCACGAAAATCCTGCAGCGTGGCCATATAGGTCACCGACTTTACTTTGCGCCCACGGCGGGTGCTGGTGAGGTACGCTACCGTAGATGCCGTTAACGTGCCGCCGACACAGTAGCTGAGGAGATTAACCGACTTCTCGCCGCAGGCCTGCTCAATAGCTTCTATCGCGCTGATCGGCCCCATCTGCATATAGTCGGCCCAGGTAATATCGCGCTGCTCCGGGCCAGGATTACGCCAGGAGATCAGGAACACCGTATGGCCCTGATCCACCAGCCACTTCACCATGGAATTATCTTCACGCAGATCGAGAATGTAGTACTTATTG
This sequence comes from Vreelandella titanicae BH1, assembly GCF_000336575.1. Lineage (GTDB taxonomy): Bacteria > Pseudomonadota > Gammaproteobacteria > Pseudomonadales > Halomonadaceae > Vreelandella > Vreelandella titanicae. The sequence continues at coordinate 19,114 of NZ_AOPO01000012.1, read as the reverse complement.
ATCCACGGCGGCACCATTAGCAATGGCGTTTTAAAGGTCTTTTCCGTCGTTGGCGTGTATTGGATCAACTGAATCAGTTCGTTTTCATACACCACTGAACCGGGCGTTACCGCTATGTTTTCGCCTACGCCAAAGGCGGCGCGGTCTGTCATGCGGACATTAATGCCTTCACCAGAGTTACCTAAATCTTCACGTAGACGGGCCAGACCATCCACTAGGTTTTGACCACGGGTTTCAATGGTGCGGCGCATGACCTCTGGATTGGTAGTTATAAAGTTAGTGGGCGCCATCGCGTTGACCAACTGGCGCGCGTAAAACATCAAGTTACGCTTCTGGGTTTCATCCAACCCACTTAAGTTTTCAACCAGCTCTTCCACCATCTGCGAGAACAGTAAGTACTGCTGCATAATGGCCATGTAGTGCGGATCTTGAGTCCAGGCTTCATCTTTGAAACGACGGTCACTTTTGGCCGGGGTAATCAGCGGCGTTATTTGCTCGCCAGCCATGCCACGTAGAGCTTGCTGCCACAATAGCCACTGGTCTTGAAGCAAACGGTTCTGGGTTTCCCACAGCAGCGTAGGGTTTTGCATTAATGACTGCGCACCCGCTTCAAAGCTTTCACGCATATCACTGTAAATTGAGTCGGCGGCTTCACTGGGCGCAATACGGGAAAGCAGATCCTGCATCAATCCTTGGTACTGTTCGCTAATCTCTTTAAGCTGGTTATTCCAGGCTTCAATTTCCTCTGGGGATAACCCTTCAGGCAGTCCTTGAGAAAGCCCTTCAGACAGGCTGTCAGATAGCCCTTGTGATATTGCCTGGAACGGATTGTGCCACGCTGACTGCATACTCATTCTCCCTACGCCTATCATCGGGCGCACCAACCACTTTGGCTATGTAAGCATATATAAATTAAAGCTTATAAATGCATCGCGGCGCCCTTGGGCGCCGCGATGAGGTCACTAATCAGCTTTTGCGCGATGACTGACTAGAGGCTTTGGCAGGTTGCTCGCTTTTTGTAGCCGCCTTGGCTTGCTCGGACATTTGCTGACCGGCTTCGCTGAACATTTTTTCCATTTCAGACTTAAACTGCAGGCTCATTTCGCTCATGACGCGCGCGTCTTCCTGCATCTGCTGGGAAAGCTCGTTCATCATTTCAGCTTGCTTGGTGCCGAAATCACGCAGGCTTTCTGCGTCTTGAATTTCAGTGGCGCTACGAATGCGCTCTGTACCCATCTGGCTGTAGCGCTTCATGGCTTCCAGCTGATACTGGGTCATTTTTTCCATGTTGTTGAGCATCAGCGAATTAATTTTACGCATGGGCTCAAACATTTGCTTAGTTTGGGCGTTGAAGGCGTCCATCATATTGTCTTGCATAGTGTCTGCTCCTGTTTAGTTCCTTGGCATGAGCCTTGGAGTGACTCATCGTGATGTAGCTTGTCTTGCCTTGATTTGCTGCACTGCAAAAAGAGTAGTCCCTGGCATGCTGCATTGCAACAGCGACACTGTTTTAAGTAGCTGCATTCAGTAACGCTGCAAAACGTCTCCGCACTGCCTCTCTCACATCGCCATTAGCGATCTTTCAATCCACTTCCCCACAATCTATTTTTGCCACTCTATCGTTACTGATTTATGAATCACTGCGCTTGGATGTTGAACGTGTGCTTGAGCCGGAACGGGAGCGCGACGACGCTGTTGACTTGGCCTTACCACCACTACTGGTACTTTTATTGGCACTACTATTATTAGTACTGCTCGCCCTGGAACTCTCCGCACTGCTTTTAGAGCTGGTGTTACCACCCTGTTCAGCCGCACTGCCGTTAGACGAGGACGCACTAGTGGCATTAGTGCTGGCGCTGCCCGCTTGGCGCAACATATCCAGCATCATTTGCTGATAAGTGCCGAAGTTGGCTAGCCCTTGAGACAGTCCTTCAGATAGTCCCTGCGAGAGCCCTTGCTGCATCATAGGCTGCTGGAGAAAGGGCCTCATAAGACTCATGGGGTCGTAGCCCTCTACCCCAGACTCCATTTGCCGCTGGATATTTTCCAGCAGGTTTTTCTGAAAAGCTTCGACATCCGGCAGACCCAGAGATTGGCGAAATTCGTCCGGGGTAAGATCAAATTCAACGTTAATCTTCATAGGCGGCTCCTGCACTGTTTTGTTTGAGTGTAGCAGTGAACTGCAAACCTCACCGTATTGCGCTAGCGCTGGGTTAAACGCGGCGTATCAACGCTCACCTCACCATTTTGGCCGCGATGACGCAGCCAGTGATCCAGCAACGTAATCGCCATCATCGCCTCAGCGATGGGCGTTGCGCGAATACCCACACAGGGGTCGTGACGCCCTTTGGTAATCACTTCGACGGCCTGTCCATGGATATCGATAGAGCGGCCAGGCGTGGTAATGCTGGACGTCGGTTTTAGCGCCAAACGAGCCACAATGGGTTGGCCGCTGGAAATACCGCCCAGCACGCCACCAGCATGATTGGAGAGAAAGCCTTCAGGCGTCATCTCGTCACGGTGTTCACTGCCCCGCTGAGCGACACAACCAAACCCTGCGCCTATCTCCACACCTTTTACCGCATTAATACTCATCAAACCATGCGCCAGGTCAGCATCCAGGCGGTCAAACACCGGTTCGCCTAGCCCTACCGGCACCCCTTCGGCAATCACGGTGATCTCAGCACCTACCGAATCCTGATCGCGGCGCAGCTGATCCATGTAGGCTTCCAGTTCTGCTACGCGCTCCGGGTCAGGGCAGAAAAAGGCATTTTGACCCACCGCTTCCCACTGTTTGAAATCAATCTTGATGGGGCCTAGCTGGCTCATATAACCGCGAATCTGAACACCTTGGGCGGCCAAATATTTCTTGGCAATCGCCCCTGCCGCCACTCGCATAGCGGTTTCACGGGCGCTGGAGCGCCCGCCGCCGCGGTAGTCACGGTGGCCATATTTATGGTGGTAGGTGTAATCCGCATGCGCTGGCCGAAACTGCTCTTTGATTTTTGAGTAGTCGTTAGAGCGCTGGTCGGTATTTTCGATTAACAGGCCAATAGAGGTGCCGGTGGTCTTGCCTTCAAACACCCCTGACAGGATGCGCACCTGATCAGGTTCTTTGCGCTGGGTAGTATGCCGCGAACTGCCCGGCCGACGGCGATCCAGATCATGCTGTAAATCTGCTTCGCTTAACGGTAACCCAGGCGGGCAGCCATCAACGATCGCGCCGAGCGCTGGGCCGTGACTCTCACCAAAGGTAGTGACGGTAAATAGTTTGCCAAACGTATTGCCAGACATGGCGATTAGTTCCTCACTGGAAAGACGCCACATGGGCGTCGAGTTCAGCGGCGCTCAAGGCAAATACGCCCTGGCCGCCACGCTCGAATTCAAGCCATAGGAAAGGCACGTCGGGAAACGCCGCTTCCACATGGCGATCAGAGTTGCCGACTTCTACGATCAGCCAACCCTCATCGGTTAGGTGTTCCCGCGCTTCACGGAGTATGCGCCGCACGATATCCAAGCCATCGCTGCCTGCCCCCAGTGCCAAGGAGGGTTCATGGCGGAACTCAGCAGGCATGGTGGCCAAGTCGCGGGCATCAACATAGGGCGGGTTGGAGACGATGAGATCAAAACGTCGACCTTCCAAGCCGCTGAATACATCCGATTCCACCGCTCGCACCCGGTCTCCCACATCATGGCGGGTAATATTTTGCCGTGCCACGGCCAGGGCATCCTGGCTGATATCTGCAAGCGCCACTTCACAAGTGGGCAAATAGAGTGCCGTAGCAATGCCGATACAACCGGAGCCAGTGCATAGATCCAGCACGCTAGCAGGCGGCTCTTCGGGAAACCAGGCGGCAAAGCCGTCTTCAATCAACTCGGCAATCGGCGAGCGCGGAATCAGCACGCGCTCGTCAACGCTAAACGGGTGACCGGCAAAGAAGCTCTCGCCGAGCAGATAAGGCAGCGGGCGGCGGGTGGTAACACGCTCCCGCGCCAAGGCAATAATCCGCTGACGCTCCACGGGCAGCAGCCGCGCTTCTAACACACTGGGGTCAATATTCCACGGCAGATGCAGCGCGCCCAAGCAGAGTGCCACCGCCTCATCCCAGGCAGAATCGGTACCATGGCCATAGTGCAGGCCCGCCAGATAAAACTCGCTGGAGACCCAGCGCAGGTAGTCGCGCAGCGTAAAGAGCTGGCTCACCAGCAACGACTCCGACAGGGAAAGGGTTGAGTGAGAATGCTCAACATTTAGATGCGTGGTCACAGCGGCTCCTGGTTAACGATAATCATGACTGCAGGCAATAGAACCTGAGCCATATGACGAATAAAAGATTGTACCTTTCACGCCGCCCGGTTCACAGCAACGCTCAGCCCGCTATACTGTGCTTCTTTAACTGATTTACCCTTGCTACCCCCATTTTTCTACCACCCGAGCCTGACATGACGCGACACCGCCACCTGCCGAATGATGACGATATCAGTGCCTTCCGCGACGCCTTGAAGGCGGCGGGGGTACGCCCTATCGCCACCAATCAGGCCGACCCAGGCAAACCCAAGCGCGACGTTAAGGCCCATGAAGCACGGCGCAACGCGGCGGTTGAGAGCAGCGCCCCTCAATCCAGCGGGCGCACTTCGGATGGCCGGGTGGAAGCCGTGCGCCCCTCAGAGTACCTCGAGTTCAGCGTGCCCGACTTACCATGGCGCACGTTTAGCCAGCTAAAGCGCGGCCAAACCGCATGGCAGGCGGGGCTTGATCTGCATGGCTATACGCTGGAGGAGGCCCGCACGGAGTTGGAGAGTTTTCTGCGTGATTCAGCGGGGCAAGGTCTGCGCTGTGTGCTGGTGGTGCATGGCAAAGCGTGGGGCACCACCTCTGATTTTCCTGTACTCAAAAGCCATACCAATACCTGGCTACGGGAGTGGCCGGGGGTGTTGGCGTTCTGCTCGGCCATCGATCTCGATGGTGGCACAGGGGCAGTGTACATCCTACTGCGCAAGCGGGGTCAGTAGCCGTTACTCGGTAGCATCGGAAGCGATACTGGGCATCCGGCGTTCCAGCGCTTCATCTGCCAAGTGGCGACCAAGGCGAATCAAATCTCGGCCCCGGTAAAATTCGTAAGTACTACACACCGTTTTGGGGATTTCGATCAGCACATCGGGCGGGTACCCCGCCACCTTGTACTTGGCCAACGCCGCCTGGGTAATATCAAACGACTCCAAAATCATATCGAGCTTGCTCCACTCGCGCTTGCCTCGCGCTTCAGTGGTTTCTTCTAGCTCTTTGTCGTCGCTCTCCCCGTTTGCGCCATCACCATTGGCACCCAGCCCTGCCCACAGTTTTTGGGTAGCTGCGCGTACATCGCCTATCCAACTGCTCATGCGTTGATCGCGGTCGATCTCGCTTTGGGTGCGGCTATCGGCTTTTTCCTCCTCTTTAGGCAGTAACTCATCCAAGGTCACCGGCAACGGGCTATGGGCAGTCACATTAACCGCTACCACAAAGTCTGCTTGGTGCGCGGCTACCATAGGCATAATCGGCAGCGGGTTGAGCAGCCCGCCATCCACCAGCACCTGCTCGCCCAGATGAACAGGGGTTATAACACCCGGCACGGCCATTGAGGCACGAATCGCCTGCAGCAAAGGGCCACTTTGAAACCACACTTCCCGTTGCCGCACCAGGTCTGTCGCTACCGTGGTGACGGGGATCGATAGGTCTTCAATCAGAATATCGCCGACCAGCGCTTCCAGTTTGCTCATGACCTTGCTTGCACGCATCGCCCCCATCGAGCTCCAGGTTACGTCAACCAGTTTGAGCACATCCAGGTAGTCGAGTTGACACACCCAGTCACGGTATTCAGGCAGCTTACCCGCGGCATAAATACCGCCAATCACTGCGCCCATTGAACACCCCGATACGGCAATAATTTCGAACCCCCGCGCCTCCAGCGCTTCGATCACGCCGATATGCGCGTAGCCACGGGCACCACCGCTGCCCAATACCAGAGCGACTTTATTGCCACTGCTCACGTGAGCCAATTCATTCATGCTGCGTTCCCTCCCTTAAACGGCACCAGTGTTACCCCAGTGAGTGCCGATAACCTTGGCAACTTGCGCCACTGCTCTAGGCTCCAAGTGTAAATGGTGGCCCCCCTTGAGCACTTTTCGGGTTAATCCTTTGACCGCTTGCCGTGCCTCTTGAGCCCATTTGCGCTCGCCTAAAATTCCCTGCTCGCCTTCTATCAATAGCAGCGGAACGTTAATTTCCGCCAGTAGCGATAGCACTTGCTGAGGGGTAAAGCGCACCAGGGACGGCTTCAGTAACCGGCTGTCGGTGCGCATTTGCACATGACCATCAGCAGTAGGCTGGGTGTTACGCTCTACTAGCGGCGTTGCCGTGATGCTATCCAGCGGCGTGACCCCGCCTGCAACACGCGCAGCAACGGCACTCTCGATATCGGGGTAACGCGGCGCTCGTGACAGCGGCCGACGGTAGGCTGTAAGCCCCTTACGCAGCTGGTTGGCGGTCTCTTCAATGGGCGTATTGAGCGCTCCAAGTCCATCAATCAGCGTTAGCCGCTCGACGCGTTCGGGTAACGAAGCGGCGAGCAAGCAGGCCACTGCCGCCCCCATGGAATGGGCCAGTAAGCTGGTTTGCTCCAGCCCCAAGGACTCCATGGCATCCAACACGTCATGGCAATAGTCCCAAAGGGCATAGTCGCATAAGGCATAGTCACCGCCCTGTGGCGCGTGTGCCGAATGACCATGGCCGCGAAAATCCAGCGCCACAATACGAATATCCAACGCCTCGACCAACAGCGGGGCTAACCGGGTAAAACTGGCCGCATTATCCAGCCAGCCGTGTAAGGCTAACCAGGTTGGGGCGTCAGCACGCCCCCAGCTCAGCGCCGCTAAGCGACCTTGGGCAAGCGAAAGCGGCTTTGGCGCAACAGAGAGCGCTGCCGGGGTGATTTGGGGCATAAAGTAACAGTCCTGAGTAAACAGCTAAGGAGCCTCTGATTAACGTAATGAGCGAAGGCCAGACAAGGCAAAAATCAACGAAAAAGCGGAGTTTACGGGTTGTAAATGAGCATTTTGAGGCGATTTTTAACGCCGTATGGTCGAGCGCAATAGTTAATCAGAGGTTTCCTAATAATTCTAAACAAACGGCCGCGTCACAGGGTCAGCAAGATGACGGCGTAGGCGACAAACGTTACCATGCTAGGAATATTTTACTTCAACCTTGTACTTAACATAGTACTTAACACTGCATTGGTGCCGTTATGAAACCACGTCGTGATACCCGCGCCCGTAATCTGGTCTTTTTTGTTGCTGTCATCAGCGCCACCGTCGTCGGTTTTTGGCTGGCCCGCTGATTCATGAGTCGTCAAATCCTCACCGGATTAAGCTTCACCCAGTAGGCCGAGGCTGGCTGCCGGCGCTTGGCGACGCAACCCCCGCGAAAGCGCATGCCCAATGACACCGATCAATAGCGCCCCGCCAACGGGAAGGAAAACCCATAGTCCCAGGTGCAAACGCGGGGTGAGATCCAGCAGGTAAATATACAGTACGGCCGAGGTTAGCTCCGCAAGTATTGCGCCCATCAAACCACTGGCAAAACCCAACAGCGCGTACTCGGCCCCCTGTACCCGTGAAATCATTCTGCTGCCTGCGCCAAATACGCGCAGTAGGCCGCTTTCATGGGCACGCACCGGGCGGCTTGCGGTCAGCGCGGCATACAGCACGCTAATCCCTGCCAGTAGCACCAAGGCGAGCACCAACTCCACTGCCCGGGTGACCTGGGCAAGCACATCCCGCACCTGACCTAAAATCGCGTCCACATTAAGCAACGAGACGCCAGGGAAGTCGGTGATCAGCTCACGAATCAGTCCCTGTTCCGCGTCTGGCAGGTGAAAAGCGGTGATGTAACTATGGCCAAACTGCTCCAGCACGCCCGGCGGGAAAATAACGAAGAAATTAGGCTGGAAGCTATCCCAATTCAGACTGCGCAGGCTGGTAATTTGGGTAGTGATCTCGTCGCTACCCACCGAGAAGGTCATCTCATCACCAATGCTTAGCCCAAGCCTTTCGGCGAGCCCATCCTCCATTGAAATGGGCACAGGCCCCGACTGTGGTGTTGCCTCCACGGCACTCATCCAGCCTTGGCTTTCATCGCTGCTCTCACTGCCTGAGTTGCTACCCAGCTGCGCTGGCGTGAACCACTCGCCAGCCACCACTTGGTTGCCTTCTGGCACTTCAGATTGCCAAGTAAGGTTGAGCTCACGGCGCAGTGAGTTGTCGCCACGGGCATCCGGCGGCACGGCCTCTCTGGGTGGCTGATCATTGATCGCTATCACTCGCCCACGCACCATCGGGTAGAGGGTGCTTTGGGTTTCCACCCGTGGTGAAACCGCCGCTTCAAAAGGGTCACGCTCGGAAGGCTGAATATTGATGGCAAAGTAGTTAGGCGTATTTTCAGGCAGTTGATCCTGCCAGGTGCTTAGCAAATCGCCACGCACCAAGACAATCATCGCCATGGCAAAGAAGGTCACCGAGAAGGCCAGCAACTGACCTAGGCCCGCTTGGCGACGCCGTGCCAATTGACGGCCGCCTAAGCGAAGTGCCTGTGACCACTCACTGCGCCCTGAGAACCGCTGCACAACACGCAGTAAGCCGCTAAGTAATAAGGCACTAATTATCCAAAGCACACCAAGCAGCAGCGCACCACCGATCAATAATCCAATCGCCAGTGGCAGGCTACCCGAGTAGAGCCAAAGCAACCCACCAAACACGATGCTCGCTACGCCAACGACCAGCCAGGCCGATGGCGGCAGTGGATCTAGCTCACGACGCAGTACTTTTAGTGCGCTGACTTGCTTGATACGCAACAGCGTTGGCCCGGCAAACCCAACCAGCACGGCAAGCGCGGTGAAGACCCCCAACCCTAGTGGCATCAGCCCCGGTGGCGGAAGTGTCATGGGTAGAAAACTCACCAATAGCCAAATCAGCACCGCTTGGCCAAGAAGGCCAAGCAGCGCTCCAATGACTGCCGCGACCAGTGCCAAACCGAGTAACTGAAGGGTGAAAATCGTCACTAACTGACGCTGGCTGGCACCAAAACAGCGCAGTAGCGCAGCGGTATCCAAATGGCGCTCGACATAACGCCGGGTAGACATTGCCACGGCCACACCCGCCAGCAATACCGCCGCTAACCCGGCTAGCCCCAGGTAGCTTTCTGCCCGCTGTAACGCATTGCCAAGCTGGGGACGGTCAACGCGAACATCCCGCACCTCTACCCCATTGCGGCGTAGCTCAGCAAGTAAGCCTTGTACTTGATCGAGCGCCTCCGGCGGGCCTGCGGCTAGAATTTCAAACTCAATCCGTGAGCCCTCTTGAACCAGGCCCGTTGCCTCGACATCTGCCGTATTGAGCATCAAGCGCGGGTTAAAACTACCAAAACCACCGGACTGATCCGCTTCGCGCTCGATGATCCCCGTTACGGCCAGTTCAGTTTGCCCCACCTGTACTCGATCACCCAGCTCGATTTCGACCAGTTCCATCAAGCGTGGATCCGCCCACGCCTCCCCTGGCGGCGGACCAGAAGCAGTTTGCTCGGTGCCATTGCCAAAGTCCACGTAGGAGACACCGTAGTGAGGGTAGACTTCATCCACGGCTTTTAAGCTGGCAGGCTGAAAGCGCCCCTCGCGGCTAATCATCGACACCAAGTCCACTTGGTCGCTAAGCACAAAACCAGCGTTTTCCAAGCGCTCTCTCAGCTCCTCGGAAAAAGGATCACGCTGCTCTAGCACCAGATCTCCGCCCAACATCTGCCCTGCCTGGCGCTCCAGACCGCGCTCTAACCGATCAAGAAAAAACGCAATCATGGTGGAGGCCGCGACAGCCAATACCAGGGCAATAAATAGCGCACGCACATCAGCTGCGCGCAGATCCCGCTTGAGGCTACGCATCGCCAAACGCCAATTCACATCACTCATTGCGCGCCCTCATCAATCGAAGCGGCAGTTGGCACGATGTTTTCAAGTACGGCTTCTAACTTGCCATGATCTAACCGCAAACAGCGATCGCAGCGCCGCGCCAAGGCGTGGTCGTGAGTAACCAGAATAAGCGTAGTGCCCGCCTCATGGTTGAGCTGGAAGAGCAGATCTATGACTTGCCCACCGGTATCCGGATCCAGGTTGCCGGTGGGCTCATCAGCAAATACCAGCTCGGGGTCGGTCACGAAAGCACGCGCCACGGCAACGCGCTGCTGCTCGCCGCCGGAAAGCTGTTTGGGTAAGTGGTTCACTCGCTCACCAAGCCCAACACGCTCCAACCACTGAGCAGCGGTTTGCGTCTCTCCGGCGCGGGGCGATAATTCAAGGGGCAACATGACGTTTTCAAGCGCGCTCAAAGTGGGCAGCAATTGAAAGTTCTGGAACACAAAGCCTACTCGTCCGGCACGCAGCGCTGCTCGACCATCTTCATCCAAACGGCTTAATGCGTGTCCAAACAGCGTTAGTTCACCGTCGCTTGGCGTATCAAGACCCGCTAATAGCCCCAAAAGCGTTGATTTACCCGCACCGCTCTTACCCAGAATCGCTACGCTCTCTCCCGCCGCTACGCTCAGCGACAGGTCGTGTAAGATGGTGAGCGAGCGTTCACCGCTGGTGACTTTTTTAGAAAGCTTGTCAGCGTGCAGCACGGCTTGCCTAACAGTGCCGCGGGGAACATCGGCTACCGCTTGGTTGTCGGTAGTAGCTTGGCGCTCACCTTGGGATGCCTCGCTCGACATGGATATATCCGTAGCAGCATTGGCAGCTTTATCTGAGGAGCTTGAACTTGAAGAGTTTGAACTTGAGGAATAAGACATGAAGCGTGGCATCCCTATGGCATGGCATGGACTGAACCGCATGGTAACCGGATGGCTGGTGCTGCTGATAGTCACCTTTGCCTCATCGTCTATCAACGCAGAGCCTGTCAACGCAGACACAAACCCGGGCCCCACCCTGCTGGTGATGGGTGATAGCTTAAGCGCCGCTTACGGCATAGAGCGTGATGAGGGCTGGGTGAACCTACTGGAAGAACGCTTGGGAGATGATGCCCAAGTCATTAACGCCAGCATTAGTGGTGAAACGACGTCTGGAGGATTACAAAGGTTCACTGACCTTCTCGGACAGCGGGAGCCGGATATTGTTCTCATTGAGCTGGGCGGCAACGATGGTCTACGCGGCTTATCACCCAATCAAATGCAGGCAAACCTAGCCAGTATGATTGAGCAGAGCCAAGACGCTGGTGCTCAGGTGCTGCTACTGGGGATCGATATCCCGCCTAACTATGGCCAAGCGTACCGAGACGCCTTCACCGGGGTTTTCCACTCGCTGGCGGAAGAGTATGACGTTTCCCTAGTGCCTTTTTTATTGGAGGATATCGCCCTGAACGAGGCGTTAATGCAGAGCGATGGCATTCACCCTACCGCCGATGCTCAGCCGATTATCCTCGACAATGTATGGCCCGAACTTGAGCCGCTAATTGAACCCCTATTAGAAACCACGCATCAGGCAGCGGTTCAATAACCTCAGCCTTTTGACTGAGAGGTGTAGCACTTCCACTCGTCAGCTTGTAATCTTAAGCCCTATTTGGCGGTTACTAACGGCGACTCATGCCTGCATCCTCGCATCACACTCCTACATTCTCGCGTCGACAGTTCTTAGCAACAGTCGGCGCGCTTTGGTTAGGCGCAGGTCTTGGCATTCATCCAACGCCTGCCGCAGCGTTTGATCCACAACGCCTACGCCAAAGCATGCAGCAACAGTATGGGCAGGCTGGTTTGTCCGTATTAGAGGAGTGGTTTAACCTGCTTCAACAGCTACAAAACCAAGACGTTCAAGCCAAGCTGCGTGGGGTTAATGACTTCTTTAATCGCCGCATCCGGTGGATTGACGATATCCAGGTGTGGGGGCAAGAGGATTATTGGGCTACGCCTTTGGAAGCAATGGGTAAAGGCCAGGGAGATTGCGAGGATTACTCCATTGCCAAGTACATTACCCTTAAACAATTAGGCATTACTAGTCAGTACCTACGCATGATTTATGTCCGTGCGCGCATTGGGCGTAGTCAAATTACCCAAGCCCACATGGTGCTAGGCTATTACTCGACCCCAGATGCAGAACCGTTGGTGCTAGACAATATTGTACCGTCTATCACCCCTGCCTCTCAGCGTACTGATCTCGACCCACTGTTTAGTTTTAATAGCGATGGACTTTGGGCAGGTGGTTCTTCTGAATCCCGCGCAGACCCATTGGCTCGGCTATCACGCTGGCGCAGCGTCATTGAACGTATGCAAACCCAGGGTTTCATTTAAGAGGAATTGGCACGATGTCACTTATCAAACAACTTTGGATTGCCATTATCGCCCTGCTGCTGCTGTCGTTCATTGGTAGTCTTGCCATTAGTATTACCACTAGCCGCGATTATATCGAACAGGAAGTGCGCATTAAGAACGCTGACAATGCTACCGCTCTGGCGCTTTCAATGAGCCAGCTCGATAAAGACCTTGTCACCCTCGAACTGTTAATCGCAGCTCAATTTGACACCGGCTACTACCGCCGAATCACCCTGCGCGATACGGACGATAGCGTACTTATTGAACGCTCCGCCGAAGAGTATAGTGGCGATGTGCCCGCCTGGTTTCGTCAGCTTATTGAGTTTGATGTGCCCAACGGCACCGCGACGATTCAAGATGGCTGGCGACAGTACGGTACGTTGGAGCTTGAGAGCCAACACAGTTTTGCCTACACCTCTTTATGGCGCAGCATGCTGGAACTCGCTGCTTGGTTTTTACTTGCCGGAGTGATTAGTTTAGCGATTGCTACCGTGATCGTTCGTGGTATTAAGCACCCCCTTTCCCGCGTCGTCACTCAGGCGCAAGATATCAGTGCGCGGCGGTTTACCACTATTAAGGAGCCACGCACGCTGGAGTTACGCCAAGTCACTCAAGCAATGAACGTGCTTTCTGCCAATGTCCATCAGATGCTCAGTCATGAAAGCCATAAGCTGGACGAGTTACGCCGCCATTTACAGCATGACCGAGTCACCGGTGCGCTGAATCGCGACGTGTTTATGGGTAAGCTTTCGTCTCAATTGGGCAGTGAAGATGCCCGCGCAACGGGCATGTTGATCATGGTTCGCGTACAGGCATTAGAGTCACTCAATGAGCAGCTCGGCTACGCTGCCACAGACCAACTATTAAATACGCTGGTTACCCAGTTGGGGCAATTGGACAGCGCGTCGGCAGAACCAATGGTAGGCCGCCTTAACGGCAGCGATTTTATCTTTATGCTGCCGCTTATGGATGATGTAGAGGAGCTTCGAATTCAGGTGATGGCAGCGTTAGCCGAGGTAGCCGCCACGCAGCCCGACGTGGAGATTTATCTACCAACGGCGATTGTTCCTTATGCTCCACATGATGATCGCGGCACACTGTTAGCCACCCTGGATGACGCTTTGGCACAAGCCGAAAGCCTAACGTCCTTTGAACAGGTAGTCGTGCGTCAGCGCAAGCGTATTTCACTCTACAGCAGCCATGCCGAATGGCGAAATGCACTGGAAGCAGCAATCCTGATTGGCCCTGAGTTAGCGTACTTCCCGGTAGTAGACGCTCACGGAGACATCATCCATTACGAATGCCCGGCTCGCTTACTGCTAGGTGGGGAGTGGCAAACCGCCGGAGTCTTTATTCCCTGGATCACCCGCTTTGAGATGGAGCCTGCACTTGATTTAGCCGTGGTCAAAAAAGCGCTCGCTAATCTAGAAGATGATCTAAAGCCGGTAGGCATTAACCTCTCTGCGGCATCGATCACTAATACACAGTTCGTTAACGAGCTACGGACTCTGTTGGCAGCACACCCACTATTGGCCAAGCAGCTCTGCTTTGAAGTGCCCGCCACGCTTAGCACGCACGCGATTGGTAGCTTACGGGGGCTTTGTACCGCCTTACGGCCCCTTGGTTGCACGTTTGGTATAGAGCATGTGGGGGCAGAATTCACCAAACTTGCAGATTTACACGATGTGGGTCTTGCTTACTTAAAAATGGATAGCAGTCTTATTCACCAACTGCATGCTTCAAATGAGCAGCAAACCATTGTCCGCGGCATGGCTACGCTCTGCCATTCATTGGGCATTCAGGTGATAGGGGAAGGCGTTGCAGACGATGAGGAAATAGCCTGCCTGTTCCGCGTGGGTGTCGATGGAGCCACCGGACCAGGCGTACGTCTTTAACGCATAAACGCAATCGACGACGACTCTAGATAGTATCGTCGTCGCTTAGCAAGCCTACATCATTTTTAACCCGCAAGGACTTACGCTCCATCACTTTAGCCTGTGCAGCTTCAGGCAGGTCAGTGAAAGTGATGACTCCCTTGTTTAGTAACACCTCAAGAATATCTTCTACCACCCTCACAAACGCTAAGTCAGACGCTATAAAGTGTGCTGAGGATCCTGGCTGATCAGCAAGGAAAGCCAGTACCTCAGGTGAATCAGGATCAATCGTTTCGTTACACTCTGACGTTGGCTCTTTGCTGAGCATCAGGATCTCGCCGGATGTATTACGTTTGGTGTAGAGCATGACCTGTCCTCTGTAAGTAAACGCGCTCAAGTATTGCGAAAGGTAATTAAAGCATTAATACAACAAGGCCGCCCTGTGGGCGGCCTTGTTGATTGTACGACTGATTAAATATCAGAGTTACTGGTAGCATGGTCATTATGTAGTTTCACATAATCAGTATGCCCACCCGCCGGTTCCACTTCAGTCGACACAGTGCTTTCTTGCGGCGCATCAGGAGCAGGCTTGGCTTTCTCTTCACCACTTTCAGAAGGCGGCAGCAGGCTATCAACGCTTTCGTCTTCATCACTGGAGAACAACTCACTCTCACTTAGTGAAGCCTCGATATCACCTTCAGATTCGCTAGTCTGCAACTCACTCGCGGGGACTGGTGTTGTTGCATTCTCTGAATCATCGTTCAAGGTAAACAGCGTCTCGTCATCTTCTAGCAACGAATAGCCATTACCGCTACTTTCCGGTTCCTCTTTTTCATCCCCTGGTGTTGCTGGAGCAACGTTAGTGACTTCATCATTGTCAGCCAGCACTTCTTCTTGCGCTAGTTCATCACCCTGCGTTAGAGCATCATCCTGACTCTGCTCGTCATCAGGTGTCGCTACACCTTCTTCAACGACTTCTTCTTCACTCTCATCTTCTGACGCCTTATCGCTTGAAGAGGTATCGTCATTTGTAATGTTATCGTCACGACTTTCTTCCTCATCGATGTCTTCAGCATCGTCAACAGTGGTGTCGTCTGTCGGCTCTGGCTCGTCTACCGCTTCCTCCCCTTCAACAGAAGGTTGAGTTTCTTCTTCACTGTTAATCAGTGCGTCAAGCTCTTCGGCACTCATCAAGAAGCCTGCTTCAGCGAAGGTGATGAGACCATCGTCACCTATATCGGCAGTGGCAAACGAAGCGACCAACTGGCCATTAGCAAATAGCTCAACGGTGTCACCTTCGTCAAAAGCAAACATTCCATCGGTGAGTTCGCCGATCAAGCCACTGCTGGTTTGGTAGGTCAGACCGTCGATCACGTCATGAGCGAGCACCGCCGTTTTGATTGAATCATCCGTATGTTCATCAAAGGTGGTAATCCCCGCATGCTTCTCAAGCATATCGCGCACGTGCTGCATGGCGTCTTCTTCGGTGACGTAGCTATCACCAACTCCCTCCAGTGCCGATTTAAGCTCAGCCTCGGAAACGTTACGCAAATCAAGCGTACTGCCTTCAAAGGCGGCGTTCATGGCGGAGGTAATGGTGATGCCGTTATCGGCTATGCCGTCCGCGTCCAGCGACTGCAGGAACACTGCCATATTCTCAACGTACTCATTGTTGAGGTCAGTCAGCTCGGTATTCGCCATTTCCTGCAGGAACACTTTGCCATCGGCAAGGGCTTCCGCGGAGGCGGTACCTATCACGACATCGCCTACCATAAAGGTCACCGAATCGCCGTCACGGTACTCAAAAGCACCGTTCTCATCGGTAGTACCGCTAAGCCCGGAGGAGGTGGTGTACATCGCACCTTCTACAATGCCGTCGACCAGCTGTGCCTGCGTCGCGTTATAAGCTGCCAGGCTTTTAATCTCGAACTCTCCACCGGTACGCACGACCTTAACAGAATCAAATTCAAAGCCGGGAGTGAACGTTTGTTCAAACGAACCATTATTACTCCCCTTGGAAAGGTATGAATAGCCTAGAGAGTTGCCGTCCTCATAAAATTCTACATACCCTGAGTCGAAAACCCCACCGAACCCTTGGAGCTCAATATCTACACTGGTAGCGTTCCCACCTAAATTATAAGGCTCGGATGGATCCCACCAATTCAATGTATGATCATCGTTACTTTCGAAACCTTCCCATGAGCCTTCAGGTTCACCGCTGTTATCGTCAGGCTCAGAAGCAGTATTATCTGGCGGTATCGGTACAGTTTTGCTTTCAGCCGAATCAGTTGCTGAACGAGTTAATGTTTCGACCGTTGTATCCGTGGTGCCTGGATTAGACTCGGTCGCAATAGCTTCAGCGGAAAGCTGGAAATCTTCGCCCGCCTGACCAACAGGTACTGTCAATGTCAAACCATTGCCGCTGTAGCTGGTCTCACCCGGATCTACTTCGATCAGCCAACTGCCATCACCCTGTTCTGCCCCCTGACTAAGCACACCACCTTCGGGTACGCCTGTGACTTTAATACTCAAGGTCTCACTGCCATCTGTATCGCTAAGTGCAGCAGTTAAATCAACAGCATATTGATAAGCAGATACCTCAGTAACTTCAACAGAGCCAACCGAAACGGTTGCACCTTGAATAGTCGCTGTTTCAGATGTCTCTGTTGTTGCTGCACTAAATTCCAGCGTCAATCTTCCTTGACTGTCAAGAGTCGTGGTAATTGAAACATTATCAACGAAGTTAAGGTTGTAATTCGATGAAGAGCCATAATCATCAAAAACAAACTCTTCATCGCCATTTGCTCTGACAACCCAACGGTCATCAAACACATTCCAGCCACTATTCCAGCTACCTTGGATTAGCACGGGCATATCGACAGTAACTTGTTGACCAGCAAACACTGTGCCAAAGTCAAATACTTGGGTTGAAGCTTCAGAATAATTGTAATTAGGCGTTCCCTGTATATTGCCATCTCCACGCTCTTCACCAAGTAGCTCAGTAAACTCCCTAGATTGACCCGAAATGGTGCCTGTCTCATCGACAGACATCGCATCGCCAAGAGAGATGGCAACAGTTGGTTTATCAGCAACGGCATCGATATTGACGGTAGTTGTATAGCTTTGCTCAGACCAGCCTCCGCCATCCGACACTCTGAATTCAAACGAAGTGTCTGAGTCCGTATCATCGTTCGCAGGGATAAATGCCAGCTCACCACTAGCTATTTGTTGAACGCTTATTTCTTCGCCTCTCGCAATGTCGTTACCATTTAACTGAAGCTTACCAACTTCGCTAGCAGGTAATGACTCAATCCTAATACTATCCAAAGAATCGCCATCCGGATCAGAATAGTTACCAAAGTCATCAACGCTAAGAACTATAGATTCTGCTCCCTCCAGCATTGTTACTGAATCATCACTGGATGTTGGGCCGTTGTTTTCGATAGTTTCACTATCCGAGCCTTGAGCAGATGTTGCTGCATCAGGATCATACGCTGTAGCTATGGCTTCAACCGTGAGGTCACCTGTGAAGTCATCCGGCACCGATAATATCAGACCTTTAACTGTGACTATGCCAGTGTTGGGATCCACTTCTACCGAGTTTGTAAACCCGCCGTTGGCATCCAGTGAAATGCCCCAGCTCGTTATACCATTGTCAGTACCCTGATTCTCCGCACCGGACAAGGTTACACCTTCCGGTGTTTTGACGACCAAACTGGTGATGCTTTCCGAGAAGTCGGTATCCGACGGCTCAGCGGTAATATCGACAGTGTAAGTCTTTGCAACTGACTCGTAAGAAAAGCTATGCAACAAATAGTCGCTGGTCGATTCATTAACGCTACCGGTTCCAAAGTCAATTCCTGTGATGGCCTTGCCCTCTGGCGCATCCACAGTCTTGGGAGGATCAATACCATCACTACCGCCGAAGACTGAAAATGTCTCCGACGATCCATCGTCATAATGAACTTCGTAAACAGCCGTTTCGTTGTAATTATTAAGCCACGCCAATTGGAAGGTAACCGACGATGCCGGAGTATCCAACTCTATATGCAGCTCTTCACCTTTACCAATTTCCGAGTCTGCACCATTGCTGGCTGAACCTGCCACACCGAAACCAGTCGGTGAGCCGGTCTCCTTGATAGAAATAACGCCTGTTTGCCCATCTTTAAATGCGGTGACGGTAAAGCCTGCCGGATTACCGGATTGGCCATCTGCGTTATCCAACACATTGGACAGATCCACGGCATACAGCGAGCTTGTGGTGCTCTCGGTCAGGGTCAATTCGACATCTGGGATATCCGTCACTGGCGTTACGTCAATAGTCGCAGTGGCTGGGTCAGATTGATTACCTTCACCGTCAATGGCTATATAATCAAAAGTTACTTTCCCATCACCATTGTTATCACTCCAGTCAGCTTCTGGAACAAAGGTTAAAGTCGCACTGTTGTCAGTGGCATCAATGGGCATACCTTCGGTAACGACCGTATTGCCAAAGTACAAAGTGCCATTAGCGGGTAGCGTCTGAATAACGAAGCTCAAAATTGTGCCATCGCCATTCTGAAAGCCTCCTGACAGTTCGATATCAATACCGCTACTATCTTCTTGACCTTCACCTGTCGTAGCAACCGCATCAGGGTTGGCCACGTAGCTCGGGGTGTCGCTGTCTTCTGCCGTGGCGTTGTCGCTGTCGGTGGCGGTGAGGCTCACCGCGGGCAGCGTGGTGCCGGCGTTGATGGCGTCGACACCGTCTTGGGTCAGTACCACGTTCTCGCCGTCAAAGGCGTAGTAGCCGGCGTCGTTGCTGCCCGGCGTGAAGGTGACTTGACCGGCACCGGCGGTCAGCGTGCCGTCTTCTTCA
>NZ_AOPO01000011.1 GCF_000336575.1 Vreelandella titanicae BH1 | reverse complement strand
TGGTGGCTAGCTAATAAACAAACTGGGCCACTCGACTTGCCGTTGAACTGGCTTGCCTCAGCGAGGAAGGCGTATTCTACGCATTCCGTGGTGTTTGTCAATCGCTGTTTTTTTAGCGAGTGAGGCGAGCGACACAACCTGCTCTAACCTCCTGACAAACCAAGGCTTTTACACCTTATTCACCGCTGGTAACGCTTGGCGTCCCCGGCAGCGGATGCGTACTTTACGGATTCGCTGACGGGTTGGCAAGGGCTTTTTGACAGAAAGTTCAAATAAGCGTCACACGAGCGTAACGTTTCTTACCAGCTTGAATAACATAGCTCTTACCTGTCGCCAGCATAGTGTCTTTGGCAACGACGTCGCCGTCGACTTTAACTCGGCCATTACCCAGCATGTCTTTGGCTTGGGCACTGTTATTCGCAAGCTCAGCTCTATTAAGCACTGCTGCAATAGGTGCTTGCTCACTGCCCTCAAAATCGACCGTGACTTCCGGCAGATCTTCTGGCAGCTCGCCATCAGCCAGTTGATTACCCGCTGACTTGTGCGCACTGGCGGCTGCTTCATCGCCGTGGTAGCGGGCAATTAGCTCACGGGCCAGCTCCATTTTGATATCCCGCGGGTTCGCGCCCTGCTCAACGCTCTGCTTGAGCGCGTCAATCTCTTCGTTCGATTTCAAAGAGAGCAGCTCAAAATAGCGCCACATCAAGCTATCCGGCATGGAGACCAGCTTATTGAACATGGAGCCCGGCGCTTCATCGACACCAATGTAGTTGCCCAGGGACTTCGACATCTTCTGCACGCCGTCTAACCCTTCCAACAGCGGCATGGTAATGACCACCTGGGGCTCCTGGCCGAAGTGTTTTTGAATTTCGCGCCCCATCAGCAGGTTGAACTTCTGGTCAGTGCCGCCCAGCTCCACGTCCGCCTCAAGCGCTACCGAGTCGTAGCCCTGTACCAGCGGGTAGAGAAATTCGTGAATGGCAATGGACTGATTGGCTTTATAGCGCTTTTCAAAGTCATCCCGTTCCAGCATACGGGCGACGGTGCTTTGGGCAGCCAGCTCAATCATTTTGGCAGCGGAGAGCTCGCCAAACCATTCGGCGTTAAAACGTACCTCGGTCTTTTCAGGGTCGAGGATTTTAAACACTTGCTCTTTATAGGTTTCGGCGTTGGCTTTCACATCCTCTTCGGTGAGCGGTTTGCGCGTCACGTTCTTACCGGTAGGGTCACCAATACGCCCGGTAAAGTCACCGATCAAAAAGATAACCGTGTGCCCCAAATCCTGAAACTGGCGCATTTTGGTCAGCAATACGCTGTGCCCCAGGTGTAAGTCAGGGGCCGTGGGATCAAAACCCGCTTTGATACGCAGTTTGCGGCCTGAAGCCAGCTTCTGTTTTAGCTCATCCTCTACCAGGATTTCATGCGTACCCCGCGACAGCAGCGCTAAAGCCTGATCCACCTCACTCATTGCCTCTCTCCACTATAAAGAACCGCCCTTACCGGGCTCAGGTGATAAATAGCCGACGATGTTACCATGCTCGCTCGCCTTGGTTGAGCCTTGGTTTCGCTCTCACCCTGGTTTAGTCTCAGCCCAGCTTTGTACGAGTTCGCTTATGAAAACGCCTACCGCTACGCCGCTTTACTATATTGGCCTGATGTCCGGCACTAGTCTGGACGGTATCGATGCAGCACTTATCGCCATCGAAGGTGATTCGCCGCCGCACCTGTTGGCAACCCATGCCGAACCGATGCCGGACGAGCTTCATCGCCTACTGTTTAAGCTGTGCCATGCAGAGCAGGTCAGTTTTGCGCAGCTCGCAGCAGCGGAACACGCGTTCTGCCAATGCCAGGCCCAAGCCGTGCAGCACTTGTTAGCGCCACTTTCAGTGGGCGTAGAACAGATCAGTGCCATCGGCAGCCATGGCCAAACTATTGAGCATGCCCCCGCAGGCCACGGCGACGGCCCGGCGTATACACTGCAGTTGGATAATCCAAGCTTGCTGGCAGAACTCACCGGCTGCACGGTGGTCGCCGATTTTCGTCGCAGAGACTTAGCCGCAGGAGGTCAAGCTGCACCGCTGGCACCAGCGTTTCATCAGGCGCTATTTGGGCGAGCAGATGCGCATCAGCTGGTGCTTAATTTAGGCGGCTTTGCCAACTTCACTTGGCTTTCTAGCCAGCCAAGCGACCCCGTGATCGGTTTCGATACCGGGCCCGCAAATGTTCTATTGGATAGCTGGTTTGCCTTGCACCAGGGCGGCCGCTTTGACCAGGACGGCGACTGGGCCGCTAGCGGCAAGGTAGATGAAGCGCTATTAGCTCGACTGCTTTCAGAACCGTTTTTCCAACAGCCGCCGCCGAGAAGCACAGGGCGTGAGCTGTTTCATCTGGATTGGCTACGAAAACATCTTAGCGGCCAGGAAGCCGCCGCCGATGTTCAGGCGACGCTGGCTGAACTCACCGCCGTCAGTGTCGCCCAGGGGATTGAACAGCTCTGGATCGATAGTGGCCCGCTGACGCTGATCACCGCTGGCGGCGGCGCCCACAACGCCTATTTGATGCAGCGCCTTGCCTATCATCTCCCTCGCGCCACGCTCACTTCGCCAGCGGCGTACGGCTGGCCTGAAGACTGGATTGAAGCCGGCGCCTTTGCCTGGTTGGCGCACCAGCGTCTGAACCACCTGCCTGGCAACTTGCCCTCGGTCACCGGCGCGCAGGGCCCCCGGGTATTGGGCGGAATCTATGCCCCCTAATACTCATTGTTTGAATACGCCCCTAGACCTCAAAGAAAAGCAGTGGGTACGTCACAAGGCTTAAATTATTCAGCTTTTGCGGCGAGAGTGCCTTTAGCCTGAGCCTGGGCTTCCTCTATGCTTACAACGCCCTCATTGACTAACCGAGACAGCGCGGCATCCAGCGTTTGCATACCCAGGCTGCCACCGGTTTGAATGGCTGAGTACATCTGCGCCACTTTGTCTTCGCGGATCAAGTTGCGCACTGCGGAAGTGGCCATGAGGATTTCGTGGGCCGCTACGCGCCCGCCGCCCTGACGTTTAAGCAGCGATTGCGACACCACTGCCTGGAGCGATTCCGAAAGCATGGAGCGCACCATGGCTTTCTCTTCGCTGGGAAAAACATCGATGATCCGGTCGATTGTCTTGACGGCAGAGGTGGTATGCAGCGTTCCCAGCACCAGATGACCAGTTTCAGCAGCGGTCAGTGCTAAACGGATGGTCTCCAGATCACGCAGCTCGCCGACCAGGATCACATCCGGGTCTTCACGCAGCGCGCTACGCAACGCATCGGCAAAGCTATGGGTGTCGCGATGCACTTCGCGTTGGTTAATCAAACAGCGCTTGCTAACGTGGACAAACTCGACGGGGTCTTCAATGGTGAGAATGTGCTCGTAACGATGATCGTTAATGTAATCGATCATGGCGGCCAGCGTGGTGCTTTTGCCCGACCCCGTTGGCCCAGTCACCAGCACCAGGCCCCGCGGTAACATCGCCAGGCGCTCGAACACCTCACCGAGCCCAAGGGTTTGTATGGAAAGTACTTGATTGGGAATGGTGCGAAACACCGCCCCCGCCCCGCGAGCTTGAGTAAAGGCGTTAACACGAAAGCGGGCGATCCCCGGCACTTCAAAGGAAAAATCAATTTCCAGGTGCTCTTCGTAGTCGCGCCGCTGACGATCATTCATGATGGCGTAGATCAATCTGCGCACATCGTTATTATCGATAGCGGGCACATTGAGCCGACGAATATCGCCATCAACACGTATCATGGGCGGCAAACCGGCCGAAAGGTGCAAGTCAGAGGCATTCTGCTTTGCCGAGAATGCTAGCAGTTCGGTAATATCCATCTCTCTTCCCAGCTGCGGTAAGGTGCTTGAGTATGACAGACATCGCGCTTAACGAGTCACTCGGCCATTCATACGCTCAGGCGCTTGAACGCCTGCATAATGCATTAGAAAACGCGGGGCGCGCCCAGGGTGCAGCCAAGCTACTGGCCGTCAGCAAAACCAAGCCTGCGGCGATGATTCGTCAGGTTTGGCAGTTGGGTCAGCGTGAATTTGGTGAAAACTATTTGCAAGAAGCGCTGGAAAAGCAGGCCGAACTTACTGATCTTGACGGCATTGTATGGCATTTCATTGGCCCCCTGCAGTCCAACAAAACCCGCTCTGTGGCCGAGCACTTTGACTGGGTACACAGCGTCGATCGGCTAAAAATTGCCAAACGCCTTAACGAGCAGCGCCCAACGCACCTTGCGCCGCTCAATATCTGCCTGCAGATTAATATCAGCCGAGAAGAGAGCAAAGCTGGTGTGCTGCCCGAGGAGTTAGAGGAATTGGCTAGGGAAGTCGCCACACTGCCTAATCTGCGCCTGCGCGGCTTAATGGCGATCCCCGCTCCAACAGAGGATATAAGTGCTCAGCGCCAGCCTTTGGCAGCACTACGCGAAGCTTTTACCGCCTTACAAAGCAGCTTGCCAGACGCGCCCCTTGATACGCTCTCGATGGGCATGAGCGACGATTTAGAAGCGGCGGTGCTGGAAGGCGCCACGCTGGTGCGTTTGGGCACTGCAATTTTCGGCGCTCGCCCATCGGCTTAGACGAAAAGTAGCCCACTTTTTTACGTAGAACACTTTTACTTAAGGGACACCTACCATGGCGAATAAGATTACCTTCATTGGGGCCGGCAATATGGCCAGCGCCATTATCGGCGGCCTAATCGACAGCGGCGTTGCGCCTTCTACTATTACCGCCACCGCGCCGAATGACAGCGAACTGACATCGATTAAACAACGCTTAGGCATCAATACAGACACCGACAACAATGCGGCGGTGGCTGAGGCCGATGTGGTGGTACTCGCGGTGAAGCCGCAAATCATGCGCAACGTATGCGAAGCGTTGCGCGACAGCGTTCAGCGCCAGCAGCCGTTGGTCATCTCGATTGCTGCCGGCCTGGATGCCGGCACGATCGACCAGTGGCTAGGCGGCCAGAATGCCATCGTACGCTGCATGCCCAATACGCCCTCGCTGGTCGGTTATGGCGCCAGCGGCCTCTACGCCAATGCCAACGTCAGCGATGCCCAGCGTGACGTGGCCACCCAGTTAATGGAAGCGGTCGGCATTGTGGAGTGGGTGGAAGAAGAAGCCCTGTTAGACGCAGTCACCGCTGTTTCTGGTAGCGCCCCGGCCTACTTCTTTCTGATGTTCGAAGCCATGGAAGAAGCCGCGGTTAAACTCGGCCTACCTGCCGCTACCGCGCGCCGCCTGGCTATTCAAACCGCGCTGGGTGCCGCCACCATGGCGCAGCAGAGTGATAAAGACCCCGCCACGCTGAAACAGAACGTTATGTCGCCGGGCGGCACCACCGAACGTGCCATTCAACATATGGAAGAGGCACAATTGCGCACCACGATTGCCGACGCCATGCAGGCCTGCGCCGACCGCGCCCAGGCAATGGCCAAGGAACTAAGCGGCAGCTAATGCAGCCATTCGGCTAACACAGCCTAAGCTACCGGATCATCAAGGAGACATAATAATGGGCAATGAATTGGGCAGTGCAGGGTTAATGCTGGTAAATACCCTCATCAATATTTACCTCTTTTTACTCATGCTGCGCTTCCTGCTGCAAGCGTCGCGGGCGGATTACTACAACCCGTTAAGCCAATCGGTGGTCAAAATCACCCAGCCGGTAGTGGGGCTATTTCAAGGCTTTTTAGGCCCTGTGGCTGGCCGCTTCGACCTCGCCACCTTAGCAGCAGGCTTTGTATTGAAAGTGGCTAGCATCATCGCCATTTTTATGGTGATTGGCGTTGGCATGCCACCCATTGCTGGACTGCTGATTGCCGGTGCGGCCGCCTTGGCGAATGCAATTTTAAAAATCTACTTCTTCGCCCTGATTGTGATGATTATTTTGAGCTGGGTAGCGCCCAACGCCAGCCATCCAGGTGCGCTGCTGGTTATGCAGTTGGTAGAGCCGATTATGGCCCCGGTACGCAAAGTGATTCCTCCGCTGGGCATGATCGATCTATCGCCTATCGTGGTGTTTATCGCCATTAACCTGATCGATGGTTTGGTGGTCGGCGCCCTGATTCGTGCGGCGGGCATTTCCGGCGCGCTGGTCGGGCTGTGATGGCAACTGCCATCTCCGTATTCTTAGCAAGGAAGCCTCTGATTAACGTAATGAGTGCAGGCCAGACAAGGCAAAAATCAACGAAAAAGCGGAATTTACAGGTTGTAAATGAGCATTTTGAGGCGATTTTTAACGCCGTATGGGCAAGCGCAATAGTTAATCAGAGGTTTACAGGATCTACTTCAGTCTCCCTCTTTCAGCAGGACTAGCGCCTTCAATGCCTGACTCAGATACGCTTGCATTTGCAGACCGACCGGCGGGCTCCGTCGGCGTGGTCACCCCGCACGTGGCACGCTTCGACACGCCGCTCGCTCTCGCCTGCGGCAAAGTGCTGCCTGCCTACGAGCTGATTTACGAAACCTACGGCACATTGAATGCCGATCGCAGTAACGCGGTGCTGATTTGCCACGCGCTCTCGGGTCACCACCACGCCGCGGGCTACCACAGCGAAGAAGACCGCAAGCCCGGCTGGTGGGATGCCCATATTGGCCCCGGTAAAGCGATCGACACCAACCGCTTTTTTGTTGTGTCGCTTAATAACCTGGGGGGCTGCCATGGCAGCACCGGGCCGGTCAGTCATAACCCCGACACCGGCCGCCAATGGGGGCCTGAGTTCCCCATGGTCACGGTGAGCGATTGGGTGGCCAGCCAGGCGCGGCTTGCCGACCACCTGGGGATTGAGCGCTGGGCCGCCGCGGTGGGCGGCAGTCTGGGCGGCATGCAGGTGATGCAATGGACAATGACCTACCCGGAACGGGTGGCTAATGCGGTGGTGATTGCCGCCACGCCACGACTCTCGGCGCAAAATATCGCTTTCAACGAAGTGGCTCGCCAGGCGATTCGCTCTGATCCGGAGTTTTTTGACGGCTGGTATGCAGAGCACGACACCGTACCCAAACGCGGACTTAAGCTCGCGCGCATGGTGGGCCATATCACCTATCTGTCCGAAGACGCCATGGGCAGCAAGTTTGGCCGCGATTTGCGTAGCGACGACCTTAACTTCGGCTTTGACGTTGAGTTCCAGGTGGAGTCCTACTTGCGCTATCAGGGCGACACCTTCTCCACCGCCTTTGATGCCAATACTTACCTGCTGATGACCAAAGCGCTGGACTACTTTGACCCATCCGCGACCCAAGGGGGCGACTTAGCCAAAGCCCTGGCCCCAGCGCAGTGCCCGTTTTTGATTGTCAGCTTTACCACCGACTGGCGCTTTCCGCCCTCGCGCTCCCGCGAGCTGGTCGATGCACTCATTCGTGCGGGCAAAGCGGTTAGCTACGCCAACATCGACTCGCCCCATGGGCACGATGCTTTCTTACTCTCAGAGCCGCGCTACGACGCCATCTTCAGCGCTTTTATGAACCGCGCTGCCGGCGAGCTTAACCTCGCCGAAGTGGGTAAAGATGAAGCAAGCGAAGATGCAACGAGCTCAGAGGAGACGCCATGATGCGCGCCGATCTTGAACTGATTTATGACTGGGTGCCCGAAGGGGCGCACGTGCTCGACCTCGCCTGTGGCGACGGCGAACTGCTTGAGACCCTGGCTAACAATAAGGGCGTGACCGGCTATGGCTTAGAGATCGACCATGACGGCATTAATGCTTGCGTCGCCCGGGGCGTCAGCGTGATTGAGCACAACCTGGATGACGGTTTAAGCAGCTTCTGCGATAACAGTTATGATCAGGTAATCATGACCCAGGCGCTGCAGGCGCTGCGCCGTCCGGACAAGATGCTCGATGAAATGCTGCGTGTCGCCGAAGAGGGCATCATCACTTTCCCCAACTTCGCCTACTGGCGTCACCGTGTTCATTTGGGTCTGCGCGGCTATATGCCGGTATCCAAATCGCTGCCCCACGCCTGGTACGACACGCCCAACATCCATCTCTCAACGTTCAACGACTTTGAGCACCTGTGCCGCGAGAAGGGCTTGATGATTGTTGATCGCGCGGTGGGCGTGGGGGATCATCAAGGTCACTGGAAATCGCGGCTATGGCCCAATCTATTTGGTGAAATTGCCATTTTCCGCGTTCGTCGCCGCTAGATATTCATCGCGCTTAAACGCAACCCAAGGAGCCACGCCATGTTACGCAGATTAATGATGAGTGCCGCCCTTGTCGGCATGCTCTTCGCCGCCGCTGGGGCCCACGCTGAGCAGTTCGTCAGCGTGGGCGATTACGAGATTCACTACAGCGCGGTGAACAGCAGCTTTTTGACCCCGGAAGTGGCCCAAGCGAACAACCTCCAGCGCAGCGCCAACCGCGGCCTGGTTAATGTAAGCGTTCGCGAGCGCCAGGAGGATGGCAGTACCCGCCCCGTTAACGCCAGCGTACAGGGCCACGTAAGCGGCTTGACAGGCGCCCAGGAGTCGCTCAGCTTTCGCACCGTGCACGACGGCGATGCCACCTACCACCTGGCGCCTTTTACCCTACTCGACGATGAGAACATGCGCTTTGAGCTAAGCGTGCGCTACGACCGCAACGCCGCCCCCGAACCGGTGAACTTTATTCAGCGTTTTTATATTGATCGCTAAGTCAATCCTGTATAGCTCTCGACATGCCGTAGGTAGATTGACGCAAGGGCGCTGTAAACCCATCCTTGGGCGCTACTTTCGCCATCCATGGCGAAAGACCCTTGCTTACAACTACCCACGGCCGCTGGTCATAGGCCAACGTATGCAAAGCTTGCTCTATCTACAGCCGTACAGGCAGGCTACGGGTTAACCGCACTCCAATGGGACGCTGTTGCTCCCGCACCACCTCAATACCATAGGCCAGCACTTCCACCCCGCTGGCCGAGGCCTCCGCTAGGGCTGCCGCGTAAGTCGCGTCGATATGGGCTGCGGCGGCCACATCGGCAATACCTTCATGGGCGACACAAAACAGCAGCACCGCCCGTTCACCCTGCTCTGCCAGCACTCGCAGCGAATGCAGATGCTTGGTACCACGCACGCTCACCGAGTCCGGAAAGTAGCCGTGGCCGTCCTGCTCTTTGAGGGTGACCTGCTTCACCTCGATATACGCCCGCCCCCGCTCTGGGTCATCCAGCCTAAAATCGAGGCGGGCGTCGGCCACTTTCACCTCCCGGCGCAGAGTGGCGTAGCCTGCCAACGGTTCCAAAGCCCCCGCCTCCAGCGCCGCTTCCACGATGCGGTTAGCGCGGCCGGTATGCACCGAGGCGAGCGCCACCTGTCCGTCCGCTTGGGGCAGCTCGATAAACTCCCACGTCCAGGCAAGCTTGCGCTTGGGGTTATCGCTGGGTGACAGCCACACTCGGCACCCTGGCACGTTCACCGCCTTCATTGAGCCGGTATTGGGGCAGTGGGCGACGACTTCGCGACCATCATCCAAACGCACATCGGCGAGAAAGCGCTTATAACGCTTGATCAGAGTGCCCGGCACCAGCGCCGGATAGGCCAGCATCACAGCCTGCCCACAAAGCGTGTAATCCGCGCCACCGCCTCTTCCAGCCGGGCCACATCATTGGTGAACGCAATGCGCACATGGTGTTCGCCGCCACGTACAGCAAAATCAATACCCGGGGTAATCGCCACGTTTTCTTCCTGCAGCAGGCGCTCACAGAAGGCCTGGCTATCCCGGCTGTAGCGGGAGATATCCAGCCACAAATAAAACGCCCCCTGGGGCGGGAGATCCGGTGCCAGCCCCAAGCCTGCAAGGCCCTCCAGCAGCACCTGGCGGCGCTCTTTCAGGGTTTCACGGCGCTGTTCAAGAATACCCCGGCACTTGGGCGTAAACGCCGCCAGGGCGGCATGCTGCGACGGCGTCGCCGCGGCCAGAAACATGTTCTGCGCCAGCCGCGTTAATGGCTCCACTGCATGCTCTGGCGCCACCAGCCAGCCCAGGCGCCAGCCGGTCATACCAAAATATTTTGAGAAGCTGTTGACCACAAAGGCGTTGGCGGAGAGCGAGGTCGCTGAGAGCGGTGCATCGTCGTAGTTGAGGCCCTGGTAGATCTCATCGACGATGACCTCGCCTTCGCGCTCAGCGACCGCTGCCAGCACTGCAGAGAGCTGTTGCGCGCTCAACGTGTGGCCGGTAGGGTTAGAGGGCGACGCCAACATCGCTAGGCTTGTGTCCTCACGCCAATGCTGGGCGACCAGGGCAGCGTCCAACTGCCAGCCGCTATCTCGCCCCACGGATACCGCATCAATCTCAGCGCCAGCTAGCGCCATAAAGTGACGATTGCAGGGGTAGTTAGGGTCAGCCATCAGCACCCGCGAGCCGGTTTCGACTAATAACTGGCTTGCCAGCAGCAGCGCCCCCGACGCCCCGGGCGTTACCAAAATACGCGCAGGATCCACCGTAGCGTTAAAGTGCTCGGCGTAATGTCCGGCGATCGCCTCGCGCAGTGCGGGCAGCCCAGCCGCTGGGGTGTAGCGGGTATGGCCACTGGCCAACGCCTGCTGCCCGGCAGCGATAATGGGCTCGGGGGTAGCAAAATCCGGCTCGCCTACTTCCAGGTGAATCACATCGTGGCCGGCGGCTTCCCGCGCCTGGGCCATTTCCAGCAAATGCATGACCCGAAAAGGGGCAACGTGATCGACACGCGAATTCCAGGCCATAACGGCTCCTTCATCTAATCATTTTTGAAACTGGACAAATATTGAAAAACTAACTAAAACATGGCGCTAGTCATATTCAAGGCCAAACAATCGTCGACAGCTCACCATTATGCTTGCAACCCAGTCATTTTTCAGCTAAACAAGCATCCCTTTGGCGTGAGATCGTGACAATCGCTCATGGTCGATCAGTAGTCACATATGTAAGGGGCAGTCCCATGCCAGTAGCAGAAAAGAAACCGGAAGCGTCCAAGTCCTTCACTCCGTATGAGCCAGCGCCGGGTGAAGAGTATATGAACGAGCAGCAGCTAGCGCACTTCCGTCAGCTGCTGCTGGATTGGAAACAGGATCTCATGGAAGAGGTGGATCGTACCGTACGCCACCTGCAGGAAGATGCGAACAACTACGCCGACCCCGCCGACCGTGCTACCCAGGAAGAGGGCTTTAGCCTGGAACTGCGTACCCGGGATCGCGAGCGTAAGCTGCTCAAGAAAATTAACGAGACGCTAGATAACATCGATGATGATGATTATGGCTTCTGCGAAGCCTGCGGCGTTGAAATCGGCATTCGTCGTTTAGAAGCTCGCCCCACCGCCACCCTTTGTGTGGATTGCAAAACCCTGGCGGAACTCAAAGAGAAACAGCTAGGCGGCTGAGCACTAAAAGACCGTGCTACTCGAACGCGGGCACCTTAGGGTGCCCGTTTTTGTGAATGGCTTTTTGTGAATAGCTTTTTGTAAATAACCAGCCCCTCTCAACAATGACGCTACCATGATTGATTTTGCTCGCTACCGGGGGCGCTTTGCCCCTACGCCCTCTGGCCCGCTGCACTTTGGCTCTTTGGTCGCCGCCTTAGGCAGCTATTTAGATGCCCGCGCGGCCGATGGGCAGTGGCTGGTGCGCATTGAAGATATCGACCCACCGCGCTGCCCTGAAGGTGCGGCGAGCACTATTCTTCGCCAGCTGGAAACCTTCGGGCTGGAGTGGGACGAAGCGGTAATGTGGCAGCACACTCGCGGCGATGCTTACCAACAGGCGCTTGACCAGCTTGTCCAACTCGGCCTGGCCTATCCCTGCAGCTGTTCGCGCAAGCAGTGGCAGGCGTTTGATATCTACCCCGGCTGGTGCCGCGATGGCGTTTGCGATGCGAATAAACCGGTGGCCTGGCGGCTGCGCAGCGACCGTGGCGAACGCCCTATCCGCTGGCAAGACCGGCTGTTCGGCGAGCAGCAGTTTGACCCGGCTGAACTAGGCGATGTGGTATTAAAGCGCAAAGATGACCTATGGGCGTATCAGCTCGCCGTGGTAGTGGATGACGCCGAGCAGCAGATTACCGATGTGGTACGCGGGCTCGATTTGCTCGATAACACCCCTTGGCAGCGCCAATTGCAAAGCGCACTTCAGCTACCGCAGCCGCGTTACCTGCATCTGCCACTCATTGTGACCGCTGAAGGGCAAAAGCTCTCCAAGCAAAACCTGGCCCCGGCCCTGGCAGAAGACGGGCAGAAAGTGCGCCAGCAGCTCTTTCAGGCGCTGGAAGCGCTTGATCAAGCGCCGCCACAAGAACTGGCCTCAGAGCACCCCGCGACTCAGCTACACTGGGCGGTAGCGAACTGGTCGTTGGCACAGTTAAGCCCAACGGCACACCGCTTAAATCCCCCCTCACCTCCAGTAGGAGATTGATATGTATGTCTATCGCATCATGCTGTTTTTGGTGTTTGGCGGCTACCTGCTCTCTCCGCTGCTGATGAATGGCTGGAGCGACCCTGAGGCCGCCTGGTACCGGCCGTTTGCGATTTGGGGTGGGTTGATTGCGTTAACCCTCTGGCTGGAGCAGAAGAGAAAGCTTGATGAACGTTGAGATGCACGTTGAGATAGTCGGCGTCCTACTGCTTGGGCTGGGTTACCTGGCACTGCTGTTTGGCTGCGGTTTTGCGGTAGAGCGCGGCTGGGTGCCGGTGCGTATTACCCGCCACCCGATTGTTTACACCCTTGCCCTGGGTGTTTATGCCAGCGCCTGGGCGATTTACGGCAGCGTGGAAATGGCTGCCCACGCGGGGTTTGGCTTCCTCGCCTACTACCTGGGCGCAGCGGGCGCCTTCTTGCTCGCCCCTGTGCTACTGGTGCCCATCCAGCGCATCACCCGCACCTATCAACTAACGTCATTGGCGGATCTGTTTGCCTTTCGCTTTCGCTCTCGTTGGGCGGGTACGCTGGTCACCATCGTCAGTCTACTGGCGGTGCTGCCACTGCTCGGCATTCAAGTCCAAACCCTGGGCGAAGCCATCAATATCATCACCGCCAGCCAAGCGGGAGGTAGCGTTGCGCTACTTTTTTGCGCCGTAATTGCCGCCTTTGCGGTTATTTTCGGTGCCCGCCACAGCCAGTCTCACGGCCGCCACGACACTCTGCTTAGCGCCATTGCGTTTGAATCCATTGTTAAACTGCTGGCCATGCTGGGGCTCGGCGTGGTGGCGCTATGGATGGTGTTTGACGGCCCAGGCGACCTGCAGCTGTGGCTGGAGGGCCCTGGCGCTCTCCTCCAACAACAGACACCCAAACTTGACCCGGCCCAGTGGCGAACTCTCCTGCTGCTGTTTTTTGCGGCGGCGTTTATGATGCCGCATCTGTTTCATATCAGTTTTTCAGAAAGTCTATCCCGGCATACCCTGCTACAAGCGAGCTGGGCGCTGCCGCTTTTCCTGCTATTAATGGCGCTACCCGTACCGTTGATTTGGTGGGCCGCGCAATCGGTCAATCCCGACATACCCATCGCCGCCTATGCCGCCTACCTAATGACCGAACACTGGTGGGTAGGGGCGCTGGCGTTTATCGGCGGGCTAGCCGCCGCCAGCGGCACCATGATTATGATTGCGCTGGCGCTTTCCGGCATGGTGCTTAATCATATTGTACTGGTAGCGAGGCCCCCGGAAGCGCGCAGTGATCTCTACGGCTGGCTGCTGTGGCTGCGCCGTGGGCTAGTGGTCGCTGTGATTATCAGCGGCTGGGTGTTTTACCAGTGGGTAGGTCGCCATCATGGGCTTATCGGTTTGGGATTAGCCGCGTTTGTCGGCATGGCCCAGTGCCTGCCTGGCATGCTGGCGCTGCTCTACTGGCCGGGCGCTAACCGTAAAGGCATGATTATTGGCCTCATCGCAGGCGTCGGCGTATGGCTATGGGGGCTATGGCTGCCGCTCATGTTCTCGCTACCCGTACCGACGCTGCCCTTTACCCCGCTTACCGACACTGGTGCGCCGGTTTGGTACAACGTCACGCTGCTCTCGTTAGCGGTCAATATCCTGCTGTTGATTGTGATATCGCTGTTTACGCGTATTTCTGAAGGTGAGCAGTCCGCCGCGGAAGCGTGCTCCGTCGATGCCGTTATCCGCTCCAAGCGCTTTCCACTGGAAGCCGCCACAGCGAGCGATTTTTCGACTCACTTAGCCCACGCCCTCGGCGATGAGGCGGCTAGCCGTGAAGTGAATCGGGCATTGCAAGCACTCAACTTAACGCCCCAGGAGCGCCGTCCCTACGCGCTACGTCGCTTGCGTGACCGTATTCAGGCCAATCTCTCGGGCCTAATGGGCCCATCGGTGGCACGGGATATTGTTGATCGCTATCTACCCTACCGCCACGACGACACCCCTGAAACCGACGATATTCACTTTGTTGAAAGTCGCCTGGAAGCCTACCGTTCGCGGTTAACGGGGCTAGCCCGGGAACTCGACGGCTTGCGCCGCCACCACCGCCAAACCCTGGCCTATCTGCCTGTGGGGCTGTGCGTGCTAGGCGATGACGATGAACTACTAATGTGGAATCAGGCGCTCTCTCAACTCTCGGGTATTAGCGGTGAAAGCGTGATCGGTTCACGCCGCGACAGCCTACCTGCCCCCTGGCCCGGCCTACTCGGTGGCGTGCTGGAAACCACGTCAACACCGCTCTACAAACAGGCGGTCACGCTGCACGGTAAAGACTATTTTTTGACCCTGCACAAAGCGATTCTCAGCGGTAGTGACAGCCGTGGCGGCAGCGTTATTCTGATTGAAGACCATACCGAAATGAAGTGGTTAGAAGATGAGTTGGTGCATGCAGCACGCCTTGCCTCCATCGGCCAGTTAGCCGCTGGGGTCGCCCACGAAATTGGCAACCCGATTACCGGCATCTCGTCGCTGGCGCAAAACCTCCGCTACGACACCAACGATCCCGCCCTGCTGGAGACCGCCGACCAAATCCAGCAGCTAACCCAGCGGGTCACCAAAATCGTTAACTCACTGGTTGGTTTTGCCCATGGGGGACGCCAATCGGTACCGCTCCCTGCCTCACCTGTGGCACTTGCATCCATTAGCGAAGATGCACTGCACTTGATCCACCTCGCCCGCTCGGGAGAGGATGTTACCTTAACCAATGAAACGCCTGACGACGTGGTGGTGCGCGGCGATGCCCAGCGATTAACGCAAGTGATGGTCAACCTGCTGAGCAATGCCCGGGATGCCTGCGGCAAGGGGGGAGAAGTTCACATGACTGCAGGACGCCACGAGCAGCTTGCCTGGTGGCGGATAACCGATAACGGTCAGGGCATCGACCCACGAGTGCGCGAGCACCTATTCGAGCCCTTTACCACCACCAAACCCGCCGGCGAGGGCACCGGTCTGGGCCTTTCATTGGCCTACCAGATTATCAATGAGCACCAGGGTAAAATAGACGTGGCTTCGCCACCCCCCGGACAGCCTCGCGGCACGGCCATTACGTTATGGCTGCCGCTTTACCAACAGGATGATCAGCCAACCCATGCCCAGGATTCTGATTGTTGAAGATGAAGCGATTATTCGCAGCGCGCTAAAGCGCCTTCTGGAACGCCACGACTATACGGTCAGCGAAGCAGGCAGCGCTGAGGAGGCCAGCCAGCTTGAGCTCGCAGGGTTCGACCTCATCATCAGCGACCTGCGTCTGCCGGGCGAACCGGGCACCTCGCTGATCACCGCCGCAGCCCCCGTGCCGGTATTGATCATGACCAGCTACGCCAGCATGCGCTCTGCGGTGGAAGCGCTCAAACAGGGGGCCGTGGACTACGTTGCCAAGCCCTTTGACCACGCGGAGCTATTGGAGACCGTTGAGCGGATCCTGCACAAGCAGTCGATGCAGCAGAGTCCGCCCCCGGATATCACCGATGCAGGCGGCAGCCGGCAAACCATGATCGGCAACTGCGTTGCCATGCAGCAGGTCTACACCCGCATTAGTAAAACCGCCCCGGCCGATGTCACCGTATTGATTCTTGGCGAGTCAGGTACCGGCAAGGAGCTGGTGGCACGCGCCATTCACCAGCAGAGCAAGCGCGCCAAGGCACCGTTGATCTGCGTCAACTGTGCGGCGATTCCTGAAACGCTGATCGAATCAGAGCTGTTTGGCCATGAGAAAGGCGCTTTTACCGGCGCCAGCGCTGCGCGCACCGGGTTAGTCGAAGCCGCTGATGGCGGTACGCTATTTTTGGATGAGATTGGTGAACTACCGCTGGATGCCCAGGCGCGTCTGCTGCGCGTTCTTCAAGAGGGTGAAATCCGTAAAATTGGCTCGGTGGAAACCCGCCACGTCAATGTCCGCCTGATTGCAGCCACCCATCGTGACCTGCGAGCACTGTCAAAAACCGGCGAGTTCCGCCTTGATCTTTACTACCGACTGAACGTGATGCAGATCGAGCTGCCGCCGCTGCGCGAGCGCGAGGATGACGTGCTTGAGATCGCCGACATTCTGCTCGACAAGGCGTGTAAGCGCCACGAACGCACGGGCCTGCGTTTGTCCCGCGCAGCCCGCCAGGATCTGCGCGACTACCCTTGGCCGGGTAACGTTCGCGAGCTGGAGAATGCCCTTGAGCGCGGAGTGATTCTTGCCGAGGGGCATCTGATCCATCCGGATGACCTGGGTCTAGCGCCGACCACCCCACGCCCCCATCCGTCCTCTGGCTCGTCCAGCACACCTGCTGCCAGTGGTGGCGGTGATAAAAGTGCTGAAGAGAATGAAGATGATCTCTCTTTAGAAGATTATTTTCAGCACTTTGTCCTCGAACACCAAGACCAAATGAGTGAAACCGAATTGGCACAAAAACTGGGCATTAGCCGTAAAAACCTTTGGGAACGACGCCAGCGGCTTGGCATACCGCGCAAAAAAACCGCCCGGCGCCCAGGTTAAGCACCTGGGCATTCCCATTCCCTCCTGTCTCCACACCACCCCTACGACCATCGTCCAATATACTGATTTAAATAAGAAATATTCTGCCTTTCGCTACCCTGACACTGTTACCTTCCCACACAACGCCGCGCACAAACGGGCGCGAAAGGGGTAACACTTCTCGCGCCGTAAAGTTCCGCAGCGACTTAAAAAACTCCAACCTTCTGAAATTTATAATTTATTAAATAGGTGGCACAGGGTCTGCAGTATTACTGGGTAAGAAAAACAAACTGGGCATAGCGCCAGGTCACCAACAAAAACAACATGACCTCGCCACAACCTGAGCCACAACAAAAACAACAGGGTCAGGTAGAGATAACGGTACTAACAAGAACAACAGGCTTGAATCTCATTACTTGCTTGCGCAGGCAACACAGGCGCAGCGAACAACAACAAAAGTTAGCAAGTGGCCCGAAAGGACGCGACGTACAATGTGACTTGGCATCCTAACAACAACAATAGCTGTCAGTGTGTACACCCCGGCGCCAATAATAATACCCTGGGGGGAGAAAAGTTCGCGGTTGGATTATTGTTTTGAATACGAGGCGGTCGGAACCATCGTGATCCTTACGCCTACCGACTGCGGTGCGTATTCAGGGCGATGTGCCATCATGAAGAAAAATAGCAGCACGGACGCTGATTAATTGCTTGATAGGGGAGGCTCTTTTAGCCTCCCCTTTCCGTGTTTGGAGCCTGGGTTTAAAACCTGTGTTAGCCCCCGCCAGCGTCAAGTGCTTTGCAAGCCGCTACTTTGCAAGCCGCTCTTTGCAAGCCATGAAGGGTCGGCTACACTCAGCCACTCGTGGTTTATGTTCAGTACTCGTTTGAAGTGTTTTCTAACGACTATTTTTACGACCATTTTTTCGTACCTGCGAGTTGAAATCGTCGCATGTTTAAAGGATTTACCCGTTTCCTACACAGCCCGGGGGAGCAATTGAAAACCTTGCTTGATCCCCAAGAGAGCACCACCAGCGCCCTCACTCCGCGCAACATCCCTCGGTCAGAGCACCCTGTTTCTCGCCAGCATATTAGCGATGCCGCGTTAAAAGTGCTTTATCGCCTTAGCGGCGCGGGTTTCGACGCCTATTTGGTGGGCGGCTGCATTCGTGATGCGCTGCTGGGCAAGATGCCCAAAGATTTTGATGTCGCCACCAACGCCACGCCAGAGCAGGTTCGCGATCTATTTCGTAACTCGCGCCTGATCGGCCGCCGTTTTCGGATTGTCCATGTTCGCTTTGGCCGCGAGGTCATTGAGGTCACCACCTTCCGTGGCAAACCCCAAGACGAGCATGGCGACCACATTGCCCATCAGTCCGATGAAGGGTTACTGCTACGCGACAATGTATGGGGCAATATCGAAGAAGACGCGCTGCGCCGCGACTTTACCGTTAATGCGCTCTACTACAATATCGCCGACTTCAGCATCACCGATTTTGCCAATGGTGCCGAGGACATTAAGACCCGCACCCTGCGCCTGATTGGCGACCCGGCGACACGCTACCGCGAAGACCCGGTACGGATGCTGCGGGCGGTGCGTTTTGCGGCTAAGCTGGATTTCACGCTAGACCCCGCCACTGAAGCGCCGATGTACGATCAGGCGCCGCTGCTGCTGCAGATTCCCCCAGCGCGGCTATTCGATGAAGTGCTCAAGCTGTTTATGTCGGGCCACGGCTTGGTTACCTTCCGGCTGCTCAGCCACTACGGCCTGTTCGGTATGCTGTTCCCCGAGGCCGAAGAAGCCATGGCCGATGCCGCCTGGGCCGAAGAGCTGATTGAGCAGGCGCTGACCAATACCGATAAACGTATCGCCGAAGAGCGCCCCGTCACCCCCGCGTTTCTGCTGGCTGCGTTTTTATGGGCACCGGTCAAACATCGTCAGGAAGCGTTGGAGCAAGAAGGCATGCCGCCTATTCCCGCGCTTCAAGCAGCCGCCCAACAGGTGGTATCTCGTCAGTTAGAGTTCACATCGATTCCCAAGCGCTTTGGCATCCCGATGCGGGAAATTTGGGAATTACAGCAGCGCCTACCCCAGCGGCGCGGTAAAAAAGCCTTTCAAACCCGCGAACATTCGCGTTTCAGAGCTGGCTATGACCTGCTGCTGCTGCGCGAACAGGCGGGCGAGATACCGAGTGGTTTAGGCGAATGGTGGACGGCGTTTCAGCGCGGCGATGAGCACGAACAGCGTCGCCTGCTGCAAAAAGTTGGCGGCGACCCCGCCAGCCAGGGCGATCGTCGTCGCAAACGGCGCCGTAAGCCGAGCGCGCCAGAGTAGTGGGTGCTCCTCCCCAGCTCGCCTATATTGGCTTGGGTAGCAATCTAGAGTCACCTATCGTGCAGGTTCGCGAGGCCCTCAACGAGCTGGCAATGCTACCGCTAAGTCGATTAGTGGCAGCATCATCGCTTTACGCCAGCCACCCGGTGGGGCCGCAGGATCAGCCGGACTTTATCAACGCGGTGGCCGCGCTGGAGACACGGCTCTCCCCGCTGGCGCTACTCGACCAGCTTCAGGCGTTAGAGCAGCAGCATCGCCGCCGCCGCCAGCGCCACTGGGGGCCCCGCACGCTCGATCTTGACCTGCTGCTCTACGCTGATGACCATATCAACTCCCCGCGTTTACGAGTACCGCACCCGCAAATGACTGCCCGGGCCTTTGTACTGCTCCCCCTCGCAGAGATCGCCCCCTCTCTAGACCTTCTCCAACAGCCGCTATCCACCTGGCTTGAAGGTGTTGAGTCACAAGACTTGCTCAGGGTTTAGTGCGCTTATCCCATCTGACACTTAGAGCTTGAGGTTACTGCTTTCAGTACCTAGCCAGCGTTTCAAACTCATGACTGTAGAAGTGCAACTAAAGTGCGAAAAGGCACGTTTTCAGCCCTATGTTTAGGCTTATAGAACCTTTGCCCTTAGGTTCATCGCAGGCTAAGCTTACTTAAAGTAGCTGTGATTAATTTAGCGGGCTCTAGCTTGCTTAAACACCTCATGCTCACTAACTCATTAGCTACTTGATTTCCAGAACAAATTAATTCATGAGGCATCAAGAAATGAGTATATCAGGCATTAGCAGCCAACTGTCATACGCGGTAACTGGAAACGTCAACTCATTCAAGGAGATGGCACCCCACGCAAGAAAAATGACGGAATCTGAGATGGCGGAGATGAAGAATCTTCCTTCTATACATGAACACGCTGCTCAACAAACTGGGCGTCCCGACAATTCGCCAGAGAATTTATTTGCTGAAATAACGGTTCACGGCAAGGTGGTAGCCAAAGTATGGGATACCGGATTGGCGCAAACGCCCAGAGACCTACAGCTAAATATGGATGGCGGGGGTTTGTCATTTGCTCAGGAACGTGCCGAGGAAATAGCAAAAAAGCTAGGTGGTGAGATAAATTACGCCACAAAGGCAAGTTCTGACACTACGCAGCCAAACTCTTATAGCTTTTCGGATTCACTAGCTCGCATTCTTAACAGCTACCGTTGAGAGATAAAAATCTTCACCCACAGATAACCGTGCATCACCTCTACTATGCTGGCATCGCTGGCAGAGTTTACACTCTCTAGCTCGTGGCCAGCATTCGCTGTCATTTGACGACAGACTAAAATACCCTCCCCAGACACCGAGTGTGCGGCTAACGCTACCATTTGACACAAATCTCGACACCGACACCCCATTCAGGTAACAATTGCCGGTTACGCCACTTCGCGTATGCAGGGATGCAGCATCAATAATGGTCGGCTGCCTATGTCGCAGCGACCTCACGTAAAACATGAGAGCACGCCATGAAAACAGTCACCCTAAGCACGCTGCAGGCCTATAAGCAGGCTGGCGAGACGTTCAGTTGCCTAACCGCTTACGACGCCTCCTTTGCCCATGCGGCAAGCCAAGCAGGCATTGATGTCCTGCTCGTCGGTGATTCTCTGGGCATGGTGCTACAGGGCCATAACAGCACTCTGCCCGTCACCATTGAAGACATCGTTTACCACACCCGCTGCGCGGCGCGTGGTAAAGGCCATAGCCTGTTGATGGTGGATCTACCCTTTATGAGCAACGCCACCACCGAGCGCCTGCTGGAAGATGCCGGTGCCGTGATGCGCGCGGGGGCGGAGCTGGTCAAACTGGAAGGCGAAGCGTGGATGGCAGATGGCATTCGTGAACTCACCCGCCGCGGCGTACCGGTATGTGCCCACCTGGGCTTAACCCCACAAACCGTGCATCAGCTAGGTGGCTATAAAGTGCAGGGGCGCGACGCTGCTCACGCTGAGCGCATCATTAATGACGCAAAAGTGCTTGTCGAGGCGGGCGCCTCGGTGATTCTGCTTGAGTGCGTCCCTGCCAGCCTGGGCAAAGCGGTCACCGAAGCGCTGAATGTACCGGTGATTGGCATTGGCGCAGGGCCGGATACCGATGGCCAGATTCTGGTGATGCACGATGTGCTGGGCGTCACCCACGGACGCACACCGCGCTTTGTGAAAAACTTTATGGTTGAGGCGGACAGTATTCAAACTGCGTTTCAGCGCTACCATGAAGCGGTCAAAACACGCACTTTCCCAGCCCAAGA
This sequence comes from Vreelandella titanicae BH1, assembly GCF_000336575.1. GTDB lineage: Bacteria > Pseudomonadota > Gammaproteobacteria > Pseudomonadales > Halomonadaceae > Vreelandella > Vreelandella titanicae. The sequence continues at coordinate 134,418 of NZ_AOPO01000011.1, read as the reverse complement.
GCACTGCTTTTAAAGATGACGGTTAAGACATCTAGTCTATCGACCACCTTTTGTCACTAATACGAAACGACTATGCGCACTTTGCGAGACATTGATCAGCTACGCAGCACGCTGCGAGATTACCGCCAACGCGGCCAACGTATTGCCTTGGTACCCACCATGGGCAACCTACATGCCGGGCACCTAGCGCTGGTCGCCTGCGCGCGCCAGCACGCCGATATCGTGGTCGCAAGCCTGTTTGTCAATCCGATGCAGTTTGGCCCAGGCGAAGATTTAGACGGTTACCCGCGTACCTTTGATGCCGATCAAGCACAGCTTATCGAGGCCGGCTGCAACGTGCTGTTCGCCCCGACGGTGAGCTCGCTCTACCCCAACGGCTTGGACGCCCAGACCCGCGTGCATGTGCCCGTGGTGGGTGAGGGTCTGTGTGGCGGCTCACGACCCGGCCATTTTGACGGTGTCTCCACCGTGGTTAGCATGCTGTTTAATTTGGTGCAGCCCGACGTCGCCTGCTTTGGGGAGAAGGATTACCAACAGCTGGCGGTGATTCGTAAGCTGGTGTGCGACCTGCACATGCCGATCGAGATTATCGGCGTGCCCATCGTGCGCGCAGAAGATGGCCTGGCACTGTCATCACGCAATGGCTATTTAAGTAGCGAGGAGCGTGCAATCGCCCCTGCGCTTTACCGCACGCTGTGTACGCTTCGCGATGCGCTAGAGCGCGGAGAACCTATCGAAAAGGTACTACACCAGGGCAACACCGCGCTGTATGATGCGGGCTTTACGCTGGACTATTTGGAACTGCGCGATGTCACGCTAGGCCCCATTAACCTAGCGACCCGCCATGCGGTACTGCTGGCCGCCGCCAAGCTGGGCCCGGCGCGATTAATCGACAACCTCACTGTTCAACTCCCGGCCAGCGCTGCCACTACTGGCAGAGAATAAACAAACAACGGGTAAAAATAGGAACTCACATGCATACTATTATGCTCAAAGCCAAGCTGCACATGGCTCGCGTCACTCACGCGGTGCTTAACTACGAAGGCTCCTGCGCCATCGACGGCGACCTGCTGGATATGGCGGGTATTCGTGAAAATGAGCAGATCCAGATTTACAACGTCGAGAATGGCGAACGCTTTACCACTTACGCCATTCGCGGTGAGGAAGGCTCCAAGCTCATTTCGATCAACGGCGCTGCGGCCCACCTCGCCGCCCCTGGCCACCGGATCATTATCTGCAGCTATGCCCACTACTCCGAAGCCGAACTGGAAAACCACCAGCCTGCTCTGGTGTATCTCCAGGAAGGCAACCACGTCAGCCACACCAGCAATATTATCCCGGTACAGTTGGCCTGATCACAACTGGCCTAATCTTAGCGCCTCTAATGCTTTCTTCTGACGGGCCACATGTTGGCCCGTTTTTATTTGCCCATAAAGGTTTATTGCCGCAACGCACCACCTTCCCCTATGCTGAAGAGACGGCTGACAGAGTACGAATAAAAGAGTACGGCTGACAGAGCACGCCTATCGGGCATCTGGTATCAGACTGTCTGTTAATTACTCCAGGAGTCATCTTATGCAAGAAGTAGTCATTGTTGCGGCACGCCGCACCGCTGTGGGCGCTTTCGGCGGCTCCCTCGCAGGTATTCCAGCGAGCGACCTAGGCGCTTTGGTGATCAAGGATATCCTTGCCTCAACCGGCGTTTCTCCCGATCAGGTTGACGAAGTACTGCTGGGCCAGGTGCTCACCGCGGGCGTTGGTCAAAACCCAGCGCGCCAAGCGGCTATCAAAGGCGGCCTACCGGACTCGGTACCGGCCATGACCATCAACAAAGTGTGTGGCTCAGGCCTTAAGGCACTGCATCTCGCTACGCAGGCCATTCGCTGCGGCGATGCCGAGCTGATTCTGGCCGGCGGCCAGGAGAATATGTCCGCCTCGCCCCACGTACTGCCCAACTCCCGCAACGGTCAGCGCATGGGCGATTGGAAGGCAATTGATTCCATGGTACACGACGGCCTGTGGGATGCGTTCAACAACTACCATATGGGTATTACCGCCGAGAATTTAGCCGAGAAGTACGGTATCACCCGCGAAGCGATGGATGAGTTCGCCGCAGCGTCACAGCAGAAAGCCGCTGCCGCCATCAAAGAAGGTAAGTTCAAAGGCCAGATCGTGCCGGTGGAAATTCCCCAGCGCAAAGGCGACCCGGTGGTGTTTGATACCGACGAGAACCCACGGGAAGTTACCGCGGAGAAGCTTGGCGGCATGCGCCCTGCGTTTAAGAAAGACGGCACCGTTACCGCCGGTAACGCCTCGGCGCTCAACGACGGCGCGGCGGTGGTTATGCTCTGCTCCGCCGAAAAAGCTAAGCGGTTGGGGCTAGAGCCACTGGCACGCATAGCGGCTTACTCCAACGCAGGCGTTGACCCTGCCATTATGGGTATCGGCCCCGCACCGGCCACTCGCCGCTGCCTGGAAAAAGCCGGCTGGAGCCTGGACGACCTGGACTTGGTCGAAGCCAACGAAGCGTTTGCCGCCCAGGCGCTATCTGTCAACAAAGAGCTCGGCTGGGATACGTCTAAAGTGAACGTCAACGGCGGCGCGATCGCTCTAGGCCACCCCATCGGTGCCTCCGGCTGCCGCGTACTGGTCACGCTGCTCCACGAAATGATCGCCCGCGACGCCAAGAAAGGCCTCGCGACGCTGTGTATCGGCGGCGGTCAGGGCGTAGCCTTGGCTATCGAGCGGCCTTAAAAACCTACCCTTCGCTCGCTTAGCTAAGAACTAATATAAGCCCTTGTCAATTGACGAGGGCTTTTTCCGTTCGGGATGCACAAACCTCTTTATCTTGTTCTACTAACATCATCATTACCGAGCTAAATGGCACTAGTCGCCATTGGCCTCTGACGCGACAAGAGAAAATCGTTGTTGAGTCACCCATCTCCCCTCAGTATTCACGATCAACGCAAAACTGTTGCAGTAACACTGAATCGCTCTCTGTTTCGCCATCAACAAACGCTCCTCATCTTCTATTCGTTCGAGTGCCTCTGGCTCACTCTCTCTGGCGACGGTGAGGTGAGGTATGCTGCCCGTATGGAGACCACCGTAGGGTGGGTAGTCTGGGAAGGCATCGACGAATGCTTTAATCAGCGAGATAAAAGGAGCGCTAGGGCTTGGCTGAAGATACACCGTGTCCGTGAATCGTCCCACACCCGATAGCCAAAACTCAAAAGCCGTGGTTTGTTTAGCAATCGCTTTAAGCTTGCGAAGATCTTTCTCGACAATCTCGTTAGGTGATACAAAAGGATAAAGTAGCGTTATGTGCGCGGGCACGCCTATAGCCGCTGTGGCATCATAGCGCTGACGAAGCTCGCCAACCACGGGTTCGGCTTCGCGAACAGGAACGATCAAGGCCGCTTGCGGTGCCACTCGGGTCATGTGCACATCGTCCAGTTAGGCCAGCCCGCAGGGCTGTTAGCGTGAATACCCCGCTCGCAGGCAGCAAGCGCCGCGGTGGCGCCAACGGCAAACGAGGAGGGGAAAACGGGATCATGGCCGGTCAACGTGATCTTGTCCAAAGCCTCCGCCGGCAAACCACCCAGTGACCAGAGCGCAGTCAGTGCATCGCGTGCTGTCATCGTATGAAAACTCATGCTAATGCCTCCAACAACGCCCACCCCTGAGGCCACTCCCCCAACTGACTTGCGGCGTTGATATGCCCGCAGGCGCCCACGTCAACAAAGTCGGCTTGCCATGTCGCAGCCTGCTGCCGGGCATAGTCCGTCGTCGCATAGGGGTCGTCACTGCTGGCTACAACCAGCGCTGGAAATGGCAGAGGCCGAGCAGGAGCGTTGCGGAAATCGCTCGCTTCGGGTGGGAAAGCCTTTGCGCCAGGGTCAGGTACTGCCACCAGCAACGCGCCGCTTACCTGCGCCAATCGATGAGCTCTTTCATCGCTGCTATTGGCCTCCTGTACCCAGTGCGCCACCAGCAGGCACGCAAGACTGTGAGCAACGAGCAACACCGGTGCCTCAGCTTCATCAATGGCGGTATCCAATGCCTGCAGCCAATCGTTGAGATTCGGCTCATCCCAGGAGCCAGGCTGAAAACGGAGGCTATTAGGCCGCTTTAGCCCCCATAGTGACTGCCAGTGGTCGGCATCAGAATTGCCGAGACCGGGCAGAAATAGCAGCTGGGTCGCTGGCTTGTTAGTTGTCATTGCAGGTCTCCTTACGCGGTCGATAGCGCAGCTCGCCAGGAAAAGTCGTGGGCGGATTACCGGTGCGCAGCCACTCCATGGCAAGTGGCCAGAGCACGTCGCGAAAGCGCTTATGGAAAAAAGCGAAATGACCGATGCTTGGCTGGCCCACCGCAGTTGGCGCTAGCCGCAGGTGATAGCGTTCGCTACTACTGTAATACTCTAGAAGGCGATCAAGCGCGGGACGAGTGCCGAAAGGGTCATCATCGATGCCCAGCGCCAAAATCGGTGCCTGCACACGCGTGAAGCCCCGCACCAGCATCTCAGCTTCGGGCTCACCCTCAGGTGTTTCACGTTTACGCCGCACGTTGTGCTCAAAGCGCGGCCCCATTCGCGCCCAATCCAGTGCTACGCCTTTGGGTGTATCTTCCATCCACCCCAGACGCTTGGCGGGTACGTAGCCGACCAAAAGTGCCAAAAGTGGCATCGCTAGATGCCAACGCAAGAACATAGATCGCCGAGCCTCGGGAGCGTAGTCCCGCCAGTAGGCATACTGTGCGCCCATGGTGAAGATGCGACGCACGCGATGGGCGGACTGGGCAAAGCCAATCACGAAACCGCCCGCAGAGTGACCCACCACATCGACAGGCTGACCAGGAAAACGTCTGGCGACGTAGCGTAGAACGCCTTCAAAATCATGCTGCCCCCAGTCGATCCAGTCGGCCTTGAGTTTGCGCAGCGAATGGTGGCGCGAATCGCCGATTCCCCGGTAGTCGTAGGTCACTACGTCCCACCCTTGCTGATACAAATAATCAGCAAAGGGCATGTAATAGCGGCAGCGCACCGAGGTGGCGGTGTTAATGATCACCACGGGGCCAGGGTGAGACGACGAAACACAAGGTCGGCGCCATACCCACCCGCGCAGCGCATAACTATCCGCCGCGCTGATATAGACGGGCTCAGGCATCAATGTTCTGTCGCCTTGCAGCTATACCGTTCTTAGCCCCAGTGACCGTAGCATGAAAGTCCGCAATCAGTTGCTGGGTGACAGGGCCCACGGGCCATTCGGTCTTCGCCTTATCTTCCACCAATGCCACAACCGGCTGAAGCTCGACCGAGGTGCCGGCAGTCAACACTTCGGTTGCAGCACGCAGTTCCTCGAGTGTAACCGCTCGCTCCTCTACCGGCAGACCTCTCTGACGTGCCAAACCCAACACATGGCGCTTGGTGATGCCATCAAGAAAACAGGTCGGCAGTGGGGTTACCAGTACGCCATCACTGACCAAAAGCAGATTAGTGGCTGTCGTTTCAGCGACTAAGCCGTCGCTATCGAGCAGTAACGCATCATCACAGCCTACTGCCAAGGCCGCATGGCGGGCTAGCGTGCCGATCATATACAGTCCAGAACACTTAGAGGCAGTAGGCGCCGTATTAGGGGGCGGGCGTCGCCAGTTGGCCAGTTGCAGCCGAATACCTACCTCTGCCCGCCCCTGGGACGCCGCCGTAGGCCAATCCCAAGCGGCAATCGCCACATGGACACGTGCTTGAGGCGCCGCGATAGACACACTATCCGCGCCACGCCAGGCGATAGGGCGGATATACGCATCGGTTAGCTGATTGGCCCATAGCACCGCGTCAATCGCTTGGCTGAGCTCGCGGTGCGACCAGGGCAGCCGATAGTCCAGTAGTGCGGCGGAACGCTCTAAACGCTCCAAATGCACGTCACCCAGAAAAACACGCCGCCCGTAGGCACGCATGCCTTCGAATACCGCTCCCCCCATGTGTAACGCATGGCTAAGCACGTGCAGGCGCGCCTCACGCCAAGGAAGCAGCTCACCATCGAGCCAGATCAACCCATCTCGGTCATCAAGAGCGTTTAGCATGGCACCCACCCAGTAGCAGATTATCGATATCGTCAGTCTGTCCTCTGTATGTTTTAAAAACGAGTGAGTAAATCTCAAACTGGGCTGAGTTTTGCTCAGCGATTTTTACAGCGTGGTCAGCGCGGCTTCTTGTATGATCTGTTTATCAACCTTCGAGGGTGGGGGTAGCGATTATGCGGATTCCTGTGCCATTAAATGCTCTACGCGCTTTTGAGGCGACGGCGCGGCATCTTTCAATCAAGGAAGCGGCCATGGAGCTTTCGGTCACTCCTTCGGCCGTCAGTCACCAACTGCGCATACTGGAGGAGTTGTTTGGCGTCGTGCTTCTGCGCCGAGCAGGAACGCGTCTTGAGCTTACCGACGCGGGACACAAGCTAACACCTTACCTGCAACAAGGCTTTACGCAGATTGCCAAGGGGGTTGACTCACTTCGCCAAAAACGCCGTGACGGGCCGCTACGTCTCAACATGTTGCCTACTTTTGCAACCAACTGGCTGTCGCCACGGTTAAGCCTGTATCCCTTCGAGCGGCGTGGATTCTCGCTTGAGATATCCACTACGCAGGATGAGGTAGACCTTGCCGCGGGGGTGGCCGATGTGGGCATCTGGTACGGCAACGGGCATTGGCCGGAATTACAGGCCGATCTCCTCTTTGAAGCAACCATCGACCTTTATGCCCGTCCAGGCTTTGCTACCGGCTCCCATCGCGATCGCCTTGACCGTGTCAGCCAGGCCAATCTGTTTGTCTCCCGCCACTGCCTGACATGGCAACGCTGGATGGAGAGCCTTCCCGGCGGCCCCTTCAAACCCGCCGTGGTCACGCAGGTGGATTCCGGCGGATTAACCCTGCAGGCCGCCGCCGATGGGGTGGGTGTATCGATAGTGGTCTGCGAGCTGGCCGATAGCGCCGTGCGATTGGGGCGGCTAACGTCGGTATTCGAACATCCAGTCAACGCAGACGTTGGTTTCTGGTTAGTCTACCCAGATGCACTGCGCGAGGATCGCCGTTTGGATAATTTGCGTAGTTGGCTGCGCGAACAGCCAACATAGCCAGATACTTGCGCATTATTTATCGCTTACTTAACGACGCTTCTCCCCCACAATGCGTGACGGTGTTCGCCAGACCAACAGCGCCCCCAACAGAAATAACCCCGATGCGGCCCACATGGCAATGGGCAGGCTAGTGCCATCGACGATACGCCCGCCTAGCATGGCGCCCAGGCCAATGGACATATTGAAGGTAAACGCCATCAACGCCGTGGCGGCTTCGGTATTGGGTGCAGTGCGTATAATCCAGGTTTGAATGCTGACTGATACGCTGCCAAACACCGCGCCCCACATCATGAGCAACATGACACCGCTGCTCGGCTGAACACCCAGCAGCGGGAACACGGCGACGACGATAAGCAACAGGCTGGGAATCGCCAGCACAGCGCGGTAGGGGTGGCGCCCAGCAAACATGCCTGCCGCAATATTGCCCACAATGCCTGCCGCCCCGTAAAGCAGCAGCAGGCTGCTCACATGGCGTTGGGAAATACCGCTGATCTCTTGCAGGATGGGGCTAATAAAGGTGTAGGCGGCAAAGTGGCCAACCACTACAAAGGCGGTGGTTAACACCGCGACTCGCACACCGCGATTGCTAAACTGCTGCGCCAATACCCGCAAACGCACAGGTTCTCGCGGTGGTAGCGGCGGTAGCCAAAACCACAGCGCAGCTGCCGTTAACAGGCTTAGCCCTCCCAGCGCCCCAAAGGCGACCCGCCAGTTGCTTAGATCCCCCAGCAGCGTGCCCAGTGGCACACCCAGCACCGAGGCCGCCGCGACACCACCAAAAATCATCGTCATCGCTTTTGGCACCTGAGCCTCTGGCACTAGGCGTGGGGCAATGCTGCCCGCCACCGCCCAAAAGCCACCAATACTAAGCCCCACAAGCACGCGGGCGGCAAGCAACAGGATAAAGCTGCTGGCCAATGCCGATAGCACACTCCCGGCCACCATTACGGCCATCAATGCCGTGAGCATAATGCGCCTGTCCAAGCGCCCCACCGCTACCGGCAGCAGCGGGGCTGAAAAGGCAGCGACCACGCCGGGCACGGTGACCATTAAGCCCGCCATGCCGGGGGTAACGCCCATGCTAGATGCCACCTGGGAAAGCAACCCAATCGGCAGCTGCTCTGCGGTCACCAGTAAAAAAATGCCGATCATCACGGCCACCACCGCCCACCAGCGCGGCGTTTGTTCCAGCTCCATCTGCAGCTCCTTGATTTTCTCTAAATCCCGGCTAACAAATCTATATCTGATACAAAGCCGATACCCCGCAAAAACAACGCCCCCGTAGCCAGAGGCTACGAGGGCGTTCTCAGAAACCTAGCTAGCGATTTAAATCGCCGCTTCAGTTTCCGCTGCTTCCGCGGTAAAAGCGGCTTTCTCTTCTTCGCTGATCTCTTTCATCGACAGCTTCACGCGGTTGCGGTTGTCGATATCCAGCACCTTAACGACCACGTCATCGCCTTCGTTCAAGAAGTCGCGCACGTTGTTAACCCGCTCGGCAACGATTTGCGAGATGTGAACCAGGCCATCGGTGCCGGGCATGATGTTAACGAACGCACCGAAGTCAGCAATACGCACGACCTTGCCGTGATACAGCTTGCCGATTTCCGCTTCAGCGGTAATCGCCAGTACGGTGTCGATGGCGCGCTTGGCGGCGGCTTTATCTTCCGCGTAAATACGCACGGTGCCATCGTCGTCGAGATCAATAGAGGCGCCGGTGTCTTCGCAGATTTTGCGAATGGTTGCGCCACCTTTACCGATAACGTCACGGATCTTGTCCGGATCGATTTTGATCGTTGCCATGGACGGCGCGTTGTCGGAGACATCGCTACGGCTCTGGCTGATCACGACATTCATTTGCTCGAGAATACTCAGTCGCGCGGTCAGTGCTTGCTGCAGCGCGAGCTCCATAATCTCTTCGTTGATGCCTTCGATCTTGATGTCCATCTGCAGGGCGGTGACGCCCTCTTCGGAACCGGCAACTTTAAAGTCCATATCGCCAAGGTGATCTTCGTCACCCAGAATATCGGTCAATACCGCAAAACCGTCCGGGTCTTTTACCAAGCCCATGGCAATACCGGCGACCGGTGCTTTTAACGGCACGCCTGCGTCCATCAGGGCCAGCGAAGAGCCACATACAGAGGCCATGGAGCTGGAGCCGTTAGACTCGGTAATTTCAGACACCACACGAATGGTGTAGGGGAAGACATCTTCTGACGGCAGCATTGCCTGCACACCACGACGCGCTAAGCGGCCATGGCCGATTTCGCGACGCTTCGGGCCACCCATAAAGCCAGCTTCACCCACCGAGTAGGGAGGGAAGTTGTAGTGCAGCATAAAGCGGTCTTTACGCTCACCTTCCAGTGATTCGATTAGCTGTGAATCACGCAGCGTGCCCAGTGTTGCTACGGCAATCGCCTGGGTCTCACCACGCGTAAAGATGGCAGAACCATGAGCTTTCGGCAGCACACCGACTTCAATCGCCAGCGGGCGAACGGTTTGATTGTCACGACCGTCAATACGCGGCTCACCTTTTACCACCCGTGAACGCACAACGCGTTTTTCCAGGCTAGCAAAGGCACCTTTGACGTCATCTTTACTGAACTTGTCGTTAACCGGTTCGCCTTCATCGGCTGCCAGTTGTTCAATCGCCTGGTCTTTCAACTCAGCCAATGCATCCTGGCGCTGCATTTTGTCGGTGATGCGGTAAGCATCGCCCACTTTAGCTTCAAACGCATCGGCCATGGCGGCTTTGAGCGCCTGGTTCTCTTCGGCGGCCTGCCACTCCCAGCGCGGCTTGCCCGCTTCAGCAACCAGTTCGTTAATGGCACTGATCGCGACCTGCATTTCCTGGTGACCGAACAGAACGGCTCCCAGCATTTCGTCTTCGAGCAGCTCTTTGGCTTCAGACTCAACCATCAGCACGGCTTTTTCAGTACCGGCGACGACCATGTCGAGCTCAGAGGTGGCCAGTTCTTCAACCGTTGGGTTGAGGAAGTAGCCTTTCTCTTCGTTAAAACCAACGCGGGCTGCGCCAATCGGGCCACTAAACGGCACGCCAGAGATACTCAGCGCTGCGGAAGTACCCAGCAGTGCGGCAATATCCGGATCGTGGTTACGGTCGGTGGAGAGAACGGTACAGACGACCTGCACTTCGTTCATAAAGCCTTTGGGGAACAGCGGACGGATTGGGCGATCAATCAGACGCGAGGTCAGCGTCTCTTTTTCAGTGGGACGACCTTCGCGCTTGAAGAAGCCGCCAGGAATCTTGCCCACTGCGTAGGTTTTCTCTTGGTAGTGTACCGAGAGAGGGAAAAAGGGTTGGCTCGGGTTTGCCTCTTTGCGAGCGACAACGGTACACAGCACGACGGTGTCATCCATGGTAACCATGACAGCGCCGGTAGCTTGGCGAGCAATACGCCCGGTTTCGAGCGTGACGGTGCTACGACCGTACTGGAACGTTTTCTTTACCGGATTCACAGCGACTTCCTTCAGCATTATCAATATCTACTTGTCTATTCGTTTAGGTCGTTTTGACTCGTTACCATTCTAGGCGCTGGAGCGCGATAGGGCTACCAGTTCCCTACTTGCCGTAAACACGAAACATAAAAAAACGGGCAGCTCACAAGGAGCTGCCCGTTTCTAATCGTTGTCGTTAACGTTTAACGACGCAGACCCAGACGCTGAATCAGGGACTGATAGCGTTCGAAATCTTTACGCTTTAGGTAGTCCAGCAGCTTACGACGCTGGTTAACCATGCGGATCAGACCACGACGCGAGTGGTGATCCTGTTTGTTGGTCTTGAAGTGATCCTGCAGGCCATTAATGTTGGCGCTCAGCAGTGCAACCTGCACTTCAGGGGAACCGGTATCGTTATCGCCGCGGCCGTATTCAGTGACGATCTCGGCCTTCTTCTCAGCGGTTAAAGCCATCTGTCTCTCCAGTAAGCAATATGCCTAAAAATGAATGGGTGAGACCACGCATATTTGCAGTCTCAAGCTACTGTTTTCTACGTACACGTTTCGACGTGTACGTCGGATCTTGCAATTTTCACGTAGACGGTCGCCTCCTTGCAACGCTGTTTACGAGATAGCGACAGTACTTAACAGTCGCTTAGGCGCCACTTCCTGAGCACCTTTCACTACGCCAAGGCCGATAAACGTCTCGGCGTAATAAAGTCGGGCTACTTCGTCCGCGGCTAATGCGCCGGTTTCGAGAGCAGCGGGCTGGCCATGGGCCAAACGAGAATGCGCGGTGTCGTCTACCGTCAGTAACGGTAAATGGTCCACCAACACATCCACGGGCATGAGTTCAGCTTCCAGTGCCGCTTGGTCGGCCAATGCTTCCAAGGCCTCTAGCGTCCACATCGCGTCGGCTAAAAAGGGCCCCGTTTTGAGCCTCCTTAGTTGACTGATGTGCGCACCACAGCCAAGCGCTTGGCCAATATCTTCGGCTAACGTGCGGATGTAAGTGCCTTTACTGCAGCTTACTTCCAGCTCAAAAGCAGTGCCTTCAAACGATAGCAGGCGCGCATCATACACGCTTACGCGCCGGGCTGCACGCTCTACCTGCTTGCCTTCACGGGCCAACTCGTAAAGTTTTTTGCCCTGATGCTTGAGGGCCGAATACATCGGCGGCACTTGGTCGATCTCACCGCGAAAACGGGTGAGCACAGCTTCCACGTCATCGACGCTTAGGCTGGGAACCTCATGCTGCTCAATAATCGTGCCTTCTGCATCGCCGGTATCCGTGATCACCCCTAGCTCTACCCGGGTGCGATACACCTTGTCGGCTTCCAGCAAGTGCGATGAAAACTTGGTCGCTTCACCTAGGCAAATCGGCAATAAGCCGGTTGCCATCGGGTCTAGCGTGCCGGTGTGCCCGGCTTTTTGAGCCTGGAACAGCCGACGCACACGCTGCAGCGCATGGTTGCTGGAAACGCCCTTGGGCTTATCCAGCAGCAGTACGCCATTAACCGGTAAACCTCGACGTTGACGCGCCACTAGCGAGTTTCCTCACTTTGCTGGGCGTCGCCGTCTGAGTCACTGTCTTGGCCAGCGTCTTGATAATCGTCATCATCGTTTTGATAGCGTGCACGATCCGTCGTCACCGCTTCATCAATCAATGAAGAAAGCTGCTGACCGCGCACCACGCTTTCATCGAAATGAAAACGCAGCTCCGGTACGTGACGTAGCTTGATGCGCTTGGCAATCTGGCTTCTTAGAAAACCAGCAGCACGCTTAAGCACCTGCAGATTCTCTTTAATACGCTCGGGCTCTTGCTCACCCAACAGAGTGACGTAGACGTCGGAGTAGCCAAGGTCACGGCTAACGGTGACACCGCTAACCGTGACCATGCCCAAACGCGGGTCTTTCACTTCTCGTTGGATCAGCACCGCCAGCTCCTTTTGGAGCTGGTCGGCTACCCGGTGGGTACGCTTAAATTCGCGCATGTTTAGCTCCTCGCAGCCTTACAGACTACGCTCGACCTTCACTTGGTCGAAGACTTCAATCTTATCGCCGACTTGGACATCGTTGTAGTTCTTCACGCCGATGCCACACTCCATGCCGTTGCGCACTTCCTGCACATCGTCTTTGAAGCGGCGCAGCGATTCGAGCTCGCCTTCGTAGATCACCACGTCATCACGCAACACGCGGATCTTCTTATTACGATGCACGCTGCCTTCAACCACCATACAGCCGGCGATGGCACCAATCTTCGGCGCACGGAAGACATCGCGCACTTCGGCAATACCGACGATTTCTTCTTTCCACTCAGGTGCGAGCATACCGCTCATCGCCTGTTTGACCTCGTCGATCAGCTGGTAAATAACGCTGTAGTAACGCAGATCCAGGCCTTCGCGCTCAACGATCTCGCGGGCAGCGGCGTCAGCACGGACGTTAAAGCCGACTACGATGGCTTCCGACGCAAGCGCCAGGTTGGCATCTGTACCGGTGATACCACCGACACCCGAAGAGACCACGGCGACTTCAACTTCACCGGTGGAGAGTTCTTCCAGGGCGCCTTTGATCGCTTCCAGAGAACCTTGAACGTCGGCTTTGAGGACGATGTTGACCTTGGCCACTTCGTCTTGGCCCATCTGGCTGAACATGTTCTCCAGCTTGGCCTTCTGCTGACGCGCCAGGCGCACTTCGCGGTATTTGCCTTGACGGAAGTTAGCCACTTCGCGGGCTTTCTTCTCGTCTGCAACGACCATAAAGTCATCACCGGCATCCGGCGTGCCGCCCAAGCCTTGAATCTCTACCGGCATGGCCGGGCCAACCGCATCGACTTGCTGGGCAAGTTCGTTGGTCAGCGCACGTACACGACCGTAGTGCAGGCCAGCCAGGACGATATCGCCCTTTTTCAGCGTACCGTTCTGAACCAGTACGGTGGCGACTGGACCACGACCTTTATCAAGGCGCGATTCAACCACCACGCCTTTACCCGGCGCAGAAGGAACGGCTTTAAGCTCAAGCACTTCAGAGACCAGTTGGATTGCTTCCAACAGTTCTTCAATACCTTCACCGGTCTTGGCGGAAACGTGAACAAACTGAGTATCACCGCCCCATTCTTCGGAGATCACGCCGTGCTGCGAAAGCTCATTCTTGATGCGATCAAGATCGATACCATCTTTATCGATCTTGTTGACCGCTACCACCATGGGCACTTCAGCGGCTTTGGAGTGTTCAATCGCCTCAATCGTCTGAGGCATCACGCCATCGTCGGCAGCCACAACCAGAATAACCACGTCTGTCGCCTTGGCACCACGGGCACGCATGGCGGTAAACGCCGCGTGGCCTGGGGTATCCAGGAAGGTCACGCCACCGTGGTTATCTTCCACGTGGTAGGCACCGATATGCTGGGTAATACCACCGGCTTCACCGGTCGCCACTTTCGCTTTACGGATGTAGTCCAGCAGCGAGGTTTTACCGTGGTCAACGTGGCCCATCACCGTAACAACGGGTGAGCGCGTGATCTCTTCGCCTTCATAGGAGATGCCTTCTAGCATTTCCGTTTCCAGCGCGTCATCTTTAACCAGCTTCGGTGTATGGCCCATCTCTTCCACCACGATCGCAGCCGTATCCTGATCGATGGTTTGGTTGATGGTAACCGCCGCGCCCATGTTAAACATGGCCTTGATCACTTCATTGGCCTTGATCGACATCTTGTCGGCCAATTCCGCCACGCTGATCGATTCAGGGATCGATACTTCACGCACGATCGGCTGAGTCGGCTTCTGGAAAGCGTGCTTGCCATTGCCGGTCTGGTTGCCACCACGGCGACCACCACGACGCTGTTCGGCACGTTTTACCTTCTTACCGCCGCCACCGCGCTTGCGCTCTTCGCGATCACCACGATCTTCATCGTCACGGCGACCTTTGTTCTTCGCCGCCGTCTTCTTGGGCGGAGCGGTACGACGGTCAGTGCGGCCCTCTTTCGGCGGCGCTGGCGGCATATCGTCACCGGACGGCGTATCGTCGATTTCAAGATTCGGCACCGGAATGTCTGGCGTAGCCGGTGCTTTGGCTGCTGCAGGCGCTTTCGGCTTGGCTTCAGACTCTTTATTGCTACGCGCCGTGTTACTTTGCGCCGTCGCTTCAGCTTCTTTATTGCTACGCGCGGTGGCTTCCGCTACCTGTGCAGCGCGGGCTTTCTTAGCAGCGGCTTTTTCTTCGGCTTCACGCGCATCAGACACTTTGCGCTCAGCTTCGGCTTCCGCCATATCGCCCACTAGCTGGCGCGGGCCGGTATAGCTAGGCTCCGGCGCTTTCGGCTTCTCATCTTCAGCGCTTTTGACGTAGGTCTTTTTCTTACGTACCTGCACTTCAATGGTTTTGCCGCGCTCGCCGGTATTGATACGGCTACGGGTTTTGCGTGTCAGCGTGATGCGGTTTTTGCCCGCTTCAGGGGTGTCGCTACCGCCGTGGCTCTTCTTCAAGAAACTCAGTAGCTTCTGCTTGTCTTCTTCAGACACAGCATCGCTTTCAGAAGCGTGCTTTAAACCCGCTTCTTTCATTTGCTCTAGTAGGCGAGGCACATCACGGCCCACCTTTCCTGCGAAATCTTTAACTGTCATATCTGACATATTGACCCTCCTCAGCCCGTGACCTGTTTACTGTGTGTTCGAATCCGATGCGTCATCGACTTCAAACCAGGGCGCACGGGCAGTCATGATCAGTGCCGCTGCGCGCGCTTCGTCCAACTCCTCGATATCGACCAGATCGTCGACAGACTGCTCGGCGAGATCTTCCATGGTGACGATGCCGCGACTGGCCAGAATGAAGGCCAGGTGGCGCTCCATGCCATCCATCTCCAGCAGATCTGCTGCTGGCTGGGCACCGTCTAGCGCTTCTTCCGTGGCAATTGCCATCGTCAGCAGCTCGTCTTTCGCACGTGCACGAAGCGCTTCGACTAAATCTTCATCGAACTCTTCGATTTCGAGCATCTCTTCCATCGGCACGTAGGCGACTTCTTCCAGGGTAGTGAACCCCTCATCCACCAACAGGCGAGCGACATCTTCATCCACATCGAGGTGCTGGATAAAAGAGTCCACCAGGCTATCAATCTCTTGATCGCGCTTAGACTCCGCTTCCTCTTCGGTCATGACATTAATGCGCCAGCCGGTAAGTTCAGAAGCCAAACGCACGTTCTGACCGCTCCGGCCAATCGCCTGAGCAAGGTTATCCTGCGCCACGGCCACATCCATTGCGTGGGCGTCCTCGTCCACAAGGATAGACCCAACATCGGCAGGTGCCATGGCGTTAATCACCAATTGGGCGGGATTGTCATCCCACAGCACGATATCAACGCGTTCGTTTTGCAGCTCCGAAGAGACCGCCTGAACGCGCGAACCGCGCATACCCACACAGGCACCGACCGGGTCGATGCGGCGATCATTGGTTTTTACCGCAATTTTGGCCCGTGAACCGGGGTCACGCGCAGCACCTTTGATCTCAATCAACTGCTCTGCGATCTCTGGCACTTCAATTTTGAACAGCTCGATGATCAGCTCGGGACACGTCCGCGATAGCTGAAGCTGAGCACCGCGTGCATCGGGATCCACTTTGACCAACAGGGCGCGCACCCGCTCGTTCATGCGGTAACGCTCGCCGTGAATCATTTCATTGCGCGGCAAAAACGCCTCAGCGTTTTCGCCCAAATCAATGATCAGGCCATCACGTGTGGTCTTTTTAACGATGCCCGCAACCAGTTCACCTTCGCGATCGGCATATTGGCGCACGACTTCAGCCCGCTCGGCTTCGCGTACTTTCTGTACGATCACCTGTTTGGCGGTTTGTGCAGCAATACGGCCAAACGACGCATTTTCGATGCTTTTTTCGACCACATCGCCTAATTTCAGCGGCGGATCGCGCTGCTCGGCGATGCTCTCTTTAATTTCATAATCTGGCGTTTCGAATTCGTCATCTTCCACAACGGTCCAGGTGCGGAAGGTTTCGTATTCACCAGTGCGGCGGTCAATATGCACGCGCACATTGGCTTCTTCTCTTTCAAAACGCTTGCGTGACGCACTCGCAAGAGCGGCTTCTACCGCCTCGAAGATGACATCACGTGGGACGCCCTTCTCATTGGAGATCGCGTCAACGACCATTAAAATTTCTTTACTCATGCGTATGCCTCGCCAGAAAACCTATCCTTATGTGCATCACCCCGGCAGCCTGCCGGCAGCGCCGCCACCCGGTCAATCGTCGAACTGCGGTACAATGTGAGCAGAATCAATACTCTCAATTGGAAAGCAGTACTCTTCGCCATCCAGTTGTAGCAGTACTTCATCCCCCTCAACACCGACCAAAAGCCCTTGATACTTGCGCCGCCCGTCAAAGGCAGTGCGCAATTTCAGCGCGACGTGATGACCTTGAAAGCGGGTAAACTGATCCAGGGAATACAAGGGACGTGCCATGCCTGGCGAGGAGACTTCCAACCGGTACTCACCGGGAATGGGGTCTTCTACATCCATAACGGCACTGACTTGGCGGCTAATATCTGCGCAGTCTTCCACGCTGACACCACTCTCGCGCTCGATATAGATCACCAGCCGCGAATTTTTGCCCTGGGAAAGATGGTCGATGCCCCATAGCTCAAAGCCCATGGCAGCAACAACAGGTTCGATCAGCGCGTGAAGCGCAGCGTGTTTAGTGGCCACAGACAAAGCTCCTATAGCCGTTGCATCAGGCACCTGGCCAGGAGTTATTAGAAAAGCTAGGTGGCTGATTGGCGTTACTCGGGAATGTGTCTCCGGTTTTCCGGACGACATCCGCTATTAAGATATTCGTGCTAACGATATTCTGGCTAACAAAGCGGGGGGCGCCAATAAAACAGCGACCAGGCGCGCTTGCTAGCCAAAAGCTGCTAACAAAAAGCCCCTTCACTGGAAGGGGCTTTTTGAAAGAAACCTTGTGTACCATTTCTTAAGTACTACTTCCAGTACCGTCTTAGCAACATGTAACAGGCTGTACCTGAAATGACCGTTATTTCCAATACGTCTTAAAAATAACAATCTAGAACATGCTACTAGAAAATGGTAGCGGGGACCGGATTTGAACCGATGACCTTCGGGTTATGAGCCCGACGAGCTACCAGACTGCTCCACCCCGCATCAATCTAGGTCGACGATAATAGACACTAAAGCCACTTACGTCAAGAACTACTTGCTTCAAGAACCACTTACTTAAAGCTGTCTTTTTCGCCTCAGGTGCCAATGGGCATTCTGGTAACAAAAGAAACGTTCTGGGAAGCTGGCGTGCCAGCAAAACAGATGGTGCCGAAGGCGGGACTTGAACCCGCACGACCATACGGTCACTACCCCCTCAAGATAGCGTGTCTACCAATTCCACCACTTCGGCATCAGGGGAGGCTAAAAAACAGCAGCTGCTTACTCGCTGCTTTCCTCTAGCACTGGCGCGGTATTATCCACGTCCGCAGGCCTGTCGTCAAGCGTCGGGACGCTTTGCTGCTGCTCGATCAAGCGCGAATCGGGAATACCTGCTTCCGGTGCCTGGCCCGCCTGGGTGGCAAAGTAAGCTAGCGCCATTGAGGTGACGAAGAAACCCGCCGCCAAAATAGCCGTTGTGCGCGACAGGAAGTTACCACTACCCCGCGAACCGAATACCGTTTGTGATGCACCGCCCCCGAAAGCTGCACCGGCTTCGGCACCTTTACCCTGCTGAAGCAGAATGAGTACCACCAGGGCGACCGCAATCACCACATGAATCATAAGAATTGCAACTTGCATGGCGTTATCCTGCTGACTGACAAATGGCATAAAAATCATCGATCTTGAGTGAGGCTCCGCCCACTAGACCGCCGTCGATATCTGGCTGAGCAAGCAGCTCAGCCGCATTGCTTGCGTTCATACTGCCGCCGTAAAGCAAACGCAGTTGCTCGGCGAGGCCCTTATCGAAACCCGCCTGGTAGGCACGGATGCCTGCCATAACGTCCTGGGCTTGCTCAGGCGTTGCCGTGCGCCCAGTGCCAATGGCCCAAACAGGCTCATAGGCAATCACGACCTGCTTACGCTGGTCGGGCTCTAAGCGGGACATTACATAGCCCACTTGACGAAGCACCACATCCATCGTGCGCCCTGCGTCGCGCTCCTCCAGGGACTCACCCACACAGAGGATCGGCGTGATATCCACGCTCAATGCTGCTAGCAGGCGTGCAAAGATCTGTTCATCGCTCTCTTTGTAGAGCTGACGTCGTTCAGAGTGCCCCACCAATACGTAAGAGACCGCAAACTCTTTTAGCATGCGGCCACTTACTTCGCCGGTATGCGCCCCAGAGTGAATAGGGTTCAACGTTTGCGCGCCCAATGAAAGCACCGTACCTTCAAACGCGTGGCGCGCCGCATCCAAATAGGGGAACGGCGGAATGATAACGACATCCACGCTCGTTGGCGATACGGCGGCGGAGAAGGCCTGGCCGAATTCATTGATCAACGCCACGGAACCGTTCATTTTCCAGTTACCGGCGATTAAAGGCGTACGCATCGACTCTCCTCACTCAAGGTGGAGCGAAATGGTATAGGAGCGGCCTTGTCAAGACAACCGCTGTTATAGCCACAAGCTGGGTTTACCAAACCAGTTTACTGAACCGGTTAGCTGAACACATTTAATTAAGTAGCGCCTGAACCTGATCGGCCAAGCTATGCGCCAATTGATCGACGTCTAAATGGGCGCGTCCTTCCACCATTACTCGAATAAGCGGCTCAGTACCTGAGGGACGTAGCAACACTCGCCCCTCATCGCCTAACTCATGCTCTAACGCAGCCACTGCCTGCTGAAGCGGCGCAGATGCCATCACCTCTTTGGCGCTGGCATGAGCGGGCAAACGTACATTAACCAGCGCCTGGGGCACTTTCTCCAACTCTTTTAACAGTGTCGGGAGGCTTTTTTGCTCGCGCATCATCAGCGCCAATACCTGCAACGCGGAGACAATGCCGTCGCCGGTGGTCTGCACGTGGGCGCACACAATATGCCCCGACGACTCACCGCCCAGCTCCCAACCATTGGCGGCCATACGCTCCATCACAAAGCGGTCACCCACCTTTGCGCGCTCAAAGGGGATTCCCAGCTTATCCAGCGCCATCGACAGGCCAAAGTTTGACATCAGGGTGCCCACCACGCCGCCTTGAAGCAAGCCACGCTCGTGGCGATCTCGGGCAATCAGATAGAGAATATCGTCGCCGTCGACTTCGCGCCCGTCGCCATCTACCAGCAGCACGCGGTCGCCATCGCCATCAAAGGCGATCCCCAAATCAGCATTTTGCTGAATCACGGAAGCACGCAGAGCCGCGGGGTGCGTTGAGCCCACCTGCTGATTAATGTTTAACCCGTCAGGTGCAGAGCCAATGGTGGTGACATCAGCCCCCAGCTCGCGGAACACATTGGGCGCGATATGGTATGTGGCACCGTGAGCACAATCCAAGACGATTTTAAGGCCGTGCAGGCTAAGCCGGTCAGGCAAGGTCGATTTACAAAACTCGATATAACGGCCTGCAGCGTCGTCGATGCGTGTTGCCTTACCCAACTGCGCGGCCTCGGCCGTGGTCAGCGGCGCTTCCAGCATCGCTTCGATACGATCTTCCGTGTCATCGGGAAGTTTCTTACCCTCAGCGGAGAAGAACTTGATGCCGTTATCATCAAAAGGATTATGCGATGCCGAAATGACGATGCCTGCATCGGCACGAAATGTGCGCGTTAAATAGGCAATACCCGGCGTGGGCATTGGCCCCAGCAGCGAGACATCGACACCCGCTGCCGAGAGCCCCGCCTCTAGGGCGGATTCGAACATATAGCCAGAGATCCGGGTATCTTTGCCGATCAGTACCCGCGTTCGACCTTTATCACGGCGCAGCACCTGACCCGCCGCCCAGCCCAACTTAAGCATAAAATCAGCGGTAATCGGTGATTTACCCACCGTGCCGCGAATACCATCCGTCCCAAAATAGCGCCTTGTCATGCGTCAAACTCCTTATTTAGCGGCGGCTCGCAGCCTTCTTGTAGTACCGCCCACGCCATATTGACTGCATCGACCGTTGCAGCCACGTCATGCACGCGCAAAATATTTGCCCCACGCTCAACCGCCATGGCAGCGAGCGCCAAACCACCGGAGAGACGCTCCTCCACTGGTCGACCCAACACTTTACCAATCATGCTCTTGCGCGACATACCCACCAGCACTGGAAGCTCCAGCGATTGCAGAGACTCCATGTATTTGAGTAAGCGTAGATTGTGTTCGACGGTTTTGCCGAAGCCAAAACCAGGGTCGATCAGTAGACGGTTGCGGCGTAGCCCTGCAGCCTCGCATTCAGCAATCCGACGGGCCAAATAATCCGCCACCTCTTCCTCGACCGGGCGCTGATACGCGGGCGACTGCTGCATATCCTGCGGCTCGCCCTGGCGATGCATCAGGCAGACGGGCAACCCGCTACCCACCGCAGCCAGCAGGGCGCCTTCTCGCTCTAAGGCGCGCACATCATTAATCATACCAGCGCCCAGCTCGCTCGCCTCGCGTATAACCGTCGGGCAACTGGTATCCACCGACACCAACGCATCCAGCTCGCGCACCAGGACCTCCACCACCGGCGCCACCCGGTCTAGCTCTTCCTGGGGGCTGACAGGGATAGCCCCAGGGCGGGTCGATTCGCCGCCCACATCTATCATCGCTGCCCCTTCGGCCAGCATCCGCTCAGCGTGGCGCAAAGCGTCATCCAATGCCACGTGCTGGCCACCGTCAGAAAAAGAGTCCGGGGTCACATTAAGAATACCCATTACCCTGGGAAAGGAGAGATCCAACAGATGGCGCCCGCAACGCAGTTGGAGAGCATTTTCTGCGTTTCGTGAAGAGGACGTGTCCAGAATTGATTTCATGCTGCAGCCTGATCAAGAAATGAAACATTGCTGTTATGTATACAGCATATCAAAAAAGGCGCCCCATGACGGGGCGCCTTTGGCTCATACGGCAGTGCTGGCTTATGAGCCTGCAGGGCCACCTAGCGGGTCTGAGGGACGGCGACGCGGCCCGTCGTCATCTTCTTCGCTGTCACCACCGGACGCATCGCCTCCAGAAGCGTTTGAAGAAGCATCGTCTTCAGCCTTCGCTTGCGGCTTGTCATCGTTGACAGGCGTACCGCCACCGGATGAGTCACCGTCATCCCAACCTTCCGGCGGGCGCGGCTCACGACCTTCCATGATGTCCTTCAACTGCGTGGCATCAATGGTCTCGTACTTCATCAAGGCCTCGGCCATGGCGTCCAGCTTATCGCGATTATCGGTCAGGATTTGGCGTGCCTGCTCGTAGCAACCGTCGATGATTTTGCGGACTTCCTTATCAAGGCGCGTGGTGGTGTCACCAGACTTCATCTTGCCACCACCCTGACCCGGGCCACCGAGGAACTGATGCGACTCATCCTCGTCGTACATGATCGGGCCCATTTCGTCCGACAAGCCCCACTTGGCAACCATGTTATGGGCCAGCTCAGTAGCACGCTTGATGTCGTTTGAGGCGCCGGTCGTTACACCATTCGGGCCTAACGTCATCTCTTCGGCAATACGGCCACCAAACAGCGAGCAGATCTGCCCCAGAATTTGCTGACGGGAGAGGCTGTAGCGATCCTCTTCCGGCAGGAACATGGTGACACCCAGCGCACGGCCACGGGGAATAATCGTCACCTTATAGACCGGATCATGGGAAGGCACGACCAGACCGATAATGGCGTGACCCGACTCATGGTAAGCGGTATTGAGCTTCTCTTTGTCGGTCATGACCATCGATTTGCGCTCAGCGCCCATCATGATCTTATCCTTCGCGAGCTCAAGCTCTTCCATGCTGACCAGGCGCTTATTGCGGCGCGCGGCAAACAGAGCGGCTTCGTTGACCAAGTTGGCCAAATCCGCACCAGAGAAACCAGGCGTACCACGTGCGATCAGCTGCGGTTTTACGTCATCACCCAGCGGCACTTTACGTAGATGAACACCCAGAATGTGCTCACGGCCACGGATATCCGGCAAGCCGACCGTTACCTGACGGTCAAAGCGGCCTGGGCGCATTAACGCAGGGTCAAGTACGTCAGGACGGTTGGTCGCGGCGATAACAATGACGCCTTCGTTGGCTTCAAAGCCATCCATTTCAACTAGCAGTTGGTTCAACGTCTGCTCGCGCTCGTCGTTACCGCCACCCATACCGGTGCCACGTGAACGGCCTACCGCATCGATTTCGTCGATAAAGATAATGCACGGCGCTTGCTTCTTGGCCTGCTCGAACATGTCACGCACACGGGATGCACCGACACCAACAAACATTTCAACGAAGTCAGAACCCGAAATAGAGAAGAACGGCACTTTGGCTTCGCCCGCAATGGACTTTGCCAGCAGCGTTTTACCGGTACCCGGAGGGCCTACCATCAATACGCCGCGGGGAATCGTGCCGCCCAGGCGCTGGAATTTGGTTGGGTCACGCAGGAAGTCGACCAGCTCTTCTACTTCTTCCTTGGCTTCATCACAACCCGCCACGTCGGCAAAGGTTGTCTTGATCTGATCTTGTGAGAGCAGCTTGGCCTTCGATTTACCAAAGCTCATCGGGCCGCCTTTACCACCACCGGCTCCGCCCTGCATTTGGCGCATGAAGAACATAAAGATGCCCAAAATCAACAGAATCGGGAAGCTGGCGATCAGTAGCCGCGTCCAGATACTTTGCTGCTCTGGCTCTTTGCCCACCACCGTCACATTGTTGCTCAACAGGTCGTCCATCAGCTTCGGATCTTCCGCCGCTGGGCGGATGGTCTGGAACTGAGTGCCGTCCGTGCGCTCACCGCTGATGGTGTAACCATCAATCGTTACGCTACGTACCTGCTGATTTTGCACCTGCTGCACAAACTGGGAATAGTTTGTGTTTTGCGGTGCGCTTTCCGTACTGAAATTGTTGAACACTGTCAGTAGGACGGCCGCGATGACCAACCACAGAATCAGGTTCTTCGCCATATCATTCAAGGGGCTACCCTCATTACAAGAATCCGTCAGTTAAACCCTGGTGCCTCATAAAGTCTTTTACCAATAAGCTTAGTAATACGACATTACATCAGCATCAAGCGTTCAACCATTGCCAAAGCGTCTTATGCCTCGGGCCATCTGTGTCACGCGCACTTATGGCGACTAATGTGACACACGTTGCGCTTGCCTGTCTGGCAATCGCGCTGATAAATCTTGGCTATGAACCACACGGGCAGCCTCTCATGTTAAGGAGAGTCACCCGCGAAACCCTTCGGCCAGAAAATAGACTTCACGGGAACGCGCCCGGGAGGCGTCTGGCTTACGGGTTACTACCTTGTTAAAGCTGCCGCGCAATTCTTTCAAATAGGCGTCAAACCCTTCCCCCTGGAATACTTTAGCTAAAAACCGGCCACCAGGTGACAACGTTTCGCGGGCAAGTTCTAACGCTAGCTCCACTAAATACATCGCCTGGGGCTGATCAATCGCCGCCATACCACTCATATTGGGGGCCATATCCGACATCACAAGGTCTACACGGCGATTATCCAGGCATTTTAGTATCGCCTCCAGCACCGCCTCTTCAGTGAAATCACCTTGGATAAAATCCACCCCGGCCAGTGCATCCATCTCCAGAATATCAGAGGCAATCACCACACCTTCAGGCCCTACCCTTTCCGCTGCAATTTGACTCCACCCGCCGGGGGCGGCGCCCAGATCAATCACCGTCATACCGGGACGCAGCAGTTTATCTTTTTCATCCAACTCAATCAGCTTATAGCTGGCACGGGAACGGTAGCCATCTTGCCAGCTCTGCTTCACGTACTGGTCGTCAAAATGCTCCTTCTTCCAGTTATTGCTGGTCTTGCTAACGGAATGTTTTCGGTTCGGGGGCTTTTGCTGCATGTGGGAGTCTAACACTGGAATAAGAGATGGGCGCATTCACGCGATCGCTTTCACTCGGTGACGTTTCACCGTAAGATGGAGCGTTAAGCGCTAACCGGGATACCGCAAGATACCATGAGCTTGTCACAGGCACAAAAGAAAGCATTTCGTAGCATTGGCCACCATCTTAACCCAGTGGTCACCGTTTCTGAGAACGGCGTCTCCGAAAATTTGCTCGCAGAACTCAACCGCGCACTCACTGATCACGAACTGATCAAAGTGAAACTTGCCCTTCCTGAGCGGGATGATCGTGCTGCCATGATAGCCGAACTGATCGCCAACAGCCGTGCCGACTTGGTGCAAACCATTGGCAAAATGGCGCTGCTCTATCGTAGAAATCCGCAGGTGAACCCGAAGCTTTCTAACGTTACCCGCTTTGAGAACCACCACGGCCGCCATTAAGCGTTAAATTCAACGCGTGCAATAGAGAGTCGCCGTACGAAAGCGCCCCTTCAACTGACTCCAGAGTCAATCGAAGGGGCGTTTTTTGTCATACGTGTTCGACGCTACCTACTTCGTACTCCACGTCACCGCCGGGTGTTTTGACCACCACGACATCACCCTCTTCTTTGCCGATCAGGGCACGGGCAATCGGTGAGGTAACCGAGATACGGCCAGACTTAATATCCGCCTCATCTTCGCCGACGATACGGTAAGTGACTTCCGCATCAGTATCCAGATTCATTAGCGATACGGTTACGCCGAAAATCACTTTGCCAGTTTTCGGCAGCTTGGTGACGTCAATCACTTGAGCGACAGAGAGCTTACTTTCGATCTCCTGAATTCGCCCTTCGATAAACCCCTGCTGCTCGCGAGCGGCGTGATACTCGGCGTTCTCTTTAAGATCACCGTGTTCACGCGCTTCGGCGATGGCCGCGATCACCTGCGGACGAGCTTCGCTTTTAAGGTGGTCGAGCTCTTCACGAAGGCTTCTTTCTCCCGCAACTGTCATCGGGACCTTGTTCATTGACTTGCTCCTGCATGCAGATCCTGAAGGCGCCGCACCGTAATCTCCCTACCGTACTCAAGCGCCATGCAAACAGCATTAGCGCCCGCCAAGGTGGTCGCATAGGGCACCTTGCGCGAGAGAGCAGTACGGCGAATGACCGAAGAGTCGTTAATAGCCTGACGACCTTCAGTAGTGTTCACAATGTAGGCGATTTCGTCGTTCTTAAGCAGATCGACGATATGGGGACGGCCTTCGTAGACTTTATTGACGTGTTCCACGGCAAGCCCGGCAGCTTCCAAAGCAGCCGCTGTTCCCCGTGTAGCACATAGCGTAAAGCCTAATGCTAACAGAGAACGCCCCACTTCGATAATCCCCGCCTTGTCCGGTTCGCGCACGGAAAGGAATGCCTTGCGCTCACCGGTAAGTCCAGGAATGGCCTCACCTGCCCCCAACTGCGCCTTGAAGAAGGCTTCTGCAAAGGTGTCGCCAGAGCCCATCACTTCGCCGGTGGACTTCATTTCCGGCGACAGAATCGGGTCGACACCGGGGAATTTATTGAACGGGAAAACTGCCTCTTTAACACTATAGAAGTGCGGCACGATTTCCTGCTCAAAGCCCTGCTCAGCCAGGGTTTTACCGGCCATGCAGCGGGCCGCAATCTGCGCCAGCGAGGTGCCAATGCACTTGGACACAAAGGGCACCGTACGCGAAGCGCGGGGATTCACCTCGATCACATAGATCTCGCCATCCTGCCAGGCCAGCTGCACGTTCATTAAGCCTTTAACGCCCAGCTCAACCGCCATCTGCTTCACCTGATGGCGCATCTCGTCCTGCACATCCGCAGGCAGCGAGTAAGGCGGCAGCGCGCAGGCAGAGTCGCCGGAGTGAACGCCCGCTTGCTCTACATGCTGCATGATGCCGCCGATCACTACCTGCTGACCATCCGACACCGCATCGATATCGATCTCGATCGCGGCACTCAAAAAGTGATCCAGCAGCACCGGCGAGTCGTTGGAGACTTTCACCGCGTGGGTCATGTAGTTTTCAAGCTCGGAGGCGTCGTAGACGATCTCCATGGCCCGGCCACCCAGCACGTAGCTGGGGCGTACCACCAACGGGTAGCCAATCGCTTCGGCTTTATCGAAGGCTTCCGCAAAGCTGCGCGCCGTGGCATTGGGCGGCTGCTTCAGGCCCAGCTTGTCGATCATCACCTGGAAGCGTTCACGGTCTTCTGCACGGTCGATAGCGTCCGGCGTGGTACCAATGATCGGCACACCGGCAGCTTCTAGCTCACGGGCCAGTTTCAGCGGCGTCTGACCACCGAACTGGACGATCACGCCTACCGGCTTCTCTTTATCGGCGATTTCCAGCACGTCTTCCAGCGTTACCGGCTCAAAGTAGAGACGATCAGAGGTGTCGTAATCGGTAGAGACGGTTTCCGGGTTGCAGTTGACCATGATGGTTTCATAACCATCATCGCGCATGGCGAAGGCGGCGTGAACGCAGCAGTAGTCAAACTCGATGCCCTGGCCGATCCGGTTAGGGCCACCGCCCAATACCATGATCTTCTGACGGTCAGAAACATCCGCCTCGCACTCCTCTTCGTAAGTGGAGTACATATAGGCGGTATCAGAGGCAAACTCCGCGGCACAGGTATCGACACGCTTATAAACCGGGCGAATGCCGGCGGCCTGGCGGGTTTGACGGAACTCTTTTTCGCTGACATTCAGTAGCTTGGCCAGGCGCGCATCGCCGAAGCCTTTGCGCTTGAGCTGATAGAGCTCACGAGCCGAGAAGTCAGCCAGCGAGCGCTTGGCAACGGCGTTTTCAGTCAGCACCAAATCTTCCAGCTGCACCAGGAACCAAGGGTCGATATTGGTCAGGGCAAAGACGTCATCGACGCTCATGCCGGAACGCATGGCGTCCGCCACGTAGAAAATACGCTCGGCACCGGCGGCCTGCAGTTCGCCCTGGATAATCGCCATGTTGTCCGGCGTGAAATCGGTAATGATCGGATCAAGACCATCGTTACCGGTTTCCAGGCCACGCAGGGCTTTCTGCAGCGACTCTTGGAAGGTGCGGCCAATCGCCATCACCTCACCCACCGACTTCATCTGCGTCGTTAGGCGATCGTTGGCCTGGGGGAATTTCTCGAAGGTGAAGCGCGGAATTTTGGTGACCACGTAATCGATAGACGGCTCGAACGATGCCGGCGTTTGACCACCGGTAATATCGTTCTGCAGCTCGTCCAGGGTATAGCCAATCGCCAATTTCGCGGCGATTTTAGCAATCGGGAAACCGGTCGCCTTTGAGGCCAGCGCTGAAGAGCGTGACACCCGCGGGTTCATCTCGATAACTACCAAACGGCCGGTTTTGGGATCCATACCAAACTGGACGTTAGAGCCACCGGTCTCTACGCCAATCTCGCGCAGTACCGCGAGGCTGGCGTCACGCATGATCTGATACTCTTTATCGGTCAGCGTTTGCGCCGGCGCCACGGTGATGGAGTCGCCGGTGTGCACGCCCATGGGGTCGAAGTTCTCAATCGCGCAGACGATGATGCAGTTGTCGTTTTTATCACGCACAACTTCCATCTCGTACTCTTTCCACCCCAGCAGCGACTCATCGATGAGCAGCTCGTGGTTATTGGAAAGCTCAAAACCACGGGTACAGATTTCTTCGAACTCTTCCTTGTTGTACGCCACGCCGCCGCCGGAGCCGCCCATGGTGTAGGAAGGGCGAATAATGGTCGGGAAACCCAGTTCAGCCTGAATCTCCCAGGCTTCATCCATGGTGTGGGCGACTTTCGCTTTCGGGCACTCCAAGCCAATGCGCTTCATGGCCTGATCGAACAGATCACGGTCTTCGGCCATGTTAATCGCATCGGCGTTGGCACCGATCATCTCGACACCGAACTTCTCCAGCACGCCATGCTTTTCAAGCTCGAGGGCGCAGTTCAGCGCCGTCTGACCACCCATGGTCGGCAGAATGGCATCAGGGCGCTCGGCTTCGATGATCTTCTCCACCGCCTGCCAGGTAATCGGCTCGATGTAGGTGGCATCGGCCATGGCCGGGTCAGTCATGATGGTGGCGGGGTTGGAGTTAACCAAAATAACCCGGTAACCCTCCTCGCGCAGCGCTTTACACGCCTGGGCGCCGGAGTAGTCGAATTCGCAGGCCTGGCCGATCACAATCGGGCCAGCGCCAATGATCAAGATACTGTTGATGTCGGTACGCTTAGGCATAACGGTTCCCGCAAAAAATGGTGACGATGAGCGACAAAAGACGGCGATACGGTGATGCTAGGGACGCGTTAACGGCGTGCCTGCATCATAGCCACGAAGCGATCAAACAGCGGCGCCACATCACGCGGGCCGGGACTCGCTTCCGGGTGGCCTTGAAAGCTGAACGCCGGTCGGTCGGTAAGCTCGATTCCCTGCAAGGTACCGTCGAACAGCGAACGGTGCGTGGCGCGCACGTTAGCGGGCAGGGTCGCTTCATCCGCCGCAAAGCCGTGATTCTGGCTGGTGATCATTACCGTACCACTATCCAGATCCTGCACCGGGTGGTTGGCACCGTGGTGGCCGTGGCTCATTTTGACCGTCTTCGCCCCGGCGGCGAGCGCCAGCAGTTGGTGGCCCAGGCAGATACCAAACACCGGAATATTGGTTTCCAGCACGTCCTGAATTGCCTTGATGGCGTAATCGCAGGGCTCCGGGTCACCAGGGCCGTTGGCTAAAAACACGCCATCCGGATTCATCGCCAGCACCTCAGCAGCAGGCGTTTGCGCGGGCACGACTGTCAGGCGGCAGCCGCGAGCGGCCAGCATGCGCAGGATGTTGAATTTCACACCGTAGTCGTACGCCACCACATGGTAGGGGCGCTCGCTTTTGGAAGCATCAGCGTAGCCTTCACCCAGCGTCCACTCACCTTCCGACCACTCGTAGGCTTGTTTACACGACACCTCTTTGGCCAGATCCATCCCCTTCAGGCCAGGGAAAGCCTTGGCGGCTTCCAGCGCCCGTGTGACCGCCCCATCGCCTTCCGCATCAACGCCTGCCAAAATCGCCCCGTTCTGCGCACCTTTATCTCGCAAAATGCGCGTTAGACGGCGGGTATCGATATCGGCAATACCCAGCACGTTCTGGCTTTTCAGGTAGTCCGACAGCGACTGCTCAGAGCGGAAGCTGCTGGCCATTAGCGGTAAATCGCGAATCACCAAACCTGCTGCGGCAATAGAAGCTGACTCAATGTCTTCAGCGTTAATGCCTGTATTGCCGATATGGGGATAGGTGAGGGTAACGATTTGGCGGGTGTAGGAAGGGTCGGTGAGGATTTCTTGATAGCCGGTCATGGCCGTATTGAACACCACCTCACCGCTTGTTAATCCGTCCGCGCCAATGGCAATGCCGTGGAACACGCTGCCATCTTCCAGGGCCAATATTGCGGGTTTGCTCAATGCGGGGTTATTCAAAACAAGATCCTCCCATGCTGGTGGGAGCCTGTGGGGCGCAGGCTCAGCAATTTCTTGATTATCCGCGACGTAACACTATCGCTAATAAAAACTATCACTAGTAAAACTGGGGTCGTAAAAAAGCGGGACGAAGCCGATAAAAAGAATCGGTTTCATCCCGCTTGTTGTTCGATGCCTTTCTGATTCGCTTAGCCTCTAGCGTTACGCTTAACAGCAGCACCGCTTTATAGCAGCAAACCCTGAGGAGGCAGGCTTTGGGTTGACCAACGCAACAAGCGCGCCGTTTAAGATTTCCAGGCCACCCGGCCAAAATTTTTGAAATGTTACAGGAATTCTTGATCGAAGACTACCCCTTGATGGCAGGACTGTTCTAGCGCCCTGCTCAAGCAGTGACAGGCAATCCCTTACTCTAGCCCCAATACATCCTGCATGTCGTAACGGCCGCTCTCTTTGCCAGCGACCCAGCGCGCCGCGCGAACCGCACCTTTGGCAAAGGTCATCCGGCTGGAGGCCTTGTGAGTGATTTCAATGCGCTCACCTTCGGTGGCAAACATTACCGTGTGCTCACCCACGATATCGCCCGCGCGCACGGTGGCAAAGCCGATCTCTTTGTCGGTGCGTGGGCCGCACTGCCCGACTCGCTCAAACACGCCGTGCTCTTTAAGGTTACGCCCCAGGCTGTCGGCAATTACTTCGCCCATTTTGATCGCGGTGCCGGAAGGCGCATCAACCTTATGGCGGTGGTGAGACTCGATCACTTCAATATCGTAGCCTTCATCGCCCAGCGCTTTGGCAGCGGTTTCGAGCAGTTTCAGGGTCAGATTAACCCCAACGCTCATATTGGGTGCGAACACCATGGCTACCTTGTCGTGGTAGCTATCGAGCTGAGCCAACTCATCATCGCTCATGCCAGTAGTACCAATCACGATACGTTTGCCGTGCTCTGCGCAGAACGCCAGATTACCAAGCGTGACCTGAGGGGCCGTGAAGTCGATCAGCACATCAAATTCATCGACAATCGACGTGAGCGAATCGACCGCGACAACACCGCGCTTCCCGACACCCGCAAGCTCGCCAATATCAGCGCCCGCCAAGGAGCTACCTGGCTCCACGATCCCGCCGGCTAGTGTCGCCTCAGCATCTTGCTCTACAGCATTTACCAACGTACGGCCCATGCGGCCAGCCACGCCTACAATGGCAATTCGGGTCATGCGAACTCCTGAGCTCTAAGTTTCAGTGCGTAAGACTTATGTTTCAAAATCAGCGCGATTATAGCAGACCCATCGATGCCTTCGACGCTCTCCGTTTATGGCTGACCAGTCGTTATCTAGTTCTCCCACACAATCGCCAACTCTTCATCACCGGCCATACGCATTAGGTGGCGCTCGACGACCCCCTCCAACTCATCCAGATGCTCCTCTTCAAGGGTTTCGAGGGCCACCACCAGTTTATCGGCCTCAGCAACCATTAAGCAGGTGCCAGTGGCAAACGTAATGGTGGCCTGCTGATCGCTTTGCTCGACCTCCAGCTTATGCGCCCAGTGTTTACAGAGCCGATTAATTAAACGCTCGGCGGAAGGCGTGGCAACTTCGACACGAGATAAAGGCATAGCGGCCTCTCCAAAAAATGTAAGTACTTACAAACCAAGTAATCCTTCAACAATGAGCCGTTAGAGCCAAATATGTGAAGCCATCACCGTAGGATAAATGCTCAGTGTAAAGCGTAGCATGTTGACCATTAAGCGCGGCACCCTAATAATGCCGCCCAAACGCTAATCAGTTACAATAGCAATTGCATCTCTGTGCTATCACCGTTAATGCGCATCAGCGATGCCGCCCTGTTAACCAATATCGACCAACGAGTTAAAAAATGCTCAATTCTCCGCGCTTAAAAATCCTGCTTGGTACGCTTATCACGTTTGCTTGCGGCGCCACTGCTATGGCTGACGCTATCACCGTCACCGATGTCGCTGGCCGCGAAATCACTCTGGATGGCCCTGCCGAGCGGGTTATTTTAGGCGAAGGGCGGCAAATTTATTTGCTCGGTTTACTCGAGCCTGAAGCTCCTTTTGCCCACGTGGTCGGTTGGCGCGAAGACTTTTCTCAGGCGGATCCCGACAACTATGCCCGTTACGCCGAACGCTTCCCAGAGATTGAAGCGATCCCCACCTTTGGCGGCTTTAAAGACGGCACTTTTGATGTAGAGCAGGCCGCTTCGCTTAATCCTGACGTAGTGCTGATGAACATCGAGGCCAAAGCCGCCACAGAAGACGCCGCCTACGACGACAAGCTGGCACAACTCGGCATTCCCATCGTCTATGTGGATTTTCGCGAAGACCCGATTGAACACACCATTCCCTCCATGCGCATCATCGGCCAGATCATGGACGATGAAGAAGCGGCGGAAGAGTTCATCGAGTTTGCCGAGACACAGTTGGCACGGGTAACCGATGTCATCGCCGAAGCGAACCCAGAGCGCCCCAGCGTGTTTATTGACCGGGCCGGTGGCTACTCCGACGAGTGCTGCATGAGCTTTGGCCCTGCCAACTTTGGCGACTATGTCACCCTGGCTGGCGGTAGCAATATTGCCGAGGGCATCATTCCTAACAGTTTCGGCAACCTGAACCCTGAACAGATTATTGCTGCCAACCCTGATCATGTGGTTGTCACCGGCGGCAACTGGGATGCCTATGTGCCGGGTGGCAACTGGGTCGGCGTAGGCCCTGGGTCTGATTTGCAAAGCGCTCGCGCTAAGCTTGAAGCACTGACCGAGCGCACCGCGATGACCGGCATCAAGGCGGTGGAATCCGGTAACTTCCACGCCATTTGGCACCAGTTTTACAATAGCCCCTACTACTTTGTGGCCGTGCAGCAGTTAGCCAAATGGCTACACCCAGAGCTGTTTGAAGACCTGGATCCCAACGCCACGATGGAAGAGCTACACGAGCGTTTCTTGCCCATCAATTATGAACCCGGCTATTGGATCTCGCTCCATGACGACTGAAACGAAGTTCACTGAAGCCAGTCTTTCAGAGACCAGGCACCCAGAAACTGCGTTAGCAGAGCATGTTTCACAGGGTCGCGCCTTCTACCATAGCCAGGTTTTCCGCCGCCAGATGATACTGGTGGCACTGGTTTTAGCGCTGTTTTTTAGCCTCTGTGTTGACCTGGCGCTGGGGCCTGCCCGCTATAGCCTGGGTGAAGTCATCGCAGCGCTGTTTACGCCAGACAGCGTTAGCCAGCAGGCGCGAGTCATTCTGTGGGAAATTCGTATGCCAGTGGCGCTGATGGCGCTAGTAGTAGGCGCCAGCTTGTCGGTGGCCGGGGCACAGATGCAAACCATTCTGAGCAACCCGCTAGCCAGCCCATTCACCCTGGGGATCTCCGCCGGGGCCAGTTTTGGCGCCGCGTTGGGGCTTGCTTTTGGTGTCGCCATTGTTCCCGCAGCCATTGAGTTTGTGGTGCCCATCAATGCCTTCGTGATGGCCATGTTCACCGCGTTCTTAATTCATGCTTTAAGCCTTAAGCGCGGCGTGACGGTAGAGACGATTGTGCTGCTCGGCATCGCCATGGTGTTTATCTTCAACTCGCTGATGGCGCTGATTCAGTTCTTTGCCAGCCAGGAAGCGGTCTCCGCGGTGGTGTTTTGGACGATGGGCAGCTTAACCAAAGCCACCTGGCCCAAGTTCTGGATCGCCCTTAGCATTCTTGCCTTATCCATGCCGCTGCTTGCCCGGCATGGTTGGGCGCTGACGGCCATGCGCCTGGGCGACGCCAAAGCCGAGAGCATGGGCGTCAATCCCCGCGCGCTGCGTTTGGAAGTGCTGGTGCTGGTGTCACTACTTGCCGCCATCGCGGTGGCGTTCGTGGGCACCATTGGGTTTATTGGCTTGGTGGGGCCGCATATCGCGCGCATTTTACTGGGCGAGGATCAGCGTTTCTTCCTACCAGGCTCGGCCCTGTGCGGCGCACTGATCCTCTCCGTTGGCTCGGTCATCTCCAAGATTATTATTCCTGGCACCATTATTCCCATTGGCATTATCACCTCGCTGGTGGGCATTCCCTTCTTTCTGTTTCTGGTGCTTAACCACAAGAAGGCCTCATGGTAACCCTACAACTGAACCGTGTATCCGCCCGCTATGGGCGTCGCCCTATTCTGGAAGAGATCACCACGCCCTGCTTTCAAGGGGGGCAAGTCGTCGCTCTGCTAGGGCCCAACGCAGCAGGTAAATCGACGCTTTTTCGCCGCGTATTAGGACTATTGAAAGGCGAAGGCGAAGTGATTATCAGCGGCACCAGCGCCGCACGTCCCGTGGGCTATATGCCCCAGGACACCGGTGCCAAGGCCGTACTGACGGTATATGAATCAGTGCTTTTGGCACGTATGCAGGGGCGTGGATTAAAAGTGCAGCCTGAGGATTTAGCGCAGGTTGATCGCGCGCTGGAAGAACTCAGCATTACGGCCCTTGGCGAACGGGATATTGGCGACCTTAGCGGCGGCCAGCGCCAGTTGGTCAGCGCTGCCCAGGCCCTGGTGCAAGAGCCCGAGATTCTGATGCTGGATGAGCCCACCTCGGCACTCGACCTTAACCGTCAGATCAGCCTGTTGACGGTGCTGCGACGGTTAGCCGATGAGCGCCAGATGCTGATTCTGGTGGCGCTCCATGACCTGGGGCATGCACTACGTTTTGCCGATGCCGCCATGATGCTCGAAAATGGCCGCTTGATCGCCTGCGGCTCCACTGCCGAAGTGATTACCCCTGCGCTGCTACGTCAGGTTTATCGGGTATCTACGCGTATCGAGTCCTGCTCGAAAGGTCAGCCGCAGCTTATCGTCGAAGCCGCTATCTAGCCCTTTGCCTAAGCCACCGCCCTTCCATCGCCGCTAGCGCTACCCCGCTTAACATCAGCGGTAGCGCTAGTAGGAAGCCGCTGGAGACCGGTATGCCAAACAACACCCAGTCGGCGAGCACAGGCCACACCAGGGCAATATATTCAAAAGGCGCCAACCGCGACGCCTCGGCGTAGCGCAGCGCTAATGTCATCGCGATATGGGCGGCGCCGCCAAACAGGCCCGAGAGCACCAACAGGGAAAACTCTACCCGGTTGAGTGCTGCCCAGCCCAGTGGGAGCGTTGCCAGCCCGGCTAGCGCGGCCACTAAAATAAAGTAGAAGGCGATTGAAGCCGCTGTCTCGGTGCGTGAAATACGCCTGACAGTTAATAAAGCACCTGCCGTTAGCAGCGCACCCAACGCCCCTAGCGCGTACCCGGCCGCTTGGCCGTTACTGGAACTGGCATTGAGTCCAGGCAAAATCAGCACGGCCACCCCGGCAAGCGCCAGCACCACACCACCCGCGCGATTAAGCGAGCAGCGCTCCCCCAGCAGCAGTACACCACCAATCGCCATAAAGACCGGGGTAAGCTGAGCGAGCAATGTTGCCTCGGCCACTGGCAACAGCGCAACCGCCGCAAAGGAGGCAAACATCGCCGCCGCCCCCAACCCAGAGCGCAGCGCATGACCCAGCGGGCGGCGCGTAGCCAACCCACGTGGAAACTCCCGCCGCAGCAAAAGGAAAACGACGATAGGCAGCAGCGCAAACAGCGAGCGGTAAAATACCGACTGCCCCACAGGCACTTCGTCACTGACTGCCTTAATACACACCAGCATCCCGGTAAACAGGGCACCTGACAGTATCCGCAGCAAAATACCCATGGTGGGCCTTTCTTCAAGGTGATCCATTGCGTGCAGTATTTCCTAAACAGCAAAAACCCCCGGTGAACCGAGGGTTTTTGGACTAAACACCTAACTGCTTACTATTATCTCAGACTTACGGCTTCATATCTTCAAAGAAGCTTTTCACGCTATCAAAGAAGCCGGTTTTCTTCGGCGAGTGGTTGTGGCTATTGCTGTCGTCGAAGCTCTGTTGCAGCTGGCGCAACAGATCGCGCTGCTCGTCGTTAAGCTTCACCGGTGTTTCCACGACCACCTTGCACAGCAGGTCGCCGGGCATACCACCGCGCACGGGCTTCACGCCTTTACCGCGCAGGCGGAACAGCTTGCCTGTTTGGGTTTCCGGCGGAATCTTCAGCTTCACACGGCCATCTAGCGTCGGCACTTCAAGCTCGCCACCTAGCGCTGCATCAACAAAGTTGATCGGCACATCGCACTGCAGGTGCTTGCCGTCACGCTGGAAGATGTGGTGCGGCTTGATCGCCACCTGCACATACAGATCCCCTGGCGGGCCACCGTTCACGCCGCTTTCGCCTTCGCCGTTCAAGCGAATACGGTCGCCGGTATCCACACCGGGCGGAATCTTAACGGACAGCGTGCGTGTCTCACGTACACGGCCTTCGCCATTACACTTATGGCACGGCACTTTAATGTGCTGGCCAGAGCCATGACAGGTCGGGCAAGTCTGCTGCACGGCAAAGAAGCCTTGCTGCATACGCACTTGGCCGTGGCCATGACAGGTAGGGCACGTCTCTTTAGAAGAGCCGGGCTCAGCGCCACCACCATCACAACGGTCACACTCGATATGCCGCGGCACACGAATATCCACCGTGGTGCCTGAAACGGCGTTTTCCAGATCCAGTTCTAGGTTATAACGCAGGTCGGAACCGCGTGCCGGGGCATTGGGGCCACGGCGGCGACCGCCACCTCCGCCAAAAATATCGCCAAACACATCGCCGAAAATGTCGCTGAAATCACCAGCGCCAGCACCGCCGAAACCACCGCCACCTTGGCCATCAACGCCCGCATGGCCGAACTGGTCATAGGCAGCGCGTTTTTCGCCGTCGCTAAGCACTTCATACGCTTCGGACACTTCGCGGAATTTTTCCGCGGAGGTGGTATCGTCCGGATTTCGATCAGGGTGGAATTTTTGCGCCAGACGGCGATAGGCCTTCTTGATCTCTTTCTGATCGGCCCCTTTTTCGACACCCAGGACTTCGTAATAATCGCGTTTGGACATAGGCCCTACGCCTCCTGGTTAGCTACGCACTCAACTGCACATTTAGCTATGTATTCAACTGTATATTTAACTACGTGATACTTAACTACGTGCGTCTTGGCCGCGGAAACAGCAACGCGGGAGTAAGCTCCCGCGTCACCGCTTTCCTTGGCAGAAAGAGGATGTTACTGCTTTTTCTGATCGTCGTTGACTTCTTCGTACTCGGCGTCAACCACGTCTTCTTCCGGCTTGGTGCCCGCGTTTTCGGCACCTTCACCGCCCTCTTGCTGCGCCGCTTCGGCCTGCTCGGCGTACATCTTCTGGGCTAGCTGGCCAGAGGCTTCGGTCAGTGCATCCAGTTTCTTCTGAATGTTATCGACGTCGTCACCTTTAACCGCTTCTTCCAGCTCGCTGATGGCCGTTTCAATCGCCTGCTTCTCGTCGTCAGTCGCTTTGTCGCCAGCTTCTTCCAACGTTTTGCGCGTAGCGTGAATCATGCCGTCAGCTTGGTTACGCAGCTGCACCAGCTCTTCGAACTTTTTGTCCTCTTCGGCGTGAGCTTCAGCATCACGTACCATCTGCTCGACTTCTTCCTCGGACAGACCGCTAGACGCCTTGATGACAATCGACTGCTCTTTGCCAGTGGCCTTGTCTTTTGCCGATACGTTCAGAATACCGTTGGCATCCAAGTCGAAGGCGACTTCGATCTGCGGCACACCGCGCGGTGCAGGCGGAATGTCAGCAAGATCAAAACGACCCAGCGACTTATTCTGCGACACTTGCTTGCGCTCACCCTGCACGGCGTGAATGGTCACCGCCGTTTGGTTGTCATCCGCCGTTGAGAAGGTTTGTGTCTTCTTGGTCGGGATGGTGGTGTTCTTTTCGATCAGCGGCGTCATCACGCCACCCAGGGTTTCGATACCCAGGGTAAGCGGGGTGACGTCGAGCAGCAGAACGTCTTTAACGTCGCCACCGAGTACGCCGCCCTGAATCGCTGCACCAACGGCAACCGCTTCGTCCGGGTTAACGTCTTTACGTGCTTCTTTGCCGAAGAAGTCAGCGGCTTTCTTCTGCACCATCGGCATACGTGTCTGGCCACCGACCAGGATCACTTCGTCGATTTCAGAGGCAGACAGGCCTGCATCTTTCAGGGCCATTTTGCACGGCTCGAGCGAGCGCTGAACCAGCTCTTCGACCAGCGACTCCAGCTTGGCACGAGTCACCTTAACGTTAAGGTGTTTCGGGCCAGTGTTGTCGGCGGTGATGTAAGGCAGGTTCACATCGGTCTGCTGAGCGCTAGACAGCTCAATTTTGGCTTTTTCGGCAGCTTCTTTCAGACGCTGCATGGCCAAGTTGTCGCCAGACAGATCAATGCCACTGTCAGACTTGAACTGGTCTACCAGGTAGTTGATCAGCGCCAAGTCAAAGTCTTCGCCGCCCAAGAAGGTATCACCGTTGGTGGCCAACACTTCAAACTGGGTTTCGCCGTCGACATCGGCAATTTCGATGATCGAGATATCGAAGGTGCCGCCACCCAGGTCGTAGACCGCGATGGTTTTGTCGCCGCGGGATTTGTCCATACCGTAGGCCAGTGCGGCAGCGGTCGGCTCGTTAATAATGCGCTTAACGTCCAGACCGGCAATGCGGCCGGCGTCTTTGGTCGCCTGACGCTGGCTGTCGTTGAAGTAGGCCGGTACGGTAATGACCGCTTCGGTGACTGCTTCGCCCAGGTAGTCTTCGGCAGTCTTCTTCATTTTCTTCAGCACTTCCGCGCTTACCTGCGGCGGTGCCATTTTTTTGCCTTTTACTTCAACCCAAGCATCACCGTTATCAGCTTCGCTGATTTTGTACGGCACCATCTTGATGTCTTTCTGGACAACGTCGTCTTTAAAGCGACGGCCAATTAGACGCTTGATAGCGTACAGGGTGTTTTCTGGGTTAGTAACGGCCTGACGTTTAGCCGCCTGACCTACCAGCGTTTCACCATCATCGGTGTAGGCGATGATAGAAGGCGTCGTACGACCGCCTTCGGCGTTTTCGATAACTTTAGCGCTGTCACCATCGAGCACGGCCACACAAGAGTTAGTGGTGCCCAGGTCGATACCAATTATACGTCCCATAGCAATACCTCGAATTCGGTTGTTACAAAACTGAAAATTTAGTTTTTAAAGCTTGTCTGCGGGTTTCCCCGCGGGGTTGCCCTTTATTTGGGGGCCGCCGCTGACATTTCAAGGGCTTTTTTTCACACACTTTTTTCAAACTCTGTGCCGCCAGTGGCTTAATCGGCTTTTTTACTCACTACAACCATCGCTGGGCGCACCAAGCGTCCATTGAGTAAATAGCCTTTCTGCATAACGTCCATCACGGTGTTCGGATCAAGATCCGGGTTAGGCACCATGGTCATGGCTTCGTGCACTTGCGGGTCGAAGGGCTCACCATGGGGTTCAATGCTTTCAACGCCGAACTTGTTGAGTACATCCAGCTGCATTTTCAAGGTCATGGAAACACCTTCACGGTGAACTTCCGATGCACCCTCTTCCATGGTCTCAAGCGCTTTTTCCAGGCTATCCACCACTGGCAGCAGCTCTTTAACGAACTTCTCCAGGGCAAACTTGCGGGCTTTTTCCGCTTCCTGCTCCGCACGACGGCGCACGTTTTGCGCTTCAGCGGCGGCGCGTAGGGCCTGATCCTTGGCTTCGGCCAAGCTCTGCTCTAACTCACCTACTTGGGCTGCCAGCATTTCCGCTTCCGGGTTGTCGACGCTGTCTTCTAGCGCCTCTTCGTCATTGATCAATCCTTCCAGCTCGCCCTCCATCAAGCGCTCTTCAGCAACTTTCTCAGCTGCTTGCTCGGCGCCATCGGCGTCTTGCTCGTGGCGGGCCAGCTCATCGTCCATTGGTGTTTGCGGTTCTTTCGCCATGTTGTGCTCCTAAAAAGTAGAGCGCGGCCACGCGGGCGGCGCGCAAAGAAGTAAGCTTTAAGTCACTCGCTTTGACTGATCATGCACGCTATATGGGGGCCATAAATTCCATCTCAAGAGGTGCATTGAAGTGAGTTATTAACTACTGTATAAATCAACAACTATTGGATAAGTATCCAGCTTCTATGCTGTACCGCCTCAGGAGGCGCCATGCTTACTCAGCTAGCTATTCAAGATTTCGCCATTGTCGATCACTTAGAACTCGACTTGACCGGCGGTATGACCGCGATTACCGGGGAAACCGGCGCGGGCAAATCGATCCTGTTAGGCGCCCTTGGGCTCTGCCTGGGCGAGCGTGCCGACGCCGGAAGCGTGCGTCACGGCCGCGAGCGTACGGACCTCTCCGCACGCTTCGACATTCAACACCTGCCCGCCGCCATCGAGTGGCTAACGGCGCGGGAGCTCCCCGCTGAGGAATGCTTGCTGCGCCGTGTGGTCACCGCCAACGGCCGTTCCAAAGCCTGGATTAACGGCCAACCCGCGACTATCTCGGATCTAAAATCCCTCGGCGAGCAGCTGATTCAAATTCATGGACAGCATGCTCACCATGCGCTGATGCGCGAAGAGACCCACCTTGCCCTGCTGGACGATTACGCAGGCCTAAACGATGCCACCACTCAATTAGCTGAAACGTTCCGCGAGTGGCGCAGTGCGCGTCGGCACTTGAAGAAGCTAAGCGAAGAAGGCAGTGAAGTTGAGGCCAAACGGCAGTTGCTGCGTTACCAAGTAGAAGAGCTGGATCAGCTCGGTTTAGCGGAAGGTGAATTAGCCACGTTAGAGGAAGAGCAGCACACCCTGGCTCACGCGGAAGAGACCCTGCGCGAAACCCAGTTTGCCGCCGACTGCTGCGCCAGTGACGAGGGCGGCGCGCTCTCCTTACTCAACCAAGCGTTTACCCACTTAAGCGCACTGCCAGGTAGCGACAAAGGCACCCTGGCGAACACGCTTGCCATGCTGAGCGATGCGCGCATTCAAGTGGAAGAGGCCTCCAGCGAGCTTAACCGCCTCGCCAGCACCACCGAATTAGATCCTGAGCGGCTCGCCTGGGTTGAAGAACGAATGACCGACGTACACCGGATTGCCCGCAAGCATCACGTTGCTCCTGATGAGCTATGCGCCCTGCATGCTGACCTACAGCGGGAAGTCGCGCAGTTAGAAGAGGGTGGCAATGACTTGGAGGCACTCAGTGCGCGGGTCGTCGAGCTACGCGAAGACTATCGCCAAGAGGCGAAAAAACTCAGCGAGAGCCGTCAAAAAGCCGCACTTCGCTTGGGTAAAGAGGTGCAGCAGCAACTGGGCTTTTTGGCCATGGGCAAAGCCCGTTTTGAAGTGGAGGTCACCGCTAAAGACGCGCCCTCCCCTGAAGGTCTCGATCGCGTGCAGTTTTTGATTAGCGCCAACCCCGGCCAACCCGCTCGCCCATTGACCAAAGTCGCCTCCGGCGGTGAGTTGTCGCGGATTAGCCTGGCGATTCAAGTGGTCGCGGCGACGCACTCAACCGTGCCCAGCCTGGTGTTTGACGAAGTGGATGTGGGTATCTCGGGGGCCACCGCAGAGATCGTTGGCCAACTGCTGCGCAAACTGGGCGAAAACGGCCAGGTCATGACCGTGACCCACCTACCCCAGGTGGCAGCACAGGCGCACCAGCACCTGCATATCGAGAAACAGGCGAAGCGCGATACAACGCTGACCCAGATGGCGCTACTCGACGAACAGGGCCGCATCAGCGAACTGGCGCGCATGCTGGGCGGCGTCACGCTTTCTGACCAAACCCTCGCCCACGCTCGGGAGATGCTGCACGCCAGCCAACGCCCGCCGCACTGATTGAGCGGGCGCCCTGCGCCGTTTCTGTGCATTTCTATAGCGCACAGCTATACAGCACATCTGCACACAGCAAAACAAACGCCCCTGATCCACTTGGCGAATTCAGTTAACCAGGAATTCGGCCAAATGGCTCAGGGGCGCTTATATTTCGAACCGCGATTAACGGTCTGCGACTAACAGCGACCTACGAACACTATTTCTTGTTCGTCGGCCCGCTGTCCTGGCGCGTCACGTCGGAACCGCGCGGACGTACATAGAGCACCAGAGCATGATCCACTAGTTCGTAGCCGTGCTCTTCAGCGATTTCTTGCTGACGGCGTTCAATGATTTCATCAACGAACTCAATGATTTCGCCGCTTTCAAGGCACACATGTGGTCATGGTGATCCTCTTGGGTCATCTCGAATACCGCATGGCCTCCGTCGAAATTATGACGAATTACCAAGCCCGCTGACTCGAACTGAGTCAATACGCGGTATACGGTTGCCAAGCCAACATCTTCGCCCGCATCAATCAGTGTTTTGTACACTTCTTCCGCGCTAAGGTGGTGCTGACCCGAAACATTTTCGAGAATTTGAAGTATCTTGACGCGCGGCAGGGTCACTTTTAGACCGGCTTTGCGCAATTCATGGTTCTGATCGGCCATGGTCGCTCTTCGCAGTAACTGGTTAGGTCGGGTATGATCAACCGAAACCACGATAGTGAAGAATAGGCCCAAATGCAAAAATTGACTCAAATCATCACGCTCTCCGTTGCCCTTACTGTCATTAGCGGCTGCAGCTACGTAGGCGTGTACAAGCGCGATATTCCCCAAGGCAACCTGGTCACTCAGGAAATGGTCAGCCAGCTTCAGCCAGGCATGACCCAAGAGCAGGTGACTTACGT
Source organism: Vreelandella titanicae BH1 (assembly GCF_000336575.1). Classification (GTDB taxonomy): domain Bacteria; phylum Pseudomonadota; class Gammaproteobacteria; order Pseudomonadales; family Halomonadaceae; genus Vreelandella; species Vreelandella titanicae. The sequence goes on along the minus strand of NZ_AOPO01000011.1, from coordinate 91,777 downwards.
AATGGGCAGGCCATTGCTGGAAGCGCCCTTTGACGCCAGCCAGTGGGATTATGTGTTTCGTTTAGATAAAGCGTATGGCGATGTAGAGCAGCGTCGCGTAACGCTCACCTTCGATCCCCAGGGCCGCCTGGTGAACATTGAGCAAGAGGGGGATCTATCCAAAGAGCTACCGTTTGAAGGCGATAGCAGCATGGGGCCTGCAACGGAAGGCGTTGATCCAATGGATGCCCTCCCTACAGAGAGCACCCAGACGCGGCCACCTGAGGGCACACAGCCTGTTCAACAGCCTTAAAAGCGGTTAACGCTTCGGGTCGCTCGCTTGACGCTTAGCGCGCTCTAGGCGAGCGGCCTTGGGGTCGATCGCCAACGGCCGGTAAACTTCGACCCGATCCCCGTCGCGTAATAGATGGGTATCGGGTTCACGTAGCGCTTTACCGAAAATGCCCAGCGGCGCCTGAGCAAAGGTTTCGCCGGGCACATCAGGAAAGAGCGTGGGCAAATCGGCCAAGGCAACGGCCTGACGTGCCGTAGTGCCCTCAGGCACGCGCAGAGCCACTATGCGCTGTTTGGAAGGCAACGCGAAGGCTACCTCAACCGCAAGCGCTTCAGCGCCCATACAGCTCGTTTGCGCGCTTGGTAAAGGCATCGACTAGCTGGCCAGCGATTTGCTGAAAGAGTTTGCCGAACGCCATACTGAGCAGCCGGTTGGCGAACTCAAACTCCATCTCAAGGCTCACCTTGCAGGCATCCTCCCCCATGGGGATAAACAGCCAGCGACCTTTAAGCCGCTTGAACGGCCCTTTTACCAGCGACAGCTCAATACGCTCGGGCGCAAAAAGTTCGTTGCGCGTGGTGATGGTTTGCTCAACACCGGCACGACCCAGGGTCATTTCGCCGATCAGATGCACATCATCATGTTCGAGCAAACGCGCCTGGCGGCAGCCTGGCAAAAACTCCGGGTAGCGTTCGAAGTCGTTAACCAGATCGAACATTTTCTGGGGGGTGTGCCGCACTAAGGCGGAACGATTGACGGTTGGCATTGACCTCTCCGCTGACTTCACAGTGCCCAAAGCGTATCATGGGAAACATTTTTCAGACCCTAAATGGTATCACGCCTCCCCAAATAACGAAGGGGAAGCCACTGACAGATTAATTATGAGGTTCCATGGCCACTAAGAAAGGTAACAGTAAGGGCCCCGGTAGCAGCGTTATTGCCCAAAACAAGAAGGCACGGTTTGAGTACCATATCGATGAGACCTTCGAGGCAGGGCTATCGCTCGCTGGCTGGGAAGTGAAGAGCCTGCGCGCCGGTAAGGCTCAGCTCACCGATACCTATATTTTGGTTCGTAACGGCGAAGCGTTTCTGCTGGGTAGTCATATCATGCCGCTGAATACTGCGAGCACACACGAGATTGCTGACCCGACGCGCACCCGCAAACTGCTGCTGCATCGCAAAGAGATCGCCAAAATCTTTTCGATCACCCAGGACAAAGGCCACACCTGTGTGCCCCTCAAGCTTTACTGGAAACGCAATAAAGTGAAGTGCGAGCTGGCGCTAGTGACCGGTAAACAGCTGCATGACAAACGCGCAACAGAAAAAGATCGCGACTGGAGCCGCCAAAAAGGTCGAATTATGCGGGAACATAACAAGGCATAACTGGTCAATCAGGTGTGAGCACGTTAGAATGCTCAACTGAAATAAGGGGGCGACATGGTTTCGACGCCGGTGACAACCCTTGCGGTGCATGCCGAGAGCGTGATGTATCTCGTAAATCCCACATCACGAAAAATAGTCGCAAATGACGAAAACTACGCTCAAGGCGCGCTAGCAGCTTAAACACTGTTAGCTTCTTGTCTGGCCCCAAGGTGATGTGCCTATTCATCGCTGAGGGGATACGAGCTAAAGCTGATAGGATCGCGTTTGGTGGTGTCTTCTCGCCAAGCGCTAAACTTTAGAAGACTCGCGTGGCTGAATCCTGATCGTCGGAGTCAGTTGCGTTAAATCAAATGACGAAATCTAAGCATGTAGAGCCAATAGGCGCGTGCTGGCGGACGCGGGTTCAATTCCCGCCGCCTCCACCACCTTACTATGCAAATCAAGCACCTACGGGTGCTTTTTTTGTTTTCCCATCCCAAATACCATCCCAAGTAAAACCGGTGCCTTCCTGCTGGATTCCTATTATCTCAGTACGAAAAATACGGATGCGTAGCGTTACGGGGTGTCACGACCCACTGTTTGGCGTTGGTCCTCGGAAGGAAGACTGCCAAAGCCAATTCGCTTAAGCCCTGGCTGCACCCGCTTCGGCCAAAAGAAGACTTTCAGTTTTTTCGCATATAAGCCTAAATATTATTAAACCAGATAACCCATTAATTACTGTCTCACCTAATTTTGTAAACGCTTACCCATCATTTTAACAACGCTGATGGGAGGAAAACCTCTAGCCCTCAGGAGAGCGCTAGAGGCCACTGCTTTAGAAAACCTTATTCAGCTCCACATAGTCCCCTCTAACACGCAACACCACGGTCACGTCGTTATCATTGCGATTATGAAAGAACCAACCTTGGTTACCGGTGAAGTCAGCTTCACGTTCGCCTTCGTCTTTGGGCAAACCACGCCCTTTCTCATCGCTGATCGAGTTGCCATTTCCGTCACAGTGGGTGTCGAAATTAAGTGGCCCACCAACGGAGGTCCAAGCGAATGTCGCGACAGCGCCTTCTTCCATTGTCAGTTTGTACTCGGTGCCCTCACCCGGCGTGAGGTGAAGTTCACTTCATCGCCAAGGCTTATTGCGGGCCATGGTAGCTGCGCATGCTTCCCCTCATCTGTTCACGCTGCTCATCGGTTAGTAAGTCCTGCATCTGATTATGCATACGCACATTATCAGCCATCATATCGCCATGAAGGTTGGCCATTTGGGCATGCAGCGCCTTTACTTCCTCTGGCTCTGGTCGCTCAGCCTGCATGATTTGCATCATGTCGTCGCGAAGGTTCATCATTTCGCCCATCCGCTCAAATTGGGCCACGCGGTGTTCCTGACGCATCTCACGCATGGTACTCATCTGCTGCTCGTCGAGCATACCGACCATGCCGGACATAGTCCCCATGCCTCCCATCATTGGACAAGGCATCATCCCACTTTGCCCTCCCATCATCATTCCTGGGTACATGCCTTCTTGACTGCCCATCATCATGCCCGAACCCATACCGCCTTGGCCGCCCATCATATTGCCTTGACCTTGGGCGCCTTGGTTCATACCTTGAGCGAAGATGACGCTGCTTGTGACACTGAGGCTTGCAGCCAGACCAAGGGCAAAAATCACCTTGTGCTTAACCATGATATTTCCTCTCATGTTGCTGGTCGAGACATCGCCTTTTCCTACAGAAGAAGGCGGAGTTAGCTTACGTTATAAGCCTACAACCTATAGGTAGCCCAAAGGTAAAGGGGAAACCAATCCCAATACCTAAATGTTGTCACAAGTCATTTTTCCCGCCGTTTTCAGCCCTGTTTCAGGTTGGCACGTTATAAAACTGAGCTACTTCCATGAAGAAGAGCGCGTCCAAATGCCTGCTCAAATACCTCACCGCCCAAGAGGCGGAAACCCCTGAAGCCAAAGTGTTCCTGGACGCTCTCTTAGCTCCCAAAGGGCACAAAGCTATGTGCCTTGTTCGCCAAACAGGACGAATGAACGGCCTCTGAAGCTCAACCGAATCAGTTTTAGCGCCTCCGCGATGAAGAAACGGCATCCATTCAACCCTGAAAAAACATATAAGGAATCGGCATGCAAAAGAAGACGAGATCTCTCCTGATCGCTCACGCTACCTTAGCAACACTGTTGATTTCGCTAGCAATCCCGGCACCCGTCCATGAAGGCCGCACAAGCACTTCGCCTAAGGATGGTGACACCGTTCAGGACTCCCCTGCGAAAATTGGCATTGAGTTTGGTGGCGTGATGCGCATCACCCAGTTTGAGGTGACAGGCCCGAATGGCTCAGTTCCCCTTGATGGTCAGCCAGGTAGTGAACATACTTCGTAAAGCCCGGTGAAGTTCTTTCGGCTGGGAACTACCAGGTGCGTTGGCGAGGCCTATCGGATGACGGGCACATGATGTCCGACGGTTTTAACTTCTCGATCGAGCCCTGACCCGTGGCCTGGTGGTACTCCGTAAATAGCCTCGACGTCTGGATCGTCACGATGATCCTCGTGGCGGCCGGGGTTTACCTTAGCGCCCTAGTCGCAACGGGGGCCGTGCTGTTTCGCCTAGCGTTTCCGCAACTCCCTGATCACGACCGGAGGCGCGTTGTCCGCATGGGTGTCTTCGCTGCTTGGTCGGGGGTTACCCTGGTTCTGTTCCAGTGGCCTTTGCAAGCCGGATACCTTGGGGGCGGCAATGTGGCTGCTGCAACCAACCCGATGCTGCTCGGGATCGTGTTCGAGGGTGCGCCTGGGACGCGGCTGATACTGGCCGTTACTGGCTTGCTGCTGGTCCAGGCGATTCAGCTCAATAACTTACTACTCTCGAAAACAGCCAATAGCTTGAGCCTAGTAGGCGTGTTACTGGTGATGTTAGCGTTCGTGCAGGTGGGACATACAGTGCCCCCCCCTCGCCTCGTTCTGTCTGGTTTGCTGATCTTTCACTTGATGGCAGCGGCATTCTGGGTGGCCTCACTGTGGCCGCTGTTCCACTTAGTGGGACGGCGTCACAACCAGGGCAATAGCGCCCGCATTCTGACTCGTTTCGGGCAAATCGCCATGGACGGGGTTGGCTTGTTGGTGCTGGCGGGCGTCACTTTGGCCACGCTGCTTACGGGCGGTCTTACGCCGCTGCTCACCACGGCATATGGACAGCTCTTGATCGGCAAGGTATTGATTGTCGCGGTGCTACTGTTATTTGCTGCCGCGAACAAGTGCCGACTTGTACCGGCCTTTGAGAGCGGCGACGCTACAGCCCCACGACGTTTACAGCGCAGTATTGCTCTGGAGATGGTACTGGTCGCAGTTATATTGCTGATCACTGCGGTGCTGACAAGGGTCACATCACCGAATGGTTAAGGAAAGGACATCCCCCTGGTTAGTTAAGCGTCCAGCTTAATAGCTATAAGCAACGCTCTCCGGAAGGCAAGGCCGATACCATCCGCGCGCTGCAAGCGATGCACGACAGGTCATTGAGGCGATGGACGTGACACTAATCCGCAGCGAGCTCACCGCTGTATTGAAGGTGTCCTTAGGCAACTAACACTAAATGACATGAGGTTCAGGCTCATTTCAGGTTGGTACGCTATAACGCTTAGGTACACCACTAAGAGGTAAACATGATGCGCAAGACCTACCTGACCTACAGTCTACTGACAATATCACTCTGTGTTATGGGGTCCACCTCTTGGGCAGCGGGCGAACATGATGGTTCTCTCAATGACGCGAGCTCTGCCGATGTTGATCGCACTATTAGCTTTGAAGCAGGCGATATGTGGTTTGATCCTGAAGATATCCAAGTTACCGCCGGTGAGACCATTAAATTTGAAATTTCCAACACCGGTAATCTTGAGCATGAGTTCGTGATAGGTGATAAAGCCGCCCAGGAAGAGCACCGTAAGATGATGCAAGAAATGAGTAGTGGTCATGGTGAAGGTCATGGCGGACACGGTGGTCACGACATGGCGGAAGGTGCGCATGGCGGGCAAATGCCGTCTATCACCATCGGGGGAGGTGAAACCAAAACGCTGGTATGGACGGCTTCCTCAGATGTTGACAGTCTGGAGTACGCCTGCAATATCCCTGGTCATTATGAATCAGGAATGTATGGTGATATTAACTTTTAACGCGATATCAGCTTATGAAACTGTTGTTTCTGGAAGATGATGACCTGTTAGCCGAGAGCCTAGCTGAAAGTCTGAAAGACAACGGTTACCTCGTCGATGTAGCCGCCTCTGTCAAGGCGGCTGCGTCGTTTATGGCAACCGAAGAGTACGAGCTTGTCATCCTAGATATTGGGTTACCCGATGGCTCGGGGCTTGAACTACTCACCCAGTGGCGTAAACAAAAACGTACTACTCCTGTTTTGATACTCACCGCGCGCGATACGTGGGAAGACAAGGTAGTTGGCTTGGAAACCGGGGCCGACGACTACCTCACTAAACCCTTTCACGAAGCCGAACTGATGGCACGCCTAAAGGCACTACTGCGCAGGCGGTCTGGCCAGCTATCCCAAGTCATCACTCTCAACGGTGTCTCCTTGGATGAAGCGAGCCAACGTGTTTGCAGCGAAGAATCAGCATGGCGTTCGCTTACTGCCACCGAGTTTCGGCTACTGCGTTACCTGATGCTTCACCCCGATCGCATTCACTCCAAGGAGCGACTGCTAGAACAGCTTTACGCGTTGGAGCAAGACGCCGCCGCACCTAACCTTGTTGAGGTATACGTGGCGCGTCTGCGCCGTTACCTTGGCAAGTCGATCACCCAGACGCGCCGCGGCCAGGGGTATATTTTTGTTTCACGTTGATAAACGCAGCTTACGGTTTCGTCTACTAGCTTGGCTGGGCGGCGTCGCGTTGCTGGTTGTTGGCTTGACATGGTTGCTGCACGGCGTGTTTCTGCAAAAGCTTGCTAAGGATTTTCTTGGTGAACGCCTCAAGCGTGAAGCCGTACATGCTGTATCACAGTTAGAAAATGACCGGTTGGCAATGCCCATATCGCTCGTCTCGACTAGCAAAACTTACCAAGTATTTCATCACCTTTACGTACTACGTCTCAATGGTGAGACCAGCGCCTCAGACCCAGAGTGGCAGAGACAGCTCGCAATGTTACTGAACGAAGAAGGTAATGCGCTCATCGAGGTCAAGCGTGGCAAGCGCCATTTGCTGGTGTATCGCCAGCATTTCGAGTGGCAGGACAGCACCGGCGTATTGCTGATTGGTGAGGATTTTTCTCAGGTAGAAAATGGGCTAGCCACGTTGCACTGGTGGGTAGGCGGTATTGCTGCAGGCTTACTTTCGGTTCTGGTCGCGCTCAACATGTTGGCCGTTAACCGTGGTTTGCAGCCCCTGTGGCAGTTGCGTGATCAGCTTGAAGCCCTGCAAGCAGGCGAGCGTCAGCGACTCTCTCTGAACGCGCCCGCCGAGCTAGATGGCTTGGTCGCGCAGCTCAATCGCTTTATGGATGACATCGACCTACGTTTGCAACGCTCACGGGAGTCAGTTGCCAACCTTTCTCATGCGCTTAAAACACCGTTGGCGGCGATCACCCAAGTGCTCAGGGGCAGCCGGCCAATTGACGACAGCCGCCGCCATAAGCTTCTGATGCGGCTAGAAGATATCAACGTACAATTGGATGCCGAGCTTCGCCGTGCGCGTATCGCAGGCCCTCATGCGGGGCGTTTGACCCACCTCATCCGCGACAGTCAACGCCTAATGAGCATGTTCCGTAGTCTCTACCCTCAGCAGGCGTTCGAACTAACGCAGGCAATTAATCAGCGTGACCAGGTCCCTATTGATGCCCACGATTACTCCGAAATATTGGGCATTGTGCTGGATAACGCTGGCAAATGGGCCAAACAAGAGATTTGTTGCCATATCAACGTTACGCCACAAACGCTCATGCTAACTGTTGATGATGACGGTCCCGGCGTCGCGGAAAGCGACATACCTCGTTTAGGTGAGCGTGGCACTCGGCTGGATGAACGCCATCCCGGTTACGGCCTGGGGCTTGCTATTTTGACGCAGCTGGTAGAACGCTATCACGGTCACTGCCAGTTTGAGCGCAGCCCACTGGGTGGTCTGCGGGTTATCACCACGCTCCCATTAACGGCAGTGACATCCGCTTAACTGTTTTTCAGCGTTGATTCAGCTTGCTCCCCCAAGATGATGATATTCATCAGCGATGGGAGCTTTATATGACGCGTTCGAACATCATCACCCACCCACTCTCACGTCGCCAGGTGTTGAAAGGCGGCGCGGCGCTAGGGTTAGGTTCCGCCGCAGCAATAGGCTTAAGCCCCGCCTGGGCCAACCCCTGGGGGCGTACAAACGTCTATTCCAAAGGCGTGGAAGAAGGCCCGGTGGTATCGCTGGCCATCCGGCGTGAATCCATTCCGATTGATGGCCAGGAAGCGAGCACTTTTAGTATCAACGGCACCAGCCCCGGCCCGTTGATTCGCCTGAAGGAAGGCCAGGACGCAGTGCTGCGCGTCACCAATCTGCTCGATGAGTCCACCTCCATTCACTGGCACGGCTTAATTCTGCCCCCGGAAATGGATGGGGTACCAGGGGTAAGCTTTGCTGGCATTGCGCCCGGTGAAACCTTCACCTACCGTTTCCCTGTGCGCCAGAATGGCACCTACTGGTATCACAGCCACTCCGGCATGCAGGAGCAGCTAGGCCACGTGGGGCCGCTGATTATCGACGCCGCCGAGCGCGAAACCTTCCGCTATGACCGCGAGCACGTGATACTGCTCACCGACTGGACCTTTGAAGACCCCATGTCGGTGTTTCGCAACCTGAAAACCATGGAGGGCTACTACAACTTCCAGGAACGCACGGTTGCCGATTTCTTCGCCGATGTACGGCAAAACGGCTTGGCCCCCACCGCCGAGATGCGCGGCATGTGGGCCAAAATGCGTATGAGTTCGCGGGACATCGCGGATGTCACTGGCAGCACCTACACCTACCTACTCAACGGCCATTCCCCTGAGGAAAACTGGAGCGCGCTGTTCAAGCCGGGCGAACGTGTACGACTGCGAGTGATCAACGGCTCGGCAATGTCCTACTTTGATGTACGTATACCCGGCCTCAAAATGACCGTAGTGGCCGCCGACGGCCAACCGGTTCAGCCCGTACCTGTCGATGAGTTCCGAATCGGCGTTGCCGAAACCTACGACGTTTTGGTGTCACCCGAAGACGATCAGGCCTACACCATCTTCGCCGAATCCATGGATCGCAGCGGCTACGCTCGCGCCACTTTAGCCCCGCGCGAAGGCATGCAGGCGGAGATTCCGGACCATCGCCAAATTGCTGACCGCGGTATGGAAGCCATGGGTGCCCACGGCATGACCAGCATGGATCATTCCACTATGGAAGGAATGGACCATTCGGGCATGTCGAACATGCAGGGGATGGACCACGCCAGCATGGAAGAAATGGATCACTCGGCTATGTCAAATATGGAGGGTATGGATCATTCCAACATGGAAGGAATAGACCATTCGGATATGTCGGGTATGAACAACATGGATCACTCCAATGGCATGGCCGGAGAGCAGCGCAACATGCTCGCAAGCGGTATGTTGGCAGCTGGCGACGCCCAGCCGGGCTCACGCTATGGTCAAGTGGGCATAGGCATTGACCCCGATGAGCGTCGTGTTCTGGTTTACCGAGACTTGAAGGCCTTCCGCCATGGCCCGACCGCCGCGAGCCCAGACGCGAGCTTGAACTGCACCTCACCGGCAACATGGAACGCTACATGTGGTCGTTCGACGGCAAGAAGTTTAGCGAAGTAACTGGGCCAATTCACTTCGAGAAAGACGAGCGGCTGCGCTTAATACTGATCAACGACACCATGATGGAACACCCCATTCACCTACACGGCATGTGGATGGAGCTGGAAAACGGTCAGGGTGAGCTGATTCCGCGTAAACACACCCTGAATGTTAAGCCCGGCGAGCGGGTTTCGGCGCTGATCACGGCAGATGCCGAAGGCAGTTGGGCCTTCCATTGCCATCTGCTTTATCACATGGATGCTGGCATGTTCCGCGTTGTTCAGGTTTCTTAAGGAGGCAGTATGAAAGCCAAGTTCTACTTCACTGGCATTAGCTTAGCGTTTGCCATGACCACCGCTGCCCAGGCGGAAGATGGTTACGACGCGCCGAATGATTGGCCAGCCCCGATGATGGAACACAATATGGGGATGGCGCTCTTTGATCGCCTTGAATATAGCGTGCCCGACAACGGCGAAGAGGCCGTTGTGTGGGACTTTCAAGGCTGGTACGGCGGCGATGTTAACCGCGTGTACCTCAAATCGGAAGGCGAGAACATCCAAGGCGACGGCGAGGATGCTGAGTTCGAATCCCTTGAACTGCTGTACAGCCGCCTAGTTGCCGACTTTTGGGAGTTACAGGGCGGCGTGGGTTATCAGGGTGGCGTCTTTTCCGATGACCACGCCGAGCGCACCTATGGCGTGGTGGGCCTGCAAGGGGTGATGCCCTACGGCATCGAAACCGATGTCGCCCTACAGCTGAGCGATGACGGCGATCTAGCCGCCAGCTTTGAGGGCGAATACGACCTGCGCCTGACGCAACGCCTTTATCTTCAACCACGTACTGAAATTGCCGTTGCTGCCAGTGAAGTCGAGGAGTTTGGTGTGGGCGAGGGGCTCAACTCAGTGCGTGTGGGGATGCGTCTCGGCTACGAGGTCACCCGCCGCTTCGCTCCGTACGTGGGCGCTTACTGGGTAAAAGAGTATGGCGATACCGCCGACCTTTCTCGTGCTAGTGGAGATAGTAGCGAAGACACCGGTGTGGTTGCGGGTGTCAGGTTAATGTTTTAGGTGGCATTTTTTGCTAAATCCCCCGTGTAATCGCCAGATACAACATCTCTTAGTAGGCTGATACAAACACCTGCCATGCCACATATTTGACTTAAAGGCTGCACATGAGTTCTAGACTATTAGAGCTATTAGAACTTAAAAGAGCACGAGGTCGTGCGCCTTGTTCGCCAAACCGGGGGAATGAACGATGTCTGAAGACCATGCCGAGACAAAAGTGAAAGACCCTGTTTGTGGCATGGACGTTGATCCCCATGCTACTCACCACCGTGCCAATCACGCGGGTAAGACATGGTACTTCTGCTCAGAAAAGTGTCAGGAAAAGTTTGTTGCCAAGCCTGATGCGTATCTTGAGCCAAGCAAACAGTCACAAGCGTCAGCACCCTCGGGATCTATTTATACTTGCCCGATGCACCCAGAAGTTCGACGAGAAGGCCCAGGCGACTGCCCAATCTGCGGCATGGCGTTGGAACCTGAGACTGTGTCTGCCGACACCGGCCCTTCGGACGAACTCAAGGACATGACCCGGCGTTTCTGGATCGGCCTCGTACTGACCCTGCCCGTGTTTGCCCTAGAAATGGGTGGCCACGTGTTTGGCCTTATGCATTTTATTTCCCAGCAAACCTCTAACTGGGTTCAACTGCTGCTGGCAACGCCGGTAGTCGTCTGGGCAGGTTGGCCATTCTTTATACGCGGATGGCGTTCGTTAGTGCATCGCAGCCTTAATATGTTCACGCTAATCGCGATCGGTACCGGCACCGCGTTGATCTACAGTTTGCTGGCCACCCTCACACCGGGCATCTTTCCCGACACCTTCCGTCAAGCCGATGGCTCGGTGGCCGTTTATTTCGAAGCTGCAGCAGTGATTGTCGTTTTAGTTTTACTGGGGCAAGTATTAGAACTACGCGCTCGTGAAAAAACCTCTGGTGCTATTCGTGCTCTGCTCGACCTAGCACCCGCTACCGCTCGACGCCTTGATGATCAGGGCAATGAGGAAGATATCTCTCTTGACCAGGTTCAGGTAGGGGACCGTCTCCGGGTGCGCCCCGGCGATAAGGTGCCATTAGATGGCGAAGTGATGGAAGGTCGCTCCAACGTTGACGAATCCATGGTTACCGGCGAACCACTAGCGGTGAAAAAGGAAGTCGGCGATGGCGTCATTGGCGGTAGTATCAATGGTCAAGGATCCTTTGTCATGCGCGCTGACAAGGTGGGCCAGGACACCATGCTGTCGCAGATTGTGCAAATGGTCGCCAGCGCCCAGCGCAGCCGCGCACCCATTCAAGGGCTTGCCGACAAAGTCGCCAGCATCTTTGTACCCGTCGTTATTCTCATTGCCGTTGTGGCTTTCATCGCCTGGTCATTGTGGGGCCCTACCCCGCCGATGGCGTTTGGCCTGATTGCGGCGGTTAGTGTTCTGATCATTGCCTGCCCGTGCGCGCTAGGCCTCGCTACCCCCATGTCGATTATGGTCGGTGTAGGGCGCGGTGCCCAGTTAGGTGTGTTGATCCGCGACGCCGAAGCTCTTGAACGTCTAGAGAAGGTCGATACCGTCGTCGTCGACAAAACCGGCACGCTTACCGAAGGCAAACCTCGAGTGACCGAGTTGATTCTCACTGAGGGCATTGCTGAATCGGAGCTTTTGAGCTTGGCAGCTAGCCTTGAGCGAGGCAGCGAGCATCCCTTGGCCCATGCGATAGTCGAGAAGGCTAAAGAGGCAGAGGTAAAATTAACAGAAGCGTTGGACTTTGAGGCTCCCAACGGCATGGGCGTTATAGGCCAGATAGATGGCAAGCGTATTGCCCTGGGCAATCGGCTCTTGATGGAAAGCGAAGGCGTTAACACCCAGTCTCAAGACACACATGCCGATCAATTGCGCAGTGACGGTGCTACGGTCATCTTTGCGAGCATCGACGGGAATTTGGCTGGTCTTCTCGCCATTGCCGATCCGGTCAAGGAAACCACCGAAGAAGCCATCCGCTCACTACAGGCTGACGGTATTCGAGTGGTGATGCTGACAGGCGATAATCGTACCTCCGCAGAAGCTGTGGCGCGTCGGCTAGGCATTGATGAGGTCGAAGCTGAAGTGCTTCCAGAAGACAAGGGCCGGGTGATTCAGCGTCTCCGCGATGAAGGGCGCATTGTTGTCATGGCCGGCGATGGCGTGAATGATGCCCCCGCACTGGCAACAGCAGATGTCGGCATTGCCATGGGAACCGGCACCGATGTGGCGATAGAAAGTGCTGGAATTACCCTACTGCGTGGGGATCTTACCGGTATTGCCACGGCACACCAGCTTTCAAAAGCCACCATGCGCAATATCCGCCAAAATCTGTTTTTTGCTTTTGCCTACAATGCGGCAGGTATTCCCATTGCTGCTGGAATCTTGTACCCCTTCACCGGCATTTTGTTATCGCCAATAATTGCTGCAGCAGCGATGTCACTCTCTTCAGTAAGCGTTATCGGCAATGCTTTACGACTTAGGATGATAGTTATTAAGTAAAATATCTAAGTGACTAAATCGGAGATAAATCGCGCAGGCGTGCACTGTGGATATTATCCACAGTGCACTAGCCCGAACATTTTGATCTCAACATTTTCCTCAAATGGGTTGTTTGTCATGACATCATGGACAACCCAAACTGACGAACTGCACGGTAAAAATTTTAAGGCCTATCAAGCAGCTGACATAATAATTTTGAGCCTTAATTAACTTTGCTTTACAGAGTTAAAGTAACGAATGGCCGCTTTGGGTCCTGGCCGTGTGAAAACAGAAAAAATCTGGTCTGACTCAAGAACCTTCACCCTTTATTCGTGAGCCTCGTTTTCATTCCGCCTTATCTCCCGCACGTTGGCCTTTCTACGACTTAATAATCATCACATCCACCCCGGCACCTAGAATACTTCAAAGCGATCTCTTGGTTGATAAGGCTCGTAATGCCGCCAGGGGAAGCACTTTCGGTAGGCGGCCACTCGCCCTGCCCAAATGTGACACTTCTACCAGCGTCATCCTCGAAAACGAACTATAAGTCGTCTGTCGTCTCGCGCAATTCTGCCAGCTCCGGCGTCATGCGGACGGCAAGTTGGCCATCGTCTTGGCGTATTATGGCGCGGGCAATGACCGGAGTGATCTGCTCATCGACGTACGGGCCACCACTGTGGATGCGGATTGTCACAGCAAGAAGGATGGCGAACGAGACCATCAGCGTAGCCAGATGGAAGACCAGGACTGCTCGCACGTATCGCAGGAACGAGGGACAGCCCCGTCCGGCAGGGTGCGGTCTAGCAAGACCAGGTCGAAGGAAGCAAGCATCAACGCCTCGCGCGCGGTGGTCAACCGGGCCCGCAAGGGATATGGTGTCCGGTTGACCGCCTGGTTATGGGCCCGTTCACCCATTGTTTTGGCACCCGATACCGGATGCCGACTCCTTGATACTTTGCACCAACAGAACCCATGGCGCTACGAACCAGAACACTGAATGTGCAGGTTTACCCGGAGGACTCGCCGGATGGCATGATTGGGTGCCTGTCCACCAACCGGCTTCGCTTCCTACCGGCTAGTTTTCCGGTGCTCCATCGCTGCGGCGATGCTCTCTTCGTTCTCCTCGCCCCAGCCGCAAAGCGGCTCCATGGCCCGCACCAGACTTGCCCCGAAGGGCGTCAGCGAGTAGTCGACGCGCAGCGGGATCTCCCCATAGTCGGTTCGCTGGACGATGCCGTCGGACTCCAGCTCCTTCAACTGCTGGATCAACATTTTGTCGCTCACGCCTCGGACGCTTCGCTTGAGCTCGCCGTAACGCGTCGGGCCCTTGTTTAAAAAGAACAGAATCAAAGGCTTCCACTTCCCGGAGATCACGTGCAGCGTCGCATGCAGGCCGCAAATGAAACGTGGGTTTTCTGAGTTTTCTTTCGCCATAACGGATACTTACCAAAAGGTGCATACTTGAACATTTGTAAGTGGGTATATACCGTAAAAGCGAACCGAGTCAATACACACGGAGACCCAACCATGAGCCGGCTAAACGGTAAAATCGCACTGATCACAGGCGGAGCCAGCGGCATCGGCCTGGCCTCGGCCCAACGCCTCATCGACGAAGGCGCCTTCGTCTTTATCGCCGGACGGCGCCAGGACGTCCTCGACAACGCGGCTGAGGCACTGGGATCCAGCGCCCAGGGCGTCCAGGCGGATGTGACAAAGCTAGAGGATCTCGACCGCGTCTTCGAAACGATCCAGAAAGAAAAAGGACACCTGGACGTACTGGTAGCCAACGCGGGCGTCGGCGAATTCGCCAGCCTGGGACAGATCACCGAGGAGCACTACGACTACATCTTCGACATCAACGTCAAAGGCACCCTCTTCACCGTCCAGAAGGCCCTTCCTCTGATGACGAACGGCGGCTCCATCATCCTCACCGGTTCCACGGTCGGCAGCATGGGCACCCCCGCGATGAGCATCTACAGCGCCTCCAAGGCGGCCGTCCGAAACCTGGCACGCAGTTGGGCCCATGATCTCAGGGGCACCGGCATTCGCGTGAACGTCATGTCTCCTGGCCCGACCAAAACAGACAAGCTGACGGAACTGCTCCCATCCGAAGCCCTGAGCGAGATGAAACGGACCGTACCGCTTGAGCGTCTGGGCGATCCCAAAGAAACCGCAGGCGCGGTCGCGTTCCTGGCGTCCGACGATAGCAGCTTTATGACGGGGAGCGAGGTGTTCGTTGACGGGGGCTACGCGCAAGTTTAGGGGCTAGGCGAAGAACGGGGGGCAATGAACCAAAAGGGGTCAGATAGATTTTAAATCAGTCAGCTTGGTTAAAAACAAATCAACCTGCCCCATTTACATTGATCAAAATAAAATCGATCTGACCCCTTTAATTTTGGTTTCCCTTACACATAACGCAGAGCGCACCGGTGGCCTTGGCGCAGCGAAGCGGAGACAAGGGCATCCGAGTGACGCGCATTGTTAGAGAATCCTCGAGGATTACTCGTGCTGTAAGACATTAATGAGCTTCCCGAATGGATCTCGTACATAAAACCGGCGGACACCCCATGGCTCACTTACTGGTCCGTACTCAATTGCAATATTTCCGCCTGTCACTCTCTCCAAAGCAACCTCCAAGTTATCGACTTCTATAGAGAGATCAGGGACTGGCGTGCCAGAGCCACCTTCCGACGCCACGCTTACCTGAGTGGTCATTTCCTCGCCCGAGCTATAGGTCCTTATCCACCCATGATCCATCACAACCTTGAGCCCAAAGATGTCCGCATAGAACCTCTCTGCTTCTGATGGGCTAGCTGCCGCGATATTGGAGACTATGCGTTTTACTATCATTCTGGCTCCAAAAGGTTGAACTCAACTCGCTCTAACAGGTATTAGACTGCCCACCCTATGATTGGATAAACGTGCCGGCACGTTTATCCGACAAATGCAGCCTACAAAATCCACTCTAAGTCATTGATAGACATGGTTGCTAATTTTTATTAGGAAAAATATCCAAGATTCGCGCGACTGCTGCATTGCCCGGCACCTCCGCCTTGGGCGGTTACCTGTCTTACTGCTTTAACTGATCCACCTACCCAATCCAGATTAGCACAGTGTGCTTAGGACAGCTGATGATCTTAAGTTTCGGCTTTCAACGCCGACGCTGTCAGTTAAGCAGGAGCTGCTAGGGATAAAAAAAGCTCTCAGTAAACGCGATATCCGCGCCCATTCGTTGCCCTTGCGAGGACGCAAACGGGTTGGGATATTCAGACGCAGATGCGGGAAGAAGTAACGTTAACGCTGGGCGGGTTAGCTGCTCAGCTATCTCAGCAATTAACTGATTGCAGGCAATAGCCATCACCTGGGTGATGGCATAGTTGCACGGGATGGGGATAACGCGGGGTTGGAGAGATTGGTGGTCGGCTGCTTACCGCTTTCCCCTCCACTTACGTGGATCAATGCGGCCTTCATACATGGGTAATTCCAGCACTAGGTCATCGTCTCGGAACTGAGACCACATGCGGTTCAAGCCTGCAGTGCCGAAGGTACGCACCCGCTCAACCTCCTCCAGGTTGAGTACATCAGTAAGAATGCCTGGGGTAGCGCCGGACATCCTCGCGCGGATGCGGCCTTCGGGGTCGACGATCAGACTCTGACCTTCCCCCGCAGGCGCGGCTGAATTAGCGCTCACCATATACACCTGGTTGAAAATAGCATTGGCCTGCACAAGGATTTGCTCCTGAGCGCGGTCGCAGGTGGTGGTGGCCACTTGGTTGATGATCACCTCCGCCCCCAGCCACGCCAGTTGACGCACCATCTCGGGAAACCAGATGTCGTAGCAGATGGCCAGGCCGACCCGGCCTATGCCCGGCACTTCGAACACTTCAAAGCGATCTCCCGGCTGATAGGGCTCGTAAGGCCGCCAGGGGAAACACTTACGGTAGGCGGCCACTCGCTCACCTTCGGGCGAATACACCGGCGCGGTGTTGTACAGATGCCCGTCCTCTCCCCGCTCGCATACTGTGCCGGGCAGCAGCCATACTCCCAGGTTGCGGGCGATACGTGATAAGTGCTGGTCACGGGGGCCATCGATCGGTTCAGCAGCAGCTTCCAGTTGCTCCCTGCGCTGCTGAGGCGTACCGGTGGCACCGCATAGATGAAGCTCCGGATAAACCACCATCCTTGGCTGTTCAAAATCAGCACCGAAGTCACTCAGGTGTACCGCCAGCTCGGCCTCGAAGTCCAGCAGTTCGGAGTCAATGCCGTGCGGCCGCGAGGCCTCCTGCACCACAAGGACAGGCAAATTTCTGGACATGGTAGATCTCCGTTTAAAGGGTCGCTTTTACTGAGGTGGGCGCTGACTCGGGCTCGGATTCATCAAAGGCCACTTCCGGCGGTTCGCGACGGAAGAATCGAGTAAGGTAGGCCAGCTGGGCGAGACCAATGGAAAGCCAGATCAGCCCAAGAATAAAGGCGTTGATATCCAGCTTACTCATCAGCCAAAGGTTAACCAGGGCACCGATGAGCGGCACCAGCATCCCTCTAATCACACCATACTGGCGCTTTGCATCGGCATCTTTGCTCACCAAAAAGATCACTGACAGGTTAACCATCGTAAAGGCGATGAAGGCACCGAAGTTGATGAACGAGGCGGCAGATAATACATCGAGAAACAAAGCGATGATGCCAATGGCACCCGTTAACACAATATTGAATACAGGCGTATGGAAACGCGAGTGCAGCGCACCGAACAGCTTAGGCGGCAGTACCGCGTCCCGCCCCATGGCAAACAGCAGCCGAGAGGCACTCGCTTGGGCGGCTAGGCCAGACGTGAATTGGGCAAGCACCATACCGGCCAGAAAGATAGCCCCGAAGAGATCCGCACCGATGGTCGTGGCAATTTCAAAGGCAGCGGAGTCGGCATTTACGAAACTGCCACCTGGGTGAACCAGTTGAGTTGTGTAACCTACCAGCACGTAGATACCGCCACCGATCAGTGCAGTCAGCATGATGGCTCTGGGAATATTACGCTTTGGCTCGATGGTCTCCTCGGTCAGCGTGGTAACGGCATCGAAACCAAGGAAAGAGTAAGCGGCCACCGCTGCGCCCGCGGCAATCGCGGTGAAACCAGCCTCTTCACCCAAGAACGGCCCCAGGCTAAAAAGCGAATCAGTGCCACCGGTCGCAAATACGTGACGAATTGAAAGCAGTACGAAGAACGCGATCACCAGTATTTGGAAGACCATCAGCAACGAATTCACTTTGGAAGCAAGCTTGATGCCGTAGATATTCAAGAAGGTGGTGATACCGATGAAGCCGAGCAGGAATATCCAGCTCGGCACTTCAGGAAAACGCGCGTTCAAGTAAGCAGCACCGATCAACCAGATCACCATGGGCAGGAAGAAATAGTCCAGCAGCACGCTCCACCCCACCATAAAGCCAACACGCGAGTCGATGGCTCTGCGTGCGTAAGTATAGGCAGACCCGGCTACCGGATAAGTACGCGCCATAATGCCGTAGCTGTATGCCGTGAATAGCATGGCGACGGTAGTGATGAGGTAAGCAGTGGGTACGGCGCCATTGCTAGTGCTGGCAATCACACCGAAAGTGCCCAGCACGATCAATGGCGTCATGTAGGCAAGGCCAAACAACACCACGGCTTTTAGGGATAGGGTTCTTTCCAGTTTGATATTGTTATCCGTCATGATCCATCTCCAGGAAACGTTGGAACCGACAGCGGGCAATCGCTGAGTCGGCACAAAACGAAGAGGTGGTTTATCAAGCCAGCCGCCGAGGCTAGACCAGCTTGCTACCGTTAATGATCGGCTAATAACCCTCAGTTGCTAGCGTTGCAGCTGTCCAGCTAGACTGAGATGCCTAGTAGCCAACCTATCTAGAACGGTATTGGCAGCTCATCGGATCGTATATAACCCCAGCGTGGTATGGGCCTGCGGATGTGGAATTGGTGACTCATAGCGAAATTGACGAAGTACTGGCCAATACCCTCATGGCGTTGGCGACCCCTGCGTTGCCTCAACACTTCTCCACATTGGTGAAACGTCTAGCGGCATTCGATAACTTGATCATCATCGCTTATCACGGCGAACACCGGCCAGCGGTGCTCTATCGGGAATACACCGACCCTGTCGTTTATCTACCGATGGATAGCCAATATCTAGGGGGAGATTACCTGCTGGATCCGTTTTACCGCGAGCACCTCAGAGGCGGTGTTCAGGGTATACGCCGATTGAGGGATATAGCGCCCGATCACTTTCGACGCACGCATTACTATAAGAATTACTACCAGCAGACCACACTACTAGACGAGGTAGCGGTTTTCGCCAATATCACTGAGAGTGATACGATAACCGCTTGTTTCGGTAGGGATCGTTCCAGTGGTAAGCCCTTTAACAGGCGTGAGCTTGAGGTTCTGCAACAGTACGAGTTAACCCTCAGCTCGTTGCTGAAAAAACACTGGCAAGATTACCGCTCTGACGATGTGATGAAAGCGGCACCAGCCCCTTTAGAGGAACGTCTGAGAGAGACGCTGAATCAGCAACACAGCATCCGGCTAAGCCCGCGCCAGGCAGAGGTGGCGCTGTTTATTCTAAGAGGCCACTCATCCCTATCGATCAGCCTACACCTGGGCGTCAGCCTTCAGACAGTTAAGGTCTTCCGCCGCCAACTCTACGCCAAGTGCTGCATCTCCTCCCAGGCGGAGCTGTTCGCGCTGCTTATGCCGCTGTTCGCTCGGCTGACCGAGCACGGATGACACCTTTACCTCGGGGCAACGGTTTGCATTCTAGCGCTTGACCGCCGTTTACCGAGAGCAGCTGAGATCGCCCTCTTCACAACTAGCATGCTCACGCAGTTGCTCGGTACGTTCCGCTGTCAGCGTTTCCAGACAGCCGTTACGCACCATGGGTTGGGCGCTACCGCCTTCCACAGCACTACTTTCAAACGCGCACTCAGCATCACGAAAGCCGATCCACGCCCGCTGCGCCGCTCTGAGCTTTTCGAGTGACGCTGAATTGTCCTCCAGACGGCTAACAACGGTTTGGTAAACCGCGTTGAGCTCGTCATCCGCCGCTTGATAGGCCTGCGCCGTGCACTGGTTTAGCTCGGTTTGCGTATTGGCGCTAGCACACGAATCATCCGCGGTAGCAAAGCTATTTGATAGCAAAAACCCGACACTCAGAAAGAGAGACGATAAGCGCATAGTGACACCTCTTGATGCTGGTTAAATCCGAACCGGAAAAAGTTAGAACATGTCCACGAAGCTGTATTTACCCTGTACTAATAAAGCAAAGCGCTGGCATCTCGGCCAGCGCTTTCTAGGTACACATCAAAAGATGTTTTTCGCTTAGGCGGTAACCGCTAGTGCGCAATCATTTCTTCGACAATCTCTTCACCGCTCAACTCGTATGGGTAATAAGTCGGCCAGTTGGTAACTTCTTCTAACAGCGCCTCACGGTCATCGCCCCAATAGAGATGGAAGTGATGCGCATCGGTGGGGTAAATACTGTGGTCACTAAATTGGATGTATTGGGGTAGATCATCGGATGCTTCTTCAAGCGCGTAGATGAACCGCACACCCCGGTTACCGGCTTGGTAAGTTAAAATTTCATAGCCATCGTATTGGTATTCACCCGTGCGCTCTTGGCCATTTTCAAAGAAAGTGACGTCGCTTCCATCAATAACGATACGCTCTACATCCGTTTGATAACCGGTATCGTAATACGCTTTATACTCTTCGGCGGACTTGTCACCATTGTCTGCTTTATGCGCAAACACTTCGTCAAGGGTGCCATCTTGTAGGTAGGGATAAACGGACTGCCAATCACCCTCCCAGTCAGATAGCGTGCGATCCTCAACCTGGTCGTCATCAAAATAGCCCGAATAGATATCGCTATCGTGGTCGTGGTCGTGGTCGTGGTCGTGGTCGTGGTCGTGGTCGTGGTCGTGGTCGTGGTCGTTATGAGTATGGTCGTGATCATGCTCATGGTCATGATCGCTGGCGCTAACGCCTTGAACGCCCGTTAGTATCAGTGCACTCAATACAAGCGCGCTGGCGGCCTTAAGTGGCAATGGTGTCATATTCAGTTTTCCTTTGGCTGCTCGTGAAACAAGTCGCCAAAAAAGATACAATATAACATACCAACCAATCAAGCTCGTTTTTTACATTACGCGAATAAACACCTATAAAGCTAAGGGATTGATCGCAGAGCTTTTGCTGATCTAATAACAGGCGCAGCTGTGCTTAATGGAAAATATTTTTTGGCAGGCACAAACGCATCGGGCCCCGCCTAAGCGGGGCCCGATCATCGAATCTAAACGATTCGAGAACTTAAATAATCGCTAGGATTAAGAAAGCAGCTTAATGTTTGAAGCTTGAAGGCCTTTCTGACCTTGGGTAACGTCAAAAGAGACGTTAGCGCCTTCAGGCAGAGTTTTGAAGCCATCAGACTGAATTTCAGAAAAATGAGCAAAAACGTCATCGCTGCCGTCAGAAGGAGCAATGAAACCGAAACCTTTAGAATCGTTGAACCACTTAACTGTGCCAGTTGCCATGATATTAAATCCTTTTCGCAAGTCGCGAATTGTAGAAATCCTGGTATTACCCAGATAAATAGTGAGTAGAACAAGGAATACAATTACAGACTACCGAAAGAATTCGAATGTTTCTGGAACCATGCTTGCTTGCTAACTTACTAACTGCCGACATCCTGCCACGTGGGCAGTCGCAGGTCAAAGCCTTTGTGCTTTTTAATTTGTTGTTCTGCCTCTTATAGCCGTTTAAAAACCGCGCAAATTCGCAAAAATAGCCTTAATCTTGCCAATGAGCCAGGCACTACTAATCCGACCGCCTGGCGCGCTTTGCTTGCTCGCTAAAACCCGCTTCATTCGCGGCCTGGTGAGCATTCTGGAAGAGGTTTCAACATGCTATACGGACTTAGTTTATTGGCGGGTATCGCCCTTTTGACACTTGGAGGGGAGTCGCTTATCCGCGGCGCGGTGGCGGGTGCGCGAAGAGTCGGCGTCTCGCCACTGTTAACAGGGTTGGTGGTGGTTGGTTTTGGCACCTCGGCCCCTGAACTTGTCGTCTCGATTGATGCCGCGATTAACCAGCAGCCTGACATTGCGGTTGGCAACATCGTGGGCAGCAATATCGGCAATATCTTATTGATTCTAGGCCTATGCGCGGTTATTTGCCCAATGGTGGTTCAGCCTTTAGCACTGCGCCGGGATGGGCTGGTCGTGGTATTGGCCAGCCTGCTGTTTATTGGACTCTCCTTCGGCGGCGCACTGGGTCGCATCGATGCAGCAATTTTTATAGCGGGCCTGGTCGGCTATCTTGTTTGGGCCTACTTAAGTGAAAGCCGTCAGCACATTCCCGCGGCGGAAATGCACGCTTCAGAAGCGGAGGAGATGACCAAACTACCCACTACAGGCTGGATGATCGTCGTAGCGTTAGTGATTGGCTTGGGCATGCTGATTGGCGGGTCACAGCTACTCTTATATGGCGCCATTGGGTTGGCCCAGGCCATGGGCATTTCCGAAGCAGTCATCGGTTTAACCATCGTCGCCGTTGGTACCTCACTGCCGGAGATGGCCGTGTCGGTGGTTGCTGCGTTACGACGTCATGCGGATGTTGCCATCGGGAATATTCTGGGTAGCAATATTTTCAACCTGTTAGGCATCCTGGGTATCTCCGCGTTTTTACAGCCGCTGCCCCTTGCGCCACGCGTGGCCCTGTTTGACCAGTGGGTAATGCTGGGAGCTGCTGGCATACTGGTGCTGTTTTTGTATACCGGTATGCGCCTGTCTCGCTGGGAGGGAGCCGCACTGCTTGCAGGCTATGCCGCTTATATAGCGTTAAGCTTTACGATTTTTTGAGATGGCCTAATCATTGATTGCGCTGAGCCAAAAACCCATCGTTTTTGGCTCAATGACTTGATTGTTTATCGTGGAGAAACGTCACTGTGCACATTGCAACCTTGGGGCCTAGTGGCAATAACCATGAACTGATTGCCAAGCGCTATCTCAGAATGCGTTGCTCAGGCGAAGGCAGCGTGACTCTGTTTAGCCAGTTTGAAGCGGCCTTTCAGGCGCTCCTCGCGGGTCATGTGAGCCACGTTCTACAGTGCACCGCCCATGCAACGCATAGCGACTGCGTGGGCCGCTATATGCATCGAGCCTATCCCGTAGACACCTTTATAGCGGGCAGCAAGCCGCTGGCGCTGATTGCCCAGCGCGACTCTGTTCGCCCCACCCAAGTAGCGCTACAACCAGCGACCCGCTACTACACCGACTTAACGGCCTATACAGAGATCATAGACGCCCCCACCACAGTGGCGGTGGCAGAAGGGCTTCTTGCGGGACGTTTTGAGGCGGGCATTTGCGCTGAAGAGGTGCTAGGCCAAGCCCCCGAGCAACTGCGTTTGGTGCAATCACTGGGGCCTGCGCTGGATACCTGGGTAATATTTGCCACCACTCCACTAGCAGCCTCTTCGCCGCTACGGTTAGACGCTGACGTTTAAACAACCGGGCTAAACCACAAAGATCAGGATAATCCCTCCCACGGCCAACGCGCTCCGCTGCCAAAGTGCTTTTCGTGCAATCACCCCGTAAGAGATCGCCCCTAAACCAATCGCCACTTTTAGCGCATACAACAAGGCGCCGGAAGGATTGAAGGCCAGTTGGATCATCTCTGGGTTGGCCACCATGGCTAGAGGAATAATATACAGCCCTATTCCTAACGCCATGGCTTTGAATGCGACTTTTAGCCAGTTCTCCCCCACCATGCCCGCAGCAATGAACACGCCGCCACACACCGGCGGCGTGATCGTCGAGAGCAGCGCGTACCAAAAGACAAAAAGGTGCGCCAGAAGCGGTTCCAAACCTAGCGAGGTCAGGGCAGGCCCGGCGACAGAGACACAAATCACATAGGCGGCGGTGGTGGGCACCTCCATGCCTAAAATCAAGCAGGCGAGCGCCGTTAGTAGCAAGGCTGGCCAGAGCATGTCGTTGGAGAGCGATAGAATGCCCGAGGTGATCTTGACGCCCAACCCTGTCAACGACAGCACGCCGACCACCAGCGAGGCACATAGAATAATGGAACCAATGACGGCAATCTGACGCCCAGCGGTGACCACTGCGTCGGATAAACGGGTGGCAAAGCCGGGGAGCGAAAAGCGCAGCGTCACGTTAAAGAAGAGCAGCGCAATGCCCGCGAAAATCGCAACACTGGCGGCGTACTGAGGGGTAAAACCGCCATTAAAGATGCGCTCTAACAGCAGCACGAAGGGGATGGCAAAAAACAGCGAGGTAATCAGCACCTCTTTCGCGTTGGGTCGCTCGCTTTCGGCCACGGGCTTTAGATCATGCCGGGTCGCATAGGCATTAATACCCACCCAGACCGTCAAAAAGTACAGCACCGCTGGAAGCATCGCCGCGGCCATGATCTGGGTATAGGGCGTGCCCGTCAGTTCCACCATCACGAATGCCCCGGCGCCCATCAGCGGCGGCATAATTTGCCCGCCGGAGGAGGCAACGGCTTCCACCGCACCCGCCAGCGAACGCGGGTAACGCAGGCGCACCATGGAGGGAATGGTAACTGCCCCAGTGGAAGCGACGTTGGCAGACGCCGAGCCGGAGATAGAGCCCATCAGCGCCGACGAAATCACCGCCACTTTAGCGGCCCCACCGGTGAGCCGCCCCGCCACCGCACTGGCTAGGTTCATAAAGCCCTGGCCCGCCTCTCCCGCATTGAGCACCGCGCCGAAAATCACAAAAATCGCCACCACACTGACGCTTACCCCCGTCAGCGAACCCCATAATCCACCTTCGGCAATCGTGAGCGTACCCACCATACTGGCCAGCGGCAGCCCAGGGTGACCAAAAGCGCCTGGAATATATTGACCGAAGGCGCCATACATCAACGCCAGCAAGGCAACCAGCGGCAGAGGCCAACCGATGGCTCGGCGCGCCGCTTCAAGCGCTAGAGCAATCAAAAACAGGCCAATCCCCATCTGTAGGTGGGTATCAATAAAGCCGTACTGGTTGGCTAGCGCAGCTTCGTTAAACGCAATATAGCCACAGGCAACAACACCCAATACCGTCAGCAGCCAGCCGCTGACTCGCTGCGCTGGTGTATTGGCCATATAAATCAGTACCCATGGCAACAGCAGCGCCATATGCAACGGCCGGCTGACCAGCGCAGGCGTTAAACCATAAAAAATCAAGCCAAGATGGAATATTACACTGACCGCGCCTAACGCCATCCAGCCAGGCGCTACTGAGCGATCATCCTCAGGGGTCGACGCCTGTGAAGAGGTAAAAACACGCATGCCACACTGCCTATCAATACTGCATCAATACAGGACTGCCACAGCGCAAGCACCGTGGCAGCAAGAAGATGGATAATGGAAGAAAACGACTAGCGCAGCGCGTCAGGTACCTCGACACCCGCTTCCTCGTAGTAACGCAGCGCGCCTGGGTGAAGCGTGCCGGTCATGTTTTCCAACATACCAGGGCTAATACTGCTCCACCACGCCGCCTCTTCGGCCATGGCGTCGCGGCGCTCCCAAAACGTTTTGGTCAGCGTGTAGGCGGTGTCATCGTCCATATACGTTGTGGTGTAGGCGATCACCGGTAGCGATGTGGTTTCAACGTCTTTATCCACGCCGGGATAAGTGCCGCCGGGGATCGTTTGGCGTGGCGCTCCCGTTTGCTCGATTTGTTGATCAGTCAGGCTAACCAAGGTCACTGGCATGCTGGCAGCTGTCTCAATCACATTGGGTGAGGGAAAGGAACTGGCGGTCACAAAGCCATCAATCTGGCCATTTTTAAGCGCATCGGGGCCGCTGCCCATCGCTGCATCGGCAATTTTCACGCTCTCTTCCAGACCAAACAGTTCCAGGTAACGAGCCGCTTCACGGGCGCCAAAGGTGCCTCGACCAATCAATAGGTGCTTGCCTTCCAGCGTGGAAATATCGGTTACGCCATCATCACCGGCTAATACAAAGTGCATGGTGATAGAGGGGATCGGGAACAACCCCCGGATCTCTTGAAAACGCGGATTCTGACGCTCGGCAAAGGCACCCTCCCCACCCATGGCCTGATCGACTAACGCGGGCGGCGTGGTAAATACATAGTTGCCCTGGCGAGCCATGACTTCCATCACGTTCTGTACCGAACCCTGGCTTTCTTCCAGGGTAAGGATGATAGCGTCATCGGTTCCCTGGCGAATCGCTTCTGAGAGTTCTACGCCCATTTGATAATAGGCGGTACCCGCTGAAGCCGATTTATAGGTCACACGCGTTTCTGCGTGGGCGGAGAAGGCGGCACCTGTCAGCACTAACGTAGTAGCCGAGACGAAAAGCGTGCGGTGTAGGGAGCGAAAGGGATTGCGCATCGTTATATTCCTCAACGTATCCAGCGGCCACTTCTAATCGGCCTCGTTTTTATCTTACCCAGTTGTTATATGACCAAGCTGAGAGCGTGGTGCGCATTAAAATAGCACGACTGCCCTCGGACAGGCACTCTCCGCGGTCGCCCTCCCCATGCCCTCCAGGGTGTTTTATTGACATCTAATATTAGCTTAAAAAGATATAAATTCTGAATCTTTTTCAACAATGCTATGCGTCAATAGTATAATTCTTAAACCGCTATTAACTTTTTTATAAAACTATTACTGCACGATTTACCATTACCTAAAAGATTAATTTCCTAAAAAAAGATGCTATTACCTTAAGAAGAACTACTTCCGTTCGTTTTAATAAGGTATTGCGGCGCAATATAGACTGATAAAATGAGGCCGCTTTTATACCACTCCTGACAACTTAACCATGAGGAAGAACGTCACATGCCTACGTTGTGCCAACCCTCTTGCCAGCCTCGATTATATCGTCGCTGGCTTTTTTTGTTAGCGGCCTTACTATTAGGCGTAAGTCCCAGTGCATTTGCAGTGACCGGTGAACTAGATCTAACCACCTCTACCGTTGGCTTTTTTGCTGTTGCGATTTTCGTCCTGGCGTATGCATTAGTCATGGCGGAAGAAAAGATCCATATGCGCAAGTCTAAACCGGTGTTGGTGGCAGCCGGTATCATCTGGAGCCTCATCGGCTGGGTGTATGTCCAAAACGGCATGTCGGACGCGTCTGAGTACGCTTTCCGCGTCACGCTGTTGGAGTTCACCGAGCTGATGCTGTTCTTGCTGGTGGCCATGACCTATATCAATGCCATGGAAGAGCGTCGGGTCTTCGATGCATTGCGTTCCTGGATGCTGCGTAAAGGCTTTAACTACCGAACCCTTTTTTGGCTGACCGGCGGTCTCGCCTTTGTGTTATCCCCCATTGCCGACAACCTTACCACCGCACTCTTGATGTGCGCGGTGGTGACCAAGGTGGCCGAAGGCAACCAGCGCTATATCAACCTGGCCTGTATCAATATCGTGGTGGCCGCCAACGCGGGGGGTGCGTTTAGTCCCTTTGGCGATATCACCACTCTAATGGTATGGCAAGCGGGCATGGTGGAGTTCCAGGAGTTCTTTATTCTGTTCTTCCCCGCCCTGGTCAACTTCCTGATTCCTGCCTCTATCATGAGCCTGTTTATCAAGGATGAAAAGCCCGCAAGTGTTTATGAAGATGTGTGGATGAAGCGTGGCGCCCGGCGCATTGTGCTACTGTTTTTATTGACGATCGTGACCGCCGTACTGTGTCACGTTGTGCTCCACCTACCGCCGGTGTTGGGCATGATGACCGGCCTGGGCTACTTGCAGTTCTTTGGTTACTACCTGCGCCGCAGCCTGCCGCGTTCGCTGGAGCGCAAGCGCGAGCGTTATAGCCGGCAAGGGGACAACCGCAAGCTGGAGCAGTTGGGTAGCGTGGTGCCGTTTGACGTCTTCAACCGCGTAGCGCGGGCCGAGTGGGATACATTGCTGTTCTTCTACGGCGTCGTTATGTGCGTTGGCGGGCTGGGTTTTATGGGCTATCTCGGCTTGCTTTCAGAAGCGCTGTATACCGGCTGGAACGCCACCGCGGCCAACATTGTATTAGGCGTTGTTTCTGCTGTGGTGGACAACATCCCCGTGATGTTTGCGGTGCTGACCATGGAGCCTGATATGTCCCATGGCCAGTGGCTACTGATTACCTTAACCGCTGGCGTCGGGGGCAGCCTACTATCGATAGGCTCCGCGGCCGGTGTGGCGGTTATGGGTCAGGCAAGGGGTTCCTATACTTTTATGGGCCACTTGCGCTGGTCGCCGGTTATTCTGCTCGGCTACATCGCCAGTATTCTGGTGCATATGTGGCTCAACGCTGAGAGCTTTACGCTCTTCAGCTAAGCCCGATCAAAAGAGAAATAGATGGCACTATTTCTTTTCCTTGTATCTCTTTACCCCTTTTCAGCGTGCTGGAAAGGGGTTTTGGTATAGCCGTTTAATAGCTTTCGAAAAGATACTCAATGGGTGTCGGGCGGCCAAATAGATAGCCCTGATAGCGGTAACAGCCGTGGCCTCTTAGCCAATCGAACTGCTCTTTTTTCTCCACTCCTTCCGCGACCACGGTTAAGCCTAAACTTACCGCAAGTAGAATCGTGGTATCGACAATCGCTGCGTCTGTCTTATCGGTCAGCAGCTCGCGAATAAACGATTGGTCAATTTTCAATTCATCCAGCGGTAAGCGCTTCAGGTAACTCAGCGATGAGTAACCGGTACCAAAGTCATCCAACGCAAAGCGAATCCCCCTAGCACGCAGTTTCAACATCGTGCTACGCACCCTCACCGGCTCGTGCATCAACAGGCTCTCGGTGACTTCAAGCACCAAGCGGTTCGGCGGCGCCAGGGTTTCTGCTAATAGCTCTTCAACATCACGTACAAACTCCGGCTGCTGAAACTGCACTGAACTCACGTTGACGGAAATACTTAACGGCGCATAGGCCGGTTGATGAGACCATTTCGCTAGCTGCTCGCAAGCTGACCGCAGCACCCAGTAACCGATCGGCACAATCAACCGATTCTCTTCCGCAAGCGGGATAAACGTTGCGGGGGATACCCAGCCACGCTGAGGATGATACCACCGCAGCAGCGCTTCAACGCCGGTAGTCACGCCCTGATGGTCGACCTGCACTTGGTAATGCAGCGCCAGCTCGTTGCGCTTGAGCGCCTGATGCAAATCGGCTTCTAAACTGGCCCGTTCCAATACGCTGGTCTGCATTTCGTTGTTAAAAAAGCGCAGCGTATTGCCGCCCGCGCTTTTCGCCTGCTGCAACGCCATATCTGCCTGTTGCAGCACGCTATCCATACTGTACTCGCCAGCTCCCGTAAACAGCGAAATGCCAATGCTGGCACTGATTGGTAACGAGTGACTGCTTCTTAATTGCGCAATGACTTCCAGCAGTTGCCGCCCCACACGCTCGGCTTTTAGTGCGGCGTCTTTTTGTTCCTCGCCCAGGTTCTTGATCAGCACCACAAACTCATCGCTACTGAAGCGGGCTAGCGTTACCTCTTCATCAAGCCGCTGGCGTAGCTGTTCAGCCACGCTGACCAAAAGCTGGTCACCACTCTCATGGCCCTGAATATCATTCACTAAGCGAAAATTATCCAGGTCGATCACCAGTACCGCACTGAAAAATATAGTCCACTCATCATGATCAATGGTAGCCGTTAAGGAGTCCATCAGTAGCCGCCGATTGGGCAGCCCGGTTAGCGAGTCATAGAAGGCTAGGTAGTGGGTGCGTGACTGCATTTCGAGGTAGTCAGTCAGCTCGGTCGAAATACCGCACAGGGAGGGAGGTGCGCCTGGGGACATGGAAAGCGGCATTTTAATCGATAAGAACGTTCTTACCTGGCTTTCACCCCGCAAAACGTTGCTCTCTTCTACCGTTACTTTTTTCCCCGAATCTAATACGTTGCGATCAACCTGGTTGATTTCCGCAGCGCTCCCGGCATCAAAAAACGCCGCATCGCGCTTACCGATAATTTTGTCGGCAGGCAGGCCAAATAGATCGCTCATGCGACGATTAACGTATTGATACTCCAAGCTTGGGGATTTGATATAGATAAAGGCATCGACGCTATCCAGAATAGTCGCCAGCATCTCTTTATTGGATTGCAGTAACGCCCGGTTATGCTGCATGCGCCGCTTGAGCAACAGGTTGCCCAGCAGCGCCAAAAGAAGGAACACAAGCAGCAAGGCGATGCCCCATCGCCCCAAGTAGCTGTCAATGCTGCGCAGAAGCTCCGCCGGAAGAGCTGCAGACGAGGCAAAATAGTACATAGTGGCTGTTCACTGGCCAGGCATGGTCAGCGGGCCCGCCCGCTCGACCACTCGCTGCCAGGCAGCGTCTTTTTCAATACGTGACACAAACGCAGCGATGGCAGGATACTTTTCCAACGACTGCACGGCGGCCATGGCCTGTAACGGGAAACTCATTTGAATATCAGCACCACTGGGCCACGGCCCGGCAAAATTACCCTGCGCCAACAAGTGCTGGTTTATGAAGTTCAGGTGCTGTTTAAGCTGCGGTGCTAAGAAGCGCTTGCTTACCGTATCGCTAATTCCCTTAGCCAGTGGCTTAATCAGCCAGGGCGACTGTTTGGGAATTTGACTAAACACAAGCTGCATCACCAGCAGCGGCATTAGTGACCCTTCGGCATAGTGCAACCAGTAGCGGTAGTCCACCCACGCACTCATATCACCGATGGGAGGCTGACAGCGCCCCTGCCCATAGCGTTGAACAAGGTAATCTATGATGGCGCCTGATTCGGCCACGGTAAAATCGCCGTCGGTAATCACCGGAGATTTACCCAGCGGGTGAATTTTTTTCAGCGAATCTGGCGCTTGCTGGGTTTTGCCATCGCGTTGGTAAACCACCAACTCGTAGTCCAGTTCAAGGGCTTCAAGTAGCCACAGGATGCGATGCGAACGAGACTTTTCCAGATGGTGAACGTGGATCATAAACACTCCGTGGGGCTGAGTCGCGCGCCAGCATTGCACTGGCGACACGTATTCCTTTTCTAATGGCACATTTAGCTTAGTACCATAAAGCCCATCATCATAGGAGCATTAGTATCAACGCAACGTCAAAATTAATGCTTATTAATTAGGTGCGTTATAAACGGTGCGCATGGCGCCAACGCGCCAGCAGATCCAGCGGTGACCACTTACCTTGCAGCCAGGGCGCTAGTAAACGCATAGAGAGCGGAATAAACACAAATACCATCACTGGCGTCAGCATTAGGGTACTCACCACCACCCGCGGCAGCAACGCCCAATCAGCCAATACGCCGCCGAACACAAACTGAAAGATCAGCGAGATAGGAAAGAAAGCCAGCCAGACAGCCACGGCCTGCTTCCAGCGCGGCGGTGCACTGCTGCCGGTTTGAAACCACGCATCCAACCCGGTGGCCCGGTGCTCATGGGGCGCCTCATATAAGCCTTTACCACGCGCCAACCACGCATGCCGTGAAGCGGAGTGCTCCCAAGCGGCTAAGGTCTCGCTGCTGCTAAAGCGGAATATAATCTGGTATTCATCGTCATCAGCCGGTGGCGACAGTACGCCAGAACCGAGGTAGCCAGCGAAGTCGGCCGCCAGTTCGCGCCCTTCATTAAGCCAACGATTAAAATCGGCGTAGCGGCCGTGCTCAACGCGACGAGCCACCATCAACGTGACGGGTGAGGCAGACATGGTATATCTCCTAATGTGTCGACAGCCAGCGCCGGGTAGGCAGGCTGTTTGCTTTCAAGGGGATAACCCTGAAAGTCCAATTGGCACATTATACAAGCAATGTTGATGCCATGTGATGAATGATGCGCTATACCCGTTGGCGCGACATGGATTCGCGCCCAGGCACAGGGTGGGGGCGCTCGCCGCGTTGAAAGGCGCATACATGAACATAGATATCCACAGCGCTGCGAATGGCATCGGCCTCTTGGGCGTCGGGCTCTACTACCGGGCCGGTATACTCACCTTCGCTACGCAGCACAGCCTCTAACTCGGTGCGGTAACGGTCGAGCAGGTGCTCCAGGTTGATGCGTATACGATGAACTTCCAGACCAAACGCTTGGCGTTGATCGGTGCGTTTAAGGATGTCCAAAGGATTTGAAGCGGCTTCGATCAAGCTTTCTAACGTAGCGAAAACTAACTTTTCAGCACTGTTTAAATTAGGAATAATGGAATAAATGAGGTCATTTAAAGTGATCGGTGTTCCATGGCGGTGCATAGGCGGTTCAACGTCCGGTTAAGGGGTCAATGCTAATAAATCGGCCCTGCTCAGAAAAACTTAATCGATAAATACCGCGCACACCGTCCCGGCCCACCACCCGCCGAATTGCTTCGGCGGGAAATATCACCCAACGGCCATCTACGCTGCGGGTTCGCACGTTGGCGATACGCCCTTCGTAATGGGCTAGACATTCATCATAATTAAGATTAATGACCACATCAATGGTTTGCATAGGGCAGGGATAGACTTGGCATAGGCTGGCATCGTGTCAGAAAAGTGTTGGCATCGCACAGCGCAAACTTGCACTGTCGGCGTTGCTCGCTAATACTTCATGGTATCCCAACTCGTACTTAGTCGGTAATGACCTATGGCCGTTTCTTCCATTAGCACTGTTTCTCACGCTGCCGGGACGTACCCTTCAGCGAATACAATGTCCCCGCGCGTTGAGCAAGCCGCTAAAGGCCGTGCTCTAGAAGAAGATACGGCGTCTACCGACGACCCAAAAACGACTAGTGCTAGTGAAGAGAGCAGCAGTGCCGAGGCTGGCCCCAAACGGGCTGACGGTACGCCCATGGCGCCGGATGAGATTCGGCTACTAGACCAGCTTAAACAGAACGACCGCGAAGTTCGCCAGCACGAGATGGCGCACCAAACCGTGGGCGGTGCCTATGCAGGCGGCGCCAGCTACGAGTATGAAGTTGGCCCCGATGGCAAGCGCTACGCGGTCGCGGGAGAAGTACCGATCGATTATGGCCCGGTACCCAATGACCCCCAAGCCACTATCGAAAAAATGCAAACCGTGATCGCCGCAGCCATGGCGCCTGCAGATCCCTCTCCCAAAGATCATCAAGTGGCTGCCCAAGCGCGTCAGTACTTGTTGGAAGCCAAGCTCGAAGCGTCCATGCAGCGCAGTGAAATGGAGCAAGCCCGCAGCAACGGCGCCGAGGCAACTTCTTCTGCTGATGAATCAGCCGCTAACGAGCAACCTTCAGAGGAACAAGCCGCTTAATTGTCCGCTAGCGCAAGAGAGCTCCACTCTTCACGGCTAGGCCAATTTGCCAACCAGGTAGGTAATGCCTCGGCGGGCATAGGCCGCGCAATACCATAGCCTTGGGCTAAATCGCAGCCTAGCGCCATCAAGGCTTTGGCATGGTCTAAGGTTTCTACCCCCTCTGCCAGCATGGGCCGCTTAAAGCGATTAGCCATGTAAATGACGCTTTCTACAATCGCCATATCATCCTGATCGGTGAGCATATCGCGGACAAAGCTCTGATCAATTTTGATCAGGCTGACCGGCAACTGCCGCAGATGGGTTAACGACGAAAACCCGGTGCCAAAATCATCAATAGCAAAACTCACCCCCAGCGACTGGCAGCGCGCCATATTTTGCAGCGCAGCCTGGATATCGTGCATTGCGGCGCTCTCCAGCACTTCGAGCTTGAGCATTACGGGCGGTACATCAGGGTAGCGTGCCAATAACTCGCCAAGCCGCTGGCTAAAATCACTCACTAACAGATGCGTAGGGCTTATATTCACATTGATCGGCAGCGCGATGCCCTGAACTTGCCACTCACTCAACTGACGCAGCGCTCGTTCAATGACCCACTCGCCAAGATCCACCTCCAATGGCGTGGTATCGATGATGGGTAAAAACTGCCCAGGTGCCAGCAGCCCATCTTCAGGGTGCTGCCAACGAATCAGCGCCTCTAGACCGACCACTTTGCCACTGCGCATGTCGACCTGGGGCTGATAGTAAAGGCACAGCTCATTGTGAGTGAGGGCATCAATAAAACGCTGGCGCTGCTCATGGCGCACCTGCAGCAAGCGGTCATGGTTAGGGTCAAACAGGTGGAACGTGTCGCGGCCACGCTGTTTGGCACGATACATGGCCTGATTGGCATGCCGCAGCAGCACATCGCCCTGAACGTGGTCATTAGGGTAGAGCGTAACCCCCAGGCTCGCCGTCAGATGAACACTCTGGCCCTCAATCATCATCGGTTGTCGAATGGAGCCCAGCAACTTCTCGAAAAAGTCATCGTCGACACCGTGGTGCAGTAACAGCACGAACTCATCGCCACCCACCCGCGCCAGCACGTCATCGCCAAACAGCAGATGGCTGATGCGCTGTGAAAAAGAAGACAGCAGCGCATCGCCTACGGTGGGACCCAGCCGGTCATTAATATTTTTGAAGAAGTCGATATCCAGCGAACACACCGCCAAGGGGAGCTGCTTGGCTTCTGCATGCTGCATGGACTCTTGAATCAACTGCGTCAGCAGTTGCAGGTTGGGTAGCCCCGTGAGGGCATCAAAGTAGACTTCTCGATTAAGGTGGCGGGCATGGGCCGGAATGGCCGAAAGATCTGCGAGCACAATCACATGGTGATCGATCTCGCCGTGCTCATTGCGCACACGATTGATCGACATCATGCCGGGATAAAACTGGCCATCGTGACTACGGTAGCTCACCTGGCTTTTGCTACGGTCACGCAACTGCAGCTCTTCCCGCATCAACCGCGTGGTGCGGCTATCGTCCAGCGGTAAAATGCTGAACGCTTCTGGTGTTTTGCCCTGTACATCGCCCTGCGTAATCCCCGTTAATTCACAAAAAGCGGGGTTCACCTCCACCACCCGATTTTCCGCATCAGTAATAATGATCGCTTCGTTGGCGTAACTAAATACCGATTCAGCGGGTGACGCCGCATGGCTTACAGATGCCGTTGGCATCGCGTTCGAGCGGGGCAGTGAAGGCGATGGCTGGGAGTGCTGTTGAGACAAAGACTGTTCCTTCGATAAATTCAAGGATTCATACATATGTCTTTGCTCTCCTCGTCGTTTTTATAGAGCCGTCGCTATATAGGTTCGTTGTTATATAGAGCCGTTATTATGAAGACAGTAGTATTGCTAGGCATAATAACACCCTATGACGGCGAAGGTACTTTGCACTGCAAAGTACCTTATCGGCTGACGAGGTAATTAGTTAAAGAGTTTGCTCAATATAATGACAGGTAAGCTACGCGGGAGAGAGGGCTAAACGCTGGGTGGCCAACGCTGTATCGCGCACTTGGTAATCGCTCACTTTGCGGGTCATATCATCGGCCTGATCATCAAGGGAGCGGCTCGCCGCGGCCATTTCCTCAACCAATGCAGCGTTTTGCTGGGTCACCTCCTCTAACTGGGCCATGGCACGGTTAATTTGCTCAATACCCGCCGACTGTTCATGGGTAGCCGACGCCATTTCATCCATCAGGCTTGCCATTTGCCCTACCCGTTGAGCAATCCGCCCCAGAGTTTCATTGGTGGTAGTCACCAGGCTTTCGCCTTCTGAAATTTTTGTCACATTATTATCGATCAATTGACGAATCTGGCTGGCCTCCTGGGCGCTGCGGCTAGCCAATTTGCGTACTTCATCGGCAACCACTGCAAAACCGCGCCCATGCTCACCGGCTCTCGCCGCTTCAACCGAGGCATTAAGCGCCAGCAAATTGGTTTGGAAAGCGATGTTATCGATGGTCGCCACAATGCTAGTCACCTGCTCGTTGGCTTGCAGGATAAGCTGCATGGCGGCTTGGGTTTGAGAAGCGACTGCGGTGGCTTCTTTTGCCTCTTGAACCACCTCACCGGTCATCTGCTGGGCTTGCTGCGCGTTCTCAGCACTCTGGCGCACCGTGGCGGTGATCTGCTCCATGCTCGACGCGGTTTGCACCAGCGAGGCGGACTGCTCTTCGGTTCGCTGGGCAAGATCCTGATTACCCTGCGCCATTTGATTGCTGGCCACCGCCACCGACTGCGCATTGCGCTTAACGTCAGCGACCAGCGCTTCGGTAACTTCCGACGATTCATTAAACGCCTGATATAGCTTTGATAACTCATCGCTACCCGGCACCACTAAGCGCTGTGTTAAATCGCTACCCCGGGTCGCGATACTGGTTAGCGCTTGGTTAAGCGATTGGGTAATGACGCGTATGATCAATACGGCAGCGATAATCGCCATCAAGCTGGCCACGAGCGCAATTACCGCATACTGCCAAAGTGCCTGTTGGGCCGACTCACGCAGCGCGACAGTCTGGGCCACCACTGTATCTGCCACGCTATCCTCTAACGCTTTAAGGCGGGCAATTTTCACCGTTTGCCACTCAAACCACTGTTCCGGGTCGACACCATAACCGCCGGCTTGCGCTTGACTGATCGCCAATTCGCGCCGAGCCAAGAGACGCTCGATCTCTGCACCGCTCAATGCCTGGTCAAGCTGGTCGCGGCTTTCATCTCCAGCCAACAGGCGGAAGCTTGTCAAGAATGCCTGTTCCTCGCCCAGCAAGGACAAGAAACGGCGTAACGTAGCGTCGGGCATGCCGTCACTGGCGAAGGCATTGGAAAGCAGAGCCCGCTCAATCCCCGCTAAATCTTTGGCTTCCAGCAGTTGGTAGTAGGCACTTAGCTGGCGAGCAATACCCCCTTCGCTGGTTAGATGCGACAACGTACCCACAAAGGCCATTAGTTGACCGTTGATGCCAGTGTAGTGGCTTAACGCATCACCCATCGCCATATCAAGGCCATCGACACGCTTGCGTAAGGCTGCCTGGCGCTGCCACTGGGCGTCGATTTCGTTGAGTCGTTGCTGGACAGCAGGTGTTAACAGCGCTGGATCCAAGGCATCACGCTGAGCTTGGAAAGCCTGGACAGCGGCGTCGGTGTTGGGACGCTGCTGATTAAGCTGATCGCCAAAGGCATTACCTTCGCTGCCCAGAAAGCCAGCGGTCATGCCCCGTTCAAGCTGCATTTGGTGCACGGCGTCACCGGCACGCTGGGCCAGTTGGGTCAAGGCGTGAAGACGATCAAACTCCTGCACCGTCTCGCGCCGTTCCATAATGCCTCGCGCAGCAAACCAAGCCAGGGCAAGCAAGGGAAGCAGCAATACACAGACAAATTTAAACCGCATCGACATGCGGTTAACGATAGTTTTCATAGCTTAGCCTCAAACAGATAGCGTCGTTGGGGAGGTAAGCGGCGTGCTTGATTATTATTGTCCGCATCAACTGACGCGTTTAGCTAAGTCTGCCGCACTTTGCCGTTTAGTGAAATACGATTAATTTTAGGGGATGAAATAACGACAAGCGGCGCGAGTATAGGGCGTTTGGGGAACTCTATATTGATTCAAATCATAAAGTCTGACGGATTTTCAGGCCTAACAAGCGGCTGAATTGAGCGCTCCTTAAGGCGCTGGACTGGCGGCACCCAAAAAGCGCGCCTGCCAGTAATCGATCTCTAACGGCACGCTGACTACTGCACGGCCCTTACCAGGTGCATGAATCATTTGGCCGTTGCCACGATAAATTCCTACGTGGGTCGCTTTGCGACGGTCGCCAAAGAAAAGCAGATCACCAGGGCGTGGTTTTTTCACCTGTGGCAAGGCACGAAACTGTTCATCGGCGGAACGCGGAACACGAATACCCGCCGCCCGGTAGGTCATTTCCACTAAGCCAGAGCAGTCCAGACCATCGGGCGTATTTCCCCCAAAACGATACGGTGTGCCAATGGCCTGCTGAGCATGGGAGAGAATCAGCGCACGCTCCATAGAGAGTTCTGCACGGTTAGGAGGCGCCTCAATGGGGGTAAGATCGCGGCTGGCACAACCCGCTAGTGCCAGTAGTAACAGGCAGGTAAGCAGCCACCTTCCAG
This sequence comes from Vreelandella titanicae BH1, assembly GCF_000336575.1. GTDB lineage: Bacteria > Pseudomonadota > Gammaproteobacteria > Pseudomonadales > Halomonadaceae > Vreelandella > Vreelandella titanicae. The sequence goes on along the minus strand of NZ_AOPO01000011.1, from coordinate 53,859 downwards.
AAGGTGCCAACCCGCAAGGTAGAGGCCACAGGCGAACCAGTAGCATGGGCAGCCACTCCAATAAATCAACGTGCTTTCATGATGGCGCAAAGCATGCCTAGCCGCCAATGGTTAGCGGCCAATCCACTCGACAAAGCTGGTTTCACCCAGCGCATGGCGTTCATGCCGCACCCGGCTCATTGCCGCGTAGGGTAAATCCATTGCCAGTACCCGCGAAAGCGGCTGCTCAATCACCCGGCGCAGCAGGCCATTGCAGACAAACAGATGCGCCACTACCAGCACATGCTTGCCCGGTGGATTTTTTAGCAGCTGCTGCCAGGCCTCGGCCAGGCGCGCGTCAAAGGCTTGTAGGCTTTCACCACCGGGCGGCGACACCGTGGCAGGGTCGTACCAAAATGCACTCATTCGCTCGGTGCCCTCTTCGGCAAACACCTGAGCGTGGGTTTTGCCCTCCCACTGCCCCAAATACAACTCGGCGAAATCGTCTTCCACCTGAACGGGCAGATCAAACTCTTCCCCCAGCCATAAGGCGAATTCGCGGCAGCGTGTTAACGGCGAGGTAACGATCGCATCGTAGGGCAAATGCCCGTCGACCGTTTGCCTCATGACTGCATCGGTCACCTGCTGCCAGCCGGTTTCACTCAGCGGATGGTCGGTGGAGCCGCGGAGCATACGCCCGCCCACCGGCTCACCATGGCGCAGTAAGTCAATCGTTGTTTGTTCGGCTTCAGGAAAGCGCATAGGGGTAACCTCGCCGATTTAGGCAGCTTGCAGTTTAGATAATTGCGTGACGCACGCGTGCGGAAATCCACTCCGACACCAGCACGGTAGCGAAAATCATAATAAAGATGACGCTAACTTGATCCCAGGCGAGGCTATTGATCGAGGCATTCAACTGCAGACCAATACCACCTGCCCCGACCAAGCCCAACACCGTCGACTCACGGATATTAATGTCCCAGCGGTAAACGCTAATCCCCGCGAACGCGGGCATCACCTGGGGCAGCACGCCGTAGTTCATCACCTGCAGTCGACTCGCGCCGGTAGCACTAATCGCCTCAACGGGCGTGGGATGGATCTCTTCAATCGCTTCGTAAAGCAGCTTGCCCACAAAGCCGATGGAGCGCAGGGCAATGGCAATAATCCCCGCCAGTACGCCGGGGCCAAGAATGGTGACCAGTAGCATCGCCCAAATCAGCGAGTTAATGGAGCGCGATGAAACGATCACCATCAGCGCCAAACTGCGCACCAGCGGATGCGGCGTCGTGTTACGGGCGGCTAAAAATGCCACCGGAAACGCCATCATAATCCCTAACGCGGTGCCCAAAGTGGCGATATTGATGGTGTCCCACATGGGCTTCCAGAGCACATTGGCGTAGCCCCATTCGGGAGGGGTCATGCGGCTGATCAGATCTGCTCCCTGGCGGCCGGCATCTTCCACAAACACCCACATGGTATTGTCGGAAATCATCTTCCAGCAGAGCAGAAATAGGCTGACACCTGCCAGCCAAGCCAGGTACTGCAACCATTGAGCGCGAGTAGTGCGCCGCCGCCAAACCGGCAGACCCTGAGGTGTAGTGGAAACAGGCATTTAAACTCTCGACAAATTAAGGGGCCAGAAATTACGGATCCAGCAGTTACTGAATCAGCGTTTACTGAATCAGCGTTTACTGCGTCCAGCGGCGGACATGGCTTGAGCTGTACTCGCACAGCAGCACAATGGCGATGATAATCAGCAGAATCGCCGCGGAGGTGTCGTACTCATAGCGGCTCAGCGAGGTATTCAGCGTGGCGCCAATACCGCCTGCGCCGACAATGCCAATCACCGAGGACTCACGGAAGTTGATATCCAAACGGTACATGGAGAGCCCGATCAAACGCGGCATGACCTGGGGCTGCACGGCGTGGTTCATGGTTTGCCACCAACTGGCGCCCGTGGCGCGTACTGCTTCTACCTGCCGCCAATCCAAATCTTCAATATCTTCCGCCAGTAGCTTGGCCATAAAGCCAATCGTCGCGAAGGCCAGAGTAATCATGCCCGCAAAGGGCCCGAAGCCGAACATCACCACAAACAGAATCGCAATGATGATCTCCTGGAACGTACGCGAAACGGCGATAATCGCGCGGCACACAAAGTAGATCGGCAGTGGTGAAATGTTACGCGCTGCCCCTAAACCCACGGGGATCGCCAGCAGTACACCCAATACCGTGGAGGTGAGCGTCATGGTCAAACTTTCCAGCAAGCCCGCAACGATATCGTCGTAGCGGCTGACAAAGTCAGGCTGCATAAAGGCGCCTAAAAAATTAACCGCCCGGCCCGCGCCTTCCGCCACCCGTTCCCAGTTCACCTCTACCGAGGCAAGCGCTAAAAACAGATACACCACTGCACCAATGGCAAGCCCCCAGCGCAAGCGAGGACTGTCAATTAGCGGTAGTCGCCGCCACTGACCGCGCTGCGCCGCCTGCTGGCGTGCCTGCTCGCTCATCGTGCTGCCCCCGCTTCGATTGACGACATCACCCGCGCGTAGGGAGGATTAATCGGAGCAGTGTTAGTCGTCTCATCGCCGCTGACTTCTTCGTCCATTGGCTCAGGCGTGGTGTCCCAGTCCTCTTCACCATAAATCGTGGTGAGGATCTCACTGGTGAGTTCGCTGGGAAGGCCATCAAAGACGATTTCACCCGCCCGCAGGCCGACAATGCGGTCAGCAAATTGCTGGGCCAGCGCTACGTCGTGAATATTGATGATCGCCGCCAGTTCTCGCTCTGCGCACAGCTCACGAATCAAACGCATGATTTGGCGCGAAGTTTTTGGGTCAAGGCTGGCGGTGGGTTCATCCACCAGCAACAGCTTGGGGCTTTGCAGGAGCGCCCTGGCGATACCCACCCGCTGGCGCTGGCCGCCAGACAGGGCATCGGCACGTTTATCGATGGCATGCGGCAACCCCACTCGCTCCAATAGACGGAAGGCTTCAATCACAGCCTCCTGCGGGTAGCGGCGCAGGAAGCTGCGCCAAAAGCCCACGTAACCGAGCTGACCTGAAAGCACGTTTTCCATCACGGTTAGGCGGTCTACTAACGCATACTCTTGAAAAATCATTCCCATGGAGCGGCGGGCATGACGCAGCTTATGTCCCGAGAGCTTTGTCAGTTCCGTGCCGTCCAGGCGAATACTGCCCTGAGTAGGCTCAACCAACCGGTTCACACAGCGAATCAGTGTGCTTTTACCCGCGCCAGATGGACCAATCAGCGCCATCACTTGGCCTTTGGGCAGCGTTAGTTCAATATCCGTCAGCGCTCGATCCCCGGTAGGGTAACGTTTACCAACGCCGGTGAGTGTCAACATGGAAGTGCCTCATCTACATAGCGGTTCGGCCAGAAGGTTGCCCTTCTGGCCGATCGTATTGGGGTACTGCTTAAAGATTAATCGCAGTCGTAGGTCACGCCGTTGGCGTCAGCGATGGTGCGGATAACCGCCCAGTTATCCTGATAAGTAATCGGAATAAACTGCGCTTCACCGGAGTTGGCGAATTCTGACTCTAGGGCAGTGCCTTCCCAGTCGTAGCTGAAGAACGCATCCTGAATCTTCTCGGCAAGTTCCGGGTTCAGGTTATTCGCCAGCCCGTAAGCGGTGGTGGGGAAGGTTTGTGAGGTGTAGATAATGTCGTAATCACCTTCGTTCACTACACCGCGGGAAATCATCCGCTTGCCCACGGAGTTAGCAATCGCCGCCGCGTCGTAGTCTTCGTTGACCACGCCGAGAATGGAGTTGTCGTGAGAACCAGAGAAAGCGGTCTCAAAATCTTCCCCCGCTTCCATACCGTACTCAGAGCGCAGCAGCGCAGAGGGGGCGCGGAAGCCAGAGTTGGAAGTCTCTGAGGTAAACGCTAGTTGGCGACCCTGCAAGTCTTCAACGGCTTCAATGCCGCTTCCTGGGTAGGTGATAATCTCCATCTCATAACCAAAGCTGCCATCTTCCGCGGCCATCATGGCGAAAGGGCGGAAACCACCGCAGTTAACCGCGACCGGTACGCCGCCGGTATTGAAACCGGCTACGTGGAGACGGCCAGCGCGCAGCGCTTCCTGCTGGGCAGCGTTGGACTGAACCGGAAAGAACTGCACTTTTTTACCGGTGGCTTCGCTCAGGTGATCCAAAAAACCAGACCAGACATCAGCGTAAACCGCAGGATCTTCAACCGGTGTATAGGCAAACACCAAGGTATCCGGGTCAACCCACTGTGACTCGTCGCTGGGGACATCGGCGACCATATCGCCATCGTTATCCACATAGCGTGAAGACAGATCCGCAGAGGCGTTCACTGCGGCCAAAGCGAAGGCACTGGCAACGGCGGCACTGATTAACGTGCGGGAGAGGGATAATGTCTGCATGGGTCACCTGTAGCGTTCTGTAGAGTTATTAAAAGATGACAACATCCTGACGACTCCAGATGACAGAAATGGGGCACTTATATGACCACTTCGTGACGTTTTGGCGAAGGACAGTTAATCTACAGCTTGAAAAGCCTCGTGACCGCGGCGCTCTACAAACAGGCTGTTACCGGGAATTTTTTTGGCCTGGTGCTTCAGCTCAGAAAGCTCGCCTGCGATATCCAGCGATTGGCAGGTAGTCGTATCATGGATGGGTTTTACCGCAATCGAGACGCTCACAAAGGGAAAAAACGTCATTCTATTTTGACGGTTTTCGATGTGAATCCCGCCCTGAAGGCGGTCAGCCTCTTCATAGAAGCCCGGAGCCATCACCTCGAATGAGTGTAGAATTTGCTGACAAACACTTTCCCAGTACTCAAGCGGCAGCAACATCATAAAATCATCGCCGCCAATATGGCCAATAAAGCCCCCGGCATTCTCTACCTGTGCTTGCAGCAGCCGCGATAGCGAAATGATGATGTGGTCACCTCGGGCGTAGCCATAGGCATCGTTAAAGGCTTTAAAGTTATCCAAGTCAACATAGGCCGCAGCAAACCCATGCCCGGAGGCCAAATAAGCCGCCAGGGTTTCATTGATCAGGATATTACCCGGCAGGCCGGTGAGCGGGTTGGCATGCCGCGCTTGGCGCACCTGAATCGCGGTAATCTCACGCAAAAGGTCAACGATATTGCCCATCCCCAGGTAGTCACCGTTAGCGTTAACGATGACAAAGTCCTCTTGCTCAATATCCCGGCTGTCGGTCAACTTCTGACTCAAAATCTCAAGCGGAGTATCCGCTTCGGCCACCAGCATGCGTGCATCAGCAACGTCCAGCACACGGCGCTTGGCATAAAGCGAATGGCTATAGGGGTTGGTAAATAGAGTTAAAAACGAGTTGCGTCGCACCACAGCCACGGGCTTACCATTCTCCAGCACGGCCACGCAGCGCAAACTGGGTTGTTGGCGAAATCGCTCGGAGATATACGGCACTGCGCAATCCGTAGTTATGGCATCGGTAGCCCGTAAAATCGAGCGCGTGGTGCGACCCGCAGGGCTTTTTAATTGGGTGCTCGCTGGCAGCACCATATTGAGTTCTAAAGGCGGCTGCTGGTTGGGTCGGGCGAAATAGAAGCCTTGTAGTAGTGCGAGCCCACGGTCGAGTTCCCACAAGCAAAGATGCTCAGCAGCGGTCTCCACCCCTTCGGCGATCACTTGGCAGTCCAGGCTACGCGCCACATCGAGAATCGAACGCAGGAACTCTCGCTTGGCAGGATCCTGGTCAATGCCGGAGATAAAGTGTCGGTCGAGTTTAACGAAATCCGGGCGCAGCTCCGACCAGTGGCGCAGGCTTGAGTGACCTGCACCGAGGTCATCCAGCGCCACCTGGAAGCCCATGGTGCGGTAGTGATCCACCGCTTGGCGCATTAGCTCGTAGTCGTGGATTGGCACGTGTTCAGTGAGCTCGATCACCACCCGCTCTGGGGGCAAGCCGCTGTCACGAATAAAGCCAAGCGTTAAGCCTTCGCGAAAATCACGCTCTACGATCGTCAACGGCATAACGTTAAGAAACAGCAGGCCCGGCAGATCGAGCTCTGCAAAGCGGTAGATGGCTAACCGTCGGCAGAGTATATCTAATTCCACCAGCTTTCCGGCCTGAGTGGCTACTTCAAACAGTCGTAACGGCGAGTGAAGCGGCGATGTTTTAGGCCCACGAATCAGTGCTTCGTAGCCATAAATCGCCTGCTGGCTGGCATCCACAATGGGCTGAAAGAGCACGTGCAACTCTTCTGTTGCAATAATCTTTTGCAACCACTGCGATTCTTGTGCGGTCATTTGCCTGCTGCCCTATTCTGCCACCCTAATAACCAGCGGTGGTTCCTATGATGTGTCACCTTCCCTGGAGTTGGTTGATAAGCTGCAAGCAAGCGTGCGTCATTTTTGTGACGCTATAATGACAATCATCAAGGACATCAGTCAGTTGACGCTACACTGACGTTAAATGAGCGGTTTTTCTCGCGCCGGAAAGACCACCTCGCTACCGTCGGCGTCGAGCTGTCGGATATCGATAGGGTGGCCTTTTTCATCCAGCGTTACTAAGCCAATGCCGCTGGCGTTCCACAGCCGTTCACCCGCGCTGGCGCGGTCAGGATCGCGGGGGTGAACGCTTAGCTTGCGGCGCTTGGTGAACCAATTAAGCGGCGACCACGGCGCATAGAGCCAGCGATTGAGCCGGTCAAAGGTATTGAGCAGATTTTTGGGAAAGGTGTTTTTGATCCCGCTTGAGGTGATCTGCCACAGATGGGGAGAACGGCGCTGATGACGCACCACAATGTCGTAGACAAACGAGTAGTGCACGTCGCCAGATAGAATCACGTAGTTGCCTGGGGTTTTGGAGTGCCGCCAAATCTGCAGCAGCGTATTGGCCGCTCCCCGGTGCGCCATCCAGTTTTCGGCATCCACCACCAACGGCTTACCGGCAAGGGTAAACAGCTTTTGGATTCCCTCTATCAACTTGACGCCGAACATCGGTGCGGGAGAGACAATCACCGCACTTTTGGCCCCCATTAGCGCCTGCTGCATTTCCATTAGCGCCTCCCAGTCCATCAAGCCTGAAGGCCGATGCGGGCTGCGTTCGCTGCGCCAGCGTCGGGTGCGGGTATCCAGCACAATTAGTGCGGGAGTGCCGGGCACCTGAAACTCCCAGCCCTGAAAACGCAGCAATCGCTCGATCAGCCCATCCTGTTCAGCGCAGACTAGCGGTTGTTCGCCATCACCCAGCAGGGTCAAGGCATGATGGGCTAACGGGTTCAATTTATCCGGATCGTTACCCCAGGCTTGGCAAAGCAGATAGGCCACCAGAGCGTTACCGATAATACGTTTAGAGAACGGGTGACCGTAGGCGGCGCGCTCCCAGTCGGCGGTTAGGTTCCAGTCGTCGGTAACGTCGTGGTCATCGAAGATCATCAGGCTGGGCAGATGCGCCATCACCCGAGCACACTGGGGCAAGCCTTCAGCAAAGGCATCGATTACCGCCTGCTCCTGACGATAGAGCTCGGCGTCTTTTTCATCTAAGGCAGGCGCTTTAGGGGCAATCACCTGCCAGGGCACCGGCGACCACACCAGGCAGTACATGGCGAGCATTTCAGCCAGCGTCATCAAGTGATTATGGGCATTCGCCGAGGTAAACACTGGCTTTTTGACACCGCCGAAGAAGCGCTCGCGCAGTGCCGCGTTGCTGGTCACATCGGGCAGCAGCTCCGCGCGCCGATAGTAGCTATCCGGCGAGCGGTAGAGCGCCTGGCTATCGTCGACAGTCGCGCCTTCCAGCCGCTCATCCACCAGCCCTAACCGCTCAATCAACGCATGCACGGCGCGTAGCATCGGCCCGGCCACGTCGTCGGCGTACACCTGGTCACCGGTCATCAGCAGCCAAGCGGGCCACTCGGTGGGCGCTGACTGCTGCTCAGCAAGCCAACTGTCGGCGCGCACCAGGCCATCGGCACTGTCGTGATGGGGCTTGCGGCAGGAGCCATGCATCAGGCGGTGATGGCGGGATGCAATCACAAAGGCAGGATAGGCGGCGCCATCATAACAGAGCCACGGCGCCCACTCGGGCAGAGAGCGCCACTCGCCCTGCTGTGTTCCCACCTGCAGGTCGTACTCGATGCGCTCGTCACAGGGCAGCGCTGACTCAAGCTCACAATCAATTAGGTAGATAAAGGCCCGCTGACCGATGGGGATGCACTGCTGGTGGTGCGCTAAGCCGATTGACTGGCTATCGGCGTGCCCTGGGCGCAGCACTAATGCCATGTTCAGTGGCCGAGTGGCGACGAGCCAAAGTACCAGCCGTGTAGTGCTGATACGTCTTAATAGGGGGCCGGCGACTATATCGGGCAGCGTATCTGTACGATTCATTCGGTGCGGTCTCCATTATTTATACGAGACGATTACGCGCGACGACGGGCAGCTCCACCACGACTTTTAACCCACCAGTGCTGGCGCGGCTAAGTTGCAGTTGGCCGCTATACAGAGCGACAAGATCAGTCACAATGGCCAAACCCAAGCCACTGCCCGAACGCTGTTCATCCAACCGTTTACCGCGCTGCACCGCCTGCTGGCACTCTGATTCGTTCATACCGGGGCCGTCGTCGCTAACGGTCAAGGTTAACTGCTGCCCGTCACTCTCTAGCTGTAGCTGCACATCGCTATGCGCCCAGCGCAGCGCGTTATCCATTAAGTTACCCACCAGCTCTTGAATATCCTGCCCATCCATATGGACTTTAATCTCACCCGCCCAGGTTTGGCGCAGCTCAATGCCACGCCGCTGGGCAAGCCTGGCCAGCCCATTGAGCAGCGGCGCCAGGGTGGCATGTAAATCAATGGGCGCAAAGCGAACGCCTTCGCCCGCCGCTGAAGCGCGTGCCAAATGATGACGTACCGCGCTATCCACGCGTTCTAGCTCAACCTCCCAGGCGGCTCGGTTCGCTTCCGGCAACTGGCGTAGCTGCAGGCGCATCACGCTCAGCGGGGTTTTCAGCGCATGGGCAAGGTTGCCAGCGGTATGGCGGCCACGCTCAATCAAGCGCTGATCGCGGGCCAGCACCGCGTTCATTGAGGCAGCAAGCGTTGCCAGCTCGTCGGGCAAGCGGGTATCTAACTGCTCGGCGCGCCCCTGCTCCACCTCATGCAGGTTGGCGTGCATGCGGCGCAGTGGCGCTAGCCCCCAGCGTACCTGGAGCGCCAATACGCCAAGCAACAACACGCCCAGGCCCACTAAACCGCCCCACAGCAGGCGCTGAAATTCGCCAATGTCCCTGGCCAACACATCGTCCCGGGCGGCGACGCTAATATGTAGCGGCGTTTCTAACGGCGCCAAATAGATATCACGCTCCACCACGCGCAGCGACTGCCCCCGAGGGCCAGGTATCGAGCGAGCGCTAAGAGTGTCGCTATCAATCACCGGCAGGCGCTGATCCCACAGCGAGCGCGAGGCCAACGTATGCTGCTCGCCATCGGTGATTTGCCAATACCAGCCGGAGTAGACATTGTCAAAACGCGGGTCGCCCAGCGCCCGGTCATGGACAAGCTGTTGCTCTATGCGGTCGTAGGTAACGCCCGCCATGATGACGTTGAGGGTGGCCCCCAGGCGCTCATCAAAGGCCTGAGTGGCCGAGGCACGGTAATGATGAGAAAGCAGCGTGCCCGCAACGGGCAGCGCTAGCCCTATCATCACTAGCACCGCCAGCAGTAGCCGCAGGCTTATAGAGCGCTTTGCCCAGCGCCTTACCCAAAGTTCAGGCCAGACCGAATTGAGTCGACTCATTCGGTAGCGGGCTCTTCTGCTAATAAGCGATAGCCCTGGCCACGCAGGGTGGCAATTCGCCAACTGCCCAACTTGCGACGCAGGCGGCTGACCTGAACATCGATCACGTTGGAGTCCGGCTCGTGGTCGCGGTCATAAACGTGCTCCGAGAGCTCGGTGCGGCTCACCACCCGCGGTGCGGCGTGCATTAAATAGCCCAGCAGTCGGGTTTCCTGGGCGGTTAATCCCACCGGACGCCCTGCCAAGGTGACGTGCTGGGTGTGGGTATCCAAACTCAACTCACCCACTTTCAGTACTGGATGGGCATGGCCGTGGCTGCGGCGCACAAGGGCGCGCAGGCGAAACAGTACTTCCGCGGGCTCAAAGGGTTTTGTGACGTAGTCATCCGCCCCGGCAGTAAAACCCGCGGCTTTATCGGCCCAGCGTTCCCGGGCGGTAAGGATCAACACCGGCAGGTCGATACCATCTTCCCGCCATGCCGAAAGCCAGCGAGTGCCATCGCCATCGGGTAGTCCGACATCCAGAATCAGCGTGTCGTAGGCTTCCGTGCGTACCAGAAAATCAGCATCCTGACCGTTAGCCGCATGCTCTACAAGCCAGTCGCCATCGCGCAATGCTTGGCTAAGCTCGCGAGCCAGCGCCTGGTCGTCCTCTACCAACAAACACTTCATCGGCTAACTACCCTTTTTTGGCAAGTGACATCAACAGGCTAGCGGCGCATATCATTGATACGCACCCCTTCAATGGCCATCAATTGGCCGTTATGGCCATCAAACTCGAACTCGACCACTTGGCCCTGGGGGCCAAGCAATTTGATCTCATACTCGACATAACCCCCTTCACGTTCCACCTCAACCTCCAGCACTTCCCCTATATAGTGCGCTTCCAGCCAATCCAAAATAGTGTCGAGAGGCACGACCTCACCGCGGCGCACTTCGCCATGTAGCGACTCCCAATGTTGGTCACCCACCGCGCTACCCGCCAGCAACAGCACCAAGGCTAACCCAGTGACGTTGCGGCGAGGGACGCTGCGCAGTAGCTTTTTAAAGTGGCGTAGGATTTTACTCATAGGGTCAGCATGCCAAAGGCAACATGAACGTTAGATGAACAGCTTTGTCAGCTTAAGGAAAGTATCGGGGTGGTATAAATTCACTGTCGCATTCGCTGAATGCCGTTTATTCACTGTTGTATAAACATTGACGTACAGAGATTCTCGTACAGATACGTAAAGAAGGAATTTGCCATGAACACCATGAAAAAAATGCTGCTGATCCCGACCTCTGCGCTGCTGCTTGCTGCGGCTGCAGGGAGTGTGCAGGCCGACGATTCGCTACCGATGGATCGCATTGATGACGTATTGACCCACGCCAATAACTACGGTTTCAGCCACTACGAAGAAGTTAGCATTAAAAGCCGTGGCCGCGTAGAGGTAGAAGGTTGGCTGGACGATGAGTGGTACGCCGATGTGGAATTTTCTCTTGATAACGGTGAAACGCTACAAGAGAAACGCGAGCGCCTGATTACCGGTGCCTGGGGTATGAGCGAAGACGATATCCGTCAAGCACTGGACGTAGCTAGCCAGGAGGGTATGGTTGAATTTGAAGATCTCGATATCGATAAAAGCGGCATCATCGATATTGAAGGCCGCGGCGAAGATGGCCGTGAGCTAGAAATCAGCGTCCGTCAGGGTTCTTCCGAAGTGACTCAAATTGACCGCGATTAATTTATCCAGCTAATCGCTTTGCGGGCTCCCCACGGGGAGCCCGCTGCGTTTATGGTAGGCTGACAAATCATGTAGCTAAAGTGATAGTGCTGACCTTATCAGGTTGCTGAGGAGATATCCGTGCTGAACGAAGGCATTGACGGCGCGCTGGAGAATGTAGAACTCGGCAACACGGTGTCAGTGCTAAGAGATTTGGCTTGGCTGATCTCCACGCCTGATCTTGTGGTGCTTCCTCCGCCGATTCCCTGTGGAGGGCGGCCCACCATTAAAGAGTTAGGGCTGGAGAAAGCACTATTGCCCTGGCTACGTAAGCTTGGCCTATCACCGCTAACCGCGTTGAACGGCAGCCGCGCAACGCGCATGGGCCATTACCACGAACGCCTGTGGCATATGCTATTAGATCACGCACCGAATACACGGCTGCTCGCCCGGAACGTGCGCATCACCCGCCAGCGCAACACCCTGGGCGAGCTGGATATGCTGTACAGAACCCGCGACAACCCGGCACCGATACATTTAGAAGTCGCTATTAAGTTCTACCTGGGGCTGCCTGAAGGGCCTGGGGCAGCCAATAGTCAAAGCCGCTGGATTGGCCCCGGCGGGTTAGACAGCCTGGCGCTTAAGTGCTCTCACCTCAGACGTCACCAGCTCCCCCTTTCCACCACGGCGCCTGCGCTGGAAACGCTTACGCATTGGCTAACGCCACGGGATCTGGGTGTTTCTGATCTGCGTTTAGGCGAGCAGTTAACCCAGCGGTTGGCGATGCCCGGCGTACTTTACTACCCCTGGCACGCCGCCATGCCAGCGCCCGAAGGCGCGACGGCAGACCATCGCCGAGGTACCTGGTGCTACTTACGTGACTGGCCTGCGCTGGCAGCCCGGTTTCCCGCCATGCCGCGCATGGCGTGGTTGGAAAAACCTCACTGGCTAGCCCCGCCGCCCCTCAGCGCTTTTCGCCCTGCGGCGGAGCAGTTGCCTGCCATTATCGAAAAGGTTCACGCCTGGCGCTCACCCCAGCAAGTAATGCTGTGCTTCTCAGAGCGGGAGCACAATGAACAACGCTACGAGCGGCTATTTTTGGTACCTGATGACTGGCCCCGGCAAGTGCCTCTACCGCCCCGCATTCGGGACTGAAAAACGACCAGAATAAGCCTCTATATAACGACAAGGTTATCGCGATGGATCAGTTCATGGGCTTCCACGTAACCGAGGATGGCTTCGATCTGGTGGCTGGGCTGGCCCGCCAATTGGCGCGCTTCATCAGCGCCATAGTTCACCAAGCCTTTGGCCACTGACGCACCCTGCTCATCCACACACACCACCATATCGCCGCGTTTGAAACCGCCCTGTACATCGCGCACGCCCACTGCCAGTAAGCTTGAGCCTTTATCGCGCAATACCTTGACCGCCCCCGCATCCAGCACCAGCGTGCCACGCACCTGCAGTTGACCCGCCAACCAGCGCTTGCGTGCCGCCATGGGCACTTGGTCAGGACGCAGCAGCGTGCCTAGCGCTTCGCCCGACATTATCCGGTTGATTACGTCGGGCTGGCGGCCACTGGCAATCACCGTGACCGCCCCGGAGCGCGCCGCCAACTGCGCCGCGCGCACCTTGGTGGTCATACCGCCCCGCCCCAGCGCGCCACCGCTGCCTGCCACGGCGGCTAAGCGTGGGTCGTCGGCACGCCCTTCGGCAATCATCTGGGCATCGGGGTTGTGCCGTGGGTCGGCGTCAAACAGGCCTTCCTGGTCGGTCAATAGCAGCAGCGCATCCGCTTCCAGTAGGTTAGCAACCAGCGCGCCTAACGTGTCGTTGTCGCCAAAGCGAATCTCATCGGTGACCACGGTGTCGTTTTCATTGATCACCGGCACTACGCGCATCTCTACCAGCGTACGCAGCGCAGAGAGCGCATTCAGGTAGCGCTTGCGGTTGGAAAGGTCGTCATGGGTAAGCAGAATCTGCGCGGTGAGCATGTCGTGGCGGGCAAAGTGCTGCTCGTAGCATTGGGTCAGGCCATTTTGGCCTACCGCCGCAGCCGCCTGCAGCTCATGTACGGCGCTGGGGCGCACCTGCCAGCCAAGGCGCACCATGCCAGCCGCCACGGCGCCGGAAGAGACCAGTACCACTTCAATGCCCTGCTGGTGCAAAGCGGCAATTTGATCCACCCAACCACCGATGGCAGGTTCGTCCAGGCCGCGGCCATCGTTAGTCAGCAGCGCACTACCAATCTTCACCACGACCCGCCGTGCACGGCTGAGCGCGCTGCGGCCCAGGATTTGCTCGTTACTTTCCATGCGACCCACCTCAATCAGACGCTAACAACTTAATCAGGCACTCATCACTAAATCAGATACTCACCACTAAATCAGATACTCACCACTAAATCAGCCACTTGCAACTTAATCAGATGCCCATAAAAGGGGCCGCGCGAACGCAGCCCCCTTTTAGCTTACTACCGATTTTAGCTGACTACCGAATGCACCCGCTCAATACCACTAAGGGGCGTATTCAACTTCAACGTCGTAATCATCGTCGTCGAAGTCTTCATCATCTTCATCGTCCCGCTTGCGCCGACGGCCCAGGCGAGCTTCGGTACGCGCGACCGACTCCTCTTCCATGCGGCGGCGCATCTCTTCTTCACGGGCCAACGCTTCTTCATCTTCGTGCTCAAGGCGGCGCTGCTCGGTCAACCAGCGGTAGGCTGCCTGAACCAGCTTATCGGTGCCATCGCTGCTGATCGCCGAAATGCGGAACACCGGGCCTTCCCAGTTGAGCGCCTGAATAATCTTCTGGGCGCGCTCTTCGCGCTCATCTTCCGGCAGCAGGTCAAACTTGTTCAGCACCAGCCAGCGCGGCCGCTCAGAAAGCGCCGGAGAAAACTGCCCCAACTCATGAACAATGGCTTTTGCCGCTTCCACCGGGTCGGACTCGTCAAACGGTGCGACGTCGACCACGTGGAATAGCAGCCGCGTGCGGGTTAAGTGCTTCAGGAAGCGCAACCCTAAACCGGCGCCATCAGAGGCTCCTTCAATCAAGCCGGGTACATCGGCCATTACGAAGTGCTCGTGCATACCCAGTTTTACCACGCCCAAGTTGGGCACTAAGGTCGTAAACGGGTAGTTGGCGACCTTGGGCTTGGCGGCGGACACCGAGCGAATCAGCGTAGACTTACCCGCATTGGGCATGCCCAGCAGGCCCACATCGGCCATTACCTTCATTTCCAAGCGCAGGTTGCGGCGGTCACCGTCGGTACCCGGTGTCGTCCGACGCGGTGCGCGGTTGGTAGACGATTTAAAGTGGATATTACCCAAACCACGGCGACCACCTTCGCCCACCAGCACCACCTGGCCAATTTCGGTCACATCGGCGATGACTTCCAGGGTGTCTTCATCAATCACCGTGGTGCCCACCGGCACTTTGACGTGCAGGTCTTCACCGGCCTTACCGCTCATTTGGCGGCCCATGCCGCCCTGCCCGTTCTGGGCTTTATAGAAGCGCTGGAATTTAAAATCGATCAAGGTGTTAAGAGCATCGTCACCAATTAGGTAAACGCTACCACCATGACCGCCATCGCCCCCATCGGGGCCGCCCCTGGGCACATATTTTTCGCGGCGAAAGCTCAGACAGCCATTGCCGCCTTTGCCCGCCTCAACAATAATCGAGGCTTCATCGACGAACTGCATTGGATTCTCCCGGCCGCTTCCGCCGCCCTAATATATGCACTACTTTTTCTCCAACCTTTATTCCCACCAGTATCTTGGTAAAACCCAGCATTCTGGTAAAGCGTATTGGAAAAGAGATTTAACCGACAAAAAAGCCCCGCCATAGCGGGGCCTTTTTTCTCGCAACCGCGAGCATAGCACTAGCCGTTTAGGCAGAAACGATGCTAACGAACTTGCGGTTTTTCGGGCCTTTGGTCTCAAACTTCACAAAACCGTCGCTCAGTGCGAACAGTGTGTGGTCACGACCAAGGCCTACGCCTGTGCCCGCGTGGAAACGCGTGCCGCGCTGACGCACGATGATGTTACCTGCAGTCGCCGCTTGGCCACCGAAGAGTTTTACACCTAAGCGTTTGGACTCGGAATCGCGACCGTTACGCGTGGAGCCGGCTGCCTTTTTATGTGCCATTGCAAAATCCTCCTAAGGGAATTGACCGCTTACGCAGAAATTCCGGTAATTTTGACTTCAGTGAACCACTGGCGGTGGCCCTGACGCTTCATGTGGTGCTTACGACGACGGAACTTGATGATGGTGATTTTATCGCCGCGCCCGTGGGAAACCACTTCGGCAGAGACTTTAGCACCACTGATCATCGGCGCACCGATGTTGAAGTCATCGCCATCAGCGACCATCAGCACTTCGTCAAACTCAATCGTTTCGCCGGTAGCGACTTCGATTTTCTCGAGCTTGAGGGTTTGACCTTCTTGAACGCGGTATTGCTTACCACCGCTTTTGATAACTGCGTACATGTCGCTCTCCGGACTGTCGTTAATGCCGTTCTAACGGTTAAACGGCACTCATCTCCTACGCTCTTTCGAGTCGTGCTCTTATCGACCTGCTGCGAGTGGCGCCCCTTTTGGAGCCATCTGACAGGGAGCAAGATGAGTGGGTCGCGGATTATAACGACTATCTTCTCTTACCACAAGACCATAGGCTATTGTCAATTGACACGACCATCTCCTTATAACGGCATATCATAGCGTGACCACAGCGCGTGTCTTGACGCCTAACAGGCAGCCCCATAGCATGACCTCCACTATGGGCGGGAGTTACCGCCTCAATCTGCCGCGATGAACGTATCCCATGACCGCTAACGTCTCCTCAGCCCAGCCTGACAGCCCAACGCCTTCACCGCTGCATGCCGTGGTGGCCGATGATTTCGCAGCCGTCAATCGGACAATTGTCGAGCAGCTCAACTCTAAAGTGCCACTGGTTGAAACGATCGGCCAGTACATTACCGAAAGCGGCGGCAAGCGCTTGCGCCCTTTACTGGCACTCCTAGCCGCCCGCTCCCTCGACTACACCGGCGACAAGCATATTCCGCTGGCCACATTAATAGAGTTTATGCACACCTCCACGCTGCTACACGATGACGTGGTGGATGAATCGCATATGCGCCGGGGCAAGAAAACCGCCAACGACGCCTGGGGCAATGCGCCCTCGGTACTGGTCGGTGACTTTCTCTACGCCCGCTCGTTTCAGATGATGGTCGATGTGGGCTCGATGCGCATTATGGCGATCCTTTCCGGCGCTACCTGCATCATCGCGGAAGGGGAAGTGCTGCAGTTGACCAACATCGGCAACCCCAGCATCTCCGAAGAGGACTACTTCGAGACCATTTTGGGCAAAACCGCCATGCTGTTTGAAGCGGCTTCCCACAGCGGTGCTGTGCTGGCAGAAGCAACGCCGGAACAGGAGCGCGCTCTCCAATATTATGGCCGCTACTTAGGTCTCGCCTTTCAGTTGATCGATGACCTGCTGGATTATCAGGGCGACGCCGATGCCATGGGCAAAAACGTTGGCGACGACCTAGCCGAAGGCAAGCCAACACTGCCACTGATCCACGCCATGGAGCAAGGCACGCCGGAACAGGCCAAGCTGATTCGTCAGGTGATTCGCGATGGCGGTCTTGAGCAGCTCGACGCCGTGCTGGAAATTATTCACGCCACCGGCGCACTCGACTATACCCGCCAGCGCGCCGAAGAGATGGCCGATAAAGCCCTGCAACAACTGGACGCCCTACCGCCCAGCGTCTACCGCGACAGCATGGCCCAATTGGCCCGCTTAGCGGTTGATCGCCAAGCATAAAAATTGCTAGATCACACCGCCGAGGACTTGAAAAAACACCTCTGGCTAAGTATGATCCACCTCCGTTGTTGAGCACAGATAAGCATTGCTCGGCAACCTTCGGAATATAGCTCAGCTTGGTAGAGCGCTGCCTTCGGGAGGCAGAGGTCGTAGGTTCGAATCCTGCTATTCCGACCAAAAATTCCGGAAAAAACGGCCACTTAGCTAATATAGCAAGTGGCCGTTTTTTTATTTGCAGTAGCTCCAGGTTCCAAGCAGAAACATTAGGGGCTAGCAGCAAATGGCTAATACATCGCAAAAGCTAACCCGATTTACCTATCGCCTACGCCAAGACTCGAACGGTGGTCACTACGCCTGGTTTGAAATCCGAATCCGCTCGCAGAGCCAGCGCGTCAAGGACGGTTCTTTGACCGCATTAGCCGTTGTATTGTTTGATGAAGTGCGTGTTTTTCATCGCCCGCACCCATCACCGGATACCGATAAGGGCGCAGTGGCCAGCATACGCAAATGGTTAGGAGAGAACGGAGAGACGCCATGAATAACATCATGATCATTGACGGCTATCGCGCCGTCATCCAGTACGACCCCGACATTGAAATGTTCCGTGGCGAATGCATTGAGCTAAGCGGCGGGGCCGACTTCTACGCCGATAGCGTTGCCAGGCTACGCGACGAAGGCAAAATCTCGCTGCGTATTTTTCTGGATGAATGCCAAAAGCGCGGCATTAAACCCACCAAGTCCTACTCTGGCAAGTTTCAGGTGCGTCTACCGGAAGAACTGCACAAACACGCCGCCACGACCAAAGGACAAAGCCTTAATCAGTTTGTAACCACCGCTATCGAACACGAACTTTCTGTTTAAGCAATTCAGCCGCTTCATTTTCCCAATGCCCTGTTTTAAAAACATAATCCCCGGCCATCCAATGGCCGATGGTCTTTGGTATCCGTCTCCTTACAGAAAAGCTGGCTCCTTCCAGCTCGCGCATCCAAGCGTCATAGCCAGCTCCTCAAGCCCCCATTGATGTAAGCCATTGCCGACAAGATTTGTAAAAGATCTCTTACACCGACAATCACCGGATAATCGACGGAACCACCCATTGAGTAAACTGGGGTTATCAGGGTTATAGAAGTTGACCCTTTTTAAACTTGGGGTTATAGTAACCCCAGTAATTAACAGCACAGGGGCAGGAGGTGGATAGCAGAACACTGCTGAAGAAAGATGGCTGGGAGTTGGTCAGAGTCAACGGCAGCCACCACCACTTCAGGCACCCTACCAAGCCCGGCACGGTCACCGTGCCACATCCTAAAAAGGATTTGAAAACGGGCTTGGTAAGAGCAATCAGAAAAAGCGCCGGCCTCTTATGAGGTTGGCCACTGCTGCCCCCCATAAAGGAGATCAACGTATGTTGTTTCCCATTGCAATTGAGCGCGGCGACGAACAGCACGCCTATGGCGTCGTAGTACCCGATCTTAACGGCTGCTTTTCAGCGGGTGACACCTTTGAAGAGGCGTTAGCCAATGTGAAAGCAGCGATCGAAGGATGGCTGGAAGTAGCCGTGGACTATGGCGACCCCATTCCCGAAGCAACGTCTATTGAGCACCACATGGACAACCCTGAATACGCCGGCTGGATCTGGGCGGTGGTGGATATCGACCTGACCCCCTATCTGGGCAAAAGCCACAAGATCAACGTCACATTACCTGATTTACTGGTTAAGCAAATTGACGACTTTGTGGCCAGCCACCCCGGCGACAAAACCCGCTCGGGCTTTCTCTCCCGCGTCGCCATGGCCGAACTGGCCAGAGCACGCAAAGGCGCATAACCCAAGCAAAACAAAACCCCCGGCTACTCCAAATAGCCGAGGGTTTTTATTGCCGCATTATTCTGGCGAAGCGTTCTCGCAACGCGTGCTATTAGGCGACACCTTCAATATGGCAAAGTTTGGCTAAGTTGCAAACAAGTAATTTAACGTTACTCAATGTAATGTCTCACCTGCACCACCCAACACCTAGCCTGCCTCCCCCTTTAAACTGCGCAAGATCTATCGGCCCAAGTACGGCTACAAGAGATCGACCTGACTGACGAGAACCGCCAACAGCTCAGCCTAACGGGCACACCGCAAACGGAAGAAAAACGCCAATTCAGCTACAAGCTCATGGTCACCATGGATGTGTTAAACGAAAAGATGGGGAAGGGAACGGTAAGCCTAGGGCTACCGGAAAAGAATGCCCCCTGGCATCTGCGCTGCGCGAATCGAAGCCCGCGCTATACGACGAATTGGTATGAGTTGATGAAGATGTATACGGATTAGGGTGACGGCTAAGAAAAATAGCTTTCGACCTGGGTTCATAGAATAAGCGCAGCAGATTGCTTGGATTAGATTTGTTGGCACACATCAACAGTACGACCAAGTAAATGCGGAGACTGTATGATGAATATCCAGCCTATCCATAACGATGCCGATCCTGATCGTGCATTTGCTCGCCTAGAAGAGCTATGGGCCGCAGATGCTGGTACTCCAGAGGCTAATGAGCTTGAGGCACTCTCCTTGCTCATCAAGAAATATGAAGATGACCGCTACCCCGTCGGTTCTTCCCATAGCGCTTAACGGTTCGTAGCCGAACCTTACTGCTTGAGAAGTAGAAGGTAAAAAACACAAACATAGCACGCTAACAAACATGCTACGATTAGCGTTTGTGCTCTTCACTCTCTCCCCTCCTCTTGATATGGACAAGACTATTAGCCAATTAACGCATATTAAGGCCGTACTACTGTTTGCCAGCACCATGACCGTGATGTCGGGGGCAATTATCGCGCCTGCACTGCCGGGCATCAGCCGCCATTTTCCCGACCAGCCCCAGGTAGTGATCCAGCTGATTCTGACCCTGCCTGCGCTGATGATTACGCTGTTCAGTCCACTGATGGGTTATCTTGCTGACCGGTTTGGGCGCAAGAAATTGCTGCTGATGATGCTGGGCATCTACGGTTTTGCGGGGGGCGCGGGCTTTTTCATTGATCGCGTGGATCTGCTATTAAGCTCCCGCGCACTGATGGGGATTGCGGTAGCCGGTATTCTCAGTATCAGTACCACGCTGGTGGGGGATTATTTTGACAGCTCCGAACGCGCCCGTTTTTTGGGGCTGCAAAGCAGCTGCATGGCGCTGGGCGGGGTAATCTTTATTAACCTAGGCGGGCTACTTTCCGACTGGAGTTGGCGCGGCCCGTTTTTACTCTATATGACTGGTGTGCTGCTGCTTCCCTATGCCTGGGCGATTCTCCAAGAGCCTCAATCCAGTGATGGTGCCAGCCGCGATACAAGCGATGCGCCGGTAACGGTGGACTACGGACGTACCTGTCTTGCTTACCTGATCGCCATGATCAGCATGACCATGTTTTATATGTTTCCCGCGCAGCTGCCCTTTCTGCTTTCCCAGCAGGGTCAAGTCAGCGGCGTAGCGATCGGCGTGGCGCTCTCGATGGCAGCCCTGACGGCCAGCATCGTGGCGTTTTGCTATGGTTACTACAAGCCGTTCCTGTCGGTGATGACAATCTATGTGCTCGGCTTTTTCCTGGCGGCAGCCGGTTTTTTGGTGGTGGGCTTCACCCAGAGTTACGCCATGGCAATCGTGGGTGCGGCGATCTCCGGATTTGGCCTTGGCGCCTTCATGCCCAATACCACCACGTGGCTGATGCGGATCACTCCTCAGCGAGTACGGGGCCGGGTATTTGGCGGTTTTACCTCGACCTTCTTTTTTGGCCAGTTTATCTCCCCGGTGGTGGTCGCCCCGGCGGTGATCTGGCTGGAGTCGTTGCGTAACGTGTTTACCGGCATGGCAGTCGTGTGCGGCCTGCTGGCCGTTATCCTGATCATTCTAGGCAAGACGACGCTAAAGGCCGACAGCCAGCTTTGAGCATCAGCACTTACGCGGGCGGGTGAATCAACCCCACGACACTGACAAGAATCAGCACCGCGCCCAGCACACGAAAGAACAGCCCGGTGTTCGCTTTGAGCATATAGCGATGGGCTTTCTCGCCCACCAAATGGCCGATAAAGGCACAGGGCAGCAGCCACAGCTGGTGAATTAACTGAAGATCCACGCCTGCAATCAGGAACGAGACCATCTTGATCATCACCAGGATAAACCACAGCACAAACATGGTATCCCGCAGTTGCTCTTTGGCGACGTGAGTGGCGAATACCGCCACAATCAACGGCGCGCCAATCAGCGACGTACCGCTGACATACCCACCAAGCGCCAGCAGCACGTAGTCCACGTACTTGTTCTTGCTTTTGAACGGCTTATTCAATACATAGCCAATGGCATAGATGATCACAATGCCGAAAATGATACTGGTCATGACTTGTGCGGGCAGCGTTAACAGCCCCACTACCCCAATCAGCTTGGGGATGATCATGATTTTCAAGGCTTTGGTTAAATAACCCCAATCGATATTACTCTCTGGCGATGTGGTGCCCACGCCCGCTTGCTGTAGCTGGCGATGCCCACTCCAGGCGATCCAACTGGAGAAAATCAGCAGGTGAATGGCAATAATCGGCAAAAATACCAGTGGCTCGTTGACGACCAAAAGTAGGAAAGGCAGTGCCAGCACGGCACCGCCAAAGCCCAGGCTGGTTCGCACAAAACCGCTCCAGGCAAAAATTAGCCCGATCAGCGCATACTGGTACCAGAGTAGATCTGTCATGGTTCGCGTTAGGATCCTAAGTTAGGGGTGGATATCTCCCAGCGTCCACCAACGTGGCAATAGCGCACGTACGCTGGCCTGGGCAAAACGATCATCCATTAATACCACAACCCCTTGATCTTCTGGACTGCGAATAACGCGACCTGCGGCCTGCACCACTTTGATCATGCTAACTAAGTCTGCTTTCATAGCCCCCTCAATTAAGTTAAAGTGGCCGACTTTTTTGGGTGGGTCGTTAGAACTGTGTCTTTTTCCCTATATCTCGAAGATTGGCGGGGTTGGCTTCCTGAAGGGGCGATTACCACCAGCAAACCAAGCTGGCGAATCTCGGCTCAGTTGGGCAAAGGGATGCCGGCCATGCTGCGACGGCGTCTTGATGACACGGGCCGGGCCACCTGCGACATCCTGCGAGAATTGGATCCAGAGGCCGGTTTGCCCTTAGTGCATGCCTCACGGCATGGGGGCACTGCCGATACGTTGGCGATGCTTGAAAACTTGCAAGGCGGCCACCCTGTCTCCCCAACCCGTTTTTCAATGTCGGTGCATAATGCAATTTTGGGTGTTCACTCCATCTCTCAGTCTCATCACCGGCCTTTACAGGCGCTAGGCGCCTGTGGCGATGAGTTTGACGCG
Organism: Vreelandella titanicae BH1; assembly: GCF_000336575.1. Classification (GTDB taxonomy): domain Bacteria; phylum Pseudomonadota; class Gammaproteobacteria; order Pseudomonadales; family Halomonadaceae; genus Vreelandella; species Vreelandella titanicae. The sequence goes on along the minus strand of NZ_AOPO01000011.1, from coordinate 31,243 downwards.
CTACTTTACGAGTCATTCGGATATCTCATGGAAGGATATCCTGCCGTTATTGCCGCTTTCTCAGAAAGCCCTTTGCCCTCTGCTTATCAAGGGTGTACTGAGCATCCCGGTACGGCATGCGTTGTTGGCATGCGATTAACGCTGAACCAGGGACGACAACTAACAGCTACAAAGCCAACGCATTGTGCTTACCCAACGCCTATCACAGTAATGAACTGGCTTAATGGAGATGCTCCCTTCCTGGATGGTAGGAGTCGCTGGCAGTTGAGGCAGGAATGAATATACATAGATGGTACCGCGGATTGGGCACCGCTCTTTCTTTCACAGCCTTCGGAGTCGGTGGCCTTTTTATTGGTTTAGTGGTTGCCCCGTTGCTGAGCCTCTGTGTGCGTGACACCGAGCGGCGCCATTATTTAGCACGGCGCCTTATCCAGTGTTGCTTCTTAGCTTTTATCAAGATGATGCAGGGCCTTGGAGTCCTCGATTACCGCCTAGGCAACAAGGAACGGCTAATGCGTCCTGGGTTATTAGTGATAGCCAACCATCCGTCACTGATCGATGTCGTTTTCCTATTGGCTCATACGCCCCATGCCAATTGCATTGTTAAGGGTCGGCTGGCTCGCAACCTTTTTACGCGGGGGCCAATTCATGCGGCAGGTTATATCACCAACGACACCCCCGAAGCAGTACTCGACGCAGCACGTGAGAGCCTACGGAAAGGGAATTCGCTAATCCTGTTTCCCGAAGGCACCCGTACCAGCCCGCAACGTCCGATCAAATTCCGACGCGGTGGGGCAAACATTGCATTACGCACAGAGACAGCGATCACACCAGTACTGATACGCTGCACGCCAACAACACTGACCAAAGGTGAACCTTGGTATCACATCCCAGCCACCAAAGTCAGGATGGAGCTTCACGTACTCGACGATTTGCCCGTTACATCAGATAGCCAACAGCCGACCGGGCAGCTCGCTAGACAACTAACACAACGGCTGAGCGATCACTTCAACCGGGAATTGGATCACTTTCATCATGAGCGAAACCTGCAATCTGACGCTTGAGCTCAAGCGCCTGATCATTGACACGCTAGAGCTTGAAGATATCAATCCTAGCGATATCGACCCTAACGCCCCTTTATTTGGCGAAGGCCTCGGGCTCGACTCCATTGATGCCCTCGAACTCGGCTTGGCACTTCAAAAGCAGTACGGCATCAAGCTGGACTCCGAAGCCGAGGAAACCCGTCGTCATTTTGCTAGCCTGGCAAGCCTACAGGCACTGGTGGAGGCCCGTCGTGACAATTGAAACCGCTGACAGTAACCACGAACAGATACTGGCGCATATCCGCAAAACACTGGTCGAGTTATTTGACCTCAGTGCCGATGACGTTCAACCCAAAGCGCGCCTCTACGAAGACCTCGACATCGACAGCATTGATGCGGTGGATTTGGTTGTTGAACTCAAGCAGTTCACGGGGCGACGTATCAAACCCGATGACTTTAAGTCAGTGCGTACCATCGATGATGTCGTCAATGTCGTCGAACAATTGATGCAACGATAAGAGATGCCGAAACAAGCAAGCATGTTACTGGCGTTGATCTGGCCGATATTGGTATTCGTCCTGCACGACCACGTAGGCAGCTGGCCACTTTTAGTCGTCGGTGCCGCACTGCTCGCCTGGAGAATGCCCCAGGCTCGCTACCTCGCCATCATGGTGGCGATAGTGTTGCTAGCGTTAGGCGGCCTGGGGCACGCCGAGCTTGGTATGCGTGCCTACCCCGTCGCCGTCAATGCCATCATGCTGACCATCTTTCTATCCAGCCTGTGGCGGGGCATTCCGGTCGTGGAACGTTTAGCACGCCTGCGCGAGCCTGACCTGCCCCCCGCCGGAGTGCGCTATACCCGGCGCGTCACCTGGGCATGGTGCGGCTTCTTTGTCTTCAACGGGGCCATCGCTGGCTGGACGGCGCTGTACGCTGACCTGGCCACCTGGTCGTTATACAACGGCGTCATCAGCTATGGGCTGATCGCCTTGATGTTTGTCGGTGAATGGCTGCTACGCCACCGGCTGCGGAGGAGTCTGTCGTGACCTTCATCCCGCTTACTCGGTTGCCCTGGCGTAACACGATTGCGAACCATTACGCACTTCCGAATCACTGGATCGCCCCAGCGTCGCTCACTCGGCGCATCAATGCCTGGCGCCTCTGGTTAGCAGACAAACCCAGCGGCCACTGGCTGCTCTGCCATCAGCAACCTCTAGAGTTCTGCGCAGCCTTGGCGGCACTATGGGAAAGTGACCGGGTCGCGGTATTACCCGCTGACAATCGCCCAGAAACCTTGGCCCTGCTCCTTGAAAAGGTTGATGGTACGCTGCCCGACGATCCCGGTGAGCTTGAAAGCATTACGCCATTCGCACATCCCGAGGCACTTGACCCAACGGCTACGGCAGTCGTCCTGTACACGTCCGGCTCCACCGGCGAGCCCGTTCATCTGACCAAGCGTTTCAACCAGTTGGATGCGGAATTGACGGCGCATGCCAAGCTATGGCCATTAGCTGATAGCGGTGTCATCTCTCAGGTCAGCCATCAGCATATCTATGGCTTGCTCACCGGGGTATTGCACCCCTTATGCACCGGCACCCCCTTCTGTGGCGATGAGTGTCGTTATCCGGAAGGCCTTTTCGCACGCCTGCAAGAGGCCGGCGCGGCCGGCTTGAAGCCAGTGATCGTGAGTTCCCCTGCCCAATTATCACGCCTACCGGAGCACCTACCGTGGAGCGAGACACCCCGCCCCACGCGCGTGTTCTCGTCTGGCGCGCCCCTGGCGTTGGAACATGCCCAGCACACCGAGCGTCTACTCCAGGCGCCTGTGATCGAGATCTATGGCAGCACCGAGAGCGGCGGAATTGCCCAGCGGCGCCAAACGCAGGGTACCGTCTGGCAGGCCTTGCCAGGGGTGGAGCTAGCATTTTTTGACGACTGCTTGCGCCTGCGGTCGCCATTTCTGGAAACACCACAGCACTGGTGGCACCAGCCCGACCGGGTGGTGCCGACAAAAGACGGCTTTGAGCTACTGGGGCGCGCTGATCGTCTGGTCAAAATTGCCGGTAAACGAGTCTCGCTGAATCATGTTGAACGCGTCCTCGCCGCAGCGGAAGAAGTAATAGAGGCACGCTGCGTCGATCTCGGTCGAACCGATGGCCGAATGGGGGTCGTGGTCGCCCTCTACGATGCGTTCATTCCGCACCAGCACGATACTCGTCATGACTTGGTGCAACGTATGCGAGCCCATCTCTCGCACCACCTTGAACCCATCGCCATTCCTCGCTACTGGCGCTTTGTCGATGCACTGCCGAGCAATGCCCAGGGCAAGCTGGATCGCGCTCTGATCAATCGCCTGTTTGCCGATCTCGATAACCACAAGATACCGCGCTGGCTGGGTGAGCAGCGACCAGGTGCTGACTCTTGTCTATTGACCCTGGAAGTACCGGAGCGATTGATTTTTCTCGAAGGACACTTCGACGAATATCCGTTGGTGCCGGGTGTCGTGATGGTGCAGTGGGCCATCGAGTGCGCCAACGACTGCTTCGCTGAGCTGGGAGAATTTCAGGGCATCGAGCGCTTAAAATTTCAGCGGGTTTTACAACCCGGCGCACGCTTCACTTTGCAGTTGACGCGCCGCGACGACGGTATCGCCTTTACCATCGAATCTCATGAAGGTCGCCATTGCGCCGGTCAAATTCGCCTGCAAGCCAGCCACGGGGGTAAACATGGCTGACCCACATCCTTGCATCTTGATCCCCGTTTATAACCACCCAGCGACGATCAGCCCGCTATGCGATGAGCTCGCTGTATTGGAGATCCCCCTGCTACTGGTGGATGACGGTAGTGACCATGAGTGCGCGAGCGAGCTTGACCGCCTGGCCGCAAACGGCCATCACCTGCTGCGCCTGGATATCAACCAGGGCAAGGGGGCCGCGGTACGTGCTGGGCTCAAGCAAGCCCAGCATCTGGGTTACACCCATGCCCTTCAGGTTGATGCCGACGGCCAGCATGGCATCGATGACCTGCCCGCTTTTCTCGCCGAACTGGATACGGCACCCGATACGCTGGTGGTTGGCTATCCCCGCTATGATGCCAGCGTGCCAAGAGTACGTTTTTACGGCCGTTATGCGACCCATATCTGGGTATGGATCAACACCTTGTCGCTGGATATCCGCGACTCGATGTGTGGCGTCAGACTTTATCCGGTCGCGGCGCTCAACCGACTACTGGCCCAGTATAGCTGCGGCAACCGCATGACCTTTGATACGGAAGTGTTAGTGCGCTGGCATTGGGCGGGGGGTGATATGGCGCATCGCCCGGTACGCGTACACTACCCGCGCGACGGAGTGAGTCATTTCGCCGTGTGGCGTGACAACCGCCAAATCTCTCTTATGCACACCCGCCTGTTCTTTGGCATGCTGCTACGCCTACCGCGCTTGCTGGCGCGACGCTGGCGAAGGCAACACGAGGTGAGCCGATGAGCCATCATTGGGCGCGGATAGGCGAGCGTGGCACGGTAGCGGGCATGTTCCTGATGGTGGTGATACAGCGCCATTTGGGGCGCTGGCCCTTTCGGCTGGCGTTATGGCCAGTCATGCTGTGGTATTTCCTGATACATGCCACGGCAAGGCGCTCGTCACAAGCCTTCCTGCAGCGCCTCTACCCCCAGCTTGAGCAACGCATTTTGGCCCGATGGTGGCACAGTTATCGCCACTTCCTGGCCTTTGGCGAAGCCCTGATGGACAAGGTAGAGGCGTGGTGCGGAAATATCGCCGACGAACGTTTGGTCGGCACTGGGATTGAGCACTTCAGTGCCGCCATCGACGGCGGTCGGGGTGGATTAATTCTGGTCGCCCATCATGGCAATCTCGATGTGGTCAATGCCCTCGCTGAGAGACACGCGAAACTCGATTTGACGGTGATGATGCATACGCGCAATGCCCGCAAGTTCAATGCACTGCTTGAGCGTGTCACGGGTAAAGCCCGCCCCCAGGTACTCGAAGTCAGCGAGGTCACCCCTGCCACCGCCCAGACCTTGGCAGAGCGCATTAACGCCGGCGGCTATGTGGTCATCGCGGCTGACCGCCTTCCTCTGTCAGGGCAGCGCACGCAGACGCTTGATTTTCTCGGCGGTCAAGCAAGATTCCCCGAGGGCCCTTTCCGCCTGGCCACGCTGCTCCGTTGCCCGCTATATGCGCTGGCCTGCGTGCGCGATGGCGCTAACTTTCGAATCGACTTTGAATGCCTCGGCGATACCCAGGAACTGCCACGCCGCCAGCGCGAAACATGGATTGCCGACGCCATGCAGAACCATGCCAATCATCTAGCCGAGCGTGTTCGGCGACACCCTCTGCAATGGTTCAATTTTTATCCGTTCTGGAACAACGACACTGGATACCTTCATGACGATACTCCGTGACCCGGCGGCGGGTTCTATCACCAGCGAACCTCTCATCCTGGATGGTTCGATTGTCAGCCTCGAGGAGGTACTGGCCGTCGCTGAAGGTCGCCGTCGCGTCACCCTATCAACGGCACCGAACTTCCGTGAACGCATTGCACGCGGCAACGCCTTCCTTGAACGCCTACTCAAGGAAGAGGGAGTCATCTACGGCGTCACCACCGGCTATGGCGATTCCTGCACCCGTGAAGTCTCCGCGTCCGATCTGGAACAACTACCGCGCCAGCTATATACCTTCCACGGCTGTGGCTTGGGCGAGGCGTTGTCGGAGGAAGCCGCACGAGCAGTGATCATGGTACGCCTAGTCTCGCTATGCCGCGGCGTTTCGGGGGTCAGTGTCGAGCTCCTCGAACGCCTAACCTGGTTGCTAGAGCATGATGTGATCCCGGTTATTCCTGAGGAAGGATCCGTCGGAGCCAGCGGCGATCTGACGCCACTGTCTTATTTAGCTGCTGTCCTATGCGGTGAGCGCGACGTGTTTTATGGCGGCCAGCGGCGTCCCACCGCCGAGGTCTTCGCCGAGCACGGCCTCGTACCCTATCGCCTAAAGCCTAAGGAAGGCTTGGCATTAATGAACGGCACCGCTGTAATGACGGCACTGAGTGTGTTCGCCTTCGCCCGCACTGTCTATTTAGCGCAGCTGGCCACCCGTATTACAGCCCTATCCGTACATGCACTGGACGGTAATCCCTATCACTTCGATGCTGAACTGTTCGCCGCCAAACCCCACCCGGGACAAAATAAAGTCGCCGCGCGACTACGCGAAGATCTTCACGCAGCCAAAACACCGCGCAACTCGCCTCGCCTCCAGGATCGATACTCAACCCGCTGCGCCCCGCACGTAATCGGCGTGGTGGAGGATGCCTTACCTTGGTGGCGCCAGTTTCTTGAGAACGAACTCAACAGCGCCAATGACAACCCGTTAATCGACGCCGAACAAGGTAAGGTGATGCACGGCGGCCACTTCTACGGTGGGCATGTCGCTTTCGTAATGGATAGCCTCAAGCAAGCCTGTGCCAACTTGGCTGATCTGCTCGATCGCCAACTGGCGCTGCTGGTCGACGCTCGCTTCAATCACGGCCTGCCCAGCAACCTGAGTGGTGCCACACCCGCGCGGGCCAGCCTCAACCATGGCTACAAGGCCGTACAGATCGGCGCCTCGGCATGGACCGCAGAGGCACTAAAGTTGACCATGCCGGCCAGCGTGTTCTCGCGCTCCACTGAATGCCACAACCAGGACAAGGTCAGCATGGGCACCATCGCCGCGCGAGATGCACTGCGTGTGCTAACACTGGTCGAACAGGTGACTGCCGCTACCCTGCATGCTGCCTGCCAGGCCGTCGAACTGCGCGGTCAACTCGCAGATGCCCCTCCACTACCCAAGCGCCTGGCAGGATTTCTCGATGACTGTCGGCAGACCTTTCCCGCTCTCGGCGAAGATCGCGCCCTGGAGCACGAACTGCGCACACTCTGTGACCTGATTCGCCAACGTCACTGGAGCCTATATGACGCCTAACGACCGCCCATTACCCAGTTGCGAGACCGAGCTAACAATCCCCTTCCATGATATCGACATGATGCAGGTGGCTTGGCATGGCCACTATGTGCGCTATCTGGAAATAGCCCGCTGCGAACTGCTTGATGCCATTGACTACAACTACCCGCAAATGCAGGACTCGGGGTACGCCTGGCCGGTCATTGATCTACGCCTACGCTACGCCGCTCCGGCGCTATTCGCCCAGCGTATCGCCATCGAAGCGCGCCTTAGCGAATGGGAGAATCGCCTCAAGATCGACTACACCATCCGCGATGCACAGACGCGCAAACGCCTGACGCGAGCCTGGAGCGTACAGGTCGCTGTCGGGATTGAGGATCGCGAAATGCGCCTGGAGTCGCCGCCCGTTCTGGTCGAACGTCTTCTCGCCTGGCAGGAGGCTAATCAGTGACACGCTCTATTCGCCACTCGATTGTTTATGTAGCTGTTTATGTCGCCCTTAGCCTGATGGTCAGTCCCGCTACGTGGGCGGCCCTCAATGGTGATGGCCTTGATGGTGACGCCCTCGCCGAACGTCTAGCTGCCCACGCCCCGCAGTGCGGCCGCTTCGATCAGTCGCGCTGGCTGGCCGATCTTGATGCCCAGCTGGATAGCCGTGGGTACTTTGAACAGCAAGCAAACGGCCTGGTTTGGCAGACGACATCCCCCGTGCGAGATCGTGTAGTTATGAGCGAGGACGACGACGAACTGCCCATGGGGTTTCAAGTGGTCGCACCGGTGCTTGGTGGTCTTCTGTCAGGCAACTGGCAGCGCCTGGAATCACACTTCACCATCGAGCTCAGCGGTGCGCTGGACGACTGGCAAGCCAAACTGACGCCCAGTGAAGTACACATCGCCGAACGGCTTTCGCAACTGCTCGTTCAAGGCAACCAGCAAGTGGAGCACGTCGAGCTGATGTTCACCAACGATGACCGCCTCAACCTGACTCTGGCAGCTGTGGATTGCGCCAGCCTCGAAGAGGGTGACCGTTCACTGTGAGCAAGGCAACGCACCCGAGCAGAATAGAACGTCTAGCCGCTATCGGTTGGGCCGGGCTGTTGCTGGGCTGCGCCATTCTGCTGGCGGGTTTGCTAGGCAGAGGGGCACCACTGGATACGCGCATCACTGCACTATTGCCGGAAACCCACCAGGGGGCTTTGCTTGAGCAAGCCGAACAGCGCTTAACCCACACCTTTGAGGACCGCTTCGTGCTGCTGGTTCGGGGTGAGTCCACAGCCAGGCTGGTCGCCGAACTCAAAACCCGGCTAACAGATTCGGCAAGCGTCAAGGCTTTCGACGATGACAGCTTGCAGCGCCCCAGCAGCGACTTGGCGGCGTACCGTTATCGTCTGCTGACCCCATCACTGGCGGATGCCAGTGATGGGGCCTGGGTACAGCGCGGCCTAAGGCAACTGTTTACGCCGGGAAGCGAAGCGGATCCTCGCCGCGATCCCTTCGGTCTACTGGATGCCTGGCTGAACCAACGGCTTGCTGGCCCCATACGATTGATCGACGGCCTGCCGGCCGTCAGCGACGGCGACAAGCACTGGTTCGTCGTCAGCGGCCAGCTATCAGCCAGCCCCTACGACATGGCCATGCAGCAACGCCTTATGGCAGCGCTGTCGCGCTTCGGCGAGGGTCATCCCCAGGCCGAGCTATTACGCAGTGGTCTGGTATTTCATGCTGCTGCCGGCGCCGATCAGGCCAAGCGAGAAATCTCCACTATCGGCCTGGGCTCGCTGCTGGGTATCGGCTTACTACTATGGGTCACGTTTCGGCGTGGTTCGATGCTGGCCAGTTTATGGCTGCCGGTCGCTTGTGGCATGCTGTTTGCGCTGCCACTGACCTGGGTGCTGTTTGGTACGCTCAACCTGCTGACGCTGGCATTCGGCGCCAGCTTGATCGGTATCGCGATAGATTACGCCCTGCATTTCCAGTGCGCCCGCCAATTAGCGCCCGAACAACCACTGGCACGGCTTTGGCCAGGGCTGTTGCTAGGCCTGATATCCAGCCTGGTCGCCTATCTTGTCCAACTTGCGACCCCACTGCCGGGGCTACGCCAAATGGCGACTTTCGCGGCGCTGGGCTTGGTCGGCGCCTGGTTGACCGTGCGCCTTTGGCTACCGTGGTTCACTCCTCGTCCCCATGCCGCGACGGCACGCATTGCAGCCCGGCTGGATCACCTGCGGCTACCACCCCGAGCGCCCTTGCGTTGGGGGCTGCTGGCCCTGCTTGGCATCCTGGCGGTGGTCATCGTCGCCACACGGCTGACAACCAATGACGACCTGCGTCAGCTCAACCCTTCACCCACCGCGCTGATTGCTGAGCAGCAACGTGTACAGGGCCTATTGGCAAGTCCCACGGGCAGTCGTTACCTGATCGTCACCGCCAAGCATGAAGCCGAGCTATTGGAACGGCTGGAAGCCTTGGAGGCTACGCTGGCAGAGCTGAAGACCCAAGGGCACTTGAGCCAGTACCGTCATCTTGCCCAAGCGGTACCCTCCCCTTCGACCCAGCAAGCCAACCTGGAGCGAGTGCGCCAAGCCTATGACAACGCCCTGCCCGAGCTGATCGCCAAAGCTGGTCTTCCCCTGGATTTACTGGAAGCCGCACAACAGCCGTTGCGATCGGTGCCGCTATTGACCATCGAAACATGGCTTACAACCCCCGCAGGAAGTGCCGATAGCACGCTCTGGTTAGGCGACGTCGCCACTGACAAACGTTCTGACATGGCGGCGCTGGTGGTATTGGGCGATGCCGACAACATGGCCCAGCAAGCGCTCATGCGTCTTGCGGCACCGGCATATGTGCTCTACCAGGATCGGGTGGTCACGTTATCCGACCATTTGTCACGGCTACGCGATCAGATCGCCCTATGGCTGGCTGTCGCCGTCGCAGGATTAGCGGTGGTATTCGGCTGGCGCTATCGTGGGCAGGCTTGGCGCGTATTGCTGCCCCCGCTGGGTGCGCTGTTAGCGACCCTGGCACTGTTCAGCGCGCTCAATATCGGCCTGACGCTATTCCATCTTCTGGGCCTGCTGCTGGTACTGGGTATCGGCCTCGACGCTGGCATATTTAGCACGGAACACCCAGATAGCCCTGCGGCCTGGCTGGCCATCAGCCTATCCTGTGCGTCGAGCCTATTGGCCTTCGGCCTATTGTCGTTCAGCGCTACTCCGGCACTGCATTACCTGGGGCTCACCTGCCTCGTTGGGCTTGCGTCGGCGTGGGCCCTGGTGCCTTTCGCCAGGGCGAACACCCGGCACAATTCTTCCCACTGCAATCCACCATGATGGCGACAGGAGCCGCAAAACAAATGAAGACGCATGACACTACCGATGTCGCCATCATCGGCGCAGGCCCCTCCGGCGCCGCTGCGGCCGCTTGGCTCGCCCGGCGAGGCATCAATGTGCGGGTTATCGAGCGCCAGCGCTTTCCGCGCTTTTCCATCGGCGAGAGTCTGCTGCCACAATGCATGGTACATCTTGAGGCTTGCGGCCTGCTCGACGCCGTTCAGACAGGTGACTTTCAGTTTAAGAATGGCGCTGCCTTTACCTGGAGAGACCGCTATGCCGCCATCGATTTTCGTGACAAGTTCAGCCCTGGCCCCGGCACCACCTGGCAGGTCGAACGTGCTGATTTCGATCAGCGCCTGATCGACGGCGCGCGTCAAGCAGGTGCTAGCGTCGAGTTTGAAACACAAGTCGAGGCCTTCGTTGCCGACCACGATCGACCCAGCCTTACACTGGTTGATGCCAATGGCGAGCAACGCTCGCTACAAGCCCGCTTCGTACTTGATGCCAGCGGCTATGGGCGTGTTTTAGCACGTCTCACCGGTCTTGCTCGGCCTTCGACTCTCGAATCACGCTGTGCGCTGTTTACCCACATTGAGGACCGTATCGATTGTTCGCACTATGATCGAGACAAGATTCTGATCGGTTTGCACCCTGAACATTCGGGCATCTGGTACTGGCTGATTCCTTTCAGCCAAGGGCGTGCGTCGGTCGGTGTGGTGGGCGACCGAGCAACGCTGGAAGCCGCCGGTGTCGACGACAAAGAGCGCCTATGGCATTTTCTCCATGCCGAGCCCAGGCTCAACAAACTGTTGGTCAATGCTAAAGCCATACGCGATATCGGCCGCCTGGAAGGTTATTCCGCTGATGTCGAGCAACTGCACGGCCCCGGTTTTGCTCTCTTGGGTAATGCGGGCGAATTCCTTGATCCGGTGTTTTCCTCGGGGGTAACCATTGCCTTGGACTCAGCCCTGCGTGCCGCTCCCCTGGTCGAGCGGCAGCTCGCTGGCGAAAAAATCGATTGGGATAGCCAGTTTGAACAACCACTACGCCGTGGCATCGCCACCTTCCGCGAGTTTGTCGACGCTTGGTACGATGGTCGCCTGCCACGCATTATCTTTAACGATCAACAGATACCACGCATACGCGAAATGATCAGTTCGGTACTCGCCGGCTATGCCTGGGATGAAGAGAACCCATTTGTCGCCGCCAGTCGCCGTCGCCTTCACAGCTTAGCTGAGGCCTGTAGCGACATTTCGAGCCATGCCACGGGTGAGGGTTGATGGCCATGAAGTTACCCCCTTTCGTGCGTCAGGCATGGCTGATCATCGCTATAACACTACTGGCCGGCTGCGCCGGACGGCCGGTCGCTACGCTTCCGGGGCTATCAACGTTGCCGGAGATGGAGACGCAGATGCAACGCCTGACGTTTTACCATCACGACCAACGGCATGAAATGATCGGAGTGCTGCGCCACGATGACATGTCGTTGCGTCTGGCCATACTCAGCCCACAAGGCCAGCGCTTGCTGACCTTGGTACATGATGACGATGGGAGCCGCTTTCTTCACGATGCCTCGTTCGAGCCACCCTTTTCGGCCGAATGGCTCGCCAGTCGCTTGAGCTGGAGCCTATGGCCCTCAACAGCTATTTCCCAAGCCTTCCACACCAGTGCCTGGTCGCTGGAAGAGGATCAAAAGGGTCGTACCATTCGCTACCATCAGCGCGTCATCGCTCGTATCAGTGGTGACGCCTCATGTCGGGTAATAGAAGACATTGAGGCTAATTACCGATTGTATATTGCACGACTTGATGACACCGACCGGACGGCAGCCACATGCTCAGCCCAGTGACTTCCTTTCAGGCGCAACCCTGCCGCCTGCTGCCGCCAGCACTGGTCTGCTCGATTGGCGACGACTTAGCGGCAATCACCGACGCCCTGTTCAACGGTCGGCGTGGGCTGGTGTATGACGACGTGTTTACACCAGGCCGCTCCTTGCCACTAGGACGGGTAACCACTGCATTACCCGATGCCCGCGATTTACCACCGGAGCACCGCTCGCGCAACAACCAACTGCTGGCCGCTGCACTAGAGCGGCTGGCACCGACACTCGACGCCTTTCGCAAACGCAGCCCCCAAGCGCGTATCGGCGTGGTGCTCGGTACCAGCACCTCGGGAATCGGTGAAACCGAAATGGCTGTGGGAGAGCGAATGAAAGAAGGCAAGTGGCCTAGCGATTTCCATTATCAACGCCATGAAATCGGCTCGCCGGCCAAGTTCATCGCCGAGCGGCTAGGCCTTGAGGGGCCAGCCTACACACTGTCCACTGCCTGCACCTCCAGCGCCCGGTCTCTCGCCAGTGCCAAACGCTTGCTGACGAGCGGTATCTGCGACGCAGTTATCGCTGGTGGCGCCGATAGCCTTTGTGGCTTGACAGTCAATGGCTTCGCCTCTCTTGAGGCGCTCAGCGATCACCCCTCCCAGCCCTTCTCAGCCAACCGTGATGGCATCAACCTCGGAGAAGCAGCAGCGCTGTTTCTGGTCACCGCCGAAACCGGCGGTATTCAGCTCAGTGGTTACGGCGAGAGCAGTGACGCCCACCATATTTCAGCGCCACGGCCCGACGGCCAGGGCGCTATTCGCGCCATTCAAGCCGCCTTGAAGATGGCTCAACTACCCGCCACGGCCATTGATTACCTCAACCTACATGGCACTGCGACACGCCAGAACGACAGCATGGAAGCCATTGCGGTCGCGCATATCTTCGGCGATAAGCTGCCATGTAGCTCAACAAAGGCGTTGACGGGACATACCTTAGGTGCCTGCGGTGCATTGGAAGCAGCGTTCTGCTGGTTAACGCTCAACGCCGGTCGTCTTCCACCCCAGGTTCACGATGGTGAGATCGACCCGCAACTACCATCGCTGAATTACGCCACGGCAACCCAACACGACTGCCATCGGGCTGTCAGCAACGCCTTTGCTTTTGGTGGTAACAACATCGCCTTGCTGTTGGAACGTTTTAATGAATGATTCACGCTTCTCCTGCTTACCTGATTTGCCTTGCGATATCGCCCCTTACGTACCGCATCGTTATGGCATGTGCCTACTGGATACGCTACTCGCGGTGGGCGAAGAACACCTGCATGCCAGCGTAACGCCTCAACGCGATGACCTGTTTGCCACCCACGATGGCATACCTGGCTGGGTAGGACTGGAGTGGCTTGCCCAGGCGATTGCCGCCTGGGCTGGCATTCAGGCCGTGGCGGGTGGCGACAAACCGAAAATCGGCTTTTTGCTCGGCACTCGTCGCTATCAATGCCAGGCACCGTTTTTCAGTTTCGACCAGCCGATACGTATTGAAGTTGAACTCAATTTTCGTGCTGACAATGGCCTGGGCGCTTTTCATGGGCGTTTGTTTGACGCTAATAATCAGCCTATCGCCAACGCTACACTCAACGTCTTTCAGCCCGAAACGCGGCAAGCGCTGGACGTTATTCAACAAGGGAGCACCTTATGACGAATACCATCCTGGTCACCGGATCAAGCCGCGGCATCGGCAGCGCCATTGCCCTGCGCCTGGCGCGGGATGGCTTTGATATCGTGCTGCACTGCCGTCAACGCCAGGCAGACGCCGAAGCGGTCGCCAACGATATACGCGCACTGGGGCGCAGTGCCCGCGTGCTATGTTTTGATGTCGCTGACCGTGCCGCCGCACGGCATGCCATAGAGACCGACATTGAAGCACATGGTGCCTATTATGGAGTGGTCTGCAACGCTGGCATTACCGCCGATGGCGCCTTCCCCGCTCTCTCCGATGAAGACTGGGATAGCGTCATTCACACCAATCTCGATGGCTTCTACAACGTCGTTAAACCCTTGGTCATGCCGATGGTTCGCCGCCGGGCACCCGGCCGTATCGTCGTGATGTCTTCCGTTTCGGGAATGATGGGCAATCGTGGCCAAGTCAATTACAGCGCTTCCAAGGCCGGACTGATCGGTGCGATGAAGGCGTTGGCGGTGGAACTGGCCAAACGGCGAATTACGGTCAATTGCGTCGCCCCAGGGCTGATCGATACCGACATGACAGATGAATTGGTAAATGAAGAAGCACTCAAGCTGATTCCCATGCGCCGCACCGGAACCTGTGAAGAAGTGGCGGCCACGGTGAGCTTCCTGTGCTCGCACGATGCAGGCTATATCACGCGGCAGGTTTTCGCCGTCAATGGAGGAATGTGCTGATGCCAAACAACACATTACGCCAGGATGGGCTCGGTCGCAGAGTGGTGGTTACAGGGATGGCCGGTTTCTCACCGATCGGTAATGACTGGCCAAGTATGCGTGCACGCCTCGAGCGACTACAAAATGGTATTCGCTATATGGATGACTGGGATAGCTACGAAGGTCTCAACACTCGGCTCGGCGCTCCCGTCAACGACTTCACACTACCCGGGCATTACCATCGCCGTGCACTGCGCAGCATGGGCCGGGGAGCACAAATGGCGACCCGTGCCAGCGAACTGGCACTAGAGGATGCAGGGCTACTTGACTCGACGCTCTTAGGGAGTGGCCAAATGGGGATCGCCTATGGCGCGTCAGCGGGAGAGCCCGACGCCGTCGCCGACTTCGGCAACATGTTAATCAACAAGTCGACCGATGGGCTTAATGCGAACTCCTATATCCGCATGATGGCCCATACCGCGCCGGTCAACATTGGTGTGTTCCTCGGTGTGCGCGGACGCATCTATACCACCTCGAGTGCCTGCACATCGGGTAGCCAGGGCATCGGCTACGCCTATGAAGCCATTCGCTTCGGGCGCCAGACAGCGATGATTGCCGGTGGTTGTGAAGAGCTATCGGCCTCTGAAGCAGCTGTCTTCGACACACTATTTGCCACCAGCACCCGCAACGATGCGCCACACACCTCCCCACGTCCCTTCGATACCGAGCGCGACGGTCTGGTGATCGGCGAAGGTGCTGGCACCTTGATCCTTGAAGAGCTTGAGCACGCCCTGGCACGGGGGGCCAACATCTACGCCGAGCTAGTGGGCTTTGGCACCAACAGCGATGGCCGCCATGTTACTCAGCCCGACGCCCGCATCATGGAGCAGGCTATTCGCCAGGCGCTCGATGACGCTGGCTTGCAGCCAGAACAGATCGGCTACGTCAGTGCCCATGGTACTGCCACCGACCGTGGGGACATCGCCGAGAGTCATGCCACCCATGCCGTTTTCGGCTCAAAACTCCCGATTAGTGCCTTCAAAAGCTTTACCGGCCACACACTGGGCGCCTGTGGCGCACTGGAGGCCTGGGTCGCTATCGAGATGATGCGTGAAGGGTGGTTCCATGGCACTGCTAACCTTGACCAGCTCGACGACGCCTGTGCAGCACTCGACTACCTAAGCGGTCAAGGACGTCATATCGATTGCGACTATGTCATGAGCAATAATTTTGCCTTCGGCGGTATCAACACTTCGTTGATCTTCCGGCGTTGGCTCTAAAGGCACGACACCGTGCCACTCAAGGTGCCTGGTATCAGGTGCTTACAACCCAGCGAAAAGGAACGCTAAATGACCAGAGGATTGATTTTATTCACTATGTTACTGGGGGCTCTGCTGCTGAGCACAACTAGCTATGCACGGGATACCACCCACATGCTGTCGATTGAAGAGGCCATGAATACGCCTGCAGCCAGGGAACGGCTCGATCCCAACATCCGCTTTTTCTTTGCCGATACCCCGCACGGCGAGGTCGCCAACGAGTATGGCAACTTCGTTACCAGCAAAAAGACCAATGCTTTCAATAAGTCTGATGAAGAAGCCTGTCAATGGGTCATGTTATCAGCGCTAATCAGCCTGCAAGATCGTATCAAAGCCGAAGGTGGCAATGCGGTCGTCAATATAGAAAGCTTTTACGACCGTCAGCCGATGGCATCAAATACTGAATACGAGTGCCATGCCGGGGCCATCATGGCAGGCGTCGCCTTACGCGGCGATGTGGTCACCCTGCGTTAATAATGACGCCTCGTCTCGACATGTTGTTAGTACAAGCTCCCGCTGATAGCAGCGGGGCTTGTCTATCACGGCTGGGAAGAGAACTGCTCTCGCAGCTCACGGCAGCACACGGTTTCCACTGCCCAGTGGATGAGTGGACGCCCAGAGGATGCGGCGCACCGCGGCATCCCGCGCTTCCCTCCCCCTGGCGGGCGTGCCTCTCCCATCGCGGCCTGCGCGTTATCGCTGGGATCGCCACGGTGCCAGTGGGCATTGATATCGAGCAAGTGCGTTCCCGACACAGAAACCGGCTAAGCGGACTGGTAGCGTGCTTGCCTGAAGCCGATGTGCGCCATGAGATAATGGCGTCCACTGCCCCTTTAAGCATGTTCTATCGAGCCTGGACACTTCACGAGGCGTTGTTCAAGCTTGATAGCCTCTGCGGTAAAACGCCCCATCATGTACTAGGCACTCGTCTTTCTCGACTGCTTCCCGGTGGGGGTGCCCACGCTTGGCAGTGGCAACATGAGAACTGGACAGTCAGTATCTGCTGCCAATATAGCTTGCTGCAGATTCGCTCGTTACCCAGGCTCTCCATCAGCAAAAGCGATGGCCTATTAAGCTCCCCACCAGCGTGGCAATAGCGCACGTACGCTGGCCTGGGCAAAACGATCATCCATTAATACCACAACCCCTTGATCTTCTGGACTGCGAATAACGCGACCTGCGGCCTGCACCACTTTGATCATGCCGGGAATGCGGTAGGTATAGTCGTCACCTTGGCCGAAGCGGGCGGTTAGTCGTGCTTTAAGCGCTTCGTTAAAGTCGTTAAACGGCGGTAGTCCCAAGGTGGCGATAAAGGCTCCGATCAATCGGTCGCCGGGCAGGTCGATGCCTTCTGCAAAGGCACCGCCCAACACCGCAAAGCCGATGCCTTCTCCACCGGGTGCAAAGCGCGCCAGAAATTCCTCGCGCTGCGCTTCCGGCATCCCGCGGGTTTGGCTGAAAACGGGTACTTCCGGGTGCGCCTCGCGAAACCGCGCCAGCGCTGCCTCCAGGTAAGCAAAGCTGCTGAAGAACGCTAAATAGTGGCCTGATTTGCGCTGATACTGCTGCGCCATGGCCGCGACGATAGGATCGATAGAGGCGTCCCGATCCCGAAAACGCGTGGAGATATCCGTGCGTATACGCACCTCCAACTGACACGCGGTAAAGGGCGATGCCACTTCCCGCCATACCGTGTTTTCCTGCAAGCCCAGCAGATCCCGGTAGTAGTGGGCAGGGTTTAACGTCGCCGAAAACAGCACCACTGAGTGGGCCGCGTTAAACCGTGCGGCCAGAAAATCGGCGGGTATCAGATTGCGTAACCCCAACACCGCCCGACCGCGCCCATAGCGGGTAAGATCACACAGGGAGTGCTCACCAAAGCGCTCCGCCAGGCGGCAGAATGCCAGCGCTTCAAATAACAATTCCTGTAGTTCCAGGCTGGCATCTTCGGGGTGCTCACCCAGGTGGTCAGTGATGGCGGCGCCCACCTGTTGGGCAGCGGTGACTAGCTTGTCGGGCAATACCGTAAGCAGCCGGTAGGCCGGTTTCCTGGGGTCGCCCTCCTCTTCCAGCCCTGCTTCTTTAATCACCGCTTGCCATTGGCGGGACAAACGACCCAGGGGCCGGGAGAGCGCTTTGGGCGCAGCACGGCGAACCCGGTTGAAACGCTGCTGATCGAGCTCGGCGCTGTACATGCCGCGGGCGCGCTCAATCAGATTATGCGCTTCGTCGACCAGCACGCCCGTTCGCCAATCGTTGGCCTGGGCCAAACCGTGCAGCAGGGCGTGGCTATCGAACCAGTGATTGACGTCACCGACGATCACATCCGCCCAGCGCGCCAGCTCCTGGCCGAGATAATACGGGCAAACATCGTGGGCCAACGCCACTTCGCGCAGCGCGTCGCGATCCAGCCATCCCTGATCCACCGCCGCCTGGCGTGCTGCAGGCAGGCGATCGTAAAAGCCGGCGGCCAATGGGCACGACTCGCCGTGGCAGGCGCGATCTGGGTATTCGCAGGCTTTCTCCCGCGCCACCAGTTCCAGCACCCGCAGAGGAAGTGTTTCATCACTAGTGCGCAGTGTAGCCAGGGCATCCAGCGCCAAACGGCGGCCAGGGGTTTTCATGGTCAGAAAGGCGATCCGATCGAGCTGCTGGCGGGGCATGGCCGAAAGCATCGGAAACAGCGTGCCCATGGTTTTACCGATGCCGGTGGGCGCCTGGGCGAGCAGGCAGCGCCCGGTGCTAGCGGCTTTGTAAACGTCTTCAGCGAGTTCGCGCTGGCCGGGGCGAAACGCAGCATGGGGAAAGCGCAGGGTCTGCAGACCGCTATCGCGATCCTGACGGTGCCCGGCCTCCTGTTCTGCCCAGGCAAGGAAGCGTTGGCACTGATCGGCAAAGAACGCCTGGAGTTCGTCGGCAGTGGCTTCCTGGCTGATCAGGGTCTCTTTGCCGCTGGCAATATCCAGATAAACCAACGTCAAGGTAATCTGTTCCAGCGCACGCTCAGCACACAGTAACGCGCCGTAGACTTTTACCTGCGCCCAGTGGAGGGCGCGCTGATTATCCGCCATGCGCTCCAGGCTGCCACGGTGGGTTTTGATCTCCTCCAGGCGGTTGGCCGTGGGGTCGAAACCATCGGCGCGGCCGATAACTATCAGCCCTTCAAACTTCCCCGACAGGGGCAGTTCAGCGAGATAGTCTTCTCCCCGGCGGCTGGTCACTAGCGTATGCCCTTCCATCCCTTCGCGCGCACTGGGCGCCGGGGTAAAGCGGTGATCGAGATCCCCCTGCCGAGCAGTGAAGTCGCACAGCGCGCGCACTGCCACGCGATAGGTCGCGCTCATGGTTCAGGCTCGTCGCCAGTCGACCAGCTCACGTAACACACCGCCACGGGCATGGCATGGCGGTGAAAAAACGTAAGCCAGCGGCGCTGGTTATCCTGCAGCCGATCGCCGGGGCCTTTGACCTCAATCATCCGATAGCGTGGCTCGCCAGCGGGCGCATCGGGCATAAATTGAATTAAATCCGGTAGCCCGGCCCGGTTGGCTTTCAGATCCCCCAGCAACCGCTCAAAGCACAGGCGTAGGTGCACGGCGGGAATGCACGTCAACGCCAGCTCAACCAGCGGTTCATCGACAATCGCCCAGTGCACAAAGGGAGACGCCAGGCCGTGTTTCTCCCTCCAGGTCGCCCGAATCACCTCTTGGTAGCTGCCATCTTCCAGGTGCGCCAGGCAGGCATCGAAGGTGTCTCGCCGCCGCACCACGAAGTCCTCACGGTACAAGTCAGCTGGGCCATGGTGAAAGGGGTGGAAGAAAGCCCCCGGTAATGGAGCGAAAATCGCTGGCCAGCAAAGCAGACCAAACAGCCCGGTCAGCAGCGAGTTTTCCACGTAGTAGACCGGCGCCCCAGGCTCGCTGAGTGCCTCGACCACGGCGCGTTCGACCCACTGCGGCCCGGGCAATGATAAGTCCCAGCGCTCATGAGTGGGTTCGGAGTCGCTCGGCTCAGCAGGCAGTTTAAGCCGCCGCTGTAAGCGCGGCAGAATCCGCACCAGCGCCTGGTGCTCGGTTTCGTTGGGGCTGCTATTAAGGGCTTGGGTCGCCAGCTCAAAGGCCGCGGTGTGTTCGCCTTGGCGCTCCAACACACGTAACTGCCGAATGCGCGCTTCGCTACTGGCGGACTCGCGATACAGTCTCAGCGCTAGCGCTGCGTCTCCGCTACGCTCTGCCTCACGGCCCAACTGGAGCAGTAACCGCGCGCGCCGTGTGGCTAGCCAGCGGTTATCCGCAGGCGGTGGCATTTCAGGGAATAGATCGGCGGGCAGCTCGCCGTCGTCCAGACGTTGGCGCAGACGATGGAGCGCTAAATACGTATCCACTTCATGGCGCGACTGGAAAGCGCGGGACTCTGGCGTGAAGGGCACACTTTCAAAACGCTGGAGGCCAAGCTCGGTTAACACGAACTCGGCCCAGTCCTGGCGCAGGTTGCCAAAAAACATCAGGCGCAGGCGGTCGCAGGTTTCCATGACTGTTAGCCGCAGAACTGGATCGTTTGCCTCGGGCCACCACTGGCATAACCGCTTGGGTTCATTGAGTTGGCTCGCCAGCGTGTCGTAGAGCACGGTTTTAGCGCTTGAGGCGCTCAGCCCGGCAGCGCGTATCTCCGCTACCAACGCCTGGCGCAGTTCGGCCAAGCGTAGCTGGTTAAACAGCTCATCAACGCTAAGCACCGATTCACTATCGACCCAACCTAGCGACATCAAGGGCGCCATGGCGCTGGCACTGTCGCCAACCTCGGCGTAGCTTAATTTGCTGAGCCGAAACAGCTCGCCCTTGCGCATCACCATGCGCACCAGCAGCGCTTGGGAGGCTTGCGGTAAGCTCTCAAACTGTTCAAGAAAAGCGAGCTCGTCTGCCGCGAGCAAATCAGCGTGGCGCTCCCCCACCCAGGCCAAAACGAAGCGAAAGTTCGTCAGGTAATAGAAGGGGTCATCAAGGGAGGCGGTAGGTGTCGCGAAAGCACTGTTCATTTATCCATTATAACAGTGCTCTGGCGATGCCGTACAACCCAGGTGCCGACAACAGGTTTCCGCGAGGGCGCTATGAACCCTTCCGTGGGCGCTACTTTCGACATCTGACCGCCATGGATGGCGGAAATGCCGGAATTGTCAGGAACCTTTTCCGGCCCTGTCGAAAGCCCCTCGCTTCAACCTGCCCTCGCACCTAGTTATAAAGGAATATTAACTATTCAATAAGAGCGTTTGAAAGGCCTTATAGGCCGCCACCACCGTTGCCATTTGCGCGGTATGCGCCTGCACAAAGGGCTCGCCGGTTAGGGTTTCATCAGGGTATTCAGTGATCAGCATCAATGGCGTTAATTGATTGGCATCTTCCGAGATTAGGTAGGGGAAGCCGTTCAACATCGGGAAGGTTAACGCTCCTGCATGAGTCTCAAATAACGCAATTTGCGCGGCATTAAATTCGACCAGCCCAGGCACTTGCGCAAGCTGCTGGGTAACGGCTTCCACCAACTGCTCGGCGGCTGTTTCGTAGCCTGGCTGATGGCGCAGGATCAAAAAGAAGCCCTTGGGAATCGTCCACATCTCAAAGCCGCGGGGCACGTAACCGCTTAACGGCCGCGTCCACTCATGGGCCGGGTAGCCGTGCAGATTGATATGCAGTCCGGCATTACTGAAAGCAAATGCCTGTTCACGAATAGCATGTTCAAATGGCTGCCCAAGCGGCTGGCTCTGGAGGTCATTACCAAAGGCGGTATAGCGCGCCGCGTGGTGCATATGGCGTGGCTGAGTGGCGACGAGCCGGCCTTGCAATGCGTAGCCATCAGGGTTTTCCAGCGGCGAAATGACGAAGTGGGCCTCAGGCTCACCGCTAAGCTGCGCCGCAGCACGCAACGCCCCCACCACGCCGGTGGTTTCGTTGGCATGCTGCCCCGCACTGATCATAACGGCGCGGTCACTGCCGACGATATAACGCGCCTCTACCGCTCTCCCCGCTCGTGTCTTGGCGTGTAACGCCTGACCACCCAGCGCTGCCAATAACACCTCTATTTGTTCAACGCCGATGGCCTGCTGAGCGCTCTCCAGTTCGACCTCGGCCCGCGGCAGTTGGGAGGCATCCAAAGGCCGTAGGCTGACGTTTAAATAGGCTCGCTCCCCCTGAGAGGAGACTTCCGGCACAATCTGCCCCGGCTGAATGGATCGATCCCCCAGCGCCAAACCTGCGCGGCGCTGAAAATACTCCAGCGCTGAGAAATAGAGCTCTTCATGGAGCGCCTCGGCAAGGCTGATATGCTCATCGTCCAACGCTAAACGGCGGTCACTACAGGGCAACTGCACCGTAAAGTTGAGCTCTTCAAAGTAGGGCGATGCTGTCTGCCACTGGGTTGAGGATAACGTCGCCATCGCCGCTTGAAACAGCGCTTCATAGTCCGTCTCAACAATTGACTCGCTTACCTCGCCATTGGGAGAGGTGAGCCGCAGCCAGCCACAGGGTGAGCACTGTGCTTCATCTACATGATCTAAATGTTGACGGTTAGGTGCATCAACCCAATACGTTTCCCGCTCCCCAGTGCTACGCTCCACACGAACGCGATAATGAAGAGGTGTAGAAATAGTGGTTGAAATAGTGGCAGGCGTAGCATCAACTTCTTCCCAGCGTAGCGCTACACCTTGCGGAAGTAGCGCCGCCAGCGGGTAGGCTTCCAGCAGAAAGCGGCGCGGCGCATGTGCTAACACCGGGTACTCAATTACCAGCGACCGCAGCGACGCCCACGAGAACTCCTCTAAAAAGAAGTGCACCAGGGGCTTATAGGCACTGCGCAGGCGCGCACTAATACCAGCAGCCTTGAAGGCCGTTTCTGTGGCTTGGCGTTCGCTTTCATCGTCGAAGACCCACGCCTCCAACTGATAGCCTTGATAGGCAGGCGTGGCGTACTCATCAAGCAAAGATCGCGTGGTGCGTGGAAACGAGCGCTCTAACAAGATCTCGATACGGGGATCGTTGGTCATAAGGAGGTGCGTCCGGTGGGATCCAAGGCATCCCGGAGCCAGTCACCCAGCAGGTTCAGCCCTAGCACGGTTAACAGAATAGCCAAGCCAGGGAACACACTAACCCACCACGCCGTTTGCAGATAGGTACGCCCTTCCGCCAGCATGCCGCCCCAACTGGGAATCACTGGATCCACGCCCAAGCCTAAAAAGGTCAGGCTGCTCTCAAGCAGAATATTATTGGCCACATTGAGGGTCATCAGCACGATGACGGGGCCAATCAGATTCGGCAACAGATGCTGGAACAGAATACGAATATCTTTCACCCCAATCGCTTTGGCCGCCAGAATAAATTCGCGGTCGCGCAGCGATAGCACCGAGCCGCGCACCAAGCGCGCGTACTGCACCCACTGGGAGATAATCAGCAGAATAATCATATTGGTTAGCCCGCCACCAATCACGGCGATAAAGGTAATTGCCAGCAGAATAAAGGGCAGCGCGAGCTGCACGTCGGCAAAGCGCATCACGATCATATCCAGGAACCCGCCGTAGTAGCCGGATACCAACCCCATAATGATGCCGATCACCACCGCCCCAAGGGCGGAGTAGACCCCAACTTTTAGCGAGATTTCACCGCCGATAATCACCCGCGCGAGCACGTCCCGGCCTAATGGATCCGTGCCCAGGGGAAAGCCAGGCTCCACCAGTGGCGGCGTTAAACGGTAGGCTAAGTTAAGCTCTGAACCTCCTCCGGGAAATAGCCAGCCGGAGAAGATCACCGCTAAACCAATACCGCCCACAAGCAGCACGCCAAGGATAAATTCAAGGTTTTTAAAGCGTTTCAATTTGTCGGTTTTAATAGCTGCGGTCATGGTTATTCCTTGCGCACCCTGGGGTCAACCAGGCCATAGGCGATATCAACAAGCAGGTTAATGGAGATGATCATTAACGAGAGCACGGTAATAACGCCTTGTAAGACGGGATAGTCCCGGGCCGATACGGCTTCGAAAGCCAAGGTGCCTAGTCCTGGCCAGTTAAAGACACGCTCGACCACCACGATACCGCCCAACAGACCACCGAACTGCAAACCAAAATAGGTGATCAGCGGAATGGAGCAGTTACGCAGCGCATGTTTGTAGAGTACGACCGTGTTGGAAAGGCCTTTTGCCCGCGCCACCATGATGTACTGAGAGCGGAGGGTATCCAGCATAGTGGTTCGCACAAGGCGCACGTTGGTGGCGGTTAGAATGATCCCCATCGTCGCCGCGGGCATAATGAAGCTGGAGAAGCCCTCCATGCCACTGGGCGGCAGCAGATTAAAAGTGATGGAGAGCAGCAGCACCAGCATGATGGCCAGCCAGAAGTTAGGAAAAGAGAGCCCGATCAGGGAAAAAATCCTGATCATCTGGTCGGGCCACCTTCCCCGCGATACCGCGGCCTTAATACCCAGCGGTATCGATACCACGATAGACACAAACAGCGAGGCAAAAGCCAGCGCCAAGGTGGCGGGCAGCGCGCGACCAATCAAGTCACTCACTGGGGTTCCGCCCATAAAGCTGCGCCCAAAATCACCCACCACCAGACCGCGCAGGAAACCGATGTACTGGGCCAGGAAGGATTGATTCAAACCCAAGGCTTCACGAATCCTTTCCAGATCCGCCTCGGTAATACTACCCGCCCCTTGCGCCAGCATGACCGCCGGATCACCGGTTAACCTGATCGCAAAAGAGACGATCAGCGTCACGGCGATCACTACAAAGACGGCCTGCAGTATTCGATAAAGAAGAAATTTTGCCACTATGACCCCAAGCCCGAAACGCTTACATGAAGCTTTTGTGAAGTGTCAGTGTGAAGAGCCGACCGCCCTTTCAAGCGGCCGGATGGCGTCACGTTTATTCACTAACGTCCACGTTGGTTAAACGCATACGGTTATCCGGGGCAGGTTCAAAACTCTCCACCCGGTCACTGACACCGTAGAGGGCATTGATGCTATAGAGCGGCATTTCCAAGGCGCGATCCTGGGTATACTGCGCAATCGCCTGGAGCAGCGTTTCTCGCTCTTCCTGATCAGTAATGCTGCGCTGGGCTTCGAGCATTTCATCTAACTCAGCGTCGCTATCATAAGGATTCCAGCGTTCGCCCGTGTGGTACATCAGGTAAGCGGTATTGTCGAAGTCGAACGTCCAACCGCCCCATTTCTGCTGGAACATCTCCCCAGTGCGGCCTGCCGGGATAATGTCGTTAAGTAGCACATTGGTTTCATATGGCTGGATCGAAGCGGTAATCCCCACCCCTTGTAGGTAAGACGCCACTACCTGGGCCACCTCACCAAAGGTGGCGTCGTTACCGCGCACATCAATCTGTACTGTTGCGCCTTGCTCGACGCCCGCTTCATCCAGCAGTTTGCGAGCCTGCTGCGGATCGTACGGCAGGGGCTCCATATCAGGGTCGTTGCCGAAGGACTGAGCGCCCTGGAAGCTGGCGATCATTTCTCCCTCACCAGCCAGGATGGAGTCGATAATCGCCTGTCGATCCACGGCCATGATCAAGGCTTTACGCACGCGTTCGTCGGCGGTAATACCGGATTGGGTGTTGAACCGAATCGCTTCCACCGTCGGCGAAGCCACGCTAACGATGCTGGCGCCGTCGTGGTTATTGATGGTGTCGATCATGCCGATAGGAATCGTCGGCGGAATAACGATATCAACCCGCCCAGCCTGCAGTTCAGCCACGGCGGTGGAAGGCTCGGAGATAAAGCGGTAAGTCACTTCGTCAAGTTTCGGCGCGCCGCCCCAGTGGTCAGCAAAGGCCTCAAGCTGAACGTCTTCACGAGGATTATATTCCACTACTTTGAAAGGCCCAGTGCCTACCGGATGGGTATTGAAGTGTTCATCACCATGCTCGGTCAGATACTCCGGTGGCACAATCATCGCCCCGTAGCCTGCTAGCTTAGTGAGCAGTACTGGGTCGGGCTCATTCAGGTGGAAGTCAACTGTGTACTCATCGATGACTTCCACGCTTTCAATCGCCGTGTAGTTGGAGCGCTGGGGCCCCTGCCCACCTTCCTCACCTAATAAGCGATCAAAGGTAAACTTTACCGCTTCAGCATTGAAGGGCTCGCCATTATGGAAGGTGACGCCTTCACGCAGAGTGAAACGGATACGGGTACCATCATCCAGTTCCTCCCACTCGGTTGCCAGACCGGGCACCAGCTCTAAATCAGGGCCTCGATAAGTCAAACCATCGAAAATATTGGTGGCAACCGAGGCCCAATTCACCAAAAAAGTGTCGATGGGATCCCAGCTACCCGGATCTTGCGGCGAAGCAATCGTTAATGAACCAGCCTGCGCAGAGGCAGAGAAGGCAGCGCTCAGAGCCATACCGGCGATGGCACCATTGAGCACGCGTTTGTTTTTCTTCATGGGATTACTCCTGTTGTTGTCTCACAGTTTTTATACCATCAGGAAACTAACTATGATGCCAAACGCTCGGCGCTGCCTACTTCCTGGGCAACGAAATGACCGCTAGCCACCTGCACTAATGGCCAATGTTCTGGCTCATCACCGACCTTACGAATGGGGCTAAGAATATCGCCCTGCAGCAATGTACGCTCCCGCCTCTGTGCGGGGTCGGCCACGGGCACAGCGCTCAACAGCTTGCGTGTATAGGAGTGCTGAGGCGAATCAAACACCGCTCGGCGCTCGCCTAACTCAACGACTTGGCCAAGGTGTAATACCGCTACGCGGTGGCTCATTTTTTCCACCACTGCCATATCGTGACTAATGAACAGATAGGCCAAGCCTTCGTCTTGCTGCAACTCCATGAGCAGGTGAATGATCTGCGCCTGGATGGAAACATCGAGGGCGGATAGCGCTTCATCAGCAATGATCAACTTAGGCTTGGAAGCCAGAGCGCGGGCAATACATACCCGTTGGCGCTGGCCGCCGGAAAATTCATGGGGATAGCGCTCAGCCTGATCAGCACTCAAACCAACGCGCTCAAGTAACTGATTAACGCGCTGACGGATTGCTTTAGCACCGTGCAACAAGCCGTGCGTACGAATGGGTTCGGCTATCGAAAAGCCCACGGTTTTGCGGGGATCCAAGGAGGCAAACGGATCTTGAAAAATGTACTGCACTTCTTGGCGCAGGCGCATTTTTTCTGCCCGGGACATATCGGCCACGGCCTTGCCACCAAAGCGTATCGTGCCACTGGTGCTTTCCTGCAACTGCTGAATGGTGCGCCCGATGGTCGACTTGCCAGATCCCGACTCGCCTACCAGCGCCAGCGTCTCTCCAGGAAAAATGCTGAAACTGACATTTTCCACCGCATGGACGCGATGGCTAACCCCCCCAAAGAACCCTTTTCGGATATCGAAACGGGTGACTAAATTTTCTATCTCCACCACCGGGGCTTCATCGATTCTAGCGGTATCCTGCTGACGACTTTCACCCAGAGTGCGCGCAACATTTCCATCCAGCACCACTAATGGATCCATGCGTGGAAGAGCTTCGCCCTGCATACTGCCAAGTTTAGGCACCGCCGCTAACAGTGCTTGGGTATAGGGGTGTTGGGGGCGGGCGAAAATCTCCTCCACCGCCCCTTCCTCGACCTTTTCGCCATGGCGCATGACCACTACCTGGTCGGCCATCTCCGCCACCACCCCCATATCGTGGGTAATGAAGATGACAGCCATCCCTAGCTCCTGCTGCAGGTCACGCATAATGGTAAGGATCTGCGCCTGAATGGTGACATCCAATGCGGTGGTGGGCTCATCGGCAACCAGCACTTTTGGTCGGCAGGCCAGCGCCATCGCTATCATCACTCGTTGGCGCATGCCGCCGGATAGCTGGTGGGGGTAACGTTTTAACAGCGCTTCAGCATCGGCCAGGCGCACCAGTTTTAACAGTTTTACTGCTTCGACCCGCGCCGCGTCTTGGGTTAGCTTCTCATGCAATACCAGCACTTCGGTAATCTGATCGCCAATGGTGTAAACCGGATTCAGCGACGTCATGGGCTCCTGAAAAATCATGGCAATCTCTTTGCCACGTATCTTGCGCATCGCCTTATCCGAAAGCTGGGTAAGATCTTGCGGTTGAGAGCCACTGGCGTCACGGTGGAACAGTATTGTGCCGCTGGTAATTTCAGCATTCATGTACTCCACCAAGCGCATAATAGCCAGTGAAGTCACCGATTTACCCGAGCCAGATTCGCCAACGATTGCCGTCGTTTTACCGGGATAAACATCAAAACTCAGATTTTTAACAACCTGGTTGGAGCCAAAATTCACGCCCAAGGAGCGAACCGATAGCGCTGGTGTAATGGTCACAAGATGTATTGCCCCCTGCTCTTAGATAGCGTTTTTTTAAAACGTTAGTCGAGTAGACATATCCTTTCAAACTACTCATCTTATTAAACTTTTGTCAATACATCGTTATTAAGCACCTACTAATTCTTCTGCCATTAAAAAATTCGGCTACCTGTTAAGACATACATCTCGCGCACAAAAAAAGCCCCATCGCAGGAGCTTTTGATCGCAGTTAGTGCTGATGGGTGCTGTTACCCCACCCGGTGCTGCTTGAGCACGGTGAGGCTTCGTTCTTCTTCGCTTTGCGGCTGGGAAGGTGCTTGACGGGTGCCGACCAGCACGTACCACTCGGCCTCTGAAAGGTAGGTTTGGCACCAGCGACCAAGGTCGGCTGCGCTCTCTTCGCGGCTAGAATCGCCGCAGCGGTAGTCGTTCGCCAAATGAAGGAGGTCTTGACGGGCGGTACGCGCACGGGCGTTGCCACCGTGTACTTTTACCAGCGGGCAGCGTCGGTCATAGGCAGCGTTGGTTAACGCATTAAGCCAACGCTCCAATTCATGTGCCTGAATTCCACCATACACTGCCACGCTTGAGCTCCCTGCCCCGTTTAAAGGGCAATAGCCTGCCCGATTTAGGGGCCGCTGTCACGGTTAACCTTTACCCTTGTTTAGATGCAGTTCCAGACCGTTTTATAGCGCCTGTTCAAAACCTTGTAACACGTTGACTACATTGACACCTATTTCATCTACAGCATAGCCCCCTTCCATCAGAAATACGCTGGGTAAGCCTACTTGGGCCAGGCGCTCACCTAACGCTGTGAAATCTTCGCTGGTAAAGGTGAAGGCACTTATCGGGTCACCTTCGAAGATATCGACCCCTAGCGATACGATCAGGCATTCACACTCCGCGGCTTTAATTTTCGCCAAGGCTAGCTCAAGTGTGGCCATCCACCTGGTAACGCTGGTGCCCGACGGCAACGGGTAATTGACGTTAAAGCCCTCGCCTTGCCCTTCGCCGTTTTCATCAGCGTAGCCCAAATAGTAAGGAAAGGTGACTTCAGGGTCGCCGTGCAGTGAGATAAACAGCACATCATCACGCTGGTAGAAAATCTGCTGGGTGCCGTTGCCGTGGTGAAAGTCGACGTCAAGAATGGCGACCCGGCGTTTGCCTGTATCTAAGGCTCGCTGGGCGGCAATGGCGGCATTGTTAAAGAAGCAGTAACCGCCAAACTGATCAAACGCGGCGTGGTGGCCTGGCGGCCGGCATAAACCAAAACTGGGTTCGCCAGTTTGCAGCGTATGCTCTACCGCGCCTAACGCCACATCTTTACTCGCCATGGCAGCTTCAAAGGTGCCTTCTGAGATCGACGTTTCCGCCGCCAACGCGTAGTAGCCTAGCTGACCGCTAACGGATCGCGGAATGCGGTCACCACGCATGGTTCGTGCGGGCCAAATATTGGGAATCGCCTCCCCCTCATGCCCAGCCGCCTGCCACTCTTGCCAACAGTTGGCTAGAAACCCCACGTACTCTTTGTCGTGCACCGCTAATACTGGCGCTAACCCATAGGCGCTAGGAGTACGAATATCCCCAAGCCCGGACTGTCGAAGATGCTTAAGCACTAGATCAAGGCGTTCAGGGCACTCAAACGGGATCACCAAAGCGCCATCGTGCAACTCCGTGCACGCTTGGCGTAAACGGCTATCCTCTGAATAAAACGTCAGCATGTGGGTTCCTTAATCTACGCCTAACGGTAAAGATACTAGTTAGCTTCTAATTGTACAGGCCACTGCTTGGCCCAGCGGCGCTTTTGGCTCGGCGTTTGTTGCTTTAACTGATATTCAGCCCGGCTTGCGGCGGCGCGGTCTTCAAACGGTTCGGCACCCAGCAGCGCAACAGGCGGATTTGCACGGGTATAACGCGCCCCTTTACCGGTGCAGTGCGCTTGATAGCGCTTTGCCAGGTTATTGGTAATGCCCGTATAGGTGCCGCGCTGGCACTCCAGCAAATAGAGATACCATTGCGGTTCGGCTTTGTGAGGCTGAACAATGCCACTATTCACCGCAACATACCTTTAATTTACGCCCACTACCACATAGGCACGGGTCGTTGCGGCGTGGTTTCAGGCGGGTAAGCGTGGGTGTTCCGTCTATATACCACCAGCGTTGCTGCTCTTTAACGAAGCGGGAGACCTCTTCTAATACATGCCAGCCTTTTTGCACTCGCCCCCTTTCATAAAAACAGGCACAAAAATGCACGTAACCGATATTGTCGAGCGGCGGTTCTGCGGAGACGATAGATAGCGACTTCCACTCAGCGTCAGGATCAGGCGCAAGCTCTGCAGGGCGGGTAGAGGGGTGCCATGTCGCCAACAGGTAGTCGCTACGCCCTAGCACAAAAGCCACATAGCGAGAGCGCATCAAAGCTTCAGGCGTGGGGGCAAGCCCGCCTTGGTGATAACGGCCACAGCACTTATCAAGCGTTAATAAGCTACCACAGGGGCAACTTGGATCAGTTGTGGAGGTCATAGAAAAGCTCGTTAGTCACATCTTTTATAGCCTAACCGATACGTCCTATGCGCGTCGCCCGACGCGTATCACTATTGTTCGATATTTATGCTGCGTTAGGTATATAGTAGTGGGGCAATACATTCAGACGATGGGGTACGAAACACGATCGATCATTCTTTCCAAAATTTTTGGAGGTTCTCCTATGAAGGTCTTTAAACCGGAATGGCAGTGCACGTTTAGCGTAAACGAAGGCGCGGAAGAATCAGCAACTTGGAAAGAGAAAATCGCGTGGCGGCTCAGGGGAGTTGCGGATCGGCTGGAAGGTGGTGGGCGCACGGTAAAAATCGATTACCGGGTGACGCCAGCGGTTAGCCAACAGGAAGTCGACACTTGCTTAGGCAAGGGCTTCGAAGTAACTCAACGCCTGCTAACGCAGTTAGCCCAACAGCAGGCGTGCGAAGATGTGATGCGCCATGCCAAAGCTGAGCTGTTCGAACAACATCCTCAGCACTGAAAAAGCGACATGGTATGAAAGCACTACAAAAAATCCCAC
>NZ_AOPO01000010.1 GCF_000336575.1 Vreelandella titanicae BH1 | reverse complement strand
TTCGGCTGCCCTTTTTATTTGTGACTGGCTCTATTATTAAACCGTCACCCCCGCCGTTTCTGCTGGCGCTCACGGTTATTGGCTTTGGCGCGATCGCTTTTACGTAGCATTACCCAGGTCGCGCCCAACCCACCTTCCGAAGGCTGTGCGGAGACGTACGCCTGCACTTCCTCAAACTGGCATAGCCACTTGGCCAGGTATGAACGCAGTACGTTGGCGGGGCTATCAATCTCTCGCCCGCGGCCATGCACGATCATAACGGAGCGTAAATCGTGGGCGTAGGCTTCTTGAATAAAGGGAAACAGCATACGGCGACACTCTGTTAATGGGCGCCGAAGCAAGTGGAGCTGCGACTGAACGCTATAGCCCCCGTGCTTTAATTTATCGACTACACCCTGCTGAATGCCCTCGCGGCGATACTCCATGGGATCAAAGGGGGGCAGCAGATCGACAAAGTCGTCGGACAGAAAGTTGCGTGCCCCCATCTCTTCCTCTGCCCACTCCCGCCGAGCCAACTGGGATTCTGAGGGGCTTTTGCGATTAGCGCCTGGGTCAGCACGATTTCTCGGTGGCAAAGGTTTCACATCACCTACGAGAGCACGAAAATCCAGATCATCACGAAGCGGCTGATTCATTGCAGGCTCCTACGGCAGGTTCTAATGAGCACCTATTTTACATGCAGGCTTTACCAACATAGCCTAGCAAACCTGGGTAGTTTGCTTAAGCAGATTCATACAGTCGATAACATAGAACTTGTCATCCTCTGCCTGTAGCGACAAGCTAAACGTCCGTTTTTTTATCGCCCCATTCATATTCTCATCCTACATTGCGAGGCGCCCTGGTGTGATTAAAATGGTTTGGCTAAAACGCCTTTTGATTTTAAGCGGTGTGGGGCTGCTTAGCCTAGCCGGGTGGCTCTGGTTAACCATGCTGAGCCCGTGGTTTTATGACCGACCTGACGATCTTCCTACTATCGAACAGCGAACCCATCAGGTCTTTGTGTATGGCACGCTACGCTATGCCCCCGTTCGCTTAGTGGTCATGGGAAGTTTCGGTGCCCCTAAAGATGCGGTGCTAGCGGGGTACCAACGCAACGGTCTCGACCTTTCACCCCAGCCGGGGAGCAACGTTAAGGGCCTACTGTTACGAGTGGATGCCGACGAGCTGTCTCGCCTTGATCGCTACGAACGCCTGGGGGTTCGTTACGAGCGCAGGACAATAACCCTCGACGATGGTACCCGGGCCTGGGTCTACCTGCGTTTACCTGAGCAACAAAATACGTTTGTACAGCACGCGGATTTCCCGTTCGCTCTGATACCATAGACACCATGCTGTGCCCTATTTTGCAAAACCCTCATGCAAAGCCTCTATTGCCAGGACAGCTTTTATGAACCCATTCAGGAATAGTGATGAGTGAAATGACACCGTACGTTTTGGTTCTGTACTACTCGCGCTCTGGCGCGACCGCCACCATGGCGCAGCAGGTTGCGGCTGGTGTAGAAAGCGTGCCGGGTATTCAAGCGCGTTTACGCACAGTGGCGCCGGTTTCAACGACCTGTGAAGCCGTAGAGCCAGAAATTCCTGCAGAGGGCGCGGTGTACGTTGAGCTAGACGACCTGCGCAACTGCAGCGCGTTAGCACTGGGTAGCCCAACTCGGTTTGGCAACATGGCCGCTCCGCTTAAGTATTTTATCGACTCCACCAGCAGCTTGTGGATGAACGGTGCCTTGATCGACAAACCTGCCAGTGCCTTCACTTCGACCTCCAGCCTGCACGGTGGGCAAGAGAGCACCCTGCTCACAATGCTGGTGCCGCTACTGCATCATGGCATGGTCTACGCAGGGGTTCCTTACAGTGAAACCACCTTGCTGGAAACGCGTACTGGTGGCACGCCCTATGGTGCAAGCCACTTAGCAGGAACGCGCAGTGACCGCTCTGTTGATGAGCACGAACGCGCGCTGTGTGTTGCCCAGGGCAAACGACTGGCACGACTCGCTCTAGCGCTGCACGCCATGCGTCAGGAGGCATTATGAGGCAGTGGCTGGAGGATGTAGAAGCACGCCATGGGCTTGATAAACTGACCCTTCGAAGCCGACAGGTGGTATTAGCCAGCTTTGCCATACTGCTGCTACTGGTTGTTTACCGTGGACTTGTACTTCAAGGCGACGAATTTAATTGGCGCCCTGTGGTCGCGTTCGTGCTTCCCCTGGTGCTGTTTTTACCCTCTATCATTGGTAAACGCGCACGTGGGCACGCATGGCTCGCTTTTGTTAGCCTGCTCTACTTCACCCAAGGTGTGATGTTAATAACCCTGCCTGGGCAAGGTCTGCGCGGAATTCTAGAGGCGGTTGTCGCGCTGGTGCTTTTTGCTGGCTGCATGGGCTATGCGCGCTTTCGCAGTCGACAGTTGCGTCAACAGAAAACGGGGCAATAAAAACAAGTGCTTTAAAACCACAGCCATAGGACGACGCCAGCAGCAATAAATAAACTGCCGATGGCACGTAAACGCAGCGTGGCAACATTATACGGTTCGTTACGCGCATCGACTGGCTGCTGGCGAAAGCGCTTGGTACCTACCAGCATTGCTGCTACTAGCGGTTCACCTAGCAGCCGATGTGCGATCAAGCCAGCCAGGTGCAGACCGATTAGAATGATGAGTAGATCACTATTGAGTTGATGCAGGGTTCTAAGCTGGCCACCTACCCCATCGCCAAATACGCCATAGAGCGGCGCCTGAAAAAAGATATCGTCACTTAAAAACAGGCCACTCACGGCTTGGAAACTAAGCGAAAGCAGCATCAGCAGTACCATCCACCCGCCTAGCGGATTATGGCTGGCATAAGCGCTGGGCCGACGCTTTATCAGCAATTGGGAATAAGCAACTGTTTCAACGGGTGGATATAAAAACGTTTTAAATCTCGCATACACGCTCCCCAGTAGGCCCCACAGCCATCGGAAAACGAGTAGTCCGATTATGAGGTAGCCCGCTTGGGCATGCACTTCAATTGGAAATAGGAAAGGCGCTCCGCTAGTCTTGGTGGTATAAAATGAAATCAACACCGCCGCCACTAACCCCCAGTGAAACAGGCGAAGCCAGCCATCCCATACCTCAATCGCTACCTTGTCGCGCATAACATGTCCTCTCTCAGCAGTGATGAGCCCCCAGTGGTGAGATAGCTTCGCATTAATTGAGCCTTTCTCATAGAATGCGAGACAGTTAGCCGCAATCGTCAGTCGTAACGGTTAGTCGCAACACCGCCGAAAATATAAGCAGTGAGTCAACGCATTAAACATCCATTGATGTCGGTCACTTGAGCTTTAAAGACAGACCGGCGAACATGGATGAAACTCCAGGGAGAAGTATTCGATGACACGTAACATAGCCGATATCAGGCGTGATTATGAAGGCGGCAGGCTTGATGAGTCCCAGACACCCGACGATCCATTCGTGCTATTCGATGAGTGGTTTAGCCTTGCCCTGGAAAAAGAGGGCAAAGATGGCAACGCCATGACACTAGCCACCGTAGATAGCCAAGGCCGCCCTCACGCGCGGGTGGTGCTGTTAAAGGGATTTGATGAGCGCGGCATGGTTTTTTACACCAATTACCATAGTCATAAGGGGAGCGAGCTGAGCAATGTGCCCTTCGCGGCCATGACCTTCTGGTGGCCTTCGCTTTCACGGCAGGTACGCATAGAAGGCCCCGTTGAGCAGGTTTCAGCCGATGAGTCTGATGAGTACTTTGCCAGCCGACCTCGGGGTAGCCAATTGGGCGCATGGATTGCGACTCAAAGTGTAGTGATTCCCGACCGTAACTGGATCGAAGAGCGCCAAAAGCGCTTTGAGCAAGCCTATGATGGCCAGGATATTCCCCGCCCGATCCACTGGGGGGGCTATCGTGTCACGCCGGAAATGATCGAGTTTTGGCAGGGTCAGCCTAGTCGCCTACATGACCGCCTACGCTTTGAGCGTCGTGACGGCGGTGAATGGGGCCGTTTCCGCATGGCGCCATAACGTCAGCAACAAGTTCACAATTTAGGCCTGTGTTTTATACGCAGGCCTTATCGTTTTTAAAGCTTTTCAAATGCCTAATCCGGTAGGCTCTCAAGGCGGTGCCGCTGCCATTCACTTTCGGGCTCGTTGAGACGCAGCACGGCATCAATCACTTGCTCCTCCATGTTGTAGCGGCATTTAAAGCCTAAGTGTTTCATTAGCGCCCGCATTGGATGGTTATCGACCATAATTTTGCCGACCATTTCCAGAGTGCCGATGTTCGTGCAGTAATCGATCATCTTCTTCATTAGCAGGCTGCCAATGCCCAGCCCTTGAAGGTCATCACGAATAATGACCGAGAACTCGGTACGAATATTGTCCGGGTCATTCCATACCCGCACCACCCCAAGCATCTCTTTGCTGCCCTCATCGCCTAAATATTCCGCGATAAACGCCATCTGACGGTCGTAATTGATATGCGACAGGATCGACAGGTCGCGCTGAGTTAAATTGGACTTATTGTGGAAGTAGCGGAAACGAATACTCTCTTCCGAGAGCTGGCGATGGAAGGTGGTAATCAAATGGGCATCTTCGGCACGAATAGGCCTTACCTCGACCTGCCAGCCGTTTTTCAGCGTCACCCATTCACGCAGCTCTTCAGGGTACGGCATGATCGCAAAGCGCGATGGCGAACCAAGATCCAGGGCGAAATCGACGGCGACCATACCGTCACGATTCAGCAGCAGAGGATTTACTTCCAGACCCCGTAGATCGCTTAGATCGGAGGCCATTTGCGATAGTTTGACCAGCATTTGGCATAAATGCTGAATGTCACGCTCTGGGTCGGCGGAGTGTTCACGAATTAATGAGGCGGCGTGGGTTCTTCCTACCACATCGGCGGCCAGGCTCATGTTGAGCGGCGGCAACGCCACCTGGCGGTCAGCCAGCACGTTGACCTTATAGCCGCCGATGCCAAAGACGATAAGTGGGCCGAAGACAGGGTCACGGGTAATACCGGCACAAATCTGCATTGAGTGCTTGCCACGCTGCATGGGCTGCAAACAGTACTCGCGGATCGCGTACTCGGGAAATTTCTCAGCGACCTTCTCGCCTAGCTGGCGAACCCCATCCGCCACCTGTTCGGGCGTGTCCAAATCCTGTAGCAAGCCCGCTGAAATTTTATGCGGATGCTTGCGGTAGCGATAAGGGCGACAGTTGCCTTCATGAACCACTTTCAGCGCTTTGGTGCCAGGGATCTCCGCAGCGCGGGCAAGCGCTTCATCGGGGGTGGCCAAATAGACGCTGGGCGCCGTGGGAATGCCATAGGCTTCAAGCACTTGGGCCGTTTCTGAGTGGGTCAAGGTTTGCCTGCCCTGCTCTTTTGCCTGCTTAATCAGCGTACGGCACTGGGCGCGTATTTCCGGGCTAGTGGAAAACGGCAGGCTGGGCGGGATCTCCTGCAGCAGCGCTTGAACGCGCTGATAAATCACCATATGCATAAACGCCTTAACGGCTTTTTCAGGTGAAATATAGGTTGGAATCCCGGCTAAATTGCAGATATGGCGAGCATTGAGCGCTTCTTTTAAGCCCATCCAGCTGGTGAGCAGGTTGCGGCGGAACTTCTTGCGGTTATCGATCAGCGCCTGGGCAGTGACCAGCGATGGCGCCATCCGGGTAGGCGCGTGTACCACGAGTACTGCATCCACGTTGGCGTCAGCAGCGACAATCTCCAGCGCTTGGACAAACCGCTCGGGCGAGGCATTGCCGCCCAGATCCACCGGGTTCTCGCCCGGCTTGCTCATATCGACCTCGCTACGGTGCAGCGCTGCCTGGGTTTCGTCGCTAAATTCAGCCAATTTACCGCCCGCGCTAATCAGCTTATCGATCGCCAGCATGGCGGGCCCTAAACCGTTAGAGACAATGGCCAGACGATCGCCCTTCAGGGGTTTCATGCGCGACAGGGTTTCCAGCGCATCAAGCAGCTCATCGGAATCATTTACCCGCACCACCCCTGCCCGAGCAAAAGCGGCATCAAACACCACGTCACGGTTAGCAATCCCAGGCGTGGGTGACATGCCGGATATATCCGATTCTGGGGTGCGGCCGCTTTTTATTGCCAGTACCAGACGATTACGTGATGCATCACGCACGGCGGTCATAAAGTGCTGGGCGTCGCTGATTCGCTCAAGGTGCAG
The DNA here is from genome assembly GCF_000336575.1 of Vreelandella titanicae BH1. Taxonomy (GTDB): domain Bacteria; phylum Pseudomonadota; class Gammaproteobacteria; order Pseudomonadales; family Halomonadaceae; genus Vreelandella; species Vreelandella titanicae. The sequence goes on along the minus strand of NZ_AOPO01000010.1, from coordinate 166,049 downwards.
CATAATGGCCTGAGCGGGCGAGAATTGATTAACGTAATCGATCAGGTCTGGCAATAGCACATCGACACTGTCGCCAACGGTTATCAAGTGCGAAAAGCCCACATCACGCCCGGCGGCCCAATCAATCATCGCATTGGCCAGCATGCCGGACTGGCCCAGGTAAGCGACGCGGCCCGCTTTCACCGGCTGACTGGCGTAAGAGGCGTTAAGCTTTTTGCCCGGTACAATTAGCCCCATGCACTCGGGGCCGAGTACACGAATACCCGAGACGCGTGCCGCACTCAACATTCGTTCGCGAATGGAACCCTGATTGCCTTTATCTCGATCCAGGTAAGCCCCGCCCGAGAGCACCAGGGCCGCTTTGACACCGTATTGCCCAAGCTTTTTAATCAGGCTAGGCACACCTTCAATCGGCGAGCAGACCACGGCTAAGTCGGGCACTTCGGGTAGCTCGCTTACGCGGCTGACGCACGGCACACCGAAGACTTGGGAGTAGCCTTTTAGATTGACTGCCCAGAGCGGCCCTTTAAAGCCACCCTCCTGAATATTTCTCAGCACTAGACCGCCCAACGACGCGGGTTTTTCAGAGGCGCCAAACACCGCTAGTGTGCGAGGTTCGAAAAAATGGTGTAAAAAGCGCGTACTCAAAATGCGTCTCCCCTGACATGAATCGCGGCTGTACGACTTATTGACACTGTCGCCCAGGCCCTGAAGGCGATTAAGGTGGCATCAATGATAATGGAGCGTTGGAATGATTACCGCCTACCTTACCCACCCAGACTGCTCATTGCACCACATGGGGCCGGAGCATCCTGAAAGCCCTCAGCGTCTGGAGGCTATTCGCGCTCGCCTATCGCTTGTTGGGTTATTACAGCAAACCATGCAGGCCGATGCCAAGGCAGCCTGCGAGGAGTCTCTTGCCAGAGTACACCCCTTGCGCCATTTGCGCTCCCTAGAGAAGTGCTTGCCCACCGAAGGCATCGTTACGCTAGATAGCGATACCATGATGAATCCTGACAGCTTACAAGCCGCACGGGTTGCAGCGGGAGCGGTTATTCGTGGGGTAGATCAGGTATTTAAGCGTCAGGCGGATAACGTCTTTTGTGCGGTTAGACCACCAGGCCACCATGCGGAAGCCAGCGACGCGATGGGATTCTGTTTTTACAATAATATCGCCGTGGGGGCGGCCCATGCGCGAGCCAAATATGGTGCCAAGCGTATCGCTATACTGGATTTTGATGTTCACCAGTGCAATGGCACCATCGATATCTTTAAAAATGATCCTGAGATACTGATCTGCACCAGCTTCCAGTATCCGTTTTACCCCTGGCGTTATTTGCGCAGCGAGTGGCAAAACGTTGTGAATACCCCGCTTGAAGTGGGCACCGATGGCCCAGAGTTCCGGCGCATCATCGAAAACCACTGGCTACCTGCCCTGCACGCCTTTAAACCTGACTTGGTGATGCTCTCCGCGGGTTTCGACGCTCACCGTGATGACCCCATGGGGGATATCTGTTTAGAGGATGAAGACTTCTACTGGATTACCCATCTAGCCATGGAGATCGCCACCCTGTATGCCGATAATCGCATTGTATCGGTGCTTGAAGGCGGCTATAACCCGAAGTCGCTGGCAAGTGGCGTTGAGGCACATCTAAAAGCGCTGTTGGGGCTGCCGTTTGCTGAAGTGCCCTAAGCAAGCGTCAGCGCTCTTGCTTCTGCCAGCCGTTCTTAGCCGCTTCTTTGCTGTGATATGATGTTCGTTTACGCGCGCCTATAGACACGCACCGTTAGACAACGCAGCCAATGTGACGACCTATGACCGCTACGACTGAAGAGCATGCCGCGCTGCGTATTGCATCGGGAAGCAAACCCTTTGTTGAGCCGTTGCGTTTAGGCGAGCGGCTCAAACAAATTCGTCTCGCTAATCAGTGGACGTTGGAAGAGGTTAGCCAGCGCACTGGGCTGGCCCGCTCAACGCTGTCTAAAATTGAGAACGATCAAGTCTCCCCCACCTTTAGCGTGGTGCAAAAACTCACTACCGGGCTCAACATCGACTTGCCTCAATTGCTCACGCCCCCCAAGCGGGAACGTTATACCATGGGGCGGCGCGATCTAACTCGTAAAGGCAAAGGGCAACTGCACCCCACGCCCACGTACGAGCACGAATTATTGGGCCATCAACTCGCCCAAAAACGTATGATTCCCTTCAAAACCATCGTACGTGCACGCAGCTTTGACGAGTATCACCAGTGGGTACGCCATGATGGCGAAGAGTTTTTGATGGTGCTGCATGGCGATATTATGCTCTACACCGAATTTTACGCCCCATTAGTGCTAGCTGAGGGCGACAGCATCTATTTTGATAGTGATATGGGCCATGCACTGGTATCCACTAGTCCAGACGATGCCGTTGTTTTGTCGGTCTGTACGCGCGGTGATGTGGCCTAAGCTATTCGAGAACCAGCGAGCCATTTACACGGGTTATAGGCAGTTGGTAGGCTTCGGCAAACCGGCCAAGCGGGCAATTCGCTTTGCCGGGCTGCCGGGGAAAAGCTGCATCAGGTAAATAGAACGCCCTTTCTCTTCACCCAGTGCGTTTTTGGTTGCTTTCACAAGCGGTCGCATCGCCGGAGCCATTTCGTAACGCTGATAAAATGCTCGCACGACTTTGATAACTTCCCAGTGTTCAGCGGTAAGTGTTAAACCCTCTTCTTCAGCCATTAAATGAGCGACAGATTCGTCCCACTCTGACTGGTTAACCAGATATCCTTCTGGGTCTAGTGGATATTTTTTTTGCGAATCAAGATAACGGTATATTTTCGTGTCAGACATCTTAGTACCAGGTAACTGTCTTTTCATACTGCTCGGTGAGCGCCACAAAGCCATCCATCTCTAGTGTGGGCAGCTCATTATCCGTGGCAATGCTGGCAAACCCGCGGCTTATAAGGTCTTCCGATAGAAGGAATATGCGCGACTGACACTGCTGCCATGCCTGCCAGGAGGGATCAAGGGCAGCTGTTACCGCTTCTTCGATCAGCAGCACGGCATCCTGCCCCCCTATCGCTTGCTGCATTTGAGTAGCGACAATACTATCAGGCGCTTTGGTGAGGATGTGTAAGATCATAATTCTCTCACTAGGCCTAAAAGTTAAGTATCTGGGTGTGCTGCTGTAACAGCCCTGGTATTTCCTGATCCGCTATCAGGGTGATGCCCTCTACCAGTGCATCGGCGGATAGATGCATCCCTTGCAGCGCTTCTTCGGTCACCCAAAGCTTGTCAATATCATACATTTCCAACATATCAATGGTGGGCAGCGTGGCTTTTTGCCCCGGCGCACCACTGCCCTGTTCTTTCAGCAGTGCCATTGTACCCTGCCCCATAAACAGCAAATTCACGGGTTGTCCAAAGGCCGCCGCCACCAGTGCGGCATCTAACCCTTCACGTAACCAGTTTGAGCTGTGGGGCGCGTGGCGAATTATCACTAATAGCGCATCAGGTGTCGCCATTGGCTCTCCTTCAAGCAAAGGTAATCAGGCGATCAGCGCGTTGCTGTAGCTCAAGCAGTTGCCCTAGCCCTGTCAACTCGAAAGGAGGTGCTACATTAAAGGCCTGCTTGCCATGTCGCTGTGCTTCCGATTCACTCATCAATCCTCGCCGCAACGCAGCGGCAATACAGACATCTAACTGAATCGCATGCTGCTGATGCAGCTCAATCCAGGCTTCTCTGAGGTTGAGTTCATCCTGGGGAGGAGCCATCAGCGATGATGCATTATGAACGCCGTCGTGATAGAAAAAAACACCGGCAATCTGATGCCCTCGCGCTAGAACGGCATGGGCAAAACGCAATGCAGAGTGCGGTGCTGGGCTGCTATACGGCGCGCCCATCACCAATAAGCCGTACTGCATCATGATAATACCTGGTAACGGTTACCCTAAAAAAAGACAGGCCCTAGCAATAGGGCCTGTCATATCGTCTATCGGTTGCTTAGATCAATCGCTGCTCATAATACCCAAAATCGACAACAGGCTAACAAACAGGTTGTAGATGGATACGTAGAGCGTCACCGTAGCGAGAATGTAGTTCGTTTCACCAGCGCGATGAATAATCTCACTGGTTTGATACAGAATGGCTGCTGAAGCAAACAGCACAAAGCCAGCTGACACCATCAATGAAAGCGCCGGGATGTTAAAGAAGAACCCAGCCACCATGGCCAGAATCAACACGATGGCGCCCGCCATCAAGAAGTTGCTCAAAAAGCTAAAGTCTTTCTTGGTGGTTAGCGCTACCGCGGAAAGACCAACAAACGTCAGACCGGTCATGGCCAACGCGTTCATAATCAACGCACCGCCATTAGGCAGAGTCAGATAGGCAGAAAGAATCGGCCCAAGCGTGAACCCCATAAAGCCGGTAAAGGCGAACGTTGCCAATAAGCCGGCCGCAGAATTTGCGGTTTTATGTACCAGGAACATTAAGCCGTAGGCACCAATGAAGAACACGAAGATGTTCATCTGTTGGATGCCGAGGGCTACAGCAGCACCCGCGGTGACTGCTGAGAACAGCAGCGTCATTGCCAGCAGTGCGTAGGTGTTACGCAATACCTTGTTAGTGCTAACACTATTGGCAACGCCACTCGACTGAGGACGTGCCGTACGTAAATCGTTGTAAGCCATGTGTTCATGCTCCCTAATGGTATTTCCAACAACTGACAAGCATGCCGTTACCGAGTTCCAGACGCAAGCCTTTGTCTGTATCGAGAACTCCCCTTCACCAATGGTTATTCAACGTTAAAACCGCTTTGTAAGCATTGTCTATGCTTGTTAAGCACTTCGTTTGGACACCAAAAGATGAAAAAAATTCTACTTATTGATCGTTCAAACCGCCCCTTTGGCGACGCCCAGCGCCGCCAAAGGGTTGCTAGCAAGGCTAGGTTATACTTCACCGGCTTCAAAAACCGGATCGAGGATAACCACTGCTTAGCTTTGCACCTCTTCTTCGTCTTCTTTTTCATCTTTATGTGGTGTAACGGAGGTTACCGCCGTTTGACGCGCATCTTGAGGAGAATTATAGATACGAGCATCAATCACGTGCAGTACCGCCAATTGCGCAAACAATACCGCAAAACAGACGATCAAACCTTTTAACATGGCGGCATATCCAGAGATGGTGGGACTAACATCCGCATATTAGCCGATCACTAGCCAAACACAATCTATTTTGTACGCCTGAAAATCCTCTGTTTGAAAGCGTTGAATAGCGCGCAAAGCAGCTGTTCAGAACACGCCGCGGCTACTCCTTAACGGATACTTTGCGCAGATCCTCAACCATTACCCCCTCGGGTAAATCTGATTCCTCCGCGGGCAGCCATACGGGAGAGAGAGCGCTATCTTCCCGGCCATCTTCATACTGATGACCGGGAATGCGGTAAACGATCTGACTGTGGTGGTGATCCCATGCAAATACACGATCCATATGCTTATCCTAAAAAATAAAACTTCAGCTATGACATTCAGGTTAAGCACGATGTTCCCTCGCATTACATCGACACATGCAACGCCTATAAGGTTAAATGTCGAATGGATTATTTGCTGACAAGGAGTCATCAATGAAAGCACTCATCGCCCTTTGCCAGGTTACCTTTATACTTGCAGGCTGCAGTTCAGGCCCCACTTCATCAAGAACCGCAGACTGTCGCCAACTGGCAGAGAAGGCTGGCGACACCATGGTCTACGGTGACTGCATACGCGGCACCCAAGTGAATAAGGCAGGATTTTAATACCACATTATTTTCACGTTGATTTTGCTGGATTAATGGCAGGTGATGGCTTGAAAGAACCTCATGGCGGTAAAGACCCACAAGAGGCCCTGCGTGCCAGGCTAACGAAAAGCTTACAAGAACGCAGGGCCTCGGCCCATCGCCGTAGAATCGGCGCCCGAGCGACTCGTCAACAGTTTTTAGAGGCGACTCGCAACGTTGGGGTCATTGTGGTCGCTACTTGCTTCACTGCTGGCTGGGTAGTCACTAACCCCAGCCTGAATACCGATAACGTTTGGCTCGGTGTGGGGCTAGGTATAATCTTGATCTTTGTAGGGTCTTTCGGCTATGGTTACGTTGAGCGTGATAAAACCTCAGATGAGGATGATAAGCCATGAATGAACTTATCCTTGCTGGCATGTTGATGAGCCTAGCGGTCGTGTCAGGTGGCATGGTATGGAGCCAGCACCGAGAACACCACGGTAAAAAATCGCTAACCGATAGCGCATTTTCCTGGATTGCCAAACACTTTGCTTAATAAATCCAGTTAGCAAATATGAAAGGGTCGCGAATAGCGGCCCTTTTGTTTATTACGAGTACGCTAGCAGGCGCGTATTGTTTCGCTTCAACAGCTCATTTTTATTTTAAAGGTGATGATAGGGCCAGCGACAGCGAAGGAACCGGGTCACTCTTTTATCATCACTCAATTCCCATGCCGAAAACTGGGCTGACACACCATCACCGTAAGAGACCACCATGCCTGTTATTCAGCGACTGCTCCGCGTTCTTAAAGCCTCTACGCTACAAATTTCGTGGACATTTTTGCTTCTTATTGTGCTCGCCCATATGGGCACCACCTGGATGCTTTTCTCACTGGTCGGCGAATCGGTGGCCGACTCCGCTACCAACTGGGTTTATTTTTATGTCGTTGTTTCTAGCACCGTAGGTTTCGGCGATTTCAGCCCAACAACCGTGGCCGGGAAGTGGATCGCTACGATCTATCTCATTCCAGGCGGCATTTCACTGTTCGCTGCCTTGATCGGTAAAGCCACCGTCACACTTTCAAATTTTTGGAGATTACAAATGCAAGGTAAAGGCGATTTCAGCCACTTGTCCGGTCACACCCTTGTCATTGGCTGGCACGGCGAAACTACCGAGCGCATTTTGGACATTCTTAAAGCCGATAAGGGCCTGCCGGATGAAGTCGTGCTCTGCGTTACCAAAGAGATGAGCAACCCACGCCCTGCGGATTTAAAGTTTATTAAAGGAGAAAGTTTCTCCAATGCCGAGCTTCTCAAGCGAGCGGGTGTCGAAAGCGCCAGCCGCATCATCATTTACGACACCAGCGATGACCGAGTTGCCACCGTCGCGCTAAGTGCCTACAGCCTTAAAGCAAAAAACGCCCATATCGTTGCCCACTGCGCCAATCCCGACACCGCAGCGATGTTACGGCGCACTTTGCCCGGCATCGAATGCACCCAGGCCTTAGCGTTGGAAATGCTGGTACGCTCAGCCTCTGATGCGGGAATTTCACGGGTCGTCAACGAACTACTCGCGGTTGATCGTGGCGCTACCCAATACCAAACCAGGTTAAGCCAACCGCCTGCCGGCGCCACCTTTGGCGACTTATTTATGCAAGCGAAAAAGGTTTATAACGCCACCGTACTGGGGCTAGCTAATAGCAGTGACGACGGCGAAGGTAATATGCTCAATCCCATCAACGACCACCCACTCAAAGATGGTGACATACTCTACTACATGGCTGATAGGCGGCTTTCTCAGCAGCAACTGAGCGAACTCCTCAGCGTGGAAATTTGCTTATGATAGTTCTGATCCACCGCTTACCTACTCATCCGGCGCTAACTCCTCACGTCTGGGCGGGCGCCCCACCTGCACTTCGCTAAGATCTTCTTGGGACAGGCCGCGGTATAACGCAAACATCATTGCAAACACCAAAATGAACATCGGTAGGCCAACAACGGTAATCACCTCCTGCAAAGCAGTAAGCCCGGCCTCGCCAGCAAGCACAATCAGCATCGCTGCCAGCATACCCTCCGAAACACCCCAGAAAACACGCTGATGCCATGGTCCGGGATCCGCACTGCCGGTACACAGCATATCGACAACCAGGGACGCAGAGTCTGATGACGTGGCAAAGAAGATCGCAACGATCACAACAGCCAAGCCCTGGATTAACGTAGCGGCCGGGAAGCTCTCGAAGAAGGCGAACATAGCGAGGGGGATGCTTTCACCTACGGCGGCAGACAAGATACCGGCCTGCTCTCCCAGTGCTTCTCGAGCATCGGGCCCAATCCCGTCGATCTCCATTGCCGACCAACCAAAAATTGCAAACCAAACCAGTGTGAAGATAGAGGGGGCAAAAAGCACACCAAGGACGAATTCGCGGATTGTGCGCCCGCGTGAAATTCGCGCCACAAAGATCCCGATGAAAGGCGACCACGTCACTGTCCAGGCCCAATAGAATACCGTCCAGCTACCCTGCCACCCCCAGGCGCCGCCATCCCTGGAATAGCTTGCCAGCGTGTCATTCCAGAAAGCCATGGGCAGCAGGTTCGTTATGTAGAGACCAAAGGTTTCGACCACAGCGCGCAAAAGGAAAACGGTCGACCCGGTAAAGAGCACAAACAACAACAGGCCGACGGCCATGGCGATATTGATATTAGAAAGCCGTTTCACGCCTGAATCCAGCCCCGCCACAATCGATCCCACAGCGACAGCCGTCAGTATGGCAATGATGAACACCTTGGTGATGACGGCATCTGGAATACCAAACAACTCCGTTAGCCCCGCATTGATCTGTTGGGTGCCCAGGCCGATAGAGACCGCTACGCCAAACAGGGTGCCAAGTATGGCGAATACATCCAGAGATTTGCCGAGAGGGCCATAAATGCGCTCGCCTAACAGCGGATAGAATACTGAACTAAAACGCATCGGCAGATTATAGCGATAAATAAAGTAAGCAAAAGCCAGGCCGGGCATAGCGAAAATCGCCCAGGTATGTAGCCCCAGATGGTAGATCGAAAAACTCATGGCATCGTCGGCGGCTTCCACAGAGAAAGGCACAACATCCGGCCTGGGTGGATTAGAAAAGTGGGAAATAGGTTCGGCCACGCCCCAGAACATCAGCACCGTTCCGATGCCACCTGCGAACAGCATGGTGAACCAGGAGATATTATTGTAGGCAGGTTTTGCATCATTGCCCCCCAAGCGGATCGCCCCGAACCGGCTAAGCGCCACCCACAGCAGAAACGCTACCCAACTCGTCACCCCTAAAATAAAAAACCAGCCAAGATTGGTAACAATCCATTCCCGCCCGGCACCAAAGGCTACCCCGATGGGGCCCGGCACAATCAGTAGCACCACAAGAAAAAGGATCATGATCCCTGCGGACGTGAAAAAAATGATGGGATCCGTTTTAAGGCCCAGTTTTCTCGCTAGTGCATCCATTATTATTCCTCCCGTGTCTTTCCACCAACATAGGAGTCATTGACCGATAACGCCAAGGGGCCAGCAAACCTTGATGTTTTCCCAGGAGAAACTACGTATGAGTAACCACTTACCTGATAGAAGATAATCGCTTATCTCAGCCGATAACCCACTCCAGTCAACGTCTCTATCCGCGCAGACTGGCTGCCAAGTTTGCGGCGCAAGGTGCGTACAATGGCATCAACTACATTGCTGCCTCCCTGATATCGGGTACCCCAGACATGCTGCAACAGCTCACGGCGGGACACTGCCTTACCCTGGTGTTCGACCAAATAGCGCATGACACCGAACTCAAGGGGCGTCAGCGCAACGAAGCCTTCCGCCAACATCAGTTGCCGGGCTTCGACATCTAACAAGGCAGGATCACGCTTTATGCCCAGTTCGGCCGCGGCAAGCTCCGCCAGCCAGCCATCCACAGATGCCGGCCCGAAATCGAGCACCGCACTCGGATAGCAAACGCCATCCAGTTCCACCTCCCATCCGCCAAGGACTTCAAACCCCAGCCGCTGCGCCACTTGCCGGTAGGCGCCAAGATCGGTCGCCGTAAGATAGACCCGCCGCAGCCCAGGGCGCAGCTCCATATAGCTGCGCTTAAGATCCAGCCAGATAGCCGCCTGTATTTCACTGGGTGAATCGCCTTCCTTGAGACTTAGCCAGCGGCGACAAAATAACGCCACCTCGCCCGACCGCATAGGCGACTGTTCAAGATGGGAATACCACTGGGCGGTCACCGGGTCATTGAGCAACCAACTGGGCTCAACCTGGTCGGAGCGCAGTTTGCAATACAGTCCTTCTACTTCCCCGGTCACGCCCCGCACGATGGAAAACGCCTGGGGCATACGCCGCCACCATTGCAGCAGAAGCTCGCTGGCCTGACGGCCATCACGGGCACGCACAATCCCGGTAAGGGCTTCATCGTCTTGAGGCTGTGCCGCTTCCACGCTGTGAAGCGCCGTCACAGTGGGGAAAAATGCCTCCCGCACCACAGGGTTTTCAATCAGGTAGAGCATGTCCGCCGTATAGCGCCAGAGATCGTCGCTGGCCGCGGATTGCGACTCGCTGACCAGCTGTCGCCAGGCCGACCGACGATAGTCCAGGTAGCGGCTAGGGTCGCTGGCATGCAGGGAGCGGGCAAGCGGATCACGCACGGCCTCATGAATAATCAGCCCGTCATGCATGCCATCCACAAAAGGCAACCTGCGCAGCCGCTCGTAGGCATCCTGGGGATCTAGTTCCGGAAACAATGCCTGTAACAGAGAGACCGTCACCCGGCGTAGCACCACGACGCCCTCCAGCACATGTCGGCTCGCCGAATCTTCCACATCGGCAAGAAACATCCGACTCAGCTCATCAACCGCGTGCTGTAGCACCGTCTCTTGCGGCCACGAACGGGCGTGGTTTTCCCGGCTGGCGGTGACCGCCAGTTTCAGCGCCAGCGGATGACCATGGGCGGCCCGGATCAGGGAGACCGCGTCTTCCTCTTGTATGCCATGCAAGTTAAGGAGCACTTGAGCCTCCGTCGGGCTCAACGGCTGTACCGGCACACTCTGAACCAAGCGCCCCCAGCCCGGCGCTGAAAACCAGACATCCAGAGGGCGTTGGCGACTGAAAAAGACGATGCGTACGTTATCCGGCAACAACGGGACAAATACCTGACGCAGCCAGGTATCGAGCAGCCTGAACACTTCGTAGGTGTCCAGCGCGAGAAGAACTGTGGGGCTCAGCAGGCCCAATCGCTCCACCAGCGTATCCACCCCCGATCCGCCATCCCCAATGGCGACACCTAGCGCATGTAAAAATCCAGGTTCGGTGGGCTCTATGTGGCGACAGTCCAGTCGGATGACGCTAGCACCTGCGTCCTCCGCCTCGGCCGCCAATATGTCCAGCAGCGCCGTCTTACCAATGCCGGTAATACCGTAGACATGCGCCACCCGAGGCCCTGCCGTCGCAAGCACACCGCGAAGAGTATCAAGCTCATTAGTGCGGCCAACGAAACCCTGATAGGCCCGGTTGGTCGTCAAATCCGACGTCCATTGCCACATGGCTGGTTTCTCTACGTGTCAGGCTTAGCTGATACCTGAGTTCAGCATAGCTACAAATACCACCCGACACAGTAGTTGCGCGCCGAACGATGACACTCAGATGCAATTCTCACGTAATTCTCATCAGTTCCTCACATCCCGCGAGCGATTCAGCGCTATAACAAGAGATACCCAAAAAGAAATATCACAAAAGCCATCCAACGACGTTAGGAGGAGACGACATGAATCCCCAATGGAGCCTGAAAGGCGACTACCTCGAAAGCTGCAATTGCAAAGGTGCCTGCCCGTGTATCTACCTCGGCAGCCCTACCGAGGGTGAATGTACCGCCCTGGTGGGCTGGCACATTACTCAAGGCCAGTTCGAGGCAGTGGATCTCGGCGACAGGAATGTGGCTATCGCCCTGCACTCCCCCGGCCCCATGGCCGAGGGAAACTGGAAAGTCGTGCTGTATATCGACCAGCGGGCAGACGAGGCCCAACAGGAAGCGCTAAGCCGCATATTCGGCGGCCAGGCCGGTGGCCACCCGGCGCTGTTGGCCACCTTTATCGGCGAGGTGCTCGCGGTAGAACACCTTCCCATCCAGTTTGAAGTGGAAAAGGGGCATCGACATCTGAAACTTGGCCAATCCGCCAACACGGAAATTACCGCCCTGGAGGGCCAGAACGGCGCTGAGGTGACCATTCATCATCACCCGTTGGCGGTAGCGCCGGGCGAGTCTCTGGTAGTGGCCAAGTCGCAATCATTGCTGCACCGTGCTTACGGCATCAACATTGATCTTAGCGAACGCAGTGCGTTTTATTCACCCTTCGCTTACAGCGGGTCTTGAGGGGGCATTGGCGATGGAACTGACGATGAGCACTCTCCATGCCCGGGAACGCTTACTGACCTGGTTAGCACTGATAACCGTGGCAATATTGGCGTGGGGTTACCTGATTATGCACGGCATGCACGCGCAAATGCCGATGAATGGGGAGATGGCCAGCACAGGCGACGACGGCATGAGCGTGCTGGTCACGGCCACTGTGATGTGGAGCGTGATGATGGTGGCCATGATGCTACCCAGCGCTAGCCCCATGCTGCTTACTTTTCTGCGCATCCACCAGCAGCGCGAACGCGAGGCAGGTGCCAGCGCAGCCACCTGGGTTTTCATAGCAGGTTACCTTGCCGTGTGGCTGGCGTTTGCGGTGGCAGCCGCCGTCATGCAATGGGCATTGCAGCAGAGTGCGCTGTTAAGCTCATCCATGGGCCACGTCACCCCACTGTTTGGAGGCGCCCTGCTGGTAACCGCAGGTGCTTTCCAGTTCAGTGATCTTAAACAGGCCTGCCTGAACAAGTGTCGTTCGCCCTTAAGCTTTCTGATGACCGAATGGCGCGAAGGCAACGGCGGAGCGCTGATCATGGGGCTCCGCCATGGCGCCTACTGCACCGGCTGCTGCTGGGCCTTGATGCTGCTGATGTTTGTCGGCGGCATTATGAGCCTAGTTTGGATGGCAGGACTAGCCCTTTATTTTCTAGCAGAGAAGCTACTCCCCCAAGCAGAACGGATTAGCCAAATCAGCGGGTTCCTGCTTACTGGTGTAGGCGTCATCATTTTGCTGTCTGCTGCCTATTAAATCGTGCCTGGGATAATTACCTTGGCCTTTTGGTGGGGCCACTCCCACAGCGTTGGCAAAATAAAGGGCGCGTATATCAGTATCGGGATTATGGAGTACCCCTGACACTTATATACGCGCCCATAACTCAGCGTATTGCGCTATCGAACGTTAGACGTAAAAGTCCAGATCCTCTTGGGCTTTTAGCAGATCGCGCATCTTGATGGGATCGTCGCCAAAGAAGAAGATGAGCCCCCAATGAGTCCCGAAAGCAGACCGGTCAGGCACTGTCTCTTCTGCCGGTGCGACCAGTTCGTGTGACTCGAAGTACGGGTGATTAATCGTCTCTTCGGGCATTTCCAGCTTGCTGACAACACGACGGCGTGGGTAGACACCGAAACAACCTGCGTAACCCTTCGCATCGACTACTTCGCGGGGGAAGAACGCCGCTACTTCTTCTTTCGTGCTTTTCGGGTCGAACACCAACATTGACGCTTGATAGGCGTTGAAACCGTAGGCTTTTTCGATCAGTTCGAAAGCTTTGAAGCCGGGTGGGCGGTAGGCAACTTCGCCAAAGTACATCTCACCGTCAGCTGTCACGAAGTACTCGGGGTGAATCAAGCCGAACTGGATATCGAAGGTTTTGATCAACAGCTCGATCTGTTTGGTGATCGCATTGCGCCAGCTCTCAAGCTCCTGGGTAGCAGGCACGAACACCGAGTAGCCTAACGTCACGTATTCCGAAATATTCAGGAACTGAATTTTGCCATCGTGTATCCAGGCTTCAACGGCAAACTCCCAGCCGCTCAAGTGACTCTCCATCAGCAGCGGATACTCTTCATCCGGAATGTTATCAATTTCTTCTAACGTTCGGATCATCCGGTGGCCAAGACAACCGGCTTTATCGAATGCTTTGACGTGTATCGGGTCATCCGGATCACCATCAAGCTTGAGCAGCGTTTGATTGACGCGCTTCATAAAGCGGACGATGTCTTCTTTTTCGTGCGCCTCTTCAAATATCCCAACGCGGATACCGCCAAGCTGGGCACGGCGCTTCATCAAGGCCTTATCACGGAATAGAATAGACTGACCAAACATGCGTGGGCTGTCGAGAAGCACGGAGTTGATGGCACCTGACCACTCAACGGTTTCTTCAAACAGTGGGATGGCGACGTCTACGCCTTCAGCCTTCAACTTTTCGGCAATCTCCATGGAACGATCATTCAAGCGAATAAAATCCCAGGAAATGAACGGTATATTGTTCGCAGCACAGAAATCCTCAGCCCATTCGGGAGCAACGACGATATAGCGACGGTCAAACTTTTGCGCCGCCTTAATCGCGTTAATACTCCATCCAAGTAAGGCAATGTAACCTTTGTTCGGATCTTTGGGTGTCTCGGTACCTTTCACCGAGTCCATTTCCGGATCACGCCAGGCCGCTACTGCTTCGGGTAATTGCTTTTCTGATGTTATCGACATTTGATGTCCTCCTTGCTGGTTAACCCAAATTGACTGGGCTGAAACTGGAGCGCACCAAGTGAGCCAAGCCGCAGTCAGTGGTGTTCAGAAACGATTGAGTAAGCCAGCATTAGGGTTTTTTTAGCGCACCCGTCGTAACTAAGCTAGTCGATACGGTTACAAATGGCAATTAAACTGTAAAGCTTCTGTTAAATTTCTGTAGAAGTTATCTTGCTAAAAAGATGGGGATAATTTCTAAGAGAAAGGTTAAATAGCAGTTCACAGCCAGCCAATAGCCTGTAGTTACCCAGCTGGTGCTTAGCGACCTATCTCAGTTATTCTAAACACAATATTTGCGTTCCATGACTGAAGGATAGCCGTATCTATGTTGGGATTCCTGCAGGGATTTTCCTATGGCCTGTTTATGACCTGCCTGCCCTGGCTACTGGTCGGCCTCTTCAATCCTGGCCTGGCGCTTCCAGTGTCGACTACCAGTCGTCTCCAGGTAATCGCCCGCTATTGCCTAGTGGTTCCCTTCATCAGCATGCTGCTATGGCTGACCTCCCTGTGGGGTGGTTTCAGCCCCAGCCTGTTTGGCTGGTTGACAGGCATCGTCGCCATTCCTGTAGCACTTCCTATCGAGCGAACGCTACGCGGCTGGCTGGCCCGCCGCCGCGTGCGTCGCCATGAGGCTCAACGAGAGGCCGCAGCACAGCAGCGCCGTGCTCAAGAGGAGCGCAACGCCTATGAAACGGGTGTGTCGGTGCTCGACCCCGCAAGGCCACCCGTGGGGGCCGACGATCTAGTCTTGGCCATGTGCCGGGCCAAGCAGAACTTGCTCGATGTGCACCGTCCCGACTTGGCAATCCTGACAGACCGCCTATACAGCCGCTACCGCCATGTGATGGACGTACTAGGCGACCGATTCCATACTGGCGAGCTGGCTTTCGAGCGCTCGCAAGGCTTGGTCACTCAAGTCTGTTTCGGCGCGGTGGATACGTTGACGACCATGGCTTCCCAGGCACGTGGTGTGGTTAGCGTGGACGGTAATTACGTACGAGGCCGACTGGAGCGGGAGGGCAAACGATTAAGCGATGAAGAGCGTGCTGCCCTGGTGCGCCGCCTCGATTTGCTAGTGGAGACCGAGCACCGGCTGAACAAGCTCTCTGCCCGCATCGAATCCGCCTTGACCGTGCTCGACGATACCGCTGTTTCCATGGCGCGCATCGAGACGGCTCGCCCCCAGGCGTCGGTCACCACCGAAAAAGCGCTGGGAGATCTGCGCCGCTTCGTCGAAGGAGCCGATCGTTATGGCCGCAAGGATTAAGCTGACAGGCAATGCTAATGTGCAATTTTCACTCTGTTGTATTTAAACCGTTTTATTTCATTGCATTTTTAATAGCTTTATAGCCCAGGAGATCTCTATGGCTCAGCAATCCGATGACAAACGACGCCTCTCCCTGCCACCGGTGGACGAGATCGCTGACCAGTTGGGAGCTAGTCGATTGGGTGCAAGTCAGGCTGAATCGGTAACCCCCGATGAGCGTGATATCGACCCTGAGCTTGAGGCGATGGCCGACCGTTTTGTCGAGGATATCCTCGCCGAAGGTGATGAGGAGTCAGTAGTTCGCCAGCGCCGTGCCGTGGATGAGATGGGCCTTGAACTGCAGCAGCAGGCTGCCCATCGCAGCGCCATGCTGCAAACACCGCTGCGTAAGTTGGCCCACCAGGGCGACGAAGGCGGGCCGGTCGCCAAGGCACTGACCGATCTGCGCGGGCGCATGGAAGGGCTCGACCCCGCTCGCCATCGCTTGGCGCCGACTACATTGGATCGCGTTCTGGCAGTCATTCCGGGTCTGGATAGCCGCTTGCAGCGCTACTTTCGCAAGTTCGAGAATACCCAGCAGGCCTTGGATGCGATCATCGAGGATCTGGAAAGCGGACGGGACATGCTGCATCGTGACAACCTCACCCTGAACGATGACCAGCAGGCGTTAACTAAAATCCTTGGCGAGCTGAACCGCCAAATTGCGCTGGGGCGCATGATCGATCGGCGCCTGCAGGAGGAGATCGCCGCTCGCGATGGCGATGATCCGCGGCGCCAATTTCTTGAGGAAGAACTGCTCTTTCCACTGCGTCAGCGCATTGTCGACCTCCAGCAACAACTGGCGGTGAGTCAGCAAGGCGTACTGGCGCTAGAAGTGATTATTCGCAACAACCGAGAGTTAATGCGCGGCGTGGACAGGGCCATTAACGTCACCGTCTCGGCGCTCACCGTCGCGGTCACGGTGGCCATGGCAATGGCTAATCAGCGCCTGGTGCTGGATCGCATCGAAGCCCTCAATACGACCACCTCGCAGATGATTGGTGGAACCGCGAAGGCTCTTCGGCAACAAGGCGTAGACATTCAGAAACGGGCCTCCTCCGCAATGCTCGATATGCAAGTACTTGAGGAGGCTTTCAGCGAAGTGATGGGCGCCATCGACGATCTATCAAGCTATCGGCAAGAGGCCCTACCCCGCCTGGATGAGCAGATCGACCGCCTGGCAACCCTGGCAAAGCAGGGAAATGCGTCCATCGAGCGTCTCCAAGAAGGCAGCGAGTCGCAACCACAAGAGGGCCGCGACCCCAGCTAACTGTTCAGGCTTTTTTAAGTGAAACGCATGGTTAGTTGAATAAGCTACTTGAAACGAGAAGAGGCATCCCGGAAGGCTTTACGCATCAACTCCCACGAGTCTTCCATACCTTGGCGGACAGTCTCCCAGGCCGCTTCGCTGGCATGCTGAAGCTCATCGAGCCTTTGCTGAGTCTCCGCCTGGCGCTTCTTGAGTCGCTCGATGTCCTCTTGGTACTTGACCCTCGCTTCGTCGCTCGCCTGACGAGCCTTGGCGGTGAGCTTATCGATATCAGCATTCCACTCGTCGAGCCTGGCTTTCATTTCTTCAACGAATTCGTCACGTTGTCTCATTGTGATATCTCCCCTTCAGTAACGGGCTCCAGTTCGAAGTGGATATCCCCCTGCTTCCAATCCGAGTCATATGTCAGCCCTCTTAGCAGTTGGTATACCCTCGCTATGAATCACCCAGGCGAAACAGGGCTCTAGGACTCGCATCAAGAATGTGCTGGCGATCATCAGCATCTCTAACCCAGTCATTGAGCCATCCGTAAGTATCGCGGTAAGTGTGTTTATTCTCATGGCGCGTCCATGGCCAGTCACTGCCCCACACTAACCGATCACGTCCAAGATGATGCAACAATGCCTGGACATGCGGTCGGAGGTCAAACACAGGGGAACGATAAGGGGCTGAGAGCTTCACCCAGGTTCGTTCTGCCTGTCCTGACTCAAGCAGAAGACGACAGCCTGGGTCTTGCATAGGAACGTCGTCGACTGGCAGCCCAATATGATCAATGACTAACTTCACGCCATGCTCATGTAATGCTGGAAAAATTTCAGGTAACCGGTTCCCTTCCAGATGCAGCTCAAGATGCCAGTCCATAGCTTTAAGATTATCTAGAAAGTCTATCCATTGAGGATCCTTGAGGTTTGGCAATGCGCTGCGCCCCTCAATGAGATTCCATCGCACCCCTACAACACCTGCAGCATCAAGGGCGGCTATCTCTTCTAGCGTCGTCTCCTTGGCTAGCTGCACGACCCCTCGATACGCATGATTAAGCCTAGAGAGAATTTCGAGCAGTTGCCGGTTGTCGTTTCCCAGAAAGCTCGGTTGCACCAGTACCCCGCCTCTTAATTTGCAGCTTTCTAAGTTTTCTTGCCAATTCAAAAGTGGTGCAGGACGGGATGGACTGTAGTTAGACCCGTTGGCTTCCTTAACAGCCCCGTAGACATGAGCATGACAATCAAAACCTAATTTCACTTTTGACACCTCATTACGTTCTGACTGGGGATTTCGTATCCCTAAGTTGTTATACATAAGTCTAGTTCTCTAGAGAACTGGTTGACTGGAAGTATACACGGGTCTTCAATGACCTCAAGAAATCAAGATAACCACTGGGTGACCCTATGCAAGCCAAATTCTCTGCTAATACGGACGGAAGATTACCCCTGTACGCCAAACTCCGTGATCAATTAGGGTCAAGGATCGCCAATGGTGAGTGGAAACCAGGCGACATGATTCCCTCGGAGAACCGTTTAGCCGAAGAGTATGGCGTTGCTTTAGCAACTATGCGGATGGCCCTGAAGCAGCTGGTCGATGAGGGGCTGCTGGATCGGCGGCGAGGTACCGG
Source organism: Vreelandella titanicae BH1 (assembly GCF_000336575.1). Classification (GTDB taxonomy): domain Bacteria; phylum Pseudomonadota; class Gammaproteobacteria; order Pseudomonadales; family Halomonadaceae; genus Vreelandella; species Vreelandella titanicae. The sequence continues at coordinate 147,451 of NZ_AOPO01000010.1, read as the reverse complement.
CACTTTCGTTAAGCAACCCGCCTTCCGAGCCGATCTGTTTCGTTTTTTCCATGTACATGATGTGGAAGATCCCGATGTACCCGTTATTCCGGAAAGTCGAATTCTCAGTCATCAGGAAGTCGCCCTTCCCGCCGACGTAAAGCAGGCCTTCGGCGAAGAATCAGTCAGCCACTGTATAAAGCTGGAACGTGTACGCCTTTGGTCAGGCGACCCACTGCTGTTTGAAGAAATTTATCTACGTCTTCCCGATTTCAACGGGCTCATGTCGCTGAATCCAAAAGCGATGGGCCCTTTGTTGTATCCCGTATTTCTGGAGGAATTCGGGATTTTGATCTCGTCGGCAACCGACGAGCTGTCGTTCGGCACCGCCACCAAGGCCAGTGCAAAGCATCTAGAACTAGCCACTGGGGCACCGGTCGCCGCCATCCAGCGCATTGCCCGCAATCCCGCAGGCAGAGTCATCGAGTTTCGACGAGTACACGGAAGGCCTGAGCGGTTCCGCTACCGTGTCACGCTCGGTGATCAACCTGCTTGAGATCGCATTAAATGCACACCTCATCACCCTGCATTTCAAAGAAAGGTAACTAACAATGAAAACATTACAGCTTACGTCTTTAGTTGCGCTATCAGCGTTTACCGCTATGCCTGTCATGGCTGACGACTATCCGAATCGTCCCATCGAAATAATCGTACCGGCACCAGCCGGCGGCGGCACTGACAACGTTGCGCGCATGCTCAATCAGTACCTGCAGGAAGAACTAGGAGAGTCACTTGCTGTGCTTAATGTCGCTGGTGGAGGTGGTGCTATTGGGGTCAACCAGATTGCCCGTGCCAAGCCCGATGGCTACACGCTGCTTTCTACCTGGAATAGTCCTATCACTACCGTACCGCACATGCAGCGTGTTCAGTACTCTTACGAGACATTGACCCCGATCACCAGCACTTCGCAGAGTGCCTACACCATGTGTGTAGCCCCCGACTTTCCAGCTGAAACAGGTGAGGAATTCCTTGCCGAGTTGCAGAATAACCCCGGTCAATATACCTATGGCAATGACGGGGTCGGTGGAACCATGCGCTTGGCAGCAGAGCGTATCTTTGAAGCCTATGACATTGAGGCCCGCCCTATTCCTTTTGGCGGCGCTGGTGAGACCCTCCAAAACTTCCTGGGTGGACACGTGGATATCTACGGTGGCTCCATCACACCCGCACTTCCCTATGTAGAGGATGGCAAGGCGAAGTGCCTACTCGTGACCTCAGCCGATGATAACGAAGCACTACCCCAGGCATCAGGCCTAGCAGCACTCGGTCATCCCGAACTGGAAACAGTGCTATGGCGCATGATGCTGGCACCAGAGGGTATGGATGAGCAGCGCGTTAACGTCATCGCCGATGCCGTAGCTAGCGCCGTAGAGCATCCTGAGTTCCAAGCGTTCCTGACATCTCAAGGCGAGACGCTGAATCTCGTACGTGGTGAAGAGCTCCGTGAGCGTCTGCATCAGGAAACCGTAGCGATTGGAGAGACACTCGAAAAGCTTGGGCTTAAGAAAAACTAATTCATGACTGAATGGACGGTAACTTGCTCATGAACTTCAGAGATATTATCTCTGGCATCGCCTTCCTCATCTTTGGCTGCACGGTGGTCTGGGTGGGGAGTGGCTTTGATGCCGGCGCCGCTTACGTGCCCATGGGAGTTGGCATTCTGATGTGCCTTTTCTCACTTTCTCTGATCGTTAAGGGCGTGGTGCAAACGCAGCAAAATGGCGGTTTGAGCAGCGCCGCCGCCTTAATCGATCATCCGGGAAGGTTTATGGCGACAGTCGCCTGTTGCCTGATCTACTACTTAGCCATGCCAACCGTGGGTTTCTACTCCACTAGCACCCTTTTCATCATCCTGCTGGCTCTGGTACTGGGTGAAAGGCGCCCCATCGTGGTTTTAGGTATTACGGTGGGCTTCATCATCCTCTTATACGGGCTTTTTGCGATGGTGCTAAAACGACCCTTGCCCGTCGAATTTTTCCTGGTTTCCTAAATAGGGTTACACGATATGTTTGATTCCCTGTTCAACGCACTACCTGTGGCCTTGCAATTTGGCTCCGTAGTCAGCCTCTTCGTCGGCACCTTGGTGGGTATCTTGATCGGAGCCCTACCTGGGCTCAACCCGGTCATGGCAATCGCTCTCATGCTCCCACTGACGTATGGGTTCGATCCTGTAATTGCTCTAGGGTTGGTAGCAGGTATCTACAACGGCTCAATGTACGGTGGAGCCATTCCCGCCATCTTGCTAAAAATCCCAGGAACACCAGCTGCAATCGCGACAACATTCGACGGTTACCCTATGACACGTAACGGCCAGGGCGGGCTGGCTCTCAAGACTGCGTGCTGGTCGTCCGCCATCGGTGGAATTATTAGCGCCATAGCGTTGATGACGCTAGCCCCCCTTTTGGCACAGGTCACGCTTGCCTTTGGGCCGACTGAGTATTTCTGGGTAGCCGTTTTCGGACTTGTAAGCATCGCCGTATTGGTGGGCAGTGATATCAGCAAAGGCATGCTCAGCGCCCTGTTGGGCGTTATCATCGGCCTTGTAGGCGTTGACACAATCAGTGGAGCGGAACGCTATACGTTCGATTCGCTTTATTTAAGCGGGGGGTTCGACCTGATCATTGTACTCATCGGCCTCTACGCGATACCGCCAGTACTGGAGATGGCGGAGAAAAGCAACGCGACTTACTATGATGCAGGAAGCTTCAAGGTTGATGCTAGCGGCAACGCACTCGGACTGATACGTCAGCACTGGCGCACTTGGACTCGCTCGTCGCTGATAGGCGTTAGTGTAGGTATCTTGCCAGGTGCCGGTGGCAATTTGGCAGCATTGCTGAGTTATAACGAAGCAAAGCGCAAGTCCACGAACCCCGAATCTTTCGGCACGGGCAATCCTGTGGGAGTTGCAGCAGCTGAATCAGGTAACAGTGCAGACAATGCTTCTGCAATGATTCCATCCCTAACATTAGGGATTCCTGGCAATTTGGTTGCTGCCTTAGTGCTCGGCGCCCTGATGATTCATGGACTTCAGCCCGGCCCACAACTGTTTACGAAGTCGCCTGATGTGGTCTTCGGTTTCATGTGGCAAATGCTGTTTACTGCGATGCTACTGCTGTTACTAGGCGGCATGGTGGCCACCCGCCTATTCGCACAGGTCTTGCGCATGCCCACCGCACTCTTGGTACCAACGACGTTGGTACTCATGGCCGTGGGTGTTTACACCGTCAAAGGGAACATGACAGACCTCTATGTAATGCTAGCCTTTGGGTTGCTCGGTTATTTACTCCATCGACTAGCCTTCCCGCTTGCACCAGTAGTGCTGGGAGTACTGCTAGGGCCAATGGCGGAACAAAACTTACGTTTGGCTATGCTGATTTCTCAGGATAACTGGGGATCTCTATTTACTCGCCCTATTTCGCAGGGAATCATCGCACTACTGTTGATGGTGTTATTCACCCAGGCCTGGAAAATACTAAGAAAAGGGCGTCAGAATTAACAACGCTATTAATGATGGATGAAAGGTGCGCGCCTGGTCTTCTGTTTGATCTGCGAAATCGAGATGTATCAAAGATTCAGCACACACCCAAACGACATCTTTGATACTGTGCTCACGGCTTTCATCGTGAGGTTCATGCTGCTCGATCACGCAGCCGTTGTGTTCACAAAGATAAAGGGCAGTCTCTGGCTTCCCTTGATGCCACTTGATACCAAAGCCAGTATCGGGGCCGCCCCACTTGAGGATATGCTCTTCTCCGCAGAGCGGGCATGGAACATGGAAGTTCAGTTTGTGCGGCGACTCTTCGGCGGCTGCCTCAATCTGACATTGACCACGTACTTTGTGAGCCGCGCGCAGGCCCACGAACACTAGTCCGCCAACGCTCACCACATCAGCCGTCACCACGTGAACGCCTTCCATCTCAATCAGCGGCATATTCAACAGTGACACCATATCATTCGGCGTGGGCGAAATATCTAGGTCAGCCGGGCTAGCCTTCGATGCCAGAGACGCAACGGACACGCCGCTGCCACCGGCGTAATCAATTACACGTTCAGCAGCAAATTTCATAAGCAGCTCTGAATTTTGGAATAGGAAGATATTGAATTTGCAAAAAAAACCTCACTGCATAAGCAGCGAGGTCTCTTGTTAACGAGTGTGACTTAGGTAATGGGCGTTACCCCTTTGTGCCTACGATGCGGGTTATGGGTTCAGGCGCGTACATTACTACCGCCACGAATAAAAACCACCCCCATCCTTCAGTACCATTAAAAGCCAGCACCCCTGAAATAATTAATGCAATGATGCTTGCCATTTGGACAAGAAGTAACTTGGTTAGCATATCTGCACTCCCTTTTGAAAACCCGATTATATCGCATATGTTGTACCAATGCGAAAATAAACCACCATATATGGATTTTTTCTGTATACCGGCTACTCTTCCTTTTCCGCAACGTCCACAGGTAGGAAACTGGCTTGTTAGCACCATCTCAAGCCGCTCGCCCAAATCTTCCGGCAAGCGTGGATGGCGTCATGGATCAAAGCAAGCGCTTTGCACTGGCGGATAAGGTGAACAGCGCCTAGGTCTTGGCTAGCAGGCGTGAAGTCAGGAAGATGGGACCGCTCGACCAAGTCATCCCATGTACGTATTAGGAACTGGTAGCGCCCTGCTGCGCTTGAATGGATCTCATAAGCAGGTAGCCAAACAAGTTGTCGCGGATGATCGTTGTAGTTGCTGAACGTCTTGCCGCCGACGATCACATTGAAGCCGTCCTGATGGCCAAAGCGTGGCGTACCTTCGGGCAAAAGCCAACGTATCGAGGAAAGCGGCCACATTGCCCGCTCGAGCATCGGTGGGAGGCTCTGGCTCAACGCGCAGCAGTTCCGCCTCCTCAAGCCAATGAGTAGGAGAATGAGCAGACATAGCCGAACCTCAATTACTGGAACGACAGAAACGCAAAATCCCCACCGGGTGTCCGGCAGGGCTTCAAGAAGTGATGGCTAATCGCGCAGCTAGCGCATCCTAGATAGAATAGTGCCTCAATCACGACACTGAAGCAAATAATTTATTTTCCCTGTTCTTTCGATGAAAGCAGTGATGAATTTGAGCTTCCCAAGACGTCGTATGATGCCTATATTAAGTGAATTAAGAGTCTTTTACCGGCCCTAAGCGGCCTTTACGGCAGAAGCGACATGCTGGTTCAGCCGTGTTATGCAGAAGGCACGATACTCTATGCCATGCAGCCTATTTATACATATTTCACTTTACTTTCAATGGGATAGATGATGAATAAAAGGCAGTATAACCTGAATGAACGCGGCGCAAGGTTCATTCAGGTTATGTAGAGGGGTGTATAATCACTGTTAGGCTCCAAAGAGACATATGAACAAATTCAACCTGATAGAGAATGCAAGCGACTCTTTAGAGCATGCGCTGAAGCATATGGGCCCTATCGAAGAAAAAGGTCTAGGGAACTGGAAACGTATCATCGTTGATCTTGCGCATGTTGTTGAGCTTCTTTTTAAGGAAAAGCTCCGTCAAATTCATCCAGCTTTTGTGTTTACCAAAATCGATAGCTACCCGGCTCAAGGACTTCACACTGTAAGTAGTGATCTCGCATGTCAAAGGCTCCAGAAAATTGGAGGCATAAAGTTTACTAAAGCCGATCTAAATGCGATTCAAACCGCCCGAGAAAAACGGAATGAGATTGAACACTTCGAGTTTTCCATATCAGACCGAGAAGCTAAGGCTTTAGTTGGACAGGTCTTGTTGTTTATCTTCCATTTTTCTGATGAACATCTAAATCTAGATTGGAAATCGACTCATCTTAAAGAAAATAAGTTTGCCGTCCTTTACAGTTATACAGAGTTTTATAACAACTACCTGAAAGCAGCATACAAAAAGATAGAAGAAGAGGAACTGGCCGTAATAAAATGTACCTCATGTCATAATTTGACCTTTGATATAGATGATCAGAGATGCCTGGTGTGCAGTCACGAAGAAGAGGTATTAGATTGCAAGTGGTGCAAAGGGCCCTACATATACTCGTCGTGTGAATACGATGAAATGGCGGAGCTATGTCCTGATTGTGAATATAAAGATGGATACGCAGCGGCCCATCATGAAAAGTACTAAATGCCTATCACGGCGACGGCTACTACATCGCGGCTTCGCCTTCATTCAGTGGCCGCGCGTGCTGAGCGACGTTAGGTTCTTCCACATAAACACTATCGAGAATTTATGTACATTCGAACATTATATGAATTAAGAGATAAAATGCATGAGCTAGAACCGAGGCTAAAAAGTCTTGGTTTTACCGACACCCTTACAGATACAAACCTTAATGATCACCCAGAACTATTTAACTTTGCTCAAGATAACGGAAAAATAACTCGCATACTAAGCCTTTTATTTTCATTTAGGGAAGGAGGCAAAATAAGTTTGAATGATATTAGCAACTACTTAAAATCACTTTTAAGTCATAAAACACACTATGGCTTTTTATGTGAGTTGCTTACACTTTCATATCTTCACCGAAACCATGTAGAATTCGACGTGGAGGTTGAAGTTTCTCCTAAAGACAATCTATCTAAAAATGTAATATCGTTAGATGGGATGACCAAATCTGGAGTATTTTTTGACGTGAAAGGGTTTGGTCTTCAGGAGCATGCGAAAGCTCAATTTTCACGTTTAGTTGAAAAAGAATTTCCAGGTTACTCCGTTTTGATCAATGGAAAGTATGATGTTTCATATAACGATATTGAAAAGTATGCCTTTCCAAGCACTCAGAGAGTAATTTCTGAACTGAAGGAATCAAATCGTAGTCAAATTGATGAGCTATATTGGGATATTAGAATTAGCAATGAACGGGTACGATTTAGTGTTGGAGAAAGTAGCCCATATACTGAAGCCGAGAACAATAAAAACTTTGTTTTTAGAAAGTGTTCTCAATTCACCATAAAAAATCCGTTCATACTAATCTGTACCTTTGACAACCAATTCAATAATAACCTAGTAATTAATTTCTCATCTCACACAGACATAATGACTCGTTCTCTTTCGAGACGAGCTTTTATGGAATTTAAAAACGCTGAGGAAGATGCGACCTGCTTAGATAAAAAGTGTAGGAGTGATGTTAAGTTGTCAACTGCTTCAAAATATTTATCGGGCATATTATTCTATGATATTCATAACAATAAATCTTGGCTATATTTAAATCCCAATGCCGAACATAAACTAGATCGACATAAGATAGACCGCATGTTTAACTTCGAAATTCCAGAAGATATGTTCATCGACGATTTTTCTAATGACAACTATTAAGTCGCAACAAGAACCTAACAAGTGCATCTAAGGGGACGCCTTCGGCGCCCCTGATGCAAGCGTTATATTTCAACATCTAATTTCAGAGCCAGATGGATATGAATAGCAAAAATAAATGGTTTATACCAAAAATTTCTTCTGAAAAGTTTCACCCTCAATTTAAATGGCTTCTTGATCCTGGTTATCAATCAGAACGAGAATTACTAGAAAACTGGATTGATGAATTTATTATAAAAGATGGCCTAGATAAAACCATTAAAGCATTTCAGTCAACATTTAGATCTACTTTTTGGGAGATATATTTAAACAAAGTCATCATATCATCTGATTGGGAAGTTTTACTGGCCATAAATCTCCGGATTTTATAATCCAGAAAAATAATAAAATTTATTCTGTAGAAGCTGTCGTTGCAAACTTCTCTCAAAACTCAAAACCTGAGGAAGAAAGAAACTTTGAAGATGTTTATGGCGAAAATGACATATACCAGATAATTGATGCCTCAATATTTAGAACACTAAATGCAATAACCTATAAGTCAAATAAATTTTTAACAACGTACTCAACTAAAGAGTGCGTGGCTTCTAATCCGTATATCATTGCTTTAGCTGATTATGGTCAAATCAACTATGGACAAGCTGCATTCTATTCAATGATGTCTGTTCTATACAATGCAGCCTATGATCCTGAAGGTAAATTAGATTTAAAAATACTTTGCGATGACAGCTTTGGGAACGAGTATAAATATATAGAATCCTGTAAAAATCACAACGGAGAAAAATTACCTCTCGGGTTATTTTCAAATTATGAAAACAAGCATATTTCAGCAATATTATTCACTTGTACATTAACACTAGGGAAATTAACTAGTTTAACAAAAAATCACACACCGAGCCGGTTTGTATACTTAGAAAGACAACATATAAAACAAATTAGATATAGTGGTTCAGAAACAGACGAAAGCTTACTTGACGGTTTATTTTTATTCTTGAATCCTTATGCTGAACACTCTGTTGAATTAGAAAGCTTTCAAGGCAAAGGGTTAACAGTAATCACCGGAGATTTAGAGAATGAAAATGAGTTTCAAATTCATTGTAAAAACAGCAGCACTCTAATCAGAAGAAAAGTTGGAATGAGGGGGGAAGAGAGGCGTTTACTGAAAGATATAGATAAATTTATATTCCACCCTGTAGTTAAACAATAATAATGCGACACTATACCCTTAGAGGATAAAGAGGACAAAATGAACTTTAGTGATCCAAAAATACAGGCTGCGTTGATTGCCGCTGCAGTCTCAGTCTTTGTATTAATATTAAAGGGGATTTCTAGACCCCTCTGGGAAAGATATTTCCATACATACAAGTTAGAAAGTGACTATAGATTTGAACAAAAGAAACAAGTGAGAGAGGCTATCTCTAAGCATAAAATAGCTTTGTTAAACGCAGCTGAATCACTGAACCATCGAATGTGGAACTTTTCTGAGAATGCTCCTGAAGGTTGGCACAAAATTGATAGCTATCCTGTTGTTGAAAAATACTACTTAATTTCTTTTTGCTATAGGTTCCTTTTGTTTTTTGCCATTTGCAGGGACATTGAAAGGGAAACGATATATTTAGATAGCACAGTATCAACAGACACCGACTTGACTTTTTTAAAGTATATTAAGTTATTTCCGCAGCTATTTTGTGACGTAAGTATCTTCAAGGGATTCGAGTATGATAAATCATCAGACTCTGACCACTTTTATCGAGATGATTTCAATGCAATGCTAAAAAAAATAAACTCTAACACTCAACTACTGGATTTTAACGAGTTCAAGAAACTTGATTTTGATAACGACTTCCCAAAAATCATTAAGTATTTTTCAGGCGTATCGTTGCAAAGAGATTGTATGAGGTGGCAAGCTTTAAACTCATTTCACTTTGTCTTGATGGCGTTTATTAATGAGTATGGCTATGACTTCCAAGTTACTAGCACAAAGCAGTTCAAAAAGCTTACCGATGATTTGCCTACAAATATCATTACGCAAAATGTTGATACGTTTGTGAAGCGCTCAGGTTTAGAAAAAAGCAAGCAATTGAAAGCTGCACTTAATTGTTTAAAACGGGTATAAAAAAGAATTTAAGAGTAATTCCCAAAGCTTGGCATTTTCAGCCCAAGGTTGGGTTTTGTGTTTACGTTGATATGGATTAGATTAGGTGGCAGCGTTGCTCACACCTTGATGCGGCATTAGGCCTTTCCTATTGAATCGGGTCGTGGTGACCTAAACAAGAATGATAATCTGGAGATAAAAGTGATCAATCGCGGTTCTGAATGGCATAGATGGGAGCCGCATATCCATGCGCCCGGCACTATCCTCAACAATCAGTTCGGTGTATCCGACCCCTGGAGCTCCTACCTCTCGACGCTCGAAGCTCTGACGCCGAAGGTCGAGGCGGTCGCGGTCACTGACTACTACGTTACCGACACATACGAGGAATTCCTTCAATATAAGGACGCAGGCCGATTGCCCGACGTGTCGCTAATCTTCCCTAACATCGAGCTTCGCCTCGACGTGGCAGCGAAAACGGGCTTCGTGAACGTCCATTTGTTGGTCAGCCCTGAAGACCCTGAACACCTCTCAGAGGTGAAGCGCATCCTGAAGCGCCTTCAATTCCATGCTTTTGGCGACCGCTTCGACTGCACGCGGGAGGAACTGATAAAGCTGGGCAAACATTCAGACACTACCATCACTGACGACGGCGCTGCGCTCCGACACGGCGCCACACAGTTCAAAGTCAACTTCGATCAATTGCGAAAGGTTATCGCCGAGAGCGAATGGGCGAAAAAGAACATTTTGATCGCTGTTGCTGGTGGTTCCAGTGACGGCACTTCCGGCGTCCGTCAGGCCGCAGACGCGACCGTGCGCCAGGAGATAGAGAAATTCGTCCACATCGTCTTCTCCAGCAACCCCGCACAGCGTGAATTCTGGATCGGCCAACGGAACGTCAGCGTCGAAGAACTGCGCTCGCGCTATGATGGGTGCAAGCCGTGTCTCCATGGCAGCGATTCCCACAACCAGGAGTCCGTTGGTCAGCCAGTCGACAATCGCTTCTCTTGGATCAAGGGTGCACTGACATTCGATGCCCTACGACAGGCCTGCATCGACCCGGAAGGCCGTGCCTATGTCGGCGAGAAACCGCCAAGCTCGGCCATGCCGTCGCAGGTCATCTCGCATGTTCACTTTGAGGACGCAGATTGGGCGACCACGCCCGATATTTCGCTCAATCCCGGGCTAGTCGCCATCATTGGCGCGCGGGGATCGGGCAAGACGGCGCTGGCCGATGTGATCGCCACCGGTTGCGATGCAATAACTCCAGCTGGCTGGGAGGCTGACGAGAACGTCAGCCCATCGTTCCTCACACGCGCACGCAAACTGATCGGGGACGCCTCCGCGACACTGACTTGGGGCGGCGGCGCGACGGAGACGCGTGCGCTTGATGGCCGTGACGCGAACGGCCATATGTCGTTCCCTCGTGCGAGATATCTTTCTCAGCAATTCGTTGAGGAGCTGTGCTCGGCCAAGGGTGTCTCCGATGGTCTCGTCGATGAGATCGAGCGGGTTATCTTCGATTCCCACTCGCAGGACGACCGCGAGTGGGCGCTTGACTTCACCGAGCTCCGCGAGCAACGAACCGCTCGCTTCCAGCAAGCCCGCGAGCGTGAGGCGGAGGCGATCGCCGACATCTCCGAAAGCATCGGTACCGAGCTCGAGAAAGAGAGCCTCGTTGCCAGCCTGAGCAAGCAGGTTGAGCAAAAGAAGAAGCTGATCGCCGGCTATACGGCTGATCAGGCTAAGCTGGTGGTCAAGGGTACCGAAGCACAGGTCGCAAGGCACACAGCTCAGCGAGGCGGCGCAGAAGCTAAGAACCAAAATACAAGCCTACAACAATCAGCGCCGAACCTACGTCGCTCTGCAGGACGAGGTTCGCAGTATGCGCGCCACCGGCGCGCCTGAAATGCTCCGTCAGATCCAGGCGCGACACAACAACAGTGGCCTAGCTGCCAATCAGTGGGACGAGTTCCTGCTGATCTACAAGGGCGATGTCGACACGAGCCTCACGGCCTACACCGCATGGGCCGACGGCGAGGTTCGCAAGCTCAACGGTGATCCGCCATCGACCGGCGATCCCAAAGTTGCCCTGATTGCCGATGACGCAGATCTCGCGATGCTTCCGCTTGCGCCGATCGTAGCGGAGATGGCACGACTTGAAGCGCTATTCGGCGCGGACAAGCTAGTTCGTGAGCAATACGCAGCGCTTACTAAGCGGATTGCGCAAGAGAATTCGGCGCTTCAGACCTTGGAAGCACGTCTCACTGACGCCAAGGGCGCTGCAGCGCGACGAAAGGACTTGCAGACTGAACGCGACGCCACCTATGGCCGCGTGTTCGAGGCCATAATAAACGAGCAAAACGAGCTGGCTGGCCTGTATGCACCGCTCATGGAGCGCCTTTCCTCATCATCGGGCACGCTCAAAAAGCTGAGTTTTTCAGTCCGCAGGATTGCCGATGTCCAGACCTGGGGCGCGTTTGCCGAAGAGGAACTCCTCGACCGGCGTAAGGCGGGCCCTTTTTACGGGCGCGGCTCGTTGATCGCGGCCGCGACGGAATCGCTCAAATCTGCATGGGAAACCGGCTCTGCCGCTGAGGTTCAGGCTGCAATGACGGCCTTTATGGGAAAATACCTGAAAGACCTCTTATCGCACGCGCCATTTTCCCCAGCGCAGCAAACTGAATTCCGCCCGTGGTCGAAGCGGTTCGCCCACTGGCTTTTCGGAACCGAACACATTGCCGTTCGCTACGAGATTTCCTACGACGGTGTCGACATCCGCAAGTTGTCCCCAGGCACGCGAGGGATCGTCCTGTTGCTGCTCTACCTCGCGCTCGACGATCCCGACGACAGACCGCTGATTATCGACCAGCCAGAGGAAAATCTTGATCCAAAGTCGGTCTTCGACGAGCTGGTGGCGCTGTTCATCGCGGCGAAGGCGAAACGCCAGGTGATCATGGTGACACACAACGCCAATCTCGTGATCAACACCGATGCGGATCAGATCATCGTTGCCGAAGCTGGCCCGCATCTCTCAGGTGGTCTGCCTCCGATCAGCTATGTATCTGGTGGGCTAGAGGACGCTGCGATCCGCAAGGTGGTTTGTGACATCCTTGAAGGTGGCGAAGCCGCTTTCCGGGAACGAGCGAGGCGGCTTCGCGTCCGTCTCGATCGATAGGTTGGACTATGATCGCAAGCCCGTCCGCGACAGATACAACATCGCGACTGTTCTTGGGGGCATGCAGCTTTTGGCCGAAAGCAGTACCTAATGCCCACTCCTCTAGAGCATTGAGATAGCTAAGCGCGTTGGTCATCATTTTTGGCCAACGCAATACAATCTATTCCTGCCCTACCTCCCCCACCGCCAACACCTGCAACAACCGCTTACGCGCACGCTTACCCGCCACCTGCAACGCCTCAACACTCTCAAAATGCCTCACTCTCTCGTTCATTCCCAACGCCCTGAGCAACACCTCCTGCCGCTCCACCATCTGCCTGGCAGTTACCATCCAAATGCTATGGCCCATCTTCTCCGGACGGATGCGGGCGGCCTGCATCAGCATCGCCGCAGCCTGGCGTTTGGGTAGTTGATCGAGCAGCACGCCGCAGGCTTTATGCCACTCGCTTTGGGGGTGGTACCGCAACGCGGCCGGCATGGCCTGGTCACTACGACCACCGCCTCCAGGTACTTCACCCGCCAAAGCCGTCACACTGAACGGCTGGTATCCAGGGTTCTCATGACGGTAATCAAGCTGCAGCTCCAGCATGGTGTCAATGATGCGGGACACGGCAGCATCACGCGCTCGTTCATCACTCTTCGCCGCCTCAACGACACGCCAGGGGTTTGCGACTCGTTTCCAATCATCAAACTGCATGCTGCTCCCCTTCTGCTGTGTCATTGCCCCTTCCTCCACTCCGTACCGCTTTCCAGCGCCAGCCGTTCGCCGGCTATTTGCGTGCGGGGCCAACTGGCGTATTCCCTGAGTACTGCTTTGGCCTCCTCGAGGCCCAGCGCCAGCACCGCGCAATAGCCTTCGTACTCGGTATCTTCCAACCACTTGAATTGGCTATCGGCTAACGGCGCATCCTTTGGCGGGGTGGCCTTGAATTCCAGGTACAGGCCAAACCAACCGCCGCGGGCCTGACGCACGGGAAGATCGCTAACACCTGCCTGTACGCCCTGGCGTTTGAGGTCGCTCGCAGTTTTCTTATTGCGATGGCCACCGTTGGGCACATGGAAGGTGGCGTCGAACAGCTCGCCGACCGGATGACCGCGCATTTTCTCGCAATACAGCCAACGGATCAGAACGGCTTGCTCCTGCCCTTCCCAATCAACGGGCTTTGCCCGGGGCGCGCCGCTTTTGGTCAGTGCGAGGACGGCGTAGCTTTTTGGCAGTGGTTTGCTGGCGCCAGCTCATACCAACACCTCCCGGGCATTGATCAACGTCAACCGGCCCGTATGAAAAGCACCGGTGTCGATATAGAACACATTACCTAGCCAAGTAGGTTGCTCAAGGATGGTGTGCCCGACCACTACGGCATCAATGCCAACTACTGGCGTCGTGTCCCTACTCTTTATGCGAGTCCGGCCCCATATCATTGCCACCTTGCCTACATCATTCGCCATCTCAACCTGCGACCAGTCCGCAGGCGGCTCGGCATGAACGATGCCAACCTGCTGCCCCAAAACATCTATCTGGCGGGCGTAAGGCAGATACTTCAGCGCCTCACGAAGAATTTGCCGGACTTCGATCATATTCTCAGTTATCGCCCAGGTGCCGCCGTTGATCATCCAAAGGTCTTCGGCGCTTCCCCCATTCTCAAGCGCATCAATGGCCAACATCTCGTGATTGCCACGCACGCCAAAAAACCAAGGCTCAAAGGCTAGCGATAAGCACTCGAAAGAATCCATCCCCCGGTCGATCAAGTCACCTACACAAAATAACCGATCCTTTGACTTATCGAAGTCAACGCGCGCCATGGACTCAAGCAGCAGGTCGTACTGCCCATGAATATCACCAATGATAAAATCTCTTCCATCCATGTTCTGGCCGTGCTTTTGAATCAAGCTCATAGCCCTAGCTCCTGATCGAGTTCCCAATCCATAGAACGGTGATAAATCACCTCCCAAACCCTTCCGCCTCTGAACTCTTCACGCCCTCCCCCCAGCGATCTGGTCGAGCATTCGTTGCTGGCGCTCCCAACGCTGGTAGTCAGCGACGACCCGTTCCAGCATGGCCCGCGCCGTGTCGTTATGATCCAGCTCGGCGCGGCTTTGGATGCGACACGAATGACGGATGAAATCAGCGCAATCCTCCAGGCTGTGGGTACCATCGGGCAATTGCCGATATTCAAGCGCTTTTGCCTGACGGCGGCGGCAATCGAGGTACAAACCAAATCGCACGTTTTGGCACAATAACGCGGCACGACGCGCCTGCTGCCCACCTTTCTCGGTCATGGAGTACCTCCGGCCACAAACATTAGGCGGTTTTTTAAAACCAGTCCTAAACTAGAAATGATCACTCCCTCCTTAACATTCTGTAACGGAGAGACACGATGAAATTTCAAAAAAGATGCCAAGCAGGA
Organism: Vreelandella titanicae BH1; assembly: GCF_000336575.1. Taxonomy (GTDB): domain Bacteria; phylum Pseudomonadota; class Gammaproteobacteria; order Pseudomonadales; family Halomonadaceae; genus Vreelandella; species Vreelandella titanicae. Next base: position 132,421 of record NZ_AOPO01000010.1, on the reverse strand, counting down.
GAATGGGATCCACCGGGCCAAATCCCATGTGTTCCACCGATCAGGATTCCCAGACCAGAACCTCGTTTTCCTGATGATCCAGACTTTCCTGAAGACGAAGTCTGCATACGCTTCAAGTAGGGATTTAATGACATGAAAGATGTAAGCCTTCCCAGTATTCCTGAAAGGCACGACCCAATGTCGTTCGAGGAGGCTATTGATGGCACCTGTTACATGGTTAGGTATATGCAACTACAGCAAAGGCTTTTTAGCAGGATGGCCAACGTGTTCACGTTCACCAGTCTTTTTGGCGGTAGTGCTGCTTTTGCAGGAGTGATCACTGAGCACACGGTTTTGACCGCTACCAGTGGTGTCATTGTTGCAGTAAGTACCATGCTGGATTTTGTAATAGATCCCAAAAAGCACGCAGCTCAATGTCGCAAGGCAAGGAGACGCTTTCAGAGGCTCTACATGAAGAAAGCTGCTTACAGCTTTGAAGAATACGAATGTGAAACGTGCAGGATCGCTTTGATCGACTTCCCCGATATAGAAGGCCTTCGTAGGCCTGCTTTTAACGATACCTGTGTGCAGCTCGGGCGCACAAAAGGAGTGGTTGTTCTCAACAAGTGGGAACGCTTATTGAAGCTGATCACTTAGAGCTTGATTTAAAACGAACATTATCCTCCATCGCTTGGGGAGCATTGCATTACTTCCCATGTGATATTGGTGAATAGGCGGAGCCTTTATCATAGCAATTCCCAGAAATAGAAAGCCCAGCCTCAGGCCAAAGAAGAATTGAGCAAAGCCACCCAATATCGCTATATTGGTGGCTTCTAAACTAGGGATAAGGGGAAAGCGTTGGACAAGGCCGCCTACCACAAGCGTTGGGATCAGCTCGAGCAGATGCAGCGGGAATACAGCAACCTGCCAGAGTCGGGCGTCGAAAACCTCGAAGCACTGCACAAAATGCTGGTTAACACTTTCCGAGAGTTTGTCGTTGCTTGTTATTGCGACCACTGGCGTGACGCCTACCGGGGCGCTGCGTTTCCCCTCGACTCCGATCGAGATGTACTAATAGCCCGCGCCATCAAAGCTCACCACTGGACACCGGGGATTGCCACCAGCCTCTCCAGCTACGACCTTGCCCTTTCTCTCATTGATGAGCTGGCGACATTCACACTGACAGAAATGGCCGTTCACGTGTCGTATATGAACCTGCAGGCACTGCCCAAGGCAGATTACCAAGCACTCATTCAACCGCATGAATGACAGTTGATCTGCATCAGCCCCTCGGACGCTTGCTCGGGAATAGGAAGCCACGCCAGTGCCCGTTACAGTGGTAATTGCCGCACCACCCACCCATAGAAAAACATCGACATATGCTGATCAACGGCAACTGTCGGGTCATTGATTAGCTCCACCTCTTCAAAATACCAAAGCCTAGACATTGGTCTTAATCCCATTGATTCGTTTTCAAATAGAGAATAGCTTTAAAATGTTGACGTCAACATATAGAGTTTCAATCCACTCTCCATGCGCCTTGGAGATGAACCAGGGACGAGTAAGCACAAAAGTTGATCCTGCTCATCAGAGACACCTCGGGATCATTCACAAGCCACTCCAGAAACCAAACGGCCTCGCCAATCGAGGAACCTGAATATAGGAGATTATAAGATGACCAATGAACTCACTGGAAAAGTTGCTGCCGTTACTGGCGCAGCATCAGGCATCGGGCTTGCCACTACCAAGGCCATGATTGACGCTGGTGCCAAAGTGGTCATGATTGATAGAGATGAGGCTGCGCTGAAAACCATCTGTGAAGAACTTGGCGAAGCTGCATTTCCCCTAGTTATTGACCTACTTGACCCACAGGACTGCGACACTCTCCTCTCACAAATCTTAGAGAAGGCAGGACAGTTAGATATCTTTCATGCTAATGCCGGTAGTTATATCGGCGGCGATTTAATCGACACCTCCCCTGCCGCCATCGACAGAATGCTGAACCTCAATGTTAATGTGGTGATTAAAAATGTCCATAACGTCTTACCCTACATGATCGAACGTCGCACGGGCGATATTATGGTGACAAGCTCCGTTGCGGGGCACTTCCCGGTTCCCTGGGAGCCAGTCTATGCTTCCTCCAAGTGGGCCATCAACAGTTTCGTTCAGACTACTCGTCGTCAGATCAACAAGCACGGTATTCGCATGGCTTCGGTGTCTCCCGGGCCTGTAAATAGTGCATTGCTCGCCGATTGGCCAGAAGAAAATCTGCGCAAGGCAAAAGAATCCGGCAGCATTATCGAACCAACGGATGTATCTGATGCGATTATGTTCATGCTTACTCGCCCCCGAAATGTAACCATCCGAGACATGGTTGTTTTGCCTAGCAACTTTGATATGTAGGAAGTATTCAATCCAACAACTATTAAGGTGTTTCTTTAGCTTAATCAGATCAACCAGCCTTACAACCTCTTACAGTTTTGAATAAACACTTCGCATGAACGCTTTGATCATTTGTAAAATCTTAGAGGAATAGACATTGGTCGTATGACCGTTGACCAACCTCTAAAGGGCACATAGTCTTCAAATTGTTGACGTTAACATTAATGACTTTGTCGACATTGAAAAACCTTTAAGAGAAACAATAACAATCACGGAGTTAACAATGAAAATTAATAAGATCACCGCAAATTTTCGCAAAACGGCTCTTGTCGCCGCCTGCGCAGCCGCCTTTGTTGCAGGAACCGCAGCAGCCGATGAGCATACTCTGACAATCGGCATGTCCTTTCAGGAGCTCAACAACGAGTATTTTGTGACCATGCAGGAGGCACTCGAGACCGCCGCAGAGAGCCTGGGAGCTGAGGTGATTGTCACCGATGCACGCCACGATGTCTCCAAGCAGGTCAGCGACGTAGAGGACATGATCCAACGTGGCATCGATATCCTGCTGCTCAACCCTGCCGACTCCGTCGGGGTTGAAACGGCGGTGTTGTCTGCCCGAGAAGCAGGCGTCACCACGGTCGCGATCGATGCCCAGGCAGAGGGCCCAGTGGATGGCTTCGTGGGTTCCAAGAACTATGACGCCGGCTACTTAGCCTGCGAATATCTAGCCCAACAACTCGATGGTGAAGGTCAGGTAGCCCTACTGGATGGCATTCCGGTTGTGCCGATCCTGCAACGTATTGAAGGCTGCACCGACGCGCTTAATGAGTACGATGGCATCGAGATCGTAACCAAACAGAATGGCCGTCAGGAGCGTACCCATGCGATGACAGTCACCGAGAACATCATCCAGGCAAACCCGGATCTAAATGGTCTCTTCAGCGTCAACGATATCGGTGCGCTGGGCGCTCTGATAGCCATTGAGGCCAGTGGCCAGGACATCAAGCTGGTCAGCGTCGACGGCCATCCCGAGGCAGTAGCGGAGATCCAGAAGGCTGATTCCGCGTTCATCGCCACCTCAGCGCAATATCCCGCAGACATGGTGCGTGTAGGGCTCGGCCTGGCGCTAGCTAAGCACTGGGGTGCAGAAACTGCGCCCGCGGAAATTCCCATCGACGTACAACTGATCGACCGCGACAAGGCCGCTGACTTTAGCTGGTAACCCCTCCCACCGACGATGATGACGTGTGCTGCCCCCTACGGGCGGCGCACGAGGGTATCCCTATGACTCCATTACTTTCCCTGAGACACATCTCGAAGTCATTTCCCGGGGTGAGGGCCCTCACGGATGTATCGCTCGATGTCCATGCTGGCGAGGTGCATGCCCTGCTTGGCGAAAACGGGGCCGGCAAGTCGACTCTGATGAAAATTCTCTGCGGCATCTACCGACAAGATGAAGGTGAGATCAACATCAATGGCGAAGTATGCAATTTCCATGGCTACCAAGACGCCCTCAACGCGGGCATCGGTATCATCTTCCAGGAATTCAGCCTGATCCCCGACCTGGACGCCGTGGATAATATCTTCCTTGGGCGTGAATTGCGTAACAGATTCGGGCTGCGAGACCGGCGCAGCATGATCGCCGAGGCGCAGCACCTGCTAGACCGCCTCAAGGTCTCGATCCCCTTAGACCGCCCCATCGCCGACTTGAGTGTCGCCGACCAGCAGTTCATCGAGATCGCCAAGGCCCTGTCACTGAAAGCGCGCATCCTAATCCTCGACGAGCCGACAGCAACCCTCACGCCTAGCGAAGCAGATCACCTGTTCACCATCATGCGAAAACTGCGCGAGCAACAGGTCGGCATGGTATTCATATCACACCACATGGAAGAGATATTCACCATCTGTGATCGTGTCACCGTGATGCGTGACGGTGAGAAGGTCGACGACTGCGACGTCGTCTCGACTACCCCCGACGACCTAATCGAGAAAATGGTCGGCCGCCGTGTTGAGAATCTTTATCCCGAACAGCGTAGCGATGCCGATTATAACGATGTGGTATTAGACATTGAATCCCTGCGCCTTGACGTCAATGGCCCCGAACACTCATTGAAGCTCTACCGCGGCGAGATCCTGGGCTTTGCTGGCTTAGTGGGGTCGGGCCGCACAGAACTGGCTATGGGGCTGATCGGTGCGACGCGCCCCGTGCATGCCAAAATTCTTATGGAGGGCAAGCCAACTAAACTCCTACACCCCGCCACCGCCCTGAAGCAGGGGATCGGCCTTCTACCGGAAAGCCGAAAGATCCAGGGATTGATCCTGCCGTTCTCGTGTCGCGAAAACATCACCCTGAACAATCTGGCACAATTTCAGAGTGCTTTGCCATTGATCAAGCGCCGCCAAGAGTCCAGTACTGCCGCCGATCTGATGAAGGCAGTCCGTGTCAAGGCTCCCAGCCCCGAAACCCCAGTGGGCAATCTCAGCGGCGGCAACCAGCAGAAGGTTGTTATCGCCCGCTGGCTGGGCCACCAGTGTAAGGTGCTGATCTTCGATGAGCCCACCCGCGGCATTGACGTCGGCGCCAAGTCAGAGATCTACGCCTTAATGAAAGAGCTCACTGCCCGAGGCGTGTCGATCATCATGATTTCGTCCGAACTCCCGGAAATTCTTGGTCTATGCGATCGCGCAGCGGTCTTCTACCAGGGACAGATCGCCGCCGAACTGCAAGGCAACGATCTCAATTCACAATCCATCATGCATCACGCCACGGGGGGACTCAGCTCATGAGCCAGCTCGACTCAATACCCGGCAACACTCACCAGCTCCTCAAGATGCGGCTGGCCAGTTGGCGCCGTACTCCAATCTTCTACCCGCTGATCGGTTTCATCGTCGTTTTCATTGCCATGTCGACCATCAACGACAACTTTCTAACCATAAGCAACCAAGCCAATCTGGTGCGTCAGACCTCGATCATCGCCATCATAGCTGTGGGGATGAGCCTAGCTATTCTCACCGGCGGCATCGACCTCTCCGTGGGCCCGGTAATGGCCTTGTCGGGAACGGTAATGGCTGGGCTGATGGTGGCGGGGGTTCCTCCGTCGCTAGCCATCCTGCTAGGCGTATTGGTAGGTGCAGGCTTCGGAGCTTTCAATGGCTTTTTTGTTGCTTTTGCCGGCATGCCACCCATCATCGTCACTTTGGCCACTATGGGGATTGCCCGCGGGCTTGGCTTGATATACACCGGAGGCTACCCAATTTCCGGCCTCCCCCCGGAATTTGCCTTCTTTGGTCGTGGCAGCTTGGCCGGCATCGAAACCCCGATACTGATCATGATCAGCGTCTACGCACTCGGCTTTTTGCTGCTCCACCATACTGCGACCGGACGCTACCTGTATGCCATTGGCGGCAATGAGGAAGCGACTCGGCTATCCGGTATCCGAGTGTCCCGCTACAAGTTGCTGGTCTACACCCTGAGTGGCACGACTGCGGCCATTGCCGGGTTGATCTTGACCTCTCGGTTGATGAGCGGCCAACCCAACGCCGGGATCGGCTTCGAGCTCGACGCCATCGCCGCCGTAGTACTGGGCGGCGCCGCTATCACCGGTGGGCGAGGAATGATTTTAGGCACACTGGTAGGCGCCATGCTGCTTGGCGTGCTCAACAACGGTCTTAACCTGATGGGCGTGTCGCCCTACCTTCAAAACGTCATCAAGGGCCTGATCATCCTGCTGGCGATCTACATTAGCCGCAAGCGGACTCCCTGAGACCCTGCTCATGCCGATCATGCATCGGCTAAATGCCAATCACAAATCGAGCGAGTGACGCCACATCATGAACTTCGAACTCCACAACCAACGCATCCTCGTTACGGGAGCGACCAGCGGCATCGGCCTCGATATCGCGAGGTCTCTGGCTGAACTCGGTGCCGAACTGGTGCTGTTTGGTCGCAACCGGGATCAGCTAGCCAAACTCGAGAAAGAGCTGGGGGCACGCACCCTGGCCGTCGACATCACCGATGAGGCCGCAGTTGTCGCGGCCTTCGTCGAGATGCCCGTCCTCGATGGCCTGGTCAATTGTGCCGGTATCTCGATCCTCGACGACGTCTTGGATTTCAAGGCGAAGGATATCGAGAACATTATGAACACGAACGTCACTGCCAGTGCCGTGGTGGCACGGGAAGCGGCCCGCCACATGATCGCGCACGGCCGTCAGGGCAGCATTGTCAACGTCTCAAGCCAAGCATCCATGGCCGCTCTGCCCGGCCACCTAGGCTATTGCGCGTCTAAAGCAGCCATGGATGCCATGACTCGTGTGCTGTGCCTCGAGCTGGGTTCCAAAGGCATCCGCGTCAACAGTGTCAACCCGACGGTGACCCTGACCCCCATGGCCGAACGTGCCTGGGCCGATCCCGCCAAGCGCAACCCGATGCTGGCCGCCATTCCCCTAGGGCGCTTTGCCACTCCCAGGGAAGTCGCCCTTCCGGTTGCCTTTCTTCTCAGCCCGGCCGCGTCGATGATCAGCGGAGCCTGCCTGCCGGTCGATGGTGGTTTCACGTCTCACTAGCCCCTTGTGTTAGAAGGAACCTGACATGTATATCGGTGTGGATTGTGGTGCTCAGAGCCTCTTGACGAGAACCCCAAACCCGACCGCGTCGCTGCCTATGACCAGGCCTATGCCCGTTACTGTCAGGCCATTACGGCTGAACACCCATCCCTATGCCTTACATAACCGACCACTTATTTCGAGGAAGATACTTCATGACCCAACGACTCGACGCCCTTCGTCAGCACTCCATGGTGGTCGCAGACACCGGCGACCTTGACGCCATCAAACGCTATCAACCCCATGATGCCACTACCAATCCCTCGCTAATCCTCAAGGCTTTCGATCTGCCGGGCTACCAGGCACTGATCGATCAGGAACTCGCGGCGGTCAAGTCCACGGACAACGGCCGGCGAGAAGCGCATGCCGTAGATCGCCTTGCTGTGGCCATGGGCAGCGAGATCGCCAAGCTGGTGCCTGGCCGTGTTTCCACCGAGGTAGCCGCCAAGTTGTCCTTCGACACCCAGGCCAGCATACGCAAGGCCCATGAGCTGATCGAGCTCTACGAGCAACGCGGCGTGTCCAAGGATCGAGTGCTGATCAAGCTGGCATCAACCTGGGAAGGCATCTGCGCCGCCGAGGTGCTGGAGAAAGAGGGCATCAACTGCAATCTGACGCTGCTGTTCAGCGACGCCCAGGCCAAAGCTTGTTTCGATGCTGGCGTTTTCCTCGTCTCACCGTTCGTCGGCCGTGTCACTGACTGGTACAAAAAGGAGACTGGCCAGGATTTCCCCCCCGAGAACGACCCTGGAGTGCAATTCGTGCGCGGCGTCTGCGAACGGGTCAGCCAAGGCGGCTTCGACACCGTGGTGATGGGCGCGAGCTTTCGCACTGTCGACCAGGTGCTGGCGCTCGCCGGCTGCCCCCGACTAACCATCTCACCTACGCTGCTTGAGGAACTCGCTACCGCAACGGGCGCGGTGGAGCCCAAGGTGTTAATGACACGCAACGGTGGCCCTCGTCCTACCCCACTCTCAGAGTCCGCCTTCCGTTGGGATCACAACAAGGATGCCATGGCCAATGACAAACTGGCCGAGGGGATACGGCGCTTCGCCGATGATCAGGAACGCCTGGAGGAACTGATCGCCGACCGTTTGGCGACTCTCTAAGCTCGTAACCTGAACTGCAACTAGCCGCCGATTGGGAATCCTTACGCCAAGTCCGGCCAACCCGCTATGGGCCAACCGCGACCGCTTCGTGCTCTCCGAGGGTATGATGCAAGACGAAAGCTGATGACTAGTCAGTTACCGCCGGAGGATATAAGTGTGGCGGAGATCACGACCTCACGGCTGGCGGCCATGGGATCCTCAATCTGTTCAAAGAGTATGTGAAATGCCTCGTGCCCTAACCGGTAGGTGTCATGCGCAGCACAAGGCACTGACACCTCGAAGATATCAGCATAAGGCAAACGGTCGACCCCCAATACCATCACATCGTCCCGAGACACACGTGCATCATGCAGGGCACGCATGGCGCCCAAAGTAATCAGCTGATTGAACCCAAACACGGCTTCGGGGAGTTTTCCCTGACGTAGGTAATCGGCCATATCGCGATAGGCCGGTTGCAAGGTGTAGTCTCCGGGGCGCTGCTCCACCACTAAGGAGACGCCCGCCACGTCAAAGGCTGTCTTCAGGCCGATCAGCCGGTCTTGGGTGATCCGCGAGTCACGCGGCCCCGTCAACGCAAGCACCCGGCGGATGTCCTTCTTCACAAGCAGTTCACCAAGCAGACTCCCGGCAAGATGGTTGTCCAGTACCACACGGCTGAAGTCGGATACGTTCAAGGTACGATCCAGCATAACCACTGGTAAGCGGGTAGCACGCAAGCGATCAAGGTAAGCGGGGTGATAGGCGGCAGCGTCTGAGACGGGCGAAAGGATGATGCCGGCTACCTGATAGCTGAGCAGGGTTTCGATCGCCACTTCCTCGCGCTGTGGCGAGCCATCTGTATCAATCAGAATGATGGTGTAGTCACGCTCCTCGGCCGCACGAGAAACTGCCTTGATCACCTCGCTATAAAAGGGATTATCCACGCTTGCTGTGACTAGGCCAATCAGCCGGTTCTTACGACTCCGAAGATGGCTAGCGAAAGCATTAGGGACATACCCCAACTCCTTCGCAGCGGCTAGGATCTTCTCCCGAGTCGCTACTTTCACCTTGTCAGGATTATTCAAGGCACGCGACACCGTCATATTGGTCATGCCCACATGTTCGGCGATGTCGGTGATAGTAACCTTGTGGCGACTTACCATACTTTACTCTGTTGTGAATTTTGTCGTTTTGATATGCCCCTCGCTGCTCTACCCAACGAAGCAGCACCAGCGCCGTAAGGATACTACGCAAGGTCTGCTCACGAAAATGGAGATGATTTATGGATATAACCTACCAACAGGGATCCGAATCCTGAATAGTCTATTAACCTATGCCGGTTTTCAACACACCGAGGCTATGCTGCTACTTAATCTAACCAACTGATAATTTAATGTTTATTCGTTTGGTGCAACGTGACTCAATGGCATAAAAGGCACATAACGTGCTGTTACTCACGTCAGCAGAGGTGACGCGCTCAACTGTTCAGGAGCGCTCAATCGCCTCCCAAAATATCTATTCTCACCCCTGTCGACCTAAAACAGATTAATGAGGAGGAGATTGAAGGTGCAGAGTGATGACTTTATGACCGGTGAAGAGCTTGGCAATACGCTGCTGGCATCCATACGGCCAAATGAAGCAAGGCAAACCAGCTCGAGAGACACAAGTAGAAGTACTCAAGGCCGCAGAAATTCGCCATCGCATGGGGCTCTCTCAAGGAGAATTTGCTAAGCGCTGGACGTAAGCCCCAGTAGGCTTCGCGGCTGAGAACCACTGTGTGCCTACTGGAAATATACGTACACTGCTACAAGTAGCTGAAAAACATCCTGAAGCGCTGACTGACCTCCCTTAATGAAGCAGGAAAGCCTTACACCTAAGCCTGGTTCATCTATATAAACAGTTGAAATTTAGCTGCTGTTAAAAAAACCAAAAAATCACCCTCACGCCCAATGAGGCTCGCCCTACTTGTTGCTAAGTCACTGGCAGATATGGCCTCTGTTAACGTCTGATGATTTATCCCCGCCATGCCGACGCCTATCCGCTTCCTGTTCGGCTAGGTCCTCGTTGAGTCAGCGTTTTGCCTCAGGCTGCCTTTAGATATCCCTCGCGAGAGACTCCGCGCAATACTAAATTTCGCCACCTAGGGGTAGGAAGATAATCGTAAAATCCATACCAAAGCGTTTATCAAGCTAGTAGCGCCCTTATCAGGCGGATCAGATCCAGCGGATCATTAAGTCAACGATCCACCACGGCCCAGGAATGGTTCAGCGGTAAATGCGGTTCAGCCGTGCAAGTACCCCCAAGCTGACTTCGACAATCGGCGCGACTCACTTTCTCAGCGGCGATTAACGTAAATATGAGTACCACTCACCCTATCACCGCCATAATGCTGTACTATTACCTATTAATAACAAAATAATCTATTCTTATTCCTGAAATAAAAACTCACTTCTCAGGAGCTCGACATGTACAACGAAACTTCCCAACCAGTAATGCCACAAATTAACCGTCCAGCACCGGCTTTTACCGCGAAAACCACTCATGGTGAAAAGTCGCTCACTGACTATTTAGGTAAATGGCTGGTTTTATTCGCCCACCCGTCGGACTTTACCCCTGTATGCACCACGGAATTTTCGGCATTTGCGAATTACGAAGAACAGTTCAAAGAGGTCAACACGGAGTTGCTGGGCCTTTCCATCGATAGCATCCACTCACACATCGCCTGGACACGCAGCATTAAAGATAACTTCGGGGTTGAAATTACCTTCCCGATTATTGCTGATCTCAACATGAAAGTGGCAAATGCCTACGGAATGATTCAGCCAGGTGCCAGCGACACCGCTGCGGTTCGCGCTACTTTTGTGATTGACCCAGAGGGTGTACTGCGTGCCATGTTGTACTACCCGATGACCAACGGCCGCTCGGTGGAAGAAGTGCTTCGCCTGGTTAAGTCCTTACAAACAAGCGATGAGCATGGGGTGGCGACACCAGAAGCTTGGTTGCCCGGCCAGCCAGTCATCGTTCCACCGCCCCACACCTCGCAAGATGCGGAAGCCCGTCAATCAGAAGGCTATGAATACACCGACTGGTACTTCTGCAAAAAGACACTTGAATGCTGAAAGCTCCTCACCCTGATATCCCTCAATTCTTAGGAGGACTACGCATGAATACCTTTAAGCTTTCAAAGCACACTGGAACAGGCAAGCCCGATGTCGCCGGTTTTTTTGACCCACGTACCTTTAGCATCCAGTACGTGGTGAGCGACCCCGCTACCAAGCAGTGTGCGATTATCGACCCCGTATTGGATTTTGACGAAAAGTCCGGCGCAACCGCGACCCACTGCGCCGATGAACTGCTGACCTATATCGAAAAAGAGGGGCTGTCGGTGGTGTGGATTCTCGATACCCACCCACACGCCGACCACTTCTCTGCAGCACACTATTTGAAAGAAAAAACAGGTGCTCCCACGGCTATTGGGCAGCATGTCACCAAAGTGCAGACACTTTGGAAGGAGATCTATCACTGGCCAGAAATGCCTACCGATGGCAGCCAGTGGGATACACTGTTTAGTGAAGGCGCCACCTTTAACATCGGTGAACTTAATGCTCGCGTACTTTACTCGCCCGGCCATACGCTGGCCTCGATTACCTATGTGATTGGCGATACGGCCTTCGTGCACGACACTCTATTCCAGCCAGACTTTGGTACCGCTCGGGCGGATTTCCCCGGTGGAGATGCCAAAGAACTGTGGCACTCCATTCAACAGATTCTATCGCTGCCCGCTAACACCCGGCTGTTTACCGGGCACGACTATATGCCCGATGACCGCGAGCCCCAGTGGGAAAGCACGGTCGCTGAGCAGCGTAAACATAACCCACACTTAGTCAACATGAGTGAAACGGGTTACCTCTCTCTACGCCACAAGCGCGATAGTGAATTGCCCATGCCCAAACTGATTTTGCACGCCCTACAGGTCAACACGCGTGGTGGAAGACTGCCGGAGCCTGAAGCTAATGGTAAGCGCTACCTAAAAATTCCTCTGGATGCCCTTGAAGGCGCCGCTTGGGATTAATAAGCCACTAATTTTCAGAACCTCTACGATAGAAGGAGCATGACCATGCAAACGCAGCCTTTAGAGACCGATGTCGAGATTACCTCGGCGCTAACGGTAGAAGAGCTTGAGCAAGTAAAAGCAAAAGGCTTCAAGACGGTTATTTGTAACTGCAAGCCTGGAGAAAGCGCTGAGTTTACGGGTGAAGACGCCTACCGTCGAAAAGCAGCAGACATTGGCCTTCAGTGGGTGCACATTCCTGTCACACCCGGTGACTATAGCCAAGCGGATATTGCCGCCTTTGCTGAGGCGTTACAGCAACTTCCCCGGCCTATTTTGGCTTTCTGCCGCACCGGTAAGCGGGCTACCCATCTATGGGCCTACGCTAAGCGTCAAACGGAGCAGTGCGACCTGGCTGAACTATTTGACGCTGCAAAAGCAGCAGGCTTCGATTTGGAAGAGCACCGACAAGGGCTCGAAGATCAACAAACCTAACAGTGCGACGACATTAGTCGTGATTACGCCATATCAGCAGGCGAGTACGTCACATGAGCATTGAGCGTTGGGTGCCACTGTTCGGCTGGCTACGCAGCTATAACCGGAAGCTACTCTCTCGGGATGCTCTGGCTGCGATAATTGTTACGCTAATGCTGGTGCCGCAGGCGCTGGCCTACGCTCTTTTGGCGGGGCTACCGCCGGAAATGGGCCTCTATGCCAGCATGCTGCCACTGGTTCTGTATGCCATTTTTGGTACCAGCGCTAGCTTAGCGGTGGGGCCTGTCGCCGTAGCGGCACTAATGACCGCTTCGGCGCTGAGTAATTTTGCTTCCCCTGGCAGCCCGGAATACATTGGGGCAGCGTTGGTGTTGGCGGCGCTTTCAGGTCTGATATTGATCGCCATGGGTGTGCTGCGGCTGGGTTTTTTAGTTAATTTCTTGAGCCATCCGGTAATTTCGGGATTTATAACGGCTTCGGGCATACTGATTGCGATTAGCCAGCTTAGACATATACTCGGCGTAGAAGCATCTGGCCATAACGTCATTGACCTTATAGGGGCGCTACTGAGCCAGTGGCAGCAGGTCAATATAACGACACTGCTGATCGGACTAGGAGTGTGGAGCTTTCTGCTAATGTGCCGCAAGCGGTTAAATACGTGGCTGACGGCTATCGGCGTTTCTGCCAGCATTGCCGGGCTCATCGTGAAAGCCGCTCCGATCTCGGCGGTGATTGTCACCACATTTCTGGCCTGGGGGCTAAACCTAGAGCAGCGTGGAGTAGCACTAGTTGGTGCGGTACCCAGCGGTCTACCTGCCCTTGCACTGCCCAACCTGGATCAATCGCTGTGGCTTAGCCTATTACCCGCAGCACTGCTGATTAGCCTGGTGGGCTTTGTGGAATCGGTATCGGTGGCGCAAACACTGGCTGCCAAGCGCCGCCAGCGTATAGATCCTAATCAAGAGTTAATGGCACTAGGCATGGCTAATCTGGGCGCTGGTATCAGCGGCGGCTCGCCGGTGTCTGGCGGTTTTTCCCGCTCGGTAGTCAACTTTGAAGCAGGCGCGGCAACACCGCTGGCCGGAGCATTCACGGCGCTGGGCATTATGCTTTCCACACTACTGCTAACCGACCTACTGGCATTCTTACCCACAGCGACCCTGGCAGCTACCATTATTGTGGCGGTCGGCACGCTGATTGACCTACCGGCGGTGAAACGTACTTGGCAATACTCCCGTAGCGATGGCTTGGCCATGGTGGCCACCCTACTGCTCACTCTGCTGCACAGCGTGGAGCTAGGCATTATAAGCGGCGTAGTGCTCTCGCTTGGGCTGCATCTATACCGTACCAGCCAGCCCCACAGCGCGGTGATTGGCCGCGTGCCGGGCACCGAGCACTTTCGTAACGTCAAGCGCCATCAGGTCGAAACCGATGAGAACGTTGCGATGCTGCGCATCGATGAAAGCCTATACTTCGCCAATGCCCGTTATTTGGAAGACACCGTCATGGCCTTGGCCGCCCGCTCACCCTCGCTTAAGCATATTGTGCTGACTTGCCAAGCAGTTAACGTGATTGATGCGTCTGCGCTCGAAAGCCTAGAGGCGATCAACGCGCGACTAAACGATTCAGGTGCCAAGCTGCACCTAGCGGAAGTAAAAGGGCCAGTGATGGATCGGTTACAACACACTGACTTCTGTCGCGAGCTAACCGGGCAGGTGTTTTTTACGACTTTTGATGCTTGGCAGGCACTGGCCCATCCCGCCGAAGCCAACTCACCACTCTTGCCAACACAACGAGAGGAGACAACGTCATGCAACAGCGACACGCCAAGATAGCCATTATTGGTGCAGGTAGCGCTGGCCTTAGCGCGTGGCACGCTGCACGCAAGCATACCGACGAGGTAGTACTAATAGAAGCAGGAACCTATGGCACGACCTGCGCCCGAGTGGGTTGCATGCCCTCTAAGCTACTCATCGCCGCTGCCAATGCAGCACACAATGCGCGCAAAGCGGAGATGTTTGGTGTCACTGCCAATCAGGTAGTGATCGATGGCGAAGCTGTTATGGCAAGAGTCAAACATGAGCGCGATCGCTTCGTCAGTAATGTACTGAAATCGATGAAAACGATTCCTGAATCCAACCTGCTGAGTGGCCACGCGCGTTTTATTGATCCACATACATTGGTCATAGATGAGCATACCCGGCTTACCGCCGAGGCCATCATCATTGCCACGGGTTCGCGGCCCACATGGCCAAAGCTGCTGGAAGGCGCTGGCGATCGGTTAATCATTAATGATGACGTGTTCAACTGGGAAACGTTGCCTGCATCAGTCGCTGTGATCGGTCCTGGCGTTATTGGCATGGAGCTTGGTCAAGCGCTTAGCCGATTAGGTGTGAGAACTCGTACGTTTGGCGTGGGGGGTGCGATTGGGCCTTTTCAATCTGAAAAACTCCGGCAACTGGCGGACGAGACATTCAATCGCGAGCTGTATCTGGATCCTGATGCCAATCTCGACAAGATTGAACATACCGATAACGCCGTTGCCATTACGTTTTTCGAACGTGACCGGGGGCAAAAACTCACCGAAACATTCGAGTATGTCCTGGCCGCAACAGGGCGTCGGCCCAACGTGGATCAGCTAGCCATCGAGCAGGCCGGACTCAAGCTGAATAAACACGGCGTACCTGAATTTAATCGCTTTACTTTGCAATGCCTAAGTACACAAAACACACCAAGCCATATTTTTATCGCAGGTGATGCAAATCAGTCGGTACCGCTACTGCACGAAGCCATCACAGAAGGCAAAATCGCAGGACGAAATGCCGCTCATTTGGATGATGTGCAAGTGGGTCAGCGTAACGTCCCCCTGGCGATTGTATTTACCGAACCCCAGATGGCAATTGTGGGTGAGAGTCGCGCTACGTTAGACACTCGTTATGGCGGCTGCGGCTGCATAGCTGAAGGCGGAGTTTCCTTTGCTGATCAAGGCCGTGCACTGGTCATGGGGGAACATAAAGGTTATTTCGAGCTATATGCGGAGCACGGCAGCGGACAGTTTTTAGGCGCGGAGCTATTCGGGCCCCAGGTTGAGCACATAGCCCATTTGCTTGCCTGGGCACTGGAGCAAAAGCTAACCGTCAGCCAGATGCTCGCTATGCCCTTTTACCATCCGGTACTTGAAGAGGGTTTAAGGTCAGGGTTGCGCGATTTACAGGCAAATCTCCAACAAGGGCCTGCCATTACTGAGCACTGTATGGAGTGTGGCCCAGGCGATTAAGGAAATGACTAAAATAACTAACCTCCCTCCCTAATCAGCCTCATTCATCTTGGCGGCCAAGTCCTGCGTCTGCTTGCGGGGCTTTATTACACTAGGATAGCAATTTTAAGCGGCTAACCGCAGCGCAAAGCCAATAAGCAGCGTTCCAAACACCCATCGCTGAAATATTTGCCGTTTCTGCTGGCTGGCAAACCAGCGTTGCATCTGCGCTCCCAGGCAAGCATATAGCACATCATAGAGCAGCCCCACCCCCACTAGCACCGCCCCCAGTAAAGTGAACTGAAGTGCGACGGCACCTTGCTGGGTATGTATAAATTGGGGCAGTAACACCGAACAAAAAAGCAGCGATTTCGGGTTCAGCAAATTAGTTAGAAGCCCTCGACGCCAAGCTAGATAATAGCTGCCTTTGAGTGATGCTTGGTGATGATTACTATCAGAGCTATGCCGACTACGGATAAGTTGCACACTTACCCAAACCAGGTAAGCTGCGCCCAAGTAACGAACCACATCAAATAGCCACGGGGCGGCGGTAAATAGCGCCGCTAGACCCAACCCTGCTAATGCCACATGCAGCCCTCGGGCTATGCCTAGCCCTAGCGCTGTGGCTAGCCCATGACCACGCCCCTGAGAGCTACTGGTATGCAACACAAGCAACATATCGGGACCAGGAATTAGGTAAACAATGGCTAATGCACTAATAAAAAGACCAATTTCCATCGCTGCTTCCTTAAGGTCACAAATAGTGTCTTCGCAAGCGCTATGGCACCTTTAAAGAGATGAGCGTTTTCTTGCCATTTTGACTTTAAAAATGATATTTATTGGTATTTTGTGTCAATTTTTAACAGGAAAATAATCACTCATGCCAATTGGTCAGTTAGACGCTATCGACCGCCGCATTCTTGCATTGCTCCAAGGTGATGCCCGTTTAACGAATGTGGAGCTCGCGGAGAAAGTAAACTTGTCGCCATCTCCCTGTTTACGCCGAGTGCGACGCTTAGAAGCTAGCGGTATTATCCGTGGTTACCATGCTGAGCTTGATCGGCGAGGGGTCGGGCTTGAGCTAACGGTGTTTGTGGGTATCAAGGTTGAACGTCACCATGAAGAGCAGGCTAATGCCTTCCGTGAGGCAGTAGTCAATCTGCCAGAAGTCGTCACTGCGCACTTAGTCTCTGGGGAGTCTGATTTTTTACTGCAGGTGGTGGTACCTAGTTTGGCGGCTTATGAGGCGTTTCTAACGGGGACACTGCTTCGCCTACCTGGGGTGAGTGATATTCGCAGTCACTTTGCTATCCAGCCCGTGAAAGAGTATGGCACCTTACCATTAGCTAACAACAATAAGACCTAGTTGTGAAACTTATTGATAGTGGCGCGCTCGTTTGATGCAATTTAACGCTAAACCCACGAATACCCATATGAAAAAGGTGATTAGCCAAAGCCTGGCTATTCCCCTCACCAGTAGCCGCATAAAGTCAGCCTACAGCGGCGCTTGATTTGGGTACTGTGAGCCAGTAACGCCTTAAGATATCCGAGTTGTCATCTTGTTTTAAGTTTTCTCCTTCTGAATCCACCAAGCCTAACTGTTTTCTCTGGGGTCTAGGCAATGGGGCAATGCTTGTCCTTGTCATTGAGAAAAAAGACTCCCTCATAGTGACGTCATTTTACGACCCCGAAAAATCATGGTTATTCGTCATCTCATGTGGATTTAATAGTAACCGGCACATTTTGTGCTTCACGGTTCAGACAGAAACCACCAAGCCAACTGTCTGTTGTGGGAGCCCGCTTCCAGCGGTGGTCCGACACTTCAGCGAAGGGTACCGAAGGTACCCCGGTGTTGTCAGGCTGGCAGCCTAAACGGTCGCGAGCTAAATCTACCTCCCACAGGTCAACTGTCAGAAATAATTCCATACCGAATGACGAAGAGCCAAAATCATATGAGCTTGATATGGATCAAGCTGTGGCCATATGCCTCGTGTTTTTAAGCAGAAAGAGGGCTATCCTCAAACGATGATACTTAAGTTATTACGTTAGAGGAAATAGTTATGAAAAGTTCTTTAGTCCCAATGGCTACCGTCATCGGAATCACGATGGCCTTAGGAGCCACACCCTCTATTGCAGACGAAGTCGAGGCCTACCGGGAAACAACATTAGGTCTCTATGCCACGGCCATTGAGGCTCATAACCTCATGCAAGATAACGATCGTGCTGTACTCATCGACGTACGCGACCCCATTGAGATCAAGTTTACTGGCTTCGCCGAGCCCACCGATATCCATGTGCCCTGGGTGCTAGCCGAGCGCGATAATTTCGATGAAGAAGCGAAGACTTGGCCAATGGTCAAAAATGCTGACTTCGAAGAGCAAGTAAGAGCAAAAATAGACGCTCTAGGCGTAAACAAAGAAGATCCGATCATTGTCATGTGTCGCTCCGGTGCCACCCGCAGCGCTCCCGCTGCCGATGTGATCGCCGAGATGGGATACAGCGAAGTCTATTCCATGACCGACGGTTTCGAGGGTGAAAAGCTCAAGGAGGGTAATTCCCAGGGCGTAAGAGCGCAGGATGGTTGGCGCAATTCGGGCCTTCCATGGAGCTATGACATTAACCCTGATGTGGCATGGCGCCCTGCCCACTAAGATTCAAATAAATGGGCCACTGCTTGATAACCAGCAGGGCCAAGATATTGATCAAACCCAACGAGGTGGCCGCATGACTACAACACATAAGACCAGCAATACGATCTTGGTACTGGCAGTTGCTACTGCTGCTATCGGTTTCTCAAGTCTCCCAATGGCTGATAGCCATGGCAGAAACGAAGCTGAAGATCAGGCCTTAGTTATCCTTACTAGCGATTCACTGCAGACCCAAGGCATGGCCATGATTCTATCCAACGCCATGCAGCAGCAAGGTACCCACCTGCATATACTGCTTTGTGATGCTGCTGGTGATTTGGCCGTCGGGGGATACGCAAGTGCGGAAGCTATCAACACGCCACCGAGCAACCCGGCAGGCCAAGTCAAGCCGGAAGACATGCTTAATATGCTTTTAGAGAGTGGCGCAACGGTGGATGTATGTGCCATTTACCTGCCCAACAGCGAAAACGAAGAAGACGACCTTCTTGAAGGCGTGGGTGTGGCGGCACCTGGCCCCATAGCGGAAATGATGCGCGATCCGTCCATTCCTGTTTACAGTTTTTGAGTACCCAAATTGAAATTAAGGAGTCAATTATGAGTCGCAATGTCGGTGGTATCGATAAAATCTTACGCATCCTGATTGGGATTGCACTGATCGTACTGGCCCTAACAGGCACTATCGGGGTGTGGGGCTGGATCGGCGTATTGCCGCTAGCCACCGGGCTATTTAACTTCTGCCCAGCTTATAGATTAATAGGCTTCAATACCTGCAAAACCAAATAGTGCCTATTAAGCAAACAAGACCATAGAAATAGCGCTTGCCATGTTTATTAGAGCAAGCGCTTTTTTATATATGTGCGCTAAAAATTACCCTTGTCGCCATTCAATTGTTTAATGCTAAATGAAACTCCGCATACAGAACAAACACTTAGCCATTTAACATTAAGGGAGCATTAAGAGATACACCCTAACCCATTGACACGTATCAATTTTTTCCTTTAACAAAAGGCGTAACCTAAGCGTATTCCGACCATTCGCCCATGCGAATGCCGTTTAATTCGCCAAGGAGGCACTATGGACGCAATACGCCGTTCGCTCTTGGGTCAAATGGTACGTTTAAGCGCCGGCGCTGCGCTGATACCGTTTTCAAGCCTTGCCCAAGCTGGCATCAATCAGCAGCCTGCCCGCCATGAAGGCGACCCCACTAAACGCTACGGCATGCTTGTCGATTTACGCCAGTGCATTGGCTGCCAGGCCTGTACGGTGTCGTGTCATATCGAAAACGCTGCACCGCTGGGCCAATTCCGCACCACGGTTTCCCAGTATGAAGTACAGCACCAGGAAAGCGGCGAGCTAGCCACCTTTATGCTGCCACGGCTGTGTAACCACTGTGAAAACCCGCCCTGCGTCCCGGTCTGCCCCGTAGAAGCCACTTACCAGCAGCGGGATGGCATTGTGGTGGTCGATAGTGACCGCTGCGTGGGATGTGCCTATTGCGTTAACGCCTGCCCCTACGATGCTCGCTTTATTAACCAACGCACTCAAACCGCCGACAAGTGCACCTTCTGTGCCCATCGTCTAGAAGCCGGTCTATTGCCCGCTTGCGTTGAGAGCTGCGTAGGTGGTGCCCGCGTGATTGGAGATATGCGCGATCCTCAAAGCCAAATCAGCCGCATGATTCACGAACATCGCGATGCATTGATGGTGCTACAACCCGAAAAACACACCCTTCCTCAGGTGTTCTACCTAGGCATGGATGAGCGCTTCACCACGCGTCCTACGGCAGAACCCGTCGCGCTCGAAGTACTCGATCCCCACGGTCAGGAGATGGGCTATGAATTCCACCATTGAGCTACTGGCACCGCGCTATGACATCGCCTGGTACCCGTGGGCGGTGCAGTACTTTTTTATGATTGCGGTTTCCTACGCCAGCCTGTGGCTAGCCGCCCCAGCACTGGTACTCGGCAAAAAAGCCTGGCTGCCTACCGCGCGTCTGGCGCTAATCGCTTGCGTTAGCACTACGCTGGTCGCGCCCGTTGCGCTACTCGCGGATTTGCACCAGCCGCTGCGGTTCTGGCACTTCTACGCTTACGCCAATAGCCACTCGTGGATGTCGATTGGCAGCGTTGTTCTGCCGCTTTATTTGGTTAGTGTGCTTGGCCTTGCTTGGCTGGCATGGCGACCCGCGCTGCAGGCGCAGCGCAGCACACCAGGACTCAGCGGCATGATAGCTACTTGGCTTTCACTGGGCAGTGGCATTACGCCACGAGCACTGGTCGCCGTGGTAGGTCTGGCTGCGCTGGGGCTTTCCAGCGGCATTATGCTTTACACCGGTGCGGAGCTGGCAATTGTAAAAGCCCGCCCGCTTTGGAACACCGTATGGCTACCGCCTATGCTAGCGACCACCGGGTTTATCGCTGCCTCCGGGCTGGTATTAGTGCTGAACCGGGTTAGTAGGCTTTGCTCGCAAACCGCTATACGACAGATGCTGTATGTGCTGCTAGTGACCTGTGCGCTAGCAGGCTTGATTGCGATTAGCTGGTTTTTGGATGGCGTGAATGCACACGTAGGCTCAGTTGCCGCCGCATTGGAATCCGTGAGCCATAGCGACTCGTGGCGCAATACCGCCCTATGGGGAGGGATTACTGGCTTAGCGCTATTTGCCGCCGTGTTGTTTTTACTGACTCGCCCTACCCTGCGCCAGAAGCATGCGCGCGTTGTCCTAACCTCTAGCCAGCCAGCACTGTTTGCCTGGGCATGGTTGCTAGGCCTCGTAGCCATACACATGGGCTGGATGTTCCGCTGGGTGGTGCTGATGGATGTTCAGCATGTGGCCCGCAACAGCGCAGGCTTTCATCACTACGGCATTCCCGCGGGCTCTTCCGGTATTTTAGGCATTGTTGGCACCTTCGGCCTCTGGCTCGCCGCTATTCTACTGATTGAACTGTTTATTCCCTGGCGGCAGGCCCAACAGGGCGGCCTTATAGCAACGCCCACTCACGCTACCCAAGATGCTTCTACTCATTCTCTCACCGCGAAAAAAGGAGCGTCTAGTCATGCCTAAGTCTACTCAAGATCCGTCACGCCGCCGTTTTCTAAAAGGCGCTGCCGCCGCTGGTGGTGCAGCCACCTTTGCCGTGGGCTATGCCGACCCATTGGCAAAAATGGCTAAGGGCATTACTGGTAGCGCGGGTGAAAAACCCAGACACAATATTCATGGCAACTCGCTGACCCCAGAATACCGAGTCGATTTAGACACTGGCGAACTCACTTTGACCCCCGACCAGCGGGTCGCCTTCACTATTTGCTACGGTTGTACGACCCGATGCGGCGTGAGAGTAAGGGTCGATGACACCCTTGGCGAAGTACTGCGGGTATCAGGCAATCCCTACCACCCGCTGTCCGC
This sequence comes from Vreelandella titanicae BH1, assembly GCF_000336575.1. Classification (GTDB taxonomy): domain Bacteria; phylum Pseudomonadota; class Gammaproteobacteria; order Pseudomonadales; family Halomonadaceae; genus Vreelandella; species Vreelandella titanicae. Next base: position 110,514 of record NZ_AOPO01000010.1, on the reverse strand, counting down.
CGACGACCATTTACCCATGCGTACACCGGTGGCGGATGCACTGCGCAGTGTTAGCGCCTATGGCGGACAGGGCCAGATAAACCGCTCCACCGCCTGCGCCCGTGGCAATGCCATGATGAGCCAAATTACCAACCCTTTCCGTGTCGACCACTGTTTAAAACGAGTAGGCAAACGTGGCAGCCGTCAATGGCAGAAAATCTCCTTTGAGAAACTCATTGAAGAAATCTGCGAAGGCGGCGACCTGTTTAGCGAAGGCCACGTTGATGGACTGCGCGATATTCGCGATCACGACACACTGATCGACCCTGACAATCCTGAATATGGCCCCAAGGCCAACCAATTAATGGTGATGGAAGCCACTGACTACGGGCGCTCAGATCTACTCAAGCGCTTTACCCTCAATGCCTTTGCTACCCGCAATTATGGTCACCATGGCGCTTACTGCGGGTTGGCTTTCCGCATGGGATCTGGCGCGGTGATGAACAATATCGTCACCAACGCCCACGTTAAGCCAGATATCCAAAACGCACGTTTCATCATGTATATCGGCTGTGCGCCCAGCCAAGCGGGCAACCCGTTTAAGCGCCAAGGCCGCTTGATTGCCCAAGCCCGTGCAGCCGGTACATTGGATTACGTGGTGGTCGACCCAGCGCTCAATGCTGCCACCTCCCACGCAGCTGACAACAACCGCTGGGTGCCTATTCGTCCTGGGACAGACAGCGCTTTTGCCATGGCAATCATTCAGTGGCTACTTGACAACCAGGGCTATGCTAGCAACTTCCTAGCCCTGCCCGGCAAAGCCGCCGCCGATGCAGCGGGCGAAACCACCCACTCCAACGCCACTCATTTGGTAATTGACACTTATGAACACCCGCGCAGAGGTTATTTTCTTCGCGCCAGCGACCTGGGCCTAGCGGAAGCGGGTAGCGATGCTGACTCGCCGGTGGTAGTGACCAATGGCGAACTCGCGCTAAGCGAAGAGGTGATGACCGCCGAGCTCTTAGCCGAACGTCCGGTTGAGCTTGTCGATGGCACCACCGTGACCGTCAAAAGTAGTCTGACGTTGCTAAGCGAATCTGCCCACGAGTACGACCTAGATACCTACGCAGAACATTGTGGCATTCCAAAGGCGACGATTATTGAATTGGCCAGCCGCTATGCCAGCCATGGCAGAAAAGCCGCTGTTAACTGTCACGGCGGCATGATGTCGGGTAACGGTTTCTACGCCGCGTTTAGCGTGCAAATGCTGAACCTACTGGCGGGCAACTACAACATGAAGGGTGGCAGCGCCGTGGGCGGCGGCACTTACAGCGGTACCGGCGAGGGCCCACGCTACGATTTAGCCAACTTTCCTGGTAAGCGCGCGCCGCAGGGGGTATTTCTATCCCGCTCGCGCTTCCCCTACGAAAAGTCTTCCGAGTATCAGCGCAAAGTCGCCGCAGGCGAAAACCCTTACCCGGCTAGAGCGCCGTGGCGCTCGTTGGCGCCGCCGACGCTCACAGAGCACCTACCCTCGGCACTAGATGGCTATCCTTACCCCATCAAAGCGGTGATTGGCTGTATGGCTAACCCGATTTATGGTCAGGCTGGCCTAAAAGGCGTCATTGTCGATAAGCTGAAAGACCCCAAACGGCTGGGACTCTTTGTTGCCGTGGATGGCTTTATCAATGAAACCAACCGCTACGCCGACTACATCGTCCCTGATTCTGTGATGTATGAGGTGTGGGGCTTTACCGGCGCGTGGAAAGGCACCCTGGGCAAGCTGACCACCGCCTGCTGGCCCGTGGTGGAGCCGCGCCAGCAAAAAACCGCTGAGGGCGAATCGGTGTCTATGGACAGCTTTTTTATCGCTGTGGCCAAACGGCTTGGCCTGCCCGGCTTTGGCGACAACGCAATTCCCGATGCCCAGGGCAATCTGCACCCGCTCAATCGCGCAGAGGATTATTATCTGCGGGCCGCGGCCAATATCGCTTTTCAAGAAGAACCCTTGCCAGAAGCCGACGATGCTGATGTTGCCCATGGAGGCATTGCCCCACTGGTGCCTAAAATCGCACGAACGCTAAAAACTGATGAACGCGCTCGAGTAGCCTATCTGTATGCCCGGGGTGGACGCTTTGAAGATGCCAGCGAGCACTTCATAGGTGAAAAATTGAAATACCAGTGGAAGCAAACGCTATGTGTTTACAACGAATCAGTCGGCACCAGCATTGATACCACTAATGGCCTGCCCAATAGCGGCGTCCCCTGCCATAAGCTACCTCAGATGGCGAACAAGCAACCCATGCGCGAGGTGTTTTCGGAGCAAGAGTGGCCGCTGTTGGCGTTCTCGTTCAAATCCAACCTGATGAACTCTTACGCTATCGGCAGTGAGCGGCTGCGTATGATCAAGCCTTACAACCCGATACAGATGCACCGCCAAGACGCAGAGCGCTTTGGTATCCAGCACGGCGATACCATTCGCATAGAAAGCCCTGGCGGAAGCGTGGTCGGGTTGGCGCTAGTCAGTGAAAGCGTAATACCTGGTGCCTTGGGCATTGAGCACGGCTATGGCCACCGGGATTTAGGCGCAACGCCACATATTATCGACGGTGAATCTCAACCGGATATGCCTTGGATGCGCGCGGGTATCAATATCAACGATCTAGGCTTTAAAGACCCCACGAGGAATGTGGATGGCACTTGGCTTGAGCCCATCAGCGGGGCCAGCGTGCGCCAGGGTTTGCCGGTAAGGGTTAGTCGAGTTTAGCTGATAATCGTTTTTCAGAGCTGATGGATCATTCGGTGGGAATTGCTGCAGAGCTTCCTACCGAATGAGTGATGAAGCTCATTGATACATTTTCAAAATCTACTTCTGACTGTTTATAAAGGGCATTTCTGTTAAGTAAGACAAAATGTTTATGGCTTTCTTACGCAAAAAGCACATAATGGAATAAGTATATTCCCAAAAGAAATATATCAGCACGCGTTGAAGGAGTCTTCCATGCAAAAATCACCGTTATTGACACGAAGAGAGTTATTGAAAGTTGGCTCTGGGCTGAGTGTGGGCAGCTTACTACCGTTCAGCGGGTTATCTGCTAGCACTCTGCGAACACAAGCACATATCGTGATTGTTGGTGGCGGTGCAGCAGGCATGGCAATGGTGAACCGACTCGCCAGACGCCTACAGGGAGGAACTATCACACTCGTGGAACCTCGCGAAACTCACCACTACCAACCGGGCTGGACAATGGTAGCTTCTGGGATATGGGCTGCAGAAAAAACAATGCGCCTTAATGCACAGTTTCTTCCACGAGGAGTCAAATGGTTGCGTGACTACGCAGACAGCATTGATGCTGACAGCAAGCGTATAACTCTCGTCGGTGGCGAAACGCTGGAATACGATTTCTTAATTGTGGCCTCTGGGATTCAGCTCAATTACCACTTGATCGATGGTATGACACCAGCGTTGGTTGGGCAGCACGGGATTGGCAGTGTGTATGCAGGTATCGAGGGAGCATCACGCACTAACCAAGCAATTCAAACGTGGCTCCAGAGCGGTCATGGAAGAGGGATATTTACCGCGGCCCCAACACCCGTAAAGTGCGCCGGGGCACCGCTAAAAATGACATTCACAACACTAAGTCGTTTAGAAGACACCGGGCGACGTGACGCTTTTGATGTGGACTATATGGCTCCCGGCGCTAGTCTTTTCTCTCAACCCTGGGTCGATGAGTTCGTTAAACAGCGCTTTGATAGCCAAGGTGTTAACCGACGTCACCACTATCGACTCTCCGCCATTGACCCTCAAGCCAAACAGGCTGAATTTGCTTTTGTAGGGCCTGAAAGCGAGTTCACATCCCACCACCAACTTCGAGAAGCTGAATTCAGACGCGATGACCAGCCAACAGTCATCGCAGACTACGACTTTCTTCATGTCGTGCCTCCCATGAGTGCCCATGATTTTGTCAAACAGAGTGCTCTCATCGCACAAGACGGCCCGTTTAGGGGCGAGTGGTTAGATGTTGATATCCACACGCTGCAGCACAACCGTTACCCCGAGGTATTTGGGATTGGCGATGTGATTGGTGCCCCAATTAATAAAACAGCCGCCAGCGTTAAAGCGCAAGCACCGGTAGTCGAAGGGAACCTACTTGCCGTGATGCAAGGGAATGCGCTTCCTGCAAGCCATAGCGGTTATACCTCGTGCCCCATGATTACCGGCATAGGCAAGGCCATGCTGGTAGAGTTTGGTTACGCCGATAACTTCGCATTTATGCCTTCATTCCCTTTCATTGATCCCACTGAAGAGTCCTGGGCCGTATGGGTAATGAAAGACCGCATGCTTCAGCCCGCTTACTATGCTGTGCTTGAAGGCAAAGCATAAGGAGAGCTGACATGTCCATTGACGGTATGCTGACCATATTGATGTACGCCTTAGCACCCTTTAAGTGGCTGCTCATAATGGGATTAATCGTTATCATCGCCCTGCACCTGCTCACTTATCTACGCGGCTATAAGATCACTCACCACCGTAGCCGTCTCACCAACCTATTAGCCCTATTAATCGGGCTAACAGCAATACTCTGGGTTCCTTGGCTCACTCACTCGACGCTTGGCTATGTAGCAACAGTATTTGACTGGATAGCGCTGTTAGGTGCTGCCACTGCCACGAGTGTTATTGCATTTATCATACTGCATCCCTTGAGCTATTTGATTAGCTTTCGGGACAAGGAATGACCTTACCAATGACAGCACGTGAAAGATTAGCGTTTGCTAACCCCAGTCAAACGGCTCATATAGAGTGATGCACCGTACCTTCGCGCCTCATGATGAGACAATACGCCATCACTCTTCCTTCTACTAATGCCATGTTACACATAGTGCCATGGGCACGACTTAACACCAAGCCTGGCACAGTACAGCGATGAATTGATTGCCTTTTTACAGAGATCTCTCGACTCGCAAAGAACAATATACCTCCCTTTTTAAGCTTTCAGTTCATCACCGTCTTGACGATATAGTATCTATCTCTACCGTATTACTGCAGTTATTATTCTATGGACTCAGGAATCAAGAAATACTGCTAGCGAATTCAAATCCCGAACCCGTCTAATGCTTTCCATGCATGGGGGTTGTCAGTCGCTCCTCAAGAACAACCAATTGCTGGCCCAGCTTCACAAGCTCGGTACCCGCCCAAATGATCAGTGCCACCAGCAGCACTTGGATTCCTGTCTGCATATGCCGCTCGAATACGGATGGTTTCACGTCGCGCTCCTGGGGCATTACGCCGCCCTCCGTAACTTGTCGCGCTCGTACCAGGTCTGGTCGTTAGCACACAGCTCACCTTGGGCGCGCTTAAACTCCAGCAGCAGGCGCTCTAATGAATGCTCATGTTGGCCGTAGCCTGCATCTGGCAGCGATGCCCAGATATTTCGGCACCGATGAATAGCCTCTGCAATCTCGCCTGCTTGAATGAGGGGCAAGGCGCGCTGTTCGCGGATTTGCTGAATGGCACAACGGTCTTGGCTGATTGGCCCGAAATCAGGCAAGCCAAGCTGGTCGCGGTAGTGAGGCCAAAAGCGGCTTAACTGCTGGTATCGGCTTGCTGCTGTTGAGTGCAGGCCTTTACGCACCTTCACGCTTAGGCGCGGGTGGTCGGTGTAATCATCTAGCAGGATCAACTTGCTAGGGATAGAGCCCACAATAACGCGGTAACCATCATCGCTGCGTGGGTCTTGCAGCATCGGCTTACCGATCTCGGCAAACGCCAACACATCGAGAAACGCGCAGACGTTCTTGCCGCCAGCGGCTTGGGGAGTAATACGGGGCATACGGACACCTGCTGTCTCACGACAGTAGAAAATAAAAGGCCCCACCAGAGTCTGGCAGGGCCTATTGGAAAATACTGCTGTTAGCTAAATTCAGTGCCGTGGCATCGAGGGCAAGGAGGCATCGTATCAGAGTGGTCATCTAGAGTGACTTTCTCATTACAATTCTTGCAAGTGTATGTACCTTTGCCAGGTTTTTCACCAGTAGTAGGCATAGATAGTGCTCCTCATCTTTTGGCTGTGAACCCCTGGGTGGGGTATTTTAATCCTAGATCACCAAATTAGATGTAGCCAACTTATAAAGCAAAACGCCCTGTCAAAGCCGAGGCGAAAATGGGATAGTGGGAATATACTAGCTATTCATGCATAGAGATCAAAACTATAAGTAAAGTTTTACCTCTACAGCCGCATCATAATCATCATCTAAGACATGAGTAACCCTCACTACTTCAAACTCTATTTCCTTAACACGTATATTCTCTTTAAACATAGGTACTCGTGACATTTCAAATGTAGTGTCTGCGCTTGAAAATGCTTCTTCGAAGCTATTTTTCGTCATCTCTGTGTCAATATTATGGTAGAACCGAATTTTTGGCATATATATCCTCTCCCTGAGTAAGCAAGTATTAAGTAGAAGTATTAGAAATAACGACATTTTTGTATTGTGTATTGAGGGTTGCCCAGTGAGAAATAAAATCGCCTAACAACGCCCCGACGAGCGTACCAACAACGGTACCGGTTATGGTCTACCAATTGTGGGTATTGGCGACATCGCTTGGAATATGTGGGTTTAAAAAAACCTGGCAGCAACGGCGGCGCTCGCAGGGCCTTATAGCAAAACGCCCCGGCTCAAAGCCAGGGCGTAGATGTAGATGATGTTTTTGCTTTAAACCAAAATGATGCAGGTTGCAAATCATACCAATTGCTTGCCGATGACGATTGCAAACGAGCTAGGCGATCTCTCCATTTGATACATAGGTAGACCAATTTGTTGACATATCTCTATAAGCTCTTTCTTAGTGCTTTCATTTGCGTTACAACCTAACAGTAGCCTCTTCGGTTTGAACGCTTTAAGATGTCTGCTCTCCTCGTTGCAGAGCAAGCAATAGCGCCATTCATCCTCATACTCCCATCGCTTTGACTTTACGATAGCACTTCCAATCACTGCTTTGCTTGCATTTTTACCGTCTGGAAAAGAGTCTTTCATAAACCCCGTCACGAACAGCGGCTTCTCCCGATATACTACAGGAAGAAGGAGGCCACCTTTTTGAGGGTGAATGTCTGGTTGCCCATATTCTAAGCAATATCCTTGGTGAGAGTATGTATAATGAGCCCACATAAGTTCATTGTCACATGTGGTTGTGAAGGAACATATCATTGACCTCTCTCTAACATGCTTCTCTAACTCGCTATCTAAATCTTTAGGCAATACTTTAATTATTTCATCGACTTTGCTCACAAGCCCTTTAACTTTAGAAGTAAGCTTTCCACCTTTTTTCCGAGCACCTTGCAATAACTGGTTGTCGAAGCGACCTGCGTTTAAATCAATCTCTTTAACTCCTATTATTTTTCTTGATACCTTTAGCTCGTCTTTATCAAGTCTCGAAACAAGTAAGCTATTCAATACATAATTGATTACATCATCAGCATCGTAAAAAAGCCTAGCATCAAATGGGTCGTTGTATTCATTAGGATATGACATCCATTCATAGCCATTACGCAAAGCATCTTTATTATTATCACTGAAAGCTCTATATCTGTAGAACTCCTCTGGCATAGATTCATTCGACATCTTTACATAAACAAATGGATCTAAATCTCCTTCACTACATACCTCATCTAAAAAACTCTCTCTAAAGCTCATACACTCACCAATATTTGTTCTAAAAGATTATGCAGCCATTCTAATAAGAACAGCAACTCGCTGAAGAACTCTCTGCTCCCATCGATCAATTATCAGCAACGCTTGACCCCATAAACACCCCCAAGTCGTTCTGCCTTTCCTTGTCCAAAATCGCACGTCAATCTCAGCACCTAAGTATTCATTAAACCACTTACGTACGGCATTAGGCGAGTGCAAACCCGGCCTCGAATACGGCCAAGTCACCTCGCTATGATGATACAGCGCCGCCATGCACAGGTATCTAAGCGCCTCAAGCTGCTGAACAGTCGGCTTACCTTTATCCTGCCCTGGTAGCTTCACACCCTCATGAATCATTTGCTGGTACAGCGCTATCTCGACAATTTCTCTATACCCCGCTAACTCGCCCTTGGTAAACGGCCCAAAGCAGTAGCGGGTCAGCGCTGCTAAGTGAACCGGCTGATTCTCAACGGCACTGATCACGCATCCGCTTCCAGTCCATTCACAATTCGTCACGTAGTTATTGCGCTGAGTCGTCTGCACCTGCGCACCCATCCGCGCTATCTCCTGCGCGTACGCCATCACACTGCCACGCTGCTCGTGATACGCGTCAAAAATCATCTGTCGAGCTGAGATATATCGCATCACTTCCCCCTACCGTTGCGTTTTCGTTGCGTTGTTGCGCATCTGTTGCGTTTTGTTGCTCTTAGCGTTGCGTTTTCTTTCATCAACGACTTGATCCCATACGCTTTTCACCTTATTCAGCTCACCCCATACGGCATCGTTTTACGCAGCAGCAATGCAGGCAAACAAGCTGTTATCCCCTGGGATGATGAGCTGAGGCGTTTAGTGCAGGAGATAAAGGCCGACAATCTCGGCCGGAGTAAGCAAGGCCCTATGCTGTTCTGTAAGCGGGACGGCATGCCTTACAACAAGGATAAGTTTCACAGTCGCTGGCAGTACGGGATGCGTAAGGCAATGCATGAGGGCCACATCGAACGGTTTACCGAGCATGATATACGCGCCAAGCACGCAACTGATGCAGATGACCAAGGCTATGACGCCATGACTAATTTGCAGCACAGCGACCGGCGAACGACGGAGGTCTATCTACGTGCTAAGCGAGTGTTGACGGTAAGCACGCTAGGGGCGGGAGAGTTCCTGAAGAATTAGACATTAGTCTATTATGCACTGGTCTGGCTGGAGCAGTATAACGGTAGGTGTTCCCCTCGTTATATTTTCGCCCTTTTCCGATGCCCAGACATAAAAAAAGGAACCAGCTAAGTAGCTGATTCCCTTGAATAAGTGGCGGAGGGACAGGGATTCGAACCCTGGATAGGCTATTAACCTATGCCGGTTTTCAAGACCGGTGCATTCAACCGCTCTGCCATCCCTCCGGCTTATGGGTGCGTATACTAACAGCTTTTCCTTGGAAGTCAACGCCTTTTAGTACAAACGTAACCCGACGCGGGTAATCTTTCCGCCTTCCATATCGCTGACCACCCAATGAATGCCGTGCCAATCTACGTCGTCCCCGATAACCGGGTGGCCCCCCACGCGCAGGGCGATAAATTCCGCCAGTGTCATGTCCTGCTCACCGGGGCTGAGCGTTAGGCCATAGGCTTGGGCGATATCCTGCATTTGCGCGCTGCCATCCAGGGTAAAGGTACCGAAGAAGGCACGCTCCTGCTTGAGCTTGGCATCGCCATTGAACAGTCGGTTAAGCGCGTACAAGTCCTCTGAGCGGCCGATCACACAAATCACATCGCCCAGCTTCAAGCGTGTGCTGCCCTTGGGGTGCAACATGGCGTGGTCGCGGAACAGCGCGGAAATCAAAGCACCTGAAGGAAAACGCAGCAGCCGGATGGGCACGTCCTCTAAATCCTGGTTCTCAACCCCGTACACAAACAGCTCAAAGTCGTTTTCCGGCAGGATGCCCAGCGGGCCGCGTCGGTTAGGCACGGTGCCTACCGGCACTTCCACCTTCAACCACTTGGCCATCAGCGTCAGTGAGCCGCCCTGAATCAGTAGCGACATCAATACCACGGCGAAGGCCACATTAAAGTAGAGCGAGGCATTTTCTACCCCACCGATGACCGGGAAAATAGCCAGCACGATAGGCACCGCCCCTCTCAAGCCCACCCAGGCAATGAAGAAGGTTTCCCGCCAACGGAATTTGAAGAACGGTTTGATGGTGATCAGCACCGCCAGCGGGCGGGCAATAAAGATGAGCGCCAGTGCCACCAAACCCGCGGGCAGTGCCACGTCCCATAACTCACTGGGTGTAACCAGCAGGCCAAGCACCAGGAACAAGCCGATTTGACTTAGCCACGCCAAGCCGTCGTGCACCGGCAGAATAAAGTTGAGGTGGCGCCCAGGCTGATTACCAATCATCAAACCAGCAAGGTAGATGGCCAAAAATCCGCTACCGCCCAGCACACTGGTTAAACCGAATACGCTGAACCCCAGAGCCAGCGCCAGCATGGCATAAAGGCCCGGGGCTAAATCGAGCCAGCGAAGCAGCTTGGCACTCAGCCAACCGCCCCCTAGGCCGACAATCAAACCAATACCAAACTGAGAAAGGAAAAACAGCAGGGTTTCAACGGGGCCGCCAATATCACCAACAAGCAGCTCAACCAGCATCAGGGTCAGGAAAATTGCCATCGGGTCGTTGGTACCCGACTCGATCTCCAGCGTCGCCCCTACCCGTTCGTTGAGATTAACGCCGCGACCGCTGAGCATGGAGAAAACCGCAGCAGCATCGGTTGAACCTACGATGGCGCCAACCAGCAGGCCCTGTACTATAGTTAGGTCAAAAATCCACATCGCGATAACGCCAACAATGGCGCTGGTGATAAAGACGCCAAAGGTCGCGAGGGAAAGCGCGGGTTTAAAACCCACTCGGAAGGTTTTGAGGCGAGTACGTAAGCCACCGTCTAACAAAATCATGGCCAGCGCGAGGTGGCCGATGGCAAAGGCCATGGAGTAATCGTCAAACACTACGCCCAGTACGCCCTCTTCACCTGCTAGCATGCCTAGCCCAAGGAAGATCAGCAGCAGCGGCACACCCATCATCGACGATAAGCGGCTGGCCAAAATGCTGAGGGCCATAAGAGAACCGCCTACCAAAAAGAACGTATAAATTGTGTCCATGACTCTCCGTCTCTACATCAATACAGCGCTATTATTGCATGTAACCGTTGAATTTACTGTCTCTTCTCAGCGCCCCCTTATGCTCAAGGGGCTGGTCAGAAGCTTTCCCAGGCGGCTACACTTCGCCGTTACAACCCCTGGAGTTACTGACTATGTTGCGTTGCCTCTTACGCTGTTGGCACCCTATCCTGTTGAGTCTTATCGTCACCTTATTGTTTTCTAATTCAGTTATTTACGCAAATGAAGAGCGCGAAGAAAGCCCTTCAGAAACGGCCCCGCTGACGCTAGATACAGATGTTGAGGTGCCGGAAGCATTTTGGCGAAACATTGACAGCGAAAGCGTCGAGGAAGTGCCCACCACGGCGCAAACCCCGGCACCGCCGCTCGAACCACCGCCGGTTAAACACATCACGCTAATGCTGGATTGGTACTTGAGCCCGCAGCACGCAGCCTTGGTGATTGCTAAAGAGCGAGGGCTGTACGCTGCCCAAGGACTTGAAGTGGAGATTCAGTCACCGGCCGACCCCTCCATCGCTATCAAGCTGCTAACCGCAGGTGAAGTCGATTTGGCGCTGACCCGCCAGCCGCTGCTTCATATGCAGGCTCATAACGGCGCGCCAATCGTCCGCATCGCGACACTGATCGAAACCTCGCTGACGGCAGTCATTGTGGCGGGCGAGGAGCAGGCGGAAACCGAAAATACCTTGGCAGGGTTACACTACGGTTATACTACCGGAGAAGGCCGCGACCTGAGCATTCCGCGTTTACTCCCCCGCTCGGTACAGCAAACCGATGATTTCACCCCGCCCATCAACCTGCACTTCGACCCCATTCGAGCAATGCGGGAGGGTCAGATTGACGCGGTCGCCGATGGCTTTTACCACTACCTTCCTCAGCAGTTGGCGACTGAAGGCATTAACACTCACGTCATTCGCTTCGATGAGTTAGATATCCCCCGTAATGACGGCCTGGTGGTATTGGCCAATAGCGATACGCTTGCGCGCCGCGCTGATACCTGGTCTCGCTTCGTGCTTGCCGTTGAGCAAGCCAGCCACTGGATTATCGACAACCCTGACGCCGCCTGGGAGCTGCTGATTAGCGCGCACCCTGTGCTCGATAATGACATTAACGCCAACGCCTGGGAGGACATCCTGCGCCGCATGGCGCTGAGCCCCGCGGCGTTAGATAGCCGCCGTTACGCTGACTTTGAAACCTTTCTACACAAAATGGGCCTTACTGACGAGACGCTGCCCGTATCGCGTTTAGCAGTAGATCCACACACTTTATAACCAAGTATTAATAGCTCTCCATCCACTACCATGGCGGCCCATGAGCGAAACAGCTTTAATTTTTGCAAAAGGTAAGGGGCGTTGTTTTGCCAATCAGGAGGGCAAGTGCCGTGTGGCGCGTGCAATGGTCAGGAGTCGATAGCAGCGCATACCCAGCGGGCGCAGGAAGCGCTCACCCAGCTTCAGGTCAATGTTTGGCCGTGGCCGGGCAGCATTGCTATTGAGGGGCAGTCAGCGGGCGCTACAGCAGCGCCCGCAAGCTTTGATGTGGATAGCTACCGAATTTTGAACCGTTCCCTGCATTACCCAGAGCAGCACGGCTTAACGGTCACGCCACTCTGATAAAACAGCGCTTCTTAAGTATTTGAACACGCATCTATTGCGCGTCTAGAAACGCCGTCACTGCCTGCTGGAAGGCTTCCGGCTGGTCGGCGTGTAGCCAGTGGCCGGCATTTTTGAGCGTTACCACACGAGCGCGGGGTAACACTTCACGCAGCGCGGGGATCATATCGTCAGCCACATAGTGAGAATCGCCGCCGCGTAGCACCAACGCCGGGCCTTCAAAAGGCTGCTCGCCATCGGGCACGCCGATAATGTCGCTATAACCGCGCTTGATCTGATCTAAGCCCACCCGTATCGCCATCACGTTATCGTCATTGCGCACCAGATTAGTGGCCAAGAACAGCCGTGTGGGTCGCGACTCAACATGCTCGCCCAGCAGATCATCGGCTTCACGACGACTTTTGGGTTGACCTTCCCGCACATTATCGAGCGCGGCAAACACATCATCGTGGCCATGCTCATAAGCCACCGGGGCAATATCCGCCACAATCAACGACGCCACCCGCTCAGGTGCCAAGCGCGCCAAACTGATCGCCACTTTGCCACCCATGGAGTGGCCCAGCACATGAGCGCGCTCGATCGAGAGCTTGTCCAATAGCGCTATCACGTCATCCGCCATGGTGGCGTAACGCATTCCCTCTGCATGGGGTGAGCGGCCATGGTTACGCAGATCCAGCGCAATCACCCGGCGGCTGCCCTGCCACACTTTTAAGTGCGAACGCCAATTATCGGCACTCCCCAGCAAACCATGAATCACCACCAGCGGAGGTGTATCCGCGGCGGCTTCTTCGGCGGGCATATCGATAAAGTGGAGATCAACGGTGGCAACGTCAGTCATGCTAGCTCCTCAGCCTTGCGGACTCTGTGTGTTTACGCGATTACGCCGTACGGGGCTCGGCATCCACCTGGCCTGTCCAAACCACCAAGCGGCGCGTTAGCCAGGCAAGCAGCAAGCCATACAGCGGAAGGAAAAACAGCAGGCTGATAGCGAGCTTAATGGCATAGTCGACGGCGGCAATTTCTATCCAATTGGCGGCCATAAACGGGTCTGGGCTGTTATAGAACGCCGCCGAGAAGAATGCAAAGGTGTCGGCTAGGTTACCCAACACCGTTGAGCAAACGGGTGCCACCCACCATGCCCACTGGCGCAAGCGGTCAAACACTTGTACATCCAGCAACTGGCCAATCACATAGGCCAGGAAGCTGGCGAGGGCGATACGGGCGACAAACAGGTTCCACTCCGAAAGTGCCTCAATCCCGGCAAAGCTGCCGCGGGGAAATACCACGGATACCACATAGGAGACCAGCAGTGCGGGAAGCATAACGCGCAGAATAATCGATCGCGCCGGCCCTTTGCCAAACAGACGTACCGTTAGGTCGGTGGCTAGAAAAATAAACGGGAAGCTAAACGCGCCCCAGGTGGTATGAAAGCCAAACAGCGTAAACGGCAGCTGAACGAGATAGTTACTGGCGGCAATAATGCCGATATGGAAAGCCACCATCACCATTAGGCAACGGCGGTGTTGAGTCTCACTCAATGCAAACATGCGGGTAGACCTTTTTTTAATAGATAAGAGGGGTTAGGGAACCCTCGGGTAGTAAGCGCATCGCCAAATCAACGTTGATAAAACTGGCGCTGTTCTGGGGAGCGCATTATACGGCTTATACATGATATTAAAAGCCAAGGGATGGAAGCCGCCACCCCTTGGCAATCTGCATGCCCTCGCACTTGGCTAATAAAAAGTAGCCGCATCAATCCAGCGGTGTGGCTTTATCAGCGGCACCTACCGAGCGTTCACGCATGGCGGCGTGAACATCGGTCAGGCTGGTGGGGTCATCAATGGTGGAGGGAATACCAAACTCTTTGCCATCGGCAATCGTGCGCAGTAGCTTGCGCAGAATTTTACCCGAACGGGTTTTGGGTAAGCGGTCGACCACTAACACCTGCTTGAAGCAGGCAATTGGGCCAATATGCTCGCGAACCCGCGCAATGAGCTCGGCCTCCAGCGTCGCTTCATCGCCATTAAAACCATCTTTAGGAATCACCAAGCCAATCGGCAATTGCCCTTTAAGATCGTCATGAATCCCAATCACCGCGCACTCGGCCACCGCGGGATGGGCGCCAACCACCTCTTCCATTTCACCGGTCGAGAGTCTGTGCCCTGCCACGTTAATAACGTCATCGGTACGGCCCATAATGAACAGATAACCCTGCTCATCAAAATAACCGCCATCGCCGGTCAAATAATAACCGGGGAACGCCGCCATATAAGCGCTATGAAAACGCTTCTCGTCGCGCCAAACGCCGGTCAAACAACCTGGCGGCATGGGCTGTTTGATCACTACACTGCCCTGCTCCATGGGTTTGGCCTGTTCACCATCACGGTTGAGCACCTGCACATTGAAGCCAGGAACGGGGAACGTTGCGGATCCCGCTTTGGTGGGCACGGCCTCTATGCCGGGCAAGTTGGCGGCGATGGGCCAGCCGGTTTCAGTTTGCCACCAGTGATCAATCACCGGCACGTCCAAAAGGTCATCCAGCCAGTGAAACGTGGGTGGATCGAGGCGTTCTCCGGCCACATAGAGGTGCTTTAGGCTGCTGATATCGTAGTTCAGTAACAGTTTAGCATCAGGATCCTCTTTCTTAATCGCACGGAAGGCCGTGGGCGCAGTGAAGAAACTCTTCACCCGGTACTCCTCGATCAAGCGCCAGAAGCTGCCCGCATCGGGAGTTTTTACCGGCTTCCCTTCGTATACCACCGTGGTGCAACCAAGTAGCAAGGGGGCGTAAACAATGTAGGAATGCCCAACGACCCAGCCCACATCCGAGGCGGTAAAGAACACTTCACCGGGCTCCATGGCGTAGATCGCCTGCATCGAATAGGCCAGCGCTACCGCGTAGCCACCCGTATCGCGCATAACACCTTTGGGTTTTCCGGTGGTGCCTGAGGTATAGAGGATATACAGCGGGTCGGTTCCCTTCACCGGCACGCATTCAGCAAACGGCGCCTTCGCAACCAACTCTTCCCAGTCGTAATCGCCCTCCTCCAGTTCAGCCCGGTGCGCTTCACGCTGATAAACGACGCAGGCATCCGGCTTATGGGCGCTTAATTCAACGGCTTGGTCTACCATTGGCTTATAGGGCAACACCTTGCCCAGCTCGATACCGCAGGAAGCGGCAACCACCACTTTAGGCTCGGCGTCTTCAATCCGCGCCGCCAGCTCATGGGGAGCGAAGCCACCAAATACCACCGAGTGAATAGCGCCAAGCCGCGCGCAGGCGTACATGGCCACCAGCGCTTCGGGGATCATTGGCATATAAATCACCACGCGATCCCCCTTAGTGATGCCTAGTTGCGTTAGCGCCCCCGCGAAATACGCCACTTTATCGCGCATTTCGCGGTAGCTAAGGGTGAGCTTGGCTTGTGCGGCAGGCGAATCCCAGAAAATCGCCGCCTGATCACCGCGCCCATTTTCGACATGATAATCCAGTGCAGCGTAGCTAAGATTCATTTCACCGTCGCTGAACCAACGAGCATGCTCTTTCCCAGGGCTCTGCTCATCGTAGCTGAGAATGGTTTTGGGCGGCGTATACCAGGGAATACGTTTGGCCTGCTCGGCCCAGAACGATTCAGGGTGTTCGATGGAGCGTTGGAAGGTGTGTTGGTAGCGGCTCATGGTGTCCCTATCTTTTTTGTAGTAACGATCAAGGAGAATTGTTGACACTTTATAAAGGAAACCGATATTTCTCCCTCATACTATGGGCTAAATAGCGACCAAAGCGGTAGACAGGTACCAACATTGTCGACAAGATGTCGAATGACTACCATTGATTAACCGTTAAACAGAAGTTTGGACAAAACTCGCTAAATTACTGATCATTAAACAACATGGTCCTCGCGACGCGACGATGCCTCGACAACGTACAGCAATGCCTTTAAAACGACGCCTTTAAAACAATGCTTATAAAACGCTGATGTAACAGTGTAGGCAAGGAGATCATTATGTCTGCTTCTACAAGCGCCGCTACACGCCTGCTTGAACATAACTGTCGCGCTATTGAGGCGGGAACCAACCTGCTAAAAGCGTTGGCCAATGAAAAACGGCTGCAAATCCTCTGCCTTCTTGCCGAGAAAGAGCTGTCAGTGACGCAAATTAATCAACAGCTTGCGTTAAGTCAGTCGGCACTTTCGCAACATCTGGCTATTTTGCGGCGTGATGAGCTCGTCGATACCCGACGGGAGTCACAAACCATCTATTATTCGTTAAGCAGCGAAAGCGCCAAGGCCGTGATTGACACCTTGGCACACCATTACGCTGCATAACGCTTCAGGGTTTAATCTCAGCGCCGCTGCCACCCAGCGGCGTCGATTAGACCAAGCGCTTTCAGCGCTGCTTTTTCAACACCTTCTGAAATGGCCAACCCCAGTTTACGACTGACGGTTTTAGGGGCTTCTAGCTTCACTGTGAATACTTGCGCCTCGGTCATACGTTCTACCAGATAGGCTTCGCTAGTCCCTACGCTGTCGACAAGCTGTAAAGATAGCGCCTCGCTACCGTACCAAATCTCGCCTGTGGCGAGGGTGTCAATATCCATGCTGGGACGCCGTTCTGCCACATAGCCTTTAAACAAGCGGTGCGTATTCTCTAAATCCTCCAAGAACTTCGCTTTACCCTCTTCGGTATTTTCACCCAGCACGGTTAAGGTACGTTTGTATTTACCGGCGGTAAGCAGTTCGACGTCAACATCATGGCGCTTAAGCAGGCGATGAATATTGGGAACTTGTGCCACCACGCCGATGGAACCAATCACTGCGAAAGGCGCGGCCTTGATGTGCTGTGCAGTACAGGCCATCAGGTAACCACCGCTTGCCGCCACCTTGTCGATACAGACGGTTGTGTTTAACCCCGCCGTACGCAGCCGGTCTAACTGCGCCGCTGCCAACCCATAGGCATGCACCAGGCCACCCGCGGACTCAAGACGCACCACTACCTCGTCTTCCTTAGCGGCGACACCGATGATGGCCGATACCTCTTGAGCAAAATGCTCGGTTTGCGAGGCTTTCAGATCGCCATGGAAGTCGAGCACCCAAACCCTTGGCGCTGAGGCGCCGTCTTGCTCCGTTTTGTGCTCCTTGTGACGCTTTTTATCTTCACTGCGAAATAGTTTCAGCAGTTTTTTGCGCGCACCAGGGAGCGTGGCAGCCAGCCGCAAACGCCGGACACGGCGGCGTCGTTGATCGTTAAGTGGCTCGATCGTGAGTTTCAGCTCGCTCTCTTTGTCCTGCTTGGTTCGTGCAATCAGCAGCAGGCCAAAGCCTATCAGCGCCATCACGATGGTGGTTTGCACAACAAAGGTGCCTATCTCTGCTACCCATTCACTCATTGACGTTCTCCATTAGAGGATTAATTCCTTTATAGCTCGTGCGTTGTATATGCGTATGCTGATAGTGACTAGCGCGCTTGATTGGAACGCCCGTATGAAATAACCTCGCTTGCCTTTACGATTGTTTCTTTTGGCTCTGGTCGCTAGCCTTAGCCTGATCTACTTAACCGAGAGATATGTTATGTCAAACAACACCCTTGAGAAGTTAAAAGCGCGTTTTAATCCGGAAGCGGCAAAGGGCATGGATGAAGTTTTCCAGTTTCACTTTACCGATGCGGGCAGCTACTACTTAAATATCCAAGATGGCACGCTGGACGTACAAGAAGGTGAGCACGACGATCCTTCTGTCAGCTTAAGCCTAACCACTGACACGCTAAAAGGCATTATGAGCGGTGAGATCAATGGTATGACGGCCTTTATGACCGGTAAGCTAAAAGCGACTGGTAATGTCATGCTGGCCACTAAGCTGACTAGCTTATTCCCTAGCGAGTAATCGTCATATCGGCACGCGGCGCCGCTTACTCTTCGCGCCAGCGTGCCAAATGGGTTTCGATTAGTTCGCGGGATATCGAGTAAGGCGGCGGCAGAGAGGGCAACTGACGAGGTGAAAACCACGCCGCATCGCTAATTTCCACCCCATCGATGCGAATGCGCCGGGTGGTGGCTTCGGCGAAGTAACCAAACATCAACGAGTGCGGGAATGGCCACGCCTGACTTTGGTGATAACGCAGTTGATCGATATGCACGCCCACTTCCTCAAACACTTCACGATGCACCGCCTCTTCCGCTGACTCCCCAGGCTCGATAAAACCCGCCAAGGTGGAGTAGCGCCCGGGTGGAAAGCGCGGACTGCGGGCAAGCAGCATCGCCTCCCCGCTGGTCACCAGCGTGATAATACACGGTGAGATACGCGGATAGTTGCGGTGCCCACAGGCGTGGCAGTGCATAGCAAATTCCGCAGTTAGCTTGGTGGCCGGTGCACCACAGCGGCCGCAGAAACGGTGATTCTCTAACCAAGCACCTACCTGCAGCGCCGTGGAAAGCAGGCTAAACCAAACGGTTGAAAGCTCGCTCATCCATTGACGACCATCAATCCAATCGTTTCCAGCTTTGGATTCCACAAGCAGCGCCACCGGTTCATCATCCCAGTAACACAGCGGCTGCATCTGCTCTGTCCAGGGTTGATAGGGCTGCAGCGGGGTCAACTCTTCACTACCGTTTAACGGTGCGGGCGCCAATAGGCTACGCGACAGCCGAATAACCCGACCAGCTTGTTCGTGATGGGGGATTTCTCGCCTAAGCATCGCTGGCCGCACCCTCCTCAAACCAGTTCAATTGATGCGCCTCGCACTTGGCCTGATGGGCCGCTCGCTCTTCGTCTGTTGGCCGCACCACGCGCAACTGGCCCGGCGTTAAAGAAAGCCGCTGAATCGACATTCCCTCATTGGAGGTATCCGCCTGTTCCTGTTCCGCTGCGGAGGCCGCGTCCAAGGTCAGCGCGGTCTGCCCACCGGTCATCGCCAGGTAGACTTCGGCGAGGATTTCAGAGTCTAACAGTGCGCCGTGCAGTACCCGGTGGCCATTGTCGATATCGTAGCGTTTGCACAATGCATCAAGACTGTTGCGCTGACCGGGGTGCATCTTCCGCGCCATGGTCAGCGTATCTAATACGCCGCAATGATCGCTTACCGGCCCCAACACAGGGGATTTACGCTGCCGATTCAACATGCCCAGCTCGTGGTCAATAAAGCCCACATCGAAGGGGGCGTTATGAATCACCAGCTCCGCGCCTTCGATAAATGCCCAAAACTCATCGGCAATTGCCGCGAATACCGGCTCGTTAGCGACTCTGGCATCATCAATCCCGTGAACGGCGACTACTTCAGCATCGATATGCCGCTCAGGATTGATGTATTGGTGATAAGTGCGACCAGTGAAGCGTCGATTGACCATCTCAATAGCACCAATTTCGACTAGGCGATGGCCATCTTTGGGGTCAATACCCGTGGTTTCAGTATCCAAGATCACCTGACGCATCATGCTCTCCTCTTTTGGTGCTCATCAATCGCTTCATTGGCCAGCGCATCGGCGCGCTCGTTGCCAGGGTGGCCGCTATGCCCTTTTACCCAGTGCCACTCGACTTGGTGGCGCTGGGTCTCTTCGTGCAGGGTCTTCCACAGTTCGGCATTTTTGACCGGCTGCTTGGCAGCGGTTTTCCAGCCGCGCTTGATCCAGTTATGAATCCACTGGGTAATCCCCTGGCGTACATATTGGGAGTCAGTCCAAAGCGCCACTTCACAAGGGGTATTGAGGGTGCGTAGCGCCATAATCGCAGCCATTAACTCCATGCGATTATTAGTGGTATCTGCTTCATAGCCTTTCAAGGTTTTCTCATGCTCGCCACTCGCCAGCACGACGCCCCATCCGCCGGGCCCTGGGTTGCCCCTACAAGCCCCATCGGTATACACCGTTACCCGAGGTAGATCTCCCGCCGCCTCTTTAGTCAATCTCCTGATCCCCCGGTCTATGTAAAACAGATTTATGTAAAACAGGCTTCTGTGGATCAGCTTTATTTGAATCAGCTGTGTGCCTATCCTTTTGCCGTGTTTTGGCTTGCGATGTTCTAGCGGGAGGCGTTTGATAAGCTTGGTAGTGGGTGGATGAGCCTGAGCGGGTAACTCCCAACGACGCCGGGGACACTGGCGCCTTCAAACCAAATTTCAAACGCTGCACTGGCGCTTGGCGCTGCTGTCGGCGTGCTTGAATCATATAACTTTCGCCCAGCGGCAGGTTATGCCGCCGCCCTAACGACTCCCAATACTCACCGCACTTGGCGTTCATCCGCCCCCTGAAACAGCAATAGTCTACCCGCTCCACCTCAAAGTCGACAAACGCCAACCAGTCCCGCAGGCGGCTAGCCGAGCGCCAGGTACCGCTCAAGGGAAACGTCTGTTGGCGCTTTCGCAACTGCCGGGTAAGACCACTCACACCGACAGGGTTAAAACCAAACAGCACCATAATGCCGTTGTCAGCAGTGACACGCGCAGCCTCCTGAAGCGTAAAGTGGGCATCGGTTAAGTGCTCAAGCCAGTGGTGGATGACCATCACATCTAAACAGCGATCCGGCAGCGCAAGCTGATCCGGTGGGCATACCAAGGTGCTATCGTTTTCGGCTAACTGACGCGTAGGCAACCAGCGTATGGGGTGCGCAATGGCCGACATGGTCATCAGTGCCGGCCCCATGCTCATTTCCAAGCTGTGGCCGCCCACACGCGATTCCACAACGGGCCCTAAGCAGGCACGCTGTGTTTCCCACAGCGAACGCCCCGCCTCTGTTTGCCAATAAGGCTGGCTACTTTGTAAGCGCTTAGCCAGTGTCGTGGCCATCGTCGAATTTGACATGAACAGCGCTTCCCTCCACAGTAACGGCTTTTTAACGCCTTTTACGCACCGATTTAGCGCTAATAAGCGCAATGTTTGATGTGTTTTTTCGTAACTTAAAGGATCTCGCCGATGATGAGCGTGACACCGATCCCCGCCCTTAGCGACAACTATATTTGGCTATTAAGACAAGATACCAGTCAAAGCGTTTGTGTGGTGGATCCCGGTGAAGCTGCCCCGGTGATCGAGTTTCTTGAGCGTGAGTCGCTCACCCTAAGCTGCATTCTGATTACTCACCATCATCATGATCATACCGGTGGTTTAGCAGAATTAATTAAACGCTACTCTCCGCACGTTATCGGCCCCGACAATCCCAAGATTGAAGGCATCGATGAAACCGTGGGTGATGGCGACGAAGTCCGCATTATGGGTCGCTTGTTTGACGTCATGGCGACCCCCGGCCATACGCTGGATCATATCAGCTACTTCACAGCGGGTATCCCTGCACTACTGTTCTGCGGTGATACCCTTTTTTGCGCGGGTTGCGGTCGTTTATTCGAGGGTACCCCGGAGCAAATGTACACCGCGCTGAAAAAATTTGCGGAACTCCCTGAAGATACACTGGTCTTTGCAGCCCATGAGTACACTCAGGCAAACCTAACGTTTGCCCGTGCTGCGGATCCTGAAAACGAAGACGTCAAACACGCCTTGCAGGAGTGTGAAAAGGCGCGGGCATTGGATCGCCCCACCTTACCCAGCACGATAGGACGCGAGCTGAAAATTAATCCCTACCTCCGTGTGGGCACTGATAGCGTGCGCCAAGCGGCAGGCACCCAGGGTGTTAATAATGATGATCTCGCTACGTTCACCACTCTACGCGAGTGGAAGAACCGTTTTTAAGAACGCTATCGAAACCAAACGAATGCAACTATGACCTATCGAACGATTCGCCAGCGCTTGATGCTGAGCGCTGGCAGTACCGTAATAATGGGCCTAATGTTAGCCGCTGCGGCAAGCTCACAAGCCTCTGCGACAGCCTATGAAGGATCTACGGCATCAACCAGTAAATCAGTAGACGCTACAAAACCACGCCCCACGCCGTTCCGAATCCATTTTTGGGAGGCGCTGGAGCTGGAACCTCAGGACGCTTGGACAACGCTGCGTAAAAGCTTTCAGTGGCAAGAGAAGTCACTGCCAGACGAGGCCCAAGCACGGGTAGACGAATGGGTTGAGCACTACCGTTCCAGCCCCGAAAACATTGCTACTATCACCGAACGCGCCTCTCCCTGGCTTGCCTGGATTACCCAGCAAGTTAGCGAGCGTGGCCTGCCTGGTGAAGTCGCGTTAATACCCTTCGTCGAGAGCTCCTTTGACCCAGGCGCGCGAAGTCATCGCGGCGCTGCTGGGCTATGGCAGTTTATGCCCGGCACTGGTGATGCATTGGGTTTGGTACGCAACGGAAACTACGATGGCCGGTTAGACGTTTTAACCTCCACCGAAGCGGCGCTGGACTACTTGGAAATGCAGGCCGATCAGTGGTATGAAGGCGATCTGATGCTTTCATTAGCGGCTTATAACGCCGGCGCAGGCACCGTTAACCGCGCTCGACGCCAGGCCCAAAGCCAAGGCCTAAACGGTGATTACTGGGATCTCTCGCTGCCCTATGAAACCATGCAGTATGTGCCCAAACTGAAAGCCATCGCGACCATCATTAACGACCCTGAGCAGTACGGTGTCAGCTTGCCGGAAATACATGTTGATCCGGCCTTCGCTAAAGTTAAGTTGGCCCAAGCAGTGACGCTCTCAGAAGCCTCTCAACTGCTGGGTGTCAGCCAAACCGCGTTAGCCGAATTAAACCCTGGCTTGCTCAATGGCAGCATTGACCCCCGTAGTGCTCAGACACTGCTGGTACCTGAAGAAGTGGATACCCAGATGCTAGCGCAGCTTTCTCAAGGCGGCAGTCAAACACAAGACAGCAACCAAGCGCTTGCGCAAAACAGCCGTGGCAATACCCACCGCGTTGAAAGAGGCGACAGTCTCTCTGCGATTGCGGCCCGGTATAATATTGACCAGCAAGACCTTATACGCTGGAATGCGATTGACCGCCCCAGCACTCTGCAACCAGGCCAACTGCTGACACTTTCAGGGCGTTAAACCGGGTTAACTAGTTGGCTTTGTTCACATGGGATGTCTCAAATGCCGCGTGGTTTGTTTTTTGCGAAAACGCTTCTACTCATCAGTGGCCTGCTGTCCAACGTTTCAATACTGGCTTCAGACGCCGAAACAATAGCGTCAGAGTCGACGTCTATCACCGCCACCAACACTAATGTGGTGGGTGATTTGAACACCGACGCAAACAACGTGGTTCCTATTGAAACAGTTCATGGGTTATCGCTTTACGATAGCCCCGAGCTGCCAGCCGACTTCCCCTACTTCCCTCACGTAAACCCACAGGCCCCCAAAGGCGGCACCATTACCCATACCGCCGTGGGGAGCAGCTTTGACTCGACCAATCCGTTTATTATTCGCGGCACGCCAGTTACCGGCATTTCACAAATTTATGACACCCTTATGGCCAGCAACCCCAATGAGCCCTTTAGCCTCTACGGCTTGCTGGCCGAAGGCGTGCGCCTTGACCCTGACAGGGAGTGGATTGAGTTCGACCTGCGCCCTGAAGCGCGTTTTCAAGACGGGGAACCTGTCACGGCCTACGATGTAGTGTTCTCGCTTAACCTGCTCCGCGAAGAGGGAAATCCGTTTTACGCCAGTTACTACGCGGGGGTGGAAGAAGCCATTGCCCTCAATGAGCATCAGGTACGGTTCACCTTCAACGACACTCAATCCCGAGAGCTGCCGTTAATCGTCGCCCAGTTACCCATACTCCCCCGCCACTACTGGGAACCCCGCGAATTCACCTCCCCCACCCTTGCGGCACACCCAGGCTCCGGGCCCTATCGCATTAGCGAAGTAGACCCAGGTAGGCGAATTGTTTATCAGCGCGATGAAGATTATTGGGGTAAAGATTTGCCGGTCAACGTTGGCCGATACAATATTGATCGCATCATTTACGACTACTACCGTGATCGGGATATTGCCTGGGAAGCGTTTAAAGCGGGTCTCACCGACTTTCGTACCGATGCCCGCGCCGCCACCTGGGCAATTGGCTACGACTTCCCAGCTTATGAAGAGGGCTTGGTAAAGCGGCTAACGGTACCGGACGTTAACCCTTCGATGATGCAGGCGTTTGTTTTCAACCTGCGTAAAGAGAAGTTCCAAGACCCCAGGGTGCGGGAAGCGTTGAGCCTGACCTTCGACTTCCCGTGGCTCAACACCAATATTTTTTACGGTACCTATCAGCGCACCGAGAGCTTTTTCCAAAATTCAGAGATGGAAGCCACCGGCTTACCCTCTGAGGAGGAACTGGCGCTGTTGGAGCCCTTTCGGGAGGAGTTGATTGCCTCTCATGGTTCTGACCGTTTGTTCACTCAGCCCCTGCCTATCGATCAGCCCATCGAGCTGCGTGAGCGGCTTCGTAAAGCGCTCGATCTCCTCCGCGAGGCAGGTTATAGCGTTGAAGACGGCATACTGGTTAACCAACAAACCGGGCGGCCTTTAAGCCTGGAAGTGCTGCTCTACGACTCAGGGCTTGAACGGGTGGTGCAGCCAATGCTCCGCAACATGGCCCGTTTAGGGGTACAGACGTCGCTGCGTATCGTTGATATTAATCAGTATTTAAACCGACAGCGTAATTATGACTATGACATAGTGATCAGTCATTTCCCTCAGTCGAACAACCCGGGCAATGAACAGCGCGACTTCTGGACCAGCGCCGCCGCCGAAGCACCGCAAAGCCGTAACCGGATGGCGCTGGCACATCCGGCGGTCGATGCACTGGTGGAGGAGATCATTAGTGCTGAGGGCCGTGAAGAGTTGGATACCGCCACGCGCGCGTTGGATCGGGTGCTGCGCTGGGGGTTCTATGTGATTCCCCACTACCACTCTGGGGAGACCCGCATCGCCATTTGGGATAAGTTTGGTTACCCCGAACCCTTCCCCAAATACGCCATGGATCTGGATGCGTGGTGGGTAGACACTGACCGTGAAGCAGAACTGCAGCGCCGCCAGCGCGGCCGTTAACTTTGGCCCGATTACAACTTCTTAAATGCAACGGCTTGTCCTCAACGGTTTCATCGTCATAAACCTCGGAGTGCTCTGTGGCCCGTTATACCCTACGCCGACTGCTGCTAATGATTCCGACCCTTTTCGGGATCATGCTACTCAATTTTATTATTGTTCAGGCGGCGCCGGGTGGGCCAATTGATCAGATGCTGGCGCGTTTTGAAGGCGCCGACGCCATGGCCAGCACTCGCTTGGATATGGGGGGCGCCGATGTCCAGGTCAGCGATGACTCCCGGGGAGCCCGAGGTATTGACCCACGCTTTATCGAGCAGCTGGAGCAGCAGTTTGGTTTTGACAAACCCGCCCACGAACGCTTTATCGGCATGATGGCGGATTACCTCACCCTCGATTTTGGCACCAGTTTCTTCCGCGACCGCCCGGTCACCGAGCTGATGATCGAGCGGCTGCCGGTTTCCATATCACTGGGGCTCTGGACGACACTGCTGGTCTATTTAATCTCTATCCCGTTAGGCATTAAAAAAGCGCTACGCCACGGCTCCCGGTTTGACGTCTGGTCGTCGGGGTTAGTGATTGTCGGCTATGCCATTCCGGGCTTCCTGTTTGCCATCCTGCTCATTGTCCTGTTTGCCGGGGGCACCTACTGGGACTTATTCCCTTTACGCGGTTTGACCTCACCCGACTTCGACCAGCTTTCAGCCTGGGGCAAGGTCAAAGACTACTTCTGGCATATCACACTGCCGGTTATCGCCGCCTCGATTGGCAGCTTTGCCACGCTGACGATGCTAACCAAAAACAGCTTTCTCGATGAGATTCACAAGCAGTATGTAATTACCGCCCGCGCCAAGGGGGCCGACGAGCGGCGCGTGCTTTACGGCCATGTGTTTCGCAATGCCATGCTGATTATTATCGCGGGCCTACCCGCCGCCATGATCGGTATTTTCTTCACCGGCGCGCTGCTTATCGAAGTGATCTTCTCCCTGGATGGGCTAGGCCTGCTCGGTTTCGAAGCGGTCATGCAGCGGGATTACCCGGTGATTTTCGGCACCCTATTCCTGTATACCGTGATCGGCTTAATCCTCAAGCTGATTTCCGATTTGACCTACGTGTGGGTAGACCCGCGTATCGATTTTTCGACTCGGGAGTCGTGATAATGGCCTCTTTATCATCACGTTTATCGCCTATCACTCGCCGTCGACTGTCCGCTTTTAAAGCCAATCGCCGTGCCCGGGTGTCACTTTGGTTATTTGCCACGCTGTTTATTCTTAGCCTGTTTGCCGAGCTAATTGCCAACGACAAACCGATCATCATGCAGTACGACGGCCAGTGGTACTTTCCCATGCTGGTGGACTACCCAGAAACCGAGTTTGACGGCTTTCTACCGACCCGAACGGACTATCTGGATCCCTTTGTTCAGCAACAAATTGATGATCATGGCTGGGCGCTATGGCCCATTATTCCGTTTTCATATCAGACCCTGGACATGAATATGACCCGCCCTTCTCCGGCCCCGCCGGATAGCCGCCACTGGCTGGGCACCGATGACCAAGGGCGGGATGTGACCGCACGGGTGATTTATGGCTTTCGACTCTCGGTAGCCTTTGCACTGGCACTCACCGCAGGATCACTAGTCGTCGGTGTGGTAGTGGGCGGTGTGCAGGGCTACTTTGGCGGCAAAATTGATTTGATCGGTCAGCGATTCACTGAAATTTGGTCCGGCTTACCGGTGCTATTCCTGCTGATTATTTTAGCCAGCTTTGTTCAGCCGGGATTTTGGTGGCTGCTGGGGATTATGCTGCTCTTTTCGTGGCTGGGCCTGGTCGATATCGTGCGCGCCGAGTTCCTGCGTGCACGCAATTTGGAGTATGTGCGCGCGGCCAAAGCCATGGGCTTGCCGTCACGTTTAATCATGTGGCGTCACGTGCTACCCAATGCCATGGTCGCCACGCTGACGTTTATTCCGTTTCTGTTTACCGGCGCCATTGGCACCTTGACCGCTCTGGATTTTCTCGGCTTCGGCCTGCCGCCGGGTGCTCCCTCGCTGGGTGAGCTTGCTGCCCAAGGCAAAAATAATCTACACGCCCCTTGGCTGGGCATCACGGCGTTTATGACCTTGGCGATCATGCTGTCACTGCTGGTATTTATCGGCGAGGGCTTGCGCGACGCCTTTGATCCCCGCCACGTACAACAGCGCCAAGCAGGCCCAGCTCAGGAGACTCAGCATGCCTAATCCCCTGCTGCGCATTGAACACCTTGATGTCACTTTTGATAGCACCCCGGTGGTTCACTCACTCTCACTCACCCTCCATGCAGGTGAAACCCTGGCCATTGTCGGTGAGTCCGGCTCGGGTAAATCGGTATCGACGCTGGGCATGGTGAATTTGCTGCCCAGTAATGCCAGCGTTCAAGGCGAACGCTGGCTAGGTGATACCAATCTGGCCACTTTAACGGAAACTGAGTGGAACACGGTGCGTGGCAATCGCGTCGGTTTTATCTTCCAGGAGCCGATGACCTCGCTCAACCCCCTGCATCGGGTGGGCAAGCAGATTGGTGAGGCCTTGCGGCTGCATCAAGGACTGCGGGGCCAGGCGGCCCGGGAACGCTGCAAAGAACTGTTGGAACAAGTGAAACTACCGCGCCCGGACGAATTGTTGGATGCCTGGCCCCACCAGCTCTCGGGTGGGCAGCGCCAGCGGGTGATGATTGCCATGGCGATTGCCAACAATCCCTCACTGCTGATTGCCGATGAGCCCACCACCGCGCTGGACGTCACGGTACAGCAGGAGATTCTCGCCCTGCTGCGTGAACTACGCGATCATCATGGCATGGGCATGCTGTTTATCAGCCACGACTTAAACCTGGTGCGCCGCCATGCCGATCGCATTTGCGTGATGTACCAGGGACGTATTCAAGAAATCGGCCCGGTGGAGCAGGTCTTTCAGCACCCTCAAAGCGATTACACTAAAGCGCTACTGGCCGCTGAGCCGGAAGGTAGGCCCCAAGCTATAGAGCATACAGCGCCGCTACTGACCGCTCGTCAATTAAGCGTGAGCTTTAAGCGCCCTAAGACCGGCTTATTTAAGCGCCAGCCCCCTGCTTTTGTGGCGGTGCATCCAATAGATTTCCAAATCGCGCCAGGGGAAACCCTGGGCATTGTCGGTGAATCCGGCTCAGGTAAAACCACGCTGGCGTCAGCGGTCATGCGGCTGGTCACTAGCCAAGGCGATGTTACCCTTGGCAAGGATAAACTAAGCGCCCTAACCGGCGATGCGTTACGCCGCCACCGCCATCGCCTGCAAATGGTGTTTCAAGACCCCTATGGCGCGCTTTCACCGCGTATGCCAGTGTTTGATATCGTCAGCGAGGGGCTGCGCTTTCACTACCCCCATCTCACCACTGAAGAAGTCACCCAGCGGGTTAATCAAACGCTGCACGAGGTAGGTTTGCCCGAGAGCTGTGCCGCGCGCTACCCCCACGAGTTCTCCGGCGGTCAGCGCCAGCGCATTGCCGTGGCAAGAGCGATTATCTTAGAACCGGAACTATTGGTGCTGGATGAGCCAACCTCGGCGTTAGACCGTACCGTGCAGAAGCAGCTAGTCGCCCTGTTGCGCGATTTGCAGGCACGCCGTCAGCTAAGTTATTTATTCATAAGCCATGACTTAGCCGTTGTGCGTGCCATGGCACACCGTATTATGGTGCTCAAGGATGGCGAAGTGGTCGAACAAGGCCCCTGCCTAGAGGTGCTTTCAGCGCCACAGCACGCTTATACTCAAGCGTTGATTGCCGCTGCGCATCTGACTCACTAGTTCTGACTTACTAACTTTATCGAGTCACGATACTTGCTATTGTTGGTGGCAGAACTAAGATAACGGTATAAATATCCAGATAAAATAAAGCCGCTTACCCTTTTGGGAAGCGGCTAATAGAGACCTTAAGCAAGGACTCAGAAAAGCGCGATTTCGTCGGCGGTTAATTCTCGCCACTCGCCGGGCGCCAGGTTGGCATCCAAAGCCAAATCACCGATAGAGCTGCGGTGCAGTGAGTTCACGTGATTGCCCAAGGCGGCAAACATACGCTTCACCTGGTGATAGCGCCCTTCGGTAATGGTGAGTTCTGCCTGGGTGGGCGAAAGCAGCCTAAGCGTTGCGGGCTGCGTCGGGGTCTCCTCCCCATCCAGCATCAGGCCATCGGCGACTTGACCAATCGCCCACTCCGCCGTCGCACCTTCCATCGGTTCCGCTAGCTCGGCGATATACACCTTGGCGCAGCGATGGCGCGGTGACGTGACACGGTGCGACCACTGGCCATCATCGGTTAATAGCAGCAGTCCCGTGGTATCCACATCCAACCGCCCTACCGGCTGTAACCGATCGGCTTTGGGCAGATCTATCAGGTCTATCGCGCGCTGATAGAGTCCGCGGCGGGCATTGCATTCAACGTCAACGGGCTTGTGCAGCATAATGTAGCGCAACCCTACCAGCGCCAACCGCTCGCCGTTGAGCACCACCACATCGTTATCGGTATCGATCTGGGTCGCCGACTGCTTGATCGGCTCGCCGTTGAGGGTTACCTCACCATTTTTGAGTGCCCGCTTAGCCAGGCTACGGGTTAATGGCGTGGTTTCACTCAAAAAGCGATCAAGGCGCATCATTAACCCACTCCTGGCAGCAGTTGAAAGTGGTCGGCATCTTGCCAGGCAGGAAATTTTTCACGAAAAGCATCAAGGGCAGTTTTATCCAGCGTGCCCGTCTCTATAAACGGGGTATGGGCAGGTTTATCAATTAACGCTTCACCTTTGAAGTCGACCAACAGGGAGTCGCCGCTGTAGGCAAGCCCTTTGGCATCTTCTCCAACGCGATTAACGCCAATCACATAGCTTAAGTTCTCTACCGCACGGGCTTGTAGCAGCGTACGCCATGGATGACGACGCGGTGCTGGCCAGTTGGCGATACACAGCAGCGCATCATACTCGAAATGCTTCCCTTCTGCTGGCTGCTGACGCATCCACACCGGAAAACGCAGGTCGTAGCAAACGCTCAGCAGCAGCTTAAAGCCATTGAGCTCTACCACTTTACGCTCACTGCCCATACCGTAGCGCTCATGCTCACCGGCCATACGGAATAGGTGACGCTTATCGTAGTGGGTTAACACCCCCTCCGGCGTTGCCCAAATCAAGCGGTTATAAAACTCACCGTCCTCTTCGACCGCCACGCTGCCGGTCATCACGCAGTTGCGCGCCTTCGCCTGGGCCTGTAGCCAGGCAACGCTTTGACTTTCCGCCATCGGCTGGGCCATTTCGCGGGAATTCATGGTAAAGCCAGTGGCAAACATCTCAGGCAATACAATAAGATCCGTGTCGCGGCTATCCAGCTCGCCCAGCAACTTCTCAAGATGAGCGTGGTTGGCCTGGGGATCTTCCCAGCGCAGATCACACTGCACTAGCGTGTTCCTAAGTTGACTCACTTAACACCTCCAATTCGTCAGTCTCAAGACAACGTTTATGCTAGATTAGCATCTTTAAATAATGAGGCTGCTATGCTTCCTACTCCAACACGCGATCCAGATGCCGTCAAAGGCGTTATGTATGGGCTAACCGCCTACACCATGTGGGGCTGCTTTCCGCTATTTTTTGCCCTGTTTGACGGCATTCCCGCCTTTGAAATATTGATTCACCGTATCATTTGGGCGTGTCTATTTCTGGTCGGCTTGATTACCCTTCTGCGCCGCTGGCCGCCCGTTGTCACCGCATTGGGGGAACCCAAGCGGCTTGGTCGGGTGTTGGCCTGTGCGCTATTGATTGCGTTTAACTGGGGTATCTATATTTATGCAGTGGAGTCGAAGCAGGTATTGCAGGCGAGCCTGGGCTACTTCTTAACGCCATTAGTGAACGTCGCGCTAGGCATGCTGGTACTTCGGGAAGTGATGGCCAAGCTGCAGCTGGTCGCCTTGGGCTTGGCCAGCGTGGCCATTGCCACGCAGTTTGTGATGCTGGGTGAACTGCCCTGGCTTAGTCTACTACTGGCGTTAAGCTTCGGCAGTTACGGCCTGTTTCGTAAGCAGGTGCCACTGGACGGATTATCGGGACTGTTTGTGGAAACCCTGTTGCTATTCCCACTCGCCCTGATCGCCTTGACCTGGTTAAGCTGGAACGGCAGCTCGCATTTTCTTCAAGATACGTCATCGACTGGCCTGCTGATCGCCAGTGGGGCTTTGACCGCGCTGCCGTTAATGGCCTTTGCCGGCGCGGCACGCCGGTTGCGTTTGGCAACCCTGGGCTTTTTGATGTACATCAACCCCAGCATTCAGTTTCTGATTGCCTTAACCGTGTTCGGCGAGCCCCTGGGCCTTATTCAGTTGGCAACGTTTGTGCTTATTTGGATCGGGCTCGCGCTCTACTCCTGGTCGGCATGGCAATCACGCCCGCGCTACGCTACGGCTGGTTAGTGCAAGCGGTGGTACTGGGGCGGCCTCTGACTGCAACGCAGGGGGCGCAGGGGGAGTCGCTATATCACGCTCAGGCTGGTAGCCAACCCGGAATCCGCCCCAGTGCTTACCCTGCACATACACCGGCACAGAGAGGTCGTGCATGATTTCGCCGGTATCGCGCTTGTAGGTTTGCAGTAGCAGCGGCTTTTCATGAGCCCCACATCGGCTGCCCGTCGGGTCATCGAAAATGCGTTTGTTGCGGCAGAACTTTAAATCGTGCGCGTAGTCACCGGTTGGTGCAAGACTGACCGCTTTGTTATGGGTCGGCACATAGCCTTTACGGTCACAGGCAATGGCATAGCTTAAGCTTAGCTGCGTGAGCAAAGGCTCTTGCAAATCGGGCAGGTACCTATCAGTGAAACTATCAAAGCCGGTTTTATATTGCGGCGGCTGCGTACCCGGAATCTGTTCATAATGGGGCTGGAACAGGTGGGTGTCTGAAAGCTCCCCGCGGGCAATCGCTTTTTCCAGCAGCTTACCCAACTTATCGGCGGTTAATCGTGCAGCGTGGAATACCTGCTGGTGGCGACCCTCCAAATGCTGTTGAGCCAGTTCACCATCGACCCCTTCGGCAGCCTCCATCAATGCCCGGGCCTGCTCGGCCAAATCATGCATATTACGATTGCCTTCATCGACATCATCTTCCAACTGGCTCAGGCTGTCCGCCACGGTTTGACTATGTTCGCGAGTGTTTTCCATGGCATCGGCAACACGGGTAATTTCCCTCTGCACTTGGTCGAATTCTTGAGTCATCGTACCCAGACTGTTGCCGACCACTTGTAGCCCCTTGGAGCGCTTGCTGATACGGGTCATTAACTGGCCCATAGTGGCGACGACCGACTGGCCGCTCTGATGCATATCCTTAACCAGCTCATCGACACTTTGCGTTGCGGTAGAGGTCTTGAGTGCCAGGTTGCGCACTTCGCCGGCGACGACTGCAAACCCTCGCCCGTGTTCACCCGCTCGGGCCGCTTCAATTGACGCATTGAGCGACAGCAGATGGGTTTGTTCGGCGATATCCTCAATCATGGAAGTAACGTTACGTACACGCTCAATTTTATCGTTCAGCGCGGTCAGCATTTCCAGCGCTTGGTTTGAGCGGTCGGCAACATCGCTCATGTCCTGAATAATATCGTCCAGTTCAGCATGGTTGTGATGACTGGCCTCCCGGGCGCTCTCTGCCAGCGCTGCCACTTGGCTGGCGCTGGCACTCACCTGCATAATGGCTGCATTAATGGCCGTCATGCTCGATGAAGCTTCACGAGCCATGGTTTCTTGCTTTGAGAGGCGCTGATCCATCAGATCGGCATAGTGCGACACTTCTGCCGAGGCAATCGCTGTGCTGCTAGCGCGGT
Source organism: Vreelandella titanicae BH1 (assembly GCF_000336575.1). GTDB lineage: Bacteria > Pseudomonadota > Gammaproteobacteria > Pseudomonadales > Halomonadaceae > Vreelandella > Vreelandella titanicae. The sequence continues at coordinate 77,317 of NZ_AOPO01000010.1, read as the reverse complement.
TCATTAACCTGTAGGCCATGGCGCGAAGCGAACGGTAATCACGCAGCGGCTTAAAGCCAAGCCGATGCTGTTCCAGGCGACGTTGGTCGGCTCGGTAGACGCCTTCCAGTACGCTGAGTAGCATAGCGCCACCGCCTAGCGCGGCGAATAGAAGTGCCAGATAACGCCAGAGCCCTCCTTGTATGGCAAGCCCTATCGACAGCACTACAAACAGCACCGGAACACACAATCGCAGTAAGCGCATGAGCTGTACTCTTTTATTGATGTTATTGAGTATCGAAAATACTACTTCTGAGGGGTTCAACCCCCTTTGCGACTAAGCTTAGCGTGTAACGCTTATGAAAGAAGTAGCACTTTGGGGGAAGGAAGTAGCACTTTTGGCGAAGACACAAATCCTATAAGCGCTTGGTCATCATTGGGTTACCGCAGTAAAAATGAATATAAGCACTGCAATGAAATGGAATATCCCTTACTCTCTTGGTTCTGCCACTTCTACAACACCAGGACCCCATGCTAAAGCGCTACTTGCCGATCCTGACATGGCTCCCCCACTACCATAAACGCCTATTGGGGGCAGACCTTTTGGCGGGCTTGATCGTCACCGTGATGGTCATTCCCCAATCGCTGGCCTATGCGCTGCTAGCCGGGTTACCTGCGGTGGTGGGTCTCTACGCCAGCATCCTGCCTCAACTGATCTATACCCTGTTTGGCACCAGTAAAACCCTCGCGGTCGGGCCGGTGGCAATCATCGCGCTGATGACCGGTGCCGCGCTCTCCTCAGTAGCAGCCGCGGGTACGGAGACCTACTTACAGGCAGCGCTGATCCTGTCACTGCTTTCCGGTGGCATGCTGGTCGTGATGGGGCTGCTGAAAATGGGCTTTTTCAGCAACTTTTTAAGCCACCCGGTTATCTCCGGCTTCTTAACGGCGTCGGGTATTTTGATTGCGGCCAGCCAGCTTGGCAGCCTACTGGGGGTTGAGAGCAGTGGCTTTACCCTGGTGGAACGTCTTATCACCCTGGTACCAAACTTAACCACCTTTAACTTACCCACCCTACTGATTGGCAGTGGAACCCTGCTGTTTTTGATTGCCATGCGGCGCCACGGTAAAGCCGCCCTGCTCACGCTGGGCCTGCCACGCACTCTGGCGGACTTGATCGCCAAAGCGGGGCCAGTCTTTGCGGTCGTGATTACCACCCTGGTGACCTGGCATTGGCAGTTGGCCGATAAAGGCGTCTCCGTAGTAGGGCAAATTCCCGGTGGTTTACCCTCGTTAAGCTTTCCTTGGGCGGACTACTCGCTATGGCGGGCACTGCTAATCCCAGCGCTGCTGATTAGCCTGGTCGGCTTTGTGGAGTCGGTCTCCATGGGCCAGATGTTGGCCGCTAAACGGCGCCAGCGCATCTCTCCCAATCAGGAACTAGTGGGCCTGGGCGCCAGCAATTTAGCCGCCGGGTTTTCCAGTGGTATGCCGGTAACCGGTGGTCTGTCCCGCACCGTTATTAACTACGATGCGGGTGCGCAAACACCTGCCGCCGGTGCCTTTGCGGCGCTAGGTATTGCGCTGGTCACCATGTCGTTTACCGGTTGGCTCTACTATCTGCCCATCGCGACCCTGGCCGCAACAATCACCGTCTCGATTTTGACACTGGTAGACATCCCCATGCTGCGCCAAACCTGGCGCTACTCCCGCAGCGACTTTGCCGCCATGGCGGTGACGATTCTACTCACGCTGTGCGAAGGCGTTGAAGCCGGCATCATTAGCGGTGTGACACTTTCTATTGCGCTATTTTTGTACCGCACCAGCCGCCCCCATAGCGCCTTGGTAGGCCGTGTGCCCGGTACCGAACATTTTAGAAACACTACCCGCCACGATGTCGAAACGGTCAATACCGTTGCCCTCTTGCGCATCGATGAGAGCCTCTACTTTGCCAATGCACGCTATTTGGAAGACACCGTTTATAACCTGGTGGCGAGCCAACCCGAGCTTGAGCACGTTGTGCTGATCTGTTCGGCGGTCAACCTGATCGATGCCTCGGCGCTAGAGAGCCTGGATGCGATCAACGCCCGTTTAAAAGACTCCGATGTAAAACTGCATTTATCCGAGGTCAAAGGCCCGGTAATGGATCAGCTTAAGAAGAGTGACTTTCTGGATGCACTGACCGGACGGGTATTTCTAAGCACCTACGCCGCTTGGCGTGAGTTTTCTTAACAGTATTGCTCTCGCTACCGCTCTGAAAAACCAGGCTTTTGCCTGGTTTTTTTATGCCTGTTGTTTACTAACGGACACCTCTGATGACAACGGCATTGACAGCCACCCAGCGGCTTCTCTACTATCACCCGACCATTAAGCAAAATACAATACCGCACAGCAAAACACATTCAATCAAATAACCAGCAACTAAACGTCACCATCAACGTCACTACAACCACAATAAAGGAGCATCCCAATGCGTCCCTTCGCTCAACGCCTACTTATTGCCGCCTTACCTCTATCGCTACTCGGCGCAGCCGTCAGCCACGCCAACGAAATTGAACTGCCCGGCACCATGGCCTGGACGGCCTATGGCACCAACTCAAGCGGCTATGCCCAAGCCGTCGCCATCGGCAATATGTTGCAGAACAAATACGATTCGTCTGTACGTATTCTGCCGGGTGATAACGATGTATCACGCATGACGCCGCTCAAGCAGGGCCGCGTTGACCTTTGCGCCTGTGGGATCGCCAGCTACTACGGAGCGGAAGGTGTGATGATGTTTGCCGACCGTGACTGGGGCCCTCAGCCGCTGCGCGTGATTACCACTTCCACCGCCTCTTTTGGCCTCTCCCTTGCGTTCGCGGGCGACCTGGATGTTGAAACGCCCGCTGACTTGGCGGGCAAACGCATCGCCTATATCCGTGGCGACGATGCGCTCAATAAAGGCACAGAGGCGTACCTCGCCTTTGGCGGTTTAACCTGGGATGACGTAGAGCGGGTTGATTACCCCGGCTACGGCCGCTCGTTCGACGGCATTATCGCTGGCGATGTGGATGCCTCCTTTACCACAACGGTCACCCCGCCCGCCCAGCAGTTGGCCAGTAGCCCTCGCGGCATTAGCTGGCCAGTGCTAGACCCCAACGACGAAGCCGGCTGGGAGCGCATGGCCGCCGTTGCGCCCTACTTCCGCCCGCACGAAGTCACGTCTGGGGCTGGTGGCATCAGCGCCGAAAACCCGGTGCCCAGCGCTAGCTACCCATACCCCATTGTGGTCGCCAACCAAGACCTGGATGACAACGTCGCTTATGGCCTAATCAAGGCCATGCAGGAAAATTTCGACGACTACAAAGATAACGCCCCAGGGGCGCTTGGCTACGCCTTGGAACAGCAAGATCTTCAATGGGTAGTGCCGTTCCACGATGCGGTCGTGGAGTACTACAAAGAGATCGACGTATGGACTGATGAAATGCAGGCCCATCAGGATAAGCTAGTTGAACGTCAGGATGTACTGCTAAGCGCCTGGGAAAGCTTTATGCAAGACGCCCCCAGTGATGACGAGGCGTTTACTGCCGACTGGATGGAAGCCCGAGCCACCGCGCTTAGCGATGCCGGTTTCGAACCGATCTTCGAGTAATACGCCACGGGGCGGCACTTGCCGCCCCCTGCTGATTGACGGATGCCCTCATGACCACAGATACCTCACCTGCCAATAATCAGCAGGTTAAAGAAAAAATCAGCCAAATTCGTCAGCTTCCCCCTGCGCTGCGCTGGATCCCCGCCACGGTCACCGTCATCTTGATGGCGATGACGCTGGATTATCTTTTCAACGTTGGCTTACTGACGTTCGTAACCGGCTTGGAAACACAGTTCTACTATGCCGTTGTGGCACTACTGCTACCGCTGGTTTTCTTGCTTTGGCCCATGCGGAGTCGCCAACAAGAACAGCCTATCCCTTGGTACGACTACCTATTGAGCGCTATAACGCTAATCGTTGGCGGCTATTTTGTTTATAACGCAGTCCCTATTTTAGAGCGCGGCTGGGCGTTTTCTGCGCCTGAGATCGCTATTTATGCCAGCTATGCCTACTGGCTGCTCATTATCGAAGCGGCCCGCCGGGCAGGCGGTTTACCGATTGCTATCATTGCGGGGGTCTTCTCTCTTTACCCGCTGGTGGCGGATATCGTCCCCGGCCCTATCCAGGCGTTTCCTTCGACGCTTGAACAGACCGCTATGTACCACACCATGAGTACCGAAAGCATCATGGGGGTGCCGCTGCAGGCGTTCGCGGGCCTGGTGATCGGCTTTTTGATCTTTGGTGTCGTGCTGCAAAAAAGCGGCGGCGGTAAGTTTTTTATCAACCTGGCATTTGCGCTGCTGGGCCATGTGCGCGGCGGCCCCGCTAAGGTGTCGATTTTCTCCAGCGGCCTGATGGGCTCGATGAGCGGCAGCGTTATTAGTAACGTACTAACCACCGGTGTTTTGTCGATTCCCGCCATGCGTCGTATCGGTATGAGCCGCTCCTTTGCTGGCGGTGTGGAAGCCTGCGCCTCAACCGGCGGTGTATTGATGCCACCGGTGATGGGCGCAACCGCTTTCGTCATGGCCATGTTTCTCGACATTCCCTATTCCGCGGTAGCACTGGCTGCCGTCATTCCTTCAATTCTGTATTTCTTGGGTCTGTTTATTCAGATTGATGCCTACGCGGCCCGCCACGACATTAAAGGCTTGCCCGCCGTTGAACTGCCTTCGCTATGGCAAACCCTCAAAGAGGGTTGGTACTTTATTTTTGTCTTTGCTTTATTAGTTTGGATGCTGCTGATTATGCAGCGCGAAGCCGTGGCACCTTTCTACGCCACCGCGCTGCTGTTGGTGCTCAACCAGCTTTCCAAACATAACCGCTGGGGCTGGAAGAATGTAGCCGATACGCTGTCGTCTGCGGCCAAGCTGTTTGCCGAGTTAATCGCTATTTTGGCTGGCGTGGGCATGCTGGTGGGCGCACTTTCGATGACCGGCCTTTCCGGCACCATCGCTAACGACTTTATCAATATTGCCGGTGGCAGCGTGCCGCTGCTGCTGATTATGGGCGCAGTTACCAGTTTTGTGCTGGGTATTGGCATGACCGTGACGGCTGCCTATATCTTCCTCGCCGTTGCTCTAGCCCCTGCACTGATTCAAGGCGGCGGACTGGATCCCATGGCCGTACATATGTTCATTCTCTATTGGGGCATGCTGAGCTTTATTACCCCGCCAGTGGCACTGGGTGCCTTTGCCGCGGCTACCGTGGCCGGAGCCCGGCCCATGGAAACGGGCCTGCAGGCGATGCGTCTGGGTAGCGTGATCTACTTTATTCCCTTCCTATTCGTACTCAACCCCGCGCTGATTATGCAGGGCGCGCCGCTGATGATCGTGGCTGTCTTTATCCAGGCGGTCATCGGCATCATCCTGTTTGCTTCTGCCATGCAGGGTTACCTGATGGGGGTTGGTCGACTGGGCTATGGCGCACTGCAAGAGATCGTGATTCGTGCCTTGATACTGATCGCTGGCCTACTACTGGCGCTACCGGGTGGTGGGATGGTGCCGCTTAGCCAGTGGGAATTGATCGGTCTGGCCGCAGCCGCGCTGGTACCCGGTGTTTTGATGGCACGCTTAAGCCAGCGCCACCATCGGCGTTCGCAAAGCGCCTCTGTTGCGTAACAGATGGGGCGCCAAGCGTACTCTTTTCAATTCACTATCATGCGAAATACGAGAGCCTAACTATGTCCGTTCATTATCAGCGTCACGGCGATGTAGGCGTTATTCAAATAGCCAATCCGCCGGTCAATGCCTTAAGTCACGCGGTACGCGGTGGCTTAGTCGATGCGCTTAAAGAGGGTGTTGCTGACACAGATGCTAAAGCGCTGGTCGTGCTCGCCGATGGCCGCACCTTTATTGCCGGGGCAGATATTCGTGAGTTTGGTCAGCCGCCTCAAGCCCCTCTGCTGCCCGATGTGATTAACCAACTGGAAGCCTGCCCAAAACCGCTGATTGCCGCCCTGCACGGCACAGCCCTGGGCGGTGGATTGGAAGTGGCTTTGGGCTGCCACTATCGAGTGGCACTGGCGGGAACCCGAGTGGGTCTTCCGGAGGTTAAGCTGGGTCTACTGCCCGGCGCTGGTGGCACCCAGCGTTTGCCGCGTTTAGTAGGCGTTGAGCGCGCCTTAGAGATGATCACCAGCGGGCGTTTTGTGGAAGCAGAAGAAGCACTTGAGGCAGGCATTATCGACGCCATTAGCAGTGCTGAAACGCCGCTTGAAGCGGGTTTAGCGGCCGCCCAGGAAGTGCTGGCAGGCGCCCAAACGCCCCGTATCACCGGCCAACTTCCTGCCCCGGCGGCGAACCCCCAGGCCATCACTAAGACGTTGGATCAGCTTAACCAACAGTCTTCCGAACTGTTCTCGCCGTTTCGCATTGTCGAAACGATTCAGGCCTGCGTGGATGCCGAGTCACTGGAGGCTGGGTTACGCCGCGAGCGGGAGCTGTTTCTAGCCTGTATGGACTCCCCCCAGCGCGCCGGGCTTATTCATCTGTTTTTTGCCGCACGCAGCCCGCACCTAGTGCCCGACGTTGAGAAAGCCAGTGCTTTTAAACACGTTGCGCTGATTGGTGAGCATCCGCTCTTTGAACGCCTGCAAAAGGCCGCGCAAAAGGCAGGCATTAGCTTAACCAACGCATCCAACGAGGCCACCGAGCTTTGCCTACTGGGGCCAAATACGACTCAGGATTCCCTCGCGAATTGCCCGGTTGTTACACTGGAAGAGATTGGCAGTGCCTGCTCCACCGCTAGTGCACTAAGCCTGATCATTGCTGAAAATGGCCAAATAGGTGAGTTAGTCAATGTAAGCGCAGAGCCACTTACTCAGCAGCGAGCCGCACTGACCCTTAAAGCATTGCGGCTAAACATCGTGGTCAGCCAACAAAAAAGCATACTTCGCGCGATGCATGATGCCATTCAGCAAGCTTCAGCCAGTGAAAAGCAGTCAGCGCTTGAACAGGCAAGTATCAATATAGCGGAACAGGGCTTCTGCTACCGGGAAAGTGACATCGATTTACTCGCGGTGGAAGCGTTTGGCTACCCGCGTCACCTAGGAGGGCCACACCGCCAGGCCACGCTCTCAACTGCTGCTAAGGATGTATAGACCATGAACCTCACCTTTAGCCCCGAAGAGCAGGCATTTTGCGAACAGGTACGCCGCTTTCTAGCCGATGCACTGCCCAGCGATATCAGCCAGCGCGTGCGCTTGGGCCGCCATCTGCGCGCTGATGACTACCTGCGCTGGCAGAATATTCTTAGCGAACAGGGTTGGTTGGCGTCTAACTGGCCAAAAGAGTTCGGCGGCCCAGGCTGGGGGCCGGTACAGCGGCATATTTTCGACGAAGAGTGTGCTGCTGCCCATGCACCTACAGTCGTACCCTTCGGCGTTAACATGGTGGCTCCCGTCATCATGAAATTCGGCAGTGTCGAGCAGCAACAGCACTACCTGCCGCGCATTTTGAGCAATCAGGATTGGTGGTGCCAAGGCTACTCAGAGCCCGGCGCTGGCTCTGATTTAGCGGGCCTAAATACCCGCGCCGTGCGTGATGGCGACCACTATATCGTCAATGGTCAGAAAACCTGGACTACCCTGGGCCAGCACGCCAACATGCTGTTCTGCCTAGTGCGCACCGACCCAGACGCCAAGAAGCAGGCTGGCATCAGCTTTCTGCTGATTGATATGCAGAGCCCCGGTATCACCGTGCGGCCAATTATCACTTTGGATGGCGCCCATGAGGTCAATGAAGTCTTTTTAGACAATGTTCGCGTGCCGGTTGAAAATCGCGTTGGTGAAGAGGGCCAGGGCTGGACCTGCGCTAAGTTCCTGCTCACCCACGAACGTACGGGGATTGCGGGGCTTGGTCACGCCAAGCAGGCGCTGCGCCACTTGAAGTCGCTGGCGAGCCGGATTCAACATCGTGGCAAGCCGCTGCTGGAATTACCCAGCTTCCGCCAGCGGGTAGTGAAAGCGGAACTCGAACTTATGGCGCTAGAAGTGACCAACCTGCGCGTGATTGCCGCGGCCCGGGATGGCGGCGTACCCGGCGCAGAGAGCTCGCTGCTGAAAGTACGTGGCTCAGAGCTTCGCCAGGAGCTAAGCGAACTCACCCGCCGTGCCCTTGGCCCCGCCGCACTGCCATTTTTCCCCGACTTCCTGCATGGCGAAGGCAGCCTGGATGACGAGCGCGCCCAAAGCGCGGCCGCCAGCGCCCAGTACTTCAACCGTCGCAAGCTGTCGATTTATGGCGGTGCCAACGAGATACAGAAAAGTATCGTCGCCAAAACCATTTTAAACATGTGAGGTCACCATGGATTTTGCTTTAACCGACGAGCAGCGCATGCTCGAAGAAACGCTCACCCGTTTGGTGGCCGACCAGGTTTCCCCCGAGCAGCGCCGCGCTATGCTAGCCGCTGCTCCAAACCGCGCTTCTGCACTATGGCGCACCTTTGCCGAGCTGGGTTTGCTGCATATGTCCTTCAGCGAAGACGTAGGCGGGCTAGGCGGCGATGGCACCGACCTGATGATTATTATGCAGGCATTGGGACGAGGCTTAGTGCCCGAGCCCTATCTGGCTGGCCTAGTGCTGCCCGGCCAACTGCTGGCCGTTACCGCCAACAGCGAACAGCAAACCCGATGGCTAGCCCCACTACTTGAAGGTGAGCATCAGTTGGCGCTTGCCTGGCAGGAGATTGGCGCCCGTTACGACGCCTTTACGGTATCTACCCAGGCTACCCAGCAAGGCGACCAATGGCAGTTAAATGGTAAAAAACACGTGGTACTTAACCTTGAAGCCGCTGCGGGTACGCTGGTCAGTGCCCGATTAGCTAACGGCAAGCTAGGGCTGTTTATTGTGCCCGCTGATGCACCGGGCACATCGACGCACCTATATCGCACTATCGACGATCAGCCCGCCGGTGACCTGACCCTGGACAGCGTCAAGCTGCCGTTAACCAACTGCCTGAGTGAAGATGTTAGCGATAAGCTAGCGGAGGTGCTGGCCGTTGGCCGAGCAGCGCTCTGCGCCCAAGCCATCGGCGCAATGGAGGAGGCCTGCGACCAAACGCTCGCTTATTTAAAAGAGCGCAAGCAGTTTGGCGTACCGCTTTCGACCTTTCAGGCCCTGCAGCACCGTATGGTAGATATGCACCTGCACCTGGAGCAGTCCCGCTCCATGGCGATTTTAGCCGCCACTAGCCTCGCACTCCCTGCCAGCGAACGGGATTACAAAATTGCCGCGGCCAAAGCCTACTGTGGCGAGTCGGCTCGCTTTATTGCCGAACAGGCGATCCAGCTGCATGGGGCGATGGGTATGACCGAAGAGTGCTATGTCGCGAACTACGCCAAGCATCTGGTAATGTTCGATCACTACCTGGGCGACAGCGACTATCATCTCGAAACGGTCAGCGAGCTGTTAAAGGTTGCCTGAGAACGTTGCCAGAAAAGCTAATTAGGGAGCGATACATGCCAGATTACGTCGGCGAGTTAGTGACTGTCAGCGCTATTGAAAACGGCATCGTAGAAGTGGCCATTGCACGCCCCGAAGTACGCAATGCGCTGAATGAAGCCACCGCCCTGGCACTCAACGAGGCGCTGGCGGTGGTGGCAGACAATGAGCAAGTTCGCTGTGTGATTCTGCGAGGTGAAGGTAGTGCGTTTTGCGCCGGCGCTGACCTGGCAGAGTTTGAGAAGGCAACGTCTCAGCCTGCGAGCGAACGGCTGGAAACGCTCTTTCTGCCTGCCCTGCGTAGCCTAATGGCAATGAATAAGCCGGTGATTGCAGCGGTTAGCGGTGCGGCTGCGGGCATCGGTGTTTCCTATGTGCTCGCCAGCGATATGGTGGTGATGGGCCACTCCGCCTACCTGAAGCTTGCCTTTATCAATATTGGGCTCATCCCCGACGGCGGTGCCTGCTGGCATCTGGTGCGCCAGCTTGGCCATGCTAGGGCATTTGAAATGGCTGCCCTAGCGACGTCCATTTCGGCAGAGCGATGCGTGGCACTGGGCCTGGCCAACCGGGTTGTCGAAGATAACCAAGTACTAATGGAAGCTCGGTCGTTGGCGCAAGCACTTGTGAGTCAATCGCCCCAGGCGCTAAGCGCTACCAAACGCGCCTTACGGGAAGCTGCCCAGCGCCCGCTAAATGACACGATGCAATTAGAGGGCGAGCTTCAAGATCAGTGCAAAGCGTCGGAAGATTTTCACACCCGGGTGGCGGCGTTTCGTCAAAGCCGCCGTAAATGATCTAACGCTTTCTGGTAATCCTGGCGCAGCGTGGCCACTTCTTCGGCCACGCTGTGCATAGAGGCAATAGCGCCTACGCCCTGCCCCGCGCCCCAGATATCCCGCCACGCTTTTGCCTTACTGCTCCCCCCTGAGCCATAACGCATAGCGGTTTTATCACCTTCAGGCAGCGCATCAGGATCCAATCCCGCCTGCTCGATACTTTGCCGCAGATAGTTACCGTGCACGCCGGTAAACAGGTTGGTATAGACAATGTCGCCTGCCGCTGCGTCCAGCACCATCAGTTTATAGGCCGCTTGAGCGTTTGCCTCTTGGGTGGCGATAAAGCGCGTGCCCATATACACCAAGTCCACGCCTAGCGCCTGGGCGGCAACGATCTGTTCACCTTTGCTAATCGCCCCCGCCAGCACTAACGGGCCATCGTAAAAGCGGCGCACCTCCGCCACAAACGCAAAGGGGTTTAACCGCCCGGCATGGCCGCCCGCGCCGTGGCAGACCAGTATCAGCCCATCAACTCCCGCATCGATCGCTTTCTTGGCGTGCCTCAACGTGGTCACATCGTGAAACACCAGCCCGCCATAGGCGTGCACCTTTTTCACCACCTGATTAGGCGCATGCAGACTGGTAATCACCAGCGGCACCTTGAACTCGGCGCATAATGCGACATCGTGCTCTAGGCGATCATTGGTGGGGTGCACGATTTGGTTCACCGCAAAGGGCGCTGAGGGTTGTTCGGGGTGCTGCTCGTCGTAGTCGGCCAGGGTTTGAGTGATCTGCTGTAGCCAATCACGTAATACATCAGCAGGTCGGGCGTTGAGCGCGGGGAAAGCACCCAGAATGCCCGCTTGGCACTGGGCAATCACCAGTTCTGGCCCGGAGACGATAAACATGGGTGAACCGATCACCGGCAGGGTTAATGAAGCGGTTAGGCGCGTTAGCATGGGAAACTCGCTGGTTGTTATTGTGCGGTGATACTGCAAAAGGCCCCTCTGGGCCTTTCAAGAAGATGTCACACTGCAATGGCATGGTCGGAACAACCCTACGCGGGGGCGCTGTGAACCCATCCATGGGCGCTACTTTCGCCATCCCTGGCGAAAGACCCCCGCTACGGGTTGTTCCGACCAATACGTGGATGCCAGAAGCATTTACAGCTTGCTCTCAAGCTCCGGCAGGATCTCAAACAGATCCCCCACCAGGCCGTAATCCGCCACCTGGAAGATCGGTGCTTCGTCGTCTTTGTTGATCGCGACGATCACCTTGGAGTCCTTCATGCCCGCCAGGTGCTGGATGGCACCGGAAATGCCTACAGCGATATACAGATCCGGGGCAACGATCTTGCCGGTCTGACCGACCTGCATATCGTTGGGTACAAAGCCGGCGTCTACCGCGGCACGGGAAGCACCAATAGCGGCGCCCAGCTTGTCGGCAATGCCGTCGAGTAGCTTGAAGTTTTCGCCGTTGCCCATACCTCGGCCACCGGAGATCACCACCTTAGCACCGCCCAGTTCAGGACGATCCGACTGCGCCAGTTCCTCCTTCACAAAGCTGGACTGGCTGTTGTCCACCACTACGTCGACGGTTTCAATCGTCGCGCTGCCGCTGGTGCCGACCGCATCAAAGCCGGTGGAGCGCACGGTGATCACTTTCAGCGCGTCGTCGCTTTTAACGGTGGCAATGGCATTACCGGCGTAGATCGGGCGCTTGAAGGTATCGGCGCTATCCACAGCGATAACGTCCGACAGCTGGCTAACATCTTTTAGCGCCGCTAAACGCGGCAGGACGTTTTTGCCGGTAGTGGAGGCGCTGGCCAGCACGTGGGTGTAGCCATCGGCCAGTTCGACCAGCAGCGCGCCCATGGGCTCGGCCAGTTGGTGGGCGTAAACGGCGTTATCCGCAACGCGCACTTTGCTTACACCGTCAAGTTTGGCGGCGGCTTCGGCGGCGGCTTGAACGCCTTCACCGGCCACCAGAACGTCAATATCGCCACCGATGGCTTGGGCGGCCGCCACGACGTGGGCGGTGGCGCCGGCCAGCTGGCCTTCGTGTAGATCCGCAAGTACCAGAATGCTCATGGCATCAACTCCTTTCAAAGCTCTTTTCTTAAAGTATGGTTTTCAAAGCACTTATCTTAAAGAGCTTATCTCAAAGAACTTTGGCTTCGTTTTTCAGTTTGTCGATCAGCTCGTCTACCGAGGCGACTTTGACGCCGCCTTTGCGCTCGGCGGGCGACTCTACTTTGAGCAGACTGACCTTGGAGGCGACCTCGATGCCGTAGTCGGCGGGGGTTTTCACATCCAGCGGCTTCTTCTTGGCCTTCATGATGTCGGGCAGCTTGGCGTAGCGAGGCTCGTTGAGGCGCAGGTCGGTGGTGACGATCGCCGGTAGCGTCAGTGCGATGGTTTGCAGGCCGCCGTCGATTTCACGCGTCACATTAACCTTGTCCCCGTCCACCGCCACTTCCGAGGCAAAGGTGCCTTGCGGCAGGCCGGTCAGCGCGGCGAGCATTTGGCCGGTCTGGTTGTTGTCGGTGTCGATGGCCTGTTTACCCAACACCACCAACCCCGGCTGCTCTTCTTCGACCACTTTGGCCAGCAGCTTGGCCACGGCCAGGGATTCGGCGCGCTCGTCGGTTTCGATATGAATGGCGCGGTCGGCGCCCAGCGCCAGCGCCGTACGCAGCTGCTCTTGGGCGGCTTTGGGCCCTACCGTGACGGCGACGACTTCTGTCGCCACGCCCTTCTCTTTCAGGCGTACCGCCTCTTCCACGGCAATTTCGCAGAAGGGGTTCATGGCCATTTTGACGTTGGTAAGATCCACGTCCGAATGATCCGCCTTAACGCGGATTTTGACGTTATAGTCGATGACGCGTTTCACCGCGACGAGTACTTTCATAAGGCGTGCTCCTGGCGATTAAAAATATTCAACCTAGATGATTTCGCATAGCAGAATTATGTTTCACTTTATAAAAAGAACAATAAAAAAACACTGCACAAAGGTCAAGCGCTTCCTCATTCTTACCCCCCTTTAAAAGGGTGCCCATACAAACCTCGCTGCCAATAGCGGAATCGAGGCGACCAGAAATCTGCCGTTCCAGCGGTAGCCGATACGCGTGGCGGGCACACCGGTAAATCGGGATAAAATCAGCATTGATGCCGTCATCGGCGACGACATTAGCGCCAGCGCCCAACCCACCATCAGCGATGCACCTATCAGTGCGGGTGTTAGTCCCTCGATAGCTAACTGCGGTAGCAGCCCCACCAGCAGCGTTACCGTCACGATAGGATTAACGCCGACCTGGGCCAGCCCCACCACCATCAGCATCGCCAGCACGGCATTGAAGGCGCCCCACTGGTTCAACACGGTTAGTAGCGGCGCCAACTGTTGAGTGTCCACCAGTCCAACGCATAAGTGCCCCAAATAGCCCGCCGCCCCTAGCACCACGATCTCATTGGCACTGGGCGAAAGTAGCCACGGCAACTGACGATGCACCGCGCTAACCGCGGCAGGCAGCCCACCGAAGCCAAGCCTACGCCGCTGCCAGGCAAGCCAAACCAGCGCCCCCGTGGGCGCACCTAACAGCGCGGCAATGGGTAAGCGCAGTTCTAATAGCCAAGCAAGGCTAAACACTAGCGCCACAATCCCTAGCAGCAACACACTGAACTGGGCCAACGGGCGTAATGAAGGGGCAGCTACCAAGGCTTTATTGGCAGGGGGATGTGGCCCGGTGAGAAAATCCACTGCCCAACCCGCCAGAAAAATCAGCACTGCGGCACCCAAAATATACGGCGCAAGCGCCAGCCAGGTAACCTGAGGAAGGCTCGACAGCACCACCGCCACCCCAATGCCCATAGGGGAGATCAGTGGCGCCAGGGAAAACCCACGTAGCAGCGCCAACATCATGCGCCGCTGGCGAGCTTCTCGCACCCAGGCACGCCCTTGGGCCGCGCCTAGGGTGTTACTCTTCTCAATCATGGCAGCAAATAAGTTAAGCACACCGATATTGAGAATAATGCCAAACAGCGCAGAACCGAGCGATAAAATCGGGTAGCGGCGGCTAGGCGGTTGAAGCAGCATGCTCTGCCCACAGCGGCGCACCAGCCGTGAACGGTAGGCAGGCAAACGTAGCATGCTCAACGCCACCACAAAGGTAGCAAAAAACGCAAAACGTCCACTGGCTTCAAACAGCAGTTGGCTTGGGTTTGGTGAACGCCAGAGCGCTAGCAGCGACATTATAAAGGCTACTAGCAGTAACCCTTTGGCCATACGTGTTAGCTTGCCAGCAAGCGTTAATAGATAGAGCGCCAGCGCGGCAATGCCAACGGCTTGCCAAAACAGGCTGCCAACCACCAGATGATACAGCGTTGCCAAGGTGACCAGCAGTAACAGAGAAACCCGCAGGCGGGCTGGGCTCACTCAGCCTTCTCCATGGGTATTTTTTTCCGGGAAGCCTTCAGACGATTCACTGCCACTGCGGCGCCGAAATGAACCTTCACCCATGGCCACTAAATTGCCTTTCTCATCAACGATCTCACCGCTGCTCATATAGGTTTTCTGTCCGCCGCCGCGCACCGTGCCTATTGCCTTCAACACACCTTGCCGGGCGGGGCCCACAAAGGTCGTGGTTAATGAGAGCGTCATTCCCCGGCGTATATTGCCCGGTACGTCGCAGTGCAGACCGGCAAGGCTTAAAGCGCTATCCAGCATTGAAGCCAATACACCGCCGTGAACATTACCGCTGCGGTTTAGATGTTTGGGCTCGATAGTGAGCTCCACCACGGCACGATCTTGCTGCCACTCAACCACCTGCATACCTAGCAACTCGTGATAGCCCATAAGTGCTTGTTGAGGCGTATCTGGCCTGTGTATTTGCGAAGAACTCATGAGGCGCTCTCCTGCTGGGCTAAATCCCGCAGCCGCCCTTTAAGAATTTTGCCGCTGGCAGTGGAAGGTAGCGTATCCATCAATACAATTTGAGTAGGTCGTTTGTAAGGCGCCAACCGTTCGGCGATAAACGCCTTTAGCTCCGCCACATCAACGTCAACGCCTGGCTCACACTGCACAAACGCCACGACTTCTTCATTACCGGCGATTTGACGCCCCACTACGGCGGTAAGCGTTACCGCAGGGTGCTCGTTAATCACCGCTTCCACATCCGGCGGGTAGATATTGAAGCCAGAGCGGATAATCAGCTCTTTGCTACGCCCTACAATATAGAGTTGGTCATGGTGATCGAGTTTGGCGATATCACCGGTATTGAGCCAACCATCTTCGGTTAGGGTGGCGCGGGTAGCTTCCGGCTGGCGGAAGTAACCCTTCATAATATTAGGCCCGCGCACCCATAGTTCACCCACTTCATCTCCAGGCTGCTCGGCAGTTCCGCTGTCGCTAAGCGGTTCCAGGCGGTACTCAAGTAAAGGCAATACCCGGCCAACGGTGCTAGTTGCATGGTGGTCATCGATGCGGGTCTGGCTGATGGTAGGGCTGGCCTCGGTTAAACCGTAGCCGTTATGCAGCGTCAGCCCAAAGGCGGCCTCTACCCGCACTTTGGTGTCGCTATCTAACGGTGAACCTCCTGCTGACATATAAATTAGATCAGGCGCTTCTAACGGGCGCTGTTCACGTTTTAAAAACTCTAACGCCCGGGCATACATCGCCGGCACTCCCTGGAGAACGGTAATGTGCTCCTGCTTTAGCGTCGCCAACATATGGGCGGCATCGAAGCGCGGCACGGTATACAGGCAGGCGCCGTTATAGAGCGACCCCATACATACCGAAGAGAGGCCAAACACATGAGACATGGGCAGCACGCCGTAGACCCGCTGCCCTTCGCTTAAATGACGCATGCCCCCAGAGATTGAGGCAATATACAGAATGCCACGATGGGTCAGCATGACGCCTTTAGGTGTGCCAGTGGTGCCTGAGGTGTAGATCATCGCCGCCACCTGCTCGGCCCCGCTCGCGCAGACCGGCTCGGGCTCACTGTCATACAGCGGCGAAATGGCCAGCCCACCCAACTGAGGGTGTTGGTAGCGGTCAGCCGCGTGGCGCTCGGCGTGCTGGCACGCCTCTGGGGATGCTTCACAGGTATAGAAGACTCGCCGGGGCAGGCAGTTGCCCTGAATCAGGTCAACTTCCTGTGCTGACAGGCGCGAGTTCACAATCGCTACCCAGACATCCAATTCACTGGCGGCCAGCAGCAGCACGACCAGAGCGCGACAGTTTTCACTCACCGTCATAATCCGGTCGCCAGGGCGAATGCCCAATGCGCTTAACCAGCCATAAGCGGCGTGTATTTCTTGACCAAGCTCCGCATAACTCCAGCGCACAGTGCCATCCACTATAGCCGGGTGCTCGCCAAGCAGCTTGGCATTTTCAAGCACGCGGGTACTGAGGCGCTCGGGAAGCTCGGCCACCAGCTCGCTGGCAAGGCGCCCAAAAATAGCCTCGTCCGGCGCTTGGTAGGAAACCGATAAAGCCATTAGGACGCCTCCCGCACCATGTTGCGAGCAATGACGATTTGTTGAATCTGGGTGGTGCCTTCGTAAATACGGAATAGCCGCACATCGCGGTAGAAACGCTCAACCGCGTATTCCGACATGTAACCCGCCCCACCGTGAACCTGCACCGCGCGGTCTGCGACACGGCCCACCATTTCGGCGCAGAACAGTTTGCAGCAGGAGGCCAGTGTCGAAACATTTTCGCCATTGTCTTTACGCCGTGCAGCGTCCATCACCATGGTTTTGCCTGCATAGGCTTCGGTTTTGCTATCCGCCAACATGGCTTGGATCAGCTGATGCTCGGCAAGCGCCGCGCCAAACTGCTTACGCTCCATGGTGTAGCGCAGCGACTCTTCCACTAAGCGCTCGGCCACGCCTACACAGACCGCCGAAATATGCAGCCGCCCACGATCCAGCACCTTCATCGCCGTTTTAAACCCTTGTCCCTCTTTCCCGCCAATAATATTTTCAGCGGGCACCCGGCAGTTGTCGAAAATAATATCGCAGGTATGGGCGCCCTTCTGGCCCATCTTGTTATCCGCAGGGCCGCGTACCAGCCCTGGCGTGTTACCTTCGACGATAAAGGCTGAGATCCCGCCCGCACCTTTATTCTCTGGGTCAGTACGCGCCATCACGGTAAACAGATCGGCTTCTGGGCCGTTGGTGATATAGCGCTTGGTGCCGTTCAAGATATAGTCATCGCCATCCCGCACCGCCGTCGTGCGCAGGCTGGCGGCGTCGGAGCCGGAATCGGGCTCGGTGAGACAAAACGAGCTAAGAATCTCGCCCGTGGCCAAGCGTGGCACATACTTGGCTTTCTGCTCATCAGTACCATCAATCAAAATACCCTGGGCGCCAATGCCATTATTAGTGCCAAACACCGAGCGAAAGGCAGGCGAGGTTTTACCAATCTCCATCGCCACCAGCGCTTCTTCCTCCATCGTCAGGCCTAGGCCGCCGTACTCTTCTGGAATCGATAGCCCGAAAAGCCCCATCTCTTTCATTTCCGCAAGAATTTCCGGGGGCACCGCATCCTCTTCGGCTAGGCGTGCCTCATTAGGAATTAAGCGCTCACGGACAAAGCGGGCGATGGTATCGACAAGCTGGTTAATCAATTCGGGATCGCGAATCATGACGGCTCCTGGTGGCAACGGGTTTTATGGTTAGAGTTATCATTCGAAGTAGCGCTGGGCGTGGACAGTACATGCATTTTGCATAGCAAAACTATTGTCCACTATTCTTGTCAGGCACTTTTGCATAGCCTAGGATGGCAGTCAATAATTGAAACACCATTTTGCAATGCAGAATCACAATGCTAAATATACACCCATTTGCAGAGAGGACTTAGCGTATGGCTAGCGAATCAACACCTTCCCCCTTTACCACGCTTGGCATCGTCGGCACCGGCGCCATGGGGCGTGGCATCGCACAGTTGGCTGCCCAGGCCGGTCTAGACGTCATGCTTTTCGACGTTAAAGAGGGTGCTGCACAAGAAGCGAAAGCCTTTATTAATGGCTTATGGCAGAGAAGTGTCGAAAAGCAGCGCATTAACGCAGAACAGGCGCAGCACTATAGTGAACGGTTGATTGAAGCCAGCGAGCTTGCCGCGCTCGCTCCCTGCGATATTGTGGTGGAAGCCATTGTCGAGAAGCTGGAGGCCAAGCAGGGGCTGTTTAGCGATTTAGAAGCAATCCTCAGCCAGCAGGCTGTGTTGGCGACCAATACCTCTTCACTCTCCGTCACGGCCATTGCCGCCGCCTGCCAGCACCCTGAGCGGGTTATTGGCTTTCACTTCTTTAATCCAGTGCCGCTGATGAAGATTGCCGAGGTCATCCCTGGCTTGCGTACCACCGATGAGGTGACTCAGCGGGTCAATGCTCTAGGACAAGCCATGGGCCACTTTACGGCCCAAACCACCGATACACCTGGGTTTCTGGTTAACCATGCCGGTCGTGCCTTCGGCACTGAAGCGCTGCGACTGCTAGGCGAAAGCGTCGCTGACCCGGCCACTATTGACCGTATTATGGTTGATCAGGGCGGATTCCGGATGGGGCCCTTTACCCTGCTTGATCTTACCGGGCTGGACGTTTCCCACGCCGTGATGGAGTCGGTGTATCACCAGTATTATGAAGAAGCGCGTTTTCGCCCTTCACCGTTAACCCGACAGCGCTTGGCCGCGGGCTTGCTGGGGCGTAAAACCGGCGAAGGCTTTTACCGCTATGTGGAAGGCAAACAGCAGATGCCGGATGAGCCGGTCATCAAGCCTGCCTCACCTTGCCCGGTATGGATTAGCCAGGAAGACCCCGAGAGTGCCAAGGCACTCACCGCGCTGGTGCATGCGGCGGGCTGGCCATTAGAAACTGACCCTCTACCCACTGCCCAAGCGCTATGCCTGCTGACTCCCTTTGGAGAAGATGCCACTAGCTGCGCCCTGCGCCAGGGGCTAGACGCTGAGCAGTGTGTAGCGGTGGATATGCTCGCAGGGCTCGATAAACGCCGCAGCCTCATGGCCACGCCAATCACCCACTCCGCTTTCATTCAAGCAGCGCAAAGCCTGCTCAATCATGACGGCACGCCGGTAAGTACTCTGCAGGACAGCAACGGCTTCGTTCTTCAGCGCATTATTGCCTGCATCGTCAACGTCGGTGCCGACATTGCCCAGCAAGGCGTGGCAGAACCCACGACTATCGACCGAGCGGTTGAGCTGGGTTTGGGCTACCCTTTCGGCCCGCTACGCATGGGCGACCATTACGGAGCCACGCGCATCATGACGATATTGACCAACCTGCTTGAGGCCACCGGCGACCCACGCTATCGGCCTAGCCCCTGGCTGCGCCGCCGCGCCGCGCTGCAAATGTCGTTAACCGCCGCTTAACCCTACCAATAACAAGGAGCATCACCATGCAAGACGCCTATATTTACGACGGTTTACGTACCCCTTTTGGTCGCCACGGTGGCAGCTTAGCGGCTATTCGCCCAGATGAGCTGTTGGGGCTGACGCTTAAAACACTGGTAGCCCGCAACCCATTCGCGCCAGCAAGCTATGAAGAGGTGCTGGCAGGCTGCACCAACCAAGCGGGGGAAGACTCCCGAAACGTAGCCCGTCACGGCGCACTGTTGGCAGGTCTGCCCATCGAAGTGGCAGGGCAAACCGTTAACCGGCTTTGCGGCAGTGGCTTGGCAGCGATGATGGATGCGGCCCGGGCGGCACGGCTAGGTGAAGGCGAGCTGTTTTTAGCAGGCGGCGTTGAGTCCATGTCCCGTGCACCTTATGTGTTGGGTAAAGCGGACTCCCCCTATGCCCGCAACCAGCCGCTGTACGACACGGTGATTGGCTCACGCTTTCCCAACCCCTGGATTGCTAAGGAGTACGGCAGCCACAGCATGCCGGAAACTGCTGATAACATTGCCCACGACCTGAATATTAGCCGCGATGAAAGCGACACCTTTGCCGCCCGCTCTCAGGCCCGCTACGCCCAAGCGCTGGCCTCAGGTTTCTACGACGGCGAGATGTTTGGCGTAGAGGTGCCCCAAGGGCGTAAACAGCCGCCACTGTTGGTGGAAAAAGACGAACACCCCCGCCCACAAAGCAGCGAAGACAAACTGGCCCGACTGGGCTCGCTATTCGAGGGTGGCGTGGTCACCGCCGGAAATGCCTCGGGCCTGAATGACGGCGCCGCTGCCATGATTGTCGGCACCAAGGCCGCCGGTGAACGTGTGGGCCTAGCGCCGCGCGCGCGCATTGTCGCCAGCGCCGTTGCCGGTGTGGCTCCGCGGGTTATGGGGTTAGGGCCAGTACCCGCTTCACAAAAGGCGTTGGCGCGTGCAGGGCTTACCCTTGAGCAGATGGATGTGATTGAAATCAACGAAGCGTTTGCCGTTCAGGTGCTTGGCTGCGTGCAGCAGTTGGGTCTCTCCGTTGATGATCCACGCTTGAACGCCAACGGCGGCGCTATCGCCATTGGTCATCCTCTGGGGGCATCAGGAGCACGCTTGGCGCTTACGGCTCTCCGACAGCTTGAAGCGACCGGTGGGCGCTATGCGTTGGTTACCATGTGCATCGGCGTCGGTCAGGGCATTGCCACGATTATCGAGCGTCTGGACAGCTGATTTAGTGTCAAACAGCCGCTATTTCGTTGAGAGGCATGAACGCTGCGTCTAAGTAGATATGCGATACTGGGCGCCATAAGCCACCTATTGTTGGGATATTGAATGCACCCCACCGACACTGATGCTGACGACCCGCAGTTGCCAGGAAAAGATCGTAACTTTGTGACTGCCCTCGCGCGCGGTTTAGAGTTACTGCGCGCCTTTGGCGCAGGTGAAGAGTATTTAGGCAATGCTGAGCTCTCCAACCGTACGAGTATCCCTCGCCCGACGGTGTCACGTTTAACCTATACCCTGACGCAGTTGGGCTATCTCCAACACAATACCCACCTGGAAAAGTACCGCCTTGGGCCAGGTGTCTTAGCCTTGGGATATCGCTTTCTCGCCAATATGGGCATTCGCGAAATTGCTCGCCCGCATCTGCAGAAATTTGCTGATGCCACCGACTGTAACGTTAGCCTGGGCGGGGCCGACCGCAGTGACATGGTTTATTTGGAAACCTGCCACGGCCATGGCCCGCTAATCATTCGCCTGGACACGGGCTCCCGCCTGCCCATTGCCACTTCCGCCATTGGTCGTGCCTGGCTATGCGGTTTGTCTGACGAACGGCGCCAGCAGGTGCTCCAAGAGTTGGCCAGCGAGTATGGTAGCGACTGGCCGCGTTATGAAGCGGGTATACAACAGAGTTTCAAAGACTATGCACAGTACGGTTTTTGTCTCTCTGAGCAGGATTGGCAGCGCGATATTAGCGCGGTGGCGATGCCGCTAATTTTAGAAGATGGCGCCGAGGTCATGGCGATTAACTGCGGCGGCTCCAGCCTGCGCTTGGATCACGACCGCTTGGTTAATAACTTAGGCCCACGTCTCAAAGAAGTCGCTAATCAGATTAAGCAGGAACTAGCGCCAAGAAACCGCTCGGCAAGGTAAATTCAAGCTAGGGAGACTTTAACTAACGCCCGTTTGAATGCATCATAGACTTCTAAACAAGCGCAGCGATACCAAGAGCGCCGAGGAGTGGGGATGCCAAGCGAGTGGATAGCGCGTCATGATCAAACAGTCACCCTTAAAGGCGAGTGGACACTTGCCAATTACCGCTATATCAAAGCGGCGCTTAATCACAGTGAAACTCGAACCGAACTTGGCAAGCCAACGGGTGCGACGGTTTCGTTAGACGCAATAACTCGCCTTGATACCGCCGGTGCCATACTCATTGTAGAGCTGATTGGCGTTGAGAAAGCACAGGCGGTAGCGGATTGGGCAGCAAAACTGCCGAAAGAACAGCAGGCGCTGCTGGTGCGTATTGCCGAAGCCATGGAAGCGCCGCTTGACGTTGATCCCCCCTCCTATTCGCGTATTAGCCAAGCGCTTGCCAGCGTGGGCCAACACATGGCGGGGCTTTGGTCTCAGCAGCGCCAGCTGCTGGCCTTTATTGGTCTCGTCGTGGCTACCCTATTCCATCTGGCATTGCGGCCACGCCACTGGCGCCTAACGGCCACCGTTGCCCATATTCAGCAGAGCGGTCTTAATGCCGTACCCATCGTCGCGCTACTCACCTTTATGGTGGGTGCCGTTGTGGCTTTCCTTGGCGCTACCGTTTTGCAGGATTTTGGCGCCACGATTTATACCATCGATCTTGTTGCGTTCTCATTCTTACGAGAGTTCGGCGTTCTGCTTGCTGCAATTTTATTAGCGGGACGAACCGCCAGCGCCTTTACTGCCCAGATCGGCGCCATGAAATCCAATGAAGAGATTGATGCCCTGCAGGCCCAAGGGCTAGATCCTATCGAGCTTTTGGTGCTGCCACGGGTAATGGCGATGTTAATTAGCCTGCCCATGCTAGCGTTTGTGGGCATGCTCAGCGGCTTAGCGGGTGGTGCCATGGTCACCTCTTTGTCACTGGATATTTCACTTACCCAGTTCATGGCCACGCTGCAAAAAGACGTATCGGTGACACACTTTTTGGTAGGGCTTAGCAAAGCACCGGTGTTTGCCTTTGTAATCGCCGTTATCGGCTGCCTTGAAGGCTTTAAGGTCAGCGGCAGTGCGCAGTCGGTGGGAGAACACACTACGTCAAGCGTCGTTCAGTCGATTTTTATGGTGATTCTGATTGATGCCGTCGCCGCGCTATTCTTTATGGAGATGGGCTGGTGATCAATTCAGATAAACCGACAGAGCAAAACGACCTCCCGGTCATTAAGGTTCGAGGCTTGGTGAACCACTTTGGCGCTCATGTGGTTCACGAAAATTTAGATCTGACCCTTGAACGCGGGGAAATCCTCGGCGTTGTAGGCGGTTCTGGTACCGGCAAATCAGTGCTGTTACGCAGCATCGTTGGTTTGAAGCGCCCCAATGACGGCACGGTTGAAGTCCTAGGCACAACCCTTAACGAGCTTAACGAGGCACAGCGCAGTCAAATAGAGCGGCGCTTTGGTGTACTGTTTCAACGCGGTGCGCTGTTCAGCTCGTTGAACCTGCAAGAAAATATTGCCCTACCGCTAATTGAACACGCCAGGCTACCCCGTGAAGACGCCGAGCATCTTGCCAGGGTAAAGCTAGCGTTGGTCGGGCTGCCGCCACAGGCCGCGCTGCAGTTTCCTGAGTCGCTGTCTGGCGGCATGGTCAAGCGCGCCGCCCTTGCCCGTGCCTTAGCGCTTGATCCTGACATCCTGTTTCTTGATGAGCCCACGGCGGGGCTTGACCCTATTGGCGCTGCGGCCTTCGATCAGTTGCTGGTCACCCTTCGCGATGCGCTGGGTTTCAGCGTATTCCTGGTCACCCATGACTTGGATACGCTCTACGCCGCCTGCGACCGGGTAGCGGTACTCTCACAAAAACGCGTATTAGTCGTAGATACCATTGATAAAGTGGCGGACACCGACGACGAGTGGATTCAAGACTACTTTCACGGCCCGCGTGGTCGAGCCGCTCAGCGTGCTCATACCGGCTCTTCAAATAATGCAAACGTCCAGGAGTGACTGCACATGGAAACACGGGCGCATCACGTTTTAATCGGTCTCTTCACGCTGGCCACTGCCGCTGGCGCGCTGCTGTTTGCACTTTGGATGAGCTATGCAGCGGGCGAACGTAGCTACCAGCCTTATCGTATTCTATTTGAGCGCAGCGTTAGCGGCTTATCGGTCGGCAGCCGAGTGCAGTATAACGGTATTGAGGTGGGGGACGTCACCGAGCTTAACCTTAATCCTGATGACCCTCGGCAAGTGATTGCCCATATCCGCGTCTACGATGACGCACCGATTAAGACAGACACCCGGGCAAAACTTGCCTTTGCCAGTATCACCGGCAGCATGTCCGTGCAACTTCACGGCGGCACCCCTGAAGCCCCACTGCTAATTGACCAAACCGATATCGAAGCACCGTTTATAAACGCAGACCCTTCGCCCATCGCTACGCTGTTTGATGAGGGCGAAGATATGATCGAAAACATCAATTCAATCCTGCAAAACGTCAACGAACTGTTTGACGATAATAACCGTGACCAGGCAGGCAGTATTTTAACCAACATTGCTCAGATCACCGAAATGATTGCCGCCCAGCAGAACGCCCTAGACCAGAATATGGCGCTTTTCGGCGAAGCCACTCGCCAGGCAACTAACACGCTTAGCAGCATCGACGAACTTAGCCAGGAAGCGACACAGCTACTGCGTCAAGATGGCCGGCTGGTAATGGAGAGCGCTGCCGATGCAAGCCGCGATGTGGCACGTGCGGCACAGCGCATCGAGCAGTTAGTGGAGACTAACGCTGGGGCCATCGAAGGTAGCTTACAGGGTGCGCAAGATATTGCCCCGGCGCTCTCTTCGCTGCGCTCCACGCTCGATACGCTAGATCGTATTACCCGCCAGCTAGAGGAGAGCCCAACGGACTTTTTCCTAGGCCGTGATCAGGTAGAGGAGTTCCGCCCATGACATTACGCTCCACCGCCATC
Source organism: Vreelandella titanicae BH1 (assembly GCF_000336575.1). Lineage (GTDB taxonomy): Bacteria > Pseudomonadota > Gammaproteobacteria > Pseudomonadales > Halomonadaceae > Vreelandella > Vreelandella titanicae. Next base: position 52,481 of record NZ_AOPO01000010.1, on the reverse strand, counting down.
GCTTTAGTTAGCGCTGCGCTGCTACTCAGCAGTGGCTGCTCAATATTGCCCGAAAGTGAGCCAGCGACCCTGTATCGTCTGCCCAGTAGCGATATACAGCCCGTCACATCAGATTCTATGACCACCCGCCAACGCCTGGCGGTGGCGGCCCCACAGGCGGGGCATTTACTGAGTAGCAACCGCATTTTAGTCTACCCGGAGGGCAATATTGTTAATGTCTACGAAGGTGCCCGCTGGCAAGAGAATGCCTCTGCTTTACTCCAATCGCGCTTGATCACTGGGTTACAGCAGAGCCGCCTATTCGCCAGCGTGGGTAGCGATAGCCTGCCTTCCGAGCTATTGCTACTGAGTGAACTACGTCACTTTCAGAGCGACTACGCTACCCGTCCGCCCACGGTGAAGGTTCAGCTCGATGTTCAGCTCGTCAGCACTCAAAACCACGCTTCAATCGCTACTCAGAGCTTTACCACCAGCGCGCAATCTATAAGCACTGATATTCCTGATGTGGTTGATGCATTTGGTGCTGCTAGCGACGAACTTACTGAGCAGTTGGTCAACTGGCTGGCCAATCAACAGGAAGCCACCATTGACTAAGTCAGCATAGTTAAGAAGTGGTTGCCCTGCGGGCATACTCCCGCGGGTCGCGGGGGTAGTAGCGTTCTGGCTGGCTTTCCAGGTGCGCAAAGTAGCGGGTATCCTTGTAGGGCATTTTCATGTAGCCCGAGACGCCTAGGCCCTCGATTTGGTCTACCGAGGCGAGAATGCGCGCCAGCAGCGTGCGGAACTCGTCCTCTCGAGCCGGATCCAGCAGACGATAGTAGCTATGTATTTTGAGGTGTTGTGGCAGCGCTTCAAAAATGATCATGCCGGTATGGTGAATGTCATTGAGCTGCTGCAGCACATGCATAATCGCCTCGGGCAGCACCAATAGCTCTTCTGGGTCGGGGCCATCTTCGAAGTAGCTGTGCTGACGGGTGCGATCTTCAAGCTCCGGTACTGCGCTCAACTCATAGCCTATCGCCATGCTGGGTTCGCTAACGAAGGCTTCATCCACGGAAGTACGTTCTAAGTGCAGTGTTTGGCGGGCATTAAACAAGCAGCTTTTAAACACGCCCTGACGATGAATCGCCCGCGCCAAGTGCACCATATTATTGACCGCTTCAATAAAGGCGGGCTTCAGCGTAGGGTCGTGTAAATTTAACGACGAATCGATATACACACCCTCACGCTCCCAGCGAACCGCCAATCCCCCTACCACCGGATATTTGCCCAGGCGGCTCACCGACGCCAAAAAGGCTTTTTCGGTTTCCCCCATACCCTGCATAAACTGCTTGTAGTAGCGGTCTAACTGCACATCATTGACATCATTCAGGGTTTCCTGTGCATTCGCTTCGCGTAGAAAGGCTTTGCGCGAGCTATATACCACGGTATCGATCTCCTGATGCGCAGGACGCGCCCATACCGGTACCAGCGGGACACTGAGCGATGTGGGCAGATCGATCATTACTACCCTGGCCATTCGCGGCATGTTTTTTAAAAAGTAGTCGCCCGCTTTGCGCCGTACCTGAGGGTCGGGGTCGAGCATGCCATCCAGGGTGCGGGCAAACTCCATCGGCAACCCCAGCGAACTGGCGGGAATCGCCCGATGGCCAAATCGACACGACTGCGCCGACGCCAGCGCATACAGGGTACCCGCCGCGCCCTGCTCGTCGAATCGCGGCGATGACAGTGCGCCGTTCAACTGCTCTTCGCCGATAAAGTAAACATCGCCCAGGCGGGCATTGGTTTGCTGCAAATTGTCCGACATCAGCTCCATCACGTTGGCGCCCACAAACTGCAGTTGCGCGTCTAGTTGGGCAAATACCGATGAGCCCCAGTCGATTAACGCAATAGACTCCTGCTCGGCGTCATACACCAAGTTAGAAGGCTTAATATCGCCATGCACCACCGGACGTGCCTGGGACCCTGACTCCCGCCGCAGGGCAAGCAGGATGTCGGCCAACTGCGCCGCAATGCGCACAATCAAGCGTGGAGAGAGGCGCCCCTGCTTAAGCGATACCTGCTCTAAATTCCAGCCGGGGGCACGCTCCATTACCAGAATGGACTGCCCCCGGGAGCGCTGGTAAGCAATAAGACCTGGAATGCGTGGATGGGACACCTGTTCCAGCATAAACGCCTCTTCTTCGAGGCGCTCCTGCAAGTGCACAGGTAGGGTAATGCGGGAGAATTTAAAGACATAATGCGCTTTAGCGCCTTGGTGGACGGTGCTGCCGGCAAATACAAAACCGTAGGCACCCTTGCCAATGAGCTCGATGCCCTGATAGCCCAACTGGGAGAGCTGCGCCTGGCATAGCGCTACCCAGTCTTTAAGCTTACGGGCATCGTGATGGCTCAGCAGATAGACCGACTGCTCTTCAGGTATATAAAACTGCTGAAGCGGTGCCTGGGACATAAGTCACCTTGCTTGCTAGCCTAAGTGAAGCAGCATGGTCTCTGGGGCTTCGAGAAAGCCCTTCCAGGCATTACAGAAACGCGCAATGGTACCGCCGTCGATAAAACGGTGATCGCCCGCCCAGGTGATGGTCATGATCGCCCGGCGCTGTACCGCACCCTGCTCATCAAAGCGTGGTAGCCACTGGGTTTTACCAATCGCCACAATAGCGGCCTCGGGGGCGTTAATGATAGGCGCGGCGTAGGTACCTCCCAACGCCCCAATATTGGAAATACTAATGGTGCCGCCTTTTAGATCCGCCTGATCAACCCGCCCCTCCCGCGCCGAGGTGGTTAGCCGGCCGACTTCCCGGGCAATTTCCAACAGGGTTAAGCGCTCAACGTTTTTGACATTGGGCACCATCAAACCCGCTTTGCTATCCACCGCCATACCGATATTACAATGGGGGTAGTAGTGCAGCTCATCCCCAGCCGCATTTAACTGGGCATTAACGATAGGCTCTTCGGCGACGGCTAGCGCCATGGCTTTCATAAAAAACGGCATTAGCGTCAGCCGTTCGCCCTGAGCCTCGGCTAGCGGCTTTAAGCGCTCCCGCAGCGCCAACAGTGCAGTAACGTCGATCTCTTCACCGTAGTGAAAATGGGGAATGGTGCTGGCTGCCTCGACCATGCGCTTGGCCATGACCGCCCGCACACCGCGGAGGGGCTCCACTCTGGGTGCCTGAGTTTCAGCTTGGTTGTTAACAACGGTTTGGCTAGATGAAGCTGAAGCTTGGAGTGCTTGATCCAGATGCGCCAACACGTCCTCTTTTAGCACCCGACCGTCTTTGCCGCTGCCAGCGATCTCCGCGAGCTGTAGAGAGTGTTCACGCACTAGGCGTCTAACGGCGGGGCTGGCTGGCACCTTGTCATATAAGCGGCCAGCAGCCGGAATACCTGTAGGGTTGGACGATTCTGTCGTCTGTGCCATTGGCTTTTCACTGGCGGCCGATTGCGCACCGTCTGGTTCGGCCTCACTATTATTGTTACTAGCCCCATCCACTTGATAGGCATACAGCGGCGCATGCACTTTGGCAATTTGGCCCTGGGCCACATACAGTTTGGTCACCACACCGGCTTCGGGGGCGGTAATCTCCACCAGCGCCTTGTCGGTCATGACTTCAACGATAGGCTGATCTTCTTCAATTTGATCGCCTTCAGCGACGCGCCATTCGACGACTTCACACTCGACGATGCCTTCGCCAATATCAGGCAATAAAAAATCGCTCATTGTTTTTCTCCCCATGCGTACTTAGGCATTAATAGCCACTAAAAGTTGACGCTTTCGCGAATCGCTTCAAAAATCTTCAGGTGATCAGGCAGATACTCTTTTTCCAGCACCAGTGGAAAAGGCGTATCCAGACCCGTCACCCGGGCAATGGGCGATTCCAGGTAGAGAAAACAACGCTCTTGAATAGTGGCAGCGATTTCACCGGCAAAGCCACCGGTTAACGGGGCTTCATGGCTCACCACCAGTCGGCCGGTTTTTAACACCGATTCAGCCACCGTATCCGCATCCCAGGGCAGCAGTGAGCGCAGGTCGATCACTTCACAGGCGATGCCCTGCTCTTCGGCTAGCTCGACCGCTTTGCCGATCACCTCCATCTGCGCGCCCCAGCCTACCACGGTAATATCCGTGCCCTCCTTGGTGATTTCGGCTTCGCCAATGGGAAGCTGGTAATCCTCTTCGGGCACTTCACCGACTGAAGCACGATAAAGACGCTTAGGCTCCAGAAAAAGCACCGGATCCGGGTCGCGAATAGCGGCAAGCAGTAGCCCTTTAGCCTGGTATGGGTTGCGCGGCACCACCACCTTTAATCCAGGTGTATGGGTGAAATAAGCTTCCGGTGATTGAGAGTGATAAAGGCCACCAGCGATACCGCCACCGTAAGGAGTGCGAATCGTCAAACCACCAACGTTAAACAGATCGCCTGAGCGGTACCGGAACTTGGCGGTTTCGTTAACGATCTGGTCAAACGCCGGAAAGATATAGTCGGCAAACTGTATTTCTGCCACAGGCACCGAGCCCTGGGCCGCCAAGCCATTGGCAAAGCCGATAATGCCCTGTTCGACAAGTGGCGTATTGAAACAGCGCGCTTTGCCGTACTTCTCCTGCAGGTGACTGGTGGCCCGAAATACGCCGCCAAAAATACCCACATCTTCACCAAAGCAGATGACTTTTTCATCCTCTGCCATGGCGATATCCAGTGCATTATTAATTGCCTGGAGCATGTTCATGGTAGCCATGTTACGCCTCTCCCTGAGTATCAGTCTCGGTGCCCACGTCTAAATCCAACGACTGCGCCCCGCGGGGATAAGCCTCTGGGTAGCGACGGATATGGCGTTTTAACTGATCGAATTGGCGCTGCAGCGATGGGGTTATATCGGCATACACATCGCTGATCAGGCTCTCTAGCGGCGGCGATGAGCGCTTCTCAGCCCGCTTCATGGTTTCCAGTACTTCACGGCGCAGGGTTTCCTGCTGGGTAGCCTCCTCCTCTTCGCTCCACCACTGTTTCTTCAAGAGCCATTTTTGCAGCCGCAGCAGTGGGTCTTTGGCGCGCCACACTTCCTCCTCATCTTTCGAGCGATAGCCAGAGGGGTCGTCGGAAGAGGAGTGCGCGGCAAGGCGATAGCTCATGGCCTCGATCAATACCGGCTGATTTTTCTCAACGGCGATCTTGCGTGCCTGCCGCGTCGCTTCGTAGACCGCCAGCACATCGTTACCATCTACCCGGATCACGTGCATGTGGTAGCCAAAGGCTCGGGGGGCGATACCGTCGGCGGCAAACTGCTCGACGGCAGGCGTGGAAATGGCATAGCCATTGTTACGGCAGAAGAATATCACCGGCACCTGATGCACTGAGGCCATATTCAGCGCGGCGTGGAAGTCTCCCTCGGAGGCGGCGCCTTCACCAAAAAACGTTAACGTGCAGTGACCGTTACCAGCCAATTTTTGGCCGTAGGCGTAGCCCGTGGCCTGAGGAATCTGAGTCGCTAAGGGGGACGAGATGGTCATGTAGTGCAGCTTGCGCGACCCATAGTGAATCGGCATTTGGCGGCCTTTGCCGTAGTCCAGCTCGTTGCCGAACAGCTGATTCATGAATTCGTCGATCGAGAAGCCGCGATACATTAAAGCGCCCTGCTCGCGGTACTGGGCCATAATCATATCGGCGTCATTTAGCGCAGCAGTGGCGCCCACTACAGCGGCCTCTTCCCCGGTACACTGCATATAAAAGCTCAACCGCCCCTGGCGCTGAGCAGCCATCATACGTTCATCGAGAATACGCGTGGCCAGCATCGCCTGATAGATACGCCGGGCGTGATCACGCTCAAGCGCGGGCTCATCAGCGTCGCTATGCAGCTCACCTTCTGGGTTAAGCAGGCTGAAAGTAGGAATTGAAAATTCGTCGCCGGTCATGAAGTCCGGCTGGTGTACGTACTGTGTCATCATTATTGTCCTTGTTTTGCCCCTTTTGAGGGCAGTGTTGTTGGTATTGACCGTTTATGCCAGTGGATTTATCTGTCATAGGTCAACGCAACATCTATCTACCACAACATTTAGGACAATAACGCAAGGCAAGGACTTTAGGGATGCTACTTAAGATGCAGAGAGGTTAAAACGCAGAAAAATCAGTCATCAGAGATACGCGCACGTAGTTGACGCTGCAACACTTCGAACAAGCTATCAATCGTCAGGGCCAACAATGCAATGGTCAGCGCCCCTTGAACCACATAGGCCATATTGCCGTTCACGATGCCGGAGATAATCGGGTCACCAAGGTTACTTGCTCCCACGGTAGCCCCTAACGCGGCAGTGGCAATATTGATGGTCACCGAGGTTCGGATGCCCGCCAGAATGACCGGTGCTGCCAGAGGGAGCTCAACTTGACACAGGATTTGCGTTGGCTTCATGCCCATCGCGTGAGCCGCCGTTTTAATTTCGCTTTCGACGCCCTGCAGACCGGCAAGGGTATTGCGCACGATAGGCAGCAAACCATAGAGCATCAAAGCGACAATAATCGGTAGGGTGCCAAAACCCAGAACGGGCACCGCCAGCGCCAGGACGGCCACGGGGGGAAACGTTTGCCCCAGCGATGCCAACTGGGCCACCAGTGGTAGAAAATCACTCCCCCACCTGCGGGTAACGGCGATACCCGCCGCGACTCCCACGATAATGGTCACCACCGCTGCAATGCCGACGACAAAGAGGTGGCGGCCTAGCAAAGTGACAAAACCGGCGCGATCGTAGATGACTTGCCGGGCATCGGGCTCAATCCAGCGAAATAGGGGCTCGGCAGCCGACATGGCAAAGACGCTCATCATTAGCAGCGCCCCCCAAAGCAGTGGCCATAGCCATTGTGGGGCTTTTTTGTGGGGCTGGGCGACGCTTAGCGAGTTACTCACGCGGGTTTCCATTGTCCAGTTGAGCCTCCTTGATAATTCTCCGCAACGATAGCTCACCGACCGGCACATCATGTTGGTCAACAACGGTCAACCGGTCGCTATGATCGCGCAGCATCATGGAAAGCGCCTGACGTAGCGAGAAAGTCCCAGGGATGCGCGACTGCGCGGGCAAGGTAGGCCCCATAGAGGTCATATGATCTTTCACACGGGTTAACGCGGCTTGTTTAAGGCCTCTTTCCAGCCCACCTAAAAGCGACTCGACAAAAGGGTCGGCAGGGCTTTGTAATAGCGCCAGCGGTGAACCTTGTTGCACGATTCGACCTTCGCGCATCACCACTAAGTGATCCGCCAGCTTAAGCGCTTCATCCATATCATGGGTCACAAACACTACGGTTTTATGCAGCCGTGCTTGTAGCTTGGCCAGCTCATCCTGTAGCTTTTCACGGGTAATAGGATCAAGCGCGCCGAAGGGTTCATCCATCAACAAAATATCCGGGTCTGCCGCCAGGGCACGCGCAACACCCACTCGCTGCGCCTGCCCCCCTGAAAGCTGATGCGGGTATTTATGCCCAAACTCATCCACTGGCAAACCGAGCAAATGCATTAGCTCGGCCACCCGTGACTGGACGTCCGTTGCTGACCACTTCAATAACCGTGGCACCAGACCGATGTTGCGCGCAACGTTCCAGTGGGGAAACAGCCCGGTGTGCTGTATCACATAGCCAATCCGGCGACGTAGTTTTACAGGGTCATACGCGTCTATCGCCTGCCCATCGAGGATGATGTCGCCTTCGCTGTGCTCAATTAAGCGATTGATCATGCGCAAGGTGGTCGATTTACCACAGCCCGAGGTACCCACTAACGCACAGAATTTACCCTTCGCCACCCGTAGAGAAATATCGTCCACCGCGGTTTCATCCCCAAACCGCTTGGATACGTGGGATAGTTCGATCATCTTGTTCCTCCGGGGCGCAGCGCTTCTGCCAAGGCACCTAAGCCCGCATCCACCACCAGAGCCAGCATTAAAATAGGCAGTGCGCCAAGCAGCACCATATCCATGGCGGCCTGACCTAAGCCTTGAAAAATAAAAGTACCTAACCCGCCCGCACCAATCAGAGCGGCAACGGCGGTAAGCCCAATGGCCTGAACAGTGGTAATTCTCACCCCTTCCAACAGCACCGGCAGCGCCAGCGGTAACCGCACCTGCCAAAAACGCTGCCCGGCACGCATGCCCATGCCTTTGGCGGCTTCTAATGTATCGGGACTGACTTGTTCAAGCGCGGTATAGGTGTTGCGCACAATGGGCAGCAGGCTGTAGCCAATCAGTGCAATTAAGGCGGGCGTAGTGCCAATACCGCTAACGCCAAGCTGGGCTAAAAAAGGCACGTTGGTGGCAAGCCAGGCTAGCGGCGCCAGCAGTAGACCGAATAGCGCCAAACTGGGAATGGTTTGAAGAAAATTGAGCACAGCAAACGCGCCCTTCTGCAGCCGGGCATAGCGGCGCATCAGCATGGCAAGTGCCAGCCCAAGCACAATGCTGACACTGACGGCGATACTGACCAGCTTAATGTGCTGCGCGACGGCGCTTAGAAACTGTTGATCACGGGCTTTAAATTCTTGAACGAGGGCAAGCGTCTCCAGCCCAAAAGCTGCACAGAGCCACCACATCAGCGCGACACCACATAGCAATAGCGTGGGCCATACCCGCGTGAGGTTTAAGCGCAAGCGTAGTTCTACTAAACACAGCAGCAGTACAAACAGAACAACCCAATACGCCGCTCCCATGCCTAAACGCGCTTGAGGCATCTCAGGGTCAATCAGTAAATAGCTGCTCGCCATCAACCCCACTGGCATTAGCGCCATGATCACTATCACCGCCGCTAACAGCGCTCGGTAGTGACGATGGGTTGGCTGGCACGCGAGAATACCGATAAAGGAGAGCAATAGCGTTGCCAATAGCGCACCTGGCCAGCCAAAAGCCTCCAGTGCGCCATGCCCCGTCCCTAACACAATCCGGTTGGGGGCCATGCTGACCACATCAAGTAACCAGAATGCAGCCAGCATAATAAGGCTCAGGCTAACGAGCACAACGTTAGGGTGCCACCCTTCCCAACGAAGCCGCGGGGTGGGCAGTGCATCCATCAACGACATTAATTAGTTATCCCGAGCGTTAGCATTAAATTATAAGATTACCAGGCATTAATTATTAAGCGAATCGAGGTAGTCGCTGGCCACTTGGGATGGAGACAGCCCGTTAACGGCGACATCGGCATTGAGCGTTTGCAGAGTGACCAGATCAAGGCTAGTGAAAACCTCATTGAGCAGCGCTTCTATTTCTGGATAGGCTTCAAGTACGCTTTCACGCACCACGGGGGCAGGCTGATACACCGGTTGCACGCCCTTGGTATCTTCCAGCACGACCAGCCCCAGCGCACTTAAGCCACCGTCCGTGCCATAGGTCATGGCGCCATTAACGCCGCTGGTCTGTTGGGCGGCAGCACGCATGGTAGCAGCGGTATTACCACCAGAGAGCACCAACAGTTGATCATCACTCAACTCAAAACCGTAGGCTTCCTGAAATGCGGGCAGTGCTTGTGAAGACTCGACAAACTCAGCGCTTGCAGCAAATTTGAACTCGCCGCCGTCAGCCAAATAGGCGGCTAGATCTTCTAGACTCACCAGCTCATTTTCCTCGGCAACATCCTCGCGGACGCTCATTGCCCAAGTGTTATTAGCGCTGGCAGGCTGCAGCCATATCAAGCCTTGCTGCGCATCACGCTCGCGCACTGTTTCATAAGCCTGATCTGCATTATTCCATACTGAACTGTCGGTCATATCGAAAAAGAACGCGCCATTACCCGTGTATTCTGGATAAAGGTCAATCTCGCCCGCTTCAAGCGCAGTGCGGACAACGCTAGTGCCGCCCAGCTGTAAGCGGTTTTCGGTCGCAATGTCATTGCGCTCCAGGGTCTGAATAATCAGCTCGCCCAGAACAGAGCCTTCTGTATCGATTTTGGATGACACCACCACAGGCTCGTTAGCGCTGACTTGGGAGAATGCCGCGAGGGATACGGCACAAGCAGCGATTAAGGGCTTAGCAATGAAAGAATTGGCTGAAAAGCGCATCTTTGAATTCCTTTTGAAGTGGGCTTTAAACGACCGAGGCTCTTATAGTCATTATAAGAGCCATCAGCGTTTAAGTTAGCGCATAAGCCACCAACGAGAGATGAAGGTTTTTGGGTTAAGGTGCTTCTAATACCCAAGACGTGCCTTCTCGGGAGTCCTTGAGAATAATCCCTAAAGCGGCAAGCTCATCGCGGATCGCATCCGCTTGGGCGAAGTCTTTATTCGCCTTAGCCTCAATGCGCTGAGCAATTTTCGCTTCGATCTCGCTCTCGCTGAGCGGCATACCCTGCTGCTGCGTGCCTTTTAAGAACGTTTGTGGCTCTTGCTGAAGAAGCCCCAAAACTGACCCAAGCTGCTTTAACTCGCCCGCCAGCTTGGCAGCTTCATTAGGCTGTTCTTGCTTGGCGCGATTGACCTCGCGAGCCAGCTCAAACATCACCGCCAAAGCTTCGGGGGTATTGAAGTCATCATCCATTACCTGAGTAAAGCGCTCACGGTAAGCCGAAGCGTCATCACTATTTGCCGCGCCTAGCTCAAGACCTTCCAGCGCGGTGTACAAGCGCGTTAGCGATTTACGCGCCTCGGTCAGTGAATCAACCGAGTAGTTGATCGGGCTACGGTAGTGACTCGCCACCAGCAGAAAACGCACCACTTCTGGGTCGTGCTCGGCCAGCACGTCGCGAATGGTGAAAAAGTTGCCCAGGGATTTGGACATCTTTTCCTGATTCACCCGCACAGCGCCTGCGTGCATCCAGGTATTGACGTAGGTTTTGCCAGTGGCCGCCTCGGATTGAGCGATCTCATTTTCATGGTGTGGAAAGGTTAAATCCGGCCCGCCGCCATGAATATCGAAAGTGTCACCCAGGCAGCAGGTCGACATCGCCGAGCACTCGATGTGCCAGCCAGGCCGGCCGTTACCCCAGGGCGACGCCCAGTGCGCCTCCCCCGGTTTGGCTGCCTTCCAGAGCACGAAATCGAGCGGGTCTTCTTTATGAACATCCACATCAACCCGGCTGCCTGCACGCATATCGTCTAACTGGCGGTTATTGAGCTTGCCGTAATCAGCGAATTTGCGCACCCGATAGTAGACATCACCGTTATCGGCCGCGTAGGCAAAGCCTTTTTCAATCAGCGTTTCAATCATTGCCACGATATCGTCGATATGGCCGGTGGCGCGGGGCTCATGGCTGGGCGGCAATACAAATAGGCGCGCCTCGTCTTCGTGCATGGCATCAATCATGCGCTCTGTCAGCGCAGTGATACTTTCGCCATTTTCGTCCGCGCGCTTGAGGATCTTATCGTCGATATCGGTAATGTTGCGCACGTAGTTAACGTCATAGCCGCGTTCTCGAAGATAGCGGGTGATGACATCAAAGGCGACCATGACGCGAGCGTGCCCTAGGTGGCAGTAGTCATACACCGTCATGCCGCAGACATACATGCTCACTTTACCCGCTTCCAGTGGGGTGAAAGGTTCTTTGCGGCGCGTCAGCGTATTGTAAATATGCATATGGCTATCCATGTTTGTTTTAGCCCTTCTGCTTGATTTTAGCCCAGCTATCTTTCAACCCCACGGTACGGTTAAACACCAAATGCTCTGGCGTAGAGTCGTGACGGTCAGCGCAGAAGTAGCCGACGCGCTCGAACTGGAAGCGTGACTCGGGCGTTGCGAAGGCTAAGCTTGGCTCTCCGATGGCTTGGCAAACGACCAGCGACTCCGGATTAAGATGCTCTAGAAAATCGACATCTTTATCGCGATCAGGCTGCTCAACGGTGAACAGGTTGTCGTAAAGACGCACTTCCATTGGCACGCCGTGTGCAGCGCTGACCCAGTGAATAACGCCTTTGACCTTACGCCCTTCGGGGTTTTTACCCAGCGTATCGAAATCCACCGAACAGTGCAGTTCGCTGATCTCACCGGCGGCGTCTTTGAACACCTCATCACAACGAATCACGTAGCTATTGCGCAGGCGTACTTCTTTACCGGGTGCCAAGCGGAAGAACTTTTTAGGCGCGTCTTCCATAAAGTCGTCTTGGTCGATATACAGCTCGCGACTAAACGGCACCTGACGCACCGTCATATCTTCACGGGCGGGGTGGCCAGGAACCTCGTACACCTCCTGGTGATCTTCCGGCACGTTGGTGAGCACGACTTTCAGCGGCTTTAACACACACATGGCGCGCGGGGCATTGTCCTCAAGATCCGAGCGAATGGCGTGGGTCAACATGGCGATATCCACCAGGCCACCGTCGGCACGGGTGACGCCAATCATCTCGCAGAATTTACGAATTGACGCGGGCGTATAGCCACGGCGACGCATGCCGGAGATCGTCGGCATCCGCGGATCGTCCCAGCCATCGACGATTTGTTCATCCACCAGCAGCTTCAGCTTACGCTTGGAAGTCAGGGTGTAGTCGAGATTCAGCCGTGCAAATTCGATCTGGCGCGGCTTCGCGGGTACTGGCAGATTATTTAAAAACCACTCGTACAGCGGGCGGTGATCTTCAAATTCCAGGGTGCAGATCGAGTGGGTAATACCTTCAATAGCATCCGACTGACCATGGGTGAAGTCGTAAGAGGGATAGATTTTCCACTTGTCGCCAGTCTGGTGATGGCTGGCATGACGAATACGGTAAATAATCGGGTCGCGTAGATTGATATTGGGTGAGGCCATGTCAATCTTGGCGCGCACGACCTTTTCACTTTCGCCAAACTCACCTTCACGCATACGCGCGAGCAAATCCAGGTTCTCCTCGGCGCTGCGTTCGCGATAAGGGCTGGGTTTACCCGGCGCCGTCAGGCTGCCGCGATACTCGCGGATTTCATCCGGCGACAGGTCGTCAACGTAGGCTTTGCCTTCACGCATTAAGTGCTGCGCCCAGGCATAGAGCTGGTCGAAGTAGTCAGACGCAAAACGCACCGGGCCTGCCCATTCAAAGCCTAGCCAGCTGACGTCCTCTTTGATCGCATCGATGTAAGCCTGCTCTTCTTTGGCAGGGTTGGTGTCGTCAAAACGTAGATGACACTCGCCACCCAGTTGCTCCGCCAACCCGAAATTTAGACAGATCGACTTCGCATGGCCGATATGCAGGAAGCCATTGGGCTCCGGGGGGAAGCGCGTCACGATTTTAGTGACCTGGCCGCCCTCGATTTCGTCGCGTACTTGGTTGCGAATGAAGTTCGGCGCTGGGGTGGTCTCGTTGGTCATGATGGTGTTGATAACCTCGTGGTGGATGGCGTGCTGCGCCGTGAGGACATAGGATACTCCTATGGCCCTTCGCGGTGCAGGGCAAAACCGCTATTATAACGTGACGCCGATGCACAGCGCCAAGGCGAACGCCTTTATTGAACAGGAATTTATCTATGATCGTATTACAAACGAACCACGGTGACATCACCATCGCTCTTAACCACGAAAAAGCGCCAATTAGTGCGGCGAATTTTGAACAGTATGTGCGCGACGGGTTTTATGATGGCACCCTGTTCCATCGCGTCATTGACGGCTTCATGGTGCAAGGGGGTGGTTTCGATAAGGAGTTCAACCAAAAGCCGACCCGCGACCCTATCGACAACGAAGCCGACAACGGCTTGAAAAATACCGTTGGCACCCTGGCCATGGCACGCACCCAGGATCCCCACTCTGCCACTGCGCAGTTTTTTATCAATGTGGGCGATAATAGTTTTCTTGATCACAGCGGTAAAAGCCTTCAAGGCTGGGGCTATGCGGTATTTGGCGAAGTCGTTGACGGGATGGATGTGGTCAATGAGATTAAAAACGTAGCCACGTCTCGCCGCGGCATGCACGCCGACGTCCCCTCCGAAGATGTCATTATCGAGCGCGCGTACGTCAAAGACGCGGAATAACGCCGGGAGCCTTATGCGCACACTGCTTGTTGCCGACCTTCATCTAAGTAGCGATACCCCCGAGATCAATCAGGGGTTTTACCGCTACTTAGAGCACACTGCTCCAGGAGCCGACGCGCTTTATATTCTTGGGGATCTTTTCGATGCCTGGATTGGCGATGATCTACTGGACGCCAATACACATCCGCTTAGCGTTGTTGCACATGAAGTAATTCGCCATTTGCGCAGACTTAGCAGCGACGGTACTGCGGTGTACCTAATGCACGGCAACCGAGACTTTCTGCTGGGCGAACGCTTTATAAATGCGTGCCAGGCATTTCTGCTACCGGATATTGAGGAAGTGGAAATCCAAGGCATTCCCGTTTTACTGCTACATGGCGATAGTTTGTGTACTCAGGATGAAGCGTATATGGCTTTCCGCAAGCAGTCGCGCAATCCAGAGTGGCAGGCGCAGATGCTTGCGCTACCTTTGGAACAACGTGTAGCACTTGCGCAAAGCTTGCGTACTCAATCTGGCGAAGCCAATGCTAATAAAGCTGAAGCGATTATGGATGTGACGCCACAAGAAGTCATTGCGCTGATGGAGCACCATGGCTTGACTACCATGATCCACGGTCACACCCACCGCCCCAGAGTACATGACTTGACGGTTGAAGACGTGCCTGCCAAGCGCTATGTACTAGGCGACTGGGATGCCCAGCACGGCTGGGATATTATCATTGAGCGCGCCGACCATACTGCGCCCCGACTACGTCAGTTCTCTTTAACGGAATTACCTGATTCCTGACCGCAATTTACGAGTATAAAAAAAGCCGATCATGTGATCGGCTTTTTTGTCTCTTGCTGTTTTTAACTTGGGCTTAAGCGACTCTAGCGCTCTATATCGGCATCGCTGCGCAGGTCATCAATCAATCCCTGCAATACCGATTGGGCACGCAACTGCTCGGCCATTTGCGCAACAAATGTCTCCATCTGCTCATCGACCTCACCTACACTGACGCTATCAAGCGCTACCACAGCCACTCCTTGCGGCAGTTCAACCGTGCGATAGACGCTCTCACCCTCTTCAGGTCGCTCCATGCGGAAGGCTTCCTGAACAATCAGCTGAGGCACAGTGCTATCGGCTTGGCGGCTTACGCTGTTGGCTTCTAGCCAATCAACATCTGCCGACTGACCGTCTCGCAAACTTGCAACCAGTGCCTGTGCCTCTTCACGCAGCGCCTCTTGCTGCTGTTCTGCGGCCACTGACATTTCAACGTCCTCGCGCACTTCATCAAGCGGCAGCAGAGTCGCATCACGCTGCTCAGCAACCCGCAGTACCAGGCGACGATCCTGATCCAGCTCAATCACTTCGCTGTTGTAGCCCTCTTCAAATACGTCGTTGCTAAAGGCCGCCGACATTACCCCAGGCTCAGATAGCACTCCGTCAGCCTCATCATCACGAGCAAGCCAATCGCTCTCCTGCAGCGTTAGACCGAGCTCATCGGCAACGCTCTGCAAGTCGTCGGCAGCGAAGCTCTCGTCGATCAGTTGTTGAACCCGCTGGTTAAACTCATCATCAATGTCACGTAGTGCCACTTCCCGCGCTAGCTCATCGCGCTGCTCTTCAAAAGTAGGGCCCTGAATATCCGTCACCTGGATAATGTGGAAAGCGTTATCCAACTCAACAGGCTGGGATACATCACCCTCTTCGAGACCAAAGGCCGCTTCATCAAAGGCCTCACCAAAGAAGCCACGGCTGATCACACCAAGATCACCGCCCTCTTCTGCGCTGGCCGTGTCGTCAGAATAGCGCAAGGCGGTATCTGTAAACGAATCACCGCTGTCCAGTGCTTCCCGAGCGGTCTCGGCTAATTGCTGCGCTTCATCGCGGGTGCGCTCATTACCAAAGGTGATCATGATATGCGACACACGGCGGTCAGCATTGCGATTTTTCTCGCGCCAGGCGTCACGCAGGGCCTCTTCATCCACGTCACGACCCTCTGCCATGGCCTGACGGTCAATCAGCACATACTCAAGACGCACCTGTTCCGGGCGTTCATAGCGCTCCTGGTGGGCATCGTAATATGCTTGGAGATCGTCATCGCTAACGCTGATATCAGCGTCCACATCGTCGCCATCCAAGACTATATAGCGAAAACTACGCTGCTGGCGCTGTAATTCGGCCAGGCGCTCTTGCTCGTTCGGCAGGCTAAAATCACTGAAGGCTAAGCCTTGCTGTAAATGCTGGCGCTGGATATCGACGCGCAACTCTTCACGAAAGGAGATCGGCGTATAGCCAGCACCGGCGAGACGATTTCGGAATACCTCTGCAGAGAAACGGCCATCCTGATCATGAAATTCCGGCAGGCTGACAATTAACTGATCCAACTGCTGTTCAGAAACGGCAAAACCACCCTCTTCTGCATACTGGGACAGCAGTTGCTGCGTGATAAGCTGGTCAAGTATATCGTTGCGCAAGGCACGCTCTTGCTCAGGCGGCACTTGTCCTGAACGCAGCGCGCGCTGAACCTCTAGCTCAACTTGCTGACGCATAATCGGCTGTCCGTTGACGCTCGCCACTTCGTCCGGATCGCTGCCAAAAAGCCCAAACAGTGACTCAATCCCGAAAAGTGCCATGGCCGCGACCATGACACCGATAATAATTTTGGCACCCCAGCTCCTGGAGCCATCTCGAATACTTTGCAGCATGCTAGCCTCAGATAGTCACAGCCAAACAGATCGGCCCGCTCAACCCAAATAAAAAGTGGGCCAGAAAATAACATGGGCGCATCGCCAATGCGATGCGCCCATTAGGTTACAGCAAACGCGGTCAAATTAGTTGACGGCGTCTTTCAGCGCTTTACCTGCTTTGAAGCTGGGTACTTTGGCGGCACTGATCTGGATTGGCTGACCCGTTTGTGGGTTACGGCCAGTACGAGCAGCACGCTCTTTGATCGCGAAGGTACCAAAACCTACCAGAGATACGCTTTCGCCTTTCTTAAGGCTATCGGTGACAGACTCCACCATGGCATCCAATGCGCGGGTTGCCGCTGCTTTCGGAATATCTGCAGACGCGGCAATGGCTTCAATCAGCTCGGACTTATTCACTCTTCACCCCTTGACTGTTTCAAAAAATGGCTCTGAACGGCATGGTCACCGATGGATACGACGATCAAAGCATAGCTGCGTTTTATAGCAATGCCTTGAAACATCTGTCAAGCAACCATGCCGCGAAATACCCGCTACCCAAAGCAGCGGGCACATATTAAGTAAAATTAAAGACCAGCGAGGACTTTAACAGCTTAATGGGTACTAGCAACAACGGTATTACTAAACGATGCTTCGGTACTTTTCAATGGCGCACCGTCTTCTACCTTATCAGCTAGCGCTACGGCTAAGACATCATCTATCCAACGTACCGGACGAATATCCAATGCACCTTTGATATTGTCAGGTACTTCCTTGAGATCACGGCGGTTTTCCTCAGGAATTAGCACTGTCTTTATACCACCGCGGCGGGCTGCCAGCAATTTCTCCTTCAATCCGCCTATCGGTAATACCTCACCGCGCAGATTGACTTCACCGGTCATTGCCACGTCGCAGCGTACCGCACGCTGGGTGTATGCGGAAACAATCGCCGTCACCATGGCAATACCTGCACTGGGCCCATCTTTAGGTGTTGCCCCTTCAGGAACGTGGATATGCAGGTCCTCTTTTTCGAACCGTTCGGGGTCAATGCCATACGCTTCTGCCCTGGCGCGCACTACCGTATGAGCGGCACTCACCGACTCTTTCATTACATCGCCAAGTGAACCGGTCTTGTTAATTCGCCCTTTACCCGGCGTCACGACAGACTCGATGTTGAGTAACTCGCCGCCCACCGATGTCCAGGCAAGGCCTGTCACTCGGCCGATCTGGTCGTCTTGCTCTGCCAAACCGTAACTATAGCGACGTACGCCCGCGTAGTGCTCAATTTGCTCAGCCGTTAAGCTCTGCCCTGTTTGGGCGGCTTGCGGGTCACGCTCTTTCTCAAGCCGCTCACGCAGTACCTTCCGCGACACTTTGGCAATCTGCCGCTCCAGCTCACGCACACCCGCTTCGCGGGTATAGTAGCGAATAAGCTCTAAAAGCGCGCTGTCTTCGAGCGTTAACTCATCGCCTTTTAAACCGTTCGCGGCTAGTTGCTTAGGCAATAAGTAGCGCTTAGCGATCGCCAGCTTCTCATCCTCGGTGTAACCCGGCAGACGAATAATCTCCATACGGTCAAGCAAGGCGCTAGGGATATTCATCGAGTTAGCGGTACAGATGAACAGCGTCTCGGAGAGATCGTAGTCAAGCTCCAGATAGTGATCGCTAAAGCTGTTGTTCTGCTCAGGATCAAGCACTTCGAGCAGCGCAGAGGCAGGGTCACCGCGATGATCCATGCCCAGTTTGTCGACCTCATCCAAAAGAAATAACGGGTTTTTAACCCCTGCTCTGCTCATCCGCTGCATCAACTTGCCTGGCAATGAACCAATATAGGTGCGCCGATGGCCGCGAATTTCCGACTCATCGCGTACCCCACCCAGGGCCAAACGCACATATTTGCGATTGGTGGCACGGGCAATGGACTGGCCAAGCGAGGTCTTGCCCACCCCGGGCGGCCCAACGAGACATAGCACTGGGCCTTTCATCTTGCGCACGCGCTTCTGTACGGCAAGATATTCCAGGATGCGCGCCTTAACCTCCTCCAGGCCGTAATGATCTTCATCGAGCACCTGCTGCGCTTTGACGAGATCATGCTTTACCCGGGTACGCTTTTTCCATGGAACAGCGACTAACCAATCCAGGTAGGAGCGCACTACGGTCGCTTCAGCGGAGTTTGAGGCCATCATTTTAAGCTTATTGAGCTCTTGAGTCGCTTTCTCGGACGCCTCTTTCGGCATACCGGACTCTTTAATCGCCAGCTCATACTTCTCAGCCTCGTTGGGCACATTATCCAGCTCACCCATCTCTTTCTGGATAGCTTTCATCTGCTCATTGAGGTAGTACTCGCGCTGAGTCTTCTCCATCTGCTCTTTGACCCGCGAGCGGATGCGCTTCTCTACTTGCAGTAGGTCGATTTCAGATTCGATCAGCGCCATCAGGTGCTCAATACGATCGCGCACCCGATCCATCTCAAGCAGCTCTTGCTTGTCGCCAATTTTAAGCGACAGGTGGGCACAAATGGTGTCCACCAAGCGGCTTGGATCTTCAATCCCCGACAGCGAATTAAGCACTTCGTTGGGGACTTTTTTGGAGAGTTTGACGTACTGCTCGAACTGATTGAGCAACACGCGCACCAGTGCTTCCTGCTCACGACTGGTCAGCGGTTCACTCTCTCGGGGCGTTAAATACGCCTGGGTGTAGCCTGCGGCATTCTCTTCGACATTGAGAACATCCGCTCGGAAATTCCCCTCAATGAGTACCTTGACCGTGCCATCAGGCAACTTAAGCAGTTGCATGATATCGGCCACGGTGCCCATAGCGTAAAGATCCGCATTGTCAGGCTCATCTTGAGACGCTTCACGCTGAGCCACCAGTAGCACACGTTTATCAGCCTCCATCGCCGCTTCGAGCGCCTGGATAGACTTTTCACGACCTACAAAAAGGGGGATGACCATTTGCGGATAAACAACCACATCGCGCAATGGCAAAAGGGGTAGACATTGTGTCTGTTCGGCGTTCTGCTGCATCGCAGACGTTCCTCGACAAATCGGATGAGTACTTAAAAGAGTACTTAGAAAAGTACTGCACACTTTTCAAAATGCTGGCGTTTAGACGTTAGCATTGAATAGGCTAGGCAGTAACACTTCACGAATTAGGCTTTATAACTCTCTCGCTAGATAACCAGGCTTCACAACACGCTTTATAAGGGCTCTCTACAGCAGAGTCCTAGAACATCTACAACAACAAGGGGTCGCCTTGGCGACCCCTTGATTTAGCGCAAGCGGTTGAAGCTGGGCCGCGATACTCGACTAGCCACTAACCATCAGTGCCGTCGACACGTGCATCTTCCTGCTGAGAGTAGATCAACAGAGGTTCGCTTTCTCCGGCTATCACAGATCCGTCGATGACGACCTTGCTAACACCTTCAAGCGAAGGAATTTCGTACATGGTATCCAACAGTACCGACTCTAGAATAGAGCGCAGTCCGCGAGCACCTGTCTTACGCTCCATGGCTTTTTCAGCCACTGCACGTAACGCTTCATCTCTGAACTCTAGCGTTACATCTTCCATTTCAAACAGCTTGGCGTACTGCTTAACTAGCGAATTCTTCGGTTCTGTAAGAATCTGCACCAGGGCGTCTTCAGTGAGCTCCATCAGTGTTGCGATGATGGGCAAACGACCCACAAACTCTGGAATCAAGCCAAATTTAACCAGATCATCAGGCTCTACGTCGGCCAGCAGTTCACCCACCCCACGGGAAGACTCTTTGCTTTTCACCGCCGCATTGAAGCCGATGCCGCCTTTCTCAGCACGGTCACGGATAACTTTATCCAGCCCTGCAAAAGCACCGCCTACGATAAACAGAATGTTGCCCGTATTGACTTGGACAAACTCCTGCTGGGGGTGTTTGCGTCCGCCTTGAGGCGGCACGGAAGCCGTCGTACCTTCAATAAGCTTCAGCAGTGCTTGCTGAACGCCTTCACCCGAGACATCACGGGTAATAGAAGGGTTATCCGACTTGCGTGAAATCTTGTCGATTTCATCGATGTAAACAATGCCACGCTCGGCTTTCTCGACGTCGTAGTCGCACTTCTGCAACAGCTTCTGGATGATGTTTTCGACATCTTCACCGACATAGCCGGCTTCCGTCAGCGTGGTTGCATCCGCAATGGTAAAAGGTACATTCAGTAACCGTGCCATGGTTTCCGCAAGCAGCGTTTTACCGCTACCGGTGGGGCCAATCAGCAGAATGTTTGATTTACCTAGCTCTACATCGCCGTCGCGTACATCTGTTTTCAAACGCTTGTAGTGGTTATATACCGCTACGGAAAGCACCATCTTGGCGCGATCCTGTCCGATAACGTAGTCATCAAGCGTATGACGTATTTCGCGTGGCGTAGGTAAACGCTCCTCATCGCTCTCGGCATCGGCTTCGAGAACTTCCTCGCGAATGATGTCATTACACAAGTCGACACACTCATCGCAGATATAGACGGATGGGCCCGCAATCAGCTTACGTACTTCGTTTTGGTTTTTGCCGCAAAACGAGCAGTAGAGCAGTTTGCCACCTTCGTCTTTGCCTTTGCCGTCGGCCATTCGCATACCTCTATCACTGCGGCGGCTTTCGCCGCCGGAAAAGCTCGTTAGAAAAGCAGAATCCTATCACGCTATCAGGATGTAGGCCGCTTATCCAGCACTGCATCAATCAGGCCATACTCTTTGGCTTGATTGGCGCTCATGAAATTATCCCGATCAGTATCACGTGAGACAGCTTCAATTTCCTGACCCGTGTGGTGGGCAAGAATTTGGTTCAGTTTCTCGCGAATACCCAGAATCTCACGGGTATGAATTTCAATGTCAGACGCTTGGCCTTGGTAACCACCCAGCGGCTGGTGAATCATGACGCGTGAGTTGGGAAGGCAATAACGCTTGCCAGCAGCACCCGCTGTCAATAACAGCGCACCCATGCTGGCCGCCTGACCAATACACACCGTAGAGACATCTGGTTTCACAAACTGCATAGTGTCATAAATCGACATACCCGCAGTGACCGATCCACCTGGCGAGTTAATATACAGGTGAATATCTTTATCGGGGTTTTCCGATTCCAGGAACAGCAGTTGGGCAACAACCAAATTAGCCATGTAGTCTTCTACAGGGCCTACCAAAAAGATCACACGCTCTTTTAACAGGCGTGAGTAAATGTCGTAGGCTCTTTCCCCTTTGGCGCTCTGCTCAACCACCATGGGCACTAAACCGCCGGCGTTTTGAATATCAAACTCACTCATTCAGGTGATTCCTTGCGTCCGGGAAGGGAAAGGCGCACCGACATATTAGGTGCGCCGCGTTCCAGGGTGTTAGGCGCTCGCTTGCTCGCCCTCTTCAGCACCCTCATCTTGCTCTGCCTGCTGTTGCGCAGCGGCAAGGGCTTGCTGATAAGACATTTCAACGTCTTTAATGTTCGTTTGTTCGAGCAGCTTAGCTACCGCTTTCTCTTCGAGAATGGCAGATTTTACTTGGGTTTTCATCTGCTCGTTACCCATGTAGTAGCTAACCACCTCATCAGGATCTTGGTACTGCTCAGCAAGCTCGGTCACTTTTGCTTTGATAGCATCATCGTCAGCATCGAGTTCGTTAGCTTTGATTACTTCAGCCAGCAACAAGCCGACCTGAACGCGGCCTTTGGCCTGCTCTTCAAAGAGTTCGTTGGGCAACTGGCTGACATCAAAATCTTCGCCTAGACCAAACTGCTGCGCCGCTTGGCGCTTCATGCCGTCAGTCTCTTGCTGAACGAGCGCGCTAGGCACAGGAATTTCGTTAACCTTTTTCAGCGCATCGAGCACTTGCTGCTTAACCCGGTTATCAACGGCTTGCGACGCTTCACGGGTCATGTTCTTCTTGATTTCAGCGCGGAATTTTTCCTGATCGCCGCCTTCAACGCCAAAACGCTCGATAAACTCAGCGTCTACTTCGGGCAACTTCTGGCTGCTGACCTTATGTACGGTTACCTTGAAGGTGGCTTCTTTACCGGCTAAATGCTCGGCCTGGTAATCCTCAGGGAAGGTGACGTTAAGGGTCTTCTCTTCGCCCGCTTTGGCGCCAATTAACTGCTCTTCAAAACCAGGAATAAAGCTATTGGAACCAATGACCAGCGTGTGGCCTTCGGCGCTACCGCCTTCAAACGGCTCATCACCAATATAACCCTGGAAGTCAATAGTGACCTGATCGCCGTCAGCTGCAGCAGCGTCCACTTCTTCCCAGGCTGCATTTTGCTTACGCAGCGTATCGATCATCTCATCGACATCCGCATCACTCACCGAAACCACCGGGCGCTCAATCTCTGTACCTTCGATAGAGTTAAGCTCAACCTGCGGGTAGATCTCCATAACCGCAACAAACTCTAGGTCTTTACCAGACTCATTGACCGATGGCTCAATTTGCGGGAAGCCAGCAGGGTTCAACCCTTCTTCGGTAATAGCGCGCACATAACGCTCACGCATTACTTCGCTGACAACCTCGTTACGTACGTCTTGGCCGTAGCGCTGCTGGACTACTGCCATTGGCACCCGGCCCTGGCGAAAACCATTCAAGCGAACGTTCTTCGCAGTGTCTTTCAAGCGAGCGCTAACGGCCCCGTCAATTTCGGCCGCCGGCACTTGAATGGTAATGCGGCGTTCGATCTGGGAGGTCGTCTCGACAGAAACTTGCATGAATTGTCCTCTAACGGCTGGGCGTTGTGTTGATTGCATATAATAAGTTCAAGGGGGCAATTTTAAGAACCCCAACGCATAGTGGCAAGCGCCATGCTCGCAACATGGGGGCAGTGATTTTAAAAACAAGGCAATAAGCGAGCAATTAACCACTTTAAGGCGTGTTTAGCTTCATTATTCGCCCCACGTTGCGTAATTTTTACCATTCTACTGCTTTGTGCGTCTTGCAGCGACTTTTTCAATCACTACCGCAAAAAAAGCTAACCTGCATGACGCTCACCCGACCACCATAAGCTCAGCGCATGAAGAAGCACCCCAAGCGTAGCACCATGAGAAATGAATACCTGCCAACTGATCCAGTCCGTAAACAGCGCATGCCAGCCACCCATCACCACCATTCCCAGCAGCAGCATAACGACTAACCGTTTACATAGTTGTGGCAGACGACGACGCGCCTCCACGGCCAGTAAGCGCCACTGAACAATAGCCGCAAAAGCCACCAGCGCTAAGGCGAAGATAATCAGCGTCTGGCGGGTTTCATGCCCTCCCGCCATGTAGCGCGGCAAAGTTGCCAGCATAACGACACATAAGCCCAGCGCAACGCTGATGCGCTCAGGCGAGGTGGGGGCTCGCTGCATCGCTCAAGCCACCTCTAATTGCTGGGCAACGATCCACTCTTCCACCCAGGGCACAGCAGCATCGTCGGCCATAAAGGTCTCCATGGCATCGATCTCTAGGCGCTCCCCTAAACGCGTCGCGCCATGATCCGCCAGCAGCTCATCAAGCGCGCGGCCAGCGCCACAAAATGTATCACCATACGAGCTATCACCGAGTGCAATGAGTCCGTAGCGAAGTGTGGTAAGCGCAGGACTTTGGTCACGCAACTGCCGGACAAAGGGCACAAAGCTGCCGGGAAAATCACCACTACCAGTGGTCGATACACAAAAAAGCGCCAAATCGGCGTCACCGCTGACAATATCATCAACAGATGGCTGTTCAATAATCTCCACAGCGTAACCGGCCTGTTCAAATAGGGGTTTCACCTGCTCTGCCACATCAAGGGCACCGCCATACATGGTACCCACCAAAATATTTAGCTTCGGCATCGTCACTCCCCTGTCAAAGTGTCACAGTGCCAACCGTCAAGTCGACAAATACCTGATGAATTTGCTCAAATATTAACATGGCTGGTTAGAATGAGACACATCGCCCAAACGGGTGACCCACACGCAGCGCACAGGAGTGGCTATGCAGCAAACCTTCGAGGCTTGGATCACCCCGCTAATGATTAGCGGCCTGATCATATTTATGTGTTTTATTATCTGGGATTTGGCCAAAAAATCGAACGCAGGCAAATTTGGTACCATCATGCTGTTTGTGGTGCTCGGCGCAGGCATGCTTGGTTACGTCATTAAGGTGGTGATTACCTGGCTAATCGAAGGTGGCGGCATGCAGGGGTAGCAAAAGCCATCACTCCACAGGCGCGCTTATCACTATACTCATCACAACAACGCCCATCATAAAAGAGAAAAGGAGCGCCCGAAGGCACTCCTTTTTTATGAAGGGGAGTCTTGCATGACACGAGAGCAGCTACTGAACTGAGAGTACCAGCATTTCTCAAACCAAAAGACTATTCACCGCCTTCATAGTGTTCAACCTGCTGCTTAAGCTTTTGCCCTGGGCGAAACGTCACGACTCTTCGAGCAGAAATGGGAATTTCTTCACCGGTTTTGGGGTTACGCCCTGGTCGCTCGCGCTTATCTCGCAGATCAAAGTTACCAAAACCCGATAGTTTTACCTGTTCGTTCTCACGAAGGCAGGCTCTAATCTCTTCAAAAAAAGCTTCGACCATAGCCTTCGCTTCTCGTTTGGACAGGGCTAGCTCTGCATGCAAATGTTCGGCTAGCTCTGCTTTGGTCAACGCACCCATAAGGCTTCTCCTTATCCTTGAAGCAAACACAGCAACAAACGCTCTGTACCAAACGTACAGTAGCAAACGCATTGCCAAGAACGTGATAAGCATCGTGGCGTAGCCCAGGCACTCACATAGCTACTTAATTAGCCGCGCAGCTCAGCATCTAACTTGACACGCACTTGTGTCACAATTGAATCAACCAACTGATTGATTTCCTCGTCGTTTAGCGTGCGCGATGGATGCTGCCAGGTCAAGCCCAAAGCAATACTCTTGTGCTCTTCGGCCACACCTTTACCTGAATAGACGTCAAATAGCTTGATATCTTGCAGATACTCACCTGCTTGCTGCTTGGCGCAATCCAACAGCGCCTGCACAGGAGTCGCCTCTTTGAGTATAAACGCCAAATCACGGCGCACCTCAGGAAAGCGTGATAACGGTTCAAAGGCAGGAATACGGCCTTGGCTAAGCGCATCCAGACGCACTTCGAAGAGCACCGCATCCATCTTCAAGCCAAGCGTTGCGCGCACCTGAGGGTGCAGGGTACCGATCCAACCCGCAGGCTCTCCACGATGCAGCAGCTGCGCACACTGCCCCGGATGAAGGGCCGGGTGCTCTGCAGGCTCAAAGCGCCATGCGTCAGCGTCACCGCCCAAGGCCAGGACACTCTCCAAATCGCCCTTTAGATCGTAGAAATCCACCCGCCCTTTCGCATCACTCCAGCCCTCTGCTTCCCGCGCACCACAGACCAGAGCACCAAGCATCGGGACTTGTGACAACTCATCCAGTTCGCCGTTGAAAACCAGCCCGGTTTCAAACAGCCGCACGCGGGTTTGCTGACGGTTAAGATTATACTCCATGGCGCGCACCAAGCCGGGAAACAAACTAGCACGCATCACCGACAAATCAGCCGAGATAGGGTTAGCTAGCGCGGGGCTTACAGCATCGGGCAGCATGGTCGCTTGCAGCTCAGGAGCCACAAAGCTGTAGGTAATCGCCTCTTGGAAGCCGCGGGCAACCATCTGGCGGCGCAGCCGTGCCTGGGTAAGCGTTGCCTCGTCTGCTGAACGGAGCGCCAAGCGTGCCGCCGGCCGGCGCACCGGCAAATTATTGTAGCCATGGATACGCGCTACTTCTTCGATGAGATCCTCTTCGATGGCCAGATCAAAACGCCAACTCGGCGCAGTGACTGCCCAGCCGGCATCCTGCACGCTGACTTCAAGCCCTAGGCGTTGCAAGATATCAGTTACATCATCACTATCGAGAGCCTTGGAAAGCGCTTTTTCTAACCGTTCACTGCGCAAGAAAATAGCGCGCTCAGCAGGCATACGCTCAGCACTTTGCGCTTCAACAAGAGGCCCTGCTTGGCCGCCGCAGATATCAATCAAAAGCTGTGTGGCGCGCTCAACGGCAACTGGTGTCAATTGCGGATCGACGCCGCGCTCAAAACGGTGCGATGCATCTGTGTGTAGCCCGTAGGAGCGCGCCTGCCCCGCAATGGCAAGCGGAGTGAAGAACGCTGATTCAAGGAAAATAGTCTGGGTATTTTCATTAACGCCGGAGTTTTCCCCACCCATCACACCTGCCATGGCTAGCGGGCCTGAGCTGTCGGCAATGATCAACGTTTCGGGGCGCAGCGCCATATCACTACCATCAAGCAGTGTTAGCCGTTCGCCCGGCTTGGCCATGCGAACCACTATGCCCTCTTGCAGGTTGTGGCGGTCAAAGGCGTGCATCGGCTGGCCCAATTCCAGCATGACGTAGTTGGTAATATCCACCACTGGGTCAATCGAGCGCACGCCACTGCGGCGAAGACGTTCTACCATCCACAGCGGTGTTTCAGCCTTAACATTAACGCCCTTGATTACGCGACCAATATAGCGCGGGCACTGCTCTGGTGCCTCTACGCTCACCGCGAAGCTATCCTCAACCTCCGCGGCCACCGGTGCGATTACGGGCCCGTTAACCGGCAAACGGTTAAGCACGCCGACCTCTCGCGCCATCCCCTTAATACTCAGGCAGTCTCCCCGGTTGGGCGTCAGATCGACCTCAATCGTCATGTCATTAAGATGCATGAACTCTCTGAAATCGCCCCCCACCGGCGCAGATGACGACAGCACCAGGATGCCGGGCGAGGTCTCTTCTTCAAGCCCCAGCTCCGATGCAGAACAAATCATCCCGCGCGATTCAACGCCGCGTAGCTTGGCTTTTTTGATTTTAAAATCACCTGGCAGCACGCCACCCACCTGGGCAAAGGGGATCTTCTGACCAACATCAACATTGGGTGCACCGCAGACAACCTGCACAGGCTCGCCACTACCGTCATCAACGGTGCACACATTGAGCTTATCCGCGTCAGGGTGCTTCTCTTTACTCAGCACCTCAGCCACCACTACACCGCTGAATGCGGCGGCTACCGGCTCAATAGCGTCGACTTCCAAGCCCGCCATGGTGATTTGGTCGGCCATTGCCTGCGTTTCAAGCTGCGGCGAAACCCACTCACGCAGCCACTGTTCTGAAAATTTCATCGTTGATCCTGTATTCGGCGGCGGTCTTAAGCGAATTGACGTAAAAAACGCAGATCGTTTTCAAAGAACAGGCGTAAATCATTCACGCCGTAGCGCAGCATTGCCAAACGCTCAGCCCCCATTCCGAAGGCAAAACCGGTATAGCGCTCGGTATCAATACCCGAGTGACGAAAGACTTCAGGATGCACCATGCCGCATCCCATCACTTCCAGCCAGCCGCTGTGGGAACAGACACGACAACCTGATCCACTACACATCACACACTGAATATCCACTTCGGCGGAGGGCTCAGTGAATGGAAAGTAGGATGGACGGAAACGCACCGAAAGGTCGTCGCGCTCAAAAAATGCCTGCAGAAAGTCTTCGATCGTTCCTTTAAGGTCGGCAAAGCTAACCCCCTCATCGACCAGCAAGCCCTCCACTTGGTGGAACATGGGGGTGTGAGTCAAATCTGAATCGCTGCGATAGACCCGCCCCGGGCAAACGATACGGATAGGTGGCTCACTACTTTTCATAGTACGCACTTGCACCGGCGAGGTGTGAGTACGCAGCAAGCGCGTGGCGTCAAAATAGAAGGTATCAGCCATACCGCGAGCGGGATGGTGCGCGGGAATGTTGAGGGCTTCGAAGTTGTGATAATCGTCTTCAATTTCAGGCCCTACCGCCACGTCATAACCAATACGTGTGAACAGCCCCTCTATGCGCTCAAGCGTACGCGTGACGGGATGCAACCCACCGCTGGCCTGACCACGCCCTGGCAATGTGACATCGATACTTTCAGCGGCCAAACGGGCATTCAGCGCCTCACTTTCAAGCTGTTCGCGCTTAGCATCAATTTCGTCGGCCAGCGTTTGCTTGGCTTGATTAATACGCTCGCCTGCTGCCGGGCGTTCTTCGGCTGACAGCTTCCCCAGGCCCTTCAGCAAGGCAGTTACCTCACCTTTCTTACCTAAGTAGCGTACTCGTAACTCGTCTAGTGCGGCGACACTCTGCGCAGCCTGAATGGCGTCGCGAGCCTCAGATACCAGAGTAGGAAGGTGATCCATCCGTTTCACTCCGAATTAAGCGGTGTCCATCCGTGAAGATGGCGTGGCACGTTGAAGGTGACAAAAAAACAGGGGAAGAGCGGCTGCTCTTCCCCTGGATGGGTCACTCTGAAATGACCTCAGGCACGTAACACGGGCACAAGCCCTATGCATATTACCTTATTGGGCAGCCTTGGCTTTTTCCACGATGGCAGCAAATGCAGCCTTCTCGTGTACTGCCAAATCGGCCAATACTTTACGGTCGATTTCGATACCGGCTTTCTTAAGACCGCCAACAAAGCGGCTGTAAGACATACCGTTAACACGCGCACCAGCGTTAATACGCTGGATCCATAGCGCGCGGAACTGGCGCTTACGATTGCGACGGTCACGGTAAGCGTACTGACCAGCTTTGATTACAGCTTGCTTGGCAACACGGAAAACGCGTGAACGGGCACCGTAGTAACCTTTGGCAAGCTTCAATACTTTTTTATGGCGACGACGCGCTACTACGCCACGTTTAACTCGAGTCATAACACACTCCTGACTTTAAGGCTGAGGCAAAAAAATTGTGCACTCAGAAAAACGAAAACCCGACTTATAGATTCGGCAGCATACGCTGGATGAGCGCTTTATCAGACGCGTGGATCTGCTTCATTCCACGCAATTGACGCTTACGCTTGGTCGATTTCTTGGTCAAGATGTGGCTACGGTGAGACTGCTTGTGCTTAAAGCCATTAGCAGTCTTCTTGAAGCGCTTGGCAGCGCCGCTGTTGCTTTTGATTTTCGGCATGAGGAAAACTCCGCTCGATATTTTTTAGAAAACCCAGGGCCGACCACCGGTTTAACGGTGGCCCGTTGACATCGCCGTTGGATCACTTCTTTTTCGGGGCAATAATCATGATCATCTGGCGGCCTTCCATTTTAGGAAAGGCCTCTACCACTCCGATCTCTTCCAGGTCTGCCGCGATCCTTTCCATCAGCTTACGGCCGATATCCTGGTGCGCCATTTCACGACCACGGAAGCGCAGTGTGACTTTGCCCTTGTCACCACCTTCCAAAAAGCGCGTCAGGTTTTTAAGCTTGACCTGATAATCGCCTTCATCGGTGCCAGGACGGAATTTGACTTCCTTAACCTGGATTTGCTTCTGCTTCTTCTTTTGAGCCGCTTTCTGCTTCTTGGTCTCAAAAACGAATTTGCCGTAATCCATAATCTTACAGACGATGGGATCGGCATTCGAAATTTGCACGAGATCTAAGCTTTCAGATTCAGCACGCTCTAGCGCTTCGGTGGTGGGCACAACGCCCAACTGCTCACCGTCGCTACCAATAAGGCGTACTTCTTCTTCGACAATTCGCTCGTTCATTGGTGGGCGTTTGTCTGCTGGACGCCCGCGCTGGTTGCTTCTCTTGATCGTTCCGTCTCCTTAGGCCATTGACGATGTCGCCAGGGCTGCTCTCTCGGCAGTATGGCGTTCAATAAATTCATCGACCGTCATTGTACCGAGGTTTTCGCCGCTGCGTGTTCGCACGGCCACTGAGTCAGCTTCGACTTCCTTATCTCCCACCACAAGGAGATAGGGAACTTTCTGTAATGTATGCTCACGGATTTTAAAGCCGATCTTCTCGTTCCTCAAGTCCGCTTTAACACGCAAGCCACTTTTTTGCAGACGTTTCTCCAATTCAAGCGCATATTCACGCTGCGAATCGGTGATAGTCATGACAACCGCCTGCTGAGGCGCAAGCCATAATGGCATAGCGCCCGCATAATGTTCAATCAAGATGCCAATGAAGCGCTCCATGGAGCCTACAATAGCACGATGCAGCATTACCGGCGACTTACGCTGACCTTCTTCAGTCACATACTGAGCCCCAAGCCGCTCTGGCATCATAAAATCGACCTGCATAGTGCCGACCTGCCATTCACGCCCCAGACAGTCTTTCATATGATATTCAATCTTGGGGCCGTAGAACGCGCCTTCGCCAGGAAGTTCCTGCCACTCGACGCCACAAGTTTTCAATGCGCTACGCAGCGCATCTTCTGCCCGATCCCAAACCTCATCACTTCCAATGCGCTTTTCCGGGCGAAGAGCAATTTTAATAGCTATATCTTCAAAGCCGAAATCACTATACACCTTTAGCGCTTGGCGATGAAAATCAGTCACTTCAGGCTCAACTTGAGCTTCAGTACAGAAAACATGGCCATCATCTTGCGTAAATGCCCGCACACGCATAATGCCGTGTAAAGCACCTGAAGGCTCGTTACGGTGGCATCCACCAAACTCACCAAAACGAACGGGCAATTCGCGATAGCTACGCAAACCAGAATTAAACACCTGAACATGTCCAGGGCAGTTCATCGGCTTAAGAGCATACTCACGCTTTTCGGATTCAGTAAAGAACATGCCGTCCGCGTAGTTATCCCAGTGCCCTGATTTTTTCCAAAGCGATACGTCCATAATCTGAGGACAGCGTATTTCTTGATAACCACCCTCTTTATAGACGCCCCGCATATATTGTTCGATCTGCTGCCATAGCGCCCAGCCGTTTGGATGCCAGAATATCATCCCCGGCGCCTCTTCCTGCATGTGGAAGAGATCCAACCGACGCGCCAACTTACGGTGATCGCGTTTCTCCGCCTCTTCGAGACGTTTGACGTAAGCCTTCAGCTGTTTTTTATCACCCCACGCGGTGCCGTAGATACGCGTCAACATAGTATTTGCAGCGTCACCGCGCCAATAAGCACCGGCCAACTTGGTCAACTTAAAGGCTTTTAAGTGGCGGGTATTTGGCACATGAGGCCCGCGGCACATATCGGTGTA
Organism: Vreelandella titanicae BH1; assembly: GCF_000336575.1. Lineage (GTDB taxonomy): Bacteria > Pseudomonadota > Gammaproteobacteria > Pseudomonadales > Halomonadaceae > Vreelandella > Vreelandella titanicae. The sequence goes on along the minus strand of NZ_AOPO01000010.1, from coordinate 20,926 downwards.
TTCTTCGTGATGATAAAGCCGGATGGTCGCGTCATCGGGAATATCGCGAACAATTTCCTGCTTATAAGGTTCATCGCGGTGTAAAAAAGTCAGCATTGCCTGGTCACGATCAACATACTCGCGTACCACATCGTACTCACGCTCTATCAGTGACTGCATACGCGCTTCGATGGCTTCCAGGTCTTCCGGTGTGACAGATTGACCAAACTCAATATCGTAGTAGAAACCATCTTCAATAACTGGCCCGATGGCCATTTTGGCCTCGGGGTACATCTGCTTAACCGCATGACCAATGAGGTGAGCGCAGGAGTGGCGAATAATTTCCAGCCCTTCAGCGTCACGGGCAGTAATTATCGCCACCGTTGCGTCTTGCTCGATCAGGTCAGCGGCATCTACCAGCACACCATCGATCTTTCCAGCGATACAGGCCTTAGCCAAACCAGGGCCAATGGATTCTGCGAGCTGCATAATGGTTAGCGGTGCTTCAAACGTCTTTTGACTGCCGTCAGGCAGAGTAACAATAGGCATTCAGATTCCTTGAGCGCAGTGGTGATCCATACCAAGGATCACATATCGCTATCAATGGTCTTGGGAGAGGTGTAAATGTACCAACATAAAACAGCAGCAAGACTAGCAGACTTGCCGACCGCTTAAAATAAAAACGGGAGGCATAAGCCTCCCGTTTCTTTACCTGTGGATTGCCGCTAGCACTTTATAACCAAACCGCAAACCTCAGATGATAAGTGAACTTAGTTCCACTCATCCAGTTCAACGCGACGGTTCTGGAAGCGACCTTCTTCAGTCTCGTTAGAGGCGACCGGACGCTCTTCACCGTAACCTACCGCACGCATGCGGTTAGCTTCTACGCCACGGCTCGCCAAGTAGTTAGCAACAGATTGAGCACGCTCTTGTGACAAGTTTTTGTTGTACTCGTCAGAACCGCGTGAATCAGTGTGGCCTTCGATGCTTACGCGAACATCAGGGTTGCTGACCAAGCGCTCTGCAACACCGTTAAGCACGCTCTGAGCGTTAGAGGTTAACTGAGCAGAATCAAACTCGAAGTTAACATCTTCCAGAACTACGCTATCCGGGCAACCCAGGGCGTTCACTTCTACACCAGCAGGAGTGTTCGGGCACTGATCACGGTAATCGGGCACACCGTCGTTATCGGAGTCAAGCGGGCAACCGTTGGCATTAACTTCAACGCCAGCGGGAGTGCCTGGGCACTGATCGCGGTAGTCCGGCACGCCATCACCGTCAGAATCTAACGGGCATCCCTCGGCGTCAACTGCGACACCAGCAGGCACTTCGCCATAGCTCGGGCACTGAGGTGCAACCGGCTCAGGCGTACGATCAGCACATAGCAGACCGCCGATAGCAGCACCAGCTGCGGCACCAGTAGCAGCACCGCTCTCTTCATCAGAACTACTGCTGGTGGCGTAGCCAATGCTGCCACCGATAACGCCGCCTGCCAGACCACATACCGCAGGGTGCTGGTACCAGCTGCGGTCGCTGCTAGCGCTTGCTTGGCCGGAAGACTGTGAGGCCGAGCTGGCACAGCCAGATAGACCTACTACCAGTGCGGAACCGATGAGCAAGCCAGTCGTTGATTTTTTCATGCAAGACTCCTTCTTGATCCAATGCTGAAATGGCCATAAGTGACCAAATCTATCCAATGCTTCTTATTGCGAGAGCATCCATTTTTCGCCTGCTCCATATCGCTGTTGATAGTATCAAGCTCCCAGTACCAATAATCACGTACTAATTACTCAACACCCAGTCGATATAGAGCGATGTGCCTATCATTCACGCTTAAGCGCAGGAAGGCAACAATGCCAAGATATCAACTTCTTGCCAATACCGACATCCTTCAGCATAGCAAAATTGCCGCAATGGGCACTAAAAATTAGCTTGCTATGCTTTTGGGCGGTTTAAACCGCTCAAAACCTGTCATTAATGCAGCGCTTTTCTGCCTTGGGCACGCCATTTCAGCACTGCCCGAGCTGCCTCCAATACGGCATCGCGCATATCATTTTCTACCATCAGCCGCTCTTTGTCTTCCTGCATACGCTCTCGGGGGGACAACTGTTGACGAGCGGTATGGGTATTCAGGTGTTGAGTGCGGCTGTAGTGCTCGGCAAATGCCTTAAATTCAGTTCGTTCCGTTAAACTAGGATCAATGATTTCCAGTAACACCTTGCACCGCCAGGCGCCTTCGGTAATATCGACCTGCTCCTGAACCAGTGCGCTTGCTACATAATCGAGGTTTTCTAAGCTATTTTGTTGGGCACGAGCGTCTTCATCGCGACGATAAGCTTCTCGACGACTCACCTCTTTGCGTAACGACCATGCGTAGAAACACAACCCTACAATGACTGCAATCGCCACGGCGAGTAATACCAGCGCTACCGTTGAGCTCATGAAACTCCTCATTCAGCGGATAAATTGCTTGACGAAAATTGTACACCCTTATACCACTATTCTGCCAATAGCATCTAGGCTTGCTTCTCTTCTGACTGCATAGCTGTCCAACTCTTGTTTGGATCACCAAGCAAGCGCCGCAGCGTAGTGATCAAGTAATAGCGCCCCAAAAACACCTAATAAATAGCGAATTGAGAACCAGAATGCGCCGATAGGAGCAGCAGGATCCTGACCACGCCACACTCGCCAATTCCACACCATGAAGCGCGCATTCAGGCACAGCACGACCACTAGGTAGAGCGCGCCGCTCATGCCTATCATCACCGGCAGTAAGGTGGCTAACACCGTTAACCACCCATACAGCCAAATTTGCAGCCGCGTAAAAGGAATGCCGTGGGTAACGGGCAGCATGGGGATACCAGCCCGGGCATAATCATCGCGCTTGTGAATGGCCAACGCCCAAAAATGGGGCGGCGTCCAGGCAAAAATAATCAGCATTAAAAGCAAAGGCTCGGGGGTAATTTGCCCAGTAATAGCGACCCACCCCAGCAGTGGCGGCGCAGCGCCAGCAACGCCTCCAATGACGATATTTTGTGGTGTCGCCCGCTTTAAAAAAGCGGTATAAATCAGCGCATAACCAATTAGGGAGGCAAAGGTTAGCGCAGCCGTTAAATGGTTAACCTGCCACACCAATAGCGCAACACCTGCGACTGAAAGCAAGCACGCCCAACCTAGAGCGATTGCCACGGGTAGACGTTTACTTGCCAAAGGACGACGAGACGTTCGTGTCATTACCGCGTCCAAGTGGCGGTCGATGACATGGTTAAAAGCCGCCGCACCGCAAGAGGCCAAGCCGATACCGGCTAGCCCAAGGGCTACGTTCGTCAATGGTGGTAGGCCCGGGGTTGCTAACGCCATTCCTACGGCAGCACACACCAACATAACGGCAACAACTTTCATCTTGCACAGACCAAGGAGCTCTTTCCAGCCCCACACCATAGAAGGCACTGCCGTGGGTAGCGTCATTGTTATATTTCGCATGGCATGCTTCCCTTTTATTGAACGATAACGTTGTTATAAGGTGAATGAGTCGTCGTTGAGTAAACGCCAGCCTCATGATAGCGCCAACGCCACCAGGCCCAAACGAGCCCAACGGCCAACGCAATGGCGCCCGCTGTGTGCAGTAGCGCCAGCCAAAGCGGCAACCAAAGCACCACATTGGCCACCCCCAATGCAGCCTGCAGCACATACAAACCGACGACAATCGCTAGCGGCCTTACCACATTCTGCCACTGTCGATAACGCCACCAGAGCACTATTAGCCCGACACCAAGCAACAATGCCCCCAAGCGATGTACCACTTGAATCGCGGTACGTGCATCGGCATGTAAATGCCCATGTAGGTAATTGGGCCCCACGGTCTGGGTAAGATGGAAGCCCTCGCTGATATCCATCGCGGGCATCCACTGGCCATTACAAGTAGGAAAACCTTGGCAGGCAATACCGGCATAATTGCTGGACACCCACCCACCTAGAGCCAATTGCACTACCAGCAAACATGCCGCAATACCCCACCACGCATTCACTCGCCGAGGCTCACTTGTTGGCTTTGGCGCCACAGCGAGGCGTAAGCGAAGATGCAGCCAAAAGAGCAGCAGCAGCACACTCAACCCGCCCAGGAGGTGAAGGGTAACGACTTGAGGCCATAACTTGAGCGTAACGGTGAAGGCACCAAAGGCGCCCTGGAGCAAAATAACCACCAGCAGCATCAAGCTTAGGTGCCATGGGTAATCGCGACGATGACGCAACGGCCAGCCCAAGGCTACAACGCTAACGATCACCAATCCCAGCAGCGTCGCGATATAGCGATGTACCATTTCTACCCACGCTTTAAAGGGCTCCAACGGGACATCGGGATGATGAAGCGTGGCAAGATCATTATCAGGAACTAATAGCTTGCCGTAGCAACCCGGCCAGTCAGGGCAGCCTAAACCAGCATCGACTAAACGCGTCCAGGCGCCTACCAGCATCACTACGGCAGTAAATAGAGTACCTACCAGCGTTAATCGCACTAACCAGCGCAAGCGGCGCTCAAATGAATCGTGCATGGCGTTTCCTTAACAGCAGAGGCTAGCGCGCTTTATTGAGGATTCACTTTAAGTAGATGCTGGATATCCTCGAGCACATCCTCAGTGGCTACGTTGGCCTCAAAGGCCAGTGCTGGTCGCCCCATTGGATCAAGCAGCCAAGCCGAGTTGGCTTGACGCCACGGAGGTAAGTGCTGCCATTCGCTGGTCATTTCTCCTGGCAGCGATTCGGGATCCCCACCAATCCGTAAGCGAGTTAACCTCGGCGCTTCGCGCCCTAAAGCACGGTGTAAACGCCAAAACTCATCCTTACGCTGCTCACACTGCTGAGAGCAGTCAAAGGCCAAGACCCACTCCTCTTGGCTATTGACCGCAGCTATTGTTAAAGGCCACTCGTCAAGCATGGGCAATTCCAGCTCCACATTTCCGTGAGCAGTATGGCGATCGGGAATACCGATGCGTAACTCGACCATTCCCCAAGCAGCGACCATGGGCGCCGCAAAAACGACAAAAATAAGGATTAACTTGAGCCGCTGACGGCGAATATGTCTGGCGTCCTGCATACTTTTCACCTCTGTTTATTTTTATTAACTAAAGCTTTTTTATCAGCGCCATCGCGACGCAGTTTATATCCGCCAATAAACATCACCATCAAGGCCGCCAGTGCCAGCCCCCACCATTGAAAGGCATAGCCCATATGCCGACTGGGCGGCATCACATTGGCTTCCCACCATGGGATTAAGACCCCATCGCCTTCGCTGGCGTGCAACCAGCCTGGGTAACTAAACGCGCCTAGCGAAGCGTGCCAGGGTTCAAGGCTAAGCTGCTGCAGCCTTGCCCCTTCTCTATTTTCCCCATATAGCGGCCCGCCAGACTGTACCTCCTGCCACTCGCCAATCACTTCGACCGTACCGCTGGGTGTGGTTGTCTGCGGCGTTTCGCGACGCGGCCCGGTGGCTAAAAAGCCACGCTGTACCAGCCAAAGCTGCCCGAAACTATCACGCAGCGGGGTTAGTACGGCCACCCCCACTCTTCCGTCTACAACGCGATTATCCAAATAGAGCGTTTGCTCCGCCAAATACTGCCCACGCAACGTTACCTGGGCGCCTTGCGCTGGCTGCTCGGTAGGCTGCACTAAGGTAGGGGCTGCATCGCGAACGGCGATGGCCAACCGCTTGTCATCTGCCCGTTCCCACTGCCATAGTCCTAAACTAATACCTAACGCCACCAGCAAACTCCAAAACAGACACCAACTATAAAAACGCCATTGCCGAGAGGGATTCATCATGTGGTTACAACTACTCATTGCCGCCGTGTTTATTGCGATGGTTATCAGCTTGGCCATGGGCGCCGTTTTCCTGATTCGAGATAACGCCTCTTCCCGCCGCCTACTACTCTCTCTCAAATGGAGAATTGGATTAGCCTGTCTGCTCATGGCCCTTATTATTTTCGGTTATTGGTCGGGCCAGTTAGGCTAATGTGGCTATAAGACGTAGACAAAAATAAACAGCCCAACCCACACCACATCAACAAAGTGCCAATACCAGCAAGAGGCTTCAAAACCAAAATGGTTTTCGCCGCCAAAGTGGCCCTTGATAATGCGTACCAGCATGGCGGCTAAAATCAGCGTGCCAATAATCACGTGCACACCATGAAAGCCGGTCAAAATAAAGAATGTTGCCCCGAAAATTCCGGCTTCCAAGGTAATGCCATAATGGGCGTAGGCCTCGTAGTATTCGACACCCTGGATCATGATAAAGCAGCAACCCAATAGCACCGTTCCCGTTAGCCAGTTGCGGCAAGTCTTCCGGTCACCCACTTTTAAAGCTTCGTGAGCAACGGTGAGCGTGATGCTGGAAGTTATCAAAATCAGCGTGTTGACGAGAGGCAGTTGCCACGGGCTAAAGACTTGTTCAGGGCCGGCAATGGATGAGTCCGGTGGATTCAACAACGGCCAAGTGGCGACAAAGTCAGGCCATAGTAATGCGGAAACACCTTTTGCCCCCTCTCCCCCTAACCATGGAATAGCAAACATGCGTACGTAAAACAGCGCGCCAAAAAAGGCGGCAAAAAACATTACTTCCGAAAAAATGAACCAGCCCATCCCCCAACGAAATGAGCGATCCATCTGCTCATCATAAAGCCCTCCCCGAGACTCACTAATGACGTCACGGAACCAGAGCCCCATCACCGCAAGAATGCCTACCACACCGATTAACACCAGCGGTAACCCGGTGTCATAAACGAGTTTAATGCCCGTGCCGACCATCATGGCGCCTAGGGCAACCGAGCCGAGAACAGGCCATCGGCTACTCGCCGGAACATAATAGCTACCACTGCTCATATCGCTTCTCCCGCCGCTTTATTGTTTTTAGGCGTGTTACTGAGATTGTTTATAGGGTCGTTTATAAGCTCGTTGTTAGCGCTGCTCTTAAGCGTATTATCCAATGCAGCATTTTGAATCACATGCTCTATCGGGTAGAGGGTATACACCAGCGTAATAGTATTAATATCGTCGGGCAGATCACGCGCTAGCTGGAATACCAACGGTATGGTTAACCGCTCATTACCCTGCAACTGCTGCTCCTGAAAGCAGAAACAGCTGATTTTACGTAGATGCGTCGTGGCAGTAGAGGGAGACACACTGGGCACTGCTCTCCCCCAGCTTTCGCTACTGCTATTATTGGTGAAGGTAAAATCGACTTCCGCCATTTGCCCGGGGTGCACACTCATCTGGCGCATTTCAACGCTCATTTGCCATGGCAGGCCGGGGCTGCCGCGGGTGATAAATTGCACATTTATATAGCGCGACTCATCGACTTCTTCGTGCACGACGCTCTTCGCAGTGGCGTCCACCTTGCCGTTAATACCAGTAATGCTACAAAAAACGTCATAAAGCGGCACTAGTGCAAAGGCAAAGCCAAACATGCCTATCAATACGGCGATTGTTCTAATAACCGTGCGGCGCACACCTACCCTTGCCTGCTCTTGGCTATCCATAACACCTCTTAGGCCAGTGACCCATGTGCTTTATGTCATTGCTAGTGGGACGTACGATGAAACACTGGCGGCGTTTCAAACGTATGCAGTGGTGCTGGACTAGGCACCGTCCATTCTAAATCCTCGGCCCCCTCCCAGGCTTTTGCTGGCGCTTTTTTGCCACCGCGCACGCACAGTATGACGCCCAATACAAAGAGCAGTTGAGATGCGCCAAAGAAGAAGGCACCGATGCTTGAGAGTAAATTAAAGTCCGCAAACTGAAGGGCGTAGTCAGGGATCCGCCGTGGCATTCCCGCCAAGCCTGCGAAGTGCATGGGGAAGAAGGTTAGATTGACACCAATAATCGAGAACCAGAAGTGCCACTGGGCCAGCTTCTCATTGGGGTAATGCCCGGTCCATTTAGGCAGCCAGTAATAGACCCCCGCCATAATCGCAAAGATTGCCCCCGGGACTAGCACATAGTGAAAGTGGGCAACGACGAAGTAGGTATCGTGATACTGAAAATCCGCCGGTGCAATCGCCAGCATAAGCCCTGAAAAACCACCAATGGTAAACAGCACCACGAAAGCCAGAGCAAACAGCATCGGCGATTCAAAACTAATCGAGCCGCGAAACAGCGTGGTTACCCAGTTAAATACCTTCACGCCGGTTGGCACGGCGATCAGCATGGTGGAATACATAAAGAACAACTCTGCCACCAAAGGTAGACCCACTATAAACATATGGTGGGCCCAGACTAAAAATGACAGCAGTGCAATGGCCGCAGTGGCGTACACCATGGAAGCGTAACCAAACAAAGGCTTACGCGCGAAGGTGGGGATAATCGCTGAGACAATACCAAAAGCTGGCAGAATCATAATGTATACTTCGGGATGCCCAAAGAACCAGAATAGATGCTGGAACAACACCGGATCCCCACCACCTGCCGCATCAAAGAAGCTGGTGCCAAAGTTGATATCCATCAACATCATCGTGATGACACCCGCTAGCACCGGCATTACCGCAATTAATAGGAAAGCGGTAATCAGCCATGTCCATACGAATAGCGGCATATCCATTAAACGCATACCCGGCGCACGCATATTTAAAATGGTCGCGATGATGTTGATGGCACCGAGAATAGAACTAATACCGGCAATATGTAGCGCAAGAATAAAGAAAGTTGTCGAAGGTGGAGCAAAATTCGTCGACAGCGGTGCATAAAACGTCCAACCAAAATTAGGGCCGCCGCCGGGCATTAGTAGCGTTGAAAGTAGCAGTGTGAATGAAACAGGAAGAAGCCAAAAACTGAAGTTATTCAACCGAGGTAACGCCATATCTGGCGCGCCAATCTGTAGCGGTATCATCCAGTTGGCTAAACCGGTAAAAGCAGGCATTACCGCACCAAACACCATGATCAAGCCATGCATGGTGGTCATCTGGTTGAAAAATTCAGGCTCGACCAGCTGCAGGCCGGGCTGGAAAAGTTCCGCCCTAACCACGAGGGCGAATATCCCCCCGATGAAAAACATCGTCAGCGAAAAAATCAAATAAAGGGAGCCAATCTCTTTATGATTGGTGGTCAGTAGCCAGCGAAAAATGCCTTTCGGCGGCGCAGCATGACCATGGGACTGCCCATCGGCGACGGCCGTGGTGCTATGTTGCAGCGGTGGCTGAGGAGGTAGTTTGGGCGCCATGTGTCTCTCCGAAATATTGTTGTCTAATTGAGTGGCAAACCAACATCACTGGGCAATTAACTCAGCTACTGCAGAGGGCTGCACGACATCACCCGTATCATTACCCCAGGCGTTACGCGTATAGGTGACCACAGCCGCTATCTCAACAGGGTTTAAGGTGCTACGGAAAGCAGGCATAGCAGCACCCGATACACCGTTGACGACCCTATCTAGATGCCAATCCACATCATTGATGAGCTGTTCGTTATTTGCCAACGCGGGAAAGGCGGGTGGAGAACCTTGGCCTTCGGCCTGATGACAAGAGGAGCAGATCGATTGATACACTGATTCGCCGCGCTCAACTAGCTCATCCATTGCCCATTCACGGTCAACCCCCATGGCTTCCTGCTCAGCAGCCTCTTTGCGCTCAGCTAGCCAGCCATCAAACTCCTCCTCCTCCACAGCGTGCACCACCACAGGCATAAAGCCGTGGTCGATACCGCACAGCTCAGCGCACTGCCCGCGGTAAATACCCGGCTCGTTGATCTTCACCCAATTCTCATTGATAAAGCCGGGAATCGTATCCTGCTTAACCGCTAAATCCGGCACCCACCAAGAGTGAATAACGTCATCTGAGGTCATTAGAAAGCGCACTTTACGATTTATCGGCAGCACCAGCGGCTCATCAACCTCTAATAGGTAGTGCTCTCCGCGAGTTTCTTCTCCGCTGATTTGCGTTCTCGGCGTACTCATATTAGAGGTGAATGCCACATCTTCCCCCAGGTATTCATAGCGCCAACGCCACTGCTGGCCGGTAATCATTACATCCAACTCGGCGTCTGATGAGTCATACATGTTTTTTAAAGTTGCGGTGGCGGGCACCGCCATACCTACCAGGATCAAGATAGGGATAGCTGTCCATAACACTTCCACACTAGTGTGCTCATGAAAGTGGGCGGCCTTTGCACCTTTGGAATGGCGATAGCGAAACAGGGAGTAGAACATTGCCCCAAATACCACCAATCCAATCACGACACATATCCAGAATATGGTCATGTGCAGGCCGTAAATATCGCTACTCACATCGGTAACGCCGACAGGCATGTTCCAACCGTTCGTTTGAGCCTGCGATCCACTTGCAGCAAGGGATACGGCCATTAGCCACCACCGTGAACGCATAGAGACCTCCAGTTTTATTGTTGTTATTTCTTATCGTTAGATTAGGGTAGGATGAAATTAGATATTAGCAGTATAGAAAATATGTGCGATTCGTCACGCTTTGCTTATTTAACGCTATCAACGCTTTTCAGCGGGCCGCAAACATGGCCAAAAAAACAAGCATCAAAACGAACAGTAGCGTGATCACCACCCCCGTAACGAAGTAGGCTGCGGGCCTGCCACTGCTAAAGTCCTCTTCCCGCTTTTGATTACTTTGAACGCCTAGTAGGGCTGCTAACACTGACTTGACTACAGACCACATACCACCTCCGGTTTTCTTTGGCTCTCGTATCAGTCTAAGGCTGAAGGGTTAGCCACTATTATCATAGACCTACATAAGCATTTACAGCCACGTAAATGACCACTTATAGTTTCTCAATGTGAGATACTCAGCCAATTCTCAGGATCAGCGCCACCCAATGGAGTGCCTTATGCTCAAGCGCCACCTCGCCTTACCCATCACACTGTTTTTGATCATTCCACTGCTGCTGGCAGGCTGCACGACTTACACTTGGCCGGATGGGTCTAAGGAAACCGTCATCGGCGTAGTGCCTGAAGAAGAGAATCAACGCTATGAGGAAGAACGCGTAGATGGCGTGCGCTATCGCATTCCCGATGAAATCCCGGAAAAGCGCAGCGAGTAATTATCGGAGTCGAAGCAGCGAAACCGGTCACGCCTTTCGCTTGGTATGCGCAGTGGCGGGTGCTGTCAGTGGGTCTTCAGGCCAGGGATGCTTTGGATAGCGACCGCGCATCTCTTTGCGTACTTCAGGATAACCCTTCTGCCAAAAGCTAACCAAGTCCTGGGTGACTTGCAACGGCCGACGCGCGGGAGAAAGCAGGTGAATCATTACGGCAACGGCACCATCGACAACGGTGGGCGTTACCCGCCAGCCAAAGGCCTCTTGCAGTTTCAACGCTAACACAGGCGGCCGCTGGGAGAGACACGGCAGGTAGTCTAAGCCAACCTGCTTGCCGCTAGGAACCTCAAGCGCTAATGGGACTAACTGCGCAAATTCACGTTGTGCTTCCCAGCTCAGTGAATTGAGCAAATAGCGCTCTAGCGGCAATTTCTCAATTTGGCTCAACCGTTTAATACCGATTAGGTAAGGGGCTAGCCAGCTCTCTAATGAGGCTAATAGCGTTGGCTCGGACCAGTCGGGCCACTCGTCCCCCTGGTACTTGCGAAGTAGCGCCATTCGCCCGCGCAACTGCTGTAAATTATCGCCAAATAACTGCTCGGGCCGCTGGCGTAGTGCATTCAATAGCGCCCCTTTCACCGCCTCCTCGGGTAAGTGTGCTAAAGGTCGTTTGGCAATGACGAGGCTGCCGTGTGCTTGTACCTCTTCACCGATTAAACGGCCCTGTTCTTGCGACCACGCCACTCGTGGCTGCCATTGGCGAATATCAGGATATAGCGAAAGCAGCGACTCAAGTGATAGCGGTTCGCCTGAGATGATCCGCGCCTGATCACCAGCCGCACTATTTAATGCGACAGCAACAACGTAGGCTTGATGCGCCAACGTATCGTTTAACGGCAGCGTAGCGGTTTTGCCATTGGCAAGCCGAAACTTACCCGGCTCAATTGACTGGCCAAGGCGCTCAGGGTACGCCAGCGCTAAGAGTGGCCCAAGCGGCACTAGCACGGCGTCATTAAGCGCCACTCCTGCTCGTTTAGCCAGCCTAAGTGCTTCACGCTGCCAACTGGGGAAGCGTTTAGGCTGACGCAGACGCAGTGCTAACGCATCGTGCAGGGATCGCTCGTTGCTGTCGCGCTCTTCAAGGAGCGCCGCTACCCCACAGGCTAGAGACATAGCATTGAAGTCTGAAGCCCGCTCTAGCATCACGGCAATTCTCGGTTCAACTGGCCACTTGGCACAGCGGCTACCTAGAGGGGTAAGCCTGTGCTCGTGATCTAACACGCCTAATTGCTCGAGCAGCGATTGGCCACTGCGCCAGGCACCCTCCGGCGGCGATGTTACCCAGCTTAGCGCTTGGGGTGATGCGACGCCCCAGCACGCCAGTTCGAGCACTAGTGATGAGAGATCCGCTTGCTGAATTTCAGGCTCACCATAAGGCGCCAACGGCTGCTCCTGGGCCCAGAGCCGAAAACAACTGCCTTCCCGCTGACGCCCTGCACGCCCCCGACGCTGATCGGCACTGGCGCGATTGATCCGCCGGGTCGTTAAACGGGTTAGCCCGGTACGCGGCTGAAAAAGTGGCACCCGCTCCAGGCCACCGTCAATCACCACATTCACACCATCCACGGTAATGCTCGATTCGGTGATGGCGGTGGAGACGATAATGCGCTGTTTCGATGTATTCGCCGCCAAGGCTGCCTGCTGTTCAGCAATGCTCATTCTGCCGTGCAGCGGCCGAATCGCCAGATGGGGCAGCTTTTTTTCCAGCGCCTGAACCAAGCGATTAATTTCGGCGACACCGGGCAAGATTACCAGTATGCCTTGAGTACCAGGCAGTGATAGCGCTTCCTCAACCACCCGAAGTGCGTGGCTAATGCTCTCCTCACCACTCAGGGAAGGACGATAAGCCGTCGCCACAGGATACTGACGCCCATGGCACTCAATAACAGGTACTTGCTCGCCCAACACCCGCTTGAGCGCTTCGACATCCAAGGTTGCAGACATCACCAGTAGGCGCAAATCATCGCGAATACTGGTCTGCACATCCAGCGTTAGCGCCAATCCCACATCAGCTTCTAAACTGCGTTCATGGAACTCATCAAAAATGATCCCGGCAACGCCTTCTAACAGCGGGTCATCTTGCAGCATGCGAGTGAGTACGCCCTGGGTCACTACTTCCAAGCGGGTTTGCGCGCTCACACAGCTATCACCGCGCATGCGATACCCCACCGTTTGGCCAACGTCTTCACCCAATTGCCGGGCCATAAAGCTGGCTGCCAAACGCGCAGCTACACGACGAGGCTCAAGTAACAGTAGTTTTTGCCCTTTGACCCACTCTTCTTCAAGTAAACAGAGCGGCACGCGGGTGGTTTTACCCGCCCCCGGCTGGGCAATCAGCATCAGCCGATTATGGGTAGTCAAGATGGTTTTAAGCGGATCAAGATACTGATCAATAGGCAAAGCGCTCATGTGAAGGTCACTTTTCCACACTGTGAGCGTCTGCACTGCTTTTAGGTGCAGAATTATTGGGCGCGGGTGAAGTAACGCCGCAGCCTTTTAGAATAACGTGCTCAAGAAAGCTGGAGATGGATTCAAGGTCATCCTCGGTTAACGCATCGCGGCCTAGAATACCGCTGACCTGGGCACTATATTCAGTGTAGTGCTGGGTGGCAGACCAAATCAGGAAAATAAGCCAGCGCGGATCGACAGCATCCATTTTTCCCTGGGCTGACCACTGGCGAATGATCGCGGCACGAGAGGAGACCCAATCGCGTAACTCACCGCCCAGATAATCACTTAAGAAGGGAGCACCGGCTAAAATTTCCGCCGCAAAAAGTTTTGAGCCTTCGGGATAGCGCTGCCCCAGCACCATTTTAGTGCGAATAAAGTCACTGAGTACCGTCGCGGGATCACTATCAGGAGTAATGTCTTCAAGCACTTCGTTCCAGCGGCGCATCATGCGGTTAAGCAGTCGCACATAAAGCGCTTGCTTACTGCCCATGTAGTACAAAATATTGGCTTTGGGGAGACCGACTCGATCAGCGATCATTTGCAAGCTCGCCCCGCGGTAGCCGTGCTGAGAGAACACCTCCTCAGCGGCCACCAGAATACTTGTTTCTATTCTTTCCCGGCTAGGGCTTTCATGAGTGGCAGAGACGGCGGTCATTAACAGTATTCCCCAATAGCGTGAGTGATTGTTAGCTTGAATGTTTAGTTACACATGAATGCTTAGCTGGGTGAGAAGATAGACTGGGCTGCCCCAAAAGTTAGCATTTCACACCAGCTTGCCCCACTCCTGTGCAGTGAGCAAATACTTGCAAGGTAGGGCGTTTTGTCCCAAGCTCAACCTATATTGACCGATCGGTCAAAAAATTCCGGTCTATACAATAACAGTGGAGTTCGGCATGGCAACGATGACGTTCCTGCTCAATGGTACCCCTCAGCGGTGTAACGTTTCACCCGACGCCAGTATTTTAACGCTACTGCGCGAGCATTTGGCCCTAACGGGCACCAAAGAGGGCTGCGCTTCCGGTGACTGTGGCGCCTGCACCGTGGCGATTGGCGAGTCAACGGCTGGTAGCCAAAAGTTTACCAGCGCTAACGCCTGTATTACGCCCGCTCACCAGCTACAGGGCAGGCACTTGGTCACCGTTGAAGGGTTATCGGAAAAAGGTCTCCTACACCCAGCCCAGGAAGCGATGATCGAATGCCATGGCAGTCAGTGTGGTTTTTGTACGCCAGGTATCGTTATGTCGCTTTTCACCTTGCATAGCGATCTTACTCAACGCCCTACTCCCCTTTTACAAGAACTATCACCTGAACGCCTAGAAGCCGCTCTGGGCGGTAATTTGTGCCGCTGCACCGGCTATCGCCCTATTCGAGATGCGGCGCTGCGTATGAATGATACGCCCTATGAGCGCCCTCAGTGGTTCGACGCGACGCTGCCAGCGCCAGAAAGCGACACTCAGACCGCCGATTCGGCAGGAACTGCGCCATTTTTTGCTCAGCCAGCGTCTTTGGAAGAGCTAACGCAATTGCGTCGCGCAACTCCCCAGGCGCGCTTGGTGGCAGGCGGTACTGATCTTTGGTTGGAGATCACTCAGCGCTTGGCGCCGCTTGATCAGTTGATTGACGTTTCCCGGGTTGCCGAGCTATTGACAGTTGAAGAGGCTACCCATGGACATCAAACCGGCTGGTGGATAGGCGCCGGGGTTACCTATACCCAGCTCGAACCGCTATTTGAAAAGCACTTTCCTGCGTTTGCTCACCTGCTGCACCGGCTTGGCTCCCAGCAAATTCGTAATCGGGGAACGCTGGGTGGCAATATTGCCAATGCCTCACCTATTGGTGATACGCCACCCGTGCTACTTGCCTTGGGAGCTCAGGTGGAACTTGCCAGCACAAACGGCAAGCGTTGCTTAGCGCTGGAGGATTTCTTCCTCGATTACAAAAAGACCGCTTTGGCGGCTGATGAAGTCGTTTCGCGGATTTTCATTCCGCAGCCGGTTGAGGACAGTCAATTACGCGTTTGGAAGTTATCCAAGCGTCGCGAAGATGATATCTCTGCGCTACTCAGTGCCTTTAGCTACCGCATTGAACAAGGCACCTTGCACGATGTACGCATCGCTTTTGGGGGAATGGCCGCTACTCCCAAACGCGCGAAAGCTGCTGAAGCAGCGCTCGAAGGTTGCACCATAGCTGCGGAAGCTTTTCGCGCCGCTCAGCAGGCACTTGATGACGACTTCCAGCCCATGAGTGATGTGCGGGGCAGTCAGCATTATCGCCGGCAAGCTGCCAAGAATTTGCTTGAACGCCTCTATCTTTCTCTCTTAGCGCCCGACCACGAGGTGATGCTCCATGCGTACGCTCACTAAACTGGACGGCGATAGTAGCCGTGCCCGCCGTGAACTACACGACCACATCCAAGGCTCTGGCCCCTTAGCGCGCCATACGGTGGACAGTAATGGCCAGCGACAGGCGGGAAGCGCAAGTTTTCACGAAAGTGCTGAAAAGCACGTCACCGGCAAGGCCGCTTATATTGACGACTTGGTACTCCCCGCAGACGCCCTGCATGTGGCGCTTGGCCTATCGCCCGTCGCCCACGGCACCTTAACGCAGCTTGATTTTAGCAAGGTGAAAGAGGCACCAGGGGTAGTCGATGTGATTACCTTTCATGAAGTGCCAGGGCATACCGATATCGGGCCGGTCTTTCCGGGCGATCCCATTTTTGTCGATCAAGCGATCAGCTACGCAGGCCAATGCCTCTTCGCCGTTGCCGCAACGTCGCTGCAGGCCGCACGTCGTGCCGTCAAGCTAGCCGCCATTAGCATAGACGAGCAACCTGCCAGTTTAGATCCGGTGGCCGCAACGGAGCGTGAGGAGTTTGTGCGCCCGACTCATGTGCAGACCCGTGGTGATTGGCAGCAGGCGCTTGATCAAGCGGAACAGCTGATTGAGGGTGAGCTATTCGTCGGTGGCCAAGAGCACTTCTATCTGGAAGGCCAGGCCTGCGTGGTTCACCCCACCGAGGATGAGGGCGTTGTCGTCCATACCTCCAACCAGCACCCCAGCGAAACCCAGAAGCTGGTGGCGGAGGTGCTCGATATTCCTTTTCATGCTGTGACCGTAGAAGTGCGCCGTATGGGTGGTGGCTTTGGTGGCAAAGAGACTCAGGCCTCCCCCTGGGCGTGTATCGCCGCGATTATTGCCCGCCGCACAGGCAAGACGGTGCGACTCCGCTTACCGCGCAGTGAAGATATGCGCGCCACGGGTAAACGCCACCCTTTCCATAACCGCTACCGACTCGCCATTGATGCTGAGGGCGTTATTCAGGGTGGTGAGATTACGGTGATCGGTGACTGCGGCTACTCGCCGGATCTTTCCGACGCTATCGTTGATCGCGCTATGTTCCACGCCGACAACGCCTACTCGCTGGGGGACGCCCAGGTAGTCGGTCATCGAGCAAAAACCCATACCGCCTCTAATACCGCATTTCGGGGCTTCGGTGGCCCCCAAGGAATGATGATTATCGAAGCGGCCATGGATGATATTGCCCGCCAGATTGGCGAAGACCCACTGACCGTACGTAAGCGCAACTTCTACCGCGATGGCCGCGAGGTGACCCATTACGGCCAGCAGGTCGACCAGCGACAACTCCTGCATACGCTCGTTGAAACCCTCGAAAGCGACAGCGATTACTGGACACGGCGCAAAGCGGTCAGTGACTTCAACGCCACCAGCCCTATCATTAAAAAAGGACTGGCACTTACCCCGGTTAAATTTGGCATTTCGTTTACCGCCCAGCACCTTAATCAGGCGGGTGCTCTTCTGCATGTTTACACTGACGGCAGCGTGATGATCAATCACGGCGGTACCGAGATGGGCCAAGGGCTACATACTAAAATTTGTCAGGTAGTGGCTCGGGAGCTGGGCCTGGATCTGGAGAAGGTACGCATTACCGCTACGCGAACCGATAAAGTCCCCAATACCTCCCCTACCGCTGCCTCTAGCGGTGCTGACTTAAACGGTATGGCCGCGCGGGATGCCGCCAGTAAACTGCGAGAACGCCTATTTGATTTTGCCGCCGAGCACTATTCAGAGGGCTTGGATCGCGAAGGGATGCGCCTGGAAGATGGCATGCTAGTGGCCGGGTTCGGCGAAAGCGAGCGCCGCATACCTTGGGGTGAGTTGGTGCAAACAGCTTACCTCAATCGCATATCGCTATCTGAAAAAGGCTTCTACGCCACACCGCTTATTCACTATGATCGTTCAGTTGGTCAAGGTCGGCCCTTCTACTACTACGCATTTGGCGCGGCAGTGGCAGAAGTAAGCGTGGATACCTTGAGTGGGGAGTATCAGGTCGATCGTGTCGATATCTTGCACGACGTGGGAGACTCACTAAACCCAGCCATTGATATTGGTCAGGTGGAGGGCGGTTTTATTCAAGGAATGGGCTGGTTGACCAGTGAAGAGCTTAAGTGGAACGACAAAGGCGTGCTTGTCAGCGATGGCCCGGCGACCTATAAAATCCCTACCTTTGGCGACCTACCGCCCGTCTTCAATGTCGCGCTAATGGAAGGCCATCCCAATTCGATGGCCAGTCTCTACCGTTCAAAAGCAGTCGGTGAGCCCCCTTTAATGCTCGGCATCAGTGTGTGGTCAGCGCTGCGTGATGCGCTATCCAGCCTTACTGGTTACGCCATCTCTCCTCACTTAGATACACCGGCCACACCAGAGCGGGTCATGCTGGCAGCCAACGCTATCAGGAAGAAAGTGCTGTGAGTTCTAGTCAAAACCCAGAAAGCTGGCATGCGGCGTTACACCGCCTACAGCGCGACGGCATACCGCATGTATTAGCCACTCAGGTAACCAGCGCAGGCTCCACTCCCCGGGAGCCTGGCGCACGCATGGTGATCACCAACGATGCGATCTTCGATACACTAGGTGGCGGTACCTTTGAGTGGCAAACCATTACCGCTGCACGTGCTTGTTTGACAGAAAAATGCTATGGCCTCAGTTTGGAAGCCTTCTCTTTGGGCGGACGAAGCGGCCAGTGCTGTGGTGGGTTCGTTAATATCCTATTGGAAGCCTTTCCAGGCACTACAACGCACATAGCGATCTTTGGTGCAGGGCACGTAGGGCAGCAACTGGTAAAGCTAAGTGCGCCGCTTCCCTGGCAATTACACTGGTACGATAGCCGAAGCGATGCGTTTGCCGAGCAGTACCATCAGCAGCAGCCGCGACTTAGCTGTTATTCACTCCAAGATGCACAGCAAAGTGTTGCCGCCTTACCTGCTGATAGCCACGCACTGGTATTGACGCACAACCATGACGAAGACTATGCGCTGATCAAAGCGCTGATCGCGCGCGATGGCATCGCGTCGATTGGGCTAATTGGTTCTGACAGCAAATGGGCAAGCTTTGAAGGACGCCTTAAGCGCGATGGTTACTCCGCCGATCAAATTGCGCAGGTGCGATGCCCTATCGGCCACATCCACGCCACTAAGCTGAGTAATAAAACGCCCTATGCGATTGCTTTAACGGTGGTGGCTGAACTGCTTTGGCTAACGGACACGCCCTCTTCGCAAGAAAACCGTGGCCTTGACCCCCAGGCAGTGCGAACGCTAATGACCGATTCTCCGACGACCCCGAGTTGATATGACTTCTTCTACCGATACGTTCATTCGTGCTGAATTGATTAGTTTTGCCCGTGACCCTGGCGATGGCAATACACCTGAACCGGGCAGCTTAGAGCATTACGGCGACGGACTGCTCTGGTTGAAAGGCCAGCATATTCATGCCGTCGGCCATTTCACCGAACTCTCACCTTTGCTACCCAAAGGGGCTGACGTTCTTGATTATCGTGACAAGCTGATTATGCCGGGGTTTATCGATACCCATGTGCACTATGTGCAGCTGGATATCATGGCTTCTTATGGCCGCCAACTGCTTGACTGGCTAAACGACTACACCTTTCCTGAAGAGTGTCGCTTTGCTAATCATGTCCATGCTGAAGCGCTGTCTAATGCTTTTTTGGATGAAATGCTACGTGCGGGCACTACCACTGCCCAGGTATTCGGCTCTAGCCACCCCGGCTCCGTAGATGCATTTTTCACCGCCTGCCAAAAACGCCAGCTGCGCATGCTGGTGGGTAAGGTATTGATGGATCGTAATGCGCCAGAGGCGCTGATGGACGGTGCATCTGGCATTGCTGACAGCGAGCGACTGATTGAAGACTGGCACGGCAATGACCGCCTGGGCTATAGCGTCACACCGCGTTTTGCGCCGACTTCAACTAAGACGCAAATGGACGCTGCCGGCGCTCTCTTACGTAATGATCCTAGCCTTTGGTTACAGACCCACTTAGCTGAAAACAGTGGCGAGTTAGACTGGGTAGCCGAACTTTTTCCTGGTAGCCGCGACTACTTGGCTGTGTATGAGGAGGCAGGCTTAGTCGGGCCCCGCAGCACCTTCGCTCATGGTATTCACCTCGATAACGGCATGCGCAAACGCTTGGCGGATCGAGGAGCCAATATTGCCTTTTGCCCCAGCTCCAATCTTTTTCTGGGTAGCGGGTTATTCGACCGCGAAGCAGCCAAACAGACGGGCATGGCATATACGTTTGCCAGCGATATCGGCGCAGGCACTGATTTATCAGGATTTGGAACGCTTAAAGCGGCCTATCAAGTGGGTCAACTAGGCGGACAGCCCCTTACCGCATGGCAGGGCTTTTATGGCTTAACCATGGGTAATGCAAAAGCTCTCTCGTTGGATAGCCACATCGGTCAGTTGGCGCCTACCCTTGAGGCTGACTTTGTGGTGATTGACACCCAGGCAACATCGCTACTCTCTCGACGAATCAATCATTGCACCACGCTTGGTGAGCGGCTGTTTGCACTCATGATGCTGGCGGACGACCGCGCTATTTATGAAACCTGGGCAGGCGGGCAGTGCCAGCATCGAAGGGATGTATAAAAGTGAGGCGTGAGGCGTGAGGCGTGAGGCGTGAGGCGTGAGGCGTGAGGCGTGAGGCGTGAGGCGTGAGGCGTGAGGCGTGAGGCGTGAGGCGGAACAGGATATTCGGGAGATAGCCATTCACCAACGTTTCCTACTCACGATTCACGACTTACCCTTTACTGCCCACCATTTACCCCTCACAACCTCCCCCACACGCAAAAAAAATCCCCCAAGGCATCAGCCCTGGGGGATTTTTCATAATAAGTGCCTGACGATGACCTACTCTCGCATGGGGAGACCCCACACTACCATCGGCGCTAAGCGGTTTCACTTCTGAGTTCGGCAAGGGATCAGGTGGTTCACGCGTGCTATGGTCGTCAGGCGTAACTGTTAATGTACATCATGCTGTTTGTGATCGTCTCATTGTGCCGCCTGCTCGTTTGAGTCA
>NZ_AOPO01000009.1 GCF_000336575.1 Vreelandella titanicae BH1 | reverse complement strand
CTCGCTTAATAAGCGAGGCTTTTTTGTGGGCGGCACACCCCAGGGTGTTATTTAACGACCCGCAGGGTGGGTTTTTTCTTCGTCTTGCTCTTAGCTTGAGACTCTTTTTCAGACGTATCCGCTGACGCCGTTGAGTCACTGTCACTCTTTTCGGAGACGGGCTCTGTGATCGACAGCTCAGGCTTACTAGAGGGCTTCTCTTCGTCCTCAATAGCGCCAAAAGAGTCGGCTCCATCACCTAGCTCAGGCTCATGACCAAAGACCATTCCTGCACCGTTCTCACGGGCGTAAATAGCGATTAAGGCCGGAGTCGGTATCATTACCTGCATAGGCTGCCCGCCAAAGCGCGCATTAAAGCCTATCGCCTGATTCTCCATAAAAAGATCACGTACTGCAGTCGGCGCCACGTTCAAAACGATCTGACCGTTTTGAACAAACTGACGGGGCACCTCAACGCCAGGCAAGGTAGCATCAACCACCAGGTAAGGCGTTAGCTCATTATCCAGCAACCACTCATAGAGTGCTCGGGCGAGATAGGGGCGACTCGATTTCATCTAGACTCCCTCCTCCTTACAAGAAAGGCTCCCTGCCCTTATCAAGCACAAAGGAGCCAAATGAATTCAAGCGCGCATCTCTTTTTCACGCTCACTTAAAGATGCCTTGAACGCTTCACGCTCGAATACTCGCGACATGTAGGACAGCAGCGGCTTAACCTGCTTCTCGGGCAATTCGATATTGAGTTCCGGCAAACGCCACAATACAGGCGCTAAACAACAATCCACCAGCGTAAACTCTTCGCTCATGAAGTAAGGCATATCCTCGAAAATTGGCGATATGCCGATCAGACTTTCACGCAACTCTTTACGCGCTTTATCTGCCTCTTTCTTTCCACCACTGCGAATCAGGTCGACCATTGGGCACCACTCGCGCTCAATGCGGTGCATCCATAGGCGGCTTTGCGCACGCGCTACTGGATAAACAGGCAATAGCGGAGGATGCGGGAAACGCTCATCCAGGTACTCCATCATAACTTTGGACTCATACAGCACCAAGTCACGATCTAACAGCGTCGGTACGCTGTTGTACGGATTGAGGTCTGCCAGCTCTTCCGGTGGTTTTTCGTCGAGTACATCGACGATGTCGACGGCAACCCCCTTCTCGGCCAGCACAATGCGCACACGATGACTGAAATGATCATCACTGCCTGAGTAAAAGATCATCGACGACCGTTTGGCCACAACACCCATGAAAGCATCCTCACATCAAAACAATCTTGGATAATAACACGCCAGCGCTACCTTAGGGGAAGCCAGCTTGCTTTGCTTTACTGCCATGCTGACAAGCAAAAGGCGCACGACTTACGCCGTGCGCCCCACTGACCATCAGCTACTGCTAATTAGTGGATATCTCGCCAGTACTCGCGCTTGAGCAGGTAAGCAATCACACCAAAAATGAAAATAAAGATCAGTACTTTAGGTGCCAGCGCCTGTGCTTGAAGCTTGGAGGGCTCACCTACATAAGCCAGGAAGTTAGTAAGATCATACATCGCCTCCTCAAATTCCGCAGGTTCGAGCTCCCCCGGTTCGGTCACTTGCAGCACGTTACAAGACTGATACTTGCCCGATAACGCATCCGGTTCTTGCCCTTCTACCGGGTGATCGGTTTCAGCACATACCAGCTCTTGCACGCCCTGCAGAGGCTCTAACACGTTCGGCATTGCCACTAGGTCAAACACCGTATTGTTAACGCCCGTGGGACGGCTAGGATCTTTGTAGAAACCGAGCAAATAAGAGTAAATCCAATCGGTCCCACGCACACGCGTCTTGAGCGACAGGTCGGGCGGCGGCGCACCAAACCAACCCTCCGCATCACCGCTGTTCATGGCGTTATGCATTTGATCGTTGTAAGCCAAATCTGACGAGAAAATCAAATTCTCTTCAACCAAATCCTGAGGCATCCCCAAGTCGTCTGCCGCACGCGAAAAGCGTTGATAGTTAAGCGAGTGACAGCCCATGCAGTAGTTAACATAGAGCTTCATGCCATTTTGCAACGAGGCCTGATCATGCAGATCAGGATCCATCGAGTGAGGCACACTTGCGCCCCCCGCAGCCATCGCGGTTACTGGCACTAAGGCGAAAAGGAGTCCAAATAGATACTTTTTCATTAGCCAGTCACCCTTTCCGGAACGGGTTTAGTCTTCTCCAGCTTGGTGTAGAACGGCATCAAGACAAAGAAGGCGAAATAGATCACGGTGCACGCCTGGGCTAGCAGTGTCCTACCCTCTGTCGATGGCAACACACCTAAAACACCCAGGATGACAAAACTGATAGCAAACAGCAGCAGCATGACTTTCGACATCCAGCCTTTGTAACGCATAGAGCGCACGGGGCTACGATCCAGCCAGGGCAGAACAAACAGGATTGCAATCGCCGCGCCCATAAAGATAACCCCTAGGAACTTGGCGTCTAAACCAAAGACCGAGAAGGTGATGGCGCGGAGAATGGCGTAGAACGGTGTCATATACCAAACGGGGGCAATGTGATCTGGTGTCTGCAGCGGGTTCGCCTGATCAAAGTTAGGCCGCTCAATAAAGTAGCCACCACCTTCGGGGAAGTAGAACACCACTACGCAGAAAACGAACAGGAACACTGCCACACCGACAAGGTCTTTCACCGTGTAGTAAGGGTGGAAAGGAATTCCATCCAACGGCACACCAGCCTCATCCTTCTTCTGCTTGATATCAATGCCGTCCGGGTTATTCGAGCCCACCTCATGCAAAGCAATGATGTGCAGCACAACCAGTGCCAGAATAACGATTGGCAGCGCAACCACATGCAGTGCAAAGAAGCGGTTTAGGGTAATGCCTGAAATAAGGAAGTCACCACGCACCCACTGTGCCAGGTCAGGGCCGATCGCCGGAATCGCTGAGAACAGCGAGATAATCACCTGCGCACCCCAGTAGGACATTTGCCCCCACGGCAGCAGATAACCCATAAAGGCTTCCGCCATTAGCACCAGGTAAATAGTCATGCCGAAGACCCACACTAACTCGCGCGGGGCTTTATAAGAACCGTACAAAAGGCCACGGAACATATGCAGATAGACAACGAGGAAGAAGGCGGAGGCCCCCGTGGTGTGCATATAGCGAATCAACCACCCCCATTCCACATCACGCATGATGTATTCGACGGAATCGAAGGCACCTTCAGCTGAGGGGTTAAAGCTCATGGTCAACCAAACCCCGGTGAGGATTTGGTTGACCAGCGCAAGCAGCGCTAACGAGCCAAAGAAGTACCAGAAATTGAAGTTTTTCGGCGCGTAATATTTGGAGAGGTGCTCTTGCCACATCTGAGTAGCAGGGAAGCGATCATCCACCCAACGCATGAGGCCTTTTTCCGCCTTGGCTTTATTCGGATTACCCATTAGGCAGTCTCCTCATCTTCGCCGACGATAATGATATCGTCATTCTCAAAGCGGTAGGGTGGAACCTCAAGATTGGTCGGCGCAGGAACGTTGTTAAATACGCGACCAGCCAAATCAAAGCGGGAACCGTGGCATGGGCAGAAGAAACCACCCGGCCAGTTATCAACGCCTACGCCCTCTGCGTCGGGTTCAGGCCGGAATAACGGCGAACAGCCTAGGTGAGTACAAATACCGATCAACACCCCAATCTCGGGCTTGATAGAGCGCAATCCACCCTCGATATAAGCGGGCTGTTGTGGCTCTTCCGAATCCGGATCGGCCAGTTGCTCACCGCTCAGCGACTCAGTACGCTCGATCATTTCCGGCGTGCGATTAATGATCCATATTGGCCGACCACGCCACTCAACGGTCATACGCTGCCCAGGCTCAAGCTTGGAAATATCTGCTTGAACGGGAGCACCCGCCGCTCTTGCTTTGGCACTAGGCTGCCAAGAAGCCACAAAGGGTACCGCTACCCCGACAGCACCTACCGCACCCACAACGGAGGTGGCGCCTACGAGGAAACGGCGTCGGCCTTTGTTTACGCCGTTATCTGCCATTTCAGGTTTCTCCCATCAGCTTACCCGTTCCGCCACAAAGGCGTCTTGCGGCGACGAATATTAATTACGCTCTATGGTAAAAAAACAAAGCGCTGTGCACAAGAACAACCGCTCGTGACCATAGTGGTACGAGCAATATAATTTTTTGATATTCCAATAAAAAACGCCCAGGTCGATGACCTGGGCGTTTTTCCGCATAGCGTAAAAATTAACGCTTCGAGAACTGCGGACGACGACGTGCTTTGCGCAGACCGACTTTCTTACGTTCAACTTGACGTGCATCACGCGTTACGTAGCCAGCGGCACGTAGCGAAGGACGCAGGTCTTCATTGTAGTTCATCAGGGCACGTGTAATGCCGTGACGGATCGCACCAGCTTGAGAAGAACCACCACCACCAGCGACAGTCACGAAGATGTCAAACTGGTTCAGGGTTTCAGTCAATTCAAGCGGCTGGCGAACAACCATACGACCGGTAACACGACCAAAGTAGAGGTCAAGGTCTTGGTTGTTGACAGTAATTTTGCCAGAGCCCGGCTTCATAAACACGCGAGCGGTGGAAGTCTTGCGGCGCCCGGTACCGTAATACTGCTGTGTCATGGCGAAGATTTCCTCAGAGGTTCAGTTCAAGCGGCTGTTGGGCAGCATGCGGATGCTCGTCGCCAGCGTACACTTTCAACTTCGTGTACATGGCACGGCCCAAGGGACCTTTCGGCAACATACCTTTAACGGCAGACTCAATGATACGCTCGGGCGCATGATCAAGCATTTTGTCGAATGTCATAGAGCGCAGACCGCCCGGGTAACCAGTGTGGCGGTAATAGGTTTTAGCCTTCGCCTTATTACCAGTTACGTGGACTTTCTCTGCGTTGATCACGACGATGTAGTCGCCAGTATCAACGTGAGGGGTAAATTCGGGCTTATGCTTGCCACGTAGGCGGCGAGCAATCTCGGTTGCCAGACGACCGAGCGTTTTGTCCGTAGCGTCGACTACATACCAGTCGCGCTGGACGGACTGCGGCTTAGCACTGAACGTCTTCATGGATGAAATCACCAGATTAAATGTATTGGGTGACTTACACCGTTGTACGGCGAAGCACCATCCCTATTCTTTTTGGTTGCTGGTTTAACCCAGCAACATGCAGCGAGGCGGCATTCTACAGTAAGGCTACTGACAAGTTAAGCCGTATCGTGACTTTTTTACTGAGCCGACACACCGTCAGGCTTTAAGGCTTATGCGCCAACGCCAAGTACTCCTTGGACTGCATCTCTTGTAGACGCGACAACGTCCGCTGGAACTCGAACGTTAGCTTGCCATCGCTATACAGCTCTTCAATCGGCGCTTCCGCGGACATCAGTAGTTTGACGCCACGATCATAAAACTCATCGACCATATTGATGAAGCGGCGTGCCTGATCATCCTGCTTGGCATTCATACGCCTCACATTGGAAACCAGCACTGTATGAAACTCCCTGGCCAGTTCAATATAGTCATTTTGACTGCGCGGCCCGTCACACAGCTCAAGAAACTCAAACCAGGCGACATCATCATGCAGCCGACGCGTTTTCAACACACGGTGATTTACCTCTAGCGACGCCTGTGACTCGCCTTCGTGCCCGGCTATTTCCCGAAAGCTGCGCGACAGTTCGCGCTCAGCCGCTTCATCCAGCGGCGAGTAGAAGATGGCCGCACGCTCCAATGCGCGCAGTCGATAATCCACCCCAGAATCGACATTAACCACCTCACAATGACGATTCACAAGCTCAATGGCTGGCAAAAAGCGCGCCCGTTGTAGGCCATCTTTATATAAATCATCAGGTACGATATTAGAGGTCGCCACCAATACCACTCCGCGCTCAAATAACGCTTCTAGCAAGTTGGCAAGAATCATCGCATCGGTAATATCTTTGACGAAAAACTCATCAAAGCAAATAACCCGCGCCTCGGTAGCAAACTTGCCCGCGATTAGGGTCAGTGGATTCTTTTCACCTTTGTAGTGGGTCAGCTCGTTATGGACGCGCTGCATAAAGCGGTGAAAATGGGTGCGCATTTTGTCGGGAAAGGGCAAGGCTTCATAAAAGGTATCAACCAAGTAGGTTTTGCCCCGCCCTACTCCACCCCAAAAATAGAGCCCTTGGATATCGGGCAAGACAGGCTCATCAGCCGATGAGGATTTCTTGCCCATGAAACCCGCCACCTTGGCTTTTAACCCTTTATGGAGCCCTTTATTCGCCACCAGAGCTTTGGGAACGGTTGTTGGCGCAGCGACCAGCTCATCATAGAGCCGCTGTAGATGCTTTACGGCCAACTCCTGCGCTGCATCATATTGAAAATCATCGCGCTCCAAGTCCGCCCGATAGCGCTCTATAGGCGATGCAGGGCGCGTTTTTGACGATGCCCTACTCGCAGTTATTGATGACATGCACTCGCCTCCCACAGCATGTAAGGCAGCCGCCAGTACATTACTGACAACCTTGAGAAGGCTGTGATTATACCTGTAGAGACATCTAAGCGCATGAGCGGATTGACCCAACCGGCTGAGTGACGCCTATAATGGCAGCCTGTTTGATTCTTAAGCTGCTAGCATATGCAGCCTCTAAATCATTATATTCAAGGCGCCAGGGAGAACACTGTGGACGCGAGCTCACCATTAACGTTTGCCATAATCGGTTTTATCGTCGGCCTGATCATTGGAGCGGTTGCTTATCGCCTCTTCAGCAAAAGCCAGCGTGAAGCGGCTTCCATGCGCCAAAAGCTACTCGAACGCGAGCACCAGATTGCCGAGATGAAGAGCAGCGTGGGCAGCCATTTAACGGGTATTTATCAACGCCTAAGCAATATCCGCGATGAAGCCAACCAGCTTGAGCTTCAACTGAAAGAGGACGCCGCGGAGTGGGATATTCGCGACGCTGCTATTCAGCCTAGCCTTGATCTCTCGGGTATCGATCCAGCGCGCGAGCAGCAGACGACGGCAGACGCCAGCACCCCTGCGACGCCACGTGACTACGCGGATGGTAAGGGCGGCACGTTGTCAGAAGACTTTGGCTTGAAGAGCAACGAGGCGGCAACACCCCAACCGCCGCGCTACTAATAATGATTGATCAGCCCCGGCTTCTGTTATCGGTGATCCGGGGCATTTAATGCGTTAAGCGGGATTATCAATATCCACAAAGCGGTGCTCAACGCCATACTCATCGCTTAGCCACTCGCCCAGCGCCTGTACTCCATAACGTTCAGTGGCATGGTGCCCGGCGGCGATATAATGAATACCCATCTCCCTCGCCAGGTGAGTGGTTCGCTCGGATATCTCACCCGATACAAATACCTGTGCGCCCGACTCATAGGCGTCGGTGATCATGTCCTGCGCACCACCGGTACACCAGGCGATGCGCTCAATATTTCCCACCTGCGGGGCTTCAATGACCAACGGCTTGCGCTGTAAGGTTTGCGCTATTTGCGCTGCCAGCTCACTGACTGAGTGTGGCTGCGGTAATCGTCCTGACCACAAAAGCCCCTCCCCCAGCGCGCCATCAATGCATCCCTCTACTTTCCACCCCAAGTGACGGGCTAACTCCGCGTTATTGCCCATCTCGGCATGCGCATCCAGAGGCAGATGATACGCTAACAGACTAATGTCATGATCAAGCAGGGTTTTAATCCGCCGCTGCTTCATACCAGTAATCGCCACGGGCTCGTTTTTCCAAAAGTAACCGTGATGCACCAGCACCATATCTGCCTGCCAGGCAACGGCTTCGTCCAGCAGCGCTTGGCAGGCAGTAACACCGGTCATGATGCGCTTGACGTGCTCACTGCCCGCCACCTGTAAGCCATTAATGGTAAAATCTTTAAACTCTGCCGCACGTAACTGATGGTCACAAGCCGCTACTAGTTGATCACGATGAATCATATTGAGTCCTTTATTGATTTAACCGCACCCGTGAGGTAGCTGCTAAGAAAGTGTTACCATAAAACCATTGTAAAACTCGCTGCTTTATATCGCGAACAGCGAGACTGACCCGTTAAGGAATTGATTGCATGCGACGCTACGTGCTGCCTTATCTCTGGCCTGTTATCACTGGCGTACTGCTCGCGGTGGTGATTCTCTTCGCACTCCCCGAGCAGTTACCCAACCCGTTTCGTGACTCGTCGCCTCAAGCCCCCCAAGTCGCCGCGCCGGTCATCTCGACGACACCAGAAGTGGTAGAACCCAACCCTAGTCGCCCTGCGCCTGAAATTCATCAGGCAGCGCCGCTTTCCCGGAACAAAGGCCCCGTCAGCTATGCTCAGGCAGTGGAGCAAGCCGCGCCGGCGGTAGTAAATATCTACTCATCGCGCATCGTTGAGCGCGACCAGCACCCACTGATGTCAGATCCATTTTTTCAGCAATTTTTTGATAACCAGGGAGATGACGCGACGACCCATCAACGCATGCTCTCAAGCTTGGGCTCTGGCGTTATAGTCAGTGAGGACGGCTACGTACTAACCAATCACCACGTCATCAACGGCGCCGATGAAATCCAGGTCGCTCTGCGCGACGGACGCGAAACCCTGGCAGAGGTGATCGGCACAGATCCTGAAAGTGATTTAGCCGTGCTAAGAATTAACCTGGACGATTTGCCAGTCATTGAACTCACAGACTCAGCCGACGTAGCGGTAGGCGACGTAGCGCTCGCTATTGGCAACCCTTTTGGTGTCGGTCAGACGGTCACCATGGGTATTATTAGTGCCACGGGGCGCAATCATTTAGGGCTAAACGCCTATGAAGACTTTATTCAAACAGATGCGGCTATCAACCCGGGTAACTCAGGTGGCGCGCTGGTCAATCCTGAGGGCGCCATGGTCGGCATTAATACGGCTATTTTCTCGCGCTCAGGTGGCTCTCAGGGCATTGGCTTTGCAATTCCCGCCAACCTTGCTCATAGCATTCTCGATGAGCTGGTCACTCAAGGGCGGGTGATTCGAGGCTGGCTGGGCATTGAAGCTCAGGCGCTATCCAGGGAACTGGCGGCCTCCTTTGGATTGCAAACACCCCAAGGTGTGATCGTCGCCGGCGTCGTCAGCGGAGGGCCTGCCGCGGAAGCGGGGCTAGAGCCAGGCGATGTGCTTCTCTCTGTCAATGGCCAGCCTATTCTGGATGCCCGCACCACGATGAGTGAAATCGCCTCTATCGCACCCGGCACCTCGCTACCACTCACCATCGTCCGTAGCGGCGAGCGCCTGGAGATGACCCTCGAAGTGGGCGAACGCCCACTCCCTACCATCCCAATTAATGAAGAGACTCCTGGCCCACGCGACTCGTAGCCTGTTTACAAAACGCGCTGGCGTAGCGCAAAGCGCATTGGCAGTATCAATCGCGAATCCGGTACTCCGCGGAGCGGGCGTGGGCGGTGAGTGATTCACCTCGCGCCAATACCGAGGCGATTTTGCCCAGCTCAGAAGCACCGTCTGCGGAGCAGTGAATAATCGAAGAGCGCTTCTGGAAATCGTAAACCCCCAACGGTGAAGAGAAGCGCGCCGTGCCAGAGGTAGGCAGCACGTGATTTGGCCCGGCACAGTAATCACCCAGCGCCTCGGCGGTGTAACGCCCCATAAAGATTGCCCCGGCATGACGAATATCGTCTAACCACGTCTCGGGGGCAGCCACCGAAAGCTCCAGGTGCTCAGGAGCAATCCGGTTAATCAACGTAATCGCTTCTTGGGCGTCCTGGCAGAGCACTAACGCTCCTCGCTTACGCAGCGACTCACGCACGATCTCTTTGCGCTCTAAGGTCGGCAGTAGCCGCTCAATTGCCGACTCCACAGCATCTAAGTGTCCGGCATCCCAGCTCACCAAGATCGCCTGGGCATCTTCGTCGTGTTCGGCTTGAGAAAATAGATCCATTGCCAGCCAATCGGGATCAGTCTGACCATCGGAAACCACCATAATCTCCGAGGGCCCGGCAATCATATCAATTCCCACCTGACCAAATACTGCACGCTTCGCCGTGGCCACATAAATATTGCCCGGCCCAACTATTTTATCGACTCGAGGAACACTTTCAGTGCCGTAGGCAAGGGCGGCTACGGCCTGAGCGCCGCCGATGGTAAACACATAGTCGACTCCCGCCAAGTGAGCCGCTGCCAGCACCAACTCATTGAGCACGCCATCCGGCGTAGGCACGACCATAACGATTTCGCGCACGCCGGCCACATGGGCAGGAATCGCATTCATCAGCACTGACGAGGGATAGGCAGCTTTGCCGCCAGGAACATAAATACCGGCGCGATCCAGGGGGGCAACTTTCTGCCCCAGTACCGTGCCGTCTGCTTCTTCGTATTGCCAGGAGCTGGGCTTCTGACGCTCGTGGTAGCACTTAATCCGCTCGGCGGCGCTGGAAAGCGCCTCGCGCTGCTCAGCAGGCAAGTTATCAAACGCTCTTTTCAACTGCTCGGGCGTTAACTGCAATTCGTCCATCGAGGTAGCCGCAAGTCGGTCAAAACGATTCGTGGCTTCCACTACCGCAGCATCGCCGCGCTGCTTTACACTGGCAAGAATTTCTTCGACCCGCGCCTGCACCGCTTTGTCAGACACCCCTTCCCAATCTAACAGCGCATCAAGTCGATGGTTAAAGGCATCATCGCTTGTCGATAGGCGTGAAATCGTTGCAGTCGTCTGTTTGCTCATGGGTTCACTCATGGGTCACCTCACATCATTCGGCAAGCTGGGTCTGACGCTTTTTGACCGCACTGTCCAAGCGCTCTAGTAACGGCTTAATACGCTCATGCTTCATGGTCATGGCGGCCTTATTCACCACCAGCCGGGTGCTGATATGGGCAATAAGCTCACGCGGCTCCATACCATTCGCCCGCAGGGTATTGCCAGTATCGACGATATCGACAATTTCATCGGCGAGATTCATTAACGGCGCCAGTTCCATAGCGCCATAAAGTTTGATCACCTCAGCCTGAATTCCCTGCTCGGCGTAGTAGCGTCGCGCCACGTTAACAAATTTCGTTGCCACCCGACGCCGGGCACGGGCTGGCAACTGGCCGGTCACACCCGCGGTCATCAACTTACAGCGGGCAATTTCCAAATCCAACGGCTCATAAAGCCCTTCGACACCGTGCTCAAGCAGCACATCTTTACCTGCGATACCGACATCGGCTGCCCCTAGCTGAACGTAGGTGGGCACGTCGGTGGCACGGATAATCACCAGTTTTACGTCGGGCAAGTTGGTATCAAATAGCAGCTTACGACTTTTGCTTAAATCCTCTGCAGGTGTAATACCCGCATCGGCCAGTAGTGGCAGCGTCTCTTCCAGAATACGGCCCTTCGAGAGGGCTAAAATCAGTTGCTTACTCATCGTGTTGCCCAGTGGTTATTAGCATGCAGGGGCTTAGCAGCAGAGACTCAGTAGAAATGGTCTAGCCAGGAATACGGCGAATGCGCGCACCCAGCAGCTGCAATTTCTCTTCGATACACTCGTAGCCACGGTCAATGTGATAGATGCGGTCTACTAGAGTTTCCCCCTCGGCCATCATGGCCGCAATCACCAGCGAAGCCGACGCGCGCAGATCGGTTGCCATTACCGGTGCACCGGAAAGCTTCTCGACCCCCTCGATCAAGGCGGTGTTGCCCTCCAGCACGATATTGGCGCCCATGCGGTTAAGCTCTTGAACATGCATAAAGCGGTTTTCGAAGATCGTCTCGACCACCCGAGAGTGCCCCACGGCCACTGCGTTCATGGCCACGAACTGCGCCTGCATATCGGTAGGGAACGCTGGATAAGGCGCAGTACGAATATTCACCGCCTTAGGCCGCTTGCCGTGCATATCCAGGGCGATCCAGTCGTCACCACTGGTGACTTCCGCACCCGCCTCTTCCAGCTTGGCAATGACCGCGTCCAGGATATCGGCCCGGGTGCGCTTGACCTTCACCCGTCCGCCAGTCATGGCGGCGGCAACTAGAAAGGTGCCTGTCTCGATACGGTCGGGCATGACATCGTGCTCGCAACCGTGCAGTTTTTCGACGCCTTCGATAGTAATGGTGTCAGTGCCTTGACCGCTGATTTTAGCGCCCATTTTGATCAAGCACTCAGCCAAGTCGACAATTTCAGGCTCGCGGGCAGCGTTTTCCAGAACGGTTTTGCCATCGGCTAGGGTCGCCGCCATCAGCAGGTTTTCGGTACCGGTCACTGTCACGGTATCAAAGTAGATAGTTGCCCCTTTTAGACGACCGTCCACCCGCGCGCGGATATAGCCAGCCTCAACGCGAATCTCCGCCCCCATGGCTTCTAAACCGCGAATATGCAAATCCACCGGGCGCGAGCCAATGGCGCAACCACCGGGTAGCGATACATCGGCTTTACCGAAGTGGGCAAGCAGAGGGCCCAACACCAGTATCGAGGCACGCATTTTCTTAACCAGCTCATACGGTGCGTGACACTGAGTGACTTGGGAGCCATCCAACTGAATACTCAGTTTTTCGCCCATCACCGGCTCAACGCCCATGCGGCCGAGCAGCTCTAAGGTGGTAGTAATATCCTGCAAGTGCGGCAAGTTACCAATCACCACGGGGCCATCGGCCAACAGGCTGGCACATAAAATAGGCAGCGCCGCATTTTTAGCGCCACTCACCCACACTTCACCGTCTACCGACCCATTGCCGGTAATGATTAATTTATCCATGGGGCGACCGTTATTGAACGTTTTCCGGTGCAGTTTGCCACTGCACCGGGGTAAACGTTTTGATGCTAATAGCGTGGAGCGCACCCGAGGCGATCTCATCGCTCAGCGCAGCGTAGACAAGCTGCTGACGTTTGACCGGAGAGAGACCTTCAAAGGCATCGCCAACCGCAATCACCTGAAAATTACAGCCTTCACCCTGGATATGGAACTGACATCCGTCGATACGGGATTCAAGCAGTGCTTTTACCTCGTTGGGTTGCATGGCGCAGAAAACTCCTTTGGGGTCATCGTTATTAATGAACGTAATTGGGTCGACATAATAAAGAAAAGCAGTGCGCTTGGCGATGCCGGAGCGTTAAATGGCCAGAGTAGCCGCAGGCTGATCAATCAAAGCATCCAACTCAGCCAGGGAGGCAAGTCGGCGTAGCGGCGCTGAAAAAAGAATGGCTTGGATATGGATACCGCGCTGCCGACAAATTCGAAGCCATTCAAACAGCACGCTAATGGCAGCGCTGCTAGCCTTCTCAATGCGACTAAAGTCCAAGCTGAGCGAAGTTAGCTCGGTGTGCTTGAGCCATTTAACACCACAGGCGGCCAAATCGGCCGCCAAGGATACCTCCACATCACCTTCCACCAGCAAGGTAGTGTTTTCTACACTAACCGTTACACTGGGGCGTGAAAACAGCACTGTCACGCATCGCCTCCCTGCTCAAGCTCTTCAACGCCCACTTCAGGTGACCATCCCTCAATAACCGCGTCATAATCACGATTGTTATCGCGCATGGCTTGGTCAAATTGATTGCGGAACGTCAGACCCAGATTAATACCGTTAACGATCACGTTAACCACCCGCCATTCGCCGTCGGAGAGTCTCAGGCTATAGCTTACGGGGTACACCTTGCCGTTATTGGCCACCACTTCCATGGCAACGCTGGCCTGGTCGTCATAGCGCTGAGCCTGCTGGGCATTCAGCACCCGCAGCTCATCATAATCAAACGTCACCAGTCCGCGGGTATAGGTATCAATCAGCGTTTGGCGAAACACATCGACAAAACGACGGCGCTGTTCCGGGGAAGCGTTGCGGAAGTAGTTCCCCATCACGCTGGCCCCGATATAGCGGAAATCCGCCACTTGTTCGAGGTTGCTATCCACTAACGCCTCAAGCTCGCTAAGATTATTGGCGTAATAATCCTTGCGACCTTCGAGTTCCGACATCAGTGACTCAACGTTATCGCGAATCATTGCTTCTGGTGTCTGAGACTGCGCCTGTGACTGCAGTGGCACCATTAACGCCGCCATCATCATTACCACCAATAACCAACGACCCATCATCAAGTTCACTCCATTCATAACCATCATCTCCCCACCCGGTATTGCACTGGGCCCGTTATCACACTGGATTAGTGCCTGCCGTTTGAAACACTAGTTAGTTGCCATATTGGACACAAACTGCTGGATAAGTTCTTCCAACACCAGTGCCGACTGGGTGTCACGAATCGTATCGCCATCCTCAAGCATTTCAGGGTCGCCGCCCACGCTAAGACCAATGTACTGCTCACCTAATAAGCCTGCAGTCAGGATCGAGGCAATCGAGTCTTTGGAGAGCTGACCCTCAAGCTCGCTATCCAGGCTAAGAACGACCCGCGCATCGAACCACTGCGTATCCAGCTCAATGGCTTCTACCCGCCCCACTGTCACACCCGCCATGGTGACCCTGGCACGGGGTTTTAAACTACCAATATTGGCGAAGTTGGCCTCTAACTGAAACGACTGCGTGGGCGCTGAGAGCGTCAGTCCACTCACACGTAGGCCGAGGAACACCAGCCCCAGAATGCCCGCCACCATAAACAGGCCCACACCGAACTCCATGGTTTTACTGCGTTTCATGAAACTGCTCCAGCCATTAAAGGCCGCCAAACATAATGGCGGTCAACACAAAATCAAGCCCCAATACTGCAAGCGACGAATACACCACCGTGCGCGTAGTAGCGCGGGAAATGCCTTCAGAAGTGGGCACCAAATCATAACCTTGAAATACCGCGATCCAGGTCACCACCAAAGCAAATACGGCGCTTTTGATCATGCCGTTACCGATATCACTGATAAAGGCTACATTGGCCTGCATGTTGCTCCAGTAAGAGCCCTCGAAGACGCCTAGCCACTCCACGCCCACCAAGTAGCCGCCCCAGATGCCCACGACACTAAACCCAACCGTTAAAATAGGCAGTGACACAAAGCCTGCCCATAGGCGTGGCGCCACCACGCGGCGCAGTGGGTCAACACCGATCATCTCCATGCTGGTGAGCTGCTCTGTCGCTTTCATTAAACCGATCTCGGCGGTGAGCGCAGATCCCGCCCGGCCAGCAAACAGTAGTGCTGCCACCACTGGGGCTAACTCCCTCAATAGCGACAGTGCCACCATTTGTCCCAGCGCCTGCTCAGCCCCGAAATCGACCAAAATGGTATAGCCCTGCAGTGCCAGCACCATGCCGATAAACAGCCCCGACACCAATACAATGGCTAACGAAAGCACGCCCACAAAGTGCATCTGGTGCAACCATAATCGCCAGCCTTCCCGGGAAGGCACGCCGACCACCGACTGGAATAGAAACACGCCAGCTCGACCCAATGCTTCCATTAAGTCGCACCCTCGGCGCCCCAGCCGTGTAACACGTGCGGCGCTATTAGAGAATTTTGACTGCATTAACTCTGCCCTTTATTTACCCTGCATTGGTGCATTTAAGCGCCTTATGTCACCCACTCTAGCGGTTCTATTTAACCGGAGCCCCGCCCAGAATATCGCGATAAAACGCCTCAGCGGGGTAGTGAAATGGTACCGGCCCATCAGGTTCGCCATGAATAAACTGGCTAACCCGGGGATCTTGATTTGTGTCCAGGGTTTGCGGTGTGCCATGGGCTACCACCTGGCCATCGGCGATCAGATAGAGATAGTCCGCAATGCTCAAGGTCTCCTTGATATCATGGGAGACCACCACCGAGGTTAGCTGCAGCGCTTGATTAAGGCGCTTGATTAGCTGCACCAACACGCCCATAGAGATGGGATCCTGACCAACAAACGGCTCATCATACAAAATCAGTTCTGGATCCAGCGCCACCGCACGAGCCAATGCGACCCGGCGCGCCATCCCTCCGGACAGCTCCGCAGGCGTTAAGTGTCGCGCTCCACGCAGGCCGACCGCCTGTAGCTTGAGCAACACCAGGTCACGCACCATAGTATCGGGTAAATCCGTATGCACCCGCAGCGGAAAGGCAACGTTTTCAAACACATCCAAATCAGAAAACAGCGCACCACTCTGAAACAGCATTCCCATCCGCTTGCGTAGCGTGAATAGCGCCTTCCGGGACAGTTTATGAACATCCTGCCCATCAATGAGTATTCGACCACTCTCCGGGGTTAGCTGGCCGCCGATCAGCTTCAGTAGCGTGGTTTTACCGGTACCACTTGGCCCCATGATCGCGGTTACTTTACCCCGCGGTATGGTCATATTCACACCACGGAAAATTTCGTGATCACCACGCGAAAAGTAAAGCTCTTCAATTTCTATAAAGGGTGCATCTGTCATGGATCAGTTGACTCTTAACGAGGCGCGACTAAAGCTGTATAGCATACCCTACTTGCGGCTATCGCAATTAGAAAACAGCGTTTCTAAAACATTATCGAACATTGTACTATAACGCTACAAGGCATTACTGCACGAATGGGCTTTCCTATTGTTCAGAGTTATCAAAGTTGCAAAGGCTTGCTTACCCTCGCCTAAACCTGCTCTCGGCCCTGGTGATGCGGGTATGCCCCCCAGGGAGTCGCCTCAATTACTGCCTATTAGAGGTGTCGAGATGTTATTCTTACCGGTTACTACTTTTATATTTTCATTTGTTAAGAGAAAACGCTATGCGCCAGCCTATCGCCCCCTCCAGCCTACTACGTGAAAGCGCACTGCGTACGCTACAAATCGAGCAGGCAGCGATTGGAGGCCTTCAGGCTAAGCTAGACGAAAGCTTTGATCGCGCCTGTGAGCTAATTCTCGCCTGCCAAGGTCGTGTAGTGGTGACCGGTATGGGCAAGTCGGGGCATATTGCTGGCAAGCTAGCGGCGACACTTGCCAGTACCGGCACGCCGGCTTTTTTCGTTCACCCCGGCGAAGCCAGCCATGGCGATCTAGGCATGATTACCCGCGCAGATGTAGTGTTGGCGCTCTCTAACTCGGGCGAAACTGCCGAAGTCACTGCTCTGCTACCACTGCTTAAACGCCTGGGCACACCGCTGGTCAGCATGACGGGGCGGCCCCACTCCACGCTTGCCAAGCACGCTGATGCGCACCTAAACAGTGGCGTCGAGCGTGAGGCTTGCCCGCTCGATCTAGCCCCCACCAGTTCCACCACCGCTGCCCTCGCCCTGGGTGATGCACTGGCGGTTGCGTTACTGGAAGCACGCGGCTTTACCGCTGAAGATTTTGCCCTCTCCCACCCCGGCGGCAGTTTGGGCAAGCGCTTACTGCTACGCGTTAGAGACCTCATGCACGACGGCGCACGCCTGCCCCAAGTCGCATTGGGCAGCCCGCTGCGCGACGCATTACTCGAAATTACCCGGCAAGGGCTTGGCTTTACCTGCGTAGTGGATAGCGAAGGACGATTAGCGGGGGTCTACACCGATGGCGATCTACGCCGCACGCTGGATCAATTCCATAATCTGCGCGACGTGCGCGTTGATGATGTCATGACCCGGCCGGGCAAGCGCATAGGCCCCGATATCCTGGCGGCCGAAGCGGTACGCATCATGGAAGAAAGCCGTATTACCGCGCTAGCGGTGGTTGATGAACAACAGCGCCCAATTGGGGCTCTACATATGCACGACCTGCTCGCCAGCGGCGTTATTTAACCCAGCGGCGCCAACACGACCTGCTTTACGAACTGATTGATATGGAGGTTCTATGACCCTACCTGCCTCGCTACTCGACCAACTCCGCCGTGTACGCCTGCTAGCACTGGATGTTGACGGCGTCCTTACCGATGGGCGCCTCTACTTTCAAGCCGATGGTATCGAAATCAAAGCATTCCACACCCAGGATGGCCACGGGCTAAAGCTTCTCAAACGCGTGGGCGTACATGTCGCGTTGATTACCGGGCGCGACTCCCCCATGGTTAGCCAACGCGCGGCGGCACTCGGCATTGACCATGTTCACCAAGGCTGTGAAGACAAGCTGGCCACACTGCGCGGGCTCTGCCAGCGCCTCGATATTGAACTAGAGCAGGTGGCTTATTGTGGCGACGACCTACCCGACCTAGCGGCTATCAAACGTTGCGGCGTCGGCATTACCGTGCCAAACGCGCCGGACTATATGCATACCCACGCCGACTGGACTACCGAACGCCTGGGTGGCCACGGTGCCGTGCGTGAGATCTGCGATACGCTGCTTGAATCTCAAGGACACTGGGGCGCGGTGCTCGACACCTATCTGCACGGCCGCACGTAAATGTTTAAACGCTTTAAAGTACGCCTCTGGTTAGCCGGGCTAGTCATCGCGCTGGGGATTCTGCTGGTATGGCTTGACCCCCGCGGGCCTCAAGACACCAGCATCGATCCCGAAGCACAGGCTCAGGAACCTGGCCACGTGCTGGAAAATGCCGAGATTACCCTATTCGGGGATAACGGCAGTGTCATGCAGTCGCTAAAAACACCGCGCCTTATCCATACCCCGCAGCGCAGCGAAACCTGGACGGAAGAGCCCGAGGCAGTACTGTATGACAGCGAAAACCGTCAGTGGCTGGCCAGCGCCGCTGTAGGCACGCTCAACACCGCTACCCAAGCCCTGCTGCTGTCAGGTTCGGCTCGACTGTTTGCACCAGATGAAGGCTGGCAGCTAGATACCGAGCTACTGCACTATGATGGCCTCGAGCAGCATGCCTGGAGTGACACACCGGTATTGATGCAGCAACCGCCGCAGCAAATGAGCGCTTCACGTATGGACGTTTGGCTTAACACCAGCCAGGTTCGCTTAACGGATAATGTGCGCGGCACGCACCCCCCGGCCACACAACGCTAATAGGAACCGCCATGAAAGCCATGATTTCCCCAGCCCTGCTCTACACTGCACTGTTCGGTTTAGCGATACCTTTATCAGTGTTAGCCCAAACCAACTCATCTTCCCAGGCCCCAGTGGAAGTGGAAGCCGACCGTTTAGATCTTGATCAGCGGGCAGGCACAGCTGTTTATACTGGGGATGTGGACATTCGCCAAGGCGAAATGCAACTGCGCGGCGAGCGGGTAGAGATCGAACGCAACGACGCGGGCGAACTCTCGACAGCCACCGCTACCGGTGAGCGCGCCTACTTGCGCCATCAAGGCGAAGGGCAAGAAGGCCCCACGGAAGGCTGGGCGCGGCGGATTATTTATCACGTCGCCGAGCGTCGCGTAGAGCTGATCGACCAAGCCGAACTGACCCAGCAAGAGGACACCTTTAGTGGCGGTCGCCTTGAGTATTTTATTGACCGAGAAGTGATTCAAGCGCGCTCTGACGTTGATGGCAGCGAGCCCCAGCGCATACGCATGACCCTTCAGCCTGAACAATAGGGAGCCTAGCTGTGGCCACTGCTGACACTGCGCCGATCAAAACCCTTTATGCCCACCACCTGGCTAAAAGCTACAAACGCCGCCGAGTGGTCAAAGACATCAATCTGGAGATATCCCAAGGCAGTGTCGTTGGCCTTTTGGGCCCCAACGGCGCGGGCAAAACCACCTCATTTTATATGATTGTTGGGCTGGTCAAATCCGACGCTGGCAAGGTGGGTATCGACGATGTGGATTTAACGCGCGCCCCCATGCACGAGCGCGCAGCCGCGGGGATTGGCTATCTACCTCAAGAGGCGTCTATTTTCCGCAAACTCTCGGTTGCCGAGAATATTATGGCGATACTCGAGACCCGCAAAGAGCTTAACCGCAGCGATCGCGAACAGCGCCTGGAAGCGCTACTCGAAGACTTCCATATCACCCATATTCGCGACAACCTGGGCATGAGCCTTTCGGGCGGCGAGCGCAGGCGTGTAGAAATAGCCCGCTCGCTAGCCACAGAGCCCGCTTTTATTCTGCTCGATGAGCCTTTTGCGGGCGTTGACCCCATCTCGGTAGGTGAGATTAAAACCATCATTCGTGCACTGAAACAGCGCCATATCGGCGTGCTGATCACCGATCACAACGTGCGTGAAACACTAGACATTTGCGATATCGCCTATATCGTCGGCGATGGGCAAATCATCGCCAGTGGCTCGCCCGCCTCGATTCTCACCAACCAAAAAGTAAGGGATGTGTATTTGGGCGCCGATTTTCGCCTGTAATGTTTTTGCCTTAATCGCCCCTAAATAGCGCTTTAAAACAACTTTACGACCAATGGCATGCTTATTGCACTTGCGCCAAGCACTCACTCGCACTAGGGTGGAGCATTCTGATTAACGAGTGGTTCTCAGATGGTCATGAAAGCTTCTCTCCAACTGCGTATCGGCACACAGCTGACCATGACGCCCCAGTTGCAGCAGGCCATTGCGCTGCTGCAACTCTCTACGCTGGATCTTCGTCAAGAAATTCAGCAGGCCCTCGATGCCAATCCCATGCTGGAGCAGGAAGATGAATTTAGTGAACAGGCTGTCAGCGAGCCTAAGGAAGAAGAGTGGTCAGAGAGCATCCCTACTGAGCTCTCGGTAGATAGCGACTGGTCAGATACCTATCAAGATATGGGAAGCCAGGGGGGCAGCAGCAGCGAAGGCCCCGACTTTGAGCGCCAGGCAGCCGGGCAGAGCCTTCATGGCCACCTGCTGTGGCAACTCGCCATGACCGATTTTAGCGCTCGCGAGCAGCTTGTCGCGGAAAGTTTAATCGACGCGCTAGACGCCAACGGCTACCTGACCCAGCCGCTCAACGACATCCGTGAAGGGCTTCGTGCCCAGGGCATTGACGGGCTAAGCCAGCGCGAAGTGGAAACCATTCTACTCAAGCTCCAGCAGTTTGAGCCGACCGGCATATTTGCCCGTGACTTGCGTGAATGCTTGATGCTGCAGCTCGCCGCTCTCCCCGATCATACGCCACTGCTGGTTCCCGCCCGCCGCTTGGTGCGGCAGTTTCTCGAAGCGCTTGGCAAAGACGATATGCGTCTGCTGAAACGCCGTCTAGGGCTCGACGACGAACAGCTGGCCGATGTCATCCTGCTTATTCGCAGCCTAGACCCACGCCCAGGCAGCGCCTACGGCGACACCGATGACAGCTATGTCACCCCCGATCTAGTCGTCCGCCACGATAATGAAGGCTGGCATTTAGAGCTCAACCCCGAGGCCCTGCCACGGCTGCGCATTCAGCCCGACTACGCCAGCTTGATTAAGCGTGCGGATAAAAGCGATGACAACCAGTTTCTCAAAGAGCACTTGCAGGAAGCGCGCTGGTTGATCAAGAGCCTCTCTAGCCGAAACGATACGCTGCTGCGTGTTGGTCGCGAAATCATTACCCGCCAGATTGGCTTTTTAGAGCACGGCGAAGAAGCCATGAAACCACTGATACTGGCCGACATTGCCGAAGCCGTGGAGATGCACGAGTCGACTATTTCACGGGTAACGACGCAAAAATATATCCATACACCCCGTGGTGTGTTTGAACTCAAATACTTTTTCTCAAGCCAGGTGAGCGGTCAAGATGGCGACAGCCACTCCAGCACCGCCATCCGTGCACGACTCAAGAAACTGATTCAAGAGGAGCCGCCCGGCAAGCCGCTTTCAGACAGCCGCTTAGTGACGCTATTAGGCGAAGGAGGGATTCAAGTGGCGCGTCGTACGGTGGCGAAATACCGTGAAGCCATGGGCATTCCCTCTTCCAGTGAACGGCGTCGTTTGCGCTAACTTCGTTAACGTT
The DNA here is from genome assembly GCF_000336575.1 of Vreelandella titanicae BH1. Classification (GTDB taxonomy): domain Bacteria; phylum Pseudomonadota; class Gammaproteobacteria; order Pseudomonadales; family Halomonadaceae; genus Vreelandella; species Vreelandella titanicae. The sequence continues at coordinate 168,982 of NZ_AOPO01000009.1, read as the reverse complement.
TCAGGGAAACTCTCGACAAGGGCTTTGCAACGCGGCAAAAAGGGTTACAATCGAAGTACAGTCCGATGGATAAGGAGCACGTCAATGCAAGTAAATATCACTGGTCATCACGTAGAACTGACTGACGCCTTGCGTGACTATGTCAACGAGAAGCTTGAGCGTGTAGAGCGCCATTACGACAATATAACTACGGTGCAAGTCACCTTATCAGTGGAGAAAGAGCGCCAGCAGGCCGCCTGTACGCTGCACGCCGCAGGTGCTGACTTACATGCGGAAGCCCTAGACAGTGATATGTACGCCGCTATCGACGCATTAGCGGACAAAATCGACCGTCAACTCGTTAAACACAAGGAAAAAGCACAAGCTCGCGCCCAAGGCGCCGGTGTGCGTTAATTCAATGACGTTGGAAACCATACTCCCCCCGGAACGCGTTCTGTTCGACGTCCCCGGGGGCAGCAAAAAAAGGGTGCTGGAGTTTTACAGCACCTTTATCGCCCAAAATATCCCCAGCCTGGACAGCCAAGAAGTGTTTAGCCGTTTAATCGGCCGCGAGCGCTTAGGTAGTACGGGTATTGGTAACGGCGTGGCTATTCCTCATGCGCGTAGCCCCCACTGCAACGCCCCTATCGCTGGATTTTTGAAACTGGCTGAAGCGATCGATTTTGACGCTATCGACGGCGACCCGGTAGATCTGGTGTTTGTCCTGTTGGTACCCGAAGAGGCAGATGACACGCATCTCTCACTACTGGGTCAGGTAGCGACCATCATGAATGATGCGGACACGCGCCAGCAACTGCGTAAAGCAGCCAGCCAGCGCGAACTGCTTGAGCTGATTACCGCCAAAATTCGCGAGCAATCAGCGGCCTAAGGGTCTGAAACCCTGTTCAGGGCAGATCACAGCAGGTTATCCGCTCACCACCCTCAACGCAGCTTGATCAAAGCAAAGAGAGACTCTATGCAACTGGTGATCATTAGCGGCCGCTCCGGGTCAGGTAAATCTATCGCCTTGCAAGCGCTGGAAGATCTTGGCTACTACGCGATTGATAACCTCCCAGCTATGTTGCTGGGGTCGTTGGTGGATGAACTGCGTGACCAGGGCGACCGAGCACATTTAGCGGTGAGTATTGATGCCCGCAATTTGCCGGGAGCTCTGGAGCGCCTGCCCTCTTTATTAGACGAGTTGCGCCAGCGTAAAATCGACTTTCAAGTTATTTACCTGACCACCGATGCGCGCATACTGCTTGAGCGTTACTCAGCAACGCGTCGCCGTCATCCGCTGACCCGCGATAGCGAAATGACGCTGGAAGAGGCGATCAATAAAGAAGAGACGACGCTAGAGGATATTCGCGATCTGGCCGATCTATTGATCGATACATCACGATTATCGGTGCACGATTTACGCCGTCGCATTACCGACCAAGTAGCCCATCAGCGGCGCGGCAAGCTGACGCTAACGCTGGAATCGTTTGGGTATAAACGCGGCGTACCGTTAGACGCCGACCTGGTCTTCGATGTGCGCTGCCTGCCAAATCCGTACTGGGATCCAACGCTGCGCCAGTTCACTGGCCGCGACGCGGAAATCGTGGCTTTTTTGAACAGCTATCCGATTGTTGATGCCATGAGCGACGACATCTTGGCCTGGCTAGAGCGTTGGCTACCCGCTTACCAGAATAGCCAACGTAGCTACATGACTATCGCGATTGGCTGTACTGGTGGCCAGCACCGCTCGGTCTATATGGCCGAGAAGTTAGCGGAAAAATTGACTCCTAGCATGGGCGAAGTTCAACTTCGCCACCGCGAACTGGGTCTGCACTACACCATAAGCGAACAGTTGGCCGCTCCCCTCGTCAGCGCTTCCACACCTAACGAGCGGCCAGAGACCTCTTAAGCGCGTCTATCCATTAATGACACCACTCGGCGAAAAGGAACCAGGGTGCCAGAACGCATACTTACACTTACCAATCAACGCGGGCTACACGCTCGCGCGGCGACAAAACTGGTCAAATGCGGCCAACAGTTCACGGCAAAAATACGCGTTTACAAACAGCAACAGGCCGCCGACGCCGCCAATATCATGTCACTGCTGATGCTTGCCGCACCTTGTGGCACCGAGCTTAGAATCACCGCCGAAGGCGATGACGCCGAACAGGCGCTTGAAGCGATTCAAGCGCTGTTCGACGCCCGCTTTGAGGAGGATCAGTAAGCCGCCGCTTGGCTTGTTAGTCCCCCGCCACGGTCATGGCATCAATCAACCAGCTACCCGTGTGAACACTGCCACGGGTATCAGTGTCATCGCCAATACCTACTAAGCCAGCAAACATCCGCTCCAGGTTTCCGGCAATGGTGAACTCTTCGACCGGGTACTGCACCTTTCCATTTTCGACCCAAAAACCTGCTGCACCGCGGGAATAGTCACCGGTCACACCGTTGACACCTTGGCCCATCAACTCAGTCACCCAAATACCCCGCCCCATCTCTTGCAACAAGCTTTCGCGTGATTGCAGTGGCGTTGCTAAACGCACGTTACGTGCCCCACCGGCATTGCCCGTGGTTTGCATATCGAGACGACGAGCGCTGTAAGAAGAGAGCATATAGCTGGCAATGCGTCCCTGATCGATAAAGCGATTATTGCGCGTTTGCACGCCCTCGCCATCAAACGGTGAGCTTGCCGTGGCGCCAATCTCCATTGGCCGCTCTTCGAGACTAAACCAGTCGGGAAACAATGGTGTACCGAGCCGGTCGCACAAAAACGAGGCCTGCCGGTAAAGCGCACCACCGGCTAACCCACCGAGCAGGTGGCCAATCAAGCCACTGGCCAACGATGGGTCAAACAGCACCGGAAAGGTGCCCGTTGGCGGCCGTTTAGCACCTAGCCTGCGCAGCGTACGCATCGCGGCTTCGCGCCCCACCTCAGCGGGGTCACGTAGCGCCTTGGGGTCACGGGCAGAGGTGTAGTCATAATCACGCTGCATACCGCTCGCGTCTTGGGCAATCAGCATGCAAGAAAGAGAGTGACTACTGCCCTTTTGGGTACCTAAAAAGCCGTGGCTATTGGCGTAAACGCGCACCCCTTCGCCACTGGAGAGAGACGCGCCATCTGACTGTGAGATGCCGTCAACGTCTCGCCCCGCCTGCTCGCAGGCAAGCGCTAACTCAATCGCCTCATCCGTTGTGAGCGCCCAGGGGTAGTGCACTTTTAGATCGGGTAACTCAGTAGCCATAAGGGAGGCATCGGCCAGCCCTGCGGCCGGGTCTTCGCCGGTATAGCGGGCAATCGCCAGCGCTTTCTCTACGGCTGCCTGGATCGAGGCACTGCTGGCATCAGTGGATGAAGCGCTGCCTTTACGTTGACCCACGTATAGCGTGACGGCAATGCCTTGGTCACGGGATAACTCAACCGTTTCAACTTCGCCCAGGCGTACGCTAACGCCTATACCCTGATCGACGCTTGCGCCTACTTCGGCAGCATCCGCGCCCAAGCGCTTCGCCAGCGCTAACGCCTCTTCGGCGCGCGCGGTCAATAGCGACTGCTGCGCGGATGCATCAAATGCCTGTGCCATATGGCCTCCTATTTCAACCGAATGCCTCTCAACCAAAGTCTTGCAAGAGAGTGTCATCGGCGAATCAATGTTGTACTCGCAGCTGGTATAATGCCGCCACGAATCTTGTCTGTGAGTCACACTATGCGTAAGCAACGTCCCGATCCCGTTGAAGTAGAAGAACAGGAAGAACGCCCTAGCAAGTCGCAACTCAAACGCGAAATGCATGCCTTACAGGCACTTGGGGAAACCTTAATCGCCATGCGACCGGCGGAACGCGCCCGTTTCCCCCTCTCTGACGATATGCTACGCGCTATCGAGGAAACCTCGCGTATTCGCTCCCATGAAGGTCGCCGCCGCCATATGCAGTATGTCGGTAAGCTGATCCGTAAAGAGGATCTTACCGCCATTCAAGCCGTGTTCGACTCCATCGACCAGGAGCAAGAGCAGCGCGACCACGCGTTCCACCGACTGGAAAAATGGCGGGAACGCTTAATTGACGAGGGCGATGCGGCAGTTGACCTGTTTATGGCGGAGCACCCCGACGCCGATCGCCAGACACTGCGTCAATTGATTCGCAACGCCCAGCGGGAACGCGAACAGGGCAAACCGCCGACCAGCTCGCGCAAGCTCTTCAAACACCTGCGCGAAACCCTCGCACTTTAAAAACAGCCTCTTTAAGACGGTTTTTCAAGACCGCCTATCAAGACTGCGTGCCGCCGACGGTCAGCTCATCCAATTTCAGGGTGGGCTGGCCCACACCCACCGGCACGCCCTGCCCTTCTTTACCACACACGCCAATGCCGGTATCCAGCGCCATATCATGGCCAATCATGGAAACACGCTGCATCGCTTCCGGCCCGTTACCAATCAAGGTGGCGCCTTTCAGCGGCACCGTCACCTTACCGTCTTCAATCAAGTAGGCTTCGCTGGCAGAGAACACAAATTTGCCAGAGGTGATATCCACCTGCCCGCCCCCAAAGCTCACCGCGTAAATACCGCGCTTAACGCTTTTGATAATATCGCTGGGCTCATCTTGGCCCGCAAGCATGACCGTATTCGTCATGCGCGGCATCGGCAGGTGGGCAAAGGATTCGCGTCGCGCATTGCCTGTGGGAGCCATGCCCATTAAGCGGGCATTGAGTTTGTCCTGCATATAGCCAGTCAAAATGCCGTCTTCGATAAGCGGCGTGTATTGGCCCGGCGTGCCCTCGTCATCCACGCTCATCGAGCCACGGCAATCAGATAGTGTCGCATCATCGACAATCGTCACACCTTTTGCGGCCACGCGCTCGCCCATTTTGCCAGCAAAAGCGGAACTGCCCTTACGGTTGAAATCCCCTTCCAAACCATGGCCGACGGCTTCATGAAGCAAAATTCCCGGCCACCCCGACGCCAGCACCACAGGCATTTGCCCCGCGGGCGCATCGACGGCTTCCAGGTTGACCAGTGCCTGACGCACCGCCTCTTTGGCGTACTGCTCGGCAACTTGGTCATCGCGCAGCTTGGCCATGGAGTAACGGCCACCGCCGCCCGCACTGCCGCGTTCACGACGACCATTTTTAACCGCGATAACGCTGACATTAAAGCGCACCAGCGGGCGAATATCCGCCGCCAAGGTGCCATCGCTTGCCCTCACCAGCACTACTTCGTAGGTACCTGAAAGAGAAGCACTCACTTGACTGATGCTCGGGTCTGCAGCACGCGCGATTTTGTCAGCCTGTTTTAGCATGGCGACTTTGTCTTCCGCGCTTAGCCCGGCCAGGGGGTCGATTCCCGCATAGCGCGACATGGCGGATACCGGGCGCACCAACTGTCCAGGCAGACGTTGACCTCTGCGGACGATGCCTGCCGCCGTGCGGCCGGTGTCCATTAGCGCATCGGCCGTTATTTGGTTGGAGTAGGCAAAGCCAGTCTTTTCACCTGCCAGTGAGCGTACGCCGACGCCACCGTCAATATTGTAGCTGGCCTCTTTTACCTCTCCATCCTCCAGTACCCAGCCCTCTTGCCAGGTACGCTGGAAATAGAGATCGGCATAGTCAATGCCCGCGCCCATGGCGTAGCCCAACCCCGTTTCCAGAGCCTCTAAATCGAGCCCTCCGGGGGTCAACAGAATGGCGGCGGCCGTATCTACATCACTTTTATATGCGGTCATTGGGGGCCTTCTAAAGTAACCTGCGGCGAAGTCCAAGGGCCTCGCACGCGATAATGGAGTGTCGTGGCGCGATCTAAGGCGTCGCCAAACAGCTGGTCAGCAAGGAACAGCGCTCCACCCACGATGGGTGCGCCAACGGCAATCGCCGCGATCGGTAAACTTTGCGTCACTGGTAGTGTGACGCCAAGCCGCTGGTCAAGTTCACGCGTCACCAGGTTGACACTGCCGGTAAGCGTTAGGGTGGTGGCCGGAGTATCAATTTGCAATGGCCCGCGCAGCGTCAGCAACTCACCAGTAACATCAGCCGTCCCCTTAACACGGTCAAATGCCGTGCCGCGGCCGGTAACGTCGGAAAAATCCAAGCGTAGACGACGTAAAATATTATCGAAATTGAGCAAGCCAATTAAGCGCGCAGGTGCCGATTCCAGAGTGACAAAGCGGCCATCACGAATGTCGGTACTGATATAGCCATCTGAGCGGCTTAACTCCAACTGCCAGGGCGCCCCCGGCCAATCAAGCGAAGCAGCCACATCGGCACTTCGGCTACGCATGGCCACCGGTTGGTCAAGACGCTCAAGGGCGGTGCCGATGTCGCCACCCTGAATCGTAATGTCCGCACGGGTATGACTGGAAACAGCGTCCCCCTCCCAGTAAAGCTCACCTCGCGCAGAGAGCTGACCCAGGGTTAAGCCAACGGGGGTAAGCGAAAAACGCTCGCCGTCAGTTTTCCAGTAAGCAGTCAAAGGGCCGAAGCGGCGCGGCCCCATAGCAATTTCGGCTAAGCGTAATCGTCCATTGGGCACATCGGCTAGCCAATCAGGAATGGCCACAGGCACCTTGCGCTGGGTATCGACCGTTTCCATCCAGGAGTCTGGCATCGGAGCATCGCTGTCGTGTTCAACATTGGCTAACGCCAGCAAGCGATCAAGCGCCAGCGCTTCAATGGCCACATCTAACGGTTGCGGTGATTGAGCATCGTACAGTAAATGCCCAGTGACCAGATTACCGCTTAGCCCCAAATCGATCCGGCTATCGTTCACGCCTCCCGACGCGTTAAGGCTGCCTAAACACTCCCTTTGGTAAACCACACAGGGTGTGGCTAACGAGACCGCCAACGGTATTTGAGTACCTCCACCCGACGCACTGAGCAACCCGCTGGGCATTAGCGGTGAAATCGCCTGCTGCCACGCTAGCGGGTCAATGCGAGGTAGGGCAGCATCGATACTAACCCCTGGCTGGGAGGGCCAGTCGGGCAGGCGCACCGCCTGGCTGCCTAAATTTAGCGTCCCGGCAAGCGAGCCATTAAGCTGTTGCAGTCGTGCAGAAGCGATATCGGCTAGGCGGCTTTCGATACGTTTTGTGTCCATATCGGCGGTTAATGTCCAGGGCCAGGCCTGCTGTGACGATTTTGCAAAGGGCTCGGGAAGATGACTGGTGACGCCGACTAAACGACTCTCCAAGCGCAGGATGGGCGTTGGCGTTAGGGCGACACTGCCCTGCCACTCTAGCGGTCCTTCTAGCGGCATACGCCCTTGACTATTCAACCCTGCAAGCCCAAAAAGCGCCCCAGTGGTGACACTCCCCTGCAGCTGTATGTCGTTGCGTTGAGTATCAATATCAGCGTTGATAGGGCCTCCCAGCAACTGCCCACTAACCTCACCGACGAGACCTGAACTCTTCCCGTTTTGAAGCCAGGCGAGATCCCCCTCAACCGATTGAAGACGTAGATCGAGCGGTTTATACACCACTTCCGGAAAGCGTGGCCGAGCATTGATTTCCAGTTGCAGCGCTTCAGGGTTTGCCAACGGCAACGACAACGCAATATCGCCGTTAACGCCACCCGTTACGCGCAAATCACTTAGTGGGGAAAGATCAATCTCGGGCATTGCCTGTAAAAATGATATCAGCGCTGGCCCATCCGATTTTAACTGCCCCGAAAGGTTGAGCGTCTCATCCTCCATCACCACCTCACCCTCTGAAGCAGTGATGCCATGGCTCTGGGCGTTATCAATTTCAGCTTCTAACACTCTGTTTTGCCACTTTAAGCGCCCCTCGACGTCGTCAAGACGTGGCCAGCCTGGCGCGATCGGCAAATGTCCTTGGGTCACCGCCAGAGCGAGCGTTGCAGTAAAGTCGTTGGCGGTCGCCCCTTCGCCTAACGGTTGGCTAAGCTGCAGAGAGCCCTCGCTCACGTAGCCACCAATATCATTAAGCAGCCATTCGCGAAGCTCGTCATCCATGACGCTGAGCGGCAACCACTGGGCCAGCGGACGCTCAACAGCATCCACGTCACTGAAATTGAGGTCTAAACCAAAATGCCCGCGCTGATTACCCGTCACCAAACCAAAGCCGCCCGCTATCTGGGCGCCGTCCCAGTCGACGCTTAGGCGCTTGCCACTCACCATGGTATTGGGGCCGTCGTATACCCACTCCACTTCCCCTTCAGCACGTCGCAGTTGCATGGGAGCGGCAAAAAACTCAGGAAAGTAGAGAGTGCTTTCACCGTTGCTGCTAAACAGCACGCGGCCGCGTAAATCCCGCGCCTGTACCCAGGCATCCAGCGGGCCTCCGCCCGGTGCCTGCTGCCACGGTGAGACCTCCACGCCGGTTAGCGCCGCATCCACTCCCCAGTGACCATCCTGCTGCCCCACGTGCAACCCCTCGACTTGCCCACGGGGAGCAAGGGTTTGCAATACCCTGGTGACGGATTCAGGGAGCAATACGTAGTCACGCCAAGCGGTCAGCGAGGCAAGCTCAAAGGCGCTGGTGCGCACTTCCCACTGTCCTGGTTGGTGGGTGGCATGCCAGTGGCGTGGCAACGCTGGCCCAACGTTACCTCCAGGGGGCTGGGCCCACTCAACGCTCTCCGCGTCGCCGCTTAGCCACGCCTCACCACCTTCGCCGTCGCGCTGCCACAGGCCATTAGCCTTAATATCTCTTAACACCGCGTACTGAACCTGGTGGCGAAGCGTCAACTGTGGAACGTCGACGGCAACACGAGCTTCCTCAAGGCGCCCGGTGGTCCAACGCCCCCATAGCCGCGCACTGCCCCCGGCTTGCTCTAAATAGGCGGCATGATCAGGCCGAAACATATCCGCCAGAACCACTAACTGATCAAGCTGAATATCCAACTGCAGTGCTGCCGAAAAATCGCTAAAACCCCGTCGGCCGGGCTGCATTTCGACCTTCATTTCCGCCGCAGGAAGGTCTATATCGCGAGCCTGCTCTAACGATGGGGCGATATTGATGGCGCCCTCTAACCTTGTGCGCCGCTCATCACCGGTCAGCAGCAGTGTCTGAGCATGCAGCATCACGGTGTCGTCTTTGCCGTGCAGTACAACCCGCGTGTCATCCACCCACAGGCGTTGGCGTAGAATCAAGCCCGCCCAGCTATCAATTGTGGCCAGATCCACATCGGGTTCTGCTGCCATCAATAGCGGTAACTCCGCAGGCTCAGGCCACTGTAAAGACCTCCCCGAACCTTGATAGAGGTGAAACTGTGTACCACTGATACGCGCATCACTAAAAATCGGTGCCAGATTGGCAAACGACGCCCAGGTATCTAAGCGCAGCCCCGCATGCTCAAGGGAAAAGAGTGCTTGGCCATCAGGGGTTTCCGCGTTCACCCCGTCAAGCCGTAGCAGTAGATCGCTACGCGCTAGCGATAGCGATAAGCGCTCGATGGTCACCGGCACGCCAATGCGCGCCTCGAGTAACGCTTCAATGTGGGGGGTAAGGGCATCGGATTGGCTGATCGCTAGACGCAGCAGTAACAGCAGCACAGCCGCGCTGCCCAAAAGCCAGGCCGCTATCAGCAAACTCCAACGCACCAGCGAACGAGTCAGCATGGTTACATCAGCACAATATCGTACTGCTCTTGGGAGTAGTGTTGCTCAACCTGAAAACGGATCGTTTTATTGATAAACGTCTCCAGGTCAGCCACTGCCGCTGACTCTTCATCTAGTAAGCGGTCAACAACGGACTGCGATGCAAGCACCATATAAGTTTCAGCACTGTAGGCACGCTCTTCGCGCAGAATCTCACGGAAAATTTCGTAGCAGACAGTCTCAGGCGTTTTAAGTGTGCCGCGCCCACTGCAGGTTGGGCACGCTTCACACATCGTTTGCTCTAGGCTCTCCCGGGTGCGCTTGCGGGTAAGCTGAACCAAGCCAAGCTCGGTAACACCGGTACACTTGGTTTTAGCGTGGTCGCGCTCTAAGGCTTTTTCCAATACTCGCAACACTTGCCGCTGATGCTCAACATCGTTCATATCGATAAAGTCGATAATGATGATACCGCCCAGGTTGCGCAACCGAAGTTGGCGGGCAATCGCCGTGGCCGCCTCAAGGTTGGTTTTGAAAATGGTCTCTTCAAGGTTGCGGTGACCCACATAGCCGCCGGTATTAACATCAATGGTGGTCATTGCCTCGGTGGGGTCAATCACCAGATAACCACCGGATTTCAGCTGCACCTTGCGACCCAAGGCTTTCTGGATCTCATCCTCGACACTGTAGAGATCAAAGATGGGGCGCTCACCTGGGTAGTACTCAATCCGCTCAACGGCATCGGGCATAAACTCTTCGGCAAACTCGACCAGTTTGACGAAGTTTTCCCGCGAGTCGATACGCACTTTTTCAATATCGTCGCGCATTACGTCGCGCAGAGTGCGCATAAAGAGCGGCAAATCATCATAAATGACGCTTTGTGGCGTCGCGGTGACTTTACGCTCACTCACCTTACGCCACAGCCGCAACAGAAAGTGCATATCGCCTTTTAGCTCTTCGTCACCTACGCCTTCCGCGGCAGTTCGGACAATAAAGCCACCCGTCACTTCCAGCGTCTGCTCCGCCACGCTGTTATCCAGCAGGGCTTTTAAACGCTCGCGTTCACGCTCATCCTCGATGCGTTGCGAAACGCCGTGATGCGGCGAGTCAGGCATATACACCAAATAGCGGGAAGGGATCGAGAGGTGCGTGGTTAAGCGCGCACCTTTACTTCCAATAGGGTCTTTGGTCGCCTGCACCACCAACGCCTGGCCTTCATGAAGCAACTGGCCGATGGTCTGCTGCTCATCGAGCGGCGTGCCGGGTGGCATCACTTCGTGGGCATGAATAAATGCCGCCCGCTCTAAGCCAATATCAACAAAGGCAGCCTGCATACCAGGCAACACACGCACTACTTTGCCTTTGTAGATATTGCCCACGATGCCACGCCGACGGGAACGCTCGATCAGTGCCTCTTGCAAAACGCCATTTTCAACCAGCGCGACGCGGGTTTCCATTGGCGTTAAATTGATGAGAACTTCACCGCTCATGCAAAATTCCTTGTTGGTTGACGTATTCCTTGCCAGCGATACAGGCGGCGTTGCCCTCTATATCTAGAGAATTAAACACGCTGCCAGATAGGAACTCCCTGTCGGCATAGCAAGTGCGTCGTCTCATACAGCGGTAGCCCTACCACTGCTGAGTGACTGCCTTGAATCTGTTTTACAAATATGGCGGCTAACCCCTGTATTGCGTAGCCACCAGCCTTATCAGCAGGTTCACCCGTGCGCCAATAGGCAACGATTTCATCAGCGCTTATCTCACGCATTGTCACCTGAGTAGTCACGCAGGAGGAGAGCATACCTTCTGGCCCACTTATCGCCACAGCGGTAAGCACCTCGTGGCACCGCCCCGAAAGCAGCCGCAGCATCTCGGCGCCCTCCTCAGCATTCGCTGGTTTACCTAGGATACGCCCATCGACCACCACAGCGGTATCTGAACCTAGGATAGGCAAGTGGGTAAAAGGGGCTGCTGCCTCGGCTTTGGCAACTGCTAAGCGCTGCACATACGCTTGAGCCGACTCACCCACCTGCAGTGTCTCATCAATATCACAAGGGTGAACCGTGACCGGAACACCAATGGATGCCAGCAAAGCTCGACGGCGTGGAGAGGCAGACGCTAAACACAAAACAGGCGCAGTCATGAAGCAGCCAACCGACGTTCTAATGCCTGGAACATCGTCGCTAGCCATGGCCATAGCAACGCACTGATCAGCGCGGGAATCAAAAAGGCTAAATGAATCGAAAAATCACCCACGATAGTGCGTAGCCATTGAGCGACTAGCTGCATCAAGCCCAACAGCACCAACACCAGCGCTGACTGCTGTACCAGTGAATAAGCACGGAAGCGGGGATAGACCAGCGCACACAGGAAGGCCAGCAATGCATAAATAAGCGCATGCTGGCCCAGCACGGTGCCTTCAATTAAATCCATCAAAATCCCCAGCACAAAGCCATGAAAAACGCCGACTCTGTCGGGTGTGCGCATACACCAGTAGATCAGCATCAGCCCTAACCACTCGGGGCGATATACCTGCCAGCCATCGGCCAGCGGCATCACCTGCAAGCAAAGAGCCAAGACCAAACTAAACCAAATAATCACTAGCGGAACAATCGGTGCTCGTGGCATCAGGGCACCTCTTGAGATGATGCATTTGAGTCGCGCAACGCATTGTTGGGGCTTGTTGAAAGCTGGAGTGAAGAGCGCAAGGCCTCTGCGGAGATATCCAGCGTCTCATCCCAGGCATGTTCTTCTACCTCCTCTCGCGGGGGCGGAAAAAGTAGCAAGAAATGACGCGAGCGCTGCAGTTGAGCCATCGGTTCGGCCGTCACGCGAGCAAAAGGCTGCCCCGGATCGTGAAACACCTCGGTGACTCGCGCCACGGGGTAACCCGGAGGAAAGCGTCCAGCCAAGCCCGATGTGGTCAGTAAATCACCTTCACGGATATCAGCCGTATCAGGTACGTGCATCACATTAACGCTGCTGTAACGCCCCGCCCCTTGGACGATAAAACGTAAGCCATTGCGGTTTAACTGAACCGGCAACGCATGACTGGCATCAGCTAACAGCAGTACCCGACTTGAGTAGGCAGAGACCGCGGTAATTTGCCCCACCAAGCCCGAGGCATCAATCACCGGCTGCCCCACGTAGGTGCCATTGCGATGGCCGCGATTAATCACCATCTGATGACTAAAGGGGTCGTTATCAAGCGACAACAGTTCGGCGGTGATATAAGGAATATCACGCCGCTTCGCGGCTTTTAGCAATTCGCGCAGCTCGCTGTTTTCCGCGGTCAAATTCGCCATTCGCTGACCACGATGGGAAAGGGTGAGAATCTGCTCACGCAGGCGACGGTTTTCATCCACCAACGCCTGCTGATCGGAGAGCGCAAGCGACCCCCAATTCAACAGGTCGCTAGGCACACTGACGACCCATTGAATAGGAGCAACGACCATCGACATTTGCGCGCGCACTTTCTCCATACGCGTGAAATGCTGGTCGACAAACATCAATGCACTGGCGGCCAAGACGCAAAAAAACAGCCGGTAGCCCGGCAGTGGCCCGTGCGAAAACAGCGGTTTAATAGGCAATCCCCCCGCAATTAACCGCTGCGATTAGTCGCTCGACAGCAACTCAAAGGTGTGCTGATCAATCATCTCCAGCGCCTTACCACCGCCGCGAGCAACGCAGGTCAACGGGTCTTCGGCAACAATTACCGGCAACCCTGTCTCTTCAGCGATCAGCTTGTCCAGGTCTCGCAACAGCGCCCCACCGCCCGTTAGCACCAAGCCTCGCTCAGCGATGTCGGATGCCAACTCAGGCGGTGACTGCTCAAGGGCGCTCTTAATTGCGGCCACGATAGAACCCAGGGTTTCTTGCAATGCTTCCAGGGTTTCGTGGGAATTGAGCGTGAAGCTGCGTGGAATGCCTTCGGCCAGATTACGACCGCGCACGTCAATTTCGCGCAGTTCGCCACCGGGGTAGGCGCAACCAATCTCTTCCTTGATGCGCTCGGCTGTCGCTTCGCCTATCAGGCTGCCGTAGTGACGACGTACATAGGCGGTAATGGCCTCATCAAAGCGGTCGCCGCCCACCCGAATCGATTCGGAGTAGACCACGCCGTTGAGTGAAATAATCGCGATTTCAGTGGTACCACCACCGATATCCACCACCATCGACCCCTGCGCTTCATCAACCGGAAGGCCAGCGCCAATTGCCGCCGCCATGGGTTCTTCGATCAAGAACACCTCGCGGGCACCTGCCCCTTCGGCAGACTCACGAATCGCCCGACGTTCTACTTGTGTTGACATGCAAGGAACGCATACCAGAACGCGTGGACTGGGGGTTAAGAAGGTGCTTTGGTGAACTTTACGGATAAAGTGCTGAAGCATCTGCTCGGTGACGGTGAAGTCGGCAATAACGCCATCTTTCATCGGCCGAATCGCGGTAATATTGCCGGGCGTACGCCCCAGCATTCGCTTGGCATCAGTACCAACTGCCGCGACGCTGCGCATATTGCCAGACTGGCGGATAGCAACCACGGACGGCTCATCGAGCACGATACCGCGACCGCGAACATAAATCAGTGTGTTGGCCGTACCCAAGTCGATCGATAGATCGCTGGAAAACAGCCCCCTCAAACGTTTAAACATGGATGTTGTTACCTAGTGCAGACCGGGAACCCTGTGCGGATGCAAACGGTATCACCGCAACCCCCTGGCAGCAAGCACGAGTCGCGCCTAACACTGCCCGTTAAGGCCAAGATGTGGTACCTTTTGCGGCTATTTTCCACGTCTGCAACACAAGACGTTTTTTTGATATCGGTATGTATACCGCTTAAAGCCGATTATGTTCCATCACGTTTATGAGGAAATATCGATCATGGCGCTTGAAGAATCTCATGTGCGCCGGGCCGCTCACTTGGCCCGACTCGCTGTCAGCGATGACCAAGCCAGCGGCTTTGTAGACGACCTAAGCCGGATTCTGGACATGGTCGACCAGCTACAAAGCCTCGATACTGAAGGCGTTACGCCGCTCGCCCATCCGCTAGATGCGACCCAGCGACTGCGCGCCGATGAAGTGACGGAAACCAACCAGCGCGACACGTTTCAGCGCTGTGCTCCGGCAGTGGAAAATGGCCTGTATCTCGTGCCCCGCGTCGTTGAATAAGTACGCTGAGTAACAACGCACGAATATTTAATCAAGCCACCACTATTGCCTCTTTTTTTCTCCCCTGAACGGAGCTTCTGGGTCATGTACGAGAAAACCTTAACGCAACTCGCCGCCGCGCTAAAAAGCGGTGAGTTCTCAAGCCGCGAGCTGACCGCTCACTATTTGCAGCGTATCGAACAGGCTGACGGCAAGCTGAATAGTTTTATCAGCGTGACCGCCGAGCAAGCGCTGAAACAGGCTGAAGTAGCCGACAACGCCCGAGCGGCGGGCAACGCCGGGCCGCTGGCAGGCATTCCCCTAGCGCTCAAAGATATTTTTTGCACCCAGGGCGTGAAAACCAGCTGCGGTTCAAAAATGCTGGATAATTTTATCGCCCCCTACAACGCCACAGTGGTTGAAAAGCTCAACGCGGCGGGCACGATCAGCCTGGGCAAAACCAATATGGACGAGTTCGCCATGGGCTCCTCCAACGAAAACAGCTACTACGGCCCGGTCAAAAATCCCTGGGATCTGACAGCGGTGCCCGGCGGCAGCTCCGGCGGCAGCGCAGCAGCAGTCGCGGCTGGTTTGGTGCCCGCCGCCATGGGTACTGACACCGGCGGCTCGATTCGCCAGCCCGCGGCATTTTGTGGCATCACCGGTTTAAAGCCCACCTATGGTCGTGTGTCGCGCTTCGGCATTATTGCCTACGCCTCAAGCCTTGATCAGGCTGGCCCCATGGCGCGCAGCGCCGAAGATTGCGCCCACCTACTGGGTGTTATTGCGGGCCATGACGGCCGCGATTCCACCAGCGTTGCCCGCGGCGTACCCGACTATGTGGAAGGCCTCAATGCCCCCCTCTCGGGCCTCAAGATCGGGCTTCCCAAAGAGTATTTCGGCGATGGTTTAGACCCTGATGTCGAAAAAGCCGTCCGTGAGGCGGTAAAAGTTTACGAATCCCTAGGCGCGACGGTTCGTGAGGTCAGCCTACCGCATACCCACTATGCGATTCCGGCCTACTACGTGATCGCCCCCGCGGAAGCCTCTTCCAACCTGTCCCGCTACGACGGTGTGCGTTTTGGTCACCGCTGCGACAATCCCAGCGATTTGATCGATCTCTACACACGTTCGCGGGCTGAAGGCTTCGGCGAAGAAGTTAAACGACGCATCCTGATCGGCACTCACACGCTCTCTGAAGGCTTCTTTGACGCCTACTACACCAAAGCCCAGCAGGTGCGCCGTTTGATCCGTCAGGACTTCCTGGACGCCTTTGAAGACGTCGACGTGCTGATGGGCCCCGCCTCGCCTACCCCCGCGTTTGACCTGGGTGCCAAGAAAGATCCGGTGTCGATGTACCTGCAGGATATCTACACTATCGCGGTGAACCTAGCGGGCATTCCCGGCATCAGCGTGCCGGCGGGTTTGGCCGGTGGCCGCCCCGTTGGTCTCCAGATTCTGGGCACCCACTTTGCCGAAGCGCAGCTGCTTAACGTCGCTCACCAGTTTCAGCAAGCGACCGACTGGCACTTACAACGTCCTGCCTTTGCCGAGGAGTACGCCTAATGCAATGGGAAACCGTGATTGGGCTTGAAGTCCACGTTCAGCTCGCAACGCGTTCAAAAATCTTTTCCGGTGCCTCAACGGCGTTTGGCGCCGAGCCAAACACCCAGGCCTGCGCGGTGGATTTAGGCCTACCTGGCGTGCTGCCAGTGCTCAATGAGCAGGCCGTGGCCATGGCCGTGCAGTTTGGCCTGGCGGTGCATGCGGATATCGCCGAAGTCTCGGTGTTTGACCGTAAAAATTACTTCTACCCCGACCTGCCCAAGGGTTATCAAACCAGCCAGATGTACCATCCCATCGTCGGCCCTGGCGATGTTGAGATTACGCTGGAAGATGGCAGCACCAAGCGTATCCGCATTCACCATGCCCACCTTGAGGAAGATGCCGGTAAATCGCTGCATGAAGATTTTCACGGCATGACCGGTATCGACTTGAACCGTGCTGGCACGCCGCTACTGGAGATCGTCTCCGAGCCGGATATGCGTAGCGCCAAAGAGGCCGCGGCGTATCTCAAAGCGATTCACTCGATCGTTACTTACCTGGGCATTTCCGACGGCAATATGGCGGAAGGCTCCATGCGTTGCGACGTTAACGTCTCGGTACGCCCCAAAGGTCAGGAAGCCTTTGGCACCCGCGCTGAGATTAAAAACGTTAACTCTTTCCGTTTTGTCGAGCGCGCCATTGCCTTTGAGGTTGAGCGACAAATTGAGCTGATCGAAGATGGCGGCAGCGTGGTTCAAGAAACCCGCTTGTTTGACCCAGACCGTGATGAAACCCGCAGCATGCGTACCAAGGAGGAGGCCAACGACTACCGTTACTTCCCCTGCCCTGACCTGCTGCCGGTGGTACTTGACCAAGCCTACCTGGATCACCTGCGTGGCCAGTTGCCCGAGCTGCCAGCAGATAAGCGTGAGCGCTTCCAGAACGAGCTGGGGCTGTCTGCTTATGACGCCAATGTCATCTCCGCCAGTCGCGATATGGCCGAATTCTTTGAAGCGGTGCATAGCGAGTGCGGCGATGCCAAACAGGCAGCTAACTGGGTACAAGGTGAACTTTCCGGGGCGCTTAACCGCGAGAACCTGAGTATTGCCAATAGCCCGATCTCAGCCCGTCAGCTAGGCGAGCTGATCAGCCGCGTACTGGATGACACCATTAACGGCAAAGCCGCTAAAGAGGTTTTTCAGGCGTTGTGGAATGGTCAGGGTGAGTCCGCCGATGAGGTGATTGACGCAAAAGGCCTCAAGCAGGTGACCGACACCGGCGCCATTGAAGCAATGATCGATCAAGTGATTGCCGACAGCCCCGCTCAGGTCGCCCAGTACTGCGACTCGGAGCCGGAAAAACGCGGCAAAATGATCGGTTACTTTGTTGGTCAGGTGATGAAGGCGTCGCGCGGCACCGCCAACCCACAGCAGGTGAACGGCTTGCTAAAAGAGAAGCTCGACGCGCTGCTGTAAAACCCAAAAAAACGGCTGCCTAGGCAGCCGTTTTTTTAATGACACACATTTGAACTAGGCCAACTGGCTGGGTTGGGTAAATCGCTTCAACTGCGCGCACCCAGCGGCCCACACATCGGCTTCAAACTCGGCGATGGCGGCGGTAGGGAAGCCAAGCCCCTGAGCAGGGCTGCCCTCTACTAACAACCCCGCCAGTTCGCCTACCAGCGGCATATGGCTGACCAGCATGATCGGCGCACCTTCAGGCTGTTCAAGCAACCAGTCGCTTACTGCATGGGGCGAGTCATCCGGAGTGATAAAATCCAGCGTTTCCAGCGAGGCTCCCAGCGCATCACATAGCGTTTGCGCGGTTTGCTGCGCGCGAGAATAGGGGCTGGCATAAATTTGCGGCATAAACAGCTCCCCATCAGCCACGCGCTCAGTCAGCCAACGGGCCATTTTTTTGACCTCCTGCTCACCATGAGGCGTTAATCGACGCGCTTGGTCGGGATACCCCGGTGCGGCCTCAGCGTGGCGCATAATCAACACATCAGGCATTCCTGTCTCCCTTGTCCTTAGAAACCTGGTTCTTAGAAACCTGGTTCTTAGCAGCGTGGTTGTGAGGAGCTTGGTCTCGATGGGCCTGCTGTACGGCTTCACGGGGCAGAATAAACTCTACATCGCTACTCTGCTCACCCATCATAAGGGTGCGCGCCATCTCCTGGGCGGGCACGCCGTCAAACAGCACATGATTGAGACCTTCCGCCAACGGCATATAAACACCCATTTCACTCGCTTTAGCGCATACCAGTTTAACGGTGTTTACCCCTTCTGCGACCTGGCCAAGGGCATCAACCGCCTCTTCCAACGTACGCCCTTCGCCCATGGCGTAGCCAACACGATAATTACGCGACAGGTTAGACGAGCAGGTAACGATCAAATCCCCCACCCCCGCCAGTCCTAAAAAGGTCATTGGGTTAGCCCCCTGGGCAACGGCAAAGCGGCTCATTTCGGCTAAGGCGCGAGTCATCAGCATACTGCGGGTGTTTTCGCCCATGCCCAGCGCCGCCGCCATACCGGCGGCAATCGCATAAATATTTTTCAGTGCACCACCCAGTTCAACACCATGACGGTCATCGCTAGCGTACACACGAAAGTAACGGCAACCCAATACTTGCTGTACGCGGGTGCGGGTAAGCGGGTCAGCGCTGGCAATCACGGTAGCAGTTAACTGCTTATCGGCAATTTCAGAGGCCAGATTTGGGCCCGCAATCACGCCAATGTGACTAAAACCCGTTTCCTGCTCGAGTACTTGGCTCATCAGCAGAAAGCCCTTCTGCTCGATCCCCTTAGTGGTACTGACCAGTATCTGCTCGGGTCTCAACCACGCTTTCGCCGCCTGCACAACGCTGCGAAAGGCCTTTGAAGGAATAGCGATGAGTACAAGCTCCGCATCGGCCAGCACGGCTTGGAGGTCGGTTGAGGCTTTCACTGCCGGATTCATTGCATAGTGGGGCAGATAACGACCGTTACGGTGCTCTTGGTTGATTTGTGTGACCAGCGTTTCGTCACGCATCCACTGACGAACGCGGGCACCATTATCGGCGGCAATGCTCGCTAGCGCCGTACCAAAACTACCGCCTCCCAGCACCGCTACGTTGGTTGTCACTGGGACATTGGTTTGCTGCTCAGCCATGACGATATCCTGATCGTTAGTCTCTTACATTTACTGGGTACTTTAGCATCTTCACCCATAGCATCTTCACTAACAGATGCGGCCCGCTTGGAAATCCAAGCGGGCCGCATGTCTGACGTTATTGGCTCATTAAGCCGTCAAGACGCTATTCAGACGTTTCACGTAGGCAGCCGGGTCATCCAGATGGCCGCCCTCTGCAATAATTGCCTGATCGAGCAGGATGTGGGCTAACTGTCCAAATTGATCGCCTTCAGCCCCTTCCAAACGCGCTACCAGCGCGTGGCTAGGGTTAAGCTCAAGAATCGGCTTCACCTCGGGCAGCGGCTGACCGGCGGCTTCCATAATGCGGCGCATCTGGTAGCCCATTTCATGCTCGGGTAGCACGACGCAGGCCGGTGAATCGGTAAGGCGGTGAGTCACTTTTACCTCTTGAACACCATCGCCCAGCGCTTCTTTTACGCGCTTCACCAGTTCCTCTTTGGCTTTAGCGGTCTCCTCCTGAGCTTTTTTCTCTGCTTCGTCTTCCACATCGCCAAGATCAAGCTCGCCCTTGGCCACATCAGCAAAGGTTTTACCGTCGAATTCAGTCAGATGGCTCATCAACCAGTCATCGATACGGTCAGACAACAGCAGAACTTCGATGCCTTTTTTGCGGAAGATCTCCAGGTGAGGGCTGTTTTTCGCCGCATTGAAGCTATCAGCTACGACGTAATAAATCTTCTGCTGCCCCTCTTTCATGCGCTCGACATAGTCTGCCAGCCCGTGCTCCTGGGCAGCCGTATCGGTATGGGTTGAGGCAAAGCGCAGCAGACCAGCAATTTTTTCCCGATTAGAGGGGTCTTCGCCCGGCCCTTCTTTCAACACGCTACCAAAGGTATTCCAGAACGTCTGGTACTGCTCTTTATCTTTGGCCAGCTTCTTCAACATATCCAAACCGCGCTTAGTAAGCGCCGATTTGATCTTATCAACATTGGGATCCTGTTGGAGCAGCTCACGGGATACGTTTAGCGACAGTTCGCGGGTATCCAGTACGCCTTTGATAAAGCGCAGGTAGAGCGGCAGGAACTGTTCGGCATCGTCCATAATAAAGACACGCTGAACGTAGAGCTTAACGCCCCGGGCACCGTCGCGCTCAAACAGGTCAAAAGGTGCCCGACCCGGTACATAGAGCAGGCTGGTGTATTCGAGCTTGCCTTCGACCTTGTTGTGGCTCCAGGTCAGCGGGTCAGAGAAATCGTGGGCAACGTGCTTGTAGAACGCCTTGTACTCATCGTCGGAAACCTCGCTCTTGGGACGCGACCACAGCGCCGTCGCCTCGTTAACGGTTTCCCAGGTAGTCACTTCACTACCCTCGATAGGATTGCCCTCGTCGTCCTTCGCCGTTTCTGTTTTCGGCATGCGCACGGGGACTTCGATATGATCCGAGTACTTACGAACCAAGCCCTGCAGCCGATAGTCGTCAGCAAACTCTTTGGCGTCCTCTTTCAGATGCAGAGTGATTTCTGTGCCGTGCTGAGCACGCTCAATATCGGCAACGGTAAATTCACCTTCCCCTTTCGAGCGCCACTCAACGCCTTCTGAAGCGTCTGTACCCGCCTTGCGGGTGCGCACCGAAATTTCATCAGCGACGATAAAACCCGAGTAGAAACCAACGCCGAACTGACCGATTAGCTTGGCGTCTTTCTGCTGCTCACCAGAGAGCTGCTTGAGAAACTCAGCGGTACCGGAACGCGCAATGGTACCCAAGTTGGCGATCACGTCTTCCCGGTTCATGCCAACGCCATATCACGTAGGGTGATAGTGTTGGCATCGCGGTCGTGTTCGATTTCAATGCGTAGTTCGCTGTCGCCTTCGTAGAGCGCATCGTTATCGAGAGCCGCGTAACGTAGCTTATCGCAGGCGTCGGCGGCGTTTGAGATAAGCTCGCGTAAGAAAATCTCCCGGTTAGAGTACAGGGAGTGAATCATCAAATTCAGCAGTTGCTTAACTTCCGTTTGAAAGCCTAGCGTTTCTTCGTGGTTAGCCGATTTATCAGTCGCTTGTTCGTGGGTAGCTGTAGTCATGCGCTTAGCCCTTATCAATCACGTTGAGTCGCATCCCTCTGCGTGTACATGCAATGGGATAAAATGGTTTCGTGGAGTAGATATGGGGATAGGCAGCGATTTTTCAAGCAGCCTTGATCAAGAAGCCACTGGGGGTAGCAAGCCGCTGGGGTCAAGAAGGCGTCATATCGGGATCGGTATATTTCCAGGCTCGATAGCCTTCCAGGCGCTGATCGATACGATTGAGCAACCAGCCGACAATCAGCACGTCATCCACCACGCCGATTAGCATCAGAAAATCGGGTATCAGATCGAACGGCAGTACCAAATAACCCAGCGCTAATGCCATCATGCCGAATGCCGACCAGGGAATAGGCCGAAAATCGCCACGCATGACGTCTCGCGTCATGGGGATAAACAGTTTTAATGCGCGCACTATACGTTTTGTCGCCCAAACGCGTGATTTGAGTCGACGCAGCAACGACCAAGTGGATAATGGGGCCATAGGTAATTAAATCCTTTTAGTATCTGGGCTGTCAGATCATGACGGCTAATATTCGTTCAGTATAGCGGTTGCACCGCAAACTGCGTGGGCTGCTCCCGAGCCCCGATTAAGTGACACCGATTTACAGAGAGAGAGCACCATGTTGGTTTCGCCATTTCGCCATACCGCCCGCGTGCTGTGTACAGCACTACTGGCGGGATTACCTGCACTTTCGTGGGCCGCATCCGATAGTGAGTTACGCGATGCCCTCGCTGCTGCCCGCGAGCAGCAGTGGGCACGGGTCGATGAGCGCTCAATTGAAGACCACCCGCTGCGTGGCTATGTGGAGTACCACCGCTTAAGGGGGCAATTGCCTAACGTGGCTCCTGAAAGGGTGCATCAATTTATCGACCAGCACGCAGACTCTCCTCTAGCAGGGTGGCTGCGTGGTCAAGCGATCGCAAAGTATGGCCATGCGGGCCGCTATAGCGACCTGCTCGCAGTGGCCGATGGCGAGCCTGCGGGCACGGTTCGCCAGTGCTACTACTACACGGCGCTGCTAGATGAGCAGCCTCAGCAGGCGAGCGAAGCGGGGTTGGCTTTATGGCGCGTAGGCAGCTCGCAGCCTAATGCTTGCGACCCGCTATTTGCACGCCTGCGGGCCAATGGCACTATTGATGCCACAGCTATTTGGGAGCGTAAAATGCTCGCCTGGCAGGCGAGAGAAGCGCGCCTATCGAGCTATCTTGGTGGGCTATTAAGCGGTCAGTGGCAAACCGCTCTAGAGACGGTGGATAGTGTCACAGCACGCAGCAGCGCCATTACCCAGGCGCCCAGCTGCCTAGGCCCCGAGTGTGCCGCCACGGCAAGCTTCTACCGGGCCGCCATGCAGCGCTACACCCGTGAAGATACGCCTGCAGCCTTTGCCGCCTGGCAGACGCTCTCGTCGCGTTTAAACCTGCTGCCCAGTGACCGTCAAGCTATTGAAGAAGAACTGGCTTTTTACGCCCTGGTGCGCAATGTACCGGGCACGCTAAGCTGGGTTGACAGCGTGCTACCGAGCCTGGAGAGCGAGCGCGTATTAGAGCTGCGTGTCCGCCATGCCCTGGCTAGCAGGGACTGGAACGGAGTGCTCTACTGGATTGCCGAAATGCCCGCTATCCAGCAGGAGAATAGTCGTTGGCAGTATTGGCTGGGCCGCGCCAATGAGCAGCTTGGCAATCAGGAGGCCGCCGAAGCACGCTACCAACAGGCTGCGCAGGATCGCAGTTTTTACGGCTTTGCAGCAGCAGAAAAGCTCGGCCAACCCTATCAATTGAATCTTGAACGCAATCATTTTGACGAAGCGTCGCGTCAACGTATTGCCCAACTACCCGCCGTTCAGCGCACCGAGGCCTTGCTACGCATTGGTGAGGATGGTCTCGCCAACAGTGAGTGGCTGCACGCGGTGCAGAGCGGTTCGCCGCAACAGGCACGAGCGCTAGCCGACTATGCCGCTCAACAGCAGTGGCATGCGCGCCTGGTGCAAACCACCATTGCCGCTGAAATGTGGGACGCCTTGGATTGGCGCTTCCCCCAGGCCTACCACGACAGCTTTCAACATTGGGGCCGTCTCACCGGCGTGGATCCATACCTATTGATGGCCATTACCCGGCGTGAAAGCGCTTACAACCCTAACGCCCTTTCACCCGCAGGGGCGCGTGGATTAATGCAGCTAATGCCCGGTACCGCCAGCCAAGTCAGTCGCGAATTGGGCATTAGCGATCCTGGCCCCTACGGCGTTCTCGACCCAGAGCTTAATATTCGCCTGGGCAGCACCTACCTGCGCGACAAGCTGCAACGCTACCAGGGCAATCGACTGGCCGCCGCAGCGGCTTATAATGCGGGCCCTGGCCGCGTCGATCAGTGGCTGGGCGATGGCGTAGAGGCCTTTGATCTCTTTGTAGAGAGCATCCCCTTCCGCGAAACCCGCGACTACGTGCAGGCGGTGCTTAGCTATCGGGTGATTTTTGAAAGCCTCGCTAACGGTGGCAGTAGCGAAGGCGTTTCACTGCTTAGCGATAACGAGCAGCAGGTACGCTACGACCGAGCCCTGCTGGCCCGCCGCTAAGCCCTTCTCTACCTACCACATTACCAGCGTCCGGTTTATACCGGGCGCTGTGTTAATGCCAGCCGAATACCAAACACCACCAATACACTGCCCGTCACGGCATTAAGCGCTTGCGCAAAACGTGCGTTAGCCAACCATTTGCCGGCGCTTCCCACCATCATGACCACGCTGATTTGCCAAATATTGGCGATGATAAAGTGCACCCCTGCCAGCCATAGCGACTTCAGTAGCGCAGGATCCCCAGGAGCAATGAACTGAGGCAAAAAAGCCATGTAGAACACTACGGTTTTGGGATTCAACACATTGGACAAAAAACCCTCTTTGACCGGCTGCCAGCGCGAAACGGCAGGCACGCCTTCTAACATTCCATTAACCGGCAGTGGCTGGCCTTTCCGCGCCGCTAATAAGCTGGTAATGCCCAGCCATATTAGATAGCCCGCCCCCACCAGTTTCAGCATATGAAACGCCCAGGCCGATTGCAGCAGGATAAGCGAAATACCCAATGCAGAAATCGTGGCATGTACAAACAGACCGCAGCAGATAGCCAAACTCGTGGTGATACCATCACGGATGCCTCCGCGTGCCGTGTTACGTATCACTAGCAGCGTATCGACACCGGGGCTTATCGTCAGCAACGTGATCGCTACCAAAAAGGAAATAAACTGCGCATCAATAAAACCTAACTGCATCATTTGTGCTTGCTCGCAACCAAATAAAAAATCTTAGGAATGTCGCTGGACGACAGCCGTGTTTACATCTAGAGTAATTGTAGCGGGTGGACAATAGAGTTGCCCGTGATTACTAAGCACGTTAAGGAAATAGAAAATGGCAACTGGCACTGTTAAGTGGTTCAACGACACTAAAGGCTTCGGCTTCATCTCTCCTGATGACGGCGGAGACGATCTGTTCGCCCACTTCTCCGAAATTCAAGCTGAAGGCTTCAAGACCCTGCAAGACGGTCAAAAAGTCAGCTTTGAAGTGACTCAGGGTAAAAAAGGCCTTCAGGCTTCCAACATCCGCCCAGCTTAATTGCTAACGGATGGACAAAGGCCCGCAAACGCGGGCCTTTTTTATTGCCTGACTATTGGCTAAAGAGAATCACTCAAGCGATCCTCTCTCACTCCGCGACTCTCCATTAGCACCGGTTTCCTGGCTATCTTCAGCGCTATCGACATCACGATTATCAGAATCACCGCTATCGGAGTCATTGCTGTCAAAGTCATTGCTATCAAGCTCGCCTGACGGCTCGACCACAGCACCACTCTCCGCCTCACGATTCTCCAACTCTTGGAATTGTTCCTCAAGCCGCTGCTGCGCTTCTTCAAAGCGACGTTCGGTGTCTTCAATCAAGGCGTCAACATCGGTTACATCACTGTCATCCTGCAAGGGTGTGCGCTCGGGCAGACTGCTTTCGGTGTCCCAGCTAGGCGGTACATCCTCGTTCTCCATCGGCTCCAAGGTTGGCGCCTGCTGCTCTACCTCCTGAAACTGCTCCTCCAAACGCTGCTCGGCCTCTTCAAAACGGCGTTCAGTTTCGGCAATGATGTCATCTACATCGGAACGTGTAGCTTCACCCGGCATAGCGCTCTCTTCATCAAGCACCTCTTCAGGATCCGCCGCCAAGGTGTCTTCACCAGCCTCAACCTCTTCACCGCCAGCCGTCGCACTGCCACTGGACTGAGTACCGCTGGACTGGGGATCACTAGCCTGAGTGTCGCTATCCTCGCGCAGCGCTTCCGCTCGCTCAAGCTCCTCAGCAGCTTGGCGCTCCTCAATATCATCCTCTACTTCTTCAGGACTGGACATCTCAGTCGCGTTTTCAGCCGTGACCGACGCTTCTTCGCCCGCCCCCTCATCACGAGCTGTTTCTTCATCCGTCACCGCAGCATTATCATCGGGTGTCACGGTGGGATCTTCCTGGGAGTCACCGCAGGCACTCAGCAAAAGTGCCACGGCGGCGAGCGCGGGTATCCACACGCGATTTGCCATTTAATTCTTCTCCTTTATAACGTTAACAATGTGAGCCAAAAGAACTAAGGCCGGCTGGTCGAGGAGAGCAACGGGCACTCCTCAGGCAGTAACACACGCAGAGCAAGGGGCACTACTTCCGCGCAGAACTGGTCATAGTAGCGCGCTTCGCCGTCTAACGTGAGTGGCCAGGGCGAACCATTTGCCTGGGTGGTCACGGTTAGTTGGGTCGTGGTGAAGTAGCGCACGAATCGCCCGTCATAGGGGAAACTCTGCAGCTCGCTAATGAGTTTGGTCAGTTCCGTTATCGACCGAAAGTCTTTGACAAGCAGCACGTCCAGACGGCCATCATCCAGCTTGGCACGCGGCCCCAGTACCTGTCCCCCGCCCGACTGGCGGCCATTACCTAGCGCCAGTAGCAACAAAGACGCACTCTCCTCTTTTTCGTCCCAATGGAGCGTGCCGCGATAGCTGCGGTGGCGCCAAGCCTTCAGCGCGCCCATCACTGAGTAAGCCCCGCCCCCGAGCAGCCGCTTAAGCGTTTTCGGTGTCGACGAGGTAACTTCAGCGCCAAACCCACCGGTGGTCATGTTGATATAGTAGCTGGTGGACGATTCGCCACCTGCACCTGCGGTCACGCGCACAACATCAATGGGATAGGCGCTTAACTCCCGTGCAGCGGCCAAAGCGGCGCCTGGCTCCAGCGGTAAACCAACGGAGGTAGCAAAATCATTGGCACTGCCTAGGGGCACAATGCCCAGCGCAGGACGCCGGTCATGAGGCAAGCGCATCAGCCCGTTCATGACTTCACTGACGGTGCCATCGCCACCACAGGCAATCACGTGGGTAATGCCCATGGCGTCAGACTGCTCTGCAATATCCGCAGCGTCGCCCCCTTCCCAGGTAGCGCGAACCGTAATCAGCATCCCTGCCTGACGTTGTTCATTGACTGCTTCACGCAATGCCGGGTTACCGGCGGATTTACCATTGATAATCAGTAAATAGTGTTGCTGTGAGTCTGTCACTATTGTTATTCCTTTCCATGGTTTAACTGCGGTTGTTCACTACTGCGCTAAACGCTTATGCCAGTGCTTTCTCGACCACCTCGTATACATTTGAAGATAGCGGCTGTTGTTTGATCCGCTCAAGCTCAGACCGCATTAGTGCTTGGCGGGTTTCATCAAAGCGCTGCCAGCGGGTTAACGGGGTGATTAGCCGCGCGGCAATTTCCGGGTTAAGCCGGTTGAGCTCGATGACCACATCAGCCAGTAGTTGGTAGCCTTGACCATCCAAACGGTGGAAATTGACCCGGTTCTGAGCAAAGGCGCCGACCAATGCACGGACTCGATTGGGATTCTTGAGTGAAAAGGCGGGATGCTGCATCAGGTACTTCACCCGCTCAAGCACATCTGGCTGAGGGCGCGATACCTGGACGGTGAACCACTGATCCATCACCAACGGGTCATGCGCCCACTTCTCACCGAAGGCTTTGAGTGCTGGCGAAGCCAGGTCGTCGCGGTCGCTGTGCACCAGCAGGGTGAGCGCCTGACGCACATCGGTCATATTGTGGTCAGCAGCGAACTGGCTTTCACACAGTGCCAAGCCCTGCTCATCTTCAATCGACATAAGATAAGAGAGCGCCACGTTTTTCAGGCTACGCTGAGCTATTTGCTCCGGTGTCGGCGCGTACGCTTCTTCCGTCACATTGGCTTCATAGATAGCCAGAAACTCATCCCGCAGAGCCACGGCTAATGACTGACGAACAAATTCCCGCGCGGCATGGATAGCATCTACATCCACAATGGGCTGCTGCTCGGCGATATATGCTTCAGAGGGTAGCGTCAGCATCTCTGCCAATACCGCCTTATCGCTCATTGGCCCGCTCAGCAGCGCTCTAAAGGCATCGACAACGCGGCTATCCATGACCTTTTCGACGCCATTCCTATGGGCAGCAATCAAGTCATCCAAGGCCAAAAGCGCTAGGCGTTGACCCGCATCCCAGCGGTTGAAACCATCGCTGTCATGGGTCAATAAGAAGGCGAGATCTTCCCTTGAATAGGGATAATGCAGCTTCACCGGGGCGGAAAATTCGCGTAGCAAAGAGGGCACCGGCGCTTCGGCAACATCGGTGAATACAAACGTTTGCTCATCGTCACGTAGATGAATAACCGCGTCTTTGCCGAGCTTTTCGCCATTGAGCGTCAGGGTGAGATCCTGCCCCGACTTGGTACCTACCAGCCCCATACGCACCGGGATATGCAACGGCAGCTTATCTGGCTGGCCAGGTGTTGCAGGCGTACGCTGACGCAGCGTCAAGTGGTACTCGCCCTGAACATAATCATACTCACCGTGGGCATCAATATCCGGCGTTCCCGCCTGGGAGTACCAGCGCATAAACTGGCTGAAGTCTTCACCGGAGGCTTCAGCCATACAGCCGACAAAGTCTTCAATGGTCACCGCTTGACCGTCGAACCGCTCGAAGTAAAGGTCTGAACCGCGACGAAAGCTCTCCTCCCCTACTAAATTACGCAACATGCGTACGACTTCGGCCCCTTTCTCATAAATCGTCAGGGTGTAGAAGTTGGTAATTTCGATAAAGTGGTCGGGACGAATCGGATGCGCCGTGGGGCCAGCATCTTCGGCAAACTGGGCCGTGCGGAAAAAGGAGACATCCTGAATGCGCTTAACCGGCGCTGAATTGGTATCCGCTGAAAAGCACTGGTCACGAAAGACCGTAAAGCCCTCTTTCAGCGAGAGCTGGAACCAGTCGCGGCAGGTAACGCGATTGCCCGACCAGTTGTGAAAGTATTCGTGGGCGACTATGCCTTCCACGTTTTGGAACGCTGCATCGGTGGCGGTCTGGGGGTGGGTCAAGACTGCGGCAGAGTTAAAGATATTGAGGCCTTTGTTCTCCATCGCCCCCATATTGAAATCATTGACGGCCACGATCATAAACAGATCCAGGTCGTATTCGCGCCCATACGCCTGCTCGTCCCACTCCATGGCACGCTTTAACGAGGCCATGGCATGCTCGGTCTTATCCAGGTTCTCTTTTTCTACCCAAATCTGCAGCGTGACATCCCTTCCGCTCATGGTGGTGAAGTGATCTTCTACGCTATGCAGGTTGCCTGCCACCAAAGCAAACAGGTAACAGGGCTTGGGGTGCGGGTCTTCCCAAGTAACAAAGTGGCGACCGCCCTTCAGCTCGCCGCGCTCAATCGGGTTACCGTTAGCCAGCAAAACCGGCTCTTGCTGCTGATCGCCGATCACAGTGACCTTAAAGGTCGCCATGACGTCTGGGCGGTCAGGGTAAAAGGTAATCCGCCGGAAGCCTTCGGCCTCGCACTGGGTGCAGTACATACCGTTGGATTGGTACAGCCCCTCTAACGCCGTATTCTCCTGCGGGGCGATCTCCACCTCGCTCTCCAACACAAAACGCTCGGGCACCTGAGCAATGCGCAGGACTTCATCATCTAGTTCATAAGCAGCGGCATCCAGCGGCGTTGCATCAATCGCCAGAGAGATAAGCTTTAGCTGCTCGCCATTTAAGGCGAGCGGTGCATTAGCGTCAGCTTCTGGATGTCGCTCAATCAACAGTCGCGCTTTCACACGGGTCGCGGCGGGGTCAAGATCAAACGTCAGCTCGGTATGAGTTACCCGGTAGGCGGGTGGCTGGTAGTCGCTTAAATAAACCGGCTGCGGATCAGACATAGTGCGTGACTCCTGTATAAAACGAATATTACATAGTTCAAAATGTTCGACAGCTTAACACCGCTACCTAGTCGCGGAAGTTATCGAATTGGAGCGGTAAATCCGGCCCCTCTTCGCCGCGCAACAGTGCCATAACAGCTTGTAAATCGTCGCGCTTTTTACCCGTTACACGCACTTTCTCACCTTGAATTTGCGCCTGCACTTTGAGCTTGCTGGCCTTGATGCGCTTGACCACATCTTTGGCTTCCGCCGCGTCGAGCCCCTCCTTGAGAGCGACTTCCTGACGCGCTTTCACGCCGGAGAGCACCGGGTCTTGAACATCCATACAGCGGGCATCGATACCCCGGGCGATTAAACGGGCTCGCAGCACATCAAGCATCTGCTTGAGCTGGAAATCGACTTCCGCCTCTAGCTGCACTTTGTCACCTTCAAGGGTGAAGCTGGCATCGACCCCCTTAAAATCGAACCGTGACTGCACTTCCCGGTTAGCTTGGTCTACGGCGTTAGCGCCTTCGTGTTTATCGAACTCTGAAACAATATCAAATGAGGGCATGATGTAATTCCTGAAAAGACATGACCACCTATTCTAGAGCAGCCAGCCCCCTAGGGGCCAATCCTGTTCTTTTTTGTTGGATTTTAGGGTGCATTATTGAGACAAATATTCACAAAACACCGAAAATACCTGTACAAAAATTATCTTCAAGTACCTCCATAAAGATGTTCAACCCTGTGCTGATAGCTTAGGCTAGCGGATTATGAATATTGGCTATTTTTCAGCTTTCCGCTTTATCAGGAGATACCATGAGTGACCGCGACACCCGCCACAAAGCCTCTATGGAGAAGCTTAAAACGCGCGTAGAGGAGAAAGTCGCCAGTGCTAACGAGCAGCGCGGCCTAATCATCGTTAACACCGGTAACGGTAAAGGCAAAACAACCGCTGCCTGGGGCACGGTCACCCGCGCTTTGGGTTATGGATATAAAGTGGGCGTAGTGCAGTTTATCAAGGGGTTGTGGGAGTGCGGCGAACGCAATCGATTGGAGGAGGATGCCAATCTAGAGGTGGCGATAATGGCTACCGGTTTCACCTGGGATACGCAAAATCGCCAAGCGGACACCGACGCCTGCCAAGCAGTGTGGAAAGAGGCTGAGCGTATGCTCGCAGATCCAGAGACCTATCTGGTGGTGCTCGACGAAATTACCTATATGCTCAAGTTTGGCTACTTGGAGATCGAAGCCGTTAAACAAGCACTGGAGAATCGTCCTAAAGAACAGACAGTGATTATTACCGGCCGCAACGCTCACCGCGAACTCGTCGCCATGGCCGATACGGTGACCGAGATGCAGGAAGTGCGTCATGCCTTCAACAATGGCCTGCAGGCGCGCCGGGGTATCGACTTTTAATCCTGACCATCAATGCAAAAGGGGCAACTAAGTTGCCCCTTTTGCTCACTAATGGCCCGCTTAAAGCGTGCTTAACTATCGAACGGGTTACGCAGCACGATGGTTTCCATGCGGTCTGGACCGGTGGAAATAATATCGATACTGGTGCCTACCTGCTCTTCAAGGTAGCTGATATAAGCGCGGGCATTGGCAGGTAAATCTTCTACCTTCTTAGCGCCCAGGGTCGACTCTTTCCAGCCTGGCAGGTCTTCGTAGAGGGGTTCGACCGCTTCGTAGCCTTCTGAATCCACTGGCGTTTCCAGCACGTCACCATCTTTACTGCGATAGCCAACGCACACGCGGATATTTTCCAGCCCGTCCAGTACGTCCAGCTTGGTCAGGCAGATACCGGTGACCGAGTTGATTTGCACCGCGTGACGCAGTGCCACAGCGTCAAACCAGCCACAGCGGCGGGCACGGCCAGTGGTAGCACCAAACTCGTGGCCACGCTCGGCAAGGTGGCGGCCATCGACATCGAACAGCTCAGTGGGGAACGGGCCTGAACCAACACGGGTGGTATACGCCTTGGTGATACCCAGCACGTAGTCCAAATAGAGCGGGCCGACGCCAGAGCCGGTGGCCGTGCCGCCTGCGGTGGTGTTGGAGCTGGTTACATAGGGGTAGGTACCGTGGTCGATATCCAACAGCGAGCCCTGAGCACCTTCAAACAGGATATTCTCACCGGCTTTTCGCAGGTCGTGCACCATACTGACGGTATCGCACACCATGGGACGCAGCTCTTCGGCCATCTGCATCGCCGTGTCCAGCACTTCCTGGAAGTCGACCGCCGGTTCACCGTGGTAATTCACCAGCACGAAGTTGTGGTAGTCGAGCACTTCGCCCAACTTGGAAGCGAAACGTTCGCGATGCAGCATATCGCCTAGGCGCAGGCCGCGACGGGCGACTTTGTCTTCGTAGGCAGGACCAATGCCCCGGCCAGTGGTGCCAATTTTGGCAATGCCACGGGCTTTTTCACGGGCCTGATCCAGGCGCACATGGTAAGGCAGGATCAGCGGACAAGCTGGTGACAGACGCAGGCGTTCACGTACCGGCACACCTTTGGCTTCCAGCTCACGGATCTCTTTGATCAGCGCTTCCGGCGAAAGCACCACACCATTACCAATCACGCAGGTTTTGCCTGGGCGCAAAACGCCAGATGGAATCAGGTGAAGAACGGTCTTTTCACCGTCGATGACCAGCGTATGACCCGCGTTATGGCCACCTTGAAAACGCACCACGGCGGATGCGGATTCAGTCAGCAGGTCAACGATTTTACCCTTGCCTTCGTCACCCCATTGGGTGCCCAGCACTACGACATTCTTACCCATTATGATGCACTCGTCTCTTGTGTCAGGGCCGTTGGCTGCCAACGACCATCGATAAGCTCAAGACGGCGGTCACACTCATGTTCCGCCGGCCCAGTACGCTGCCCTGGCAGCGCTTGAATCACGCGTTCCCCCTGCTCACGCAGCGCGACAATGGCAGCGTTGAGCGACTCATCCTGCACAGCGGGCGACCAAATAGCCCCGCGACTCGGGGAGGCCAGCGCCAGCGACGCCAGCTGTTTCAGATCCATCGAGAAGCCGGTGGCCGGGCGCGCACGACCAAAGGCCCGCCCGGTATCGTCATAACGTCCGCCTTTAGCCAGCGCATGTCCATAGCCCGGCACATAAGCGGCAAACATCATACCCGTGTGGTATTGATAGCCGCGCAGTTCAGCCAAGTCAAAGTAGAGCGACACATCAAAGCGCGCCAGCACCCCTTGATAGAGCGCATCCAACTGATCCAGTGCCGCCGTGACCGAGGCCGGCGCGCCGGCAAAACGCTCCCGCGCCTGGCGTAAAACATCCGCACCGCCGTGCAGATCACCCAGAGCTAACAGCATGTCCGCTAAGGCCGGGTCGCTGACGCTGGCATCTACATGCTGCGCCAGTTGACTGGGTGATTTTAGCGCTAACGCCTCAAATAACGCACGCTCCTGCTCGTCACTGAGCGCTGCCGCTTCTGCAAGGCTTCGATAGATACCGATATGCCCCAACGCCAAGTGAATCTCCTCAGCGCCCGCGGCCTTCATACTGGCCAGCGCCAAGTGAATTATCTCACTGTCCGCTTCTAGCCCGGCATGACCAAACAGCTCAGCACCCACCTGTACCGGGCTACGCCCTCCCTGATGCTGGTCTGCCTTAGCACGCAGTACATTAGTGCAGTAGCAAAGGCGCACCGGCCCCTGACGCTTTAGCGAATGGGCATCCATACGCGCAACCTGCGGCGTAACGTCCGCCGAGGCGCCCATCATACGGCCGGTCAACTGATCAGTCAGTTTGAAGGTCTGAAGATCCAGATCCGTACCGGTGCCGGTTAACAGCGAATCCAGAAACTCCACTGGAGGCGGCATAACTTGGTCGTAGCCCCAGCAGTGGTAAAGATCGAGCAGCGCGCGGCGCAGCTCTTCCATACGGCTTGCCTGAGGCGGGAGCACCTCATCCATGCCGTCGGGCAGTAGCCAGCGGTCAGCGATGGTCATGACGATTGCCTTGAACTTGAAGAAATAGGAGCCACAAAAAAACCGGGCGACGCCCGGTCAACAAATTCTATCACGTTTATTGGCCGGGTGAACCCCGCTTGGCTATCAACAAACCAAGACGAGGAGCACCGGCCAACGGCGGTTTACTCGCCGCTGTCTTCACCGCTTTCTGGTTCAGCGCTGCGCAAATAGCGGAAGAAGTCGCTACTCGGCTCCAGCACCATCAGATTGCCATCGTCGGCAAAGCTTTCGCTATAGGCATTAAGGCTACGCCAGAAAGAGTAGAACTCCTGATCCTGACCATACGCTTCAGAGAAAATCGCAGCGGCCTGGGCATCACCTTCACCGCGCAGCGTCTCGGAGCGCTCATTGGCCTGGGCAAGCAGTACTTGGCGACGACGATCCGCATTGGCGCGAATACGCTCAGCCTCTTCCTGACCCTGAGCACGCCATTCACGAGCTTCACGCTCACGCTCGGAGCGCATCCGCTCAAAAACAGCGGCTGATACGTCTTCGGGCAAATCGATGCGCTTGATACGAATATCGCGAATTGCCACCCCGAGCTCTTCACGCATCAGCTCGTCAAGTTCTGCGGTGGGGCCCGTCATCAGGTCATCACGACGCTCGGCGATAATTTCCTGAAGATTCAAGCGACCAAATTCATTACGCAGGCTCTCATCCACCCGCGGCTGAATCAGGCGAATGGCCATCAACTCATCGCCGGCAGTCGCCTCGTAGTAGCGAGTAGGATTAACCACCTGCCACTTAACATAGGAGTCAACGATAACCGCTTTCTGCTCAAGGGTCAGATAGCGGCTGGTATCGGTGTCCAACGTCAACAAGCGCGTATCAAACTTACGAATCGTTTGCGCGATCGGCACTTTGGCATGCAAGCCAGGCTGAATATTCTCTTCAATGACTTCACCAAAGCGCAGTTTAACGGCACGCTCGGTTTCGTCTACCACGTACAGAGTGTTGCTTGCCAGCCACGCCACGGCAGCCAGACCACCAACAATCAGCAGGGATCGATTATTAATCATTTACCGGCCCTCCCTGCGGATGGAGCTACTATTGGTATTCGATGAAGAGCTGGAACTGCCCTGGGTGTTGCGTAACCGCTCAAGCACACTCGGGTCTAGCTGTTCATCGCTATTGGCGCTTCCGCTCGAAGAGTTATTTCGATTACTGCTTCCACCACTAAGCTGATCGAGGGGCAGATACATCAGCGGCGCGTTTTCGCTTACATCCAACAGCACCTTCGGCGAATTACTAAACACTTCTTCCATTGTGTCCAGGTACATACGTTCACGCATGATATCCGGGGCATTTGTGTACTCGGAGAGTAGCGAGTTAAAGCGGTTGGCTTGACCCTGCGCTTCAGCGACTACTGACTCACGGTAACCCTGCCCCTGCTCAACAATACGCTGCGCCTGACCTTGCGCTTCCGGAATAATCGCGTTGGCGTAAGCAATACCCTGGTTGATCGTACGCTGACGATCTTCACGGGCCCGGATAACGTCATCGAAGGCGTCAATCACTGGCGCGGGCGCCGAAGTGGACTCGATGTTAATGGTTTGCAGGCGAATACCGGCACCGTAGTTGTCGAGATAGGACTGTAGACGACTAGCAACCGAGCTACCCAGAATCTCACGGCCAGAGGTTAAGATATCGATCATATCGGTACCGCCGACGACGTGACGTAGTGCCGAATCCAGCGCATTCTCAATCGAGATAGCAGGATCGCGTACGTTAAGCACAAAATCGCGTGGATTAGCTACTTGGTACTGAGCAGAAATTTCCACTTCGACAATGTTTTCGTCGCGGGTCAGCATCGACTGGGTCTGCGACAGAGAGCGCACACGGGTCACATTGACCATACGTACATCGTCAATCAGCGGCGGATTCCACTGCAGGCCTGGATCTACGATGCCCTGAAACTCACCAAACCGCAGCACAACGCCGCGCTCGGATTGATCCACGAGGTAGAAGCCCATTGCAGCCCAAATAGCCAGCGCAACAATAATCAGCAGGCCTGGCAGCGCGAAAGGGTTGCGGTTCTTATCACTACCGCCACCCCCGGTTTTCTTGCCGCCGCCTTTTTTGCCGCCACCCAACATGCTGTTGAGCTTGTCCTGAAACTTTTTCAGCGCTTCATCCAGGTCAGGTGGACCTTGGTTGTTACCCCCTTTATTGCCGTTGTTGCCGCCGCCATTATTACTGCCACGGTTTCCATCGCCGTCGTTTCCACCGCGTCGGCCGCCACTACTCCAAGGGTCGTGCTGGTTGCCACCACCAGGCTCATTCCAGGCCATACTTCGTCTCCACTAAGGTATTCGCTAACGCTAGTGGCATCACACTTAGGCAGCACCACCGCGTTTTGATATTATTGCTCTATAAACCTTGTACCATTTTTATACAAAACTGCATACATGCAGCGTACTAGGATGGGTAATTAAGTCGCTTACCACTCATTGGTTTCACGCAGCGCTTCAGGTAAATAGGTGTTGGCTCGCTCGCCCAGTTGGGCCATCAACTGATTAAAGTCACGCCGCGGCAAACGCACATCAAGCACTGAATGCCCCTGCTCATCAAAGGCTTCTTCGCGAACGGCATTGAGCTCGTGCAACCCTGCCCGCAGCTTACCCTGCTCGGGAGTCAGTGTCAGCGAAAAGCCAATGACATCATTTGCCAAGCGCTCGGTCAGCGCTTCATGGAGCAGTTCAAGCCCCTGGCCCTGCTGGGCCGAAAGCCAAACCACTTCGGGCACACCATGCCCATCACGCTCTATACGTGGGGCACTATCGAGCTTATCAATTTTATTCATGACTTTGAGTACCGGCACATCATCGGCGCCGATCTCTTTGAGCACTAGCTCCACCTGCTCCACGTTTAACTCGCGGTCAGGATCTGCGGCATCGATCACGTGTACCAACAACGACGCTTCAGAGGCTTCCTGGAGCGTCGCTTGAAACGCCTCAACCAACTTGTGCGGCAAGTGGCGAATAAAGCCCACGGTATCGGCCATCACTACCGGACCAACGTCTTCAATCTCAAGCCGCCGCAAAGTAGGGTCAAGTGTCGCAAACAGCTGGTCGGCTGCATACACCTCAGAATTGGTTAAGGCGTTAAATAGCGTTGACTTACCGGCGTTGGTGTACCCCACCAGCGATACGCTATGAATTTCCGCGCGCGCACGCGCTCGGCGATTCTGGTCGCGCTGGCTGCGCACTTTATCGAGCCGTTTGTGAATCGATTTGATCCGACCACGCAACAGACGACGGTCAGTTTCTAACTGCGTCTCGCCTGGGCCGCGCAGGCCAATCCCACCTTTTTGCCGCTCTAGGTGTGTCCAACCACGCACGAGGCGAGTCGACATATATTCAAGCTGAGCAAGCTCTACCTGCAGCTTACCTTCATGGGTTCTTGCCCGTTGCGCAAAGATATCGAGGATCAAACCAGTACGGTCGAGCACTCGGCACTTGAGCTCTTGCTCTACATTGCGCTCTTGAGAGGGACTTAAGCTATGGTTGAAGATCACCAGCTCTGCCTCATGAGCCGCGAGCAGTGCCCGCAGCTCTTCCAACTTACCTGACCCAATAAAGGTGCGCGAGTCAGGTCGGTGGCGGCTAGCAGTGAGAAGAGTCGCAGGCTCTGCACCAGCAGAGCGTACGAGCTCTAAAAACTCACCCGGGTCTTCACGTTTTTGTTCATCATGAAAATCGACGTGAACAAGAACTGCCGTTTCACCGGCGTCTGGGCGTTCGAAAAACAATCAATACCTCGTGGACTCTCTTGCTTCTCCAGCGGTGTTAAATCTCCGCATCCTGCTCTGCCGGGTCTTGCGCAGGCAAGCGTACGTTGCGAGATGGAACAACCGTGGAAATAGCGTGTTTATAAACCATCTGACTAACGGTATTGCGCAGCAGGATAACAAACTGGTCAAACGATTCTATCTGGCCCTGCAGCTTAATGCCGTTGACCAAAAAGATAGAGACCGGAATGCGCTCCTTGCGCAGAATGTTCAAGTACGGGTCTTGAAGGGACTGCCCTTTGGACATGTTGCTCTCCCTAAAACTGTCGTTGGGGTTAATTATCAAATGGCGTGCCCTACTGGTGCTACGCCGCACTATTTTATTACTGCCCGAAAGGCCGAATGATGCCCGAAGAGCCTAGTGATATTCGAAAGGCTCAAACACCCAGCCAATCGAAAACACACTACCTAAATTACCAGCTTAGCGAACTATCTTACGCTAAGCACTGCTGTCACGCACGAGTTTCAACACCTGATCCAGTGCATCTGAGCGCTGTGAATCTACCCAGTTAAGTTCTGGCCAGCTTCTTAACCAGGTTAATTGTCGCTTGGCTAGCTGACGAGTTGCGATCACGCCTCGCTCAACGAGGGAGGCATAATCATACTCACCTTCCAGGTACTCCCACACTTGGCGATAACCAACACTCTTCATCGCCGGTAGGCCTAAATGTAAGTCATTACGCTTTTTGAGGGCGGCGACTTCATTTATCAAGCCCTCACCCAACATTACTTCGAAACGCTGGGCAATGCGTTGATGCAGCAAGCTGCGATCACTGGGCGCCAAAGCTATCGACAACACGCGCCAGGGAAAGGTTTCCGGCTGTTGCTCCGCCCACAGCTCACTCATTGGCCGCCCACTGGCGTAGTACACCTCCAGCGCGCGCATGACGCGCTGCGGGTCATTGGGGTGAATGCGCTGGGCGGATAGCGCATCCACCTCTGCCAGGCGTTGATGTAGCGACAATAGTCCTTCGTTTTGCCACTGTGCTTCAAGCCGCTGGCGAATAGCCGGGTCGGCAGAAGGCAAGTTTGCCACCCCTTCGACCAGCCGCTTGTAGTAAAGCATAGTACCGCCGACCAGCAGGGGGACTTTGCCTGCCGCGCTGATTTGTCGCATAAGAGAAAGCGCATCTACACGAAAATCGGCCGCCGAATAGGGCTCGGCTGGATCGCGAATATCAATCAAGTGGTGAGGCGCACGGGCAAGCTCACTCGCGCTGGGCTTGGCACTGCCAATATCCATACCGCGGTACACCATGGCCGAGTCAACGCTAATCAGCTCATGCCCCAGGTGCTCGTGTAGCGCCATCGCAGCATCGGTTTTCCCAGCGGCCGTGGGGCCCATTAAAAAAATCGCCCAGGGGCGGGTATCAGCCATGCGCGGTTCCGTTAGCTAAGAAAAAGGTGATTACTGATCGCGCAGCTGTTGTTCAAGCATCTATTGGCCGCGCAAGAAGAGCCGATCAAGCGCTTTGAGCCCCATCTGCGTCCAGGTGGGACGACCGTGATTACATTGGTCGCTGCGCTCGGTGCGCTCCATGTCGCGCAGTAGCGCGTTCATCTCGTCGATAGTAAGCCGACGGTTGGCACGCACGCTGCCATGACAGGCCATAGTAGAGAGTAGTTCATGCACCCTAGCCTCGACTTGATGGGTACGCCCATAGCGCGCCAGCTCTTCCAGCATCTGACGCACCAGCGCCTCAGGATCAGCCTGGGCAAGTAACGCCGGCAGTTGACGTACCAGCAGCGTCTCTGGCCCGGCGATATCCAGCTCAATACCCAGCTTGGCAATTGACTCTTGCTCGCTCTCTGCCGTGGCCACTTCGGCCCGGCTAGCGGCAATGGAGACGGGCACTAGCAGCGGCTGCGCATCCAACCCTTTGGCAGCGGCCAGCTGTGTCTTCATGCGCTCATAGACGATTCGCTCATGGGCGGCATGCATATCCACCAGCACCAATCCCTCAGCGTTCTGGGCCAGAATATAAATGCCGTGCAACTGCCCTAGCGCAAACCCTAGTGGTGGTGGCGCAGTGGGGTCGTTATCAGGCATCGCCAGGGGCGCTTCACGCACCTCACTACCTCGCTCACTGGGAGGGCTCGGCTGAGGCGTTAACAGCGTTTCTTCGTGATTGGGGTGTAGCGCCTGATAACCCTGCATAAAGCGGCGCACGCGCTCAGCACCGGGGTGGCGATCCGGCGAGTGGGTCAGCGCAATCCCCTGCTGCTGCCAGCGGGGTTGTTCAGCCCCCATTTCTGAAGCTTCGCCCTGTGGCGATGCGCCTGACGTATCAGACACCTCGGCATCATGCTCCTCTGCACTCTCAGCGGGTTTAGCCGACGCCAGGGAGTGATGGAGGCTCGAATAGAGAAAGTCGTGAACCATACGACCATCACGAAAGCGCACTTCATGCTTGGTGGGGTGGACGTTGACGTCCACAACGTCTGGATCAAGCTCCAGATAGAGCACAAAGACCGGATGACGGCCGTTAAACAGCACATCACGATAGGCCTGACGCACCGCGTGGGCGACCAAACGATCACGCACCACGCGTCCATTGACAAAAAAGTACTGTTGGTCAGCCTGTGAGCGCGAGTGGGTGGGCAAGCCAACCCAGCCGCTTAGCCGTATACCGCCCGCTTCGCGCTCGATATAGCGAGCATGCTCGATAAAATTCTTGCCCAACAGCGAGGCAATACGCCGCTCCCGGGCCGCCGCAGAGTGACCGGCGGGCAACTGGTGAATGACTTTTTGGTTATGGCGCAATACCCAGGCGATGTCGTAGCGGGATAGCGCCTGACGGCGAAATGCCTCTTCTACATGGGCAAATTCGGTCTTTTCTGTGCGCAGAAACTTGCGCCGGGCGGGGGTATTAAAAAACAGATCGCGCACGCCAACGCTGGTACCACGGGGGTGTGGCGCAGGTGTCACCCGTGCTTCCATGCCCCGCCCTTCCGCAACCACCCGCCAGCCATGGCGGGGGTCGTCTTCGGCATTGGAGATCAGCTCCAGCCGCGAGACGGAGCTAATCGATGCCAGCGCTTCACCGCGAAAGCCTAGCGAACTAACGCCCTCTAAGTCTTCCAGGCTGCCAATCTTACTGGTGGCATGGCGGGCCAGGGCCAGCGGTAAATCCTCTTCGCCAATGCCAATCCCGTCATCGCGCACTTTGATCAGCCGCGCGCCCCCTTGCTCGATCTCTACTTCGATACGCTGGCTGCCAGCATCAATAGCGTTCTCTATCAACTCTTTGGTGACCGATGAGGGGCGCTCAACCACCTCCCCGGCGGCAATCTGGTTGGCCAACCGCGGGTCGAGTACCTGTATACGCGGTGCGGTAGCGGTCATATCAGTCAACACGGCACCTCATGAACGGGGAATCTGTAACACTTGGCCAACACGAATCACGTCACCATTCAGGTCATTGGCCTGCCTCAACTGATTAACCGGCACGCCATGACGCACAGCAATCGCTGACAGGGTGTCTCCCGACTGAATACGGTACTCGTTACCCGAAGGGCGACGCTGATTATCACGCTGCCAGGCAAGCAGGCTGGCCGGCGGTGGGAATCGCTCGAAATGCTCGCGCAAACCGCTGAAGATAGCCTGAGAAAGCCCTGATTGGTGTACTGGGTCGCGTAGCCGACGCTCTTCGTCAGGGTTAGAGATAAAGCCAACCTCGATCAACAGCGAGGGGATATCGGGAGACTTCAGTACCATAAACCCAGCCTGCTCGACCCGCGACTTATGCAGCCGGTTAATGCGGCCTAACTGCTCCAATACCTGACCACCGATCGAGAGCGAGTCATTCAGCGTGGCAGTCATGGTCAAATCCAACAACACGCCGCGCAGCACCTGGTCTTTATCACGCAAGGAGAGACTGCCATCGACACCACCGATAAGGTCGGAGCGGTTCTCACTATCCGCCAGCCACTGGGCGGTTTCCGAGGTGGCGCCGCGCTGAGAAAGCGCATAGACCGAGCTCCCTTGGGGTCTTGGGCTGGTGAAAGCATCGGCGTGTATCGAGACAAAAAAGTCGGCTTTTTGCTCACGTGCCAGTGCGGTACGCTGACGCAACCCTATATAGTAGTCACCATCCCGCACCAGCACGGCTTTAAAGCCCTCAGTACCGTTCACTTCAGCGGCTAGGCGACGGGCTATTTCCAGCACCACGTCCTTTTCCCGTGTGCCTGAAGGGCCAATCGCCCCCGGGTCTTCACCACCATGACCGGCGTCGACGGCAATAATAATATCGCGCCTTGGGTGCGGCTTGGCTGCCTGCACTTCTGTCGGCGCTGCCTCGCTAGGCGGCGCCACGCTGTCCGACAGCAGGCCTTGAGCAGATGCCCGCTGGGCCTGAATTTCCTGATCCCGAATCATCGCCTCAATGGGGTCAATCGGATTCTCGACGGCACTCTCACCAGGATATTCGAGATCAACGACCAGTCGGTGACCGTACTGGTCGTTAGGTGTCAGGGTAAAATGGCGTGGCTCAATTTCTCGATTGAGTTCAAGCACTACCCGCAGGTCCCCACCCTCCCGCACGCCGGTACGCACCGAGGTAATTGCACTGTCATGCAAAGGCAGCGTACTGGGGTCGGTATCCATTTGGGTATCATCTAAATCAATCACCAACCGCGCCGGGTTCTCCAGCGAAAATACGTTGGCATTAGTCGCAGCGGAGAGATCAAACACCAGCCGGGCATGATCTGGCGCCGCCCAAAGCCGCATGCTCTCTACGCTGGACGCTTGTACATCAACCGCCGCCAGGGCAAAAAAACCGGCGGCTAATAAGCGATATACGCCTGCCGCTATGCCCTTCATTTCCATTGAATCACACCGTTCTCCAACTGGTCGGAACCTTCTTTACTGACTGCACTTACCTTACTTCGCAATAATTCAAGCATACGCTGACCGTTATCACTACCCGCAGCTAATGAGACTAAACGCCCTTGCGCCACTACTTCTAAGGTTAGGCGTAGGTCAGGCGCTGGCAACCACCCTTCACCGCGGCTGGGCCACTCAATAATGGTGACTGCATCGTCGGCCAGCACGTCTCGACCACCAATAAACTCAAGCTCTTCTGGATCCGCTAAGCGGTATAAATCCAGATGATAAACCCGCTGATCGTTCAACTCATAAGGCTCTACCAAGGTGTAAGTGGGGCTTTTAACCGCCCCTTGATGGCCGTAAGCCCGCAGGATGCCACGCGTTAA
The DNA here is from genome assembly GCF_000336575.1 of Vreelandella titanicae BH1. GTDB lineage: Bacteria > Pseudomonadota > Gammaproteobacteria > Pseudomonadales > Halomonadaceae > Vreelandella > Vreelandella titanicae. Next base: position 126,317 of record NZ_AOPO01000009.1, on the reverse strand, counting down.
CGTGGTTTTACCGGCACCTAGCTCACCCTCTAGATAGACGAGCCCGCGTCCTTGCAATACGTGCCCGAGAGTTTCGCCAAAAGCGACCTGGGCCTCTTCGTTGTCTAATTGCACCTGCATGTGGGCTGCCTTCACGGATTAATCAGTTTTCGCGCATAGGATGCCAGATCGCTGGCCAGCAGGCCACGCTCGCCTTCTTCCGCTGCCGCGCGATCGGCCGCTAACGCATGCACCATGGCACCTAGCCAGACACTAAACTCCACCTCGCCCCGCTGAGCAACCAACGCCCCCAGCATGCCGCTGAGCACATCGCCCATGCCGCCGCTGGCCATACCGGGGTTCCCGTAAGGGCACACCACCAAACCGCTAGGCCCAGCAATTAAACTGCCCGCGCCTTTTAAAATCACCACACCACCCCGAGCGCGTTGCAATGCCTGGGCAGCAGCGGGCCGGTCGGATTGGATATCGGCAACGGAACAGTTCAATAGTCGCGCGGCCTCACCGGGGTGTGGAGTCAAAATCCAGTTATCACGGCGAACCTCCGGCCACTGGCGCGCCAGGAGGTTAAGCCCGTCGGCATCTACCACCAGCGGCTTATCTGCCTGCAGCGCACTCTGCAGCACCGCCTGCCCCCAGGCAGCTTGGCCAAGCCCTGGCCCGACCACCACAACGTCAGCGTTACTGGGCAGTTCAGCGGCCTCAGCGCCACCGCGTACGCCATGAGCCATCACCTCCGGGCAACGCACCAAACTGGCGGCAATATGTTCTGGGGCAGTCGCCAAGCTTACTTTACCCGCCCCTAAGCGGGCAGCAGCCTGACAGGTCAGCAGCGCGGCACCTCCGAAACCAGGGGCGCCGCCCATGATCAGCACATGGCCCATGTCGCCTTTATGGCTGGTACGCAGGCGTGGTGCAAAAGCCTCTGCCAGCAGCGAATCATCCAGCCGCCAAGCCGTGGGGGGAATATCGAAATAGGCCTGGGCTTTGACACCCAGGGGTCGAAAGTCGATCTCGCCAGTATAGGCAGGGGCATCACCTGTATGTAATCCAACCTTATCGCCAATAAAGGTCACCGTGCAGGAGGCCTTCACAGCAATACCCGGTACCGCACCGGTGTCGGCAACCAATCCAGAGGGAATATCAATCGCCAGGACTGGCTGCTTTGCAGCGTTGATCGTTTCAATAGCACGCTTGAAGCGCCCCTCTACTTCACCGGTCAACCCGGTACCCAGCAATGCATCAACAATCACTTCGCCGGTGAGCTCAATCCCAGCGTGCCACTCCTCGCAGCCCACGCCCGCGGATGTTGCTAATTCTGCGGCACGGGTCGCGTCGCCGCTGAGCTCTTCAACGGACTTAAGGGTTATCCGCTGTACTTTGAGGCCCGACTGCATGGCTAGCGCTGCCAGCACGTGACCATCGCCACCGTTGTTGCCACTCCCACATAGCACGGTGATACTACGTGCTTGTGGCCAGCGGGAGCGGAAGCTGTGCCAGGCGCTTGAGGCGGCGCGCTGCATCAATGCAAAGCCATCGATACCCCCGGCGATCGTGCGCCGATCGAGTTCCTGAACCTGGGCGGCTTTATAGAGGGGGCGTAGCATGGAAGTATTCGGGACTGTCACGATCGCTCCTTTCACATGTTTTGATGGCTGCCAATGCGTTAGCATAGCGCGCTTAATGCCTTGCTGTTGATTGACTATGTCGAATTCCACTGCCTTTGCACGTTCTGATGGTGCAATGACTGACCAGAAACTTGCTCGCCTTGCCGACCTGATTAAAACCTGGGGGCGAGAGCTGGGTTTTCAGCAGGTGGGCATCACCGATACTGAACTGTCGGCTCATGAAGACCACCTCGACGCGTGGCTGGAAAAGGGCTACCACGGCGAAATGGGCTTTATGGCCAAGCATGGCACCAAGCGCACTCGCCCAGAGGAGCTGGAACCCGGCACTCAACGCATTATCAGCGTGCGCATGGATTACCTGCCCGCCGAGGTGGAGAGCACCAAGGTGCTCGGTCAGCCCAACCGCGCCTATGTATCGCGCTACGCCCTTGGCCGTGATTATCACAAGCTAATCCGCAAACGGTTAGCCCTATTAGCAAAAAAAATTGAGCAGGAAGTCGGCAGCTTCGGTTACCGCGCTTTTGTCGACTCAGCGCCGGTGATGGAACGCGCTCTGGCTCAAAAAGCGGGGCTTGGTTGGTTTGGCAAAAACGCCATGCTGCTCAACCCCAAGGCGGGTTCGCTGTTTTTTGTTGGCGAACTCTATACTGACCTTCCATTGCCCATTGACGCACCGTTTGAGCACGAACACTGCGGAAGCTGTAACGCGTGCAAGGTGGCCTGCCCCACCGGCGCCATTGTTGACGATAAAGTGGTCGACTCGCGCAAGTGCATTTCGTATCTCACCATTGAGCTACACGGGGCGATTCCGGTCGAGTTTCGCCGCGCTATGGGTAACCGTGTTTACGGCTGCGACGACTGCCAATTGGTATGCCCTTTTACGCGTTTTACCCATATCACCCAGGAAAATGACTTTGCGCCGCGCCATGACCTGGATCGCGCATCGCTTATTAGCCTGTTTGGCTGGGGCGAAGCGGAGTTTCTGGATAAAACCGCTGGCAGCCCCATTCGGCGCATTGGCTACCAGCGCTGGCTGCGCAATATCGCCATTGGCCTGGGTAACGCGCCCTGGAGCGAGGCCGTTGAAGCCGCGCTCTGGGCGCGCAGAGCCTACCCAAGCTCGCTGGTGCGTGAACACGTCGCCTGGGCGCTTGAGGTGCAGCGTCTTAAACGCAGTGAGCGCATTGCCACTGACGCGTCTTAAACGCTACTCTTCTTAGCTATTCTTCTTCGTCGCTGCGCTGATCAACGCGTAAAAATGTATTGCGGTAGTGGGCCAGCTCGGCAATCGACTCTTTAATATCGTCCATGGCCAAGTGCACATTCTGTTTACTAAAGCCCGCCAGCGCACCGGGGTTCCAGCGTTTGGCCACTTCTTTTATGGTAGACACATCAAGATTGCGGTAGTGGAAAAAGTTGAGCAACGCAGGCATTTCACGCTCGAGAAAACGACGATCCTGATGGATGCTGTTGCCACACATGGGCGACGAACCTGCCACTGCGTACTGCTGCAAAAACGCCAGGGTTTGCTGCTCAGCTTCCGCGGTTTCCACTTGGCTTGCCTTCACGCGTGCGACTAAGCCTGATTCGCCGTGGGTTTTCTGGTTCCAGTCATCCATCTGCGCCAGCAGACTATCGGGCTGCTTCACCGCAATAACCGGCCCCTCGGCGACCACATTCAAATCCGCATCTGTAATGAGCGTGGCTACTTCAATGATGCGCTCTTTATTAGGATCGAGACCGGTCATCTCTAGATCAATCCACACCAGCAGATCATTCCGCGGCGCTGTTTTTCCTTCTGTTGCACCCGTCGTATCGTTGCTCATTACCGTTATCCTTTTGCCTAAATGGCTATTCAAATCATGCCATTGTGCCTTAAATTTACGCTTACAGTTAAACAAGGGCCTGTGGACGTTTCAGCGTGAATCACGACGAAACGTCCACAGGCCCTATAAATTCTCGCACTTTAACACGAGGGGAAACAGTTCTGCATCTGCCGCTGAAGCTATATCATCAGCAAACTATGCCGTTTTAATTATGGGTAAAGATTCACAAGCAGATCTCTGATTTAATTGGCATTTAAGTAGAAACAATGTTCACAAGATCGCCGTCACCCTTGGAAAGTTTATTAATATTGCGTGCCATCGTTAACTGGCGGCGCTTTACCGTACCGTGTGTCCATCCTGACATGTGCGGGGTCATAATCACGTTGTCTAATTCATGGAAAGGAAGAGAAGCGGGTAAAGGGTTAGACTCTGAGCCTGCCGGATAGACATACCAAGTATCTATGACCGCGCTAGCAATTCTCGACTCATTTAGGGCATCAAATAACGCTTTCTCATCAACCACGCGGCCACGACCAACATTGACAAAAACAGCGCTCCTTTTCATATCTTTAAACTCTTTTTGACCAATAAAACCTTCAGTATCTTTAGACAGCGGAAGCGTATTAACGACAATATCGACATCTTTCAACATAGAAGATAGATCATCAAAAGCATAATATTTTTTTATTTGGTTAGACGCTTCAACTATGCTCCTATTTGCTATTGAAACATCCATTCCAAAAGCATGAGCTCGACTTGCCAATTCTTTCCCAATATGTCCAAAACCGATGATACCTATGGATTCAGAAGATAGCTCAGTGCGTAGGCCTGATGCACCACCAGCCCAATACTCCCAGTCACCATGTCTTAATTTTTTATCAGCATCCGCTAGAGGAACATGTCTCAGCAGCAGAGCTGATATAATATACTCAACGATGGCTTGCTCATGGCCAAAACAATTACAGACCGTTGTTGTGCTTGGAAGCAGAGAGAGGTCTAAACCGTCATAACCAGCGCCTGGGACATGAAACAACTTTGTTTTTGTTAAAGTAGGTAGCGATGAATCATGTTTGACACCAACAATGACATCGGCACCGGCATAGCAAGCAATATCTTCTTCGGATTCGAGCGTATCTGGCAACAGTTTTATGGTGTGATCGTCCTCAAGAAGGGATTCAAAATTGCTAAAAAATGTTTGTGCATTTTTGCCATGAAAGACTATGTCCATGGAAGCTCCAGTATTGTTATTAAATTAAGGTTGTTTAAATTCCATTCTTACATCAAAGACACTAGGAGGTAATTCATCGCTTAAAACCGGCAACATATCTTTCACAAAGTCAATAAGCTTATCAGATGCCAGTGCGGCTTGTTCTGGCTTACCGGAAAGTATGGCATCCAGGACAGCGATATGACCTTCCACGGTACTATCAAGACTTTCCCCACCGGCAGTATAGGAATGATAAACCCAGCCAATTCTTCGAAAAATAGTATGCAGAGGTCTAAGCGTATACTGTAGAAAAGGCTCACCGCACGCGGAAAGCACCATTTGGTCTATTTTGCTATCATAAGCATTGAATTCAGAGATAGTTAAAGACTCACTTGTTTTTAACAAGTTAGCTATGTGGCGAAACTGACTTCTTTGCGCGTCGCTTGCCCTTTGGCTAGCCAGCGATATAACAAACCTTTCAAGGTCTCGACGTAAGTCAAGCAGTAATGAAGCACGAGACAAGTCTATTGGTGAAATCTGGACACCTTGTCGCGGATGAATAATCATTAACGTATCAGCAGCCAAACGAGTTGTCGCCTGATACACCGGCATTCGATTAAAGCCTGTCATCGTTTGTAAGTCTTGAATCCTAAGATGGCTGCCTGGCTTTAGCTCGCAGGTGACAATGAGTTCTTCAAGCTTATCATAGGCGAGATCAAGCAGGTTCTGACCCGCATTACTAGTTTTATTGCTCATATCTATTCAGCCATTGTTATCGGACAAAACTTGCCTATTTTTCCATGCATAAGCTCGCCAAATAAAATATTATACTTGGTAAATAAATAAAAACACTCATCGCACCTTTCATAGCAAACATAAATTTAACATTCAATCAACCTCTATCAAAAAAAGCACAACAAATTATCATGTAAAAACTCATTTTCCGTCAAAATCAAGCTGAACTTTCATGGATTTTTCACGCAGAGAAGCTAGATCGAAAGCAGACTTTGCCTCTCCAAAAGGTATAACTGAAGATACGAAAGGTTTTAAATCAACCACCTTTCTATCAATAAGATCAGCTGCCTGGGAAAATTCCTCGTCAAAGCGGAAGCTCCCCATCATCTTAACCTCCTTAGCAACCGCTAAATTTAAGGGAAATGGAATCTCACCACCTAAACCGACCAAAATAATAATACCGCCGGGCTTAATAATCTCTAATGCCGACGCAAGTGCTTTGGGGCTACCCGAGCATTCAAAGATAACATCTTGGCTACCCTTCCCGTGAGCAAGGGAGGTCAACGCATCTGGTTGGCTATTGAGATTAACACTACGATGCGCACCTAATTGAGCCGCAATCGCTAAAGGAGCATCAGAAAGATCTGTCGCGGTAATATATTGAGCCCCAGCACGAGCAGCAGAAAGTACCGTTAAGCAGCCAATCGGCCCGCATCCCGAGACTAATACGTTACTCCCGACCAAAGAGCCTGCTTGGCGTACAGCATGGAGGCAAACGGCTAAAGGCTCTGCGCAAGCAGCATATGTCAGGTCAGTATCGGGTTGTAGCGGGTAGAGTTGTTGGGCTGGAATCGTGACATTTTGGCGAAACAACCCCTGTTGATGAGGAAAACGCATGGCACTTCCAAAAAAACGCATGTCTTCGCATTGGTTTCGTTGGCCATTTTGACAGTACTGGCATTTGCCACAAGGCATAGAAGGATTCACAGCCACCTTATCGCCCACTTTCAAATGTGAAACACCTATGCCAAGTTCCGCGACAACACCAGCTACTTCATGTCCTAGAACCATAGGCTCTTGCAACCTTACCGCACCAAAACCGCCGTTATGGAAGTAATGAAGGTCAGAGCCGCAAATACCACCTTTACTAATCGTTATTTTTGCTTCACCTGAACCAGGCGGATGCGCTTCTTGATGCTCTTCGACGCGCAAGTCACCGGGGGAGTGTATAACTATTGTTTGCATAAAGGCCCCCTATAGCACTGATATCATGCCGCCATCAGCATAAATTATTTGTCCATTAACATAGCCTGAAGCAGCGGAGCTAAGGTAAATGGCTGTTCCTGCGAGTTCCTCAGGTTTCCCCCAACGGCGGGCTGGTGTTCGACTTTTTACCCATGCATCAAAATCGGGGTTAGTGGTTAGGGCCTCATTCATGTCAGTCAACATATAACCTGGGCCAATAGCGTTGGCCTGGATTCCATACTCTCCCCACTCAGCAGCCATGGCTTTAGTCAGCATTTTAACGCCGCCCTTGGCTACCGTGTAGGGAGCAACCGTTGCCCGGGCTAGCTCACTGGTTAAGGATCCGATATTAATTATCTTTCCGTAACCACGCTCAATCATTCTTTTTGCCGCTTCTCTGCCGACAACAAAAGCTGAGGTTAAATTAGTATCTATTACACGGTGCCAATCGGATGTTTCAAGCTCAACCATCGGCTTTCTAAATTGTATTCCGGCATTATTTATCAAAATGTCAATATTGATACCAGCTTTATCGAATTGGTCGAAGGCTGATTTAATCTCGCTTTCATTGGTGACATCAAAAGCTGCTATTTCGACATGATAGCCACTCTGAGTCATCTCTCTTTTAGCTGCCTCTAGCCTCTCTAGGCTCGTGCCATTAAGAATGATCGAAGCTCCAGCACTGGCAAGCCCCTCGGCAAAAGCGCGACCCAAGCCCCGTGAAGAGCCGGTAATGAGAGCGGTTTTACCCGTTAAGTCAAAAAGATTCGTTGCCATGGGTGGCTCCTTTAAAGTGAAGTTTTTCTCACGCTCAAATCGGAGCGTTTAAAGAAAGTGGGCAGAAGCTCAACGCCAAGCCCTGGCCCCTCCATGGGGTATACAAAGCCATTCTCGATTTTGGGTACAACCGTTACCAACTCGGTGTACCAGCCTCGATAAAAAGCTCTTACACTCTCCTGAATGAGCGTGTTTGGCTGACTAAACGACATATGAATGGCGGCCACAAATCCAACCGGGCCAATACAGTCATGAGGAGCAAAAGGGCGATGCCAGGTTTCGGCAAGGGAGGCTATTTTGCGCCCTTCTGTTAACCCCCCAGTCCAGCAGAGATCGACCATAACCACATGGGTTGCGTCACGATCCAGCATGTCTTTATAGGGCCAACGAGAACCAAGCGTTTCACTGGCACACGTCCAAACAGAGGTAGAAGCGGCAAACTCAGCAAGTGCTTGCGGTGAGTTCATTCGGATGGGGTCTTCATACCAAGTGGGATTAAATTGCTCCAATTCCTTAGCAATATTTTTTGCGGTCGGTAAATTCCACTGAGAATGAAACTCAACCATGATGTCAATTTCATCGCCAACAGCCTTACGTATTTCTTCGAAAGGTTTTATCGCTTTTTTCATTTGCGGTGAGGTGATGTACTGGCCACGCGTCTCAGCAGCAGCGGGGTCAAATGGCCAGATTTTCATTGCCGTAATACCCGACTCCAGGAGATTTTCAGCTAACTGCGCTGGGCGGTTCATAAAGCCGTCCAGATCCTCATAAGGCCCCTCTGAGGCACCTATATTCCAATTTGAAACCGGCTTGATATTGTTGGTTCGAACGTAACGATAACCTGCGCAAGTGTTATATATACGAATTTTCTCCCAACACAGTCCCCCTAACATTTGGTGGACTGGCTGGTTACATACTTTACCAAAGATATCCCAGAGAGCTATGTCGATAGCAGAAGCTGCGCGGTATTCAGCGCCTGTTGAAGACTGCGCCATGGGGAGTGATACCATCTCTTTGTGCAAAGCCTCAATATGAAGAGGATCTTTGCCCAACAATCGCTCGGAAAGTGTTTCGTGTATATGGGCCTCTACAGCCCCAGCACCATAAAATGTTTCACCTAAACCGACGATACCAGCATCCGTTTCAACGTGTACCCAAAGCACATTGGAAAATTCTTTTAGTCGATATGTTTTTATCGCTGTTATTTTCATTTTTAATCCTTTTTAGCTGAGTGCGGCAGGCAACCAAAGTGCTATACCAGGAAAAGCCAACATAAATACCAGTATTGCTATTTGTATAAGCATAAATGGCCAAAGCGAAGCGTATATTGTTTGAAGGCTGATCTCAGGTGGGGCAACACTTTTCAAATAAAATGCAGCCGGCCCAAATGGAGGTGACAAAAATGCAACTTGCATCGTTAGTGAAAAGAGCACACCAAACCATACTGGGTCATAACCTAAATGAGTTACAATGGGTACAAAAATAGGAATTGTAAGAAGCAGTATTCCAATCCAATCCATAAACAGCCCAAGCACAAAAAACACTAGCATCATAACCAAGATTGTTGCAAAGGGAGAAATACCTAGCCCAGCAATAAAGCTAGTAACATACTGTTGCCCCCCTGAGAGATTGTATATTCCAATTAATACAGCTGCGCCAAAAGTTACCCATAAAATGATACCGCATGACAGGAGCGTCCTTTTAAGCGCTTGCCACACTAACTCTTTGCAAAGCTCTTTGCGTGCATATATCACCATAAGGGTGGCGCCCACAGCTACCCCAGCTGCTTCTGTAATTGATGTTATTCCACCATAGATGCACCCAAACACGATAAAAATTAGCAACAGAAACGGAAGGAAACCATGAATGATGTCCTTCCAACCAATGGCTTCGACTTCTACTTTATCGGGCATTGGGGCTAGGTTTGGGTTTAATGTACAACGAATATAGATATAAGCATAATAGGCAAGCGCTAATACAAAGCCTGGAATAAATGAAGCGAGAAACAATTTATGCACTGAGACTTCGGCGGTGAGCCCATAAACAATTAGCACAATTGACGGAGGGATCATTGTCCCCAAGGAACCGCCAGCACAGATCACTCCAATTGCCAGTTTTTTATCATAGTTAAGCCTCAACATTTGAGGTAGTGCCACTAGACCGAGCAGAACAATCTCACCACCTATGATACCGCTTATGGCAGCCATAAAGATGGATATAACAAGCGTAACGGTCATTACGCCACCTTTTCGGTGTCCAAATAGTTTATTGAGACTATTGTAAAGGTCGTGGGCTATTCTCGATCTTTCTAACAGCGTTGCCATAAATATAAACAACGGAATAGAGAGTAATGCATACTCAGTAGCCAGCCCATATATCGTTTTGTGGGCAATGGCGATGACGGGAGTACCATAATTAAAGTAAGCGATTGTGATCGCAAGAGAACCCGCAGCAAAGGCCAGCGGCACACCTATGGCCATCAGAAATAGAACGCCAAGAACAAGTACTAGGGTAATTAACTCAATCGACACGTCCCTTCTCCTCAGCCAGTGAGCGAGTGTCGATCCCCCGCATATTATTGACGAAATTGATAATCGCGTAGATCGCTATTATCAGTGCTGCGCACACTATGGCAGGCTTGACTGTCGCAGGTATGGGAGGATTCCAAGCGGTACCAAAGCGCTCCCACGTTGACAATGCTTTCCATGAACTGGGCCAACCGAACCAGGATACCGCCAAGCAGTAAGTAAGCACGCAAATAAGCTGGATACAGTCGAATACTCGCTTTAGCCAAGATGGCGAAGCGTCATATAAGACGGTAATACGAAGGTGTTGGTCGAGCTGCATTGCATAGACACCTGCTGCCGCATAAAGAAGCGCAGATAACCAAAGTGCCAGCTCATTGGCCCACAGGGTGGGAGCTTTAAATATATACCTGGCTAACACTTCGTAAAAAGTGACGGCCACAATCACGAGTAGCAGCAAAGAAAAAAGTGCCGTTATTGTTTTTGCAATCGATGACTTATGCTTAGCAGGTGGCATAGAGTCTCTCCTTGAGTAAGCCGAGGCCTAATGGCCTCGGTTTATTGGCATTTTCATCTATTCAAGGATGCCTATTTTCGTCATATAGGCGATATGTGAATCATACGCGGCTTTCGCTTCAGGACTACGTGTCGACCAATCTTCCCACACTGCTTGAGCTGCTTCCCTGAATGCCTGACGGTCTTCCTCGCTCCAATCGTGTAGAGTTACGCCTTCTTGTCTAAGTTCTACTGCTGCTTGACGATCGAGCATTGTGGAGTCTTGAACTATCTCCAATGCAATGGTATCCAGAGCAGAACGAAGTATTTGTTGCTCTGCTTCACTAAGGCTATTCCACTTTTCAAGATTCATCGCCACGTGCTCAATGGGCATTGAATGAAAACCCGGATAAGTAGCGTGCTCTGCTATATCGTAGAGACCTAAACCTTTATTCACTGCCAAGGTGGATGCATCCGCGCCGGAAACGGTTCCTGTGGACATCGCCGTAAACACTTCACCAAAAGGCATTACAACTGGGCCAGCTCCCAAACTTGCAAATATTTCAGACTCCATACCAGGAGGAGAGCGGAACTTCCAACCATCTATATCTTCTATCCCCGCCAACTCAGTAGTCGAGCTGAGCGCTTCAGGAGTCGCGACAAACACTCCAACCAAGTGCATATCAAATTTGTGGTATAGTTCGTTAGCTAGCTCTAACCCGCCTCCATCTTTATACCAACCGATTAACTCGAGAGGTGTGTTGTACCCTCCCATGATATCGCCATAAAATTGAAAGGCTGGATTTTTACCCGTTATATATCCTGCCCCCGTTGCATCACCATCAATAATACCCATACTTGCTGACTCAAATGCCTCAGACGCTTTCACTACTGCTGAGTCAGTATGCATTTTTATATCTAAACTACCGCCTGACATTTCGTTTGCCAAATCGGCAAATCGATTAAGTGCCTCTCCTTGTAGTGATGAGGAACTATGATGTGTTTGGAAGTTAAGCGTTGTTACGTCTTGCGCGTAACTGTTGGTTAAAGGCGAGAGTAAAGCAATGCCAAGCGCTGCTACGATAGATCTTTTTATAGTTTTCATAAGCTGCTCCATGTTTGCGATGCATGCTGTGATATATCACAAAATATTAATAGCAGCCCTCAGATTGCTGTGTCAAATAGCCCTTGGTGAAGATTTTTTAAAGACTCATAAAAAGACTAGTGAGACCTATGCTTATACAACCCTATAATGCAGCCTGGCTCAGAACATAAAATGTATAAGAATACATTTTATGTTATATAAAACACTTCCTTACGAGAGCCACTCCGATTTCAGGTGCATACGACATAAGGTCATCTGATTTGACGCCCACAGTAAATGCGTAGTGAGCAGCTACAATGCCTTATACTAATTGATGAGTGCTCTTGAGACATTTCACCAGACAGAGCGAGCGCACAACCTCCGCGAATCTCACCTTGAGCACGGTTACGATACCTTGTAATGCTTAGCCTTTTTAGGTGTTGATGAGAGCACTGCAATGAGTAGCAGACTTGAATGCAACCTGAATAGTGAAAAACAAAATAATACTTAAGGAGCCTCTGATTAACGTAATGAGTGAAGGCCAGACAAGGCAAAAATCAACGAAAAAGCGGAGTTTACGGGTTGTAAATGAGCATTTTGAGGCGATTTTTAACGCCGTATGGTCGAGCGCAATAGTTAATCAGAGGTTTCTTAAATAACACTGAAAATAGACCCTTCAAGCAGCTACAAAGGAGAGCTTGGCTACTTGATGGCATCTTTGATAAGTACAATCACACCTTTGATAGGTACAATGACATCTATTGTAGCGATCATCAGGTGGTCATGAGCAAACGTAAATTAAGTCGCCAGCAACAGTGGCGCGTCGAGAAAGTCCAGGCGGAACGTGCCCAGCGTGCAGAAAAGCGCGATGTTCAAGACGCTGAAAAGCTCGCCGCCGGTGAATACGGTGCCGAACAGCCAGGCCGTGTCGTTGCTCACTTTGGACGCACCTTGGAGGTGCGCAATAGCGATAATGAACCGGTGCGCTGTCACTTACGCGCCAACTTGGATGGCCTAGTCACCGGCGACAGAGTGATATGGCGCGCAGGGCAAGAAGGCTCCGGCGTGGTGGTGGCCCGTGAAGAGCGCGATAGCGTGCTTAAGCGCCCAGATGCTCGCGGCCTGCTCAAGCCAGTGGCCGCCAATATTGACCAGCTGTTGATCGTGTTTGCGGTGGAACCCGCACCTCACGCCAACCTTATCGATCGCTATCTGGTCGCCGCCGAGGCCACCGGTATAGCGCCAGTGCTGGTGCTCAACAAAACCGATCTGCTGCCAGAAGATGGCGGCGAGTTAGGCAAATTATTAGAACGCTATCGCGATTTAGGCTATCCCGTCGTGCGCACCACCACCGCTACCGAAACCGGGCTGGATGATCTGCGCAGCCAGCTTGAAGGCCGTACCTCGGTATTCGTCGGTCAAAGCGGCGTGGGCAAGTCTTCGCTAATCGACCTGCTGCTACCCGATGAAACCCTGCGCATTGGTGCGCTCTCGGAAGACTCGCGCAAAGGTACTCACACCACCACCACGGCACGCCTCTATACCATGAGTCGCGCTGAAGTGGCCGACGGCGATCTCATCGACTCACCGGGTATTCGCGAGTTTGGCCTGGTGCACCTCAACGAGCAGGAAGTCACCGACGGCTTTATCGAGTTTCACGACTATATTGGTCACTGCCGCTTCCGCGACTGCCGCCACCGCAATGAGCCAGGCTGTGCTTTACTCGCAGCGGTCGAGGCAGGCAAGATTCATCCAGCACGCTTTACCAGCTACCGGCGCATACTTGATAGCTTGGATAGCTAGGATTTAGAGGAGTTACTCATGAGCACCGAAAGCCAATCGTCGGAATCCAACCTGCTGCCGCTAATCGTTGAGCCCGAACAACTGCAGGAACATTTGGATGACCCACAGCTGCTGATTATCGATGTACCGGTCAACGGCGATAGCTATCGCCAGGGCCATGTGCCTGGGGCTATCTTCCTCGATTTTCGCTACTTGATGCGCGGTGAAGGGCCTGTGCCCAGCGACGTTCCCAGCGTCGAGGCGCTATCAAGGCTGTTCAGTGCCCTGGGCTTAACCCGCGATACTCACGTGGTCGCTTACGACGACGAAGGCGGCGGTTGGGCGGCACGGTTACTGTGGACGCTAGACCTGATCGGCCACACCCGCTACTCCTATTTGAACGGCGGCATTCACGCCTGGCGCGATGCGGGCCTGGAAGAGAGCACAGAACCGACCGCCCCAACCCCCAGCGAATACCACGCTGAGTTTCTCAACCCCCAAGCCCTGATTACCTGCGACGAAATCAAAGAAAAGCTCGATGATAGGCAGTTTGCGGTATGGGATGCGCGCTCCAAAGATGAGTACGATGGCTTACGCGGTAACAACAAGCACCTGGGCCATATTCCGGGGGCGGTCAATATGGATTGGCTCCATGCCATGGATCGCAACCGCGCGCTACGTATACGCGATTACGCCGAGCTGATCACCGAGCTAGGCGCCCTGGGCCTCACGCCCGACATGGAAATTGCCACCCATTGCCAAAGCCACCACCGCAGCAGCTTCACCTGGCTGGTGGGCAAGGCGCTAGGCTTTAATATGCGCGGCTATGCGGGTTCCTGGGGTGAATGGGGCAACCGCGACGACACACCGATTGAAAAGTAATAACACACTCTTCCCCAATGTTTAAAACAAATATGTGCTCGATCAAGAGCGCCGGGGACAGGTTGTAGAGGGGGTCATTTGCCATGGCCGGAAAATGTTCCATACCATTCCGGCATTTCCGCCATCCATGGCGGTCAGATGGCAAATGTAGCGCCCAAGGAAGGGTTCACAGCGCCCCCTCGTAGACCTGTCACCGGGGTAGCTCTTAATGGCAATATCCCACTACAAGCCACTGCCAAAAAGTAACCACTGTGACTCTTTCCCAAAAAACCTTTTCGCTACTCCAATATCCGCTGCCTCACCACGCGATCTCGCGCCTAACCGGCCAGTTCGCCCAGTGTGACAATCCCTGGGTGAAAAACACCTTGATTAAAGCGTTTATCAAACGCTTCAACGTTGATATGAGCCAGGCGCTAGAGCCAGACCCTACCGCCTACGCTACGTTCAACGACTTCTTCACCCGTGCGCTCAAAGCGGATGCCCGCCCGCTAGGCGACGGTATTCTCAGCCCCGCCGATGGTACGCTCTCCCAATACGGACGCCTACAGGCCGGACAACTGGTGCAGGCCAAAGGCCACACCTACTCCGCGCAAACCCTGCTCGGCGGCGATACGGCACTGGCAGAAGAGTTCTTAGGCGGCAGCTTTGCCACCGTTTACCTCTCCCCTCGGGACTACCACCGGGTGCACATGCCGGTGACGGGTACGCTTAGGGAAATGATCTACGTGCCGGGGCGACTATTCTCGGTCAACCAAGCCACTGCCAACTGCGTGCCAGGCCTCTTCGCCCGCAACGAGCGCTTAGTATGTATCTTTGATACCGAGCACGGCCCCATGGCGATGGTACTGGTTGGTGCAATGATCGTCGCTGCCATCGAAACCGTCTGGTCAGGGCAGGTGACGCCGCTTGCGGGCTGCCCTCAGCGCACACAATTTAGCCAACCTATCACACTTGAAAAAGGCGCTGAGATGGGCCGCTTCAAGCTCGGCTCAACGGTGGTGATGTGTTTCGCCAAGCCGCCCAATTTCGCAAACAATCCGCTGGGCAGCATGGTGCAGATGGGGCAAACGCTGGGAGCTTATTGATGACCTTTCCCCCTGAACGACCTAGGTCGAAGCACTAGCCGCACCTGAGAGGAAGAGCTCGACACAGCGTCGAGCTCGAGCGTTGCACCGCGTCTCGTCAAGACGCACATGGCGACCAAGCAGAGCGTCAATGTGCCATTCACCAAGCAACATGCCCATAAACATACCGGCCGCTTCACGCGGATCGTCGAGGTCAAGACGGCCGCTATCCACCTGCTCGCTTAAGTAAGCAGCTAGCGCCTGACGGGTCTGGTCGGGGCCGCGAGTGAGAAACAGCTCACCAAGCTCCGGAGCCCGTTCGGCCTCAAAGGCTAAGCCGCGAACTAAACGGATCACGCCCGGCTCGAACACCAACGTCAGCATTCGGCGGCCTAGCTCGTACAGCACCTGCTCTAGGGCTTGGTGATCCCGTCGCCCCTCCTCCAGCACTGCCCAAGCGGTGGAGATATGACGCTCCATCGCCGCTGTGAATAATCCCTCCTTGTTACCGAACTGCTTATACAGCGTCGCCAAAGATCCGCCGGCGCGGGCAACCACTTCGTTAACGCTGGCACCGGCATAGCCCTGTTCAAGAAAAACATCCCGGGCAGCATCCAGCAAACGTTCACGGCGCGCCACGCCGCGCGACGATACGCCATCAGTTATGTTGCGACCGAGCATATCTGGCGCGGTTGAGCGTGGCATTGACACTCCTATAGAGGTATATAAAGAAGGATTAATTATAAAGACGCGGCGCACAGAAGTAATATTTTTTGCCCTGGAAATGTAATGTAGCATTCATTACACTATTTGTCTTTTTCCCAAGGGAGGTGTCTTTTCCTCACAGGGAGCCCCTAGCAGGAGCGCTATTGCCTTAAGGAGTGGTCATGACATCGAATACTAAGCCGGGCGAGCCCCCGGATGAGCGCCAAAGCAGCCATGCCGTCGCGGGTCAAGATGCCCACTCCAGCGGCAAAACTAGCCGCAAGTTACTCGCTATGGTGGCGGGGATTATCGTCCTGGCGGCGCTAATTTGGTGGGGCATGGGCTGGTGGCAAACCGGGCGCTTCATGGAAGAGACCGATAATGCCTACGTGCGCACCGACAGCGTCGCGGTACGCGCCGAGCTATCAGCGCGGGTCGTCGAGGTGGCGGTAGATGATAACCAAACGGTCAAGCAAGGCGATCTGCTGATACGTCTAGACGCCGAGAGCTACCGCGACCAGGTGACCCAGGCCGAGGCCCAGCAGGCAGTGGCCGCAGCCTCAATCGCCCAATCACACCGCCAGGTAGATTTGCAACAGGCGGCTATCGATCAGGCCACGGCTCAGCAGCAGGCGGCCCAGGCTAATCTCGACCAGGCGCGCCAGCATCTGGAGCGCTCCTCGTCGCTTGCCGCCAACAACTATGGCTCCCGTCAGCAGCGCGAAGATGACCAGGCCGCACTGAGTGTCGCCCAGGCAAAGCTTGCCGAAAGCCAAGCAGCGGTTGTCTCGGCCAGGCGGCAGCTAGCCGTGGCCGAGAGCGACGTGACCCGCGCTGAAGCCAATCTGGACGCCGCTAGCGCCGATCTTGACTATGCTCGCCACCAGTTGGATAAGACCCGCATCGTCGCCCCCCGGGACGGCGTGATTGGCAATCTACGCGTTGAGGTCGGCACCTTAGCGCAGCCGTCGCTGACGCTTTTGCAACTGGTACCCATCGAGTCGGCCTACGTGGCAGCCAACTTTAAGGAGACCCAGCTCGAGCGGATTCGCGTCGGCCAGCCAGTCGCGGTGCATTTGGATGCCTACCCGGATATTACCTACGAAGGCATCGTCGACAGCCTGTCGCCAGCCACCGGCACCGAGTTCAGCCTGCTGCCCCAGGACAATGCCACCGGCAATTTCAACAAAATCGTCCAGCGGGTGCCGATCAAGATCCGCGTCACCGGCCCCACCGAGGCGCTGAGCCAACTGCGCGCCGGGCTATCGGCCGTGCCCGAGATCGATACTCGTCATCTTGAACCACAAAATGACTCCCGCCCTGCCCAGCAGTTGGCAGCGGAGCGGCCCAAGTCATGAGCGAGACGGTCGCCGGCTCGGTGACGGGCGTTAACGACATGCCACCCTGGCCACAGCGCATTGGCTTCATTGCTGCGGTGTTTGGCATGTTCATGGCAATTCTGGATATTCAGATCGTCGCCAGCTCGCTCAACGAAATCCAGGCGGGGCTCTCAGCCAGCGAGGATCAAATCTCCTGGGTGCAGACCGCTTACCTGATCGCCGAGATTGTGATGATCCCGCTGTCGGGCATGCTGATGCGCATTCTCTCCACTCGAGTAGCCTTCACCCTGTCGTGCGTCGGCTTCACCCTGGCGAGCCTGGGCTGCGCGCTGGCCACCTCGATCGAGCAACTGATCGTGCTGCGCGCTATTCAGGGCTTTATGGGCGGAGCGATGATACCCATTACCCAGGCAGTTAGCTTTTCGATCTTTCCCCGCCGGGTGATGGGCAGCGTGCAGGCGGTGATCGGCATGGTTGTCACCATGGCACCCTCGGTGGGTCCCACCGTGGGCGGCTACATCACCGAGACGCTCAGCTGGCACTGGCTGTTCCTGGCCAACGTGATCCCCGGCGTTCTGGTCTGCTGGGCCGCCTGGACATTTCTCGATATCGACAAACCCAACCACGCGGTCGCGCGCCACCTGGACTTGATCGGCCTGGTATTGATCGCGGTGTTTTTGGGCTCGCTAGAGTTTGTGCTTGAAGAAGGGCCCGGCGATGACTGGTTTGCCAGCCAGCGAATCTTGCTGTTCAGCCTGACCTGCCTAGTGGCGGGAGCCTGGTTCTTCATCCGCACCCTGCGCAGCGACCACCCAATCGTCGATCTGCGCGCCTTTACCAACCGCAACTTTGCCATCGGCGCCGGGATGGGCTTTATCATCGGCATCGCGCTCTACGGGCTGGTCTACATCATGCCGCTGTTTTTTGGCTATGTGCGCGGCTATTCGAGCCTGCAAATTGGCCAGGTGATGTTCGTCACCGGGCTGACGATGTTTCTTTGCGCGCCTATTGTCGGTCAGCTGTCCAACCGCCTCGATCTGCGCATTATGCTGTTTATGGGCCTACTGCTGGTCGGCGTGGGCACCATAATGAACGCCAATCTTACCGTGGAGTCGGGCTTTTGGCAGTTCTGCGTGCCGCAGATCGTGCGCGGCATGGGGCTGATCTTGTGTATCATTCCAGCCTCGCGTATTGCCCTGGGCACCCTGCCGCCGAGCGAGGTAGGCAACGCCAGCGGGCTTTTTAACGTGATGCGCAACCTGGGGGGTGCCATGGGACTGGCGCTGATCGATACGGTGCGCGACATCCGCGAGGACTTTCACTGGAATCAGCTCATTCCTGCTATCGATACTAGCCGCGAGGTCGTGGTAGCGGAGATCGCCAAATACCAAGCGATGCTCGCCGGCTCGGTGCCCGATACCTATCACACCGCCGTCGCCATGCTGGCGCAACGAGTCTCTCAGCAGGCACAAGTGCTGGCCTTTAACGACATCTTTACTTGGATGGGACTGATCTACATTGCCAGCGTACCGCTGGTATTCCTACTGCGGAGGATTTCGGCTTGACGGCTTGCAGCCTGTTAGCAACTAGCCGCTAACAGCTGGGCGTTGAGAATGTAAGCACGTCTTCCAGGCGTGCTTTGCCGAGTGCCAACTGAATCAAGCGATCTATCCCCAGCGCCACACCGGCGCCTTCGGGCATTCCGTGCTCAAGTGCGGCCAGCAGCCGCTCATCCACATCCACTTCCGGTAAGCCCAAACGGCGGCGCTCAGCGTTATCTTCAGCAAAGCGCGTGCGCTGCTCAGCCGCATCGGTCAGCTCATCGTAGCCGTTAGCCAACTCAATACCGTTAAGATAGACCTCAAAGCGGGAAGCCACCCACTCACCATCTGCATCTTGATGGCGTCGCGCCAAGGCTGCTTGGCTAGCCGGATAATCAACTACCACGCTTAGCTCCTGCTGGCCTAACTGCGGCTCGATCACCACGCTCATTAACAGGTCAAGACAGGTCTCGCGGCCTTCATCAGCTAAGGATTGGGCAGACATTTGTGCCCGCTCGGCAGCTATCGCCCTCAGCCTATCCAGAGACGTCGTGAACGGATCAACCTCTACGTAAGTATGAAACAACTCCCGGTAGCGGTAATGCACAGGTGGGCCGGGGAAACTGGGCAACAGTGACATAATGAGCGTCGCAGTCTCATCAATCAGTTGATCCAGCGTAAATTGCGGCCGATACCACTCCAGCATAGTGAACTCAATATTATGGCGGGCGCCGATTTCGCCATCGCGAAAACTTCGCGCAAGCTGAAAGATCGGCCCACTGCCCGCTGCGAGCAAGCGCTTCATATGGAATTCAGGGGAGGTTTGTAGCCATAGACGGCGCTGCCCTTTGTCCGTGCGCGCCAGAGTGTGCAGCGACACCAAATGGATATCCGTGCTTCCCCCCTGCCCCAGCACGGGCGTTTCCACTTCCAGCACGTCACGCTGGGCAAAAAAAGCGCGCACTTTGGCCATTAACCGCGCCCGTTCGCGCAGCGTTTCAAAGGACGCTGAGGGTTGCCAATCAATGGCCATAACGACTCCTTGAAAAAATCACCTTAAATAATAATGGCCACGCACAAAGCGTGGCCATTAAGACATACAAGCGCCCTGGAAAGCGATCAAGCGCGTGAGACGTAGTCCCCACTGCGCGTATCGATTTTCAACACTTCGCCCTGGTTAATGAAGAGCGGCACACGCACCACAGCGCCAGAAGACAACGTCGCAGGCTTAGAACCACCCTGTGCCGTATCGCCTTTCAAACCGGGATCTGTTTCCACGACTTCCAACTCGATAAAGTTAGGCGGCGTCACGGAAATGGCCTTATCATCCCAAAGCGTAATGATATAGGGCACCTGCTCTTTCAGCCACTTGACGGTATCGCCTAGCGCTTTTTTCTCTACCGCATACTGCTCAAACGAGCCATCGGTCTTCATGAAGTGCCACATATCACCATCGGTGTAGAGATACTCCATTTCTAAATCCATGACATCGGCACCTTCCAGCGAGTCACCGGATTTGAAAGTCTTCTCACCTACGCGGCCAGTCATCAAATTCCGCAGTTTAACTCGGTTAAACGCCTGCCCCTTACCGGGCTTGACCAGCTCGTTCTCAACGATTGCACAAGGATCGCCGTCGAGCATTACTTTCAGACCGGCCTTGAATTCGTTGGTAGAATAGTTCGCCATAATGTCTCTCAATCATCCATTTCAGTTATTTGTATCAACAGGTGGTGCGCGAAGCCATACTTTGCCACTGTCAGCAGGTTTATATACCAGTAGCTATATGCCAGCAGCGTTGCAAATGGCGTCGTTAAATAAGTGCGCGCATGATAACCCGAAGGAGGGCTTTTTTGCAGGAGAACATCATTATTGCCGCGTCTGAAACGCAAAGCCATCGCGACTCACTGGCGCATTCCACTTGGCAGCAGCAGCTTTCTCATGCCATTCGTGACCCGCAAACACTATGCGAACGGCTGGGCCTAAGCCACGACTGGTTGGCGGGCGCCAAGGCTGGACATGCACTGTTTGACGTATGTGTGCCTGAAGCGTACCTCAACAGAATAGCCTATGCCGACATAAACGACCCGCTGCTGCGTCAGGTACTGCCGCTTGGCGAGGAAGCACTAACGCCACATGGCTACGTCGTCGATCCGCTTGAAGAAGCCGAACATCGGCCCGCCAAAGGGCTGATCCATAAGTATGCTGGCCGAGTGCTGCTTATCGCCAGCCCCAACTGTGCCATCAACTGCCGCTACTGCTTTCGCCGCCATTTTCCCTATAGCGATAACTCACCCTCCAGAGCGCAGTGGCAGGAAGCGCTGGATTACCTGCGCGCTGACACCACTATTCACGAGGCGATTCTGTCTGGCGGCGATCCGTTGGCCGCCAGCGATCGCCAGTTGGCATGGCTGGTGGAGCAGCTAGAAAGCATCCCGCACCTAAAACGGCTACGCATTCATACCCGCCTGCCGGTGGTGATTCCCGATCGGGTCGATGACGCTCTGCTTGGCTGGCTTTCCTCTACACGCCTGCAAAAGGTGGTGGTGTTGCATATTAACCACGCCAATGAAATCGACCAGGCGGTGGTAGACGCCTGCGCGCGCCTTAAGCAGGCGGGTGCAACACTACTCAACCAGAGTGTACTGCTGCGCAATGTGAACGATAGTGTCACGGCCCTTACCGCACTTTCTGAACGGCTATTCGAAGCAGGTATTCTGCCCTATTACCTGCATGTACTGGATCCTGTGCAAGGCGCTGCGCATTTTGATGTGCCGGACAGCGAAGCACGCGAGCTGGTTGCTCATCTTCGCGATCATTTACCCGGCTTCTTAATGCCACGCCTAGTGCGAGAAATTCCTGGAAGGGGAAGTAAAACGCCGTTGTGACGCATGTTGAAGAAACAGCCGGCACTGAGACGCTTGAATGGCTCAGTGCTGAAGCCTTAAGCCACAAGTTAGTTATACCCTCCGGATAGGCCCAGCATACTGAGCCACCAGCTCATCCGCAGTAAGCAGCAAAAATCCCTCAGCTTCTGCCTGGGCCACCAAAATTCGATCAAAAGGGTCTTTGTGGATGACTGGTAAATGAGCAACGTTAAGTGTATGCAATGAACTGATAGAAAGTTCTAAATAACCGTTATCCAGCAGCCCACGACGCAGCAAGTGCGGGTCAACGTGAAAATCAGGGCGTTGCAGACTGTTCTTAATGACCACTTCCCATATGCTGGCAGCGCTAAAATAGAGCCTGTTATCTTCGTCATTAATCATAGCTCGCGCATCAACAGAAAGCCTCTCCGGCGCTGCCGCCGCCCAGAGCAAAACATGCGTGTCCAGAAGTAGATTCACATCAACCTCCAAACATCTCGGCTATTTCCTCCTGTCCCATACGATCAAAATCATTAGGTATCTTAAACTGGTCTGCCAGAAACCCCAGACGCTTTTGCTGTCCAGAAGTAGGGCTATCAATGGCCGTCACGCGTGCCATCGGTTTGCCTGCTTTGGCAATAATAAACCCCTCCCCCTCGGCAGCCCTCGCCACTAGCTGAGACAACCGTGTTTTAGCTTCGTGAATATTGATAGCCTCCATATAAAATCTCCTAAAAATGCGACTTGGTTAGTAAGCTTAGTTTAATAGGTCTAGTTTAGCTGAGACGAACGCTTTTACAATGCCTCCCCTTCATTGAAAAAACAGCGCTGGGTGTTGCTACAGTTAATCAAGACATGTCACCCAGATCGTAAAAATATCGTTTTCTGCTAAAGTTATAGTGCTAACGATTTCTGACGTTGAATTAGCCTCAACGTTGGGCATCTCACTCAGCAGGAGGCCATAGCGTTATGTCACCATCCCTCTCGTCCAGACCGGGCGCTTTCGTCCTCTTAATAGCCTCGCTTGCCGGGCTGGCCATCGCTTTATATGCCTATTTCACACCACTAACCGGCGTCACTGGAACGCTCGGGGCACTGGTCGCCATTGTGGCCTGTCTCGCCCTTGCGGTGATGGCGTTACTTCTCTTTAAAGTCAAAAGGCGTGGTGCTTCCATCGTACTGCGGATACTCATCCTGATCGGGCTTGCCGGTACATTTTTCGCCGGAATGCTGCTGCATCAGTGGTGGATCAGCGCAGCCATGGTAGTCGGTCTGATCGGCTTGATTGTTGATATGGTTCGCGCAACCCATCACGCCCGTCTCACCCACACCTGAGGAGCCGCCCATGCCGACATTATTACCCACCCCGTTTAAATCGATAACCCCAGGCTTAGGCGCAGTCACCGCCCTGGCGATCTGTTTTACGCCCTTGCCGTTACTGGCTCAGGGTCAACCCAGTGAGCAGGAGAATCCCGAGCAGGAAGAAGCGCCCAGTCGCGCTCCCATCCCGCTGGTGCCTGGCGAGCCGACCTGGAACAGCTTCCATGGCCAGCTTAATGCCCAAAAATATAGCCCACTTGATCAAATCAATACTGATAACGTCGGCGAGCTGGAGAAGGTATGGGAAGTGCATACCGGCGATGTCGCGGATGGCTCGGGGGAATTGCCAGCCACCGTTTGGTCAGCGACCCCGGTGTTTGCTAACGATACCCTTTATATTGGTACCCCCTTCTATCGCATACTCGCGTTAGACCCCGGTAGTGGCGAAGAGAAATGGAGTTTCGATACTCAATCCTCTCTGGAAGCGCTAACTCAACCCGCCTTGAAAAACCGTGGTGTGGCCTATTGGGAAGCCGACGATCCGGTAGCAGGCGAGCCCTGTCAGAAAATTATCTATATGGGCACCATGGATGCACAGCTTTTCGCGGTTGATGCCGATAGTGGCGAACAGTGCGCCGACTTTGCCGATAACGGTGTGCTCGACGTCAACCAGTGGAACGACACCAACGACCGCTGGCCGCTTTCGCTACTACAACCCCCTACCGTGGTGGGAGACCACTTGGTACTCGGCTGGGCAGGGATGGACTGGGCCTACGAACAGGCGCCACCCGGCACTGTTTACTCAATTAATGCCCGCACTGGAGAACGTGAATGGACGTTCCAGGCACTTTCCGATGAGATGCGCGATCAAAGCGGCACCGCCAATGTCTGGACACATATGTCCGCCGACGAGGAGCGTGGTTTAGTCTATCTGCCGGTTTCCTCACCCTCGCCGAACTACTGGGGCGGCAATCGCACCGAAGAAGTGCCTCTGGGCACATCCACCACTGCCCTGGATATCGAGACCGGCGAAGTGGTTTGGTCGCGGCAGTGGGTACATCACGATATCTGGGATTACGATATCAATGCCGCACCAACGCTGATGGACATCACAGTAGATGGTGAAGAAATACCGGCACTCATCCAGGCAACCAAAATGGGCTTTCTGTTCGTGGTTAATCGCGAAACAGGCGAAGACGTTTGGCCGATTGAGGAGCGCCCGGTACCCAGCGGCGACGGCAGCGTTGAGGGCGAAGTTTACGCGCCGACCCAGCCTTTCCCGACTAAACCGGAACCGCTGTTAGATCAGTCTGAAAAGCCCAACGTCTGGGCGCTGGCCGACGCGGTTAGCTCCGGAGAGTGTTCCGCATTGTGGGACGATCTTCACTATGAAGGCATGTACACCCCACCGACGACCCAAGGCGAAGGCACCCTTGGCTTTCCCATCAGCGCGGGTGGCGTTCAGTGGGGCGGCGTAGCCTTCGACCCCGAAAGCCAGACAGTGATCGTCAATACCTCGCACATTGTGCAGTACATAAAACTCTATAATCGCGATGATTATGACAAAGCGGATAGCGGCTCCGGCAACGAAAGCGGCTTCGCCCCTCAAGAAGGCGCCCTCTACGGGATGCGCCTTGAGGTAGCGCTTAACCGGCTAGGCATGCCCTGCTGGGAGCCCCCCTTTGGCGAGCTTGTCGCCCTGGATATGACCAGCGGTGATATCAAATGGCGTCGTCCGGTGGGTGCATCGCAACAGTATGGCTTTTTTATGCCTGAGAGCTGGGGCTCGCCCACCATCGGTGGCCCGGCCGTAACCGCAGGCAATATTATCTTTATTGGCGCTTCCATGGATGCCAAGGTGCGTGCCTACTCCCTTGAGACCGGCGAGGAGCTCTGGTCAGACCAGACCGAAGCCCCCTCCGTCTCGAACCCCGCGGTCTACGAGTACAATGGCCGCCAATATGTCGCCTTTGTTTCCGGTGGCAATACCATTCTGAAAGACCAGGTGGGTGATCAGATCGCGGTCTACGCACTGCCAGAGTAACCCTTAGCGTAAAACGGGGCGGCCTCAGAGGCTGCCCCGTTTACGTTAACAACTACTTTCTCTCACTGCTTCAGCCAAGATCACGGGTCTGAGGCTTGGTACGCCTGGCTAACTGATTGTTTGCCGCCCTAAAGCATACCCGCATCAGCGGCACCAGCAGCCACAGTATCGGCGTAAGTAGCCAGCGGTAAATAAAGCGCGCAATGAAGAGTACTGGCAGTAGCACGATGAGCCAGATAAGAAACTGACCGAGCCAAACCGGCCAGCCTAGCCAGGAAGAGAGGTTGGCGCCAAGTGCGCTCACAAGGCTTGGATGGCGAACCACTACATAGGCAGTGCCCGCCACAGCGGCTACTTTGGCCATACGTGGCAACGCCGCAAAACGCCCGCCACCACTCATTAACGCGCCTTGGCGCAAACCAGCACGAGTCCCCTGGGCTTCCACACTGCCCACCCGGGCAGCACGAGCGGCCTTGCCTGCCCGCAGCACCTTCACGGTGCTGGCCATCACGAGTAGATCGACACCGGCCCAGCCTAGATCGGCGGCGCCAATGTCGTCACCCCGCCGCCACTGGCTTTCCAAATCGCGTAGCCCGCTGGTGAAGAAATCGCCCAGGCCCGCAACCAGACGCTCACCCTGTAGCCACTCCACGTCGCTTTGTTCACTAACCACAAACTGGTTGAGCAGCGCGTGGCCATTGGCATCCAGCAGCGCAATACCCATCTGCCCGCGGCGGTAAGGGGTGAACGCTGAATCCGCTTCTCCCTCCTCATCGCTCCACCAGCGGCTGAATTGCTGATAACGCTCACCGACCCAGTACTGCGCCTTTAGCGTGGTCACATCGTGGCTGCGAAAGTAGCTAATGGGAAGTACGGCATCAGCCCCATAGCGCACCAGTACTCGCTGAAAATTGGGCAGTAAGCCGTACTCCACTAATACATCGCGGGCCATATCACCGTGGCGCAAAATCGCCAAAGAGGCGCTCATCCACAGCGCCTGATCGTCAGCATAACTGAGAAACAGCGCATTGAGCTCCGCTGTTTCCTGCTGAAGCGACGCCTCTAGCGAGGGCAATGCCCGCTGAGCTTCCAATCTTACCAGTTTGGACTCAAACGGCTCATGAGAGGCCAATGTTGATGCTAGCCCGGCGATCACTATCGCGGTTACTACCATTATCTGCCAGGGCCGCATTGCAATCCACCTCACTCAACTGGTAACCGCAGGATTACCCCAACGTCTCTGCCGTCACGTTGGCCGCCGCAGGCTGGGTAGAATGGTGGCGATTGATCGCGCTCAATACCCCCTTCATCGACGCGCTGGTAATGCTTTCATCGTTGCCTACACCGAATACCGCTTTGCCGTCGATACGCACTTCCACATAAGCGATCGCCTCAGCGTCAGCGCCCTGCCCGCGGGAGTGCTCGTGGTAGTCGATAATCTCTACATCGTGCCCTGCGGCTGCCAGTGCTTTAACAAAGGCCGCTAACGGACCGTTGCCCTCGCCCTTTAACGTTTGCCGTGTGCCGCTCTCCTCAATCACGGCGTCCAGCGTGACTTTGGGGCTGTCAGGTTCAGACGACAAACGGTGGTTAACTAATGCAAAGGGCACTCGCTGCTCTAAATACTCATCCGAGAACGCCTGATAGATCATCTGCGAGGTGATCTCACGCCCGGTGCGCTCTGCCACTTCCTGAACGACCTGACTAAACTCGATGGAAAGCCGGCGCGGTAGCTCAATACCGTGTTCCTGCTCAAGCAGGTAGGAAACACCGCCTTTACCCGATTGGCTGTTAACCCGAATCACCGCTTCGTAGCTACGGCCCACGTCCAGCGGATCGATAGGCAAATAAGGCACATCCCAAACGGCATCAGGATTGGCGCGACGATCTGCCATGCCTTTTTTGATCGCATCCTGATGAGAGCCGGAGAAGGCGGTAAACACCAAATCGCCCACGTAGGGGTGGCGCGGATGCACCGGCAGTTGGTTGCAGTACTCCACTTCGCGCATGATGGGCGTGATATTGGAAAAATCGAGCTGGGGGTTAACGCCCTGGGTATACATATTCATCGCCAGGGTGACGATATCAACGTTGCCGGTGCGCTCGCCGTTCCCAAACAGCGTGCCCTCAACGCGATCAGCCCCGGCCATCAACGTCAGCTCTGCCGCCGCTACGCCGGTACCGCGGTCGTTATGGGGGTGAACGCTGACAATCAAGTGGTCGCGGTTTTTGATGTGGCGACAGAACCACTCGATCTGGTCGGCGTAGTTGTTGGGTGTGGCGACTTCTACCGTGGCCGGCAGGTTCACGATCATGGGCTTATCGGCGCGGGTGCCGTAAGCGTCCATGACCGCTTCGACGATCTCAACGGCAAAGTCCATCTCGGTGGTAGTGAAGAGCTCCGGCGAGTACTGGAACGTCCAGTTGGTTTCTGGTGCGGCGTCCATCTGGGCGCGAATCTGCTGGGTTGCTTCGACGGCGATTTGCACGCATTCAGCTTTATCGACATTGAACACCACCCGGCGAAACATGGGATCGGTAGCGTTATAGACGTGGACGATAGCGTTTTTGGCGCCTTGTAGCGCTTCAAAGGTGCGTTCAATCAAGTGCGGACGTGCCTGGGTTAGCACTTGAATGGTCACATCCTCAGGAATTTTATCCTGCTCAATCAGCGAGCGAACGAAATCGAAGTCGGTTTGGGAGGCTGACGGAAAGCCCACTTCTATCTGTTTAAAACCAACACTAAGCAGCATGTCGAATAAGCGCTGTTTGCGCTCCTGATCCATGGGGTCGATCAGCGACTGGTTGCCGTCGCGCAGGTCAACGCTGCACCAGATAGGCGCCGTCTCGATACGCTTGCTCGGCCACTGGCGGTCGGGCAGATCAACGGCCACAAAGGGGCGGTACTTTTTGGCAGGATCAGTCAACATCATGGCGGCTCTCCTAAAATCAGTCAGTTGTGGGCTTGTCGCTGTGCTTACCGCCCGCGTCATTCTGGTGTGTTGGGGCTGTCGAGTATGCTTGAGAGAGCGCTGACTCCATACGGTCAAGCTGCGCTTTCAGCCCGCGAACATCATTGCGCAGCGACTGCAGCTCGGCCTCTTCGCCTTCGCCGTTGTCCAGCGCCATTTGCGCGCTCTCTTTCTGCATCACGTCCAGCACAATACCAATCATCATATTGAGAAAGATAAAGGCGTTCAAAAAGATAAAAGTGAGAAAATAGATCCAAGCGTAGGGGTAGACCTCCATGGCCGGATATAGCACAGCGGTGGCCCAGCTCTCAAAGGTCGCCACCTGAAATAGCGTTAGCATGGCCAGGGAAATATTGCCCCACAGCCCCTCGTCTACATTGTGAAACAGAAAGCTCCCAATGGCAGCGTATATATAGAAGATGATAAACATCAGCAGGACCACATAGCCCATCCGTGGCACCGACTTCACCAGGGCGCTAAGTAGCATCTGAAGTTCAGGAATCATCGACACCAGGCGCAGTACCCGGAAAATGCGCAGCAGCCTGGCCAGTAGCACCATTTCCGAGTCATCCATGGGGATAAGACTGGCAGTCACAATCAGGAAGTCAAAAACGTTCCAGCCTTTTTTGAAGAAGTCGAGCAGGCTGCGCTCCGCGGCCATTCTGATTAAAATCTCAATCAGGAAAAATATCGTTACCGCGATATCGAGATAGAGCAGCCACTGCTCAACCTGAGTGGTTTCGTCGTAGGTTTTTGCCCCGATCACCAGGGCGGAAATGACGATAATGGCGATCACCATCGCTTCAAAAAACTTGTTTGACCGTAGCTTTTCAAAACGGGCCTGCCAGTTAGTAAAGGACTCACTCATGTAACAAAAAATCTCTCAACGGTTAATTCGCACACTTTATACTAAAATTACACACCTGCTACACAAGTGATATCCTGTTGTTTCACTTGATGTATCCTACGCCACCAGAACGCCTCTTTAGACGCCCTGTTGGTACTCTTTTGACTTTTTTTACTTTAGCCGCTGGATGATCCCCATGACACTGCTTTGGATAGCCTTATTGCCTCTGCTAGGCGTACTGGTGCCGGCACTCACCGCACGGCGCGGGCGCGGTTTCTGTTCCCTTGCAACGGCGGTGCTGCCCGCTACCGCCCTAGTAATGACGCTACTCAACGTGCCAGCTCTTTTAGATGGCGAGCAGCTACGTTTTTCGGTCACCTGGATGCCGGAACTGGCACTGAACTTGGCGTTCCGCCTGGATGGGCTATCGCTGCTGTTCAACCTATTGATACTCGGCATCGGTCTGCTGATTATTCTTTATGCTCACTACTATTTAGACAAAGACGAACCCTATGGCCGATTCTACGCCTTCCTGATGCTTTTTATGGCGTCAATGGTGGGTATTTCAATGTCGGACAACCTGATTCTGCTATGGCTCTTCTGGGAGTTAACCAGCCTCTCTTCGTTTTTGCTGATCGGTTACTGGTCGCACCAGTCGGATGCCCGTAAAGGCGCACGCATGGCGCTAACAGTCACCGGCGCGGGCGGCCTTGCGCTATTGGCGGGCTTACTGCTGTTGGGCGATATGGCGGGCAGCTTCAATATGGGCGATGTACTGGCTAGCGGCGAAGTGATTCTGGCGGATTCCCGCTACCCGCTTATGCTGGGTTTGGTACTGCTGGGGGCGTTTACCAAATCAGCACAGTTCCCGTTCCACTTTTGGTTGCCCCACGCCATGGCGGCACCCACGCCAGTATCAGCCTATCTGCACTCGGCCACCATGGTTAAAGCGGGCATTTTTCTGATGGCACGACTGCACCCAGCCATCGCGGGTAGCGAGCTATGGAGCGTGGTGGTCTCCCTGGTCGGTATCATCACCATGCTATATGGCGCTTGGTTTGCACTGATGAAGACCGACCTAAAGGGTATTCTGGCGTTCTCCACCGTTAGCCATTTAGGCTTGATTACCGTGCTGTTGGGTATCGGCAGCCCCATGGCGATTTTAGCTGCCCTGTTTCACATTCTGAATCACGCCACCTTTAAAGCCGCACTGTTTATGAGTGCCGGCATTATCGATCACGAGACCGGCACCCGGGAGCTGAAACAGTTGGGCGGGCTGAAAAAAGCTATGCCAGTGACGGCACTCTTGACCACGCTAGCGGCTGCCTCAATGGCGGGCGTACCGCTATTTAATGGTTTCTTATCCAAAGAGATGTTCTTCACCGAAGCGCTAGCGACGCCCGTGTTAGGCGGCCTTAGTTGGCTATTGCCCGCGCTGGCAACACTGGGCGGTATCCTCTCTGTGGCTTACTCGCTGCGTTTGGTGCACGCAGTTTTCTTCAAACCGGCCCGTGAAGCCCCTCCGAAGGCGCCCCACGAGCCGCCGCACCTTATGCGTTTGCCGGTAGAAATATTGGTAGCCCTGTGCGTGGTAGTGGGCCTGTTCCCGGCTTTTATGGCAACGGGATTATTAGAGCTCGCCAGCCAAGCGGTGATTGGTAGCCCACTGGATTTCCACCTGGCTATTTGGCACGGCGTGAATCTACCGCTCATCATGAGTTTGCTCGCCTTCGTGGTGGGTATTGCACTCTATTGGCGCTATGGCGAGGTGCGTCGATTTACCCAGCAGTTTGCCGGGGTCGATGCCCGGCGGGTGTTTGAGCGCATGCTTGTCTCCATGGGCTATCGCGCCGAGCAGCTTATTGCCAAGCTTGAAGGCAATTCGCTACAGCGTTATGTGGGCTGGCTCTGGCTAGGCGCATTAGTCATGGGTGGGATCGGCCTGGTTCAGATCACTGACTTAACGGGTGCTGCTGGCAATCAAGAGCTGGATGGTATCCTCATACTCGGGGCGGGGATGCTGATGTTTGGCGGCGTGGCCACCGCTGCCACTCACCGCTACCGGCTGATCTCTCTGCTGATGCTATCGGTCGTCGGGCTCTTTGTGGCGCTCACCTTTGCTCGTTTCTCAGCACCCGATTTAGCGCTGACACAGCTTTCGGTGGAAGTGGTGACCATGATCCTGTTGATGCTGGCGCTATTTTTCTTGCCCCAAAAGACCCCGCGCGAATCCAGCCCACTGCGCAACGTTCGCGATATGTTGCTGGCAGGCACGCTAGGCTTGGTGATTGCCAGCCTTAACTATGCGGTCATGACCCGCGAGACGCTGTCGATTTCCAGTTTCTTTGTGGAAAACAGCAAGCCCGGTGGTGGCGGCTACAATGTGGTCAACGTGATTCTGGTCGACTTCCGGGGATTCGACACCTTGGGTGAAATCACCGTACTCGCCATCGCAGGCCTGGCGATCTTTAAGCTGCTGAACCGCTTACGCCTGTTTATGCCGCACAGTGACGGCGAAGGCCGGGTATGGTCACCTGACCGCTACCCAGCGGTACTCACGTCAATTTCAATGACGCTGCTGCCACTAGCGCTGTTGGTATCTGCATTTATCTTCCTGCGCGGCCATAACCAGCCAGGGGGTGGCTTTATCGCCGGGTTGATTACTGCGGTAGCCTTGATCCTGCTGTACATGGCCCGGGGTGTGGCGTGGGCGCAAGAACGTTTGGACTTCCCTTTCCAACCGGTAGCCGTCATTGGGGTGGCGATAGCCACTCTAACCGGGCTGGGTAGCTGGCTATTTGGTCACCCGTTCTTAACATCCGCATTTGGCTATTTCAGCCTACCACTCATCGGTACCTTTGAACTGGCCACCGCGCTGCTCTTTGATCTGGGTGTCTACTTAGCGGTGGTGGGCGCTACGCTGATGATTCTTGCCAACCTTGGTAAGGTCACCACCGCTCACCGCCCGGTGACCGAAGCAAGCGAACAGGATGCTGATGCCAACGCCGCCACCTCTGCCAAGGAGCCTCGTTAATGGAACTGCTTTATGCGATGACCACCGGTGTATTGACTGCTTCTGGCCTCTATCTAACGTTACGCGGCCGTACTTTCCCGGTCGTGGTGGGCCTTACGCTGCTCTCTTACGCAGTGAATTTGTTCCTGTTTTCGATGGGGGGATTAACCACTGATGGCGCTGCCATTGTCTCCGAGGGTGCAGGTTTCGCCGACCCGTTGCCCCAGGCACTAGTGCTCACGGCCATAGTGATTGGCTTTGCGATGACGGCGTTTGTGGTGATCCTGGCCATGCGGGCGCGGAGTGAAGTGGGGAACGACCACGTCGACGGTAAAAAGGAAGACCGAGAATGATGCAGCATCTAATTGTTTTCCCTGTCGTTCTGCCGCTAGTCGCGGGCATATTGCTGCTCTATCAGCGCCAAGGATTAGTGCGTTACAAGCGCACGGTGAGTGTTGTGGCCACGGTGCTACTGCTACTGGTTGCGATAGGCCTATTACGCCAAGCCGCCAGTGGGGAGATCACCTACTACGCGCTGGGTGACTGGCAAGCCCCGTTCGGCATCGTGTTAGTGCTGGATCGCCTCTCGGCGTTAATGCTGCTGCTGACTGCCGTATTGGCCGTTGGCGCAGTGGTGTTTGCCTGCGCTGGTGACGATGAAAAAGGCAGCAACTTCCACGGCCTTTTTCAGTGGCAACTGCTGGGCATTAACGGTGCTTTTTTAACCGGTGATTTGTTTAACCTGTTTGTCTTTTTTGAAGTTCTGCTGCTGGCGTCCTACGCCCTGCTGCTTCACGGCGGCGGTAAAGCGCGCATTCAAGCCAGCGTCCACTACGTGGTGCTCAACCTGGCGGGGTCTTCGCTGTTTCTGATTGCAGTGGGGATTCTGTATGGCGCAACAGGCACGCTCAATATGGCCGATATGGCGATCCGGGTAGCCGAACTACCCGAAGAGCGTGACGGCTTAGTGAGCGCTGGGGCACTGATGCTGCTGGTCGTGTTTGGGTTAAAAGCCGCCATTCTGCCGCTCTACTTCTGGCTGCCCAAAGCTTACGCCTCGGCCCCCGCGCCAGTGGCGGCGCTGTTTGCCATCATGACCAAAGTGGGTATTTACGCCATTCTGCGCGTCTACTCGCTCATTTTTGGCGATAGCGCTGGCGGTTTGGAGGCGCTGGAACAGCCCTGGGTGTGGTGGCTATCGCTCGCTACCCTGGCTGCCGCAGGCGTTGGGGTAATGGCCGCAAGGGACTTACGACTGCTGGTTGCTTATTTAGTGCTGGTGTCAGTGGGCACGCTGCTGGCCGGTATCGGTATGCGCTCGCCACAGGCGGTCTCTGCGCTTCTCTACTATCTGATCCACACTACGTTGATCACCGGTGGTCTGTTCCTGCTAGCGGAAATGATTGGCCTACAGCGTGGCAAAGCGGGTACTCGCATAGTCAAGGGCCGCCCTATGGTGCAGGGCGCAGCACTCGCCATGTTGTTTTTCGTCGGCGCTATCGCCGTCGCAGGCATCCCGCCGTTCTCCGGCGCTTTCGGCAAAGCATTGATGCTCAATGCTGCCGAAGGCACCCAGCGACTATGGCTATGGCCGCTGCTGCTGCTAACCAGTTTAGCCTCGCTGATCGCCCTCTCCCGGGCTGGCTCTACGCTGTTTTGGCGTAGCCACCGGGGCACGATCAGCGGTACGCCGCTTTCCCGTTGCCAGTGGTTTGGGGTTATTTGGCTGCTGAGTGCAGCCCCTCTATTAGTCGCCATGGCCGGGCCAGTGAGCAGCTACACTCAAGCCACGGCTGAGCAATTAGCCACCCCCCAGGTGCTGATTCGCACGCTACTACCTGATGCTGGAGATGCCCAATGATTGCTCCGCGCTCCTGGCTACCCACGCCTGTTTTATCGATACTACTGCTCGTCGTTTGGCTGCTGCTGGTACGCAGCTACGCCTTTGGTCAATTCGTACTCGGTGGCTCGTTAGCCATTTTGATCCCACTGCTGACCCACCGCTTTTGGGATGCGCGACCGCTTATCGCCAAACCATTCGCGCTTTTGCGGTTTATTTTCCGGGTGCTGGGCGACATTATCATCGCCAACTTTGAAGTGGCTTACTTGATCGCCAACCCGTGGCGCAAGCTTAAGCCTCACTTTATTGAATACCCACTCATGCTCGAAGAGCGCTTCACCATTACGCTGCTGGCCAGCACGATCAGCCTGACACCGGGCACCGTATCGGCCAATCTACGCATGGATGGCAAGTCGCTGCTGATTCACGCCTTAAACGTGGACGATGAGGAGGCGCTGATTAACCAGATTCGTGAGCGCTATGAACGCCCGCTCAAGGAGATTTACGAATGCTGAGCATTGCGCTTTATATCACCTTAGCCCTGGTGGTGATGGCACTGTTGATGAATCTCTACCGGCTTACCATCGGCCCCAGCCTGCCCGACCGGGTACTCGCCCTGGACACTATGTACGTCAACTCGATTGCACTGATCGTGCTGCTGGGACTATGGCTGAACAGCAAAACCTATTTCGAGTCGGCGCTGCTGATCGCGATGTTAGGTTTCATCAGTACCGTTGCGGTGTGCAAATATATTCTGCGCGGAGATATTATCGAATGAGTACCGTGATCGTCGCCTCCATAAAGAGGCAGCCGCTATGCCAGAAAGGCTCATGCCAGGGGGCGTTATGTCAGGAGTAATAGAGGCGGTTATTTCGCTGCTGCTGGTTGCTGGCGGCATCTTTGTGTTTATTGGTTCGCTAGGGATGGCCCACTTGCGTGACTTTTATATGCGCCTGCATGGCCCGACCAAGGCCACCACTCTGGGTATCGGCTGTATGCTGATCGCTTCGATGATGTATTTCTGGAGCGTGGATGGCAAACCCGATATTCAGGAAATGTTGATTACGCTCTTCCTGTTCATTACCGCCCCCGTTAGCGCCCACTTGCTGGCCAAGTCCGGCTTGCACCTGCGTTTAAAGCACGCTGATAAAACCCAGGGTAAGCCAGTAGAGCTGCGTCCGGAAGAAGTCGGCGATAAACCGGTACCCCACCCGGATAAAGGCCATGGCTGAAAGCTAAGCAACCTCGCTTTTGTCATTGCGAGCGAAGCGCGGCAATCTTGGGTTGAACTGCGCCTGCGCAGGTTGAGATTGCCGCGTCGCAGGCTCCTCGCAATGACACTTTGCGCGACTGTGCCAAAGCAGAATTTACGGGGTTAAATCCTGCTGGTGATAGCCCAGTAGATAGAGCACGCCATCAAGGCCCGAGGTTGAAATCGCCTGGCGCGCCTGGGCACGCACCAGGGGCTTGGCCCGAAACGCAATCCCCATGCCCGCTTTGGCAAGCATTTTCAGATCATTGGCGCCATCCCCTACCGCAATCGTTTGACCCAGGGTAAAACCTTCACGCTGAGCAATGGACTCTAATAGTTCGGCTTTGCGCTCGGCATCGACGATCGGTTCGCTTACCTCGCCGGTTACCTTGCCATTTTCGATGATCAGTTCATTGGCATGGATCTCGTCAAAGCCCAGCTTCTCCTGTAAGTGGCGAGCAAAGTAGGTGAAGCCGCCGGAGAGGATGGCGGTGCGAAAACCTAAGTGCTTCAGGTTAACCATTAAGCGCTCTACGCCTTCCATTAGCGGCAATTCCTCAGCGATCTCCGCCAGCACGGACTCATCCAAACCTTCAAGTTTGCTCATCCGCTCACGAAAGCTCGCTTTGAAATCCAACTCGCCGCGCATGGCACGCTCGGTGACTTCTGCGACTTCATCACCCACGCCATGGCGGCGGGCCAGTTCGTCAATCACTTCAGCTTTGATCAGCGTGGAGTCCATATCGAAACACACCAAACGGGGCTGAACGTGATCGCGAGTATTCGCTTGGACAACAATATCGACACTCAGGGTTTCGCTCAGTACCAATGCCGCATTGCGGACAGCTTCAATATCCACCTCACCTACCAGACGGTACTCAATACAGTCGATGCACTTATTCTGCTGTAACGAGCCGTCGGCAAGGCGCTGGGTGCTCTTTTCTTGTAGGCCAAACTGCACGATCAGTGCATCTACCTGGGATTGAATATCTGCGGTTAAACGTGCCGCTAAAACGGTTAGGATCAAGTCACCGCCTGCCATCACTTAGCTCCTGCCATTATTTACTCTCCTGCCTCTAAACGGTCGACTTTCTGGAAGCCACGGGGCAACTTGCTACCGCGGCGGCCACGCTCACCGCGA
The DNA here is from genome assembly GCF_000336575.1 of Vreelandella titanicae BH1. GTDB lineage: Bacteria > Pseudomonadota > Gammaproteobacteria > Pseudomonadales > Halomonadaceae > Vreelandella > Vreelandella titanicae. Next base: position 90,191 of record NZ_AOPO01000009.1, on the reverse strand, counting down.
TAATAAGCTAAATCGTCGGCTTTTAGGGTTAGCTTGCGCTTACCAGCATGAATCATTAACGCCTCACTGGCAGCGAGCACCACAATGCCGGTAACAAACTCCTCCCGGCGGGCGGCGCGTGGGCCAGGGATATCGAGCATCTTATTGCCTTTGCCTTTGGACATTTCTGGTAGTTGATCCAAGGGAAACAGCAACAGCCGACCTTCGTTTGAAACCGAGGCAACCCACAGCTCATCGCCCTCTGGCACTTCAACCGGCGCCATCACATTGCAGCCTTTGGGCAGGCTAAGCACCGCTTTGCCGGCTTTGTTTTTACCGGTAAGTGTATCGAGCCGTGCCACAAAGCCATAACCGCCGTCAGTGGCGAGCACGAAGCGCCGCTCCGGCGGTGCGAACATCAGTCCCGCCATTTTCGCCCCAGCGGCAACGTTCGCGCGACCGGTGACCGGTTCCCCCTGCCCCCGCGCACTGGGAAGATTGTGAGCAGACAGCGTATAGGCACGCCCGGTGTCATCCAGCAGCACCAGCGGCTGATTGGTTTTACCTTTCGCCGCCAGTTGGAAGCTATCCCCGGCTTTATAGGAGAGCCCCTCGGGGTCGATATCGTGCCCCTTGGCCGCACGAATCCAGCCTTTATCGGAGAGCACCACGGTAATCGGGTCAGCGCCCAGCAGCTCCACTTCAGACAGCGCCTTGGACTCTTCGCGCTCGACCAGCGGTGAGCGACGCTCATCGCCATGCTCTTTACCTGCTGCGCGGATCTCTTTTTCAATCAGCGTAGTGAGCTTGGCTTCGCTGCCCAGCAGCCCCTCTAGATATTTGCGCTCTTTTTCCAGCTCATCCTGCTCGCCGCGAATTTTCATTTCTTCGAGCTTGGCAAGGTGACGCAGGCGTAACTCTAAAATGGCTTCGGCTTGGCGCTCAGAGAGACTAAACGTTGCTATCAGCGAGGCTTTAGGGTCGTCCTCCTCGCGAATAATGCGGATCACTTCGTCCAGATCAAGGTAGGCAATTAGCAAGCCTTCCAGGATATGCAGCCGGTCTTCGACTTTGCCTAAGCGGTGCTCTAAACGACGACGCACCGTGCTGCGCCGGAACTGCAGCCACTCACCCAGCATTTCGGGCAGCGGCATCACCCGTGGGCGGCCGTCCAGGCCGATCACGTTCATGTTCACCCGCACGTTCTTTTCCAGGTCGGTGGTGGCGAATAGGTGCGCCATCAACGACTCTACGTCAATGCGGTTGGAGCGTGGTTCGATGACCAGGCGAGTCGGCTCTTCGTGGGTCGACTCATCGCGCAGGTCAGCCACCATGGGCAGCTTTTTGGCCTGCATTTGCGCGGCAATCTGCTCCAATACTTTGGCACCGCTGACCTGATAGGGTACGGCGGTGATAACAATATTGGCTTCTTCGCGGATGTAGCGGGCACGCAGCTTGACCGAGCCACGCCCGGATTCGTAGAGCTTCCGAAGATCCGCGGGCGGGGTAATAATTTCTGCATCGGTGGGGAAATCGGGCGCGGGCACGAATTCCATTAAATCAGCGGTGGTCGCCTTGGGGTTGCGCAACAGATGACAGGTGGCTTCGACCACTTCCGAGACATTATGGGGAGGAATATCGGTGGCCATGCCAACCGCAATCCCTGTGCCACCATTGAGCAGCACATGGGGTAACTTGGCCGGCAGTACCAGCGGCTCTTGCATGGTGCCGTCAAAGTTGGGCGCCCAATCGACGGTGCCTTGGCCTAGCTCGCCCAGCAGCACTTCGGCGAACTTGGAAAGCTTGGCTTCGGTGTAGCGCATGGCGGCGAAGGATTTGGGGTCATCGGGGCTACCCCAGTTGCCTTGGCCGTCTACCAGCGGGTAGCGGTAGCTAAATGGTTGCGCCATCAACACCATGGCTTCGTAGCAGGCGCTATCCCCATGGGGGTGGAATTTACCCAGCACGTCACCGACGGTACGCGCCGACTTTTTGTACTTGGCGTTGGCGTGCAGCGCCAGCTCACGCATGGCGTAAATTATCCGCCGCTGCACGGGTTTCATGCCGTCGCCAATATTGGGCAAGGCGCGGTCGAGAATGACGTACATCGAGTAGTCGAGGTACGCTTTTTCGGTGTAGTCGCGCAGGGAGAGACGCTCGACGTCTCCTTCCGCTACTTGAATATCCATGTCGATCATATCCTACCTTGACAACAAAACCGCCCCTGTTGGGGCGGCTGATAAGCGGACACGCGGCCACTTAACATGGCTCGCTATGTTAATTGATACCTTTCGTTTGATGCATTGGATAGCGCTGCCGTAGATGACGCTTCTTGAGAACTACCGTGAAACTCGTCTAACAGCCCTTTTAAGCGCTGAGCCTGTAATGACAGCTCATTGGCAGCACTCGCCGCTTCGCTAACCAACCCGGCATTTTGCTGCGTCACCGTATCCATTTGCGTGACCGCCCGGTTGATCTCATCAATACCGTTGGTCTGCTCGCCAGACGCTTGGCTGATTTCGCTAATACGTGCAGTAACCTCTTCAATCGCCACCACGATATCTTTCATGGCGGATTCAGCTGCTTGAGCATAGCCACTACCGGTGGCAATCTGCTCTGAGGTGGTTTTAATCAGCCCATTAATGTTTCTGGCAGAAGCAGCGCTACGCGACGCCAGCTCACGTACTTCGCTGGCCACTACGGCAAAGCCACGCCCATGTTCACCGGCTCGCGCCGCCTCTACAGAGGCATTTAACGCTAAAATATTGGTTTGGAAGGCAATGTTTTCAATCACATCGACTATCGAAGAGACCTCAGTAGAGCTTGCGTTGATAGCCTCCATGGATTGCGCCAGCCGTGATACCTGCTCTCCACCTTGTTTCACTTTTTCTGCTGACTCTTTCGCTCGCTGATCCGCCTCTTGAGCGTTGTCAGCATTGCGCTTCACCGTAGCGGCCATCTCTTCCATCGTAGAAGAAGTCTCTTGCAGAGAAGCCGCTTGCTGCTCAGTGCGGCTAGAAAGCTCGGTATTGCCCGCGGCAATTTCCGTCGATTCACTGGCAATGGCATCCGCTACGCCACGCACATCACCAAACAGGCGCTGCAACTTCTCCGCGTAGCGATTCACAGCACCGCGTAGCTCGCCGATTTCATCATCGCGATAAATGGTCAGTTCACGACTGGAACCGCCCTGGCCCAGTTGATCAATCTGCCCAGTAGTGCTGCGAATCTGACGTAACAAGATACGCCCACCCCACCAGCCTAGCGCGAGCAGCAGCGCCAACAGCGGTAAAATAAACATCAATAAATCACGCGTTAAGGTGCGCGCCAAGGCCGTTACCTGTTCGCTAGGCGTTACCAAGCCGAGTGTCCAGCCAGTGTCTGGCATATCAAACAAACGCACTGCCGCAGGCTCGTCCAATACGCCCGCACTTTCTACATTGGCCTCATCACGGCCAGCCTCAACGGCCTCTACAACGGGCTGAAGCCAAGGCATATCCCCCACTAAATCGCCCAGGCCGCGCATTTCATCCGACGCCTGCTCAACGCCCGGTAGGTCAATCACGTTGTGATCTTTATCCAGTACAAAGGCATAGCCGCCCGTTCCACCACCATTTTCGGCGAGAAACTCAGCAACACCGTTTAACTGCATATCAATGGTGGCCACACCGGCAAAGTCATTATTGAGGTAATAAGGCACACTACAGGTCACCATCGCGACACCGGTCGCCGGATCGCGATAAGCAGCAGACCAAACACACTGCCCAGGGGTCGCATCACGAGCACTGCTGTACCATGCCTCATCATGATAGGCGGCAATATCGCTTGCGTTATAGTCATCCAAAAACTCCAGCTCGCCCTGGGCGTTGCGTGCCCAGAAAAAGCTAAAGCGCTCGACACCTGAGGAAAATGCGCCGGGCTCCGGCCAAATACCGCCGCCCGCCACCGTTGCATTGCCGTTGTCATCAACGACATTAGGCAAGGCTTCAAGGTAAATGGCTTCTTCACGCGGCAGCGATTCGGCCAAAGCCGCCAAGCTCGATGTATTGCCTTCGACCCGGGCTAATTGACCATTGAGCGCATTGACAATCGAGCCCCCCGTACGCTCTATCAATGACTGGCTCGCATCGATAACCAACGGCTGACCTCGCCACGCCATTACGCCGTAAATGCTGGCCGCCATCAGAAGCATGAGTACGAATGCAGACAGCGTTAACTGTCGAGATATCGTGTTAAACAAAAGCCTTCCCCTTATGTATGAATGTACGTTTATTACGTCTTTTTAGTATGTAAGCTCTACATCCAACTATCGGCTAAAGTACGCGTTACTGTAACAACGGCTTGTTAACGCTTGTCTGCTTTTACCTACACTTCGATATCGGCAAGATTGCCGTAATCTTCCAGCCATTTTTTGCGATCACCGGCACGCTTCTTGGCCAGCAGCATATCCATCATTTCCATGGTGCCGTCGCCGACGGTCAACGTCAGTTGCACAAGGCGACGGGTTTCCGTCGACATGGTGGTTTCACGTAGCTGTAGCGGGCTCATCTCACCCAGACCTTTAAAGCGCTGCACATTAGGTGTGCCACGCTTATTGGCCAGTTGCTTGAGAATGGCGGCTTTTTCGCTCTCATCCAGGGCGTAGTGCACTTCTTTACCCAGATCGATACGGTAAAGAGGTGGCATGGCGACATACACATGGCCTGCGTCTACCAGGCTCGGAAAATGGCGTACAAACAGCGCGCACAGTAGCGTGGCAATGTGCAAGCCATCGGAGTCGGCATCGGCGAGAATACAGATCTTGTGATAGCGCAGCTTTTCCAGATCGGCGCTGCCGGGGTCAGCGCCAATGGCGACGGCGATATCGTGCACCTCCTGGGAACCGTAGATATCGTGGGTTTCCACTTCCCAGGTATTCAGGATCTTACCGCGCAGGGGCAGTATCGCCTGGGTCTCGCGGTTACGCGCCTGCTTGGCACTGCCGCCAGCGGAGTCCCCTTCGACCAAAAACAGCTCACTCTGGGCAGGGTCTTGGCCGGAGCAGTCCGCTAGCTTACCGGGCAAGGCCGGGCCGGACGTGACCTTTTTACGGGCGACTTTTTTGGCTTTTTTCTGGCGATTTTGCGCCGCGCTGATGACCAGCTCGGCAATCGCTTCGGCTTGATCCACATGGTGGTTCAGCCATAGCGAGAAAGCATCTTTAACCACGCCGGAAACAAAACCGGCAATCGTGCGCGATGACAGCCGCTCTTTGGTTTGCCCGGCAAACTGCGGGTCGAGCATCTTCACTGAGAGCACAAAGGAGGTGCGCTCCCAAAGGTCATCAGCGGTGAGTTTGATGCCGCGGGGCAACAAGTTGCGGTATTCGCAGAATTCCCGCAGCGCGTCCAGCAGCCCGGAACGAAAGCCGTTTACATGGGTACCGCCCTGAGGGGTGGGAATAAGGTTAACGTAGCTCTCCAGCAGCGCTTCGCCGCCTTCTGGTAGCCATTGAATCGCCCAATCGACACCGTGCTCGTCGTCATTGAAGTGGCCTACAAAAGGCTCCTTGGGCAGTACTTCATAACCATCGGTGGCTTCAACTAAGTAGTCGCGCAAACCATCGGCGAACTCCCACTCTGTGGAAGTGCCGTCAGGTTCTACCAGCGTGACTTTCAAGCCGGGACACAGCACCGCTTTGGCACGCAGCAGGTGTTTCAACCGGGTTAGCGCTAACTTGGGGCTATCGAAGTAGCTCTCATCCGGCCAGAAACGCACCAAAGTGCCACTTGCCCGCTTGGGGGCTTTACCAATTTCATGCAGCTCTTCGACTTTCTCACCGAACTCGAAGGCCATGGCATGGCGTGCCCCATCCCGGGTAACTTCGACATCCAACCGGCGCGATAGCGCATTAACCACCGAGACACCTACCCCGTGTAGGCCGCCGGAGAAGCGGTAGCTAGTGGAGGAGAATTTGCCACCCGAGTGCAATTTGGTAAATATCAGTTCAACGCCCGAAACACCGTGTTCAGGGTGTAGGTCGATGGGCATACCACGGCCATTATCCTGCACCTCAATCCCGCCGTCGCTATGCAGCACGACGTTAATCATGGTGGCGTGGCCCGCTAGCGCTTCATCGACGCTGTTATCAATCACTTCTTGAGCAAGGTGGTTGGGGCGTGTGGTGTCGGTATACATACCGGGACGCTTACGTACCGGCTCGAGGCCCGACAGGACTTCGATGGAACTCGCGCCGTACTGAGAGGCATCAAACTGGGTCATGTAACGTCGGTTCCCTGAAAAATCGTACTGGCAGCCATATCAAATGCTGAAAAGTGTCATTGCCGACTTGCAAAGAGGCACAGGATAGCGGAAAAGCAAAAAGCTGTATATCTAGCCATGCTTATCAATGGCAAAGCGGAAAGGGCTTCCCCGTCGATAAGTCTACGAGGGGGCGCTGTAACCCCATCCCTGGGCGCTACATTTGCCATCTGCCCGCCATGGACGGCGGAAATGCCGGAATTGTATGGAACATATTCCGGCCATGGCAAATGACCCCCTCTACGACTTATCCACGGCGCCCTTTCTGTATGTGCTCACAATATACTAGCGACAAAATTGCACCGCTCACTCCTGCTCAGCCGCCCAAAATGCTTCAATCAATCCCTTACTGGAAGCATCCATCCGCGATAGATCTCCCTCATGGTCGATAATTTTTTGGGTATCCGTGGCAATCTGTTTGCCTAGCTCAACGCCCCACTGATCGAACGGGTTGATATCCCAAATCACCGCCTGAACAAAGACTTTGTGCTCGTAAAGGGCGATAAGCGAACCCAGGGTCGCTGGAGTGAGCTGGTCAAGCAGCACCGTCGTCGAGGGCTGGTTACCCCGATAACGCTTGTGCTCTGGCCGTGGGCCGTCGTCTTCCAAAGCGTCATCACCAAGCATTAATACGCGGGACTGCGCAAAACAGTTGGCCAGTGCCAGGCGATGCTGGGTTTTAAGGTGGCGGCGGGTATCTGGATCTTCCACCTCATCGTAGCGCTTGAGCGGCGCGATAAAATCACACACCACCGGTTGAGTGCCCTGATGCAATAGCTGATAAAACGCATGCTGGGCGTTGGGGCCAAGCTGCCCCCAGAGCACAGGGCAGGTGGAGTAGTTAATCGGCTGGCCTTGACGGGTAACCGACTTGCCGTTGGACTCCATCTCAAGCTGTTCAAGATAGGCGGCGAAATACTCCAAGCGCCCATCGTAGGGCAGAATGGAGTGCGCACGGATATCCAGGAAGTTGACATTCCAGATTCCCGCTAACGCCAGCAGCACGGGCAGGTTCTCCGCCATTTCTGCCTCAGCAAAATGGCGATCCATGGCGTGCGCACCGGCTAAAAACTCGCGGAAATTCGCCATCCCAACCACCAGCGCAATGGGTAAACCAATGGTGCCCCATAGCGAGTAGCGCCCGCCTACCCACTCCCAGAAGGTTAATTGATGATCGTCAGCAATGCCCCACTCGGTCATTTTCTCAGGGCTCGCCGACACACCAATAAAGTGCTGACGCACCACCAACTCAGCGCTAATCGGCGTCGCACCATGCTGGGTCAAGCGGCTAAGTAACCACTCCCGTGCGGTGTTAGCGTTGGAAAGTGTATCAATGGTGGTGAACGACTTGGATGACAACACAAAGATAGTGGTTTCAGGATTCAACCGGCTCAGATAGTCCGCTAACTGGGAGCCATCCATGGTGGAGGCAAAATGCACCTCAACCGGATGAATATCTTTGGGTCGGAAATCTGCCAAGGCATGGGTGACCATTAGTGGGCCTAGATCTGAACCGCCAACACCCAGGTTAACCACATGCCGAATCGGCTTGCCGGTGGCACCACGCCACTGCCCTGCGTGCAGCCGGCTGACCAAGCGCTCCATTTGGGCAAGGCTTTCATGCACGGCAGCGACGATATCTTCCCCCTCAACCTCAAGCGTCGCATCGGCGGGTAAACGCAGCGCCGTATGTAACGCCGGGCGGTTTTCGCTGACGTTCACTCGCTTACCGCTCAACAGCGCCTCAATGGCAGAGGGTACGCCCGCTTCACTGGCCAGCGTAAACAGATGCTCGAGCGTATCGTCATCCCAGCGCTGCTTGGAAAGATCCAGCGTCAAGCCCGCCACCTGGCGAGTAAAGCTCTCCCACCGGGAAGGCTCGGTGCCAAACAGCGTTTTCAAGTGAACGTGCTGCAGCGTTTCAGCGTGATGCTTTAACGTCTGCCATGCCGGTAACGTATCGGGTGTAGCGCTTGATGCTGAGGCCATTTAGCTTCTCCAGTGGCGTCGATCCTTGCAGCGGGGTTCATTAAACAGGTTAATAACCTTAAACAGGGCTGTTCTAAACGAGTCTGTGCTAGACAGGCCTGTTCTAGTCAATTAAGGGCGCGTAAACTAGCACGCCTTTTCCATGATCCCGGCTTGCCCATGAGTGATGCATCTTACCGTGACGCTATCTTTTCGACACCCCTTGACCGAGTCGCGCGGTTCTCTTTCGACGAAAAGGTGGTCGCTTGCTTTCCTGACATGATCCGCCGATCGGTACCCGGCTACGGGCAAATTCTCGGCATGTTGAGCTTAATTGCCCAGCGCCACCTGCGCCATGGCGCCCATGTCTATGATTTGGGCTGCTCTCTGGGCGCTTCCGGCCTTGCGCTGGCAGGGGCGCTGGCGCCTGACGCCTTTCGCTATACGGGCGTTGACCTATCGCCCGCCATGGTCGCCCAGGCTCGGCAAACCTTTGCTGACGAGTGCCCAGCGTACGCTATGCAGGTCGAAGAAGCCGACATTCGTACCCTCGAGTATGCATCTTCGGGCATGATCATTCTCAATTTTACCCTACAGTTTCTACCCGCCGCCGACCGCGATGCACTACTGGCGCGGCTTTATGCAGCGCTGGAACCCGGCGGCGTGCTGATTCTCTCGGAGAAAACCGTCGACGCCGACGAGCGCGACAACGCCTGGCGGGTAGAACGCTACCACGATTTCAAGCGCGCCAATGGCTACAGTGATCTGGAAATCAGCCAGAAGCGCACCGCTCTTGAGAACGTACTGGTGCCGGATACCCTCGATGCACTTCATGGTCGTTTGAAACAAGCAGGTTTTCCACGTTCGATGACCTGGTTCCAGTACCTTAACTTTGCCTCGCTGATTGCGTTTAAGGAGGGTTAAAGGTGGCGCCACTACCCGACGATCATCGCGCAATTTATCAGGCGTTTTTAGATCAAGCCACGCTTGATGCCTCGCTAACGCCCTGGCTAGCGAAGCTACCCGAGCAGTTAGCTCACGGGCTTGACCGTAACCGCCACGGCGATTTATCCGCCTGGGAAAAAGCCGTGGCCAAGCTTCCGGCGCTGCCCGCTGAGCGGCGCGTGGATTTAAACAGCGACACCGTCAGCGTTGATCTCGATCTTAGCGATAGCCAGCAGCGCCAGTGTTTTAACCTGCTAAGAAAACTCGCCCCCTGGCGAAAGGGCCCTTTTCAACTGGGTGGCATTCATATTGATACCGAGTGGCGCTCGGACTGGAAGTGGCAGAGAGTGGCTCCCCACTTGGCGCCGCTAAAATACCGTAAGGTACTCGACGTGGGGGGTGGCAGCGGTTACCACGCCTGGCGGATGGCTGGGGCAGGGGCTGCTTTCGTATTAGTAATTGACCCTTCGCCGCGCTTCTACTGGCAATTTCAGGCGGTACGCCACTTCGTCGGCGATACCGATGACGGCAGAACGCAGTTTTTACCAGTGGGTATAGAAGATGTGCCGGAGAACCTGGGCTTTTTCGATACGGTATTTTCCATGGGCGTGCTCTACCATCGCCCTGCCCCGTTGGAACATCTTCAGCAGCTAAAAGCCGCGTTAGTTCCGGGCGGCGAGCTGGTGCTAGAAACCCTGGTAGTCGAAGGCGACGAGCAGACCGTATTTGTGCCCGGCGAACGTTACGCCGCCATGCCCAACGTCTACTTCCTGCCCTCTTCTCAAGCACTCTGCCACTGGCTGGAGCGCTGCGGCTTTACCAACGTGCGCGTGGTCGATGAAGCCGTTACCACGTTAGACGAGCAGCGCTCGACGGAGTGGATGACCTACCAATCGTTGGCTGATTTTCTCGACCCCAACGACCGCACCCGCACCATTGAAGGCTACCCTGCACCGCGGCGGGCGGTGATTTTGGCGAATAAGCCGGGCCAATTAGCCGTTAGCCGTTAGCCGTTAGCCGTTAGCCGTTAGCCGTTAGCCAAGTGTGCGAAGAAGGTGTCAAAACCGCCCGGCGTCCGCCAAGCCGCCGCATTGAATTGCCCCCCAAATATTGACTTATACTAAAACTCATAGTAACAGTAACTTTTCCGAGGGGTGCCTGTTATTCAGGCTGAGATGGAGTTATCCAAACCCTTTGAACCTGATCCGGCTGATACCGGCGTAGGAACGGACATAAACCATATATGAACCTGTTTTGACACCTACGCCTGTATTATCCGAATCTCAATGCAGGAGTGTATCGTGTCGCAAGGTAACTCAACGCCCGCTAACGCATCTACGCTCAGTAGTACCTCCCCTTTTAACACGTCTGATAAAAACCGCCTGAACTCCGTACTTGCCAAGCCACGCTTGGCAGCAATCGCCGTAACTCTGCGTAATAATGAAGTTCTCCTCGTCCAACGCAGTAAAGAACCTCAACGGGGCACTTGGGGCTTCCCCGGAGGATCAGTGGAACCGGGAGAAAGCCTACATTGTGCAGCAAAGCGCGAATTAATGGAGGAAACCGGTATCACAGCATTGGTAGGACCGTTAATTGATGTAGTAGAAGTAATCGGATATGACCCAGAGGGAAGTCACCACCACTTCGCCTTGGTTGCCCTTTTATGTCACTACGTTGATGGCGAGCTACGGCCTGGTGATGATGCTGCGGACTGCCGCTGGGCGAAAGTTATAAACGGAAAACTCAACTTCAATGAAGCCTTAGCTGATCACGTCGCAGATACTGTCGTGAAAGCCTTTAATTTGCACAGTTTGATCGTCAAAGAAAAATCAAACGCGATTCACAGCTCCAATTCAGCTTTTTAAACTACTCGCCATCATTCGTATCAGCAAAATACGCCTCTTTGTCCACCGAAAGAGATGAATATAATGATGCACAAACATTATACGAATTTCACCAGCCTCTACAGAGATACACTGCATAAAATCTGCTTTGAATATGAATATGTTAACTCACCTAGAGGAAATAAAGAGCGAGAACTCATTGGCTTCAATATCCGACTCGACAATCCTCCTGATCGTTTTTGTCTAAGCAAAATACGCAAACAAAATATTGTTTTTAATTATGCAGAAGCGTTATGGTATTTATCAGGTAAAAACGACTTAGCATTTATTTCCTGGTACGCCCCTTCAATGCAACGCTACAGCCCAGATGGTATAAGCTTACCTGGTACTGGTTACGGAGCTCGTCTTAAAAACTTTGGTGCAGACACGCTCGATCAAATCGAACGAGTGATTGATATCCTTAAAAATGACGATCCCGACAGTAAGCGCGCTGTCCTTCAAATATTTAGTGCGGAAGAAGATCTTTATCGACGCAATATCGACGTTTCATGTACCTTGGGTCTTCAGTTGCTACTCCGCGAAGAAAAGTTGAACATGGTCAGCTATATGCGTGCAAATGATGCCTACGTTGGCATGCTGAACGATATTTTCTCTTTTACTTTCTTGCAAGAGTATATTGCTGCCCGCATAGGCTGCAAAATCGGTCACTACACACATCAAGTTGGTTCTATTCACGTCTATGAAAGCACACATGAGCGTGCGCTTGAACTTTTGAATAGTAATGAAACTATACCCCAGCTAGGCACAGTACCTTTAATGCCAATTGGCACCTCCCCGACGACCATACGCAAACTATTGGAATATGAGTCAGAGATCCGTAGCGGCTTGTTGACGTTTAATGATATGGCTAATCTTAACCTAACGACGTATTGGCGAGATGTGCTGATGTTGTTCTGGATCTATCGCCAAATCAAGATAGGGAATGCGCTGCCTCAAAAGGCGTTAGAGATAATTAACCCCTACTATCAACCGTTTCTTATTAATCGCTGGGGATAGTACAAGCATTCATACATGAGCAAATATTAGGGGATTTATTTTTATGAATACTAATTGGACTGAACAAAATATCGCCGAGCTTTTTGACGCTTATGATGATTGGGTGGAGAATGCTTTTGGCTATCAACCACTCATCGCGGAGTTAACCTGCTCTTATGGCAAGGGAATTAGTGTATTGGACTACGGCTGTGGCAGCGGCAAAGTGTCCAGAAGATTAAGAGACGACGGATTCGACTATGTCACCGGTGTTGACATCTCTCCAACAATGATTGAAAAAGCAATATCCGCAGGCACTAACCGTCTTCGCTTTGAGCAAATCCATGGTCCAAATTTGCCATTTCCTGATAACAGTTTTGAAGCTGTCATTAGTTGTTTTCTGTTTATTAACATTCCCGAAAGACGTGAACTAGTACGCATCACTACGGAAGTAATGCGCGTACTTAAACCTGGCGGCTCCTATTACATCCTCGACACTCATCCTCAAACCACCGGAGTCGATTATCCGACCTACCGCAATGGAGAGCATGGTATTTCCTATCAAGACGGAGATAATCGCCCAGTCTACCTCACGATACCGGGAAGGCAGCAACCATTAGAGATTGTCGACAAACAATGGGGTTTATCCACATATCGAAATACATTCGCCGCAGCGGGGCTTTCACTAACCACAGAGCGTAATCTACCATTTGACAATTCGCAGTTGCCAGTTCATACGAGTGAATTCCGCACTCTACAGGACACAAAACCCTATATTCTACTGCGCGCCACAAAGCAATAAAGACAGACAATAGGTATTAACTAAGTGCCTATGCAAAAGTAAATCAGGTATAAATATCTAGTAAGCTACTGATTTTTTTATAACCTTTAATGCACGAAAAATTATGCATAGACACTTAGTGGCACTGAAAACACAGCTTCAATACACGCTCACCGCCGCAAAATCACCAGCCAGCGCCCCAGGTTCATAACACTGGCCAGCGAGGCGGCCACGTAGGTAAACGCGCAGGCGGTGAGTACGTGCCGGGCACCGGGCATATCGTAAGGCGGGACGTACTCTTTCAAGAGCGGCAGCGCCCGGTTAAAGCTGGCATCAAACTCAACTGGCAGGGTCACAAAATGCACCAGCGCCGCGGTGCCAAAGCTGATCACCGCCATGGCAATTACAATGGCTAAACCACCCGGCAGACGCGTCAATAAAAACAGAAAAGGTGCAGCCATCATCAGTACAGCGCCGAGTTTCTCAGCTTTTTGGGCAACGCCGACTAAGCGGCTACGCGCCAGTAGCGGCGCGTAACCCTGGTGATGCTGAATGGCGTGCCCTACTTCATGGGCAGCCACCGTGACGGCCGTTAGCGAACGCCCATCGTAGTTATCCGGTGAAAGACGTACGCAGCGGGTTTCTGGGTCATAATGGTCACCATACTCAGTGCGCTCAACGCTTGCGCCCTCAATCCCCAGTCGGCGCAGCAAATGATCGGCAAGCTCTGCACCCGTGCCCGGGTAATCGTCACGGCCGCGGGTATGGCGTTTAAGTACCCACTTGGCCCAAACATTGGGGAGCACAAATACTGCCAGCGCAAAAATGATCAGCACAACAACCATGGCAGCCCCTATCTACAAATAACCGTCGTTAAACACACTTCTTCGTAGCGTACTTTTACCATGGGGACTGACTTGGCAACAGCGTTATGCGGGATCGTTGCGGTGCTCCTCAACTTCGCGCTGTACTGCCGCTAAGCCGTGGGCAGAGATATCGCCCTGGGCGTGGGCGTGTTCGGCAATCAGCACGCTATCTGCGGCGAGCACTAAATCACACTGGGTGCCGGCCAACTCATCCCGCAACCGCTGGATCGCCTGCTCGCGCCTGGGGTTTTTATCCACTTGACGAATATAAATCGCTTTAATCCGATCTGGGTAGGCTTTCACTATCTCGGTATACACTTCTGGATCGTGTTGACCGCTATCGCCAATGAGAATACACGGCATATCATTATAAAGCGTCAACATACGGTCGATCAGTTCGCGCTTATGCTCTTCTGCACGGCGCGGCCAAGGCTTGCGCAAAGAGATGCCCCATTCGCGTAAAAAGATAATCGGCCCAACGGGGATGCGGTTGATCTGAAAAAAGGTTTCGAGCATTTCGTATATCGCCCAAGGGCCACGGGATACATACAAAATGGGCCGCTCAGCGCGTTCACTAACGCCACGATGTAAAGCTTGATAAAGCGGCGCAACACCGGGGAAAGCGGTGCGGCGATGAGGTTTTTTAACAAATAAGCGATAAAGCATTTTGAGCTTTTCCGCCACCCCGGTAAACATAACGGTATCATCAATATCACTGATGATCAGCAAATCCGCCTCTGACGGAGGTACATAAACTTCTACGTGAGTACGTACCGGCGTCTGCCCCGAGCAATGCACTAAAATATCGGCGCGGTGCCAGGAGACATCAATGGGCAGGGTGTGACTAATCGGTAAGTGGACGTCGAAATAGCCATCTCGATCCGTGCCGACGCAGAGCTTATTTTCGCCGATGTGAATTTCTACCTGCGCATCGGCCAGCCCCCGGCGTAAAACGCGCCGTGCCACGTCCGCAGTATCGCGTAGCATGCCATGGCGAGGAATGGCTCGACCTAGTGCGGCTTGGCGAAACACCCGGCCCATGACAAAAACTTCACGTTGGGAACCATAGCCGCGGTAAGGATGAACCACCATTCCGCCGCGGCTACTGTCTCCTTTGATAGGTTTGGCAATAACGTGGACAAGCCTTTTGATAAAGCTTGTCCACTGACGCAATACGCTCATCAAGCGTGTTGACCGGAGTGACGCCCTTCCTGCAGCTCTTCGAGTAACTTGGCGTTAAAGGCATCCAAGTCCTTCGGCGTACGGCTGGTCACAAGACCGCTGTCCACAACAACTGGCTCATCGACCCACTCAACGCCGGCATTGCGTAAATCTTGCGCGACGCTGTGTACCGAGGTCATGCGGCGGCCTTCAACCACGCCCGCATTAATTAAAATCCACGGCGCATGGCAAATAGCAGCAACAGGCTTACCTGCCTGGAAAAACCCTCTTACGAAACTCAACGCATCGTCGTTGATGCGCAGTTCATCGGGGTTGAATAAACCACCCGGCAGTACCAAGGCGTGGTAGTCAGACTCACTGGCATCAGCAAGGGCTTTATCGGCTTCATAGGTGTCGCCCCAGTCGGTTTCCGCCCAAGCGCGGACTCCTTTACCGTCGGGGGTGACCACATGAACCTCAACACCCTCTTTCTGTAAGGCGGCGCGCGGTACGCTCAGCTCAGACTCTTCAAAACCAGCTGCGGCTAAAATAGCAACACGCTTACCGTTTAGTGCTTGTTTCATCATGCTCTCCTTTTCGTGATGATTTGCGTTAGTAACGCCCCACTAGTGTGGCGTATATTGAATCAGGGTCAAGCTCTCCTACTGACGCCGCAGGTTAGCGAATAGCGCGCTAGGCGTTATGCACAATCCTTCCTAGTTCAGCAATATCATAACCTCCTAACTGTGTTGCCCTCTCGGCAAAACGCGCTTGATGAGCAAACGCCAACAGGCGCTGTATTGAAGGTTCGAAATAACTGCGCCGCTGCATAATTAAATCAAACGGCTCATCGCAAAGTGTAACGAAGCCAAGGTGCTGGCGATGGGCGGCGGCTTCAACCCCCAGCCCAACATCTGCCTCACCCTGCCCAATGCTAAGCGCCAAATCATCTTCACTTAAGGAGGCATGGGGCGCCCAGTTGATCGCCGAGCTTTCAATGCCTGCTTGTTGTAGCAAACAGTGCAGCAACCGTGCTGCTCCAGCGTCGGGCTGGCGATGCGCCACGCGGATCCCGGGCCGTTTTAAATCATTTAGCCCAGAGATGCTCATCGGGTTGCCAGCGGGTAAAAGCAGCCCTTGGCGGCGCTTTGCCCAGTGCACTATCAACAGATCACGCATGCCGCTTAAGCCGAGCGCGCTGGGTTCGTTATAGCGCTGAGTAGAAGCATCCAGCAGATGAATGCCCGCCAACATCGCCTTGCCGTCAAGCAACCGCCGCACGCCGTCGCCACTGCCTTGGCAGAGCATCGCCAAATCAGAGCCGCTTTCCCGAATAGCCCACTCCAACAGTGGATCCTGGCTACCGGCTGCTACTAGCGGCACTGATAAACGCTGCGCCTGATCGCCTTCTAAATGGTTCAGCACCCATAAATCGATCTGTTGGCGGGGAAACAGCAACTTTCCCGTTACCCGACTACAGGGAATCTGGCCTTGGCGCACCAAGTCATACACCTTGCGCTCTTTTAAACGCAAATAGTCAGCGACTTCTGCGGTGGTCAGGTAAGTATGTGGTTCAGACATCGCAAGGTAGCCTCGCTGGGTAAAATGCAAACCTCTTTTGTATTTTAACTGCATATGACTGCATAAATTTCAGGACGCAGTGCATTAAGTCATTTTTCGATACATCATGCCAATTCTCAGATAACAGTTTTCCTACAACAGCTCTTCATACAAAAGTGAAACCGACGCTCAATGCTCACCAGTGATAATGCTTTTAGTACTGCTCTCACCCTGATCCTGAGTATGGATAGCGCGCTAATCTCCATCGTGATGCTCTCGCTGCAGGTATCGCTGATGGCGGTATTGATTGCCAGCCTGATAGCCCTGCCCTTAGGCGCTGCTCTGGCGCTATGGCGCTTTCCTGGACGTAACGTCGTGATTGTCGCCCTCAATGCCTTGATGGGCTTACCGCCAGTCGTGGCAGGGCTTTGTGTCTACCTACTGCTTTCGCGCGCAGGCCCACTGGGTGAATGGGGGCTGCTGTTTACGCCAACAGCGATGGTGATAGCCCAAGTGATTCTGGTACTACCCATTATTGCCGCCCTCACCCGCCAGCAGGTTGAAGCGCTTCACGGAGAGTATGCCGAGCAGTTGAACTCACTGGGGCTAACGCGCCTACGCATGATCCCCACCCTGCTATGGGACGCACGCTTTGGGCTGTTAACGGTGATCCTGGCAGGCTTTGGCCGCGCCAGCGCCGAAGTGGGCGCAGTGATGATTGTGGGCGGGAACATCGACGGCGTCACCCGCGTGATGACCACCAGCATTGTGTTGGAAACCAGCAAGGGCAACCTGCCTATGGCCCTTGGCTTAGGGATCATTCTGCTCGCCCTGGTCACCATGATTAACGCGATTGCCCACATAATCGGCGAAACGGCGAAAAGGCGGCTGGGATGAACGCACATCATACGCCCCCCGTCGCCACCCTTGAGCTCGACAGCGTGAGCTTTATCCATCGCGGCCATACCCTGCTTAGTCCCACATCGATGCGCCTTGCAGGCTGCCAGCGAACGCTAATAATGGGGCCGAACGGTGCGGGCAAAAGCCTATTAATGCGTCTAGCTCACGGCCTACTAACGCCCTCCAGCGGTTCGGTTCGCTGGCAAGGGGTTCAGCCCGCGCAAGCCATGGTTTTCCAACGCCCTGTGCTGTTACGCCGCTCAGCGCTGGATAACCTGACCTATGTGCTAGCCATCAATAAAGTGGCGCGACCAGAACTGAAAGCGTTACCTCGAAAAACCCAGGCGATGAGTGCCCTTGAGAAGTTTGGCTTAGCACACCTAGCCAAACGGCCTGCGCGGGTGCTTTCCGGTGGCGAGCAGCAGCGTTTAGCGTTGGCACGGGCCTGGCTGCTCAATCCCCAAGTTCTGTTTTTAGACGAACCCACCTCGGCGCTCGACCCCGCCGCCATCAAGGCCGTTGAAGATGCCGTACTGGAGTTTCATCACAGCGGTACACGTATCGTTATGACCACTCACGACTTGCACCAAGCACATCGCTTAGCCAATGACGTGGTGTTTTTGCACAACGGCGAACTACTTGAACACACCCCTGCCCGCGACTTTTTTACCGCCCCCACCTCACCTGAGGCGGGGGCGTTTATTCGCGGCGAGTTGGTCTGGTAGCTCCAATATAAGTGAGCCCTAGGATTGAAGAAAAACGATTTATGAAAAGCGATCAAGGAGCAAAAATGAACAAAACTACCGCACTTATCACCGCTGGCACCCTAGGGCTGACCTTCAGCGCTACGCTGATGGCGGCCGATGACTACATTACCCTGGCCTCCACGACCTCTACCGAAAACTCTGGCCTGTTTGACGCCATCATCCCCGCATTCAGCGAAGAGACCGGGATTGATGTGCACGTGGTCGCCGTGGGCACCGGCCAGGCATTTGAAATTGGTCGCCGTGGCGATGCGGATAGCCTGCTGGTTCACGACACCGCAGGTGAAGAAAAGTTTGTGGCCGATGGCTACGCCACAGAACGCTTGAATGTGATGTACAACGATTTCGTAATCGTCGGCCCGAGCGATGACCCTGCGGGCATCCGTGACAGCGAAACCGTCATCGATGCCATGCAGCGTATTGCCGAGAGCGAGTCCCCCTTTGCTTCACGTGGGGACGATAGCGGCACCAACCGCGCGGAATTGCGCTTGTGGGAAGATGCCGGGGTCACGCCACAGGGCGAGTGGTACCGCGAGCTGGGCAGCGGCATGGGCCCTACGTTGAATACCGCCGCGGGCATGGACGCCTATACGTTTACCGATCGCGCCACCTGGGTCGCCTTTGACAACCCACAAGACCTCACCTTGCTGTTTGAAGGCGATGAAGCGCTATTCAATCAGTATGGCAGCCTATTGCTCTCGGCAGAGCGTCACCCGCATTTGAAGCACGACCTCGCCGCCCAGTGGCACGAGTGGCTGGTTTCTGAACAGGGCCAGCAAGCGATTGCGGATTTTGAGGTAGATGGTCAGCAGCTGTTTTTCCCTAACGCTGAGTAAATCTAATCACCTACCGCCATTGCGAGTAGCTTGCGACGAAGCAATCTCATACCGGCGATGGCACTAACTTTGAGATTGCCGCGCTGCGCTCGCAATGACAAAAGCAAGATTGCCGCGTCGCTTCGCTCCTCGCAATGAGATAAGGAGAACTCCTCGCACGGATGTGAGGAGGCTCATGACCGGAGCTTATGCCGGTTAGCGGCTGAATAAACCGCTGATATCTTTCGCTTCCCAGTGAGGGAAATGCTTACGCACCAGGGCATTCAAATCACGCTCAAAGTCGGCCCAATCGGTGGCGTTTGAAGCATTGCCTGGGGCGCTGGCGGTACCGCGGATCATACCGGCGCCTACGGTCACGTTGGTCAGCCGATCAATGATGATAAAGCTACCGGTACCGGGGCTGGTGCGGTAATCATCCACGGGAATAGCAGCTGTCAGTTCCACGTCGCAGCGGGCAATCGCATTTAGCCCCAGCGAGTGAGTGGCATGCTTCTCCAGAGTATTGACGTCGATTTGGTAATCAATCGCACTGATCTGACCGGAAAGATCGCGGGTCGCCAGTTTGAAATCGTAGAGCTTACCTGGCGTTAACGCCTCTTCCTGCATCCAAACAATATCGGCTTTAAAGGTGTTGGAGAGCGGCAGTTCGCTATCCGCTGCCACCAGCCAGTCGCCACGGGAGATATCGATTTCATCTTCCAGAGTCACAGTGATCGCCTGACCTGGATAAGCGGCCGCAAGATCACCATCAAAAGTGACAATCCGTGCAACCCGCGACGTTTTACCCGATGGAAGTGCCTTAACGGCTTGACCAGGACGTAATACACCCGCGGCTAAAGTGCCGCAGTAACCGCGAAAATCAAGGTTCGGGCGGTTAACGTACTGAACCGGTAAACGCAGATCGCTGAGGTTCTGGTCGCGGGTAATCTCGACACTCTCTAATAGCTCGATCAGTGTTTCCCCCTGGTAAGCATCGCTAAAATACCAGGGCGTTTGTTCGCTGCGATTGACCACGTTGTCGCCATTCAGGGCCGACATCGGTACAAAGCGAATGTCAGGTGCTTGCAGATTGGTGGCAAAGGCTCGGTACTCATCGACTATCTCGTTAAAGCGCTGCTCGGAGAAGTCCACTAGATCCATCTTATTGACCGCAATCACCAGGTGCTGAATACCTAGCAGGTCGGCAATAAAGCTATGGCGGCGAGTCTGGGTCTGCACACCGTAGCGGGCATCGATCAGGATAATCGCCAGGCTGGCGGTTGATGCCCCCGTGGCCATATTGCGGGTGTACTGCTCATGCCCAGGCGTATCGGCGATAATAAACTTGCGCTTATCGGTAGAGAAAAAGCGGTACGCCACATCGATGGTAATGCCCTGCTCACGCTCTGACTGCAGCCCATCCACCAACAGCGCCAGATCAACGGTATCACCAGTAGTACCACTGGTTTTAGAAGCCTGAGTGATCGCCGCCAGTTGATCTTCAAAGATCATTTTCGAGTCGTGAAGCAGACGGCCAATCAGCGTCGATTTGCCGTCGTCTACGCTACCGCAGGTGATAAAACGCAGCAGGTCTTTGTTTTCGTGCTCGTGCAGGTACTGCTCGATATTATCGGCGATTAAATTAGATTGGTGAGACATCAGAAGTACCCCTCGCGCTTTTTCTTCTCCATCGAACCCACCTGATCGCGATCGATGGCGCGGCCACTGCGTTCACTGGTTCGGGTCAGCAGCATCTCTTGAATAATTTCCGGAAGCGTCGCGGCTTCGGATTCCACCGCGCCGGTTAGCGGGTAGCAGCCAAGCGTTCGAAACCGTACCGACTTCATTTCCGGCACTTCGCCAGGTGCTAACGGCATACGGTCGTCATCGACCATAACTTGCATACCGTCGCGCTCGACTATGGGCCGCTTGGCCGAGTAGTAGAGCGGCACGATGGGAATCGACTCTAAGTAGATGTATTGCCAGATATCCAGCTCGGTCCAGTTAGAGAGTGGGAACACGCGGATCGATTCACCTTTATTGACCTTGGCGTTATATACGTTCCAAAGCTCAGGGCGCTGGTTCTTGGGATCCCAACGGTGATACTTATCGCGGAACGAGTAGACGCGCTCTTTGGCACGCGAGGCTTCTTCATCACGACGCGCGCCACCAAAGGCCGCATCAAACCCATACTTATCCAGCGCCTGCTTGAGCGCCTGGGTTTTCATGATATCGGTGTATTTGGCGCTGCCGTGGTCGAACGGGTTGATATTGGCTGCCCGCCCCTCTTCGTTGGTGTGCACGATCAGTTCCATACCCGCCTCTTCAGCCATGCGGTTACGGAACTCGATCATTTCGCGAAACTTCCACGTGGTGTCCACGTGCATCAGCGGGAATGGCGGTGTACCGGGGTAAAAAGCTTTGCGCGCCAAGTGCAGCATTACCGACGAATCTTTACCGATGGAGTACATCATCACCGGGTTGGCGAACTCAGCGGCAACTTCACGGATGATATGGATAGACTCGGCTTCTAATTGCTTGAGGTGGGTCAAGCGCGCGGCATCAGGGGCATTAAAAGCCTCCCCCTGCGTCGCTGAAGATGAAGAACGCGTCTCTGAAGACCGCTCTTTTGACGACAATGTAGACAATTGGGTCATGGCCCCTTACCTCACAAGAACAAGCTCGTCACACAAGCTAAAATCAGCGTACGTTATAGATAAATGTACGTTCGAATGTGAGTAGGGTAACGCCGAGCCGGTAATAACCCAAAAGAATTAATAACTATCTTTTTATTCCTAAAAAACCTATCTAGAAATAAGAGAGCAATTAACGTCTAATCAATGCGCTCTACCCAGCTCTGCCACTCGCTTCCCTGGGCATCGCTATACGCCAAATCGATAACCCGATAGCCAGGGCGGGAAGCTTCATCAATGGCAAACTGCTCGGCACCGGGCAGAAACTGATCGGCCATCGCCGGGCAGCCATAAACATCAATAGTGGCCTCACCTATGCCTCTACCTGTGCCTAAAATATGATGCTCGGCGTAGGCTTGGTGCGCGTGACCAAACAGGATGATCTTGACGTGCGGGTGTTTACTTAGCAGTTGCCAAAATGCGTCGCGATCTTGTAGGCCAATGGCATCCATCCACACCGCGCCGACGTCCACCGGCGGGTGGTGCATGGCTATCAGCGTGGGCCGGTCATCGTTCTCTAACTGTTCAGCGAGCTTAGCTAGCCGCTCGCTTCCCAGTTCACCGTGGGGTTTGCCCTCCACCTGGGTATTGAGCAACAGGATGCGCCACGAATCCAAGTTCACTTGTTCAACCATCGGCCGCTCGGCCGCCATGAACTCGGGCTGATCGTGATTACCCGGCAGCCAGTACCAGGGGCAAGGCAACTGCTCCAGCGCCTGCATCGCCAAGGCGTAGGAAGCGGCCGATTCATCCTGGCTAATATCACCAGTAAACAGCACGATATCGGGCTTTTCGGCGACAACGGCATTCAACACCTGCTGAAACTGCCGCCAGGGTATGCCCGCCCGGGAACGCGCTTCGATATCCGCATAGAGATGGGCGTCGGTAATTTGCACCACACGCATTAGGGCATCTCCGGCACGTCGACCGTGTGACCGTGAGCAAGGCCATGAGCCAGCCACTCGCCCAAGAAGCGGTTGAGTTGAAGCTTCTCATCCGGCTGATGCATCCGGGCATTGGGGTAGCGGTAGCGGCCACTAAAGTGGCGCTCGCGCTGAAAGTCGGTCACTTCCGCCATGCGTACATCGTGATAAAGATGTACGCGCATACGCGGCCCTTCCAAAACGGTATCTAGTGGGCCGGTCTGAGAAACATTCACCATGGTGGTGTAAGGCGCCTGCTCTTGAATATACAGATGCAGATCACCGAAATGCTGTTTATCACCGCGCAAGGCAATATCGCGGCGCTGGCCGGCCTCCATATCGCCCACCAGGCGCACCAAACGTAAATAGTTGGCGCTGCACTCCCCTTGGAGCGATTTTAAATCGGTGACATAGGCCGTTCTCGCCATGTTCACTCCTCGTCGGTTTCGCTTTGCGTCAAAGCGCGCTGCGAGGCAGCACGCAGTGAGGCTCGCTGACTATTCAGCCAATGTAGACCAATTAAACACATGGCGTTGTCGAGTCGCCCCTTCTCTAAGAGCTCCCAAGCGTTAGCGAAAGGCATGACGTGAACACGAATATCCTCATGCTCTTCATCTAGGCCATGAATCCCACCTAATCCTTGGGTATCTACCAAACCACAAAATAGTGTCACTTGCTCGCTGCAGGCGCCAGGGCTGGGATAATACGTGTGAAGTTTGGTCAGTTGGGCCACTTTACAACCGGCCTCCTCCCACGCCTCGCGACGCGCCACATCTTCCAGCGATTCGTCTTTTTCGACCAAACCGGCCACGAGCTCGAGCTTCCAGGGAGAAACGGAATCATCAATGGCGCCGGCACGAAACTGCTCAATGAGCACCAATGAGTCGCGCTCAGGGTCGTAGAGCAGCACACCCACTGCATCAAAGCGATTATGCACTTCACGACGCATGGGTTCGCTCCAACCGCCTTCAAACAGCCGGTGACGAAGCTCTAAGGCTTCCAGGCGGAAAAACCCCTGGTGTAGCGTCTCCCGCTTAAGCAGCTCAACATCATCGCGCTTTAAGTCGGGAACGCTAAGAGCCGTGTTTTTAAAAGGAGGGCGCTGAAAATTAGGATTCTGAACAGCATCGTGCTTGGAGTTGGACGCCATGAGGCACTCCCGGTGGTGATAATCGATCTATTATCAATGCTTGCCACCGGGAATGCCAATTCAGCGGGGGATTTACAGCTGCTTAAGCAGCGCTTCGGCATCACGGCGTAGCGCTTCATCGGAGACTTGCCGGTTGTCTCGAGCGGTGCCGTTAACCGCTCGCTGGGCGTGCTCGCGAGCGGCCTGCTCATTGCCCTCTTCTTTCAAAAAGGCAGCGTAGTAGTAGTTCACATCGATGCCGTCTGGGCGGATCTCCAAGGCACGCTGGAACATGCGTTCAGCGGTATCACTATTGCCAAAACCGAGTGGCCGTCCCGGAGCGCGATCGTAAAGCGCACCTAGCGTGACGTAGGCGGAACCATTCAACCCCTGAGGATCTATTTCAATCGCCTTTTCTAACGCGTCACGCGCATCACCTGCGATTCCTAATGCGCCTAAACCACCGCGCTCACGGGCATAAGAAGCCAGAACTATTCCCTGCCAAACAAGTACATCAGCTTCATCGCTGTACTGCTCGGCCAACTGCTCCGCTTCACCTGCCAATGCCTTTAACGTGCTCTCGCGCTCGTTGGCGGGCATCTCAGTCACGGTATGCTCCCACCTGTTTTTAAGCGAAAACAGCTCGCCTTCAAAGGCAGAGGCGGTTAGCGGAGACAGCATCAGCGCGCTGCCAATAGCGGCGGCGATTAATGAGCGCGGTAAAAACATACGTGGAAAAGAGTGAGTTCGCATACATGCTCCTAACATTATTGTTGTCCTACTTAGACCCACCAATGACGGGCCTCTAGCCCAATATAGCAAAAAATGTAACGAACGTTTGAATGATTTACCAGTAGCATGCTGCTTGGTTGCTTCGCGCAATTAACGTAAGGTGGGTAGCTCGAAACACGATGGGGAATAGGTAATGAAAGGCCGCAACATGACCCGCTGGCGCGATCCAGCCAAAGATCCGCGTCAAGCCCCTAAGAGCAATCTGATTACCCCAGAAGGGGCGGCTCGCTTGCGCGCTATCTTGGATCACCTATCGCGGGTTAAACGCCCGGATATTTCAGCAAAAGTCGGCGAAGCAGCCGCCCAGGGCGACCGCAGTGAAAACGCCGATTACACCTATAACAAGAAAGAGCTGAACCGCGTTATCGCCCGGATTACTTACCTGACGAAACGCTTGGACGAACTGCAAATCGTAGACCGCCTGCCAGCCGATACCAGCAAGGTGTTTTTCGGCGCTTATGTAAGCCTGGAGGATGAAAGTGGCGGTGAGGTGCATCTCAGGATCGTTGGCCACGATGAAATCGACACCAAAAAGCGCTGGATCAGTATCGATGCACCTATGGCTAAAGCACTGCTCGGTAAACAGGTGGGTGATGAAGCAAAAGTGCTCACGCCTAACGGTGATACGTTTTATACCATCACCGCCATTGATTACACTGGCTAATCCCTGCGCCATTAACGCCGCCTAGGGCCTAATCTTGTAAGGAGTAGTCCACCGTGGTGACAACGCGAACACGTTTGGTTTGCGGCGTGTAGCTGTCCAAGTCCTCGATGGAGAAGTAGCCCTGGGTCGCCTGACGAATCTGGCCCACTTGGCTACCGGAATCTTCGGCAAACTGCTGTGCGGCGTTACGCGCATCCGCAGTGGCCGCCGCAATCATTTCAGGCTTGATCGCATCAAGTCCGGTAAATAGAAACTCCGTGCGGTATTCGTAGCTAGGCGAGAGCAGTACGCCCTCTCGAACCAGTGAAGTCGCATTGGGGATTGCCTCGATCACGCCCTCAACATCGGGGGAGCGCAGTAGCAGTGTTGCTTCGGCGCGATAGCGCTCATCCGGGCGCTGACCACCGTACTGATTGCTATATTGGTCGGTAATCCGCGGCGGAGTGGAGCTAACATGCTCTGATGCAAACCCCTGGGCCTCCAGAAAATCGCGAATTGCCTGCTCGTCACTGGACAACTGCTGCTCAAGGTCACTCAAGCTATTAGCGCTGACACTGTAATTGAACGGCCACAGCACCAAATCTGCCGGCACTTCTCGCTCGGCTAAGCCACGCACCGTGACGCTACGCGACGACTGCTGCCACACTTCTGCGGCGCCCTTGATATAACTACCGCTCCATACCAGCCCTAGCGCCAGCAGCCCGCCCAGCAGAACGGCACTTCCCAGTACCGCCGTATTTCGAATATTTCCCGCCATTGCTGCCACTCCTATTCACTACCGTTAAATTAACGACTACTTATTTGCATCATAGTCCTTAACGATAGACCTTACCGGTAAATTCGTCGGCGGCTGAATGTGGCAAGTTTGAGGATACGATGCAGAAGTGTTAATGATCAATCGATATCATGGCCTTGATAACCTGATTAGCGGGGTCACACCACTGGGGCATCTGGGCAGGCACGTCAGCAAGGTAAGCACGGTGGGTAATCATTGCTTCAGCATTGATGTCCCCACTATCCATCAGTGACACCACACTATCAAAGTCTTCCCGAGTGGCATTACGGCTGCCGATCAAGGTCAACTCTTTCTTGTGGAAATCAGGATCACTGAAGGTAATATCTGCTTTGACTATACTCACCAGAACATAGCAACCGCCATGCCCCACCAGATCGAACCCAGCCTCCATAGCACGAGGGCTCCCTGTGGCATCAAACACCACATCTGCTAACGCACCGCCATTTAGCTTGCTGATCTGTGCAGCCACTTCCACTTCCTGAGGGTTCGCCACCGCATCGGCACCCAGTACGTCACGGCAAAAAGCCAGACGTGATGGATTGGTATCCACCATCAAGGTACGCGCCCCCTGGCTTTTAGCGACCTGGAGTACGCCCATACCAATAGGCCCCGCACCCACGATGACGGCTAATTCATCCGCTTGTAGCACGCTACGCCTTACAGCGTGAGCACCAATTGCCATGCACTCCACCAGGGCCAATTGATCGATGCTAAGGGTTTCAGATACCACTAAGTGAGTGGTAGGTACGGTCAGGTACTCCGCCATGCCACCATCTTGATGTACGCCAATAACCTGCATGTTCTGGCAGCAGTTGGTTTTATGCTGCTGGCAGGCACGGCATTCACCACAATGCAGGTAGGGTATGACATAAACCTGCTTGCCCAGTAAGTGCTGGTCATGGTCATCAGCGACTTCGACTATCTCACCGGCAAGCTCATGGCCTAACACCCTGGGATATTCAAAATAGGGTTGATTGCCACCATATGCATGAATATCCGTTCCGCAGATACCGATACGGCGTATCCGTACCACGGCATGCCCAGAGGCACACTCTGGCTTAGAAGCGTGACGCAGCTCCAGATGTTGCGGCTTTGAACAGATAAGCACTTCCATAAGCGCGCTTCTCCTCGTTATGTTTAGGCCTGAACGACCCGCTGCCGCTGCACACCTAAGCCCTCAATACCTAAACGCATTTGCTGTCCATCACGAAGGTAAACGGCGGGCTTCTGGCCCATACCCACACCGGGAGGTGTGCCGGTGGAGATAACATCGCCAGGCTGCAAACTCATAAAACGGCTCAAGTAACTGATCAGAAAAGGCACTTGATACACCATGGTGCGCGTATTGCCGTCCTGGTAACGCTGGCCGTCTACCTCAAGCCACATACCTAACTGGTGTGGGTCAGCAATCTCATCACGGGTAACTAACCAGGGCCCTAAGGGGCCAAACGTATCGCAGCCTTTGCCCTTGTCCCAAGTACCACTGCGCTCCAACTGAAACTCGCGTTCAGACACATCATTAACTATGCAGAACCCCGCCACATGTAACATCGCCTCAGCTTCATCAATGTAACGACCACCCTTTCCAATAATTACCCCAAGCTCGACTTCCCAATCGGTCTTTTTGGAGCCACGGGGGATCTCCACATTGTCATTGGGACCACAGATAGCGCTTGTCCACTTATTGAAAATGACCGGCTCAGGGGGAACCTCGGCGCCGGTTTCTGCTGCGTGATCGGAGTAGTTGAGACCAATACAAATAAACTTGCCCACCTGACCAACACAAGGCCCCAGACGTACATCAGCCGCGACCTCTGGCAATATAGAGAGATCCACATCGCGAAGTTTCTGCAACCCTTCGTCGCTCAATACATCACCGGCAACATCGCTAACGAGAGCGGACAGATCACGCACCTTACCCTGACTATCGAGAATGCCCGGCTTTTCCTGGCCCAGCGTTCCAAAGCGTAAAAGTTTCATATTGTTATTCCTTCTGAAGTAATCAGTTAGCCCAACCACCATCGATCAATTGCGTGGTGCCGGTAATAAACTGCGATTCATCACAAGCCAGGAAAGCCGCCAGCGCAGCCACTTCCTCCACTCGCCCCAGCCTACCCATTGGCTGACGGGCAATAAAAGAGGCTAGCACCTCTGCATCACTGCGCCCCTCTTTACGTGCCTGCTCAGCAATACGCTGTTTGAGAGAGGGAGACTCAACGGTGCCAGGGCAGATCGCATTGCAGCGAATTCCCTGGGTCATAAAGTCGGCGGCGACTGACTTGGTCAGTCCGATCACCGCGGCTTTAGAGGTACCGTAAGCGCAGCGATTAGCAACTCCTTTAATGCTAGATGCCAGGGAAGCCATGTTGATGATGCTGCCACTCTCTTTTGCCAACATGCCCGGTAAAAAAGCCTGCAAGGTATGAAACATTGAAGTGACATTCAGATCCATCGATCGCTGCCAAGTGGCCTCGTCGCATTCGAGTACGCTGCCACCTGCCACCATACCGGCGCAGTTAAACAGTACATCCAAGGCTGGCAGTGAAGCGGCTAAATGGTGGATCGCTTGGCTATCCGTGACGTCCAGGCGATAAGCTTCAACACCCGGTATACCTTCTAAGCTGGCAATATCGATATCTGTCGCGAATACGCGTGCGCCCTCGGCAACAAAGCGCTCGACGCTAGCACGCCCAATGCCGTTTGCAGCGGCGGTGATCAGTGCAGTTTTGTTCTTGAGTCTCATGTTATTTGCACATCCCTAACGGCTAAGGCGCGCCCCTAAAAGCTGTGGCACGACCTTGAAAAGAGTGGGAACATACATTAGGCCAAATCATCCAGACACCTAATGGCCTGACCAATGAGCCGAGTATGAGCGAGAAACTTTGACCCTGACAAGCCTCAAAAGGCCAAATAGCAGCTTTTGGGAATAAACTTTAGTAGCCATCAACTTTAGTCGAAAAACACCAGTGAAACGGATAGGAAACACCACGAATGCCGATTCAAACCATCCGCTCGCAGCGCCTCTATCGCCAGATTGCTGATCAATTACAGCAGTTAATCAATGATGGTGAGTTTCCCCCAGGAACGCTGTTACCCCCCGAGCGAGAGCTTGCCCAAGCTCTTGGCGTTAGTCGGGCTTCAGTGAGAGAGGCCTTGATTGCTCTCGAAGTGGTTGGGCAGGTAGCTGTTCGAGTCGGCCATGGTGTCGTGGTGCTTGAATCGCGTTCCACTCCCATGGAGTCGGTGATGCGCGCAGCCGCTCGAACCGAGCCCTGGGCAATAGACCCAGAGTTCGAGAGCGAAATTGAGCTCAATCTGGACGAAGAGATCCCGCCCTTTTCACTTCTCCAGACGCGCCGCTATCTGGAACCGGAAATTGCCGCGTTAGCAGCCATGAACGCCACTGAAGAGGATATGAAAGCGATCCGTTTGGCATTTGAGCGGAATGTGTCTGACAACGCCAATGGCGGGCGCAACTGCGCCGGAGATCGATTACTGCATATTCGTATTGCTGAGGCCTCAGGCAACGCGGCCTACGCACTTGTCATCAAGCATCTGCTTGGCCACAAGTACGGCGCCATGTTTCGTCGACTCCAGGAACTCTTTATGGAAACAGATATGCCGCAGCGCTCCCAGGATGACCATAAGCGCATCGTTGAAGCCATTGAAGAACGTGACCCGGCGGCTGCTCGTCGTGCTATGGAAGTGCATCTGGATCACGTACTTAATGTTTTCTTTGCTGAGTAAGTGCCTCATCAAATGCCGTAGACCTAGCGCTGTGACTTAATCGCACCGTAAACCTTGAAGCGGCGATTATCCGCCAGGGTCTGGAAGTCTTGAAATGCCCGCTGCAAGAGGTCTGGATAGGGCAAAAAGCCATTTGCCACCAGGATTAACCGCCCGCCCGCATTGAGATGCTCTGGCGCTGCGCTGATCAAACGCTGGCTAGGGCCATAACTGATATCACGCTCTTTATGGAAAGGCGGGTTGCTAACAATCCAGTCAAACTGCTCACCTTCAAGTGCACTGAATACATCACTGCAGAGTACCCGCCCCTCTAGCCCATTCGCCGCCAAGGTGCGCTTACACGCCTCTACCGCAAAAGCGCTGACGTCCACCGCGGTCACATGATGGCCACGCTGGGCCAACCAAGCGCTAATAATCCCATCGCCACAGCCCATATCCAGCACTTTGAGCGGTTTTTTCGGCAAGCTATTCTCAATGCTTTCCAACAGTAACAGCGTTCCTTCATCGACTTTGCCGTGGCCAAATACGCCCGGGTGGCTGTTCAGCGTCAGTCCTAATGTCTCGAATTGCTGCCAAGCGCTATCGCTAGTCGAATCCAATGCCACGGTTTGGGTGGCAAAGAGTGAACAGCGCCGGGCGTTGTCGCGCTTATCCCAAGGCATCCCCAGCTCATCCAGCATCTTGGGAACACGTTTAATGCCACCTTGATGCTCGCCGACAATTTCAATGGGAGTCCCTTCAGGTAGCTGCTCACATAACCACTTGAGCCACCAAATACCTAACTGATGCGCCTTCGGCCAAAACAGCACCATCTCTTTGCCGAATGACTCGTCCACTGCCAAGTTAAAAGGCGTTCGGGCCTGCTTGCCTTGCGCCTGCCACTCACGCAGTACGTCAAAATCGCCACTGACCACACCCGTCGATTGGTCAATAAGCCAGCTATCGACTGGCGGGCCAATGACCCACAGCGCTACATAGTTATCTTTTTGGCGCTCTAACAGCTGGCATGCTGGGGACTGGGCACTCATTCAACGATCTCCGGTTTAATTAATGTATAAAGCAGGTAGCGGCCCAGGCGCCAGTGGGGGTCATGGCGACAATACTTTTTTTCCAGCGCCAGCAGCGTTTCAGTTTCTGCTGGCGTGGTGGGAGGGTGGCGCAAGTAATCTTGAAAAACGCGGATACCGGCGACTGCATCTATCACTAAGCCGTTATCTGCACTCCACTGCTCAACCTCGGCATGACTAACAGGCGAAATAGGCGTCAATCGTTGTCGCTTGCCCTTCCCCGCTAAGCGGTCGCTCAACGCCTTCTCAAGATTGCCTTTGACCGCGTTGGAAAAGCGCAGTGCATCGCGATTAAACACCATCAAGCTAAGCTGGCCGCCAGGTGCCAATAAATCGCTCAATGTGGACAGCGCTGCTTGCGGGTCACCTAACCACTCCAACACTGCATGGCAGGTAATCAGAGGCCATGGGCCAGGAGCTTGTTCTGTTAACAGTTGTAGCGGCGCCTGCAGATAAGTAATAGCCTCTTCCGGTAACGTTTTAACGTCCCGGTGCCAGGTTTTGGCGTAGCTCAACATATCTGCTGAGGGTTCAGTCATCGTGACATCGTGCCCCCGCTCAGCAAACCATGCCGCCTGCTGGCCCAGGCCACCGCCCACGTCCAGCACGCACTGCCCCTCTAGATTCAGCATTTCCGGTAGCAGGTAGTCGAGCATTGCGAGACGCAGCTCGCCCCGGGGCGCCTGATAGAGCGAACGGGAGAATTTCTCGGCTAGGCCATCGAAATAGCGATCGCCAGACGGCGTTAATTCATAGCTGCTCGATTGAGAATGGAGTGATTTAGGATTTGAGGGCATGCCGCGAGCATCGCTGTAAAAGAAAGCGTGCAGTTTACCTGATTATCCCTACCCGTCCGAATGGCGGCCTGGCCTGCATCAAACATAAACAAAAATTATCAAATCATTACAAATGACTCTTAAAATCGATATAAATAGGTTTGCAAACTGGAGCGAAATAATAGCTAATCGACACAGGAAAAATGTCCTATCATGGTAGGAGTGACAAGCAATAGAAGCATATAGCAGTCACCACCAAGTCGATATTAATTATAA
This sequence comes from Vreelandella titanicae BH1, assembly GCF_000336575.1. Lineage (GTDB taxonomy): Bacteria > Pseudomonadota > Gammaproteobacteria > Pseudomonadales > Halomonadaceae > Vreelandella > Vreelandella titanicae. The sequence goes on along the minus strand of NZ_AOPO01000009.1, from coordinate 58,413 downwards.
CAAAATAAATACGGTGGGTTTTATATGATTATCAATACGGCGAACCAAAATACCACTGGGCAAATAATACGGTCTTTGCTAAAAAAAGAACATACTATTTCTATTTTTTCAAAAGAAGCGGCCTACGCCATAGAGGCGAAGGCTATTAAGATAGAATTGGACAGTGGTAAAATAACGTTAGCGATACATTACACAGGTAGCTCGCTTTCTCCTTATTTGCAAAACGACACCATTTGCTTTGACATAGAAGCTTCCCATCCTACGCCAGGTATAGAAGAAGAAATTTATAATATTGAACAAGTGCCGGCACACGTCATTAAAATAGATACCTGCACTTACCATTTAGAGTGCCAGCTTCCCGGCTCTATTTTTTCCTCCGATAATCGAAGAGCTTTGCGTGTACCCTTCATTCTGGGTATGCACGCACGTGTGCACTTGGAAGTATTTGCCCATGAGCTCAACGTGGAAGGTAAAGTGCGTAACCTTTCAGTAGGTGGCTGCATGGTGTATGTCAGACTGGAAGATAGCATGGCTCTTAGCATTAATCAGGTACTGCCGGAGGTCACTCTCGAGTTTCCAAACGGAGAAATATTCAACACTCAAGGACGTATTTGTCATATGCGACCTTTTGGGAGCCATGACTATGCGGCTATCGGTATTGAGTTTATTAATATGTCAGCCACGATGACTGAGACTCTTTTCCATTATGTATCGGAATCTGAGTTCGAAGCTGCTTTTCGCTCAGGTATACAGGATAGCTCCTCTCGAGCTAAGTCACGGCTTTTCATCGCAGATGCCAAAGAGAAGAAAATGCAGCACAAAGAAGAGCATGATCAAACCAAGAGTAGCCAACGATCTCCTCTGTTACGCGGTGTTCTTGAAGTCGCTCACCAGCTACAAGTCATGTTAATGTTTACTAAAAACAAGGATTTATTTCCAGAAGAGAGCCTCTATGAGTGTGTCGACAGCCTTCTTTATATGGTCACTCAAGACCGAAGGGGGCTTCAGTATGCACTGGCTTTTTTGCATGATGAACCCGAGTGGGTGCGCCATGCCATACAAGTGAGTAGCCAGCTAGCAATGATCCTGATCAGTCGTGACCCATACGCGTCACAGACACGGGAAACAGTGGCGGGCGCCCTACTACACACCATGGGTAAACCACTGCTGATTAGCGAACAGCTCCCCTCACTTAAAATTCGCATGTCTCCATCGCAAGCCGAGCTACTCAAAGAACATGTTGTTGCACTGAATAACAAGCTAACAGCACTGGGCTGGGTCGCCAGCCCAGCCTGCCATGACATTATCCTCAATGCCAACGAACGGCTCGATGGCAGCGGCTATCCAGCTGGAAAGCAGGCTGCAGAGTTATCCGAGCGTGTTCGACTAATCAGTGTTATTAAAATAATCAATAAATTAACCCATGAGCGAAATGGTCAGCATCCACGGCAACCTCTTGATGCCTACCGCTGGGTTAATAACTGCCCAACTATTTATGAAAAGTCATTACTTGTAGAGTATATCCAACACTTTGGCTTATACCCTATCGGTAGCTTAGCAAAGTTCTCAAACGGTTTCTTAGCATGGATAATGGATGTAGATGCAAAGGGAATGCCGTGTAAAGTTAACGTTATTAAAAACCTCTCCTTTAGAGACACATCTATTGACACGGTTCTTGAAAATAATGACTTTACTCAAATTGGACGTCTTGAGGGCACGGTGAACCCCACAGACTACAATATTCATATGGCCAATCACCCTTAGCGGCTCGCACGCCGTTGCTTTTGGCCTAGCAAACACCCAAAATTGAGCTACTTTCATTCCGTTAATCACAATGTAACGGAAGACACTTTAACGCAAAACGCTATTTATTTAAGCACTCTATTTTAAAGTACACTATGCCACCTACACCGCGCCGTTCCACCATTCTTGAAGTAGCCCGCCTCGCTGGTGCCTCTAAAACCAGCGTATCGCGCTATTTTGGCGAAGAGCGTGATCGGCTCTCGCCCTCACTTCAAGCGCGCATCGCCCATGCGGCAGGTACCCTTGGCTACCAGCCAAATCAAATGGCACGCGGGTTAAAAGGTGGTCGCTCTAAATTGTTAGGTATGTTGGTGGCAGATATCCGCAACCCATTTTCAGTGGCTATCACACATGGTGTAGAGCAAGCGTGCCGCCAATACGGCTACTCATTGGTAGTATGTAATACTGATAACGACCCAGAACAGGAGCGCCAGCATTTAGACCTGTTGGGTGCCTATCAGGTGGAAGGTCTCGTGGTAAATGCATCCGGCAGCCCTGAACGCCAACTACATACTTTCATCAGCCAGGGGACACCCATTGTGCTGCTAGACCGCGAAGTCGATCATGTGGAAGCGGAGGTGGTTGGACTCGATAATCACCTGGCGATCGATATGGCGCTAGAACACTTGGCCGATCAGGGCTACCAGGCCGTACTGTATGTCAGCGAAGTTCCCCAGCAATCGAGCACGCGACAAAAACGCTTGGCCCGCTTTAACCACACTGCCGAGCAGTTGGGGCTTATCCATTCATCCTCCCTGCTTGCTAACTCAGATGGCACTGCAACGCTTCAAGCACTAAGCGACTTTTTAGCCGCCCACCAACAGCACGCTTGCGCTGTCTTGTGCGGCAATGGCACTGCCACCCTAACCGTGACCCGCCTGTTTCAGCAGTTGGACTTACCGCTTGGCAAGGTAGGCTTGATGGGGATTGATGAACTCGATTGGTGCGCTTTGATCTCTCCCGGCATTACCACGCTTGCCCAACCCACCGATGCAATGGGTAAAACGGCTGTTCAATGCTTGATGCATCGCATTGCGCCCCACGTATCATCAATGCCAGCGGCGCTGAATTTTTCACCTACTCTGATCGAACGAGGTTCTACTCAACGCTAATTTTTTTAGTCGGTGCTAAAAAATTGCCACAAAAATGGTATCGTTCCCATTGGATGATAATGAACAACTCGAAGAGATTACTGACTATGCCCCACTCCTTCTCTAACCCACCAGAAATTCTCACCTTCGGCGAAGCCATGGCTATGTTTGTCGCTGATTCACCAGGCGACTTATCCAACATTGAGCGTTTCCACCGCCGCTTGGCAGGCGCCGATAATAATGTCGCTATCGGCCTCTCCAGGCTGGGTTTCCACGTGGGCTGGTTAAGTCGAGTGGGAACCGATAGCTTTGGAGGGTTTATTCAGGCGGCATTAACAGCGGAAGGTATCGATGATCGCTATATTCACGCCGATGCACAGCACCCCACCGGGCTGCTCTTTAAAGAACGTGCCCAGAACGGCGCCGACCCGCGAGTTGAATATTTTAGACGTGGCAGTGCCGCCAGCCATCTCACTATTGAGGACGCCCGGGATGTCGACTTTCAGGCACTTAACCACCTTCACGCGACGGGCATTACCCCAGCGTTATCTGAAAGCGCCTGCCAACTTAGCCATCATTTGATGGAAGGGGCCCGCGCCCACGGCGCTAGTATTTCCTTTGACCCCAATTTGCGGCCGTCACTTTGGCCTAGCGAAAACGTTATGCGGTCGACCCTTAATGAACTCGCCAGCCGCGCCGACTGGGTGTTGCCTGGGCTTTCAGAGGGCCAGCTTCTCACCGGGCAGAAGACGCCTTACGACATAGCAGGCTATTATCTGGATCAAGGTGCCTCGGCTGTGATCATCAAGCTGGGCCCCGAAGGTAGCTATTACCGTGGCAACCTGGATGGGCAAGAAGAGAGCTTTACAGTGGCCGGTTGCCACGTTGCTGAGGTGGTGGATACCGTAGGTGCAGGCGATGGCTTCGCCGTCGGTGTCATTAGCGCTCTGCTTGACGGAAGAACGGCGCGTCAAGCCGCCCAACGCGGCAACCTCATTGGCGCCCAAGCCATCCAGGTAGTGGGTGATATGGAAGGTCTGCCTAATCGCGAGCAACTACTAGCGCTTGAAGTCGACCAACCCATTGGCTAATCGCCACACACTATTTTTTAAATAGCAGGTTTTAAATAACAGGTTTTAGATAACAGGCTTTTCACCATGGAGATAACAATGAAAAAACGTCTAGTGATTCAAGGACGACTCAGCGACGCTCAACAGACTGAACTTAGCGATTTGTTTGAAGTGGATGTGTTGCCGAAAACCAGCTCGCTTGATGCCCCTGAAAATCGCGCTCTATTAGCGGAGACACACGGCATTATCGGTTCCGGCTTAGCCATTACCCCCCAGTTGCTGGACGCAGCGCCCAACTTGAAAGTCATAGCGACCATCTCTGTTGGCTACGACAACATCCCTGTTGATGAACTTACTAAGCGCGGCATTATGCTGTGCAATACGCCTGATGTGCTTACCGAAACCACTGCCGACACCGGCTTTGCGTTGATCATGGCCGCGGCGCGCCGGGTGGTTGAACTAGCCGAGTGGGTCAAAGCGGACAAATGGCAAGCCAGCATTGGCCCGGCACTGTTTGGCAGCGATGTGCATGGTAAAACCCTAGGCATGGTGGGGTTTGGGCGCATCGGTCAAGCCGTTGCCAGGCGCGGAGCCCTGGGCTTTGGTATGCAGGTGCTCTACTCCAACGCTTCACCCAAGCCCGATTTAGAGAGTGAGCTTGGTGCGCAGCGCCGCGAACTCAACGAGCTATTGGCTGAAGCCGATTTCGTCTGTGTCACTGTGCCGCTTACCGCCGAGACCGAGCATTTGATCGGTGCCCAAGAGTTTGCGCTGATGAAGCCTTCAGGCATTTTTATCAATATCGCCCGCGGCAAAGTCGTCGATGAAAGCGCCTTAATACACGCCTTGGAAACCAGCGTTATTCAAGCAGCAGGGCTGGATGTATTTGAGCAGGAGCCACTACGCGCTGCGTCACCGCTGACGAAGATGCCCAATGTGGTCGCCCTGCCGCATATCGGCTCTGCAACCCATGAAACCCGCGACGCCATGGCCCAGCGAGCGGTGGATAATATTCGTCTAGCACTCCAGGGTGAGCGGCCAATTAGCTTAGTCAACGAGGAAACCTATCAATGAAGCCTGCCGCGCCCCCCTCCACGTCAATATGCTTACTGTTCGATTGCGATGGCACCTTGGTGGATAGCGAAATACTGCTTGCCGAGGTGATGGGGGATATTCTTCCCGAATTCGGCTTACCCTTTTCAGCGCGTCAGTATATGGATGAATTTCGCGGGGTGCGTTTCCAGACGATCGTCCAAACCCTGGAAAAGCGTTTTCAAACATTAGCAGAAGATGCATTTTCCCAGCTTGAGGCAGGTATGCGGGCGCGTATGGAAGCCCGTATGCGTGCCGAGCTGGTGGCGATTCCTGGTATGGTCGCCGCACTGGAACAGTTAAGTAGCCACCCCAAGGCCGTGGTCTCTAATGGCCCCGAGCGCAAAATTCGCTGTGCGCTGGAAAGCACCGAACTAGGCCATCACTTTGCTGACAAGCTCTTTAGCGCCTATACCCTCAATGTCTGGAAACCCGACCCCGAGCTGTACCGTAAAGCTGCCGCCGCTATGGGCCATGCTCCTCAGCAGTGCGTGGTGATCGATGACGCGGCGGTGGGTGTGGAAGCGGGGCTAGCGGCGGGCATGCACGTGATTCACCTCAACCACTTCCCTAATGAAGAACTCACCCCCGAAGGGGCGATTGGTATCCACCACGCCAGCGAGCTTCCCACCGCCATTGCGCGCCTACACTTCTGATCGCGGTTGCTTGGTTAACTGATTAACCGCCGCTAATCAACTCTCCAACGCCCGCCCTCGACAGGCATGTTTCCCGTGCCTGCCGACGACACCGCCTGCGTGCTTATAACCCCCTCACTCTGTACTGAAAATATGCATCGCGACCAATGTCGCATAGCCCAAGCATTGACCTATGCAGGAATGACGTTAAGCTTGGCCTCACATCAAATATAAAAACAGATTTTATATTTGAGAAACAGCTATCGCATCGCAACAAGAACATCACAATAAAACGGAGAACCTTCCATGCGCCTAACCCACTTAATGATGGCCAGCCTCGCTATTGGCTTCACCACGTCGCTCCAAGCTGCCGATTTCACCTTCAAGTATGCTCATTCGCAAACCGATGAGGCGCCGCGTTCTGAGTCCATGCGCTACTTCAAAGAAGCGCTTGAAGAGCGCAGTGATGGGCGTATCGCCGTCGAACTCTATTTCAATGGCACCCTGGGGAAGGAGGAGGACGTACTTCAGCAAGTTCAAATGGGGCTTATTCAGGGCTATCGCGGTGGTTTGTTTGCCCAAGCTAACCCCGCCTACCTGATCTATACCATGCCGTTCCTGTTCACCACGCCGGAGCAGGCTATTGACGTAATGGAGGGCGAGCTTGGCCAGGCCATTAATGAAGGCGCACGTGAAAGCCAGCTGCATATACCGGTGACCGGCGTTGCAGGCGGTATGCGCCAGTTAACCAATAACGTTCGCGCCGTTAATCAAGTTGATGACCTCCGTGGCTTGAAGATTCGCACCCCGCCACTGGCTCCCACGCTGCGGGCGTTTGAAGCGCTGGGAGCCTCCCCCCAGCAAGTGCCTTACACCGAAACCTATATGGCGCTACGCACAGGCGTGGTCGATGGGCAAGAAAACCCGCCCTCCAATATCGCCGATATGAAATTCCATGAAGCTCAGGAGTACATGTCATTACTGAACTGGCAAATCCATCCTGACCCCTTCTTTATCAGCGCCCAGTGGTACGACCAGCTACCTGAAGAGTTGCAGATGATCGTCGACGACGTCGCTCAGGAGACGATGACGCGCTCCAACGAAATTTGGCTAGCCTCCGAAGCCAACTACCTCGAAACCCTTGGCGAGCACATGAGCATTAATGACATCGCCGACGAACACCGCCAAGGTTTTGTAGATGCCGTCGTTCCTGTCTGGGAGCACTTTGTTGAGCGTGGTGACTTTAGCCAGGAGCAGTTAGAGCAAGTGCTCGCCCTGACTGATCAAGCCGAGGTACTGGAGTAATGAATCCACCTCCACTGGCGCAGCCGATGGCGGAAGATACCGCCTTGATGCGGGTAATGCGCCGCTTCGCTAGCCTGCTGGAAAATCTGATCGCCGCATTAATTGCGGCGGTTTTCCTGCTCTGCTTGGCACTGGTGATACTGCGCTACGTATTCAGCATTGGCTTTGCCGGTGCTGAAGAAGTGATGCGCTTTCTATTTGTGTATTCCACCGCACTGGGGGCATCGGTCGCCATTTTGCGCGGCGAGCATATCCGTATCAGCGTGCTTGTGGATGCACTGCCTTCGGCAATAGCCGTCTGGCTGAACCGCTTACGCCACTGTCTTGTGATGTTATTCAATGGCTATTTGGCATGGCTCAGTATCAGCTGGATTGGGCAAGTGGGTCGTTTCCGCTCCGCCGTGCTGGATGTGCCTAATTGGGTAGTGCAAATCAGTGTCCCCATTGGCGCGCTACTGGTCATTCTATTTTCTTTGGCGGTGCTAATGGGTGGCGAGCGGCCCTCCGCTCAACGAGAAGACGCGCAGGAGGGCCAGGCATGATTTTACTGCTTGTTAGCCTGATGGTGCTGTTGCTGATTGGGGTACCCATCGCCTACTCGTTAGGGCTTTCGGGGTTGGTTTACTTTTTGATCATGCAACCAGGCTTGATTGGCGTGCTGCCCCAGCGGGTACTGTCCGGTATGGATCTGTACACCATGATTGCCCTGCCGCTGTTCATTTTGATGGGGCTGGTGATGAACGCCTCAGGCATTACCGCTCGCTTGATCGACTTCTGTTTGATGTTGGTAGGCCGTTTTCCAGGTGGGCTGGGGCACGTCAATATCTCGACATCGATGATCTTTGGCGGCATATCGGGCTCTTCTGTGTCTGATACGGCGTCGGTGGGTTCCGCCATGATTCCGGAGATGGCACGCAAGGGATACAGCGTAGAAACCGCCAGCGGTATTACCGTGGCATCTTCCACCATGGGCATGATCATTCCTCCCAGTGTGCCCATGGTGATCTACGCTGTTACCGCGCAGCAGTCTATCGGCACCATGTTTATGGCGAGCCTTGTGCCAGGTTTACTCATTGGCCTGCTGATGATGGGCATCATTGCGCTAATGGCCGGTCGTCAAGGCTACCCCCGTGCCCACGCAGGATTAAACCCGCAACAGCGCCGCCAGGTGATTCAGCGTGCGGTACTCGCGCTATTAATTCCTCTGTTTGTAGTGGGTGCGGTGGTCGGCGGTGTCGCTACAGCCACTGAGTCCGCCGCGTTAGGCGTGGGCTATGCGCTGTTTCTGGCCTTGGTGGTATTTAAAAGCCTCAAACTGCGTGAACTGCCCGCACTGTTTCGCTCTGCCGTAATGACCAGCGCAACGGTGATGATCATTATTGCCATGAGCCAGCTGTACGTGTGGATTCTCTCGATGGAGCAGATTCCCCAGCTGTTGGCAGGCTTTTTAGGCGGGCTGGATCTTACCCCGATATTGCTTCTGCTGGTGATTGCAGCTGCCGTGCTACTGATCGGCACCTTTATTGATGTGACCCCCGCGATTTTGCTGATTACCCCAGTGGTGCTGCCGGTGCTTGCCCTGGCCAATATTTCACCTGTGCAGTTTGGTGTCCTGTTGATCAGTGGCTTGGCTATTGGCTTGGTCACGCCGCCGGTGGGCATGTGCCTGAACGTCTGCTCATCCATCACTGGCCTCTCGATTGGGCGTATTTTCCGCGGCGCCCTGCCGTTCCTGCTCGCAAATCTCCTGGTGATACTGCTGGTCATTGTCTTTCCGGCTATCACCCTGTGGCCGCTCACGCTGTTCTCGTGAGCCCATTTACTTTTACTATTAAAGGAAATTCATATGGATATTCGCCAAGCGCTTCATAGCGATCATTTTAAAACCCTCGATACCCAGGGCCTGCGTGACAAAATGCTGGTCACCAAGATTATGGAGCCTGGGCAACTGTCGCTAACCTACAGCCACGTTGACCGCATTATTGTCGGTGGCGCGGTACCCACTGATTCACCGCTTACCCTGAGCGGTGGCAAAGAACTTGGCGTTGACTATTTTCTAGAGCGGCGGGAAATGGGCGTTATCAACATTGGCGCGCCCGGGCGCATTACTGTCGACGGTGAAACGGTCGAGCTGGGCACCCACCACGGCTTGTATATTCCCAAAGAGAGCCGTGAAGTCAGCTTTGAGAGCCTCGATGCGACCAAGCCTGCGCGCTTTTATATCAACTCAACGCCTGCCCATGTACGTTACCAGCTTCGCCATATCCGCCCGGAAGATGCCTCGCCCACCACCCTTGGCGACCCCGAAACCGGAAATGTGCGTACCATTAATAAGTACCTACATACCGATGTACTGGATACCTGCCAGCTCTCCATGGGGCTTACCCAGTTAGAGCCCGGCAGTATGTGGAACACCATGCCCTGCCATACCCACGAACGGCGCATGGAAGTGTACTTCTACTTTGACTTGAGTGAAGACGATGTGGTGTTCCACCTGTGTGGTGAACCCCAAGAGACCCGGCATATCGTGGTTGCCAACGAACAAGCCGTGATTCACCCCAGCTGGTCGATTCACTGCGGCTTTGGCACTCGCCGCTACACCTTTATTTGGGGTATGTGCGGTGAAAACCTGACCTACGATGATATGGACTTTATCGCTTCTAAAGAGCTGCGCTAAACCACTACCCAGGGAGAGTGACCAATGAAGCTATTTTCGCTGAACGGACAAGTTGCCATGGTGACGGGTTGCAACAAAGGGTTGGGCCAGGGAATTGCCATTGCACTGGCACAGGCGGGTGCCGATATCGTGGGGGTCAACCGCAGCCCTGCTGATGACACCCGCCAGCAGGTCGAGGCCCTAGGGCGCCAGTTTTACGACATTACGGCGGAGCTGGGCAGCCAAGCGCCTAGCGAGATTGTCTCACAGGCGATCGCGCAAGCGGGCAAGGTGGATATCCTGGTCAACAATGCGGGGATTATTCGCCGGGCAGCAGCCGTTGAATTTTCAGAGCAAGATTGGGATGACGTCATTGACGTTAACTTAAAAGCCGCTTTCTTTCTCGCACAGCAGGTTGCCAAACACCTTATCGAGCGCAAAGCGCCGGGCAAGATCGTCAATATCGCTTCATTACTGTCGTTTCAGGGCGGCATTCGCGTGCCCTCCTACACCACCAGCAAAAGCGGCATTCTCGGCTTAACGCGCCTGCTCGCCAATGAGTGGGCGGGCCATGACATCAACGTTAATGGCATCGCCCCTGGCTATATGGCCACCGACAACACCCAAGCATTGCGCGACGATCCCCAGCGCCATGCTGAAATTCTTGGCCGAATCCCCGCCGGACGCTGGGGCACGCCAGAAGACTTAGCCGGCGCTGTGATATTCTTATGCTCCGATGCCGCCCGCTACGTGCATGGACATACCCTGGCGGTAGACGGCGGCTGGCTGGCACGCTAACCAAGCGTTTTGGTTAACGCCACGATCAACGAGCGATTGGCAATCACGTAAGGGAGCTTGAATGAAGGAGAAGGCTGAAACGCAGTACCACGCCCCTGCCTTAGAGAAAGGGTTGGATATTTTGGAGCTGCTTGCCCAATCTCCCCAGCCGCTAAGCACCCAAGCGATTGCCGAACAGATCGGCCGTAAAACCAATGAGATGTACCGCATGCTGATGGTGCTGCGAGATCGTGGCTACGTCAGCATGGATGATAGCGGTAGCCGCTATCAGCTAACGCTAAAGATGTTTGAGATGGCCCACCGCTTCCCGCCCACCAAGCGGTTAGTACAGGCCGCACTACCGCGCATGGAAGAGCTGTGCCATGAAATCTCCCAGTCGTGTCATCTTAGCGTTGCTCGTCCTGGCCATCTATTGGTAGTGGCCCAGTACGAAAACCCCGACAAGATGGGCTTTGGGCTGCGCCTGGGGGCCAACATCGATATATGCGGCTCCGGTTCTGGGGCCGTCATGCTGGCCTTTCTGGATGAGCCACGCCGGGAGCGCATTCTCGCCGCCAGCGATGCAACGCAACAAGAGGTTGACCGAACGCGGGCGCTATTTGATCCGATTCGCCAGCAGGGCTACCACGTGGGGCCAAGCCCTCAAGTCCAAGGGTTAACCAATATCAGCTTCCCTGTCTTTGGGGTTCATGACGTTATCGAAGCCGTTATCACCATCCCTTATCTCACTCTGATTCCAGAAGCGATGCATCGGGAAGTTCCCAGCATCGACCGCTGCCGGGAACAGCTAGGGGAGCTGGCAGACGCCCTGACACTGGCTATTGGTGGGCGCCTACCAGCAGGTACGACGAGCTAAATGATGTTCTCTATAACGGTTTTCTCAATAACAGGGCGCTAAAAGTAGGTCGCCATACGCTCTTTAACGTTTAGTTGATCATCCACTAACAATATCTGGCGCCATTTATCGAAGGTTAAACAAGGATGAGAGGCGCCAAACGCGACAATATCACCGACCTCGACATCTTGAGCCCCTTCCGGAAGGCCCACAAAGGTGTGCTGATCCATAATTTTCGTCACTTCCCAACCAGTCACCGGCAATGGCTGCGAGGGGTCACCTCCTTCCCGGAACCGACGCAGGGCAATAGGTAGCTGGTCATGACCGATATCACGCTTACCTAGCGCCACAATGGCAAGCCCAGGTTCGGGAAGCGACTGCACCTGGGCAAAGACTTCCAGGGCAGGCTCAAGCCCCTGCTGCAAATCCGGCCGGCGGCCTAATACCGCTGATTGCGCTTCACGATAAAGCCCATGGTCGTGGACGATGTAGCAACCTGGGCGTAGCACGGGGGTAAATCTTCCCTGAAGCGGTGCGCCCTGAAAGGCCTCTGCAATCACATCATACCAGGCGGAACCTGACGCGGTGACAATCGGGTTCTCTTCAGCAAAGCGTCCAGCAGCTTCGAGCTCTACGGCAACATCCACCAGGTATTTAGCATAGGTACGAATACCAGATTCGGGATTATCCCCGTGAACCACACCCTCATAGCCCTCCAGGCCCACCAGAGAAAGTGCTGGTTCACTAGCAATCACCTCCGCCAGCGAAAGAATTTGCTGCTGATTGCGGCAGCCACAGCGGCCACCCTCCACGCCTATCTCAATAAGCACCGATAACGTCAAGCCCCGCTCAGCAAAAAAGCGCCCGAGCTGGCGCGCATTCTCATGGCTATCGACCACACAATAAAACGCAGCGCCCTGTTCGATCAGACTGGCGATAATGGCCATATTTGCCTGACCCACCAGTTGGTTCGCCATCAATATTCGGGTAACGCCATTGGCGAAAGCCGCACGACACTGGGGCGCAGTGGCAAGTGTGATACCCCACGCACCTGCCTGGAGCTGTCGATGGAAAAGCGCGGGCGTCATGGTGGTTTTGCCATGGGGCGCCAAGCGAGCACCGTGAGCCTCTGCGAATCGTTGCATCCACTCTACGTTATGAGCCAGTGGGCCTTCATGCACCACGGCGGCGGGAAGGCTGACACCTGATAGAAGGTTTGATCCCAATTCCTCACCGCCTTTATCCATCGCTAACGCCATTGTCTGCATTCGCCCATATCCTCTTTTTTAATAAAGCATCTATGTTAGATACTTTCACAACTATTGACTTAAGGTTAGAAACTAACATACTTTTTAAATCAGGCAACCATTAGGAGTCCACGGTGAGCCAGGAAATCGACATCTTGTCACGTATTACCACTGACTTTGCTGCCTTGCGTGAAGCTGAAAAAAAAGTCGCCGAGCTGATATTTGCTGACATCGAGTTTGTCACCGAAGCAAGCATCGGTGACATCGCCCAGCGCGCGGGGGTAAGTGATGCCAGTGTCACCCGATTTGCACGCGCTATCGGCTGTACTAACGTGCGTGACTTAAAAACGCGCTTAACACGCGCTTTAGCAGCAGGTCGCCGTTTTATACAAGAAGCGACCCCCGAAGACAGCTCAAGCGTGGTGTATGACATTGCCACACAAACCCTCGCGCTTAACCGTGACTTGCTCGCCCAGGCCGATGTGGCAGGCGCGGTCGAACAGCTGGATAAAGCGCGCCAGATATTGGTATTTGGCGCAGGGGGCGGTTCCAGCATTCTCTGCCAAGAGTTTCAATTCCGTTTAGTCCGTCTTGGCTATGCGATCTGCGCTTACCCTCAAGCACTCTTACCCCGCATGGTAGCGTCAACCCTTGAGCCAAATGACGTAGTGGTTGTGCTATCGGTCACTGGCTATACCCCGGAGATGGTGGAGTCGGCACAAATTGCCAGGCAGTACGGCGCAAAAGTGATTGCCATCACCGCCCTGAATTCTCCTTTAGCCGATACATCCGACATTGTGCTCCCGATTACCTCGCGGGAAACCGACTTCATCTATCACCCTTCAGCTTCCCGCTACGCCATGCTGGCGGTCATCGATGTGTTAGCGCTTGAACTTGCCATGCGCCACCGAGAGCGTTCACGGACTAAATTGCGTCGTCTCAAGCTTAGCCTCGATGACCATCGCGGTGGCGACAACCGCCAGCCACTAGGAGATTAAGATGGTTTACGACCTGCTGATTCGTAACGCCAGCGTACTGGATGGCTCCGGCGCAGCCCATTTTCGTGCCGATGTGGCTATTCAAGGCGAGCGTATCTGCGCCATCGGTGACATGCCCTACGCCACCGCCACCACCATGATTGACGCCGAAGGGCGCTATCTGACGCCTGGCTTTATCGATGTCCACACTCACGACGACACCAATGTCATTCGTACCCCAGAGATGCTGCCGAAGCTGACACAAGGAATAACGACGGTGGTGGTGGGTAACTGTGGGATCAGTGCGAGCCCCGTGACACTCGCCAGCGAAGTCCCCGATCCCATGAATTTACTGGGCAGGCTAGAAGACTTCCGCTACTCAAGCTTCAGCGCCTATGCCAACGCCGTAGACGCTGCCGCACCCAGTATTAACGTCGCCGCCTTGGTGGGGCATACCAGTCTGCGCAGCCAGGTGATGGACAGCTTTGCCCGGCCTGCCACTGCTGAAGAAATTGCACAAATGGAGGTGCTGCTAAGCCAAGCGCTGGATGAGGGCGCCCTAGGGCTTAGTTCAGGGCTGGCCTATCGTAACGCGATACACGCGCCGACCGCCGAGATGGCCCCACTGGTGGCAGCCGTTGGCCAATCAGGCGGCGTATATACCACCCATCTTCGAGATGAGTTTGCGGGCCTGCTGGGTGCCATGGACGAAGCATTTTCCACCGCTCGCAATGGCCAGGTGCCTCTGGTGATCTCGCACCTTAAATGCGCAGGCGCGGGCAATTGGGGAGGCGCTGGTAAAGCGCTGGGTAAATTGGAGTCTGCCGCCCAGCACCAGCATGCCCACTGCGACTGCTACCCCTACACCGCAGGCTCCTCCACTCTCGATCTGGGCCAGGTCACAGACGAAATCGAGATCACCATTACCTGGTCGACACCGCACCCTGAGCAGGCACGTCGCCCGTTAAAAGAGATCGCCGCCGAATGGGGGGTATCACTGTTAGATGCGGCCAAGCAGCTACAGCCGGCGGGGGCGGTTTACCACAACATGAGTGAAGCGGATATGCAGCAAGTGTTAGCGCATCCGCTCTCCATGGTGGGTTCCGATGGATTACCGAACGACCCGCACCCCCACCCGCGCCTTTGGGGAGCCTTTCCGCGTGTGCTGGCCCACTACAGCCGCGATTTAAAGCTAATGCCACTGGCCGAAGCGGTACGCAAGATGACCAGTCTTTCGGCAGCCAATTTCGGTTTAACGGATCGCGGCGTGATCCGCATAGGCGCCTACGCAGACCTCACCCTTTTTGATTTGACGATGCTTGAAGATACGGCCAATTACGAGACCCCCATCGCGGCCGCTAAAGGCATCGAAATGGTCATAGTGAACGGCAAAATCGCCTATCACCAAGGCGCAATTTCAGACCAACGCGCGGGCAGGATGCTGCGCAGAACAGAACGCATTTCTCAATCGATCCCCACCTTTCAACCCAACAAGGAGCAAACATCATGAGCATTACTCGATACGGCACGGAAGGCGGCGTAGGCACCGGCGGTCAGAAACTGCCCTTTGCCCGCGCCGTAGAGGCAGGTGGCTGGCTATACGTCTCCGGACAAACACCCATGACCGACGGCGAAGTCGTTGAAGGCGGCATTGTTGAGCAGACCCGCCTCGCCTTCGATAACTGCCTGGCCATCATGCAAGAAGCAGGTTTCGGCGTTGAAGACGTCGTGCATGTCACCACCGTGCTCACCGATGCGCGCTATTTCACCTCGTTCAACAAGGTGTTTAAGGAGGTCTTTGGCGACAACCCACCGGCACGCATCTGCAGCGTTCAAGACCTGGTGGTGGATTGCAAAGTCGAGGTTGACGTGAAGTGCTTCCGCGCTGATCGCGTCTAGACACCCAGCTTTAAGTACCCAAAAAAAAGCGCCGCACCCCGGCAAGGGCGCAGCGCCAGATTACCGCGTGATTAGGATAAAAAGCCCCGCGGTAATCGCTTCCATTGCCTACCTTCGGCCGCGGCAACGGCCGGATAAACAACGATAAGAGGTTAACATGAACAGCCAACTATTCCTTATTACCTTCGTGCTCTACATTGTCGCCATGATTGTTTTTGGCTGGTGGATTTCAAGACACAAACGGGGCAGCGGCGACGACTTTCTACTCGGCGGGCGAAGCGTACCGCTATTTCTCACCGTAGGTACTACGGTCGCGACCATGGTGGGCACCGGCTCCAGCATGGGCGCCGTTGGGTTCGGTTACGCCAACGGCTGGGCGGGTGCCTTATACGGGCTTGGAGGCGCCGTGGGTATTCTACTGCTCGCGGTCTGTTTTGCTCCCGTACGTAAACTTCGCTTTATGACCATGAGTGAGGAACTCGCCTATTACGTCGGTGCGAATCGGCTGGTACGTAATGTGGTCGCGCTACTTATCTATATTGCCTGTATAGGCTGGTTGGGCGCGCATATTCTTGGCGGTGGTCTCTACCTCTCCTGGATGGCGGATATCGATCTAACCACCGCACGTATTCTGGTGGCGTTAGGCTTCGGCATTTACTGCGTGGTAGGGGGTTATTTTGCGGTTATCTGGACTGACACCATTCAAGCGGTTGTGCTGTTTGCGGGTTTTATTTTGATGGCGGTGCTGGCGCTAGTGGAGGTTGGCGGCTTCTCAGGCCTTACGGCAGGTATGGATGCGGGGGCCACTAGCTTTCTGGGTATTGGTCAAATTGGTGCGCTGCCAGCGCTGTCACTGGCTGCCGTCATTGCCATTGGCGTGCTTGCTACGCCCTCCTTTCGTCAGCGCATTTATTCAGGAAAATCAGTCAAATCGGTACGCCGCTCGTTCTTAATCACCGGCGTTCTTTACCTGGGCTTTTCGATCATTCCCGCGATTATTGGTATGGCCACCCACGCCCTTAACCCTGGGCTTGAAAATAGCAACTTCGCCTTCCCTTTCCTGGCCACTGAAATTATGCCCCTAGGATTAGGACTACTGCTATTGGTAGCGGGTCTTTCCGCTACGATGTCTAGCGCGAGCTCCGATGCCATTGCCGGTGTTTCCACGCTGATTCGCGATCTATATGTGCTGGCAACGGGCCGCACGCCCTCAGCGCGAAATGTAGTGCGCTTCTCGCGTATTGCGCTAGTGGCAACCATTGGTCTGGCGCTGCTGTTCGCGCTGGCCTCAGACAATGTCATCACCTACATCACCCGTATGATCTCGACGATTCTGTCAGGACTGTTTGTGAGTGCCATGCTGGGCCGTTTCTGGTCACGTTATAACTGGCAAGGTGCCATCGCCACGTTAATTTGCGCCTCGGTGACCTCCTTAACGATTATTGCCAATAGCGACTGGACAGCCTTCTGGGGTAACCCAAGCATCCCCGCTGTGCTAGTAGCGCTGGTAGCGGGTGTGATTGTAAGCCTAGTGACGCCCGCCTCACGCGTGACTTCTGCCCAGGCACTGGCAATTCTTGACCAAGAGCGCAAGCGTATGGAGCAAGTGCCCGAACCGACTCTCACGAACGCTGAAGCGCCCGCTGCACCTCGCTAATCGTTAGCCATTAGTGCGCACTAAAAAACCCCACTGATTGATTCAATCAGTGGGGTTTTGAACTTAACGGGATTATAAGCCCGCTAGTGCCTCACGCAACCCGCCCTGGGTGAGTGTTTGATATGCCACCAGCACCGCCTGTGCAAACGCATCGTCTTGTGCCAATGCGTTGGGCACCACATCGTCCATGGCTAAATAGGCCGCTACCAGCGCGCGGGGATCGCTACCATGCATCTGGTGCAGCTCTGCAAAGCGCTTGGCTAGCGGATCATCCACGGGGTAACTATTTCCTTGCAGGTCTTGACCCGCGGTATAGCGAATCCAGGCCGCCACCCCCAGCGCCACGCAGGGCGAAGTTTGACCAGCGGCACTACGTTCCAGCGCGCCGGAAAGCCAGCGCTGTGGAAGCTTTTGGCTACCATCCATAGCGATCTGCTGCAGACGATGACGCAAACTGTCATTGGCAAAGCGTGCCAGCAGCGAGTCAGCATAAGCGTCTAAATCGATTCCCTTGGGCATCTCAAGTGTAGGCGCCGCTTCTTCAAGCATATAGCGGCGCAGCAGCGCCCGAAGATCGACGTGATTGATGCCGTCATAAACCGTTTCGATACCTGCAAGCGCACCCAGATAGGCAAGCAAGGAGTGGCTGCCATTGAGCATGCGCAGCTTCATGGTTTCAAACGGCGCCACATCTGCCACCATCTCAACCCCCTCAGCTTCCCAGCCGGGTCGACCCTGGGGGAAGTTATCTTCAACCACCCACTGCGTGAACGCTTCGCATACCACGGCATTTTGATCGGAAACGCCCAGTGCCGCTAAGCGCTCAAAATCGGCGTCGGTCATCGCAGGGACGATGCGATCCACCATGCTGCAGGGAAACGCCACTTCTCTGGCAATCCAACTGGCCAACGCTGCGTCTCGATGCTCGGCCAGTTGGACCACCGCTTGGCGTGTTCGCTTACCGTTATCCGGCATGTTGTCGCAAGAGAGAACGGTAAAGGGAGCAAGACCAGCCTCACGCCGCTGAGCTAACGCTTCTACCAATAGTCCAGGGGCAGTTCGCGGCTGTTGGGGCGAGACCATATCGCCGATGATCATCGGGTCATCGATTTTTAACTCACCGCTCGCGGGGTTTAAAAAGTAGCCCTTCTCAGTGACTGTTAACGTAACAACACGGGTATCCGCAGACGCCATTCGCGCCAGTAGCGCCTCTCGGTCTCGCCCCCAGCTATCCATACCTTCGTCCGCGCCATCACGGCCCGAGAATAGCGTCTCTTCAATAACGCCAATTTCACGCAGCGTGACGCTGTCACTATCGGCGTACTCCGCTACATGATAGCGCTGCCCTGCCGCACGTAAGCCGTCGACTAAACCAACGCTAGAGCGTAAATTCGCGCTGCAAACGCCCCACTCACCATCGCCACTGCGTTGGCGATAACGTTCTAAATAGACCGCTTGGTGGGCGCGGTGAAAAGCGCCTAACCCCAGATGGACAATCCCGATCCGACCACTTCTTGGCTTTGCTTCAATAAGCTTTGGAGCCATCATCAACTACTCTCCCATCAGCAAGTTAGGCAACCAAAGCGAAATCGCGGGGACATAGGTCACCAACAACAGTACCGCCAAGTTGCACAGTAAAAAAGGCACGATGGCTTTTGCCACCGTCAACATAGGTAGCTTGCCAATCCCCGCTACCACGAATAGGCAGACCCCCACCGGCGGGGTTGTCAGCCCAATCATCAGGTTCAACACCGCGATTACCGCAAAGTGAACCGGATCGACACCCACGCCAGTGGCGACTCCCACCAAGGCCGGGAAAAGAATAATCAGCGCGGCAATGGTCTCCATAAAAGCGCCAACAAACAAAAGAATCAGGTTAAGGATGAGTAAGACAATGAGCGGGTTATCGCTAATGGAGAGAATCAGTGAGGCTATCATCTGAGGGATCTGCTCACTGGTGAGTATCCAGCCAAACAGGTTGGCTAACCCCACCATCAGCAGTAGTGCCGAAGAGGTTAATACGGTGTCTGACAAAATCGCCGGAAGCTTTTTCCACGACAGGCCTTTATACACATACATGCCGACGACCAAGGCATAGAGGCAAGCCACAATAGAAGCTTCGGTAGGGGTAAAGAACCCGCCAATAATGCCGTAGAGAATAATCACGGTCATCAGCAGTGCCCAGAAGGCCGTTTTGGCTTCGCGCAGCAGTTGCAAAAAAGGTACCCGCTGCTCTTTGGGATACCCACGCCGAACGGCCAGAATATACACCGTAATCATCATGGCGAGGCCCATTAGAAGCCCCGGTACGGCACCTGCCAGGAACATCCGTCCGACCGAAATCCCGCTGAGCGAACCGGCAATGATCATGGGTACGCTGGGCGGTATAATCGGCCCAACGGTTGACGAGGCGGCGGTCACCGCAGCAGCAAACGGCTTGTCATAGCCTGAGCGAGCCATACCGGGAATCATCACCGAACCGATGCTGGCTGAATCTGCAACCGCCGTGCCGGAGATACCACCGAAAATCATCGACCCTGCCACATTGGCCAAGCCAAGACCGCCGCGAATGTGGCCTAACAGAGCATTGGAAAAACGCACAATATGATCAGTGATATTGCCCACGTTCATTAAATTGCCGGCCAGCACAAAGCCGGGAATACACAGCAGCACGAAGGTGTCGATACCCGCATACATGCGCTGCGGCACGATGGTTAATGAAATGCCTTCAAGCAGCAGATAAGAGAGCGAGGCTAACCCCAGCGCAAACGCAATGGGCATTCCCACCAAGAGCAAAACCAAGAAAACGCTAAAGAGGATAATAACTTCCATGCTTACGACTCCGGAAGGGAGGCAGAGGAGTGACACATTGCGATCATTCCCTCAAGACACCCCAGCAAGCTATAAACCAGGAGAAGCGCAAAGGTGACTACCGTTGAGAAAAAGATATACAGCATGGGAACATGCAGCGTGGGCGAGGTTTGCCAAGCGCCGTTTTGCGCATACTGCCAAGCGTAAGGCAGCACCAAAAAGGCAAACAGGCCAATCAGCGCACAGATCAACACTTGAAAGGCTGCCTGTATGCGCGGCCCCAGTAGATGATGGAAAAGCTCAACGCTGATGTTTCGGTTCTGTCGCAGCACCACACCAACAGATAGTGCCACCATATAAATAAACAGATAGCGCGAGAGTTCTTCGGTCCAGGCTATCGAAAACGGCAAAAATAGCCGTGAACAAATTTGCAGCAGTACCGTGGCGGCAATCGCAATCAGCGCCGTAACAGCCAACGTCAGAAAGCACGTGTCCACCCAGCCAATGACGCGCCCAATGGGGCCTTTAAATTTAGGCACCACCGACATTGAATCCAGACTCTCCAACGCTTGCTGTTCAAGCGCTTTGTGATCCGAGTTCATAACCGTATCCTCATGGGCAAGCTGCTTGTATCGTTAGAAAATGGACTGGCGCACGGCCAGCCCATTGTCATTATCAATTGACCACAAATCCGAGCTTACAGGTCTTGGATAGCGTCAAAGAGTTCACGCTGCTCTTCGGTTAAGGCCTCAAGCACGGCGGGGCGAGCTTTCTCTGCAAAGGCATCGACATCGACTTCCACGAACTCCATGCCACGCTCCTGTAGCGCTTGCTCAAGACGTGCTTGGTCATCAACGAAAAGCTCGGCTTGATACTCCTGCATCGTTTGAGCAGCGTCTCGCACCACTTGCTGAAGTTCTTCCGGCATACTTTCCAACTGGTTACGGCCAATCACCACGTAGATCCAGCTGCGCACATGGCCGGTCATGTTGACGTAGTCCTGCACCTCATTAAAGCTGGCGCTTTCGATCAGACTAAGCGGGTTCTCTTGACCTTCCAGGGTGTTTTGCTGCAGCGCAGTGAACACTTCGCTAAACGCCATTGGGGTTGGACGTGCCCCCATTGCCTGCCATGTATCAACGAATAGCGGCACGTTAGGAACGCGAAGACGTAACCCATCCAGCTCATCAGGCGTGCGGATAGGACGATTGGAGGTCAGCTCACGGGGGCCACGCTCAAACCACGCCAAAGGTACCAGGTTAGTGCGTTCAGTGATTTGCGCTTCAATCTCAGCACCAATATCGCCGTTAACGGCGGCATGGAGGTGTTCGGAATCTCTAAAGGCGTACGGTACCGCCATCATCGCGGCTTTCGGCGCCCAGTTCTGTAAGCTTTCACCGGTAATAGTCATATCCGCCGTGCCCAGTTGGATACTGTTGATCACGTCCATCTCGTTCCCAAGCTGCTCACTGGGATAGAGGCGTACTTCGATCTGCCCGTCAGAGTTTGCTTCGACCTCCTGTTTAAATTTCTCAGCGGCCTGGTGCCAAATGTTCTGCTCATTGGCTAAATGGCCAAAACGCAGGGTAAAGTCTGCCGCCATTAGTGAGTGACTGCCTAGCATGGCGGCCCCAAGAACAGCGCTGGTGATAAGTTGTTTGATCATTGTCTTTCTCCTGCACACAGGTGTTGTTAGTTGTTTATTGCAGCTATTAATTTCGCGTGGGTTGGCGTGGGTTGGAGTAGCATCCCTCAAGCACTGATTTGAATCAGCACCTTGCGGGCCTCTTCTGGCCGGTGGTCAAGCATGTCGATGGCGCTGGGCATGTCGCTTAGCGGCAACCGGTGGCTGACTAACGCCAACGGATCCAACTGCCCACTTGCCATTAGCTTTAGCACCTCCGGAAACTTACGGTTGTTGAGCCGCGACCCGACCAGGGTCAGCTCTTTCTTAATCACCTCTAACTGCACTAGCTCGCTGGGCTGAACGCTAAAGCCCAGTAGACCAATGCGCCCTGCTGGCGACGCTAAACGCAGCATTTGCGGTAACAGCGCTGGCACGCAGGCCGCATCGGCAATCAGCGGCACGCCTTCCCCCTGGGTTAAGGCAAGCACCTCTTTTTCCACATCCTGCTCGCGGCTATTAAATACCTGCGTTGCCCCAAGCTGTTTTGCCGCCACTAATCGCTCGTTAATAACATCAGTGACGATGACCTCTTCAATCCCCTTGGCCAAAGCCATTTGCAGGATCGTAAGGCCAATAACGCCGGCGCCCAGAATCATTAGTCGATCACCAGGGTGCGGCTGCATACGATCAAGTACGTTGGCGGCAATGGTATAAGGCTCAACTAAGGCAGCGGCGTCTAGCCCGATATGCTCAGGTAGGTGGTGTACGTTAGCCGCGGGTACGGCCACAAACTCTTCAAAACCACCATCGCGATGCACACCGATCACTTCAAGCGAACTGCACACGTTGGGACGGCCAATCCGACAGGGGTAGCACTCACCACAGCTGATAACGGGGTCAATGCACACGCGATCCCCAACGGCTACGTCAGCCACGCCTTCCCCTACCGCCTCCACTACCCCGGCGAACTCATGGCCGGTGATGCGCGGAAAGCGCACAAAGGCGTTGTCGCCATGGATAATGTGCATATCCGAGCCGCAGATACCGGCAAATGCTACGCGTACCAACGCTTCACCAGCGGCCACCTTGGGCGGATCAACTTCCGCGACCTGGTAGTCATGGGGCGCCTTTACCTGGAATGCTTTCATCTAGATGAACTCCTTCACCAGTGCCACAAGGTGCCGTCTTCTAACCGGTTCACCGGCAGGCTGGCACGCTTATAGGGGTATTGCTTGGCTAACTCTTCATCGATATCGACGCCATGCCCCGGCTTTTCACCGACAATGAAATGCCCATCTTCAAAGCGATAATCGTGGGGGAATACCTCGTCAGTAGCACTGGTATGCGGCATATACTCCTGGATGCCGAAGTTGGGTACCCAGGTGTCAAAGTGAATCGCCGCCCCCAAGCAAACCGGCGAAAGATCCGTTGGCCCGTGGAAGCCGGTACGCACATGGTAAAGACCCGCCAAATCGGCAATGCGCCGTACGTGGGTGATCCCCCCGGCGTGGGTTAAAGTGGCGCGTATATAGTCAATCCACTGATTCTCGATCAACGCTTTGGCGTCAAACAGGCTGTTAAAGACTTCGCCCACCGCCAGCGGCGTGGTGGTGTGCTGGCGGATAAGACCAAACGCCTCCTGGTTCTCAGCCGGTACGCAGTCTTCAAGCCAAAAGAGATGGTAGGGCTCCACTTCTTTACCTAAGCGAGCAGCCTCGATGGGCGTCAGGCGATGATGAACATCGTGTAGCACGTGCAAATCATCGCCGAAGCGCTCACGTACGGCGGCAAATAGTTTAGGCACATGGTTTAAGTATTTACTGGTACTCCACACATGCTCTGCGGGCAAATCAGAATCTGCAGGTTCATAGGGCTCACCCTCTTTTTTGGCGACACCATAAATGCTGGCAATGCCTGGCACACCAGCTTGAACGCGTACCGCTCTGTAGCCTTCATCCACATGGCGGGCGACCTCTTCCAGACATGCTTCAATATCACGCCCTGTCGCATGACCGTAGACCATCACCCGATCGCGACTCTTACCACCCAACAGCTGGTAAAGCGGCATACCCGCAAGCTTTGCTTTGATGTCCCATAGGGCTACGTCCACTGCTGCAATAGCCGTCATCGTTACTGGCCCACGACGCCAGTAAGCGCCGCGATACAGAAAGTGCCAGATATCTTCAATGCGGCTAGCATCGCGACCAATTAATGTTGGTAACACATGTTCTTCCAGGTAGGCGACCACCGACAGCTCGCGGCCATTTAATGTGGCATCGCCGATCCCATACACTCCTGATTCGGTAACAATTTTCAGCGTGACAAAGTTGCGGCCTGGGGACGTTACGATTAAATATGCATCGCTAATGATCATGGTAAATCCATCACAAGAAGTAAAAAGAAGTTAACGCTCAAATAGGTAGCGCTGCACATTGTGGTAGCACACCGCACGAACCAGCTCGCCAACTCGGTCAATATCGTTGGGTAACTCGCCGCGGGTCATTTGAGTCCCCAGCATTTGGCAAAAAATACGCCGAAAATACTCATGACGAGAAAACGATAGAAGGCTACGAGAATCAGTCAGCATGCCCACAAAGTGGCGCAGCAAACCAAACTGCATCTGGGTAGTTAGCTGGCGTTCCATGCCATCACGCTGGTCGTTAAACCACCATGCGGCTCCAAACTGCACTTTTCCGGGGATTCCATCACCTTGAAAGGAACCGGCCAGCCCAGCGAGCATTTCGTTATCCCGCGGGTTAAGGTTATAAAGCACGGTGCGCGGCAGTTGATGCTGGCTATCCAGCGCATCCAACAGCGCCGCTAAAGGTTCTGCGTAGGTGATATCGCCAATCGCATCGAAACCACTGTTAGCGCCTATGTCACGACGCCCCCGCTGGCTTAAATCGCGCAAAGCGCCAATGTGAAGCTGCATGACCCAGCCCCGGCGTGCATACTCCTTACCGAGCCATAGCAGCACCGCTGTGGTAAAGCCGTGCACATCATCACTACTCAGTTCATTTCCGCGCTTTCTGCGGTCGAGTATCCGATCCAGCTCATAAGCTGCAGGAGGCTCAACAAAAACGGGCTTCTCAAGGCTATGGTCGGAAAGGCAGCAACCTAAACTTTCGAAATGTTCGAGACGCTGGTACAGAGCAGCCAGCAAATCATCGAAACGCTGTATCGTCACGCCACTGGCAACTTCGAGCGTAGCGAGATAATCGACAAACGCTGGCTGTTCTATTTTGAGAACCGCATCAGCTCGAAATGTCGGCAGCATAGTCGGCCCAGTGTTCGCCTTCGCGTGCCGTTGATGGGTTTCCAAGCTATCCACAGGATCATCCGTGGTACAAATAGTACGCACGTTAAAGCGCTCCAAAATCCCTTGAGCACTAAGCTGTGGAGTTGCTAGCCGCTGTTTAGATAGGTGCCATATCTCCTCAGCTGTCTGTGCAGAGAGGAGAATATTGTCGATCCCTAACGGCTTCTTAAGCTCAAGATGCGTCCAATGATAGAGTGGATTGCCTAAGCAGTCGGGTACGGTTTCCGCCCATGCTTGAAAGCGTTCTCGGTCACTGACATCTCCGGTTATACGCTGCTCAGCAACACCCGCGCAGCGCATTGCACGCCATTTATAGTGATCCCCTTTTAGCCATAGCTGGGTTAAATTATCGAACTGGGTATTATGAGCTATTTCGACTGGATCTAAGTGCGAGTGATAATCGCAAATCGGCATGATCGCTGCGTGCTCATGATAAAGCCGTCGGGCTGCTTCATTTTCTAACAGAAAGTCTTTGCCCATGAACTCAACATTATCATTAAACTCCATCATCGCTCCTTCATTATGAGAGTGTCATAGGCAGATTTAGCCCAGCAATAAATTAGGCAAAAACAGCACTACATTGGGGAAGAAGAGAATGCCCAGCACAACCACAAATACAGCAAAGGCAAAAGGCAGTAACTCACGGCTATACTCATAAAAAGAGCATCGTAATATTCCGCACACGGTATACATTGAAATACCCACAGGAGGTGTCATGCCACCGAACGTAACCAGCGTCATCATTAACAGCCCAAAATGAACAGGATCAACACCTGCGGCTTTAATAACGGGCACCAAGATGGGGGTTAACAACATGACAACAACCGTGGCTTCTAACAACATACCTAGAAAAACAAGTATTACGGAAACTGCCAGCAACAGTGTTATATGACTAGAGAATACGCCGAGTGTTAGCTCTGCTATTGTTTGCGGCACCCTTTCGAAAGAGACGACATAACCAATAATGCCTGAGAACATAATAATCAGCATTATCATGCCAATATCTCTTACGCTGGCACGCATGGCATTAAGTATCTCTTTAATACCCATTTCTCGGTGTATTACGCAGCCCACCAACAAGGCATAAGCAACCGCAAAAGCACCTGCTTCGGAGGGGGTAAAAAGTCCATAGCGAATACCCACCAAGAGCCATACAGGGAAGAGAATTGCCCAGATACTGCCACGTAGGGCCTTAAGCACTTCACGGCCGGTGGGTAACCGCTCCCTTACTGGCTGATAGCCCCGCCGTTTAGCCATGATGTAAGTGGTCAGCATCAGCGCCACCATTAGCAAGAAGCCCGGCACGAGGCCTGCGATAAATAGCCGCCCTATCGAAACTTCGCCGAGATAGCCGTAAAGGATCAAACCGATACTCGGTGGAATGGTCGCAGTAATCAGCCCCCCAATAGAGAGCACCGCCCCAGTAAACCCCGCTGAATAGCCTCCCTTGATCATGCTTTTTCCCAGCACCCTGGATTGCATTGCGGCATCCGCCACGGCAGAACCGGAAACCCCGCCCATTAAGGTGCTCAACACGATACTTGCCTGGGCTAAACCACCGCTCATCCATCCTGCTAATAGAGTAGAAAGGTGAACCAAACGGGGGGTAATACCGCTGGCGTTCATTAAATGGCCGATGAAAATAAACAACGGCACAGCTAATAGTGGAAATGATTGCGTCGAAGATACAATGCGCTGGACGGCAATGCTTGTCGGTAAAAATGTTTCTGGCAATAAGAAATAGGAGAAACCCGCAATTCCAATAGCAAAGGCAACGGGCATACCTATCGCCATGAGAAGCAGACCGAATCCTAATAACAGAGCTGCCGTCATAGCGCCTCCTCCACAATGTCATCATCGTCAACAACCAAACTCCCGATGACGCCCTTAGCGAACAAGCGGCGTACCAGTGAAAGCATCATTAACAATGCCCCGACAGGAAGTGCCAGAGTGATATACCCATAACTAAGTCCTGCCACTCCCATGGGACGCTGCCAGTTTGAAGCTGCTAGAACGAAGCCATACCAGATTAAAAGAGCCAGAAAGAGCATCATCATCCCAACACATAGGCTGGTAATCATGAGCTGTAACTTAAGAGGTAAACGAATGACAAGGGCATCAATTCGCACCTGGCCTCCCTGGCGCAGGGTAATATCAGCCCCTAATACAGCAGTCCAAATAAACAAAAATTGTGCAAGCTCAGCGCCCCCTGCAAAAGGATTCCCTATTGCCCTAGCCGTTGAGCTAACTAACATGGTGAGAGAGGTACCACCGAGTAGCATAATAGCCAGCCACTCCTCACCTTTATCGTACCAATGCCACATACAGCATTCCTCGCCCTATACGGGCATCCGGACAGTTAAGTAATAGCAAAAGACAAAAAGGGTGCAGCCCCCGCCCTGGCGAGCAGAGGGCTGAGACTCACTCTGAAGAAAGCAATTGATCACGATACTGGTTGTAACCTAGCTCTTCATAAACGCTGCCCATTCGATCTCTGAATACGCCCATATCCACTTGAGAAAACGTAACGCCCTCCGCTACCATCCGCGCGCGCACTGAGGCTTGAGCCGCTGCGGTTGCTTGACTAGCAGCTTCACCAGCTTTTAGCAGTTCTTCATCAAGAATAGAGCGCAGCTCATCAGGTAATGCTTGATACCACTGTTCAGAAGTCGCAATACCGGTCATCAAATGAATATGGTTTGTTAGTGCCACATGAGTAATAACTTCATGCAGATTTTGGCCTTCAGCGGCGGTTAGTTGTGCTTCAGCCCCGTCGATCGACCCTAGCTGTAGCGCTGAGTAAACTTCTGACCAAGGCAGCGGTGTTGGAGTAGCGCCCATCGCTTCGACGGTTTTCACCCATACTGGTGAGTTGATAGTCCGCACACGCACACCACTCAAATCATCAGGTGTCTTCACTTCATTTTGAGTCAGCATCTGCCGTGACCCTTGAAACCAGTTATAATTGAGTAATCGTAAACCACTGGTTTCTGCCATACTTTCGACCCAATCAAGGTAAAGCGGAGATGTTGTGATTTGGTCATAGTCACGATAGTCTTCAACTAAATAAGGGGCACTTAAGATACCCAACTCAGGTTGATACTCCGATAAACGCCCTGCATCGACTAAGATCGCGATATTGGCACCACTACGAATTTGTTCGATCACGTCTTCGTCAGAACCAAGCTGGCTGTTTGGGAAAATCTGAATGGTCAGCTCTCCTTCTGAGCGCTCATCAATCGCCTCTTTAGCGCTCTCCATCGCCTGAGCAATGGGATCCTGAGGACTCAACGCAATTGAGACATTAAGCTGGTAAGCAGCGTGAGCCGAATGGCTTGCGACAACCAATGCAACAGCAGGCAGTAATTTTGTGAGTTTCATGTAGGGCTCCTAAAGACATCTATTTATTGTTGATAATTCACCAGCCAGTTCTGGCTGGATCTACTTCATGCAACTTGTGCAGCTTTGTTGTACTCATTAGTGGGTTTTATATAGTTAGCGCATGAACATTCATGCTCACACCTTCAAACAGCTCCGGAAAGCGATGCTCTAATTCAGGCAGAGAGTGGAGTATTTCACATTGATGAATACTCATTGCCTGAACTGCCGCGTCAGTATCTCCAGCAGATATCGCATCCACGATGGCCTGATGCTGATCGGCCAATTTCGGAATAGGCGTAGAATCAGGAATACTCAAATACCGTACTCTGTCTAATTGTGCTTTGACGTCTTCAATCACATTCCACGCCATGGTTTGTCCCGTAGCCAATGCCAAGGTGCGATGAAACATTTCATCAAGAAAGAAGAAGCGGTCATGGTCTTGTCGCTCGATGCAGCTACGCTGTCGATCAATAAGCTCGTTAAGCTCCATTAGCACGCCAGACTGAAGGGGTTGCTTGGTGGCTTCGCGTACGATTGACACCTCAAGCGACTCACGAATAAATCGTGCCTCTAGCACCGCTTGGCGCGAAATGCGTACAACATAGGTTCCCCTTTGAGGGCGAACTTCCACCAAGCCTGACTCTGAGAGCCTTATGAAAGCTTCCCGCACTGGCTGACGGCTCACCGAAAAAGTGTCGGCAAGCTCCTTTTCCGATAGCGCCTGCCCCGGCGCCAGTACCATCTGAATAATCGACTGCCTCAGCACATGAAATAGCCGTTGGCGAACCGATTCCCCTTCGTGGGTTCCCTGCCAAAGCGTTTGTAATGTCGTGTGCATTGCACCTGATCCTAATTAGAGAAGCCCGAGACGATAGCGTCAGAAACTGATATGACTAGTATGGTAGTTGAATTGAGATAAAAAAAGGCTCATCGCTATACCCTTTAGTCGCATGTCGCGCCGGACATCTAATAGCCAACTTCTTAGCTGGTTCTGAGAAATATCTTACATAACCTCTCGGTTTAGCGTATTTTTTGAACTTTGAGCTGTAATAAAATCGGCATTCAAACGCGAGTATTTAGCAGACGAATCACCTAAAATGGTTTGAGACAAACGACTGAATACTGCCCAATACGGCAATTGCCATGGATGGCTCACGGCTGCTGCAAGCTAAATACGCGTAAGGAGAGAATAATGCAGGCCATCCAGGCAAAGGATAATTCGAAAGACCTGGTCTTAACGACAGAATTACCGTTATTTTTGATAGCTGATCTACTCAAGTGTCCAAACTTACCTACCCTCCCTGCTGTCGCCGTTAACGTTTTAAAAGTGGCGCGTACTGAGCATCCGTCGGTAAACGACTACGCCAATGCTATCGAGCGTGATCCTGCCTTGAGCATGCGTATCATTACCCTTGCCAATAGCGCTTTTTTCTCACGTAGTCATATAAAGGTACATGCGTGCCAAGAAGCAACGGCACGTTTGGGGTTAGACACCACGCTGGCAGCGGTAATGAGCTTCAGCCTGCTTCAAAACAGAGGTATTGACGCCCATTACCAGCGGGTATGGATGCGCTCTATCATCGCCTCGTTAGCAGCACGACACCTTGCCATACAGCTTTGCCCGGACATGGCGGGGCCCGTTTTCACTGCCGCCTTACTACAAGACATTGGCATCATGGCTTTAAGGGCGACATACCCTAAAGAGAGCAATGAGTTGTATGCTGAAGCCGCACTCTCTCATCGACAGTTATCCGAGTCGGAACAGCGCCTTTTTGGCTGCGATCACTCTCAAGTAGGTGCTTGGCTCGCTGCCAAATGGGGTGTTCCAACACCGCTCGCTCAGCGTATCTGCGATAGCCACAATGAGTACGACATTACCGCCGCCGATAGGCTTTGCATTCAGCTGTCTGGGCCCATCGCCGACGCCTGGCTCTCTTCACATCCTGCGCAGTCGCTCGTCGCCGTGGTACGAGAGTTTGAAACCTACCAGGGCGCCCATGCGATCTCATTACGGCTTTTGTTAGAGAATATTCAGGAACAGTTGCCAGCGCTGGCGGACATGCTGCAAATGACGGCCCCCCCTTTGCAGGATAACGAATCGTTGCTTGCCGAGGCCCAACAGCTGTTGTTTCAACAGACGTTACAGCTCAAAGCGCGCTTTGAAACGCAACAAGTAGAGCTCGCCTCCCTGCGTCAACGACAAGAAGAGTTAGAAGAGCGTTCACGAACCGATATGCTCACCGGTCTTGCCAACCGATCCTGGCTTGAAGAGCAGATGCATAAGCGCTTTGCCTTATGCCAGGAACAGTCTCGCATCATGTCAGTGGTATTTATTGACCTTGACCACTTTAAGAAGCTCAACGATCAATACGGCCACCAAATGGGCGACAACGTGCTGCAAAAATTCGGCAAAACGCTGCAGTCGCTTATTCGTGAAGGCGATCTTGCGGGGCGCTGGGGAGGCGAAGAGTTCCTGGTCATTTTGCCAGATGAAGATGCCCAGGCAGCTCAAGTATTCGCCAAACGTATTGCCCAGCGTTTAGAAAAAACGCCCATGGCTCACAACGACCAGCACCCTATCTATGTCTCCGTTTCGATTGGCATTGCCTGCCTGAACGATGGCGGATTTGGCGATGCGGGCGAGCTTATTGATGCCGCGGATAAAAGTATGTATTTCATTAAACGCACGGGCAGGGGTGGAATAGCAGTATATGGGGAGCGCGGTGCGCCAGGGGCCCCAAACTAGCATCAACTAGCCTCTACCTTAATGGACAACAAAGGCAGCCATGCTGGAATTTCATCAGGTACATAAAACCTACACGACGCCACAAGGGCCGCTGAACGTGCTCAACGATGTCTCCCTTCGTCTCGCGGCAGGAGAAAGCCTGGCGCTAATGGGAGAATCTGGGAGCGGCAAATCCACCCTACTGCATCTTGCCGCCGGTTTAGATCTTCCCGACCAAGGAACAGTTAGCTTCGAAAACCAGAATGTCGCGTCTCTACCTGAGCCCACGCGCGCCAAGCTACGCCGCGAGCAACTGGGTTTAGTCTTCCAGCAATTCCACTTAGTGCCCAGCTTAACGGTAATCGACAATCTGCGCTTACAGGCGCGCTTAGCCAAACGCGACAATGTCGCCTGGACAGACCACTTAATTGAGCGGCTTGGGCTGCATGGCATG
The DNA here is from genome assembly GCF_000336575.1 of Vreelandella titanicae BH1. Lineage (GTDB taxonomy): Bacteria > Pseudomonadota > Gammaproteobacteria > Pseudomonadales > Halomonadaceae > Vreelandella > Vreelandella titanicae. The sequence goes on along the minus strand of NZ_AOPO01000009.1, from coordinate 27,031 downwards.
GAAAAACGTTATCCGGAGCAGCTCTCTGGCGGGCAGCAACAGCGCTTAGCCATTGGCCGTGCTCTGGCGCCGCGCCCACCTCTGCTGCTTGCCGATGAACCCACGGGCAATTTGGATGAAACCACCGCAGGTGAAGTGCTTGAACTGCTATTGAGCCTGGTTCGCGAAACTCAGTGCGCCCTACTCATTGTCACCCACAGCCCCCAAGTGGCGGCTCCGCTTGATCGCTGCCTACGTCTAAGCCACGGTCATCTACTAGAAGCGGCACTATGACCCGGGTGCTATCCACGCTACTTAGCCACTACCGGCGCCACCCCGGCCAACTGATAATGCTGCTGCTCGGACTATGGGTGGCTAGTGCCCTATGGAGTGGCATCCAGGCGATCAACGCCACCGCTCGCGACAGCTACGCCCGCGCCGATGCGCTGTTTGACACCCAGCTGGATCAGCTTGAGCGGCGCGATGGCATGCCATTCAGTCGTGCCGAGTATCACGCCCTGCGTCAAGCAGGCTTGCCCGTATCGCCCATGCTAAAGGGTGAAGTCGTTACCCAAGATGGCACCCGGCTAACTCTGATCGGCATTGACCCACTGACCCTTTCCAACGATAACGCGCTGGCTCAAGCCAACACCTCCGCGTCGTTAAGTGACTTTCTAACGCCCCCGTGGCAAACACGCGTAGCGCCTGACGCTTTGGAAGCCCTAGGGATAACGCGCGAGAATGCATCGGCTGCCACCCCGACCTTGGCAGATGGCAAAACACTCCCGCCGCTCGTTTTAGCGCCAGCACTACCCCCAGACACGCTGATCATGGATATTGCCGCCGCAGCGCGGTTGCTTGAAAGCGGCGACCAGCTTACGCGCATCGTGGCCGCCCCGGGGGCACTCACTGAAGCGCCCCCAGGATTAACGCTCACCCGCGCCACCACGCTTGCCTCCCCTGGTCAACTGACCGAAAGCTTTCACCTGAACCTTACCGCACTGGGGCTACTTGCCTGGGTCGTGGGGCTATTCATCGTTCAAGCAGCGCTAGGCCTAGCGTTGGAGCAACGCCTGGGCATGCTGCGCACCCTGCGAGTGCTGGGTGTATCAGGGCGCAGTTTAGTGCTAGCGCTCAGCTTAGAGCTGCTCCTGCTCGGCCTAATCGGAGCACTTGCCGGTATTGCCAGCGGCGTATGGCTGGCACGTTTGTTACTGCCCGATGTCGCGGCAACCCTGGGCTCACTTTATGGCGCAGGCATCGGGCAAGAGCTCAACCTGCCCTGGCATTACTGGGTCGGTGGGCTGGCGGTTAGCCTTGGCGGACTACTGCTGGCAGGCAGCGGCGTGCTATGGCGCGCGGCCCGCTTAAACATGTTGAAGTTAGGTCAGATGCAGGCCTGGCGTAGCGGTTACCGCCGCCAATTATCGCTAATGAGCATCGGCGGCGCTTTCGCGATGGGCGTTGCGCTAGCATTGTATGTTTGGCTTCGCTTTCAGTCCCCTGGCGATGGATTAGTGACAGGCTTTACGCTGGTAGCGGCGTTACTTCTGGCTAGCGCACTGTGGCTGCCACCCTTTTTAGCACTGCTACTAAAAGCGCTGACGCACCTCGCCCGGCGGCGCCCGCTTATTCACTGGGCACTGGCAGATATGCAGCTTCAGCTACCTAGGCTGTCACTGGCCATGATGGCACTACTTATCGCCCTGGCGACCAATCTGGGGGTCGGTAGCATGGTCGGCGGCTTTCGCCTGACGTTTTTAGACTGGCTCGATCAGCGCTTGGTCGCCCCACTCTACTTGAATGCCCCCGCCGAGCAATATGCGGATATTGATGCTTGGCTGGCTGATCGCCCGGAGGTCTTCGAGCGCCTGCTCACACGGCGTAGCGATGCAACACTACAGGCCGCTACAACGCCGGAAGGCAGCCGCTCGATAGGCACGCCTATCGAGCTTTACGGCATTACCCCTGGCGAATCACTCACTCCGCACTGGCCGCTGCTGGCAACCCAACAAGACCGCTCATCCGCCTGGGCAGCCTTTAGTGATGGCGCGATTTTTATTAACGAGCAACTTGCCACTGCAGAGAACCTCTCCCCCGGTGATCGCCTGACGCTGAACGCGCCCGGCGCCAATGAAACGCTGACCATCGCCGCTATTTATCCCGACTACGGCAACCCCAGCGGGCAGGTGCTAATGGCATCGCCCCAGCTTGCCGCTCGTTTTGATGCCCCGCCTAGCTCCATGGGGTTAGTGCTGAGTGACGAGGCTGATGTTGATACCCTGCGTGCTACCCTGCTAGAACGCTTTGACCTCGGCAGCGATGCGCTGAGCGATCAGCGCGAGATCAAGCGTATTGCCACCGAGATTTTTGAGCGTACCTTTACCATTACCCGCGCGCTCAATGCATTAACCCTAGCAGTAGCGGCACTAGCGCTTCTCGCCAGCCTGCTGACCCAGGCACGCAGCCGACGCCAACAGTTAGCGCCGCTATGGGCGCTGGGCGTTCCCCGAGCACAGCTGGCACAATTAAATCTGGCACAACTGAGCGGTGCCGCATTAGCCACCGGCCTGCTGGCCATTCCACTGGGTATCGCGATTACCTGGGGATTAGTGGCGATTATTAATGTGGCCGCCTTCGGCTGGCGACTACCGCTCTATCTATTTCCTGGGGAAATGGCCGTTACTCTGGCCACCGCCGTTGGTGTGGCACTCCTGGCAGCAGCCCTGCCCACGCTGCGTTTCTGGCGCGCCTCACCGCGGGCCTTACTAGCAGAAGAGGCCAATCAATGAGCTTAAGGCTTCGACTAACCTTGCGTCTTCTACTGATAGCCACTGTGGCGCTGACACTTTTCGGCTGTGACGAAGAGAATCAAACCGAAACCAACAGCACAGGCTTTGCCGGTTTAGGACAAGACGCCGATGGTTTTAGGCATGCCGAGCCTAATCAGCCGCTCAGTTTTCCACAAGAGCACGCCGCCCACCCGGACTACCGCATTGAATGGTGGTATATCACCGCCAACCTTGAAGATACCGCAGGAGAGCCCGTCGGCCTGCAGTGGACGCTATTTCGCCAGGCGCTGATGCCACCCAGCAAACGCCCCGCGCCTACTCCTTGGGCAGCCGATCAACTGTGGATGGCCCATATGGCGATCTCCCAAGGCGAGCAGCATCAAGTGGCCGAACGTTTTGGACGCAGCCACTCACAGGCCCCATTGAACACTCCCCAGGACAGCCAAGCAGGCGTAATGATTAGCCCCTTTTATGCCTGGCTGGATGATTGGCAGCTTAAAGCTAACGAAGAAGCCGATAGCAGCGATTTTAATCACCTCACACTAACCGCCTACAGCGGCGAGGGTGCATCGCGTTTTGGCTACCGTTTAGAACTGACTGCAGAGGGGCCGCTGGTGCTTCACGGCGAACAGGGTTTTAGCCAGAAAGCCGCCAATGGCCAGGGCTCCATGTACTACAGCCAGCCCTTCTGGCAGATAAACGGCGAAGTAACCATCAACGGCAAGACAAAACCCGTTAGCGGACGCGGCTGGCTGGATCGTGAGTGGAGCAGCCAACTGCTTGATGCCCGCCAATCAGGCTGGGACTGGTTCTCGATCCACCTTGATGACGGCCACAAGCTGATGGCGTTTCAACTACGAGGTGGCTCCGCTCAAAACGCCGACTACCGCTCCGGCACCTGGATTACTCCCCAAGGCGACGCCACGCCCTTAGCAACCAATGACATTACGCTGACGCCGCTGGCAACGTCGGCTGTCGCCGGTCGCAATGTGCCCACCCAATGGCGGCTGGAAATACCGTCAGTAGGGATCGACATCAACATCGAAGCGCCCCACGCCAACCGCTGGATGACCACCAGCGTGCCCTACTGGGAAGGTGAAGTGGTGGTCAACGACCGCGCCAGCGGCGAACCGCTTGGCGAGGGTTATTTGGAAATGACCGGGTATTAATTAGCCGAGATCAAAAATCGCATCTTATGTATAGCGAATGTCGCTTTATGACAACTAATGTCTGCACACGGCGACACACTAGTAAGCGAATAAACTGCTGACTAGAGAGCACGCCATGAACCGCAATGTCATTCTTACCTGTGCCGTGACGGGCGCGGGAGATACCACCGCAAAAAACCCCAATGTGCCTGTTACACCCAAGGCCATTGCAGCTTCCTGCATTGAAGCGGCGCATGCCGGGGCCAGCATCGCGCATATCCATGTTCGCGACCCGGAGACCGGCGGCATCAGCCACTCTACTGAGCAGTTCCGCGAAGTGATGGAGCGCGTACGCGAGGCCGATGTGGATATTGTGATGAACATCACCGCTGGTGGCGGCGGCGACTGGATACCCGATGCCACCGACCCAACGCGCGGCGGCCCAGGCACCGATATCCAAACACCCGCCGAACGCCATGCGCCGGTCGGCGAGCTGCTCCCCGAACTGTGCACGCTGGACTGCGGCAGCCTCAATTTTGGCGATATGGTCTACGTAAACCCTGCAGATTGGCTGCGCGAGCACGCCCGCCTGGTTCAGGCCGCAGGCGTTAAGCCGGAATTGGAGTGCTTTGATTTGGGCCATGTCTGGTTTGCTCGCCAGCTTCAGCAAGAGGGCTTGATTGATGGCGACCCGCTCTATCAGCTCTGTCTGGGTATTCCCTGGGGTGCTGAAGCGGACACCGAAACGATGTTGGCTATGCGCAACAAATTACCTGCCAATGCTAACTGGGCCGCTTTTGGCATTGGTCGACATCAAATGCCCATGGTCGCCCAGGCGTTGCTGCTGGGTGGCCACGCTCGGGTTGGGTTGGAAGATAACCTGTTTTTAGAGAAAGGCGTGCTGGCTAGCAACGGCCAACTGGTCGAGAAAGCGTCGACCATTATTGAAAACCTCGGCGCCCGAGTAATGACGCCTGCAGAAACCCGCACTCATCTCAAACTACGCGACCCGATGACCAGACGTATCATGGGTAACGCATTCGGAGGTGATGTATGAGCCGCTTAGCCGTCATCGGTACCGGCGTGATTGGCAACGGCTGGATTGCCCGTGCCCTCGCCCAGGGGTGGGACGTAGTGGCCTTTGACCCAGATCCCAAGGCGCCAGCGCGTACCCAAGCGTTTATCGACAATGCCTGGTCCTCGTTAACCCAGCTCGGTTTAGCACCCGATGCTAGCCCTGAGCGGCTAACCTTTGCGGATACGATTGAAAAAGCCGTGAATGGCGCTGACCTGATTCAGGAAAACGTGCCCGAGCGCCTACCGCTAAAGCAAGAGATTTTAGCCGCTATTGACGCTGCTGCCTCACCGAACGTCATTATTGGTTCGTCTACCTCCGGCTTTAAGCCCACCGACCTGCAGCAGCAGTGCCAACAAGCGCCTGGGCGCGTGATCGTCGCTCACCCCTTCAACCCGGTGTATTTACTGCCATTGGTCGAGCTTGTTGGCGGTAAGGCCACCCGGCCTATACAGATTGCCAGCGCCCAAGGGCTGTATCAGGCGCTCGCCATGCGCCCACTGGTGGTTCGCCGTGAAATTGAGGGCCACATCGCCGACCGCTTAATGGAAGCGCTGTGGCGGGAAGCCCTGCATCTGGTTAACGATGGCGTGGCGACCACCGAAGAGATCGATGCCGCCGTGGTTTACGGCTGTGGACTCCGCTGGCCGTTAATGGGCACGTTCTTAACCTTCCACCTAGCGGGCGGCGAGCCAGGCATGCGCCATATGCTGGAGCAGTTTGGCCCAGCGCTAAAACTGCCCTGGACAAAGCTGGAGGCCCCGGAACTCACCGACGAACTGATTGATAAAGTCGTCGAGGGGTGTGAGCATCAAGCGGCAGGACGATCAGTGGCCACGCTTGACCGGCGCCGGGATGACTTTTTAGTCGAGCTGCTCGAGGTGGTGCAAAAATATTGGCCGGAAGCCGAAGGCTTACAGGGGCGCATTTAATGATTATTTATAAAACCCACGTCGCTCCCGAGTGGGTCGACTACAACGGGCATATGAACGACGCGGAGTACGCCCGCGTCTTCTCTCTAGCCTGCGAGGCGCTTATCGACACCATTGGGTTGGATGAAGCGGGCCGAGAACACTATGGCTACACGATCTATACCCTGGAAACGCATCTTTGCTACCGCCGCGAGGCCCACCAAGGCCAAGCCCTGAACGTCAGTCTGACGCTACTGGATAGCGACACAAAGCGCCTGCACGTCTTTTTCACCCTGTTCGATGACGAAGATAACCTGATCGCGACCAGCGAGCAGATGTTGATGGGCATGAAACAAGCCTCTGGGCGCCCAAGCCCGTTTCCAGAAGCGGTCGCAAGTCGCGTGACAGAACTACCCCAAGCCCATAAAGACGCTTGGCCGGAGCTTGCCAGCCGCACCATTGGCATTCGGCGCTAAGGATTACAGTAGCGATGAACGTGGACGACTTTATTCAGCGCTTTAGCGCCGGGCTGGCAAAGATGCAGGAGCTGCCATTACTCCAAGCACGGCGCGCCTACGTTGAGCTTTGCCAAACGTTCGCCCCACCCGACCCGACAGGAATGCGGATCGAAAATAGCGCTTTGGGTGGTGTTAGCGTGCGCCGTTTTATTCCCCAGCAGCGCACACCAGGCTGCGTGCTGTTTATCCATGGCGGCGGTTTTACCATCGGCTCAACAGAGAGCCACCACGGCCCCGCCGCCAGCTTGGCGCAAGCGTTAGCGCGTGAGGTGGTCAGCGTAAACTATCGGCTTGCGCCAGAAGTAGCTTACCCGGCAATGCTGGCAGACTGCCGAACAGTGTTAGAAGCGGTTCAACCTGTCGCACTGGTGGGTGACAGCGCGGGCGGGCGATTAGCCATTGACCTTGCCCATCAGCGCAATGAAGCGCCACCGCTAGGATTGATCTACCCAACCGTTGGCGCGCTTTCCCTTGAATGCTTGGGAGAAGGTGCGCCGCTACTTTCACGGGATGATGTGCTCGGCATTCGTCAACAGTGTCCTGACATCATTGCTACCCAGCGTGATCGCCGCCCTCCTGCCGCAAGCATTGAAATGCTTACCGTGGAGAGGGATCCACTGACACTACCCATCGAAGCCGCAATAGCCAATTGGTGCGAGGAAGGTGCCTCGGTAGGCTATCTCTGCGCCCCGAACATGGTTCACGCCTCCCTTCACGCCCACGCGCTGCTACCCGATATGAGTGCGGCTTGGCAGGACTTTTGCCAAAAACTAAAACAGCGCCTTAATTAATAAGGCGCTGTTTGGCATTATCGCTGCTTAGGCTTTACGAATCGTGTGATTAAGAGCCGAGCTTAACTATTAAGAACCGTATTGGGCCCGAACTTGCTCGATGGCGGATTCCCCATCGCGGGTTTCAACACCCTCCAGCCACTCGGCAACGGTATCCAGGTTGTTGCCAATCCACTCATTAGCCACTTCATCCGCCGGGCGCTCTTCGTAGCTATACTCGTGTACCCATTCGTTCTGGTCTTCGATATCGATCACATACTGCGAAAGGAAACGGTGAACTTCAGGCGCTTCTTCAGCCAGGCTGGCAGGGGTAATTGTCCATACCGTGCTTTCAATGGAGGCCACGCCCGCGTCATCGCTATCGGCTAAATAGGCCAGATCGAAGCTCACGTTCATCCAGTGAGGCTCCCAGCCGACAAAGGTCACCCACTCTTCATCAGCCATTTTTTGCTCAGCCTGGGCCAGCATGGCCGATGTAGAGCTTTCGCGGAGCTGCCAATCGCCCAGCCCCGCAAGGTCGTTATCGATGGCATTGAGAATCGCGTCGTTAATACCGGTGCCCGCTTCAATCCCCTGAATTTCACCATCGAAGCGGTCATGATGCTCTGCCAGCTCAGCCACCGTGGTGACGCCTGCATCGTAAACATACTGGGGAACCACTAGCCCGGAATTGGCGCCGCGGATATTGGAAACCACTTTTTCGACTTTACCGTCGGCCACCAGGGGCTCGACCATATCAGTCTGAACGGGATACCAGCCGCCTAGATAAATTTCCAGGTCGTTCCGCGTTAAGCCTTCGAGGATAACGCTCACAGCTAAATCTTGCTGCCGGGTCTCGTACCCCATGGCCTCAAGTAGCTGGGCCGCCACTTCGGACTTTACCGTCACCCCAGGCCACGGCGGCACCCCAAAGCGCAGTTCATCAAGCTCTGCCATGGCGGGTGTGGCAGCAAACGCAGCGAGTAAAAAGCCCGCTGTCAACGACAGCGTCTTAGTAGTGGTAGGGCTGGTAGTGGCGAAGCTAGTTGTGACCGACATTTGGCTAAACCTCTTTATTAGTTGGGTTTAGCTAGTATGCGCGGCTACTCTCCTATCACTAGACACTAAGCGACGCTTATCAGACATTAAGCGACACTCATTGCGCTTTAAAGGCCTTCTCCGCTATGGCAGAACGCACCTGCCGAGGCGAGTAGCCGTAATGCGCACGAAACGTACGCGCAAAGCTCGACGACGAACTAAACCCACAGGCCACGCCCACTTCTAATACCGCTAAGTCAGTCTCGGCCAGCAGCCGCCGGGCGCGCTTAACACGCAGTTGCAAATACCATTGACGCGGGGTCACGTTTAGCTCCTGCTCAAACAGACGCTGCAACTGGCGCACCGATACCTCTACCTGGCTGGCTATCTCGTCAAGGGGGAGCGGTTCTTCCAGGTTCTGCTCCATCAGCGCAACCGCCTCCACAACACGCCGGTTATGCGTGCCTAAGCGCTTCACCAACGCCATGCGCTGCTGATCGCTGCGGGTGCGAATTCGGTCATGGATCAGTTGCTCGGAGACATCAATAGCCAACTTTGCGCCATGCCGCCGGGCAATCACTTCCAGCGCCATATCCATCGCCGCTGCCCCACCCGCACAGGAGAAGCGCCGCTCGCCCAACTCGTAAAGCTCATCGGTAGTGTCAATACCCGGAAAGCGCTCACGAAACGCGGGCAGACTCTCCCAGTGCAGAGCCACCCGCTCGTGCTTTAACAACCCGGTGGCGGCGAGCAGAAACGCTCCGGTATCAATGCCACCCAAACAGCAGCCTGCTTGATCCAACTGATGAAGCCAGGCCATTAACGGCCGGGTAAGATGCGCCTCGGGGGTAAAACCGCTGCATACCGCCAGCGAGGGTAAATGGTGAACATCCGCCGTTGCGTGATCCACCATCAAGGTCATACCGTTCGACGCCGTCACCGGCCCGCCATCAGCGCTAATCAACGTCCAGTCGAACAGCGGTCGATGGGCAATGCGGTTGGCAATTCGCAGCGGCTCCACCGCCGCAAAGAAGGCCATCATCGAATACTGCGGCAGTAGCAAAAACCCCACCATTTCAGGCAGCGGGCCCTGGTAACTAAGACGCATAGCAATGCCCAAGGTCATTTAGAGTATATCGGTGTCAGGTCAACCCAAGCAGCGCTTCAGCCAGCTTAACGTCATCGTAACGTTGGGTATCAGCATTCTCCGGCGCAAGGTCTAGATCAATAATTTGAATACCCATTTCATCGCGTAGCGTCTCAATCTGATCAGCCGAAACACTCAGAAGCTGCGAATCAAACAGTAAAAAATCGATTGAAGACCGCTTAGACGATAAGGGTTCGAGTGTGCCAGACAAATGCTCATTGAGCACTTGCACCTGATCCACCAACGTCATGCCAAGCGTTTCAAGATCAGTGCCCAGGCTGGGCACATACACTTTGGGTGACGGGTTTTTAGCCAATGCCTTATCAACCCCCTTGGGCAGCAGGTTGGCAATGACACTGCTATAAAAACTGCCCGGCGGGAAAACCAACAGCTCTGCCGAATCAATGAGCTTACGGGTCTCTTTACATACTTTGGAGGCATCCAAGGTATCGATATCGTCCGCCTCGCCTGATAATTTTATCGCTCTGATAGGCGAATCGATTTGAGCCGTCTCTTTGCCGGTAAAGCAGTGTTGGCCAATAATCGTTCGACCGCTCTCTAACAATACCTCCAGTTGAAGGTTGGCATCCGTCGTTGTCCGAACGGTGCCGCGGGTCTTGATCAGTTGACCAAAGAGAAAGGCGATCGGATCCAGAGAGCGATCATGAATCAGATAACCGCCGGTCAAGATCAGGTTCCCCACACTGGCACCAGCGAGGTTAAAATCTTTGGGCATATGTTTGTAGAATGCGGCGATATAGCTCTGGATCAGCGACCGCATGGGCTCAGCAATTGCCTTGAGCAGCGGATGCTTAGCACTGACAAGGGCCTGCAGACTTTGCTCAAGTGCTGTCTTTGCCGTCGCGTCTTCCCCCTCCCTTGCCGATAGCCGATGTGAAAAAAGCGCAGCCACCTCTGGGTGCCCGGTGACAGAATCATCAGCCAGAGCAAGCAGGCGTGCCCTTAGGTCGCCCACCGCAGGCATCGCGAAGGCCCGGCGTAACTCTGCCGAGCTGCCTCCTGAATCAAAAGGGGTAACCAGATGAATGGAGTTATGGGTATAGTCCGTCAACACCTCAGAAAAATGTCTTAGTGCCGTGCCGCCACTAAAGAAGAGTATTTTCGGCCCTAACTCGGGGGCTTTTCGGTATCTGGCCAGACGCAGATCCAACCCCTTGCCAATCTCACGGGGCAGGCACATTCGGGTACCGATAAAACGTCTTTTTTTCATACAACTCTTTGAACTGTAAGAAACATGTAACGTAAACGATGGCACTGTTACTTATACTGTTGACTCTCAGAAGCAGTAACCACCTAAGCGCACGTTATCTTGGTGAGGCAGCGTATCAATACGTCGATTTTGGAGCATTTCTATTTTCTACGATTCGAAGTTGAAAATCACTTCGAGTTAGTTGAAGTTTATGTGACTCAGCCAAGTGAATCCGTTTCTCGGCGCCTGATCAATCGCAAAGGCTATAGGAACACGCTGGTGGAGAAAGTTGAGCTCGCCGTCGCCATGGATGTGCAGCGACGCAAAGTCGATGGGCAGGGTTTTCAGCAATCCAAATCCCTTGAGCGCTTAGCCCGACTACTTGACCAGTTAGGCCAATCCTGCCTTGAATTCACCGCCATCAAGGCCCTAAAGCAGCTTCCCGATAAATCGCGAAAAGAGTACGCCAAGCTCATTCGATTGGTGGGTAAATCATTGAAGCTGGTGATCATTAATATCGATGATGCAAACACTCGCCAAGGCCTGAAAATTGGACGCCGAATTCCCAAAATAACCGCCCGCTTAACCACTGCTTTTGAGCAGGACGCTTCAGGCATGCGTAACAGCGCCGTGGTGGATTTTCAGCTTAACCGTATGATCCATCTGCTTTCGGAGCTTGCCGACGCCCTACTCGCCGCCAACTTCGGCCCTGCCGTACGCTTGCAAAACTACAAGCAACTGAAAAATGCCGCCCACGCGATGACCGCCCAGAATGACGACTTTACCGTTGAGCGGCTTGCGCTTACCCGCAGCGGCAGCACCATTGCCACACTGAGAGCCGAGCACGCCACCTCTGGCAAGATGATGGCAGTCTACAAAGAGGGTGAAAGCCAGAAAGTCATTGAAGAACTTTACGGGGTAGATCAATGGAAACGGGTCTATCCTAAGGTGGCTCCAACGGTTCTCTCGCACCATGTCGAGCAGGGGGATGAACTGGGTTCAATGGTGATCGAACACCTCCCCGGTCGAACGCTTGAGTCACTACTGTTAAACGACCAGTGGAAATCCGCCAAGCAACTTGCCCACACACTCCAACGGACGTTGAGAAAGATCTGGAAGACATCACGTACCAACGAGCCGGCTCAGCCCGAGTATATGCAGCAGTTGCGTAAACGCATGCCCGAAACCCGTCACACGCACCCGACACTGTTTCATACACACCAAACCATTTGCGGACTGCCCCGCCCCAGTTTTGATGAGTTGATCGATCGCGTAGAGCCCCTAGAGCGTCAGCTTAGGGCGCCATTTTCCGTGCTGATCCACGGCGACTTTAACGTCGACAACCTCATCTATGACGAACTCAAAAATCGCATCTACTTTATCGACCTACATCGCGCCTCCTATTCTGATTATGTTCAGGATTTATCCGTTCTGATGGCGTCAATTTATCGGCTGCCCATTATGGATGCGGCCCCTAGAGCCGAACTAATGGGATTGATCAGACAGCTCTATCAGTTTGCGCGCCGGTTCGCCAAAGAGAATAACGATGTAAGCTTTGATGCGCGGCTAGCCATCGCGCTGGGGCGCTCCTTTGCCACCTCTACGCGCTTTATCTACGACAAACGTTTTGCCAACCGACTCGCCCTTAGAGCGAGCTACCTGCTAGAGGCCATAACACTTCTAACCCCTGAGAAAATAGAGAAGTACAGGCTTCCCCTAGAGGATATTTTTAGTGATTAATAAGCGAATTGCGGTCATTGGGATACCTGGCAAATGGTCAACCGAAGTATTGGCGAATCATTTGGAACAGCGCACCGGCTACCGCTGCGTTATCGATATGGCTGACGTAGTGCTGGAACTTGAAACCGGCGAGTTACGTTATCGGGACACCTTGCTCAACACGCTTGACGGGGTGATCATCAAAAAAATAAGCGAAACCTACTCCCCTGCCGCCGACGACCGACTGCGCATGCTCAAAACCCTTGAAGCGGACGGGGTGCGCTGTTTCAGCTCGCCAAGCCAGGTGGGGCGCCTGATTAATCGTCTTGAGGGCACCGCCGCCCTGGCATCCGGCGGTATCCCGCTGCCCGCGACCCGAGTAACCGAGAGCACTGATGCAGCGCTGGAGGCTATCCAAACGTTCGGGAAGTTGATCCTAAAACCGCTCTACTCAACCAAAGCCCGCGGCATGGTGGTGTTAAAAGCGGCAGATGGTGTTAAAGCCAACACCCAAATACTGAATAAATTTAAGGCTAAGCATGGCCTTTTTTACCTTCAGAAATTCGTCAACCTGGGCGGTCAAGATCTAGGCATGGTATTTCTAGGCGGCAAGTACCTGTGCACCTATGCCCGTGTCGGCGATGACAAATCGTGGAATACAACGATACACAGCGGGGGCAAATATCGAACCTTTGATGCAAGCCCTGAGCTGATTGAACTTGGCCTAAAAGCCCAGTCATGCTTCGATCTAAGCTTTACCACTGTAGACATTGCATTGACCGATGAAGGGCCCGTGGTCTTTGAGGTCTCGGCCTTCGGTGGATTTAGCGGCGCGAAAAAAGGCTGTGGTATCGATGCTGCTGAGAAGCTGTGTGATTATGTGCTTAGCCAGCTTGAGGCCGAGACAGCAGAGACAGAGACAGCAGAGGCAGGTGAATGATCAACCTTTTTGATAATCAGCAAATCAACGGGGCTAAGGCCGCCTGTACCTATGCGTTACCGCTGACGTTCAATGGTTTAACAATTCGCGTGCTGGCCGACCACCCAGCCATTCTTGACCATCTTGAGGTTTACTATGCTGGTTTAACGGCGTCTGGTTTGCTCCCGAAAGAAGTCCATACCCTTGACCAGCCAGAACTACCGGTATGGCTGTTGGATCAGCAAGCGGATACCAGCGGCCGCGAGTGGACAGCGGTAACACGGGCCAAAACCAGCGCTCTGGGGCTGAAAGAGGCCTACGTGGATACTCCTCAAGGGCGCTGGATTCATAAAGTACGCACGGGGATGGCGCTGTTCCAATCGTTAACGGCGCCAGCTGCGATTGGCGAGTTAAACAAGCACTCATCGCAAGTCATCAACTTTATTAACAACCAGTTCCTCAATCATCATCAACGCGATGGTTACCTGCTCGGCCACGCCTCGGCCTTTGATATCGATGGCAACGTCACGGCCATTGCCGCCAGCTCCGGTGGTGGTAAATCGACGCTAATGCTGAAAGCGCTGGAAACCGCAACGGCGCGCTTTCTCTCCAATGACCGGATTCTGTTTAAGCCCGAAAACGGCTGGGTAAGCGTTCTCGGTGTCGCCAAACATCCTCGCGTTAACCCGGGCACGCTGATCCATTCTGAGCGATTAATCGACATACTGCCTACTGAAGAGCGCGACCGATTTACCGACATGCCCAAAAGCCAGCTATGGGATATTGAGCAGAAGTACGATGTGTTGATTCCTAACGCCTATGGCGAGGGTAAAACCGCTCTCTCCGGCACGCTCAAACACCTAATACTGCTGGACTGGGCATTAGACGCTACCGCCCCGACAGCCCAGAGTAGCGTGGATATCACCCAAACACCTGAGGCGCTTGAGGGCTTGCGCAAAAGCCCAGGGCCATTTTTTCAGCACGTGGATGGCCACTTTCCCACCGAGCAAGCCCAATCTGCCAAGATCTATGCCGAACATCTAGCGAGCGTTGAAGTGCTGCGCCTCACCGGTACCATCGATTTTGAGCGTGCCATTGCGCTACTCCAAGCCAAAGGCATTCTCTGATGGTGGCACTGGCGCTGATTCGGCACGGTGAATATTCTCAACTGGCGGATACACCCAGCGCCCTGCAGCCCTACCCGCTCACGGAAAAGGGTGCGGAAGACGTTCGAGAGCAGGCGCGTCGGTTCGGCGCGTGGCTAGCCACTTCAGGCTATCAGCTCAATGCGGAGATACACTGCTCGACGCTGCTAAGAGCCTGGCAAACGGCTGAAATCTTCCGCGAAGAGCTAACGCCGCTGTTTGCGGAGCCACCCCGTTCGCGCAGCTTTTCGGCCCTTTGTGAACGCAGCGTTGGGGCGCTGGCCAATCTGAGCATTCAGGAAATAGAACGGATCGTCACCCTCGACCCTCGCCTTGAGCCCTTACCTAAGGGCTGGAAATCAGCCAGCGATTTCAGACTGCCCTTCGACGGCGCGGAATCGCTGTTGGAGGCAGGTGCAAGGGTCGCTGCTCATTTACAAGCACTTTTAGAGCCACAGCCGCGACCTGAGACAACGAAGCAACGGAATCAGCTCAAGCAACTCAATCACCTAAATCAACTACAGCTGGTGGTGGGCCACGGCGCCTCCATTCGCCACGCAAGCTATCATTTAAATGTCATACCCTTCAGCGATATTAAACGGTTAAGTATGTTTCATGGTCATCCGGTCGTTTTCGAGCGGCATAACCAAGGCTGGCACCGACTGTACGGAAACTGGAAACAGCGCCAGCCAGCAGACCCTCTCGATTAGACGATAGCGATGAATAAGATGGCTTCTATGACCGCGTGCAATGTTATTCCAAAGGTAAGCAAACAACCGTATCACAACGCCATCTTGACGCGCCTTCCGACAGAGTGGGCGCCCTGGCCCGATGACGCGACTTCGGTCAATCACGATGAGGCGCTAAGCACCTTTGTTAAGCGCTCGCGAAAAAAAGGCTTCGCCTGGCCCAAAAAGCCAGTGGCATTCATCTCAGATCCCCATGCGGACGCCGAGGCATTTGAAGCCTCGCTAATTGCTGCAGGCGTGATCGAACGCGAAGGCTCCCACCTATGTGAATATGCACTGACGAAATTCGGCAAAAAAGCCGAAATCGTGGTGGGCGGAGACTGCCTGGACAAAGGCCCCAGCAATCTGATGATGCTGCGCAGCCTGGCCCATTTATACCGCCTCAAAGCAGATATCACTCTGCTGGCCGGTAACCATGATCTCCGCTTGCTGATGGGGCTGCTATCGTTGGAACGCGACACTGACGCCGGTAGCCAACATCTCTTTGTGCGCATGGGCAAGAAGGTCATACCGCTGTTTAAAGAGGTATTCGATCAATACCTAGCCGATACCCAGTGGGACAAAGGATTACCGTCCGAGCAGGCGTGCCGACAGGCGCTGTTTCCAGGCAACGACTGGTTCGAAAACTTCCCCTTCTATGCCGCCGGGTTTCTCACCCCCGAGGGTATAGAGCGTGAAATCAGCAAGATGACCACCAAGGCGCAGAGCTTCGAGGCGCACTGTGCAAAAAACGGCCTGTCGCTCACCCAAGTCTACGCCGCCGCGATGAAGTGTCGTTCGCTATTTCTTAACAAATCGGGGGAATTTAGCTGGTTTTTCCGCCGCATGCAGTTGGTTAAAAAGCGCGGTTCCTTTCTGTTTCTGCATGCCGGCCTCGATGATCATATGGCCGAACTGCTGGCCAAGTACGGCGTAAAACATGTCAATCGGGCTTTCAAAAAAAACCTAATGCACCAAAACCTATTCAGTTTTTATTATGGCTCTTTGGCCAATACCTTTAGAACCAAATACCGTAAAGCCGATCTCCCCCTTACGCCTCGCGGCGCCTATATTGCCCGGCGGGCAGGCATTCAGGTGCTGGTTCACGGCCATATCAACCAACACTTTGGCCAGCGGGTCACGCTCAAAAACGGGCTTATCCATATCGAAGCCGATATCACCCTGGACGCTCACTCGCGTAAAAACGAGGGGCTCGATGGCTACGGTGTAGGGGTAACGTTAATCGACAAAAACCGTGGGGTGATCGGCCTTAGCTGCGATTACCCTCAGGCAAAAGTGTTCAAGCCCGGCCGCAAAGGAAAACTGGTGGAGCCCGCTAAATGAAGTCAAAAACGAAATTCAGTCACGATTCGCTGCTGGATCGTCAGTCAACCCAAGAGTTACTGATTACCCTGGCAAATGCGATCAATAAAGGCGAGTTAGCCTTCCAGGAAAGTGAAGGTGAGCTGGTACTTTCCCCCCAGCAGTTGCTGCAAGTCTCCCTGCGCGCCAGTGATGAAGGCGATAAGCAGGAGGTGGAAGTAAAGATTAAATGGCGCACTAAAGAGAAAGAGCTTTCCGACACTCCTCCCAAAATTAAAACAAAAGCGGGTAAACGCTAGGAGTTAGGCTCCACCAGACACCCTGTGCCCCCCACGATGAATGTGGGAGTATCATGCCCATGTACGCGCTTGAGCCCTTTAGGCTCACGAAAGAAAGCTATGGGAGAAAGACTATGGGAGCGTGGAAATGGACGTCACACATTTAGAGCACGTCGTTATCGCTTTGATCATTCAGCTCTCACTATTGCCCTTTGTTTCTGCTTACGTGGCCGGTGTTATCCCGGTGGCGATACTGCTTGGCCGCGAGATCGCTCAGCACGAATACAGGCTAGGCATCCAACGAGGTTGGGCATGGAGCGAAACGCTACCGGTCGGTATGTTTGAGGGCGTCTGGCGTGGGTGGACGTTAGACTCAGTGCTTGATGTTCTGCTGCCAGCACTGGCGTGCGGGCTGCTAGCGCTTATGATTGGCTTTAAAAAAAGGCATACAGCCAAAAACAGCTAGGCCCTTGGCACCCAGTGGCTGACCTGGGTGGCATCAAAGGTGCCAGCTAGTCATTATCGAGATGCTCTGTACGGTATAACTTCCACTCAT
The DNA here is from genome assembly GCF_000336575.1 of Vreelandella titanicae BH1. GTDB lineage: Bacteria > Pseudomonadota > Gammaproteobacteria > Pseudomonadales > Halomonadaceae > Vreelandella > Vreelandella titanicae. The sequence continues at coordinate 9,775 of NZ_AOPO01000009.1, read as the reverse complement.
TTTCAACCCGGCCATCAGGCAAGCGGCAATAGCGGCCAGTGCCTAGGCTGCTTTCGCGAATTTCATTCTCCCCACCGACACTTCTGCAGTATTCAGCCGCGTATTGGGTCATCTGGTTTTGAGAATTGGGGTCACCACCGCCCGTGGCACAGCCGCCGAGCATTAGTAGCACTGTCATTGGGCCGTAGCGGTATATAGATCCTGTAAGCATTGGAACCTCCCTCCCTGAGCATACAGTTCAGCGTCACTTTGATTCTGGTGAGTAACCGCGGACACATCAAGCAGGATGTTACTAGGCAAGAGATATGATGATTCCATAGAGCGTTTGCTGATATGGAAAATGGTAGCTAGGCTGTAGCTAGTCATCTTCGATGTACAAGCATTGTCTATGACTATTTTAGTATCTAATTCATAAGGCCAGGATCGTATTCATAAGGAGAGTGACGCTATGTCCAGCCCGGAACATAAGCAGAAGATCTGGAAGATGATCAAAGATATCAAAGTCGGCATGCTCGTGACGTTGGATCATGACACCCCGCGCGCCCGTCCCATGCACCTGGTGCAAGATGAGTATGACGGCACCCTGTGGTTCTTCACCCGCCGCAGTGCCGAAAAAGTATTTGAAACCAAAAGCGACCACGATGTGTGCCTTAGCTTCTCCGACCAGGAAGATGGCGTCTACGTTTCACTATCGGGTAAAGCCAACCTGACAGATAACCGTGAACTGATCGAAAAATACTGGAACCCTTTCATCGCCGCCTGGTTCCCGGAAGGTAAAGACGACCCAGACGTCGCCCTGCTAGAGATTAAAGTGCAGATGGGTGAGCACTGGAAAGCCAAAGAGAGCAAGACATTCCAGCTTTACGAAATTGCCAAAGCCAACCTCAAAAAGGACGCCACGCCGAACCTTGGCGAGAATGAAAAGTTCGGTGGGTAACTTCCTTCCCAAGCGCCCCGCTGCCGGGGCGCTTTACGGCCTGACCGTTACCATGCTGCTCATGGGTTCATCCACCTCATGGGCCAATGATCAGTCCCAGAGTGATAATGCTCCCAGTCAAGGCGAATGCGAACTCAACGATCAGCAGCGGGCAATGCTGTCTCAAATCAACGAGGCGCGTAGCCAAGCGAGACAATGCGGTGACCAGCAGTTTGAGGCCGTAGAATCGTTAGCATGGAGCTGCAAGCTGGAAGCAGCGGCCAAAAGCCACTCCCAGGACATGGCCGAGAACGACTACTTTAGCCATACCGACCCGGAGGGCGCAGGTATCGAGCAGCGGGTGGGTAACCAGGATTACGTGTGGCAAGCCGTGGGTGAGAATGTCGCCGCTGGCTACACCTCGGTCTCTGCCGTAGTGGAAGGCTGGCTAGACAGCCCCGGCCACTGCCGCAACATCATGAATGACGCCTTTACCGAAATGGGCATGGCAAAAGCCGAGGATTCGGAGTCGCGCTACTCAACCTACTGGACACAAACGTTAGGCAACCCGCGCTAAGCGCCCAAGAGTCAGTTATTGCCCGCCTCCTAGCTCACCGTAGTGGACAGCCGTAATCGCGTTTTTAGGCGAGCCATCGACCAGCTTGGTGCTATACGTCAGGTACACAAAGGTCTGGGTTTCGGCGTCATGCATGCGAACGACGCGCATATTCTTGAAAAGCGCCGAGCGGCGTTGACTAAAAATCACCTCTTGCTCCTCTACTTCAGCAGGATCGAAGACAACCTCCCCTGTCTGCCGACACGCCACGCTCGCCTCACTAGCCTCCTCAGCAAGCCCCACCGCACCAGAGATCCCACCAATCTGTGAGTAGGAGAGATAACAGGAGATACCCTGAACGTCCGGGTCATCGAAGCGCTCCACTTCAATGGTGTTGTTCGGACCAAGCAGCTTGAACTCGGTACGCACGCTGCCAATATGAGCATCCTGGGCGAATAGCGTGGGTGGCAGCAGTGACAACATAACCATAAGTGGCCCGAGGGCAGCGCGTTTAGAGAAAAACATGGTGAGCTTCCTTGATAATAGTCAGTCGAACGATGATCAAGCCTAGAGGATACATTAATCCAGGAGAAAGCTCAGCGATTATCAAATTACAGGTACACATTAACTAAGTGCTATTTATTGTTACGAGGTGCTGAATTCGATGCTCGATAGAATGAAGCCAACAACTACGTAATAAAATCAAAATTTAAACTCATCTCCGTCTTCGTAAAATAGATCAATATCATTTTCAAGCTTTGACTGTTTAGCCTGCTCTTGCGCATGGAATTTCACTCGTTCTGTTAACTGAATTACTTGACTCATTGAGAATAGTTGAGCGTAGGCTAACGGCAAGGCACCACGGCGATGTAAATCAGCTAACGTTCCTTCTCCTAATTGGTTCAGAGCTTGCTGATTAATACAATGTAAACCCTGCATATGCAGTGACGCCTGCTTGTCACCCCAGGTCAGCTGTAGAGGCCAAGGCTCGATTAGGCCTGCTTCACTTAATACTTGGCAGGCAGCAGTCGTTAAGTGTCGGTTACACTCGCTTTGTTTGAGAAAACTCAGTGTTTGTTCGACTTGATTAGCAAGATTTCCCTTCCCTCCAAAAAGTGGCTCGGCGTTCAAATCGTCAGTGAGGTGCTGCCGTTCTATGCAGAATACTTTTTTATTCGTCTCGGCCTTTGCCAAGGTAAACGGATACTCTCGCAGCGACGCGGGCACGTAATCACACAGCCAACGACCATCGCGATGCAAATACAAGTTGCATTCGTTAAATCCCAGTACTGCTACTGGGTGATAACCCTCATTCTGGTAAATAAAGCCCAATACATAATGGGGTACCAGACTGGCTAGCTCTTTCAGAAGAATGGGAGCCAAATGATATTCTGCAGAAAAGAAATAGCCTTGACGTGACCAGAATCGTTTATTGACATGCTGAGTACGTGATATGGCGATCCATTCAAGCATGAGTGCACCTACTGTTCTTCAAAAAAAAGGGGCTGGTGAAACCAGCCCCTCATGCTACTAAGCTACTAACTTATCAAAAACTTCCTACCGTTGACTCATCATTAATACCAACTAGGCCAACTTCTTGGCTCATTGATGAGGGATTGAGAGTTCCAAACTCATCATCTCCCGGCATATCACTTATAGAGTTACTCTCGAACAGAAGGGTTGCATTATTACTTAGTTGGCTAGCACTGGCGTTATCAGCCACAGTAATAGCAAGCGTTGGAGCAGTCCGGTCTCCTCCAGCCGCCTCGACAAAGCGAGTCCCACCAGTTCCTTCTATTTTGACCGTGATCAGATCTCCTGAGTTAAGCCCCTCCTGAGCAATAAGCGAATTAAGTTGATTTGCCAAGTTAATACCTACAGTTATATTTTCACCATCCTGCCATGTACCTGTAGACTGCCACACTTCCTCTTCAGAGAGATAATTTCGGTTAGTGACTGAGCCGAAGCCCGCTCCGTTGAGTGAGTTCTCTACGGAGAAAGTCATCGTCGAGTTGGCAGAATGCGTCCTATCAGATACCCAGCTGATAATCGCACTATCAATAGTTTCACTATCATCAAGATTAATATTATCAGGCACGGTAAATTGAATACCGACAACATATGAGCCTATCTCCAAATCAGGACTAGACAGAGATGAGCCCTGTTCAATGTCGCCATTAGCACTCTCGACCATGGCGACAAAGTAAGTATCTGGCTCGTTTTGATCCTCTGGCACCACCACCAAGTCAAAACCTGCTGTCGCAGTAGCACCATCTTCATCGGTTACCTGAACTTCCAGCGCGTAATTACCTACCCCTGCACTAGGGCTCCCCGAGAAAGTCTTCGTTTGTGCGTCGAAGAAGACTCCATCAGGTATGTTTAGGGCTTCATAGGTCAATATATCGCCATCCAGATCGCGAAAGGTATCATCAGGAATCTCGAAGAAAAACTCATCTTCAGCTTCGATCGTCTGATCTTCAAGAGGGTTATTAACGAAAGGCTCGGTATCACCACTAAGTATAAAGGTAGAGTTCGTCGCGTTTATACTTGGCGCATTGCCTTGGTAAAGCTCAAAGAAGTCAATATGGAAGCCTTCGGAACGGCCTGCGAAAGTAATCGTATGAACACCGGCGTCAAGCACAAACTCCGCTGGGAAATTCGGTACCGAATCCGAGGTGCTATCGATAAAGTTCGCGAAGCCAAAATCGCCTGTTGCATTACCATACAGCTTTATAAACCCACTATTATCTATCGCATTGACATTACTAACGAGAAGCTCTTCAGCATTGTCATCTATCTTCACCCAGACATCATTCTGGGCATCGCTGGCCCCACCTGGATCCCGTGTCCCCCGAACTCGCAAGGTAAACTCCCCTGCTGCCGACTCAGGAATGACGAATGTATAGGTCAGTTCTGCCTGCGGCCCATTAAGAGCCTCACTGTCCTCATCGCCCCAGAGATAGTAACCAACTCCCTGGAAGTTCGCCTGGTTACCATTTTCGTCTGCCTCATCGAAGAACTGCCATTTGCCAGGAGGGTTTACTCCACCAGGTCCATTTATATCCTCAAACTGTACTTTAAGACGACTGTCCTCCATAAGGTAATAACCTTCCGACGGGATTGTCGTATCGCCATCCACAACAGGCGTACCATTCGAAATTAGATAGATCGGCTGCGATACCGGCCCCAAGCCCAAGCCATCAGAGGTATTCGGGTTATCAATGACGGATGCAACAAAACCAAGCGGAAGTGTGTCATCTCCATCGAAGCTGGAGGTGTCGTTCAGGAAATCCCCATAGGTAAACTCCTGCGAAACATCGGCTGTGCCACTGGCGCCCAGCTGTACATCTACAAACTGGAACTCTGCAGCATTGTTAGCAGGGAAATTCTTATCCGCTAGACGGGCATTTACAGTATCGGCAATGCCATCCTGATTATTGGTTACTGGCTGGTGCCCTTTAGTCATGACGACTCGCACCCATTCACCAGCTGGCCCGCTAACAATTACCGAAGGTACTTCACCACCGTAGGTCCCTTGACTACCGGCAGAAAGCCCGTTGACACTCAATTCGGCAACTAGGTTAGGTGGCGTTTCACTCACCAGCACTTGTGCTCCAGCCTGGCTGCCATCGCTCATCAATTGTCCGCTGGCAGTACTACCATCAGTAAACTTGATATACACATTGGAGCCGATAAGTTCCGCCCCTGAGATCCCCCCCACATCCCAGAAGGGAATCGATCCCGTATCGACACTGGATTTGGTAAAGCCAGCAATCGAGTTAGGATCCATATCACCACTGAAACCAACTGTTTCACCGTTAGTAAATCCACCGTTGGCAGTGGCCGAAAATTTCACCAAGGCCCCACGGTAACCACCATTATTATCTGAATTCTCAGGCTCAGGATCGATTCCCGGCAGGAAATAATGCTCGTAGCCAGACGACCCCACAGGCTGAATTGCCCCGGTGTTACCGGCACTGTTGATCGCCCACTCCTTGGCTGTCGCATCCCCACCTTTGCCATCGGGATCAAACACGCTATCGCCATAGAGGGCTGTCGTCACATCAAAGAAAACCGCGGCGATCTTCTTATCTCCGGTATTTTGCACCTGGAACGAGTTACTGCCGTAATTGGAACTCTGTACGTCATTCCCGCCAGGAGTCACAGTGACCAATGCAGAGCCAACATCACCTTGATCATAGCTATCCGATAATTCGAGGTTAGCACCAGCAAAAATTTCTTCGATCTCGGTCGCCGGCACCGGCAAAGGAGTGCTAGTGTCTTCCTTGGCACTTACCTCGAAGTAGTCATAGGCAGCGGTAAAGGCTTCCGCCGCACCATGCGTGTGGGTAATCCCTACGCCGACCGAAGCTGCAGGGTCTAGTATCGCCTCCTTAAGGGCTCCGGTGAGTTCCAACCCGCTAATGGTCACGCTGGCATTACCCGGTAAAGGTTCACCTGATGCGTCCAGTAAAGTGACTGTCGCCGTCGCCATAGTATTGCCGACGTTATTGACACTGACATCGAGTACTAGCTTCGCTTTTGCAAAATCACCAAAGCCATAACCATCTGGGAAGTCAGCCCCAAGTTTGGTTTCGGCGTTGTTGTCGCGCGAGGAAAACTCAATGTCCTGACCAACACTGCCGAATACCAGCTTGGCAAAATCATTACTGTTCACACTCACCGCCAGCCCTAGCTGCGAATAACTACCGGGAGCCGAAGCAAAGGGGTTATCCACCACGGACTCCAGGATGAAGCCTCCATCACGAATAATGCCCAAGTGATAATCATTCTGTGGCGTATTTGCAGACCCCGTATCACCACTCGTTGTCGTGACCCTGAGTTGATTATCGGCAACGATGCCGGCGCCGGTATCTTCGTCCTGAAATGCCACATCAGAACTGGCCATAACCCCGGTGAAACCGTTCTGATAGGGAGTGCCGTTTACTTCGAAATTAAGGCGTATGCTTTCGCCGTCGGCCAAAGGCTGCCCATTTTGGGCGTCATAAGCAAAGACATCATCTACATTGGCATCACCATCACCATCAATATCTTCATCCGCCTGATTGGCAGTGCCATCTTCGTCCAGGTCATCACCCGGGGCATAACCGCCAAGCGGGCTGCCCTCATCAAAGTCGATCATGAAGCTCGTCGATGGCGTTGAATCGACAAGGTTGGCATTCTCTGAGGCATCTGAGACCGCCCCCTGAGCCACCCAGACCGTATAACTACCATTTTCATTCCAACCTCCAGCTGGAGACGAGATCGCATAAGTTGCTTCGCCCGTCGTTGCGTTGAAGCCATCGAAGCTGATCGTGGCAGCAACTGGAACCCCATCCAGCATGAGTGCGATGTCACTGTTATCAAGCGTCTCCGTAGCGATGCCCGAGGCATCAGCGTAAGTGACAACAACCGTAAGTTCCGCGTCGGTGTTGACTGGCTGTAGGATAGCAATCGTCGCGACCGGCTTGTCGTTATCGTCAGTGGATTCTTCGCCCTGTTGCTGAATACGCAAGTAGTCATAATTAGCAACAAAAACTGGACCGGAACCAAACGAGGTCTGGGTTACGCCAACACCGAACTCTTCTCCCGCACTAGTAATGGCTGTATTCAAAGGGCCATCCGGTAGGAGCAGTGCTGGCAGAGCCGTATCTCCCAAACTTTGTCCTGATGCATCAAGGAAGGTCATGGTGCCCGAGAAACTTGCCATGCCACCATCAACACTGGCTTCGATAGCCACAACAACATCAGCAATCTGCGCGAAGCTGATGCTTGGCGGCAGGCTGAAGGTCTGTTTGCTTTGTGAACCTCCTAGCTCATAGGAGTATTCAATTTGCCCGCCTCCGACGTTGCCGAAGGTTACCTTCAGATATTCGTCCTGGCTGAGGCTTATATTAAGACCCAGCTGCGAATACTGTGCAGGCAGCGAAGGGAAAGGGTTGCCAAATTTAAGCTCAGCAGTAAAACCATCACCTCCAGACACATTAGTATAGTAATTATCATTGGCGTTATTACTGCCTCCAGCATCACCCTCACTGGCCGAAATAACCAAATTTCCATTAATGATTTCAGCTGTACCGGTTTCCTCTGTGTCAGTACCCGAACCTTCAGTCACTCCGTCAAATAAGCCTTGTAGAGTCTCACCTTCATCGAATTCAAGATTGATCGTCGCAGGATCGGTGCTGGTAATATCATCCTCCGTCACCGTTCCCATTGCCGTCGCAGCCGCGGGATCGATAGCAAACGCCTCGTCTGCAATCCCGGCTAGGATGACACTGACCTGCTCCGGGCCATTGGCTTGATCATCGTTGGCGACGTCAACCGTCAAACTGCCGACGCCGCCGGTGAAGACCACCGTGCGGGGCTCGGATGTACCATTAATAGTGAGATCCAATGCCACCTCGCCGCTGAAGCCTTCCGAGGCGGTAAGGCCGAAGCTTAGCGTGGTGGCACCCTCGTCGCCGCTTTCGACCATCGGATCAGCATCGGAAATACCGATCAAGGTCGGCGCCGGTGGCTCGACAATTCCCGCGGGCACAAACTCGATATAGTCGATACGTGCGTATTCCAGCGTAGCCGCAGTTGCAGAGAGCGCCAGAGTAGCATCGTCGCCCACTGTGACATTTTCGAAAGTCACCGTGCGGAAGCTTGACGCTTGGGCAGCATTGCCACTGGTGGCGTCGTTATCGAAGATCCAGTCGCCGCTGAAGCTCTGGCCCTGGGCATTACCGATGCTCAACTGCGCCGTACTTTCGCCGTCGTTTTCGTCAAAATACCCGACAATCACGGTGTAAGTGCCCGCCGCAACCGCACCGGCTAGCGCGTAACTGGCCGTGCCCGACTCGCCACCCTGCAGCCGGATACCTTGACCCTCATCCGCTGCGCCGATGTTCTCGACGGTGTAATTGGTTGCCGTGGTAAAGTCCTCGGCCTGAAGGCGTACGGGCGTTGTTGGTGCGACCTCGTCATCCTCTGTCACTGTGCCCGTTGCCGTCGCAGCAGCGGGATCGATAGCAAACGCCTCGTCTGCAATCCCATTCAGGATGACACTGACCTGCTCCGGGCCGTTGGCTTGATCATCGTTGGCGACGTCAACCGTCAAACTGCCAACGCCGCCGGTGAAGACCACCGCGCGGGGCTCGGATGTACCATTAATAGTGAGATCCAATGCCACCTCGCCGCTGAAGCCTTCCGAAGCGGTGAGGCCGAAACTTAGCGTGGTGGCACCCTCGTCGCCGCTTTCGACCATCGGATCAGCATCGGAAATGCCGATCAAGGTCGGCGCCGGTGGCTCGACAATTCCCGCGGGCACAAACTCGATATAGTCGATACGTGCGTATTCCAGCGTAGCCGCAGTTGCAGAGAGCGCCAGAGTAGCATCGTCGCCCACCGTGACGTTTTCGAAAGTCACCGTGCGGAAGCTTGAAGCTTGGGCAGCATTGCCACTGGTGGCGTCGTTATCGAAGATCCAGTCGCCGCTAAAGCTCTGACCCTGGGCATTACCGATGCTCAACTGCGCCGTACTTTCGCCGTCGTTTTCGTCAAAATACCCGACAATCACGGTGTAAGTGCCCGCCGCAACCGCACCGGCTAGCGCGTAGCTGGCCGTGCCCGACTCGCCACCCTGCAGCCGGATACCTTGACCCTCATCCGCTGCGCCGATGTTCTCGACGGTGTAATTGGTTGCCGTGGTAAAGTCCTCGGCCTGGAGGCGTACGGGTGTTGTTGGCGCGACGTCATCATCCTCTGCCACTGTGCCCGTTGCCGTTGCAGCAGCGGGATCGATAGCAAACGCCTCATCTGCAATCCCATTCAGGATCACACTGACCTGCTCCGGGCCATTGGCTTGATCATCGTTGGCGACGTCAACCGTCAAACTGCCGACGCCGCCAGTGAAGACCACCGTGCGGGACTCGACCACCCCATCAATATCCACGCTCAGAGCTACCTCGCCGCTAAAGCCTTCCGAGGCGGTAAGGCCGAAGCTTAGCGTGGTGGTGCCCTCGTCGCCGTTTTCGACCATTGGGTCGGCGTCGGTAATACCGATTACCGTTTGGCCAACATCATCCTCTGTCACTGTGCCCGTCGCCGTCGTAGCAGCGGGATCGATAGCAAACGCCTCATCTGCAATCCCAGCTAGGATGACACTGACCTGCTCCGGGCCATTAGCTTGATCATCGTTGGCGACGTCAACCGTCAAACTGCCGATGCCGCCGGTGAAGACCACCGTGCGGGGCTCGGATGTACCATTAATAGTGAGATCCAGAGCCACCTCGCCGCTAAAGCCTTCCGAGGCGGTAAGA
>NZ_AOPO01000008.1 GCF_000336575.1 Vreelandella titanicae BH1 | reverse complement strand
GACGGTGACGTCGATGGTCGGCAAATTATTGAATGTTGGCTCTGGCTCAGGGGTCGGTTCTGGCTCAGGGGTCGGTTCTGGCTCAGGGGTCGGTTCTGGCTCAGGGGTCGGTTCTGGTTCAGGGATCGGCTCAGGCTCAGGAGTAGGCTCTGGTTCTGGGGTCGGAGCAGGTTCTGGGATTTCATCAGCAGTGGCCGCAGCAACTTCACCACCATCAAATTCAACAAACTCAGCACCCTCTAGTCCACCTTCGGTGCTGAAACTAAGCGGGTCGGTTTCTTCCGCGATACGGGCAACACGGACGAAATCGCTACCACCGCCACCGCCACCGGCACCACCACCGGCTGCAGTCGCGTCAAGAAGGTCAAGTAGATCACCCTCTTCGTCGTCCAGGGCGGCAAGTAGAGCATCAAGATCGTCGTCTTGGGCACTAGCGTCTTCCGTTGCAACGATAAGATCACTAACCAAGTCGGCAGTAACGGCCACTTCTTGGCCGCCCTCTACTACATTGGCGCCCGTACCGTCAGCAAAATCTAACTCTACGCGACCATTATCGGAGGTGATTAGCGTTTCGCCCTCTTGAAGCGTATCACCAATGCGAAGCTCACGTAGATTGCCAGCTTCGTCACGCGCCCATGCTTGCCCTGTAATAGCGATTACCGTTGCTGTTGCCATGTGTCACTCCTAGGTCATTGACCGATCACTGTTTGGTGCCACTTACTCTAGTGAGTTAACACTAGTTAGATTAGCGGCATATGAATCCATCCTAGGGGAGTAAGCAATTAAAAAGTATTGTACCGATGGACAAAAAAATGAGGCCTTTTAGGCCTCATTCTGTAACGCACCAACGACTGATCAGTAATGCCAATATTGGTGAATATTTCCCGGCAATTTATGTTTGGCTATGCTAGGAGCTCAACTGTTCAGCAATCGGGGCCAGCTTAAGGATCAACTGCAGCCGATCCCGTACAGCCAATTTTTTAAAAATGGCGCTTAAATGTGCCTTGACGGTGCGCTCGGTAATATCGAGCTGCCTCGCCACCTCTTTGTTGGTAGCACCACGGGCAACCGCAAGCGCCACTCCTCGCTCACGCTCAGTTAGCAAATCGAGATATTCACTATGCTGAAATGAACCACCTTGGTTGCGCTGCTGCAACGCTTTAAACGAGCCCCCCAACACCTTGGCTAGCAGCTCTTGGCCTACCCATACGCCTTGATTGGATACCACCAAGGCAACCTGCTTAAACACCTCAGGCGCGGCCAGGGTATGCACGTAGCCACGCGCACCAAGATCTAACGCTCTGAGCGCTTCCCGGTCATCCGGCGCATAACTGAGCACCACGGCAACGGCACCTTCAGCAACAATTAAAGGGACTAACTGCGGCCAATGTTCAACCGTGGTGGAAAGCCAAACCAAATCATTCGGTTGAGCCGACTGAAGAATCGTTTCCGGGTCTGATGGAGCAACATTTTCAAATGCGTTTTTCCAACGTCCTTTTAAACTACCGTCGGTGGTAATAAACCAATGCTTCATCAGCGTTCCCCCATGGAATCACGCCACGCTCTTAAGACAGGTTTCAGCATAAACTGCATCACTGTGCGCTTGCCCGTTACTATGTCCACTTGCGCCGTCATGCCGGGAATTACTTGTAGTTTATCGGCGACATTTTCGTTTTCTAAACTGCGCACCCGCACTTGATAGAAGGTATTACCGTCATCATCAGTAATGGTATCGGCGCTAATACGCTCAAGCTCGGCCTGTAAGCCACCATAAATGGCATAGTCATAGGCCGTCAGTTTGATAGTCGCAGGCTGCCCAGGATGCAAAAAGGCGATATCTTGCGGGGCGATGCGCGCCTCAACCAGCAGTTGGTCGTCAGTAGGCACGATTTCAACAACCTCTTCCCCTGGCTGAGCAACACCACCTATGGTGTTGATGTGTATGCGCTGAACAATACCATCAACCGGCGAGCGAATTTCGGTCAGTCGTACCCTATCCTGCAAACCAGTTCCCGATTGTTGCAATGCATTTAGGTCGCCCAACGTTTGAGCCAGATCATTCCGCCACTCACTCCGGCGTTCGGCACCCAGCTCCAGCAATTGCCCTTCTGCTTCTTCCACCCCGGCCTCTAAACGTGAAACAGCGGCATCCGCTTGGTTACGCTCCCCTGTGGCACTAGATACATCTCTCTCTAAGCGCAGCACTTCTACCTCAGACACAGCCCCCGAAGCCAACAGCGGGCGAGTCAAGTTAAGCTCTTGACTGGCCATATTGACTTCACGCTGGGCTGTATCACGGCGAGCTTGCGCCTCTCGCAGCTCTTCCTGACGCTGACGAATGCGGTCATTAAGCACATTTTCTTGTTCGCGCAACTCTTCACGACGGCTTTCATAAACCTCGCGCTCTTGCATCACAATGTCAGGCACTTCTTGACGGAGCTCTTCGGAAGGCTCAAACGCAGTGCCCGTTGCTAGCGCACGTAGCCTTTCAGCACGCGCCTGAAGCGCATAACGCTGGGCACGGTTTTCTCGAAAATCAGAAACAAAGCGCGTAGGGTCGATCTGCATCAGCACTTGACCTGCCTCGACGATCTGCCCTTCGCGAATAAAGATCTGTTCAACAACGCCACCATCAAAAGACTGGATACGCTGTAGTTGGCTTGCAGGGATCACTCGCCCTGCCCCACGGGTTACTTCATCGATAGAAGCAAAATACGCCCACACTAACAACGCAACCACAGTGAGCAGGACGGTATAGAGGAATAACCGTGCACGAATGGGCTCTTGCTGCATACGCGCCCAGTCGGTATCGCTTGCCCAATCGCGGTTTAGGTGGGCAGAGGTCACACGCTTGGCAAACAACCGATCCATAAAAGGGCGAAATGGTTTTTGGCCTTTTTCTGAGAAACGGCCAATGGCGTCAAAACCTTTTTGCTCGGTCGTGGAAGAGGGTTTACGCGCCATTACGATGCCCTCCCGATCTGGCCTTTACGCAATGCCTCTACCACTGTATCCCGCGGGCCATCCGCCACGACCTTGCCGGCATCCATGACAATAATTCGGTCGACCAATGAGAGAAGCGAGGTACGGTGCGTGACCACTAGGATGGTTTTGCCAGCAGCGACGTTTTTAAGGTTGGCTTTAAACGCTTCTTCGCTAGCATTATCCATAGAGCTTGTCGGTTCATCTAACAGCAAAATAGGCGGATCCTGCACTAGCGCACGGGCAATGGCGACAGACTGTTTTTGCCCGCCGGAAAGTGCTTGGCCGCGTTCACCTACTTGCAAATCCACGCCATGTGGATGGTTGTTGACGAGTGACTCTAGGCCGGCCAAGTCAATCGCTCTAAGCAATGCCTCATCCTCAACGCGGTCGCTACCGCCACCCGCCACAATATTGTCCCGCAGAGATCCTGAAAACAGGCTAACGTCTTGAGGAACATAGCCAATATGACGGCGCAGCTGCAGTGGGTCTAACTGGCGAATATCCACGTTATCAACCAGCACGGCCCCCGAGGTTGGCTGATAAAACCCTAGCACTAGCTTGTTTAATGAAGATTTGCCGCAACCAATGCGGCCAAGTAGCGCAACTTTCTCACCGGCTTTGACAGTTATCGATACATCCTTTAGCGCCTCGCGCTCTTCATTGGGGTAACGAAGAGTGACTTTCTCAAGGCGTATATTGCCGGCGAAGCTGGGCTTTTCTACATAAGCCTTGCCTTCATGGCGCTCAACCTTCTTATCCATTACCGCATTGAGTGACTCAAGCGCCGTGGAGGATTGATGATATTGCGCCAGCAGCGCTGCAGCCTGACTTATAGGTGCCATCGCCCGGGAAGAGAGCATATAAGCGGCAATCAACCCACCCTGGGTGAGGTTACCTTCGATGATTTGATATACACCGACGATAATGACGCACACCGCCACACTGTGCTGCGCCCACTGGGCCACGCTGGAGACTGAGGTGCTCACCATCTTAAGCTGCGCGCCAGTACGGGAAAGGAAGGCCGATGATTTTTCCCAGTGGCGCTGGATACGGCTTTCAGCCCGCAGGGCCTTAACATTTTCTAATTGGGAAATAGACTCCACCAACAGTGAGTTGCGCTGTGCGCCGACTTCCCAGGTAGTTTGAGAAAGTTCATGAAGCTTACCCTGAGCAGCCAGCGCGTAGAGCAGCACAAATACGATGCCCACCAATACCGGCAGCACTAGCCAGGGGTTAATCAGCGCGATAATCGCCGCAAACATCAGTACGAACGGAAGATCGACAATCCCCAGAATGGTCGCAGAACCAATAAACGCGCGTACCGACTCAAAAGACTGGAGCGTCGAAGTGAACGAGCCGGTTGATGCGGGGCGCTCTTCTAAACGAAGGCCCAATGCTTTAGCCATGATTGAGGAAGAGAGCTTCACATCCGCACGGCTAGCGGCTAAGTCGACAAAGCTGCTGCGCATTAGCCTGAGTACCAAATCAAAGCACAGCACTATAAAGATGCCTATTGCCAGCACCCATAGCGTTTCCGTTGCCTGATTGGGCACTACTCGGTCATAGACGTTAAGCACGAACAGCGGCATGGCGATGGCGAACACATTGATCGCCACCGACCCCAACACGATATCACGGTAGAGAGATCTATTTTCGCGAATGACGCCCCAAAACCAGTGCTGGTCGCGGCGCTTCTTGACGCCTGGTTCAGACGCGTTATCCACTAGAAACTTAGGACGAACGTATATAGCTTCACCGCTATAGCCCGCATAGAGTTCGTCTAGGGGCAGTTCAACGTTTGATTCAGATAGTTCAGGAAAAATGACGTTCGCTTTTTGCTGTTTGAGATCAATTCCCAACAGCACGCACGCCCTACCTGGCTCCAACAATAGAATAGCGGGGAAGAGCGCTGGGTTAAGCGCCGACAGCTTGCTTTTAACAATTCGCGCCGTCAGTCCAGCACGGGAGGCAGCCCTACCAAATACGGAAGGCGTTAGCTTGCCCTGCTCCAAGGGCAAGCCAGCTCTAAGGGCCTCTGATGACACCTCATGCTGATGAAATGAGGCAACCGCTTTCAAACATTCGAGTAACTCATCGCCTACTGGCTGCTCGCTAGCATTTGCAGCGGCCGGCCTTTCCAGCTTGGTTTGTGTCACAGAGACCTCATTCCCCTAATGCCTATTTAGGCATCTATTTCCCCTATGATTAGCGAAAGCCGCTAACCCTTCGCCGCCAAACGACGAATAACTCTGTTTCTTCACAGCAAACTATTCGAACACGTTAGCCGTTAGTGACCAGCACATCCTCGTGGCCCAATTGCAGGTACTGGGAAATCATGACTGGCTGCTCATTGGCGGCGTAAGACGACGCTAGCGTATCAGCGTGAGCGGGTAACGAAGAAATACCGCGCGTAAAGTCTTCTAAATTAAAGCCACGAGGCCCTTCCGTTCCACAGGCCATCTCAGCGCTAAGTGTGGCGTCGTCGTACCCCAATTCGTCAAGAGTGGGGATATCGTCACGCACCACTTCAAGGGTGTGCATAAGTTGCCCCATTGCTGCTAGCGTACGCGCTTGAGCCAAAGTTAAGTCAAACTCTGCATTCGCGTAGGCTCGGCTGGCTTCGAAGTACTCGTTTTCACTATCAAGCACGTCCAACAAAGTACGTTGACCAATATCAAACTGCTGCTGGTAAGCCCCACGAACCCGGTTGATCGATTGGCGATGATCATTCAGATAGCTCAATTGCTCACCCAAACGCTGGGTATCGTTATAAGCAATTTGCGTGGTTTGACGTACGTTTGTACAGGCCGTTTCGCGCTGATTGACGGCTTGTTCAATACGCGTGGCCGCCGCATCAAAAGCTGCACTATCAGAACCACCGCGATAGAGGTTCATGCTGGCGACCAGTTGAATACTGTGCTCATCACTGCGCCCAGCTATCGAGTCGTCTTGATTATTGGTGCCCGTACGTCCCTGTATATCCAGGCGGGGCATAAAGGCGGCCTTCGCAGCCTCTTGTTCCGCACGTTGCACAGCAATATTTTCAATCGCGGCATGGAACTCAGGGTTCCCCTCAAATGCCATTTCGATCGCTTGGTTGACACCAGCGGGTAGTTCATCGGCCAAGCTAGGTGCAGGCGACATATTCTGAGGAGGAAGTTCGCCTACGATACGCTGATAGCGAGCCGTTACATCGTGCAGGTTCGACGCCTCGGTCATCAAGTTGGATTCGGCTAACGCCAAACGGCCGCTAATTTGCTCTAGGTCAACGCCACGGCCCGCCCCGGAAAGCGCACGCTCTTCAATTTGCGAGAACACACGTTGGTGTTCGCGGTAATTATCTTGAGCTAAACGCACCATCTCGCGGTAGCGAAGCACATCAAGGTAGGTGCGAAAAGCTTCAAGCGTCACCTCTTCACTTGCACCCAGCAGCTCAAAATAGGCAATCAGCCGAGTGCGATCCAAACGCTCTACTTCGCTACGGGTGGCAAACCCATCAAACACCATTTGGGTGAGCGTGAGCTCAGCAAAGTCACTGCTATAGCTTCCGCGCCCATCATTTTGCTGGTCTTGCCGACCCACGCCCGCAGAGATATCAATCGAAGGCAAATAATTACCCTTTGCGACTCTGACATCGCTCCCAGAAGCGCTAAAGTTCGCCCATGCAGCGTTTACATCGGGATTAGTAATGATCGTTTGTTGAATAGTACTGGGAAGATCAGTGGCACCTGGCGCGTAGAGGCTAGCGGGTAGCGACTGCGCTAATGCCGTAAGCGGGACACACGCTAACGTGGTCATTGTCAGCGGCTTAAAAACATGGTGACAGAAGGTTTTTTTTAGTCTCGATACGGCATTTTTTTTCATCGTCAGCGTTCCCTATGATGTGGCACTCATTGCACGCAGCTCATTATTCGTGTGACCCATTGAGCCATGCTGCACTATTGCTTCAAGCGTAAGCTCGCGAAGTCTCATCCCGAAGTGAGCCTGTGTCCCTACGAGCGCCCAATTTTTGAAGTAAACACATGGTAGATAAAACTTAATTAGCTGAGCTTAGCCTAATTTAGTTAATTTCCTACTCATCCTGAGGCTATAAAACCAAATGTCACAAAAAATTACAATAAGAACACCATTAAAACACAAAAAAATATTCAGAATTATTCGTTTTTCTGTGCTTGTTGCAGCCCGAGCCCCAGCAGTATCAGCACTAGCCCAATCAACGTTGAAGGCAAAATAGGCTCTCCCACTACCAGGAAAAGTAACAGCAGTGATACAGGAGGTGAGAGAAAA
The DNA here is from genome assembly GCF_000336575.1 of Vreelandella titanicae BH1. Classification (GTDB taxonomy): domain Bacteria; phylum Pseudomonadota; class Gammaproteobacteria; order Pseudomonadales; family Halomonadaceae; genus Vreelandella; species Vreelandella titanicae. Next base: position 195,132 of record NZ_AOPO01000008.1, on the reverse strand, counting down.
ATCAGGTTGGAGACTTTGGCCGTGCGCGACACTTTATGCACTGCCAACTGCCACAGAATGAAGGCCACCCCCATTTCAAATAGCCCCACATACACACCAGCACCAAAGGCAGGCCAACCGTGCCACTGGTAACCGGGGCCCAGTAATAGCAATAGGGTCAACACAGGTAGGCCAACGCTAAAGTTTTGCCACTGGCCAACAAGGGGTGGTCGGCTATCCCGCGCATTAAGCAGCCAATACAGCGCCCAAAGAAGAGTCGAAGCGAGTGCCAGCACGACCCCTAACGGGTCGGCAAAAGAGACATTTAAAACCGCGCCTCGTGTTGCTATCACCCATACGCCTGCGTAGGCGACCAGCCCAGCAACAATATCCATACGCGTTAAGCGCTGCCCGAGCAAAGGCACGGCCAAAAACGCCATCGCTAAGGCCCAGGTGTAATTTAGTGCCATCGCCTCTTGCCCTGGGAGACGGTCATAGGCGGCGAAGAGCACCAAATAATAAGCCACTGGGTTCATAAGCCCTGCCCACGCTGCTGTCTTCCAACCGGTGCGCAACGCTGTGGCGATATTTCCCTGCTTGATGACCAGCGCCCCCATCAGTGCCCAAGAAACAAGCGCTGCGAGCCACATCAGCTCTAGAGGGCTCATCCAAGCGAGTGCCACTTTGAAGGCCGTTGCCACCGTCGACCATAATGCGACGGCCCCTAAGCCAAACAGGATTGCTTGCCTATCCTGATTCATCGGTCGATATGCCCTAAATCTCGACCCGGCTCCAACTGGTCGCGTACACGCTGTTTAAGAAGCTTGATATCTGGGAAACCGCCATCGCGCTTGCGCTCCCATAACAGCAGATCATCACACCAGATCTCGAACGTACCCCCATGGGAAGGGGCTAATGAGACCTCGCTTAAACCTTCACCAAAGGTTGAGAGCAATTCCTGTGCATACCAACCACTGCGCAGCAGCCATTGGCATTGCGTGCAATAACGGATTTGAATACGTGACATCCCTGATCTCCCAGGCAAGTTAATGTGGCATTCTAAAAGGATATTCTGTCATTTTGAGATGGCTTGAGATAGCTCTCTTGAGACAGGTCGCTTGAGATAGGTCGATTAAGAAGGAGTCCCAATGGCCGAACATAACGTTTCACAAACTCGCCTGTATGAGTGGCTAACGGGCGATGACGACAGCCGCATGTGCGACGACATACCTGAAAGCGCCTGCGACGAACAACCGCGTAATTTTTTTCTACATATATGGGCCTCTTTGGGCAATAAACTGGCTGACGAGCTGTCGAGCGCGCGTTTAGTCTTACCCTGGCTGATGGGCATTATTGGCGCTCCCATCTGGATGGTAGGTCTGCTGGTCCCCATCCGAGAATCGGGTGCCCTGCTGCCGCAAATCTTCGTAGCGGGGTTTATTCGCTTAAAACCTAAGCGCAAATGGGTGTGGGTGGTCGGCGCGCTGACCCAAGCCTTCGCTGCCTTAACGCTTGCCGTACTGGCGTTGTTCGCCACCGGCACCTTGGGCGGAGCGTTAGTGCTCACAGCATTAGTTCTGCTCTCACTGGCACGTGGCTTATCCTCAATTGCCACAAAAGATGTGCTGGGCAAAACCATTGCCAAGCGCCGCCGCGGTACGCTAATGGGCTGGAGCGGCAGCATTGCTGGTGGTGCAACGCTGGTCGCTGGGACACTGCTAATGTTGTTTGAGAGCCGACCCGGCCATTTAGTGGTGGCGATACTGCTGGCCATAGCTGCCTGCGGGTGGCTAATCAATGCCATCGCCGCCGCACGCATCAAAGAAGCCCCTGGGGCAGTAGAAGGCGGCGAAAACGGCTGGGACAGTATTAAACAGGGACTGTCGCTGTTAAAAGATGACCGTACTTTTTTACACTTCAACCTTGCCAGGGCGCTGCTGCTCTCAAGTGCACTCGCCCTACCCTACATCGCCCTGCTAGGGCAAAACCAAAGCGGCACCGACCTGGGAGGCCTGGGTATACTGATTGTGATGTCGGGGCTGGCCGCGATGGTAGCTAGCCCGGTATGGGGGAAACGGGCGGATCAGTCGAGCCGTGGCGTGATGCGCGATGCGGCGATCGGTACCGCCATTTGCTGCATAATGGGCGCTAGTTTAGCTTGGTTACCCGGCGAGTGGACACACAGCATATGGCCCTATGCGGCAGTTTATGCACTACTCGTGATTGTTCACCACGGCGTACGCTTAGGGCGTAAAACCTACCTCGTCGATATGGCCAGCCAAGATAATCGTGCGCTTTACGTGGCGCTCTCGAATACCTTAACCGGCGTATTAATGTTGATTGTAGGTGGCCTTATTGGCGCTTTTGCCCAGTGGTTTGGTAGCGGCACATTATTCCTCATGCTAGCGGCTACCGCCGTGGGGGCCATACTTAGCACCCATCAATTACCTGAAGTCGAGTGACGCGCCACTGGTAACCACATGTATTCAAGCGTGCTATCGAGAGCTCTACCTACATTAGCGTAACGTTTGCGATTGCAATGCGTGACAACGCTCGCCATGATAGGGCCGAATAGCAGTGATGTAGTGGCGCCTTTGCTATGCTGCCTATAATAAGTGATTGGAAATTCCGTTAGCTCATGGGCGAAAGCGACTGTGAACGACGGAAAGGATTGGAGCTGCAACAGGAACCCCTTGATGAAACGATCTCCATTGATCAGTCCAGAATTGCTCGAACGTATTGTTGACGCATCGGAAGACGGCATTGTCGTTGCCGAACAGGAAGGGGATGAAAATATCCTCATCTACGTCAACAAAGGCTTTGAGCGCTTGACGGGCTATAGTGCTGATGAAATTCTGTATCGCGATTGCCGCTTTTTACAGAACGAAGACCGCGACCAGGACGCGCTTGTCGCCATTCGAGATGCGCTAAACGAGGGCCGACCTTCTCGAGAAGTACTGCGTAATTATCGCAAAGACGGCACCATGTTTTGGAATGAACTTTCCATTACGCCGGTCTATGACGAAGCAGACAAGCTGATGTATTACATTGGCGTGCAAAAAGATGTAACGGAGCGTGTAGAAACACAGCTTGCGCTAGCGGAGTTACAAAAGCAGCGAGAAAACAGCTAATCATTAACTTTCTCACTAAAAAAAACTATAAAGCTTGAACTTCATCCCAACTGGCGTTATATAGCGGCAAGGCGCTTGAATTGCGCTAGGCGCTTCACTTTGCAGTTGGCATGTGTTTAATAAACTGCACATGTACTCGCGTGAAGCCGTTGTTACGCCGGCACGCCGGCTGGGTTGGAGGACATCACATGAGCCGTGATCCCCTAAGTCGTGAGACCCTAAGTCATGAAACCTTAGGCAACGAAACACTCGACTCAGATGAGTTCGAAAGCTTAGACGCCGTCAATGACGACCACTACAACAGAAGCAAACCGAGCAAAGCTGACAGCTTACGCGCGCGGCGCCAAGTCGAGGCGTGGTTGGAAGAGCGACGACTTCAGCGCGCCATCGAAGATGACTGGGACGAAGAAGAGTAATCCTTGAGCAGCTTGGCCTTCTCAGCAAATGAGCGGGCCTGGCTAGCCAACACCTCAAGTAGCCTAGCCTTTCCTGGTGCAGACCACTATCATCACGCTTCAGCCAGCAATAAGAGCCAGCAGCCTGCTGCTGTCGCTTTCTTCTTTTCAACAACTTAACGGATCTCCATGGCGCAATACGTTTTCACCATGAACCGGGTTGGCAAAGTAGTGCCGCCCAAAAAGCAAATTCTCAAGGATATTTCGCTCTCGTTTTTCCCTGGCGCCAAAATCGGCGTTCTGGGGCTTAACGGTTCGGGCAAATCCACACTGCTGCGCATTATGGCCGGTGTCGATAAAGAGTTTGAAGGTGAAGCTCGTCCGATGCCTGGCATCAATGTTGGCTACCTTCCACAGGAGCCGCAGCTAGATGACGAGAAAAACGTCCGCGACACCGTCGAAGAAGCACTGGGGGCGATCAAAGATGCCCAGGAGAAGTTGGATGGGGTGTATGCGGCCTACGCAGAGCCCGACGCCGACTTTGATGCGCTAGCCAGCGAGCAGGCCCGGCTTGAAAATATTATCGAAGCTGCTGATGCGCATAACCTGGAACGCAAACTTGACGTTGCTGCCGAAGCACTGCGACTCCCCCCCTGGGATGCCAAAGTGGGCAACCTCTCAGGTGGTGAGCGCCGTCGTGTAGCACTCTGCCGCTTACTGCTCTCCAGCCCCGATATGCTGCTGCTTGACGAGCCTACCAACCACCTGGATGCAGAATCGGTGGCTTGGCTTGAACGCTTCCTTCACGACTATAACGGTACAGTAGTGGCGATCACCCACGACCGCTACTTCCTGGACAACGTGGCGGGTTGGATTTTGGAGCTTGATCGTGGCCAAGGCATACCCTTCGAGGGTAACTACTCCCAGTGGCTGGAGCAGAAAGATCAGCGTTTGAACCAGGAAGCCAAGCAGGAAGCCTCGCGTCAGAAAGCCATCAAGCAAGAGCTTGAGTGGGTGCGCAGTAACGCCAAAGGCCGCCAGGCAAAGAGCAAAGCACGCCTCAACCGCTTTGAAGAGATGCAGTCTGGCGACTTCCAAAAGCGTAATGAGACCAATGAAATTTATATTCCGCCTGGCCCGCGCCTGGGCGATAACGTCATTGAGTTTCGTGATGTGGCTAAACGCTTCGATGACAAGCTGCTCTACCAGAACCTCTCCTTCACCATTCCCCAGGGTGCGATCGTTGGTATCGTCGGTGGTAACGGTGCGGGTAAATCGACGCTCTTTAAACTGATTACCGGTAAAGAGCAGCCGGACGAAGGCGAAGTCCTGGTGGGTGAAACGGTCGATATCGCTTACGTCGAACAGCTACGCGACGGCTTAGATGACAAGCAGAGCGTGTGGGAAGCCGTTTCGGATGGTCAGGATATCCTTAATATTAACGGCTACGAAGTCTCCTCGCGTGCCTATGTGGGTCGCTTCAACTTTAAGGGTAACGACCAGCAGAAGCGTTTGTCGGAGCTTTCCGGTGGTGAGCGCGGTCGCTTACAGCTTGCCCAAACGCTCAAGCAAGGCGCTAACGTGCTGCTGCTCGATGAGCCCTCCAACGACCTGGATATTGAAACCCTGCGGGCACTGGAGGACGCGCTTCTAGCCTTCCCGGGCTGCGCTATGGTGATCTCTCACGATCGTTGGTTCCTTGACCGTATCGCCACGCACATTATGGCCTTTGAAGGTGACTCTGAAGTGGTCTTATTTGAAGGCAACTACGCGGAGTACGAAGAGGATCATAGAAAGCGGGTCGGAAACGATACGCCTAAGCGCATGAAGTATAAGCGTATTGATGCTTAATCATTAGCATCACGCTGGCAGTCAATGCTGACAGCAAAAGGCCCCGCAGAGCGGGGCCTTTTAGTTTGTGTTTGCACTGACGCTAGTGCAAAGCCCTAACGTCTGCGGCCGGTAAAAAATGACACAAGAAACAAAATAAGAAACAGCACAAACAAAATTTGCGCAATGGTGGACGCCGCCCCGGCAATGCCAGAAAAACCGACCGCCCCAGCGATGATCGCAATAATTAAAAACAGCACTGCATTGCCTAGCATCTTCTTGCTCCTCTCCTTGGTAACGACTTCCCTACACCGCCACTTAACCCATTATGCAACGTGAATATGTCTCAGAGATGATAGGCGCTTTTAGTCATTACCTTAGAGGCCAGCCGTATGCCCCACTTCACCGGTGCCGGAAAGCGAACGCCCCCCGCTTCTAAGGCAAGCTGAGCATGGTGAGCTTCATCAACTGCCATCTGGCGCAGTATGGCGCGGGAGCGGTTGTCACCACGGGGTAGCGACTGTTGGTGTGAATCAAGATGCTTACCTACCTGCTCTTCGGTCGCGGCAACCAATCCCAAACTAATACGATCACTGACCGCCCCAGTGGCCGCGCCAATGCCAAAGGAAGCGGCATAAAACAACGGGTTTAAGCAGCTTGTTCGGCTCTGCAACTGCTCTAGACGCTCATCACACCAGGCAAGATGATCGATCTCCTCTAGCGCCGACTGCTCCATCTGGTGACGCACATGAGGAAGTTTAGCGGTCACGCCCTGCCCCTGATACAGCGCTTGAACACACACCTCACCAGAATGGTTGATACGCATCAAACCTGCTGCATGGCGGCGTTCTTGATCGTCGAACGTTCCCTCAGCCACACCTTCAGCGGGGCTGGTGCGCTGTGGTGAAGCAGCGTGTGGCATAAGCGTTCGTAAAACGGTATCGAACTGATGTATCAGGCGATCTGAACGACTCTGTTGACGATCCATGGCAACACTCCGTTGACTTGCGATAGCGATCTGCCGAACTCAACCGGCAGGCCATGTGAATGCACGCCCACCGAGTAGATGCATATGAATATGGTAGACCGTTTGTCCGCCCATTTCGTTGCAGTTCATCACCACGCGGTAGCCATCTTCAGCAAACCCCTGCTCGCGGGCAAGCTTGGCGGCGGTAAACTGAAGCCGCCCTACTGTGGCAATATCAGCCTCATCGATATCATTGAGCGTGGCGATATGCTTTTTAGGAATGATTAGCTGATGAGTAGGCGCCTGGGGGCCAATATCATTGAATGCCAACACGTGGTCATCTTCATAAACGATATCAGCGGGAATTTCACGGTTAATGATTTTACAAAACAGACAATCCATACAGCTCTCCTTTATTAACTACTTGCCACTTAAGTGTCGAATTATCTCTGCCAGTCTGATGATTGCACCGATGAATTGCACCGGTGAGAGGTAGCTTCAAGCCCACGACCTTTTAACGAAATCGTCTCTGGGAAAGAAGATGCCTAACCAAGGGGGCAAGAATCAACTCCATCGCCAGCGACATCCGCGCCCCCGGCACCACCAACGTGTGCGGACGGGTCATAAACGAGTCCTTAATCATCGCCAGCAGCCAAGGGAAATCAACGGTGGAGGGATCACGAAAACGGATGACCACGAACGACTCAGCGTCGGTGGGAATATCCTGAACTTCAAAGGGGTTAGAGGTATCGACGGTGGGCACACGTTGAAAATTGATATGAGTACGCGAAAACTGCGGTTGGATGTAGCGCACATAGTCATCCATCCGACCCAGGATAGTGTCAATGACCGCTTCTTGTGAGTAGCCCCGCAGCTTAGTGTCACGGTCGATCTTTTGAATCCATTCAAGATTCATGGTTGGCGCCACACCAACCAACAGATCCACATGGCGGGCAATGTCATACTCCTCAGTGACCAGCCCACCATGTAAACCTTCATAAAACAGCAGGTCGGTACCACAGGGAAGCGACTGCCACTCGGTGAAAGTACCTACCCGGCAGCCTGCTTCAATTTTCTGCTTATCCTCAGCATGGATATAGTGCCGAAAAGTCCCCGAACCGTGTTCGCCATACTCACTAAACAACCCTTCCAGACGATCCAGCAAATTCGCCTCTACGGCAAAATGCGAAAGTTCGTCTTTGCGTTCTGGCTCTTCTCGGAAGATGCGGTGCAGGTCATCACGGGTATAGCGGTGAAAGGCATCGCCATCGACCATTGCTGCATGCACATCTTCGCGCAGAAACATGCGCTCAAAGCTGCGCTTCACGGTGGTGGTACCCGCCCCTGAGGAACCGGTTACCGCGATAATCGGATACTCCCGAGACATCAGCCATACCTCGCGTGGGAAAGCGCTTGTTTAACCTGCTCGGGTACTTCGACAGGACGCCCAGTAGCACGATCAATCAGTAGCTGATTGATCCGTGCGGTAGCGACTACCTGCTGAGAATCTGCCTGGTAGATGCGCTGATAGATCGTCAACGCTTTGCCTTGGGGCTCGGGTACAGCGGTGGCAATCGTTAGGCCATCGGGCCAGCGCGCTTCACTTTGATACTGAACGGCGAGATCAGCGACCACCGAAGGGTATCCCTGCATATCCCACTCAGGCAGATCCAGTGCAGCAAAGGCTTGAATGCGCGCCTCGTGGAGCAGTGATACCAGCGCATCATGCCCTAAGTGACGGCCGTAGTTCATATCGGTTACCCTCACGGCCAAGGGGTGACGATGTATGACCGCCTCAGCGGGAAAGTCCAGCTTGACACGCTCCATGCCCTGTTTCCTCGTCAGTATTAGCTTAGCGTAAGGCGTGCTTACTCCTCTCGGGCAATCGCCCTGAAGGCGATATCACGGCGACACTCGACGCCGTCCCAGTGAATAGCATTAACGCCTTGGTACGCTTGCTGCTGCGCCGCTGAGACGCTATTGCCCAATGCCGTTACACACAGCACACGGCCACCTGCCGTAATAATCTCGCCCTGGGAATCCTGCGCGGTACCGGCGTGGAACACTTTGCAGCCCGTTTCTTCAGCCGCAGCTAAACCGTGAATCACGTCACCCTTGCGGTAGCTGCCAGGGTAGCCTCCGGCCGCCAGCACCACGCCCACCGCTGCACGGGAATCCCATTCGCAGCGTTGCCCATCCAGCTTGCCCTGGGCACCCGCTAAGCAAAGCTCAGCGAAGTCAGAGGTTAAGCGCAGCATGATTGGCTGAGTTTCAGGATCACCAAAGCGGCAGTTGTACTCAATAACCTTGGGGTTACCCGCCGCGTCGATCATCAGGCCTGCATATAAGAACCCTGTATAAGCATTGCCTTCTGCAGCCATGCCCCTCACGGTGGGCAGAATGACCTGCTCCATGATACGTGCATCAACCTCGGGCGTGACCACAGGCGCTGGTGAATAGGCGCCCATACCGCCGGTATTAGGGCCGGTATCACCATCATAAGCGCGTTTGTGGTCTTGGCTGGTGGCCATGGGTACCACATGCTCGCCGTCCACCATGACGATAAAGCTCGCCTCTTCGCCCTCCAGAAACTCTTCGATAACCACGCGAGCGCCTGCACCGCCGAAGGCATTGGCCTCCAGCATATCGCGAATAGCAGCCTCAGCTTCGGCTTCACTCAGCGCCACGATGACGCCTTTGCCCGCTGCTAGGCCATCCGCCTTAATCACAATGGGTGCGCCCATTTTGCTTAAATAGGCAAGCGCAGAGTCTACGTCAGTAAACGTTTGGTAGTCAGCCGAAGGAATATCATGACGGGCCAGGAAGTCCTTGGTAAATGATTTTGAGCCTTCCAACTGAGCAGCCGCCTGAGTAGGGCCAAAGATAGTCAGACCGGCCGCTTGGAACCGGTCAACAACACCTTCAACCAAGGGAGCCTCCGGCCCCACCACGGTCAAGCCAATCTGCTCATCACGGGCAAAAGCGACCAGGCTGTCGAGATCCGTTGCGGCAATCGCTACGTTGGTCAGCTTCGCTTCCGCCGCGGTGCCGGCATTGCCGGGGGCGACAAAGACCTGCTCAACCTGGGTAGATTGCGCCAATTTCCAAGCCAGGGCGTGCTCGCGACCACCGCCGCCTATCATCAAAACCTTCATGTGCATCCTTCTCAAACGGGAGAGCGTATATCGGCGGCATTATGCCACAGCGCAGCACCAAGTGGGGTCAGGAGGAGGGTTTGTTATCTTTGCTGGTATCGTTGCTATCGCTCTCAGGCTGCTCAGCATCACTCGACTCATCGGCTTGACCCGGCTGATTCAAGGTATTTTGCCAAAAGCGCATGTTCTCTTCGGCAAGCTCACGCATAAATTCTAACGGCGTGTTGCGCATTGCCTGTTTCCACTGGCTCTGCAAACGTTTCTGCTGCTCCAACATCAGTTGCGTACCCTGTTCGAGGTAACGCGACAGCGGCAACGGTGAGGTCATATCGTAAACCCGGATAAGCTGCGCTAGAAGATCGTTTGAAAACACTTCCGCTTCGCTATCCGCTTGCTCCTGCTCAATAATGATAGAGAGCAGAATAGTCCGCGTCAGGTCTTCTCCGCTTTTGGCATCTTCCACCCTGAACGGCTCTTCTTCGATGATTAAACGACGCAGGTCTTCCAGCGTCACATAACGACTCTGCTGAGTATCGTACAACCTGCGGTTTGCATATTTGCGAATTACGCGCACGGCGCATCTCCTTAAACGCGATAGGGACTTTTTTATTCCCGTTACTGGTTCCGTTGCTGATATTGTGCCTGCACCACGCGCCTATGCAAGCCACCTTAATAGTTTAGCAAGGCGTACCGTGCCTGCTTTGTGACCAATAGACCATCATTATGAATTTGATTCTGCTCAATCCCAACGATCTCACCAATGACGGCCACGTCTGCATCACCGATCCACGCCGACTAAAACACCTTCGTGATGTCCATCGATCGGCACCTGGCGACCGGCTCACCGTGGGTGTGCAAGGCGGCGCCATGGGCAAAGCGATGCTAAAAGAGCTCAACGCTGAGCGCGCGTATTTCCAATTAGAAAACCTTGATGAGCCACCGCCGCCACCGTTACCCGTACATTTGGCATTGGCTCTGCCCCGTCCCCGTATGTTGGCGCGTACGTTAGAGCATGTGACGGCACTAGGCGTCAAAGAGATCACCCTGCTACATACTAAACGGGTTGAGAAGAGCTACTGGCAATCCCCTGAGTTACGCCCGGAGAAAATCCACCAGCACTTGCTACTCGGCTTAGAGCAAGCCCGCGACACCCAGCTACCATCGGTCACCCTGAGCAAAGGCTTTCGTCCTTTTTTGGAGCAGCAACTGCCTGGCTTACTCAGCGAACGCCGCGGACTCGTAGCCCATCCTGGCATGCCCAACGCCTGCCCAAGAGGCATAAGTGAACCTACCCTGCTATTGGTAGGCCCTGAGGGCGGTTTTATTGCTTGGGAGGTAGAGCAACTAATGCTAGCAGGTTGCGAGGGTATGCATCTAGGCCCGCGCATTTTACGCGTTGAAACAGCCGTGACCGCGCTTCTATCACGGCTGTTTTAAGCATTTATCGATAGGTAAGTTAGGACTGTTCATCTTCTGGGTCGTGGGGCACAACGGTGGCGTTTTCCCCACACTCGGGCTCCTGCAAGAAGGTTTCACGCACATCCAGCAAGCCAAGGTGGCTAATGGTACGACGACCGAGCAGCAGCGGATAGTTCATTTCTTCACGGTCACGTAGACTAAACTGCTCTTCGTAAATGGTGTCGCCCATACATACTTCCAACAACACCACGGGACGCTCGTCGCGGCCGCCTGCTCCGCGAACAGCCAATTCTCGATAAAGCGGCCGCTCAATTTGGTCGCTGAATACGTCTCCGCTTCCTTGATCTTCAAGCTTCAAACGAAAGCGCACCCACTCCTCGTCATCCTGCTCGAACATCTCTATATCGCGAGCGTCTAATGAAGAGGTTAATGCTCCGCTATCGAGCTTGGCTTTTACCTCGATATCCCAGGGTTGCAGGGTGGCTTTTTCAACCCAGCCGAATACCTGGTCATCATCTGCCATCGCCATGGAAGCAGACAGACCAGAACCTAACAACACGGCACCTAACATCACTCTGTTAAAAAACATCTTACCTATCAACTGCATAACATCATCCTTGGAAATTAGAAGCACCCTTTTAACACTGCTTACTGCGAACGCTGGCGTAGCTGTTCAAGTAGCTCCTGGGTCGCAAACCCATCCGGTATTAACCCTTGATCACGCTGAAAGTTCCGCAAACCTTGCCGAGTGTTGGGCCCCATAATGCCGTCCGCGCCGCCTACAGAGTATCCTACCCGGTTCAATGCGCGCTGAAGTTCTTGAACATTGTCACGGGTAAGTGGCGCTTGATCCCGGGGCCAGCTGTGCTGAATGCCCTCGCGTCCAGCGATCGCATCGCCTAAAGTCGCAACGGCCAGTGCATAACTGGTGGCATTGTTATAGCGTAAAATCGCACGGAAATTAGCACCTACCAAAAATGCAGGGCCATTAGCGCCAGCGGGTACCACGATAGCGGCGCTATCGAAGTTCGGCAATTCGCCCTGCTGCGCCTGTACGCCTTGGTTGCGCCACTCAGCACTGCTGCGGCGTTCGGTCTGGGCGTAATCAAACCCTTCGGGCAGGCGTACCTCAATACCCCAGGGTTGACCGGTTTGCCATCCGGCTCGGTCAAGATAGTTGGCCGTTGATGCCATGACATCGGGGATGCTGTCCCAAATATCGCGCCGACCGTCACCGTCGCCATCGACGGCATAGGCTTCGAAGCTACTGGGAATAAACTGAGTATGTCCCATCGCCCCAGCCCAGGAGCCCTTCATGTCTTCAGCAGCGATATCACCTTGATCAATAATCCGTAACGCCGCGAGCAGCTCACCTCGAGCAAAGTCACGGCGTCGACCATCGTAAGCCAGCGTGGCCAGGGACTCCAACGTCGAAAAATCGCCAAAATTACTGCCATAGTTACTTTCGATGCCCCAAATGGCGACGATTATTTCTGCTGGCACCCCATAGCGCTGCTCCATTTGCTGAGCAGTGTCACGGTGATCAGCCAGCTTTTCTTGACCGTTAGTAATACGCGTGGATGAAACCGCGGTATCCAGATACTCCCAAATAGGGCGAACAAATTCGGGCTGGTAGCCGTCGAGTTCAATCACACGCTCACGATAACGAACGCCATCCAGGGCGTTGCTTAATGTGGCTTCGCTGACCCCTTGGCCTGCAGCGTACTGGCGAAAATCTCGAAGCCACTGCTGAAAATTAGCATAGCTAACCTCAGAAGCAGCCTGGGTATCGACTTCTGACATTAGCTGAGGGTTAGCGACCGCTACGCTTGACGCGAAAGGAGCGCTTAGCGCTGCGACTATGGAAACACACAAAAGAGGGCTGCAGCGCCGCCCAATAGAGAAATTACCAGACATTATATCGATCCTTAGGCAGTCCTTGGCATATCTGGAATGATGGCCTAGAAAAGAGGTAGATACTAGGGTCTGGCCGAAGGTGATAATTACTTTATAACGCTCTCCACGGCGGACGACTCAGCTAAAGTGCCTACTTCACAGCGAGGAATTAGCCATCGCTCCCACTGCTCGGGCACAACGCAGGGAGCATCAAACCTCAAGGGGTCTGCACGCCACGGCTGATGGCGCTCAAGGCCATTGGGCAGTGTTTCGAGCTGCTCCAGCCAGTGAGCAACATAGAGCCCCTGGGGATCGTAATGGCCCGCCTGTTTGAGCACATTAAAGTAACGATCTTGGCGAGGATCGCGCCCAACACCAGCAATATAGCGCCAATTGCCCCAGTTGCTGGCCACGTCATAATCAATCAGGCAGTGCTCGAACCATAACGCCCCCAAACGCCAATCTACCTTTAAGTCTTTAACTAAAAAGCTGGCCACGTTTTGCCGGGCACGATTGGATAGCCAGCCAGTGTGGCGAAGCTCCAGCATAGCGGCATCCACAAACGGCAACCCCGTGGTGCCGTTACGCCAGGCATCGAAAGCGGCACACGGCTGGTCAGTCTGGCGTGAGCCAAACATTTTCGCCCCTTCCAACTGAGCGGCACGGATAAAATACTCCCGCCAGAGCAGTTCGAAGCTAATCCAGTAGCTTGACTCATTACTGCCGTTTTCCGCTTCCCATGCTTTCACAGCCTCATCGACTTGACGAGCTGACAGGCAACCTCGCGCCAGCCAGGGTGAAACGCGGGTTGAAAAATTAGCCCCCAATAGCCCGTTGCGGGTTTTCTTGTAGGTTTCACCGCCCTGTTGACGCCACAAGTAATCCTTCAGACGCCCATGAGCCGCTGACTCTCCTCCCCTATAAGCGTAACCTTGGCGAGGATCGGGCTGCCAGGTAGCGCTCTGCTCACAGACGGCTTTTAGCGGCGGAAATCCCCTTGCCGCCTCGGGCCAAGGGGGCAACGTTATTGGAGCGCAGCGGCTGGCAGGCACAGCACATTCGCTCTCCACACTGCGCCTAAAGGCAGAAAAACTCCCAGGCAGCGCTTCCCGCTCAAAAGGCAGCGCCTTTAGATCAATGAGTCGCCCACTCTCTATGCAATTGAGGGCCGTTTGACTAGGCAGGCCTTGCTCAACCGCCTGAATATGCGCGAATTCCTCAACCCCTGCATGGTCAGCAACACGCACCTCTCGTGCGTTTAGCTTTGACGCCAACTCAATCACCACATCACTAGGCTTGCCAATGCGCACCAGCAGATCGCTGCCACGCTTTAGGAGCTCACCACGCAACTCCATTAAGCTTTGCCATAAAAAGCGCAACCGCGCAGGCCCAATACGCGGCGTTGATTCGCCGTCAAATAATGGCAAGAACCATCGCTCATCTAACACGTAGATACACATCAGATAACTAGGAGGAGAGGCAAAGTGTAAAAGAGGATTATCAGCAATACGCAGGTCGTCTTGCAGCCAGACAATATCAATCGTGCTGTACATGCTTGTGCCTCCTAGGGGTACATTCCTGCCCAGAACTTGGTGCTATCACCGTGGCTTGCTTGGCTACTTGGCACTACGACGGCACCGCTCACTGCAGTAGCGCACCTCGTCCCAGCAGCGCGCCCATTTTTTCCGCCAGAGAAACGGTCGCTGGCATTGAGCACAGTCTTTCTGTGGCAGGTGTTGTTTGCGTCGCATGGTCACGTTTAATCACATTTCTGCGGGGCATGGGGTGAAACATGAACGCATTATCTTATACAGTACAATTATTGTACATGATTTTTTATTGTACATTATTTGTTAAGGGCGAACTAATTACTAGTGTCTTAATACACCCCATCTCCAGACGCAAAAAAACCACCCGAAGGTGGCTTAGCAGCGGTTATTCAATGGCTACTACGCTGTGGTTTGCTCTAGTCAAGCCTAGTCAGGGTCAGTCTCGCGGGGTTGGCGCTTGGCGTTTTCCTGGGTTTCCAGGCCGCTTTTAAGCTCATGGGTTAAGGGATCATAGTTCGGGCGCAACTCATCCTTTACGGTACCGCTCCACAGCTTCGAGCCAACAAAGTACCCGGCACGGCCAATCACGTGGGCCGCCACGGGGGCGGTCATCAGGATAAACACGATGATGGCAAATGAGCGGGCCACGATCCCCACTTCAGCAAAGTGCATGGCCGCTGCCAACATAATTAAGATAACGCCTAACGCCGCGGCCTTGGTAGTGGCATGCATGCGGGTTAACAAATCGGGCAACCGCAGCAATCCGACTGAGGCAAGCAGTATAAATAGTGCACCACCAATGATTAACGCGCCCTTTATGAAATCAATCATCCCTTGGGCCTCCCCTTTCCAAAAAGCGCGCAAACGCAATTGCCGCTAAGAACCCCATTAATGCGATCACAATGGCGGCATCCAGAAAGCTAGCCACGTCAGACTTGATGGCATAAACCCCGACCAATCCCACCACGGTGGTAGAAAAAAGCTCTAACGCCACCACCCGATCAGGCAAACTCGGCCCGCGCACTACACGCACAAAAGTAAAGATAAGCGCCAGGCTCATGATGACTTGGCTTATTAAAATGACGGTATCCATTAGCGAAATAGCTCCAAAGCCCGGTGCTCCATCTCTTTTAAGTTGCGCCGTAGCTCCTCTTCATTGTCTAAAAACATCGCGTGGATATACAAGACTTTACGGTCATCTGATACATCCAGGCTCAACGTTCCTGGTGTCAATGAAATCAGATTGGCTACCAGAGTAATTTCCATTTCGGTACGCGCGGAAAGCGGCATCGCAATGACCCCAGGCTTCATATGCCAAGGGGGGGTGACAATATCAAAAGCGACACGCAAGTTGGCTTGAACAAGTTCTTTTAGAAAAAAACCAATAAAGCCGATAAAACGCGGTACTCGCGCAGGATAGCCTTTTAGGGAATCAAGCTGAGGTTCGATGAGTATCAGCGTAATGTAGCCAAATATTAGCCCGACAAGGAGGTTTAAGCCGCTAAAATCACCGCTTAACAGTACCCAAGCAAGGCCTAGCAGTAGGTTCCAAATGGCTCCGGTCATCGCGCTGTCTCCCCGGCGTCCGCCTCAGGTTGATCTTCTGCCGCCCCCGTTGGCTGCAGCAGAACATCGTCTGCACTGGCTGAAGCACCCAATACGGCTTCGATGTACCCCGAAGGTTCAAACAGTTGATCACCAATACCCATCATCACCCACATAATAGGTTCTGCAAGCACACCAATGAGCAGAGAAAATAACGCCAACACCATAACGGGCGAATACATCATCCACAGGCTAGGCTTTAACAGACGACCGTCGTCACCAGTTGGCGTGGCAGTCGCAGGCACGTCGTTATCTTCGGGTAACGACTTCCAAAACACTTCATTCCAAATTTTCACCATGGAATAAAGCGTCATCAATCCCACCGCCAGTGCAATGCCGGTCACCACATAGGCTTCAACTTCCAGGCCTGCACGCACAATCACGAATTTGGCAAAAAAGCCTGACAGCGGCGGCACCCCCGCCAGCGAGAATGCAGAAAGAAAGAACGCCACGGCAAGCCAAGGGCGATCTCGGTACAGCCCGCCCATTTTTTTAAGCTGGTAGGTTCCCTGCAAACGGTGGGTGATACCACTGATCAAGAAGAGATTGGTCTTCACCACCATGTTATGCACGATGGCAAACACGCCACCGGCGATCGCCAAAGGTGTGTAAAGAGCTAAGCCTAAGATCATATAGCCAATCTGGCTGACGATATGAAACGACAAGATTCGCCTAAACTCATGCTGGGCGGCGGCACCGAGCACGCCTGTTACCATAGTGAAGGCAGCACCCCAGAGCATAATCTCCTGGAGATAGCCCATGGTTTGATCGAAC
Organism: Vreelandella titanicae BH1; assembly: GCF_000336575.1. GTDB lineage: Bacteria > Pseudomonadota > Gammaproteobacteria > Pseudomonadales > Halomonadaceae > Vreelandella > Vreelandella titanicae. Next base: position 178,431 of record NZ_AOPO01000008.1, on the reverse strand, counting down.
ATCAGGGTAAAGACACGGAACATCGCATACACCCCCACCTTGGTGAGCAACCCGGCAAACAGCGCCGAAACAGCGACCGGTGGGGTGTGATACGAGGCTGGCAGCCAGAAAAATAGCGGAAAGGCGGCGGCTTTGATGCCGAAGGCCACCATAAACATGACCGCCAGCACTTCCACCATACCGGTGTGCTCTGCCTCATCCATGCGCAACGCAATGTCGGCCATGTTGAGTGTACCCACCATGCCATAGAGTAGCCCCACCGCGGTCAGGAAGATGACCGATGCCAACAGGTTCAAGGTGACGTACTTAATCGCCCCTTCCATCTGCGCGCGTTCTCCCCCCAGAATCAGCAGCGCAAAAGAGGCCACCAGCATTACCTCAAACCATACATAGAGGTTAAAGATATCGCCGGTTAAGAAGGCCCCCATCACCCCGGCGAGCAGCAGGTGCATTAACGGATAGTAGCCAAATTTTTCGTGGCCGCGGCCAGTGGTGGCCAGCGAGTAAACACCCATTGCCAAACCGATAATAGCCGTCATTAACACCATCACCGCACTTAACAGATCGGCTATTAAGGTAATCCCGAAGGGAGCTGGCCAGCTACCCATTTGCATGGTGACATAGCCATCTGACAACGTAGATACAAACAGCCACAGGCTAACCATGAGTAGCGCAACATTACCTGCCACCGCCAAAAAGCGCTGCATGGGGCGCGCGCGCCAAAACAACAAGGAGACTGCCCCGGTTAGCAGGGGCAAGAGGACGGGAAGAGCAACTTCAGGCCTCACGTATCAGTATCCTTCATCTTATCGAGATCATCAGCCTTAACGACTTCGTAGGCGCGTCGAATCAATACCACGGCAAAGGCAAGCACCCCAAAGGCAATCACAATGGCCGTCAGCACAACCGCTTGGGGTAAGGGGTCGGCTACCCCGCTGGGCGGCAGCATCATCCCCTCAGGGATAAGCGGAGGTGCTCCACGGGTCATGCCCGCCGTGGTAAAAATCAGTAAATTGGCGGCATTAGAGAGCAGCATCAGACCAATCACCAGTTTGACGATAGAACGACGCAACATCATAAAAATAGCCGTCGCATACAGCAGGCCAATCGCCACTGCCATTAATGGTTCCATGCTGTGCCTCCTGTTAACTCAAGGTTCATCCTTGTCGACCTCCATAAGCGTCATCACCATGCCGGTGACCGAACCCAGCACAGCAAAATAGACGCCTACATCGAAAATCAGCGGCGTGGAAGCTTTAAAGTCGATAACCGGGATAGTCCACCACTGGGCTGTCAGAAATGGCTGCCCCATAAACCAGGCAGGCACTACCGAGATCATTCCCAGCAATAGCCCAACCCCAATCAGGTCTCGGGGGTCGACCATGCGCAGCACTTCTTTGGTGGCACTTACACCAAAGGCAAACAGATACAGCGTAAACGCCCCTGCCGCTACCAAGCCGGCAATAAATCCTCCGCCCGGCTCGTCATGCCCTCGCAGCAATAGGAAAATAGAAAACATCAGTTGCAGCGGCATTAAAAACCGTGCGGCGGTATTAAGAATAATCGTGCCTGACTTAACCATCGTAAGGCTCCTTGGCAGCTACTTTACTGCTGTCGGTGGTTTTGGTGTTATTGCGTAGCTTTAACATGGCGATCACGCCGATGGCGGCAAGCGCTAACACGAACATCTCACCTAAGGTATCCAGGGCACGGTAGTCGACCAAAATGACGTTAACGATGTTGCGGCCATACGCCAAAGGCGCGCTGTTCTCAATCATGTAGGTCGAAATGGGCTCAAACTGTTGAATGCTCCAGGAGGTCATAATCAGTAGGCAGATCAAGATACCCACCATAGCGGCCACCACGCCGTCGCGTATGCGCTCCAAGCTGGTGGAAAGATTCGAGAAGCGTGGCAGGCGAAACAGCACCAGTACCAGCAAAATAACCGTTAAGGTCTCTACCAGCAGTTGGGTAATCGCTAAATCTGGCGCACTGAACAGAACAAAAATCAATGCAATGGAAAAACCCATGATGCCCACGGAAACCACTGCCCCCAGCCGCGATCGAGAAATGGTCGCAAACAGTGCCCCCATCACCATAGTGCCAGCCACGACTACCTCGTGAAAACGCACATCCAGGTCAACGGCAAACACAGGCGAATGGCGTAATAGAATTGAATTACCGATCAGTGCAATAAGCGTCGCTAACATCACTAAAATGTAGTTACGCATATAGCCGTTTTGGAGCAGCCGAGTTTGCCACTCTGAGAAGTGCACAATGCCATTCATCATGCTTTCATACCCAGCCTCGGGGCCATGGCGCATCACCGGTGCCAATACAGAGAGCTTGCCACGCACGCTGTCCCAACGCCTAAACAGCAAAAAGCCTAAACCAAGGCTAACGATCGACATTATCAACGCGACGTTAATGCCATACCAAAGCGACAGCGCCACTTCTACTGTTTGCCCGGATATAGCAGTGGCGGTTGCCGTTAACAACGCATCAGCACCCAGCACAGCGGGCATCAAGCCTAACAGGAGCGACCCTAGTGCGAGCAACGCGGGCCCAAGCAGCATACCAGGCGGAGCTTCATGTGGTTCAAGCGGGGTTTGGTGACGCTTACCGTAAAAAGGACGTAGCGCCACAATGAAAGCAACGGCGATAGTTAAAATAGATGCCAGAAAGGCGAACAGCACCAGTAGTGTTCGGAAGCTATCGGCACCGAGAACTGATTCAAGCATCAGTTCTTTACCGATAAAACCGAGTAGCGGCGGCACACCGGCAAGCGAAAGCGCAGCCACCAACGCAATGGTGGCAGTCAGCGGCATCACTGAGCGTAACCCGCCCATCTGGGTGACATCTTTCGTGCCGGTCTCATGATCGAGAATACCGGCGACCATAAACAGCGCCCCTTTATACAGCGAGTGCGCGAGCAGGAAGGTAACAAACGCGGTCATCGCGTACTCGGTGCCGATGCCCAATAGCATCGTCAGCGTGCCCAGCGCCATAATGGTCGAGTAAGCGAGCAGCTTTTTGATATTGGTGTGATGAATCGCTAAAAACGCACCCACCAGCATAGTGGTTGCGCCGACCACGGAAAGAACGCCAACCCACATCGCAGTGCCACCCAGCTCCGGGTGTAAGCGCGCCAGCAGATAAATACCCGCTTTCACCATGGTGGCCGAGTGCAGGTAAGCCGAAACCGGAGTCGGCGCGGCCATGGCGTTGGGTAACCAAAAGTGAAACGGAAACTGAGCCGATTTGGTGAAAGCACCCAGTAGTAAACAGATCAGCATCGGCGTGTAGAGTGCATGTTCACGCAGGTCAGCCTCCTGATCGAGAATCTCCGCCAGCGACCAGCTACCGCTGGCAATCCCTAGCAGCACCAGCCCAGCCATTAATGCTAACCCACCCGCCACGGTAACGAATAAGCCCTGCCGCGCTGATTTACGTGCATTGATATCAGCGTGGTTAAAACCAATCAGCAAATAGGAGGTAATGCTGGTCAATTCCCAAAAAACGAATAGCGTTAATAGGCCGTCAGCTAGTACCAGCCCCAGCATCGACACCATGAAGGCGAGCAAGGCGATGTGAAACCGGGCAAGATCAGGATGATCTTTAAGGTAGCCGCCGGCATATACCAGCACGCAGGCCCCCATAACGGTAATCAATAGCCCAAAGAGCAACGATAGACTGTCCAACAGGAAGGTAAGACTGATTCCCAGAGAAGGCACCCACTGCCACTCTAAAAGTAGGCTACCGTTCTCAATGACCTCAGGGGCTTGAAGTGCCAACCACGCCGCCAATCCGGCAGGAAATAGAGCCAGAACCAGGCTGGCACGCTGGCCGAACCAGTGGTTTAACATTGGCGAGAGCGCCGCCAGTACGAAACCCATTAACACGGCAAATTGTATCAAGCGAAACCTCCTGAAAAACGAAAGGCTCACCACCAAGACAGCCGCTAGCGGTTAGACACCTTGCTTTGCCAATGATATGCCAGCGTTGAATAATAGTGATTCTAAAGTTGTACACCATATAACAGGCAGTTTTGACTGACCAGTCAAACGCTTAAACGCAAACAGCCGCTCAGCGATTAATTTCGCAGGGCGGCTGCTATTAGCTTTCAGTTATGACGAGTAGCTAGCTAAACACTAGGGTTTGGGGCCGATAGCCATCCTGCTAATTCATTGTTGATGACTGCTAACAGTGCCTCAATGTGGTCATCGCGATCATTCAGGCAAGGTATATAGCTGAACGTTTCGCCACCCGCTTCCATAAAGCTATCGCGGATCTCCTCTTCGATCTCTTCCAAGGTTTCAACACAGTCGGAAGAGAAGGCAGGCGACATAATCGCAATGTGTTTATGTCCCTGCTCGGCGAGTTTGGCCACATGCTTAACGGTTTGCGGGCCGACCCATTTCTCGGGGCCAAACTGCGACTGGAAAGCGGTATCCACTTCCTCTTTGCTAAAACCAAGTTTCTCGCGAAGCAGGCGCGTCGTTTTCTGGCACTGACAGTGGTAAGGATCACCCTCCATCAGGTAGCGTTCGGGAACGCCATGGTAGCTGGCAACCAGCTTGGTCGGCCGGGTCGAGAAACCGTCGTAGGCTTCTTGCACTGAGTTGGCCAACGCCTGAAGGTAGGCAGGATGTTCAAAATAAGCGGGCACCGTACGTATATAAGGCTGCCACTTCATCTTCATCAGGGTGCGAAACGCCTGATCATTCGCCGTCGCCGTGGTGGGCGAACCGTATTGAGGATAGAGCGGAAAAAACACGATTCGCTCGCAACCCTTCTCTTTTAATCGCGTTAGCACGCTTTCCGTCGAGGGGTTACCGTAGCGCATGCAGAAATCGACCTCGACATCATCACCATAAAGCGCCTTTAACCGTGCGGTCATCTTCTCGGTCTGGGCACGCGTCGTTGTTAGCAGCGGGCTTTCGTTTTTCTCGTTATTCCAGATTCCCCGGTAGGCCTTGCCCGATGAGAACGGACGCTTGGTCAAAATAATCAGCTGTAGCAACGGCTGCCATTTCCAACCGGCATAGTCGACCACACGCTTATCAGAAAGAAACTCATTAAGGTAACGACGCATTGACCAGTAGTCGGTGGCATCCGGGGTTCCCAGGTTTGCCAGCACAACACCCACCTTGGCGCGCGCTACTGGTGGATGATCGCTGGGTGCATGGGCCAAGCGGCCCTCGCCCGGCTGATCCTTGACGACATTCTCGGTCATTACTCATGCTCCTGAAAAATAACGATGGTGCTCAGTACCTCTATCAATTGATTAAATCCTATCACTTTTCGGCAAAGTGGCGGTATAAAGTTATACTATCGGCATCATTTGTATAATTACAGGCTAACTCATGTCCAAGCCTTTGCTTTTGGTGCTCGGCGACCAGCTCTCGTTTTCACTCACAACGCTGCAAGACGCGCCCGCCAATGCCGTGGTTGCCCTGTGCGAAGTTGGCGAGGAAGCGCGCTATGTTCCCCATCATATCCATAAAATTGGCCTCTTTTTGGCTGCCATGCGTCACTTTGCCCAGGCACTGCGCGAAAAAGGCTTTCAAGTGCACTACAGCGCGCTGGATGATGCAGATAATTGCCACTCCCTTATTGAGGAAGCCGAACGCATCGCGCAACAGTACGGCTGCAATGAGATACGCGTTGCCCGACCTGGCGAATGGCGGCTATGGGAGACGATGCAGCAGCGCGAAAACGCAACGATTCCGTGGCGACTACTTGAGGATGAGCGCTTTTTCACCACACCCGATGACTTTAGCCAATGGGCAAGCGGACGCAAACAGCTGCGCCTTGAGTACTTTTACCGAGAACAGCGCAAACGTACCGGGTACTTGATGGAGGGCGACGAGCCCGTTGGCGGCAAATGGAATTTTGACCACGACAATCGCCAGCCTATCAAAGCCAAACTGGATTTCCCTGAGCTACCTCAACATCGTCAGGATGCGATCACCCAAGAAGCGCTAAACGATGCCAAGCGCCATTTTGGCGACCATATGGGGTCTCTGGATAATTTCAACCTGCCTGTCACTCGTCGACAAGCGCTGGTGGATTTACACCATTTTATAGACCATGGATTGGCTGATTTTGGCCGCTATCAAGACGCAATCAGTGACTCTGCACCTTATTTGTATCACTCGCGCCTCTCAGCTGCGATGAACATCGGCCTGCTGTCGCCCCATGAAGTCTGCGAAGCCGCCGAGCAGCGTTACTATGGCGGTGACGTGTCGATCAACGCCGTGGAAGGGTTTATCCGCCAAATTCTTGGCTGGCGTGAGTATGTGCGAGGGCTCTACTGGACGCAGATGCCCAGCTACAAAGGGTCTAATCAGCTAGGTTTTGAGCGCGACCTGCCAGCGTTTTACTGGGACGCGGATACCGATATGCGCTGCTTGCAGCGCGCTATTCAGATGACCATCGACAATAGCTACGCCCACCATATTCAACGACTGATGGTGACAGGCAATTTCGCCTTACTATGCGGAGTTAAACCTGAGGCGCTATGCGACTGGTACTTAGCGGTTTATGCAGATGCCAGTGAGTGGGTAGAGCTGCCTAACACCCTAGGGATGGTGCTCCATGCCGACGGCGGCTTAATGGGCTCAAAGCCCTACTGTGCGTCGGGCAAGTATATCGACAAAATGTCCGACCATTGTCAGCACTGCCGTTACTCACCCAAGCAGGTCACGGGGCCAAAAGCCTGCCCTTTCAACAGCCTTTACTGGCACTTTCTCGAAACCAACGCTGAGCGCCTGAGTAAGACCCCTCGCATGAAGCTGATTTACGGCTCCCTCAACCGCATGGCCGACGAGAAGCGCGAGGCTATCCGCCAACAGGCTGAGCACTTTTTGGATCAATTGGAAACATCGCCTGGCTACGGGCAGCCCTGCCACACAGCAGGTTATTCGGCCAATACCAACCAGGAGTCACCATGAGCCGCTACACGCCACTACATGCTGCACCGCCAGTTACGCTATTTCACGATGGTCACTGCCCCTTTTGCCAACAGGAAGTCGCGTGGCTGGAAAAGCATCGCCATCGGGAACACATCGCGCTGATAGATATTCAGGCCCGTGATTTTAACGCTCAGGCGTATGGGCAAGAATTTAACGCCATGATGGGCCAGTTGCACCTGCGTGATAGTCAAGGGAGATGGTACATCGGCATGGATGCCAGCCGTGCCCTCTATGCAGTGTTGGGCTATCGGCGGCTGGTGAGGTTTTCGTGCTTACCGGGAGTACACGGCATAATGAATGCCGGTTACCGATTTTTTGCCCGTCGCCGAATTCGGCTTGGGCAGTGGTGGGAAAAGCGTCAGACTAAACGTTGATGGGTGAGAGCAGCGTTAAAAAACAAGCGGCATACGCGATGTGAGCGGCTCACTATAGTGCGCGTCGCGGCCTATCACTTCATCGTGGGGCACATGCTGTACTAGGTAAGCGCGATGAATCCCGGCGCGCTTGAGATCCATATAGGCATCATCTAGCGAGCGAAACAGCATTGGCTTGGTACGCTGCGTCAGCATATGACGCTCGCCTTCAACGTCTTCCAGCTCAACCTGATAAAAAAGGCTGCCCGAATGGGTAATCACGCGAATTTCAAAATTGTCGTGATTGGCGACAAACTGCTTAAGATCCTTAAGTTCCATGGTTCCCTCCTATTATTTGGCTATTTCATACGTTATGTCAGACGGCATGTCATCAGGGCACAGCATGACTGTACCCCATGACACTTCTGTTGCCCCGTCATTGCAATGTAATGACAACAAGCAATAACTAGACATTAATAGCTAGGAGGTCAATAGTGCAAGAGAGTTCCTGACCGGAAGGTCAAGATATCAATTGATTATTGATATTCAGAGGGGTCGATCGCTTTGCCAAGCGAATTGCGGTCAATCCAGTTGCCGCCTTTAGTCTCTTTGTAGCGGAACACGACCTTATCTCCCACCGTCACAGGCAGCTCACCATCTTCAGTCTGGTAACTATACTTCTCGCCTGCGACCACTAAATGGTAGCGATAAAGATCCGGCATACCTAGCCACTCTTTAAAAGGGCCTTCGCGCTCTATCGCCTCTAGCTCACCGCGACCTTCTAACTTAGGAAGACGCTGCCGGTTACCGCGCCGAAATCCACCTGCCATTTGCTGCTCCCGTTTTTACATATCGTGGGTGAGGCATTATACGAACTCGCCCCCCATCCTCAAGCTACTTATCACTAGCCTGTCATCACAAACCAGTCATCATTAACTTAGTCGCCGAACGCTTGGCCGTAACTATCCGGGGCCAAATCCTCAAAGCGGGTATATTTGCCGATAAAGGCCATATGCACCGTGCCGATAGGACCATTACGCTGCTTACCGATAATTAACTCAGCAATCCCCTGATTGTCGGGATTATCTGGATTATAGACCTCATCGCGATAAACGAAGGCAATGACGTCGGCATCCTGCTCGATCGCACCAGATTCCCTCAGATCCGACATAACCGGGCGTTTGTTGGGGCGCTGCTCCAAGGAGCGGTTCAACTGAGAAAGAGCCACCACAGGGCAGTTAAACTCTTTCGCCAACCCCTTCAAGGAGCGCGAAATCTCGGAAATCTCACCGGTGCGGTTTTCGCTAAAGCCAGGGATCTGCATCAACTGAAGATAATCGATCATGACCAGTGCGATATTGCCATGTTCACGCACCACACGGCGCAACCTTGAGCGCATTTCGTTAGGCGACAAGGCCGCGGTGTCGTCGATAAACAGCTGTTTGTCTTTGAGCAGATTAACCGCTGAGGTTAAACGCGGCCAATCCTCGTCCTCCAGTTGCCCGGTACGCACACGGGTTTGATCGATTCGGCCCAGGGAAGACAGCATCCTCAGCATGAGCGACTCTGCGGGCATCTCCATGGAGAACACCATGACTGGCTTGTCGCTGGAAATCACCGCATGTTCAACCAGGTTCATAGCGAAGGTCGTTTTACCCATCGAGGGTCGACCGGCGATGACCACCATATCGGATGGCTGCAACCCGGTGGTCATTTCATCCAGATCACGAAAACCAGTGGAAAGCCCGGTCATTTCACCTTTCAGATTAAACAGCTCATCAATACGATCCACCGCCTTGGTCAATAGATCGCTCATGCCAATGGGGCCGCCCGTTTTGGGGCGCTCCTCGGCAATCTGGAACACTAACCGCTCGGCTTCGTTAAGCAATTCATCAGCCGGGCGCCCCTGGGGAGTAAAGGCACTATCGGCAATTTGATTAGCCGCACGGATCAGCTTGCGCAGCGTTGCCCGCTCACGCACGATATCAGCATAGGCGCGAATATTACTGGCAGAGGGCGTGTTACGAGCAAGCTCTGCCAAAAACGCCAGGCCGCCTACGGTATCCAAGTGATCACGCGCTTCCAGCGCTTCAGAAAGCGTCACCACATCCAGCGGCTGACCGGCTTCAGCCAGATGAATCATCACGTTGAACACCAAACGGTGCTCATAGCGGTAGAAGTCATCAGCGACCAACCGCTCTGAAACGTTATCCCAGGCCTGGTTGTCTAGCATGAGCCCGCCTAGTACCGACTGCTCCGCCTCTAATGAATGCGGCGGCAGTTTTAGCGCTGCCGTTTCTGTATCAGCAGAAGGCTGGTCCTGCATAGCGAGCTCCTTTAAACACTACTGCGTAGCCGGTGAAGATGCTTATCTTAGCCGCATGCGGTGCGACTACCAACATGATCAAGGCGTTGTCTTAAAATACCCAGCGGGGGATGGGCTGGATAGTTTTGGCAACGCCCAAAAAATAGCGAATATCCAGAACTAGCGGATACCCGGAAAAACAAAAGGCGCGGGAGAAACCCCGCGCCTTTTGAGGCAGCTGTATTAGCTGCCGTTAGTAACGACTTTACGTCGTTACTAACTTAACTACTCGCTCAATTACTCTGCAACTACCACTACGCGTACAACGGCATCCACTTCAGCGTGCAAGTGAAGAGTGATGTCGTATTCGCCAGTTTGACGAATTGGGCCATTTGGCATGCGGACTTCGCTTTTGGCAATATCGATGCCAGCAGAGGAAATCGCGTCGGCCAGGTCACGCGGACCAATAGAACCAAACAGCTTGCCTTCATCGCCTGCTTTGGAAACCAAAGACAGTTCGATGTCGTTTAGCTGCTCAGCGCGCGCTTCGGCTTCTGCCTTACGCTCAGCGGCTTGCGCTTCGAGCTCAGCACGCTGTGCTTCAAACGCTTCGATGTTGTCTTTGGTGGCCGGTACGGCTAAGCCGTAAGGCACCAAGTAGTTACGACCATAACCAGGCTTCACGGTGACCTTGTCACCCAGGCCGCCCAGCTTACCAATGTTGTCGAGCAGAATGACTTCCATCTCGTAAACCTCTTGTCAGTTGCTGCGGGCAAGGCGTGCGCGAACGTTCGCGAATGTATCAATCAGCCCCAACAGCAGCACAATGAGAATCGTGGGCCAGGTCGTGATCAGTAGCACATAAAATGCTACCAGCCACAGCCCGTTCATCCCCTTTATTCCAATAAACCCGTGCACTAACGCAACGCCAGCTACCAACAGCGGAATCCAACCAAGCATCGCCAGCGCATGAGCGCCTAGCAGCATACCTATCACCCCAATGACGACCAGCACGGCCAGTTCTTTAGGGGTCAAGCGCAGTGCGTGAAACTCTTCGCGAAAGCCACCTGGGTTGTACAACCCAGCTTGCCAACTCCGCGCAAGTGCCAAGCACACTATGGCTGCCAACAGCACCACAAGCCCGGTTACTCCACCCACCACCAGTGCGGCAATGGTTTGAGTATCGTAGCCTTGATTGGCAAATTCCGTGAGCATGCGATCCACTTCTTCTGAACCTTCTCGCAACTGCTCAAGCATTAGCTCAGTGCCACCTGGCGGACTGAAGATGCCGAGTTGAACCATGACAGAGGCGACCAACGTCCCCACAATCAAGGTTTCTCCCCAACGCATCCTCTCGCGCAGGATAACGGCCATCAGCGTAACCAGCAGTATGCTAGCAAGCGGAATCACATCACCCTGAGCCCACCACCAACCGGCTGGTAGTGCTGCGGCGATGATGACCGGTAGCGCAGGGGCAAAACCTCTGCGCAGCGTCATCAACGCAGCGATGGCTGCTCCTAACCAGAACAGCCAAGGCACTAGCGTTGCCAAGGCCGCCCCGCCTGCAGCGTAAGGCGTGCCCCGCATTAGCCATCGGGCTAGTGCCAGCATCACGTTAAACGCTTACTGGTGGCTATCGGAGTAGGGCAGCAGTGCCAGATAACGCGAACGCTTGATAGCGGTCGCCAACTGACGCTGATAGCGTGCTTTGGTGCCGGTAATACGGCTTGGAACGATCTTGCCGGTTTCGGTGATGTAAGCCTTCAGCGTGTCCAGATCTTTGTAATCGATCTGCTTGATGCCTTCAGCGGTGAAGCGGCAAAACTTACGGCGACGGAAAAAACGTGCCATGGACTAGCTCCTTAAAACGTGCAGTGAATAAAATCAGGCAGTTTCTTCTTCTTCAGCGCGCGGTTTTTCTTCGCGACGCGGACGTTTTTCTTCTGCCGGTTTCATCATCGGGGAAGCTTCAGTAACAGCTTCTTTGCAGCGAACAACCAGGCTGCGGATAATGGCGTCGTTGTAACGGAAGATGTTCTCGATCTCGTCGAGAGTCTCGCCGCTACATTCAACGTTCATCAGCACGTAGTGGGCTTTGTGGATCTTGTTGATCGGGTAAGCCAAGTGACGACGGCCCCAATCTTCTAGACGATGCACAGTGCCGCTGTTTTCGGTAACGATGCTGGTGTAGCGCTCGACCATTGCCGGCACCTGCTCGCTTTGATCCGGGTGGACCATAAACACGATTTCGTAATGACGCATGGGATCTCCTTGCGGTTTGACAGCTTCCTTTGTGTGCCATTGCTTAACGCAATAAACGACGACAGGGAAGCAAGGAGTTAACTGAAGTGCTCCGCCACCGCGCTAGGCGGCCACAGGGGCATCAAACAGAACTTTTCATTTCAGCAAAAGCTAATACTTCAACGACAGCTAACACCCGCTTGCAGACAAACGGGCGCGTGTATCTTAGTAGCACGGCGGTTAACTTGCAAGCTGGCGCTGACGGACAGCCTCGAACAGGCAAATACCAGTAGCCACCGAGACATTAAGGCTAGAGACCTCCCCCGCCATGGGAAGCTTGGCAAGATTATCGCAGGCTTCGCGAGTCAAGCGCCGCATGCCCTTGCCTTCCGCCCCCATCACCAGCGCGGTGGGGCCGGTCATATCAATGTCAAAAACGCTGGCCTCAGCTTCACCAGCCGTACCGGTTATCCAGACACCGGCATCTTTTAGCTTGGCCAGGGTGCGAGCCAAGTTAGTCACTTGATAAACCGGCACCACTTCGGCGGCGCCACAAGCGACTTTACGCACCGTTGCATTGAGCGGTGCGGCTTTATCTTTCGCCACAATCACGCCGTGGGCACCGGCGGCATCCGCGCTACGCAGGCAGGCACCAAAGTTATGCACATCCGTCACGCCATCCAAAATCAGCAACAGCGGTGGTGTATTCGAGGGCCAGGCGCGTAGCTTAAGCCAGAGCGACTCTTCACCTTCAGGAGTTAACGGCGGACAAAACGCCACCACTCCCTGATGAGCCGCCCCCTGGGTTAGCTGATCAAGCAAATCCCGGGGCTGCTCTTTTACTCGAGCACCATGCGCCTGGGCCTGGGTAATCAGCTCTTTTAAGCGGCTCCCTGCCCCCTGCTGCACCCAAAGCTCTCGGGGCGCTTCGCCTCTGTCTAACAGGCTTTGCAATGCATGAACGCCATATACCTGATCCAAACCATCAGGGGTCTTGGGGCCCCGCCGTGAAGACGCCGACTTCATACTCAGCCCTTATTCGGTGATGGTTTGCGTGGGCCATTTCGCGTACGGCGTGGGCCGCGACGCGTAGCAGGCTTCTCGCTATTGGATGGTTTGTTACCAGATGCCTTAGCACCACCACCTTTAGCACCAGCGCCCCCTTCCCCACCGCGGCTCTTACGCGGCTGGCGGCGTGGGCGCGGCTTTTCATCACCCAGCCCAAAGTCAATCTTACGATCGTCCATATCGACACGCGCCACTTGGACGGTAAGACCATCACCCAAACGGTAGGTCGTGCCGGTGCGCTCACCTTTAAGACGGTGCTTCTCAGCTTCGTAGTGGTAATAATCCGAAGGCAGCGACGTCACGTGAACCAAGCCTTCCACGTAGAACTCATCCAGACGCACAAACAGACCGAACTGAGTGACGGAGGCGATGGTACCTTCGAACATCTCGCCGAGCTTGTCGGACATAAACTCGCACTTCAGCCAGCTCTCTACATCACGAGTGGCCTCGTCGGCACGGCGCTCAGTCATTGAGCAGTGTTCACCCAGTTCAAGCATCTGCTCGAAGGTATACGGACACCACTTGCTGGGCGGCTCAACCGGCGCACCTTCTACGCGCAGCACCGTGTTGGTCTGGCGCGGACCGCGGATCACCGAACGAATAGCGCGGTGTACCAGCAGGTCGGGATAGCGGCGAATCGGCGAGGTAAAGTGGGCGTAGGCTTGGTAGGCCAAGCCAAAGTGGCCTTCGTTTTGCGGTGAGTAGACCGCCTGATTCATTGAGCGCAGCATGACCGTCTGAATGATATCGAAGTCAGGGCGGTCGGCAATCGTTTCACGTAGTGCCTGGTAGTCCTGCGGAGTGGGCATATCACCGCCGCCGACAGCAAGACCTAACTCATTCAAGAACAGACGCAGCTTATCAAGCCGCTCCGGCGTCGGGCGCTCATGGATACGGTAAAGCGCTGGCAAATCATGCTTATCCAGGAAGCGCGCAGTCGCCACGTTGGCCGCCAGCATGCACTCTTCAATTAACTTGTGAGCATTGTTACGGCTACGTGGAACGATTTTTTCGATTTTGCGCTCATCGTTAAAGATGATTGCTGTTTCAGTGGTGTCAAAATCGATCGCACCACGCTCGGCACGCGCTTCGCGCAACAAGTAGTAAAGCTCTTCCAGATTTTTCAGCGGCTTAACTAGCTCGCTGTGCTCTGCCCTTAGCGCCTCACCGTCTTCGCTCTTATCGTCGAGAATCGCGGCCACCTTGTTATAGGTCAGGCGAGCGTGGGAGTTCATGACGGCTTCGTAGAAGCGGTAGCGGCTAATCGCACCGGTTTGCGAAATATTCATCTCGCACACCAGCACCAGCCGATCCACGTGTGGGTTCAGCGAACAGAGTCCGTTGGACAGCAGTTCCGGTAGCATGGGAACCACTTGACCAGGGAAGTAGACCGAGTTGCCCCGTGTGCGGCCTTCGTCGTCCAACGGCGTGCCTGGGCGTACATAGTGGGAAACGTCCGCGATGGCGACGAGCAGTTTCCAACTACCGGATTTGGTTTTCCAAGCACACACAGCATCATCGAAGTCTTTGGCAGACTCATCGTCAATGGTAACCAGCGGCACGTCACGCAGGTCAACTCGGTGCTGCTTATCCTCTTCCAACACTTCAGCTGAAATGCCGGCGATCTGGTCGAGCACTTCAGGCGGGAATTCTGCAGGAATATCGTAACTGCGAATCGCAATATCAATTTCCATACCGGGATCCATACGCTCACCCAGCACTTCGATTACCTCACCTACCGGCTGAACACGGGTGGCCGGCTGCTGAACGATTTTGGCCGAGATCACCTGGCCATCTTTCGCGCCACCGCAGGCGCTATGAGGAATAATCACTTCCTGAGTGATACGCGGATTTTCCGGTATTAGAATGCCAAACTCAGGCGTATTACTACGGTAAACGCCGACGATAGTTTGCGTGTTGCGTGCAATCACATCGGCAATGGTCGCCTCATCACGACCACGGCGATCGCGGCCGCTAATGCGCGCCAGCACGTGGTCACCGTGAAAAACACGGCGCATTTGGCGCGGGGGCAATACCAGGTCTGGCTTTTTGCCATCATCGCGAAGTAAAAAGCCAAATCCGTCTCGATGACCAAGGACTTTACCTTTGACTAGATCGAGCTTGTCGATCAGCGCATAGGCGCCACGACGGTCACGCAGCACCTGACCGTCGCGCTCCATCGCCGCCAAGCGGCGCCTGACGGCTTCTATAAGTTCTTCGTCTTCCAGCCCCAGCATGCGGCTCATATTTTCGTGAGTGATCGGCTTGCCATAGCTTTCTAAGGCTGCAAGCAAATACTCCCGGCTTGGCGCTGGGTTGCCATATTTATGCGCCTCGCGCTCGGCGTGCGGATCATCACTTAACGTCCAATACTTCATGCGATCAACATCCTTGATGGCGTCATTTGCGAGAGGCATAAAAAAGGCGCAAACGCGTTGCGTTGCGGGCTGGATATTTCAACGCTTGATAGGCTGAAATGAATAGGGTTTTGTTTAGTCATAGGCGCAGTATAGCGCTGCACGTTCAATCACCCAACCGTCTTAGACGTTGTTTATACAATTTGCGTTATAAAAAGCACGTTAGGGGTCTTGCATTTAACCATCACCCCGGTATTATACGCGCCACTTGCCCAGATGGCGGAATTGGTAGACGCGCTAGCTTCAGGTGCTAGTGTCCGTATGGACGTGGAGGTTCAAGTCCTCTTCTGGGCACCAAACTGCTTTTATGCTATCTATTGGTATGAGCAGTACGGTGTTAAGCAAGGCAAGGTTTGTGTTCGCCCAGGTGGCGGAATTGGTAGACGCGCTAGCTTCAGGTGCTAGTGTCTGTATGGACGTGGAGGTTCAAGTCCTCTCCTGGGCACCATACGAACACAAACAGTAAGTAGTTAATCCAAGCGTTAGATGATGCGCCCAGGTGGCGGAATTGGTAGACGCGCTAGCTTCAGGTGCTAGTGTCCGTATGGACGTGGAGGTTCAAGTCCTCTCCTGGGCACCATGACTTACATGGGCCAGTCCGCATCGTTGTTTAACTTGCCCCTTTTCACCCCCTGATACTAATTAACATTCGGTAAGTAGTGTATTCGCACACACTGCCACTCTCCTGAAGGGGCCAGCTCTTTCCTGTAAGCTGCATTTGTTAATCATGTTCACAACACTCTGCCATTCGTTATGACCAGTGGCCTGGATTTCTCATTCTCCTAGTACCTCAGCCAATACCGCACGCAGGCTGTAATACCTCTAAACACCTATTGGCGCAGCTTAAATGGACTATTTTTTAACAACTTCACGTCATTCAGACATTTTATCCTTCTCCATTGTGCCGGACAGGGAGCTCCCGAGCATTCAGCTCGGCACCAATCGTCTGACGAGACCGGATAGCTCTGTTTTATATGGGTAGTTGTTACTCATCAGCGATCGGATTCGGCGCGTATTGCGGATGATGACCACACCCATTTTGATGAGCCTGAGACTCATATTGCTTGGTCTCATACGCTCAAAAGGGGTCTTCTTCAGGTAAGTGCGTAATCGCTCGAACAGCGTATAGGCAAAGCCCTCCAAGATCAGCCGCCACTGATTGGCCCACCAGTGCATGTTGGAGATGCGATCAGCAAACAGGCTCAGTTTTTGATCCTTAATCCGGTTCTCCATATTGCCCCGCACGCAGTAATGCTCGTGGTAAAGCTTGAAGCCGTCGTTGTAACGGGACTAATGATAAACTGGGGGTTAGAGCCCAGTCCGATTTTTTCTAGACGGGCCAGCACTGGCAGATAAACCACACTAATAATGATAGAATGGCTCAGCTATGACAGCTGTCGCTGCGGTCAGTGGTTCGCAGATAGCTATGACGCCCACAGAAGACATACAGCGGGAAGTAGTAGTGATCGTAATAGCGGTTAAAGAACTTGCCGGATTGTTCTCCGTACACGTGAATCTCAGCGCCATCAAAGTCCAGCACGATCTCTGTCTTCCTTAATTTGGGTGGTCACATCTATTCAAACACTTCAGAAGCGCGTGTGATCAAAAATTGCTCGCAGGCAGCTATAGGGAAAGTGTCGACTTCACGGCGCCGTGCGATTGTGCAGTGGGAGCAGCTTTTTAAGGATAGCTTGGAGCACTTCATCGCAACCTCGTCACGTTCCACATGGTTCAGAGTTTAACAGCTGCTGATACTCCAACTAGCTTGACTGTGGGGGAATGTCAGCGCACGAAAGCACCTTGAGCGGATGTATCAAAAAGAGCGCGATGTCGACCCAGGTGATGGCTTAACAGTCAATTGGTATAGTGAAGTCGAGAAGCGTTAACTCGTGAAAAAAACTTTCACACATCGTATAAAATCAGTGAATGACAGGACGCCTTATGAAAGCTTTAAACATTTGGTATTACACTAGAGTCTGCACCTTCAATTTTCAAATTCTCGTTGCACTGTTGGTTTTCTCTCATTATTCTTTGTAAATTTTCGTGAGACAGAGTCATATAAATACCATTTATATCAGGTAGCTTGAAGATCTGAATATGTACACGCTTGTATAAGCTACCACTAGAGTAATAAAGCTCTATCCTATCTCCATGATTTATTACATCATTTGCTCTACCATATTTATTCTGTATAGCTCGTGATATTTCCTGCTGAGTACCAGGGATCTCACTGGTAAAATTAATATAGGATACTTTATCATCAAAAGCATACAGCTCAATCTCCCCATCATTATACTTTGCTTCAATTTCCACTCCACAATCTAAATGGCCATATCCAAATGGTTTAAGAGTATAACCTTCCAAATGCCTTAACTGATCCCTTGCTTTAGAAACAGTATCACCCACTTCTATACCAGCAATAGAGTTCGGCATATCAGAATAGGCTAAATTGCATGCCAAAAAAACACTTACCGCAATTAATGATATTTTTTTCATTTGACCTTCTCTACCCTCTGCTTCTTTCCTGAATTCATACGCCGAGCGTATTTGCGTCGGACATTAGACGAATTATGAAGGGTTAACCATAGATGAAAGATGCAATATCATCCTTCGATCAATATGGTAGCTCCTCATTGAAAGGCCGGGCGAGGAAATCTCACCCAACCCGTTATTTACTTAACCACATACAAATGATGCAACATCATCACGCGACCAGGAATCATAGCGATTGCCCAGATGACCGATATCACCCCGATACCAAGTGCCACTTTTCTTGTAAATGATGTAGCTGCTCCCAGAGGAGCATTCTACTCTCCAAGATTGGACTCCGCTGACATTGCCATTATTACTAATGTTAGAGACCCCAGCAAATGCAGTGGTTGACACAAAACCTGCAACCAGCACTAAAGCAAACACTTTCTTCATATCAGCTTCTCCTCATACGAAAAATAACTAACGCTAATGTGATGCAAAGCATCCGGCCTTAACTTGAAATCTCACCAAATGAGCTTTTCAGTTGGTGATTAAGTCAAAGTTAGCAAGAACATTGTCTAACCGGCTGGACACAGCGCAAAAAAACCGCAAAAGACGCCTCTATGAAATAGAGCTGGTATTTTTCTCACAAAAAAGCAGCTACCCTTCTCAAGATAAAATCCGAGAAAGAGTAGCCGCTTATGTCACTGTCAGAGCTGTGCTATCAGGCGAAAATAAAACCTTCCGCCAGATATTTAGTCTGCATTTCATCGGACGAAGCAATGTAGGCCATTACATCACCCTGATCCACTTGTTCAGCTTCCAGCGCTTCAGACCAGTACTCCAGGCCTTCAGCATCGGGTGTACGATCAAAGGCGTTTTGATATAACAAGGTCAAGAAGTCATCATCGCCCAAGCTATCATCGTGCTCGCTGACAAATTCGTCAGACGCGAAGAAGAAATCAGCAATATCCAACACGCTACTGCCCCCTTCACGAATACTGGCCCAGTAATCCAGCCCGCCAGTATCCGCCTCGCGGTCAAATGCTACTTGGTAAAGCGCCTCAATCACCGACACCTCAACGCTATCCGTCACTTCACCTAACTCGACAGATACCACTGCTGCTGATTCAGCGCCCTCGCTATCTTCAATGGCATACTCGAAGGTATCCACAGCAGCCTCACCGTCCGAGGCTTCAAACGCAGAACCCTGGTCGTAAACGAAATCACCGTTTTCCTGCACGATGACTGTTGCGCCAGACTCCAGCTCAATGGCAGTGTCAAAAACCACGTCTAGCCCATCAATGGCGGTAATGACAATCTCGTCACCATCAGCATCCTGATCAGCACCGTTACCGTTATCCGCAAACAGGTTACCGCTCACCAACCAACCGAACCGCCCTACCAGGTCGTCGTTGTTCGCCACAGGTGCCGTGTTTTGCTCTATATCAGGAACAGGCTCTGGCTGCGGTGCGGGCTGTGGTTCCGGTTCAGGCTGTGGTTCTGGTTCTGGCTCTGGTTCAGGCTGTGGTTCGGGTTCAGGCTGTGGCTCTGGATTAGACGCCAAACCAATATTCACAGTAGCGGTATCTGTCCCGCCATTACCATCGGCGATGGTGTAAGTGAAGCCATCCTTGCCGCTGAAATCATCGGTAGGCGTGTAGGTCAGGGTACCATCATCATTATCAGTCACGGTGCCATTAGCCGGGCCACTCCAGGAGTCAATGCTCAGTTCATCCCCATCTTCATCTCGATCATTGGCCAATGGGTCAAAAGTCACTGCGCTTGCCGTGCCCGCTATTTCCACAAAATCGATAATCGCATTGGGATTACGGTTGGTGCCTGGCGTCCAGAGCGCATCGCCCTGAATATCCCAACCAAAGTCGTTAATCAGCGCATCGCGGGCTTCCTGGGCATCGCTTGAATAAAGCAACCCTTCCGCCCCCAGGGTTACATCACGTTGCACACCGCTTATCAGAGCTTGCTGCTGGCTTGAATAACTCAGCCCCTTTTCGCCCTGGGTGATATCACTTGAGGTAGCCCTTAGCGCACTGCTTGCCTGAGCCTGCAGATACCAACCATTCAGCGTAGCGTCGTAGTTGCTAACGGAAAGACCGGAGTCGTTTAGCATTCCCTCCATATTGGTCACATTCTGAATCTCAAGCCCCGACAGATCTTGATTGAACGCATCGGCATTTTCGAACATGCCATACATAGTGGTGACACTCGAGGTATCCCAGCTGCCGATATCCTGATCGAACGTATCGGCATCTACGAACATTTCATGCATATAGGTGACACTCGAGGTATTCCAGTCGCCGATATCCTGATCGAATGCATCGGCATCTACGAACATTTCATGCATATAGGTGACACTCGAGGTATCCCAGCCGCCGATATCTTGATCAAACGCATCGGCCTCACTGAACATGCCATACATAGTGGTGACACTCGAGGTATCCCAGCCGCCAATGTCTTGATTAAATACATCGGTGTAAGAAAACATCCCCCTCATTTTAGTGACGCTGGAGGTATCCCAGCCGCCGATATCTTGATCGAACGCATCGGCCTCACTGAACATGCCATGCATAGTGGTGACACTCGAGGTATCCCAGCCGCCGATATCCTGGTTGAACGCATCAGCATTTCCGAACATTAAATCCATATTAGTAACGCTGGAGGTATCCCAGCCGCCTATATCCTGATCGAACGCATCAGTATCATTAAACATGCCACTCATATCGGTAACGCTGGAGGTATCCCAGCCACCGATATACTGGTTGAACACATCAGCACCATTAAACATATCACTCATATCAGTAACACTGGAGGTATCCCAGCCACCAACATCCTGATTAAATGAATAATTAGGATAGTTTATAGCATTGAGGAACATGCCACTCATATTGGTAACGCTGGAGGTGTCCCAACCGCCAATATCCTGATCGAACACTCTAGCCCATGCGAACATGTAACTCATATCAGTAACACTGGAGGTATCCCAGTCACTAATATTCTGGTCAAACTCCACTGCATTAAAGAACATTTCACTCATATTGGTAACGCTGGAAGTGTCCCAGCCGCCAATATCTTGATCAAATTCATAAGCATCCGAGAGCATTTCACTCATATCGGTAACACTGGCGGTGTTCCAGCCACCGATATCCTGATTAAACTCTCTAGCAACTTCGAACATGCCACTCATATCAGTAACGCTTGAGGTGTCCCAGTCACCGATATCCTGATTAAACACGTTGGTCCAGGCGAACATCCGCGCCATATCCGTTACACTGGCGGTATCCCAGCCGCTGATATCCTGATTAAAGACTCTAGCCTCGTAAAACATCCTATTCATATCGGTAACGCTGGCGGTATCCCAATCGCCGATATCCTGATTGAAAGCCCTGTTCCATGCGAACATGCTGCTCATATCAGTGACACTAGAGGTGCTCCAACCACCTATATCCTGATTGAACGAGGTGGTGTCATAGTCATCACCTTGGAACATGCCATCCATATAGGTAACGTTGGCGGTATCCCAGCCACCAATATCCTGATTAAATGCTTCTGCTCTGGCGAACATAAGCCCCATATCAGTGACACTGCCTGTATCCCAGCCGGTTATATCAAGAATGGGATTGCCATCCGGGTCTGTGCCGTCATCGAACCAATTACGCAAATTTGTGTCAGGTGCCGTCATATCCATTTCCTCAAGCCATGCCATCGCGGGGGGCTGCTACCCAAGCAGATTTATTTGTTAACTTAACAATCGATGTGTCTAACCGGTTGGACACTGCTGCAAAAAAACCGAGAAAAAGTGGCGCGCTGGAGAAAGTTGTTAAGCTCCAATGACATAAATTTGCAAACCTTTGGAAGCAATACATCCCCAAGAAAACCTTGAATAGAGCCTTCAGAAAAATATCGCTTCATATCTAAAAGGGCTCTTTATAACTCCCCAACATCAACTACCGAACAGCCTCAATACTAACTAATTCAGGTTCCACAGCGAGCTTTGAGAGTACAGCCTCATGCTTAGCCACTGGGCTTTCAATGACAGTAAAATACGCCACTTTGCTATTAATCTCTTGCACACCAGTCCAGTTATTACTTTTAGAAAGAGTTAGTTCAACTTCTCCAATATCTCTATCGTCATTTAAAATATCGCATTCTTGGATTGGATAAGATGTTTTTTCCATCGATGAAATGCATTGATGCTCAGCATGCTGAATAATTCTCAAACGAACTGTATAATCATTGTTTAACGGCCTAACATTCATTGTCACCCTTACCCTAGTATTCACATCCCTTGCTGTTGCCTGAGTGCGTGAAACAAGACCAGCCGAGCTTTGACCAATACCTTCTGAATGGTTGCTCTCCACCTCATAAGTTAGCACCTCCTCTCCCAGGCGAATAATTTCTCCCTCTTCTACGTCACGCAAATATTCAGCTACTTTTTCCTTTTCTCCTTGAGTCACTGCTAGATTTTTAGCATTATCTGAATCATAAGAACTTAAGGAAAGCCCAAAAGCTGACAAATACCCATCTACAGTGCCCATATTACGATACCTAACAATACTACCCCTCTTAATTTCATCTAAAACAGAAGAAAACTTCTCATCATCATACTCAACATTATACTTCTCCATAAAGCTCTCAAACTGTTCAATTGACTGCTGAGACTTTGCCGAAACATAATCCTTATAAACAGCTTCATTCAACAGCCTAGAGAAATAACTAATTGCTTCTCGACTAACACCTACATTAGTAAAACTATTTGCGGTATTACCCCCTTTTTTGTGCGGCTCAAGAATATCCAAAGAAAGAGTCAAAGGCAGTAGCGCAGTCCCAACAATAGAGTCTGCCACGCCACTAAATTGTCTTTCCTCAAAGAGATCAAAGCTAACGCCATCGCATAAACCTGCTCGCCCCCTTGTAACATGAAGACAGGCATAGCTCATACTATCCGAACTTGACCTCTTAAGAGATGCTGCCTGTGAAATATCAAGGGTATCAACAGCCCTAATAGCTTGCACATCATTACCATCCCAGGAAAAAATTATTCTCTTTCCTTTACCAAACATATCAAATACATGTGGAGCAGTACTACCTTGATACTCATTATTAGAGTAGCCGCTTACACACCCACATAGAATAACAGTACTTAACAAGCTAACAGGCAGCATTTTATATAACTTATTCATCTTACCCCCTTCATACAATTATGATATTTAGCCAATGCTAGTATATAATTAACGTTGCCCGCTTTATACGAACTGTCACAAATCTTTCTTATGGACATCTTGTTTGACAGGAACTATTAACATTGTAAGCTTCAGACGTGCACTTATCATGGGGTGACCCCAGATACCCTGGGAACCCATCGCGACTTAGGCTGCTACATGTAGAAATATTATTTTGATATTGTGAGTCGCATCGCATCATGCACTGCAGCTGTTCATCCGTTGTTCCTGAAATACTCTCTGAAAAACTTGATGCCGCTCTTTCAATCATCTGGTCGAGACCACTTTTGGGCACATCCATACCTCTTAGCACCTGCCTTTCTTTTTCTATATCGACACCTTCAATATCTATCTCAGCGGCATACAAAACGGCTGGATAAAGAATCAAAAACATCACCAAATTATTTTTAAAAAAAAGCATACATTTCACTCCATAAAGTCCCCACTCACACAATTTGAAAGGCAAGGAGTCTCACAAAATAAACATTCAATTAATTTTCCTATTCAATATGCATAACCGACCATCTCTCATTTTCGTTAACCACATACAAATGATGCAATATCATCACGCGACCAAGAATCATAGCGATTGCCCATGTGGCCAATGTCCCCCCGATACCAAGTGCCATTTTTCTTGTAGATGATATAGCTACTACCTGAGGAGCATGCAACTCTCCAAGATTGGACTCCGCTGACATTGCCATTACTGCTGATGCTAGACACCCCAGCAAATGCAGAAGTCGACACAAAACCTACAGCCAGAGCTAAAGCAAATACTTTCTTCATATCGATTTCTCCTCACCCGAGAATAATAACCAGTGCTAAATATGGCGCAAAACATTCAGTATTCACTTGCTTTCCCACCAAGAGAAGTAATCAGTTGGCGGTTAAGACAAACTTACCAACTAGATTGTCTAACCGGCTGGACACTGCCGCAAAAAATAAAAAAATGCACTAGCGTTAGCACTGCTTGGTGGCACTAATGCACAGCGTACTGGGATCGCCAAAGCGTAGGAAATCATTGGCGGTGCTGCTGGCAACGTAGGCGAGACCGGTGAGGCGTTGAATGCTTACCTGGATATGGATAGACGGGTTGTATATGGTTTGCCAATGGGCGCCTGTGCAGTAAGTGCAGCGCCTTTATCTACATTAATACAGCTGGCTCTATCGCCGGGGAGTTTGCCCAGGTCGACCACACCTGAACAGCTTCATCGTCTTTGATGGGGCCTGCGCAGGGGGTAATCAAATAGCCTCATTTGCCACGCGTTGCTGCCCTATGCCATCGATAACGTTATGATATGCTGGAACAGGCATCATCTGCGGCGGCTTGAAGCAGAGATGAGCCTGGATCGGATAAGGTTCAATGACTCTGACCCCATTGACCACGAAAGGGGGTGACATCCCCCCCTTCACCTTAGGACTTACTCTTGCAGTTAAAACGTATAAGTAATGCCAAGCACAGCCACTGGGAACACAGGCAACTTCTCAATGTCGTCTTTGAGTTTTTGTTCTTCTGCGCGGATATCTTGCTGAAGAACAGGGTCTACGGACTCCTGATTACTGCTCGTCCTTAGCGATACATCCGTATCGGTAGCCACTAGCCCAAGCTCAGAAAACAGCGCCAGACCCACTTTATGGGAGCTACGCCAGCCAACGCCCACATACGGTTGAACACCGTCAGTAAGGGTAGCATTACCAATCACCGAGCCAATCTCGCTAGCGTTGTAGCTTCGGTTGTTAAGTTCATACACCGAGCCATCTTGCGGGTTACCTGTTACGCTGGCTTCAATATCCGGCATCATAATACCTGCTGAGAGAAAGAACCTGCCAGCGAAGGGAAAGTAATCCAATTTAACGCTAGAGGCTTTTAGGTCAAAGTCGGTATCGTAATTGACGCCATCCTGATTAAAATCGGTGTCATAGCTTAGGCCATCGGTATAACGCCCGGTCACCGCGAGATTTTCATTAAAGCGCCAGGAAACATCGGCCCCAAGCCAGTCATACCCGCCACAGCCCCCACAGATACCCGAGGCTCAAAGGCGTGAGCATGAGTCGTAGCGACCAGCGCTACGGTTGCAATAACGCTTGCAGTTCTTTTCATCATCATGTGTCCCTTGCTATTTGATCATCGCCTGCTAAATGGCAGGCTTGTTGGATGTGACGAAAGGTTTGTCAGTATGTTGAGCGGCATAACGCCACTGCCCAAAGCACCTTCGCCACTTTTCTATCGCCTGGTATAGCCTGTGCCTTCACACCAGCTACGTGAATTCGTTGACGGTTAAGAAAAACTACCAAGAAGAGTGTCTAACCAGTTGGACACTGCCGCTAAAAAGTTAAAACAAGCGGCAGTGCAGGCCTAAAACTGCTTGGTGGCACTAATGCGCAGCGTGCGAGGATCACCAAAGCGCAAGAAATCGTCGGCAGCGCTGCTGGTGACGTAGTCAATATCGGTGAGGTTTTGAATGCTGGCTTGTATTGAGAGGTCGGGCATCGCCTGCCAGTGGGCGCTTAGGTCGTAGCGGGTGTAGCTATCTACATAAAAGCTATTAGCCCGGTCGCCGGGGCGGCTGCCTTGGTAAACCACACCCGGTGTGAGGGTTAGCTGACTGATCGGCTGGTAATGCAGCAGCAAGGAGTGCTGGTGGGTGGGAACGCTGGGAAAGCGGTTGCCTTCATTGGCATCATTGGTTTTCTCCAGCCTAGCTTCCATATACGTCGTGGCGGCAGTGGCTTGCCATTGATCATTCAATTCAATGCTTAGATTGGCTTCAGCGCCTTTCACCGTTTTCTCGCCCGCCAGCACATAGCGTTCAGCTATTTCCAGGTCGCGTACCAGCAGGTTGTTCTGGCGAATGTTAAACAGCGCCATATCCAGCGTGGCGGAGGGAGTCGGCTGCCAGTTAAGCCCCAGCTCGTGCTGAACACCACGGCTGGGGTCAAAGTAATTAGCGTTTTTATCCTGACCTTGATTAGCCAGCCACGACTGACTATAGCTGGCGCGTAAAGTTAGCTGGTCATCAAGCGCCCAGGCCAAGCCAGCGGAATAACTCAACGCGCGGTTATCCGCTTCGCTTGTGCTGGAGTTTCCGCTCACATTGGTTAAACGATAATCCGTGTAACGTGCGCCTAAAGAGAGGTCAAGCGTATCGGTTAGTTGGCTTTTCTGGCTCATTAATAGCGCAGATTCCTGCCAGTCGATATCGCCACTCAATGGGGTTAGTTGGTCTTGGCTGGGTAGTGAGACGTCAAAATCCGGCTGATAAATATTCAGGCTAAAATCGTATGATGAAACGGCGTCATCATAAGTCGACTGAGTTTCATGGTATGCCAGCCCCACGGCGGTTTCATGGCGCAGCCCGCCCAGTGCGTAGTCGTAATGCAAGCTAAGCTGACCGGTGTTTTGGGTAAAGTTTTCATCCACTTCCCGGTAGTAGCCTGGCAAGGGACTGTCTTCATCGGCCATAAACCAAAAGCCAATCCGCTTCTCTTCACGTTGACCGGTAATGCGCCGGTAAATACCTTCTAAACGAAGGTTAGATGCAAGTTGAGTGTCAC
Source organism: Vreelandella titanicae BH1 (assembly GCF_000336575.1). GTDB lineage: Bacteria > Pseudomonadota > Gammaproteobacteria > Pseudomonadales > Halomonadaceae > Vreelandella > Vreelandella titanicae. The sequence goes on along the minus strand of NZ_AOPO01000008.1, from coordinate 151,803 downwards.
TTTGCAGCTCAAAGCGGTGGTATTCACTTTTCGCGAATGAGGCGGGATGCACATAGGAGACATCATAAACCGGCGAGCCCTGAGCATAGACATTGTCAAAATCGTAGGGATAGTTCTGGCGACTATATTCCCAGCTACCAGTAAGCTCGGTGCTCTCTCCCTGCCACGCTACGCTATTGAGCAACGTTACCGGGCTTGAGTCTACGTTTTGCTTATCGCTATTAAGATGACGAGCCGCCAGCACCGTGCGGTAGGCCCAAGCACTGTGTGGTGCCAACGGGCCGGTGGAATCCACCACCAGCGCCTGATAATCGTCGCTACCCAGACCAGCAGAAACGCTGGTGCTTGGCTGATATTGGGGTCTTTTGGCAATAAAGTTGATCGAGCCCCCTGGCACACCAGCGCCATACCAGGCGCTGTTATGGCCCTTGATAAAGTCTACCTGCTCGTAGGTGGCCGGATCGCGAACATAATAGCTCTGGTTATCCAGTACTCCATCCAATAACAAACGTCCACCTAGCGGGAACCCCCGTATCGAGTAGTCTTCCCCCATCCCTGCACCATTGCGGCTGGCTTGAACGCCTGGCACGTAGTCGCTCAAGCTTGCCACAGAATTTGCATTGAAACGGTCTAAAAAATCAATGCTTAGGGTATTTTGCGTTTGATGGAATGGAGTTTGAGCTGTAGTGAAACCAACCTCTTGATTCACTAACACTGGGGCATAAACAATTTGGGTCGCTAGCTCGACGGGCTGCTGGTTGTCATTTGCGGACACGGCGAATACAACGAGAGTATTTCCAATGGTTAATAGCGCTTGCCTAGGCTTGACCATGGTGGGTTTATTTAATGTCACAATGAGCACACCTTAACAATGCAATAGAGCGGCAGTTTGCCTGGAAAACATAGCTTGCCGTTGGCATCAGTGGCTTTCCATTCCGATTTAACAGTACAAGGCAACCCAGGTGCGGTTAATGTAACGGACAGCAAAATTTTCTCGCCTGGTACCGTTTTAGGAATGGCTATCCGGGGTTGATCAGGTTGGAGCCCCATGGCCATGCCACCTACTTCGACAGGTGCATCCTGACAAACTAAAAATAAGTTTTCCCAAGGGACTTTGCCTGTATTCATGACCGCCCATGTTTTTACAAAGGTTTGATGCGGCATCACAGACGAGTAATCCGGGTAAGTAACATCCTCGATAAAGGCGGTGCCCGCTTGGTGAGTAGTCGCCAGCCTACCGCGCATGCTTTTATGAAAGTAGGGATGAATAATGTCGAGCGGGTGAACACCGAGTGCCGAAGAGAGACGAATTAACGTTGAAAGCTTGCTCTCTGCCACGTCCCCACTGAGCAAGTTATACAGGCTTGCACGAGAAATACCTGCCCGCTCGGCCAACTGGGTTTTGGTGAGATTAGACTGTTCAATTAGTTCATTTAACGATGTTGAAAACCGTCTCCCACTCATAAAGGATAGCCTTACAATTAGATGTGCTTGACCTTCCTGATCGCACACCCAAGAGGTTTTTTTGAAATCATCCTTTAAGCCATTATCATGATAATTAAAGCAAAATTCAATAAAAATTAATTTTAATTAAGTCTAAATTAGATGTCATTAATTTAGGGTGAGAAATAGAAAAGCGGAACAATATGGCTTGGATACAAAAGGCATTCGACAACTATTGATACCGCCCCGGCCGCTTTGCTACATCTTCCAGCGCCCACCCTTGTATACGCAGCTCACCTTCCAGTACAGCCTCAAGCTGTGGTGTCAGGTCGGGGAAGAAGTTAAGCCCTGTGCGTGCCTCAATCTCATCGATGGTCACCAAATAGTCATCTAGCGGCTCATTGCCCCGAACGTCTTGTGGCATGATGAACGCCAACGCCAATGGTGCCTCGCTGTGGGGCGCCACTATGATCTTGTAAAAAGCCGAAGGCACTTCGACCAGCCCCACCCGGTTGAACACGTTATCCATAAAGTGTTCTGGGTAAATGGGGCCGGTAATCACCTGCAACCTTTCAAAGCGTGGCGCAAAGTGATCCATCACCGTTTCTTCTAACCGCTGCCAGAGCTGTCGGTTCAGATTGGGCCGTTGCGGAGACATATTGCTCATTAGGAAGGTATCGACCTGAGCGCTGCGCCCATGCACCGCTGCAATGGCGTAGTTTGGTGCTAAATGGCCTCGGTCGTAACCGCTACCGGCGTAGCTGTCGGTGCCTATCGGCCATAGCGTGCGCCAATCGGCTTGAAAATTTGGCCTTGGGCCGATGCTCGAGTCGTCTACTGCTTCAACCTGATAACTTACCCATAGCGGATTGACCCGCACATCGGACCAGCCTACCAAGTAGCCATCATTGCGCAGCACTCGGTGCATCGTAGTGGGGCGAAACTCCTCCCACGTTGGCACCCCCATCCAGGTGTAAGCATCTTTATGCTGGCGCTCCTGAAACTCCCACAGCCCTGTGCCAACTACCACAAAAAGCACAGCAATGCCCAGGCGTCGCCCCTGTCGACGCCAGCTCAAAAGCGATGTTCCCAACAGACTTTCCCCTTGTTAAATGCTTACATTAGCGATTTTTCATTTTCACTGCGTTCGTGAACGCTTTGCGTGTAACCAAATAATAAAGGGCTACCAACCCAAAGAGAACATGGTTTCAAGATCGTGGCGGGAGTGAACCTGCATGGCATTCAGGGTTTCTGTATCGCTGATACCTTCTACGGCGTTCAGGCGCTCAGTCACCAATTCAGCCAAGCTTTCAAAATCACGGGTGCGAGCAATGGCCACTAAGTCGTAGCGGCCGCAGGTGGAGTACACCTCGCTAATGCCCTCTACATCGGCCAAGCGCTCGGCCACGGCCTTGACCTGGCCTTTATCGGTATTGATTAAAATGACTGCGTTTTGCATGGCGCGCCCCTTAAGAGAAAATGGTCATAAAAGTAGTGTCAAAGCTGGGCAGAGTATAGCAGCGACGAGGAAGCGAGCGCAGCACCCGGCGACAGCGTGACCAATTGTCGCTATTCCAGCAGCACTATTCGCACAACCCTTATACATCCGCTAGCATGTAGTTTAAGAATAGGGTTGAAAACGGCTGGCCTAAATTGTAGTAGGTTGAAAAAAATAGTAGGTCGAAAATACAACTGATTGAAAGATGTAGCAGAGAGCTCCGGCTTATAAGACTACGCGGAGCACAAAGAGGTGGATAACCACCCAACAACGTGACCAAACGTCAGACCGTGACGATAAGGAGAAATCATGGCTAATAAGAGCCGTCGTGACTTTATGCGCAACAGCATGTTGGGTCTTGCAGCCCTTCCACTGGGAGCTGGCATTCTTTCTAAAACTGCTTTCGCCCAAGAGCTGCCGCGCCTTGATCCTTCCGCAAGCAACGCCCAAGCGCTTAACTATGTAGAAGACGCCAGTGAAGCCAGCGATCATCCCGCTTATGAAGAGGGCGAACGCTGCGATAACTGCATGTTCTTTAATGCAGACACTGAGGGTTGCCAGCTATTTCCGGAGAATAGCGTAGCACCCGCTGGCTGGTGCCAATCCTGGACTGCCCAAGCTTAAGCGTTTAAAAATTGATAGCCGTATAAGCACCTCTACCCCGCCATTTGAGCGGGGTAGTTTTGTTTAAGACACACTAGCAGCTAGGCTTTGTACGAAAACTGCCTGCGCTCAACAATACTGCGTTAAAAATCGCCTCGAAATGCTCATTTACACCCCGTAAACTCTGCTTTCTCGTTGATTTTTGCCTTGTCTAGTCTTCGCTCGCCGACTTTTCGTACAAACCCTAAGAAGCCGGGCTTTCATCCTCTACCGGCCAATGAAAACGCCGCGTTACCCGTCCCTCTTCCAAAGAGACAAGATGAACAGGGAAGCCCCATAGCTGCTGTAGATGGCGAATCACCGGATAAACACTGCGGCCTAATGGGCGGCGACTATCCTGCACGTGATGGAGTGTTAGCGAGCGATCCCCACGAATAGCCGCTTCAACCACTTGAATATTGGGTTCGCGGACAGAGAGCGCGTACTGAGTGGCAAGCGCTTCCCGAACCTGGCGGTAGCCCTGTTCGTTATGAATCGCTGCGACTTCAAGGGTCTCCACCTGATCGTCATCCACCACCAAAAACAGTTTATGGTCACGCATCACCTTCGGTGATAAAAACTGCTGAATAAACGACTCATCCTTGAAGTTGCGCATCGCAAACTCCAGCGTTTCCCGCCACGGAGTGCCTGCAATATCAGGGAACCACTCGCGATCCTCATCGGTGGGTGCGTCGCAGATCCGCTTAATATCCATAAAGATTGCGAAGCCAAGAGCATAGGGGTTAATCCCACTGAAGTGAGGATTATCAAACGCTGGCTGGTTAATGACCGCCGCGTGAGACTGCAGAAACTCCAGCATTAATCCCTCATCGACATTGCCATCGTCGTAGAGCCGGTTCATCAGCGTGTAGTGCCAAAAGCACGCCCAGCCCTCATTCATTACCTGGGTCTGCCGCTGAGGATAAAAATACTGCGCCAACTTGCGCACAATCCGCACGATTTCACGCTGCCAGGGCGCCAGCAGCGGCGCATTTTTTTCAATAAAGTAGAGCAGGTTCTCTTGAGGTTCCGGAGGATAGTGGCCGCCGCTGTGCAAGCCCAATGGGTCATCGTCAGCATGCAGGCCCCCCGTTGACAGCGGTGAATCGCTGATAGGTGCCTCAGGAATGGTACGCCAGAGCATATTCACCTGGGTTTGCAGGTAGCTTTCACGCTCCTCCTGGCGCTTCGCTTCTTCCTCGGCAGAGATCGGCGAGGGCCGCTTGTAACGGTCGACCCCATAGTTTTGTAGCGCATGGCAAGCATCCAGTAACTGCTCAACGGCCTGCACGCCGTGGCGTTCTTCACACTTGGCGATATATTTACGCGCAAACACCAGGTAATCAACAATTGAAGAGGCATCGGTCCAGGTGCGAAACAGGTAGTTCCCCTTAAAAAAGGAGTTGTGGCCGTAGCAGGCGTGAGCCATCACCAACACCTGCATCATCAGCGTATTCTCCTCCATTAAATAAGCGATGCAGGGGTCGGAATTGATCACCAGTTCATAGGCTAAGCCCATCTGGCCACGCTTGTACGCCTGCTCGACGGCTAGAAACTGCTTGCCGAACGACCAGTGGTGATAGCCCACCGGCATGCCTACACTCGCATAGGCATCCATCATCTGCTCGGTAGTGATGACTTCTATCTGATTAGGATAGGTATCTAGCCGATACTCATCAGCGAGCCTGGCCAGCTCCGCATCAAAACGCTCCAGTACACTGAAGTTCCAATCGGAGCCGGTGGCAATCGGCTTACGCTTGCGGGTCGCACTCATAGCCCCCTCCTCTACACGCGGTCACTAACCTGTATACAAGGTCACTAGGACTGGCTTAAGCGGCGCTTAAACAGTTCACGAAAGACCGGATAAATATCGCCCGCCTCCACAATTTGGCGCATGGCAAAGCGCTCGGGGAACTCTTTCACCACACTTTCGTACTCATGCCACAGTGACTGATGGTCATGGGGCGTGATCTCAACGTAGGCGTAGTATTGCAGCTGCGGCATCAACTGTTTGACCAGTAAGTCGCGGCAAATATTCGAGTCATCATCCCAGTTATCACCATCGGACGCCTGGGCCACATACAGATTCCATTGGCCAACGGGATAGCGCTTTTCGATGATTTTATTCACCAGGTTCAGCGCACTGGAAACAATCGTACCGCCGGTTTCCCGCGAGTAGAAAAACTCCTCTTCACTGACTTCCCGAGCAGCCGTATGGTGGCGCACAAAAACCAACTCGACCTTCTCGTAGTGCTTCTCCAAGAACAGATAGAGCAGCAGGAAAAACCGCTTGGCGATGTCTTTGTGGTTTTGGGTCATCGAGCCGGAGACATCCATAACGCAAAACATCACCGCTTGATTGGAAGGCTGAGGCTGTGCGCTTAGTTGGTGGTAGCGCAGGTCGTAGGTGTCAATAAACGGTACGCCCGCGATGCGCTTCTCCAGGCGCTCAATTTCGGCTTTCAGCTCGGCAATGCGGGTGGGATTACGCAGCACCGTGTCCTTGCGTTCTTCGGCCTCCAGGGCATCAATCGCCTCTCTTAACGCCCGTTTAATCGGCGCGCGCATAGCAATGCGCCGAGCATAGGCTTCGCGCATAGAGCGGGTAATGCTAATCCGCGACGGCACACCGTCCCGGGAGAGCCCCGCCCGCACCATTTTGACCTCTTCAAGCGATTTCAACGGTTTGCGCTGCAAATGGGGCAGCTCTAAACCGTCAAAAACAAACTCCAAAAACTCTTCGCGGCTCAGCGTAAAAGCGAACTCATCGACGCCTTCACCCTGATTAGAGGGGCCGCCCTCGCCTGCGCCACCACCGCCCCCCTGCCCACTGGGGCGGCGGATTTTATCACCGGCGACAAACTCTTTATTACCGGGTGAAACGATATTACGCGCCCCACCCGGACCATGCTGGAAGACCGGCTCGGAGATATCCTTTGCCGGTATCGAAACGTTCTCACCACGCTCCATATCCGTAATCGAGCGGCGGTTAACGGCCTCTTCAACCGAGCGCTTGATATGCTTACGGTAGCGCTCCAAAAAGCGCTGCCGGTTCACCGCGCTTTTATGTTTCGCGTTCGGCCTTCGATCAATAAAGTAGGTCATACGACCTCCTTAAACGCTCATCTTAAGCACACCATCCATTACTGGGACTTGCGCACGCGCAGATACCACTCGGATAGCAACCGCACCTGTTTTTCGGTGTAGCCGCGATCGACCATCCGCGCCACAAAGTCTTCGTGCTTTTTCTGATCCGAGCGAGAAGCCTTGGCATTGAACGAAATCACCGGCAACAGCTCTTCGGTATTGGCGAACATTTTGTGCTCGATAACGCCCTTGAGCTTTTCATAGGACTGCCAGCTCGGGTTCATACCGTTGTTTTGCGCCCGCGCCCGCAGCACAAAATTGACCACCTCGTGGCGGAAGTCTTTAGGATTCGAGATACCCGCGGGTTTTTCGATTTTCTCCAGCTCTTCGTTGAGCGCCTGGCGGTCTAGTAACTCGCCGGTTTCGTGGTCGCGGTATTCCTGATCCTGAATCCAGAAATCTGCGTAGGTCACATAGCGGTCAAAGATATTCTGGCCATACTCGCTGTAGGATTCGAGGTAAGCGGTCTGGATCTCCTTACCAATAAAGTCCACGTAACGAGGCGCCATATACTCTTTGATAAAGCCCAAGTAGCGCTCAAACACTTCCGATGGCAGTTGCTCGCGCTCCAACGCCTGCTCAAGCACATAAAGTAAATGGACTGGGTTAGCAGCCACCTCGGTGCTGTCGAAGTTAAATACCTTAGAGAGAATCTTGAACGCAAAGCGAGTGGAGAGACCCTGCATACCCTCGTCAACGCCTGCGGCGTCGCGGTACTCCTGAATCGACTTGGCGCGAGGGTCGGTGTCTTTCAGATTTTCACCGTCGTAAACGCGCATTTTCGAGTAAATATTGGAGTTTTCCGGCGCTTTTAGCCGTGACAGTACCGAGAACTGGGCCAACATGCGCAGCGTGTCCGGTGCGCAGGGCGCGGCGTTAAGCGAAGAGTCTTCGAGTAGTTTTTGATAGATCTTGATCTCTTCGGTAACCCGCAAACAATAAGGCACCTTGACGATATAAACCCGATCAAGGAACGCTTCGTTATTGCGATTATTGCGAAACGCCTGCCACTCCGACTCGTTGGAGTGGGCCAGAATTACACCATCAAAAGGTATCGCCCCCATGCCTTCGGTGGGGTTGTAGTTACCCTCTTGCGTCGCGGTAAGCAGTGGATGCAGCACCTTGATCGGCGCTTTGAACATCTCCACAAACTCCATCAGCCCCTGGTTAGCACGGCATAAACCGCCAGAGAAGCTGTAGGCATCCGGATCATCCTGGGAGTAAAGCTCCAATTGGCGAATATCGACTTTACCCACCAGCGACGAGATATCCTGGTTGTTCTCATCCCCCGGCTCGGTTTTGGAAATAGCGATCTGGTTAAGCCGTGATGGGTACAAACGCACTACCCGGAACTGGGAGATATCGCCGCCGTACTCATTTAGCCGTTTTGCCGCCCAGGGCGACATTACGCTGCGCAAATAGCGCTGTGGGATACCGTACTCTTTCTCGAGCAGTTCTCCGTCCTCTTCGGGTGAGAACAAGCCAAGCGGCGACTCGTAGACCGGCGAGCCTTTAATGGCATAGAACGGAATCCGCTCCATCAGCAGCTTAAGACGCTCTGCCAGCGACGACTTACCGCCGCCCACAGGGCCAAGCAGATAGAGAATCTGTTTGCGCTCTTCAAGCCCTTGAGCCGCATGGCGGAAGTAGGAGACGATTTGCTCAATGGCCTCCTCCATACCGTGAAACTCGGCAAAGGCTGGATAGCGACGAATCACTTTATTGGAAAAAATACGTGATAGACGCGGGTCTTTCGCCGTGTCGATCACTTCAGGCTCGCCTACGGCTTCCAGCATGCGCTCGGCGGCGCTGGCATAAACCTTCGGATCACGGCGACAAAGCGCCAGATACTCCTCCAGGCTCATGTCCTCTTGCTGAACGCGGGAAAAACGGTCTTGAACGTGATCAAAGATGCTCATGAAACTCTCCTGTGGCCCATCCCCAGGCAGTCACCGTCAAGCCAAATGTTTCGCAACGGCGTGCCAAACGAGGTGTCGCTTTTTTAGCGTAGTCAGCATTAGCAAAAAGTGATGACTAAAACCTTCAACGCAGCAGCGATATAGATAAGAGAATTATTCAGACGAATAGTTGCGTTAGTCCAAGCATCTCAAATAAACGCAAAGCGCTAAAGCAGTGATGTCGCTGCTTTAGGCAGCGACATCACTAGGTCAAAAGCGCCCAACAGCGGCAAAAAAGAGAGTAACTGACGGCTTTAACGCTCAAGTACCGCGCGAATATCGGCCAATAGACCATCCAGCAATTCAACGGTGGTGTTCCACGCACATACAAAACGCGCGCCACCTGCGCCAATAAAGGTATAGAAGGTCCAGCCTTTAGCTTTCAACGCTTCAATAGCGTGGGGCGGCAATTCAACGAACACGCTATTGGCTTGGGTAGGGAACATGAGCGATACGCCGGGTAGCGCTTGCAGCCCTTCCGATAGGTAGCGCGCCATCTCGTTGGCGTGCTGTGCGTTGGTTAACCAGGCACCACTTTCTAGTAGCCCTAACCACGGCGCTGAGACAAAGCGCATCTTGGAAGCCAACTGCCCTGCCTGCTTGCAGCGGTAGGAAAAATCTTCGGCTAATTCACGGTTAAAGAACAGAATCGCTTCGCCAAACGCTAAGCCGTTTTTGGTACCCGAAAAACACAGCGCATCCACTCCCACCTGCCAGGTAATTTCTGCGGGAGTGGCATTTAGACTGGCGCAAGCGTTGGCAAAGCGGGCGCCGTCCATGTGCAAGCGCAAGTCATGTTTATCGGCAATGGCACGAATCGCCATGAGCTCTTCCCGGGAGTAGAGCGTGCCCACTTCGGTGGCTTGCGTGAGCGATACCACTTTAGGTTTTGGGTAGTGAATATCGCTGCGCTTGGTGACCAGCGCCTCAATGCCTTCCGGCGTTAGCTTGCCATTGGCACCCGGAGAGGTCAGCAGCTTCGCTCCGTTAGAGAAGAACTCTGGACCGCCGCACTCGTCGGTTTCGATATGCGCCAGCTCGTGGCAAATAACGCTGTGGTAGCTGCGTCCCATTGCAGAGAGTGCCAGGGAGTTAGCGGCGGTGCCGTTGAAAACGAAGAAGACATCGCAGTCGTAGTCAAACATCTCGCGAAAGCGATCCGCGGCACGGGCTGTCCAGAGATCGTTACCGTAGGCCAAGTCATCGCAACGATTGGCTTCTAGTAGATATTCCATCGCCTCCGGGCAGATACCGGAGGTGTTATCACTGGCTAAAAAACGCGGGCTACACTCCGAGGTCATGACGACAGTCCTTTTATCTGGCGATCGAACGGCGCGAGCTGGGTGCCACTCGCGCCTTTAATATCTAGCTATTCTTAATAACTAGATTAGTCATTTAGTCTATCGCCATTTATGGGCTAACGTCACCCGCTCAACTCACCTACACAGAACTATCTCGGGACACGTCGGTGGCCGAGGGCAGGTTTCCGCGAGGGCGCTGTGAATCCGTCCATGGACGCTACTTTCGCCATCTGACCGCCATGGATGGCGGAAATGCCGGCATTGTCGGGAACATTATTCCGGCCATGGCGAAAGACCCTCGCTTCAACCTACCCTCGAACATGGTGAATGGGGATTTATGAAATTTACTCTATCCAGCCTATAGGCTAGCGGCCAATCGAGTGCCCTGCTCAATTGCCCGCTTGGCATCCAGTTCGCTAGCTTCATCCGCGCCGCCGATTATATGTACCACCGCCCGTGCGCGTTCCAACGGCGCCAGTAGATCGCGCACTGACTCCTGCCCGGCGCACACCACAATGCTATCCACGGCAAGTACTTGGTCAACGCCATCGCGGCGAATATGCAGCCCCTCGTCGTCGATTTTGAGGTATTCGCAGCCGGTGAGAGTTTTCACTCCCCGCTGCTTAAGCGATGCGCGGTGAACCCAACCGGTGGTTTTCCCCAGATACTTGCCAGGCTTGGAAGTTTTACGCTGGAGCATGACAATTTCGCGGGGAACCACTGGAGCCGTCGGCGCTTTTAAACCGCCCCGCTCGCCGACTGCCAAATCAACGCCCCACTCGTCGCACCAGTCGGCAATGTCCAAGGCTGGGTGGCCTTGGTGGGCCAGCAGTTCGGACACATCAAAACCAATACCTCCCGCGCCAATCACCGCTACTTTACGCCCAACACGCTCGGGAGATTCAATCGCTTCGGCGTAGCTCAACACCTTGCCGTGGTCGTGACCTGGAAGATTGAGTTCCCGGGGCTTAACGCCGGTGGCCATGACCACCTCATCGAAAGCGGCGAGGGTTTCTGCGCTTGCCGTAGTGTTTAGACGTACTTCTACCGCATATTTCTCCAGCATCACCCGGTAGTAGCGCAGGGTTTCATTAAACTCCTCTTTGCCGGGGATCTTACGCGCGTAGTTAAACTGCCCGCCTAGCTCACTGCGCTGTTCGAACAGCACCACGCTGTGTCCGCGGCTAGCGGCTGTCACGGCCGTTGCCAGACCCGCGGGCCCACCGCCCACCACGGCGACGCGTTTAGGGGTTTGCGCGGGCTCTATCACCAGTTCGGTTTCATGACAGGCACGGGGGTTGACCAAACAGGAGGTCAGCTTTCCGGCAAAGGTGTGATCCAGGCAGGCCTGGTTACAGGCGATACAGGTATTGATCTCTTCAGCCAAGCCCTCTTCGGCTTTGCGTATCCAGGCGGGATCTGCCAGGAAAGGCCGCGCCATGGAGACCATATCCGCGTGGCCCGCCGCCAGTACGCGCTCGGCTACCTCAGGCATATTGATACGGTTGGTGGTAATCAACGGAATCGATAGTGCTGATTTGATCCGCCGGGTCACCTCGGTAAAGGCAGCGCGGGGCACGCTGGTCACAATGGTGGGCACCCGCGCTTCGTGCCAACCGATACCGGTGTTGATCACGTTCGCCCCGGCGGCTTCGATCGCCTGGCCCAGCGTGACGACCTCTTCCCAGGTGCTGCCCTCTTCGACCAAATCAATCATCGAGAGGCGGAAGATAATCACAAATCGTTCACCCACCGCTTCGCGAACACGGCGCACGATCTCAACGGCAAAATGCATCCGGTTTTCAAACGCCCCGCCCCACTCATCGTCACGCTGGTTGGTACGCTGACAGATAAACTGATTGATCAGATAACCTTCTGACCCCATGATCTCAACGCCATCGTAGCCCGCCTGTTTGGCTAAGCTTGCGCAGCGAACGTAGTCAGCAATTTGTTGCTCAACCTCATCGCTAGAAAGTGCTCTAGGCATAAAGGGATTGATCGGCGCCTGGATAGCCGAAGGTGCTACCAAATCCGGCGAGTAGGCGTAGCGCCCGGCATGAAGAATCTGCATGCACAGATGACCGCCCTCAGCATGCACCGCGTCTGCCACCTGGCGGTGTTCTGGCAACTGCGCCTCATCAACGAGCGCGTGGGCGCCCTGGAATACGGCGCCTTCCGCATTAGGGGCAATACCGCCGGTGACGATCAGGCTAACCCCCTCCCGCGCACGCTCGGCATAAAATGCCGCTAAGCGTTCAAAGCCATTGGGCGCCTCTTCCAAATTGGTATGCATAGAGCCCATCAAAACGCGGTTGGGCAGCGTCAAATGGCCAATGGTCAGCGGGCGGAAAAGGTGCGGATAGGCGGGCGCACGGGTCATCACGGTACTCCTTGGTATTATTAGTAACAGTGTTAAAACGCATTCAAACAAGCGTATGACATACTCGCCGCAACGTACAGACCTTTACCTATCTGAATATTGCCAGGTTTGCCGTTCTCCCCCTTGCCCAGTGTGCAAATTCGCGTCACATTACCCGGCTAACGATAAGGAACCGTTGCTATGCCCTTGATGTATTTTTTGCCGCCACTCGCCACCGTGCTTATCTGGTCGGGCAATATGACCATTAATCAGCTTAGCGTAGGCGCCATCGCGCCAAGCAGTATCGCTTTTTTACGCTGGCTGCTTGCCCTTGCGGTGATGACCCCGTTTGTACTCCCTGCAGCGTTACGCCACCGCGACGAAATTCGCCGCCAGTGGCCTAAGCTAGCGCTGCTTGGACTACTCGGCATGGGCCTATGGCAAGGGCTGGCCTATGTGGCGGCAGAAACGACGACCGCTACCAACATGGGGATTCTCGCCGCCATGGTGCCGTTGTTAACGGTACTGCTGAGCGCGCTGATTCTTCGCGAGCCGCCGACCCTGGGCGGCATTGTGGGCGGCGTGCTGGCCTTCGTGGGGGTTACCGTTCTGCTAGGGCGTGGTAATCCGCTCTCGCTGCTACAGCTAGAGGTTGCCCTTGGTGATGCGCTGATGGTGGTAGCAGCCACTTGCTACGCGCTATATGGGGTGATGCTCAAACGCTGGTCGATGAATTTACCGCCCTGGGTCATGCTTTACGCCCAGGTCTGTTTTGCGGTGCTGTTCTTGTTACCGCCTTATTTGATGGGGCCAATGACACCTATTGATAGTCAGAATATCGGCCTGATTGTCTACGCGGGCATTCCTGCCTCGATCATCACCACCTTTTTGTGGATGCGCGCGGTTCGCCAGATCGGTGCCAATCAATCGAGTATTTTCATCAACCTAATGCCACTGTTTAGCGCACTGATTGCGATGGCCTTCTTGGGTGAACAAGTGGCAGGGTTCCACTTTACCGGTGGGCTGCTGATACTGGCGGGTGTCATTATGGCGCAAACGCTGACACGCCCGTTAGCACGTGGTTTAACCTCGGATAAGCCGAGCAGCGCCCGATAATGCTAGAATGGCCGTCGATTTCTAACGCTGGGAAGCCCTGATATGTCCCTGGAAGAACTGCATCTTAATCTGCGCAACCTAATGAGCGATGACTACGATCAGCTCAAGGCATTGATGGACGCCGTCTATCACGATATCGGCGGAGCATGGCCAAAGCGCACCATTGACAAATTAATTCAGGAATTCCCCGACGGCCAAATCGCGATTGAAGACGATGGCCTTCTGGTGGGCGTAGCACTCACCGTTCAGGTGGATTACGACGAATTTTCCAACCCGCATAAGTACGATGACCTGATTGGCCATCGCGAGATCATCCTCAATGACGAGAATGGCGACGCCATGTACGGGCTGGATGTGCTGATTCACCCAGATTACCGCGGTTATCGCCTGGGCCGCCGCCTTTATGAAGCGCGTAAAGAGCTATGTCGCTCAATGAACCTACGGGCGATTTTAGCCGGTGGGCGTATTCCTGAGTATCACCAGCACGCCGATGAACTCACGCCTGCCCAATACATTGATAAAGTCTCGCGCAAAGAGATCTACGACCCGATTCTGTCTTTCCAGCAGGCCAACGATTTTCAGGTAAAGCGCCTACTGCGCAAATACCTGCCTGAAGATGAGCAGTCGCGCGGTTACGCCACCCTATTGGAGTGGAACAACATTTTGTTTGAGCCCGCTGCCAGTGTGCTCGACAACAAACCGACCCAAGTACGGGTGGGTGCGGTGCAGTGGCAGATGCGTGAGTTTTCATCGGTGGAAGCCGCGCTTCAGCAGATCGAGTACTTCGTAGACGCGCTCTCCGACTATCAAAGTGACTTTGCCGTTTTCCCAGAGTTGTTCAACGCGCCGTTGATGGGCCTCCAAGACCGCGCCGCCCAGCAGGATCAAATGGGCGCGATTCGCTTTTTGGCCGGCTTCACCGAGCGTTTTAAGTCTGAACTGTCACGTATGGCGGTCTCCTACAATATCAATATTGTCGGCGGCTCGATGATTGAAGTAGGTGACGATGACCGACTCTACAATATCGCCTACCTCTTCCACCGTGACGGCACCGTTGAGCGCCAGGCCAAGCTGCATATTACACCTCAAGAGCGTCGCGACTGGGTGATCGAGGGCGGCGATGAGCTACAGGTGTTCGATACCGACGCTGGCCGCGTGGGCATACTGATCTGCTACGACGTGGAGTTTCCGGAACTGGGCCGACTGCTGGCCGACCAGGATATGGACATTCTGTTTGTGCCCTTCTGGACCGACACCAAAAACGGTTACCTGCGCGTGCGCCATTGCAGTCAAGCGCGGGCGATCGAAAATGAGTGCTACGTGGTGCTCTGCGGCAGCGTCGGCAACCTGCCTTCGATTGAAAACTTGGATATCCAGTACGCCCAATCAGCGGTGTTCTCGCCGTCTGACTTCGCGTTCCCCCACGATGCGGTACTGGCGGAAACTACTCCCAATACCGAGATGATCTTCTTCTCGGACTTGGACCTCACTCGCCTAACGGTAGTACGTGCCGAAGGTTCGGTGACCAACCTTAAAGACCGCCGCAAGGATCTGTTTGACCTACGCTGGCGCGACTGGTCGTGGAAATCAGGTGCCAATCTGGAGGATTGAGGGGTTAAATGTGGGGAAAAGTGAGGCGTTAAATGTGAGGAGTGAGGTGTAAAGCGCATCACCAACGCCCGTCACAGATACGCATTCATCAAAAGCATTCGTAAATACGATAATGCCGCCCAAGTTGGGCGACATTATCGTTTCTAAAAGTGCCTTAAACGGTTAATCAGGCCAAACAAGGTGCGCGGGCACTCGTCCTTTGGCATCGAACAACACCCCCTCATCGCGTAATTTGCGGTGCTGGCGTTCGGCGCCGCCGTGATCGGCAAGCTTCAAAGACGATGCGATCACGCGATGCCAAGGCAACTGGTGGCCATCCGGCAGGTGGCGCATTGCCGAACCTACCATGCGTGGGGTAGCACCTTCGGTCATGGCGGCAATGCGGCCATAGGTCGTCACCCGGCCCGGCGGAATTTGATCGACAATAGTGTAAATCTGTTCGAGTAATTCCGGCCGAGCCATGTGACTATCCTTTTATTTCTTGAGGGCGCTTCTGAATGTGCTTAAAGCCCCTCAACCAGTTGATCGATCGCTTGGAAAGCTTCTTTTATTGCAGCTTCGCGCTGCTGCTCACCCAAATTCAGCCCTTCAGCATAGACCACGTCAACCTCTTTAATTCCCATCAGCCCCAGCATGGCTTTCAGGTGTGGTGTTTGGCTGTCAAATTCCGTACCCGCGTACTGACCACCCCGCGCGGCCAGAATAATCGCTCGCTTGCCTTCTACCAACCCTTGCGGGCCGTTTTCGGTATAGCGGAACGTTTCACCGGCACGCAGAACACGGTCAAACCACGCCTTCAGCTGTGAAGGAATACCCAGGTTATACATCGGTACCGCAATGACCAGCACATCATTGGCGCGTAGCTCAGCCAGCAGTTCGTCCGAGCGCGCGGCTAACGCCTGCTGCTCAGCGGTACGCTCTGCGGCCGCCACCTGCCAAGCCCCCAGTTCGCTAATATCCAGGTGAGGGAGCGAGGTTTTCACCACGTCACGCTGAGTAACGTTTACATCGTTGCGGGTGCTCGCCTGCTCAATAAAGCGATTAGCCAACGCAATGGATTGGCCGTTTTCAGCCAGAATCGAAGAGGTAATTACCAGGGCACGAGTCGTCATTGAAAGCTCCAAAATGTACAGGGAAGGATTGGAAGCTATTCTACGGCGCTTTCCAAGAAGCAAAAGCGCAACGTTTTACGACTTGTATTCGATTAAATCGAATCATGTGACGGCCAATAAAAAGCCCCGCGACGCAAAATGCGAGGCGGGGCGCAGCTAGTGGTTTAAATGGCTATAGCTCGTTTACTTAAGCTTGATTACTTCTTGGGCCAGGCCTTGGGATCGACTTTATTAACCAGCTTGGGAAAAAGGCTGGGATCAAACACAGGCTCTTTGCCCGCTTTCAACTGCGCTTCGTAGTCGCGGAAGAGTGCGAAAGCTACTGGCGAGAGAAGCAGAATAGCGACCAGGTTAATAATAGCCATCATACCCATAGAGAGGTCGGCGAAGTTCCAAATCGCCCCCAGGCTTGCCACCGAGCCAATCATAATCATCGCCAGCACCGCTAAGCGGTAAATAAACACGGCAACCGGGGCGCGGCGCCCGGCCAGATACTCAATGTTGGACTCGCCGTAGGAGTAGTTGGCAATCACCGAGGTAAACGCAAACAGCAGAATCGCCACCGCGATAAACATACCGCCCCAATCGCCCACATGGCTGGAAAGCGCCATTTGGGTCAACTGAATGCCGTTGTTCTCATCGCCCGCCATCAGCTCCGGCCCCGCCATAATGATGATGGCCGCCGTGGCCGTACAGATCACTAGGGTATCCAGAAACACCCCGAGCATCTGAATAAAGCCCTGGGCAGCAGGATGATCTGGCCGCGTAGAGGCCGTGGCCGCGGCATTGGGCGCTGAGCCCATCCCCGCTTCATTGGAAAACAGCCCGCGCTGAATGCCGTTCATAATCGCCTGGGATACCGCGTAGCCTACTGCCCCACCGGCCGCCTGCTCAAAGCCAAATGCACTGCGCACAATGGTCATGATCGCTGCGGGCAAGTCACTGATATTCAACCCGACTACCACCAGCGCCAGAATTAAGTAGAGCAGCGCCATGAGCGGAACCACCAGTTCAGCCACCTTGGCAATCGACTTCAAACCGCCGAAGATGATCGGCGCCACAACAGCCATCAAAACTAACCCCATGGCCCAGGTGGGAATGGCGAACGCCTGTTCCATGGCCTGGGCGATAGAGTTGGCCTGAACGCTGTTGAACGCTAACCCAAAGGCAATGATCAAACAGATAGAGAACAGCACAGCCAGCCAGCGCAAGCCCAAACCACGCTCAATATAACGCGCAGGGCCGCCGCGGAAGGTGTTGTCGCCGTGGTCTGTTTTGTACGCCTGAGCCAGGGTGGACTCCACAAAACTGGTCGCCATCCCAACCATTGCGGTCATCCACATCCAGAAAATGGCCCCAGGGCCACCAAAATAAATAGCCACCGCGACACCCGCCAGGTTACCGGTACCGACTCGGGCCGCCAGACTGGTTGAGAGCGCTTGAAACGAAGAGATACCGCCGTTTGATTGTCGGGAGCTGCCCAGCAGCTTAAACATATGGCCGAAATAGCGCAGCTGAATACCGCGTGTCATCACAGTAAAATAGAGACCCGCGCCAATCAGCAGATAAATCAGCACGCTGCCCCAGAGCAAGCCGTTGCCGCGATCCACCAGCGATGTCAGCAACGGAGGGAGAGTAAAGTCCATGAAGATCACGCCTTTTTAAACAATGAAAGCGCATCATTTTTCACGGCTGCACCAAAATGGCAAGGAAATTGGTGAAAAGACTTTAAAACAGCAATAACCACTTATCACATTGAATCGCAAAGCCCCCGCCATACCAGCTCGGATTCGTCGCTAACGTGGCGCCGGCTAGGGCGAACCAACCAGAAGCGCTCATCGCTGGGCACACTGAGCTCAAAAGGCGCCACCAAATCGCTACGCTGCTCCATTAAGCGTCGGTGAGTTAACGCAACGCCACCGCCCTGGCTAGCAAGCGCCAGTGTCATCACCTGGTTATCGCAAGTGAGCGACCAGCACTGCGCTTCCAGGTGAGCAACCCCCGCTTCCTGCAGCCACCCCGGCCACCCCACGCCAAAACCGACAGCGTGCAGCAGCGTATGCCCAGCCAGATCGCTCGGCGCAGTAAGCGTGTTCGCTAACGCCTGCGAGCAAACGGGCAGCAGTTGCTCTTCGCCTAGCGGCTGCATTTCAACGCCCGTCCACTCCCCTTTGCCATAGCGAATCTCGATATCCGCCCCTTCGGGGCCAAAGTCATCGGGCCAGATAGCACTTACTACACGAATCGACACCTGGGGATGAGCCCGGTGGAAGGCAATTAAACGCGGCGCCAGCCACGACTGCTGAATAACCGGCGTGGCACGCAGCGTCACTGGCTGCTCAGAGGTGCTGCCAAAGACCTCCAGGGTGCCCTCACTAATACGCACAAACGCATCGTGAATGCTCGGCAGCCACGCCTGCCCAGCGGGGGTAAGCGTTAAGCTGCGTGCATGACGAACAAAGAGCTTTTGCCCCACCCGGTCTTCCAGCAGCCTGACGCGCTGGCTGATGGCCGCTTGGGTAACCCCAAGCTCATTGCCTGCAGCGGTAAAGCTTAAGGTACGCGCCGCAGATTCAAAGGCTTGTAGCCATAACAATGGCGGTAATTGGCTCATGAAAAAGAGACCTATAAATTAAATGATGTCTTAGGGGTCAGATTAATCGTTTGTCACTGCTGCGGCTACTCCGCATCCTGGTTGGCACAAACGCACACCCCTACGTAATGCCACAGAGGGAGCGAATCGGAGTTTTAATGAACAGCACAGCAGAGACCACCTTAACGCCCCCCCATGCAAACACCCCTGAGATGGGCGAATTAAGTCCTTATCAAGCGGGCCCGGTACTCACTCAAGCGACGCTTGCCCACAATGGCATTGCCCTTGAGTGGCTAGATGGTCAAAAAACCACTCTGCCCCTGCTCTGGCTGCGCGACCACTGCGCCTGCCCGGCCTGCCGGCATCCGCAGACCCGGGAAAGGCTCTACCTGCCGCTTGAACCCATCACTGAGCCACCCAGCGTTGCTCTGCTAGATGGGCACTTACACCTGCAATGGCAAGATGGTCATGTCAGTGCCTTTCATAGCGGCTGGCTTTACCAGCGCCGCCCGGAAGCCGAGCTGACTTCTGCGGTACCCAACGCTAAGCCTTGGGTCGATAACTTCACTCCCGAGCACATCAGCCATAGCGATTTTTTAACCCCTCTAGGCGAGAAAGCCTGGCTAACCGCCATGCTACGCGACGGGCTGGCACTGATTACCGACGGCCCATTGGTAGAAGAGGAAGTAAGCCGCTTAGCTGAACGTATTGGCCCCCTGCGCGCCACCAACTTTGGCGCCCGCTTTGATGTGCGCTCCAAACCCAATCCCAACAACGCGGCTTATACCGCGGTAGGGTTGCCATTGCATATCGATTTACCCAACTGGCGCCAACCGCCAGACATTCAGTTGCTCTACTGCCTGCAAAACGGTGCCAGCGGCGGCGAATCGTTATTTGCTGATGGCGCTCGGGTCGTAGAAGCTCTGCGCCAGGAGTCTCCAGAAGCGCTGACGATTCTTAGCGAAACACCGATTGATTTTCGCTTTCAGGATGAAACCCACGATATTTCAATGCGGGCACCGGTGATCACTCTGGATAGCGCAGGCAATCTGGTTGAGATGCGCCTGAATAACTGGATTCGCGATGCCCTTCACCTACCAGTAGAGCAGATGGACGCCTGGTACAGCGCCTACGCTCTATTGTGGAAGCTGTTCCACAGCGAAGCGCACCAGCTAGAGTTCACCCTTCGCCCTGGTCAAATGGTCGCTTTTGATAATCGTCGCGTACTCCACGGACGGCGCGAGTTCGATCCCAACAGCGGCGCACGCCATTTACAGGGCACCTATTTAGACCGCGACATGCTGGCTTCACGCCTCCGCGTGCTGGCCCGTAACGTTTAGCGGTATTCAATAATCACTGTTTAACAACAACACCTATCAGACAAAAACCTAGCAAGGAGATCCTATGACACACCTCAAGCCTCTCGCCTCAGGCATTGCCCTCGCCACTACCGCGCTATTTGCCTCGGCGGCTCACGCCGACGACCAAACCCTCGATTTCGGTGTGCCCGCCTGGCCCGGCATTACAGTAAAAACGGCTATCGCCGAACAGCTATTAAACCCACTCGGCTACGAAACCAGCACCCAGGAAATCGGCCTACAGGTGATTTACCAGGGTATCGAAAGCGGCGATATCGACGCCTTTCTAGGGGCTTGGCTGCCCGCCCAGCGTGAGATGTTCAATCCCCGCAAGGAGTCGGGTGTACTGATTGACGTGGCGAATAACGTCGATGGTGCGCAAATGACCCTGGCGGTGCCGGAATATCTGTATGAGAGTGGCATTCAGAGCTTTGCTGATCTAGACGAAAATCGCGAGCAGTTCGAGGGTGAAATCTATGGCTTCGGCGCAGGCTCTGCTGCCAGTGAGATTCTTCACAACGCCATTGACAACGACACCTGGGGTCTAGGTGACTGGCAGGTAGTCGATACCAGTGAAGTGGGCATGCTTTCCGCTGCACGTGACGCCATCTCCCGTGAGGAACCGATTGTCTGGGTAGGCTGGACGCCCCACTGGATGAACCTTGAGCTGCCCATGCGCTACCTGGAAGATCCTGAAGACCTGTTCGGTGAGAACAACGGTGAAAGCGATGTGTTGACGCTGCTGCGCAGTGACTACGCTGAAGCCACCCCCAACGTAGTGACGTTCTTTGAGCAGTTTACCTTTTCGGCTGAAGAGCAGAGCTGGATGATCCAGGCGTTTGGCCAGGAAGAGCAAGACCTTGCCGACGTCGCCGAACAGTGGATCAACGACCACCCAGAACGCATTGAAGCAATGTTGGCAGACGTCACCACCACTGACGGCGACCCCGCTTGGCCGGTCATTGAAGCCCAGCTCAACAACTAATAAACCGCTGATTAACAACTGCACTTAATGGAAAAGCGCCTTCATCCCATTGGACGGCTAGCGTATGCTAGCGCTTTTTTAGCCGATGGGAGTGGGCATGTCGCGGACATTGGGTAAGGGCGTAGGCCTGCTGGTAATCGTCGTGCTGCTGGGCGTCATGTGGCAGGTACTGCAGCGCTACGACCTACTCACCCAGGCGCGCCTTAGCGAGTTTATCGCTTACATTCGCCAGTGGCGTACCGCGCCCTGGATGTTTGCTGCGGTAATGGCCACTTATGCCAGTGCCTTGCTGGTGATGTTTCCACTTAGCCTACTGGTGGTGGTGACTGGCTTACTGTTTGGCCCGATATGGGGGCTGGTGTACGCCACGCTAGGCACATTGACCTCCTCGATTGTGTCTTACTGGGTAGGCCACTGGTTAGGCCGTGAGGCGCTTATGCGTTATGGCGGGCGTCATCTGCGTGGCCTATCGGGTTACTTATCCAAGCGCGGCATTCGCACCATGACGGTGATTAACCTGCTGCCACTCGCCCCGTTCACGCTCACCAATATGCTGGCGGGCGCTTTTCACCTTAAGTTTCGCGACTATATGATCGGCTCCACCCTGGGCATCGTACCGGGGCTGGCAGCGGTGATCTTATTGGGCAGCCAGCTAGGCGCACTGTTCACCGCTGCCTCGACCAAAGAAATCATCTTAGCGGCTGTCGGGCTAGCGGCTGGCGTTAGCTTGTTAATAGGCCTTAAACGCTATGCTAACCGCCGCCAAGCGGCAAAAAAACAGCCTCACCGCGAAGGCGAGTGATATTTGGCCAGCACTTCGGCGTAAAAGCCCGCCACCGCTGAGGCAAAGTTGGCAATATCAAACTCCTCAGCAAAGTGGCTGGCCTGCTTACCCAACTCCCGGCGTCGCTCAGCGTTATCTTTTAACTCAACCACCCTTTGCCCCCAGGCCTGACGATTTTGCGGTGTTTTGAACCCATTGACCCCTTGCCGCACCACATCATCGATACCGCTGGAGCGCACCGCCACGACGGGCAACCCCGCCGACATTGCTTCAAGAATCACCATACCCTGGGTTTCTGAGGTCGAAGCAAACACAAATATATCGCCTAGATGGTAATAAAGCGCCATGCGCTCCGGCGGCACCGCACCTACCAGGGTGACCTGCGAGGTCAGTTTCAAAGTATCGATTTGGTTTTGAATCGCCTCCCGGTCTGGCCCATCACCAATCAGTAGCAGATGAAGATCATCATGCCCCTGTGACTGAAGCTCGGCGAGGGCTTCCAGCATAAAGCCAATGTTTTTCTCCTTACTAATCCGCGAGACGCTGATCAATATTTTACTTGCAGGGTCGATAGTTAATTGCTCGCGCAGCGCTTCCAACTCACTCTCCTCAACGTGAGAAAAGCGTGCCACATCTATGCCTGTGGGCTGCACCAGCGAGGGAGTCTTCACTCCAATCATGCGCAGATACTCCTCGGCGGAGTAAGTCGGCACAATCACTCCTTGGCAGCGATTAGAGAAGCGCTTGATCAGGGTATGGGAAATCAAATTACGGAACAGCGCACCGGGCAACGGCACGAAGTGGGCATAGTGCTCCAGGCGGGTGTGATAGGTGTAGATCACTGGCACCTTGAGCCGACGCCCCATAAACAGGCCCATGGAACCGAGCCAAAAGGGATGATGAACATGAATAACATCCGGCTTAAACCCACGCAGGCAACGACGAAAACGCGCACTGAACGGATTGGTTAACCGGAACTCGCCCTTCTGCCCAAATGCCATTAGCGTGGGGATGCGTTTTATTGAGCTGTCGTCCTGCCACGTTTCTCGGTAGCGCGGCACTAACAGTTGGATGGTGTGGCCTAGATCACATAAGCCATTGCGCAGGCGATCCACCGAGACCGATACCCCCGATACAAAAGGAAAGTAGTTATTAGAGATCATCGCTACGCGCAGAGTTTTACCCAGGAAAGGCGTTGGGTCGATATCAAAATCAGGATAGTAGTCGCGATCTTCGAAAATTAGCCGATATAAGCGCAGTGCGAGCAGCGTCAACATACCCACAATCAGCAAAAACCGCGTATAGCTAACGTAGAAAAACGCATACACCGTGGAAGCCACACTACTCACCATCCGCCACCAGCCAGGGCTATCCACATTTAATCGCACCGGCGCAATAGCGACATTCTCACCCTCTACATTGACGATGACGTAGTGGTGAAAGCTACTATCGGCATCGATGAGGATGCCTCCCGCGCCTCCGGTGGTCACGTAATCCACGCCATTAATCGTCTGCTGGGAAAAGAGCGTTAAGTTGGCGGAAAATACGGTGTCAACGTCATGCTCCTCTGCCAGCGCCATAATGCCATCGGCTAAGCGAGAATCATTGAGATAATTGTCCGCTTCAAACAGCGGCGCGTCGCTCACTACGTTGTGCAGCGGCAAACCAACAAATAGAAACCGATGCTGTGTTTCTGAGGCCGTAAGCTCACGCTCCAACCAATCAAGCTGCCAGGAGGTAGAGGACTTGCCGGTACCGTCAAGAAAGATAAAGTGGCTATTGCCCGCTACAAACGAGTAAAAGTGCGGCCCAAAATATTCGTAAAACAGATAGCTACCGAAATCGCTATCTTCATTTTCACCGTAGGTGAGTAAGTAAGGGACATTGAGCTGCTCCAGACTCTGATAAATCGCCTGGTAGCTCTCCTGCTGCCCACTATTGACGGCATTCCCAGCGGAAATCAGGAAATCGATGCCGCTCTGATTGATGAGCGGCACAATCTCCTTTTGAAACACGCTCACCGAGTTATTGATATTGCCCACCACCGCAAAGCGATAGTCGGTTCGCTCCTTCAACACCTCGCGAATATTCGCCACTTCAAGGGTATGCACCGACTCAAATTTGGGTTCTGCTACATACAACCAAATTTGGTGAGCAATTAGCCCAGCCACCAGAGCAAGATTAAGAAAAAAGAACAGCCGCAACCAGCGCTGTCGGGAAAGGCGAAGAAAGGAGCGTCGTGGCATTTAAAAGCGCTTTTTCAAAGATAATATGAGGTTATTAACCACTATACAGCAACGCTGAGTCGAGGTGGCGCGCCAAGCTAGCGCGCTTCACACCCGTTTAGGGTGGCCAGTAATCGACGTGGCCCAGCCTGATTGCGGTGTTCTCCCAGCCATATGCCCTGCCAGGTACCTAAGGCCAGGCGTCCATCGCGCACCGCCAGCGTTAGCTGTGTACCCAGCAGGCTGGCGGCTACATGGGCGGGCATATCATCAGGCCCTTCCAGAGTGTGGTGGAAATAGGGTAAATCTTCGGGCACCAGTCGACGCAGAAAAGCATCTAAATCGTGGCGCACATCCGGATCAGTGTTCTCATTGAGCGTTAACGAGGCAGAAGTGTGCATCAGCTGTAAATGCAGCATGCCAGCCTGGCAGTCACTTAAACAAGGCAGTGCGCGGGCCACATCATCCGTAATCAAATGAAAGCCGCGCGCCATTTCGGGCAAATGAATCTCTTGTTGGCACCACATACACACTCCTTTATTTGTTATGTAAACGAAAACACTCCATCACCGCCTTCTCCTGCTGTATGGCAAAATAGCAACAGATAGCACTAACCATAGTCGATCACCCTCGAATCATCGCCAAGGAGCGCGTTAATGAAAACCCTGCTAGGAAGCAGCATCGTTAGTATGACCCTACTCACCGGCTGCACTGGCATTCCGGATGGCACGCAGCCAGTAACAGACTTTGAGCTAGACCGCTACCTGGGCCAGTGGTTCGAAATTGCCCGCCTGGATCACTCCTTTGAACGCGGTCTTGATTGCGTGACCGCTACTTACAGCCTGCGCGATGATGGCGGTGTTCGAGTAATCAACCGTGGTTACAACCTTGAAGAGCAAGAGTGGGATGAGGCTGAAGGCCGCGCCTACTTTATTGACGATGAAAGCGTTGGGCGCTTAAAGGTAAGCTTCTTTGGCCCCTTTTACGGCGGCTATAACGTCCTTGAGCTGGATGAGGAGTACCAATGGGCGTTGGTGGCAGGCCCTAACCGCGACTACCTGTGGATACTTTCACGTACAGCGGAAATAGATAGCGCGACAGAAGGACGCCTGCGTCAGCGAGCAGCCGAGCTGGAGTTCCCTACTGAAGAGCTGATTGATGTTATCCAAGGCGAGGCTTGCCCTAGCCGATAAGTAGCTTCTGATTAGTTCCCTTCCGGCAATCTCGGCACTCGCCCCGCTATCTCTCGCTGAACATAGTCAATAAAAGCGCGCAGCCGGGCGGGCACATGGCGACGTTGTTCAAACACCGCATAAAAATCTGCCCGCACCCCCTTCCAGCCTGGCAACAGCGCTACCAATGCGCCATTGGCAAGGTGCTCGTTAACGTCCCACCAGGAGCGCAGCATGACACCGTGGCCGTCCAAGGCCAGGCGGGTAATGACCTCTCCATCGTTGCTGGCTAATCGACCGCTGACCTTTATCGACTGTGTCTGCCCAGGCAGTCCTTTGGCAGACTGAGCGACTTGTTCAAAGCGCCAGAGGGGGAAATCACTGTCGTTCTCGCGAATCACCAAACAAGCGTGCTGCTGTAAATCTGCCGGTACTTGCAAAGACGGCGCCTGGGCAATGTAAGCAGGCGACGCGCAGAGCACCCGCCGATTGGCCAGAATACGCCGAGCGACCAAGCGCGACTCCGGTGGCTCGCCCACGCGAATACCAATATCAAAGCCGTGATCGCTCAAATTGAGCGGAAAATTGGTTAACTCCAACCACCCTTCTACCTCGGGGTGATCGGCACAAAAGCGTGACAGCAGCGGCGCAATATGGCGGCGCCCAAAGCCAAAAGTGGCATTTACCCGCAAACGTCCGCTAAGCGCCTGATCGACTCCCTCACCCAGTGAATTTTCCAGCTCATCCAACTCATCTAAAATCAGCGCGCCACGGGCCAAGTAGCGCTCACCCTCTGCGGTCAGCGTCAACCGCCGCGTAGTGCGAGCAGCTAGCTCTACCCCCAGGCGCGCCTCCAATTGTTTTAGCCGCTTGCTTACCGCCGAGAGCGATAGCCCCAGCTCGCGAGCAGTCCCCGTCAGGCTTCCCGCCCGCGCCAAGTGCTGAAAAAACGCCAAATCATCCAGGTGCGCCATATCGCTCCTCAGTCATTCTGCACTTTCACGCAACAATAACTTGAATGGTAGCCTGATTATCTCCACCAAAATAGCCGCTACACTCTATTTACTATTCATGACTCACGACTCACGACTCACGACTCACGACTCACAAGCATAAAAAGTAACTAACAAGGTAAGGAACCACTATGACCCACCGTATTGCCATTATCGCCGGTGACGGCATCGGCACCGAAGTCATGCCTGAAGGCATCCGCGCCCTTGAAGCGACCGCCAAGCGCTTTAATCTTGATCTTGAGTTCACCACCTTTGAGTTTGGCAGCTGCGACTACTACCTGGAACACGGCAAAATGCTGCCGGATGATTGGTTTGAGCAGTTAAAAGGCTTCGATGCGCTGTTTTATGGCGCGGTGGGCTGGCCCGACAAAGTCCCCGACCATATTTCCCTGTGGGGCTCACTGCTGCAATTCCGGCGCCGCTTTGATCAGTACATCAACCTGCGCCCCTGCAAGCTCATGCCCGGCATTAAAAGCCCGCTAGCAGGCCGTAAACCCGGGGATATCGACTTTTACGTGGTGCGTGAGAACACTGAAGGCGAGTACTCAAGCGTTGGTGGCAAAATGTTTGAAGGCACCGACCGTGAAGTGGTCATTCAAGACACGGTCATGACCCGCACCGGCGTAGACCGCGTATTGAAATACGCCTTTGAACTGGCCCAAACTCGCCCGCGTAAAAAGCTCACCTCCGCGACCAAGTCCAACGGCATCTCAATCACTATGCCGTATTGGGATGAACGTGTGGTCGAAATGGCGAAGGGCTACCCTGAAATCGCGGTGGATAAATTTCATATCGATATTCTTACCGCCAACTTCGTTCTCCACCCGGATTGGTTTGATGTCGTCGTGGGCAGCAATCTGTTTGGCGATATTCTTTCTGATCTCGGCCCCGCCTGCACCGGCACGATAGGCATTGCCCCTTCAGCCAACATCAACCCAGAAGGCAACTTTCCGAGCTTGTTCGAGCCAGTACACGGCAGCGCGCCGGATATCGCCGGTAAGGGTATTGCCAACCCTATCGGTCAAATTTGGTCAGGCGCCATGATGCTGGAGCACCTCGGTTACAAAGAAGCCGGTGACGCAATAGTCACGGCCATTGAGGAAGTATTGAGCGAAGGGGATGCCACCGTACTTACCCGCGATGTGGGTGGAGAAGGCACCACTGCAAGCCTAGGCAAGGCGATTGCCAACGCTATTTCGCACTGACACACATATGGCATAAAGATTGGCTGTCTGGTTGAATCCAACCGGGCAGCCAATGTATGTTTTTTAATCGCTTATGTTCTACATTTGTCCTGAGGGTGGAAGAAACATCAGTTTCACTTCGCTCATAACAACATCAACAAACAACCATCAGGACAATGCTATGAAACTTGGACGCCGTCAGTTCCTTTCGGCATCGGCCGCCCTGGCCGCTGTTGGCACATCGCCCCAGCTTTTTGCTTTGCAGAGCTCACAAGGTTCCACCCCGGAACGATACCCAATCGATGCCTGGAAAGTCGAAGATTCCCGCTTTAGTGATTACATGATTTTTAACAGTCCTCTAGAACGCCACTGGAGTGGAGGTCTGTGGACAGAGGGGCCAGCATGGAACGCCGTAGGTCGTTATGTTGTTTTCAGCGACATACCTCGTGCCAAGCAGATGCGCTGGGACGAATCCACTGGTCAAGTCAGCGTATTGAGAGACAATGTCGGCCACTCTAACGGTAATACCTTCGATCATCAGGGGCGGCTAATTGCTTGCGAGCACTATCCCTCACGCGTTTTACGCTACGAGTGGGACGGCAGCACAACGGTGCTCGCAGAGCGCTATCAGGGCAAACCGCTCAATGCCCCTAATGACGTGGTGGCACTGCCCTCGGGTGGAGTGATCTTCACTGATCCAGGCTATGGTGCTCACTTCGACTACGAGGGCAAAAAACGAGACCTGGAGCTAGAAACGGCCATCTATTACGTCGATGACAGCCTGGATGAGCCCATCATGCTGACCGACGATATTTATAAGCCAAACGGTATTGTATTAACGCCGGATGGCGAAGGGTTCTACGCCAGTGACAGTGCCCCCACCCATTTCGACGAACCCGCGCGAATTATTCGCTGGTCGCTGGGTGAAGATGGTCGCAGTGTCAGTAACCGGCAAGTTATCGTGACCAGCGAAGACACGATTTTCGACGGCATGACCTGCGACGTGGATGGCAATATCTGGTCAAGTGCCAATGGTGGTGAAGGTATCGACGGAGTAGTGGTTTTCTCACCGGAAGGCACCTTGCTGGGCCGAGTATTGCTACCTGAAGTCTGCTCGAACGTGTGTTTTGCGTGCAAGAGCCGCAATCGACTATTTATGACGGCCAGCCAATCCGTCTACACAATTTACACGGCGGCACGTGGAGCGTAGTAAGACTATAATCCCAGCCAATATCCCAGCCCAAAAAAGCCTCGCCGGATATATCCAGCGAGGCTTTTACATGGCTGACTCGTATATGTCTTGGCTAGTGAACTAATTAACTGGCCAGTTTAGCCGCCGTTTTCGCGACCAACTCGCCCTGGAAACGGGCGATTTTCAGCTCACGCTCGTCAGGTTGGCGTGAGCCATCACCACCAGCAATGGTTGCGGCGCCGTAAGGCGTACCGCCGCTGACTTTGGAAATATCAAATTGCTCTTCGAGACCGTAACCAATCGGCACGATGATCATGCCGTGGTGGGCCAGCGTGGTCCAAGTAGAGGTGATGGTCATCTCATCACCGCCGCCAGTACCGGTAGAAGTGAACACGCTAGCGACTTTGCCACGAAGAGCACCGTTCGCCCACAGGCCACCGGTCTGATCCAGGAAGGTACGCATTTGACCGGCCATATTCCCAAAGCGGGTGGGCGTACCGAAAATGATCGCATCGTAATCGGCAAGCTCTTGAGGCGTCGCTTCCGGCGTGTCGTAATCCTGCTTACCGCCTGCATTCTTGAACGCCTCTTCAGGCATGGTTTCAGGAACGCGTTTCACCGTCACCTCAACGCCGCTCACACCCTTTGCGCCTTCTGCCACGGCTTGAGCCAGCGTATCGATATGACCATACATGGAATAATAAAGCACCAGTACCTTTGTCATTACTATCTCCTTCACTTATGAATAGTGCAGTTATGAGTAGTGCAGTGAGCGTCGCCTAAAGTGGGCGTCGCCTAAAGTGGGCGTCGCCTAATAAGTAGTAAACACAACATAGCGCACTCAAGCATAGAAAAAAGCGAATGTTTTCGTCCGTGGGCGTCGATTTCATCGACGAACGCCATCTTGCACTTTACGCCAACCACCACTAGCTTTTGACTTGCCTACATCAAACGTATCCAAGGAGTCTGGAATGACGATTTTTGAAGCCCTGCGCAAGGATCACGATATTCAGCGCGACCTGCTCGCCCGCTTAGTTGAAACACATGGAGACAGCGATGAGCGAGATAAACTGTATCAGCAGGTACGGGAAGAGCTACATTATCACGCCGCTGCCGAAGAGCGGGCGCTCTATATCCCAATGATGTCAATCGACCTGACTCAGGAAAAAGCCCGCCATAGCGTTGCCGAACATCATGAAATTGATGAGCTTTTAGAACTGCTTGATGAAACTGACTACAGTGCAACCCACTGGTTGACCCACGCCAAACAGCTCCAGGATTTAGTCACTCACCACCTGGATGAAGAAGAGCAAGAGGTTTTCCAGCTGGCGGGCCGTGGCCTGCAAGATAAACAAAAGACATCGCTTGCTAGCGAGTACCAGGAAGAAATGCAGCGCCAGCGTTCAGCGTAACGTGATGAACAAATTGAAAAACGCTCATGCACCCCATGGGCGTTTTTTGCCGTTAGCGATTAAATAAAGCCACTTTTCAGCTTCCGCGTGTTTCATGAAGACGCTTTTTCACGAATACGCTAGGCTTTTACACGCGAACGACCTGCGGGCTTGTGACATACGCCCAGCGTGGTAAACCTAGGCTCGCTTTTATACTGACAACGATACTCAAAACAGTTAACTGAGGAGCGACAATGCTAGGCCAATGGCTCGACTGGTCGCTTGATGGGCAACTCCCCACCGCCAGCCAAGGCGTCTTCGCCAGTGGCACTTATCATTTGCATGCGCCTGGTATTTTGGAGCTCACCCCTAACACGGTAAGCCAAAGCGCCTACACGTGCATTTTTTCAGCGGCGATCCATGGCAATGAAACCGCACCGGTTGAACTGGTGGGTGAATGGTTAAGCGGCGTAGAAGCGGGCAGCATATCGCTCGGCGCTCCTGTGCTGGTGATTTTAGGCAACCTGCCCGCGCTTAAGGCGCAGCAGCGTTTCCTTACCACCAATTTAAACCGGCTGTTTAGCCGCGAACTAGCCGCCAAGGGCGAGGAGCCAGATCGCGCCAGGCAATTAATGGCCGCGGTGGATAGTTTTTATGCCCGCCATGCCGGGCGCCCCAAACTGCACTACGACCTACATACCGCAATTCGGGATAGCCGCTACCCCCGTTTTGTAGTGGAGCCTTTTGCCGAATCCTCCACCGATGCTGAGCAGTGGGGCTGGCTGGCAGCGGCGAGTATGCAGGCGGTGCTACACCAACATCAGCACAGCTGGACATTCTCCCACTACAGCAAGCACTATCACGCCGCTCAGGCATTTACCTTTGAGCTAGGGCGGGTAGCGCCTTTTGGCCAAAACGATATGGCATCATTACAACCGATGCGTACACTACTCACCGCGCTTAGTGAAGGACATACGCCACCCAATCAGCCCGCCACGCAAATGCAGTTTTTCCAGGTTCAACACGAATTAATGCGTCACTCGCAGGACTTTACACTCTGTTTTGCCGAGGACACAGCCAACTTCAGCCGCTTTGAGCCCGGCACTCTGCTGGCCCAAGACGGTAAGTCGGGTGAGTTTCGGGTAGGCGATACGCCCCTTCATGTGGTGTTTCCTAACGCACAAGTAGAGGTGGGCGCCCGTGCCGCGCTGTTGGTGGCGCCTATCGTTTAACCCCCCAAGCAGGATCTACTTTAGCCAAGACAATAACAATGGTGAGGCGACAACGGGACCCTCGACGTCGATACGACTATCGTCGAGTGCATAATGTTAGAAGGAAAGCGCGCATAATGCGCCCAGCCTGATAGAATCGCCCCTTTTTCGCGCCAGCCGCATCAAACAAACCCACTTGTTGCTGCGGCAACTCTGTACTGGAGCCAATGATATGGCCGCTACGCCTACTCCCCTTGAAGTGCGTAATATTAAAAAACGCTTTGGCGATACGGAAGTTCTGAAAGGTCTTTCATTACAAGCCCAAAAGGGCGATGTGATTACCCTGATTGGTGCCTCTGGATCGGGTAAAAGTACTTTTTTGCGCTGCATGAACTTGCTTGAACAGCCCGACGATGGCGACCTCATTGTCCATGGCGAACCCATTCGCTTTAAGACCACGAAGCACGGCCGCGAACCTGAAGATTGGAAGCAGGTGGTACAAATGCGTGCCAAGCTCTCCATGGTGTTCCAGAGCTTCAACCTGTGGGCACATATGACGCTATTGGAAAACATCATCGAAGCGCCGATTCATGTGCTAAAAAAACCTAAAAAAGAGGCCTTGGAGCACGCCCATGCACTGCTCGATCGGGTTGGCTTAACCGCCCGCGCCAATGCCTACCCCGCTCAAATGTCCGGCGGCCAGCAGCAACGCGGTGCGATTGCCCGCGCGCTGGCAATGGATCCAGAAGTGATGCTGTTTGACGAACCCACCTCCGCCCTTGACCCGGAATTGGTCGGTGACGTATTGAAAGTCATGCACGACCTCGCTGAAGAGGGGCGCACCATGGTCGTGGTGACTCACGAGATGGGGTTTGCCCGTGATGTCTCTAGCCAAGTGATTTACCTTCACCAGGGCCTGGTGGAAGAGGCTGGCCCGCCCGATCAAGTGTTAGGCAACCCGCAATCACCGCGCCTGCAGCAATTCCTGGCACCTAATTACTGATCCGCGAGGCTGACCATGATTGATTTACAAGGGTATGGCCCCCGGCTGATCGAAGGGGCTGGCGTCACCATCCAATTAGCGGTGTTGTCGCTGATTTTAGCGATTATTTTAGGGCTCCTGACCGCCAGCGCGAAGATGTCGCGCAACTGGTTAGCTCATCGTCTTGCCACGCTTTACACCACACTTATTCGCGGTGTGCCCGACCTCGTGTTGATGATGCTGTTTTTTTTCGGCGGCCAAATTGGCGTCAACATGATCACCGACTGGATTTACTACTCGTTCGATATCGATATTTTTATCAATATTAATGCCTTCGTCGCGGGCGTTGTCACCATTGGGCTAATCTTCGGGGCCTATATGGGAGAAACCTTTCGCGGCGCTTTTATGGCGGTCGATAATGGGCAAATCGAAGCAGGTAAAGCCTATGGCATGAGCGATGGGCTGGTTTTTCGTCGCGTCCGTTTTCCGCAGATGATGCGCCATGCACTGCCTGGCCTTTCCAACAACTGGATGGTATTGCTCAAAACCACAGCACTGGTCTCGGTAATCGGGCTTTCTGATATGGTGCGTGTCGCCTCAGAAGCCTCTAAAGCGACGCGCGAACCTTTCACTTTCATGATTATTGTCGCGCTTATCTATCTGCTCATCGCCAGCGTTTCGGAATGGATCTTTGCTCGTCTGCAAAAACGCTACAACATTGGCTATGGGGAGGCAGACTAATGACCGCTTTCATGACATGGCTCGAAAATCAGCTTGCCGAGAACAGTATTTTCACGCTGCAAACGCTTTCCTACTATGGCGATGGGTTGACCACCACGGTGCAACTGGTCTTTTTATCGCTGGTCATTGGCTTAATCGCTGCGGTACCCCTTGCCATTGGGCGTGGTTCAAAACACGCCTGGATTAAGTGGCCTATTTTTGCTTACACCTATGTTTTTCGTGGCACACCGCTACTCATCCAACTCTACCTGATTTATTACGGCGTGGTGTTCGTGGACGGAATCCAAGAAAGTTGGCTATGGGTGATACTTGAAGAACCGTTCGTCCCCGCACTCATTGCATTTACCCTCAACACCGCCGCCTATACGACCGAGATTTTTCGCGGCGCGATTAAGTCTACCTCGAAAGGTGAAATTGAAGCGGCTCGTGCCTATGGCATGTCACCTCAGCAGACCATGCGGCGCATTATTATCCCCAGCGCTTTTCGTCGCGCACTGCCGGCCTACGGCAACGAAGTCATTTTCATGCTACATGCCAGCGCTATTGCCAGCGTAGTGACGATTATGGATCTGACCGGCGCGGCGCGCTTTGTCTATGCGCGTTTTTATGCACCTTTTGACGCATTCTTGTTTGTGGCAGCGATATACCTGTGTTTAACCTTCACCATCCTGTATCTCTTTCGTTATCTAGAGAAAAAGCTGCTCGCACATCTACAGCCACAGAACTCCTAGTGTGAAACAAACGTTGGTTTACGAATCATCAAGCGCTTTTCGTCAACGCCGAGTTAGGATAAGTTATCAATGATCATCACAACGCAACCTGTGACTAACGTGGTCAACGCCCTATAGGCAACGCCATCATTAGGCAGTGGTTGCTTAGATGAACTCTGCTTCCAAGGAGATACATAATGAAAAAACTGCTGTCTGTCTCACTGCTAGGCTTAGCCGTTGCAGCAAGCGCCGCCCAGGCGCAAGAAGACCAACTACGTATCGGGGTTGATGTGCCTTACGAGCCGATGGAATATCGCACGCCGGATGGCGAGCTGACCGGCTTTGATATCGACCTGGGCAACGCCCTCTGTGAGCGTATCGGTGTTGAATGTGAATGGGTTGTACAGGGCTGGGACGGCATTATCCCGGGTCTCATGGCACGTAAATACGACGCTATTATGTCCTCCATGACGATCAATGATGACCGTCGCGAGCAAGTGCTGTTCTCTGACCCCTACATCACCCCACCGTCCGCCTGGTTTGCTCCTGAAGGCACCGACCTTGATGCAACCAATGAAGAGTCGCTCGCCGGCATGACCATCGGCGTTCAGCGCGGCACTCTGCAGGACAATTACGTCACCGACATGTATGGCGATGTCGCCGACATCAACCGCTATTCTACCGCCGATGACATGGTGCTGGACATGGAGTCCGAGCGTTTGGACATCTTGTTCCTCGATTACCCGGTCGGTAAGTCCACGTTACTGGATAGCGAAGAAGGCAACTACGTTGTTGTCGGCGAGATGCTCACCGAACCTAAAGAGTATTTTGGTGATGGCTTTGGTATCGCGTTCCGTCAACGCGACGAAGCACTCGCTGAGCAGTTCAACGAAGCCCTGGCTGAAGTGAAAGAAGACGGCACTTACGACGAGATCTACAACCGTTATTTCGGTGGGCAAGAGTAAGCATCACAGCAAGCCCTAGGGCCTGTTGACGTTTCACTCGCGGCCGCGCTGGAGCCCGTTTTTATTCGCGGCAAGGCAGGAGGAGAGAAGTTTGGTGGTTCCAAATGAACGACGACTAACGCCGCCGCGGATAAAAACGGGCCCAGCCCTTCGGGTTGCCCCGCAAAGCGGTTCGCGATGAAACGTCAACAGGCCCTAGTGTCCATCACCCCGGCAACCGCCGGGGTGATGCGTTTCTACCTAACGCTGAAAATTCAGTGAACTAGGTAAAGCTACCTCTGTCTCTGTATCATCGCGCATGTTCAACACGGAGGTTTTATGGCTCACCCGACTAGCCCACATGCAGGCACGCTACCTCGCCTCTCTTCTCACTGGACCGGCTGGGGGCAGTGGCTGGCCCTGATCACCATGACCGTGGATCACCTCACTCGCTATGTGCTGCCCGGCGATTGGGATCTAAGCTGGGCCGGGTCTTCCATTGGCCGTATCGCCTTCCCGCTGTTTGCCGCCATGGTGGCCTGGCACGGCCTGTTTAATACCCGCAACCCACTGCGCTACTCGCGCCGAATTCTAATTATCGGCTTGGTTGCCCAACTCCCCTACATGATGATGCCACGCGCATCAGACGCATTTATCCTCAACGTCTGCTTTACCCTGGCCAGTGGTTTAACCTTAGGTGCGCTAGTGCGCCAAGGCTGGCAGCACTACCAGCAGCAAACGTTAGGTTTGCCCTGGTTGTTAGCCGGTGCAGCGGTAGGTGTGACCGTGTGGTATCTGCTCGGTTTTTGGGTGGAGTACGGGCACAACGGGCTGCTGCTGATTCCGCTATTAATGTTCGCGATGCACGCCTTGAGCCAAACTGAGAGCCATTTCCAAGCGCGCCTATGGGCAGGCCTAGCGGCATTTCCAGCACTCTGGATTGCCGGGCAAATGAATGCCTCTGACATGGCCAAATCGTTTACTGTAGGTACGTGCCTCATCGTGCTGGTACTTGCTGCAGGTGCAGCGCAACGAATCCCCCCCGTCTACTTAGTGATGCCGCGACGTTTATGGTTAGCGTGGTACCCCGGCCACTTTGCGTTAATCGCTTTATGGGTGCTGCTAATCGGTCAATTGGCTTAAGCGTTCGGATCACTGCATTTTATCGCGCATCCAGGGCTGGTAGCGGCAAAGCTGCGCCCGGCCTTCTGTTTTTGCACGATACATCGCAATATCCGCTTGTTTAAGTACTTCTTCGTAATCGCAAGCGACGGTTGTGAAGCAGGTATAGCCTATGCTGGGCGTTACGTTGGTATCGTTACTTGCCAGTCGGTAAGGCTGAGAGAGAGCCTGCTGAACCTTAAGCATATAAGTCTCAGCACGCGCCTCCAGGGTCTCATCTGCCCCCTCGCCAAGCAGGGCCATTAGCACAAACTCATCCCCGCTGAGACGAGCAGCCATATCCTCCCCGTTCAAGCAGCTTTCAAGGCGGCGAGCCACTTGCACTAGTAGATTATCGCCCGCTGCATGTCCCAAAGTGTCATTAATCAACTTAAAGCGATCCATATCCAAAAACATCAGTAACCCGCTCTGAGGCTCTGTTTGTTTCTCATCGCAAAGAGTTGCCAAACGCTCGATAAACAGCCGCCGATTGGGTAGATCGGTGAGAGAGTCATAAAAAGCCTGACGGTAAATGATCGCCTCAGCACGCTTACGCTCGGTGAAATCTTCAATAATGGCTACGCCGCCGACCATCTCATTACTGGCACTATGCACACCGTTGAAGAATGCCCGTAGCGGGGTGCCTGCGCTCGCTTTGGGCAAATAGTAAGTTCCCTCATAATAGCCAGTTCCTTTAGCGAGGGCATTGCGCACGGCCTTGGCAACCTCTGGATTCGCCGAGCTGGATAGCATCTTATAGCCGAGCAACTGAGCGCGGTTAACGTCCAGTATCTCCAACAGCTTACTATTACAATCAGTGATGAAACCCTGGCTATCAAAATGCAGCACTCCCAACGGCGAGCGTTGAAAGATAGAGCGGTAGCGATTTTCGCTCTCTTGCAACTGCGCCTCCCGGGCCGACATATTCACCCGCAGGGCAATGTTATCGTGAATAATTCTGCTTAAACGTCGACTAGTGGTAACAATCAGGCCAAGAAACAGGCTAAGCATGGCACCAATTAAAACTGCCAGCGGTGAACCTAATAGTAAAAACTGCACTAGCAGGGGAAGCAAAATCGGCAGCACAAAACCGAGTGCCACCCACCAAACGGCCGAAAGCGTTGTGACACCACCGGCAGCAATGCCCGCCAATACAATCGAAAGCGCAGCCACCTGACCGTGATTTTCGCCAGTAAACAGAACGACCCCGCCGACTCCCCAGACACAGCCAGCTAAAACTGCCCCGGCGCTAAACCGGTATAGCCAGCGGCGGCGCTGCTGTTGCTGTGCCGGTAAGCGGCGAAAATAGTAGGCCAAGGCAAGGCGAGCGAACGAAACAAAGGTCAATACTGCGAGCCAGGTAAGCAGTACCCAGCTTGCGACCACTGGCCACATGGCTGCGACTAGCAGCATGCCTGCCAACACACTGCTTAGCACCGGTTGCCAAAGGTTGTCGTACAGCAGACGTACTTTTTCGCTATGCAGGCGCTTTACAGTGACATGGTGGTCGCGATGGAAACCACTGCGCAGCCCAGGGGCAGACCCAGTAGTTGAAGAGTGAGGCATACTAACTATCCGCCTAAAAGTCGCTATTAAGATCAGCATAATTAGCTGATTTTTTGTTGTGGCTCCTTTTTAGCGCATTTAGTCACTTTTAGCGATAAAAGTTGCATGATTGGACAACATTGGTAGAAAAAAGCCGCCTGAGCTAAGCAGGCGGCTGTAGAAACTACTGTTTGATGGTAAAGCTTAGCTGTGGCGGCGGCGCCTCCGGCAGTAACGCACTACAGGCGTTAACTTTTTCCAACAGTTCGGCATGGTTGGGCGCGAGAATATTGACGTGGGCGAGCTTACGACCAGCGCGCTCAGCTTTGTCGTAGCGATGCAGGTGCGTATTAGCAAGCGCTAGAATCGCCGCGTTATCGCCTTCACGGCCAATCACGTTAATCATGCAGGTGGGGGCAATCGCCTGGGTATCGCCTAAGGGCAAGCCCTGTATCGCGCGCAGGTGGTTTTCGAACTGGCTGGTCACCGCGCCATCCATCGTCCAGTGGCCGGAGTTATGCACCCGGGGCGCCATTTCGTTGGCGAGCAGGCTGCCATCGCGGGTTTGAAACAGCTCTAGCGCCAGCACGCCCACGTAATCCAGCTCATCCAACAACGCACGAATATAGCCATCAGCGGTTTGCTGAACGCTGGCGTCCAGATCCGGCAGCGGCGCCACGGAGTAGCGCAGGATGCCATCCACATGCTGGTTCTCGGCCATGGGGTAGAACACCACCTCACCATCACGACCGCGCACGGCAATCATCGAGACTTCACGCACGAAGTCGACGAAGGCCTCAACGACCAACTGCGAATGGCCAATTGCGCTCCACGCCTCGCCAGCCTGCTCAGGCTGTTTCAAGACGGCCTGGCCTTTACCGTCGTAGCCTTCAGTGACCGATTTTGCCACCACCGGGCAACCCAACTCACGGGCGGCGGCTTCAAGCTGCTCGGCGCTCTGCACTACCCGGTAAGCAGGGGTCGGAATGCCTAGACGATCAAACAGTGTCTTCTCTTCGACCCGGTTCTGGCACACTTCAATGGCACGACTGCTGGGATAAACCGGCTTGTGCTGCTCAATTTCGCGCAACAGTTGAACGGGCAGGTGTTCGAACTCGTAGGTCACTACATCAACCTTGGCCAAAAACTCAGCCAGGTGCTGGTTATTAGGATCGACAATTACATCGCCAATTCCAGCACTGGGATTACCCGTAGTATCTAAAAAAGTGAAACGATTACCCAGCGGATAACCCGCTAGCGCCAACATGCGGCCTAATTGACCTGCACCCAGTACGCCAATGTTTTTTGCAATACCAGAGTTCATAGCCAGACTCCTTATTCCGCTTCCGGCTCGGGGCGCGGGTCAGGGTTGTCGAGAACTTTCTGAGTCTGCTCGGCGCGAAACGCTTCAACCGCGCTGCGTACGGTCGCATCTTGCAGGCCAACGATCTGCGCTGCTAACAAACCAGCGTTAGTCGCGCCCGCTTTACCAATCGCCAGGGTGCCCACTGCGATGCCGCCGGGCATCTGCGCAATGGAGAGCAGCGAATCCAAACCTTTTAGCGCTTTCGACTCCACCGGCACACCCAGTACCGGTAGTGGCGTTTGCGAGGCCACCATACCTGGCAAGTGAGCAGCACCGCCCGCGCCTGCCACAATTACCTGCAAACCGCGCTCGGCAGCGCTCTTGGCATAGTCAAACAGCAGGTCAGGTGTACGGTGTGCTGACACCACGCGAGTTTCATAAGCCACGCCCAAACGCTCCAGCATGGAAACAGCGTGCTCCATGACTGGCCAGTCGGACTTGGATCCCATGATCACGCCCACCTTGGGTGCGCTGTTCGACGACATGCAAAACTCCTCGGCCCAACGGCCTATAAAAAGCGAAACTAAATTAAAAAACAGCGTGCGCCGGGTCAGGCACACATCAAAATAGGAAGGCGAATAGTCTACCAGAGCTAGCCCGTTTGCGGGCGTTGCCGAGGTCGTGAAATTTTCATCAAAATAGGCATTGAAATGCGCACCGGTTGGCGGCATTGTGTGTTTGTCATTTCAGACTGATGGAGCCACATGAGCACGGCACGCGCAACTGCCACTGCGGAACAGCTTGATCCTCCGCGAAGCAGCCCTGACCTCGACGTCAGGGAACTTGAAAAACGTACGCGATTAATGCGTATTATCACGCGTCTGATCGCCGTATCAGACCTAGGAAGCCGAGAAATTGCCCGCCGGGCAGGACTTCCCGTTCAGAAAATCAGCGACCTGCTCGCCGGAAGGCTTGAGCATCTGGGAGTGGATGAACTTCACGCCCTACGTCGCACCTTAGAGCTGGAGGCGCCATAGCAGACACTTTTTCTGCTGTTCCCACTTCTCCACTCCACGCAGGCCGCCTCCCGGCGGTCTGCCAAGAAAGTTTTTTTCACACTTACACCAATCCCGAGATTACTTCACTTCGTTCGTAATGACGGCTCATGGCGCAATCGCAATCCCCCCAAACGCTACAACCACCACCACGACCCAAGCGGGCAGCTTCCATACGGTTAATAGCAAGAAACCGGTAAGCGCCAGCGA
This sequence comes from Vreelandella titanicae BH1, assembly GCF_000336575.1. Classification (GTDB taxonomy): domain Bacteria; phylum Pseudomonadota; class Gammaproteobacteria; order Pseudomonadales; family Halomonadaceae; genus Vreelandella; species Vreelandella titanicae. The sequence goes on along the minus strand of NZ_AOPO01000008.1, from coordinate 111,854 downwards.
AAACTCTTCTGCACCAATGATCGCACTCGTCCACACCGGCTGATAAAGCGCCGCGCCTAAAATGCCTACCACCGCCGCATTGGCACCGCGCATTAGCGCCTGGGCACTGCCCCACTGACAAAATTGATTCCAAAACGGCAGCACGCCCACTAACAGCAAAAAGCCGGGGATAAAGATTGCCAGCAGCGCCAGCAAAGCACCGACTAAACCATTGATACCGGGCAGCAGCGCGCCTAAGTAAGCCGCAAACGTAAACAGCGGCCCCGGTACCGCCTGGGCGGCACCGTAACCAGCCAAAAACTCATCCGACGTAAGCCAACCCGACTGCACCACTTCCGCTTCCAACAGCGGAAGCACTACGTGCCCGCCACCAAACACTAATGCGCCTGAACGGTAAAACGCATCGGCGATATCCAGCCAAACCGCCATCCCCGCCAATAACGGCAGCAGAATCAACAGCCCTGCGAATACCCCCAGCGCCACCATGCCTGCCTTACGCGTCACCGGAAAATGCAGCGACTCACTTGCCGTAGCGACAGCGCTATCGCGACACAGTGTTAGCCCGGCTAAGCCCCCCAACACAATCGCCGACACCTGACCCAGTGGGCCACTGACCAGCACCACCGTCAATACCGCCGCAAGCGCGATTCCCGTGCGGGTTTTATCCGGGCAGAGATTACGCGCCATGCCCCACACCGCGTGGGCAACAATCGCCACCGCCACCACTTTTAAGCCATGGATAATGCCACTGCCAATAGGGCCATCCAGCACCGCCGCGCCAAACGCAAATAGCACCAGGATAATCGCCGAGGGCAGTGTAAACGCCAGCCACGCCATGGCAGCCCCCCAAGGCCCCGCGCGCAATAGGCCAAGAGCAAAGCCCACCTGGCTGCTAGCGGGCCCCGGTAAGAACTGACACAGCGCCACTAGATCAGCGTAGGCCTGCTCAGAGAGCCACTGGCGCCGTTCCACAAAGGCCGTGCGAAAATACCCCAGGTGCGCTACCGGGCCGCCAAAGGACGTTAAGCCGAGTGCTAAAAATACCCAAAACACCTCACCTATGCGCCCACGTGCCTGCGTTTGCTCCACCATTTCGGCCACCTGTTATTCCAATAAAAAAGCGCAAGGCTTTTATACTAAGCCTTACGCTTTAATTCTTTATGACAGCGTGCTCATGAGGATACGCTCATAACGACAACACGGATTACTCCTGGTCGGTCACCGCGCCGGTGCTGGCCGAGCTAACCAAACGCGCATACTTAGCCAGCACACCGCGTGTATAGCGGGGTTCTGGCTGCTGCCAGGCGGCGCGGCGGCGCATCAGCTCTTCATCGGAGAGATCAACGTCGATGGTATCCGCTTCAGCATCGATGGTGATGGTATCGCCATCTTTCACCAGCGCCAACGGGCCGCCGTCAAAAGCTTCTGGTGACACATGGCCGACCACAAAACCGTGGCTGCCACCGGAGAAGCGCCCATCGGTAATTAGCGCCACGTCGTTACCCAAACCACGGCCCATAATCGCCGAGGTCGGTGTGAGCATTTCACGCATGCCGGGGCCACCTTTCGGCCCTTCATAGCGAATCACCACCACATCGCCGGCAACGACGGTGCCATCGTTAATACGCGCCTGGGCCTCTTCTTCCGAGCCAAATACCCGCGCTGAACCAGAGAAGCGAGTGCCCTCCTTCCCGGTAATCTTCGCTACCGCGCCTTCCGGTGCCAAGTTGCCGTAGAGCATGCGCAGATGGCTTTCCGTTTTAATCGGATTTCCCAGCGATGCAATAATCGGCGGCTCAGCAGGGTAAGGCTCAACCTCAGCAAGGTTCTCTTCCAACGTTTTGCCGGTGACGGTCAAGCAGTTGCCGTTGAGCAAGCCCGCATCCAACAGCATTCTCATCAGCGGCTGAATACCGCCAATCGCCACCAGCTCACTCATCATGTAGTGGCCGCTGGGGCGCAGGTCAGCGAGCACCGGTACGCGCTTACCTATTTCAGTGAAATCGGACAGCGACAATTCAACGCCTATGGTGCGCGCCATGGCGATAAGGTGCAGTACCGCGTTGGTGGAGCCGCCCAGGGCAATCACCACGGTAATCGCGTTCTCAAACGCCTCGCGGGTCATAATATCGGAGGGTTTGATATCGTCCGCCAGCAGCGCCAGCACCGCCTCGCCCGCCGCTTTGCAGTCGTCACGCTTCTCTTGGGAGATGGCATTTTGCGCCGAGCTACCCGGCAGGCTCATGCCCAAGGCTTCAATCGCCGACGCCATGGTGTTGGCGGTGTACATGCCGCCACAGGAGCCAGGGCCAGGGATCGCCGTTTCTTCGATGTTCTTAAGCTCGATCAGGTCGATATCACCACGGGAGTGCGCCCCCATGGCCTCGAAGACCGAAACAATATCGGTATGCCCCTTGCCAGGCATAATGGTGCCGCCATAGACGAACACGCTGGGGCGATTCAAACGCGCCAGCCCCATCAGGCAACCGGGCATATTCTTATCACAGCCGCCAATGGCCACGAGGCCATCAAAGCCTTCACAACCGGCGACGGTTTCGATGGAGTCGGCGATCACCTCCCGCGACACCAGTGAATACTTCATCCCTTCGGTGCCGTTGGCAATACCATCGGAAATGGTGATGGTATTGAAAATAACACCTTTACCACCGCCTGCATCGGCACCATCACGGGCAAACTCAGCCAGCTCGTTAATATGACTATTGCAGGGCGTGACCATGCTCCAGGTAGAGGCAATACCCACCTGAGGCTTCTTGAAATCGGCATCCGTAAAGCCCACGGCGCGCAGCATAGCACGGCTAGCGGCTTTGCCTGGGCCATCGACTACTTGGGAAGAGTGACGGCGGGAGTTTTGCGATGAATCAGACATTAGAAATCTCTCTTAGCGTTGTTCACGGTATCCGCATAGCTTGGCGATATATATCGCATCCCGCAAGATGATTAACTTCTGACACCATAGCGTTCCCCCCATCGTTTCTTTGCTTTTGATTAGACGTCAACCAAAGTTGACACTCTCAGAACTGCCAACTATAGTTATCACCATGATCGAGTTGATTAAAACCGATGTCTTCGATAGATGGCTACGCGAGCTTCGCGATATCCGTGCCCGCGCCAAGGTTGAAGCCCGCATCCGACGTTTGAGTCTGGGCAACCCTGGAGATGTGAAGCCGGTCGGTAAAGGCGTTTCTGAACTGCGAATTCCTTATGGGCCAGGCTACCGCGCCTATTATATTACCAAAGGGCCAGTAATCGTGGTTCTGCTGTGCGGTGGTGATAAAGCCACCCAATCCCACGATATCGAACTAGCCAAAGCCATTGCCGCGCAATGGAAGGAGTAACACCATGACCGTTCCTAATGTCACTTTCAGTCACTACGATACTGCTGATTACCTTCAAACTGAGGAGGATATTGCGGCCTATCTTGATGCAGTGATGGAGGAAAATGATACAGCCCTTCTTGCCGCCGCACTTGGTGATATCGCTCGTGCTCGCAACATGAGCCAACTCGCCAAAGACGTTGGAATGAGCCGAGAAGGGCTTTACAAAGCCCTATCGGGGGAAGGAAACCCGGCTTTTTCGACCATTAGCAAAGTAGCCAACTCCTTGGGGTTGCGCCTATCTATTAAACCGCTATCGCGGCCAGAAGCGGGCAGCTAGGACGGCCTAGCGAGCATCGCGGAAAACGATTAACTTATGATACCTAGCTCTACAACATGACCTCTGTCTTAAAAGAAGATCAAAATAAAAACAATTACTGCCAAGAGCGCGCGTTGTGCGGCAAATCACCTTTGGGATCATAAACCTCGAGCATATCGTTTTCTGTTAACGTTTCGGTATAGAGAACGAGGTTGGTGCCTGAGTCTCTTGCCAACGAAGGAAAAAGTATCCCCTTGGCCCCCTGCTCCAACGCCATATCGCCTAATATCCAGCTAGGCGGCTCAATGCGCTGATTAAACCAATACTTACGCCAGTCACAGTTAAGCTCTTGCCAAAGGCTATCCCATTTCGAGTTATAACCTGATCGAAAATCGACAATAGTCGTCACGCTGACCGTATAGCTAACAATCAGTCCAGGTGGCATTAATGCAGAAAGCTGCTTGTACTCCGCTAACGCCGTTTGCTCCTCAAGCGACAGGTATAATGCATCTACACCAACTCGGTTTAGCCTTCCTCCATGCTCTCTCGCTCCGGCCCCACTAGTAGGCGAAAATGCCCAGCGCGGAACATGTACACGGTATGCCTGAGTTTTCAGCTCCGGCAGCACTATCATCCCACTACACCTGCTTGTAGCGCCTGAACATAGCGCAACAAGTCTTCTGCGCGCCCTTCACTTACGAGTTGCTCGGGTGTTTTATAGTCAAATGCGCTAAGCGGCTCGTTGCGAAACCAAAACAGAGCGTCATGAAAGTCACCATTAATATCCGCCGCTGCGCCGAGCACACGAAGTGCATCACGAAGATAACGTTGAAGTTTTTCCGCTCCCTGAGCACGGGATATCGTCGTACGATGAACATGTGCTTGGTTGGCCAGCGTTTGGATATCAATGCTCAATGCACTGGCAAACAACTTCGGGTTAATCAATGGGTGGCGATCTTTACGAGCAGCTCCCTTCAAATCAGCTAAAAACCGCTCGAATGAATCAGGAACCAAATACCCGGATGACTCATTAAGGGATTCTTTTACAGTGTCAATTGCCATGGGCAACCTCCTGCTACGCTCATACAGCTAATATCCAACTTATATGCATCATATTTCCATCATAGCAGTTCTCAAACAGGACGCTAGGGTTTCAAGCTTCAGAACTAAACTTATGGCACCATACACTTAGCCGCTCCGCCCCTGCCGTGAAGGAACCATCCATTAAGGAATCGTGCATGTCTGCAAACTCGCTGCTCTCGCAAACACCGCTAACGCCGGGCTTTATGGTGGTACATGCCAATCGCCTGGAAGATTTGCGCGGCTTGGCGGTGGAGTGGATGCGCCGACACCCGCTCTCGCCGCTGGAGAACGAGACCATTCTGGTGCAGAGCAACGGCATTGGGCAGTGGCTAAAACTGGCGCTGGCGGCAGACCCGGCCCAAGGCGGTGCGGGCATAGCCGCAGCACTGAACGTCACGCTGCCTGCGCGTTTTCTATGGCAGGCCTATCGCACGGTGCTGACTCACTTAACGCACGACGAGCACGCAGTGCCCGAAACCTCGCCGTTTGATAAATCGCGGTTGATATGGCGCTTATTGCGCCTGCTGCCCAGCCTTGCCGAGCAGGAAGCTTTTGCGCCGCTGGCACGCTTTTTAGAAGTGGATCGCGACCAGCGCAAGCACTACCAACTGGCCGAGCGGCTGGCGGATCTGTTCGATCAGTACCAGGTGTATCGCGCCGACTGGCTGGACGCCTGGGCCAAGGGCAACGATGTACTCATCACCGCCCGGGGCGAAGCCCGCCCGCTGGAAGCACACCAGCTGTGGCAGCCAGAGCTATGGCGCGCACTGCGCGACGATGTGGCTAATAATCTAGGCGAGGCGGGCCTTAACAGCAGCCGCGCCCAGGTGCACAGCCGCTTTCTGGAAGCCGCCGTTCAGCTTGAAGGCCAAGAGTGCCCACCCGGCCTGCCCCGGCGATTGATTATTTTCGGCATCTCATCGCTGCCGCAACAGACGTTAGAAGCCCTGGCGGCGCTGTCGCGCTGCTGCCAGATCGTGCTCTGCGTGCACAACCCCTGCCAGTACTACTGGGCGGATATCATCGAGCACAAAGACCTGCTCCGCGCCAGCCGCTACCGCCAGCGACGCAAGGCAGGCATGCCCGACGCCCTGGATGTGCTGGGCACCGGCGATGCCGACGACGCCCTGCACCTGCACGCCCAACCGCTGCTGGCCGCCTGGGGTAAACAGGGGCGCGACTACCTGCGCCTGCTAGACGAACACGACGACGCGGGCAACTACCAAACCCTATTCGAGCAGCAGGCACTGCGTATTGATATGTTCGAGCCGTTCAGCGGCGAAGAGCGCAACTGCTTGCTCAGCCAGCTACAGGACGATATCCGCGAGCTGCGCCCGGTAGCGGAAACCCAAACCCACTGGCCCGCGCTAGACCCGGCCAGCGACGACTCCATCGTGTTTCATATTGCCCACGGCCCCCAGCGGGAAGTGGAGATCCTCCACGACCAGCTGCTGGCGGCCTTCAGCGCCGCCCCGGATTTGCGCCCGCGGGATATCATCGTCATGGTGCCGGATATTGACCGCTACGCGCCGCATATTGAAGCCGTGTTCGGCCAGTACCGCTCCGCTTTCGGTAGCTATAACGCGAACGCTAGACCCGACGACCCGCGCTACATTCCGTATACCCTTTCGGATCAGGCCAGCCGCCACCGCCTGCCGATGATGATTGCGCTGGAAAAACTGCTGCGCTTACCGGAGCTGCGCCTCTCGGTAAGCGATCTGCTCGATTTGCTGGAAGTGCCCGCGCTGCGCGCACGCTTTGGCATCGATGAACACGACCTGCCCACCCTCAGCCGCTGGATCGAGGGTGCAGGCATCCGCTGGGGGCTCAATGCCGAACAGCGCACCCGGCTGGATCTACCCGAAGGGCTAACCCAGAACACCTGGGCCTTTGGCCTACGCCGACTGCTACTGGGGTATACGGTGGGCAGTGCAGAGGCGTGGCAAGGTATCGAGCCATTCGACGATATTGGCGGGCTGGAAGCTTCCCTGGCAGGCCCGCTGGCAAATCTGTTGGAAAAGCTGGAAAACACCTGGGAAACCTTCTGCCAGCCCACCGACGCCGCCAGCTGGGTGGCCCGGCTACGCGAACTGCTAGAAACCTACTTCCTCACCGATGACGCCCAGGAAAGCGTCATGCTCACCAAGTTGGAGACCGCGCTACAGCAGCTGTTGGACAGCACCGAAGAGGCCGAACTTTTTGACCCGCTGCCGCTCTCCATGGTGCGTGAACACTGGTTGGGGCAAATCGACGAGCATAGTCTTTCCCAGCGCTTCCTGGCGGGCGCGGTCAACTTCGCCACGCTGATGCCTATGCGCGCCATCCCGTTTAAGCGGGTGTGTTTATTGGGTATGAACGACGGCGAATACCCACGCTCCCAGCCGCCGCTGGATTTTGACCTGATGGGCAGCGACTACCGCCCCGGCGACCGCTCGCGGCGGGAAGATGACCGCTACCTGTTTCTGGAAGCGCTGCTCTCTGCCCGCCAACAGCTCTATATTAGCTGGGTAGGCCGCAGCCAGATCGACAACAACCCCATGCCGCCCTCGGTGTTGGTCGGCCAGTTGCGCGACCACCTGGAAGCGGGCTGGCACACGCAAAACGGCGAGCCGCTGCTGGAAGCGTTAACCACCGAACACCCGCTGCAGCCGTTCAGCCGCCGCTATTTTACCGAACAAATCAGCGATTCCCCTGCCCAAGCACGGCTGTTTACGTATGCTCACGAATGGCACGCCCTACACACCCCCAGTGGCGCAAGCATCCAAGACTCAAAGTCACCAGAGCTTAAGGCGGACAACGAGCAGCAGAGCACGTTAACCCTGAACCAGCTAGGCAGCTTTCTACGCGAACCCGCCAAGGCGTTTTTCAACACTCGCCTGGGGGTCTACTTCGAGCAGGAGGAGCTTACCCAGCTGGACGTTGAACCCTTCACCCTGGACGGGCTACAGAACTGGCAGTTGCAGGATCAGCTAATCGCCGCCCAGCGCCACGCCGTGGATAACGGCCAGCCGCGAGTGGAAGCACTGCACGCAGCACTGGAACGCTTTAAAGGCCAGGGCGTGCTAGCCGTGGGTGCCTTTGGCGAGAGGATGCGCGAAGCGTTGGCAGAACCAATGGATGCCCTGTTTGGCGCTTACGAAGAAGCGTTGCAAGAGTGGCCTCAAGTAGTGGCGGTGCCCCAGGCGGTGCATGTTGTTGAAAGCGCTGAGGGACAGGTAACGCTGGAAGATGGGCTGGGAGAGCTGCGCCAGGATGAAGCGGGCAACCGCTGCCACTTGCTACTGCTCAGCAGTAGTTTAATCAGCCAGGGGCGTGGCCGCGGTCAATATCGCTGGCAGCACCTGCTACGCCCTTGGGTCGCTCACTTAGCGGGCAATGCCAAACACCCGATGACCACCCAGCTACTCTCAAAAGCAGGCCATGTGCGCTTGGAACCGTTAGAAGCCGAGAATGCCCGCTACCAGCTACAAAACCTGCTAAGTGCCTGGTGCGATGGCATGCAGGCCCCGCTACCGCTAGCTCCGCAAGCCGCTTTCGCCTGGCTGGCCAAACAAGGCACGCCTGAATTGGAAGCCGATAGCGCAAGGGAGAGCGACGCCTACGCCGCCGCCGAAACCGCCTACGAAGGCGGCCGCTTTCAAACCGGCGAAGTCGCCCAAAGCGCCTACCTTGCCCACCAATGGCCGAGCTTCGAAAAGCTATTCAACGAGCGTGCCCTTGGCCACAGCTTCGCCACGCTGACCGAAGCGCTCTACGCGCCACTGCACCGATCAGTGAAAAATTAGAGCCTACCTTATTCAGCGTGGTTCTGAAGGCGCTTAACATCATCAATAGGCAACCCCGTCACCTTGGCTACAAACTGGGGGTCAGCCCCCTCTTGCAGGAGGTTCCGAGCGGTTTCGATTTTACCCTCGATTTTGCCTTTGGCTTCACCTCGCGCTTCCAACTGGGTGGCAATGGTCATAAAGGTATCTCCTATAGGCTGGGGCAAGCGATGGCTCTCTTCAATCAACTGATCAAGGTCAATCACGTTGCCTGTTCCTACCACATAGTTTAGCAAGGTAGCGATGAAATCCAACTGCTGGCGACTGTGCTCGTCAAAGCTCGCGCAGTCACGCAGCCATTCCATCAGGTAAGGATCGATGTGCGGTTCGCGAATGTGCTTTAGTACCCGAGCAACCAAGCCTATCCACTGCTGTTGTTTAGCGCTTCGTCATCAAGCTGATTTACATCCACTAATGGTATTGGCCCCTGGAACAGCGTCTCCATTAGCCCCAGCGGATCTTCAAAGCAGTCAGCAAGATCCATTGAGTAGGGGTAGGGTGTTTGACGGCCGTGGTAGAACACCAGTGCATGAACCGGTGCCAGGGGTTCCTTGGGGCGCTGCTTCAACTGCTTGGTCAGCATCCCAAACAGATAATGCCCGATACGCACGGGCATGTGCGGGTCGGGGCTTGACTGATGTTCGACCAATACAGCTAGATACGCCGGTTGCCCCGCTAATTGACAACGGTACACCAGGTCGGAGACGGTTTCTCGCAGGGCTGAATCGAGGTGGCTATCATGCTCCAGCTTAAGACTGCCTAAATCCAGTGCGGCGCTAATTTTCTTGGGTAAATAATGTTGCATGAACCCCTGCGCGACGGCGTGGTTTTCCATCGCGCTACGAAAGAACCGATCATGGGGATTATGGGGTGGTTTGGAGGTATCAGCCACAAGCAGTTTCCACGTTTCGAACAGATTAGAACCTAAGAATTCTTCCCATTCAGCGACAAAATCCGCTTCGCCAGCGAGATCATCTCCGGGTCGCCGGTGTTCTTTTCCGCCACGTCGGAAAGCTTGATCACCGGCAGCCAGCCCTGCCCTTCCGGGCGCGCCTCGACCATCTTGATCACCATGTTCATCGGCTCAACACCGACATCATTAGTGAAGTTGGTGCCAATACCAAACGCCATGCCGATGCGACCTTTGCAGAAGGTATGTATCCGCTCGACCTTCTCCGGTGTTAGCGCGTCGGAGAAGATAATCGTCTTGCTCAGCGGGTTGATGCCCAGGCGCTCGTAGTGCTCTATGGTCTGGGAGGCAAACTCGATAGGGTCGCCGCTATCATGACGAACGCCATCGAACAGTTTGGCGAACTTCTTATCGAAGCTGTCGTAAAACGCCTTAGAGGTAAAGGTATCTGTTAAGGCGATCCCCAGATCCCCCCGGTACACATCCACCCAATGCTCCAAAGCCAAGCTATTGGCCATTTTGAAACCGAAGCGGGCACCGTGGAACATAAACCACTCGTGGGCGTGGGTGCCGATCGGCTTGACGCCGTGGCGCATGGCCATCAGCACATTGCTGGTACCACTAAACGCCTCGCCGCCGTGGTGGCTAAGCGCGCCGACCACCCGGTCGTGAACGTCAGAAGAGAAGCGCCGCCGGGTGCCAAACTCAGCAATTTTCAGCCCCAAGCGGCGATAGAGTTCGATCTTCTCCTTGGCACGCTGCTCAATCTTCGCATCGGCGTCAGGTGTGATCGTTACGCCACGCAGCCGATACCAGAGCTCGCTGATCAACGCCATCAGCGGCACTTCCCACAGAATAGTGCGGTACCAGGGCCCTTCAATGATCACCGAAAGTTCACTGCCCTGCTGCTCGACGATCACTTCGCTGGGGTTGTAATGAAACCCGGCAAGGAAATCGAGATACGTCGGGTCGAGATAAGGGCACGTGATTTCGAGATAGCGCTTCTCGCCATCGCTCAATCGCAGCGATGCCATCTTATCGACTTCGCGGCGAAGTTCGGCGCCAAAGCCTTCAGGAAAAGCATGCTCGCCACGATTGATAAAGGCGTAGCGCGCATGGGCATAAGGAAAGCGTTTGATCACGGCGTTCTGCATCGTGATCTTATAGAAGTCATTATCCAGCAGCGATGTCAGCATGAGATCCCATCGTTAGAGTGAACCGAAGCCGCCGGTAGCGTAAACTAAAATGCACCTAAAGTGGCTCGGCGATAAGATTATCAGGTGGCGGGGCTGTCATACAGTTAAGGAGCTGACTTCATGCGTATTACCCAAACACATCGCGCAATCATTCTTTCTGGTGTGAGCGAGTTTATTGGTGATTCGGTGGAAACTCATGTGTTTGGTTCAAGGCTAGATGATTCAAAGCGAGGCGGCGGCGTTGATCTACTGTTGATCTCCCAGACAGCGATACCGCCACAGCCTTGTGCTGAACTCAAACAAATACTCGAAGAATACCTCAAACTGCCGGTGGAAATTGTCACCTATGTATCGACTGATGAGCCAAGCCCCACCCAAGCGAGAGTCTTAGCCGAAGCGCGCCCGCTTGGTTAAAGTGGGGAAGCGGCATGAGTCAGGACGTTCTTAGCGACTAACCATATATTAACAACGCTCATACAGCGTGCAAAACGGCAATACACCGGTTTCAGGGTGGCAATTAATATACTCAAATGGCATGCCTTCGGTTAACAGGAAGACTTCATGCCAGGTCACCACTTCACGCTTTTTGCCATATTCCCTATTCTTCGCGATGGCATGGTCATAAATGGCTTTATGGGTAGGATGTGAACTGGCCCAGCTTTCCATCTCCTCCAAAGAAGCAAAGTAAGCATGTACCGAGGTTTCGTAACGCTCGTCACCATTATCATCAAGGTTTGACATGACCCTCAAGCAGAGCGTGCCCGTTTCCTCCTTATGGTCGAGCAAGTACTGCATACCTTCCATCAATTTGGGGCGTAATGACTCCTCGTAGTCGTCAAACTGCTCCTGCTTCGCCTCCCCCCAATACTGACCGGATCGAATCGAGGTCAGGTTATGAGGCACTTGAGCAAACAAACGTCGCCCAAGTGTCGTTTTGCTACCCGGAGCAGGCATCTTCACCTTAAAGGTGCTCGAGAGTGTATCCACCGCAGAGACCGGAAAGCGGTCACGGGCAGCGCCAAAATAGCCGTTGGTAGTCATGGGAACCGCCTTGGTGTCAGGACAACGCCCCAACCCTATTCGATAATTACCTTCTGAGTAGATCGTTTCATGACGGTCATAGTGGACGTGGATGGTCTCCCGCCAATAGCCGAACGTATCGTCAGTGCGCTGTGGCTGTGCCAGCCACTGGATAAACGCAGCATCCCGCAACCACTCCATATAGACCGAAGGATCGGTCCAGTAAGCGACCAGCACCGCATTGGCGTAGCCCGCTTCATCGGTAAAGCGCAGCGTTTCGTGGGCTTCCGGCGCGGAGTCGATAACAAAGGAGTCTCTGATACGGCTGAAAAACGCCGCCTGGTCATCCCAGGCAAGCTCGCGCCCCTGAATGCCAAAATAAACACAGCAGAGTCGATTGACCGGCCGTGTCCAGCGCAATGTATAGCGGGGGGCCGCCGGCTCATGACCGGGTGGCCGCCGCTCGGGTACCACTCGGGGGTAGTCGATATGAAAAGTCATGGCAATACTCCATCTCAACGATGGCTGATCCAGTGGAGCATGAAACAGCCATCGGATGAGTTGATTTCACAGCAAGCTTAAACGTGATCAGTCACTTCTTACCGGCGACTTCGCTTCTGTATCCACATGCAGGCTGAATACATCCGGGCGGGCATAGTGTCCGACCGGGTCGAAATCGAGCTTGCTGCGTACGATGACGTCCTGGGAGACCTCGGCATAGAGGATGCCCTCCTCGTTAAACAGAGGGCCAGCGAGAACTTCCCCCATGGGGCTTACGATCATGCTCGCGCCTCGCATCAGTATCGTTTCCGGCTCACTCGCCGGTGCCAGCAGGCAGTCATAATCGTCGGGAAAATCGCCCCTAGTCAGATACTGGCAGGCGCTCAACACGTAGCAACGTCCTTCAAGAGCGATATGCTGCATGCTGGCCAGCCACGTATCACGGTCATCGGCGGTTGGGGCACAGTAAACATCGACCCCCTTGCCATACATGGCCGAGCGCATCATGGGCATATAGTTTTCCCAGCAAATTACCGCACCCACCGTACCTGCACCGGTCTTGAAAACCGGCAGCGTCGAGCCATCGCCGAACCCCCAGATGATACGCTCACCGCCAGTAGGCATCAGTTTGCGATGTTTGCCCACCAAGCCCTGCTCAGGATCTATATACAGTACCGTGCAATAGAGGGTATAGGCCGTACGCTCAATCACCCCCATGACCACGAAGACGTTATGTGCCTGAGCTGCATCGGTAATCAGGGTCAGCTCCGGCCCATCAAGGTCGATGGCACTTCGGTAGTAGCGCAGAAACTCATCACGTCCCTCCTCGGTTCGTTTGCCTACCGGACTACCGAAGCTTGCACCCTTAGGGTAGCCCCCCAAAAAAGCTTCTGGAAAAACCACCACCGTTGCCTTTTTGGCGGCAGCTTCACTGATTAACCTTGCCCCCTTTTCAGCGGTCAACATAGGGTCAAAGGGATGGGATCCCGCCTGAACGACGGCGACTTTTTTAGTTGATTGCATGAGCAGTTACCTTTTGCGTAGGTTGCTTGCCATAGAGCTGAGCGAACAGCGCATGGTAGTCATTGTCGCCATTCACTGGCGCAGCCTGGGTAAAGCGACTAACAACGGCCACCAACAGGGCATTGACGATGATCGCGCTGATACCCGGGCCAAAGAACAGCGTGAAATCGGTAGCAGCACTCACGAACAGTGTGATGACGCCCGCCACCATCCCGGTTAACGCCCCAGCGGGAGTAATCCAGCGGAAATAGAGCATCCCCAGCGCGGTGGGTACCAGCTGCAAGCCAAGGCTGAAGCCCAGGGAAGCGACGGGCACCAAGTAGCCAGCCCCGGAAGGGCTAAGGGCAAGCACCAGAACAATGCTGGTGATCAGCCCAATGACCACCTTATTGACCAGCCGCAAACGCTTTTCACTCATCTCTTTATCGAAGAACCTGCGCCATACATCCTCAGCCACCAGGCTTGCCGAAGAGAGCAATTGGCTGTTGATGGTAGAAATGGCAGCGGCAAGGATACCAGCGACCACAAAGGAGCCGAGAATGGGGGCATATTCAGCAAAGATCAGGGGCAGAATCGCATCGCTATTGTCTGCCGCCCCTGGCACCAGCCCAGGAATGTTGGCAGAAAGGCCTATCACCAGCGGAATGCAGGCCATCATCCAGGAGTTCCAGAAAGGGGTGAACATGGCCACCTTGCCCAGCACTTTCGCTGAATGCGCCGAGTAGAACTTCTGCCACATATGGGGTAATGCCCAGGCGCCAAAACTCAGCCCGACCCATAACTCCAGCATGGCCACCGGATTGCCTTTATTCGTCAATAGCTGTGGCTCGACTTCGGCCACGTTCTGCAGGAACGACCAGCCGCCCGCTTTACCGATGATGAAGACCGCCGTAAACACCAGTACCGTGGCAAAGAATGTCCCCATAAAGGCATCCGCCCATGCGGTGCCCCTGAAACCCGCCCAGAGCACGATAAAGCCGACCACCACCGAGGTCACGATAACCCCAACGGCATAGGGGATAGCACCGCCGGTCAGGCTTTCCAGGGCACGGGCACTGCCCGTTACCTGAATCAGCATCACCGGAACCAAAGCGATGATACCGACAATGGAAAACAGCAAACGAAGCGTGGGGCTCGAGTAGTAGTGCTCTACCATTTGCCCAGGAGTAATGAAGTTAAAGCGTTTACCGATATACCAAATGCGCGTGCCAAACAGCCAAATAAACACGCTGCCCTGAATGATCGCCCAGGTGGTAAAACCCGCGAACCAGATTCCTTCCCGATAATAGACACCGAATGAACCCAGCAGCGTCCAGGTAGAAAAGTAAGTCGCCCCCATGGACATCAGCAGCAGCGCGGTATTCATGGATCGCCCACCCACGACGTAATCGTCAATGGTCGACGCATTATGCTGCCGGGCACGCAGCGATATCACGACAAAGATAGCGATGAACGCGATCAGTATGATGATAGTGACAGCGGTGCTATTCATGCCCGCCCTCCTTACGTTCAAATGCATCAATACGTTCAGAGAGTGGCTTGAAGTAGAGTGGATAAAGTGCAATGGCACAAAGTGTCAGCACTATATTACAAGTCAATACCCAGGCCAGAGGAAGAGATAGTGGGCCTACCCACACCAGTTCATTGAGAATATTAAAGTAGGGAAGCCAGCTTCCGATAAGTGCCAATATAAGCACTAACCAGAACAACTTCCGATTCATTCCTGTCAACATTTAAGTCACCTTTAAGCGTAGAGCCAAAGCCAACATCTCTTTTTAGCTTTACTTGTTAGTTTTATAACAAACCGTGTTGAGCAAGCGTCTCGAATTTCCTTAAGCTATATTTACAGACCTGTTTACAGACACATATTTATACAAGCCTTCACATAGCTTACTGAGCTCACGATTGTCGCTATCAAGAGATACCCAAGTACTGCATTGCAGTAAGGTAGAGGATAGGGAGCGTCAGAGTATGAGAAAAACGCTATTGTTAGCACGACTCGTTGCCGAAAAGTGAACACCTATCTACATTATTGTTTTAACTAAAAAAACAGGGAACCAACATGCAAATTTCAATGTTCAAGTACTTTTTGACCGTCGCGGAAACGGGGTCGATACGCCAGGCGTCACTCTCCCTTCATGTCAGCGCTTCGGCCATTAGTCGCCAAATCCAGAACCTTGAGCACAGCTTCCAGACAACGCTGTTCGATCGCTGCGCGGATGGGATGCTGCTTACGGAAGAAGGCAGGGTTCTGGCACTCCACATGCAGCGCACCATGCGTGAAATGGAGCTGGCAAGAGCCAAAATAGCCGATATACACGGATTGACGGCAGGCACTGTGAGGTATGCCACTATCGAAGGCGTTGCCAGGGCCTGGCTGTTCCCTGCCATTGCAGAGTTTCAAAAAGCCCATCCACTCGTCGAATTCAAAGGGCGTATTTCAGGGGCAGAGGCCGTCTACCAGGCCCTTGAAAATGATCAGGTGGATTTCGGAATTACCATGCAAGATGACTTCTATCCTGATATCGGTATCGTTGAAAAATTCACGACCCAATTCAAGGCGGCCATGCCTCACCAACACCCATTGGCCAAGCATAGTACGTTGAACCTGAAAGACTTAACCTCTTACGAACTTACAATGCTCGATCCAACGTTTCATACTCGGCGAGCGCTTGATACCTCCCTGTTAAGGCTGGGTCTTACCGCCAGGATTGGCTTCGAACTCGACCACATCGAGTTGATCAAGGTGCACGTCATGCAGACCGGTAACCTCACCATATTACCCGACTACGCGGTGAGCCATGAAGAAAAGCACCAAACCATGGCCATTGTCGATATCGCAGAAAACGAGCTCCCCTCTGCGACGACGATCCTCTGTGTTCGCAGGGGACGTATATTGACTAAAGCAGCCGAGGCAATCATCAATAGCTTACGGGAACGCCCCATTACGCCGCCTTTATAACGACAAATAAAATATATAAAAGACGGCGGTCTCAATGACTAAGCCACGCCAGCTTTATATCTCTGCTCAAGCACACTGGTTAAAATGCACTTTCTAAATTAAGAACCAGAACCTATTCAATAACTGTAAACAATGATGTGTATTTCTTGATTGAATACAGGCAGCCTGAAACAGAGATAGTAACGACTTCCAGAAAAGCCCGACTTCTACCCAGCTACCTTCTCGTGTTCAAATAAGCATTGGACAAGCCTCGTCCTACAGCGCCCTGCCGTGCTGACCAGTGAATACTGCTCGGGATACCGCCATGCCTTCTATCACATCTCTTGACCCCCTGAGCCTCCCGCTCCACGGCAGCCGACTGATAGAGGCAAGCGCGGGCACCGGTAAAACCTTCACCATCGCCCTGCTCTACGTGCGGTTGGTGCTCGGTGGCCACAGCGTTGATGACGACACAGCATTTATCCGCCCGCTCACGCCGCCGGAAATTCTGGTCGTCACCTTCACCAACGCCGCCACCCAAGAGCTACGCGAACGCATCCGCAACCGGTTGGTAGAAGCAGCAGAAGTGTTTCGAGCTGAGGACGTAGAAGGAGGGGCAGATCCACTACTCCTCCAACTCCGCGACCAATACGCCCCTGCCACCTGGCCCGCCTGCTCCCGGCGCCTGGCGCTGGCCGCCGAATGGATGGACGAAGCCGCGGTTTCCACCATCCACAGCTGGTGCTACCGCATGCTGCGCGAACACGCCTTCGACAGCGGCAGCCTGTTCTCCCTCAACCTGGAAAACGACCAGCGCGAACTGGAACAGGAAGTGGTGCGCGACTACTGGCGCAGCTTCTACTACCCGCTGGACAGCGACGCCCTCGGCATTGTCACCCGCTACTGGAAATCACCGGACGACCTGCACGCCCCGCTGCAAAGGCTACTGCCCGAAAGCGAAGCGCTTGGCGGCGCAAAGCCCGAACCCAGCAAGACCCTGGCCGCCACCCAGGCCGAACGCGCCGCCCAGCTCAACGAACTCAAAGCCCCCTGGGCCGCCTGGCTGGACGAACTGGTGCCCGCCCTGGAAGAGGCCGCCACGCGCAAAGCCTTCAAGGGCCAGAGCTTCAACGCCAAAAGCCGCGCCAACTGGCTAGGCGCACTGCGCGAGTGGTGCGAAACGGACGCAGACCGCCCGGCGCTCACCGACGCGGCCTGGAAACGCATGACCCCCGACGGTATGGCGGATATCTGGAAAGAGGGCGCACCACCCTGCCCGCAAGCCTGGGAAGCGCTGGCACAGCTTCCGAAAGCGCTGGATGCCCTGCCCGAGCCGCGCAACGACCTGCTGATTCACGCCGTACAGTGGTGCCGTGCCCGGCTGGAGCGCGAACAGGAACGCCGCGCCGAGATGGGCCCCAACGACCTGCTCACCCATCTGGATCGCGCCCTGAAAGGCCCCAACAAAGAGGCCCTGGCCACGCAGATCCAGCGCCAGTTCCCCGTGGCCCTGATCGACGAGTTCCAGGATACCGACCCGATCCAGTACCGCATCTTCAACGCCGTGTATGACGTCGCAACGCCCCGCCGCGACAGCGCCATCCTGCTGATCGGCGACCCCAAACAGGCGATCTACGCCTTCCGCGGTGCGGATATCTTCACCTACTTACAGGCCCGGCACGACACCGATGGACGCCACGTCACGCTGGGCACCAATTTCCGTTCCAGCCGTGCCATGGTGGCAGCGGTCAACCACTGCTTCAGCTACGCCGACCAGCATGATGCCGGCGCCTTTCTGTTCCGTGCCGATGGCGGCGACAACCCGCTGCCGTTCAACCCCGTCAACGCCAAAGGCACCAAGGAGACGCTGGTACTCAACGGCCAACCGCTAGCAGCGATGACCCTGTGGCCACTGGAAAGCGAAGAGCCGCTCTCCAAAACCGCCTACCAAACCGAGATGGCCGAGCGCTGCGCCTCGCACATGGCCGCGCTACTGGAAGCAGGCCGTCAACAACAGGCGGGCTTTGCGAAGGTCTCTGATGGCGATGACGATAAAGGAGAGCAATCACTCACTCCGCTGGCCCCCTCGGACATGGCGGTGCTGGTCAACGGCCTACAGGAAGCGCGAGCGATTCGACTGGCGCTGGCCAGCCGCGGCATCAAGAGCGTCTACCTTTCCGATCACGACAAGGTATTCAGCTCCCCTATTGCCCCGCAGCTCGCCATTTGGCTGCGCGCCTGCGCCGAGCCCCAGGCCAACTCCCGACAGGCGGAAGCCAAACTGCGCGCCGCCCTGGCAACATCAGTACTTGGGCTGAGCCTTGAAGAACTCGACCACCTCAACCAGAGCGAGCTGGCCTGGGAAGCGCGGGTCGAGCAGTTCAGCGACTACCATCGCCTGTGGCAGCGCCAGGGCGTGCTGCCGCTGGTGCGCCGCTTGATGGTCGATTTTGATATCGCCGCACGGCTGTTGGGCGAGTTTGCCGAGGGTGAGCGTTTGCTAACCGACCTGCTCCACCTGGGTGAAATGCTGCAGCATGCCAGCCAGGAACTGGATGGTGAACACGCGCTGATTCGCTTTCTGGCGGAAGCTATTGCCGACCCGGATAGCCACGGCGACAGCCACAAGCTACGCCTGGAGAGCGATGCCGATCTGGTCAAGGTAGTGACCATTCACAAATCCAAGGGGCTGGAGTACCCGCTGGTGTTCCTGCCGTTTATCGCCAACCACCGCCCGGTCAGCGACACCGACCTGCCGCTGCGCTGGCACGATGGCGACGGCACGCTGCAACTCAGCCTGAGCGCCGATGAAGCCACGCTGGCCACCGCCGACCGCGAACGCCTCGGCGAAGACCTGCGTAAGCTCTACGTGGCGCTCACCCGCGCCCGCCACGCCACCTGGCTGGGGCTGGCACCGCTAAAAGGCAGCGAGAACAGCGCCATCGGCCACCTGATCAACGGCGGCAAAGCCATCGCCCCCAGCGCGTTTACCCACGCGCTTGGCGAACTAGTAGGAGGCAGCGATATCGAGCTAAGTGCCGCCCCGGAACCCACCGCGCTGCGCTTCACCCCGGCGCCGGAACAGCAGGCACTGGGCCACGCCCGCACCCCGTTACGCCCCGCCCGAGAACAGTGGTGGATCGCCAGTTACTCAGCGCTGCGTACCTCAGGGGCTGTCTCTGAAACGATGCCAGGCGCGGCGCAGCCAACGCCCACGCCAGAACCCACCACGCCCCAGGAGGCCACCACCCTGGAAGTGTTGGACGAGCCCCACGACAACGCCATCAACACCGAAGCTTTTCATTTGCATAGATTTCCGCGTGGCCCCGGCCCCGGCACCTTTCTGCACGGGCTTTTAGAGTGGGCGGGCCAGCTAGGCTTTAACAGCGCTTTGGAAGACCCCGCCGCCCGGGAAGATATGCTGCGGCGGCGCGTGCAGCTGCGCGGCTGGCAGGCATGGCACGACACCCTGGCGGGCTGGCTTGAAGAACTGCTCGCCACACCGCTTCCCCTGCCTCACTCTCTATCACTGGCGCCGTCACAGCCCAGCGAAGGCAGCCAGGTGGCGCTATGTGAACTCGAAAGCTATCAAGTGGAATTGGAGTTCTGGTTTGCCGCGCACCAGGTACAAACGCGCAAGCTGGATGAGCTGGTCAGTGACCACTTACTGCCAGGGGTATCACGCCCCGTATTGGATGCCGACACCCTCAACGGTATGCTCAAGGGCTTTATCGACCTCGCCTTTGAGCATGAAGGCCGCTTCTACGTGCTCGACTGGAAATCCAACTATCTGGGTAGCGACGACAGCGCCTACACCGCTGACGCCTTGCGTGATGCCATGCTCGAAAAACGCTACGACCTGCAAGCAGCGCTGTATATGCTCGCCCTCCACCGGCTGCTGAAAGCGCGCCTGCCCGACTACGACCCGCACCAGCACCTGGGCGGCTCGATGACGGTATTTCTGCGTGGCAGCCGCACCACCGCCCGCGGCGTACACGCCGTGCCAGCGCCGGTTGCGCTGATCGAAGCGCTGGATGCACTCTTTACAGGCACAGCGGCAGACACCGCAGTAACAAACCAGGAAGCGGTAGTATGAGTAAGCGTGACTTAGCCTCCAAGAGCGGGGGCTCCATGAACCTTGACCTGTTCGCCGATGACGCTCCGCCCGCGGCACCTGATTCACCCGCATCGGCAGCACCACCGACAGAATCAGCCGCCCAGCCGCACCCCGCGCTAAGCGATACCGCCGCGCTATTTCTACTGTGTGAGCGCTGGGTTTCCCGTGGCTGGCTGCGGGATCTGGATCTGGCGCTGGTACGCTTTCTCGACCGCGAAACCCAGAACGCCCCGCCGCTGCTACTGCTGGGCGCGGCGCTTGCCAGCCACCAGCTTGGCCGTGGCCATGTGTGCCTGGATTTAGCCGCCACGCTGGAAGCCCCAGATTTTGCGCTTTCGCTGCCCCCAGAAGGCGACGACCTGAACGACCCGCCGCCGCTACCCAGCCATGTGCTGGCCACGCTAACGCTGAGTGAATGGCAGGCCGCGCTCAACCACCCCACACTGATCAGCAACGGCCCCGGTAATACACCCCTGGTAGTGAGCCACAGCGGCAACACCAGCAAACTCTACCTGCGCCGCTACTGGCAGTTCGAGCAAACCCTGCACCAGGAAATCGCCGCCCGATTAGCCACCGCAGAACTGGATAAAACTGGTGGAAGGTCGCTTCAAAGCGGCAGTAATGAAGCCACTCCAGAACATGCAGATGTTTGTGGGAGGGAGCTTCAGCTCGCGAAGGGTGACGATAGTCACCCCCAAATATTCAAAGATGCCCTAGATACCCTATTCCCCGCCAGCAACAGCATAGACTGGCAAAAAACCGCCTGCGCCCTCGCCGCCCTAAGCCCGTTCGCAATCATCACCGGCGGCCCCGGCACCGGCAAAACCACCACAGTCGTGCGCCTGCTAGCCCTGCTGCAAACCCTACAACTGGCCCAGCCCAACGCCCACCCGCTACGCATTCGCCTGGCCGCCCCCACCGGCAAAGCCGCCGCACGGCTGAATGAATCCATCGCCGGGCAGGTGGAACTGCTACCCACAGAGAAGCTTGCCGCCTTGTGGGAGGGAGCTTCAGCTCGCGAAGATTCAAGCACTGACCAACTACAAGCAGCCATACCAACTGAGGTCACCACACTTCACAGGCTTTTAGGTGCCAGAGCCGACACCCGCCACTTCCGCCACAACGCCGCCAACCCACTGGCGCTGGATGTGCTAGTGGTAGATGAAGCCTCGATGGTAGATATCGAAATGATGACGGCGCTGCTCAGCGCCCTGCCCGCCAGCGCCAAGCTGGTGCTGCTGGGGGATAAAGACCAGCTGGCATCCATAGAAGCAGGTGCCGTGCTGGGTGACCTATGCCGCCGTGCCGACGCCGCCCACTACACCCCGGCCACGGCGCAGTGGCTAGCCGAACTCACCGACCACCCGCTACCGGAGGTATTAATCGACCCGGACGGCCAGCCGCTTGATCAAGCCATTACCATGCTACGGGTAAGCCACCGCTTTACTGAAACAAGCGGCATCGGCCAGCTCGCCCAGGCGATTAACCAGCCGCTAAGTGAGGCATTGCGGGAACGGAATAAACACAAAGCCGTGCATGGCGTCCTGAATAACGGCTACGCCGACCTGCACCACCTGGTGTTAAAGCCTGACGCACAAAACGAAGATAGCGCCCTAGAGCGCCTGGTGATCACCGGCAGCCCGCAACGTTTTCCCAACGCAGGCGAAGGCCGCACCAATTTCAAGGGCGAGCCAATGGCACCGCCCACCGGCTACCAGCACTACCTGAATACCCTGGCGGGTGAACGGCCTGATACATCGCTAGCGTTTGAAGAGAACGGGGAAGCTTACGATGCCTGGGCGAAGCAAGTGCTGAGCGCCTACAGCCGCTTTCAGCTACTGTGTGCACTACGCAAAGGCCCCTGGGGAGTAGAAGGCTTAAACCTGCGCATCGCCAAAACATTGCGCCGCGAAAAGCTGCTGTTCGGCAACGACCACACGTTAGAGAAAGGCTGGTTTGAAGGCCGCCCGGTGCTAGTCACCCAAAACGACTACGGCCTGAAACTGATGAACGGCGATATCGGCATCTCTCTCGCCGTGCCTGATCCTCGCACGCCGGGTAAATCATTACTGCGCGTCGCCTTTCCGACCAGTGACGCAGAAAACCCCATCCACTGGGTACTGCCTTCCCGCCTGCACGCGGTAGAAACCGTGTTCGCGATGACGGTACACAAATCCCAAGGCTCGGAGTTCCAGCACACCGCCCTACTGCTACCGCAAACGCCCAACCCGATTCTTACCCGCGAGTTGGTCTACACCGGCATCACCCGTGCCCGCGACTGGCTCACGCTGATCGAAGCTAAACGCGGGATATTGAATGATGCGGTTACTAGGGAGGTTATGAGGGTTAGTGGGGTAAAAGGCATCAACAGCTAATTCATCATTTAATAAGTTTAGCTGAAATAAATTACCAAGGATTTTTTTGAAATTATGAATAATTACAACAAAGATAATGAAATAGTTTATATAAGCCAAGAAGACTGGGGAGAGGCATTAGCACTTAGAACCCATTTAGGCGTTATTCTTAAAACTGCATACACATTTTCTGGTGAAGAGCTCGTCGGCAAGCAGCCCCTTCAAATAGACTCAGGTCAACTACTTTTAGCCGCAGCATCGCTTAGAGCATTGATCTTCGATAGTGCAGCACCCCCCCTTCTAGTTTCTTTTATTGAAAAACATAATATCGAATTCATCATAAATTCCTTTGAAGGGGATTTTGCAATGCTATTTTATTCTCAGAACAAACCTGAGAAACACGGCCATTTAGCTCATTTTTTACTATCATTTATTGTTTTAGAAGAATTTCAGAAAAAATTTTCAATAGATACTAAAGAAGAGTTCTTTCTCTCTACTGAAGATCTTGCTCCCGACTCCTTGAAGTATAGGTTCGATGTTTGGGTACCTAGAGACAGGAACTCAGATCATTCAGGCGTAACATTAGCCAACGGCACACAGTTTTCACAAATCTGCCATATAACCAGAAAACATGTCACAATCGATAATTGGAAACATTTAAAAATGGGATTCCTTAAAGATATTCCTATCAAAAGAGAAAGAATTATAGATTACGTCGCCAATAAGCTAGGCGGCGTACATTTTGACAAGTCTCATCATACAAAGGATGAAAAACGCCAAAACGAATTTAGATTAATTTCTCAAGCTTTTAACTGGGAAAATCAAGCAATAATGCATGGAGCTATCGTCGCGACAGCAATTTGTGTTATTGAACTGGCTACATGTCCTAAAATTATTGAAATATATGATCAACTTCTTAGTATTGATAATAAACGTAGAAATCGGTTAATGGCTGGCGAACCAATCCCTCAAAATAAATAGAAAAACAAATCACATAATCAAAAATTGATCAGGTTGTGGCGTAACTCCGCCAAATGTGCCACTTCTCCCAAGCTGCGGGCATCATAGGCTGTTCCAGATAAACGGCAATCAGTATCGATTCGCTGAGTGTGATGACTTCCTCCATGGCCAGCAAGGAAATGCGCGCCGCAGGGTTTACCACCAACAGCTCGGAGTTTCGGCCCAAGAGTTGCGCCATTTGAACGTAATGACATCACCCGCGCCCGCGATTGGCTCACTCTGATCGAAGCCAAACACGGGATATTAGTGAGGCGGTGACGGGAGAGGTTATGAGGGTGAGTGGGTTCGGGAGGTTGTAATCAAAACCGACATTACCGTTGGTGGTGCCTGCTTTCGGCCAGGAGCTGTCATTCAGGCAAAGCTGATATAACGCCTAAATCAGGTGCGCTGTAGGCGTCACCTGGATTTATTTGTTAGGTGCATGTTGACTTCTAATGTGGACGCTACGTTTGGAAAGAAAAACTTTAAACCGCTCAATCAGATTGTAATCAACTAACTCAGGCCTGCCAAAACTTCCTTTGAGGATCATTATAAACTCTCGTAAATCGAAGACATGGAAAAAATTATTTGTTTCTTTAACAGCCTTAATCAGATCTTTTTCAACATCGCTCCAGTCACCACTGTGGCCAAGTTCTGTGACAAGAACAATACAGTGTACGGGGTTCATCCTTTCAGGCTTTATCTCTTTACCTTGAGCATCAAAGATTCTTTCTCCTCGCTTCAGGGCTTTTGATGATCCTACAAGCTGCTTTATTGCCTTCCTTGCTTGTTTCTGGACACCTTTCACCCTTCTTTCTATCGTTCTATTAAAACCTGAATCCAAAATTGACAAATCTTTGGCTTCAATAAGAAAGCTACCATATTCATGGAAAGCTAGCACATCAGTCAGTTCTCGCTGACTTTCCCCGATTTCGACGATTGGAGATTTGTATAGTGTGAATGGAAATACAGATTCCAGACTTGCCCAAATTGCACGTTCAAATATCTCGCCCTCATCTTTGTCGTTCAATTGAATTGACTGCGATTCCTTAAGGCCAATGAAAAGATTATCTGTTGAGTGCCATTCCTCTACCTCTGGCTCCATAGATGCTACAGGGATATCAGAAGTATTTTCATAAGATACGGTTTTGTCGAAAGTGAAGCAGAAGCAATCCAATATATGTGATGCTTTTGAATCAAATGGGCCTGTATACAACCTATTTGCATCAAGAATTAGTGATTCGAAATTTTTAGCCGCTTTTGAGTCAATCAAAAGGCTTGACCACCCAATGCAAATATCCATTTCATTAAATAAGAAAATGGGGGAGCTTTTCTCAGTTAATAATCGCGATAGAGCAATATGTTCTTCTCTATATCTTTGAACACCGGAAACTAATAGAGGAGAACCAGGTGCGTCATATATACGGACACCACTGCATAATATTGTTTCCTTCAGACCTATAAGAATCTCTATCTTGCATCCTGAAATTATTGCTTTCAGTGAAGGAGTAGGCGCCTTGATTAGTACTGCAATTTCCTTCCCTTCATTAGCTGGCACTATCCAAAGAGATGCTTGTTCCGAGCGCATCTCATCACTCACTCTTTCACTCGGTATATGCATAATACACCTTACACCTAACAGGTATTAGACTGCCTATATTATGATTGAATGAACGCGCTGGCACTTTTTCCCGGCAAATGCAGCCTGCCAGATTCTCCCAAGCCTGTGATTCTTTGGTCTATTAATTTCCATTAGGCCGTATAGCCAAAATTCGCGCTCCTACTGCATTTCCAAGAATGAACGCTCAGAGTCGAGCCCTGACCATGAATTAACCTTAGCACATGACGAGCGTGAATTGAGCCATTCTTTGACCTCCACCTGTTAGAGGATCATGCCATGAACGTTCCGACTGAAATCTCATTTACACCTTGGAATAAAGGCAAGTTGGTTGGGCAGAAGGCGCCTCTGCGCCTTCGAGATATCTGGGCCATACGTGTGCGCCTACAGCTTGCCAAAAAGACGAGAAACCTTGCCCTCTTCAATTTAGTCATTGATAGCAAATTACGGGGCTGCGACCTTGTCAATTTACGAGTCCGGGATATAGCCCATGGTGCGTGCATATCCCCACGAGCCATCGCGATGCAGCAAAAAACGCATCGACCTGTCCAGTTCGAAATAACCGAGCAACTCACATCGCTATTCTCAACTGGATACAGCTTGCTCAGCTCCGCGAGGACTTCTTTTTTCCCAGCCGAATCAATAGCGCATAGCATCTATCAACGCGCCAATATGCCCGTATTATGAAAGCCTGGGTTACCGAAATAGGCCTAGATGCGTCAATTTATGGCACGCACACGATGCGTCGTACAAAAGCTTCGTTGATATATCGTCGCACGAAAAACTTAAGGGCGGTGCAACTGCCCCTGGACCATATGAGGCTGGAAAGCACCGTCAGATATTTTGGGATTGAAGTAGATAATGCTTTGGAAATGACAGAACAGACAGAAGTCTGATATAGACAAACGACGGTCGATATAGGGCCGTCGTTACCAGGCCAAGAAGTTAATTTAGATAGATTTTATATAACGCCTGCAGCACGCGCTATTTTGAAGTGGAGGCAAAGCCGAAGCTGAAAAGCCGTCGCGATGCCTGCGATTGTTAGGATTGTTCGTCAAATAAGTCCTCATTATTAATAACTCTAAATTTTCTTGGGTCAACTAAAAATGCTGACCTAGGAGTAACATGAAGGTCTCCTTGACATGCAACTGGGTATCCAGGTTTATGTGCCTTTACAGCTTCCCAATAATCGTCAAGGCTCAACTGAACGGATATATTTTTAGCAGCTCCGTTGACGATTGAGCTCACTCTTATGACTCCATAGTCTTCGGTAGGCTCATGATCCATCCTAATAACTAAACCACGGGCCTCATAGTTTTGAATAACAAAATTACCTTTATAATAGTCTGACGCGGTGCTCAATATAGGGATGTGACTTGAGGCGAATCTATGGCTTCTAAGAATGCCTTGAGAGTCCATTTCTGATGCTGCAAACTCAATAGATATTTCTATGTCCCTAGAATTTGAAGTTCCACTCATGCCAATTATTGCATCGCATAGATTTGCACTCACGCCGCTGGACACCGCACTTTCAAATGAGATCAGATCTTTTGTCTTCTCATAATTCTCAACCGCAACCCTTGTAGCTTGTAAGCTTCTCGCCAAATTATTGCTTATTGACCTAGTAATTGAACAATCAGCTTCAGGGATTTCTTTTTCTGAAAAATGACTGATAGGTGCAATTACGTTGACTATGTAACTACCGCGCTCAGTTTGGCCAAACCGCAATGTGTCAATAAACTCCCTTACTGCCGCAGGCCAACTGCCCGAAAAAAATCGTTTTTTCTTAAAGGTTGACAAAGTAGATGAAACCAATAATTCTTTTGCTTTTTCAAATAAGAGAACACCATCATCAATTGGTATAACTCCACCATCAACATCAGGACTTATAACTCGAATTTTTACTATATCAGAATCAAAGTTACCAACATCATTAATGATTTTTGAAGCCGTCCTATTCTCATATTCAGATAAAAAGTGAATCGCCTCGTACAATCTTTGAGAATAATCTTTAAGGTCTTGATTGATTGGTTGTAAAATTTCTAGATCAAAATACTTTTCTTCTGGCCTGTGCCAGACTTTCGCTTTATCACTGATGGAGCATGCCTCTATCCATCCGGTTGAGAGCAGATACGCCTCAAGACGAGTTGGATTGATATCTTTGACAATCGAATTAATATCGAAGAATGTCATGCGACCTGCCTCGCATTAGCTATATCGATCAAACTCAGAATACTGTGAGAGGTAAGCCTTTGTGACCTTGGTATATTCAGTGTTACTTTTGAGTTGTTAGTTACAGTAGGCATTCTTTGCAATGAGTGCCAATAACAACAATGTTTTATTATGCTAGACGTTGGCTGGTGTATTAACCACTCTTCACAATTTTCCGGAACCACCAGGACAAATAAAAATCTGGGGCAAAGAATATTGTCTCCCCTCAAATCATTGTAATTTTTCAAAGGAAGTCTGAATTTAAAAAAATCATCATCTCCATCATTGTTGGCCGTACACTTTAGTTGAACATCGATCTGTGGGTTTCGAATACCTGTGCGATAACCTCGACCTCGTATGATGACGTCAATACTGTCATCATCTACATCAGGCTCAGCGCTTCTGAGACCGGATTGAGCGGCCAATGCTTTCACAAAGGCTTTGCTGAATAGTTCTTTTTTTTGATTATCATCCATTTTTCAGCTCGTACTCAAAATACTAACGCTTTGGCTTTGCGGCGCACCGAAGCGCCAGCGTAGGTGCGTCCGAAAACAGCTTTTTATTAGGCATTCTAACTTCCGCCATTCTCTGCCTCTTTGACTGACATAAGCGAACGCATGAGCAAAAAATCATCCGGTGCGATAAAGCCTAGCTCTCCGTCATCCTTCACAAATCCTTGTGCCAGCCTCTCATGACTTAGCGTACTTGGCTTTAACGGGTGCTTAGCAAACGGATTGTGTAACACGCATAAACCGTCCAAAAGGTGCTCAAAATACTCAGATTTTGGGGACTGCATTATAATTGGATGAAGTGAACCAGGGTTTGGGTGATAGGTCGTATATACGGTCTTTGCAGAAGGGTTATCGGCTAATGCCCTTACTTTTCCCCAGGTCGCAAGGCTACTGAAAATTACGGCACTAACGTCAGAATAATCTGGAGAACAAAAGTAGCCTAGATCTATAGTCGCGCTCTCATTTTTTAATACGCCGCTTACATTATAACTGACCATCTCATTCAAGCCTGAAGCTATCGTTTGTTCTTCGTCATGATATAGACCGTACAATGCGCTAATAATGGGCCGAAATGCAGACATATGAGAGAACGGTCTATCAAATGACGCGATAGCTAGAACGAACGGCTTGTTTTCGCATTGACTTAACTTTGAGTACCTTTCCCTCAGTCTTTTAACTTTCGAAGTGAAGCTATTGCATAGCCTTATGGTTGCGTCCTGGTTAAATCGATTAAAGTCACTTGGCAAGGAATCCATTGAATACCCATGCGCTGGCTGTCCACCCATTGGAGGTGCCGAGATGGTAGCCTCTATGCAAAAAGGCTCTTCTACGTCGACTACGAAATCTGGTGCTGAATAGCTAAAATCAATGTTAGCTCCGAGTTCTCTCAGAAAAGCATGGAGATACAGCTCCCACAGACAAGGCTCAAAGCTTGTCTGGAACTCGTGACAGAACTTTCCGTCTCGATCTTCGAAACCATCCGACCATTCAAGCAAGACCTTTCGCTCGGCCTCATAGCCCCCATCTCGAATCATCTGATAGACCGGGTGTTGAGCCTCTTTTTTAGATACATCCTTGAACAACGGGAGTTCTGACATAATTTTTGCCTAACAGTTTATTAGTGCACATGCTCGTTTTTCTGGCAACCAAATCTCTAACTATTTAGCTCTAATGTTCTCAGCATTAAAAAAATTCTCGCCTGAGCGATACACTTTGCCAGGAAAAGGCGCATTGTACATTAACTTTATCGTCATCTTTTCAAAGTTGCGTACAAACATACAGCGCCTTCTCATAAACCATTGTTTTACCAATATTTACAAGGTTTTTGCCCAAAAATATGAGCACGCATATCACAGGCCCTACCAGAGAATGCTCTTTGTGAGCTAAAAGGCTCCGTGAATGTGCGATCTCTGCAAATGGCCGCTTTCGGTCGAAAGGCCTCATTCGCTCTCTTCCTCACCAAACGCCACCCTACCCGCTATCACTTCTATCATCCCTTCAATCGGATGCTCGTAGCTCCAGGCAATATCTTTATGGGCGCCCAGCGAGAAATACACAGTGTCGCCTTTAAACGGGCAGTGGGTCGTCGTTTCTGAGGTGGTAAGCAAATCCATCCGCACGTCTTCGCGTGGGAAGTAGTGGCGTGGTGAGTAGCCAGTTTCGCGGAGTTCGAAGGCTTGGCTGGAGTCGGCAAGCAACTTGCCACCCACATGCACCTGCACACGTTGGCTAACGGGGTGAAACTCGATGCGAGGTGCCTGTGGCATTAGGTTGTTCCCTGCGGCTTTTATAGCTCTAGTAAAATGAGCCTAGCAGCTAAGTCCGTTGAATCCCATGCTCTCCTCATCACACTTTAGGCTACGGCCATGACCTGTATCATGTTTTTGCCACTGCTCTCTAACTCACTACGACTGCCCTAACGCTGCCGTGCTCTCGCCCTTGCCTGAGTAGTAAGAATTAAGCCGGTTACAATCAGCCCCGCCGCTATGAAATCCGCCATGCGCAATGGCTCCCCAAGTATTAGGTAAGCAAGTAGTACACCGAAAAACGGATTAAGAAGGTGATAGCTTGATGCCGCCGAGGCGCCGCTGATGCGAATCAGCACTAGCCAGAGACTCATTCCGCCGATGGTGACGACAAGTACCAGATGTGTAATCGCTATCAAGGTAGCGATAGAGGGCACGGTAAGCGGCTGCCCGAACGCCATTGCAATAGGGAGAAGCGCGACAGCGCCAGCGATGGATTGCCAGAAATTGGCCTGTAAGATGGGAAGGCCTTGGCCGCAGAAGAAAGCAGGCTAGGCTACTTCAGAACATATCAGCAGTTTTTTCCCAGATATAATCATTGAAAAAGGCTTCAATCGTACTCATTTTTTAGCACTTCCATACAAAGGCTTACAAGCTGCTTCACTATGCCAACTCTATAAAGAATCTAGATTCAACTAGGCCTGAGGGAAGTTACAGCATCGTCCTGAACGCTTTATTTGACTGAGGTAAGTGATAGCAAAGCACGCTCATGCTTCTTTTAAAGCTGATCAAATACTTTTTCGTAGCGACTTAGTCACGGCTAATAATTCTAACTTTTAACTCTCTCGTTAACCAATTTTTCTAGCTCAAGCACAACAGGCGTTTCAGAAGCACTGACAAGAGTTAGAGGGCGTGATGATCCTATATCTGCCAAAGGAATTGATACTAGCCCATGTGGAATACTAGCCACGCTTTTAGGTAACACAGCTATGCCTAAACCTGCCGTAACAAAGCATAGCATGCTTGAAATATCAGGTACTTCTAGCGTATTTACTAATGACAGCCCTGCACGTTCTGACAAATATTCGACTTGGTGCCGAAGGAATGTACGCTTTCCTGTGGGTTGTAATAGCAAGCGTTCGTCACTGAGATCACTCAAGAAAAGATGCTCAGCTTTAGCTAATGCATGACTAGGATTAATCAGCACATACAGGGGCTCCTCACCTAAAAAATGTAAACGCAATCCTCTAGCAGACTCATTCGCTATGTCAGATCTTAAAATAGCTGCATCCAGTTGTCCTGAGCGCAATGACGAAAGGTGGTCAAGTGAATTTCCATCGTGCAATTGAAGTTCGAGAAGGGGTCGCCTCTCAAGTAATACCGCTAGTGCAGAGGTAAGTACCGAAGAGAAAATAGCACTAGCTGAGTAACCAATGTTAAGAGCCCCAACTTCGCCAGCATCGGCTTGGCGAACAAGGCTTAAGCTTTGATGAGCTGCAGCTAGCAAATTAAGAGCCTCCTGAAAGAAAACTTCTCCAGCTCGAGTTAGCTGAACACTATGTGTATTTCGTATAAAAAGTTTAACGTTTAGTTCTTCCTCCAAATTTTTAATTGTTTGGCTTAGTGGTGGCTGGGTTATGTGCAAGCGTTCAGCTGCACGACGGAAATTAAGCTCTTCAGCTACAGCGACGAAATAGCGCAGCTGTTTAATTTCAAACATAACAAAAAAGTCTCACCGTGATAGGAAAAAAGACATTCCAATAAAATTATAGCCCATATATATTAGAAAAAGAAGCAACAAGAGAGTAAATTTATGCGCCTTTTAATACTTTTAGTATCTACAAGCACATTCTTTAATTTATACCAATTGCAAGCGATCTATCCTTGGCTGTCTATTAGATACGGCGCAGGTCTAACTGAGGCTGGATGGCTAAACATGGCTACCCTTTTAGGCATGATGATAACGGCGCCCTTCGCTAGCAAAATAACAAGAAAAATACTCCCCCAGCATGCAATCATAGCCGGAGTGTTAACTCTAGCATTGCTAAATATTATTATAGCTATAAGCAAGGGATTAGAATTGTTGTTTATCGTACGATTCTTACAAGGTATAACCTTGCCATGCATTTTAACTTCAGGAATACAAATACTAAGTAAAATTGAAGACATAAACAGTCGAAAAAAATGTGTCGGCTACTATGTTGCAGGAACGATATTTGGTAGCACTTTAAGCCGATTTTACCCTGCTATCTCTATCGACTTACTAGGCTGGCAGATTGGATTTATATCTTGTTCCGGATTTCTTTTACTAGCATGTTACTTCATAGCACAGAGAGCACAAAGCGCTAACATAAAATCGATTGAAAAAGAACAGGAAAAAGCACCCTACATTAGTTATTTGAAGGTAGCATTTTTAGAAAAACGCTTATTAATAGCATATGTCTTAGGCTTTGGCCTACTTCTATCTCAAAGCTCAATATTCACTGTCTTAGGCCTTTCGCTTGCTGAATTTCCATATAACAAGTCATCAAGCAAAATTGGCTTGATATACTTAGCATCTTTACCGGCAATTGTTGTAACACTATTAATACCAAAGTTATTTTGTTTAAAAAGAGAAAAGTTTTTCTATGTTACGTTTATATCTCTGTTATGGGCTTCACTATCATTAATGGGAAGTAATTTCAACTTCATAATTATTGGCGTAATAGGCTTTTCCATAAGCACATATAGCATGCAGATTATGACGACTGAGATGGTGAGTAGAGCGCAGGAAGTTCCAGCTAATTTTGCCAGCGGCATATATCTTTTCTTTTATTACGGAGGAGGAACTATAGGAGCATTTTTTTCAGCTTTTTCTTACAACCATTGGGGTTGGTTAGGAGCACTCATTTTCGTAGCCATTTTTCAAACAGTAATTTTGGTGATCGTTATTTTTTTAGTTATAGATAGCCGTAAGGAGGCTAGGCAAAATGTTAAATATATCGAATGATAAATATCAAAAACTACTCAGCATTCATCAGGAAAAAAGGCTAAACATCGTTAACCTTGATGATCTTAGCTTTATAGAATGGGAAGCCATCATAAGTAGCTTCAGAAAGCTAGCTACTGAGTACAACTATGCTAACTGCTCTCAACAGCTAATTATTACAGAACAGCTTTTGACCGAACAGTTTAGACAAGAGCTATTAAATGAAAATCCTGTTCTTAGACTAATAGAAGCCATTTTTTGTCAGGCTACACATTCCAAGTATCATCTTATGCATATCAAGAAAATGGGATTAAAGCAATTTTCATATACTGATCAATGCATAGGATTTGCTGCAATATCACTTGCATTGGGCCTTCCTTTAGCAGCTGACAAATCAACAGGTCAAGTTGTTTGGGATATAATGGATCGTAAAGAAAAAAAAGCGTCTTACCAAACCTTTTCAGAAGGCAAAGGAGAGGCAGACTATCATACAGATACTGCATTCTATGAAAAGCCAGTAAGAAATTTTGCTCTTCACTGTATTAAACCTGCTGAATGCGGTGGAGGCGTAAATCGCTTTTGCAATGCAGCAGCATTACGTCAAAAACTTATTCGTGATCCAGAGCACGCTTGGATTGTTAAAACTCTGACTGGCATACCCGCAACTTTTAGAGTCCCAAGCTCGTTTACTCATCATAAAGAAAATGAGTGCATTGATGCATTTATTTTTGGTGATGATGTACCAGTAAGATTTAGGCTTGATTCTATTCATAAAGGGCATGAACTTAAGTATGGTCGCCAAAACAATGAGCTCTTAAAAGCTATAGATGCTCTTATGCATATCGTAGACAACCCAGACAATATGCTCAAAATGCGCTTGGAAGAAGATGCTGCAGTTTTTATCAATAACTATGAAGTCTTACATTATCGCGATGACTTCATGGATCCATCACGCCACTTAATGCGAATTTGGATCAAATAAATCTCAAAAAAATGGCTTGTAGCCAAACGTTACAAGCCATTTAAGGTGGAACCATGTTAACAAAAAAATCTAGCACCGAGACGCTTTCATTAAAACATTTCAACAACTCCGGTGTAATATTCCTTGATGGGATTTTAGGAAATGACCTAATGATAGAATTACTTGAAAACACAAAAGGACAAAATTTAGATTATGAGAAGATAAATTCATTGAATGAAAAAATACTCATCAGCAAAGAAGTGCAAAAGTTATTATTCTCTCACAAATTTATAAACGCAATTAATTTAACTTACTCCAAAAATTTAATCTTTGTTGGCACAAAGGTTCTAACACTAAAAAACAACACAAAATCAGACTGGAGCTTTCATGAGGATTTATATTTAAAACAAAGAGCATTTGATGAAGGATGCACTCTTTGGCTACCATTGACTGATAATTTAAATGATAGTAAAGGTAAGTTATCAGCATCCATTGTGCCTAAACACTATGGTTATTGCGATCCTTTATACCAGCATCTTAATTTCTTAGAAAAACTAGAATTACCAACTGAGAATATTGATTTCAATTACAAACGATATACAAATAACAAATTACAGAACCTATGGTCTGAAACTTTAGCAGGACACGCTATGTCAG
This sequence comes from Vreelandella titanicae BH1, assembly GCF_000336575.1. Lineage (GTDB taxonomy): Bacteria > Pseudomonadota > Gammaproteobacteria > Pseudomonadales > Halomonadaceae > Vreelandella > Vreelandella titanicae. The sequence continues at coordinate 77,560 of NZ_AOPO01000008.1, read as the reverse complement.
AGATCTTGAATCGAAGCTGCTATAAACTTCAATCCAGCCTCTCCAGCGCATTTTTAGTTGACAAGCAAGCTTTGATTAATTTCGAGTATGTTTCAAAACACAATAACAATACGGACTTGACTCTTATCGGACTTACATTCTATTCGGAGCATAGTGTATTTAGACACAGAGGCCTTGACAAGGAGAAGAGCAACGTTAATTTTTTGAGTAACATCAACGGTTATAATAACGATGGCCATCCCATTACAGACTTACTTGGTTTCAACAGTGATAGAATAATAAAAATAAAACTTGGATCCATTGATATAGATAAGATAAAAGAAAAATTTGATCCTCGCACCTGTTTTGACTAGCAACTACCAATACTGCTTTTGACCTGAAAATACCACTAAACTCTGTTCATGAGCGAGGCTTCAAACCTTGGATCAGCATCAGCGGCCAGCTCTCTGCAATCTCATCCGCGGAGGAGACACATACTTCACACAGATCACGCGGATGCGGGTTCCACCGCCCTGAGGCATGAAACTACTCGCGGTACGGAATATCCAGCCGCTTTCTGCGCATTCCGAGGGTGCTAGATATACCACGCCTTGCACGATATTGGCATCACCTTCACCCGCTCTTCAGCAGGAGCGCCTGGAAGATCACTTTTACGAGTCGCCTTTCCGATCAGTGACGCAGAAAACCCCATTCACTGGGTGCTGCCTTCCCGCCTGCACGCGAGAGAAACCGTGTTCGCGATGACTATACACAAATCTCAAAGCTCAGAGTTTCAGCACACCGTATGGCCTGGGTCATACTTATCCCCCATCTATTTCACACGTCCCCCCTTCCTCTGCCTTTGGCTGGCGTAATGGAGTTCTATGCAAGATTCGACGTTGATAGTTAACTCTGTCTTACCCTCCCGCTTGCCTGGGTGGTAAGGAGCAGGCCAATTACAATCAGCGCTGCACCAATGAAATCCGCCATGCGCAACGGCTCCCCTAGTATTAGATAAGCGAGTAGTACGCCGAAGAACGGATTAAGAAGGTGATAGCTTGATGCCGTCGAGGCGCCGCTGATGCGGATCAGCACAAGCCAGAGGCTCATTCCACCGATGGTGACGACAAGTACCAGATGTGTCATCGCTATCATCGTAGCGGTTGAAGGCACGGCAAGCGGCTGCCCGAACACCATTGCCATGGGTAGAAGAGCGATAGCACCAGCAATGGATTGCCAGAAATTGGCCTGCAAGACGGGAAGGCCTGCGCCTTGGCCGCGGAAGAACACGGTTCCACTGGCAAAGGCAAGCATGCCGCCGATTGCCATAAGCACTCCCCAAACATCAACCTGCATTCCGCTAGCAACGCCAGAAATGACTACCACTCCCACTAACCCCAGCGCCGCGCCGAGTAACTTCATTGGGGAAAGTGGTTCTACGCCCCACCATGCTGATAGCAAACTGGTGGCCAGCGGTGCGCAGCTAACAATAACAATAACGACCTGGGGGCGAACCGTCTGCAATGCGGCAAAGCTCAGCCCCAGGTAAAGGGCGTTGTTAAGCACGCCAAGCAGCAATCCGCGCCTGATAGCGATGCGATCCCCATGAGTTGATAACCGGAAGCCTCCGCAGCTAAGGCAAATGGGCAGCATCAGTAACGCACTCAATAAAAACCGGATGGTGAGCAGCGTAAAGGGGTCGAAATCAGTCAGTGCAATGGCACCGGCTATAAATGCCGAACTCCAAACGATACTGAAAATGACCACCAAACCAGTTAATACGAAATTATTCATGCAGTCCCCTTAAAAGCGCCATCCTGCTTTTGCACCATCACCATGAAACTGATGGTGCATGGGAGTTACATGTAGTGGAAATTAATTATTAACCGGTCATAATTAGATGAATTAATGTTCAATGCGGAGATGAAGCGTGTTTGATTGCCAACCTTCCCCCTTGGGCGATAGGCGAGTCACGCTGGAACACCTGCGCGCTTTCGTACTGTTGGCCGAAGGCAATGGTTTTCAGCAGGCAGGTCTTCAGTTGTACCGCAGCCAGTCTGCGGTCACGCAAAGTCTGAAGCGGCTGGAGGAAATACTCGGCTGTAAGTTACTTGAGCGTCGCCAAGGTCATATCCTTGGCTTGACGGCAGACGGAGAGCGGTTTCTTCCCGCCGTCAATGAGATACTTGCCCGTACGTCTGAGGCGGTGAGTGCCATGCAACAACCGGAAATTTCCGGACGCTTGCTGATTGGCGTTCCCGATGATTTCAAGGTGGTGGATCTACATGGCGCTATTTCTCGGTGCGCCGAGCTAAACCGCAATCTGCGCCTGGAAGTTGTCTCTGCGCTTTCCTCGCAACTGCTCCTCCAACTCGATAACAGCGGCCTTGATCTCGCCATCTTTAAGTGTGTGGGAGACTTCACGCCAAGCGACCCGCGCTGGCAGTGTCATCTGCTGCGGCGAGAGCCTCTCCACTGGGTGTCCACGCAACGGCATGATTTTGACCGTATGTCTGATATACCACTTGTTATCTTTCCTGACGGCTGTTGCTACCGAAGCGCGGCGCTCGCTGCATTGGATCAGCACCAGAAGTACGGCTACAGTGCCTATACTAGCGCCTCTTATGACAATATTCGTGCCGCTGTATCAGCAGGTCTCGGCATCGGTGTGCTTCCCGCCAGTGCGCTTGCTGAAGACCACATTATTCTAGGCAAGCGGGAGGGATTTCCGGAGCTGCCGATGGTGGAACTCTTGATGGTTCAGGCGTCACAGAAGCGTGCCACCCAGCAACTGGCGGACTTCCTTACGCTTTCGTCGGCAATGAAATCTCAAAAGGTTAGTGAATATCGTTAATCTGGAACCTCAGACAGAGGGTAATTCCCCTCTGTCAGCCTAGTTGTTCAGTTGGCAATATCGGCATTACTCTCACAATGCCGGTTCCGTGCATCCCGGATAAATCATTACTACGCGGTGCATACCCGACCAGCGACCCGGAAAAACACATCAACTGGGTGCTACCTTCTCGTCTGCACGCGGTAGAAACCATATTCGCGATGACGATACACAAACCCCAGGGCTCAGAGTTTCTGCACACCTCCCTGCTGCTACCACCTACACCCAACCCCATCCTCCTTTTCCCGCGAGTTGGTCTACACCGGCATCACCCGCGCCCGCGAATGACTCACTCTGATCAAGGCCAAACGAGGGATATTGGAATGATGCGGTGACTAGGGAGGTTTAGTGGGTTAAATGGGATTTAACGCCTGTGCTCAGCGGCCGATTTGGAGGCGCAACGCGCCGGAAAAGTGGTTCGGCAGCCCGTGGTTATGCGATCCTCTCACCAATCTCTACTGGGCACTTCAGCACCCATTCCCAAAAGGGTTGCTCAGGCCCAGCTTCGCCCTTCCAATACTGCGAAGCAAACCACGAAGTTACTAAGGCTGAATTCCCGCCATATAGAAGCCCCATGTCAGCCCTAAAAACCGTTTCAGCTTTCACTTTATAGACTGGCAGTTCAAGCGCTTTAAACCTGATTTTAAAATCTCGGACACTAGATAAACAGTCAACCGCGAACATACTCTGCATTCTCGAAGGTTTATCAGGGAATGACGCTCTACGCACCTGCTCAAAAAAAAGCTCGAGCATTGGATTTATCGCTTGGACTTGGGACTCCGCTCTTAGAAAGTACATTTCACCATGGCGAGAGAGCCCATCGGGAAACAGCGAATTGGAGTGCTCTGCTAACACTTCTGGGCTCACGTCATTGTAATGCTGTAATTGGCAGGTGCTCCCCTCTGCCAAGGTGCCCAAACGATCAACAGTATATAGCTCCACACGCTCTCCCAGTTTTTTTCGCATAACGCCAGCAATAAACGGCGACCCAACAGGGACGTCCGGTGATGGCCGCAAGCCGGAACGAATTTGATGTCCTTGTTAGGGATTCGGCCCCCACTACCATTTCGACACTCTTACATTCCGTTTCGACTTTTTACTCTCTCTCCACAACTCCACTCGGTAGTGTTCCGGAACTGGAGTTGGCTGGGGTGGTTGGGATGGACGTGATGATTCCCTTCGCTTTTTGCCCTCCGAAATTAAGTCATTTCCTAAAGCGTCAACTAAAGGAAGTTTAATTTGACGGGGGAGCAAAGGTGCCTTTGCTAATGAATCTTCAAGAGCGTTTACGAATTCTGGCGCTTCTTCGAGTTCATCGCCAAAAACGGACTCAGCCTCTTTCATGGCTTGATCAACGGTCATTTCCCCACGTTGAACTTTAGCGAAAAGAGTCTTTAACCGTGCCAGCGACTCTCCCCTCTTTTTAACCCTTGGCTTTTTGCTACTTTTCTCAAATGGAGCAGCTGCGCGATCCGAAAGGTAATCCCCCACATCACGTACCTGTCTATTTATCGTCTCAAGGCCGCTGATGAAAGACCCGTATTGGCCAATACCGATGTATAACATGCCAAGGGCAGCTGCAACTCTGCCAACAGCCTTGACTGACCCTTCTTCTGTTTCCAGGGCGATAGAGTAGTCTGGCAGCTTTAAAACACCGTCAACGTAACTCTCCCAGTCATCAAATAATTGCGTTGAATACCTCTCAAATTCATCACGCGGCAAACTGGGAACGTCTATGAAGAATTCCGTTGAGCCTATGTTTGCCATAACTTTCCCTTTGGCTCTACTCGCATTGCCCTAGCAGCGTATTAGACGGCGCGTTCTATGATTGAATGAGCGTGCTGGCACTTTTTTCGGAAAATTCAGCCTGCCATATTCTTCCAAGCCCATGATTCTTTTGGAGAATTAATTTCCATTAGGCTGCATATCCAAAATTCGTTCTCTTCCCCACCAAACGCCACCCTACCCGCTAGCGTTTCCATCCCTTCAATCGGCTGCTCGTAGCTCCAGGCAATGTCTTGGTTTTCGCCCAGCGAGCAATACACCATGTCGCCTTTAAATGGGCAATGGGTGGTCGTTTCTGAGGTGGTAAGCAAATCCATCCGCGCATCTTCGCGCGGGAAATAGTGGCGTGGCGGATAGCCGGTTTCGCGGAGTTCGAGAGTTTGGGTAGAGTCAGCAAGCAGTTTGCCATCAACATGCACCTGCACGCGCTGGCTAAAGGGGTGGAGTTCGATGCGAGGTGCATGTGGCATTAGGTTGTTCCCTGCGGCTTTTTTAGCTCTAGTAAAATGAGCCTAGCAGCAAAGTTCGTTGAATCCCATGTTCTCCTCATCAAACTTTAGGCTACGAGCATGACCTGGGTCATGTTGATGCCATTGCTACCCCCTACCAATGTCTTTGGCTGGAGTAATAAATGCTTGGGTTTTAAGAAAGGACAGCAAGAAAGGCTTCAGTGAAGTGGGCAACGTACTCAGGAAAGCAAACGCAACGCGGCTCGGAAGCTGCTCGCTCGCACAGAAATGGATGATCAGACAATCGCGGACATCGAACAGATGCCCGTCGAAGAGGTAGAAAAGTTATGGGCAGAGACTCAGCATTAAGGCCTAAACAATCTGGAGCGACCGGCGCCACTTAGCCAGCGCCTGAATATCCTCCGGTGTCGTTCGGCAGCATCCGCCAATGCCTGACGCGCCTGCTGCCAGCCACTGCTCAACCCCTTGTGCCAGCCCGGAAATATCCGCAGCAGTATGATCGCATTGGGCCGGGTGCCAGGTTTTGGTTACCGCGTCGTACACTTCCCCTGAGTTGGGGTAGACCAATATAGGCAGATCGCACTGACGCCGGATCGCCTGAATCAGCGATTCAATGTGGGCCAAGGCCGTGCAGTTCACACCAATCGCCGCCACGCCTGGGCAGTTGGCCAGGGCTGCCGCACACTGCTCGATCGGCGTGCCATCGCTGATATGTTGGCCATCCTTCGCCGAGAAAGTGATCCAGGCCTGCGCGCCCGGGTGCTCGGCCAGCAAATCGGTGATCGCCAGCGCTTCCTCCAATGAAGGCAGGGTTTCAGCGGCCAGTAGATCAGCCCCCGCCGCCAGCAAGAGTTCAAAACGCTCGCGGTGAAATTCAACCAGCCCGGCGCGATCCAGGTCATAGCCACCCCGGTACTCACTGCCATCCGCCAGATACGCGCCATAAGGGCCGACGGATGCGGCCACCAGCGGTTTGGGCCGGTCGGTTTGGCCCGGCTGCCAGACCGCATCCCGCGCTTGCTGCGCCAGCGTGACCGATAACTGAATTAACGCCCGCGCCTCTTCTGCCGTCAGCCCCGCCTGCATAAAACCGGGCACCGTGGCTTGATAGCTGGCGGTAATCGCACAGTCGGCCCCGGCTTCAAAGTAGGCCTGATGCACCTGACGAATCTTCTCCGGGGCTTGCGCCAACAAGCGCGCCGACCAGAGGGCGTCATTGAGGTCGCAGCCGAGCGCTTCCAGTTCGGTGGCCAAGGCACCGTCGATAACCATAAAGGGCACGTCGGCCAACAGCGCTTTGATTGGATTTAACTCACTCATGCGGTCTTTTCCTCAATGGCGTTGGGCGAATGTTCAGAACGTTGGGAGGCCGAACGGTGGCGCACGAAGTGCACCAGGTAGCACAGGCCAATGAAAGGCACACCGAAATAGAGCGCCACGCGTTGATGCGGGTCGAAAGCAATGCCAATGCACGCGGTCAGACAGGCTGCAAACGCAATAATCGGCACCCAGGGGTAGAACGGGGTGCGATAAACCAGATCCTTCAGTTGCCCGCCTTCACGCAGGTAGCGGCGCCGGAAGTTAAACTGGCTAAGCGCAATCGCCATCCAGACCACCACCACGGCCAAACCGGAAATCGAGACCAGCACCAAGTAGACGGTTTCAGGGGCATAAACGCTGGAGAACAGCGCGCCCAGGCCGCCGACCATGCTGAGTAGCAGGGCATTCATCGGAATGCCACGCTTGTTGAGGCGGCCAAGCGACTTGGGCAAGGTGCCTTGGTCAGCGAGCGTCCATAGCATGCGCGACGAGGCATAAAGCCCGGAATTGGCCGCCGAAAGCAGCGCGGTGATGATCACAAAATTCATGATATCGGCTGCGCCCGGCACGCCAAGGCGCTGGAATACGGCCACAAAGGGACTTTGACTGAGCCCGGCTTGGTCTTGAGGTAACAGCGCCGCAATCACGACGATGGTGCCGACAAAAAACAGGATTAATCGCCATAGGGTCGCGCGGATCGCCTTGGGCACATTGCGGGCCGGATCCACCGTTTCTCCAGCGGCAATCCCAATCAGTTCGGTACCGGAAAAGGCAAACATCACTGCCAGTAAGGCGGTACCAATGGCCAGCAGGTTGGGCGGCATGGCGCCCTCTCCCCATAGTGCCGATAGTCCCGGTGAGGCGACCTCAGCGCCAGTGGCATCATGCAGCGGTACCCAGCCAATAATCGCCACGGCGCCCACCAGCACAAACACCACCACCGCGATCACTTTGATCAGTGAAAGCCAGAACTCAGACTCGGCGAAGAAGCGCGAGGTAAACGCATTCACACCAAAGACAATCGCCGCAAACAAGCCGCTCCAGTACCAGCCGGGGATATCGGGAAACCAGCGCCCCATAAAGACCGCCGCCGCGGTGAACTCTGACCCTAGCGCCACCGTCCAGGTGAGCCAGTACATCCAGGCCACCATGTAGCCGGTGCCGGGGCCGATATAGCGGCTGGCATGCGCGCTGAAGGCGCCTGAATTCGGCATATGCACCGCCAGCTCGCCCAGGCACATCATCACCAGCCAAGCAACAATGCCACCCACCAGATAGGCCAGCACTGCCCCAATAGGCCCGGCCTGCTGCACGGTATAACCGGAACTCAAAAACAGCCCGGTGCCAATCACGCCCCCCAAGGAGAGCATCACCAAATGGCGCGTCTGCATACTGCGCTTGAAGTGCGCCCCCTCTTGATCACTTGCTGGCTCACTCATGGTGACATCCCTATCTTTGGCCTAACACTGCGGCAAGAGCCCAGCGGCCTGGCTCAAAAAGGGCACCATTTTAGTGCATCCTTAATTTACTAAAAAGCATAAAAGATATTTTTAATATTCTTATTTTGAATATACAAGCCTGATATGAGTGATAAGCGCGGGGAGTATCAATTTAGATAATGGCTGGTGCTAATCCCCCCTACTAACTGAATGCAGTTTGCTCAAAGCTTGCACGTGCTGTCACACCAGCATGCCATTCCTGTAACTGTGGATACTCTTCCTTCCAGCTCACCTCTGGCAGCCTGAAGGCTAGATAATCCAGCGCCACTGCGGTGGCGATGTGACCCAGATTGATAGTTGAGGTCTGTTGTTTTTCGCCAAGCTCACCCTCCAGCTGCTTCAATAGCCGCTGAATGGCCCGCGAACGCCTCTGCCCCAGCTCGCTATCATCAATTCCATTGCCGTAATGCTTTCTGGCAATCACGGTATTGAACGCGGCATCCATCAGGTTTTGACCCAACCCGGCCAGGTGCAGCACCTCACCTAAACCAGCCGTGGGAATCATCGGCTTGTTGGGGCTAACGCCATCCAGGTAAACGGCAATCAGCAGTGACTCGCTTAACGAGATCCCCTTCTCCGTTATCAACGCCGGAATACGCCCTGCGGGGTTGGCTTTTAATAGATCGGCATCGTCTGCCCAAGGGTCGCACCACTTCAGCGTCACGGTGTCCGTTAGGCCTTTTTCCAGTAATACGATGCGCACCAGGCGCGCATAGGGTGAGGTTGCGTTTAGGTAGAGCTCCATTATTGCCTCCCTTGGTTTGAAGAGTGCTTTGAAGATTGCTGTGTAGATTGTTGGCCAGACGAGTGCCTCTGCTGTACGCCACGGCTAAGCAGCACCAGCAAAAAGCCAGCGAAGAGGATAAGACCGCTGATGGCAAACAGTGGCGCGTAGCTGCCCCAGGCGCCATAAAGCGCGGACATGGCATAGCCCGCCACCGCCTGAGCGGCAGCAAAGGCAGCGGTGGCTTGCCCCCAGAGCTTCTTGTGGGCGGTTGGCCCTACCAACTCAGCAAGGCGGCCAGAGGTGAGTGCAACAATGCCGGGGATCATCGCCCCCACCATGAAGGAGGAAACCGACTGGCTGAGCAGTGCGAGCGAGAACACCGGTAGCAAGACAGCGGCGGCCTTCGCCGCAAAGGCGATCATCAAGCCCCCCTGCCAGCCCACTCGCTGCGCCAGTGCGCCTACCATAAACGGCCCACACAAGGCGCCCAACCCGAAGATACCCCACTGCAATGAAGCCGCTTGATTGCCCAGGGCGTTTTCCCTGGCAAGATAGTCCACCCAGAACACGGTGTGGGGCACAAAGCCAATCGCATCCAGGGCGTAAGCGCCAATCACCAGCAGAACAATGACCTTTACACCCGCATACCCTGTGGAACTACTACCCACCGAGCTAGCCGTTATTGGTGAGGTCAAGTGCGCTATTCCCTGTTGTTGCAAAAAATAGTCACACAAGAGGCCAGCGGCAATACACAGTAGCCCCAGCGTGCCCCAGGTGACTGTCAGGCTTAACCCAAGAAGCAACGGCACAATGAAGGCCGAAAGCAGTGCTCCAAAGCCAATACCGGTAAATACCATGGCGCCGACACGGGTTCGCCTTTCAGGTGGCGTGGCCGCCAACGCCAGTGAAGGCCCGACAACCATTAAGATGGCCCCGGCAATACCTGACACCAACCGCCAGAAGAAGAACCAGAGGAAACCGCCCGCCCCGGCGCAGAGCACAAAGCTAAGCGCGATACCCGCGAAGCTTGCGGCCATCACCAAGCGAGGAGAAAAGCGCTCACTCAGCGAGTGGGCGGCGAGTGCGCCGATAAAATACCCCAGCAGGTTGGCGGCCCCAAGGTAGGCGCCTTGGCTCGCGGTGAACCACCCCTCTTGAATAATCGCGGGCAATAGCGGCGTATAGGCGAAGCGCGCAATGCCAATCCCCGCCAAGGTTGCCATTATCCCTGTCATCAGGGCCGGTAGGTCTTTGCTGTTAATCATGTCGTGCCCCTTTCGTGCTGCCTCGAGCAGGATTGGCAGCTCGTTTGTACAGGGAAGACTACGCGCGGAGGAGTGTTTACTAGAAATGATTAGTTATGATCGCTACTATCTTTTTTTGAGATAGCCCTAGTTTGACGAGTATCGACGGAGAGGTGGGCCATGCAACTGAAATCGCTTCGACTGTTTATGGCAGTGGCCGAAACAGGCAGCTTCGTGGCAGCGGCAAATCAGCTGCACACGGTGCAATCCAATGTGACGGCTCACATCAAGAAACTTGAGGAGGAGTTGGGTGTACAACTGCTTCAGCGTGCGGGGCGCGTTCGTCCCACGAGTGCGGGTTTGGCACTGGTGGAGTACGCCGAACGCATACTGACGGCCCACGATGAAGCGGTATCGCTATTCAAAGGCCAGGAAAAGGCGTGTGGACGGCTACGTATAGGCGCCATGGAGACCACGACGGCGTTGCGCCTTCCGCCGATACTGGCGGCGTACCACGCAGCGCAGCCTGACGTTGATATCCAGATAAAGACCGGGCCCACGGCTGAGCTGGTCGAATTGTTGCTTAATGGGCAGGTGGATTGTGTCTTCGTGGCCGGGCGACTCGAGCATGGCCGCTATCACTTGCTCAAAGCATTTAGCGAGCGGCTTATTTTAGTCGGCTCAACGCCGATGACGAAGATGCCCTCTTCACAAGCGCTGCTGACGTCCGCTTTTTTGGCATTTCGCCAAGGTTGCAGCTACCGCCAACGTATCGAGCTGTTGCTGGCTTCCTACGGCGTCAATGCAGGCCGGATTTTTGAGTTCGGTTCACTGGACGCGATGCTTGGCTGCGTTGCTGCCGGGATGGGTTACACGGTGCTGCCCAGAGGGACGGTTGAAGCCCACCAGCACCGGTTCGGTATTCATACGCTGGAGCTGCCCACGTCCATCGCCAATGTCGATACCTATTTTGTCGCCCCCGAACCAGAGTCCTGGACACCCGCCCTGGCAAGCTTCGCTGACACGTTGCGTGATGCGTTGGTGGTGGATGAGCCTCAGCTGACTGCGTCGTGAGGTGGGCGCCGATACTACGCTATAGCGTTGCCCTATTCGCTTTTCAGTCGGTTCATAGATGCGTGTAAAACGGCGAGAACGTCAATTTTATCTGGTTTGATGTAGTAAATAATGCGGTAAGCGCCACACAAGACTTCCCTTATTTGAGCGATATAGTACTCCGGCACCTTGCGTCCTGAAGCGGGGAAATCACCGATCTGTTGTGACCTTCGGGTGATTTTATCAACGGTACTCAACGCATAAGCTTCTGAGTCCTGCGCAATATAGGCATAAATCGCTTCCAAATGAGCTTCTGCTGTTGCTGTCCAGAACACATTCATTCAGGCAAGCCGTATTTCTTGCGAATATCTGCCACGTTCGTAATGTTACCCGCTTGGCTATCTGCCATGCCCTTTTCGATGGTCTCTCGGATGTAGATCTCATGCATAAGGTCTTCCCAGGTGGCATTCGCAGGAAGTTGCTCAATTAGCTTGTGTGCGTCGTCTTTGCTCATCGTAGCTGACATGGTGACTACCTTTGTTAGGTACGTAGAAAATGCTGTTGGAGGATACCCTGGATTACCGAGAGTGTTGCGGTTTATGCCATTTTCTGCAAATACATCGCCAAGGTCGATACCAAATTTGCCGCCTCCGAACCGGAAACCTGGACACCCGCCCTGGCAAGCTTCGCTGAAACGTTTCGTGATGCAGTGGTGGATGCAGGGCCTTAATGGTACTAACCCCTGCCCTGCGCTTACGCTACTTATTGTTGACTCACTCTATTAGCCGCTCGCTCAACGCGACGAGATCTTCAGCCACAAAATCCCATGCTTCTTCTGCTTCTAAATCTTTATCCTGCTGGGGGCCATACTCTGTGCGCCGGGGTATAAACGCCGTTTTCATTCCCAGTTCACGGGCAGCACGCAGGTCAGCATTATGCGCCGCACACAGCATTACCTCTTCAGGCGGTAGGCGTAGCAGACGGCAAGCGCCTAAATAAACCTCCGAATCAGGCTTGTAGTGCTCGAATAACTCGGCGCAAAAAATCATATCCCACGGTAACTTGGCGTGACGGGCAACATCGACCATTAATGAGAGATTACCGTTGGTCAACGTTGCGATGATGGTGTGCTCTTTCAGGCGTTGTAGGCCATGTGGGACATCGGGCCAGGGCTCTAATTGGTGCCAAAAGTAATTGACGCGATCAATGGTCGCTTCGTCTAGCGCAATCCCATGTTGATTGAGTAGTTTGACTAAGCTTTCTCGATGCAGATCATCTAATACCGTCCATGGGATTTCCCCCCTGCGTACCCTGTCCATGGAAGGCGCATAAAGCTGACGCCATTGATCAGCCAGCACTTCACTAGGCAGTTCAATCCCCAGCTCTTTCTCTAGCTCATTGAACTGATGAATCAAACTGGAGCGCCAATCAACAATAGTGCCAAATACGTCAAACACGATCGCTTTCATTAATTTCTCCTTGCCGCTGGATGGTCATTAATAGCCCCAATAACGTCATGGCGATCAGCAGACTCCAGCCGAGCATAAAGCTGCCACTTATATCTAACAGCCACCCAAGGAGTGGTGGTATCGATACAATCGCCAGCTGGTTAATCGCCATGGCCAGCCCCAGCACAAAGCCGGTTTTATCAGCAGGGGCAGACTCAGCCACATAAGCTACCCAAGGGCCGTACCAACCAAAACCAAAAAAGCCCAACCAGGCCATCAAACCGCTCAGCATGAGCGTTGAGTGTAGCGGCAGCCAAACCAATACCAGCAGCCCTACTATCACCGCCACCATGCACACCATTACTGGAAAATAGCGCGAGCGACAGCGATCACTCCAGGCCGCCAGAAAAATACGCCCGGCAACTCCGGCCCCTTGGGCTACGAATAGCAACGTCGCCGCCTGCAGTACCTCCATCTGCAAACGGCTATGCAGATAGAGCACGGTAAAAATCAAAATGCCGTACTGAACCGAGATCAAACTAATACCGGACGCCATGATCTGTTTCATGGCCGGTTCGCGAATCATCGCCAGTCGCGATAAGACGACTTTTGTTACGCTACCTTCAGAGTCTCTTGCAACCGGCACTACGCCACCAGGGGCTCGGTAAAAAAGCATAAAGACCAACGCCCCGAAGATCGCAATCAACCCACCCACCAGAAAAGAGGCGCGCCACCCCCAGGTGATTGCAACGGTTGGTAGTATGATCGCCGCCAGCGCCCCGCCGAGCGGCAAACCTGCCTGACGAATCCCCATGGCAAAACCACGCTGGGATTTGTCAAACCAAGCGGCTACCGATTTGCTACCGCCAGGCTGAGCGGTACTGTAGCCTGCCCCTACGATGACCAAAAATAGCAGCATGGCCCAGTAACTCTCCACCAGCACGGCAGCGCTAAGCGCAATGCCCACAACGAGGGTGCCTACTCCCACCACCAAACGCTCACTGAACCTGTCCAGCAACTCCCCGGCAACTAACAGCCCAACTAAAGGCACCAGTTGAGCAGCAGAGACCAGCGTCCCAATCTGAAATGCAGAGAGCGCCATATCTGCCTGTATATAAACGCTGATGGCGCCGATGCCTTGAACGAAAAAGCATGCCGCTGCTTGAGCCAGGGTGGCTATTAGCAGAATGACCCAACGGTAGTTTTGAGCAGAAGTCATCGGCAGTAGCATCGTCATAGGGGTTCTCAGAACATTGAGCTTTTCCTTAGCATTACCCATTTTGTAGCGTTAAACCATGACGATATCGCAATGCCTGTTGCCAAATCAGCAAGCACCGCGACTTTTCTGGCTAGGTTGCGTTACCGGATAAAAGAGACGAAAAAGTTGCCAACGTTGCAACGCAAGATCGGTATACCGTTCAAACAACGTCAGAGAAGGTTCTCACATTCTTCATTTCCAGCAGCCCATCCCATAGCCGCTGGGCTTCTGCTGCTAGGGGCGCTGTTCGTCTCAGCAGGATAATTTTTAATGGCACATCGAAAGCGGAACCTCCTGCTCGAACAAGCCGCTTAGCCCCAAGGTCTTCCCGCACTAGCGAATAGGGAAGCCACGCAACTCCCAATCTTGATAACGTCATATGACGCAAACTATCCGCAAGACCTGCATCATGGTGTTGCTGTAAATTCAAACCTTGATTCACAAGCATGGCACTCAGCGACCAGCCTAAATGGCACTCTTGGGCATAATTCAAAAATGAGAGTGGGGAGCCATCTGCAGCATGTAAATTAAACAGTGGCTGACCTGCAGCATTTGGCGCGCTAACAGGGATGAGAGACTCGGTATCTAGCTCAATTGAAGTGTAACTATCACTCTCTATTCCCAAGCGCCTTGCAATAAGGTGTTCACCATCGAATAGTGCCGTTACATAGTCGGCCTCTCCCTGATCCAGAGCGGCCAGGCACTCCGGCAATGTATTCGCATCAATGCTAAATGTTGCCTGTGTGAACTGCGCTTGTAAGCGCGGCATCCAGTGGGGAAAAAATATCGCAGCCATAATGTGTGGTGAGCAAAATCGTATCCGCCTTTTCTGATCGTTAATATCATCAGCAACGGAGAGCCGAAATCGATCAAAAGCGCTAAGCGCTTGTGAAGCTACCATTTGCAGGCTATGCCCTGCCTCCGTCAGCACTAGCTCACCTTTCCGCCGCTCAAACAGCGCGGTGCCTGCCCACTCTTCAAGACCTTGAATACGACGACTCAAGCCTGACACCGAAACATACCGCTGCTCAGCCGTGCGGCTAAAACTCTTGGTTTCACAAAGGGCCAGGAAATCTCTCAGGATTATCAAATCAGTCATTGAAGGCCTTCCGGCAGATAAGCTTTAGTCTTACTTTAGCTAAATAAATCGAAAGGAAATAGCGCTTTTGAATACTTTCCAACCCGCTGTCAAAGGCCTTAGAGCTGATTTTGTTGCCCTAGAATGAGATACCCGAAAACACGCTTCGCTTAAACGCTGAGTGAAGTGGTGATGGTGGGTGAGCCTCAGCTTACTGCGTCGTGTGGTGAATCGAAGAATTCCGGGGTCTTATTCAAGCTTTTTTCACAAAGTGGGCGGTCACCATCATGTCGCCGACGCCGTCGACCTTGCAGTCCAGTTGGTGATTCTTGCTATCCAAGAGCCGCTTGATAACCGCTTTGGTGCCCACCTTGAGTACCAATGAGCTGCCTTTGACCTTGAGGTCTTTGATCATCGTTACCTTGTCGCCTTCCGCTAACAGGGTGCCGTGGGCATCTTTTACCGTCACGGTCTCTTCTGCCTCAGCCTCAGAAGGGTTCCATTCGTGAGCGCATTCGGGGCAGATGAACAGGCTTTGATCCTGATAGACGAATTCGGATTGGCAATGGGGGCAAGGTGGGCACGACATGAATGATGACTTCTGTGGTTTGGTTTAGGCTGCTTATGATACTGAGCCTGTATACCCTTGGCGAATGCCTTCACGCCTGCCCAAGAAAGGAGAACCAGGATGAACAAACGTGACCTGGAAGCAACCTACCGTGATTACATCACCTGCCTCAATAATCAAGACTGGACGAACCTTGACCAGTTCGTGCATGACGATGTCCACCACAACGGCAGGCGCCTAGGGCTTGATGGTTATCGCGCCATGCTGGAAGCCGATTACGAGCAGATACCGGATCTTCACTTTAACATTGAGCTTTTGGCCGTTGATTCACCCCATGTCGCGTGCAGGTTGCGATTCGATGTCACACCCAAAGGTAGCTTCCTTGGCCTTGCGGTGGATGGCAAAAACGTGACGTTTTGCGAAAACGCGTTCTACCTGTTTAGCGATGGCAAGATTAGGGAGGTCTGGTCGGTCATTGATAAAGCCGCGATTGAGGCTCAGCTTGGTTAAACGTTGTGGTTATCTCCATTAACAAACGAATAGAGCAGAATATCGGATCGGTACGCCCAGCCTTGGTGGGCCTCGTTTTGTGACGATATTGGTCTAGAGAAGCGTTATCTGAGCCGTTTGACTGGCTACCTGCGCTCCTTGGATAGTCATTAACTTATCACCTGAACGACACAGCTTTGTCACTTAGGCGGGCTACCGTTGCATTGTAAGTCACAATAAAGTGAGCTTATACATTGCAGAAGGTGATCCAATGGAGCCTATTCAATCCTCTGACTTAATGCTCCGCATCGAGAAAATGGGGGTGACATATCCTGGGAATGTCCTCGCACTCCGCCCCACCACCGTCGATTTCCACAAAGGGGAGTTTACGGTACTACTCGGCCTTTCCGGTGCGGGTAAATCGACGTTACTGCGTTCTCTCAACCACTTGGTGCGGCCCAGCACTGGCAAAGTGATCTCGGCCGAGCTAGGTGCGCTCGAAACCCGGTCTACGGTACGCCGCCATCGGTGCAAAACCGCCATGGTTTTCCAGCACCATCAGCTCATTGAACGCCATACGGCGCTCCAGAATGTGCTGACCGGTCGGCTTGCTTACCACAGCACCTGGCGCAGTTTGTTTCCGCTACCCAGGCAGGAACAGGCGCTTGCTCTGCACTGCCTGGACCGCGTAGGCATGGCCGAGAAAGCGCTTACCCGGGTCGATCAACTCTCCGGCGGGCAGCAACAGCGGGTGGGCATTGCGCGTGCCTTGGCGCAGCAGCCCGCCATGATATTGGCGGACGAGCCAGTGGCCAGCCTTGACCCGGCAACCTCTGAGCGAGTGCTAACGCTACTGCGAGATATATGCCGTGAGGATGGTATTACCGCCATTATTTCACTGCACCAGCTGGAGTATGCCCAGCGGTTTGCTGACCGCATTATCGGGTTAGCGAATGCCCAAATCGTTTTCGATGCGGCCCCCTCACAGTTACAGCAACGCCACCTGAACGAGATCTACCACGGCACGCGCGGAGCTGTGACCGACGCCGCTGAGACCACCGAACCCAACCCTCAAACCACCACTCCCTCCCCGATAAAACTGGAGATTGCCCAATGAAACCGCTATTCAGCTTTTTCTTTGCCATCTGTCTTATGTTTGGAATCGCCATGCCGGCCTTGGCGGCAGACCCTGATCCAAACCCGGATCTGTTAAAAGTCGCGCTACTTCCTGATGAAAACGCCTCTGAACTGATCAAACGCAACGAGCCATTAAAAGAGTATCTTGAAAGTACCCTGGGAAAAGAAGTTGAGCTGATCGTCACCACGGATTACTCCTCCATGATCGAAGCCATGCGCTTTGGTCGCATCGACCTCGCCTACTTCGGCCCGCTCTCCTATGTGATGGCAAGAAGCAAAAGCGAGATCGAACCCTTTGCCGCCATGATTGTAGATGGCAAGCCCACCTACCGTTCCGTCATCATTGCCAATGTCGATTCCGGCATTGAGTCCTATGCGGATATCGAAGGTATGAAGATGGCCTATGGCGACCGTGCCTCCACGTCAAGCCACCTGATTCCCAAAACCGTGCTGCTTGAATCGGCGGGGCTGGAAGCAGGCGAGGACTATGAAGCCCACTTCGTTGGCACCCATGATGCCGTGGCGGTGAACGTGGCCAATGGTAATGCGGATGCAGGCGGGCTATCGGAAGTGATCTTTGAGCACGTGATGGACCGCGGCCTGATAGATCGCAACCAGGTTAGGGTGTTGGGTCACAGCGGGGAGTACCCTCAGTACCCTTGGGCGATGCGTTCTAACCTGGATCCAGCACTCAAGCAGCAGATCCAGGACGCCTTCATCAGCATCGATGATGAAGAAATTCTGGACAACCTAAAAGCCGAAGGCTTCGCCGCTATCACTGATGCCGATTACGATGTAATCCGGGAAATGGGTAGTCTGCTCAATCTTGATTTCGCCAAGATGTAAGGGGACATGATGAATCATTCCAAAATAGATTCGCCGCCCCTTTCATCGTTTTCTCCTGATACCGTGCTGGCTGAACACGCGCGCGGTTGGCGGAGCAAGCTCTTCCAAGCGGGTTTGGTACTGGCAGTGGTTCTCCTGGCGAGTTGGTACGTGGACCTGCTGGATTTTCGCACCCTGGCCAACGGGGTGCCGGCCATCGCCACCCTAATGGGAGAGTCACTACCGCCCGATTTCACCAACGCCATGGATTGGATAGCGCCGCTGGTCGATACCCTCGCCATGAGCATTGCCGGCACGGCGATAGCGGTCATCGCTTCCGTGCCCCTGGCGTTTTTGGCCGCTCGCAACACCTCGCCCCACCCCATGGTATTCCACGTAACCCGCACGCTGCTGAACGCTCTGCGCTCGGTGCCTGAGTTGATTATGGGCATTATCTTCGTTGCTGCCGTGGGTTTTGGCGCCTTGCCGGGCGTGCTCGCGCTCGGCCTTCACTCTATCGGCATGGTAGGTAAATTCTTTGCCGAAGCGATCGAGCATGTCGACCCAGCCCCTGTGGAGGCCGCCAATGCCGCTGGCGCGACGCGATTACAGGTTCACTGGCACGCGGTGCTCCCGCAGGTGCTTCCGCAGTTTGCTGATGTCTCTATCTACCGCTGGGAATACAATTTCCGCGCCTCTACGGTGATGGGCATGGTGGGGGCTGGCGGGATCGGCTTCGAGCTAATGGGCTCTTTACGCGTCATGCAGTACCAGGAAGTCAGCGCCATCCTGATTGTCATACTCGTTATGGTGACGATGGTGGATAGCCTTAGCGGCCATCTTCGTAAGAAATTCAAGTAAGGAAATCAAATGAAACCAAGGGTTTTCATTACCCACCGGGTACACAACAGTGTGTTGGAAAGGCTGGAACAACACTGTGAAGTGATCACCAACCAGTCAGCCACTACCTTGACCGCCGCCGAGGTAAAGGCCCGCGCGGCAACCGCAGACGCCATGATGGTGTTTATGCCGGACCAGGTCAGCGAGGAATTTCTAGCGGGCTGTCCCAAGCTGAAAGTTATTGGTGCCGCCCTGAAGGGATACGATAATTTTGATGTGGAGGCCTGTACGCGTCATGGCGTTTGGCTGACCTTCGTGCCGGATCTGCTGACGGTGCCAACGGCTGAGCTAACCATCGGGCTAACCATTAGCCTAATCCGCCATGTCCGAGCGGCCGATGAGTACGTTCGTTCCGGCCAGTTCAAGGGATGGCAGCCCACGTTTTATGGGCTGGGGGTTGCCGGCGCGACCGTGGGTATCGTCGGCATGGGTCCCATCGGCCAGGCAGTGGCAACACGGCTCCAGGGGTGGGGCGCGAGCTTGCTGTATTCTCAGCCAGACGCCTTGCCCGCTGCTGAGGAGGCCGCGCTAGGCGTGGCGCGCAAGTCGCTTGAAGAGCTGCTCGGGCAAGCCGACATTGTCATTTTGGCCCTGCCGCTCAATAAACAAACCCTGCATACCATGAACACTGCGCGCTTGGCCCTGATGCAACCAGGCGCTTTTTTGATCAACCCATGCCGGGGTTCTGTAGTGCAGGAAGCTGCCGTTTTGGAAGCATTGGAGTCAGGGCAGTTAGGCGGCTACGCAGCGGATGTTTTTGAAATGGAAGATTGGGCTCGAGAGGATCGCCCGCAAGAGATTTGCCCCACCTTGCGAGCACATCCCAACACGCTATTTACGGCACACATTGGCTCTGCCGTCCAGGATGTGCGGCTGATGATTGAACAGCGTGCTGCCGACAACATTCTTCAAGCGTTACAAGGAGAATGCCCTCAGGATGCGGCTAATTCGCCCACTATCACTGAGACAACTCCATGCTGAACTTGGTCTGGCTGAAAAGTTTTACCACACTGGTTCAGCACCGACGTTTTCAGGCCGCCGCCCAAGCTCTCGGTATCGCACAACCCACGCTTTCACAGCACATTCAAAAGCTCGAAGAACAGCTAGGTGCCCTGTTGATA
Source organism: Vreelandella titanicae BH1 (assembly GCF_000336575.1). Taxonomy (GTDB): domain Bacteria; phylum Pseudomonadota; class Gammaproteobacteria; order Pseudomonadales; family Halomonadaceae; genus Vreelandella; species Vreelandella titanicae. Next base: position 57,766 of record NZ_AOPO01000008.1, on the reverse strand, counting down.
CGCCGCAGTAAAACGGGTTGCGAGCCCACCAAAGCAGCCCTGGCGCTTATGCCGCTTGCGCTTAGTATGTTGCAACTGGACGAGCGTGCTCGAGAAGTCGTTAGCGGTACGCGTTTACGCGTAGGGGCAAGTTCCAACATCGGTATTTACATGCTCCAGCCCTACGTGAGCACGTTCAAGAACATTCCGGCGGTACCTGAGCTGGATCTTGTGATTGATAACAATCCTAACATTGCTAGACAACTGACTAGCGGCGAGCTGGATATAGCGGTGATGGAGTGGTGGCACCCGAAATCTGGCTTCCAGGCAATGGATTGGCGACAGGAGCCCGTGGTGTTAATTACTTCACCCGATCACCCCTGTGCGGAATGGCATGAAATAGACCGGAAAACCCTCGCAGGAATGAGCCTGCTGGGCGGTGAACCCGGAACAGGTACGGGCCGGTTGCTGGCGAGTTTCTTCGGCGAAAGAGGGCCGTTCCCGAAGGTTTCAATGCAACTGGGCAGTACCGAAGCGGTTAAACAGGCTGTCAAAGCAGGCCTGGGCGTATCACTGGTGCTGGCGGCTTGCGTCGAAGCGGAGATCCGAGCGGGCACTTTGTGTGCTATCCCGGTCAGTGATGCCGGGCTGGCCAAGAACCTGAGCGTCATCTGCCCGGAGACGCTTGCACGGCAACCGCCAGTTTCCACTTTCGTCAGCCATATATGTCAGTGAAAAACGAGTGACATCTTTAGAGCCAGGGAAGGCGTATGGGCAGCTAAGAATAGGTGCTATTGAGACCCGCCCCCGCAAGCTTCACTGGAGCGTTACTCGGCATCGTGCAGCCGCACGCCTTCACTTTCGCTCTACAGAGCAATGGCGGCGTCATCGTCGTTGATGGTCATGATGCGGTAGTGCATCAGGCGGTTCTCATTGGGTGGCGGCATCGTTTTGTTCGTTCTGCTCGTCAGGGTTGTTGAAGTGATCCCTCTGCTCTGCCCATTTCAATAAGGCATCCAGCGCCGGGCAGAGCGTTTGCCCCCATTCGGTCAGGCGGTACTCCACTTTCGGCGGCACCTGGGGATAGACTTTGCGCGCCACGATGCCATCCGCTTCCAGCTGGCGCAGCTGTTGGGCGAGCATTTTCTGGGAGATATCGGGGATGAGTTTTCCTAAATCGGAGTAGCGCTGCACTTTTCCATCGAAGAGATGAAAGAGAATAATGAGCTTCCAGCGCCCTTCCAGCATTTTTAATACATTTTCCACATCGCTTGCGGCGGTAGCGGGCGTATAAAGCTTTCTCATGGGTGAGCCACTTACCTTTTTGTGCGTTCTTGATAACGCGTCAGTCTAGGCAGAAGATTCTCGCATATTACCCCCTGCGAGAGATGACCATCATGAGTTTGTCACTGCCAGACGCGATCACTACTTACTTCAGCATCAGCAACGGTGCGGATGCCACCCACATTGCGGATTGCTTCACTCAAGATGCCTGTGTGTTCGACGAAGGCGAGACGCACCGCGGGCGACCCGCTATTCAAGCCTGGATGCGCGCCACCCGCGACAAGATTGAGTATCGCGTCGAGCCGGTCAGTGTTTCCCAACAAGGCAACACGATGGTGGTTACCGCCACCGTGACCGGCAACTTCCCCGGCAGCCCGGTTCAACTTGACCACGCTTTCCAGCTTGCCGAGTCGCAAATCCAGTCATTGGAGATCCATTAATGGCAAGCAGATCATCATGAATTCGCTGGGCGACATCCCGATTGGCCGCCCTTCGAAGCCTGCAGAAGTGGCCAACCTGATTGCGTTTCTGGCAGGCAGCCACTATTACGGGCACGGAGTACGTGATTGATGGTGGTACTATGCCTATTGTTTGAGGGTGGCAGGAAATTGAGATCGCCTAGTTTATATCGCTAATATCGGGGCTCTCGACTGGCCTTAGCCCCGCCCCTCTGACCACACGGCAAACTCGTTGCCGCTGGGTTCAGTAAAGTGAAAACGGAAGCCGCCGGGAAACTCAAAAATCGGCTTTACGATCTCGCCGCCATTGCCCACTACCTTGGTGTAGGTCTCTTCCAACTGAGCACTATAAAACACCAGCAAGGCGGCGCCGTTGTCGGTACGGCTGCAGGCGTCCGCCTGGTAGAAACCGCCATCCAAGCCCTGGTTGGAAAACGCACTGTATTCCAGGCCGTAGTCGGTGAACTCCCAGCCAAACACCGCTGAGAAAAAGGTTTTGGTGGCGTTCAAGTCCTTGGCGGCGAGCTCGACGTAGTTGAGCTTTTCATGCTGGTTCATGCCCTGCTCCTTTGTTTTGTTGTGCTTTTTGATCCTGGCTTTTTAATCATCATCCTGCCCCAAACCGATGTCCAGGCGCATCGCTTGGAGGCCGTCGAACTCGACGCTTACCTCGTCTGAAAACACCGGGTGCCCTTACACCGCTTAATCCAGCGCGAGCACAACTAACGTGATAAAAGCTTTTTCATCGCGTTTCTCGAGTTGTCAGAACTTGGATGGCGGCTGCCTGTGAATTCGGCTGAGCGCCCGCCAAGCCCGTCCGAGAGGTCGGGGCCGGGATGCAGGCGGCCCGGCCAGCGCAACACCATGATTGCCAGAACGTTGCGGTGCTCACCACCCGCCAGCCCCTCTCCCTCCGCGGACGAGGGGATGATGCCGCTGGCTGGGTCCACCGCCGCCACCAGCGCCTCACGCACCCGGCCCACCAGCGGGTGCTCCTCGCGGTCGGCAAGCAGGAAGGCCAATGCCACCTCGGCTTGGATGTCGGCCGTGGCCCGGGCCAGGATGTCGGCCATCTCCCGCTCCAGCGCTTCTAGCACCCAAGCGTGTACCTCCGGATCCACCTTCCGCTGGTAGTAGCGGCTGTCAGCGATGACGAAGTGGGTCAGGCCATATAGCCAGTTACGGTACTCGGCGGCGTCGAGCCCGGCAACTCGATCAGGCGGGTAGTGGCGTCGGAAGGCCGCCTGCACCTCCCGGCGCAGATCCATCACGCCGAGTTGGTGCAGGAAGTACGCCTGGTTGGCCACCTGAGCGGCATATATCCCGATCACCGCGGGGTCGGTCAGGAAGGCTGCCCAGTCGACCTCAGCCAGGTAGCCCAGCGCCCGCTCGTGGACCTCAATGGCCGGTAGTATGCCGTAGTACTCGGCCTGAACCAGCCGGAACAGCAGCCCTCGGGCGAAGGCGATCTCCCCCCATTTACCCAGCATGGCGCGCCGGGCGCGCTGCTTGGCCGTGCGCTGCGAGTAGTCGGCAACGATCGCCCGGCTGTTGGCAGCCGCGTACCCGGGCTTGGTCAGGCCGACTATGTCCTCCTCGAGTCGTGTCCGTAGACGCTCGCCGTAGGCATGATTGAGGGCCCACCAGCGCTGCTCACCCGTCAGACGGTAGAGCCGCTGGGCAAAGTGTCGCTGCTTGTCCTCGGACAGCGTCGGCAGCGCCTGCTCGTAGATTTCCTGGATGGCCAGACCGGCGTCGCGCTGGACGTCACGCTCCGCATGCGGCTCCATGGCGGCGCAGCCGGCCAGCGCCAGCACGATCATTAGTGAAAAGAGCTTTTTCATGGCGCCCCCTTGGTGGTGTTCGCTATCGTTAGGCCATCATTGCACAGTCGATGAGCAATTATGTACAAGCATCCGTAATGCTACCGGCATAAGCTAAAGCTGTGTTTCGAGGTGTTGGGTTTCATCAGGAGAGGTAGGCATGAGCAACGCCAGCCGGTTTGAGTTCTTCAAAAGTCATCATGTGCCGACGCTGACGGTGCTCAAGGCGGCGATTGGTGATTTTAGCTACGCTCCCCACGCCCACGAGGAATATGCCTTTGGCGTGACGCTGGCCGGGCGTCAGGACTTTTTCAGCGGCGGCCAGTATCACCGTAGCCCACCGGGCAACGTGATTCTATTCAACCCGGAAGAAGTCCACGACGGGCAATCGGGTGGCGAGCGAGCGCTGGATTATCTGATGGTGTACGCCCATCCGGAACAGGTGAAGCCGCTGTTTGCCGATGCCCTGGGGCATGAACGTGGCGCGGACTTTCGTTTCCATCAAACATTGATTCAGGATGGTCAGCTGCGTATCGCCATTGTTGAACTGGCGCGTTTGGTGACCTCCCAGGCCGGCAGCTGCATCGATCAGGAGAACGCGCTTTATCGGGTAGTAGAGCGGACGGCGCAGGTGGGCGGCCATGTTCAACCCAGCCAGGTTACGCACCGGCCGGATGCCCTGCTGGGCTTGGCGCGGGAGTATATTCACGCGCATCTGGAAGCGGATATGTCGCTGGACGACATCAGCCAAGCCGCGCACCTGTCCAAGTACCATTTCTTGCGTCTGTTCCGTCAGCATTTCGGCATGACGCCGCACCAATACGTGATGAATGGCCGAGTCAATGCGGCCCGCGCCGCGCTCGACCAGGGCGCCCCGTTGACCGAGGTAGCACTCCGCTTTGGCTTTGCCGACCTGAGTCATTTCAATCGCCGCTTCAAGCGTATTTATGGCATGACGCCCCACCAATATCAGCGCGATATCGCCCGCTAGTCCCGCCACGCATAGAGGTTTCACCATGTTAGCAATCGTCGCCTATGCCCTAGGCGCTATGTATTCGCCTGGGCCTGTGAATCTGCTTGGCCTGAATATTGGTATCAATGGCCAAGCCAAAAAGTCGGTAGGGTTTTGCCTGGGTGTAGGCACCGCCATGCTGGTTTACTTATTAGTATTGGGCTGGGTGGGTGCTGCCTGGATCGATGATGAAGCACTCATTGTGGTGAGTGCTTTGGGCTGTGGCTATATTGTTTATCTAGCGAGCAAGATTGCCCGTTCAAGTGTTGATATAGGCGAGCCAGACAACGCCCCACGGCTAGTCAGTTATCGGGATGGGCTGGTCATGCAGCTGCTTAATCCCAAAGCCATTTTGGCCACCCTGCCCATTGCCACACTGCAGTTTCCTGCCGCCGGCATTCATGGGCTTAGCTTAGTGTTTTGGGCATTCGGGCTGGCGATGTTAGCCGCCGGCGCACCCGGCAGCTATATCGTGATTGGCAGCGTGGTGGGTAGCCGTATTAAAAACCCCGGCGTCGTTAAGGGCTTTAATTGGCTGATGGCAGCTTTGCTGGTGGCCGTGGCGCTTTCGATTGGCGTTGAACATGTGTGGGCACCGCTTACTGCCCGAAATTGATCCCCAGACGCAGGGCTTGTAAGCCATCGAATTCGACACTTACTTCGTCTGAGAATAAGGGATGGCCCTGCACTATCAAATCCAGCGTCGCCTGAGAGCCGCGATAAGTGACGCTCACTTCAATGTTCGCAGTCGTGTTAATGGGCGCCAGCACACCATACTCAATGTTATCCACGCTAACTGCGGAGAGACCGCGGTCATCCAACTGCTGCTGAACTTCCCGCTCAACGACAACGCCGTAATAGAAGTAGATACCGGCATAGCCAAGCGCTACCAATACAACCAGTGAAAAGAGCTTTCCCATTATTTCTCTCAGTTTTATAGAATCTTAAAAGGTGACAGCGGCTTGTCGGGCTGAAACCGATGGCGCACTCTGCGGTGCGAGCATTGCCCAAAGCAACTTCTCCCCTTGGGCGCTGAATACGATAACGCGAGAGTTTTTTTCTCGCCTTGCCCAGCCAAGCGCCTGAATCCTGGTAAGCAGTGCACTGCCAAGCGCGCCCGCTAGATGATGCCTACGCTCGCTCCAATCGAGACACTCCCTACAAAATGAGCGTTTTGAAGCAGCAAGCGCGTCTGTATCGATGCCAAATTGATTAAACCACACTCGACCCTCCTCAGTGAGCTGTAGCCCTCCCGGGTGTTGATGCAGGATATTCGTTCGCAGCATCCGCTCATACACTGAAACACCCAACTCTCCGGCAAGGTGGTCGTAACAGATACGGGCCTTGCGCAGGGCGGGATCCCGTGGCCCGGTAACAAGGCGGTTCACCTCACTGCGGCAAGCGAGGCCCATCAGCGACTCCAGGAGGTGAGCAATATCCGGCCCCGCAAGCCTGAAGTAGCGGTGTCGGCCCTGCTGCTTCACCATGATCAGCCCTGCGTCTAGCAGCTTGCCAAGGTGAAAACTGATGGTCTGCTTGGTAACACCAGCCGTATTCGCCAGTTCGGTCGCCGTCAGCGCACGACCAGACATCAGGGCGGAGAGAACCTCCGCCCGAGCGTTATCGCCGATAAGCGCTGCAACGCGCACAATGTTAGGGCCTTCACTCATGGTTCGATTCTAGTCGAACCACCTGGGGCCGACAACGCGGTATCGTCCTAGCTACCGTTCAAAGGAGATACCCCCATGAGCATTACCTGCTTTATCCGCTATGAGATTGATCCCTTCCAACGCGACGCCTTCAAGGCGTACGCCGAGAACTGGGGGCAAATCATACCCCGGTGCGGTGGCCACCTTATCGGTTATTTTCTTCCCTACGAGGGCACTAACAATGTTGCCTGGGGCCTAGTCGCGTTCGATAACCTGGCTACCTATGAGGCCTACCGCGCCCGGCTGAAGTCTGACGAAGGCGGGCACGCGAACTTCACCATGGCTCAAGAGAAGAAGTTTATTCTCAAGGAGGAGCGCAGCTTCGTTGAGGTGGTGGACGGCACACTGGGCGTTGAGTCTGTCTATCCGTGGAGTGTTTTATGATCGCCGTGATATTTGAAGTACTACCGCATTCGAACCGGAAGCAAGACTACCTGGACGCTGCCAGCGGACTGAGCCAACACTTGGAAGGCATCGACGGTTTTATCTCGATTGAGCGCTTCGAGAGCCTCACGCATCCTGGAAAGATACTGTCGCTCTCCTTTTGGCGGGACGAAGAAGCCGTGAAGCAGTGGCGCACGTTCGAACCTCACCGTTCCGTCCAGAAAGCAGGCCGGCAGGAGATCTTTGCCGACTACCGGCTCCGCGTCGCTTCCGTCATCCGGGACTCCGGAATGAATGACCGCCGCGGAGCACCGAAGGATTCGCTTGACGCGCACCCATCATAAAGCGGGCGGGCTAGCCCAATGGGCAGTTGCCTTAGATAGGAACATTGGTCACTAGCGAGGCGTCGAGTGCGCCTCCGTTGATAGCGCAAATCACAATGCAGGCTTCAGTGCCGCCTGCAGTGATCGCGAGTTCACCATCCGCATTCCAGCCGCCGCTTTTACCGCAGGTTTGCCAACCACCTGTGTTGGAAATGTGGTTAGCAAGTAGCACCGGGAACTGGTGTCGTTTCGCCATAGAGGCAAGTAGCTGCGCATCGACCTCGTACCCTGCTTCAGATATCAGCGCGCTGGCGATATATACCTCCGCTTGCTGGGCGGCAGCCGCTTCTGAATGGGAGGGATTGGCGAAGTCTGCACAAATGGCCAAGGCTATTCGAGTACCGTTAACCGTAAATAGATAACTTTCATTGCCAGTCGAACAGTAAACCGCTTCCCCTTCGTGCAGGTATTGCTTTGCATAGAATGCTCGCTCGCCGTTGGGAAAGCAGATCACCGCCCCTATCTGCGGTTTTTTGCCTTCACTAACGAGCGGGCAGCCTGCTATCACGACGATATTATGGGCAACGGCGGCTGTGAAAAGTGTGCCGAACACCTCTGAATTTTTCGGCAACGCTAGCTGTTCTAGTAGCTCAAGCTCATAGCCGGTCAGCGAAAGCTCAGGGAACACCACTAAATCAGCCCCTCGCTCGGCGGCGTGCTGAATATAGGCAAGGTGCATTTCAAGGTTCTCGGCCACTGCACCTTTTATCACGGGCAACTGAGCGAGTGCGATAGTGACGCTGCTTGTGCCTCTGGGTTTCATTTCAACACGCCTCGCCTTTAAATATTTTGTTCACTTCAGCCACAAAATATTCAGTTAGCGGCAAAAGGTGTTTTTTAAATCTAAAGTTTAGAAATTAGTAACCTAGCTTATAGTCGATTTTTCCAGTAATTTGGCTCACGATGTAAATGCATGACAGCGAGAACAAAAATATCTTCATTCTCAAAAGCATAAAGAACACCGAAAGGAAAGCGGCGTACCAACGAACGACGTATATCTCCCTATAACACTGTCCATGCTGCTGGGTGACTGTTTGCACGCGCGATGGCTGAGTGCACCTCTAGTGCAAAGTCCCATCCCAGGCCAGGTTCAATGGCTTCATAGTATTCAGTGCTTTCAGCTAGCTCTGCTTTCGCATCTGGGTGAAAGCGAACATTTATCTTTCAAGCCTTGCGCGCAGACTAGCGAACACTTGCTCACTTGAAACTGTCACCACCCTACCCGCCCGGATATCGTCTAAACGACTTTGGGCAACATCGACCCACTGCTTGTCGATACTTGATTCTGGAGAATTGAGGCTACGCAGCAGCGCATCGACTACTCTTGCGCGCTCTTCAACGGGCAATGACTCAGCTTCACTAACAAGCTCTTGAATATTCATAGCGCTACCTTATTAATGCATCAAGTTGAAGGTATATCACCTATTATCTTTTCGCTATCCCAATGTCTATAGACAGCCTGGGAAGGTCGCGAGCTAAAGCTCGTCTCCCACTGTTGCTGTTTTTATAGCCCTTGCTGGGCTCTCGCAATGGCGGCAGCAATCGCTGACTTCGATTGCGGGCTATTTTTCCAGCAAGTCGTGTGCAGCATGGATGCAACCATATCGGCTATCTCATCGACCTGGCGGGTGGCAAGTTCGCTAAATGAATCAATACCGATCTCTTCAAAACGCTTAATGACGGTAGGGCCAACGCCCTTTACGCTCAACAGAGCGCCTCTTTCTGCATCAGAAAAGGCCACTTGTTTCTACCTCACTACAAGTTAATCAGTTCCGTCATCCTGAGAGTTTTCTCTTAAAACCTCGGTGAGAACCCCCGATCTTCGCAGGCATCCCGAGGTTTATGCACCACTAAGGCACGTTCAGAAAAGCTACGCCATGGGAACTCCATGCCAAACACATCAAACGTCATCATACCCGAGCGACAGTCGATCAGAACGTCTACCAAATAACCGCGGTGAACCATGCCCGTTGTCGTGGTATCGAGTTCTTGCCAGCGTATTGGCTGGCCGGTGAAGTCTGTGTATGGAGGTTCGTAACCGCCCTGGGTCTGATCGAAGGATCGAAAATCCATGATGAAGCCAATAAATAGGAGCAGTACGCTTATGAACCCTATCAGGGCAAAACACGCCGTCATCGTCTTTATTATCAACCTTGCAGTCATTCCTTTCCCTTAGCATTAAATAATCATCTGCGTTGAGCCAGTGCCCATGGTTAACGACTGGCGCTTGGTTCAATGCGTGTCTCCCATGTTAGAGCTTGCTCATTCTTTCTTAGCCAATAGCAGCCCTACTCCTGCGCTGGCCAATAAGCCTGCGCAGCCGCGGTTGAATAAACGCCGCATGGCGGGGCGTGAAAACCAGTGGCTTAAAAAGCTGCCTGCATAGGCGTAACCGGCAATCGCTACCCACTCCAGCAGCAAAAACAGTGCACCTAGTACTATAAATTGCTGCCCTACATTGCCGCTGGGCTCCACAAACTGCGGCAGGAATGCGGTAAAAATCAGGATGGCTTTTGGGTTGCCGGCGGCAAGCAGAAACTCTTGTCGCGCCAGCTCAAACAGGCTCTTGGGCTGGGTATCTCCGTCATCGCTTTCAGCGCTGTCGGCACCCCATAATTGATACGCCAGCCATAACAGATAGAGGCCACCAATTACCTTGATGAACAGGAAAATCTTTTCAGAGGTGTAAAGCAGCGTCGCCAAACCGGTAGCAGCCAGCGTAATCATGCCAACAAAGGCTGCCAACCGCCCAATACCTGCGAGACAAGCTGCTCGAACGCCATAGCGCTTGGCATTGGTCAGTGACAGCAGATTGTTAGGCCCCGGCGCCATATTGAGGGCGAAGCAGGCCGGAATAAACAGCAGCAGCGTGGTCAGGTTCATGAAAATCGCCTCTCTAGGCTCGCAGTAAAGCCCTTCATTAGCATTAGACTATATGCCCAAGTGCTTAGATTAGCTGCTCACGAAGCATTGGCTCAATCTTTGATACCCAACAGAGGCGATACATTTACCAACAACAGCGTTAATCGGTAAGGGACGAAGTCTGTGCCCTTATCAGCAAACTTGCGGCTCATTCACCTCTCTGCACGCCCTGACGCTTTCCGCCAGTTCACTTACCAGACCATGCACACGCTCAACGGCTTCATCAGGCGTGTTGGCATTTTCGATACAGTCAACCAGTGCTGAGCCGACGACGACTGCATCGCTGAAGCGGCCAATGGTGGCGGCTTGTTCGGCGGTACGGATGCCAAAACCAACGGCGATGGGCAGCTCCGTATGTTCACGAAGCCCGGCTACTGCGCCTTCCAACCGTTCTGGCGTGGGTGCACTTCCACCAGTGACACCGGCAACGGAAACGTAGTAGATAAACCCGGAGGCATTCGCCAGCACCTTGGGCAGGCGTTTGGCATCGGTGGTCGGCGTGGCCAGGCGAATAAAATCGATGTTGTGTTGCGCCGCTGGCTGGCAAAGTTCCTCATCGTGCTCGGGCGGCAGATCTACCACGATCAGGCCATCGACCCCGGCCTTGGCGGCATCAGTCAAGAAACGCTCGACGCCGTAACAGTAAATGGGGTTGTAGTAGCCCATCAGCACAATGGGCGTGGTGCTGTCTTCTTCACGGAAGCGGCGCACCATTTCCAGCGTTTTGGCTTGTGTCTGGCCGTTATTCAAGGCGCGCAGCGCGGCTTTCTGGATGGCGGGGCCATCGGCCATCGGGTCACTGAACGGCATGCCGAGTTCGATGATATCCACCCCCGCTTTTGGCAACCCGTGCAACAGGCGGCGGGAGGTCTCGGCATCCGGATCGCCAGCGGTGAGATAGCTGACCAGCGCCGGGCGGTTTTGCTGCTTGAGAGCGGCAAAGCAGTGTTCAAGACGAGAGGTATGGGTCATGACGTTCTCCTGTGTTGCGCTCATAGCTGTTTAACCCCGAATTTTTCACCAAGGTGATGGGCCACGCTCATCATGTCCTTGTCACCACGGCCGCTGAGGTTGACCACCATTAAGTGCTCGCGGGGCAGGCCGGGGGCGCGCTTGGCCACTTCGGCCAGGGCATGGGCGGTCTCCAGGGCTGGAATAATGCCCTCCTGGCGGCAGCAGACCTGGAAGGCTTCCAACGCTTCGTCGTCCGTGGCAGAGACGTACTCGACCCGCCCCTGCTCGTGCAACCATGCGTGCTCCGGCCCGATACCGGGGTAATCCAGCCCGGCGGAAATCGAGTGAGCGTCGATAATCTGGCCATCTTCGTTTTGCAGCAAGTAAGTGCGGTTGCCGTGCAGCACGCCGGGGGTGCCGCCGTTCAGGCTGGCTGCATGCAGGCCGCTTTTAACGCCCTTGCCACCCGCTTCTACGCCAATCATCTTCACATCAAGGTCATCGAGGAACGGGTGAAACATCCCCATGGCGTTTGAACCGCCGCCAATGCAGGCCACTAGCGAATCCGGCAGGCGCCCTTTCTTTTCCAGCATTTGCGCACGGGTTTCATGACCGATCACGGCCTGAAAATCACGTACCATGGCCGGGTATGGGTGTGGCCCCGCTACGGTGCCAATGATGTAGAAGGTGTCGTCGACATTCGTTACCCAGTCGCGCAACGCTTCGTTCATGGCATCTTTTAGCGTGCCTGTGCCCGAGGTAACGGGGATGACTTCCGCGCCCAGCAGCTTCATGCGGAATACGTTGGGCTGCTGACGTTCGATATCGGTTGCGCCCATGTAAATGACACAAGGCAAGCCAAAGCGCGCCGCAACGGTAGCGGTGGCAACGCCGTGCATGCCTGCACCGGTTTCCGCGATGATGCGCTTTTTGCCCATCTGCTTGGCCAACAATACCTGACCGATGCAGTTGTTGATCTTGTGCGCGCCGGTGTGATTCAGCTCTTCGCGCTTCAAGTAAATACTCGCCCCGCCAAAGTACTCGGTCAGCCGCTCGGCAAAGTAGAGCGGGCTTGGCCGCCCCACATAATCACCCTGAAAATAAGCCAACTGGCGCTGGAATTCGGGGTCGTTCTTAGCGATGGTGTACTCGTCTTGCAGCTCTAGAATCAGTGGCATCAGCGTTTCGGCGACAAAGCGGCCACCGAAGCTGCCAAATAGCCCGTTGGCATCGGGCAGGCTCTTGGATACGTCTACAGGTTGATTCATCGCGACCTCTGAATGCGTTATCGAACTGTTCAGTAAAAACAGTTCAGTGAAAACAATGCAGTGAAAATAGCGCAAGCGGGTGGAGATAAAAATCGATAAGATGTCAGCAACATGTGATCTTAAGTCAACTATCAGCAGGATGTCTCATGCAACACAGCATGCCGCCGCTTAGCGCTCTGCGCGCCTTTGAAGCCACTGCCCGTTTGGGTAGCGTGACCGCCGCTGCCGATGAGCTAAGCGTGACTCACGGTGCTGTCAGCCGCCAGCTAAAGAGCCTGGATGACCATTTTGGAGTAGCACTTTTTGCCAAAGCGGGCCGAGGTATTGTACTGACCTCGCACGGGGAGCGACTGCAGAGTGGTGTGGGTGAAGCGTTCTCACGCTTGAAGGATAGTTGCGCAGCGCTCAAGCGTGATGTTGAAGAGGCTCCTTTCACCCTGGCTTGTCCTGGCAGCCTTTTGGCCCGCTGGCTGATTCCCCGCCTGGATCGTCTGCACCGCGAGCTGCCCCAGCTGAAATTGCAGGTGGTGGTGAGTGAAAGAGAGCAGCCGGGCACACAAACGGATGCCAGCGCCACCCTAGCATTTGCCGCGCCGCCCTGGCCCACAGGTGTTGAGGTATTCGAGCTGATGGAAGAGCAGATATGTGCGGTGGCAAGCCCGCAGTTGGCGGCCCAGTGCGATCCAACTAAGCCCGGATCGCTGCTTGCCAATAAGCTTTTATATACATCTTCCCGCCCCCAGGCATGGCCGCAGTGGGCCACCGCCAAAGGGCTGGCGCTGGAACAGCTTGAGGCGGCGCTCAGCAGAGGCCAGAGGTTCGATCACCTTTACTACTTGATGGAAGCGGCAGTGGCAGGCCTGGGTATCGCCATCGCGCCAAGTCTATTGGTGGAAGACGACCTGAGGAGTGGCAGGCTGGTGGCCCCTTGGGGAAGTATCCAAACCCCTGCGCGCCTTTGCCTGTGGTTGCCCAGCCAAGCCGATAGCCGCCGCAGCGAGCCGCTGGCGGAGTGGCTTAAGCGGGAGTTGGAGGCTGACCGCTGCTAATATGGCTCCTCTATCAGCGTTTTTTTGCGCAATAGGTGAAAGCTTTAACGCATTAAAGCCTATCAATGTGCGGTGTCATCCGTTTCAGAAGCCCAGTCAGCCCCTTCATAGACCGCATCTCGTATTTCCGTCGGAAAGGCTCCCGACATCCCTTCGAATGCTGTGTTGGTTAACGCGACAACAGTGAGCTTTTTCACCGGGTCAACAAACCAGCTATGGCCATAGGCGCCTCCCCACTGAATAGTGCCTTTTGACTGCGGTGTACCCGCCGCATCAGGATCATTCAGCACCGCCCAGCCATAACCGACCCCCCAGCCAGGCCCTTGCGTTTCCGCCTGAGCACTGACCTGATTCTGCATCATTGCTGATACCGTATCGGGCGCTAGGATTGGCTCTCCTCCACTGCGAATAACTTCTAGAAAACGTAAAACATCAGCCGCAGTTCCAACCATGCCAGCCCCGCCTGAGGGGTAAGAATCAGCATTCGTTGCCCGACTGGGTGCAAAATGTGCGGCGCTCTGCCAAATAGGCACAGCCATGCCATCCGTCATACGAACCGGCTCGGGATCTCCATCTGCATAGGGCGTCACCAACCGAGAGGGATCGGAGGCCACAAAGGCTGTGTCTGCCAATTGAAGGGGCCCAACAACGGCCTCCTGCACCGCCTGAGGAAGCGTCTTGCCCGAAGCCTCAGCAATAACGGCGCCCAACACATCAAGCCCTAGCGAATAGCGCCATCCCTCGCCAGGAGGAAAGACAAGAGGCGCCTGTTCGAGCCTACGCAGATTTTCATTGAGGCTAAGCCCTGGCTGATCAAGACCATCCGAAATATTGAGACGGTCATACTCACTGCCTGTCGGTTCCATAAAGCGGTAGCTTAGGCCCGATGTATGCGTCAAAAGCTGGCGTAACGTAATAACCGGCTCACTGCCATCTTCACGTTGAGGTCGAAACGTCGGTAACCACCTTGTCACAGGGTCATCTAGCGTTAGTTTGCCCTCTTCAACGAGCCGCATTAGCGTCGCTGATACGATGGGTTTAGTGATAGAGGCTAATCGAAACACGGCGTCTTCATGCATGGGAACCCCCACTTCACGATCCGACTGACCCGCCGCGCGGCGATAGACGATCTCGCCATTTTGAGCCACTAACACGACCGTCCCAACGATTCTATTTTCCGCAATAGCTCGATTGATGACGGCATCCAACTGCCCTGTAAGGGCATCGCTGGCCGATGCCGACGTAGCCAGCATGATGCCTGCAAGACCGATCAAATACCTATTCATGATGGGAATACCTATAATAAGGAGCGACCACTCCATAATTAACGTAAACCCAATTTATTTCAAGAGTGATCATTGTGAAAAACACCACTAGTAATCCACCACGCTCGCGTGGCCGTCCACGGGCTTTCGACCGCAGTGCGGCCTTAGCCATCGCGGGGAAGACATTTTGGCAATTCGGTTATGAAGGTGCTTCAATCGCTGAGCTGACAGCCGCTATGGGCATCACACCGCAGAGTCTATATGCAGCTTTCACTTCAAAGGCAGACCTCTATCGAGAAGCACTGGACTGGTATCAATCTGAGGTTGGTGCGTTTGCGGTTGCCGCCCTGCAAGAAGAAGATGTGGTGGCTGCCTTCGAGCAACTGTTGATGGAAGCAGCCAAGCAGTTCTGCCGCCCGGATAGGCCCCGTGGCTGTATGATCTCGACGGCTGTTTTGACCTGCGCCCGCGACAATGACGCTATTGCCGATATGGTGGCGCAAGAGCGCGCAGCAACGATGAATGCCTTGCGGGATAGGATTGAACAAGGAATTTCGCAGGGACAGTTAAGTGTCGATACGAATGTTGCGGCACTCGCCCGCTTTGTCGGGGCAATCATCCAAGGGATGTCCGTGCAAGCACGCGATGGCGCCACCGAAAAGGATCTTAAGGCGGTGGTTGAATTGGTGATCGACCAGATAGGTCGTTTTCGGACGTTGCCTGTGACTACTTAAGCTAAGATTAGAGTACGTGTGCTATTTGCTCACGCACCCAACGATGCGCACTATGACCATGATTGCGCTCATGCCACACCATACCGACTTTGAATCCCAGTGATTTAATGGGGGATTCAACAATTTTAAGGTCGGAACGCTGGGCAACTAAACGCCGTGGCACCAGTGCCACAAAACGTGAGTGCGCAACAATCTCTGGGACGAACAGGAATGAAGATGTAGACAGAACAACATTGCGCCTATAGCCCAATGTTTGTAAGACCTGATCCACCTGAGTGGAAAAATCGCCTCCGCTGAGCGAAACGATTACGTGCTCGAGCTGGACATACTCTTCAATCGTCATTTCCTCACTTAGCTGTGAGTGATTCCAGCATCCAACCAGCACATAGTTCTCATCATACAGCGGCCTGATTCGTAAAACCTTGGGCGCCTCTTCGGGTGTCATGAGTGCAAGATCCACTTCACCCCGTGCCATTTGAGCTTCCAGCCTGGGTGGCTCCAGACTACGTATGGCGATTCTAATGCCAGGTGCTTGACGCCTTAATTCGTTCATGACCGCCAAACCAATGACCGCTTGAAGGTAATCGGTGCATGCAATCGTAATGGTCAGCGACGCTTGGGCAGGTTCAAAGTGCTGGTGCGTTATCAGCGTCTCTCGCACCTGATCCAGTGCAATACGTAGTGGGGTAAGTAACTCCAACGCTTTGGTGGTAGGCATCATCCCGCGGTGAGCCGGAATGAGCAGCGGGTCGTTGAACATATCCCTAAGGCGGCTCAGCTGAGCGCTGACGGCAGGCTGACTAAGATGCAGGCGTGCGGCGGCTCTCGTGACATTTTGCTCTTCAAGCAAAGCCTCTAAGGTCGCCAACAAATTAAGATCCAGCCTTTTATTATCCATATTTTATATAGTAGATCATAAAACTATTAATTTCATTGATAGCTTATTCTTGCCCACAATCTCTAGCGTATCCACCAAGTAAATTCGCCTGTAGGAGCATTAGAGTGTCCAAGACCATATTGATTGTGTATGCGCACCCAGAACCCACATCATTGACCCGCCGGTTCGTAACTGAAACGGTACAAATACTGGAGCGACAAGGCCAAACCGTGCTGCAGTCAGACCTATATGGCATGGGTTGGAAAGCGACGTTTGATGAGCACGATTTCCCCAACCGTATAAATAATGACCGGCTAGGCTTTATTCAAGAGTCGCAGCACGCCTATGCCACTCACCAGCAGACGCAGGATGTCGCCGCAGAGCAGGACAAGCTGCTTGCCGCCGACGCCGTCATATTCCACTTTCCCTTGTGGTGGTTTGGTATGCCCGCCATTCTCAAAGGCTGGATAGACCGGGTGTACGCCTATGGATTTGCTTACGGATACAAAGATGAAGGCAATCGTTATCGCTATGGAGACGGTATTCTCAAAGGCAAACGGGCATTACTGTCGGTAATGGTGGGTGGCCCAGCGGAGGACTATTCACCCCGAGGTATTAATGGCCCCTTGGAGGAATTGCTATTCCCCATCACCCACGGCGCCCTGTTTTTCCCAGGTATGGATGTACTGCCAACCCATGCCGTGTATGGCACCGGCAAACTTTCGAAAGTCAGCGTAGCGAAGGAGCTAGCCGCTTGGCGTCTACGCCTCGAAAATCTTTTTAATGAATCCTCTATTCCATTCCGGCGGCAAAATGGTGGGGAGTATCAGCAAAATATACTCGCTGACCATATTGCTATGGGGAAAGAGGGACTGACCATTCACATCGACCATTAGCAGATTTTTAGACAGCAACATCATGCAGACAAAGTATTATTAGCTGCACAATATTACCAGCACGTGCAACTATGAATTCAGGAAATCTAGGCCAAGCGCAGCGATAAAGCTATCGCTGCGCTTGGCCTTGTCGGAGCTAGTGAGATATAGTTGTACGGAATTTCCGTACATTATGGTGACGTTATGGATATTATCAGTGTTAACAAATTCAGAGACAACCTGAAAAGCGTAGTAGAACAAGTGATTAGCCAGCACGAACCCTTAAAGGTAACCCGTCGTGCCGGAGAGGCGTTTGTGGTGATTAGCGCTGAGGACTGGGAAAGAGAGCAAGAAACACTGCATGTGCTTCAGAACCGAGACCTCATGCAACAAATTGCGGCTTCTCTAGATACCCATAGTCGTGGTCAAGGATACCAACCTGATAATGAGCAGATGAATGAGATCACTGGTATTTGAGGGCCGTACGTGGGAAGCCTATGAAAAAATGCGTGAAACAGATAAGAAGCTGCATAAAGCGCTCTGCAAACTCTTAAAAGAAATGCTCCGCTCTGACGATCCAACGGCTGGTATCGGAAAACCCGAGCCACTCAGACACAATCTTTCTGGCTTGTGGTCAAGGCGCATTTCACAAAGAGATCGGCTGATCTACCGGTTCGATGACAAAGCTATTTATATTTTTGCCATCGGCGGACATTACGATCAGTCCTGATAATAGTTAATTGATGAAAAGCACGACGCTACCTTTTCTGCACTATCAAATAAGTATGCAACTCCGGGTGCTGATCGTACTCCAGATGTCTGCACACCGCGCCTAACTTCATCAATAAGGATACGAAGCCGTTTGTGCCAAGCGTAGAGTAGTAGACCTCGGGCCCCATAAAACTATCGGTATGCTCACCAGGTTCGTCGGTACCGCCGAAAGAGAAGATCAGTACCCCACCCTTATTCAGGCTTCCGATAAGTTTGGTCATCACACTTTCCTGCTGCACTAGCGGAATATGCCAAATGCTGTCCCAGGCGGTGATAAAGTCGTATTTTTCCAGCGGCTGCCACTGGCAAATATCCTGGTGGTGAAAGGTCACGTCAGGGTGCTTCTGCTTAGCGAGGCGCAGCATTTCATCGGAAATATCCACGCCTTCAGGCGTAAAGCCTTCTTGTTGCAAGAAGTCGATAAAGCGGCCGGTACACCCACAACCGATATCGAGTGCCTTTCCTCGGCCCTTCACAAACGAAAGCGCCCTTTTGTGCGCCTCTATCCCGTTAGCGAGATTGAATTTGTCGCTTTGCCAGAGGTGGGTGATCTGATCGTAGGCGCTGCCAATATCAGTGGGTGTCATGGATGGCCTGTCGGATAAAAAGTGAAGACTTAGTGACTATATCACCCACTCAAGCGCTTGCGGTTACTGGCCACCAGCTCAGTCAGAAAGTCCGCCACGGCCCGGGTACGGCCTGATTGGGTGAGATCCGTCTGAATAACGAGATAGATGGGCTGATCCACGCCAATCTCTGCCGCAACACAGACCAGTTCAGCCTCCAACGCCAGAAAATGCGGCAACACCGCTATCCCCAGCCCCGCTTTCGCCGCCGCTAGCTGGGTCGCCAGCGAGGTGGTGGTTAACGCCGGTTCCTGCCCTTGCAGAACCCGCTCAACCCATTGGGCGGCAGGCAGGTGCGCCTGCGTTTCGCCCCAGGTGATAAAGGCGTCGGTGTCGTAATTGCCAGCATCGTGGTGAGCCTCACGCTGCGCTACATAATTGGGGCTGGCATATAGCCCGAAACCCAGGGTGCCAAGGCGACGAAGGGTGACATTACCCCGCTCGGGCTTGACCATTCTAAGTGCTACATCGGCGTCGCGGCGGTGCAGATTAACGGTGGTGATATCGGTCACCAGCTCAAGTGTGATGCCGGGGTACTGAGCATAAAATTGTGGCAATGCAGGCAGAATCAACGACATGGCTAGATTTTCAGCCGTGGCCAAACGCACCCTGCCGCTCAGTTGCGTAGCGAGTGCGCCGCCGCTAGAGAAGGCCGCTGCGGCGGCTTCCAGCGCTTCGGCTTTTTCGATTAGCCCGGCCCCTTCCTCGGTAAGCTGATAGCCCGACTGCTGACGAACAAACAGCGGCAGCTTTAAGGCTTTTTCCAGCCGCTCGATACGCCGGGAGAGCGTCGCGATCCCCAGATGGAGTTCCGCTGCCGCACCGCTCAAAGTGCCGTGGCGGGCCACCGCCAGAAAGGCTCGTGTGTCATCCCATACCCAACCACGGGGCATCTGGTTTTCAAAACTGGAAAACGGCTTACCGAAATCGTTAATTTTTTTCATTATTGGATAGTGCCACGCTGTTATTGCGCGTTTCAACAAGCGCTCGAAAACGGCTCACGATCTCTTGATGAGCCATGGTTTCGTAAGTAATGACAGGAGACATAGCATGCAAAAACGTACTCTCGGAACCGACCTAACCGTTTCCGCCATTGGCTTAGGCTGCATGGGAATGAGCGAGTTTTATGGCCCCCGAGACGATAGCGAATCGCTTCGGGTGTTGGCTCGGGCGGTGGAGTTGGGAATCGACTTTTTTGACACGGCGGATATGTACGGGCCACACCATAACGAGGAGCTGATTGGCCGTTTTCTTGCCAGCCATAAGCCAAACGTACGTATCGCCACCAAATTCGGCATTGTTCGCAACCCTGGTGAGTATCAGCGTAGCCTGGATAGCAGCGCCCATTATGCCCGCCAAGCTTGCGAGGCGTCGCTAAAGCGGCTGGGCATCGAACAGATCGATCTCTACTACGTTCACCGCGTTAACCCGGAAACCCCTATCGAAGAGACCATGGAGGGCTTGGCACAACTGGTTAAAGAGGGAAAAATTGCCCACATTGGCCTCTGCGAGGTTAGCGACGAGACCCTGCGCCGCGCACACGCCGTGCACCCGGTGACGGCGGTTCAAACCGAATACTCGCTCTGGACACGGGACGTGGAGCAAGCGGTACTGCCCACCTGCAAGGAGCTCGGCATCGGCTTCGTGCCCTACTCTCCTCTCGGCCGAGGTTTTTTAACGGGAAGGTTTCAAGAAAACGCTGATTTCGGCGAAGACGATTTTCGTTCTAACCTGCCGCGCTTCTCTGAACAGGCCATGGACTCTAACCGCCGAATCGCGGAGGTGATTGGTGACATGGCAGCACTCAAAGGCTGCACCCCTGCGCAGCTCTCGCTGGCCTGGCTGCTATCCAAAGGCGACAACATCGTACCGATTCCGGGCACCAAACGGTTGCGCTACCTTGAAGAGAATGCAGCAGCGGCGTCCATCACCCTGACCACTGATGAGCAGCAACAACTTGAGGCGGCCACTGCTCGCCTTCCTGTCATCGGCGAGCGCTATACACCGGAGGGCATGAAGGGGGTGAATTCATGAGTTAAGGGCCTGTTGTCCGCCATGCCCTAGCAATATGTTGCTAGGGTCTGTTGACGTCTTGACGTGGGTCAGGTCACAGTCGGCGAGCGTGGACTTGGGGTGTATAGCCAAACTCTGCTTTGAAGGCAGCCACAAAACTGCTGGTGCTTTTATAACCTACCGTATAGGCCACAGCGGTTGAACTTTCGCCTCTATCCAAGGCTTCGAGCGCGTTCATCAGCTTGAAACGGGTGCGCCACTGACGAAAGGTCAACCCGGTTTCGGACTTGAATAACCGCTCCAAGGTGCGCACGCTAGCCCCAGCTAAGCTGGCCAGCTCGCCCAATATATGCCGGGTGTCTGGGTGGCTAACCATGTGGCTAATAATGCGCCGCAACCGCGGGTCAGTACCAGCAGGTAGCGACAAGTCCGCGGCGGATAGGCTATTGAGCTCATCAATAGCGACTAAGCCTAGGCGAGCGGTACTGGCATCGCCGCTACACTTCGGAGAATCGTTTAGCCTGAGCACAATCTCGCGCATCAACGCGGTCATCGCCACCATCACCACCTGGGTGTCCTGATCGCGTACCGGGTAAGTAGGGTCAATGTAGAGATTGCGGGTTTCCACCAGCGTTTCGCAGCTCACTTGGTGGTTGCAGTTACCGGGTATCCATACACCGTGGGTAGAGGGTACAACCCACACCGCCTGTTCACTAGTAACGCGCAGCACACCCTGCTTGGCCCACAGCAATTGCCCGCGTGGGTGGGCGTGAGGCAAGACACCGGTTTCCGCCTGCATACTGCGAGCATGGGTCAATACAGGACGAGCAGGGTCAAGGATGAACGCTATATCACTGGGCAGCGACATTGTCGCATTATCGCTATTTATTGTCACATCTTACCCTTAACACGTCAGCATACAGAAACTATTGTAGGCCCAGCTGCGCGCACCGCGCAATTGGCTCACCACAGCTAGGGTCTCGCCATGCTTCGCTCGCTTAGTTTCTCTCATGCCATGGTGGCAACGGCCTTGCTGGCCGCTTTGCTACTGACACTTTTTCCCATAGCGCCCCATCCCACAGCATTTTCTTACGCCGCTAGTGTGGTAGTAATTACGCTGGTTCTATGGAGTACCGGCGTGCTGCCTCCCTTCCTAACCGGTTTGCTATTTTTCGCGCTGGTTAGCGTATTCGGCTTGCTCCCGCCGGAGCAACTATTCGCTGGGTTTGGCTCGACAGCCGTGTGGATGGTTATCTCAGGATTTGTCATTGGCTCAGCCATTACATCTAGCAAGCTTGGCGATCGGCTAGCAGCAGTGCTGTCGCCGCTCCTCACCGCAAGCTACCCGAAGTTGATTGGCGGGTTAGTGTTTACCGCTATGGCATTGGGGTTTGTGATGCCTTCTTCCGGGGGGCGAGCAGTGGTATTGATCCCTATCGGCTTAGCGCTAGCCGAACGAGTGGGCTTTGAGCCGGGTAGTGCTGGACGCCTGGGCGTAGCCACCGCTCTTGCTGCCGCTTGTAACATGCCAAGTTTTGCGGTGCTTCCATCCAACCTCCCTAATATGATTTTGGCAGGGTCGAGTGAAAGTCTGTATGGCATTCATATTGGCTATGCGGAGTATCTACTACTGCATTTTCCCATTCTGGGAATGCTGAAATCGATCTTAATCGTGGTACTGGTACTCGTGGTATTTCCCGCTCGCATCGCACCACAATGCCAACTGCCCATCGAGACGATCAAAACAACCAGTGCTGCTACACAGCAAAAAAAGGTAGCTGTAGTCATGGGCATTACCCTGCTCCTCTGGGTAACAGATACACTACACGGCGCAAACCCGGCGTGGGTGGGACTCGTAGCGGCGGTAGTGCTAATGATGCCAAAGGCTGGTGCCGTAGACCCGAAGTCATTCAACACAGTGGTAGATTTTGGCACTGTGATATTTGTGGCCGCGGCACTGGGATTGGGTACACTCGTCAACGTTTCAGGCATTGGCAGTGCTGTGGGCCAAGGCTTTACCCAACTGATGGAAACCGACAATGGCGGCAGTTTTGGGGACTTTATATCGCTGTCACTGATGGCCACCCTGACGGGAGTAGTGGCCACCACCCCCAGTGTTCCTACCGTACTTTCCCCCATGGCAGCAGAACTCGCTGGCGCCTCAGGGCTCTCTCTACCCGCCGTATTGATGACTCAGGTCGTCGGCTTTTCTACGGTAATCTTTCCTTATCAGGTGGCGCCGCTGATTATGGCAATGCAGCTATCTAAAGAGCCCCTTAGCCAATTATTGAAGATTATCATCCCGTTAGCGCTGATAACGATCTTTCTATTGATGCCATTAGACTACCTTTGGTGGCGATTGTTGGGGTGGGTGAATTAAGCCGCCAGATAACTTCCGTGCAAGACGCTACTACTGAATAATCTCACCAATCGAGCGTTTGCCATCCAGCAGCAGATACTCCTGATTGACCAAATCGGGCTTTTGCACAGCGTGAAGTAACGCATGGGCCACGTTGGCTCGTGAGATTTGGTTGTCGCCTGCTTCATCCAGTGAACTGGCAAACTGCTGGCTGGCGGTTTCGTCGGTCAAACGCCCTGGTTTGAGAATAACGTAGGGCATACCGCTGTTGCGAAGGTGGGCATCGGCGGCAAATTTAGCAGCCATATAGGGGCGCAGCTTTTCGGGCGCTTCCATAGGGTTTTCTGCCCGCATAGCGCTGATCATGATGTAGCGGGAGAGACCTTTTTGCTTGGCGATATCGGCGGTACGAATGGCACCAAAAAGGTCAATCATCAAGGTTTTATCCGGCCCGGTGTGGGGCCCTGACCCCGCAGTGAAGACCACTTGGTCACAACCGTCAAAGGCGTGCTCAAACTCACCTTCTAAATCGGCTATCACTGTATCGATACCGTGCTCTTTGAACCAGGCTGCCTGCTCTTCACTGCGAATCATCGCCTTGATGGGCGTGCCCGCTTTTTGGGCCAGTTCGCAAAACTGCTTGCCAATCTGTCCATTCGCGCCAATCACTAACGTTGTCATAACGACTCCTTGTGAATTGCTTATCCTTCTATCAATGCAGGCACTTAGGCGAAATTCAACCCGTACTGATCACTTACCCACAGTGAGCCCCTGCCACCCGAACTCTTCCACCAACGCTTTTAAGTAGAGAGGCCGGTAGTTAGCGTCGCGCTCATAGCGGGCTTTTACGCTGGGGTGAATTATCATCAGGGTGTCATCAAGCACGAGTGGTCTATCTAACGGTTTTTTAAAGCGATAGACATACTTGCGGGAGTTGTGAACCTGGCCTTTCGCACCGTCGGTTAGGTTGTCGCGAATATATGACTCGGTGATTGAACCGGCGGAGCAAGCCGATGGCCCCGCAGCGAGCCGCTGGCAGAATGGCTTAAGCGTAAAACTTGAGATGGTAAAGCTATAATGAATCAGTGAGCGCTTTGCGCCTAGTCGTTACCAGGAGGGGCTCTATGACCGAGGCAGAACGCAGTGTCGGTGTTGATGCGAATAACGATGCTCATACCCGAGCACGTTATATATCGCAAATTCAGCGTATTTCTTCGACGGCTAAAGCAGACATCTCAGCAGGCAGAATCAGTTATCTTGAGGCAGCAGAGTACTGTCATGCGATGCGCAACCAAGTCATGGATGAGTATAGGAAACTGACAAGTGTGCAGGGGCTGGCGAGAGCAGAGCAAATAAAAAAAACACCACCTAGCCTTGCTGCTCTTTTCGAGCGATACGCTCAGCAACTATTTGGTTGTTCGTACGAAAACCTCTCAGTTGAGCAGCAGCAACGCATACACCATGAGATTATTGAGGCTTCTGGCCGCAGCAATGCTGCAGTCTGACCTAAGAACTTCAACGTCGATAATTGCCAGAGATACGCGAGCTGGATGTTGGTGGTGCATCTAAAAGCTTCTCGCTGAAATCCAGCTTTTCGACAAGAACACTACATTCAGCGCTCACGCACTCAAGCCACAACCCCAAACACACGCCCTATGGCAGAAGTTAACGCCATTGCAAGCGCGCCCCAGAACATCACTCTTGCTGCAGCTTTCAAGATAGGTGCACCGCCCACTCGAGCCGCAAGAGCACCCAACAAAGCCAGGAAGAGCAGTGAAAACAGCGCTACCAGAGGAGTCAATAATGATGATGGTGCCCACCAGGCGACCAACAGCGGCAACAGCGCGCCCGTGGTAAAGGTCGCTGCTGATGAGAGGGCTGCTTGAAGCGGGCGCGCTTGACCAGTATCAGTGATGCCAATTTCATCCCGTGCATGGGCACCCAGGGCATCGTTGCTCATCAGCTGTTCGGCGACTTGCCGCGCCAGCTCGGGCGTCAAGCCGCGCGTTTCATAGATAGCGGCAAGCTCTTCCTGCTCTAGTTCATAGTGCTCCGCCAATGCTTTGCGTTCGATATCGAGATCAGCATTTTCAGTGTCCGACTGAGAGCTTACCGAAACATACTCCCCCGCTGCCATCGACATTGCGCCAGCCACCAGGCCCGCAATACCCGCCAGCATAATACCGCTTTGAGTGGTATTGGCTGCGGCTACCCCCAGTATTAAACTGCTAGTAGAAACGATGCCATCGTTGGCGCCCATCACAGCGGCACGCAGCCAGCCGGAACGGTGAGATCGATGGTGCTCTGAATGGATCATGGGCTTTCCTTTCTGTGAGGCGCATCCAAGCCAACAATAGCATCTACGGTCATGAACTATTTTGCTGGCACTACTCGAAGTAGCCTGCCCTCGGAGCTGTCGGTAAGTAGGTACACTTCACCTTCTGGGCCTTACCCGCACATCTCTTATACGCTCGTCTAGCTCACCAAACAGGCCTTCTACATCGCTGGCTTCGCGGCCATTGTTAGATAAACGTACCCGGCGCACCTCTTATTTACCAGCGCTCCTATCAGTATATCGCCCTGCCACTGCGGGAACAGCTCGCCGCTGTAAAGCGCTATCCCCGAGGGGCAATAGAGGGCGTCCATTCTAAAAGTGGTGGTACGGTACCAGGGTACTCATTGACGCCGTATGGTGCGCTTGCTGCCTCTTTGAGCACTTATTAAAATGTCGCGCCACCTAAAGAGAACTCCCATGAAAATTAATGTGGTTGGTACGAGTGGCAGTGGCAAAAGTACCCTTGCAAAGCAGCTCGCAGATGCCTTGAACGCCCCATGCGTCCAGCTTGATCAATTATTCTGGCGCGCTAACTGGCAAGGAGCACCGGACGATGAGTTCTTCGCCGAGCTGGAAGAGGCTTTAGCAGCCTCACCTCAAGAGTGGATACTGGACGGTAATTTTGACCGTACTCGGCATATAAAGTGGCGCGAAGTGGATATGGTGGTGTGGATCGACTACCCCTTTTGGCGAGTATTTAGCCAAGCCCTCACCCGTGCTGTTAAACGCATCATCAGCCAAGAGGAGCTTTGGCCCGGTACAGGTAATCACGAAAGCTTCCGCAAAACATTTCTAAGCCGTGATTCGGTTCTGCTATGGTCACTAAAAACGTGGCGGCAAAACCGTAAACGCTACTTTGCCGATATGGTGAATCCACGCTATGCGCCTATTCAATTTATACGTTTGACCTCTATAAAAGAAGCGCAAGCGTTGGTGAAGAGTCTCAACGTGGGTACCTAGCCCTTAGGTGACTATATAGCCCCACTGCGTATTCGCTTGATGGCTGCTCTCTTCGGCTCTCGATGAATCACCGAACAGTTCTCGTCACTTGGCTTTAACGCTCCAGGCCATGTACGCTTATTGAACGAACATTCAATTAAGGTGCTTTAATGCAACGTCATTCGCTATTCGCCGCAATGTCACTGGGGCTTTTTGCTGGTGCTGCCACAACCACCGCGCTGGCGGAGTCCACACCGTTGGAGGAGCAGCTCAAAGAGCTTGAGTCATTCCAAGTGATCGCCCACCGCGGGGCCAGCGGCCACGCGCCGGAAAGCACCATGGCGGCCTATGAATTGGCCCATGAGTGGAATGTCGACTACTTAGAGCTGGACGCCCAAATCACCGCCGATGGTGAAGTCGTGGTATTTCATGATGACGCCATTGACCGCACCAGCGATGGTGAAGGCAAGATTAACGACTACACCATGGAAGAGCTGAAAGCGCTGGATACCGGCTCTTGGTTCAATGAAGCCAATGCTGATAAAGCAGACGCGGACTTTGCAGGGGCACAGATCCTCACGCTGGATGAGCTTTTCGAGCGTTTCGGTCACGATGCTCGCTACTACATTGAAACCAAGTCACCGCAGCTAAACCCAGGCTTGGAAGAAGCCCTGGTAAAAACGCTGGAAGAGTACGACATGGTCGAGAGTGGCCGAGTATTAGTGCAGTCTTTCGAGCAGGAGAGCCTGTTAAAAGTGCAGGAACTAAACGATGACATTCCGCTAATCCAGCTCGTTTGGTACTACCCCAGTGAAGAGGACGAATCGCGTTTAGTGGAGTGGACTGGTGTGACACCGGGCCCAGCAGAGATTAATGATGAAGACTTCCAGGCGGTAGCGGAATACGCGTCAGGAATCGGAACTAACTATATCTACGAAGGCCAAGAAGTCATCGATGCCGACTTTATTCGTCAAGCAAATGAAAATGGCCTGCCGGTGCACGTTTACACCGTCAATGAAACCGATGAGATGGAGCGTTTGATGGAAATGGGCGCAAACGGCCTGTTCACAAATTATCCAGATCGCTTGCTTAAGCTCGTTGAGTAACCATCGTTTAATGGCATATTACGCCCGGCCTTGGCCGGGCGTTTTTATAATAAGGTTTTACTCAAGCCCAAGCTGCCCCAGTACCTGCTCTACTCTTTTACGATCGCCCGCTTGCAGCGTTTTAAGCGGCTGGGGCAAGCAGGGCTGACTCACCTTCCCGGTGATTTCTGCAATGGTAGCCGCCACTCGCAGGCTACCGCCGTATTCACGGTAGAGTGCCCACAGCGGCTCAAGGCCGTCTGAAAGCGCCTTGGCCTGTTGAACATCCCCCGCCTGAGCAGCTCGGGTTATCGCCAGCGCTGCTCTAGGGTATAACCCGCCGATAACGGAATACCAGGCATCACATCCTGCATTTAGACCGGTGGCTGCTGCCGCGTCGCCGCTGATGCCGATAGTGACATCAGCGGGGATCAGCTTGCGCAACCCAGTCACTCGCTCCTTTGCAGAGTCAATATCATTGTTCACCGGCGGAATTTTGATAGAGCGAACCTGGGGCAGTTGGGCGATTCGCCCATGCAGCTCATCGCTAAATTCAAAATGGGTTGTGCCAGGGTTATCGTACACGCAGAGCGGCACACTCAGCGATTGGCAAACCGTGGCGTATAGATCGAAGACCTCGTCGTCGGTGAGCTTTTGGTAGGAGACCGGCGCTAGCAGCACGCCGCTGGCACCTGCCTGCTGAGCGCGTTCTGCATTAGCCAGCACATCACGAGTACGTAGCGCCCCAATGCCTGCAATGACAGGCGCGCCAACTGCATTTTCAACGCTAAGCTGAATAACACGGGCGCGCTCATCACGGTTTAAATAGGCGTAGCTACCGGTCGAGCCCAGCACGCCAATGGAATCCACCGCTGCCTCAGCTAAATAAGCAACTAAACGGACAAACTCATACTCATTAATGCCCTGCTCGTTCATGGGGGTTAGCGGGAATGCACTTAGGCCGGTGAACATGGTGGATGATCCTTTTAAGATGGATGGCATTCGCAGTGTCGCACAGACGATTAGCTATTATGTACAAGCATACGGTAATGGAATAGCCACAGCTTATCCTCGTTATTCGTTGACATAACTTTCTGTTATTTTTCTTGAATTGATGTAGTGTTTGCGTATACGCCGTATCGATACGGCACAGTTGCTTTAGATGTGTATCTTTCAGTCATACCATCATGACTGAATATAAAAACAGTCTCGTTAGTGCTGCGAGGGAGAACACGTCATCAATACATACACATTTTCAGCGCAGAGCAGAACGGCACCGCGGGTGAACCTGGCGTTCATCAATCAACCAGTAAGCCACTACCAATGCCATTACCCATTATAAGCGGCTCTCTAATGCGATTGGCCTTACTGGCAGCGACTACTTTTATTGTGTTGGTGGGGCTCGCTTTCGCAACAACGAATGCCATCGCTCGAGAAGCGCCGCTTTTTTTAGTGGCTCACCCAGACGTCACTACCCACTGGCTGAACCGTGATACTACCCGCGCGATTTTCGCCATGCGCCAACGCACCTGGCCGGATGGTCAAGCGGTTAGGGTTTTCGTTTTAAGTAACAACAACCCAGTACATGCTCGCTTTACCAAAGAGCAGTTGGCGGTTTACCCGCACCAACTTCAATTAGCCTGGGATCGCATGGTTTTTTCAGGTACCGGTCAAGCCCCCGACCGAGTAAATGACCAGGAAGAGATGCGCGAGCGCGTCGCCTCAACGCCGGGTGCCATTGGGTATCTTGAAAGGGAGTATCTGGATGATAGAGTCCAAGTCATTTCGATGGAATGAATGCAGAGCCCTTGCCGCTTTGCTAGGCACCGTTGTAATGGGTTTATCTGCTCCCGCCCAAAGCGACGAACACGCTCTGGATACTTTACAGGTACATGGCTTTCTTAGTCAGGCGCTGGTCGTGACTGACAATAACAACTTTTTTGGTCAGAGCAGCCAGGATGAAGGCAGCATAGAATTTACCGAAATTGGCCTCAACGTCTCCTTACGCCCCCATCAGGATGTACTCGTTGCTGCTCAGGTGCTAAGTCGTCGAGCTGGAGGCAATAGCAGCGACGCAGAACCTAAACTGGATTACGGTCTCATTGATTACCAAATGATTTCTGACCAAGGGCGTACGTTTGGTGTTCAGCTTGGTCGGATTAAAAACCCTTTTGGATTTTATAATCAAACCCGCGATGTGGCATTTACCCGTCCCAGCATCTTACTGCCTCAGTCTATCTATTTTGACCGAACACGCTCAATGGCTCTCACAGGTGACGGCCTAACGTTCTATTTGGAACAGAGATTAAGCAACGGAGTACTACGAGGACAGTTTGGCTTAGGAAAGCCTCAGGCTGGTGACGATTTAAGCGATACGCTTCAACTTCAGCGTATATCAGGCACCTTCGATCCTCAGCAGTCTACGATTGCCCAAGTTCGTTATGAACATGATGGAGGTCGTGTCGTTGCAGCGATTAGCAATGCCAACGTGAGATCCCAAATAGAGTCACATCAATCAGGTGTCAGCGACGGAGATTTTTATTTTACACCCTGGGTATTTTCACTCCAATACAATCAAGAACTCTGGAGTGTAACGACTGAATACGCCCTGCGCCGTTCAGGGTTAAAAAACTTCAACCAGTCTTCTGTAAACTTCGACACGACAGGGGAAAGTTGGTATATCCAATACGCTCGGCGTTTTGCAAATGACTGGCAGTGGTTAATGCGTTATGACAGCCTTACCAGCAACCGCGCAGACCGCAACGGTAAATCTTTCGAGGCGAGTACAGGGGGAAGCGTTCCAGCCCATACCCAATTCGCAGATGACCTAACCGTTGGCCTGCAGTGGACGCCGCACCCTCAAGTCATGCTGGCAGGTGAATACCACCATGTCGATGGCACGGGTTGGCTGCCTATTCAGGATAATCCAGATTCATCAGCGACCAGCAGAAGATGGAGCATGTGGTTGTTTCAATTATCGCTGCGCTTCTGACGTTTACCTCGATCCTGGCTAGGACGCTACCGCGATGAAACCATTTACCCTTTTCCGAACGCCCCAACGCCTTAGCCTGACATGGCGGGTCATCGCGTTAAGTAGCCTGCTGCTGCTGGCGCTGGTAACGCTCTTTACCTGGCTAGGCCACGACAATCTTACCCGTCAGTTTCAAGAAAGCCGAAGCCAGCACTATGAACGCCAACAGCGAGAAATTCGTTTAGCGCTAGTTCGCTCATCGGAAAATTTACGTCAGTTGGCAGGGTTAACCGCGGCCTCGGCAAGCTTAGGCTCGCCCTTGCAAGCAGGTAATACCGCCGCAGTTGAGCAAGCACTAGACTCCCAGTGGCCCGCTCTACAGCTTGAGGCGGGTATCGATGAAATATTAATTATTAATACCCAGGGGCAAGTCTTGGGTAATTGGGGCACCGGCAATACACAAACGCAGCTTCCCATTCTGAGTTGGATCAGGCGGGTGATGCACACCGAGCAGCCACTCACTACATTGCGTTGTTCAGCTAGCTGCCAACAGTTCGCTGCCGTGCCGGTGCTAGTGGCGGGAGAAAGCGTTGGTATGGTCGTACTGACCCGCTCGCTAGCCGATGTCACTCGGCAGGCCAAGGAGGTATCTGGCAGTGAAGTCGCACTACTTGTCACCGGGCCCACTGAAGATAGCGGGATGACGGCAACTCGAGAGCTAAAATCATGGAATGGTCAACTGCTAGCCCTCACAAGCGAAGAGCAAACCCTAGCACCTTTGCAGCGAGCGTCAGATACAGCTCCTGTTCGCCGTTTAATGGAAACACCATTAAATCTTGAACATGATGGCAGACATTTAGAACTCAGCGCAGTACGCATGGAAGAGGATAATGAACGTAGCAATATCGGATACTTGCTGCTGATATCAGACATTACCGAGCAAATTAAGGCAATTAACCAGGATACTCGCACACTCTTGTTCGTAGGCGTACTCGGCTGGATTGCCGCTGAACTACTGCTATTGGTCATACTGCTGGGCCCAATGGCTCGACTGCGTAGAGTCGCTGGATTGCTTCCTGCCCTAGCTGACGGAAAATTTAGCGATATACACGCCGCCATTCCCAACCACCGCCGCCGCATTCCCGACGAGATCGATGTACTTGAGAGCATTACCCTTGAACTTTCACGCCAACTTGAATTGTTAGAGAGTGAAGTACAAGAGCGCGGTGACCAACTAGCCGTGCGCATTGGGGAGCTAGCCAAAGAGCGAGATTTCGTTAATGGCCTGCTGGATACGGCCCAGGTATTTATCATTGCCCAGGATGACACTGGACGAATTAGCTTGGTCAATGAGTATACCCAGTTGATGCTAGGACTTAATGAAGCTTCGCTACTCGGGCGTCATTTTGTTGATGTATTCGAGGCAGGTGCCTCTACCAAGGTGAATACGTTCTCCCATCCCCAGCAAGAGGAGAAAACACTCCGTACGCCCGATCACAGGACTCATACTATCGCTTGGTACCATGCACCGTTACAAACGGGTAATGACGGCAAGGTGTCACGTATATCGGTTGGTCTGGATATTACCGAACGTAAGGCTGCCGAAGCTCGGCTAACGTGGCTGGCCGAACGTGACCCGCTAACGGAACTTTACAACCGGCGCTTCTTCCAACATGCACTGCAAACCGCCCTTGAACGCCCATCGAAGACAAAAGGGGCAGTATTGCTACTGGATTTGAATCAGTTCAAGGAGGTTAACGAGCTAAGTGGCCACCATGTAGGCGATAAATTGCTTCGTGAAGTGGCTGACACCCTCTTCCGCAACCTTGGCCCCCGCGGCGTTATTGCACGCCTAGGTGGCGACGAATTCTCTCTCCTATTAGAAGATACCAACGCCGATCAAGCCATCAGTGTCGCGCAATATATTGTCCAACTATTAGACGGTATCGGCTTCGTTGTGGGTGAGCGGCGGCATCGAGTAACGGCCAGTATTGGTATTGCCCTGTTTCCAACCCATGGCAATACGCCTGCTGACCTAATGGCTAGCGCTGATGTGGCAATGTACAAAGCGAAGGAGAGTGGCCTTCAGCACTGGCATTTACTTTCCAAGTCGGAGAATGCCAAAGACGAACTGCAAGCACGAGTCTACTGGGTTGAACGCATACACAATGCGCTTGAGGAGGATAGCTTCGAGTTGATGGTGCAGCCCATCATGCGTTTGGAAGATCAGGACGTAAAACACCACGAGGTGTTGCTAAGAATGCGCGACGCAGACGGGAGCCTAATTTCTCCCGCGCACTTTATTCCTATTGCCGAACAAAGCGGGCAGATTATTTTAATCGACCGTTGGGTATTGCGACACAGTTTAAAAGCACTTAGCCAATTGCAGGATCGAGGTATCACTCTGGCAGTTAACCTTTCGGGTCAGTCTCTTCACGACGGAGGGTTGAAGCAATACTTGGCAGACGAGCTGACGGCTAGCGGCGCTGATCCTCACCACCTTATATTGGAAGTAACGGAAACTGCCGCGGTAACCGATTTTTCTACCGCCCGTGGCGTACTACAAGCAGTACGTGACCTGGGTTGCCGTACCGCACTGGACGACTTTGGAGTAGGCTTCAGTAGTTTTCACTACCTTGGGCAGTTACCCGTCGACTATATTAAAATAGATGGTTCCTTTATTCGCAGCCTGCTGATTAGCCCTGACAGCCGCGTCATTGTTCGTGCTATTGCCGACATCGCTAAAGGTTTTGGCAAGCAAACCATTGCTGAATTCGTTGATCAAGAAGCGCTATTGCCAATACTAAAGGCCTATGGGATAACTTATGGTCAGGGGTTTCATTTAGGCAGGCCTATAAAAATCATCGAAGCATTTAGTGGAATTAGTGCTCAATAATGGATACCGTTTATACTTAACTCTGGATTTAAATAGGGATAGTACATGAGCTCTTTACCACTGCAAGTGAAGAACAAGGATGCGTCAGCGGTATTTATTACAAGATTCATACAAGAGTTCAAATTCAAACTCTGCATAACTGAGCATGAGAAACAACTGGCTTATCGTTTAAGACATGATGTTTACTGCGAAGAACTTGAGTACGAAGAAGCCAGCGACCCCATAAAAAAACTCGAATTTGATATCCATGACCAAAACTCTATTCATTGTTTGATAGAACACCGCAGAACAGGATTAGTGGCAGGCTGCGTGCGGGTGGTTATGCCTCAGGCTTCCAGACCTCATCCACTTAACCAGCTTCCATTACAATCTTATGGCAGCCAAAGCCTTACACACGCAGAGCTGCATCCCGACAAACTTGCCCAAGGCAGTTACTATGAAATCTCACGACTGGCTGTGAATCGCCTTTTCAGAATAAAACTTAAAGATAGCTCTACTTCTTTAGAAAGCTCGACTACCAATCACAATGTTACTTTTTTTTCTACTGAAGAGAGGCAGCTCTTCCCACTACTAGCCACAGGCCTATTTGTCACCGGCTATGCTTTAGGGAGGCAGCTAGGTAAAATTCAAGTTTTTGCAATGATGGAACCTAGCTTGCCCCGACTTCTTGCTCTGACAGGCTTTCACTTCACCAAAGTCGGCGAAACAATCAACTTCCATGGAAGAAGAAGTGCTTACTACATCAATAAGCAACAAGCAGAGAGTGGATTAAAGAAATCATTGCTCCCCCTCTACTTGCACATACAGCAAACGCTGGCCCTCCAGCTAGAAGAAATGCTAGCTCAAGATGTTAGTACCTCACTAATAACTTGAATATTTTATCTATACCGTGGCCGCGGCGCTTTCTCGATCATCCAACGAAGCAGAACGTCTAAAATCATCAACCGTTACGCTGGTGAATTTCTCTAAGAAAAACACGAGCGTTTCAGGATATTGGAAACGCTCCTCGAAGCGCTCTTGGCCCTCTTGCGAACGCCGTGTCACGCTTGCTCTATAGCCGCCATTAGATTTAGTCACTTTTACGCTATTTTCGCGGCTTCCATCACGCTTAATGGCCGTTAATGGAGAGCTATCGCTTAATAAAACGTCTAGCTGTCGAGCGGCAGTGCGCTCTTCATCAGATGCCCAGAGAGGTTGATCTCGGTCACCATAACGGTAGAGCATAATCACCAGCATGACCGAAAAAATACTGCTGGTCAGCATCCAGGTTAATAAAACGCTCGAAAGCGCCGTTGTCAGCATGATGAACATTTGAATCACGATACCCACCGCCAGCACACCGGCCAGAGGCCTCCACATACGCGGGTTCATAAACCCGCGCTTGAGGATATACCCCCACAGCCCAATCACCGACAATGCCCCCAACAACAAATGAATGGGGGCAAGCAGCGTTCCTCCTCCAGCCAATATAGCAATTACCCCAATAATCACTATTAAACTGTAGAAAGCAGCTAACAGGTAGTAAGCACGATCAAGAGTCATATGCAGTCTCCATGCGGGTTAGCCGATAACCTAATCGCCATCGGTTTTATTGTTATTGGTATACGGAAAAATCCTTAAACTGCAGTATAGGTTATGACGAAAATTCTTCACTATTGCCGACGTAGCCAATACAGGTCATAACCCCTGCGCCCCTCGGCGTAGCCAATCATGCACGAAAGCGAGCTTATGTCGGGCAGTCTCTGAGAGGACAAAGGGATAAAGATCCGGCAAGCCCATCGAGCGATTAACATGATTAACGCCCACGGTGAGTGAAGCTGCCACGTATATTAAACGCTCGGCATCTGGCTCTGCATAAGGATCCCACTGCGGGCTAGGCAGCTCCGGCGAAGTGAGATCTGATGCCGCAAAGCTATCGGCAATATCGGTTAAATGCAGCAGATGTGCGGCAGTTTCGGCCCAATCTTCATGGGGGTGCGCAGAGGCATAAGTGGTTAAATAGCGCTCTTTCCAATCAGGCGGCGGCCCATTTTGGTAGTGGTGCTGAAGCGCGGCCTGATAATCCTGACGCTCATCACCAAACATCTCGCGAAAGGCACTCAGAAAATCCTCACGTAAGCTAAGCCGCCACCAGAGCATGTGCGAAATCTCGTGGCGCATATGACCAATCATCGTTCGGTATGGCTCTTCTAACGCTTCCCTACGCGTCGTAACCAGCACGGGGTCTACCTCGGCCACACTAATGGTCACCACCCCTTCAATGTGCCCCATCGGCACAGGCGTGGGGCCTTCGGCGAGTAGATGGAAAACCGGCGGAGCGCCTGGGTCTTCCGGACGAAACCAGTGCCAACGACCCAGGTTATCCAAAACCCAGCGTTTAGCCGCTTCCGTTTGTGCCCAGTTCGGAATAGCGTTGGGAAGACTAGGATCTGGCGCCAGTGCTGTCATCGCACAAGCGCGGCAAAAAGCCCCCTCTTTAGGGGCAATCCAGTTGCAGCCAATAACGTCACGATTGATGCAAAAAGGCGGCATTGGCACAAAGGCCCGGGCCTGAGGGTCGTAGGCAACGGGGGTACCATCTGCGGTTGCGAGATTATCGAACCATAGAGAGCCGGAACCGACGGGATTTGAAAATACGCGCATACGGTAAAGCTCCTGAAAGCGAGGAAAAGAGAACCTCAACCGACCGACTGAGCGTTCTCTTTTCCAAAAATCCTATTAAAAACAGTGTGCAGTGCCCTTTATTTCATTTCAAAACCGCGCTTGATTAAAAAATCGCGCATATGGGGGCGCAGCTTGTTATCGAACAAAGGTTTGAGATTGCGGGACCAGTCGGTGTCTTTATTACTGCTACTGCGAGCCCGATAGTATGCCTGCATAGCCGTATCGAAGGCCTCTACCTGTTCACCGTCTTCAGTGTAGTAGTCTTCTTTCAGAACCGCCTCCACGGGTAAGCGCGGCTTCACTTCAGGCTCTTGATCCGGATAGCCGAGGCACATACCAAACACTGGGTACACGTGCTTGGGGAGGCGTAGCAGGTCGCTAACCTCCTGGGGATTATTGCGGATACCACCAATATAACAGATCCCCAACCCTTCGGACTCAGCCGCCACTGCCACATTTTGCGCCATCAACGCCGTATCCACTGTTGCTACCAACAGTTGCTCGGTCATGCCCCGCACAACGTTTGCACCGGTGCGCTCTGAAGCCTCCGTGGGACGCTTCATATCGGCGCAGAAAACTAGAAAGTCTGCACAGGTGGCAATATAACCTTGCCCACCGGCCAGTTCTGCTATCTGCTCACGGTTCGCCTGGTCTTTTACATGGATAACCGTATACGCCTGAACGTGGCTGGAGGTCGCTGCCCCCTGCCCGGCTTGGATAAGCTCCAGCAGCAATTCTTTCGGGATCGGCTGGTCGCTAAATTTACGGATCGAACGGTGGGATTTCAGCAGCTTAATAACGTCGTTCATGGAACCTCGCTTATCTTGATAACGCTTATTTAAAACAGCTAACTAACAGGGTAACAGATTTGTACAACATGACAGGATTGCGGATGGCGTTAAACATGGCTATAGCAAATGCATGATCGCGCCCCGTACGCCATATTGATCTATCCATAATTTGCCTAGGGTAATCGGCAGTTTGAATCGCCGCTTTCCCGCCGCACCTGGGTTGAAAAGCAGCATTCCATCCTGGTATTCATTGCGGGGCTTATGGGAGTGGCCATGCAGAAGTGCATCGCAAGCCAACCTCGGGTCGTAATCCTCTAAGCGGTGCACAAGGTGCAGGTGCTTCTCGTTCACAATGATGTCCTGATGTATCGGTAAACTCGTCGCCCACGCCGCCGTATCGATATTGCCCTTAACGCAATGCACCGGCGCCAGTGTCTCCAAACGCTGCAAAATCGTTTTATCTGCCTCTTTGCTACCTACATCCCCCAAGTGAAGAATGAGCTCGCACCCCTGCAGCAGACAAAGTGCCTCATCACGCAGCAAACCGTGGGTATCGGCAATCACTCCAACGGGAGAATTAACCCTATAGCAAGGCATAGATGGGCTCATTAACAACCTCTTCCAGCGGCTAAATGGTGTCATTCTAGCTTTTTTTACTAGACCACTATTAAAAGTTGCTTATCAAGGCCGATATCTAAGTTATCAAATAGATAGTGCTGGCGAGTCATTTATTATGATTTTCATTGGCTATCTAATAAGTTAGGCACCAGCAAGCTATACTGATATGGCTATACGTTGATAACTGAATTTTGACGGAATAATAACGACGCCAGGAAGCCGATATGACCCATACCCCTCAAAATGCACCCGGGCAAGAGTGGAATGCCAGCGACTACGCCCAGAATGCTAATTTTGTACCTAAGCTAGGCAGCGAAGTGGTCAAGCTGTTAGCGCCTCAACCCGGCGAACGTATTTTGGATCTTGGCTGCGGCGACGGCTCTTTGACAGAGCGCCTTGTACAACTGGGCGCTGACGTTCTCGGTGTTGACGCTTCAGAAGAGATGGTAAATGCCGCCCGCCAACGGGGCATTACCGCTCGCGTTGTTGATGGCCACCAATTGCCCTTCGACCATGAGTTTGATGCGGTATTTAGCAATGCGGCGCTGCACTGGATGCTTGACCCTCAGTCGGTACTCGCAGGCGTTAAGCGTGCCTTGAAGCCGGGAGGCCGGTTTGTGGCTGAGTTCGGTGGTCATGGCAATGTCGCCGCTATTTGCACCGCGCTGATTGCCGCTCTCCAGTTTCGGGGCATTAGCGCCCGCGGCCGTCATCCGTGGTATTTCCCGACCACCCATGAATATGGCCATCTGCTGGAAACCGTCGGTTTCAAAGTAGAAAGCATTGAGCTGATTCCACGCCCGACTCCGCTGCCCACCGGCATGATTGGATGGCTTGAGACGTTTGCTAGCCCGTTCTTACATGGGCTCGACGAGGATGTGCGCGATGCCGTGCTTGAGAATACCTTGACGCTGCTGGGCCACAGCCTACGCGATGAGCAAGGAAACTGGACGGCAGATTATGTGCGTCTGCGCGTTTCCGCCCGCGCGTAAGCGATAGCTGCCTCTGAGGTGTGCTGAGATGTAAAAAAGCTGCCGATGATAAGTGCGCTTGTCACCGGCAGCTTGTAGTTAATTCAGACCTAGAACTCATCCCATTCATCGACGGCCTCTTTTTTACTTTGCGTCGCCTGCTGGCGTGGCGCTGGCTCAATACGACCGTCAACTTGTTGCTGCTGAGTAGTGTCCTTATGCGTCAGCGCAACAGCGCTGGTAGCACTCTCATCAATGCGGAAGGTAGCCATCAAGTCGGCCAGCTCGCGGGCCTGCCCCTCTAGAGCGCTAGCCGCCGAGCTGGTTTGTTGCACCAGCGCTGCGTTTTGCTGAGTGACCGAATCCATTTCAGTAAGAGCAGCGTTAATCTGCTCAATGCCACTATTCTGCTCCCGCGTCGCGGTCGAAATTTCGCCCATCAGAGTGGTGACTTGACGAATCGCATCCACTGTTTGATAAATCGTCTGTCCACTGCGCTCCGCTTGTTCAGCGCCGCCGTTAATCTTCGTGGTGGTCTGCTCGATCAGGCTACGAATCTCTTTGGCCGAGTCAGCACTTCGCGTCGCTAGTGAGCGAACTTCACTGGCCACCACGGCAAAGCCACGACCTTGTTCGCCTGCACGTGCGGCTTCAACCGATGCATTGAGCGCTAAAATATTGGTTTGGAAGGCAATAGAGTCAATCACACCGATAATATCGTTTACCTGGCTCGCACTGGCTGCAATCTCACGCATGAGTTGCACCGTGCGCTCCACCTCTTCACCACCTGTCTCCGCCGACTGTGACGCCGCCACCGAGAGCTGATCCGCTTCTTCGGCCGTTTCAGCATTTTTACTTACCGTCGTCGACATCTCCTCCATGCTGGAAGCGGTTTGCTGAAGCGCGGAGGCCTGCTGCTCGGTTCGTGAAGAGAGATCCTGGCTTCCCGCAGAGATATCACCCGCCCCGCTGAAGACCTGTTCGCTACTGCCTCTCAATGCTATCACCAGCTGTTTTAACTTCTCCTGCATGGCCGCCAGGCCACCGAACAACTGACCAATTTCATTACGGCCCCGATCTTCAATTTGACCTGTCAGATCGCCATCAGCAATCCGTGCAAAATGCTCACTGGCACGCCGAAGGGGCCTTACAACGCTACGCATCATTGCCCACCGAATGACCACCACGGCCACCAGTGAAATCACTAAAAGGGTAATCGCAATGACGCCAATAGTCGTCGCCAAGCGATTGACCTGCTGAAGAACGCTAGCGCCACGCTCTTCGGTATAAGCAATAAAACCGCTCATGGCCAGATCCAGCTCGGCGCTTAATACTCCCAGTTCCTCTTGCCTGCGCTGGATTTGGAAAGGGGCGGCCTCGAGCAGTGGCGAAATGCCCTCTGTCACAAAGGCATTGTAAGCGCTGATAATCGCATCACGGTGGGGTGCAAGTGTGCCTTCAGGATTGATTGGCACAGCACGAAACTCATTAAAACGTGCCTCTGCCTCAGCTACCGCCTCTGCAGCCATGGCAAGGCTCTCCTGCCCCTTTTCTGGATTACCCTGAGTGCTAAAACTTGCCGAGCGGTCTAAAAACGTTTGTGCTCTGAGTGCATTGACTTGCGTGCGGTTGGCTAAATTCGTCAGCCGCACGTTGGTAGCCGTCAGTTCTTCAAGCGCCTGAGAGCTATTGTGATTAGCAAAAAAACCAAGACCACTGATCAACCCAATCATAAGCACCAGCAAGGCTAACGCAGCAGTCAGGCTCCATTTAATAGAGAGGTGCTTCATCCCGTTGATCCCTTTTTCGTTTATAAGTCATTTAATTAGGTATCGGCCAGGTTAAAACCAACTGAAGCACTGCAGAGCGAATCTAGACGTTGGTATAATAAATAGCGTGACAGATGTAGCAGCTAGCGGTTAAGACACCATGGCAATTTTGTGTAGGTTGACCTTCTTAGCCACATCCACCTGGAGCCAAGCGCCCGCCATGCACTCTAGGCTAGGCGCCTCGACTATCCCCTGAATACGCGCCCGAGACAGCAGTGTGGCTTTAGTGTTGGCTTTAAGCGTACCGACCATTTTTCCGTCAATATCGACACTGTTGCCTTCAAGATACGATGCGACGTGGCCAGAGGCAGTCACAGAGACAGGATGATTAGGCGCAATGAGAGTCCCCTCCAAACGGCCCTTAATGAGCACAGGCTCATCGGCGATCACTTTGCCTAAAATATGAGTGGCTGACCCAATTCGGCTGCCACCTGGCATGCACTGGATGGCGGGAGACGTCACAGCGGAGGCTTCTTCAGGTGGCGACATTGCTTCAAAGGGGTGTTCTGAGATGGAAGCGGAATCCACTGCAGGCGCTTTGTGTGGTCTCCCTGCGGCGCTTAAAGCGCGCTGTTTTAGCTTACGGCGCTTGCCATCCCATACGATCAGCGTCATTACGCCAACGCCCAGCACAATAAACCATACTTGAATGCCCATACCGCTTCCTGCCGCTTTAGATGTGGTTGCCCCAGCTAACGTTATACTCGCTCTTTTAGTTTGCGGCGGCATGAATAAGCCCACTCACTTGGCTTAACTCCAGGCTTTGAGACAGTAACAAGCCGATTAAGGTATTTAATGCTCAATACCACGCACCCCAAAGGCGCTCTGGCGTCATTCACTAGGAGCCACCCTATGTTTAACAAAGCCAAGAATGCCCCACCTGAGAATAAGGCTGCGGCGCTAACGCCACCTGATACACGCTCATCAGCAACGCCAGGCACACCAACCAGCAGTGCACGACCAAGCCTCTCCGTTATTGGGGGTCATACGCAAGTGGAGGGAGACATTAATAGCGATGAGGATTTGACGGTAGAGGGACGCGTAAGCGGCATTATCACCTGTAAACAACACACCGTGACGCTAGGTGCCAATGGCTATATCAACGGCGATGTATTTGCTCACACACTGCATATATCAGGCGAGGTAACCGGAAACCTGGTGGCACACCACCGCGCAACCATTCATAAGGGAGCCCAGGTTTCAGGCACTATTGTTGCCCCCTGCCTGGTACTTGAAGATGGCAGCGTTTTCCACGGCAGTATCGATATGAACCCCGACAACGATGTGCTGAAAAGTGCCTTTAGCGACGCTATCGGCAGCATGACTAAAACCTCGCCAAAAGCAACCGTTGAAAAGCATTCAACCACGAGTGCGAACGCCGCAGAGCATGACACAACAGAAGCAAAAGCTAACGATTAAGTCGCTTTCAGCACATCAGAGGCGCTGAGCGCACACTGGGCAAGCGGGATCGCGAGGCACTAGGAAGTGCCGCCATTGGCCGCTTAAACCATCAAAGGTAGAGAGGCCTTGGTGGGCAGAACCTGCGCCACTAAGCAGCTTAAAGGCTTCAACCGCCTGAAAGCAGCCGATCAAGCCCACCAGTGGCGCCATGACGCCACTTTCTGAGCAGCTTAGCGCTTCATCGCCACTTTCGTCGGGCGGATAGAGGCAGGCGTAGCAGGGACACTCGGCATTGCGTGGGTCAAAGACTGCCAACTGACCTGAAAAGCGAATTGCCGCACCCGATACCAGCGGCACACCTGCTTTTTGGGACGCCGCATTCACCGCATAGCGGCTTGAGAAACGGTCGGTACAGTCGAGCACCACATCCGCCGAAGCGACTAACCGCTCAAGCGATTCGCCTTCAACATGTTGGTCTAACGCAACCACTTGGCAGTGGGGATTGAGTGCGCACATGCTGGCCTGGGCAGAGTGCGCTTTATTTAAACCAATACTGGACTGCTGATGGGCAATTTGCCGTTGAAGATTGGAAAGCTCGACATGATCGGCATCGGCAATGGTGATGCGCCCGACCCCAGCAGCAGCTAAATAGAGCGCTGCCGGAGAGCCCAAACCGCCGGCCCCAATAATCACTGCATGGGCAGATTGCAGGCGCTCTTGGCCCTCGAAATCCACCTCGGGCAGCATGATCTGACGGCTATAGCGCAGCAGCGCCTGGTCATCCATCATCGGCTTACTTATCCTCAAATTCCTCAAAGGCAGGAATGTGTAAATTGAAGCTCTCTTTGACCTCTTCCATCACCACGTAGCTTTTCGACTCTTTCACGCCCGGTAGCGTTAACACCACATCGCCCAATAGCTGGCGGTAAGCGGCCATTTCGGGAATGCGGCACTTCAAGATGTAGTCGAACTGCCCCGAGACAAGGTGGCACTCCTGAATCTGCGGTAACTTCTCCACAGCACGGCGAAACTCATCAAAGACCGCTGGCGACTGCGTTTCTAAGCTGATCTCGACAAAAACTAATAAATTGGCCTTCAAAGCCCGCGGATCAAGAATGGCTTGGTAACCACGAATAATACCCGCTTTCTCCAAACGCTTAACGCGTTCAAGGCAAGGGGTTGTGGATAAACCCACTTCCGAAGCTAAATCGACGTAAGAAATACGCGCATTTTCCTGCAAGCAGCGCAGGATTTTAAGGTCGATACGGTCCAGCGTTCTATTTTTTGGTTTCATGGCAGGATCCAATACTGATGAATCAGGCAGTTATTAAAGGTGCCCCAGGGTAACCCGTTCATGCCCCCCCAGGTCA
Organism: Vreelandella titanicae BH1; assembly: GCF_000336575.1. Lineage (GTDB taxonomy): Bacteria > Pseudomonadota > Gammaproteobacteria > Pseudomonadales > Halomonadaceae > Vreelandella > Vreelandella titanicae. The sequence goes on along the minus strand of NZ_AOPO01000008.1, from coordinate 15,151 downwards.
CGAGCACTTTCAACGTTTTTATAGCCAGCGCGCTCAAGCGCCTCACGCACCATTTCGGCCTGTTTATAGCCGTGCTCTAGCAGCAACCAACCAGAAGCCGCTAGATAGCGCTGCGCGGAGTTTACCAAATGCAGCAAATCCGCCATGCCGCAGGCGTTAGCAACCAGCGCTGAGCGTGGCTCAAAACGCACATCGCCTTCGGCTAGATGAGGATCATCGGCGGCAATATACGGGGGATTACTGACGATAATATCGAACTGCTTATCTGCATCCGCACACGTTTCCAAAGCAGCAAACCAATCACTCTGTAAAAACCTAGCATTGGATATGCCTAACGAGCGCGCGTTACGGCTTGCCAACGCGACCGCCTCAAAGCGCAGATCCACCCCCACTACCTGCCAGTGAGGTTGTTCGCTGGCAAATGCCAGGGCAATGGCACCCGTTCCCGTGCCAAGATCGAGCAGCCGGCCTGAGGGGAGCGTCGCCCGCTTTAGGGCAAGCTCAACCAGGGTTTCAGTATCAGGCCTGGGTATCAACGTATCAGGTGAGGTGGCTAAGCGCAGCCCCCAAAATTCGCGTTCCCCGGTAAGGTAGGCAACCGGAGTGCCCTGGGAACGTGCAGCGATGAGCGCATCGAAACGGGCCTGCTCCCATAAGGAGCATATTTTATCGCCCCAGGTGTAGAGCCAAGTGCGATCACGCCCGAGCACGTGGCATAACAGCACTTCAGCGTCGATACGCGGCGAGCTGGAACCCGCCGCCTGCAAACGTTGGGCAGCCTGTTTCAACAGCGCATCAAGGGTCATTAGACATCCTGAAGGGCTGAGAGCTGTTCCGCTTGATACTCGTGAATCAGCGGGCTAATCACGTCATCCAACTGCTCGCCGCTGACCACTTCATTGAGTTTATAAAGCGTCAAATTAATGCGATGGTCGGTAATCCGCCCCTGGGGGAAATTATAGGTGCGGATACGCTCACTGCGATCCCCCGAACCCACTAGCGAACGGCGTGCATCTGCTTGCGTCTGACGCTGGCTATCGACGGCGTTACGCTTCAACTTCGCGGCCAGCAGCGACATCGCTTTGGCACGGTTTTTATGCTGACTGCGCTCTTCCTGACACTCCACCACCACGCCGGTAGGCAGGTGAGTAATGCGGATCGCAGAGTCCGTGGTGTTAACGTGCTGACCACCGGCGCCGCTGGAGCGGTAGGTATCCACGCGCAGATCCGAAGGATTGATATCGATATCGCCCACGTCATCGACTTCAGGCATCACTGCGACGGTGCAAGCAGAGGTGTGAATGCGGCCCTGGGACTCGGTCGCAGGGACGCGCTGTACGCGGTGGGCGCCGGATTCAAATTTCAGCTGGGCGTAAACACCATCGCCTTTGACGCGGGAAATGATCTCTTTGTAGCCGCCCTGCTCGCCATGACTGGCGCTCACCACCTCGACCCGCCAACCACGTTTTTCAGCGTAGCGGGAGTACATGCGAAACAGGTCACCGGCAAAAATTGCCGCTTCGTCGCCGCCGGTACCAGCACGCACTTCCAGAAACACCCCACGGCCATCATCAGGGTCTTTAGGCACCAGCAGGCGCTTCAGCTCGATATCCAGCTCGGCTAACCGCTCCCGCCCTTCGCTTAGCTCCATCTCCGCCAACTCGCGCATGTCCGCGTCGCTATCGCGGCTAAGCTGCTCGGCTTCGTGCATATTGGTTTCAATATCACGATAGCGCTGCCAGGCCGCCACCAGCTCCTCTAACTCAGCATACTCACGCGAATAATCGCGAAAGCGTTGCTGGTTATTGATCACGTCGGGATCCGACAGCAGCATCGCCAGCTCTTCAAAGCGTTCGGTAAAGCTGTCTAAGCGTTGGCGCAGAGTCTCTTTCATGCGGGCGTATCATCCTTCTGGCGGTTAACCGGGGGCGCTGGTGTAGTCTCAAAAGCAGGCTTAGTGGGCAACAGCAGGCGCGGAGCGGCGTTGAGCAAATCGTGGTGCTCTTCAGACGCAGCATCGCGTATGGCCTGGGTGGGCTGGTGGAGCAAACGGTTAGTCAATTGATGCGCCAAGCGCTCAATGACTTTAGCCGGATCTTCACCTCGTGCCAGCCGCTCCAACGCTTGGTCGCGGGAAAGATCGCGCAGCGCTTCACCATGCTGGCGGTAGTCGCGGATCAGTTCACCACCATTACGAATACGCCGCTCATGCTGCCAACTACCCACCCCGTGTTCGATCAGCGACTCGGCTTGGTCAGCGGCAACCTGGCGGTGACGGCGATTTTCCTGGATGACCTCTTCCAAGTCATCCACGGTGTAAAGAAACACATCCGCTAATTCGCCCACTTCAGGCTCAATATCCCGAGGCACCGCGATATCGACCATAAATACCGGCCGATGGCGACGTTTTTTGAGCGCGCGCTCAACCATGCCTTTACCAAGTATAGGCAGCGGGGACGCGGTGGAAGAGATCACAATATCGGCGTTCTCGAGAGCGTCAGGAATCTCTTGCAGGGTGATCGCCGTTCCTCCCAGAGGGCCGGCGACCAACTCAGCGCGTTCTCGGGTGCGGTTAGCAACCGTAAGCTCTCGAACACCCGCCTCATTTAGATGGCGCGCAACTAATTCAATAGTTTCACCAGCGCCGATGAGCAGCGCCCGAGAACGGCTAAAGTCATCGAAAATGCGGCTGGCCATGCTGACGGCAGCGTAAGCCACTGAAACGGGGTTTTTACCGATGCCGGTTTCGGTGCGCACCTGCTTGGCCACCGCGAAGGTGTGCTGGAATAAGCGTTCAAGCTCGCCACCCAAGCCCTTGGATTGGCGCGCCTGCTGATAGGCATCCTTCAACTGCCCCAGAATCTGCGGCTCGCCCAGCACCATGGAATCCAGGCCAACCGCTACGCGCATTAAATGGCGCGCTGCATCGTTGTCTAGATAGTGGTAGGCACAGCGCATCAGCTCATCGACGCGTAAGTTATGAAAGCGTCCGAGCCAATTGAGTACTGCCTGCTCGCCAGCCGCATCCGTGACACAGTAAAGCTCCGTGCGGTTGCAGGTAGAGAGCACCGCCGCTTCACTGATTTGTGGCAGGTTACGCAATTCAGCCAATGCGGTTTCAAGCTGCGTTGGCGTAAAAGCCACCTGCTCACGCACGGCCACGCTGGCGGTACGATGATTTATTCCCAGGGCAAGAAGCGTCATGCGTTATGCGTCTTCGCTAGTGTGTCGGACTTTTTGGCAGCCGTCGTGATGATAAGCGGCTGCACCGTCAATTAGGGCTTGCTAAAACAAGTCTTTAGCGTGGTTCGGCGCTGCCTACAAATATCTGTAAACTGCCTACAATAGTCTTTAATAAGTAGGCATAAAGTTTGCTGACCACTTTTTCAAGGAGGAACATTCTATCACAGCAGGCTATCATCTGGCCCACACCACTTTGCCGCAGGCAGGCAAGCCGCTATGCTGGGCATCTGGCCACTTAATCGAGAGACGCATGCGACCTCGCTTTTCTTTATTGGGCCCTGGTTTAAAGGGCTCTACCTGTTCGGGCTTCTCACTAGTGAGCGCTATGTTCCGGCATTCGATGCGATTACCTTTGGCCGCTTCTGCTGCTCTGCTGCTGAGCGCTTGCCAATCTACGCCCAGCCCTCAGGATAGCCACCTCGGCACCTGGGCCGATGACCCAATGCGCAATGCGCCGCCAATAACCCGCGGGCTGGATGCCGCGGGGCTCAGTACGCTGCTGGGCGCTGAGCTTGCTGGCCAGCGTGGCGACTATCGCTACGCGAGCCAGGGCTACCTGGAAGCGGCTAAGCGCTATCACGAGCCAGCGCTTGCTGAGCGCGCCACCTTCGCGGCCCGCTTTGGCGATGAAGCTTCATTAGTCGAAGCCTCGGCACTTCGCTGGCGAGAGCTTGCCCCCCAGGCAGAAGCACCCAATCGTCTGCTGGCAGCCTTTTCACTGCAGCGTGGTGATTGGCTCGACAGCCTTGAGCAGCGCATTGCGATTGTTGAAGCTGGCGGCCATGGCGATATCACCGCCTTTGCAGAGATCGCGGTGGCTGAAGAGGCACCATTAACGTTAATCGCCCAGCAGTTGCGTGAGCATTTAGCCCGCCCAAACGCTGACCAACTGCCCCATCACAGCGATGTACTGTTGGGCACGGCACTGATTGAGGCCGCCCTGGGTGATACAACGCTTGCCCAGCGGCGGCTTGATCAAGTCGAGTTGCTCGACCCCGAATCTGCTGCGTTATGGTTGGTGAAAGCTCGCTTGGCACTGGAGGTTGAGGATTACCCGGCCGCTCAACGCGCTGCCCAACAGGGCCTTGAACTCGCCCCTGACGATGTGCGGTTTATCCTGCTACTGGCTCAAGCAGAAATCCGCCTTAACAATATTAGCGCGGCTGAAGTGCAAACCAACGCTCTGCTAGAGAGCCATGCAGGCAATGAAGATCTGCGCTTATCGCTAGCCCAGCTTTATCTGGAAGAGGGGCACCCCGAACCCGCGCAACGCTTGCTGCAGCCGCTGATTGGCCAACCTAACGTGCCAGATTTAGCCTATTACCTACTTGGCGCCATCACCCAAGAGCAAGGCGATATCGATAATGCGCTGCTCTATTATCGCCAAGTCAGCGAGGGCAGTGAATTTTTGCCCGCTCGCGCGGCGGCCGCGCAAATGCTGATTGAGGAAGATCGCCTGCTGGATGCTCGCGCCTTCCTACGCATTGAACGGATGCGCTTTGATAATTACTTTACTGAATTGGTGATGCTCGAAGTGCAGTTGCTGGACGAAATAAATCAGCCTGCTGATGCTGATGCGCTATTAGACCGCGAAATTAGCCGTACACCTGATGACGCATCGCTGCTTTATATGCGTGCCATGCGGCGCTGGGAAGCAGGTGACATCGCGGGTATGGAGCAGGATTTACGTCAGATACTGCGCACCGACCCAGACAATGCCGAAGCGCTCAATGCGCTGGGCTACACACTGGCCGACCTTAACTTGCCAGGGCGCTTGCAAGAGGCGTTTGAGCTGATTGAGCGTGCCTACGAGGCTGATCCGGACAACCCTGCCGTGCTCGATAGCATGGGCTGGGTCTACTTCCGCCTTGGCGAACCTGAAGAAGCGCTGCCCTGGCTTGAAAGCGCCTATATGCAGCTACCTGACCAGGAGGTCGCTGCGCATCTGGCCGAAGTGCTAAATGCACTGGGGCGTGATGAAGAAGCGCGCCAGTTGATTCAGCAAATCATGCAGCGGACGAACCAACACCCACTGATCGACGGGCTACTCGAGCGTTATCCTGAGCTAAGCCCTGAGCTCAGTCCTTAAATAAGTCCTGAACTAACGCCGCCAGAGGCACCCTAACCCTGCGAACCCCATTTTAAGCGCCCCCATCATGTTACCCTTGCGCTATAACCACCTGACATGGAGCCTGTTTATGTTGACACTGACGTCCCCCTCGCCCCGCTGGCCATTGACACGTCACACTTCGCGCCTCTGGCTTGCCGGCTTCGCGCTTCTCTTGCTCGCCGGCTGTGCCTCCCAGGCTCCCATGGATGAAAGTGGCCGCCAGGCAGGTCAGTGGGAACGCCAGCAGGCCGATGTAGAAGCATTCGATACCTGGACGCTGGTCGGCAAGGCAGGATTGCGCACCCCAGAAGAGAACGTCAGCGCCAACCTGGACTGGAATCAAACCCCCTACTATTTCCGTATGCTGATCAGCGGGCCCTTTGGCGGCGGACGCAACGTGCTTGAGGGGCGCGAGGGACGTTTCTCCCTCTCCAATAGCGACGGCCGCTTTGAGGCAGAAACCCCAGAAGCGCTTATGGAAGAGCAGTTGGGCTGGTCACTCCCCGTCACCGCTATGCCCAACTGGGTGCGCGGCCTGCCCGGTGATCCTGATAATGACAATACCGGCAGTTATCAGCTAGAAACCGACGAACTGGGCTTTCCTAGCCATCTTACCCAAGACGGCTGGGAAATCGACTACCGCGACTGGGAGAAAGTCGACGATTTATGGCTGCCACGGCGCATGGTCATGCACTACGATGATGTGCGTATTACGCTGGTCGTCAACCAGTGGCAAGCTAGCGAAGAGTAAAGGTAACCGTTTCAATGAACGCGCCATTAACGCTTCCCGCGCCGGCCAAGCTTAACCGCATGCTGCATATAGTGGGCCGTCGTGAAGACGGCTACCACGCACTGCAAACACTATTTCAGTTTATCGACCTGTGCGACCACCTTACGTTGGCCCCCCGCGATGACGGGGAAATTCAGTTAACCAGTGAGGTTAGCGGCGTTAGCCACGATGACAATTTGATCGTACGCGCCGCACGGTTATTGCAACAGCATAGCGGCACTGCACTAGGCGCTACGCTTACGATCGATAAGCAGTTGCCGATGGGAGGCGGTTTAGGGGGTGGCAGTTCCAACGCAGCCACCGCATTAGTGGGGCTCAACCACCTCTGGCAGCTCAATCTACCGTTAGTCGAACTAGCTCGCCTGGGGCTTCAGCTGGGGGCCGATGTGCCGGTATTCGTACATGGCCATAGCGCCTGGGGCGAAGGCGTTGGCGAACGGCTTACCCCGGTGACGCTTGATACCCCTTGGTTTGTGATTATTCACCCGGGTATTAGTGTGTCTACGTCAGGCGTCTTCCAAGACCCGCAATTGACACGTGACAGCCGCCCCATTACTATGGCGCGCGCACTGCAGGGGGGAGCGCCGGAGTGGCGCAATGACTGTGAGGCCGTGGTAAAGGAACGCTATCCGCCAATTGCGGAAGCCCTGAACTGGCTTGCACAGCACGCACCTAGTCGGTTGACCGGCACGGGGGCTTGTCTATTTGCTGCTTTCGATACACAGCAATCGGCACAAGCAATCGCGCAATTAGCGGGACAACATTGGCCGGCATGGGTAGCACGCGGACTCAACACCTCTCCCCTACATGATGCTCTGGGCTATTTATAGTTCCGCTCTGGGCAGCTAAAAGCGCCCGGTCAGTGCGTTAGGTTATTGCTGGGGTATCGCCAAGTGGTAAGGCACCGGTTTTTGGTATCGGCATTCCCAGGTTCGAATCCTGGTACCCCAGCCAACCCAACAATGACCTGCGTTTTTTCCCCTGATCCCCAACACTGCAAAGGTGGCTGCGCGTGTCAAAATTGATGGTTTTCGCCGGGAACGCCAATCCCGCACTCGCTCAAAAAATTGCCGAGAGCTTAGACAGCCGTATGGGTAACGCTACGGTGGGTCAATTCAGCGACGGCGAAATCGCAGTCGAGATCAATGAGAACGTGCGCGGTAAGGATGTCTTCATTCTACAATCCACCTGTGCACCGACAAACGACAATCTGATGGAGTTGATCCTGATGGTCGACGCACTGCGTCGCGCCTCGGCAACTCGCATCACGGCAGTACTTCCCTACTTTGGTTATGCTCGCCAGGATCGCCGCGTGCGCTCCGCACGGGTACCGATTTCCGCCAAAGTAGTGGCGGACATGATGGTTAAAGCAGGCGTTGACCGCGTGATGACCATGGATCTACATGCTGATCAGATCCAGGGCTTCTTTGATGTTCCTGTCGACAACGTCTACGGCTCTCCCATTCTGCTGGATGATATCGAGCGTCAGAATTACAGCGACCTCGTCGTTGTTTCCCCTGACGTGGGCGGCGTTGTTCGCGCCCGTGCCATCGCCAAACAGCTGAATGCCGATCTCGCCATTATCGATAAGCGTCGCCCTCAGGCCAACCAGGCCCAGGTGATGCATATCATCGGCGAGATTGAGGGCCGCACCTGTGTCGTAGTCGACGACATGATCGACACCGCAGGCACGCTGTGTAAAGCCGGTGAAGCGTTAAAAGATCACGGCGCCAAGCGCGTGGTGGCCTATGCGACACACCCGATCCTGTCCGGCCCTGCAGTCGATAATATTACCAACTCCGTACTGGATGAAGTGGTGGTGACCGACACCATCCCGCTATCTGACGTTGCCCGTCGTAGCGGAAAAATTCGCCAGTTGAGCGTTGCTGGACTGATCGCAGAAGCGATTCGCCGGGTCAGCAACGAAGAATCTGTCAGCGCGATGTTCCACTAATCCGCTGACGATACAGCCCCCTTTTGGGGCCACGGAAACGTCGTCGTCTGGTCGCGGTCGGCGGCGTCTTCCTTACTTAAACTAAGAGGCAATTCCATGTCTGATTTTATCCTGAAAGCCAGCGTTCGTAACGACCTGGGGAAAGGTGCGAGCCGCCGCCTGCGTCGTGCGAACCAGCAAGTGCCGGCCGTTGTATACGGTGGCGAAAAAGGCGCGCAGTCCATCGCTGTTGAAAAAACCGCTTTCTACAAAGCGATTGAAGATGAGTCTTTCTTCTCTTCCGTCATCAAACTGATGATCGAAGGTAAAGAAGAGCAAGTCGTTGTTCGTGACCTGCAGCGTCACCCTTTCAAGCCGTTGCTGACCCACGCCGACTTCCTGCGCGTTGATGCGACTCACGAAATCACCATCAACGTGCCACTGCACGTGACGGGCGAAGAGAAGTGTGTCGGTATCAAAGACCAAGGCGGCGAACTGCACGTACTGGCCAACGAAGTGGCGATCAGCTGCTTGCCGAAAGACCTGCCTGACTTTATCGAAGTCGACATCGCTGCCGTTGAGCTTGGCACGACACTGCACCTGTCTGACCTTACCCTACCGGCCGGCGTCACCTCAGTTGACCTGTCCCACGGTGAAGAGCACGACAATGCAGTACTCAGCATCACGAAAGTAAAAGTGCGTGCTGATGCAGAAGATGAAGATGGTGAAAGCGAAGGCGAAGAAGACAGCAGCGCCGAGTAAGTATCCCGTTAAGCATCTTATTGGGGCCATGCCTGCATGGCCCTTGTGATGCTGACACGATGTTAGAATCAAGCGCCTCGGCGCTTGATTTTTTTTAGGGCCGTCGCTGGCGCGGCGTCAACCATGTTTTCTGGATTGTTTTAGTCTTCTGGATAGTTTTGGTCTTCTGAATATTTTGTGCGAGGTGGGAAGATGAGCCAGGTAACAGCCATTATTGGATTAGGCAACCCCGGAGCGGAATATGAAGCCACGCGCCATAACGCCGGTTTCTGGCTGGTAGAGGCTATTGCGCAGAGCGCCCATGCAGAGCTACGACCGGAAAAGAAATTTTTCGGCCACTACGCCAAGGTACGCCTAGGCGACCATGAACTGCACCTGCTCAACCCTGCCACCTTTATGAATCGCAGTGGCGCCGCGGTGGCAGCCTTGTGCCAGTTTTTCAAACTTGCCCCTGAAAACCTACTGGTCGCCCACGACGAGCTCGACCTCCCCCCCGGCCAAGCACGCTACAAAACCGGTGGCGGGCATGGAGGCCACAATGGCCTGCGCGATATTATTAGCGCACTAGGCGGCCAGAAGCAGTTTCACCGGGTACGAATTGGCATTGGTCACCCCGGCGAGGCACGCCAAGTCACTAATTATGTACTGGGGCGTCCCGGCAAGGCCGAACACGAGGCCATTGTTCGCGCCATGGACGAGTGTGTCACCACCCTGCCGCTAGCGCTCGCGGGAGACTGGGCCAAAGCCATGAACCAGCTGCACAGCCTCAAGCCAGCATAGACGCCGCCAAAAGCTGTTCAGTTACGCCGGTAGCTGACGGCTAGCGCATCTCGTAGAATGGCGATTACTTTTACGCCCTACCACCTTATTCTCAGGAACATTTTATGGGTTTCAATTGCGGCATCGTCGGCCTGCCTAACGTCGGCAAGTCCACACTATTCAATGCACTGACCAAGTCAGGCATCGATGCAGAAAACTTCCCCTTCTGTACCATTGAGCCGAACGTGGGTATCGTGCCGATGCCGGATCCGCGCCTTGATAAGCTTGCCGAGATCGTCAAGCCACAAAAAACACTGCCGACCACCATGGAGTTCGTCGACATTGCTGGCTTGGTCGCCGGGGCCTCCAAAGGTGAGGGCTTAGGCAACAAGTTTCTGGCTAACATTCGTGAAACCCAGGCAATTGCCCATGTGGTGCGCTGCTTCGACAACGACAACGTTATCCACGTAGCCAACCAGGTCGACCCGCGCGCCGATATCGAAACGATCAATTTAGAGCTGGCGCTGGCCGACCTGGATACTGTCGAAAAAGCCAGCCAGCGTCTGGTTCGTTCGGTGAAAGGCGGTGATAAAGAGGCCATTGCCACTAAGGCGATTCTTGATCGTATTCAGCCCCACGTTGCGGAAGGCTTACCGCTACGCAGCTTTGGCTTAAGCGAGGAAGAGCAGCGCCAGGTGAAGAGCTTCGGCTTTTTGACTCTGAAGCCAACTATGTACATCGCTAACGTCAATGAAGATGGTTTTGAGAACAATCCTTACCTGGATATTGTTAACGAAATCGCCGCTGAAGAAGGCGCGCTTGTGGTGCCTGTTTGCAATCAGCTGGAAGCCGAAATTGCCGAGCTGGATGATGAAGAGCGCTCGATGTTCTTAAGTGAGATGGGCATGGATGAACCAGGCCTTGATCGTGTCATTCGCGCGGGCTACTCACTGCTGGGTCTGCAAACCTACTTCACTGCCGGTGTTAAAGAAGTGCGCGCCTGGACAGTGAAAGAAGGCGCAACAGCCCCCGAAGCCGCTGGCGTGATTCACACCGACTTCCAGAAAGGCTTTATCCGTGCCGAAGTAGTTGCCTATGAGGACTTCGTATCGTTAGGCGGCGAGCAGGCAGCCAAAGACGCCGGAAAATGGCGCCTGGAAGGCAAAGAGTACATTGTCAAAGATGGCGATGTGGTGCACTTCCGCTTTAATGTGTAAGCGGCAACACCCATACGACCAGCAATAAAACATTGACTGAAGGCGGGGTTATCAGTATCATTCGCCCCCGTTGAAAGGCTACGTAGCTCAGCTGGTTAGAGCACATCACTCATAATGATGGGGTCCCCTGTTCAAATCAGGGCGTAGCCACCAGGCATATTAAAAGCCCGCTAATTTTATTTAGCGGGCTTTTTTGTGTTGCCAATTTGTGTAGCCAAGCTTTTATTGCTAAGTAAAACTCAGCTATTTACTTGGACTAGCTTAACGCAGGACGGTTTAGAAATAGCGTTAGGGCGCGGGTTAGATACTCGACATCTTTAGTACCCGCGGTTTCCCGAATCGAATGCATCGCCCATTGAGGCACCCCCACATCAATAGTGGGCACACCCAGCTCGGTGGCGGTAATCGGGCCAATCGTACTGCCACAGCCCATATCCGCCCGGGTAACAAACGACTGCACGGGTACGTCAGCCTCACGACAGACATCGCGAAACAGCGCACCGGTAATACTATTGGTGGCGTAACGCTGGCTGGAGTTCACCTTGATGACCGGGCCACCATTAATCGCTGGACCATGGCGCTCATCGTGCTTGTCGCGAAAGTTAGGATGCAGTGCGTGGGCATTATCGCAAGAAATCATCAGCGACGACTGAATCAGTTGAATCAGCGACTCGTCGTCTCCCTTGCCCACCTGGCCATTAATGCGCTTTAGCACATCCGCCAAGAATGGGCCTTGGGCACCACAGGCACTGGCACTGCCGACTTCCTCGTGATCGTTGGCCACCAACAAAGCGCCTTGACTGCCATCGCAAGCCAAGAGTGCCTCTAAACCGATGAAGCAGGAGAGCAAGTTATCCAACCGGGCGCTGGCCACCAGTTCTTGCTTAACACCGACCAGGGACGGTGGCTGAACATCGTAAAAGCCTAATTCAAAGTCCACTACTTCCACTGCACGCAGGCCGTGCTGCTCTTCTAACCACTGCGCCACTAGCTCGCCTAGCGTAGCCGTATCGCTCTGCATCAATACTGGCGCCATTTGCGTCTGCGGGTTAATCGGCCGTCCTGCGTTGACATCACGATCCAGGTGAATCGCCAGGCTCGGCACCATGGCAATTGCCTGATCGACATTAAGCAATACGCTTTCCAAGCGACCATCGGCATGGCGCACATGCACACGCCCTGCCAGCCCCAGGTCACGGTCAAACCACGGCGCCAACAAAACACCGCCATACACCTGCACTCCCAACTGTAGCCAGCCTGCAGAGCACTGCGTGGCGTTAGGCTTTAGATGCAGCCCTGGGCTATCGGTGTGGGCACCGATCATACGCAGCGCCGTCACTTCAGACTCAGGCAACTGAAAAGCAATAATCGCCGAATCATTACGGGTGACATAGTAGCGCTTGCCCGGGGTTAGCTGCCAATTGGCCTTCTCTTCCAGCCGCTGAAAACCAGCTTGCTCCAATCGCTCAGCCATATTGCCTGCAGCGTGCCACGGGGTCGGTGATTGGCGCAGAAAATCGCATAACCGCGTTAAACGATCAGCGTTGAAAGTCTCGGACATGGAAATCCTCATAACAGTAATGATTGAGTCTCATCGCGCAGGCGACCTGCTACAATACCCCTTCGACCTACGCAACTCATGGGTCATATGCGAGTCTAGGGAAGAATGAGTGTACACAAATCCGGGAGAGCTTGACTGATGAGCTTGTTTGCAACGCTTTCGCGTTCGGTCGCCCTGGCTGTCATGCTGGTTGTTACCAGCCCAGCCGCCTTGGCGCAACTTGAGCCGACCGACGAACAACGCCAGGCGGCAGTGGAAATTGCGGACTCGCTCCGCTACGGCCATTATGCTGATATTACATTTGATGAAGCGTGGTCGCAGGATGCTTTCCAACGCTATTTGGATATTCTGGACGGCCAGCGCGCCTACCTGCTGCGCAGTGATATCGAGCCCTATCGTCACTTAGAGACGGGCATGGCAGACGCTCTTTTCAATGGTGAGTTGGATGATGCGTTTGATCTCTATAACACCTTTAGTGATCGGCAACGGTCGCGCCTTGAGTCTTTGTTGGCAAAGCTGGACGAAGGCCTTGATTTCGATTTTGAAAGCAACGAGCGTTTAGAAATTGATCGTGAAGAGGCGCCCTGGGCATCCCGGCAAAGCGAGCTTGACGAGCTATGGCGCAAGCGGCTTAAAAACGACGCCTTAACGCTCGCCCTGACCGATCAGGATAGCGAACAGATTGAAGACAACCTGCGCCAGCGCTATGAAGGCCAACTAACGCGGCTGGAGCAAACCGAGTCTGAAGATGTATTTGGCGTACTGATGGCAGCCGTTACTAGCAGTATCGACCCACATACTGGCTACCTCTCCCCTCGCCAGGGCGAATCCTTCGATATTCAGATGAGCCTCTCCCTTGAGGGCATTGGCGCCCTACTTCAGTCCGATGGTGAATATGTCAAAGTTTCCAGCCTTGTGCCCGGCGGCCCAGCGGAGCGCGCCGGCGTACTTGAGCCAGCGGATCGCATCATCGCCGTAGGCCAGGAAGAGGGTGAGATGGTCAATGTGGTCGGCATGCGCCTGGACAACGTGGTGGATCTGATTCGTGGCCCCAAAGGCTCCGTTGTTCGCTTGGACGTGGTACCTGCCCAAGCGGTGGATATGACCCGCTCGCAAACCGTTGAGATTACCCGTGACACCGTTAGCCTTGAAGACCAAGCCGCCCATGGCGAAGTGATTGAAGTCGAGCGTGATGGAGAACCTCACCGCTTAGGGGTGATTAACATCCCGACGTTCTACGTCGATTTTGACGCCTGGCAAGCGGGTGAAGAGGAGTATCGCAGCACTACTCGCGATGTTGCCAAAGAAGTCGAACGCCTTAAAGAAGAGGGCGTGGAAGGTATCGTGCTTGACCTACGCAACAACGGCGGCGGTGCGCTCCAGGAAGCCAACTCGCTTATTGGCCTGTTTATCGACCGCGGCCCCACCGTACAAGTGCGCGATGCCCAGGGGCGCATTCAACTGTATGGCGACAGCGAAGCAGGGACACTTTATGACGGCCCGCTAGGGGTGCTGGTGAATCGCCTCTCCGCCTCTGCCTCGGAAATCTTTGCCGGTGCGATTCAGGATTATGGTCGCGGCTTAGTACTGGGCACGCCGACGTTTGGCAAAGGCACCGTGCAGACGCTCAACGAGCTGAGCCATGGTCAGATCAAACTGACTCGCGCCAAGTTCTACCGCATTTCCGGCGACAGCACCCAGAATCGCGGCGTTGAGCCGGATATCGACTTCCCCAGTTTGATTGATCCCGAGCGTATTGGTGAAAGCAGTTTGGATAATGCCTTGGCCTGGGACACCGTTCAGAATGTCCAGTATCGCCGCTATGGCGAACCTGAAACCATGCTAGACAAGCTGATAGCCCAGCACGACGCACGCGCTGAGGACAACGCCAACTTCCGCTATTTAGAGCGCCAGTCCACGCTGGCCCGCCAGTTACGCGAGCAGCACACCAGCGTGAGCTTAAATCGTGAGCAGCGTCAGCGTGAAATGGAAGCCCAGGAAGCCGAACAGCTTTCGCTGGAAAACCAACGCCGTCGTGCACTGGGCCTGGAAGAGCTGGATGAGTGGATGGATGCTCGTACGGATGCCACCGAAAGCGTCACAGAAGGAATTGAGGACGCAGAGGCAACCCAAGACAGTGAAGGGGAAAGCGACGAAGATGACGCACTGGCTGTTGATCGCGCCTATGTGCTCGAATCGGCTGAAATCCTGCTCGACTACGCCCGCCTGCAAGACACTCAGCGGCTAGCCGCTAAGCGCTAAGCAAGCCGAGTTAAAGAAGCAAACGCCGCCCCTTAGCAAGGGGCGGCGTTTTGGTTTTAACGTTTTGGCTTTAACCCTGGTTTCAACAGAGCGCCGCCAGGCGGGCTGGCCGGTCACCCATTTTGGTTAAGCGCCGAGTCAGCGCAGCTAACTGGGCGGCACTGCCCTGGCCACCCGCGCGAATCACCTCATGAGCCCAGGCAGGCAACTGGGGGGCAAGCCGGTAATAGACCCACTGCCCCTCACGCTGATCACTCAGCAACCCACACTGACGCAGCTGAGCCAAATGACGCGATACTTTAGGCTGGGACTCCTGCAGCGCATAAGTCATTTCGCACACGCAAAGCTCCTGCTCTTGAGCCACCAGCAGCACCAGCATCAAACGCGTCTCATCGCTTAAACATTTAAACACCTGCAAGGGTTGCGGTGTATTCACTTTGCCCACCATAAACTTCCCAGACTGATTGACTATGTGTAGTTTACGCCACAAGAACCGTTAGCAGTAAGCACCACG
>NZ_AOPO01000007.1 GCF_000336575.1 Vreelandella titanicae BH1 | reverse complement strand
ACGGGTTGGCAAGGGCTGTTTTGAAATAACTGTCAAAAAAGTGGAGAAAAGTACTATCTACTCGTTTTAGCCTTACGCATAACGGCTAATACAGGGCCTGAAGCCACGTAGGTACCAAACAGCAATAACAGCATCACTGAGGGCTCGACCGAGATCAACACAAACGCCAGCACTATGGCTAGCAGCACAACAAAAGGTACCGGCTTTTTAAAATCGAGATCCTTGAAGCTGTAGTAACGGATATTACTCACCATCAACACACCCGCCGCAGCTACTACTACTAACATCAATAGTTTGAAACCAAAGGCATCAGCATCAAAGCTATGGAACGTCCATACACTGGCCGCCACTAGCGCGGCTGCAGAAGGGCTCGGCAAACCGATAAACCACTTTTTATCAACACTACCAATTTGTACGTTAAAGCGCGCAAGGCGAAGCGCCGCGCAGGCAACATAGAGAAAGGCCACTACCCACCCCGTCTTACCGATGTCCTGAAGAATCCAGGTAAAGGCAACTAAAGCGGGCGCCATACCAAAGGAGACCATGTCAGCCAAGCTGTCGTACTCAGCGCCGAATTCACTTTGCGTATTGGTCATACGGGCGACGCGGCCATCCAGGCCATCCAGTACCATGGCAATAAAGATCGCAACGGCAGCCGAGGTAAACTCACCATTAATGCCTGCCACTACTGCAAAAAAACCGGCAAAAAGCGCCGAAGTGGTAAATAGGTTGGGCAGCAAATAGATGCCTCGACGGCGAATCTTTTTACCGTCCTCTACGGCCTCTTCGACTACTTCGGTTTCACGCAAGAAGGCAGCCGCCAAATCTTCATTGTCGCCCACTTCTGACTGATGAGCACTGTCTGGCTGCTCAGCTTTATCAGACGGAGCCGAGTCTGGCTGGCCTGGGTTTGACTGATCAGAGTTTGAGTGCTCTTGGTCGCGAGCGTCCTGTGTCATAGTTTTCATCCATTAAAAGAGAAGTCACGGGAACCGTAGTCGCTTTCATTCTACACGGTGAGTGCCACTCAGCCAGCCAATTGCTGCATTGATACCCTGCGCGGTCTGCATCAGCGAGCGCTAACAGGTTAATAACTAAAAAGCGCCGCTCCGGGAAAGAAGCGACGCTTATGTTTACATTTAAGTGCTGACTGTAAAGGCTAAGTACTTTCGTGCTTAAAGCGACAACACCTTATCGCCCCGGGCAATACCCGAGACCCCAGTACGGGCGACCTCAAGAATACCCACCGGCGCCATGGCCTGAAGGAAAGCATCAAGCTTGCCCGCATCACCGGTGATCTGCACGGTATACAGGCTTGGCGTTACGTCGACGATCTGCGCGCGGAAGATATCCACCGTGCGCTTCACTTCATCGCGGGCCGCGCCTAGCGCTTTCACTTTAACCAACATCAGCTCGCGCTCGATATGGTTACCTTCGGTGAGATCCACCAGTTTAACCACATCGATCAGCTTATTGAGGTGCTTGGTGATCTGCTCGATGACCCGGTCATCGCCTATGGTGGTGACCGTTAAGCGCGACAGCGACGGGTCTTCAGTAGGCGCCACGTTAAGCGTTTCGATGTTGAAGTTACGCTGGGAGAACAACCCGACTACACGTGACAGCGCACCCGGTTCGTTTTCTAACAGAATCGAGATGATATGACGCATCAGGTACGCTCCGTTTTAGACAGCAGCATGTCGCGCATGGCACCTAACGGCACCTGCATCGGATAGACGTGCTCAAAAGGGTCGACCTTCACGTCAAGAAAGACCAGCTCGTGCTTATCAGCAAACGCACGCTCCAGTGCAGGCTCCAATTCATCAAGCGTATTGACGGTAATGGCGGTAAACCCATACGCCTCAATCAGCATATGGAAGTCCGGCAGCGACTCCATATAGGAGTGCGCGTGGCGTGACTTATAGTTCAAGTCCTGCCACTGACGTACCATACCCAACGACGCATTGTTAAGGTTGACGATCTTAACGCCCACCCCGTACTGCTTACAGGTGGAGAGCTCCTGCATCATCATCTGGAAGCTTCCTTCACCGGTGACGCACACTACGTCATCATCCGGGTAGTTCTGCTTGATACCCATGGCGGCGGGGAAACCAAAGCCCATGGTGCCCAAACCACCTGAGGTGATCAGTCGGTTGGGTTTATCAAACTTGTAGTACTGCGCTGCGAACATCTGGTGCTGACCAACATCGGTAGTCACGTAGGCTTCGCCTCGGGTTACCCGACAAAGCGCTTCAATAACTTCCTGTGGCTTAAGCGCTTCACCCACCTTGGAAGGCTCATAAAGCTTGCCTTCACGGTCGGCACGCCAGCCATCAATCTTTTCCCACCACTCAGTCAGTGCTTCAGGATGGGCAATTTTATGCCCCTGCACCAAACTGATCATCTCATTGATAACGCTGGAGGCCGGGCCCACGATAGGTACATCGGCACGCACCGTTTTAGAGATCGAGCTCGGATCAACGTCGACGTGAATGATCTTTGCTGTGGGACAGAACTTCGATGTGCTGTTGGTCACGCGGTCGTCAAAGCGCGCCCCAATGGCAATGATCAGATCGGCGTGGTGCATGGCCATGTTCGACTCATAAGAGCCATGCATGCCCAGCCAACCCAAACACTGCCGGTCACTTTGCGGATACGCGCCAATGCCCATCAGCGTGGTGGTAATCGGGTAGCCCAGCTGCTTGACCAGATCAGTCAAGCCTTCGCTGGCTTTGCCCGTGACCACGCCGCCACCGGTATAGAACACCGGGCGCTTGGCTTTGAGTATCATCTCAACGGCTTTTTTGATCTGCCCTGTGTGGCCACGCGTGACGGGGTTGTACGAGCGCATCTTGACCTTTTTCGGATAGATGTACTCATAACGCTCAGTGGGAGCCGTCATATCTTTTGGGATATCGACCACCACCGGGCCCGGACGCCCTGTAGCGGCTAAATAAAACGCCTTTTTGAGCACTTCCGGGATTTCAGACGGGTGACGAATCGAGAAGCTGTGCTTCACGATGGGCCGCGTCACGCCGACGATATCGGTTTCCTGGAAGGCGTCTTCACCGATCAGATGACTTGCCACCTGGCCACACAGCACTACCATGGGAATGGAGTCCATGTAGGCGGTGGCGATGCCGGTGACGGCGTTGGTGGCACCGGGGCCTGAGGTAACCAGTACGCAGCCGGGCTTGCCTGATGCACGGGCATAGCCATCGGCGGCGTGAGTAGCCGCTTGTTCGTGACGCACCAGAATGTGCTTCACTTTGTCCTGGCGGAAGAGTGCATCGTAAATATGCAGCGCTGCACCGCCGGGGTAACCATAAATGTATTCGATGCCCTCATCTTGCAAGAAGCGGGCGATCATATCTGCGCCGGAAAGCAGTTCCACTGTATTTCTCCCCTGGAGGTCTCGAGTGCGATCCGCAGGACATCCTGCGGTGTCGAGTGCGGCGGTATGCCGCTGCCGGCCCTTGCCGGCACCTGATGCCAAACCCTGGCAGATGGCCCGGTTAGGGCCTGCACTCTTGTCGGGAGAGGGTGCCTTTATGTCGACATAAATCACCCGCTCCCTTACACGGCAGTTCGCCGTGTCGGGGCGTTGGCCAGGTTGGGCGGTTAGCCCAAGCCCGGAAGTCCTTCGGCGGGTAGAGGCTCTCGCCTACCCTTCGCGCGGGAATTAGGGGTTGCCCGTTGGATCCGCGCCCGCAAATCAGGAACTGACAAGATTCCATTAGCAGCCCCACCCTGTCAACCGCCATTACTCGCTGAATGCGCCCATGAGCCCCTTTTCGGCTCAGAGTTGCGGTAATCCAAATACGATTCTCGACGCACGAGACCAATGTCTAAGCCGAGAAATTCGCATATCGTCTGTGCGGCTGTGTAATATTTTAGGTGACACGATTCATCTAAAGTTTATTTCTGATACTCACAGCATTACCAGGAAGTGCAACTCCGAGGAAACATCGCCAGCATTTCCTTGCTTCTCATAGGCTTTCTAAATTCAGCCTATTTGGAGACGGTTAGCACTTATTAGGTGAATCGATTCATCAAACAACGAAGGGTCAGCCAACTGACCTACTACAGCAACAAGTAGCGCGAGGAAAAGCTCATGTCACGCATTGTGCAATGGTCCGTTACCGTGGCACTAGCCGGCTTCCTGTTCGGCTTTGATACGGCAGTAATTTCTGGGGCCGACAAGCCCATTCAAGCACTCTGGGGCCTCAGTGATCTGCAGCATGGTCTGTTGATCATGTCGATGGCTTTATGGGGCACTGTACTTGGCGCCATCTTCGGTAACTGGCCTACCGACCACCTTGGTCGACGCATGACTCTGCTGTTGATTGGTGTTCTGTACTTGGTATCGGCGATAGGATCCGCTGTGGCCACCGACCCCTGGGTCTTCGCCCTCTTCCGCCTCATCGGTGGCATTGGTGTGGGCGTCTCTTCAGTCGCCGCCCCGATTTATATTTCCGAGATTGCCCCACCTCGACATCGGGGTGTGCTGGTGGCCATGTACCAGTTCAATATCGTCTTCGGTATCCTCATGGCGTTCGTTTCCAACTATGTCATCGGCAGTATGATAGAGGGGGATATCGCCTGGCGCTGGATGCTCGGCATCGAGGCCATTCCGGCTCTGATTTATACTCTGATGATTACCCGTGTTCCGCGTAGCCCACGCTGGCTCATCCTCAAGCGCAATGACGTCAAAGAAGCAAGTCGCGTGCTGCGGATGATCGACCCAGACGTGGATGTTGATGCGGAAATTGCCACCATGCGAGCCGCCGAGAAAGAGGAGCGCTCCGCTAATGCACGCTTCTTCTCTCGCCGCTATCGGCTGCCGATCCTACTTGCCTTTCTGATCGCCTTCTTCAATCAGTTATCGGGCATCAACTTCATCATCTACTACGCGCCACGCGTGCTTGAGGCCGCTCAGCTCGGCAGCCAAGCGGCACTGCTGTCCACCGCGGGCATTGGTTTAGTCAATCTGGTCTTCACCATGATCGGGATGTCGCTGATCGACCGGTTCGGACGGCGCACACTCTTGTTCATCGGTTCCGCAGGGTACCTGTTGTCATTAATTCTGATCTCACGTGCCTTCTTTACCGATTCCCTGGGCGGTATCGAGGTGCCGCTGCTACTGGCCCTGTTTATTGCTGCCCATGCTATCAGTCAGGGGGCGGTGATCTGGGTCTTCATTGCAGAGGTGTTCCCCAACCATGTGCGTGCTCGCGGTCAATCCTTTGGCAGCTCAATCCACTGGGTCTTCGCAGCTTTGATTACCCTGGTCATGCCTTGGGTACTGGGCACTTTTAGTGGTGGCCCGGTGTTCGCCTTCTTCGCCATCATGATGTTGCTGCAATTAGTATTCGTGCTGATCCTGATGCCGGAAACACGCAATGTTTCTCTTGAAGAACTGCAAAAACACTTGGTAGGTAACGACGTCAAACTACGCAGGGTTCATCTATCAGGCGCCCGAGTTAACGTCTGGTAACCTCTCCCTAAGAGAAGCCAAAAAAAAAGCCTCGCCAGCAAAGCTCGCGAGGCTTTTTACCTACTCAATTAGCCGAAGTGACGGCTCAATTATGAGCTAAACACCAACTTACCCTCTTCTGCGTTGATATGGATGGTATCACCAGGGGCAAATTTGCCACCCAGCAGATCTTGCGCCAGCGGGTTCTCGATACGGCTCTGAATCGCCCGCTTGAGTGGCCGCGCCCCGTACACGGGGTCGAAGCCCACCACCGCCAGTTGCGCCATAGCCTCTGGGCTGACCTCAAGTTTCAGGTCGTGTTCGGCAAGGCGCACTTTCAAACGCTCAAGCTGAATACCGGCAATGGCCTGAATCTGCTCTTGGCCCAGGGCGTGGAACACCACCACTTCATCGATGCGGTTGATGAGCTCAGGCCGGAAGTGGTTACCCACCACCTCCATGACCATGTTTTTCATCGACTCATAGTCGCTGTCTTTATCAGCACTGACGTCACCACCCATGCGCTGGATAATGTCCGAGCCCATGTTGGAGGTCATCACGATCACGGTATTACGGAAGTCTACCGTGCGGCCCTGGCCATCGGTTAAGCGGCCATCTTCCAATACCTGCAGCAGGATATTGAAGACATCCGGGTGGGCTTTCTCCACCTCATCCAGCAGCAGCACCGAATAAGGCTTGCGGCGCACGGCTTCGGTCAGGTAACCACCCTCTTCGTAGCCGACGTAGCCAGGAGGCGCACCGATCAAGCGGGCCACGGAGTGCTTCTCCATAAACTCCGACATATCGATACGTACCATCGCCTCTTCGGTATCGAACAGGAAGTTCGCCAGCGACTTACACAGTTCGGTTTTACCCACCCCGGTGGGGCCGAGGAACAGAAACGAACCGTTGGGGCGGTTAGGGTCAGAAAGCCCGGCCCTGGAGCGGCGTACTGCATTGGCCACCGCCTCAACGGCCTCATCCTGGCCAATCACCCGCTGGTGCAACGCCTCTTCCATACGCAGGAGCTTATCGCGCTCGCCTTCCAGCATTTTGGAGACCGGAATGCCCGTCCAGCGGGAAACCACCTCGGCGATCTCTTCTTCAGTGACGTTAGAACGCAGCAACTGATGGCTTGAGGTGTCCGCTTCACCTTCCCCGCTTTCGGCAATCTTCTTCTCCAGTTCTGGAATCTTACCGTACTGAATTTCCGACATCCGACCTAAGTCGCCCTGACGACGGGCCTGTTCAAGGTCAATGCGTGCCTGCTCAAGCTCAGCTTTAAACTGAGCAGCCCCTTGAATACTGGCTTTCTCAGCTTTCCAGATTTCATCAAGATCCGCGTATTCGCGCTCTAGCTCGTGAATCTGGGTATTGAGTGCCTCCAGGCGTTTTTTGGTGGCCTCGTCGGTCTCTTTCTTAAGCGCCTCACGCTCCATTTTGAGCTGGATCAGACGGCGATCAAGGCGATCCATCGCCTCTGGCTTGGAGTCCAGCTCCATACGAATCCGCGAGGCGGCTTCGTCGATCAGGTCAATGGCCTTATCGGGCAACTGACGATCAGTGATATAGCGGGTCGAGAGCTTGGCTGCGGCAATAATCGCCGAGTCGGTAATATCCACGCCGTGGTGCACTTCGTAGCGCTCTTTCAAGCCGCGCAGGATCGCCACGGTGTCCTCTTCAGAAGGCTCATCAACCAGCACTTTCTGGAAGCGGCGCTCCAAGGCGGCGTCTTTCTCAATGTACTTGCGGTACTCATCAAGGGTGGTCGCACCCACGCAGTGCAGCTCGCCGCGGGCCAAGGCGGGCTTGAGCATATTGCCCGCGTCCATCGCACCTTCGGCTTTGCCTGCGCCGACCATGGTGTGCAGCTCGTCAATAAACAGGATCACCCGGCCTTCTTCCTGGGAAAGCTCCTTAAGTACCGCTTTCAAGCGCTCTTCAAACTCGCCACGGAATTTGGCACCCGCCAATAGCGAGCCCATATCCAGCGAGAGCACGCGCTTCTCTTTTAAGCCTTCCGGCACTTCGCCGTTAACGATGCGCTGGGCCAACCCCTCGACAATGGCGGTTTTACCCACCCCCGGCTCACCGATTAACACCGGGTTGTTCTTGGTACGCCGCTGCAGCACTTGAATGGTACGGCGAATTTCGTCGTCGCGGCCGATCACCGGGTCGAGCTTGCCGTCCAGCGCGCGCTGGGTAAGATCCATGGTGTATTTATTGAGCGCTTCGCGCTGATCTTCGGCGTTGGCATCGTCGACGGTAGCACCGCCACGCAGGCTATTAATGGCGGCTTCAAGAGATTTACGGTTAATCCCCGCGTCTTTAAGCAGCTTGGTAATCGCTGAATTCATTTCCAGCGCTGCCAATAGAACGAGTTCACTGGCGATAAACTGATCACCGCGCTTCTGCGCTTCGCGATCGGTTAAGTTAAAAAGCTTGATGAAGTCCCGCGATGGCTGCACTTCGCCGTCGAACTGCCCCACCTTGGGTAGGTTATCCAACTGCTGCACCAACCCATCGCGCAGACGCGAAGGATTGCCCTCGGCTTTTTCAATCAGGGCTTTAATACCGGTGTCTTTGGTGTCAAGCAGGGCCAGCAGCAAGTGCGCTGGGTCTAGCTGATTATGACCGCGGCCAACGGCCAGCGACTGCGCTTCGGCAATCGCACTTTGAAGCTTGGCGGTAAATTTATCAAAACGCATGGAATTCCTCCTGGGGTAGCCGTGCGTTTGGACGCACCGCGTGACCCGATAACGTGTCATTAGACGTGCTAAATCACTATTAGCTTGACAAGTTAAATGGCGTCAGTTCCATGCTTTTCAAGAGGTGGCAGTGTAAACCGCTGACTTATGGAAGCTTTAATTCACATTAATTGATCCAGATCACGCTTGCCATTCGCCCGGTTTTGCCACCATCACGACGGAAGGAGTAGAAGCGCGACTCGCAGGCAGTACAGAAGTGGCCGCCGCTTATGTGATTGACGCCCAGTGCCTCTAACCGAAAGCGCGCCAGCCGGTATAAGTCGGCCATATAATGCCCCAACCGGTAAGGGCTATGGTCAAAGGCGTCAGCGGTATCCGGGTGAACGGCAACAAAGGCGCCGTAAACCTCAGGGCCAACCTCAAATTGAGCGTTGGAGATAGCAGGCCCTAACCACACCAGAATATCGTCTGGGTCAGTGTTCATCGCGGCAATGGTTGCTTCCAGCACACCGCCCGCCAAACCGCGCCAACCGGCATGAGCAACCGCCACCTGGGTACCCGCTCGATTGCAGAACATCACCGGCAGGCAGTCTGCCGTCAGTACGACGCAGGCGTACTCATTGGAGGTCGCAAGGGCTGCATCCGCGTCGGCAGCCTCGGGCTGATAACACTGCTGCACACGGGCGCCGTGGGTCTGGTTCAGCCACAACAGAGGCCGCTCATCGCCAATTTCCTTTTGCAGCAAACGACGACACAACGCCACATGGTCAGCATTATCGCCGACATGGGAGGCGGTATTGAAAGCGGCAAAATCACCCTGGCTAGGCCCCGACTCACGGGTCGTCACAAAGGCACGCACGTTGGTCGGCGCTGGCCAGTCGGGCACTAAAAGCGTTGGCCGTAAATTAATGGCATCGCTCATCGCATAGTCTCATTATCTTCGCGCAGGTAATCCAACAACATTAACAAATCATCAGGGAGGTCTGCCTGAAACGTTAATGTTTCGCCGCTTACCGGATGTTTGAAAATCAACTTACGCGCGTGAAGGGCCTGACGAGGGAACTCACGCAGGATCTCTTTCAGCGGCTCAGCAGCCCCCGGTGGTAATTTGGCACGACCACCATACATGGGGTCACCAATTAACGGATAGCGAGCATGGGCCATGTGCACGCGAATTTGGTGGGTACGTCCCGTTTCCAACTTACAGCGCACATGAGTGTGAGCACGGAAGCGCTCAACCACGCGAAAATGGGTAATGGCAGGTTTACCCGAAGCCGTCACGGCCTGGCGTTTACGGTCTTTAGGGTGACGACCAATGGGTGCGTCAATGGTACTACCCGACACCGGCTTACCAATCACCACAGCATCGTACTGACGCGACACACTGCGCGCCTGCAACTGTTCAACCAGAGCCGTTTGGGCGGGCAGCGTTTTCGCTACCATCATCAAACCGGTCGTATCTTTATCCAAACGGTGAACAATGCCAGCCCGGGGCACTTCGGCAAGCGACGGCTGGTGATGCAGTAGTGCATTCAATAGTGTGCCATCCGGGTTGCCTGCGGCAGGATGCACCACCATACCGGCAGCTTTGTTGATGACCATCACCGTGTCGTCTTCGTAAACGATATCCAGCGCAATGTCCTGGGCTTCAAAGCGCGTATCGTCTTCGATGGTGGCCTGAAGCGCCAACACTTCATGGCCATGCAGCTTGGCTTTCGGCTTGGCTTGCGCGCCGTCCACCGTCAACTCACCAGCGTTAATCCACGCTTTTAAGCGTTCGCGGGAGTAATCGCTGAACAACTCAGCCGCCGCTTGGTCTAATCGCGCACCGGCCAACGTAGCGGGCACGCGCTGCGTGTCTTCAACTGTTCGAGACATGAAAAACCTCTTTTAGACGCAAAAACCCCCAGCCCCGACATGGAAAAATAAGCTGTGACGACACCCGACGAAACGTCGCTAAGCCTGCGTTTTGAGCCGAGGTGTTTTATAGTGGGCGGACTGCGACCTATTCTACCATTTCTACTTATGGCCATCGTCGCTTTTTGGTGATCGAGGCTTGTTTGCAACGAGGATGATGATGCGCGTTATTTCAGCTGCCAACCGCTTTGGTGCTCTAGCCCTAAGCCTTGCCCTTCTAGCGGGCTGTGCGAGTAACGATACAAGTGAAGAAGAGGACGATGAATTTGCTGGGGTTCAGGAGCGTGAGCTCTATGAGCTGGCCCGCACAGCCCTCGACAGCAACCGCTACCCGATTGCGATAGAGCGTTTAGAAGCACTCGATACCCGCTACCCGTTTGGTGTCCATGCTGAGCAAGCACAGCTCGAGCTGATCTATGCCTACTATGAAAACAGCGATTGGGAAGAAGCCCGGGCAGCGGCTAGCCGCTTTATTCGCCTTCATCCTGACCATCCCCAGGTGGATTACGCGTACTACCTGCGTGGTCTTTCCGCCTGGCAAGCAGGCCGCTTCAGCCTGGAGCGCCTACGCCTGATTGATATTTCCAAGCGTGATTTGGGCGCTTCCCGTGATGCCTACAATGACTTCCGCGAGCTGATTCAGCGTTATCCGCAGAGTGAATACGCTGCTGATGCCCAGCAGCGTATCGTCTACTTACGTGAGTTGATGGCCCGCCATGAACTGCACGTTGCCGATTACTACCTGCGCCGCGGCGCTTATCTAGCAGCGGTTGAACGCGGCCGCTGGGTAATCGAAAACTACCCAGAGTCGAACGCTACCCGGGATGCCCTAGCCACCATGGTGGAAGGCTATCAAGGCCTAGACATGGATGACCGCGCCAATGAAGTCCTCGCAGTACTGCGCGAGAACGCGCCTGATCATGAGCAATTGCAGGGCAGCCGCTTTGTTCCCAAGCATTTAGGTCAAAATGATTAAACCATTGCGAGCTTTCAATCGCTAAAAGCTGTACAACACTTACCTACCAAACCACGCCTCGGCGTGGTTTTTTTTATTCAAAAAGAACAGTAAGCGAATAACTTTAAAGGGGAAAATACAAACAGGATGGTGATATTATACAGATAACACTATTTTCTATACAAATATTGTACAACGGGGTATAATTAGCTCGTCTTACATGATAAAGCGTCTTAACGGCGCCTAAGGGAGCAATCAATGCCACTTCTTAACGCCGGTTCCAGCAACACCAAAATAAGCACGCGTTTAACGCTCGGTTTTTCTGCCTTACTCGGGCTGTTGGTTTTGCTAACAGCCGTAGGTATTTACCAAGTCAATCAAATTGATCGCGACTTAACGACCATTAATGATGTTAACGGTACCAAGCTTGGGTTTGCAGTAGATATGCGCGGCAGCGTGCATGATAGAGCCATTGCCCTGCGCGATGTGGTACTCACCCAAGACGATACTCGGTTAGATGCTTTACGCAGTGAAATGGAGCGCCTAAGCAGTGACTACGTGACGGCATCCGAAGGCGAACATCAAGTGTCTAGCGAGTACCCCAGCGGTCAAGAAGAGCGAAACATTCTAGACAGCATTGACGCCCAAGCCGCCACAACCCTGTCACTCACCCAGCAAGTCATGGAGTTTCGCCAAAAGGATCAATTTGCCGATGCACAGACACTGTTACTCGAAGAAGCGGGGCCTGCTTACGCCGAGTGGCTTAATCGCATTAATCAGTTTATCGAGCTTCAGCAAGCACTGAACGACACCACCACGGCAACAGCCCGCGATACCGCCTCCGGCTTCCAGATGCAGATGCTGGGGCTAACACTGTTCGCTTTACTGGTTGGCAGCTTGATTGCAGTGTTTTTATCCCGCCAGCTACTGCGTGAACTGGGCGCAGAGCCCCACGAAGTCAAAGCGTTTGCGGAAGCGATTGGCCGCGGCGAGCTAACCAGTCATGGGCAGCTTAAGAAGGGCGACACCCGCAGCATCATGGCGTCACAGGTCGCGATGGCGCATCAGCTACAAACCATTGTGACCCAGGTGCGCGCCTCAGCGGAGGCGGTGGCCAGCAACAGCGAGCAAATTGCTGAAGGCAATAACGACCTCTCTTCACGCACCGAGCAGCAGGCAAGTGCACTAGCGGAAACGGCCTCGGCAATGGAGCAACTCAACAGCACGGTAAAACTGAATGCTGATAATTCCGAGCAGGCCAGCCAACAGGCTACCAGCGCGTCCAGTACAGCCAAGCAAGGTGGTGAAGCGGTTAGTCAGGTCGTTGCTACCATGAATGATCTCAACAAAAGCTCACAGGAAATTGCCGGTATCATCTCCACTATCGATGCAATTGCTTTCCAAACCAACATTCTGGCGCTTAACGCCTCGGTCGAAGCCGCCCGTGCAGGCGAGCACGGCCGGGGGTTCGCAGTAGTCGCGGAAGAGGTACGCAGGCTCGCCCAGCGCAGTGCCGATGCGGCACGCGAAATTAACGCTCTGATTTCCAGCAACCTTGAGCGGGTAAACCACGGCAATGAGCGCGCTGAAGAAGCCAGTAAATCGACTGAAGAGATTGTCGCGGCTATCGAGCGGGTAACCAGTATCATGAAGGAGATTAGTTACGCCAGTGCTGAGCAGAGTACCGGTGTACAAGAAGTGGGCCGGGCGGTGACCGAGATGGATCAAGTCACTCAGCAGAACGCCGCACTCGTACAAGAGAGCGCCACCTCCGCCAATAACCTACGTCAGAATGCTCACTCTCTACTGCATGCCATGGAAGTCTTCAAGCTGCCGAAGACCCTTCAAAATGCACAGCCGCAGCACACTGCATTGGCACCTGCACCAGCACGCATTCCAGGCACTAACAAACCTACACTCGCGGCTGCGAAACCTCAGCCAAGCGAACCTAAGTGGGAAAACTTCTAAACTAATAACGATTTTGGCCGTTTATAGTGTAGAGAGAAATGGCTCCTAAGGGTTAGGAGCCGTTCTTTATTGCCTTGCCCGAGGTTGTAATGAAATCCACCCAAAGCCTTTTAATGGTTTTTTTGTTACCTATTTTAATGGTGGTACTACCTGCCCTGCTGATGCTGACAATCGCCATGAAGGTGCTGGAAGAACAGTCGCAGCAAAGCAACCTTTTACAGACCAATGATTTAGACACTTTGGTTCAAATGGCGACCTTTGATCGCCAGCTTAGCGACTTACACCAACGTATCACTGCTTTATTGATCGACACTGAAGTAACAAAGCTAAGTACTTCGCAACGCTATACGGCCTACAGTCAGATTGCGCAAGAGCTTAACCAGATCGGCCAAAGCGTGGACACCCTGGCGACCTCCCCCCTGCTTATCGACTTAAGCCAGGACAGTACCGGCGCCCTTCAAAGTGCGTTCCGGCAATATCAGCGTTTTGTCAGTATGGCCAATGAGTCAGCAGCACGAGAACTGGGCGACCCCGCCCTCTTCCTCAAAGAAGCGCAAAACCACTTCAACACCTTTACGCTATTCTCCCAGCAAATATTCGAAGCCTTAACCCTGCGTGCCAAGGAGCGTCATGACCTTTCATTTGATGCACTTACACGCTCTCATAGCACCACCATCTGGCTGGGCATTGCCATGATGGGTGTGCTTATCAGCGCAGCATTTTTTGCTTCCTGGCGCATCAATAAACGGTTGATGGTAGTGGGAGACGCTATTTTATCGCTTTCTAAGCGCAGACAGCCGTTGCCGGACTTCCACGCTATTGAGCAGATGAGACAGCAGCATAGCGGCCCCTTGAAGCGGATTGCCACCGCATTGATCGCGCTCAAGGATTCCGAGCAGCAGCGCCGTGAAGCCGAGCAAAAGATTCACCGGCTCGCCTATTACGATACGCTAACTAAACTACCTAACTGGCGCTTGATGAAAGAGCATCTACAGCATTCGTTGGATACCAACCAACAGGCCAGCACATTTGGCGCGCTAGTGTATCTGGGGATGGATAACTTCAAGCGCATCAACGATAGCAGCGGCCATCGCGTGGGCGATAGCCTCCTCAAGCTTATTGCCCAGCGCCTTACCGACCTACAAGTCGAAGGCGCCACCATTGGCCGCCTTGGCGGCGATGAGTTCATGGTCATATTAGACGGCCTGGCTGGAGAACACCTAAAAGCGGCCGAAAAAGCCGAGGCATTGGCCGAACAGATACAGCACAAACTCAATCAGCCTTTCCAGCTAGAAGGGCAAGAACATTTTCTTAGTTTGAGCATGGGTATTGCACTGTTTAACGGGCCACAGCACACGGTCGACAACTTGTTTCAATATACCAACGCTGCCGTTCACTTAGCCCAAAAATCAGGCCCCAATAACATTCGTTTTTACGACCCAAAGGTACAAGCCGATTTAGAAGCCCGCATTGAGTTAGAGCATGATATGCGGCTGGCTATTGAGCGAGATGAATTTATACTCGTCTATCAAATGCAGGTAGACAGCCTTGGGCGGGCGATTGGCGCAGAAGCATTGATCCGCTGGCAACACCCGCGTCATGGGTTTGTCTCGCCGGGTACTTTTATCCCCCTAGCTGAGGAAACGGGTCTAATCATGCCGATTGGCAACTGGGTACTCGAAACAGCCTGTGAACAGTTAGTCATCTGGGCAAATGACGAAAACACGCAGCATCTAACATTAGCAGTCAACGTCAGCGCCAAACAGTTTCAACAGCCCGACTTCGTGGACACCGTTTGCGGCGTGCTAACCAAAAGCGGTGCTCCGGCCCACCGGCTAAAGCTGGAGCTGACAGAAAGTACTATGATTGGCGAAATAGATGACATCATTGCCCGCATGCACCGGCTGAAAGCGCTGGGAGTTAGCTTTTCCTTGGACGATTTCGGCACTGGCTACTCGTCGCTGCAGTACCTCAAACGGCTCCCTTTAGATCAAATCAAAATCGATCAATCGTTTGTGCGCAACCTGCATAAAGACACGGACGATAAGGCCATCGTACAAACCATTATTGCCATGGGGCGTTCGCTCGGGTTGCAGGTTATCGCCGAAGGTGTCGAAAACCAAGAGCACTGGCGCCACCTAAACGAACACCAGTGTCATGCCTTCCAAGGATATTATTTTTGCAAGCCGGTATCCGCTGCAGAGATGATACAGCGCAGTTTGGCTGCACCACCAATGCTCGCCTAATACGGAGGTAGTCCCCGTCATAAAGGCTTACTCACCGGGCTGCCAACCATTGACGATCGGATAGCGGCGGTCGCGACCAAAGCCCCGAGGCGTCACCCGGACACCAATGGGCGCCTGGCGGCGCTTATACTCGCAGCGGTCAACCAGCTTCACCACTTTATAGACGTCTTCAGCGTCAAAGCCACCAGCGATGATCGCTTCAGCGCTCATGTCGCCTTCGATATAGCTTAATAAGATAGCGTCGAGCACGTCGTAATCGGGTAAAGAGTCGCTATCCTGCTGGTCCGGCGCCAGCTCCGCACTGGGTGGGCGCTCAATGACCCGCTCGGGGATCGCAGGTGATTGCGTATTGCGCCAGCGAGCCAAGCGATACACCCAAGTTTTATACACGTCTTTGATAGCATTAAAACCGCCCACCATATCGCCATACAGCGTGGCGTAGCCCACCGCCATTTCACTCTTGTTACCGGTAGTCAGTACCATCAAGCCTTTTTTATTGGAGATCGCCATCAGCAGCACCCCGCGACAGCGGGACTGCAGGTTCTCTTCGGTGGTATCTCGCTCAGTTCCTGCGAAGCTCTCTGCCAGCGTGCCCATAAAGGCTTCTACCATGGGCTCGATCGGCATGATCTCATAGTGGACGCCGAGCATGTTGGCCTGTTCTGCAGCATCCTGCTTGGAGATATCCGCGGTGTAGTGGTACGGCATCATCACCGCCTGCACCCGTTGAGGGCCCAGTGCGTCAACCGCAATCGCCAGCGAAAGCGCTGAGTCGATACCGCCGGAAAGCCCCAACACCACGCCCTCAAAACCGCTCTTGTTGACGTAATCGCGCAGCCCGGTAACTAACGCACAGTAAAGGCTCTCTTCCGGTTCTACCTCGGGGTCAATCTCTCCGGCTTGGGGTTCCCAAACCGTCGCGCTGGTTTGCAAAAACTGAACTGGCATCAGGCCCGCCTGCCAATACGGTGCCAGCACCTGCAGCTCACCGCTGGCGTTAACGCAGCAAGAGCCGCCATCAAAGACCAGTTCATCTTGGCCACCGATGGTGTTCACATACACAATTGGAAGCTGCGTATCCTGGGCGTGTTTCTCCAACAGGCGCAGCCGTTCCGCGGGCTTGTCCTGGTGATAAGGAGAGGCGTGCAAGGAAACCAGCACCTCAGCGCCCGCTTGCGCGGCGGCCTTAACCGGCACGCCATCCCATAGGTCTTCGCAGATCACGATGCCCAGTTTGGCACCTTTATGCTCATACACCAGCGTTTCAGTGCCGGGCGTGAAATAGCGCTGCTCATCGAACACTTGGTAGTTAGGCAGCGC
Source organism: Vreelandella titanicae BH1 (assembly GCF_000336575.1). GTDB lineage: Bacteria > Pseudomonadota > Gammaproteobacteria > Pseudomonadales > Halomonadaceae > Vreelandella > Vreelandella titanicae. The sequence continues at coordinate 186,012 of NZ_AOPO01000007.1, read as the reverse complement.
CTGCTTGGCGTACTCAGCTTCCCACTGGCCGTTGTAAAGCAGGCCCGCCAAGTTGTAACAGCGGCCTTCCCGCACGCCGGGATAGCCAATGATCACCAACACATCACTGGCGACCTTCGATGCCATTAGCGCGCGAGCTTCACGCAGGCGGGTTTCCATTGAGGGGCGCAGCAGCAGGTCTTCCGGTGGGTAGCCTGACAAAAAAAGCTCTGGAAAGACAACAATATCCGCCCCATGCTCAATCCGCGCTTCGCGCACTGCTTCAATCGCGCGTGCGGCATTGCCGGGAATATCCCCGACCAGAGGATCGAGTTGGGCCATTACCAGCGTTAAGTCTTGCATGGGCGTCAAAATCTCTTGAGAATCTTTAAAATAGGGTTACACCAACATAGTCGTATTGTCCCGCAAGGGCCGCCAACTGGCAAAGGCTGCGGGTCTATCCTAACGCCTTGTGCCTAGATTCCCACTTTGGGAGACACAAAAGGATGAACCTCTTGATCATTCGGCTGATTATCTTCGCCGTTATATTCTATGCCGGTTTAAAGCTATACGGCATATACCGGCAACGTAAGCTTGAGCATGAAGCGCAGCATAAAAAAGTCAACCGCCACGAGGGTGGCAAAATGGTGCGCTGCCGCTGGTGTGAGGTGCACGTTCCTGAAGACGAAGCACTGCGTGACCAGGAGCAGTGGTTCTGCTCCAGCGCCCATCGCGACCGCTTCCTGCAGGAGCAGCAGGATAAAGACGGCACACCTTAAGCCTGTATTAGCCGCTCTGGCGTAAGTTGGTAAGGCGCGGGGTCAATTAGTGGCTCGCGCCCCAGCAGTTGATCCACCAGTAAATGGGTCGAAGCAGGCGCCAGCACCAAGCCGTTGCGATAGTGCCCGGCATTGACGAAGACGTTACTCCATTCAGGCAGCGCGCCGATAAAGGGAATGCCCGTTGGGGATCCAGGCCGCAGGCCGGCCCACTGGTGTGCTACCGGGCACGTTGCCAAAGCGGGCAGGATCGCTTCAGCACTCTGTTTTAGCGACGCCAATGCCGCCTCATCGGTGCGCTTGTCAAACCCCGCCTCTTCCAATGTAGAACCGACCAATAGCAAGCCATCTGCACGCGGAATAATATAGCGCCCATCTTTTAACACCACGCGCTGCACCAACCCTTTGGGTGCTTGGTAAGCGATCATCTGACCTTTAACGGGTCTTACCGGCAACTGCACATTCAACTGCGACAAGAGCTGCGCAGCCCAAGCGCCGCCGCAAACAATAATGCGTTCAGCCGTTATCAGCCCCTGAGACGTCACCACGCCTTCAACGATGCCCTCTACTTTGCCACCCTGTTGAATAAAACCACTGACCTCGCACTGCTCTTTCAGCGTTACCTGGGGCATCGCCGCTAACCGCGCCTTCAACGCCTTGGCTAAACGCGGATTGCGCACACTGCCCAGCGTCGGCATCCATAGCGCGCTATCGTCAGCCATTGCCACACCAGGTTCTTTAGCGTGAACAAAGTCTGCCCCTACCCGCTCTAGCGGTTTCCCCAGCTGGCGTGCCCATTGCAGCGCTTGGTCGGCATCGTCCACATTTAGGTAGAGCAGCCCTTTTTGACGATATTCGGGGTCAATACCGGTCTCTTCCAATAAGCGCAGGGCCAAAGAGGGGTAAACGCCTTCCGACCAGCGGGAAAGTTGCGATACCGCAGAGTCGTAGCGCCAGGGATAGAGCGGCGAAACGATACCACCGCCCGCCCAGGATGCCTCTTTACCGCACTCACCACGATCAACCAGTGTGACCTGGTGACCGGCATCGGCTAACTGCAGCGCTGTCATCATACCGATCACGCCGCCGCCAATAATTAAGAAATCGCTCACAAAATTGTCCGTTTTGGCTTACATAAAAAAAGCGTAGCGCCGCCTAGGATGACCTATTAACGACGATATGTTCGCTACTGGTAAAGGAGAGTGAGCATAGCGCGGGCGATAACAAGGTCAAGTGAGGAGAGGCGATGAGCAGTTTTTACGTCAAGACGCACACCACACCTGAAAACGGGTTTACACTGCTCGAGCTACTGATCACCCTGCTGTTGGTTGGAATCATCGCCGCCTGGGGGCTACCCAATTTTCAAGCATTGGGGGAGCGTACCGCACAGACTAGCGAGGTCAATCGATTCCAGAGTGCGTTTTCGTTCGCGCGTAATACAGCGATTAGCCAACGCCGCCAGCTGACGCTTTGCCCAGCCTCGCAGAACCGTGAGGCTTGCGCTAATGACTGGGGTGGAGAGCTTATGATTGTGTGGGGCAATAAAACCGATAGCATCACTGAAGAAGACATTTTGCGCATTGTGCCCGCGCAACAAGGCACACAAGTGACCTACAACCGGGGCTGGTCGCGTATCCGTTACAGCCCGCTGGGCTATACCAGCGGTTATAACGGCAGTTTTGCTATTTGCTCAACCAGCGGCGCCGTGGGCTCTAAGGGTAAAAAGCTGGTACTTAGCCAATTAGGGCGGCTAAGGATTGATGAAGCGCCTATCGACTGTTAATCATTAGGCGCTTCAACTCATTCACGGCGTTGTGACAATGGTTTTAAGCAATACCGTCTAAATAGCGCTCGGCATCCAGCGCTGCCATGCAGCCGCTGCCAGCTGAAGTGATTGCTTGACGATAAATGTGATCCATCACGTCGCCGCAGGCAAATACGCCCGGTACGCTAGTCGCGGTTGCATTCCCTTCAAGGCCTGAATGCACTTTGATATAGCCGCCGTTCATGTCCAACTGACCCGCAAAGATCCCTGTGTTGGGGCTATGGCCAATGGCAATAAACAGTCCAGGCGCATGAATCTCTTTGCTTGAACCATCTTTAGTGGATTTAACCCGAACGCCTGTAACACCGGAGTTATCGCCGAGCACTTCTTCGACTTCCTGGAACCACTCAAGAACGATTTTGCCCGCCTCAGCTTTCTCGAAAAGCTTATCTTGGAGGATTTTTTCCGCCCGCAACGTGTCACGGCGGTGTACCAGGGTCACTTTGGAAGCAATGTTAGAGAGATAGAGCGCCTCTTCCACGGCGGTATTGCCGCCGCCCACCACAATGACTTCCTGATTGCGGTAGAAAAAACCATCGCAGGTAGCGCAGGCCGACACCCCTTGACCCATAAACTGCTGCTCAGTGGGCAGACCCAGGTAACGGGCACTGGCGCCGGTGGCCACGATCAACGCATCGCAGGTATAAATACCGCTATCGCCTTTTAAGGTAAACGGTTTTTCGCTTAAGCTAACCTCATTGATGTGATCAAACAGCACCTCTGTATTGAAACGTTCGGCGTGCTGCTTCATGCGCTCCATCAACTCCGGCCCCTGTACGCCTTGAGCGTCGCCGGGCCAGTTATCCACATCGGTTGTGGTGGTCAGTTGGCCACCCGCCTGAATACCGGTAATTAGCAGCGGCTTCAGGTTGGCCCGAGCAGCATAGACGGCAGCCGTATAGCCTGCGGGACCGGATCCAAGAATAATCAAACGCTCATGACGAGTTTCCATGACACCACCTTGTAAATATCTGACTGATAGCTTTGTCGCTAGCTGTGTTAATAGCTTTGAAAAAATTAGCCACAGAGTCTGCCTGAAATGGTGCCAAGTACAAGCTATTGCAAGGTTTCATCTACGCTATTAGGCGAAGAAACCTTGAAAGCCTCTGTGCAAAGACCCATGTGTTATTACTAAATCAACGCCATACTGGGGGGAAATCTATACTAAAGAAAGATCGTGACCGTCATGCTGAGCGCTGCGCTCAGCAACCAGAGGAGAGAGATATGAGCAAGATACCCGATACGCTAAACACCCTAGAGGTTGGTAGTAAAACCTATCACTACTACAGCCTGCCCCACGCGGCCGAGACCCTGGGCAGCATTGACCGGCTACCCAAGACGCTCAAGATTCTACTCGAAAACCAGCTGCGCTTCGCCGACGACGAAAGCGTAGATCAGGAAGATATGCAGGCCCTGGTCGACTGGCAGGCCGAGGGCAAATCCAGCCGCGAAATCGGCTACCGCCCGGCGCGGGTACTCATGCAGGACTTTACCGGCGTGCCCGGCGTGGTGGATTTAGCCTCCATGCGCGCCGCGGTAGAAAAGCTGGGCGAAGACCCGGCGAAGATCAACCCGCTTTCCCCCGTCGATCTCGTTATCGACCACTCGGTAATGGTCGATAAGTTCGGCAACCCGGCGGCGTTTCAAGAGAACGTCGATATCGAAATGCAGCGCAACCGCGAGCGCTACGAGTTTCTACGCTGGGGCCAGCAGGCGTTTGATAACTTTAGCGTCGTTCCCCCCGGTACCGGTATTTGTCACCAGGTCAACCTGGAGTACCTAGGCAGAACGGTATGGACGAAGGACGAAGACGGCAAGACCTTTGCCTACCCCGACACCCTCGTGGGCACTGACTCTCACACCACCATGATCAACGGCCTGGGCGTGCTTGGCTGGGGCGTGGGCGGTATTGAAGCCGAAGCGGCCATGCTCGGTCAGCCGGTGTCGATGCTGATCCCCGAAGTGATTGGCTTTAAATTAACCGGCAAGCTACGCGAAGGTATTACCGCCACTGACCTGGTACTCACCGTTACCGAGATGCTGCGTAAAAAAGGCGTGGTGGGTAAATTTGTCGAGTTCTACGGCGATGGTTTGAAAGACCTGCCGCTGGCGGATCGTGCCACGATCGCCAATATGGCCCCCGAGTATGGTGCTACCTGTGGTTTCTTCCCAGTGGATGAAGAAACCCTGAACTATATGCGCCTGACGGGGCGTGAAGATGAGCAAGTCGCCCTGGTGGAAGCCTATAGCAAGGCCCAAGGGCTGTGGCGTGAACCTAATGACGAGCCGATCTTCACCGACGCCCTAGCACTGGACATGACCGAGGTAGAGGCCAGCCTGGCCGGCCCCAAACGTCCGCAGGATCGCGTGGCGCTGAAAGACATGGCGGCGGCCTTTGACAAGTTCATGCAGGAAGACGTCAACGCGGATGCCAACGCAAAGGGGGAACTCTCTTCTGAAGGCGGCCAAACCGCCGTGGGGGTGAGGCGCAGCTTCGAGCATGACACCAGCCAGGCCGTTACGCTTGATGACCATGATTTCAGCCTTGACCCCGGGGCGGTGGTGATTGCGGCGATTACCTCGTGCACCAACACCTCCAACCCCAGCGTGATGATGGCCGCTGGGCTGCTGGCACGTAAAGCGCGTGAAAAGGGGTTAACCACGAAGCCCTGGGTGAAAACCTCCTTAGCACCAGGTTCCAAAGTGGTCACCGATTATCTGGAAGCCGCTGAATTAAACGATGACTTGGATGCACTGGGCTTCAACCTCGTCGGCTACGGCTGCACCACCTGTATCGGTAACTCAGGCCCGCTGCCTGATGAGATCGAAAAAGCGATCAACAGCGGCGATCTTGCCGTGGCCTCGGTGCTCTCCGGTAACCGTAACTTTGAGGGCCGTGTACACCCGTTGGTCAAAACCAACTGGCTGGCCTCGCCGCCCCTGGTGGTGGCTTACGCCCTGGCGGGTAATGTCCAGCTTGACCTTACCCAGGCGCCGTTGGGCAAAGATAGCAACGGCGACCCGGTCTACCTCAAAGATATCTGGCCCAGTCAGGCCGAGATTGCCAGCGCCGTCGAGCAGGTCAACACCGCCATGTTCCGTAAAGAATACGGCGCAGTGTTTGAGGGTGACGATGTCTGGAAAGCCATCGACGTGTCAGAAAGCAAGGTCTATCAGTGGCCTGAATCCACCTACATTCAGCACCCGCCCTTCTTTGAAGGCATGGGCCGCGAGCCGGATGCCATCGAAGATGTGCACAGTGCCCGCGTGCTTGCCATGCTGGGTGATTCGGTGACCACCGACCATATCTCCCCTGCCGGTGCCATCAAGCCTGACAGCCCCGCCGGGCGCTATCTGCAAGAACACGGCGTCAGGCCGGTCGACTTCAACTCCTACGGCTCACGCCGGGGTAACCATGAAGTCATGATGCGCGGCACCTTCGCCAACGTGCGGATCAAAAACGAGATGCTCGACGGTGTGGTCGGCGGTGAAACACGCCACGTACCCAGCGGCGAGCAGATGGCCATTTACGATGCGGCCATGAAGTACAAAGAGGAAGGCAAACCGCTCGTCGTGATCGCCGGTAAAGAGTACGGCACCGGCTCCTCACGGGATTGGGCGGCCAAAGGCACCCGTTTGCTGGGCGTTCGCGCGGTGATTGCCGAATCCTTCGAGCGCATCCACCGCTCTAACCTGATCGGCATGGGCGTTGTACCGCTGCAGTTTGCCGAAGGCGAAAGCCGTAAAACGTTGGGGTTAACCGGCGATGAAGAGATTTCGATTGCCGGATTAAGCGACCTGACGCCAGGTGGCACGGTCAAAATCGTGATCAAAAATGCCGACGGGGAACGTAGCGTTGATGCCAAGTGCCGAATTGATACGGTAAACGAGCTGGCTTACTACCGTCACGGTGGTATCCTTCACTACGTGTTGCGCAAGATGATCGGCGCAGCCTAAAAGGGTAAAACCTACCAATGCTTGCATGCCCCCACCTCGGTGGGGGCTTTTTTTAGCCGAGTGATTAAAAAGCGCGACGGCGATAGGTGCGATAATCTGGCGACCAGGACGCCTTTTCAATCAGTTCCCGTAGCGTCGTACCACTGGTTTTCAGTGCCACGCCATTCTGCTGTGCCTGGGCAGCCACTTCAAAAGCAATCGACTTGCTGATATCGCGAATACGCGATAGCGGCGGCAGCAAAGCACCCTTGCCCTCTTTAACCAGCGGCGCTTCACGGGCCAGCGCCCGCGAGGCGCTCATCAGCATCTCGTCGGTGACTCGATTGGCACTGGCAGCAATCACGCCCAACCCAATGCCTGGGAAGATATAGGCATTGTTGCACTGGGCAATCGGATAAGTACGGCCATTGTAAACCACCGGCGCAAAGGGGCTACCGGTGGCTACCAAGGCTTGGCCGTCGGTCCAGCGAATAACATCCTCTGGCACGGCCTCTGCCTGGGAAGTAGGGTTAGAGAGCGGCATGATGACCGGGTGCTCACAGCCCGCGTGCATGGTGCGCACCACCTGCTCGGTGAAGATACCGCGCTGGCCGCAGACACCGATCAGCACTGTTGGTTTGATCTGAGCAATCGTCTCTTCCAGACCCTGGCCATTCCACTCGGCGACTAGCGAAGGGTCGTGGGCTAACCGGCGCTGGAAGTCGCGCTGCCACTCTTGATCGCTGGTCATCAAGCCGTCGCGATCGACAATGTAAATACGCGACCGTGCTTCGCTTTCGGTCAAGCCCTCCGCTTCCATCGCTACGACCACCTGCTCGGCGATTCCACACCCCGCGGAACCGCCACCTACAAACACCACACGCTGCTGGGCAATGGTCTCTTCCCGGGCCTGACAAGCCGCCATTAGCGTACCCACCACCACAGAGGCAGTCCCCTGCACATCGTCGTTGAAGCAGCAAAGCTCGTTGCGATAGCGCTCTAGCAGCGGCACCGCATTGGCCTGGGCAAAGTCTTCAAACTGCAGCAGCACGTTCGGCCAGCGGCGCTTCACAGCAGCGATAAATTCTGCCATGAAAGCATCGTACTCTTCCTGCCCTACCCGCTCGTGGCGCCAGCCCATGTACATGGGATCATCCAGCAGCGCTTTGTTGTTAGTGCCCACATCAATCATGATCGGCAGCGTGTAGGCGGGGCTAATACCGCCACAGGCGGTATACAACGCCAGTTTACCAATCGGGATACCCATGCCCCCGATGCCCTGGTCGCCGAGGCCTAGAATGCGCTCACCATCGGTCACTACGATCACTTTGACATTATCTTTGGTGGCGCTGCGCAGGATATCATCCATATGTTCGCGGTCAGGATAGCTAATAAACAGGCCGCGGTGGTTACGGTAAATGTTGGAAAATTCCTGACACGCCTGCCCTACCGTGGGGGTGTAAATAATCGGCAGCATCTCTTCAAGATGCTGGGAAACCATACGGAAATAGAGTGTTTCGTTGTCGTCTTGAATGGCGCGCAGGTGGATGTGCTTTTCGAGGTCGCTATGGCATTGTTGGTACTGGCGGTAGACCCGCTCTAGCTGATCCTCAATAGTTTCTACCTTCTGCGGCAGCAAACCAATCAGGTTAAACGCCAAGCGCTCCTGCTGAGTAAACGCGCTGCCTTTGTTCAATAGCGGCATTTCGAGCAAAGAAGGACCGGCGTAAGGAAGGTATAGGGGGCGTCTACTCTCGGTAGTCATAAGCACTCTCTTTTTTATGTCAATCACTGCTGCAATGCAGCAACATCGGGCGTTTGCGGCGTTTGAGCGTAATGTAACATGCTCCTGCGACAAAGGTGGAAGAGAGCGACCATGTTGATAAAAAAACGCCTCGGTTTAGGAAGCCTAAACCGAGGCGTGATGGCGCGATTAACTAGTGATCTAACGATGCCCTAGCAAGTTTTAGCGGTGGGTTTGCGCCCCTCCACGCCAGCGAAGAAGAACGGCCGCAGCTTAACGCCAAACATGTTGCCCGCAAACGCCGCTACCAGCCATACCCAACCGTGAAGGCTGCCAGAGGCAATGCCGCTGAAGTAAGCACCAATATTGCAACCAAACGCCAAACGCGCGCCATAACCTAGCAAGATGCCGCCGATGACCGCGGCCAAGATAGATTTCAACGGGATTCTGAAGTTAGGTGCAAAGCGACCCGCCAAGCTGGCGGCAGCCAGCGCGCCCAGCATAATACCGACATTCATTACCGTAGTGATGTCGCTCCATACGCTGGCTTTAAGGGCCGCTGCGTTGCCAGGGGACTGCCAATAGCCCCACTGGCTGACATCGCCGCCCACCAGTTCAAAGCCTTTAGCACCCCACAGCGCAAACGCAGAGGTAATTCCCCAAGGGCGGCCTGCCAGTGCCAAGGTGGCAAAGTTGAGCAGCGCCAACGCCACCGCGCCCGCCACTAACGGCCAAGGCCCAGTCAACCAACGCTCATAGCCATGCTTATCGACCATGGGCGCCTGTTCTAACTGACCATGACGACGCTTCTCCATCACCCAGGTAAACGCCGCAATAGCCGCAAACAGCACCAGGCTAATGGCGATCCCCCCACTGACCCCGGCGACGTTAACCAGCGATACCGGTTGAAAAGCCGGTAAGCTCTGCCACCAGGCAAAATGCGCCGAGCCAATCACCGAGCCGACAATAAAGAACACCAGCGTAATCAACATACGAGCGTTACCGCCGCCCGCGGTAAACAGCGTGCCAGAGGCACAGCCGCCGCCTAACTGCATGCCCACACCGAACAGGAACGCCCCTACAAGCACGGAGATACCAATAGGCGCCACAAAGCCCGACACCTCGTTACCAAACAGCGTGCCCGCCCCCAGGGCAGGGAAAAACAGCACCACGGCAATGGCCAGCATCACCATTTGGGCACGCAGGCCACGCCCCCGCCGCTCAGTAATAAATACCCGCCACGCTGAGGTAAAACCAAAGGCAGCGTGATACAGCACCATGCCAAATAGCCCGCCGACAATCATCAACAGGCCAATGTTGGCGTCAAAGACAACCCCAATAAGCAACGCACCCAGCACAATCGCCGCTGTGGCTATCAGCGGCACGCGATAGCTCTGCGGCGCAGCAACCGTCGTTGTAGACATACATTCACCTTTAGCAGCACCAAAAGCGCCTGTTAACAAACAGGCGCTTTTGGTAGACATGGACAATAGTTATAAGCCTAACGATAGCTGTAGAGTGCGGGAAATTCTTTGTTGAGAGGTGCTTATGTCTTTATGGAATATATGGATACTGGAGCGACGCAACCACCTGCGTTATCTCCTACTTCCCTTTTTAAGCTGATAAAAAACACCTAACAAACTACATGGAATAAAACTTAGCATCATGAATAAAACATAACCAGAGTTAAAAAACACTATGAAAGAAATCAATAAATGTATAAAGAAACCAACACTTATAAAATTTTCGCATTCATGTTCCCTACATGTTCATAGCTCCTTGCAGCCAAGCAGCCTGACCCAACGCTTATGCATATAAAAACAGGCACTAGCAACAAACAACTTATAAATATAATAAAATCATTAGAAAGTCTAAATGGCCCATAGTAAAATAGATACCAAACACTCAATGCACTAACAGTCTCACCAGCAGCAAGAAAACCGAATGCTCTTCCAATCGATGCCGGCCCTGAGGGCGCAGATGTATAAAAGAAAGCTTTAACCATGCAATAAAGGAAAGCAATAGAAATAACCAATGGTATTAAAAACATAATCAATGCATTTAAATCAGAAACTTTCATGTAAATCCCTTAAAATAATTAAAATTATTCACCTTAACATCCTGAGTGTTTTAGACAATCAAAGCTTTAACAAGATGGTTTTATACAACATCTGGTGGTGGCGTCCCCTTCGGACAAGTGGTAATGACTACCGAAGGCTAAGACGAGAGTGGACTTTGGCACACCGCTTAAATAATCATATCGATCTGTAAATTGGCTGACACAGAGTTTTGAACGCTCTCATTTTTGACTTTTTTGTCAGCTTAAATGAGAGTTGACAAATATTGGCAATTATTCAGCCTTCCCCAAGACATGAATTTATATCAATTTTCTCTTTTTCAAAAGGTTCAAGTACTCTCCACCCTCTTCATCAAGTTCAAATATTTCCAATCCATCCAGAAGATATGCTTTTAGAAAGCTTGGTATACCATTTTCATCATTAAGCTTGATCAAAGTTTTCCCAAGCATGTAATGAATAAACGGGTTGTTTACACCATCTGGACAGTTTAGAGCATCAAAAAGTGATTCTTTAGCTTTATAGTAATCACCTTTTTGAAAATACGCATCACCAATAGAGCTATATAGCCATGTAGACGCTTCCCAATCACTTCTAGGCTCCGGAACCAGGGATAAGGCCTCCTCCCACTCACCTATGGCTGCGTCGCACTTTCCTCCATCCAAAAAAGCGTTGCCTTTTTCTGACAACCTTTCGATGTCATCGTATACACTGTCAGGAAGCTTCATCGCCACCACCCTCTTTAACACGTTTATTCAAATAAAACTCCAGATACTCATTCTTTTCTCCTTGAAAAGGTCGCTTGTTATATTTCTTAAAAAGTTTATCAAATTCCTCATAAGCCTGATCAAACCGTCCCCCTTCGTATAAAATGGTGGCCAAGAGAAAACCAAGGCTTGCTTCACCAGCAATGCTATTGCCATAAGCCTTCTTGGCTATTTTTAGCCAAGACAACGATTTTTCTGTTTCTCCGATTTCTCGATAAAACTTCGTCACTGCAACCGAAATACTATGCGCATGATCATGACTTTCTTTTGGATAAGGCAGTGCACTCCATGCTTCTAAGTAGAATTTTTCTGCAGAATCAAAATCTCCCGCACTCATAGACTCCCGTGCTTTCGTTCCGCACTTATACACAAAACTTTCGACGTCTTTATCAAGAGGTATTTTTCCCATAAAGCCAACCCTTGTTTAGTTTATTGCAATGGTGGCTGATATGTCTCTCTCAGCCGCGCACCTGTGATCGGTTAATCGAATCGTGGTTGTATAATTCTTAGAACCCAGTATTCACTGCCTGACTTCTTTGAATTTTTCTCCAAATCTTCTTCCTCCTCTATTTCACTATGTTACAGCATTTACTTTATGCGACATATCGACATCTTTAAGCGGGTACCATTCGCCATCAGATGCTAAAAATTCCGTTTCCCCGTCGAAGCTCTCTATAAGCTTTACTTCTTCAAGCATTTTATATTCGTGTGTACATAGCCCTTGGCGCCGCCTACTCCAGCAGCATCGCAGTTGATCATGCATTCGCTGCCGTCAGACCGGTTGGCCGTTGGCTTTGACGTTGTCGTGTCCGGTTAAAAACAGCACATGGCCACTACCTTGGGACGTGACGGAGCCCACGACCGCCCCGTCGTTGCCCTCGGTGCCTTGGCATAAATCACCGACCCGGTAGGTGCGCTGCCCGACGGTGATCACGTTGGGCGAGTAGTTCACCGGATTGCCCAGCGGGCCTCCGCATTACCGGCATGAAGGGCCTACCCGCTAAGGGTTTCGCCTTGGTGGGCTGCCGCGTAAGTATCGTCGGGCGTGCCTGCGTTGGTGGCCTTATCATCGCCTTCGCAGGGGCTTTGACCGCCGATGCAGATGGTTAGGCTACTATCCGACATGACGTCCCCCTCCGGTGGATGAGGTCGCCGCCAGCGGTGCGCGCCGGATGCGTACCTGCTTGAGCGGGTTATCCAGCGGGAACAGTGCCCGCCAGGTGAGGCTAACGTCTTCCCGATCCAGGTCGATCACCACGCTGTCGAGGGCTAGCGGAGTATTGCCGCGCTGGCCACTGGCATGGTCGGTAAGGGCGTGCAGGGCGATGCCCGGTAGCCGGGTGCGGTGACGCAGCCGTTGGCGGTCCCCCACCATGATCGCCCGGCTATTAGCTAAGCAGTTGGTGAGGACCATCAGTTCGTCACCACGCAAGTAGTCAGGCGCGACCAGATCCGCCGGGGCGCTGTGGTGAAAGCGATAGTCGAAGTCTTCGGGCCAGTAGGACAACCGCTGGGTTTTCCAGTGATCGTCGAAGGTGCCTTGATAACTCACCCGGGGCTCCCACCAGGGGGCAATGGGGCCAAAACCTGCCGGGGCCGGACGATCAAAGGGTGAGGTAACCAGCCAGTCCGGGTCTTCTAGTTGAGGTGCGGGCAACTGCGTGACGGCGTTCAGGTCGGGTTTGAGGTACCTGGCGACCTCGCTGGATACCCGTTTATAGTCAGCGCGTGATGGCAACCAGCCCCGCCCGGCGGAGTTGTCGGGGTAGTAGAGCGTGTTAGCGAGGGCGTCCCCGCCGGGCAGGCTGTAGTGGCCGCCGAAAGCGTAGCGGTAATTCAGCGGGACTTCGCTCACCGGTGTGGGGTCAGTGACCCGCCAGCCACCGAGCAGTTGCCAGCGGAACTCCCGTGGCCCGCGCACGATCAGGCGTTTGTCCACAGAGCCCACCTGCACCCGCACCTGCCAGGTGCTGCGCGGCTGGCCTGTGGGCGAGAGCAGGGTGCAATTCCCGCCAATTACAAACCGTTATACCCTGGATTCATGAGCTGACACAGAATTCTGACACTACCGACGAAGAGCCTTTATTATCAATTTTTCAAAGTAGCCAACCTAGGTGGTTCATCATATGAGAACTTAAAATCGTATTGGCCATCATTTTGAACATCAAGGTCGCAGATAGTCCAGGCTCGGCTTTCCCTATCGTTCTGAGCCATAACCTTGCGGAGTTCTTTAAAAGCATTAGTGGTATCAACTCCTAAGCGTAACTCATACAATTCATCACCAATAAAATACTTTCCCTTCGGGCTAATGACTAATTCACCTTCAATATCATCAATTTCAATATTCAGCTGAATTTTATCCCACTTGTGAGGTACTAAAAGCAAGACCTCCTGAACTACATTACCCTGTAGATTAACACTCATTTAAAACTCCCATCCATCACGATTAAAAATCTAAAAATGAGCCTGAATCATCCACTTCTCTTTTATTTTTACCTTGCATGTCGTCAATTATCAGTGAATTAATAAAGCTATTGAGACTATCCGACACTACAAGTAGAGAGCCATCATCAGTTTCAGCCTCATGAAACCAAAAATAAATACCACCGCCAGCGCTTGACACGCATATCTGACTGCCTCCAATAGATTCACCAATTGTTACAAAACCAGCCGGAATCTGATCTTTATACATCACATTTTTCTTTATTAAATTATTCTTTCCACTTAAACCATAAAGAATCTCCAATGACTGAAAGCCATCTTCTGAATCAATCGGAGTTTTTTGTTTTGGCTTAAACATAGTCCCATTATCAAAAACAATTGAGCCATTATAATCATTTAACAGCAACACATAATCATCTGGTAGTCTGATATCGAGCTCTGAGCATACTTGCTCATAAGAACATTGCTCAATTGAATCATCTTTCAATGCCCTTGCCCCAAGGTTACTTAAAATTTCACTGTACATTAAAACCCTCCTCTAAGATCTTATGCAGATCCTATATGCGGTATATTTCCGTGCAACTTTGTAGGAATAAACTGTATTGTCACATTATCTAGATGATGTAGTGCTGTCCCCCTATGCCAGGTATAATTATCGCACTTGACCTCTTCGCTGCGGTCGTTGAGGGCCAGTAGGTCGAGGTCTTTTTGGACGAGGAGCCAGCCTGCTCCTCGCCGGTGGCATCTTCAAAGCGCAGTTCGTTAAAGCCTTTGCTTTTATGGCTCTGGGTGCGGATCACCATGCGGGTTTTGTTGGCCGGTAGCGGTTAAGGTGGCGTGTTCACCGCATAAAAGGTGTGCCCGGTGATCAGCGACTGATCTGGGTCAGGCCGCCCCTGGGGATCGCGATGCTGCCGTAGCCGCCGCCCGCCCAGCCTTGAACCACGCGTATCCAACGGCTTCGTTAGAATCGGTCTGAATTCAGACGGGACGAACGGCTGACACAGAATTCTGAACACTACCGGTCTGCATGATACAGGCTTTTGAATACATTACTCATAGGCAGTTACAGAACTTGGTTCACAGGCTCATATTTCAGACGTCAACAGTCCGAAAGCCTGAAGGTTGTGACGATCGAAAAGCTCCGGGTAGTCACCTCGAAGTATATCCTCAATCTGCCTTGGAGGCTCGTCTTTGATACTACTCATTCTCAAGCATTGTGATCAATCCGAAATCTTTAATTTGCTTGGCGAAATCAAACTGGGACTTTCCACTATCATTTTTATGGTTGGGGTTTGCGCCGTGCCTTACAAATAGATCGACTGTTTTATAGTTCCCTCTGGCATTAAAAACCGCTGTCCACAAAGGCTCATTTCCGTACTTATCACTGATAGAAAAGTTTGCCCCACCTTCAGCTAAAATCTCGGCAACCTCAAACGCTCCATTGGCAGCAGCATAGTGTAAGGGAACCATTTCCTTCGGATCCTGGCTATCTACATCCGCTCCTCTGGAAATTAGGTCCCGGGCGCACTCAAGGCTATTGTAAGCAGCAGCCTCATGAAGCAGTGTTTGTCCATCTTCGTTTTCTGCGTTTACATCAACGCCATCAATTAAACGAAGATAGTCTTGGTAGTTCTTTAATCGGATCGCCTGAAAAACATCTTCAATACTCATATTTAGTCGACCTCGTACTTACGGCTCCGGTTTGCACTAGGAGATTCCGGCTGATAATTATTTGGGTCTCTATAAAACGTCATGAACTCTTCCTTCGTGATCTTATCATCCATGTAGTCCTTGTGTAGTTTTCGATATTCGTGACCAGGCTTATGCCCCATATCCCACTGACCAGCCCTTGACTTCGAAGTGTCCCATTCTAGTAACTCACCTGTATTCGGATCATAGATATTTCCGTCAGGTTGCTTCGCGTTCTCCCATACATCTTCAACCTGACCCTTACCGTACTTAGGCCTTCTCTTAGAGTCAGAGTAGGGGTTTTAACTGGAACATCAATATCCCCTCCTTGCCCAGTTTTTCCTCGCCCCGCAATCTGCCCCCCCTTCCTCAGGCGCCGGTGGTGGCACATCCGCCTTAGTCGAGGTGTCGTCAGTGCTACTAGACGAATCTCTGTCAACCCTCTTGGGCTTTTTGAAACCGCCAAACACCTTGTTAACAAAGGAACCGAGAGAGCGCCCGATGGGCGTAGCATCAAGTAACACAGGCAAAATGGCCTGGCCGTATTGGCCTGACCTGATGCCATCTCCCACTCCTTCAAGCAGCTGTGCTCCCGCTATAACGGGGTTAAAACCAATAAGAAAATCAACCCATGTCCCTTTGCCATTGGCACGCGCGGTCTGCCGTCCAACGTTCTCTCGCAACTCTCCAACACTGGCGGTAGCTTCATTGATGTAGTCTATCAAATCATGCAGCTCATCATCCGTGAGGGTGCCGTTGCGAGAGGCCTCCATCATCGCTTGCTGCTGGTGCTCCACCGTCTGGGAAAGCTCCTCTACCTGCGCCCGCAACGCCAGGGCTTGTTCCGAGGTTTTGCCTGTGGGGTTGTCATTCAAAGCCTCTCGTAGTTCGCCTACGCGTTCCAGGTTGGCTTGTGCCTCTTGCTGTAATTGCTCGGCCACGCTGAGTGACTCGCTGGTCTCTTCGGGCTGGCTGTTGACGGTCTCGGTGTTGGTGTGGACATAGCCCTTGGCGCCGCCTACCCCGGCGGCGTTGCAGTTGATCGTGCATTCGCTGCCGTCATGGACAACCGGTTGGCCGTTGGCTTTGACGTTGTCCTGTCCGGTCAAGAACAGCACGTGACCACTGCCTTGGGAGGTGCCGGAGCCCACCCCCGAGCCGTCGTTGCCCTCGGTGCCTTGGCACAAATCGCCGACCCGGTAGGTGCGCTGCCCGGCGGTGATCACGTTGGGCGAGTAGTTCACCGGGTTGCCGAGCGTCGCCTCGGAATCGAAACCTATGATCTTGTCGCCCACTTGGCAAAAATCAGGGTAGCTGGTCAACGCTCTCCATCGGGCCTCCGCATTACCGGCGTGGCGAGCCTGGCCGTTACGGGCTTGCCCCTGGGCGTCTGGTGGCGTGTTGCTGTCATCCGACATGGCGTGCCCCTCCGGTGGATGAGGTCGCCGCCAGCCGTGTGCGCCGGATGCGTACCTGTTTGAGCGGGTCATCGAGCGGGAACAGCGCCCGCCAGGTGAGGCTGACGTCTTCGTGATCCAGGTCGATCACCACGCTGTCGAGGGCCAGTGGGGTATTGCCGCGCTGGCCACTGGCGTGTTCGGTGAGAGCCTGCAAGGCGATGCCCGGTAGCCGGGTGCGGTGGCGAAAGCGTTGGCGGTCTCCCACCATAATCGCCTGGCTATTGGCTAAGCAGTTGGTGAGGATCATCAGTTCGTCGCCGCGCAGGTAGTCGGGGGCGACCAGATCCGCCGGGGCGCTGTGGTGAAAGCGATAGTCGAAGTCTTCGGGCCAGTAGGGCAACCGCTGGGTTTTCCAGTGATCGTCGAAGGTGCCTTGATAACTGACCCGGGGCTCCCACCAGGGGGCGATGGACCAAAGCCTGCCGGGGCCGGGCGGTCAAAGGGTGAGGTGACCAGCCAGTCTGGGTCTTCCAGTTGGGGGGCGGGTAGCCGTGTCACAGCGTTAAGGTCGGGTTTTAGGTACCGGGCGACCTCGCTGGATACCCGCTTGTAGTCAGCGCGCGATGGCAACGAGCCCCGCCCGGCGGGGTTGTCGGGGTAGTAGAGTGTGTTAGCGAGGGCGTCCTCGTCGGGCAGGCTGTAGTGCCCACCGAAGGCGTAGCGGTAGTCCAGCGGCACTTCGCTGACCGGTGTGGGGTCAGTGACCCGCCAGCCACCGAGCAGTTGCCAGCGGAACTAGACGATCATATCTACCTGTGAGCTAGCTGACACAGAATTCTGAACACTACCGCTGGCACAGAATATTAAGAGCTCTCTTTGTCATTCCTTCAAAGTAGCCAATCTAGGCGGTTCATCATATGAGAACTTAAATTTGAATTGTCCATCATTCTGAATTTCAAGATCGCAAATCGTCCAGGCACGATTTTCCTTATCGTTCTGGGCCATAACCTCACGAAGCTTTTTAAAAGAATTTCGAGCCACTATATCTAATCGAAGTTCATCGGCACTTCCGTCATACCAAACATCAGCCTCTGGGCTTACCACTATTTCTCCTTCAACATCATCAATTTCAATATTTACAGTTATCTTCTCCCATCCTGGCCCAACTAAGCCTGCCACCTCTTGAACAACATTTTTCTGAAATTCTATAGACATTTACTTACTCCTTTCTTTATCCACCTTGTTTATTTTCAAATACAAACGTTTTCCAGCGCTCTCCATCAACACGGTATGAAGCTTCAAACTCATCAGGCCTATTTGTACTATTATTGGGGTTATACTGAGGCGAAATCCTGACTTCCACATTCTTCCCAACATTCACTGGATCTTGGGCAGCTCGCTTCATAGAGCGCTCAAATTTCCCATATTGGCCCTGGTTCAAATTCGGCGGACCATTGGGATTTACTCGTGCCCCATTACCCGGCACCACATTCAATCTATTTGTAGGCCCACCGAACTGATCACCAATAAGGTGAAAGCCTACATCTCCTGGCTGTCCTTCCTTTCCAATAACACTAGTGCTAATGCCGTCCGTGCCTGCTCGGCCATCCAGCGCATCCAACCGGACTGTTCCGGAAGCTTCCGTGACTCGGCCCAGATTATCAGTTTCCCAAGCATACGTACCATATTCATAACGCGCATTTGGTAGAGGATTGTTAGCCGCCCGATTGAAATCCGTAACATTATCAAACCGGTGAACAATCTTCCCTCCTTGCTTTGCGCTAATCTGCACCCCTTCGTTGTCTCCTGGCGTCCCACTGCGATTGGCACTTCCCGCCGCATCTCCTGTCCTATCAGTATTCCGGGCAATGTCCACGACGTCATCCGCCTTACGTAAAAGCCTGACACCTGGGAAAACCGATACAGCCGTCAGCAGGGTCATGCCCGACGCGGCGAGTACTCTACCTTCGCCCCACAATGCCATGGTGTCTTGTATATCCACAATGGTGCCATATGGCGTCGCAGCTTCGGCCATAAACACCCCCGCCGCACGGATATTGCGACCACTTTCTGAGGTATAACGCACTTGGCGCTCGGCTTCTTGCTGCATACCGGCAGCACGATTAGCCGCTTCGTCGACCTCAAAACTACTCTCGATATAGTCGTTACCGCTGATGCGCCCTTCCCTTAGCGCATCCATAAGGGCGTCTTGTTGAGCTCGGGTCTCGCTGGCTAATTGCTGAACCTCCGCATAGAGCGCTTCAGCCTCGGCAGCGGTTTTGCCGTTGGGGTTATCGTGCAGGGCGTCGCGTAGCTCGCCCACGCGTTCTAGGTTGGCTTCGCCTTGTTGCTGAAACAGTTCAGCCTCGCTGAGCGCCTCGCTGCTCTCTTCGGCCTGGCTGTTGACGCTCTCGGTGTTGGTGTGGACATAGCCCTTGGCGCCGCCTGCCCCGGCGGCGTTGCAGTTGATCGTGCATTCGCTGCCGTCGCGAACGACAGGCAGGCCGTTGGCTTTGACGTTGTCGTGCCCGGTCATGAACAGCACGTGGCCGCTACCCTGGGAGGTGCCAGAGCCCACGCCTGACCCGGCGTTGCCTTCGGTGCCTTGGCATAAATCGCCGACCCGGTAGGTGCGTTGCCCGGCGGTGATCACGTTGGGCGAGTAGTTCACGGGGTTGCCCAACGTTGCACAGGAATCGAAGCCCACAATCTTATCGCCCACCTGACAAAAATCAGGGTGGCTGGTCAACGCTCTCCATCGGGCCTCAGCATTACCGGCGTGACGAGCTTGGCCGCTAAGGGTTTCGCCTTGAGGTGACTCTCCCTGGGTATCGCGCGGTGTGCTGCTGTCAGCACCGGGTGGGCCGTCGCCCTCTTCGCACAGTCCGTCAGGTGTCACACACATGGGGGCTAGCTCGTGCGCGTTATCCGACATGGCGCGCTCCTCCGGTGGATGAGGTCGCCGCCAGCGGCGTGCGCCGAATGCGTACCTGTTTGAGCGGGTCATCCAGCGGGAACAGCGCCCGCCAGGTCAGGGTGACGTCTTCGCGATCCAGGTCGATCACCACGCTGTCGAGTGCCAGCGGAGTATTGCCGTGCTGGCCGCTGGCATGCTCGGTGAGAGCTTGCAGGGCGATGCCCGGTAACCGGGTACGGTGGCGAAAGCGTTGGCGGTCTCCCACCATGATCGCCCGGCTATTGGGTAGGCAGTTGGTGAGGATCATCAGTTCGTCACCGCGCAGGTAGTCGGGGGCGACCAGATCCGCCGGGGCGCTGTGGTGAAAGCGATAGTCGAAGTCTTCGGGCCAGTAGGGCAACCGCTGGGTTTTCCAGTGATCGTCGAAGGTGCCTTGATAACTCACCCGGGGCTCCCACCAGGGGGCGATGGGCCCAAAGCCTGCCGGGGCCGGGCGGTCAAAGGGTGAGGTGACCAGCCAGTCCGGGTCTTCCAGTTGAGGTGCAGGCAACTGCGTGACGGCGTTGAGATCGGGTTTTAGGTACCTGGCAACCTCGCTGGATACCCGCTTATAGTCAGCGCGTGATGGCAACCAGCCGCGCCCGGCGGGGTTGTCGGGGTAGTAGAGCGTGTTAGCAAGGGCGTCCCCGTCGGGCAGGCTGTAGTGGCCGCCGAAGGCGTAGCGGTAGTCCAGCGGCACTTCGCTTACCGGCGTGGGGTCAGTGACCCGCCAGCCACCGAGCAGTTGCCAGCGGAACTCCCGTGGCCCACGCACGATCAGGCGTTTGTCCACCGGGCCTACCTGTACCCGCACCTGCCAGGTGCTGCGCGGTTGCCCGGTGGGCGAGCGCAGGGTGCCATGCACGTGCACTTCGGTGCTGAGTTTGCCGAGCAGTACGTCGCGGTCATCGGTGATGACCTGGGCATACAGGTTGTCGCTGTCGCCCTCAAGCGTGGGCTGCCAGCGAATCGGCTGCTGGTGGCTGGACTCGAACAGCGGCCAGTTGTCTTCGGTGAATCGGTAGGTGGCGCGGACCACCACCACATCATACTCTTGGTCGCCCGGGCCGAGCTTGCGATACAGCGCATGGGGGAACGACGTTGGATTAATCACTTGCGCCATGTACTACCACCCCGGCGACTTAGCGTCGCTTGGTTCAGGGCCATCGCTTTCCTCGGCGCCACCCGGCGCTGGCTGGGCGGTGCCGGTGTTGAGCAGGACGTCATCGGGGCCGTCGACATGCACCTTGGTGCCCGCCTTGACGTGGATCTCGCCCGCATCCAGGTAGATGGCATCCTCAGTGAGCACCAGCCGGCTGTTGCCTACCTGCAGGGTGAGCTGGTTGCCGGCCTTGAGGGTGATGTTGCGCCCGACATTGAGCGAGTGGTTGAGCCCCACCTGGGTGCTCTTGCTGAGCCCGACCAGGGTATTCATGATTGCCCCGACGTTGAGGCTGTAGCCCAGGCCGACGTTTTCCATACGGCCCATGCCGACGTTCTGCAGGTACGCCTTACCAACGGTTTCGGTTTTGTTCTTGCCGACTTTGCTCGACCAGTTTTTACCGATGCGGTCGGTTTCGTTGCCATCCACCGTCTTGCGGCGGTTCTTGTGCACGGTAAAGGTTTCGTTACCGTCCACGGTATGGGTCTCGTTGCCATGCACCGTATGGACTTCATGGCGGTGGACGGTGCGGGTTTCGTCGCGGTCGATGTCGGTGGTGCGGTCACGAAAGACATGCAGGGTGCTATCGCGCTTGATGTCCTCGGTGCGGTCGTTAAGGGTCAGCAGATCGAGGTCTTTTTGGGCGTGCACCCAGATTTGCTCTTCGCCCGCTTCGTCTTCAAAGCGCAGTTCGTTAAAGCCCTCCGCCTTGTGGCTTTGGGTGCGGATGACCGTGCGGGTTTTGTAGGCTGGCAGTGGGTAGGGCGGCCGGTTCACCGCGTGGTAGGTGCGCCCGGTGATCAGCGGCTGATCCGGGTCAGCCTCCAAGTGTGACACTATAACTTCATGCCCGATCCTGGGGATCGCCATGCTGCCGTAGCCGCCGCCCGCCCAGCCCTGGGCGACGCGCACCCAGCAGCTGGCGGTTTCGTTGGGAGCGGCGTAGCGATCCCAGGGGAACTGCACTTTGACCCGGCCATATTTGTCGCAGTAGATCTCTTCGCCTTCGGGGCCAACCACAAAGGCCACCTGGGGGCCCTCCACTCGGGGTTTGGGGTTGGGTACCGGACGGAAGGTCTGATCCCGGGGCATGATCACCACGTCATTGTGGTAGCGGGTCATCAGCTCGCCTGCTTGAGCCGAGCTTGCCCCGTTACCACCCCGCGCCATGCCATCCTCTTCCAGTGCCTGAGGTTGCTCGCCGTGGTGCACCACCGAGACCACCTGCCAAGCACGGTTGAGGCTGTCGATATCGTGGTCAGTGAGGGTAAAGCAGGTGCCGGGGGCGAGTTCAGGCAGGTCACTCTCGGCTTCGGCGGTAGTGGCATCGGCACGTAGCGATTCTAGCCGGTGGCGGGTGAACGGCTTGCCGGAGGCGTCCTTCTTATAGCGCCCTGGGTAGTCGTAGTGTTCGTAATCCTCTCGCTGAGCGTGCTCCCCTAGATTGGGCGCCTGGTGTTCGTGAAGCTGAGCGTAAGGCGGGTTCTTGAAGCTGTAATCCTTGAGTGTGGCCGAGGCGGGGCGTACCCGGCTAACCTGGCGTAGCTTGCGCAAGTGACGTCGGGGCGGCGTACCCCCGGCGCGGCCGTGGTAGGTACGCTCGCCGATGTTAGGCAGTACCACCGTGGCATCGGCAAACACCAAATGGTGTTTGCCGCCCTCAACATTCTCAAACTCATGGAAATAGAAGCAGCCCTCTTCGGCGGCCACACGCTCGATAAAGGCCAGGTCGGTCTCGCGGTACTGAACCAGAAATTCACGGCTGGGCGGTGTGCGCGTAGTGGCAAACTCGATATCGGTGAGGCCACGCTCGCTGGCTAACGTTTTGATTGCATCATGAGGGATGGTGTCTTGAAAGATACGAGAGTTATGCCGTAGCGATAGTCGCCACAGGGCGGGGCGAATTTCCACGCGGTAAAAGCTGCGCCGGTGCCCGCGATCGCCGCGATGCAGCTCAGCGATAATGCCATGCACCCGGCGCAGCGGCTCGCCGTCCTGCCAAATGGTCAGCGTGGCATTTTGATCCAAACAGTCGCTGGGCGACAGGTCGTGGGTGCGGCTGGCGAACTCAACGGTGAGCGCAAACGTCTCCGACAGCGCTTCGCGGTGGGTAAAGCTCACCACCGCCGTGTCAGTAGCCCCGGGAAGGGTCAAGGTAAACTGAAGACCCGTATTATCCGCCATTGTAAGCCCCCTCTTCGCGGCCACTGCCGATTAAGGTACCGCCGCAGACCGTTGCCTGATCGGTCAATACAACCGGCTTAGTGTCCAGAGTGATAATTAAGCGACTAGCCACTACCATTTTTTGTCCCATTACTGTTCCTCCGCTGCTGTTTTTCTAGACTGGGTGACGACAGTTGTGGCTATCAGCAGCGCTTCACAATCGGCGCTTAAAAGCCTTAGCTGCCGTTGCCTTACTCATCCCATTTTGCTGGCGCTTCGTAGCTCGCTACCTCAAAAGCATCGACGTACATTCGTTGAAACCCCGCCGCTTCCAGGCTTTGAATCGCCGTGTGGCACACCAGTGGTAGCCGCGTTTGTAGCGGCACACCGCTTAAACTCAGCCGCGCAGCGGTCAGCAGGCGCGCACCATGGCCGCTGCCTTTCCACTCTTGGCTGATAAAGAAGAAGCGCAGCTGCCAGGCGGCTTCGTCATCGGGTCGGCACGCCAACACCATTCCCAGCGGCGGGCCATCCCCATGGCGCAGGGCGAGTAAACGCCCCTGCCAGTGCTCAACGTGCTCTTGCTCGCGCTGCAACCACACCTGGCGATGCAAGGTAAATTCCAGAGCACGGCGCAGCGTATCCAGGTAGGCCTTGTCACGCAGTACCCAGGGCGAATGCCCTTTTGCATCGGCACGCTGGACGGCTTCGATAAAACTATCGATATCCCCTTCGCGGGCGCTTTCAAGCGCGCGGGAAGATGCTTGGCCATTAACATCAGGGCCGCTATCCACATGACCACCTGGGTGGTCATGGGTCGTGCTAGCTGAGGGGGAGAGCCACTGCTTAAGTTTCGTCAGCATAGGGCCCTCGTTCTGCATAGAGTGCCGACGGTAACTGGAAGCCTGCGGCGGGCGAACGGGTAAAGGGGTTGGGGGCGCTATCGGTAAATAGGCGATAACGCATAGCGCCCCCGTCCACGTTGAAACGTAGCTCTAACTCACGCTCATTAACGCTGGTGATGTTTGCCTCTTCCAACAGCCGGAACCAAGCCCAGGCGCCATCGCGGGTTATACTCCGCGGCGAGTGATTTACCTGGCTGGGCACCATGGTGATGCGGCTATCCGTGCCGCCACGCAACGTATTTGGCCAAATCATGGAGACCCGACTACTGGCGCTGTGAGTGTAATCAATGAGCTGGCCATCGGCGCTGATCACACTGCGCCGCTTGTCGGGGCTTAAGCTGATCGGCTCAAGAGAGAACTCGACGTCTAGTGCGCCATCAGGGCCAAAGTAGGCACGGCGAATTTGTTCCGCCTGTGACACAGCGGCAAACACGCTCTCACGCAGTAGCGAATTACCCTGGGTATCCACCAACTGCTCAGGCGCACCTTCGATAAAGGGCTGCAAGTTATCCTGATAGAAGTTGTCGAGGATACCTTCAGGAGCAAAGAAGGCTTCAAAGTCGCTTAGCGAAGCATCCCGGCTTGCACTGGGCACCAGCGGATAGCGCCCGGCTAAACGCTCCTGGTAGGGAGCCACCACTTCATCTATCCAGATATTTTCCAGGTGACTGATAGCGCTTGCCATGATGAGCTGCCAGCTTTGATCCGCCAGGCTTTTCAACATGCTTGCGACAGGCTCGGGCGAGCTGTCAGCAATACGCTGCAGGCGATAAATAGGGTCATCACCGCGCAGCGATAAGCGGTCACGCGCGCCGATGAAAGCGGCGCGCCCTGGGTCGCTGGCTTCTTCTATATCAAGCAGGTAATCACGCAGCTCCGTTACCGCCGATTTGATCTCTTCCAGGGAGGAGGGATCCCCCTCTTGAGGATTGGAGAGCTTGTTAATCGCGGTAAACTGCTGCTCGATATCGTGAGCAAGCTGATAGCGCGGTGAACGCTGCAGCGCTTCACGGGCTTCCTCGTCATCTGCAGGCAGTTCCGGATAGAGACGGGTATTCTGCTCGACCGCTGCTAACAGACGGTCT
Organism: Vreelandella titanicae BH1; assembly: GCF_000336575.1. Taxonomy (GTDB): domain Bacteria; phylum Pseudomonadota; class Gammaproteobacteria; order Pseudomonadales; family Halomonadaceae; genus Vreelandella; species Vreelandella titanicae. The sequence goes on along the minus strand of NZ_AOPO01000007.1, from coordinate 161,102 downwards.
AGCGGGCGCTCGGCGCTGACCAGCGCATCGGCGACCACCGCCGCCTGATGAATGTCCGGTAGGGGCACAAGCTGGGTATTGCGCAGGGCATCACGCCAACTCACGCGATAGTCACTGACATAATAGTCACGCAGGGCGTTTTGCAGTTGCTGACGGTCAGCGTTGCTGAAGTTGATGTCTTCGCGCTGATCCAATACCCACAAGTCGATAAGCGCTAGCTCGGTTGCCCTATCAAGCTGTTGCAGGAAGTGATTTTCGAAGCCACCCCGGGTAACCAGATACGGCAGTTGCACATACGAGGGCTCATCGTTACGCGCCATAAACACCGTGTTGAACATCGACCCCACCTGACGGCGCAGGTCGAGAGGGTCTCCGCGACGGCTACTGTCAGCTTTCATGGTGGCGTAGACCCGCTCATCCATCGGCAGGCGTGATAGGTCGTCAATCGCGGCGACTAAGCTGCCGCGTAGTGGCGCCATGGCATATTCAGCGCGCCGATTACCAGCGGCAACCCGGCTTTCCAAATCGCTGTGCTGCAGGGCGTAATCTAAATGAGCCAGTAAGCGGTCTTGGATTTCACCACGCTGGGGGAAATCCGACTGCCAACGCTGTGCCATATAGTCGTGTACGCGTTCGGGCTGGCGGCCGCTGGCGTCAGACATCATGCGCAAAATGCGCAGCAGCGCCAGCTTGGCGTTACTGCCCTCTTCTTCGCGGTTCATGTCATCCATGATGCCCACCATCAACGCCGGCAGGAATTGGTACTCCAACATGGCGAGGTAAGCATTCTCTAACTGGCCACCAATAATGTGGCCTTGATAAAGCCCCATATCAGCAAGGAAAGGTGTGTGTGTACGGTAGCCCTCGAAGGTTTGCATCGCATCGCGTAGGCGATCCAACGGCGCCAGCATTTCGTAGCCCGTTGGGTCGTCGCTCTGGAACTCTTCCGGGTGAGTGGCCAGGAAAGTTTCCGCCCGATGCTCGACGGTGGAAAGCGAGGTCGCGTTTTTCTGGTAGAAATGGCTCCACCCACCGATCATTACCGCAGCCACTAACATGCAGCCAACAATGCATGCTTGGCGAATACGCTGTCGGCGATGGGCGACTTTGGCGTTATCACCGGCCAGCCCCGCTTCTGGATAAATGACTTTCTCAAACAGTTCTTCAGTGAAATACAGCGCGCTGCGCGTCGCACGGTGCGCAGGCTGAACGCTTTCGGACATGCCATAACGGCGTGCCGCAGCATCCACGAAAGGATCTTCAGGCACCCCCTGCTGATAAACCGAGGTGAAATACGTGCCGCGTACAATCGCCGCGGTGGAAAAGCGGTCGCTGGAGAGCGCTTCGTTGAGGAAGCCGAGCAGCACATCGCGCAGCCCTGCTAGCTGGCGCACAAAGCGAAACACCGACTCCCGTTCTTCCCGGTCGCGGCACTCTGCCAGCATGGTGGGCATTGCGCGGTTAAGGCGTTCCAGCATGTTGTCGTAAGCGGCGGCGAACTCTTCTTCCCACTGTCCCGGTGTATCAATGGATTTAGCCGAGAAGGTAAAGCCTAACGGCGCCCGCCGTGCAGCACGGGAGTAATGGCGGAAGAAATCGTCAAAACCGTGCAGCAAATCCATTTTGCTAAAGGTGACGTAAACCGGTAACCGGCTGCCGTGGCGCTCCATCAACTCGCGCAGGCGGCTACGTAACAGCGTCGCGTACGCTTTACGAACGGCTACCTGGGCGTGGCTAAGACGGGCTAGATCCAACACCAGCACAACGCCGTCCAGCGGGCGGCGTGGGCGGTTACGCTCTAGCCACTCGGTGAAGTGATCCCATAGGCGGCTATTCAGTTCGTCAGGCTCGCCAGTTTCCAGTGCGCCTTGGGTCAATAACTCGCCATCAGGGTCGATGAGTATCGCTTTATCGCCAATCCACCAGTCAAAACCAAAGCGGTTTTTCTTGCTGCTGATGCCAGAGGCTTTCATGACATTGGACAGCGCAAAGTTTTGCCCAGAGCGGTTGACCAAGCTGGTTTTGCCCGCGTTTTCGACCCCCATGACCAAATACCAGGGAAGGCGATAGCGGCTGCTGTCCCCACTGCCAACGCTATCAATGATTTCGGATAATACGTTGTTCAGCGAGGTTTCCTGCTGGTCGATACTCTCCTGAATAGGGTCTGACTGCTGCGACTCCATATCCTGCGCGAGCTCATCGGCTTTGCGCAGTCGACGGGAAAGCCGAACGCCCCAAATCACCGCCACTAACGTTGCCAGCGCCAAGGTAGCCAGTAACCGATTGACCCAGGGGCCTAATGGGTAGCTGTCTCGCACTTCCCAACTAGGCCCTAACCACCAGATAGCCACTAATAGGAGCACGATTAATACGCCCCACATGGCCATGGAAAGCCGCCCTAGCCCCTTGACTCTGTTAGCTTGCGCTTTGGCGCGATTGTGAGTGCTCTGTGCACGTGAAAAGCCGGGCACCCAGCGGCTCAGCCTTGATTTCAATGTTCCCCACATGAGCCTTTAATCCTCGTCCCTAGTGATAAAGTCGATCATCGTTGCCATACCCTGAGGTCATGTCCTAAGCGATGCCTGAAGCCGCGAAACCAGCGCTGGTTCCCACTGCTCTAAATCAAGTTCATTAACAGTTTGGTGCAGCGTGCTGTAGTGCTGCTGGGCGAGCGTTTCTAGCCCCGCCTCCTGCAGCAAATCAGCGCTGGCCAAGCGCCAGTACGTGCTCTCGCGCAAGGAGCGTGCCGACGCTAACCCCTGGTCAAGCACCTGCAAGGCAGGCCCTAACCCTTCACTCCCCATATAGCTACGCGCTTCCTCTAACCCCGCGTGCCATGCTTCACCGCCACCGGCGCCGTCATTTACGCCGTTGCCAGCACCGCTATACAGCCACTGCTGTGTTTCCTTATCTAAAAAAGGCGAGCCATCGTTAAACGTTAACGACTCAATACCGGGGAGCCTTTCCACAAACCGCACCGACTCATCGCGAATAGCCTCAGCGCACCGCGGCCGCCCTAGGCGCTTGGCCAGCTCGGCACTCAAGCGGTGTCCTTCTAGCCAGTAGGGGCTGACCGCAACGCTTTTCTCTATGCGCTGCCAAAGCGCTTCGTCACCGCCCCGGGAAAGCGCCTCTCGATAATCCGCCACACGGTCAGCAGCCACAGGGGCTAACTCGGTACGCCCCCCTTCCCTTGCAGCAGGTAACGCCTGGATGGCGCTCCAGATGGCATAGCGACGCAAGCGGTATGCCAGCGGCTCGCCCGGGTTTTGCTCGTTTAGAAAATCGGCCATTTTGAGCAGAGACTGGCGGTTGGCGCGCTCATTGCCCGCCTCCAGACGCAGTTCGGGGACTTTTGCCCCACCGGGCTGCTCAACCTTTTCAGCCCCGCTGGAGGAAGAAGACGCGGCCGTCCGTGCATCGCCACCGGACGCGTTGCCGCCTTGAGAGTCCGATGCAGCACGGTTTTGATTAGGCTGTTTTTCATCCAGCAGGCGCATCAGCTCGTCAAGTGAGTCAGCGGGCAACTGCTTGTCCGCGGCTAACGTTTGCAGGTTTTCCAACGAGTGGCGGCAGGCCAGAAACTCATCCTCGGCATTATGAAAGTCGAGGCCCGCGGCAAGCTTCAGCGTGCGTTGGGTAAATTGCTGGAACAGCCTGGGCCGCAACTTAGCCCCACGTGCGCCATTGAAGGGGTATGCCAACGCCCACCAGGCTTCAAGACAACCGGCCAGCAGCCTTAGGGAAAGCGCGAAACGCACGCCATTGCCTTCATGCTGCAGGCAGTGCAGCAAGTGTCCCAACACCTTTAGGTCTTTGCCCTTATGGCTGAGCATAGTGATGGCTAATGCTTCTGCCGTATCCCAATCAACGTCTTGGTGCTGCAATGAGCCGACCTTCATCATTTCAGCCTCAAGGCGCAGGTAGTCGGCGCTGTCCTCCAGCACAACGCCGATCTCCTCGCCCTGCTCATTGGCAGGCAGAGGCGCTAGCAGGGGTTCAAGGTGACTATCCGCCGTTATACGCATCACGAACTCCTATACCCACTACCAGCGACAGGCGCTGCGAAGCGGTTGAATTTGCTGACGCAGTCCTGATACATCAAAACGCAGCCCGTCCAGAGCCGCTGCGTCGCTACTCAACACAAGCTCGTTGGCGCTCAATAATTGCCGCAGCGTTTCAATGGCGGGCAGGCCGCGCCCACCGCTTACCACGTGGCCGTCATCGCGCACTCGCCATTGTTGAGAGACATCACGTCCATCCGCGACGACCCGCAACGACACGCGGGGCGTATCCAAGGCATTGGGCAGGTGCACCTGGAAGCGGGTAATTAACTTCTCGCAGGCCAGTACTAATACGGGCCGCGGAGGCGTTGTGCCCCGCGCGGGCACCGTCATTAATACTTGGCTTCCCTCGGCGCTGACTATCAGGCCAAAGTCATCGGGATTGCGTTTCTCCTCTTGGCTGACAACTGCGTGCCAAAGTGGCGGCAATTCAGCGCTATCACTTGGCGTGCTCTGCTCGTCCAGGAACAGACTGTCGTAGCACCCCAGGCGATCCAAACGGGAGCTTTCTTGGCCACACTGATGCGCCTGTTCCAATACCGCCGCGCTATCCTCTGCTTGTAGTGCGCTGCTCATGCTTAGTAGCCAGAGGCAAATCAATAGCCTGTGCTGCCATCGGCAACTTACGAATGTCACTTTCATTTAGCATCCAGTTCTAGCAATTGGCATTTGTGGGAGAGCGTTCGCTTGGGTATTCCCAGGCTCTCTGCTGCAAGGGCACGATTCCCGCCGTAGTAAAGCAATCGCTGGCTAATCAATTGCGCTTCATAATCGCGAACCGCTTGGCGCAGATCATGGATCTTATTCAGCGTGCCGCTGGCTTCTGATGTCGCTGAATCAGCGCCACTGGCGGTATCGCTGGGCAGGAGCAAGGCTTCAATATCGCCACCGGCGGGGGTCATGGCGCAGGCATAATCGATCAAGTTTTTGAGCTCACGCACGTTGCCGGGGTAATCACGCTCTTTTAGCTGCCGCAACGCGGCGGGTGTGATGCCCATCTCACTGCGTTCTTCCCGTGCACAGAAATCAGCAACAAAGTGCTCGGCCAGAAAGGCGATGTCTTCACGCCGTGCCGACAGCGAAGGCAGCGAAAGCGGGAACTGGCCTAAGCGATAATAGAGGTCAGCGCGAAACCGCTGCTGTTTGATCTGCTCGCGTAGCGGCTGATGGGTAGCCGCAATAAGACGCAGGTCTGCACAGCGTTCTTCATTCGACCCTAAGGGGCGATAGCGGCCGCTCTCCAGCACCCTGAGCAGTTTGGCTTGCAGCGCTAGCGGCATATCGCCGATTTCATCCAGAAACAGCGTACCGCCGTCGGCTTGGGCGATGAGCCCTTCCCTGGCTTGATCAGCGCCTGAAAACGCCCCTTTGGAGTGGCCGAACAGCTCCGACTCGAGCAGCGACTCGGGGATCGCGGCACAGTTAATCGCCATGAACGGCGCCTTGGCGCGTGCCGAGAAACGGTGAATCGCTCTCGCCACGAGGTCTTTGCCGGTACCGGTTTCGCCCTGGAGCAACACCGCTAAATTGGTTTCGGCCGCACGAATCACCTGCTGCCGAAGCTCTTGCATGGCGATGGAGTTACCCAGCAAATCACTCGCAAGCTTGGCCGCTAACCCCTGGCGCCGGGTGTTGTCGTTGAGCTTGGCTAACGAGTCACGCAATACCGCTGATTTCTGACGCTCTCCCTGACTGCTTGCCAGGCGCGACCACAACCGACACAGCAGGGCCTCAAAAGCGACAAAATCGCTACACTCCATGAGGTTCGTCAAGGTTGCCGCTTCCGTGACGAAGGCCAGCACGCCTAGCCACTCCCGCGAACTGTCCTGGAGTCGTAACGGCCTCACGTGTAGCCGCAAGTCGCCACTGAGGGAGGCTATTTGGGCTTGAAAACCGGGATGATCAAGCCGGGTACGCGCTTCCCCCACGCCCAGTGTCACCGGTTTACCGCTGCGGATGGCATGGGCGTAGGGGTGACTAAACTCATCACAGTTGAAGCGCGCCTCACTATTATCACGGCCCACCCAGCGGCCGCTGCTGTCTAGATAGAGGCACTCCACCCACGCCAAGCCCAGGCTATTACCCAGCAGTTGCCGACTGCGTAAGCGCAGCTCCCGTGGTGTGGTACTTTCAACCAACGCAAGCGCCATGGGCATAGCCGCCAGCCCAGCTAAAGGCTGCGCTTCGCTAGCATTGCGCTGGTCAAGAGCCTTTACCTGCATGGCGCTATGCCACCTCCGCAGTAAAGACACCGCTGTCGGCATCCGTGCCCAACACTACCCGGCTAACGTTCTCGCGCCGTGCCATACGCTCAAGCAGGGCACGGGAAAGCGGCGGCAGCAGTTCACCGTCGATCACCGACTCCAGCATGCGTGCGCCGTTTTCACTCCGCGTCGCACGTTTACAAATTGCCTCGGCCAGGCTGTCATCCAGCACCACCTCGGCATGGCGATGGCGCTCACGGATGCGTGTTGCCAAGGTATCCAGCTTGGCCTTGACGATGTCACGCAGGGTATCGCCGTCCAGCGGCAAGTAAGGCACCACTTCCATACGCGCTAATAGCGCCGGTTTAAAGAACTCAGCCAGCACCGGGTAGAGCGCGGCATCCAGCGCTGCTGGGTCATCGCCATAGCTAACGATGGCTTCGTAGCCCAGGTTAGAGGTCAGGAAGAACAGCACGTTTTTGCAATCGATAACGCGCCCTTCCCCGTCGGCCAGTTCGCCTTTATCAAACGCCTGGTAGAAGAGGTTAAGCACATCGGGATGGGCTTTTTCGACTTCGTCCAGCAGCACCACCGAATAAGGGCGCTGACGGATCGCTTCGGTGAGTAGCCCGCCCTCGCCAAACCCGACATACCCCGGCGGCGAACCAATCAGACGTGAAACCGTGTGCTTCTCTTGGTATTCCGACATATTGATCGTGGTAAGAAACTGACGACCGCCATACAGCTGGTCGGCAATTTGCACCACGGTTTCGGTTTTACCCACGCCGCTGGGGCCTACCAGCAGAAATGCGCCCAATGGCCGCCCTGGGCGGCGCAGATCCGCACGTGCGGTTAGCAAGTGGCGATGGATACGCTCAATGGCACTGCCCTGCCCTTGGATTAGCGCATCCAGATGGGTCGGCAGTTCGGTGAGGCGGGTTAGCTCGTCGCTGGTCATGCGTTCGACCGGTACGCCGGTCCAATCGCCAATCACCTGAGCAATTTGCGCCTCTTCAACGCTGGGATTAACCAGCGCAAACGCCTCTTGCAGTTGGGCCAGCTGCTGCTCCCGTTCGGCGAGTTCTTGATGCACGCCCTCGGGCAGTTGATCAACGGAATCATTATCCGTTGCCTCTAGCAGTTGGCGGTGTAGCGCCACAATGGCATCGACGCATTCGCGCTGCGCTTGCCAGGCAGTTTCCAGGCTTGCCAACTCCTCTTCCAGCTTGGCTAAGCGTTCGGTTAAGTCGTGGTGGCGTTCACTATCCGGTTCGCGCCCCAGCAGACGTTCACGCTCGACCTGATCGCGCTCACGTAGCGCGGCGATATGTTCACTCTGTAAGTGGCTTAGCTTGCGGGGCGGGGTATCCAGAGCCTGCGCCAATCGGGTACAGGCGGTATCCAGCACATCAATGGCTTTGTCAGGCAATTGCCGTCCGGCCAGGTAACGGGCAGAAAGCGCAGCGGCAGCACGCAGGCCGCTATCGCCGATCAGCACGCCGTGGGCGCGCTCATACACATCCCGCAAACCGCGCAGGATGACCAGTGCCTGTTCTACGCTTGGCTCGGAAAGCGCAATGGGCTGGAAGCGCCGCGACAGCGCCGGATCTTTTTCAAAGTACTTTTTGTACTCACGCCAGGTAGTGGCGGCGATAGTACGCAACTCGCCCCGGGCCAGGGCGGGCTTGAGCAAGTTGGCCGCGTCACCGCCGCCTTCCTGGTTACCAGCACCGATCAGCGTGTGCGCTTCATCTATAAATAGCAGCGTGGGACGAGGGGCGTTTTTGACTTCGTCAATCACCGCTTTAAGGCGCTTTTCAAACTCGCCTTTCACCGCGGCACCGGCTTGTAGCGCACCTAGATCAAGGGTCAGCAACTCAACACCTGCCAGCGCAGCGGGTACTTGTCCCGCCACAATGCGTGCTGCTAAACCTTCTACCACAGCACTTTTACCCACCCCGGCATCGCCAATCACAATGGGGTTGTTTTTGCGCCGACGCCCCAGGATATCGAGCATTTGGTCGATTTCCGGGTCACGCCCCAGCACAGGGTCAAGCTCACCCTTGCGCGCCTGTTCGGTCAGCGAGGTAGCAAAACGGGCGAGTGCGCTGTCATCGCCAGCAGGATGAGCAGCCTGGCGTTGTTTAGCGTCGGCACCCTCCCGAGGTGCTTCGGCTGAATCGGCCGTAAGACGCTCCAAGTGGCGGCGTAGATTTTCGCGATTGATATCTTCCAGTAGCGCCGTGCTCTTCGGACCTAAATAGCGCGGGGCGTTGTGCAGTAGCGCCGTGAAAAGCACGCCGCTGCGAAGCGCTTGATGTCCATACTCGGTGGCTGCCAGTAACCACGCGTCCTGCAGCAGCTCTACCAATAACGGCGAAAAGCTGGGTGTCGACACCTCAAGATCACGAGGCGGACGGCTCTCCTCAGCCATTCGTGCGCGCAGCTCCTCGACATCAATATCAAGCGTTTCCAGCAGTAAGCGCACATCACATAGCGGCTGGTCGACCAGCGCCAGCAGCAGGTGCCCGGTGGTCACCTCCGGTGCTTGCTGCTCTGCGCACAGCACGGCGGCCTGCTCGAGGCCATGACGAGAAATTCCATTCAGTCGACTAATAAGCGCCGGTAGCTCTACCCTAAGCATGCTATCTCCTAACGATAAATCTGATCGAGTAAAGCTCTGACTTGCTCAGCCTGCTGATCCAGCGACCAAGAAAGCCCCAAATAAATACCCACCAACGTAACGCCGAACAGGGCAAAGATGGCCCACAGCGGTAACCCCTCGTGCATCCCTTTGCCACGCCCTTTCACCACATGCCTAAGTGGCTGGGTCAGCATCTCATCTGGCGGCTCATCAAGTGACGCCAGTTGATCGCCCAGCGCGCGTACAATCTGGTCGTACTCTTCACGACCATGGGTTTTCACCCGGTAACGCCCCTCAAACCCAAGGCACAGGCACAAATAGATAAAGGCCAGCATGTCGCGATAGCGATGAGGCTCTTGCTGCAGCCGCGCGAGGATAGAGAAAACTTTTTCGCCACCCCAGGTCTCGTTATGAAACCTCGCTAGCAGCGAGTGCTCAGCCCACACGCTCTGCCTCCCCCAGGGCATGCCCATCACGGTTTCATCGATAAACGAGCAAAGCACATAGCGGTAGGCGAGCAGTGTCGGGCGGTCATACCCCTGTTCGGTTAGCTCAATTTCGATAGAGGCAATTTCGTCCACTACCTGACGATATAAGCGCTCGAGATCATCAGCGCCGTCCACCTGTCGGACGCGCACCGCCATGCCCAGCAGGCTGCTCGATGCATCGACCAGCGGGTTTAAGTTGTGCCCGCGCAGCCGAAACCAGTAGTCCTCGTCAGCATTCAGGTGCTGGGCATGGCTATGCACCAACTGCTCAACGCCGCTGTCTTTTATTTGATCTTCATGGCGAACCGGCTCACCCATCGGGTAGTCGTTTTTGGCGTCATCTTGATGCGTGGCAATATCTTGCATGGCTTAACTCCTGATCGCCCAAAACTGCATCTCCAACCCGGGAAATTCGCCCGCCACGTGGAAGGCAAAACCGCTTGCACCATCCAGCATTCCCCAGGCTTCGCTTTGTCGGCTGAGTTGGAAATAGGTATAGCCCGCGTGATAAGGCAACTCACGAGGGGCCACCGGTAACGGCTCCAAGGGCACACCCGGTAATTGCAGACTAATAAGGTCGCGAATACGCTCGACGCTGGCCACTTTGGTTTGCTGTAGAAACTGCTTACGCAGGCGCTCGCTAGGCATATCGGCGCGCACTGCCAAAATGAACTCGGCTGTTTCGAACAGGCTGGTATCCGAAAGCGGCGCCACCAGTAAGCCAAATTTCCGTGCCTGTATCTGAATGGCGATAGCGCGGGGTTCAAGCACGGTGGAGAGCGCTTGGCGCATCATCTGCATCAATGGCCGGAACCCACGTTCGGGATGCTCATGGTCATAAGCAGGGCACTCAGGCGGCAAACGCGACTCATCGGTAAACGTCACCAACTCACTAGCGATTTCATACATGGTGTCGTAGAGCCGCTCCGGGTGAACTTGCCCCAAGCGTGACAGATGCTGAAACCGTGGCTGGGCGCGGTTCAGTAGTTGTAACAGCATGAAATCGGTCACGTCGGCAACGCCTGCCTGATTAGGCGTCGACAGCCGCTGAGCAATATTGCGCGCCCGCTCTCGCATCAAACCGGCCATCTCACCCACAAACCGCTGCAGGCTTGGCGCTGCTTGCACGTTCATTAAGGTGGGAATAAATTGCTCATCCAGTACCAAGCTGCCGTCGGGGCGGCGCTCTAGAATGCGCGTAACGGCCAAGCAGGCATAACCACTGCGGTCTTCTTGCTCTAATAACAAGCGCGGTGAAACGCGCGCCACGTCCAGGTCGGCCATATCACCGTCGCGGGAGTGGAGGTCACGCACGCTGCGCGGCGAAAGGCGATAACGTGCAGGCAGTTCGTCATCGGGCCAGCGCACTTCCCCGACGCTATCCGTGGCTAGCGGCAAGCCTAAATACACCACCTGGTTAGTAATGCCCGCATCAACAACTTCCAGTGCAGAAGGCTCTAAATCATCCTCAGGCAATTGGAAAGCAACGCCATCGGGCATGACACCACTCGCCCGGCTAATCGCAATCCGGCCAAAGCTTAAAAACTCGTTGTTCAACTCCAGGGTCAAAAATCCGTACAGATAGTGACTAACTCCTTTAAGCCGCGTATCAATCAACCCTTCAAGGCTGCGCTGCTGCTGTTGAAAGTGCTGCGGCTTGATAAATAGCCCTTCACTCCATACCACGCGATTGCGACTGGCCATCACTCTTCCTTCCTTAGTTCTACTTCACTGTTGCGCAGATGAACCAGCAAGTGATAATTCTCTGAACTGGCCTTCACTTTGACGACTTTCTTCCACTCCGCCTCGTTTGGCTCAGCGTAGAACGCAATCAAACCGATATAGCGCGTGTCCTCTTCAATGGCGAAGGGTTCGTAGAATTTCCACTGGCCAGGTAGCAAGGTGAAGTCGTCATGGGTCAGATAGTTCGTGCCCAATGCCGCCTCCATATCCTCACTTAACTGATCCATGTCAGCCGCCATTAGCATGGAGTCATCTTTAAGCTGCAAAATTTGAAAGCGCAGCGGCGTCCCCTCGCCATCGATGTTTGGGTTCACATCGGGCTCTGCGACCATGCTTAAATCGACCAGCGTGGGCTGATCTTCTGGATAGCCAACCGGTATCGAGGGGTCTAGCATGACTTCCCAGGCTTTACCGGCTGCTTCACGGGTCGAGGCACAGCCCGTGATTGACAGCAGCACTAAAAGCACCCCAACAAGCCCGAGGCTCTTGGCCTTGCTCATGCGCCCTCCCGCTGCTGGCGACGAACAGACTGGTCATACGCCTGCTCGAAAACCTCCCAGAACAGTTTTTGGAAACCTAGCTGGCGGCCTGAGTTAAGCTCGTGGTAGTAGTGGCGGTACATTTCCCAGGCCCAGCTGTTTTCATCTTCAATGCGGGTGCCTGCCCCCCGATAAGCATGGAAACGTTTGAGCAGCGCTTCAGGTGAAAAGGCATCCAAAATAGCGGTTAGGGCGTACTCAATGGCTTCCTCAACTGCCGCTTGGTGATGGCCTTGATGACGCAGGCACTCCCCCACTGCTTCGGGCGCCGAAAGGTGAACCGGGCTGCGCTGGGCCGAAAACATCGTCTCGACAGTGGCCTCGTACGCCTGGCCAAGGCGCAGGGGATTATCTTCGATAGGCTGTAAACGACGATCCCGGAGGGGGTATTTGCTATCGTTTTGGGTTTGCTGCAGAGCACGTAAGCCATTAATAGCAGCCCGTAACGTATGGCCCGCTTCTTCAAGAAACGCCTGCTGCTCTTCGCTATCACGGAAGGGAATGTCGATATCCAACCCCCTTAATAGCGGGTCGGCCCCCACATGGCCAAGGGAACGGCCACTAGGCTTTTGCCAGCGATCCTCTAACTGCTCGCCAACGGAACGTTCGAGGTCATCTATTGCCCGCTCATCCATGCTACTGCTCCTCTCTGTCTGGTTGCCTGCTGTATAGCCGTTTGGCGAATGACTACTTGGTGAATAGCTGTCCGGTGAATGGCTGCCTAGCTTGCGTTTGATCGCGGGCATGCGAACAGCGCCTTCGCGCCGCTCTTGCTGGTCACGCCCCACACTTCCTTCAACGCGCCGCTCGGAGCCAAGCAACTCAGGCATCTCTTCAATGGATTCGGAAAGCTGAGCATTGGCAGCACGAGGGTCGAGAGCGGCCATTGGGTCTTCGTGCCCCACTCCACGCGCTACCCCGCCAAGAGCCTCCATGGGATCTTCTTTTTTTGCGGCTTCCGCACGTAGCGGCTGGTCTTCTTGAACCAACGGGCGGCCATACGCATCTACCGCCTCCTGCTCTTCATTGACTAACGAGGCCAGAGGTTGAGCACCGGGTTGAGTACTCTGCCGATCACCCAAATGCACTTTAAGACGGTACTCGCCGACTAGCACTTCATCGCCCTCGCTCAAAGCGACCTTACGGTTTCGCCCAATCGGCAGGGTGGCGCGATTGATAAAGGTGTGCCCGCTGCTATCAATCAGGCAGAACTTGCCGTCAATTTTGCTCACTTGGGCATGCTGCGGGCGAATTCGGCCGGCGTGATCGTGCAATAACCAGTCATCATCGGTTGAGCAGCCTAGGGTGCCGCCGACTTCATGAAAGACATGACTACTTGTCGAACGGCCTTCTAGGCGCTCACTATTGGCAATGACCAGCGTTACAGCGGAAATTGGGTTGGCGTTCATTGTTTAACCTGTCATCTGAATACGCACTCGGCGGCGTTTTGAGGCGCTGCCGGACTCGGGATTAACAAAGGTGGTCCAGCCGAGCTGGCAGGTGCCAGCATCGCCTAACCGCATCGGCTTTACGGCGCTGGGTAACAGCTCTAGCTCTAGGTCGTAGGCCAACGGCTCGCGCAGCACAAACTCAACCAAGGTGCGCAATGGGGCATGCTCCCTGCCATCGGGTAGGAAGTCGCGAAAACGCTCCAAAGTAAGACCAAATAAACCCAGCACAAATTTGCCGTTAACATCAGCAACGCGCTCACCGGCCACTACATCGCTGCCTAACGTCATTGCTGCCATACCGCTTCGGCTGCGTTGATCCATCGGAATCTGAACCCAGCGATGTACCCACTCTTCAATCTGCACATCATCAAGGTCAAAGCAGTGCCCTACGATGCTGCAGACGACCTCGGGTGAACGCGAACGGCCTGCCAGCAAACCGGCATAAGCCAGCATCTTGCTCCAGTTAATAGGCGTCTCAACGCGCAGGTCACTGTCCGCCAACCCCACCAAAGCAAAAATGGCCGCCGAAAATCCATCGCTAGCACCATCCTGATAGCGGATGTAGTGGCGATATTTACGCCAACTGCGGTGCACTAATGCCAGTAAGCGATTATTGAAAAAATCCAGGAAATCGCCTGCAACACCGTCGTGGTGGGCTGCCTCATGTGCCAATGTTTCAAGGTAATAGCTGGGCAGCGGCGACTGAGACCCCTGCAGACCCAAGAAGCTAACTTCCAGCTCATAATGGCCCTCAGGCTGAAAAGCCAGTGAGAGCACATCACTGCTGGGAAAGCCTAGTGACGCTGAAGCGCTATAGCGCACGCGCTCAAAAGCGGGCGCGCCTCGCTGAGCGCACTCTAGGTCATCGCCATGATGACGATGCAGAAGCTCTACTAGCTGATAAAAATCGTAACGCCGCGCCTTTGCCATCAAAGGGGCAAGCGCTACATCAGAGGCTGTTGCCCCGACTGTAAGGTCCATTTGTAGCGCTCGTGATTTTGACGGTTAATAACATGCAGCTCATGAAACGAGTTGATGCTGGCGTACAAGGAGAAGAACCGCGCCAGCACACTGCCAAATAAATACAGACTCCCTTCGTCGCCAAAGGCATCTTGATCTAGCGTCATGACCGAACGCAGACCACGAATGGGCAGCCCTCTTTTCAGCCGATCAATGGGCTGGGTTTCAATGCTAACAATGCCTGCCAGCCGTTTTTGAGCCACTCGCTCGGCCTGCCTATCGACCAAGGCACGGAAATCGTAGGCACGCAGCACAGAACACAGCGCATCACGCTCCAGTAGCGATAAGTAGTTAAGCGATAGATTAGAAATCAGTGTCCATAGCAAGCTGCCATCCAGCGTGGGGCGCAACACTGGCGTGGGGCGGGTGATATTTTGAAACATGGCATACGAGGGGCTCTCTTCCGTTGAGTAGCAAATATCGCCTACCGTCAAACGCTCAGGCAGCTCTCGATTACTACACGTCAATCCGAGCGAGACGGTTTCGGACATGCCTATGTAGCTGCGCTCATCGCCACGCACAAAGGAGATGTCGTGATCAAACCCATCCCCGCGCAAGCTGTCGCGCACGCGAAGACGGTAGTAGGAGGCATCGTTGCCACGGTCTCTCTTGACTTGGTGTTGAAAGCTTTCAAAAGGCACGTACTCACGCGGCGTACCGCGCCCTTTACCGGTCTCGTTCTCTAACCAGCCTTCCACCTTATCGACGCTAAAAATTTCATAGTGGCCGGGAGATCGACTATTGGGGTGAATGCGGTATTCACTGCGCTCCCCGCTAACATCAACAGGCTCTGCATCGTGAGAGAACAGGTTGATCGCCGGCGAGCAATACAAAGCGAAATGCTCGTCTCTCACCCGTGCGTCGGTCGGTAACGTACGCTCAAACTCTAGGCGCAAAATAATTTTGTCTGCGGGAATGGCCGGCAAGTGTTGGCTCAGGGCTGTTACATCAAAGAAATGGAAAGCCTCTGGAAAACACAAGTATTCCTGCAGTATCCGATACCCTTGATACACATTCCTCGGGTAGGGCAGTAGTGCATGATGGCGATCAAAACCAACCGGCTGCAGCAACTGCTTGGGCAGCGGCAGCCGTTTGCCATCAATTTCCAGCTCTACGCGCGCTAGGTAGTGGCTCATCCACAGGTAAAGCGTGCGCGCTGTATAAGCGTCTCCACCCAGGTGCAGACGCAATGTATCAATCCCCATCGCGCTGAGGGGCTGATCACTATGTACATCAAGCGCCAACTCAACAATGGAGGCATCACGTGTATGGCGTGCCTCAACCCCCGCATGTTCGAGCGGATAGAGCGTCACGTCATGACAAGTGCGGAACATGCAGGTAGTGCCATCCACTGGCTTACTGGCCAATTCTGTACCCCGCTCCAGGAGCTGATGGGTACTCAGCGCATGCCACGTAGGGGTAAATTGCACCACGGTCATGCTAGGCACCGGGCGCAAGTAGTTCGGCCATAGCATGCTGATCAGCGAATGGGTAAGTTCGGGGAACTCATCCTCCACTTTTTCGCGCATACGGCCAGTTAGAAAGGCAAAGCCTTCTAATAGACGTTCAACATCAGGATCGGTACTGCGCTCTGACAAGAAGCGACTCAGGCCGGGGTTGCCCTCCGCAAATTCTCGCCCTTGGCGCTTCAGAAAATTGAGCTCATCCCGGTAATAGCGATTTAGCATTCGGGCCTCGCAAGCCTATCAGTTAAGACACTGATAGCGCTTATTATTGAGCAATAAGTCGATCGTGGCGTGGGCGTTATCTCGCCCTAACGCTACGGTGGCATGTACTTGAAAATGCAGTTGTAAGGGATCGCCATTATTGGGTAATGACTCAACTTCAACGTGCTGAACCCGCGGCTCAAAGCGTTCGATGCATTGCCGAATGGCGCGCTGGATATTCAGCTCTAAATCCAGCACGCCGATCGTTGCATCATTGAAGTCCAGCAACCCCAACTCAGGCTCACAGGCGCTATTGCCCGGATGACTGTTGAGCAACTCCACTAAGTGTCGTTTGATCGACTCAACAGTTTCCGCCAGCCTCTCATCCTCCCCATGCGCTAACGGCTGTTCAGGCATCGCAAGACGCTCAAACAGACGGCTACCTAGCAGGCTGCCATGGTTAATAGCCATGATGGAGAGGTTCCCTTATTCCTTGTCGAGACGCCCGACTAACGACAGCTCAAAGTTGGCACCCATGTACTTAAAGTGCGGGCGCACCGACATAGACACCTGGTACCAACCCGGATCGCCTTCGACATCCGACACCTGAATAGAGGCGGCACGCAGCGGGCGGCGGCTGCGTACATCGGAGGGCGGGTTCTCTTGGTCGGCCACGTATTGGCGGATCCAGGTATTCAGCTCACGCTCAAGGTCTTGACGCTCTTTCCATGAACCGATCTGTTCACGCTGGAGCACTTTAATGTAGTGAGCCAGGCGGTTGATGATGAACATATACGGCAGTTGAGTACCCAGCTTGTAGTTGGTCTCAGCGTCTTTGCCTTCGGGCGTGTTCGGAAATACCTTGGGCTTTTGTACGGAGTTAGCCGAGAAGAAAGCAGCGTTATCGCTACCCTTACGCATCGTTAACGAAATAAAGCCTTCTTCGGCCATCTCGAACTCGCGGCGATCCGTTACCAGCACCTCTGTGGGGATTTTAGCCTGCAACTGGCCTAGCGCTTCGTAGGTATGGACAGGCAGGTTTTCAACCGCACCGCCGCTTTGAGGGCCAATAATGTTCGGGCACCAGCGGTATTTTGCAAAGCTGTCAGTCAAGCGCTCGGCCAGCAGGTACGCCGTATTACCCCAAAGATAATGGTCGTGATCTTCGCTGACGGTTTCACGATAGTTAAATGTCTTGATGGGGTTTTCGACCGGGTCGTAGGGCATCCGCAGCAAGAAACGAGGCGCCGTCAGACCTAAATAGCGCGCGTCTTCTGACTCGCGCAGACTACGCCAGCGAGCGTACTTAGGCCCTTCAAAGATGGCTTTAAAATCTTTGATATTGGGCAGCTCTTCAAAGCTATCGATGCCGAAGAAGGAAGGCGCCACCGCTGACAGGAACGGCGCATGGGCCATCGCCCCTACAGCAGCCGTGTGCTGCAGTAGTTTCATATCAGGGGTCGAGGGGGTGAAATCATAATGCCCGATAATCCCTGCTACCGGCTCACCGCCAAACTGACCATACCCGCCAGCATAAACGTGTTGGTAGAGCCCGCTTTGGGTAATTTCCGGAGCAAACTCAAAGTCATCCAGCAGTTCTTCTTTGGTGGCGTGAAGCACATCAAGCTTAATGTTTTCGCGGAAATCGGTGCGGTCGACCAACAGCTTCAAGCCACGCCACGCAGACTCCAGCTGCTGAAAGCTATTGTCGTGAAGAATCTCATCAACTTGCCGACTAATTTTCCGGTCAAGTTCAACGATCATGCTATCTACAACGGCTTTATTAACCTGCGGGGCAGCGTTCTCGCCGCTTAACAGTTCGGAAATAAAAGCGGCAACGCCTTGCTTGGCAACGTCGTAGCCCTCATCCGCTGGAGCCATACGCGTCTGCGCCATCACTTGGTCAAGTAAAGAAACCTCTTCCTGGGCTTCCACCGTTTGGCTTTTCTTTTGCGCCGTATCACTCATAGAGATGCCTCGAATACAATCCGGTTACTGGACTAGCACGAAAATAAGAATGCTTAATCGTTACGATTAGGGTCAGAATCAAGCAGCTCTAGCTCCGCCAACAGCTGCTGACGCGTTTCGTCACTTTCGAGTAGCTTCTGCAAACGATCACGAAAAGCAGGTACGTTGCCCAGCGGCCCCTTCAATGCCACCAACGCCTCCCTTAATTCGACTAGCTTACGCAGCTCCGGCACCTGCCGAGCGATACTGTCGGGCGCAAAATCATGGAGTGATTTAAACTCCAAATTGACGGCCAAATCGCTTGCTTCACCCTCTTCTTGCAATCGATTGGGAACCGCAGCCTGCAAGCCAAGGTTCGCTTCGCGCATAACAGACTGGAAATTATTCTTATCAACAGAAACAGCCTCACGCTCCTCAATGGAGGTATCTTCCTCGCCTCCCTTGAAGTCACCGACCACCAATAATTTCAACGGCAGTTCAGTCTCGGCCTGCTGATCACCTGTAGCGGGTACATACTTGATATTGATGCGCTCTTTCGGCGCGACCGTTCCTTGCTTAGCCATGGTTTTCGCCCGTAAAAATTAGAACATTTTCGATTCAAAGAAGAATGCTTATTAATTGCGGGAAAGTACCGGATTTACACCGAAAGTACCAAATGGCTCTAAGCAGGTATTGCGACAATCTGAGAGAAGAAGACTTTCAAGAAAACGTGTTTTACGACCTTTTTCGCGAATTTTAGCAGCACAATCAAAGAAGCTAATTAAAACTAATTCTTAAAAACCGCATTTGTAAGAGATCTCTTACAAAAACTGTCAGTGATTTCTTACAAAACGGAGAGCAAAATTCATACAAGAGAGGTGCTTAAATGGGCAGCGCCGTCATTTTTAGCGGCAAAAATATTGCTCCCATGGCCCTATTTCTGCTTAAAATTCCAAGAAAGGCTTTAGTCATAAAGCAAGGTAACGGTAGATGCAACCCAGCGTTACTAAGCGCTTGTAGATGTAACGAGCAAGCAAGCAAGTTCTTGCCCTGCCAGGCAATATCTTGCCCAGCACAGGCAACTTTTTGCCCCGCAGAAAGAAGCGCCCTACACAACAAACACATAACATATTGATATATAACAAATTTAAAAACTTGGCCCTGAAGTTGCTCTATTGTCTGAGTCCACGTGACATTTCTTTAATTTTTCAGTCAAGGAGCAGACCATGCCAACACCATGTTATATCAGCATCGAAGGCCAAACTCAGGGCAACATCACAGCAGGCGCTTTTACCCCTGACTCCGTAGGCAACATCTACGTTGAGGGCCATGAAGACCAAATGCTGGTACAAGAATTTAAGCATGTCGTTACCGTACCCACTGATCCGCAGTCTGGTCAGCCATCCGGTCAGCGTGCACACAAGCCCTTTATCTTTACTGTTGCCCTGAACAAATCAGTACCGCTGATGTACAACGCACTAGCGTCTGGTGAAATGCTGCCCAACGTTGAGCTGAAGTGGTACCGCACCTCTGTTGAAGGTAAGCAGGAGCACTTCTTCACGACCACGCTGACCGATGCCACTATCGTTGACATCAACCTGCGTATGCCACACGCCCAAGACATCACCAAGTCTGAATTCACCCAGTTGATGGACGTGTCACTGGCTTACCGTAAAATTGATTGGGAACACACTGTTGCTGGCACCTCTGGTTCCGACGACTGGCGCGCCCCGATCGAAGGTTAAGCTGTTGCTAATAGCCTAGCCCTGGCCTGAAAAACAAGGCCTGAAACAAGCGAAGCCCCTTCCACTTGGAAGGGGCTTCGTCGTTTCTGCTCTATTGCTGCAGGCGTGTCGCTATTGGTATTGCGCCAAGGCTCTGGGATTACACAAACCGCCCTAAACCTACCGCTGAACGTAGACGATCCATCGTTACGGCAGCTTCTTCCCGCGCCCGTTCGGCGCCTTTTTGCAACACAGCCTCAATGTGGGCCGGGTCTTCCATCAGTGCGTTATAGCGTTCACGCGGCGCGCTCAAGTGTGTATTCAAGTACTCAAACACCTGATCTTTAGCCGCGCCCCAGCCAATACCGTTCACATACTGCTCACGCAGGCTAGCGGTCTCTTCAGGTGTCGCAAAGGCGGAGTAGATTTGAAACAGCGTGCAGGTGTCCGGATCTTTCGGCTCACCGGGTTCCAGCGAGTTGGTCTTAATCTTACGTACCAGCTTTTGCAGCTTCTTCTCAGCGGAAAAGAGCGGGATCGTATTATCGTAGCTTTTGGACATCTTGCGCCCATCCAAGCCATTCAACAGTTGTATTTTTTCGTCTACCACGGCCTCAGGTAGGGTAAAGTGCTGACCTTTGTAGAGGTGGTTAAAACGCCCGGCGATATCGCGAGCCATCTCGATATGCTGAATCTGGTCACGCCCCACCGGCACTTTATTGGCGTTAAACATTAAAATATCCGCCGCCATCAGCACGGGGTAACCAAACAGCCCCATGGTGATACCTTTATCAGGATCCTGGTTTTCCGCCTCTTCGTTCTCTGCAACCGCTGCTTTGTAGGCATGGGCGCGATTCATCAAGCCTTTGGCACAAACGCAGGAGAGCATCCAAGTCAGCTCTGGGATTTCTGAAATGTCCGACTGGCGGTAGAAAATGGCGTTATCGGTATCCAGCCCCATTGCCAGCCAAGTAGCAGCAATTTCCAAGCGAGACGCCTGCACACGCTTCGGGTCTGGACACTTAATCAGCGCATGATAGTCGGCCATGAAATAGAACGACTGAACGGTTGGATCCTGGCTTGCCTCAATAGCAGGCTTGATAGCGCCCACATAATTGCCCAAATGGGGCGTGCCGGAGGTGGTGATACCGGTGAGAACGCGGGTTTTTGCGGTCTGGCTCATGGTTTTTAGGCTCATCATTGAACGTACATTGTCGTATGATACTTGTATGAACCTGGGGATGCGACAGGCAGAATTTGGTTTTACAATATCCGCAGAGAGTGGTGAGGATTTACAAGAGCATTATGCCGTTATCATTCTGAAAGAAATGCTCAATCGATGAAAAGAAAATAGGGGTCACTAAAGGCAAGCGGCTCTTCCTGATCATCATATACAGCTCCAAACGCGACGAAGCACTTTTCTCCATCAACAAGCAAAGGAAAATAAAAACACAGGAAGGCCTCCCCCTCACACTGATCTACGACCTGCCCAAGCCCTTTGATACTCTCCCAATTCATCTTTTCAATATAATTTTGGTCATAAGACTCACTACCCCAGTTTATTGTTTCGAGATTCTCCTCAACCGCTTTTGCGTAAGCCGACTCTGCATTCATATTGGCTTGCGCCACTATCCGGTAGTTACCTGCCAAATGCTCATTTATGATTGCTGACTGCATGCCGGCAGTCCCCAGTAGCAGTGCCCCGGCTAGTAGCGCCATGACGATGACCAATGCAGCGCCTTTCTGACGATTTTGCAGAGTCATCAGTCGTCACCAAAATCGATATTTTCTGACAAACCCTCTAATGCTTGACGCATAGAGAACTCATAACCATATACTGACAGTAACTCCCAAACACTCAGGTCAGCATTAATACTATTGACATTATTGAATACAACAGAGCCATTGGAGATAACACTACCAACAAACTCAACGCCAGACATGCTTAAATTGACACTACCCGCTCCCCAGATAAGTCCTCGAAACAGTGCATTGGTATTATTGCCATTAAAATTAATTTCGCCACCAGCGACAATGGCGACATCAGTGACTGAGGAGTTATCATTCTGCTGTATTGAAATGTCTTGCTCTACTACGACCACCTTTCCACTAAGTTCAGTCACGTTTAACTTATTTATATTTCCATCGCAATAAAAGACCTTGCCCGATGAAAACATGATTTCGTTTTCGGTACAGGTAGCAATCACGCCGTCCAGATTTTTAATGTTATTGATATAGCCTGTGTAGTAATCATACGAGTCGCTTGATTGCGGAGAAGGGATAATCGATGGATCTAAATTTGAGTTAACCGTTGATTCACTTACCAGGATATTTTCCGCCCCGCTCACGGCACCTCCCGCAATCACTGCATCGCCCTTCCCCTTCTGACTGGTAGGAGTATCAAAGAAGCTGGCATATATGCCCTGTCGCTCCATGACATGAAATACAATCGCCTCACCATTGTTCTCTAAGGGCAGTTCCACCCGGTAAAGCGGTGCGTCACCCGACACAAGTTCGCCTAACACGTGCTCGTCCTCATTACACTGGCTTGACGAATCATGATTCTGTACATCTTTAAGAAAACTTACCATCGGCTGCCCATTCTCTTCCTGATCCGCCACCGTACAGCTACAGGCATCCTGAGTCCGTTCACACCGTAACGTATAGCGACCCGGCCCACTTTGACGAATTTCACTGGTAAGCCTCTGGGCAATAAAAATCAGGTTCTCTTGCTTACGGCTTACCTTGTCAACATTTTGAAAGGTCTGAAAGGTCGTTAGAAACAGTTGGCCAGCCCCAAGGATAATGACCGTGCCGATCGCCAACGCCACCATCAACTCCACCAGTGTAAAGCCCTGTTGACGCTGCCTCATGGTGAACTCTCGACCTTGGGAAGAAGAAAGAAGTAGCTAAATTGATCGTCATTGTTCTCGCCCAAGGCCACAGTCACGTCAATGCGACAATCACTTCCACTGTCACCTTTTGCAATCCGGCTTTGGGAAGAAGAGGCTCCCCGTAGTGGTGTCGCACCACTATTTTGAAACCAATGCTCCTTCCATGCACTCTGCACGCCGGAGATGTCGATATCCTCGCAGGTCTGGCCTGTTTCGAGCGTGGCTAGCTGAGCCCAAAGCCGCTCCTGAGCATCCACAGCCGCAACACTTGCCACCGAACGCTGATAGCCTGCATTGGCACTTTGCAGTGCATTAAGCTGCATGGCGGCAACGCCGATCAGGCCAATCGAGAGAACCACCAGTGCGATTAGCGCTTCCAATAAGCTAAAGCCGCGCTGAGAGTTTATGACTCTCTCCTTCCTGCGAAGGCTGTCCGATGTGCTAATCACCAGCGTTACAGAAGGAGCTGAAGCACTTTGATGGGTGGGGTTTAACGTCATTTCGCAGGGAGAGTCAGGACAGTTGGAAGTGGCAGCGTCGCCCACACTTTGAAAGCGTTGTCGCCTTAACTCACCAACAGGCATTGGGTAACCTTTCGCCATTCGAACTTAAGGTTATATCCTCTTCACAGCCATCATCTTGAACGGTGCTCGCAGTCAGTAGGTAGCCGTCACCGTTAATACTCTCAGCAATCTCATAATTTTTTTCGGGAGATAACTCACTGATGGTGCAATCGCTATAGCTGTAAGAGCGCGTGTAACAGCGCTCAAGCTCTGAAGCGGCTTGCATAAGGCCTGCGTGGGCGTCGGTTCGCACTGATTTTTGCACGTAGCGGGTATAGCTGGGGTAGGCAATGGAGGCGACGATGCCGATGATCACCAGCACAATCATCAATTCAATGAGGGTGAAGCCGCGCTGGCCATTCAGTAAAGAATGGCCAGTCGAAAGATGAGAGGTATAAGACACGCGGCTTCGCTCCTGTATTAGTGGGCTCATACCGTTTTAGTATGTCGCAAACTAATACGCATTGCATTGCGAGGCCTATGGTTAGCTGCTGGCGATCACCTTTTCACGCAACTCCTTTGGCATAGAGAAAGTAATGGTCTCCTCGCGGCCCTGTAGCTCTTCAGGTAATGCAGCCCCCATAGTCTGCAACTTGGCAATCACACCTTTCACCAATACTTCAGGGGCACTGGCGCCTGCGGTGACGCCTACACGCGCTACGTTCTCAAGCCACTTGGGGTCGATCTGGTCAGCGTTATCGATCAAGTAGGCGGGCGTGCCCATGCGCTCAGAAAGTTCTCGCAAGCGGTTAGAGTTGGAGCTATTGGGGCTGCCCACCACCAGCAATAGATCGCTCTGGGCCGCTAGCTCACGTACTGCATCCTGACGGTTCTGCGTGGCGTAGCAAATATCGTCATTGCGTGGCCCCTGAATCTCGGCAAACTTATCGCGCAGCGCGTCGATCACCTTAGCGGTATCATCCATCGACAGCGTAGTTTGGGTCACGAAGGCCAGCTTTGAGGGATCATTCACCTCCAGCTTAGCGACGTCTTCTTCATCCTCTACCAAGTAGATACGCCCACCGTGGGAGGTGTCATAACGCCCCATAGTGCCTTCAACTTCCGGATGGCCTTCATGACCAATGAGAATGCACTCTTGACCACGCTTGGCGTAGCGCAATACTTCCAAGTGCACTTTGGTGACCAGCGGGCAGGTGGCGTCGAATACCTTCAAGCCCCGCCGCTCAGCATCGGCTTGCACCGCACGGGAAACGCCATGGGCGGAGAAAATGACGATGACATCGTCCGGCACTTCATCCAGTTCTTCAACAAACACTGCCCCACGAGCGCGCAGCGTTTCGACCACAAAGCGGTTATGCACAACCTCATGGCGCACGTAAATCGGCGGGCCAAACACATCCAACGCGCGATTAACGATATCAATCGCGCGATCCACACCGGCACAAAAACCACGCGGATTGGCTAACTTGATCTGTATGGGCTGTGCTTGCGTCGTTTGCATAGTAGCGCCTTGATGCGTAAGCGGCATCGCTTAGTGAATTAATGCGTTGTCACCGGTTTGACGTCGAGCACTTCGACCTCAAAGGTGAGCGTGCGGCCTGCTAACGGGTGATTGAAATCCACCTCGATACGATCACCGTCAATGGTTTTGACCACACCTGGCAATTCCGTTCCCGCTTTATCGGCAAACGACATTACCATACCAATTTCCGGGGCTTCATCGCCAAAATCTGCCCGCTTCAGGGTTTGAATATTTTGCGGGTTGTGCTGGCCGAATGCATGCTCAGGGGTTATCTGAAAGGTACCCTCCTGCCCCGCAGCCAAGCCTTTAATCGGATGCTCAAAACCGGGCGGCAAATTTCCGTCGCCAAACTCGAAGGTAGCCGGTGCTTTGTCTTTGGTGGAGTCCACCAAAGTGCCATCTTCCAGCTTTAAGGTGAAGTGTAGCGTCACCTCCATGCCTTCATCGATCAGATAGTCGCTCATAGCAGTTCTCAATATACGTTGTTCTCAACGTTCAATTAATGGGAAGTCTTGGCCGCTTTTTTGCGCCGCCGCTCGCCCATAATGGATTCCCAGATTAAAGCGACCGCCCCAAGGGAAATCGCTATATCCGCCACGTTAAACGCCGGGTAGTACCACCCAGCGACGTGAAACGATAAAAAGTCGACCACATAGCCATGCACTAGGCGGTCGTAGAGATTCCCCAGCGCCCCGCCAATAATCAGCGGCAGCGCTATCGCCAGTAACTTTTCATCGTGTTTGATGCGTGAAAGCCACACCGTCAACGCCACGCTGGCTCCCACAGCAATCAACGCAAAGAACCAGCGCTGCCAGCCAGGATGCGTGGCTAAAAAGCTGAACGCTGCGCCAGTATTGTGCAGCAGCGTCAGGTTAAAGAACGGCAGTATTTCGACCGGCTGGGCATAGCCCAACTGACTACTGGCCACGTATTTGGTGACCAAATCCAAGGCAATTACTGCCACAGCTAGCCACAGCCAGCGCAGCGGCCGCTGCATTGGCGGCCGTGTGTCGACATCGTCAGACGGTGTTTTAGTTTCTTTAGCTATGTTTTTATCAAGCATAGTAACGAATCTCACCGCTACCTTCGGGGAGATTGCTGATACAGCGTCCACACAGATCCGGGTGGTCCGCATAGGTGCCTACATCGGGACGATGGTGCCAGCAACGTTCGCACTTGGTGTTGTCGCTGGCTTTAACCGCGACTTTCAAGCTATCCAGCTCGGTCGCTTCTGCATCACTCGCAGCAGACAAGGGCTTAAGCGTCACTTCACTGGTTAGCATCACAAAGCGCAGTTCATCACCCAGTTTAGCCAGAGTCGCCTGCAGGTCATCGCTGACATACAGCGTGACTTCAGCTGCCAAGCTGCCTTTAATGACTTTGGCATTACGGGCATCTTCAAGACACTTGTTGACCGAGTGCTTGACTTCCAGCACTTGCTCCCAGAAAGCACGACCCAGTTCAGCATTTTCTTCCAGGTTGCCAAGGTTAGTGTAGTAAGTCTCCAGCAGCACGCTGTCGCCGCGCTTACCGGGGATGTTTTCGTGAATCTCCTCAGCGGTAAAGGAGAGAATCGGCGCGATCCAACGACTCAGCGCTTCCACCACGTGATAGAGCGCGGTTTGTGCACTGCGCCGCGCCAGCGAATCGGTTTGCGTGGTGTACTGGCGGTCTTTAATCACATCCAGGTAGAAGCCACCCAGTTCCCGGGCGCAGAAACCATGCACCTGTTGGTAAACATCCAGGAAGCGGTACTCTTCGTAGGCTTTTTCGATCCGCGCCTGCAATTGGTGCGCTCGATCCACCACCCACTGATCCAGTGCCAGCATATCGTCAAACGCTACCTGGTTTTTCTCTGGATCAAACCCGTTAAGGTTCGAAAGCAGGAAGCGAGCGGTGTTACGAATCCGCCGATACACATCAGAGGTGCGTTTCAAAATTTCGTCGGAGACGGCCATTTCGCCAGAGTAGTCGGTAGAGGCAACCCACAGGCGCAGAATATCGCCGCCCAGCTTGTCCATCACTTCCTGGGGCGCGACCACATTGCCCAGTGACTTGGACTGCTTGCGGCCCTGAGAATCGACGGTAAAGCCGTGGGTCAGCAACTGGCGGTACGGCGGATGGCCATCAATCGCTGAACCGGTGAGCAGCGATGAGTGGAACCAACCGCGGTGCTGGTCGGAGCCTTCCAGGTAGAGGTCCGCCCGCGGGCCGCTTTCGTGGCCATGGGGGTGCGAGCCGCGAAGTACGTGGCGGTGAGTGGTGCCAGAGTCGAACCAGACATCCAAGGTATCGGTGACTTTATCGTAATCCGCCGCTTCGGCACCCAGCAGCTCTGCCGGGTCGAGTTTGAACCAGGCATCGATGCCCTCCAGCTCAACGCGCTTGGCCGCCTCTTCCATCAACCCAACGGTGCGCGGATGCAGCTCACCGGTTTGCTTGTGTAGGAAGAACGGGATCGGCACGCCCCAGTTACGCTGGCGCGAGATACACCAATCCGGGCGGTTGGCGATCATGCTGTGCAGGCGCGCCTGGCCCCAGGCAGGCGTAAACGCCGTGGCCTCGATACCTTCAAGGGCACGTTCACGCAGGGTTTTGCCATCTTTGTCTTTGATGTCCATACCCACAAACCACTGCGCCGTGGCACGGTAGATCACCGGCGTTTTGTGGCGCCAGCAGTGCATATAGCTATGTTTGATCGGGATATGCGCCATCAGCGCACCCACTTCGCGCAGTTTTTCGACGATATGGGGGTTGGCCTTCCAAATCATCTGGCCGCCGAAGAACGGCAGGTCGTCAACGTAAACGCCATTTCCCTGCACCGGGTTGAGCATGTCATCAAACTCCATGCCATGCTCGCGGCAGGTGATAAAGTCATCCATGCCGTAAGAGGGTGCGGAGTGAACGATACCGGTGCTACCCACCTCAGACTCGACGTACTCTGCCAGGTAGACTGGCGAGAGCCGATCATAGAACGGGTGAAGGAAATTGATCAGGTCGAGGTTCTTGCCTTGAGTGGTAGCAATCACTTCGCCTTGTAACTCAAAGCGCTCCAGGCAGCTCTCCACCAGCTCTTCCGCCAGCAGCAGCAAACGCTCGCCAGTATCGACCAGTGCATAGGTAAACTCAGGGTGAACGTTGAGCGCCTGGTTGGCCGGAATAGTCCACGGCGTGGTAGTCCAGATCACCACTGCCGCAGGCTTGGCCAGCTCGCTTAAGCCAAAGGCGGCAGCGAGCTTATCGGCATCTTCTACCGGGAAGGCGACGTCGATGGCGTCGGATTTCTTATCAGCGTACTCGACTTCGGCTTCCGCCAGCGCCGACCCACAGTCAAAGCACCAGTTGACCGGCTTCAAACCTTTAAACACGTAACCCGCGTCGACCATCTCGGCCAAGGCACGAATCTCGCTCGCTTCGTTGGCGAAATCCATAGTGCGGTATGGGTGATCCCAATCGCCAATAATGCCCAAACGAACAAAGTCGGCCAGTTGTGTTTCAACTTGGGCGCCAGCGTATTCACGGCAAAGCTCACGGGCGTGTTGCGGCGCCAGGTTCTTGCCGTGAGTGGTTTCTACTTTGTGCTCAATGGGCAGGCCGTGGCAGTCCCAGCCGGGCACATAAGGCGCATCAAAACCGGCTAAATTCTTCGATTTAACGATAATATCTTTAAGGATTTTATTAACGGCGTGACCAATATGAATACTGCCGTTGGCGTAGGGAGGGCCATCGTGCAGCACAAACAGCGGCGCGCCCGCGCGCGCTTCCCGCAGGCGCTGGTAAATATTCATATCCTGCCACTGGGAAACCCGCCCTGGCTCCTGCTTTGGCAGCATGCCGCGCATGGGGAAATCAGTTTCAGGCAAATTCAGCGTGTGCTTATAATCCATAGTCCGGTCAGCCGTCGTTAGCATCGGCGGAATTTCCCGCCGAAGAAGAATCAGAAGAAGCGGTCTCACGCCCAAGCGGGGCCGAGGCCAGCGGAAGAGAATAGTCTTGCTTACCCACCATCGCGGTTAAATAGTGGCGAGCGCGGGCCTGGTCACGTTCAATTTGCGCTTTAAGCGCTTCAAGGCCGTCAAACTTCACCTCACCCCGTAGGCGCGCGCAGGGAAACACCGTCATGCGTTGGCCGTAGAGATCACCTTTAAAATCCAGCAGGTGCACCTCCAGCGTTGGCCGTTCCGAACCCACCGTAGGGCGGAAGCCCACATTCGCCACTGCTGGGTAGCGCTCGCCATTTTCAAGCTCAGCCACCACCGCATAAACCCCACGCAGCGTTAATGGCTGGGGCATCAGCGGCAAATTGGCAGTCGGTACACCAATGGTGCGCCCCAACTGCTGGTCGCGCACCACTCGGCCATGTAACGAATAGGCGCGGCCCAGCAAACGCGCAGCAGCAGAAAAATTGCCGCTGGCAAGCAGAGTACGCACCCGAGAACTGGAAACCCGCTCGTCATCCACGGTAAAAGTACGCGTGTGCTCTACGCCAACCCCCTGTTCGCGCCCGACCTCCGCCAGCAGGGCAAAATCAC
Organism: Vreelandella titanicae BH1; assembly: GCF_000336575.1. Taxonomy (GTDB): domain Bacteria; phylum Pseudomonadota; class Gammaproteobacteria; order Pseudomonadales; family Halomonadaceae; genus Vreelandella; species Vreelandella titanicae. The sequence goes on along the minus strand of NZ_AOPO01000007.1, from coordinate 132,139 downwards.
CGCGGCGGTCGCAGCCGAAGCGAAAATCATCGCCCACGACCAAGTGCTTAACGCCTAGCCCATCAATCAACACCTGATCGATAAACTCACGCCCGGTAAGGCTGCGCAGCGCATCGTTAAACGGCAAGCAGAGAACCTGTTCAGCGCCAAAATCGCGGAGCAGCCGTACTTTCTCGCGTAGCCGGGTTAAACGCGGTGGAGCTTGATCACCAGCAAAAAATTCACGCGGCTGGGGCTCGAACACCACCACTGTTAACGGCACACTCCAGCGCGCCGCATGCTCTCGGCACTGCTGCAGGATGGCTTGATGGCCGCGATGCACCCCATCGAAATTACCGATGGTGGCAACGCAGCCACGATGAGCCGCTCTCAAGTTGTGCAGACCTCGAATGACGCGCATGGCACCTCAGCCGTTGGAGGACATAAAGCCTCTGATTATAACGAACCCACACCCAAGGATGCAGTGTTATGAGTGCATTTTTAAATGACGAACGCGCAAACCCAGTGCCGCCAGCCACGCAAAGTACAGCGAGCCGCCCAGTATCACTAGCCCGGTGACCCAGCTTATCCGTTGCCAAAGGCCAAACGCGAGCCAAGCCTGCCAGTCGGGCGCAATAAAATAGAGGGCCGCGCACATTAGCCCGCTGCCACCTAGTAACTGCACCGCATAGCGCTTCCAGCCCGGCTGAAAGACCAACACTCCCTGCTTATGCAGTAAGTAACCCAACAGGCCCGCGTTCAAGAAAGCAGAAAGCGCGGTGGCTAACGCTAATCCAGCATGAGCCAGCGGCCAAATCAGCAGTAGGTTAAACACCATATTAGCGACCATGGCGATAATGCCTACCTTCACCGGGGTTTTGGTGTCTTGGCGAGCAAAAAATCCCGGTGCCAATACTTTGATCAGCATAAAGGCTACCAAGCCAAAGGCATAAGCACGCAGACTCATGGCCGCCATCTGGATATCGTTGTCGGTCATCGCTCCGTAATGAAACAGCGTGATTAACAGCGGCTCGGCAAGCACCGCCAGCGCCAGTGCCGCGGGCAAGCCTAACAGCAATACAATGCGGATCGCCCAATCAAGCATCGCAGCAAAGTGCTCCTTGGACTGGTCAGCATGGCGTTTAGAGAGTGCTGGTAAAATCACCGTCCCAATGGCCACCCCAAACACGCCCAGCGGCAGTTCCACTAAACGATCCGAGTAGTAAAGCCACGACACGCTGCCCGCCGCCAGCAATGACGCCAAAACGGTATCCAACAGCAGGTTAATTTGCGATACCGATACCCCAAACAGCGCAGGCCCCATGAGTTTCAGTATGCGTCGCACTCCCTCATGAGCAAAATTAGGCCAGGGAGTAGGCATCAATCCCAAGCGCAGTAAAAACGGCACCTGAAAAACCAACTGGGCCGCTCCGGCGATCAACACGCCCCAGGCGAGCGCCATGGCGGGCTCTTCCATTAGCGGCATTAAAAACAGCGCCGCACCAATCAGCGAAAGGTTAAGCAGCACCGGGGTAAACGCGGGAACCGCAAAGCGGTTCCAGGTATTCAGTACGCTACCGGAAAACGCGGTGAGCGAAATCAGCAGTAAATAAGGAAAGGTTAAGCGCAGCATATCCGCGGTCAGCGCCAGCTTGTCCGGCTCACTGCCAAACCCAGGGGCAAATACCCAAATCAGCCACGGCGCACAGAGCATCGCCACGGCGGTAATTAGCGCCAGCACCGCCGTTAAGCTACCGGCAGTGGCATTCAGCAGCGCGCGTATCTCCTCCCGACTACGCTGGGTGGAGTACTCTGAGAGCACGGGTACGAAAGCCTGGTTGAAAGCCCCTTCGGCAAACAGACGGCGCAGAAAGTTAGGGATCTTAAACGCTACGAAAAACGCATCAGCGCCATCCCCTGCCCCTAAGAAGGTAGCGATAACCACATCACGCGCCAGCCCCATCACCCTCGACAGCATGGTCATGGCACTGACTACAAGCCCCGAGCGCATTAGCCCGCGACGCACGACTGTGGTGCCTGGGGATGTGTTGGGTGCTTTCTTCGCTGTCATAAGCTATCCAGAAAAATCATCTAGAAAAATCATCCAGACACAAAAAAACCGGCCGCAGCCGGTTTTTTTATGGCGCCTGCCGGCTTACGCCGCCAGTGCCTTAATACGCTTGTTCAAACGGCTCTTCAGGCGAGCTGCTTTCTTCTTAGACAGCACGTCTTTGTCTGCAATACGGTCAACGACCGGTTGCATTGCCTTGAACTCTTCCATTGCCTTAGCGTGGTCGCCGGTGCCGATCGCTTTCACTACACGCTTGATGTAGGTGCGGACCATGCTGCGCTGGCTGGATTTCAGGACGCGACGGTTCTCGGCCTGGCGGGCGCGCTTGCGAGCTTGCTTGCTGTTCGCCACAGGGTATCTCCTTGGAGAATAAAGGTTGCCGACAAAACGGCAACGAAATTAAATATGTGTTCGTCTGCTGTGCTGCCACAGCACGACGTTTCCGCAACAACCAATTGATTTGGCAGGCGTATCACCCTACCAAAGTGTGTAGCAGGCAGTCGAAATAAGCTGCCCGCTCACGGGACTTGTCTGAGAGGATGGCGTAGTCTATCACGCGCTTGGCGAGCTTGCTAGCTACGCCTTTACAAGTACAACGTATAACTTTAAAAGCAGGCTGCCCGGCGCAGACCTACTCAAAGGAAACATGTCAGTGTCATTGCGGCGTTTACACACTCGCTTACTACTAGCCATTTGCATACCGTTGATCCTCGTATCGACAACGTTGCTGCCTGTGCTCCATGTCCATATGGAGTCCCGACTAGATAGCCTGCATACCGAAGCAGATGCCTTATTGAAAGCTGGCCAGGAGGCACTAACCCGCGATATTAATGAAAGCCTAAATTACGCGCTGGCGATTGCCGAAATGCCTGCGTTAAGGCGGTACCTGGCAGCACAGGACAACTCGTCGATATCAGCCCAGCCTTATTCGCTTAGCGACTTATCGCAACTTTCAACCTTTCTAAACACGTTGATCAGCCACAACCCTCGCTATACCAAGCTAGTACTCATTGATAATCATGGCAGCGAAGTACTCCGTGCACCTAAAAGTATTCAAACGGGGCCCCGCGTGAATGCCAATCATCATGCCTATACCGACTATTTCAAAGGAGCCTCTTCACTGCAGCCACGCGATCTTTATATCTCGCCACCGGGCCGTAACCTCCACTTTGAGCTAATGGGTCGCGACGTGATTCCTGTGGTCAATGTATCTACCCCTGTTTTTGATGCAGCAGGGGAACGCCGCGGTGTGGTGCTTTTGAGCCTCAATTGGGATTACCTTACCAGCGCCCTACGTCAGGCCATGTTGCTTGACCAAGATGCCAATGCGATTTTAATCGACGCCCAAGGACGATGGCTGCTCGATGAAGGCTTCCCGCCATTAAATACGACGAGCTTTGGCAGCGACTTTGCCGCCCTTTCACCTCTCTATTGGCAAGCCATGCAGCAGCGCAACACAGGTCATGCCAAGGTCGATGGCCAGCTATTACGCTTTCAGACTGAAGATATACGCACTCAGCGCTACCGTAGCCTAGCGGGTACTGTTTTCAGCGAAAACGCTTACTACCCTTGGAAGCTGGGCGTGACATTACCACTGCCTACTTGGCGATCCTTAATAGAAGAAGAGACCACCGTGCTCTGGTTTCTACTGTTGACCTACGGTGTCGCCGTCGCCTTTGGAATATTCTGGGCTCTCAGCAGCCAGCGTCAGCGCCAGCTACGTAGGGCGGCTCAGCGCCACGCTCATGAAGTCAGCGATCTTTATGAAAACGCCCCCTGTGGCTACCACTCGCTCGATACCACAGGGCGAGTGATCAAAATGAACCGCACCGAGCTCGCTTGGCTAGGCTACACCGACGAAGAAGTTATTGGTCACATCACTTACCGAGAATTGATCACGCCAGAAACCCGCGATCAGTTTGATAAAGCTTTCGCAAACGTAAAACAAAATCAACCCAGTAGCGCTGAATGCAGCCTGCTAACCCGAAACGGCGAGCAGCGTCACGTCATGATTCAAGCCTCAGCCTTCTGCCGCAATGGTCAGTTTGTGCATTCGCGCGCTACCGTCTTTGACCTTACCGAGCGCAAAGAGCTGGAAGAGAAACTACGCGCCCAAGCCATGACCGACCCCTTAACGGGGGTCTTCAATCGGCGCTATTTACAGGCCCAAGCAACGACTGAAATATCCCGGGCGCGAAGGCAAAACCACCCCATCGCGCTCATCGCCATTGATATTGACCACTTTAAGCACATTAACGATGCGTACGGACATGACGCGGGTGATGACGTACTGAAAAACTTCACCAAAATAGTAACCGAGCTGCTTCGTCAGGAAGACTTGCTATGCCGAGTGGGCGGCGAAGAGTTTGCTATTTTGCTTCCCAACACCTCGCTTTCTCAAGCGGAACAGGTGGCCGAGCGAATACGTAGAACAACGGCAGCGACCCCGATTAACGTCTCAACTGAGCACGCAGAAAAGGCACTTTGGCTGACCGCTTCGCTAGGGGTAACGACTATTCTAGACAACGAAAAAGCACTTAAGCCTGCCCTGAAACGCGCCGATATAGGGTTATATCAGGCTAAAGATAATGGCCGAAACCAAGTGGTTGTTAACGCGATGTAGCTGACCTACTGCGGCCTTTAAGGCACGGCCTGCCCCGTGGGCGCTAAAATTTTGCGCAAGAAATGGCGCGTTCGCTCATCTTTGGGTGCAGTGAACAACTCTTCAGGAGGCGCTTCCTCGACGATGCCGCCCTCGTCCATGAAGACAACCCGATCCGCTACTTCCCGGGCGAACTGCATCTCGTGGGTGACCACGATCATCGTCTGGCGCTCTACCGCTAACTGTTTCATCAGGCTCAATACTTCCTCTACCCATTGAGGGTCAAGTGAAGAGGTGGGCTCGTCAAAAAGAATCACGTCGGCGTTGGCGGCCATGGCACGGCCAATACCCACCCGCTGCTGCTGACCGCCGGAGAGAGAAGCGGGATAAGCATCTGCTTTGTCTGCCAGACCGATGCGCTCAAGGATCTCTCTTGCCCGTACATGGGCCTTCGCTTTCGGCAACTTATCCACCACGATCATCCCCTCGCTGATATTCTCCAGCGCGGTTTTGTTGGCGAACAGGCCGTAGTTCTGAAATACAAAGGCGGTACGCCGGCGCAATGCCAGGATATCTGCCCGGCTGGCACGCTGGGTATCAACGCTCAAATCACCCACCTGCAAACGGCCTGCATCAGGGCGTTCAAGAAAGTTGATACAGCGCAGCAACGTCGATTTACCTGTACCGGAAGGCCCAATGATCACAATGATCTCGCCCTGAGCAAGACTCAAGTCGATATCTTTAAACACCGTATGGCCACTAAAACGCTTGGTAATGCCTTGCAGCGAAATCATCGTTGGTAGGCCTTATTCAGATAAATTTCTAACCGGCGCTGCCCCCAAGAGAGCACTTCCACAATCGCCCAATAAATCAGCGCCACCAGCAGGAATGCTTCTAAATAGAGGAAGCTGCCCGCAGCTTCTTTTTGGGTAGCGCCCATCAACTCGGTCACCCCCAGCGTAAAGGCCAACGAGGTCGCTTTGATCATGTCGATGAAATAGTTCATCAGCGTCGGCGTTGCCACGCGGGTAGCCTGGGGCAAAATGATACGGCGCATCAGTTGCGACTGGGTCATCCCGATGGAAAGCGCGGCTTCAGTCTGGCTGCGATCAATCCCGACAATCGCCGCACGAATGGATTCGGCCATATAGGCAGAGAAGTGCAGCGTCAGGCCTAGCACAGCGGCGGTAACGCCGGTAATCGAGATCAAGGCGCTAATCAGTTGTGGTAGGCCATAATAGAACAGGAACAGCTGAACCAGCAGCGGCGTACCCCGGAAAAACGAGATAAACAGCAGTGAGAAGCCATTTAAGAACGGCACTTTCGATACGCGAACTACCGCCAGCAGGCACGCCAGAATCAGCGCAAAGAACATGGCAATCGTTGCCATTTGAAGGGTGAGCGGCAAGTAGCGCAACAGAACCGGCAGCAGCCCCCACATGTATTCGAGGTTAAGCATGATAATTAAACATAGGCTAAATCGCTTATAAGCAAACGGCCGTGGCAATGCCACGGCCGCGTTGAACGGATCAGTTCAGCGTTTAGGGCTGGGTGATATCAGTATTGAACCACTTTTCCGATATCTCACGCAGCTCGCCATTCTCACGCAACTCACTCAGCGCTGTATCGACACGGTCGCGCTGCTCACGGCCCGCTTCATCATCACGGAACGGCAATGCGTTCTCAATGGTCGAGAACGGCTGCCCCGCCAGCTCTAACGGTAAGCCTTTCTCTTTAATGACCTGTGTAGCACTCACGCGGTCCATCACAAAGGCCTCTACCCGGCCCAGCGCCACATCCTGTTCGATATTGGACTCATAGGTGCGAATGTCGATTTCATCGGCATTGGGCTGCTCACGCAATAACTGCTCGTAGTTCGAGCCCAGGTTGACGGCCACGCTTTTACCGGACAAATCTTCAACACCTTCAATGGTGTCATTGCCTGCCCGCACCACAACCTGCGCGCCGTCATACACGTAAGGCGAAGTGAACACATACTTCGCTTCACGCTCTGGGGTAATGGTGATCTGATTGGCAATGGTGTCGATACGGCCAGATTCAAGCATCCCCGCCAAGCCCGAGAAGCTCGCCGTAACGAACTCAATGTCATCACCAGTGATCTCACCCACGGCATTCATGACATCAACTTCAAAGCCTTTGAGCTCGTCTTGCTCAACGAAGGTAAAGGGGAAATAACCGCCGGACATGCCCACCCGGAGCGTATCGGCTTGGGCAGAAGCGGCGAAAACCCCACTGGCAACACTCAACGAAAGCGCAGCGAGAGTAAGATTAAGCTTGCGTGATAGTGGCATGAGTCTGTTTCCTCGTTAGTTGATATCCCGACGATCCGAATAGCCACACAAATAATCATGAGGCATTGATGCTGCTAGTTTACCTCTACGACAAAAGCATACAAAAGAATATTAAAGATAATTTTTATACTTTTATTGCATATAAAAGCTAAACAACTATCGTGACTTATTTTACTCTGCACAAGACACTCAGAATGCCCCTCAAACCTTATCATTGCGCATCTGCCTCCCAGCCCTACAAGCGCCAAAAAATTATCGAGCGGTGTATCACTTCACCACCCGTCTTTTCAATCAGCAGTTGTATCACCTGCTCAGCCGATTTCTCTGGAGTGATAGCCGCCGCCGTATTAAGTGTAAGCTCAGGGGCCTGAGGAGTTTCGTAAGCGGGGTCAATACCGGTGAAATTTTTCAAGTCGCCATGGCGAGCTTTTTTGTAAAGGCCCTTTGGGTCGCATTGCTCAGCAATTTCCAGCGGCGTATCGACAAACACTTCGAGAAATTCCCCATCCTCCAGCAGGTCACGGTCGAGTTGGCGCTCACTACGAATTGTGAGCCCAATCTGATCTCGTAGGGACGCCCTGCAGAAACAGGATTAAACATGGTCTCAAGTAGCGGGAGTGACGCCAACTCAGGCTCGATTTCATCAAGCAAGAGCATCCAACACCGCCGCTAGCATAAAAGCTAACGGCCGCGGATCCTCTAATGTTTGCAGGGCGGATTCAGACAACAGCCTACTCATCAGGGCGCTTTTAACTACTCCTAGGCTACCATCGACGAGAAAATGCGGCAGGCCGCCATTATGCTGAAAGGCTAGGCAACCCTCTACATGTCAACAAGCAGGTTTTGGTGAACCATGACGTGGTCAAAATCAAACGTCATATCCTAACTCAAGCATAATTTTTCTCGATGCTGTATCAACCGTTTCTGCTTCTTCTTTGGTTAATATATCTTTCCAAGTACCTCGTCTGTCTTGAATTGGCTGCTGCATTTGCCAAGCACGACGCTCTAAATGAGCTTGTTCACCCTTGCCATCTGTCTTTTGAGGATTGACACCAAACCAGTTATTTTTTGATTCATGATAACTAAGCATAGCTTGAGAAAATGGAACACCTAAAAAATCACACATTCTTTGAATTGTATTTTCGGCATCAGCAACAACATCTTCATAATGTATTAAAAGTGAATTTTTCTGCCGACTGACCTCCAGAGACTTCTTACTATCGTTCAGCCACCGATTCAATGCCTGAGAAAAATCGCCAGTACGGTTTTTGATTGAGGCAACAACATCTTTTGCTTCTCTTGTCATTACTATAAACTTAGCATCTGTAAATCTCGCCATTATTTTTTCATAGCAATACACATGTCGCGGTGTTTTTTCACAAAGCCAGTCACTGCGCAGCTCTTTGGCGTGCAACTCCTCCCTAAACAAATCACTATCAATATTTTGGTTATCTAAAAACCAACCTGTTTCTCGTTTAATCGAATATATAGCATCATTCTCGCCCAGAATCGTTGCAATCAATGTGGTGCCTGTATGCCCACAACCTACGACAAAGCAATGCTTTAAAGAAAAATCTTCATTTTTAAGTATAATCAAAGGTAGTTGTTTTTTTATTTTTTTAATATATTTATTTTCAACACCTTCACCCAGGAAATTTTTTATCAAGCGAAGAGAAAGATCATAACTTCCATAAGCCTCATGTAAAATGAAAGCCATCTTTTTAACTTCATCTTCAGTGAGCTCACTCGCTCGATTAATATCTTTTATGTACACTGCATCTGCAGTTGTCAGCTGATTAATCCCCTGATGAATTCCACCGTTAATTTTCATCGGCGCATAGAGGCGCCTTCTTTGCTCCAAAAGCGTGTGTAGCATAAAGCCATTTGCACGCATCCATTGGTCAATTTCGGCGAATAGTGGTTGATTTTCATAAAGTTGTATAAAATTGACTTCAGTTTGAATGACCAATGCGTTTTTTAGCTTAGTTTCAGCATTTTTAAATACATTCAATTCGCCGCCTTGAATATCGATTTTTAACCAGTCGATTTTTGTAATTTCGCTGACATCATCCAGCCGGACAGTATCTATCTCCTCGATCGATTTAACTTTCCCCCAAATTGGGTAGCCTTGGAAATGATCTAGCACTTGATTATTAGGTTTTAGCGTTGAAGTCATGCCCGAGGCTTGGCAAATATAAAGTTTAGTTTTCTCACCAGTACCAACAGCGTGGGGCAAATACGTTTCATTCGGCCCCTTCATTGTTAGAAGCTTTTGAAGAGCGTCTTTTTGTGGTTCGAAACCGATCAGATTCACCAAACCACGCTGAAGCAGCCCTGCATAAGGAGGGGTGCCATCAATAGGGTTTGCACCAATATCAATCACATAGATTGGCCCATCAAGTTCCCATAAGGCTGTGGGTTTCTTATGCAACTGAGATTTCGTAAGATTAGAATTACGTGCAACATCATTATGCGCTGATTCTTGGACGTCGCTTTGTGGTAACTCAGCATCACCATTCAGCGTATCATTATATGTCGATGCACTATCAGACACTAATTGCTCACTATTGGCCGGGGAGTACGCCAATCTAGGGCTAGACTCCTTCAGGCTATCAGTATTGGATTCATCAATACTGGGGTTCAGCAGTCTTTCTTCAAATAAGTATTTTTCTGCTTTTTTTTCATCTACTTTAACCAGCACCTCATATGCCATATCTTTAATGCCATACACGGTATGCAACAGAAAAGCCAGTTTGGAGCGCTGGTTTTCACTTAGCTCAGCCAGCCGCTCGTGAGTGGGTAGGAAAATGGCATCGGCACTTTGAAGCTCGGTAGCTTGGCGAATTTCTGCAGATACGCTGTCCGGCAGGTGGCTTAAGTGCTGTTGGTTATTGAAACGGTAGAAACGAAAGCCGTGGCGTGACATCCAGTGCTGAGTTTCAGCTAAATTAGGCTGCCGTTTATGCGTTGGCTGAAAGGCAATACGCACTTGAATAACAAGCGTATCTTTAAGGGCTTTTTCGCCATTTTCAAGTATCGCCGTGGAATCGCTTAGATCGTCCAGAATTAACCAATCCAAACTATCCAGCCCTTCGATGCTATCTAACGCGATAGTATTGATCGGAAGCTTGGCAAGCACGTTTGTTCCAGCTAGGTTGGCTCCGTACTGCTGCTCTTTAGGCAGCGGCTCCAGAATGCTGCTCAATGCAGGGTCTAAACACGAATATAGCGTCGCTGGACTTCCATCCCCTAAAACGGCGTGGGTAAATATCTGCACATCTTTGCTGCCCTCAAACCGCTCAGCATTTATTACTTGGCTTGCTGGGTCGAAGGCCACTATGCCAAAAGCATTTAGTTGCCGAAGGGTATCAATGCCCTTCTCAACAACCAATTTTGAGCCATTATCCAGCGCTATAATTTTGCTGGGCAGTGACCAGTTAAAACCAACCGCCCCCGATTCCATACTCTCTGCATAAACTACATTAACGGGCGTTTCTTCATCTTCAAATTTCGCCAACCCCATTTTATCGAACGTTAACGCGGCAGGCTGTTTTCCCTCACAGTGGCGCTGCCAAATGGAGCGCATTGCATCAGTAAAGTGTTTTGCAAACCGGGAAGCGTCACATACAGGCGACTCTAATAAGACTTGACGGAGGTGCTGCCTAATAGTGGAAAGGCTATCTAAATCAGATGCAAGCTCTAAGACTCTTTCTCGATACTCCTCCCAAGAACTAACGACAAGCTCTGGCATACCAGCATTAATCAAATGGGTAGCACTGTGGCGTCCTGCAAAGGTCGGCCCCGGGAGGGAAACTACCGGCACTCCCATTAGAAATGACTCACATGTGGTTAATCCACCAGAATAAGGCCAAGGGTCTAAAGAAATATCGACCTTATTATAAGCATCTAAAAGTTCGGCGTGCGGTGATGGTCCCTCGATTAGCAGACGATCACTTTCAATACCGTATAGGGCCATGGTGTCTTTAATTTTTTGGCAACGCTCCTCACTCTTATACTGCATGCTTTTGAGCATTAGCTTAGAATTAGGCAATGCCAGCATAATCTTAGCCCACTGCTCTAACACCACACTGTTTAATTTAGAGGCATTATTAAAACAGCCTAGCTGTTATATAGCCATTTCTGATTGCAGGCAATACCCCAACATTTGGCTCATACCCATTGGGTGGCACATAGCAAATATAGTCATCAGGTAAGCGTATTAGTTTTTCCACATAGTCTTCGTCGACATTTTCTGGCGTCTCGATGGAGTCACTGATCAAATAATCAATGGCCGATAAACCTGTGGTATTAATTAACCCACCTACCCACTTCACCTGTACCGGAGCAGGCTGCATGCTTACAGCCAACACCCTATTGCCGGCATTATGACCAGCTAAATCAATCAGAATATCAATGCCATCATTCACAATCTGCTCAGCCACCTGTTGATCTTTTAACGGCTGTACACTCATCCACTGCTCAGCTACCGATTTCAGTCTTTCGGTAATACCATCCGAAGCATTGTTGGTACTGTAAAAATAAAAAGCTATTTGGCTTTTTGAAACATGTTCTAAAGCCGATGTAATCATCCTCCCCACAGGGTGCCCTCGAAAACCATCTGAGATCAAACCAACCCTCAGACGTTTTTGGGGATCATTTAGATTGCTAAGAGGTAGGGCTGTAACGCTTGATAAAAACTTACTCTCCCACTTTTTACATAATGCTGTGATTTCTTTTCCTGTTTTCTCAGGATGATAGTGATAGGTAGTAATAATATTAGAAAATGGGCCTGGAGCCTGCGGATTTACACGATGGGCTTGCCAGTAGCTTTCAAGTCCTTTATCAAGATCACCAATGGCATTATAAACATTGCCCAGATTATTCCATGAAAGATAGTTTTTTGGGGCTAACCTCGCGGCTTTTTCAAGTGCATCTTTAGCACGATTATATTCAAATGCCTGCATCAAAGTGTTGCCCAATGTATTGAGCATATCTACATCGTCAGGCACCAATTCACAGGCTATCTCAGCATGCTGTAGCGCTTCATTAAAACGTGCCTGGGTGTAATAAATATAACCAATATAATGCTGTGCTTTGGCATAATTTGGATTTAACTTGATTGCATCATGTAAAAATATCAGCGCCTGCTCGGGGTTGCCCGCTTGATGTGTTATCCGGCCCTTTAGTGCTAACGTTTCAGCATCATCAGAAACCAAAGCACTAGCTCGCTCCAGTGCTATTAATGCTTCATCAAACTGTCCGACCTCAGAAAGCTCCGCACCCAACTGTTTCCATGCAGCTAAATTGGCTGGCTGCTGTACCGTGCGCTCTTTGGCTTTCTTTAATGCTTGCGCGGTTCCCTTCACCTCCAAGTTTCGCTGGCGAGCATTGCTTGATGAGCGGTAAGGCTTTTTATTAGACATGGCAAAGGGGTTCCTAATGACGGATGTACTAAATGCTTAGGATAACAAAGTAGCTAGCTGGGCTAAGGCGGGAAAAGCGCCCAATATCCTTGCCAACTGAATAGAGCAAGCCAAACATAAAAAACAGGCCCCCATAAAGGAGGCCTGTAGGTAATCCGAAAAGTTCGGATGAGTATATAGCGAGGGCTTAGCCCAGCAGAGACAGTACGTTCTGCGGAGTTTGGTTAGCCTGGGCTAGTACAGAGGTGCCCGCCTGTTGCAGGATCTGAGCACGAGTCATGTTGGCCACTTCACTTGCGTAGTCAGCATCTTCAATACGTGAACGAGCAGCTGAAAGGTTGGTTTCGTTAGTCTGCAAGTTGGTAATCGCAGACTCGAAGCGGTTTTGGATCGCACCTAAACCAGAGCGCAATTCATCAACCTGTTTTAGGGCCGAATCAAGCTGCTCCATCGGGTTAGCGGTCGCAGCGCTCAGCAGGTCTTTTGCACCCAGCTCGGTGCCATCAACAGTGTAGGCAGCGGTGGTGTTGCCTGTAGTAACGGCGGCCTCTGAAGGATCAAGCGCCACTTGGAAAGTTACTGCGGTACCTGAAACAGCTTCGATACCTTGTAGACTCAACGCTTTAACTTCTGATTCACTTGCAGCAGTAATGCTGACATCAACATACCAGTTACCGCTATCATCTACTTGGGCTGTGCCCGCAGTGGCAACGGAACCAGCCGCGACACCCAAGTTAGTAGCCAGCTCATCGCTAAAGCCAGTTGCTGAAACAGTATTAGAGGTTACACCAGTACCCTCACCGTATGCTGCTGTATAATCAGTCGCAGTTGCAGCGCCTAGATTCTCACCTGGGCCATTAACGTTGAAGCTGGCAAGGCTCAATGTGTCAGCGGTAATTTTTTCCAAGTTAACGTCGATTGACTCACCGTCGTTGGCACCTACCTGGATAGAAAGGCTTTGGTCTTGAGCCAAAACTTTAACGCCGTTGAAGTCAGTCTGTTCAGAGATACGATTGATCTCGGTCAGGCGCTGATCGATTTCGTCCTGGATGGAAGCACGGTCATTAGCTGAGTTAGTGTCGTTTTGAGACTGAACAGCCAGCTCACGAATACGCTGCAGGTTGTCGTTTACCTGGTTCAGGGCGCCTTCAGCGGTTTGCGCAACGGAGATACCGTCGTTAGCGTTACGCTGAGCCTGAGACAGACCAGTGATCTGTGAGGTCATGCGGTTGGCGATGGCTTGGCCAGCGGCGTCATCTTTAGCGCTGTTGATGCGCAGACCAGAGGACAAACGCTCCATAGCGGTAGACAGGGAATTCTGTGATTTAGCCAGGTTGTTCTGGCCGATCATCGCTGTGATATTGGTATTGATCACTGACATGGTGTGTATCTCCTTGCATGGACACTGGCCTTGAAGGCCCGCTTTTCGGCCACTTTGTGTGCCGTTATATTAATTAACGGCAGCGCGTAGGGGTTCTTTAGGGGAAGTGGTAAAAAAAGATGTAAAAGTTGGTAACTGAGAGGTGATGCAAGTAGTGTTTTTAGCAAACATAATGATTGTTTTGTTTCACTTGCAAAAACGGCCTCACAGTTAGGAGGCCGTTTGTTCATTTTGGGTTCTGGTGAACGTTACTTTTTACGGCCTAGCTGAGCGCCAAGTGCATCAAACTGCTGGGTGAGGTAAGAGCTGGTTTGGTTCATTTGAGCGATCATGCCATCTAACTGACCAAACTGCTTACGATAGCGGGCGATGGTGCTCTCTATCGTCTTTTCCATGCGTTCAAAGCGTTCATCTAAGCTTTTTACACGATTTTCCGCTCCCGTAATGGCACCTTTGATAGTTCCATTGTCACTTAATAAGTTGGTTAACGTCGTGGTTAGCTGCCCTGCCATGCCACTCGCTTCATCTTTGCCAGCAAAAAAATCGCTGAGCGCGTCGGGACTCTTGGCCGCCAGATCACTTAACTTGTCTTCATCGAGCTCTAGCTTACCGTCACGCTGCAAGGTAATGCCTAGCTGGTTAAGGGTAGAAAACTCACCTTCCGCAACACTACCTATCATCACACTGCGCAACCGAGACTCAATGGTGCGTACCGTGCTGTCTCCTAGCAACTTACCAGCAGTTTGGGTTTTGCTATCATATTTTGTAAGGTTGTTAATTGTTCCTTCCAAGCTGTTATAGGCTTTAACAAACTCGCCTACCGCCTCGCGCAACGCTAGGGTGTTGCGCTCAACGCTTACCGTGCTGGTAGCCGTCTCACCATCTTCCAACGCTAAACTTGCAATGTTGAGTGTAACACCTTGAATAGCATCTTCAATTTGGTTACTGGCACTGGTGATATCAATGCCATTTACCTTCAATACAGCATCTTTGCCCATCTGCTGGGTAGCCGCATCTTCACTAAAGGGACCAACCACAGCTACACCACCGCCATCAACAAAACTAAAACTATTGATTGAGGCCTCAGCGCCGCTTTCCTTGGAACTCAATGCCAATCGATAGCCCGTACCGTCATTGATGATAGAGGCACTGACCCCCGACTCTTTGTCCGCATTAATTGCATCACGAATATCGCTTAGGCTGCTACCGGCTGTCAGGGCGATATCGACACTATCGCCACTGCCAAAGCTAAGCTGAAACGCAGTCGCCCCTTGTAAGTCGAGCGCAGCATCTTGATCACCAACGCGGGTAGACGCGAGCGTACCCGCAGTGGCCAACTGGCTAACTTGAACGCGATAACTGCCGGGCAATGCATCGGCTGTCGCTGTTGCTTTTACGCCCTCTCCCTGCACATTGGCAGACAGGCTCTGATAGAGTTCAGGGTCGTTGATTTTTCCTACGGCGTCTTTAAAAGCGTTCAGCGATGTTTGCAGCTGGCCATAGGCCGAAACCTTGGCTTGTTGTTGTGTTTTCTGCTGAGTGATGGGCGCAAGCTTGCCGCGCTCTGCTTTCTGCAATTGATCCAATAGGCCAGTCAGGTCAAGACCCGAGCCAACGCCAAGGGAGGTTATCGTCGCCATATTGACTGTTCCTCAGTAAAAAGGCTAAACCTGAAACATTCAGCGCATGGGGGTACGCTGACAATTGTGATATGTAACCCCATCGGCTGATTAGCGGGTAACTTTAGCGCTTTTTCTTTCGCTAAATTGATTGTTTTTCTTTTGCTAACAAAAACGCCTGCTTAGCACAGGCGTTTTGGGGTGGGGTTAGGCGGCAGAGTGGATCAGCCTCGACCTAGCTGCGCATCCAGCGCATCGAACTGTTGGGTGAGATAACTGCTGGTCTGGTTCATTTGCGCAACCATGCCATCCAATTGACCAAACTGAGTGCGGTAACGAGATATCGTTTGCTCAATTGATTGCTCCATACGGGTATATTGCTCTACAAGCGATGCTTTGAGATTTTCAGCCCCGCTAATCGCACCTTCCACTCGGCCATTAGAGCTAAGTAATTGTTCGACAGCTGTATTAATTTGCCCTGCCATACCCGCCTCATCCGTATCGCCTGCGAAGAAGGTTGAAAGCGCACCTTGGTTATTAGCAATGGCATCATCAAGTTTGTCCTGATCGATCTCAAGCTTGCTATACCCAAGCTCGCTATCGTACTTATGAGAAATGCCAACATCGCTGAGAATGGAGAGTTCACCCTCAACAGCCCCACCCAGTACACCGCGCAAGCGCGATTCGACGGTACGGACGGTGCTATCGCCCAATAGCTCACCCGACTCGCCAGTTTCGAAATTGAAACTGGTGAGATCACCAATCTTGTCTTTAAGGCCATTGTAGGCTTCCACAAAGCTGGTCACAGCCTCGCGAACAGCGCGGGTGTCTTGCTCAACGGTGACCGTACTATCACCCTCTTCTTCAAGGTTAAGTGTCACACCTTGGATAGCGCCTTCTACCTTATTAGTGGAGCTGGTGATGTCAATGCCGTTGACGGTAAGCGCTGCGTCAGTACCGCTTTGCAGCGTATTGGCGGTATCTGAAGTGAACGGGGCAGTACCGTCAAAACTGAAATCAGCGATAGAGGCATCTGCGCCGGTTTCACTAGAGCTAAGCGCAAGGCGGAAATTGGTACCATCATTAATGATAGTCGCGTTCACGCCAGAATCTTCAGTGGCGTTAATTGTATCGCGAATATCTTCCAGAGTGCTGCCTGACGCTATATCGACCTCTTGAGTGGAACCATCAGCAAAGTTCAGGGTTAATTTTTGGTCAGCAGCTGTGATTGCCTCATCGGCGGCTGTCACCCCTTCTGAAGCAAGTGTGCCGCGAGTGGCTAGAGTGTCAACGGTAACGTTATAGCTGCCTGGCTGCGCTTCCGCATCAGCAGCGGCAGTAATGGCTGAACCGCCCACATTAGTGGAGAGACTTTCGTAAAGAGCACTGTCATTGAGCGCATCAGCAGCAGTTTGAAACTGCGAGAGCGCGCTCTTCAACTGCCCGTAGGCGGAAATCTTGGTCTGCTGGGTTTCCTGCCGCGCCGCAAGCGGAACAAGCTTCTTTTCCTCAGCGTCTTGTAACTGATCCAATAAGCCGTTGAGATCCAGGCCTGAGCCAATACCAAGTGATGAAATGGAAGCCATACTTTACCGTCCTCTTTTATAACGTCATCACGCTGTTGCTTACACTGCCCGTGAAGAAATTTATCATCCTAGTAGTTAATAGCTATCGACCGTTTGAAATTAAACTTAAATCTTTTTTTGCTCACCACCTAATCGTGGCTCTTCCGCCCTACCCCAATGTAACGCAACCCTGCCTCTTCAACAGCACTTGGCGTATACAAGTTACGCCCATCAATGACGACTTTTCCAGCCAACTGGTCGGCTAGCCAATCAAAATCGACACTGCGAAACTCTTTCCACTCGGTGCAGATAACCAAAGCATCGGCACCTTTCACTGCCTGAATTCGGTCACCTGCCAGCATCAGGTCATCCCGCTCGCCATAAATGCGGCGGCATTCTGCCATGGCTTCGGGATCAAATGCCTGCACCTTAGCGCCCGCTTGCCAGAGTGCTTCCATTAACGTACGGCTTGGGGCTTCACGCATATCATCCGTATTGGGTTTAAAGGCCAAGCCCCATACTGCAATGGTCTTACCGCTTAGATTGCCTAAGTTATCTTGCAGTTTTGTGAACAGGGTCTGCTTTTGGCGTAAATTCACTGACTCGACGGCGGTGAGCAGTTCCGGCATATAGCCTAATTGACGCGCGGCACGCTCTAACGCTTGGACATCTTTGGGGAAGCAGGAGCCGCCGTAGCCACAGCCAGGGTATATAAAGTGGTAGCCAATACGTGGGTCGCTGCCAATCCCTCGGCGCACGTCTTCAACGTCCACTTCGAGCCGTTCGGCAAGATTGGCGATCTCGTTCATAAAGCTGATTTTGGTGGCGAGCATGGCATTGGCGGCGTATTTGGTCAGCTCTGCGGCCCGCACGCTCATAAACATCAGCTTTTCGTGGTTGCGGTTGTAGGGGGCGTAGCACTCTTGCATATGCGCTTTCACCCGCTCGCTTTCTGTACCGACGATAATCCGCGCGCCACGGGTAAAGTCATCTATCGCCGCCCCTTCCTTCATAAACTCAGGGTTCGAACACACATCGAACGCGAGCGATACACCTCGCTGTTCGAGCACATCGCTGATAACGGCGTGGACTTTTTCCGCGGTGCCCACCGGCACGGTAGACTTATCAATCACTAGCTTATAGCTATCCATATGCTGGCCGATCGTGCGCGCCACCTCGAGCACATAGCGCAAGTCGGCACTGCCATCTTCATCGGGCGGCGTTCCCACGGCGATAAACAGCAGTTCGCCATCGGCTACCGCCTGGGCAGCGTCGGTAGTAAAGCGTAAACGGCCAGCCGCCACGTTGTGGGCAACGATAGTGCTTAGCCCTGGCTCAAAGATCGGCACCTCTCCGCCATTAAGCTGATCAATCCGATCAGCGTTAACATCCATACAGGTGACTTGATGACCAACATCGGCTAAACAAGCACCTGCAACAAGGCCGACATAGCCGGTTCCGAATACACTGATATGCATGACTTATTAACTCGCTAAAATACGTGGTAGCGAGCGTAGCACATTGACCTACCGTTGATGAGTTCAATAGTGGGAGATCCTCTCTGAATTATAGACCTTGGTCTAACATCGACCTTGGTTTATAATGCGCTGCAACAAGCCCGACTTGGTGCTGACCGCAGGAGAACATGCTATGACTCCGAGACTTATGACTTCAAAACCTACGCCTCCAGAACTGACGAAAGAACGCTCTACTCCATCGTCTTATGGGTCATCGACCACCGCAAACGTTCAACGTAGCCTTCGCCAGTGTTTATCGATTGCCGCTGAGCTGCTGTACGATCATGGTCATGTACTTGAAACCATTACCCTTCCCCAGCGCGGCTTAGCCCGCCGCGAGTTGTCGGCACTTAGTTCTGCCACGCCCACCTGGGCAACCTGCCAACAGGTGATGGAAGACAGTGAGGCAGCAACCTTTAATGAGTATGGCCGTTTTGTATTAACCTGCCTTGGCCGCGAATTGATGTTTGATATGTTTGGCCAAGGGGCCGCTGACTGCGCCTAATCCCTCTGCCACCAAACATTGCTGCCCTAAACAGCTGATCAAAAAAAACGCCCATAAGCGAAAGCTTTGGGCGTTTTTTGCTTGGTCTTATGTTCTTCAGGCTCATTTTTAAAGCCTGACCCTATAAGACCTAGTTCTATGTAGCTTAGCGCAGGCCGAGCATTGACAGAATGAACAGCACAACCACGATAAGGCCAATAATGTAGATAATATTACGCATAGGGCACTCCTTGCTTATTGCGTTTTAGGGAAATCAAAGGCTTGCTTACCCATTAGCCAACACCTCCAGCCTAGCAGGCTTTTTCTGCTTTTGCGTAATGTCGCTGCATTTCCCTCTTAGAAAGTGGCTGTATTAGCGTGGCCGCATTGATAGCGTTATCCGAGACGCTGGCGGTTCTCGTCGAATGCTCGCTGAATCATTTTCTGCTGCTTGGCATCGATTTCTAATTCACGGCAAAGGGACGACCATTCGGAAAGAGCATCAAGGGTTTGCTCAATATAGAGATCCGGGTTTAAGTAGCTGAAGGAAGCACAAACCTGATTGAGCTTTTTACGGGTAGCCAGGCCTGCCCCACTGAAAGATGTTGTATGCTCATCTGCGTAGCCCCGGACAGGGGCATAAGTCAGGTCATAAGCTGGCGCTAGTGTCCATCGACCTTGGTCATACAAAAAAGCGAAGTTCTTAGCGTGGTCATCGTGATTGTGGGTAAGGGCGTTGAACACCATCAACCTCGCCATGCGTTCAACGTCTTCTGCGTGGCGGGTGAAAGCGTTGGTTGCTTTGAGCAGATCTGAATAGTCCAGCGATGGAGCGCTGTAATCGGCATAAAGAATGCCGCTAGCGGTCATCATATGGATTTTGCGATTACCGTTACGATCAAAACGCTGAGTAGAAAAGAATCGCTCGGTTTCCGCTGAGGAGTTGATCTCAATCAGCTTGCTCGCGGCCATTTTCACCCCAGCACGTTCTGCCAACACCGAGTAGGCGTATTCAATGGCGCCGGTGTCGCGATGCTCGGTTGGCGCACGGAATTTCACTAGCCAATGTTGATAACCCGCAGGAAGTTCCTGAAAAGATGTACTGCACTGCTTACCATCAGAAGATAATGCAACGATCACCTTGGGTCGGGCACCTGCCGGGGAACCACCGGCTAGGCGCAGAGCATCAAGAGTGGCCGCGGTTTCACCTTCGTAAACAGCGCTTGCTGCCTGATAGAGTTGGGCTAGGTCAATATTATCTTCGTCAGTGGTACGCTCAATAACGGGACGATACTCCAGTGCTCCCATTCCCCTGTCGGCCATATAAGCCAGCCGATTAAGAGGAGAAATATCTCTCCGGTCTTTCCCATGCTCGGTCAGGAAATAGCGATCCATGAGCAGCATTCCCCAGCCATCAGGCAGCGAGTCAGCAAATGCTCCTGGTAGACCAGCAAAAAGAAGTGGATCCGGCGCCTTCTGTGGTTGGGTAGTAAAATCCATGTTCAGAGGCGACAAATTGAAGCCTTCCGCCACCCAATGGGGGTGGTAGGCAAAGTAGATGCCCTGCCGGCTAGCGACCAGTTCCCCCACAGGATTACCTGCTAACAGTACCTCTACTGTATTGATACGCTTCATTTTCGCCCCCGGACACGCCCTACCTGCTTGATCTCTTCAAGTGAGATGGGGTGCTCATGCTTGAAGAGCTCGGCAATTTCGCGTGTGGCACCCAGCGCTGTGGCAATGAGCACTAGGCCATCGAGAGTTATTTGCCCACTGGATTCGAATCGTTTAATGGTGGACTCGGAAACACCCGCCATCTGCGCCAAGGTTTTACGGGAAAGGTTCTGCGCCAGTCGCGCTTCTCGTGCATTGGCACCGACCT
The DNA here is from genome assembly GCF_000336575.1 of Vreelandella titanicae BH1. Taxonomy (GTDB): domain Bacteria; phylum Pseudomonadota; class Gammaproteobacteria; order Pseudomonadales; family Halomonadaceae; genus Vreelandella; species Vreelandella titanicae. The sequence continues at coordinate 111,304 of NZ_AOPO01000007.1, read as the reverse complement.
GCTGGGACAGTTCGCCAGGGGCAAGTAGAGAGTGAGTCAGGGCCATAGAAACCTCTAAATAATGGCTCATTTATAATCCATTATAAACTAAAAATGATTATAAAATATCAAATGTGATCCTTTAAGACATAGGCACTTGGTTCCAGGCTCAGAAAGTACTACCTAGCCTTACTTCTAGCGGTTATTTGCTGTGGAACCTCTGCTACTTCTAAACCTCGAACCTTTGCCACTTATACCGAAGGTGTCGCGATGCGCGCTACTGCTTTGCTTGTTTCGTTTGCTGTTACTTCGTTGTTACCCACCGCCTATGCAGCCGCTAATGAACCTTCTGCAAACACACTCCAAACGCTAGAGCGGCAAACCCGCCAGCTTAACCGCGTGCACAGCGTGGTAGTGGCCTACGACGGTGAGATTATCCACGAGCTTCACCAAGGTGGGCCAGGGGTGGCGTCGCCTGCCAATATTAAGTCGCTGTCCAAAACGGTGCTGGCTGCCATTACTGGGGCGGCGATTGAAGCAGGCATCATTGAATCAACTGATCAACCCATGATGGAGCTGTTTGGCGAACATCTACCTAGCGGTATTGATCCACAAGTTGGTGACATTACCGTGGCGCACCTGCTCGCCCAGCAGGCGGGGCTTGAGCGCACTTCTGGCAGCAACTATGGCGCCTGGGTGGCCAGCGCCAACTGGGTGAACGATGCGATGACGCGCCCATTCGTGGATGAGCCGGGTGGGCAGATGCTCTACTCCACCGGCACCAGCCATCTACTTTCCGCCGCACTCACCCACGCCAGCGGCGAGACGACCCATTCCCTTGCCCAGCGCCTATTGGGTGATCCGCTTAATATCACCATTCGCCCCTGGCTACGCGACCCCCAAGGGATCTACTTTGGCGGCAACGATATGCAGCTCTCGCCACGAGCACTCATTGAGGTAGGCGAGCTGTATCGTAATGATGGCGTCGTAGTGAATGAAGCAGGAGGCGAGCAGCGCGTTCTGCCGGAGGGTTGGGTGGAAGAATCATGGCAACCGCGCGGTACATCGCGCTGGACAGGCGACGGATACGGCTATGGTTGGTTTATTACGCAGTTGGCAGGCGAAGACGTGTACTACGGACGTGGCTACGGCGGCCAGGCACTTTACGTTATTCCAGAGCGTGAGATGACCGTAGCGATCACCTCAGCCCCTAACCCACCCTCGCCGGGCGGGCAGTTCCAGCAGCGGTTAAACAGACTGGTAGAAGGTTTGTTAGCTGAAAATGATGAGTAGCACAGCCAGGTCGCGGGTGCGCTTACTCGCCTTTGTGGCCTAGGCTCATCAGGTAGAGCGCGGCTGCCAGTGCCAGCACTGAAAGCGCTAAGTAGATAGCTTCCAGGGGCGTGGCAAAACGGATATCCACCACGGCGCGGAAAAACTCAATGATCACCGCTAGAATCACCACCCGGGCGATTTTATCTTTCAGTTGGTCTAATGAAGCGACGTTAAACGGGTGGCGCAGATTACTCGCTTCGGCTTGGTCAATACGGGAGACAAACAGTCGGTAAACACCTAAGCCGAAAATCAGCAATACGATGGCAATCAGATAGATGTCCACCGCAATGATGATATCGGGCACCAGGCTGTCGTGAATGTCCTGGGTGCCACCCAATAGGTAGTAACCCATCACGTCGGCGACTACCTTGAAAATATCCACGGTACCGACGATAAACAGCATCAATGAACCCAATAAGCTGGGCACGACCGCCAGCATGACCAAAAAGCGCGAATTCCACAGCGCTGTTTCAATGCGTCGCTCCCAGCGATTCTGGCTCTCGGGGGGGTTAGGCGGCGGCGTTGAAACCGGATCAGTCATGGCATACTCCTGTTGTTATATAAAAGTTGTTATATCAGGCTCATCGTGATCAATACACAGGTGGCGACGAACAGCACGAACCCCAGCAGTAGCACGATACCATCACGGGCAACCAAGCCTAACCCCAGCAGGGTAAGCGCAAGCCCCGCTCCGTTGGCCGAAAAGGGAATAAACTCCATCGGCGGCATGGCCAAGGCAATCAATAAGCACATCAAGGCAGTTACCCGGATACCGATGTAGCCCGTCAGCCAAGGTAATCGCACCCGCAATAGTCCATCTATCCAGCGGGCAGGCTTTTTCATCAGCTGAATGCCTTTATCAAACTTTTGACGGGAGAGAGAGCGTTTTAGCAACCAACGGGGCAACCAAAACGCCTCACTTCCCGCTAGCAACTGCACGGAAACCAGCAATACCAATGCGGCCATTAAGGTCGGCATGCCGGGTATATCGCCAATGATCGGGGTGAGCGTGATCAGCCCGGCAACTAACAGCAGCGGCCCAAACGAGCGCCGCCCAACGGCGTGAACAACATCGTCAACGCTGACCCGCGAAGCATCCTGCTCCATACGCTCAATCGAGCTGATTAGATCCATTAAATTCGAGTCTTCGTTGCGGTTATGCATCGGGTTTACTGCGCTCCTCTACGTGCAGTTTGGTACGGATAAAATCGCTATGGCTAACATACAGTAAATCCGCCAAGCGACGAATACGGTGCTCTTCAAGCGGGTCAACGCTGCCATCGGCCCAGGCCAGCTGCCACATTTGCGCGACCAGCTCACAGCGCTGGTCGTAGTTATAGTGCTCTTTGATCAGGCTAACAAACTGGTAATGATCGACGGCCTCATCCACTTCTGCTTGTGCCAACGCCATCAGCTCTTCCACATCGCTTGCGCTTAGCCGGTAGCGCTCGGTAAGCATAAGGCGCAGCGCGGCAAGCTCTTCATTGGTGGTGTCGTAATCGGCGCGGACGATTTCACACAGCAGTGCTGCGGTGGCCAGTTCCAGGGTAAGCGTTTGATTTTCGCGCTGCTCGGGTTGCGCCAGCGAGCGCTGGAAGAAATCACTAATGGCGTTCAGCATAGGGGGCTCCTAGGTAGCTACAGCGTCGTCCTTACCTCAATCCTTCTTGGTAAGCTGCTCTCTTAACTGCTTGGGCACTTGCTTGATAATCAGGCGATCCTGAGTGGCATCGTACTCGATGCTTGAGCCCAGCAGGTGCGAATCAAAGCTAATCGAAACGCCACCCGCTCGGCCGGTAAAGCGGCGGAACTGGCTCAAGGTGCGCTTATCGGGAGGGATCTCCGGCGAGAGCCCGTAATCGGCGTTGCGAATATGGTCGTAAAAGGCTTTCGGCTGCTGTTCGTCCACCAGCCCAGAAAGCTCTTCCAAGGTCATTGGCTCGCCACGGCGAAGCTGTTCATTGGCGTAATCCACCAGCGTGTCGGTTTTTTCTCGGCTCACCTCGTCGTCGTAATCCTCTTTCTCGACGTAGTCGCTAAACGCTTTTAGCAGCGTGCGGGTTTCGGCCGGAGCATCGACGCCCTCTTCCATACCCAGCAATGCGACCAAACCCTCAGCGAGTTTTTTACCGCCGCGATCTTTGAGGAACGAGACATACTGGGCATTCGGTGCCTCGCTCTGCCATTGGGTAAGATTGATACGCGCCGCCAGGGTAAGCTGGCTGGTGTTGAGCTGGGCAGCAGGCACCGCGTGGTGGTCATCATTAATGCCAATCCCTTCGCGCTGGTGCACCAATGCCATCAGCAGCGTTTCAGTATCACCTTGGCGCTGGTGGCTGAACACTAAGTAACCACTTACTGACAACTGCTCCTGAAGCTGCTTGGCGAGCCGTTCAGCCAGTGCAACAGAAAGCTCAGCAAAGCTTTTATCGCCAGCAAAATAGTCGCGCAGCCACATGGCAAGCGGCCCTGCCTGTTCGCCCTCTTCGACAAAGCGCCCCCAGCCTTTGGGCTTGGTGTTGTAGGTGTCATTGAGCGCACCCACTAGGCTCGCCATCACCGAATCGTCACTGGGCGCTGCCTGCTCTGATTGAGGCGCAGCGGTTAGGGTTAGGCGCTCACCGTCAAGCGTCGGATCGAGGCGGTGCACAATACTTTGCAGTAGTGGCATAAAGGTCTACTAGCTTCCAGGGTTAAAAAAAGAGTCAGGGTTTGAGGCGGTAACCAGTTCGGAAAATCCAGCCAATGGCGACCAGGCAAGCCGCGAGAAAGAGGGCAATCATGCCCACACTCGCGGCAAGGCTTACATCGCTGATACCGTAAAAGCTCCAGCGAAAGCCGCTCACCAGATACACCACGGGGTTTGCCAGGGTAATGGTTTGCCAAAACGGCGGCAGCATATCAATGGAGTAGAAGCTGCCGCCCAAAAAGGTCAGCGGGGTGATCACTAACAGCGGCACCAGCTGCAGTCGGTCAAAGCCATCGGCCCAAATGCCGATGATAAAACCCAGCAGGCTAAAGGTGACAGCCGTCAGCACCAGAAAGAACAACATCCAAAACGGGTGGGCGATTTCCAACGGTACAAACAAGCCCGAGGTCGCCAAAATAATCGCCCCCAGCAGAATCGATTTCGAGGCCGCCGCCCCCACGTAGCCGATCACAATTTCTAAATGCGAGATAGGCGCCGACAACAGCTCGTAAATACTGCCAGAAAACTTCGGAAAGAAGATGCCGAAAGAGGCGTTTGAGACGCTCTGGGTGAGCAGCATTAGCATAATCAGCCCCGGCACAATAAAGGCGCCGTAGCTAACCCCGTTGACCTCACTGATGCGCGAGCCAATTGCGGCACCAAAGACGACGAAGTAAAGCGACGTGGAGATGACCGGCGAGACAATACTTTGCAGCAGCGTGCGGCGCGTGCGCGCCATTTCCGCCATATAAATAGCGCGAACGGGATGCAGGTTCATGCTCGCTCCTTAACCAAATCAACAAAAATATCTTCAAGCGAGCTTTGCCGAGTATTCAGATCTTTAAAGGTGACACCCTCTCGCTCAAGTGCGGTCAACAGCTCTGAAATAGCGTGACCGTCCTCTTCCTGGCTACCGTCATAGGTGTAGATCAGCTCATACCCTTCAGCGGCCAGGCTTAGCTCAAAGCGCTGCAGGTTTGCAGGTATCTCTGCCAGCGGGCTGTGCAGGTTCAGGGTTAGCTGTTTGCTGCCCAGTTTGCTCATTAACGCCGCTTTTTCTTCCACCAGCACCAGCTCACCGCGATTGATAACGCCGATGCGGTCGGCCATCTCTTCGGCTTCTTCGATGTAGTGGGTCGTCAAAATAATCGTCACGCCGTTATCGCGTAGCTGGCGCACCACTTCCCACATATCCCGGCGCAGTTCAACGTCGACCCCAGCGGTGGGCTCATCCAAAAACAGTATGCGCGGCTCGTGGGAAAGCGCTTTGGCGATTAGCACACGGCGCTTCATACCGCCGGAGAGCGTCATGAGCCGGTTGTTGCGCTTATCCCAAAGCGCCAGCGACTTAAGCACTTTTTCGATATGCGCAGGATTGGGCGCGTTGCCAAACAGACCACGGCTGAAACTGACGGTGTTCCAGACGGTTTCAAACGCTTCGTTGGTCAGCTCTTGGGGCACTAGCCCAATGCGCTCCCGGGCTTGGCGGTAGTGGGTAATATTATCGAACCCGTCTACCAACACATGACCAGCGGTGGGGTTAACCAAGCCGCAGACCACGCTAATCAACGTGGTTTTACCTGCCCCATTGGGGCCAAGCAGGGCAAATATCTCGCCGCGCTGGATGGTTAAATCGATATGGGTTAACGCCTGAAAGCCACCCTCGTAGGTTTTGTTCAGGCCGTTAATAGTAATAATCGGGTCGTTCAAGGCGTACTCCTCACGTTGCGGTCGAATGACCGCAACGCTTGACGGCCTTTTAGGCGCAATTAAGAGCGTTTGGTTAGGAAAAGTTAAGTGCGTTCGGTAATTTCCAGCAGGTGGTAGCCAAACTGGGTTTTCACCGGGCCGTGTACCTGGCCTACTTCGTCGTTAAAGACGACTTTATCGAACTCGGGCACCATCTGGCCGGGGCCAAAGCTGCCAAGGTCGCCGCCTTGACGGCTGGAGGGGCAGCTGGAGTGCTCTTTAGCGACTTCAGCAAAGTCACGGCCATTTTGAATTTCTTCTTTGAGTGCTAGGCACTGCTCTTCGCTGCTGACCAAAATGTGGCGGGCGCTGGCGCGTGTCATAGGTTGCTCCTAGTTAATGAAGTTCTGAGGGTCATTCGGGGCGATAGTTTACCACGGCTTACCCAAGGCTCCGCTATAACGCAACGCCTCGCCCACACGGGCCAAGGTGCGTTCGTGAGCGCTTACCGCCTCTGGCCCGCGAGTACAGGTGGCAATCACCCAGGGCCCTTGTGCCGTATCCACGTTAGTGCGCTGGGCTATACCGGCATCGCAGCTACGCCGCTGCTGAGTGCCGGTTTTATGAGCGAAGCTTATGCCGCTCCCCATACCTGCCTTAAGACGCTGTTTGCCGGAACTGGTTCGCTGCATAAGCGCCAACAACGTTTGCCGCTGCTCGTCATTTAAATCATCCATGGCACTTCCTTGTTGAACAGAGTGCAGGCTGGCAAGCAGGTCGCCAAAGGCGCTTAGGGTGCCCACGTTTTCACCACTGGCTTCGTAAGCATCAAACGCATGGTCGTAATCAGGCTGGGTGAAGGACGCCGTACTAACGTCTAGAACGCGGGCTAACGCCTGCCCACGCTGGCTCACCGAGTGCTGACGCAGGGCGATAAAGTCCATTCCGCCAAGCTCTCGCGCATCAGGGTGGAGTTCACCGTAAACGCCTTGGCGAACGCCGACCAACTTCGAGATAGGGCCGAGTTCATCGGGGTTGCCGCCGCTTGCGGCGATCATCGCACGGGCACGTGCGTTAACTGCCGCCAGCCCCACGCGGTCAATCAGCATATCGGTGGCGGTGTTATCGCTGACGGTAATCATCTGCTCCATCAAGTAACGGATAGAGATAGGCGTGCCGGGGTCGTGCCAATTAGTGGGGCCCGCGCCATCGACAAAGTCACTACGCGCAAGCGTTAACCGATCATCCAACGTCAGCGTGCCCGCCTGGCGCGCGGCGAGCACCTGTGCCGCCACCGGTATTTTAATCAGCGAGGCTAAGTACCAAGGATCGTCGGCGCGCCAGGAGTAGGCTTCGCCACTGGCAAGGTTCTGCACATAAACGCCCAATTCGCCCTCAAATACACCTTCGATAGCCTGTAGTCGCGCGGTTAAGTCGCCCTGCCAGGTGCTCTTTTTATCTATCTCATAGTACCAATTTGTATCGTACTCATCTGCATGAGCAGGGAGCGCTATAATCAGCGCTGCCGCCAGCCCACGTTGTATCCAGTGTCGCAAATCATAACTCCAGCAGTTATTAATCGCTTTTAGCGGTGGTTAGCCATCCAACGGGTCAACCAAATCCACCCCGCAGCGCCAAGTATTAACAGCCCGCCTACGCCAAGCGCCTGTGGATAGGTGTACATTCCCTCGCCTTCCCACAAAAAGCGCAGCACTAAAAAGATCATCACAATATGGAAAATAAACGCTTTAAGGGCATCTGAACCGACCATCGTCAGCGGCAAAAGTGCCTTGGCGGCTTTGGCGCCCCCGGCTAAAGCAAGGGCTAACAGCACCAGCGCACCGCCCAAGCTAAACAGCATAAACTCAAGCCCTGGCGGGTGTTTGCCTACGTTATTGGCCACGGCGAGCATTGCCGCATGCACATCGCCACTGGCAAATGCCAAGCCATAAAAGCCAGCGACCATTAGCGCCCCCAGCCCTAACAGGGCGAACACCAAGCGACGCCGCATGACAGGTTCAAAGTAGCAGCGCAGCAACGCTTCGCCGATGAGTAGGCCCACCAAAATCAACGGCGCGCGACTGATCTGCCCCCAGGTGTAATGGTCTTCATGATCCACCAGCAGCGCCTTCAGAATATCGTTGCCGCCAAACGTAAGGCTTTGCAGCCAAATAGTGAGTGCTGTTAATGCGCCAATGGTGGCGAGTCGACTCCAAAGCGGCGCCCGCGCCCAGAGCGGCAGAATCAGCGGCACCCAAAGCAGTGCGATGGCGTAGAAGCCTAAGATTTCGACCCAAATAGCAAAGCGTCCATAGAGCAACGCATCGACGATCTCGCTGGGCGAGTAGAACGGCAGCATTTCAATGACAAGGAGCGCTTTATACCAGAACCACACCTCTACAGCGCGCAGCCATAGCTTTAAACGACGCTTAGGCCAGTCATCGCTTTGAGTGTGGGAAAGAAACGCCACCGCCAGGGCAATGCCAAACACCACAATAAACAGCGAAGAGGAGAATTTAGTCAGAAAATGAACCGGCACCATCCCCCAATCGGGTACATTGCGAATGCCGACTAACCCACTGACTGAATGGCTAATAATCATCAAGCCGATGGCTATACCACGAGCCAAGTCAATCGCCGCTATACGGCCCTCGGCCTTGGGCAGTTGGGGCTTGTCTGTCCATTTTAGGGGCGACCAGTTCAGGGGCATCGAGACATCCTTGTGGGTAGCGTTCTCAAATTGTTAAGCGCGCCGATGCTTAACACCTTAGCGCGAAATTATATCGTGCGCTTTGGTTGATACTGTTAACGGCCACACACAAAGATGCCCCGCAGTTGGCGGGGCATCTGTCGACTCATCCTTGAGCCCGAGAAAAGTTATTCCTTAAAGATTGCAATTACCAGCCGGAATCATCCTCCTCTTCATCGGTGGCGGGTACTTCTTGCTCCTCTTCCTCTTCTTCGTAAGTGAATTCTTCCTCTTCCTCTTCATACTCAGTGCCTACATCCGGACCTTTATCTTGCTCAGTGTCGTAGCTGTTGTAGGTACCTTGATCATCCTGCGTCGTTTCTTCTTGCGGGGTCGGTTCTTCGTACTCGTCACTGCTGTCCACTTGAGCAAACGCAAGTGGGCTGGCCATCAGGCCAAATGATACACCTAGGATGCCAAGTTTCTTGAGAGATTCCGTCTTCATCATGATACTGCTCCTATCAAACGTTGCTACTTAAACATCTGTGCGAGCATCGCACTGGGTTTAATGGGTAAGAGCGTCAGATCGTCCTACCTGTTCCACTCTTACCTACTGCATTGCAGTGCCCGTGCCAGCCTGTGCCAATAGTTAACAAAAAGCATTGTTAAACAATTGCTTATATGTTTTAAAAACACACCAAACCTTTGATTTTATTAATAAAAACTAGCCTTATACTGTTTAAAATAGACACATGATCCCCGGTTAATCATGCAATCGGGGCAACAAAGTGAAAGTGACTTACTCGTAAGCCATTTCTTCGAGCTCTTTCCCGCGCGTCTCTTTGACGAAGTAGATAACAAAGAAGACCGAGGCAACGGCACTGATCGCATAAAACCCGTAGGCGCCGAACAAGCCAATAGATGCCAGCATGATAGGGAAGGTCATGGTGATACCGAAGTTGGCCAGCCACTGGAAAAGACCGGCAATCGCCAGCCCCGAGCCGCGCATTTGATTGGGGAACATTTCCCCCAGCATGACCCACATCACCGGCCCCCAAGAGGCGTTAAAAAACAGCACATAAAGGTTGGCGCACAGCAGCGCAAATACGCCCATGTCACTCGATAACTGTAGGCTGCCATCCACCATCGTCGCTGTAGAAAACGCATAGGAAAGGCACGCCAGTGTCCCCGCCATGCCAACCGAACCACCCCAAAGCAGCGGCTTGCGGCCAATTTTGTCGATCAGCGCAATGGCGAGCAGGCAGGCGCCAATACTCACGGCGCCAGAGATCACATTGATGAGTAGCGCATCGCCTTCGGAGAAACCCACTGACTGCCATAGCACTGCGCCATAGTAGAAAACGACGTTAATGCCCACCAACTGCTGGAAAACCGCCAAGCCAATACCCACCCAGACGATGCCATGTATCTTGCCCGTGGAACGGTTGATCACATCTTTCAACCGTGGCTTGTGATCTTGATCCAGGGTGGTATTAATTTCATCAATTTTGCTGCTGACATCACGCTCAGGCATTACTAACCCAAGCACACGGCGGGCTTCGCCCTGCTTACCAGTGCTGATCAGGTAGCGCGGGCTTTCAGGAATAAATAGCAATGCCACCAGGAAAACGGCAGCCGGTATCAGCTCAATCCAGAACATCCAACGCCAGGTCGCGAAGCCAAACCATAGTTCTGACATGGCCGAGCCCGCTACATAGGCCAAGACATAATTACTCAAAAATGCCATAAAAAGGCCAGAAATAATCGCCACCTGTTGAATAGTAGCTAAGCGTCCTCGGTAGGCCGATGGTGCTACCTCACTGATATAAGCCGGGGTCATGACACTGGCGGCGCCTACGGCAAGCCCACCGAGAATGCGATATATCACAAACTCCATAGAACTACCGGCAACGCCGGAGCCCCAGGCACTGATCAGAAAGAACACCGCCGCCACGATCAACAGAGTGCGACGGCCAAAGCGATCCGCCAGGCGACCCGCAAAGAAAGCACCGATCGCGCAGCCCAGTAGCATCGAGGCGACATTGAACCCCGTGCCCGCACTATCAGAGTTAAAAGAGGCCTGTAGGCCATCCACCGTGCCGTTGATCACGCCACTGTCGAAGCCGAACAGGAAACCGCCGATGGCGGCAATACAGCAAATCACCAGAATATACGATGAGCGGCTTAGCGTTCTTTGTGTTGTCATTATCTAGCTCCTTGGATTTGTTATTGAGCGTTGCTTTGCATATTGGTGGTTGGAAAATCGTCAGTGATATAGGGTGCTTTCGTGACGGGTTGAAGGTTGCTGCAACGCGCCATCAGGCAACCGCTTTCCATCGGCATCAAACGCGTGGAGTTGGGCCTGCTGGGGAGTGATAAAAAGCGTATCGCCATGGCTAAGATCGACATCGCCAGAGAGGCGGACGGTGAGCGGGCCGGTCTGCTCGCTATCTATATAGGCGAAAGCGTCAGCACCCAGCTTCTCGATGAATCGCACACGCCCTTTCCACTCGCCCTGCTCGCGGCTCACCTCTAGATGCTCGGGCCGTATGCCTAGCGTGGTGGCACCGTAAGCCGCCGCTAGGGCACCTTCGATCAAATTCATTTTCGGCGAGCCAATAAAACCCGCCACAAACAGCGTTTCGGGGCGTTGATAAAGCGCCATGGGCTTGCCCATTTGCTCAATCTTCCCGGCGTTCATCACCACAATGCAGTCGGCCAGGGTCATCGCCTCGACCTGATCGTGGGTGACATACACCATGGTGGTCTCGAGCCGTTGATGCAGTTCGGCCAACTCGACCCGCATGCGGTTGCGTAACGAAGCGTCCAGATTAGAGAGCGGCTCGTCGAACAGAAATACGCCGGGGCTGCGCACAATGGCACGGCCAATGGCCACCCGCTGGCGCTGCCCGCCGGAGAGCTCAGCAGGTTTACGCTCGAGCAGATCCTCAAGATTGAGCAAGCGCGCGGCCTCGGCCACTTTGGCTTCCCGCTCTTTGGTGGGCACTTTTGCCAGCCGCATGCCGAAGTCGATATTGCGAGCAACCGTCATGTGCGGGTAAAGCGCGTAGGACTGGAAAACCATGGCAATGTCCCGGTCACTCGGTTCGGCGGTGGTAACGTCTTCCCCGCCGATAGTGATCGTGCCCTGAGTCACGGTCTCCAGGCCCGCAATCATGCGCAGCAAAGTGGATTTTCCGCAGCCAGAAGGTCCAACCAGCACGGTGAAAGAGCCATCTTCGATATGCAGATTTAAATCAGGGATTACCGTGGTTTTGCCATGAAACGTCTTTTCGATGTCGCGTAGTGTTACTTCAGCCATGAGCTTATCTCGTCTCTGAAAGAGGGGCGCGGCGATAGCAAAACGCCTGGAAATCGGCGGGGGTGCCGCGTCCACTAATGTCGTGGGCGGCCATGCCTAAAAAATTGCCGGTGAAATAGCCGTGGGCACGACCACTGCCTTCGTCGGAAAGCAGGCCAGCATCTAACGCAGGACCAATCGATTGCCAGGGCTGATCTCCCTGGGCATAGCGAAAGCGCAGCTCGCGGGCATGGATATCCAGCCCAAGCCGAATCGTGGCATCAGGTTCAATGCGGATGCCTTGTTCGGCGATACTCAAGTTGCCGTTCGGCCAATCATCCAGGCAACTGATAATGCTAAGCACCTTGTCGCCTGCATCGTTCAAGGTCACCGCTAAATAATGGAACTTGAAGCGGTTGTAGTAGGCGATAAGCCCGGCAAACTGCTGAATATCCTCGGGTTCAAAGGTGAGTGTCGTTTCGGCACTGCAGTGGATGCTGTCCTGACGGCGCGCCACTAGCGCCTGCTCAAACCAGGAACCTACCGATTCACGGCCAAAAAGACGTAAGTAGCCAGGCCGTTCAGTGAGCGAAAACAGCCGTTCCGGATAGGGGGTACGCAGCCACTGAAACGCATCGGGCAGCGTTGCTGATTTGAAATCGTAGTGCTCTGCATGAGCAGGCAGCTTCTGCGTCACCCCACTCATCGCCACCTCTAACGCTGGTACATTGCCCTCATCAGCGAGCCGTAGCCAGCCATCTTCGCCCCACTCCACGCACTGAATAGCGGTCTCGCGCCCCATCGGCGATAGCCGGGTGCCTGTCAGAGGTCTACTGCATAAATGCACCAGATAAGTGTCACCTTCAGGGGAGTCGACCAAGTCTGCATGGCCAGCCCGCTGTAGCGGGTTTTCAGGATCATCTCGACTCGTCAGAAGTGGATTGTTGGGATGTACCTCGTAAGGGCCTGTCAGCGTTTTGGAACGCGCCATGGTCACCGCATGCTGGTAACCCGTGCCGCCCTCGGCCACCAAGAGGTGGTACCAACCATCGCGCCAGTAGAGATGCGAACCTTCTGTAAGCTTCATTTCGGTACCGGCGAAAATATTGGTGATATCGCCCACCAAGCGGCGTTGCTCAGGATCGTACTGTTGCAGCACTATTCCGCCGAAACGATCCCGCCCTTCGCGCTGGCGATAATCCCACTGCAGGTTGATCAACCACTTTCGGCCATCGGAATCGTGAAACAGTGAAGGGTCAAAGCCACTTGAATTCAGGTAGACCGGATCGCTCCAGGGCCCCTCGATACGCGGCGCTGTCACCACGTAATTATGTCCATCCTTGAAGTTCCCCTCATAACGTTTCATGTCGGTATAAACCAGCCAGAACAGCCCGTCGGCGTAGCTTAAGCAGGGCGCCCAGATTCCGCATGAGTCCGGATTGCCGCGCATATCTAGTTGGCTGGCACGGCTCAAGGGCCGTGTGACCAGCGTCCAGTTAGCCAAATCGCGGGAGTGATGAATCTGAACGCCTGGGTACCACTCAAAGGTCGATGTGGCCAAGTAATAGTCGTCGCCTACCCGACAAATAGAGGGGTCAGGATTGAACCCGGCCAGAATAGGGTTATGGATAACATCGTTCATTATGGATCCTCCTTTATCCCTTAACCGAGCCGCCGGTCAGGCCAGCCACGATGTACTTCTGGGCGGCGAGAAAGAAAATAACCGCCGGAATGATGGTCAAGGTCACGAAGGCCAGAATCATGTTCCACTGGGTCAGGTACTCCCCTTGGAACTGCATCATGCCCAGTGGCCAGGTGTAGATAGAGCGGTCGTTTAACACCACCAACGGCAGCAGAAAGTTATTCCAGCTCTGCACAAACACAAACACGCCCACGGTGGCCAGAATGGGGGTCGAGAGCGGCAGCGTGAACGACCAGAAGAAGCGCAAATAGCTGCACCCATCCACATAGGCCGCTTCAAACAGCTCTTTAGGCAGCTGGTCGAAGAAGGCCTTAAAGAGCAGGATGGCTAACGACAAACCAAATGCCGTCTGGGGCAGAATCACCGCCCAATAGGTATCCAGCAGGCCCAAATCCCGCACCTTGATAAACAGCGGCAAAATGGCCGCCGCGAAGGGAAACATCAGCCCCAGCAGCAGATAGGAGAGGATCATCTTGGCGCCGAAGAAGTGGATCTGCGAAAACACGTAAGCCGCAGCGGCCCCCACCACCAGGGTTAAAAACACCGTCATTAACGAGATGAAGAAAGAGTTACCCAAATAGCGCCAGAAATTGCCGTCCAGCAGGATGCCGATGTAATTGCCGGCATCCCAACTATCGGGCAGCCACAGCGGATTGGTGCGCAGCTCAGAATTGCCCTTAAAGCCACCGAAGAACGCCGCTAACAGGGGGCCGATCACCACGCTCGCTACCACGATCAGAATGATCACGCGCAGGGTGTTACGGGTAGTGATACTTTTCATGCCTTACTCCCCTTGCCGGTGGTGCGTTGGTAGAAGAAAGCAATTCCGATAGCGAGCACAAACAGCACAACCGCAGCGGCGCTACCAAAGCCAATATTGAGCCGTGAGAGACCGAAGCTGTACAGGTAGGTAACGATGGTATGAGTCGAGTTAGAGGGGCCGCCGTTGGTCATCGGGATGATAATGTCGAAGATCTGTAGCGAACCGATAATGGCAAAGAAACCACTCACCACGATGGCATGCTTAATCAGCGGGATTTGTACAAAAAGCGCCACTTGGCGAGGTTTAGCCCCTTCAAGCTTGGCGGCTTCAACCAGATCCTTGGGCACGCCCTGCAGGGCGGCAATGTAGATCATCATATGGAAACCAAAGTACTTCCAAACGATCACGGTCATAATCGCCGGAAACGCCCACTGGTGGTCGGCCAGTACATATACCGACTCCTGGCCCATGGCATGCAACAGCGAACTGGTAATGCCGTAGTCGCCGTCAAAAACAAAGCTCCAGATGAGCCCCGCGGCCACTTCCGCCAAGATGTAGGGCAGGAAAAACACCAGCCTAAACAGAGTATTGGTGGGCGTTTTACGGTACACCAACAGTGCTAACCCCAGTGCCAGGGGCATCTGAATCAGTAGTGATACCAGTATCAGTTTGGCGGTATTCCACAGCGCGGTATGAAACACCGAGTGATCGAGCAGGCGCTGATAATTTTGCGAGCCGACAAAGTCACTGGGCGCACCGTAGCCATTCCAGGAGAAACCGCTGTAATAGACGGCATCCGCTAGTGGCAGAATGACGAACAGCGAAAAAAGGATTAACGCCGGTGGAAGCAGGATTAATAGCGCGGTGAATTTACCGCTCACCAAACCTTTCTTCACCCGGTCAGCATTCCCTCTCCGCGGCACGGCGGTTCGGTCAAGCGTGGTCATGGCAAACTCCGAGCCAGAGCAAGAATAAGCACAAGCAGCATCGCTTGTGCCCTCACAAGAGATGGATCATCTAAATTGCCAGGCTTCTTCGACCCGGGCAGCGGCCTCTTCGGGCGTCACGACGCCTTGCGCTAAATCGCCGCTGATATCATTAATCGTCGCACCGACGGACGTACCCAGTGCTTGATCCAGAAACACCTGATGAAACTCAGACTCATCAAGAATTTCTGCAACGCGGCGGGCATAGGGCGTTTCAAGGGCTTCAGCTGAGCCCTCGGCAACCGGCACAAAGATGCCTGTCGCGGCGGCTTTACGCTGGTTGTCGGCATTGAGCAAAAAACGCAGGAAATCGACCGCTTCATCGGGCGCATCACGGGTGACAGCAAAACCGTTCATCCCGCCAAAACTCTGTGCGTTGCCCTCACCACCTTCGACCTCTGGAAAAGGGACAAACAGCAAGTCGTCATCCGGGACACCCTCTCCGCTGACTGAGCGCTGCTTGGAAGGCAGATAATCCCAGTCGCCCATCACGTGGAAGGCGGCCTCACCATCTCCAAACATGCCGCTGGCGCGCTCGTAGGAAGTGGCCATAAAGCCGGGCTGAAAAGGGTCAAGCTCAACCAGCGACTGCAGCATCTCGCCAGCGCGTACAAAGGGCTCGCCTTCAAAGCCGCCGTTTTCACCATTTTTCGCCGCTTCGATGCCCTCGCCACCGGCCAGGCGGGTGACTAAAGAGCCCCAATAGAAATGCAGCGGCCAGCCATCCTGGCCACCGACCACCAGCGGCGTTATGCCCTCTTCCCGCAGCACCATCACGGCGTTTTCAAAATCCTCCCAGGTCTTGATCGCTTGCGCATCAACTCCCGCCTTTTCTGTCAGGGCAGTGTTTGCCCAGATACCCACCACCGTGGCGTAGAGCGGCGCGCCATAGACGCGATCATCGAGGGTGAAGGCGCGCACTGCAGATTCTGGGTAGATATCCTGCCAGCCATCGCGCATCGGCTCGCTCAGGTCGCGGACAAACCCCGCATCCACCTGATCGCGCAACCCCTCACCGCCCCAGGTGTAATAGATATCCGGGCGCTGGCTGGACTGCAGCATGGTGGGCAGGCGCGTTTTGTACGCCTCGTTGGCAAGGTATTCGAACTCGACATTAACGTCGGGGTGCTCCGCCTCATAGGCGGCAACCACTTCCTCGTAGTAGCGTTTTTCAGCGCTACTGCTTTCAATCCTTAGTACCGTCACCGTGGTATCGGCGGCTGCGGTTACTGACCCCAAAGCAGCAACAGCGGCAACAACCAGCGCTAAGTGGCGAGGAAGTGAACAGGGCACGTTGTATTTGTTAGATACGTGCATGAAATTCTCCTAATGTTATTTTAAAGCTTGCTGTTGAATCATCCATCAAGCCCAGCCCGCGTCTACCGCCAACTCCTGAGCGGTGATGGCCTGGCTTTCGGCACTGGCTAAAAACAGCACCGCGGGGGCGATATGCTGGGGTTCAAGGCGCATTTTTAGGCACTGGCGTTGTTGAATGGCGACTTCGTCGCCGGGGCTAATCCACTTTTCGAGCTGCCGCTCGGTCATCACCGAGCCGGGCACCAGTGTATTAACGCGAATATTGTGCTCGCCCAGTTCCCGGGCCAGGCTGCGGGTCAAACCGTGCACGGCCGCTTTGGCAGTCACATAAGCAGGCAAACCACCTAACGCCATTTGCACGCTGACCGAGCCAAAATTAATGATCGAGCCACCGCCCGCTTGCATCATTTGTTCAGCTGCGGCCTGGGCAGCAAAGAACATCGGCCGCAGGTTGAGCGACATACGTTCATCCCAGTAAGCAACATCCACATCCTGCCAGGCGTGACGATCATCGCTGGCAGCATTGTTGACCAGGGTATGGATTGGCCCGAGATGCTGGCCGGTCTCGGCGATAACCTGCTGTAGGCTGGCCACATCGCGGATGTCGCAGTGGTGGTAGTGCGGTGCCTCGCCGGTCTCGACGTGGAGCTCTTCGACCAACGCCTCGCTGGCCTCATCGTTAATATCGACAAACACCACCCGCGCGCCCTGAAGGTGAAAGGCTCGGGTAAGCGAGGCGCCAATGCCGCTGCCGCCGCCGGTAATAAAGACCACACGCTGTTCAAGGCTTGTATAGCGCGCTGAGTGCTGATTCATATTGTTTCCCACCTCTCTCTTTTAGGCGTGCTTTAACCGCGTTTTAAATATCCACCCACTGCCCACCGGCAGCGGACGAGGCCAGCGCGCGGGTAATAAAGGTCAGGCCATCGACACCATCGGCTACCCCCGGTGTTTGCATCGCCAGCGACTCAGCGCGTTCACCCTGTTGATGGGCGTGAATTTGCACGGCGAAATCGCGATAGAGCTGGGCAAAGGCTTCGAGATAACCTTCCGGATGCCCCGGAGGGATTCGTGCAGCCACCATGGCGGCTTCGCCCAGACCAGGGCCGTTGCGGGTCAAGATCCGTGGCGGCTCTCCCAGTGGCGAATGCACTAGCTGATTGGGCGTTTCCTGGCGCCAGGCAAGGCCACCCTTGCTGCCATAAACGCGTAGCTGCAGACCGTTTTCGTTGCCCGGCGCGACTTGGCTAGACCACAGCATGCCCCGCGCGCCGCCCTTGAAGCGCAGCAGCATATGTACGTTGTCATCCAACGCTCGCCCTTCGACAAAGGTGTGCATATCGGCGGCGAGTGACTCCAGTTCCAGGCCGGTCACATAGCGCGCCAGGTGGTAGGCGTGAGTGCCGATATCACCCAAACAACCTGCCGGGCCGCTGCGTTTGGGATCGGTGCGCCACTCAGCTTGCTTGACGCCGCTCTCTTCCAGGCGGGTGGAGAGCCAATCTTGCGGGTACTCCACCTGGACGACGCGAAGATCACCCAGCTCACCGTTGGCCACCATCTCTCGCGCCTGGCGAACCAGCGAGTAGCCGGAATAGTTATGGGTTAAGCCGAAAAACAGCCCCGTCCGTTCCACCAGCTCGGCGAGGGTTTGCGCCTCTTCCAGGGTGATCGTCATCGGCTTGTCGCAGATGACGTGAAAACCCGCTTCTAAAAAGGTGCGCGCCACGTCGAAGTGCACATGGTTGGGGGTCACAATGGCGACCACATCGATACCATCCGAGCGCTTGCGCTCCGCTTCGGCCATGGTCTGGTAGTCGGGGTAAGCGCGTTCGGCGTCAACGTGCAGCTCCGCGGCGGCGGCCCGGCTGCGATCAGGGTCAGAGGCAAAGGCCCCGGCAACCAGTTCGAAATGGTCATCCAACCGCGCGGCGATGCGGTGCACCCCGCCGATAAACGCTCCTTGGCCACCGCCGACCATGCCCAGGCGCAGCCGACGCGGCGTGTCGTGTTGATTGCTCATGTCGTATTGCCCTCCCCTTTGGTTAATTAAGACCCAAAATGCGGCGATTGGCGGCCTCGTCGGAGCCGCCGTCAGCGAAGTCATCAAACGCCCGCTCGGTGACCTCAATAATGTGGTCGCGAATAAAGGCTGCGCCTTCACGGGCGCCGACTTCCGGGTGTTTCAAGCAGCACTCCCACTCCAGCACCGCCCAGCCGTGATAGTCGTTGGCCGCCATCCAGGAAAAGATCGACTTGAAGTCGATTTGGCCATCGCCCAGGGAGCGAAAGCGCCCCGCGCGCTCTGTCCATGACTGATAGCCGGAATAAACGCCCTGCTTGGGGCTGGGGTTAAACTCGGCGTCCTTAACGTGAAACATCTGAATATGGTCGCGATACACGTCCAGAAAGCCGCGGTAGTCGAGCTGCTGCAGGATCAGGTGGCTGGGATCGTAAAGGATGTGGCAGCGGGGGTGGTTACCGACCCGCTCAAGGAACATCTCAAAGGTGATGCCGTCGTGCAGGTCTTCGCCGGGATGAATCTCGTAGCAGAGGTTCACGCCCGCTTCATCAAACGCATCCAGAATCGGGCGCCAGCGATTCGCCAGTTCGTCAAAAGCGGTTTCGACCAAACCCGCCGGACGCTGGGGCCAGGGATAGATGAACGGCCACGCCAACGACCCGGAAAAGGTGCCGTGGTCGGTGAGTCCCAGGTTTTGCGATGCCTTGGCGGCCAGCTTTAACTGCTCAACGGCCCAGGCCTGGCGTGCCTTGGGATTACCGCGAACCTCGGGTACCGCAAAACCATCGAACATCTCGTCGTAAACAGGATGTACGGCGACCAACTGGCCCTGAAGATGAGTGGAGAGCTCGGTAAGCGCTAAGCCGTGCTCGGCCAGTGTGCCTTTGATCTCATCGCAGTAGGCGCGGCTCTCGGCAGCACGTTTGAGATCGATCATGCGTGCATCCCAGCTGGGAATCTGCACGCCTTGATACCCAAGCCCCGCCGCCCAAGCAGCAATGCTGTCGAGGCTATTAAAGGGGGCTTCGTCACCGGCGAACTGGGCGAGAAAGAGCGCTGGCCCTTTGATTGTTTTCATAGGACTCTCTCAATATCGTTTGGATTAAGTGCTTGGGTAGGCGCGGGAAGGAGTGGTGCTTTTACCCGCGCCTATTAATCACTACGCAATCAATACGCGGTCAGAACGGCGAATCGGGGAAGTAGTACTGCTCGGCATTCTCCTGGGTAATCAGCGGCGAGCCTAGAATGTACTCACCCAACACCGGGCCATTGGAGACAAAGTGTTGCACGGTAAGATCCATCGCCGTGGCGATCATGGCGGGCGGATAAAGCACGTCTACCGGCACCAGCTCATCGCCGTCCATGACCCGCTTGATGATGTCCTTCATACCCGCGCCGCCGACGATAAACAGCTCATCCTCGCGATCCGCTTGGCGTACCGCTTCAATGACACCCAGCGCGATATCGTCATCCTGGGCCCAGACGGCGTCGATATTGTCGAAGCGCGATAGGTAGTCCTGCATCACTTCAAAGCCATCATCACGGTTCCAGTTGGCATGCTGCATATCGAGGATGTTGACCTCGGAGCCTTCGATCGCTTCCTGGAAGCCCTGCACCCGCTCATCGTCGATCACCGTGGGAATACCGCGCAGCACCACAATGTCGCCCTGATCATCAAGGCGTTCGCGGATGTACTCACCGGAAACGCGGCCTAGTTCATGGTTATTCCCCGCTACATAGAGATCCTGGATCCCCTCTTCCGTCAGGCCTCGATCTACCACGGTGACGAACACCCCGGACTCTTTAACCCGGCGCACCGGATCGGTCAGTGGCCCAGACTCAAACGGCAGCACCACCAGCGCGTCGATGTTGCGCAGCGACACCAAGTCTTCTAGATCATTGGCCTGCTCTCCCGCCGTGCCCGCTGTGGAGATGGTGATCTCAATGTCAGGATAGAGCGCCTCAAGGCGTTTTTTGGCTTCTTCGGCGTGGTAGTTAACGCCCCCCGTCCAACCATGGGTGGCGGCGGGAATGGAGACACCGATGGTGTACTCCTGGGCAACCGCGGCGCCGGAGAGCCCTATTGCTGAAGTGAGTGCTGCAGTAGTGACGCAGGCCTTCACTGCTGTCTTGATGGTTCGCATAGTGATGCTCCTTTCGTGTTTGTAATTGTTTTGCTGTTTTTACTTGCTGTTTTTACTTGCTGCGTTGCGAGCTGCTAAGGGTTGATGTTGCGAACGTTTTTCTGGTTTTTACATTCGTTTCAGTGCCTTAAGGCGCTGCTTTTCTCCACGAGGCACGCTGCAGGTAGACCGCCACAATGATGATGATCCCCTGCACCGTCCCGTTGAGATAGTTAGAAATGGCATCGGTCAAGTTGAGAATATTGCCAATCATGGTGAGCATGATGGCGCCCACCACCGTGCCCCAGATACGCCCATGCCCGCCCTTGAGCATGGTGCCGCCGATGATCACCGCGGCAATCGCCTCCAGCTCCCAGAGTACCCCGGTGGCACCCGATGCAGAGCCCAGCCGGGGCACATAGATAATTGTCGCCAAGGCCACGCACACCCCCTGCAGCATGTAGGTCATGGTTTTGATGCGATCGACGTGAATAGCGCTGTATTCGGCCACTTTTTCATTGGAGCCGATGGCAAAGCAGTAGCGCCCGAAGCGGGTGTAGTTGAGCAGGATGTAGCCAACAATGGCGACAAATAGAAACACCCAGACCGGAATGGTGATGCCCAGGAAGCTGCCGTAATACATCGGCCGATAGATATCACGCACTGCCCAGTCCAGGGTGAGGGTGCCGCCATCGGCGAGGTACGTGACCAGTGAGCGGTAAATCCCCATAGTGCCGAGGGTGACAATAAACGCCTCAATTTTGCCTTTGGTAGTCACCATGCCGTTGATAAAGCCAGCGCACAGCCCCAGCAGCAGCGAGGCACCCACGCCGAACAGCACGGTGGTCAGCCCGGCGCCAAACTGCTCGACGAGGCTGTTCATCAAAATAATCATCACCCCGGCAATAAAGGCCGCCATTGCCCCTACCGAAAGATCCAACCCGCCGGCGGTAATCACGAAGGTGGCGCCGATGGCAATAATGCCGATAAAGGCACTGCGGGTGAGCATGTTCGAGAGATTATCCAGCCCCAAAAAAGCCGGATTAATCAGCACGCCCAGTAGCGCCAGAACCACCAGTGCTACAAAGGGCCCCCAGGTTTTCAGGTCTATGGCGAAGCCTTTTTGCTTGATCATTTGGTTAGCTGCTTTATTAGTCGTTTTGTTATTAGCCATGACGCTGCTCATCGACCTCTGCTCCCTTAATGCCGGATGCGTACTGCATGATTTCGTGTTCGTTTATTTGCTCGCCTTCAAGCACCCCGGTGAGTACCCCGGCGCACATTACCGCCACCCGGTGGGAAAGGCCGATCAGCTCGCCCATTTCTGAAGAGATCAATATCACCGAGCAGCCCGCCTCGGTTAATTCATGGATAAAGTGATAGATCTGGTGCTTGGTTCCCACATCGATGCCCCGGGTCGGTTCGTTGATAATCACGACTTCAGGGGCAATGGACATCACCTTGGCGAGCAGCAGCTTCTGCTGGTTACCGCCGGAGAGTTCGGCAGCGGTGCGCGCTGCCGTCCGCAGGCGGATATCAAAGCGCTGGATGGCCTGCTGGAAGGCTTGCTCCTCGCGGCGGCGGTCGATCAAGGGGTGACAGTGAGCGCGCAAATTGAGCAGCGTAACGTTGGAACGCAAATCCATATTGAGCACCAGGCCTTTGCCTTTTCGATCCTCAGTCAAATAGGCAATCCGCTGATGCACCGCATCACGCAGGTGGCGCAACACCACCGGCTGGCCGTTGCGCAGCACTTGGCCTGCACTTTTGCCGCGTAGGCCCAGCACCGCTTCGATCAGCGCAGTGCGTCCGGCGCCCACGATGCCACCAAACCCCAACACTTCCCCCTGGCGCAGGGTAAAGCTGGCCTGTTTAACGGCCCCGGGCACCACCATACCCCGCGCTTCCAGCACCACCGGCGCATCGGAGGGGAGATGCGTACGCGGTGGGTACATTTCAGTGATCTCACGCCCCACCATCAGCCGTGCCAACTCCTCCTTGCTGCGTCCAGTCATGGAGCCGCTATCGACCAAATGTCCGTCGCGCAATACCGTCACGCGGTCGGCAATCTGCTCAATTTCACGCAGCTTGTGGGAGATATACAGAATCGCCACACCACGCTGGCGCAAACGGTCGATGAGTGCGAACAGCACCGATACTTCGTTTTCCGTCAGCGTGGCAGTGGGCTCGTCCATAATCAGCACGCGCACATCCCGGGTGATCGCCTTGGCAATTTCCACCATCTGCTGATCAGAGGTGCTGAGGTCTTTTACTCGAGCGCGTGGATCAACGTCGGTTTCGAGTTCCAACAGTGCCGTCCGGCTGCGTTCCCGCATGGCTCGTCGATCCAGAAACACTCCACGGCGCAGTTCGCGGCCCAAGAAGATGTTCTCCTCTACGCTGAGCTGTTCCGCCAGTGCCAACTCCTGGTGAATCATCACCACGCCGTCGGCTTCCGCCTCACCGCTGGAGCGGTAGTGCCGTTGGCTGCCGTCCACCACCACCTCGCCCGAAGTGGGTCGAAGGTAACCGGCCAGGATTTTTACCAGGGTCGATTTACCGGCGCCGTTCTCACCCAGCAGGGCGTGCACTTCCCCCACCTGCAGGTCGAGATCAACGTCGAATAACACTTGGTTTTCGCCAAACGAGCGGCAGAGTTTGCGCGCTGATAACAGCATGAGGCCACCTGATGAAGTCTGTTGTTATTGTGTTGGGGGCTTATCAACATCGTTTGATTTAGATTGATGCTTGATTTACTTTAGGTGCTAAAATAAATATTTGCATATGCAACTTAGGTCGTATTTTGACAATTGCGCTCACACCCCACGATGAGAGCGCTCGGCAATGTGCAGCACTGCTTTTTTTCAACACGAACTATAAACGGCGACCCTATGGCCCTTCCGTCGACTGATACTAGCCGCCTCGACAACACCCTGGCGGTGATACGCACTCTGCGTGACCAAGGATCGGTGGCACGCATCGACCTGGGCGCACTCAATTGCATTAGCTCTGCCACCGTCACCTCGATCAGCGCCGAACTACTCCAGCAGGGGTTGATCATGGAACGGCCACCCGAAACACCCCGCCCCACCGGGCGTGGCCGACCAAAAACCTTGATTGAACTCGACCCTAATGCCGCCTGCGTGGTGTGTATCAAGCTATCGATCAATGAGATCCAGTTGGTGGTGGGCGATTTTTCGGGTCAGGTACGCCATAGCGAACACCACGCAGTGCCCACCCTGACGCTGAGCGCCGACGACCTGGAAGCGCTGCTGGAAGAGAAGATCAGCACTGTTTGCGCGCAACAGCTAAAGGGATTTCAACGCTTGGCGGGGATCTGTTTGGCAGTGCAGGGGGTAGTCTCGTCGCAAAGCGGTACGATTATCTGGTCCCCCGCTTTAAGCTTTCGTAACGCACCGATATCGACGCGATTAGCGGAGCGTTTTCACTGCAGCGTACTGCTGGAAAACGATGCCAACTGCATCGCCAGCGTTCTAGCGGCACAGCCCGCCTATGCAGACTGCCCCAACTTGGTGGTCATTATGCTGGGCTACGGTATCGGCATGTCGGTATTGATTAACGGCGTGCCCTTTCTAGGTGCCAATGGCTCAGCGGCGGAGTTTGGGCACAGCAAATACCAACCCGATGGCGCCCTGTGCGCCTGCGGGCGACGGGGCTGCATTGAAGCTTACACTAGCGATTATGCGCTCTATCGCGCCGCCGCCGATCATTTAGCGCTACCCTCCGGCGACAGCGCACACCCCTCAGAGCAGCAGATGCAGGCGCTGACACAGTTGGCATTAAAAGGCGACCCGACAGCCCAGCGTATTTACGCCGAGGCTGGGCGGGCGTTGGGGTTCGGCATTGCCAATGTGCTGGCGCTCTTTAACCCCGATCTAGTGCTGATTACCGGCTCCGGCGTGCGCGGCTTTGACGCCATGCAAGCCGCCATGCACACCGCCATTGACGATGCCCTAGTGGCCGAACTGATGGGCACCACCCGCATCGAACACTGCGCCTGGGATCGCGACATGACCTGCATGGGAGGCATCACCATGGCGCTAAACGCTACCGATGCCCAGACGCTGTTAGATAGCCAAACCGCCCGCGAAGCTTAGCCAGATTGGGGTGGATTGCGATCCGCTAGCGCCGGGAAAGCGATCAATGCGAGTGCCGCGGCACATCAGAACCCCGACAGCCGACCAGGAAGTCGAAGTCGCAGCCTTCGTCCGCCTGGAGCACCCGCTCGATATACAGCTGGCGGTAGCCGCCCTGGCTGGCAATCAGCGTTGAGGCGGCGGTGGGGTCACTTTCGGCCAGGCGCGAGGCCAGTTCTTCGTCGCTGAGTTCCAGATGCAGCCGGCCACTTTCGCAGTCGAGCTCGATCCAGTCACCGTTACGTACCGCGGCCAGCGGGCCACCGGCAGCGGCTTCGGGTGCCACGTGCAGTACCACAGTGCCGTAGGCGGTACCGCTCATGCGGGCGTCGGAGATGCGCACCATGTCGGTAATGCCCTGGGCGAGGATCTTGGGCGGCAGGCCCATATTGCCCACCTCGGCCATGCCGTGATAACCCCGCGGGCCGCAGTGCTTCATGACTAGTATGTCATTGGCTTCCACGTCCAAGTCCGGGTCGTTGATGCGCGCCTTGTAGTCGTCGAAGTCCTCGAACACCACCGCACGACCTCGGTGCTGCATCAGCTCGGCCGTGGCTGCTGAGGGCTTGAGCACCGCACCGTTGGGGGCCAGGTTGCCGCGCACCACGCAGATGCCGCCGTCCGCAGTGAGCGGATTATCCAGCGGGCGAATCACTTCATCGTTATACAGCGGGGCGTCCTGAACGTTCTCCCATAGGGTTTTGCCGTTGACGGTCAAGGCGTCCTTGAAGGGCAGCCGATCGGCCTCGCCCAGGCGTCTGAGCACCGCCGGCAGACCACCGGCGTAGTAGAACTCTTCCATCAGAAAGCGCCCCGAGGGCTGCAGGTCGACCACCGTGGGCGTGCCGCGCCCCACTCGGCTCCAGTCGTCCAGGGTAAGATCGACGCCGATACGCCCGGCAATCGCCTTGAGGTGAATCACCGCATTGGTGGAGCCGCCAATCGCCGCGTTGGTACGGATGGCGTTATCGAAGGCTTCCTTGGTGAGGATTTTGGAGAGCCGCAGGTCTTCGTTGACCATCTCGACAATCCGGTTACCCGAAAGGTGCGCCAGCACGTAGCGGCGAGAATCGACTGCCGGAATCGCTGCATTGTGCGGCAGCGAGGTGCCCAGCGACTCGGCCATGCAGGCCATGGTGGAGGCGGTGCCCATGGTGTTGCAGGTACCGGCGGAGCGGGACATGCCGGCTTCCGCGGCCATAAAGTCGTGCAGCGAAATCTCACCGGCTTTGACCTGCTCGGAGAGCTTCCAGACCACGGTGCCGGAACCAATGTCCTTGCCCTTGTGCTTGCCGTTGAGCATTGGTCCGCCGGTGACCACGATGGTGGGAATATCGCAGCTCGCCGCACCCATCAGTAGCGCCGGGGTAGTTTTGTCGCAGCCCACCAGCAGCACCACCGCATCGATGGGGTTGCCGCGAATCGCTTCCTCCACGTCCATGCTGGCCAGGTTGCGGGTAAACATCGCGGTGGGGCGCAGGTTGGATTCGCCGTTGGAGAACACCGGGAACTCCACCGGGTAGCCCCCCGCCTCCAGCACGCCCTGCTTCACGTGCTCCGCCAACTTACGAAAGTGCGCATTGCAAGGAGTGAGCTCCGACCAGGTGTTGCAGATACCGATGATCGGTTTGCCCTGAAACTCATGGTCAGGAATGCCCTGATTCTTCATCCAACTGCGGTACATAAAACCGTTTTTATCGGCGGTGCCGAACCACTGGGCAGAGCGTAATGGGCGCTGACGATCAGACATAACAAAGCCTCCGTACAAACCGGAAAAAAAGTGACCAACTAATAAAGGGGTAACGGTTTAAGCGTCAGGCCCGCTGACGACGGGTCTGTTTCCAGCGGTCAAACATCACCGCCAGCAGCAGAATCGCGCCACGCACCAGGTACTGGTAAAAGGTGGGGACGTTGAGCAGCCCCATGGCGTTCTGGACACAACCCATGATCAGTACACCGACCACCACACCGGTAATGGTGGCAACGCCGCCGGATAGCGCCACGCCGCCCAGCACACAGGCGGAAATCACCGCCAGCTCCAGGCCCATGGAGGTATTGGGGTCGCCCAGCCCCATGCGTGAAGCTAGCAGTACACCGACGACACCTGCCACTACGCCCTGGAGGCCGAAAACAATAATCTTGAGGCGGCGAACATTAACCCCGGCAAGCGCGGCGGCTTCCGAGTTCCCCCCGGTGGCCAGCACATTGCGCCCGAAAGCGGTCATGTTGAGCACCACGCCAAAGATCACGAAACAGGCCAGCATGGTCCAGACCGGCAGGGTTAGGCCGAGGAACGAGGCGCTGCCCAGGTCAAAGAAACCCGGCACGGTGATCATTACCGCGTCGCCGCCGGAGGTGATATAGGCCAGCCCGCGTACAAACTCCATTGCCGCCAGGGTGGCAATCAGCGAGTTAATACCGAACTTGGCAATTACCAGGCCGTTAAAAGCGCCCACCGCGCCCCCAGCGACAATGCCCCCGATCACGCCGATAAACACGCTACCGGTACTGGAGGTCACCACCGCTGCGACCACCCCCGCAAAGGCCACCGTAGAGGCCACGGAGAGATCCACCTCACCCAGTGCCAGCACCAGCATCATGGTGGTGGCCAAACTGCCGATCAGGGTGATCGAGAGTAGTAGCCCGACCATGTTGCGGCCGGTCAGAAAGTCAGGGATGAGTACCGCCAGGGCCACAAACAGCAGCAAGAAAATTGCAATCAGCCCTGAGGTATCCAGCAGCGTGCGCAGTGGCTTGATCAGCCCCTGCCGGCCCGCCGGGCGGGCAGGCGCAGTCTCGCCTTGGGTTGCATTATTAGTTGTCATGGTTGTTGTCCTGAACTTGTTCTCTTAAGAACGAATATCTTGAAAACCTTAAAAAAAGCTGACACTTAGGCAGGTAGCGCCAAGCCCAGCAGGCGTTCCGGCGTAGCCGATTCCCGCGGCACTATGTCCACCAGTTCACCGTCGCGCATCACCGCGATGCGGTCACAGATGGAGCTGACTTCTGCCAGGTCACTGGAAATCACCACCACGCTTTTGCCCTGTTCGGCCAAATCGTAAAGTAGCGAGTAAATATCCCGCCGTGCGCCGACGTCGATGCCTCGGGTCGGCTCGTCCATCACAAACAGATCAATCTCCTCGGCAAGCCAGCGGGCTAGAATCACCTTCTGCTGGTTGCCGCCGGAAAGTTTGCCGATCGGCGTACGTGGCCCCGGTGTCTTGACACTGAGTTGCTGGATATACGACTCGGCATTGCGCCGCTCACGGCCGGGGTGGCGAAACATGCCCCAGCGTTTGAAAAAGCGCCGGCAGCTGATATTGAGGTTGTCAGCCACGCTGGCCACCGGGAAAATACCCTGGGATTTACGATCCTCTGGACACATGGCAATACCGGCGCGTATCGCCTCGCCAGGGCTTTTAAAACGTCGCGATTCACCGTTGAACTGTACGCTGCCGGCCTTGGGCGATTCGACCCCGCAGATCAGCCTCAGCAGTTCGCTGCGCCCCGCGCCCACCAGACCAAACAGCCCGAAGACTTCCCCGCGTTTGACGGAGAAACTCACCGGCGCCTTGAGGCCGCGCCCGTGGATTCCTTCCACGTTCAAGACCACATCGCCCTGTGTGCGCGGGCGGTAGCCGTAAACATCGTCGATATCCCGGCCGACCATTTCACTCACTAACAGGTCGTGATTGAGTGCCGACATATCCTCATGGGTGCGGATATGCTGGCCATCGCGGAAGATGGTGACCGCATCGCACATCTCAAACACCTCCTCCATGCGATGCGTCACGTAGAGCACCACCCGCCCTTCATCACGCAGTCGTTGGACGATACGTTTTAGCTGGCGAATCTCCTGAATAGAGAGACTACTGGTGGGCTCATCGAACGCGATAACCTTGGCGTCTCGCAGCAGCGCACGGCCAATCTCGATCATCTGCTGCTGGCCGATGGAGAGCTCGCGCACCTTGGTCGAGGGGTGAATCTCCCCCTCGCCAAGATCAGCCAGAATCGCCAGGGCTTTTTGTTTTAACTCGCGGCGGTTAACAAACCCCTGCCGTGTGGGCAGTTGGCCCAGCAGCAGATTCTCGGCCACCGACATATTGGGCGAGAGCGTCAACTCCTGGTAGATAATCGCGATGCCTTCCCGCAGCGCCTCCCGGGCGTTGCTGAATACGTGGCGCTGGCCATCGATCCATAGCGCGCCTTCGGCTGCCCGGTTAACGCCACTGAGCACCTTGAGCAGGGTGGATTTACCCGCGCCGTTCTCACCCATTAGCGCATGCACTTGACCGGCGTGGGCGGCAAAGCTCACCCCATCCAGCGCGCGCACCCCGGGGAACACCACGCTAATCCCGTCGAACCGTAAATAAGCATCAGACATGCATGAATACTCCACAGATGGCCTGTAACAGCGAGCCCGTTACAGGCCTCTTTCATTGCCAATCAAGCGCTTTATAGACCGAGCGCTGCGCGCACTTCTTCCCAGTTGTCGCGCGTCATTAACGTGCCGGAGGTTTCAGTGTTGGCCTGGGGCTCTTGATCCTCGCTAATCCAGCGGTAGAGGTCTTCGGCGGTCTGGCGGCCGTGCATGGTGGAACTGACCGCTACCGTGCCGTGAAAGCCAGTGGGGTTATCCCGGGAAAACTCGGCAAAGGCGGCGCCGGAGCCATTGATACCCACGCCGATCACATCTTCCGGCGCTAAGCCATATTGCTCGGTCGCCCTAACACCGCCGAGCACGCTCTCTTCGTTAAGGGCATAGATCACCCAGTGCTCATAATCGCCACGCTGGGAAAGCACCGGCGAGGCAGCAGAGAAAGCCCCACTGGTATCGGTGCTCTGCTGAGGCGCGTCGAAAATATTATCTTCTGGGAATCCCGCGGCTATCAGCGCCTCGGTGGCGCCGTCGGTACGCTCAACGGCGGTCGGCAGTTCGTTGTTGGTGATCCGCAGCGCGGCTACCTCTTCGGGGTTCCAGCCGCGCGCTTCCATTTCGGCGTTAATGGCTTCGCCCACCTGACGCCCAATTTTGGTGCCCGACATACCCAGGTGCGGCACGCCCTCCATGGGCTCACCGCTTGAGTTAACAAACTGGTCATCCACAGTGACTACTTTCATGCCGTACTGGTTAGCACGGTTCATAATCGCTGGCCCCAAGCGTACGTCTGGCGGGCAGATTACGAACCCTTCAGCGCCTTGGGAGTAGAGGTTATCAATAGCGCTAAGCACCTCTTGACCGTCTTCGCCGCCAAGGCGTACCACTTCGAAGCCGAGCTCTTCGCCTACTTCAGTAGCCGCCTCCTGTTCGTTAATGAACCACGCCTGCTCCGGCTTTTTAACGATAAAGCCAATCTTCACCTCGTCTTCCTGGGCCTGTACTGACCCTAGTGAGGCCAGCATAATCGCGCTACCAAGTGCTAAACGGGTAAATGTTGTCGTCAATTTCATTGTTGTACTCCTGCTATTTTGAGAGTTGTTTTTATTGATATTTTTGATTACTAACCACTGACGGTTGGTAATAGTAATGATGAATCGAGATTACGAGCCCAGGTCTTGCTGCGCGGAAAAGCGATAGACCGTGCGTGAGCGATAAGTCTCGCCCGGCTCTAGGATCGTGCTGGGAAACGCCTCTTGATTGGGAGAGTCAGGGTAGTGCTGAGTTTCCAGCGCAAAGCCGGAGCGGTGCCCGTAGGCCTGGCCCTGCTTGCCGGTCAGGTCGCCGTTAAGGAAGTTGCCGGAATAGAATTGGATCGCGGGTTCGGTGGTGGTGATTTCCACCAGGCGTCCGCTTTGGGGCTCCCATACTTTGGCAGCCAAGACCAGCTCATCTGATGCAGCGTTATCGCGGGCAAGCACAAAGTTGTGGTCATAACCGCCACCAAAGGCAAGCTGCTCGTTCTCCTGCTCGATCCGTTCGCCAATGGGCGTCGCCTGGGTGAAGTCAAACGGCGTGCCCTCCACCGAGCGGATCTCACCGGTTGGAATCAAGGTGTCATTGACCGGGGTAAACTCAGGGGCATTGATCATCAGCTGATGATCGAGAATGGTGTCGCTACCCTCACCCTTTAGGTTGAAGTAGCTGTGCTGGGTTAGGTTAATCGGGGTGGCTTTATCGGTTACCGCCCGATAATCCACCATCAGCTCGTCATTATCGGTCAGCGTATAGGTAACTTCGCTCTCCAACTTACCGGGGTAGCCCTCTTCGCCATCCTCACTGGTATAGCGCAGTACCAATCCATTGCCTGCGTCACTCTCGAATGGTTCGGCCTGCCATAGCACTTTATCGAATCCCTGGTCGCCGCCATGCAGGTGGTTGCTGCCATCGTTGGTAGCCAATGAATAGGTTTCTCCATCGAGGGAGAATTGCCCACCCGCAATACGGTTGCCGTAACGACCAATAATGGCACCGAAGTAAGGATTGGCCTGACGGTACTCATCGGAGAGGTAGGCTTCCAAAGAGTCAAAGCCCAGCGCTATATCGTCAAACTTACCGTCCATATCAGGGGTTTTCAGCGACAGAATGATGCCACCGTAATTGGTCACCCGCAGCTCGATACCATTGGCGTTGGTAAGTTGATAGACATCCACCTGGCGACCATCGGGTAGATGGCCAAACACCGATGTTTGGATACCACTGCCGACGCTGCTGCCCGCGTTGGCTTCAGAACTGCTCTGGGCTTGTGCGGTGTTTGCCAAAAGTACCGCGGCAATTGCACCGAGCAGAAGAGGTGAACCATTTCTTAATCGTTGGCTGTACATGAGAGGCATGAGCTTCCTCCTGGAGGCATACTTTGTTGCTAAATTATTGTTGTTAGGCTTGGTCAGAAAACTCAGTGAGTTACCACAGTTCATCATGACCGATACAGACACTACAGTAGCCATGTCTGGCATAACCAACCAATATACAAATGCCTCACTATCGATATACTTCTAAGTATCAATAACAACACGAGGCTTATGCCATGGGCATTCTCGGCGAAAACTGGTTTTTAGACGTGCGACTAAAGTTGCGTCATTTTCAGCTATTTTTAGCCCTGGACGAGCAGCGCAACCTGCACCGCGCGGCGGCTCAGCTCAATATGAGCCAGCCCG
The DNA here is from genome assembly GCF_000336575.1 of Vreelandella titanicae BH1. Classification (GTDB taxonomy): domain Bacteria; phylum Pseudomonadota; class Gammaproteobacteria; order Pseudomonadales; family Halomonadaceae; genus Vreelandella; species Vreelandella titanicae. Next base: position 79,456 of record NZ_AOPO01000007.1, on the reverse strand, counting down.
CCGCCTCAAAACTGCTCAGCGACCTGGAAGCCAACCTGGGTATTCGGCTGTTCGATCGCCACCCCCGTGGGCTAACGCCTAACTGGTATGGCGAAATTATGATTCGCCACGCCCACAGCATGCTCTCAGCGCTACGCCACACCGGTGAGGAGCTAAACGCTCTCGGCGAGGGCAGTGCCGGCACGGTAGCCGTCGGCACGGTAATGGCGCCAGCGGTTACGCTGCTCACCAGCGCCATCGAACGGGTGCACCGCGACCGGCCAGGGCTAAAAATCAGCGTAGATGTGGATGTCAGCAAAGTGCTGGTACCACGCCTACTGGAAGGCGAACTGGATTTCGCGATTACTCGCATACCCGCAGGCGTCGATGCCGAGCGCTTTGTCTTCGAGGAGATTGGCGAGGAGGAACTCTGCTTTGTGTGCCGCCAAGGGCATCCATTAGCCGATAAACAAACGCTGAGCCTTGCTGATATGGCGGGCTTCCCTTGGTCGCTGCAGCCCGCTGGCGCGTTGATGCGCCAGCGGGTGGATAGCCTATTTCTGCACCATCAGGTCGCGCCGCCCCGCCAGATCGTCGATACCGCTGACCTGCTGCTGTCGCTGGCCCTCGTCGACAAATCCGATACCATCACGGTGACTACACGGGAAGCCGCTGACCTGCTCTGCCCACCGCAGCGTTTTCATCTACTGCCATTTAGCGAGGCGCTAAGCGTTCAGCCCTATGGGCTGGTGAGCTTACGCCACCAGCGACTCTCCCCCGGTGCCGCCGCATTAATGAGCACTCTGCGGGAAGTGATTGCTCAGTCCAGTTAATGCGAGTGCCGCGGCACATCAGAACCGCGGCAACCCACCAGGAAGTCAAAGTCGCAACCTTCGTCCGCCTGGAGCACCCGCTCGATATACAGCTGGCGGTAGCCGCCCTGGCTGGCAATCAGCGTTGAGGCGGCAGTGGGGTCACTTTCGGCCAGGCGCGAGGCCAGTTCTTCGTCGCTGAGTTCCAGATGCAGCCGGCCACTTTCGCAGTCGAGCTCGATCCAGTCGCCGTTGCGTACCGCGGCCAACGGGCCACCGGCGGCGGCTTCGGGTGCCACGTGCAGTACCACGGTGCCGTAGGCGGTACCGCTCATGCGGGCGTCGGAGATGCGCACCATGTCGGTAATGCCCTGGGCGAGGATCTTGGGCGGCAGGCCCATATTGCCCACCTCCGCCATGCCGTGATAACCACGTGGGCCGCAGTGCTTCATGACCAGAATGTCATTGGCTTCCACGTCCAAGTCCGGGTCGTTGATGCGCGCCTTGTAGTCGTCGAAGTCCTCGAACACCACCGCACGACCTCGGTGCTGCATGAGTTCGGCCGTGGCTGCCGAGGGCTTTAACACCGCGCCATTAGGGGCGAGGTTGCCGCGCACCACGCAGATGCCGCCGTCCGCGGTGAGCGGATTATCCAGCGGGCGAATCACTTCGTCGTTGTACAGCGGGGCGTCCTGGACGTTCTCCCACAGGGTTTTGCCGTTGACGGTCAAGGCGTCCTTGAAGGGCAGCCGGTTGGCCTCGCCCAGGCGTCTAAGCACCGCGGGCAGGCCACCGGCGTAGTAGAACTCCTCCATCAAGAACCGCCCCGAGGGCTGTAGATCGACCACCGTGGGCGTGCCGCGGCCTACACGGCTCCAGTCGTCCAGGGTCAAATCCACACCAATCCGCCCAGCAATGGCCTTGAGATGAATCACTGCGTTGGTGGAGCCGCCAATGGCGGCGTTGGTACGGATGGCGTTGTCGAAAGCTTCCTTGGTAAGGATCTTGGAGAGCCGCAGGTCTTCGTTGACCATCTCGACAATCCGGTTACCCGAAAGGTGTGCCAGCACGTAGCGGCGAGAGTCTACCGCAGGGATCGCCGCATTGTGGGGTAGCGAGGTGCCCAGGGATTCCGCCATGCAGGCCATGGTGGAGGCGGTGCCCATGGTGTTGCAGGTGCCCGCAGAACGGGACATGCCCGCTTCGGCGGCCATAAAGTCGTGGAGTGAAATCTCACCCGCCTTGACCTGCTCGGAGAGCTTCCAGACCACGGTGCCGGAACCAATGTCCTTGCCCTTGTGCTTGCCGTTGAGCATTGGTCCGCCGGTGACCACGATGGTGGGAATATCGCAGCTCGCCGCGCCCATCAGTAGCGCCGGGGTAGTTTTGTCGCAGCCCACCAGCAGCACCACCGCATCGATGGGATTACCGCGAATCGCTTCCTCCACGTCCATGCTGGCCAGGTTGCGGGTAAACATCGCGGTAGGCCGTAGGTTGGATTCGCCGTTGGAGAACACCGGAAACTCCACCGGGTAGCCACCCGCCTCCAGCACGCCCTGCTTCACGTGCTCCGCCAACTTACGAAAGTGCGCATTGCAAGGTGTGAGCTCCGACCAGGTGTTGCAGATACCGATGATCGGTTTGCCCTGAAACTCATGGTCGGGAATGCCCTGGTTTTTCATCCAACTGCGGTACATAAAACCGTTCTTATCAGCCGTGCCAAACCATTCAGCACTGCGCAGCGGACGTTGACGTTGGCCCATGAGGTTAACTCCTTGTTTTATTTCGGTGACGGCTGACGACCTGAGAGTTGGCGTCGAGAGTGGGTGCCGAATGCGCAAGACACTAAACTACCCCGTCAATCTAGTCGACCATACAAAAGTATATGTTGAACAATTGCTCTTAATGTTCAACATTACCCTCCCACGTGGGTCATTGGCCCGTTGCATTACAGCGTTAACCACCACGCTCTCCACAACAAAAAACTTGAGGAATAGTGCTATGCTCAAATCGAAATACAGCTCGCTACTCACTGGTTCCGTGCTACTGCTGGGCCTCTCTGCGGCCCAGGCAGCCGAGTACGAATGGAAATTTCAGGCGTCAGAAACCTCGGGCGAACCCAGCTTTAAGATCAAACAAGAGTGGGCCGAGCGAATTACGGCAATGACCGATGGCCGTGTTGAAATCGAGGTAATGCCGATTAATTCCGTGGTTGGCCCTACTGAGACATTGACCGCCGTTAGCTCAGGGATTCTGCAGGGTCATATGACCGACCCCAGCTACTTCTCTGGCCAGGATCCGGCTTTTGGTATGCTCGGCAATCTTGTTGGTGCTTGGCAGAACCCCTACGATTTCCTGGAGTACATGAAATACGGCGGCGGTGAAGAGCTTTACAACGAACTGGTCGAACCCTATGGCGCCCATTTGATCAGCGCAGCGACCTTTCCGTTGGAGTCGGTACCCTCCACGGTGCCCATCGAATCCATCGCTGACTTTGAAGGGCTAAAAATCCGTGCCCCTCAAGGCATGGTGTACAACATCTTCGAGCGCATTGGCGCCACACCCGTTAATCTGCCGGGCTCTGAGGTGTATACCGGCCTGGAAAAAGGCGTAATCGACGCCGCAGACTCCACGGTGCTCTCGAATAACGACGCCATGGGTCTGCACGCTTTCGCCCCCTACCCGCTCTACCCTGGCTTTCACTCCATGCCCATGATCGCTGTGTCGATCAATAAAGACATCTGGGATGGCTTGCCCGAGGAGCTACAGACGACCCTCAATACCGCCTTTGATGGCATGGCCTACGACCTGATTGCCCGCCTCAAGGAGCAGGATATTGAGACCCTGCAGCGGCTTCAGGATGACCCAGACGTTCACCCCTTCAACTTGCCCGAAGAAGAGCGTCAGAAATTCCGCACCGCGGCTGAGCAGGAGTGGCAAGAGTGGGCGGGTGAAAATGAGATGACCCAGAAGATTTATGACTCGGCGACCGCCTTTTTGCGCTCGCGCAATCTGCTCTAACTCTGTGTTCTCAACTCTCTGCTCACAACCGGCCTCATTAATCTAACCAACGCAGCGCTCGGGCAAACACCCCGAGCGCTGCGCGTAGAGTCGCGCCATGTCCCAAAAAACGCCTGACAATCAAACCCCTTCGCCGAATACCCAGGATCTCCCCGAGATCCTCGAAACGGTGGAAGAGGTGTCTCCCGAACGTAATGCTTTAGACCGCTTAATTGCACGGGGCGGCCGTGCCGTTTCCTGGCTCGTGCTGGTCGCGATGGGCATCAGCGTCGTCGAAGTCTTTATGCGCTACGGTTTCAACAACCCCACCTCCTGGGTACATGAAACCGTCGTGTTTCTGATCGCCGTTATCTTTGTATTGGGCGGTCCAGCGGCCATGGCGCGCAATAGCCATATCCGCGTCAAGGTGCTTTACGACAGCGCCGGGCCCAGGTTGAAATGCTGGATGGATCGTTTCAACGACCTGCTCACCCTGATTTTCTGCCTGACAATGAGCTATGCCGCCTTTCATATGTTCTGGGGAGCTTCGCATAACCCGCTCGGTGAGTGGTCGCTGGAGCGCTCCGGCACCTCTTGGAATCCGCCCTTTCCCGCTATGGTCAAGGGCATGATTCTGTTTGCTCTGGTGTTGATGACGCTACAGGCCTGCCTGCATCTGTGGGAATCGATTAAAGCGAAACCCGCTGCCAACATCGAGGAGGCGCGCTGATGGATATTTCAACCGCAACGATCCTCATGGTCGGGGCCATTTTCGCGCTACTGGTCACCGGTCTGCCGCTGGCGTTTATCACCGGCTTGGTAGCGATGGCGTTCACCTTCGGCTGGTTCGGCGAGGCGGCGCTGCCCCTGGTCACCAGCCGCGTTTATGGGTTTATCACCGAGTATTCGCTGGTGGCGGTGCCCATGTTCGTGTTGATGGCATCACTGCTGGATCGCTCCGGAATCGCCAAAGACCTGTTCAACGCCATGCGCGTCTTCGCCGGTCGCCTGCCAGGTGGCGTGGCGGTGCAGACCATCGTGGTAGCGTTCTTCCTGGCCGCTCTTTCGGGCATTATCGGTGGTGAGATCGTGCTGCTTGGGATTCTGGCGCTGCCCCAAATGCTCCGCCTGGGCTACGACAAACACCTCTCTATTGGGGTGGTGTGTGCCGGGGGCGCCCTGGGCACCATGATGCCGCCCTCAATCGTGCTGATTATCTACGGTCTGATCGCCAGCGTATCGATTGCTGACCTGTTCGCCGCAGCCGTGACGCCAGCGGTGATTTTGATGGGTTGCTACATTGCCTATGTGCTGGTGCGCTGCCTGAGAAATCCCGCACTGGGCCCGCCGTTAGATAGAGATACCCAGGATAACCCTTTCGCCACTAAGCTGGACGCGGTCAAGGCCATTCTGTTACCAGGGCTGATCGCTTTTTTAGTGCTGGGCACTATCTACGGTGGTATCGCCTCGGTCACCGAAGCCGCGGCCATGGGTGTTTTCGGTGTACTGCTCGCCACTATTGTTCGCGGCGAATTCACCCCGGGTATGCTGCACCATAGCCTTGGGCAGACCATGAATACCTGCGGCATGATCATCTGGATCGGCATCGGCGCCGCCGCCCTGGTGGGCGTCTATAATTTAATGGGAGGCAACCGTTTTGTTTCGAGCTTGATCCTGGGACTCGATGTAGCGCCCATTGTGATCATTCTGGTGATGATGGCGATTATGCTCGTGCTGGGGCTATTCCTAGACTGGATCGGGATCGCCATGCTGGCTCTGCCGATCTTTCTACCCATCGTTATTCAGCTCGGTTTCGATCCGATCTGGTTCGGCATTCTATTCGCCGTGAATATGCAGGTATCGTTCCTGTCGCCACCCTTTGGGCCCGCCGCCTTCTACCTTAAAAGCGTGGCACCGCCGGATATCAGCCTCAAGGATATTTACCTGTCCGTACTACCCTTTATGGCCATTCAGCTGTGCGTACTCGCGGCGCTATTGATGTGGCCGCAACTGGCCATTTGGCCACTATGATGACCGCTACACTATTGACTGACTCTGCATAAGGAGACCGCCATGCGACTGATTCAGTGTGACCACCAGGGCCAGGTTCGCGCCGCCCTGGTCGAAAGCGAAGAGCAGGTCAGACTGCTCGACTGCGACACCTACACCCTGGCCAATCGGGCCATTGCCGCCGGCAAGCCACTTAGCGACATGCTGACGGAAGCATTGACCGACACACGCCTGGATTATCAAGCGCTGGTCGACACTAAACAGTTGCTACCCCCGCTGACCCATACCGACCCGGCCCACTGCCTGGTCACCGGCACCGGCCTTACCCACCTGGGAAGTGCCGATACCCGCTCGGCAATGCATGCCAAAGCCCAGGCCGCGGAGGAGGATATGACCGACTCCATGCGCATGTTCAAGCTGGGCGTGGAGGGCGGCAAACCCGATGCAGGCCAGGTAGGTGCACAGCCGGAGTGGTTCTACAAGGGCGATGGCCAGTGCGTGGTGGCGCCAGAAGCGGAGATTCCATCCCCCGCCTTCGCCGAAGATGCAGGCGAGGAGCCTGAGTTGGCGGGCCTCTATGTGATTGGTGATGACGGCCAGCCCTGGCGGGTCGGCTACGCCCTCGGTAACGAATTTTCTGATCACGTGACCGAGCGCTTCAACTACTTGTGGTTAGCTCACTCCAAGCTACGCGCCTGCAGCTTTGGTCCCGAACTGTTGATCGGCGAACTACCTGATCATCTGGAAGGCACCAGCGCTATTCATCGCAGTGGTGAAACAGTGTGGGAGAAGCCCTTTCTCACCGGCGAGGCCAACATGGCCCATAGCCTGGCCAACCTGGAATATCACCACTTTAAATACCCGGGCTTCCGCCGCCCCGGCGATGTGCATGTGCACTTTTTCGGTACCGCGACACTGAGCTTCGCCGACGGCATCAAGGTGCGCGAGGGCGATCGCTTCGAGATCAAAATCAATGAGTTTGGTCGCGCCCTGCGCAACCCTCTACGGGTGGAAGCAGACGCACCGCCCATCAGCGTAAAGTCGCTTTAACGTACTCTAACCACCCCAGCAGGAGGAAGTATGACTCTGGAAGGTAAACTACTGATCGGTCAGCAGGCCATTAGCGGCCAACAGGCTGACATTCATGCGGTAAATCCCGCCACCGGCGAAACGCTGGCGCCCGCCTACCCCGGCGGCAGCAAGACCGAGGTCGAACAGGCCTGCGCATTAGCCGAGGCGGCTTTCGATAGCTATTGCGAGACCTCCTTAGAGGCGCGGGCCAGCTTTCTTGAAGCCATTGCCGCCGAGATCGAAGGGATCGGCGATGAGCTGATCGAACGTGCCATGGCCGAAACCGGCCTGCCCCGCCCGCGTTTAGAGGGCGAACGTGGACGTACCTGTGGCCAGTTGCGGCTGTTCGCCTCGGTAGTGCGCGCAGGTGAATGGCTGGATGTACGTATCGATCCGGCCATGCCCGATCGTCAGCCGCTGCCCCGCGCCGACCTGCGTCAGCGCCATATCGGCCTGGGCCCGGTGGCAGTGTTTGGCGCCAGCAACTTCCCGCTCGCCTTTAGCGTTGCCGGTGGCGATACCGCCTCCGCACTGGCCGCCGGCTGCCCGGTAGTGGTCAAGGGCCACTCTGCCCACCCCGGCACTTCTGAGCTGGTAGGTCGCGCCATTCAACGCGCCGTTGCCAAGTGCGAACTCCCTGAGGGCGTTTTCTCGCTGCTGTTTGGCTCGGGCCGCGAAATCGGTCAGGCGCTGGTTGCCGACCCTCGCATCCAGGCAGTAGGCTTTACCGGTTCACGTAACGGCGGCACGGCGCTCATGGCTACCGCCCAGGCGCGGCCGCAGCCGATCCCGGTTTACGCCGAGATGAGCTCCATTAACCCGGTGTTTCTACTTCCGGAAGCCCTCAAGGCACGCGGTAAAGCGATTGCGGAGGGATTTGTCGGTTCACTCAACATGGGTGCCGGGCAGTTCTGCACCAACCCGGGGCTAGTCATTGCGGTTCAGGGCCCTGAACTGGACGCCTTTGTTGCGGCGGCCGGTGAAGCAGTTAAGGGCAGTGCTGCCCAGACCATGCTGACGCCGGGTATCCATGATGCCTACCAACAGGGCGTAGGCCGACTCGCCAGCCACGCCAAGGTGACCGAGGTGGCACGCGGCCAGGCAGGTGAGACAGCTCACCCCTGCCAGGCCGGGCTGTTCGTTACCCAAGCCGAGGCGTTTCTGAGCGACCCCGCGTTACAGGAAGAGGTGTTCGGTTCGACTTCATTGGTGATCGCCTGTGCTGACACCCAGGAAGTGGCCCGCGTTGCGGCTCAGTTAGAAGGCCAGCTCACCATTACGCTGCAGATGGATGACGGTGACTTGGCGACTGCCAAGCAACTGCTGCCGACGCTGGAGCGCAAGGCCGGACGTATCCTGGCCAACGGCTGGCCGACGGGTGTAGAAGTGTGCCACGCCATGGTGCATGGCGGCCCTTATCCTGCCACCTCGGATTCACGCACGACCTCAGTAGGTAGCGCTGCGATTTTCCGCTTCCTGCGCCCAGTGTGCTATCAGGCGCTGCCGGAAGGGCTACTGCCCGACGCTATTCGTGATGGCAATCCTGCAGGAGTATCGCGCCTGGTCGATGGCAAGCGTGAATAACGTAATAAAGCCAGCGATGGCTTCACGATAGTCTTATAAAACAGACTTACGAACTAGCGCAGCGAGGCCATATTTGCCTCGCTGCGCTTATTTCATAGTAACTGACAGACTAATATACACTTCCTGATTTATGCTGCTGATAGCGATAAGCTTTAATCAAAAGCGGTGAGCACCATAGTAAAATCACCGCAATGCCAAGCCCCGCACTGATTGGTCTTGCAAAGAAGCTCGTTAAGTCACCACCGGTACGCAACATTGCGCTCATGAAATTATTCTCAACAACGGAACCCAACACTAACCCAAGAATGGCTGGCGCCATTGGAAAGTCATTCACAGCCAATACATAAGCCACTAGCCCTACAATAAGCATTAACCAAATATCCACAACGCTATTATTGATAGCGAAAGCCCCCACAATGCAAAAGCATAATATTATGGGCATTAGTACCCGGCTGGGTGTTAGGATGAAAAACTTTGAAAGTCGGATAGCCATATAGCCAATAGGTAGCATCATCAAATTAGCTAAAATAAACACCATAAACAGCGCATAGATCAATCCACTCCCATCCATAAAAATAGTGGGCCCAGGATTCATCCCTTTCATGTATAAAACGCCAATGACGATGGCAGTAATAGAGTCACCTGGAATCCCAAAGACTAAAGCGGGCACCCATGCACCACTGATACCGGAATTATTAGCGGAGCTTGCATCCATGATGCCCTCTATATTACCGGTGCCATATTTGGCACTCTCTTTTGACCTACCCTTTCCCACACCATACGAGATCCAGGCCGCAATATCTGCACCCGCGCCCGGCAGTGCACCAATCAACGTGCCGATTGAGCTACCACGTATCATGTTACGCCAGTAACGTTTAATATGCCCAGGTACATTGTGGAAGACACTATCGTTATCGACGATACTGATTGTTTTCTTCTCAGATTTTGAAGCGTAATAGCTCATCAGTTCATTTAGAGCAAACATACCAATCATAACGGGTATAAAGTTAATACCGGCCATAAGGTCGGGCACTCCAAATGTAAAACGTGGAGCACCACTCATCATATCAAGCCCTACGGTTGAAAGCAGAATGCCAAAAAGAAGTGAGAGGAATGCTTTTGTTCTAGAACCAACTGAAATAAAAATTGAACAGCTTAACCCGAGCACCGCAAGCCAAAAGTACTCAAATGCACTGAACTGCAGCGCTACCTCAGCAAGGGATTGAGCCACAACAATTAAAACGATGGTGCCAAAAATACCGCCAAAAACAGAACATACTAAATTAATACCTAAGGCCTCTCTTGCCCTGCCTTTTTTCGCTAATGCGTAGGACTCCCCTACATAAGCAGCCGATGCAGGCGTGCCCGGTATATTTAGATAGGTACCCGGAATATCACCCGCAAAGATCGCCATCGCCGATGTCGTTACAATGGCAGCAATAGCCGGGATGGTATCCATGTAGAAAGTTAAAGGTACTAATAGCGCTACTGCCATTGTCGCAGTAAGGCCGGGGACTGCACCTACAAATATACCAAACAGTGAAGCCGCTAAAATAACCAGCAAGGTTTCAAAGTTTAAAACCAGCCCAACCCCATTCATTAAGATATCCATGGCAGGCTACCCCCTAATAGAAGACCTTGCGGCAATGGAACGAGCAAGTAGCGCGAGAAGATAAAATAAATAGCTGACGACACTGCTAGAGATGTTGCCAATGCTATGTAGGGTGATGTTTTTCTTAATAACATCAGCAAAAACATAATGATCATTATCGTCAACATTGCACCAAGGTAGTCGCTTGCCAGGATATAAAAGACAATCGATACTGGTGGCAACAACATTGCCCAATTCTTTTTCTCAGGCAGTGAGCCAGCTAGGGATGGACTACCGTGTGCTTCTTGCGCGACAGCTTTTTTTCTAAGCCATAATGCATTCAAGGCAAGTACAGCCCCACCGAGGCAAAATCCCCCCCTATGAGGGAGGGGAAAAGCGAAGGTCCATACTGCAGGCTTGGTAGAGTAGGAAACTGCTGGGCAGTAATGATCGTAACAATCCCAGCAATAACGAACGCTATTCCGGCGAAAAAATCCCGCATTGTCATTCCTCAGTTAGCTAAGCCAACTTGTTCAACAATTTCACCGAATACGCTATCCATATCTTCCATGAGTTGGCCAAACTCTTCCGCGTTACGCCACTCGGTACCAAAACCTTGCTGACTCATAAACCCTTGATAAGTATCACTGTTGTAAGCAGTCTCTAGTGCTGATTCAAGTGTTGCTACTACTTCTGGATCCATGCCTTTAGGCCCTGCAATTCCACGCCACTCGCCCACTTGATAGCTACTACCGATTAACTCATTAGTGGTGGGAACATCAGGGAAGCTGGGTATACGCTCTGGAGACATTACCGCAAAGCTCTTAACGCGACCGGCCTCGATCATTGAGCGGGCTTCAGGCACCGAGCTTGGTACGATATCAATCCCCCCAGACACCAGCTCAGTCATCGCTGGTGCTGCTCCTTCACTAGGAATCCAAATCACTTGGTCGGCGGGAATACCTTGATCCATCAAAAAGCCAGCAAAGGCTAGATGCCACACACCGCCTTGGCCAGTACCCGAAGCAGTAAACGTGCCTTTAGGTTCAGAGCGTATCGCTTCAAGGAGCTCTTCAAGGGTTTCATAAGGAGAGTCGGCTGCTACCTGTATGCCTGGAAAGTCGTAGTTGATTTGAGCAATAGGCGTAAAATCTTCATACGTAAGGTTAGTTAAACCCAACCAATGCATCATGTTAACTTCGCCAGTAGCCAAGCCAATCGTATAACCATCCGGCTCAGCATTAATCATGGCGGTATGACCAACAACGCCACTGCCCCCTGTTCGGTTGACAACATTGACGTTCTGCCCCAGCTCTTCTTCCAGAGCACGGGCGATAGTTCGCGCCGTCGCATCAGTGCCACCACCAGCAGCCCAAGGCACAATCAACGTAAGGGGGCGTTCGGGGTAATCCGCAAGGGCAGAGCCAGACGCTGTCATAACAGCTGCGGCTATACTTGAAGCAAAAATAGTTTTAAGGGAATGGTTTGTAATTATCATATTCATTTTCCTTTAGTAATGTATTGCTTACAATTAATTATCATTTTTGGAACTGCATGCTTTATTACTTTACGTTTTTCTTGTCAAAGACCTCCTTTACGGACTATTAAGTGGACAGAACTCTATTTATCAGAAAGCTTCTTTGAGCATGTCATAAAAGTCTGCCTTAGAGGGCGCGCGCGGATTGGTCGCCGTGGAATGATCTTCCAATGCCCACTGAGCCAGTTGATCCAAGTGCTCTTCCATGACGCCCATTTCGCTCAAGCCAGCAGGCATCCCCAATTTCACATTGAGCTTTTCAAATGCTTCAGCTAAATCGTCACTAGGGTTGAGGCCCATCGCCTCTTTGAGACGAGCAAACTTTTCCTCACAGCCGGGCTGGTTAAATCTAAGCACAGTCGGCATCAACACAGCATTGAGCGTACCGTGATGAAGTTTTAACTCGTGCAGGCCGCCTAATGCATGGGATAAGGAGTGCACCGCTCCCAGCCCCTTCTGAAAAGCCATGGCGCCTTCAAGGGCCGCCATCATCATTTCATTTCTAGCCGTTAAGTTTTCTCCGTTTTCAACTGCCTCTACTAGATATTTGCTAGCGCGCGTCAGCCCATCTAAAGCAATCGCTTCAGCCGGAGGATTCACTTTGGGGCTTAAAAAGGTTTCAACGCAGTGAGCAATCGCATCCATACCCGTGGCGGCAGTCAAAAAAGGTGGTAGACCTAGCGTCAAACGAGGATCACAAATAGCGACCGAAGGAATCAGATAAGGAGAAAGAAAGCCAAGTTTGCGATTGTCTTTCATGGTAATCAATGAGGCTCTTCCCACCTCACTACCGGTTCCCGCCGTTGTCGGTATTGCTATTAATGGCAGCACATCGGCTTTAATTTTTGTCACGCCGCCTTCAATCGCAGCGTATTGGCGTAACGGCCCAGGATGATTAAAAAGTAAGGCGACCGCTTTAGCTAAATCAATGCTGGAACCACCGCCAATGGCAATAATGCCATCACATTTGCTTTCACGCAGGTAAGTAAGCGCTTGCTCTACCGCTACTTCCGTAGGGTTGGACGGCGTATCATCGAAAACACATGCGCCATCATCAAGCTGAGCAGACTCAATAACGTGTGTGATAAGAGGGGTAGCACTGAGCCCCTTATCAGTCACAAACAACGGTCGTTTTATCTTCAGCAATTGCAGCTCATTGGCTAATTCAGCAATAGCGCTTTCACCGAACTGAATTTTTGTTAAATAATTGATTATGTGGGGCATTGTCATTTCTCATTATTGTTTTGCTCGTGAACCCAGCAATCTCTTCACTCAAGGTGTCATACAGTATGACTGCGTGATAACAGTCTAGTAATGTATTTTGCAGCTGCCAAGGCCTTTACAAAAAACGCCTAGCAAAACTGTGAACGGCGGCTCAAATATGGGCATGTTCACGCTGCCCATCCACCAAGCGGATTACCTTCAGGGGATTGCTCTCCTTCAGCGCCTCCGGCAGCAAGGCCATGGGGAGATCTTGGTAACACACAGGCCGTAAGAAGCGATGGATGGCCGCGCCGTATCCAAATCACATCATCCATCTGCGGCGTAATCGTGAGCTGGCCTTCCAACTGAGCCGCAATCGGCAATTAGCTTTGTGCGCCGCGTGTATGAAAGCAATCTAGACTAGATGACCATTGCGCTCAATGAACATTATATAGAACAATAGTCTAATCGACGTACGCGGCCGGCTTGCTAGAGTGCACCCACAATGATCGCTTTTAAGCTTGCGCCTGACCCTTGCAACAAAAGCCCAATAATCAGCTTGAGGTAAACGATGAATCTCATTAATTCCCCGTCAGTTATTATTCATCTCAATCCGCGGGATAACGTAGGCGTTGCCTCAAAAGCAGTTCCAAAAGATATACCCATTGATAAAAAGGGCACGCTTGCTCAAGAAAATATTGATGCGGGGCATAAAGTTGCGCTCACGCCTATCAAAAATGGTGAGGCCGTTTTTAAATATGGCCAACTGATTGGGCTGGCTGCACGGGATATTAATCCTGGTGAGCATGTGCACACCCACAACCTCACCATGATTGAACTTAGTTCTTCATTGGAAGATTTTCAGCCCCATCAAAAAACCGTCACCGTTAGCCATTCACGGACGTTTCAAGGCTACCAACGGGCTGATGGTAGCGTGGGAACGCGTAACTATATTGGTATTCTCTCTACCGTGAACTGTTCTGCCACGGTGGCTAAAGCCGCTGCGGACGCGCTCAATCAGTCTGGGGAATTAAGCCAAATGGGGTTCGATGGTGTAGTGGCCATTACCCATGGTTCTGGTTGCGCCATGAATACTGACTCAGAAGGTTTTGCCTTTCTTGAGCGTGTTATCGCAGGGTATGCCCAGCACCCCAACTTTGCTTTTGTACTCATCATTGGCCTGGGTTGTGAGACCAACCAGGTCAAAACATTAGTCAAAAGAAAGGGGTTGGAAGATGCCTCGCGGCTGGCTTACTTTAATATTCAAGACGCGGGAGGGACACGCACTAGCATCAAAACGGCCTGTGATCACATCATGCAAATGGCCACCCAACACGGCCAACAGCAGCGTGCACCTGCGCCCCTTGAGCACTTAGTGGTTGCATTGCAGTGTGGCGGGTCAGACGGCTACTCAGGTATTACCGCGAACCCAGCTTTGGGCCATGCCGCCGACCTTATCGTGCAACATGGTGGCAGCGTTATACTCGCCGAAACCCCCGAAATCTATGGCGCTGAAAACCTCCTGATAGACCGCTCCATTAATGAGAACGTCGCCCAGAAACTACTCGACCGGATTACCTGGTGGAAACATTACACTGAGATAAATGGCGCTGAGCTAAACAACAACCCTTCCCCAGGCAATAAAGCGGGTGGGCTATCAACTATCCTTGAGAAATCATTGGGCGCAGTAGCTAAAGGCGGAACGTCGAGCCTTAACGACGTGCTGCTGTATGCTGAGAAGATGACCACGCGCGGTTTTAACTTTATGGATAGCCCTGGCTATGACCCGATTTCGGTCACGGGTCAAATCGCCTCCGGTTCTAACGTAGTCTGCTTTACCACTGGGCGAGGTTCAGTCTCAGGCTTCAAACCCGCCCCCTGCCTTAAGCTCGCAACGAATACCTCCATGTATGAGAAAATGCATGAAGACATGGATATAAACTGTGGCGTTATTGTTGATGGCACTGACAGTGTAGAAAGTGTTGGAGAGCAGATTTTTGAGCGCATTATTGCCATCGCTTCAGGTGATATGAGCGCCAGCGAATCATTGGGTTACGGTAATAATGAATTCGTTCCCTGGCTGGTAGGTGCCGTCACCTAAATTTCCATTAGAGAGCCATTAACTGACTATGACAAAAACGCTGCGCGACCAACTCTACACGGCTCTTAAGCAGAGTATTGTTGGGAAACGTCTTGAACCCGGTTTAGTACTGCTTGAGGGAAATATAGCGGAGCTGTTTGGTATTAGCCGCTCGCCCGTTCGGCAAACATTAAGCCGGTTGCACGAAGAGCAGTATATCTGCCGTTTTGAGGGGCGCGGCTATTTAGTAGGCGCATCGCCAGGTGAGGTAGTGCGACGTGCGCTCAGTGAGCATGATTTCAAACAACTTGGCCATGCCCCAAAAGTAGACCGTATCGTTTCTTGGCGGGCGCATATCGACAGCGTTGAGCATGACATCGTTTTATGTTCGATTAAGGGTGCGTTTGAACTCAATGAGCTGCAGCTTTCCAAAACGCTTAATGTCAGCCGCACAGTCACTCACCAAATCTTGCTCTATTTACAGTCTATCGGTTTAGTCGAGAAGATTAAATATAATAGCTGGAGCGTGGTGCCTCTGAATGATCAGCGGTTACATAATCTTTATGAAGCACGTCGCCAATTAGAACCTTATATGATTGCGCGATCCACAAAACATATGCCAGAAAGTGCCATTAAAGGCTATATTACCAAACTCAAACACGCTGCTGAGAGCTATCCTGATATAAAGGGGGAGCTACTGGATGAGTTAGAAAATGACCTCCATCATGCCGCCGTTAGTTTAGGTGATAACCAGGAGGTCATGAATATGCTCCGGCGCACGCATCCTATCTTATTAGTCAGTAAACACCTGCTTGGACGAGTATTAAAGCTTCCCGATCAAGATCCTTTCTTCGATGAACATTTATGGATATTTGAAAAAATGCGCCTGCAACAACCTGCGCAAGCAGGCAAAGCCTTGGCAACCCATTTAGAGCGTTCAGAATCCAAGGTACTCGACCGGCTGATTAACTTCCGAGAATCAGGTGATATCGATATACCGCTTTACCTGCGCTAACAACCAAATAACGAACGTGGATGCCCCATCACGCTGGAACGTAGCTGAGAAACGTAGCTGAAATCTTGCATGAGATATAGAAACGCACCGCCCCTTCTCTTCAATGGCTCATCTAGATAGAGGAACTAATAATGACAACGTCACGTACTATCGGATTTATTGGCACGGGCATTATGGGTGCGCCGATGGCAGCACGCTTGGCACATGCAGGACACCAAGTGCTTGTCTGGAATCGAACAAAAAGCAAAGCCAACCGTTTAGAGTCGGTGGGTGCCACCATCGTAGAAAAGCCCGAAGAAGCCGTTGCCGAAAGCGATGTCGTTATCGTTATGCTTAGCTCTGGGCCTGTGTGTGATGAAATGCTGTTGGGCCCTAGCGGCCTACTCAATGCCATGCAGCGTGACGCCACACTTATTGTCATGAGTTCAATACCTGTCGAAACCGCTCGCCGTCAAGCAGGAGAAGCCGCCAAGAGCCAGATTAATTACCTTGATGCGCCGGTTTCCGGCGGTGAGCAGGGAGCGATCGACGGCACGCTGGCCATTATGGTGGGTGGCGATGCCGTAAGTTTTAAAGCAGTAGAACCCATTCTCTTATCTCTCGGCAGGCCCGTTCATGTTGGCCCTGCAGGTAGCGGGGAACTTGCTAAGCTCGCCAATCAAATGATTGTGGCCAACACCATTGCTACCGTGGCAGAAGCCATACTATTGGCAGAACAGGGCGGGGCAAACCCCGAGCGAATGCTCAGTGCGCTTGAAGGTGGGTTTGCTGACTCGACCATTTTGCGTATACACGGGCAGCGTATGATTCAGGAAAACTTTACCCCGGGTGGGCCAGCGAAATGGCAATTGAAAGATACCCAGACCGCGATGGCTTTTGCCGACACGCTACATCTTAAGCTACCGATTTCGTCATTGGTCAACACACTTTTTGAAGAGCTCGTCGATCAAGGGGATGGCGAGTTAGACCATAGCGCCTTAATCAATCAACTCAGACGGCGCAATGATTAAGAGAGCCTGACAACAACAAATTTAGGAGAATAAATACAATGAGCCACCATTACGACGTGCAGGACATTACTCAATTCAGCACCGCTTTACTTGTGGCAGCCGGGCTCGAAGAAGAAAAGGCTCAAGCAGTTGCCGAGATACTCGTCGAAGGCGATTTAATGGGACACACGACTCACGGGCTTCAGCTACTATCCCCTTACCTTGGCGAGATTCAGTCTGGCCGGATGCCTGTGTCAGGTGAGTATGAGGTAATCTCCAAACGCGCTGCCGTGCAGACATGGGATGGTCGTTATCTTCCCGGCCCCTGGTTGATCATTAAAGCGATGGAAACCGCCGAATTGATGGCTCGCTCCTGCGGCACAGGGACAGTCGTGATTCGATGCTCAAATCATATCGCCTGCTTGGCAGCCTATCTGAAACGTGCCACTGATCAAGACCTCGTGGTGGTGATCGAATCATCCGATCCGGCGACTAAGTCGGTTGCCCCGTATGGCGGTTTGCAAGCGACCCACACCCCTAACCCTATCGCTGTGGGCTATCCGACGGCTTCAGGCCCGGTTCTGTTAGATGTCAGCACATCCATTACCACTAATGGCATGGTCGGCCGACTTCACAAACAAAACAGCCAACTGCCGTATCCGTGGCTTAAGGATCACCAGGGCAATGCGACCGATCAACCTAGCGTGCTGTTCGATGAGCCTAAGGGGAGCATCATGCCAATTGGTGGGCTTGACCACGGCCACAAGGGATATGCGCTGGGGCTAATGGTGGAAGCCTTAACGTCTGGGCTCGCTGGATTTGGCCGTGTGCAGGCGCCTGCACAATGGGGTGCCTCGGTCATGGTACAGATCATGGATCCCGAAGCCTTTGGTGGGCTTGACGCCTTCAAACGCGAAACTGGCGCTTTGGTGGATGCTTGCCGTAACAATCCTGTTGCGGAAGGTAGCCCTCCAGTACGGATTCCTGGCGAGCGCGGACTTGCCCTCCATAAGCGTTATGCGCAGGAGGGCGTGCCTCTTCCAGACGGTGTTCCCGAAGCTCTAGCCGATTGGTCGGAACGTCTGGGGGTTACTTTCCCTCGGGCACTGCAATAACAGCCGCTCATGCAAAGGTCTAGTGGGCGATATTCAGGTGTGGTGAACCAACTCATCAGAGGCGACTATGAAACAAGAACGCATCGGATTCATTGGGCTCGGCTTAATGGGCAAGGAAATGGCCAGACATATCGTACGTAACGGTTATCCGCTAACGGTGATGGCCCATAGGAATCGATCCCCCCTTGAAGCGCTATGCAAGGAAGGCGCGACAGAAGTTAGCACTCCCGCAGAGATGGCAAGAAATAGTGATATTGTTTTTATCTGCGTAAAGACATCCGAACAGGTCAACGAAATCGTCAGCGGGGCTGACGGTTTAATGGCCGGAAGCCACGAAGGGCTTATTATCGTCGACTGCTCTACAACTCATCCCGAATCAACTGAGCGCCTTGCGAAAAACGTAGAACATCAAGGGGGGGTACTCGTTGACGCGCCTTTAGCACGCACGCCTCGTGAAGCCAGAGATGGACGACTAAATGTCATGGTGGGTGGCGATGCCTCCACAGTGGCGCGTATTACGCCGGTCATGGAAAGTTTCGCAGAAAACATCTTTCATGTGGGTAAGGTTGGTTCAGCGCATAAACTGAAACTGATTAATAATTTTCTCTCGTTAGGGGCTGCTGCCCTAGTCAGTGAGGCGGCCACTATGGCGGCTGGCATGGACGTTTCACAAGACAAACTCCTGGAAATTTGCTCACAAGGGGGAGCCAACAGCGCGATGCTCGCTCCCGTTATGGAGTGGGTACTGCAGAAGGAGTGCACAAAGTTACAGTTCAGTCTTGGTAATGCTGAAAAAGATATGCGCTACCTGACTGAAACGTTAAACGCCTATCAGCTAGCCCCCCATATGCTGCCACCGCTTTGCGAGTTTCTTACGTTAGCTCGAGACGACGTGGGGGAAGATAGTTTCGTTCCCCAAGCGTATGACAGCTGTATAAAACGCAATAAGATCGTATCCGATTAAGGCCACTAAGATAGCTTCTTGGCTACCTCATATTTCCAGATAAAGCCTTCACTCGATAAACGCTTCGGTAGCCTCACGATGACCGTATAGAAACGCATCGGCGACCTGGCGCAGCGGGGCCACATCCACCTCGCTGTGCCCGTTGGCGATCAGCTCGGCAAAGCGCGCATATAAACCTTGATACTCGCGCTCCTCCTCTTCAATGATCAGTTCATCGTCGATGACCAATCGACAGCCGCCCTGGGTGAGACTCAGACGGTTGCCATCGCTGTCGATATGCATATCCCAGGTTGGCGGGCCGCTCTGGAGGAAGTCGAAATCGGCCTCGATCGCCGCGCCTTCTGGATCAATAAAGGATAACTTTGCCGCAATCGGAGTTTGCGCGTTACTCGGTACCAGCAGCCGCGCCCGTTGCAGAAAGAACGGTTGGGGCAGGATTTCAGTCGCAATCGACAGCGCGTTAATACCGGGGTCAAAAACCCCCATGCCACCGGGCTGCCAGATCCACGCCTGGCCTGGATGCCATACCCGCACGTCCTCTTTCCACTCGATCTCAACCCGCTGAACCTGGCGATCGGCTAACCACTGCTGGGCCTGAGCCACGCCGGGGGCAAACCGCGAATGCCAGGCGGCAAATAGGCTAACGCCCTGCTTCTGAGCGCAGGCAATCAAATCCTCCACTTCGCTTAACGTCGCCCCTGGCGGCTTCTCAAGCAGCACGTGCTTGCCACGCATCAGCGCTGCCCGCGCCTGGGAGTAGCGCAGGTGCGTCGGCGTGCAGATTGAGACGGCGGTGATTTCAGGGTGGGCGTCTAGCATCGCTTCCAGGTCTTGATAGGCGGGTAGTTCCGGCAGCGAGGCATGAGGATCCGCCGTGGCGACAAGATGGCAGTTTGGGGTGGCGGCTATGGCAGGAAGGTGCTGGTCTCGGACAATTTTACCCACGCCCACTAGGCCGAACTTAAAGCCAGAGCTAAAGCCAGAGTTGAAGTCAGACATACGCTTGCCTTTGTTTTTAACCATTGAAAATGGGTTCAGGGGGTGGTGTGGGGCAGCTCAACGCTGCGCCCTAATGAGCTAACGCTGTGCTCAAGCCCTAGCGCTGCGGCGGTACCTGCCAACACCGCTTGGGACGCTAAAAACGCCTCCCGGGGGCGGCGCAGCCGGATGCTCTCCATCAGTTGACGGTGACGCTCCAGGCTCTCTTCAGGATCTGGGGCGTTCTCGTTGGACATGGAAATCAGCATGTAGATGGAGGGTCGCAGGATATGCGATAGCTGCGCCCAGACAATATTGTGGGTCGCCTTGAAGATCGCCTCGTGAAAAGCGACATCACACTCACTGTGCAGCCGCCGCTCCTCTTCGCAGGTGGCATTGCGTAGATTCTGCCCTAGCCCTTCAAAGGCTTCTTCGATGGCGACTAAATCACGCGCCTTGGCCCGCTTGGCGGCGGTCATCGCCACATAGGGCTCAACGTCCAGACGGAAGGCAAGAATCTCGCGCTGAATATCCGGGTTGGGGGCAGCGTAGCGGGTCAGCCAGTCAGTCACCTGGGCATCAAGAATATGCCACTCTGAGTATTCGCGCACCTTGGAACCATGACCAGAAATCCGCTCAATAATCCCGGCATCGACCAGTTGGCGAAGATCGCTACGCACCGCTGAGCGATTGATCGCAAAGCGTTCGCATAGATCCATTTCTCGGGGTACTAAGTCACCGGGGTGATAGCGCCCACCAAAGATCTCCTCGGCGAGATGTTCGGCAATACTGGGGCGAGCTACTGGCTTACTAGGAGATGACGTCACTGCGATAAGGCCCTATTTCGATTCCTGTCAATCATACCGTACTTGACCGGTCGACTGTTATCGACGGCGTAGCATCGAGCCCCGCCCGCTGTTTCAGTTCCAGCCGCCGTTCATAGAGGCCTTTAGCACCCAGTGTGCCCAGCACCAGAACGCCGCCAACCATGGCCATTGGCGCGGGCTGTTCGGCCAGAATCCACCAGGCCAACAGCGTGCCTATCACCACTTCCAGCAGTATTAGCAGGCCCACTTCGGCGGAGGGCAGATAGAGCGGCCCACGCTGCAGTAGCGTCACGCCGCAAGGCACAATAATCAGGCAGAGCAGGATAACGACAGCAAGCTGGTTGGCTGCAGGCAGGGTTGGTTCGCTGCCCGCCAGCCAAAACAGCCCTGCGGTGCTACCCACAATAAGGCCGTTGAACACCAGCATCGGGCTCATATCCACCCCCGGCCGCGTACGGCAGAGGGTAAAGTTAATCGCCAGGGTCGTTGCCGCCATCAAAGCGAAAGCGTTTCCGACCCAAGAACCTGCGCCCGCGTCATCGAGGGCGATCATGGCGACACCCACCATGCACAGCAATATCGCTAACCAGGTACGCCTTGGCAGACGCTCCTTGAGGATGATCCAGGAGAGCACGGCAGCGATTAACGGCGAACTGGCCAGTATCATCAGTACGTTGCCCGCCTTGGTGTACTGGTTGCCCAGCACGAAACCGCAGGTGGTCAGGCTGAACAGCAGCGCCACGGCGATACCCGTCCAGCCGCAGCGACGGTAGGCTGCCAGCGTGCCACGGCCATAGCGCATCAGGGCGATCAGTAGAAAACCTAAGCCCGAAAGAAAGCCACGCCACATCAATATCTCGGCATCGGGCAGATCGGCCACTTTAATCAGCAGGGCATCCGGGGCCATGATCAGCGCCCCGCCAGCGGTCAATAGTAGTCCCTGCTGGCGATGCGATAAGGTACTCCAACGACTCATCTTTAGTATTCGCCTCTTCAGTGATTATCCCTGGGCGGATGCTGGCGAGCCACATCGCGGTACTTGGTGGCGGGTTCCAATGTCATACCGCGGTCCAGCGGTTCGACCATGCTGCGCTGGATCTCCTGCCAAGGCGTCTGGTGGCCAGGGTAGCGGTAACCGCCCTGCTGGGCTAAACGCTCCCGGCGGGCTTCCAGTTCACTGGGTTCGATCAGCAGCTGCACCTCACCGCGCTTGAGATCGACCCGCAGACGGTCGCCACTCTCCAGCAGCGCCAAGCCACCCCCGGTAGCGGCTTCCGGGGAGGCATTGAGAATCGACGGTGAGCCGGAAGTACCCGACTGGCGACCATCGCCCAGGCACGGCAGCGATTCGATGCCCTGTTTGATCAGCGCCTCCGGCGGCTGCATATTAACCACTTCGGCACCGCCAGGATGCCCTACCGGCCCTGCACCGCGCATTACCAGGATGGTGCGTGCATCAATGTTCAGCGCTGGGTCATCAATACGGGCGTGGTAATCCTCGGAGCCATCGAATACCACCACCTTGCCCTCAAAGGCTTCCGGGTCATTGGGGTCATTCAGGAAGCGTTCGCGGAAATCCCGCGAGATCACGCTGGTTTTCATCAGCGCCGAGTCGAATAGATTGCCCTTGAGATTGAGGAAGCCCGCATGATCCACCAACGGGTCGCTATAGCGACAAATCACATCAGTGTCTTGAGTTTCACGGCCCTGCAAATTATCGCCGATGGAGCGGCCATTGACCGTTAGCGCCTCGCCGTGCAGCTTACCGGCAGTGTGTAGCTCATGGAGGATCGCGGGCACACCACCGGCGCGGTAGAACTCTTCGCACAGGAAAGCACCGGCAGGCATTACGTTGGCCAGCAGTGGAATTTCATGGCCCAGGCGCTGCCAGTCATCGTTATCCAGCTCGATGCCTGCATGGCGGGCAATCGCATTGATATGTACCGGCGCATTGGATGAACCGCCCAGTGCCGAGCACGCCACGATGGCGTTCTCAAACGCTTCCCGGGTCAGAATATCCAGCGGGCGCAGGTCTTCCCACACCATATCGACAATCCGCGTACCCGTGTCGTAGGCCACCATTGCGCGCTCTTTATAGGGCGCAGGAATCACCGCCGACCCCGGCAGGCTCATGCCCAGGACTTCCGCCATGGAATTCATGGTAGAGGCGGTGCCCATGGTGTTGCAGTGGCCTATCGAAGGCGCTGAGTCGCTGGCGCGGGAAAGGAACTCTGCGTAGTCGATATCCCCAGCTGCCAGCCGCTTGCGAAGCTCCCAGATAATCGTGCCTGAGCCCACCCGCTCGGCGCCACGCCAGCCGTTAAGCATCGGACCACCGGAGAGCACAATGGCCGGAATATTCACCGTTGCCGCGGCCATCAGCGCAGCCGGGGTGGTTTTATCACAGCCGGTGGTCAATACCACGCCATCTAGCGGGTAGCCATGGAGCACTTCCACGATGCCCAAGTAAGCGAGGTTCCGATCCAGCGCAGCAGTGGGTCGGCGCACGTTCTCATGAATAGGATGCATGGGAAATTCAAACGGCACGCCACCTGCGGCGCGAATTCCGTCTTTAACCCGCTTGACCAAGTCAATGTGGTGGCGGTTGCACGGGGTTAAATCAGAGCCCGACTGGCAAATACCAATGATCGGCTTACCGCTGGTCAGCTCATCCAGAGTAATACCGTAATTGAGGTAACGCTCAATACATAGCGCCGTGGTTCCGGGGTGATCAGGGTTATCGAACCAGTAGCGTGAACGCAACTGCTCAGGAGTTATTCGCTGAAAATTGGCCATGGTTCCGCTCCACGCCTAAAGTAAATATACAAGTCGGCAGGCGCGCTTTAGGCACTCAAACTGCCCACCAACACTAACGATGAAGAAAGCTTCCTAAAATGTAGGGAAGAGTTGCCATGACGGTACGCGTTCTTACCCGCGGCGTCGATACATACAAAAGTATATGTTGAACATATACCAAAAACGTTAGACATTCACCTAAGGGAGCGGCACTTACACCTCTATAAGCGAGTGCCGCTTACACACAACAACAATCAACCACGCTGCAGCTCGCTAGGAATATCCCCTTAGCGTAGCGACCTGCAGCACGCCAGGAGAGTGACGACTATGCACCATCTTTGGAAACGCACCCTATTAATGACCGGCGCTACACTGCTCAGCTCAGGCATTGCCTACGCGCAAACGCCTGACCTTTCCGATCCGCCAGAGATAGAGGGCGGCACCGTGGGTGACCACGGCAGCGTCACTCTGCGCATGGGATTGGGCTTGGCGGAAAGCTCGCCTCAATATATCTCTAGCCAATACTTTGCGGATATTCTCGACCAGCGCAGCGAAGGGCGTATCAGCGTTAATATCTTTCCCAACAGCCAGCTTGGCGATGACGTGCAGATGATGGAAATGCTGCAAACCGGTACGCTGGATATGACCTACCCTTCCTCTTCACCCGCCACAGGTTATGTCGAGGAGCTGGCAGTCTTTGACCTTCCTTTCCTACTGCCTACTCGGGAAGCGGCTATAAAGGCCATGCGTAGCGATGCTGCCCAGGAGATGCTTGATGCCTTCGATGGCACTGGTCTAAAAGCCCTGGCATTCTCTGAAAACGGCTTCCGCCAGCTCTCCAATAGTGCTCGTGAAGTCGCTTCACCAGAAGATGTGGCGGGCCTGGACGTTCGTGGCTTGTCTATTCGCACCATGGAGAACCCAGTGCACCTGGCGATTTGGGAAGCGCTGGGCGCCAACCCGACCCCGATGGCATTTGGTGAACTCTTCTCCGCCATGGAACAAGGCGTTGTCGATGGCCAGGAAAACCCTTGGAGCACCATCCTGACCTCCAACTTCTATGAGGTGCAGGATTACGGCTCCGAAACCCGTCACGTTTATACACCCTTCATCAAGATGATCTCTCAGCGTACCTGGGATCGCCTCGATCCAGAGTATCAGGAACTTGTTCAGGAAGCCGCGCTGCAAGCAGCGGATTACGAAATCCAGCTTTCCAGCGAGTACGACGACTGGGCACGGGATCAGCTTGAAGAGCGCGGCATGCAAATTACCCGTCTTAATGACGAGCAGATTGCCGCTTTCCAGGAAGCCGTGCAGCCGGTTTACGAAGAGTGGGCACCACGCATCGGCGAAGATCTCGTGACTGAATTCCAAGAGATTGCTGAATCGACAATGACCGAGTGATCCCATCCCTGCCGCCGAATAAAAAAGGCGGCAGGATTAATTGGGTAGCATGAGAATTAAGAAGCGTCCGAGAGGCGCTTTTTAAGCTGCATATAGGTGCCGTAGTGACGGTCTAGGTGGCGCCGCATGGCTGCTTCGGCCGCATCTGGGTCACGAGACTCTATCGCTGCGATGATTTCGGTATGCGCAGCGGTAGCCGCTTTGTCTTCGTCCTTCTGTTGCAGCACCAGCGCGCGGCGATCGTCCAACCACTCAGAGAGCGCCACATGGATAGCATCGAAAATGGGGTTACGACCAATGCTGGCCAACACGCCATGGAAGTCATTATCAGAACGTTTAAAGCGTGCTTCATCACCTATTGCATCGCGATTATCCGCTAATGCATCGCGCAGCCTCGCTAGATCCTCTTCACTGGCATTACGCGCCGCGTAGCGAGCCAAAGATATCTCGAACATGGCCCGCGCTTCCTGGAAATACTGTTGACCATCGGGCTTAGAAAGCAGCTGTCGGGTTACCCCAGAAAGCCTGGCCATCACCGCCTCAGCGGTGGGACGAATTACCCTGGCGCGGGTACCGCTGTTGATGGCGATAAGTCCTAGCTGTTGCAGGTGGAACAGTGCTTCACGCACCGCGGGTCTGCCAACACCAAACTGCTCCATCAACTCCCTCTCTGAAGGCAGTTGATCGTTTTCACTCAGCCGCCCCTCGAGAATCTCCGCCTCAAGCTGCTCAGCGACCTGTTCCGATAGCGTTTTACGCTCGATCCGGTATCTGCTCATAGGCAGTCACCCCTGGTTAACCTGGAATTTTCCGCCATTTTACTGCATTTCTGGTCATTATCCTTCAAACCAGCCGAGAGAGCGGCGCTATTTGGTACTGCTCGGCAATCTCGGCATAGGCGATTTGATTGGCAGAATCGAGCGGAATGCCTTCGGCGTCGCGCTGGGCCTGGCAGCGCCATTCGCGATCCCCAGGTGCCATTACCTGGGTATTGGGTGCAGCAGGCTGGGCGCGTAGGTCGGCTAGATACTCGGCCATTCCTTGCGCAAAAGTGCCTGCATCCACAAACGCATCCGGTTGCATGACCAGGAAGAAGTGCCCTACACCGCGTGGCGTCGCCATGTCTGGCCCACCCATGGGCAGCAGCTTAAAGCCATGCTGCATACCCGACAGCATCGAACTCAGAACCTCAACCATGCCACCCAACCCCGCGCCCTT
The DNA here is from genome assembly GCF_000336575.1 of Vreelandella titanicae BH1. GTDB lineage: Bacteria > Pseudomonadota > Gammaproteobacteria > Pseudomonadales > Halomonadaceae > Vreelandella > Vreelandella titanicae. The sequence continues at coordinate 53,283 of NZ_AOPO01000007.1, read as the reverse complement.
GAAGCCGAAGCCGCTACCACCCAGTGGTAACAGTGCGGCCACTTCACCAGGAACGCGGCTTACCTGCCCGGCAGCATCCGCCGCGACCTGGTCTGGCAGTTCACGCCCAATCGCCCCGTACTGCTGCACGCGATTCCAGGGCACCGAGCTGGTCGCCATATCCAGCAGGTAAGGCGACTCGCCCGCCACCGGCGCCGCAAAGGCGATGGGGTTGGTACCGTGAAAGGGTTTGGCGCCCTCATGCAACAGCACGAAAGGATCCGAATTGCAGAACGCCATGCCGAGATAACCGCGCTCAGCCGCTGCCAACGCATAGCACCCCGCCGCACCGAAGTGCGACGAGTTGCCCACCGCGACGGCGCCCATCCCCACCGTCTCGGCCATCGCCATGGCGTGCTCCATGGCGGTATAACCTGCAAGGTGCCCCAACCCGTCGTCAGCATCCAGAAAACCGGTCGCCGCCAGGCGCTGGTGGAACTGCATGTCGGGCGCGCCGTTGATCCGCCCGCCCTTGAGCGCCTGCAGATAGTGGGGCAGCAGACGCAGGCCATGGCTGTCGGTGCCCATACGTGAGGCGGTAATCAGCGCGCGAGTGACCGCGTTTGCTGATGCCTGATCAGCACCTGCCGCCTTCAGAACGGCTTGCATGAAGCGGGCAAGGTCTTCGCGAGCGACGCGAAAATTTGACGACGTATCTCTCATTAATCGATAGCTCCTGGTTTCAGTCGGGCTACTGGCTGACCATTGGCCAGCCCCGGTAATGCTTAACGATAAATCAGTGTTGGCAGCCACAGCGAGATAGCTGGAATGAAGGTAACCAATAGCAATGCGATGACCAGCGGCACCAGGAACGGCAGCGTGCCACGCATGCATTTCTCGAAGGAAATTCCGGACACTCGCGACAGTACATACAGCACCATGCCTACCGGCGGCGTTAACAAGCCGATCATCAGGTTTAGCACCATGATCACGCCAAAGTGCACCGGATCGACACCCGCAGTAATGGCCACCGGCAACAATACCGGCACCAGGATGGTGATCGCCGCGATGGTCTCCATAAAACAGCCCACCAGAATCAGCACCAGGTTGATGATGATCAGCGTGGCTATGGGGTTATCGGCAAATGGCCCGAGCAGGGTCACAACATGCTGCGTGACTTGGTTGCTGGTCAGGATCCAGGCAAATATCGAGGCACCAGCGACGATCAGCAGGATCACGGCAGTGGTTTCAATAGTTTCCATGCTCACCTTGAGCAGGCGGCGCCAGGTCAGGCTACGATAAACCACTCCCCCCAGCACCAAGGCGTAGACCACCGCAGCAATCGCCGCTTCGGTAGGAGTGAAGGCCCCCGACATTATGCCGCCGACGATGATGACCGGTGTTAAGAGTGACAGGAAGGCGCGCTTGAACGTATGACCAAGCACCGGAAACGAGAACACCGCATCGCGGGTATAGCCGCGCCGCCGTGAAATGATCGTGATCATGACCATGAGTACCAGCCCCATTAACAGGCCCGGTACCAGGCCGGCGACGAACAACTGGCCGACCGACACCGAGGCCATTACACCGTAGATAACCATCGGCAGACTCGGCGGAATAATCGGGCCAATGGTCGAAGATGCCGCGGTGATACCCACCGAGAACTCCTCGTCGTAACCGGCATCTTTCATGGCCTTGATTTCAATGGTACCTAGCCCCCCTGCATCGGCGACTGCGGCTCCTGACATGCCGGAAAAAACAATGCTGGCGCCTACATTGACGTGCCCCAGACCGCCACGCATCCAGCCCATCAATGCCTTGGCAAAGTCAAATATCCGCACGGTAATACCACCATTGTTCATTAGGTTACCGGCGAGTATAAAAAACGGAATCGCCAACAGGGGAAAGCTGTCGACGCCGTTGATCATGCGATGCATCACGACAACATCGGGTACTCTGCCGGTCAGCAGCACATACAGCAGGCACGAGCCGGCAAGACTAATGGCGATCGGCACCCCCATCACCAGCAGGGTAAAGAGCGCCGCAAACAGGAACAGTAAATAGTGCTGGGTGGCGGCCAATGCGATACAGCCGAGTATCGCGACAGCCGCGACCAATGGCGGTACTATCGCACCGCCGCGCCTCACAGCCAGAATGTTGGGCATTGGGGTGATCTCCGAGAGAGTAGCGTGTTGGCGTGTTGTTATTGGGTATTGAGCAGTTCACTGGTGCCCGAGCGCCAGTGACGAATAGCCACCTCCACCCCTCTCACCAGCATGATGATAAAGCCCACCATCACCAAGTAGTAAAGCCAGCTTTTAGGGATATCCACCGAGGTCATCATGGCACTGGTACGATCAGCCAGTTTGAAGGTGATCCAGGCCATGCTGGCGAAGAAGGCAATATTGATCAGGTCTACCAGCGTCGACATCACGCGCCCCAGCCACCCCGGCATGTAGCGATAGAAAAATTCCACTGCGATATGCGATCCCTTTCGCACGGCCATGGTGCTGCCCATAAAGCCCACCATAACCAATAGATAGCGCGCCATCTCCTCCGTCCAGGCGATGGAATTACCCAGCACATAGCGGCTGAAAAACTGCATAAAGACATCCAGTGCCAGTAGCCAGAAGATCCCAAGCGTCAGGAAATCCTCCAGGGCATAGTCGTGAATGTTGAAGGAATCATCGTCGAGACCTGCAAGGCTGGTCTCGTCAGTAGAGTCAGTTTGGCTCATGGAAGGCTCCCGCTTCGCCCCACCCGAGGCTTGGGCGGGGCGAGTCTTGGTCTACGAAAAAAACGATCCCGGAAACGTACGGATTCTGGAAAACTCAGGCCTCACGGCATTACCGTCCGATAGTCTGATTACTGGCCGATAGCCTGCAGACGATCATAGGTTTCCTGATCCCAAGTCGCCGCTTCACCGTTATGGGCAGGAATCGTGGCTTCGCGGAAGGGTTCTATATCGACTTCGTTGACGGTCACACCCTGCTCTTCGAACCAAGCCACCAGCTCTTCCTCGGATTTCAAGATATCTTGAGTGATGCGCTCGCCGGCTTCGGTGTAGACCTCACGGAAAACCTCACGATCCTCCTCGGAGAGGCGATTCCACAATGGGCCACCGGCGATGGTGATTAGCGAATCGGTGATATGCCCGGTCAGATTGATATAGTCCTGCACCTCATGAAACGCTTTGGCGCGAATGGTCGGCAGTGGGTTTTCTTGAGCATCCACCACACCTTGCTGCAGCGCCAGATAAACCTCGGAGAATGCGATCGGAGTGGGGTTGGCGCCCACCGCTTCGGGGAACATCATGTACATTGGCGCATTGGGCGTACGAATTTTCAGGTCTTGCATGTCCTCCGGCGTATTGATCGGTTTGTTGGAGGTTACATGGCGACGCCCGTAGTAGTTCATGGCCAGCGGTACGTTACCGGTTTCATCCTGGTAGCCCTGGGCGATTTCTTTGAACAGGTCGCTATCGGCATAGGCCTGCCAATGGTCAAAATCGCGGAACATATAGGGCGCGCCAGCGATACCCACCGGGCCATAGAAACGACCGGCAAATTGGTTGCCGGTGTAGATCAGATCAACCGTGCCAAGCTGTAGGCCTTCGTTGATGTCCGACTCCTTACCCAGTGACGACGCCGGGTGGACACTGATCGAATAACGGCCATCAGTACGCTCCTCGATTTCATCTGCCGCCCACAGTGCCCACTCGTGGTAGGGCTCGGATGTCTCATAGACGTGAGCAAAGGTGAGTTCTTCTTGCGCATGCACAGCACCGGTCACTGAGAGACCACCGGCGATAAGCGTAGCGGTCAGCAGGCGGGCCATCTTAAGCGAGTGTTGGCGTTTGTGACTCATCGTGTACTCCTCACAACCATTGGATTTGTTGTTGGATAGTGTGATTTGCTGCTATTTATTGTGATGTATTTGGTTATTTTTTAAGCGGCGGCAACCAACGTAACCGATCATAGTGCTATATACGTGTCATACCACCAGCTTCAAACTTAGTTGGCTGCCCGCAATCGCGCAACTATCCAGGTAACGATTTTAGTAGTGCCTATGATGATTCAAGCCGTGGAGCGAACTGATGGTATAAGCGCACCAGCAGTTGAGGATCGCCAAAGCCACCTGCTTTAGTCATCACTCGCTTTCGCCTATCGCCATCCATACTCCCTAGTGCCACCCCGGGTGACCACTCCGTCTCGACAGAGATATAACTCACCCCCAGTTGGGTCAATACGGCCATGGCGATATCCCCGCCGGTTAAAAATAGCAAACACGGATCATCGTCCCGCCAGGCAGACGTAAGGTCGGCCACTTTGGAAGCCATCGACTCGGCGACTTGGTTTGCCGTGCATTCCTCACTCTCTCCGGGCACGACCACATAGGTCCCTAAGGCCGGGCTACTATTACAAGGTGTAGCAGAGGGCTCGGTACACGCTTTAATCACGGCCAAACCGGGCACGTATTGTCGCAACTGTTGGAGCTGTTCGGCAGCACGAGGGCTTCTAGAACCGATGGCATAAAGCACTGTATTTACGCTATTCAACGCTCGAAATGGTGCATCAGGCCGCCCGAAAAAACGCTGGGCGATAGCCGTTGCCAGCCCCGCAGCCCCCGCCATTGCTCGGCGGCAGCCAGCACTCGACACGAGCTGATAGAGCGCAGCAAGCTCCTCGTCGCTTTGGGCATCGGCGATACAGTCCCCGTTAGGGAGTTGAACGCCCTGACCAGAGCGATAGCGCTGCAGCGGTTGTCCGCTGACGGAAAATGCCTGATCAATGGGGCCGATCAGGGGCGTTGAGAGGGCATCCTGTTGGTAGGTGGTATCAGCCAGTGGAATGCCGTCCACCCACACTTCGGCATTACGCACTGTTCGCCCCTGGGCCGGTACCGCGGGAGCCAGCAGCAGGGGAAAGCCAAGCGCTTCCCGCAGTGCCGTGCACTCTGCGACTACTTGGCCACGCAGGGTTGAATCGACTTTCTTGAACCACTCCTGCGGCGCGACTCGCGTGAGCAAACGCACTGCTTCGCTTACCCGAAGCGCCGCCTCCTCAGATTGCAGATGGCGAGACTGGGTATTCACGGCGATGACCTCTGGCCACTGACCTTGCCATGCCTCTAGCGTTGTCGCTAATGCCTCCAGGCTAATCACCACGCGGACATCTGCGCCTCGCGCGGCAAAGGGTGCTGAAGTGTCCAGCGCGCCCGAAAGATCATCGGCAATAATCGCCAATCGGCAGCCGCTCATGCCTTGGCGCCACTGGCTAACCGTCGCGCATAGGCAATCGCTGATCCCATGTTGGTGGCATCGGCTTTGCCCTGCCAGGCAATATCAAAAGCAGTGCCGTGATCCACCGAGGTGCGCTGAAGCGGCAAGCCAAGGCTGACATTGACCGTGGTATCAAAAGCAATCAGTTTGACGGGGATATGGCCCTGGTCGTGATACTGGGCAATAACCAAATCGAACTCGCCTTTCGAAGCGCGGTAAAACACCGTATCCGCAGAGATCGGCCCGCTCACATCAAAACCCCGTTCCCGCAAGCGTTCCACCGCTGGGGCGATACAGCGACTATCTTCGTCGCCAAAAATCCCTCCTTCACCGCAGTGCGGATTAAGGCCTGCCACGGCAATGCGCGGAGCCTTCATGCCCAACGCGAGCAAGTGCGCGTGTCCTGCTTCAACGGTGGCAATGATGCGTTCAGGGGTCACTCGGTCGATCGCATCACGTAGCGACACGTGGGTGGATACATGTAGCGTCGAGAGCGTCTCAGATGCCAGCAGCATAAACGACGAGGGCGCACCGGTCAGCGATGCCAGCATCCCGGTGTGGCCATCGTAATGGTGCCCGGCTTCATGCAACGCCGCCTTGTTCAGCGGGGCGGTGACAATCACCTGCGCCCGCCCCGCCTGCACCAATTCCACGGCTTTATGAACGCAGCGAAACGCCATATCACCCGCACCGGCGCTAATTTGACCATCAGCAATCTCAACGCCTTTCGGCACCTCGACCACACCGACCGCCACACAATCCTTATCGCTCTCTACCTGCTCCAATGGCACGAACTCAAGCACAACACCAACACTTGCCGCCGCACGGCGATAAATAGCCGGGTCACCGATGACCATCGCCGTGGCACGTTCGGTGGCGGACATAGCACTCAGCGCGCGGCAAATAATCTCAGGGCCGATGCCAGCAGGGTCGCCCATGGTGATCGCAATTTCATAACAGCGTGGGGAGCTATTCATGGCATTAACTGCCCGCCGTTGACCTCAATGATTTGACCAGTGACATAGCTACTGAGCGTATCGGTCGCCAGAAAAACGTACGCACCCACGCACTCTTCCGCCGTGCCCAAACGCCCCATGGGAATCGATGCCCGAGCTGCGTTTAGATGAGCATCGCTTGAGTGGCGCTCATGAAAATCGGTCGCAATCGTACCGGGGGCCACAGCATTCACGCGGATATTATCCCCGGCAAGTTCCTTGGCCATATTTCGCGTTATCGTGCTCACAAAACCTTTTGCTGAGGCGTATAGGCCAGCGCCTCCCCCGCCACCATTACGTGCGGCAATCGAGGTAGTGTGAATAATATTGCCGCCACCTGCGCGACGAAAATGCGGTAGCGCCGCCCGGCTAGCCATAATCACTGAACGGACATTGAGATCCATGACCCGGTCATATTGGTCATCGTCCATCTCACCTAAGCCAACCCGGCCCAGCATGTCCCCCGCGTTATTGATCAACAGGTCTAAACCGCCCAGACGCTCGGCGGCATCGTCGACGAGTTTTTGGGTCTCGCTGGTGTGGCTGACGTCTGCTTTAACGGTAAAGGCTTCCCCACCCGCATCGCGAATCGCCTTAGCCACTGCTTCAGCGGGCGCTTCACTGTTGTGATAGTGCACCGCTACGTGCGCTCCCAGCGCCCCCAATTGCTTCGCCACAGCCGCGCCAATGCCACGGCTAGCACCGGTGATAAGTACTCGCTTACCGTTCCACTCGTCTAACATGAAATTCTCCTTAACACTTTTGCTTTTATTGTGAGAGCCACACTTAGCGAAACCGTCGTCCTCTAGATAGATTTAACTATCGACCCGAAATGGAGCGGTGCGCTAAAGTAAGCAATGAACTGGCATACCTGTCATACAAATCGACATCTATAACATGATAGGCGATGGCGTGTTTAGCGCCAGTCGCCTCCCACTGCTAACGATTAAAACTAATTCTAAGAGCGAATGGAGAAGTACATGAATCCACTTTCATCGACGGACACACTTCCCGCCGACCGGGGTAACGCGCTGCTGGTTGGCCGCGTTTGGCTGGAGGGCAGCCATCCTGGCCCCGCGCTAGTGACCGTCAACAACGGTCAGGTGATCGACATTACCGCCTATGGGCCCACCATGGCTGACCTGCTGGAACGCGACGACCTACAAGCGGTAGTACAGCGAGCGGAAGGCCCCAACCTAGGTAGTGTCGAGGCACTGCTGGAAAACTCTCAGTTACCCCAACCACAAGCGCCCTACCTGCTAGCCCCCTGCGATGTTCAGGCCGTTAAAGCCTGTGGCGTCACCTTTGCTGTGAGTTTGTTAGAGCGAGTGATCGAAGAGCAAGCGGGCGGCGACCCTGCACGAGCGGTGGAGCTGCGCAACGACCTGCAGGCACTGATCGGCACCGACCTTTCCAAGATTGCGCCGGGTTCTGAAGAGGCGATGTCGCTAAAAAAAGCGCTTCAGGCGCGCGGTGGGTGGTCGCAATATATGGAAGTTGGCATCGGCCCCGACGCGGAGGTATTTACCAAAGCCCAGCCGCTCTCCTCGGTAGGTTTTGGCACCCCGGTAGGTTTACACCCATCATCTCAATGGAATAACCCCGAGCCAGAAATTGTCCTGGCAGTCGATAGCCGTGGTCAGGTGCGTGGCGCGACCTTAGGCAACGACGTCAACTTGCGCGACGTGGAGGGGCGCAGCGCACTGTTACTCGGCAAGGCAAAAGATAACAATGCCTCCTGTTCCATTGGCCCGTTTATTCGCCTGTTTGATGACCACTTCGATATCGACAGCGTGCGCAACTGCCAGGTATCGCTGCGTATTGAGGGGGAGGATGACGACTTCCTGCTCCAGGGCGAGAGCGATATGCGCGAGATCAGCCGCGACCCGCTGGACTTGGTAAGCCAAACCATCGGCGACCACCACCAATATCCGGATGGTTTTATGCTGTTCCTCGGCACCATGTTTTCTCCCATTCAGGATCGCGACGGGGAAGGCCAGGGTTTTACCCATCATCTGGGTGATCGCGTCACCATCGCCACCCCCGCCCTGGGCGCCCTGGTCAACCAGGTAGGCAGAAGCGATCAATTACCGCCCTGGACCTACGGTATTCGCGAACTGATGCGCCACTTAGCGCGCCGCTGATTCTAACAATCAATACGCCACTCATATCACAGCCTAGGAGCGCACAATGACAACCATCACTCGCGTCGAGATCCAGGATATTCGTTTTCCCACCTCGCGTTCTCTGGATGGCTCGGATGCCATGAATGCCGCGCCGGACTACTCCGCCGCCTACGTCATCCTGCACACCGATGACAGCAGCCCCGAGGGGCACGGCTTAACTTTTACCATTGGCCGCGGCAACGAGATTGTGGTTACCGGTTTGCACTCACTAGCGCCGCTGATTGAAGGTCGCTCGCTGGCCTCTATTACCGACAATATGGGCACCTTCTGGCGGGAAATTACCGGCGACAGCCAGTTGCGTTGGATTGGCCCCGATAAAGGCGCAATTCACCTAGCCACCGCCGCCATCGTCAACGCCGTGTGGGATATGTGGGCGAAAAACGAAGGTAAGCCGGTGTGGAAGCTGCTGGTGGATATGACCCCGGAACAGCTGGTGCGCTGCCTTGATTTCCGTTTCGTCACCGACGCGCTAACGCCGGAAGAAGCGATCTGTCTGCTGCGCCGTCAGGCCTCCGGCAAAGAAACCCGCGAAGCCGAAATGCGCCACGATGGCTACCCCGCCTACACTACTTCAGCGGGCTGGCTGGGTTACAGCGACGAGAAAGTGCGCGGTCTGGCGCGTGAAGCGCTGGCTGAAGGCTGGACTCATTTCAAACAGAAGATTGGCGGCGACATTGAAGAGGATGCCCGCCGAGCGGCGCTGCTACGCGAAGAGATCGGTTGGGACAACGTGCTGATGATGGACGCCAACCAGGTGTGGGAAGTCGACGAGACGATCACCAAGATGCGTCGGCTGGCCGAATTTGACCCGCTATGGATAGAAGAGCCCACCAGCCCTGACGACATTCTCGGCCACGCCGAAATCCGCCACCGGGTTGCGCCTATCGGCGTCGCCACTGGCGAGCACTGTCACAATAAAGTGATGTTCAAGCAGTTCTTCCAGGCGGATGCCATCGACTATTGCCAGCTCGATGCGGCACGTTTGGGCGGGCTTAACGAAGTGATTTTAGTAACGCTGATGGCCGCCAAGTTCGGCGTGCCGATTTGCCCCCACGGCGGTGGCGTCGGGCTGTGTGAGTACACCCAGCATATCTCCCTATTCGACTATATCGCGGTATCCGGCAGCCTTGAAGGTCGCGTGCTTGAGTATGTGGATCACTTGCACGAACACTTTATCGACCCAGTAGTAATCAACCGTGGCCGCTATCAAGTGCCTGAAGCGCCAGGTTACAGTATCGCCATGCACGCAGAATCCCAAGCACAGCACCGCTTCCCCGAGGGCGCGGCCTGGCAGGAAGAGAATGAATGACAGACACCACCTCCTTTCTAAATGAGCTAATCAGCCTGCTCGGCGAGCGAGGCCTGCTGCGCGAACCAGACGCCATAGCGCGCTACGTTAGCGACTGGGCGGGGGATACGCTGGGCACACCGCTGGCGGTGGCCCGTCCGGCTAACACGGAAGAAGTCGCCGAGGTGGTAAAGCGCTGCTACGCCCAAGGAATCGCGATGACGCCCCAGGGCGGCCATAGCGGTCTGGTGGCGGGCGCCTTGCCCGCTGCCAATGATCAGGAGTTGGTGATCAGTCTTGAGCGCTTAAATAGCGTGCGCGCCATTGATCCGATTAACTTCACCATTACCGTAGACGCTGGCTGCATCCTTGAGAACGTCAAGCTGGCAGCTTTTGATCATGACTGTGACTTTCCGCTCTCGCTGGGCGCCCAAGGCAGTTGTCAGATTGGTGGCAATATTGCCACCAATGCGGGCGGACTTAACGTACTCCGCTACGGCATGATGCGCGAGCTGGTGCTGGGGCTTGAAGTGGTGCTGCCCGATGGGCGCGTCTGGGAAAGCCTGAATGCGCTGCACAAGGACAACCGTGGTTACGACCTTCAGCAATTGTTTCTGGGTAGTGAAGGTACGCTGGGTATTGTTACGGGCGCAGTGTTAAAGCTTTCACCACGCACTACCCAGAACCGGACTGCTCTACTGGGCCTACCCTCCATCCAGGCGGTCATCGACCTGTATGGTCTGGCGCGCCGGGAGTGCTGCGACCTGCTGACGGCTTTTGAGCTGATTCCTCGCCGCTGTATCGAGCTGGCGATTGAAGCAACGCCAGAGCTGCGTGACCCGCTTGAAGACGCGTACCCCTGGTACGTGCTGATGGAAGTCGCGGCCACGGGGCCAGTGGATCTGGGTTCGATGTTGGAAGCGCTGCTGGAAACCGGCATGGAGCGCGAGCTGGTGCTGGATGGCGCGCTGGCTTCCAGCGACACCCAATCCGCCCAGCTATGGCAGTTCCGCGAAAGCATGCTGGAAGGCCAGCGGCGGCGCGGAGAGCACCTGCGTACCGATATCTCGGTGCCCATCTCGGCGATACCCGACTTCGTTACCCGGGCAAGCGAGGTGGTGATGGTAGCATCACCCGAGTGCGAAATTATTGCCTACGGGCATGTGGGCGACGGCAATCTGCACTTCAACATTCTACCGCCCACGGCAATGGCGGATAGCGATAAGAAAGCCCACCTGCACGACCTGGAGGAGCGGCTGTTTGAGGTACTTGACGGTTTCAACGGCAGCATCAGCGCCGAGCACGGCATTGGCCGCACCAAGCAGGCACCCTACCTGGCACGGCTATCGCCTGTTGAGCGGGAACTGGTCAGCGGCGTTAAGGCGCTGTTCGACCCCAAGGGGTTGATGAATCCAGGCAGGATCTTGCCTGCCGTAGAGTAACCCCGACGCTTTGTTCATTCGTGCCTGAACCGCTCCGCCAGACCGCGCAGGGCATTGGCATAGAGCAGGGCATCGATACCCACCCCAACAAAGGTGCAGCCCGCAGCAAGATAGCCGCGGGCTGCCTGCTCATCCACCGTCACGATACCTGCGGCCTTTCCTGCCGCACGTATTGTGGTGATGGCATCGTTAATCGCCGCGGTGACGTCAGGATGACTGGCGTTGCCCAGGTGCCCCATTGAGGCCGATAAATCCGCCGGGCCAATGAACACCCCATCGACACCTTCTACTGCGGCGATTGCCTCCAGATTGGCAAGTGCTTGGGGGCTCTCTACCTGCAGCATTAGGCAGATTTCGTCATCGGCGCGGGAGAGGTAGTCTTCTGCCTGCCCCCAGCGCGAGGCGCGTGCCAGCACATGACCAACACCGCGACTACCGCGGGGTGGATAGCGTGTGGCCGCCACCAGCTGGGCAGCCTGCTCAGCCGTTTCCACCATGGGGATTAACAGGTTCTGAACGCCAATATCCAGGTAGCGCTTGATCAGCACCGTATCCCCGGTGGGCGGGCGCACCACCGGGTGGCTGTCATAGGGGGCCAATGCCTGTAGTTGGGCAAGCAGGCTCGATACATCGTTGGGAGCATGCTCGGCGTCAAGCAGCAGCCAGTCGAATCCTGCCGTGGCGGCAATCTCCGCGGTGTAGGCGCTCGCCAAGCCGAGCCAAATCCCCGTTTGGGGCTGTCCCGCCAGCAGTTGCTGCTTAAACGTGTTGTGCGGCATTTTCATTCGCTTTCCTTTTACATCAATACCCCATAACGTCTGGCAGCCAGGTAGCCAGCCCCGGCACGGCGATGAGCAGTAGAATGGTAGCGATAATCGGCAGTAAGAACGGCATGATCGCTGTGACGACCTGGCCGTAGCGCAACCGTGTGATCCCCACCATCAGGAACAACACGGTGCCAAAGGGCGGGGTAATAACCCCTACTGAAAGCGTGATCACCATCACAATACCGAAATGCACGGGGTCTAATCCGGCACTTAGCGCCGCGGGAACCACAATCGGGGTAAAAATCAGGATGCTTTCAATCACCGACATAAAGCAGCCGATAAGCAGGAAGAACAGCGCAAAGCAGAGCAACAGCAGGATCGTTGGCATATCGATGCTGGCCACCTGCCCCGCCAACGCCTGAGGGATCCCCATACGCACCAGGATCCAGCCATAAAAGCTGGAGACCGCAATAATCAGCAGGATCACTGCACTGAACATCAGGGTACGGCGGAAAGCGTTATAGAGGTCTCGCCAGTTCAAGTCACGGTAGATCAGCCCGCCTAGAATTACCGCGTAGAGCGAGGCAATAGCACCCGCCTCGGTGGGTGTGAAGAAACCACCCCAAATACCACCGACGATAATCGCCGGCATCATTAATGGCAAGATGGCACGCCTACCGGTGCGGGCGACTTCGCAGGCATCAAAGGGTGTGGGCTTGGGCATCACCACCTTGCCACTGGCAGCCAGTAGCACGGTCATCCCCATCAGCAGCAGCGCCATCAAAATACCCGGCAGTAGCCCCGCCATAAACAGCCCGCCAATGCTCACATTGGCTAACCAGCCGTACACAACCAAGGCAATACTGGGCGGCAGAATCGGCCCAATAACGCTGGAAGCAGCGGTAACACCGGTGGAGTAATCCAGCGCATAGCCACGCTCTTTCATGGCTTTGATTTCAATGCTGCCAAGCCCTGCGGCATCGGCAACGGCAGTGCCTGACATAGTGGCAAAAATGGAGCTGGCCACCACATTCGCGTGACCCAGGCCGCCCTTGGTAAAGCCCACCAGCGCGGTGGCGAAGTCGAAAATACGCGTGGTGGTGGAGCCAATATTCATGATGTTGGCGGCCAGAATAAACAACGGTATCGCCAGCAGGGTAAAGTTATTGAGCGTTTGCACCATGCGCAGCGGCAGTAACTCAACGGGCAGCCCACCGGTACCAGTAGCCACCAGGGCGATAAAGGAGGTCACGCCAATGGCGACCACCACAGGCAAACCAATGGCCATCAGTACTAACAGGCCACCGACGAAAATCAGTAGTTCGGTCATGGTTGAGAAGCCTCCTCTTCATGGGACGTTTCCAACCACGCCACCGGGCCGCGCAAAGTTTGCCAAAGGGCAATCAGCGCCATGCCCACAAAGCTGAAAAAGATGCCGTAATAGAGATAGCTGAAGCTGATACTTAACGAGACGGTTTTATTGTTGGCGCTCATGTCCGACATGATCCATGCACCCCAAGCAGCAAGGGCAAAAAAAACGCAGGAAACCAGTGCAGTAAACCGATACTGAATATTCTTACCCAGCCCGGAAAGCTTGTGGCTAAACAGATCGACCACCAGGTGTTCACTGCGCACCCACGCCGATAGCGAGCCAAAGCCAATCGCGTAGATGGCCAACATAGACGCTACTTCTTCGGTCCAGGGCATGCCCAGCCCCAACAAGTCGCGGGCAATGACCGCCGCCACGATCAATAGCAGGATGGCCGCCATTAACGCCACGCCTACCCCATCGCACAGGCGGGTGACGCCGCGCAGCGTATAGAAAGCGATTCGATCCGGCCCTTGGCTGGGCGCTACAGCGTCTTCCACAGCAGAACTCCTTACCCTGACGTCTTTTTTTGGTTATGAAAACTTATTTGTCATGAAAAACTGGCTTGTCTTGTAAAACTGGCTTGTCTTGTAAAACAGCGACGGCCCAATGGGCCGCCGCTGTTTTTGCCAAAGGTGTGTTACTCGCTCTGGTTACCCAGGGCATCTTCACGAACACCGTCGGCCATTTCGGCCATGACACGATCAATCGCCGGTAATGCGGCTTCGCGGAAAGCGGCAATATCAGGCTCAATAACCGTCATGCCTTCGTCCTGCAGTGCTTCCAGGTAGTACTCATCGAGTTCGCGCTCACGCTCGGTACCGTGCTGACGCGCCACATGAATGGCCTCTTCGATCAGTTCCTGATCCTCGGCTTCAAGACCTTCCCACCAGCGCGCACTCGCCACCCAGTTCCACGGGAACTGCACATGGCTGGTCATGATGAGATGATCCTGCACTTCCCACAGGCGGCGGGTATAGGGCGATGAGAGCGAGTTCTCGTGACCATCAACCTGCCCCGTTTGCATGGCAAGGTAAATTTCGGGAGCGGGCACATTGACGACCTGGGCGCCGATCTCTTCCCACACTTCCATCCATACTGGCAGCGCAGGAAGGCGCATGCGGAAACCATCAAGATCTTCCGGGGTTTCGATGGCTTTATTGGCGGTCATGTGGCGCGGGCCGCGGTGCTGGGTGCCGAAGTATTTAAGGCCGCCCTGACTCTCCGCCTTTTCAATCAACGCCTGGCCGGAGGGGCTCTCCATATAGGCATCGACTTCGTCCCAGGTTGAGAACACAAAGGGCACAGTAATGGCATCGTATTCAGGCGCGTACTGCTGGCGCCAGTTACCGCCAGTGATAGAGAGCTGGGTTTGACCAAGGTTCAGTAGTTCCAAAACGGCATTTTCGCCGCCCAATGAACCCGCCAGGAAGGGACGAACATCGAAACGACCCGGTGCCTGTTCTTCTAAGTACTCAGCAAAGCGCTCCACCGCTGCGCTTTCCGAACCGCCCTCACTCATGGTGTTGTTAACTTGGATTTCGATAGGATTCGCCAAGACGAACGGCGCCGTCGTTAGCATGCCTAGGGTAGCCAGCGTGGCAAGCAGTTGTTTCCGCATGGGATAGACTCTCTACGGTTGTCGTTATTGGGTGTGGTTCTTGTAACTTTCAGGTAACGCTTACGTGATCTTGAAACATGCATCCCAAGGGCTCAAATCGACGTTCAAGAAGGCTGACTTCGTAAAACACGATGGCTAGAAACGCTGCTATAACGGGCTTTTAAATCCATTCCATCACGGCCGTACGACCAAAGATGAATACCGAGCTCCTTTAATCAACCACTGTTTAGCTTGCTTTAGGCCATTGAAAGGGTAGCTATTGGAGCTTTGCTTTCTCAAACCACGAAGCCATAAGGAGAATTTCTTGAGCTATTGCTCATCCTCTTTCTGGGTAAGGTGATCCACCAAATGCCGGGCAGTCACATGCAACGAGGCATAGCGACGCATGCCAATCACCAGTTCGCGCTGAGCCCATGGATCGCTAAGCGGGATACTTTTAAGCTGTAAGTCTCCCAGATCACGATAGATGGTTTGCTCAGGCAGTACGCCAACACCCATACCATGGTGGATCATGCGGCAAATGGCATCGAAGCTGCGTACCTGAATACGCATTCGCAGCGCTTTACCCGCTAGGTTAGCCTGCTCGTTCAACAGCGACTGCAGCGAGGCATCCTGCTGCAAGCCGATAAAATCGAAAGCTAGCGCTTCATTAAAGGCGATTCTTTCACGCCCAGCCAAAGGATGATCGATAGGAGTCATTAACACGAGTCGATCTTGTCGATAGGAGAGCTGTTGAAGGTCGGGCGCCGCGACATGTCCAGCAAAGATACCGATATCGGTCAGTCCGTCGCGAACGGCAGCGATAATTTCGCTGCTGACCCGCTCTTGAAGATCAATTTTAATTTCAGGGTAGAGGCGTGAGAAGGCGCTGAGATCCTGGGGAAGAAAGGCAATGATCGCCGAAGTATTGGAGTGGATACGCACATGGCCGCGGACGCCTTCGCCATACTCGCTGAGCTCGGCCTGCAGGCGCTCAATGTTATCCATAATACGGCGGGCATGGTGCAAAAACGCCTGACCTGCGGGAGTCAGTTCTACACCTCTGGGGCGACGATAGAGCAGCGTGGTGCCGACCAACGTTTCCAGGTCACTTATGCGTTTGCTCACCGCGGCGAGAGCTAAGTGTTCACGCTCCGCCGCCGCCGTCAGACGCCCCTCATCCGCCACGGAGATAAACAGTTTAAGGGTGACAAAATCAAAGCGGCGCATCCTACGAACTCCTTGAAAGCAAGCTCCCTATGGTAGCCCACACCTTCGCCAGCCACGAACCCTTTGTTATCCATTGCCTAATTGTCGCCCCTGTTTAGCTCACGCATGCTGGCTAATAGTGATAATCCAATGATAAGAGAGAGCCTTAATGAATGCTTCCGAAGCGCGCCAGCTTCCGCTACAGGGCTTAAAAGTACTTGAGCTTGGCCAACTGATTGCAGGGCCTTTCGCCACCAAACTGCTGGGCGAATTCGGTGCCGACGTGATTAAAATCGAGCCCCCCGGCACCGGCGACCCACTTCGCAAATGGCGAATGATTGAAGACGGCACCTCGCTGTGGTGGCACGTCCAAACCCGCAACAAGCGCTCGGTCGCGTTAGATTTACGCAGCGAAGAGGGGCAAGGCCTGGTGCGCCAGCTCGCCGCGGAGGCCGATGTGGTGGTTGAAAACTTCCGCCCCGGCACCTTAGACAACTGGGGGCTAGGCTGGGAAGCACTCTCCCAACTCAACCCACGGCTGATCATGGTGCATATTTCCGGCTACGGGCAAACGGGCCCCTACCGCGACAAGCCCGGCTTTGGGGTGATTGGCGAAGCCATGGGCGGGCTGCGTTACCTCACCGGCCAGCCGGGAGAACCTTCCGTGCGCGTGGGGGTGAGCATCGGCGACTCGCTTTCCGCGCTCTACGCGGTGATTGGCACTCTGCTGGCGCTCCAGGAGCGCAACCGTAGCGGCCTGGGCCAAGAAATCGACGTCGCGCTATATGAGTCGGTATTTGCCATGATGGAGAGCCTGCTACCGGAGTTCGATGCCAGCGGCCAGGTTCGCGAACCCAGCGGCAGCGCCCTGCCCGGCATTACCCCCTCAAACGCCTACCGCTGCCAGGGCGGCGATTACGTGCTGATTGCCGGTAACGGCGACAGCATCTTCAAACGCTTAATGGGCGTGATTAGTCGTGATGATCTCGCCAACGACCCGGCACTGGCCCACAACGATGGGCGCAGCCAGCAAGCCGAGATGATTGATGCCGCCATTCAGTCCTGGACGGAAGAACGCCCACGGGATGCCATTTTACAGGCGCTGGATGACGCCCGCGTGCCCGCAGGCTACCCCTACACAGCTGAGGATATCGCCTTTGATCCCCACTATTTGGCGCGGGAGATGATTCAAACCTTCACTCGCCCCAACGGTAAACCGCTAAAAGTACCCGGTGTATTGCCCAAGCTGAGCGCTACCCCTGGGCGAATCGGCGACGGCGGCCCCACGCTTGGCCAGCATACCGACGATGTTTTGGATGAGCTGGGCATTGACCACGAAACCCGCGCCAAACTACGCCAAGCGGGCATTATCTAGGAAGTTTATTATGAGCCAGTTATCACCATGCCCCGCCAAGATAGAGATCAACGAAGTTGCTCCCCGGGACGGCCTGCAGATAGAGGCACGCTTTGTGCCCACAGAAGACAAAATCCGCTGGATCGACGCGCTCTCCGCCACCGGGCTACGACGTATTGAAGCAACGTCGTTCACTTCACCCAAAGCAATTCCCAACCTACGCGATGCCGCCGACGTAGTAACCGGCATTCAGCGTCGGGAGGGAGTTGATATCACCGTACTGGTGCCTAATGTAAAAGGCACCGAGCGAGCCCTTGCCTGCCAGGTGGATGAAATCAATCTGGTGATGTCCGCCAGCAACAGCCACGGGCTGGCCAATCTGCGCATGACGCCAGAGCAATCCCTTGAACAATTCGCGGCGATTTTGGAGGTCAGCAAAGTCAGCGGTGCGTTTATCAACGCCTCGCTCTCCACCGCCTTTGGCTGCCCGTTTGAGGGCGAAGTACCCGAAGCACGGGTGTTGGAACTGGTTGAGAAGCTTATCGACCTTGGCATTCAGGGCGTCACGCTCTGCGATACCACCGGCATGGCCAACCCTGCCCAGGTCAAACGCCTGTGCGCAGCCGTGCTTGAGCGCTGGCCGGAAACGCCGTTCACTCTGCACTTCCACAACACTCGCGGCATGGGGCTGGCCAACGCCCTGGCGGCGTGGCAAGCAGGTATTAGCCGCTTTGATGCCTCACTAGGTGGGCTCGGCGGCTGCCCCTTCGCTCCCGGCGCTAGCGGTAATGTATGCACCGAAGACCTGGTGCATATGTTTGAAGCCATGGGCGTCGATACCGGTGTTGATCTGGATGCACTGCTTGAAGTCGCCGCCACCCTTCCCGACCTTATCGGCCATGATGTGCCGGGGCAGGTGGTAAAAGCCGGGAAATCGACTCGGCGTTATGCGATGCCATAAGTTCATGCCTAAAGCTCACGCCTAAGCGTTAGGCAGGCCCAATCACATGCTTCACTTCCAGATAAGCACTTAGCCCCCAAGGGCCTAGTTCACGCCCAACACCGCTGCGCTTGAAGCCGCCCCAGGCGGTTTCAGGTAGTACTAGCTGCTCGCTGTTGTACCAGATGCTGCCCGCCTTCAGCTGGCGCCCAATGCGCTTGGCCCGCTCTGGATCGCCGCTGATTACCGTTGCCGCCAGACCATAGGCGCTATCGTTGGCGAGTTTAATAGCTTCCGCTTCGCTTGCCACGCTGCGCCCACACAGCACTGGGCCAAAAATCTCTTCCTTCCATAGTCGGCTCTCTACTGGCACATCGCGGTAAAGCGTGGGCGCTAGGAAGTAGCCCTTCTCTGGCAGCGAGCGGTGTTGCTCATCGCGCACTACCGTAAGACCTTCCTGTTCGGCAATATCTAAATAGCACTGTACAGCGTCGCGCTGTTTGGCGCTGGTCAGTGGCCCTAAGTCAGTTCCTTCTGCAAGCGGGTCGCCCAGCGTTAGCACATCCATACGTTCGGCAAGTGCCGCATAGAGCCCTTCCGCTACACTTTCGTGCACTAGCAGCCGTGAGGTTGCTGAGCAGATTTGCCCAGCGTTGAAGTAGATACCGGCCATTACCCAGTCGGCGGCCTGGGCGGGGTCGGCGTCTTCCATCACCAGAATCGGTGACTTTCCGCCTAGTTCCAGAGAAACGCTGGCGGTACGGGCGCTTGCCGCTTGCATCACCGCTTCACCGACGCGGTTGCTGCCGGTAAAGGAAATTTTATCCACGTCGGCATGGTGGGTCAGCGGTGCACCGATGCCCTCACCGTCGCCGTTTAGAAGGTTGAGCACCCCAGCAGGTAGGCCAATCTCCAGGGCTATTTCTGCCAGCACCCGCTCGGGGAGCGGAGTGACTTCCGAAGGTTTGAGCACCGCGGCACAACCGGCCGCCAAGGCGGGTGCCAGCTTCCAAGCGCTGGTCACCAGCGGGAAATTCCACGGCGCAATCAGCCCTACCACGCCCACGGGGTCGTGATAGGTACGCGCCTCGACGCCTTCCATTTCCACACTGACCAATTCGCCCTGGCGGGCATCCAGCCCCCTGGCCTGCCCGGCGTAGTAGCGATAGCAGGCAATCGCATCGTCCAGGTCGATCCCCGCTTCCGCCAGCGGCTTGCCGTTGTTGGTTGCTGAAAGCGTGATAATCGAGTCCCGACGGGCTTCCAGTGTATCGGCAACCCCCTCAAGGTATTTTGCCCGTGCGTTGCCGCCCAGCGCCTGCCAGGCGGGCTGCGCCTGCCTTGCGGCTTTGACGGCGGCGTCGACATCGGCGGCGTCTCCCGCCGTGACCTGGGCAATCCGCTCTTCGCGGAAAGGATTCATTACGTCGAGCAGGCGGGTGCCCGCCGAGGGCACCCATTGATTGTTGATGAATTGGTGGTCAACAACCGAGGGGTAATCGGTCTGGGAGGTCATGGGCATTGTCGAGGCTCCTTTAGAGGTCGTGTTGGCGAAGCCAATCATCGATGAGCGTTGTGAGATGCTGGCCGCTAAAGCTGGGGAAATGGCCGCCGTGCACGGTGCGGACGGGCAGCTTGCGCAGCCGCCGCATGCTGGCAGCGTAGTCGCTAAGATCGCTGTGCCAGAGGTCTTCAATGAGCGGGCCATCGTAAATCAGATCGCCCGAGATCAGCGTCTGGGTGGCTGCCTCCCACAGGGCGATGCCGCCGGGGGAGTGACCCGGGGTATGGATCACCTCCCACTGACGGCTCCCCAAGTCCAGTATTTCGCCATCCGCCAGCGGACACACCTGCTGCGGTGCCGTGATGCGGTAGCGGCTGTGCGAATAAGGCTTGGCAGGGAGCGCCTCAAACATGTCATCGCTGAGAAACTGGTCGGCCAGGGTACGCGTATTGTCGGGTGAGGCCAGGATTTCCGCCTCGGCGGCATGCACATGGCAACAGCCAAACTCGTGGGCGGCGCCGATATGGTCAAAGTGCGTGTGGCTGGCCACCGCCAGCAGGTCACGCTCGGCAAGCTGCGCCACGTGCTGGCGTAGCGGCACCGCGCCCAGACCAAAGTCCACGACCATGCCACGCTTGCTGCCCTGGACATGCCAGATATTGCAGCGATAAAACGGCTTGATCCACGGTTCGTCGATCAGAGTGATACCGTCCGCCTTGGGGACGGTACGGTACCACTGCTGTGCAGTGATGCGCTCAAGGCTCATGCGGGCACCCGCCTGGCGACCGCGACCTTGCTGACCACGAAATAGAGCGCGCCGGTGATCACGAAAACCGGCAGCGACGCGCCAAAATCAAGCGGCGCGACCCAGTTCCAGTAGTAAGCCAGCAACGCCCCGACCGCGTAGCTCCCCAGCGCCAGCCAGTTGAAGGCGGGAAGGCTATGTTCAGCCTGGATCAGCTGTGCCGAGGTATAGCGCTGGCGACCCAGCAGGTAGTAATCCACGATCATCAGGGAAAAGGCCGGAATAAAGACACTGCCGATAATCAACAGAAAGGTCTGGAACTGGTCGAGAATGCCGGGGATCAGCGCACCAATGACCGACACCACGCCAATGATCAACGCCGGTTTCCAGAACGACACCTTGGGACGCACGCTCATGAACGAAAGCGTCGCGCTGTAGACGCACATCACGTTAGTGGTCAGCACCGAGAAGAAAATCACCAGGGCGGCGGGCAGGCCGAAACCGAAGCCGCTGAGCAGGGTCGTCGGGTCGTAGGTGGGCTCCATGCCCACGCTGATCGACAGCGCTGACACCGTGGCACCCAGGCCCATCGCTACCAGCGTTGCCACCACGTAGCCGCCCCAGGTGCCCACCACCGCGGCTTTTAGCGAGCGGCAGTGGCGGTTGTAGTCCGCAGCTAACGGAATCCAGGAAAAAGCGGTTGCCACGACAATATCGAACACCACGCCGCCGCCCAACACGCCTTCGGGTTCCAGCTGGGTGATGCTCGGCAGATCGTAATGGCGATTAAGCGCGAACAGCACCACCGCCGAGAGCCCCAGCATCAGCAAGGCCGCTATCTTCTCGACTTTCTCGATCCCCAGGTGACCACGCAGGGCAATCAGCACCACCAGGGATTCACAGATAACCGTAAAGAGCGCCACATTGGAGTAACCGGTCAGGCTTTCTACGGCGTAGTCCAGACTCATGCCGGCGAGCAGCGCCTGGATCCAGCTCCAGGCAATCAGCGCCAATAGATTCACCCAGGCGGGAAAATTAGCGCCTTTTCTGCCGAAGGTGCCCCGCGCCAGCACCATGGTGGTCATGCCGGTTTGCTGGCCCATTACCCCGATCAATACCAGCGGGATGATGCCGATCGCCGAACCGATTAATATCAGCAGCATCGCATGCTGAAAGGTCAGGTCGGGGACTAAAAACATGCCGGTTAGAATAGTGGTCACTACCACGTTGGCGCCGAGCCACAGCGCAAAGGTTCCCGGCAGCCCAAGACTGTGTTCAACGTCGTCGACAGATAGGGTGTCTTGGCCGAGCACATGATTATTCTTCATTGTTATCTCCTGGTGGCATCAGGTTTTTCTGCCAGGCAGCAGCGTCAATTTCGATCAATAGAGGCCCGTTGGTTTCCCGGTTGGCGAGCGCCTTAGCAAACTCGGCGGGGCTTTCTACCAGCACGCCGGGGCAGCCAAAGCCTTCGGCCAGGGTGAGAAAGTTGGGCGCCTGAATATCCACGCCCAGGCGCGCAACACCATTGGCATCCATATAGCGACGAATCTCTTCGTAACCGGCGTTGTGCCAGAGCACAATCACCACGGGCAGGCGCTCTTCTACGGCGGTTGCCATTTCCGAGAGCGTAAACATCACCCCGCCATCACCCACCAGTGCCACCACCGGCAGATCCGCTCGCGCAAGCTGTGCGCCCAGCGCCGCCGGCAGCCCATAGCCCAATGTGCCGTAGCCCGTTGAGGCATTGAAGTAGCGCCTGGGCGCTGGCTGGCTGACCAGGTGGTTACCGGCATACACCGGCGCGGTGGAATCGCCTACCAGAATGGCCTCGGGTAGATGCTCGGCAAGCGTTGCATACAGCGGCACAAAGTCGCTAAAGGCCGGGTCGTTGTGAAGGCTCAGCGCGCTCAATACGGCCGCGGTTCGCGCCTTGCCGTGGCGGTATAGCGGCTCAGGGAAGTAGCCAAGAAGAAGTTCAAGGCTACGCCCGGCATCGCCGACTAGCCCCAGCGTTACGCGCTGATTGCGCACCAGCTGCTCAGGGTCGAGGTCAATACGAATCAGCGTGCCGTTGAGATGAAAGCCGCCATCAAACACAACATCGTAGTCGGTCTCGCCAAGCTCGGTGCCCACCGCCAGAATCACATCGGCATTGGCGGCTAGTTCACGAACTGCGGGCAACGCGGCATTAGCGCCCAAATCCAGCGGATGGTCACGTCCTAGCAACCCTTTGGCGTTAATGGTCGTTACCGTGGGGGCATCAAGATTTTCTACTAATGCTCGCGCTGCTTCTGGGGCTGAAACGCAGCCACCGCCTAATAGCACCAGGGGCTGTTTCGCCGCATGTAACAAACGGGCGGCTTCGGTAAGTCCTTCTGGATCAGGCGCGGCCCGATAGAGCCTAGGCGCCTGCCAACTCACCGGCGCTTTCACCGGTGCATTGAACAGGTCGATGGGGATTTCGATGTGCACCGGTCCCGGTCGCGCGCCGTTGAACACGGCAAAGGCCTGGGCCAGCACCTCGGGTAGTGTATTGGCGTCCAACAGCGTGTGGCTGAATCGCGCCACGCCGCTGATCATCTGTTGCTGGCTGGGCAGCTCGTGCAATCGCCCTTGGCCCATGCCCAGCGTATCGCGACGGTTAACGCTTGAAATCACCAGCATGGGGATCGAATCCGCCAGGGCCTGGCCCATGGCGGTGGCCATATTGGTCATCCCCGGCCCGGTGATAATTAGGCACACCCCCGGCTGACCGCTGGCCCGGGCATAGCCGTCGGCCATAAACCCAGCGCCCTGTTCATGGCGTGGGGTTATATGCTGCACATCGCTGCCTTCCAGCCCGCGATAAAGCTCCACCGTGTGCACGCCTGGGATGCCGAACAGGGCCCGCACGCCGTAAGTATCGCGCAGCAGGCGGATCAGCAGTTCGGCACAGGTCATGGTGGCTTGCTGGCTCTGCGCTTTATTGGTCATCGTTGCGGCCCCTTAAAAGAAAAACGTATGGGCCATAAAGGCAATGATTGGCAGCGTAATGGCGGTACGCAGCAGGAAGATGGCAACCAGTTCCCAGAGCTTGATGGGAATTTTTGACTTGAGCAGCAGCGCGCCGATTTCCGACATGTAGATCAGTTGGGTGAGCGACAGGCAGGCAATCACAAAGCGGGTAAGCTCGCTTTCGATATTGGTCGCCAGCACCGCGGGCAGGAACATATCGGCAAAGCCCACCAGGGTGGCGGGCGCTGCCGCTTCTGCTTCAGGAATCCGCAGCAGCTCAAGCACCGGTACCATGGGGTAAGAGAGCCAGGTAAACAGCGGAGTAAATTCCGCCAGAATCAGCGCCACCGTGCCAATGGCAAACACCAAGGGAAGTAGACCAAGGAAAATATCCATCACGTTGAGGAGCGCCAAACGTGCCAGCTCACGGGGCCCGGGAGCTCCAGCGGCGCGATTGGTGGCCTGAATCAAGCTGTAACGGAACAGACCCACTTTTTCAGTGCGCTCTTCGCTCAACTGGCAGCCCACGGGCTCGTAATAGTCATTGGATTTGCGCGACAGCGGCGGCAGGCGCGGCACAATCACTGCAGCGATCAACCCGGAAACCACCACCGTAAAGTAGAACTGCACAAACAGGTGGTTGATATCGACAAAACTGGTGACGAGCAGCGCAAACGCAATCGACACCACGGAGAAGTTGGTGGCAATGACCGAGGCTTCGCGGCGGTTATAGAAGCCCTGCTCGTACTGCTGAGTGGTGATCAGCACACCGACGGTGCCCGATCCCATCCATGAGGCGGTGGCATCAATAGCGCTGCGTCCCGGCAAATTAAAAATCACCCGAAACGGCTTACGTACCATACTGCCGATGAACTCCATAAAGCCAAACTCGACTAGAAACGGCAGCAGCAGCGCGGCAAAGAAAAAGAAGGTGAGCAGTACCGGCGCCAGGTCATTGAGCATCACGCCACCGGTAAAGGAAGCGGTCACGAACTCAGGCCCGAACTGAAAATAGGTCATCACAGCAAACAGCGCGCCTAAAACGCGCATCACCAACCACACTGGCCCGACATGAAACATTTCGTGCAGCATGCCCTTTTTGGCCCAGGAAGGGTTAGCTAGCTTGGCGTAAATCGTCGCTACCACCGACAGGCAGAGCACAACGACAGCAATGGCCGGCAGCGCCGAGCCCAGCAAAGCCTGCAGACTATCGGCCATGAGCCCCATGCCGATATTGATGGTATCGCCCACTTGAAAAGGGACGAGAAACAGCAGCACCCCAATTAGCGATGGAATGATAAATTTCAGTAAGTGCGCGCGGGGTATCGGTGCCGACGAGGTCGGCTGTTCCGATTTAACGTTGCTATACGACATAGGGGTCACCCATTGGAAGTGATTATTGGAGGTGGCTGGCGGCGTAGCTAGGTCAGTACTTTTTTATTTAGTCGCTATTTCTTTGTTAGCTATTTGGTCGGCGTCACTCGCTGTGTTTAACGCCCGGCAGTACGCAAAGCATTTCATACAGCAGCGTGGCGCCCATCAGCGCGGTGTTGCCGCTGGGGTCATAAGGTGGTGACACTTCCACCAGGTCGCCGCCGACAATATTCAGCCCAGCGGCACCGCGAACCAGCTCCAATCCTTGGCTAGAGGTCAGCCCGCCCATTTCCACCGTGCCGGTGCCGGGGGCAACAGAAGGATCCAGGCCGTCGATGTCGAAACTGATGTACACCGGAATATCGCCCATCTGCTCACGCACCTCGGCCATCAAGGGCGCTAGCGAGCGATACCAGCACTCTTCGGCGGGCACGACACGAAAGCCCTGGTCGCGACACCAGTCAAAATCTTCAGCGGCATAGCCGGTACCGCGCAGGCCGATTTGCACTACCTTGCCATGGGCCAGCAACCCCTCCTCCTGGGCACGACGAAACGGCGTACCGTGGGCAATTGGCTCACCGAACATGTGCTCGTTGACATCGGCATGAGCATCGATATGAATCAACCCCACCGGGCCGTGTTTTTTGGCCATGGCGCGAAGGATAGGCAGCGTTAGGGTGTGCTCACCGCCCAGGGTCAGCGGAATGCAGTCATGTTTCAGTACGCCATCGTAAAAGGCGGTGATGATGTCGACGCTTTTCGGCAGGTGAAAGGTGTTGATAGGCACGTCGCCGATATCGGCCACCTGCAGACTTTCAAAGGGCGCTGCGCGGGTCGCCATGTTGTAGGGGCGCAGCATACGCGACTCGTCGCGAATCTGGCGTGGCCCAAGCCGCGTGCCGGGGCGGTTTGAAGTGCCGATATCCATGGGAATGCCAATGAACGCAGCGTCTAATCCCTCGGCTGTCTCTTGGGTAGGCAGGCGCATCATGGTGGCAGGGCCTGCAAAGCGCGGCATGGTGTTTCCGCCCAGAGGCTGATTAAACTCCGACATACACATCTCCTTATATTTTTTGGCGGTGAGCACGGTGTAGGTATTGGCCTAGCTCTTTTCACTAATCTTCTAAAGACATTGCACAGACCATGCCAAGTCGTAGATGCCTATAAAGTGGTGGGATTAGCGGCCAAACGATGCAAAAATGAATCAACCAAAGGCCTTTTCAATTCATTTATGAATCAAAGATTCATAAATGAATCACTCAGAGGAGTCGGCTGCGATGAGTGAAATAGATAAACGCGTGCTGCAAACCATTGTGGAGACCGCAAACGACCACTTCTTTATCGTCAGTGGCGATGGGCAAGTAGTTGACATTAGCCCAGGGGCCGAAGCGGTCTACGGAGTATCCCGAGAAGAGCTGCTCTCCAGTAGTGTGCAGCAACTGCAAGCGGCCGGGGTGCTCAAGCCCTCTATCACCATGGAAGTGATGCGCACCCGCCGGCCTGCGCAGCTTATGCAGGTCACCGGAACAGGTCGCCGGGTGATTGCCGAAGCCTACCCTGTATTCGTCGACGGTAAGCTGGAGCGCATTATCAGCCGCTCACGGGACTTAACCGACTTGCAGCTATTGCAGGACGAGTATGCGCTGCTACAAAAACGCTTTAGCGAACACTTAAAGCGCAGTCAGGCAGCGCCAGACGCGGAAGAGCAGGCGTTGGATGACGCCCTGGACAATTTGCAGGTACGTAGCAGCGTGATGCGTGAAATTGCGCTACTGCTTAAGCGGGTCGCCCCTTCGGATGCCAATGTGCTGATGCTGGGTGAATCAGGTGTGGGTAAAACCGCCTTTGCCAAGCAGCTACACCGCTGGAGCCAGCGCTGTGAAGGCCCCTTTATTGACGTTAACTGTGCGGCGATTCCAGAGAATCTGTTTGAATCCGAGATGTTTGGCTACCAGCCCGGCGCTTTCAGCGGTGCCGCTCGCCAGGGCAAAGCCGGGCTGTTAGAGCAGGCCGAGGGCGGTACGCTATTTTTGGATGAAATCGGCGAGCTGCCGCTGTTGATGCAAACCAAACTGCTCAAGGTGATTCAGGACGGCAGCTTGACCCGACTGGGTGACACCCGATCACGCAAGGTCAATTTTCGCTTGGTCGTGGCGACCAACCAGGATTTGGGCAAGCAAGTAGAAGCCGGCCTTTTCCGTCTGGATCTTTACTACCGCCTCAATGTGATCCCGGTCACCCTGCCGCCGCTGCGTGACCGCCGGGAGGATATCCCCGACCTGGTTGAAGCGTGCTTAAATCGGCTCAACCAGCGCTATGGCCGGCAAAAAATCCTTGATACCCGCGTTTGGTCGACGCTGATGGGTGGCGAATGGCCAGGGAATGTCCGCGAGCTGGAGAACTGGCTAGAGAGAGCCTGGCTTTCCAGCCCCACCGATCAAATCGAAGTACCTACTGCGCTTCCTCACGCCGAGCAGCACTCAGCCAGTTTGCCGAGCGCCTCGCCAGCAGCGTCGGCAGTAGCACTCGAGCCCCAGGAAACCCTCAAGCAGTACCTAGCGCGGCTGGAGCGTGAAACGTTTGAAGAGCTGTGCAACACGCTCCCCAGCACCTATGCCATTGCCAAGCGGCTGGGCATTAGTCAATCCAGCGTGGTGCGCAGGCTTCAGCGCTATGGCATTAAAGTCGCCAAGTGATTTTCTGCTTGACACAGCGGCTGTCATAAACCATCCATGTAAGTGTCATGAAACGGCAACACCTTCAACACAAGCTGAACCAATAACAACCAACAGCCGGTGATGTGTGTGCTATGTCAAACCAATCGCGTATTCGCCTGGAACGCGTCACTAAACGTTGGGACGCGACCACTGCCGTCGATGAAATCTCCTTCGACGTCACGCCTGGGCAATTTGTCATTCTGCTCGGCCCTTCAGGCTGCGGTAAATCCACCACGCTACGCATGATCGCGGGCCTGGAAGAGGCCAGCAACGGACGTATTCATATCGGCGAGCGCGACGTCACACGCCTGCCGCCCGGCGACCGCGGGCTAAGCATGGTGTTTCAGTCCTACGCCCTGTTTCCGCACTTAAGCGTTGCCGACAATATCGTGTTTGGCCTGCGCAGCCGCAAAGTTCCCAAAGATGAACAGCGCCAGCGGCTGGCCAAGGTCGCCGAGCTGGTCGATTTAACCGATTACCTAGACCGCAAACCTGCCCAGCTTTCCGGCGGCCAACGCCAGCGGGTTGCTTTGGCGCGCTCGGTTATTTCCGAACACCCTATCTGCCTGATGGATGAACCGCTATCCAACCTGGACGCCCGGCTGCGCAGCGACATGCGCCGGGAAATCAAAGCGCTGCAAAGCCGCCTGAATATGACGGTGATTTACGTTACCCACGACCAGGTGGAAGCCATGAGCATGGGCGATCGCGTCATTCTGATGCAGCACGGCAAAATCGTGCAGGACGGCACCCCAGACGAGCTCTATAACCGCCCCGCTAGCGCTTTTGCCGCCAGCTTTATTGGCAGCCCCGCCATGAACCTGCTGCCCCTAGTGGCCGGTGAGAATGGCGCCGTTATCGAAGGTGAACCAAGTACCCCCGTAGCCCCCTTGGATGCCGTTGGTGGCCACTTGGGCATCCGCCCGGAAGATATCGAGCTGCGAATCGCACCCGGTTCCGGCGTACCCGCTAACGTATTAAGTGAAGAGTATCTGGGAGCGGACACCATTGCTTATGTCGCGGTGGGGTCGCACACCCTACGCGTGCGGCTTAGCGGCAAGCAGGCACTGACAGGCCAGCCATGCAGCCTCTATTGGACTTCAAAGAATACACACCTTTTCGATGCCGACGGCCTGCGGCGGGACGACCTGACACCGCCCCCCTTACCCAGCTCATCTCGAAGCGTTCCTCGTCCACCGGCGGTGGGCTCTTTCCAACACTGACAGCAGTATTGACACTTGCGGAGTCTCTTATGCGTTTGCGTACCCCTTTTGCAATGACCGCCCTGGCAGCGGGCTTGTTAAGCGCCGCCCAGGTAAACGCGGATAGCGTCGATCTGACCATGTACTACCCGGTCGCGGTGGGCGGTGCACTCACCGACGTCGTTGATAATCTGGTGGAAGAGTTTGAGAGCGAATACCCCGATATCAATGTGGAAGCGATCTACGCCGGTAACTACGACGACACCCGCGTGCGCGCCATGTCGGCGATGGAAGCGGGCGAAACGCCTCAGCTGTCGGTCATGTTCTCCATCGATCTGTACGAGCTGATTGAGCAGAACGCCATCGTCGCCTTTGATGACCTGGTAGAAACCGATGAAGAGCGCGAATGGCTCGATGGCTTCTACCCAGGGCTGATGGAAAATGGCCAGCTGGACGGCAAAACTTACGGCATTCCCTTCCAGCGCTCCACCATCGTACTGTTCTGGAACAAAGACGCCTTTGAAGCCGCCGGCCTAGACCCCGAAACTCCCCCAGAGAACTGGGAAGAGATGGCCGAGATGGCGGCGACCGTGCGCGAAGCCACCAACGGCGAGCAGTGGGGCGTGATGGTGCCGTCGACTGGCTACCCCTACTGGATGTTCCAGGCCTTTGCCTTTCAGAACGGCCATCGGCTAATGAGCGAAGACGGCACCGAGGTCTACTTTGACGACCCCGCAGCGGTTGAAGCGCTGGAGTACTGGGTATCGCTGGCCACCGAGCATAACGCCATGCCCGACGGCACCATCGAGTGGGGCACCCTGCGCCAGAACTTCCTGGAAGAGTCCACGGCAATGATGTGGCACACCACGGGCAACCTGACCGCCGTACGCAGCGAAGCCAATTTTGATTTTGGCGTCGCCATGCTGCCGATGAAAACCCAGCGCGGCAGCCCCACCGGCGGCGGCAACTTCTACATTTTTGAAGACGCCACTGAAGAAGAACAGCGCGCGGCGATAACCTTCATTCGCTGGATGACCGCTCCCGAGCGCGCCGCTGCCTGGTCGATTGAGACGGGCTATATGGGCGTTAGCCCTGCCGCTTATGAGACCGACGCGCTGCAAGGCTATGTGGAAGAATTCCCACCCGCCGCGGTCGCCCGCGACCAGCTTGAACACGGCACGGCAGAGCTTTCCACCTATCAAGGTGGCCGTATTCGCCGCGCCTTAGATAACGCCGTGCAAGCGGCGCTGACCGGTCAAATGACGCCGCAAGAAGCGCTTAGTCAGGCGCAGCAAGAGGCCGACAGCGTGTTGCGCCGCTACGCCCGCTAATCGCTAGACATTTCACTGTTCGCCGGGGCATGCCCCGGCTTTTCCAACGTGCGGTACGTCTTTATGTCATTCACCAACCACCGCAAAATGCAGCTCTACGGCGCGCTTCTGCTGCTGCCCGCTGCGCTACTGCTGACGACGTTTGCTTATTTACCGACCGTGACAACGGTCATTAACAGCCTGTTTTTACCCGGCTTTCGCGGAGGCCCCACTGAATTCGTAGGCCTTGAAAATTATCAGGTGTTGTTCGATGACCCGACTTTTTGGAAAGTAGCTCGTAACAACTTTATCTACGCCGTCGGTACGATTCCTACGTCTATCGCGCTGGCCTTGGGTATGGCGCTGTTCGTCAATGGCAAGCTTCGCGGGCGCGGCTTTGTGCGCATGGCGTATTTCACGCCGACCATTCTGCCCATGATTGCCGCGGCCAATATATGGATGTTTTTCTACGCGCCGCAGATTGGCCTATTCAATAAACTGCTCGGCATGCTGGGCTTTTCCGGGGTGAACTGGCTGGGCGATCCAAGCGTTGCGTTAAGCTCGGTGATCGTGATGTCGGTGTGGAAAGAAGCCGGCTTTTTTATGATCTTCTACCTAGCGGCGCTACAGAGCATGCCACCTGAGTTAAAAGAGGCAGCTGATTTAGAAGGCACTAGCCGCTGGAGCTTCTTTTGGCGTGTCACCTTTCCGCTACTCATGCCCACCACGCTGTTTGTGCTGATCAACGCGCTGATTAACTCGGTGCGGGTCGTGGATCACCTGTTTATCTTGACCAAGGGCGGGCCCAACAACGCCACCAACCTGCTGCTTTATTACGTCTACGAGAATGCGTTCTCGTTCTTTGACCGCACCACGGCCGCCACCATTACGGTGGTGATTCTGCTGGTGCTCGCGGTAGTGGCCACGCTTAAGTTCACGATTTTAGATCGCAGGACGCACTATCAATGAATACGACCACTACCTATGCGCCCCGCTCCCGTTTCGTCTCAATTCCAGCACTGGAAACAGTGGCCGCGTGGCTACTGGCGATTATTTGGATTTTTCCGCTGCTGTATGCTTTTTGGGCTGCCTTTCACCCCAGCGAGTTTATGGTGAACTTTGAGCTCTTCGCCCCGCTGACGCTGGAGAACTTCACTAACGCCTGGTCTCAAGCGCCCTTTGCCCGCTACTACTTGAACACCTTTGCGCTGGTGACAGGGGTGGTGATCGGTCAATTTGTAGTCTGTACCCTGGCGGCGTTTGCCTTTGCGCGCTTTCCGATTCCCGGCAAGAACGTTTTATTTATGCTGGTGCTGATTCAGCTCTTTGTGTTCCCCGAAGTGCTGATTGTCGAGAACTACCGCATCGCCAGCGAGCTGGGGCTGATTAACACCATCACAGGGATTGGCTTACCTTACGTGGCCAGCGCCTTGGGTATTTTTCTGCTCCGCCAAACCTTTAAAACCATCCCCCGTGAGTTGGAAGACGCCGCCCGCATCGAAGGCTGCAACTGGCTGGAAATTCTCTGGAAGGTCTACGTACCGCTCGCCAAGCCCACCTACCTTGCTTACGGGCTGGTCTCGATTAGCCACCACTGGAACAACTTTATCTGGCCACTGGTGGTTACCAACTCGGTAGAGAGCCGCCCGTTAACGGTCGGCCTTGGGGTTTTCTCCGCCCCGGAAACCGGCGTTAACTGGGCCACCGTCAGCGCCGCAACACTGCTCAGTATCGCCCCGCTGCTGATCGCCTTCCTGCTGTTCCAGCGCCAGTTTGTGCAGTCGTTCTTACGGGCGGGGATTAGGTAAACCCGCTTTATTCAAGACGGCAAGCCAACAACGAAGGATGGGGGCGCCTTGCACTCCCTGTTTTACCACCCCTCCACAACTTACCCAGTAAGGCGGCCTGTCTCACTCGACTAAGGTCTCGCCACTAATGTCGCATTGCCTCCTGCGGGGATATCTTGTGCTATTAAAACACTCGAATGATACGAGTGTTTTAATCAGTCATTTCATACCTCGAGTTGCCCTTGGCACACCCGTAGATGCAGTGACTTCAGCATCATGGATCAACAATAACAACCATATAGCACGAGATACGGAGGTATCTTAATGGCAATGCTCGACTACAAAAACTATACCAGTGAAGCATCCATCGAATTGCTGCTGACATCCCACAAGCTCGCCACCTACGCCAGCCTGTCGGGCGCCATTGGCATTCCGCAGACTCGGGAAATCATACAAGGATTCACAGACCTTTACCCGATGGTGCCTACCCCAATGAGATAGATACCGGACTGCCCGGGGGATGGCGGGAACTGACGCCGACCGAGCTTGGCCTACCCGCGAGCGCCCTCGATGGGGCCGGCCACTACATCATCGAGAGCCCGATTACCGGCACCCTGCCGACTGGCCCCCAAGCCAAGCTGCTTGGCGAGTTCGATGAACAGGGACAACTGACCCGGGTATCGCTGACCTTCACCGGCACCAACTCGCCGGTGGATATTGTCGACTACCTGCAACTCAATGCTGGCACCATCGCACCCAACCTTGAGCCGCTGCTCATTGCGCTCAAGAATTACAGTCAGGCCAACGGCCTGGAGGCTGAGGACGCACTGATCACCGGCTACAGCCTGGGGGGCGGGATGGTGAACATTATGGCGCGCTTTCGCGAGGAGTTGGCCGACGGCTTCTTCGCTGAGGCCGACTATATCGGTCACGAGTCGCCACTGATCTATGACGATCCCGAGGTGGTGTACAACTACGGCTACGAGAATGATGCGGTGTATCGTGTGGCAGGAGACGCAGATACCTTCCTCGAGGCGCTGCAGGAACAAGGGCCACTGCTGACCCACCCCAACACCTCTTACGAGTCGAGCGGGGACAATGTCGTACTGTTCAACGATATGTATGGTTCACCATTGTGGCCATTACCAGCTTTCTCACTGCTGAACATTCCGGTGAGCTGGTATGCCCATGTCGATGGCATAATCACGGATGCCATTCAGCGTATCGCTGATTCGCCCTTCTATGAATACACCGACCGTGACAGCGCGGTGGTTGTTTCCAGTCTTTCCTCTCTATCACGCTCGTCGGTCTGGGTAGAGGACAAGCAGACCTCGAGCTCAAACCATTTTGGCCAACCCGCGTTTCTAATTGGCACCGAACATGCTGACAAGGTTCGCAGCGGTGAGAATAGCGACTACATCTACACTGGTGGGGGAGATGACTTGATTCGGCTATCCAGCGGTGCCGATGGCGGCTCGGGAGTCAACACTCTGCGCCTCAAAGGCGATGGGGCGGATTGGGATGCCTATCAACTCTCGGACGGCACGCTGTTCCTCAATTCCAAGCAGGATCTTGGATTGAAGCAAGTGGAAAATGTCAGTTACGTGGAGTTCGAGGGCCTGTCGCTACTCGACATTTCACTGACCCAGCAACGCTACAGTGTCGGCGAGCGCGGACTCGAGGACGAACGCTTCGACCCATTCGGTCTATTCAGCCAAGACCTTGAGTATGGCGAACATATAGAAGGCAGCGCTGGTGACGACGAACTCACTGGAACAGTGGCCTTCGGCGGTGTAGGAAACGACACCCTGACGGCGCTGGAGAGCGGTAGCTTGCTACATGGCGGCGAGGGAGATGACACGCTGGTAGGCGGCCTGGGCGATGATCAACTCTATGGTGGTGAGGGCGACGATACCTTGATTGTGCGTGGCGGCAACGATGTACTCTATGGAGGAGTGGGCGACGACCTGTTCATGTTCGACGAGGGGTATCAAGGCAGTGCCGTGATCAAGGACTTCAACCAGCATGCGGGGGATCAGGACTGGTTGGTGTTCATGGGTGAGTTGTTCGCGGATCAGGAAGATCTGCTCGGCAGCGCCAATCAGATGGACAATGACGTGGTCATCGCCCGGGACGGCCTCTATGTCACGGTGGAGAGCATTGGCATCGCCGAACTGGTCGAGAGCAGCCAGTTCCTGGCCTGAGTCTTGGCTATCCGCGCGCTCGCCTGCTGGCGAGCGCGGTTCCCTCTCGTACTGGCTCTTATAGCCTGATCTCAATCAGCCACCACTGGAACAACTTTATCCGACCATTAGAGGTCACCAACTCGGTAGAGATTTTGCTCTTCCAGCGCCAGTTTGTGCAGTCGTTATCTACGCGCTGGGATTCGCTAGGCAAAATCCCTTGAGTTTTCGTGCGACAATTCTTCCTCAAGCACGAGATAAGGAGAGCATTGATGCACGGCGCCCCTCACCCGGCAGCCCTCAAGGTGTTGCAGGAAGTATTTGGTTACGACAGCTTTCGCGGCCCACAGCAGGCTATTATTGAGCATGTAATGGCCGGTGGCGATGCGCTGGTGCTGATGCCTACCGGCGGAGGCAAGTCGCTGTGCTATCAAATCCCTGCACTGCTGCGCGAAGGCACCGCGATTGTGGTCTCGCCGCTGATCGCGCTGATGCAGGATCAGGTGGCGGCGCTTGAGCAGAACGGGGTCAGGGCGGCTTACCTGAACTCCAGCCTCGATTATCACGAGGCAGTCGAGGTGGAGAACCGCCTGCGGGCGGGGGAGCTGGATCTTTTGTATGTCGCGCCCGAGCGGCTGGCCACGCCCCGTATGCAGATGCTGCTGGAGCAGACCCGGATTGCACTGTTCGCCATTGATGAAGCCCACTGCGTCTCCCAGTGGGGCCACGATTTTCGCCCCGAGTATCGCCAGCTCTCCCAGCTTCATCAGCGCTTTCCCCTGGTGCCCCGCATCGCCCTCACCGCCACTGCCGATGTGCCCACCCGGGGCGATATCATGGAGCATCTGCAGCTCCAGGAAGCGGCGCTTTACAACAGCGGCTTTGACCGGCCCAACATTCGCTACCATATCGCCGAAAATCAGGGCAACGCCAAGGAACAGCTGCTGCGCTTTATTCGCGAGCACCACGACGGCGAGGCGGGTATCGTCTACTGCCTTTCCCGGCGCAAGGTGGAGGAGACCGCCGCCTGGCTGGAACGCCAGGGGCTGACAGCACTGCCCTACCACGCGGGGCTTCCCCCAGAGCAGCGCCAGCACCACCAGACCCGCTTTCTGCGTGAAGATGGCGTGGTGGTAGTGGCTACCATCGCCTTTGGCATGGGCATCGACAAGCCCGATGTGCGTTTTGTGGCACATCTCAATCTGCCCAAGAGTATCGAAGCCTACTACCAAGAGACCGGCCGCGCCGGGCGTGACGGCCTGCCCGCCGATGCATGGATGGCGTTTGGTCTTCAGGACGTGATCACGCTGCGCCAGATGCAGCAGGACTCCAGCGCCGCCGACCATCAAAAGCGCATCGAACAGCAGAAGCTCGACGCCATGCTCGGGCTGTGTGAAATCATCAGCTGCCGCCGCCAGGCGCTGTTGCACTATTTTGGCGATCATCTGGACGCCCCCTGCGGCAACTGCGACAACTGCCTGACCCCACCCGAGACCTGGGAGGCCACCGTGGCGGCGCAAAAGGCGCTCTCCTGTGTCTACCGCACCGAACAGCGCTTCGGCGTGACCTACCTGGTGGACGTACTGCTAGGCAAAAGCAACGAGCGCATCACCCGCTTTGGTCACGACCGCCTCAGCACCTACGGCATAGGCAAAGACCTCTCCGCCAACGAATGGAAGGCGCTCTTTCGCCAGCTGATTGCCAGCGGCTTTTTAAGCGTGGATATGGAGGGCCACGGCGGCATTATGCTCACTGCCAATGCCAAGCCGGTGCTGCGCGGCGAGCAGAACCTCACTCTGCGCAAGCCAAGCAACAAACCCAGCAAAGCCAAAACCGCCCGACGGGGAAGCAAAGGCGCCTCTGCCCCGCAGGGCCACGGCCCGCTGTGGGAAGCCCTGCGACAGCACCGCCGGGAACTGGCCGAAGCACAGGGCGTACCAGCCTATGTGATCTTCCACGACGCCACCCTGGCTGAAATGATCGAGCAGAAACCCCAAAGCCTAGCGGCACTAGGCGCGATCTCCGGCATCGGCGCACGCAAGCTGGCGGATTACGGCGAGGGCTTTCTGGACGTCATTCTGGCGCATCAGGAAACCGAGCAAAGCAGTTGAACCAGCGCGCCGGGCATTAAAAAAAGCTCAAATGGTCAATATTTTCAAAAATCGCTCACTTGGCGTATTCTATACATAAGTGAGGAGGAAGATAGATGGCTATTCAACACAAAACCGCCGACAAGCGCCGCGAAATGGGGGTCGCTGCGATGCGCACCTACCCCAACATTTCACACACATGGGGTTTGAAAGAGAGTGAAGCTGCTCTTCTGCTCGGGGTGCCTGATTCCACCTATCGGCGTTGGAAGCAGGCACCAGAGAATGCCCGCCTGGATGCCAATCATCTGGAGCGAATGTCGTTGATCCTCGGCATCTACAAAGCACTGCATATACTATTGCCCAATAAAGAAGCGGCTAACAGTTGGTTGCAGCGAGCCAACCGTAACCCTCTTTTTGCCGGTCACACACCAATGGAGCGCCTGTTAAACGGACAAGTCTCCGACCTCTACGTTGTTCGCCAGCATTTGGATGCCGCGCGTGGTGGGGGGCATGCGTGACATTCCCGTTGAGCAACGTTACGTGGCGGCCCAGTTACCGCGTTATTCCCTCGCGTTTCCCTCCCATTGATTTATTCGAAGGCGTCAACAGCAACGCTGATGACTGGGACTTACTCAATGAGCTGGAGGGTGAAACCTCCGCAAGGCTACGTGAGGAAACGGGAGCTATTCACTTGGTTCGTGATGACGACCGTCGCTACGGCCCCGGCTGGACGCCCGTCATGGCGGCCTTCTGCCACTTCCCCGCGACCGGTTCGCGTTTTAGCGATGGCACCTTTGGCGCCT
The DNA here is from genome assembly GCF_000336575.1 of Vreelandella titanicae BH1. Taxonomy (GTDB): domain Bacteria; phylum Pseudomonadota; class Gammaproteobacteria; order Pseudomonadales; family Halomonadaceae; genus Vreelandella; species Vreelandella titanicae. The sequence goes on along the minus strand of NZ_AOPO01000007.1, from coordinate 16,161 downwards.
ACTACTGCGCACTCACCGAAGCCACCGCCATTGCCGAAACCGTTTACCACGCAGAGCGCTTTATGGGGGAGTCAAACGAACCGTCCATGATGCTTCAGCAGCGTGTTTATCTGTCAGATTTAACGGGCCAACTAATTGATTTACGCCGACAGGATGCGGCCCAAACGCTTCTCAGACCGGATAGCTGGGCAGCTGGGCAAACCTTGGGGAGAAAAGCCTGGGAGGAACACACGGACGGCATCGTTTACCCTAGCGTTCGAGACCCTGAAGGCGAGTGTGCCGCTGTGCTACGGCCGCCCGTGCTCTCCGCCACAAGGCAAGGACGGCATCTTGGCTATGACTGGGATGGTCAGCATATCCGCCATGTCTATGAGCTAACGCTATTGGGCTAGCGATTAACTTTCGCTCCTAATTTTCGCCGCGCCCCAGGCAGTGTTCGCCGCGTGCTATCGCGGCGGCATCAAATACGCCGGTATCCAACACCCAAGCCGTCACGAGCTTGGCGGGAGTGACGTCAAAGGCCGGGTTCCACACCGGTGCATTATCGGGTGCCCAGATAACCTCGCCAAAGGCACCAGCGACGCCGCGGATCTCGGCGGGGTCGCGCTGTTCAATAGGAATGTCCGCACCAGTGGCACAAGCGGGATCAACCGTAGTGTAGGGAGCTACCACATAGAACGGCACCTGGTGGTAGTGAGCGATCACCGCCAGCATGTAAGTACCCACTTTATTGGCGAAGTCGCCGTTGGCGCAGATACGGTCGGCGCCCACCATCACTTTATCTACCTTGCCCGCTGACATCAGGCTGGCAGCCATGCTATCGGTAATTAGCTGGTAGGGAATGCCCAGGTCGGCCATCTCCCAGGCGGTTAAGCGGCCACCTTGCAGCAGCGGGCGGGTTTCATCCACAAATACATGCAGCTCTACACCGCGCTGTTTGGCCACTGCCAGCGCACCAATCGCCGTGCCCACCCCGGCGGTCGCCAGCGCGCCAGTATTGCAGTGGGTCAGCACACGGTCACCCATTTTCAGCAAGTCAGCGCCCCGTTCAGCCATGCGTTGGCATAGCGCGCGGTCTTCTGCAAACAGTCCAGCGGCACGTTCGGCCAGGGCGTTGGCGCCTTGCTCAAAGCAGGCTTCCATGGCATCCAGGCAGTACATTAAGTTGACTGCTGTGGGACGCGTGGCGCGTAAGCGATCACTTACCCACTGCCAATCACTTTGTGGATGGCGAGCGGCGTATTGGGCCAGTACAAAGGCGGCGCTCAAACCAATCAGCGGCGCCCCGCGAATCGCCAGGTTTTTCACCGCATGCTGCCACTCTTCTGGCGAGTCACAACGCACCCACTGCTCCGCCTGGGGCAGTTGGGTTTGATCCAAATACTCAAGGTGGTCGGCATAGACCCGTAAACTGCGTGACTGTAAGTGGGGCATTGATGGACTCCTTGAGCACTTGAGTAGCGGAACAACGGCGCGGCTTATCAGGCGCGAAGCTTATCATATAGAATGGCTGCCACTAGAAGAGGCGACGCAGATCCTATGATGACGCTACAAACTGAACTGCTGGCCGCCATTTCGTGGGCGGCGCAGCAAGGCTGGACGCCAGCCACCGGCGGTAATTTTTCCGCCCGTACCGAGGCTGGCTATCTTGTCACCGCCTCTGGGCGGGATAAAACCCGCATTCAGGCCGATGACCTCTTGCTCTGCAACCTGGATGGCAAGGTGCTATCCGGCGATGGTAAGCCTAGCGCAGAAAGCGATCTACATGCCGCGCTCTATCGTCTGGATGCGTCGATTAACTGCGTGCTGCACTCTCACACCGTGGCCAGCACGGTGCTGTCGCGACGATTTCCTAAGGGCATAGAGCTCAACGGCTTTGAAATGCAAAAAGCCTTAGCGGGCAACGAGACCCACGAGGCTACCATCCGGTTACCGGTGGTGCCCAACTCCCAGGATATGGAAGAACTGGCCGAGCAGGTACGCAGCGGCTGGCCGATGCCCTGGGGCTTTTTGGTCGCAGGGCATGGCATTTATGCCGTGGGCGATAGCATTGCCAGCTGTCGCCGCCACCTGGAAGCGATTGAGTTTTTACTTGCCTGTGTTCTTGAAGAGAGTCGGTGGTCTTAAATGAGTAATTCAACTGTTCGCGCCATTGTGACCGATATTGAAGGCACCACCACGGACATTAACTTCGTCCATAAGGTGCTTTTTCCCTACGCCCACGCCAAGTTGCCCGACTTTCTACTTGCGAATGCAGACACACCTGCAGTTGCCGAGCAGATTGATGCCGTGCGCAGTGAAATGGGCGCCCCTGATGCCACGCTGGAATCAGTTATTGCGCAGTTGCTGCACTGGATCGAGACTGACCAAAAAGTTACTCCGCTGAAAGCACTGCAAGGTATGGTGTGGGCCGATGGCTACCAGCGCGGCGACTTTAAAGGCCATCTATATAGCGATGTAGCACCGGCACTGCGCCAGTGGAAAGACTTGGGCAAGGCGCTGTACGTCTACTCGTCCGGCTCGGTGCAGGCGCAGAAGCTGCTGTTTGGCTATAGCGATGCGGGCGATCTAACCCCGCTATTTAGCGGTTACTTTGATACCCATATTGGTCATAAACGTGAGGCTGCCGCTTACCATCGCATTGTCACCGAGCTTGACCTGCCGCCAGCAGCGGTGCTGTTCTTGTCGGACGTGGTCGAAGAACTGGACGCCGCCAAACAGGCAGGCATGCAAACCCTGCAGTTGGTGCGCGAAGGCACACAGGCGGGCAATACCCATGCTTGCGTTACTCGCTTTGATGAAATTGCGCTTTAGGAGACCCTACGATGTCGCAACTAAAAGTATTTGCTGATCAAAACCCTAACGATGCCCTGATCGACACCACTGACGGCGAGCAGATTACCGCTGAGCTACACAAGGTGGGTGTGCTTTTTGAGCGCTGGGCCACGCCAGGCGAGATTGCCGCTGATGCCACCCAGGAAGATATCTTGGCGCTTTATCAGCAAGATATCGACCGGGTAAAAGCCAAGGGCGGCTACCAAACCGTCGACGTGCTGCACATGGTGCCTACACATCCAGAAAAAGAGGCCATGCGTCAAAAGTTCTTGAACGAACATCGCCACCACGAAGATGAAGTGCGCTTCTTCGTCAAAGGTCAGGGGCTGTTCTGCCTGCACATTGAAGACAAGGTGTATCAGGTTCTATGTACCCGCAACGACCTGATTAGCGTACCCACCAACACGCCCCATTGGTTCGATATGGGCCCTGCGCCAGAATTCACTGCGCTGCGCTTCTTCGATAATGTGGAAGGCTGGGTACCACACTGGACCGAAAGTGATATCGCCGGGAAGTTCGATCGCTTGGATCAGCTTTGATTAGTGAATAGTAAATCGTAAGTAGTGAATCGTGGGAGGCAGTTGTAGCGCGGCGTAAGCGTCAGCGCACCCGCGAAGCAACGCGCGAGCGTTGCCGAAGGTGGCACCGAGGCCGGATCAGGCGCGGAGGCATCATCCAGGCGGCTGGCGCCGCCGTCGCGGGTGCCTCATACGCTCGTTCCTCGCGAGATTCGTTACGCCTCGCTACGGGGCTTAGCAATAGTTGCGCTGAGCTCATTATGTAGCGCGGCGTAAGCGTCAGCGCACCCGCGGAAGCAGCGCGCTAGCGGTGCCGAAGGTGGCACCGAGGCCGGATCAGGCGCGGAGGCATTATCCAGGCGGCTGGCGCCGCCGTCGCGGGTGCCTCATACGCTCGTTCCTCGCGAGATTCGTTACACCGCGCTACGGGGCAGGCGTTTACAACACCTCTTGCTGGTTATACGCCCTGGCTAAATCCACCAGCGCGGTAAGGTCACTATAGGCTTCCGGCTCCATAATCAGCGTTTGGCCCATCAGCACATTGCGCGCTTCAAGCTTGGCGCGCAGTCCTGTGTCTTCTATCTCTTCAAAGTCGGCGTTGTGGGCCAGTGATAAAACACGGCGGTGCATTTCGATGCCGCAGTAGGCCAGCGCATCCAGGCGAATCTCTTCCAGTAGCGCATCACAAGCGTCGTCGGCGCTATTGCCCTGCTCTTCAAACAGCGATTTGGGAAATAGAATGCCCGTCCGCTCGGTTTGCCACAGGTGGCGAAACTCGGCATCAAAGTGGCTAAAGCACGCCTCGACCACATCAAGGATCCACGCCTGATACTCATCAAGCTCACCTTCTTGACGGTGAGCGGGCTGGCTGAAGTAGGCCATCAGGAAGTTGGCCACCGCCATACCCAGGTCAAAAGTCATCGGCCCGTACTGGGAAAACTCGGGATCAATGACCCGCACATCGGTATCCGTGGCCATAATCGAGCCGGAGTGCAAATCACCGTGCAGCATGGTTTCGGTGTTCGCGGTGAACTTCATCAACAGCCGCTGTACTTTGGCCTTTAAACGCGCGTTACGGCGCAATTCATCCACCACCGGTGAAAGCTCCGGGGTGTGGTGATTCATTTCAGCGCCGTAATAAGGGTCGGTAAATACCAGTGATTCGGTAATGGCAGGAATCGCCACATTGCCGGAAAACAGCCCCACATCCGCCTTTTTCTCTGGGCTACTCAGCGAAAGCTCTGAGCCACGAAACGCCGTGCGGGCGCAAAACTTGCCGATGGTTTCGCCAAGTCGAGCGACTCGCTCACCGTTGATCAACTTACGGCGCAAGATAGTGTGGGGGTGCAGATACTCCATCACAAACAGCGCCTGGGGCTTGTCGAAGTAGTAGACTTCAGGGGCAATGCCCGGTGCACGCTTGGCCTGACGCACCAAGGCGTAGTACTCAAAGTGGGCACGATAGACCGGCAACGGCCAACTCTCGCCGACCATACGTACATAGGGAAGCGCCTGCTTAACCACTACACTGCCCGCGTCACCGGAGACGATAAACACTAGGTTGAGGTTGCCGTCACCCACCTCGCGAATGTCCCAGCTCGCGGGTTCTTCGCCCACGCGTCTAACCACCGCCTCAACATCACCAAGCCGCTGGGATAGAGTGTCAACGCTTAGCGCGCGGTAATGTTGATCAATCTCCACAGTTCTCTCCTCACAAACGTTTACGTGTTTGGCTAGGGCCTGTTGGCCCGTTAATCTCCACGATTAGGCTGATACGCTTAAGCCATCAATAGCATTATCGCCAGATGATGAATCAATCGCACTAGCCACCCATACACGGTTGCGGCCTTGCCGCTTGGCTTCATAAAGCGCTTCATCTGCCTGAGATAATAGTTCGGCTGGGGCAAGGCTAACTTTCGGGTAGAGTACTGCAACGCCAACGCTAACGGTAACAACGCTTTGCGCCGAGACACCGTGATTAGGAATTTCCAAGGCCTCCACGTTGCACCGAATGCGCTCGGCCGCCGGTTTTGCCGCCTCAGGCGATGCATTGGCTATTAGCACTACAAACTCTTCACCGCCAAAACGCACCACTAAATCGGCATCACGGCTATTGGCCTGCATGGCAGTAGCGACTTGGCGCAAGCACTCGTCACCCTGAGGATGCCCATAGTAGTCGTTGTAAGCTTTGAAATGATCGATATCGATCACCATCAGCCCTAAACAAAGGCCTTTATCGGTAGCCTCCTGCCAGCGCACAGGAAAAACCGTATCGAACTGGCGCCGGTTGGCAAGATTGGTTAAAGGATCAGTCACCGACATGCGCGACAGTTCCTGGTTATCTTTTAAGTAATAGCCAGCGCGGAGCTTTTCTTTCAATACATGCAAGTAGGAGGTTCGCTCGCTCTGCTCGAAACGATAGTTGGCCACTAACGTAAACAGCGTCTGAGCGATAATAGTAAATATTGCTAGCCGCTTCGCCTCTGGCGGCATGGGGTCATAAGATAGAACAAAAAGCAGTATTATAAATATACAAATGGCAGATGAGACGCAGGCATAGTTAAACCGCAGTGAGTAAACAATATTACCCACCAGCAAAATAAGGCCGAAAGAGAAAACATCCAGGTAAGAGTAAGGAACGGTGGATTCCACCAAGATCAAACATGAAATCACCGTAGCAACGATCACCGTACTCGCCATTAACGTTTCACGTTGGGCTGGAGACACACCACGGTAAACCCACCACAGAATTGGCATACCAAAAGGCAGCATTACCCCCACCCTTAACGCTAGCGCGGTGGCGAAAGTATCCGGTCGAAAGCTGTGGTCGTTGATCAAAAACAAGCAGTAGATGATCGCCGATATCAACCCTGCCATGACCATGCTACGGCTACGTTGGCGCTGAGTATCTTCTTCAAACCTTGCTTCCACTTCATCAGCAAAACGTAACCGCCAAGGCCCTCTACGCAACTCATCTTCCACCGCTGTCAGCAGCGTGTCATTGATCATTACTCGCCCTCAATGCCGCACCCGGTTACTTGTGGCTTTCATGTATCATCAATGAACATCAGAAGCCTAATACTACCTTTGAGTACGACGATAGTGTGCCACAATAGCGTTTAGTTAAAATGAATATTGGTACACATGTTAAACGAAACTCATCCCAATTTTCATTAATTGAACATTCAACCAGGAGACTAATGATGCAGCGCCAACAGGATCCGGTGACTAACGACTGGACTTTCATCATTGGGCATCGCGAACTCGTTGTGCACCAACGCTATGAGGTGCTTAGCATGATCAACGACTTTATGCTGGGCATTTGGTTTACGATCGGCAGTGTCTGCTTTTTTTACCAGGGTGCGGTTCAAACTGTCGGCGTGTGGCTGTTTGTGATAGGTAGCATCCAACTGCTGATTCGCCCAGCGATTCGCCTTCACCGCTATGTCTATTTTAAGCAGTTGCCGGACACCGACCAGGACGCTTAGACACAAGCCCGTTCAACGCAGTTGGCTATCTTTACTACCACGACGGTTGTAGCCACTATAGGCCGACTGCTTTTTGTCCAATTCACCCTGACACACCACACACAGTCTAACGCCCGGAATCGCTTTACGGCGCGGTTCAGGAATGGGATTGCCACACTCTTCGCAAACCTCAAGACTTTCGCCGCGGGGCAACTGGCTACGCGCACGCTGCACCGCATCCTCTAGCGTGCTTTCCATCTGCTCTTGTTCGGCGCCATCTTTTGCCCATCCACCTGCCATAATCGCACTCCTCGCTTCGGCACTAGCAATCTATCAGCATAGCAGTAACGAGAAGCGTGCACCGTTAGCCCAAAAACCGAACGCCTTGGGCAGCCAAGGGGCTGCGTAGTTTGTCTGGCAGCGGTACATCGGTCACTACGGCATCATAATCACCCAGTTGACCCGCGGCGCAGCGTAGTGGCAGGTCGAACTTGGTTTTATCCAGCACTAACACGCGATAACCGGCATGGGCCAACAGCGCCTCACGGGCCATCACTTCGTCGTCGTTGTAGTCATAAAGCTGGCCATGGCTATCCATTCCCCCCACCGACACAATCCCCACATCGGCACGGTAGCGTTGAAAAAAGCGCCAGGCATCGCCGCCAATCACATCCTGGTCGCGACGACGCACTCGCCCACCGGCTACTACTAACTCACACTTCAACTGGCACAGCTTAATCAGCGCATGCAGGTTATTGGTCATGATATGCAGGCCTTGCTTATCACTCAGCGCATCGGCCAACTGCTCAACCGTGGTGCCCGTGCCTAAGAACAGTGCTTGATGATCCTGTACCAAGCTCGCTGCCCGCGCCGCGATCTGCCGTTTACCCGCCACGTTAACGATCTGACGCTGGTCGTAGCCGATATTTTCCTGCTCGGGAAACGGCAGCACCTCCCCTTGGCGGCGCAGCACCAGGCCTTTATCGGCTAGGTGGCGAATATCCCCACGCAGGGTTTGCACAGAAACCCCAAACTCGCCTGCCAGGCTGTCTACCGACTGGCGCCCTTGTGAGTGGATTCGCTGTAACAGCTGTTGTCGACGTTCGAACTGGCGCATAACCCCTCTCGGCACAACGAAAGCAAAAAGTGCAGCAAACGAAAGCTACAAAATGTTGAACGAAAGCATAGTGTCACTTTGTTGTAAGCAGATGACAGTAGCTTAGGTGGGGTTCACTCACTGGAGGTTTACCCATGTTGAAGCGCCCCCTGTTATCTATTCCGACATCTGCCCTTACTACTGCCGTCGCGGTAGCCAGCTTTTCCCTTTCGGCTCAGGTAGCGGCGAACGAAACGCTAACGCTCTACACCAGCCAGCCCAATAGCGATGCACAGCAAACCGTTGACGCCTTTGAAGCAGCCTATCCTGATATTGAAGTGGAGTGGGTACGCGACGGTACCACGCGCTTGATGACCCGGCTGCGCTCGGAACTTTCAGCCGGGGTGAGCAACCCTGACGTGCTGCTGATTGCCGACAGCATGACCATGGAATCACTTAAGCAAGAGGGCCATTTACAGCCTTACCTAAGCGATGAGCGCCAGGCCTATGACGCCGACCTGTATGACCCAGAAGGCTACTACTACGGCACCAAGCTGATCACCACCGGGATTGTCTATAACACCGGCGCCGAGCATCAGCCGCAGAGCTGGCAAGACCTGCTGGGGCCTGACTACGAAGGGTTGGTCACCATGCCTAGTCCGCTTTACTCCGGCGCGGCACTGATCCATATGGCGTCGATCACTGCCAACCCTGACCTTGGCATGGCGTATTACGAAGCGCTTCATGAAAACCGTACCGAAGCACAGGGCGGCAATGGTGGCGTATTTAATGCCGTGGCCGCGGGCACCAAGCCCTACGGCATCGTGGTGGATTTCCTGCCAATTCGTGAAGCTGCCAAAGGCTCGCCGGTCGAATTCGTGTTCCCGGAAGAGGGCGTGAGCGCGGTGACCGAGCCGGTCGCCATTATGCAAGGTGCAGAGAATGTCGAGGCCGCGCAAAAGTTTGTTGATTTTGTGCTTTCCCAGCAGGGCCAGGAGCTGGTCAGCCAGCAAGGCTATCTGCCTGCTCACAACGACGTTACCCCACCGGAAGGCTTCCCCGAGCGCAATAGCATTACCCTGATGCCGGTTGATACCGAGCAGGCATTGGCGCAGGAAGAAGAGCTTAAACAGAGTTTTAGTGACCTCTTCGGCGGGTAATCATGACGTCCGCTCTCATCTTTGACAACAAGACCGGTAACGACAACAAGTACGGCAGCCAGCACCGCTGGCTGCTTTCAAGCCTGCTGATCGCCATTGTACTGCTGAGCCTGGCACCCAGCCTGCGTCTGCTGATGGAGGCGTTGAGCGATCTTGCTCAGGGCCGCCAGTCACCGCTGTGGCAGGTGCTCAGTAGTGCCAGCACTTGGCGAGCACTCTGGCATAGCCTGTATACCTCGGGGCTCGGCATGCTGATCGCTCTGGTGCTGGGCAGTCTATTCGCCTTTGCCACCACGCTCACCAATGTGCGCGGCAAAGCGTGGCTGGTGTTCTGCTTTATGCTGCCGATGATGATTCCGCCCCAGGTTACCGCCCTGAGCTGGCTGCAGCTCTTTGGCCCGGCCAGCCCGCTACTGAAAAGCATTGGCTTGGCGCCACCACTGGGCAGCCCGCAACCACTCTACTCCGCTGAAGGTATCGCCTTACTGCTGGGCATCCAGAGCGCACCGCTGGTGTTTTTAGCCCTGCGCACCAGCCTGCTTTCGCTACCCCGAGAGCTTATTGAAGCCGCCCGCATTAGCGGTGCCAAACAGACCCAGGTGTGGGGTCACATTATTCTACCCGTGACCCGTAGCGGCTTGATCGCCGGGGGCGCGATGGCGTTTATCTCCAGCCTGGGCAACTTTGGCATCCCCGCCATGCTGGGTATTCCCGCAGGCTATTACGTGCTGCCCACACTGATCTACCAGCGTATGGCCAACTTCGGCACCGGGGTGTTGGCAGAGATGGCTGCGCTCTCCTTGCTGATTGGGTTACTGGCACTGGCCGGGGTGGCGTTACAGCAGCAGTTAATGAATCGCAGCCGCTTCGGGCTGGGCGGCCATAGTGGGCGCTCCCATGATTTCACCCTGGGAAGCTGGCGCTCGCTGGTGACCGCCACGCTCGTCGGGATCTTACTGATTATTCTGGTCGCGCCGCTGCTTGCCCTGATCATCAGCTCGCTGGTACCCGCCATGGGCGTGCCATTAAACGCCGAGACCGCCACCCTGAACGCTTACGCCGAAGTGGTGGGTCGCCAAGGCGCCACATGGCGAGCGGTGAACAACAGTCTGTGGCTGGCGGGCAGCGCGGCTGTGGTGCTGATGCTGCTCAGTCTGCCATTGGCTTACCGGCTACAGCGCCTGCCGGAGCGTTGGCGGGGTATGGTACTCAGTGCCATTGAGATTCCCTATGCGCTTCCCGGCGTGGTATTGGCCATTGCCTGCATCCTGCTATTTGTTCGCCCGCTGCCGATTATCAATGTGGCGCTCTACGGCACCTTGGGGCTGATTTTTATCGCTTACCTGGCGCGCTTTCTGGTGGTCTGCGTCAAGCCCGTCGCCGCCAGCCTGGCGCAGCTGGATCCTTCCCTTGAAGAGGCGGCACAGCTCGCGGGTGCAGGCCCCTGGCGGCGCCTGGGCAGCATTATTTTACCCCTGGTCGCGCCCGCGCTGTTCGCAGGCGGCCTGCTGGTGTTTCTGCTGGCGGTCAACGAACTGACCGTGTCAGCCCTGCTATGGAGCGCCGGTAACGAAACCCTCGGCGTGCTGATTTTCAACCTCGACGAAGGCGGCGAAAGCGTGCTGGCCTCTGCGGTGTCAGTGCTGGTGGTGATCATGGTCGCCTCGCTGATGCTGACACTCAGTTTACTGGCGCCGCGTTTACCCAAAGGAGTCATTCCATGGCAGAGCTAGACACATCAGGGTTAAACACAGCAGGGCTAACGATCGACCGTGTCACCAAGCGCTTTGGCGAGCAGACGGCAGTTGATGCGCTGTCGCTGACGATCAATCCAGGCGAGTTTGTCGCCCTGCTCGGCCCCAGCGGCTGTGGCAAAACCACCATGCTACGCATGCTGGCAGGCTTTGAAACGATCAACGACGGTACGATTCAATTAGCCAATCGCACCCTGGCCAGCGCCGATACCCATGTGCCGCCTGAACAGCGCAATATGGCCATGGTGTTCCAATCATATGCGCTATGGCCGCATATGAGCGTGGCTGACAACGTCGGCTACCCGGTCAAGCTACGCGGCCTGCGCGGGGCGGCGTATCAGCAAAAGGTGCAGCAGGCCCTAGCCCTGGTGGAGCTCGATGCCTACGCCGATCGCATGCCCCAAGCCCTTAGCGGCGGCCAGCGCCAGCGGGTGGCCCTGGCGCGCTGCTTGGTGAGCGACCCTTCGGTGGTGCTGCTGGATGAGCCGCTGGCCAACCTTGATCGGCACCTGCGCGCCACCATGGAGCACAGCTTCCGCGATTTTCACCAGCGCACTGGCGCCACGCTGGTCTATGTCACCCACGACCAAACCGAAGCCATGGCGCTGGCGGACAAAATCGCCGTGATGAAAGCGGGCAAGCTGGTTCAATGGGGCGCCCCTGAAACCCTTTACAGGCAGCCGAGAACCGCCTGGGTGGCGGGCTTTATCGGCCAGGGCAGCCAATTAAAGGTCGCCGCCGGTCACCCAGGGAAGCTCCTTGAGGGCGCGGCCCTGATGCGCGGGCTGAACGCCATCGAGTCCGAACGAACCCAAAGCGTGCTGGTGCGCCCGGAACATATTCAGATCAGCGCGGCACTAGCATCCTCCGCGGCTCCCACTCATAACCAGCTTGCCGCACAGGTGGAGAGCGTGATTTTCCGCGGCGAGCGCTATGAGCTCACACTGCGCCTGCCCAGCGGGGAAACACTGCTGGCCTACCACCACACCGCGCCCGACCTGGGTAGCCAGGTTGCCGTCGACCTTCAGCAGGGCTGGTGCCTGGAGCCCGACCAATGAGTGTCACTATCGAGATTCTCAGTGGTTTAGGCGCCAAAGGGCCTGCCGCGATAGTGGTAGCAGCCCAGGGAAAACGCTTACTGCTAGATGCAGGCGGTGCACTCCACCCGGATGACGCCATTACTTGGGCAAACAACCTGAATGTGGATGCCGTGCTGATTAGCCACGACCATATTGACCATATTGGCGGCGTGGCCGAGCTAGCGGAGAACGTGCCACTTTATTGCACACCGCTGGTAGCCAAGGCCTTGCCTCACAACCGCGCGTGGCGCTCCTTGCCCGAACGCGGTACGTTAGAGGTGGAAGGCATCACCGTTACTACCGGCCAAGCGGGGCACTCGCTAGGCGGTGTGTGGCTACATTTAGCGGTAGGGGGCGGTGTTTACTATAGCGGCGACGCCTGTTTTGAGTCGCGACTGTTTCCTTTTGATACTCCGCCGAAAGCGGCTATTGCGCTACTGGATGCCTCCTACGGCAGCTACGACCAACCCCAAGCACATTGTGTACAGGCCATTAGTGAGCATCTTTATCAGCCGCTGGCATTTCCAGTGCCGGAAACCGGCCGTGCCCTGGAAATGGCACTATGGCTGGCGGAAGAAGCTGACCAGCGGCAGTTAACGCTCGCCATCGACCCGGTGATTCGCGACAACCTGGCCGCGCTATTGGCACTGCCTGCAACACTGCGTCGGCCTGGGCTCGACCACTCGATTCGCTCGCTTTTAGCGCGGCAAAACGCTTGCCCGCCAACCCTTATGTTGATGTGCGATCGCAGCGATACGCCGGAACAGTGGCCCGACCACCACCTGCTCCACACCGGCTATCTGACTCCTGATCGCCGCGCCGAGCTAGCGGCAGGCCAAATCAGTTGGCAGCGCTGGAATGTTCACCTACGCGCGTCGCACCTGGTGGCGCTTGCCGATCAGTTGGGCGCCACTCAAGTGGTGCCGCTATTTACCCAGCTTGCCAATAACGAATTGAATGCCTGGCATGGACTACTAGGCGAGCGCCTCTGCACTGCCCAGCGTTTATCTGCTCATTCACGTCTAGTCACCCTTTCCAGTTTAGGGAGTTTTGCATGTCCGCAGTAATTGTTGATGTTGACGGCACCTTAGCCGAGTTTCACCCCCACCAGGTCAGTGACTGGGTGCTGGGCAGCCAAAAACAGTGGGAGCCCTTCTTTGCCCATATGGCCGAAGCGCCGGTGATCGAAGCGGTGGCCAAGCTGGTCAAGATACTGAAGGCCCAAGGCCAGCAGATCGTGATTTGCAGCGGCCGCCCGGATAGCCATCGTGAGCATACCCAGCGCTGGCTAGAGCGCCACACTATCCCCTTTGATGCCATGTACCTGCGCCCTGAGGGCGATGACCATATAGATGATGAAGAGGTGAAAGCCGCGCTACTCAATCAAATGCGCAGCGACGGCTTTACGCCTTGGCTGGTGCTGGATGACCGTGATGCCGTGGTCGCCCAGTGGCGCGCGCTCGGGCTTACTTGCCTGCAGTGCGCGCCGGGGGATTTTTAAGCGTTTGCCAGCTTGGTTCGGTGCTGCCACACCAGCACCGCCAAGGGCACCAGCGAGATAGGGATCAACAGTAGATTAAGTGTCGCCCAGCCTAAGCCGCTGACCAAGGGCCCAGCGAGCAACGCAGTGATAGCGGCGGTGCCAAAGACTAAAAACTCGTTGGCGGCCTGGGTGCGCGCTTTATCCACCGGGCGGTAGCTCTCAGTGAGCAGCCCGGTAGCGGGCAGAAAGGTAAAATTCCAGCCCAAGCCCAGCAAAATCAGCGCCACGTTGAAACCGGCTAAACTGATACCCAACTGAGCGACCAAGGCACTTGCCACCAGCAGCAGGCAGCCGGCCACAATGACTTGCTTAGCGCCGAAGCGGGTGGCCAAATGGCCAGTAAAGAACGAGGGTAAAAACATCGCTACCACGTGCCACTGAATGGTCATTGAAACATGGTTAAAGTGGTGTCCAGCCCCCGCCATGGCGAGCGGCGTGGCGGTCATGGCCAGATTCATCACGCCGTATCCGATCATCGCCGCGCTCACCGCCACAATAAATCCAGGCTGGCGGAGTATCTTACCCAGCGACAGTGCATTGCCTTCGCCGTGGGTGCGGGAAGCAGGCGGTAGTTGCGTCAGCATCAGCACCACTAACGCCAGTGCGTAGAGCGCTGCCAAGCCCACAAAGCTGCCCAGAAACGGCACCTCCCCCAGCTCACGGCTCACTCTGGCCAACCACGGCCCGGCAAATGCAGCCAGCACACCGCCCCCCATCACCAAACCAATCGCCCGGTCACGCATCGGCGTAGGGGCAGCTTCCACCGCGGCAAAGCGATAGAGCTGACCAAAGCCAATGCCGATACCAATCAGCCAGGTTGCCAGCAAGAACAGCCCAAAGCGCTCGCCGATCAGCGCCTGCACGGCGAGCAGTGCGCCCACCAGTCCCACAAGGTTGCCCAGTATAAAGCCGCGCTTCCGGCCCAGCCTGGCCATAATTAACGAGGCGGGAATGGTGGCACACATCAGCCCCAGCCACTGGGTGGCGACCGGCGCGGTCGACCAGGACGCACTTGGCGCCAAAGACGCCCCAATCAGCGGCGAAACGGCAATCAGTAAGACATTACCGGTAACCAGTAGCGCCTGGCAGAGCGACAATAGGGTGACGGTTAAAGGCATGAAACGCTCTCCTGAATAGAATCATCTGTATGGGAAGACGCAAAGCGCTGGCGATATACCGAGGGTGATACGCCGTAGTAACGCTGAAACTGGCGGCGCAGTTGTTCTGCGCCGCCCAGCCGCCAGCGTTGCGCCAGGCGCTCGAGGGATACGTTTTCGCGCCCGTTAAGCAGCGCCAAGCGCGCTTGTTCAAGACGTAGTTGGGTCAGGTAAGCGCCGGGGGTGGTATTTAAGTAGCGCCTAAATAACCGGGTTAAATGGCGCGGGGAGACCGCCATCAGGTCGGCCATGCTCTCAAGCCCGTGATCTACGCTGGGGTCGGCGTGGAGCTGATCCAGCAAGCGGCGCAGCGGCCCCGCCTCTTGTTGGTGTCGCAGTATCTCGCTGAACTGCGACTGCCCACCAGGGCGCTGCAAAAACACCACTAGCTCACGGGCCACTCGACCAGCTAGATCAGCACCGTGATCTGCTTCTACCAGCGAAAGCGCCAAATCAATCCCTGCCGTTACGCCTGCGCTGGTATAGCGAGCGTTGCTTTCGACATACAACGCATCGGGCTCGACGCTAAGCGCGGGGTACTCCTCGGCTAATTGCTGGGCATGGCGCCAGTGGGTGGTAACGCGGCAGCCATCCAATAGCCCTGCAGCGGCTAACAAAAATGCTCCAGAGCAGATGGACCCAAGTCGTCGTACCTCTGGGGCGATCTCACAAAGCGCCTGTTTCACGGCGGCTATTTCACTCTGCTGGATGACACCACTGCCACCCGCTACCAACAGCGTATCCAGGGGCAGTAAAGGGGTAAGTTGATGGTAGGTGTGCGTAGCGTGCACTGCTAGGCCGCCGTTGGTGGCAACCGGGCCGACGGCATCGGCGACCAGAGTTAACTGATAGAGCGGCTGGGGGCTTAGTGCATTGGCGCTGGCAAACACCTGCCAGGGACCGCAGACATCCAGCAGTTGGCAGTCGGGATAGGCAAATAGAGCAATATGGCGAGTCACAGTCTCTCTCCGCTAAGGGGGAATCGAAGCATTAGAGAGAGTGTCAGCGCTGCGGCTTATGTCGGCAAGGACGATTACCCCACCAATATAGACACATCTAAAAAGTTACAAAGCTTTCGCTCAAGGCATTCCCTAAGCAAAAGTTGTTTTACTCGTCGTTAGCCATAATCAACCCACGGCACCGCCACTTAGTGGCGGTGCCGTGGGGTTAGTCCATGACCCTAGCCGAACAGGTAGGACTCAAGGTCCGTTTCAACGCCTATCAGGTTGGCTGGATCCAGATAATTATCCACGTCTGGACGGCTGAGTTGTTGGTGTTCGTCGGAGTCCGTAAACGCCAGCACCATTTCAACCAGCGTAGCCTCTCCGTTTTGCAGCACCTCTTGCCAATACTGCTCGCCAGCGGTGTCCGGTGTGCGATTGAGCACCCGCTCATAAAGCGTATCGATGAAGGCCTCAACATCGAGCGGCTCGCCGGTGGTTAGCAAGTCTTCGCTTTCCAGCAGGCTGGCCGCTAGTGCTTCTGGTGTTTGGCCACTCTCCAGCCATTCATTAAACGTCGCCTCATTAGGTGACTCTCCGGCTAAGCCGGC
>NZ_AOPO01000006.1 GCF_000336575.1 Vreelandella titanicae BH1 | reverse complement strand
TAGACGGTGCCGTTCTTACATCAAAAGATGACGCTTACTTGCTTAAATAGGCGTTGAGCATCCAGATGGTTTTTTCCTGCTCGCGAATGTAGTCACCGGCTTGCGCCGCGGTACCTTCATCGTCGGCGTCAGAGGCAAGCGCCAGCAGCTCACGCTGCAGCTCAATGATCGTTTGGTAGCCTTTCAGCACGCCTTTGACGCAGGTGGTGCCATCGTGAACGTCTTTATCTTCCTGAATGCGCGACAGCGTTACGTAGTCGCTGTAGGCGTGTACCGGCTTGTGACCCAGGGTCAGGATGCGCTCGGCAACCTCGTCCACTTTGGTCAGCAGGTCGGTGTAGAACTCTTCAAACTTGGCGTGCAGCTCGAAAAAGTCGCTACCGCGAACATTCCAGTGGTAGCCGCGTACGTTCATATAGAAAATTTGGTAATTGGCCAGCAGGTGGTTGAGCTTTTCTGCGAGTTGACTAGCGCTACCTTCGTGTAGGCCAATGCTGTTGGTGTCAGTCATATCCTGCTTCCTCTTTATGCCGCAGTGTTTATGCCACAGTAGGCGGCGGTTGATGCGTGCTTTCAGAATAGGGTGTAACTGTAGCGATGCAAAACAAGTTTTTTGCATCGCGGCCATAGATCTTTGAAATAGAACTTTGAAATTAGAACTTTGAAATTAGCGCTTTGCCATTGGTGCTTCGACATTAAGCCACTTTCGTTACCCTTTGCTGATTTAATAGATGCTGGCGGCGAGAGCCTTTTTCAAGGTCTACATACATTTCAAGGTCTGTGTACCCACAGACGCAGCAGGCTTTCACAGCGCGCTTCCAGCAGTTTAGCGGTGCGCGGTAGTGCGTCAGCTAACGTCATGGGGCCATCGGCTAACGCGAAAGCGGCGGTGACGCCTTCATCAAAACAGGCTTGCCAACCATCGCCTAGGCTGCCCGCCAGCACGATGACGGGTTTGTGGAGACGTTTGGCAGCACGGGAAACGCCGATGGGCGTTTTACCCGACAGGCTCTGCCCATCCAAACGGCCTTCGCCGGTAATCACCAGGTCGGCACGGGCCAACAGCGAAGCCATGCCGGCCTGCTGCATAATCATCTCAATACCGGGCTTTAGCGTGGCATTTAAAAAAGCCTTGGCCGCAAACCCCATACCGCCCGCGGCCCCTACGCCCGGTAGCATTCGATAATCATCGCTTAATGCATGAGTGCTGATATCGGCGAAGTGACCCAGCGCACGATCCAACTGCTCGACCTCTTCAGGTGATGCTCCTTTTTGCGGGCCAAATACCGCGCTGGCACCGCGTTCGCCCAGCAGCGGGTTGTCCACATCAACGGCGGCTTCCAGGCTAAACTTGGCTAACCGCGGGTCTAGCCCATCGAGTTCTAAGCTAGCCAATTGGTTAAGCGCCGCGCCGCCGGGGGGAAGCGGTTCGCCGTGTTGATCTAAAAAGCGCGCGCCCAGTGCCTGCAGCATGCCTGCGCCGCCGTCATTGGTGGCGCTGCCGCCAAGCAGCAGCAGCGCTTTTTCTGCACCTTGATCCAGTGCCGTCAGCAGTAGTTCACCCACCCCAAAGGTAGAGGTGTGTAGCGCATTACGCTCGTCGGCCGCTAAGTGCTGTAATCCGCTGGCTTCAGCCAGCTCAATAAACGCGGTACGCTGGTCGCTCAGCCATCCCCAGGCTGCTTGACGAGGGCGACCCAGGGCATCTTGAACGTTTAGCTGGCGCCGCTCGGCACCAGTCGCGGCGATGAGTGCGTCTAGACTGCCTTCGCCGCCGTCCGCTAAAGGGCAGACTTGAATGTGCGCCTCAGGTGCAGCGCGCTGCACGCCCCGCGCCATGGCAGTTGCGGCGTCTTGGGCGCTTAGTGCATCTTTGAAGCTGTCGGGGCAAAGCAAAACATTCATTAGCACGATCTCCGCAAAACGGTGTCTTCAATACGGTGTCTTCATTACCCTACAATGTCAGTTAAGTATGACCACCTTTGGCGAGCTTAGCGCGCTAGCCTGCGCCAAACCAGCGGCCTCGCCCATTTAGAGGGACTAATATGAAGTCGATACCCATAAGCTTAACCTGTCTGCTGGTACTTGCTGGCTGCCAAGTGGTTCCTGACCGTCTGCCCCAAGCGGAACCAGCGCCAGCGGCTTCGTGCTATTTCCCCGCCATCCATGAGCAGGCGCTGGAAACCAGCGTTGAGGTGCTCACCGAGTGGGGGTTTACCCTGAACTCTACCGATACTTCCCTGGGCTTGATCAGCGCCAGCCGCGAACGGCCACTGCACGGCTATTATGATCCTTACGATGATGCCTACAGCTATGGGCGTGGAATGCGCCTGTTTGGTGGTGTGGGCATAGGGCGCGGTGGTTCCGGTGTCGGTTTTGGCATCGGGGGGATTGGTTATGGCGGTGGCGTGGGCCAGCAGCCGGTGGAGGTGGAGCGTGTGTCGCTACTGGTGGATGACGCGCATATACGGATATCCCGAGATATTCGCCGCTTCGATCACTGGGGTGATCTGCGTGAATCCTACAGTGCCAGCAACGACGATTTCTGTCAGCGCTTTCAAACCAGTTTTACGCAAACCGCCCCTGCGACCGGGAGGCCGTTATGAAAATGCGCCACTGGTTGTTAATCGGGCTACTGGGGGGATTGGTTGGCTGCGCGACGACAACGCCTTTGGAACCCCGTGAACTGGTTTACGCTACCTCTTCAGAGGAAACCTTCCGCGAAGCCGTGGAATTGATGGTGGAGCAGGGCTATGTGGTACGCCATGCGGATCTGTCGTTGGGGCGCGCCGAGGCATCCCTTGCCCGCTGGCCGGAGTATCGCCTGCAACTGCAGGTAAGCGAAGAGGGCAGGGGCAGCCGCGTACGTGTTTCGGCGCTGAAGGGAAGTCAGCCCTTGCCGCCCTATTTGCTCGACCCTTGGCTTGTCGCCTTGCAACATAAATTAGGTGTCGCGCCATGAAGTGGGCGGGTACCGCAGTAGCCGTTTGCTTGGGTATGAGTAGCTTTGTGGTCAGCCCCGATGCCCGTGCCCACCCTCACGGCTGGATCGACCTGAGTGTGCGGGTCATCACCGATGATCAAGGCATGGTGAGTGGCCTGCATCAAACCTGGCGGATGGATCCCTTCTACAGCCTGGTCGTTTTTGAAGAACTACAGCAGGTGGAAAACGCCAGTCTAGAGGAGGGGCTGGATCAGCTTGGCAAAGAGATTCGCGATAATCTCGCCGCGCAGCACTATTTAACCGAAGTGAGTATTAATGGTGAACGCCAGGCGTTGGGTGAGGTAAGCGAATATACCGCCATGGAGCGGGATGGGCGGCTTACCTTTATGTTTATCCTGCCGCTGGAAGCGCCCCAACCGCTGACAGATGCCATGCTTAGCTACCAAGTGTTTGACCCCACCTACTACATCGAAGTGGTGCACGAGGAGGAGGGTGGCCAGCCACGGGATGATGCACTGATACTTCACGGTGAGCCTGTCTGTGAGTTGTCTATTCTCCCCGCTGATCCCGACCCTGAGTTGGTGATGCAAGCGGCGCTGCTCGATAAAGATGAGAGTGGTGAGCCCGGCTTGGGGCGCTATTTTGCCGAAACCGGCCAAGTTGATTGTCGCTAGGCGCTGTTCGAAAACAGGCAGAGCCGTGCTATTTTATGGTCTTGTTACTTTATAACAACTTTTTCGGTGGAGCGGTTAAATGTTTTTAACACGGCCCTTTACACGTCAATTAGGGTTAATGCTGGGTCTTCTGCTAGCCGCAGCAGTGCTCATCATCGTTTGGCAAGGCGGGTTTCAGAGCGTGAGCTATCAGCTACTTGGTTGGCAGCGTGATCTGCACCGTTCGCTAACGCTGGCGATTACCGAACTGTCGCGCACCCCCACCATGGCGACCTGGGTGAGCCTGCTAGGCATTAGCTTCGCTTATGGCGTCTTTCATGCCGCCGGGCCGGGGCACGGTAAAGCCGTCTTGGCGACCTACTTAGCCTCCCACGGCGGTGCGGTAAAGCGCGCCTTGGGGCTCTCTTTTGCTGCCTCCTTACTGCAAGGCGTGACCGCCATTGCGCTGGTCGTTGTGCTGGTTTACGGCCTAGGCTGGATAACCCGGCAGGCCATGGGTAGCGTTGCCTGGGTAGAGCAGGCTAGTTTTCTGCTGGTGGCGGCGTTAGGGGCGTGGCTATGCTGGCGGGCCGTCAAGCAGTTGCGGCGAGCCTATCAGCCGGAGCGAGCGGCTCATTCGCACAGCCCAGGCCATGAACATAATCAAGACCATGAACATAATCCAAACCACGAACATAGCCATGGTCATGACCACAGCCACTGTTGCGGTGGTGCTCACCATATTGAACCGCATCAGGCGTTAGATTGGCGTACGGCGATGATGACGGTCGGCGCCATTGGTATGCGTCCCTGTAGTGGGGCGGTATTAATGCTGGGGGCAGCCAGCTTGCTGGGTCAGTTTGAGGTGGGGGTAGCATCGGTAGTGGCCATGTCGATCGGCACTGGGATAACCGTATCAGCGCTTGCCCTGGCGAGCATTTTTGCCCGTGGCTGGGCGCAGCGGCGCTTATCCAAGCAACAGTACAGCCAGCGCAGCGTACAAAAAGCCACCGGCTGGGTGGCCTTGGCCGGTGGTGCGCTGATAGTAGTAATAGGGATTTCGCTTAGTGTTGCGGGCGTCGCACAGCCTGCCAGTGGGCCGCTCCTCAATGAGCCACCTGCTCGTCAAGGCCACCCATTAACGGGGTAAAAGTCGTCTATATATCAAGCCCGTCGATAAGTGCCAGTAACTGATCCCGTAACTGCGCCTGGCCATCCAGGTCGTAGGGTTCGGGGCTGCCATTGCCCCATACCGGTGCCGGCCAGGTCGCATCGCTGTGCCGTCTAAGCACAACGTGTACATGCAGTTGGCTAACCACATTGCCTAGCGAGGCAATATTGATTTTGTCCCCCTCAAGCGCTGTTTTCATTGCTTCACCTAGCTGAGTGGCTTCCCGCCACAGCTGCTGCTGGTCGTCAGCAGGAAGCTCAAATACTTCGCTAATAGAGGCGTGGCGCGGTACTAGAATCACCCAGGGATAGCGTGCGTCATTCATTAATAGCACGCGGCTTAGCGGAAGGTCTGCGATGGGGAAGGTGTCGGCGGCAAGGCGTTCATCCAGCTCGAATTTGATCAAAGGATAGGCTCCGGGCAAGGGTTTAGGTAATTGCTAGTATAGTCGCCTCGAAGCGACGTAGGGAAAGCGAGCGCGATTGCCAAAACGCTGTTACCCTGAAAAAACTCCCAAGAGGCAAATGACGTTGCCAGTGGAGTTTCCCGATGTTGAATGACTCGTTAAGGAGAACGGAAAATGAAAAAATTATTGGCCATGAGCTTTATGCTGCTGATGACAGCGGGTGTTCTAACTGGTTGTAACACCATCTCTGGCGCTGGTCAGGATGTGCAAGAGGGCGGTAAAGCCGTCCAAGATGCCGCTGAATAATTAAGTAAGACTGTGTTTTAAAGCAAGTGGTATCCTACGGGCTAGGCTAACGCCCGGCCCGTTGGTTTTTATAACCGGTTTCCATGCCCCTATTTTTGGAGATTCAAGGATGAAACCCCGTATTACTCTGGCTAAGTTCGCTGCTGTTAGCGCTTGTGCACTGTTGTTAACGGCCTGCGTTAGTTCCCAAATGCCGATTTCCCCTGCCAACGACGACGTAGACGCAGCGCCACCGCCGCCAACGGTAGCGCCGAACGGTTCCAGTGGTGAGCAGGCTGCCAGCTGTGATCTAGACGCTATCCAATCCGCTATCGGTGAGCCCTTCGACGAGGCTAACGTTGCGCAGTTACAAAGCGATAGCGACGCTCGGCAAGTACGCGTGCTGCGCCCTGGTAGTATGGCCACCATGGATCACCGTCCGGATCGCTTAAATATCCATCTTGATGATCAAGACGGCATTGAAGCGCTGCGCTGCGGCTAACGGTAGCCGAGCACAGCTCGTTTTCAGGCTAACCTAAAATCAGCACGACGCAGGCGGCGGTCAATGCCCCCATGGTGATATTGAACGCCCGCCACGCGGCCTCCGTTTTGATCCACTGCCCAATCGCCGTGCCAAAGGCGGCCCACAAAGCGATGCACGGTAGTCCCACTAGTTCAGCAAAGCCCGCCAGCACTAGCGCGTTGACTATCGGCTGACCGCTTTCGGGCAGAAAACCCGCCATCAGCGCCAGCCCCATTACCCACGCTTTAGGATTGGCAAACTGAAACGCCGCTGCCTGCCAAAATGTAAAGGGTACGCTATGGGTCTGCGCCTTAAGATTGGGCGGCGGGGCGCTGGCAATTTTCCAAGCCAAATAGAGCAAATACGCGCTGCCTATCCAGCGCAGTGCCGTTTGAATCGCCGGGTAGCGTTCAAACAGCACGCCCAAGCCCAGTGCTATACCTGCAAACAACAAAAAGCAGCCGCCTAAAATCCCCCACATATGCGGCAGCGTACGCCTAAAGCCGAAGTTAGCGCCAGAGGCGGTAAGCATAACGTTGTTCGGCCCTGGGGTAAGCGTCATCGACATCATATAGAGTGCGGCCGGACCGAGGATTACCCATTCGCTATTCATTTATTGTATCCATACAATTTGGTGATAAGGATTGTTTTGTTGCCGATTTTGCTAGCATAATGGGGTTTAAATTGACGTCAAAGGTTTTATTGTCACCATGACAATGTGGGTGCCTTCGCTAGCTGAATTTTCTGGTTCACGTTACCGCGCTATTGCCAGTGCCATTGAAGCCGCTATCCAGGCGGGAACACTACTGCCAGGGGAGCGATTGCCGCCCCAGCGCCGCTTGGCGGATGCGCTAGGTGTGACCATTGGCACGGTAACCCGGGGGTACGCTGAGGCTGAACGCAATGGCTGGGTGTCGGCACGGGTGGGTAGCGGCACCTATGTGAAGAGCCAAGACCAAAACAATGCTTTTAGCCTGACGTTTCCCGCTGACGAAACGGCCGGTGTGATCGATTTAAGCCTTAGCCTGCCACCGCCCCACCCGTTGCGGCAGACGCTGTTGAGCGAAGCGCTGGTCGCTTTAAGTCAATCCGGGGCAGCATTAGCACGTGGTGTTACTTACCAACAGGCCCAGGGGCGTCATGAGCATCGTGAAGTACTCGCTCGCTGGTTAAATACTTTGGGTATGCCGCTGATGGCCGATGAGCTGCTCATTACCCAGGGTGGGCAGCATGGCCTTAGTTTGGCGCTCAGCACCTTGCTAAGGCCGGGCGAGCTGTTGGCCGCTGATGCCTTGACCTATCCCGGTGCCATCAGCGCTGCGCAGCAGGGGCATCTAAAGTTGGTAGGCATTGGTCAAGACAGTGAAGGGATGCGCATGGATCTGCTTGAGGCGCAGTGTGCCCGGCAGCCACCTAGAGCGATTTATCTAACGCCGGAACAGAACAACCCCACCGGCGCGTGTTTAAGCGAATCGCGCCGCGAGCGACTGGTAACGTTGGCACGGCGCTACGATATCTGGCTGATTGAAGATGGCGTGCAGTATCTACCCGCTGAGCAGCGCGGTACACCCCTTTACAGGCTTGCGCCGGAGCGCACGCTGTTTGTGTTTAGTACCGCTAAAGTGCTGGCGGGTGGGCTACGAATTGGCGTACTGCGTGCGCCTAAAAGCTTGCACGAGCGGTTAGCGACAGGCCTTCGCGCTCAGAGTTGGATGGTGCCACCGCTAATGGTCGATGTGGTTTGCCATTGGATTAATCAGCCCGCGGCGGAAAAATTACTTACCTGGCAAACTCAGGAGCTCGCGGAGCGTCAGCAGTTGGCTGCCGAATGGCTAAAAGATTTTTCCTTAAGCGGGCGTTCGCACAGCAGCAATGTATGGCTTGCGCTGCCAGAGGGGAGCCGGGCCGTAGAGCTGTGTGAACGGCTACTGCAGCGGGGCGTTAAGGTCAGCAGCGCAGAGCCCTTTTGTGTCGGGAGCACGCCAGCGCCCCAAGCGATTCGGCTATGTGTTGGGGCCGCGGCGGATCGCAGTGAACTGATTCAGGCATTGAGTATCGTCGCCGCCTGTTTAACCGAGCGCCCATTAGCCCCTGTCACTTTGTGAATTACTCGTAGCGGTCTTTCCAGCCCTGGTGGCGCACCTGGTCTTTAAGCATTTCGAGGACGTCGTACAGCACCTGCTCGGTGACCCGATTGCTGCCTTCGTCAACCGTCAGCCAGGTGTCGAAGCCGCTGTCGGCGGTGCGCTCCACTAACTGCCTAAACTCATCCGAATGAATGCCTAGCAGCAGCTCATCGACTAGCCGTTGAGCAACGCCGCTGAGTGATGCTTCCATCGCGCTGGTGGCCTGCTGCCCCATGGGCAGGCGATTAAGGCGCTGAATCTCGGGGCTTTCCCGTAGCGTGCGGCTAACTAAATCACTGATTGCCGCCATAATGGATTGGCGGTTGTGCTGGTAGGCTTTGCCGATAGTGCTCTCCAGCCGCTGAGCGATCTCATGAATCAGCTGAGCTTTGCGGGGCATGATCACACGTTCAATCACGCGCTCGGTCAGCGAATCGCTGGCGCGTATCTGCTGCTGTACATTGCCCAATAGACGCAGGGCGATGCGGTCGGAAAGCTCCTCAAGCAGAATGTCGTAATACTTGGCCACAAATTGATAGATGTACCAGTGGGTAACATCAATAAGGCCGAGGCGATGCAGCCGATTGATTAACGATACAACGCGTAAAATACGCAGTAGTCGGAAGCCCGCGAGGGGAATGCAGCCCAGCACATCGTACCAGTGCACGAAGGGGTAGAAAAACCAGCGGTGGTAGCGCCGCTCGGCAATCGCGATTGACCAGCCCAGCAGTACGTCGGCGATAAAAAAGCTGACAAATACCAGGTCGATGGTGATAAAACGGCTATGAATCACGTCATCGTAGAAGGTGTGAAAACCGGGGGCGAGGTTGGCGATGCCCTGGTTAATAGGGTCAAGCAGAAACAGCGAATCAAACAGCAGTAGCGATAGATTAATCACCACTAGCGTCAGGATAAAAAAATCCCAACCAATATGGGCGTATTCAACCGCTTTAGGCAGGTGTGGATAGCGTTCCCTGGCGGGCATACGAACTCCTTGTCGTTGGGTCTTTAATGGGCCTGGGACTGGTAATGCTGCTGGGTCAGCAGTTCCTCTTTTTCTGCCTGTTTGCGTAATTTTTTGCGCAGTGCCGCCTTTTCAAAACGCAGTTCCTGGAGCGGTGTGGCCAACTTGAGCGGCGGTACGCTAGCGGGTTTACCATCAGCGTCCACTGCTACCATGGTGAGGTAGCAACTGTTGGTATGACGGATCAGCTTATTACGAATATCTTCAGCCACGACCTTGATGCCCACTTCCATCGACGAGCGACCAACATGATTAACGCTGGCCAGAAAGGTGACCAGCTCACCGACATGAATCGGCTGCTTAAACAACACCTGATCCACTGACAGCGTCACCACATAGTGGCCCGAATAGCGGCTGGCGCAAGCAAAAGCGACTTCATCGAGCTTTTTAAGAATTGCACCACCATGGACTTTGCCGCTGAAATTCGCCATATCGGGCGTCATCAATACGGTCATGGAGAGTTCATGCTGCCCAGGCAGGGCAGCGTTAGCGCTGATTTCGGCGTCTGTCATTCGGTGCTCCTGCTCCTACGTGAGACCAATAACGGCTGCCCGTTACTCATATGCTGGGCAAACTGAGCGACGGGCAGTCATTGGCGGTTGTTTAAAACCATACCAGACCGACGGAAATAATAATGCCGGTGATAAAAAGCTGAATCAGGCAGAAGCCCATAATATCTTTCGCCTTTAGGCCCGCAATGGCGAGCACCGGGAGTGCCCAGAAGGGCTGTAGCAGGTTAGTCCAGGCATCGCCCCAAGCCACCGCCATGGCAACCCTCGGAATATCAGCTCCTAAGGCCTGAGCAGCCGGTAGCATCACCGGTGCCTGAACTGCCCACTGGCCGCCGCCGGAAGGGACGAATAGGTTGACAATACCCGCGCTGATAAACGACCAGAACGGCAGTGTATTGGTGGTGGCAAAGGAGACCAGCCACTCGGACATGCTCTCTGCTAGTCCGGACTGCACCATGATGGCCATGATGCCAGCGTAAAATGGGAATTGGATGACAATCCCCGCGCCGCCTTTAATCGCTTCGTGCAGGCTATTGAGCAGATTACGTGGCGTGCGGTGCAACACAATGGCTAGGAACAGAAACATAAAGTTAACGACGTTAAGGTTTAAGCCGCCACTTCGTAACAGGAAGTGATCAAGCAAGAACAGCAGCCCCGGCACTCCGACCAGCAGGGCGAGGGTAAAGCTATTTTCCAGGCGTTCAGCAGGGCGAGTAATGCGGCCAACCGGCTCGGGCTCGTCATTCAGAACATTTGGGTCGACATAGACGCTATCCTTCTCATCCGGCAGCATCATGCGGTTTACCAGTGGGATGGCAATAAATAGGCAGGCCACAATAGCGAGGTTGAAGAAGGCGAAAATCGTAGAGCCGGTACCAATCACTCCAATTTGATCGGCGGAAAAATGCCCTTCGGTAGCGATGGTTAGCGGGATTGAACCTGCCAAACCGCCGTGCCACACCACAAAGCCTGAGTAAGCACTGGCCACTAATAGCCGATAGTCAACGCGGATCAACCGGGCCAGCTCTTTGGCAAATAGCGCGCCGACCACAAGGCCAAACCCCCAGTTAATCCAGCTGGCCGCCAATGAGACCAGCGTCACTAGGATGATTGCACCGCCAGGGGATTTCGCAGTACCGGCTATTTTCTGCAGAATGCGTTTTACTGGCGGTGAGCTTGCCAGCATAAAACCGGTGACCAGCACCAGCAGCATCTGCATAGAGAACGTCAGCAAGCCCCAGAAGCCATCACCCCAGAAGCGCAGTACTGCCAGCGGTGTTTGCCGCTCAATGGCGATTGCGGCGGCCGAGGCAATTAATGTCAGCAATAGTACGAAAATATACGGGTCGGGGAGATAGCGCTCCACCAGCTTTACCGCCGGTTTTGAGATCATTTTAAGCATGGGATGCTCTCTTTATTCATTATTAGGAAGTGGCTAAGCAAGGTCTTGGAAGTGTAACGGCATAGCTAATATACGGGTGAGTACGGAAATTTTCACGTTGAAGCTGCCCGCTTAATCTTACGTTAGCGTAGTTGAGGTTAATTGCGCCTGTTTTAACGCTAATGGTTTAACCGGTAGGGGCGATGGTAGTGAAAATAGTAGTAGGCGATCAGCACCGCCGAGCGCACCAGCGTGAACAGCATAAACGCCAGCCAGAGCCCATGATTGCCCAGTCCCTGGGTTAGCCACCAAATGGGTAGATAGGCGGCTAGGCCAATAAAGATACTGTTACGCATTTCACGTACCGCAGTGGTGCCAATAAACACCCCATCAAGGAGGTAGCTCCATACCGCAATCAGCGGCATGACGACCATCCAGGGCAAGTACTGCGCCGCAGTTGCACGCACCTCTTCAAGGCCGGTGAGCAGCGCTATGAGCGCATTGCCGCCCAGCGCGAACAGCAGGGCGGCAGCGCCAGCCGTCCATAATGAAAATCGCGCGGCGGCGCGCACAGTGGCGGCAAATTCCTGCCAATCCTGACGGCCATAGGCGCGCCCAATCAGTGATTCGGCAGCGTGGGCAAAGCCGTCCAGGGCGTAGCTGGTGAGCATGATAAATTGTAGCAGCACAGCGTTGGCAGCAAGCACTGTATCGCCTTGACGAGCACCCTGGGCGGTAAAGAACGCCATGGCAAACAGCAGGCCGAGGGTGCGCACAAACAGGTTGGCGTTGACGTTAAACAGGGCTGTGTAAGCTGCGAGTGCCAGCAGGCGCTCGCGTAAAAAATGGCCTTCCAGCCGGGTTAGCTGGCGAAGCACCAGGTAGCTACCAAACGCTAGGGCACTGTAGTCAGCGATTACGCTCGCCCAGGCCACGCCGTTGCTGGTCATCCCCAGGCCTACTACAAACCATAAATCCAGCACGATATTAACGCTGTTGGTGAGCAGCAAAATCATCAGCGTGACGCGGGAGTTCTGTTGGCCCAAAAACCAGCCCAGAATGGCGTAGTTGGCGAGCACCGCCGGTGCAGACCAGAGGCGTATATGGGCGTATTCTCGCGCTAAATCAGTCGCTACCTCACTACCATCTAACAGCCATAAACCGAGCGTAATCAGCGGCGAGGCAAACACAATCAGCAGGCTACCAATCACCAGCGCCATGATCAGCGACTGCCCCAGCAGGTTGCGCACGTCTGTATCGCTCTCGCGCCCCATGGCTTGGGCGACCAGCCCCGTCGTGCCCATGCGCAAAAAGCCAAACCCCCAATAGAGGAAGCTAAACAGTGTGGCACCGAGGGTAACGCCGGCTAAGTAGCGGGAGTCGGGCAAGTGCCCGACCACAGCGGTATCCACCAACCCGAGCAGCGGGACGGTGATATTGGAGAGGATGATT
This sequence comes from Vreelandella titanicae BH1, assembly GCF_000336575.1. GTDB lineage: Bacteria > Pseudomonadota > Gammaproteobacteria > Pseudomonadales > Halomonadaceae > Vreelandella > Vreelandella titanicae. Next base: position 271,054 of record NZ_AOPO01000006.1, on the reverse strand, counting down.
GGCCAAGCAAGGGCCCAAATCCGCATTGGGTTTAGGCGGCAGTGATGATGCGGTACTTCTTCATCAACTGTTCTTGGCTTTCGTGGCGTTCAGGGTCAAGTGGAATGCAGTCCACCGGGCAGACCTGTTGGCATTGAGGTTCGTCATAGTGACCCACGCACTCGGTGCATAGATTAGGGTCAATGACGTAGATCTCCTCACCGGGGGAGATCGCATCATTGGGGCACTCGGGTTCGCAGACGTCGCAGTTAATGCACTCGTCGGTAATCATCAGGGCCATGGGCATACCTCGCAGATGGCATTAACACTCGGGCTTTGCACGAAAACTGCTTGCGCTCGTCCATACGTTGTTAAAAATCGGCTCAAAATACTCATTTACACCCTGTAAACTCCGTTTTTTCGCCGATTTTTGCCTAGTCTGGCCTTCGCTCAGCGACTTTTCGTACAAACCCCTAGGGTATCAATAGCAATACCTGAGTGTTTTACTCAACAATGGCGTTGGCTAGCTAGTGTAGTGGTTACGCAGCGCTTCGGCGACCTGAGGATGCACCAGGGGGGAAATATCGCCGCCAAGCTTGGCAATTTCGCGCACGATGGTTGAAGAGATATACGAATTTTCTACCGCGGGGGTTAAAAACACGCTCTCCAGCTCCGGGTTTTGTGCGCGGTTCATATTGGCCAACTGCAGCTCGTACTCAAAGTCAGAGACCGCGCGCAGGCCGCGCAGAATGATTGTCGCACCCTGTTCGTGCATCATGGTTGTGAGCAGGGTCGAGAAGCCGATCACCTCAACGTTGGGCAGCGGCGCGCAGACCGCTTTCACTAAGCTCATGCGCGTTTCCAAGTCGAGGTGGGGGCTTTTGCCAGGGCTTGCCGCCACCGCGATGACCACTTTGTCGAACATCCGTGCGCCGCGCTCGATCAGGTCAAAATGGCCATTGGTGATAGGGTCGAAGGTGCCGGGGTAGACGGCGATATTCAGTTTGCGCGTGGTCATTCCTCGCTCTCCTCGTCCAGGCAGCCAAACGGGTTATCGCTGGTTAAGGAGACGGCGTGGTCGTAACCGGGGATATGAATCCGGTCAGCGTGAATATCCAGCTCTGGGCCCTCCAGCACCGCTTCACCAAACTGATAGCGTGGAGCGTAGTGGCCACGGTCTGCCTGGGCCAAGTAGGCCGCTGCTGCTTCGCGGGTGGTTTCGCGACGGGTTTTCCAGGCGTTCACCGCCGCCGCGCCGTGGCGCTGCGTCAGCAGGCGTTCGGTCACCGCAGGTGAAAGCACCACGCCGGTGGCGTTGTTGCCGCCGAAGCCCTTGGCGTTAATAAAAGCAGCGTCCGCGCGAAAAGTTTGTGCCGTTTGAGAAAAGCGCAGCCGCTCAGCATAGACATCGTCAGCCACCGTATCCAGCGTGGGAATGCCCGGCAGCAAGTCGTGGGCAAAACTACCCAGTGCGCTCGCCAACTGGTCGCCCGCCGCGGAGCCTTGTGAGTGGCCAATAAAGGCTTTAATCGCCACTACGGGCCAGTCGCTAATGCCGTTGGCGCGGGCAATTTCGTCGAACACATGGGATTCGGTAATGCGGTTTTTGGGTGTGCTGGTGCCGTGAGCGTGCAAAAAGCTGCGCTCTTTAAGGGATTTTTCGCCCAGCATATCGCGCACCAACGCAGTCGCTTTGCCGAGGGTGATGTAGTTGCCGATGCCCGGCGCCGAAATCGAGCGCTTGTAACCATCGGCATTAACGAACACATCAGGCACCGCACCGAGAATATCCGCGCCGACTTCCAACGCTAGGGCATCGTCCATCAGTAGCACGAACTGGCTGGCTTCCGCCATGGTAAAGCCACAGTTGCGCGCAAACGGACGGCAGGCGCGCTGATAATCGCTGTCGGTGAGCAGCTCCAGAGCATCCAGGGCTTTCAGACCAGCGTCGTCAGCTAGCGCACCCATGGCCCGGAAACCCTCGATGATTTCCGGGGTGATGGGTGCGTCTGCAGTACCCACCATCACCACACGACGGCGTCCGGCGCGAATGTCATCAATACCCAGGCGCAGGTTATAGAGAAAGCTGGCACAGGCGCCTAACGCTGCGCCTGTGCCACCTACGCTACCCAGTACATAGGCATTCAAAAAGTCGGCGGGCATCTGACCATAGCCCAGAGGCATCTGCTTGGAGGTGGCGCGTTGACCACTCACCAGGCTTTTCAGTAAGCCGCCCCAGCCTTGATCGTCTAGCTGTCCAATGGAGTTCCCGGCGTACACGGCAATATGATCCGGATTTAACTGTTGGCGCAGCGTCTCCCAAGAGAGACCGCTGGCGCCCAGGCAGTCGCTGGCACCAAATACCGCCAGCGATAGCCCGCGGGGGTGGTGCACGCTGCGGTAGAGGTTTGCGGGGTTAAAGCCGCTGGGTAGCTGGGCCGCCGCGCGTACCTTGGGTAACTGCGCGTCGGGAAGCAGTACCTCTAACACCCCTGCAGGTACGCTCACCTCTACCTCGCGGACATCAATGTCGCGCACCTGCCAATCCTCCGGCAGGTGTTCGGGTAACTGGCGGCGGCGCAGGGTAAAGCGTAGCGGCTCGGCCAACTGCATGCTGGCTTGCCGGTTTGACGGCATGCCAGGGTCGAGAAAGCGAGGGTCTTCGTTGCGTCGGATCAGGGTGTGGTTCAGCACCTGATCGCGCAGCGACTGCGCTGGGGCCTCTACGGGCTGACCTTGACTATCGTGCCACCCCTCTTCGGAGTGCTCGACTAGACGCATAAGCGCGGCCAAGCCTTCCAGTGTCTGGCGTTGCTGGTCAGCAGGAAGGGCATCAAGCACGGTGCGGCGGAAGGCCTGATGGCCAGAGGTTCTGCCAGCGGGATTGATGCCGCCCATGCCGACAATCACCGGTAAGTGTGACAAGCCGGGTTCCTCGTGGTGCGGTGGTGGTAATAACAATTATCGGCAAAAGTACTCGGTATATGATGCCTAGTACCATGCGCTTAATAAGTACGCTAAGAAGCACGTTATGCGTGATCATAGCACCGGCTGAGCAACGGCGTCATGCCGCAAGCGTTCGAGACTGATAGAATCACGCTTTTCAGCCGAGTAATGGCATGCAGCATACTTCTCGACCAGTGGTTTCTAATCAGCCAGGCCCACATCAGGATCTCGCCCGACGAGTGAGCCGAGCGTTAACGCATCCGCTACGTAAACCAATCGCCGAACACACGCAGCGCAGTTTCGCCCTGGCGGCAGAGTGGTTCGTGGGCCGTCAGGCACCGTTGATACTAGATTCGGGCTGTGGCGTGGGGATATCGACCCGCCAACTGGCGGTGCAGTTCCCTGCCCATGCGGTAATCGGCGTGGATCGCAGCGAGGATCGTTTGGGGCGCGACCACGGCCAGTTGCCTGACAATGCGCTGCTGGTAAGAGCGGATCTGGTCGACTTTTGGCGCTTGGCCTATCAGGCTGGCTGGGCGCCAGAGTATCACTTTCTCCTTTATCCGAACCCTTATCCCAAGGCGGGGCACCTAAAAATGCGCTGGCATGGCCATGCGGTTTTACCCACACTGTTGGCGCTTGGCGGGTATCTTGAGTTGCGCTCCAACTGGTCCCTCTACGTTGAAGAGTTTGCTTTGGCAGTGGCACAGGTAACCGGCAAACAGGCAGCGGTGACTGAAATTGCGCCTAAAGGGGACTATTTAACCCCTTTCGAAGCTAAGTATGCTCAGAGTGGCCAGGTTCTGTGGCGTTTATGCGTTGAGTTGGAGCGAACATGACGTTTGTCTATTTGGTGTTGGCGATTGTGGCCGAAGTGATCGCCACGAGCGCCTTAAAAGCCTCCATGGGCTTCACGCGCCCGCTACCCAGCGTGGTGGTGGTAGTGGGTTACGGGTTAGCTTTTTATTTGCTCAGCCTGGTGCTGCGCACGCTGCCGGTAGGGGTTGCCTATGCGATTTGGGCAGGCCTGGGTATTGTGCTGGTCACCTTGGTTGGCATAGTGGTATTCGGTGAAAAGCCTGATTTGCCGGCGGTGATAGGAATTAGTTTGATAGTAGCAGGCGTGGTCATGCTGCAAATGTTTTCAAAAATGAATGTGCATTGAGGAGCTGTAATGGGGTGTTTTTTTGCTGTTAAGCGCATGCAGCGCTGGTCGCTGGTGACAGGTGTAGCCACATTGGCGCTGTGTGCCAGCACCAGTCTGTTCGCCGATTTCAATCGCCTGGGCCAACTGCAGAGCAAAGGCTTTTCGATTAGCGCGGAAGCACGCCTTTTGGATGCCGATGCAGGCGCTAATGCGTTGTTGGGCAGCATCACCCCGGATCGACAGCTGTCGCCCGCTTCGGTCACTAAAGCCTACTTGTCGGCGGCGGCGCTAAACCGTTTTGGCCCCCAGCACCGCTTTACCAGCCAACTGGTCAGCTCCGCTAGCATTGAAAATGGGGTGTTACGCGGTGACTTGGTGTTTGAGGGCGGCGGGGACCCGGGCCTAACCACTGAGAACCTTTGGCGCTTGGTGCAGCGTTTGCACTTAGCCGGGGTGCGTGAGGTAGAGGGGGCGTTGGTGGTCAGCCAGTGGCGCTTTGGGTCAGTGGACTGTATTACCACGGATCGCTGTAATGCCCTGACTCGGGTTGCCAATGCCTATAGCGCGCCGCTCTCCTCAGCTGGCGTTAACTTTGGTAGCTGGTGCGTTAATGTCGCACCAGCGACGAACGCGGGTGAGCCCGCCCAAGTGGGGCTATGCGATAGCCAGACGTCGCTGATCACCATTGATAACCAAGTAATCACCCGCCCCGCCAATAGCGGTACTGAGATTAGCGCTGAACGAATTACCGATGAGCGTGGCGACGTGATGCGCTTGACGGGGCAGATCTCCACCAATGCCACTGCACGCGATGTCTACCGTGGCGCAGGGGATGCCGCCGAAACAACCGCGCAAGTCCTAATGGGCATGTTGAACCAGGCGGGTATACAGGTGCGCGAAGCGTGGCGCGTTAGCTCGTCTCAGCCGCCTAGCAGCGCCCAGCGTCTGGCGGCGGTGGACAGCCAGCCACTGCAAGAGCTATTGCTGCGCATCATGAACTACTCCAATAACTATATGGCCGATGTGCTGGCGCTGGATCTCGTCGAGACACCCCAGGCACAGCTACGCCAGGCGGGCCAGGCGATTGAAACTTACGCCCACAGCCTGCCCGGGCACGGGCCGTTAACATTGTATAGTGGTAGCGGACTGACCACTGAAAACCGCACATCGGCCCAGGGCGTTAACGTAATGCTGGAGGACATGTTTCGTCAAAGTAGCCTGTTTCCCAGCTTTGTGGCGGCCTTTCAGTCACCCGCTAACGGGGTAATGCGCTTCATTCGGCGAGGTTCCTCCACGTTTCAAAACAATGTCATGATCAAAACCGGCACGCTTAACCAACCTTTTGCAGTACGCGCCGCGGCGGGCTATTTTCGCACTGCGCAAGGGCGCTGGGGGGTGTTTAGTGTCATGGTCAATGGTAACGGCAGTACGCCTTATTTAAGCTGGACTGAAGTGCTGGATCCGTTGTCACAGGATCTAGAAGCAATGATGTTAGCGAATTGAACAAACTCTACGCTCACAAGGTGAGGCGATCTGCATGAAACCTGGGCATACCGGTTTAACACATTTGGTTCACTCCACACGCTATTCGTGGAAAGGCCTGAAAGCGGCGTTCAGAAACGAGGCGGCTTTCCGTCAAGAGGTCGGCATTACGGTAGTACTGCTGCCGCTTGCCTGGTGGATCGGTGAAGGACCTATCAGTTGGCTACTGCTAGTGGGTAGTCTGTTTTTTGTACTGATAGTGGAGCTGCTTAATAGTGCGATTGAGAACGTGGTGGATCGGATTGGTACCGAGCACCATGAGCTTTCAGGGCGGGCCAAGGATATTGGTTCGGCGGCGGTGATGCTGTCGCTGATCATGGCCGGGCTTACCTGGGGGCTATTGGGCTGGGAAAAATTCTTTAGCTAAGCAGGTAATTGAAAGCGAACGTTTTTGACGCGCTGTCAGCGAGGTAGTTATGCAAGTGAACGACGATTTCTTACCGTTGTCGACGCTGCCAGCGTCGTTACATACCGCCACCCAATCCGCCTGGAAGCGGCTACGCGAGGCGCTTGCTCAAGCTGATAATGTCGCCGAGATGACCAAGCAGGAATTGCCTTCCAGTAATTGGCAAGGGCTTTCGGAACAGCGTCGCGAGGCGCTTGCTAAAGTATTGACCATCTCGACCTTCGCGCTGGATACCTTGGTTCGCTACCCCCAGTGGTTGGCCGAGTTGGATATTGCCGGTGAGTTGGACGTAAACCCAGGTCGAGATGAGCTGGCTAGCTGGCTGAGTGAGTCACTTGAGAGTGCCGAAGACGAAGAGGCGATGCAGCGGGTAATCCGCCGTTTTCGTCGCAAGCGTATGCTGGGGATTATCTGGCGTGACCTTAACCGTGCCTCTGGCCATAGCATGTGGAGTACCGCCACGGCGGTGTCTGAGCTTGCCGAAATATGCTTGGAAGCGGCATTAACCTGGCTTGAACGTTTTTACGCGCCGCGTTGGGGCTTACCTGCCCCACGTAAAGACGGCACGCCCCAGCGTCTGGTGATTCTGGGTATGGGCAAACTAGGTGCTGGGGAGCTGAACCTCTCTTCCGATATCGATCTGATCTTTGCCTTCCCTGAAAAAGGTGAGACGCAAGGTGGGCGCAAACCGTTAGAGCACCAGGAATACTTTACCAAGCTGGGGCAAAAGCTGATTGCCGCCCTGGATGCCATGACCGCCGATGGCTTCGCCTTCCGTGTCGATATGCGCTTGCGGCCTTTGGGCGACGGCGGGCCGCTGGTGGGCTGTTTTGCCATGCTCTCTAGCTACTACCAGGATCAAGGCCGCGAATGGGAGCGTTACGCCATGCTCAAGGCGCGCCCGGTCGCGGGGGATCTGGACGCGGGCGATGAGCTGTTGGCCGGGCTGCGCCCCTTTGTGTATCGCAAATACCTGGATTTTGGCGCCATTGAGTCGCTGCGTGAACTGAAAGCGATGATCAACCGCGAAGTGAAGCGCAAAGGCATGCAGAGCAATATCAAACTTGGCTCCGGCGGCATTCGTGAGGTTGAGTTCGTCGTGCAGGCGTTCCAACTGATTCGCGGCGGCCGCGATACGGAGCTGCAGGTGACATCGCTAAAAACGGCGCTCAATCGTTTGCCCGAGCTGGGCCTGTTGCCGCAGGAAGTGGTCGATGAGCTGCTGCCTGATTATGCCTTTCTGCGCGATGTCGAACACGCTCTCCAAGCACTGGAAGACCGTCAGACACAGACCTTGCCCAGCGATGATGCTGATCGTGAACGGGTAGCCTTCGCCATGGGGCATGAAGATTGGCCGGGGTTGATAGCCCAGCTTGACGAAGTGCGCGAGCGGGTGCGCCAACACTTTGATGCCGTGATTGCCGACCCCGAAGAGGATGTCGATGAGGCCAACGATGATAGCCAGCTTGGCTTGGCTCAGTGGCGGCTTATTTGGCGCGGCGAGTTAGAAGTGCAGGAGGCCAGCGCGTACCTGGCCGAGGCGGGTTTTAACGAGCCAGAAAAAGCCTTGAAGCGGCTGCATAGCCTTTATCATTCTCGGCAAGTGCAAAGCATGCAGCGGATTGGCTTCGAGCGCTTGGATGCGTTAATGCCGCTGCTGTTGGATGCGGTGGCGGGCAATGAAGCACCGGATACCGCGCTTGAACGGGTACAGCCGCTGATTGAGGCCGTACTGCGGCGTACAGCTTACCTTGCGCTGCTGCGCGAAAACCCCCAGGCGCTCGAACACCTGATGCGCTTGTGCGCCGCGAGCCCCTGGATAGCTGAACAGCTGTCGCGTTATCCCATTCTGCTCGACGAGCTGCTGACGCCAGAAACGCTGTATACCCCCGCCGATAAAGCGCGCCTTGCCGATGAGCTGCGCCAAACGCTGAATCGTTTGCCAGAGGATGATGAAGAGGCCCAGCTAGAGGCATTGCGCGTTTTTAAACACGCTCAAACCCTGCACGTAGCGGCGTCGGATATCGTGGGTACTCGGCATCTAATGAAAGTAAGCGATTACTTAACCTATATCGCCGAAGTCATTCTCGATGCCGTGTTGGCGATGGCGTGGAAGCATATTACCCGCAAGCACGGTGTTCCTGAGGGGCTGAATGCCGGGGAAGCGGCTTTTCTGATCGTTGGTTACGGCAAACTGGGCGGCATTGAGCTGGGCTACAGCTCCGATTTAGATCTTGTTTTCCTTCACGATAGCGATGGTCAGGGCACAACTGATGGTCCACGACCCATTGATACGCCAGTGTTTTTTACCCGTCTGGGACAACGTATTATTCACCTGCTCACCGCGGTAACGCCCACCGGCACGCTGTATGAAGTGGATATGCGCCTGCGGCCTTCGGGTAATTCAGGACTATTGGTGACATCGCTTAAAGCCTTTGCCGAGTATCAGCGTCAGAATGCCTGGACCTGGGAGCACCAGGCATTGGTGCGCGCCCGGGTGGTGGCGGGTAGCGATTCGCTGGCCGAGAAATTCAGTCAGTTACGGGGCGATATTCTAGGTGGTGAGAGAGATAAAGCTGCACTGCGCGAAGAGGTGGTCAAAATGCGTCAGAAAATGCGCGACCATCTGGGCAGTAAAACCACCAGCAATACCTTTAACGTCAAACACGATGCGGGCGGTATGGTGGATATCGAGTTTCTCTGCCAATACGCGGTGTTAGCGCTTGCTCACCAAACGCCTGCGTTACTTACCTACAGCGATAATATCCGCATTCTAGAGAGCCTGACCGAGAGTGGGCACTTACCAGCTGAAGAGGCAGAGCGTCTTCGCGAGGCTTATCTGGCTTATCGCAGCGCTACGCACCGAGCGGCGCTCACCGGTCAGAAAGCACTCAGCGATGGTGAGGAATTCCGTGCGCATCGCGATATAGTCACCGCGCTCTGGCAGCGCTTTCTTGAACCTTCCACCGCCGATAACCGCTAGTCAGACGGTAACCAGGACGCAACAGTGATAACAAGGAATAGGGCTGGGCGGCCCGTATGATTGGACATATTCTGGCCACGCTATTGCCAGTATTTTTAATCGCTGGCTGTGGCGCAGCCTATGGGCGCTACCGTACACCGGATATTCGCAGTCTCAATACCCTCAACATGGAGCTGTTCGTTCCGCTATTGGTGTTCGCCGTGCTGGCTGACCGGCAAGCGCCGTTAGCTGAGTACGCCTGGCTGGCCACGGCAGCGATAGCAGTAGTGCTGGGGTCGGGGCTTGTACTTTGGCCGCTGGCAAAGTGGCTAAAGCTGGATAGCAAGATCTTCCTTCCGCCGATGATGTTCAACAATGCGGGCAATATGGGCGTGCCGCTGCTGGTGTTGGCATTTGGTGCTGAGGCGCTTCCTGCGGCGGTGGTGGTGTTTATCGTTGAAATGCTGCTGCACTTTTCGGTGGGGCTTTACATGCTTAACCCGCGCACTTCGCTCTGGCGAATGCTGCGCATGCCAATTGTACTCGCGAGTCTGGCGGGTTTAGCGGTGAATATCAGTGGCCTGCCGCTGCCTGGCTGGCTACTGGAGGCGATGCATATGCTAGGCGGGGTATGTATTCCGCTAATGCTGTTTGCGTTAGGGGTGCGGCTCTTGGAGATCGACTTTAGCGATTGGCGTACGGGGATACTGGGGGCGGTGCTGTGTCCGCTTTCCGGGTTAGTAATTGCTTTGCCGTTGATGTGGCTACTGCCACTAAATGCGCTTCAGGCGGCGGTGCTGCTGGTATTTGCGGCACTGCCGCCTGCGGTGTTGAATTACTTGGTCGCAGAGCAGTATAAGCTGGCGCCACAAAAAGTGGCTTCGCTGGTGCTGATTGGTAACCTGGGCAGTCTGGTCGTTATGCCGCTGACCTTGGCCGCGGCATTTACCTGGGTTTACGCGCCGCTGTAACAAAGTATACGGCACTAGGTGGCGCGAAAAAGTGACTAACGGGTTAATTAACGATCATCTTTAACTTCATAGCTGCCTTCCAAGACATCCTGATGACCAGGACGGTTTTGCGCAGACGTATGCGGGGAAGCATGTCCGTGAGAATGCCCTTGAGAATATCCCCCACCTATATCCTGTGCCTGCTGGGCGCGCATCTGCTCCATACGCTTTTTCATTTTATGGCGCATAAACGGCATCATTGCCCAGCCAATCAGCAAGAAAAACAGGCCGAGTACCACGCCGACTATCATTAACGCGCCAAACGCCAGCCACGTGAGCAGCAGCTTCAAGCTGCCCGCCACTCCGGTGGGTTGAGTTTGCGCAGCACGGGTGCGCCATTGGTTAGCCGCTTGCCATGCAGCGTTGCGTTGGTCGCGATTCATCTGTGGCATGAGAGCCTCCATCGGTTATTCGCACCCATTGGAACACAGTAGCTCTAGCAAGTTCACTGCTTGGCCACAGTGCGATTAGATTTTTCAACTGTTACCATTAAGCTGTACAAGGCAGGTTTAGTTGTACAAGCATGCGCTTAATACGCAGTGCTTACCTAAACAGAGCTCATTTAACAGGACGGTTATATGGCTAATCATGGAGGCAAGTCGGTATTCATCGCATCGGTGGTGATTATTTTTGGCTTGGTAGTTGTTGGGGCGTCATTTCCTGAAGGATTTGCCAACGTTGCAGAGGGCGCACTGACTACTGTTACCGGGCTATTCGGGTGGTTTTATCTATTTTCGGTTTTTGGTTTTGTCATTTTTCTGTTTGGTCTGGCGCTAAGCAAGTATGGCAAGGTGCGCTTAGGCCCCCAGGACAGTCGACCCAACTATACATTCTTTTCGTGGATCAGCATGCTGCTGGCCGCAGGCTTTGGTGTCGGACTGGTCTTCTATGGCATGGCGGAACCCATGTTTCACTTCATTGAGCCGCCCTATGGCGACAGAACCGCCGAAACCGAAGCGGCCGCCCGCTACGCTATTCAATACAGCTACTTTAACTGGGGGATACACCAGTGGGCAGCTTTCTCGATTGTCGGTTTGATCATTGCCTATTTTCAGTTCCGCAAAGGGCAGGCAGGACTGGTGTCGTCCGTACTGTCATCGATAACGGCTAAGAATCCTAAAATTCGTCCTTACGCTTCCTGGCTGGATGTATTTGCCGTGGTCGCCACCGTAATGGGTGTGGCTACCTCGTTAGGGTTAGGTGTGCTGCAGATGAATGGCGGTTTAAACGCTGTGTTTGGCCTGCCGGAGAACGGTTTCTGGCAGTTTGTGATTCTTTTCGTGATGTTCTGCGCCTATATGGCTTCCACCTGGTCGGGTTTGGATAAAGGCATTAAACGCCTCTCTAACCTTAATATGATTTTATGCATCGGGTTGATGCTGTATGTGCTGTTCACTGGCCCAACCGTGGCGATATTAGAGACCATCACGGTGGGGATTGGTGACTATCTGCAGAACTTTATCGGCATGAGCCTGCGCATTTCTCCCTATGGTGATAATGAGTGGGCAAGCAACTGGACGATTTTCTACTGGGCCTGGGTGATTGCCTGGTCGCCGTTTGTAGGTACCTTTATTGCCCGGGTATCACGGGGGCGTACCATCAAAGAGTATGTGTTTGGGGTGCTGTTCGTACCGCCGCTGCTGGCCTGTTTATGGATTGGCGTATTCGGTGGCGCGGCGCTTCACATGGAGTTGAACGGTACCGATATCGGTCTTGCTGCCGCAACCCAGGATAATATAACCGTCGCACTGTTCGAGATGTTTGAGTTGATGCCCTTTACCGGCGTGCTGTCGGTCGTTGCGATGCTGCTGATCTTTATTTTCCTGGTCACCTCCGCTGACTCGGCCTCGTATATCGTGGCGCAAATGACCGATAATGGTTCGATCAATCCGCCGCTCTATAAGCGCGTCATTTGGGGTGTGCTGATCGCCGCTATTTGCCTGACGTTAATTGCCTCAGGTGGCTTAACGGGGCTGCAATCGGCTTCGGTGCTGTCGGCACTGCCGTTCACCTTTATCTTGTATATGATGGTGTTCGTATTAGTTCAGGAACTACGCGCCGACCGCAAGGCGATGCTAACGCAGCTTTATCGCCGCCATGGCGAAACGCCGGTGGGTGCGGACGCCTTTGAAGCCGAGCTGTTAGGTGAAGAAGAGCGCTTGCGCCGTGCACCGAGTGTGGTCAATCGGCGCATTAATAGTTAGCATCAGTCATCAGCACTAATAAAAAGTAACCAAGCCTTTGATTGCGGGGCAAGGTAGTTGGGGAGCAGCGACACATGAAGCGAAAATGCTGATGGCGCGGCAAGGGCGCCATGGAGCGACACGACGGCAGGCTAAAGGAGTTGCTTTCGATCGCTGGCTAGATAGGGTAGTCACAGTAGCGGTGCTAACGGCGATGATCATTGGTCTGGCTGCTGTGGCCGCTCACTGGCTGCTTTAAAGTACCAGCTCTGTGCAATATGTGTGCTTAACGCCCGGCTTTATGCCGGGCGTTTGCGTGTTTCGACCCGGTTTCGACCCAGTCGTTTGGCGTGGTAAAGGTGCTGGTCGGCACGCTCAATCAGCGCTTCAGCACTAATTGATAAGCCGGGCGACATGCTGGCAACACCCATGCTAACGGTAAGCTCTGAATGGGTGCTTGAAAAAGCATGAGGAATGGCCAGTGACAGCACTGCTTCGCGCAAGCAGTTGGCAACGCCCACAGCGTCGTCATGATCCTGACCTGGCAGTACACAGACAAATTCTTCGCCGCCGTAGCGGGCGAGTAAATCCCTGGCGGGGGCAATGCACTGATTGAGCGCTTTTGCTACGGCGCGCAGGGTGTCGTCGCCCATGGCGTGCCCATAATGATCGTTAAACTCCTTAAAGTTATCGATATCGATAAAAATCACCGATAGCGGCTGCTGGGTTTGCTGCGCCAAGCGCCAGTGTTGTTGATAAAACTCATCGAAGTGGCGTCGGTTCGCCACGCCCGTCAAGCCATCCATATTAGAGAGATGATGGAGCTGGTCGCGCTGCTCCAAGCCTTGCTGAAACGCGTTTAACAAATGATCCAAACTATCCACCAGATGCCCTAACTCATCATGCTGATGTCCTCGCAACATTGGCTTGGGCCACTGGCCGGGACGATTGGGATCGGTTTGGGCAATAGCTGCGTGTACCTTGAGCAATGGGCGAGTAATAAATAGATGAAAAAAAGCGATCACCACTAGGCTTAAAATAAACGCCTCTAAAATACTCACCCCGACCACCGTGTAAATACGCGCGAGGAACTGCTGGGTTAAGTAGCCTTCTGCCAGCATCAGCTCAATCTCGCCGACGACAGCTTCCGGCATGTCGCTGCCCATGTAGTAGGCGAGGTCGGTTTGGTGGTGCAGTATATCGCCAAATAAATATTGGCTGAGCCAAGTCGAATCAGCCTGTTTTGGCCTCTCAAATTCAGCCAGAGCGCGCCCAAAATCGTCACGAATCGACACCCATGCGACCTCGTCAGCATTAAATAGCCCATAGGCGATTTGGTGGGCGAGGTCGGGGTTAAGCTGGAAAGCGGCCTCTGCTGCGGCGCCGTTAACGACCGCCAACTGTTGAGTAATGCGTTGCTCGGTTTCCTGGCGCATATTGGTAGCGTGGCTGAGAAGTTCAATACTTCCTGCTACACCACTAATCAGCATAGCAATGAGCAGGGTGAGTAGCGCTTGCTTAGTGGTCAGGCTGCCTTTTTTAGGCGCGACGCCAGTGGTCAACATAGGAAAGCGAGGGCGGGGACTTATCACTGGCTCTCCCCCTGCAGGGCATCCAGCTGGGCTTGCAGTCGCTCCAGCAGTGCTTTCGAAACGTTGAGGTGGCAGGCGAGATAAAGCGGTGCGCGATAAAAAGTAAATAAATGCGCTAGCGCGATGTCCTGTTCATGTGCCATAAATTCACCGGTTGCTTTGCCTGTCACAATCACATCTAGTAGCCCCGCCTTTAAACGTGCGATATTTTCTCGCTCCGAAGGAGCAAGTAGCACATTAATGCCGCTATCAGCGACGTAATCGCCTATGGCATCTTCCCTAAAACTGCCCACTCGCCAAGCGTTCAGCCCGGAAAGTGAATCAACATTGAGCCCACGCTCGGCTAAACTGAACGCTGCCCATTCATTGTCGACCAGTGGCCCCACCCAGTGAAACAGCGCTTCACGCTCAAGGGTGCGGGTGGTGGAGTAGACGCAATGGTTCTCCCTTAAGCGTGCTTCGGTGTAAGCGCGTGCCCAAGGCAGCAGCCGAAAATTAGCCTCTATGTCAGCTTGGCGAAGCGCATCACGTAGCAGTCGCGTCGCACTACCGATTATTTGCCCTTGGTCGTCCGAATAATTGAACGGTGGATACTCTTCGGTATTGATCGTCAGCGGCATCGCATGAAGTGGCAGACTGCAGCTACCGATAACGGTGATCAGGGCAACGCCCATGCGGTATCGCCATCGGCGAGTTAGGTCGTTAGCCATCGTCAACTACCTCTCGACTCGTCCCGCTTGCACCCTGTTTAAGGCCTGCTGCATCAGCGCTACCAGACGTGGATCCGTGGCTTTGTTGATGGCAAAGTATAGCGAAGATTCGCTGAGGGTGTGTGTGGGGGTTAAAATATCTTTAGGATAACCTTCTGACTCCGCTATCCAGCCAGCCACATTCTGACTGTAAGCCCATAGGTCAACTCGCCCGCGGGTTAGCATATTGAGTGCGCTTCGGTTATCAATAGCGGATACGAGTAAGTGCTCAGGATAGCCAGCTTCCAACAGTGCCTGGGCACCGATATCTTCCCGAATGACCGCTACGGTCAGGCCGCGATCAATCGCTTGAGCCAAAGAATCAACCACAATCGGTGCGTCGCGGTGGGCTAGCAGTACGACCCGGTCTTGAGCAATCGGCCCCACCCAGTGGAAATTGACCTCTCTTGAGGGCGTACGCGTAGTGGAAAATAGCACCGTATTAGGTTGGCTGCGCGCCAGCTCATAGCCGCGAATCCAAGGGTAGTGACGGACGTCATTACGGCTTAATGGTGTTTCTGTCGCTGCAAAAATAGCCTCCAACAAATCAATCGATATCCCGGTTAATTGCTGATTATCGATATAGTTATAGGGCGGGTACTCTTCAGTAATAAAGGTTAATGCCGCCAAGGTGTCGGGCTCATCAGCCTGTCCGCTTGCGACGATTGCCAGCCAGAGGCATAGCGTGGCCATCAACCTGGTTAAGGGTTGTCGGTACACTGGCCGTAGAGATGGCTGGGCTAATCCCATCGCAGTTCTATCCGTATTACTGATCAATCAATCAAACTTAGAGCAACGCTGGTCGGCTGTCATCTCTAATCTGCCAACGCAAGCCGTGGCGCCTTGGCGGTTCTATCTGCTAGCCTTACGGCTTCCCCTGTGAGAGAAAACTAATGCTGCCTGCTAACACTGCTAAGGCGACGGATGGCTACGCATCGCGTCGAGAAATTTTCGGCTGGGCGATGTTTGATTTTGCCAACCAGGCCTACACGCTTTTGATTATTACCGTGGTATTTGGCGAGCTTTTCACCACACTCATTGTGGGGGATCGGGGCGATAATTTCCGGTTGGCCAACTTTTTGTGGAGCCTGGCCCTGGCGATTAGTTATCTAATGGTGGTGATTACCGCGCCGTTGTGCGGAGCGGTGATGGATTACCGGGCGGAGAAAAAACGCTTTCTGCTGATTAGTTATCTCGCCACCGTGGTCACTACGGGCATGCTCTACTTCGTTGAGCCGGGCTATGTCGTTATCGGTTTGTTATTGATCGTGCTGTCTAACTACGCGTACTCCATGGGGGAGTCGTTTATTGCTGCATTTTTACCTGAACTTGGGCCGCCGCAGTCGCTGGGCAAAATTTCTGGCTTTGGCTGGGCGCTCGGCTACATCGGTGGACTGTTTGCGGCAGGTTTTACCCTGGTGGTGCTAGGCGAGGCCAGCGCGGAAAACTTTGAGCGCATACGCTGGGTGGGGCCCTTTGCGGCCGGCTTTTTTCTGATTACCGCTATTCCTACGTTTTTATGGCTAAAAGAGCGTGGCACCCCTCAGCCCCGTGGCGTCTCTTATCGGCATATTGCCCTGAACCGCGTCACCACCACCCTTCACGAGCTGCGCTATTTTAAAGATCTGACGGTGTTTTTGATTTCACTGCTGTTCTCGATGGCTGGCGTCTACATCATCATCGCGTTCGCCTTTATTTATGGTGCTCAAGTGATCGGTTGGGATGAAAGCGTACGCAATATCATGTTTATTATTGTCCAAGTGACCGCTGCAGCGGGGGCTCTGGGGTTTGGCTGGATACAGGATCAGCTAGGTGCCAAGCGAACGTACCAAATGACCCTGGCGCTATGGGTGCTGGCGATTATTGCTATCTGGGCAACGCCGGAGATGACGCAGTGGGTAAACGGGCAGTTTGACCTGCAGTGGCAGGCACAGTACGTATTTTTGATAGTCGGCTGCCTGGCGGGGCTTAGCCTGGGTTCCAGCCAATCTGCCAGCAGGGCACTGGTGGGGCTATTTTCACCCTTGGAGAAATCAGCCGAGTTCTTCGGCTTCTGGGGGCTGGCGAATAAGTTGGCAGGGGTGTTGGGGATCGTCATGCTGGGGGTGTTGCAGACGCTGGTTGGTTTGCAAGCGTCTATTCTATTATGTGTTGCCCTGTTCGTTATCGCGATGCTGATTTGCGCCAGGGTCAACGAGCGCCGTGGTCGGGAGGCGGCGCTCGCCTGGGAAGCCAACAGCTATAGCAACACTAATAACGCTAACGAGGCATCCTTACCTCAGTGAGGTGGAGCATGGCAACGCACCTGGCAGGTCAAACAGCGCAACGCGGTGGTATCGTTATGATGCTGCTGTTTTGGGTGCTGTTAATGGCGGTGGGCACTTGGTGGATTCACGGTGGTCTCGAAGAGATGATGCGCCCGAACGCGAATATTGTGCATACGCTACCTGCAGGTGAGCCGGTTACCTTAAAACGTAACCGGGCAGGGCACTTTGAAGCGCCGGGACGCATCAACGGCACGCCGGTGACCTTTTTGCTCGATACTGGCGCCACCTATGTCGCCATACCGGTCGATTTGGCTAGCGAGTTAGGCCTAAAACCGGGACGCCGCGCTTGGTTCAATACCGCCAATGGTCGAGTTGAAGGTACTTTAACCGAAC
The DNA here is from genome assembly GCF_000336575.1 of Vreelandella titanicae BH1. Classification (GTDB taxonomy): domain Bacteria; phylum Pseudomonadota; class Gammaproteobacteria; order Pseudomonadales; family Halomonadaceae; genus Vreelandella; species Vreelandella titanicae. The sequence goes on along the minus strand of NZ_AOPO01000006.1, from coordinate 253,878 downwards.
TCGATGAGGTTTCTCTGGGCGGTCTAAAAGTGCAGAATGTGCAGGGGTCTATCAGCCCCGGCATGGAGCGTGACACCGTTCTACTCGGCATGAGCTTTTTAAATTTATTGTCGATTGAAATACAGTCGGGTGAGATGGTGTTGAGCCTTCCCGAGCAGTGAGTTCGGCTTGTGAATGTGCCACTGATATGATTGTCTAAATTAATACGAGTGCCAACATGCTAAGGAGTTGCTATGGGCATTGAAGTAGGTGGTTTATTAGGGCTAATTTGGCTCATCATTGTGATCTGGGCCATTGTGAAAGTAGCCAAAAGCGGCGCGGGTGGTCTTGCTAAGCTGATATGGATCCTGGTGCTGCTGTTTTTCCCGTTAGTCGGCTTAATTGCATGGTTTCTGTTTGGGCCCAAAGGGTAGCCGCTGAAAAGCAAAGCTGTTGAAAAGCCCGCCTCGTGCAATTGCGTCAAAATGTGTAGTCGAAAAAAGTAGTTGTAAAAAAGTAGCTAAGTAAAAAAAGGCAGGCCACTGGTGGTCTGCCTTTTTAAGTATGCTTTAGCAATAGATATACTTAACCAAACATTACTCAATGGTGTCGTTTTCTTCCCCTGGCGGCGCCTTGTAATGCCCTGGGATTTTTAACTTCTCCCCATTGGGCAGGTCGCGCACTTGGGCTGGAACGTAAACACGCTTAATGACACTTTTCGTTTTGCTACTTCCCATGGCAGGTTCCTCCTGTCAAATTGTCGACAGTTCGCGCCTTAACAGTAGCTTCCGCAGGTGCGAGAATCAAGTATCGGGCCTTGTCTACCGATCAATGCGCATGATTGTAACGACAGAAGCGGGTGTTTTGATAGTTTTGAGTTATCCTGAGTGCCAATCATAGGGCGCCTGCGTTGGTATTGGGTGAGCGGGTGAAAAAATAAACAGCCTAAGCGGAGTGCATAAAGAGGATGGTAGATCATTTGGAACAGCAATTTCAGGCGCTTGAGTCGCAAGAGTCTGTAATGCCTGACTATCCTGATCAAGATCATGTCCTGATCATTGAGGATGACCAGCGTTTAGCCGAGCTGACCCGTGATTACTTGGAAGCGAACGGCTTCCAAGTAACGCTGGAAGCTGACGGTGCGAAAGGGGTCGACCGTATTTTAACCCTACAGCCCGATCTGGTGATTTTAGACTTAATGCTGCCGGGGGAGGACGGCCTGGCGATTTGTCGTCGTGTTAGACCCAATTTTGCCGGCCCGATCATGATGCTGACCGCTCGCACCGATGATCTTGATCAGGTCTTGGGGCTCGAAATGGGCGCCGACGACTACGTGCCGAAGCCGGTTCAACCGAGGGTGCTATTGGCGCGTATGCGCGCGCTGCTGCGCCGTGCCGACGGGCCGGCACCAGACGGCGAAATGCGGCTGCGTTTTGAAAACCTGGAGATCGATAACGCCACTCGTGAAGCCTGGCTTTCAGGCGAGCGAATTGACTTAACCAGCGCTGAGTTTGACCTACTTTGGTTACTGGGCCGTAACGCTGGCCGAGTACTCACCCGCGAAGAGATATTCAGCGACTTACGGGGCATTAAGTACGACGGCCAAGACCGCTCGATTGATGTACGCGTATCGCGCATTCGACCCAAAATTGGCGATGATCCGAATCAGCCTCACCGGATCAAAACCGTGCGCAGCAAAGGTTATCTTTTCGTCAAAGACAGTTGATCATTCAGAGGGATGGCATCATGCGGCGGGTGCTCAGTAACGGCTCGTTTTTACGCTTCTATTTGCTGTTGGGCATCGCGCTATTAGTGGTTTTTGTGATCGCCTTAGCGGGGCGCTCCTTTATCGAACAGGTGCGCCGTGAAGACTATCGAGAGCAGCTCGCCGCGCTGCCTATGTCGTTGATGACGCAACAGCTCGCCGACGCACCGGTTGAACAGCGAAATGCTCTGCTTGAGCGTTTTGCGGAACAGCTCGATTTACAGCTGACCCTGCAGCCTATCAGCGATGCGGATTTGGGATTTTTCGAACGGTCACGCCTGGAGCAGGGCAAAATACTGGTCGCTGAAAGCCCCTGGCTACTGCAACAGCGTTTGCCCGGCGACACCTGGCTGCTGCAAGCACGACTCGATGACTGGAGTGAGCACCAGTGGCATGGCAGCATTGAGTTGCTTGGTGGGTGGCTCGCGGCAGCGCCCGCGGCAGAGCGTGATGGCCGCATTGCCCAATTGCGTCCAGGGAGTTGGCCGTTGCAGCTTTTGCCTTCGTTGCCTGCGGGACTAACGGCGGCGCAGCAGGCTCAGCTGGCCAGGGGCAACGTCATCACCCAACTCGTTTCTGATAAGCTTTCAATTACGCTGCTCTATCAGTTGCCAGGCGAGTCACAATGGCTGCAAGCGGGGCCTATTTCCCGCGGCGACACCTTACCGCTGAATTTGCACTTACCCCTTTTGATGGGGCTGATGATCGTTCTCAGCCTGATTATTTATTTGATTATGCGCAGTATCGAAGCCCGCATGGCGCGGCTGGAGTTGGCTGCCACGCGGATTGCCAGTGGCCGCCTGGAAACCCGGGTAAAGGTAGAGAGCGGCGACTTTTTAGGCCGCTTGGGGATGGCTTTTAATGGCATGGCCAATCAGGTGCAGAGCCTGCTGCGCGGTCAACAGGAGATGATTCGGGCGGTTTCCCACGAGCTGCGCACCCCGGTCGCGCGTATTCGCTTTGCCGTGCAGATGGTCGAGGATATGACCGATCAACCCGCCATTCGCCGCCAGCTTCAGGGGATCGATGCGGACATTGCCGAGCTCGATGAGTTAGTTGATGAAATTCTCACCTATGCACGACTGGGTGGAGAAACGGTTAACGGCGCTGAGCTTGAAACGGCGCTGGTAGAGTGTCGGGCCATGGCGGAACGGGTGATTGATACGCTGTCGCCGCTGCATAGGGGCTTAGCGTTGGCGCTTGCGCCTGGTCCTGAAATCGAGCTGCTGGCGGAGCCGCGCTATCTTCAGCGTGCGGTGCAGAATTTAGTCGGCAACGCCTGCCGCCATGCTAAGTCCCAGGTGATGATTCACCTCTGGGATGAACCCAATCTGGTGCGTATTGACGTTGAAGACGACGGCCCCGGCATTCCGCCGGAAGCGCGGGCGGATATTTTCAAGCCGTTTGCCCGTCTGGACGACAGCCGTGCTCGCAGCTCTGGTGGCTACGGGTTAGGGCTTTCGATTGTGCAGAAAATCATGGCCGGGCACGGTGGTAGCGTGACCATCGATACCAGTCCCACTTTGGGCGGCGCGCGCTTTACGCTGCTGGTTCCGCGTCGCGATCCGCAGGCTTGACCCCGGATAGCACTGCAAAGGAGGTCTCCCGCGCCGTGCGTAAAAAATCCTGCATCCATGGCGCTTCGCGGGTCTCTTCGCGAATCGCCGCATACAGCGTGCTCCATACCCCATGCTCGCCTAGCTTCACCGCGCTAACGTAATCGCGCTCTAAATACTCGGTGAGTGCCCAGTTGGGTAGTGCACACACGCCACGCCCGCTGGCCACCAGCTGCATCATCATAATCGTCAATTCGGCGGTACGAATCTCCTGAGGACGCACGTTCGCCGGTTGCAAAAACTGGGTGAAAATATCCAATCGCGACTGCTCAACGGGGTAGGTAATCAACGTTTCCTCAGCCAGTGCCTGGGGCTCTATAAACCCCCGGCCAGCAAAAGGGTGCTGGCGGGCGACGGCCAGTAGCCCTTCATAGCGAAACAGCGGGGCGTAGTGAATGCCCTCAAGGGGCTGGGGGTCAGCGGTGATCACCAGATCCAGCTGCTCGCGGGCAAGCGCTGGAAGCGGGTCGAAGTGGTGACCGCTGGGAATGTCGATTTCCACTTCCGGCCAGTGATCGCGAAAATAGTCCACTGTGGGCATTAGCCACTGAAAGCAGCTGTGGCACTCAATGGCCATATGCAAACGCCCCTGCTCAGTGCCTGCCAAGCGCGCCAAATCACGCTCCGCCTTACGTACTTCAGGCAGTACCTGGTCGGCTAGGGCGAGCAGCCGCAGCCCCGCGCGGGTGAATTCCACCGGGCGGGTTTTACGCACAAAAAGCGCGCTGTCCACGCGGCTCTCAAGATCTTTAAGCTGGTGCGAAAGCGCCGATTGGGTCAAATGCACGCGATCGGCAGCATCGACCAGGGAGCCGGTTTCGCGCAGAGCCAGCAGCGTGCGTAGGTGTCGTAACTCAATCATGTAGTGGCTCAATCATCGTGAGTGTTCTTCATCTTTACTATTAGAAACTTTAGTTTGATTCACCAATGCGTGGTGCCCAGACTGTGTGAATTATTTCACGTTGGTAGGGTTCATCATGACAGTTTCTCATATTCTCGGCTATCCCCGCATCGGCGCTCAGCGCGAGCTAAAAAAAGCCACTGAAGCATACTGGAGAGGCGAGTGCACGCGTAGCGAGCTGGAAAGCACCGGCCGTGCGTTGCGCTTACGTCACTGGCAGGCGCAGCAGGACGTGGGTTTGGATTTCGTTAGCGTGGGCGATTTCGCATTTTACGACCAAGTGTTGAACGTTTCAGTGGCGCTGGGAGCGGTGCCTGCCCGCTTTAACGCCAATAATGAAGTGGCAGGTGGCGATATCGATCTCGACACCACCTTTCGTATGGCCCGCGGTAGAGCCCCCAGCGGTGAGCCCGCCGCAGCCTGTGAAATGACCAAATACTTCGATACCAACTACCACTACCTCGTCCCCGAACTGCACGAAGGGCAAACCTTTACTCTGGCATCCAACCGGCTGTTTGACGAAGTGGATGAAGCGTTACGTGCGGGTTTTACCCCGAAAGTAACGCTGACGGGGCCGCTGACTTGGCTATGGCTTGGCAAAACCAAGGGCGGTGATTTTGATCGCCTGACGCTGCTCGACAGCGTACTCGACGTGTATGGCGAAATATTAGCGCGGCTTGCCACCCAAGGCATTGAGTGGGTGCAACTGGATGAGCCTGCGCTGGTGCAGGATCTGCCGCTGGCATGGCAGCAGGCCTATGAGCGTGCCTATCATCGCCTTCAGTCTGCGCCGCTAAAACTATTGCTAGCCACTTACTTCGGCGGCTTGGGCGATAACCTATCATTGGCGACCCGTTTGCCCGTGGCAGGGTTGCACATTGATGCCGTGCGCGCCCCCCAGCAAGTCGAGGGTGTGATTGATCGCCTTGGCCCCCATCAGGTGCTATCGGTGGGGTTTGTCGATGGTCGCAATATCTGGCGGGCCGATTTGGCTGCCTTGCGAGAACGCCTGCTGCCGTTGAAAGTGCGCCTGGGGCAGCGGCTTTGGTTGGCACCCAGCTGCTCGCTGCTGCATGTGCCGGTGGATTTGGCCCAGGAGACGGAGCTTGGTGATGAGCTGATCAGCTGGCTGGCTTTCGCGCGGCAGAAACTTGACGAGGTGGTCACCTTGGCGCGCTTGATCGATAACCGCGCCACGCCTGCCGATGAGCAGCGACTGGATCAGGCCACACGGGCGCTGGATGCCCGGCGTGAATCAACGCGTATTCACCAAGCTGAGGTCAGTGAGCGTTTGGCGGCGGTTCGCCCCGCCGATAGCCAGCGCCGGGCGCCTTATGGTGTGCGTTCTGAGGCTCAGCGTCGCGCGCTTAAGCTGCCGCTATTCCCCACCACGACGATTGGTTCTTTCCCGCAAACCGATGCGATTCGTGCCGCCCGGCGCGCTTTTAAGGCTGGTGAGCTGGCGTTGGCCGACTACGAAGCCCGTATGCAGGTTGAAATTGCCTACGCCGTTGAACGCCAGCAGGCGCTGGGGATCGATGTGCCAGTGCATGGCGAAGCCGAACGTAACGATATGGTGGAGTACTTTGGCGAGCAGTTGGAAGGCTTTGCGTTTACCCGTTTTGGCTGGGTACAAAGTTACGGTTCACGCTGCGTGAAGCCGCCGGTGATCTTCGGTGACGTATCGCGCCCCGCCCCGATGACGGTGCGCTGGAGCGAGTACGCCCAAACTCTGACCGATAAGCCCATGAAGGGCATGTTGACAGGGCCGGTGACGATTCTACAGTGGTCGTTTGTGCGTGATGACCAGCCGCGGGAAACCACCTGCCGCCAGATTGCCTTGGCGCTGCGCGATGAGGTGTTGGATCTGGAAAAAGCCGGGATCAACATTATTCAAATCGATGAGCCAGCGCTACGCGAAGGGTTACCGCTGCGCCAAGATGAGTGGCAATCATACCTTGATTGGGCGGTAGAGAGCTTCCAGCTAAGCGCTGCAGGTGTGGCCAACACCACCCAGATTCATACCCATATGTGCTACTCGGAATTCAACGACATCATTGGCGCGATTGCAGCACTTGATGCCGATGTCATCACCATCGAAACGTCGCGTTCGGATATGCACCTGTTGGATGCCTTCCAGGACTTCGCTTATCCTAATGAAATCGGCCCAGGGGTTTACGATATCCACACCCCCAATATTCCCGAGGTGAGCTGGATGGTCGATTTGATGGAGAAAGCCCTGGAAAAAATCCCCGTCGAACGGCTGTGGGTGAACCCGGACTGCGGCTTAAAAACCCGTGGTTGGACGGAAGTAGAGCCAGCGCTGGCCAATATGGTGGAAGCGGCTAAGGTGTTACGTCAACGCTATGCGTAAACGGGTAGAGGGCAGAATCCCTCCCGCTGCCCTAAGCAGCGGGGGAGTGCTGACTTTTCGATGCCTAGCTTTTTGATGCATAGGCGTAGAGCAGGGTTTCCTGGGCACTAATGGCATCGCTGTCGCCCGGATTCTGGAGTAGGTAGTTGCCGTCGGTCTGGAGCAGCCAGCTCTGGCAGTTATCCACCAGGTAGGTCTCCAGGTCTTTGCGTACCCGGGTGGCGAGCTTCTTATCCAGCAGCGGGAAGCACGTCTCCACACGGTGGAACATATTGCGTGCCATAAAGTCCGCGCTTGAGCACCAGGTCTCCGACTTGCCATCATTGTGGAAGTGGAACACCCGAGTATGCTCCAGCAGACGACCAATAATCGAGCGCACGCGAATGTTGTCGGAAACGCCCGGTACTCCTGGCTTCAAACAGCACATACCGCGAATAATCAAATCGCACTCTACCCCCGCCTGTGAGGCCCGGTAGAGCGCTTTGATAAGCTTGGGCTCGGTTAACGAGTTGCACTTAATAATGATGTGCCCGCGCTTACCCTTACGCGCTATCTGCGCTTCCCGATCGATCATTGCCACCAACCGTTCATGCAGCGTGAATGGCGCGTGCAACAGCGTGTCGATTTTGCGTGCGCGGCCCATTCCAGACAACTGTTGGAACACTTTATGAACATCGGCACACAACGCTTTGTTGGCAGTCAGCAGGCTGTAGTCGGTATATAGCTTGGCGGTTTTAGAGTGATAGTTACCGGTGCCCAGGTGCGCGTAGTAGCAAAGTTCACCTTTTTCGCGACGAACGATGTGCAGCATTTTGGCGTGGGTTTTGTACGCCATAATGCCGTAGACAACGATTGCCCCCGCTTCTTGCAAGCGTGAAGCCAGCTGTAGGTTGTCGGCCTCATCAAAGCGCGCGCGCAGTTCAATGACCACAGTGACTTCTTTGCCTTGGCTGGCCGCTTCCACCAGTGCGTTAACAATGGCCGAGTCTGCGCCGGTACGGTAAAGGGTCTGCTTCACTGCCAGTACATTTGGATCCCGGGCGGCTTCGCGCAGCAGGTCTTCAATCGGCGTAAACGACTGGAAAGGGTGATGGAGTAGAATGTCGTTCTTGGCGATGGCTTCAAACAGGCTACCCGCTTTGAGCGCTTTGGGAATGCTGGGGGTGAACGGCCGATAGAGTAGTTCGGGGCGATCCACGTCCCCCAGTACCGACATCATACGGGTTAAATTAACCGGCCCTTTGACGCGATATAAGTCGTCACTTTCCAGTTCAAACTGGCGCAGCAAAAAGTTGGTCAAGTCATCAGGGCAACTGTCGGCGACTTCCAGGCGCACACCGCTGCCGTAGCGGCGTGCCAGCAGCTCACCGCGCAGCGCAGAGGCGAGATCCGAAACCTCCTCTGGGTCAACGCTCATATCCGCGTTGCGGGTCAGCCGGAATTGATAGCAGCCGCGTACGCTCATACCAGGAAACAGCTCCTCGGCATGGGCATGAATCATCGAAGAGAGGAAAACATATTCCGAGAATCCCTCCTCGCAGAGCTCCTTGGGCAGTGCCATCAGACGCGGTAGCGAGCGCGGCGCGGGAAGAATCGCCATCCCCCCGGCGCGACCAAACGCATCTTTGCCTTCCAACTCAACAATAAAATTGAGGCTTTTATTCACTAAACGCGGGAAAGGGTGCGAGGGGTCGAGGCCGATCGGACTAATGACCGGCATAATTTCATTATCGAAAAACGCCTTAACCCAGGCTTTCTGCTCATCAGTCCACTGATCGCGGCGACGAAAACGCAGCCCATGGATTTCCAGCGCGGGTAACAAGGTGTCGTTGAGTATCTGATACTGGCGATCAATTTGCGCGTGGGCAAGCTGCGAGATCTCCGCCAACACCGCTTTGGGCAGGCGGCCATCGGCGGCGGTGGTGTCGTCGCCCAGGGCAATTTGATGCTTCAAACCCGCCACTCGAATCTCGAAAAACTCATCCATGTTGGAGGAGAAGATCAGCAGGAACATTAGCCGATTGAGCAGTGGGTGGGCGTCATCTAAAGCCTGCTCCAAGACGCGGATATTGAACTGTAGATGCGACAGCTCGCGGTTGAAGTAGAGCTGGGTATCGTCGAGGTCGGTTTCAGGCTGTGCTTCACGTGCCTGGACGCCGGTTGGGGTACGGTTAATCCGTAGCGGCGTATCGCCGTCGCTGCTGGTGTGATCGGTAGACGACAGTGGTAAGGAATCTGAAGCTTGCTCGTCCATAGTGGATCTCCCCGCGTTGATAGCTCGAAGGTATCATAGCCTGATACTTGTATATCAGTGCAGTATGCGGGGAGAAGATGACAAAAAGGTGTCACCAGGTTGTCATCTTAGCGTTGCTGAAGTAACCGCGCTGCATCTAGGGCGAAGTAGGTCAGAATGCCATCTGCGCCTGCCCGTTTGAAACACATCAACGACTCCAGTATTACCGGCTCCGCTTCTAACCAGCCGTTGTCGAAGGCCGCGCGGTGCATGGCGTACTCGCCGCTGACTTGGTAGGCGAAGGTGGGTACCTGTAGTTCGCTTTTTACCCGCTGCACGATATCTAGGTAGGGCATGCCGGGCTTGACCATCACCATGTCGGCGCCCTCGGCGATATCCATGGCCACTTCGTGGAGCGCTTCATCGCTGTTAGCGGGATCCATTTGATAGGTGCGCTTGTCCGCTTTGCCCAAGTTAGCAGCCGAACCGACCGCATCGCGAAAAGGCCCGTAGTAGTGCGAGGCGTACTTGGCGCTGTAGGCCATAATACGCACATTATGTAAATGTTCCTGCTCCAACACCTGGCGAATCGCACCAATCCGGCCATCCATCATATCGGAAGGGGCGACCACATCGGCCCCCGCTTCGGCATGGGAGAGCGCCTGCTTGAGCAGGGTATCCACTGTGCGGTCATTCTGGACATAGCCGTGTTCGTCAAGAATGCCGTCTTGACCGTGGCTGGTATAAGGATCCAGCGCCACGTCCGTGATAATGCCTAATTCGGGTAGCGCTTCTTTAAGGGCACGCACGCTGCGCTGAACTAAACCGCTAGCGCTATAGGCCTCTTCAGCAAACTCACTCTTGTGCTCGGAGCCAACCACAGGAAAGAGTGCCAGTGCTGGAATGCCCAGTTCATACGCTTCGCGAGCTTGCTCGATCAGCAGATCAATAGACAGCCGTTCAACGCCGGGCATGGAGGCGACGGCTTCGCGCTGATTGATACCTTCCAACACAAAAACGGGCAGAATCAGGTCGGATGGACTCAGGCTGTTTTCCTGCATCAATCGGCGTGAGAAATCGTCGCGGCGCATACGGCGCATGCGCGTGGCGGGAAAGTGGCGGGCAGTGGGTGTACTCAAGAGGGCTCTCCATTAGAGGTCGTAAAAATCAGTGATCGTGAACATTAAGGATCGCAAATCAACATGCCCGAAGGCCTGGAATCAGTATATCAGCCATGCCCTGCGGCGAAAGCCGTCTTGTGGCGACACGGCAGACTGACTAAAGTGAGCGACAGCTTTGCTGTATTGCGTTCGGCAGACCCTGGGATAAGGAGATAGGCATGACCAAACAGGTGGCAGTGATTTTAGCTGGCTGCGGCGTTTACGATGGCTCGGAAATATATGAGACCACGCTAACCCTGCTGCGCTTGGATCAGTTGGGCATTGGATACCGCTGTTTTGCCCCCGATATTGAGCAGCACCATGTGGTTAACCACCTCACCCAAGAAGTAGTGGAGGGCGAGCAGCGTAACGTGTTGCTGGAGTCCGCTCGCTTGGCGCGAGGGGAGATCAGCCCACTGAGTGAATTAGTGGCTAATGATTTTGACGCAGTGATTGTGCCCGGTGGTTTTGGCGTTGCCAAGAACCTTTCGGACTTTGCCAGTGCCAGCGACAATATGCAGGTGTTAGAAGCGCTAAAAGAGGCGCTGACGGGCTTTCACCAAGAGGCCAAGCCGATTGGTTTGATGTGTATTTCCCCCGTACTTGTGCCACGCCTATTGGATGAGGGCATTGCGGTAACGGTGGGCAATGACCCGGCGGTTTCCGGGGCGATAAGCGCCATGGGTGGGCTACACCGCACCTGTAGCGTAGAAGATATCGTGGTGGATTTTGAGCACCGGGTGGTCACCACACCCGCTTATATGCTGGCAACGCGGATCAGCGAAGCCGCAACTGGTATTTTTAAACTGGTGGATCGCATTGCAGAAATGATGGATTAAGCTCGCCACTGTGCTGATACAAAAGCCGCCGCCATTGATCATGGCGGCGGCTTTTAAATATCTGGACGTTGATCCCAGTGCTTAGAGGTCTGCTTCTTGCTCTTCGGCAGTCTCTTTCTCCTCTTTGCGCTTGCGCACCAGGCGACCAAACAACAGCCCGACTTCATAAAGCAGATACATCGGTACCGCCAGTAGGCTCTGTGAAATCACATCCGGGGGCGTTAGCAGCATGCCGACAACAAAGCAGCCTAGTAGGATATACGGGCGCTTTTTAGACAAGCTTTCCACCGACGTAGCGCCAGATAAGATAAGCAAAAAGGTCGCAATAGGAATCTCAAACGCTACACCGAAGGCAAAGAACAGCTTAAGAACGAAGTTCAGATATTGGTTAATGTCGGTCATCACGGCGACGTTTTCCGGCCCGGTTTGGGTGAAAAACTCAAACAGCAGCGGAAAAACAACGTAATAGGCAAACGCCGCGCCGCCGTAGAAAAGCGCAATGCTCGAAACCAGAATCGGAATCGCCAGCGCTTTCTCATTGTCGTAAAGCCCCGGGGCGATAAACGCCCAGGCTTGGTGTAGCACAAACGGAATAGCGATAAATACCGCGACTACCAGAGTGAGCTTGAACGGCGCTAAGAATGGCGAAGCGACTTCTGTGGCGATCATCTGCGAGCCTTCGGGCAGCAGCGCCATCAACGGCTCGGCAACAAAGGTGTAGATATCATTGGCAAAGGAGTAGAGGCCCAAAAAGACCACCAGGATAACGATCACGGCGCGCATTAGCCGTGAGCGCAGCTCGATCAGGTGCTCAATCAGGGGGGCTTGGCTCTGCTCTTCCCGCGGCTCCTTTGAATCGCCAGACATGCTCATTGGTGATTACGATCCTTATTAAGTGCAGCCGACTCAGGGTTAGGCGTTTCAGGTTCGGCCTCGCGGGTGGGCGCAGCCGAGGCAGATGATGACGGAGGTGTTTCTTCACGCACCGTTTCCTCTCGCACCGTTTGCAGGGCGTCATCCAATCGAGAGCTGGCCTGGGCAACGCGCTGCTCAGTGTCACTCTTATCAGTGTCGCTCTGCTGCGCTGGTGCAGCGTCTGACGGGCTATCGGCAATGCTCTCTACGTCCAGCTTCGCTTTCTTCAAGCTGTCATCGAGCTTCTTTTGCTGTTCATTGAGCTTTTGGCGCAGCTCTTCTGCTTCCAGTTGGGCGCTGATTTCACGCTGCATACCGGATACCGTACGCTTGATTTTACCAATCCACATGCCCGTCGTACGGGCGGCGCGGGGCAGCCGCTCCGGGCCAAGCACCAACAGCCCGACGACGCCAATCAGCATCAGTTCAAGAAAGCCGATATCCAGCATGGTTTATTTGCGCTCTTCGTTGCGGTCGTGGGCGGCCTGTTTCTCTTCGGCTTGAACGTCGTAAGTGTTGCCCGGCTCTTCATGGCTCACTTTGGCATGGGGTTGGTCGGCGTCCTCTTTGTCCGCCTCTTTATTTTTCTCCTCGTCGTGCATGGCTTTCTTGAAGCCCTTGACCGCCCCGCCTAGGTCGGTGCCCACGTTACGCAGTTTTTTGGTGCCGAAAACCAGAATGATGATGCCCAGCACAATCAGCAACTGCCAAATACTAATACCACCTAACATATGCGTGTCCTCTTGCGAGCAGGTTAACTATCGATTGAGTGCTATCTATTTTAGTGAGTGCTACCTATTTTAGCGCTATCTCTTTTACCACTGAGCCAATGAATACGAGCCCTATGGCTAGGAGCAGTACTACAGTACGCGCGTTACCACTATGCGACAGCCCTATGTGGCAACTATGGCTGGCGGGCGGCTTTTTCCTCGTGTCCGGAAATGCCGAAACGCCGTGCCAGTTCGTCTAAAACGGCCTGATGATCCATCCCCAGGTGTGACAGCATCACCAGGCTATGAAACCACAGGTCGGCGGTTTCAGAAATCAATGCTTGGCGTTCAGCCTCGCTACCATGCTCGGCATCTTTTGCCGCAAGCACTGTTTCTGTTGCTTCCTCGCCTACCTTTTCGAGTATCTTGTTCAAACCCTTATGATGCAAGGAGGCAACATAAGATTCTTCTGCCGCTGCATGGCGTCGCTGCTTTAGCACCTCATTGAGCGTATCCAGCACATCAGTATGGCTAGTCGAATTGTTAGGCGATAATGCGTTGCTGTCCATGGGAATCCTCGTAAACGTTTAGTGCGTCACTCTATTGCCATACCAGCAGCAGTAGGCCAATGGCGGCGGCCGCTAGTATCGGCCACTCCTGAAGTGCAATCCAACCGCTTAATGGCTGCCACGCCAGTGCCAGCGCCAGCAGAATCAAGCCAAGCCGAAGGCGGTAGAGGCGTTTGCCCTGGCGCGCCATCTGCACCCGCATGTCGTTGATCGATTCGACTTGCTGGTGGCGCTGGCGATGCTCGTGCTCCATACGGCTTAGCGCCTGGTGAGCCAGTACGGGCAGTTCGGGCAACTGGTGCGAAAGCTCCGGCGCCTGGCGCTTCAGCGACTCCCATAAACCGCTGACCCCGGCACGCTCTTTCATCCACTGCTCTAAATAGGGCTTGGCGGTACTCCACAGATCTAGATCCGGGTAGAGTTGGCGCCCCAGGCCTTCAATATTGAGCAGCGTTTTCTGCAACAGTACCAGCTGCGGCTGTACTTCCATATTAAAGCGCCGCGCGGTTTGAAACAGCCCCAATAGCACCTGGCCGAAGGAGATATCTTTCAACGGCTTCTCTAAAATGGGCTCACAAACGGTGCGAATCGCCGCTGCGAATTCGTTAGCGCGGGTGTTTTCGCCCACCCAGCCGGATTCGATGTGCAGCGCAGCGACTTCATAATAGTCCTGGTGGAAAAACGCCAGTAGGTTACGCGCTAAGTAGTCCTGATCTTCCCGGGTCAGGCTGCCGACGATGCCGCAATCGATGGCAATGTATTGGGGATCTTCGGGGTTGTCACAGTTGACGAAAATATTGCCTGGGTGCATATCCGCGTGAAAGAAGTTGTCACGGAATACCTGAGTAAAGAACAGCTCGACGCCGCGCTCTGCAAGCTTCTTCAAATTAGTGCCACGAGCAATCAGGGTATCTAAATCGGCGACCGGAATACCGCGAATGCGCTCTTGCACCATCACATGGCGGCGGGTGAAGGGCCAGTAGATGGTGGGCACAAACAGCAGCGGTGAGTCTTTGAAGTTGCGCTTGAGCTGCGAGGTGTTGGCGGCCTCTTTGTAGAGATCCAGCTCGTCAAACAGCGTGGCTTCGTAGTCGCGAATGACTTCCACCGGACGCAGGCGACGCGCCTCGGGGATTTTGGAGAATAGCTTGGCGACTTGGTACATCAGCGCCATATCCTGACGCATCACGCGATCAATGCCGGGGCGAATGATTTTCACCACCACGTCTTCACCGCCGTGCAGTCTTGCCGCGTGCACCTGGGCAATCGACGCCGAGGCCAATGGCACTCGGTCAAACTCAGCAAAGGCCTCTTCCAGCGACATTTCCAGCGCTTTCTCGACCCGGTCGGCGGCTTGATCACCGGGAAAGGGCGGCACCTGATCCTGCAGGCGTTTCAGCTCATCGGCGATATCCGCTGGCAGCAGGTCGCGACGGGTCGAGAGCATTTGGCCGAATTTAATAAAAATCGGCCCCAGTGCTTCCAGCGACAAGCGCAGACGTTCGCCCCGCGAGCGCTTGCCAACGGGGATCAAACGTAGCGGAGAAAACCATAGCAGCGCCCGGAGCCACCAGGGCAGCCGCTCTAGCGGCAGCAGTGTGTCAAGCCGGTGGCGGCTGATCACCCAGCTTATCCGCAGCAGACGCAGGCTCATGGGCGCGACTCCTGTGGCGCAAGCTGTAGCTGTTCTAGACGTCGCTGTAAGCGGTTTAGTCGCGCTTCCAGGCGATCGGTCGCCACCTCTAACTCGGTCAGATGCTCGCGCAGTAGGCTACGCTGCTGCCGCCCTGGCAGCAGGCGTGCCTCTTCAAAGACATATTCAGAAACATCCTGCATCAGCTCGTCTTTGGCACGCAGCCCCCAGCGGGCAGCGCGGCGCAGTCCCTCGGCCAGGGAGTGGGCGGGCATATCGCCCAGCCAGCGGGCCAGCTCGCTCTCCCAGTCGATGTCCAGGTCGAAGAGCAGGTCTCGAGTGGCTTCAAGCAGATGGATACGCCCGCGCACCGCCAGCTTGCCGTCAAACATAAGGCGTTCAATCGAGGCGCCGCTGATCCACTCGGAAAACGTTTCCGGAGTGAGCTCTACCACTGCGTCTACGTCGGTTTCATCAACGTCATCGCCGCGCATCAGGTCGAGCCCGGCGTGATGGTAGTGAATGACCAACGCTAAGTGAGGCTGCTCAAGGCGCACCAGTAGACGGCTGCCCGCCAGTGCCGCTAGCCGTGCGGGGGCCGCCGGGTCACGGGCGAGTAGAGCGTTAAGCGTGCGTTCACAACCGGCCAGCAGCAGGGTTGGGGTTACCAGCATGCTGACCTCTTGGCAGGAAACGTTAGGGCACAAAACGTCATAGTTTAATGCCGCGGTGCAGGGCCACGATACCGCCGGTCAGGTTGGTGTACTCAACCCGCTCAAGTCCCGCCTCTTCCATCATGGCTTTAAGCGTTTCCTGATCCGGGTGCATGCGAATCGACTCCGCCAGATAGCGGTAGCTGTCGCCGTCCCCCGCCACCAGTTCACCCATTTTGGGCAGCAGGCGGAAAGAGTACTCATCGTAGGCCTTGGAGAGCAGCGGGTTATTGGGCTTGGAGAACTCCAGCACCAAAAGGCGACCACCGGGCTTGAGCACACGGGCCATGGAGCGCAACGCGGCGTCTTTGTCGGTGACGTTACGTAAACCAAAGGCAATGGTGATGCAGTCGAAGCTGTTGTCGGGAAACGGCAGACTTTCGGCATTGGCTTGAACATACTCGACGTTGCCGCCTACGCCGTTATCCATCAGTTTGTCGCGGCCCACTTTGAGCATGGAGGCGTTGATGTCGGCAAGTACGACTTTGCCCCGGGGGCCAACCAAACGGGAGAACTTAAGCGTTAAATCCCCTGTGCCGCCCGCGATATCCAGCACGTGGTGACCAGGCCGCACCCCTGCGCGTTCAATGGTAAGACGCTTCCAGACTCGGTGGATGCCCATAGACATCAGGTCGTTCATCACATCGTAGCGGGCAGCCACGGAGTGGAAAACATCGGCCACTCGTGAAGCTTTTTCATCAACTGGGACTTCCTGAAAACCAAAGTCAGTGGTGCGTTTTTCTGTGGGGCTCATTGGGCAGTAGCTCCCGAATTCGAGGCGATGGCAAATCGACCTTAGGTCTTTTGACCCTGAGATCGACGCGATTAAAAGTTAACGCCATTGTAGCCTTGTCCACCCTGGCTTGTCTGCCTGGCTTCTTGTATAGGATATGAGTCAGGTAGTCACAGTTGCTTGAATTGAATGCTGGCGGGCTCTCGCGAGGCACCGGCCTCTTTTAAACGCTGCAAGTAGTTGTTCCAGTAGGCTTCTTGGTGGGTCGCGAGGTCATACAGGTAGTTCCAGCTAAATAGCCCGCTGTCATGGCCATCATCGAAGTGCAGTTTCAGTGCATAGTTGCCCGCCTGAGTAATATTTTGCAGGCCGACATCTTTTTTACCCACTTGCAGTACCGCGGTGTCGCCGCCGTGGCCACGCACTTCGGCGGAAGGCGAATAGACGCGTAAAAACTCAACCGGGAGGTGAAAACTCTCCCCATTGGCGTAGCCAAGCTCCAGCTCGCGGGCCTGTTTATGGTAGTGAACCCTAGTGGGGGTGGGCGCATTCATGATGAAACCTCATCGCTAAGTGTCCATGGCTTATGAACATAGCAGCAAGCCCGCAAAGAGCGGGCTTGCTGTTGCTGACGGTACCAATGCAGATAATAACAGCAGACGCAGCTTACAAAATATACCGCGACAGGTCTTCGTCGACCGCCAGTTCGCCAAGCTGAGCATTGACATAGTCGCCGTCAATTACCAGCGGGCTCTCCATATCGCCGCCTCGGAAAGAGGCTTCTTCCAATAGCCGCTCCATCACTGTGTGTAGGCGGCGGGCGCCGATATTTTCAGTGCCTTCGTTGACCTGCCAGGAGATCTGAGCGATGCGCTCGATACCGTCGGGAGTAAACTCTACGTCCAGCCCTTCGGTGGCCAGCAGCGCTTGGTACTGCTTGGTCAGCGAGGCGGAGGGCTCGGTGAGAATGCGCTTAAAGTCGTTGGGCGTTAGCGCGTCAAGCTCAACCCGGATCGGCAAGCGGCCCTGTAGTTCAGGGATCAGATCCGATGGGCGCGACAGGTGGAAAGCACCGGAGGCGATAAACAGGATGTGATCGGTTTTAACCATGCCGTACTTGGTCGAGACGGTGGAACCCTCTATCAGCGGCAGCAGATCTCGTTGGACGCCCTCACGGGAGACTTCGCCACCGCTGGACTGGCCGCTACCCTTGGCGACTTTATCGATCTCATCCAGGAATACGATGCCGTGTTGCTCGACCGAGTAGACCGCGCGGGATTTGATCTCTTCCTCGTTGACCAGCTTGCCCGCTTCTTCATCGCGCAGCAGTACCAGCGCCTCTTTGACTGTTACGCGGCGGTTTTCACGCTTCTGCTGGCCCATGTTGGAGAACATGCTCTGCAGCTGGCTGGTCATCTCTTCCATACCTGGTGGCGTCATGATATCGATGCCTTGGCCCTGGGAAGAGATTTCGATATCGATCTCTTTATCGTCCAACTGCCCTTCGCGAAGCTTCTTGCGGAAGGTCTGGCGGGTGCCGCTGTCTTCCCGCGGCTTGTCTTCCTGGCCACGGGGCGGCGGCAGAAGGGCGTCTAGCACGCGGTCTTCTGCAGCATCTTCGGCGCGGTGGCTAACTTCTTCTTTGGCCTGTTCGCGCACCATCTTGATCGCCGCTTCCATTAAGTCGCGGATAATCGACTCTACATCACGGCCTACATAACCAACTTCAGTAAACTTGGTCGCCTCGACTTTAATAAACGGCGCTTTAGCCAGTTTGGCCAGGCGGCGGGCAATCTCGGTTTTACCCACACCGGTGGGGCCGATCATCAAAATATTTTTAGGAGTGACTTCTGGGCGCAGGTCGTCATCGAGCTGCATACGGCGCCAGCGGTTACGCAAAGCAATTGCCACGGCGCGTTTGGCATCCTGCTGGCCAATAATGTACTGGTCTAGAGCGTGAACAATTTCGCGGGGTGTCATCTGAGTCATATAAGTAACCTTAGTGTGCAGTGAGCGGCGCTTGGGGATCGCGTGAGTTGATTAGCGATCGTCAGTCGACAGCTCTTCGAGGGTCACGTGGTGGTTGGTGAATACACAGATATCACCAGCGATCGAAAGCGACTTCTCGGTGATTTCACGCGCCGACAGCTCGGTATTTTCCAGTAGCGCCCGGGCGCTGGCTTGGGCGAAGTTGCCGCCAGAGCCAATGGCAATAATGCCGCGCTCGGGTTCGACTACATCACCGTTACCGGTAATGATCAGCGAGGCGCTGTGGTCCGCAACGGCGAGCAGCGCTTCCAGGCGGCGCAGTGCCCGGTCAGTGCGCCAATCTTTGGCAAGCTCAACCGCTGCCTTGGTCAAATGGCCTTGGTACTTTTCCAACTGCGCTTCAAAGCGCTCAAACAGCGTGAACGCATCTGCCGTGCCACCCGCAAACCCGGCCAGTACCTTACCGCGGTAGAGGCGGCGTACTTTGCTGGCGTTACCTTTCATTACGGTATTGCCCAGCGATACTTGGCCGTCGCCAGCGAGGGCGACCTGATTACCACGACGGACGGAGACAATAGTGGTCATGGAGATAACTCCTTGGGGGAGGCGAGCTCCCGATGACTGGCAGGCCACTCAATAAGCGACCATTGTTTAAGCGTTCACAACAAAATGCGGGCGGCTGATAAAAAATCAACCGCCCGCAGGGTAATCCAGGAGGGATTATTAGTTTTGCAGTTGGATAAGCAGGGGCTCGATACCTTGGGTGTTCATTAAATCCTGGGCCCGGTTCAACTCACGGGTGTCCTCGTAAGGCCCCACTTGTACCCGGTGCCAGGTATTGCCATCCGCCTTTACTTCGCTGATTTCCGCCAGCAGGCTTAAATTGCGCAGTCGGCCACGCAGCTGTTCGGCGTCGCTGGCTTCACGAAACGAGGCCGCCTGAAGCATATAGCGCCCTGGGGTATTGGTGGCCGCTTCATTCTCCTGAGCCGCCGATACCTGATCTTCAGGTCGGGTGTTGGCGGCAATCACCTGGGCGATGGGGTCGTCGCCTGCAGCGCCAGAGGCCGCAGCACTATCGGCTGTCGGTTCGGGAGCCTCCGGGCGCACAACGCTTGAAGGCAGAGAGACGCCGGGGGCAATGACCTCGGTTTCCGGCAGCAGGGTATAAAACTCAAACGTCGGCATCGACGGTTCAGCGGCTTCCTCGGTTTCCCGAGCGGCGGCGCGCTCTTCGCTACCCGAGGGCTTGGGCAGTACCGTGGCTTGAGGCGCTTCGCTCTGCTCTTGCCAGGGGGCGGTGCCGTGCTGGTGCTGAGCCAAAAAGAAGCCCGCCGCCATACCGGCAAGGCCCCACAGCCAGCCGGGTAGGCGGAAGCCGCCGCCTGAGCTGCGTTTGGACTTGCGCTGCGATGTGGCTCCGCGGCGGGGGGCGGGCTTTTTGCGCGGGCTAGCCATTGCTTACATCTCCTCTGGGGCGCTAACCCCCATTAAGTCAAGCCCGTTGCGCAGCACTTGACGGGTGGCGAGGCCTAGTGCCAGGCGCGTATTGCGCAGGGTGTCGTCTTCGACCATTACTTTGACGGCGTTGTAGCAGGTGTGGAAATCGCCGGAAAGGTCGAGCAAATACTGGGCAACCTGCTGTGGCTCGCGGTTTCTGGCGGCGGTTTCCACTACTTCAGGGAAGCGCGCTAGCCGGTTAAGTACGGCTTTCTCCTGGTCGCTGTCCAGCAGCGCTAGGTTGGCCAGTGCCAAGGCGTGATCAAACGGCTGGTCGGCATCCTGGGCTTTGCGCAGCATGCTGCAGACCCGGGCGTGGGCGTACTGGATGTAGTAGACCGGGTTGTCATTCGACTGGGAGCGGGCCAGGTCGATATCAAAGGTGAGCTGCGAGTCGGCGCGGCGGGCGGCGAGGAAGAAGCGCGTGGCGTCGCGGCCCACTTCGTCGATCAAGTCGCGCACAGTGACATAGCTGCCGGCGCGCTTGGAGAGTTTTACCTCGACGCCTGAGCGGGTAACCATGACCATCTGGTGGAGCACGTAGTCGGGCCAGCCTTTGGGAATGCCTACTTCCAGTGCCTGTAAACCGGCGCGTACGCGGGTGACGGTGGAGTGGTGGTCGGCACCCTGCTCGTTGATCACGGTTTTGAAACCGCGCTGCCACTTGTCCAGGTGGTAGGCCACATCAGGCAGGAAGTAGGTGTAGCCACCCTCGCGTTTGCGCATTACGCGGTCTTTGTCATCACCGAAGTCGGTGGTGCGTAGCCACATGGCACCATCTTCTTCATAGGTGTGGCCTGCGCTCACCAGTTTTTCAACAGTGGCGTCCACCTTGCCATCTTCATAGAGTGAGGACTCTAGGAAATAGACGTCAAACTCCACACCGAAGGCTTTTAGATCCAGATCCTGTTCGCGACGCAGCCACGCCACGGCAAACTCTTGAATGGCGTCTAAATCATCCGGGTCTTTTTTGGCAGTGACTTCGCGGTCATCGGCACTGACCGTTTTGCCTGCCAGGTAGTCGTTGGCCACATCGACGATATACTCGCCGCGATAGCCGTCTTCGGGCCAGCTATCGTCGTCAGGGCCTAAGCCTTTCACCCGCGCTTGTACCGAACGCGCCAAGTTGGCGATCTGGGCGCCAGCGTCGTTGTAGTAGAACTCGCGGGTGACATCAAAACCGGTGGCTTCGAGAAGGCGGCATAGGCAGTCGCCAATCGCTGCGCCCCGACCGTGACCTACGTGCAGCGGGCCGGTGGGGTTGGCGGAAACGAACTCGACCTGCACTTTCTCGCCTTTGCCGACCATGCTGCGGCCAAAGGTGTCGCCGCAGTCGAGTACCTGGGCAACGATTTGCGCTGCGGCATCGGCGGCGGCGAAAAAGTTGATAAAGCCGGGGCCCGCAATCTCGGTTTTTTGGATAGCGTCGCTTTCGGGTAGCGCTGCAACCAGCGCGTTGGCTAATTCACGCGGATTTTTGCCTGCCGGCTTGGCTAACATCAGCGCCAAGTTGGTGGCGTAATCGCCGTGGGCCTTGTCTTTGGTAGGATCCACTTTGATGGTGGGCTGAAGGTCGTTTGGCAGCACGCCTTGGTGCTTGAGCGCGGTGATCGCGCCTTCGAGCAGAGAAACTATCGTATCTTTCATGTGGGTATCCGGTTACGTCTGTGGCGGCGTGTGCTAACGCGCAGCAGTAAAGGTGCGTCGGCAAAGCGGCTATTATCGGCAATTGAGCCGCAGTTTCAAAGGCGTGTTGCTAAACAAGTGCCAAGAGATAAGCGCTAAGCGAGGGTTTGTGGGTCGATATCAATCGACCAGCGTACCTTGCGGGCCTCTCGATTGGCTTCAAGCCACTGCACCAGCCAGCTAACGGCCGGGTGTAGTTGGCTGCGTTTATCGGCTGCCAGCATAACGTGTAAATGGTAGCGGTTCTGGCGTCTTTCCATCGGCGCGGGCACAGGTCCCAGGCAGCGGGTGGCTACGCCGGTCTCTTTTAACCATTGGCGCAGGGCTTGGGCGGCCTGCTGCGCCATGGCCAAAGCGGCCTCCTCTTTGGGGCTTTCGATGCGTAGCAGCGCCATAAAACAGAACGGGGGCAGCTGGGAAATGCGCCTTTCTTCCAGCATATTGCGCGCGAGGGCCCCGTAGCCATGTTCAGCCAATTGACCTAAGTGAGGGTCGTCGGGGTGTAGGGTTTGCACCAGTACTCGGCCTGGGTGGGCGGCGCGACCGGCACGGCCCGCTACCTGTTCAAGTAGTTGGGCGCTGTGCTCCAGAGCGCGAAAATCGGCGGCGTAGAGGCCGCCGTCGGCATTGACGACCACGACAAGTGTGACGTGGGGTAGGTGGTGCCCTTTGGCGAGCATTTGAGTACCGACCAACACGCAGGGTTCGCCGCGCTGAATCTCTTTGAGTACCTGTTCAAAACTGTCCCTGCGCCTAGTACTGTCGCGATCGATGCGGTGGATAGTGGTTTTCGGGAACAGCGTTTGCAGCGTTTCTTCAGTGCGTTCTGTACCACTACCCAAGGCGCGCAGATCGCCGCTGCCACACTCGGGGCAAGCGTCCGGTAGGGCGCGGCGGCTATCGCAGTGGTGGCAAGCCAGTAGGGGAGGCTGGCGGTGTAGCGTCATGCGTGCGTCGCACTGGCCACACTCTGCCATCCAGCCGCAGGCGTGGCAGGCAAGTGTTGGTGCAAAGCCGCGCCGGTTGATAAAAATCAGCACCTGCTTGCCTGCGCTCAAGGTGCTTTTAATCGCTTTGATGGCACCGGGTAACAGGCCGCCCTGGCGGCGTTGGTGGCGTAGATCAATCAGCTCCAGCTTGGCTGGCGGGTGCTGGCTGGGGCGCTGGGTCAGGCGTAGGTGGCGGTAAGCGCCGCTAAGCGCCTGGTGCAGACTCTCCAGGGAGGGTGTGGCACTGCCCATCAGTAGCGGGATTTTATGGTAGTGGGCCCGGGCCACGGCTAAATCGCGGGCGTGGTAGCGCAAACCGTCGTGCTGTTTGTAGGAGCCGTCGTGCTCTTCATCGACAATAATCGCGCCGGGGTTGGCCAGCGGGGTGAAAATCGCCGAGCGGGTGCCGATGATAATGAGCGCCCGGCCGCTGGCGGCGGCTTCCCACACATCTAGCCGTTCGGGGTCGGTGAGGCCTGAGTGTAGCGCCACCACGGGCACCCGGAAGCGGCTTCTAAAGCGGGCGAGTGTCTGTGGGGTTAAGCCAATTTCCGGTACCAGTACCAGCGACTGCTTGCCCTTGGCGGCGACGGCTTCAATAAGCTGCAGGTAGACTTCTGTTTTGCCGCTGCCGGTGACACCCTCGAGTAAGCAGGGGTGATAGCCATCGAGTTTTTCATGCAGTGTGGCCAGCGCCGTCGCCTGTTCACGGTTAAGCGGCAGGGCCGGTGTTGCCAGTAAGTTGCCGCTGGGTGGCGTTGGGGCAGTGAGGATGTGTTCCTGGCTGGATGCGAGGCCTTTCTTCTCCAGCGCTAATAGCTGGTCGCGGGCAAAGCCGTGGGCGCTAACCGCACGGCCAGGCAACCCATGAGGGTGTTGGCGCAGCAGCGCATACAGCTCGGCTTGCTTGGGCGCTCGGCTGAGTATTTCTTCTGCGCTTTCGCCTTGGGCAAGCCAAAGGGTCTGGGTGCGCCCAGCCATGGGGTGCCCCTGGCGTAGCCGCGCAGGCATGGCGTGGTGCAGAGTGTCGCCTAGGCTGTGCTGATAATAACGGGCGGCAAAACGGCATAGCCATAACCAATCCGCCGGCAACGGGGCATCATCCAGCGCTTCGCTGATGCTACGCAGTTGGCTGCGCGGAAGGTCGCTGTGGTCGGCTAATTCGACGACCACACCGACGACTTCGCGACGCCCAAAGGGCACCCGCACTCGTAGCCCCGGCTGCCAGCCGCAGGGGGGCGCTTCCCTGGAAGGCAGGTAGTCGAACAGGCGGCGCAGCGGCGAAGGCAGCGCTACCTTGAGCACCTGATCGAGTGCTTGGGAAGATCTTTGAGACGGCCTTTGGGACTGTCCTTGAGAGTATGCCTGCGAAGAAAAAGAGTCAGCCAATTGGCCTCCGGCGTTAGTTTTGCTAGAATATGCGACCGCTCTGAATCCCAACGATCTTTATCGATCTATTTGTAAAGACCTATCGTAACGACAGAGCGGCTAACCGGTTAGTCGTTTTTTCCAAACCCGTATGCGGTACCTGGCACGAGATCAGGTGGCGGCATATAGCTTAGTGAGGCTCGAAATGAGACAAGGTATTCACCCGAATTACAACACGGTCACCGCCAGCTGTTCTTGCGGCGCCACTTTCCAAGTAGGTACGACCTCTGGTCAGGACTTCTCCTTGGATGTGTGCTCTAACTGCCACCCGTTCTACACTGGTAAGCAGAAGCAAGCGACCACTGGTGGCCGCGTAGAGCGTTTCAACAAGCGTTTCGGCGCTGCTGTTAAGCGCGGCTAATCCCAGTCGGATAGCCATATCGCCAGCATGCCTGTTCATATCAGGCTATTCCTATAAGGCTATGCTCGCGCAAAACCCACGCCTCGGCGTGGGTTTTTTGTGAGCTGGATATGCTTGCTGCATGAGTTTTGTGTGGAAAAATTTTCCATAAATGCTGTTGTGCAGCGATAAGTAAAGCATTATGAGTAAAGCCTGTTTGCATAAGTTTCTGCAAATAGTGGCTAAAAGTGACGAATGTGAAGATAAAATTCAGTTAAACGAGCGTTTTGTCGTAAGTTGACAGCGCGCTTGAGGCGCTATGGTTTTTTCTATATTCTGAAACGACTTATCTACTTTATGTTAACTGGACTCTGACCATGACGGATGCAAATAAGCAGGCTGCTTTGGATTATCACGCGAAACCGATTCCCGGTAAGCTTTCGGTGGAGTTGACCAAACCCACCGCGACAGCACGGGATTTGGCACTGGCGTATAGCCCAGGCGTGGCTGAGCCAGTACTTGAAATCGCCAGGGATGCGGAAAATTCTTACCGCTATACCGGCAAGGGCAATCTGGTCGCCGTCATTACCGATGGCAGCGCTATTCTGGGGTTGGGTAATCTGGGCCCGCTGGCGAGCAAGCCAGTGATGGAAGGCAAGGGCGTGCTGTTTAAGTGCTTTGCAGGCATCAATTCGGTGGATATCGAAGTGGATGCGGAAAGCCCGCAGGCGTTTATCGATACCGTCGCGCGCATTGCCGATACCTGGGGCGGGATTAACCTTGAAGACATCAAGGCGCCGGAGTGTTTTGAAATTGAGAAAGCACTGGTTGAGCGCTGCAGCATCCCGGTCTTCCACGATGACCAGCACGGCACCGCAATTGTGACAGCGGCCGGCATGCTTAATGCCTTGGATATCGCGGGCAAAAAAATTGAGAATGTCAAGATCGTTTGCATGGGCGCAGGGGCGGCGGCGATTGCCTGCATGCGGCTGCTGGTCTCCTGTGGTGCGAGTAAAGAGAACTTGGTAATGCTGGATCGGCGTGGCGTTATTCATACTGCTCGCGAAGGTATCAACGAATATAAGGCTGAATTCGCCCGCGATACCGAGATGCGCACCTTGGACGATGCCATCGACAATGCTGACGTCTTTATCGGCCTGTCAGGCCCGGGGCTGCTGTCTGCTGAGCAGGTGAAAAAAATGGCGCCAGATCCGGTGATTTTTGCCTGCACCAACCCGGATCCGGAGATCCATCCTGACGTTGCCCGGGAGGTGCGCCCGGATGTGATCATGGCGACCGGCCGTTCGGACTTCCCGAACCAGGTCAATAACGTGCTGGGCTTCCCGTTTATCTTCCGCGGTGCTTTGGATGTTCGCGCCACGCGCATTAATGAAGAGATGAAGCTGGCCGCGGTGCATGCCTTGAAAGACCTGGCCCGCGAGCCGGTTCCTCAGGAAGTGCTGGACGCCTACGAGCGCACCGAGATGAGTTTTGGCCGCGAGTACATCATCCCCACGCCGGTCGATATTCGCTTGCTGGCGCGGGTTTCCTCGGCGGTGGCGCAAGCCGCGGTTGATTCTGGTGTCGCCCGTAAGCCTTTCCCGGCGCACTACCCGCTGCAGTCAATTAATGACGTTTATGGCGGTTAAGGCACTGCTCCCTGGTTAGTCGATTTACGCCCGCTGCTTAGCGGGCGTAAATGTTTTGAGAGATTATTTATTTAGCTTTGAGAATAGCGTGTTAACCCTTCCTGAGCGGTGGAGGCCACTAAGCGGCCATCGCGGCTGTAAATATGCCCCCGCGCCAGCCCGCGAGCGCCGCCTGTCCAGGGTGAGTCGATGACGTATAACAGCCAATCGTCCAGGCGGGTGTCCTGGTGGAGCCACAGGGCATGGTCAAGGCTGGCAATGCGTAGCTTGGGGTCTCGGTACTCAATGCCATGGTGAATCAGGCTGGTGGTCAGCAGATTGAAGTCAGAGGCGTAAGAGAGCAAGTGGCGGTGCAACGCCGGGTCGTCTGGCAGCGTGCCGGAAAGACGAAACCATAAGCATTGGCCAGCAGGTGTACCGTTGTCGGGGTTGCCGGGTAGATGCACAAACTCAATCGGGTGACCGGGAAAGCGGTCATGCTTGGCCTCGCCGTTCTCGATTAACGCTTCGGGTGTCGGCACATCCGGCATGGTGCGCTGATGGCTAAAGCTCGCCTCAGCGCTTTGAAAGGAGGCGCTGCAGAAGAAGATTGGCCGGCCTTTTTGAATGGCAGTGACACGACGGGTCGTGAAGCTGCCGCCATCGCGGATGGTATCCACTTGGTAGACAACGGGGCGATGTGGGTCACCAGGACGCAGAAAGTAGCCGTGCTGAGAGTGCGGGCGGCGCTCAATGGGCACTGTGCGCGCAGCGGCTGCAAGCGCTTGGCCGAGTACCTGACCACCATAGAGCTGAGGAAAGCCTAGATCCTGACTCTGGCCACGATATAGCGTCTCTTCCAGCGTTTCTAGCTCCAGTAACGCTACCAGTTTGTTCAGCGCGTCTGTCATTCTCGGTATCCTTGCGGCTGTCTCAATCGAATGCTGTCGATGAAAGTGAGTTGCTACGGCGGGGGACAACCCTTTCATACGATCGTTTAGCTACCTTAGCGGAGTTTACGTTTATGCGCAGCGATGAATTTTACATGCACCGGGCGCTTGACCAAGCACACTTGGCCGCTGCGGCAGGTGAGGTGCCCGTAGGGGCGGTTGTCGTCGATGCGCAGGGGGAGATCATAGGCGTTGGCTGCAACGCCCCGGTAGCCAGTTGCGACCCCAGCGGCCATGCGGAAGTTCGTGCGCTGCGCGAGGCGGGGCAGCAGCAGGGGAACTATCGGCTTGAGGGCTGCACGCTGTTTGTCACCTTAGAGCCGTGCATGATGTGCGCAGGGGCGATGATACATGCTCGCCTAACCCGTTTGGTTTACGGTGCTGCTGAGCCTCGGGCTGGCATGGTTGAATCAAAGGCTAACCTACTGGCGCAGCCGTGGTTCAACCATCAGGTCGCGGTGACTGGCGGTGTATTAGCAGCACCCTCGCAAAAATTACTGAAGCGTTTTTTCACCGCGCGACGCGATCAGCTTAGCCAGAAATAGTTAAGAAGTGTTAATCAAGCGGCGGCACAAGTTCGAACAATAGCAGTGGATCATCGTTGACTGACGTTTGTTCTAGTTGGAAAAACTGCTGGCGGCTACGTTCAACATACTCAATCATTTCGTAGTAGCGACGGATATTGCGTACGTATATTACTGGCTCGCCACCACGGGCGTAGCCATGCCGCGTTTGGCTGTGCCATTCACGCTGCTGTAGCAGGGGCAGTGCGGCGCGTACATCCGTCCAGCTGTCGGGGTCACCGCCTCGCATCTCGGCAATCTTACGGGCGTCGTATAAATGCCCTAGCCCCACATTATAGGCAGCCATGGCCATAAAAAGCCGGTCATCACCGGTAATGCTTTCCGGTAGGCGGTCTTTGATGCTGCGCAAATAACGGGCACCGCCATCAATGCTTTGGGCCGGGTCGGTGCGGTCGCTGATGCCCATCTCGCTGGCAGTGGGGTTGGTTAGCATCATTAAACCACGCACCCCGGTCGGCGAGACCGCATCTGGATCCCAGTGCGACTCCTGGTAGCCCACGGCCGCGAGTAGCTTCCAATCAAAACCTGTTTCCTGGGCGGATTGCTGGAATAATTCAGTATAGCGGGGCAGGCGTGCATCCAGATGGTCAAGAAAGGTGCGGGTACCGACATACTCCAAGTAGTCGTCATGACCGAAGTAGCGGCTGACTAGCTGATCTAGCGTGCCGCTCTCCTGCAGGTCTTGGAGGAAGCGATTAGCGGCTTCGAGTAACCCCAAACCGCGACCGCTGGGCACTGCCCATGCCATGGAGAGCGGGTCGCCGAGGATAAAGCCACGCTCAACGTTGGGGAAAAACAGCCGGTTTAACCGAAATTGATGCTCAAAAATAACCGCTGCGTCCAGGGTGCCGTTTTCAACCCGGGCCAGCAGTTCGGCGACCTCCAACTCATGGGACTCTTTCCAGCTTAGGGTGGGGTGGCGTTTCTGGAGATCGCGCAGTGCTTCGCTGGTACCCGCTTCGCTAAGCGTACCAAGCTCCAGGCCGACAAGGTCGCTTGGTTCACTAATACCATTAAGCCCGCGCCGGTATACCACTAGCGGCTGCATCTTGATAATCGGACGGGTGTAGTAAACACCAGAGGGGTTAGGCAGCAGGGGTAGCGCTGCCGCGCCCAGGTCGCCGCTCTCACGTACCGCCGGCAGCACGCTTTCAGGGTGATGGCGGGCGTTAAGGTTAAGACTCACCCCCAGATAGTCGGCAAAGCGGTGCATTAGCTCGTACTCAAAGCCGGTAGGGCCCTGGCGACCTTGGTAATAAGTGGTGGGTGTATTACGGGTGTGAACGGTAATAAAATCTTTTGCAGTGATCTGAGTCAGATGCTCGCCGGGAGGAACCAGGGAGAGGGTGGGCACCAGAGTCAGAAGCGTAATCGCTATTAGCGCATAATAAGCGCTGGCACGGGCTACAAAATGTCGGCAAATCAACGTCAGCATGGCGTCTTGTCGGCATGAAACAAGCTGCCACGATACCCAGCCAGGGGCAGGCTGTCACCTTGTTGATTTCGTGTGACGGCTGGTTTCCAGTATCATAGGCGTTTTCCGGTACCACATTATCTGTGTTTTCCGGCACCATAAAAGCACGGCCGCCTAGCGGCCCGGTGATTTCCCTGCTCGAATTTCCCTGCTCTAGAGGCTTCAGGATATGCTCGAACTGCGAGGCGCGCCCGCCCTTTCTGCCTTCCGTCATGCTCGGCTGTTAACGGTGCTGCGTGAACGTGTTCCCGAGGTGGAAGCGCTGTCTGCCCACTATGTTCATTTTATCGATGTTCACTCCCATGAGCGCCGCGAGGAACTGGATGACGCTGCCCGCGAACGTTTGGTGCAGTTACTTGATTACGGTACTCACTCGAGCGTAGAGGTTCCTGAGCGCGCCCAGCGCTTTTTGGTGGTGCCGCGCCTAGGCACCCAGTCGCCCTGGTCATCCAAGGCGACTGATATCGCCCACAACTGCGGCTTGCGCCAAATTAGCCGCATCGAGCGCGGCATCGATTACCGGGTCAGCTTCACCGCGATGCCGGACGAAGAGAGTTTGAGCGCGCTGGCGGCACTGCTACACGACCGTATGACTGAAACCGTGCTAGCCGATGCCTCGGACGCCGCTAAGCTGTTTGCTCAACACGACCCGGCACCGCTGGGCAGTGTGGATATTCTTGAGGGTGGCCGGGATGCGTTGGCAACGGCCAACCAGGCGCTGGGGCTGGCGCTGGCAGAAGATGAAATCGACTATCTTGTCGATGCTTTCAATGAGTTGGGGCGTAACCCCAGCGACGTTGAGCTGATGATGTTTGCTCAGGCCAACTCTGAGCACTGCCGTCACAAAATCTTCAACGCCGATTGGATGATCGACGGCGAGCTGCAGAGCCACTCACTGTTTAAGATGATCAAGAATACCTTTGCGTCGTCGCCGGACAATGTTCTCTCGGCTTACAGCGACAATGCCGCTGTGATCAAAGGCAGTCAGGCTGGGCGCTTCTTTGCCACGCCGCTGACAGGCGTTGACGACGAGCGCGCACTCTACGCCACTCATCAGGAACCCATTCATATCCTGATGAAGGTAGAGACCCATAACCACCCCACAGCGATTGCCCCTTTCCCAGGCGCGGCGACCGGCTCCGGTGGAGAAATCCGTGACGAAGGTGCTACCGGCATTGGGGGCAAGCCCAAAGCGGGTCTTTCAGGTTTTACGGTTTCCAACCTGCGCATTCCAGAATTCGTACAGCCCTGGGAAGCCTTTGATTACGGCAAGCCAGGGCGTATGGAATCGGCGCTCAATATTATGCTCGAGGGCCCCATTGGGGGCGCCGCGTTCAACAATGAATTTGGCCGCCCCAATCTAACCGGCTATTTCCGCACCTACGAGCAGGAGTCACTTAACGACGGCGGTATCGAGCGGCGCGGTTTCCATAAGCCGATTATGCTCGCCGGTGGTTATGGCAATATCCGTGCCCACCATGTTCAGAAGGGTGATATCCCTGTCGGCGGCAAGCTGATTGTGATGGGTGGCCCGGCGATGTTGATTGGCCTGGGCGGCGGTGCAGCCTCCAGCATGGCCTCCGGCACTTCCAGTGCCGATTTGGATTTCGCTTCGGTGCAGCGTGAAAACCCTGAGATTGAGCGCCGTGCTCAAGAGGTGATCGACCGCTGCTGGGCGCTGGGGGATCACAACCCGATTCGCTTTATCCACGATGTTGGCGCGGGTGGGCTCTCCAATGCGTTGCCCGAGCTAGTAAAAGATGGCAACCGTGGTGGTCGTTTTGATCTGCGCGCGGTGCCCAACGCCGAGCCGGGTATGAGCCCGCTGGAGATTTGGTGTAATGAGGCCCAGGAGCGTTACGTGCTTGCGGTTGCACCAGAGGATTTGGATACATTTGATGCCCTGTGCAAGCGCGAGCGCTGCCCCTATGCGGTAGTCGGCGAAGCCTTGGAAGAGCACCATCTTGAAGTGCGCGACGGCCATTTTGAGAGTAAGCCGGTTGACCTACCGATGAGCGTGCTATTCGGCAAAGCACCCAAGATGCAGCGCGAATTTGAGCGCCGCAATCCGGAGCTCTCCGGCATGATGCTGGATAATCTTGACCTGCGCGAAGCACTTGATCGCGTACTGCGCTTACCTACCGTGGCCTCCAAAAGCTTCCTGATCACCATTGGTGACCGCTCGATCACCGGCCAGGTGGCTCGCGACCAAATGGTCGGCCCCTGGCAAGTGCCGGTAGCCGATGTAGCGGTGACCACGGCAAGCTTTGATACCCACACCGGTGAAGCCATGGCCATGGGGGAACGTCCCCCGGTAGCCTTGATCAACCCTGCTGCTAGCGCTCGCTTAGCGGTGGCCGAAGCGATTACCAATTTGGCGGCAGCACCGATTGCCAAACTGAGCGATATCAAGCTCTCCGCTAACTGGATGAGCGCGGCGGATCACCCAGGTGAAAATCAGGCGCTTTACGATGCGGTTTATGCGGTAGGTATGGAAATGTGTCCGGCGCTGGGCATTGCGATTCCGGTGGGCAAAGATTCGATGTCGATGCGTACCGCTTGGCAGGATGAGAACGAGCAGGGCGAATACGAAGAGAAGAGCGTGACGTCGCCCCTTTCACTAGTGGTGACCGGTTTTGCTCCGGTGACCAACGCCCTGGCCACGCTCACGCCGCAGATCAATCTGGATCAAGACGAGTCGGATTTGATTTTGGTCGACCTGGGCAACGGTCAGAATCGGTTGGGCGGCTCCGCTTTGGCGCAGGTGTATGGCCAGGTGGGCAATGACTGCCCCGATGTGGACGACCCGGAAGATATCAAAGCGTTCTTCGAAGTCATTCAAGGCCTGAACCGCGACGGCAAGCTGCTGGCGTATCACGATCGTAGCGATGGTGGCCTGCTGGTCACGCTGCTGGAAATGGCCTTTGCTGCCCACGCCGGGCTTGAGATCAAGCTCGACTGGATGATCGACGAGCCAGTGGAGGCGTTGAACGCGCTGTTCTCGGAAGAGCTGGGTGCCGTGATTCAGGTCAATCGTGAACACACTGAAGAAGTGCTGGCGCAGTTTGCCGTGGCGGGTATCGAAACCTGTGGCGTCATCGCCCGCCCGCGTTACGATGACCAGGTGCGCGTCACGCTGTTTGAAGAGCCTTTGCTGGAAACCACTCGTCAGCTTACCCAGCGTACCTGGACAGAAACCAGTTACCGTATGCAGGCGCTGCGCGACAACCCCGAATGCGCCAAGAACGAATACGACAATCTGCTCGATGGCCGCGACCCGGGGCTATCTGCCACGCCCACCTTTGATATTAATGAAGATATCAGCGCGCCTTATGTCAACACAGCTAAGCCTGCCATGGCGGTGCTGCGTGAGCAGGGCGTCAATGGCCAGGTAGAAATGGCCTGGGCTTTCGATAAGGCCGGGTTTGAGGCGGTGGATGTGCATATGAGCGACATCCTGGCGGGGCGTGTTTCGCTGGAAGAGTTCAAAGGGCTTGTGGCCTGCGGTGGCTTCTCCTACGGCGACGTGCTTGGTGCTGGCGGTGGCTGGGCCAAGTCGGTGCTGTTTAATGAGCGCGCCCAGGAGCAGTTTGCGGCGTTCTTCGCCCGCGACGATAGTTTCTCGCTGGGCGTATGTAACGGTTGCCAAATGCTCTCGCAGTTGAAATCGCTAATTCCTGGCGCTGAAAACTGGCCGACCTTTGTGCGCAATGAGTCCGAGCAATTTGAGGCCCGCGTTTCCATGGTGCGAGTCGAGAAAAGCCCCTCGATTCTGCTCGCCGGTATGGAGGGCTCAAAACTGCCCATCGCCGTTGCTCATGGTGAAGGGCAGGCGGAGTTCCGCGACAGCGCTCATCTGCGCAGCATGCAATCGAGCAACCAAATTGCTCTGCGCTATATCGATAACTACGGCCAGGCGACCACGCGCTACCCGGCAAATCCCAACGGCTCACCGGCGGGCATTACCGGTCTGACCACGCCGGATGGCCGGGTGACCATTATGATGCCCCACCCTGAGCGCGTTGCTCGGGCGGTTACCAACTCCTGGCGCCCGGCAGAGTGGACTGAAGATGGCGCCTGGCTGCGACTATTCCGCAACGCTCGGGTTTGGCTCAACTGATTCCAGTAATGCTCCAGATAGTGCGTTGGGCATAGCGCCCATGTTAACGGCGGATTTTTTTCCGCCGTTAACAGTTACGCGAGTCGTGACAACAGTTATTAAGAGTGCCGCTCGGGAGCGCTAGCCGGTGTTTTATCAGCTCCTTCGGGCGGCAATCCTAGTTTGGCCTCCAGCGTTTCAAGCTCTAACCGGTAGCGCTCAACGAGGTATTCGAAGCGCCCAAAATCATGTCCGCAATCCATGCAGAACACATGGGCTTTACCACGCCGCGTGGCGGGAAGGCGTTTTAAACGACTGCTGCATTCCGGGCACTCAGGGCTGAAATGGTTGGTTGTCATTGCTCACCTCACTAGTATCTTCTCGCTGATAAACGTTGCGATTTCTGGGATTATTTAAACCATCACTACTACGACGCGACTAAAGTCGTAATGGTTCAATAGCGGGCTAATTAATTTGTCGATACCTAGCTCCTCACTAGCCAACTCACCAACGCCCCAGCTTCGCCCTTATCAGCAGGAAGCGGTCAAGCGCGTGGTGAGCCATTTCCGAGCCTCAAGCGAGCCTGCGCTGGTGGTGCTGCCCACGGGCAGTGGTAAATCCCTGGTGATCGCTGAGCTAGCGCGTTTGGCCCGTGGGCGGGTGCTGGTGCTGGCCCATGTGCGTGAGCTGGTGGAGCAGAACCATGCCAAGTACCAGGCTTATGGGCTTGAGGCGGATATTTTTAGCGCCGGTTTAAAGCGCAAAGAGGCGAGTCGGCAAGTGGTATTTGGCTCGGTGCAGTCGGTGGTGCGTAACCTGGAGAGTTTTAACGACGCTAATTTTACCTTGCTGGTCATCGACGAGAGCCATCGTGTATCACTCAACGAAGACGCTAGCTATCGTCAGGTGATTGAGCACCTGCGCCAGCACAATCCACAGCTTAAAATACTCGGCCTCACCGCGACGCCGTACCGTTTGGGGCAGGGGTTTATTTATTACCGCCACCATCACGGCATGGTGCGGGGCAGTGAAGAGAGTTTTTTTCGTGACTGCGTCTTCGAGCAGCCGCTGCGTCTGATGGTGAAGCAGGGCTATCTGGCTGCGCCCAAGCGCCTGGATATGGCGATTGAGGGCTATGACTTCTCCGCACTCAAACCCTCTTCAAGCGGTCTGTTCCAAGAGGAAGAGCTGAATCGCGTGGTGGCGGGCAGTCGAGCGACGCCAGGCATTATCGGGCAAATCGTCGAACGTGCGGTTGATCGCCAGGGCGTGATGATTTTTGCCGCCACCGTGGCCCACGCTGAAGAAATTATCGGTTATTTACCCCGAGCAGAGGCGGCTTTAATTACCGGTGCAACACCTTCCCAAGAGCGCACTGCGCTGATCGATGCTTTTAAAGCGCGGAAACTAAAATACCTGGTGAACGTCGCGGTGCTGACCACCGGTTTCGATGCTCCCCACGTGGATTTGATCGCTATTTTGCGGCCTACCGAATCGGTGAGCCTCTACCAGCAGATGGTGGGCAGAGGGCTGCGCCTGTCGCCGGGCAAGAGCGACTGCCTGATTCTGGATTATGCCGGCAACCCCTGGGATATCTACGCACCGGAAGTGGGTGAGCCGAAGCCGGATAGTGACAGCGAGCCAGTGCAGGTGGAGTGCCCCGCCTGTGGTCATGCCAATGTGTATTGGGGGAAGCGTGATGGCGAGCTAGTGATAGAGCACTTTGGCCGTCGTTGTCAGGGGCTGGTCGAAGACCCTGATTGGACTTCCAGCGTAGCTAACGGCCAGCGCGGCGCGGCTTCGGGCGCCTATAAAAAGCAATGTGAGTTTCGGTTCCGTTTTAAAGTTTGCGAGGAGTGCGGCGCCGAGAATGATATTGCCGCCCGCCGCTGTCACGGCTGTGACAAACTGTTGGTGGACGCGGATGATAAACTCAAAGATGCCCTAAAGCTTAAAGACGCCAAGGTACTGCGGGTAAGCGGTATGCAGCTGGAAGCGACCACCAACGGCCGTGGCCTGCCGCGCTTAAAAGTCACCTATCATGACGAAGATGGCACCCATCTTGCCGAGTGGTACGCGCTGGAAACCCCCGCTCAGCGGCGCGCCTTCTATGCTGCCTTTCTGCGCTACCATCTGCGCGCACCGGGAGGTAAATGGCAGCCGCTAAGCGCCGAGGAAGTCGTCGCCGAACAGCGCCGCCTACGCCACCCGGATTTTGTCGTAGGCCGCAAAGTGGGGCGCCATTTCCAAATCCGTGACAAGCTGTTTGACTATACTGGCCGCTACCGCAAAGCGGTGGAGGCGGGGTAGTACGCTTGTGCTTACTCTCTAATAGAGCAACGCGAATGCTGACGACTTTGCTAAACTGTTCGCTTGTGCCGATTTCCATTTTCCAAGAGAGCCGACCCGCGTGAGCGAGACGCCAAGCGTTACTGTTGATTTAGCAAGCCCTGATTCCGAACCCACCGAGCCAGTGGCAGCTTCGCTTGGGCGTCTGTTTAATGAGCCGATTACGCAAATGCCGGAGGATTTGTATATTCCCCCGGAAGCACTGCGTGTCTTTTTAGAGACCTTTGAAGGCCCGCTGGATCTGCTGCTCTATCTGATTCGCCGCCAAAACCTGGATATTCTGACCATCAACGTGGCGACCATCACCCACCAGTACATCGAGTACGTGGAGCTGATGAAGGCCATGGAGATCGAGCTGGCGGGGGAATACCTGTTGATGGCCGCTATGCTGGCTGAGATCAAGTCGCGCACCTTGTTGCCCCGCCCGCCGAAGGCTGAGGGCGATGACGAGGAGGATCCCCGCGCTGAGCTTATCCGCCGTCTGCAAGAGTACGAACGCCTTAAAGAGGCAGCAGAGACGCTGGACACATTACCGCGTATGGGGCGTGACTGGTTCAGCGTGCAGGCGGGCTTACCGCCACTGGAATCCCGTGTGATTCACCCCGAGGTGGAATTGGATGAATTGCTCAGCGCGCTCTCCGATATCCTCAAGCGTGCCGAGCTGGTGCAGGCCCACCAGATCAGCCGCGAGGTTCTCTCTACCCGCGAGCGCATGCTCAAGATCATGGAGCAGCTAAGTTACGACGACGCCCATCAGCGCTATACCCCCTTTGAAGCGCTATTTACTTTAGAGGAGGGGCGCGCAGGCGTGGTGGTCACGTTTATGGCGATTCTTGAGCTGGCCAAAGAAGCCATGATTGAAATTGTCCAAAATGCGCCGCTGTCGCCAATTCACGTGCGCGCGCGACGCGCTGCCCTTGCTGACGGCGAGGAGAGCGCTTTTGATGAGGGCGAGATAGAAGATGATGCCTATGGCGAGTCCGCTTTTGAACCTGACGAGGAGACGCCATGAGTAACACCGTCACCGCGTTAGATGACATTGTTTTAGATGATATTGTTGAAGCCGCACTGCTGGCCGCTGGCGAACCCTTGCCCCTTGAGCGGTTGGAGACACTCTTTCTTGAGGGCGAATGCCCCCCGCGCAAAGAGCTTCGTGACGTCCTGGAACGTTTGCAGCAGCGACATTCTGGCGGTGCACTGGAGCTCCTGGAAACGGTCTCAGGCTACCAACTGCGCATTCGTCCGCGGCTTTCCCAGTGGGTGTCGCGGTTATGGGATGAACGCCCCCAGCGCTACTCGCGGGCGCTGCTGGAGACACTGGCATTAATTGCCTATCGGCAGCCGGTTACTCGTGGGGACATTGAGGAAGTGCGCGGTGTCAGCGTGAGTAGTTCCATTATGCGCACCTTGGCTGAGCGCGGCTGGATTCGGGTGGTCGGTCATCGTGATGTGCCTGGCCGACCAGCGGTATATGCCACCACACGC
Source organism: Vreelandella titanicae BH1 (assembly GCF_000336575.1). Lineage (GTDB taxonomy): Bacteria > Pseudomonadota > Gammaproteobacteria > Pseudomonadales > Halomonadaceae > Vreelandella > Vreelandella titanicae. The sequence continues at coordinate 217,237 of NZ_AOPO01000006.1, read as the reverse complement.
AGCTTTTTAGACGATTTTGGGTTAAAAACCCTCGATGCATTGCCGCCCATGCACACCCTGGCAAGCTGGGATGAAAACGAGATATCTGAAGAACCGGGGATGACGATGGATACTGACATTCAGGAAGAAAATGGCCCCGGTACAGACCATGAAGCACTGGACGAAACGATCAAAACGGTGCAGGATGCGCCACCTCAGAAAGAACAGATAACCTCGGCTGAGATAGCCGACACGCACGCCGAGACGGCGTTAACCCAGCCGCTGAGTTTTGCCGACCTACAGGCTCGGCTCGCGGCACGTGCCAAGCGCCAACAAGATGAGCGCGAAAGCACGGAGACTACCGATGTGAGGTCAGACGACCATGAGTCAGAGTAATAACACCACGCCCCCCACCAGCGAAAAGCTGCAAAAAGTCTTGGCCCGTGCAGGCCTTGGCTCGCGTCGTGAGATGGAAACGGCGATTTCCGCCGGCCGTGTTAAAGTGAATAGCCAGGTGGCTAAGCTGGGCGACCGCGTTGAAGCGCGGGATAAAGTCAGTTTTGATGACCGTCCGGTGGCATTGCGCCCAGAAGAAGAAGTGCCACGCCGGGTGATTATGTATAACAAGCCGGAAGGCGAGCTATGCACCCGTAAGGATCCAGAAGGTCGCCGCACGGTGTTTGACCGCTTGCCGCGCCTGAAAGGCGAACGTTGGATTGCGATCGGTCGCCTGGATATCAACACCAGTGGTTTGCTGCTGTTCACTACCGACGGTGAGCTGGCCAACCGTTTGATGCACCCCTCTACCCAGGTGGAGCGCGAGTACGCGGTTCGCGTGATGGGTGAAGTGAAGCGCGAGCATATCCTGGCCATGGTCGATGGGGTCATGCTTGAAGATGGCCCGGCGCGCTTTACCGATGTTCAGGAGTTTGGTGGCGAAGGCATCAACACCTGGTTCCACGTGGTGATTCTCGAAGGGCGCAACCGTGAAGTGCGTCGTCTTTGGGAATCCCAGGCGCTGACGGTTAGTCGTCTTAAACGCGTGCGCTACGGCAATATCTTCCTCGATAAGCGGGCGAAAGCCGGCGAATGGGTCGAACTTACCCAGGATGAGGTGGATGACTTAGCCACGCTGGCTAACTTGGAAACACGTAAAGTGCCCGCGTTGACACCGGATGAGAAGAATCGCTGGAACCGCGATAAGCACAAGCGTAAGCCGGTACAGGCACTGCGCAAACCGAAAAGCAAGGCTCGCTAAGCGCGGCTTGCAGAGCCCGTTGAACCTCTTGGTGCTCAGTCGTTAGCGGTTAGGCTGATAAGCGTGCCTGTCAGCATTGAGTGACGCCAGCGGGCACGCAAATGGTTCATTATTGTAGAGTGAAAGCGAAAAAACGCTTGCTATCAATAAGGTGTAAGCGTAGGATATGCATCCGTTCAGGCGGGTCGTTAGCTCAGTTGGTAGAGCAGTTGACTTTTAATCAATTGGTCGCAGGTTCGAATCCTGCACGACCCACCATTCAAACGACTGATCAGTTTGAATAAAGTCAGTTTGAATGCAGTGGTGAACGTTTAAAGTATGTGTAGTAACGCTGGAAAGTGATCAGCACAGCAAGTTTGGGTCGTTAGCTCAGTTGGTAGAGCAGTTGACTTTTAATCAATTGGTCGCAGGTTCGAATCCTGCACGACCCACCAAATTCAACGCCCCTGGCAGTTTAGCTGCCAGGGGCGTTTTGCTATGTGTCTAGAAAGAACTCTATGTGTGACAATCTGTTTGCAGTCAAACGCTATTTCCCGCCAAAATGGTTTAGAATAAATCTGTCTAGAATAGATTTTAAGCGATGGCCATCGCGAGAGACGCAGCGGCTCATCGCTCCAACGAGCGGTGCATGTGCAAGACGCACTGCGCCGTAGCCCAGTGTTTAACAGGGGGATTCCCTGTTCGTCACAGTGGTAGACACAATGACTATTATGACTACTCAAGCGAAGCTTGAGGCCCCGCTACCCACAGCCTACTGCCCGACCCGCATTCCGGCGGAAGATCAGGCACGGGTTGAAGAGATCAAACGACTGTTGAAGGCCCATAACGCCGTTTTGGTCGCACACTACTACACCGATGATGCCATTCAGCAACTGGCGGAAGAGACCGGTGGCTGTGTCGCTGACTCGCTGGAGATGGCACGCTTTGGTGCTCGCCACGAAGCCACCACGCTGGTCGTCGCCGGTGTCCGCTTTATGGGCGAAACCGCCAAGATCCTTTCGCCTGAAAAACGCGTGCTGATGCCCACCTTGGAAGCCACCTGCTCGCTGGATATTGGCTGCCCCGCCGATGAGTTCAGCGCCTTCTGTGATGCCCATCCTGACCGCACCGTAGTGGTGTATGCCAACACCTCTGCAGCCGTTAAGGCGCGGGCAGACTGGGTGGTGACTTCGTCGATTGCAGTCGAGGTGATTGAGCACCTGCAGGCCAAAGGCGAGAAAATTCTCTGGGCGCCCGATAAGCATTTGGGCGGCTATATCCAGAACAAAACCGGCGCCGATATGCTGATGTGGGACGGCGCCTGTATCGTTCATGAAGAGTTTAAGGCCAAGGGCGTTGAAGATCTGAAGCGCATCTATCCAGATGCCGCAGTACTGGTGCATCCCGAATCGCCTGAGCCAGTAGTGAAGCTGGCGGACGTGGCAGGCTCCACCTCGCAGTTGATCAAGGCCGCGAAAGAGCTGCCCAACGATAAGCTGATCGTGGCAACTGATCGTGGCATCTTCTTCAAGATGCAGCAGGCAGTGCCGGATAAAACGCTGTTTGAAGCGCCGACGGCAGGCAACGGCGCCACTTGTCGTAGCTGTGCACACTGCCCCTGGATGGCCATGAACGCGCTGGATAATCTAGCCGGTGCGTTGCGTGAGGGAAGTGGAGAAATTCAGGTGGATGAAGCGCTGCGTCTGCAGGCTTTAAAGCCCCTTGAGCGCATGCTTAACTTCAATGCTTAGCGAGAAAAGATTAACCGAATGTCATTGCGAACAAAGTGAAGCAATCTCGGGGTGACTGCCACCGCTGGTTAAGATTGCCGCGTCGCTGCGCTCCTCGCAATGACATGTGGTGTGTCATTGCGAACGAAGTGAAGCAATCTCGGGGGTACTGCCACCGCTGGCTGAGATTGCCGCGTCGCTGCGCTCCTAGCAATGACATGTGGTGTGTCATTGCGAACGAAGTGAAGCAATCTCGGGGTGACTGCCACCGCTGGCTGAGATTGCCGCGTCGCTGCGCTCCTCGCAATGACACAGGTTTAGTTAAAATCATCCAGCGCTTCGCGATAGTCAATGAAGTCCTCGCGGCGCTGCTCGATTCTTGCCAGCGCCTGCTGATCATTTTCCCGCTCAGCAGCATCCCGAGCGATAGAAAGTTGGCGAATGCCGCGATCGACGCGGCCGGTCAGTTGAAGATACTCTGCGCGGGCTAAGTGCCCCCAGCTATCATGCCCACTGCGCCCGGCGGCTTCGGCCAGCAGGTTAAAGACCTGCGGGGTTTCCAGGTTTTGGGAAGTGATGTCGCGCAGCAGGTCATAGGCCGCCTGCGGGTCGCGCTGCAGCTGTGCTTCGGCCAAGATTAGTTGGGCAGGTAGGTAGTTGGGCATAAAACGTAGCAATTGCTGACTGCGCTGAATGGCCTGATCGTAGCGGCCAGCTTCCAGGGCGACGCTAGCCGAAGAGGCGGGCAGCATGGCAAAGTCGGGATGCTCGTTGGCAAGCCTATCCAGTTGCTCCAGGGCGCTATCGGTTTGGCCGTTGCGAGCATCGATCAGTGCCGCTAAGTAGTCCTGAGCGGCTTGTTCGGCGCCTTCCTGAGCAAGGCGCGAAGCAGCTTGCTGTGGCGTATTAGTGTAAATGCTTAGCAGCGCTCGGGCGCGCATCATGTCGTAGAGGGTGTCGCTGGTATATGCATCGGCAACATTGAGCTGGGCGGCGCGGGCTTGCGCGGCGCTTAAACGATTGTCGGTGACCGGGTGGGTCAGCAGGAACTCGGGTGGGGTATCGCCCTGAAGGCGCGCCATACGCTGCATGGCTGAGAACATGCGCACCATTGCCTCGGGGTCATAGCCTGCATCGGCCATGGCCTGAAGGCCGATGTTATCGGCTTCCTGTTCAAACAGCCGTGAGTAGCTGAGCTGATCCTGGATCAGCGCCGCCTGTGAGCCCATGGCGGCCGCCATTCCAGCGTCGCCGCCGCCACTGGCGGCAATCAGCATACCTGCCAGCATGGCTGCCATGGCGGGCAGTTGGGTCTGAGCCGCGCGGGCACTGCCTCGGGCATAGTGGCGTTGAGAGAGGTGGCCCAGTTCGTGAGCTAGCACCGAGACAAAGGCGCCTTCATCTTCGGCAAACGCGAAAAGTCCTGAATTGATCCCTACTACGCCGCCAGGGACGGCAAAGGCGTTCAATGAAGCGTTATCGACCATGACGGTGATCGTGCGCAGACCGTTAATATCACTATGCGGGGCCAGCCGGGCAATCAGGCTTTGCAGATAATCATTGGTTATGGGGTCTTGCCACTGGGGGGCTTGGGCACGAAACTGGCGCAACCAGGCGCGGCCCAAGCGGTACTCTTCGTTGCTGACAGAGGTAGACGCCGCCCCTAAGCTCGGCAAGCCGTAATCGCTGGAGGCAATGCTTGGTGGGCTAAACAGTAGGCTGCCACAGGCACAAGCAAACGCACATATCCAGCCTGGGTAAGCGATACGAAGGGTTGGCATGGCATCCTCATAAATAATGAATAAGTACAGTGGTCAGGGTATGGCATTGGTGAAGAGTGTGACATTGATAAACACAGGGAAGTGCCGTTAAATCGACTGCCTAGTGAAATCAATCGCTAAAAAGATAGTTTATGTAACAATGCCGTGAGTATGTAGGTCATTTTGAGGGAGTGTATATGTCTGAGCAATCCGAGGGCTTTCAACCCGACACGGTGCTTGACGCTTGCGGGCTGCATTGCCCGCTGCCTTTGCTGAAGGCTAAGCAGGCCTTGGCAGGTTTGGCGGCTGGTCAGTTACTGGAAGTGCGTTCCACCGATGCGGGTTCGTGGCGTGATATGGCGTCGTTTACCGACCAAAGTGCACATACGCTGGAAGGTCGTGAGCAGCGCGACGAGGTGTATGTTTATTGGATTAGAAAAGCTGGGGATGCGCACTCATGACCCTGCGCACGATTTTAAAAAGCTGGGTTGAACGCTATTTCTCGGATGAGGAGGCGCTGATCCTGCTGATAGTACTGGTGGCGGGCTTTGCCGCGATTATCTGGTTTGGACGCATGCTGGCGCCGTTTTTTACTGCACTGGTGATTGCGTTTCTTTTGCAAGGCGTAGTGAGTGCGTTTACCCGGCGAGGGGTACCGCACCTACTAGCGGTCATCCTGGTCTTTTTGGCCTTTATCAGCGTGCTGCTCACCCTGGCGTTTATTCTGATGCCGTTGATCTGGAATCAGCTAGTGGGGCTGGTGCAAGAGACACCGCGGATGTTCGCCAGTGGCCAGGGCTGGTTGGATGAACTGCAGGCGCGCTACCCGAATATTATTACGCCGGACCAGATGCAAAGCTGGATAGGCGTGGCGAGCCGCGAGATTAGCCAGCTAGGCCAGCGCGCCTTAACGCTTTCGCTGGCTTCGCTCGGCAATATTATGTCGCTGATTATCTACCTGGTACTGGTGCCGATTCTGGTGTTCTTTATGCTCAAGGATCGCGACGTGTTGGTCGGTTTTATTCTTTCGCTGCTGCCTCAAAAGCGTACGCTGCTATCGCGTATTTGGCGCGAAATGGACGATCAGATTGCCAACTATATCCGCGGCAAATTTATTGAAATCATCATCGTTGGCACCGTGGCGTTCTTTACCTTTGCGTTCTTTGGCTTACCGTATACAGCGCTGCTAGCGGTGTTGGTCGGCCTTTCGGTGTTAGTGCCTTATATCGGTGCTGCGGTGGCTACACTACCGGTCGCCGCGGTAGCGGGGTTCTATTTTGGTCTTAGTGAAGATTTTGTCTATGTGCTGGTGGCTTATGGCGTGATTCAAGCCCTGGATGGCAACGTATTGGCACCGGTATTGTTCTCTGAGACCAATAATATTCATCCGGTTTCGATTATTGTGGCGGTACTGTTCTTCGGTGGGATTTGGGGCTTCTGGGGGATCTTCTTTGCGATTCCCTTGGCAACACTGCTCAAGGCATTGATTTACGCCTGGCCACGTAGCATGCATGAGCGGGAGGAGCGTCGGAGTATACCAGCCACGGCTAGCCAGGAAGCCGAATAGCGCTCACCCACTGCCCGCGCAAGTGAATCAGCACGGGCAGTGGGTTGAACTGAAATAGAGCCCTGGTTGAGTTAGTTGGAAGCGTTCAGCTTTTCAGCCGCAGCAAGTACTTCTTCCGCGTGGCCAGGTACTTTAACGCCGCGCCATTCGTTGGCTAGCTTGCCCTCCTTATCAATCAGGAAGGTGCTGCGTTCGATGCCCAGGTGCTCCTTGCCGTACATTTTCTTGAGCTTGATAACATCAAATAGCGTGCAGATGTTTTCGTCTTTATCTGAAATAAGGTCGAAATTAAAATCCTGTTTGGCCTTAAAATTCTCCTGGGCGCGCAAGCCATCTCGAGAAACACCAAGAATTACCGTATTAGCAGCATCGAAGGCGGGTTTGCGGTCACGGAAGTCACCGCCCTCGGTGGTGCAGCCAGGTGTACTGGCTTTGGGATAAAAGTATATGACCACTTGTTTGCCACGCATTTCCGACAGTGTCACGGTGGTATCACCCGTGGCAGTGGCGGAGAAGTCAGCAACGGGTTGACCAATTTCAACAGGCATAAGGCATCCTTTTAAGGGTGGGTGTTAATATTGCTTGTTACGCGTGATTACACGTAAGCCAGCGGCCGTTGTCAAAGCTCAAAACAGGGTGACGACAAACTCACACCGCTTTACGCTGTACAGGCTCGAATCGCCTGAGTACCATTTGGCCTCTGTGCGGTGTCGGCGCTTGATGCAAAATAGCGTGATCGCGCTCGGTTTTGAAAAAAACTCTCGTATTCAAAAACACAGATAGTTGATATCACAATTTGGCTGGTGAGGAATAAACGGATGATCACAGGCAGCATCGTCGCCCTGGCGACGCCTATGAAGGTCAATGGCGACATCGACTGGGAGGCGCTTCGTCGTCTGGTGAACTTCCATCTCGAAAATGGCACTGATGCCATTGTCGCCGCTGGCACCACGGGCGAACCGACTACCATGTCGTTTGCGGAGCACTTTGACGTGATTCGCAGCGTGGTGGAAGAGGTCAATGGCCGTATACCGGTCATAGCCGGTACTGGCTCGAACAACACCACCGAAGCAGTGGAGTTGACCCGCTACGCGAAAGAGGTGGGTGCAGATTACTGTCTGACGGTGGCTCCCTACTACAACAAGCCTACTCAGGAAGGCCTGTTTCAGCACTTCAAGGCCACAGCCGAGGCCAGCGACCTGCCGGTTATTCTTTACAATGTGCCCGGTCGCACCTGCTCGGATATCTACAACGAGACCGTATTACGCCTGGCCGAAGTCGATAATATTATCGGTTTAAAAGACGCCACGGGGAACCTGGAGCGTGCGGAAGATCTAATCACTCGCCTGAAGGGCAGTGGTTTTATGCTCTACTCTGGTGATGATGCGACCGCCTGCGACTTTATGTTGATGGGTGGCCATGGGGATATCTCCGTAACCGCCAACGTTGCCCCCCGAGCGATGCATGAGCTTTGCTCGGCAGCGGTGGCCGGCGACTCCGATAAGGCGCACCAGATTAATACGCTTTTGATGCCGCTGCATACCAACCTGGGTATAGAGTCGAACCCTATTCCAGTGAAGTGGGCGCTGAACCGTATGGGGTACGCGGATGCGGGTATTCGCTTACCGCTAACCTGGCTGTCGGAAAAGTACCACGCCACGGTGAGCGAAGCGCTGCAGTTGGCGGGTGTCGTAGAGGAGTAGTCCGACGCAATACCCTTTGCTACCCAGCTCGCTTACCGTTGAGCTGGGTACCCGAATTGTTGACTTAAGGTGGCTTGATGAGCTCTGTGCTTGAAATACGTGCGCTTAAATGGGTTCCGCTGGCACTCGCAGCGGCTGTCGCGCTCTCTGGTTGTGCGCGGGATGGTTTTTACCACGACCGTAATTTGGACTACACCGAGGCCGCTCCGGCGCCGCCTTTGGTGCTGCCAGAGACCCGCAACACCCAGCGCTATCGCGATGCGCTGCCGGTTCCTCAAGCCGCCACCCAAGGTGCACGGCTTGACGAAGCAGCAGAGATTCGCCCGCCACAGTCATTGGCGATTGGCAGTGGGATGGAACCTGAGTATGTCGAGCGTCGCGAAGTGGGCGATCAAACCTGGCTAGTAGTGGCCGCCGACACCGGTACGGTCTGGCCGCAGTTGGAAGAGTTTGTACGTAGTCGTCAGTTGGAGGTGCAGCAGAGCAGTGCTTCTCAGGGCGTTATCGTCACGCCCCAGGCGGAAATTCGCCTGCAAAGTGCACTACGCGCAGGCAGTAGCGAAGTTCGCTGCGAACGCGGCGGGCAAACCATGGCGAGCTGCCTCGATGCGTTAGAGAGCCATTTAAGCGCGCGCAGTGCATCTGCCAGTGTCTCTTCTTCCTGGACCGCTCAGCGCCTCACCGGTGAGCAAACGCTGCAAATCCGCCAGCAGGACGACGAGTGGGAAGTGGTGATCCCGCAGCCGGTCGATCGGGTATGGGCAGAGTTGAACCACTATCTTGAGCTGGATTTTGCTCAGGAAGGTCAGCGTGATTTGCTGGCCGTCGACCCTGCCAGTCATGAGTTTATGGTTGAGTACATGACTGAAACCGAGCGCAACCGCAACCCGTTGCAAATCGTCTTCAGCCCGGATGTGCGCAAAATGTCCCAGCAGATTCGTCTTGCCCTGCAGCCTAACGGCGACCAGACGATTCTGCGTGCCATCAATGCCAGCGAGCGGGCATTCAGCGCCGATGATCAGCGCGAGCTGCTTGAGCGTGTCTCCGGCTATTTACGTTAATTTGTTGATCTTTGACCCCTTACGGAGCCCCCATGGAAAAGCGCCAAGAACTCTACGCCGGTAAGGCGAAATCTGTGTACACCACCGACGATCCGGATTTGTTGGTGCTCAATTTTCGTGATGACACCAGCGCCTTCGATGGCAAAAAAGTCGAGTCGCTGGCCCGCAAGGGAATGGTCAATAACATCTTTAACGCCTTCATTATGGAGCGGCTGCAGGAAGCGGGCATCCCCACCCACTTTGAAAAACAGCTCTCCAACACCGAGAGTCTGGTCAAAAAGATGCAGATGATCCCGGTGGAGTGTGTGGTGCGCAATATCGCCGCGGGTGGGTTGGTAAAACGTCTCGGCGTTGAAGAGGGGATTGCACTGACGCCACCCACCTTCGAGTTGTTTCTGAAGAACGACGAGAAGGGCGACCCGATGATCAATGAGTCGCTGGCGGAGACTTTCGGTTGGGCAACGCCTGAGCAGTTAGCCAAGATGAAGGTGCTGACCTTCAAGGTTAACCATATCCTCAAAGCGCTGTTTGCTGAGGGCGATATGCTACTGGTGGATTACAAACTTGAGTTTGGTGTATTCAAAGGCGAGGTGGTGCTGGGGGATGAGTTCTCTCCGGATGGTTGCCGTCTTTGGGACGCCAACACCCGTGAGAAGCTCGATAAAGACCGCTTCCGTCAGGGGTTGGGCGGTGTGATTGAGGCGTATGAGGAAGTTGGCCGCCGTTTGGGCATTACCTTTCCTGCTTAAGCCGGCGCGTCAGATTTATTGCTCGGCGTAAGGTTCGATAGCCATCACCTCCAAGGTGGTGGCTTCGCCATTTTGGCGAGGGCAAAACTTAACGTCCACGTCGCGCAGACGTACGCCGTAAAGACGCTCAGAATCCCTGTCCTTTTGTTTATAGGCGGGCCTGGGGTCTTGGCTGAGTACCTGCTCAATTAATGCCAGCAGTGTGGCGCTGTCGTGGCGCTGAGCAAGCGTATCCAGTGCCGCTTGATGAAAGGTGACGTCCATGAGTGGCGGTGTTTCAGGGGCGAAACCGGCCAGTGCGTTAGGCTCGGATTCGGCCCAGGGCAGGTAGGGTTTGATATCAATCACTGGGGTGCCGCTGACTAAATCGCAGCCCTGGAGCTGCAGCGTAACGCCGTGCTGGGTGTCGATACCGACTAATCTCACCAGTGAGAGCCCCAGGCGGTTAGGGCGGTGGGTGCTGCGACTGGCAAAAACCCCCACCTTTTTATTGCCCCCCAAGCGCGGCGGCCTTACCAGCGGCGACCAGCGCTCAGGGCTTTGATGAAAAATAAAGCTCAGCCACAGGTGGCTGAAGTCTTCCAAACCGCGCACCGCGAGTGGGTCGTTGTAGGGCGCAGTGAGTACAAGCCGGGCATCGGCCGCGGGGGCGAGCCCCGGCTGGCGGGGAATACCGAATTTATCGGGGTAGTCGCTAACCACATGACCAATGGGCGTCAGCGTAAAGTGCTCGCTGTTAGGGGCATCGTCCATCACACTGCCTTCTGCTGGGGTTGATTCGCGTAGAATTGATCCAAGTAGTATAAAGCAGGCCAATGGCTTAAGCGTGACCAAATGGGGCGTGATCGAATGTGTCTTGATCAAATGATAGCTGAACAGCTCAGAGGTGACGCATGACCAATACCGAGGAGCAGCAAGCGCCAACCAGTACGCGAATAACCTATCGCGCGGCGCTAGCACGGGATGCCGCCGACCAAGCGGAAGTGTTTTATCACGCTGTTATGCAGGGAGCGGCCACGCATTACACGCTGGATGAGCGGCGTGCGTGGGCCAATGCGTTGCCCCGCGAAGGCAGTGCATGGGGAGTGCGCCAAGCGCTCTACACAACCCTAGTGGCTACCTGTGATGGTCGCTGCGTGGGGTTCCTGGAGTTGGATTTAGTCGCTGGGCGGGTTGAAACACTCTACGTATGGCCCTCATTAGCCGGTCGCGGTATCGGTACCACGCTGCTGGTACATGCCGAACGGCTGCTGCTTGAGCAGGGAAAGGGGCAAATCGAGATAGAGGCGAGTTCAATGCTCTATGAGCGCCTGCTGCGCCGTGGTTGGAAAAACCACGGCGAGGAGTGGGTCGAGCGAAGCGGGGAGCGACTGCTGCGTTATAAACTTTCCAAATCGCTTAATGCTGTTGAAACCTAATCATCAAACGCTATAGCTGCGGGTAATGCGCATGGAAAGATCGATCGAGGCGATGTCCTTGGTCAGTGCGCCGCTCGATATACAGTCAACACCGGTATCGGCAATTGCCCGCAGGGTGGCAGCATCCACATTGCCTGAAGCTTCCAGGGTGGCTCGGCCGCCGTTAATTTCCACGGCAACGTGCAGGTCTTCGATGGCGAAATTGTCGAGCATGACAATATCAGCTCCCGCGGCCAATGCCTGATCCAACTCTTCAAAGGTTTCTACCTCGACTTCCACGGGCAGGTCGTTGGCTAACTTGCGCGCTTGCGCAACCGCCGCTTGAATGCCTCCACAGGCGGCAATATGGTTCTCTTTGATCAAAAACGCGTCCCATAGGCCAATGCGGTGGTTGTGGCCGCCACCGCAGGTGACCGCATATTTCTGCGCTAAGCGCATGCCGGGCAGCGTTTTACGCGTATCAAGCAGGCGAACGCCGGTGTCTTCAATCAGGTCGACATATGCGCGGGTGGCGGTGGCGGTGGCAGACAGCGTTTGCAATACGTTAAGCGCCGCCCGCTCGCCGGTAAGCAGGACACGGGCGGGGCCCTCCAGGGTTAAGAAACACTGTTCAGCCTCTAGCTTATCGCCGTCAGCGGCGTGCCAGGTCAGGCTTACCCGACTATCCAGGCGGCGAAACAGCTCATCTACCCAGGGTGCTCCGCACAGTATGGCGGCTTCACGGGTAATAACGTCGGCGCTGGCCCACTGGTGTTCAGGGATCAATTGCGCGGTAATATCACCCGGGCCAACGTCTTCTGACAGCAAGCGGGCGGCGCTGGCGCGGATTTCTTCAGCAAGAGCGGATTGATAATGCATGGCCGTGGATTCCCTGAACGTCGTCTTCGATGACGGGCATTGTAGTGAAAAACAGCGGTGAAGGTGAAAGAGAACAGAGAAAGAGAGCGCTAACGTAAAGGAGCCCTTGCCAGTGGAAAATAAACAACCCCTTGACGGGTGGTGGGAAAGCGCGCGTAAAGTCGTTTCACCGAACTGTGACCCTCGGCCCACCGGTGAGGTGTCGTTGCTCGTGATTCATGCGATCAGTCTTCCGCCTGGTCAGTTTAGTGGTAATGCTATTGAAGCGCTATTTACCAATCAATTGGCGGTAGACGAACATCCATTTTTCGCCGAAATTGCTCACTTAAGAGTCTCCGCACACCTGCTTATCCGTCGCGATGGTGAGTGCGTGCAGTTTGTTGATACAGATCAGCGTGCTTGGCATGCTGGGCGCTCCAACTGGTGGGATGCCCGCCAGCTAAGCTGGCGAAGGGCGCTCAACGATTTCTCGGTGGGGATTGAGCTTGAAGGGGATGACGTTACCCCCTATCGCAAAGCACAGTATGACACTCTGGTGGAAGCAGTGGTGTGGCTAATGGCGCGCAACCCTCAGCTAGATAGCAGTCGTATTACCAGCCATGCCCATGTGGCGCCGCTGCGCAAAACGGATCCTGGTCCGGCGTTTGATTGGGCGTATTTCCAGCAACTGCTGACATTGCGTGTTGAGCGTTAGCGGTTCGATTACGTTTTTCCCCGTGTGCTAAGTATTTCACTAATAACGCAATAAAACGGTAGTTTAATTACATCGGATGACTATTTGGTCGCAATGGCAAATGCTCTATGAATTGCTTATGTTGCAGTGCAATAGTTTGTTTTCGATAGGCTTTTCCGCTGCGACGGAATTGGCAGCGTGGCGACTTTGAGGTATCTTCGCCTATACAAAAGGCTAACTTCTAACAGAATTGTGTAGCTTTACTACATCAATAGTTACGTAGCTTGTTGAATGTAGAGCTAAAACCCCTATCCGGCGTTTAATCACCGGCTGAATGTTGGCACGTGGTGTAGTACCACGCCGCCGCCCCAGGCCCTTCAGGGTAGCGGGGATTTTTGTCATTTATCGTCATTCGGAGAGACCTCTATGAGTCTGGAGACAAGAGAAGATCTCGATCCGATCGAAACCACGGAATGGATTGATTCCCTGGAATCGGTATTGGATCGTGAGGGCGAAGATCGTGCCCGCTACCTGATGACCCGCCTGGCGGATCGCCTGCGCCGGGACGGCATGAAGGTGCCCTTCTCGGTGACGACCCCGCACCGTAATACGATCCCGGTTCACCGCGAAGCACCGATGCCTGGCGACCTGTTCATGGAGCGCCGTATCCGCTCCTTGATCCGTTACAACGCCATTGCCCAGGTGATTCGTAATAACCGCGCCAAGCCGGGCCTGGGTGGCCACATTGCCAGTTTTATGTCCTCGGCTACCCTGTATGACGTGGGCTTTAACCACTTCTTCCGCGCGCCTCAGGGCGATTTTGCCGGTGACCTGATTTATATTCAGGGCCACGTAGCACCGGGCATCTACGCACGTTCCTATTTGGAAGGGCGTCTATCGGAAGAGCAGATGGACAGGTTCCGCCAGGAAGTCGATGGCGATGGCCTCTCTTCCTACCCGCACCCGTGGTTAATGCCGGACTACTGGCAGTTCCCCACGGTCTCCATGGGGCTGGGCCCGATTCAGGCTATCTATCAAGCGCACGTGATGAAGTACCTGCATCACCGTGAGCTGAAGGATATGTATGACCGCAAGATCTGGTGCTTCATGGGCGACGGCGAGTGTGACGAGCCGGAATCCCTGGGCGCCATTTCACTGGCCGGTCGCGAAAACCTCGACAACCTGATCTTCGTCATCAACTGTAACCTGCAGCGCCTTGACGGCCCTGTGCGCGGCAACTCGCGGGTGATGGACGAGTTCGAAGGCGTCTTCCGTGGTGCGGGCTGGAACGTGATCAAGGTCGTCTGGGGGCGTCACTGGGATCCGCTGTTCGAGAAGGATAAAAAAGGCATCCTTCAGAAACGCATGGACGAAGCGGTCGACGGCGAGTACCAGAACTACAAAGCCAACGGCGGCGCTTACACCCGTGAGCACTTCTTTGGCAAATATCCAGAAACCGAGGCGATGGTCAAAGACCTCTCCGACGAAGATATCTGGAAGCTCAACCGCGGTGGCCACGATCCGTTCAAGGTTTACGCGGCGTATAACGAGGCGGTTAACACCTCCAACGGCAAGCCCACGGTCATCCTGGCGCACACCGTTAAAGGTTACGGTATGGGTAGCGGCGATGGCGAAGCGGCCAACGAAGCGCACCAGGTCAAGAGCATGGAGTATGAAGCGCTCAAGACCTTCCGCGACCGCTTCGGTATTCCGTTAACCGACGAGCAGCTCAAAGACGTGCCGTACTACAAGCCGGAAGACGACTCTCCCGAGCTCAAGTACATGCACCTGCAGCGCGAGCGTCTGGGCGGCTACCTACCCAGCCGTCAAAGCGACTTCGAGGCGCTGGAAATCCCCAGCCTCGAAGACAAGACCTTTGCCTCGCAAATGGGCGGCTCGAAAGGGCGTGAAGTCTCGACCACCATGGCGTTTGTGCGGGTGCTTAACGGCCTGGTCAAAGATAAGACGCTGGGCAAGAAGGTGGTGCCGATTATCCCTGACGAAGCGCGTACCTTCGGTATGGAAGGCATGTTCCGTCAGTTGGGTATCTACACCTCGGAAGGTCAGAAGTACGAGCCGGTGGATAAAGGCCAGATCATGTTCTACCGCGAGGATCAGAAAGGTCAGATTCTCGAAGAGGGCATTACCGAAGCAGGCGCCATGTCGGCCTGGATCGCCGCGGCGACCTCCTACAGCAACAACAACGTCACGCTGCTGCCGTTCTACATCTACTACTCGATGTTTGGCTTCCAGCGTATCGGCGATCTGGCCTGGGCGGCGGGTGACCTGCAAGCCCGTGGCTTTATGGTCGGCGGCACCGCAGGGCGCACCACGCTTAACGGCGAAGGCCTGCAGCACCAGGATGGCCACAGCCTGATTCAGGCCTCCACCATCCCCAACTGCCGCAGCTACGACCCGACCTATGCCCATGAAGTCGCCGTCATTCTGCAGGATGGCCTGAAGCGCATGTTCACCGACAAGGAGAACTGCTTCTACTATCTGACGGTGATGAACGAGAACTACGAACACCCCGCGCTGGAAAACGTCCCCGCCGACGATATCGTTAAAGGCATGTACCTACTGCGCGAAACCAAGGGTGACAAGGGCCGCGTTCAACTGCTGGGCTCTGGCACCATTCTGCGCGAAGTGGAAGCTGCCGCTGAGTTGCTTGAGAACGATTGGGGCATCGGCGCCGACATCTGGAGCGTGACCAGCTTTAACGAGCTGCGTCGTGAAGCGCTGCTGCTGGATCGTGAAGCCTTCCTGAACCCAGACGCCGAGGCCAACAAGCCTCACGTCACACAGTGCCTGGAAGGGCGCGACGGCCCGGTGATCGCGTCGACCGACTACATGAAGCTGTATGCCGATCAAGTGCGTGCCTGGGTACCGGGTGACTACACTGTACTGGGTACCGATGGCTTTGGCCGTTCAGACACCCGCGAGAAGCTGCGCTACTTCTTCGAAGTAGATCGCTACTTCGTGACCGTGGCGGCGCTACGTGCGCTGGCTGAGCGTGGCGAGATAGATCGCAAGCAGGTTGGTGAAGCGCTTAAGAAGTACGGCATTGATGCCCATAAGCCTAACCCGCTGACTAGCTAAACCGCTGACCGGTGGGCGGTGGCCCACCGGCTCGATCCGATTTGGAAGGAGCGCGACCTTGAGTAGCGAAATCATCAAAGTTCCCGATATCGGCGGCGATACCGATGTCGAAATCATCGAGATTGCGGTGTCAGAAGGCGACGTCATTGAAGCGGAAGACACCCTAATCACGCTGGAATCCGACAAAGCCAGCATGGACGTACCGGCCCCGAAAGGCGGCAAGGTACTCAAAGTGCTGGTCAAAGAAGGCGATAGCGTCTCGGAAGGTGACGATATCGTTGAGCTGGAAGTCGAAGGTGGCGGCGACGAGAAACAAGAGAGCTCGTCTGACAGCCAGCCTGAAGAGGCCCCAGCGAAGCAAGAAAAACCCAAAGAGCCGTCTCAAGAGCAGAAGCCCGCAGCTAAAAAGTCAGCCGGCGGTAAGCAGACGGTGGATATCAAAGTGCCCGATCTCGGCGGCTCGGACAGCGTCGAAATTATCGAAGTCGCGGTCAGCGAAGGCGATGAGGTTGAGGCCGAAGACACCTTGATCACGTTGGAGTCTGACAAAGCCTCCATGGACGTGCCCAGCCCCCATAGCGGTAAGATCGTCAGTTTTACCGTGAAAGAGGGTGACACCGTCTCTGAAGGCGATGTCATCGGCCAGATGGAGATCGTCGGCGAGGGCGGCGACAGCGAAGACGCACCGGAAGAGAGCTCTTCTCCAAAACCGTCCTCTAGCCAAGCCAGTAGCGAGCCGGAAGAAACGGCTGAAGATGATCAGGAAGAGGCCGCTAGCGGCGAGCCGGAGCGCAAAGAGATTCGCGTACCGGATCTTTCTGGCTCCTCTGATGTGCCGATTATCGAGATCGGCGTAGCGGCAGGTGACGAAGTCAACGAAGAAGACCCGTTGATCACCCTAGAGTCTGATAAAGCCTCTATGGACGTGCCCAGCCCCTACAAAGGCAAGCTTCTTGAGCTGACCGTTAAAGAGGGCGACACCGTCTCTGAAGGCGATGTGATCGGCTATATGGAAGTGGCGGGTGCCAAAAAAGCGGCACCGAAAAAGGCCGCACCAGAAAAAGCCTCGCAGAGCAGTGACAGCAAGGACAGCGCTAAACCGTCTGAATCTCCGGCCGGTACCCCCAGCCCGGAAGCACAGATGGCTGCCCATAAGCCCCGGGATGGCAAGCTGGTGCACGCCGGCCCTGCGGTACGCATGCTGGCTCGTGAACTAGGCGTCGACTTGGGACTCGTTAAACCCAGCGGCCCGAAAGATCGCGTGCTCAAAGAGGACGTACAGTCCTATGTGAAGCAGGCGATTGCCAATCAGGGTAAAGCCCAGCCAGGTGCGGCAGCCGCGGCTACTGGCGGCGCGGGTATTCCGCCCATTCCGGAAGTCGACTTCAGCCAGTTTGGTGAAGTGGAAGAGAAGCCGATGGGGCGTCTGCTCAAGATGGGCGCGACCAACCTGCATCGTAGCTGGCTCAATGTGCCCCACGTTACGCAATTCGACGAAGCGGACATCACCGAGCTGGAAGCTTTCCGCAAGGCGATGAAGGCGGAAGCGGAAGCCCAGGGCGCCAAGCTAACGCCGCTGCCGTTTATGGTCAAAGCCTGTGCCTTTGCGCTGCGTAAATTCCCGCAGTTCAATGTCAGTCTGAAGGGTGACGGTGAAACCCTGGTATGGAAGAACTACGTCCATATCGGTATTGCCGTGGATACGCCTGACGGTCTGATGGTGCCAGTAGTGCGCAACGCCGATAACAAATCCTTGATCGAGATTGCCAAGGAGATGGCGGAGCTAGGCAAGAAAGCCCAGACCAAAAAGCTCAAGCGTGACGAGATGACCGGTGGCTGCTTCACCATTTCGAGCCTCGGTTCGATTGGTGGCACGGCGTTTACACCGATCGTTAACGCGCCGGAAGTGGCTATTCTGGGCGTGTCCAAAGCGCAGATGAAGCCGGTTTGGGATGGGAGTGCCTTCCAGCCGCGCCTGATGATGCCGCTGTCGCTCTCCTACGATCACCGTGCGATCAACGGCGCCGATGCGGCACGCTTTACCGCCTTCCTGGCCGATGTGCTCACCGACATTCGTCGCTTACTGCTGTAATTGGTAGCGATGTGCTTTCACAAGCGGCGCCCCTAGGGGCGCCGCTTGTGTTTACTAAACGTAAATGCTGCCTAAACCTCTCGCAGGGCGACCAAAGTGGTAGATTTAGGGCATTTGGCTGTTTTAATTTAAAAAAATTGAAACAAAAGCGGGTTTCTCAGGCTTTTGGGGAGTTGTGTCGCTTGAGAGGCGCGGTTATTGTCAGTTAACAGAATTCACATACTCATTTTTCGAACTCTTTTTTCATACCAAGAACTTCAAGGAGCAGTGCCATGCGTTTAATCCTGTTGGGTGCCCCCGGCGCGGGGAAGGGGACTCAAGCTCAGTTTATTTGTGAGCAATTTAAGATTCCTCAGATTTCCACCGGGGATATGCTGCGCACGGCCATTAAAGATGGCACTGAGCTGGGCTTGAAAGTAAAAGAGATCATGAACAGTGGTGGCCTGGTGTCCGACGACATCATCATTGACTTGGTCAAAGAGCGCATCAGTCAGCCTGACTGCGAAAATGGCTTTCTGTTCGATGGTTTCCCACGCACGATCCCCCAGGCCGACGCCATGAAAGAGGGCGGCGTTAAGCTAGATCACGTGGTGGAAATTGCCGTACCCGATGAAGAGATCGTCAGTCGATTGGCGGGACGCCGTGTGCACCAAGCATCGGGCCGGGTTTATCACGTTGAGCACAATCCGCCCAAAGAGCCAGGCAAGGATGATGTGACCGGTGAAACGCTTATTCAGCGTGAAGATGACCAAGAGTCCACGGTGCGTAATCGCCTATCCGTTTACCACGATCAAACGGCCCCGCTGGTCGATTACTATCAGCAGTGGGCCAAGCAGGATCCCCAGAGCGCGCCCCAGTACCACCGCATTGAAGGCGTTGGCAGTGTGACGGATATTACCCGCCAGGTTAAAGAAGCCCTTAGCTGATAAGAGCCCTCAGTTGATAATAACCTTTAGCTGATTTTACGCCTTTGCCGATGGCCCGCCTAATGCGGGTCATCGTCGTATTGGCGTGACAAAGGTATAATGCCGCAACCTTTCTTTCGAGTGGCCACTTGCTATGCCGTTACATCTGCTTGCCCTGGACGCCTCTTCAAGCGCCTGTTCTGCAGCCTTACTGCGCCAGGGTGATTCGGGCACTGAGTGCCTGGCGCGCTTCGAGATGACGCCCCGCGCCCATACCCGCAGGCTGCTGCCGATGGTGGACGAAGTGCTTGCCGAAGCGCAGGTAACCCCTTCCCAGCTTGATGCCGTTGCGTTTGGCCGGGGGCCGGGTTCGTTTACCGGACTGCGTATCGCGGCGGGGGCAGCCCAGGGGTTGGCGTTTGGTTTGGACTGCCCGTTGCTGGGGGTGTCTACTTTAGAGGCGCTGGCCCTTCAGGCCCATCGTCGCTATCACCTCCGCCACGTGGTGACTGCCTTAGATGCCCGCATGGGCGAGGTGTACGCCGCGACGTGGCACTGCCTAAAAGACACTATTACTCCGATGAGCGCCGAGGCGGTGCTGGCCCCTGAGTCGCTGCGTCTGCCAGGCGACGAAACCGACTGGGTAGGTGTAGGCAGCGGCTTTACGCTGTGGGAGCGCTTCACTGTCGATGTACAGCTTAGCATGCCCCAGCATTTGGATGATTTAGAGCCCCGCGCCGAAGAGATGGCGTGGCTGGCGGCGCGTGATTTTGCCGCTGGGTTGGGGCAGGCCGCGCACTTGGTTCAGCCGGTTTATCTGCGCAACGACGTTGCCTGGAAAAAGCCCGCATGAGCGATGTTGAGGCCGATGTTGAGAGCATCGTTCTGCCTGACGGCCTGCGCTTGGTGCAGGGCGATGAGGGGTTGGCGCTGGTCGGTGATGAAAAACGCTACGGCAAGCCGCTCAGCGTTGATTTTGTGGCGGGCAAAGCGGCCCATCGGCGCCGCTTTGGTGGTGGGCGTGGTCAGCTGGTCGCAAAGGCCTGTGGGCTTTCCAAGGGCGTGACGCCCTGCATCGTTGATGCTACGGCAGGGTTGGGGCGGGATGCGTTTGTATTGGCCAGCCTAGGTGCCCAGGTGTTGTTAATTGAGCGGGTTGCAGCGATTGCAGCGCTGCTGGAGGATGGCCTGAAACGTGCCTCCAGGCATAGCGATACAGTGGATATTGTTGCCCGCATGACACTGCGTCATGGGGATGCGGCTCAATTCCTGGCTGAATTGGTTGCCAGTGCTCACTTTTCACCGCAGGTGATACACCTGGATCCGATGTTTCCCCATCGTGAGAAATCAGCGTTGGTGAAAAAAGAGATGCGTCTGTTCCGCGAGTTGGCTGGTGATGATAACGATGCCCCGCGATTACTAGAAGCGGCGTTGGATGTGGCCACTCATCGCGTGGTGGTTAAGCGCCCCCGTAAGGCGCCGCCTATTGCGGGGCCAGTGCCGCAACATACCCTTGAGGGTAAAACCAGCCGCTACGATCTGTATGTACATCGCTCATTAGCACGGTAGCTCGTTAGTGTACTTATCAGTGGCTAAGCAAGGAGCACCCATGCAGAACGCGTGGCGAGAAGGTAATCGATTTACGCTGCTGCCGGAGGCCTCACGCTTTCTGCCCGCTATGTTTGAAGCGGTGCATAATGCGCGGCACTATGTGCTGGTAGAGCTCTACTTGATGGAATCAGGGGAGCTTGCAGATCAAGTCATTGAGGTATTGACTGATGCAGCGCAGCGCGGTGTTCGCGTCTGTTTACTGCTGGATGGCTATGGCTCGATGGGCCTCTCCGGGAGTGATCGCCAGCGCCTGAAGCAGGGCGATGTTCAGCTGCGCTTTTTTAACCCCATTGGTTTCCACTCTTTAGCGCTGAACCTGAGCCGTGACCATCGCAAAATAATGGTTATTGACGGCGAGCTGGCGTTCACCGGTGGCTTTGGCGCGGTGGATGAGTTTTTGAATGCCTGGTACGAAATTGCCCTGCGTATTGAAGGGCCGGTGGTGGCCGATTGGGAACTGCTGTTTCGGCGCCTATGGCATTCGCGGCTGACCCGCGTCGAGAAGGGCGATAGACGCGCGGCGGCTCTCCCAGAGCGTCGTGAGCCTCAGGCGCTTGCCAATGGCGTGCCTGGGCGGGCGATGTCGGCGCGTGGCTATCGTTATCAAGCGATTCGCCACTCATTGCATTATCGGGTCAGCCAGGTAAATGAACGACTCTGGTTATGCACACCCTATTTTGTGCCCACCTTTGCCCTGCGTCGGCGTTTGGTTCGGGCGGCTCGCAGAGGGATAGACGTACGCTTACTGCTACCGGGGGCAAAGCATGATCATCCCAGCGTTCGCTTTGCCGGTCAGCGCTTTTATCACACCATGCTCAAGGCTGGGGTGCGCATTTTTGAGTTTCAGCCGACCTTTATCCACGCTAAATTTGTGCTCGCCGATGAGTGGGTGAGCATTGGTTCGTGTAACTTTGACCACTGGAATCTGCACTGGAACCTAGAGGCAAACCAGGAAGCAATGGATCCGAAGCTCGCGGCGGACGTGCGCGAACTGTTCGAGCGAAACTTTGCCGCCAGCCAGGAGGTAGACGCCGCGGCTTGGGCGGCGCGCCCCTGGAGGCAGCGCGCCCGTGAGTGGATCTATGGCGTGCTGGATGCCATGGTAACGCGGCTTAAATAGTGTCTACGCTAAGTATTTAGCCTAAGCACCTAGCGCTTTTTACCTTTTGCAGGCGTTTTTTTACGCGGTTTGGGTTTGGGCGTTTCCGGTGGCACGCGGTAATGCAGGTAAAGATCCAAAACCAGTTCCGGCAACTGCACTACCAGCGACTCCTGGCGTTCTTGATCTTTAGCCAGCTCGGCCAAGTCCGGCTCATCGTCGAACAGTCCGGAGAGCAGCATAAACGGTAGCAGCAGGGCGGCGGCGGCCTCTTCATCGTCCTGGAACCAAGCGCTCTCGTCGCTGAAGACGCCTTCCATAAAGCCCGCACACCAGTCGCCTATAGGGGTTTCCTCGGCGGGTTCTCCTCCCAACGTTAGTTCAAACGGCAGTTCCGGTAAGCCGCCTTGCTCGAGTACCGCCACCGCGTTGTCGCGTAACAGTGTGAGCAGGGTAATAATCTCATCACGCTCGGCGTCATCGGCGTAGCGAGGCTCACCCTGAAACAGCTCAGTCAGCCACTGGGTCGCCGGTACTTCGCTGGGTGCCACGGCAAGGGCCACTAAAAAGCCATGGGTGGAAATAAGATCCAGGGCGTCTTCATCCACTTGATCCGAGTCAAGGAAGTCGTCCAATCTATCCAACTGCTCATCCTCGAGCAGTGGCTGCGGTGGCGTGTTCGTTTCAGGCGTATCGCTGCGCTCTGCCATGAGTAAAGCCTCGTTAATACAAACGTTCATCAATGGTTACCTATAACGGCTAGTTTATCACTAATGAAGACGTCACCACTGCCTCCTTGGCCTGCCACTGAATTGGCGGCTATGTCGGAAACAGAGTTGCATCAGGCCGCGCGAGTTCGCGTCGAACAAGCGTGGCAGCGCTGCTGTGAAGTGTGCCCAGCGCTGCCAGCCCCAAATGTGTGGTTTAACCTGCGCGGCGCTTCGGCCGGCCAGGCGCATCTTGGCCACGGCGGGTTACGCTTGAACCCGGTGTTACTGAGAGAGAACCGCACGGCGTTTTTTGATGAGGTGATTCCCCACGAAATGGCTCACTGGCTGGTGTTTCATTTGGACAACGGCCCGCGTTTAAAACCCCACGGCCGCGAGTGGAAAACGGTCATGCGCGACCTTTTTGGTTTAGTTCCCAGTGTTACCCATCGGTTTGATATTAAGCAGGCGCAGTCCGCACCTTATCGTTACCAATGCGATTGCCGCTTTCATCAATTTACCCCAAGACGTCATGCTTTAGTGGTAAACGGGCGTCATTATCGTTGCCGACACTGCGCTAAGACCTTGGTCTACAGGCCGGAAGTCGTCTCGTGATTTGTTTATAAATGTTTGTTTTTTAAATAAAAAATGATAATACCAATGTCTAAAGGGAAGCCTGCGCGAGGAGGTTTATGCTAGGGGAACATTAATGGCAGCCGATACGCCCGATAATGGTCAATAAGCCCATAAATAATCGTATCGACTACAGTTTCTTAGAGAGTGCATTTTCACGGACAGAGGCAATTTTATGAGCGATCAACAGAAGGTCTATCCGGTGCGCGACGATTTCGCCGCCAATGCCTGGGCCGATAAAGCCAAATATGAGGCCATGTATCAGCAGTCGATAGACGACCCGGAAGGCTTCTGGGCTGAGCAAGCCAAACGCCTCGACTGGATTAAAGCGCCCAGCAAAATCAAAAACACCTCCTTTGCGCGTGACAATGTCGATATTCGTTGGTTTGAGGATGGCCTGCTTAACGTCAGCGCCAACTGCCTTGACCGCCATCTGGATAAGCGCGGTGACCAGACAGCGATCATTTGGGAAGGCGACAACCCCGATGAGTCCAAACACATTACTTATCGCGAACTCTATGCACGCACGAACCAGCTAGCCAACGCGCTGAAAGAGCTGGGTATCGATAAAGGCGATACCGTTACGCTGTATATGCCGATGATTCCCGAAGCCGCCATGGCTATGTTGGCCTGTTCGCGCATCGGGGCCGTTCACTCGGTTGTCTTTGGTGGCTTCTCGCCGGACGCCGTTGCCCAGCGGGTTATTGGCGCCGACTCCAAGCTGGTGATTACCGCTGATGAGTCGGTGCGCGGTGGTAAGCACGTACCGCTGAAAGAGAACGTGGACGCCGCGCTGACCCGTGACGGCACTGATGTGTGCAAAAACGTCCTGGTGGTGAAGCGCACCGGCGGTGAGATCGAGTGGAAAGAGGGGCGCGATGTCTGGTTTGACGAGCTGGTCGACAAGCAGTCCAACGAGTGTGAACCGGAAGCCATGGGCGCCGAAGACCCGCTATTCATTCTCTACACCTCGGGTTCTACCGGTGCGCCTAAAGGCTTGAAGCACACCACCGGCGGCTACCTGACCTACGCCGCCATGACCCACCAGTACGTGTTTGACTATCAAGAGGGTGAAATCTACTGGTGCACCGCGGACGTTGGCTGGGTTACCGGGCACAGCTATATCGTTTATGGCCCCTTGGCCAACGGTGCGACTACCCTGATGTTTGAGGGTGTTCCCAGCTATCCCACCCATGGCCGTATGGGTGATATCGTTGATAAGCACAACGTTAATATTCTCTATACTGCGCCCACCGCGGTGCGTGCTCTGATGGCCCATGGCGAAAACGTCATGGACTCCAGCAAACGCGATAGCCTGCGGCTATTGGGCTCCGTGGGCGAACCGATTAACCCGGAAGCCTGGGAGTGGTTCTACCGCGTTATCGGCAACGAAAAATGCCCGATTGTAGATACCTGGTGGCAAACCGAAACCGGCGGCATCATGATTGCGCCGCTGCCGGGCGCTACGCCGCTTAAACCTGGCTCTGCGACCGTACCGTTCTTCGGTGTGAAGCCCGCGCTGGTCGATAACGAAGGCAATAAATTGGAAGGCGCCACTGAAGGCAACCTGGTGATCCTTGACGCCTGGCCGGGTCAGGCGCGCTCTATTTGGGGTGACCACGAGCGCTATGTTCAGACTTACTTCTCGACCTACGACGGTATGTACTTCACGGGTGACGGCTGTCGCCGCGATGAGGATGGCTACTACTGGATCACCGGGCGTGTGGACGACGTGCTGAACGTGTCGGGTCACCGCATGGGCACCGCCGAGATTGAGTCCTCTCTGGTAGCGCACAGCGCCGTTGCGGAAGCAGCCGTTGTTGGCTTTCCGCACGATATTAAGGGACAAGGCATCTATATCTATGTCACCCTGAGTGACGGTATCGAGGCGACAGACGAACTCAAAAAAGAGCTGACCCAGTGGGTGCGCAAAGATATTGGCCCGATTGCTTCGCCGGATGTCATCCAGTGGGCGCCAGGTTTGCCGAAAACCCGCTCGGGTAAAATCATGCGCCGCATTTTGCGCAAGATTGCCGCCAATGAGTGTGATGGTTTGGGTGATACCAGTACGCTGGCCGACCCGTCGGTGGTCGATGAGCTGATTGAGCATCGCGCCAACCAATAATGGCGACAACGCGATAGGCTGTTTAGCCCAATAGAGCTTGTTTGCCGACTCAAAGCCGTGCCGACCTGAGTAGGTCGGCACGGTTGTGTTTATAGATGCGCGTTTATAGATAAGCGTTTATAGACACATGTTTCACTTGTGTGAACGATCTATTATAAATTGTGCATGTGATGCTTGGGCATGATGAAGCCCATGGGGTACCATGCTTCACAACCGTAAGAGCCTAGCGTCGCGGCGGCAGACAACCCCGCTGCTCGAGGAACCGGAGGAATATCCATGGCAGTAGCTCATAAGTTTATCGTCGCTGACGATCACCCGCTGTTTCGTGCAGCGCTGACCCAAGCGTTACGCCAGTTGGCCCCCCAGGCGGAAATTGTCGAAGCGGACACCATGGAAGCCACCACTGACGTGGTGAATCGCCACCCAGATGCCGATTTGATTCTGCTGGATCTGCATATGCCGGGAGCCCATGGCTTCTCTGGTTTAATCCAACTGCGTGGTCAAATGCCTGATATCCCCGTTGCGGTAGTGTCTGGTAGTGATGAACCCTACGTGGTTCGTCGTGCTATTGACTACGGCGCGTCGGGTTTTATCCCTAAATCATCGTCTCTACAACTAATTGCTGAAGCCGTCGGCGAAATTCTGCAGGGCGAGGTGTGGTTACCTGAGGCGTTGGCCAACGTGCTGGAAGAGACCAGCGAAGAGGAGTCGCGTTTTGCCGAGGCGATTGCTTCGCTAACGCCCCAGCAATTCCGCGTCTTGAATATGCTGACCGAAGGCCTGCTGAATAAACAGATCGCTTATGAACTGAGCGTCTCTGAAGCCACGATCAAAGCTCACGTGACTGCGATTCTACGCAAGCTGGGCGTACACTCACGTACCCAGGCGGTTATCGCGGCTCAGAAGCTTGAAGTCGAGCCGCCGAAAGTCGTTTCCTAAGCAAGTAGCAAACAACGACTGTGTTAACCGCGGCGCGCTTAGCGCGCCGCACGATTGGCCTGCAGCGTGCGCGTCAGTAGCGCCCGTAGTGCCGCCGGTTTAACGGGCTTCAGCAGCAGTTGATAGCCCGCCCGCTTGATCTCTTCAGCTACCGCTTCGGTACGGTCAGCGGTAATCACAATCCCCGGTACCGCCCCCTCAAAACGTTCGCTGAGTGCTTCCAGCGCCATTAAGCCGGTGACTTCGTTATCCAGGTGGTAGTCCGCCAGAATAGCGTCAGGGTCGCCATCCATATTGCGTAGGATCGATTTGGCCCCGCCGATACTGGTGGCGGTAAACACCTCGCAGCCCCAGCCGCTAAGCATGGCGGTCATGCCTTCCAGAATCAGCGTCTCGTTGTCGATGCATACAATCCGCGTACCGCTCAGCTTATGGCTGCCGCGCCGTGCATGCGGCTCAAGCTCGGTGCTGGTTGACTCGTGGACGGTGACAATCGGTACGCTAACCGAGAAAACCGCGCCTTTGCCTACCGTCGAGCGTACCTTGATAGGATGATCCAGCACCCGGCTCATACGGTCGGCAATGGAGAGCCCTAGCCCCAGCCCTTTCTCGCTCTCTTTGTGGCGGGAGACCTGATCCAATCGGCGGAATTCCTGAAAAATTTCGCTCAATTTAGACTCGGGAATGCCGGGGCCGCTGTCCCACACTTCAATAGAGAGCCAGCCATTTTGGCGACGGCAGCCCAACAGCACGCGCCCCTCTTGAGTGTAGCGAATCGCATTGGATAAGAAGTTTTGCACGATACGGCGCAGCATTTGAGGATCTGAGTCGACCCAAAGCTGGGTAGGCACGACTTCTAAATCTAATCCGCGATCGTCCGCCATCACCTCAAATTCGGCGCGTAACGGGCGGAAGATATCCGCTAGGGCAAAGTGACTGCGGCGGGGCGTTAGGGCGCCTGCGTCCAGCTTGGAGATATCCAGCAGGGTGCTTAGCAGTTCCTCGGCGGCCTGCAGCGAGTTATCGATATGGCCAACGATGCGCTGGGTGTCGGTCGTAGTCACGTTCTGCATCAGCGCGGAGGTAAATAGCCGTGCCGCGTTAAGCGGCTGCAGCAAGTCGTGGCTGGCCGCGGCCAAAAAGCGCGTTTTGGAAGCGTTGGCATCTTCTGCGAGCTGCTTGGCCTGGCGCAGGGCGAGCTCTGCCTCGGCGCGTACCCGGTTCTCCTGGCGCAACGCCGCGTTGGCTTCAGAGAGCGCCTGGGTACGCTCACGCACGCGCTCTTCCAGGGTTTCATTGGTCTCTTTAAGGGCAATTTCAGCCTGACGGCGTTCGGTAATATCCTGATAGAGCGCAAAGAAGCCCAGGATCGCCTGGCTGTCACCAAAGTGCGGCGTGTAAGTGACCAGCATATAGCGCATGGCTTCATTCACCCGCAGCGAGACTTCAAAGCTGACCCGTTCGCCGTTCAAGGCGCGTGCGACCCATGGCGCGCGCTCCTCCGCCTGCTTAATTGGCAACACGTCTTCAAAGCGGCGACCAATGACTGCGTTGCGGTCAATATTGAACGCCTGCTCGTAGGCTCGGTTGGTAAATAGGTAGCGGCACTCTTTGTCGAAGTAGGCAATCAACGCGGGCACGTTATCGGTATAGATACGGATATTGTTTTCCGAGCGAATCAAAGCCTCTTCGATGCGCTTTTGCTGGGTAATATCCTGGTAGGTATACACAAAACCGCCGCCAGGCATGGGATTGCCCTGCACTTCCAGCACGCTGCCATCCTGGCGGTAGCGCACATAGCGGTGGGGTTGGCCTTCGCGAATATTGTCGAGCAGTAGCTGCACGTGCTCTTCCGGGTCACCCGGGCCATACTCGCCGTTGTGGGCGTTGTAGCGGAAGATACGGTCTATGGGGGCGCCAACACGAATCAGGTGGTCAGGGAAGCGGAAGAGCTCAAGATAGCGCTGGTTCCACACCACCAGGCGAAGGTTCTGATCGACCACGCTAATGCCCTGGTTAATGTTTTCAATGGTGGCCTGAAGCAGCGCCCGGTTGAACTCCAGCACTTGGGAGGCTTCATCGACAATCGAAATCACATCCGATATGCCGATACCGCGCCCCTGAAGTGCCGAGTTGACTACAATGCGTGCCGATGAAGCGCCTAGCACCGAGGCCAGAAAGCGTTCGGTGAACTGAATAATATCGATTGAGGCACGAGTGCCGTCGTCCAGTGGTTTACCCACCCGGCGGGCGTAGTCTTCAAAGGCGCGATCGACCTGTCCCGCGCCTAGAAAACGTTCACAAAGGACTTTTAAATCGCCCACGGTGGTCGCCCCGGTCCAGGGGCGGTTGACCGAGGTCTGGCGTGTTTCCACGCTATCCACGAACAGTGAGGCCTGAATACGCTCGACCACTCGCTGTGAGGTAACTTGGGAAACGAAAATGTAGCAGAACAGGTTTACCCCGAGTGACAGCATCACGCCGTGGGTAAAGCTGTCACCTAAGTTGAGGCCGAACAGCGTCGTGGGCGATAGCCAATTGAGCCCCAACGGGCCTCCGTCAAGCCAGCCAGTCGGCAGCACACCAGCATTGATCATCGCGGGCATAAGCAGGCTATAGGCCCAGATGGCGAAGCCCGCATTCATACCGACAATCACCCCAAGCCGGTTGCCGCGCTTCCAGTAGAGGCCGCCAATCAGCGCTGGGGCAAATTGCGAGGCAGCGGCAAACGAGAGCATGCCAATCGAGGCCAGCGAGGTAAATTCGGCAATTAGCTGGTAGAAGCCGTAGGCCATGGCCAGTACGGCAACAATGGTTAAACGCCGCGCACGTAGCACCAAGCGCCCATAATCCCGTGCCTTGGTATCAAACCAGCGCAGCCGGAACAGCGCCGGGATAACGATTTCGTTGGAGATCATGATCGACACGGCCACAGCGGCGACAATCACCATGCCCGTGGCCGCCGAGAAACCGCCGATAAAGGTGAGTAGCGTTAACCATTGGTGGCCCGAGGCCATGGATAGAGCCAGTACGTAGGTATCGGGCTCTACGCCGCTTTCGGAAAACAGCAGCAGACCAGCGGCGGCTAAGGGCACCACAAAAAAGGCAATGGCCAACAGGTAAAGTGGAAACAGCCAGCGCGCTTTCGTGGCGTCGTCAGGGTGAATGTTTTCCACCACTGCCACATGGAACTGGCGGGGAAGACACAGAATCGCCAGCATCGCGAGCAGCGTTTGGGCCCAGAAACTTTGGCCAAAATCCTGGTTGGCCAGCTGGCGCTGGAGTTCGAGCTGGCTTTCGGCATGCCCCATCAGCTCACCCAGGCCATCAAACATACCCCAGGTAACAAAGGCGCCAAGCACCACGAAGGCGAGCAGCTTGACCAGCGATTCGAATGCCACGGCGTGGATTAAGCCTTCGTGGTGTTCGGTGGCATCGGTGTGGCGGGTGCCGAATAGAATCGCGAAAATTGCCATCACAATGGCCACATAGAAGGCCGTGTCGCCAAACAACGGCGTATGGGTCACATCGGTGGCATCGGTAAGAACGCTAAAAGTAGTGGAAACTGCTTTTAGCTGCAGGGCAATGTAGGGCAGGGTACCGACCAGGGCAACCAGACTGGCAAAGGCGGCCAGCGACTGGGTTTTGCCGTAACGGGAGGCAATAAAATCGGCAATCGAGGTGACGTTTTGATGTTTGGCAACGCGGATCATTTTGGCCAGCACCGGCCAGAAGAGTAAAAACGTTAAAATCGGTCCGACGAAGATGCTCGCAAACGACCATCCCGCGGTGGCTGCCTGGCCAACCGCGCCGTAAAACGTCCACGAGGTGCAGTAAATGGCCAGTGCCAAGCTATAGATGATCGGACGCCGACGGGTGGCGCCGTGGGTACGCGCGCGGCGATCACCGTACCAAGCGATACCAAATAGAACGGCAATGTAGAGTAACGAAACCGCTACCAGTAGCCCGCCGTGAAACATGCCTTTCTCCCCGCCAGAGTGTTTAACGTGCGCCAGTCAAAAGGCTTCATTCTAGGCGAAACAACGGGTCGTGTACGACCGTTTGTACCACGGGCTGTTTATTTGTCTAGGCGCATACGTTGTTGAGTAGCGGTGATGTTTCGCGCAGCGTGCGTATCTCTTCGAGGATAGGGTCGCGGGAGTCTTTATCCAGGGGCACTAGCTCACGGCTCTCGCAGTTGAGTAGATAGGGCTGGGTGATCAAAATATCGGTGTGATGGCGCTCAAACTGATAAAGGATAAATTCCGCTAAACGGGTGTCATCCTGCTCGGTAATACGGATGTTCTCGCTGTCCACCATGCTGAATTTGGTGATCATCGGAATGGCAAAAGTCCATGGGCGCCATACCGCCGTGCTGCTTTCGGTTGAAATGACCGTGGCGGTCTCGGGCAGTTGTGCCTGCTTGTGGTCAAACCAGCTGTACTCCACCTGAACTTGATAGCCCAGCATACCCAGTCCGCCACACACCGGGACTATCCATTTGGGCAAACGTTTGCCGCTCAAATTGCGCAGTATCAGGCCAATCCCGGCTGCCGCAAGGCCTGCAAAAACGGCGGCGATCAAGTGCCAAATCATAATTTATCCTTTCAAAAAGCCGTCTATAAAAGCTATCTATAAAAGCCATCGGGCCTCCCTAAGGAAGCCCGATGATGAGGTCGATTCCAAAGCGTTATCGCCGTATGGCGATAACGCATCAGGAAGGAGTATGACTTAGTGGTCTATCGCCATGCCAGCACCTTTCGGATAGCGAACGCTTTCCACCAGATCCTGAATTTCCTGCGGCGGTGCAGCTGTCACTCTGGAAACCGCAAAGGCAACGGCGAAGTTGATCATCGCGCCTACGGCACCGAAGGAGAGCGGCGAGATGCCAAAGATCCAGTTATCCGGCGTGTTTGCCAGCATATTGGTATCCGGCACGAAGAACCAGCCCAGGTAGGTAAAGATGTAAAGCAGGGTGCAAATCAAGCCCGCCAGCATACCGGCGACCGCGCCTGAGCTGTTCATCCGCGTGGAGAAGATACCCATCATCAGCGCGGGGAACAGTGATGCACCGGCGATACCAAAGGCGAGTGCCACCGTTTGTGCCGCAAACCCCGGCGGATTAAGCCCCAGGTAAGTGGC
Organism: Vreelandella titanicae BH1; assembly: GCF_000336575.1. Lineage (GTDB taxonomy): Bacteria > Pseudomonadota > Gammaproteobacteria > Pseudomonadales > Halomonadaceae > Vreelandella > Vreelandella titanicae. The sequence goes on along the minus strand of NZ_AOPO01000006.1, from coordinate 186,150 downwards.
CAACAGGATGGCGCCACCCATGGAGATTCGCGCTGCCAACATCTCGCCTTTCTCGGTGATCTTGGGATTGATCATGGTCTTGATCAAGTCGTGGCTGATCGCCGACGAGATCGCCAGCAGCAAGCCTGCAGCTGTCGAGAGTGCTGCGGCGATACCACCCGCTGCAATCAAACCAATAACCCAGCCGGGAAGATTGGCAATTTCCGGGTTGGCGAGTACCAGTATGTCATTATTGACGGTTAGCTCGTTGCCTTCCCAGCCACGATCAGAGTAGTCGGCAGCATCATTATACATTTGGATACGGCCGTCATTGTTGAGATCGTTGAAGGTGATAAGGCCTGTTTCTTCCCATGTACGAACCCAATCAGGGCGTTCTTCGTACAGAATCGGGTTTTGCGCAGCCTCTTCGTAGTTTTCAACCTGCCCCGCCATCTCTGGGTACACGGTGGTCGCCAGATTCAGACGTGCCATTGAACCGACCGCAGGAGCCGTGAGGTAAAGCAGGGCAATGAACACCAGCGCCCAGCCAGCAGACCAGCGAGCATCGGCTACTTTCGGGACGGTGAAGAAGCGAATGATAACGTGGGGTAGACCGGCAGTACCGACCATCAGCGACAGGGTAAACAGCACCATGTTGAGTTTGTTGTCCACATCGGCGGTGTAGTCGCGGAAGCCAAGTGCGCTAACCACGTCATCCAATTTAGCCAGCAGCGGAATGCCGGATTCAGTATGCGTGCTGAACATACCGAACATCGGAATCGGGTTGCCGGTTAGTTGGAAGGCAATAAACACCGCAGGAATGGTGTAAGCGATGATTAGAACGATGTACTGGGCTACCTGGGTATAGGTAATGCCTTTCATACCACCAAATACGGCGTAGAGGAAAACGATCAGTGCGGCTAACCAAATACCCCAGGTGTTGCTGACTTCAAGGAAGCGAGAGAACGCTACGCCCGCACCGGTCATTTGACCGATAACGTAGGTAACCGACGCCACAATCAAGCAGACGATAGCCACTAAGCGAGCGGTGTTGCTGTAGAAGCGGTCGCCGATAAAGTCAGGCACGGTGAACTTACCAAACTTACGCAGGTAAGGTGCTAGCAGCATCGCGAGGATAACGTAGCCACCAGTCCAGCCCATCAGGAAAGTAGAGTTGGCGTAGCCGCCTGAGGCTAGCAGGCCCGCCATGGAAATGAACGATGCAGCTGACATCCAGTCCGCTGCGGTGGCCATGCCATTGGTGATCGGGTGAACCCCGCCCCCCGCGACATAGAAGTCTTTCGTTGAGCCGGCGCGCGCCCAAATCGCAATGCCTATATACAAGGCAAAAGAGGCGCCGACGAACAGTAAGTTAATTGCAAACTGGCTCATACCGGCTTACTCCCCAAGGCCAAATTTTTGATCGAGCTTGTTCATCTTCCAGGCATAGAAGAAGATCAGCACGATAAACGTTAGGATTGAGCCCTGTTGTGCAAACCAGAAGCCAAGATCGGTACCGCCAACCGGAATACCGGCGAGCAGCGGGCGAAAAAGGATAGCGCATCCGTAAGAAACAAATGCCCAAACAGCCAGGCATCCGAAAATTAAGCGGACGTTTGCTTTCCAGTATTCAGCAGCGTTGGTTTTGTCATCTGCCATTGTGTTGCTCTCCACTTGTGATTTTTAAGGTTGGGAAAGTTCACGAGGAATAGCGTGTGACCCATCAGGGCAATCGCACGTCTAAAGCCACCCTATCGATAGGAGTGGTGAGTCAGCTTCTGTTAGCACATCACCTTATTATTCGATATGAAATGTCGAGTTAGTTAGTGACGTGCGATTACCCTGCATGACTCATTGTTAATACTGGGCAATAAACGTCAAAAAATAAATCCCAGACTTTGGTATCAATAAACGACGAATTGGCTTTTGGTAAGATGCATGTTATTGAAAATACGAGTTTTTAGAGGCTGTTTAAGCGAATTTTGTAGGCGTTTGAAGAGCTATAGGACGATAGTCTAGTGAGCAAATAAAAGCAGTTATTGGCTACTTTAAATACATGTCCTGGGTTTTGCCGGAAGCACGGTTAGTAAGTGTCGATACTTTGGTCGTGTATCAAAAGTCGCTTCGACTTTAGCGTGATAGCTAAAGGTATAACAAGGTTATACTTGCTACTTGGGAAGTGAATCCTTTATACCCGTACAGCCACCTTCATATAATAATCGATAACAGTTTTTTTGAAGCGCTGGTGTGGGCCAATTTATGTGGGCCAGTATCGAGTCACGACGTTTATTTATTTTTGCTTATGTCTGCTAGCGCGCCTTAAGACACAACCCGGTTAGTCGCAGCCTGTTTAATGAGGTTATACCCCATGGTCGATGTGGATCTATCCCAACTGCCGTTTACGCTCCTTGACGATGAGGGGCGTGACCATATTCGTCGTGGCATTGACCTGGCCTATTTTGATCGTGACGAAATCATTTTAGAGACTGGCCAAGCGGGTGAGTTCGTTTATCTGATCCATAAAGGCGAAGTGGCGGAAATCGATCCTACATTGCCCTCATCTACCGCGCGTATTGGTCACTACACGGCAGGGGACCTGTTTGGCGCGATCAGTATTCTCAACGGTAAAAGCCGCTACCGCTTTAAGGCTGAACAGGAGTGCCTGTGTTACCTAATGCCTAAAGCACTGTTTCAGCAGCTGTGTCGCCACTATCCTGATTTCAGCAGTTTTTTTCGCCAATCGCTGACCCATAAGGCGCGCCTGATGACCGAAAAGCGCGCCGAAGGTGGCGTCACCATGGCAGGCTTTATGCTGGCCAAGGTAAGCGAGTGCATGCGTGCGCCACTGCTGATGGCAGCGACGACCGATATCGCTAGCGCTGTAAAACAGCTCAACGAAAGTCACGCCGACAGCCTGCTGGTGTCGACCCAGGACGACACCCTCGGCATGGTGACCAAAACCGATCTGCTCAACGCCTTAGTGCTAAAGGGCAGCGCGGTAACATCATCGGTGGATAAGATCGCCCATTTTAACTTGGTGACCGTCGCACCGGATCAGTACTTATTTGAAGTATTGGTGCTGATGACCCGCCATAAAGTGGCGCGGGTGGTAGTGATGGAGCAAAACGTCTTGAAAGGCGTTGTAGAGCTCACCGACGTGCTTAGCTACTTCTCAAGCCGCAGCTATGTGGTGAGCCTGCAGATCGAGCAGGCGACCAACTTAGAGGCGCTTTCAGCTGCCAGTCAGCGCACCCCGGAGCTGGTCAAAGCGCTGATGGCCCAGGGCGTTAAGCTGCGCTTTGCGATGGATCTGCTTGCGGCACTAAACGGCCGTATTATTAGCAAGGCCTGGGAGTTCACTGTCGATAAGCGCTATCACGAGCAGAGCTGCATGATGGTGATGGGCAGCGAAGGGCGCGGTGAGCAGATTCTAAAAACGGATCAGGATAACGGCTTGATTCTTGCCGATGAAACCCAGTGGCCTGATCTTGCCAGCCATATGCAAACGCTCACCGATACCCTGATTCAGCTTGGTTACCCGCCGTGCCCCGGCAACATTATGGTGTCTAACCCCGAGTGGGTGGCCACGGTATCCCAATGGAAAGGTAATATTGCCAAGTGGGCCAGGGAGCGTGATGGCGATAGCCTGATGAAGCTGGCCATTATGCTCGATGCTCATGGCGTGGCGGGCAACCCGAGCTTGCTTGAGAGCGTGCGCGATGAGCTGTTTGAACGCTGCTCGGGCGATGAGCTGCTGCTTTCCTATTTTGCCCGCACGGCGCTGCGCTTTTCGACGCCGCTGACGCTGTTTGGTTCGCTGAAAAAGCCTCAGCACGGTATCGATATCAAGAAAGGCGGTATTTTCCCTATCGTGCACGGTGTGCGCACCATGGCGCTTGAGCGGCGCATCAAAGCCACCTCGACGTTTGATCGCTTGGATGCCCTGGTTACTGACGGCCGGTTGGATCGCCGTTTTGCCGATGACCTGGGCGAAGCGTTGGCGCTCTTTTCTGAGCTGCGCCTCAAGCAGCAGCTAAGTACGCTGGAAACTTCTGCGGATGCGAAAGAAACTAACGCCCAAAGCAGCAGACGCGCTAACCGTGTCGTGGTGCAGAACCTCTCTTCCCTGGAGCGCGACCTACTGCGCGAAGCGATGCATATTGTCAAAGACTTTAAGCAGCGGCTTTCCCACCGTTACCATTTGGAGTATTCGTGAGCGGAATGCGGCTGTTAGATCGACATGTGACGCTATTTAGCGGCTCGCTGCGCACCTTGTTAAGGCGTGAAAGTGACCGGCGTCGTTGTGCAGACTCCCCCTATGCCTGGCTGTTTCAGCCCTATATGGGCGAAGAGCTGGTGGCGCTCGCCTGCACAGCAACGCCCACGCAATCATCACCTGTGATCAGCGTGGCGGCAGTGGTGCTGAGCCATCAGCAGGTGCATACCAGTCGTGCTTTTGTGATCACCCTTGGTAGCGCAAAGCAGCCCGAGAGCGCAACGCTGCGCCGTCATCACTTGCTGTGCGAGGCGGGGGAGATACTGCCACCAAATAGTGATAACTTGAGCGCGCTAGTAGAATTTATCGGCAATCGGCCCATCGTTGGCTGGCAGTTAGAGAGGCGCATTGGAGCATTGAATGCACTGCTCAGTAAGCGGCTGAATTTTGCCCTGCCCAACGCCCAGGTCGATGTGGCAAAACTGCATCAGCGCCAACTGCGCCGTTTGCACCCGGAGGTCGAAGCGCCCAGCAGCTTCGCCCAGGCGTTGGCATGCTGGCAAGTACCCGTCACGGGCATGCAGAGTGTGCTGGGAGAGGCCACCGCCAGCGCACTGCTGTATATGCGCCTGCAGCGTATTATGGCGCAGGCTGCTTAGGGAGGAGCGACGAGTAGTTGGGTCAAGGCGAAGAGTGTTGTTAGAATAGCGCCCAATTATTTCTTTGTAGCGCCTCTTCTCTTCACCATACCCTCGGCAGTGCTTATACCATGCAATCTCTTGATCACTTTGATCCTGCTCACCTTGATACGGTTGGAGCCACCCCAGCTAACGCTGAGCACGACCAGCCTGAGCTGGCTGATGCGAAGCAGAAGCGTGAATTTAACAAGCTGCAAAAGCGTCTGCGCCGAGAAGTGGGCAATGCGATCATTGATTATCAAATGATCAATGAAGGTGATCGCGTAATGGTCTGCCTCTCCGGTGGAAAGGACAGCTACACGATGCTGGAGATTTTGCGCAATTTGCAGCGCAATGCGCCGGTCAATTTTTCGCTGGTAGCGGTCAATCTGGATCAAAAACAGCCGGGTTTTCCCGAGCACGTATTGCCTGCGTATCTGGATAAGCAGGGCGTGGAGTACCACATTGTTGAGCGCGATACTTACTCGGTGGTAAAAGAGAAAACCCCGGAAGGTAAAACCACCTGCGCGCTTTGTTCACGGCTGCGGCGCGGCTCGTTGTATGGCTTTGCCGAAGAGATTGGCGCCAATAAGATAGCCTTGGGCCATCACCGGGAAGATATTCTCGAAACACTGTTTCTCAATATGTTCTTTGGCGGCAACCTGAAAGCGATGCCGCCAAAGCTGCTATCCGATGATGGGAAGAATATCGTTATTCGGCCGTTGGCCTACTGCAAAGAAGCGGATATCGCTGAGTTTTCGCGGCTGATGGAGTTCCCAATCATTCCCTGCAACCTGTGCGGCTCCCAGCCTAATATGCAGCGTCAGGTGGTCAAAGAGATGCTCGCCGAGTGGGACAAAAAGTTTCCTGGCCGCCTGGAGAGCATGTTCAAGGCTGTCACCAACATTGCCCCTTCCCAGTTGGCCGACCGCAGCCTGTTCGATTTTGAAGGCCTTGAGGCCAAGCAAGCAGAGCTACTGGCGGGGCGTATCCAAGCCTTTAACGTCAGCTAACTGTTTGCTCTTCCTCTTCGGCGAGGGTAATCAAGCGCGGCATATCGAGAATGTTGACCTCTCGCCCGGAGACCGCCACCACGCTCTGCTGCTGAAAGCGGCTTAGTATGCGGCTGACCGTTTCCACCGCTAAGCCCAGGTAGTTGCCGATATCAGCCCTGGGCATTGAGAGGCGAAAGCTGTAAGGCGAGTAGCCCCGGCGACGAAAACGATCCGAGAGGGTAATCAAAAAACTTGCTAGCCGCTGATCGGCGGTTTTACGCGAAAGTAGCCGCATCATACGCCGGTCATCGCGCAACTCTTTGCTCATGCTACGATAAAGCTGGCCACGCAGTTCGGGTAGCTCCTCCGAGAGTAAGTCCAGGCGGTCAAAAGGAATCTCGCAGACGGTGGTCGTTTCCAGGGCGATAACGCTACCGGGGTAATGCTCTTCGTCAATGCCATCCAACCCCACCAATTCACTGGGCAGGTAGAAATTGGTCAACTGCTCGCTGCCGTTACCTTCGGCGGTGATCTGTTTCAAACTGCCCGAACGGACTGCGTAAACGCTGGTAAAGGTGTCGCCCTGACGAAACAGCGGTTCGCCTTTTTTCAGCGGCGCGCGACGACGAATAATGGCGTCGAACTGCCCCACGTCGTCCAGCTCAAGGGCAAGTGGCAGGCACAGTGAGCTCAAACTGCAGGTTTGGCAGCGAGCTTCATGGAGTAGCGAGCGCCGACGGCTCATGGGTTCCAACATGCTTTGCTCCTTGAGAGGGTCCCGCTTATCAATTAGAAAATCCTTACTTATTATAGTCGCTTTAGCATGCCTGCAATAAGGTGATTAAACAATCTTAGAATACTGTTGTCCCGTTTGCCCGGAAAGATGGGTATCAAACGCCATTGCTATATGGCGAATCAGCAGCCGCCCCGTCGGCGTGGCGTTAAGCTGATCACCGCGGCGGGTCAGCAGGCCATCCTGTTCGGCGCTCTGCAGGCGCTCAAGCGCTGGCGCAAAGTAGCGGGGGGCATCGATGTTCCAGCGTTGACTAACGGCGGCCAGGTCAATGCCCATATCGCACATCAGCCGCTCAATCACGTCCCGCCGGATCAGGTCGTCATCACTTAAGCGTATGCCACGCACGGTGGCAAGCTGCCCCTGATCCAGCGCCGCTTCGTAGCTTGCCAGATCGCTCGGGTTCTGCGCATAGACGTCATCAATGCGCGAAATCGCCGATACGCCAAGCCCGATTAAGTCGCACTGAGCATGGCTGGAGTAGCCCTGGAAGTTGCGCTGCAGCGAGCCTTCGCGCTGGGCAATAGCCAGGCTATCGTCAGGGCGGGCAAAGTGATCCATACCGATATGCACATAGCCAGCTGCGGTGAGCATTTCGATGGTGGTGCGCAGAATCGCTAGCTTCTCTTCTCCGCCTGGCAAGTCATCGACATTAATGCGCCGCTGCGGGGCAAAACGCTCGGGCATATGCGCGTAATTAAACACAGAAAGGCGCGCCGGGTTGAGCTCGATCACCTGGCGTAGGGTGTTGGCAAAGCTCTTTTCAGTCTGAAATGGCAAGCCATAAATTAGGTCGAGATTGAGCGAGCGAAAGCCCAGGCGATGCGCCTCCTCCATCAGCGTTTCGGTAAGTACCCGAGGCTGAATACGGTTAATCGCTTTCTGCACCAGCGGGCTTAAATCCTGCACGCCCAGGCTGATGCGATTAAAGCCGAGGGATTCGAGATGGCGCAGCGTAAACACATCCGCTTCGCGAGGATCTATTTCAATTGCGTAATCGCGATCAGCAGACGATGAAAGACCAAAACGTGCATCCAGTCGATCAATCAGGTCGCCCATCTGGTTCAAACTGAGAAATGTCGGCGTGCCGCCGCCCCAATGCAACTGCTCCACCGGTCGTGATGTATCCAAGTGGCGTGCGGTCAGCACCATTTCACGGTCAAGCCGGGCTATATAGGGCTCGGCAAGGGCAGTGTTTTTGGTAGCGATTTTATTACACGCGCAGTAGAAGCAGATCTTGCGGCAGAAGGGCACATGAACGTACAGAGAGAGCGGACGCTTACTGGCATTGCTGCGCTCCAATGCCTGGGTCAGGTCGCCAGGGGTAAATTGGTCGTGAAACGACAGCGCCGTGGGGTAGGAGGTGTAGCGTGGGCCGTTGGTGTCGTAGCGACGCAGTAACGCTTCGTCCCACACCGGCTGCATAGGGGCTGCGGCAGCAGCGGGTGCAAGAGGCAAGGCAGCAGGGGTATGAACGGGCATGAAGGGGCGCTCCGACGTTAGGAAATGCCGCTAGCCTAACCCGTGGTTAGGAGGTAAATGTTGAGCCACGTCATGCTATTAGAGGTTGTGTACCGAAAGCGTCCACAGTTGCCACAGTGCAAAAGCGATAATTGTCAGCGCTGCCACGCTGCGGGTCACGGGGTGACGTATCAAATGGCTGAGCTGGCGGGCAGCCAGGCCAGTGGCAAGCAGCGCAGGTAGGGTGCCAAGCCCAAAGGCGCCCATGAGTAGAGCGCCCTGAAGCGGGTCGGCAATCGCTAAGCTCCAGGCCAACATGGAGTAGACCAACCCGCAGGGGAGCCAGCCCCAGAGCGCTCCCAGGGCGAAGGCTTGGGGAATATGCACTACGGGCATCAAGCGACGCCCCACGGGTTCGATAAAGCGCCATAGTCGCCGGCCAACGGCCTCCACTTTGAGCAGCCCTTTCCACCAGTTGGCGATATACAGTGCCATTAAGATCAGCATCAGTGCGGCAAATACCTGGAGTAGCAGGCGTGCCGTAGCAGAAAGGGAAAACAGCGTGCCTAGCAGTGCCACCAGCGCGCCTGCGCTCATATAGCTAACAATGCGGCCTGTGTTGTAGCTGAGCAGCAGGCCTCCCATGCGCGCCGGATGACGCATGCTGGGGGGGACTGCAAAGGTGAGCGCGCTCATAATGCCGCCACACATACCAATGCAGTGGGCGCCGCCCATCAAGCCAAACACAAACGCCGCCATTAGCGGCGGCAGATCAAGCCCCGTTGGATTCATGGCCGAGACTCTTGGTCGTCGGGTGTGTCTGCCGCTGATGGTTCGGAAGATTTTTGCTTTGCCTGCTGATGCTGGCGGCGCTGCTCAGGGCTAAGGTCGTTTTCATCCTCATCAAATAGAATGCGGTGCGCTGGGCCTTCTAGGTCATCGAATTGATCATTTTTCACCGCCCAGAAAAACGCCCAGACGGCGAGGCCCAGCAAAATCAGGGAAAGCGGGATCAGCAGATAAAGAATCGTCATGCGGCCACCGGTGTTGAAGTGTCGAGCGTTGGCGCGGGCTGAGGTCGCCAGCGCGACAGTCGCAGGGCATTACCCACCACTACTAGCGAGCTAAGCGACATTCCAATCGCGGCTAGCCAGGGCGGCACCAGACCCATTGCCGCCAGCGGCAGCGCCGAAAAGTTGTAGCACACTGACCAAATCATGTTCTGGCGCATGATACGCCGGGTGGCGCGGGAAATCTCGATGGCCTCAAAAACCCGCATCAGACGTGGGCTGAGCAGCACTGCGTCGGCGCGGGTGCGGGCTAGATCCGTTGCGCCATTCATGGCAATCGCCACATCGGCACCGGCTAACACCGGCACGTCGTTAATGCCGTCACCAATCATCGCCACGGTTTCGCCTGCGGCTTGGAGCTCTTTCATCCGGGCTAGCTTGCCTTCCGGGCTGGTGCCCGCATGCCAGATGGCAATATTGAGCTGATCGGCCAGGCTTTCCACGGCATCTTCGGTGTCACCAGATAGCAACTCCACGCTTAACCCCAGAGTCTGGAGGGCTTTGATCGTGGCGGCAGCGTCGTCGCGAACGCCATCGTGCAGGCCAAACCAGGCGCGGGGTGCACCGTTTTCACTAAGCAGCAGCCACTGACCTTTGGCCGGCGCCGCTATGACGTCATCCTCGGTGCTATCTATTGTGCTATACATTGCGCTATCTATTGCAAACCTGGGCTTGCCCAACCGCCAACGAGCGCCGTTTAGGCTCCCTTCGAGCCCTTGCCCGGTGTGGCTGTGAATATCTTTGGCTTGCAGGGTCGCATCCCGGAACGGCCTAAAGGCGCGGGCGATCGGGTGTTCCGAGTGGGCTTCAAGGGCGGCGGCAATGGCCCGTGCACGCTCGGCGGTTAATTCACCAGAGGGCTGGGTTTGGGTAAGGTGCATTTCGCCACGGGTCAGGGTGCCGGTTTTATCAAAAATCACCCGGGTAACGTTAGAGAGCGTCTCCATGGCATCGGCGCGGGTGATCAAGACGCCGCGCTTTCGCAGTTGGCCATGGCCAGCTGCCAGTGCCGCGGGAGTGGCCAGCGCCAAGGCACAGGGGCAGGTCACCACTAGCACCGAAAGTAGTACCCAGAGCATCCGTGAAGGGTCGATAAACCACCAAGCGAGGGTCACGCAAGCCGTTACTACCAGCAGGCGCAGCACGAATAGGTGTGCCATGCGCGCAGCCATCTGGGCCAGCCGTGGGCGGCTGGCAAAGGCACGGTCGGTCAGATCGACGATACCCGCTACACGGGCATCGCGCCCTGCGTGGGTAACCCTTATCACCAGCGGGTTTTCCATGTTTTGGCTACCGCCGGTAATGCGGTCGCCCACTCGGCGGGTTACTGGTAGGTATTCGCCGGTCAGCATTGATTCGTCCAGGCTCGATTCACCCTCCTCGATGATGCCATCGGCAGGCACGCCATGGCCGGGCTTGATCAATACGCGATCGTCGGGAGTGAGTTCGCTGGCGGGCAGAATGCGCTCGCTGCCGTCACTTTCCAGCCGTGTGGCCGAAATCGGCAGCACGCCGCTCAGCGCATTGCCGCTATGCCCGCTGCGGCGCCTGGCGCGACTCTCCACGTAGCGGCCAAACAGCAAAAAGAAGGTGAACATGGTCACCGAGTCAAAATAGACCTCGCCCACGTCAAACAGCACTGCATAGCTGCTGGCAAGATACGCCCCGCCGATTGCCAGTGACACCGGCACATCCATGCCCAGTACGCCGGTGCGCAGGTCGCGCAGGGCGTTGCGGAAAAACGGCTGGGCGGAGAAAAACACCACTGGCGTGGCCAGGGCAAAGGAGAGCCAGTGGAACAGTGCGTAGAAGTCGTCGCTGATTTCACCGGGGCCGGAGACATAGATCGGGATCGAGAACATCATCACCTGCATCATGCCGACGGCGGCAATAATCAGCCGACGTACGTTCATGCGCTCTTCATGCTGCAGGCGCGCCTGGGCCTGGTCTGGCTCGTAGGGCTGGGCCTCGTAGCCAATCGCAGCCAGTTCGGCCAACAGTTGCGAGAGCTTCAGCTGCTGAGGATCCCAGCTCACCCGCAGGCGGTGGTGAGTTAAGTTCACTGCGCTGGTGGCAATTCCCGTTAAGGCATTCAGGCGGTGCTCGATCAGCCAGGCGCAGGCAGCACAGGTAATGCCTTCGATGGCGAGGGTCGCTTTGACGTTGCCCTCATCGCCGTCGGGGTGAACAAACTGTGCCTGAAGTCCGGGGTCGTCAAACACCGACCAGGTATCGGCTTTGGCAGCCTGATGTTCATCAGGGCGTTCGGGCAGTTCGGTACGGTAGCGGTAGTAGCTTTCAAGGCCCCCATCCACGATGGCATGGGCCACCGCTTCGCAGCCAGGGCAGCAGAGCGGATGGGCATGATCATCAAGGGTAATCGACCAGGGAGCCCCAGCAGGCACCGGGTTACCACAGTGATAGCAGGGCGCGGCGTTGCTCATTCGCTTGCTTTGCGTCCTCCCGGCAGTAGTGTGACGCTGTCTTCATCGGGGAATGTGGCTTCACCGGTAAGGCGCCAATCGGCATTTTCCAGCGCGGGCTGAATCTGCAGATACCAGCGGTAACGCAGGTTGTCAGGGCCTTGTGTGATATAGCGGCCGTCACGGACATGCTCAAGTACGAAGGATTGATCACGATCATCTTCGGTAGGGAAGATAAAATCCAAATAGAGTTTGTCGGGACGCGCATCGCCGCTTAAATCAATCACAATATCGCTGGTAAGCGGATCAAGGCGTAAATCTGCGCTTAGGTTTAACTCTCTGGCACGGTCTTGCTTGGCAAGCACCATATTGATGGCTTTGCCATGCTTGTAATAATCCTCCTGAACAACCATGCCATCGAAGCTTTTAACCGACATAACGGCAAAGGTAATACTAAACATAATGGATGAGAGCAGAATGCCGATTAAAAACCACGGCCAAAACTGCTTATACCAAGGCGTTACCTTATCGCCAGAGGGTAGGGATGACATAGTTGCTTATCTCCTAATATTGCCCAGGAAGCTGGTTTCGCGCTCGATACGAATATCCGCATCCTGTTGAGCCTGCAGCGTGAATACAATGGGGTGGCTGGGTTGCTGTAAATCGTCGGGATCGGCGGTCACGGTGACGGCTTCGAAGCGCGACTCCCCCGCGGGTACGCTAATAGTACTGCTGTCTAGAGTGAGGCTGGGCAATCCAGCAACGCTTAGCTGGTAGGTGTGGTCTTGATCATCCAGGTTGCGAATGGTCAGGCTAAATACATTGCTAATCTGACCGTCGCGGGTCATTTGGTAGAGCTGGGTGCGCTCGCGCTCAGCATCAAAATTGAGCGGCATACGGTCGTTAATGGCCCAGGCAAAGGTGCCCACCATCAGCACCAGGGCGGCGAAATAACCGAGCAGGCGTGGGCGCATGATATGGCTCTTTTTGCCCTCCAGGGCATTTTCGGTGGTGTAGCGCACCAAACCCCGCGGGTAGCCCATTTTATCCATCACGCTATCGCAGGCATCGATACAGGCGGCGCAGGTAATACACTCGTACTGCAGTCCATCGCGGATATCGATGCCGGTAGGACAGACCTGCACGCAAAGGTCACAATCGATACAGTCGCCATAGCCTGCCTCGCGGGCTTCTAAATGGCTTAGGTTTTTTTTGCGATGACCACGGGGTTCGCCACGTGATTCATCGTAGGAGACGATCAATGTGTCGCGGTCAAACATGACCGATTGGAAACGCGCATAGGGGCACATGTAGATGCACACCTGTTCGCGCAGCCAGCCCGCGTTGAGGTAAGTAAATACCAGGAAAAAACCAACCCAGAAGTAGGACCAGCCGTGAGCTTCAAGGGTGGGGAGCTCTGTCACTAAATCACGAATCGGCGTGAAGTAACCCACAAAGGTAATGCCGGTGGCGAGGGCAATGAGCAGCCAGGCCGTGTGTTTAGCCCCCTTGCGCCAAGCTTTGTCGGCGGTCATCGGTTGGTTATCGAGTTTGATGCGCCGATTGCGCGAGCCCTCGATACGGTGTTCAAGCCAAATGAATAGAAATGTCCAAACGCTTTGCGGACAGGTGTAGCCACACCAGACCCGACCCGCAAAAACGGTAATAAAAAATAGCCCAAAGGCGCAGATAATCAGCAGCCATGACAGCAGGATGAACTCCTGCGGGTAAAACGTGGCGCTAAAAATATGGAATTCACGGTTAGGCAGGTCGAATAGAATTAACGGCCGACCACCGATGTTAATCCACGGTAAAAGAAAAAATGCCAGCATTAACGCCCAGTTGGCACTGCGCCGTAGCTTTTGGAAAACGCCTTTAATTTCGCGCACGTAAATGTGTCGCCGCTTGGCGTACATTTCTTGGGTAACCGTTTCAGAGGGAACGTGATGTCCCACCGGATTCGGCGTGACGTCTTGGCTTGGTATCTTTTCCATGGCGATATTCCCGGCTCAGAAGGCAGGAGAGGTGGCACCTTTCTTCAACTAGACGAAATGCTCAATTAAAGGAAGTGCTTTGTTAAATATGATGCTTAGTCGCGGTCTAGGTGTTTCGTTAATATTGTATCGGGTTGGGTATAAAGAAAGGGTGCGGTTTGGGGCCGCACCCTTGCTTGGCTAGCGTTGCTGACGGTAACTGCTATCTGTCAGCGGTCAATCAGTCCGCTAAGCGCAGGCTATACACATAGGCGGCAACCAGATGAACACGCTCTTCACCAATATAGGCCGCTTGCGCAGGCATATGACCGTTACGGCCGTTACGCAGCGTTTGACGGATAGAGTCACCGACTTCCTGGCCGGGTGCCAAATAAAGCCAAGTGTTATCGGTCAGGTTGGGTGCGCCGAGAGCCGTGTTACCCGTGCCGCTGGGGCCGTGGCAGGCAGCACACACCGCCATAAAGGTGCTTTCGCCCTGTTCAGCCTGCGCCTCGTCATGTTCTTCATTAGACAGCGAAAGTACGTATTGCGTCAGGTTCTCAATATTCTCCTGACCCAGTTGCTGCCAGGAGGGCATTAGGCCGTTACGGCCATTATTGAGAGTGGTCAAAATATTTTCTGGCTCACCGCCGTATAGCCAATCGTCATCGGTCAGGTTGGGAAAGCCATAACCGCCCTGAGCGTTGGAGCCGTGACACACTGCGCAGTTGTTTTGGTAGATACGTTCAGCGACCTGCATCGCCTCCGGATCTTCGGCAAGCTCAGGAATGGGCACCTCCTGATACTGGGCAAAAATCGGCGTGAAGCGCTCTTCGGCTTGAGCCACTTCCTCTTCCCATTGACCCTCTTGCGACCAACCAAAGATACCTGCGTAGTTGCCCAGGCCGGGATAGAGTACCAAATAGACCAGTGCAAAAATTACTGTTATGACGAAAAGCTGGAACCACCACTTTGGCAGCGGGTTGTCATACTCTTCAATGCCATCGGCGGCGTGGCCGGTGGTTTCAACGTTACCGTCCGCGTCAGGTGTTTTATCGGTACGGCGGTTGGCCAGCAGTATCCATACGCTCAGCGCGATCGTGCCCAGCGTAATGATAATGATCCAGGCGCTCCAGAAGCCGGATAGGGAGTCACCCCATAGATTACTCATATATTCTTATCTCCCCTGTCGTCGCGGGAATGCGCTTCGCTGTCGCGTTCACGCGAAGCGTGCTTGTCACTGGTCGGTTGCTCATCGTCGTCTGCAAAGGGCAAATTAGCCGCTTCGTCGAAATCTGGCTTGCGTCGCTTGGAGTACGCCCAGAGGGCAATGCCGATAAACGCGAAAATCAAGATCAGCGTGATGAGGCCGCGAAAAGTTCCCGTATCCATAACTTAGCGAGTGCCCTCGAGCACGGTTCCGAGCTGCTGTAAGTACGCGACCAGGGCGGTGATTTCCTGGGTGCCGCGTACGTCGTCAGTAGCGTTGGCGATATCTTCGTCGGTATAGGGCACGCCCAGTTGACGCAGCGTACGCATCTTTTGGGGAGTGGCATCACCATCGAGGGTGTTTTCAAACAGCCAGGGGTAAGCCGGCATTACCGATTCAGGGACTACATCCCGGGGATTGTAGAGGTGAGCACGGTGCCAGTCATCGCTATAGCGGCCGCCAACACGTGCCAGGTCTGGACCGGTGCGCTTGGAGCCCCATAGGAAGTTGTGCTCATACACCTGCTCGCCCGCTACATTGTAGTGGCCATAGCGCTCGGTTTCCGCACGGAACGGGCGCACCATTTGCGAGTGACAGCCCACGCAACCTTCGCGGCGATAGATGTCACGGCCTTCCAGCTCCAGGGCTGACAGCGGCTCCAGGCCTTCAACCGGCTCGGTGGTCTGCTTCTGGAAAAACAGTGGAACCACCTCCGCCAAGCCGCCGAAACTGATCACGACAAGGATCAACACGGCAAGCAGGCCAACGTTCTTTTCGACAATCTCGTGTTTCATTGGTCTCAACTTCCCCGGTTTAAGCAGCTTGTGGCGCTGAATGGCTGATGGCCTCACGACGCTTAACGGTCATGTAAACGTTGAACGCCATGATCAGCATGCCGGTGACCCAGAAGAGGCCGCCGATTAAGCGAACAAAGTAGCCCGGTGCGCTGGCTTCAACGGCTTCAACAAAGGTGTACATCAAGGTGCCGTCAGGGTTGATCGCACGCCACATCAAGCCTTGCAGAATACCGTTAACCCACATGGAGGCGATGTATAGCACGGTGCCGATCGTGGCCAGCCAGAAGTGCACGGCGATCAGGTTGATCGAGTACATTTCAGTGCGACCAAAGACGCGCGGAATCAGGTGATACATCGAGCCGATGGTGATCATCGCTACCCAGCCAAGCGCGCCGGAGTGAACGTGACCAATGGTCCAATCAGTGTAGTGCGAAAGCGCGTTGACGGTCTTAATCGCCATCATCGGGCCTTCAAAGGTAGACATGCCGTAGAACGACAGAGCAACCACCAAAAAGCGTAGCGTGGGATCCGTGCGCAGCTTATGCCAAGCCCCTGATAGGGTCATCATGCCGTTGATCATGCCACCCCAGGAGGGAGCCAACAGGATGATCGACATAATCATACCCAGCGACTGTGCCCAGTTCGGCAGCGCTGTGTAGTGCAGGTGGTGAGGGCCTGCCCACATGTAGATCATGATCAATGCCCAGAAGTGGACGATTGAAAGACGGTAGGAGTAGATCGGACGCTCAGCCTGCTTCGGCACGAAGTAGTACATCATGCCCAGGAAGCCTGCAGTTAGGAAGAAGCCTACCGCGTTGTGTCCATACCACCACTGCACCATCGCGTCCACTGCTCCGGCATAGATCGAGGTGGAGTACATGGGGGTCACTGGGATGGCCGCGTTGTTGACGATATGCAGCACCGCAACGGTCAAAATAAACGCCGCGAAGAACCAGTTCGCCACATAAATGTGCGACGTGGTGCGTTTTTTGATCGTCATTAGGAACACAATGGCGTAGCTGATCCATACGACCGCGATCAAAATATTGATCGGCCACTCAAGCTCAGCGTACTCCTTGGTCGTGGTGTAGCCCATGGGCAGGGACACTACCGCTGAGATAATGACCGCTTGCCAGCCCCAAAAGGTAAAGGCCGCTAACTTGTCAGAGAAAAGCCGTGTCTGACAGGTACGCTGGACAACGTAGTACGACGTGGCAAAGAGCGCCGAACCGCCAAAGGCGAAAATTACGGCGTTAGTGTGTAACGGACGCAGGCGCCCAAAGCTAGTCCAAGGTAGGCCAAGGTTCAGTTGCGGCCAAACCAGTTGCGAGGCGAGGATGACACCCACTGTCATTCCCACAATGCCCCACACAACGGTCATAATCGCGAACTGCCGAACCACCTTGTAGTTGTAGGTCGGGTGTTCAAATGCTGTGCTCATGTCATGTTCCCATCGAACGCGGTTAGGGGGTAACCCGTGGCATTTTGCACGGGTGCGACCACCCGCTTGATGATGCAGGTCAAGATCCGACCAAGATTCTAGCGCAGCCAGGGCTTAACCTGAACACACCAATTGGTTAAAGACTGAATTATCAGGAGCGATAGGTGTCACATTACGTTTTGTCTGGGTATATCGAGGTGCCTCCCAAGGGGTTAAAAGAGACGCTTAAGCGCCAGCCAAATGGCGCCTTTCTGGTGCAGGGCATGGGGCCGTTAACTGTTCATGGTCACGCCAAGCGAGGTCGGTTGCTGTTTGCCCATGGCGCAGGGGCTGGTCAGCAGTCACCCTTCATGCGTCAATTTGTCACCTCGCTGGCGGCTCAGGGTGTTCAGGTTTTATGTATTGATTTCCCCTATATGCAGCAGATGCAGGAAACCGGCAAACGTCGACCGCCGCCGCCTATCGCCCAGTCCCTTGATCAGTTTGCCCAATGGTATGCGCTACTTGCTGACCTATTTGACGAACCGCTATGGATTGGAGGCAAATCGATGGGCGGCCGAGTGGCGACCCTATTTGCCAGTGAACAGCCATGCAAGGGCGCTGTGCCGGGTGTAGTGGTAGCGGGTTACCCGTTTCATCCTACTAAAGCGCCTGACAAGCTTCGCCTGGATCACTGGCCCAAGATTGCCTGCCCCATGCTGATTTTACAGGGCGAGCGTGATCCTTTCGGAACTCGAGACGAGGTAGCCGGCTATACACTGCCGCCAAACGCGCAGCTTGCTTGGCTGAAGGATGGCGACCATGACTTTAAGCCACGACGATTTTCTGGCCTGACCCAAACGGTTTTGATTGACGAGGCTACCCAAGTTGCGGCATCCTTCGTCCGCGCTCATGGCACAGGCCTTACGGAAGAGAGTAACGCGCTGGTTTAGAATACGATTTTTAAACGCGGCATGTTGACATTCGGTAAGCCTTCTGTAGAATGCAGCGCCACGTGACCAGCGGGTGGTTAGCTCAGTTGGGAGAGCACCAGCCTTACAAGCTGGGGGTCACTGGTTCGAACCCAGTACCACCCACCATCTTAAGTTTTTGAAAGATGGTCTGGAAGTGTGAAAGTAGTACCTAGTACGACCTGTATTTGATGTGCATAACGGACCGGTAGTTCAGTCGGTTAGAATGCCGGCCTGTCACGCCGGAGGTCGCGAGTTCGAGTCTCGTCCGGTCCGCCATCATCAAATCAACGTCTGCTAATAGTTGTTATCGCAATTCGGACCGGTAGTTCAGTCGGTTAGAATGCCGGCCTGTCACGCCGGAGGTCGCGAGTTCGAGTCTCGTCCGGTCCGCCACGATAACTGCTAAGCTAAGCTGGTAAGAAAAAGTTGGTAAGCACAGCAATTACTTACCAATGGATTGGGTGGTTAGCTCAGTTGGGAGAGCACCAGCCTTACAAGCTGGGGGTCACTGGTTCGAACCCAGTACCACCCACCATCGTCTACCCTTTGGAAGCGCCTCTGAACCGCTTATAAATGTTAGCTTCGATGGTTGTTTTAAAAGTGCTTTAACGTGGACCGGTAGTTCAGTCGGTTAGAATGCCGGCCTGTCACGCCGGAGGTCGCGAGTTCGAGTCTCGTCCGGTCCGCCATTAAGCATTTGAGTTGTTAGCAATATATCGGCATTGGCCGAACGAATTCAAAAAAAGCCCGGATCATTGATCCGGGCTTTTTCGTATGTCTGCATCTTAAGTTGCAGCTGTTAGCCCGCAATCGCGGCAACGCCTGCTTTGGCAACCTGCACATCCTGGTCGGGTTTTACGCCGGAAATGCCCACGGCACCTACCACATGACCGTCAACAGTAATCGGCACGCCACCTGAAAGCAGGCCTTGCAGCGGTGCGGTGACGAACGCAGTGCGGCCGCCATTAATCATCTCTTCAAACACCTGGGTCTCTTTACGACCTAGCGCCGCACTGCGCGCTTTTTGCGTAGCGACTTCGGCGCTGAAAGGGGCTGCGCCATCCAAACGCCGCAGCGCTAACAGGTGGCCGCCGTCGTCGGTTACTGCGATGGTCACCGGCCAGCTTTTGCTGTCAGCCTCTTTCTGAGCGGCGTCGAGTACGTTGATCACATCGCTCTGAGCGAGAATGGCTTTTGTTTGCATGTTTAAATCCTTGTTAAGGGAGGAGTGAAAATAGCCGCGCTGTTAAAACCTGCGCGGCTTGGGGTTAAGGGTTAGTGGTGAAGCGTTAAGTGAGCGCTGCATCGACGATCTCAACCCAGTGGCGTACCGGAGTGCGATTGGCGCCCGCCAAGTGGGTTTGGCAACCGATATTAGCCGTCACGATCATCTCTGGGTCTCCGGCCTCCAGCGCATTGAGCTTATTGTCGCGCAGTTGGGTGGCCAGTTCGGGTTGGGTGATTGAATAGGTACCCGCCGAACCGCAGCAAAGATGCGCATCCTGCACCGGAGTTAGCGCGAAGCCAAGCTTGCCCAGCACGCCTTCGACCGCACCGTTAAGTTTTTGGGCATGCTGCAGCGTACAGGGGCAGTGGAACGCCAGTCGTTGCGATGCGTTAACGTTCAAGGCGTCCAGCGGCTCATCGCGTAGGATTTCGACAATATCTTTGGCTAGAGTGCTCACCTTTTGCGCTTTAACGGCGTAGTCAGGGTCATCCTTGAGCATGTAACCATACTCTTTGACAAAGGCGCCGCAGCCACTGGCGGTTTGAACGATGGCTTCGGTGCCTTGCTCAATGTACGGCCACCAGGCATCAATATTGGCGCGCATGCGTGCACGGCCATCGTCCTGGGCATTAAGGTGGAAATCAACGGCGCCACAGCAGCCCGATTCAGCCACCGGCGTTACGCTAATGCCCAGCCGATCAAGAATCCGCGTGGTGGCAGCATTGGTATTGGGTGACAGCCCCGGCTGAACGCAGCCTTCCAGCATCAATACCCGCCGGGTATGGCGGTTGGCATCCGGGCGTGCGCCTGCATCTATCGGCGCTGCGGGCATTTTATTGCGCAGCTTGCTAGGCACCAGTGGTTTAAAGGTTTGCCCCAGCTTTAGCAGCGCTTGGAAACGTTTGGGCTCGACCATCATTTTTCGCAGCGCATAGCGCTGGGCCCGCTCACCTGCCGGGCGAGGAACGCGCCGCTCAATTTCGGCACGGCCAATGTTGAGCAGCTTGTGGTACTCCACGCCGGAAGGGCAGGTGGTTTCACAGTTAAGACAGGTAAGGCAGCGATCAAGATGAAGGCGCGTCTCATCGGTTACCTGATCGTCATCGTCGCGGCTCTCCAGCAGCTCTTTCATTAGATAGATACGCCCACGAGGGCCATCGCGCTCATCGCCTAACAGCTGGTACGTCGGGCAGGTGGCGTTACAAAAACCGCAGTGCACGCAGGTGCGCAGTATGCGATCTGCTTCTTGAATATGCGGCTTCTGAAGGTCGGCATCGGTAAAGTGCGTCTGCATGTCAGCTCTCCTGATTAAAACGCCGCATAAAGACGACCGGGGTTAAAAATGCCATGGGCATCCAGCTCCGCCTTTAGATTGCGATGATATTTCTCCACCACTGCATTGAGCGGTGTGAACGGGTCTACTGCGCCGCCCTGGAGCTGAGGTGTGTAGCAAGTGGCGTGGCCGCCTACTGCGCGACAGGCATCGCGCAGGGTGCTGGCATCCAGGGTGGTTTTCAGCCAGCGCTGGCTGCCCGCCCAGTCGTAAAAAATGTCGGCCTCGGGAATATCCAGCGCCAGCGGCGCGGTGTTGGGCGGTAGTGACAGCCGCCACAGCGATTGGTCAGCGCTACAGGTGAAAAATGCGTGAGTATGGTCGCGCAACTCTTGCCAGAAGCCAGCATCAAGTGGCTCGCCACCTAGACTTGCCTGGGTTGCGGCCACAGAGCTTTTGCCGCCTTCCAAGCGCAAAAACAGCTCGCCGTGATGCCAAGCGGCGGCGGTAATCGGTAGCGGTTTTCGGCCCAGTTCGGCGAGTTTTTTAAGCGCTTCATCCAGCCCAATGGTTAAGCGCAGGCTGTGAGTCGCGGTGGGAATAGGCAGCACTTTAAAGGAGATGTCGGTCAATACGCCGAGCGTGCCCTGAGCGCCTGCCATCAGGCGCGACAGGTCGTAACCGGCGACATTTTTCATCACTTCGCCGCCAAAGCGGAGGAGTTTACCCTCTTGGGTGATTATTCGCGTGCCCAGCACAAAGTCACGGACTGCGCCTGCCCAGGGACGGCGTGGGCCAGAGAGGCCGGTGGCCACGGCACCACCAATGGTAGACGCTTCACCAAACATGGGCGGCTCAAAGCCCAGCATTTGGTGTTTCTCTGCCAGTACTTCCTGCAGGTCGCTAAGCCGAGTGCCAGCGCGCACGGTCACTACCAGTTCCACTGGGTCATAGCTCACAATGCCACTATGTTCGGCCATCTGCAGTGCTTGGCCTTCCACCGGTCGGCCATAAAAGGCGCGGGTATCTCCGCCTACAATGCGAAGCGGTGTGCGTGCGTCATAGGCGCTGCGTACCTGTTCACACAGGGCATCAGCGATATCGCGGTCAGCAATCGCTCGTTCGGTCATGGTCTTTCCCACTATTGGTCTTTTCCATTATTCGTTTTGGCTAATTATTGTCTTAGCTTCGGCTTGTCTCGCTGCTAGAAGCGCGGTAGCTCCGGATGCGGTAGTTCGTTGTTATGCACATGCATAGCACCAAACTCGGCGCAGCGGGCCAGCGTCGGAATATTCTTTCCGGGGTTAAGCAGTCGCTGTGGATCAAAGGCAGCCTTCAAGGCATGAAAAACGCTGATTTCATCCGCCTGGAATTGGCTGCACATTTGATTGATCTTTTCGCGCCCAACGCCATGTTCGCCGGTGATCGAACCGCCCGCGGCCACGCATAGCTCAAGAATCTTGCCGCCCACCTCTTCGGCAAGCGCCAACTGGCCTTCTTTATTGGCATCAAACAGGATCAGCGGGTGCATATTGCCATCGCCGGCGTGGAACACGTTGGCCACCGCCAGGCCACTCTCTTCTGAAAGTGCGGCAATGCCTTTCAGCACGCGGGGGAGCTCTCGGCGGGGGATGGTGCCATCCATGCAGTAGTAATCCGGTGACATACGGCCCACTGCAGGGAAGGCATTCTTACGCCCAGCCCAGAACTTGGCGCGCTCGGCTTCATCCCGGGCCTGTTGGATATTGGTGGCCCCGGCGGCTTCCAGTACGCGGCGAACGGTGTCGCAGTCGTCGTCCACGTCGGCTTCAACGCCATCCAGTTCGCAGAGTAGAATCGCCTCGGCATCGAGGGGGTAGCCAGCTTTGACAAAATCCTCGGCGGCTTTGATGGCGAGTTTGTCCATCATCTCCAGGCCACCAGGAATAATGCCTGCGGCAATGATATCACCGACGGCGCGACCGGCTTTCTCGACATCGTCGAAGCTTGCCATCAGTACTTTGGCGGTTTCCGGCTTGGGCAGTAGCTTGACGGTAATTTCGGTGACCACGCCGAGCATGCCCTCAGAGCCGTTCATCAATGCCAGTAGGTCAAAGCCTGGCGCATCAAAAGACTCAGCGCCCAGCGTCATGTGCTCGCCCTCGATCGTGAGCACATCGACGCGCATCACGTTATGCACCGTTAGGCCATATTTTAAGCAGTGTACGCCGCCGGCGTTTTCGGCCACGTTACCACCGATAGAGCAGGCAATTTGTGAGGAGGGATCCGGCGCGTAGTAAAGGCCATAAGGCGCAGCGGCTTCGGAAATCGCCAGATTGCGCACGCCGGGTTGAACCCGCGCCAAGCGGGCTTCAGGGTCGACTTTGAGAATTTGGTTAAAACGCGACATCACTAAAAGTACGCCCTGTTCCAGCGGCAGCGCACCGCCGGAAAGTCCAGTACCCGCGCCACGAGTGACCACAGGCACGCCAAGCGCATGGCAGCGCTTGAGCAGCTCTTTCACCTGATCAAAGGTTTCCGGCAGCGCCACCAGCATCGGCAGCACGCGATAGGCCGCCAGCCCATCGCACTCAAAGGGGCGCAGGTCTTCTTCGCGATGCAGCAGCGTCATATCAGGAACGGCTTGCTGCAGGTCGGTTAAGACTTCGCTTTTATCGCGCCGAACCAGTGCACCGTCCAGGCGCTCATCAAAGAGGATATTCATTAAGACATCCCATGCTTATTATCGTTAAAGGTAAATGCTAAAACGGTCTGTAGATAACATGGCCTCAATTTGGGCTTTTTTTACCCGCCTGTCTAGGCTGTGGTGCATTGGTCTGACCAGTAATTAGTCGACTGTGTTGTCTTCTTTGTTTAGTACTGGGTTAAGTACTGGCAAGCTGGACATAAAGCCCATCAGGAGAGCTAACATGCCAGAGGAGAATCAAGCCTTGTCACCCGGGCTGCGAATGCCGGATCAGGTGGCTACCCGGCTTGAGCGTTTAATTCTTGATGGAGTTTTTCGGCCCGGCCAACTGCTTCCTTCTGAGCGGCGGCTGTGTGATCGGCTGGGCGTCTCCCGTGCTTCGCTGCGTGAGGGGTTGAGAATTCTGCGCAGTAAAGGAATTATCGATACCCGCCAGGGCCACGGCTCGACGGTCGCGACGCTGTTGCCGGTGGGTAACCAAAGCCCATTGATGCATCTGTTTAAAGATCACCCGCGCACGCTGTTTGATCTGTTAGAAGTGCGCGCCCTGCTGGAAGGGGAGTCGGCGCGGTTAGCCGCGAGCCGCGGCACATCCGCCGATCGGGTGCTGATCACTCGACGCTATCGCGAAATGGCCGACTACGCGGAAAGTGCAGAAAGCATTGATGTCGAGCGTCTAGCGCGACTTGATCACGCCTTTCACCTGGCGGTCTCCCAGGCGTCCCACAACCCGGTGTTGTTGCATACACTGCAGAGCCTGACCGATTTACTGCTCAGCTCGGTGTTTGCCTCGGTCAAGCACCTTTATCACTTGCCTGCCCCCAGGACGATGATCAATCAGCAGCATGCGCAGTTGCATGAGGCCGTAGTCAACGGCGAGGCGGAGCAGGCAGAACAGGTGGCGCTAGAGCACCTCTCCAGCATCAGCCAATTGCTACGCGATTTAGAAGAGGAGCACGAACGGCTAGAGCGCTCCTCCATGCGACTTGAAGATTGGCAGTAGTTCAATCATTAATACACCAACAACAACCCAGGAGATCAATGTGGCCATTTATCAATACGGTGAGTATCGCCCAGAGATTCACGACGAGGTCTACATCGCGGAAACGGCGGATGTTATCGGCCAAGTGACCTTAAAGGCACATTCAAGCGTCTGGTATCAGGCCGTGTTGCGCGGCGACAGTGACCATCTGGAGATAGGCGAAGAGAGCAATGTTCAGGATGGTGCGGTTCTCCATGCTGACCCAGGCTTTCCGCTTAAAGTAGGAAAAGGGGTGACGGTCGGGCATCAGGCTATGCTGCATGGCTGCACCGTAGGCGATGGCTGCTTAATCGGTATACAGGCGGTAGTACTCAATGGCGCGGTGATTGGTGAGAATAGCCTGGTGGGTGCCGGTGCCTTTATTAAGGAGGGCGCGGTGTTTCCGCCTAACTCGTTAATCGTTGGCTCGCCTGCCAGGGTGGTGCGGGAGCTTTCTGATGAGGCCGTTGCGGGTATGAAAAAGAATGCCCAGGGCTATGTCGAGCGCGGTAAACGCCACAGCCATGAGCTAAAGCGAATAGACTGACGCTAGCTGGCTAGATTGATCTCACCAAAACGACAAAACCCCCAGGTTTAGGCCTGGGGGTTTGTGTTTCTAGCGTAGCGTATACGAGCGCTAGCTCACACTACATCACATCAACGGATCTGTGACGCCAATAACGTAGAACGCAATCAGTGCGATGGTACCGGCAAAGATGAGGTAGTAGATGGTGGGCAGAATCGTCTTACGCAGCGTGGCGCCTTCACGGCCTAACAGCCCGACCGTTGCTGACGCCGCGACCACGTTATGGATGGCAATCATATTACCTGCCGCCGCACCCACGGCCTGCAGCGCTACCATCATGGCCGTAGAGAGGCCCAGGGTTTCAGCAACACTAAACTGGAACTCCGCCAGCATTAGATTGGATACCGTGTTGGAACCTGCAATAAAGGCGCCCAGCGCCCCTACCGCTGGGGCAAAGAAGGGGTAAATGCCGCCTACGCTACTGGCCACCGCCTGGGCCATCATCACCGGCATTGAGACAAGATCCGCGCCATTAACGCCGGAGTTGATCAAGATGCGCACCATCGGCACGGTAAAGATCAAAACGAAACCCGCCCCAAAAATCGTTTTGGTAGATTCAGACACCGCAGCGCTAATCTTTTGCGGATTCATGCGGTGCAGGAAATAGGTCACAATGACCACGGCAATTATAATACCGCCGGGCAAGTAGAGCGGCTGAACCCCACCGCTGATGCCCGCTTCACCAAGAATATTGTTCCAACTGAGGTTAATAGAGGTAAGTGCTGTTTTGAGGGGCTCAATAATGCGAGAGGCCACCAAAAACAGTGCGAGCAGCACATAGGGTACCCAGCCTTTAAAGGTGGACATCGGCGCTCTGCCGACAACGTCGTCAAGCTTGATCTGCAGGTTGCCGATCCACTCGTCTGGCCAAGAAGAGGACTCGGGGAAATCCCAGGTATCTTTAGGCATCAGAAAGCCGCGTTTGGCAGCGGGTACGACAATCGCCAAGCCCACCATCGCGCCGATCATTGACGGGAATTCAGGGCCCAACAGCACGCCCACCAGCATGTAAGGCACTACGAAGCAGATACCGGTAAAGATGGCGAAGGGGGTAATCGACAGTCCCTCTTTCCAGGAACGGTTGGCACCGAAGAAACGCACCATCACGGTAACGAGAATCAGCGGCATTAAAATGCCCACGATGCCGTGAGTAATCGCCACTTCGCTGGTGACTAGTTGGAAGAAGACATCCCAGCTTGAGCCTACCGAGTCGAGTTCGGCGCTAATGCCAGCACGATCCAGGCCACTACCAACCCCGACCACAATAGGCGTGCCCACCGCGCCAAACGAGACAGGCGTTGATTGAATCATCATACCCACGACCACAGCAGCAAGCGCCGGGAAGCCAAGAGCGACCATTAGCGGTGCAGCTACCGCGGCGGGCGTACCGAAGCCTGAGGCCCCTTCGATAAAACAGCCGAACAGCCAGGCAACAATCAACGCCTGTACACGGCGGTCAGGGCTAATGCCTGAAAAACCATTACGGATAGCCGTAATACCGCCGGAGTGCTTAAGCGTATTAAGCAGCAGTATGGCGCCAAAGATGATCCATAGGAGGCCCGCAGTTTGAATCAGGCCTTGGATGGTCGACGCCGCCACGCGGCTAAAGGACATATCCCAAGCGGTTAAGCCAATAATGGCCGCGGTCAGGAAAACAATCGGCATCGCTATCTTGGCAGGTATTTTAAACCCTATGAGCAAAATACCGGCCAGCAACAGCGGCAGGAAGGCCAGAAGTGCAAGTATCGTTTCATTCATGGAAGGAACTGCCCCTTGTTATTGATTTGGTATGCTCCGCAATAACCGTCTGGCAGTCGTACCGCCAGTCGGGTGTAGGTGAAAGATACGATTAGGCTAATCATATGACTACATTGGAAAATTGGTCTTACCACTTAAGTGCTTGTTTGATAGCTGGTTTTGCACGGCTTTTATTTTCTTATATATATGTTTTTAAATGGTTTTTTTGGTAGTCGGGGGTAAGTCTAAAGGCGCTGAGTCATTAGACTAATAGACAGTACAGTTGCCAGCGAAAGGATGAGTACAGAACTCGCTAGTTGCGTCGTAGTTGTCTTACGCTCATTGTTATCGGCTGAAATGCTGTGTACTCACTATGATCAACCACACGGAGGTTATGGCAGTGGCAATGACTCTTTATGATCTGTGCGGCCGGGACGAACGGCTCCGCTTCTCACCTTACTGCTGGCGCGTACGTATGGCCCTCGCCCACAAAGGGCTGGAATTCACCTCCGTAGCGTGGCGATTCCTCGATAAGAAAGCGCTGGCGTTTGCCGACTACGACAAAGTGCCGGTGCTCTGCGATGGTGATCAGGTCGTTACCGACAGTTTCGAGATTATGCGCTACCTGGATAAGGCGTATCCCGAGGCACCCGTGTTGGGTGAGGGCGTCAGCTATCAGCGGGTATTACTGTTCAAATACTTTGTTGAGCGCAGCATAAACCCTGCGCTATTCCGCATTATCGCCATGGATTTATTTGCAGCCGTCCACCCAGACGACCGTAGCTATTTCCGCGAAACACGCGAAGCGCGGTTTGGTTGCACGCTGGAAGAGTTCCATCAGCCCGAGCAGGGTAAGCAGCAGCTCAAGCAGGCGCTGGCACCGGTACGTGACCTGCTGCGGGAGAGCGCCTTTTTAGACGGCGACGCACCCAGCGGCTCAGATTACCTGCTGTTTGGCAGCATGATGTGGGCTCACGTTGTATCGACACAGGCGGTAGTAGAGCCTGGCGACCCGGTGGATGAGTGGTTCAAGCGTATGCTCAACGTGCACAATGGGGCTGCCAGTAATGCTCTGACCGTACGCGATATATAACGCCAACGGCGCGATATGGCTAACAGGGCGGTACGCTAAAGTACCGCTCGATAAATTTTGAAAGCTTGGTGGCTCATTGCGAGTGAATCAAGGTTTTCATCAAGGAGATGGCAATGATTGACCTGTATTATTGGACAACACCTAACGGCCATAAAATCTCCATCATGCTCGAAGAAGCCAATCTGGCGTACCGAGTGAAGCCGATTAACATTGGCCGAGGCGAGCAGTTTGATCCTGAATTTCTCACTATCGCCCCCAATAACCGAATTCCTGCCATTGTCGATCACTCCCCACAGGATGGCGGCCAGCCGCTATCGATGTTTGAGTCGGGCGCTATCCTCGAGTACCTGGCCGATAAGAGTGGCCTCTTCTTACCCTCTGCAGGCCGCGAGCGCTATATCGTATTGCAGTGGTTGCACTGGCAAATGGGCGGGCTAGGGCCCATGGCAGGCCAAAACCATCACTTTTGCCACTATGCGCCGCAAAAGATCGATTACGCCATTGAGCGCTACGTGCGCGAAACCAATCGGCTTTATAGCGTGCTAGACCAACGCCTGGCGCATCACACTTATGTCGGTGGCGATGACTACTCGATTGCTGACATGGCGATCTATCCCTGGATTGTTCCCTGGGAAAAACAGCGTCAAACCCTGGACGAGTTTCCCGACTTGGAGCGCTGGTTTGACATGATCAAAGCACGCCCGGCCGTACGTCGAGCTTATGCATTGGTCGAAGACGTCAATCCCCAAGCCGGCGTGGAAATGGATGAGCAGGCGCGTAAGCACTTGTTCGGTAACCGCTAGTAGCAGGCTGCTGTCAGCCGTTCTAACTATTTGTGAGTGAGCAGGCGCAGCATGAGGAAAAATCATGTTGCGCTGCACAAAAAGCACTGCTAGCTTTAAGGACAGCAGAGGCAAAAGCCTGGCTAAGAACCGCCTAATCAAGGCGTGTTTATGTGCTAGCTCACTCTTGGAGGTACTATTATGAACAAAGCGACTGAGAAAACCACGCAGCAGTTTGAGTCCGTTTTTGTTTCACCGATGCGTTCTTACACGCTGACAGCGCTCGATTACTATGATCAGCTGGTGAGTGCACAGTTAGATGCAGCCCGTGCCTACTCGGACATGGCGATTGCGCAAGCGCGCACTTGGCTTGATGTCAAAGACCCCGACAGCTTCAAAAAAGCCATGGAAACCCAGCAAAAAACGGCTGGCGAATTTATGGAACGAGTGAAGGGCGACACGGAAAAAGTAACTTCCATCGGCCAAAGCTTCGCTCAAGACAGCCAAAAAATGGCAGAAGAGACCACTAAGAAAGCGGTAGAGACCGCCAAGCAGTAATTTAACTGTACCACCGCTTTAAAACGCCGCGCCCCGAGGGTGCGGCGTTTTTATTTGCACCCGCTCATCAGCGCATGTTTAACGGTTTTGATACTCCGCTTCGGCCTTGGCCAGTTTGGCACGCCTGTCAGGTTTGCCCGGTAAAATGGCGTCTAGTAATAAAGCGGCGAGGGCGGCAGGCACTAAGCCCGACTTAAGCAGCAGCCCTAGCTGCCCCGGCATGGTTTCTGAAATCGCCTCGACGGCTGGTAGACCGATACCCAGGCTTAGCGAGACGGCAATTATCAGCATGTTGCGCTGATCCAGTTCGCACTCTTTGATAATTTTAAGACCCGCCGATGCAATCATGCCGAACATGACGACGCCCGCACCGCCAAGAACCGCAGGCGGCATGGCGGCCACCAGTCCTCCCAGCTTGGGAAATAGCCCCATGGCAATTAATAGCAACCCACCGATGGTAACCACATGGCGACTCACCACGCCGGTGAGGGTAATCAAACCAACATTTTGAGCGTAAGCGGTGTTGGGTAGAGTATTGAAAACCGCTGCCAATGAAGTGGCCACACCATCGGCCATCACGCCGCCGGAAAGCTCGCGATCCTTCGCCGGGCGGCCTGCCCCTGTGGTCGTAATCGCAGAGATATTGCCGATCGTTTCTAACCCAACCACGAACATAATCAGCGTCATGCCAATGATTGCGGTGCCCGAAAACGTCATGCCGTATTCCAGCGGCTTGGGGAGTGCAAACCAGGCAGCGTTACTCAGTGACGTAAAATCAACTATTCCAAGGGCAATGGCCACTATGTAGCCAGCCAATAAGCCAAATAGAATAGAGGATGCTTTGATAAAGCCCCGCCCATATTGATGAACGGCAATCGTCACGCTGAGTACAAAGAGCGCCAGCAACAAGTTGCTGGGTGATGCAAAGTCATCCGCCCCCACACCGCCCGCGGCGTAATTGAGGCCGACCGGCATCAATGTAATCCCGATCAATAGCACCACAATGCCGGTGACTACTGGAGAGAACCAGTGGCGAATCTTCTTTAAAAACGCACCGAGCACAATTTGCAGCAGCCCTGCTACAAAGGAAGCGCCCAGAACGGCGGGTAGGCCAAACGCTTTCGCCAGCGGCAGCGCCACCGGCAAGAAGCCAAAGCTAGTGCCCTGCACAATCGGTAGGCGTGCGCCTATCGGGCCGATGCCGATGGTTTGTACCAGCGTGGATACCCCCGCAACAAACAGTGCCACCTGAATTAAAAAGATCTGTTCCGCCGGATTAGCGCCGATCACACCAGCAATAATAATCGGCGGTGTCACGTTGCCAGCGAACATGGCCATGATGTGCTGGAGGCCTAGCGGGATCGCTTTTGATAACGGCGGCATCGCATCGGGGTTTTGATTAATGGTACGCGAAGGCCGCGTTTTGGCATCGGGCGGTGTGGACATAGAGAGCCTTTATTCGCTGTGGGTGACATTGTTTTCTTCTTGCATCCATTAGCTAATAAAAGTGTATACAAGAAACAAATGCAATAGCCCGGTCAACGAATAGTCTTCAACGCTTCGTTTTATTGCTCGGCCCGCGCCCTTAACCGAAAGCGCGCAATGCGAATAATTTGCTCAATCGCCGTTTGGCGCTCGGTAGCCGCATCGTTGTTCAGGCGCTCCTCGAAGGCTGCTAATATGGCATGTCGATCCAGTCCTTTAACGGCAATCACAAACGGAAAGCCAAACATCTCCTTGTACGCCGCATTAAGGTATTCAAAGCGCGCAAACTCCTCAGGGCTGCACTGGTCAAGCCCCGCACCTGCTTGTTCGCTGGTTGAGTCTTGGGTTAATTCACCTGCCATAGCGGCTTTGCCTGCCAGGTCAGGGTGCGCCTGAATCACCTTAATTTGCTGTTCGTTGCTCGCCTGCTGCAACATAAGCCCCATCAGCTCGGCCAGTGCGTCGGGTGTATCATGGGCTTCAGTCAGGCCGTGCTGCCAGGCAGCTTCGGCCACCCAGGGGGAGTGCTCATAAACATCCCCATAGTGATGAGTCAGCATTTCAAGGCTGCACTTGCTAGGCGCGGGTGAAAGCAGTAACGGTTGCGGTGTGGGCACTGGAACTCTCCTAAGCGGTGTAATTTTTTACAACATACGTGATTCAAAGCAAACGTGGATCTAAACGTGCAGGGTTGGAATTACTGTATACAATAAATATCAGTAACGGTACTCTTTGACCAACAGGTCAAGCAACGTCATCAATAATCAACAAGGAGCGGCTATGGGACGTTTAACCACCCACGTACTGGATACCGCCAAAGGTCAGCCCGGTCAGGGGATTACCATTGAGGTGTTTCGCCTTACCGGCAGTGAGCGCCAGCATCTGAGTACCGTGATCACCAACAGCGATGGGCGTTGCGATGCGCCCATTTTAGAGGGTGATGCGCTCACGCCAGGCGAGTACGAACTGGTGTTCCATGCCGGTGACTACCTGCGTGCCCAAGGTGTTGAAGCGGCCGAACCGCGCTTTCTAGATGTTATCCCGCTGCGCTTTGGCGTTGCGGATGCCAGCCAGCACTACCATGTGCCGCTACTTCTCTCGCCTTATGGCTACTCAACTTACCGCGGTAGCTGATAAGGGACTTCCGTTATGCAAGCGTATCTAATCGATTTTGTTAATTTGCTGCTGCGCTGGCTGCATGTGATTGCGGCCATCGCCTGGATCGGCGAGTCGATCTATTTTGTAATGCTGGATAATAGCCTGCGCACACCGAAAGCTGAGGAAGACCGCCAGAAGGGTGTGTTTGGCGAAATGTGGTCGGTGCATGGTGGTGGTTTTTACCACAACCAGAAGTACGCTACCGCACCTGCCAAGTTACCCAATGATCTGCACTGGTCATTCTGGAAAGCTTACACCACCTGGCTTTCCGGCTTTGCGCTGTTTGTGATTCTCTACATGGTCAATCCGGGCTTCTATCTGGTAAACCCCAATAGTCCCTGGGAGTGGGCAGCCAACATGACCGGCTGGCAGGCCAATGTGCTGGCGCTGGCATTTTTGCTGGGCGGCTGGGTCATTTATAACGAGCTGTGTAAGCGCATTAGCCCCAATATGGATCGCGACGGCCTGCTCAGTGTCGCTGTTGCCGTAATGATGGTGGTCGTTGCCTACCTCAGCACGCAGATGTTCACCGGTCGCGCTGCCTTTCTGCTCACTGGTGCGGTGATGGCGACGGCAATGTCAGCCAACGTCTTCTTCTGGATCATTCCCGGCCAGCGCCGCATGGTAAAAGCCATGAAGGCAGGCGATGCGCCTAATCCTTTGGATGGCAAACGCGGCAAGCAGCGCTCGGTGCATAATACCTACTTCACGCTACCGGTCGTGTTGTTGATGGTGAGTAATCACTACTCCTTTATCTACTCCCACGAGCTTGCCTGGGTGGTGATGGTGCTGTTTATCTTTGCCGGTGCTTTAATCCGTCAATTCTTTGTGTTGATGCATGCAGGCAAAACCCAGCCAGCGTATCCCGCCGTTGGGGTAGGGCTTATTCTGTTAGCATTTTGGGTGGCCGCACCCAGTTCATCGTCGCCTAGTGGTAATGACGGCGCGCAAGGGCCGGGTCAGGAACAAATCACCGGCTTGATTGAGCAGCACTGTGTTCAGTGTCATGCTCGCAACCCTGAGCATGCTGGTTTTTCAGCACCGCCCGCTGGGATTGCTTTCGATAGCTGGGATGAAATCCTCGGGCAAAAGGCACAAATTCAGCAGGTCGTGTCCAGCCGCTATATGCCGTTAGGCAATATGACCAACATGAGCGATGAAGAGCGCGATATGATTGCCGCTTGGGAGGAATGATCAGGCTTTGTACGAAAACTGCC
Source organism: Vreelandella titanicae BH1 (assembly GCF_000336575.1). Classification (GTDB taxonomy): domain Bacteria; phylum Pseudomonadota; class Gammaproteobacteria; order Pseudomonadales; family Halomonadaceae; genus Vreelandella; species Vreelandella titanicae. The sequence goes on along the minus strand of NZ_AOPO01000006.1, from coordinate 153,338 downwards.
TGCGCTCGACAATACTGCGTTAAAAATCGCCTCGAAATGCTCATTTACACCCCGTAAACTCCGCTTTCTCGTCGATTTTTGCCTTGTCTAGTCTTCGCTCGCCGACTTTTCGTACAAACCCTAAGGCCTTGAGAGGATAGCTATGAGTGATGCGCAGGCGCCGGAAAAACGGCGCGCTCCTGCTAAAGAAACGAAAAATAGCAAAGAGGGCGATGAGCGCCACGATGCCATCTATCGCTCCGTGAGCGATGCCATTGTCGAGCAGCGTTTAAAGCCCGGCGCACGGCTGCGCGAAGATGCGCTGGCGGAAGTCTTTGGCATTAGTCGTACCGGCATTCGTAAAATTCTGCAGCGCCTGGCGCTGGAGCAGTTAGTCACGCTAACACCACGCCGTGGCGCCAGCGTTACCCGGCCCACCGCCGATGAAGCCAAAGACGTGTTCGATGCCCGCCAGTTAATCGAGTGCGGATTAATGCCCGACGTAGCTCGGCGCATGGGCGAAAAAGAAGCGGCAGCATTGCGCGAAATGGCCCGCCAGGAGCGCCAAGCGCTGCGCAGCGGCCAGCAGAGCGTGGCGATTCGCCTATCGGCGGACTTCCATGTGCGCCTAGCGCAACTCTCAGGCAACGCCACCCTGGCAGAGTTTGTTGAACGTCTCTGCTCCCGCTCATCGCTGATACTCGCTGTCTATGGCCACCGCGGCCATCTGGGCTGTGAATCCCACGATCACGACGACCTGATCGGCTACCTGGAAGCAGGCAACGGCGAACGCGCCAAAGCCTTTATGAGCCGCCACCTAAAAGCTATTGAAGCGTCGCTCTCCATGGTCGAAGAGGAGGAGAATGTGCCGGATTTGCAGCAGATATTTGGGGTATGAGGGTGGTGGCTTCAGCTGCAGCATATTGGATGATGGCAGAACGAGAACTATGGGAAACCCACGATTCGTACGACTATTTGGACTGGAGCCAAGCAAAATCAGTTTCTTTCTCGAAACTGAAGCCCTCAACCAAGACTATCTCACTCCGCTGGCCGGAAACTCTGCTTGATCGGCTCAAAATTGAAGCGCACAAGTAATATGCCCTACCAGTCATTGATCAAGGTTTGGCTTGCGGATGATGTGAACGACCGCTGTCGAAGCTGAGGTGCTAACGCTGTGGTTGGCCTTGTTAGTTGATTTCACGAGTTTTTCTCCTGAAAACACGCTTAGCGCCAAATCCAACGAGCCATACGGTGGATGGATAAGGTAGCACTAATACCATGCCAATAATCGCTTGGAGGGGCCAGCCTATTCCCATAAGTGACCAGTAGAGCTCTATAGCTTCTTCTTTTTGCTCTGGAGTTACATTCCGCGTTCTCTCTTCATCGGACATTCCGTCAAAATCAAGTCCCATCATTTCCAGTCGCACATCTTTGTAGAAGTGAGGCCAATATGCACCAGCGATGACAAGCGTGAATATGATCGGGATTGAAATAAGGTTTAAGCGGATAAAGCTTCGGCTTTTGGCTACGCAATAGATTGGAGTTGCGATAATTAAACCCGCCATTACCAGTGATATTGCGATTCCCAGTGTTTCCATTATCCACCCAAAAGTTTATTAAATTTTTATAACGTCATATACAGCAACGGATAAAGCTTGCCCTGCCCATCAACTGGTGAGCGCCCTGTTACCGAAAAGCCAATATGTTGGTAAAAAACCAAGCGCCTGAACATTCTGTTCATTGACGTCGACCTTTGACGCTCCCTGCTCATCGATAGCATTGGCAGTTAACATGGCACCAACGCCTTTTCCGCGCGCATCTGGTGCAATGAACAACATCTCAATATTACCGTCATGAACGCCGCAGAACCCTTGTATTTCACCATGGCCATTTTTAGCACACCTTAAATCAACGGCATCAAAATACTGCTCCAGAATTAACGGCTTTAACTCCTGTAGATCATCTTCGGCCAGAAAATCATGGGTTGTTCTGACCGAGGCTTCCCAGATTTCTAGTAGCTTAAGGTGATCTGATCTTTCTACGAATCTCAATATTCATCACTAAAGCTCGATTGAAAATTTAACGCCTGAGTTGAGGGGCGTTTTTGGAGTAAAGCGCGAAGCGCGTAACGGAAAAAACGTCCCTCTCCAACGATTTGTTGGGCAACTTTACGGCTCGCAAACCAAAACAACCTTACCGGCAACGTTGCCTTGCTCCAGCATTTGATGTGCGCGCTTTACTTCCATTAACGGCACCCTTGCACCAATGACTGGATTTATTTGCCGCGCAGCAAGCATGCTAATGAGTTCAGTAAGAGTTTCCCGGTACCATGCATTATCTTTTTTTACTTCGCCAGGGGTGGCGCAGAGCGTTACCCGTTTACCGTCCGGCCAGAAATTAAGCGCAGCCATTTGAAGCACACCGATTGCCATTTGTTTCATGCCGCCGAAGCTGTCTCCGGCAAAACCATAGCTAATTACCCGGCCGCCTTTTTTTACCGCTTTATACGAACGCCGTAGGTTCAGCCCGCCAATTGGATCGAATGCCGCATCGACTCCATCTGGAACTTCGTTGCGAATGTACTCGAGAAAATCCTGATTCTTATAGTCTATTGGGATACCGCCGTATTCGCGGACGGTGGGATGCTTGGTGACAGAGGCAGTGCCGTACATTTTCAATTCTAGCAACCCGCCCAATTGCAGAAGTGCGGTACCAACACCACCGGCAGCAGCATGAATTAAAACTGTTTCACCGTTTTTGAGTTGGCCTTTTTTATGCAAAATACAGTGCGCGGTAAGATAGTTAAGAATTAGACTTACAACTTCTGCTGGATCCAATTCTTCAGGAACAGGCAATAAAAGCTCTGGAGGCACACATACATACTCCGAGTAACAACCGAATTCTGGATTGAGCGCAGCCACATACTGACCTTTTTCAACACCGACAGCGTCTGAACTAACGTAATCTACGATTCCGACGAAATCATAACCGGGTGTGAACGGAATTTTCGGTGCTAAAGGATAACCGCCGTGCTGAGCCATAATATCAGCGTAGCCGATACCTGCGGCAAGAACCTTGACTCTGACTTGCCCTGACTTTGGCTCAGGAATCGCTTCCTCGACCGTATTTAATACGTCCACGCCGCCATGGTTGGCAATGACGATACGTTTGTATTTGTTCATAGAAAGTAACCCAACTTAGAAAGTTTCAAAGGTGCCCAACGCTTTGCTAATCGGAAAATAATGGTTGGCTATAATCGCGAAGCGATGGCCAATTGTTATTTTTCCGTTTAAGCATCTTGTTATACATTTGTGTGTAAATAATGCCTAATTTCAAGCATTAGTGAATGTTTGTATACAGAGTTGGTTACATCCGATGCTTTAAACGCATCAGATATTTCCTGTTTTTCAATATCACTGTAAATACTGGCCAAAGGTTGATGCTCTACACCAAAAAGAGGAGACTCTATTTCGGGAAATTGATCAGCTGTAATATCAAAGACCATAGCGTCAATTTCTAACCAAAAATGAATAGCACCATTTTCGTCATAGCCTTTTATGTACTCTATATGAGATTCAGGGTGTTTTTCTTTTAAAGTAGCTCCAAGAAATAATGAAGCTCCTTCACATGCATTTTTTGGAAACCCTGAAAAATACGGAAGATCGATATTACCTTGGGCTAACTCAAATAACTTTCTAACTTTTTGAGAAGTGCTAATCATGTAGCCTCCGAAAATGTATAACGCCGCTCAGCACGCGCGGCTACGGAATGGAGGCGAAGCCGCAATGCAGTAGCCGTCGCCGTGACTGGCATGGTTATGACTTGATGCGTTTAGCATACTTTTTGACCACAAGATCATAGGACTCATTGAGCAAAGGTTCCAACTCTTGGATCATGGCTTTGTCGGGATTGAGAACACATACCCAAGACATCCATGCGTATACCGGGTGCGGTAACAGCGTATTTAACTCGGTGAAATTATGCCCCGTATTCACCACCCCACCTGCAGCGGGCCTGGCGGGCCTTTTCCCCAATGCTTCCTCGTAGGACGATTTACTTATGCCGAAATTGAAGCGGAACACGCCCTCACGACTGAGATTCGAACCCTTGTCATTGTCCCCATCCTTGTCCTTGAGTGTTGCAAAATAGACGCCTCGAGGAAGCCGCCGGTCAGGGTTATAGAAGAAGGACTGCTCACCCCAAGCATCGACCGCCACTACTCCCCGATATTGGTCAAGAATATACTCCGAAATTTCCTTTTTTTGCACGCTGCTCTCCTTAGTCATAACGCCCGGCTTTGGGGCGGGCTTGTAGCCGCACAGCGGCGGAAAGGCCGTCCCAGCCCCGAAGGGGCGACAACAGCCGTTTGTTATGAATTCCCGCTCTACCACTCCAGCCCTTGGCCTTGTTGAATAATTTCATTCGTCCAAGCCAACACCAAGCAAAGGCCAGAATTTTCTATACCCCATTTCCTACGCTCTTGACCCGCGTAGCCACCGTATATACTTTCTAGCTGACTCTCGTAGTACGATTCAAAGTCACCATACGCGTTACTTTCCAAGTGGATGCTCAGGTCTATATCAGCTCCAGCGCGCTCTTTAAGAAAGCGCAACACCCGCCTTCCTTCTATAGCCTGATGGATGTCATCGATTGATATGTCGGCGTACTTCCCAGAATCAATAAGGCTATTAACATGGAGAATTAACAGAGTGAGTGCTGAAACTTTCATCATAAGCTCCTTGTGACTGGTGATTCATAACAGTTTATTCATGCGCATGCGCGTTTTTCTGGGAAGCTCTGCCTTGCTAAAATACCCTAATTTGCTGATATAAAAGGGAAAATTCCATTTTTTCCTCGTGAGGCTCGCTAGAAAAATGAGCATGCGCATCATCCTTTCTCATCATCTTTACAAATTGCGCATAAACATACAAAGATATTTTTTAAATCATTGTTTTTTAAAGTTTTTATGAAGTTGTTCTCTGAAAAATGAGCATGCACCCCGCTGAGCGTGGTAGAAAAACGCGCAATTGCAGGTCGAAAAACGCTTTTCGTGTTCAAGGGAGTGAGCTTCGTGAAAAAACAAAAGCGCCATCGGCTCTGTGCCGATAGCGCTTGTTCGAGTCGCTAAGCCGTCAACTACGGCTAAACCATCTTAACTTGCCTTCTGCTCAGCATACGTGGGGGCTGTCTTAAACTGACGCATCAACCCGTAGTAGAACAGCCCACCCAGGCCTGCACCGATCAGCCAGCCGTAGCCACCTAGGCTGGAGAGCGCGGGTACTAATACAGTGGAGAGCGAGAACAGCGCTGCGGCGCCGAAGGCGATAAGGGCGCGGGTGTTCCAGCCGTTTACGTAGTAGTAGGCGCTGTCGGGCGCTGACGAGAATAGCTCCTGCATGTTTAAGTGCTGACGCTTAATCAGGTAGTAGTCGACCACGATAATGCCGTAGAAGGGCGCGACAACGGCCCCTAGCGCATTCACAAAGCCAGGAACGCCAATCTGGCTGATGACCGAGAGCCATAGCGCGCCGACAAAGAACGCAATTACCGCGGTGATCAGTCCACCCATCTTAAAGCTGATTTTGCTGGGAAACAGATTGGCAAGGTCGTAGGCGGGAGGAATGAAGTTGGCGACCAGGTTGATGCCTACCGTGGCGGCAAAGAAGGTCAGCGCAGCGATAATCGTCAGCGGCAGTGAATCCACCCGCTCAACGATATCAGCGGGATTAGTCAGCGCCTCGCCAAATAGCACCAGGGTACCAGCGGTAATAATCAGCGCGATAAACGAGAAGAATGCCACGTTAAGCGGCAAGCCCAGCAGGTTGCCCAGCTTCATCTGGCGCTCGGTTTTCACAAAGCGGGTGAAGTCACCGAAGTTGATTACCACTGCTGCGAAATACGCCACCATGGTGCCCACAATTGCCATAAAGGCGGCGATTGAGCTGCCACTGGTTTCGCCATCGCCGCTAAAAATAGTGCCAATAGCGGGGATTAGCTCACTTCCCGCCTGATACCAGACAATGATCATCAGCACCAACATCACCACGTATACTAACGGGCCCGCCCAGTTGAGGAAGTGTTTAATGCGCTCGATGCCCTGCCAGAAAATGGCGATCTGAAACAACCACACAATCACAAACGACACCCATGCCACGCCGGAAAGCCCGAGGAAGGTGCTGCCATTGCCTGTGCCAAAAAACGCCGTAATTAGAAGGGTGACGGCGGTGGAGGCGAAGTAGGTCTGCACGCCGTACCAAAAAATTCCCACGATGGCACGCAGCATCGCGGGTAGGTTCGCGCCACGTATGCCCATGCTGGCGCGCACCATCACTGGGAAAGGGATGCCGTATTTAACGCTGGGCTTACCGGTGAGGTTGACCAAAAACATCACGATCACGCCCGCCAGAATAATCGCCGCCATCACCGCCCAGCCGTTCAGGCCGTAGGTTAAAAACAGCGAGGCCGCCAGGGTGTAACCAAACAGGCTCTGGATATCGTTAGACCAGACATTAAATATCTCAAACGCACCCCAGTTACGATCCTGAGGTTTAAGCGGCGCGAGATCCTCGTTATACAGCGTGGGATCAATGTGCTTAATATCCAGGTCACTAACGTCGTTGCTCTCTTTCATCTTATTAGCTCTTCGGTTGGCAAATGGAGTTACTGGCTAAAGCGCTGGCAGGGAGCCCAGTACTTCATAAGCAGGTAGTAGGTAACACCTGCGGGTATCAGGCTGGCGTACCACGAGATCGCCGAGAAAGAGAGCGCCGCCGCAATGCCCACCGCCGTGGCGATGAAAGCGGCTAAGTTCACGCCTTGGTAGGGGCCGGTGGCGTCATACAGCTTATTGATATCCAGCGTGCGGCGGCGAATCACATAATAATCGACCACCAGAATGGCGAAGATAGGGCCCAAAAAGGCGGAATAAGTCTGCACAAACAGCTGGAGGCCTGCCGCAGAACCCGGCTGAACCAGTTTCCAGGGGAAGGTGGCGAAGGCCAGCAAGCCAACGATCACCGTGGCGACCGAGAACTTGATCTTGAAGATGTCCATCAATACATAGGTTGGCGGTACCACGTTGTTGAGGACGTTGGTGGTGACCTGGGCGAAGGCGATGAACAGAAGGGTAGTCATCAGCAGCGGGGTGTTGTCGACGGCGTTGGCAAACACCTGGATAGGGTCGGCGGTGCCGGTGGCCTGGGAGACCATATAGCCGATCAAGCCCATAAACAGCGTGCAGGGTAGAATCGACATGGCGTAGATAGTGGTCAGCAGGCTTTGAGCCGTGCCCTTTTTGTGCTCGCGGGAGTAGTCGCTGACGTTGAGCATCATGGTGCTGTAGATGCCCAGGAAGAGCATGGTCGCGCCCCAGAACGGCATGCCCCAGGAGCCTTCCATGGTCAGCAGGCTGGCGGAAAGCTCATCGCCATAGCGCTGCACCGTGGCGTAGAACATATACACCAGCGAGGCGAGGATAAAGGCGCTGCCGATATTCTCTAACCACTTGATGCCCTGGAACCCCATTACCGAAAGACCAATTTGCAGAAACTGGAAGGTAATGAAGTAGAAGATAAGGTTGTCGAAGCCGAACAGGGTAGCCGACACCATATTGAGTGCCCCGGCGCCAATCCAGCTTTGAAAGCCGTACCACACTACCGCTGGCACTGCGCGTACCAAGCCCGGTAAGCGCGTGCCGGTAAAGCCGAACGCGCTGCGCGCCTGCACCATAAACGGAATGCCGTACTTGTAGCCCGCGGCCCCGTTAATGGCCAGGGCAATACCGATCACAAAGCAGCCGATGGCAATCGCCAGGGTGGCTTGTAACAGGTTCAGGGTGCCGACTACGCTTGAGCCCATGGCAAAGGTGCCAATGGAAACGCAGCCGCCGAACCACGCCAGAAAATAGGAGCCGCGCCCCATTATCCGGGTGTGTTGTGGGGCCAGGCTTTCTGCCCCGAGTGCTTTTGATCCAGCATCGGATCGTTCTTCTGACGCAAGAGCCGAGGTTGAAGCGCTCATGTTGTCGTCCTCGCAAGATTGTCGGTTTTTATTAATCCCCGATTAGGTATCGGGAAACGCTTGCGGCGTGGCGTGCTAATGGACGTACTTTTTAAAACTCTATTTAAGCTATTGTTATTAGATGTTGTTGAGTCACTATTATTTTTTGGAACTGTTATGACTTAAGCGGTAGCGCAAGATCAGAAAGCTCAGAAAACTTACCGGTAAAGATCTTTGGCCGTGGGTAGGCAAGATCGCCGTGTTTGCTGGTATGCAGCCCTAAACTGACCAGCGATTCCGCCAGTTTCAGCGCGGCGGTAACACCTTCTACTACCGGCAGGCCCACTTCGCGGCTGATCTCCTGGGTCAAATTCGCCATGCCGCCACAGCCTAAAACGATGGCGCCGATACCGTCCTCATCCCTGGCGCGGCAGCACTCTTCGACGATGCGGGTAAACGCCACTTCAGGATGGTGCTCAAGATCCAACACCGGAATTTCAGCGGCACGTATACGACGGCAGTGGTGGCTAAAGCCGTACTGCTGAAGCAGGTGCTCGGCGATAATGCCGGTGCGGCCCAGGGTGGTGACAATTGAAAAGCGTGTACTCACCAGTGTGGCGAGATGAAACGCTGCTTCGGCGATGCCGATTACCGGCGCACGGGTTAGCTCCCGCGCTGCGAGCAGGCCTGGGTCACCAAAACAGGCCACCACATAGGCATCGATGCCGCCTTCGCATTCGCCTTTTAGAACTTCTTCGGCCACTCCTACCGCACTGATCACTTCGTCGAAATGGCTCTCGATAGAAACCGGGCCAGCGTCCGGCTGTGAAGCGCTCACCGTGGTGCCAGTGCCCGCCTGCTGCTGCGCTGCCTGATGAATAGCAGCGGTCATGGAGGACGTTGTGTTGGGGTTAATAATGCGTATATGCACGATAGCTATTCCGTGTGTAAACAATATGGCATTTCTTGTATACAAAAGTAGGGCGGTTTTCTACGTGGCGCAAGGGACTAATGAGCAATCGGCAATAAAAAAGCAGCTGATAAAACTTGACCATTTGTTCAGGATTCAATGGCTTAACGCCTTTTAAACTAAGAAACGCTATTAGCGTCAGGGGATTAGCGGTCGACCGCGTTGCGGTTGGTTATGAATGTCGCTATTTTGTATACAAATAATTTTCTGTATTGCTGGGCGGCTATTTGCCAATGATCTGCCCGGGTTTGTATGAATCAAGGAGCTAGCTATGTCGTCGTCACCTAAGGGCCACTATCCCCGCGATTTGATCGGTTATGGACGCAACCCGCCCCACGCCAACTGGCCAAACAAGGCCAAAATTGCCGTTCAGTTTGTGCTCAACTACGAGGAGGGCGGCGAAAACTGCGTGTTGCACGGCGACTCAGGCTCCGAGCAGTTCCTATCGGAAATTATCGGCGCACCGGCTTATCCGGATCGCCACTTGAGCATGGAGTCGATCTACGAGTACGGCTCCCGCGCCGGGGTATGGCGCATTCTGCGCGAGTTTGAAAAACGCGATTTGCCGCTCACGGTGTTTGGCGTTGCCATGGCGCTGGAGCGCAACCCGGATGTCGCCCTGGCATTTAAAGAGCTGGGCCACGAGATTGCTTGCCATGGCTATCGCTGGATTCACTATCAGGAAGTGCCCGAGCACGTTGAGCGCGAGCATCTACAGCAGGCCATGGAGATTTTTCAACGCCTCTATGGCGAAAAACCCCAAGGCTGGTACACCGGTCGCGATAGTCCCAATACCCGGCGCTTAGTGCTAGACGAAGGCGGTTTCCTTTACGATAGCGACTACTACGGCGACGACTTGCCTTTCTGGACGCAGGTGACCGATAGTCAGGGCGGTGACCACAACCATCTGATTGTGCCCTACACGCTGGACAGCAACGATATGCGTTTTGCCGCGCCGCAAGGTTTCAATACGGCGGATCACTTCTTTACCTACCTGCGCGATGCCTTTGATGTACTTTACGCAGAAGGGGAGGAGGCGCCCAAAATGCTCTCGGTGGGCATGCATTGCCGTTTATTGGGTCGCCCTGGGCGCTTTCGCGCCCTGCAGCGCTTTTTGGATTACATCGAAACTCACGACCGTGTGTGGGTGGCCCGGCGGGTTGATATTGCCCGTCACTGGGCAGAGCACCACCCTGCAACTCGTTAATTAAGCAGTTTAATAGGATGCTATGACGCCGCATATCGGACAGCGAATTACCGCCCAGTTTGACACGCTAACTGCCCAGGAGCAGCGGGTGGCGAGCTTTATCCTCGATCACTTTGATGATCTTGCGGTGTATAGCGCCGCTGATTTGGCGCGTTTGACCGGGGTATCCAAATCGACAGTTAGCCGCCTATTCAAGCGGCTGGGGTTTGAAAGCTACCGCACCGTTAAAGACCACGCCCGCCAGCTACGGAACCTGGGCGTGCCTTTGGTGATCGACCCCAACGCCATGCAGGAAGAGGCCGGGGCGCCGTTCCAGCGCCATCTGCAGCGGGAGCAGGATAATCTGCAGCGCTGCTTAAACGGCATTGCGGCGGATCAATTTGCTGCACTGGTAGAGCGGCTGGATAGCGCGCGTCATGTGGTCGTGATCGGTTTTCGTAACAGCTACCCGCTAGCGCTGCATTTTCGTCAGCAGCTGATTCAGGCGCGCACCCAGGTGCGAGTGGTTCCTCACCCAAACCAGTCGTTAGCGGAAGAGATCGTCGATCTCACCGACCAGGACGTGGTGGTGCTGTTTGGTTTTCGCCGCCGCCCAGCGGCATTTGCTTCGCTAATTGACGCACTTGAGAGCTCACCTGCCAAGGTAGCCTTACTGGCTGACCCCACCGCGGTCAATTTCGCCTCACAAGTAACGTGGTTTTTTGAAACGCCGCTGGAAAGCCTCTCCGCCTTCGATAGCTACGCTGCCGCCAATAGCCTGATCTGCCTGATTGCCAACGGCGTGCTGCACCGTCGCCTTGCAGAAGGTCGAGAGCGAATCAGCGCGATCAGCGATGTTTACGCTGATCTTAGTGAGCTGGAAGCGCCTACCATGAGCGTGGATTGGAGCTCCCAGTAGGCTGGGCTTCCTTTCATGGTGCATCTCGTCCTATTGATGGATGAAAACTGCACCAATACATTGCACTTCCCTCCTTTTAAATCCTCTTCTTAATGCGGCAGTCGCTGCGTTGTGGCTTCGCGTGCCCGCTAAGTTGCTGTTCTAAAAAACGTTAGCCACTTCTGGTATCTCTGTTGCTATTAGGTGGTCAAGTGAAACGAAAGTTTCTTTGTAAGATTTTATGCAACAAAGCTTTCACTCGCTCTGCATCCCTTGCTAATTCCATTACGGCTATTCACTGACCAACATGCCCTTGCCAGGCTGCCCTTGTTAGGAGAACACCATGAAATCGCTATCGCACCGCTTTAATCACTCTTTCTTTAGCCAGTTCAAACGCCTACAGTCCGGGGTTTTAGCCACAGGGCTGAGTGCCGCTGTGGCCCTCGGTGCTATTACCACTAGCCCAAACGTTCAGGCGGATGCACTAGAAGATATCGAATCACGCGGCACTATCCGGGTCGCTGTCCCGCAAGATTTCCCACCGTTTGGTTCAGTAGGTACCGACCTACAGCCGCGCGGCTACGATATTGATATGGCCCAATACCTCGCTGACGAAATGGGCGTTCAGCTAGAACTGATTACCGTGACTAGCGCTAACCGTATTCCCTACTTACAGACTGGCCAGGCGGACTTGGTAATCTCTAGCCTGGGTAAGAACCCGGAGCGCGAAGCGGCGATTGATTTTTCCGATGCCTACGCGCCGTTCTTTCTAGGCGTGTTCAGCGCTGATGAAGATGAAAGCGTGGAAGGCCCAGAAGGCCTGGCCGATAAAACCATCGGGGTAACCCGCGGCGCCGTGGAAGATATGGAGCTTTCAAATATTGCCCCGGATTCAACCACAGTGCAGCGCTTTGAAGATAACGCCACCACCATTTCTGCGTTTCTTTCCGGCCAAGTCGACTACGTCGCCACCGGTAACGTAGTCGCCGCCGAAATCGCCGAGCGAAACAGCGATCGAGCACCCTCAATGATTTATCAGCTCAAAGATTCACCCTGCTATGTGGGCATGAATAAAAACGAACCTGCGCTAATGGAAGAAGTTAACCGCCTGATCGCTCAGGGCCTGGAAGATGGCACCCTGAATGAGCTGTCTCAGCGTTGGTTCAGTGCCGACCTGCCTGAAAACTTCGGTAGCTGAGGTTCATTATGGGGCCAGCACTCGATTTTCTTACCCTGTTGCCCTACGTTAGTGAGCTCCTCAAAGGTCTTACCACCACGGTCGTTTTGACCGTGGTGACCACCTTGACGGGGCTAGCACTGGCGGTGGCGGTGGCGTATTTACGCATTAACGCACAGCCATGGGTGCGCTGGGGGCTAGGCGGCTACGTCGAAGTGACCCGCAACACGCCCTTTATTGTGCAGTTGTTTTTTATCTTCTTCGGGCTGCCGGGGCTCGGCATTAAAATTGATGCCATTACCGCGGCGTTTATTGCCATGACGCTCAACCTGGCCGCTTACAGCGCCGAGATTTTACGTGCCGGTATTAGCGCCACGGCCAAGGGGCAGTTGGAAGCCGGGCGGGCACTGGGTATGACCACGCTGCAAAGCTATCGCCATATCGTGCTGGTGCCCGCGTTTGCCAGGGTATACCCCGCGCTGATCAGTCAGTCGATCATTGTGATGCTGGGTTCGGCGGTGGTGTCGCAAATATCGGTATTTGACCTGACATACGCCGCTAACTTTATTCAATCGCGCAACTTTCGCAGCTTTGAAGTCTACCTGCTGATCACGCTGGTCTATTTGCTCCTCGCCTTCGGCATGCGGCGCAGCTTTATGCTGGTGGGCAAGCGGGTATTCGCCTATCAGCAAGGAGAACAACGATGATTGAGTTCACCTTCTGGGACATCTTGCGCAACCTGCTGCTGGCAACCCGCTGGACGATTGTGCTGTCGCTGATTGCCTTTGTGGGCGGTGCGACGGTGGGGCTGCTACTGACCTTTATGCGCCTCTCCAGCAACCGCTGGCTGCAGCGCTTAACGTCTCTTTATGTTGACCTGTTCCAAGGTACGCCGCTGTTGATGCAGCTGTTTTTGATCTTCTTTGGTGCTGCCGCCATGGGGCATCCCATTTCTGCCTGGCTGGCGGCTTCCATCGCACTGACTCTGTTCACCAGTGCTTTTCTATGTGACATCTGGCGCGGCTGTTTAGAGGCGGTTGCCAAAGGGCAGTGGCACGCGGCGCGGGTGCTGGGCATGAACTACTTCCAGACCATGCGCCATGTGATTCTGCCTCAGGCGCTGCGGCTTTCGATTCCGCCCACGGTGGGTTTCTCGGTACAGGTCATCAAAGGCACGGCGCTGGCCTCCATCATCGGCTTTGTCGAGCTGACCAAGGCGGGCACCATGCTCAATAACGCCACCTTCGAACCCTTCACCATTTTTGCCCTTGTGGCTCTGCTTTACTTCGCGCTGTGCTACCCACTTTCCTGCTACGCGCGCTATCTGGAGAAAAAGCTCTATGACGCTGGTTTACGTTGATAACGTTCATAAAGCCTTTGGCGACCTGGAAGTGCTTAAAGGTATTAACCTTTCAGTTGCGCAAGGCGAAGTGGTGGCGATTATTGGTCGCAGTGGCTCGGGTAAAAGTACCCTGCTGCGCTGCCTGAATCAGCTGGAAAAACATGACAGCGGCGAGATCACCATTGCCGATAAGCAGCTCGATGCGGCGTCAATGTCGCCCAAAGAGCTGAGTGAAAACGTCGGCATGGTATTCCAAAGCTTTAATCTGTTTCCTCATAAAACCGTGGGTGAGAACGTCTGTTTGGCGCCGCTGGTGGTGCGTGGCGAGGAGAAAGCCGAGGTCGAGAAAGTCGCCCGCGAAGTGCTTGAGAAAGTGGGCCTCTCCGACAAATACGATGCCTACCCGGCGCAGCTTTCCGGTGGTCAGCAGCAGCGGGTCGCCATCGCCCGGGCGCTGGCCATGCGCCCCAAAGTGATGCTCTGCGATGAGGTGACTTCAGCACTTGACCCTGAGCTGGTCGGGGAAGTGCTGCGCGTATTGGAGGCGTTGGCGGCCGAGGGCATGACGCTGATTCTGGTCACCCATGAAATGAGCTTTGCACGTGATGTGGCCGACCGCGTGGTGTTTATGCACCAGGGGCGCATCCATGAAGAGGGCGCCCCCAGCGAGCTATTCAGCAACCCACAAACGCCGGAGCTAAAGCAGTTTATCTCTGCCGTGCTCTAGTCGATCCACTTCTAGCCGATCCACTGGGTTGCCTGCGCGAAAATAAGAAAGCCCAGGGCAATCGCTATCCAGACGCAAAAAAGTGGGAAGAAGAATTTGACCCACTTTTGCCATGGCACACCTGCCAGTGCCAGGGTCGCCATAAAGTAGCCTGAGGTCGGGTATAAAATATTGCCGATACCGTCACCCAACTGGAACGCCAGCACCGCCGTTTGGCGGGTAACGCCGATGATGTCGGAGAGCGGTGCCATCAGCGGCATGGTGACCAGGGCCTGGCCGCTACCGGAGGGGACAATGAAATTGAAGCCTAGCTGGGCGAAGAACATGCCAATCGCCGAAAGCAGGGTGGGCAGGCCTCCGACGAGGTTGCCAAGCCCAAACACCAGCGTGTCCATGATGTGGCCATCTTCCAGCATCACGGCAACACCGCGTGCGACGCCGGCGATCATGGCGCCGACCAGCACGTCTCGGAAGCCTTGGTTGAAGCCTGCGCATATTTCGTCGGTGTCGAGGCCTGCTATTAGGCCCACAACAATGCCCATGATGATAAACAGGCCTGCCATTTCCATCATGAACCAGCCTTGCTGCAGTACGCCATAGACGAGTACCGCGAAGAAGGCGAAGGTGGCGATGGCCGCGAGCTTCTGGCGAGCGCTGGCGATTAAGGCTGGGCTATTGTCAGCATGTTGATAAAGCGAGCGTTTTTCGGATTCGCTAGTGTCACTGCTCAGCAGGCTAAGTGAAGGTGTTTGATGCACCATACGGGCGTAACGCATAACGAAGAAAATGGCCGCGGCTAACATCACCACAAATGCCACAACGCGCAAGCCATAGCCGGAGTAGAGAGGAAGATCTGAGAGTTGCTGTCCTAGGCCGGTATTGATGGGGTTGAGCACACCCGTCGTGAAACCGACCGTGGTAGCACAAAGTGCCACCGCCGCGGCCGTGACTGAATCAAAGCGCAAGGCAATCATCAGCGGCAAGATGACCGGCACATAGACCAGCGCCAACTCTTGGGTACCGATAACCGTCGCTATGAGGGCAAAAACCGTCATCAACACGGGGATAGTGAGCAGGTTCTGTCGCGCAAAGCGGCGCGTTAGCTTGTCCACACCTATTTCAATAATGCCGGTGCGCCTTAGCACCATGAACATACCGCCGATCATGAAGGTGAAAAAGACAACTTCACCGGCACTCATTAAGCCATTCGGGATCGCCAGCATAAAGTCGACGATGCCAACTGGTGACGAAGCGATCTGCTCATAAGAGTTCGGGTCGATAGTGATGCGCCCATTCGGGCCAGGAACACGCTCGAACTGCCCGGCCGGCACAAAGTGCGTTGCTATCGCGGCCAGGGCGATAAATATGAACAGAACCGCGTAAATGTCAGGGATCCGGCACCAGCTTTTCTTGGGCGTGGGGCGATCTGAGGAAGACGAAGAGGGGGTGTGTTGGGACATGCTATGCCTCGCGTTTGTTATAAGTAGCTGACCTGAGCAGCGGTTAGCGGGCGTCACGCCGCGCCGAGGTTGCTGTTTTTGGACATGCTCGTATGATCTTAGAATTATGAAACGAAAGTTTCTAAAGAAGTTACTATTGGGAGGAGTGTTTCACAAGAGCTTTGTTAAAGATTGCTTTATTGTGGTTAGCTAATCTTGTATACAAGATGAATAACGTGTGTTTTTACTAAGTCAAATAGGTTTAAAAATGCCAGCTACTTACTACGCTCCCACCGGCGGGCACCCGCCGCAAACGCAAATCACCGCTGATCGCGCCGTGTTCACTGAAGCGTATGCGCTGATCCCCAAAGGCGTGATGCGCGATATCGTCACCAGTAATCTGCCGTTTTGGGAAGGCACCCGGCTATGGGTGCTGGCGCGTCCGCTGTCGGGGTTTGCCGAGACGTTCTCTCAGTACATTATGGAAGTCCAGCCTCAGGGCGGCAGCGATAAGCCTGAGCCTGATCCCCAGGCGGAAGGCGTTCTGTTTATTGTGGAAGGTGAGTTAACGCTTACTCTGTCAGGCGAGCGCCACTCCCTGCAGCCCGGCGGCTATGCGTTTATTCCCCCTGGCAGTTCGTGGCAGGTGCGCAACGAATCCAACGCGCCGGTACGTTTCCACTGGGTACGCAAGGCCTATGAGTTTGTGGAAGGACTTGAGGTGCCAACGGCGTTTGTCACCAACGAGCAGGACATTGCGCCTATCGAAATGCCGGGCACGGAAGGACGCTGGGCCACCACACGCTTTGTCGACCCTGCGGACGTTCGCCACGATATGCATGTGAATATCGTTACCTTCCAGCCCGGCGGCGTGATTCCTTTCGATGAAA
Organism: Vreelandella titanicae BH1; assembly: GCF_000336575.1. Taxonomy (GTDB): domain Bacteria; phylum Pseudomonadota; class Gammaproteobacteria; order Pseudomonadales; family Halomonadaceae; genus Vreelandella; species Vreelandella titanicae. The sequence goes on along the minus strand of NZ_AOPO01000006.1, from coordinate 136,732 downwards.
CCCATGTCATGGAACACGGCCTTTATGTGCTCGAAGGCAAGGCCGTTTATCACCTGAATCAAAACTGGGTAGAAGTGGAAGCGGGCGATTTCATGTGGTTACGCGCCTTCTGCCCCCAGGCTTGCTACGCCGCTGGCCCAGGGCCGTTCCGATATCTGCTGTATAAAGATGTTAATCGCCATCCTGCTCTTCGTCTGGGTGCTCGTTAAAACTGGTTGCTCCAGCTTTTCAAGCAGGCAGCTTTAAAGGGTCGCGAGCTAAAGCTGCCTCCCACTAGTGCATTTATCAGGCTGGAAGTGGCCATGCCACGCTGAGTAACAAAGAACTTTAGAAGGACACAACAATGCTAGAGCTAAAAGCCGAGCCGTTGACCGCAGAGGCCTTCGCCCCTTTTGGCGATGTGATTGATGCGCGCACCTCAGCGTCGTTTCCCATCAACGCCGGGCGCACGCAGCGCCACCATGATCTTGCCAAGGTGGAAACACTGGGTGAAAACGCTCACACGCTGATTAATATCTTCGTGAGCCAGCCGATTACACTGCCGTTGGAGCTAACGTTTTTAGAGCGTCACCCCCAGGGCAGTCAGGCGTTTATGCCGCTGCACCAGGAGCGCTTTATTGTGGTGGTAGCCCCACCGGGGGAACATATTAACCCTGCAGACGTGCGAGCGTTTGTCACCGATGGCCGCCAAGGGGTGAACTACCGCGCAGGCACTTGGCACGCCATTCAATCGGTGCTGGAGCGTGAAGGTGAGTTTTTGGTAGTGGATCGCGGCGGTGATGGCAATAACTGCGATGAGTTTCCTCTCACTATCACCGTGACGTTGACTTAAACCAACCTCCTGCGTTGCACTGCTGTCATATAGAGCGCGTTAAACTGGTAAGCTAGGGTTACTGAATAGAATTACTTAATAAAAGTCACTACACGCTAAATTGCATGGTTGGAACATTATGAACGCACTGCACTTCTCCTCGATCCGTCGTACCAAAATTGTCGCCACCCTTGGGCCTGCCAGCGACCGGGAAGGGGTATTGGAAGCCATGCTCAAGGCGGGTGTCGATGTGGTGCGTCTTAACTTCTCCCATGGCACAGCGGATGATCACCGCCGCCGACTAACCGAGGTACGTGAAATAGCCGCCAAGCTAGGCCGCAGCGTCGCGGTGTTGGGTGATCTACAGGGGCCCAAGATTCGTATTGCGCGGTTTAGAGATGGGGCCGTGGTGCTTAAAGAGGGCCAGCCGTTTATTCTTGATATGGCGCTGGATGGCGATGCGGGCGATGTGCATCAAGTCGGCTGCGACTATAAGACCTTGTCCCAAGACGTGACCGCCGGCGACCGCCTGCTGTTAGATGACGGGCGCTTGGTGCTGGACGTGGCCCGTGTTGACGGCCAACAGGTGCATACCACCGTGGTCGTGGGAGGCAAGCTCTCTAACCATAAAGGTATCAACAAGCAGGGCGGTGGGCTCTCCGCTCCGGCATTGACTGAAAAAGATAAAGAAGACCTTAAGACCGCCGTTGAGATTGGCGTCGATTACCTGGCCATTTCTTTCCCCCGCCATGCTGAAGATATGCTCGAAGCACGCCGCTTATTAGGTGAGGCGGGTAAAGAGATTGGCCTGGTGGCCAAAGTCGAACGTGCCGAAGCCGTAGCGGATGATGCCACCCTGGATGGCATTATCGAAGCTTCTGAGGCGGTCATGGTGGCGCGAGGTGATCTAGGCGTAGAAATTGGCGATGCCAAGTTGGTCGGCGTGCAAAAGCGCATGATCAAACGAGCGCGTTCGCTCAACCGTGCGGTCATTACCGCCACGCAAATGATGGAGAGCATGATTTCAGCGCCTCTTCCCACCCGCGCTGAGGTGTTTGACGTGGCCAACGCGGTGCTGGATGGCAGCGATGCGGTCATGCTCTCGGCGGAAACCGCGGCGGGCGACTACCCGCTGGAAACCGTAGAAGCCATGTCACGTGTTTGCCTGGGAGCTGAGCGGGAAAAAACCGCCCAGGAGTCCGGTCACCGTATTCATGAAGGCTTTTCCCGCCCTGACGAGACCATTGCGCTCTCCGCCATGTACGCGGCCAACCATATGACCGGCATTACCGCGATTGCCTGTATGACCTCATCGGGCTATACACCGCTGATCGCTTCTCGCATTCGTTCGGGCCTGCCGATTGTTGGCTTGGCGCATAATCCCATTGCCCAACGCCGCATGGCGCTCTACCGCGGTGTTGTTTCGCTACCGTTCGATACCTCCGCAATGAGCGCCACCGAGCTAAACGACCGGGCCCTCGAGATGCTGGTTAAGACCGGTATCTCCAAACCTGGCGACCATGTAATCCTAACTCGCGGCGACCATATGAACGCCCATGGCGGCACCAATACCATGAAGGTAATGGAGATTACTGACGAGCATGCTAAAAGCTAAATTAGCGCATGGGTTGCTGCTCGCCTGCTTGCTTCTGATAGGTTCCCCTGCGCAGGCGGAGGCGCCTATCGTGGCGGCGGCCTCTGATCTACAGTTTGCGCTGACAGAAGCCGCCGAGCAGTTTCAGCAGGAAACCGGCCACGCCCTACGGCTAAACTTTGGCTCGTCAGGCAACTTCCGGCGTCAAATTGCCCAGGGCGCGCCCTTTGAGCTCTATCTCTCTGCTGACGAGAGCTACGTTCAAGCGCTTTATGAGGAGGGCTACACACAAGATGAGGGCGTGATTTACGCCATTGGTCGTTTAGTGTGGCTGCAGCGCGCAGGGCGTGGTGATTTACCTAACGAGGAGACGCCGCTTGAAGCGGTTAAAACCGCGTTAGAGGCGGGGACTACTGAGCGCATCGCCCTGGCCAACCCCGAACACGCCCCCTATGGCGTGGCGGTGCGGCAGGCGCTTGAGTACGCCGGGCTTTGGGAGCAAATAGAGCCGCTGCGGATACTGGGCGAAAATGTCTCCCAGGCGGCGCAGTTTGCGCTCTCCGACGATGCGCGCGGTGGGCTGGTGGCTTACTCCTTGGCGCTGGCTCCCACATTAGGTGACCGAAGTGAGTACGTACTTATCCCTGAAGAGTGGCATAGCCCACTACGCCAGCGAATGGTACTGACCAATCAGGCTGGAGATATTGCCACGGCCTTCTATCAGTGGTTGCAAGAGGACGAGGGACAATCCATTTTGCGTACCTACGGGTTTAGCGTCGAATAATGGAAGGAGCATAATGGATTGGTCGGCGCTTTCGGTCTCATTACGCCTAGCGGCGTTCACCTGTCTTATCCTGCTACCCATCGCTATTTGGCTAGGTCGCTCTCTGGCCTATGCGCGTTTCCGCGGCAAAGGGCTATGTGAAGCGCTGATCGCATTACCGCTGGTATTGCCGCCTACCGTACTGGGCTTTTATCTGCTGTTGAGCTTTGGCCGCGACGCGCCAGTGGGCTCGTTTTGGGCAGCAATGACCGGTAGCGGGCTGAATTTCACTTTCACTGGCATACTATTGGCCTCCCTGATCGCCAATTTGCCGTTTGCCGTGCAGCCCATTCAGCGCGCCTTTGAACATGTGCCCCACAACCTGCGTGAAGCGGCCTGGTGCAGCGGGTTGAGCCCCTGGCAGACGCTGCTGCGCATCGAGCTGCCCTTGGTGTGGCCAGGCATTATGTCAGCGGCAGCGCTTACCTTTGCCCATACGCTGGGCGAATTTGGCGTCATCTTGATGGTGGGTGGCGCCATTGATGGTGAAACCCGCACTCTCGCCATTGCCATCTATGATCGCGTCCAGGCCTTCGATGAACAGGGCGCTGCACAGATGTCGGCGCTGTTGCTGTTGGTATCGTTTATTACCTTGGGGCTCGTCTATGGTCTGGCCGGGCGCAGGCGGTGGGTACGTGGCTGATTCGCGCATCACAGAGCCGGTCTCTGGGCCGATTGCAGGGTTGAGCGTGGCGGTCAATCAAACGGGGCCGATTCCACTGGCCGCCGAGTTTGTTTGCCAACCCGGTGAACTGCTGGCGCTGGTAGGGCCATCGGGCAGCGGCAAAACCACGCTGTTGCGCACCATTGCCGGGCTTTATCGCCCCCAGGGCGGGCGAGTGGAGTGCGCTGGAGAGGTTTGGTTTGACGCCGAGCGTAAGCATTCACTCTCGCCCCAGCGTAGACAGGTCGGCATAGTGTTTCAGGACTATGCGCTATTTCCGCACCTAACCGCCTCACAAAATATTCAGCTCCCTCTGCGCCACCTGCCCCAACCGCAACGCCGTGAACAGGCCGAGCAGTGGCTAGCCAAGGTGCGTTTAGACGGGCTGGGCAAGCGCTACCCCAACGCGCTTTCGGGGGGCCAGCGCCAGCGTGTGGCGCTGGCCCGTGCCTTGGCCCGTGACCCCAAAGTGCTGTTACTCGATGAGCCGTTTTCGGCGGTGGATCAAGTGACCCGGCGGCGGTTGCAGCGCGAGCTGGCGCTGCTGCGTCAGCAGATCGAGATTCCTATTGTACTGGTGACCCACGACCTGGAAGAAGCCGCCGCGCTGGCCGACCAAATCTGCGTGTTGCATAACGGCGTCAGCCTGCAGCAAGATGCTCCTGATGTGCTTTTTCGTCGGCCGTTGTCGCCGCTGGTGGCGCGCTTGTTAGACCGCCATAATCTGTTTGAAGGGGTAGTGGTGGATGAGGAGGGCAAGCGTCGGCTGCGGTGGGGCGAAAATTATCTAGAGGTAGCCGAGGGGTTAGATAATCTGACGCTGGGTGAAACAGTCACCTGGTACTTGCCGCCCTCCGATATTGTGCTTCACCGTCGCGGCCGTCCTTCACACGGCGAGCGGGAGAACCCGGTCGTTGCCACCGTTAGCGAACTGGTCGTACTGGGCGGCATCACTTCAGTTTCGCTAAGCGTCAATCACGGCGATATGTTACGTTTTGATATTGCTACCCATGCCGCCCGGCGTAATCAGTTAACCAGCGGCGCCGTGGTGAAGGTTTCGCTGCTGGCAGCAGGCATTTACCTTTTGCCAGGCCACCAAATTCGCGCAGATGCGCATGACAAAAGGAAGTAAGCATGGATCCCACGCGTCGCACGCTGCTTAAGGCGTCTTTACTGTTACCGATGGCGGCGCTGTTGCCGATGTCGCTACTCAGCTCGTTTGCTTGGGGGCAGGCGTCTGCACAAGAGATGCAGACGCTGGCGCTGGCTATTCACAGCGAGGGCGGCCCACATCGTCTAGAGGTTGAAGTGGCGGAAACGGCTACGCAGCGCCAGCGCGGGTTAATGGGGCGTGAGAGCTTGCCCGAAAAAAGTGGCATGCTGTTTCGCTTTGAGAACGAGCAGTCGGCCAACAATGCCTTTTGGATGTATCGCACGCTAATCCCTCTGGATATTGCCTTTATCGATAGCGATGGGCGGATTGTGGCGATTAATACCATGCAGCCCTGCGAATCCTCGTCGCCGAGCGACTGCCCCTCTTATCCTGCAGGTGCGGCTTATCATTCAGCGTTAGAGGTTAATGGCGGCTACTTTGCCGAGCGCGGTATCAAAGTAGGGGACTGTGTTTCTATTCCTGAAGAAGCCGGTTTCTGCCAGCCTGGAGATTAAACTGGGCGGCGGCGAAACCTGACCACGCTCAGGGCTATACCCTCGACCACTAAGCCGCCACCGACTCGTTTATGCACGCCTAGGCTGTCGTCCCTTAACAGCGCGCCGGTACCTCTTCCGCCTGCTGCAAGCCAATTAACAGCAGAGCGAAGCTCAGAAGGTCATTGCATACGCTGCGCGATCTCTCGCCACAGCGCGGTGTAGGCGCGACTGCCCCGACTGCTGCGGGCGAAATGCCCGACCGGAGCGCGTTCGATACCCATACGCTCGACCTCACTGGCGTTGGGCACGGTCGTCGATAAGCGCCTCGGCCAGCGTTCGCTGAGACTCTCCATCACCTGGCGGTGCAGGGTCTTGCGACGGTCGGCGAGGGTCACGAATGGCCAGATCGGGCAGGCATGGTCGACCGCGTCGAGATGACCGTCCAGTTGCTCAAGAGTGCGCAACGACAGGGTAGTCGGTACCATCGGCACCAGCAGGGCATCGACGCTGGAAAAGATCTGCTCGGCGAGTGCCGACAGGCTCGGCGGGCAGTCGAGTATCACCAGGTCGTAACTGCCCATCACCGGCTTGAGGATCTTACGCAGCCGGCTGGGTTTGCGGGTTTCCATCGACGCTTCCAGGTCACGCGAGCCCAGCGCCGCTGGCAGCAGGTCGAGCCCTTCGATGTCGGTCTCGCGGATCGCCCGGTCGAGATCGGCCTTGCCCTTGACCAGTTTGCCGACGCCACCACGCACTTTGGGTTTGCTGCGTAGATAGAAGGTGGTGGCGGCCTGCGGATCGAGATCCCACAGCAATACTCGCCTGCCGTCGCGTGCCGCTTCGGCGGCGAGGTTGACGGCGGAGGCGGTCTTGCCCACGCCCCCCTTGATACTGTAAAGCGCCAGCATCTGCATAGGGAACTCCCGGCTTGGTGACTGTTCAGTCTAACTGATTGGCCTGAGTGGATATGTGACGTTTCGATGACGGCGCTGCTGCCGATGTCGCTACGCTGATTTCCCTCGATATGACCTTTATCGGCGGCGGCGAAATCTGATCACAATCAGGGCTATACCCGCGACCACTAAGCCGCCGCCCACTAGTTTATGCACGCCTAGGCTGTCGCCCATTAACAGCGCGCCTAGGCCGACTGCCAATACCGGTACGAGTAGCGTCATGGGTACCACGCGATTAACCGGGTGACGGCGTAAAAGCGCATACCAAATCCCGTAAGCGACAATCGACGACATTACGGCGGTGTAAATCATCGCCCCCCAGCCTAACCAAGTTGCTTGCTGCATCGCCTGCCACTGACCGCTCTCAAATAGCCATGACCCCAACCCTACCTGAGGCACCGCGAACAGCGCCACCCAGCCTGCCAACGCCATCGGCGCAATGGGCGGGCCACGCTTGATCAACAGCTGCGACACCGCCCAGCCCATAGCACTGCACAACAGAATCGCCAGTGGTAAAGGAGAGGGCAGCGTTGGCCCACCGGCCAGTACGACTACCCCAGCAAAAGAGAGTAGCAGCCCGACAATCCGTTTGGGGCCTAGCTTCTCTTTTAGAAAGATGACCGCTAGCAATGTGGCAAAGGGCGTGCCCATCTGTACTAAAAGCGCGCCGGTACCTGCTTCTGCATGCTCCAAACCAATAAACAGAAGAGCGAAGTGGAGGCTGCCGAAGGTGATGGATAACAGTAGCAAAAACGGCAATTGCACTCGCGCCACCGGGTAGAAGGGCACCAGCAGAACTGCGACCAGCATAAAACGTAGGGTGGTCATCAATAGCGGCGGTAGCTCCGCTACACCGACCTTGATAACAATGATATTCAGCGCCCAAATGGCGATAACAAAGAGGCCGAGCAGCAGGTCGCGTAGTGGCACGTTGATGTCCGTTGGTGGATGGAAACGATAGCCATTGTATCAGCTTGGGAGACGGCAAAAATAATAGTGAAATGAGCCGTTGGTAAGCGCCGCTACTGCTTGATACCAAAGTATTAGGTTTTTCTTTAATAGTCTATATGTTGTTTATAATCAATTGGTTATGAATTTACTTGTGTGAGTATTAAGTCCTTTTTGTCCCTTAAAAGCGGTAAAAAAAGCGGCTGACTTGCACATTTTACTGAGATGTTCTAAAAAAATGTAACCGATTACATTTTTGCGTCGGCGCTTTCACAATATATAACAATCCAACAACAATGAGGTGGATATGGATACCCCGCTACGCCCAAAGCGTTTGAGTTCACAGGCTCTGCTGGCTGCTAGTGCAGTGGCGCTGTCAGTGCTGAGTGTGCCTGGCGTTGTTCAAGCTCAACAAAGCAGCACAGCAGAATTACCCATTGCTGTTCAAATGTATACGCTGCGTGATTTTGGCAATTTGGAGGAGCAGTTAGCCGCCGTAAATCGGGCGGGAATCTCTGCCATTGAGACGGTGGGCACCCAGGACGTGACAGCCGAAGAACTCAACACTTTGTTAGAAGAGCACGCGCTTGAGGTGATCTCAAGTCATGTGCAGCTAGACGATTTGCGCAATCGCTTAGATGAAACGGTGGCTTTTAATCAGGCGGTGGGTAACGACACCTTAACAGTGCCTTATCTAGCCGAGGACGCACGCCCTAGCGATGCCGAAGGCTGGCAGGCGCTGGGTGAAGAGCTAGGTGGTATTGCCGCTGAGCTAGATGCCGAAGGTTTCCGGTTGGCGTATCACAACCATGACTTCGAGATTGCAGTGTATGACGGTAAAACCGCGCTAGAGCATCTGTTTGATGCTGCCGGAACTGATCTGTTGGCGGAATTGGATATCGCCTGGGTAGCACGGGGCGGGTTTGACCCAGCCGAGTACGTAACGCGTTTCGATGGGCAACTGTTTGCTGTTCACGCCAAAGATAATGCTCCAGAAGGCACCGCCGAAGAAGAGGGCGGGTTCGCTACGCTCGGGGAAGGTGTGCTGGATTGGGATGCAATCTTGCCCGCTATCGAGGCCACTGATGTTGAGTGGTACATCATCGAACACGATAAGCCGCTAGACGCTGAGGCGGTTATTACTGAGGGGAACAGCTTCTTAAAGGAGAAGCTGACAGCGCTTCGAGAAGAGTAAGCACGCCAAGGCCATCTCATTTAGATGACGAACGCGAGGATGCTTTATGAAGCGCTACCTAATTGATCGGCGTAGCCTGCTGCGCCACAGCGTTACCGGTGCTATTGGTCTGGCGGCGCTACCTCAGCTTGGATCTCGAGCCCTGGCTGACGATACGCCTTCTCAGCGGGCACTAAAAGGCAATATCCATCATTCAGTCGCTCGTTGGACATTCGATTTTCTATCTTTGGAAGAGCTTTGCCAGCTTTCAACTGAGTTGGGCATTACGGCGATTGATCTGGTGGGGCCAGAAGAGTGGCCTGTGCTTCAGCGGTATGGGCTCGACTCTTCCATGTGTAATGGCGCTGAGTTGAGCCTTGAGGATGGCTGGGGCGATACCCGCTTTCACTCAGAGCTGATTGAGCGATACCTCCATCATATCGATCTGGTCAGCCAAGCGGGCTACACCAATCTCATTTGTTTTAGCGGCAATGCCCGGGGTATGAGCCCTGAACAGGGTTTGCAAAATGCCGAAACGGGGCTGAAGGAGATTCTTGCCCAGGCAGAGGCAAAAGGCGTGGTGCTACAGATGGAGCTGTTCAACAGCAAAATCGACCACCCCGATTATCTTTGTGACAACTCGGCTTGGGGCATTGAGCTTTGCCGTCGCCTCGATTCGCCCAACTTCAAGCTGCTCTATGACATCTATCACATGCAGATTAGTGAGGGCGATGTCATTCGCACTATCAGTGAAAACCATCGCTTTTTCGGCCATTACCATACTGCCGGTGTGCCTGGGCGCCATGAAATAGACGACACCCAAGAGCTCAACTACCCCGCGATTTGCCGCGCTATTCGAGATACCGGCTTTCAGGGCTATATCGCCCAAGAATTTCTCCCTGACCGTACTAGCCAACAGGCAAAAATAGAATCACTGCAGGCAGCTATTCAGCGCTGCGATGTGTGATTCGACGCGAACAACAACACAATAAGGAAGATGACCATGCCAGATAATCACTACGATGCCATCGTGGTTGGCTCAGGCATTAGCGGCGGCTGGGCCGCTAAAGAACTTACAGAGAAAGGCTTGAAGGTTTTACTGCTTGAGCGTGGGCGCAACATTGAACACGTGAAGGATTACCACAATGCCCATAAAGAGGCGTGGGATTATCCCCACCGCAATGAGCCGACCCAGGAGATGATCGCTAAACACCCCGTGCTCAGGCGCGACTACCCCCTTAACGAAGCCACCATGGGCATGTGGGCGGATGAACAGGCCAATCCCTACGTGGAAGAGAAGCGCTTTGACTGGTTTCGCGGCTATCACGTAGGGGGGCGCTCACTGCTTTGGGGGCGGCAAAGCTATCGGCTCAGCCCTATGGACTTCGAGGCCAACCAGCGTGAAGGCATCGCCATTGATTGGCCGATTCGCTATGAAGATATCGCCCCGTGGTATGACTATGTGGAGCGCTTTGCCGGTATTGCAGGTACTCAGGAAGGGCTAGATATTCTTCCCGATGGCGAGTTTCTGCCGCCAATACCGCTTAACTGCGTGGAAAAAGATGCCGCCAAGCGTATTAAAGAGGCCTTTGGTGGGCAGCGCCATCTTATCCACAGCCGAGTCGCCAATATTACCCAGCCAAAGCCGGAACAAAATCGCGTCAACTGCCAATACCGCAATAAATGCTGGCTGGGTTGCCCTTATGGTGCCTATTTCAGCACCCAGTCCGCCACGCTTCCCGCGGCGGTGGCCACAGGTAATCTAACGTTACGGCCATTCTCGATTGTCAGCCAGGTGCTGTACGACAAAGACCGTCAGCGGGCGCGGGGCGTTGAGGTGATTGACGCTGAGACCCATGAAGTCCATGAGTACACCGCTGATGTCATCTTCCTCAATGCGTCTACGTTCAACACTACCTGGATTTTGATGAACTCCGCCACCGATGTCTGGGAAGGGGGCTTGGGCAGTAGCAGCGGCGAACTGGGTCACAACGTGATGGATCACCACTTCCGCTGCGGTGCCAGTGGCGAAGTGGAAGGCTATCTCGACAAATACTACTTCGGACGCCGTCCTGCGGGCTTTTACATTCCGCGCTTTCGCAACGTAGGCGATGAGCAGCGAAGCTACGTGCGTGGGTTTGGTTATCAAGGCGCGGCGAGCCGCGAGGGATGGGATCGCGAAATTGCTGAGCTCAATATCGGCGCTGATTTAAAGCAAGCACTTAGCCAGCCAGGCGGTTGGACGATCGGTATGACGGGCTTCGGCGAAATGCTGCCCGATCACGATAACCGCATCTCCCTTGACCACAGCGTTCGCGATAAATGGGGGCTGCCGGTGCTGTCGATCGACGTTGAACTCAAGCAAAACGAGCGCGATATGCGTCGGGACATGGTTCAAGATGCGGTCGACTTACTTGAGGCCGCGGGCGTGAAGAACGTCACAGGTGACGTAGGCGATTACGCGCCAGGCATGGGGATCCATGAGATGGGCACCGCGCGTATGGGCCGTGACCCGAAAACCTCAGTGCTCAATAGCCACAACCAGGTGTGGGATGCGCCCAATGTGTTTGTTACGGATGGCGCCTGCATGACGTCATCCTCTTGTGTAAATCCTTCTCTAACCTATATGGCGCTTACCGCTCGGGCGGTGGACTATGCGGTGGAAGAGCTGAAGCGGGGGAACCTGTCATGAATCGTCGCGAATTACTCAAAATGATCGCCCTGACGACCGGTACAGCGATGATTGGAGGCAAATCCCTATTTGCCTTTAGCGATGCTGGCCAGTCAGGCCATCCCTTTAGCAGCCGTGATGTAGAGCGGCTGGACGAGCTTGCCGAAACCATTCTGCCCAGAACCGATACCCCAGGTGCTAAAGACGCTGGCGTCGGGGAGTTTATGGCCCTGTTCGTCAGCGACTGCTATACGCCCTCAGAAAGAGAGGTGTTCTATTTTGGTTTAGCGCAGCTTGAGGCACGCAGCAGAGCGGCTTACGAACGTGATTTTATAGCGCTGAGTGGCGAGCAGCGGTTAGAGCTCGTAAACGAGTTGGATCGCGAAGCGATGGCGCACGCCCAGCAACAGGCCCGCAGAAAGCAGCCAACCCCTGCTGAGGCACTGACTGCAGAGACCCAGACCGCTCAAAATCAAACGGCGGAAACCCAGTCATCCCAGGAGCACGCGGATAGCGAGAAAGCGCTTCCACACTACTTCACTATGATGAAGCAGCTAACGCTGTTCGGCTTCTTCACCTCAGAAGTTGGCGCGACTGAAGTCTTGCGCTACGAAGCGGTGCCAGGCCGCTACGAGGGCTGCGCGCCTTATAACGGCGAGCCTGCTTGGGCCACATAATGGAAAGGAGAGCATTGATGAACTATCAATACGCCCAGGCATTCTGCTTATTGGCTTGTGGCAGTTTGTTGGCATTCGACAGCGCGGCACAAGAAGACGCCTCGAAAGAGGCGCTGACACCCGAGCAGCAATCCACCAAAACCGAAGTGTGGGAGCCTGTGCCCCCTTCGGTTTCAGTGCCTGAGTCTGGCGTTCCCTCCGATGCCATCGTGCTATTCGATGGCACCAATTTAGACGCGTGGGAAGCCGAGGAGGGTGGGCCAGCCGAGTGGCAAGTGGAAGATGGCGTGATGACGGTGAATCGCGGCGCGGGAGGAATACGCACACGCCAGGATTTCTGCGACGTGCAGCTCTACCTGGAGTGGCGTTCTCCAGAGGATCTTGAAGGCATGGATGGTCAAGATCGGGGCAATAGCGGCGTCTTCCTGCAGGAGCGTTATGAAGTGCAAGTGCTGGACTCCTATGACAACCCGACCTATCCCAACGGCCAAGCGGCATCTATCTACAAACAGCATATTCCGCTGGTCAACGCATCCCGCCCGCCCGGTGAGTGGCAGAGCTATAACATCCTCTACACCGCGCCACGTTTTGATGATGAAGGCGCCCTTGAATCACCTGCCTACATCACCGTGCTGCATAACGGCGTAGTGGTTCAGCACCATGCTGAAGTGCAAGGCACCACCGAGTGGATTGGCGAACCCAACTACGACGAAGCCCACGGCTGCGCACCCATTTACCTGCAGGATCACGATGCGGACGTTAGCTTTCGAAACGTTTGGGTGAGAGAGTTATAGTCAGGCGCTTCTAAGTACCCTCAGTGAGCAAGCCCAGTCTCCTGATGCTAGACAGTATCGGGGGGGCTGGGCTTTTTTGCGTTTTCGATGCCACGGTTAGATAGTAGGACTTGAGATTTATTTGCCGTTTCTTGGTGCTTTGCGTGCGACTTTTTTATACAGTGTAATTAGGAATAAGATGCATCTAGAAACGTGAGTACTGATCTCAATCGCTGCCAGCCAAACTGAAGGAGTATTGACGATGAAGGTTTATAGAAAGCTGGTGTTGTGTGCTTTAGGCATTATTTTAATGATAGGTAGCGCTTTAGCTGCTGATTTTAAATCATTTACTTCAGAATCTGGCGAAGCAACGGAAGCACTGGATTGTCGAAATCCAAAAATCACGTCAGCATCATTTGGAATGGGTGAGCTCTATGGGTGTGTTCAAGGGAACGCTGAAACAGTAAAGTGGTTTATTAATGAAGTGCCAAACACCGGCCGAGTCGATAATGTCAAGTTAATGTGGAATGATTGGTTTAAAGATGTTGGTTATGGGCTACATGCAGATAAGCAGAAGGCCGAACAGGCGTTAAAAGCGCTGATTCAAATGTATGCACCAAACAAAGAAGAAGAGGTCGAAGAGGCATTCTGGGGGAACAGTCACAGAACTATTGCATCGGATGGCTTTGTTTTGGAATACACCTACTCACGTGGCCCTGCCATTGATGAGCGCTTGATTGTCGTTACGGAAGAATGAAAGCTAAAGAGTTAATAATACCGGATCACAGAAAGCTACGCTGTGCCCATTATTTTATCATCGGCAATGGCGAGTGTTATCGTGTTGAGATAATTGCTATCTGCGATCACTAGGTATGATAAGCCGTAAGTAAATAGAAAGCGGATTCGGGCAATGTATTTACTTGTTACGTTTAACCGAAAAGGAGTTTTATGGACGGCTTTTTTGAAGAGATAGGCAGGGGGTTTTTTAGGGGGATAGGTTACATACTGGCAGAGGTATTCTTTAGAACAATTTGTTACTGGGTTGGCTGGCCAATCTGTAAACTAGTTACTTTGGGAAAATATCCTTCGGCTTCTAAAGTGATATATCTCGATGAGCATAGGAGCCGAGCCGACGGCGCTTGGTGTGCAGTAGTGGGTTTGCTTGCGTTGATTGTGTTGGCTCTGTATCTGTTAGGACAGTTTTCGTACAAAGCTTAGTAAGCCGGGTGCCGCCCACACACCCGGCTGTTTTTTTGCTCTGTATCCTTACACGTTAGGCTTAGCCGTTACGTTTTTATCGTCTTTAAAGGTGAGGAAGAACAATACCAGCACCGCGATAGCAAATGCTGCTGGGAACATCCAGATGCCTTGCCAGTCGTGCGTGCCGTTGGTGGAGAAGTGATCGGTAATCTGACCGGCTACCCAGAAGCCTATTAGCATGCCTACCCCGTAAGTGGCCAGCGTGATCATGCCCTGGGCAGAGCTTTTAAACTTCTCCCCTGCGCGGGCATCGGTGTAGATTTGGCCGGTCACGAAGAAGAAGTCGTAGCACACGCCATGCAGTGCAATACCAATCAAGAGCATAAACACCATCTCATCGGCGTTACCGAACGCAAACAGCGCATAGCGTAGCGCCCACGCCAGCATACCGATCAGCAAGGTTTTCTTGATACCAAAGCGATGAATAAAGACCGGTAGCAACAGCATAAACAGCACTTCCGATACCTGGCCCAGGGTCATTTTGCCGGTTGGATTGGTCACGCCGATCTCTGCCAGAAAAGGGTTGGCGTTTTGGTAATAAAATGCCAGCGGAATACAAATCAGAATAGAGGCGATAAAGAAGATGGCGTAGTTGCGGTCTTTTAGCAGGGCCAGTGCATCTAGCCCTAGTACTTCTTTTAAGCCAACCGGGCCGTTTGCTTTAGGCGGCGTGGCGGGCAGGCTAAAGCTGTATAGGCCTAGGGCTAATGATGCGATAGCGCACATCAAAAAGGTGTTACGCAGCATGCCGTCGGCGATGCCTTGAGAAGAGTCCCAGGCGAATAAGTAACTGATACCCAAGCCCGCGATAATCCAACCGATGGTTCCCCACACGCGGATTTTGGCGAACTCCTGGCCTGGGTCGCTCATTTGGCGAAAAGAGACTGAGTTAACCAGCGCCAGTGTCGGCATATAGATAATCATATACATCAACACTAACGGGTAAAACGTACTGAAATCGCTGGCGACATACAGGCCGTACATTAACGCAGCGCCTGCTAAGTGGAGTACGGCGAGAATACGCTCGGCGTTGAAATAGCGGTCAGCGATCAAGCCAATAATGAAAGGGGCAATAATGGCACCCCAGGATTGGGTGGAGAACGCCATGCCAATCTGACCACCGCTGGCGTTGAGGTTGTTGGCCAGGAAGGTGCCAAGGGTGACAAACCAGCCGCCCCAGATAAAAAACTGCAAAAACATCATGATACTGAGTCGTGTGCGTATCATAGCCATGACGTGATCCTTTGTTGTGGTTGTGGTCTTGATTTAAAACAATCAATTAGCGGTGTGAAGGAAGACCGAGAATTTGTCGGTTGCGAGAAGGGCTGGCGGTTACGCCAGCGAAATCGTCAAAGGCGCGACCGGCAGGTTGAATCAGGTGCGCCTGGATGAAAGACGCGCCCTGTGCGGCGCCTTGGGCGGCGTCCTTAATACAGCACTCCCACTCAAGCACCGCCCAGCCATCAAATCCGTACTGCGTCAGGCGGCTAAAAATCTCGCTGAAATCGATCTGCCCATCGCCTAATGAACGGAAGCGTCCAGGGCGCTCTACCCAACCCTGGTAACCGCCATAAACGCCGCTGCGGCCATTGGGGTTAAATTCAGCGTCTTTAACGTGGAACATGCCGATACGCTCGTGGTAGCGGTCGATAAACTCGAGATAATCCAACTGCTGCAGCAGTAAGTGACTGGGGTCATAAAGAATTTTCGCCCGTGGATGGTTGTCCACTGCCGCCAGGAACCGCTCGAAAGACGCACCGTCGTGAAGATCCTCGCCAGGGTGAATCTCAAAGCACAGATCAACACCTGCCTCATCAAAGGCATCCAGAATTGGCCGCCACCGCCGGGCCAGCTCGTTGAACCCTTCTTCGACTAGCCCCTCAGGACGTTGGGGCCAGGGGTAAACAAAGGGCCATAGCAGCGCCCCGGAAAACGTCGCGTGAGCCGTTAAACCAAGCCGTTGGCTGGCTTTGGCAGCCAGCTTTAGCTGCTCAATGGCCCACTCGGTACGCTCCTGCGGCTTGCCGTGTAGCTCAACAGGCGCAAAATCATCGAATAAGTCGTCGCAAGCGGGATGCACGGCGACCAGTTGGCCCTGTAAGTGGGTAGAGAGTTCACTGATCACAACGCCGGCTTTTTCACAGCGGGCGTTTAACTCATCACAGTAACTTTGGCTTTCAGCGGCCTTGTGCAGGTCGATAAAACGACTGTCTGCAGTGGGTAGCTGAATGGCTTGATAGCCCTGTTCGGCCGCCCAACGAGCGATACCGTCGAGGCTATCGAAAGGCGCTTCGTCGCCGATAAACTGGGCCAGGAAAATGGCGGGCCCGCGGATGCCTTTGTGGGTGTTTGGCATGATTAGGCTCCCGTTAGTTGAGTGGCAGGCAGTGGCGTCCATTTCTGTTCGCTTTTGGTGCTGGTGGTGACGGCCTCGATAAACGCCATGCCACGTAGCCCGGAGGCCATGCCGGGAACGCCCTCAACGTCGCCTTGCTTGCCTTGATGAATGGCGTGGGCAAAGTCGCGGTAAAGGTTGCCGAGTGCTTCCAGATACCCCTCAGGGTGGCCGCCAGGTAGGCGCAATCGCTGCATTGCGCTGGGGAAAAGGTCGGGTTGGTCGATGCCCGCACGGAGGGTGCGCATCGGTGCTTGAAGCGGGCGGTAGAACAGGCTGTTGGGCTCCATTTGGTGCCACTCCAACGCCCCTTTATCGCCGTAAATACGTATTTTAAGTGCGTTTTCTTCCCCGCTGCAGATCTGGCTGGCAATGAGGGTTCCGCTGGCGCCTTGATCGGTGCGCAGCAGTACATCGCCATCATCGTCTAATTGGCGGCCATCGGCGTGGCTGGCAAGCGAGGCGCAGAGAGCGCTAACACGATGTCCAGAAATAAACTCGGCGAGGCCGAAAGCATGGGTGCCAATGTCGGCCATGCAGCCGCTGATACCTGCTAACGCCGGGTCGGTGCGCCACGCGGCTTGCTTATTACCCTGCTGTTCTAAATGCTCGCCTAGCCAGCCCTGGGGGTACTCCACATGAATTTTGCGAATGCTACCTATTTGGCCCTCGTTCACCATTTCTCGGGCTTGCCATACCATGGGGTAGCCTAAGTAGGTATGCGCCAAGCCATACAGGCAGCCGCTGGCATGCCAGCTTTCTGCTAAGCGCTGAGCTTCTTGGAGCGATACTGCCGCCGGTTTTTCGCAGAACACATGAAAGCCTGCCTGCATGGCCGCTTCCGCGATTGGTACGTGAAGGTGATTAGGCGTTACGATCACCAATAACTGCATGCGCTGTTCGGCGGGAAGTTGCTGCTCGCTTTCCAGTAATTGCTGCCAGTCAGCGTAAATACGTTCGTCAGGTAGGTGGCACGCTTCGCCGGTCAGCTGGTTGTTATCCGCCGAGCGGCTAAAGGCGCCACATACCAGCTCGCAGGTGTCGTCAAGGCGAGCAGCTAAGCGGTGAACTTGGCCGATAAACGCCCCTTGTCCGCCGCCGATCATGCCTAAGCGGATGCGGGGTTGATTGGGTCGCGGCATAGAGAGGCTCCTGCTTTAATAAAGCTTATGATTTTTCAGGTGGCGCTTGTTCAGGCTGCGCTTGTACAGACGATAATGTAACCGGTTACATTTGGCTTGAAATTAGGGCTTCACGCTATAAGCGTCAATGCGACAAAGGTCTATCGGTGCGCGCGAAGGGTTGGGAAATCGCGCGCTGAGTTTAACGCTGGGATACGTTAAGCTGAGATGAATAATGCCGCGCAACCATCTGCTTACGGCGATTACCTAGTGATAAGGGAGGCCATGACCAATATACGTAAGGTCGCCGAGTTGGCGGGGGTATCGGTAGCGACCGTATCACGCGCGTTAAAGTCGCCGGATATCGTCTCACCGGCCACCCGGGAAAAAGTGCTGAAGGCCGTTGATCAAGCGGGCTACAAACCTAATTTGATGGCGGTTCAGTTTCGCTCACAGCGCACTTATAACTTAGTGGTTTTAGTACCCACTATCGCAAATACCTTCTTTGCGCGGGTAATCAGCGGTATTCAGGAGGCGGCCCAAGAACGCGGCTACGGCGTTTTGCTGTGTAATACGCTTGGTAATGAGGCGATGGAAACCCAATACGCCAGTTTAGTCAGTACCCGCCAGGCGGATGGCGTGATTCAACTGCGTGCTTTTAACCCTTTTTCTGAAAAGGCGTTTCCTGCTGGGGCGGTATTGCCCATGATCAATGCCTGCGAGGTGCTGGACGATGCGCCCTGTCCCACCGTCAAACTCGATAACCGAGCGGCAGCCCGGGAGGCCACCGAGCACTTGATCTCCCTGGGGCATCGTCGAATTGGCATGATTAAAGGGCCTCGGCGCAGCCCCTTGACCCGTGACCGCCAACAAGGCTACCAGGATGCGTTGAGCGCAGCGGGCATTCCGTTAGATGAGTGCCTGCTTTGTCCTGGCGATTTCACGCCACGTTCTGGTTATCAGGCGGCTGAAACGCTTATTGCTTTAGCGGAGCGCCCCTCCGCCATTTTTTGTGAAAGCGATGAAATGGCCATAGGCGCTATAAGCCGTATCAAAGAAGCGGGCCTGCGGGTGCCGGAGGATATTTCGGTGGCAGGCTTTGATGATATTGCGTTTGCCTCCTACAGCGACCCGCCGCTGACGACGATTGCCCAACCGGCGGAAGCCTTCGGACGCGAAGCTGTTGCGATGTTGATCGAGGTGCTGGAAGGGAGGCAAGTAGACAATTTGGTGTTGCCTTATACCCTGGTCTCAAGGGCCAGTACTGCCACATGCCGACCTTAGGCGACTTCCTTTCGCGCCCTAAGTGCATACAATAAGTGGGGCTTTCTCGAAAAGCTTCACAACTGCTGTCCACGCACACCACTAAACGCACATCATAAAAATAGCTAAAAAAGGATCTACCATGACGCTGACACGCCCAATGGCTCGTTTAACCGCTGGCTTGGCCGGTGCGGCTCTGCTGACCGCCTCCCTTTCTGCACAAGCACGCGAACTCTCGGTTTCTACGGTTTTGTCTGACGCTTTCCCCTGGGGGCAGGCGGCTGAGAAGTGGGCCGAACTAGTTGAGGAGCGTAGCGACGGCGAGTTAACGCTGCGCGTTTACCCCAACTCTCAACTGGTTTCCGGTGACCAAACCCGCGAATTTTCCGCCATGCGCTCCGGGTTGATTGACGCCGCTGTGGGCTCGACCATCAACTGGTCGCCCCAGGTGCCGGAACTTAATCTATTCTCTTTACCGTTCTTCATTCCCGATGAAGCCGCCGTTGATGCGGTTACCGGTGGTGAAGCAGGGGAGTTGGTTTTTGAAGCAATCGAATCTCGTGGCGTTATCCCGTTAGCCTGGGGTGAAAACGGTTTCCGCCAGGTTTCCAATTCTCGCGGGCCGATTAGCCAACCAGACGACTTGGACGGCCTGAAAATCCGCGTTGTTGGCTCGCCGCTGTTCCAGGATACCTTCTCGGCATTGGGCGCCGACCCCACCCAAATGAGCTGGACAGACGCTCAGCCTGCGCTGACCACCGGCGCCGTTGATGGCCAGGAAAACCCACTCTCTGTGTTTGACGTCGCGCGCATTGATCAAGTCGGCCAGGAGCATTTGACACTCTGGAACTACATGAATGACCCACTGATTTTTGCGGTCAATCAGCAGGTATGGCAAACATTGAGCGAAGAGCAGCAAACCCTGCTGCGCGAAACCGCGGTAGAAGCGGGTGAGTGGGAAATCGCCATGACCCGTGAAGAAGAGGGCGAGCGGCTTGCGGCGATTCAAGAGCGCGGCGTCACAGTAACCGAGCTTTCCGATGAGCAGTACCAGGCGTTTGTCGATGCCACCCAGTCCGTTTACGAAAAATGGGCGCCGCGGATTGGTGAAGAGGTGGTAGAGGCCGCACAAGCCGCTATCGACGCGCGTTAATTACTTTTGATGTTCAAACTCCCGGCCTTGAAGGCTGGGAGTTTTTTGCTGTGAGGCTGCCATGAAAGGCTTTCCTGATGCGCGCCCTGAACGTTGGCTGGGCGCGCTGGCATTAATCATTATCTCATTGATTAGTCTTGGTAATGTGATTACTCGCTACTTAACCGGCGGCTCTTTTTCATTTACCGAAGAGTTTTCTGTGTTTTTGTTGGTAGTCCTGACCTTTGCCGGTGCCTCGGTGGCGCTGCGGCGTAACCGCCATATTCGTATTGGCTTTTTGGAACGGGCATTGCCGCTCAAGTACCGTCGTGCACTGATCCTTTTTCAAGCGCTTTGCGGTGCCACCGTGCTGGGTTTGATCACTTGGTATGGCGGCAAGATGGCCTGGCAAGAGTATCAGTGGGAGTCGCTGTCACCAGGGCTTGGCTTGCCTCAGTGGTGGTATTTAGTCTGGCTGCCCGTGCTTTCTGCGGCCATGGTGTGGCGCTTATGCCAGCAAACCGCCGACCGTTTAACGGGGAGGCTCACCGATGAGCCCTGATGTGTGGATGATACTGGCGTTTGCGGGGCTGCTGATAGCGGGGGTGCCGGTAGCGTTTTCGCTGGCGCTCTCCGGGGCCGTTGGCATCGTGCTGGGTTTGTCACCGGACATGCTCGCAACGATGGGTACCAATACCTATAACAGTATTGCCAAGTACCCTTTGATTGCGATTCCGCTGTTTATCTTAACCGGGCTTATTTTTGAACGTTCCGGTGTAGCGCTGCGTTTAGTGCGTTTTGCCCAGGCTTTGATTGGCCCGCGCCACGGTGGCTTGGCCTTGGTGGCGGTGCTGGTGTGTATGATTATGGGCGGAATGAGTGGCTCAGGCCCTGCTGATGCCGCGGCGGTTGCGATGGTGATGCTGCCGAGTATGACCAAAGCGGGCTACCCCAAGCCGTTTTCCGCCACGCTGATTGCCGCCTCTGCTTCGACGGCGATTCTCATTCCCCCTTCAGTGGCGCTGATTCTTTACTCGATCGTGGTGCCGGGCGTTGATTTACGCGCACTTTTCGCAGCAGGTTTATTTCCCGGTATTCTGGCGGGGCTGGCGCTACTGGTGCCCGCTATGCTCGTTTCCAAACGCTACGGTTGGGAGGGCGGCACACCCATAGAGGGGGCTGAAAGGCTAAGTGTGCGCTCCACTTTTAAACAGGCGATACCGGCGCTGTTTGCCCCGGTGCTGATTTTGGGTGGTTTGCGTTCAGGGCTGTTTACACCCACCGAAGCGGCCGTGGTAGCCGTTGCTTATGGTGCGATTGTCGGTCTTTTTCTAACCCGCGAGCTGTCGCTGCGTGATTTATGGGAGCTATTGGGTGAGGCGGCGATTATTTCCGGCGTGGTGATGCTGATTATCGCTCTGGCGGGGATTTTTGCCTGGGCAGGAACCATGCTGGGCACCTTCCGCCACTTGGCGGAATGGATTATTAGCCTGACCGATAACGGCGTTTTGCTGCTAATCCTGGTGATGTTAGCAGTGTTGGTCGCTGGGATGCTGTTGGATGCGATCTCGATTTATTTGATCATGATGCCGATTTTGATCCCCGTGATGCAGCATTTTGAGTGGAACCCGGTGTGGTTTGGGATTCTGTTGGCGATGAATATTGCCATTGGCCAATTTACCCCGCCGGTGGCGGTGAATTTGATGGTGACCACCGAAGTGGCCAAAATTCGCTTGGAGCAGACCATCGGATGGGCGCTGCTGTTTGTCGTTGCAATGGGCTGTGCGCTAGCGCTAGTGGCAATCTTCCCCGCTATCGCGCTATGGCTGCCGCGCGTTTTGGGCTATAACGTTGATTAATTTTGCTTACCCTATGCAAAGGCGGTATAGCAGTTAACGCTCCCTAAACGATGAAGACCGCTACACTGAGTATTAGACGACAGCGAAATTCATTATTTAGCGTATTACATTTCGCTAATTAGGTTTTTTTCGCTAAAGTAATGCTAGCAGGCAGCTTATGGGTCGCCTGTAACCGTTTGTCTTGAAAATAGAATGTCTTGAAAACGTTTTGGAACAAGGGCACCTGAGGGAACGGTTCATCAGGTGAGACCAAAGCGTGCGATGCTCGTAACATCAAATACGCTCACAACATCAATACAAAGAGGTGTGTTCATGAAACGCCATGTATTTTCCACTACTGCTTTCTCCGGTGCGCTACTTGCCG
Source organism: Vreelandella titanicae BH1 (assembly GCF_000336575.1). Lineage (GTDB taxonomy): Bacteria > Pseudomonadota > Gammaproteobacteria > Pseudomonadales > Halomonadaceae > Vreelandella > Vreelandella titanicae. Next base: position 114,600 of record NZ_AOPO01000006.1, on the reverse strand, counting down.
CCGCTGCTTTCGCCTCACCGGCAATGGCACAGGATGACGAGCAATTCATCACCATTGGCACCGGTGGCCAAACCGGCGTTTACTACGTCGTGGGTCAGTCGATCTGTCGTTTGGTTAATCGTCTCGAAGACGCCGATATTAAGTGTAATGCACCTTCCACCGGTGGTTCTGTCGCCAATATCAATGGCATCAAGTCCGGCGAATTGGACATGGGTGTCGCTCAATCCGATGTTCAGTATCAAGCCTACAACGGCACTGGGAATTTCGAAGGCGAGCCCTACGAAGAGCTGCGTGCGGTGTTCCGTGTCCACGGTGAGCCGTTGACGCTGCTTGCGCGGGCTGATTCTGGCATCGAGACGCTCGATGACTTGGAAGGCAAGCGTGTCAACATTGGTAATCCAGGTTCGGGCCAGCGCAACACCATGGAAGTGGTGATGGAAGCCAAGGGCTGGACTGAAGACACCTTCTCGTTGGCATCTCAGCTTGATGCTGCCGAGCAAGCGGCGGCACTCGCTGATAATAACGTCGATGCCATGGTATACGTGGTTGGCCACCCCAATGGCTCCATCCAGGAAGCCACCACCACCGTTGATGCTCGTCTGATTCCGTTGAACGACGAAGACATTCAAGGCATCGTCGATGAATATCCTTACTACGCCGCATCGGTAATTCCGGGTGGTCTGTATCGCGGCAATGACGAAGATGTCGAAACCTTCGGCGTGGCAGCGACCTTTGTCACCACCGCTGAGGCTGACGAAGAAGTGATCTATCAGACCGTCAAGGCGGTTTTTGACAACTTCGATCGTTTCAAGCGTCTGCATCCGGCCTTCGAAAATCTTGATCCAGAAGAGATGGTGAGTGAAGGGCTTTCCGCACCGTTGCACGATGGGGCAGCGCGTTACTACCGTGAACAAGGCTGGATTGAGTAATCCAGACGCCTAAGGTGATACTACCTTAGTAAGAAATGCGCGGTTACCTCAGGGTGCCGCGCATTTTGGTTTAGAATGTTGATAGGGCGTTTAAAATGTTGATAGGGCATTTCGATATGGCAATGATGCGTCAATCGACTCGGAGCGGGGCAGGCAGATGACAGACGATAAGAACAGGCCTTCGGGAGCCGGAGTAGACTTGGAGGATATGGTCGCCTCTAGCGACACAGGAGCCCGCAAGCCAGCCGGCATGCCCGGAAAGCTTTTGGTAAGCATTGCGGCAGTGTGGTCTCTTTTTCAATTGTGGATCGCTTCGCCAGTGCCCTTCGTCCTTGGGTTTGGTGTATTTAGTGCCACTGAGGCGCGTTCTATTCACTTGGCCTTTGCGCTTTTTTTGGCGTATATGGCTTATCCGGCACTCAAGCGCTCCCCGCGCGACCGTGTTCCGATTCAGGATTGGGTGCTTGCAGCGGCGGCGGCCTTCTGTGGCGCTTACATGTTTATGTTTTACGAGCAGTTATCCCAGCGCCCCGGCGCACCGATACTGCAGGACGTTATTATTGGAATCGCAGGGATACTGCTGCTGCTCGAGGCGACGCGTCGAGCGCTTGGCCCGCCGTTAATGATTGTAGCGTCGGTTTTTCTTCTCTATAGCCTGGCTGGCCCTTGGATGCCGGGTATTCTTTCCCATGGAGGGGTGAGCCTCTTTGGCTTGATTAATCACCAGTGGTTGACTACGCAGGGGGTCTTCGGTATCGCTCTGGGGGTATCAACCAGCTTCGTGTTTCTGTTTGTGTTATTCGGTGCTCTGCTCGATAAGGCGGGTGCTGGCAATTACTTTATCAAGGTGGCGTTCTCACTATTGGGCCACTATCGCGGCGGACCAGCGAAAGCTGCCGTGGTGGCCTCGGCCATGACCGGTCTGATTTCCGGCTCCTCGATTGCCAATGTGGTGACCACTGGCACCTTTACCGTGCCGATGATGAAACGTGTCGGATTTTCCGCGGAAAAGGCGGGCGCTGTTGAAGTGGCGTCATCGGTCAATGGACAGATTATGCCTCCGGTAATGGGGGCGGCCGCTTTCTTGATGGTCGAGTATGTGGGCATCTCTTATGTCGAGGTGATCAAGCATGCCTTCCTTCCCGCGCTGATCTCCTATATTGCGCTGGTCTACATCGTTCACCTTGAGGCCCTCAAGGCTAACATGAAGGGGCTGCAAAGCAGTAACCCACCTAAGCCGCTGGTCAATAAAGTGATTGGCTTTCTCGGTGGCTTGCTACTGATGATGGGCACCGCCCTGGCTGTTTATTACGGCCTTGGCTGGCTCAAGCCGGTACTGGGGGATGCGACCCCCTGGGTGGTAGCCGTTGGACTTACGGTCATTTATATCGCCCTGCTCAAACTGGCGGCCGGTTACCCAGAGCTCGAGCTCGATGACCCTAACCAACCGATCTTTACACTGCCCCAGACCAAACCGACGGTGCTGGTTGGCTTGCAGTACATCCTGCCGGTTATTGTGCTGGTGTGGTGTCTGATGGTGGAACGTTTATCGCCAGGACTGTCGGCTTTCTGGGCCACCGTTTTCATGATTCTCATTATTCTGACCCAGCGCCCCATTACGTCAATCTTTCGCGGACGCAGCGATATGAGGGCGGATCTGCGTGAAGGCGCGATGGATCTTTGGAATGGCCTGGTCACTGGTGCCCGCAACATGATCGGCATCGGCATTGCCACGGCCACCGCCGGTATCATCGTCGGTGCCGTCTCCCAGACCGGGGTGGGTCTGGTGCTAGCCGAAGTAGTGGAAACGCTGGCCATGGGCAACTTGATGCTAATCTTGCTGCTTACCGCTGTGCTTAGCTTGATCCTCGGCATGGGGCTGCCTACGACAGCAAACTACATCGTCGTATCGGCACTACTGGCACCGGTCATCGTCAACCTGGGCGCTCAAAATGGCTTGCTGGTACCATTGATTGCGGTACACCTGTTCGTGTTCTACTTTGGCATCATGGCCGACGTTACCCCACCGGTGGGGCTGGCCTCCTTTGCGGCGGCGGCAGTATCCGGTGGCGATCCCATTCGAACCGGTTTCCAGGCGTTCTATTACAGCCTTCGTACCGCGGCGCTGCCGTTTCTGTTTATCTTCAATACCGATCTGCTACTCATCGATGTGACCTTCCTTCAGGGGGTGTTGATCTTTGTGGTGTCGACCATCGCCATGTTGATCTTCGCTGCCGCGACCCAGGGCTTTATGATTACGCGCAACCGCTGGTATGAGTCTATCGTGCTGCTGCTGATTGCGTTCACGCTGTTCCGGCCTGGTTTCTGGATGGACATGATTCATGATCCCTACGAATCCATCCCACCCGCGCAATTCGTCGAAGCGCTGGGTGATGTGGATGAAGACTCCACTTTGCGTTTGCAGATTGCGGGTCTTGATGATTATGGCGATCCCATGACCACTTACATGACATTACCGGTACCTGAAGGCGAAACAGGTCAGGAGCGGCTCAATAACCTGGGCATGGAGCTATTTATTGAGGATGGCACGGCAACCGTTGATATGGTGACCTACGGCAGCCAAGCGGCAGAGCTCGGTTTCGACTTCGATCAAGAAATCATCGAAGTTCTGGCCCCCGTCGACCGCTGGACTAAGGAGCTAATGTGGATTCCTGCCTTCTTGGTCTTTGGGTTGATCGTATTGATGCAGCGTCGGCGTCGCGATAACACGCAAGCTGCCGCCACCGCATGAAGGAGAGTGCCATGTATAGCAAGATCATGTTGCCGGTGGATTTGAACGAGGAGTCTTCCTGGTCGAAGGCGCTGCCCACAGCCCTGACGCTATGTCGAACTTTTGGCGCCTCGCTTCATGTGGTGACGGTACTGCCGGACTATCGTATGCCCATGGTGGGCTCCTACTTCCCCAAGGACTTCTCCAAAAAAGCGCATACAGCGATCACCGATGCGCTCCATGACTTTATCAAGACGAATGTGCCCGACGACATTCAGGTACAAAGTGTCATTGTGGATGGCTCACCTTGGGAGGCCATTATTAAAGCCGGTAAGAAACTGGACGTCGATCTAATCGTCATGGCTTCCCACAATAAGCGTAAGTTTGTCGATTATGTGCTCGGCCCCAATGCAGAGCACGTTGTGCACCATGCCAAAATGTCGGTAATGATTGTGCGCTAGACATTCAGAGCGTCACGTACGGAAAACCCAAAACTCCGGGCAGTTGCTCGGAGTTTTTTATGGCCGTCCGTCGCGCGTCTTGACTATATCGGTTTTTACTAACGCAGCAATTTAATTGGCGGTTCACAGCTGTTTCGTGGATTTTTTGTACGCGCATCTCAAAGCGTCGCCCCAAACAGCGTTGGTCAGCTACATTAAGAGGGTATTAACAAATAATGTTAAGCCATTAATTTAGTGTTAATACCGTCAACGGGTAATGAGTGTTGATGCCTTAGAGGTAAATCCTGAATCCAGGGTCTATATCAGGAACAACAGGAGTGATGCCATGAATGCGGCTACAACAAAAACAAACCACCATGCGGATCAACCCAGCGTTAAAATCACTATTAACAAGGTTGGATTGGATCGACCCAGGGCGTGGTTGGCTGCTGGCGTAGAGGATTTTCGCCGGGCAACGGCAGTGAGCCTCTCTTATGGCATGTTTTGGGTGGGTTTGAGTATTGCCATTACTCTTGGCGCCTTCACCATGGGCTACTGGTACTGGCTGCTGCCCATGATTGCCGGGTTTATGTTTATTGGCCCGCTGGTGGCAGTAGGCTCTTATGGTATTAGCCGAGCGTTGGAACGTGGACAAGTACCTAACCTAGGTGATGCGTTTGGAAGCTGGAAGCCCCACGCTGGTCAGCTGGCGATGATGGGCGTCATGATGATGATCTTCTTCCTCGCTTGGATTCGTTTGGCCACGCTGCTGTTCGCACTATTTTTCGGTTTTGAAGTGCCTAGTCCCGCGTCGCTCTATACTGCGCTGCTGACCACCTCAGAGGGCCTGGGCATGTTGGCAGTGGGCACAGTTGCAGGCGGGATTTTAGCCTTTGGCGCCTTCGCCATAAGCGTTGTAGCGATTCCTACCTTGATGGATCAAGACCTAACCTTTATGGAGGGGATAGAAGCTAGCGTACGCTGTGTCGCGCGTAACTTTCGCGTGATGCTGTTATGGGCGGTGATTCTTACCCTGTGCGTTCTGGTTGGCGTTATGACGTTTTACATTGGTCTTGCACTTATTTTGCCTGTGCTAGGACATGCCAGTTGGCACGCCTACGAAGATTTGGTGCGCTTTGAACCCTTCGAGAAAATCAAATCGTAACCCTAGTGTGAACAGTAAATAACGTTTCAGTGACGAAAAAAACAGTATTTGCCCTGACCTGCTTAAGGAGATGGCGTAACCTTTACGCTGTCTTCTTTTATTGTTCCTGGGAGCTATAACCAGCGGGCAACCTTGCGTGAGGTGTTTACTGTGAAAGCGTGGTTAATGGGGTGGGCCGTGCTGATGTTCAGCGCTCCCCTGGTGGGGCTTGCTGATTCAGTCGATGAACTAGACGTGCCTAACGGGCCCGTTATTTTGACCGTCAGTGGTAACATAGACCTTACCAATGTGGGGAGTGAAGCGCAGTTTGACCGGGCCATGTTAGCGGCTTTACCACAGTATGAATTTGATACCAGCACGCCGTGGACAGAGGGCCGAAGCCACTATAGTGGCCCTTTAATGCGTGATCTTTTGGCGCTATTAAGCTCCGACAGTGATGCGGTTCACGTTTCCGCGCTGAACGGTTACGAAGCCGAAATACCGGTCAGTGATTTTATTGAGCACGATGTCATCTTAGCCATCGAAAAAAACGGTGAGGCGATTCCGATTCGCGAATATGGCCCTTTGTGGGTGCTCTACCCCTTTGATCAAGATGAAGTGCTGTTAAGCGAAAAAATCCGCTTTAGAGCGGTATGGCAGGTTATGCATATTAATGTTCTCTAGCGCTCCTAGTGCGCAGGCTTCCAACCTACTGCGTTATCCTCGCCGTTTTAAGCTCGTTGCCATTGTCGCGGTGTTACTGTTCGCTGCGGCGTTGGTCGTCGCTACCTTGGCCGCTTGGCGGCAGGAAAATCTAACCCAAAGCCTGAGGGAAGATACCGCCTGGGTTGTTTATAAGCTGGATCGTGATGCGGTACAGCTACTTAATCATTTATTGGCGGCAACCCGCGAGCCGATAACTCCGACGGCTCACGAGGAGCTAAATCTTCGCTTTGAGCTACTTTATAGCCGTATAACGCTGCTTAACGACGGCGAAGTCAGCAACTTGTTGCAGCAGATCGATACCGCCCGTGAGCTACTGGAAGAAATTCAGCAGCAGCTTGATGTGCTGGATATCATATTCGAACCCTACGGCGTGTTTGATCAACTGCCGATAGCAGCGCTGGAAGATGAGCTACAGGTACTAACGCAACTGACTGAACGCCTGGTTATTGCTATTAACGGCTATTTAGCCGAATCGGCGACGGAGGAGCGTGCCCAGCTCAGCCTGCTTTACAAGTTGCTGATGAGCCTGATTATTGGCATGAGCTTAGCGGCGTTTCTGGTGATTGCTTTTTTGGTGCGTGAAATGCGTGAGAGTGCGGCGATAAGGCGGAGCCAGGAGCAGCTTGGTCGGCAGCTGGAAGTCACCGCCAAACAGGCTCAGGCGGCGAATCAGGCAAAGTCAGACTTTTTAGCCATGGTCAGCCATGAAATTCGCACGCCGCTGAACGGTGTTATCGGCATGAGTGAGCTGCTGCGTGAATCCGCCAGCCCCGCTCAGGTAGAAGATTACGCTCATACGATCCACGACAGCGCCAACCAATTGCTGGCGATGATCAATGAAATTCTCGATTTCTCAAAAATCGAAGCAGGGCACTTAACCCTTGAAACATCGCCTACGGAACTCAAGCCGCTGGTCGATAGTGTTGTCGTGCTATTTGCGCCCCGAGCAAAAATGAAAGGGTTAACGCTATCGGTCAATGTCGATGCACTGGTGCCTGCCTGGGTGCTTGTCGATGCAGGTCGGCTGAGGCAAATTTTGCTTAACCTAATTGCCAATGCGATTAAATTCACTGATCACGGTGATGTCAGCGTACGAGTCTCTTCGACGGTGGAGCAGTTACTGTTTGAGGTCAGTGATACGGGCTGTGGTCTAAGCGAACAGCAACAGCAGCGTCTATTTGAGCCTTTTCAGCAGGCGGATGAGTCGGTGGCACGTCGATTTGGTGGTACCGGGTTAGGTCTGGCAATTTGCAAACGGTTAAGCGAAGCCATGCAGGGGCGATTAGGGGTAAAAAGCCAATTAGGCCAAGGTAGCACTTTCTGGTGTGAGTTGCCCTTGATCGCCGCTGACCCCGTATCCAGAACGCTGCCCCCATCCCCCAAACGGGACTTTACCGGCACAACACTGCTGCTGGTAGAGGATAATGCCGTTAATCGCAAAGTCGCGATGGGCTTGTTGGCGCGCTTAGGTTGCGATGTCGTCTGGGCCGAGAACGGCCATGATGCCTTGGCCATGGCCGAATCCCAACAAGTGCATTTGATCTTTATGGATATTCAACTGCCCGATATGGATGGCCTGGCAGTCACCCAGCGTTTGCGGGAACAGGGTGGCTGGCTGGCCAGTGTGCCGATTGTTGCCATGACGGCCGGGGGGGCTGAAGATGACCGTAAACGCTGCCTGGCGGCGGGCATGGATGATTACATCACTAAGCCACTGTCGCTTGCGGCGTTAAGTAACGTGTTGGCATTACAACTTTTTGCAACCCCAGACGCAACGCCTTTACAGGCATTAGCGGTCTCTCCTCCGTTAACCAAGCAGCAATCACTCCTTAACAGCGATACCCTTGGCATGCTGAAAACGACGCTAGGGGAGGCGAGCGTTACACAACTGATCATGCTATATCATCAGCAAGTAAGCGATTACTCCGCTCAGTTGGCTGCGTGTTTGGCCGCTACTCCCCTAACGTCAGAGCAGACACAGCAGGTTGAGCGGCTTGCCCACCAACTGCGCGGCGAGTCATTGAGTATGGGCGCCGACCAGCTTGCCGAATTGGCGAAGCAGCTTGAAAAATTAGCTGAAACGCAACATGCGACATCCAAGCAGCTTGATGATGCGTTCTGCGCGTTAAGACTTGCAGCGGCGCATACATATGCCGCACTAGAGAGGTGGTGCCGTGACCACTTATCAGGTTGAGCAGGGTATTCTTACTGCGGCCAGTCAGCAGGCTAATGCTTGCCAGGCAGCGGCGGAGTTAGCCGACGCTTTACAGCACGAACACTTGGGGTTCGTGCTGTTCTTCTGCAGCGCGGAGTATGATTTAGCTGCCCTAGCAGACGCGCTGGAAAGTAGTTTTCCCACCACGCCGCTAAGTGGCTGTACGACGGCTGGGGAAATAACCCCTGGAGGCTATGACCGCGGTTCCATCGTGGCGATTGGGTTTGATCGCCGACTGTTTGCCATTGAAACGGCGCTGATCGACGACCTGGAGCATTTTGAACTAGCCAACGCTCAACCGCTGGTCGATACGCTGTTGGAGCAGTGCCGCCAACAAACCATCGCGCCGATTAACGAACACAGCTTTGCGCTGACGCTATTGGATGGCTTATCCAGCCGTGAAGAGCAGGTGCTCGCTACCTTAGATGCCGCCCTAGGCCGTATCCCCAGTTTTGGCGGCTCGGCGGGTGACGACAATCACCTTAGCCATACCCATGTGTATACCGCTGGGCGCTTTTATACCCGTGCAGCAGTGGTGGTGATGATCAACACTCGGCTGCCTTTTGAAGTATTTTCAACCCACCACTTAATACCATTGGCCCACAAACTCGTAGTGACCGAGGCTGACCGCGAACAGCGGCGGGTGATAGAACTCAACGGGTTGCCTGCCGCCCAGGTATATGCCGAACTGGTATGTAGTGCGCCTGCGCAGCTCAACGCTGGCATTTTTGCCCGTCATCCATTAGCCGTACGCATCGGCGGCCAGCACTACGTGCGCTCTATTCAGCGTGTTAATAGCGACAGTAGTTTGAGCTTTTACTGCGCGGTGGAAAACGGCATTGTACTGACCGCCATGCAGCCCACGCCGCTACTGGATAATCTCAGCGTGATGCTTGCTGGAGTAGGTGCCCGCCTAGGCGCGCCGAGCATGATTATTGGCTGCGACTGTTTTCTACGCAGGATGGAGCTCGAGGCGTTACAACAGTTGGATCAGGCATCGCAGTTGCTGCGCCAGGCAGGCGTAGTGGGGTTCAATACGTACGGTGAACAGCATCATGGTATGCATGTGAATCAAACGTTTACGGGGGTGGCGTTTGGATCTCTTCCAACTAACCACAAACACTGACGCGGCGGATGTCGCGGCGCTGCGGGAAGAGAACCGTCGCTTGCGTAAAGTGTGCCAAGCGCTGATGGAGCGGGTGGAAACGGGAAGCGGTGCCGACCCCGCGCCCTATGCCGCGTTTGAACGCTCAGTGTTACTTGCCGAACAGGTGCGTGAGCGCACTGATGCGCTGCACCGCACCTTAGACGAACTGAGCCAGGTCAATACGCGCCTACTGGCCGCGAAAGCCGAAGCCGAAGCCGCTAACCTCTCCAAAACGAAATTTCTGGCGGCGGTCAGTCACGATTTGCTTCAGCCACTCAATGCCGCCCGGCTGTTTGCCAGTGCGTTAGAAACCCACTCGCTTCCTGATACCTCACAAGCTCTGGTCGGCCATATTGGCCGTTCGCTGAAAGATGTTGAAGGCTTGATAGGAACGCTAGTGGATATCTCGCGTTTGGACGCAGGCGTACTCCACGCCGATAAAGCGCCCTTCGCGGTGAGCACGCTGCTAGATGCGCTGGCAGAGGAGTATCGCCAAGTGGCCGGGGTGCGGGGGCTGACACTGCACTACGTGCCTTCCAGTGCGGTGGTCGAGTCGGATCTAGCGTTGCTGGCGCGAGTGATCCGCAACTTCTTAAGCAACGCGGTGCGCTATACCGAGCAGGGGCGCGTGCTACTGGGCTGTCGGCGGAGACGAGATGGCCTGGAAATTATGGTGGGCGATACCGGCCCCGGGATCCCTGAGCAGCAGCGGGAAGCGATCTTTCTGGAGTTTCGCCGCGCTAATCAGCCCAATAGCTCCCACAGCCGCGGTTTGGGGTTGGGTCTAGCCATCGTTGACCGGATCAGCGCCATGCTGGGACAACCGATCTCGCTCGCCTCTAGCCCTGGCGCGGGTGCGCTATTTTCGATCACCGTACCCTACGCGACGGCCGCGCCGCCTGCAGTGGCGAGCACTCATTATACGCCGCTGCCTGACGTTGCAGAGGATCCGCTAAGCGGCTGTGTCATTTGGGTGATTGATGATGACCTGGCGATTATAGAAGGTATGCAGGCGCTGCTAGGCAGTTGGGGGTGCCGAGTGCGCGCCGCTGCCACGGTGAGTGCGTTAGAGGCCGTCAGCGACGGTGAGCGACCGGCAGTGTTGCTGGTGGATTACCATTTGGGCGATCACCGCGAAACCGGCATTGAGTTAGCCGCGCGACTGCAGCGCCGTTATCCAGGCTTGGCAGCGGTGGTGATTACTGCCAATCACGAGGCGGAGATTAAGCGCGCAACCCGCGAAGCGGGCATGTACTGCCTGCTCAAACCGTTAAAGCCCCTGCGGCTGCGCATGCTGCTAGCCACACTGCTCAATAAAGCCTAACGCGTGCGGTTGGCCCGGTGAAAGCTTAGATCTTCCTCGCCTGCGATAACAATGGCGTGAACCCGGCTCGTGGCATTCAGCTTGCGCAGAATCGCCGAGACATGGGTTTTGACGGTCGTTTCGGCAATCAACAACTCCCGGGCAATATGCTTGTTCGACATGCCTGTCGTCATGCACGCCAACACCTCTAACTGCTTATCGGTTAAACGCGCCAACCGCTCGCTGGTCGATGAAGCATTTGCAATGGGTGGCACCGCAGAAGTGCGCGGTGCTGGGCGACGCATGATATCGGGCGGCAGGTAGAGCTGGCCTTCAAGAATCTGCGTTAACGCCGCCAGCAGCGCTTCCCGGGGTGTGGATTTGGGAATATAGCCCACCGCGCCGAGGGTAATGGCATCGAGTACCAGCTGGCGCTCTTGATGTGCAGAAACAATCGCCACCGGCAACCAGGGAAATGCCTCCCGCAGTGCTGTCAGCCCCTCTAAGCCTTCCGCATCCGGAAGGCTTAAATCCAGCAGCAATAGATCTAACTCTGTTTGCGCTTCAATCAGCGTTATTGCATCAGCAAGGCTCTCTGCTTCCAATAGCAGGCTGCCTGCCAAGCCCCCGCTAATCACGGTTTGTAGCGCGTCTCGGAACAGCGGATGGTCATCCGCCACCAACAGGGAATACATGGCATCTCCTACCAAGGGATGAGGGCTAATCCTGCCATCGGGCTATATCGCCATTTGCTTTAGTGAACAACACTGTCAATGCACCTTTAATAATCATAATACTCAGGAGCAATACAATGATCTACGCCAACCCTGGTGATACCGGTTCTGTGGTGTCATTTGAAAAACGCTATGGCAACTATATCGGCGGCGAATTTGTTGCCCCGGTGAAAGGCCAATACTTCGATAATATTAGCCCCGTCAATGGCCATGTCTTCTGCGAAATCCCCCGCTCAACGGCAGAGGATATCGATAAAGCGCTGGATGCGGCCCACAAAGCGGCACCTGCCTGGGGGAAAACATCCGCCCAAGAGCGCAGTAATATCCTGCTGAAAATCGCCGATCGTATTGAGCAAAACCTTGAAGCCCTCGCGGTGGCTGAAACCTGGGATAACGGTAAAGCCGTACGCGAAACTCTCAATGCGGATATACCGCTGGCCGTTGACCACTTCCGCTACTTTGCGGGCTGTTTACGCTCCCAAGAGGGCACCGCGGCAGATATTGACGCCAATACTGTCTCCTACCATTTTCACGAGCCGCTGGGCGTGGTGGGGCAGATTATTCCCTGGAACTTCCCAATCCTTATGGCTGCCTGGAAGCTGGCACCTGCACTGGCGGCGGGTAACTGCGTGGTCTTGAAGCCTGCAGAGCAAACGCCTGCCTCGATTCTGAAGGTGATGGAAGTGATCGGTGATCTGCTGCCGCCTGGCGTGCTCAATATCGTCAACGGCTTTGGCGCTGAGGCAGGGCAGGCGTTGGCAAGCAGCAAGCGCATTGCCAAGATCGCCTTTACCGGCTCTACCCCTGTTGGCTCGCATATCTTGAAATGCGCGGCGGAAAACATCATTCCCTCTACCGTGGAGCTAGGCGGCAAATCCCCCAACATCTACTTTGCCGACATCATGAACGCCGAACCGACCTTTATTGATAAAGCAGTCGAAGGCTTGGTGCTGGCGTTCTTTAACCAGGGTGAAGTGTGTACTTGCCCGTCACGTGCGCTGATCCAAGAGAGCATGTACGAGGAGTTCATGGCCAAGGTCATCGAGCGTACCAAAACCATCAAACGCGGCAATCCACTGGATACCGACGTGCAGGTGGGGGCTCAGGCCTCTCAAGAGCAGTTCGATAAAATCATGTCCTATATGGATATCGCCCGAGATGAAGGCGCGGAATTCCTCACCGGCGGTAATAAAGAGACCATGGACGACAGCATCAACGATGGTTACTACATCCAGCCCACGCTGCTGAAGGGTAACAATCAGATGCGCGTCTTCCAGGAAGAAATCTTTGGCCCGGTGGTGGCAGTCACTACCTTCAAGGATGAAGAAGAAGCGTTGGCGATTGCCAACGACACCGAGTTTGGTTTGGGCGCAGGCGTGTGGAGCCGCGATATCAACGTCGCCTTCCGCATGGGCCGAGGCATTCAAGCCGGACGTGTATGGACCAACTGCTACCACCAGTATCCCGCCCATGCGGCCTTCGGTGGCTATAAAAAATCCGGCGTTGGCCGTGAAACTCACAAGGTGGCGCTTGAGCACTACCAGCAAACCAAAAACCTGCTGGTCAGCTACGACATCAATCCGCTGGGCTTCTTCTAACCCGCCACGTTTTTCTATGTATAGCTAACCCACACCGTCCGGCATCAGCCGGGCGGTAATTGTCAGTCCCCTGACGCTGACTCTACTGATAAGAGCAGTGCTTAAACTGCCGTATCGAAAACTATTAGGAGTTGCATCATGGATAGCACAATGCGCGCGGCGGTCGTTCGTGAGTTTGGCCAGCCGTTGGTCATAGAAGAAGTTGATGTACCTCGCCCCAAGCAGGGCGAAGTGTTGATGAAAGTGGCGGCCTCTGGGGTTTGCCATACCGATTTACACGCCGCCCACGGCGATTGGCCGGTGAAACCCTCGCCACCGTTTATTCCCGGCCATGAAGGCGTTGGGCATATCGTGGCGGTGGGTGCAGGTGTCACCCATGTCAAAGAGGGTGATCGTATTGGTGTGCCCTGGCTCTACTCGGCCTGCGGCTACTGCGAGCACTGTTTAGGCGGTTGGGAGACGCTGTGCGAGTCCCAGCAGAATACCGGCTACAGCGTTAACGGCGGGTTCGCGGACTACACCTTAGCGGATGCAGGCTATGTAGGGCGCTTGCCGGATGCCGTTGATTTTATCGAAATAGCCCCGGTGCTGTGTGCCGGTGTAACGGTTTATAAAGGCTTGAAAATGACCGATACCCGCCCCGGTCAGTGGGTGGTGATTTCGGGGATAGGTGGGCTTGGCCATATGGCGGTGCAGTACGCCAAAGCGATGGGGCTGAACGTGGCGGCTGTCGATATCGATGACGGTAAGCTAGCCCTGGCTGAGCGTTTAGGCGCCACGGTAACCGTTAACGCCATGAAAACCGACCCAGCGGCGTACCTGAAGAAAACCATTGGTGGTGCTCACGGGGCCTTGGTGACAGCGGTGTCGCCGAAGGCGTTTGATCAAGCGCAGAATATGCTACGCCGCGGCGGAACACTGGTGCTCAATGGCCTACCACCCGGCGACTTCCCGCTGCCAATCTTTAGCACAGTGCTCAATGGCATTACCATACGTGGCTCTATCGTTGGTACGCGCAGCGATCTGCAGGAAGCGCTGGATTTCGCTGCCGAAGGCAAGGTTAAGGCCACGGTCGCAACCGATACGCTGGACAATATCAACGATGTCTTCCAGCGCATGATCGACGGCAAAATCGAGGGTCGTATCGTGTTGGATATGGCGAGCTGACATCGTTCTAGTGTCGTATCTCAGGGGGAGGCAACTCCCCTTTTTAATTTCGGCAGTGTCACTGCTCAGGCACGATTTAATCCCCGCCGTTCCCCTGTTGGCCCAACCAACGGCGCGCCATTCGCTCTGCGTGGGCAAGGTTACTGACAACCGCTAACTTACCTGCTTCGCGCTTAATGCCCGCGCGTTTGAGTTTCAGCGCCATGCGCGGTGACAACCCTACAAATATTACCCCCACCCCATGCTCGCCCAGCTCGCGTCGCAGCGTATCCAGCGCCACCATGGCGGTGGTATCCAGGCTGGGTACATCGCGCATATCCAGAACGACGATTTTTACGCTGTGGTCAATCACTCTGAGTGTGGCAATGGCCTTTTCTGCTGCGCCAAAAAACAGCGGTCCGCTTATCTTATAAAGGGCTACTTCCGGCGGGAAGTGTTCGCTGGTGTTGGGCGCCGCCAAGCGTTGGGTATGAGTCAGCTGTGCCATTCGGCGAATAAACAGCGCGGCGGCTAGGCCAATACCCACGGCCACGGCAACCACCATGTCGAAAACAACCGTGAGTACGAAACAGATCACCAACACCCAAACATCGCTGGCGGGGGCGCTTTTCAGCGTATGCATAAAGTGGTGCGCCTCGCTCATGTTCCAGGCAATGATGAAGAGCAGGGCAGCCAGAGCGGCCATGGGTACATATCCCAGTACTCCCGCGAGCACGACCACGGCAAGTAGCACTACGACTGAGTGCACCACCGCAGCGATAGGTGAAAAGGCACCGCTTTTGATATTGGTCGCGGTGCGGGCAAGGGCCGCCGTGGCGGTAATGCCGCCGAACAAGGGCACCACCATATTGCCCAGCCCCTGGCCAATTAGCTCGGCATTAGGATCATGGCGGGTGCGAGTTAAGCCATCTGCTACCACGGCACACAGTAGCGACTCAATGGCCGCCAGCAGTGCAATCGCCAGTGCCGGGCCAAGCAGAGCCTGAATCAGCGCAAAGTCGATCTCAAGCGGCGTGCCATCGGCACCAGGGAAATGCCACGGTGCGATAAAGCCAGGCGCGAAGGGAGGAATGCCACTGCCGCTTTCGCCCTGATACTCCCAGCTAAAGCGCGAGGCGATAGTATCGACCTCGACACCACCCACCAGCAGCAGGGCGGCAACCAGGGTGCCCACCGCCAAGCCAACCAGCGGGGCAGGAACTGGCGTATTCAGGCGGGGCCAGATTAACAGCGTTGCCAAGGTCACAAGCCCGACGCTGATTTCAGCCAGTGACAGAGTGGGCAGTGCTCGACCAATCAGCATGAGGTTACGCAGAGTACTATCGCCGAGCTCAACCCCGGCCAAACCGAGAAAATCGGGCAGTTGCAGCAGCGCAATGACGACGCCAATGCCCGCTGTGAAGCCAAGAATGACCGGGTAGGGGACGTACTGAATCAGACTGCCCAGCCGCGACAGCCCCAGCGCGACCAAAATGGCGCCTGCCATAAAGGTAGCAATCAGCAGCCCGCCCAAACCATGATTGGCCACAATGGGGAATAGGATCACCACAAAGGCGGCGGTAGGGCCAGAGATATTAAACCGCGAACCGCCGGTCAAGGCGATCACCGCGCCTGCCACGATGGCAGTGTATAGCCCGTGCTGAGGTGGCACGCCAGTAGCGATGGCCAGCGCCATGGAGAGCGGTACCGCCACCACACCAATCGTCAGACCCGCCATTACATCCCGCTTGAATTTGGCCAGCGTATACCCTTCACGCCAGGCGTTTACTAACGCGCGGCCAGGCATCGGGAAAACGTATCCCGAAGATTGATGGACACGGGACATAGAGTCAGCCTCCTAAAAATAGGGAAAACAAGCCATTACGCTACGCCTGCGGTGAAATTTGCACAACAAGTCGTTAGTCGCGGAGTCGTTCGCGCACAAAAAATCCCAGCCGCTTGGCTGGGATTTTTTTAGGCTAAGCGCAGATGCTTACTTATATCTGCGAGTCTTCAGGCGGTTCGCCGATGGTGCCAGGCATTGCCTGAACATGACCCATCTGCTCACCGGCCAAGGTGAGGAAGTGTAAGTGGCGCTCATACTCAGCCACCAAATCACCAATCACCTGACCACGGGTATAACCGTTAAGGTCTTTATCTTGTCCACCTTCCGCCAGGTAGACATCCAGACGTACATAGAAGTCATCATCGGCAGGGATGAAGCTTGGTGTGCGCATACGGTGCGGACACACTTGGTAGACAAAGCTGGTGGCGTCACCGAAGTCGACCTGGAGCGTCAGGTTCGGTAGCGACTCGCCCTCGACATGCTCTTCGGTCACATTGGCGGTTTGACCACGGCTTTCAAGCTCCTGAGCAAACTGGGTCATCGCTGGGCGAATGGAGTGCTCGATCGTCGCAGCGGCACCCGCACGATTAGAGGTATCCAGGGCGCGATCCAGGCGCTCTCGCCAGTCACCACCGGGGGCACCACCAGCAATCATGCGGCGTGCATCGGCTTTGCTACCTTCAAGTTTCAGCGCTTTATACATGCCCACCATTACCGCGAAAATCACCACTGAGAAGGGCAGTGCGGTTATAACGACGGCACTCTGTAGTGCGTTCAAGCCTCCGGCCATCAGCAGAGCTATGGTGATCAACCCTATCGTCGCAGACCAGAAAATACGCAGTTTCACCGGCGCATCGTGGTTCACGTCGCTCAAAATAGAGGTGAAGTTGGCCAGTACCAGTGCACCGGAGTCCGCTGAGGTAATAAAGAACACGATACCCAGCACGGTGACAACCGCCGCAGTTAGGCCGACATAGGGGTAGTACTCAAGCAGCGTGTAGAGCGTTGTTTGTGGGGTGTTAAGAGCCTGTTCACCCAGTTCGACAACGCCCTGGTTGGCCACCAGCTCAATGCCGCTGTTACCAAATACCGACATCCACACCATCATAAAGGCCAGCGGAATAAACAAGGCGCCTGCGACAAATTCACGAATGGTGCGGCCGCGGGAGATACGTGCCAGGAACAGACCCACAAACGGTGTCCAGGCAATCCACCAGCCCCAGAAGAAGATCGTCCACCACATCTTCCACTCTTGGGCGCCTTCATCGGCAAAGGCGTAGGTGTCAAAGCTTGCAGCGACAAAACCGGATAGATAATCACCGGCGTTATTGACCACCTTATCCAGCAGTACCAGGGTGTCGCCTGAAAAGAGCACAAACAGCATCAGCGCCAATGCCAGCAGCATATTGAACTCAGAGAGGCGGCGAATGCCTTTCTCAACGCCGGTCACCACAGAAATCGTCGCCAGTACGACCACCAAGACAATCAAAATCACCTGCACGGTGAGCGTTTCCGGTACGCCGAACATATAGGTGAGGCCGTAGTTGAGCTGCATCACCCCGATACCCAGGCTGGTAGCAATGCCGAACACGGTAGAAATAACCGCGGTAATGTCCACTGCGTTGCCAATGGGGCCGTGGATACGCTTCCCTAGAATTGGGTAGAGCGCACTGCGGATCGCTAGCGGCAGGCGATGGCGGTAGCTAAAGTAGGCCAGCGCCATACCCATCAACACGTACAGCCCCCAGCCGGAGAGCCCCCAGTGCAGATAGGTTTGAACGACGGCGTTACGCATTGCGGCCTGGCTCTCCGGGGTTAAATCCGGCGGTGCCAAATAATGGGCCACTGGCTCGGCAACGCTGAAAAACAGCAGGTCGATACCGATACCCGCGGCAAACAGCATGGCTGACCAGGAGAGTAGCGAAAACTCGGGTCGTGAGTGATCGGGCCCTAGGCGAATACTGCCAAAGCGTGACATGCCAATAGCAACCACAAAGACCAGGTAGGCAACAATCGCCAGCATGTAGTACCAGCCAAAGGTTTTGCTGACCCAGGCAAGCCCGGCATCAAAAAAAGCACCGGCTTGCTCGGTGAACAGCATGGTGAGTACTAAAAAGATAACGATACCCGCCACACTGCCGTGGAAAACCACGGGATTGAGGCGGTCGCGGGAGGGGAGGATGGGGTTGTCTTTCGCCATGCAGGCGGACTCCTGTTGTTGAAAGATGAATTTTTATTTTGAATGAACGTTCAAATAAAATACGCGATTAAGTGTCCCCCTTCAAGTTAACCTTCCTATTTGGGTTGAATTAGCGTGGAGTTATCAGCGTGCTGATGAAAGCGCAGACACAAAAACGCCCGGAAAACCGGGCGTTGGATCAAGGTTTGAGGCTTGGCCTGCGTTTATTCGCTGTCGGCGTTTTCGTCACTATTACCATCGTGATGGCCACGTTTGCCGTGCTTGCCACGATACTCTTCATGGGCTTCTTGCATGGCGTTGCGCAGTGCTTGCTGCTCTTCTTCTGTGAGAATTTCAGCTACCCGTTCGTGATGCTCTTCACGCAGTGCCTGCATGGCTTCGCGATGTTCAGCGTGTGCTTCGTTAAGCTCTGCCTGTTTCTCTGCTGAGATATCTGCACGCTCGTACACTTCCTGGCGACGCTCCTCCATGCGCTCCTCCATGCGCTCTTCCATGCGTTCGCGATCAGGGCCTTGCCCTTCATGGTCACCGTGGCTATTTGCTTGAGCGGTAAACGCTAATGGAACAATGGCGATAGCCAGCAGGGCGGGGGCGAACAGTTGGCGAATTGACATTTTCCTAGCACTTGAAACGTTCATAAGTACTCTCCTGATGAGTTGACGATGACAGTATCGCTAGGCGACGTGCAAACCGTTTGCAGATAGTGTGCAACAATCATGATCTTATTGGCTTGTTGCAGGTCGTAGTCGCTAGGTGAGGGGTCACCTACTTTTCAAGGAGAAGCATCATGTCGCGAACCGAGCAACTTCGCGTATGGCAGCAGCGTTGCGCGTTTACCTCTCTCCGCCGCGTGACTGGCCTGGGGGCCATTGCCTTAATGCTGAGTGCTTGTAGCGCTGCCCAACACGTTAGCCAGGGTGAGCCTGCGATTGAGAGCAATGCGCTGCGCGAACCTCAGCCTTTTACGCGCTTGTCACCTGCCACTTATACGCCCGAAGAGTGGCCCCAGGCGTTAACAGCTGATGTTTATCTACCCGACGACTCGCTCGGTGGGTTGCGACCTGCTGCCTTAGTTGTGCATGGAGGCGGCTGGCGTAATCGCACACCGGAAGATATGCAGGGCATCGCTGAGCGCTTAGCAGGGCAAGGCTATGTGGCGGTTAATATTGAGCACCGCTTTGCGCCGGAGTATCGCTTCCCCAGCCAACTGTACGACTTGCAACAGGCGATGGCCTGGATTCACGCCAATGCCGATAGGTGGCAGGTGGATACGAGCCGTATTGTCGGGGTGGGGTTTTCATCGGGGGCGCATTTAGTGAGTTTGCTGGCAGTGGCGGGAGTAGAGGGGCCGCTGGCTGAACCTTACGGCGGTGAGCAGAGCCGTTTGGCTGCAGTATTGGCAGGAGGACTACCTAGTGATTTGCTTAAGTTTGACGATGGACGCTTAGTCGTCGACTTTATCGGCGGTACCCGCGCTGAAGAAAACGAAGCGTATCGCCTAGCCTCTCCCGCACGGCAAATTACTCCGCAGACGCCGCCATTTTTTCTGTTCCACGGCAAGTGGGATCAACTGGTGCCGGTGGATCACGCCACGGACTTCTATCAAGCCCTGCAGGACAATAACATCGAGAGCGAGCTGTATCTGCAGCGCTGGCGCGGCCACTTCGCCAGCTTTCTATTCCGTGGCGGCGCCATTGATGCAGGCATTGCGTTTCTTAATCGGCAGGTCAATCCTTAACGGTTATACGTCATCAAGACATGGCCAATGACATCATTTCGATAACAGCGCCATCATCAAGATCCATCTGAGTGACGAGTTTGCTTAGTTGGCTCATAGCCTCTTGAAGCGAATTATTGAGGCTACTGATTTCCTGTTGCAGGGCGTCGAGTTTTGCTTGGCGTTGTTCATCGTTTAGGGACTTGTCGCGCATAACCTCTTCAAGTTCCTGCTGTTTCTCCTTTAACTTTTCTCTATATTCAACAATTCGCTTTAGTAGTTCTTTAATCTCCTGCGGGAGATCGCTTTCATCGATTTTGGTGTTCTTCGCTTCCTGTGTGTTACCAGCCTTTTCTGAAGCTGAGGCGATGCCTCTAGCCACGGGCGAAAGATCCAAATGAATGCTGGTGTTGGCTTCTTCCTGGGCGGCGTTAGAAGTGACCGGTGTAGTTGTTACCTTCTCGGCATTTAACGGCTCACTACGTAAAGGATGTGCGTCTAAAGAAGCACTCCCGGTAGGTAAAGAGATGGTCATGGCAATCTCTCGTTAGTGTTAAGGGCTATTTTAAGCAGGCGCGACCGCGGCTACACAGGCTTGCTTAGAGAAATAGGTTCAAAGCAGGCTAATAGTGTTATCGACAGCCCGAGACAATACTTTAGCTTACGCTAAGGAACACCCAGGTGACCTGGAAGTCAGTGCAATAGGGATAGCCATCATTGCTGCATGACCATTGATGCAGGCATCACGTTTCTTAATCGGCAGGTAGTTAGCAGGGGTTAGACTTTAGTTGCGTTCTTACTTTATGCAAGGTTGGTGACAGTTTCGTGGGGTAGCGTCTTAAGCACACAAGGTAAGATCTGTGTCGAAAACCAAACAAACCTATAAAAAGAGAGCCACGCTATGCTTAACACTTCCAGTGCTTCCTTATCGTTTAATATCAAATCGATATTGGTAGGGGCAACGGCCGCCATTGCCTCTTTATCAATGGCGCTTCCTGCTGTAGCTGACGACTTTCCCTCTCGACCACTCAATATGGTGGTAGGTTTTGGCACCGGCGGAAGTGCGGATCGTATGACCCGCATGATGTCAGGGCCTATTTCCGAAGAGCTAGGTGTGCCGGTACAAGTAACTAATCGCCCCGGTGCGGGCACTCAGGTTGCTTCTAATTACGTCCTTAACGTGCCTGATGATGGTTATACCGTCTATGCCTCGACGTTTGCTCCTTACTTAACCAACTCGATCCTGACTGGTGATGCAGAGTTTAGTGTCGACGACTTTTCTTATATCAACTTCCAGTGGTTTGATTTGGATCTAATCGCTGCAAATAAAGACAGCGGTTATGAAGACCTGCCAAGCCTGCTTGAAGCGATCCGCGAAGAAGAGGGTCAAGTACGCGGTGCGGTGGTTCAAGGTTCTGCTGGTCACTTAATGGTGCGCTTGCTGCTTGATGAGGCAGGTATTCCCCAAGATAACCTCAACTTGGTGACCTATAATAGCGGCGGTGAAGCCCGTTCAGCGGTAGCGGGTGGGCAGGTGGATTTCGTCTCTATTAGTGCCCAGGGCAGTGAGGGGATCCGTGAGTTTTTAACCCCATTGGCGATCGTAAGTGATGAACGCATTGAGCAGTGGGATGCACTTCCGATCAATGAAGCGCTGGCGCCGATGAATCTTGAGGTGCCCGTTCTTCAGGGCTCAATGCGCGGCTTTGCAGTGACCAGTGAAATGGAGCGCCAGCATCCTGAGCG
The DNA here is from genome assembly GCF_000336575.1 of Vreelandella titanicae BH1. Classification (GTDB taxonomy): domain Bacteria; phylum Pseudomonadota; class Gammaproteobacteria; order Pseudomonadales; family Halomonadaceae; genus Vreelandella; species Vreelandella titanicae. Next base: position 92,978 of record NZ_AOPO01000006.1, on the reverse strand, counting down.
TTTTGAGAAGATCTCCTCGGCTATTCAAAGTGCGCTTGCCCGCAAGGATGTTCAAGAGCAGCTTGAGCGCAACGAAATGGGCGGCGTTTGGGTAGGCCCAGAGCGCTCCAACGAGCTGATGCGCGAAAACTATCAGGTGTTTGAAAAGTACGCTCACTTGCTTAACTAGTTTTCACGACCAGGTTTTTCCGAACAGCTTTTCCGAACTAATCCTTCCATGATAGCTGGCCCCTCACATTAATGAGGGGCCAGTATGGGGTTTTACCATGTCTGAATGTAAACGTGACTATGGGGACTTTATCGTTCTCATGGGTCTGGCTGGCTTTACACTATGGTATTTATTAGACGCCATTCGCGTATCCGCCACACCGCAAAACCTGCTGCTTATATTGCCACTTGCCGTTATCGTGTTAGCGATTATTGCACTCGAGTTGATCCTGCGTATTAAACACGGCTCGCTGTTTCGCTCCTCTGAAGAAGAACCGCTGCATAAAACATTACCTGTTGTGGGTCTCTTCGCCGTCTATGTGCTGTCGCTTGAAGCGATAGGCTTTGATATTGCCACCGTAGCGTTTCTGGCGCTTTTCCTGATCCTTAAGGGGGAGCGCAATTGGTTGTTGGTAGGTGGCTATAGCGTCGCTTTTGGGCTGAGTGTCGCGTTCTTTTTCTCGCAGATGCTGCCGTACCCTATGACACTGCTGCTGCTTCCAAGCTGAGGAGATACCATGATTGATTTTGGCGCAGTAGGGCAGAGTTTTGATCTGCTTTTTTCTAATTTTGGCCCTTGGTTGGTGGTAGTGCCGGGTATCGTGCTGGGGCTTATTTTTGGCGCAACGCCAGGCCTGCAGATATCAATGGCTATGGCCATTTTCCTGCCAATGACCATGTACATGGACTTTATTCAAGCCATGTTGTTCCTTACCGCTATTTTTACTGGCGGCTCATTTGGTGCCGGTATCCCAGCCATTCTGATGAATATTCCGGGAACCTCTTCGGCAATCGCTACCGCGTTTGATGGTTACCCCATGGCGCGAAAGGGGCAGCATAACCAGGCGTTAGGCGTCGCGTTAGCCTCCTCGGTGATTGGCGCGCTGATGGGCTACGTGGTGCTGTTCTTTATGATACAGCCGCTTTCCTACATGGTGCTGAGATTGGGGCCAGCAGAGATGTTTGTAGTGATTCTCTGGGGGATGACGCTGATTGCGAGCTTAAAAGGCGAACAGGTGCTTAAAGGCTTGATTGCAGGGTTTGTTGGCCTGTTAGTCGGGACGATTGGGTTTAGCGAAATCGGCTTGGCACGCGGTACGATGGGGCAGACTTACCTGTTGGACGGCGTGCCTGTTATCCCTGCCATGATGGGTATGTTTGCGGCCTCTGAGCTATTTAAGCTGGCCAACAAGGGCTTCATCGTTGAATCCGCCGATGCTCGTAAGGTCAAGGTGAGTGAGATCTTCGAAGGCTGCAGAATGGCGATGCGTTACCCTGTTGTGATGATTCGGGGTGGTTTGATCGGGGTGTTGGTCGGGGCGGTTCCTGGTGTGGGCTCATCCGTGTCTAACCTGCTCTCTTACATAGAAACTAAGCGCCGTGATCGGGATCCCGATTCATTTGGGAAAGGCAATCCGAAAGGGGTCGTGGCATCTGAGGCGGCTAACAGCAGCTCCGAAGGGGGCTCGATGGCAACACTGCTGGCACTAGGAATTCCCGGCGGTGGCGCTACAGCAGTAATGTTAGCGGCTTTTGCTATGCATAACATCACTGGCGGCCCGCAGTTTATTCGCCAGCAAACGGATGTGGTTTACGCGATTATCTTCGCTAACTTTGCCCAGGTGTTTCTACTGGTGATCATCGGCTTACTGTTTATTCCTCTCTTGGCCAATATCGTCAAAGTGCCCATGCGCTACTTGATTCCTTCTGTGTTGGTGCTGGCGGTAATGGGATCCTTCGGGCTAACCGGCAATATGACTGGGCCCGCTACGGTGCTGGTGTTTGCGGTGATCGGTTGGATATTTCGCCACTACGGCTACTCCGTACCCGCTGCCGTGATCGGCATGCTATTAGGATCGTTGGCTGAAAAATCACTACTTCACTCCTATCAAATCAGTGGTGGCGACATTACGTACGTTTTTGAGCGCCCAGTAACGCTGGCTATTTTTGCCTTACTGCTGATCTCACTATTTAGCCAGCCTGTAATGAAGCGGCTTAAAGCGCGTCAAGAGGCTGCTCAGCTATGATTCTTGAATTCAGAATTTGAAATGTTGAAAAGAACTGTCATTACCGTTGGCTTGGGTTTTATGGGTGGCTGGTTTGCCACCCTTTTTTCATTGCCCTTGGCTTGGATGCTTGGGTCTCTGTTTATGGTGATGGGCTTATCACTGATGGGGGTGAAAACAGGTGTCGATAAGCGCGTACACCGCACTGCCATAGCACTGCTAGGGCTATTTATCGGGAGTCGAATCCAAGCAGATGAGCTCGTAGGATTGGTTTTGTGGTACCCCAGTGTGCTGGCAATGCTGGTTTATATGGGACTAATGTTGATCGGCGGGTTCTGGATTTTTAACCGAGCAAGAGTAGGGCGGATGAATGCTATTTTTTGCTCGTACCCAGGGAGTATGAATTCAGCGCTGGTGCTGGCTGAACGTGCAAATGGAGATTTACGTTGGATCGCCATCTCTCACTCACTACGCTTAGTCACCGTGGTCTCGGGTGCGGCTTTCGTGGCGAGTTTTTTTGTTGATGATGTGGCGCTTGCCAGTTCGCCATCAGCGCTAGCCTTAGTCGATATTTTGCCTCTGTTATTGGCACCACTGTGTTGGTGGTTAGCGCGCTTGTTAAGAATTCCTCTGCCTGAGTTTTTAGGGCCCATGGCCGCAGGGGCCATTATTGCTAATCTTGGATTTGATTACTCCCTGCCGACCGGGGTAGTGCTTGCAGCATTTCTGGTGCTGGGGGCTTCTGTAGGCTCGCGTTTTTCAGGAACTCAGTGGTCGCAGGTAGTCAGCATGGGGCGCTATGGGATTACATTTGCCCTATTTGCGTTGGTGGTAGCGGCGCTAATGGCATGGTTGGTTTCAAGTTTTACTCAACTAGCCTTCGTTGCCGTCCTGCTTGCGTTAATTCCTGGTGGAGTAGGAGAAATGGCGGTGATCGCCATGGTGATGGGTATCGACCCAGTCTATGTTGTTTCTCACCACATACTGCGCCTACTGCTATTGATCTTTATGACCCCGCTAATGCTGCGGATAGTCAATCAGCCGCTTAAATAGCGGGGAAAGTCACCGTGACCTCAAAGCCGCCCTGGGGCCGATTCGTTAACGCCAGTCGGGCAGAGTGCGTCGTTGCAATTTGTTCCACAATGGCCAGCCCTAATCCGCTTCCAGGCGTATGTTTGTTGTGGCGGAAAAAGCGCTCCGTCAATTTGGAAAGCTGCGCTTCCTCCACGCCGGTACCCTCATCGCTAACCGTTAACGTTACTTGGCGCGTGTCAGCCGTTAGTGCAACGGTTATAACGCCTCTATAGGCCATGCTGCCACCCGCATGCACGCTGGCATTTTCGATGAGATTGGTCACCAACCAGCGCAGCATAATGGGGTCGCCCAAAATGTTAGGTATTGCTTTATGTTGATCAAAGGCGAGTTCTTGGCTTTGTTTATAAATATTAGGGGCAGTCTGGGCACAGGCATCATGGCAAATGGCGATTAAATCGACACTTTCGAGATGAGACGTATCGACTAATTCGCTGCGTGTCTTGGCGTATTTAAGCAGTTGCTTAACGGTATGACTGGCATGTTCAGCGATGCGTTGAATCTCTCGCAGGCTAGTATGAGCGGGTGATTGCGAGGGGTCTTTAAGCGACATTTCCGTTAAAGCGCGAATCTCTGAGACCGGTGTTCTAAGCTGATGCGAGACATCAGCATTGAGCTGCTGAGTGCTTTCAATACTGCGCCGCATACGCTGCATTAAATGATTAATACTCTGGATTAGCGGCAGGATCTCTTTTGGGGCTGCATCATCCAATGCATGCAAGTCATTCGGTGAACGTTGTCGCAAGGCTTGGCTAACCGCGTTAAGAGGTGCTAACCCAAGGTGAATGGCTAAAAGTGCAATTGAAATTGCTAGTAATCCTGTAACGACCATTAATCCTGTGAGCGTTATCATGAAGTCGTTGGTAAGGGTGTGGCGGGCTTCCTTTGATTCGGCGACGACGACTTCAATGTCTACCGGTTCGCCTCCGCGCCGGAACGGAAGGGTGAGCGCAACAGCTCTTAAAGCATTGCCCGCATAATCTACATCATAAAAAATTGGCTCATGCGACGTTTGGGGTGGATCTGTCAAACCGCTAAAGCCTGCGATTATGTCTCCGTCATTTTCTTTAATGCGATAGAAAATTTTTCCTTCACCTCTGCTGCCAAGTGTACTGATGCTGAAATAGTGCATATTGATGCGTAGCTCACCATCCGCTGTGTAAATTCGACGCTCCAGTCTCTGAGCTGCATTAAGTAGCAGGTCATCAAAGGTGGCATTAATTTGGCGAGACAGCAGCAGGTGACTAGAGATCAATGCCAAGATCGCGAGGGCGGTGAAAGGCAGTCCAATCCATAAAAGCAGCCGACTGCGGATCGATTGGCGTTTATTCATAATCAGGGGCTTTCACTTCTTTAGATTCCAGGTAATAGCCCAGGCCGCGTACCGTTTTTAAGCCGAAATCGTAGCCAATTTTTTTACGAATCCGGGAGATGTAAGTTTCCACCGCAGCGTAGCTGACCGACTCATCTGAGGTAGATAGTCGGTCGATAATTTGATCCTTATTAACGAGGCGATTTTGGTTTATCAGCAGGTACTCCATGACTTCTAACTCGCGGCGATGCAACAGCAAGGGTTTGCCGTCAAGCCGAAGCTCCATGGCATCGGGTAAAAACTCTAAGCGCCCACACTGCAGCGTTTCTCCGCCAAAGTGCTTGGCACGCCGCACTAACGCCCGGGCACGTGCAGTCACTTCTTCCAGCGAAAAAGGCTTGCATAGATAGTCGTCTGCGCCCACTTCAAGACCATGTATGCGCTGATCCAGGCTGTCGCGAGCCGAAATAATCAAGACAGGAATCGTATCCTGCTGATGGCGTAATGTGCGTAGTAGGGAGATGCCATCCAATTCAGGCAGGCCAAGATCCAACACCAACAGGTCGTATCCGCCCTGTTCAAGCATATGGAGTGCTTTTCTGCCATCGTCGGCGACATCAATGCTAAAGGCAGCCTCGCTAAGTGTGGCTGCAATAGAGTTGGCTAAATTAACGTTGTCTTCTACTACAAGCGCCTTCATAAGCAGTCCTGTTGTTATCCCTCCGGCTGGTACTTATACCCTACGCCATAGACAGAACGGATGATCTCCAGCTCCGGAAGCGCTTCGTGGATCTTCTTGCGCAGCTTTTTGATGTGGCTGTCTACGGTGCGCTCCGAGACGATGCGGTTGTCGCGATACATGTGATCCATCAGCTGTTCGCGGCTGAAGATACGTCCTGGCGCCTGCATCATCACCCGCAGCAGTTGAAACTCCACCGCCGTTAGGCCTAAATCCTGCCCGTGGGCGAGCGCTTGCCAGCCGTCTTCGTTTAATACCACGGGGGCGTTTTGCACCTTGGTTGGGGCATCGGCGACTGCTTGGCTGCGGCGCAGCACCGCCTTCACCCGGGCGACTACTTCCCGGGGGCTGAATGGCTTGCAGATGTAGTCATCGGCACCCAGCTCTAGCCCCAGCAAGCGATCCACCTCTTCTACCTTGGCGGTGACCATAATGATCGCAATGGTCGGCCACTTTTGACGAATTTCCCGGCTTAGGGTGAGGCCATCTTTGCCTGGTAGCATGATATCGAGCAGCACCAAAGCGGGGGAGTGTTGCTCCAGCCACGGCATTACCTCATCGCCATGGCCTAAGGTCGTCACCTCAAAACCATGAGTGGTTAAGTAGTCCGTCATTAGGCGGGCAATCTTCGGTTCATCCTCAACAATCAGTAAAGAGGCAGCATCAGACATAGCGGTAGACTCGCTTAACAGTGAACGTAAAAGCAGGGCGTAACGGTTCTTGTACTATCAGTTTTGGTGACACTAATCCCGGAAATATTAATCAGCAGCCAACAGCGGAAAACGTAGCGTCCAGCGTAGCCCACCTAGCGTTGAGCTAGAGGGCGTCAGCGTTGCGCCGTGGGCATTAACCAGGGCGCTGGCAATTGAGAGTCCTAAACCGCTGCCGCCACTGGCACGGCTGCGCGAGCCTTCAACGCGATAGAGCCGCTCGGTCAAACGGGCTAATTCACCTTCCGGCACGCCTGGCGTACTGTCTTCCCAGATGACTACGGCCATTCCCTGCTGAGCGGTAAGCGTGACGCGTAGCTCTCCCGGCGGCTGGGTATAGGCGCAGCTGTTATCCAACAGGTTGTTCCACAGCTGGCGCAGGCGTTGGGCATCGCCACGAATCATAATGCCAGGCTCGATCTGTTCGGTCAGCGTTAAACCGCTTTCGACTAACCAGCGGTCGGCGTCGGACAGGCGGCTGGCAAGGCAGTCGCTAAGATCCATCGGCGCCAGCTGAATATCCAGCGCGCCAGCATCGCTTTGCGATAGCAAGCGTAAATCCGCCACTAAACGCTCTAGCTGCCCCACTTCCTGGGCGAGGGAGCTAAGGTTCTCCTGATTCAATGGACGAATCCCATCCTGCATGGCTTCGATTTCGCCGCGCAGCACCGCCAGCGGCGTGCGCAGCTCGTGGGCGGTATCAGAAACCCAGCGGGCGCGGGCATCGCGGCTGGCCTCCAGCGTTGCTGCCAATACGTTGAAGTCGCGTGCCAGGCGCGATAGCTCATCGCGACCGCGTTCAGGCAGTCGAGTGCGATAGTCGCCCTCGGTAAGCCGCAGCGTGGCGCCCGCCAGTGCCCGAGTGCGTCGCCCCAGCCACCAGGAGAGCCCGCCTGCCAGTAGCAGTGAGGCAACGCAGAGTGATATCACGATAAGCACCAAGTTACGCTGTTGGCGCTCAAGGAAGCGGCTCTCCATACGCTCCATCATTTCTCGGGGCGGCCGAAAACCCAGCGAGCCGATATCGGTATCGCCGCTGCGAAGGGTGAGCCAATGCCAACTGCCCGAACCTTCGCGCCCGCTCCTGGGGAGCACCACAAAACGGCCATCCGCTGCGCGCAGGGTGAAGTCCCGCGCCTCACCGAGTGGCGAAGGGCGGTCACTATGCTCCTGACCCAGTTCAAAGCGGACAATATACGGCCAGCGTTCCGGTGACTGCTCCAGCCATCCCCAGCTCTGCTGGGTTTCCCAGCGAGTCACGAGGCCGTCAGCCAGCAGTGTGGCACGGCGTTCCTGGGCCTGGTTGAGGTAGTCGAGAAAGCCGCGGTCAATACTGTACGAGACAGCAAGAAACATACTCGCTGAGATCGCTACATTGACGCTGAGAATAATCACGAACAGCTTGAGCCCCAGCCGAGAGGGGCGCCATTGACGTATGGCTGTGAGCAAGGCCATCAGTGGGCTCCTTCTTTTTGGCTAGGGTTTTTATCTAGTGTCGGTTGGCGTGGCGCGCTGAGCCGCTCGCGAACATTCTCCATGCCTAAATAGAGGCAGGGCACCAGGATCAGCAGTATCACTGTGGCGAAAAGCATACCGAAGCCGAGCGAGATCGCCATGGGGATCATAAAGCGCGCCTGTCTGGACGTTTCCAAGATCATCGGTGCCAGACCTAGAAAGGTCGTCAGCGTGGTCATCATTATCGGGCGTAAGCGGCGGGTGGCTGCTGCCACAATGGCTTCCCGGGCGGCCATGCCCTCACGGCGTTTGCGGTTGGCGTAATCAATCAGCACCAAGGCGTCGTTAATGACCACGCCTGAGAGCGCCAGCATACCCAGCAGGCTAATGATGGATAGCCCGAAGCCCATGATCATATGTCCAGCGACGGCACCAACAATGCCAAAGGGGATCGCGGCCAGCACCAGCAGTGGTTGTAGGTAGCTTCTAAAAGGGATCGCCAGCAGTGCATAGAGCGCGGCAATCATTAACCACATGGAAGTTCTTAGCGTGGCTAAATTGTCGGCGGTATCCTGCTGACGGCCACCCATGCTGACTTCCAACCCCGGCCAGGTCGCTTCCAGACTGGGAAACTCCTCTTCCTGGAGCGTGGCGAGCACTTGATTGATGGCCACATCGCTTTCCGAGTCAGCGGTAACGGTAATAATCCGCCGCCCGTTAATGCGTTCAAGGCTGCTAGAGGCTTGGCTGATGGTAATGTCGGCCACTCGCGATAGCGGTACACTCAGCCCATCAGGTGTGCGCACCGGCATGCGGTAGAGCTCATTCAAACTGTCGCGGTTGTCGGTGGGTAAACGTACCTCAACGCTGATTTCGCTGCGCCCCACGTACTGTTCAAGCGCGGTGGCGCCCTGGAGTGGCCCGCGCAGGGCTTGGGCTAGATTATTACCCGTGAGCCCCAAGGCGCGGCCTTCGGCAGAAAGACGCATTTCTAACTGCGGTTTACCGTCACCAAGGCCGCTGTCGATATCTGTGAGGCCATAGCCGCCCAGCGTTTCCGCTAAGCGTTCGGCGGCGGCTTCCAGCACCTGAGTATCCGGGTGCGAAAGACGTAGGCTGAGTGCCGCGCCGCTACCGGGCCCGCCGACATCGGCTTCAAAACGAACCGACTGGGCGCCGAGTAAATCGCCGGTGAGATCACGCCACTCCCGGGCGATACGCGAGGGTGGCCACGCTTCCAGGCTCTCGCTGGCAATATCCAAACGCACTTCCAAACTTTCGCCATCTAAGCGGCTGCGTGAGCTGCTGAAGCTAAGTGTCTCTTCGCGCTCGCTGAGGGCATCGGCGGCGTCGAGCAACTGTTGGCTAAGCTCGCGGCTAACGTTGATATTGCTACCAATGGGCAGGGTGACCGTGGCCTGCACCTGATCCGATTCGACCCGTGGCATCAGGGAAAAGCCCAAACGCCCACTCATCGCCCAGGAGAGCGCGATCAACAGAATCGCGATGCCCAGCGAAACACTGAGCAGGCGCTGATTGAGGGCGCGTTGCAGGAACGGTTCGAACTGGTGATAAGTAAAGTGGTGCAGGCCCCCCTGAAGGCGCTGGCGCAGTGCTTCAAGGGGACGCTGCCACGCCGGGGTTTGGCGCGGTTTGCGACTATGCGCCAGGTGAGCGGGTAGAATCACCAAGGCTTCCAGCCAGGAAATCAAGAATACCGTCACCACCACTACCGGCACGGTGGCAAAAATCAGCCCCAAAAAGCCGGGTAAAAATAGCAGCGGCAGGAAGGCGACGATATTGGACAGAATCGCAAAGGTTAGCGGCGTGGCAATTTCGCTAGCACCTTTGACCGCCGCATCGCGCAGTGAGTAACCCTCTTCCCGGTAGCTGTAGATATTCTCACCAACGATAATGGCGTCATCTACCACGATCCCCAGGGCGATAATAAAGGCGAACATCGACATCATATTGAGCGAGACGCCGATCCAGGGCAGAAACAGCATGGCACCCAGGAACGCCGTTGGAATGCCCAGGGTGACCCAGAACGCCAACCGCGCTTCCAAAAATAGCGCCATGAGTACCAATACCAGCGCTAGCCCCATCCAGGCGTTTTTTAACAGCAGGCTAAGACGATCTTCGTAAACTTCTGAGCTGTCGCGGGAAATATCCAGGCTGACGCCTTCTGGCATACCTGCGCGTAGGCGCTCAAGCTCACCGTTGACCGCTTCCGAAATACTGGTCGGGGTTTGATCACCAATCTGGTAAACATCCACAGAGAGACCGGGCTGGCCGTTATAAAACTCCTCTCGGTCGGTTTCGGCAAAGCCATCGCTGACTCTGGCGATCTCGCCCAGGGTAATCGGCGCCCCCTGGGTGCTGGTCAGAATCGGCAGCTCGGCAAAGGCCTCGGCGCTGTTACGCCGCCCCTGATAGCGAATCAGCCACTCACCTTCTTCCGTTGTGAGCTGGCCACTAGCGAGGTCAAGGGCTTCTTCGGCAATGCGGTTGGCAAGTTCCTGGTGATCAAGGCCATAGCGCTCGATGGCCTCTTCGTCCAAGTGGACTTGAATCTCTCGCTCGCGGTTGCCGGATAGCTCCGCACGGGAGATGCCGGGAGTGGCTTGCAGTTCACCGCGCACGTCTTCGGCCGCGTTGTGCAGTGCTTCCAGACCGACTTGGCCGTAAACCTGTAGGCTCAACACGCTGCGGGAGCGCCCCGCGAGGGTAAAGTGCGGTGGATCGGCAGCGCTGGGGAGAGTTGTGATGGCGTTCACCGCCTGCTGGATATCCTGATAGGCGCGCATCACATCCACACCATCAATCAGCGTTGCGTTGACGCTGGCACTGCCTTCGCTGGCCGTCGCGGTCAGCTCGTCGATGCCCTCTACATCGGCAATCGCGGCTTCCACCGGTAGCAGCAGGCTCTGTTCCACATCCTCCGGCGTGGCGCCAGGGTAGCTGATAGTGACTTGCACGACTTCGATGTCGAATTCAGGGAACACTTCCTTCTTAATCGCTAGCGACGCCATTAGGCCGCCGACGATAAACAGCACCATCAATAAGTTGGGGGCTACCCCGTGATCTACCATCCAAGCCAATGGGCCGCGTGGTACCTTCATGATTCATCTCCCGGTCCATCTCCTGCTTGAGCCGGGGTGTCGTTGGGGTGACGAATGCGCACTAGCTGGCCTTCTCTGGGCTGGGCCAAGCCCGCGGTGACGACCTGCTGGCCGGTTTCCAAGCCGCCACGAATCAAAGCATCATCTTCCCCGCGATAAGCCAGGGTGACCGGCGTTCGGCGTAAACGATTCTCTTCATCTACCCGCCACGCTACGTCACCCGGGCGGAGAGCCGCAGAAGGTAGTGAAATAAGCTGCTCCTGAATAGCCGGTTGAAAAGAGGCGCGCAGGACATCGCCCAGGCGCAGGGCAGGGCCGTCGGTCTCTAGGGCGAGCGGGTCGTTAACCGCAATCAACAGCTGTGCCTGCAGGCCATTCTCTTCAAGGCTGGGTAGCATTGAGACCAGGAGTCCTTCGCGTGTGGCGCCTTCGGGCCAGCCGCGGCTGGTTAACGTAACGCTGCTACCCGCTTCCAGCCACTCCGTCCACTCGCTGGGAAGCGAGGCGCGCACCCAAAACTGCTCAACGCCCACCAAGTGGACTACTTCTGTACCCTGACTGAGCAGGCTGCCGGCGCCGACCAGGCGCTCTTGCACCATGGCCCGCCAGGGAGCAGTGAGAGTGGCGCGTTCCACATTCAGAGCCGCTTGGTCGCGGGCCACTCGTGCTTGGGTGACTTGGGCCTGTGCTTGGCGCAGCTGCGGTTCGCGTAGTACCAGTGACCGCCGCTCTGCTGAGAGCTGACGACCAAAAGATTCGTACTCGCTGCGGGCGCGTTGCTGCTCCGCCTGCTCTAGCGCCAGCTGCGCTTGAGCATTGGCTAGTTGCGCCTCAGCATCTTCAAGGCTCAGTGCCAGGTCGGCTTGATCAATATAGGCCACAGGGGCTTGCTGCTCGACCACCTGACCGGGCACAACGTTATCAGCAAAACGCTCCAATTGGCCCGCTACACGGCTGGCCAGCATCGTCTCCTGCTCTGCTTCAACACGCCCAAAAGCGTACAGGTTGGGTGCCTGGGAACTAGCGCTCACCGTGACGACGTCTACCACACTAGGCAGAGGCTCAGGCGGTGGGGTACGCTCTATACGCGGTGGTTGAGTAATGATCCACCAAGCAAGGGCCAATGTGGTAATAAGAATCAATAATGCGACCACAGCACCCAAACGAATGCGGCCATGTTGATTCGTAGCGTAATAGCGAGAAAGAGTCATTACCGCGCGTCATCCATTGGGAGCGAAAATTCCAGAAAAATAAGCGTATGATGCTAGGGTTTGTACGAAAAGTCGCCGAGCGAAGGCTAGATAAGGCAAAAATCAACGAAAAAAGGATCGGATTCGCGTGCGAATTTACGGGTGTAAATGAGCATTTTGATCGGACTCGCGCACGAGTTGATTTTTAACGCCGTATTGGCGAGCGCAGTCAGTTTTCGTACAAAGCCCAGCATCGCGCATTGTTAAGCAGCCATTAGTCAAAAAATGTGCAAATAACATGCAACTGCCACTTAACCAGGCTTTCTTACAGCTAGATTTTCTTACAATTGGGTTCTCTTACAAATTGGCTTTCATTCACTTGGCTTTCTCTCACTTGAAAGCAATAGACTGACTGGTCTACTTTAGGCATATGAAAAATACTGCAACGCGCGACAAATTAATCGATAGCGGCGCCCAGCTGATTAGTCAGCAAGGCTACAACGCAACGGGCATTAATGCCGTTTTAAAAACCTGCGGTGTGCCTAAAGGCTCTTTCTATCACTACTTTTCCAGCAAAGAAGATTTCGGGTTGGCGGTGATCGAGCGTTTTGCCGCCAGCTATGATGAAACGTTGATGGCGCTGCTGGAAGATAATGACACGCCGCCGCTTGAGCGTCTAAAACGTTACTTCGCGGCTGGCCGTGAGCATATGCACGAGTGCGACCACGCCACGGGCTGTTTGATTGGCAACCTTGGCCAAGAGCTTTCGGGGCAGAGCGATACCTTCCGCGATGCGCTAAATCTAGTCTTTCAGCGCTGGGAGCAGCGTTTTGTGCGCTGCCTGGAAGATGCCCAGACGCGGGGAGATATTGCCACCCATTCGCCCCCAGAAGCGCTCGCCAGCTTTATTCTTACCGGCTGGGAAGGCGCTATTCTACGCGCCAAGACGTTGAAATCCGTCGAGCCCATGGAACACTTTGAAAAGATTCTGTTCCAGCAAGTGCTGGTGCCTTCCTCTTAACGCTTACACACTTAAACATCCGTGCTCTAGTGACGAGCTCTGAAGTGATGCTCATCAGCGGCCACATCGTTTCGAGTGGCGGCTATTAGAGCGTCATCAAGTGAAGGGTCGTCCAGTGTTATTAAACCGCACTGTGCCAGCGCTTCGCGCAGGCTAACCTGTTCATCCAGGCGTTGATACACCACCCGCACACAGCAGGGCATGCGTTCACTGTTATCCGCCACGCCTATTTTTAAGCCGGTCAAACGCGTTACTTGGCTCTGAAAACTCGGAAACAGAATCGTCTGAGTGATTTCATGGCCGTTAAGGGTTTCGTGGTCGACCAAAAAGAGTCGATCAGCAAGCTTAACCGCGGTACCTACATAACGATTGTGACACGGGCGGGAGCCGGGCGTGGTCTGCATCCGCTCGGTGCGCTGATAGACCACGCCACCTTCCCGTGCTTCCAGGCACACCAAAGTTCGCATTAACTGCCCCGGTCGCGACATTGAGTGATAAAGCTCAAAGTAACGGCCAATATAGCGCTCCATGCCTTCGCTGCCGCGCTGAACCAGCGCGTTAGGCCAAGGCAGCGTTGCTGGGGTTGCTTCTCTATTGAGCTGGCCGGTTTGTACCAGAGCACGAAAATCATGATGGGGTAGCGCGATATCCTCAGTGGTGACGCCGAAAAAGTGGCAAATGCGCTGAAGAGCGGCGTGGCTGGGGCGGTAGCGCCCACTCAGGTAGCGGTTAAACTGAGCACGGTTGATCGTTAAACGCCGACAAACCTCTGCAATAGACGGGTAGTAGCTGCAGAGCAGGCGCAGGTTGGCCACAAAATCGTCATGCATGGGGTGACTCGATTCTCTTGGTGTCGTGGCTGCCTAATGTGATGGTTCACGCCTCAGAGTGCAACGGCCTTGTGCCAGGGCCGTCGCGCCCATTAAGCAATTTTTTGTTTAAAAACCTTCCAAGACCAGTTTGCCGATCGTGCGGTTGCTCTCAATAAGTGCGTGCGCGCGTTTTAGATTCTCAGCATTAATGGGGCCTAACACCTCGCCTAAGGTGGTTGTTAGCCTTCCATCATCGACCATGGCTGCCACTTCTGTGAGCAGATCGTGCTGCTTGGCAAGATCGTCGGTGGTGAATAACGGGCGGGTAAACATCAGCTCCCAATGCAGCGAAAGGCTTTTCACTTTGAGCTTCCGCACATCGATCAGTTCCGGGTCATCAATCAGTGCCAATTTGCCCTGAGGCTTAAGGGCTTCAACAATGGCCTCAAAGTGGTGATCGGTTTGGTTAAGGCTGATCACCATATCCACCCCGTCAAAGCCTGCCACTTTAAGCGCCTGATCAAGTGGTTGGTGGTGGTCAATCACTGCGTCCGCGCCTAGCGACTTCACCCAGGATTGGCTTTCGGGCCGAGACGCCGTACCAATAACAGTAATATCGGTGAGCTGTTTGGCAAGTTGCACAAGGATTGAGCCCACGCCCCCCGCTGCGCCAATCACCAACAGGCTTTTGCCTTGGGTATCGCGCATGCCCAGCTCTAGCCGGTCAAACAGCAGTTCCCAAGCGGTAATGGCGGTTAATGGAAGCGCAGCGGCTTCAGTGTCAGAAAGGCTTTTTGGCGCTAGGCTGGCGATGCGCTCATCGACCAGTTGAAACTCGGCGTTAGAGCCTTGGCGAGCAACGTTACCCGCATACCACACCCGGTCACCTGGCTGAAAACGCGTAACGGCGCTGCCAACGGCATCCACAATGCCCACAGCATCGTACCCAAGTACGCGCGGCTCGCCGGTTTTCGGCAAGGCGCTGTTGCGCACTTTGGCATCAACGGGGTTTACGGAAATGGCGCTAACCGCAACACGAATATCGTGGGCTTCTGGTGTTGGGATCGGTAACTCAATCTCTTGAAGTGCATCAGGATGATCAATAGGCAGACTTTGGGTAAAGGCAATCGCTTTCATAATGGGGAGTCTCGTGAGTTGTCGTTGCGCCATCATGCCTGGATGTTGTTTTGCTAAAAAGAGGGGTAATCTTGCTAACAGTTTCTAATAAATTTTGAAGATAGCAGGCGCCAGGGGGTCTAATGCGTGTCGATGATCTAAAAGTGCTGACCTATGCCGCCGAGTACGGCAGCCTTTCTGCCGCTGCGCGGGAGTTAGCGATTACTCCAGCGGTGGCCAGTGTGGCCATCAAACGTTTGGAAGACGCGCTAGGCACACGGCTATTGGTGCGCTCTACCCGCAGTTTGCGGCTAACCACCGCGGGCGCACACTACCTTGTGCACGCTAAAGCGGCGCTCAATGCTCTCAACCAAGGCGAGAAAGAACTTCACCGCGAGCGCCAAGAGATCGCTGGAGAGCTCAGTCTTGCCATGCCTTCCGACCTGGGTCGCAATGTGCTGCTGGGCTGGTTGGACACCTTTATGGCCCAGCACCCGCAGTTGCATTTACGCCTGCGAGTAAGTGACCGCGTGAGTGACCTGTTCCGCCAACCCGTAGAAATCGCCCTGCGATACGGCGTTCCGGAAGACTCCAGCCTCGTCGCATTGCCGCTTAAAAGCGATAACTATCGCGTGGTATGTGCCTCTCCAGACTATATTACGCGTCATGGCAGTCCTGCTTACCCCGACGATTTACACCAGCACAACTGTCTGTGTTTCGTGCTTGGCGAACGTGTTCATAACCAGTGGAAGTTCGGGAGTGACAACATCAACGTAAAAGGCAATCGGGTGAGCGACGATGCCGATTGTGTGCGGCGCTGGGCATTGGCTGGCGAGGGCATTGCTTACAAGTCACGGCTAGACGTTGAAGAAGATCTTCGCAATGGTCGCCTAGTGGCAATGCTGGAGGAGTTTCCCTGCGAGCCAACGCCGCTTTACCTTGTGTGCCCTCATCGCCTTTCATTGACGCCTGCCGTGATAGCGTTAAAAGACTTTCTTATTCAGCAGTTAAAAGGTTACAGCCGCTAGCGACTGAGGTCAGGGTTTAACATCAACTTGTATTGCGAATCACTGATATAGGCGTTTATAAAAGGGTTACGCGATTACGTTGTGTTAGTTACATTGCCAGCAGACCAGGAGAACACCATGTTTCATGGGTTTGAAAAACAAACGCGCCACGTTAATGGCGTCGAGATCGCTTTTCGAATGGGTGGCAGAGGCCCGGCACTGCTACTGCTTCATGGCCACCCTCAGACCCACGTGATTTGGCACAAAGTGGCAGAAGAACTTGCCCCATATTTCACCATTATCGCCGCGGATCTGCGCGGATACGGTGACAGCAGTAAACCCGACGATGATCCTGAGCATCTAAATTACTCCAAGCGCGCTATGGCGCAGGATATGGCTGAGCTAATGAGCGCGCTGGGTTTCGAGCGTTTTAAAGTGCTGGCCCATGATCGCGGCGCGCGGGTCGCCCACCGTTTAGGGGTTGACCACGCTGAACGCGTAGAGCGCATGGTGCTATTGGATATCGCCCCGACGCTTGCCATGTATCGCGGCACCAACGAGGCCTTTGCACGCAGTTACTGGCACTGGTTCTTCTTGATTCGGCCTCAGCCGCTGCCGGAAATGCTGATCCAGAGCGATCCCGCCCAATATCTGAAAAGCGTAATGGGTGCCCGCAGTGCCGGTATGGCGCCTTTCTCCTCAGAAGCCCTGGCCGAATATGAGCGCTGCTTGTCGCTCCCCGGTACCGCCACCGGCATTTGCGGCGACTACCGCGCCAGCGCCACGATTGATTTAGCGCACGATCAGGCAGATATCGACGCGGGTGTAAAACTCACCTGCCCGATAAAAGTGATGTGGGGCGCTGAAGGCGCTATTGAAGCCTGCTTCGATGCTTTAAGCGAGTGGCAAAAAGTCGCCACCGATGTAGACGGCAAAGCGCTGCCTTGCGGCCACTACATCGCTGAGGAAGTTCCCGAAATGCTGCTTGAGGAAGCGCTGTCGTTTCTATGCAAGAAAGGGTGACAATAGTGTTTAGATAAACCGATCATAGCCTGGCGGCAGATCGGTTTATTTATTTCCGTCTTTAACGCTCGATACTGCTAACAATAAGCGCCGCATTGACGCCACCAAAACCGAATCCGTTGCACAATACATGCTTAGTGACGTGCTTCTGATGAGTCGCCGTGACGAAGGTTAAATCCTGCATATCATCATCGCAGTGCTCAAGATTGATGGTAGGCGGAAGTTGCTGCGTATTGGCTGCCAATACAGAAAAAATACTCTCTATGCCCCCTGCTGCGCCTAAGAGATGGCCTGTGGCGGCTTTGGTTGCCGAAATAGGAATGGCGGACAAGCGCTCACCGAATACATTACGCAATGAGGCAATTTCAGCCCGGTCGCCAACGGGCGTCGAGGTAGCGTGGGCATTGATATGGTCAATAGCATCAGTGGTAAGGTTCGCCATGCCTAGCGCCGCTTGAATCGCTGCCGCTGCGCCGGCCCCATCCTTTGGGCCTGCCGTTAGATGATAGGCATCTGCGCTGGTGCCGTAGCCGCTAATCACCGCTAACGGCGTTGCACCCCGCGCGACCGCATGCTCAAGCGTTTCGATCACCATAACGCCAGCGCCTTCTCCCATCACAAAACCGTTACGGGCTTTATCAAAGGGTCTGGACGCGCGTTCAGGGTTGTCTGCTTCTGTGGAAACGGCCTTTAGAGCGTTAAAGCTGGCCAGTGAAAGCGGGTCAATACATGCCTCGGCGCCGCCGACGAGGGCTACATCGGCTTCTCCATTGCGTATGATGCGCATACCGTCACCAATGGCCTGTAGACCTGCCGCGCAAGCTGTAACCGGGCACCCCAGTGGGCCTTGAAAGCCATAGCGAATGGACAGATTGCCAGCAGCCAAATTGGCTAGAAAGGCGGGCACTGTGAAGGGGGAGAGTTTGCGATAGCCGCGCTCGGCAAGGTTTTTTTGGGCTTGCGTAATGGTCGGGAAACCGCCAATGCCAGAACCAATAATGGTGGCCGTTCTGCGTTTTTGAGCCTGCTCAGCGGGGAACCAGTTGGCCTGTGACAGTGCCTCATGGGCTGCTGCTAACGCGTAAAGGCTGAACAAGTCCATTTTGCGCTGCTCTTTGGGGTCAGCTATCTCATTCAGGTCAATACCGCCGCTGGGGTCTTGGTTAATGCTAGGCACCACCCCAGCAATTTTGATCGGGATATTGCTGGTGTCAAAGCGGTCAATGGTGCTGATGCCAGACTGGCCGTCAACCAGTCGCTGCCAACTTTTATTGACGCTGTTGCCTAGCGGGCTGACCATACCCATGCCGGTAATCACGATAGGTGAGTGCATAGTGGCTCCTAATTTATTGATATGGTCACCCTAGCAATGGGCACTATATGATCAAGATAATATTTAGCTGACGAGGTAGATATGCCTTATCCCAAGAGCCATAAATCGAAAACCAAAGAGCGCATTTTGGCTTCGGCGACAGAGCTATTCAGCCGTAATGGGTTTCAAAAGGTATCGATTGGCCAGATCATGAAGCTAGCCAAGATGACGCATGGCGCTTTTTACGCCCATTTCGCTTCCAAAGAGGCCCTTTACAATGAGTCTGTTCGCCTAACCATTGATAACAGCCGGGCGGCCAGGCTGGTAAAAGGCCCACTTTCGTTACAACATCTAACCGAATTAGTCGCCAACTACTGCAATCTCCAAGAGTTGGAAGCTAAGCATAAGCCGGGGCCTGAAGCGGTACTGTTCAACGAAATAGGCAGTGAAAAAGCCGAAATCCGCACCTTGTTTGAAGCGTCATATATGAGTATGAAAAAGATGCTTGAAACGCGATTGATAGCGCTGAGTAAGCTGAAACAACTTCCCTTTGCCGATGACCGCAAAGCGATTGCTGATAAATCCCGGGTCATATTGGCCTCCCTGGTAGGGGCCGTCGCCATTGCCAAAAGTTTGCCGGGGGAGGTGGAGCGAAAGCAGGTGTTGGTAGCCACACAACGCCAGATTTTGCTGATGCTCGGGGTCAGCGAAGCTGAGGCGGAGCGTATGATGCAAGCTCAATAGTTCGTGAAGAGAACCCCGAGTTGCTGCTGTAGTAAGAACAACCATTTTTGCACGACATGTGGTAGATGATTTGGGAGACTGACCAAGACGAAGCGGGTAAAAAACTGGATAATGGGCCGCAATTCGCCTACTGCCTACTGCTAGGCAAACTCATTGCTCCGGATGCCCGCTCATGGAAATCAAAGTTAACTATCTCGACAACCTCCGCTTGGAGGCTAAGTTCGACGATTTTACGGTTATCTCCGACCAGCCGATTCGCTACAAAGGTGACGGCTCGGCACCGGGGCCGTTTGACTACTTTCTGGCATCGTCTGCCATGTGTGCGGCCTACTTTGTAAAGGTGTACTGCAACGCCCGCGATATCCCTACCGAAAATATTCGCCTGTCACAAAACAACATCGTCGACCCGGAAGACCGTTATAAGCAGATTTTCAAAATTCAGGTCGAGTTGCCGGAAGATATTTCTGAAAAAGATCGCCAGGGCATTCTGCGCTCCATCGACCGCTGCACGGTTAAGAAGGTGGTGCAAACCGGCCCTGATTTCCAGATCGAGACGGTAGAAAACATCGACGAGGACGCCCAGGCGCTGCTGATGGGCGCACCGGAAGGCGGCAGTACCTACATCGAGGGTAAAGACCTGCCGCTGGAGCAGACCATTGCCAATATGAGCGCGATACTGGCCAACCTAGGCATGAAGATCGAAATCGCCTCCTGGCGTAATATCGTGCCTCATGTTTGGTCACTGCATATTCGCGATGCGGCCTCCCCCATGTGCTTTACCAACGGCAAAGGCGCGACCAAAGAGAGTGCGCTGTGTTCGGCGTTGGGCGAGTTTATCGAACGTCTGAGCTGCAACTTCTTCTATAACGACCAGTTCTTTGGCGAAGAGATGGCGGGCAGCGCCTTTGTTCACTACCCCAATGAGAAGTGGTTCAAGCCAGGGCCGAATGACGAGCTCCCCGAAGGGATTCTCGATGAACACTGCCTTGATATCTACAACCCGGAAGGCGAGCTGTGCGGCTCGAATCTGATTGATACCAACTCTGGCCGCGAAGACCGGGGCATTGTCTCACTGCCGTTTGTGCGCCAAAGCGACGGTGAAACGATCTATTTCCCCTCCAATTTGATCGAAAACCTGTTCCTGAGTAACGGCATGAGTGCGGGCAACACTCTGGTGGAAGCCCAGGTGCAGTGTCTGTCGGAAATTTTCGAACGGGCAGTGAAGCGTGAAATCCTTGAGCAGGAGCTAACCCTGCCGGATGTACCGCAGGAAGTGTTAGCAAAGTACCCAAGCATAGTAGAGGGTATTAACGCTCTGGAAGCCCAGGGGTTCCCAGTGTTGGTCAAAGATGCCTCCATGGGCGGGCAGTTCCCGGTGATGTGCGTCACCTTGATGAACCCGCGCACCGGCGGCGTGTTTGCCTCCTTTGGCGCCCATCCAAGCTTTGAAGTGGCGCTGGAGCGCAGCCTGACCGAGCTGTTGCAGGGCCGCAGTTTCGAAGGCCTGAACGATCTGCCGCTACCGACGTTTAATTCGCAGACGGTTTCCGAGCCCAATAACTTCGTTGAGCACTTTATCGACTCGGTAGGTGTGGTCTCCTGGCGCTTCTTTAGCGCCAAGCCCGATTTTGAATTCAGTGAGTGGGATTTCTCCGGCAGCAACCAAGAAGAGGCCGACACGCTGTTTGGTATCTTTGAAGAGCTAGATGCCGAAGTGTACATGGCGGTACACGAAGACTTGGGCGCACCGGTGTGCCGTATTCTGGTGCCGGGCTACTCGGAGGTATATCCCATCGAGGACTTGATCTGGGATAACACCAATAAGGCGTTGGATTACCGTGAAGATATTCTCAATCTGCACCACCTGGATGACGATCAACTCACCGACCTAGTCGAGCGGCTGGAAGAGAGCCAGATGGATGACCACGCCGATATCATTACGCTGATTGGTATTGAGTTTGATGAAAACACCGAGTGGGGACAGCTGACGATTCTGGAACTGAAGCTGTTGGTCTACCTGGCGCTTGGCCGTCACGAAGAAGCGCTGGACTGTGTTCAGATGTTCCTGCAGTACAACGACAATACCGTCGAGCGCGGCCTGTTCTACCAGGCGGTGAACGCGGTGCTGGAAATTGTGTTGGATGACGAGCTGGCGCTTGAAGATTATCTGCATAACTTCCAGCGCATGTTCGGCGAAGCCACCATGGTGGCGGTGGTTGGTTCAGTGAGTGGCGAGGTGCGTTTCCACGGCCTAACGCCCACTAACATGCAGTTAGAAGGCCTAGAGCGCCACCAGCGCTTGATTGAAAGCTATAAAAAGCTCCACGCTGCTCGGGCGGCAAAAGCGGGCATCTAAGCATTATCCAAAAATGATGATCGTTAACTGCTGGCGTTACGGCGCCAGTAGAGAAGCCAGTTTGCTCCGTACAGTCGGTCTAATCAGCAGAGTGGAACCAGGATTGGTGACTGAGGAATTCGATTAACTCGCTGCGAAACAGCTTGGCCCGCGCTGAAAGGCTTCGCCGGTAGGGCCATACCAGGAAAATTTCCCTGTTGAGCCCCTGCCACTCAGGCAGTACTCGGATTAACTCCCCCGTTTGTAGGCTGTTGGCCACCATGCTGGTAGGCATCAAGGAAACGCCGGCGCCCGATTGGGTGAGATTCAGCACAATACTCATGTCGTTACTGATGTGAAAATGGCTTTTGCGGCAAGTGTACTGACTGCCTTCCCTGTGCGTGAGATGCCAGTCGCTAAACATTTTGGCGGCCACGCTGGGGCACGCTTCTAACTCATCAATCTTACTGGGAAGAGGATGCATCATGGTGGGTGATGCCACCAATATGATCTCTATATAGCCCAGGTATTTCTGGATCAGCGTATCGTCTTTTTGTGGCCCAGAGCGTAGTGCAATATCCGCTTGTTGGCCGCGAATGTCGGCTACGTTGTTGTCCAGCTCGATGGTCAGCGAAATCTCAGGGTAGCGATGGATAAAGTGACGCCAAAATGCATCTAGCGGCCCGCTGCCCAAATTGACCGGCGCCATAATTTTCAACGGCCCGCTTAGGCTATGCAGCGTTTGATCCAGATCCAAAATGCGCTGATCTAGTGCGAGCACCAATTCCTCACATTCGCGGTAGTAGGATTCGCCGTGAGGCGTCAACGTCAACCCCTTGGTTGAGCGATAGAGCAACTCAACGCCTAGCGTGGCTTCTAATGCGCTTATACGCCTCGACACGGTGGCAATAGTCATCTTCAACGATGCCGCCGCAGCCGTGAGACTGCGTTGATTAGCGGCCACGATAAAGATATTTAGGTCATCTAACGAGGGTTTTCGCATTTTGCAATTCTGTAAAATTGATTCTCATATATTGGCATATATTACCGTTATAGATGTTTGTTAATCTACCTGCACTTATACATCATCCTTAGGTACTCTCATGAAACATAGAATTATCTTCGCTATTCTCATGTCGTTTACGCTATCGCTAATTATGTCTGCCTGGGTGACCTACGTGAATATCGGCATGCATGCTGATTTTGTTGGCATCTGGATGCACGCTTGGTTTCTTGCCTGGCCAGCCGCTGGGATCATTGCGTTTATCAGCGGCCCCTTTATCCATAAGTTAGCCCACCGCATTGCCGAGAAGGTCTGACGGCTTGCCTGATGCACTATGGTGCACCCACTGATGCAGCGAGTGCACACAACTGCACCGCTGCGCCAAATTTAATCCTGCCCCACACTTGGTAAAACGTTCTCCGCGGCGCGAATTCCACAAGCGCGATAACAAACGACGCGAATTCAAACATAACGCTAATACAAAAACGCGGAGAGAATCACATGCTCGATATGCTCAATGACCTCCTGTGGGGGAAGGTTCTACTAGTGCTGCTGGTGGGCGTTGGCATCGGTTTTACCGTTGCGTCCCGCTTTGTGCAGTTTCGTTATTTCGGTGAGATGTTTCGCATCCTCGGTTCCGGCCAAGCCTTTAAGCGCAATAAACACGGCCATTTAAGCTCGTTTCAGGCGCTGGTGCTCTCAGTGGCTGGGCGCGTTGGTGGTGGCAACATCGCCGGCGTAGCGGTTGCGATTACCTTGGGTGGCCCAGGGGCGATTTTTTGGATGTGGTTGGTGGGCTTAATGGGTATGGCCACCAGCTTTTTGGAATGCACCCTGGCACAGACCTATAAAGAAGCCGAAGGTGACGGCACCTATCGCGGCGGCCCCGCGTACTACATTGTTAAAGGGCTGGGTAAGCAGTGGCGCTGGCTGGCAGCGTTCTACTCGGTACTGCTGCTGTTGACCTTCGGTTTTGCCTTTACCGCACTGCAATCCTATGCGGTGGCAACCTCTTTCGGCGATGCTTTTGGCGTACCGGTGTTGTATAGCGGCATTGCTCTGGCGATGTTGGTAGGGCTGATTATTTTCGGCGGTATTAAGCGTATTGCACGTATTTCCGAGGTTTTGGTGCCCTTTATGGCGGTGAGCTATATCGCCATTGCGCTGCTGGTCATCGCCATGAATATTACGGAAATACCTGGCGTGATTGTGCTGATTGTAAAGAGCGCTTTCGGCCTTGAACCACTGATTGGTGGCGGTATTGGCGCGGCAATTATGATGGGCCTGAAGCGTGGCCTGTTCTCTAATGAAGCGGGCTTGGGTAGTGCGCCAAACGTCGCGGCGGTGGCCTATGTGCCGCACCCTGCCAACCAGGGCATCGTGCAGGCGTTTTCGGTATTTATCGATACCGTGATTATCTGTTCCGCCACGGCGTTTGTGATTCTGCTCAGCGGTGCTTATGACCCGACCGTAGGTGCTGGTGTTGAAGGCATCGCCCTGACCCAGGCAGCGCTGGCCGACCATGTGGGCGAATGGGGCCGCACTTTTGTCAGTTTGGCACTGTTGCTGTTTGCGTTTAGCACCATTCTCTACAACTACTACTTGGGTGAGAACAGCCTCAACTTCTTTAGCCGCGACAACCAGAACCTGTTTAACGCCTTCCGCGTTGCCATCGTGCTGTTGGTTTGCTGGGGCGCGACCACTGATTTGGGCACCGTGTTCGGCTTTGCTGATGTCACCATGGGGCTGCTCGCAGTGGTCAACCTGATTGCGCTGATCATGCTGTTTAAGTGCGGCCTGCGCATTTTGAAAGACTTCGATGGTCAGCGTCGGCAGGGCATCAAACAGCCGATTTTTGACGCTAACCAGCATCCGGATCTTGACCTGGATCCAAAAGCCTGGGAGCTAGAGCCTGAAGAGGCCGAAGCGTTAAAGCAGCGCCTGGAAGGCGCGCCTGCGAAGTAAGTATTTATTTAGACGACTGTACTGATTAGGAAAGGAGTGACCATGCCCCGCGTACTGATGCTCTATACCGGTGGGACTATTGGTATGCAACCATCGTCACAGGGTTATATACCTTGCGCGGGGCTGGCCGAACGCCTAGCGGCGTATTTGGCATTGGACGATCTTTACCGGCTGCCAGCGTTTGATGTGCTGGAAATGCAGCCGTTGATTGATAGCGCCGAGCTAATGCCAGAGGCCTGGAACCGTTTGGTGGCACAGCTGGAAATCCACTGGTCGTGCTATGAAGCGTTTGTGATACTCCATGGCACCGATACCATGGCGTACAGCGCCGCGGCGCTTTCGTTTATGCTCGGTGCGTTGAATAAGCCGGTGATCTTCACCGGCTCCCAAATTCCACTGGGTGAGCCAAGAAGCGATGCGCTGAATAATGTGTTCAGCGCGCTGCAGCTTGCGGCTCACCCCGCAACACCTTGTGAAGTAAGCCTGGTGTTTCACGACCGGCTGTTGCGCGGTAACCGAGCCCGCAAGGTGCGCACTCAAGGCTTGGATGCCTTCGACTCACCCAACTTCCCCTGGCTTGCCGAGCTTGGTATTGGCATTAGTTTTCCCCAACCTTCGGCGCTGCTAAGCGGTATACCCAACTTTGTACCTATTGAGGTGGACGACGAGGCGGTGGCGGTACTGCCGCTGCATCCAGGAATGTCGCTGCGCCGCGCAAAGGCGTTGCTGGCGGATAAAACGCTAAAAGGGCTGGTGCTTTATAGCTACGGGGTTGGCAACCCGCTGAGCTTTGAAGGCGAGCTGCTTGACGCCTTGAAGGCGGCCAGCGAGAGAGGCGTAGCGCTGCTTAACGTCACCCAGTGTGCCCAAGGTGAGGTAGTGCAGGGTGCCTACGCCAGCGGTGCTGCACTCAATCAAGCGGGCGTGATTGCCGGCAGCGATATCACTCTGGAAGCCGCCATCGCAAAGCTCACCGTACTCATTGGGCAAGGGCTGGTGGGGTCAATGCTGAGCAAGGCATTGAGTGCGCCCATGCGCGGTGAGTGTAGCCGTTAAGCTTATCAGCGGGAAGAAACGCTCAGCGCGGTGACGGTTAGCAAGATGATCCCCATACCGACCATTTGAATAACGCCCAGGCTTTCGTTTAACACCGCTACACCAAACAGGGTGGCGGTAATCGGCTCGACCATGGCAACCATGGAGGCTAGCGCAGGTGCCGCATGCTTGATACCTACCACGTACAGCAGAAAAGATAGTCCAGCGCCGAGAATGCCCAGCGCCACAAACAGCGGCAGCTCCGGAGCGCTGATAACGCTGACAGCCTGGTTAATGTCCGTTGGAAACAGCAGTGCGATGGCTAGCACGGTGAAGGCGACCGAAAGAATTGCCTGAGGACTGCCATGGGGCGCGGCATACTTGAAACCAAAAATGAACGCTGCATAAGAGAGCCCGGCAAGCAGCCCGGTGCCTACGCCAATTAACGAGAGACCACTGGCGCTGATGGCATACAGCTTGGTTAACAGCACAATACCCACCATGACCAGCGCAATGGCCAGCCACTTGGCAGCGGTGGGGCGCTCTAGTTTGAGGGAAAATGAGACGAGGTAGACAAAAACAGGGGCGCAGTACATCAGGGTGGCAGCGACCGCAACGTTGCCATACTCAATACTAAGAAAATAGAACGTAAAATTGCCAGCGACGCCCAGGCCTGCAACCACTGACCAGAACCAAAGCCGCTTGCTGTTTAGTCCGCTATGCCGACGTTGAAGCAGCAGCCACCCAAGTGCGAAGAGAAGCCCTATAAACCCTCGATAAAATGACACGACGGCTGCATCCCAGCCGTCGTCTAACAAAATGCCTGCGATTCCCCCAGATATCCCCCAGCAGAAGGCCGCCAGCGCTATCAATAAACTGCTTGCGCCTGCCATATTTCACCTATCGTCCTTGAGCGGTAAACACTCGGGAGCAACGAATGTTTAAACGCATTTCTACTGCTTAGCGATGGCTCCTGATCTACTGCCTGTAGACCTTAATGCGGCTCCCCTGAAAGGTAGACGCTGAGCCCAGTGAACGAAAGCCAGCTAACACCAGCTATCCAAAAAACCAGTAACACACCGCAATCGCAGTGGTTACTCCCGCCACATCGGCGACCAACGCACAGCCCAACCCGTGGCGAATGCGAGTGATACCCACGGCGCCAAAGTAGACAGCCAGCACATAGAAGGTGGTTTCAGTGCTACCTTGCATAGTGGCCGCGAGTAGCCCGGCGAAGCTGTCTACGCCGAAAGTATCCATGGTTTCGATCATCATGGCGCGGGCGCCGCTGCCAGAAAGCGGTTTCACAAAGGCGGTGGGGAGAGCATCGACAAAGCGGGTGTCCCAGCCAAAGCCTTCTACTATCCAGCGGATACCGCCTAAGCCAGCGTCTAAAACGCCGCTGGCGCGCAGTACGCCGACCGCCACCAGCATGGCGATCAAGTAAGGCAGCAACGTGATGGTAAAGCTCAGCCCCTCTTTTGCGCCTTCAATAAAGGCGTCGTACACCCTCACCCCACGTAACGCCCCGACCACTAAAAACATCATCACGATGCTAAATAGCGTCAGGTTACCGACTAGCGTAGAGGCCGCGGCTAGCGCCTGGGCGGACATGCCTGCCAGCGTGGTGATCAGTAGCCCCAACGCAAGTGCAGCAATCGCTAAATAGGCTAGCACCACGGGCTGCCAAAGTTTTAAGCGCTGCATCAGTGCCACCGCCAAAAGCCCTGCCAGGCTGGAGGCGGTTGTCGCTAGTAAAATAGGTAAAAAGACCAGCGTGGGGTCGGCGGCGCCTTGCTGGGCGCGATACATAAAAATCGTTACCGGCAATAGCGTGAGAGAAGAGGTATTGAGCACCAGAAACAAAATTTGTGCGTTGCTGGCGGTCTCACTGCTGGGGTTAAGGCTCTGCAGCGAGTGCATCGCCTTGATGCCAATCGGCGTAGCGGCGTTATCCAGACCCAGGATGTTCGCCGCGAAGTTCATACTGATTAGCCCCATAGCAGGGTGGCCGCGGGGAACTTCTGGCATCAAGCGGCAGAACAGCGGGTCGAGCACCCGTCCAAGCAGGCGAATCAAGCCTGCCTTTTCGGCAATCGAAAGAAACCCCAGCCACAGCGTCATGGTGCCCAGCAGCACCAGGATAATATCAACGCTCACTTCCGCCATGTCGAACAGCGACTGCACCAAGCGGGCAAATACCTCGCTATCGCCGCCAACCAACCACTGCCAGAGTGAGGCCGCGAAGGCAGCGATAAAGAAGCTTAACCAAATTCCGTTGAGCATGGGGAGTGGGCATCCTGGGGGTTAAGAGTTTTTATATCTCCAGCAATGCCACTTATCCTAACCAATGAGCGCCCGTCACCGCTAACCTGACAGCGAAAGAAAGAACAGAATTAGCGGCGGGGAGAGCAGTGAAAGGATAAACCCGCTGACCACGGCAATGGGTACGCAGGCCACACCGCCGTGCTGCTGAATGACGGGCAGGGTGAAATCCATGGAGGTGGCGCCGCCGTAACCAATCGCCAGTGCGGTATGGCGGTGAATCACCAGTGGAATCAATATAAACGCCAGCAGCTCCCGGGTCAGGTCGTTGAAGAACGCCACACCGCCCATCAGTGGGCCTAGCTGGTCGCCGATCAAGATGGCCGAAAGAGAGTACCAGCCAAAGCCTGACGCCATCGCCAGGCCTTCGTTCCAGCTTAATGAGAGCAGCGGGGCGGCAGCCAAGCCTGCCAGCAGCGAACTTATTGCTAGCGTCACCGCAATCGCCAGCCCCATGCGGTTAAGTAAGATCTGCCTGAGTGGCATGCCGGAGTTACGCAGCTGGCAGCCAATCAGTGCCAGCAGCAGGTAGAGTACCCATTCGGCCAGTAAATCTGCGCTGTTGAAAAGCCTATCACCCAGGAGTGGCCCCAGCAGCAGGCCAGCGATAACGCCCCCTGCCACCACTGCGACCAATAAAAGCGAACCCTGCATGGCCGCCAGCTTACTGGTCGGAGCATTTTTCACCACCGGTGAGCTACCGGCCTTAAGCGTTAAACGGCGCGATAGCCACCATAGTGCTGCTAAGTTAAATAGCGTGGTAATGCTAAATAACAGCAAGGCGTTGCCACCCAGGCGCGAAAGCTGGCTAGTCAGGTTTTCAAGCCCGGCAAGGCTTATGCCCATGAATAGCAGAATCAGGTAAACCGAGCCATTAACCGCTCGGTTGATCAGATTCTGTAACTGTATGGAACGGACGCGAACCAGATAGCCAAGAAAAAGCGGTAGTAGAACAATCAATAAACCGGAAAACATTTAGGGCGTCGCGCCACCGTTTGGGTTGAAGTTAGTTAATGTCAGCTGCGTTTCGCGGCGACCCTCTTTTCGATACACCGCAGAAAGAATCAGCCCGGGCCAGTCAGGGTGAAAGCTAATGGTTAGCAGGCGGTCGGGCTTCTCGATATCGATGAGCGATACGTTCAGTGCTTCAAACTCTCCTGCGGGAACCTCAATGCTGCCTGGGGCGGTAACATAATATTGAAAGTGCTCATCGCGGCCTTTTTGATCGACAAACTCAATCGCGCAGGGCGTACTCTGTGTACAGTTTTCGTGTCCCGCCCGGCGGGAGAGATCAAATAGCGCCGCTTGGCGATCTAAAGTGGGGATCTCACCTTCGTTCAGTTGATAGCTATCACCCACGCCCAGCACCGAATAGCTGCTGCTAAAGAGCAGAGCGTTGGTGTCATTGCCATTGAGCGAAAAACGGCTGAACTCCTGGCCGCGCGCCACGGTGATTGAAAAGCGCATATCGCTTAACCAGTGATTCCCTTCGTTAGAGAGGCGATGGGTAATGGTAGCCCCAGGCCAACCGCGAACCTCAAGCCGGTACTGTGCTTCAAAGGGCTGGGGGGTTTCAAAGGGCTGCGGCTCTTTGAATGTCTCAGTTGCTAATGCCATGCCACTTGAGCAGGAAATAGCAAAACCCAACCCCACACACCTGAGCGCGCGGCCAGGTAGTCGTGCGAAAACATTGACCAAGGGCCTTTCCTCCATAAAGGGTATCTTCCTAAGAGCCTTTAGCCACTGCTTGGTTCCCAGTGCGCCAGTATAGCCTGGGTGGGGGGCGTCAGTAACCTGCCTCCGGGTTGATGGTGGAGAGTTTTTCACCCGATTCAAAGGCATGCAAGTAGGCGATCACTTGGTCGATGGCATCATTCAGCGGAGTAGGTGCCGCCATATGGGGTGTGACGATTACCTTAGGATGCTGCCAGAGCGGGTTGTCAGCGGGCAGCGGCTCTTCCTGGAATACATCCAATAGCGCACCCCGCAGGTGCCCCGGCTGGCGACCGCTACCCAGTGCTTCCAATAGCGCCTGCTCATCAATCAAACTACCTCGGCCAGGATTAATCACACTAGCCCCTTGGGGCAGCTGGGCCAGCCGCTCGGCGTTGAGAATATGTTGAGTGGCGGCCGTATCGGGCAAAATGGTGATCAGGCTCTGCACTTGGCCGAGCAGTTCGCTTAATCCATCGTCGCCATGAAAGCAGTGCACACCACGGATCTGCTTGGGGGAGCGGCTCCAACCCAGTACTGGGAAACCTGCTTGCTCCAAGGCGCTGGCCACAAAGCTGCCAATAGCGCCCAGGCCTAATACACCCACCGGCCACTGGGATTTTTCCACCACCTCTTGCGGCGCCCAAGTGGCGCTTTGCTGCTGCTCTGAGTAACGATCCATGCTGCGGTAAAAGTGCAGTACGCCATAGAGGGCGTAATCGGCCATCAGCTCTCCCATGCCCGCATCGCGTAATTTTACAATTGGCACGTCGTTGGGTAGGCCTGGGGTTTTCAGCAGATAATCCACCCCTGCGCCTAAATTGATGATGCCTTTGAGCTGGGTCTGCTCTTGCAGTAAATGGGCGGGGGCTTTCCAGATGGCGAGATAGTCAGCATCTTTACGCTCATCCGCTGGTGCCTCGCTGGTGAGTACAGTGGCTTGGGGCAACGCTTCCGCAAGCGCCGCTTGCCACTGTGCCGCCTCATCAATATGCACGACAATTTTCATTTCGTTTCCTCTCGCTAAACGTGTTTCCAATGCAGGTTATCATGGTGAGCGATAGGGGCCGTTGCAAGCTCGCATAGTGCAAATAACGATGCCGTATGCACTTTTTGTCATAAAGCCTTTGACCGCTAACCAAGGGTCGGTGCTAGTATCGGCTTAAGACGACATTGGCGGGCCTGCTGCAAGCGCGGCAGATGCAACCCCGACGCCTGATCGGTGGTGGCCAGGTCGATCCTGTGGCCCAGCGTTGCGTGCCTATCGTAGGCAGTGCGCTGGTTCTTGGTGATCTTTAATGGCGAGTTGCCCGATGACTCAGGTTTCCCTGCCTTTCACGCGCGAAGAGTACGCTAACCGCCTGTGGAAAGTGCGTGCTGAAATGGCCAGTCGTGGTATTGACGTACTGATCGTCAGTGACCCTTCCAATATGGCTTGGCTGACCGGCTACGACGGTTGGTCGTTTTATGTGCATCAGTGTGTGCTGGTGGGCCTTGAAGGCGAGCCGGTATGGTTCGGGCGGCGCATGGATGCCAACGGTGCTCTGCTCACCTGTTGGATCGATCCCGAAAACATTACCTACTATCCAGATTACTACGTACAGAATCCGGACATGCACCCGATGGAGTATCTGGCTCAGTCGATCATGCCGGATCGCGGCTGGCATCTGGGGGTGGTGGGTATGGAGATGGATAACTACTACTTCTCCGCCAAGGCCTATCTAAGCCTACTGCGCGAACTCCCCCATGCGCGTTTTATGGATGCCAATGCGCTGGTTAACTGGTGCCGGGCGATCAAATCGCCGCAAGAAGTGGCCTATATGCGCATTGCCGCCAAGATTGTGGAAGGCATGCATACGCGTATTCTTGAAGTGATTGAGCCTGGCTTGCCCAAGAGCAAGCTGGTGTCAGAGATTTACCGCGTTGGCATCGAAGGTTTTGTGGATGAGAACGGCAAAGTATTTGGCGGCGACTATCCCGCCATAGTGCCCATGCTGCCTACTGGTAAAGACGCCGCCGCGCCACACCTAACCTGGGACGACACGCCGTTCCGCAAAGGTGAAGGTACTTTCTTTGAGATTGCCGGGGTGTTTAAACGCTATCATGCGCCGATGTCGCGCACCGTATTTCTGGGCACCCCGCCGACGGATTTTATTCGCGCGGAATCAGCTCTGCTGGAAGGCATCGAAAATGGTTTGGCAGTGGCCAAACCTGGTAACCGTACGGCGGATATCGCCATGGCACTGGGTGCGGCGATGGATAAATACGGTTTTGACCGTGGCGGCGCCCGCTGTGGTTACCCTATCGGTATCTCCTACCCGCCTGACTGGGGCGAGCGCACCATGAGTCTGCGCCCCTCGGATGAAACCATTCTCCAGCCAGGCATGACGTTCCACTTCATGCCTGGGCTATGGGTCGATGACTGGGGCCTGGAAATTACCGAAAGCATTCTGATTACCGACGATGGCTGTGAGACGCTGGCCAATTTCCCGCGCCAGCTGTTTGTGAAGTAGTGCTGAGATAGCTGCCCGTAACATAAAGGAATTTTTTCATGACGACGATGCGACCAAGTCCCATTTCCGCCACCGTTGATTTTGATGCCGATGGCGTTCAGCACGGCTTTTTAAAACTACCGATCTCTACCGATGAGTCTGCCTGGGGCGCGGTAATGATTCCTGTGACCGTGGTTAAAAACGGCGAAGGCCCCACGGCACTGCTGACCGGCGGCAACCATGGCGATGAATATGAAGGCATCACCTCGCTACTGAAACTCTCTTCAACGCTGAAGGCAGAGGACGTGACAGGGCGGGTGATTATTGTGCCGTGCATGAATACTCCGGCAGTCATGGCAGGCAAGCGTACCTCGCCGATGGACAAGGGCAATCTCAACCGCAGCTTTCCCGGCGACCCCAATGGCAGCGTCACGCCGCAAATTGCCGACTACTTCACCCGTGTGTTGGTACCCATGGCGGACGTGGTGCTCGACCTTCACTCGGGCGGCCGCACGCTGGATATTCTGCCCTTCGGCGCGTCTCACGTGCTGGATAATAAAGAGCAGCAGCAGGCCGCTCTGGAAGGTGCCAAAGCGTTCGGCGCCCCCTATGCCATGGTGATGTTTGAGCTGGATGCGGAAAAACTCTTCGACACTGCCTGCGAGCGCCAGGGCAAAGTCTTTGTGGCCACCGAGCTTGGCGGCGGCGGTACTTCCACCCCACAAAGCATTGCCATTGCCGAGCGCGGCGTGCGCAATTTCCTGATTCACTACGGCCTTGTAGAAGGCGAAGTGGAAATGCCCACAGGTGGGCAGCTGTATCTCGATATGCCCGACGCCAGTTGCTACGTGCAGAGCCAGCACTCCGGCGTGTTAGAGCTATTGGTGGCCCTGGGTGATGAAGTGAAAAAAGGCCAAACCATCGCCTACGTGTACGACATGACCCGCAGCGGCACCGATCCGGTTGCCTATAAAGCAGAGCGCGACGGCATTCTAATGGCTCGCCGTGCCCCCTCACTGATCAATATGGGGGATACCCTGGCGGTGATTGCCGATGTTGTTGAACGCCTGGAGGCGTAATCCTCGGCATGATGAAACTTGACCGTTACGATCTGAAAATTCTCGATATCCTCTCCCGCGATGGGCGAATCACCAAGTCGAAGCTAGCCGAGGCGATCAATCTCTCGGTCAGTCCCTGCTGGGAGCGGGTAAAGCGCCTGGAAAAGGCTGGCATCATTGAAGGGTATACCGCGCGCATCAACGCGGACGTGTTGGTGCCGCGCAATCCTGTCTGGGTGCAGATTGAGCTCAAGCAGCACAACGCCGAAAGCTTCACTCGTTTTGAAGCGCTAGTGATGCAAACCCCGGAAGTTACCGAGTGTGTGGCGGTGGGCGGTGGGGTGGATTACTTAGTGAAGTTTGAAGCGCGCACCATCGATAGCTACCAGCGTTTGATGGATAAGTGGCTGGTCTCTGAAGCCGGTATCGAGCGCTACTTCACCTATATCGTGACCAAAACCGTCAAGCGCGTTCCTATAGGCATTGATACCGACGACATTCTTTAATGTAGTTTTGGCCCCCTATCGTAAGCCCACCAAAAAAAAGCACTGCCAAACGCTCTCTGACAAAAAAAGTCGCGTGATAAGTCTCGGTTTTCAAAAACACTTCGTGGCTCCTCTCCGTTAACCTGTGGGCATTCGACGGCAAGGCTAATCAGCGCTTGCTGACAATGCCACACAGTGACTGCAGCGCTCGGTTAGCCAGACTGCATTTGAGGGGGAGGTTCCCATGACCACACTATCGACCACGCTCGCCAAGCGCCTGGAAGATCCGCGTCTGTTCCGGCAGTACGCCTACGTGAACGGTAAGTGGACTCACGGGGAAGGCGGTCGCGAAGAGGCTGTCTATGACCCCGCTACCAATGAAGCCATTGGTCATATCCCGTTGCTGGAAGCCGAGCAGATAACCGCCGCTGTAGATGCCGCTGAAGCCGCTTTTGTACAGTGGCGGGCGCTACGCGCCGATGAGCGCTGCGAGCGCCTGCTGGCCTGGTATGACCTGATTCAAGCCAACCGTGAAGACCTTGCGACCATCATGACGCTGGAGCAGGGTAAGCCGCTGCCCGATGCCCGTGGGGAGGTGCAGTACGGTGCCAGTTTCGTGCGCTGGTTCGCCGAAGAGGGTAAGCGTACCTATGGCGAAACCATCCCCAGCCATATTCCCAACGCATCACTCGGTACCATTAAAGAGCCGGTGGGAATCGCGGCGATGATTACGCCATGGAACTTTCCGTTGGCGATGATTACCCGCAAAGCTGCGGCGGCGCTGGCAGCGGGCTGTCCGGTGATCGTCAAACCCGCCAATGAAACGCCCTTCTCGGCGTTGGCGCTGGCGGAGCTGGCCGAGCGTGCTGGGATTCCCGCGGGGATTTTCAATGTGGTGCTGGGCGATCCTGCGGAAGTCTCAAAGATTCTCTGCGCCGAATCGCGTATTCGGGCGTTGTCGTTCACCGGTTCCACCCGCGTGGGCCGTCTGCTGATTGAGCAGAGCGCTAATACCGTCAAGCGGCTCTCCCTGGAGTTGGGGGGCAATGCGCCGTTTATTGTTGGGCCCGATATGGATCCCAAAGAGGCGGCCTTTGCGGCCATTGACGCCAAGTTCCAAACCGCTGGGCAGGACTGTCTGGCTGCCAATCGCATTCTGGTGCATGAATCTATCCACGATGAATTCGTAGAGCATTTCAGCGAGCGTATGGCGGCGCTTACCGTGGGCAATGGCCTCCACAGTGAGATAGATCTTGGCCCGTTGATTCACCGTCAGGCGGTAGAAAAGGCGGCCGCGATTGTCGATGACGCCATTTCCAAAGGCGCCAAGATGGTGGGTGGTGATCAAAGCCAGGCACCGGGGGAAAATTTCTTTATGCCGGTGATGCTGACCGGCGTGACGGCGCAGATGAAAGTGTGGCGGGAAGAGAACTTCGCGCCTGTGGCCGGGATCACCGCCTATAGCACCGACGACGAAGTGATTGAAATGGCCAACGACACTGAGTACGGCCTGGCGGCGTATATCTACACCCACGATATTCGCCGCATCTGGAAGCTGATGCGCGCCCTGGAGTACGGCATGGTCAGCGTTAACTCGGTTAAGATGACCGGCCCGCCGGTTCCCTTTGGTGGCGTGAAGCAGTCTGGCCTTGGCCGTGAAGGCGGTGCCACGGGTATCGATGAATACCTGGAAACGAAGTATTACTGCCTGGGCGCGCTGGGCTCAGTATCGGGTAGTTAAGTCCGGGAACTTGAGTTGGCCTTGTGGGAGGCCGGCTCGGCCGGGCGAAGGCACCGTTAGGTGCCTAAAAATAAGTTCATCATTAATGAATAAAGCACCTCCCCGCTGACTGGGGAGGTTTACCGTACAGAGAGAACACTATGAGCTTGCATCAGGATTTGATCGAACGCGACCGTAAAGTCACTTTCCACGCCTCTACCCACTTGCGCGATTTCGCCCATGGCGATGCGCCGGGCCGCGTGATTACCGGCGGCAAAGGCATCAATATCGTGGATAAGGACGGCCGCGAATTTATCGACGGCTTTGCCGGGCTTTACTGCGTCAACATCGGCTACGGGCGCACCGAAGTCGCCGAGGCGATCTATAAGCAGGCACTTGAACTCTCTTACTACCATACCTACGTAGGTCACTCCAACGAGCCGCAGATCGAGCTTTCCGAGCGTATTCTAAAAATCGCCGGGATGAATATGTCCAAGGTTTACTACGGCATGTCGGGTTCTGATGCCAACGAAACCCAGCTCAAGATCGTACGCTACTACAACAACGTGCTGGGCCGTCCGCAGAAGAAAAAGGTTATCTCACGTATGCGTGGTTACCATGGTTCGGGCATTGCCTCGGGCTCGCTGACCGGCCTGAAAGCATTCCACGACCACTTCGATCTGCCCATCGATACCATTCGCCATACCGAAGCGCCGCATTACTACCTGCGTGCCGCCGAACAGCACGGCATGACCGAGCTGGAGTTCTCTGCGTATTGCGCTGAGAAACTGGAAGCGATGATTCTGGAAGAAGGCCCGGATACCGTGGCCGCCTTTATCGGTGAGCCGGTACTGGGTACTGGCGGTATCGTACCGCCGCCGGAAGGCTACTGGGATGCCATTCAAAGCGTGCTGGCGAAGTATGACGTGCTGCTGATTGCCGATGAAGTGGTCTGTGGCTTTGGCCGTACCGGCTCTGACTTCGGTAGCCACCACTACAATATGAAGCCTGACCTGGTCACCATCGCCAAGGGCTTAACTAGCGCCTACCAGCCGCTCTCCGGCGTGATTGTTGGCGAGAAGGTGTGGCAGGTGCTGGAGCAGGGCACCGGTGAGTATGGCCCCATCGGCCACGGCTGGACCTACTCTGGCCACGCTCTGGGCTGTGCGGCAGGGCTTGCCAACCTGGATATCATCGAGCGTGAAAACCTGGTGGGTAACGCGTCGGAAACCGGTGCTTACTTCCAGCAGCAGCTAAAAGCCAATTTCGAAGGTCATCCGCTGCTGGGCGACGTTCGTGGTGTAGGCCTGATGGCGGCACTGGAGTTCTCTCCGGATGCCAAGCAGCGCCTGCACTTCGACCCAGCGCTTAAAGTCGGCCCTCGCGTGGCGGCTGCCGCCATGGAAGAGAACCTGATTGCCCGGGCCATGCCGCAAGGCGATATTCTCGGCTTTGCGCCGCCGCTGACCATTAATCGTGGTGAAGTGGACGAGATGATTGGCCGCGCCAAGCGCGCCATTGACCGGGTTACCGATGAGCTTACGCGCTCTGGCGACCTGAAAAGCGGTGAAAAAGAGGCCGCGTTTACGGTCTGACCGAGTGTCGTAGTCTTCTGAGCGCCGCTGCCTGTGCAGCGGCGCTTTTGTTATTGAAGGTGTCGTCTATGCTAAAGATATAAGCTGAACTCAGGTCACAATCAATTGAAAGTTAAGGAGTAGCCAACGATGCAACCGGTCTTAGCCTTCGATGTATACGGTACGCTGATCGATACCCAAGGCGTTACCGTTGAGCTCGAACATCGCCTAACGGATGCTTCCAAAGCTGGCGAATTTGCTCGCCGCTGGCGCGATAAGCAGCTTGAGTACAGCTTTCGCCACGGCCTGATGGGGGCTTACGTGCCGTTCTCGGAGTGCACCCGCGAAGCGCTGGTTTTTATTGACCGCGCACTGCAAACCGGGCTTTCGGATAATGACCAAGATCATCTGATGGCGGTGTATGCTGAGCTGCCCGCGTTTGACGATGTAGTGCCTGCGCTCGATCAGCTTCGCGAAGCAGGCATACGCTGCGTGGCGTTTTCGAACGGCACAGCAGATGCCGTGTCCAAGTTACTCACTCGAGCAGGCGTTGAGAGCCATATGGACGATGTAATCAGCGCCGATGAGGTAAAACGCTTTAAGCCAGACCCAGCAGTGTACGCGCATTTGCGTAGCCGCTTAGAGACACGCCCCGAGCACACATGGTTGGTTTCCAGTAACCCTTTTGATGTGATTGGCGCCACCCATGCAGGCCTACGCAGTGCCTGGATACGGCGCAGTTCCGACGCCCCTTTCGACCCTTGGGGTGTCGAGCCGGATATGACGGTTACCGATCTAGAAGCATTGGCCGAGCGCATAATCCGCTAGGTTGTTAACCTACGTCGACAAGCCGCATAATGACGTACGCTTAACGACTTAGGAGATGACCATGTCAGAAAAAATTTACTGTGTTGCCGGTTTTAAGCCCAAACCTGGCAAAGAAGAAGCGGTATTCAAAGCGCTTCAGTCGTTAGAGCCGAACACCCACCGGGAAGATGCGTGCATTCACTACACCGTAACCCGGCAGATTGATAACCCCTTCGCCCAGGGCACCAGTTATCCGATTGTTTTTCATGAAATCTGGGCCAGTCGCGAAGAGTTTGAAGCCCATTGTCAGCGCAAAGAGATTCAAGACTTCTTTGCCAAGCACGTTGAAGCGCCGGATGGCGATATCGAAGATGCCAACGTGTGTGTTTATACCGACGAACCATGGAATTTTGACGCGCCCAAGGTTTAAGCGAATCAAGGTTTCAGTGAAAAAGGAGCCAACATGACCGATAAAAAGATGAACGTCGAGAGCTTTAACCTGGATCACACCAAGGTAAAAGCCCCGTACGTTCGGTTAGCCGATATTAAAGAAGGCCAGAACGGCGACCGTATTCATAAATATGACCTGCGTATCTGCCAGCCCAATAAAGAGCATATGGAGATGCCGGCGCTGCACTCCCTTGAGCACTTGATGGCTGAGCTGTCGCGCAATCACACCGATAAAGTGGTCGATATCAGCCCCATGGGCTGCCAAACCGGCTTCTACATCGCAATGATTAACCACGACGACTACGACGGTGTGATCACTATCATCGAACAAACCCTGAACGATGTGCTAGAAGCCACCGAAGTACCTGCCTGCAACGAGATGCAGTGCGGCTGGGCCGCCAGCCACAGCCTGGAAGGCGCTAAAGAATTGGCCAAAGGCCTACTGGCCAAGCGTAGTGAGTGGACTGAAGTGTTCGCCTAAGCGCTATGTGGCAGCAAAAGGTCGTTAGACGGCGCCTCCCCCTTGTTACATATAGCAAAGGGGAGGCGTTTTTATTGAGCGTGCTTTAACGAATGGAAAACGCCGACCAACAGTGACATGCTGGCGCATTGAAAGCATTTTTTCATGGGGGAGGCGTTACTATGCTGTTGGACACGTGGCTTTTATACCTAATCGCCTGCCTTGGCCTTTCGCTTTCGCCTGGGCCAAACGGCCTGCTGGCGCTGACCCACGGCGCGCTACATGGCAGCCGTAGAACCCTGTTTACCATCGTAGGCGGCGCCACAGGATTTATGCTGATTATTGCCCTGTGCATGTTTGGCATTGGTGCGCTGCTTAAGTCGTCGGTGGTGTGGTTAACAGTGCTGAAATGGGTCGGTGGGGGGTATCTTATTTGGCTGGGTATCCAGGTATGGCGCTCGCCGCCGATTACGGGCGAGGTGGATGTGAGCGCAAGCCAAGCGAGAGGGTGGCATCTGTACCGCCAGGGGGTGCTGGCATCGGTTACCAACCCCAAGGTACTGTTATTTTTTAGCGCTTTTCTACCTCAGTTTATCGACCCACAGCGCAGTTTGATGCTGCAATATTTCGTGCTGGCAGGCACCTTTGTGGCTATTGAATGTATGGTTGAAGGCCTGCTCGCCAATATGGCTAACCGCATTCGCCACTGGCTGAAGCGTGTTGGCCGCGGCTTCAATCGCACTTGCGGCGGCATCTTCGTTGCCATCGGGACTGCGTTGCCGCTGCGCCCATGAATGCGGCTTTGCGTGGTGGCGAGCGCACGATAGAGAACCATTGACTTCCGCTTATGATGCCCCTATAAACTGGGTACAACCCATCACTCTAGGCCCTCATGTTCCTCCTAATCACGATTGCTACCCTTTCAATCGCGTTCTCGTTTTTATGTTCCATCCTTGAAGCGGCGCTTCTTTCAATTACACCCAGCTATATTGCTAAGCAGAAAGAAGACAACCCCAAGCTGCACGCCTCGCTTACGCGCCTGAAGGCTAATATCGACCGGCCCCTAGCCGCTATTTTGACGCTCAATACGATTGCCCATACTGTGGGTGCAACTGCTGTGGGGGCTCAAGCGGCGGTCGTGTTTGGCGAAGCCTCTATTGCCATCGTTTCGGCAGTAATGACAATGGCGATTTTAATACTGTCGGAAATTATTCCTAAAACCATAGGCGCGACGTACTGGCGCGGCTTGTCACCGTATTTGCCACGCCTGTTAAACCCGATGATCATTGGCTTGCTGCCTTTTATCTGGATGTCGGAGCAGATCACCCGCCGGCTAGGTAAGTCAGAGCATGATGTCGATCTGCGTGATGAAATTAAAGTACTTGCCCGCGTCGGCCTGGAAGAGAAGGTTCTGGACGAGGACGAGTCGCGCACCATTATCAATATGCTCAAC
Organism: Vreelandella titanicae BH1; assembly: GCF_000336575.1. Classification (GTDB taxonomy): domain Bacteria; phylum Pseudomonadota; class Gammaproteobacteria; order Pseudomonadales; family Halomonadaceae; genus Vreelandella; species Vreelandella titanicae. The sequence continues at coordinate 53,235 of NZ_AOPO01000006.1, read as the reverse complement.
TTGCACGATATCGTCGTCAGCAAAGCGATGACGCCGCGCACGGTGTGTGAAACCGTTTTGCCTGACATGACCGTGAAAACGTTCGATGAGCAGTATGGCAAAGCACCGTTTACGCGCTTCCCAGTGATGGACAACGGTGAGCAGGCCTTTGGTTATGTGCATAAAGCAGATATGTACCACGCTGACGATGCCAAAACGATGCGCGAGTTGATGCATCCGATTGGCAGCGTGGACGTCTCACATAACATCGAGCAGGTATTCACCTCTATGCTAAAAGATCACCTGCACATGCGGGTTGTCTACGACGAGCATGGCACTTTTGTAGGTTTAATCACGTTAGAAGACATTATCGAAACCATTCTGGGGCAAGATATTGTTGATGAGACCGACAATGTGGCCAATCTACGCCACTATGCTAAACAGCAGTGGATCAAGCGGGTTAAACGGGAAGATAAAGCTGCCAAAGCAGCCGAGTAATCCCAAAGAAGGTGCTCTCTGTTGTTGATTTAAAGCGGCGCCTTGGGGCGCCGTTCTGCTTTTACAGGCATTTATATTCAGGCTTTTACGCCGTTAGACTACGCTTGGCAGAGCGAGTGAACGTTGTACTACGACTCGCTGTCTTAGCGCTAAATGATCTATAGTGAAGGTGTTGAAAGTCAAATAAGCTATTAGGGCGTCTAACGCCCATTAAGGAGGAAAGCATGTCATTACGTATTAATGCAGTCGTGCCCGATTTCGAAGCGGAGACGAGCCAAGGGCCGATTCGTTTTCATGACTGGATTGGCGACAGCTGGGCGATCCTGTTTTCGCATCCTAAAGACTTTACCCCGGTTTGCACGACAGAATTCGGTGCCGTCGCGCAGCTGAGCGCAGAGTGGAAGAAACGTGGCACCAAAGTAATCGGTGTTTCCGTGGATGGTGTTGAAGACCACAAACGCTGGGGCAATGACATCCAAACCGTCAGCGGCAGCGAAGTCGATTTTCCGATCATCGCCGACGACGGTCTTACGGTGTCAAAGCTGTATGACATGCTGCCGGAAGATGCCTACCTGCCCGATGGCCGCACGCCAGCAGACAGCGCAACGGTGCGCTCGGTGTTTATTATCGGGCCGGATAAGCAGTTGAAGCTTTCCATGACCTATCCAATGACCGTAGGGCGTAACTTTGCGGAAATCCTACGCGCCCTGGATGCATTGCAAACCACGACGAAACACGGCGTTGCCACCCCAGCCGATTGGACGATAGGTCAGGACGTGATTATTCCGCCTAGCGTTTCTGACGCCGATGCCAAGCAGAAGTATGGCGAGTATGAAACGGTTCTGCCTTACCTGCGTAAGACGCCACTGCGTTAATTGCGTTAGTAGAATAGTGTAAAAAGCGAAAAGCCAGCGCCTATGCGCTGGCTTTTGCATGGGCCATCAAGTGGACTCTATACAATGTTTTTGTCGGGCGTACGTAGGAGTTCGCTGACGGAGAAGCGAAGCAGGAGAGAGTAGTGGTTTGCAGCACTTAGCCGAAAAAGCTAATCGTCTAGCGTTTTGCGGGAAGAGATTCGCGAGGCGGGGTGGTGGTCGCTAATGTTGTGCAACAGATCGAATTGGCGGGCGCAGTGACGGCAATCCCGGCACATCGACAGGTGAAGACGAAGAGCCATCTTTTCACGCAATGTTAATATTTTGTCCTGTTTTAAAGACATCAACCTCGTGGCTTCGCGGCACATAAGCATATCAGGTTCCCCTCAGCTAATTTAACCAACCATGATCCAAGCACTCTCTTAGCCGTAAACGCGCACGGTGTAAGATGACCCAGCAGTTGGTTTCAGTAATGCCGGTTTCCTTACAGATCTCTGTGGTGGAGAGCCCCATGAGTTCACGCAAGGTAAATACGCGTGCGATATTCTCCGGTAAGGCTATCAAGCAGGCATCAAATACTTGCCAAAAACGCTGGTTTTCTAACACCTGCTCAGGCTCTCCCCAGTGGCTGGGGCGGGCAGCGCTTTGCCAGTGCCCATCCTGTTGAAATAGGCGGTCAAGGGTGTCGTCATCTAAGTCCAGGCCTAACGGTTGCCAAGTACCTTGACGGCGCTGTTGACGCAGTTGGTTCAGAATTTTGTATTTCAAAATGCCAAATACCCAGGTCTCGAACTCGGAGCGCCCTTCAAAGGTGGCGCTTTTCTCAAAGGCGGTGAGCAGGGTCTCCTGTACAGCATCTTCAGCGGCGGTAGAGTCGCGTAACTGCAGGCGCGCAAAGGCTACTAAGCGGGGGCGTAGCTGGGTAAAGTGGGCAGCGGCGAACGTAGCGGAATGAGGCACGAGAATCCCCTTTTAATGTTCCCAAGGCGCACTACTGACATCGCGCTAATGAAAACCATCGTTATTTATTCATTAGGCATTAATGCGTTAAAGTACGTGTTGATACCACGTTAGACAACAACGTGTCGTTCTCTTTGATGCCTTTCTGAATGCCAACCGAGTTTATGCTGTCCATGGAAAATACGTTGTTATTAGGGTTTTTGGGCAGCTTAATTGCTGGATTGTTGACGGCGGTAGGTGCGCTACCGGTGCTGCTAGGTAAAACGCCTAGCCGTGGCTTTCGTGATTTGGCGTTAGGTTTTGCGGCGGGGGTAATGCTGGCAGCGTCATTCTTTTCGCTGATTATTCCAGCGCTTGACGCTGCGGAAATCTATTATCCCGGTGGCCCAGTGCCCGCCGCGATTGTTTGTGCGGCTATTTTGTTAGGGATGGGCGCGATTGCGCTGCTTAACGAGCATCTGCCCCATGAGCATTTTGCCCAGGGCCGTGAAGGGCCGGAGGCTGCATCGCTTCGCCGGGTGTGGCTGTTTGTGTTTGCGATTACTATCCACAACCTGCCGGAAGGCATGGCAGTGGGCGTCGGCTTTGGGGCCAATGGGTTAGAGGGCGGTATGCCCCTGGCGATCGGTATTGGCCTACAGAACATGCCAGAAGGACTCGCCGTTGCGGTCGCCTTAATGGGCGAGGGCTACTCAAAGTGGCGCTCCTGGTCGATTGCTGCGCTAACCGGCCTAATCGAGCCCGTTGGCGGGCTATTTGGTGCCAGTATTGTCAGCGTTTCCCAAATACTGCTGCCCTGGGGCCTGGCCTTTGCCGCCGGCGCGATGCTGTACGTGATCAGCCACGAAATCATCCCCGAAACCCACCGCTGCGGGCACCAGAAAAAAGCCACCTTTGGCTTGGCGATGGGGCTGGTGATTATGCTGTTCTTGGATGTGTGGCTGGGTTAATTGCGCGTTAACCTATGACATCCGCGCCACCGTGAGGCCCCGTTTGATGGCACAACCGGTGGTCGCTGAGTACGTCAATAATATGGCACTGGCCAACATTGCCCCCCGCACATTGATTGATCATGCGTTTGAGCTCATCGCGTACCGAGGTGAGTCGTGCAAGTCGTGCCTCGACCTCGGCTAGGTGACGCTTCGCTAGCGTGTCTACCTCTTCGCAGGGCATAGTGGGGTAATCCGCCATTTGTAACAGCTCCCGGACTGCCTCCACCGAAAAGCCAAAATCCCGCGCATGGCGAATAAACGTCAAACGGCGGATAGCAGCAGTAGTGTAGCGCCGCTGATTGCCTTCGTTGCGCGGTGCTGAAGGCAGTAGCCCAATCTGTTCGTAGTAGCGCACCGTTTCTGGCTTGCAGCCGGACTCGCGTGCCAGCTCACCAATGCCGATATAACGCTCAGTGGCAGTTGGCTCAGGGGTTTGATCTTTCATTACTTGAACCTCTAGTGACTACAGGTATTACGCTGCTCCTAAGATAGACTAACTTGGAGCAAAGAGCGATGAGTACGACCACACCGGCTAAAACCTCTGCAGTTTCTCCGTCGCCGACCACCCTGCGCGTGCAAGGTATGGACTGCGGTGGCTGCGAACGTAAAGTTGAGGCGGCGCTAAATCGTTTAAACCATGTTGAACATGTTTCCGCGAGTTCTGTCACCGGCTCGGTGCGATTAACCGCACCGCCCGGTAAGACCCTGCCACATTCCGATATTGAGTCAACGATCACGGCTCTGGGCTACCAGGTAATCGATGAGTCGGTGAACACAACTGAATCGGAAAAGTCGTCCTCATGGTGGCAGTCGCCTAAAGGGCGTTTGGTGATTGTCAGTGGTGTATTGCTGGCGCTTGCCTGGGGGCTTAAATTCGCCTGGCCCACCCTGGGCAGTTGGCCGTTCATCGCCGCAACGGTCGTTGGTCTTGTGCCGGTTATTCAGCGTGCTTGGCAGGCGCTTAAGATGGGTAACCCTTTCACCATTGAAATGCTGATGAGCATCGCAGCCCTAGGGGCACTGGCGATAAACGCCGCCGCTGAAGCGGCAGTGGTGGTGTTTCTATTTGCAGTGGGGGAGATGCTGGAAGGCGTTGCCGCCGCTCAGGCGCGCCGCAGTATTTCGGCGCTTTCCAAGCTGACTCCCTCTACTGCGCGGTTGATGGAGCAGGGCGAAGCTCGGGAAGTTGCTGCCGCGTCTCTGGTGCCGGGGCAACGAGTGCAGGTACGCCCTGGCGACCGTCTGCCCTGTGACGGGCAAATTATTGCCGGTCACTCCTCGATTGATGAATCGCCTGTGAATGGTGAGTCGGTGCCACGGGAGCGTAGCGAAGGCGAGTCAGTATTTGCTGGCACCGTCAATCTGGATGGCGTGCTTGAAGTTGAGGTAACCCGCAGCGCTGAAAACAACACCATCGCCCGAGTGATTAAGCTCGTGGAGGAGGCTCAGGCGGCCAAAGCACCAGTGGCGCGTTTTATTGACCGCTTTGCGTTTTACTATATGCCTGCGGTCGTCGGGGTGGCGCTGCTGGTCGCTATCGTACCGCCGCTGGTATCGACGATGCTGTGGTCGGAATCCATCTATCGCGCCCTAGCGCTACTGCTTATTGCTTGCCCCTGTGCGCTGGTGATTTCGACGCCCGCGGCCATTGCAGCCGGGTTATCGGTGGGCGCTCGCAACGGTCTGCTGATGAAAGGCGGTGCGGTATTAGAGCAGTTAGGCAAACTCAAGCGGGTCGCGCTGGATAAAACCGGCACGCTAACCGCGGGCAAACCCTCCGTGACGGATGTAGAGAGCCTTGAAGCTGGTAGCCGTCTTGATAAAAGCCGTTGCGCTGAGATAGTGCGTCTTGCTGCCGCTCTGGAGCAGGGCTCGAGCCACCCCCTCGCTGTGGCGATCAGTGACTATTATGACCGGCAGGAGGGGGCTTCGGTACCTACTGTGCAAGGTGCTCGTGCGCTAGCAGGGCAGGGCGTTGCCGGACATGTCGAAGGACGTGAGTTAATGCTGGTGAGCCCGCGCTATTTACAATCTTTCACCCAGCACACCGGTGAGATAAAAGCCCGTATTGCGGCGTTGGAAGCGCAGGGCAAAAGCCTGGCCGTACTGATAGAAATAGGGATAGAAGGAGAGGACGGGATAGAAAGTGAGCGCCTATTAGGACTAATCGCTCTGCGTGATGAACCCCGTGAAGATGCTCGCGAAGGTCTTCAAGCGTTAGAGCGCCTAGGTGTGCAAGCCGTGATGCTCAGCGGTGATAATGCCCGCACCGTGGCGGCCATTGGTGAACAGTTGGGCATTGAAGCAGAAGGCGAGCTGATGCCGGAAGATAAAGCCCAGCGCGTGCGCGAGTGGCAGGCGCAAGGGCTTGGGCCAGTGGGTAAAGTGGGCGATGGTATTAACGATGCACCGGCACTCGCAGCGGCAGAAGTGGGTATTGCCATGGGTAGCGGTACCGATGTGGCGCTTGAAACCGCCGACGCCGCGCTGCTTAAAAACCGCGTAGGTGGGATAGCCGAGATGATCGCACTTTCCCGGGCGACCATGCGCAATGTAAAAACCAACGTGGCCTTGGCGCTTGGCTTCAAGGCGCTGTTTTTGGTCTCTACGGTGCTGGGGATTACAGGGATGTGGGTCGCGGTAATGGCTGACACTGGGGCGACCGTGCTGGTCACCCTCAATGCATTGTACTTATTGCGTTACCGCTTTAATGAAATTGGCTAGAAAGCGATCAGCTAGAAAGAGTCGACTAGTGGCTCTGTACGTACTCAACCAACGCCTGGGCGAAGGAGTCGGTAGAGCCAGTGCCGCCCATATCGGGGGTGACCATATCGCGGCGGGTTTCCAGCACGGTACGGATACCCTGGCGGATGGCGGTGCCTTTCTCTGTCATGCCCAGGTGATCAAGCATTTGTGCTGCGGCGAGCAGCAAGGCGCAGGGGTTAGCGATGTTTTTGCCTTCGATATCCGGCGCTGAGCCATGCACAGCTTCAAAGATCGCTGCTTTTTCGCCGATGTTCGCCCCTGGAGCCAAACCCAAACCGCCGACTAAGCCAGCGCAAAGGTCAGAGAGAATATCGCCAAACAGGTTGGTAGTGACCACCACATCAAACTGATGTGGGTTCATTACCAGCTGCATGCAGGCGTTATCGACGATCATCTCTTGGAATTCGATCTCGGGGTACTCTTTGGCAATCTCCCGCGCTACGTCCAGAAATAAACCCGAGCTGGTTTTGATAATGTTGGCTTTGTGTACCGCGGTGACTTTTTTGCGACCGTTGTTTTTGGCCAGCTCAAAGGCGTAGCGCACAATGCGCTCGGAGCCTTTGCGAGTCACTTTGATCACCGAAATGCCAGTATCGCCGTCGTCGATCATCTCCTGGCCGTCGGAAAGATACGCGCCTTCGGTGTTTTCGCGCACGGTGATCATATCAATATCGTCGTAGCGCGAACGAGTACCGGGGAAGCTAATCGCCGGGCGCACGTTGGCATAAAGGTCAAAGTGACGACGTAGCTGTACGTTAATCGAGGAGAAGCCCTTGCCAATCGGCGTGGTTAGCGGGCCTTTCAGCGCGATGCCGTATTTTTCGATGGCATCCAACGACTCTTGAGGAATCAGCGTGCCATGCTTTTCAAGGGCACCTAAGCCAGCATCGATGTGCTGGTAGGTTAAGCCACAATCCAAGGCGTCGAGTACTCGCAGCGTGGCCTCCATAATTTCGGGGCCGATACCGTCGCCCTTGATGACTGCAATAGATTGGCTCATTGACTGCTCCTCTTTAAATCGGCAGGCGTGTTCAGTAAAGAATAGCGTGCCGCTTCAACGTGCAAAGTTGGGATTTAATATCCTGTTAGTTAGCGGCGCAATGGTACTTCAGAAAGGGGGCAGAGGTCACTTTACCTATCGTAGTGGTCTATTACGTAGTGGTAGAACCTGACTAGCGGTGTTAGACGTGAGGTGCAATGCAGCAGAATTCCTGGTAGGATACGGCACTTTGTCGCACCTTGCTTGCCTACAATATGCTTTTTTGCGACACGTTTTATGCACGACTCTTTCTTTTCGCAACTGTAAAAGAATCTCTGCCAATGAATGTATTCAAACATTGCTTTTCAGGGCTGATGACTCCGCCCTAGCCCCTCGCTTCCCCTAAAGGTGCTGATAGTGCATTCATTGTGCTGTCATCGCTTTCTGGTACTTGTTTCTAGTGCCTTCTTTTAAAGTGCTTATGTTTTCAGTACTCAAGTTTTCAGTACCTGAATTTAGCGGCACCTAACGCTAGCTCACCACTATTTAAAATAAAAAGCTGATTATCCCAGCGTGCCAATGTGTTGGCGGTGCTTCCTCTTGTTGGCTGCGCTGTTTGACCGCTTTTGGCCTGTTATTAACCTAAAACCATGGATCCCTTGCATGTACGAAAAGTTTAAACAATCCTGGCTCTCCAACCTCAAGGGCGACACCCTTGCGGGGATTGTCGTGGCTCTTGCGCTAATCCCCGAGGCCATTGCGTTCTCGATCATCGCTGGCGTTGACCCGAAAGTCGGCCTTTACGCCTCCTTCGCTATCTGTGTGATTATCGCCTTTACTGGCGGCCGCTCCGGCATGATTTCAGCGGCAACCGGCGCCATGGCGCTACTCATGATTACCCTGGTGAAAGAGCACGGTTTAGAGTACCTGCTGGCCGCCACGCTGTTGACCGGTGTGCTGCAGATTGTGGCAGGATATCTAAAGCTTGCTGAGTTGATGCGATTCGTATCGCGCTCGGTGGTGACTGGGTTTGTCAACGCGCTCGCTATCCTGATCTTTATGGCCCAGTTGCCTGAACTGACGGGCGTCACTTGGCACGTTTATGCCATGACCGTTGCGGGCTTAGCCATCATTTACGGCTTCCCCTATGTGCCGGTAGTTGGTAAAGCCATTCCTTCGCCACTGGTATGTATTGTCGTGCTCACCGCTGTGTACATGCTGACTGGCATGGATATTCGCAGCGTTGGCGATATGGGCGAGCTGCCCGATAGCCTGCCGATGTTTTTGTGGCCTGATGTGCCGCTGAACGTTGAAACCCTAATGATCATCCTGCCCTATTCGCTAATGTTAACCGTGGTGGGCCTGCTTGAATCGATGATGACGGCGACCATTATTGATGACTTAACTGATACCAAGAGCGATAAAAACCGCGAGTGTAAAGGCCAGGGTATTGCCAACATTGGCGCGGGTTTGATTGGCGGTATGGCGGGCTGCGCCATGATTGGCCAATCGGTGATCAATATTAAATCCGGTGGTCGTCGTCGTACCTCGACGTTAATTGCCGGTATCGCACTACTGCTGATGGTGGTCTTCCTGGCGGATTGGGTATCCCAGATCCCCATGGCCGCGCTGGTGGCGGTAATGATTATGGTCTCTATCGGTACCTTTAGTTGGGAATCGATTCGCGATCTGAAAAAGCACCCCATGAGCACCAATATCGTCATGGTGGCCACCGTTATCGTTACGGTAGGTACTCACAACTTGGCGATTGGCGTGTTCGTTGGTGTGCTGTTGGCGGCGATGTTCTTTGCCAACAAAGTCGGCAACATCATGTATATCGGCTCCAAAGAAATAGAGCCGGGGAAAGAGCGTGAATACGAAGTCGTCGGTCAGGTATTTTTTGCTTCCTCCGAACGCTTTATCGGCGCGTTCGATTTCAAAGAGAGTATCGATAAAGTCACTATCAACCTCTCCCGGGCGCATTTCTGGGATATTACCGCCGTGCAGGCGCTGGATCGCGTGGTGATTAAATTCCGCCGTGAAGGTACCGAGGTAGAGCTTGTGGGCTTGAGCGAGGCCAGTGCGACGGTCGTGGATCGCTATGCGGTACACAACGACCCCGAAGCGGTTGAAAAGCTGATGGGCGGCCACTAACCAACGCAAGGAGAGCGACATGACAGATCAAGTATTAGCCGCTATTGACGGCTCCCAGTTTTCTGAAGGCGTCTGCGATTATGCTGCCTGGGCAAGCTTGGCTATGGATGCACCGTTAACCTTTGTGCATGTGGTCGACAACCACTCAGCAGTACCCGAAGAGCAGAACCTTTCCGGCAACCTGCGTTTCGGTGCCCGCGAAAGGCTGATGAAAGAGCTTTCCGAGCTTGATGAGCAGCGCGCTAAAGTGAATCGCGAGCATGGCAAGCTGATGCTGGAAGCAGCTAAAGAGCGCGCTATCGATGATGGAGTCAGCAACCCCACCACGCGCCAACGCAATGGCACCCTGGTGGAAAGCTTGTTAGAGCTTGAGGAAGACATACGGTTGCTGGTGGTGGGTAAGCGCGGTGAAACCGCCCACCAGGCCAGTGGCCACCTTGGCTCTAACCTTGAACGGGTGGCGCGTGAATTGCACCGTCCGATCCTGATGGTGCCGAAAACCTTCAAGCGACCTGAAAAGATATTGATGGCCTTTGACGGCAGCAAAACCGCCCGTAAAGGCGTCGAGATGCTGGCTCGTTCGCTGCTTTTTGCTGGCACTGAGTGCCATGTGCTGATCGTGGGTGCGGAAACGGCTGAACGCCGTTCCGAGCTTGAGTGGGCGTTAGGCATATTGCGCGATGCGGGCCACCAAGCCGAAGGCGCCATTCGTGCAGGCGAGGTAGATGAAGCCCTGCAAGCTTACGAAAAAGAGCATGGTATTGACCTGCTGGTGATGGGCGCTTATGGGCACTCGCGTATTCGCCACTTGCTGGTAGGTAGCACCACAACGGCTATGCTACGTGGTAGCCGCATACCGGTGCTGATTTTGCGCTAGGGCTCAATAAGCTAAAACTCAAAAAAAGCAGCAGCGCATAACCGTTTAGCTCGCTGTGCGTATTACCTTCGCAGCCGGCCCTCTTTCTTGAGTGAGCCGGCTTTTTAGTCTCTGCAGTGCATAAATGATCTCCATCAAATGATGCTAATGTTGCCATGCGCTTCTATGCTAGTAGTCAGGTTGTAACCTATTCACCCACTGGAATAGCGTAAGGAGCCTGCTGTGAACATGCCTATGTTGGAAAAAAAGCCTGTTGGCTTCGACGAAGCCTCTACTTCCCACCGTTTTGTTGCTGAGCTACTGGCCCAAGCCGATATTCATTTCGACGGGCACCGCCCCTGGGATATCCAATTGAATGCCCCCGGCGTTATTGATAGCGCTCTTTCGCGAGGCAATCTTGGGTTTGGCGAAAGCTACATGAAGGGGGACTGGAACGCCGATCGGCTTGATGAGCTGTTTTACCGCTTAATGCGTGCCCAGCTCGGGCAGCGTATCAAGCCCACTCAATTGATTTATCACTCTCTGCGTTCGCGCCTGCTGAATCGGCAAACGGTGAAGCGTGCCTGGGAAGTGGGCGAAAAGCATTACGATCTGGGTAATGACTTCTACGCGGCCATGCTCGATCAGCGCATGACCTACACCTGCGGCTACTGGAAAGATGCCAAAACCCTGGACGAGGCCCAGGAAGCCAAGCTCGATCTCGTCTGCCGTAAATTGCAATTAAAGCCAGGCATGCGCGTGCTGGATATTGGCTGCGGCTGGGGAAGCTTCATGGCCTACGCGGCTGAGCACTATGGTGTTGAGTGCGTGGGCCTGACTATCTCCAAAGAGCAAGCGGAGTTTGGGCAACGATTGATCAAAAAGGGCTTGCCGGTAGAGTTTCGACTGCAGGATTACCGCAATGAAAGCGAGCAGTTTGACCGTATTGTCAGCATCGGCATGTTTGAGCATGTGGGGCATAAAAATTATCGCGAGTATATGAACGTGGTTAACCGCTGCTTAAAGGATGACGGCCTGTTTTTGCTACATACCATCGGCAAAAACTTAAGCAACACGGTGACTGACCCCTGGATTGATAAATATATTTTCCCCAATGGCGAACTGCCCACCTTGGGGCAAATAGCTGATGCCGCCGAAGCACTGTTTGTGGTGGAGGATGTGCATAACTTTGGGGCTGATTACGACCGTACTCTGATGGCATGGCACAATAATTTCGAGAGGCACTGGCCCACATTCGAAAGCCAGTATGGCGAGCGTTTCTATCGCATGTGGCGCTACTACCTGCTGAGTTGCGCCGGTGCTTTCCGAGCCAGAGAAATTCATCTTTGGCAACTGGTGATGAGTAAGCAGGGGGTACTGGGCGGTTATTCCCGCGTTAGCTAATCGCTATCTAACACAAGCTAGGGATCTGGCAGTAGCTTATTGGGCACCCAGCGTAAGAGTGTCACCATACCAAATAGCTCTACCAGTGATTGAAACACCACCACCACAACCGCCGCCTGCCAAGCGCTGGGTAGCGTCAGGGCGATGGGCAACATCATAAAAGAGTTACGTGTACCAAAGCTAAACGCTAGCGTTCTAGCGCTGGCGGTGGGTAGCTTAAACAACTTGCCAAGCCCCTTACCCAATAGAGCTGCAAAGAGTAAAAAACCAATAAAAATAAACACCACCTGAACCAACACTTGGCTAAGGCCGAACACAGTGTTGACCTGGGAAGCGGCGATCATAAACACCACTAAGGCCAGTAAGGGCACTGGCAGTATTCCCAGGTAATACACGGTGCGTTTAACTGCCTTGTGACGCTGGGCTATGTACTCGGTTAACCAGGCGAGTGCTAAAGGCGTGAGAATAAGCCCTGCAAAAGCGCTCAATAGTTCTTTAGAGAGCGTTAGCTGAAACCACTCACTGCCCAGGAACAGCCACAAATAAACGGGTAACGCGACTAACTGCACCAGCAGCAGTAGTGGGGCGGCGGCAACGGCCCGAGCGCTATCGCCCTTGCCTAAATGCGTGAAGGTGATAAACCAATCGGTGCAGGGCACCAGCAGTACCAGTAAAACGCCTGCCAGCACGGCGGGGGAGAGTGGTAGCCAAATAACGGTAAGGGCTAAAAAGGCTGGAATGGCAATAAAATTACCGACCATCAACGCGGCCATAAAGCGTGTGTCAGCGAAGCTTCGGGCAATATGCAGCAAAGGAATTTGCGTAAAGGTGGCGTAAAGCAGCACCGCTAACAGCGGCCATAAAAAATGCGCTAGCGGCTCAGCGAATTGCGGTGCTCTGATGCCTAACGTTAGGCCTAAGCCAATGAAAATCAGGTAGAGCCAAGACTGATGCTTTTCCATCTGATCGCGCATGCTGGCACATCCTGTCGCTAACGGTTTTGCAATCGGGGCTGTTTACTAACGAAAAAGCGCCATGCGCTCACCCATCACGGCAGCGCCCAGCCAAAGGGGAAGGCTAACCACAATGTAAACCAGCGCAATCCCCGGGCGGTCTAACTGCACCAGATGTAGCGTCTCTAAGCTAAATAGCGAAAAGGTGGTAAAACCGCCGCAAAAACCGGCCACCAATAATGGCTGAAAACGCGCTAGCTGGCTGTGGGGGGAGCGCGAGAGGGTGGCGGCCAACCAACCGATTAAGCACGAACCCAGTACGTTAACAATGAGTGTTCCCCAGGGGAAATAGCCCCCTAGTGCTGCCTGGGATAATAGCGAAACGCCGTAGCGCAGCGCGCTGCCCACGCCGCTACCGACACCTACCGCAAGGTAAGCCTTCCAGGCGCTCATAAGGTCGCTCCTGACAGAGAAGCCCCTGATAACAACCAGCCCAGGGTGACCATGACTAAACCAAGCAGCAGCGTGGTGCCCACATTAATGCCTGCGCGGAGTTGCTGGCCGCCCTGCCATAGCTCAATGGTCTGCAAGCTAAAAGAGGAGACAGTGGTGTAGCCACCTAACACACCTCCGACGGTGAACAGCCATACAGAAGAGGGGGCGCTAGCGATACCTAGGCTGCCGAGCAGCCAGCCCGCTAGAAAGGCTCCGCTGGCGTTAACCGCCAGGGTTCCCCAGGGGAAGGCCTTGCCGAGATAGCGGGCGAGTAGATTTGAAACCGCAAATCGTCCCATCCCGCCCAGCGCGCCGCCTAGTGCGACTAACAGTACGCTTGTTAAGCCATGCCCCATGCTTTCCTCCGAGTCGCCAACTTCAATAGGCCGCTAAGTTTAGCATGTGCGTTTTATAGCGTCCGAAGCACGCAAGAACGTTTTAGGGTGTCGTGGGGTAATGAGTTCGTGTAGAAAAGGGTGAGAATATAAAAATAATGTTGATGCTCAAGGAGAAGTACCTCATGTCAGATCGCGTGTTGGCAGCTATTGATAGTTCTCAGTTTTCAGAAGGCGTGTGTGATTATGCGGCTTGGGCCGCCCAAGCCCTGGATGCTCCGCTCAGTTTTATTCATACCGTGGATAACCATGCCCAAGTAGCTGAGCCGGATTTAACCGGTAACCTGGGACTAGGTACTAGAGAGCACCTGCTGGAAAAGCTGTCAGCTATTGAAGAGCAGCATGCCAAAGTCTCCCGCGAGCGGGGCCGTCTGCTACTCGACGCCGCCAAGGAGCGCGCGGCCAACGCCGGTATTGCCGACCCGCAGTGTTTGCAGCGCAACGGCACTCTGGTGGAAACCCTGGTCGAGAATGAAAAAGATGTAAGGCTGTTAGTGGTAGGCAAGCGGGGCGAGACGGCGCACCAAGCCAGTGGTCATTTAGGTTCCAACCTAGAGCGCGTGGTGCGGGAAATGCATCGCCCGATTCTCATGGTGCCGAAAGAGTTTACTCAACCGCACAATGTGATGATGGCGTTTGACGGCAGTAAAACGGCTCGTAAAGGCGTGGAAATGCTGGCCAAAAGCCCGCTGTTTGAGGGCGCTACCTGCCACGTGGTGATTGTGGGCGCGGAAACCGCTGAAAACCGCTCGCAGCTGAGCTGGGCGCTGGAAACCTTACGCGAGGCCAGGCACACCGCCGAAGGGGCGATACGCGCGGGCGAGGTGGAAGAGACGCTGCGTACCTATAAGCAAGAGCATGATATCGACATGCTGGTGATGGGCGCCTACGGCCACTCGCGGATCCGTCACCTGCTGGTCGGCAGTACTACCACCACAATGTTGCGTAATGCCCAGTTGCCGGTGCTGATTTTGCGCTGATTTCTGCACTTTTATGGCTCAGCCGGGATAGTGGAGGTTTCCCGCAGTACACGCTGAGCCAGTAGCCAACCGGCGATGATAAACACCAGCATGCCCAACAGAAGCGCATGGAACGGAGCGCCTGCCCCAAGGGCTAACCCCAGCACCGCAGGCGCGACGCCGGTGGAGAACACCATGGCAGCGCTAAGCGCAGAGCGTACCCGGCCTAGATGTTCAGCTCCCCACAGCTTAATTAGCAGGCCTGAGGCAATCAGCTCTTGCGCGCCCATGGCCAAGCCGCCCCCTACCATCAATGCCCAAATGCTGATATGCCCGCCAATGGTGAGTGCCATCACCATGGCAAAGGCGTAGGGGAGTAGGTAAAGGCGGGCTAGCTTTACGGGGCCCAGTTTATCCACCCAGCGGCCTCCTAATAAGGCCCCCGGCAGTTTGGCGATTCCCATGCCGGTCAGCGCCAGGGCGTAAACCGCCAGGGAGCTCTCCAGAGACTCCGTTAATTGCGCTTGATAGATAAACAGCCCCGTCATGGTGATGGGGAGGGCCATTAATAGTGGCATTAGCAGCCAAAAGCGTTTTTCGCGAAAGGGACGAGGGCCATGGGGCGTCTGCCTGGTTGGTTTAACGCCCGGTGCGTCGGGCCAAGGTGCTTTTAACAGTAGCCACAGCCAAGGCAAGGCGATGACGCCACACAGTAGCCACCAGAAGGTTTGCCAACTGCTCCAGATAAGCGCAGCCGCCACTAACGGGGGCAGCAGCGCTTCTCCCAGCGGTATCCCTAGGTTAGCCAGGCCAATGGCACGGCCGCGCATGGTGGAAAACTCTCGGGCAGCGAGGGTGTTACCCAAATGGGTCAACATGCCCTGGCCGCATAGCCGCACTATGCCAAGGCCGACTATCCCCAGCCACCACCAGGGCGATAAGGTAAGCAGTACAATGCCGGTTAACAGCAGTGACAAGACGATTGCCGCAAAGCGCTGTGGGTTAATCCAGTCGATGGAGGGCCCAAAGCGCAGCATGCAGAAACCCGCTATCAGGGTAACCACGGCATAGGCGGTGCCAAACTGGCCGACGCTAAGACCCAGGTGGTCTGAAAGGGGCGCTTGAAAAAGACCAATAAAGTAGCTCTGCCCAAGGCTTGAGCTAAACATCGCTAGAAAAGCGATACTGAGTACGCTGCGGTGATCGCGCAGCAGGGTGCGATAGCCCATCGTAACGTTCCCTTCGCGATCAAATAATTAGTAGGTTAACGATTGTTGGTAAATGATTGTAGGCTAGTGGGAGGTGCAGATGAATCACCCTGAGGTGGATATAGTCGTTATCCGTGAGAAATTACTTGCTCTTGACGCCACGCTCCGCGAGGAGAGCGCCAGCAGTGAAGAGTCCCGGGATACGGTGATGCTGGATCAAACGTCGGTAGGTCGGCTGTCGCGTATGGATGCAATGCAAGGGCAAGCGATGGCCAAAGCAGGCGAGCAGCGACGTCAGCTGAAGCTGAAGCAGATTGCCGCTGCCCTGCAACGCATTGAGAGTGAAAGCTTTGGTGAGTGTATAGAGTGCGGCGAATGGATTGGGGCCAAACGCCTCACCTGGGACCCATTAGTGCTGAAGTGTATTGAGTGTGCTGATTAGACCCTGCTCCTTAGAGCCAAGCCGTTTACGCTTCGGCGGCAGCTTCTTGCTGCTGCTCAGTTGTCTGACCAGGATTAATCGTTGCATTAATACCTGACAACAGTGCCTTGAGCGATGCACTCACGGTGTCGCTATCTTCGGCCACTGCGCAAAGCCGTTGGCCATCGATATTGAGCTGAACGAAGGCGATGGCATTGGCTTCACTGCTGGCACCCAGCGAATGCTCGCTGTAATCGATAATCCCTACACTGCTGCCGGAGTGGCGTTGCCACGCATCGGTAAATGCCGACATCGCGCCGTTGCCCTTGCCAGAAAGGCGCAGCGTTTCGTCACCCTGTTTCAGCGTCAGCTCAATGCCTTCCTGCTGGCCTTTGGAGAGCTGATAATCCACAAGAGATAGGGGCGCTTCCTGGGTGAAATTGTCGAACATCACCTGGCGAATCATTTCACTGGAGAGTTCGCTGGCGCGCCGCTCGCTCTCTTGCTGAACAAAGGGGGCCAAAGCCAGCATCATCCAGCGCGGCAGGTTAATGCCGTAATCCCGCTCAAGCAGGAAAGCCATACCGCCCTTGCCGGACTGACTATTGACGCGAATTACCGCCTGATAATCGCGGCCGATATCATGGGGGTCGATGGGCAGATAAGCCACTTGCCAAGGCTCGTCGGGTTTTTGGTGCTTGAGGGATTTACGAATCGCATCCTGGTGGCTGCCCGAGAAAGCGGTGTAGACCATCTCGCCCACCCAGGGGTGACGCGGGTGTATAGCGATACCGGTGCACTCGTTGACCACCTGAATGATTTCATCAGGGTTGGATAGATCCAGTTCAGGATCGATGCCCTGGCTGTAGAGATTCATCGCCAGGGTGACGATATCCATATTGCCCGTGCGCTCGCCATTGCCCAGCAGGGTGCCTTCTACCCGCTCGGCGCCGGCCAGCAGGGCGAGTTCAGCAGAGGCTACCGCACCACCGCGGTCATTGTGGGTGTGCACCGAGATAATCACGCTGTCGCGGCGGCTAATGTGCTGGCAAAAGTACTCAATCTGATCGGCGTGATGGTGCGGCCCGGCCACTTCCACCGTGGTGGGCAGGTTGAGAATGCATTTATTCTCTGGCGTCGGCTGCCACACATCCATCACCGCTTCGCAGATTTCCAGCGAAAAATCGATCTCGGTGCTGGAGAAACTTTCCGGGGTGTACTCGAAACACCACTCAATCTCGGGGTATTGGTCGGCGTAGGTTTTGACCCAGGTGGCCCCTTGTACCGCAATATCGACAATCCCGGCACGATCCATCTCAAACACCCGCTCGCGCTGAATGGTGGAGGTGGAATTATATAGGTGAACAATGGCGCGCTTGGCACCCACCAGCGAGGCAAAGGTCTTCTCAATCAGGTGTTCACGGCACTGCACTAGTACCGCTATGGTGACGTCATCGGGAATTTGATTCTCTTCGATCAGCCAACGCACGAAGTCGTAGTCGGGCTGGCTGGCCGAAGGAAAGCCTACCATGACTTCTTTAATGCCCACTTTAACGATCTGCTGCCAGAAGCGTTGCTTTTGCTCAACGGTCATCGGCTCAAGCAGCGCCTGATTGCCGTCGCGTAGGTCTTCGCTCACCCAGATCGGGGCATGATCCAGGTCACGATCTGGCCATTGGCGATTGAAGGCAGGTACGCGGGGCGCAGGGCGATATTTGCGATGATCAAAAGCAGACATGGTGAGTTTCCTAAAGGCGGTGAGTTGTTAAAAGCGGCCGCTTGTGGCGTATGCCGCATTGCTGCAGTGCCAGGGTGAGGCACTTTAAGGGGCTGCTTGTGGCAATGACTCTTGTGGTACTGAGCTATCTCTTACTGGACTATCTTTTACTAGCTATCTCGTACTTGACATAGTGTATGCGGAGAGCGACGAAAGGTTATTGCGAAAATGTAGTGTTATCGCCAATAATTGACATTAAATATCGCATAATTCGCTTTTATTGGTAGGAGCTGCTTTCTATGGCCGTAATGCCGCTGTCGCTTGATCGATTTGATCGCCATATTCTGGATATTGTGCAGCAGGAGGGGCGCATCAGTAATCAGGAGTTGGCTGATCGAATCGGGCTTTCGCCTTCGCCCTGCTTGCGCCGGGTGCGGGCTCTGGAGGAGCACGGCCTAATACTGCGCTACCGTGCGGAGGTCGATTCCCGCCAACTGGGCTATCAGTTAATGGCGCTGCTGCATATTTCCATGGATCAGCATACGCCGGAGCGCTTCGATAATTTTGAGCGCCATATTCGTGAGATACCCAACGTTATCGAGTGCCTGATCATTACCGGTCAGGCGGCGGATTTTCAGCTCAAAATCCTGGTGCGGGACATGGATGACTACCAACACCTGCTGTTGCATGTGATTAACCGCATCGAGGGTGTTACCGGCGCGCATACCAGCTTTGTGCTGCGGCGGGTCTTTGAGCATCGGCCGGTACCTACGGATCGGCTTTGATAAGAAGGCATAGTCAAGGATAAGCCAAGCGGTTTAGACTGCTTTTCTTAAACCCACTAGGAGTTTTCCCTATGACCATTCAACGCCACGATACAAAAGCCCGCATGAGCCGTGCGGTGATTCACCAGGGCGTGGCCTATTTGTGCGGCCAAGTGGCTGGCCCGGAGGCCCGCGAGGGCGACATTACTGCCCAAACGGAAAGCATGCTGGCGCGGGTGGATGCGCTACTGAAAGAGATTGGTTCAAGCCGTGAGCAGCTGCTTAGCGCGACGATCTACCTGAAAGAGGGCAGTGACTTTGCCGCTATGAACGGGGTATGGGATGCCTGGATGCCCGCAGGCTACGCACCGGCGCGCACCTGCGTCTGCGCGCCCATGCCCGCCGATGAGCTTAAAGTGGAAATTACGGTGACTGCCGCAGTGAGCTAACTGCTTTCTATTCGCTACTCACCATTCACCCCTCACTATTTTCCATTCACTTGCTATTTATCATTCACTTACCGGGCTTTTCTACCGGAAAGCGGGTGTCGCGCAGGCTGTCTTTGATTTTCTTGAGGTGGGGTAAGAAGTCTTCACCACGCCTCAAGGTTACCCCAGTGGCCAGCGCATCAATCAGCGTTAATTGAATTACCCGCGAGGTCATCGGCATGTAGTGGTCGGTGTCTTCGGGGGTAGCGACATCCAGGGTGGCGGTGCATTCGTTGGCCAGTGGCGAGTTTGGCGCGGTTATACCAAGAACGACGGCCCCTGCATCCCTCGCCAAACGGGCGATATCCACCAGCTCCCGGGTGCGCCCGGTGTAGGAGATAATCACCACCACATCCCCCGTATGGCAAGCGGCGGCGACCATACGCTGCATCAGCACATCAATGTAGGCCATCACCGGCAGGTTGAAGCGGAAGAACTTGTGCTGGGCATCCTGGGCCACCGCGCCAGAGGCACCCAAGCCAAAAATATGGATCTGCTTGGCCTGGGTAAGGTAGTCGACCATGCGCTCGACAGCACCCATATCGATGTCGCGCTGGGCTTCATCGAGGGCGGCGATGGTGGCGCCAAAGATTTTGTGGGTGTACTGGGTGGCGGAGTCGCCAGGCTCTACTGCACGGGTTACATAGGGTGTGCCGCCAGCTAAGCTCTGGGCCAATTTGATTTTAAAATCGGGATAGCCCTTGGCGCCAAAGTTACGGCAAAACCGGTTAACCGTGGGTTCGCTGACGCTAGCTGCCTGGGCCAGGCTGGCAATGCTTAGGCTGGTGGCGACCGTTGGGTCTTCAAGAATTACATTGGCGACTTTACGCTCCGATCGGTTGAGTTCTTCTAAACGTTCGCGTAAGCGGTCAAGTAAGTCATGAGCCATTAACGGTCTCCGTGTCGTGTATGGAAAGCAGCAAATTTCCTATGCTTACAAAAGTTTTCCCACGAGTTTCAGTAAGCTGTTGCAAATGCTCAGGGCAGTTTCTGCTGTGCTTACGTGGGCTTTGTAGATAATTCCAACGTAGAGCGTATGTGAAATATATCATAAGGGCATTGTGAAAATTTGTTATTAGCAAACGATCATCAGTTCTTAAGCTTTAACCGACTCCTAACAATTTCATTAACCAGCGCCGATAAGGTGGATAAAGCAAGTGGCTCGAGGTGCGTTTTGATTGATAAAATACGCTGCGTAAGTGGCTAAAACGCTCAAAGCCGTGACGGCCATGGTAGGCGCCCATGCCACTCTCGCCGACGCCGCCAAAGGGCAGTGAAGGAACGGCGTGATGAAGCAGCGTGGCATTAAACACCAGTGCGCCAGAGCGTGTCGTTTGCAGCAACTGCTGCTGTAAGCCCTTATCATGTGTGAAGGCATACAGTGCCAGCGGGTGAGGGCGGGCATTCACATAACGTATTGCGGCCGACATATCGCTAATGCCAATTACCGGTAGGCAGCGGCCAAAAATCTCTTCGCGCATCACCTGTAGCCCCTGGTGGGGGTCGATAATCAGCGCTGGGGCATGAGTGCCGTGATCGATGACTCTGCAGCCGTGGTCTTGGGCTTCTTGCAGCATGGCATCTAGCCGCTGCTGGTGGGCCGCGTTAATCGCGTGGGTGGCCGCATGATCGTCGGGGCGCTGCCGTTGAATAGCCTCGCTCAACGCTTTAACCAAGGCATTAATATGGCGGCTCTCAACCAGCACGTAGTCGGGGGCGATACAGGTTTGCCCGCCGTTCATGCCTTTTCCAAAAATAATATCTGCTGCCGCTTTGTCGAAATCCGCATCGCCTGCCACGATGGCGGGCGACTTGCCGCCCAGTTCAAGCGTCGTTGGGGTCAAATTCGCCGCGGCTGCTTGGGCCACTTGCCGACCTACCGCGCTGGAGCCGGTGAACACCAGGTGATCGAACGGCAAACTGCTAAAACGACGCGCCACCTCTACATCGCCTTCTACTACCTTGAGTTCTTCAGGGGTGAAGTATTGCGGCACCAGTCGCTGCAGTAGGGCGCTGGTAGCGGGGGAGTGCTCGCTGGGTTTAAGCATCACCACATTGCCCGCAGCAAATGCATCCACTATCGGCATTAGCGCCAAACTCCAGGGGTAATTCCAGGGTGACATCACGCCGACAACGCCCAGCGGCTGCGGCGCGATGCGTGCCCGGGCAGGCATCAATCGCCACGGCATGCTGACCGACCAAGGGCGCATCCAGCGCCATAGATGCAGTCTGGCATGGCGAATGGCGTGGAGCACCGCGCTGATTTCAGCCATGCGTATTTCCACCTCGTTGCGCTGACCAAAATCCGTTTGAATCGCGCGGATAATCTCAAGCTGGTGATGCTTGGTCATACGAGCGAGGCGGGCCAGCCGGTCACGACGCACCGTTAGCGTCGGGTAGGGCATTTGATCGACAGCGTGGCGCTGCGTTTGAAAGTCACCCGTCATATCGCGCGTCATGGACTCTCCTCATATGCCGTTACCGGCGTGGCGTTAACGTTAAATACTGCAGTTCAATAGCCGTATCTGCTTTCGTTGGCATAGCCCGATGGCATAGCTCGTTGATTTAGCCAGTTGATTTAGACATCGGTGTAGATGGTTAGTGTAAACGGTTTATATAAACAGTTAGTGTAAAGTGACCTTTTAGCCCCCACACGTTCGGGAAGGTGCTATGCCGTTACCCCCACTATCGATCACCATTCTACCCACCATTGAGGCCGTTACGGCAAGCCAGTGGGATTCACTGGTCGATAATGATCAGCCCTTTTTGCGTCACGCGTTTTTACACGCCCTGGAGGCAAGCGGCTCGGTCAGTGAGGCCACGGGCTGGGAACCGTGCCATCTGAGTGTATGGCAAGGCGAGCAGTTGGTAGCGGCGCTGCCGATGTACCGCAAGCACCACTCTTACGGTGAGTATGTGTTTGATTGGGGTTGGGCGGAAGCGCTAGAGCGTGCCGGTGGTCGCTACTATCCAAAAGCCCTCAGTGCGGTACCGTTTACGCCAGTGCCTGGCGCGCGCACGTTAATCGCCAAGAATGTCGATGCCCGCGCCGTCCGTGGGCTGCTGGCTGGCGCCTGGCGCGGGCAGTGTGAAAGTCTCGGTCTGTCTAGCTGGCACTTGCTATTTGCCGACGAGGCCGATGTCACCGCCTGGCAGGCGCAGTGTCCTGAGCTTATTACGCGTGAAGGCGTACAGTTTCAGTGGCGTGATCGCGGCTTCGGCGATTTTGAGGGCTTTCTAGCCAGCATGACATCGAAACGGCGCAAGATGATCAAGCGCGAGCGTCGCTTGGTCGCCGAGCAGGGGCTACAGGTAGCGCACCTTGAGGGTGATGCAATTACATCAGCGGACATGGTGCATTTCTATCGCTGCTATGCAATTACCTACCATGAGCGCGGCAGGCCGCCTTACTTAAACTATGACTTTTTTGAGCGCCTGCGCCAAACCATGCCAGAGGCGCTGGTGCTGGTGCAGGCTTACGTTGAAGGGCGCCCGGTGGCGTCAGCACTCTATTTTCGTGGCAGTAGCACGCTCTATGGGCGCTACTGGGGGAGTGAAGTCGTCGCCGATTGCCTGCATTTTGAGGCATGTTACTACCAGGGTATCGAGTACTGTTTGCAGCGCGGCTTAACGCTGTTTGATCCGGGCACCCAGGGCGAGCACAAGCTGGTACGCGGGTTTGCGCCCCAGCGTGTGCGTTCGCTGCACTATATTAGCCACCCTGGGCTTGCCGCAGGTGTTGCCCAGTTTTGTCATGAAGAGGGCGAGCATGTCAGCGCCTACCGCGATGCGGCCCATCAAGCGCTGCCATTTAAGTAGTTATTTAAGCTGTCATTATAACGACGTGCGGCTCGCTGGTGCTGCCCCTTAATGGCATAATGCGCGCCGATAAGCACTCTTTAGTGTATCAACGCCGCTTTTGATCAAACCAGGGCTTTGAATAAAATCCAGCCGATATTTCCAAGGAGTGCCGTGATGCGTAAATGGTTAGTGATGACATTGCTCGCTGTCTTGGCGCTGCTTCAGTACGAGCTGTGGTTAGGCAACGGTGGCTGGCACGATTTGCAGCAAGTGGAGCAGCGGGTCGCGGTGCAAGAGGCGGCCAATGTGCCCATGCGCGAGCGCAATGCGCGGCTGGCGGCCGAAGTGACGGATTTAAAAAACGGTTTAGACGCCATTGAGGAGCGGGCACGTAGCGATATGGGCATGGTGCGCACCGACGAGCAGTTCTTCTGGGTGCCTGGTGTAGCGATTGAGAAGGAGCTTATCGGTATTAATGCAGGTCTGGTCGCTCCCCAGGAGCCGCCACAGTGAGCCAAACCTGGTTAATTGTGCCCGCGGCGGGTCAAGGGCGCCGTATGGGGGCCGATAAGCCCAAACAGTACTTAACCTTGGCCGATGAGCAGCCGGTGTTGGCGCATACTTTGGCACGCCTTCATAGCGCCTTTCCTAGCGCTCGCTTGGTGCTCTGTTTAGATGCCGACGACCGCTGGTTCTCGCCCCGCTGGGTGCCTTTTACTGTCTGGCAGCGCGTGACCGGGGGCGATGAGCGAATGGACAGCGTCTTAAATGCCCTGCACGCGATGGCCGCCGATGATAATGACGTAGTGATGGTGCATGATGTGGCCCGCCCCTGTATTACCGTGAGCGATCTCCAGGCGCTGTACCAAGCCGCCGCGACCCACCCCGCAGGCGCGCTTTTGGCGATGCCGGTGGCGGATACCATGAAGCGTGCCGATGATCAGTGCCAAAGCGCGCGAACCGAACCGCGGGATGACTTGTGGCACGCGCTAACGCCCCAAGGGTTTCGCTATGCGCTACTTCGGCGAGCCTTAGAAACCGCCCGCCAGCAACGAACCTTGGTAACCGATGAAGCCTCGGCGGTTGAAGCCTTGGGCGAATGCCCACAGTTGGTAAGCGGACGGCGCGACAACCTGAAAATTACCCACCCGGATGACTTGGCGCTGGCAGCCGCGATTATGGCGGCACAAACCGTTAACACGCCTGACAGGCTTTAATCACTAGGAGCTTATAATGCGTATCGGCCACGGATTTGATGTACACCGTTTCGGCCCCGGCGATCATTTAATGATCGGCGGCGTTAAGCTGCCGTTTGAACACGGCTTTGTGGCCCACTCCGACGGCGATGTGCTGCTTCACGCGATTAGTGATGCACTGTTGGGCGCCTGTGCGCTGGGCGATATTGGCCGCCACTTCCCCGATACTGACCCGGCGTGGGCGGGGGCTGATAGTCGCGAGCTGCTGCGTCATGTAGTCACGCTGACTCAAGGTCAAGGCTATGGGGTGGTCAATATCGACGCCACGCTAATGGCTCAAGCACCTAAAATGGCACCGCATATCGAGGCAATGCGAGAAGTCATTGCTGCCGATCTAGGCGTCGCGCTTGGTCAAGTCAACGTTAAAGCCACCACCACCGAACGATTAGGTTTCACCGGGCGCGGTGAAGGTATCGCCGCGGAGGCGGTGGTGCTGCTTAACCGTGCTGAGGCGCTTAATGATTAATATGCCTGAGTGGCAGCGCTGTCTCGATGCTCAATTTGGCTCTCCCAAACCGGGCCAGTACCGTGCCCAGCCGGAAGATTTTTGGGTCGATGAGCTGCTGGATTTCACCCCTGAAGCACACGGGGAACATTTGTGGCTGCGAGTTGAAAAGCGCAATCAAACCACGTTAGATGTCGTCAATACATTAAGTCGGCTTTGTGGCGTAACGCCCCGTGATATCGGTTACTCTGGCATGAAAGACCGCATTGCCGTCACGCGCCAGTGGCTGAGCGTGCATCTGCCCGGCCGCGACGCGCCCACTGAGCTTGAGCAGTCGCTTAATGCGCTGGGGATCACTGTCGTTGAGCAGGCGCGCCACCCACGTAAGCTGAAGCGTGGCGTTCACCGCACTAACCGTTTTGTATTACGCCTTAGCGGTGAGGCCATTGAAAGCGAAGATTTTGTCAGCCGCTGGGAAGCCCTTTGTCAGCATGGCGTGCCTAACTATTTTGGCCCCCAGCGCTTTGGGCCCGAAGGACGTAATCTTCAGCGTGCCGAAGCATTACTTAACCGAGGTTGGCGAAAACGCGACGATCGCCAGGGTATGATGCTCTCCACTGCGCGCAGTTTTTTGTTTAACGAACTGCTCAGCGCGCGCATTGCGGATGGCACCTGGTCGCAGCCGCTGGCGGGAGACACGTTGATGCTGGACGGCACCCAAAGTGTGTTTCGTATCGACGCTTCTGATCCGACGTTTCAGGCCCGCGCCGCTGAACTGGATGTGCATCCCACTGGGGTGCTTTGGGGCGTTGGTGAAGCTGACCAGGGCGACGCCGCTGGCTATGAAGCCCGTTTGCTGGAGCACTACCCTGGGCTATGCAGTGGCTTACAACGCAGCGGAGTAAAGCAGGCACGCCGTGCACTTCGTATGCGGCTGCTGGAACCCCAGTATGCTTGGGAGTCAGGTGCTGTCCGGCTTTCGTTTTCGCTGCCGCGGGGCAGCTTTGCCACCGCTGTGCTGGGTGAGCTGATGTTAGCGAACTGATTTAGCTATTAGATTTGAGATTAGCATACAGAAAAGTTAGTAAAAGAGAGGGATATGAGCGGCCGCGTTTCGTGCATATGCTTTTGCGCTCACGTCTCTTGTGGCTATCACTCTTGGCTTACGACTCTTGTGCTTATAACTTTTGTGGTTAAGAACAGGGAGACCCACTATGCGGCGACTGCTGCTTTCCAATGATGATGGTGTGTACGCGCCCGGACTGCGTGCGCTGCACGATGCGCTGTTGGCCCATGCCAATATTCGCGTAGTGGCGCCTGATCGAGACCGCAGTGGTGCTAGCAACTCGCTTACTCTGTCACGGCCTCTCTCGTTGACGCCTCTGGATAACGGCTTTTATAGCGTCGATGGTACTCCCGCGGACTGCGTTTATTTGGGCGTTCACGGCGTATGGGATGAAAAACCCGATTTAGTCATCTCCGGCATCAATCACGGCAGTAATCTGGGCGATGACGTGCTCTATTCAGGTACTGTCGCGGCGGCGATGGAGGGGCGTAATTTAGGTATGACGGCGATTGCCATGTCGCTGTGTGGCGAGCGTCATTTCGCCACCGCTGCCAGGGTCGCTGCCACCTTGATTGGTGCTGCTGATCAGCTCTCTCTGCCGCCGAGAACGCTGCTGAATGTCAATGTGCCCGATGTGCCCTGGGAGGAGGTTAAAGGCGTAAAAGTGACTCGCTTAGGCTATCGTGGGCCAGCCGAGAAACCGTTAGCGGTAAAAGACCCGCGGGGGCGTACGCGCTACTGGATTGCGCCGGTAGCGGCCAATGCCGATGACGGTGATGATACCGATTTTGCTGCCGTCGAGGCGGGCTATGTGTCGATTACTCCCTTACAAACAGACCTAACGCGGCACCCCGCGCTTAACGATGTGCAGGAATGGTTGGATGTTTTTGCCTGATATCTCTCCAGGAGAGCTGCGCGGTCGCGGCATGACCTCCCAGCGTACTCGTGACCGCATGGTCGAGCGCCTCATGCAGCAGGGCATCAGCGATGCCCGGGTGCTGGAAGTCATGGCCAGAGAGCCGCGTCATCTATTTGTTGATGAAGCGCTGGCCCATCGCGCTTACGAAGATACCGCGCTACCGATTGGCTTTAGCCAAACGCTGTCGCAGCCGTTCATCGTGGCGCGCATGACGGAGCTTGTGTTGCGCGCCGAGCCGCGCAGGGTATTGGAACTGGGGACAGGGTCTGGCTATCAGACGTTAATACTGTCGCGCTTGGTCGAAGAGCTCTACTCCATTGAGCGCATCAGTGCGCTACACGAGCGTGCGGCGGAGCGGTTAAGACGGCTAGCAGCACCTGCCAGACTGGCGGTGGCGGACGGCGGCTATGGTTGGCCAGACGTTGCGCCGTTTGACATTATTTTGCTAACCGCCTGTGCCCAGACGCTACCCACACCGCTACTAGAGCAATTGAGCCACGACGGGGTGCTGATTGCTCCGTTGGAAGAGCCCGATGGCAACCAGTGGCTTACTCAAGTAAAGCGCATTGGCAGTGCCTTTGAAAAACGTCGGCTTGAGCCCGTGCGTTTTGTACCCTTACTGCAAGGAGTAGTGGATTGAAGCGGCAACCCTTGGGAATATTTTTACGAGGCGCAGGGATGGGCGCCGCCGACGCAGTGCCTGGCGTGTCGGGAGGAACGATTGCATTTATTAGCGGTATCTATGAAGAGCTGATCAATACGATCAAACAGTTTGGCCCCGGTGCCATCGGCGCTTGGCACCGCGGTGGCTGGCGGGCTCTTAGCAACCATTTGAATCTCGCCTTTCTGGTGCCGCTATTGGCGGGGGTCGCGGTTAGCCTGTTTAGCGTAGCGCATTTAGCGCTCTGGTTGATGGAAGCGCACCCGCTGCTGCTGGATGGCTTCTTTTTTGGCCTAGTGGCAGCCTCTGCTCTGGTGGTCGGACAGGCGAGTAGCGGCTGGAAGCTTTGGTATCTATTGCCGCTACTGGTGGGGCTAGTGCTCGCCCAGGCGTTACCGGGCATGATGCCGCTGGTGTTATTAATTGGTAATGAAGCGCTGGTAGTCATGGTGGCAGGCTGCATCGCGATTAGCGCCATGCTGTTACCGGGCGTGTCAGGTAGCTTTCTATTGCTGACTATGGGCCTCTACGGCACCATTATGGGT
This sequence comes from Vreelandella titanicae BH1, assembly GCF_000336575.1. Classification (GTDB taxonomy): domain Bacteria; phylum Pseudomonadota; class Gammaproteobacteria; order Pseudomonadales; family Halomonadaceae; genus Vreelandella; species Vreelandella titanicae. The sequence continues at coordinate 25,679 of NZ_AOPO01000006.1, read as the reverse complement.
GCAATTCGCAGTTTGGATCTGGGCATTATCGTGCTGTTTGGCATGGGCTGCATAGTCGGCTTAGCGCTGTTTTCACGACTTCTGTCCTGGCTGTTACGGCGTCACCATACCCCAACGATGCAACTGCTATTGGGGTTTATTGCCGGTTCGCTGCCGGTTCTCTGGCCATGGCGCGAGCTGTTACGCTACCAAATCGGGCCAGAAGGGCAAATGATTCCTCTGGAGTACCGCTATTTATTGCCCGCTGACTATGCCGTATTGACCGGCGCTTCGGCACAAGTGGCCGGTGTTGTTGCGCTAATGGCCGTGGGTGCCCTCATTGTCGTGTTACTCAACCGACATGCAGATCGTCGGCCAATCGATACCCAGCTTGGCGCTGAAAAGGAGTAGGTTTGAATGCGTAAAGGTCATATACCTAAAGTACTCATGATGTCGGCGCTGGCATTAGCCATTGCTGGCTGTGCCAGCCAGCAAGGCGGAAGCCCCCAGGTGCGCGATTTAAGCCAAGCACGCCAGGCGGTGGAAAACTCGCCCCAGTACACGGTGAAAGCGGGTGATACTTTGTATGGCATTGCTTGGCAGCACAATTTGGATTATCGCCAGCTCGCGGCAATCAATAACATTGATCCGCCCTACCAAATTCGGCCAGGGCAAACGATTGCCCTGCGTGAAGGCGCTGGGTTGGCATCAACGGCCAGTAACCAGCCCACGACGAATACCTCAAGTGGCGCAGTGGCGACCGGGCTGAGCCCACAGACGGCCTCAGTGGCCAGCGACGACCAGGAGTTGGATTGGCTACTGCCCGATGAATCCGCGATTCAACGCAACCAGCGCCTTACCGCTGAACGCAATGCAGCAGAGCAAGAGGCTGATGAATCGTCCTCAACACCTCAGCCTGAAGTCGTCGCGGCGGCTGAGCCTGAGCCCGCCGAGCAACCTGAACCACAGCCATCATCAGAACCCGAACAAGCTGAGCCACAGCAAGCGCCGGCACCGCAGCCCGAATCTGAGGCCGAATCTGAGCCCGAACCACAGCCTGAAGCAGCGTCTGCCACACAAAGTGCCAGCGTAGACCGTTCATCGCGTACCTATACGCCCGCCGAAAACATCGACTGGCAGTGGCCTGCCGATGGTAATGTGGTCGGGGCATTTGGTCAGGGTGATAGCATCACCGCCGGGATTGATATCGCTGGTGAAAAGGGGCAACCTGTTAAAGCAGCAGGCCCCGGCATTGTGGTTTATGCGGGCAGTGGCGTCAGGGGGTACGGCAACCTCATCCTTCTCAAGCACAACGATCAGTTCCTGAGCGCGTATGCTCATAACGACAGCTTACGGGTCAGTGAAAATGACGTAGTAGAGGCTGGTGAGGTGATTGCCACAATGGGGGATAGCGATGCTGAAAACGTCAGATTACACTTTGAAGTTCGCCGTGATGGGCAGCCGCAAGATCCCATGGACTTCCTGCCTTCTCGCTAATGCACTCACCGGGATAGTGAGCAGTCAGCGCATAACTTGGACGTTGCCCGAATCGCAGCATTCGAGCGTCATATAACAATCGTCACATAACAATATGGTGTGCGTCTTAGAACGCACCCTTTGACTTTCTAAATGGCGGGTAGGCGACAAACGAGGGGTAAGGCCATGAGTATGTTGGAGAAAGATCTACAGGAGGTTGACCTGGACGCTGCTGAGGAGGCACTTGATGATACCGATGACGATGTCACGATAGAAGAAGATGCCTTTGAGAAAGCGCTAGGGCGTGAGGATCGTCAATCGACCCAAAGCTTGGATGCGACGCAAATCTACCTCAACGAAATCGGCTTTTCGCCACTGTTAACGCCAGAAGAGGAAGTTTACTACGGCCGCTTAGCGCGTAAAGGCGACCCCTTGGGTCGCTCACGAATGATTGAATCCAACCTGCGGCTGGTAGTGAAAATTGCCCGCCGCTACCTAAACCGCGGCTTGACGTTGCTGGATTTGATCGAAGAGGGCAATTTAGGTTTGATTCGCGCGGTAGAGAAGTTTGACCCCGAACGGGGCTTTCGTTTCTCGACCTACGCCACCTGGTGGATTCGTCAAACCATTGAGCGGGCGCTGATGAACCAGACGCGGACGATCCGCTTGCCCATTCACGTGGTCAAAGAGCTCAATATTTACCTGCGTGCGGCGCGTGAATTGACTCAAAAGTTTGACCATGAAGCCACCGCCGAAGAGATCGCTGATCACCTTGATAAACCGGTCGATGTGGTCAAAAAGATGCTCGGCCTTAATGAGCGCGTATCGTCTGTCGATTACCCCATGGGGGGTGAGAGTGATAAACCGCTGATCGATACATTGGCTGACGATGAAGTGCAGGGGCCTGAGGCACGGCTAGTGGATGGCGATGTCAAAGAGCATGTGGATCTTTGGCTGGATGAGCTGAGCGAAAAACAGCGCGAAGTGGTTGTGCGCCGTTTTGGCTTACGCGGCCACGAGTCGGCCACTCTGGAAGAGGTGGGCGCTGAAATCGGTTTAACCCGCGAGCGAGTTCGCCAGATTCAGGTCGAAGCACTCAAGAAACTGCGCCGTGCATTGGAAAAACAGGGCCTTTCTTTAGAGGCGCTGTTTGAAACCTGAGTGAAACTTAGGCGAACGTAAATCGCGTTATCTCTCTAAGCCGGGCGAGTGCCAGTGAGCGCTTACTCGGCTTTTTATTGCTGGCAGTTTTATTAATAAACTTTTATTGCTAAATCAGGTAAGTGAGAAAGCACATGCGCCCTCTTGTGGCCGATATTGATCTGGACGCGCTGCGTCACAACTATCAATTGGCGTGCCGCTGCGCGCCGCAAAGCCGATCAGTGGCAGTTATCAAAGCCGATGGGTATGGGCATGGCGCGCTGGCCTGCGCTCAGGCGCTGGAAAGCCAGGCTCCCGCGTTTGCCGTTGCCTGTATCGAAGAGGCGCTTACCCTGCGCCAAGGCGGCATTACCCAACCCATTATCCTGTTGGAAGGCATCTTCAGCGCCGACGAGCTAGCGCTGGTGGATTCCCACGGCTTCTGGATTGCGGTACACAGCCAATGGCAGGTCGATGCCCTGCTAGCCGCTTCACCTATAAAGCCAATTCCTGTCTGGTTGAAAGTTGACTCCGGCATGCACCGCCTGGGCTTTGCCATCGACGAGGCCGCCGCTATCTGGCGTCAGCTAAGTGCCACGCCAAGCGTGGCCTCGCTCCACCTTATGAGTCATTTTGCCAGCGCCGATTCCCGCGATAACCGCTATTTCAACCAGCAAATGACCCGGCTGCAAGGTCTTGCTAGCGAGCTAGAAGCGCCGCTGTGCCTGGCCAACTCACCGGCTACCCTGGCGTGGCCGGTGGCCCATGGTGACTGGAACCGGCCAGGTGTGATGCTCTACGGCAGCGACCCCTTGGAAGTTGCCAACGAAATCACTCAGCAACTGCAGCCGGTGATGACCCTACGCTCAGAAATAATTGCCCTGAGGGAGCTGGAAGAGGGCGAGCCCGTGGGCTATAGCGGGCGCTGGCGCGCACCGCGGCGTTCACGCATTGCCGTGGTCGCCTGCGGCTACGGTGATGGCTATGACCGTCATGCCCGCGATGGCACGCCGGTACTGGTCAACGGCCAGCGCTGTGCGATTGCCGGAAAAGTCTCCATGGATATGTTGACCGTTGATGTGACGGACGTACCCGACGCCGCGATTGGCAGCGACGTTGTATTGTGGGGCAGGGCCAGCAACGGCGAGGTGCTGTCGGTGGATGAAGTGGCCCGCTACTGCGATACCATCAGCTATACGCTGCTAACAGGGGTACTGCCTCGGGCGCCGCGGCGTTATCATGGGCGTTCTGCTTAAACGGTTGTTTGCATGTCGAAATCACGTTACCCGCGCTCATTCGCCCACCCGCGTTACTGGCCCACATGGCTGGCTATTGGTGCCATGTATATCGCTGCCTGGTTGCCTTGGCGATTAAAAATGGCCATTGGCAAAGGGCTTGGACTGCTCGCCTGGCGCTTTGCCAAACGGCGGCGCCATATTACCGAAACCAATATAGCGCTCTGTTTTCCCGAAAAGAGTCCCCAGCAACAGTATCAGCTCGTTAAAGATACCTTTATTGCCAATGGTATTGGTCTTATTGAAACCGCAACCGGCTGGTGTCGGGATGGCGAAAGCCTACGCCACCGGGTCGCTTACATCGGCGAAGAGCATATGGCCCGCGCCGAGGCCCGGGGTAAAGGCGTGATCATTGTGGGGGTTCACTTCTCTTCCCTCGATTTAGGGGGTGCCCTGCACGCGCTGTTTTTCTCTGCCGATGCGGTCTATCGACCGCATAATAACCCGCTGTTTGAGCGTTTTATGACCCGCGCCCGCGGGCGCAATTTTGGTGTTGCCCTCGACCGTTATGACTTGCGTGGCGCGGTGCGTCAGCTCAAGGATGGACGTATGGTGTGGTACTCACCGGATCAGGATTTTGGCCGCGATGTGAGCGTATTTGCGCCGCTATTTGGTCAGCAGGCCGCGACTATACGCTTAACGGCCAAGCTTGCGCGTATGACCGGCGCGTCAGTGGTGCCGATGATGTTTCACCGCAACCCGGATAACGCCACCTATACCATTGAAAGCCTGCCTGCCCTGGAAGGTTTTCCCAGCGGCGATGAAGTTGCCGATGCCACACGAATCAATCAGTTTATTGAACTGGCCATTCGCAAGCATCCCGAGCAGTACCTCTGGCTACACCGACGTTTTAAGACTCGCCCTGAAGGCGAGCCAAGCGTTTATTAAACGGCGATAGCCCTTCCTGTCATCGCGAGCGAAGCGCGGCGATCTCGGCTTGAGTGCCCACCGTAGGTAGAGATTGCTTCGTCGCAGGCTCCTCGCAATGACAGATAAGCCAGGCTCCTAATGCCCTTCCTGTCATCGCGAGCGAAGCGCGGCGATCTCGACTTGAGTGCCACCGCGGGTAGAGATTGCTTCGTCGCAGGCTCCTCGCAATGACAGGATAAGCCAGTATATTTAGTTGATATGAAAAAAAGCCAGCGTTCGCTGGCTTTTTGGTGTTTCGGTGCTGCGTTGAGACCCGTTTGGGGGCTTAATCCAGATTGCGGGAGTAGAAAATTTCCAGCATCTCTTTACGCAAACGGCCCTCGATATCCCGGGCTTCTTCAAAGGTAATATCGCGACGCGACGTGCCGAACAGGTAGTTATCCAGTTCGAAGTCTTTGAGCAGCATCTTGGTGTGGAACATATTCTCCTGATACACGTTGACGTCCATCATCTGATACGCATTCTTGGTGTCTTCAGCGAGGTAGTCTTGAATGGAAGTAATACCGTGATCGATAAACAGTTTTTTGCCATCCACATCGCGAGTAAAGCCACGCACCCGGTAATCCATGGTGACGATATCGGAGTCGAAGCTGTGGATCAGGTAGTTCAGCGCTTTTAATGGGCTGATATGACCACAGGTGGAGACATCAATATCCAGGCGGAAGGTGCTAATACCGTTGTCGGGGTGCGACTCGGGGTAGCTGTGCACCGTCACGTGGCTTTTATCCAGGTGGCCAACCACCGTCTCCGGTAGCGGGCCGGGACCTGGCTCAATTTGTTCAGGCGCCGCCTCATCAAGCTCATGTTCGGCAATCAAAATCGTCACGCTCGCGCCGTGGGGCTCGTAGTCCTGGCGGGCGATATTGAGCACATGGGCGCCGATGATATTGGTGACGTCTTTAAGAATCTGCGTCAAACGTTCGGCGTTATACAGCTCATCGATATAGTCGATGTAAGCCGCCGTCTGCTCTTCGGTTTTGGCATAACAGATATCGTAAATGTTGAAGCTCAGCGAGCTAGTCAGGTTGTTAAACCCGTGGAGTCGGAGATTGTCTGTCACGTCCGAGCCTCCTCCATAATCTCAAAGGAATGGGTGATCTCAACGCCGCCGTTAACGAGCATGATCGAGGCACTGCAGTATTTTTCAGCGGAGAGCTCAACCGCGCGGGCCACCTGCTTCTCTTTCAGCGCGCGACCGGTCACCACGAAATGGACGTGGATCTTGGTAAAAACGGCGGGCACTTCATCGGCGCGTTCGGCGTCTAGCTCAGCAACGCAGTCGGTCACATTGGCACGCGCTTTATCAAGAATATTCAAGATATCAAAAGCGGTGCAGCTGCCCATGCCCATTAGCAGCATTTCCATTGGGCGAGGCCCTGTGTTGCGACCACCGTGGTCGGGCGGGCCGTCGATCACAACGCTGTGCCCGCTACCGGATTCCGCCACGAATTGGCGGCCTTCTGTCCATTTTACCCGTGCTTTCACGTTGCTCTCCTCATCTAGGCGACGAAAGGTAAGTCGCGCAGCATAACATTTCTTGGCCTGCGCGCCTCTTCTCAGCGCCGCTGTTGAACATTGCTAATGTTCGGCATGCGCCAGCCACTTTCATAAATAGCTGTTTTACCTGTCACACTCGGATTGTAAAGATACACCCAGGCGAGACCAAAACAGGTGGTTATCTGCTGGCGGTCATACTCACCCTCTGACGGCGCATCGATGCGGTAATCCTCTAACCAGTCTAGCTGGGCCAGATGGTCAATACTGATCTGATAGACTTCAATCGTCACCCCTTTTGACCGCTGCCATTTGGCACCGGGGTAGGGGCCAATATCGTAAAGCGTGAGCGCTTTAGTAACGTCGCTCCCGAGCAGAGTGGCTCCGTTTAGCCAGTGGGCATTGTTGAAACCTTGCTTGAGCGTGCCGTAGACCGCTACCCGTGGAGTGTTGGCGATTGCCTCACGTAAGTGGTGCGGATGCATAGGCTAACCCCTTTCGCTCTGTAGCTGGCGTTCCAGCGCCGCCAGTCGTTCAGGGGTTCCAACGTCGACCCAATGCCCTTTATAGTGCTCGCCGCTTACCCGGTTGTTATCGATAGCAGTTCTCAGCAGTGGCGCCAAGGCAAAGGTGCCCTGGGGTTGTCCGGCGAGCAGCCCTGGGTGAATCACGCTGATACCTGAGTAGGTCAAACGCTCAGTGCTGGTTTGATTCACGCGCCCTCCTGCTAGTCCAAAATCCCCACTGGCGTGATGAGAAGGGTTTTCCACCAGCATCAGGTGGGCCAGATCATTGCCTTGCAGCGCGTGCTGGGTGGGGAGCGCTGCGCACCAAACATCGCCGTTAATCAACAGAAACGGCGCCTCGCCAAGCATCGGCAGCGCTTGCTGAATACCGCCTCCGGTTTCCAACGGTTCGGTTTCGCGACTCCAGTGAATGTGCAGTCCATAGGCGTCACCATCGCCGAGCGCTGCGATAATCTGCTCTGCACGGTAGCTGACATTGATGACGACCTCATGAATACCTGCCTGGCGAAGACGCGCCAGGTGGTGCACGATTAGCGGCTTGCCCGCCACGGGCAGCAGCGGTTTGGGGCAGTGGTCGGTGAGCGGGCGCATTCGCTTGCCTAGGCCTGCGGCTAAAATCATCGCTTTCATGACGGTATTTCCGCTAGTCGTTTCATAATGGCAGGTCGTAAGGTGAGTTGGAGCCACTCAGCGAACTCAGCCTGCTCGGTCAGAAACGAAAAGCTATCTTCCAGATGATCCAGAAAGTGGGGTAAGCGCTCGAGATAGCCACTTTTTTGATCGCGCAGGGTTAAGCGGCAGAAAATCCCCAGCACTTTTAGTGAGCGCTGGGCAGCCATCGCGTGGCACTGGAGCAGAAAAGTGGCAAAATCGACACTGCTGGGCAGTCGACCATCATGGCGGGCCTGGTGATAAAAAGCCTCGACAAAGCCAGCGAACTGCTCATTGCTAAAGCGGCAGTATCGCCCCCGTAACAGCGAGATCACATCGTAGCTGAGCGGGCCAGCCACGGCGTCCTGAAAGTCGATCATAAACAGACGCTGATCGTGCAGCATCAGGTTCATGGCATCAAAATCACGGTGCACAGTCACTACCGGCTGCGCTAAGGCATGCTGGATAAGCTGCTCACGAACAACGTGCCAGCTCTCTGGCGATGGCAGCGTTAACCAAGCGCTGAGACACCACTCGGGAAACAGGTCGAGTTCGCGGCCCAACAACGCCGTATCATACACGGGCAGCGAGTCAGGGCCTGCGCGATTTTGCAGCTCGGCGATCAGCGTGAGAGCCTGCTGATGGTAAGCCTGTATGCTAGCGTCGTCGCTAAACAAACACTGTAGGGGGGTGTTACCCAAGTCTTCAAGCAGCAGAAAGCCGTCCGCCAGGTTGGTGGCGTGCACCTTGGGTACTGGCAGTCCGGCGCTTCGCCAGCGCTTGGCAATGGTTACAAACGGCTGGGAGTCCTCTTGCTCAGGCGGGGCATCCATGACCACCTGGGTGGTGCCGTCGGGTAGTGTGAGGCGAAAATAGCGCCGAAAACTCGCATCGCCCACGGCGGATGAAAGCGAAATATCGGTCTCAGAGAGACCGTTTTGTTGGGCGGCCCACATGGTGAGGGCGTTAATCCGATATGAGGACATGCAAGCTCCTTGCTGGTCGGGCATCATGCGGGCTGTATAATACCGATTCTGGATGCCAAGGATAACGAACATGGGCAAGCGATTTTCGCGCACGTTGCCGGTTGCGCATACGCTGATGGGCAGTTTGCTTGCTGGCGCCTCGTTTACAGCGGTGGCTCAGGGTCAAACCATGTCCGCTGAAGCGTTGGATTGGCAACCCTGGGGGGAAGAGGAAGCGGCTAACCAACTGTGCCGGGGCCGCTATGTAATGCCCAGCTACCGCTTGCCAGCGGAAGATAACCCGGAAACCGTCTCGTTGGAGGCCCGGGAAGTCGATTACGCTGCCGATGGCGAAGCATTGCTACGCGGCGATGTGGTACTGCGCCGCGGCAATGAAGAAGTGGAAGCGGAGCGTATCTTTTTACCCGCTGACCGTCAGCAGGTCGACGCAGAAGGTAATATCGCCATCCGCGATGGGCGCGCTTTGGTGCGTGGCGAACAGGCGATGCTCCGGCTAAACGAAGATCGGGCCACCCTGGGTGACAGCCACTATGTGCTCTACGAGCAGCATCTGCGCGGTCAGGCTAGTCAGCTAGAGCAGACTGGGGAGGGCGAGTACCGCCTGCAAGACGCAAGCTTCACCACCTGTGATCCAGGCGCCAATAGCTGGCAACTGGTCAGCAGCGATATTCGTTTGAACCAAGCCGAAGGCTTTGGCACAGCGCGTCATGCGCGCCTGGAAGTGAAAGATGTGCCGGTATTTTACTGGCCATGGCTGCGCTTTCCCATCGACGATCGCCGCCATACAGGCTTGCTGTCTCCGTCGATTGGCTTTTCAACGGACGGTTTTGACTACGCCCAGCCGTTTTATTGGAATATTGCCGCAAACCACGATGCGACGATCACGCCGCGCTGGATGAGTGACCGCGGGCTGTTGATGAACGGTGAATACCGCTACCTGTTTGAGGAGAGCTCGGGCATCGTTGAAGGCGGCTATTTAAACAGTGATAACGGTGGCTCTGGCGGCGGAGAAAATCGCTTTGAGGGTGATGATCGCTGGTATGTGGATGCCCGCCATGCGGGGCGGGTAAATGAGCGCAGTAATTATCGGCTGCGCTACGGGGCTGCCAGCGACGGTCGCTATTTCGATGACTTCGGCGGTGAGTTTGGCGAGAGCGAGCGCGCCAGTATGGAGCGTTTGGCCCAGGTCGATTACCGCGGCCAGCGCTGGCAGTTGGATGCCCGCGCCCAGGGTTTCCAGCGCTTGGAAGACCCGCTTAGCGATAGCGATAAACCTTTTTATCAACTGCCGAGCCTGAGCGCGAATGCCAACTGGCAGTTCGACAACGGGCTATATACCCAGTGGCGATCAAACGCGACCTATTTTTGGCGCGACGTGGATGAGCGCCGCGTGCCGGAGCGCGAAGCGGCCACCGGTAGCCGTTTGCACCTAATGCCTGCGGTTGGCTGGCGTTTCGAGCGCCCTTGGGGCTACCTGGAGCCGCGTACCGAGCTATGGAACACTGCTTACGAGCTGGATTACGGCGAGCGCGATACACAGCGTAGCGACTCACCCAGCCGCAGTGTTGTGCTGACCTCCATCGACAGTGGGCTCGTCTTTGAACGTGAGCTTGCACTGGGTGGGCGGGACTACCGCCAAACCCTAGAGCCGCGTTTGAACTACGCCTATGTGCCGCGCACCGATCAGAGCGAACTGCCCGACTTTGACAGCCGCGAACGCGCTTTCTCCTGGGATCAGCTTTGGTCAGCGCAGCGCTTTTCCGGTACTGACCGCGTTGGCGATCTCAACCGGCTCTCTTACGGCGTGCAGTCACGCTTATTGGAAGATGCCTCCGGTCGTGACCGGCTCTCGTTTGGGGTAGGTCAGAGCGTTTACTTTGATGACCGCCGTATCGATAGCGAGGGCGATGCCGATACGCTGCCGGATCGGCCGGAAGACAACCCAAGCGTCAATCCGGAAAGCCGCTATCAGGCCACCCGAGATCGTTCGCCGCTGGTTACCCGCCTTGACTGGCAGATTAATGATCGCTGGAGCAGCGGAGCAGAATGGCTCTACGATGACCACCGGGAACGCACCGAACGATCAAGTGTTGATGTTAGTTACCGGCATCCCGAAGGGCACGTAGTGAACCTTGGCTACCGTTGGGAGATCGAAGGGTTCGATCCAGGCGTATTGCCGGGCGATAACGGCTTTCGCGACTATAACCGCGAAGAGTGGGATCTCTCATTTGCCTGGAAAGCCAGCACCAACATTGATTTGATTGGCCGCTACCTGCACGATCAAACCAATGAACGCTCACTGGAGCAATTGGCAGGCGTGCAGTGGAACAACTGCTGTTACGGTCTGCAGTTGGTGTGGCGCGAATGGGTAGATGACAATGACACCGCACCCATTAATGATGACTTTAATGATCGCGGGCTATTTTTACGCTTCGTATTCCGTGGCTTAGGCGGCGTTGGCCAGGATGCGGATAGCTATTTTGAACAGACCATTCCTGGCTATCGTCCGACTGCCCTGTAAATGACTTCCATCGAATGGCTAATGAAAGAGACGTTTGTTATGAAAATGAGAAAGCCCCTGCTAGGCCGTATGAAACAGCTATCGGCTGGTAGCCTGCTCGCTTTGTGTGTAGGCGCAGGCCTTGCATTGGCCCCGCTAGCCCTTCAGGCGCAGAACTTCCAGTCCACCCAGCGCCAAGTGCTGGACAGCGTCGTGGCCGTGGTCAATAACGATGTGATTATGCGCAGCGAGTTAGATGATCGCATGACGCAAATCGAGCAGCAGGCGCAGGCCCAGGGTGGTAATCTCCCTCCGCGCTCCCAATTGGAGCGTCAGGTGCTTGAGCGCATGGTAATGGAAGAGATTCAACTGCAGATGGCGAAAGATGCCAACTTGAGCGTCGATGATACCGAGCTCAATGGGCAAGTGCGCTCGATTGCCGAATCCAATGGCATGACGCTTGACCAGTTTGCCGATGCCGTGGAAGCTGATGGTATGACGCTGGCCAGCGTGCGCGAAGATATTCGCCGCGAAATGCTGATGCGTCAGGTGCAGCAGCGCCAAATTAGCAACCGCGTATCGGTCAGCGATCGCGACGTTGAGCGCTTTCTAAACCAGCAGCCCGGCCAGTCCGGCGAGCAGAACTTTATTGAAGAGACCCGTGCCCGCCACGTGCTGATTGCACTGACCCCTAATCGCGATGAAAACCAGGCCCGCGCGCGAGCAGAAGAGGTACGTCAGCGCCTTTCACAAGGCGAGGATTTTGCTTCGGTGGCGCGTGAGATGAGCGACGACAGTGGCACTGCCCTCAACGGCGGCGAGCTTGGCTGGGTTCGCCCAGGGCAAACCGTACCCGCCTTTGAAGAGGCGATGCGCGACCTGGATGTTAACCAGATATCTCAGCCGGTTCGCTCTCAGTTTGGCTACCACGTGATTGAGGTGGAAGAGCGCCGTCGTCAAAACGTTACCCAAGAGAGCCAGCGTGAGCAGGTGCGCCAGGCGATCTTCCAGCGTCGCGCGAACGAAGAGTTAGAGACATGGCAACAAGAGATTCGCTCCCAGGCCTTTGTTGATATTCGACTCTAATGGTAGTGGGAATGGTAGCGGGCACTTTATCTTCCGATAGCGAGCTGCCGGTAGTAGTGACCACCGGCGAGCCGGCGGGCATTGGCCCCGAGCTAATGCTGTTGCTAGCGGCCCAGGGCATCCTCCCCGCGGGTACAGTAGCGATTGGCGACCCGGATATGCTGCGCCAGCGTGCAGCAGCGCTGGGACTAGGTGTCACGGTGATTGAGTGTTCGCCTGGCGAGTACCCAAGTAGCCCCCATGGTTTGCCGGTCTGGCCGGTTGCGCTGAACCAACCGGCCACGCCGGGCGTTCTCAATCCGGCCAACGCTGACTATGTGCTGGCTACCTTGGCGCTGGCGGTGGATGCCTGCCAAAAAGGTCAGGCGGCCGCTATGGTTACGGCGCCACTTCATAAAGGCGTCATCATCGAAGGTGGTCACCCAGCCTTTACCGGCCACACTGAGTGGTTGCGCGATGCCTGCGGCGTCGATGAGGTGGTAATGATGCTCGCCACCGATACGGCGCTGCATGCTGCGTCACCAAGCTGGCAGGGTGGCGGCGATCTGCGTGTGGCGCTGGTGACCACCCATTTGCCGCTGCGCAATGTTGCCGACGCCATCACCTTTGAGCGGGTAACCCGTATTAGCCGACTGCTTGCGGCTGATTTACAGCGCCAGTTTGGGATTGCCCAGCCACGTATTGCGGTATGTGGCTTGAATCCCCACGCCGGTGAAGATGGTCACCTGGGGCGCGAGGAGCTGGATGTTATTATTCCCGCCCTTGATGCACTGCGCGCTGAGGGAATGGATATACTTGGCCCCTTGCCCGCCGACACGCTGTTTACCCCCAGACATTTGGCTGGTGTCGATGCGGTGCTGGCTATGTACCACGACCAGGGTTTAGCGGTGTTAAAATACGCAGGCTTTGGTCAAGCCGCTAACATTACTCTGGGCTTGCCATTGGTACGCACTTCGGTCGACCATGGCACCGCGCTGGATCTGGCAGGCAGAGGCGTGGCAGATCCCGGCAGCCTAAACGTCGCTATCGCCCTTGCGCGCCGTCTAGCTGCAAGGCGGTTGTCTGCTGAGATATAACCTGCTCTGGCACCGATTCGTGCAAACGACCAGTTGCAACAGTGCTGGCTACTACATACTCCCGATTGAATCCGCACCCCAAGGAACACCGTTTGATGTCTACTGTGCCCCAACACCGCGCTCGTAAACGCTTTGGTCAGAATTTTTTACGCGACCTTGGCATTATCTCGCGGATCGTTCGCGCCGTTGGCCCGCGCTCGACGGATCGCCTCGTCGAAATTGGCCCAGGCCAGGGGGCGCTGACCGAGCCGTTGCTGGAAGCCGCGGGGCACTTGGAGGTGATCGAACTCGACCGTGATCTGATTCCCGGTTTGCGGGTACAGTTTTTCAACTATCCCGATTTTGTGATTCATGAAGGCGACGCACTGAAGTTCGATTTTGCTGCGCTGAAAGGCGATGGGCCCGCGCTACGCGTGGTAGGCAACCTACCCTACAACATCTCCACACCACTGATAATACATCTGCTGGCTGCAGGAAGTGCCATACAAGATATGCACTTTATGCTGCAAAAAGAGGTGGTTGAACGCTTAGCCGCAGAACCCGGCGGTGCTGATTGGGGGCGTCTGTCGGTTATGGCTCAGTACTACTGCCAGGTCGAACAGCTGTTTATCGTGCCACCGGAAGCCTTTGTGCCACGACCCAAAGTCGACTCCGCCATTGTGCGCTTAACCCCCCATGAAACGCTGCCCCATACGGCGGATGACCCAGCGATGCTGTTTGAGCTGGTGAAGCTCGCCTTTGGTCAGCGGCGCAAAACGCTGCGCAATAACTTCAAAGGGCGGGTGAGTGCCGACACCCTGGAAGATCTGGGCATTGACCCCATCCGCCGTCCGCAAACGTTGACCGTGGCGGAGTACGTGGCGATTGCCAACCGTGTCGCCGCCGATGAGCAGGCAAGCGGTGAGCGGGGCAGCCAAACGTGAGTGGCCTAGCAATCAAAGTGAGCGTCGTCCCTAGCTATCGCGCTGATGAGTCTAACGATGGAGAGTCGCGCTATGTGTTTAGCTACACCGTGACTGTCCACAATCAGAGCCCCCATAGCGTTCAGCTGATGGCGCGCTACTGGAAAATCACCCAGGGCAGCGGCGACTGCCAGGAAGTCCGCGGCAAAGGCGTCGTCGGCCAACAGCCGCTAATTGGCCCCGGCCAGAGTTTTCGTTACACCAGTCGCGCCATTCTGCAAACCCCGGTGGGGGTGATGGAGGGTGCCTATACGCTGTTGGATACCTCTACTCAGCGTGTTTTTGAGGTAGCCATTACTCCTTTTAGGTTAGCCGTACCGCTTCAGCTCCATTAGACAGTTTGGGTTAGCCTGCTCTCCAGGTGATCGCAAAGCCGCAGGGCCAGCTGTACTAGCGTTAACGTCGGGTTGGCGTGCCCGGCGCTGGCAAAAACGCTGGAACCCGCCACATAGAAGTTATCCTGGGCAAACAGTCGGCAGTCGGGGTTAACAATGCCTTCCTCGGCATTAAGGCTCATACGCGTGCCGCCCATATGGTGACGGCCAGCCAACTCGCCCTCGGTAGGCAGTTGTACCGGCGTATCGGCCAGCCAGTCAGCCATTTGCAGCCTTCCCACCTCGTGGTCGCGCAGATACTCCCCTAATAGCAGCATGCTCTCGCGGATCGTATGGCGATCCAGCTCGGACTGCTGCCACACCAATCGGCTGCGGGGTACGTCCAGATCATCCAGCTCTTCGCTTAACTCTATGCGATTGTCAAAGCGCGGCTCTTGCTCCCAGGCGGCTCTGAGTACCGCGCCGTGTATCACCCGTCCCTGGGCCTGCCAGACACGCAGTCGTCCCGCCAGCGTGGGGGCCTGATCCGCGAGCTCGTCAATCAGTTCCTGGGTGGCTTCAGCGTTCATGCGGTGCAAGCGCAGCCCACAATTCAGTATTTGGCGTGAGCTGATGGATTGAGCGGTGGGGGAGAGGAACACGTTGTAATCCTCGTCCAGCCCCAGTGCCGCTGGCTCAAAAATTAGCGCCTGACCCACCGTGGCGTGGGGGTGCTCCATCCAGTAATGCCCTAGGGTGTCGGCTTGAGGTATAAGCTGGCCATTTAACTGTTGGTTGCACCACAGCAGCAAGCGCGAGTTTTCGATGCCGCCACAGGCCAGCACAAAGTAGCGCGCCTGAACCTTTCGGTAATCGCCTTGGTAGTTTTTGAAGATAGCGCCGGTGACTTTGCCATTCTGGCTTTCCAGCGCCACCAAGTTGGCCGTTAGGCAGCACTCCAACGTGTTCGATTCGCTTAGCGTGGTGGCATATTTCTCCTTCAGACGCGTCGGGTGGCCCAGTGAGAAATAGATGCGCTTGAGCCCAGAATCCGTGATCGGCTGATCAGCAGGCGTAGGCGCCAAGTCGAGCACGCTGGCCGCGGCGCGGTAGTAGGGCGATAACGCATCCCGGCCAATAGGCCAGGCCGTCTCACTGGCAGCGCTTTTGGCGGTAAAGTCATAGCGATCAAGTGGTCGGCAGATGCCGCCCCAGTGGTTGGTTGACCCGCCCAAGT
Source organism: Vreelandella titanicae BH1 (assembly GCF_000336575.1). Taxonomy (GTDB): domain Bacteria; phylum Pseudomonadota; class Gammaproteobacteria; order Pseudomonadales; family Halomonadaceae; genus Vreelandella; species Vreelandella titanicae. The sequence continues at coordinate 10,026 of NZ_AOPO01000006.1, read as the reverse complement.
GGCGCAGGCGAGCACCATAGAGGGGAATATACGGGTCGCCGATAACTTCGCCCCGGTAGCACTCTTGGGAGCGTTCGCTGTAGTCCGCATCGCCACCTTCGCAGAGCAGTACGCGGTGGCCCCGCTCCGCCAGGGTAACGGCCATGGAAATGCCCGCCGCACCCGCGCCGATAATGCAGACATCCACTGCATGGCTGTGTTCGCTAATGTCCTCAAAAGCGATATACATCAGCAGTCACTGCTGCGCAGGAGCCAACCATTAACCGTCACCGCAGCGGGCGGTGGGTCAAGCTTGGGCGCGGCGGCTCGTGCGACAGGAAGAAGCGTGGTGCCGGGGAGGATTAGTGCGCCAATGCCTGCCAGCGTTGCCGCTCGCAGTAGCCCGCGTCGAGAGTAATCCATTGTCATAAGCGTACCGTTTTCCTTAACAGTTGTTGCGAAGTGGCTACTCGAGTGACTAACTATTCATTTGACCAACTACGCGATTGAGTGGCTAAGCTAGCGAGAAGCGCAAGAGTGCCAAAGCGTATTTTTATAGTGATCCAGGTTTGTACTTTTCACCAGTGTTAATCATCAACATAAGCCACCAACATAAACCACCGACGACAGGCATAGGATGTCGGTGAAGTGGTAGTATTTAGCCTACTCATTTTACTAAAAAGGCCTCGTGCATGAGCACCTATGCGATCGGCGATCTGCACGGCTGTCACGCCGAATTTGTAGCCCTTCTTGAAAAGCTTCGCTTCAACCCCGCGCGGGATACGCTATGGCTGGTGGGCGATTTGATTAATCGTGGGCCTGGTTCATTGGAGTGTCTGCGAGAAGTGCGCGCACTGGGTAGCTCGGCACGCAGCGTATTGGGCAACCACGATTTTCATTTGCTGGTCGTAGCGCGCGGCGGCGGCAAGCTGAAAAAAAACGATACCCTGGGCGATATTCTGGGCGCGCCTGATCGCGAAGTGTTGCTGGATTGGCTACAGAGCCAACCGCTTAGCGTGTTTGAAAACAGTACGCTAATGACCCACGCCGGGCTGCTTCCCCAATGGAGCGTAGCCCAGACCGAGTCTCTGGGGCGTGAAGTGCAGATGGCGCTAGGCAGTGAAGCATCCGGTAAGTTTTTAACCCAGCTGTTTGGCAACCAGCCAGACAGCTGGCACGACGAGTTAGACGGCATTGATCGGCTGCGCCTGACTGTCAATGTGCTGACTCGGATGCGCTTTATTGATGCCCAGGGCCGTTTGGACTTTGCGGCCAAAGAGGGATTGGACAGTGCCCCAGAGGGCTTTCTGCCCTGGTTTCAATACCCGCGTGACGATGACACCCGCCTACTCTTCGGCCACTGGGCGGCGCTGGAGGGGAATACCCCCCAGGCGCGGGTACCCGTTGAGGCGTTGGATACGGGCTGCGTGTGGGGCGGACGTCTAACCGCGCTCAATCTGGACAGCGGCGAGCGAACCAGTGTAGCTAGCCTTCAGCAGGAAAAACGACAGTGAAAGAAACAAACAGTGATCCCCGCTTAGCAGGCTTGAACGTGTATCGGGTAGGCGGCGCCGTGCGCGATGAGTTACTCGGCTGGCCGGTATATGACAATGACTGGGTCGTGGTGGGCACTACGCCAGATGCCATGCGCAAGCGCGGATTTAAGCCCGTGGGGCGCGACTTTCCAGTTTTTCTGCATCCCGAAACCGCTGAGGAATACGCCCTGGCCCGCACCGAACGCAAGTCTGGCCACGGCTATGGCGGGTTTGAAGTGCATGCCAGCCCCGATGTCAGCCTGGAAGAGGATCTATTGCGGCGTGATTTAACCATTAATGCCATTGCCCAGAGTACTGAGGGCGAATTAACCGATCCGTTTAATGGTCAAGGCGATATCGAACGGCGCGTGTTGCGGCATATCTCCGCGGCGTTTAGCGAAGACCCGCTGCGAGTGCTGCGTACCGCACGTTTTCTGGCCCGCTATGCGTCACTGGGCTTCACCATTGCCCCTGAAACCCAGGCACTAATGCGTAAGGTGAGCCACAGCGGCGAACTTGAGCACCTGGCCGCCGAGCGGGTGTGGGTCGAAACGGAAAAAGCGCTGGGTGAGCCAAGCCCAGAGGTCTATTTCACCACCCTTGAACGTTGCGACGCGCTCAACGTCTGGTGGCCAGAATTGGCGGGCGAAGCGTTAGTGAAGGGCTTGGCAGCGATGGCTGAGGTACCTGATAGCGATATGTTCCCATTGGCTCATTGGCGCCATGCGCAGTTGGTATCGCCGCTAAGCGCTGAGCAGCGCGATGCCTTGTCGGAACGACTCAAACTGCCCAATGCCGTTGCCCAATTGGCTCGCCATACCGCGCTTACCTATTCTTTAATAAACCATTCGCTAAAAAACCATGCGCTGCCTTCCGGCGCATTAGAGGGCCCCAGCGTGCTACGTTGGCTGGAACGTTTGGATGGTTGGCGTAAGCCTGAGCAGGTCGAGGGACAGCTGGCGTTAGTCAAAGTGTTGGCGCCTGAGCAGGTTGGCCCGCTCGAAAACGCCTGGCAGGCTGCTCGGGAGGTAAGCCCCCAGGCACTGATAGCTGAGGGATATCAAGGCGCAGCGCTGGGCGAGGCCTTGCGAGCGCGCCGCGGGCAGGCCGTGGAGGCGGCGCTAACCAAGTAATTTACCGGCGTGCCGCCGCCAGCAGGGGCTGTTCATCCGCTTGGGAGATCCAGCGGCCGCGCCAGCTGAAATCCACCGCCCAAAGGCGCTGGCTGCCTAGCTCGAAGGCGCTCCATAGCGCGGCATAGGACGTGCCGCAGCGGGGGTGGCACTGATTGGGGAGCAGCTCAGCAAGCGGCTGTAGCACGAACGCATTATGGGTAATTTCGCTACGCGGTAAGGCGATTTCGTCAACCGTGCCGCAAAGGCTGCCCACCGTGAGCAAGTCGATATCCAGCGCGCGGGGACTAAATTTGGCAAGACCAGGCAGGCGGCCATGCTCTATTTCCAGTTGCTTCCCCCATGCCTGAAGTTCGCCGGGTGTCCAAGCACTGTGAAACGCCACCACCAGGTTGTAGAAATTGCGGCTGTCGGCGAAACCGACCGGCTCGCTTTCAAACACACGGGAGATCTGCAGGGGGCCGAAGGTATCAGCAAGCGCATCCAGGCAGCAGCGAATATGCCGAGTAGGGTGAATATTGCTGCCTAAGCTGACGGTCACCAGGTTCATGCGCTGATCTCCTGGGTTGCCTCCGGCAGGTTGCCGCGGGTGATTTCCAGGCCGACGCTAACGACGTTGGCAACCGCGCCCGGTTTACGTACCGTCAAGCGCAGCCAAGTGATAGGGAATTCCGTACGCAGGCACTCAGCGAGGCGTTCGGCAAAAGTCTCTACCAGGGCGAACTGATGGGCATCGGCAAACTGCTGAATGCGCTGGCAGATAGCAGCGTAATCCAGGGTGAGGCGCAGATCGTCGGTGGCTGCCGCCGAGCGAATATCGGTCGCCAACACCAAGTCTAAGCTTAGCGACTGTTGAATCGAGCGCTCCCAGTCGTAGACACCAATCACGGTGTCGACGCTTAACGCTTCAATCAAAATGCGATCCATCCAGCTTCCCCCTACGGTAACAAGCGGGCGATTGTACGTTAGGATGGGGCTAAACGACAGTATATCGGGCCACAAAGCGAGCATGGCGCCATGGTATGGATAGTGGTGGGTTATTTAAGTGGCAGTTGGCTGGCAGCGCTGAGCGTTTGCCGCCTGGCGGGTGTGGGCGACCCCCGTCAACACGGTTCATTTAATCCCGGCTTTTCCAACGTACTGCGCCTATATGGCCCCCGCTTAGCGGCAGCCACCCTGCTGTTAGACGCCTTAAAAGCCATGCCTGCTGTTTTGGGTGCCAAGCTGATGGGCTATCCGGTCTGGCTGCAGGGGCTTGTGGGATTGGCAGTATTGCTAGGCCACAGCTTTCCACTGTGGCATGGCTTTCGTGGCGGTAAAGCGGTCGCCAGTGCCTTCGGTGTGTTGTTGGTGTTGGTGCCCCAGGTGGCGCTACTGAGTGCAGCGATATGGGCACTGCTGGCGTGGCGATTAAAAACGGCGGCATTGGCTTCGTTAGTGAGTGCACTCGTGGCGCCGCTGGCCTGTGGCTGGCTGGCGCCGGAGTACGTCATGGTGGTGGGTGGATTCAGCCTGCTGGTGCTGGCCCGTCACGGGCTTAATATTCGCCGACTGCGACGCGGTGAAGAGCCGCCGTTTCGTGGTTCTTAGCGTGAGACAGGCGGTGTCAGCTGATTCAGCGGCCAGCGGGGCGTCGCCTGCATCATGCCAGGGGTGTCGCACTCTCCCGCTGCCAGGCGTTGAGCACCGACATAAGCAATCATGGCGCCATTGTCGGTACAGAATCGCCCGCGCGGGTAGTAGGCGCGGGCCTGGCGTTTTTCGCACTCAGCCTGCAGTCGTTCACGCAGGCGATGGTTGGCGCTGACCCCGCCCGCCACCACTAAGCGCTTCAAGCCGGTTTGATCCAGCGCTCGACGGCACTTAATCACCAGCGTATCGACAACGGCCTCTTCAAAGGCGCGGGCAACGTCGGCGCGGGCCTGGGCGTCGAATTCGTCGGCTGTTTCCAACTGGCGAATGGCCGTCATGGTGTGGGTTTTTAGGCCCGAAAAACTGAAGTCTAGCCCTGGCCGGTCGGTCATGGGGCGCGGGAAGCGAAAACGCTTGGGGTCACCCTGTTCCGCCAGCTTGGCGACCTGAGGGCCGCCTGGGTAGGCCAGTCCGAGCATCTTGGCAGCTTTATCAAACGCTTCACCAGCCGCGTCATCCACCGATTCGCCGAGCAGTTGATAGCGACCCAGCCCCTGAACTTCGACGAGCTGGGTATGGCCGCCGGAGACCAGCAGCGCCACGAAAGGGAACTCGGGTGGCTCGTCTTCCAGCATCGGTGCCAGTAAATGGCCTTCCATATGGTGTACGCCGAGCACGGGGATGTTCAAGGCCCGAGCCATGCCATGGGCGGTACTGGCACCCACCATTAATGCGCCGACTAAGCCGGGGCCTGCGGTGTAAGTGATGCCATCCAGGTCGCGGCGCGTTAGCTTGGCGTCGCCGAGCACTTGCTCGATCAGCGGCAGCAGTTTGCGGGTGTGATCGCGAGAGGCGAGTTCGGGCACTACGCCGCCAAATTCTGCATGCATGGCGATTTGGCTATACAGCGCATCGGCAAGCAGCCCCTGGCCGCCGGTTAACGAGGTGTCGTAAAGCGCGACACCCGTTTCGTCGCAGGATGTTTCAATGCCCAGAACTCGCATAAAAAGGGACTCTCAAAGGCTATTCAAAAGATGTAAAGGTGAAAACAGAAGGGCGCTAGTCTAGCATTATCGCCGTGGATCAGCGTAAGCATTTGCAAAGATGGTCAACGGCGACTAAACTACTGTGCGCTGTAAAACTGGGTCGTACACCGTGTTCTAAAATGTAATATCGCAGTGTACGTACTATCCGAACTCAAGACTCCTTAAGGTAGGTGAGTGCTTAATGCCTTCTGTAAAAGTACGTGATAACGAGCCGTTTGACGTCGCCCTGCGTCGCTTCAAGCGTTCTTGCGAAAAAGCCGGTGTTCTTTCTGAAGTACGCCGCCGCGAGCACTATGAGAAGCCGACTGCTGAGCGTAAACGCAAAGCGGCAGCTGCCGTAAAACGCCACGCTAAGAAAGTTCAGCGTGAGCAAAAGCGTTTCGAACGGCTCTATTGATCCGTACCCGAGGGGGCCGGAGCAGTTAGCTGGTCGTCTCAAGAGGGATGCCAAGCGGCCGCCACTAGGTGGCCGTTTGTTTTTGACTGTTGTTCTTCAAAGCTGTCGTTGCTAAAGGCCGTCGCTGTTTATGATGATCTGATCTGGCAATGGGTCTGATGACCTTAGGCAGTGTTTTAAAAAACTGGTTTTGAAAACTGGTTTTAAAAAACAGGGCTTTTAAAAACAGTCTCGAAAGTTAGCGCTTTGCGCGAGGATGCCCGTAGTTCATGGCAGGCCAAATTCCACAGCGTTTCATTGATGATCTGTTAGGCCGCGTTGACGTGGTCGAGGTGGTTGGTGAGCGCGTGCAGCTTAAAAAGGCTGGCCGTAACTACTCTGGGCTGTGTCCCTTCCATCAAGAGAAAACCCCATCGTTTACCGTCAGTGCTGATAAGCAGTTTTATCACTGCTTTGGCTGCGGAGCTAATGGTAATGCACTACGCTTCTTGATGGAGTACGACAAACTACCGTTTCCTGAGGCGGTAGAGCAGTTGGCCGGTCGCCTGGGTATTGAAGTGCCGCGTGAAGGCGCTGATGACCCGCGTGCCCAGCAGCGTGAAAAGAAGCGCAAAGAGGGCGTTAACCTGCTCGAACTCGCCGCCAGTTTTTATCGCGAGCGATTAAAGATGCAGGAGGGCCAGCCTGCCCAACGCTATTTGTCGGGCCGTGGGCTCTCGGACGAGGTGATCAAGACCTATGGCATTGGCTATGCCCCGGCGGGTTGGGAGGCGCTAAAACAGCATCTCAGTGAGCGTGGTATCGGTGAACCAGTGCAGGTGGAGTATGGCCTGCTGATTCATCGTGAGGATACCGGGCGTACCTACGACCGTTTTCGTGATCGGGTAATGTTCCCCATTCGCGATTTGCGCGGTCGTACGATTGCCTTTGGTGGTCGAGTGATGGGCGATGACCAGCCCAAATATCTCAACTCGCCGGAAACGCCCGTATTCCATAAAGGTCGTGAGCTTTACGGCTTGTATGAGGCGCGCCAAGCCTCGAACAAGCTTGAGCAGTTGATCATGGTCGAAGGCTATATGGATGTGGTGGCACTGGCGCAATACGGTATTCATAATGCTGTGGCGACGCTGGGTACCGCCACCACAGAAGACCATTTGACCCGCCTGTTTCGACTGGTGAGTCGCGTAGTGTTCTGTTTCGACGGTGATCGTGCAGGGAGGCAGGCGGCTAGCCGGGCATTGGAAACCGCACTGCCGCAAATGATTGATGGCCGTGAAGCGCGCTTTCTGTTTCTGCCCGAAGGTGATGACCCGGACACCCTGGTGCGTCGTGAAGGCACCCAGGCATTTCAGGATCGCGTGACCTGTGCCATGCCTCTGTCGGAGTTTCTATTCGAACAGGCGGCCCAAGGGCGCGACTTGAATACCGTGGAAGGGCGCGAGCGGTTTGCCAGTCAGGTGCTCGAAGCATTGAACAAAGTGCCTGAAGGCATGCTCAAATCGCTACTGCTGGAGTCATTGGCAAAGCGTAGTGGGCTGGCGCAAGAGCAGTTGAAAGTGCTGCTCGAAAAGCGTTCCCAGGCGTCGCAGCGATCCGTCACCCAAGGTGATGTTTCGCAGGAGCCGGCAGAGCAGTTGGAGTCCGAATCGGCCTCATCCGCCATGAACGGCGCTGTTTTGGCAGCGCCAGCCCGCTCATCGCGCTCACGTTCTCAGGCGCTCTCCCCGGTTGGGCGTATCGTGCAGCTGTTATTGCATGAGCCCAATCTGGTGGTCACGCTCCCTGATCATTTGGAGTGGTTGCCGGAAGATGGCGATGCGCCGCTATGCCGCGAGCTGATTGAACTGCTCAAGGCAGGGCGCTACCGCAGCCCACAAGTGGTGTTGGCGCATTTTCAAGGCAGCCAGCAGGGGCATGCCTTGGCGGCTTTCGCCAAGCGCGAACTGTTGATTCCCAAGGCAGATCGGGAAGCAGAGCTGAAGGGATTGGTGGAACACTTGCAGTACGTTCAGCGCCAGCGTTCTCCTCAAGAGGAGTACACGGCGTTGCTGGCGCAGGAGCGCGCCGGGCAAAAGTTGGATAAGGAGCAGCGCCAGCGTTTGGCAAGCTTGGTAATGGAGCTTGCTCAGCGCCAATGAGGCGGTGTCTTGGGCGATGGGGGTTGAATTCCTAGCGTTTCAGCACCAGATATAGGGTCAGCTACCGAGCGTTGGCCTAACCGAACAAACTAACACACCTGAATTACCGCGCAAATACGTCGAGCTGGAAAATTTCTTGCTTTTTACGCTATACTGTACGGCTTGTTGAGTTTAATCGATTCAGCGCTCCAGGTGTTTCATTCTTCTTCGTCGAGATAGGGTTTCTATGGCTGGAAATGCGCAGCAGCAGTCGCGTCTGAAGGAGTTGATCGCTCGAGGCAAGGAACAGGGTTACCTGACCTATGCCGAGGTCAACGACCATCTACCTGAGGATATCGCCGACCCGGATCAAGTGGAAGACATCATTGGCATGATCAACGACATGGGTATAAGTGTCGCTGAAGAAGCGCCAGATGAAGACACTTTGATGATGTCGGATCAATCCACGGACGAGTCCGCTGCGGAAGAGGCCGTAGCGGCCCTTGCCGCCGTGGAAAGCGATGTAGGCCGCACCACTGACCCCGTACGCATGTATATGCGTGAAATGGGCACGGTTGAGCTTTTGACCCGTGAAGGCGAAATCGAAATCGCCAAACGGATCGAAGAGGGTACCCGTGAAGTGATGTCGTCTCTGGCCTATTTGCCCGGTGCCGTCGCGTCTATTTTGGACGCCTATGACGCTACCCAGGATGAAGAAGCGCCGGGGCGTCTTTCGGATCTGTTTTCTGGTTTCATCGATCCCGATGAGGGTATCCCCGGCGTTGCCGAAGCAGAGGTGCCCGAACCGGAGCCTGAAGCCGAGATTGACGACGACGTTGAGAGCGACGGCGACGATGAGGACGAGGATTCTACGGCCAGCGAGGGCGGCCCAGATCCCGAAGAGGCGCGTGCACGTTTCGAGCAGATTCGCGAGCAGAACGCCTTGGTGGAAGAGGCGTTTGCCAAGCATGGCCGCGGCAGTGCTGAGTTAAAGGCCGAGCAAGCCCGCTTGGCGGTGCTTTTCTCGCCTATCAAGCTGGTGCCTAAGCACTTCGAGCGCTTGGTCGGTCAGGTGCGTATCAGTGTTGAGCAAGTGCGTGCCCAAGAGAAAGCGGTCATGCAGCTGTGCGTGAAAAAAGCCAAGGTGCCGCGTAAGACGTTTATCAAGTCGTTTCCTGGTAATGAGTCGAGCAAAACATGGCTGGATGAATTCCAGGCAGCGCAGAGCAAGTACGCAGACCGCCTTGAGCCGTTGCGCGCCGATATTGCTCGTGCTCAGCGCAAGATCGCCTTCGAAGAGGATATGGTGCAGCTCTCGGTTGCCGACCTTAAAGAGGTGAATCGCAAGCTCTCGATTGGTGAGGCGAAAGCTCGCCGTGCCAAGAAAGAGATGGTTGAGGCTAACCTGCGCTTGGTGATTTCGATCGCCAAGAAGTATACCAACCGTGGTTTGCAGTTCTTGGATCTCATCCAGGAAGGCAACATCGGCTTGATGAAAGCGGTCGATAAGTTCGAATACCGCCGTGGTTATAAGTTCTCGACTTACGCCACCTGGTGGATTCGTCAGGCAATTACCCGCTCGATTGCCGACCAGGCACGCACCATCCGTATCCCGGTACATATGATTGAGACGATCAACAAGCTCAATCGCGTATCGCGCCAGATGTTGCAGGAAATGGGCCGTGAGCCAACGCCGGAAGAACTCGGCGAGCGTTTGGAAATGCCGGAAGATAAAGTACGCAAAGTGCTCAAAATCGCCAAAGAGCCGATCTCCATGGAGACGCCGATTGGTGACGATGATGATTCACACCTGGGTGACTTTATCGAAGACGGTACCATGCTGCTGCCCATTGATATGGCTACCGGTGAAGGTCTTATCGAAGCAACGCGCAACGTGTTAGGCGGCTTGACCGCCCGCGAAGCGAAGGTACTACGCATGCGTTTCGGTATCGATATGAACACCGATCATACGCTGGAAGAGGTGGGCAAACAGTTTGACGTAACCCGTGAGAGAATTCGTCAGATTGAAGCCAAAGCGCTGCGTAAGCTGCGTCACCCCAGCCGCTCCGAGCCGCTGCGCTCGTTCCTTGACGAGTGAATGTCGTAAGTGGTGAGTGGTAAATAGAAAGTCGTAAGTGGTGAATAGAAATCAGTCGCCGCTAAGACCAAAAAAGCCCGCCGTTCTCT
>NZ_AOPO01000005.1 GCF_000336575.1 Vreelandella titanicae BH1 | reverse complement strand
AATCGGGTTGCCCTTTTTTTATGCTTAAAAAGAAGGTTCTTCGTCAGGTATTAGCACCAACTGGCCATGACGAACGCTGCGCGACGAAGTGACTTCAGCAGCAAATTGTTTGAGCGCCCGCCCCTGACCTTTGAGCAACGCCACCTCCAGGCAACTATCATGGTTGATATGTACATGCAGAGTCGAAAGCGTCAGGTCATGATGGTCATGGGAGTGGCGTGTTAAGCGCTTGGACAGCTCCCGAGCGGCATGATCATAGACATACACCAGCGCGCCCATGCAGGGCGAGTCAGGTGCAGCCTCTTCTCTCGCCTGTTTTAAGCCGCTGCGGGTCAAATCGCGAATCGCCTCTGAGCGGTTTTGATAGCCGCGCTCGCGCATCAACGCATCCACTTCTGCCACCAGCTCCTCATCAAGCGTTACCGTTACACGCTGCATTCACGCCCCCCTGTACTGATTAACTTTGCATGCGCTGCCACCACCGGTAGTATGATGTTATTGTAAAAACATCATACTAGTGACGCTAACAGCATAAAGGATAAAGCGATGACTAAACCAACTCGCCCCATCTTACTGGGTATTGCGCTAAGTTGTTTAGTCGTAGCCACCACTGTGCAGGCAAAAGAACAGCTGGTACTTGCCATTGGCGGCGAACCCGAGCAGGGTTTCGACCCACTGTTGGGCTGGGGGCAGTATGGCAATCCACTGTTTCAGTCGACGCTACTTTCACGGGGCAAGGATCTTGCGCCGCAGCCAGAGTTGGCCACTGAGTGGTGGCTTTCTGAAGACCGCCTGACCTGGACACTCACACTTCGCGAGGACGCCCGCTTTGCCGACGGCACGCCGCTGACCGCTGAAGATGTGGCTTATACTTTTAATGCGGCAGCCCAGGCGGGCGGGCGAGCGGATCTTAGCGCCCTGGCTGAAGCAACCGCACTTGATAAGTACACTGTTTCGCTCCGCCTGAAGGCCCCGCGCATTACCTTTATTGATCAGCTGTTGACACTGGGCATTGTGCCCCGCGCCGAGCGTGATAACGGCTACAGTGATCAGTATGGTCGCCATCCCCTGGGGTCTGGCCCCTATCAGTTGGTAGAGTGGCAGGAAGGCGAGCAGTTAATTGTCGAGCGCAATCCTTACTTCTACGGCCCTACGCCTGCTTTTGAACGGCTGGTATTTCTCTTTACCGGTGAAGACGCCACTCTAAGTGCCGCCCATGCTGGCCAAGTGGATATCGCCTCGACGCCCCCTGCACTGGCGGCCAATGTGCCAGCACATATGCAGCGGGTGATTATGGAGAGTGTCGATAATCGCGGCATTCTTTTTCCCATGCAGCCTGCCAATGGCGAACACGCCGCCTCCGGCGCGCCGATTGGTAACAATGTGACGGCAGATATTGCTATACGTCAGGCGATCAACCTTGCGGTTGACCGCGATACGCTGGTGGAAGTGGCACTGCACGGTTATGGGCGCCCCGCCTTTGGCCCGGCGGACGGCCTCCCCTGGAGCGATAGCAATGAGCGCCTTACCGCTCCCGACCTTGACCGGGCGGAGGAGATACTCGACGCCGCAGGCTGGCAGCTACGCGATGATGGCCTGCGCTATAAAGGTGGCCTGCCCGCTAGCTTTCGACTTACCTACCCCTCCAGCGATACCACCCGACAGCTGCTTGCGGAAGTCAGTGCCGAGATGGTTCGTCCACTGGGAATTGAGATACAACCCACCGGCCGTCACTGGGACGAAATCCAGCGCGAAGCACTGCACCAGGATGCCATTATGTTCGGTTTTGGCAGCCATAGCCCCCAGGAAGTTTACTACCTCTTCCACAGTCAGCATGCGGGCAACGGTTTCTACAACAGTGGTTTCTACGCTAATCCAGAGGTGGATGCCCACTTGGACGCCGCCCAGGCGGCGTCTAGCTTTGAGCAAGCCAACCGCGAGTGGCAGGCAGCGCAGTGGGACGGCACCACCGGCTACGGAGTACGCGGCGATAGTAGCTGGGCCTGGCTGGTCAATCTTGAGCATGTCTATTTTACCAATACCTGCTTAGATGTCGGAGATCTAGGTGTAGCGCCCCACGGCCACGGCTGGCCAATCACTGCCAACCTGCTTGAGTGGCGCTGGACGTGCGACTAATTGCGCCTATCGCCAAGCGCGTGGCTCGCCTGGCGCTGGTATTAACCTGCGTCGCCCTAGTGTCGTATGGGCTTATGATGGCCTCCCCCATTGACCCCGTTGATGCCTACCTAGGCCCACAAATGGCCCAAGTGAGCCCAGAGCAGCGCGCACTGATTGCCCAACGCTGGGGGTTTGATGAGTCAGTTGCCGTTCAGTTTGGCCACTGGCTGCGCCAGTTAGTCAGTGGTGACTTAGGCTGGAGCCACGTATACAACCAGCCGGTCAGTGAGGTAATCGCTCAGCGCTTTCAGCGCTCCATTGCGCTACTGGGCAGCGCCTGGCTCATTTCAGCGCTGGTGGGGTTTAGCCTGGGTGTGGTGGCGGGTGCCAAAGAGGGCTCCAAGCTGGATAACATCATCAGCACCTACGCCTTTATTACCGCCTCCACGCCCGCCTTTTGGCTGGCGATACTTGCGGTGCTGCTATTTTCGGTAACCCTGGGATGGACACCCACCTGCTGCGCAGGCCCCGCCGGGGCGTTAAACCAGGAAGTCACCCTCGCCACACGGTTGCACCATTTACTGCTGCCAGTGGCGACCCTGGCACTGCTGGGCATCGCCAGTATCACCCTGCACACCCGCACCCGCATGCTTGAGCTAATGCGCTCAGACGTTGCTACTCACGCCTTTGCTCAGGGCGCCAGCCGTCTTGATGTGGCTTGGCGCCACGGTCTTCGCCACGCCAGTGTACCGGCGATTACGCTAGCGTTTGCCTCACTGGGCGAACTGTTTGGCGGCTCCATTTTAATCGAGCAGGTATTTGCTTACCCCGGCTTAGGTCAGGCTACAGTGGCAGCGGGCCTGCGCAGTGACGTCCCACTGCTGCTGGGCATCGCACTCTTTACCGCCCTGTTTGTCAGCGTCGGCAATATGATCGCCGATAGCCTGTATGGCGTTATTGACCCGCGCATTAAGGCAAGTGGTTTATGAGTCAGGCTCAACCGCGCCTTCGTGCCGCCTTCAGCCTGGGTGTCACCGCCCTGCTGGTCATGGGACTAGTCGCTAGCCAGTGGCTGCTGGGTGATTCACCGCAACAGATGCAGTTTGACGCCCGCCTGGCACCGCCCAGCGTTGACCACTGGTTGGGCACCGACGCGCTGGGCCGTGAACTCTGGGCGCGCACTCTGGCGGGGCTGGCACTAAGCTTCTGGGTGGGCTGCTTGGCGGCGCTACTGAGCACGCTGATTGCCTTGAGCCTGGCAGCGATAGCCACGCTGTCAGCGCGGCTGGATGCGCTGGTGAGTCTGCTGATTGATACGCTGCTTAGCGTGCCTCATTTGATTTTATTAATGCTGATCGCTTTTGCCCTGGGTGGCGGTACCCAGGCAGTGATTATTGCCGTTGCGGTGACCCACTGGCCAAGCCTAGCCCGAGTGTTGCGCGCCGAACTATGGCAGTTACGGCAGGCGCCCTATGTGCGCATCTCCCGCGCTCTAGGTAAATCGCGCTGGTTTGTGCTCCACGGCCATCTGCTTCCCCATCTTATTCCCCACTGCCTGGTTGGCGCGTTACTGCTGTTTCCCCACGCCATTCTCCACGAAGCCGCATTGACCTTTTTGGGCTTTGGCTTAAGCCCCAGCCAGCCCGCTATTGGCGTATTACTGGCCGATGCCATGCGCTACTTAAGCGGCGGTTACTGGTGGCTGGGGGTATTTCCCGGCTTGGGGCTGTTACTGATGGTGCTGGGTTTCGAGCGCCTCTCAAGCCACCTACGCCGTGCGCTTTAGCGCTTTTCAGAAAAATTGGCTGTAAAAACCACTGGCTGTAAAACTATTAATGGGAGGCCTGCCGTGTTAACGATTGATCAATTATCGCTACAGCTACCTCTGTATGCCTCCTGGTGGAAGCGCGACTGGGCCACCTGCCTGGATGAATTTTCACTAACGGTGTTCCCTGGCGAGGTTCATGCGGTGGTAGGCGCCTCCGGTGCCGGAAAAAGCCTATTGGCTTATGCCATTATGGGTTTACTGCCAACACCTGCACGCTTAAACGGTCAGCTTTACTATCAAGGCAAACCGCTTAACGCGTCACGCCAACGCCAGCTTCGCGGCCGTGAGCTGGCGCTGATCCCCCAATCGCTAAGCGCCTTAGATCCGCTGGTGCGTACTCAGCGCCAGGTGACCTGGGCAGCCCAGCGCGCAGGCCAGCCATCAGCACATGCTTGGCACGCCTCCCAACAAGCCCTTGATCACTATCAGCTAGATGCCCGTGCACAGCAGGCCTATGCCCATGAGCTATCCGGCGGCATGGCCCGGCGCGTGTTGACGGCCATGGCTCATGTCAGCCAAGCCAAGCTGGTGATTGCCGATGAACCCAGCGTAGGCCTTGACCCCCACCAGCGTCAGCGGGTGCTGGATGCGCTGCGCGAACTGGCCAACCAGGGCAAAAGCGTGATTCTGATTACCCATCACCTGCGCCATGCGCTGCCAATCGCCGACCGCGTCACCATTATGCGTGACGGCAAGCTGGTCGAAACTGCGCCCGCCTGCGCCTTTCAGGACAGCGGCGCTTCGCTTACCAACGCTTATTCACAGGCATTGTGGCTGGCGCTGCCGGACAACGCTTTTGCAACGACTGCCATAAGCCGGCGTGAACAGGAGGCGCACGTTGCTTAAAGCACGCCAACTGAGTTTTCACTTTGCCCCCAAGGTACCGCTACTTCAGGACATTTCGCTAACGCTGTGCGCGGGTCAGTGGCTAGGGTTAAGCGGCGACTCGGGGGCGGGTAAATCGACGCTAGGCCAACTGCTGGCAGGCTACTTAGCGCCCCAGGCAGGTGATGTCACCCTGGATGGCGAGGCGCTACCGAAAAGCGGTGTGCAGCCCGTGCAGTGGCTACCGCAATCGCCGGAGCTAGCGGTGAATCCACGCTGGCGGGTAGGTAAGATACTGCGCGAAGCCTGGACGCCTTCTGACACCCAGTGCCAAGCGTTTGGCGTACAAGCAAAATGGCTGTCGCGCTTCCCTCAATCGTTATCAGGGGGAGAGCTGCAGCGGGTATGCGTGTTGCGGGCGCTCGCGCCGGGAGTACGCTTTCTCGTCGCCGATGAGATCTCCACCATGCTCGACCCCATTACCCAGGTTGAGCTTTGGCAGGCATTAAAACGGGAGGCGGAACAACGCCAGCTGGGCGTGCTGGTGATTAGCCACGACACCGCCCTACTGGAACGGCTTTGCCCACAGCGCTTGCACTTAAGCGAAGGGCAGCTGAAGCCATGGTAGTTGATGCCAGGGCAGGTTGAAGCGAGGGTCTTTCGACATGGCCGGAAAAATATTCCCGACCATTCCGGCATTTCCGCCATCCCTGACGGTCAGATGTCGAAAGTAGCGCCCAGGGAGGGGTTCACAGCGCCCTCGCGGAAACCTGCGCTCGGCATCAATGCGTGCAACTGGTGAAGGTTAGCCAACCGCTTGGCGACGCTCAAAGCGCCATAGGCCGAAAGCAATTAGCAGCGTGATACTCAGCAGTAGCCACGAACCGACGCTCACACCCGACCACCCGGCCCAGCGCCAGAACGGCTCCAGCCAGAAGCCGCCCAAACTGGCTCCCACATAGTAAAACACCAGGTAGAGCGCCGAAGCGCTGCCCCGCGCCCCCTGGGCATAGCGCCCTACCCAGCTGGAGGCCAGCGAATGAGCCAGGAAAAAGCCAAAGGCATTAACGGTTAAACCGACGATAATCATCGGCAGCGAATCCGCTAAGGTAATCGCTGTGCCCAGCATTAAAATCATGATCCCCACCATCATGCATGCCGCGGGAGAAAACCGCCCAGCCAGACGCCCGGAAATCATCGAACCGAAGGTACCGCCGAGATAGGTCAAAAAAATCAGCCCCAGGCCACTGGCGGCTAATTGGTACGGCGCTGCCGCCAACCGAAAGGTGATATAGCTGTATTGATTGATAAAAATCAGGAAGTTGATACCCCCCAGGCAGTAAGCAGCGAGCAGTACCGGGTTACGCAAATGATTGACTAAATCGCTTACCGCTTTGCGCAGCTCAAAGCGCTGGGGAGTAAAGGCGCGGCTATTGGGCAACAGGCGCCAAAACACTCCACAGCCAATTAGCGTCATAATGCCGACCGCTAGAAATGCTGCCGTGGGGCCGCCAATTTCAGCGGCGCCGCCACCGACGATACGCCCACTGATGCCGCCAAGTGAATTAGCGCCAATATAGAGTCCTACAGCGCTTAATAACGCCGGTTTCTCAAACTCATCGCCCATCCAGGCGATCGCCACCGCTGGCAGCCCGCCCAGCACAAAACCCTGCACCAGGCGCAAAAACAGCAAGCTTTCAAAGGTGGGGGCGAATGCCAAGGCAATAGAACAGCCGCCTGCAAGCAGCAGAGTAATGCGCATTATGCCTTCGCGACCAATGGCATCCGAGAGTGGCCCAAAGACCAACAGCGCAATGGCTAAGGAGAGGGTCGACACCGACATGAGCAGGCTGACACCTAAGGTCGAGACCTGATAGGTCTCCTTTAACCCCGGCAGCAGCGGCTGTGGTGCGTATAAATTGATAAAAACAAGAAATGAGCCGAGGCAAAGCGCCAAGGTGGCGCGCCACCAGGCGCGCGATTTGGCTTCAATCATGCCGTTCCTAAAACGTGTTCGGTCTGGCTACTGGAAAACGCTGCCGCCCAGTTGGGCCAGATGCGTTGGCTCCAGCGCGCGACGTGACTGCCAGTAGTAGCGCTGCCAGTAACTATTATTCAGGCTGGAGATAATGACCCCTTTTGAGGTCGAGGCGTGGAGAAAATACCCATCGCCCACGTAGATACCCACATGGTTATAACGACCCGGCGGTCGGAAGAACACCAGATCGCCCGCCTGCAGCTCTTGGCGGTCGATCGGGCGTCCCTCGTGTACTTGACCACGGGTGGAGCGCGGAAGCTCTAAATTAAAGGTGTCACGGTAAACATTGCGAACCAAGGCCGAACAGTCGATGCCTCTTTCTGAGGTGCCGCCAATTCGGTAAGGCGTTCCTGCCCAGCGCTGGTGTTGCGCCATCAGCGCCTCGCGAACCACTGTTGGCGGCGGTACTTGCAAGCTGCGCAAATGCGCATCGATGGGATCAACCGGGGACATTTGCGGGTTCGCCCCCATTCCCGGCAACGTCATTGAAAAGTAATTCTCGGGGGCCTGAATATTGTTTTGTCGCGCTGAACCTGCACAGCCAGCGAACAATGTAACTAAAAAACAGACACTTACGACACGGACAGCGGTCACAGCGGGGCGTGGCGACGCAACCATGCGATTAACCTCGTGACATTAATAAGAGGGCGGTATGACAAAACTCATTTTTTCTAAGCACGACTATAAGCTAATTATCATATGTTTGGCGAGCATCAATGTAATGTGCGCTGATCGCCCGGTAAGGTATCAATATGCAGTGGCGCAAAATGGCGTGGTTTATTGCCCGGAAAATCCAAGCTCACCCATGGGCCAGCCAAAACCGGCGCGCCGCATATCCAGGCCACCAGCGCCTGACGAAAACCAGCTAAAAAGCTTTCTCGCTCTGGGGTTTCGCCCATAAAAAACGAGAAGCCTGCGTACATCCCCATGGCGTACTCCTGCCATCCGGCATAGTGATCTGCCGCCAATTGGTAAGCACGATCCAACACCTTAGCGAAAGCAGCGCTATCCAGCCAGTTTAACTGCCGCGCGGCAATGGCCAAATCGACCAGCTGGGCAATATCCCAGGCCGCCATATCCACCTCATTACAGCCATCTTCGTTGTCGCGCACACGACGTAAGCGAAGCAGGTGGTGGCGTTCATCTTCAGCACAGTCGCCGGATTCAAGAATGGCGATTTCAGCGCTTAAGCGCTCAGTATTGAGGGTATAGGGCGCGTAGTTAATCTGATACTCCTGACGATCCCCCGACTCTAGCATGTAGGTCAAAAACTCCTGCATATCGCCTGCGTTGCTCAAGTGGTAGTGGCTCTCCACCCACTCGCGAATCTCGGCGCACTCACGGGCACTCTCAGGCTGGGGCTCACTCCATACGGCACTGTTCAACGGGCCCACCAGCGACATAGCGGTGAAGTGACTCAAGGTGGGGCGGCTACCCGGTTCACGCCAGGCGTCATGACGCCAATCCAGCCAGTGAAACAGACTACCGGGATCTTCAATGTGCCAAATAATTTCATTTACCAGCGAGGCGTGCTCAGGCTCGGGCAGACAGCTCTCCCAAGCGAACCAGGCTTCCAACAGCCGCTTGGCATTGGGGTAAAAACGGCACAGGCAGCTTCGCAGTGCGCTGGCATACTCCATTAACGGCGCGCGATCGAATAAGCCGCTGTCGAGGGACATATGCAGATAGAAGGCGAATTTTTCGGCCATATGGATCGTGGCCGCATGGCGGCTTACCCCTTTAACCGCATTGCGCTGCTTAAGCTCTTCCGGGGTCGGCTGACCAAACCAGCTTTGCGAGGGAGGCAAAACGCCATGCACGGCGTCGGCCGCCAACTGATTAAGATGGTGCGCCTGAGCGGGTAACCAGTAGCGCGCCAGTGCATGAGCGCCTTCATCGGCATGTAAGCCAAGTGACTCCTGCAAATAGAGCGCCGCATCGGCACGCTGCTCTTCCGGCAGCGCCGCGGAGGGGGCTATCTGGCGCAGCATGGCATCCGGTTCGCGTACGCTGGCCAGCGCCAACAACCAGTGATGGGGCGTATTGCGCCACTGCCGAATGCGCGCTTGAGATGCCTTGCGTGTAGGCTCATCCAATAGCTCCCCTGGGGAGCATTTCCAGGGGCTATTCCAAGGGCTATGGGCGCTGTGCAGCAACAACTGATGCCGCTCGCTGGGTGTTTTACCCCGCCGGTCAATGCCATCAAACAGACTCTGCCCGCGCCCGTACGCATTCAGCACGGCATACCAGTCGTGGTAGCGCCGACTGAGTAAATCAGCGGCGTGCCCCGCTAAGTCATCAGCCTCTTCCTGGCTCAGCAAGCCACAGCAGGCGCCAGCCCAGGCAAGTTCCACAATCCGTAGCCAATCCCAAGCCGCCCACTCCAGGGGCTCGCCTTGAGTGACGAACTTATTCAGCACCGGCGCATAGGGCGAATCTTCCACAACGCTACGCTGCCACTCCATGCGTTGGGCGTTGTCCATACTGAGCAATTCGCGTGCTTCGATATCCCAGCGCTGGCGCTCGCCTTGAGCGCCTAGCCAAAGCATCACGCCTATTAGCGCGTCACGGTCATGGACATCCCACACGTGGGCCAGCCACTCGGTGGCCTCGGGCCAGTCGGTTTGGCTGGCGGGATAGACAATAACCGGCCGGAACAGCGCGCATAGCCGCCAGCTCTGCGCTTCGGGCTGCTGGGGCCATAGCGAAGCGGGAGCCGGCAGTTCAGCCAGGGCATTTTCAAGCGTATCCCAGGTAACCCCTTCGCCATCGGTTTCAAGCTTAGCCAGCGCTTGGCAAGCGTCAATAAAACGGTCATCGGCCCCCACTTCCCAGCCCCGCGCGCCTAACGCACGGCGCAGGTCTGCTAGCCAGGCACGTAGGTCGCTGTAATCACTGGTGATGCGGCGAGTTAGGTGATGCGCCCAATGACGGGCTTGATCAGCCTCTAACCAGCCAGCCGCTCCCGCCAACGCGGCCCATTCCAAAGCGCCTAGCAAACGGTCAGCGCTACCTGCGGGAGCCCCCAGCCCGTGGAAGAGCTGTTCGGCCAGCTCGCCTCGATTGGTAATGCCCAGTTGTAGCAGGCGCTGCTCTGCCGCTCCTGCATCGACCGCCAGCGGATGAGGAGTAAACGCCCAATCACACAGCACCAGCTGTTGGGCCCACCAGGCATTTAACACGTCGATCAAGAGGCACCTCGAAAAAGCACAATAACACCAGCCAATAGCCGGAAGTAAAGCTGCCTAGTGTAACGGAAAGTGGTGCGAACACCGATAGCCTTAGGCCTCGGTATGCATAAAACGACACCGCCCGGCAAAAGGCCGGGCGGTGACATACAGGTAGCAACTCAATCGCTACGCTTTTTTAACCTTACTGATTACCCAAAGAAGCACCACGGCACCCACGATCGCGGTGACTAGCGAACCGATAAAGCCACCGGACGAAAGGCCCAGAAGGCTAAACAAAAAACCACCTATAACCGCACCAACGATACCGACACCGATGTTACCCAGGATGCCAAAACCGCCGCCGCGCATGATGTTGCCAGCAATCCAACCAGCCAAGCCACCAATGATTAACCATGCAATAAAGCCCATATAGTCTCCTTACTATCTCGATTACGGGTTGCAGTTACGCGTTTTACCTTAGAGTCACGCTTGTTCTACCATAGCACACAGCGTTAGTGTTCGGCGCCTATTCGGTATCGATGCTTGGCAACTCTTAAAGGAAAATTCATGATCCCCGACTCGCTCAATCAACTGATTAAAAGCACTCAAGGACAGCAAACGACACAGTGGGAAGGCCGCGACGTGGTGCTTTTCAATATGCCTTGGGGCGAGTTGGTGGTTAGTCTCCAGGGCGCTCAAGTGCTGCACTTCTGCCCTGCTGGTGATACCGGCTGGTTATGGCTGACGCCTACGCCCCAGGCGCTGCCAGGCGCTATCCGGGGTGGTATTCCGCTCTGCTGGCCGTGGTTTGCCGACGAGCGCTATGCCGATGAGAGCCCCAACCACGACGGCCCTTTCCATGGCCTTGCCCGCCATGCTGAGTGGCGTCTAGACGCTGTTGATGAGCACGCCGAGGGAATTGAGCTCCACCTCTCTCCAGCACAGCCCCTGCATACACTGCTTACTGCGCGCCTGGTGGTACAAGCCAACGCCCAGCGCTTGAACGTTGAGCTGATTAGCGAAAACATCGGCGAAACGCCGATTAAAACCAGCGGTGCGCTGCATACCTATTTAGCCGTTGCCGATACCCACCAGTGCCGCCTGGAAGGCCTTTCCGGCGCGCGCTATCTCGACAAACTGCGCGACTTTGCGGAGAGCGAACAGCAAGGCACGCTGGCCGTTCAAGGCGCCGTTGACCGCATTTATCACACCAATGAAGCCGTGCTGCTCAACGATGGTGAGCGCAGCCTGCGCATCGGCAAGCAGTCCAGCGACTCCACGGTGGTGTGGCACCCCGACCAAGACCTGCCCAGCGACACTCCCGCCGACGTAGCGCGCCACTTTATCTGCGTTGAAGCCGCCAATACGCGCCTAGACCCAGTCTGGCTAGTGCCTGGCGCCCAGCACCTGTTAGGCACCACCCTCAGCCGCAGTTAATCTTCGGTTCATCAATGCTTTGCTATCATGTGCTCAATGGCATTAGAGCTAGGGAGATCCAATGGATCCGCAACAATGGCTAGAAGCCGCCACGCTGGCGTTTAATTTAATCGGTATGGTGGTGTGCTTAGTGGGCCTAACCTTGGCGCAGAAGATGACTCGGCGCTGGCCAGGCTACACACTGGCGGGGGTTGGCTTTTTGATCGCCACCCTACCGATGCTTTCGCAACTGGTATTAATGTTTAGCCAGTAAAGGCTAAGAGAGCCTGCCTGGCTTGGCCGATCGTCGCGAGAAGCACGGATTTTGAGCCAAATTTATCGATCGATTGAGGCGAATAGCGTGCTATTTAACGAAATTGATCGAATAAAGTTGGCCAAAATACCGGGATTCGCAGTAGATCAGTGTTAAGTCAGACAGGCTCCTACAAAGGGATCGAAAGGATGCGCCAGCCGTTAAGTCGCGAACTGAGCAATTTATTAGAGCGTGGGCGAGATCGCCAGCTGCGCTTGGCGGTCACCGGCCTTTCCCAAGCGGGGAAAACCGCGTTTTTGACGTCGTTGGTCAATCAACTGCGTCATGCGGGCGTTGAGGCGCAGCTCGATTTGCTACCCGCTGCCCGGGAAGGCCGCTTGCTGGGTGCCCAGCGGCTTAACCAGCCCGACTTAGGCGTGCCA
The DNA here is from genome assembly GCF_000336575.1 of Vreelandella titanicae BH1. Classification (GTDB taxonomy): domain Bacteria; phylum Pseudomonadota; class Gammaproteobacteria; order Pseudomonadales; family Halomonadaceae; genus Vreelandella; species Vreelandella titanicae. The sequence continues at coordinate 336,780 of NZ_AOPO01000005.1, read as the reverse complement.
CGGTTTCCCTACGACCCCGGCATGGCTGCACTACGCGATACGCCGCCGCGCTGGCCGGAGCCCACTCGCGGCATCAGCGAGTTACGCTTACAGCTGCGCTACCGCCCTGCCCGCAGCGGCTGGCTAACCCCTGAAATCGCCCACCTTACCCTGGATCTATTCGACTACCCCGGCGAGTGGCTGCTCGATTTGCCGCTGCTGCAGCACGACTTTTATAGCTGGAGCCAGGCCCAGGCGTTACACGAGGGCGAACAGCGCCGCAGCCTGTTTAGCGAATGGCTTGCCGCAGTAGAACAACTCGACCCCGCTGGCGAAGCGGATGAAGCCCAGCTTGCTGCTCTTGCCGAGGAGTACGCTCAAGGCCTTCGTCGCGCCAAAAAGGCCGGTTTTTCCGACCTGCAGCCAGGGCGTTTTTTACTGCCCGGCGAACTGGAAGGTGCGCCGGTGCTGCAGTTTTTTCCGCTACCGCAGCTCGACGCCTCTCAACTCAACACCTCTAGAGAAACGCTGGAGGCACTGCCTGCCAATAGCCTTTACGCTACCCTGGCGGCGCGCTTTCGCTACTACCAGCAGCAAGTGGTCAAGCCCTTTTATCGCGATCACTTCCGCCGCTTTGACCGCCAGATTGTACTGGTGGACGTGCTTGGCGCGCTCAATGCCGGGCCAGAACGCTTTGAAGACCTTTCCAGCGCGCTACGCCAGTTAATGCACAGCTTCGATTATGGCCAACGCAGTCTACTTACGCGCCTGTTCGCACCTAAAATTGACCGCCTGGCGATTGCCGCCACCAAAGCCGATCACGTCACTCCCGATCAACACGGCCACTTGGTACAGCTGTTGGAGGCCCTGCTGGCAGAGCCTCTCAAAGACCTTCGCTTTGCCAACGTGCCGGTTAAAGCGCTCTCGCTGGCGGCCATTCGTGCCACTGAAGCCCGTGAGGTAACCCATGAGGGTAAGCGTTCACCTGCACTGCGAGGCACCACACTAGAGGGCGAAGAGGTGCTGGTTTACCCCGGCGATGTGCCCGCCCGGCTGCCCGCTGCCGATTTCTGGCAGCAGCAGGGCTTCGACTTCCCCGCCTTTCGCCCGATGCCAACCAGCTCAGAAGCGTTGGATCATATCCGCATGGACGCCGCCATCGACTGGCTGATTGGAGATAAACTGACATGACCACCCCACAGCCACGCCGCCACTTCACGCTGGATGACCAGCCTGAAAAGGCCGCTGATGCAGAGACAGTCCTACGTCAGCGCGAAGCCTTTGCTGGCGCCAGCGAGCATCATCCATTGGCGCCCCTTCCCGAAGATAAAGCGCTGCCTGCTGCCAGTTTAGGTGCGCCGCGTAAACGCCGCTGGGGGCTGCTATTTGCCCTGGTGGGTGGTGCCGGGCTAGGCACGGCAGAACTGGTCACCGGCATTCCTGATGCGATGGCTCAGTCGCAGTGGCTAGCCATGGCCTGGCAGCTGTTCGGGGTCAGCCTGATTGGCTTGGGCGGCCTCTCCCTGCTCAAAGAGGTGGGCCGTTTGCGCCGTCTCAAGCGCCACGACAAACTGCGCGGCGATCTGGCCGAGCTGCCGCTACGCTCGCCCAAGCAGGCCCGGGCCATGGCCGAGCAGTTGAGGCGCCAACTTAAGCTCGCCGACGATGACCCGCACTGGCTAGCCTTTCAGCGCGCCAGCCAACCCCACCATAGTGGTGAGGAGATCCAGACGCTGCTGCGTTACCACCTGCTAGCGCCGCGTGACCGGGAAGCCCAGCGCCTGATTACGCGTATGTCCGGTGAAACCGCCATCATGGTCGCCATCAGCCCGCTAACACTGGTGGATATGGCGCTGGTGGCCTGGCGCAGCCTGGCGATGGTGGATCGACTCTGCCGCCTTTATGGTCTCGAGCTGGGCTACGCCAGCCGCCTGCGGCTGTTTCGTAACGTGCTGCACAACATGGCTTTTGCCGGTGCCAGCGAACTGGCCACCGACGCCAGTATGGATATGCTCTCGCTGGATTTAGCCAGCCGCCTTTCCGCCCGTGCGGGTCAAGGCCTCGCCACCGGGCTGCTTAGCGCGCGCCTTGGGTTACGCGCCCAGCGGCTCTGTCGTCCGGTGCCCTTCACTGCCGATGAGCAGCCCAAAATCGCCGATCTACGCCAAGACCTGTGGCGGCAAATCAAACGGCTCGATAAAGAAAAGGTGCCGCAGAATCGCTAAAGGGTTAAACGGCGGCACCCCTCCTTTTCGGCCACAAAATGGGATTCAACGCTGTTTATCCTCATGATGGGGGTTTGACATGGCATCTTCCACTGAGGAGACGTAGTGTATGAACCATCCCAATGATCCTGAGTCGCCTTCGGTAACGAGCGACATGCAGACCGACTATGTCGTCGGCCAGGACAATATCAAGGGGCAGCTTGGCCCCATCGGTTTCGACATCCACAACCGCGTTTTTGTGGTATCCGCGCTTGCTTCCGCTATCTTCATCGTCCTCACCCTGCTGTTTCCAGAGCGAGCGGGGAGCACTTTTCAGTCCATTGTTGCCTTCTCGACGGGAACGTTGGACTGGTATTTCATGATTCTGGTCGACTTCTTTATTCTGTTCTGCTTAGCGCTGGTGGTTTTGCCTTATGGCTCAGTCAGGCTGGGCGGGGCCGATGCGCGACCGGATCACAGCTATCTCTCCTGGTTCGCCATGCTGTTCACCGCGGGAATCGGCATCGGCCTGCTGTTCTTCGGCGTACTCGAACCGGTTTATCACGCCAATGTCTCGCTGCCTCTGGGCATCGCATCCCCCTTCGGCGCCGATGGCGAACTGAACTCAGCGGCTATTGATGATGCCAGCGCCATGGGCCTGGCGGGTACCTATCTACACTGGGGTATCCATGGCTGGGCGGTGTATGTGGTGATGGCGCTAGCGCTGGGCCTGTTTACCTATAACAAGGGCCTGCCATTCTCTATTCGCTCGGCGTTCTTTCCCATTCTCGGTGAGCGTGTCTGGGGCTGGTGGGGCCATGTGATCGATATCCTGGCGGTGTTTTCCACCCTCTTCGGGCTGGCCACCTCACTTGGGCTTGGGGCACAGCAGGCTAATGCGGGGATGAACTTTGTCTTCGGCCTGGAAGTAAGCACCTTGACCCAGGTCATCGTCATCATTCTGGTGACGGCGGTGGCGCTGGTGTCGGTTTGGCGCGGTCTTGAGGGCGGCTTGAAGAAGCTCTCAGAGATCAACATGATCCTGGCCGTTCTGTTCTTCTTTTTTGTGCTTTTCGCTGGCCCTACTCTGCTGGCCATGGCGGGTTTCTGGTCGGGACTTACCACCTATGTCACGGACTTTATTCCTCTGTCCGCGCCCTTTGGTCGTGAGGATGATGCCTACCGCCAGTCCTGGACGATTTTCTACTGGGCTTGGTGGATTAGCTGGGCACCTTTTGTGGGGATGTTTATCGCTCGGGTATCCCGGGGCCGCACGGTGCGTGAATTTATCCTCTGCGTTTTGCTGGTTCCCAGTCTGTTTATCTTTGTCTGGATGGGCGTCTTTGGCTCGACCGCCCTTGAACAGCTCTATGCTGACCCGGCGGGCAGCCTGGTTAAAGAGTATGTCATCGACAACTACAGACCCGAGCTTTCGCTGTTCGGCATGCTGAACGAACTACCCTTGACGGGGCTGATGTCGACCCTGGGCATCGTGCTGGCGCTGATCTTCTTTGTCACCTCCTCGGATTCCGGCTCCCTGGTCATCGATACCATCACCGCCGGTGGTAAAATCGATGCTCCGCGGCCACAGCGGATGTTCTGGGCGGTCGTCGAGGGTCTCATCGCGATTGTGCTGCTTATCGGTGGTGGTCTGACCGCCCTTCAGGCCGGTGTTACCGCCACCGCTATTCCGTTCTCGATTGTGATGCTGCTGATGTGCTACTCGATCATCAAGGCGCTCAATGGCGAGCTACGGCTTATTCGTAAGTAATACCTGCAGTTGAAATCTTTAGGTAACTACAAAAGAGGCCCCCTGCTGAAACCAGCAGGGGGCCCACTATTTCACAACAGGTTCAAGTCAAACCGCTTACGCAATACGCTGCTCGGTCTCGGCATCAAATAGAATCGCTCTGCCCATATCAACACGTAGCGATAAGCGCTCCCCTGCAACCACTGCGCATTTAGGCCCAACACGGGCGGTAACTTCCTGTTCGCCAAGGGGTAAACGCAGCAAGATATCCGCCCCGGTAGGTTCTACCACCGCCACACTGGCACTTAGCAGCGTTCCTTCGGCTTGGGACGTTAATCGCTCATCCTCTTCGCTGAAGTGCTCTGGGCGTAGGCCAAGAATGACCGGCTGGTTAAGCCGTTCGGCCATATCTGGGGCGATGCGCTCCTCCGGCCAGGGTAGCACCAGCTCATCCTCACCTGGCGTGGCAATCCTCAGTTGATACCCACCGTTATCGTCCTCCAGTGTGGCGCGAATGAAATTCATCGACGGCGAGCCCATAAAGCCAGCCACAAACATATCCACTGGGTTGTTGTAGACCTCATCCGGCGAGCCGAGCTGCAGAATATGGCCATCGCGCATCACCGCAATGCAGTCGGCCAGGGTCATGGCTTCGACCTGATCGTGGGTGACGTAAACAATGGTGGTACCCAGGCGCTGGTGGAGCTTTTTGATCTCGGTACGCATATCCACGCGCAGTTTGGCATCCAGATTAGAGAGCGGCTCGTCAAACAGGTACACCTTTGGCTCCCGGGCCAGCGCCCGCCCCATGGCTACCCGCTGACGCTGCCCGCCGGAGAGCTGGGCAGGCTTGCGTTCCAGCAGGTGAGTGATCTGCAGTAGATCGGCTACCCGCTCCACGGCCGCTTCCCGCTCGGCTTTGGGCACCTTGCGCATCTCCAGCCCGAAGCTGATGTTCTGGCGTACGGTCATGCTGGGGTAAAGCGCGTAGGACTGAAACACCATGGCGATATCCCGATCCGCGGGGGTGCGCCAGGTCACGTCTTCACCATCGATATAAATATTGCCAGAGGTCACCGGCTCAAGCCCGGCAATGGCATTCATCAGCGTGGACTTACCGCAGCCCGAGGGGCCAACCAGAATCAGGAACTCGCCGGAATCGATCGAGATGCTGACGTCTTTGAGCACCCGCTCGCTGCCAAACTCTTTGCGCACGTTGTGGATTTCTAAAGCTGCCATAATGAAAATCCTATTGTAAAGCGACTGACAAAACCCACTTATTTGGATGGTTAGAAGTAGCCCGTAGCGGGGGTCTTTCGCCATGGATGGCGAAAGTAGCGCCCAGGGATGGGTTCACAGCGCCCCCGCCTAGGGCTGCTTCTAACCTTTTAAGAAAGGTTGCCATTCACTTAATTGTTATTAACCTTTAACCGAGCCTGCTGTCAGCCCGCGCACGAAGTATTTTCCCGCCAACACGTACACCACCAGGGTGGGCAGCGCGGCAATCATCGCCGCCGCCATATCCACGTTGTACTCGCGAACGCCAGTGGAGGTATTCACCAGGTTGTTTAGCGCCACGGTAACGGGCTGGGTGTTGTGGGCTGAAAACGCCACGCCAAACAGGAAGTCGTTCCAGATTTGGGTGAACTGCCAAATCACTGAGACGACAATAATCGGAGCCGAAACCGGCAGTAGAATGCGCCAGAAGATGCGGAAAAAGCCCGCGCCATCCAACTTCGCCGCCGATACCAGCTCGTTGGGGATACCCACGTAGAAGTTGCGGAAGAACAGCGTGGTGAAAGCGATGCCAAAGACCACGTGAACCAGGATCAACCCGGCGCGGGAGCTGGAGATCCCCAGCCAGCCGAGGGTTTGCGCCATGGGCAACAGCACCACCTGGAAAGGAATAAAACAGCCAAACAGCATTAATGCGAAGACTAATTCAGAACCTTTGAAGCGCCATTTGGTTAGCGCATAGCCGTTAAGGGCACCGATAGTGGTTGAGATCAGCACCGCTGGAATCACAATCGCAAAGGAGTTCCAGAAGTAGCCGCCAACGCCATCGCAGCGCATGCCGGTACAGGCTTCACCCCAGGCTTTTGTCCACGGCGCGAAAGTAGGATTTTGCGGAAACGAGAGCAGCGACCCGGCGCTGATTTCGCTCAGCGGCTTCACCGAGGTCATCAGCATGACCACCAGCGGTAGAATATAGAACAGCGCGGCGAGTATCAGCACACCATAGAGCAGACCACGGCCCAGCCGCGCAGCGGGCGTCTGACGACGAATCACATTAGCCATGCTTGCGGCTCCTTAATTCGGAGTAGAGATAAGGAATCAAAATCGCCAACACGCCGCCCAACATCAGCATGGCGCTGGCAGAGCCCAAACCTATCTGCGCCCGGGTAAAGGCATGAGCGTACATAAAGGTGGCGGGTAAATCGGTGGCGTAGCCAGGCCCGCCGCCGGTGAGCGCGACGACTAGGTCAAAGCTCTTAATCGCAATATGGGCCAAAATCATCACCGCGCTAAACACGACCGGGCGCAGGCAGGGCATCACCACGCGCAGATAAATCCGCGGCAGACTAGCGCCATCCAACTGCGCTGCTTTGATAATGCTGTCGTCGATACCCCGCAGCCCGGCTAAAAACAGCGCCATCACAAAGCCTGACGCCTGCCATACGGCGGCAATCACCAGGGTATAAATCGCCATATCCGGATCGACAATCCAGTCAAAGCGAAACGACTCAAAGCCCCAGCCTTGAACCATCGCCTGAATGCCTAGCTGCGGGTTGAGTAGCCACTTCCACACCACGCCGGTAACGATAAATGACAGCGCCATGGGGTAAAGATAGATCGTGCGCAGTGCCCCCTCTTGGCGAATTTTTTGATCGAGTAGTATCGCCAGCAGCGAGCCAATCGCCAGGCAAATCACCACGAACAGCACGCCAAAAATCATCAGGTTGGTCGAGGCGACCCACCAGCGCTCATTGGCCATTAAGCGTGCATATTGACCAAAGCCGACAAAGTCATAGCTGGGCAGCATGCGCGAGCTGGTTAGCGAGAGCACGAACGTCCACAGCATGAAGCCGTAAACAAAGAACAACGAAATGGCCACCGACGGTGCCAGCACCAGACGAGGCAGCCACGCCTGCAAACCGCCGGATGGCGTCGACCGCTTAGCGCCAGCCCCTAAAGGCGTCGCAGAGGTATTTTTCATGGGGAGGGAATCTCTCATGGAGAAGTATCCTTGCCAAGCAACGAAGGCGCCGCCGTTGCAGCGGCGCCTGAAGAACGCTAACGCTAGAAAAGCCTAGAAAGAGGCCGCTTCGGCAGCGCTCACCATACGTTCTGCCGCTTCTTCAGCAGGCATATCGGCGTCGTTGAAGTAGTTGGTAACCACATCAAAAATGGCACCCTGTATATCCGCACGTACGGCCATGCCGTGGGCCATACTGGGCACTAGGCCACCCTCTTCAGCGGTGCGCTGGAAATCAGCCAACGACTGCTGGGCACAGCTATCGAATTCGCTCATGTCCAGATCTGGCCGCGCAGGAATCGAGCCTTTGGCAAGGTTAAACGCTTCCTGGAAAGTAGGCTCAAGCACTAGGCGGGCTAACGCTTGCTGCGCTTCGCGCTCATCGTCGTCAGTGACCCGGAACATGGCCAGACTATCGATATTGAAGGTGAACGCATCTTCGGTGCCCGGCGCTGCGGCACAGAGGTAATCTTCCCCGGCGGTCAGTCCAGCCGCAGTGAACTCCCCTTTGGCCCAATCGCCCATCAGCTGAAACCCTGCCACTCCTTCAATCACCATTGCCGTGGCAACATTCCAGTCACGCCCGGGCATGCCTTCATCCATCAGCTCGCGGGTACGCTTGAAGTCCTCAAGGGCATCGATCATTTGTTCGCCGCCCAGGGCTTCAGGGTCTAGTTCTACCAATGCCTGCTGATAAAACTCGCTACCCTGACCACCTAACAGTACGCTTTCGAAGACCGTAGCGTCCTGCCAGGATTGGCCGCCATGAGCCAGCGGTACGAAGCCCGCTTCTCGGATAGCCTCACCTGCCTCGAATAGTTCATCCAGCGTGGTGGGCATCTCTACCCCTGCCGCTTCGAGCACTTCGGGGTTGGCCCACAACCAGTTTACCCGGTGTACGTTGACGGGTACCGCCACGTATTGGCCGTCGTGACGCATGATATCGGCCACGACTTCCGGCAGCAGCTCATCCCAGCCTTCCGCATCGGCAACGCCGTTCAGGTCACCGAGCAAGCCAAGCTCACCCCACTCCTGAATTTCGGGGCCTTTGATTTGGGCTGCAGAGGGTGGGTTGCCCGACATGGCACGAGATTTAAGCACCGTCATGGCGGTTTCACCGCCGCCGCCTGCCACTGCAAAGTCCTGCCAACCGTAGCCTTCAGCTTCCATTAACTCTTTAAGCACGTTGGCAGCGCGAGCTTCACCACCGGAAGTCCACCAGTGCAGCACTTCTACTTCACTCGCTTGAGCGGTGGTGGCTAGCGTGGCACCTGCCAGAGCAAGCGCGAGGGTCGTTTTCTTTAACGTCGACATGGAGTAACTCCTTATATTGTTATTGTCCTCTCGGACGTTCGACATCCAAGAGGTTACGCCAAGGTGAGCGTCAACGGGAGTTACCGAGTACTGCATAGTGTTGGGGTTTTATTACAAACCTGTAATAGTTTCCTGGCGGGGTAGCGTGAGAGTCACCACCAGCCCACCAACAGCATGGTTGGCGAGCGTAATATCGCCACCGTGGGCGCGGGCAATATGCCGAGCAATACCCAACCCCAGGCCGCTACCGCCAGTGTGTCGGCTGCGTGAGGGCTCCAGGCGAACAAAGGGCGAAAACACCCGCCCCAACTGCTCTTCGGGTATACCTGGGCCGTGGTCACGAATACGCATGGTGACAACATTACCGTGATCGATTAGCTGCACATCGGCCTGCTTTCCATAGAACACCGCGTTCTCAAGCAGGTTTGCCAGGCAGCGCTTAAGCGCCAGCGGTTTGGCAATCAGCGGTGGAATAGGGTTACCGCTTTTAGTCTCGATAGTGACCTTACCGCCTTGAAGGCTAAGCTCTTCGGCCAACTCTTCGATCAGGTGCGTTAGATCAACGGACGCCGGCTCTTCGTGCAGATCCAGGCCTTTCACCGAGGCCAAGGCGCCTTTAACCAAGCTATCCAGCTCATCCAGTGAGGCGCAAAAGCGCTCGCGCTGATAGTCGTCATCGAGCATCTCAGCGCGCAGGCGCATGCGGGTTAAGGGGGTCTTTAAATCATGGGAAATCGCCGAAAACAGCCGTTCGCGCTCCTCAATCTGCTCGCGAATACGCCGCTGCATACGATTGAACGCCGCGGCGGTGGCGGCCACTTCTTTGGGGCCACTCTCCCGTAGTGGCGGCATATCCAAATCATCGCCCAACTGATTCGCTGCCCGTGAAAGCCGCGCCAGTGGCCGGGTCACGCTGGTAATACCCAATAGAGAAAGCGCCAGCACACTCAGCAGCACCAGTAACCCGACCAGCAAACGCTCTTCAGAAAGCCAGCGATAACCGCTGAAAATATCGGGTACGCCCAGCAGCGTGGCAACATAGAGCCAGGTGCCTGGGGCAAGCTCCAGTTGAACCACTAAAATCGGCGGCGAGAGTGGCTCCATCAGCAGGCTGTGCTGCCCCCAGCGGGGCGGCAGGTCGTAAAGCAGTACCTCGTTATTGAGCACTCGCAGGTTTTCCGGACGGGAGAACTCGACAATCACGTCGTCAATATTGAGCTGCTGGGTAAGCACCGAGCGCACATTGTTCACTACCACCTGTTTTTCCGGCCCCGAGCCGATATCGTCGATGGCCAGCCTGCGTTCGTTGACGCTAACAAAAAAGCGTGTGCCGCCCATATTTCGCAGCTGATCGAGCACAATATGGCGGTAGTCAACGGGCAGTGAGCGGAAAAACTTCATGGTGGAGGCGATACTAAACGCCATATTGGTGGACAGCTCATCAAGCTGTGCCAAGTGGCTGGAGCGCACCTGGGAAGTCCAGATGGCGTAGCTGGCCCCTTGGGCGACCAGCACTCCGGCGATCATGATGATCACGAAGCGCCCGCGCAGCGAAGTCGGCAGCCAGCGGGCAGCTCGTCGGGATAAGCGTCGACGAATGGTTGCCCACTCCACGCGTCTCACGTTAATGCATCTACTTGGGCGGTTAACACATAGCCTGCCCCGCGCACCGTTCGAATCAACTGCGAGTGCTGGGCATCTTCACCCAGCCGTTGGCGCAGGCGGCAAACGTGGACATCAATGGAGCGATCAAGCGGCGGCGCGTCCCGCCCACGGGTAAGCGCGTATAGATCATCCCGAGTGAGCACCTTCGCCGGATGCTCTAAAAACACCTGCAATAGCTGAAAATCAGCCCCTGAAAGCGCGGCGCGCTCGCCCTGCAGGTCAATCAACTCGCGGGTCATGCGGTCGAGTTGCCAATTGCCGAAACTGACCCAGCGCGCCTGCCCCGCAGGCAACTCTGGTGGAGCACTGCGGGTGCGTCGCAGTACCGCTTTGACGCGCGCCAGCAATTCGCGGGGATTAAACGGCTTGCCCAAGTAGTCATCAGCACCCAGCTCCAGACCCAGAATGCGGTCGGTCTCATCGGCACTGGCGGTAAGCATGATTATCGGCACATCGCTGTGCTTTCGGACGTCACGGCAGATGGTAAAGCCGTCGTCACCGGGGAGCATTAAATCGACAATCAGCAAGTCGGGGGCGTGTTCAGCACGCAGCGAATGCAGCGCTTGGGCACCGTCCGCCGTAAATACCCGGTAACCGTGCCGCCCCAGGTAGTCCGCGAGCAGTTCACAAATTTCCGGGTCATCGTCGACCACAATCAAAGTAGCAGGGGTTGTCGTCATCTCAGCGGGTTCAGCCCTACGCTATTGTCGTTATTGGGCCTTGATGATGGTCGAGGAAACTGTGCATCTCAAGCCCCCTTCGACTAATGATGAAATCACCTGTGGCTACGCTATTTCTATGTATTAATAAGAATGCTAACAAAAAAATACAATATTTACTTAATGCTTTTGTTTGCTTAGCCGATTAATAATGTAGATATAGAGCAATAACCAGCGCTTTCGTCACTATCATCGGCCACATATTGATGGCGGTTAAGCAAAGCCACAAGGAGGTATTGCAATGACAATCGGTATCGGGCCATCTACTCCGGTGACCTCTCAATCTACATCGGGTAGCCGCACCCAGGATGTATCGACCAAGGGAACCGAACAGGGCGAAAACACAGCGCCTACTTCTGGTTCATCGAAACCATCAAGCCAACTTTCCACTTTGGCTCAGCAGTTAAGTGACAGCGCCCTGCGTGCCGAAGAGCGTGATGCTAGCCTGGATCGTAAAGCGTTAGGGCAAAAAGCCGATGCACTGCTAAGCCAAATTACCGGCCAAGGCTACCATAACAACCGAGCTCGATATGATGCCGAAGTTCCCAACACCGATGATCCAGAACTCTTGGAGCGAGCAAAGCAGGCCACCTCCTTTGTTAATGGCAGAGGTAGCAATCCTTTTAGCGGCTTGTCTCAAGATCAATTAGTACTGATTATTTATGACGATAGTGGCACGTTTACGGCCAATGAACAGCGCGCAGCCTGGCAAGAAGATTATGATCAGCGGCAAGTATGGAAACAGGCCGTCGTAGCCCGTGGCAAGCTGGAGTACAGCCAAACAGGCAAGATGACCGACTTCTTCAAAGAAGTGCTTGGCAATTACAACGACCTGCCTCCCATCATGCAGGCACAATATCCCGACTTCTATGCCCCACGCCTTGAGCACCTGATCGAGATGGATTTCAACTTTATGACCCACCGCGCCGAAGGCAAAGGGGCACCTGAAGATATTTTTGACATACTGATGTCGAGCGAAGACTTTGCCAATCTTGGTAAACGCTTTGCTAACTCAACGGTTAGTTGAAAAGAGATAATAGTAAATGCGAAGCAATTCTAGCGCTGAGGAAGATATTTCACGCGAAGCGCTCATGGCCGATGCCAACGCTCTTCCTCAACAGCTTAATCAAAGTCTGCTTGAGGCTTTTATTGGCAAAAACGATGAAAAACCCACTGAACGTAGCTTTATAATGAAAATGTTTGATTGGCTGAAACCACCAGCGAATAAATAAAGCGTAACGTCAGTTTTTGAACAGCTCATCAAGGGAGTTGGCGGTCAAGATCGCTCCAGACCACTCATCCAACTGCGCAGGCGTTGCTTGCTCCAGCCGCTGTTCTGCCCAAACAGGCAGCTCGCCAAATTTTAGGCCAAGCTGTTGAGCTGCTTCAGATTGACCTCAGCCCCAAGTCGCTGCAAGTGACGAAATTAAGAGCCACTAATTAATACGTAACCCTACAGCCCAAAGCGCTTTTTCAGCCATTGGGCAACGGCGGCTTCGCCATGGTGACCGATACGTTCAGCGCCGGTGACACGATCAAATAGCGCAGGGTGGGCATTGGCCATTACCTGGGCCTCCCCTGCTAAATCGAGCATTTCGGTATCGTTAAGATTATCGCCAAACGCTAGGCAATCTGCAGGCGTTAAGCCCAACCGTTCCAGCAGTGATGACAGCGCCACGCCTTTGTTGACCCCACCGGCCATGATTTCCAGAGAATCAATGGTGGAATAGGTAATATGCAGCCCGTCGCCGTGGGCCTCTTGCGCCTGTGCTTCTAACTGCTTTAGCGCCTTTGGGTCGCCTAGATAGAGCACTTTGCCTACACCGTTAGTGTCCATTTGCGCGGGGGACACGACTTCATAGCCAAACCCTGTAGAGGCATGAAGAGATAATAAATGTGGAGCTTCTGAATCAATATGCCAGCCGCTTTCGCGATAAAGATTAAGCCGTACTTGAGGAGGGCGCGGAAGACCGATTAGCGTCTTTGCATATTCAGGCTCAAGGTGATTAGCCGCCAACAAAGCATCGTTGGGATCATGTACATAAGCACCATTGGTGCTAATCAAGTGCGCCGGAATATCCAACTGATCACGAAACACCTTCATATCGTGGTAGTGGCGGCCAGAGGCGAGTGCGACATGATGACCTTGCTTCACCAATGCTCTTAGCACCTCTACGGTGCTTGCGTGCAGGGTGTGGTCGCTTCCTAATAGGGTGCCATCCAGGTCAGAAACAATCAGGCGAGGTGTCATAGCGCGCTCCGTGAGTATGAATATTCAGCTTAACCGATTCCCTTGAGCGCATGTAAGCCTTTGACTCGCCATTACCAAAGCCAACATCAGGGCCAACATCGCATAGCGACAATTGGCGCAGCCTGCGGGAATCCGTATAGTGGCAGCCTAACTCTCGCCAACTGATTGAGCTCATGCTTCAGAACAACGCCATGCTTGCCCAGCTCAAGCAACAGATTCGTCAAACCACCCCCCGTGCTGAAGGGGTGATCAAAGCCACCGACAAAGGTTTCGGGTTTCTCGAAACCGACGACGGTGAATCCTATTTCGTGCCGCCGCCCGCCATGAAGCAGGTGATTCACGGTGATCGCGTGGAAGGCGTGATTCACGAGAACGGTGACAAAAAGTCCATTGAGCCGGAAAAGCTGATTGAAGCGGGTCTTGATCGGTTTGTCGCCCGGGTGCAGAAGCGCGAAGGTCGCCTATCTGTCGCCCCCGACCATCCGTCGATTAAAAACGTTATCAAGGCGCGGATTAAGAACAGCCTTGACGAAGACTCCATTGCTGACGGCGATTGGGTCGTTGCCCGCTTGGTACGCCATCCACTAAAAGCCGATGACCGCGCTTTCTTTGCCCAGATTGATGAGCTGGTCGCCAAAAGCGATGATCCGGCAGTGCCATGGCGCGTCACACTTGCACGCCATGCGCTGGAGCAAGAGTGCCCCGATGCGGGCACCGACTGGCCGCTGATCGATGAAGGCCTGACTCGCGAAGATTTAACGCCCACGCCCTTCTTCACCATCGATGGTGAGAAGACCCGCGATATGGATGATGCGCTGCACGTGGCTACTCGTGCGGAAGGCGGCTGGCGGTTGAGCGTAGCGATTGCCGACCCCACCGCTTATGTGGAAGAGGGCCATGCGGCTGATTTAGAAGCCCGCACTCGCGCCTTTACCGTTTACCTGCCTGGCCAAAACGTCACTATGCTGCCAGAGCAGCTAGCAGATGATCTCTGCTCGTTGTGGGAAGGCAAGGAGCGCCCCGCGCTGGCCTGTACGCTGGATATTAATGCCGACGGCAGCATGGGCGATTACCGCTTTTTTGCGGCGAACGTTAAATCTCACGCCAAGCTCATTTACGACAACGTCTCCGACTGGATCGAAGGTCAAGGCGACTGGGCACCCGCGGATGAGATCGCCGAGCAGCTTACTGCGCTGCGTGATTTGACCGAAGCGCGTACCGCTTGGCGCAATGAACACGCGCTGGTGTTTAAAGACCGTCCCGACTACGTGTTTGATCTCGATCCCGCCGGTAACGTATTGGCGGTGCGCACCGAAGAGCGCCGCATTGCCAACCGCATGATCGAAGAGTCGATGATTGTGGCTAACGCCTGCTGCGCGGATTTCCTGGCCCAGCACATCGGCCACGGTATCTTTAACGTGCATCGCGCGTTCGAGCCCGAGAAAGCCGAAGCCGCCCAGGAATTCTTGGCAGGTCAGGAGATCGTGGTCGAACGCGAAGCGCTGACAGAGCTTGCCCGCTACACTGAGCTTAAGCGTGTGCTGGAAAGCCGCGATGACGCCTGGCTGGATGCGCGCCTGCGCCGCTTCCAGGGTTTTACCAGCATGTCGGCCCAGCCCGGCCCACACTTTGGCCTGGGCCTAGCCGCCTACGCTACCTGGACCTCGCCGATTCGTAAGTATGGCGATATGGTCAACCACCGCCTGATCAAACGCGTGTTGAAAGGCGAACAGGCCCCCGCCGAAGCGACCCAGCAGCTCACCGAGCAACTGACGGAACGCCGCCGCCTGAACCGTATGGCCGAGCGCGACGTGAAAGACTGGCTCTACGTGCGTTACCTAACGCCCGCTGCACAGAACCAGGATACGTTTGAGGCCGAAATCATGGCCATCAACCGTGGCGGCATGCGCGTTCGTCTGGTGGAAAATGGCGCAACTGCGTTTGTGCCCGCCCCCTTGATGCACAGTGACCGCAGCAAAGTGGTCATTGACGATAAAGAGGGCCGTATCCAGATCGAGGGCGAAGAGCGTTACAAGCTTGGCGATCCGCTGCGCATAGTGCTCACTGAAGCACGCGAAGAGACTCGCTCGCTAGTGGCAAAGCCTGCCAATTGACGGGTAGGCAATAGCTAGACATTACTCAAAGGGGCAGCGTTCACGCTGCCCCTTTTTTAGTGTGTTTGATATCTGGATTCGCTACTAGCTATTGGCAAGTGGTCAAAAAAGCTCTTCGTTTCGCTCACTGATTAAGGGCCAGCTAGCGTCTTTTTCAGACACCACCGTGGGTGGCATCGGCCACTCAATCGCGAGACGTTCATCGTTATAGCGCAAACCACTTTCAGCCTCGGGATGATAGGCAGCCGAGACCAGATAGCTGACTTCAACATCGTCGGTCAGCGTCTGAAAGGAGTGCGCAAAGCCTGGCGGTACATACAGCTGGCGCCGGTTTGCGTCGGTTAATTCAAATAACTGATGGTGCAAGTAGGTTTCCGAGTCTTTACGGATATCCACGATGACATCGACAATCGCGCCTCGAATGCAGCGCACCAGTTTGGCTTCGGCATGGGGCTGCCGCTGATAATGCAACCCCCTTAAGGTGCCACGCTGAGCAGAAAAGGAGGTATTCTGCTGCACAAAGTCACTCAGCAGGCCATGGCGCTCAAACTCCGCATGGCACATGGTACGGGCAAAAAAACCTCGCTCATCACCATGCGGTTCAAGCTCTATCAGGCGGGCATCCTTGAGGTTCGTTTGATGAAAATGCATGTCTTACTCCGTGAAAGTAGCAGCGACACCAGACGTCAATTCCAGGGCAAACATGGCTTCCTGTTCGGCATAAAGACGGTCGATCAACCGCCCTGGTGGTATACGCACATCATCAAAGGTCAGCGCCGCATCCTTTTCCACATGCCCCACCACCTGGCAGCCCAGCGCTAGCCCGATAGGTAATAGCCGATCCCTGCGTATTACCTCGATATTTTCCGCCACTCCATAGACTTCGAAGCCACCGAGTTCTTCAATTGTATCGCCCTCCTGCAAAGCTTTTTTGGCTACGGCGATGACGCCCACCCTGGGGCCCTCTATGGGGGATAACACGGGATCACGGAACAGCACGGCGCGGGCAACGGACGTGGGCACTTCGAAATGGCACAGATGGTAAGGCGTCGTGAAGCAGTAATACGGCCCCTCGCCCAGCTTGTAGAGTTCGAGATAGTGGCGCTGACGGGGGCTGTCGGTCGTCCCTAGCACAAACACGCCTGGCCCCGGCCGTGCCCCAACAACGTAATCCACCAGCCCCGGCCCCTTCGGGTTCAGGTAGGGCTCAAATGCCGATACCGTCTGTTCGATGGGTATTAAGGGCCCACCGGCCACACCATCGGAGAAATCAGGGCCAAGCATGCCGCGCTGCGCCACTTGCATACCGGTGCCGTTGGCGACGATCGCCTGTTCGAACGATATCTTGGTGCCATCAGCAAAAGAGGCCACCATTGCCGGCTTTTGCCCCCAGCGTTTGGCAAAACCTTCCTGGGTAGCCGGGTTGCGATATGGGTCATGCAAGCCTTTAATGTTGCCACACAGTACCGGCTTAATGCCTAGCCCGGCGACGAACCGATAGAGATTCATCTGTACACCAGGCTGGTCGCCATCAGCAAAGCTGTAGACAACCCCTGCCGCATCGGCTTTCACTTTCAAGATGGGGCCGATAGTGCCGTCGAGTTCCGCGTTCATTTGAATGACGTCTTTACCACTTTCCAGCGCCGCCAGGACGGCATGCGCCGCGAACTCCAACGAGCCAGTGACTTCAATAATTGCATCCAATCCCTCTGCGCGTGCCAGTGCCACGGCATCCTCGATGACTGCCGGTCGCCCAGCCGCAATCGCCGCTTCAAGTTCCTGCTGAGTCTCGCAGGCGACTGGCTCAATCCCGGTTTGCTGGAAGACTTTGATCGCTGCATCCAAATGACGATTGGCAATCGCACAAAGGCGCATCCCGGGCGTAGCGGTCATAATCTGCAGACCGATACCGCCCGCTTGGAACCCCGCCCCGACCATCCCCACTCGAATGGGATTACCCTGCGCCTCTCGTTGGGCAAGCGCCGTATCAACAATAATCATTGATGGTTCATTCCTTCCAGAGCTTCCAGGGGGCGCCTTCTGCCCAGGCGGTCTCGAGTACCATTCTGTCTCTCAGCGTATCCATGCTTTGCCAGTACCCGTTATGATGGAAGTAGCCCAATTTCCCCAGCTCGATCATCCGGTTCATGGGCTCGTTTTCCCATACGGTCTGGCTATCGTCGATCGTCTCGAACACTTCCGGATTACAGACGAAGAAGCCGCCATTGATCAGCCCTCCATCTATTTCGCCCTTTTCACGAAAGCCCTCTACCTGGCTGTTGCCCTCTTTCAAACGCAGGGCACCGTAGCGGCCTGGCTGCGTTACTGCCGTCAGGGTGCACCAATTTTTCGAGGCCAGATGTGAGTCGATCAAGGCATTGATATTCAGATCACTCAACCCATCGCCATAGGTCAAACAGAAAGGCTCATCTGCCAGGAGAGACATTGCCTTCTTGAGACGCCCTCCGGTCATGGCATCGGCGCCTGTATCCAGCACAGTGATTTTCCAATCATCATTAACGCTCTGAAGCCAGTCGACGTTACCTGTCTTCAGATCGATGGTGTAATCGGTTCGATTGCCGCGATAATTGAGGAAATAGTCACGGATGTACTCCACCTTATAGCCACCCAGGACGATAAACTCCTTTAAGCCATGATGGGCGTACATCTTCATGATATGCCAAAGGATCGGCCGACCACCCACTTCCACCATGGGCTTGGGGCGAATGGCTGTTTCTTCACTTAAGCGCGTTCCGAACCCTCCCGCGAAAATTGCGACTTTCATAGTCTAGCCTCCGTTTCAGGCCTCAAGGTTAATGTGGGTAGCAGCAGACAAAGCACTCGGGGTGACTGCATCACACATTTGCCAGCGCAGGTTTTCAGATAGACGGCGCGCAGTGATATGTGCCTGCAGCGCATGCAGACGCATATAGCGCGAGGCTCGGAACTGGGTATCGGAAAACTCCATGCTTTTGAGCCCATTGATCAATCCCATGATCGAATCTATTAGCGTCATTTGTGGTTGGTGCTCAGGTGCCAACTTGGCAAACAGGCTGAAATCCACTTGGTAGGAGCGACTGTCCGCCGGGGCTTGGGTATTGATACTCAGCGTGGTGCCGGGAACGGCTTTGGCCACTGCAGTGGCTAAGTCTCGCACTTGATGATTGCGTTCGTTCGATCCGGTATTGATATTGAGTATGCGCCCGCCGTTTTCAGGCTTGCGCTGTACTGCCCAATCGACAGCTCTGGCCATATCGGAGACGTCGATCAAGGGCCGCCAGGGAGACCCATCGCTAAGCACGGTAATATGCTGCTGACTTAGGGCACAGGCAACGAAATCATTGAGCACCAGATCCAGCCGTAAACGCTCTGACATTCCGCAAGCAGTCGCAAAGCGTAAACTGGTAATCACCATGTCGCCCCCAATGCCGGCTAACGCTTCTTCAGCTGCTATTTTCGAGCAGGCATAGGCGGTAACGGGAGCCACGGGATCCAACTCACTGCGCGGAGCCCCTAAAGCGATGCCATAAATGCTGCAACTTGAGGCAAAAACGAAGTTTTCTACCCCCGCCTGAGCCGCTGCCTTGGCAATCTCAACCGTCGCCTGCTGATTGACCTCAGCTGTCACTGCGGCGAAACGGTCTCCCATGGGGTCATTGGAAATCGCCGCCAGTTGAACTACAGCCGTATAACCTTCAAAAAAATCAGCCGGAATATCTCGCACATCCCCCATAAACTGCTGGTCGAGATAGCGCTCAGGAAGAAGTTCGGCATTCGTCAAACAGTGTGCGAAGTAGGCAGTGTCATACCCATGAAGAGTGGCGGATGGGTGACGTAAGGCTAGCTCCCGCACCACAACGGAGCCAACATAGCCCATGTTCCCTATGACCAAGATTTTCAAAATACCACCTCGCCATTATCGTCAATTAAACGAGTTTCCCTACGCTCTTATTTTCAAGCTTATTTAATTCCGATGTTTTTATTCATGCCTACTTGTTGCATTGCATATTTCTGGACTAAAAAGTGTATAGCAGGTAACACAAGGATACTTTAAAGAAATAAAAAAATTGCCACTTCCCAATCAGTAACACTTAAGCCGGACAATATGACTACTGCTTATATAAGTAAAAATCACATGTAAACTAACAACACTACACTCCTGCACTAGTTTTTTAATGTATTAAAAATCAATGTACTATGATCTTTATAATTAAATTTCTTCCGGTAGCCCTCATGAAAAGCCACACACCCACACACATTACAATAAGAAACATAAAAATTACCAAAGATTACATTTTAAAGATAAGTGACACCGCTTTTACTGTCAAGAATAGAGGCGGGTTAAAAATCTAGTCTGCAGTACTATTTTTTTCATGTAATAAAGCAAAAAAAAGAGTGCTTTTTTCAAACATTGCTTTTTATTTCTCTATATACTTTTTATAAAATCTGCCATCAATCAGTCTTACTAGCAGCTCACCCAGCCTATGATAAAGCCTCGGCGTTGATGCCAGTGGTGTTTGTTCCCATTGACTACGGCAGAGGAGTGATTGATGACAAAAAAGAGCGTACCCAGACCGAAGAATTAGAGTGTTATACGCTTGTCAGTTCGCTGCGCGAAGAGGACCACTTCCTGATGGCACAACCTAGTGAAAAACTTTATTAGCCCATTAAAAAGCAGCAGCGCCTTTGAGGCGCCACTGTTGTTATCAGATTATTAGAACTCTGCTTGTCTTGCAGCCGAGGATAAGGCCATTGCAGGCTTGTACTCTGTTGCTTTTTTCACAACAGCTTCATCTATTTGAAAGGCAGCTACCAGCTCGCGAAGTCGCCCAGCCTGATCTTCCAGGGAAAATGCTGCATTAGTCGACTGCTGAACCAAGGTGCTGTTTTGCTGAGTGGTAGAATCCATTTCAGTAATAGCAGTATTGATCTGCTCAATACCACTGCTTTGCTCCCGAGTGGCAGAGGAGACCTCGACCATCAGCATAGCGAGGCGCTGGATCACCGCTTCCGTCTCACCTATGGTCGCAGCGCCTCGCTCCGCTTGGTCAGAACATAGCTTTATTTTGCTACGCGTATCGTCGAGCATACTACGAATCTCACCTGCTGAAGCGGCACTGCGGCTTGCTAGCGCACGAACTTCTGTAGCGACCACTGCAAATCCACGGCCTTTATCACCAGCACGCGCCGCTTCAACGGAGGCGTTTAAAGCCAGGATATTGGTTTGAAATGCAATCGTATCGATGGCCTCAACGATCTTATCCATGCTTAGCGATGCGGCTGTCACTTCGCGCATTAATTCCACACTTCGGGAAACTTCTTCACCACTGCTTTGCATCTGTTGCGAAGCATTATGGGCCAGCGTATCAGCCTCTTTGGTTGAATCACTATTCTGGCGAACCGTTGCCGTCATCTCCTCCATACTTGAAGCCGTCTCCTGCAAGGCAGCTGCTTGCTGCTCAGTACGAGCGGCGAGCTCCTGCCCACCTTGGGCAATTTCATTGGCTCCGTTCAAGACATTCTCGCTAGAGTCACGTAGTGATGCGACCAAGGTAGTGAGCTCTTTACTCATTTCGGCCATGGAGGTTAATAACTGAGCCGTTTCATCACGTCCTGTGGTTACGATATCGTGTCGCAAATCTCCTTCCGCAACGCGCCTAGCAACCTCAACCGCTCTCCGCAAAGGCAATACAATGCTACGCGTAATAGCAATTGCCAGCGCCAGCGCCATCAACAACGCCACCCCCGCGAAAATACAAAGCTGCCAAATAGCCAAACGATACTCGGCATTTATCGCCTCGTTAGCCGTCTTGACCCCTTCAGCAGCCACTAGGCTAATTTCATCAGCCAACTCCTCAAGCTGGTAGATACTCTCTTTATGCTCACCGAAAGCCAGATTGGCTTGAGAGGTTTCGGTAATACTGCCTAGTTCAATTTGGCGATAGACTGACAAAAAACCCTCTTCATACCCCTGGAGGGCGCTTCCTGCCTGTTGGTACAAAGCATCGAGGCTATCTTTATCGGCAATTTGGCTACCCGCCTGGAAGGCGGCCTGTATTTCTTCGATGGTCGCCACCCAACTTTGCTGATAAGCCGCTACACGATCACGACTGTCAATATTGATGAAGATATCTTTTTCAAAGCGCCGCGCTTGCAATGCCAGACGCTGAATTTCAGCGGCATTGCTTGCGAGTGCTACGTCCGTGTCCAAGGTTTTTTGGGCAGTATCCTTGGTGAAGGTGATGCCCATAATTCCCGCTATTAAAGTGCCCAAAAGAAATAGCGAGACCAAGCCAAAAGCCAGTGCGAGCCGTGTACCGATCTTGAACCGTGAAAGCATTGCCAAATCCTAACAAGTGAAAGAGCTAGGATTTTAGGCAACAAGAATGAAAACTGTAACTCAACCTTTGCAAACTATTGTCAACTTTTATACATAATCAAAGAGTATCTACTATACCAGCGCGTCTCACCTGCGCTAACTTACTGACAGACTAGACATAACCTGAGCAGATATCGGCCAGTTCTATGACACTATCTGCCGATGCTGACAGAAGAACCGCAGCATTTCCCGGGCAGCGTCAGGGCCTTGAGGGTCGGTATAGCTGCCCTTTTTGCTACCTCCTGACCAAGCCATGCCCCCATGGATACGCCACTGCTCTAAGCATGGCTTACCCGAAGCATCACGGTGGGTGGTACAGGTGTAGCCGCGGCCCTTGGAACGTTGCCTTGCACTACCGTCGCTCCTGCTTGACGCGATGTGCTGTACTGGGCGGCCACGCGATCCGCGTTGCGGGGGAGCACGGTGGTGTCGCGGTCGCCATGAAACATAATCGCTGGCACATCCGACGCCCACCCGGCTCCTTTTGCTTTGTTACCGCCAGCGAGGGGCCCTGTGCCTCCCTGCATGACCCCCAAGGCATCGGGGAAACTCTTGACCACGCCGTGGAGCAGCCCAGAGTGCACGCCTACCGCCGCAAAGATATCGGGGTAGATCATCGCCAGAGTGGTCGCCATGGTGGCGCCTGCCGAGAGCCCTGCCACATAGACACAAACGGGCTCCGTTGTCTCTGAACTGACTTATTTCTCCTTTATGGTGAAACGATGACACTCTTTGGGGTTGGAGGTTAGCTTGCACATTGCCGATGTGACGATGTTTCATGCCCCCGCCAGCGGCGGTGTGCGTACCTATTTGCAGGCCAAACACCGTGTTTTCTCGCGTATTCCACAGCTGCGCACCAGCCTGCTGGTGCCGGGGGCGGAGCGGGATAGTCTTGGCGACCACCACACGCTACCGGCGTTACACCTTCCTTTGGGGCAAGGTTACCGCTTTCCGCTACGCGGTTCTCCGTGGCGTGATGCACTGATTGATCTGAAGCCCGATCTGATAGAGGCTGGCGACCCCTATGTAACGGCCTGGGCGGCGCTCGATGCGGGGCAACGCCTCGGCGTGCCTGTGGTGGGCTTTTATCACTCTGATCTTCCGCGCCTGATGGGTGATCGCTTTGGGCGCTACGTTGAGAAACGCTTAACCCACTATGTCACGACGCTTTATAGCCAGTTTGATAGCGTGCTGGCACCCTGTAACGCCATGGCGAATCGACTGAATGACTGGGGCGTCAATAACGTTCGCGTTCAGCCATTGGGCGTCGATTTGGCGCAATTCAATCCCCAGCAGTGTGACTCTGCGTTTCGCCAAACCATGGGTATACCCAGCGACAAAAAGCTGCTGATCTTTGTGGGCCGCAATTCCCGCGAGAAAAATATTGATGTGCTGCTTACGACGATGCGTCAGCTAGGCAGCGATTATCATTTGCTGCTGATGGGGCCCGGCATGCCACATCACGTACCCAGTAATGTCACCATCGTTGATCGCTGTTGTGGCGCCCACGAGGTCGCGAAGGCGCTAGCCAGTAGCGATGCGCTGTTACATGCGGGCACCCGAGAAACCTTCGGCTTAATTGCTCAGGAAGCGATGGCAAGCGGCATTCCAGTAATAGCAGCGAACGCAGGGGCGCTGGCAGAAAACGTGCCGCTGGGGGCGGGTATTTTATGCAAACCGCTCGACCCCGTTGCCATGGCGGAGGCGTGTGTGGCACTGTTCAGTAATGATGTCGCCGCCAGTGGGCGCTATGCGCGCCGCCATGTAGAGCGCCATTTCAACTGGGATGGTGTCATGCATTCCCTGCTGGAGCACTATCAGCAGCTTTGCCACGGCAGCCAACCGTATGCACTCCACCAACACCACTAGTCGCCGTCAGCTACTGAAATGGCGACCCATCCATGGTGTGATGATTGCCTTAGCGCTGATTGCACCACTAGTGCTCACTGCTTGGTTGGGTGGCGCTGAAGCACTGCAGCGCGTCAAACACTTCCCACTTGGGCTGCTGTTATTGATGCTGGTGATGGCCTTTCTGTGCTGGAACCTGAATGCAGCAAGGCTACGTTTGATGCTGGGTGGCCGTGCGGGCAGGCTCGGCCAGCGCGGCGCGCTGGGTATCGAGCTGGCGTCCAAGTTTGCCCTGTGCGCCACCCCAGGCGGCAGCGGTGGCCCAGCAACCCTGTTGTTGTTGCTTGCGCGGCGCGGTTTCCCGCCTGCCAAGGGCGCGGCGGTGTTCCTGATTGATCAAGGCTGCGATTTACTGTTCTTCCTGGCCATGCTGAGCGGCCTGGTGCTCTTTTCAATGCTAAGCGACACCCAATGGCCACATCAGTCGCTCGTGCAGTGGGCACTGGTAGGATTAGCGTTCATGGCAGCGCTGGTGATTGTCGTAATGCGTTATCTACCCAGCCTATTGCGTTCACCCGGCGTGAACACGCCATGGCCAAGCCGATATCAGCGACGCTGGCTCGTACGGCGCCTATTGCGCTGTCGGCATGCGTTAAAGGTCACCCTTAAGCTCCCACGCAGTATACTGATCGCCATGCTAGCGCTGACGACGGCGCACTGGCTCATGCGCTACAGCTTGCTCTATTTGGCAGTACTGGGAGTAGGTGGCCATGCGGACTGGATGTGGACATTCTTGACCCAGATGCTGGCGATGGCAGCCAGCCAATTTAGTTTTCTGCCCGGCGGCGCGGGTGCTGCGGAGGTGGGCGTAGGAAGCCTGTTGTTACCGTTGATGGAGCGCGAGCAGGCCGCAGCAGCGGTACTGGTGTGGCGGTTGGTCAGCTACCATTTATATTTGGCGGCAGGCGCGCCGCTCTTTGTACTGTATAGCTATCGCATGCTGCGTCGCTCTGCGGCGTGATAGCAGATGTAATGGCGCAAGGGTAGAAACCAAAAACAGTAAGGGCGCCCCGAGAGGCGCCCTTATAGCGTGCAGCTAAACGTCAATGGCTTACCAGCCAGTCACTTCTTTCAGCGCATCACCGATTTCAGCCAAAGAGCGCACGGTTTTAACACCGGCGTCTTCTAGAGCAGCAAACTTCTCGTCAGCGGTGCCTTTACCGCCAGAGATGATCGCGCCCGCGTGGCCCATACGCTTGCCAGGAGGTGCAGTAACACCGGCAATGTAGGAAACCACGGGCTTGGAAACGTTGGCTTTGATGTAAGCCGCCGCTTCTTCTTCAGCCGTGCCACCGATTTCGCCGATCATGACGATAGCTTCGGTTTTCGGGTCTTTCTCGAACATCTCAAGGATGTCGATGAAGTTAGAGCCCGGAATCGGGTCGCCGCCGATGCCCACACAGGTAGACTGACCAAAACCGTGATCAGTGGTCTGCTTAACGGCTTCATAGGTCAAGGTACCAGAGCGCGATACGATACCGACACGGCCCGGCTGGTGAATGTGACCCGGCATGATGCCGATTTTGCATTCGCCTGGGGTGATAACACCTGGGCAGTTGGGGCCGATCAGACGTACACCCAGTTCGTCGCACTTCACTTTGGCTTCGAGCATGTCTAGCGTAGCGATGCCTTCAGTGATGCACACAATCAGCTTGATACCGGCATTCGCCGCTTCAAGAATCGAGTCTTTACAGAACGGCGCCGGTACGTAAATAACGCTGGCTTCCGCGCCGGTTTTCGCTACCGCTTCTTTCACGGTGTTGAAAACAGGCAGACCGAGGTGCTCCTGGCCGCCTTTACCCGGTGTAACACCACCGACCATTTGCGTACCGTAGGCAATCGCCTGCTCGGAGTGGAACGTGCCTTGGCCACCGGTAAAGCCCTGGCAGATGACCTTGGTGTTCTTATCGATCAGGATGCTCATTACTTGCCCTCCGCCGCTTTAACGACCTGCTGAGCCGCGTCGGTCAGACTGGTAGCCGCGATGATGTTCAAACCGCTAGATGCTAGTTTTTCAGCACCCAGCTCGGCGTTGTTACCTTCCAGACGTACGACAACCGGTACGTTGACACCCACTTGCTCAACGGCACCGATAATGCCTTCAGCAATCATGTCACAACGAACGATACCGCCGAAAATGTTAACCAGTACGGCTTTAACATTGTCGTCAGAGAGGATGATTTTGAACGCTTCTGCCACGCGCTCCTTGGTGGCGCCGCCGCCAACGTCCAAGAAGTTAGCGGGCTTGCCGCCGCTCAGGTTGACGATGTCCATGGTGCCCATGGCCAAACCTGCGCCGTTAACCATGCAGCCGATGTTGCCATCAAGCGCGACATAGTTAAGTTCCCACTTCGCCGCATCGGCTTCACGCTGATCTTCTTGCGAAGGGTCACGCATGGCCTGCAGGTCAGGGTGACGGTATAGAGCGTTGCTATCCAGACCCAGTTTGGCGTCGAGGCAGTGCAGATTGCCTTCTTCAGTGACGACCAGCGGGTTAATTTCCAACAGCGCCAGGTCTTTGTCGTGGAACAACTGAGACAGACCCAGGAAAATCTTGGTGAACTGCTTGATCTGGTCGCCCTTCAGGCCCAGCTCAAAGGCTAGCTCACGCGCTTGGTACGGCTGCGCGCCGACCAGCGGATCGATTTCGGCTTTGAGAATCTTTTCCGGCGTCTCTTCTGCAACCGTCTCGATCTCGACACCACCTTCGGTGGAGGCCATGAAGACCACACGACGGGTAGTACGGTCAACCACGGCACCGAGATACAGCTCATCGGCGATGTCAGTGCAGGTCTCAACCAAAATCTTGGCAACAGGCTGACCTTTTTCGTCAGTCTGGAAGGTTACCAGGTTTTTACCCAGCCACTGCTCTGCAAATGTTTTGGCTTCAGCCGGGTCTTTAATCAGCTTAACGCCACCCGCTTTACCACGGCCACCGGCGTGAACCTGGGCTTTAACCACCCACATGTCACCACCGATTTTTTTGCAAGCCTCTTCCGCTTCTTCGGGCGTGTCGACTGCAAAGCCTTTAGACACTGGTAGACCATAGTCGGCAAACAGCTGTTTACCTTGATACTCGTGAAGATTCATCGATTCATGCCATTGGTTGCATGTGACTCGAACGATGATCAGTTTCTAAAAAACTGGCCATCCCCGTTCTTTCGATCTTTGTGGATTAAGACAAAGCCGAAAGTTTGCGCCACCCTTAAAAGGTGGCGCTTCGTTGTTTAACTAAATTACTTACGCTTCTTGCGATTGGCCATATGAATCGCGTGACCATCTACCGCAAGCGCTGCTTCATGAATTGCTTCAGCAGTCGTTGGGTGCGCATAACACGTCAATGCCAAATCCTCAGCGCTGGAGCCGAACTCCATGGCAATCACACCCTGGGCAATCAATTCGCCAGCGTGTTGACCCACAATGTGCATACCGAGAATGCGGTCAGTTTCCGCATCAGCGATGATCTTAGCCATGCCATCTGAAGCGTTGTTGGCGAGCGCCCTACCGTTAGCTGCAAACGGGAAAGAACCCGTTTTAATCTCAATTCCAGCAGCCTTGGCTTCCTGCTCGTTAATACCGACCCAAGCCACTTCTGGTGCGGTATAGATCACGCTAGGAATAGCGTCATAATTCATCTCAGCCTTATGGCCAGCGATAATATCGGCCACCATAACGCCTTCTTCAGAGGCTTTATGCGCCAGCATCGGGCCGCGTACACAGTCGCCGATAGCATAAATGCCCGGGACGTTGGTACGGCACTGGTCATCGACAAAGATAAAGCCACGCTCATCCAACTCAACGCTAACGCCTTCGTCAATTACGCCTTTGGTGTAGGGGCGACGGCCAACACAAACGATGAGCTTGTCAAAGGTCATCTCTTGTTCGCCGTTGGCATCGCTGTACTTCACAACGACTTCTTCGCCTTTGACTTCCGAACCGGTCACACGAGCGCCGAGTTTGATATCCAGGCCCTGCTTCTTGAGTAGCTTCTGGGTCTCCTTGGCGATGGCGGTATCCACCATCGGCAGGAAGGTGTCCATGGCTTCAAGCATAGTGACTTCACTGCCCAGGCGACTCCACACACTGCCCAGTTCGAGACCGATGACGCCAGCCCCAATCACACCCAGACGCTTAGGTGCTTCGGTAAATTCAAGTGCACCACTAGAGTCAACGATCAAGCCTTCGGTCATCGGGGTCGGCGGAATCTCAACCGGCACAGAGCCCGCTGCGATAACAATGTTGTCAGCGTCATAGGTGGTTTTTTCACCATCATGGCCAGTAACTTCGACCTGCTTAGACGCGACTACTTTGCCGGTGCCTTCAAGGGCGGTAACACCATTGGCTTTGAACAGCGCGCTAATACCACCGACGTTCTTGGCGATGACCTGATCCTTGAACTCAAGCATCTTGGCAATGTTCGTTGACACATCGCTGATTTCAATACCAATCTCGGCGTAATGGTCACGGGCCTCAACAAACTTGTGCGAGGTTTCCAGCAAGGCCTTCGAGGGAATACAGCCCACGTTTAGGCAAGTGCCGCCGTGAACTGTTTTACCTTCCTTGTTAACCCATTTTTCGACACAGGCCGTTTTTAGGCCCATCTGTGCGGCACGAATGGCGGCGACGTAACCGCCAGGGCCGGCACCAATAACGATCACATCAAACTTATCAGCCATGTTGGCTCCTCTAGCTTGCTGGCCTTCCGCCCGCTTTAACTCGAACCGGGCGGAAGGCTGTGTACGATTGCAGATATATCCTGGTTAAGCAGAAGCGTACTAAATCAATATGACGCTTATGCTTTTTTAGATATCCAGCAGTAGACGTGCCGGGTCTTCCAGCAATTCTTTCAAGGTGACCAAGAATTGAACGGCGTCTTTGCCGTCGATCATACGGTGGTCATAAGAGAGCGCCAGATACATCATCGGGCGAATCTCGACCTTGCCGTTGATGGCCATCGGACGATCCTGGATTTTGTGCATGCCCAGAATGGCAGTTTGCGGCGGGTTGATGATCGGGGTGGACATCAACGAGCCAAAGGTACCGCCGTTGGTGATGGTAAAGGTGCCGCCGATCATGTCGTCCATGCCCAGCTTACCGTCACGACCACGCTTGCCGAAGTCGACAATCTTGCGCTCGACGTCAGCGATTTTCATGCTGTCGGTGTCACGCAGTACCGGTACAACCAAACCACGGTCAGTGGATACCGCAACGCCGATATCCTGATAACCGTGATAAACGATGTCGGTGCCGTCGATAGAGGCGTTAACGTCCGGGAACCGCTTGAGCGCTTCTGAAGCCGCTTTTACAAAGAAGCCCATAAAGCCCAGCTTAATGTCGTGAGCTTTTAAGAACGTCTCTTTGTACTGCGCACGGAGGGCCATGATCTCGGTCATGTCCACTTCGTTGTAGGTAGTCAGCATCGCCGCGGTTTGCTGCGCCTGAACCAGGCGCTTGGCGATGGTCTGACGCAGACGGCTCATCGGTACGCGCTTCTCGATGCGCTCACCTTCGGCAGTTGGTGCCGCGGCAGCTTTCGCTGGTGCAGACGATTTTGCTGCTTTCTTGGCAGAACCGTCTTTGACCGCTTTCTGAACGTCTTCTTTCAAGATGCGGCCACCTTTGCCGGTGCCTTCAATCTTGGCAACGTCCAGGTCATGCTCGGCAACCATTTTACGTGCGGCCGGAGCGAGGATTTTGTCACCGACTTTCTCGTCGGCGCCATCGCCATCGCTGCTGTCTGCTTTAGCGGACGCTGAATCGCCACCGCTTTCGCTTCCACTGTCGCCACCGGCCCCTTCGGTGAAGGTCGCAAGAATCGCTTCAGATTCAACCTGGCTACCCTCTTCGGCTTTAATTTCAGCCAGGGCGCCATCGGCCGGAGCGACCACTTCCAGCACAACCTTATCGGTTTCGATGTCGGCCAGCACGTCATCGCGCTTGACCGCTTCACCGACCTTTTTGTGCCAGGTCGCCACGGTGCCTTCCTGGATCGACTCAGGGAAGCTGGGGGCTTTTACGTCGTGTTGCTTGCCGCCACCGCTGGCTTTTTTCTCTTCTTTCTTACCTTCAGACTTCTCTTCGGATTTTTCAGCGCTGTCATCGCCCGAAGATTTCTCTTCTTTTTTGCTGCCAGACGCGCTGCCTTCGCCGATTTTGCCCAGCACCTGTTCTGACGCAACCGTATCGCCCTCTTCGGCCATTACGTCGGTCAGGGTTCCCGCTTCCGGTGCGACGACTTCCAGCACCACTTTGTCGGTTTCGATCTCAACAATCAGCTCGTCACGCTCAACGCTGTCACCCGGCTTTTTATGCCACGCCGCCACTGTGCCTTCGGCAACGGATTCCGGAAAGGTTGGCGCTTTGATCTCAGTAGCCATGTCGTTTCCCTTATATGTTCTCTAAATCCGGTGGTCGCTTATAAATTAAAAGCGTCTTCCACCAGCTGGCGCTGCTGTTCAGTGTGGACGGACATATAGCCAGCTGCTGGAGCAGCAGAGGCAGGACGTCCTGCAAATTTCAACTCGCGACCAAGGCCATCTTTCAGCATGTCGGCCACTGCACGCATATTGTGCTGGCTGGAGTACCAAGCGCCCTGATTAAGCGGCTCTTCCTGGCACCACACAATATCTTCTACGTTGGTATAGTCTTGCAGCGCTTCCAGAAGCTCTTCTTTCGGGAAGGGGTATAGCTGCTCAATACGCACAACTGCCGTGTCATGACGCTCATTCTCAGCGCGCCAAGCGGCTAAGTCGTAGTAGACCTTGCCAGCACATAGCACAACGCGTGTGACCTTCTTCGGCGCCAGATCTGCCTGGTCGGCGAGTACCATATGGAACTTACCGTGAGCGAGATCTTCAAGGCTCGAAATCGCTTCTTTATGACGCAGCAGCGATTTAGGTGTCATCACCACCAGCGGTTTGCGCAGCGGGCGAATCACCTGACGACGCAGTAGATGATAAATCTGTGCGGGCGTGGTGGGTACGCAGACCTGCATATTGTGCTCAGCACACATTTGCAGGAAGCGCTCCAAACGCGCCGAAGAGTGCTCCGGGCCCTGGCCTTCGTAGCCGTGTGGCAACAGCATGGTTAAACCACACACCCGGCCCCACTTCGTTTCACCCGACGAGATGAACTGATCCACGACCACCTGGGCGCCATTAAAGAAGTCACCAAACTGAGCTTCCCAGATCACCAAGTCATTCGGCGCAGTGGTTGAGTAGCCGTACTCAAATGCCAACACTGCTTCTTCCGAAAGGAAGGAGTCATGAATGGTGAAACGCGGCTGACCATCGGCCATATTCTGCAGCGGAACATAGGTAGTGCCATCTTTCTGATTATGCACCACCGCATGACGGTGGGAGAAAGTACCGCGCCCAACGTCTTGCCCGGTAATCCGGATCGGATGCCCCTGCTCTAGCAGCGTGGCGTAGGCTAGCGTTTCCGCAAAGCCCCAGTTAAGTGCCAAACCACCAGCCTGCATTTTACGCCGGTCTTCATAAAT
This sequence comes from Vreelandella titanicae BH1, assembly GCF_000336575.1. Lineage (GTDB taxonomy): Bacteria > Pseudomonadota > Gammaproteobacteria > Pseudomonadales > Halomonadaceae > Vreelandella > Vreelandella titanicae. Next base: position 305,740 of record NZ_AOPO01000005.1, on the reverse strand, counting down.
CTTGGCCACCTGACGCTGCACTTCGACGCCGTCCGGCACTTCACACATGCGAGCCGCTAACTGCTGCAGACGCTTCATATCAAACGTCGTGTCGGCATCACCAGACCATTCGTGACCCAGGTAAGGCGCCCAATCAACGAACAGAGAAGCGTTGGGCTCTTGCACCAGTGCATTGGCAACGTGGTTGCCTGCCACGAGATCATCACGATAGGTTTCGATCATCGCTTTAGCGGACTCTTCAGAGAGCACGCCCTGATCAACCAAGCGCTTGGCGTACAGCGAGCGCGCAGAAGGGTGATCTTTGATCTTGGAATACATCATCGGCTGCGTGCCTGACGGCTCGTCAGCTTCGTTGTGGCCACGGCGACGGTAGCAAACGAGATCGATCACCACATCTTTTTTGAACTGCTGGCGATAGTCGAGAGCGACTTGGGTGGCGTGCAGCACTGCGTCCGGGTCATCGCCATTGACATGAAAAATAGGCGCTTGAACCATCTTGGCAATATCAGTGCAGTATTCGGTAGAGCGTGCATCCAGCGGATGCGAGGTGGTGAAGCCCACTTGGTTGTTAATCACAATATGGACGGTGCCACCGGTTTTATAAGCACGGGTCTGAGACATCTGGAATGTCTCCATCACCACGCCTTGACCGGCAAACGCCGCATCACCGTGGACGTTGATCGGCAGTACTTTACTGCCCTCTTCGTCGTTACGGCGATCTTGGCGGGCACGCACCGAACCCTCTACGACAGGCGCGACAATTTCCAAGTGCGACGGGTTAAACGACATCGCCAAATGGACTTCGCCGCCCGGGGACATGACGTTCGAACTGAAACCCTGGTGGTACTTCACATCACCTGAGCCACGCTCGATGACTTTCTTGCCGTCGAACTCATCAATCAAGTCAGCTGGGTTTTTACCCAGAATATTGACTAGCAGATTGAGTCGACCACGGTGCGCCATACCGATGACCACTTCCTTGGTGCCATAACCGCCAGCACGCTGGATAAGCTCGTCCATCATCGGCACAAACGATTCGCCGCCTTCAAGACCGAAACGCTTGGTACCTGGATACTTGGATGCCAGGTAATTCTCCAAACCTTCGGCGGCCGTCAAACGCTCCAGCACGTGCTTGCGCACGTCGGCACTGAAATCAGGCGCACTGCGTACCGACTCAAAACGCCGTTGTAGCCAGCGTTTCTCTTCCGTATCGACGATATGCATGATCTCGCAGCCGATGGAGCGGCAGTAAGTACGCTCCAACGCATCTACGATGTCACGCAGTGGCGCTTTGTCGATACCTAAAAAGAAAGAACCGGTTTGGAACTCGGTATCCAGATCAGCTTTTGAAAGCTGATGAAAGGACAGATCGAGATCGGGGACGGGGGTGGGATTACGCAGCCCTAGCGGGTCGATATTGGCCTTTTGATGGCCACGGAAGCGGTAAGCGTTGATCAGTTGCAGGACTTTTACCTGCTTTTTGTTTTCACCGCTATCGGCAGCGGCGACTACCCGGCCCGGGCGACTTTCGCGCCCCAACTGGTAGAACTGATCACGCACGGGGCTAAGTGGAACATCGTGGGAGGCACTGCCCTCGGGACGCGGCAACTCATCAAAATAGCTGCGCCATTCGTCAGGGACAGACTCAGGATCGGCGAGGTACTGCTCGTAAAGCGCTTCCACGTAGTGAACATTGCCGCCACTAACGTGAGAGGAACGCCACATCAACTCCATTATGCCTTGTTGCATCTCTCGGTCACCCTGCACTGATGGGGTGGTATCGGTATCGTCGCAAACATGCGGCGACATCGCTATTGCCCTGCCGGCGGGGCGGGACATTTGCCGGCGGCGCCGGCCAACGGCCGGAAACCCTGTTCGTCTAGCTATTCTTCATCTAACACTTTATGTCGCATCTAGCGGTCATACTGTGCTTCTAGCGGTCATACGATGTTTCGTCTTCAGTTCATGCTCGAAAGCCGGTACCCCAGGCACCGGCTTTCAAACTTGTCTGATCAGCGGTGCGACGTGACGCCGCACCGCCTGACAAACCCTATGATAACAAGCGAAGCGCCATGATTTAAGTGGCATTATCACCCAACTTAAGTGGCAGGCGCTTTTTTACTAAGATGTCATAGGCTTAGGTAGCATCAGCGAGTAACATTTCGCGAATTTTACCAATTGCCCGGGTAGGGTTGAGCCCTTTTGGGCACACCGCTACACAGTTCATGATGCCACGGCAACGGAACACCGAGAACGGATCTTCCAGGTTGCTCAACCGTTCGCTGGTAGCCGTGTCACGTGAATCGGCCAGGAAGCGGTAAGACTGCAGCAAACCGGCCGGGCCGACAAACTTCTCGGGGTTCCACCAGAACGACGGGCAAGACGTTGAACAGCATGCACATAGAATACACTCATACAAGCCATCTAGCTTGTCGCGCTCTTCTGGCGACTGCAGACGCTCAATGGCCGGTGCAGGCGTATCGTTCTGCAGGTACGGCTGAATACGCTCGTACTGCTTATAGAACAGCCCCATATCCACGACCATATCGCGAATAACCGGCAGGCCCGGCAGCGGGCGCAGGGTCAGCTTGTTGTTTTTGACAACGTCTGACAGCGGCGTGATACATGCCAAGCCGTTTTTGCCGTTCATGTTCATGCCGTCTGAACCGCAGACGCCTTCACGGCAGCTGCGACGAAACGCCAAACCGCTGTCTTGTTCCTTCATCATATGAAGAACATCCAGCACCATCACATCGCGGCCTTTAGTATCGACCTGAAACTCCTGCATGTAAGGTGCGGAGTCGGTTTCCGGATTGTAGCGGTATACGGATACCTGAAGATTGGACATAGTGACTCCCTCTCGTCTATGCGGCGTTTAGTAGGTACGAACCTTAGGCTCGAACGTATCAACGGTTTTCGGCTTGAAGTTAACGTCGCGTTTTTTCAGCTCTTTCGTCGCTGGGAAGAAGAGCGAGTGCTTCAGCCAGTTGACGTCATCACGGTCTGGATAGTCGTAACGCGAGTGGGCGCCGCGGCTCTCTTTACGCTCTAGGGCAGCGATCGCCGTCGCTTCAGCCACTTCCATCAAGTTATCAAGTTCCAGTGCTTCTACACGGGCAGTGTTGAAGGCATTGGACTTGTCAGGCAAGTAGGCATTAGCGATGCGCTCGCGCAGCAGCGCTAGCTTGTCGACGCCTTCCAGCATGTTTTTCTCTTCGCGGAATACGCCGAAGGAGGTCTGCATGATTTCCTGAAGCTCAGCTTTCAGCTCAGGAATACTTTCACCACCCTCAGACTCATTCCAGCGCGTGATCCGCTTCATGGCCGACTCAATGTCAGACTCGGAAGCGTCCAGGTACTCAATGCCTTCGTTCAGCGCGCCTTCAATAAACATGCCTGCAGCACGACCGAAGACCACTAGATCAAGTAGCGAGTTACCGCCCAAGCGGTTAGCACCGTGAACAGAAACACACGCTGCTTCACCACAGGCAAACAGGCCGTTAACGATATGATCGTTACCGCTTTCGTCCATGGTAATCGCCTGACCATGAATATTGGTCGGAATACCGCCCATCATGTAATGGCAGGTCGGTACGACCGGGATCGGGTCTTTTGCCGGATCGATGTGAGCAAACGTCTTGGAGAGCTCAACGATACCAGGTAGGCGCTTACCAAGTACTTCTTCACCCAGGTGATCAAGCTTCAAGAAGACGTGATCGCCCTTCTCGCCACAGCCACGACCTTCCAGAATTTCCATGACCATCGAACGGGCGACAACGTCACGGCCCGCCAAATCTTTGGCATTCGGCGCATAACGCTCCATAAAGCGCTCGCCGTCTTTGTTGATCAGGTAGCCACCCTCACCGCGGCAGCCTTCTGTGACCAGCGTGCCCGCACCGTAAATACCGGTCGGGTGGAACTGCCACATTTCCATGTCTTGCATCGGGAAGCCCGCACGCAGCGCCATGCCAATACCGTCACCGGTGTTAATCAACGCATTGGTTGTGGAAGCATAAATACGGCCTGCTCCACCAGTAGCTAATACTGTGGCCTTGGACTTAATGTGAACCACTTCGCCCGTCTCGATACACATGGCGATACAGCCGACCACATCACCGCTGGCATTTTTGACCAAATCCACTGCATACCACTCATTGAGGAACACGGTATTGTTCTTCAAATTATTCTGGTAAAGGGTGTGCAACAGCGCGTGGCCGGTACGGTCAGCAGCGGCACAGGTACGAGCCGCCTGGCCACCTTCACCGAAGTTCTTCGACTGACCGCCAAACGGGCGCTGATAAATGCGACCGTTATCTAAACGCGAGAACGGCAGGCCCATATGCTCGAGCTCGAATACCGCTTTCGGGCCTTCAGAACACATATACTCCGCCGCGTCCTGGTCAGCGATATAGTCGCCGCCTTTAACGGTGTCGTACATATGCCAGCGCCAGTCATCATTCGGGTCATCGGACGCAATCGCGCAGGTAATACCACCCTGGGCAGAAACGGTGTGAGAGCGGGTCGGGAAAACTTTCGATAACACGGCCGTCTTTTTGCCGGACTTCGCCAGCTCCAGAGCGGCTCGCAGGCCAGAGCCACCGCCACCAATAATAATGGCGTCAAACGTCAGGCTACGCAGATTAGACATGTAATCAAGCTCCCCACAGAATTTGAATGCCCCACACCAAGTACACGAAAATGCCCAAGATGATGACAGCTTGGACACCCACGCGCAGGCGAGTGGACTTGAGATAGTCGGTGGTGACGGTCCACAGACCAATCCAGGCGTGTGCGGCTAAGGCGACGAACGCCAGTAGCGAGAAAATCCGCATCCACGTCTGGCTGAACAGACCGCTCCACGTGTAGTAATCGAGGTTCGGATTAAACAGCAGAAAGGCAACGATAAAGACCGTGTAGAGGGCCAAAATAACAGCAGAAACGCGCTGCATCAGCCAGTCAGAAAGCCCACTACGGCCAAAACTTGTAATGTTAGTTACCATACCCAAACTCCTGCCAGAATAATCAGAACAGCGCTGACCACGACGGTGATCTGCGCTTTTTTAACGCCACCCTCAAGGGTTACCCCAATATCGGCATCCATCAGCAGGTGCTTGATACCTGCTACAAAGTGGAATGCCAGTGCGGATAACAACCCCCAAGCAATCAACTTAGCCAAAAAATTATTGGCCAGTGCATCGCTAACGGCGTCGAAACCCGCAGGAGATGACAAGGACTTGCCCAGCGCCCAAAAAGCGAAAATCAGGCCAACGAACAGGATGACACCCGTGATGCGGTGTGTGATCGACGTCAGCGCCGGCAGTGGGAAATGTATCGTAGTAAGGTCTAGGTTTACGGGTCGTTTGCTATTCACGGCTTTGTACACACTCTCTTGGCCCGCTCTGCGACAGGTCGGGCATGGCCCGAGCGGGCGGTGGTTGCTGGAAGGGGCTCGGCCGTTGCCAAGTCGGGCACGACCACCTACCTGCCGGTCGCGCGCCGTGGATTATAAGAACCTTCGCCCTCGCTTACAAACCGAACTCAGCCCTAACTCGACTATGGTGCAAGAAAATTGTCCGCATCCTGAGTCGATTTTGCGCTGCAGCATGGTTATAGTGACAGTAGATTAGCAATTTGATAAGCCTGTTAACATATCATGTTAGCCTATCGTCAATCTTCTGACGCTTCGCCATAATGTAGGCTTTTTCATCGTATACAAAAACTATTCAAAGCAACAATATTTGTACAACCTGCAGCTAGCGCTTAGGCTAATTGACAAAATGTCGCACACTTCTATAGTGGGCAAGCCTTTTCGCCGGCGCGGTATGCGCAGCAATGACTTTACGTCCCAACCCGAATTCGAAAGGAGGCCAGCATGGCTGACAGGAAAGCGACATTGACGGTAGACGGTCTGGATAAACCGATCGAGCTACCCATGTATTCCGGCACACTTGGCCCCGACGTCATCGACGTACGCGGTTTAGGCGCTGAAGGCCTGTTCACCTACGACCCCGGCTTTATGGCCACTTCTTCCTGCCAGTCTGCCATCACTTATATTGATGGCGGCAAGGGCGTGCTGCTACACCGCGGCTACCCGATTGATCAACTGGCCAAAGAGTCCAATTTCGTAGAAGTGTGCTACACCCTGCTGTTTGGTGAGTTACCCAACGACGAGCAGTACGCGGATTTTGAATCGCGCATTCGCAACCACACCATGGTTCACGATCAGATCAACAACTTCTTTAAAGGGTTCCGCCGCGATGCCCACCCGATGTCTATTTTGTGCGGTGTAGTGGGCGGCTTAGCGGCCTTCTACCACGACCACATGGACATCACTCAAGAGGAAGATCGCGTGATCAGCGCGATCCGCCTGATCGCCAAGATGCCTACCCTGGCGGCAATGTCCCATAAGTATAATGTGGGTCAGCCCTTTAACTACCCGCGCAACGATCTGACCTATGCAGAGAACTTCCTCTACATGATGTTCAGCAACCCTTGCGAAGAGTACAAAATCAACCCGGTATACGCGAAAGCCATGGATCGCATCTTCATGCTGCATGCGGATCACGAGCAGAACGCCTCTACCTCGACTGTACGCTTGGCAGGCTCCACGGGGGCCAACCCATTCGCTTGTATTAGCGCAGGTATCGCGGCACTTTGGGGCCCCGCTCACGGCGGCGCCAACGAAGCCGTGCTGGCTATGCTCGACGAAATCGGTGAAGACTCCGAAGAGAACATCCAGCGCTTTGTTGATAAAGCCAAGGATAAGGACGACCCGTTCAAGCTAATGGGCTTTGGTCACCGCGTGTATCGCAACTTTGACCCGCGCGCCAAGGTAATGAAAGAGACCTGCGACGAAGTACTTGCAGAGCTCGGCATGGCCGACGACCCTCAGCTTAAAATCGCCAAGCGTCTTGAGCAAATTGCCCTAGAAGACGAGTACTTCATCGAGCGGAAGCTGTACCCGAACGTTGATTTCTACTCAGGCATCATTTTGAAAGCCATGGGTATCCCCACCAATATGTTCACCGTGATCTTCGCGGTATCGCGCACTATTGGCTGGATCTCGCATTGGCACGAAATGCTCAGCGAAAGCTACAAAATCGGTCGTCCGCGCCAGCTCTATATTGGCCACGACCAGCGTGACTATCCGAAAAAATAAACCATCCCCGCTTGACAGTACGATCAAAGGCCACCTTCGGGTGGCCTTTTGCGTATGGGCTGATTAACGCTCTGGTTCATAGACCACCAACGCACCACCACATGCGCTCGCGACCATTCACTAACCTACCAGATGCCTTGAGCAAGCTCTCCCCTTAGAGACCACCCCTTGCCCCTTCTGAGCCTAGGACGCTGCGATAGCCGGATGCAACATTGAAGGACGTCAAAAACGCCTAATTCGACTCCATTATCGCTTGACTTTTTTGCTTCTGGATCCTGCTCAAGGTTTTCCACACTATCTGTGGATAACCCTGTTCACAACCACTTCAAAACGTCCCGAAATCGCCATGGGCAGTGGGCCAGCCTTAAATTGGTTATTTTTTAACCTCCTGTAAGTCATTGTTTTTTAAAGACTTAAGTTCTGTTAAAGATTTTTTGCGTCAACAACAAGGGGTTGTGCACAACCTTTAAGCCAGAATCGCAAAAGTGGACAAGTCAAGCACAAAATCGTCCAAAAATTGTCGATTTGTAGCTCTTTTGTGAACAGCGGGAATACAAAAAGCCAGCAAATGAGAAGACTCATTGCCAGAGAAATAAACGATTAGGGAGGGATGCTGAATTAGTGGCGTCCCATAGGGGGTTCGAACCCCTGTTACCGCCGTGAAAGGGCGGTGTCCTAGACCACTAGACGAATGGGACGTATATCGAGCTGCTTCGCGAAAGGTACTGATAACAAGTACTACTAATTGGTGGAGCCTAGCGGGATCGAACCGCTGACCTCAACACTGCCAGTGTTGCGCTCTCCCAGCTGAGCTAAGGCCCCACATGTCGCGAAGACGGAGCGTATAATACTGATTCCGCTGGCCTTCGTCAACAGAAAAAACGCCAATTTCCTAAGGATGAGAAATTGGCGCTAGCGCTATCTCATGCGCGGTTAGCTGATTTTACTAAACTATTTCACGAAGCGATCTCACGAAATTCTTTTTCAAAGCGCTTGGCCTGCTTTTTCGAGACGCCGCCCAATACCTCTATCGCACTACGCAGGCGTGCCCGGGTAACGTCTGAACCCAGAATCGCCATGGCGTCCATCACTGAGGTGCTGGACGCGCTGCCGGTAATGGCAATAAACACCGGCGCCAGAAAGGCTTTCATTTTCAAGTCAAAGTGCTCAGCCAGCGTTTTCACCTCGTTCAACAGCGCCTCTTTATGCCAAGCCGAAACGCCCTCGAATCGCCAAACAAGGAATTGAAGCAGTTTGACCAGCTCCTCTTCCTCGAGCTTCACGCTATCAAACGACGCTTTTGTTAGCGCCGGAAGACCAGAGAAGAAGTGCCCTGCCAACGGCATTACCTGGGAGAGCGTCTCTACCCGTGGTCGCACCTGCGGCAGTATCTGCTTAACGTAAGCTTCATTGAAAGCCCAGTCACGCAGTGCGCTCAACAGTGCATCATCATCCAGGTCTTCACGGATATACACACCGTTTAACCAGGTCAGTTTCTCCAGATCAAATACAGGGCCACCTAACGAGACACGCTGAACGTCAAACTCCGCCATCATCTCTTGTAGACTGAATTTCTCGCGCTCATCAGGCATCGACCACCCCATCCGCCCCAAGTAGTTGGTAACGGCCTGGGGTAAAAAGCCCATCCGACGATAATAATTGATGGAGGTCGGGTTTTTGCGCTTAGAGAGTTTGGATTTATCGGGGTTGCGCAGCAACGGCATGTGACAAAGTTGCGGCATTTGCCAACCAAAATACTCATACAGCAGTTGGTGCTTTGGTGCGGAGTTAATCCACTCTTCCCCACGCAGCACATGGGTGATCGCCATTAGATGATCGTCGACCACATTGGCGAGGTGATAAGTGGGCATGCCGTCTGATTTAAGCAGAATTTGCGCGTCCACCTGCGCCCACTCCACTTCAATCGTACCGCGCAGCATATCGTTGACCACACAAACGCCTTCGGCAGGCACATTCATGCGCACTACATAAGGCCAGCCTTCCTGTTCACGGCGTGCTTGCTCCTGGCTCTCCAATGCTAAGTCAGCAGGCTTCAATGCCAGGTGCAAGCCCGCAGCCTTGCGGGTTTCACGCAGTTCATCAAGCTCTTCACTGGTGCGGTAACACTTAAATGCATGCCCGGCATCCAACAACTGCTGGGCGTATTGAGCATATATATCGCCACGCTCGCTTTGCCGATAAGGGCCGTGGGGGCCGCCAACATCCGGGCCTTCATCCCACTCAAGACCCAGCCAGCGCAGTGAATCGAGAATCATCTGCTCCGACTCAGGAGTAGAGCGCACCCGATCAGTGTCTTCAATACGAAGAATGAATTGGCCACCGTGCTGACGCGCAAAACATAGGTTAAAAAGCGCGATGTAGGCCGTGCCAACGTGGGGGTCTCCTGTGGGAGAAGGTGCAATGCGAGTACGTACGGTCATGAAAACGTCCTATTGGCAAAAATGCATGGCGATATTATACGCACCTTAGGCGCAACCAACAGCGTCGCGCAGGGAACGACTAGCGCAAGAAAGCGTCAGAGAAATTAACTCAACGTTATTTGTCCACTAATGCGCGCTAAAGCACAATCGCTTAGTATGGCACTGCAGCAACATCTTGGGTGCATACCCCAAGCTTGAGATAGACCAATAAAAGTATGTTCATAGCTCCACTATCTATATTAGAGAAATTTATAGTGGAAGACATTCAACGAGCTTGTTAGCTCATCATCAGGAAGACGAAATGGAATCGCTAGGCTCACGTATCAAGCAACTGCGGCTTAGGGCCAAGCTCAACAAAGCTGCTCTCGCACGCAAAGTTGGCGTGTCAGATGTCACCATTTCTTATTGGGAATCTGGGGCGATCAAACAGATCGGTCACGAACGCCTTGTGGCGCTCGCTGATGCACTCGACTGCTCCCTGGCAACTCTATTGGAAGGTGATAGCGCCCCCGAGCTATTAACGTTGACCCATACTGGTCCCCTCCCCTGGGAACAGGTACAGGCAACGACCATTAAAGTGCCCAGTCACCTCCCGCTGAACATCGACTGGAAAGCACCGTGCGTAATGGCAACACCCGGCCCAGGTACAGATTTTTCACCCGTTAATGCTGGCGATCTTCTGCTACTCGGGCCGACCCATGTGTTTCACAAAGCGGGCCACTATGTAGTGCAACGCGACGATCGTTTCGTCATTGAGCACTTCACAAAAGCCCCAAGCGACACATCGATTCATGCAGTACTGCTAGCCCATTGGCATCCTGCCTAAAGCGTCTACCTCCCCGGACTCTCTAGCACCTCCACCTGGTCACGCGTTTGCCTTGGCTCACTCCCCACCAAGAAGCGTCGTGAGTAGGTGGCCACTTGGCCCAGCCCATGGCGGGATTGATTTACCAGCTCTCCCGCCAGGTGCTGGCCCTCGTGGCCAATACGCGCTTGAACGGCTTCCGGCTGCACACTGCCTTCGGAAACCTCAACCTGTACTATATAGCCACCATCGGGTAAGCCACTGCCAGGGCCAAATGGTCCCGCTGCGAACACGCCATTCTCTATACGCGTCCGCTCACGCCAACGCACGCTGCTGATCTCGCGTTCGACAATAATCTGTACCAGCGTTTCATCGGGCAAGTTGCTCTCGCCTTCCACCATTAAACGCCGATCACTGCGCAGCGATACATGCGCCATTATCTCGACGACAAGAGGCGCCACCTCTTCTGCCGCAGCCACGTCTATCTCAGCAGCTGTGGGCTCAGGGGCTGATGTTTGTTCTGCAGTTGATACCGACTCACTCGGCTCGTCTGTTTCGCCACAGCCTACCAGTAGCGCAACGGATATCATCAACACACCAACACTGCTTAATACATTGCGCATATGCACTCCAAAATATTGCCCCGGAGCCTGTCAGGCTTGACCGATCGTCGCGAAAAGCACACGAATTTGCAGTAGATCAGCATTCAGTCTGACAGGCTCCTAGCAGCTTACCACTGCATAGCCGCCACCACAGTGGAATACTTGTATTGGCCCCGCGACAGGCACCGCTTCAGGTACAATATGCTTATCATGCTAACAAGACACTTTTAGGAGCAGCGGCTTTGGACATCATTTGGTGGTTGGCCTATATAGCACTGGGCGGTTTTGTGGGCTTGATGGCGGGCTTATTGGGGATTGGTGGCGGCGGCATTATGGTGCCAATTCTGACGTCGCTTTTCGTACTCCAAGGCGTGCCCCACGAGCACCTTGCCCACTTGGCTTTAGGCACCGCCATGGCGGCCATCATTCCCGCCTCTACCGCTAGCCTGCTTTCCCACCATCGGCACGGAGCCGTTCGCTGGGACATCGTGCGCTTTATTACCCCTGGCATATTAATCGGCACCTTTTTGGCGACCTTTATCGCTGCGCTGCTGCCCACCCGCGGCCTTGCCATCTTTTTCGCCTGCTTTATGGTGCTAATGTCGCTCCAGATGCTGGCAAACATCAAGCCCAAACCGAGCCGCGGCTTACCCGGCCCTATCGGCGTAAGCGGTGTGGGGTTGGGCATCGGTGGCATTTCCGCGCTCGTTGCTATTGGCGGTGGCTCACTAACAGTGCCCTTCCTCACCTGGTGTAACGTCATGCTACCCCGAGCAATAGGCACCTCAGCAGCCGTAGGACTCCCTATCGCAGTTGCTGGTGCACTTGGCTACATAATCAACGGATGGTCTATCCAAGGACTGCCCAGTGCAGCGCTCGGCTACGTTTACCTGCCCGCGCTACTGCTCATGGCGCCCTTCAGTATCCTAACGGCTCCCATCGGAGCAAAATTAGCGCATAGGCTGCCCGTCAAACTTCTCAAACGAGTATTCGCGTTTATGCTGATGGGGCTGGCACTGCAGATGGTGTATGCGGTGTTTACTGCTTAAACCCAGGCTTTAGCGTAAGGTCCTTTCTCGGAATGCTAAAATGGGCAGTATATGAGAAACTGCCGTCCTTTTTACGGCGCTTGCGAATCGTTGCCATACTTGCCTCTCAGATGTACCAAATCAAAAGCGGCTCAAGTACCAAATATGTACCAACGAACCATGTAAAACGCCGCCCAACCACTGTAAATATGAACAGTTATGAATGATACCACAACCGCGCAAACCCGCATGAAGTCTGGCATTGCCCGCCCGGAGCTGGATAGAACTTTCTCCGTCGCGCCTATGATGGACTGGACAACCCGCGATTACAGAGCGCTAGCACGCACCTTAACCAAGCGTGCGCTGCTGTATACCGAGATGGTCACTACCGGTGCGATTTTGCACGGGACGCCCCGTGAGCGCTTTTTGGGCTATAACGAGGTGGAGCATCCACTTGCACTGCAGTTAGGCGGCAGCGACGCCAGTGAGCTGGCTGAGTGCGCAGCGATTGCCGAAGCCTGGGGCTATGACGAGGTGAACCTGAACGTCGGCTGCCCGAGTGACCGCGTGCAGAACAACCTGATTGGCGCGTGCTTGATGGGCTACCCCGAAAAGGTGGCAGAGGCAGTGCGGGCAATGCAGGCTGCGGTGTCTATTCCGGTCACGGTGAAGTGCCGTATTGGTATTGATGACCAGGATGAGGACGCTGATCTTGAGCGGTTTATCGCTATCGTTGCTGACGCAGGCTGCGAGGTGTTTACCGTTCACGCCCGTAAGGCGTGGCTGCAGGGTTTGTCGCCTAAACAGAACCGCGATGTGCCGCCGCTTAACTACCCCCGTGTTCATCGTCTAAAGCAGAGCCGCCCTGAATTGCATATTGGCATTAACGGCGGGATTAAAACGCTGGCGGAGTGCCAAGCGCAGCTTACCCATGTGGATAGCGTGATGGTGGGGCGTGAGGCGTATCAAAACCCGTGGCTGCTCGCTGGTGTCGATGAACAGTTGTTTGGTGAGCAAGGCCCGGCAGAGAGCCGTTTGGATGCTGCGAACGCTTTCCGGCCGTATATTCAGCAGCGCTTGGATGAAGGCGCGAAGCTGAATCATATTACCCGCCACCTGCTGGGTTTATTCCAGGGTTGCCCCGGCGGCAGGCGCTTCCGGCGTCATTTGTCAGAACACGCCCATAAAGAAGGCGCAGGATTGCGCCTATTTGATGAAGCGTTAAGTTTAGTGCGTGAGCCAGAGGCTCAAGACACACAGCCCGCCGCCCTTTCTGCCCCCCTTCCCGCTTAAGCGTTGAAGGTGTGGACGGCGCGCCGTGTGCTTAAAAAGTCACGCGTTAGCCGCCTTTCACGCCTTTAGCGATGCGGTCGCCGACTTCCTGGTCAATATTGCGCCAATACTCAAACGCACGCTGAAGCACCGGCTCCGTAACACCATCCGATAGATGACCAACAACGTTCGACACCAAACGGTCACGCTGGGCGTCATCCATCACTTCACGCACCAGGGTATGGGCCTGCCCCCAATCGTCGTCATCGCGGCGCAGGGTGTAGGCGGTGCGCACAAAGTCACCACTCACTTCCCAGGTGTTATCCATAGGGTAGCGCTCAGCATCGGCAGAGGGGCCGCCTTTCGAGTTGGGTGCATAAACCGGGTCGGTGACATTTTGCACCCGCATCGCGCCATCTTTAGTGTAGCTGTGCACCGGCGACTTCGGCGAATTCACCGGGATCTGCTTATAGTTCACGCCAAGCCGCGCGCGGTGGGCATCGGCGTAGGAGAACCCACGCGCCAGCAGCATTTTATCAGGGCTTAAACCGGTACCTGGTACCATATTATTGGGCTCAAATGCCGCTTGCTCGATCTCGGTGTGATAATCCGTGGGATTACGATCCAAGATGAGTTTACCCACTTCAATCATCGGGTAGTCCGCATGGGGCCACACTTTGGTCAGATCGAAGGGGTTATAACGGTAGGTCTTCGCCTCTTCAAACGGCATGATCTGCACTTTCAGCGTCCAGCTGGGGTGATCGCCATTTTTAAGGGCTTGATAGAGGTCGCGGGTATGGTAGTCAGCGTCTGCGCCAGCCATTTTGTCCGCTTCTTCCTGGGTGAGGAAATCGATTCCCTGGTCGGTTTTAAAATGGTACTTGACCCAAAACCGCTCACCCTCTGCGTTGATCCACATATAAGTATGGCTGGAATAGCCGTTCATATGACGCCAGGTTTTCGGGATACCCCGATCCCCCATCAGCCAAGCCACTTGGTGAGCCGATTCAGGCGACAGCGTCCAGAAATCCCACTGCATATCATGGTCACGAAGATTGGTATCTGCGCGGCGCTTTTGCGAGCGGATAAAGTGCTGAAACTTCATCGGGTCGCGAATAAAGAACACCGGTGTATTGTTCCCCACCATGTCGAAGTTGCCTTCTGTGGTGTAGAACTTGATCGAGAACCCGCGCGGATCACGCCATGTGTCCGGGCTACCCCGTTCGCCGGCCACGGTTGAGAAGCGCATCAGTGTTTCAGTGGTCGTGCCCGGCTGGAACACGGCTGCCTTGGTGTACTTGCTGACATCATGAGTCACTTCAAAGCGCCCAAAACCGCCGCCACCTTTGGCGTGAGGCTGACGCTCGGGAATACGTTCACGGTTAAAGTTTGCCATCTGCTCAATCAAGTAGTGATCGTTGAGCAGAATCGGGCCGTTGGGTCCTATGGTAAGCGAGTGTTCGTCACTGGTGACCGGTATACCCGCATCTGTCGTGGTGTGATTAGGTTTATCGCTCGTCATCGCTTTTCCTCCATGTCACGGTAGACGTGGCGTTTGATCGCCACTCGTTCGAGTCCGATGAAAGCTTAGCTATTTGTTTTGGGTGTTATCATTTTGAGTAGCCGCTAACAAAGCCCGTCCTTAGGTATAGTCAAATGGCTACTGACTTGCCATTTATAGTAGCTAATCCTTAACTATTGAAGCGATAGCGTTGAGTTATGAACTACGATTAATAAAACGAATCAGGTGGCGGCACCAAGCTTGAGTTAAAGCTCTCAATAGCCGTTTCTGCCTCATCAATTTCATCAAAACGGGCAATATGGAATAGCGCCTCTCCTTCATTGGCCAGCGGCAAGCGACTCATGCCAATCACAATACCGTCGGCAGCGGCGCGCACTTCGCCTTCATCATTGCCAAAAGGGTCAGCGACTTTGCCCAGCACCTCGCCTTTCGCAACGCGGGCGCCTAGGCGCACCTTGGGGCGCAAAATGCCGTCGATAGGTGCCCGAGCCCAGCTTGACCCTTTGGCAAGCTCCGCGGGTGCTGGCGTGCGGCGGCGTTGTTCGCCGGTCAGCATGCCTAGTCGGCGCATGACTCGCAGCACACCGCGAACCCCTGGGGCAATCGCCCACTCGTCAAAACGCAGCGCCTCGCCGGCTTCATAGGTCAGCACTGGAATCCCGCGGTTCTGAGCGTAGTGGCGCAGGCTACCTTCACGCAGTTCCGCATTTAGCACTACGGGCGCACCGAAAGCATCGGCCATACGCTCGGTTTCGCTTCCAGGACGGAGCTGGGCACGAATTTGCGGCAGATTAGTGCGGTGGATTGCACCGGTATGTAGGTCAATAATATGGGTAGCGTGATCGACGATTTGTTCGCGAAACAGATTTGCAATACGGCCGCCAAGTGACCCCGACTCGCTGCCTGGAAAACAGCGATTTAGATCACGCCGATCAGGCAAATAGCGGGTTTGCTGCAAGAAACCAAGTACGTTTACAACCGGCACAGCGATCAAGGTACCGCGGATACTACTAATCGCTTTCGCGCGCAGTACCCGGCGGACAATCTCCACGCCGTTGATTTCATCGCCGTGAATGCCACCACATACCAACAGCACTGGTCCATCCTTACGGCCATGAACGACTTCGACAGGAATATGCAGGGGCGTATGGGTATATAAGCGCGCCACCGGCACATCAACTTGTAAGCGTTGGCCGGGCATAATGGTATGTTCGCCCAGCTGAAAAGGAGCTCGCGCCATGCTTTCTGTCCTGTTTTTTTAATTCGTTTTGCTCACGACATTAGGGCCAGTTTCATTGCCTGTTTATACGCTTTCAGTCGTGAAATGACGAATTTGTTAACCCACGTTATGAGATGGCTCATTTAACCATACAGTTTTGAATGTAAATGTTCTCCCTCTTAGGTTAAAATATGACCATACTGTGTCGATAATGAGGTTGCATTTCCATGGCAAGAAAGACCAAAGCAGAAGCGGCTGCTACACGAGAAGCACTGCTTGAAGCTGCTGAAGAGGTATTTTTTGCCAAGGGCGTGGCGCGCACCTCCTTAGAGCAAATTGCTCGCCATGCAGGCCTTACTCGCGGCGCCGTTTATTGGCACTTTAAAAACAAAGGCGACCTGTTCATGGCGCTGGTTGAACAGGTGCGTATGCCCTTCCAATCGCTGATGGATGAGGTCGACAAAGCCGACGCCGAATTATCACCATTGGAGTCTATACGACTGGCCTGCCATGCGGGTTTAGTGCGCCTTGAGCAACCTTCTTATCAGCGAATACTCTCCATCCTGCTGCATCGCTGCGAGTTCTTCAGCGATATTAACCCGCTCGACATGCAGGAGCAGATCGGCAACGAGTGTTTTGAAGAGATGCTGAATGTCTTTGTGCTCGCTGAGCAGCAACAATTGTTGCGCGAAGACCTTAGCCCCGAAATTGCAACGCGCTTGATGCAGTCCATGCTGGGAGGCCTGTTCCACGACTGGCTACGTAACCCCGGAGCTTTTTCGATTCGGGAACGCGGTGGCGAGCTGATTGATACCTCTATTCGCATGATGCAGCGTTAAACATTGCACCCACTCTCGCTGCAATGCAGCAAGTATGCTTATACTGGCCCCACTGTTCTAGCCGTGTGAGTACCCTATGGATGCCTTGGAGTTTGTTCGCATACGCGAATTAGAAGTCGCCGTACGCATTTGGAACCCTACTGCCCCCCGCACTTTGATCGCCTGGCATGGCTTTGCTCGTCACGGTGGCGACTTTAGCGCGCTGGCGCGGGAACTCGGCAGTGAATGGCGGATTATCGCCCCAGACACCCCGGGCCGCGGCTTATCAAGCTGGTCGCTTTTCCCTGCTCACGACTACCTTTATAGCCATTACGTGACAGTAGCAATCGCACTGCTTGACCACTTTGAACTCGATTACATCGATTGGCTGGGCACCTCGATGGGTGGCCTGCTAGGTATGTTGATCGCCGCTGACCCACAACACAGTGGGCGTATTTCCCGGCTGATTCTTAACGATGTGGGCCCCGAGCTGAACACGCAGGGTCTTATTGGTCTCTCCAGCTATTTCGGCGTTACCCACCGCTTCTCTAACTTCAGCGAACTCCAACAAGAGCTCAATCAGCACTACGCTAGTTTCGGTATTACCGGTGAATCCGCATGGCGCGAACTAGCGCTCAACAGTGCCCGTCGGTTACCGGATGGTAGTTGGACGTATCACTTTGATCCGCGCATCGGCGAGCAGTTTGTACACGATACGCCGCGCGACATGTGGGCAGACTGGGCGAACATTCGCTGCCCGACGATGGTGATACGCGGTGAGGAGTCCACACTTTTAGACCCGGAAACACTACCGCGGATGACCGCAGCACAGCCTAAGCTTGTGACGCTTACAGTGCCTGACTGTGGTCATGCGCCCATGCTGGATAAACCAGCACAGGTAGACCCCATTCACGACTTTTTAAACCGCCCCGCACCTCGTCCTACCTCCGTTGATAAGACGCAAAACGCCACTGTCTGGCAGCGTGCAGTGCAGTGGCTGACACAGCAGTGGCGGCGTTGGAAATAACCGGGATGCCTAGCATTTAGGCTTCCCGGTGACGCCCTTCAGATAGAACGTCGTATTAGTGGGAGGTGGAGTAATGGGTTGAGTGGCGATTTTTCTGGTTTAGCCGCAGTCTATTCAAACGAACTCGCGTTTCGAGATACGCCTTCTCAGAGACGCTGCGATAGGCGCCCTCTTCAGGTAAGTACTTCACCAGCACTCGGCGCTCCCCCTGTACAGGTAGGGCATCGTGCTTGCTCAGCAGTTTGACCCTGCTATTGGGCTCATTATCAATGACTGCGAACGCCTGCCCACCAGTACCTTCGCGCTCAGTCACCACCACCGTTTGCCCCAGTAAACAGCGGCGCGTGAAGGGGCGATAACGGTGCAGCCCACGGTGCAAGGCCTGGCAGAGCATAGCCGCCAAAGGCGAAGCAACCACCAGCGTAGCCCATAGCACCAGCACCCCTACCGGTATACGTATCAAGCCAAGCGGTAGCCACCGCAATACCAGTAGTTCGATCACCAATGTAAGCACTGCTGCAATGGTCAGAATCACCGTCAAGGCCAGCGTCGCGGGAACCCCAGCGAAGCCTAGAGAAACCAGCGTGCTGGCGAGATGGTCTTCTTTGAGGCTATCGCGTTCAAACAGCTCCAGAGGGGCTAAACGGATAATCACTAACAGCCAGTAAAGAGCCAACAACCCGAGTAGCAACGTAAAGACGATGGTCGGAAACTGCGTAGCAGCGTGCAGTAGATCGTTCATGATGGCGCCTCCCCCGGTACTTAGCCGGTGATGTATTGTTACTTCCAGCTTAGTCCAGATTAGCTTTTGGGCGCCACCTCTACCTTGATCTTAGTCAGCTAGCTTGATTATCGTGACCGCAATAAAAAGCGGGTGCCATCCGAAGATAGCACCCGCCTGTTCTTGATGGTGGTTAATCGCTAAGGACTAGGCTTTGTCATGCTCAAGTGCCGACTGTGAGCTATCATGCCTATTCCCTTTCATCTTGCGACCTAGCCAATCAGAAACGGTTGCAATCATGGCGTAGAAGCTGGGAATAAACAGGCTGCCCAAGGTGGCAACTGAGAACATACCCATAGCGACCGTGGTACCAATGTGATGACTGCTCACGTCGCTGGCACCGGTCGCCAATGCGAGCGGTAAGGTACCAAAGATAAATGCCAGGGAGGTCATCACGATGGGACGAAAGCGCAGCTCTGCTGCTGTAATCGCCGCTTCACGGATTGATTTTCCCTGCTCCTTACGCTGCAGTTCGGCGAATTCGACAATCAGGATGGCATTCTTCGCCGCAAGCCCGACCACCACCAACATGCCGATCTGCACATACACACTGGTGTCCAGCCCGCGCAACGCGATACCCCCAATACCCCCCAGGAAAGCAAAAGGCGTTGCAGTCAATACCGCTAGCGGTAAAGACCAACTCTCATACTGAGCCGCCAGGATCAGGAAGACCATCAATAGGCCGAAGACAATCGCTAGCGTCGCGGCGCTGCCCATATTGGACTCTTGGTATGCGGTACCCGTCCAGCCCATGCCCCAGTTGCTGCCCAGCGCTTCCTCCACGACTTCGTTCATTGCTTCGATCGCCTGAGCTGAGCTATAACCAGCAGCTGGCTCACCCTGGAACATTGCACCGGCATAAACGCCGAAACGGGACACTACCGACGGACCGGTTTGGCGCTCAAGCTCGACAAATTCAGAGAGCGGAATACGTTCGCCATTTCCGCCACGCACGTAAACGCTGCTGACGTCTTCCGGCGTCTTCCGGAATTCATCTTCGTTTTGTAGATAGACCTGAAAATTACGGTTTTGATAGCTGAAGTAGTTCACAAAGCCGTTACCAAAGGTATTACCCAGAGCCGAGTTAATGTTCTCCAGCGCCACGCCGTAACTTAATGCTTTTTGCTGATCAATGTTGGCACGATAAGACGGGACATTAACGTTGAACGTTGTAAATACCCGGTTCAAGGCAGGATGCTGGTTAGCTTTCTGCATGATTTGCAGCGATGCTTCATACAGCTCACGTGCCGATGCACCATCAAAGGACTGCAAGTAGCCGGTAAAACCACCAGTGGTCGAAAGCCCCATGATAGGTGGCAAGTTAAAGGCCATCGCGGAACCACCATCAATACTTGCGCCCAACCCCATAATGCGCCCTACAAGTTCTGTGGCAGTCAAATCACGCTCAGACCAAGGGCTTAGATTGATAAACATTACCCCCCGAGCGGTATTCACGGAACTCGACAAAATGTCATAGCCCGCCACCGCGGAGGAGTATTCCACACCGGGAATATCTTCAATCGCTGCACTGAGTTTTGACATATAGCGCTGGGTGCGATCCAGCGACGCGGCGTCAGGAAGCGACACGCTGACCAGCACAACCCCCTGGTCGGTTTCCGGCACCAGCGTTGAAGGCGTATTGGCGTAGAGCCAGTAGGAACCAACCCCTGTCGCTACCGTGAGCGCTAATGCTAACACCCAAAACCGTACCAAGCCTTTTACGACCCACATATAGGCAGCGGTGATCCCCGCAAACAGTCGGTCAAACAGGCGTAGCGGTGTATTTAGGGCGCGTTTGAATTTGGACTGCCCGGCACCGGCGATTTTGTGCTTGATAAAAATCGCTGACAGAGCAGGGGTAAAGGTCAGCGCCATTAACGCCGAAATGGCCACCGAGATCGCCACGGTAATTGCAAACTGCTGGTAAATCTGCCCGGTAAAGCCGCCCAGGAAAGCCACGGGTACAAACACGGCTGCCATGATCAACGAGGTCGCAATCACCGGCCCGCCGACTTCTTTCATCGCCCGAATAGTCGCGTCGCGTACACTGATATCGTCCTCTTCACTCAGCACGCGCTCGACGTTTTCCACTACAAGAATGGCATCGTCGACCACTATCCCTATCGATAGCACCAAGGCAAATAGCGTCAGCAAGTTGATTGAAAAACCAAACATGTAGAAGCCTGCGAAGGTACCTACGACCGCAACCGGCACCACCGACATGGCAATCACGGTGAAACGCCAGTTCTGCAGGAAAATAAACAGAATGACGATAACGATCAGAAAGGCTTCAATAAAGGTGTGGAGCACCGTTTCCACGGAGGCATCAATAAACAGGGTGGTATCATAAGGGGCAACATACTCAAGCCCGGGCGGGAAGCGACCGGCTAGTTCCTCCATGGTATCCCGCACACCCTGCGCAGTTTCCAGCGCGTTAGCACCGGGCTGCTGGTTAATAATAATCGGCGTCATGGTTGAGCCGTTCAAACGCGCATCAACCCCGTAAAAAGATGCCCCAAGTTCAATACGCGCGACGTCTTCCAAGTGTAGCGAAGAGCCGTCGTTATTGGTGCGTAGGTAAATATTACGGAAGTCGTCGACATTATTAAGGCGGCCGCCAGCGGTAATCGTATAGGTGTACGCACGCGGCTCACTTTGCGGCGTCGATGCCAAATTGCCCGCAGGCACTTCAGTATTTTGTGCCCTAATCGCGCTGGCCACTTCACTGGGCGTCAGGTCGTACTGGGCCAACTTATCCGGATCCATCCAGATACGCATGGCAAACTCGCCGCCGCCCAACACCTCGGCATTACCCACACCCGGCACCTGGCGCAGTTCATCAAGCACGTTAAGGGTCGCGTAGTTCTGCATATAGATGTTGTCGTAGTCGCCATCAGGCGAGGTCAACGCGATAAACATCAAAATCGAGTCAGAGCGCAGCTCAACGGTGACACCTTGTGACTGCACGGCCTCAGGTAACTGCGAAAGCGCTCCCTGAACCCGGTTGTTGACGTTGATGGTGTTAATGTCGCCGTCGGTGCCGATGTCAAACGCCACGCTTAAGCTCATGAGGCCGTTATCGGCGCTGTTGGAGGTCATATAAAGCATGTTCTCAACGCCGTTAATGGCTTCGGCGATGGGAGCCGCCACCGTTTGCGCAACGGTTTCAGCGTCCGCCCCAGGGAACTGCGCTTGCACCGATACCGTCGGCGGCACCACGCTGGGGTACTGCTCAATCGGTAGAATACGCATGGACATCACGCCCACCAACGTCACGATAATCGCCAATACCGTGGCAAATATCGGGCGGCTGATGAAGAAGTTAGAGAAGTTCATTATTGCGCACCCTCTTCTCCTTCAGCGGGCTGGTCATCACCTGCCCCCTCTTCCATTGTCTCTGCCGCTTCAGACTGCTGTTGGACCTCTTCTTGCTCCACATCTTCAACGATGTCCTCAGCGTTACCAGCAAACGGCTGAGGGTCAATCACCATACCCGGCTCTAAACCAGCGGGGTCGCCGACCACTACACGATCTCCTGGCTCAAGCCCCTCACGAATCAACTGCCATGGGCCAGCCACTTCGCCCAATGAAACAGTCCTTTCGCGGGCTTTGTCCTCGTCATCCAGGACAAACACTTGCGGGCCCATTAGCCCTTGGGTAACGGCAATTTCCGGGACTGCCATCACATCAAAACGCTTCAGGCCCTCGATGCGTACACGTACAAATTGGCCGGGCAGTACGGTCGCCTCAGGGTTTTCGAAGGTTGCGGATGCCTGCACGGTACTGGTGCCGCTATCGACTCGTGAGCCCAGGAAGTCCAAATGCCCTTCTAATTCGGAATCGCTGCCGCCACTCACGCCAGGAATGCTCAACCGCGCACGAATATCCGACGTATCACCGCCGTCACTCAACTGACGACGCAGCTCAAAGGCATCCCGCTGAGGCAGTTGGAAACGAACTTCCAGCGGATCCAGCGGGGTGATCGTAGCCAGCCCCGTACCCGAAGTCACCAAATTGCCCACGTTAACTTGGCTCAAACCGATCATGCCTGAGACAGGAGCCGTCACCTGGGAATAGCCTAAATCCAGGTTGGCACTGGTCAAAGCGGCTTCTGCTTGGGCGACGCTCGCCTGAGCTACTCGTTGGTCGGCCAACGCCTGATCATACTGCTGGCGACTCACTGAGTTTTGGCTTAATAACTGCTCGAAACGCTGGGCATCACGCTGGGCGCGGGCAAGCTCGGCACGAGCGCTCTGTAAATCGGCTTCACGCTGATTGACCGTGGCCTGGTAAAGATCGGGCTCGATGGTGTAAAGACGATCCCCCTCCTCCACCAACTGGCCGGGTTCAAAGTGGCGTTCCTCCAGAAACCCATTGACTCGGGCCACCAAAGTGACTTCATCATCACTGCGTAGCAGTGAGGGGTACGACTTATCCAACGGTATATCTTGACGCACCATTTCGGCCACTTCGACCTTATGAGGTGGAGCTTCTTGCTGGGCACCCTGTTGAGGCGCCTCGGCTTGTTCTTGACCGCAGGCTGAAAGTGCCAGCGCAGCTACTAGCGTCACCAGACTCGCTCGGCGTGAGTGAATCATCTTCTTCATACGTTGCATTCCCATATATCTTTTTTAAGGTGACCGATAGCACATGCGCACCTGAATCACTTCCAACCGACAAGCCATTACGTGCCAGGTTGGGGCGGTGCACCGATGTTGAGCGCGGACTCATAGCGGTCGTTGCCACCGCTTTCGGGCAAGGTGAAATTCACCTCATCGCCGGTTAACCACGCATTGACTTCTTCAATGGCGTCTACATCCAGGCGCCCGGCCTGCTGACGCAGTGAGAGCAGGTTAACGACATAGTCGTAGCGAGCCTCGGCGTAGTTGGCGATGGCGTTATACAAATTCTGCTCAGCGTTCAAAACGTCCACGATGTTACGGGTGCCGACTTCGTAACCGGCGCGCGTCGCTTCCAGCGCACTTTGGTTGGATACAATGGCCTGCTCGCGAGCCTCGACAGTTTCCACATCGTTGCTGACTTGAGTGTACAGAGAGCGAACCTGTTGAATTGACGAACGACGCTGGGACTCGAAATCATACTGGCTGCTTTCAAGTTGATAAGTCCCCTGGCGGATGCTGGCGCTGGTACTGCCGCCGGTGTAGACGGGTAAATTAGCGCGTATGCCTACTTGGCTAGAGGAGTCATTTCCAGTGGTGTTATCAATATCACTGTCGCCATACTGATAGTTGCCAAAGGCTGAAAGGGTGGGCAAACGACCCGCACGGGCAATTTCCACACCGCTGCGTGATACCTCAATCCCCGCCTGTTGCGCCAATACCTGAGGATTGCGCTCAATGGCTTGCTCTACCCAGTAGTCGCGGTTGCTGGGTTCCGGGAGGGCGATTGGCATACTGTCGCCCAACGCTTCAATACTGGCGTAGCGCTGGCCGGTCAGCTGCTCTAGTGCCTCAAATGCCACCTGCAGATTACTCTCTGCGGCAATGCGATCAGCACGGGACTGGTCAAAGGTAGCCCGGGCCTCTTCGACTTCGGTAATCGCAATCAAACCGACCTCAAACTGTTCGCCTGCCTGTTCAAGCTGACGGCCAATGGCTCGCTCTTGGGCAAAACGCGCTTCGAGGACTTCATAAGCCCGCAAAATATCAAAATAGGCGCTGGCCACGTCAATTAATAGCTGCTGTTCGGTAGCTGCCAGCAGGTATACCTGCTGGTCAATCTGCCGCTCGGCCTGAGTGACTTGGCGGCGCGTGACCTCATCATAAAGCGCTTGGGTGGCTTCGAGGGTGAGCGCTACGGTGTTGTAACGGTCATCACCAGCGCTCACATTACCCGTTCCAGCCCCTGTTCCCGCTCGGGATGAACCCTGACTTTCATATTGCTCGTTATGCGCCACGGTGCCCGAGGCGTTAATTTGGGGGAGTAACCCACCGCGGGCAACGTCTCTGCCTGCTTCAACACCCAAATACTCCGAGCGCGCCGAAGCAAGCTCAGCGTTATTATCCAACGCATCACGGGTAATCGTGATGAGGTCGGCGGCTTGAGCAGGCAATACAAAAGAAGCAGTAAATACCGCTAACAGTAGGGGTCGTAAAGGGGCATTGACTGCCCAGTGTGCCAGTCGCATGGGATTGCCTCTAGGTATCAGCGTCAGATGGTAAACGCGCTTAGTCTCTCAACCTGCTTGTCCTGCAGAAAATTAAGCCACTCGCACGTTAAGCCATTCAGAAAGATGAGCATTATAGTTACATTCATGTATGTATGCTAGCCTTGAACAATCTATAAATATGTGTGCAGCCTGTTGTCAAGTCGCATCCAACTTACCTTAGTCCAAAGCATGGTGGTTTGGCGATTAATGCGGCGCTCTTTTACGAAATTCCCGCGCATCGATACCCCATTTAGTTAGCCGCGAGGCCAGCGTAGTGGGTTTAATACCAAGCAGTTCTGCCGCGCCCCCGGTCCCAGAAATTTTACCTCTCGCCTGTTCCAGAGCGGCAATCGTGCTCGCCCGCCGACGTTGGCTCAGCGCCTGCTCAGTCAGCAGCGTTGCTTTACTTTGCTCTCCGCCGGTGTGGCGCAACGTCGGCATTGGTTGAGCACGCCCCATCGAGCGCGACGGCTCTCCCGATAGCAGGTCATCAAACATTAAGCGTCGATCCTGGGTCACGATGACTTGGCGCTCGATGATGTTTTCCAGTTCACGAATGTTGCCTGGCCATGGGTAGCGCTGCAGAATCTCCAACTGGGCGGGGGGAATGCGCACTCCCGGCTTATTAAATTTCAGGCAGGCACGCTGTAAAAAGTGCCGCGCCAGTAGCGGCACATCCTCAATCCGCTTGCGCAGCGGTACCGAATCAATAGGAAACACATTGAGTCGAAAATAGAGATCTTCACGAAAGTGGCCCGCATCGATCATGTCGCGCAGTTCGCGATTGGTGGCGGCAATCACCCGCACATCCACTTCGCGGGTACGGTTATCGCCTACGCGCTCAAATTGCTGATCCTGCAGCACCCGCAACAGCTTACTCTGCAGCTCCAGGGGGATTTCACCGACTTCATCCAAAAATAACGTGCCGCCGTGAGCAAGCTCAAAACGCCCTGGACGATCCTGTACCGCGCCGGTAAACGCGCCTTTCACATGGCCAAAAAACTCGCTCTCAAACAGATCACGGGGAATAGCCGCACAGTTCACGCGGATCAGCGGTCGATCGCTGCGCGTACTCCCCGCATGGATGGCGCGGGCAATCAGCTCTTTACCGGTGCCTGACTCGCCGCTAATCAACACGTTGGCGCTAGTGGGCGCAACCAGCTCAATCTGCTGAATCAGCTTGGCCACTGCCGGACTATTGCCGACAATATCGCGATGATTTAGCTCCGCTTTTATCTCTTCCTGGAGGTACTCATTTTCCAGTTCGAGGCGCTGCTTGAGTGACTCCACCTCAGCAAGGGCATCGCGCAACTGCTGCTCAGCACGCTTGCGCTCACGAATATCACGAAACAGCACCACCGCCCCGACCAAACGCCCCATTTCAAAAATCGGTGTACTCGTGTACTCAACGGGAATTGCCTCACCATTTTTGTGCCAGAACACCTCGTTATCGACATGATGCACCTGACCATCGCTAAACGAGGCGTGAATAGGGCACTGCTGCACCGGGAAGTGACTGCCATCGGCGTGGGTGTGGTGGAACATCAGGTGAGCGTCGTGGCCCACCATATCCTCGGTACTCCAGCCCAGAATTCGCTCGGCGGCAGGATTAACGAAGGTTGTTTTGCCTTCGGCATCCAGACCGTAAATCCCCTCGCCCGCTGCGCCAAGAATCAGTTGGTTCTGCTTTTCAATCCGCTCGAATACCTGCTCGACCCGCTGCCAACCCACCTCACCCTGGCGGTGCTGGCGGCCTAATTCCGCTTTTGCTCGCCGCTGCTCAGCTTTATTGCGGTCTATAAGCGTCAGCAACAGCTGTGAAGAGTCGTCGATACGCTGAGCATAAACCTCAACTCGATACGGCTGGCGCAGCATATCTAACATCACCAGGTCATCCGACCAGGCCGCTTTGTGTGTTAGCGCTTCATCGGTGAAGCTCACCCATAGTGACAGCGAAGCACCCAAGCGATGGCTAAACGGTGCCTCCAAAGGCATTGCTTCATCAATATTGAGCAGCGCGCAAGCGGCATAATTCGCAGCGAGCAGTTGGTCGGCAAACGGATCGACCAAAATCATCGCCAGAGGCGAAAAGCCACCCATCAACGCAAAAGCGTGATGACGTTCAGGCTCATCCATTAGTGTCGGTCTCAAATGAGTTGTCCCATCACCATTCAATTACCGCGCCAGTTACGACATTTCGTCACTAAAACAACGAAATATCGTAGTTTACGATATTTCGTAACACCTTAAACGCTCCAAAAACATCCTCTAAAAAATAAATTAATCCATTCAAAACAAAATATTAGAAATCATATGCGCGAGTTGGCACACAAATAGCACTGGATGGGTGGATAGTGCGATAGCGCCACACGCTTAATCTCTTTTGCACCAGGACGGCGCAGCCATCGGTTTTATTGCTCCTATCAGGAAACACTAAAACTCTTGGGTTAGGCGTTAATTAACCGAAATGACACAGGAGACATATTTATGTCTTATCTAATGCCCAGTGAATTTGTCACCAAGTTGGTGGATCAGGGTGAGTCAAAAGTCTATATGGGCACCCGGGATACGCTTATCCGCGCCTTTATGGCAGGAGCGACTCTGGCGTTGGCGGTTATTTTTGCCATCACCATCGCGACGCAAACAGGCCACTTTTTGATTGGGGCACTACTCTTCCCCGTGGGCTTTGTGATGCTCTACCTGATGGGCTATGACCTGCTCACCGGGGTTTTTATGCTGGTGCCAATTGCATGGCTCGACAAAAGACCCGGAGTGACACTGCCGCGCATGCTGAAGTGCTGGGCTCTGGTAGGGCTTGGCAACCTTGGGGGCGCCCTATTTATCGCCACCTTCGGCTACCTGAATTTCACCATGGGCGGCACAGAGGAGATCAACGCTGTCGGCCAAACGATGATGGCCGTTGGTGAAAGCCGCACGGTGGGTTATCAGGAGGCGGGGCTTGCCGGTTGGATTGTGC
The DNA here is from genome assembly GCF_000336575.1 of Vreelandella titanicae BH1. Classification (GTDB taxonomy): domain Bacteria; phylum Pseudomonadota; class Gammaproteobacteria; order Pseudomonadales; family Halomonadaceae; genus Vreelandella; species Vreelandella titanicae. The sequence goes on along the minus strand of NZ_AOPO01000005.1, from coordinate 277,920 downwards.
TTTTTCTGAGAGGCATGTTCTGCAACTGGATGGTATCCATGGGCGTGGTAGGTGCCGCCATCTCCACAACGGTTTCCGGCAAAATCATGGCCATGTGGATGCCGATTATTGTCTTCTTCTACCTTGGTTTTGAGCACTCAGTGGTCAACATGTTTCTGTTCCCAATTGGCCTCATGCTGGGCGCTGACTTCACGCTGTATCAATACATTATGTGGAACGAAATCCCCACGGTACTGGGTAACCTGGTAGGCGGCCTAACCCTGGTTGGCTTGGTTCTCTATACCACCCACGTCCGTACTCAGCCCAAAAAGGTGCTGTCTTGATCACAGCCTAATAGGCCAAAGCCCCCTTTATAGGAGAAACCCTAATGGATAAACTCGAAATGCGTCACACCCTGCTCGCCGCCAAAGCGCGTAAAAAAATGAGCTGGGAAGATATTGGCAAAGCGGTCGGCATGTCGCCGGTATGGGTGGCTTCCGCCTGTTACGGCATGAACAGCGCCAGCCAAGAGGTTGCCGCTAAGCTGTGTGACACCCTTGGCGTGGAGAGCGATGCGGCAGAAGCCTTAGTGGCCTTTCCCACTAAAGCCTGGGATGAAGCGATCCCCCAGGATCCATTTATCTACCGCCTCTATGAAGTCGTTGGTGTGTACGGTGAGACCCTAAAAGACGTGGTGCAGGAGAAATTTGGCGACGGCATTATGAGCGCCATCGATTTCACCATGGAGGTCGACAAAATCGAAGATCCCAAAGGCGACCGGGTACTATTAACCTTGAATGGTAAGTTTTTGCCCTATAAATCTTGGTAAAACCTAAATCCTGGTAACACATAGGTCCTGGTAAAAACATAAGCCCTGGTAAGTCAGGCGAAGGACTCAAGCCTCGCCACGCAGCGTTCAACCGCAGAACGATAGCCGGCACCGAACAGCACCAGGTGATTCAACAGTGGGTAAAGCTGAAACAGAGCTTCACGCCTCGGCCAGCTGGTCGGGGCGTCGCCGTTCCAGTAGGCGTCAAAAAATGCCTCTCCCGGCGAGCCAAATAGCGTCAGCATCGCCACGTCCACTGCCGGGTAGTGGCGATACACTGCCGGATCGATGATCGCCGGCCCTTTTGTAGTGAAGAGTACATTCCCTGACCACAAATCACCGTGCAGCAAGCTGGGCGGCGCATCGGGCAGCCAGCGCTCCAAATCGTGGGCCAAGCGTTCGATACGGCCACGCAGCTCGCTGTCCAATAGCCCACGCTGGTGGCACGCCTCACACAGAGGGAGCAAGCGGCGCTCGCGCTGGAAAGCTCGACCGTCGCTGAGCGGGGCATTCGGCTGGGGTGTGCGCCCACAAGCGTTATCCTGATGCCAGCCGTGGGCATCGCCAATCACGCTGTGCAAACCGCGCAGCCCTTCACCAAGCGCTGCTTCGCTCTTCTGCCCAGCGGGCACGGTGTCCAATGACTCCATGATCAGCCAGCCTTCTGCCAAACCTAACACCTCTGGCACTACCAGCGATGAACAGGCGCCACGCAACGCACGCAGCCCTTCGGCTTCGCCACGCAGCCGCGCCGTATCGTCGTGTTTAATCACCACCTGCCCCTGACGGGTCTCCAGGCGGTATACAGCAGCAATGTCACCCCCACTGAGCGACTGCAAATCGCCAGCGGGGGTTAATTCGATAGATTCCAACAGTTGGCTCAGGGTGGCATCCATAAGGCTTTCTCCCTGTACCCGAATGTATAACTGCGTCGGGGTTAGGGGCCCCTAACCCCGACGCGCTTAAGCTATGGGCTAGCTTATATTTCAGCCTAACCGCTTATCGATCAGGCTCTCTAACTCAAGCTGGTCGTCGTGGAAGCGGCGGATGCCATCGGCCAGCTTGTCGTTGGCCATGGCATCTTGATTGTGGCCCCAGCGGAAAGCGGCTTCGTTCAATGGCTCGGTAGGCTTGCCACTGCCCTCACTCGCTTGGATTTGCGCAGCAACGCTGCCTTCGGTGGCATCCAGCTCTTCCAGTAATGCAGGCGAAATGGTCAGCCGTGGGCAGCCTGCCAATGCAAGTACCTGCCCGGTATTACGGAAGCTTGCGCCCATTACCACGGTGTCGTAGCCGCCCTGGTTGGCACGCTGGCAAACGCCTTGAACAAACTTAACGCCCGGGTCGTTTTCCGACGTGTAGTCGTTGCCGGTCTCTTTTTTGTACCAATCGGTCACGCGGCCTACGAAGGGTGAAATCAGAAACACCCCGGCATCGAAACAGGCCTGGGCCTGGGCATCGCTGAACAGCAGCGTCAGGTTGCACTGAATACCTTCGCGTTCGAGCACCTCGGCGGCGCGAATGCCTTCCCAGGTAGACGCCAGCTTGATCAGCACGCGGTCACGTGACACGCCACGGGCATCGTACAGCTCGATTAACTCGTGGGCCTTGGCAATGCTGGCCTGGGTATCAAACGACAAACGGGCCGCCACTTCGGTGGAAACACGCCCCGGTACAACGGCGGAAATTTCACTGCCCATGGCCACCGCCAAGCGGTCAACGGCATGCTTGACCTGCTCTTCACGGCTGCCAACCGAGGCTTTTACATTGCTCAGCTCTTCGTCGATCAGCGCTTGATAACCGGGCAGACTAAACGCCTTGAGCAGCAGTGACGGGTTAGTGGTGGCATCCTGCGGCTGATAGCGGCGAATAGCCTCAAGATCACCGGTGTCGGCGACGACAAGCGAATGTTGCTTTAACTGTTGCAGCTGGCTGGTCATAAAATCTCCTTGGTATGCGTTTAAGCGCCGCCATGGCGTTGTTCAAGTGCTGCGCAGTAGCGCATATAAATCGGTTGGTACGCGGCCACTCGCTCAGGATGGGGGTCAGCAAGTGACTGCGCATCCAAGTGGACTAATCTTTCACACAACGTTTCCAGGGTTACGCCCTCTGAACGCTGGTCGCACCAGGCCGCCTGTATTGCGGCGCCAAGCGCGGCCGCATCGGTAATCTCAGGACAAATCACCTGGGTACCGGTAATGTCCGCGACCATCTGGCGCCAAACGGGGCTGTTAGCGCCGCCACCGATCAAACGAATCTGGCTGGCTCCGGCGGTTAAATCGCCCAACAATTCCAGCCCATAGCGTAGCCCGAAAGTGGCCCCCTCCACCACGGCCCGGCACAAATTAGCCTGGGTGGTATTCAGACTGGTCAGGCCAAGAAAGTCCGCGGAGGCGTCGGGCAACATCGGCACTCGCTCACCGTTGAAAAACGGCAATACGGTAACGCCCTCGGCGCCTATCGGCGCGCTGGCTACTTTTTCGCCAAAGGCTGCCAGATCCAAGCCAAACAGTTCGCGCACCCGCGTGGTGGCCGAAGTAACATTCATCGTGCAGATCAGCGGCAGCCAGCCACCGGTGCTGGAACAGAAGTTGGCGACCATGGCGTTATCGCATTCAACAGGGTTAGCCGAGTAAGCGCAAACGGTGCCGGAGGTGCCCAAACTCAGCGTGATCAGCCCTGGAGTAATATTGCCGGTGCCAATGGCGCCCAACATATTGTCACCGCCGCCGGAGGAGACGACAACCTGGTCGCCAAGCCCAAGCTCGCGGGCCACGGCCGGGCGTACAAAGCCTACCGGTTCATGGGCTTCCAGCACCCGGGGCAATACCCGCGCCGGGTCTAATTCTGGGGCCATCTCGGCAAAAACATCCATCTGCCAGCAACGCTTACGAGTATCGAAGTAGCCAGTACCGGAGGCGTCGCCCGCCTCAGTGACCCGTTCGCCGGTGAGCCAGAAATTAAGGTAGTCGTGGGGCAGCAGCAGGCTCTCGATGCGCCGATACGCATCCGGATGATGCTCGCGCAGCCAAACGATTTTAGACGCGGTATAGCCGGTTTGTAGCACCAGCCCCAGCTTCTCCAAACAGCCCGGCTCGCCGCCCAGGCGGGTAACTAAATCGGCATTCTGGGCGCTGGTCTCAGTATCGCACCACAGCTTGGCGGGATAGACCGGCACGCCTTCGCCATCGAGCGCGACCATGCCGTGCTGTTGGCCTGAGACACCAATGCCGCGCACTTGGCTAGCCGATACAGCGGCTTTATCCAACGCGGCAAAAAACGCCGCTTTCAATGCGGCTAACCACTCCGCAGGCGCCTGCTCCCGGCGGCCATTTTCGCCCTCTTCCAAGCGGTGAGGACGGCTTGCTTCAGCGAGAATCTTGCCTCGCTCAACGTCTACCACCACTACTTTGGTACTTTGGGTACCGCAATCCACCCCGATATACATCACACTGTTCCTTTGGACGACGCCAGACCCTCTAGCGTAGCGCGTGCGCCACGTTCGTGCAGTGAACTAAGGGCCGCTAAATAGGCTTCAACAAAGCGAGTGCTGTCGATTAAGTCACCAAACAGCTCGCGGTTTTCGATAAAGGCCGTTGGCCGTTGGCGGTTCTCGGCAGCAATCGCCATTAACGGCGCTTTCAAGCGATCGACGATATCAATGGACTGGCCCTGCTCGTCGACCCCTTCAGCGTAGCGCGCCCAGCTGGCCACCACGGCGGCGCTGCGCTCTATTTCTCCACCCTGGGCCAACTGTTGGCGAATCACCGGCACTAACCATTTAGGAATGCGGTCAGAGCTCTCGGCGCAAAGCCGTGCCAGGGTATCTTTGATTTGCGGGTTGGCGAAGCGCTCAATCAACGTTAATCGGTAGGTTTCCAAATCAACCCCCGGTACCGGCTCCAAGGTCGGCGTGCCCTCTTCGCGCATATAGCCCAGTAAAAAATCAACGAATAGCGGATCTTGGCACACCTCATGGGCGTAGCGGTATCCGGCTAAATAGCCAAAATAGGTCAATGCCTGGTGACTGGCGTTGAGCAGGCGCAGCTTCATCAGTTCGTAGGGTTCGACATCCTCCACGACTTGGACACCCACTTTATCAAACGCCGGACGCCCAAGGGGGAAGTGATCTTCCAACACCCACTGGGTGAAGGGTTCGCAGACTACCGGCCAGGCGTCCTCTACGCCAAAGCGCTGACTCAGTTCATCAATATCCGTGGGCGACGTCACCGGAGTAATGCGATCCACCATGGCGTTGGGAAACGCCACCTCACGGGCAAGCCAAGCGCCTAACTCGGCGTCCCGCGCCAGGGCATAGGCGCCAAACATGCGCTTGGCCACGTCGCCGTTGCCTTGAATATTATCGCAAGACATCACGGTAAATGGCGGGATACCCCGCGCACGGCGGCGGGCGAGCGCTTCCACCACCAGCCCGAAGCTGGTGGTGGGCTGGGTGGGGTTAGCAAGATCGGCGCGTACCTGGGGGTTATCGAGGTCGAATTCGCCGCTCACCGGGTGAAAATTGTAACCGCCTTCGGTCACCGTCAATGACACAATGCGAATCGCCGGATCAGCCATCTGCTCGATAACTGTCTCAGTGCCTTCCGGTGCAAACAGGTAATTCACCATACTACCAATGACCCGTGGCTCATACTGGCCATCGGGGTGTTTGACCACCAGGGTATAGAGATAGTCCTGCGCTGCCAGTGCCTGCTGCATGCGTTTGTCGCCGGGCATCACGCCCACACCAACAATGCCCCAATCCAGCGCTTCGCCCTGGTTCATCAATGCATCCAGATACATCGCTTGGTGGGCGCGGTGAAAGCCGCCTACCCCAATATGTACGATGCCGGGGGTGAGCGTCTTGCGGTCATATTGAGGTTTGGCAACGTAATTAGATTTGGCAACATCGTCGGTTAGCTTGCCCAGGTTGTGATTGTTAAGTCGGGTCATGGGACTCTCCAGCCAAGGCCTTCTTGGCGCGATGGGGTGAATAAAGGCAGGTAACAAGTGACGCTATCAATGGGTTAACACAAAGGGGCTAACACAAAGTACTAGTACTAGCGCCAGCGCTGGTCAGGCGTTAAACAGCAACTCTTCACTAATTGAGCATTAAGCATATCTTTGTGGTGGGTCCGCTCCAGCGCACCGGTGCGATCCTGGCCCATCTCAAGCCAGCGATTGATCAGTCGATCGACCAACACGACGTCATCAACGTCTAGATATAGCGTCCAATCGAACAGCGGTCGCAGCTCACGCCAGGGGGAGCGGTCAAGCAGCAAGTAGTTGCCCTCGACAATGACGATGCGCTGCTCAAGGGTGATTAGCCGTCCACCGGCACGGGCTAGATCCAACGGGCGGTCAAAAACCGGTACAGCTACCGGATGACCCCCTTGGCGGATGCGTTCGAGGTCACAGCGCAGCCCCTCTACATCGAAGGTATGGGGCGCGCCTTTTACCGGCACCTGCTGCTCGCCCAGCACAGCGTTATCGAAGTGGTAGCCATCCATGGGCACTAGCCCAGCTTGGCCCGGCAGGTGCTGATTAATGGCATCGCAGAGCTGAGCACTGCGATAGGATTTCCCCGCCCCCGGCGGCCCTGCCAGCGCGACCAGGTAGCGTGAGGCGCCTTCGGCGGCGCGAATAATCTGATGGGCTAAAGTATCAAGATCAGGGGTCATGGCCACCTCAGCTCATCCAGTTGCCGCCATCGACATTGAGTGTCTGGGCAACAACGTAATCACTGTCTTGGCTGGCCAAAAACAGCGCCGCACCGGTGTGGTCTTCGGGAAGCCCCATACGCCCAAACGGCACCGCCTCGCCCACCAAGCGCTTCTTCTCACCGAGCGGGCGGTTTTCAAAACGGGCAAACAGCGCGTCGACCTCTTCCCACATCGGCGTATCCACCACGCCCGGGGCGATGCCGTTGACGTTGATGCGGTGTTTGATGAGATCCAAACCACTGGATTGGGTAAGGCTGATGACAGCCGCTTTGCTGGCGCAGTAAACGCTTACCAGGGCTTCACCGCGGCGACCTGCCTGGGAGGCCATATTGATAATTTTGCCCCCCTGACCACGGGCCACCATCGAACGGGCAACCGCCTGCAGGGTAAAAAACATGCCTTTGGTATTGACCGCAAACTGCTTATCAAAGCTTTCCTCGGTCACCTCAAGCACCGGCGCCATATCAAAGATGGCAGCGTTGTTGACCAAAATATCGATACCACTGAAGCGCTCTATTACCGTTTTGACCATGGCGTCAATCGATGTCTGATCGCAGACGTTCAGCTCAACCCCCATCACTTTTTCGGCAGGCGCCTGTTGCTGCAGCGTCGCTAAAGCATCATCAATAGCGCCCCGATCGATATCCGCCACAACCACGCTGGCGCCTTCGCTTAAATAACGCTGGGCAATGGCTAGGCCGATGCCCCGCGCGCCACCGGTAATCACCGCGATTTTATTGGTTAGTTTCATCGTTATGCTCTCGTTAAGGCGAACAGCTGGAAGCCTTGGCTTGCCACTCGTCCACCAAGGCTTCCAGGCCGTGCATATGCTCTAAAATACGCCAGGCACCGACTTGAGTAAGGCGCGCCGCTTGATCAACATCCACATGGCTGGCGCCGACAAACCCAATCACGCACATACCTGCAGCACGGGCGGCCGTCACCCCGGCCACGCTATCTTCTACCACTAGACAGTCACGCGGCACTTGGCCTAAATGGGATGCCGCCAATCGGTAGAGTGCGGGGTCGGGCTTGGGATGCGCTACCTGATCAGCGGTAAAAATGGGCACCTCGCCAAACGCATCGGCCAACCCTGTGCTTGCCAGTGATGCCAATACGCGACTGCGTCGACTGTTGGAAACCACCGCCTTTTCCAAGGTAATGCCACGAATCGCCTTGTCGGCTCCGTCTATAGCTTTAAGCTCCTGCGCCAAGCGGGCCTCGATAGCGGTATCTACCTGTTCGGTGGCATCAGACGGCAGCGTGTGGGCGCTTAACGCTTCGAGATGAGCGAGAATAGCCGCCGTGGTCATCCCCAGCGCTTGGCCTAGTTCCTGGTCGATATTCAGATCGGGCAGCCAGCGGGAGAGATACTCCACCAGCGTACCTTCAGCCAGCGCCTCGCTGTCGACCAGCACGCCATCACAGTCAAAGATGAGTGTCCTCATGCAGGCTCCTCAGAAGGCGAACCGGGCGCGCGGTTATCGTGTCGGGTTAGCCCTGCCAAGGGGTGCTGTTGCAAGCTGGGCAAGGCCAGGCCGCCAGCGTCAAACAGGTGGGCGCGCTCGGGGGCAAAGCCGAAATGCACCGTATCGTTGACCCGATAGGCCACGTCGCCATCGGCCATAATCGTGATGAGTTCGTCGTCCATCTGGACATAGAGCGAGGTTTGGCCACCTAGCCGCTCCAGCACTTTGATCTCGCCGCTCAGGGGCCCCTGCTCTTCGAGCACTAAGTGTTCCGGGCGAACACCCAGCTCAAGAGGGGCGTTGGCCTCCAGGTGCTGACCGTCCACCGGCACGCTGCGTTCACCGCCGCCGGGCATACGAATCCCCACGCCTTCAGGCGAAACGCTGGTCAGCGTTACCGACAGAAAGTTCATTTTCGGCGAGCCGATAAAACCTGCTACAAAGCGATTGCGCGGATGATGGTAGAGCGCCATGGGCGAGCCCACCTGCTCGACCACACCGTCGTGGAGCACGACGATTTTATCCGCCATGGTCATGGCTTCGATCTGGTCGTGGGTGACGTAGATCATGGTGGCGTCCAGCTCATCGTGCAGACGCGCCAGCTCGATACGCATCTGCACCCGCAGCGCGGCATCCAGGTTGGAGAGCGGCTCGTCGAACAGAAAGATGCTGGGGTTACGCACAATCGCCCGACCAATCGCCACCCGCTGGCGCTGACCGCCGGAGAGCGCTTTGGGCTTGCGGTCTAACAGCGGCTCCAGCTGCAGAATTTTGGCCGCCTCCAGCACCTTGGCGCGTCGCTCTTCCTTGGGCACCCCGGCCAGGCGCATGCTGAAGCCCATGTTGCCCTCGACCGTCATATGCGGGTAAAGCGCGTAGCTCTGAAACACCATGGCGAGGCCACGGTCGGCGGGGCCAACGTCATTGATGCGCTGTCCGTCGATCAAAATATCACCGTCGGTCGCACTTTCCAGCCCGGCGATCATACGCATCAGGGTCGATTTACCGCAGCCGGAGGGACCAACGAAGACCACAAACTCTCGGTCATTGACCTCAAGATCGATGCCCTTGATCACCTCGGTGTCGCCGAAACGCTTGGTAATATTGTTCAGTTGTAGTGTTGCCATGAGGAATATCCTTTACTTGACGGCACCAAAGGTCAGGCCACGTACCATTTGTTTTTGGGTCATCCAACCAAGTATCAAAATCGGCGCAATCGCCATGGTGGAAGCGGCGGACAATTTGGCCCAGAACAGCCCCTCAGGGCTTGAGAATGAGGCGATATAGGCGGTTAACGGCGCAGCACTTGAGGTCGTTAGGTTGAGACTCCAGAACGCCTCGTTCCAACTCAAAATGACCGATAGCAGGCCCGTTGAGGCGATACCCGGCAGCGTGAGTGGCAGCAGCAGAAAGAACACTTCCTGGAAGGTGGAGGCGCCGTCCATACGCCCTGCTTCAAGAATGTCTTTGGGCATATCCTTGAAGAAGGTGTAGAGCATCCACACCACAATCGGCAGGTTCATCAGGGTATAGATGATGATTAACCCGGTGCGGGTGTCGAGCAGCCCAACGTCACGGAAAATGAGATAAATCGGCACCAGCACACCCACCGAGGGCAGCATTTTGGTAGAGAGCATCCACAGCAGCGTGCCTTTGGTGCGTTTAGTGGGCAAAAAGGCCATGGCGTAAGCTGAAGGAATCGCAATCAGCAGCGCGAAGAACGTTGAGCCAAATGCCACCGCAACGCTGTTGAGCGCAAAGCGTGCATAGCCGGAACGCGCGTGCACATCCTGGTAGCTCTCTAAGGTGGGCGAAAAAATCAGCGAGGGGTCGGCAATCGCCGCTGTTTCCGTTTTAAAGCCAGTCAGGATCATCCAGAAAATCGGAAAGAAGATCACCAGCGCCACCGACCACCCCAAAAGTGTCAGCAAGATGCGCTTGCTTTGCGTCGACCGCCACCCTGACACCGAGCGTGGCGCTGCGGTTTTGGAACTTAATGTTGTCATCGAAGTACTCCCAAGACACAAGTGCCGGTCTAATCTTCCAGGTTCTTGGCTACCATACGAACCAGGAAGATCGCCACGATATTGGCGAGAATGATCGCAATCACCCCACCGGCGGAGGCAGTGCCTACGTCAAAATCCAGCAACGCACGAATGTAAATCAGGTAAGCCAGATTGGTCGTCGCCAAGCCAGGCCCACCGGAGGTGGTGACGAAAATTTCGGCAAAGATGGTCAGCAGGAAGATCATCTCAATCATGATCACCACGCTGATGGCACGCTTTAGATGCGGCAGAGTGATAAAGAAGAAAATCGCCACCGGCCCCGCGCCGTCCATCCGCGCCGCTTCCACCTGATCCTCATCCAGCGACTGCATAGCAGTGAGCAGAATCAGCAGTGCAAACGGCAGCCACTGCCATGCAACGATGATCACAATTGACGTTAGCGGCAGCGAGGAGAACCAATCGACAGCGGGCAGGCCAATGGACTCAGACAGCCACGCCAGCACCCCGTTAGAGGGATGCATCATCATGTTTTTCCACACCAGGGCACTCACGGTGGGCATTACAAAAAACGGTGAGATCGCCAGCACACGAGCGATCCCGCGCCCCGCAAACTCCTGCTGAAACAGCACCGCCAGCAGGGTACCGCCCACCACGGTAATCGCCAGTACCCATCCCACCAGCAGCAGCGTGTTGCCCATAGCGGCCCAAAGGGCAGGGTCGGTGAGAAGGTATTCATAGTTTTCCAACCCGGCAAAGCCAGTCATACCGGGCATTAGCAGGTTATAACGCTGGAAGGAGAACCATAGCGTCATACCCAGTGGCACAATCATCCAAAGCAATAGCAACGTTACAGCAGGCGCTTGAAGCGAAAGCGTCCGTAGCCCGCCGACCGTCCGGCCAGAAGCACGTGTTTTATTCATGGAAATACCTGCAGAAACAGTGTGGGGGCAATGCCTGCCGGGTTAGCCAAGGCAGGCACTGCGGGTCACATCAGTCTAGATAACCGGCACGCTGCATGGTGCGTTCGGTGGCACGCTGAGCACTGTCTAGCGCCTGCTCCACCGTGGTGTCACCGGTCAACGCCGCGGCAATGGTTTGGCCTACCTGAGTGCCGATCGACTGGAACTCTGGAATGCCCACAAACTGCACGCCCACATAGGGATTGGGTTCCAGGGTGGAGTCGGTAGGATCGGCGTCTTGAATAGCCTTCAGCACGAAGTCTGCAAAGGGGGCTGCTTCGGTGTACTGCTCATTGGCGTAGGTCGACTCACGAGTACCGGGGGGGACACTGGTCCAGCCTTCGGTTTCACCGACCAGCTCAATGTACTCTTGCGAGGTCGCCCAGGTAATAAACTCAAGCGCCGCTTCCTGATTCTCTGAAGAGGCTGGGATAGCTAGCGCCCAGGACCACAACCAGTGTGAGCCTTTGGGTGTTTCTGCCACGGGTGCTGGGGCAAAGCCTAAGCTGTCCGCCACATCGGACTCATTGCCGTCATACAGCTTGCCCGCTGCCGAGGTGGCATCTACCCACATCGCGCAATTACCGCGGGAGAACAGCGCCAGGTTTTCGTTAAAGCCGTTGGAGCTAGCGCCTGGCGGGCCGTAGTCGTTGAGCAGATCGACATAGAACTGGATAGCGTTGACCCAGGCTTCAGAGTTGAGTTCAGGGTTCCACTCTTCGTCAAACCAGCGACCGCCGTAGGTATTCACCAGGGTGGAAACAAAGGCCATGTTTTCGCCCCAACCTGGTTTACCACGCAGGCAGATCCCTGCTACCCCCTCTTCACTGCCGTGCAGCTCGCCCGCCCACTCACGCACCTCTTCCCAAGTGGGCTGATCGCTCATTTCAATACCCGCTTTCTCAAACAGATCCTGACGGTAGTACATCATTGAGCTTTCGGCGTAGAAAGGCAGCGCATGCAACGTGCCATCCAAGCTCAAACCATCGCGCACTGAGGTCAGTAGATCGTCTTCGTTATAGTCGTCGGGCAGGTTATTCAGGGGAGACAGCCAGCCGCGCTCTGCCCAGATAGGCACTTCGTAAGTGCCGATGGTCATCACGTCGAACTGGCCGCCATCGGTGGCAATATCGGTGGTCATCCGCTGACGTAGCACGTTCTCCTCGAGCACCACCCAGTCCAGGGTGATATCGGGGTGAGCTTCTTCGAAAGCCTCGGTGAGGCTCTGCATGATCACCATATCGTTGTTATTGACCGTAGCCACGGTAATTTCGGTTTGCGCCTGGGCATGGCCCGACATGGCAATGGCGGCCGCTAGCGTGGTAACGGGCAAGTGACGTGCGAGTCGCATAAAGCACTCCTATGGGCTGGTATTGGCATTGTTGTCGCCTTGATCTTATTGATCATCTATCGAACAAATGATCGTACGTAAGCCCAAAAAAAGCAAAGCCGATTAGCTTAGACTTTACGCTAATTCATTACCCCTAACGCATGTTGCAGTGCACCCACTTAGGTTTTAAAGACCTAGAGCGGTTTGAAAGCCCTAGAGTGCTTCAACGATCTGCCGAGCAGCCACTTCGTCAGTCACCAAGCCCTTCAGCCAGCCGCCGCGCAACGCGGCGTGAATCGCCGGGGCTTTTTCGCGGCCACCGGCAATCGCCACCATATGATGCTTACCAAAACGTTCCAGGGGAAGGCTGGTAACTCGCCGCGTAATCGAACAGTCGATCACCTCGCCGTCACGGTTCAGCGGCCAGCCTAGCAACTCCCCTACCGCTTTCAGTCCCAGCAGTTCATCCAGCTCGCTTTCGCTAATAAAATGGTCTTGAAACAGCGTGGCCTGGCGGTCGATGCGCCCAACGCCGATAAAGGCAGCTTCTGACTGCCGCGCCACATCGGCAATCGCCGTAAAGAGACGCTGGGCCAGCATTGCCTCTTTTTCAGCCAGCGACTCTGCCACCACCGGCGCGGGCAGTAAAAAGCGCTCACCACCGGTTTTATCCGCCATCACCATTACTGCATCGTAGCGGTTGGCCGAACCATCTCGGGCGACATTACCCACCAGCGACACAAAGCGATGCTGGGGCCGCTCAACACGACTAAGTGCTTCCACCGCTGCCCGCACCGAACGCCCGGTGCCTAGCGACAGAGTCAACGGTTCGATGCGTTCAACCAGCTGCGCAATGCGCTCGGCAGCGGCGACTGCCAGGTAGGAGGCGGCGCCGTCGGCTGCGTGGCTATCGGCAGGTACCACTTCACAGAAGGTCAAGCCAAAGTGATCACGCAGCGTGCTGCCCAGCGCCATACAGTTAGAGATAGGATGATCAATATGTACTTTGACTAACCCCTCCTGGCGAGCCAACGCCAATAAACGCTGCACACCGGGTCTTGAGACACCCAGTTGGCTGGCGATCTCATCCTGAGTCATTCCACCTACATAGGACATCCACGCGGCTCTGGCCGCCTGATCCAGCTTTACCTCAAATTTATCCATAGGATGGCTCATCTAACAGTCGTGGGTAAACGTCATAAAAGCATCATCATACAAAGCCAAGCCCGCGACCAGTAGTCGCCTATCCGCTAACATAGCCAGAGTTCAACGTTTCACACTGGATTGATCGTTTGGAGGTACAGTATGTATAAGCTCGCATTTTTTGTCCCCGTAGAAGATGCCGAAAGCGTTAAGCAGGCGGTATTCGAAGCCGGAGCCGGGCGTATAGGAGCGTACGAACACGCCTGTTTTCAAACCCGAGGCACGGGGCAGTTTCGCCCAACGGAAGGCGCCCACCCGCACATCGGCTCGGTGGGCAGCTTGGAAAAGGTCGAAGAGTTCAAAGTCGAACTGCTCTGCGATGAAGCGCACATTCACGGCGCCATCGCGGCCTTGAAGCTTGCCCACCCCTACGAAGAAGTCGCTTATGATGTGTGGCAACTCGCCGACCTATAACCAGACTTTTAAATAAAGTATTACGCACTGCCAAAGTAACGCTCACGATCTTCTGGCGTTACCATGCTGATATGCAGCGGAAATTCATTGCGGGGGCGGTCGGCGTAAAAATGCTTGAGGGTGCGTTCAATCGTCATGAAGGCCAGCTCATCCCAAGGGATTTCATGCTCTTCGAACAGCGCGACTTCAAGGCTTTCCGGCCCGGCGCTGAAGCCGCCGACTAGCTCGGCACGAAAAATCATATACACCTGATTGATATGCGGCAGGTCAATCAGGGTGTAGAGGTTGGCCAGTTCGACCTCGGCACAGGCCTCTTCACGGGTCTCTCTGGAAGCTGCCTGCTGGGTTGATTCGGCATTTTCCATATAGCCGGCGGGCAGTGTCCAGTAGCCTTTGCGCGGTGAAATCGCCCGCTTACAGAGCAGTACTTTACTACCGCTGACGGGCAGCGTGCCGGCCACGATGCGAGGGTTCTGGTAGTGAATCGTGCCGCAGGCATCGCACAAGTAGCGAGGCCGGTCATCGCCTTCCGGGACGGCAAAACGTACTTTATCACCACACTGGCTGCAAAAGTTCATCGCGTATTCTCAACGGCTAGTGAATAGAAGCCTCGACGCGCTTGACGCCAATGACCGCTGCTGGGTAAAAGAGAACAAAGTAACGGGATACCCCATGTTAGAGAAACTGCGTAAACAGCTGCAACAGCTGACTCCTCAACGCTTGGATCACATCGTGATGCCCGAGGCCGCCGTGCTGTTGCCGATTGTCGAGCGCCCAGCGCCTACCTTGCTGTTTACCCGGCGGGCCAGCCATTTGAGCACCCATAGCGGCCAAGTGGCGTTCCCAGGCGGCAAGCGCGAGCCCTTTGATAGCGACCTTTACGCCACGGCACTGCGCGAGGCAGAAGAGGAGATTGCCCTCGACCCCGCTCTGGTGCAACCCCTGGGGCGGCTGTCGGACGTTATTTCGCTGCACGGTATTCGCGTTACCCCCTGGGTGGGCATTATTCCGCCGGATTTACCGCTGATTGCCGACCCCGGCGAGCTAGACGCTATTTTTGAAGTGCCGCTAAGTCACTTTCTAGACGATCACCGCACCCATACCGACGTGATTACCGTGGATGGCGTTGCCCACTACGTGCCCAGCTATCATGTGGACGGCCATGTGATCTGGGGATTATCTGCCATGATGCTGGTCGAGTTACTGGCCGAGGGCTTCGGTATGCCAATTGATTTATATCAGCGCCCCCAGGGGCCGCTGCGCCACCACCCTGAGCGCAAAAACCGCCTATCGACACCCTCGACAACCGTTTCCAGTTCGGCGCCATCGAGATCCAACCAATGACACCCAGTGTTGCTACATCTTCACCTGCGCTTCAGCCCACGACGCAGGTCGCTCTTGTGGATGCGCTGGTTGAACAGGGCTGGTATGTGGGCCGCGGGGTTATTGACCTGGAGCTATGCGGCGCGCTGAATAATGAGCTTCTACACCGGGCGGCCTATAACGGACTGGATGAAGCGGGCATTGGCCGCGGTCAACAGCACCTGCTGCGTAAAGATATCCGCGGTGACGCTATTCACTGGCTTGATCGAGAAAGCGCTGCCCAGCGGCGTTACTTAGACGCCATGAGCGAGCTACAGCAGGCGCTTAACCACGCGCTGTTTTTGGGCTTATTTGAGTACGAAGCCCACTTTGCCCACTACCCGCCCGGGGCTTTTTATCAGCGCCACCTGGATAGCTTTCGTGGTCGCGCTAACCGCGTGATATCCACGGTCGGCTATTTGACGCCGGACTGGCCCAGCGACGGTGGCGGTGAGATGGTGATCTACCATCCGGACGACCCCTGCCAAGAGGTCGCCCGGGTGGTACCCGAAGCGGGTACCTTCGCCTGCTTCTTGTCTGAGACCATTCCCCACGAAGTACTGCCTACTCGCTGCCCGCGTACCAGCATCGCGGGCTGGTTTCGGCGCAATGCATCGCTGGGTGGGGTGTTGGATCCAGCACGCTAGCGCTGCACGATCGTTTAGCTAATCGGCACAATCTGGCCATTCGCTCGCTCTAATATTTCACTTACCTGCTCGTAGTTGGCGCTGGAGGCACCACTACCGTCATGCTTTTCAATTAAGCCAACAACGTTTAACAGCGTTTCCATACCAAATACTTGTTCATCCGTCGCAGTGAAGGCTTGTATGTAACGCTTCCCCCCTTCACCCCAGCCGACTTTGATTGGTGAATCGATAATATTGACCTGGGTGCCTACCGGTACCCGCCAGAAGACCGACTCAATATCTTCCGGGTGCATTCGTATACAGCCACGGCTGGCACGCATACCGATGCCATCTGGCTGGTTAGTGCCATGGATCAGGTAACCGGGAATATCCAGCAAAATAGCGTATTCACCCAAGGGATTATCGGCGCCAGGGGGAACCACCGCAGGGGCTGGGTCGCCCTGCTCGGCGGCTTCACGACGAATCGACTCAGGTGGATACCAGGCCGGGTTTTCAAGCCGCATGGTGGTTTCGGTAATTCCCAGCGGGGTGTTATAAGCATCCCGCCCGATACCAATAGGGTATGTTTCGACCCGCGGCGTCTCGCCCTCTGCTACCTCGGGGTAGTAGTAAAGGCGTAGCTCTGCCACGTTAATCACAATGCCGCTACGCGTCTCATCGGGAAGAATATACTGCCCGGGGATCGTCACCTCGGTGCCTTCTCCCGGTACCCAGAGGCTGGTATCCGGGTTGGCCATACGAATCTCTTCGTAGCCCACGTTGTGTGCCCGGGCAATATCCAGCAGCGTATCCTCTTCGGTCGCCGTGACGGTATACATCTGGCCCACCATATTGCCCTCTTCAGGCAGCAGAAAATGCCCTTTGGGCAGCTCGCTGCTATCGGCCACTGCGCTTGAGGCTAATAGCCAAGCGCCTAGCGCAACGCTACTGACGCAGAGCTGCTTAATAATCTGCAAAGGGTGGGAAGTCATGGTCTGGGGTCTCCTTTTTATGCGACCTCACTTTTATCAAACCAAGAATAAAAAGTGAGCCATTTGGGGACGAATATGAACACTGAACGAGGGCGGGTCAACTCGACAGACTGCCGCACGACGGCGCGGTGTAGGCCCATGAGGGCGGAACAGCAGCGGTTATGTTACTTAAAAGTTTCACTTGAAAGGTTGTATTTTTGAACACAGCGACTAATCTGATAGTCGTCTTGGCGCAGTGAAGCGCAAGATAGCGTCAATTATCCTAGTGCATTAAATAACCAGGGTAATTAACACACTTAGGAATAATAGTATCGGCGTTGCTATCGCTTATTTTAGACGAAGCCAATACCGCCACTATTGATTTATTCGGGTTGTTACGCGGAGTCGTTAAGCCCAATAAAATCGCAAGGAGCAAGCAAAATGAAAACGATCAAACCCGCTATTCTAGGTACGCTCATGGTTCCGGCCTTTATGTTTGCCGCTGGCAGTGTAAATGCTGAAGAGAGTACCACCATGGAAGCAACTTACCTGACGGAAACGCCAGAAAACACTTTCCATGCTGACGCTTTAACCGGCAACCAAGTCAAAAGCAGCGTCGAAGATGACGAAGATATCGGCACCATCACTGATCTGGTAATCGGTGAAGACGGCCAAATCAATGCTGTTGTTGTTGGCGTTGGTGGCTTCTTAGGTATGGGCGAGAAAAACGTCGCTATTGAATGGGACTCGCTTGAGCTGACCAAAAACGAAGATGACGATGATTATGTCATTACCGTTAATGCGTCAGAAGATGCGCTAGAAGCAGCTGAAGAGTACAATCGCAACGAAGACGAAGACAACAAATAAGCACCAGTCAGCAAATAAAAGCCTTGGCAATTGCCAAGGCTTTTTTAATGCCTATAACTTAAAAAAATACCTAAGAGGCTAAAATTAGTTTAGTCAACAAAATGGCTCGCGCACACTGTTTATACGCGAGCCATCTCTATTAAAAAACTATCTTCTTATAAGCAAATCACAGTCTAAAAAAAATTTAGGCCTTCAGTTTAGCCGTCATGCTAATATCCGCATTAAGTACTTTGGAAACTGGGCAATTCGCTTTAGCCGTTTCCGCTGCTTCCTGGAATGCGGCGTCGTCAGCGCCACTGATCTCAGCCTCCACGTCCAGGTGAATTTTCGAGATACTGAACCCAGCATCGCTTTGGGAAAGAGTCACTTTGGCGCTGGTTTCGATGGCGTCAGCGGTATAGCCTTTCTCGCCCAAAATCATTGAGAGCGCCATTGAGAAACAGCTGGCGTGCGCTGCGCCAATCAGCTCTTCGGGGTTGGTACCTTTTTCATCTTCAAAGCGCTTGCTGAAGGAGTACTTGGCATCTAAAACGCCACTTTCGGTTGAAACGGTGCCTTTACCATCCTTGAGACCACCTTCCCAACGTGCGCTAGCTTTACGATCCATGAACAACTCCTTGTGTGTGCGATTATGCATAGACATGTTATCAGACAAGGCCTAACGGCAGTTGCCGCTCGACCACCTAACCAGCGTAGCTGATTTTCTCCTGTTCTGCCGAACCCGTGCTTCAATCACTTCCATCCCCTTCTATTCGGCCTTAAGCTAGTTAGCTACCTAACTGGATCACCTCTTGAACGTTAAGGACTCGCCATGTCGTCGGCTGATGCGCTGCGCTTGCTACTGCTCTCTTCGCTATGGGGCCTGTCATTTATCTTTATGCGCGTGGCCGCCCCCGAATTCGGTGCAGTGCCTTTAGTGCTGGTGCGCATGGGCATTGGCGCGCTGCTATTGATGCCGCTGCTGATCAGCCTGCACTACCTGAGACTCATCTGGCAGCATAAGGGGCCGCTGCTGTTTTTAGGGGTAGTCAATCACGTACTGCCTTTTTCACTGCTGGCACTTGCCACCACGCGCCTTGAAGCGGGCTTTACCTCGCTGATTAATGCCACCACGCCGATTTTCACTGCACTAATTGGTGCGCTATTCTTCGCTACCGCGATACAGCGCCAGCAGTACCTAGGACTTGCCTTGGCACTCCTGGGTGTTTATGTGCTCTCTGCCGATCGGCTCGATTTTGCCCTGGGCGGCGACGGCTGGTTCATTTTGGCCGTTTTAGGCGCCACGTTTTGCTACGGTATTGCGGGCAACTACTCAAAAACACGCCTTGGCCATCTACCAACCCGTGTGCTGGCCGCAGGCAGCAGCGCCATGTCGGCGCTGGTGCTGATGATTCCCGGCATATTGCTGTGGCCAAGCGAACCCATTAGCCCACTGGCGTGGGGCAATGCCTTGGCCTTGGCTGCGCTTAGCACCACGCTGGCTTTTCTGCTCTACTTTGGCTTACTCGCCAGCGCGGGCGCTACTGCCACCTCAACGGTCACTTTTCTGGTGCCGGTGAGCGCGCTGATATGGGGCTATCTGCTGCTTGGCGAAACGCTCAACCTTCAGATTATCGCCGGTATGGTGATAACCCTTATCGGCACGGCGATTGCCACTAAGCTGCTGCGCATTAAGCGTCGCGAGTCGCCGCCGCCAGTCTATCCCCCACACGAATAACGCTGCCTGCGCCTTCAAGCAGCGTGGCATTTTGGCCAAAATGCGCGCCTTTAAGGTTGGGTTGCGTATTGAGTTCAATCAAGGTTTTTAGCGGTTCAGCAGGGGCAGGCACTGCCGCCGTATGCTGATCGATGGTGGTGATTTTGCAGCGCTTACAGGGCTTACGTAACGCTAGCTGAAAGGTGCCGTTTTGCTGAGTCAACGTTGCCCAGCGATCTTCCGCCCACGCCTCGTCACTCTCTACGACGATATTAGGCCGAAAGCGGTTCATGGGCACAGGAGCATGCCCGCCTGCCACTAACGCTTGATTTAGAGCGTCTAACGACCCCGTAGTGGCAACCAAAAAAGGGTAACCGTCGGAAAAGTAGGTATGCGCCGCCCCGCCATCAAGGAAATCCTCTTCAACGGCACGGGTAAACTCGGTAGCAAAGCGCACCATGCTAAACCCCTGAACCTGCTCGCCTAGGGCGGCGACCAACCAGCGCGATACTTCATCGCTCTCCGGCAGAGCTTTGCAGTGGTCATTCCACACGCTGACCAGGCGCAAATTTCCCTCTGGCTCGGCCAGCGGTACGCTCATAGGCTCGACGTTAGGATGCGACAGCACCAAGTGCTCATCGGTCAGCGCGACCTCAACGGTGGCAAGCGCCGGGAGTTGGCGCTGGGTCACAAAACGCTGCTGCGCGTCTACCAGCATCCAGCGGCGATCCCAGGCTAGCCCGTGCTCTTGCAGCTCGCTTTGAGTCACGCTGATACCTTTTAGCGATTTGACGGGGTAAATATTGAGTTGAGTAATCTGCACGACGGCCTCGCGACAAAAGTAAAAGGCTACTTTAGTCATTTACGCCGCTAACGGCTACTTGATAACGCGCTCTATAAGGTCATCCCCACTTCAATACGATAGCCCAAATCAACCACTTTTTGGGTCTGCTTCTCACCGCGAAGCCGCGCTAATAGCTCCCCCGCAGCTGCTTCACCGATGGCCTGACGGGGGGTGACCACACTGGCTAGGCGTGGTGTCATTACATGGCCTACATCGTGGCCGTGGAAGCCCGCCAGCGCCATCTGCCCTGGTACGTCAATGCCCCGCCGCTGACACTCGAAATATGCCCCAACCGCGACGTCATCGTTGGTGCAGAACAGACCATCCGCCGTGGAGTAGTCAGTGATCACCTGTTGCAGCAGCGCCGCTCCCACACTGTAAGAGGAGCGCTGGGTGCTCTGCAGGGTAACGGGCGTCAAGCCGTGCTCTTCCATGGCACGGCGGTAGCCCTGTTCGCGCTGGCGAGTACGCTCATCCAAACGTACCGCCAGATATATCACCTGGCGCCGACCCCGTAAGATCATCTCGCTGACCATGTCGTAGGCGGCTTGAACGTTGTCGTAGCCCACCGCCTGTTGTAGCGGGGGGCGGTGGGTGTCCATGATTTCCACAATTGGAATACCGGCGGTTTCCAGCATTCGCAGGCTGCGCGAAGTATGGTCACGATCTGACAGAATAATGCCGTCGACATTATAGGAGAGCAACGAGGCCAGGCTGCGTTCTTCAAGCTCGGGGCTATAGCCATAGTGAGAAAGCATCAGGTGATACCCCGCCGGCTCCGTCAGCGTTTCGATACCGAGGATAACATCGGCGAATACCTGGTTGGTAAGCGATGGTACCAGCACCCCGATAGAGTGGCTGGTCGATCTGGAAAGCAGATCCGGCGCACGGTTGGGAATATAACCAATCTGTTCGGCAATCGAGAAGATGCGTTCGCGCAGGCCTTCCGAGACCGTTTCAGGGTCACGTAGGCAGCGGCTTACCGTCATTTTGGTAGCCCCTACGTGGTCGGCAATATCCTGCAGGGTGGGACGTTTTTTCTTCAAAAAGTAACTGCCTTATTCAAGGTGTAAGCATTGAGGTCTTCCCTAAAGCTGACCCCAATGCTTATTTTTCCTTTAACTTACTTCCTTTAAATGGGCGAGCGGCTGGGCGTCGGTAGCGTGGCAGCAAATTGCGTAATGATCGCTTGGGGCGATAAGGCAATCGAGGCATTGAAGGCCTCCTCTTCACTGGGCGGTTCCAGGTCGGCCAGTTGACTGGCTAACATGGTATCGCCTTTGAAGAAGTGTCCAGCCCGGGTTTCAAGCCGTTCAAGCAGTAGCTCCCGGCTGCCCTCTAAATAGAGAATCTGCAGCGCTGGGTCGCCTTGCCGCAGCCGATCACGGTAGCGCTGTTTTAATCCGGAGCAGGCAATCACCAGTGACTCCCCCCTTGCCCGATACTCGGCAAACAGCGCCGCCAAGGTGTCCAACCACTCACTCCGATCATCGTCGTTGAGCGGCTTGCCACTGGCCATTTTGGCCACGTTGGCGGGTGAGTGATAGTCATCACCATCGATAAACGTGGCACCCAGAGTCAACGCCAACTGGTGACCAATGTGCGACTTTCCGGAGCCGGACACGCCCATCACCAAAATACGATGCGAGTGGGTCTTCACTGCGGCTCTCCTATTCATTACCAAGAACCTTAATTGCCGCGCACGGCGGTAAGATCAGGCAGCCAAGTCACGATGCCAGGGAAAGCGATCAGAATTACCAGCACGACTAAGAGCGCCACATAGTAAGGCAGCATGGCTTTGACTAACGACTCCATGGAGACTTTACCCACACCACAACCTACGTAAAGGCAGGTACCTACCGGCGGGGTTAGCAGCCCAATGCCCAATACAAACGCCATCAGTACGCCAAAGTAAGCGGCATCAACACCTACCGAAGTCACGATCGGTGCCAGCATGGGCGCCATGATGACCATGGCCGGCGTTAAGTCCATTACGAAACCTACCAACAGCAGCAAAGTCGCCACAATCAGCAGCAGCATAAACGGATCTTGAGTGATCGCTTGCACTTGGCTGACCAGGGTTTGTGGCACCATATTGATGGTAAGGAACCAAGCAATAACCGTCGCAAACGCTAGCAGCATCATCACCATGCCGGTCAAACGAGCAGTGCGAATCAGCATACCGCCGAGCTCTTTGATCTTGAACTCACGGTAAACCACCAGCGAAATAGCCAGCGCATAAAGCAGCGCCGCCACGGCCGCTTCGGTGGCGGTAAATACGCCGCCAATAATACCGCCAATCACGATGACCGGCAGAACAAGTGCAAGCCAAGCATCTTTGAAGGCTTTCCAGAGACGATCCCAGCGGAACTGCTGCACGCCGCCGCCATCCTTTTTGGCAAGAATATAGGTGGTCACCATCAGCGCAAAGCCAATCAACAGCCCTGGAATGATACCGGCTATAAACAGGCGGCTAATCGAGGTTTCAGTGACGATGCCGTACAGAATCAGCGGGATGGAGGGCGGAATAATAATTCCGATCACCGACGACACGGTATTGATTGCGGTAGCATTAGCTGCGGTGTAGCCCTGCTCTTTCATAGAGGGAATCATCATCGCACCAGTAGCGGCCGTATCGGCCACCGCTGACCCACTGATGCCGCCAAAGAACATCGAACCGGTAATGGCAACCTGCCCTAGCCCGCCGCGCATAAAGCCGACCATAGCGCCAGCCAGTTCCATCAAGCGACGAGCAATACCGCCATTACTCATCACCTCACCGACTAAAATAAAGAACGGAATGGCGAGCAGCGGAAAGCTGTTCACCCCACGAATCGACTGCTCGATCATAATCGACAGCGGAATATCTGAGAGTACCGCCATGACCAGCGCCGCCACGCCTAAACCAAAGGCAATGGGCAGCCCAATAACGATAGAGACCAATAAAATGGCCAGGAAAATCCATAGCATGATTAGCGCTCCCGCTCAGAGTGGCGAATAACGTTAAGGCTGACCCACATTCGCCACACCGCTACCACCGCAATAAAGATGACACACAGCACCAGAGAAAGGCTGATAAAACTCAATGGCACATCCATAATCGCTGAGCGCCCGCTTGAACGCGACAGCACTTGGTAGCCACCCCAAATCATTACCACCATTAGGCCGGTAATAATTAGGTGCTGCAGTAAATAGAGCATGTGTGCCAAGCGCAGCGGCAAGCGCCGTACTAAGGCATCAACGGCAATGTGCTCGTAACGGGAAAACGCCGCAGCGGCCCCGATAAACACCAGCCATATAAACAGCATGCGCGCCAGCTCATCGGCCCAGGGCAGTGAGTAATTAAACAGCGCGCGCCCTACCACGTTGCAAGAAACGGACACAATCAACGCCACTAAAATAACGCCGATAAGATACTCCATACCTAAGGTTAGCCAGCGGAACAGTGCAGGGCCTTGGCGGGTATCGGTATCGATTTCCAGCAACTTGCGATTGGGGTCATCCAGATACACCGATGGATCTTCAATCGGCGTGGGGGTATTTGGGGGTGTAGAGGAGAGTGACATAGGAGCTCCAGAAGCACTGACACGTTGGGCAGGCTCGATGGCCTGCCCAACGGTGCGCTAAACGTAAGGTTTAGTTGCTGCTCTCTTCAACGATCTTTTGAATGTCGGCGATCAGGTCTTCGCCAATACGCGGCGCCCACTCTTCATAAACCGGTTGAACGGCATCTTGGAACGCGGCTAACTGCTCGTCGTCCAGGCGAGTAATTTCCATTCCTCGCTCTGCTAGCTGATCCCGAGACCAGTCATCATACTCAGCAGACAGCTGAATTTCATATTCAGCGGACTGGCGAGCGGCTTCCAGCACCAACTCTTGATACTCAGGCGCCATGCGATCCCAAGTACGCTCGGAAAGCATCATGATAAAGGGAGTATAGACGTGGCGTGTTTCAGTGCCATAGTCCTGCACTTCGTTGAAGTTAGAGGTCAGGATGGTGCTCCAGGGGTTTTCCTGACCATCAACCACGCCCTGTTCCATGGCGGAGAACAGCTCACCAAAGGCCATTGGCGTGGGGTTGGCACCTAAGGCTTCCCAAATCGCTAGGTGTACCGGGTTTTCCATGGTACGAACGCTTAAACCGCGCACATCTAGACCTGCAACGTCATCAGGACTAGCCACCGGTCGAGCGCTGTTCGAAAGCTGACGATAGCCATTTTCAGAGAAAGCGAGTGCTTTCAGACCGGTGCCTTCAAAGGCGTCCAGCATGTCCTGGGCAACATCGCTCTGCATGACCGCTACAGCGGCTTCACGACTAGGTAGCAGGAAGGGCAGATCAAAAGCGGCCAGTTCTTCAACGTAACCAGTGGTGGCTGAGCTCGACGGATAGGTCATATCCAGCGTACCGGTTTGCAGCATCTCCATCATTTGAACGTCGTCGCCTAACTGACTGTTAGGGAAAACGTTAACAGTGATGCGGCCGTCGGTGCGCTGCTCCAGAATCTCACCAAAGTATTGGCTGGATAGGTACTGCGGAGAGCTTTCCGCCAGGCCGATCCCCATGCGCAAAGTATGCGAGCCGTGGTCGCCGACTACCTCGCCTTCAATTTCAGGCGGATCAGAGAGCTCCGGGCTTTGGGCATGGGCCATACCAAATGTCAGGGTGGTCGCGCCGACTAAGGTCAGCGTGTTGCGCCAAATAGAGGTCATAGCGTTGTCTCCAAATACTCATTGTTGTTAATGACTGGGTTGTTAATAGCTGAGTCGTTAATAGCGATGTTGTTAATGGCCGATTCAATGAACGGCAATTTGTTACCGGTAACATTGAGTATGCGAAGGCTAGCTACCCGCCTTGTGCGTGTCAAAACAAAACTGCCAACTTACGACCAACGTCTAGGGATAGCCACTAACTGCTTCCCGCGCTACATTAGGCGATGTATTTCGGATCGGAACCATACTTGTGCAACCATCTTGTAGCGAATTAGAGCTCGATCACCAACTTTGCTTTGCGCTCTATTCAACCTCGTTGATGATGACCAAAGTTTATAAACCCTTGCTCAAAAAGCTGGGACTTACTTACCCGCAATACCTGGCGATGCTAGTGCTGTGGCAAAACGATGGCATCACGGTAGGCACAATGAGTAAGCGCCTACTAACCGATCCTGGCTCACTGACGCCACTGCTCAAGCGCCTTGAAGCCGATCAGTTGTTGAATCGCAAACGCAGCCACGAAGACGAACGCGTGGTCGAGCTTTATCTCACTGAAAAAGGCAAAGCGTTGCGCGAACAGGCGTGCCATATTCCAAGCTGTGTGGTGCATGCCAGCGAGCAATCGATCGAGGCACTGACCACGCTGAAAGAGGACTTAGTGCGGCTGCGTGATAGCCTGCAAAAGAACCAATAGCCTTCGCTTTCTAGCGCAGGGCATAGAGATTTATTTACCATTTATATTGCGCGCAAAATAAAGCTGCGCTAAGTTAATAGCGCAGATTCATAATGAAAACACCGACAGGAGATACAGAATGACGACCACTATTGAAAACGTTGTTTATCGTGCCCACGCCACCGCTACTGGCGGCCGTGAAGGTCAGGCCAAATCGTCCGATGGCGCGCTGGATGTTAAACTCAGCACGCCCAAAGAGCTGGGCGGCGCAGGCGGTGATGGCACCAATCCTGAGCAGCTATTTGCTGCTGGCTACTCGGCCTGCTTTTTAGGTGCGCTTAAGCATGTCGCTGGCCAGGAGAAAGTAAAGCTTCCTCAGGATACGAAAATTGATGGCCACGTAGGTATCGGCGCCATTCCTACCGGCTTTGGCATCGAAGTCGAGCTAAAAATCAGTCTGCCCGGCCTTGAGCAAGACGTTGCCCAGCAGTTGGTCGAGAAAGCCCATGTTGTCTGCCCCTACTCCAATGCCACCCGTGGCAATATTAATGTCACCCTGACACTGGTCTAAGCGTCGTTACCTAGATTAATCATTTAGTGCCCACGCCACCGCTCTCTGGGCATGCAGAGCGGTGGTGTCGTAAAGGGGTACCTTGGTATCACGCTGGCCCACCAGCATGGCGATTTCAGTACAGCCTAAAATCACCGCCTGGGCGCCATGAGCATGCAGGGAGTCAATGATTGCCAAGTAGCGCTGCCGCGATACATCTTTTATACGGCCCTGGCAGAGTTCATCAAAGATCACCCGATGAATAGTGTCGCGCTCAGACTGATCGGGCACCACGACTTCAATACCGAACTGCTTTTCTAAGCGGCCAATATAAAAGTCCTGCTCCATGGTAAAGCGCGTACCCAATAGGCCAACGCGAGTGATTCCGTCGGCGGTGAGCTGTTCAGCCGTGGCATCGGCAATATGCAGCAGCGGAATAGTCACTGCCTGCTCAATAGCGGGCGCCACTTTATGCATGGTGTTGGTGGCAATCAGCAGGCAGTCGGCACCCGCGCGCTCGACGCTTTGGGCAGCGCTGGCCAGCAATTCACCAGCAGCGTGCCAATCGCCCTGCTGCTGGAGCGCTTCAATTTCGGCAAAATCGACGCTAACCATCACGATCTTAGCCGAATGGAAGCCACCTAGCGCTGCTTTTACGCCCTCATTTAAGGCTCGGTAGTAGCCTTGGGTAGATTCCCAACTCATACCGCCTAGCACACCAATAACACGCATCCGCCACCTCTTTGAGAAAATGCACTACTTTATTATCAGGCTAAGCACTAGCTAACCCTTGTAGCCGCTTTGTCACCGATAGAATATTTATAGCGAGGAAACTAATGAGCGACAACACCTATACTCCCCCGAGCGTTTGGAAGTGGGAACCTGGCAACGGCGGTAAATTTGCCAATATCAATCGCCCAATCGCAGGCCCTACCCATGACAAGGCGCTGCCGGTAGGCAAACACCCTCTTCAGCTCTACTCCCTTGCCACACCCAACGGTGTCAAAGTCACCGTGATGCTGGAAGAGCTGCTGGAGAAAGGCGTAGCAGGCACCGAGTACGACGCTTATCTGATTCAAATTGGCGAAGGCGGTCAGTTCAGCAGCGGCTTTGTCGAGGTGAACCCCAACTCCAAAATTCCCGCACTGATGGATCACTCTACCAATCCCCCCCAGCGGGTGTTTGAGTCTGGCGCAATCCTGCTCTATTTGGCTGAAAAATTTGGCGAGTTCTTACCCAGCGACCCGGCGAAACGCACCGAGTGTCTCTCCTGGCTGTTCTGGCAAATGGGCAGCGCACCGATGTTAGGCGGTGGCTTTGGCCACTTTTACGCTTACGCACCGGAAAAGTATCAGTACCCGATTGACCGCTACACCATGGAAGTAAAACGCCAGCTTGATGTGCTTGACCGCCACTTGGCGGAAAACCGCTTTATGGCGGGTGATGAGTACACCATTGCCGATATGGCGATTCACCCCTGGTATGGCGCACTAGTGAAAAATCGCGTTTACGAAGCGGCTGAATTCTTGGAAGCCCATACCTACAAGAACGTTCTGCGCTGGACAGAAGAGATTGATGAACGTCCCGCCGTTAAACGTGGCCGTATGGTCAACCGCTCTTTTGGCGAGCCGCACGAGCAGTTGCATGAACGTCATGATGCCAGCGACTTTGAGCTTCGCACACAAGATAAGCTGGCTGATAGCGAGTAATTAGTCACCCAAAAAAGGGCCTACGCTTGAACTCTCAGCGTAGGCCCCGGTGCAGCATCAATACTCCAAGCCGAGTTCTGTTTAACGAGAAAAACTAAACTGACTCAATCCGCGAGTTATTCAACGCGTAATTCCAAACTCGATAGAAGTAGAAAATATACCCTAAACCAAAGGTGACCAGCGAAATCAACATCCATAGGATGATATGGCCGATATTGCTGAACAGGTTGATATCGCAAACCATTTTTCGCTCGACGCCAGTGCTGGCATCAACTAGCGATGTGCGATTGATGACAAACCGCGCAAACGAATAGGGAAAGAAAAATAACGCTATGCCAAACGTGATAATACTCAACACCACCCAGACAAGTAGATGGCCAATGATATCTAAAATGGAGAGGTCTGCTTTGATCTTCACAGGTTGCCCTTAGTATGCGTGGAAAGCGGCAGAGAGTAACACCGCAAGCCCCAACCGTGAATTATAAATTAATATAAATTAGGGAAGCTGTCGTTTACTCTCCCACCACTCGGCATAGGAACTGTTATGGGGCGCCAAACCGCCTTCATCGGGGGCGTCATCATCCCACCATACCGGGCCACGCTCTCCGAGGGCTTCTTTGGCGTTCTGCACCATGTTGCGGGCTTGGCGAAGCGCATCTTCATCGTCTTGCTGCTGGGCTGTCCTAACCGCCCGGCGGGCTTTCATCAATGCTTTGATATGGGTTCGCTTTTCGTCTTCATCTAAACGCGGGTCAGTGCAGCGCCAAAGCCGATTTTTGGCGACAAAATAGCGTCCATCGGGAGTGTGAGGATACTTGTTAGCCATAAGCAATACTCCTTTCCCGTTGGGCGCTTCTACTCACCTCATTTCACCTAACCGTTTAGAAGCGCTTAGATAGCGTGATAGAGCCGAATTTATCCTGCTCTTCCTGGCCGTCAAATTCACGTGAGCGCTGAACTGCCGCGTAAGTGACTTGCCAATCTTCCCAGGCCAGCGCCAGCCCTGCTGATACGTCGCCTACCCACTCTTTGCGATCAACCGAGTGGCTATTTCTAAACGTATTGCCGTCAAGCGTCAGGTTTTGCGCCATGTAGTAACCGTCTACGCTGGCAAACAGGTACCACTGCCACCCCTCTTTACCGGTCATGTGGTAGCGGCTACCAGGGCTTGGCGTTAGCGTAGGAATGCTAGGCGCCTCATCACCCCAGCGAACGCTATACCCGGCGCTTGCATAGGTGTAAAGGTTGCCCAAAGCGGCGCTAACGCTGGGGCCATGGACAAACTGCTTACCCATCAAAGGGGAGCTATACCACCACTGGCGACGCATGGCGACGTTGACGATGGCTTCATCGCCAAGCTGGTTATCCCAACCGCTGGGGCGGTCGCTTTCGGTGATGCGGTGCACTTCACGTTGAATGCTATCGGCAAGCGACGAAGGCCCTACCAAACCAATATCCAGGTGCAGGTCAGTCGCTTGGCGCCAATTGCCCATGGGCACGTCTTCGTAAAGTGAGATACCGCCGTAAACAATCCCAGCGTAGGGACGATCATCTTCAATCAGTCCACGCTGCTCAATATTGTTTGGCGTATAAATCTGATGCACCAAACGAAAAGCTGCCATATCAGCGCTGCCAATAAGGCTGTCGGGCAAAGCGGTAGCCAAGCGTTGCGTCCAGCTTTGTGCTTCAGGCTGAAACGTCCAATTGAGCTCAAAGCCACTGGTAAAGTGGCCATCATCGCTGCTGGCCATGCCATCATTTGCGTGCTTAATCGAGAGGACACTATCGTCGGCTTGTGCCAGCGTTGACAGCAGGGTTACTACAGCCACTAGCGGTAGCAGCTGCCATCGTAGAGGGGGGGTATCTTTCATTGCTCGTTCCTTGAGATTGTCCTGGGGAGTGTTTTTTGGGGCTGTGTTTTGAGGCCACTTTTGAAGAACATCAACAAACATTGTTGATTGTATGTAATTGTGCAAAAAGATAGCAAGCATACTTTTACTGTCTTCTACAGAAAAGAGCTAAGTCACTAACATCAAAGGGTGGCTTGTAGGCCACCCCTTCTGCTGTCATTTGTTTAGATTTATTAGCGTAGTCGACTAGAGTAAAGTTGGTAGGCTAATGACTTAGTTGAATCACTATCTGTCGCGCAGAAGCCACTGCGGAGTGATTTCATGTTGGCCGTTTTCATCGGTAATAAACAGCGATCCTTCGCTGATCATTACTGCCCAGTTAATCGCCCGAGGCAGGTCTTTAGCGATAATCGCTAGGGCCTCTTGTGGCAGCCCCGCCACATGCACATTTTTCAGTGATGCCACGCTGGGCAACACTTTACTCTCCCATTGATCTACCCGGCCGTAAGCAAGTAGCGACACGCGCTCTGCCCTACGTGAGCACCAGGTAATCCGCTCGGCATCGGGCAAACCCACTTCGATCCAGTGCAGTAGGCGACCGTCTAGGCTTTTCTCCCACAGTGCCGGTTCATCTACATCTGAAAGCCCACGCCCGAAGGCCAGCGTCTCGCTGTACCACAACACATAAGCAAGCAAGCGCGCGGTCATGCGCTCTTCGGTCTCTGACGGATGGCGAGCCACGGTAAAGCGCAGCGTTTCATACACCCCGCGATCCAGATCGGTCAGATTGATATCAACTTTGTAGGGCGTTGCGCTAAGAGCCATGAAAATGTCCAAACGAAATTTGCGTCAGTGTACCCGATGCCGGGTGTCCCTGGTGAATAGTCTGACAGGTCAAGCTTTGCGGTAATCGGCCGTTACGCTGCCGTTTTTCAGCGTATCGGCCTCGTGCATGGGCTCATGCCATGGCTCTTCGAGCGCGGCTTGATACCACGCTTGCATTGCTGGCAGCGCTAGCAAGCGCTCGACATATGCCTGGGATTTTTCATGAATCGGCAGGTTGAATGTCTGCACGCGAAACGCCACAGGCGCATAAAACGCATCTACTGCTGAGAAGTGCTCACCCGCTAAAAACGGCCCGCCAAAGCGCTTAATCCCCTGCTGCCATAGCGCATCCAAGCGTGCCACATCGGCCTTAAGATTGGCCGATAAGCTATTCAATTCCACCCGCATACCGCAGTTCATTGGACACTCGTCGCGCAGGGCGCTAAAGCCGCTGTGCATCTCTGCTGTGGCTGAGCGCGCCCAAGCGCGGGCGGTTTTATCACTCGGCCAAACATTAGCGTGCTGCTCGGCCAGATACTCGATAATCGCCAGGGAGTCCCACACCGCCTGCTCGCCTTCATCCGCCACATCCGCCACATCCACCAAGCAGGGCACCAAACCTGAAGGTGAGAAGCGAATGAAGGTGGCATGGCTTGCACCCAAACCACCCTCGAACGGCATCAGGTGTTCGTTAAACGGAATCTCCAGCGCTTTCATCAGCACCCAAGGGCGCAGCGACCAAGAA
This sequence comes from Vreelandella titanicae BH1, assembly GCF_000336575.1. Lineage (GTDB taxonomy): Bacteria > Pseudomonadota > Gammaproteobacteria > Pseudomonadales > Halomonadaceae > Vreelandella > Vreelandella titanicae. Next base: position 246,580 of record NZ_AOPO01000005.1, on the reverse strand, counting down.
GAGTAATTCTTGTTGGCAATATAGAGATCAAACATGCAGCGCTCCTTATGTGGGAAATCGAATTAGCCGATCAATTAGGCAGCCACCTTAACGTGCTGCCTGAGCCAGTGTATTACCGCCTAATCCCATTAATACGCCACCGCCAATGCGCTGTATGAGCTGGGAGGAGCCATGGGATTTTTTTAGCCACTCACGCAACGGGCTGGCCAGCAGCACCACAACAACATCCGCTGATGAGAACAGCACATTAGTGGCGATACCTAACCAGAGCAGTTGCCACGCTACCGGCATAGCGCTCTCGGGCTGCACAAATTGAGGCAGAAACGCGACAAAGAAAAGCGCGGTTTTAGGGTTGAGCACCTCCACCAAAAAACTGTCGCGAAGCACGCGTTTAGTGGTTGCCAGCGGCACCTCATCATTATGGGCACGAATGCCCTGCTGCCATAGCCTCAGCCCCATCCAGAGTAAATAAAGCCCACCGATGATTTTCATGGCGATATAAGCAGGCGGAATCGCTGCAAACAGCAGCGCCAAGCCCAATGCGGCCGCCACCACATGAACGTAGCAGCCCATATGCACACCCATGACCGCTAACCATCCTGCTCGTCGGCCGCGCCCCAGGGTTTGCGCTGCGGTATACAGCATTGCAGGCCCAGGGAGATAGGCGAAACCCAGCGCGGCGAGGATGAATGCGGCCCATTGCATATTGGCGATTCTCTTGAAGGTAATGGTTAGGTTTCGAGAATAAAACGGGGGTGACGTAAGCGCCACCCCCTAAATAAGTAAAGCTGGAATGAGGCGTGGTTTAGAAGTTAGGTTTACGCTTTTCAACAAAGGCTGACATGCCCTCTTTCTGCTCGTCACCGGCAAAGCAGAAGGCGAACAAGCTGGTTTCCAGTGCCAGTGCACTATCCAGATCCTGATCCATTCCATCGTGAACGGCCTGCTTGGCACCACGCACTGATTGCGGGCCGTTGCCTTTGAGTTGCTTGGTAAGCTCCTCAGCGTAGCTTTCCAACTCCGCTTGCGGCATCACGCGATTGACTAGGCCGATACGCAGCGCCTCTTGGGCATCGATTTTGCGCCCGGTAGTCACCAGGTCAATCGCCATGGCAGGGCCAACGCGACGTGGTAGGCGCTGGGTGCCGCCAAAGCCGGGGATGACGCCCAGCAGTACTTCAGGCTGGCCGAATACGGCGTTGTCACTGGCTACGGCCCAGTCGCAGGCCAGCGCCAATTCGCAGCCGCCGCCAAGGCAAAACCCGTTCACCAGCGCGACCACCGGCACGGGGAGAGTCTCTAGGCGTTTAATAGTACGCAGCGCTTGGCTGGCGAAAGCTCGCGCTTCTTCGGGCGTTTTTTCACGCATTTCAGTGATATCAGCACCCGCGACGAAAGACTTCTCGCCCGCACCGGTAATCAGCACGGCGCGCAGGTTCGGGTGAGCCTCAAGCTCTACTAAGTGCGCTTCCAGTGCGGCAAGCACTTCGCTGTTTAACGCATTCAGTGCTTTGGGACGATTGATGGTCAGACGCACCATCCCATCGTTATCAACCTTTTCGATCACTGCTTCGCTCATGGCGGACTCCTTATTTGATTTGTTATGGAACATTAAAGTGAACACCACTCAACCCTAGCGAACGCTTGGTTGAGTGGCAATCACTTCTTTACACCGCACTCTTCCCTTCAGTACAAGCTAATCGTAAGAGTAGAAGCCGCGCCCACTTTTACGGCCTAGGTAGCCCGCTGCGACCATGCGCTTAAGCAGTGGGCAAGGACGGTATTTGGGGTCGCCAAAGCCCTCTTGAAGCACGTCCATAATCGCCAGGCACACATCCAGCCCGATTAAATCCGCCAGTGCCAGCGGCCCCATGGGGTGAGCCGCGCCTAGTTTCATGGCGTTATCAATCGCTTCGGGGGTCGCGGTGCCCTCCTGAACAATAAACGCCGCTTCGTTGATCATCGGTACCAGCAGGCGATTCACTGCAAAGCCCGGCGCGTCACCTATCGGTACAGCGGTTTTCCCCAGCGCCTTAGCGAGGGTTTCAACCTCGGCTACGGTAGCGTCTGAGGTTTGCTCGGCGCGAATCACCTCCACCAACTTGAGCACTGGCACCGGGTTAAAGAAGTGCATGCCCACCACCCGCTCGGGGTGCTCGCATACTGCTGCCAAGCGGGTAAGCGATAGCGACGAGGTGTTGGAGGCCAAAATCGCGGTACTGCTTAAGCGGCTTAGGTCGCGAAACAGCCTCTCTTTGAGCTCAGGCTGTTCAGGGGCGGCTTCAATAATCACCGCGCAGTCGCTCAAAGTATCCAGCGTGGTAGTGATGGAAAGACGCTCCAAGGCTGCGGTTTTATCTGCCTCGCTGATCTTTTCTTTCGCCACCAGCTTGGCTAAGCCTTTGTCGATATTCGCCTTGGCGCGGCTTAACGGTTCCTCAGCCACATCGTAAAGGTGCACCTGATAGCCACTGACAGCCACTACTTGGGCAATTCCCTGCCCCATGGTACCGGCTCCTACAACGCCAATAAGTTGGTCGCTCATGCACGCTCTCCTCTATCTATTATCACCACTATCTATTATTACCACTGGGGGGGTTATCAATGCTGCTTAGCTTCTTCGCGCAATACGAATTTCTGAATCTTGCCCGTTGAGGTTTTCGGGAGCTCGCTGAAAATGACCGTTTTGGGCACTTTATAGCCCGCCAAATGTTCGCGACAGTGAGCAATAATGTCAGCTTCGGTGACTTCGCCGTAACCGACTTTGAGCTTCACAAAGGCACAGGGCGTTTCACCCCACTTCTCGTCGGGCTTAGCGACCACCGCGGCCTCTTCAACGGCGGGATGGCCATAAATAGCGTCCTCCACCTCGATGGTGGAGATATTTTCACCGCCAGAAATAATGATGTCCTTGGAGCGGTCTTTAATCTCGATATAGCCATCCGGATGCCAAACCGCCAGGTCGCCGGTGTGGTACCAGCCGCCCTCCAGCGCCTGCTCGGTGGCTTCCGGGTTCTTTAAATAGCCCTTCATAACGTTATTGCCGCGCATGAGTATCTCACCCATGGTTTGGCCATCCTTGGGCACTGGCTCCATGGTGAGCGGATCAGCCACGCACAGCGCTTCGAGCATGTGGTAGCGCACCCCCTGGCGGGCTTTAATTTTGGCTCGTGCTTCCAGCGGCAATTCATCCCACGCTTCCCGCCAGGCGCAGACGGTTACCGGCCCGTAGACTTCCGTCAGGCCATAAACGTGGGTTACCTCAATGCCCAGCTTCTCCACCCCGGCGATCACCGAGGCAGGCGGCGCGGCACCGGCGGTGGTGACTTTGACCGGATGATCGAACTGATGCTTATCTTCCGCAGGCAGGTTCACGAGGCCATTAAGAATAATCGGCGCCCCGCTGAAGTGGGTGACCTTCTCTTCGGCAATGAGCTGCATGATCTTTTTAGGATCGACGCGACGCAGGCAAACGTTAACCCCGGCGTTGGCGGCAATCGTCCATGGGAAGCACCAGCCGTTGCAGTGGAACATCGGCAGCGTCCACAGATAGATAGGGTGATGGGGCATTGCCCACTCCATGATATTGCTCACCGCATTTAGGTAAGCGCCGCGGTGGTGGTAGACCACGCCCTTGGGTTTGCCGGTGGTGCCGGAGGTGTAGTTGAGCGAGATCGCATCCCACTCATCCCCAGGCAGTTGATAGGCAAAATTGGTGTCGCCCTCGTTAAGCAGCGCTTCGTACTCAATCTCGCCAATGCCCTGGGTCTCGCCGAGAAACTCCACATCGGCGACATCGATGATCAGCGGCTTGTGGGTTAGCTTGGCAACGGCTTGCTGGATGACCTCGGCAAACTCGGGGTCAACCAGAATGGCTTTCGCCTCGCCATGTTCCAGCATATAGCTGATCGCCTCAGCATCCAGGCGAATATTCAGCGTATTAAGCACGCAGCCGGCCAGCGGCACGCCAAAGTGTGCTTCAAACATGGCGGGGATATTGGGCAGCATCGCCGCCACTGTCTGACCCGGCTGAATGCCCCGCTTTTCGAGCGCCGAGGCAAGCTGGCGGCAGCGCGACCAGGTTTCGCTCCAGGTGCGTCGCGTACTGCCATGTACCACCGCCGGGTAATCGGGATAGATCGACGCCGAGCGCTCGATAAAGGTCAGCGGTGAAAGCGGCACGTGATTGGCAGCAGTTTTGGGCAAGCCTTGCTCAAAGGTAGCGGTCATGGTCGGCTCCTGACTTTTGTTGATGTTATTGAAAGCGTTCGTTTTAATGTCTTGTTTAAAATGGTTGTTTTGATCGCTTAGAAACAGCGCCGCCGCCTCAAGGGGCGGCGGCGGCGTGAAGCTGAAAATTAGCGTTAGTGAACCTCAAAATCGCTTAAGCACTGCATACCCGCCTCAATCACCGTGCGCTGGGCGCGGCCTACCGGCAGCCATTGAGTGATGGCAAATTCGGCGCTGCGCATCTTGGCAGTATAGAAGGGATCATCACTGCCGTTGTTAAGGGCAGCATGGGCGCTGAGAGCCGCCAGCCCCATCTGCCAAGCACACAGCACGTGGCCCGCCAAGTTCAGGAACGGCGTTGCGTAAGCCTGCACCGCATCTGCGCCGGTTTCAGGGTCACTGCCTTGTTCCAGCACAATTGCCTGGGCAGCTTTCAAATCCTCAAGCCCTGCGGCCAAACCACTGCCCAACGCTGACAAAGCGGGGTCGGCATTGAGTTGCTCCACAGTGGCGGAAACGTCGTGAAGCAGCGCGGCGAGCGCTTCACCGTTATCACGCTGGAGTTTACGCCCCGCCAAGTCGAGCGCTTGAATGCCGTTGGTACCTTCGTAAATCGGGGCAATGCGGGCATCGCGCAGTAGCTGGGCAGCACCGGTCTCTTCCACATAGCCCATCCCACCGTGCACCTGAATCCCCATGGAGGCGATATCCACTGCCTGATCGGTAGAGAAGCTTTTGATCACGGGAATCAAAATATCCGCGCGGGCCTGGGCGGTTTGGCGGGCATCGTTACTTTCAGCGCGGCGGGCGGTATCCAACTCTGCGGCGCAGTAGAGCGCCAGGGCGCGCAGCGCATCGGTGCGGGAACGCATGGAGAGCAGCATGCGGCGCACGTCTAAATGATCGCTGATACTGCATTCAGCGCCGCCACGGGTTTTGGGAGAGCGCCCTTGGCGACGCTCCAACGCATAGGCAAAGGCGTGCTGGCAGGCACGTTCGGCCACGCCAATACCCTGAATACCGACTTTGTGACGCGCCTCGTTCATCATGGTAAACATATGATTAAGGCCACGCCCTTCTTCGCCAACAAGGTAGCCAATCGCCCCGCCGTTTTCACCAAAGCTCAGGGTGCAGGTGGGCGAGCCATGAATGCCCAGTTTGTGCTCGATAGAGGCGCAGGTGACGTCGTTGCGCTCGCCCAAGGAGCCGTCTTCATTGATCAGGAACTTGGGTACCAGAAACAGGGAAATACCTTTGTTGCCTTCCGGCGCATCGGGTTTGCGGGCTAGCACAAGATGGATAATATTTTCGGCGGCATCGTGTTCGCCCCAGGTGATATAGATCTTCTGGCCGCTGATGCGGTAATGGTCGTTTTCAGGTACCGCGCGAGTGCGTACTTGGGAGAGATCCGAGCCCGCTTGGGATTCGGTCAGGTTCATAGTGCCCGTCCAGGTGCCTTCCACCAGTTTGGGCAAGTAGGTCGCTTTGAGCGCATCGCTACCGTGATGGGCCAGCGCTTCGATAGCGCCAGCGGTCAGCATGGGGCAGAGCCCCAGCGCCATATTGGCACCGTGAAGCATCTCCTGCACCGCACTGGCAACCACTTCTGGCAGGTTCTGACCACCTAGTGCTTCTGATACACCAATACCGTTCCAGCCACCCTCGACATAAGCCTGGTAAGCCGTCGCGAAGCCTTCTGGCGTCGTCACACTGCCATCGGAGTGGCGCTTGGCCCCTTGCTGATCACCAATCTTATTAAGCGGGCCCCAAATGTCACCGGCCAGTTTTGCGGCCTCTTCGAGTACCGCCTCGACCAAGTCTGGCGTGGCCTCTTCAAAGCCCGGCAGGCTAAGCGAACGGTGCGCTAGCAGCTCTTCAAGCACAAAGCGCAAATCGCGTACCGGTGCGGCGTAAACATTCATAGCGAACCTCGGGCTGAAAATTAAACAATTGTTTGAAAGTGTACCCTTGATAGTAGTAACACTCTCTTGCCCACACCATTAGCCCAAGGTATCACCCGCTATGATTAGCGTCCTCACCCGTCTTTACTTTCGCTCACTTGCTTGCTCCACATCATCATAATAAGTGATATGGCTCTCATCTTCCGCAGGCGGCCCTACCACCGGTTCAGCGGCGTCGACGTCCCATACGGCATCTGAGAGATCCTCCAAGTGCTCGTGCTCCAGTGCCCCCTGCATCAACTCCTCGGTGACCACCAGCTCAGCACCAGCAGCGGTCATTGGCGTAGTCGGCGTAAAGGGTGCCACAGGCACAGGCGCCGGACGCACGCTACGCCGCCAGGAGAAGAACATAACAAAGAACAGACTTAGTGAGCCGAAGGCCCAAAACAGACCCGCATCGCCCATCGCGGTCATCACCGGAGAAATCATTAGCGGGCTGATCGTGGCGCCAATGGAGTTGATCAGCAACAGGCCCTGGCTCATACGCACCAGCGCCCCTGCGGGGGCGCGGTCGGCGGCGTGGCTCACCGCCACCGGGTAGAGCGCAAATACCCCACCGCCAAGCAAGAATAGCAGTACCGCCAACAGCGGCGTAGAGAGCGGCAGCCAAAGCATCGCCGCCGAGATCAGCACGCAGAAACCGCTAATGCCAATCAGTACCATTTGTCGGTCATGGCGATCCGACCAACGGCCAATCGGGTACTGCAGCAGCATCGCGCCCATAATCACCACCGCCATCATCTGCCCCACCTGACTGACACTCATGCCAATACGCTGTAAATAGAGCGGGAGCAGTGTGTACGCTGCGGCTACCACCATCCCAGAGCCTAAACTACCCATCACACCGGTGGGCGTCAGGGTGATCAAACGGTGCGGGGGAAGCGGTTCGGCGTGCTCCATAATCGGTGACACGCGAGGAATCATCGCCATAGGTAGCACAGAGAGCGAGGCCAGTAGCCCAATCACCATAAAGGGCGCAGTGACGCCCATGGCGTTGGTAACACCCAGCAGCAGTTGGCCCAATACACCGGCGGCGTAAAGTGAAATCATATAAAGCGCCAGCAGGCGGCCGCGAACCTTCTGGTCGCCTGACGTGAGCAGCCAGCTTTCGATAACCAGATAAACCCCAACCGTGGCCCAGCCGCCGATAAGGCGCAGTACAAACCAGGCCCAGGGGTCGAAGAACAAGCCTTGCAGCAGCACCGTGACGGCCACTAATGAGGCAAAACTACCGTAAGCGCGAATATGGCCAATGCGCAGCAACAGGCGGTCATTCACCATTGCGCCCAACGCTAAACCGATAAAGTAAGCCGACGAGACAATACCGATGACCGTGGCCGACTCACCGGCAGCATCCAAGCGCACGGTAATTAAGGTGGCAAGAAAACCGTTGCCAATCCCGAGAATGAAGAGCCCTAACAGGGGCGCCAGCGCCATGGCTAGCAGTTGCCGCGACATGAAAACCTCGTCTTGCCTAAAAGTGGTGAAACAAAGGACTGAAAACAGGCGTAAAAACGCTACTAAGCGTGTTCACAGGAACCGTCATCTCACCTGGCACATCGAGTCAGGCCGGGATAGCGGCGCGCAATTATTACCCCAAAGGGGGCAAAGTCAATGCTTTTCTAACGTTATAATTATTCACGTTAGCGTTTTGTGTAGAATAACCGTGTCTGGCCCAGGAAATTCCACTACTAAACTATTCTTTTGTGCCCACCAACGGAAGGTCTCCTCACTAAAAAAGCTGATATGGGTGGGGTCGCTAATATAGTGCCAGCGGGCAAAAGCCTCCGGCGAAGTGACGCGCTTGGTCATTAAGCCCAGATAGCCACCTGGCGAGAGCTGAGCCGCCAACTGCGTAAGCACCTTGCCGGGCTGCGCCAAGTGCTCAACAACTTCTGTGGCGGTGATAAAATCATATATTTGTGTCAAAACTGAGGCATCGGGGGCGTAAAAAAGGTCGTAAATAGCCATCGAGTGCCCCTGCTCTGCGAACATAACCGACAGCGTCGGCCCTGGCCCTGAACCAAAATCAAGACCGCGGGCGTTGGGTTCGAGCTTAGCTAACAGCGGGGTAAATAAACGCCCTAAAAAGCGCCGGTATCCCGTATCATGCGGCGAGTTTTGATGTTTATCGTATTCGGCCTTTTCTGCAGCGGCGCTTAAATGCTGCTCGGGGGGGACAAATACCAGCTTGCACGTGGCACACTGGTAGTAGTCACGACGCCGATCCCGGTGGTAGGGCGCAGTAGTGGGCTCCACACAGAGCGGACAGCAGCGCATCATCGTATTCTCTGGCTTATCGTTACGTATTAAGGAAGGTGGCATGCTATCAGGTCTGGATCATCTTGTTGTAACCGTGACCGATATGGGTCGCGCAGTCGATTTTTACTCACGCGTTTTGGGCCTAGACGTGCGCTATCGCGATGCCCAACGGGTCGATTTAATGCTCGGTGATACGGCACTTCGCCTACATCAAACCGACACCGATATTGCCCCCATTTCAGCCACACCCACCCCTGGCAGCCTGGACTTATGCCTGCGCTGCCAGCTGCCGCTGGATGAGTTCAAGCAGCATTTAGATGCGCTGGCGATAGACGTAGAGCTAGGCCCCGTCGCCCGCCAAGGCGCCACAGGCCCGATTGAGTCGATTTATCTGCGTGACCCGGACGGTAACCTGCTAGAGATTTGCCGCCCCTCTTCGCGTTAATGCTAAGTCTAATGAATCAAGGTATTATATATCGCGCTTAAATAGCGCGCACTGATGTGCCAAGCACCATCACCCACTTCAGCATCTATACAATTGAATGAAAGGAAACGTTATGCTTGATAACGAAAGTGAATCCCCACTCGACGGCCAAGTCGTAAGCGAAGAGCAGAGCTCCCAGCCCGACACAACCATGGCAATGGTTATTTATGCGCTCTATCTGGCCAGTTTTATCCTTGGTTTTACGTCGATTATTGGTGTGGTCATTGCCTATGTCTATAAGGGCAAAGGCCCTACGTGGCTGGACGAGCACTACCGCTACCAGATCCGCACCTTCTGGATAGGATTGGTGTACGGCATTATTTTCTCGATATTGCTCTTTGCAGTGATCGGTTTCCCACTTTTGCTGGCGCTAGCCGTGTGGTTCATTATTCGCTGTGTTAAAGGTTTCAAAGGGCTGCAAGAGAAGCGCGCACCTTCCAATGTAGATACTTGGTTGATTTAACGATGACACCACAGGGGGCTAATAACGCTAGGCGTTTTTCCAAAGCCAGTGCGATCAGTTGGCTGTGGCGTCAACTGTCACGCTGGCCGCTTGCGCGCCTGTGGCGTATTTCTTCGGCGCTCGGCCCCCTGGTTTACCGCTTTAATAAGCGTGAGCGTTGGGTAACCGATCGCAACTTAGCGATCGTTTACCCAGACCTCTCCATTGCTGAACGTAAAACCCTTGGTCAGCACAGTTTACACCACTCAACGGCTACGATGTTGGAGCTGGGCCACGCCTGGATGGCGGAACCAAACAAGGTAGAGACCAGCATTTTAGCGGTGCACGGTCGCGACAAGCTCGATAACGCCCGCACCGAAGGCCGCGGCGTGATTGTGCTTGCCCCGCACTTCGGCAACTGGGAGGTGCTTAACTTTTGGCTCTCGAGCCATTTCCCTTTCACCGCCATGTACGAGCCACCCAAAATCACCGCCCTCGATCCCGTCATTCGTCATGGCCGCGAGCGTATGGGGGCAAGTTTGGTTCCCACCAACCCCCGCGGCGTTGCGGCATTACTTAAAGCGCTTAAACGCAGCGAAGCGATTGGCATACTACCTGACCAGGAGCCCGACTGGGGCAGCGGCGTTTTTGCACCCTTCTTTGGTCGCGAGGCTTACACCGCCACCCTGCTGCCGAAATTGGTCGCCCGCACCCAGGCACGGGTAGTCACCGGCGTCGCGCTACGTATTCCTGGTAAAGGGTTTGAGATCCATTTTCTGGATGCCGACGAGCGGGTCTATAGCGACGATGATGTGCAGTCTGCCACAGGCGTCAATGCCAGCGTCGAGAGTGCGATTGCCTTGGAGCCTGCACAGTATCAATGGGAGTACAAGCGCTACCGTAAAGTAGTGCAGGAGCAGCAAAATCTAGCCAACTTTCGCGACTATCGTCTTTATTAGGCTGAAAAAGAGAGAACTGATGGCACAACCCCCTACACCCCGCGATGAGATACGCGCTCCGCAGATTATCTACGCGCTTTACTTAGCGGGTATTGTCACTGCCAATATCACCCTGCTGATTGGCGTAATCATCGCCTATGTTTATCGTAAAGAAGCGGCGCCCTGGCTGCAGCAGCACTACCGGTATCTGATCCGCACCTTCTGGATCGGCACGCTCTATGCCGGCATCGCCTTTTTACTCAGCATTGTGATAGTCGGCACCCTGCTCTGGCCGCTGCTAGCGGTATGGCTAGGCGTGCGCTGCGTACTCGGCTGGGTCGATGTTCGCAAAGGGCTAACACCGGCACGCCCTAATAGCTGGCTTTGGTAAGCCGCAAGTCATTCCGCCCTTCACTCATCACCATCCTCGGTGTAAACATCATTTAACTCTCCAAAATCGGCTTGTAGCCAGTGGCGTAATTGGCTCATTCTAGGTGCGTCGCGCGACTCTTCGAGCGTAGGCAACGTGCCGGGAACAAAGCCACGCTTTATAAAGGGCGCCAATAGCTCAGGGTCGCCACTAATAATATGCACCGGTACTGCCGCGCTGGCATCGTCACCGGTAATCAACGGCGCGGCTTGATGATCCCCCAGCACTATCATCAAGGTATTATCATCCACTACACGTTCAGCCCAGCGGCCGGTGACTTTCACAGCGTAGTCCACCGACCAGGCGTAGTGGTCACGAATGCGCTCAATGTCCTGCCACAGCACTTCTGGTGGGTCACCGGCATCCTCCCAGGGGGCAAAAATACGCCCATCGCCAATGGATGACCAATTGTCCAGTACCGGCAGAATCGGCGTCCATGGGGCATGGCTGGAGATCAGTGCCAATTGGGCAAACACCGGTGTCTCACCTAGCAAGTAGCGCTGGGTGTAATCGAGAGTGAATTGATCCGGCATGGTTACCCAGTTGAGAGCAGGCCCGGCGTAAGCGATATCTTTCGCTGCGGCAATTTCATCGAAACCGTAGGCCTCCCCTTCCGGCCACGCCAGGGTAATGGCGGGCATCACACTGAGGGTTCGCTGACCAGTGGCACGAAAATCATCGATCAAAGTGGAGTGGCCGCTGTCCAACATCAGCTGATACCACAGCTGGTTGTCGATCCAGCGGCCGCTGAGGGCTGTCGCGTGGGCTAGCCATGACTGCCCACCACGAATGGGTGAGGCCAACATGCCAGAGACCACGTGGAGGTTATGCTCCCCCAGGCGCTGTTGCATCTCGGCTAGAGTAGGCAGTAGAACGTCGGAGTAACGTGGGTTTTCCAGCGCCGAGATACCGTAGGACTCAATAAAAGTGAGCAGTACATTGCGCCCCGCCACCCCCGGTAGTGGTCGCGCCTCCATTGGTGCGGCCTCCAGCTGTGCAGTAAAGGCGAGGCGGGCGGCGTGGGTATCGGTAATTTGCTGCCACTGAAAACGCGTGGTGTCCACCGCTGGCAAGCGCGCGCTTTCTATCAGCCGTACTCCATTGAGTTCAAGCGCCGCACCGGTAGTGGCAGTGGCCAGCAGCGTTAACGCGACCACGCCAGGCAGGCGCTTAACAGAGTAGGCAACGGGTGGCATCATCAGGCGTGCCAAAACCAGAGTGATGGCTATCAGCAGGGCAACCCCCAGCAGCATTGCGCAAACTGCCAACAGTTGACCTACATTACCTACTAGCAGGTGATAAATTGAGCGCAGCAAAGGTATATCAAGATAAAGATTAAGTGGCCGGGCAAACGCCATTTGGGTGGCGGCTGTGCCTAGATTCGCGGCGGTTGCCAACATCACCCAACTAACGAGTCCGATGGACACTATGCGGCGCGTTTGGCCGACAGGAAGCAGCAACATGAGCGGCGCAATGATAAGCGCCTCCCAAGCGAGCAAATATGAGCTGATCTCGCCAAAACGCCACCAGAGCGGCGCGATGAGTAAGAAATTCAGCGTTAGAAGCATTAGTAATAATCGACTCATCGCATCCCCATAGGTGCCTACTTTAGCTTACAGTGTCAAAGGTACAGTCTGTCAGCGCTTGGTCTCGTTGAGTAGCTGTACCCAATCGCAAGATAAGAGAGCAAGGAATAAGGCTGCTGAAAAGCGCAACAATCATGTACTGTAATATTTTATCGTATAGTTGTTGTGTAAAAATTTCACGCTTTGCTTGGCTTTAGGCCATGCGCTTTGCAGGCCCTCACCGGAAAGGATTTCGCCCATGCGTTGTAATCAAGTTGGTAGGAAGCCGGTTGCCAAGTGGCGGCCTGGCAAATGGATAGTGTTAATTGGCTGCGCGCTGACCTTGCCAGCGTTGGCCGCAGACGATGCGCACTTCAGGCAGGTTATTGAACGCGCCAAACAGCTTGCTCAAGAAACCTACCAAGCCCCGGAAGAGACCTTACCAGAGGTATTGCGTGAGCTTGACTACGATACCTACCGGCAAATTCGCTTTGATCCCGAACACGCCTACTGGAAAGACGAGAGCCCTTTTAACCTACAGTTATTTCATAGCGGCTTTCTGTTTCAAACCCCGATTGCCTTGAACGTTATCGAAAACGACACGGTAACGCCCCTGCCCTTTTCAGCAGAGGACTACACCTACGATGGCAATGCCGCCGCACTGAAAGAGCAAGACTTAGCCGGCAGCGGCCATGCGGGGTTTCGCCTCCACTACCCTCTTAACAGCGATGACTACGCCGACGAATTTGGTGTATTTCTCGGTGCCAGCTACTTCCGCATTGTGGGGCGTGACCAGGCTTACGGACTCTCTACCCGCGGGCTGGCGATCGATACCGCCTCACCAGATGGCGAAGAGTTTCCGGCATTTCGCGAGTTTTGGCTCTATAAACCCGAGGCTGATGCCGAACAGATTGAACTGCTGGCGTTAATGGATAGCCCCTCGGTCAGCGGCGCCTATCGCTTTGTTATCCAACCCGGTGAGAATACTCAGGTCGAGGTCGAAGCGGAGCTGTTTGCCCGGCAAGATATTACCAAGCTGGGCGTTGCACCGCTCACCAGTATGTTTACTTATGGTGAGGCAAGCCGCGAGCGGCCGGACGATTTTCGTCCACAGGTGCACGACTCCGACGGCCTACTGATACATGCCGGTAGCGGTGAGTGGATCTGGCGCCCGCTGAGTAACCCATCTCACCTGCATACATCCGCCTTTGTAGACGACTCCCCTCAAGGCTTTGGATTAATGCAACGGGAACGGGATTTTAACCGCTATTTGGATACCGAAGCCCAGTATCACCGTCGCCCCAGCCAATGGGTTGTCCCGCTGGATGATTGGGGGCCGGGCCACGTGGAACTTGTCGAAATCCCTACCCCCGATGAGACTCACGACAATATAGTCGCCTACTGGGTGGCGGACGACACCCTGGATGCCGGCGAATCGCGCCGCCTGCACTATCTCACTCACACGCTGAACACTCAGCCTGATGCGCACAATCTTGGCCGCGCCATTCGCACTCGTCATGGCAATGCGGCGGTGCCGGGGCAAGCGGACTCTGCCTCACAAGGCCAGCGCCAGTTTATTGTCGACTTTCAGGGAGGTGCCTTAGAGGAGCTCACCGCTGACCAGCCCGTCGAGTTAGATATTAGCGCCCAACACGGCGAGGTACTGCTCCCCCAGGTCACCGCGCTGCCCAACAATGGCTGGCGAGCCAGCTTCCGGCTACCCGCCAGCGATCAACCCAGCGATGTTCGCCTAAGGCTCACCTTAAACGGCGAACCAGTTAGCGAAACCTGGAATTACGTGTGGTATCCCGATGACGAATAGCACTTATCAAGCCAACCTTATCTCGCCAGCGCCTGTGTGGATCAAGGCACGTCCATTCAGAGAGCCCAACTAATGCGGCGCATGGCGCTACGACGACTGCGCAGCGCGGGTGGGCTAGCCCGCTCGCTGTTTATTTATTGGCGGCCTGGGCGTCAGCGTGGCCTGCAGCGCCTCTATCAGCCTTTCATACAACCCGGCACCGTTGCCTTTGATATTGGCGCGCATCTAGGCGACCGTAGCGCAGCTTTTCATGCGCTCGGCGCCAAGGTGGTGGCGCTGGAGCCCCAGCCCGACCTCGCCAAATGGTTTAAACGCCTGGTAAAACCGCCGACCATTACCCTGCTGCCGATGGCGGCGGGCCCTACGGTGGGCTTTGCCGAGATCGCGATCAGCCCCAGCAACCCGACCCTTTCCACCCTGGCCACCGAGTGGCGGGAGCAGATCGGCGAACGCAACGCAGGCTTTAGTCAGGTACGGTGGGAGCAGCGTTTACGGGTGCCAGTGACCACGCTGGATGCGTTAATTGACGAGTATGGCGAACCCAGCTTTATAAAAATCGACGTTGAAGGCTTTGAGGCGGAGGTTTTGGCGGGGCTAAATTGCCCGGTGGCCGCGCTGTCGGTGGAGTTTGTGGCAGGTGCCCTGGAAATAAACGACGCCTGCGTGAACCACTTAAGCCGCCTTGGCGAGTACCGCTACAACGTGGTAGCTGGTGAGCAGCGCCACTTTCGCTGGGCCGAGTGGCAAACGCCACAAGCGGTTAGCGAGTGGCTAAGCGCAGGGGCCGAAGGATTGCCTTCCGGTGACCTGTACGCCTGCCGCTCGGATCATCGATTACTTCTGAATGATGCTTAATACCTAAAGGCTTCTCATTTTATGATTCACCACTGGCAAACCCTCACCGCTCCGCAGTTAGCCGAGTTCGCCCAATGCGACCCTGTAGCGGTACTGGTGCTCGGTGCCATTGAGCAGCACGGCACTCACCTCCCTTTAGCCACCGACTTGACTATTGGTGAGGGACTGCAGGCCGCTATGTTGGAGAAGCTGGATACTCACCTGAACGTAATCTGCCTACCGCCGATTGCGGTGGGCGCCAGCGACGAGCACGCCAATTTTCCCGGCACGCTCAGCCTACCCGCGCCGCTGGCCATTGCTACTCTTGAAGCCTACGGCGACAGCTTAGCCCACGCCGGCATTCGCCGCCTGGTGCTGATTAACAGCCATGGTGGTAATAAGGCAGTGATGGATTTGGCAGGGTTAACCCTGCGTCGGCAGCATGGTATGCGCGTGGTCAAAGCGACTTACACACGGCTACCACCGCTAGAGGGCGCGATTGCCTTTGAAGAGTTGCGCTACGGCTTACACGGAGGACTGCTCGAAACCGCTATGATGCTCTATTTAGCGCCAACGCTGGTGCAGCTGGACGGCTATCAGGCCACCCCGCCTGCAGCGCCCCAAGGCGATGCATTAGTGAGCGCAGAAGGTGCTGCGGCTTTTGCCTGGCTGGCAGAAGACTTAAGCACCCAAGGCGTAGCGGGCGATGCCAGCAAGGCCAGCGCTGAACTAGGCGAGCAGCTGGTTCACCACTATGCCCGCCAACTGGCGGCCGTGGTGACGGAAACCGCCCACCTACCACCGCTAACCAACCTAGGAGCCTGCCTGACTTAACACTGATCTACTGCGAATCCCGGTATTTTGGCCAAATTTATTCGATCGATTTCGTTAAATAGCGCGCTATTCGCCTCAATCGATCGATAAATTTGGCTCAAAATCCATGCTTCTCGCGACGATCGGCCAAGCCAGACAGGCTCCTAGCCCGCTGCACCAGTGGAAGGCAGCTTTAGCTCGCGACCGTTGTGCGTTTAACGCTGGCCACTGAGCACATCTTCCAAGAAGTGCCCGCCTCGGGTGGCTTTGGCATTTAGATAGCGCTGGTTATGGTCGGTAACGCTGCCGTAAAGCGCCTGGCGTGAGACCACCTCGATACCGCCTTGACGCAATGCCTCCATCTTCAAGGGGTTATTGGTCAGCAGTTGCACCTGGTCAATGTTAAGCGCGTTAAGCATATCCACCGCCACCGCATACTGGCGCTCATCGTCACCAAAACCGAGTACTTGATCCGCATCCACGGTATCCAGGCCACCATCCTGTAAGGTGTAGGCGCGTAGTTTATTGGCTAAGCCAATGCCCCGGCCCTCTTGAGCCAAATAGAGCAGCACACCGCCACCCATGGCTTGAATATCCGCCACGGCGTTGCGTAGCTGCTCGCCGCAGTCGCAACGCAGACTGCCGAACAGGTCACCGGTTAAACACGCCGAGTGCAGGCGTAGCGGCACCGCGCCTTCCCAGCGCTCCGGTTTACCGATCACCACAGCAACGTGCTCACGCAGGCCGTCCGGCTCACGGAAAAGCACAAAGCGGCTGTCGGCAGCATCCTCGAGGGGGATATTCGCTTCGCTCACCCGCTTGAGCATGCCCGGCGCCCCGGCAAGGCATTGTGTAGCGTCTTCAGCGCTGACTTGCAGCAGGCGTCCTTCTGCCAACTGCTGCTCAATGGTCGCTGTAGCCTCTTGGCTAACAAAAGCGCAGAGCGCTGCGGGAATCAGCAGGGCTCTGCGCATCAGCGTCACGGCGCCTAGTTCGGCTATTCCGGCGGGCTTTAACCCGCTCAGTAACCCACCCGCAGGTTGTGAAAGCGTTTCCGCCGTGGCCAAGCCATTCAGCTCATTGGTGCTAATGTGAGCTACCAGCGGTAGGCTGGCGGCCTCGGCGGACAAGTTCATGCCCATCGCCGTCAGGCGGTGACGAGTAAGCACCAGCGAAGGCCGCTCGCCTGCTAGCAAAGCCAGCGCTTCGACCGATTCACTGCCTTCCAGCGCCTGCACGAGCAAACGCTGCCCACTGGCATTCACCACCACTGGCAATCCACGGCGGATGTCGAAAATAGCGCGTTCAATCTGGTACATGTAGGCCTCCTGGCTTCCTTACGAGGGGGATGGCGCATGCTTGCTCTAAACAACTTGCTCTCAACTGACGAGAGCCCGCATGATGAAGCGGATTTTCTAGCACGGAGGCGTCATGCCCGAATCCCATGTCAACATTATTGCGCTGTCCGATGCTTGGGAATGGCTGTTGGCGTTGCGTCATCGGCGCTCTTGCGATGTGGCGATCACCTTGGCGCCAACCGGCGAGTGGCAAACGGCTAAAGCGATCACCGCTGAGGCGCGAGAGCTGCTCGATTGCCTGACCCCGCTGGCCAGTCGACCGGCGTGGGTGGTGGCGCAGCTGGGACAGAGTATGGATGGCCGCATTGCCACGGAAAGCGGCCACTCCCACTACATCAACGGCCATGAAAGTTTGGTTCACCTGCATCGTCTGCGCGCTTTGGTCGACGCAGTGGTGGTCGGCGCGGGTACCGCCAGCGCCGATAACCCGCAGCTGACCGTGCGCCATGTTAGCGGCACTAACCCGACGCGGGTGGTGCTGGATCCACGCGGCCGCATTCCCAGCGACTTGGCACTGCTGAACACCGATAGCGCCCCGACGCTGCATATCGTGGGGTCTGACGTAAGGTCTGAGCTGCAGGCAACGACGAGCCTGGCCCACGTTGAACGTTGCGTACTGCCCCTGAACGCCAGCGGTCAGTTCGCTCCCCATGGTGTTGTCACCCTGCTGGCCAAGAAGGGCCTGCCGCGGGTGTTGATAGAAGGCGGCGGCATTACGGTGTCTCAGTTTATCGAAGCGGGAACTGTTGATCGACTGCATCTGCTGGTCGCCCCGCTGCTGATCGGCTCCGGTAGGCCAGGGCTGCAAATGACGCCCATCGAGACCCTTGAGAGTGCGCTGCGCCCGCCCGCGCGAACTTTCCGCTGCGGTGACGATACGCTGTTCGATCTGCGACTGCGGGATACTACCGCCTGAAGGTTGCGCTTTTTCACGACGACTCAGCGCCACCCAGATACCCGGTAGGCTCGCCAGCAACACCAGCACCCCGTAAGCCAATGACACCGCCACGCCTTGAGCGGGTGGCAGGCCGACCAGCGCCCAGACCCCGGCAGCGGCGCCTTCACGCAATCCCCATCCGGCTACCGAAAACGGGATCAGCATGGCCAGTAGCAGTACCGGTGTCAGCGCCAGCACTTGCAGCGACGGTAGCTCAACGCCAATCGCCCGAGCCGCACAGACCATTACCAGACCATAGCTCAACACAATCACCAGAGACGAAAGCAACTGCTGGGGCCACACGCCGTGCCGCAACAAACCACGCCTTACATCGCGCGCCAGGGCTTGGCACCAGCTCGGCAGCCTTGTCAGCCCATGGCTAAAACGTTGGCGCAGCAGCAGGCCGCTGGCGATGAGCGCCGCAAGAGCGGCGAATGCGCTTAACCCCACCGCTGTGATCACTGACTCACCCAGCGCGGCATGCCAGAGCGGTGAGAAAAGCAGCGCGGTTAGCGTTAGCATCACCACGGCGACCTGCCCCGAGGCGCGCTCAATAATCACCGCTCGCCAGGCGCGCCCCCTAGACTGCGCTTGAGTGGCATGGCGGTGCGCCCGCCCGGCGTCGCCTAATACACCGCCGGGCAACAGCTGATTGACCAGTAGGGCCAGGTAGTACTCCCGTAGCGCGTAAGCAAACCGCAGCGGTACATCAATAAGACCCGCGGTAAACTGCCAGCGCCAGGCGCAAAGCATGATCTGTAGCGTGCTGATGGCTAACGCCAGCACGACCCACTCCGCGGAGAAACGTTGCACCTCCGCCACAATCGCCTGGGGCTCCACCCACAACGCCACCGCACCCAGCAACGCTATGCTGACCACCATGCGGCGTAGCCATGGGCTTCTCCGCGCCAGCTTTTTATAACAAGCCCCCAGTCGAGTGAACATACCTTGATCCGGCCCCATAGGATTAGGCCTCTTCCCTGGGGTTGGCAAACAGAGGCGTAGCAAACAGGTCGCGGTGCCCCACCCAAATACCCAGTTCGCCATTGGCCACCGCTTGCTGGCGCTGCTGTAACCAGGTGGCAATACGCGCCGCCGCTTCCGGGGCTTGCTCGGTGGCAGCTTCGGCCCAGCCTTCGAGTAGCGCCATCATTAACGGCTGCTGTTCTTGACTGCCAACAGCGAGCTGCCACGGTGTTTCAGCTTGTTCAATGCGATAATCAGCCCTCTCTAACGCGACAACTAATGCCCCGTGCGCCTGCCCGCCTAGTGCATCACCTAAACCTTTATCGCGCTGCTGGTGAGCCATAAACATCGCCTGCAGCCAGCGGTCTTCGTCATCCAGCACCGGCGCGCCTTGAGGGTCAATAAAGTGCCACTCACCGGTCACGCTTAGCGCTATCAGCAGCGCCTGCTGCTGCCCGGCAATGCGGGTCACCAAGGCATCGATCCATTGTTGGGAGACCAGATCTAGCAGCGCCGATGCGGTGACGAGGTGCGCGTCGTCAAGTGGCACCTCGGCAAGCGCCTCCAGCGATATGCAGTACGTCTCAATGGCCACGGGCTGCCCTTGGCTATTGCTTAATCCGGCAGCACACTGGCGCGCCTGGGCTAACAAAATGGCGTCGTGATCGATCAGCTTCCAGCGCTGGTGGCCATTCAGGCGCGGCGCCAGAAAGCGCATGTTACTGCCCCGGCCGCAGCCAAGATCCACTATCAGCGGCGCCGGAGTACGCGCGCTCAGCCACTCCGCGGCAAGCTCAGCCAAGGGCTGGCTACGGGAATCGACATCAGCCGCCTCCCGCAGCGTCAGCCAGTCGGACGCAAACTGGCTGCCTGGGCGCAAATTTGGAGAATCGGCGGGCGCAGTTAACGCCGTGGCAAACTTGGCCCCCGCTTCTTGCCAGTCGCTTAACGCTTCCCGGGCCTGGGCCGCTCCCTGGCGCAGTTGGTGGCGTAGTTTGTCGTCATGGCAAAAACGGCTGAGGGCATCTTGAAGCGCGTCGACGTCACCCGGTTCAACGCTCAAACCAGCGCCTGCAGGCAAGGTATCGCGAAGCGCACCACCGGTAGTGGTAATCACTGGCAGGCCGTGGGCCAGGGCTTCGGTGACCACCATGCCGTAGCCTTCATACCAAGAGGGCAGTACCAGCGCATGGGCGCTGCGATAGGCCGCTTCCAGCGTAGCGCCATCGCACTCGCCGTGAAGCCGTACGCTGTCTTGCAAGCCGCTCTGATCAATCAGTTGCTGTACACGCTGGGTAAAAGTGGCATCCCGGGCGCCACCGTAGCAGTCGCATTGCCAGTGATCGCCACTAACGCCCGCCAATGCCTTTACCAGAATATCCTGCCCTTTGCGCGGCGTTAACGTTGCCACACATAGCAAACGTAGTAGCTCACCCGGTTCTGCTGCGGAGCTGATCGGCGCCTGGGCAACACCCGGCTCAACCACAGTGACACTGGGATTGAGTGGCATTTCATAGTGGGCCGCCAGCTCCGGTAAGCGCCGGGCGGTAAAGTGGCTGGTGACGATAATCCGCGCCACGTGGGCAAGCGCGTTTAACTCACTGCGATGAAAGCGCTGCTGATCAGCCTCATCAAGACCCAACTCATCGCCTAAGGGGTGGTGCAGCAACGCTGTGATTTCCAGCCGCTGGGCATGTTGGGCAACCACCTCCGGCAGCGCTCCCATGGCCAGGCCATCAATCACCACCGCCGCCTGATCGGGAAGCGACGCTAGGGCCTGAGTGAGCGCTTCTGCTGCCTCGGCATCCGCATCAGGAAACGTGCCAGCCAAGCCGACGACGTCAATTTCCCATCCCTGGTCACGCAGGGCCGAGACAATTTGGGCGTCGTAAATATAGCCGCCGGTACGCTGAGCAGGGTCACCGGCAACGATAAGGTTAAACCGCTTACTCATAGAGCGCCTTCATAGCTTGCCCAGGCTACATGGGATTCATGTAGCTTGATCTCCATATGGGTAATCCCTTTGGCGGTGATGCCCATTTTGCCCTCACCAATCGCCTTGGCGAGCTGGTCAAAGATCACCTTGGCCATGAACTCGGTGGTGGTATTTTTACCCGCGAACTCGGGCACTTCATCCAAATTACAGAAGTTGTAACCTGCCAGTACTGATTTTACCGTTTCGCTGGCAAGGCCGATATCGATCACCAGGCCGTCCTCATCCAGCTCGGGGCGCTGAAAAACCACATCGACAACATAGGTAGCGCCGTGGGTACGCTGGGCAGGGCCAAAGATCTCACCATTGAAACTGTGGGCGATCATAAAGTGGTCACGGACACATAAACGAAACATAGAGACTCCAAATGATAAGAAACCTCTGATTAACTATTGCGCTCGACCATACGGCGTTAAAAATCGCCTCAAAATGCTCATTTACAACCCGTAAACTCCGCTTTTTCGTTGATTTTTGCCTTGTCTGGCCTTCGCTCATTACGTTAATCAGAGGCTCCATAAGTAAATAGGTTATGAGGGGTAGCGCAGGCGGTGACAGAGCTCAA
The DNA here is from genome assembly GCF_000336575.1 of Vreelandella titanicae BH1. Lineage (GTDB taxonomy): Bacteria > Pseudomonadota > Gammaproteobacteria > Pseudomonadales > Halomonadaceae > Vreelandella > Vreelandella titanicae. The sequence goes on along the minus strand of NZ_AOPO01000005.1, from coordinate 224,983 downwards.
CGCTACCACGGCCAAACAACTGAGGAGCAAGCGTGGGCAGTTGTGCAAAGTCGCTTTCACCGCTGATTAGCGCATCCAACCGCTCGTCTACCAGCAGGCTCAGCGCTAATTGAAGGCGGCGCTGGTAGTCCCAGCGTGGGCGTAACTTGGGCGGCAGTTGACCCACCTGGCTGGCCTTGAGCGTCAGCCGCTGGGAGTGAAAAGCACCGCCTAACGGTATCGCAATATCCCCCTCGCCAAACCAGCTCATTTCGATAATGCGCCCTTCGCTGCCCGCTAACGCCAGTGCTTGGCGCAAGCCGGCGGACTGGCCGCTGGCGTGGATCACGCAATCTTGGTCATGAAGGGCTTGTTCGGGAGTACAGAAGGTCACGTCCAACTGCTCGGCAAGCTGGCGACGTTCAGGGTTAATATCGACTAACTGAACGGTAACACCAGGCACCTGAGCGCACAGGTACGCTACCAGCGCACCGACGACACCGGCGCCCATAATAGTGATTCGCTCACCCAGCATCGGCTCGGCGTCCCACACGCCATTGATGGCGGTTTCCATATTGGCCGCCAAGACGGCACGTTTAGCAGGCACATTGGTGGGTACTTCCAGCACTGCCGAAGCAGGCACAATGTAGTGATCCTGGTGGGGAAACAGGCAAAAAACGGTTTTATCCAGGAGAACGCTTGGCCCCTGCTCAACGCGGCCAACGCTGCAGTAGCCATATTTGACCGGGGCAGGAAACTCACCCGACTGGAAGGGAGCCCGCATGCGCGAGAATTCGCTTTCAGGCACACGACCATTGAACACCAACGATTCGGTGCCGCGGCTGATACCACTGTATAAGGTACGTATATGCACCTCATCCTGGGCGGGAGGACTTAGTTGTTCACGCCTCATCTCGCCTTGTGCTGGGTTGGTCACCCAAAAGGCGGTGGCCCAGGTTTTTTTAGCGGCATTGGGAGCTTTGCCAACATCGTCAAGCGCCGACATGAGCGTTCCTTTTCGTTACGAGCCCACTTGATTCGGGCTCTCTTTCATTCCGTTGAATGTGGCGTGGCACCATTGCGCTGCAAGTTAGGGGTAAGAGACACGCCGTGTGTCTCAGCCCCCGAGTATAATGTGTGGCCATGCATTGCATGGCCTTAGGCAGAACAGTTTTCAATGGTTCACCATCTTCAGCGTAGCGGGTGAAAAGAATATATTCGATTAACCATTTGGAACAATTGAAACTAACCCGTCTATTTTTTGATCTTATGGACAACACTACCTTCTTCTACAAGAATGGTACATATAAAAATAGTTGCATCATTTATTTCAACTGCGGATAGCGACGCCGCTTCGTGAGCCACCATGCCGCTTTTTTCCAACGCTTCTTCTTACACCCTGCCTAAGCGTCTCTATGGCGCTGCAGAACTACTGCTGGGCAGCTTGCTGCTAATTGCTGTAGGCAAAGGCTTACCACTTTTAATGGCTACTCCGGCCAATTGGTGGGTGGCCTTTGCCTTCTACACGTTTATTTCCGCTCTGGTCATCATCTTCTGGCCCCACGGCGCACTGGGTTGGGCTAACCGGGTCACGTTGGTGCGTGCGGTTGTGGTTTCATTAGTGGCAGGTGCGCTCGCCGCCAATGCCTTTGTAGGGGCAATCTGGCAATGGCTGGCGATCGCGGTGATCGCCCTACTGCTGGATGGCGTTGACGGCTGGATAGCCAGGCGCACCAAAAGCCACACCCGATTCGGGGCGCGCTTTGATATGGAGTTGGATGCCCTGCTGATTTTGCTACTGTGCGCAGGTTTGTTGCGGCTGGAATCACTGGGGTTTTGGGTGCTGTTGATAGGCGCAATGCGCTACCTGTTTATCGCCGCCAGTTGGCAGTTCCCGTGGCTTTCAAAGCCGCTGTTTGCAAGCTTTCGCCGTAAAGCCGTTTGTGTCTGGCAGGCGGTGGCGCTACTGCTAGCATTAACGCCACTAACCTCCCACCTTGTTGCCAGCCTTCTCGCCGTTAGCGCATTGATCTCTTTAACCTATTCGTTTGGCTTTGACGTTTGGTGGCTATACCGCAAATCAAAGCATAGCGAGCGAAGCTAGCACTCCAATCCCAGGCGCTGGTGCCATTCAGCCAGGCTTTCATCCGGGTATTCGTCGAAGCATTTATCTTGGAAATGCCCATTGACCTCGACCCAATCGGCCCGGCTTCCCAACATCATGTGCGTTTTCCGGGGAGGGGTCGGCAAGTCCGTATCAATCGCCGAAGCGAAAGGGTGTACCAGCTCGGGCCATTCGGGGTCATAAACCCACAGCGACGATGCACAGTGCTTGCAGAAATGCCGCTCTCCCGTGCTCTGCTCCCCCTTAATGAAGGCGCGGTAGACAGTAATATGCTCTTCGCCGCTAACGTTGAGCGTTTTGCTTTCTCCACTGAGGTTGATTGCGTACCCACCCCCGCCAGCCGTTTTGCGGCACACAGAACAGTAACAGCGATTAAAAGGATAGGGGTGGTTTGACTTCACACTGAACGTCACTGCCTGGCAGTGGCATGATCCTTTGAGCAGCATAGTTACCTCCGTTTGCAGCGGTTACCCAAGACAAATATCAAGGTGCGACTGCATGAACCGAGTGCGACCTTAAGTGCTCTCTTTAGTACTCTCTTAAGTGCGCTCTCAGGCTCTATCTTAATATCTTAGCTTAGCGCATAGGATCTACGTCGCTTTCAACGGGGATAATTGACGCTGTTTGTGAGTCAATGCATCAGCGTTCAGGCTTTAAGGCTTGGAGCAATTCAGCCACGGCCATCTCCCCTTCGGGCTCGTCAAACGCTTGTGCCAGCGAAGCTTGTACATAGCTCAAAAAACGAATGGCGGCGGGGGGTAAACGGCGTTGCCGTCTGACCACAAAGTGCCAACGACTTTTCAGCGGAAAGCCCGGCAACGGCAGCTCTTGGACGCCGTTGGGCGAATCTGCAACAACGTGGCGAGACAGCACCGCTAGACCCATGTTTGACGCCACCGCTAGCCGAATAGCCTCGTTACTGGCGATCTGCTGGGTAGAGCGTAGCTCAATACCCGCACTGTACAGCCAGGCTTCAAAGGTATGCCGAGTCGCAGAGCCCGGTTCGCGCAGCAGAAATCGCTCCTCTTTGAGTGCGTCCATGCTGAGACCTTCTACGCCTGCCCAGCGGTAATGCTGCGGCCCCACCACTACCAATGGATTGCTCAGAAAAGGCGCGGCTAACACATCGTCATCAATGGGCGGGTGGCTAAATACGTAGATATCATCCTCATGGCGCTCAAAACGATTGAGCATCTGCTGGCGATTACCTATCTCCACCGTGACATCTACCTGGGGGTTAGCCTGACCAAACGGCCCTAACAGCCGTGGCAGTACATATTGCGCGGTGTTCACCAAGCCGATACTGAAGTGCCCGCGCCCTCCGCGGTTGTACTCCTCCAGGTACTGACTAAACACATCGGCACGGCTAAGCAAGTCCTGGCTGAGTTGATAAAGCGCCTGACCAACCTCAGTGGGCACCAAGCGCCCTTCCTCGTGGCGCACAATCGGTTCACCGACAATTTCTCTCAGCCGCTTTAGCTGCTGAGACACCGTGGGTTGGGTCAGGTGGAGCCGATTTGCCGTGGCCGTCAGTGAGCCTGTGCGAACCACGTCGGCATAGACCTGTAGCAAGCGAAAAGTGAGTTGTCGTACTTTCATAGCCACCCCATAGATAATCATCTATGACTATATAAATCTTATTTGTTTTCATCAATCTCTTTGGATCGCTAAAGTAACAGCTTTAAAACCCATCAAGGAGATTGTCCGTGCCGGATATTGTGGTGATGTTTTTTGTGCTAGGTGTGGTTGCCGGTGTGGTGCGCTCCGATCTCAGTATTCCCAAAGCCGCTTATGACATATTGAGCTTACTGCTGATGCTGACTATTGGCCTTAAAGGCGGCATGGCGCTGCATGGCAGTTTGAGCATATCGCTGCTGGTCGAGTTATCTGGCGTCACTCTGCTGGGGATCATCATTCCACTGCTTATCTTTCCGGTGGTTCACTATTTAGTACGGCTATCCATCGCCGACAGCGCCAGCCTTGCAGCCCACTATGGCTCCGTTAGCGCCGGTACGTTCGCCGTGGCCCTGGCGTATACTGAAGCGCATAGCCTAATAACAGGTGGGCAGGTGACGCTTTACCTGGTACTGCTCGAACTACCGGCCATCATGCTGGGCCTGTTGCTCTACCGGCGCTTCAGCCGTAAAAAGGCCGCTGACACAACGTCAGAGCCGATCAAAACTTCCGGGCTGTGGCACGAGACTCTGACCAATCGCGGTGTAATCCTGTTGGTGGGCGGTGTGCTTATTGGCTGGCTATACGGCCCAAATGCAGGTGAGTCAGTCACCGGGCTGTATACCAAAGCCTTCCATGGCATTCTGGCGCTGTTCCTGTTGGAGATGGGCTTGGTCGCGGCAGAAACACTGCGCAGCCTGCGGTGGGGGCACAGCCGTCTGATTATATTCGCGCTCGCGGCACCTATCGTGCTTTCCTGCTTTGGCCTGCTAATGGCGTACTGGCTAGGGCTACCCGCTGGATCAGCGGTTATTCTAGCCAGTCTCTCCGCCAGTGCCTCTTACATTGCCGCCCCCGTTGCTATTCGCGCCGCCATTCCAGATGCCAACATTGGCCTTGCCATGCTGGCATCTTTGGGGCTCACCTTCCCTTTTAACGTGTTAATGGGCATACCTCTCTATCATCAACTTTGGGCATGGCTGGTAGGGTGAGGTGAAGTGTCCAATGTAGCGCTATGATGGCTGACCAATGGGCCAGACAGTTTACGCAGCGCCACGTAGAACACCGGCGTGAGGAACAAGCCAAACAGGGTGACGCCGATCATGCCGGCAAACACCGCAGTTCCCAGCGCCGCCCGTACCTCGGCGCCTGCGCCGGTGGCAACTACCGAAGGCAACACCGCCGCGGTGAAAGCGATCGAGGTCATGATGATCGGCCGCAGGCGCAACCGGCAAGCTTCCAGGGCCGCTTCCACTACGCCCTTGCCCTGCAGTTCCAGCTCCCGGGCGAACTCCACGATCAGGATGGCGTTCTTACAGGCCAGGCCAATCAGCACCACCAGCCCCACCTGCACGAAGATGTTGTTGTCACCTCCGCCAAACCAGACACCAATCAGCGCCGCGAGCATCGACATGGGCACGATCAGAATCACCGCCAGCGGTAGCGTCCAGCTCTCGTAGAGGGCCGCCAACACCAGGAATACCAGCAGGATCGACAGCGGGAAGACCACTAGAGCCGCATTACCCTGGGTGGATTGCTGGTAGCTCAGGTCGGTCCACTCCAGCGCCATGCCCGGGGGCAGCACCTCTTCCGCCAGGGCGTTGATGGCATCCATCGCCTGGGCGGAAGAAAGCACGCGGGGGTCAAATTCGCCGGCCAGGTCTGCTGCTGGGTAGCCGTTATAGCGCAACACCGGATCCGGGCCGAAGGTCTGCGTGATGTTCACCATCGTGCCGATGGGTACCATTTCCCCCTGGTCATTACGGGTACGCAGCCGGGCGATGTCCTCCACGCTGGCCCGGAAGGGGGCGTCCGCCTGGGCGATCACCTGCCAGGTGCGCCCAAAGCGGTTGAAGTCATTCACATAGGTCGAGCCAAGATAGGTCTGCAGGGTGTCGAACAGTTCGGTCAACGGCACGCCCTGGGCCTTGGCCCTCAGCCGATCCACCTCTGCATCCAGCTGCGGCACGTTGGATTGATAACTGCTGATCGGAAAGCCCATTCCGGGCGTTTGCGCAATCGCGCCCTGGAGTTGATTGACCGCCTGCTGCAGCGCCCCATAGCCAAGATTGCCGCGATCCTCGATAAACAGCTGAAACCCCGACCCATTGCCCAAGCCAAGAATCGGCGGTGGCATGAAGGAGAACGCAAAGCCTTCTTTCAGGCCGCCAATGCCCTGATTAATGCGGGCGTTTATCTCCGCGGCGCTAAGGCTGCGCTCACCAAAGGAACTGAGGGTAAGAAACGCCACTCCGGTGTTGGAGGTGTTGGTGAACTGCAGCGCGTTAAGGCCGGGAAAGGCAATGGCGTGCTCCACGCCCTCGGTCTCCATGGCAATATCCACAACATCCTGAAGCATCTGGTCGGTTCTCTCCAGAGACGCCCCTTCCGGCAGGATGACGCCCGCAATCAGGTACAGCTTGTCTTGCACCGGGATAAACCCGGGCGGCACTGCCTTGAACATCACGCCGGTACCCAGCAGCAACAGCGCGTAGACCACAAACACCGCGCCACGATGCTTCAGGGAACGAGCCACGCCGCCCTGGTACTTGTTGGAGCTGGCGTTAAAGAAGCGGTTGAAGGGACGGAAAATCCAGCCGAACAGCTTATCTATCACTCGGGTGAGTCGATCTTTGGGCGCGTCATGGGGCTTGAGCAGCATCGCCGCCAGCGCGGGCGACAGGGTCAGCGAGTTGACGGTGGAGATCACCGTGGAGATGGCAATCGTCACCGCGAACTGGCTATAAAATTGACCGGTCACCCCCGACAGGAAGGCCATGGGAATAAACACCGCACACAGCACCAGCCCCACGGCGATAATGGGCCCGGAGACTTCTTTCATGGCCTGATGAGCAGCGGCCTGGGGCTTCAGGCCCTCCTCGATGTTCCGCTCCACGTTTTCCACCACCACGATGGCGTCGTCCACCACGATACCAATAGCCAGCACCAGCCCAAACAGGGTCAGCGTGTTGATAGAGTACCCCAGCAGGTAAAGCGCCCCAAAGGTGCCGATCACCGAGACCGGCACCGCCAGCAGCGGGATAATGGAGGCCCGCCAGGTCTGCAGGAACAGCGTGACCACCAACACTACCAGCAACACGGCCTCCAGTAGGGTGGCTATCACTGACTTTATAGAGTCATTAACAAAGATCGTAGTGTCGTAGACCGCTTCGTACTCAACACCTTCAGGGAACTGCTCGGACAGCTCCTCCATGGTAGCGATCACCTGCTCTCGGATATCCAGCGCATTGGCACCCGGTGCCTGGAATATTCCCACACCCACCGCGTTGTTGCCGTCCAACTGCGAGCGCAGCGTATAGTCCCCGGCGCCCATTTCCAGCCGGGCCACATCCGAAAGCCTGAGTATCTCGCCGTCCTCGCCGCGCTTCAGCACGATGTCGCCAAACTCCTCTACTGTTTCCAGCCGCCCTTGGGCGTTGATCAGGGTAAGAAAGTCACTATCTTCAATGGGCTCAGCTCCCAACTGCCCGGCGGAGACCTGTACATTTTGTTCACGCATGGCCCCCACCACATCACTGGCCGTCAGGCCACGGGCAGCTATTCGATCAGGATCGAGCCACGCCCGCATGGCGTAGTCCCCTCCGCCGAAGATTTGCGCGTCCCCGATCCCTTCGATCCGGGCCAGCCGGTCACGGACATTCAGTCGCACATAGTTGCGCAGGTAGAGGGTGTCGTATTCACCGCTGGGCGAGGTCAGGTGAACGACCATCAGAAACGTTGGCGACTGCTTCTGGGTGGTGACGCCTTGCCGACGCACGGCTTCCGGCAGCCGGGCTTCCGCCTGGCTGACGCGGTTCTGCACCCGAACGGCGGCCTGCTCAGCATCGGTACCAGGGCGGAAGGTGACGGTCATTTGCAGCACACCGTCAGAGCCCGCCACGGACTTGAGGTACATCATATCCTCAACGCCGTTGATGGCTTCTTCCAGTGGCGTGGCGACCGTTTCGGCGATCTCCTTCGGGTTAGCGCCGGGGTAGACCGTGCGAACGACCACTGATGGCGGCACCACGTCGGGGTACTCGCTAATGGGCAGGTTGGGTATGGAGATCAGCCCCACCGCCAAAATAATGATCGACAGCACCGCTGCAAAAATCGGTCGATCCACAAAGAAACGCGAGAAATTCATGGCGGTCTAGTCCTCCCTGGCAGCAATGGCGGGTTGGGCGTCAGCAGCCGGGGCGGCGGGCACCGTTTGGGGGCTCACTTCCATACCCGGCATGAAGACTTTTTGCACCCCGTTGACGATCACCCGGTCGCCGGCAGCAAGCCCTTCGCTGATGACCGTGCGTTCATCCACCCGGCGCCCTGTGTCGACCTGGCGACGCTGGGCGAGGTTGTTCTCATCCACCACGTAGACGTAGCGGCGATCCTGGTCGGTCAGGACCGCCTTGCCATCCACCAGCAACGCTTGGTCCAACCGCGCGACCGGCATTTCGACCCGCGCAAACTCCCCGGGCCGAATGCGGCCATCCGGGTTGTCCAGCACTGCCCTGAATTGCAGGGTACCGGTGTTGGGGTTCAAGCGGTTGTCGATAAAGTCCAGGGTGCCTTTGTACTGGCGCTGCGGGTCGCCGCCCAGCTCGATATTCAGGCTGTTCGACGCGTCACCGGTGAGAAGTGTCTGGCTGGCAAACGCGGCCTGCTCGTCGGCCTCAAAGTAGACGTGGATCGGATCAATGGTGACCAGCGTGGTCAACAGACTCTGGTCGGCGCTGGCCAGGTTACCGCGAGTGACCATCGCCCGACCGACGCGGCCACTGACCGGTGCTGTAATGCGGGTGTATTCAAGGTCAAGCTCGGAGGTCTGCAACGCTGCCTCGGCGGCATCGACCATGGCACGAGCGTTACTCAGGGCCGATTGACGCTGGTCATGCACTTCCTGGGAAATGGCCTGACGCCCCAGCAACACCCGGGCGCGTTCAGCTTCACTGCCAGCCTGAGCCTGCTGGCTCCTGGCCTGGGCAAGATCCGCTTGGGCGGCGTTAACACGGGCCTGGTATGGGCGTGGATCGATCAAGAACAGCAGATCTCCCAGCTCTACCAGCTCTCCCTCCTCGAAGGCAACTTCCTGGATATAGCCGCTGACTCGCGACCTTAATTCAACCGTTTCAGCCGCTTCCACCCGCCCGGTGAATGACTCACTCAACACCACCGGCTGAGCGGTCACTTCTGCCACCTCGACTTCTGGGGGTGGCGGGGGCGATGCAGAAGCCGCCTCCTCACTCTTGGCTTCGCAGCCGGTAAGCAAGGCCATCAGCAGCAGGAACAGGAATATCGCCCGGCTGCTTGCAAAGCGGGTTCTTAGAGACAGACTTCCCATGATTACTTGCTCCAGTGGCTATCGGACGCCGATAGCAGCATTCGTTATATAACGCCTCACCGCGTTGGCGGTTGGCATTTAATTAGTCGGTTCAGCACGATCCATTTCGACATTGCCCTACGGCTTCCACCGTGAGGGGGAGTCTCAGACCGGTAGCGTTCTTGAAAGACGCTCTGGTCATACGGAGGACAGGCAAGCCCGCAGCACCAGGCTGCGGGCTTAGCGCCTATCAGACGCTACCTACAATAGGCGGTACGAGCGCGAGGGAGGTATCGTGTTCCTGCGGAAAGCTTGCCTGTTTCTGTCACGGGCAGAGAGCGGCCCAATAAGCAGGCCCAATCAAACAAACGAACGATTTTCAGACTTGCACAGCATGACGGTCAGGTGACAGCTGATGCGGGTTGTCGATTTCTACGGGGTACTTGCCTGATCCTGCAGAATCAAATGAAAAAGCCTACGATTTATAAATCGAAGGCATATACTGCGAACTAATAGGGAGGAAAGCCATTGACCACTATCTTGCCTGAGCAGATTGTCCAGCTCAGCGACAACCTGTCGCAACAGTTAATCAGCGTTGCCCGTCGCTGGAGCCCACTTGAAGAGCTTCAGGATACGGCGATTGCCGAAGTGCAACTGGTGCGCGCTGACGCCCCTACCAGCTTTCACTGTGCGGTATACGAGCCGTGCCTGTGTTTTGTCATTCAAGGCAGCAAGACCGTGCTACTAGGTGACAAGGAAATCGTCTACACCGGGCCCAGCTACATGGGTAGCGCCGTTTACCTACCGGTGGTAGGCAGGATTGACCATGCCACCCCGGAAAAGCCCTACTTGGCGGTAAAAGTCTCGGTGGATCCCCAGGAGGTAGCAGGACTGATACTGGAACTGGGCGACACAGCGCCGCCCGCGGGAAATGATACTATCTGCTCCGAGACGGACTGCGGATTAAAATCGGCCCCCATGGATGCACGCATGCAGGGTGCACTTTATCGATTGTTGAGCCTGCTCGACTCCCCGGAAGACATCAAGGTGCTTTCCCCCTTGGCCCGTCGGGAGTTGATCTATCGGGCACTCATGGGTGCCATGGGGCCTCACATGCGCCGGTTTGCCGCCTCCGACTCCCAGGCCAACCGGATTGCGCGGGTCATCTATGCGCTTAAAGAGCGCTACACGCAACCCCTCAAGATCCGTGAACTGGCAGCAACCGCCAACATGAGTGAATCGACGCTTTACCATAGCTTCCGGCAAGTCACACGCATGTCGCCCCTGCAGTACCAGAAGAAACTTCGCCTGCACGAGGCCCGACGACTCATGCTGGCCGAGGGGCTCGAGGCGGCTACCGCCAGCTACCGGGTGGGTTATGAAAGCCCTTCCCACTTTAGCCGCGAATACAGCCGCATGTTCGGTGCGCCACCCCGAGCTGATGTTATTCAACTGCGGGCAGCGGGAACAGCACCGCAGACTGCATGACTTCCAGTGTGATCGGCTTCTGGTTTTCCCGATGATTCTGATAACGGCTATTTAGTCTTTTATAACTTCAAGCCACTTAATATTGAATTATTGCAACTAAATCACCAGCAACAATAACGCTATAGATGACTATAAACCCTTAACCTTAAAAGCACATCACAATGTCATTAAACATGACAAACACAATAGGTTCACATCTTTCGCACAAGCCGCAAAAAGTATATTAAAAGCAAACAAAATCAGCTAACACACACATTGTTAGCCAAGGCTATATTAGTTCACTATTACAAACTTTATTTTTAAGACTCTGTCTTGTTTGTTTAATAAATCGTGGTAGGATTCATCGCTATTGAATACCCGACTTTTACACTCAAGCATAGTATTACTACTCTGCCACTGGGTAAATGTGCGCGGTACTTTTCCAGCGAGCGAGTTCACACTCCATGACACCGATTACCCTGCTGTTTCTGGCCGTATCCATGTCGGCGGATGCCTTCGCCGCCTCCATCAGCAAAGGCGCCGAGCTGCAAAAGCCACGGTATCGTCACGCCATCGGGATTGGCCTGGTCTTTGGTGTGATCGAAGCCATTACCCCGGTACTCGGCTGGGTAGCGGGCAAGGCATCTCAGCAGTATGTGCAAGCCTGGGATCACTGGGTGGCCTTTACCCTGCTGACGCTTATCGGCCTTCACATGATGCATGCCGGGCTCAAAAAGGAAGATAAGATAGAGCATCGCAAACAGACGCTCTGGTTATTGGTGTTGACCGCCACTGCTACCAGCATTGATGCCATGGCTGTGGGCGCCAGCCTCGCCTTTATCGATGCCAATATCATCGCCACCAGCCTAGCTATCGGCCTCGCTACTACGGTAATGGCCTCTGTAGGCACTTTTCTGGGCAATAAGCTTGGCAAGTTCGTCGGTCACTGGGCAGAACTTATCGGCGGTATTGTGCTAATCGGAATTGGCTTAGCAATATTGGCCGAGCACACAGCTTTTTTTAATGCTTAACCAGCAATTTATAACCTTGACCTCTTTTAAACCTGAAAGTCCTTCTTAAGCGATTGAGCTTTTACACATGAAGCTGCCGTAAAAGAAAAGCTTGAGAAAAATCTATTTACTTAACTAAAGACTAAAGCTGCGGTAGCTGGTCAGCCAAGTGGCGTAATTTATCCGGATTACGCACAACGTAAAGTGCCTGGATACGACTATCCACGACCTCCAGCGTCATGACCTGAGGTAGCCCATCGTGTTCGATCGTTAACCACCCCGGAAGCCCATTGACAATTACATGACTTACCCAGCAAGGGTTGGATGACGTCGACTTGTGGGCCAAGCCTGCAAAGAACCGGCTTATTTTATCTGCGCCGATAATGAGTCTGCGTACAGCAACTCTCTTGCCGCCTCCATCGGCATGCAGCGTCGCGCTGCCGCTCAACAAAGCCTTCAATTCGGTGACGTCGCCACTGCGTGCTGCTTCAAAGAAGCGTTGGGTCAGTTGGCTGTGCTCTCCAGCCGCCACCTGATAGCGCGGGCGTGCGGCCCGCACCTTTTTTCGAGCCCGGCTGGCAAGTTGGCGACAGCTTGTTTCACTACGTTCGAGGCTGATGGCGACCTGACCAAAATCCAGACCGAACACATCGTGCAGTAGGAACGCAGCCCGTTCCAAAGGCGACAGTCGCTCCAGCGCCAGCATCAGGGCGAAAGAGACATCGCTGGCTAGCGCCTCGGGGTCTACCGGAGTATCCAGCGTTTCCACCAGCGGTTCAGGCAACCAGGGGCCCACATAAACCTCACGTTGTCGATGAGCGACCCTAAGGCGATCAAGACAAAGCCGGCTGGTGACAGTGGTCAGGTAGGCACGCACATCGTTCACCGAAAGGTGGTCAGTATCATGCCAGCGCAGGTAGGCATCCTGTACCACATCTTCCGCTTCGCTCACCGACCCCAGCATTCGATAGGCGATACCGGTCAGATAACGGCGCCAGTGATTAAACTGGCGCGCGAATTGTTCCGTCATGGTGCCTGACTCCCGCTACTCAAGAACGGCGGTCGCGTCAACTTCAAACAACATACCATCCAGCGCTAACCGCGGTACCGGCACAAGTGTTTGCGCAGGCAGCGCATCGCCAAAGGTCTCCTTCACATAGCGGGTCATAACCTCCAACATCGAAGGATCATAATTGACGACATAGGTGTTAATACGAGTAACCTGTTGCGGGCTCGCATCAAGTTCTTGCAACACAGTTCTAAGGTTGCGATAAGCTTGAGCAACTTGATCCGCAAACGACTCAGGCAGTACTCCCTGGGCATTTTCGCCTCCCTGACCGGCAATGTAGGCAACCCGGCTGCCTCCGCTGGCAACCACCGCGTGGCTATAGCCGTTAGGTGCAGGATCATAAAGTTCATCAGAATTGACGATGGTTGTTGTCACTCCACCTGCGTGAGCTGTGTTCAGCGCCATAGCGATAATTCCCCATTTAAAGCGTTTTATGATGCAACAAAACATACCACTAACCCTCAGCTCTGATTACTGAAGGTTTTGGATTTCGTTCGGATGAACCGAACGAAAACCTACACTAATGCGGTTCCAGACGTTAATCGCCCCAATCAGTAATGTGAGGTCAACGAACTCTTTCTCGGTAAAATTCGCTAGGCCCTGCTCGTAATCCTTCGTTGGTGCGCCAGTGCCAGCCAACCTTGTCAACGCCTCGGTCCAGGCCAACGCCGCCCGTTCCCGTGGCGTATAGAGAGTGGACTCGCGCCAGGCAGACAGCAGGTAAAGGCGTGCCTCGCTCTCACCCGCTGCGCGGGCATCGCTGGTGTGCATATGCAGGCAAAATGCACAGCCATTGATCTGAGAGGCGCGTGTTTTAACTAGCTCAATCAGACTAAATTCCAGTCCACAGTGGCGAACGTACTCCTCTAGCTTAGTCATCGCGGTAATGCCCTCTGGAGAGGCTTTAAAGGCGTTCAGGCGTGTTTCCATTGTCTTGCTCCTCTGTTTTATATGGAGTGGAAAGCTATCCACCGGTCGTTCTACAGAGGTAGACGGAACAGCCTTAATGTTTGTGACATGGTGAGAAATAATTTAGAAAATAAAACGCCTGGGAGACGAGGAGTACGCCAAAGCATTGGCTAGTGGCCAGGGCATTTCGGATACTTATCGCTATCTCCCCTACCCTGTGGGCCACTCAATCACTCTCTTTTCCAACGGCTTTCACATGCCGTAGAGTAACGGCTGATATCAACGCAAGCGCCAAAAGGGTGGCGCCACTTACTGCGGCGGCCATATTCATACCTTGCGTAAACGCAGACTGTAATTGCTCAAGTTCCCTCTGGGAAGTCGTTCAGCAACTTCATCGGGCGTTGAAGCAAAACTTTAACCATTACATAGTCTCTGCTTCACGTGCCTCACTCGGCGGGTGTCCAATAATGCGTTTGAACGCGCGACTGAATGAGGCTTCAGAGTCATAGCCAAGCCGGTTCGCGGCCACGGCGATGCGCATATTGTCCCGCGCTATCCACTGTCGAGCCTGAAACATCTTTACCCGCGCCACATACTTGGCGGGAGTCACCCCTAACATCCGGCTGAACTTATCGTTAAAGCTTGAGCGCGAAGCTCCCATGACATCCGCTAACTCGGCGACTGACCAATCGCGCTCCGGCTGCGTATGGATGGCTACCAGCACCTTGCCGAGTTGTGGGCAGCGCACGGCTGCAATCCAGCCGCTAGAGTCGCTGCAGGCACACTCAATCCAAGCACGAATAATAGTGGCGGCCAGCACATCGGCCAAACGGGCAAGTATGCCGCAGGCACCGATTCGATCCAGGCTAATTTCTCGCTCCATTGCCTCCAATAAGGCAGGTACCGAGGGATCACGTTTAGCCAAATCGCTAGCGCGCATCATGTCAGGCATTATCGCAATCAGAGGGTGTAGCGGGTCGAGATTGAAGTGCATGGCGCCACAAAAAAGCACATCCGGCTCAATATCACTCTCTTTTGACTCACTGTTCACCAGATAAATATTCTCGGAGACCGGCCTACGAGCCAACGTAGCCTTATCCACTGCAGGCACGTCCTGCGAGCTGGCCATTACGTAGGACGCTCCACGCGGAAAGAGCACCGCATCGCCAGCGTTCAGGTATGTCCACTCGGTTGTCTCGGTACGCAACCAACACCCGCCTTGAGCCACAAAAAGAAAAAGTGCTGCTGGCTGGGCAGAGGTTGCGACGGCCCAAGGGGCGCGCAGCAGGCAGCGCCCATACTCCACGCCCTCAAGGCGCAGGCCGAGCAGAATTTCAGTTAAGGTGTCGCGCATATTAATGAACCCGGTTTGGACAAATAGTCATTCTTTACGGATTTTATATCATAGAAAAGCCAAACCCTTAATTTTACACTGCAGCTTCAACTAACACTTTAGTAGGCCTGCAATGAACGACACTACTTGCTCCGCCAGCCCGTCATTACTAACGGCAACACCCACCGCTGAACCTACCTCAGCCAATTGGATGGGCATTGTCAGCCTCGCGCTGGGGGTTTTTGGTTTAGTGACTGCCGAATTTTTACCGGCCAGCCTGCTGACGGCCATGGCAGCGGATCTCAACATCTCCGTTGGCGCCGCGGGCCAAGCGGTCACTGCTACTGCTGCAGTGGCTGCGCTTGCCGCGCTAACAATCCCACTCCTGACCCGCAATTTTGATCGTAGGTTTGTGCTGCTTGGTTTATCGCTGCTGCTCGTCGTTTCCAACGTCCTAGCGGCAACGGCGAATAGCTTTTTTGTATTAATTATTGCTCGAGTGTTGCTGGGAATTGCCTTGGGAGGGTTCTGGTCGATGGCCGCCGCACTGGCAATGCGTATGGTGCCCGACAATCTGTTTGCACGCGCCATGTCTATTGTTCTGACGGGCGTATCTGTCGCTACTGTTTGTGCAGCCCCTCTGGGCGCCTATATTGGTGGTCTCTGGGGGTGGCGCAGTGCGTTTATTGCAGCTGGTTTCCTTAGTCTAATAACGCTCGTGACTCAGCTTTTCGTCATTCCTGCCATGCCGCCAAAAGACAACCCAAGCCTGCGCATTCTCGGCCAACTGCTCACACGCACGCAGGTTCGCGTTGTGCTACTAGCCGTAGTGCTGATGATTTCAGGCCATTTTGCCGGGTTTACTTATATACGACCGCTCCTTGAAGAGGTGGCGCAGCTATCCGTCAGTGCAATCTCTGCGGTACTGCTCGGCTTTGGTATTGGTGGTTTTTTTGGCAATTTCGCCGGTGCATTTATCGCAGAACGTAGCGAGCGCAACGCCATTATCTTTGGTGGGGCACTCATTATTGCGATCACCATTACGCTACTGTTCGCGGGTAGTTCGGCCAGCGTTACTGCCGTGTCTATCGCACTTTGGGGATTTGCTTTCGGCGCTTTTCCCATCGGATTTCAAACCTGGATAGTTCGTGCCGCGCCGGATCAAGTTGAAGCTGCAGGGGGCTTGATAGTTGCCGCCTTTCAGGTTGCTATCGCCAGTGGCGCCATAGGCGGTGGTATATTAGTGGATTACCTCGGCGCTTTAGGTGGCCCCCTATTAGCCCTGATCACTACCACCCTGGGAACCCTGCTTGTGCTGTCATTTGGGCCACGCTCACAAAGCCCGGCCTGATAGCAAGAGAGCCGGGAGCAGTGAAACTTCCCAGCTCCTCAGTTGACTAGACCACCCAGCGGAAACGCGGTGACTCAAGCGTTACATGCCTCTTGCTGTTCCCGTTACCCACGGTTCATCACCGTTCAATATCGCACAGGAAACTCTCCAGAATGGCACGGCTTTGGGCCAGTTTGGCTGCTTTCTGATCGGCAAGCTTAATTTGTTCGTGCAAGACATTGCGTAGTTCGTCACAGGGCTCGAAGACTGGGCCCTCCCCTCTCACACACGGTAGGAATTGCTTGATGGTTGCCAGAGTCATGCCTGCTGAACCGAGCAGTTTGATCCGCTCGACAGTGCGAATCTCACCCTGCCCGTAATGACGGTACCCATTGGTGGCGCGCGTTGGCTTAAGCAAACCTTCCGCTTCATAGTAGCGCAGCATACGAATACTCACTCCGGTGCGTTTAGCCAGTTCACCTATTTTCATTTGCTCTCTTGACTCTTACAGCACTGTAAGGGTTTAGGGTAGTGATTCCTCACTGCAAGTTCAATCAGGAGTCACTGCTATGTCCACTAACGCCAGCAATTTTCAGGCCCATATTAATGGGCAACCAGCCACTCTTTCAGAGCTGATACCCCTGGCCTTTGCAGGGTTTGCCCATTTCACGGCCATGCAAGTACGAGATCGAGAGGTCAAAGGGCTAGATCTTCATCTTGCCCGCCTGCAGAAAGCGTCAAAAGAGTTTTTTGGAAAGATGCTTCCCGAGGAGCAACTGGTCTCCTACATCAGAACAGCTATTGATAAAGGCCCGAAAGACCAGTCATTAACGGTTACTCTCTTCTCCAGCCACGGTGAATTCACCGCGGCCAGCATGGATGCAGAGCCAGACGTGCTCGTCCGTAGCAGCGCACCGGCTAATGGCCCTAAAGGGCCGTTGAGGCTGAGTAGGGTAGATCACGAGCGACCTCTGGCTTCTATCAAGCACGTTGGTGAGGCGGGCAAAACCTACTATCTACATCAAGCTCTGCGCCAGGGTTTCGACGATGCAGCCTTTGTCGACCGCCATGGGCGATTGAGCGAGGCAACCATCTGGAACCTTGCCTTCTGGGACGGTGAGACGGTGATCTGGCCACAGGCAACGATATTGCAGGGCACCATGATGGGTATTGTTCAACGCCAACTGAACCGCCTCGGTATTGCCCAGCGCCACGAGGAGATCACCATTGAGCGTCTTCAGGAACTGCCCGGTGCCGCGGTGATGAATTCATGGACACCTGGGATCGCAGTCACTGCCATTGCTACCACTGCTTTTGCAGAAATAACCCCGTTCATCAGTCTGCTTCATAAAGCCTACCAAGCTGAGCCCAACAGTGTGTTGTAGGGGGTCTTTCCATATAGCGCGGAATCTGAGACAACACCATCGATTTTCCAGCGTTGTCTCAGCAAGCTCTTCGGCAAAGAGCACTGCACATTGCCCCCCGCCACCACAAGAGTGAACACGGCCTTTCCGTTCAAACGTTGCAATCAACAGACCAGTTGCTCGCTCAATGCTGGTAAGCGCACCTTTATTTAACAAAAGGCTTTCAAGGGCCTGCATGTAGGCTCGCTTGTATGTGTTGAATTGCCATGCCTTACTCACTCTTATAAGGGTAGATTTAGCAAACACAATGTGAAATTTAATTAACTTTAGACTTAAGCCAATCGACAAAGGCCTGCATTTTGGCGCTATGCTGCCAACTTTGGGTCGGGATGTAGTAACACAGCATTGAATCAACGCCTTGATACGACATTGGCTGCAATGTGTTAGCTTTCACAAAGTCAGAAACCAGAGTCTCTGAACAAAACACCAGCCCTTTCCCAGCAATAGCTTCATACACGCCATAGAGCTCCTGATCAAAATATCTTATTTCAAAGTTTGGAAGAGACTCCCCATTTTCCATTAACCAGCTTTCCCAAGGTGAATCCGGTAATTTACTATTCTTCCATTTAGTCAGGTAGACAATAGGAGGCTTATCCGCTGTGATAGAGTTGATAAAAGAAGAGCCTCCATACACGTTAAAACGTTCTTTTTTCAATAAGCTTGACTCATCAACACGGGTTACGTCTCCCAAACGGATAGAGAGGGCATTAATTTTAGATGCCACCACTTCACCTGTTGATATTTCAACATCAATATTTTGATAGATTTTATTGAAATCATGTAATAACGGAATTAACACCAGGGCAGCAAAGGATGAAGTGGTATCAACATTCAGTCGTGATGCCCCTGACTTTATATTATCTAGCGCAGTCTGAATTTTCTGCAGACCTGCTGTTGTTGCCTCAGCGAGCTGGTGCCCCTCTGAAGTTAATATCACTTTTCGGTTTTTTCGGTTAAACAGCCGCACTCCCAACCTACTCTCAAGGTTGCTGATGTGGTGCGACACACCTGCTGGCGTTATCGACAGCTCCTCAGCGGCATCTTTAAAGCTCCCCAGTCGAGCTGCTGCTTCAAACACCTTAATCGCTTGCAATGAAGCCTTCACCGCCAGCCTCCCATTTTGGACTCAAACTCGTTTCTCAATAGGTAAGTTTTACTCATCTATCGAGCCAGTTTATTCATTTGCCGCAGTATTGGCAAAAAGGCAGCATAGCCACTCCACATCACTATCCGTCGAGCCCACTATGCACACATTACTTCATATAGACGCCAGCGTACGCAAGACGTCCAACCCAAACCCCGACCACAACTCAATATCAAAGCGCATTGCTATGCAGTTTGTTGATAAATGGAGGTCTGCTAAAAGTACAGATAATTACATTTATCGTGATATTGGCTTAAATCCACCAGCTTTCATTGACCAAGACTGGATAGGCGCTGTGTTTACTCCGGATGACCGAAAAAGTTCTGAGCAACGCGAAAAACTGGCTTTATCAGATCAGCTATTTAACGAGTTATCTCAAGCGGATGTCATTTTAATATCTTCACCTATGTACAACTACGGCATGCCCGCCCCTCTTAAAGCATGGTTCGATCAGGTAATGCGTATAAATAAAACATTTAGCTTTGACTTGGCTCGTGGCGACCATCCTATAGAGCCACTTTTGTCTGGAAAAACACTTATTTTAGTGACCTCATGCGGAGAATTTGGGTTTGGGCCAGGAGGTGAACGTGAGCATATGAATCACCTCGGGCCACACATTAAAACATTGGGCAGATACTTGGGTGTCGAGTCATTTTATGAAATAACGTCAGAGTACCAAGAATTTGGGGACGAAAGGCATCAGGAATCAGTTGCTAATGCGCTTAAAAATGCAGGATTACTAGCGACTGATTTGGCTAGCAAAGCATAAATCCTTAAGCAGTAGTAGGGCAGTGCAATATGCGCTGCCCTGCTTAAAAGCTATTAATCTTGAACAGTAATACAGAAACTGCAACGCTAACCTGCCGTTTTAGGTGGGCTAAACGCTTTACTGTAATAGCCAGATGGATCGAAGCAGCAAACGCGGCGCTTTCCAGAAGCAAGCATGTCGCAAGCATCGAGAATCCGCTTCGCTCGAGTCTTGGACTGCTTGGCGGACGTAATCCAATGAATCCAGTCCAGGCGAGCAATCGTCGTGGTATCGCTCCAAACGGCTTGAGCTTCTGGAGACTCTGCAAGGGCATCCTGCAAATCAGCGGGCACCTCGGGTTCAGGCTCCTGCTCTACGGGCGTAATCTCAAAGGTGACATCGTCGCCACTGTTAACGCCTGCCGATTCAAGCAGCTCTTTACTTACCCGCAACCAATGGCTCAATTGGCCGTCCGGTTCAAGAGTAGCCTGGAAGGCATAAGTATTGAGAGTGCCCTCTACCGTTGTCCTGCCTCGCCGTGGGAGCTTCTCACTCACGCTTTTGGGCAGCACGACAAAAGCCCATGAATTATCGCTATCCTGCTTGGCGGGCCGAAGAAGCGTTGCTTTAAACTGAGATGTCATAGCTCTTTGTATCCTATTTTTAGTGTGGCAATTAACAGTACTCCAATCAAAAGGGGCAGCCCCTCCTTCAGAACGGGCTGCCTGTGGCATGCTGCTGCATAGCTCAAGGCCCCTAATCCTGATTATAGTCAGAGTGAGGCCCTATATTCAGACGCGATTTATTGATACTCCACCATCTGCCAATAGTGCCGTTCCGGTCGTAAAGCTGGATGCATCTGAAGCCAGGTAGAGTGCGGATTGAGCAATCTCTTCAGGCTTTGCCGTCCGCTTCATTGCATGTAGGTTGGCTACGAACGCTAATGCTTCGGGAGTGTTGGCAAACTCCCTGGCTGCAGCAGTATCCGTGCCTCCCGGTAGTAGCGCATTCACTCGAATGTTATCAGAGCCATATTCACAAGCGAGTACTTGCGTCAGCCCGATTAATCCCGCTTTACTGGCCGCATAAGCAGCCATGCCTGGCATTCCAGCGCTATAGCCAACAAATGTTGAAGTGAAAATTAACGAACCACCGCCACTCGTTAGCATGGCCGGCAGTTGATACTTAGCTGCCAGAAAAGCGCTCGTTAAATTGGTCGTGATCACCTGATTCCAATCGGCCAACGACATCTCGGGCACCGGCCCCATCGCACCTAAAATGCCTGCGTTGTTAAATGCCGCGTCCAATTGACCAAACCTCGCGAGCGTCTCGTCAACGAGCTTTCTGGCGAAATCCTCATCACCTACGTCGCCAGCAACCGCTAACGCTTGGCCACCCTCCTCTTTTATAGCGTCGACCAACGCATCCAGCTCTGCCTCTCTTCTGGCAGCTACCACTACAGTAGCCCCCTCCTTAGCGAAAAGTCGGGCAGTCGCATAACCGATGCCTGCGCTGGCACCAGTAACAATGGCGACTTTATTTTCGAGTACTTTCATCTTTGTGACCTCCATCACTGTTCAAAAGAAGGAACAACCCTCCACCAACAGCGAAGATCATAAGAGGTCGTTTACCCAGCGCCGACCCGAAACTTGCTATATTACGCGGGTACGCAGATGCTGATTACATCAGAGTCCTGTTATGGCGCAGCGAGCCGTTGCTTATACTGCTCCGGAATAAGTCCACGATGTAACTAAAAGGTGTCGGCTTATATGGGTCATTACAACGAAAATTTGGACGGATGTTTAGTCTATTCTACTCTTTGATAGAGATATAATTACCTATTTACTTTTCTTGACTCTGGCCTTACCCTTCAGGCGTTTCGCCCGCAATGCAGTTTCATAAGCACGATCGGCCCATTCCCTGGCATGAACTGGATTTTCAAAGATTTCCTCGGGTGCAGCGTAATAAGCCATTTTCACCCTTTTACCCCTCTTCTCGTATTCAAACTGCTCCATGCCCAATTCGATAAAGGAGCCTACCGAACTTTCATCCGCTTTGAGGTAAAGAACATCATCGGCGACGAGCGCAAACATAAGACCATCGCGATAAACGCCATATCCTCCAAACATGCGCTTAGTTTCTATTGCACCAAATAGCGCAAATACGTCGCTGAGGTTTGCGATAAATTCGCTGGTAGCTTTCATTACCCTAAAATCCGATTTCAGCCGCACTGCATAGCAGCATTGTATGGAATATTAAGACTGGAATGGACTGACTTCGCTTTAAACGAAAGTTGAGTCAAAATCATTCCAGCTCAGCAAGCCGAGCTATTACTAGATCTCTTAATAATTTTTCATCAACTTTCCAGTCACTAGGAATTTGAAATAATTTTTTCTTAACAACGTATTTCTAAGCCTGAGTGAAATCCAGAATTTCCTTTACCAATTCATCAGGCGTCTCTTCAATAATCAAGTGTCCGGCATCCTCAATATAGTCATAAGACCTGGCAAGTTCCCAATCACTCATGAGCCACGCCTGTTACCAGCGTGGACATATAGCTTCCCCGGTTCTGAATATAGGCCAACAGGCGCTCAGGGTAGTCAACGGTGACAGCCTGCCGGATAGACTCGCGAGATCGCAGATGGCCTTGCCAGCGCTGAACGTTCCCCGCTTCCCGAGACAAATCCAGCCCTATTACCGAATCAAATACGTCAAAATACCTGAAAATCGGGCCATAAACGGCATCGATGATCCGAAAGTTATGTCCGGAAAAATAGGGGCCATTGCCCAGCCGTTCATCCAGTTGTAAAAGCCGCTTCCGTAACATCGCGAGCGCGGCACTGAACCTCTCCTGTGTCGGGGCGTTATAGAGTTGAGCGATGCTGCTCAGCAGGCCGGATCCGAATTCGATCCAGGCGCGATGATCGGCACGCTCCAATGGATCTTCCGGATGCAGTGAGCCCGGAGTAACCTCATTCAGGTATTCGCAGATCACAGCAGACTCGAACAAGGACTGCCGTGCTCCGACCACCAGTACCGGCACCTTTCCCAGCGGGGAAATTTGCCGGAACCAATCCGGCTTGTCGGCCAGGTCGATGTCCGTGCGACGGTAAGGAATTTGTTTCTCATGCAGCACAATGACCGAGCGTTGTACGTAGGGGCAAAGTACATGGGTGATGAGTTCGAATTCTGGGCTCATTGGTGAGGCTCCTTGTGGTGAACAAAAGATTGTCGGGCGTTGAGCGCATATTGTCCGTCGCCCAGACACAGCTGAACCACGGCCATGGCGGTCAGAAACAACGGGTACTCCCAGCCACCTCCGGTATTGGTAAAAAGCCAGCCATTGCCGGCATGTACCCAGGTAGCGCCCAACAAGACGGGTATTACCGCTAATGCCCATACCCGGCTGTGCCAGCCTGCGATGAGGCCTGTTCCGGCCAGGACTTCGATCAGGAATACCCCGTACGCCAGCAGGCCAGGCAGGCCGACACTGTCAAAGAATTCGGCGGTACCGGGCAGAGTGAAGACCACCATTTTCAGATAGAGGCTGTGAGCCAGAAGCACCAACCCGAGTGATAGTCGCAGTATCAGGGCGGCCAGTTGGGGGGTTAATCTGTCTAACATCTGCGTTCTCCTTGGCATTGGTTTCGGGTTCAATATCGCTCTTGCATCTGGCGAATGGAATTCGCGATACCAGCAAGTTAAAATTGCATTTTTGCAAACACTGGGAAAACCCTGATGGACTGGAATGCACTGAAGATATTTCTCGCCATCGAACAGGCGGGGTCTCTGGCTGGCGCGGCTCGGGCGCTGGGTGTGAACCATTCGACCGTGTTTCGCCGGTTGAACACCCTCGAGAAGGATCTGGGCTCCCGTCTGTTCGAACGCCAGTCCGGCGGCTATGCGCTGACACCTCTGGGGGAGGAGCTGAGAGATATCGCCAATCGCGTCGATGGCGCCTTCAACGATATGGAGCGTCACATTGCGGGTCGCGACGTGCAGCCGAAAGGTAAAGTACGGATCACCGCGCCCAACAATCTCGCGTACAGGTACCTGCCGGATTATCTAGCCGACTTCAATCGGAGCTATCCGGATATCAAGGTCGAATTGTTGGTCAGTAATCTCGAGGTCAATATGAACAGTCGGCAAGCGGACATTGCAGTTCGCGTTACCGATGCTCCGCCAGAGCATCTAGTTGGCCGACAAGTGCGGTCTATAGGTTGGAGTGTTTACGGCAGTGCGGCCTACAGGGAAAAATACGGCTTTCCGGGCGACTTGGACGCTTTACAGCATCATCGCCTAATTGGTGCCAGCGGTGGTATGCAGCACTTACCGGCTTTCGTCTGGGTGGAACGCAATTTGGCGCAGTGTGTGTCGGCGCGCAGCGACGACCTGGTGGCTATGTCTTCACTAGCCCAGAGTGGCCACGGCCTGGCCCTGTTGCCGAACGATCAGCAGAGACCAGAACTGGAAGCCCTGTTCGCTTTACCGCCAGGCAAGACATCGAACCTGTGGCTGCTAACTCACCCGGACCTGCGCCAGGTGGAACGCATCAAGCTGGTGATGCGCCACCTGGCAGACGACTTTGCCGGAGACCATCGTCTGTAATCTCGCGGAAAAGCGAAGAGGGCCGAAGCGGCGTTGGGCAGGATGACGCCGGGGATCGATATTGATGGCCTTGAAATCGAGGTTGCGGGCTACCTTCTCAAGGGCAGAGGCCATACAGGCACCAATACCGTGGCGCCGGTACTGCGGTGCGACCATACCCCACTCACCCACGGCGAAAGATGTCTGTGTGTTGTGATGGACTCTGACTTAAGCGCTACAACACCGCAAGGTTCCGAGCCGACAAATGCCACGAGGACGACAGGCAATTGATTGCGGTTTGAATACGCCATAAAATCTCGGCGCGCATTACCGGGGCTACCTACGCCATAATATCCAGGCCATTCTGTTTGGAGCAGCCGCTCAAGGGCGAGCCCCATTGTTAATTGCTTTTGCTCTCAACGTGCTTCTTAACATTGTTAAGAATACCGAGCCAACCCTGCTTTTGCAGATCCGCTGAATATTCATCTTCAACTTCAAACGTTTCTATGAGCTAAACGCTATGCTGTGTTTCTATAAATTGCACCTCAACCGCTCGGCCATCTTCAAGCCTATAGTGAATCGATTTATAGGGGTTATTCTATGAATCCAGGCTTACAGGCCTACATCAAGCTCCAAAATGCATCGACCAGCGGGTTTTTTAAGTTTTTCTTTAACGTAAACAAGCCAATATCGTAGGGTTCCAGCTCAGGCTTCACATCAAGCACCCGAATACGATCCTTCAATGGGCTGTTATCGAGCACAATTTTTGGCACTACGCCAATGCCGAAGCCCAAGCTCACCATACTTACAATCGCCTCATTGCCCGTGACCTGTGCATAAATGCGCGGGGCAATATCGCGTTGGCGAAACCATTCGTCCACGCGAGTTCTTGAGACACCGCTTTCAGATAAAATCATCGGGATATTCGCCCACTCTCCGGGTGCGGTTGGCGAGGTCGTGGGAATATTTGGCACTTGCTGCTCAAGTGGTGCGATAAATAACAAAGGCGATGTGGCAATGGGCTTGAATGCTAACCCGCGAGGTAAGTTTGCGGGGCGTGCCGCGATGCTGAGGTCTTCTTTACCGTCCAGAACATGCGCAATCGCGTGTTCTGGATCCCCCGTGCGCAGCTTTATTTCAATCGCAGGATAGGCGATACGAAAGCGACGCAGCAGCTCGTACAGAAAACTGTAGCTCGCGGTGACTGAACCGTACAAGCTGATTTCACCGCTTAATTGATCAGAGTTGTCAGTTAACTCATGGCGGATCAAGTTCCACTGGCTGCTGGTATCGCGCGCGTATTTAAGAAATTTCTGGCCTTCCTGGGTCAATGCCACGGTTCGATTGTCGCGATTAAACAGCGGTACACCCAGCTCGTCTTCTAAATGACGAATGTTGCGCGACAGCGCAGAAATGCTGATATGACACTCATCGCTGGCGCGTCCGAAATGCAGCGTTTCTGCCAGGGCAAGGAATTGTTTTAAAAGTTTAATATTCATAATAAGACCGACGCTCCGCGACTGCGCTTGTGGCGATGTCCGAATACTAACCGACAGTTGCGAAAAATGGGACGTGTTATTGCAAATATATCAATTTAAGAAAGAGTCACTCTTCTATACATTACCTCTCATCACATGCTCTTACTGACATGGCGCTAGCGTTTCCCCCTAGCGACGGTGTCACCTTTTTAATATCGGTGTACCTTACACCGACACATTGATCATAAAATTAGGATGCTAACGATGGCTAACTATTTCAATACGTTACCGCTACGCGAGCAATTGGCTCAGCTAGCGCAATGCCGCTTCATGCACACCGCTGAGTTTGCTGATGGCGTCGAAGCGCTAAAAGGCAAAAAAATGGTGGTTATCGGCTGTGGCGCACAAGGCCTTAACCAAGGTTTGAACCTACGTGACAGCGGCCTAGATGTTTCTTATGCACTGCGTCCTGAAGCCATTGAGCAAAAGCGCCAGTCCTGGAAAAACGCCACTGAAAACGGTTTTGTGGTGGGTACTTACGAAGAGTTGATCCCAACCGCAGACGTTGTTTTGAACCTCACCCCTGATAAGCAGCACACCTCAGTAGTGAACACGGTGATGCCGCTGATGAAGGAAGGCGCTTGTCTGTCTTACTCTCACGGTTTCAATATCGTAGAAGAAGGCATGAAAATTCGCGACGACTTAACTGTCATCATGGTGGCACCGAAGTGCCCTGGTTCTGAAGTTCGCGCTGAATACGTGCGTGGTTTCGGTGTTCCCACCTTGATCGCTGTGCATGAAGACAATGACCCCAAAGGCGAAGGCCTTGCGCTCGCCAAAGCTTACGCAGTAGGTACTGGCGGCCATAAAGCGGGCGTGCTGATGTCCTCTTTCATCGCGGAAGTTAAATCCGACCTGATGGGTGAGCAAACGATCCTTTGCGGCATGCTGCAAACGGGTTCCCTGCTTTGCTTCGACAAGATGGTCGAAGAAGGTATCGACCCGGGCTATGCCTCACGTTTGATTCAATACGGCTGGGAAACAGTCACCGAAGCGCTGAAGTACGGCGGCGTGACGAACATGCTAGATCGTCTTTCTAACCCAGCAAAGATCAAAGCGTTCGATCTTTCTGAAGAGTTAAAAGACATCATGCGTCCGCTGTACAACAAGCACCAAGACGACATCATGAGTGGCCACTTCTCTAAAACGATGATGGAAGACTGGGCGAACGATGATGCGAATCTTCTAAAATGGCGTGCAGAAACGGCTGAAACGAACTTCGAGAAAACACCCGCTGGCGATGTAGAAATCTCTGAGCAAGAGTTCTTCGACAACGGCATTTTGATGGTCGCTATGGTGAAAGCCGGCGTTGAACTTGCTTTCGAAACCATGACAGCGGCGGGCATCATCGCTGAATCGGCTTACTACGAGTCGCTACACGAAACGCCGCTCATCGCGAACACCATCGCGCGTAAGAAATTGTACGAAATGAACGCGACTATCTCTGATACGGCGGAATACGGTTGCTACCTCTACAACCACGCCTGCGTGCCGTTGCTAGCAGACTTTATGAAAGGCATCAAATCCGACGTGATCGGTAAAGGGCTTTCGCTAGACGACAACGGCGTTGATAACGCACGCTTGATCGAAGTTAACACCGCCCTTCGTTCACACCCCGTAGAAGCCGTTGGCTCGGTTCTTCGTGGCTATATGGCTGACATGAAAAAAATCGTTTAATTGCCTGATTAAACGATAGACGTTCAGGTTATCAAAACCTAAGCCATCAAAAAAAGCCGAGATATCATCACGATATGCTCGGCTTTTTTAGCTCCTGTCTCGAACAACTTCTATCGGACAACGTAAGGAAGACTGTAATGGATCCGTTACCCCTCCTAGACAATATCCACCTATCAAAAGCGACGGTTAGCTTTGATGATCGCTTCACGCTAAGCGAGATTGATTGGACCATTACGTCAGAACAACATTGGGTTATCACTGGCCCCAATGGCGCGGGTAAATCCGCCCTAGCGGCTGCGCTCGCGGGCATGGGTGACATTCAGAGCGGAAGCATTCAAGGCCTTCCCAACAACGTGGAAATCGTCTCTTTTGAAGCCCAGGCAGAGCTCATCGCCCAAGAGTTGAAGAAAGACGACGCCGACATTATGGACGTCATTTCACTCGGCACTCCCGTCAGTGAAATGATTTTCGACCATTGCCAAGACACTGAACTTGCCCAATCCCTGGTCGAAAAATTTGGCCTAGGGAAACTGCTCGATCGCGCGTTTCGTAAACTTTCCACCGGCGAAACGCGCAAAGTCATGTTGATTCGCGCGCTGGCCAACAAGCCTGATTTACTTATTTTAGACGAGCCCTTCGATGGCCTGGATGTCGATACCCTCGCCATGCTTCAAGCACATCTAGCGTCTATCATCGACACCGTTCCCATGGCCATGGTGTTGAATCGCTTTGATGAAATGCCGGACTTCATAACCCATGTGGCCTATCTAGACAAAGAGCGTGGGG
Organism: Vreelandella titanicae BH1; assembly: GCF_000336575.1. Lineage (GTDB taxonomy): Bacteria > Pseudomonadota > Gammaproteobacteria > Pseudomonadales > Halomonadaceae > Vreelandella > Vreelandella titanicae. The sequence goes on along the minus strand of NZ_AOPO01000005.1, from coordinate 196,863 downwards.
ATAAACAGAGTGGCGACAAAGGCCGCTTGAAGCTCACGGTAGACCGTCAGGACGACGCCGCCTTCAATGAGCTCTACCAGTTACTGCATTTGAAAACCACTGACCTAAGCGTGCCGGAGGCCGACCCCACCAATAAGCTACCCACTCTCGACCCGAGCCAGCCATTAGTAAAACTAACGCAAGCGACCATCCAATACGGCGACACCGTGATTGTCGATAAGCTCGATTGGACGATAGAACGGGGCCAGCATTGGCAACTGAGCGGCCCTAACGGTAGCGGCAAAACCTGCGTTTTATCGTTGATCACCGGCGATCATCCGCAGTGCTATACCAACGATATTTTCGTGTTTGGTTTCCAGCGCGGTAACGGCGAAAGCATCTGGCAGATTAAACAGTTTATCGGCTATGTATCCACTAACCTGCAGTGGGAATACCGGGTTAGCACCAGCTGCAAAAACGTGATTATTTCCGGTTTCTACGACAGCATCGGCATGTACACCAAGCCCACTGACAGCCAGAAAAAAATTGCCGACCAATGGCTCGAAATACTGGGCATGCAAGACCGCGCCGACCAGCCGTTTAACAAACTCTCGTACGGCGACCAGCGCCTGCTACTCATTGCCCGCGCCATGGTCAAACATCCGCCCCTGTTGATTCTAGATGAACCTTGCCTTGGCCTGGACGACATAAACCGCCAACTGGTCCTCGCCCTGATCGAGAAAATCTGCCAGGGCTCAGAAACCACCGTGCTCTACGTCAACCACCACGCGGAAGATCAGATAACAGGCATAGAGCATTATTTAGGACTGGAGAAAAATAACTAATTTTCAAATAGTTAAGATCATTAACTATACTGAAAAATGGCCAGCCAGCTAGTCTTTTTTGTCTATCGTTACCTCAATTGATTTGCTATCGCCAGCAAACCATTTCTGAACATACAGAGTGCCCACGATAGGCGCCGTTCCTTCATCAGGCACTTCTTTATAGCGAACGCTGTTTTTGGTTTCTTTCTCGTATTCAAACATAACTACTTTCTTCGCCATGAAACATATCCAGTAAATAATAATTAGGACTTGGGCGACTAATGTCGCTCAACAGGCTTGTTAGGTTTTGGAACTAATCAGTCTCAAAGCGAACGGTTACTTTCGATCCGCACACCTGAGCGACGCAACGCGCATAGCCTTCAAGAGATCATCGACCTTGTGATGATATAGATCAAGGTCTACGTTGGATGCAGGCGCAGCCTGTTGCCGTGCCTTCACGCATCACACGGAGGTGAATATTGTTAGCAAGCTCAGGATCCACGCCCAGTCGCAGACACTGCCCGGTAGCAAGGCCGCCTTCGTCAGCGGCCAAACGATCCACCCCAACGGTGGCACCATCGTCAATGGCTGAGGCGAGCGCCCTCTTGATCACATAAGGATATGGATGCAATGAACCACGGCACAAAGCCCCATGACACCGATCAAAAGCCCCGGCGCTGGCTCGATAGCGCCACCCACCCTTCTGGCTGACCCGCGAAGGGCTCGCGCTGTTTGAGTTCCACCGCCAGGCGCGACTGGACTCCGGCGGCTTCGCACCGCTCGATGGTGACGGGCGCATACCCGACGACGCCGTGGCCGACACCATGCTTACCGCGCGCATGGCGCATAGTTGTGCCTTAGCAGCGCTACAGGGCGTGCCGGGCGCTGCCGCGCTGGCCGAGCATGCTATTCGCGCGTTGGAAGGTAAGCTGCACGACGAGCAACACGGCGGCTGGTTCGGCGCCGACCCCGCCACCAGCGACGACCGCACCAAGCAGTGCTATATCCATCACTTCGTCGCCCTCGGTGCCGCCACTGCGACCCACGCCGATATTCCCGGCGCGGCTGCTCTGCTCGAAGAGGCCATTGGGGTGATCGACACCCGCTTCTGGTCGATGGATGAGCAAGCTTTCGTCGAGAGTTTCAGTCAGGACTGGAGCGAACTGAGCGACTACCGCGGCGGTAACAGCAACATGCACGGCGTAGAGCTGTGCTTGGCGCTAGCCGATGTGCGCGACGAACCGCTGTGGCTTGATCGGGCGCTGGCCATCGTCGAACGACTGATTCACCGCCACGCGACTCCCCGGGAATACCGCATCCTCGAGCATTTTCACGGCGACTGGTCGGAGTGGCCGGAACACAACGCCGACCGCCCTGACGACGGCTTCTACCCCTATGGCGCTACGCCGGGGCACGGCTTTGAGTGGTCGCGTTTGATGCTGCACCTGGAAGCATCGCTGCAATCCCGCGGCCGAACGGTTCCTGCCTGGCTGTTCACCGACGCTGCGGCGCTATTTGACGCCAGCCTGCGCGACGGCTGGAATACCGACGGCGCCCCGGGGCTGGTATATACCGTCGATTGGGAGGGTAACCCGCACTCCCTGCGGCGACGCCACTGGACCCACGCCAAGGCGGCGGGCGCGGCGGCCGCGTTCCTACAGCGCACCGGCGAGGCCCACTACGAGCACTGGTATCGGCAACTCTGGGATGCGATCGACACCCTCTTTATCGATCGTAAACGGGGCGGCTGGTACCAGGAGCTCAGCGGTGAGTTGCAGATCGACCCCGCCGAAGGCGACGTCAAACCCGATCTCTACCATGCCTACCAGTCCACGTTGCTGCCACGGTTGCCCTTAGCCCCCAACCTAGCGTTAACCGTCCACCGGTTGTAACTGGTTGTAATAAATAGTGCAACGTTCACCCGAGGTGGTCCCCCCTCAGTCGCCGTGCCTGTCGTGGGCCCGGCTTTTTCAGTTTATTTCAGTCATACCAGTGGTGGATTACGCTCAGCGAACTGGCCGTTCCAATAGGGATAATAGGGGTAAGGTGGAGTTACCGCGCTCGCCACGTCTAATCGTGCAATCTGAGACTCATCAAGGCGCCAGCCAACCGCACCAAGATTCTGCCGTAACTGGGTTTCGTCCCGGGCACCTATCAAAACCGATGACACCGTCGGACGGCGCAGCAACCAGTTAATCGCTACCTGGGGCACGCTCTTGCCGACTTCGTCAGCGATCTCGAATAGCACGTCCAGTACCCGGTACAGTCTTTCATTCGGCACAGGTGGCGCGAATCCTTCGGTCTCGTGAAGACGGCTCCCGACGGGCAGTGGTTGGCCGCGACGAATCTTACCGGTCAGGCGGCCCCAGCCCAGCGGGCTCCACACCAGAGCACCCAGGCCTTGATCCTGCCCCAATGGCATCAGCTCCCACTCGTAATCTCTGCCCACCAGGGAGTAATACGTCTGGTTCGCCACGAAGCGCGCATAGCCATAACGCTCAGCAACGCTTTGGGACTTCATCAACTGCCAGCCAGAGAAATTGGACGCCCCCAGGTAGCGAACCTTGCCAGCCCGCACCAGATCATCCAGTGCGGACATCACCTCCTCCACCGGGGTCATGGCATCGAAGTGATGCAGTTGCAGCACATCGATATAATCGGTTCCCAGCCTTTTTAGTGCGCGCTCGGTGGCGCGGATCAAGTGGTGTCGAGAGCTGCCCACGTCATTGGCGTCATCCCCGCTGCGTAGTGACAGTTTCGTGGACACGATCACCCGGTCACGACGGCCTTTGATCGCCGCACCAAGGATCGCTTCCGATGCACCATCGGAATAAACATCTGCGGAGTCGAACAGATTGACCCCAGCGTCCAGACATATATCGATCAGCCGCTTCGCTTGCGCAACATCGGTATTGCCCCAGGCACTGAACAGCGGCCCCTTGCCACCGAAGGTGCCGGCCCCGAAACCCAATGCAGGCACCTTGAAACCAGACCGCCCTAGATAACGATATTCCATCACACTCACTCCTGTTCGCAGGAAATTGCCGGGGCGGGCCGAAGGGACTCGCCATGCTCACGTTTGATGGCCCAAACGGCCACCGCCAGTCCGGTAAGAGCAACCAGTGCGGCGGCGCCAGGCACGGCGGTAAAGCTGCCGCTGCGCTCAATCACCACACCGCCCAAGCCCGCACCAATGGCATTGCCCAGATTGAACGCACCGATATTGAAGCTGGACGCCAGGCTGGCCGCGCCTTCCGCCCGGTTAAGTACCCACAGTTGCAAGGGCGCCACCGTAGCGAAACCGGCCATGCCCAGCAGGCCGACGAAGACCACCGTTGTCCACTGATAGCCGAGCGCAAAAGGAAACAGACCCAGCACCGCCGCCAGCACTGCCAATGTGATAATCAGGGCCGGTGCCAGCCCCCGATCCGCGAGACGCCCGCCGAGCAGGTTACCGACGATCATGCCAACGCCGAATACCAGCAGAATCAGCGACACCGCATCCTGGGAGAAACCGGCGATGCCGGTCAGCATCGGCTGGATGTAGGTAAACACGGTGAACACCCCGGCGATGCCAAGCGCTGTCATCAGCAACCCCAGCAACACCGTGGGTCGACCGATCGACGCCAGACTCTTTTGCCAACCCAATACCTCTCCGTCACCGCTGTCGCGAGGCACCATGAGGGCGATCACCAGGGTCGCCAGTACGCCCACACCGGTGATTGCCCAGAAGGTGGTGCGCCAGCCATATTCGTGCCCCAGCCAAGCGCCAGCGGGCACGCCCAGCAGCGTCGCCACGGTCAAGCCGGTGAACATCGTGGCGATGGCACTGGCCCGTTTGTCCGGCGCCACCAGGCCAGTGGCGACCACCGAACCGACGCCGAAAAAAGTGCCGTGTGCTAGGGAGGTCGCCACCCGGGCAACCATCAGCATCGAGTAGTTCGGAGCCAGCGCGCAGGCCAGGTTGCCGAGGGTAAAAATAACCATCAACGCCACCAGCACCTTCTTGCGAGGCCAGCGGGCACTGGCAATGGTGAGCAACGGCGCGCCCACGAACACACCCAGGGCATATCCGGAGATCAGCAGGCCCGCTTGGCGGATGCTCACATCCAGATCGGCGGCCACTTGCTCCAGCACCCCCATGATCACGAACTCGGTGGTGCCGATGCCGAAGGCACCAATGGTCAAAGCGTAGAGCGCCCAGGGGATCGGGCGCGAAGAGGTTGAAGTCATCATCAAAACGTCCATCAGGGAATGATGAGGCGAATGCTAGACCTGCATCACCCTCCTTGATACCTTTAGGATCTTTAATGACTTTCAATATTTTATTGATAATGAGACCATCATGGATCGTCTAAGCGACATCGCTCTCTTTCTTCGCGTGGTGGATCTGGGTACGATCAGCGCCGCCGCCCGCAGCCTTGACCTCTCGGTGGCCGTGGCCAGTCAACGTCTGCAGCGGTTGGAAAAGGGCCTCAATGTACGACTACTGCACCGCACAACCCGACGCCTTCACCCCACCCCCGAGGGGTTGGCGCTGGCGGAACAGGGCCGCGATCTAGTGGAGGGGCTGGAAGCACTCACCCAGGATCTACGCAGCGGCGCCGACAACGTCACCGGCACCCTGCGCGTCACCCTACCCCACTCCTTCGGGCGTCAGTACATTTCGCCGCTGTTGCCCGAGTTCCTTAACCGTTATCCCCGGCTGGATCTGTGTGTCGGCCTGACTGACCAAGTAGTGGATCTGGTGGGCGAGGGCTACGATCTGGGCATTCGCATCGGCATTCTGGAAGATTCCAGTTTGGTGGCGCGACGCCTGGCCGACGACGAGCGGGTACTGTGCGCCTCTCCCGACTACCTGAAACGCCACGGCACCCCACAACACCCCGGCGACCTGGCCGATCACCAATGCCTGGTACTTTCCAGCAGTCGGCGTCGGCAGGACATCTGGCATCTCACCGACAAACAAGGGCAAAGCGAGGCGGTACAGGTAGGCGGCCGCATACGCAGCAATCAGGGTGAAATGCTCACCGAGGCGGTACTCGGCGGCCTGGGCATCGCACAGCACTCGGTGTGGCACATCCACGAATACCTGCGCAGCGGTCAATTGAGCGTGGTATTGCCGGATTACCGATTAACGGAAACCGGTATCTACGCGGTGATGCCCCAGCGGCAGCTGGTGCCGCCTCGGGTAAGGGCGTTTGTAGCGTTTCTGGAAGAGCGCCTAGCTGAACATCCTGTCTGGGCGTTGCGACGGGAAAATCAGTAAGTGTCAATAATCCGAAGAAGCCATTTCCGCGCCTCCGTTTCCTCCCTCAGTGCGATGGCTGCTAAAAATAACCACATGGTATGGAGGCTCGGGGGCGTTAGCATTTTTTGTCATAGCTCTCTTTAGACATTTTTAACCTGTCGAAAAGGCTTCAGTGAGACACGCCACAATTCGATCAGCGCACACTCTTAAGGAATCAAGATCGGGGTCATAGATGGTGACCTCCGTGCCAACGCATTTGGGTGATGAGAGAGGTTGCGTTAGGAGAGTGGTGATCACTATAAGCTATGGCCCTCCAGCAAACACTTGGCCCCCCCCCAAGCTACGGGTATTTATTGATATTATGGTTGAAGAGCTTTTTAAGGCTTAGTTTTTTCGGTTCCTTATAAGATTGCAAACCGAGGTGATCAGACTGAGCTTCAGGTTATACAGCTACTATAGATCTGCTTTGAAACGAAAGAAATTTACTGCCACCTAAGATGCGATCCTCGACATATTTCATACCAATTTTTTCGGCTACGCGAGCTGACGCAATATTCTGTGGGTCTATATCCGCAACTATGCGAGGAAGCCCAACGGTGTTGAGCCCATGCTCAAGAATAATCTTCGCTGCCTCTGTAGCGACCCCTTTACCCCACGCATCCCTGACTAAGCGCCAACCGATCTCTACTTCAGGCTTTAGCACATGGTAAGGAATTAAAAGAACCCAACCGTAGAATTTTTCTGTTTCACGATCACGGATCGTCCAATAGCCCAGCCCAGAGGGATACACTTGCTCAATCCGCTCAACCACAAAGCTTCTATGAGCGCTAGGCTTATGCCAAGGCCCCTGGACGAACCGCGTTACCTCTGGATCACGATCCATTCTCAAACACTCTTCGAGATCACTTAGCCTCCGTGGCCGGAGCGTTAGATGATTGGTGTTAAAGGAGGGTTGCGTATTACGCTGCATAACAAAGCTCTAGATAAAAGCGGCCCCGGGGCAATCCTCACTCCTCGATTTCATTTGGAGGGAAGGTGTTCTTAAATTGCCATTGATTGCAAACTAACGCTTGAACAGAACGGCCTTTGAAACACATGCACAATCTGCAAAAAAACGCCTCACTTCAATGGTTGTTTAGCTCACATATGAGTTTCAGCCGCCATACTCGTCGTGGCGGCGGTTCCACACATACGGCTTCGTCTGTGGCCAACCTTCCGGTGAGTCCTCCCAGGTTTCCTGGCGACCAAACGGCGTCAAATCCAGGTATGTCCAGTGGCTACCTAAATATTCGACGCCACGGGCACCGGTAAAGTAGGTACGATAAATGTCGTTTCCATCGCGGAGGAAGACACTCGCGCCATGCCTTTCGCCCTCCTCTGTCGTTGCGCCGACATCCTCGTTGAAGTCGCTTCCGTAAGAGGAGTACCAGGGAATCGTCCAGCCCATGCGCGTCTTATATTGATTGATTTTCTCTAGCGGAGCGCGTGACACCATTACCAGCGAAGTGTCACGTGCATGGAGGTGCGCCGGGTGCGTCATGGCATCGGCCACCCACGAGCACCCATCACACCCCGCCTTCCAATCGGGGGCAAACATGAAATGGTAAACAATCAGTTGACGTCGCCCAGCGAACAAGTCAAGGAAGGACACACTGCCCTCATCGCCCTGGAAGACATAAGGCTTTTCCATTTTCACCATGGGTAGCTTGCGCCGCTCAGCGCTCAAGGCATCGCGTGCCCGAGTGTGTTCTTTTTCTTTAATGAGCAATCGGTTGAGTGCCGCCTCCCACTCTTCAGGGGAGACAACTTGCGGTAAAGGGTGTTTAGTTGTTGGCATATTTGGCCCTTCTTCTTTAAAGCCCGTTTGTTCTCGCTCCGCAGAAAGATCTAATTCATGGGTTGATACCAATAGCCGACTCAGTGCTTGAGTAGCACCATAGTCACCTCCCTTTCGGTAAGGGTCAGCGCTTCTATCAATGCGGGGTGGCAAGGCACGTTTCGATGGATTGCCGCATGGAACAAATTAGCGCCTGGAACTCCCCCTGCTTCCCCTGCCATTGGTCGACGACCTTTCCGAGGTAGCCTTGCTTAGCGTAGTCCAATAAAGCCGCATCTTCCTTTGCCAGCTGTTCCTTTGCCCACTCTGCTGCCACATCTTTTGAAGCAATATCACCCGTTGCTACGGTCAGCCACATGCGAGACAAGGTTAAGAGCACATTGCGTTCATCACCTGCTGTCTCTGCCAGCAACGTAGGCAAGGAATCACGAATCGCTCTTTGGACATCAGCCATTGGCACTGGCTCAAACACCTCAGCGGCGTTGATCCCATATAGCGGCAGGCTGTTATCGATCACCTTTTTCAGCACAATCGCCAGATCAGGATCACAGGCTGGTTTCGGGATGTGCCCTGCCTCGAACTCATCCCGCAACCACTCACCGTATATAAGTTCCGCCCGCGCGGGAACCGCCAGGGCACAACATCAGAGATCGTGATGACCGTCAGCTCTACTGGCCTGGTAGCTTGTGCATTGCCAATCGTGCCAGAGACCTTCATCAGCTGCGCAACCAGAGCCTCCCTCTGCTTACAGGTTGGTGAGTCGCTCACTGCCACCAGAACATCAACATCGCTGTTACGCTGTAAGCCATCGGCAACGGCAGAACCAAAAAGATAAATACCCACAATCGACTCGCCAAGCACGTCTTCCGCGATGGATTGCGCTTGTTGTGCTTCATATGGAATCACGGGTCACACCACTTTTGCTGGAATGTAGTTTCCTACACTGACGAAATGCGGCGATGGTAAAAATCGAACCAGATAGAGAGTGTTTTTGAGTTTTTAGGTGGCCCAATATCTTCATCAAACATAAGCTTATGACCTCGGGTGTTACTACCCCAAACTCATGCAGGCCCCACGGTTTATCAGTGATTCTCTAAAAGATATTAACTCCACGACGCTGATAGTCGTGAACAATCTCGGCGAAACCTTCACAATCTACATAGCCAAAGTAGGAATGTTCTCACGCATCACGAGCAGATAATTCATCAGGACAGTGGCCTAATGAAAAACAAGCTGGACAAGTTCATCGGCCACGGGACTGAGCTTAACTGTGGCCTTGCCTGGCCTGTGCACGCCGACTTTTCAGAAAAAGCCTAGGCATTAGTCTGACTCTATAGGCAACAGATTTTAAACGTCCCCTGTGAGCTCGTTAAGACGCTCTGTTTACTCATGGCCCAAGCAAACCCTGTGACACCGCAAAGAGTGCGAAGAGAGGAATTGCCACGACCGTTGCGGCCGCATCAAATGTAATGGCAACTGGCGTTGCGATAACACGCCCGGCTGTATCGATGGGGCCCCTGGGCATGCTCATACTGACTTGATACTCCTTTTCGAGCTTTTCAAGCGGCAAGCTTCCTTCAATGGTATATCGCTCGCCTTTAATCTCCCGTATCAACTGGAAGCTATCGGTGACGGGGTTTTTCGTAAAGCCCAATGCGGTTAATTGACTGACAAGCTCGGCTGAAGGGTTCTGTTCATGCAGTGTGAGCTTAATGCTGCCGGTCACCACATTGGAGCTAGAGAGCGAGAAGCCGCTAAATTCGGGAAGAAACTCAACTTCTCGGCTAAGCATCAGCGCCTGGCCAAGTTGCTGCTGAGAGGGAAACAAAAAAGCTTCACGCCGCGTGGTGACCACTAAATCGTTCGTTTCTTTATTAACGTAGAAGCCGTTGACGGCCATCACTCTTTCTGGCTTGGGCTCCCAAAGTTTTGTGGTGCAGCCCGCTAAAAAAATACATAGAACGATCACTACTCGATACATGCTTCACTCCTGGTTATGGCTCATGTCAGTCCAAGTAAACTTTACCTGACCAGAGCTTTAAAAAACTAGGTTTTTTATAAGTATAATTTAATATAAACCTGAAATGGGAGGAGAACGACTCTTCGTCGCTATGATCAATCCTACGGCGCACCAGCTCCTCGCTATGTTTCGACTGCCGACAACCGCACATACTCCGGAACCCTTTCCTTGAGCAAGGTGATGAGTTCAGGCTGCATTAACTCGTAGTGATCGGGAATATCCAGGCAAACTAACCTTTTCCCCTTGAGTAAATCCCCGTACGTCTTGGCGACTTCATCCCGATGGCTCTTTTCCATCACTAGAACGATGTCAGCCCACTCAATTAAGCGCCAAGAAACCGGCGTTTTAGCACTCGAACTTGTTCCAGCTCCGATTGCTTGAACACCGGGGTAAGCTGAAAAGATACGTTCAGCCGTCGGACTGCGGAGTCTATTTGCGCTGCATATAAACAGAAGATTCAAAGCTCCTCCCTGGCCTGGCTTTACGACGCGCCTAAAGCACAGCATAATTAATTAGCAGTATTTCGAGCCATCTATCTTTGCACTTTGCAACCTTTGTAACTTTCTCACGTTATTATAGTTGCTTAGTGCTAGTTAATTACTTAGAGCCCGTTAGCTACTTAGAAGAATTACGGGCCCCACGCCGCCACTCAATCGTAGAAGAGCTTTCATGGAAGATAATCGCCTAAATACCCTGGACCCGGCTACCAGTCTGGGCTTGATTTTTCTCGCCTTTGTACAGGGTTGTGCGCTCTATGCGCTGCATTTGGCTATCGACCATGAGTACTGGCTGGTCGCCGACCAGCGCTGGCTTAAGGCGCTCTACACCGTCGCAGTCGCCTTGCCAGCGTTTTATCTGATCAGCATCGTGCGACTGCGTGATCGCATCAACTTCCTACCGCTGCTGCTGGCTCCCCTACTGTTTTGGCTGGGCTGGCACCTTGGCTGGGTTGAGCAGGTGCCCGAGCCGCAGCAGTGGGGAGGCCACCCGTTTACCTTTGCCTTTTGCATGGCCGTAGGAACTGCCTTGTTTATTCTTGCGCTGTTCTTTCGTAGCAGCGCCGCCAGTGGCACTTGGCCAAAAACCTATCAGCCCATGCTGAATTACTCATGGGAGCATGCCCTGACAATCGCCCAACTAGGCCTATTCATTGGAGTTTTTTGGAGCTTGCTATCTTTGTGGGCAGCGCTCTTTTCAGCCATTGGCTTAGACTTTTTCAAAACATTGTTCCAAACACCCGCTTTTTTCTATCCAGTCACCTGGCTGGTGATTGGCATGGGGCTGGTGATGGTCCGCAATCGCTTTCGTTTTATCGCGAGCGTAAGACTGATGTGCGAAGCGCTTATCAAGGCGCTACTGCCGCTGGTTGCTTTAATATTATTGATGTTCTTTGCCGTGCTGCCCTGGACCGGCCTGCAGCCGATATGGGATACCGGCAGAGCCGCGCAAATACTTATGGCGCTGATGTTGACCCTGCTGCTGTTCTTCAACGCCGTTTTCTATCAAACCGATAACAAGCTGCCCTATCCTATATGGTTACGCAGCGCCGTTATGCTCGCCGTCGTATTGCTGCCGATAGGTAGCCTGCTGGCCGCCTGGGCGCTCTGGCTACGAATCGACCAATATGGACTCAGCTTGGATAGGCTCTGGGCGGCACTGCTGCAAGTGCTAACCGCGGCCTTTACCTTCAGCTATAGTTTGATTCTGCTTTGGCGACGGCAAGCAGCAGTACCCAATCTACAGCGCGCCAATGTTGGCCTGGCCCTGCTGGTGGCCGGGGCGCTGATCGTGGTTAATACGCCGCTGGCGGATATGCGCCACTGGGTGGCCCAGCATCAGGTCAAGCGGTTGATAGACGGACGCACCACTGTGGATGCTTTTGACTACCGCTATCTACGCTTTCACCTCGGCCAGCCGGGCAGTTTGGCATTACAAGCACTCGCTGACAGCGAGTTTGCCCAATCGCGACCTGAGCTGATACGGCGTATTGAGCTCTCGCTAAAACAAACCAATCGCTGGAACCAGGATCCACTAGTGGATACCCACAACCTGGATGATGTCGCCCATCAGTTTAGCGTGAACCCTGAAGACGCCACGCTACCCGAGCCATTGCTCGCCTTGTTAATTGAGCAGGGCTCAGCCTGCCTAAGCCAAGTTGAACCCTGCCAAGCGTTTCAGGTAAGCAATGAGCATGAATTACAATGGCTTATCTACGCGTCCTACAGCTCGCATGGACAGGTCTATACCGAGCACAATGCAGGCTGGCAGCATCTAGGCACGCTGACTGAGTTAGGCGCAGCGCAGGATGAAAATGCTGACGGCTGTCGAAATACCAAACCGTCAACCGATTTACAGCCCATACCAGGGTCGTTAAATGCCTACCAGAGTGGCAACTGCCTATACAGCCTGCGGCCCACCCTCGAAAGCGTCAGGCAACAAATACAAGCCCGCGCAGAGTCAAACGATGCTCGGATTAATTAAGGTGCCGGCTCCCCGCATTGTCGAGGGTTTACGCGGGGGCTAAAGCCTTACCTCTACGGCTGGATCAGTGCCGGGCTCTAACTGCTCACCGACCCAGAGCTGATGCAATCGGGTTTTGAGAATATCGCCAGGCCCAGAGATGAATTTAGGTTGTCCGAAGTGAGTCATCACTTCGTGCTGGCGCTCTAGTGCACGACGATCCTGCGAGACCACTGGGGCCAGGAACAACCGAATGGCCGCTTGTTTAAGCCAACTTGGCGCCAACCCCTTGGGCGTCGAAAAACGTGCGAAAGGCGTGAAACTACTTCCTGTCGCTGGTGTGAAAATGGCGGTGACACACAGGGTTAGCTTGGTCTCACCTTCCCAGCGCGCTTGAACCGTAGTGGGCGGATAATAGCGCGATACACTGCGCGAGCGGTCGCGCTCCAAAAAGCGCGACATCAGACCATAGTCAGGCTGGGTTTGCTCGATGGCCATATCGATCCCGTCGCCGTGGCTGGTAACAATCAGCTCCACTGGCAAGCGTCGATCCCGGCGACGAATAAAACCATGATGCAGATGATTGGTGTGGAACGGATCCATCACATTTTCAACCGCATCGTAGGCGCGCCCCACCCAGGTACCTTGTTGCCACCAGAAATGATCAAGTTCAGGGTTGCCAAAATCAGTCGGTAACACGGGCTCGGGCGGTGCCGCGTCAGAAAGCGCCACAAAGATCCCGCCGTGCCGTTCGACTACGCGCAGTGCGTCGGCCTTCAGCTTTTGATCATGGGCCGTATCGATCAGACAACCGGGCACTTCGATACAGGTTCCATCGCTTGCGAAGCGCCAGCCGTGGTAAGGGCACTCGAGTGCCCCCTTGTGCACACGCCCTTCAGAAAGTGGGTAATTGCGGTGCGGGCAGCGATCGACCAAGGCGCCAATCCCCTCTTCGCTGCGAAAGAGTGCAATCGGTGTATCGCAACACATGACCTTTTGCGCTTTGCCGCGTTTCAGGTCTTTCGATAAGGCAACCATGTGCCAGGCATCACAAACTGACTGGGGAAATGTCATTAAGGCAGCTCCTCACCATTCCACTCGATATCGTAAGTGGCGGCAGCATTAGTCGAGATATTGTGTTTGAACCCCGTCAGGGAGAAGGAGGCGGCGTCGCAAAGCGCACCAAGCAAAGGCCAGCGATCGCCAGGCCGAGACACCACGTCGTGCCCGGTAGCAACGCAGCGCCACCAATCGCGCATACGCGCACCACGCACCGCCTGCGGCAGGCCAAATACGACCATTGCCGGGCCAAGATAAAGAGTGCGTGGCGCGGCCTCAGGTGCGGCGATCCCGTCACCGATTGCATGGGCAAGATGACCGGCACCAGTGAGCAAATGCACACCGCTGGTCGCGCGCGGATTGCACTCAAGCAAGTAAGCAACGCCAGCTTCATCGAACATTGCATCGCAGGCGAACTGCCCATGAATGGCGGCACACTGCGCCAGGCGAGAAGCTATTTTGCGCAGCGTTTCGCGATGGTGGTCAGCGACAGGTTCGAAAACATAGCCAGCCCCTCCGCCCAGGCGCCAGCTGGAATGGTAGGCAGCAAAGGCAACCAGCTCTCCCCGATGCGCCACGCCGTGAAAGCAGACTTCTTCGCCGTGGATACGCGCTTGTGCCATCCAGGGGTTGTCGGGGCTGGGTGTAATAGCGGACAACGCACGCCGGCCTGGGGCGACCAGTGCGCTATCACCAAATCGGCTAAAGCGCGGTTTGAACACCCACTCGCGACTTCTGCTAGCGAAGCGAGTCAAGTCTTCTACGGAGTCTATCGGATGGCTTTCTGGCACGGGCAGGCCCCATTCGCCACAGTGGCGCGCAAAGGCGAGCTTGTCGTGTAGTTGGCGTAACGTGGCAAGGTTAGGCACAAACAGGCGCTCACCCAATCGGCACTGAAGGGCAGGCGCCGCAAGATGGAAAACCTCCTCGCAGGTCGGCACCACCCGCTCGAAACCGAAGGTATCGACTAGCTCGACAATACGCGCGCGGAAGGCTGCGCCCTGCTGCCGGGGCGCAGGATAGCGGTGAACCCGCGCAGGGGCTTTCGACCAGCGCGCCATACGCACCGGTACGCTGTCAGCCAGATGCGGCTCCCATCCGGCGGCGGCGAAATCCCGGGCAATATCCAGCGCGGCAACCGCCCGGGCGCCGGTAATAAGCACGCGTCTAGCCATCACGCCACACCACTTTACGGCGCTTGGGGCCGCTCCACGCGCTTAGATCATGAAAGACCTCAACCGGCACCGGCAAATCCCATGCCTGGCTCAGCGCCTGTGCAGCCGTGGTTGAAATCGTGGCTGGGCAAAGCGGTGACAGATGCAGCACGGCGCGCTCAGGCCCCGCTTCGGCCTGCCAGATTTTGTCGCCCCCCAGCACCGTCTCAAGCGCGGCTACCACTTGGGGTGGCGTAACGCTCTGATCTGCAAAGCGCCAGATATCGTTCACCCGGCCTTGAGGCGCATGGATGACGCGACCCGCAAAACCGCACGGGCAGGAACAAGCGTCGAGCTCAAGATAATCGTCACCGCGAATACGGACTATTGGTTGGCTGGTGCGGCGAAGATCGGTAATGATCGGTCGATAGCCGGGCGTGCCGGGAACCGGCTCAAGCTCGATAGCCAACGCATGGTCGTTGAGATGCAGCCGGCCGTTGGCACACTCAGCGGCCAGAAACCCTTCGGTCGCTTGGTATATTTGACGTGGCCTTACCCCCAACCGCTCGGTAAAGAAGTGGCACTCAGCTTCACCGGCCGGTTCGCTGCCGGAAAACAGATGCTGCAGCGAGGGGAAATGCGCCCCTGCTTGGGCAAAGGCTGCCAGCCGATAGGGAGGTGCGATCAGGATCGTCGGCTCGAATTGCGCCAATTCCTCAATGCTCTGTTCAATCGACGCTTCGAGGGGGAAATGGGCAAACGTAAACCGCCCTCGCCCAACATCGCTGTAGAGCGCATTACTGGCGCGCAAATGCAGGGCGAGCCGTTGGCGCTTGAGCCAAGCACGCGCCGGTAGCAGTCGGGCCAGGCTCTGGCCGATGTAGTCGGCACGCTCTGCGGGGCTGGCGAGAAATAGCCCTCGCGCACCGCCTCCCGTTCCGGTCGACCAGCCTGCCGACAATTCGCCAACGGCTGTGCCTTGCTCCGCGGCGGCGGCCAACCCGCGCAGTTCCTCATCGCTCATGCCTAGGCTATTCCAAGCGCCGTAATCAGCACGAAGATCCTCGATGTCAGTGACCGGAAACTCCGCCAGATCACGACCGGCATATCTTGCCAGTGCGGGAGTACGGGCGATGACAGGCTGCAGCTTGCGCCACATATTGGCTCGCCGCGCAGCCAGTTGCCCCGACGACAGGCTCAGCGCACGCCGCGTTCGTATCCACGCGGCTAAGACCCGGTCAGTTCGCATCATGGCCGCCAAAGCGCTTGGCACTGGCAGCGCAATGCGAAGGTAGGATGACCAAGTCGCCATTGCAGCACGCCGCCTCGCTCAACAGGTTTAGCGTAGCGCGATAACGCAGGGTATCGCCGAGAAGTGCGGTGGTAAGCCGCGGCGGCGGTCGGCGCTGCGTGATTGACTTGCCAAGCCACACCGCATCGGCAGCCAGCAAAACCTGGCGATCATCGGTGGTGCGCAGTGCCAGCCCCCAGTGGCCGACGCAGTGGCCGGGCAGTTCGACGGCGATCAGGCTACCATCGCCCAGGATGTCGCGACCTTCGTTAAAGGGCGCAAATCCGCTGGGTAGCGCCACTGCTGGAGCATCTTCGAAAAAGCGAGCATTGGCATCGGCCGCCTGAGGAACCAGCGCAGGCAGCAGGCCCTGGCGCACGCGGCTAAAGCGACCCGGTCGGCGCAACTCGGACAGGCCCGCACGGGCGCAATAGACCGGCCGCTGGGCAAGGTGGCTCATTCCCGCGACGTGGTCGCCATGAAAATGCGAGATGATGGTGCCGACAATCGCACTGTCTTCAATCCCATGGGTCGCGAGCCAGGCGCTCCACGCCTGCTGTGCATCGATTTTGACCGGCGTTGTCCAGCGATAGAACCGCTCGGGAAACGTCTCGGTTGCATCGATAAAAGCAGGATCATAGCCGGTATCGAACAACAAAATACCCCGCGTCGGGTGATCAATCACCCCCACCATGGCGGGAAAATCAACCGCACACAGGCTCCCACCTGAGAGAGTGGCGATCTCTGGATGTCGGCATAAACCGCGTTCAAGCCAACGGAGTCCGACGCGGATCATGGCTGCTCTTCCTTCGTGGAGAGCTGCCTCGCTTCGGCCAGCAGGGTTGCCAGTGCATCATGCTGGGGTCGGTAGCCGAGTAATCGCTGAGCAGGCTCGAGATCAAAGGTCTGAGAGTAGGCCAGCGTCGCCAGCTTGTAGCGTGTCAGCATCGGCTCGCGGGCGGCGCGCATCAGCAACGCAGAGTTTTCACTGAGCACAGCAATAGCACGCGCCAAGCCAACCGGCAGCGAGACCAGTTGCGGTGTTTTGCCTAACGCATCGGCGAGCTTACCAGCCACCTCTCGTACCGCAATAGGGTTACCTCCCGATATGTTGATTGCCTTTCCGGCAAGCCCGACTGCCTGCTCCTCAGCGGCGCAGATAGCCCATGCGGCGTCGCGCAGATCGGTCAACTCAATTAGCGCCCTGCCGCCACGCGGAAGCGGCATCCGCTCGCGCCCCGCCAGTTCGGCCAGCTTGGGCAGGATCACCTGATCGCCCGGCCCCACCAGCGCCCGCGGGCGAATGGCGCAGCAGGCCATGGCGTCTTCCCGCGACGCAAGCACGCTGCGTTCCGCCGCTAGCTTGGTACGTGCGTAGTGGTTAAGTGGCTGAAGCGCGGGGCCGTCATATTCGCCGATGGCTATCCGGTCACGATACGCAGCAAAAATTGACGGCGAAGACACAAACACGAAACGCTCAACGCCCGAGCGGCTGGCCGCTTCAAGCAGTTGTTCGGTCATACGAATATTGTGGATCTCAAATGCTCGCCGGGGGCCCCAGCTGGCCGATAAGGCGGCGGCATGAATCACGCTATCGACATCCTTTAAGAGCCCGCGAAAATCAGCTTTTGGGTGGGTAAGATCCTCCCTAACGAACTGCACGCCGAGTGACGTTATCGCCTCGCCCGCCGCCTGCGAACGCCCTGTGGCTCGCACAGCATGTCCGCGTTTTAGCGCCTCGCGCATCAGCGCCATGCCCAGCCCGCCGGTCGCCCCGGTGATAAGGATGCGCCGTTGACTCATAGTTTGAGCACCATGGCACTGGCACTGATCCCCGCGGCGGTGCCCAACAGCAGGATATAGTCACCCGGCTTGGCGACCCCCGTCGTGAGTGCGTGGGCGAGCACGCTCGGGATTGAGGCGGCGATCTGGTTACCGGTCGTTGGGAAGATATTGACCACGCGGTCACTGTTGGGCGCGAAAAGCCGCTTGATATGCTCGACCCCTGGCCCACTCGCCTGGTGGCAAATCACGCAGGCAAGATCATCCTTGCTTATTTCCGCCTGAGTGAGCGCACGCTCAATGACGCCAGGCAACGCTTTGGCAGCGGCCTTGAAGATGCCAAAGGCGTCCATCTCGAAATAGGAACCGGCGACCAGCGCCTGGTAACCTTCAGCGATGCGCAACTTTGTGCCGCCCGCGCGAAGCTGCGCTAGCGCATGGTGAGCACCATGGGTAACCGTAACGCTTGAGCGCATTCCGCAGGTTGGGTCTGACGTCGCCTCAATCGCCAGCGCCGCTGCGCCATCGCCAAAGATGGACCGCGTTTTCGGCTCCTCAGGGTTAAGCCCTGCCGACGCGATGTCACTCGCAAATACAAGCGCGCGCCGCCAGCGCCCGCAGGCAATGCCCATGGCGGCGATATCCAGTGCCACCATAAAGGATAAACAGGTCTGGTTAACATCAAAGCTAGGCACGCCGGACTGGCCAAAGCCGAGTCGGTTCTGGACTAAAGCGGCTGTAGACGGAATCGGTTGCTCCATAACGCCACAACCGCCAATGATGACGTCGGGCGGTGTATTGCCCCAGCCAGCGCGGTTCAGCGCCTCACGGGCTGCCTCAGTCGCCATCATCGAGGTGGTCTCATCCTCGCTCGCGACATGGCGCGCAGCGATGCCAAACTGGCGTTCTGTCCAGCCGGCCGATTGACCTTGACGCTCGTCCAGGGCGCGCGAAGTTAACAGGGTGTGAGGGCGATAGCTGCCCCACCCGGCAATCGTAAAGTTGCTAATCATATGTCCAATTCTAATCGATTCGCTCTCATACTCTAATAAAGCTTAATATCAATCAATTAGAAATTAGACGATGTTCATTTTATGGCTAACTTGGTGGAGCGCGTAAAGGAGAGCCAATCACACGCTAAAAAAGCTCGTGATTTGCGGATAGCTGTCTGCTGCTTACGTTTGTTAAATTCCAGTTGCACCGACCGTGGCGAGGCCCAGGGAAAGAGCCAACACCGCTAATAGCCTCACCCACCACAGAGTGAACTGCCTGCGAAACAGGTTTATAACAAACAGCATACTTCCTACTATCCCAACTAAAACACCTACTCCAACGACTATCGCCCCTGGCTCGCCACCGAGAAAGTAGGCGCGCATTATTTCGGGAAACAAACTCCAGGCAAAAGGGATGAGCAAAGCAACTGCAATACTTGCTAAACCAGTAACTAATGCCGCGACTTCGAGCCTAAACATAGCACTCCAATATATATTTAATGCCGCTTCTCACGGGTGGCAAAAACGCGGAAATGTAGAAGCTATGGTATTCGATACTTGACCAACTGTTTTGGCGCAAAGACTTTGCGCTGAAACTAACGAAGCGCGACGATGAAAAAAGCGAACCAGGCTGAGAAGTGCGCCACCTGACGGTGCGATAGGTTGTATGTCTTTATGATTGCATTTTCTATAAGTCGGATTCATGGTCATAGCATATAACGTAGCTTTGGCATCTGGCGCATGGATTGTGTATGCGGCCACAAAGGGCTCGGTGTCTCAATTAAACATAACCTACGCCCCTTGAGCAAAGCACCGCTTATAGCCTTCCAGCTGTCAGACCGGCGGCACCATCGTCAATGGCTGAGGCAAGATCCCACTCGATCACATAAGGCATGGCTGCGATGAACCACGACACCGATCAAAAAAACCGGCGCTGGCTCAATAGTGTCACCCATCACCACTGGCTGACCCGCGAAGGGCTCGCATTGTTCGAATTCCATCGTCAGGCGCGTCTGGCCTCTGGCGGTTTCGCAGTACTCAATGGTGACGGGCGCATTCCCGACGGCGCCAGCGCCGACACCATGCTCACCGCACGCATGGCGCACAGCTGTGCCCTAGCGGCGCTACAAGGTCTACCAGGCGCTGCAGCAATGACCGAGCACGCCATTCGCGCTTTGTCTGGCAAGCTGCGCGACGAGCATCACGGAGGCTGGTTCGGGGCCGATCCCGCCACCAGCGACGACCGCACTAAGCAGTGCTATACCCATCACTTCGTCGCCCTCGGTGCCGCCACTGCGACCCACGCCGACATTCCCGGCGCGGCTGCTCTGCTCGAAGAGGCCATTGGGGTGATCGACACCCGCTTCTGGTCGATGGATGAGCAAGCTTTCGTCGAGAGTTTCAGCCAGGACTGGAGCGAACTGAGCGACTACCGCGGCGGTAACAGCAACATGCACGGCGTAGAGCTGTGCTTAGCACTAGCCGATGTGCGCGACGAACCGCTGTGGCTTGATCGGGCGCTAGCCATCGCTGAACGGCTGATTCACCACCACGCAGCTTCTCGGGATTACCGCATACTCGAACATTTTCATGGCGACTGGTCAGAATGGCCGGAGCACAACGCCGACCGCCCCGACGACGGGTTCTATCCCTATGGCGCCACGCCGGGTCACGGTTTCGAGTGGTCACGGCTGATGCTCCACCTGGAGGCAGCGCTTGAATCTCGCGGCCGCGCAGCTCCTTCTTGGCTATTCGCTGACGCTGCGGCGCTATTTGACGCCAGCCTGCGTGACGGCTGGGCCACCGACGGCACCCCAGGGCTAGTGTATACCGTGGATTGGGAGGGTCGCCCAAACTCCCTGCGGCGTCGCCACTGGACTCACGCCGAAGCACTGGCCGCCGCTGCCGCGTTTCTACAACGCACCGATCAGGCCCACTACGAGCGCTGGTATCGGCGGCTTTGGGATTTCATCGACACCACCTTTATTGATCGCGCGCGGGGCGGCTGGTATCAGGAGCTCGACGGTAAGCTGCAGATCGACACTGCCGAAGGTGACATCAAGCCCGATCTCTACCACGCTTACCAGGCCACACTGATACCGCGGCTACCCTTGGCACTCAACTTGGCGTTGGCTGTCGAGAGGCTGTAGTAGCTCAACCTTTACCCGAACTGATCGTATTATGACCACCTGAGGTTAGCTGCCAGGGTAGTGGTCACTGTGGCTAACCTAGCTATTTTTCGACTGTCGCTAATCGTACATACTCTGGAACTCTTTCCTTGAATAATTTAATGAGTTCAAGCTGCATTAACTCATAGTGATCCGGAGTAGATTCAAAGCTCCCCCTAGGCCCGGCTATACGGCCTGCCTGAAGCGCAGCGATGACTTTGACGTATCGAAGCGGAGGCATTCGAGTGACGCGCCTGGCTAGCTGCTCCTAAGCATGTACGCCCGATGCTTCCGCTCTTCTCGCATGATATAGAGGACGAGAACCCACCTCTCATCCATTTACCCAACAACCAGGAGGAGAACATGCAGACAATCAAACTAGGCGGAGAAAGCGTACCCCGTATAGGCCAGGGCACCTGGCATATGGGCGAGAATGCCGGACAACGGCAGGCTGAGGTCAGGGCGCTGCGTGAAGGTCTGGATCTGGGCATGATGCTGATCGATACCGCAGAGATGTATGCCGAGGGCGGTGCTGAAGAAGTCGTTGGCCAAGCAATCCGTGGCCGGCGCGATGAAGTGTATCTGGTCAGCAAGGTCTACCCGCACAACGCCAGCACCAAGGGTGTTCAGGCTGCCTGCGAGCGCAGCCTGCGCCGATTGGGCACCGACACTATCGATCTATACCTGCTGCACTGGCGCGGCCAGTACCCGCTGAGCGAAACAGTGGAAGCCTTCGAACGGCTGCGTGAGCAGGGCAAGATCCTGCGCTGGGGTGTGTCGAACTTCGACATTGACGACTTAGCAGAGCTCAGCGAGCCAGCTTGCGCCACCAATCAGGTGCTCTACAACCCCGAAGCACGCGGCATTGAATACGACCTGCTGCCCTGGCAAGCACAGCAAAATATGCCGCTCATGGCCTACTGCCCCATCGGGCAAGGCGGCGCGCTACTGCATGATGCCGCCCTGCAACGCATCGCCGGCAAACACAGCGCCACCACCGCGCAAGTCGCCCTCGCCTGGGCTCTGCGCCACCCTGGTGTGATTGCTATTCCTAAAGCCGTGAAACTGGATCACCTCAGACAGAACTTTGATGCAGATAACGTCAGACTCGACGAAGATGATCTGGCACAGATCGATGCCGCCTATCCTCGCCCAATGCGCAAGCAGTCTCTGAAGATGGTGTGAGTAAGAGTCATTAACGGCCCAGCACTGGAGTGATGTCATGTCACTGCCCGCCCCACAACCAAACGCCTGGATTCGCTTTCTCGCCCACCTGCTGTTTATTCTGGCGGCGTGGACGCTGTTCATTAAATACCTGTTTCCCATTGGGTACGGGCTGGCATACGGCGAGCCCTGGGCAAGGCATATCTATTGGGATCTATGGCCACTGGCGCACGTTTGGCTAGGTTGGGCGCTGCTCGAACGGCCTAGCTATACGCGTGCATTGGCGGTGGGCATGTCCGTCATTGAAATCCTCGTCATCTGTACCCTGTTCGTCCGTTTTCTCGCCGACCCTGAGTGGTCGATCTGGCGTACCAACTGGTTTGTGAATAAGGTATTTGTGCTGACATGCTTTGTGCTGGTGTTGGCTGCCACGGTGCCGATTCAAAAAAACCTGAAGGAGCGACCGCTATGAAGCATCACATCAAGCATCGCATCACGCGCAGACAAAGCCTTACGCTCATCGGCACCACGCTCACCGCCATGACGCTCCCAACCGTATCACTTCTTGCCAACACGGGCGGGATGCAACAGAAGACCTTTGCGGGCACGGACAAAACGCTGCCATTATCGGCATGGGCACTTGGCGAACATTCAACGTTGGCAGTGATCCGAAGCTGCTCGATGTGCGTACCGAAGTAGTTAAGGCATTCTTCGAGCATGACGGCGGACTGATCGACTCTTCGCCCATGTATGGCTCGGCGCCTCCAACCACCGCAACTGAAATGCAGTGCCCTCTTTATTAGTCACTAAACAGGCTGCCGCCACCGCCAAACCAAACGATGGGCATTAAACATCAGCAGGTTGCCACTCACAATCATTGCTAACCCTATAAGTGCATCCGCATGCCACTGGTAACCCTCGAACACCGTTGACAGCGCCAGCGCAACCAAAGGAAACAATACCGTCGCATAAGCCGCCTTACCGGCACCAATACGGCCGACCAGCATAAAGTAGGCACCAAAGCCTCCCACCGATCCTATTACCGCCAAATAAACCAGGGCACCTAGATATCTCGGTTCCGCTGGCAGGCTGAAACTGGCTCCCTGAGCCCAGGCAATCAGCCCCATCAACATCCCCCCATACAGCATAGCAAAGGCGTTGGTGGTGTTGATTTTCAAGCCGCATCGCTGGTGCCTGACCGACACCATGTTACCCAGCGAAAACCCGTAGGTACCCAGCAACGTCAAACCAATGGCGCCCAGCAGTTCCCACGTAGCCTCAACTGTGACCAGATCCTGCCAGAAAATCAGCGCCATGCCCGGCAGACCAAGGGCCAAAGCCAGGTAAAATACCCGCGGAACCGGTGTGCGAAAGAACAGGTAGCCATTGGCCGCATTAAACAGTATCGACATAGAAAACAGGATGGCAATTAGGCCGCTGGGCAGATAACCCGCAGCGGTATAGAAGCAGTAGAAATTCAAACCAAAGACACAGCCCCCCTGCAACAGGCAGAAAAGATGATCCCTGGTATGCAGAGCCTGGCGTCGGCGCAACAATGTAAGCCCGGCCAACAGCACCAGCGCGGCGATGAGAAAACGATAGAATACCGAGACCGGCACCGCCACCTCGCCCACTTGCCAAGCGATAGCCAGCCAGGTCGAGCCCCAGATAAGAACTGTTGAGATATACAGAAGACTATTCATGGCTTGCCATTCCCAGAGTGGTTAGTGTCAGCCATAGTATCGGCTCACCCCGGCTGGCTAGCTTGCCTGCGTTTGCGCCAGTTTGTCTATTCTTGCGGTTGAATGGTTTGCTGAATTGAGTTTCGTGCTGAGCCTGAGTACTGTTAACGCAGTTCCCAGGAGCCGCCCATGTTCACCGACACTTTGAGCCACTATCCCAGGATGAAACAGACGCAGGCGCGTCTAGTAAGTAGCACCCAGCTAAAAAATGGCATGGCGCTGGCCCGTTGGAGTAACCAAGAAGACCGTATTGAGAAAATTCACTCAAACCACCACACTCTGAGCGTTTATCTGAACGGCGCGGAGAACTCCCTACGCAGGCAGGGATCACAAACCATTGCCAGCGAGACCAGCAATAGCGTGTGTTTAATGCCCGCCAATCTGATCACAAGTTGGGACGTGCATGGGCCTATCTCACTACTGCATTTCTATTTCAGCGACACTCACCTGAGTCAGTTGATCGAACAGGTATGGGATAAAGATGGCCGAAGCGTGCAACTGGACGAAATCGACTTCGCCCAGGATGCCCTGCTCACTCAGCTGTTTTGCACCACCCTTGGCCAGAGCAACTGGCAAGACCCGCTGGATCAATTAGCGCTGGATTCCGCCACCCAAACGGCATTGATACACACCCTACGCCACTATAGCCAGCACCGACTGCCAACTCTGCGCCCAACCGGTGGACTACCTGCGTGGCAATTAAAACGAGTGGTGGAGTTCATTGAGCATCACCTGAACCAACCCCTTACGCTGGCATGCATGGCGGGTATCACTGGCTTAAGTGACTACCACTTCGCCCGCATGTTCAAACAAGCCACTGGTTACCCACCACATCGCTATGTGCTGCACCGTCGTCTTATCCGGGCGCAATACTTGTTGGCGGAAACATCGCTAAATATGACTGAGATCGCACTACGCTGCGGTTTTGGCTCCAGCAGTCATTTCAGCAACCGCTTTCGCGCAGAGACAGGTGTCAGTCCTACTGAGTATCGGACGCAACAACGTAGCTAGGATTCTTACGAAGACTGCCTGCTACCCGCCCCGCTTTAGGACTTTGTCGCCGTCGCGTTTTTCTTTCAGCGCTATGCAGCGCTCAACTGGGCCGGGGGCTATATTGGAGACGCTTTCATTGCCCAGGCCATGCTGCTGGTATTGATGGCGTTAACGGGATGGGGAATGGATAACGCGCCACGCGCAACAAACTCACCAGTTGCTATAGGTATAGCCATCAGCCTCTTCGGCCTGATCATAATGCCGCTGATGGCGCCGCTAAGCGGCGGCACCTGGCACCTGGCACCTGGCACCTGGCACCTGGCACCTGGCGGAAGTGTTCGGCATTCATGCCGCCCCCACAGCAGTTACCACGCTGGGCCTAGCCCTTATCATGTTCCAGGGTTTCGCCCTATGGAGTGGCGAAGAAGAAGCCAAGGAAAGGGCGGCCACCGGACGCGAACTGCTGCGACTTGTTATATCTTGTTAACTAACTGCAAAGTCTTCAAGCGCTTTTCCTGTCAAACGGTAGCCTATCCATTCATTTTGCGGTTTTGCGCCTATTGACTCATAGAACTGGATCGCAGGTTCATTCCAGTCAAGTACCTTCCACTCGAAACGGCCGCATTTTTTCGATATTGCAATGTTAGCAAGATACTTCAAAAGTGCTTTGCCAGCCCCGACGCCACGATATTTTTGAGTAACGTACAAATCTTCAAGATATAGCCCATGCTTACCGAGCCATGTTGAGAAATTGAAGAAATAGACCGCAAAGCCAATAGGTTCGTTATTGAAATAACAGATAACGGCCTTAGTCGTCGTATTATCGCCAAACAAAGCGTTTTCTATATCCGCGACTGTCGCTAACACTTCATGTTCTGCTTTTTCATAAGTCGCAAGTTCTATGACAAATTTATGGATTAAAGCCGAGTCTTCAATGGTAGCTTGCCGGATTTCCACTCCTGACATTACCTACCTCCGTATCTTGTAATAATGTTTGTGTTCCGCTTGCTGCGTCACCAATTCGCACGCAACCGCTCTCGCGCTACTCTACGCTGGCGTTATATAAGATCACCTCATCTCCAGCCCCATAGCCGCTAATCACGGCCGCGCGGGAGACTCCCAGCGTGGATTGATACAGCTTCTCTGCGAAGTTGCCTTCCGAGGTGGTCACCATCACCGCCCCCACATCGCAGCCCTGGCGACGCACGTGGGCCTTGAACGGCGCTAGCGACTCCACAATGAGCCGCTTACCCAGCCCCCTACCTGCTGCTTCCGGGTGAATGCCGATTTGCTCCAGCTCGATGATGCTTTTTTCCCGAAAGCCGTTCTTAACGCACCAAAGGATATAGCCACGCACCTGGCCTTCCACCTCCACCACGTAGTAAACGCCCCGTGGATAGGTGTTAAACGACGACTCAATCCACAGCACGTGATTTTTCTCACGGGGGAAACACGCTTGGTACACCTCGGCGATGGCGGCAATATCGTTTTTTTCTGCTGCTCTTACGGTCATTCTAAAGTCCTTTTTTCTTTGAGAGCCCGTTGCTATCGGCTCATACTCGCCCTTTCTGGGGCTTACATCATGACTTTTTCGAATCCAAAAAACTCTAGCTTGTGTGCCTTACTGCCT
The DNA here is from genome assembly GCF_000336575.1 of Vreelandella titanicae BH1. Lineage (GTDB taxonomy): Bacteria > Pseudomonadota > Gammaproteobacteria > Pseudomonadales > Halomonadaceae > Vreelandella > Vreelandella titanicae. Next base: position 170,517 of record NZ_AOPO01000005.1, on the reverse strand, counting down.
GCCTCCTCATCATCCGGCAAGAGGTAATAGCGGTTGTAAAAGGAGGCAATCTTAAAACCACACTTGTTGACATAAAAGTGGATGTTTCGCTTTTCGAAGTAAGGCGTATGGGTCATCCATACCCGCGTCTTGGGGTACGCCTGCTCGATGGCTTTCCACGCACGGTAGCCCACGCCACGTCCGTGGGTGCTGGGCAAGAGATAGAACAAGTCCAGCGAGTTGTGTTGGGTGGATTCGTCAATGACTACAATCGCGCCCCCCACTTTAACGCCATCTAAAAGGATGTGATGCACCATGGCATCTGGCGCATTAAGAGAGTTCTCAATATCTGAGTCAGAGGGAATCAAGCTCGGCTCCACCGCGCCAAAGGTCTCTTCTACCGCCACGCTAAACGAGGCTTTTAACTCTTGCTTGAACGCATCAAATGCCGATGCGTCTGCCAACGCCAGCGTGACTGCGGATGAATGTTCCATGGCTGCGCCTATTTGCTCAATGAGCGTCATCAACAAACCGTTTAGGCTAACCGCTGCCATGACGTTTTGCTATACCACGCCCCTGCAACCAACTACTTATCCGCTTTAACGCTGAATCTCGGTGACCACTTCTGCCTTAACGGAGTTGGCGATAACGCCAGCAAGTCGTCTTTTGCAGCACCAGCGTTATCAGTCTGCCATCATTTCTAGCGCTGCGCGCCCCGATGCTTCGCGCGACTTGCGATCAAAGAACCAATGACGATGAGCACGCTGGCACTCAATACGGCCACCGTGGCCTCGCCGTATCCCGCCAGGATCAGTAGCACCACCGAAATGAGTGGCGCGCTGTAGGCTAGGGTGCCAAGTAGCTGGATGTTCCCGTGTTTGACGCCATAGTCCCAGGTAAAAAATGCGATTCCAACCGGCCCGAGGCCCAGCCCAACCACGCCTACCCATTGCATCAAGCCATCCGGCCACACCGTCTTTTCCCACAGCATATGGCACCCTAAAGCCAGCAGCGCCGTCACGCCGCAGAACCAACCGACGGCATCGGTTGGCACTGAACGCACCAATCTGCTGAGCACGGAGTAAGAAGACCAAATCAATGCACACGCCAGCGCTACCAGATAACCGGGCAGGTTCTCCCAAGCAAATCCGCCTGCATTTCGGCTGATCAACAACCAACAACCCACCAGCGCCACCAAGGCGCCAACGATAGACTGAGCTTGCATCCTCTCATCCGGTAATAGGGCAGACAGCAGAACGATCAGTAGCGGCCAGAGGTAAGCCAACAGGCTGACTTCCACCGCCGGTGCTAGCGTCATCGCCTTGAAATATGCAAAGTGATAACCGAATAACCCGACGATACCGATACACCAGGCAAACGGCGACTGGCGTATATACCGAACGCCCGTATGACCAGCCAAGATCCAACGCCCACCCATCAACAGAAACGCAATGCCGAAAGTCATGGCCATCAGCTGGAACTCTGGAATATCTCCGCCGGATAGCTTGGTCAGCAAAGCCAACGTACCCCAAAGCAGAACGGAAATGGATCCGATCCAGGTAGCGGCATTCACGGTTGCCATGTCACTCTCCCCCGAGATTCTCATGCGTTAGCGGTTGCGGGAGAGCGTATCCATGGCATCAATGAGGATCTTTTGAATCCTGGCGGAATTATGTCGAGAGACGGCGGAAGTGGCTAGGCGGTTTGCCAAAGTGACGTCTGAAGCGGTCGCTGAAGGCCGATAACGACGAGTAGCCTACCGCATCAGCCACCCGCTGAACGCTGAGGCCTGACTGTTCCAGAAGCCGAAACGCCTCTTTCATTCGCACTTCTGTGAGGTATTGATGAGGCGTCATGCCCACCTGATGGCGAAAAAGATCGTTCAACTGCCGAATACTCAAATGGGCCACGTTAGCAGCCTCAGCCATGGAAATAGGTTGGTGGAAGTGATCATCCAGAAACTGTTTTGCCGCGTGAACCCTGCGATCCAGTTTCAATTGACTTCCATGGCGCTCCTGCAGCAGTTGTAACAGCAATAGCATCATGTGATGCTGGGTAGCATCCGCTCCAGCCCCGCTCATGACCTGAGCATGTAGGAACTGGACGTAATGGCGCAAAGCCGAATCAAGCTCCACGAAACAAGGCAGCTTATCTAGCGCAGGAGCCAGCCCCTCAGGCAAATCGGCCACCAAAAACCGATTATCTTCTGTTGCAGCAAACCCATGGCCGCTTCCTGAAGGGATGATGGCCGCACGGTGCTGTGCCACCTCCCCCGCCATGGAATCTACTGACAGAAACAGCGTGCCGACCAGGGGCAATACCAGTTGATGATGGTCGTGGGAGTGACTTTTCACTTCATCATCATAGGTACGTATGTGCAGGCCAATATCTGGATATTTCATGACCTTACTCAGTAGTCGTGGGCATATTCACTTCCTTGACCTGATTCCCCCAGCCTTAGGCTGTGCGTTTTTAGGCAACGCTCGCTTGGTGGATGGAGGTGGCATCCAGCGAGAGGATTCTCTTGGCTCGGCGCATATCGATAGTGATGATGCTGTAGTTCAGCAGTCTTGGTAAAGCGTGGGGAAGAAAACCGTCAACAACAATGACAATTTAAAGGCTATTTACATGCTGTAAAACGAACTTCACGCGCTCATCAATAGTGCCACGCGGCATTTCCAGCGTTTTGTAACCCCATTGCGAATACCAGCTTTTCATCCCCTCGAATACCTTGAGGGACTCCTCGAACGTTTGATCACGCTCTGAATCTGTACCGTAAATGTCTTCCCATGGCGGCAGAAGAAAAACAACGGGATTATAGGGGAACAGTTGAACATAGTTGGCGATGTCCGCCCGTGACAACGCGCTCTCCGCATCAAGCATGTACAGCGCATCCAGCACCCCACGATCAAAGAACGTGGCCTGCTCGCCAACAGCGACACTTCGGTACTTTTCAATATCGGATTTCAGAATATCCTGAGCGAAAGCGACCGGGTCTGGCCGAGGTGATAGCTCCGCCGCCAACCGCTCTTTGATGATGCTACGGGCAGACTCAGGTACAACGCGATAGCCCCGCTCCGCTAGGGCATCAAGGAGAGCAGTTTTGCCACCACCGGGGCCACCGGTGAGTACGAATAGATGGTTCATATTATTAACGCCCTACAGCAGACAAGGAAAAACGCTATTGAGTGAGATGCTGTCTCCCCCAACACAATAAAAGCCCAGGCTCCCCCATGATCTCATCTAGCTGCTCGCCCACTCGCACAAAACACCATGTTTCATAGGTGTACTCTGTTGGCGTAGATGTTAGATATTTATATCAACGCAGTGCTCCTTTTTAAAGACTTTTCTAGCCCAATTAACTAAAAAAAGCGTTAGCAAAAATACTAACGCTTAAAGCAACCTTACGATGCAGCAAGGTTCAGATCACTATACGCACAACTAGCCATAGACATATAATCAATTACAACTTTTTATTCAGGCCGAAGCCGCAGGTTAAAACCGATAGATAACACTCCCTTGTAGACGATCGACACTTCCACTACGGCCATCCACAGTATGCCGTACAGCATGAGCCAACTCAATTCCGTAGGTTACGTTATGACCAGGACTCCATTGGTAATTAATGTGCACAAGTTCACGCTCTTCGTCATAAGCGCTTATGAACTCACTTGAACTACCAGTATTAACAAGAGAAACGCCATCGCGCTCGGCATTATCCCAATCTGCATTAACAAGTGAGTATGAAACGTTGAAAGCACCAGGGCCTATATCGTGGCTAATGCCAATCGTTCCCCCCCATGCAAAGATGGTCTCTAGCTCGTTGCCTGCTCGATAAGCTGAGGGTGCCGGGTTTACTTTCATGTAAGCCCCAATCCCCTCACCGCCGGTTATTTGACCACGCAACGTCGTATTTGGCGTAAGAGCGTAATTAGCCGCGACAAAAGCTCCCCACCCGATCTTTGAGTCCTTTGCTGCACCATCGTCAAAGGCCACTTCTCGAATCATGGCAGCTGATGCCCAGCGTAATGCACCAGCCAATGATTCGTACCGAAGCGTAATGTCTGGCAAACCATCTTTACGATCAACATCAGTACCAGCAATGGATCTACCACCGGTTACTGCATCGTAGCCTCCGTCAAAAGAGTTGCCAGACATGGCACCGCTCGGATCCTCAATAGCAACATGAAAACTACCTACTGAATACCGCAGTTGTGCTTGTCGAAGGAATGCATCGCGACCTGCGGGGCCAGTAAAATCAAGCGTAGGAGTAGTGCTTATAAAGGTGTGAAAATTGCTCCACGTTTGTCCTGCCGTAATACCGTTCCATGAGCCATAGGCCTGACGCAGCCGGAGATTACCGAAGAAAAAATCGCCCTCGATATTGGTAAACAAGTCACCTTTCTCTGTCGGCGTTGTAGTCCGGATACCCAGGCGTGACTCATTAGCATGCAGATTCGAATGCCCACTTGTATTTGGTTGGCCATCCACAGCAATTTTAGAGAAGTTCACACTATCGCCCATGCCACTACTATTTCCGGTCTTAACGTCACCAATGTCATACATCACATCAAGCTTAGCGTAACCGTATAAAGAAACGTTGGTTCCATTCACATCATAATCAATTGCAAATACAGAAGGAGTAACGAATAGAAAAGAATAGCCTAAGAAAGGAAACACTCTGCACCACAACAAAAACTTATTCATATCTTTATCTCTATATTTGTAATACTTTTATTTTCAACTTAACCCAGGAGCCTAAAGACAAGCTGAGAAGACATTGCGAAAATGGTCACCAACCCCACTAGAGCAAGCGTGGTTTGTAGAGGGCCATTTTTTAGATCCCCCATCACATCTTCACGTCTTGTCAAAAGAAAGAGAATAATTCCCAAAAAAGGTGCTACTAGGACGGTTAGGGCTTGAGCGATGATAATTAGCTCAATGGGAGAACCTTTCGCCACCACAGCAACCGTCGCTCCCCAAGCCAACACCCCATATACAAGCAGCTTGACTCTCCATCCGGATAAACTGCTGTTCCAGCCCAACGCATCCGCTAATAGCGTTCCTCCCGCAGAAGCATTTGCCGCCATTGATGAAAAGGCTGCTGCGAAGAACCCAAGGCTGAACAGTACCGCACCCACCTTTCCAGCCAGTGGCTCCAATACGCTTGCCAGCTGTGGAAAAGTCGTAGCTACAGTACCAGTGGAGTGAAGTACCGCTGAGGCTACAATGATGATGAGCATCGCCATAAATGCGGTTGCTACATTCCCCGGGAGAGTATCCATTAACGTAATAGCTCGGTACTGCTGCCTATTCAGCTTTCTTTCATGGATGGCATAGCCAGTATAAAAAGCTGAGTTAATGGAGAAATTTGTACCGATCAAAGCAATTAAAAGAACGCTGGCCTCAGCAGGAAATTTGGGAATAAGACCTTGCGCAGCAGCTGCCCAATCTGGGTCACTCAGTATGGTTGATGCTAAAAAACCTACAGACATAAGCCCAATCAAAGCGACCAACAAGCGCTCCATCGCCTTATAAGTATTCCGCATGGCTATTAATAAGCCTACCGCTACAGTGCTAGCGAGCGTCCAGCCTACTACCGAACCTCCTAAAAGCAGGCTTAGCGCTAAACCAGAGCCAACGGCATTGCCTACAGCAAACATCAAAGTGATAGAGAAAACACCGAAGCCAGCCATGACACCGATTGGGCGACCAAGTTTTTGCTTGGTGACTTGAACCACCGAGTCACCAGATGCAAGGCCCAATCGCACGGCCATATCATTAAACACAAACATTAGCACTGCAGACACAAGAATTACCCAAAGCAGCATGTAGCCATATTGGCTGCCTGCCTGGACAGCGGATGTCAGCGCACCGGGTCCGAAACGCCAAGCGCCAGCGACAAAAGCAGGCCCCATTAGCGCAAGCATTTGCGGCAACGTCAGAGAAAACCGATTTCGAGCGTTGTTTGTCGCAGGGGAAAGTGGCCCTGAATCATGTTTGGTATTCATACTCATCCTACGCTCCTATTAAATTTGTTATTTAGGATGCATAAGGTGATGCCTCATTGGCATCACCGTTCGGGGACGCCCAGCGCCTAAGGAGTAGTCAATCTCGGTTAGGCTAACCCGGCTTGTTTCATAGCAGCAGCAATTTCACGATCTGCGCCTTCGGCAAGCGGACGGAGCGGAGAGCGCACAGTAGCGTGATCAAGAATCCCCCGGGCTACTAGGGCCCACTTCAGAGCCACAGTTCCTTCCATATGCGAACCACGGTGATAGACATTCTTGGTAACGGGCAGGAGGCGATCATGCAATTCGCGCGCCTTGGCATAATCCTTGGCTTTTCCAGCTTTGATCAGTTCGATCAAAGGCTCCGGTGCAATACAGCCATAGCCAACTAGCGCACCATCGACATCAAACATGGTGTGAAGCAGGTACTCATCATGACAAGTCAGAATTTGTAGATCCGGATGCTCAGCGCGAATGACAGGAATTTCAGTATCCCAGCGCTTCATATTGCGAACACCATTTTTCATCGCAAACACACCAGGTTGGGCCGCAATATCAAGCTGCGTCTGGAGGTTGTAAGTGGCTTTCGTGTTGTCCGGATACTGGAAAAGAATCAGCGGTAACCCACTTTCCTCATGAATGCGGCGATAGCGCTCTTGAGGCGCTCCCTCCTGATAACCAAACCTGAGCCAGCCATGAGATGGGTAGACTAGACCAGCAGATGCGCCCGCCTCGACAGCACGTTTTGCTTCTTCGGCTGCAACATGGTCACCTTCGCGAGTGATGCCCGCGATAATAGGTATCTCACCTTTTACCGATTCAACAAATGCCTCAATAACGCGCCTCTGCTCGTCAGAGGTCATGAATGTACCCTCACCAGCGTGGCCAAGAACAACGAGACCTTTCACGCCGTCGATGCCGCCCAACCAAGAGCCAAGCTTCTTGATTGCAGCAAAATCAACCTCGCCATCGCGAGTGAAAGGAGTAACCGGCGCGGGGGTCAAACCTCGGAGATCGAGAGACATGATGATTCCTCTTATATGGTTGTGTTATCGTTCCTGGGAACGATTGCAATCCTTTCACCAAATACACCACATCGAAAATTAGACGTTAGTCTACGACTCACAAATGATGTGTGGCTACGGAAAGCAAACTAATAGTAAATCAGTGGGGTTAGCGTCATATCGCTTATAAGATCGCTGTAAAACCGATAGAATGGTTCGCCTAAATGCCTGTTTATGCGAGCCAACACAGAGGTTCAGTAATCCACCTCACGTCATGGAATAATATATTCATGCACGGTAAGCCTATAACTATGCAAGACGTTGCCAAAGCCGCGGGCGTCAGCACGTCTACAGTCTCTCGCGTTCTTGATGAGCGCCTTCCGCCTTCCAATAGCCCAGCCGCTCAACGGGTTAAAAAAACGGCGGAAGAACTCGGCTATAAGCGTGACATTCTTGCCTCCAGCTTGAGGCGAGGTGGTACAGGCACTATCGGTGTACTGGTGCCCCGACTGAGCGATACAGTCATGGCTCTTATCTACGAAGCGATCTCTAAAGTTGCTCAAGAACGTCACTATTTCGCTATCGTAGCAACCAGTGGTGACGATCCTGAAAGCGAGCGTCAAGCGGTTGAATTGCTTCTCAATCGACGTGTGGATGGCCTAATTTTGGCTACCAGCCGACTTGATGACCAATTACCATCTCAACTGCGTGACCGGGGAGTTCCGCACTCATTGGTGCTTCGTACCGATGGTAAAAGTCCTTCTGCCTTGGGTGACGATATTCAAGGTGGATACCTTGCTACTCGGCACCTCATCGACCTGGGGCACCGTGACATTGGCCTTGTTGCAGGCCCTAGCTTTACCTCTAGCGCTCGCGACCGACAAAAAGGCTTTCGCAAAGCAATGAGCGAATCAGGGATTGCTGTGCGTGAGCCATGGATTATCGAGTCAGGCTATGGAATCGAAGCTGGCGAGGAAGCAGGGCTGGCTCTGCTCTCACAGAATGAGAAACCAACAGCCATTTTTGCAGTCAACGATAACCTCGCTATTGGCGTGATGGCTGCTGCACATAGGCTTGGCATTGAGGTGGGCAAAACGCTTTCATTAGTCGGATATAACGATATCCCTCTTGCCAGTCGCCTACCTGTGCCGCTCACGTCTGTATACATACCTTTTGACTATATTGCACAACAGGCTGTCGACTTACTGCTAAGCGATAAACACTCTGGCTCGCCGATCAATAGAGTGGCTATGCCTAGTTTGATCCCAAGATCATCATCAGTCCGACATATATAAAAAATCATGAGTACGCAGTATTAAGCTATTACTCTGAGAGCCCTCCTAATGCTAATCTAAATTATGGCAGAGGGCTATTCACTAGATACTCATTAGCAAATAGTATACGCCCTACATTTATAAAAATATTTACTTTTTCATTAACTGCTTATCATCAGAGAAGAACTTGATAGAATCCAGCGCTACTCAGCATCCTAACCTTACACTTAAGTAAGTTATTTTACGCACCTAGTTTAATCAAACGAGCTTTCCTACCATAACGTGTATTGCCCTGCATTCCATCACTGGCCTAGACGCCGTGAACATAGACACCAGCCTCGTATTCATTGATGTGAACATCATCACCGCCAGCCTCGCCATTGGCTTAGCCATCACAGTGATGGTCTCCATAGAAGCGCTACTAGACCACAAACTCGGTAAATATGTTGGGCCATTGGGCAAAACTCATTGGCGGCGTAGTGTTGATTGGGATGGCACTCAGTTTTAGTAATGCTGCCGTTTCTTGAGCTGTAGCCAAAGTTGCAATAGGCATTGCAACGACAGTTTTGCTTGGCGTGAGTCAGCCCCCACTGTTTCAGAGTATTTATAGATTCCCTTGGTCAGAAAGTTTTTCCCTCCTATGGATGGAGACTGGCAGGTAACCATCCGTTCGAACTGGCATTTGGTTTTGCGCCAGACCACAGGGCTATTGGCACTGTAGCGGCAAATTCCCAGGGTAGCTGTCGTGGCTCGGATCGCTGACGCAAAGGAACGGAGAACGACAATCCTGGTGAGCTTTCGGCCAGCAGCCGCCGTCAAAATGGCGCTCACCGAAACGACACAAAGCTGTTCAAAGTCGTTCGATCAACATATCGATAAAGGCGCGTACAGCGGGGTTGGTGCTACGACTCTGTGGCCATAGCGCAATGATATTATGCCGCTCTACATCGAAGTCGGGCAGGATTGGTACCAGTTCCTCTCGCCTAACCCGCTGGGCAGCCATGAAACTTGCAACCATCCCGATACCTGCACCCGTGGCCATAGCAGCTATGACGGCTTCGCTTGAATCAACGATAACAGGGGAAGATGGCACTATTTCGATCTCCTTCTCGCCGATCCGGAACGGCCAGCGAAACATTTGCCCCGTACTTTGGTAGCGCAAATTGATCGTTTCGTGCCCCACCAGTTCATCTGGATGCTCGGGAGCACCATACCTAGCCAGGTAGTCTGGCGAAGCGTAGCAAGAGAGCCTGTAAGGTGAGAGCCGCCTGGACAAAAGTGACGAATCCGCAAGTTCACCGATCCGCACTGCAAGATCAATGCTCTCTTCAACCATACCGACGATATGGTCGCTCAGCCGCAGGTCGATCGTTACCTTCGGGTAGCGCGTTCGAAAATCCGTAATAGCAGGAGCAATCAGATGCAGACCCAATGGGAGTGATGCCGCAATTCGTAACGTGCCTGCGGGCTCGGAACGAGCAGACTTCACTACCTGCTCTATCTCTTCTGCCTGGCGCAACAGCTCTAGCACACGTCCATGCAAGTCGCGGCCCTCGGCCGTGAAAGACAGCGATCGTGTCGTACGAGTGAAAAGAGAGACGCCGAAGTGACGCTCCAACCGCTGGATGCTTTTGCTTATCGCAGAGGGCGAAACAGACAACGAGCGCGCCGCAGCGGTGTAGCTGCCTAAGGAGCCGGCGCGTGCAAATGCGATAAGCCCCGTGAGGCGTTCCAATCCGATTTGTTCCTTCATGGAATTATTAAAACGAATCTACGCACCATTATCAATGATAAGGAACTTCCTTACTATTTGCCATGTGACTATTCTTGAGTGAGGTTGTGATGAACGACATGATGAAAGCAGTGCAGCTGCATAGTTTCGGCGGCCCAGAGGTCTTGCTTTACGAAGATACGCCCCGACCCGAAGTACAAGCCGGTGAAGTGCTTATCCAAGTTCATGCGGCAAGTCTTAACCCACCAGACCTTTACCTGCGCGACGGCTATCGGGCGCTACCTCCAGAATGGCAGCCTAGCCCCAACTTCCCGCTGACATTAGGCACTGATGTGTCAGGGGTCGTTGCTGCCATTGGCGACGAGGTTTCCAAGGTCAGCGTAGGTGACCACGTCTTTGTAATGGTGCGTTTCCCCGAAGACCTGATGACGGGCAGCGGCGCCTATGCCGAATATGTCAGCGTTCCTGAAAGCCACCTAGCGTTGAAACCAAAGGGCATTTCTCATGTCGAGGCAGCAGGTGCCCCAATGTCACTGCTTACTGTCTGGCAGTTTCTGGTTGATCCTGGTAATGACCTACCCAATCCATTCCAGGCATTTCGGCATGTGCCTGTCCCGCTCCAAGGCAAGACCGTCTTGATCAATGGGGCTGGCGGTGGCGTGGGGCATCTAGCGGTTCAAGTCGCTAAATGGAAAGGGGCGCGTGTGATCGCGGTTGCCTCAGGCAAGCATGAAGGGCTTCTTCACGAACTGGGTGCTGACGACTTCATTGATTACACCAAGGCAGCCGCCGAAACGGTCGCACATGATGTGGATCTGGTGCTTGACGCTGTGGGTGGCCCGAACATGGAGCGCTTGCTCAGCATTATTAAACCAGGCGGTTCGCTTTTTCTGGTCAACCCCTTGGGCTTTTCTGCCAGGGATGAAGCCGACAAGCTAGGGATTACGGTTTCCTCACTACAGGTGCACTCAAACGGAATGCTGCTGGCGCAGGCCAGTCGCTTGCTCGACGACCGTACCATTCGGATCGTGATCGACAGTACCTATTCGTTGGCAGAAGCATCGGCTGCGCACCAGAGAGCTATGCAAGGCGGCATTCAAGGTAAGGTCGTGCTTGTCGTTAAACAGTAACCGGCCAAGCGTTGTTTCTGAGCGCGAACCATTTCTGTCAGAAAATCCATCAAGGCATGAATCCTCACTACGCCTCGTAGATCCGGGTGCATCAGAAACCACAAACCGTATTCCAGCTCGGGGATGGGATCAGTGAGCTGGATAATGTCCGGATCTTCGTCCGCCAAATAACAGGGCAGAACACCCAGCCCCATACCGGAGCTAACAGCGCTGAGTATATTGACCAGCGTATCGACACGGTAGACACAGGCCGCTTTCAGCGCGTTGTTGTCCATCCACTGATCCAGTGCTGAGTCCTGCAATCGCGGACCAGCACCAATCCAGGGCTGGCTAGCAAGGGCCTTGATGGAAGCTCCTGGTGACAGATTGAGGCTTCGATGTCCGTAGACCGCCTGCCCTATGGCCATCAGCGGTCGCCCAATCAGATTTTCAGGAGGAGCATTGGACGGGCGGATGGCGACGTCAGCTTCTCTGCGTGTCAGATTGAATAGCTGGTTGGATACGGCGACGTCCAGCACGATGCCTGGATATTTATGCTGAAACTGCGTGAACAGAGGAGAGAGCAGCCCCATCAACAAAGAGTCCGTTGTGGTGAGCCAGATTTCCCCTCTCGGCTCCAAGTCGCGCCCAGCGACTTTACGCTCGGCGGCCAAGGCTGCTTCATCCATGATTCTGGCGGTTTCAGCGAGCTCTTCTCCAGCAAGCGTTGGCCGGTAACCGGTTCGGCTTCTTTCAAAAAGAGAAACACCAAGGCGCTGTTCGATATCACCCAGCCGCCGGAAAACCGTAGCGTGACTGACGCCCAAGGCGCGTGAGGCACCCGACAGCGAACCTGCAGTTGCGATTGCCAGGACGACCTCAAAGTCGTTCCACGCTAGGTGACTCCTGGTTTTCTGTGTCATGGCAGAAGGTTGCCTGAGATTTTTACCTGTTCGTTTTTGCAAAGTTAATTCTCACTTTCATGGAATACCTTGCAGCTTAGAACAAGATTAGCATGCACCTGAACCCATGAGATAACCCAATCGCCCCGGGAACAGGGACGATATGATGGAGGTCAGGCGCATGATGAACTCAACAAAAGTGCAGAACTTTCACCACCACGGCTCGTTAGCCCGCTGCGATAACGATGCCGTGCCAGAAGGAAGTGCCGGCAATTTGCTCAAGGGAAGCATCCCTTCCAGATACCGCGATGGGCGGGGAGGCGTTGATCTTGAGCGTGTGCGGCTGGATCAGCAAGAAGCTCGACGACAGGTAATCCAGGCGATGGTACGACGTATCGAAAAGCTATGGCGTCTGCGTTGAGACAACGCATTAGCAAACAAGCTGCCAACACGCGTAACTTTCCAATGGATTCGAATCCGCAAAGCGGCGGAAAACCGAGCGCTGTGCAGTTGATTGTCAAACCTCACTACGTACTATATCCTGTACATTAACAACATCCTGTACAGGAGCAACCTTATGGATGCTATCAGCTACACAGCCGCTAGAACCAATCTAGCAAAAACCATGGAGCAGGTCTGTGAAGACCATTCACCTATGATCATCACCCGAAGCAAGGCGCAATCCGTGGTAATGATCTCTCTCGAAGACTATGAGGCGCTGCAAGAGACAGCCTATCTTCTGCGCGCACCTAAGAACGCCCGCCGTTTGCTGGAATCCGTTGCCGAATTGGAACAAGGTGGTGGTCAGGAGAAGGAACTTCTTGAATGAAACTAATCTTCTCCGAGAGCGCCTGGGAAGACTATCTGTACTGGCAGAAAACCGACAAGAAGATTCTTAACCGAATTAACAAGTTAATCAAAGAGACCAACCGAGAGCCATTTGAAGGGGTCGGCAAACCAGAGCCTCTCAAACACAGTCTCGCCGGTTATTGGTCTCGGCGAATCAACGAAGAACACCGAATGGTTTACAAAGTCACGGATGACGCTTTGCTAATTGCCCAACTCCGATATCACTACTGATTTAACGCAGCATTAAGGTGTAAGCAACGCTGCCACCTAACCTAAAACATTGTGCCGTAAAAACGACACCCAGCCTTGAGCTGAAAATGCCAAGCGTTGCGATTCACTCTTAAACGCTTTGTTATGACGCTGAGCTTTGAGTCAGTTAATTTAATCGTGTGCCATAACGTTTTGTTAAGGGGTGGGCTTTAGCCCGTCCCAGCGAGCACAGCGAACGGTTTGAACCACTTGTTGGATGGTGCCAATATGACCTCACTATTTATTAGGGAAGTATTCAAGTATCTCATCTTCCGCATCATCAAATAGACCAGTTGAACGCCAGCCTAGGTGTCGATAAAAGCCATATGAACGAGCTTTCGCATCGGATGAACACCCGAGGAAAAGTCGTTCAAACCCGAAAGAGTTGAAAGACTCAATCATTTTATTCAATAGTGCTTTGCCAACACCTTTACTTTCATATTCTGGCAATAGTGCCAAAACAACAATTTCTCCGGTTTCGCTATCACCGAAGCAATAGCCAATAATCTTTCCTTCACTAACACCAACGTAACCAGGTAAGGAGCCATCGCTAATTCCTGCTTTCCAGCTCTCTAAAGTAATACCGAGTTCTTCCAATTGTTCGACAGAGAAAGCGTTTTCTCTCGTCTTTCCTCTCAAGGCAATGCATTCGGCCGCATCGTCAGGTGTTGCCATCCTGTATGCAACTTTCATTAGGAGCTCCATTTTAGTGTTTGGTTGTAGATCTAACGCCGTTCAGCACGCGCGGCTACGAAATGAAGGCGTCGCCGTGACGGACCTGGTTAGGAGTTCTTTAGCCAGCCTTGATCCACGGCGTACTCAACCTTTGAAATAAACCAGTCGTATATTTCTGAGTTTTCCTGCTCTATGAACCCATGCATTTTCAGCACTTGGCTCTTCCGTATGCCATGGTCTCTCCAGGCACGGCCCTCGCTCGTTACATTGTGCAGAAAAGGTAATAGACGGTCGATGACTTTGAGAAGCCTTGCTTCCTTAGTTTCCCCAGACTCTTGCTCTTCCCAGAGCTCCGGAAGATCTCCGATTGGGTTACCGGGATGAGAAGCCAGTTTCTCGATATACTTACGCTCTTCAATGTGGGCATCATTGCGGTTTGCGCTATAGAGAAATGTATCTCCTGCACCAATCTCACCAAGATCATGCACCAGGGCCAGTTTGAGTAATTTTAAGAGGTCAAAGTCTTCCTGTGACTGCTCTGCAAAAGCCCAGCAAGCCATCGCCAGGTGCCACGAATGTTCTGCTGAGTTCTCAACTCGCTCTCCACCGTTGATGTAGGTTTTGCGGTTTACCGATTTTAACGCATCAAACTGAAGTAAAAATTCCGATATCTGAGTGACTTTTTTGGTCACGTACTTCTCCTAACTCCGTGCACAGCGGCGACCTTGAAATGGTGACGAAGGAGCCCTGGAAAGGGTATCCGGCGGCCGCAGGCCGCGTACTGATGCGAATTGTTATGGCGAACCTGCACTTAATGATTAGCGAAAAGAACTAAAAGCAAGCCAATTGCTCCTGGCAACGCCTGCACAAATAGAATTTTCCGGTTTGCTGTTGCTGCACCGTAGATTCCGGCCACAACAACGCACGCCAAAAAATATAACTTGAAATCGTATCCTGCCGCACCTTGAAAGATACCAACCAAAAGACCGACTGCAATAAAACCGTTATAAAGACCTTGATTCGATGCCAAAACTTTTGTCGTTGCGGCTTGCTCTTTGGAATGACCAAAGACTTTAAGGCCCATCGGCTTATCCCAAAGAAACATCTCCAATATCAAGAAATATCCGTGGAGCAAAGCTACCAATAACACTACCAAATCAGTAATCATTGCCATGTGCACTTACCTACTTTTGAGACATAATTGAGCTTATGTAGCCATCAAAATTAACTCTACCCCATTGATTCTTCAGGTGGCAAAGAAAATTTCGGCAGCACACCCAAGATTCGGGTGCTTGCGCGTTTTGCTCAACTCGACAACGCTGTATATAAGCACACATTTTGTAGGGAGCGGCCCCTATGAAACTGATGGAGCGGGTGAAGGCTACCCTCAGAGTCAAACGCTATACGGATTCAATATCTCGACCTGCCCCACTGATCACCATTGTCCATATCGGGGGAAGCTACTCAGGAACGATCAGAATGTAGCTTCCCACCTTTGGCCCAATGCTCATCATCAAAATTTTGCAGGAAGATTGTTACTGCTTCAGGGCTGGTTCCATATGCTTCTGAAAATGCTTCGGTTATACGCTTAACTAAGAGCTCACGTTGCTCTTTAGTCCTGCCTGGAGACTGCTGAACGGTTACGATTGGCATATAGATCTCCTAATAAAATCAAAGATATATATAGGTTTAAATGAGGCACCCTGAGCAACCTTATTCAACCTGACGGCTCTTCCACTGAAGTTCTATCAACTATATCTTGACTCTACTCCACTCTTTCACAACCAAGCAAAGCCTAATTCGGCAGTATCAACCTTCCCCTTGCATTTCCCCCACCCGCCTCCTGCACTCCACCAACAAAAAGCTTGACGGGGTGCCGGTGATATCAGGCTGAGATCGCGCAAGGTGAGCATTTTGCTGCCAAGCGCTGATCCCGCTAAACCTGATCCGGCTAATGCACTGCCTGTGCAGACACCGGAGTAGGGGGTTAAATATCACAGTCAACGCATTCTTATATCTTGTCTGTTACGCCTCAAGGTGATGCCCTTCCAGGCTTCGACAAAGCGCTGCCAACCTGTCGACCGCCTGCATCAACACTTCATCCGGCACTGTCAGCGCCAGCCGAATTAGAGATGTAGCACTCTCGCCAAAGGAAGCGCCCGGCATCACCGCCACACCCTGCTCTTCGAGAAGGCGCCAAGCGAAGGCCTCGCCGTCCATACCTGTTTTGGAGATATCGATCATCAGGAACATGCCGCCCTGGGGCAGGCTTGAAGACAGCATGGGGATTTGGCTGATGGCTTCGTGCAGTAGTTTGGCGCGACGTCCCAGCGCTTCGCGCAGACGCTCGGCGGTATCGAAATGCTGGCGCAGGGCTACCTCGGTCATGTCAGCGATAAATGGCTGGTTGCCAAACAACATGGTTTCAGAGATGGGCAGCAAGCGGCGCGAGAACTCCACCGGCCCAATTGACCAACCACTACGGAAACCAGTTGCCGCATGGCTCTTGGAGATCGATGACACCACCACGGTTCGCTCTCGTAGGCTGTCGATTTCCAGCGGTGAGACAAAATCACCGTCGAAAATCAACGCTTCATAAACCTCATCACAGAGAATCCACAAATCGTGCTTGATACACAGCTCGCCCAGCTGCACCAAGGTCTTACGATCCAACACCGCGCCGGTAGGATTGTGCGGAGTATTGAGCATTAGCACCCGACTTTCCGGAGTAATAGCGTCGGCCAGATCATCGGGCTGCATGATAAAACTATTCGCCATACGCAGCGGTACCGGTTGTAAATGCGCACCTGCCGCGCGAATAACCCCTTCATAGGTGGCATAGTACGGGTCGCCACTCAACACACCATCGCCTTCACCGACCAGTGCCAGAATGACAGCGAACAATGCAGTTTGGGTGCCGGGAAAACACAGCACGTTCTCTTCGCTGATAGAAGGAAGGCGTGGTGCATAGGTGTCGATAAGCGCATCGACCAATCCCGGTTCACCACGCCCGTTAGAATAGCGCGTTCGCCCCGCCCGCAAAGCATTGATGCAGTGTTCGACAAGAGCCGGATCTGTGGTGATATCCGGCTCACCGATGCTCAGTTCAATGACCTCTTTGCCTTTGGCTTGATGCGCTCTGGCGGCATTGTGCACCGCCCATTTGTCACCGCCAAGTTCATAAAGACGGTCGGTAATCGCTGCGTAGCGCATGAATAAATCCCTATTGTGTTGCGGGTTGAGAAGACGATTTGTCGACAGCGACATACTGCATCAGTGTGTTATTGGGCAGCGCTAGAATGCCTTCGGCGGCGCTCAACGCGATCTTAGGTAGCAACGCTGTGTCATATAGGCCGTGACCCAGCCCCCCTTCAAGCCACAGGCCATCAATCAGCGCATTCAGCGCAATAGCGTAGTGTTTACAGGTAACGGGGTCTGCCGGACGCTCCAGCGCTAAAAGTACCGGATGGATCAATGTTTCCAGCAAAGCCAGGAATTCTCGATAGCTTTCGCGGTGGATATCGGAATATTCCGGCTCGGTTCGCACGCGACCAATGAAGGTTGCCCACAGTGCGACCTTTCGAGACGACAGGTTCGGCGAGGTTACGTTAGCGACGATAAAGCGTGCCAAGCGCCGCTCTGGCACTTCGCCCGCTTGCTCAGAAGATTCCTCGGCTTCACCCGTCAGTTGGCCAATCAGGTAGGCATAAGCAGCACTCACCATGGCATCTTTAGAGCCGAAGTAATGCCTAATCAGCCCAGCCGTTACCCCTGCACGTTCGGCCACACGACGCGCGCTGGCACCATTCATTCCGTGCTCAGCAATACAGTGCAGCGTGGCTTCGAGTAAGCTGCGCCGCCGTGCATCCATAGACCAGCGCTGAAATGATTTCCTACTCATAATTCCCTTCGTTTCCGCTAAGAAACATCCGCCTAGGCATTTAATGCCACGTAAATTACTTCACAGGATCTACTTCGCATTGTTTCCAGCACATAAGTTAAGCAACTGAATAACCTTGTGAGATCAATACAAAACCTGCCTCAACAGTCGATCACCAACAGCAATCGACTCACCTTTCGTTGAACATTGATGCTTTGAATCTGACCGTACTTGGCTTACAGTTATACTGTCGTATAACAAGGAACTAATTGCAAGCGCCTGCTAAATGATGAAGATGTTTCCCCTCCGGGAGGCAGATGGGCGCCCCCAGAGACGAGACAATCAATGGCAAACGTACCTGCAATAGAGATCCGTGATCTTCACAAACAATTTGGCTCTCTCAAGGTCCTCAAGGGCATCTCCCTGACCGCATGCCAAGGCGATATCGTCGCCATCATTGGTGGATCAGGCTCGGGAAAGTCCACACTACTTCGCTGCATTAATCTGCTGGAGCGCCCGACCTCGGGCGAGATAGCTATCCAGGGTGAACCCTATCGCATGAAGGACGCCCGCCATGGCGGTCTTGAAATCGCAGACCGTCGCCAGGTTCAGCGTATTCGCGCTCACCTCGGCATGGTTTTCCAGAACTTCAACCTGTGGCCACACCGTACGGTTCTGGAAAACGTGATCGAGGTGCCTATTCATGTGTTGGGCATGAAGCGCGACGAGGCCATTCATCGCGCTGAGGAACTACTCAACCGAGTGGGACTTGGCAGCAAGAAAGACATATATCCGGCCGTCATGTCCGGCGGGCAACAGCAGCGCGCAGCGATTGCTCGCGTGTTGGCCGTCGACCCGCTGGCCATGCTGTTCGATGAGCCCACATCAGCACTCGACCCGGAGCTGGTCGGCGAAGTGCTATCCGTGATTCGTGACCTAGCAGCCGAGCATCGCACCATGCTGCTGGTGACTCACGAGATGGCGTTTGCGCGTGATGTGGCCACACATGTGGTGTTCCTGCGAGAGGGCATAATCGAAGAACAGGGCCCTCCTGATCAGATTTTTGGTGACCCTCGCTCACCACATTTGAAGCAATTCATCAGTTCGGTGGCCTGACCGCCACCGATATCCCACCACTCCTGCAGACAATCTGGAAGACAACCCCGAAAACAACAGAGGTAATCCCCATGTTCAAGACATTCACTGCTACCGCCGGCCTTATCGGCCTGAGCATTTTCGCTGCCCCTGTGTTGGCAGATAGCTACAAGATCGGGCTATCCGCAGAGCCTTATCCTCCCTTTTATGCACCAGATGCCAGTGGCAACTGGTCAGGCTGGGAAATCGATTTCATCGAGGAGCTGTGTGACCGCCTGGATGCCAAGTGCGAGATCAAGCCAGTGGCCTGGGAAGGCATCATTCCGGCCCTGAAAACCGGCAAGATTGACATGATCATCGGTTCAATGTCGATCACCCCTGAACGTGCCGAACAAATCGCTTTCTCGAATAAGTATTACTCCAGCCCCACCGGCATCCTGGCACGCAAGTCCACTGACATAGAGCCTACTCCCGAAGGCCTGGAAGGCGCCTACCTGGGCATTCAGTCGGGCACCAACCAAGAGCAGTATGCACGCAAGCATTTCGCGGATAGCGCCACCCTTAATGTCTATCAAACCCTCAACGAAGAGCTACAGGATCTGGTCGCTGGCCGTATTGATGCCATCGTCGCCGACACCCTGGCGGTACAGACCTTTATCAACTCTGAGACCGGCCAATCCTGCTGCGAATACCGCGGCGAGGTGGCCAGCGACCCTGAACTCATGAGCGAAGGCATGGGAGTAGGCCTGCGCCAGAGTGATACCGAACTTCGCGAACGGGTCAATTCAGCCATCGACGCGATGCGCGCCGATAGCACCTATGAAGAAATTAGCGCCCCTTACTTCGACTTTGATATCTACGGCAGCTAATCCCCACCAGCAAAGGCCGCCCACCCAGGCGGCCTTTGCTTTCCAATTTCACAAGGACAAGCCACTATGACGACTGTCTTCGATTTAAGCTTGTTGGCCTATGAGCCTCCCGGCTGGGGCAAGTTGTTGCTCGTCGGGTTCATGCGCTCGATCCAGCTGGCGGCGGGTGGCTATTTGCTGGGTATCCTGATCGGCATCGCAGGTGCCGCTGGCAAACTGTACGGCAACAAGGTCGTTCGCGACCTGTTTGAAATCTACACTGTGGTCATTCGTGCCGTGCCCGAATTGGTGCTGATGCTGCTGTTCTACTATGTTGGCACCGATCTTTTAAGCCGTGCTTCAACCGCCATGGGGTTTGGCAGCGTCGATATCGACGGCCTGACCGCCGGGATTCTGGTAATAGGCTTGGTACAGGGCGGCTATGCGACCGAAGTCTTTCGCGGGGCCATTCTCGCCGTCCCCCGCGGGCAGACCGAGGCGGCCCACGCCTTTGGCATGTCGCCCGCCCAGGTGCTGCGTCGGGTCACGCTGCCAGCAATGACACCACATGCCCTGCCCGGCATGGCCAACCTGTGGATGATTGCCACTAAAGACACCGCCCTGCTTGCCGTCATCGGCTTCAGCGAGCTCACACTGGTCACCCGGCAGGCCGCTGGCGCTACGCAGCATTACATTATGTTCTTTCTGGCCGCGGGCGTGCTGTATCTGGCGCTAACGCTGATATCAAACGTGGCCTTGCGCCGCTTCGAACGCTACGCACGGCGTGGTCTTGTCTCTACACGCTGAACTCAAGGAATGCCTGTGTCTGACCCTCAAACTCTGGCGTCGCTTACCCGACCGTCGCGAACGCCCATGTTAACCAAACTGCCGGGCCTACTTGAGCCTCACCGTATTATCCTGCTTTTGATATTCATCGTCGGTCTGGTGGCCGCGATTCAACTGATGGACTGGAGCTGGCTACCCCGCTACTTGCCCAAGCTCTGGGAAGGCCTGCAGATGACTTTGATCATGCTGGTATCCAGCGTGGTGGTGGGCTTTCTGATTGCTTTGCCTTTAGGGCTTGCGCAAGTCAAAGGAGCGTGGCCGCTGCGATGGCTAGCCACCGGCTTCTGCACCGTCATCCGTGGCACGCCACTGCTACTGCAGCTATGGCTGTTCTATTTCGGGCTAGGAGCGCTGTTCGGCCAGTTCCCGGAAATTCGCGACTCCTGGGCCTGGGACTACCTGCGCCAGGCCTGGCCCTATGGTTTCATTGCCCTCACGGTGTCATTTGCCGCCTATCAGGGTGAGGTTATGCGCGGTGCCTTTGCCGGTGTACCGCATGGCGAGCTGGAAGCCGCCAAGGCTTTCGGCATGTCGCGTCGCAAGGTTTTTAGCCGTGTCTGGTTTCCGCGTGCTGTTCATCGTGCTCTACCAACGCTGACGGGCGAGATCATCCTGCAACTGAAATCCACACCGCTGGTTGCCACCATCACCGTGATGGACTTGTATGCCGTCATCACCCAGGTACGCCAGACCACTTACCTGACTTACGAACCGTTACTCTTCCTGGTCGCCGTCTACCTCTGCCTGAGCGGCGTCTTGATCGTTGGGCTGCGCTGGCTGGAAAACCGCGTACCACAACACTAATGGTCACGGGCCTGTGCGAGCATCACGTTTATCAACGCTAATTCAGGACGTGGCACAACCAAAAAGGGGCCGTCCAGTGGCCCCCTTTTGCTTGTGTAGATATTCGTATAGTTCTGATACTGGCTTGCTTGCCGTGCTGGCAACCGCGCCAATTTAGTCTTTGTAGCTTGGATCCAGCGCCTCAAGCGTGCGCAGGTGCGCGGCCCATTCGAGTTCAAGATCGCCGTCTTCATGAATAGTCTGGTCGTATTGGCGCGCCACGTGCCGCGCCACCTCTTCTGGCACCAGCCGTAAGGGCTGGCCAGTAGACTGCGCCGCCACCTGTAGCTCACAGGCACGCTCAAGATAAAACATATTGTTGAACATCTCTGCAGCCGACGCACCGGTCGTCAGCAGGCCATGGTTACGCAACACCAGCGCCGGGTTGTCGCCAAGGCTTGCCACTATTCGCTCACGCTCAGCCAGATCCAGGGCAATGCCTTCATAATCGTGGTAAGACACCCGTTCGTGAAACTGCAGCGCAATCTGGTTAAGCCGTGTTTCAAGGCCCGACTCCAGCGACGACACCGCCACGCCAGCGCGCGTGTGGGTATGCATCACCCAGGCCGCATGGTGGCTAGCAGTATGAATCGCGGAATGGATGGTGAAACCAGCCGGATTCACTTGTTCTGGGCTGTTATCAATCTTATGGCCATCAACGTCAATCTTCACCAGCGAAGAAGCCGTAATCTCCTCCCAACGCCAACCGTAAGGGTTGATCAGGAAACGTCCCTTCTCACCAGGCACCCGCGCGGTAATATGAGTGTAGATCAGATCCGTCATGCGATAGTGGGCGGCCAGACGATAGCAGGCTGCCAGCGCGATGCGGGTTTCTTGTTCGGCGTTGCTCGTCGTGGTGCGTTGAGACTTATCGAGACTCATCAGGTGTTCCTTTGCAGCAAAGTGATTGTCATGCAACGTGGTTAGCGTTTACGTCAGTAACCGCGCGCCCGATCAACGCCCATGGCAAGCGGCTGCCCATCGCGAAGGGCGCGGGCGGTGTCGACAACCTGCCCTGCGACCACCTCTGGCAACGAATCACTGGCAATGTGTGGTGTGATGCGCAGGCACTCATGCTGCCAGAAGGGATGATCCGCAGGCAGCGGCTCTGCACGGAACACATCCAGGCTCGCCCCACCCAAATGGCCGTGTTCGAGCGCTAGGAGAAGATCGTCCTCGACCAAGTGCTCACCCCGACCGATCTGCACCAACCAAGCGTCTTTGGCGAGCTTCGCGAACAGCGCCTTGTTAAGCACGTTTTCAGTGGTAGCCGTCAGTGGCAGCACATTGATCAGATAATCGGCGCCATCCGCTGCCGCCATGACAGCCCCGTCACCTGTCAGATAGGTCACGCCTTCAACCGGCGCTTGTGGCTCGCTGCGGCAGGCTACGTGTACAGAAAAGCCAAGCGCGGCCACCGCTTTCACCACGGCGCGCCCCATGGTGCCGTGTCCCAGCACCGCCACCTTTCTTGATGCTGGCGCGCGCATCGTCAATGGCGCCCAATGCGCCTTGGCAGCATTTTGCTCCAGGGTGGTGAACTCACGCTCACGATGGAGCACCTCATGCGCGGCAAAACCCGCCATCAAGTCGGCCTGATGTGGATCCCGCACCCGGGCGATATGTACTTCATCGCTCAGGCCAGGATGCGCCAGCAGGGCATCAACACCGGCACCGATAGACATCGCCAGCTCAAGATTAGGATAGCTCTCGAAAGCCTTGTCATTGGGCAACCAGCAGATCGCAAAACGCACATCTTCGGGGTTATCGATCTCATGGGGATGGCGCAGGACGACATCACTCGCTTCATCGCGCAAGGCGTTACCATAAATGGCATCAAGGTCGAGCGAATCACTGAGATAGACGCCTAAAATCGAGTTCGTGTTGGTCATGCAACTTCCTACGGTTCACATTCGAAATAGCAGTGGCTGTAAAACAGCCACTTGTTACTCAACTGTATAATAATTCACGTACCGATGCCATGAAACGCCATTACAGCACCTAAACTCTCATCGCTGTAATGATGCTAATAAATTGTTTCCCGATAACTTTCCATGTCATACACCCTTGCATCTCCCTCACCCGCCTCCTACACTCCACCAACGAACAGCTTGACGGGGTGCCGGTGAAATCCGGCTGAGATGGCGCAGGGCGTAGCAATTAATGCTGCCGAGCGCTGATCCCGCAGAACCTGATCCGGCTAATGCGCTGCTACTTACACAAGTTCGCAGCGAGGGTACCGGCGTAGGGATCAAGCGATGGCCACGGCTGCTCTCTCACGATCGCACGCCGCCCTTCTGCGCCACTCCCTCGATCTTTTTCGCCCGCCCTCCGGATCATTACCACCGGAGGAGTCATGGGCTACCGCTTTACTGATCTCACTACCGCTTGCCAGAAAGATTGGCGCGCCTATATTGAGCACGATTTTGTGCGCCAGCTAGGCACCGCCACGCTGCCCGGGGCGTCGTTTCGCCACTATTTAAAGCAGGACTACCTGTTTTTGATTCACTTCGCCCGCGCCTATGCGCTGGCTGCCTACAAAAGCCCCACCCTCGCCGATCTTCGCCAAGCCCATGAAGGCTTGAAAGCCATTGTGGATGTGGAGCTGGGCCTGCACGTGGGCTTTTGTCAGGAGTGGGGGATTTCCGAGCAAGAACTGGAGGAGCTTCCCGAAGCCAGAGCGACGCTTGCCTACACCCGCTATGTGTTAGATACCGGCAACCGCGGCGACCTGCTGGATTTGCACGTGGCGTTGGCCCCCTGCCTGGTGGGCTACGGCGAAATCGCCAACTGGCTAAACGCCCAGCCTTCCACCCTGCGCGGCGCGCAAAACCCTTACGACGCCTGGATAGCCATGTACGAAGGCGAGGAGTTTCAGGCCGCCATGCAGGCGGAGCTTGAATGGCTGAATATCCGCCTTGCCGACATTACCCCCGCCCGCTTTGCCGAACTGAGCAAGATCTTCCGCGACGCCACCCGCCTGGAAATCGACTTCTGGCAGATGGGCCTAGAGCTGATAGACCAAGACCTCACCCACTAATTCAGCAAAACAACACAAGGAAACAACCGTAATGACTAAGACCGTAACAAGCAAAACCAGCCACTTTTTAGCCGAAACCGCCCAGGTCGATGCCGCCGCCATTGCGCCGCTGCCCGGCTCACGTAAGGTATATATCGAAGGTTCGCGCCCGGATATCCGTGTGCCGTTCCGGGAAATTTCACTGTCGCCGACCAAAACCACCGGCATTGATGAAGAGAACCCGCCACTGCTGGTGTACGACACTTCAGGCCCCTATAGCGATCCGGATGCTAACAATGACCTGCGCCGCGGTCTGCCGGAACTACGCCGAGCCTGGATTGAAGAGCGTGACGATACCGAATTTCTATCAGGCCCCACGTCTGATTACGGCAACCGCCGCGCCAACGACCCGACGCTTGCCCAGCTGCGCTTTGATCTAACCCGCACACCACGCCGAGCAAAACCGGGCAAGAACGTGACCCAGCTGCACTACGCCCGCCAGGGCATTATCACCCCGGAAATGGAGTTTATCGCCTTGCGCGAAAACCAGCGCCGTCAAGCGCTAGGTACCGCTGAAGTAGAGCGCATTCTGGGCCATCAGCACAAAGGCCAGAGCTTTGGCGCCAGCCTGCCGGAAGAAATCACCCCTGAGTTTGTGCGTGATGAAGTCGCCAGAGGGCGGGCGATTATTCCCAATAACATCAACCACCCAGAAAGCGAGCCGATGATTATTGGCCGTAATTTCCTGGTCAAAATTAACGGTAATCTGGGTAACTCAGCGGTGACTTCTTCTATCGAAGAGGAGGTGGATAAGATGACCTGGGGCATCCGCTGGGGCGCGGACACCATTATGGATCTCTCCACTGGGCAGAACATCCACGAAACCCGCGAGTGGATTTTGCGCAACTCTCCGGTGCCGATTGGCACAGTGCCTATCTATCAGGCGCTGGAAAAGGTCAAAGGCGTGGCCGAAGACCTCACCTGGGAAGTCTTCCGCGATACGCTGATCGAGCAGGCCGAACAGGGCGTGGACTACTTCACCATTCACGCGGGCGTACTGCTGCGCTATGTACCGCTCACCGCCAAGCGGGTCACCGGCATTGTCAGCCGCGGCGGCTCGATCATGGCCAAATGGTGTTTGTACCATCACCAGGAGAGCTTCTTGTACACCCACTTCGAGGAGATCTGCGAGATCTGCAAGCAGTACGATGTGGCGTTCTCCCTCGGTGATGGCCTGCGTCCTGGCTCAGTGGCCGATGCCAATGACGAAGCACAGATGGCGGAGCTAAAAACCTTGGGCGAGCTGACCCATATTGCCTGGAAGCACGATGTGCAGGTGATGATCGAAGGCCCCGGCCACGTGCCCATGCACCTGGTGAAAGAGAACATGGATAAGCAGTTGGAATACTGCGACGAAGCGCCCTTCTATACCTTAGGCCCGCTGGTAACCGATATAGCCCCCGGCTACGACCACATTACCTCGGGCATTGGGGCGGCGATGATCGGCTGGTTTGGCTGCGCCATGCTCTGCTACGTCACCCCCAAAGAGCACCTGGGCCTGCCCAATAAAGACGACGTCAAAACCGGCATCATTACCTACAAGATTGCTGCCCACGCGGCGGATCTCGCCAAGGGCCACCCTGCAGCACAGCGGCGGGATAATGCACTCTCTAAGGCGCGCTTCGAGTTCCGCTGGGAAGACCAGTTCAACCTGGGGCTAGACCCGGATACTGCTCGGGAGTACCACGACGAAACCCTGCCCAAAGACTCCGCCAAGGTGGCGCACTTCTGCTCCATGTGCGGACCAAAGTTCTGCTCCATGAAGATCAGCCAGGAGGTGCGCGATTACGCCAACGAACATGGCCTAAACGGCGATCAGGAAGCGGTGATGAAAGGCATGGAAGAGCAGGCAGAGAAGTTCCGCAACAAAGGCAGTGAGCTGTATCAGGAAGTTTAAAATAGCGACTTACTGAACAGCGTCGCAACTATATGTGGCCCTTGAGTCTTAGAAAAACTCAAGGGCCACTTTACATATCTACTTGCAACGGGTCAGACACTGCATGTTTTTCTGGCTTTGCAATTCCTTATAGAGTTCCCGTTCAACGACCTCAACTGTTGCCGCGATCAGGCTTCTAAGTACAAATAACCATTTACTGAATTTTCTCTAAAAGTATTTATCGCTCAAGTAGATTAATTATACATTGCTCGTGTATGATTCTCATTTGCGCAGCGCTCTGTTACGGCGTTCTATTTAAAACCAACACCATTCAAAGAACCGATTCCAGATGAAAACCAAACTTTCCTTGGCGGTAACCGCGGCTCTGCTCAGCGCAGGCTTATTAACCGGCTGCAGCGATGATAACGAACCAACAGCCGCAGGCACACAGGAGGAAGCGCCGAAAAATAATGCAGCTCTCATGCTGAAATATATTCCGGCTGACTCTCCCTACTTCATGGCAACACGTGAAGCAATGCCTGAACAAGATGCTTTTGATCGTTATCAACGCATGCAACCCAAGGCTAGCATTGAGTCTAGTCTGGATGAGCTACGCGAGACACTGCCCGAGATAGACGATGAAGTGATGCATTCGTTGATGGCGGTATTGATCGCCATGAGTGAAGAACTGGTCGATGTTGAAACACTGGACGATGTCCATGCGCTAGGCCTGAAAATGAACCCTCAGGCCGCCCTCTATGGGTTGGGTGTCTTGCCTGTTTTACGCATGCAACTGCAGGATGAAGATGCCTTCCGCGAAACGCTGCAACGCATTTTGACCAAAGCAGACATTAACCTGAGCACGGCCACCACCAACGACACCGAATACTGGGTGCTGACGCCTGAGGGGCCCGTCAAGGCGATTCTAGCCATTGACGACCAGCAACTGCTGGTGTCTGTGGTACCACAGAATGCTAGTGACGAGCTGCTAGCACAAGTGCTGGGCAACACCCTGCCCGACAGCAGCATCGGTGATACCGATGCACTGGCAGAGCTTGAAAAGCGCCATGGCTTTACACCTTACGGCGCGGGGAAAATCGACTCCTCACGCCTACTTAATGAGCTGAGCACCCCCACTCACTCAGGTACTCAGGCACTGATGGAAGCGGTTGATGCCGAGCAATTGGATTTATCCGCCTGCCAGGCAGATATCGACCGTATCACGAACCGCTTCCCTGGCCTTGTAATGGGCTCGCGCGAGAACGATCTTGACCGCATGGAAATGAACCTGATTCTAGAAACCGATGAGGATATTGTCAGCGACCTGCGCACTCTGACGACTCAGGTGCCGGGCCTAGGTAGCACAGAAGGTATGGCCAGCTATGGCTTAGGTCTGAACATGCCGCTGTTGGTTCAGACCGTTCAGAAATATGCTCAGGAAGTGCGCCAGAACCCCTTCAGCTGTGATGAACTACAAGATCTGAACAGCTCCTGGAATGAGATCAACATGGCGATTAACAACCCGATCACCATGATGATTGGTCAGTCACTATCTGGCTTCAGAGCTCGTATCAACAGTCTGACAATGACAGACGGCGAACCTACCATGACGGGGCTCCTGACGCTTGCTTCACAAAATCCTCTTTCCCTGCTTTCTGCCGCAAGCTCTTTCGCGCCGGAGTTAGGGACTCTAGGGCTTGAACCCGGCGGGGAAGCCAAGCAAGTCGAGAGCATGATGCTGCCCCCTGAGGCACCGGAACTCTACGCCGCCATGTCTGACACGGCTATTGTACTGGGCGCTGGTATCAGTGATTCGGCGACACTGCAGAAAGAGCTGGAAGCCCCTGCCTCAGAGCGCAATCTGCTTGTTCATGGACACATAACAGGCGAGTTCTACCATTCACTGGCCGACTTTGTGGAACAGATACCATCAGATGATTTGTCAGCGTCCGATATTGATATGCTCAAGCAATATGGTGACATCTACAAAAACATGGAGTACTGGTTCAGAGTAGATGACGCTGGCGTGGAAATGAGTTTATCGCTGGAATTAAACTAAGATCAGGCCGCTTCAATAATGCGAAAAACCTGCTAGTGGGTTAGCGGTTTTTTCGTTTGAGCAAGACAACTGTTTAAAACCACTTAAACGCCAACAGGGGGCCGAAGCCCCCTGTTGGTATCAGTGTTACATAACTAGCGCTGTTTTTTCTGGCTCTCCTTGGCGTCGCCTTTGCCTTTTTGCAGTTCGCCTTTAGCCTGCTGGGCCTTACCTTTGGCTTCAGTTTTAGCGCTTCCTGTTGCCTTGCCCGCGGCTTCTTTCACTTTTCCCGCTGCTTTGTTGGCCGTTCCTTTCGCTTTATCTTCTTTACCAGTTGCCATGACGAACACCTCTAATCCGTTAGTAGGGAAACACATCAAATCACACGTCGACACATTCATCAGAGTAGCCTTTATTAAAAAAGTTGCGCTAATTAATTTAGGCCGGGTTGTTGGCGGGTAACCGCGTTGGTGCCCAGCGGTTCAACACGAAGTGCAGGGAAGCCATAGCCAGAAGCGTAAGAACCAGTGCCACACTCATGGAAGAGAAGCGATAGAGCGCGCTATACACCAGATCCTGCTGCGGGCCTAACGACTGGCCAAACAGAATCCCCAGAGTGGTCAGTCCACCAAAGCCAATCCCTGAACCGCCCCCTTCATGGATATGCTCCCGAGCGAAAAGCATTAACCCCAGCCAGTAGAGCAACACCACCAGCAGGAAATGGTGGCTCTGTGTATATAAGAATAACTGCATTAATAGAGCCAAGTTGCACCCTAGTAGGGTTCCTATGGCTCGCTTACCGGCTGATACTTTCGCTCCAGAGTACCCCAGCGTAAACAGCACCAGGATGGTCGCCATCTGCGCAGAGAGCGACCCTTGCAAGTCGAACATCTGAAACACTACAAATGAGAGCGTGGCGGTTAATCCACCGATTAAAGTTTCATGGCGAATTTGCGAGGGTGTTTTGGTAACCCTGGGCGGCGGTTTGCGGGCTTCCACGTCGGGAAACAGCGTATGCATCAGCATGGCAATAAACACCGCCAAACCACTGGCGACGAGATTACAGGCCAGTAAATCGCTCAAGTCCACATTGGGGTAGCTGGCGAAGTGAAGCAGAATGCTGAGCGTCAGCACACCGTTGGCGCCAAACAGAAACAGCGGCCCTTTCGCCATCAGGTTAAAGCGAAACAGAAAAATGCTCATCACCACCAGGGTCATCACCACCGGTATATGTTTGAGTAACCCCACCACCAGGCTGACTTCAAGCACGTTAAGCGATACGTTGGCTAAAAACTGGCGAATAATATGGCCATTCAGAATCGGCACCATGCCCAGCAAGAACATCGGGAAAACAGTAAAAAACACCCCGTAGTTCCAACCCATTAGCTGGCTGACCACAAACCCCAGCGTGCCACCACCGGCCACCCGCAAGCACTGACGCAGGCCGTTTTGGGTTAACACCGGGCGAGCAGTTCCCTTGGCATTAGCCCGGTCACGCTTCCCCCACCAACCTTTAAACGGGGTCAACAACAGGCGCTTAATATACGGGCTCTTAATAAACATAGTGCAACCAGCTGATCAGATGTGCCTGTAACCATACAAATGGTTTGGTCAAAGCAGCATCTCCTGGCTGAAGCTGCACCGTGGCGCGGGCGCCGCTGGGTAATAAATTCGCGATTGGCTGAGTTAGCACCAGGTGTACACGCATCCGCTGGGCATCGCGTATCCAGCGATCGGTGGTGGGAATATCAGCCAGTTGACCATCGGCAGCCAACTGTCCTTCACGAACACCGGCATCCATGGCGAGCACTTGCGCATCAAATACCTGGCCTGGCCAAGCATCAAACACTACTTGCGCTGCGTCACCCGGTGCCGCATGGCGCAGGCTCTTTTCGCGAAAATCGGCAATGACATCTATCGCATCCGCCACTACTGCTACCGCTGGCTGCCCCGCCTGAACGTAGTCGCCTACGTCTAGCTGCAGGTTGGAAACACTTCCGGCTTGCGCGGCGCGCACCTGGGTATGAGCAAGATCCAACTGCGCCTTGGAAAGCGCATTGTCTGCTTGGCGCAAACGCAGATTCGTTTCGCCGGCATCGCCCAGCTGCACTTCCAGGCTGACGATTTTAGCCCTGGCTGCCGCCACACTGGCCTGTGCGGTACGCTCAGCAGCCACCTGCTGTTCGTACTGTTGGCGCGATACGCTCTGCTGCGCCACAAGGGTTTCAGCACGCTGAAGTTCTCCCCGACGCTCGGCAGCCGTTGCTTCAGCGGACGCCAGCTCCGCTTGGGCAGAGGTAAGCTCTGCTTCCAACCGGGCATTCTCCCGCTCGGCCTGTTCGCGATTAAGCTGCGCCTTCTCAACGGCTAATCGAAACGGCGCAGGGTCGATCTGAAACAGCATATCGCCTTTTGCTACATGCTGGTGATTACTGACCAGCACCTCACTCACTGGGCCGCTGAGTTCGGGCGCTATTCGCGTGACCGGCCGCATCACTCTCGCCTCGGGCGTCATGGGCATAAAGCTATCGGCCACCAGAAAATAGATAAAAAGCAGTACAAAGGTAGCAAGGGCTACCCTCACCCATCGGGCAAATATTTGATCGGGGGTCATGCAGAGCTCACTTGTTAGCCACCAGGAAACCACCTGGCCAGCGCCTCTCAACGGGCGCGCATCGTGTAGGGAATCGCATAGGGGACTTTAGTCTAACAATCAATTAGCGCGCTAACAATATACCTATGTCTATCTACTGCTACATAAACGCTCTCTACAAGCTTATAAAACAAAAAACCCCATGGCATAAAGGCCATGGGGTTTAGTCATTCGCTACGCTGTTACGCTAAGGATTTAGAACCGGTAGCGTAAACCTACGCTTGCAGCATCAAAGGAGTAAGCTGATTTATCCAGGTAGCGCATATAGTCCGCGCTGAGGGAGAGGTTTCTGGCCACATCCATCTCAGCGCCTGCGCCGTAGGAGAAGTCGCTTTCGCTGTCGCCGCGGTCAAACTCTACTTCCGTAAAACCCGCCAGGCCATAAAGACGTACTTCAGGTGCTATGGGAATAATCCCTTTAGCATAAGCACCCGCTACATAGTCTAATTCGGCACCACCGTCGGAACCGCCCGTACCTAAATGACCTTCAATGCCAAAGTAGTCATTGAACTGGGCACCGCCGCGCAGGCGTAAGCCTACGTCATCACGGGACGAGCCTCTGTCTGGATCCAGACTCCAGAACATGGCATCAGCGCCCAGGTAAGCTTGCGGATAACCGGTAGACTGTTGTGCTTGAGCAGTGGTTGCAAATGCGCCTGCACCCACCAGGAGTACCGCCGATGTAAGTGACAACATGGACATCTTCATAGCTTGCACCTCAGTTAAAAAACAGTGTTTCCTTACACATTTGTATTGTGATTCATAACTATGAAGAACGCAAACATTTACCGCCCCTTGGATAAGCTCAGCACGACAATACCGCCAACGACGACTGCCCCACCTACCAACTGGCCGGGGCTAAGCATTTGCCCCAACACGAAGTAACCCAGCACCAGGGAGGCAACCGGCTCGATATTCATCACCGGTGCGTTGCGTGCCATATCGAGTCGCGGCACAAAAATAAACAGCGTCGAAAATGCCGAACCATACAGCAGACCAAGCAGCGTCAGCCCTAGCCAGCCGGTACTGTTATCCGGCAGGCTCATACCCCCTGGCACTACACCGGCGATGCCGCCAATGATCATGACAATAAACACGGTCTGCATGGTCAACAGGCTGCGCAGGGTGCTGCCCACTCCTGCAAGGCGGTGCTCGGTAACCCACAGCGCGCAGGCAAATACGAAGGCCGCCATTAATCCAAAACCAATGCCTGCTATCCACCCCGGCCCCATGCCATCGGCGCTGGCAATCCATGAGGGAATATCCAGCACCACCAGTAAGCCGATTAAAATCGTGCCCATGATCAGACAGCTACGCAGAGTAGGACGCGGGCCGCCCAACGCCCAACTGAGCAGCGCCAGCTGAATAGGAAAGGTATTGACCAATAGCAGTGCGATCACCACAGGCAGCCTGGCCACCGCCGAGTAGAGGCTAACGCTTTGGATCGCAATCAGTAGCCCCACGGTCAGTTGCCACGGCCAAGATCCCGCGGGCAGCCACAAGCGCTTTTTCTGCACGATGACTAGCGCCACTAAAATCAGGCAGGCAACCCCCGAGCGGGTTAATACCGCCAGTAACAGACCGGTGCCATTATCAAACGCCAGCCGAGCTGAAACGTGATTGGCGGCGAACATGGTGGCCACGGTCATCATTAACAGAATGGCCAAATGGCGCGGCAGTAGTTTCGGCAAAGAGGACGCTGACATAAGAACGGTACGGCTCGTTATAGGGGTGAAGGTGTAAGATGGCGAGTAGCCAGGTAGGCAAAGATCCCAGCATGCCAAGCTTTTGCCTAGAAGGCTAACGAAAGCCTGACGCTGCTTTTGCGCGCTGCAACATGTTAAACTAAAGTCTACCCCTTTGCTCAATAACCTCCTAGCGAAAAGGTTTTTATGAACGCACCGGTGCTGGTCATTAACTGCGGTTCCTCCTCTATTAAATACGCGTTGATTGATTCCGACCCTCAGGCACCGCGACTTGAGGGCATAGCGGAACGCTTGGGTAGCGAGGATGCACGCCTCAAGGGCAAAAACAGCGCCGGTGATCGTTTCAACCAACCACTTCCTGGCGCTGACCACACCCAAGCACTTAACGCGATCCTTGAGCGTATGGAGGGCCGATTACCAGCGGCGGTGGGCCATCGCATCGTGCATGGCGGCGAGCACTTCACCCAGGCCGCACTCATCGACGCTAGTGTCATTGCGGCTATCCAAACCACCGCAGCACTTGCCCCCCTTCATAACCCAGCAAATTTAGCAGGTATTGCGGCGACCCAGAACGTCTTTCCTGAGCTGCCCCAAGTGGCAGTGTTCGATACCGCTTTCCACCAAACCATGCCGCCGCGTGCTTACCGGTACGCACTACCAGAAAGCCTCTACGCTGAGCATGGCATTCGCCGCTACGGCTTTCATGGCACCAGCCATGCTTATGTTAGCCAGCGGGCGGGCGAACTGAGTAGCCGTGGCACAGGCGGCTGGCTGACTGCCCACCTGGGCAATGGCTGCTCCACCAGCGCGGTGTGGAACAATCAAAGCCAGGATACCAGCATGGGCCTTACCCCACTGGAAGGCTTGGTGATGGGCACCCGCAGTGGCGACGTTGACCCTGGCCTGCACGCCCACCTGCACCGCCAACTGGGCTGGTCGCTAGACAAAATCGACGACGTGCTCAATAAAGAGAGCGGCCTACTGGGCCTTTCAGGCTTAACCAACGACATGCGCGAAATTGAGGAGGCTGCTGAACAAGGGCACGCCACCGCACAGCTGGCGGTAGAGGTATTCTGCTACCGGATCGCTAAATCTCTGGCGGGGCTCTCCTGCGCCCTGCCCCAGCTTGATGGGGTTATTTTCACCGGCGGTATCGGCGAAAACTCGCCGATTGTACGTCGCCGTGTGCTCGCCCTATTGCCCCACTTCGGCTTTGCGCTGGATAACGACGCTAACGAAGCGACTATCCGCGGCAAAGAGGGCAAGCTGGATAGCGCCAGCCATGAAGGCCCCCAGGTGTGGGTGATCCCTACCGATGAAGAAGGCCGCATTGCCATGGAAACCCGCCACTGCCTAGAGACACGTGTATGACTCACCCCGACCAGCCACAAGCGATTCTGTTAGTGCCTACCAGCCAGGGCGTCGGGCTTACCTCCGCCTGTCTGGGGTTAATTCAAGCGCTGGATACCATCGGTCTGAAAGCCGGGTTTTTAAAGCCGTTTATGCAGAACGAGCTGAACGGCCCAGGCCTGGATCGATCCACCGCATTGGTTTCCCGGGCACTCAATCAGCGCCCGCCTTCGCCGATTTCCCAGGCTCGCCTTGAGCGCTTGCTGCGCGACGACCAAATCGATGAGCTGATGGAAAATGCCGTCGAGCTCTATGAACAGGTTGTTCAACAGGCCCACCGCGATGGCAGCACCCTAGACCTAGTCGTGGTAGAGGGCGTAGTGCCCACTCAGCACACCACCTACGCCACCCAAACCAACGCCCAGCTCGCCAACGCGCTTAATGCGCGAATTATTCTTGTCGGATCCGGTGATTTAAACGAGCCCCAGGCGCTGGCCGAGCAGCTTGATATGCACGCCCGCAGCTTTGGCGGGGTTAGCTCCAGCCGCACGCTGGGCGGCATTTTGATGCGCATGAAAAATCTGCCCTACGCGCAGGAAGATGATCTTTCTGCAGCACCGGGCACCTTCAAACCGCAGTTGGAAGAGTCAGTGCTCGCTGAGCTGCGCCAGTACTCCCCCGCCCTGGCGACCGATAAATTCCACCTGATTGGTGTGGTGCCCTACAGCAAAACGCTTAGCGCCCCGCGCACTCTGGATGTGGCCCGAGCGCTTAATGCCAAGTTGTTGAACGAAGGCGAGGCAGCCAGCCGTCGGGTACTCTCCACTAGCCTCTGCGCCCGCAGTGCTGCCAACGCACTGCATATTTTCACCCCGGGTAGCCTGGTAGTGGCCTCCGGTGACCGCGACGATGTGGTGCTGGCCTCAGCGCTGGCGACCATGAACGGTATTCAGCTAGCGGGCGTACTGTTGACCAACGGCTTTATGCCCAACGACAGCATGATCGAGATGTGCCGCCCCGCGCTCAAAACAGGCCTACCGGTCTTGGCAGTAGAAACCGACAGCCTGACCACAGCACAGCACCTCAGCCAGCTAAGCAGCGAAATCCCTATGGACGACTTCGAACGCGCCGAACAGGTGGCCCGTTACGTCGCAGCCCATATGGATCTTGAGTGGTTAAAAGCCCACCTGAGCAGCGGTTATACCCGCCGCCTTTCACCTTCAGCGTTTCGCCACCAGTTGGTTAAACTTGCCCAGTTGGCTAAAAAGCGCGTAGTGCTGCCGGAGGGGGATGAACCGCGCACCGTAGAAGCGGCAATAATCTGCCAGCGCCGCGGCATTGCCGACTGCGTACTGCTGGGTAAGCGCGACGATATCGAAAATGTAGCGCGCAACCGCGGTCTGACACTGCCAGAATCGCTGACGATTGTTGACCCTGAAAGCACCCGTGCGAACTATATTGGCCCGATGGTCGAGCGTCGTCGTGGCAAACTCAACGAGCTAACCGCCGAAGCGCAGTTGCAAGATAACGTGGTGCTCGGCACCATGATGCTGCAGTTAGATGAAGTCGACGGACTGGTTTCCGGCGCCGTACACACCACTGCCAACACCGTGCGGCCCGCCTTCCAGTTGATTAAAACCGCGCCGGAGTATAATCAAGTCTCGTCGATCTTCTTTATGCTGCTGCCCGAGCAGGTGGTAGTCTACGGCGACTGTGCGGTGAATCCCGACCCAGACGCTGAAACCCTGGCCGAAATCGCCCTACAAAGCGCCCGCTCCGCTGAAGCCTTCGGTATCGAGCCACGTGTCGCCATGATCAGCTACTCCACCGGCGACTCCGGCACCGGCGCGGATGTGGATAAAGTCCGCGAAGCCACCCGGATTGCTAAAGAACGCGCGCCGCACCTGGCCATCGACGGCCCGCTACAGTACGACGCCGCTGCCATCGAGAGCGTGGGCAAGCAGAAAGCCCCCGACTCGCCAGTGGCAGGTAAAGCCACCGTGTTTGTGTTCCCCGACCTCAACACCGGCAATACCACCTACAAAGCAGTGCAGCGAAGTGCCCGCGTCGTGAGCGTTGGCCCCATGCTGCAAGGGTTGAACAAGCCAGTGAATGATCTTTCCCGCGGCGCACTGGTCGACGATATCGTTTACACCATTGCACTAACCGCCATTCAGGCCAGTCAGCGGGAAAGCTGAGTTACAGAAACTTTCCCTAGCCAATAAAAACGCCCCAAGCAGATAACTGCTTGGGGCGTTTTATTAACGGCTTAACGGTATGTGAGGGCTAAACCCACATCGGCACCATCGATTCCAGCACCATGACTAAACTCATCGCGGTGATGGTAAGGATAGAGACGCCAAACACCTTTTTGGCCCAGCGCACATCGTCATCTAAACGGTAGCCGCGCAGTGCCAAGTAGAGCCAGTAGCCGCCCATGGTCAGCGCCACGCACAGATATCCCGCGCCCGCTTGGCTGGCCAGCCCTAGCGCCAGCGAGGCGGGAATAAACGCCACAATGTAGCCAAGGATATGGTGTTTGGCCATTTTCACCCCGCGCACCACCGGCAGTACCGGAATCGATGCCCGTTGATAATCGGCGTAGCGGAAGATCGCAATCGCATAGGAGTGCGGCATCTGCCACAGGCAGAAAATCACCAGCAGCATAATGGCACCGCTGTCGAACTGACCGGTCACGGCGCAGTAGCCAACCACCGGCGGCATGGCGCCGGAGAGGCTGCCTACCAAGGTGCCGTACTCCGAGCGGCGCTTCATATAGAGGCTATAAAGCCCCACATACACGCCCCAGCCAATCACCGCCAAGGCAACGGTTAGCCCGTTGGTGCCCAGCGCCAGGCACACCACCCCCGATACACCCAGCAGCGCCGAAACGCCCAGTGCCTGGGTAATAGAGATGCTGCCTCTTACCAGGGGGCGATGGCGCGTACGCGCCATCAATGCATCAATATCGCGGTCAATAACGTTGTTACACGCACAGCCTGACGCGATGATTAATGCAATCCCCACCATGACCGACACAAAGCTGAGCCACTCGAACTGCCCTTGGGCGGCGAGAAAATAGCCCCCCAGGGTGGCAATCAGGTTGCCGCCGATAATGCCCGGCTTGGTCAGCTCGAGCAGATCCCGCCAGCGGCTGGGCGCTGAGATTAGCCGATCATCATGTTGAGATGCAGATGCTGCATGATCCACAGCGAGCCTCCTACCACTAGGACGAGAATCGTCAGTGTGAAGACGAAGGACATCAGATTCCAGCCTTCGTCGGCTTTGGTACTCATATGCATAAACATGACCAGTTGCACCAGTATCTGCAACACCGCGGTCACGGCTATCACAATCACGGTAGCCAATACGCTAAAAGCGCCACTCATCACCACCGCAAAAGGGATAATGGTCAGTATCAGCGACAATACCAGTCCTGTCACATACGACTTAACGCTGCCATGGGCATTGGTTGAACTTGCACTCATCTCACAACACTCCCATCAGATAGACGAATGAGAAGACACAGATCCAGACAATATCGAGGAAGTGCCAGAACAGGCTTAGGCACAAAATCCTCGGCCGGGTCATATCGTTCAACCCTTTGGTGTAAAGCTGTACCAACATCACCAAAATCCAGATCATGCCAAACGTAACGTGCAACCCGTGAGTACCGACTAGGGTAAAGAAGGCCGATAAAAAGCCGCTACGGTCCGGACCGTACCCTTCATGGATTAGATGCTGGAATTCATAGACTTCCATCCCCAGGAAGCACAAGCCCAGTAGAAAGGTAATAATCAGCCACACTTTCACTTGGCCAACACGGTTGGCATGCATTGCCAAAACGCCCATACCGAAAGTGAAACTACTGATCAGCAGTGCAAAGGTTCCGAAAAGGATCAAAGGTAATTCAAAGATATCAGCGCCAGTTGGCCCACCCGCCGTGCCCTTCATCAGCACGGCGTAAGTGGCGAACAGTGACCCGAAGATCACCAAATCGCTCATTAAGTAGACCCAGAAACCAAACAATTTCGTGCCCGAGGCATCGTGATGCTCTTCTTCGTGCTCTACCGGGTGGTGCGAGCTATGATTTAGCGTATCAGTCGACATTACGCTTGCGCCTCCACGCGTTGTTGATGCTCACGTTCGATTCGCTCAACTTCAGCAGCGGGAACGTAGTAGTCGATATCGTCGTTAAATACCCGTGCCATAAAGCTGATGAATACACCCACGGCGCCGACGCCGGCTAACCACCAGATATGCCACACCAGCGCAAAGCCGATGACCAGCGCAAAGAAGCTGATAACTGGCCCGGCCACGGTATTACGAGGCATATGAATATCGGTATAGGGGGCTTCTTCAAGCTGCTCTTCGCTACGCTGCTTTTGCGACCAGAAGCTGTCGATATCGCCCACTTCCGGCAGACGTGCAAAGTTGTAGAACGGCGCTGGAGAAGAGGTTGACCACTCCAAGGTGCGACCATTCCAGGGGTCGCCGGTGACATCAGCGTTCTGTTTGCGGTCGCGAATACTCACCCAGAACTGGATGATGGTGCAGACAATGCCCAGCATAATGATTACCGCGCCTACCCAGGCCAGAATCATCCACGGCTGCCATTCGGGGTTGGCGTAGGACTGCATGCGGCGCACGGCACCAAAGAAGGCCAGTACATAAAGCGGCATAAAGGCGACGTAGAAGCCGATAAACCAGCACCAGAACGAACGCTTGCCCCACTTTTCGTTCAAAGTGAAACCGAACGCTTTGGGGAACCAATAGGTAAGCCCCGCCATCATGCCGAACACCACGCCGCCGATAATAACGTTGTGGAAGTGCGCAATAACGAACAGGCTGTTATGCAACACAAAGTTAGCCGCGGGCACCGCCAGCATAACGCCGGTCATACCGCCTAGGGTAAAGGTGATAATAAAGCCCAGCGTCCATAGCACCGGCGAAGTGAGTTCCAGGCTGCCGCGGAACATGGTGAACAGCCAGTTGAACACTTTCACCCCGGTAGGAATGGCGATGATCATTGTCATAATGCCGAAGAAGGCGTTGACGTTGGCGCCCGCCCCCATGGTGAAAAAGTGGTGCAACCAAACCACAAACGAGAGCAAGGTGATCGAAATGGTCGCCCACACCATGGTGGCGTAGCCGAACAGCCGCTTACGGGCAAAGGTCGCAATCACTTCAGAGAACACGCCGAAGGCTGGCAGAATCAGGATATAAACTTCCGGGTGGCCCCAGGCCCAGATGAGATTGACGTACATCATCATGTTGCCGCCAAAATCATTGGTAAAGAAGTGCATACCCAAATAGCGATCCAGCGTTAGCAGCGCGATGGTCGCGGTCAAAATTGGGAAGGAAGCAATGATCAGCACGTTGGCGCACAGCGAGGTCCAGGTGAAGATCGGCATGCGGAACATCGTCATGC
The DNA here is from genome assembly GCF_000336575.1 of Vreelandella titanicae BH1. Lineage (GTDB taxonomy): Bacteria > Pseudomonadota > Gammaproteobacteria > Pseudomonadales > Halomonadaceae > Vreelandella > Vreelandella titanicae. Next base: position 131,088 of record NZ_AOPO01000005.1, on the reverse strand, counting down.
CTTTGGTGCGCATTTTAATGATGGTCACGAAAAAGTTAATACCGGTCAGCGTGGTGCCTATACCGGATATCTGCAACGCCCATATCCAGTAGTCGACCCCCACCCCGGGACTAAACTCGATCCCCGATAACGGCGCGTAAGCGAGCCAGCCGGTTTTGGCGAATTCGCCCACCACCAGCGAGATATTGACCAGTATCGCGGAGACCGCAAACAGCCAAAAGCTTAAGTTATTCAGGAAAGGGAAAGCAACGTCGCGGGCACCAATTTGCAGCGGCACCACAAGGTTCATCAAGCCGATGACCATGGGCATGGCGACAAAGAAGATCATAATCACGCCGTGGGCGGTAAAGATCTGGTCGTAGTGTTCAGGGGGTAAATAGCCCGCTGCATCCCCGGCGGCCATGGCCAGCTGGGTGCGCATCATTATCGCATCCGAGAAGCCGCGCAGCAGCATCACCAGAGCGACGATGAAATACATAATGCCGAGCTTTTTATGGTCAACGGAGGTAAACCACTCGTTCCACAGCCAGCCCCACTTACGGTAATAGGTGATTAAACCAAACAGTGCGATCCCACCAATGGCCATAAAGGCCGCGACGACCATGATGATCGGCTCGTGGTAGGGAATTGACTCTAACGTGAGTTTTCCAAACACGGCTTAACCTCCCACTTCTACGCTAGAGGAGTGGCTGCGCATGGCATTATCCTGACTAGCATGGTTGTTAGTGACATGACCTGATTCGGCCGCGTGATCGGCAGTCTTCTCATTTTCGCCATCGTGGGAGTCAGCATGATCGCCGCCCATCTGATGCTCGCCGCCGGTATGGAAGCTTCGTAAGATGCTTTCATACAGCGATGGTGAAATGGCTGAGAAGTACTCAACCGGATTCGATTCGCTAGGTTCCGCCAACGCTTCATAACCTTCTGGGTAGGTCAGCGTTTGTGGAGCAGCGCGTACCGTTTCCACCCAGGCGTCAAAATCCTCGGGGTTGGTCACCTTGGCTTCAAAGGTCATGCCAGAGAAGCCCGCGCCACTGTAGTTGGTGGAACGACCAGGGTAGCTACCAATTTCATCGGCGATGAGATGGACATCGTTATCCATGCCCGCCATGGCATAAATCTGGCTGCCAAGATGGGGGATAAAGAAAGCGTTCATCACTGAGCCTGAGCTGACCCTAAAGCGCACCGGTGTATCTACCGGAAAGGCCACTTCGTTAACACTGGCAATACCCTGCTCGGGGTAGATAAACAGCCACTTCCAATCAAGCGCCACCGCCTGTATTTCGATCGGCGCCACATCGCTTTCCAGCGGTTTGTGGGGATCAAGGCTATGGGAGGTCTTCCAGGTCAACAGGGCGAGCACCGCGATAATCGCACAGGGCACGATCCACACCACCGCTTCAATCACGTTGGAGTGCGCCCAATCAGGCGTGTATTTAGCCAGGCTATTACTACGCCGGTAACGCCAGCCAAACAGCAGCGTCATGACAATCACAGGAATAACTACAATCAACATTAGGCCAAAGGCGGTCAGAATCAGTGTGCGCTGCTCAGCGCCAATCTGGCCTTTTGGGTCTAGCAGCGCTGAACTACAGCCTGCTAGAAACAGACACAGCGCAAGGAGCACTAGAGTGCCTCGCCTGCGCCAAAGTGAGCGTCGTTGCATGGTGTGATCTCGTCAGAGGTTGTTTAAAACACTAGCTAGCCATGTCGCCCTTCTACATAGCAGGCTAACTACCACCCCATACTCTTCCCAAAACATGCTCTGCATGGCGCTCTTGAAAACGTGCTAGGAAAACGCTCTCAAGGACAGTGCACACGTGACGCTGGGCGCCATTGCTCCGGGAAAAATATGCGTCGCCGGATGGGAATTGGCGACGAGCCTCGCTGGCCTAAGCACTAAAGGCTTAAGCAGTTAAGACTAAAGTATTTTCTATTGATCGAGATCATGAAAGAAGTGGCGCATTGCCGCACCCAAGGTATTGACTGGGATGAGCAAGGGGGAAATCGCTTACGCCACTGTGACGGTGGGAACCACTATCTCAGGTACAACGCGGCCATTTTTTTTAAGCAACTGCGGGGCGCCCTCTTCGTCGGTAACCACCACATCAAAATCGTCCAGAGCAGCGAAATAGGCCGGGCGAACTACGCTGAACTTACTGGCATCTACCACCAACAGGCGCTGCATAGCGGTGGCAATGGCAGCCTGTTTAGGCGCCACTTCGTGAAAGTGAAAGCAGCTAACACCACGCTCTAAATCCACCCCTGCAGCGGAGATCAGCGCCTTATTAATGCCTAACCGCTCGATAGCAGCAGTCATATTGTCGCTACCGAATGACTGCGAGGTGGCATAAAACAGCCCGCCCAGTAGCACCAAGCGCACGTTGGGCAGGGCGGCAACGGCATTGGCAACATTAAGCGCATAGGTCACTACCGTCAGCTCTCGGAAATGACTTAACTGGCTCAGCAGCGGCATTAGCGTTGAGCCGCAGTCGATAAACAGCGTATCGCCCTCTTCTATGTAGGCTAACGCCCGCTGACAAAGCCGATACTTGGCCTGGTAGTGGCTAGCCTGCTGTTCGGTCAAGTCATAAATAGGCGTTACGCCAGGGTAGTTTGCCATCACTAGGCGTCCACCCAGCAGGCTAATGGCAGTATCCTGAGTCGTCAGATCGCGACGGATGGTCATTTCGGAAACATCGCATAGCTCTGCGGCATCGCGCAGATGAAGAGTACCGCCACTGGCAAGCGCTTCCTGAAGCTTGGCAAGGCGCAGCGCACTACGGCCATTCATGGTGGGCATCTCCTGGCAAACCCCTCTTGTTGTGATTTTCGCAACGAGAGCATCGGTGTTGCGTCCATTTTCATTTCTATGCTGAGCGAGCGGCGGCGTAATTTCCACTGCTACGACGGCTATTGGTGCTATTAGTGCCACAATGAGAGCCATATGACATTTAAATAGCGTTGATGTGACAACTCTTGCAAATCAACGTTAGAAAAATAACACTAAATGTTATAATTTTAACATTAACGCCAGCCCGCACGACTACAACCTCGGATAGCCACACCCAAGTGGCTCCGCGACAACCAATGTTGAGGCTCTCATGACTGCTCGTACACACTCTCGCCCCCCTTCGTCTAAGATCGCGCTTGGCGCTGGCGTATTAGGGGCCATACTCACTACGCCGCTAATGGCAGACGAGGCTGCTCAGCCGCATCCCCTTGATCGGCTGTGGTCATTCGCCAACGTTTCGGTTAACTACCTGGACTGGTCAAACGGTACCGAGGCGCGCACCGCTTCCAACGCGGCGAAAAGCGACTTTATGTTTCTCGAAATCGAAGGCGGCGCTGGCTTTAGCTGGGGCGAGTTCTACGGCTTCTTTGATTTCGAGAACCCCACCAACGACCAGTTCGACGAGTCCAGCGGTGGTAAAGACAACTTCCGCACCGCGGGTAAAGTGACCTCACACATTTACCTGGGTGACAGCCCGCTGTCGATTTACGCCCACCTGTATGACTTCCGCGATTACGGTTATAACAGCCGCGAGCAGGATCAGATTCTTGGTTTGGGTTACCGCACTACCTTCGACAATGGCCTGTGGTTCAAGCCTTTTATCGGTGCTGCGCGGGTACAAAGTAACAGCTATACCGGCATGAACGGCTATATGGCAGGCTGGGTCGCGGGTTATGATTTCACTGCACTCAACCAGAACTTCAGCGTCACCAACTGGCACGAACAGACCTTTGGTCGCGACGATGAGTATCTGGAGCAGAACTACGTGGGCGATACAGCGGGCAGTGTAGGCACCAACGGTGCACTGAGCCTATGGTGGCATCCGAGCGATTTGATCACCACCGGCATTCAGTACCGCTACTCTGAGAATAAGTTGGGTACCCCCAACGATTATCAGAATGCGATGATCTACTCCGTCAAGCTCAACTTACTATAACCGCTTTAGGAGCCTTTGATTAACGTAATGAGCGCAGGCTAGACAAGGCAAAAATCAACGAAAAGGCGGAGTTTACGAGCAGTAAATGAGCATTTTGAGGCGATTTTTAACGCCGTATAGGCAAGCGCAATAGTTAATTAGAGGTTCCCGGACTCGAAGGATCTCCTTATGACACTCCTTATGAGCTTGGTAGGCATGGTCACTCTGGTGGCCATTGCCCTGATCTTCTCCTACGACCGTAAATCGATCCGGCTACGTACCGTGCTGGGCGCCTTTGCTATACAAGCGGGGATTGGTGCCTTTGTACTTTATGTGCCGTTTGGCCAAGCGGTACTACAGGCCATCTCCTCCGGCGTTAGCCAAATTTTGGTGTATGCCAACGATGGTATCGGCTTTCTGTTCGGCGGCTTAGCCGATGTGGATAATGTCGGCTTTGTATTTGCGATCAAAGTACTCCCCGTCATTATCTTCTTCTCCTCGCTGATCGCCGTGCTCTACTACATCGGCATTATGCAGTGGGTGATTCGCATCCTCGGTGGTGCCCTGCAAAAAGCCCTGGGCACCTCTCGCACGGAGTCGCTTTCTGCAACGGCAAATATTTTCGTCGGCCAGACCGAAGCACCTTTGGTGGTGCGTCCGTTTATCGCCCGCATGACGCCTTCGCAGCTGTTTGCCGTTATGTGTGGTGGTCTGGCATCGGTCGCCGGTTCAGTATTGGCGGGCTACGCCGCGCTGGGTATTCCCATGGAGTACTTGGTAGCGGCCTCCTTTATGGCGGCGCCGGGCGGGTTGCTGTTCGCCAAGCTGATCATGCCGGAAACCCAAGACGTTACCGACAGCGACAGCGTTACCAAGGTGGAAGAAGAGATTGAAGCCCTGGAAGATAAACCTGCCAACGTACTGGACGCTGCAGCATCGGGCGCTACCTCGGGCCTAATGCTCGCGGCCAACGTGGGCGCCATGCTACTCGCCTTTATCGCGCTGATTGCGTTGATCAACGGCATCCTGGGTGGCATTGGCGGCTGGGTGGGCTTTGACTCGCTGAGCCTGGAGCTGATCCTGGGCTGGCTGTTTGCCCCGCTTGCCTTCCTGTTGGGTGTACCCTGGGAAGAAGCGACGCTGGCTGGTTCATTCATTGGCCAAAAATTAGTGGTCAACGAGTTTGTCGCCTACATCAACCTAGCGCCTTACATTGATGGGGAACAGGTGGTAGCTGCGACGGGTCAGATGATGACACCGCACACCATGGCGATCCTCTCTTTTGCGCTGTGTGGCTTTGCGAACCTCTCCTCCATTGCGATTCTGCTGGGTGGCCTGGGTAGCATTGCCCCTACCCGCCGCAAAGAGATTGCTCGTTTTGGCGTCAAAGCCGTATTGGCCGGTACACTGTCCAACTTGATGTCGGCCTCGATTGCTGGCTTCTTTATCGCCCTAAGTAACGTCACTGCTTAACGCAGCGGGTTTTACTGAAGGTGGCGGGCACTGCGGCTTTATCCGCAGTGCCCGTTTTTATCTTTTACTGATTTGTGAGAATTCCATGACTGCGACCGCCTCTCCCCATATCGTCCAAGCCGCCCGCCAAGCACTCACCCTCATGGATCTGACGAGCCTGAACGACAACGACACGGACAGCACCATTGAAGCGCTCTGCCAGCAGGTGAAAACGCCCTTTGGCACCCCTGCCGCGGTCTGCGTATACCCACAGTTTATTGTCACCGCCCAGCGTGCCCTTACGGCTCACAAGCTAAACGAGCAGGTGAAGATCGCCACGGTCACCAATTTCCCTAATGGCGACGACGACATTATGGCCGCCGCCCGTGAAACCCGCGATGCGGTTGCCTCCGGCGCCCATGAAGTTGATGTGGTATTTCCCTACCGCGCGTTGATGGCAGGCGACGAAGAGACCGGCCTTGAGCTGGTAGAAATGTGCAAAGCCGCCTGCGCTGGTCAAGCACTGCTCAAAGTGATCATTGAGTCCGGCGAGCTCAAAGAACCTGCGCTGATCAAACGCGCCAGCGAACTGGCCATTGAAGGCGGTGCGGATTTCATTAAAACCTCGACCGGCAAAGTAGCTGTTAACGCTACACTGGAAGCCGCAGAAATTATGCTCAAAGCCATCAAGGCCAGTGGCCAAGACGTTGGTTTTAAAGCAGCAGGTGGCGTCAAAACCGCCGAAGACGCAGCAGAATATTTGGCTCTTGCTAACGATATTATGGGCTCAGGCTGGGCGACGCCCGCTCACTTCCGCTTTGGTGCCTCTAGCCTGCTGGGTAATCTGCTGGCTACGTTGACCGGCAACACCAACGCGGCCACCACTGACGGAGGTTACTAATGTCTGCCAACGCGACTAAACACACCCTTCTTCCCCAGGAGCTGATTCGCCTAAAGCGTGATAACCAGCCGCTGCCCGCGGAAGAGATTAAAGCCTTTGTGCAGGGCATTGCCGATGATCGCATCAGCGACGCCCAAATTGGCGCCTTCACCATGGCCGTGTTTCTCAACGGCATGAGCCGTGAAGAAGTCGTTGCGCTGACCACCGCCACCCGCGACTCTGGCCACGTGATGCAGTGGAGCGATCTAAACCTGCCCGGTCCGATCGTCGACAAGCACTCCACCGGCGGCGTGGGCGATTTGGTTTCGTTGGTGCTCGGCCCCTGGGTCGCCGCCTGCGGCGCCTTTGTACCGATGATCTCCGGTCGCGGCCTGGGCCACACCGGTGGCACCCTGGATAAGCTCGAATCGATCCCCGGCTACGACCCCTACCCTGCCCCTGAGCGCTTCCGCGAGGTGGTGAAAACCACCGGCGTAGCGATTATTGGCCAAACGGGTGATCTCGCCCCCGCCGACAAGCGCATCTACGGCGTGCGCGATGTGACCGCCACCGTGGAATCGATTCCGCTGATTACCGCCTCTATCTTGGGCAAGAAGCTGGCCTCCGGACTGGATGCGCTGGTAATGGACGTTAAAGTCGGCAGCGGCGCTTTTATGCCTACGCCGGAAAAATCCCGCGAACTGGCCAAAAGCATCGCCAATGTGGCCACCCAGGCAGGCACGCCCACCACCGCCCTGCTCACCGATATGAGTCAGCCGCTGGCGCCCTGCGCCGGTAACGCCGTAGAGATCGTTGAGACTCTGGCCCTGCTGCGTGGCGACCGCCCCAACAGCCGCGTGATGCAAGTCACCCGTGAACTGGCCGTGGAAATGCTGATCGCCGGCAGGCTCGCAGGCTCACGTGAAGAAGCACTTACTCAGCTTGAGAAGGCGCTAACCTCTGGCGCAGCTGCTGAAGTATTCGCCCGCATGGTGCACGAACTCGGTGGGCCTAGCGACTTTATGGAACGCTCCGAACACTACCTAGCCAAGGCCGAGGTAATCAAGCCGGTATATGCCGAGCAATCGGGTATCGTGCAACGCATCGATACCCGTGCGGTGGGCATGAGCGTGGTGGAACTGGGTGGTGGTCGCCTGCGCAACGATGCCAGCGTCGATCACAGCGTCGGTTTCACCGACATCGTCGAAATCGGTGAGAGCGTGGATAGCCAGCGCCCCATTGCCATGGTGCACGCCCGCAGTGACGCCGCCGCCGAGCGCGCCGCCGAACAGCTGCGTGCAGCGTTTACAATTGGCGAAGGTGCCGCCAACGCCGACACCCTGCTACAAGACACTTTCCGTGGAGAAGCCTTATGAGCCGCGCGATTGTACTGGTACTTGACTCCTTTGGGATTGGCGCCGCCCCGGATGCCGCGACCTTCGGTGATGAAGGCTCCGACACCTTGGGTCATATAGCCGCCGCTTGCGCCCGTGGTGAGGCGGATAACGCCAACCGTTCTGGGCCACTCAAGCTGCCCAACATGGCCAAGCTGGGACTATTTCATGCCCACCGCGATGCCACGGACAGCGTTGCCGAAGGCGTCACGCTGCCGGAAAGCCTGGAAGGCGCTTACGCCCACGCCAAAGAAATTTCCAGCGGCAAAGATACCCCCTCCGGCCATTGGGAAATTGCCGGTGTCCCGGTACGCTTTGAGTGGGGCTACTTTCTGGATAAAACCGACAGTTTCCCCCTTGAGCTGCTCGACGCCATCGTGCAAGAAGCCGATCTCACTGGGGTGATTGGCAACTGCCACGCCTCTGGCACCGAGATCATCTCTCGCCTGGGTGAAGAGCACATAGCCACCGGCAAACCCATCGTTTATACCTCGGCGGATTCAGTGTTTCAGATCGCCGCTCACGAAGAGCATTTCGGCCTTGAACGGCTTTATAAGCTGTGCGAAACCGTCCGCGAACTGCTTGAGCCCTACAATATTGGCCGTGTGATTGCGCGTCCGTTTATCGGCGAAGACAGCACCACTTTCACCCGCACCGGCAACCGCCGCGACTACAGCGTTGAGCCGCCCTCACCCACCGTGCTGCAAAAGCTTGATGATGCCGGCGGCGAAGTAGTCTCGATTGGTAAAATTGCCGACATCTACGCCCACTGCGGCATTACTCACAAGGTAAAAGCCAGCGGCCACGATGCACTAATGGACGCCACGCTCAAAGAGATCGCGCGCACCAACCAACGCGACGAAGGCGAGCGCGCCATGATCATGACCAACTTTGTCGATTTTGACTCGGTCTATGGCCACCGCCGGGATGTGCCGGGCTACGCCGCCGCGCTGGAAGATTTCGACGCCAAGCTGCCTAAGCTCCTGGCTGCGCTAAGCGAAGATGATCTGCTGATTCTCACCGCCGATCACGGCTGCGACCCCAGTTGGCACGGCACCGAGCACACCCGCGAGTACATCCCCATTCTGGTACACGGCCCCGGCTTTACCCCCGGCCCGCTGGGCGAGCGCGGCACCTTTGCCGATATTGGCCAAACCCTGGCCGACTTTTTCCTGTTACCGGCCATGGCCGATGGCAAAAGCTTTCTACCCGACGCCGCTTAAAGGAGACCTTTGATGGCAACCCCACATATTAACGCTGCTCCCGGTGATTTTGCCGATACCGTACTGATGCCCGGCGACCCGCTGCGCGCCAAATACATCGCCGATACTTACCTGGAGAACGTGCGCCAGGTCAACGACGTGCGCAGCATGTTCGGCTACACCGGCACCTACAAAGGCCGCGAGATATCCGTGATGGGCCACGGCATGGGCATTCCGTCGGTCTCCATCTACGCCAAAGAGCTGATCACCGACTACGGCGTTAAATCGCTGATTCGTGTGGGCTCCTGCGGCGCGGTGCGCGACGATGTCAACGTCCGCGATGTGGTCATCGGCATGGGCGCCAGCACCGACTCCAAGGTCAACCGCATGCGCTTTAACGACCACGACTTTGCTGCTATTGCCGACTTCGAACTGACTCAGCACGCGGTGGCTGCCGCCAAGGCCAAAAACGTGCCGGTCAAAGTGGGCAACATCTTCTCTGCAGACTTGTTCTACAACCCGCAAACCGAAATGGCTGAAATGCTCAAGCGCTACGGCATTGTCGGCGTCGAGATGGAAGCCGCAGGTCTTTACGGCGTCGCCGCTGAGTTTGGCGCCCGCGCCATGACCATCTGCACCGTGTCGGATCACATCCTGAAAGGCGACTCGCTCTCCAGCGCCGACCGTCAAACCACCTTCGACGATATGATGCTGATTGCACTGGACACAGTACTTCGCGACGACGCTGCCCGCGCTTAGGGCGTTGAAGCGGCCAAAAGGAAAAGTGATGGATCAAGTATTGGAAGAGATCGTTCAAAAGTTGTTAAACGCGCGGGCTAACGCTTATGTGCCCTACTCCGCGCATCCGGTGGCGTCGGTGATGGTGACTCCCGATGGTCAGCAGTTTGCCGGCACCAACGTGGAGGTGGCGCACTACAAAGGCTTGTGTGCTGAAGCCTCGGCCATTTCCGCCATGGTGACCACAGGCCAACGCCAGCTGGCGACCGTCTACGTCATGGGCCCCGCTGATCACCTCTGTACGCCCTGCGGCGATTGTCGTCAGCGCATTCGCGAGTTCGCCACGCCAGAGACTCAGATCAAGGTGCTATCCGGCAGCGGCGAACTGCTCAAAACCTACACCATGGAAGCACTGCTCCCCGACGCCTTCGGGCCGGAGCAGTTGCCGCCGCGTTAACTCGTTTCCCGTAACACCAGCGCCACCGGCAGCGATACGTGCCGGGGCGCTTCTCCCGCCTTCGCTTCTGCCAGTAGTGCCATGCTCGTCTCGGCTATCTCGGCAATATCCTGCCGTACGGTGGTGAGCCCAGTGGCGAGGGTGGGCAGGTCATCAAAGCCTGTCACCGCGACCTGAAAAGGCACTTCAATCCCACGGTCTTCCAGCGCGGCCACACAACCCAACGCTAGTTCGTCGGTGGCGCACACCAGCGCATCAAAAGGCAGTGGTTGGGCACCCTCTTGATATAAATAGCGATTTAAATAGCGATAGCTGTTAAGAGAGTCTGACGCGAAGCGGTGCGGTAGGCTAATCAAGCATTCGGCAAACCCAGCCTCTGCCAACGCCCGCCGGTAGCCCTCCAAACGGCTATGGGGACGCGGCACCTCTAGCTCGCCGCCCATAAACGCCAGCCGCCTGCGACCCTGAGTAATGAGGTGGTGGGTCATCTCATATAGCCCCTGCCGATCGTCCGGGGCGACGGAAAAGCCTTCCCCGGCATCACCTATGCGCACAAAAGGAATCGCAGCGGCCTTAAGCAGCGCTGGGCGCTCATCGTCTGGGGCTTCACCAAGCAAAATAGCTGCCCCCGCGCGTTCGGGTAATTCAGCGGTTTGTTGGTGATTAAAGAACACCGGCACCATACCCTGCTGATGAAGGGCCACGGTAAGGTGCTGGTAGAGCAAGATATAGTAAGGACGTAGCTCGATATCCTGACGGCCAAGAGAGATGCCTACCACCGCCGTTTTACCGCTTATTAGCTGACGAGCCGCGGCGCTGGGTTGGTAGGCCACTTCATGGCTAATCGCCAAAATCTTCTCACGCAGGGCGTCACTGAGCCCTGGCTTGCCGTTAAGGGCCCGGCTGACCGAGGCAATCGATACCTGGGCTCGCCGGGCAATTTCTCGGATGGTGGCCGTTTGGGCGCTTTGTTGACTCTTTATCACCGAATCTCTCACCGGCTATTTCCCGCCCTGTCTCTCACTTGTAATGCGTCCAGTGTGCCGAAAAACGCCCGGCGTTGCGACGCTGATTACACGGCAATGTCCAGGCTGCGATCTTCCTGACTGGAGATAACACAGGCATCAAGAACGGTTTGAATCGCCGCGCCGCGGGCAAAGTCCGGCTGGTCGTTTTGACCACTGCGGATGCTTTCCACAAAACGCTGATAGATACTGGGTGTTGGTGGTGCCTTCACTGTGCTCCAGCGCGCCGGGTGAACGTCACCGTCCAAACACACCTGCACGTCGTCTTTTGAGGCGTCTAAATCGACGCGAATAGCACCTTTATCGCCGTGTACACTCAGGGTTAACGAGTTATGGTGCCCGGTCGCCCAACGGGTGGCTTGAATGGTGCCCTTGGCCCCATTGGCAAACGTCACTCGCATTAGCGCGGTGTCGTTGGCATCCAACAAATAGTCACCAATCCGGTTGTCTGGAGCTTTTTCAAAACAGGTCAGTTCGCAGTTAACGCGAGTAATATCACCGACCGGAAAGCTGGCAAAATCGACAATGTGAACACCCACATCGCCCAGTACACCTTTGCTGCCATGGGCTTCCGAGAGCCGCCATAGCCACTGGCTCTCCTGATCCCAGCGCCCCCACTCATTGCTGACCAGCCAACTTTGCCGGTAGCTGGCATCTACGTGGCGAACTTGACCAATCGCCCCAGCGGTAATCAGCGCGCGAGCGTGCTGAATGGCCGGGGCATCGCGATAGCTAAAATTGACCATATTGATGACCTTGGCGGCCTGCGCCGCTTGGGCCATTTCATGCGCATCATCCGCATTCGTCGCCAGCGGCTTTTCGCACAGAATGTGCTTACCTGCGGTGATCGCGGCCAGTGACGTGCGCTTATGAACACCATCTGGCGTGACGTTGCTAACGGCTTGGATATCTTCCCGCGCCAGCATAGCTTCCAGGTCGTCATACGCATCGGCGATACCAAAACGGCCAGCAAAGTCGCGGGCCTTGGCCAGCTCCATATCGCACACCGCCACTACTTCCACCCCCTCGATCCGGCTAAAGTGCTTGGCGTGTTCCCCCGCCATACTGCCAGCGCCAATTATCGCTAAACGGATCATTTGAAGCCCTCCTCGCCAGGTTTATGCAGCCCTTCGCCTTTGATTTCCACCGGGTTGGGGGCCTGGTCGGCAGGAATATTAGGGCAGTTGTCGATCCAGCGGGAGCCTTCCGGGCGCGCCCATTTCACAGCGTTCTTCAGCACGGTTTTTACTTGTTCGTTGTAATAGATCGGATAGGTTTCGTGACCTGGGCGGAAGTAGAAAATCTTGCCGTTGCCGCGCTTGTAGGTCAGCCCTGAACGGAATACCTCACCGCCCTCAAAGGCGCTGATAAAAATCACTTCATCGGGGTTTGGCACCGCAAATGGCTCGCCGTACATTTCAGTATGCGGCAGTTCGATATAGTCGCCCAGGCCCTGAACGATAGGGTGACCAGGGTTAACGACCCACAGCCGCTCGCGCTCTCCCGCTTCCCGCCACTTGAGTGAGCAGGTCGTGCCCATCAGGCGTTTGAAGATTTTTGCGTAGTGCCCAGAATGCAGCACAATTAGCCCCATCCCCTGCAACACGCGCGCCTGCACGCGGTCGACAGTTTCCTCCAACACATCGCCATGGGCAGCGTGGCCCCACCACAGCAGCACATCGGTATTCTCGAGAGTCTCTTCACTTAAACCCTGTTCGGGATCTTGCAAGGTAACCGCGTTGGCGTGGATACCCTCCGCTTCGTTTAAACCTTCCGCGATGCAGTGATGCATACCTTCTGGATAAATTCGCGCCACGACTTCATTGGTTTGTTCGTGGACGTTTTCACCCCAAACGGTAACGTTAATGGTCATCTATTCTCCTTAGCCATAGCTGGTTAACAGCACAAAAGCAGCTTAAAAGTGCTGCATAACCCACAAAGTAAACGCTTACCTCGAATACGTAAACGTTTACTCATGTGCAACTTTAGTCGCTAACCCACTTATAGTGCCTAGACCATCACCATTGGCATCGCGACGAAGTTATCCGTATTCTGAAACGCAACCTCGCGCTTTAGCGTGACTCACGATGCGTGTTTAATTATTTGCTTCTAACAACAGGCTGTTTCTAAAAACAGGAGAACGCCATGGCTGGTTTACTACCCAACGTCGACCCCGACGGCTTGCTTGAATACTCGGTGGTCTACACAGACCGTTCGCTGAATCACATGTCACAGCAGTTTCAAGGTGTGATGCGGGATATTTCAGCCACGCTGAAAGAGGTGTACAACGCCCAAGCGGCCGTTATCGTGCCCGGTAGCGGCACCTTTGGCATGGAAGCGGTGGCGCGCCAGTTTGCCGTTGACCAGAAAACCTTGGTTATTCGTAACGGCTGGTTCAGCTACCGCTGGACGCAAATTATTGAGATGGGCCGCTTAACCGACCAGCACACGGTGCTTAAAGCACGGCGTCTAAAGGCCGATGAGCCTCGCTCGCCTTTTCAGCCAGTGCCCATTGAGGAGGCCGTCGCGCAGATTCGTAGCGAAAAACCTGCCGTTGTGTTCGCCCCGCAAGTCGAAACCTCTGCGGGCTTGCTACTTCCGGATGACTATATTCAAGCGCTCGCCGAAGCCACTCACGAGGTAGGTGGCCTGTTTGTACTGGATGCCATTGCCGCGGGCACTCTGTGGGTGGATATGCAGGCACTCGGCATTGATGTGGTGGTAAGCGCGCCGCAAAAAGGCTGGAGCGGTTCGCCCTGCTGCGCCATGGTAATGCTCTCGGAACGTGCCACGCAGCGCTTGAGTGAGACCCAGAGCAACAGCTTTGCCTGCGATTTGGGCAAGTGGCACAGCATTATGCAGGCCTATGAAAATGGCGGGCACGCCTACCACGCCACCATGCCTACCGATGCACTGCGGCAATTACGGGACATTATGCAGGAGACCCGTGTTTATGGCTTTGCCAAGGTAAAAGAGGAGCAGCAGGCGATTGGCCGGGAAGTCCGCGCCATGCTTAAACGCCACGGTTTTGTGAGCGTTGCTGCGGAAGGTTTTGAAGCCCCAGGCGTAGTGGTGTGCTATAGCGACGATAGTGGCTTAGTGGGCAAACTTGCCCAGGCGGGCGTGCAAGTGGCGGGCGGCGTACCGCTAATGTGCGATGAAGGCGATAACTTCCAAACCTTCCGCATCGGTCTATTTGGCCTCGATAAGCTGCACCACACAGAGCGCAGCGTGAACAGCTTAGAGCAGGCGATTAAAGCAGTGGTTTAAGGTAAAGAAGGCAGAGCCCGCTATTTTAATAGCGGGCTTTAGGTCACATATAGCCCACGCCCCGCGGCATCATGCCCAGATGATTTTCGACTTGGGTAACCCCTGGCACGTTTTCCGCAGCAACGGTTACCGCCTGCTTCTGTTCAAGGGATTCGACCAGCCCCCATACCTCCACAGCGCCGCCATCCACAATCACGCTAATGCCTTCAACTTGTACGCCGGTATTATTCTCAACTTCTTTGAGAATAGCCTCACGAATTTGGCGATCATCCGTGGGCGACTGGGTTGGCGCCACTGCGGCATTGGCGATACCCTGGAGCAAGTTAGCACGGCTAACAATACCCACTAACTTGCCATCACGTAGCACAGGCACCCGCTTGATATGATGTTTTTCCAGCATTCGCGCAATGGTATGCAGCGGCGTGTTCTCTTCCACGGTCATTGGATTCGGGGTCATGACCTCATGGGCTTTACGACCATGGGACTTAACATAGTCGCCAGCATCCTTGCCGCCGGTAAACAGCGATAACCACCAGGAGTGTCCATGATCACTGTCACTTTTTACCCGGCGCATTAAATCACCTTCGCTGACAATGCCAATCACCCGCCGTTCACTATCTACGACAGGCACCGCACTAATACGGTGCTTGAGCAGCAGTTGCGCAATTTCACGTACTTCGGCGTCAGGCCCCACACTCACCACTTTGGGCGTCATAATATCGATAGCTTGCATTGTACTCCTCCTTGAACTCAACCTTTAAAGACTGAGCCGCAGATGCAGATTATCCTGCTTGTTCTTTGAGCCTAGCTCGCTGCTGAAGATTTGCCCATGCTGGCCAGCGATCTCAAAGAACGCATTGAGGCTGAGTTGACCTAGCGCAGTTTATTGGCACTTTAGTTATTTACTTTCCTTCACCACGCTGCTCTCTTCGACTTTCTCGACATCGACAATGCCCGAGCGGCTAACGACAACCTTCCAGCGGGCCAAGTAAGGAGTATCTTCGCTGCCCGTCTCCCGAATCACTAAGTTAAACAGATGACGACGCTCGACGCCCTCGCGAACCGCTTGGCCATCTTTTAAACGATAGATGTGATGCTTGCCCTTACTCATTAGTCGGGTAAGCATCGAGATATCCAGATTGAGCGTTTCGCGGGTATGCTCGTAGCCGCTCAAAAAGCGCGTAGGCGACATACGTGAGCTTGAACGATAGTGCAGCACCACTTCTTCACGCTGGGCTACCGTACGGCGGCGCATCTGCTTGATATCATCGCCCAGCGATGCGTAGCGCTTGTAGTCAAACCACTCCAACTGGCGGCCCACCACGGCGTTGCGCGTGGGGTCTAAATACTGGCGCCGCCACTTGGGACGGCCTTTACGCAGCCAGCGCCACAGGGTATTGCGCAAATCATCCTTAAACACTTCGCGCAGGGCGTAGAGCAGCGCCATGGCTAATACGAACAGCGCGGTGATATCTCCCAGAGCATTACGCAACTGCAGCACGCCTAACGATACAAAGGCCATTACCACGGCGGTGGCAAGCGCTTTGACCGCTTTTTGCTCGCCGCCACCCAGCTCCAATGCCTCTTGTTTCAGGGTAATCGGGTGCTCAATCAGGCGCCGCAACAAGCGCATTTTATTCGACATCCGCGTGGGATCAGCCATCACGCGCTCGGCGTTGTACTGCTGTTCGCGGCGATACTCGCCCTCCCGGTGACACACGCTAATAAAACGTCGGCGAATATCGGTAAACTCTCCGCCGCGGGGCATGTGTGCCACCAGCGCCAGCAGCTGTTGCTCGGTAAACCAGGAGAGGTAGTTATCGATATTGGCAAAGTACTTATATAGACTTTCGTCATCAGGCTGGTGGCGACGCAGCCGCTTGAGAATACCATCGCTCAAGTCGATCATCTCATGCAGTTGGTCACGTAGGGCAACGGCACTCTCTTGCACCTCACTGTTCTCTTCGCGCTCCTCTTGGCGAGCATGGCGCAGCTTATTGGCATTCACCAACATTGCTCGAGTAGTGCGCTCCATCGCTTCCACGTATTGATAGGCGTAGAGACTCAAGCTCAACCGATACGAGTCGCTGCCGAGCCGATTACGGCTGGCCAGCCGACTGTGCACCAGCGGTAAGAGATACTCGTCACTGTAGTAGGTGCGCGAGACATTGATAGCGGCATGATAAAAGGCTTCTTCTGAGATAAGCTGGGTGCTTAATCCCAAATCGCCAGGCACAAAAAGATAGACGTCGAGGTTATGCGATGTCTCTTCCTTGAGCCGCCGGGTAAGACGCAGCTGAAAGCTGTTTTTACGCTCAACGTTGATCAACTCATCAATCTCCTACTCCTTTGCCTAACGCGATGATATACCATGGCTAACTTGATCATGGCGCTACCTAAAGCCACCCCTCTGCTCACCTCTTCACCTATGGAGCTAGGAAATGTCCATTGCCCGTTTTTCACCCTTTGAGCTGCTGCTATTAAAGAGCCGCAGCCAAGTGGATACGGCAACCCTGCTGCTGTTGGCCTGGGTGCTGGTGCACCGTCAACATGTTTCAGAGGGGCAGCGGCGCCGCCGCCTGGCTCAGGTGACCGCACAGTTTCGCCACGGGCATGAGCTGGGGCCAGTAATGAGTATTGCCCGTAGCCAAGACTTGCAAGCGATCCAACTAGCTGCCGAGGTGGTTCGCAAAGAATGCGGCACAGAACGCAGCCTGAGCGTTATTCATCAAGCGATTACCGTCGCCACTGACGACGGCGAGCTGTCCCTGGCCAACCACTATATTTTGCGTTTTTTGGCCGACCTGCTAAGTATCGCACCAATGACCTTGAATACTCTGTTTAAAGAGCTCACCGGCACACCCCTTGCCACACCCGAAGACCCCAGCCGTGATGCTTACTGGCAGGCACACGACCCAGATTATCATGCCCGAAAAGCACGCGAAGCCGAGGCCGCTGAGCAGTACCACCAACAGGCCAATGCTCGGGCCGAACAGCAGCAACAACAGAAAGAGCGACGCCACCAGCAAAAGCAACAAAAACAGCAGGAGAAACAGCAACGCCAGGAGCAGGCTCGCCAAGCCCGCGAACAGGAACAGCAGCGCCAGCGTGAACAGACGCGCCAACAGGAGCAGGAACGGCAACGGCAACAACAGCAGCGCGAACAGGCCGAGCGCGAACGGCGCCGCTCTCGCCAGCAAGATTCTCGTCACCAGCATCGCCAACAAGAGCATCGCCAGCAGCGCGCCTCACCGCCGCCCGATCGCACCACGCGGGCGCTTTCGGTGCTGGGACTTACCCCAGGTGCCACCCGGGTAGAGGTTCGCCACGCCTATCGGCGGATGGCGCAGCTCCACCATCCAGACCGCTTCTATTCGGAAAGTGAACAACAGGTCGCCTTGGCCTCAGCGCGGTTTCAGCGTATTAAAAACGCCTATGATTATTTGATGCAAACTTACTAAGACCATGTAACGCTAGACGTTTCGCAGGATGCACTGGCCCATGAGAATAAATTGACCCTATGCGCGATTTGTACCAGCGCCTCGCGGTTTCCCCCGAGGCCAACGAACAAGAAATCAGCCAAGCCGTGGCTAGCTGCCAGCATAGCGCGCTACGCCAGGATGCCGAGGCGGTGTTCGCGGTTGCCGAACGCCGCGAAACCTACGATACGCTGCACGACACCGTCAGCGATATCGGAAAGCTACGAGCGCGCCTGGGGCTCAGCCACGGCGCCCACTGGCAGGGCGATGTCGCCAACGACTTTTCGCTGCCGCCGGATCACGCCATTTCCCGTCACGACGAACTGGTCGACCGCGTTAGCCACGCGGTCTCGTTGTACAACCGTTGGCGCCGCTGGCGGGGCCCGTGGCTACTCATCGCCGTGTTCGCCACCGGGGCTGGCATAGGAATCGCTCTGGGGCTTGCCCTGTGCCTGGGGCTTTTGCCGATGTGACGCAGCACGATTATTCGTATTATCGTGCCTGCGTGCCTGTTCATCCTGGCGAATCTCAGCTTTTGTCGGACGCGGCGCGGGCTTCGGAGGTGTTGGTTTCTTATGCTCCTGTGGGTTGAAGTCACTTGCTTGCGTCGCGCTATGCTTGCCTTGTTCACTCTCAGGCGAAGTGTTTTCTTGCCCGGCTTGTTCTTGCGAGCCCTCTTCTAAAGAGAATGAAGTACCCGCGGTCGCCTCCATGCGGTCTTCAGCGCGTGCTTCCATACTGACACTAAGACGCGGCACGCCCAGGTCAATCTCTTGAGCTTCCATACGCTGCTTCAGCAACAGGTTAAACGCCCGCGAGACATCCCACTGCATCTCCGGCGCGGTGCGAAAGCGCATGCGTAAAATGGGGCAGCCATCTTCAAAGCCCTGAACGCCCTGCATCTCCAGCGGCGACCAGATGTAGTGGCGCATCATCGGATCACGGCGCAGCTCCTGGGCAGTCTCCTGCATCAGCGTAATCGCATCGTCGATTTTCATATCAAACGGAATGCGTATTCGCATCAGCGCGATGCCGAACTGGCGGGACATGTTATGAATCGACTCAATGCGGCTAAAGGTGATGATGTGCACAATGCCATCCAAATCGCGTAGCCGCACAGTGCGCAGCGTCAGCCCCTCGACCGTGCCCATATGGTTATTGATCTGCACGAAGTCATCGACCGCTAACGAATCTTCGATCAAGATAAAAATACCGGTAATCAAATCCTGCACTAACGTTTGCGCACCAAAACCGATCGCCAGACCGATCACACCAGCACCCGCCAGCAGCGGTGTGACGTTGACACCCAAATTAGCCAACCCGGCGATAACGGCAATAATCAGAATGGTTACAAAGATGACGTTGCGGATCATCGGCGTGATGGTTTGCGCCCGGGCCTGATTGACCCGCCGCCCACGTGAACGGGCTGACGATGTTAGCGCTCGCTGAATGGCGGTATCGGCAAATATCCATACCAGCCATGCAAGCAACACCGTGGCCCCCAAGCTAACCAGCGCTTGGCCAATCCGCGCGCTGGCCACGGCTTGTTGGCCCAAACCGAAGAACGAACTGCCCCACACCTGCATTGAGAGTTCGGCAAACACCATCCACGAGCAGATGTGCGCCAACACGAAGCCGAAGCGCTCTAAACGTTTACGATACTGGCTATAACGGCGGCGGTGGCGACGCTTACCCATCCGTTCCGCTTGGCGGCGCAGCAACCCGGTGACTACCAGTGTCAGTACCAGCAGGCTGGCGGAAATAATCGAGCGCGCCAGAGCAGTGCCCACATCGCCCACGGTGATAAAAATCGCCAGCAGCGAACCACTCACCAGCAGCAGTGCGGGTATGTGCCATAGCCCCCCCAGGGAGCGAATCATTTCGACCGCGGTGCTGGCGTCACGCCGCTGCTTGAAGGGCCGGTTGCAAATCAGGTGGCGCACGGGGCGCTTAAACTTGAGAATAAACCGCGCTGCAAGCAACGCCGCGAGCATATTGGAAAGCACAGAGGCTAGGCTCGACAGCTCGCTACCCAGCATTTCAACGAGACGAGTGGAGTTGACCGCGTCGCCAAGCGCAATCAAAGCACCAATCACAAACAGCCCGCGCAGCGCACGCTGTTGAAGCAGTTGAACCGCAGTAAAACGATGGCCACGGCTAAAGAACGCGATGACTGTTTCAAACACCACCGATAGCGCCCTGCCACACAGGCAGATATAGGCCACTACCAATACTAGCGTACGCCCAGGGCTATCGGGCAGCACCTGGCCAATCCCCAAGGTAATGGCAAACGACAGTGCCCAGGGCAGCATGCGACGCAAAAAGTGCACTGCCATCAGCCAGCCCTTGGGATCCCGAGGCAGATCCAACGGCCACTCACGCCGGGTAGCGATCATGCGCCCAAAGGCAATCATCAGCACCAACAGTACGCCCCAAACCAAGGCCAGCACCGCCCCTTCGGCAATCGCTCGAATCGCCTCCCCCTGGTCGGCATCATCGTTAAGCGCGCGCAAATCATCTACGCCCTGAACCAGCTGGCGTGACCACTGATCAACCGGCGAATCCCCCGCCTGGGCCTGATCACCCAGGTCACTTAAGGTATCGGCGAGAGCACCCAGTAATCCTTGGCGTACTACGCCCTCATCTGCGCTGGCAGCGTCTGCGGTTACCTGCAATTCGCGTAGCGATTTAAGCAACTCTGTGCGCCGCTCTTCGTTTTCAAGCATGGTGATGACGTCAGTGAGCGACTTCTGAAACTCTTCACCGCTAACGTCAGCGCTTTCCTCTTCGGAACCGCTGCTCAGGCCGGGCAGCGACACCGTTTGCGCCTGGGCCTGAGTGATTGCCGTACTCGTCATTGCTAGGCTTGCCAATACAAACAAGACAAAACCTATTAACGAATTGATTAACCAGTGCTGTCGCACGCCTTACTCCTGAAAATTAGCTTAGATGGCGTCCTGCTTATCATTTGCCGCCGCTATGGCCCGTCATACGCTCAGTCTCAACGCGTGACTATGATAGGCTGAAGACTTAAACGTTCACCTCAAGGACGCCGAGATGACGCTACAAGCTCCACCTAACCGCTTAAACAGCCAGGGGAAAATCCGGCACGTTGGCATTGAAATCGAGTTCGCTGGCCTACCGCCCCGAGACACGGCGATGATCGTACGTGAACTGTTTGGCGGGGAGCTTAACGTGGTAAGCCCCCATCGGCTACTCGTTGAGGATACCCGCTGGGGCGAATTTGGTATCGAGCTCGACACCCAATACGCACATCCCGACAAATCGCTGGCCGACGACCCTCACCCAGAAGATAGCGAGTGGGCGCGCCATCAGCATCAACGCCGGGTCGAGTTCCATCACAAAACCCGCGAGCTGATTGGCGACATGGTCACAGGCCTGGTGCCTACCGAAATCGTTTGCCCACCGATACCTTGGAATGAGCTGGAAGATTTAGACGCGCTGTTCGAGACACTACGAGAGCATGGCGCTAAGGGCACCGATGCCAGCCTGCTGTATGGGTTCGGCTTACACCTAAACCCTGAAGCGGAGCGTTTCGACGTTGACTATTTGCTAGCCATGCTGCGTGCGTACCTGCTGCTGGCTGGCTGGCTGCGCGACGAAATTAAAGTCGATATTACCCGTGAGATGCTGCCCCACGCGAATCCATTTCACAAAGCCTATGCGTTAAAAATACTGGATAGCCACTATTCGCCTGATCTCGACACGTTAATTGACGACTACTTGCACCATAATCCCACGCGCAATCGCGAGCTGGATATGCTGCCGCTATTTGCCTATCTACGCCCCGACCACTCTCATGAATTGCTGCATACGCAGCTTACCAAGCCGCGCCCCACCTTTCACTACCGCTTACCCAACGCTCAGCTTTCCCAGCCGGGGTGGGGCTCAGTGACCGAGTGGAATCGCTGGGTGGAAGTCGAGAAACTTGCCGCTAATTCTGAGGTGTTACTCGCTCGCTGCGCTGAATATATCGCCGACCATAACCGACCGATGCTGACCCGCGTAAAAGAAAAACTAGTTCGTTTGCTTCGCCGCGAACACTGATTGTGTTGTAGAGCCCAGCTATATAAAACCCGTTTAGCATTCTTCATTTCCTGTCACAGTGAGTAACTATCCACATGACTCGGCCGCTTATCGGAATTACTACCTCTGACCAAAAAAGCCACTTAGCGTGGTGGTTTGATTGGTTCGCCGTCTGGCGGCATGGCGGCAAACCGTTGCGGTTATCGCCTTCGCGCCCGCAGCCGGAAAGCCTGGACGGCTTGATCATTGGCGGCGGCGACGATATTCAGGCCCACCTCTACGGTGGCGAAGTACAATTAGATGTTCGTTTAGATCCTGCAAGGGATGAGCTGGAGCTAGCCCTGCTTGAACGTTTTATTCCGCTGCATACACCGGTGCTGGGTATTTGCCGAGGGGCACAATTAATCAACGTGCATCTTGGTGGCACACTGGATCCCGATATCTACACCACCCACGAAGGGTTAAAACGGCGACGCACCGTTCTGCCGCGCAAAACCGTTGATATCGTGGGGGCAAGTAAGTTGCACCGCCTGCTAGGGGTTACCTGGTGTCGGGTTAACAGCCTACATCATCAAGCCGTTTACCAGGCGGGCAGAGGAATTGAAATCGTTGCACGCGACCGGGATGGCTTGGTGCAGGGCATTGAGTCACCGGAGCACGACTTCTTGATTGGCGTGCAGTGGCACCCGGAGTGGCTGATTTTCAATCGCCCCCAGCAGCGCTTGATTCGCGCGCTGGTGAGGGCGTCAGAGCGGCATGCTACACGGCATACGAGCTAGCTCAGCACCGCCAAGGCAGCCTCATAATCAGGCTCGTTCTTCAACTCGCTCACCAGCTCGCTATGCAGCACCCGGTTATCGGCATCCAGTACGACGACTGCACGGGCGCAAAGACCTTCCATGGAGTTGTTGCACAGCGCTACGCCCCAGGCTTCGCGAAACTCGGGGTGGCGGAAAGTAGACAGCGTTTCGACGTTATCCAATCCTTCCGCGCCACAAAAGCGTTTGGCTGCAAAGGGTAAATCCGCGGAGACGACCAATACCACGGTGTCGGCAAGGTTAGACGCCAGCTCGTTAAAGTGACGCGTGGACATGGCACAAGTGGGCGTATCCACACTGGGGATGATATTGAGCACTTTATGCTTTCCTGCGTACGTATCGAGCGTAACGTCTTGCAGATCGGTGTTGGTCAGCGTCATCGCCGGTGCCGCCTGCCCTTTTGCAGGCAGTGTGCCAGCCACATCCAGCGGTTCGCCTGCACGGGTAATCTGTTGCATTATTGTCTCCTTATGATGTGCATAATTAATGCGTTCTTACCATTTAAGCAGCCATGGTAGGCTATTTTCACGCCTTTGCGCTCTTCCTGAAAGGCCTTTGTTCAATGTTTGCGTTTCATCATACCGAGGGAGTGATATGGCCTGTGTATTGATCGTTAAAACCGGCGACGCTTTTCCGGAAGTCGTCGACCAGCACGGTGATTTTGAAAGGCTATTTATAAAGCAGCTTAACATCGCGCTGCCCGCGCATTTAGAACTACAGGTGTGGGATGCAACCCGCCAACCCAGCGCACCTGAACTTAATACACTCGCGGGTATTGTGATTACCGGTTCGCACAGCATGGTCAGTGAGGCGGAACCCTGGAGCGAAGCACTGAAGCCGTGGCTGAAGGAGGTGCTGGCAAACGACATTCCCATGCTAGGCGTTTGCTATGGCCACCAGTTAATGGCCGCCGCTTTTGGTGGCATGAGTGACTACCACCCGGCTGGCCGCGAATCGGGCACGCGCACCGTGCGACTCACCCAAGCGGGCCAGCAAGACCCGCTGTTTAGCCAACTACCGGAAAGCTTTGCCGCCCACCTGACCCATGCCCAGTCGGTGATGCAGGCGCCCCAAGGTTGCACGGTGCTGGCCCATAACAGCCACGACGCCCACCAGGCGCTGCGCTACGGCCCGCGCCAGTGGAGCGTGCAGTTTCACCCGGAATTTACGGCGCCGGTGATGCGTGCCTACCTTGAACGCCAACGCGCCGCCCTACGCGACCAAGGCGAAGAGCCCGACACCCTGCTGGCGAACATTACTGACTGCCAAGAGGCCTCCAGCCTACTGCGACTTTTTTTGGCATTTGTATAGCCCTTAGCCATTGGCAATCGAAAGCTACTTACGCTGATCACGCCGAGAGGCCAGCCGATCTGCCAGCCGCGTTGGCTCAGGTAGCTTGGTACGCCCCAAGCAGCGCAACACCCAGGCCAGCGAGGTTTCTAAAGTGATCCGGTGGCCAGGTGATACGTACACGGGCTTGACCTTGGTGCGGGAACGCAAAACGGCACCAATGGTTTCCTGCCCCGCGGAGAGTGGCACCCAGTCGCCGCGCTGCTCGCCCACCTCGGCGTGTTGGCCATATAGGCGTGACTTGGCAATACCGATGGTAGGTAGATCGAGCCATAGCCCTAGGTGAGCCGCCACGCCTAACCGGCGTGGGTGTGCAATCCCCTGGCCGTCGACCATCACCAGTTCAGGCATCACGCTGAGTTTTTCAAACGCGCCTAGCGCGGCGGGGATTTCTCGAAACGAAAGCAAGCCGGGGATATACGGCATTCGGGTGGGCTCGCGATGGACGACCTGTTCCACCACGCTTAAATCGGGTGCGGTGGCAGGATCCCATTTCAATACCACCACCGCTGCCCGAGTGATTTCGCCGCCCTCTTCGAACCCAATATCCACCCCGGCGATATGCGTTATCGGCGCTAGGCGATCAGTAAGTTCCAATCGCCTCGCCAACTGCAACTGCAGCGCCATCGCTTCCTTGGGTGCCAGATTCCATTCGTGTAGTGGTGCGGACATGGTTTCCTCCTTGAAGTGGTGAATGGTGAATGGTGAATGGTGAATGGTGAATGGTGAATGGTGAATAAGGTAGCAAAAAAACGCCCCCGCACCAGTAACGGTACGAGGGCGTCGAGATCTTCTCAGTTGCCGCTTGGCGGCAGCTGATTAATCCTTACATTGATGAAGACCTAGGCGCGTTCGCGACGACGAACCGGCGCATCACCTTCGTCACGACGACGGCGTGGAGCGCGCTCAGCCGGTGCGCTGTCTTCGCTGATTTCCAACGGACGACCGGCCACACGGGCACGGGCCATCTTGGTCAGAATCGTCGAGGGCAAGCCGCTCGGCAGTTCGACCACAGAGAAAGCGTTGCGAATATCGATACGACCGATACGCGCGCCTTCAATGCCGCCTTCATTGGCGAGGGCACCGACTAGTTGGCCAGGCTTGACGCCATCTTTATGACCAACCGATACGCGGTAGCGCGTCATACCTTCAGTTGGCGCACCAGTGCGTTCGCGGCGTGCACCCGGCTTACCGCCAGACGCTCCATCACGCGAGGGCTTCTCTTTGCGCGGCGCCTGCAGGCGACCGATCGGCGCTTCGTCAGCACGCGCCATAGCGGCAAACGCACAAGTCAGCTCGATCGGGTCATGGCCTTCTTCGATCAGACGCTCAATCAGCGCACGCTGCTCTTCGGCGCCCTTCGTTAAGGAGGCGATAACACGCTGATAGAAGACGTCATCGCGATGGGCACGAATAGCGGCTTCATCAGGTAGCGGCATTTCGGTCATTTTCTGACCGGTTGCCTGCTCCATCCAGCCCACTTTGCGGCCTTCACGGAAGCCAGCAAAGGTAATCGCGATACCGCTACGGCCCGCACGACCGGTACGGCCAATACGGTGCGTATAAGCCTCTGCATCTTGAGGCAGATCGTAGTTGATAACGTGAGTGATACGCGACACGTCAAGACCACGGGCAGCTACATCGGTAGCGATCAGTACGTCGACTTTGCCACGCTTCAAGCGCGTAATAGTACGCTCACGCAGGCTCTGATCAAGATCACCGGACAGGCCAGCAGCGTTAACGCCACGAGCAGTCAACTGCTCAACGAGCGTGGTACAAGCGGCACGGGTACGTACAAAGACGATGGCCCCATCGACCGGCTCGACTTCAAGAATACGCGAAAGAGCTTCAAGCTTAGCGCCACCATCAACACGCACAATGCGCTGTTCGATGTTTTCGCCGGTCGTGGTGCCCGACTCAATCGCGACTTTCACTGGGTTAACCAAGTAACGGTTAACGATGCGCTCGATTTCAGTGGGCAGTGTCGCTGAGAAGAACACACGCTGAGCATCTTTCGGGGTATCGGCAACCACGCGTTTTACGTCGTCGATAAAGCCCATGCGCAACATTTCATCAGCTTCGTCCAGCACTAGGGCGGAGAGGCCATCAAGCTTCAGGCTACCGCGGTCCAGGTGGTCGATAATCCGGCCGGGGGTACCGACAACCACTTGCGCGCCACGCTTAAGGGCGCCCAGCTGTTCACGGTACTCTTGGCCACCACATAGGGTCGCAACTTCGAGACCTTTCAGGTTTTGGCCATATTTACTAAACGAGGCAGCTACTTGCTGAGCCAATTCGCGGGTTGGCGCCATAACCAACACTTGGGGCTCACGGCGAGTCAGCTCTAAACGTGACAGTAACGGTAATGCAAACGCTGCGGTTTTGCCGGTACCCGTCTGGGCCTGGCCCAGCATATCGCGGCCTTCAAGCAACGCAGGAATAGTTTGTGCCTGAATCGGCGAGGGAACGAGGTAGCCCTGTGATTCAACAGCAGACAGAACGGCAGGCAAAAGAGCCAGATCGCCGAAGCTCGGCGAGGCGACAGAAGTCGAGGTCATTAATCACACCTTGGTAGGCCGGCAAGTACCGGCAAAAAACATCATAAGCGTCTCTGACTCAGTCATCGCACAACGACATGAAGAATGGTCATTATCGATAACAGGCACCGCCGTAGCGGTCAAAGCCATCAGTGGAGTCGGAGACGCCGGTCGCACCTAGCATCCGGTTGGCAAACAACGCATTAGCGGGCCAACCGTTGTGGCGACCTTCTGCGCCGATTTCACCCGTTTGGTGAAATACTGGAGGCGCGCCATCTACACAGCAATGAACATCTAGCAATTGGCGAGATGTTCCCGCAAGCGACACTACAAATAACTATTAACATCTACTCATTAATAACTATGCAGTTAAACGCTTACCGTCGTGATGGAGGGGTCAACACATGCGAGGAGCGCGCATCCTACCATTGCATTTGGCGTCTGACCAGTACTTTTAACTTACACCACAGTGAAACAAGGACTTGCGCTCATGCACATATGGTCTAACCTGAAAAAGTGCCTAATCAAGTTCACTATTCTCAAGGAGCGATGCAATGAACTGGGATCAAATTGAAGGCAAATGGAAAGAGATGAAGGGTAAGGCACGCTCAAGCTGGGGCGAGCTCACCGACGATGAGTTGGATCAGATCGGTGGTAAAAAGGATCAATTGGTAGGCAAGCTTCAGCAGAAGTACGGCCTAGAGCGCGAAGAAGCAGAGCGTCAAGCCGATGACTGGGCTGATAAGCAGTAATAGCATTATAAGCCCCCCTTTAATTACACCATTTCCGTTTTGGTAGGTCGGTTTTTTTAGCAACACGATGTGTTGGTGGTTCTAGTTACGTTATCCCCCAATACACCTACAAGCACACCGATCTATTATCTATCGTAGCCACATGGAGAGATGCTATGCGTAAGACAATCCTCACAACCCTTATCGGTACCGCCCTTATGGGCAGCGTTGCCATGAATGCTCACGCGCAGGATGAGCCCCAGGGCATGTATTCTGCCGACGACATTCTTGATGCAGAGGTCTATTTTGCCGGCGGTTCCGGTGAAGAGATTGGTGACGTCGATGACATCCTGTTTGATGAAGAGATGCGCATTACCGCGATTGTGATCGAAAGCGGTTCAGTACTGGGCCTCGGCGGCCGCGAGATCGTTGTTGATACCGACTACTTCACCCTCGAAACCGAAACGGACGCCGATGGTGATACAGAACATCGCATTATGGTCGAAGCCAGCCAGGAAGAAGTCGAAGCCTTCCCGGCTTACAATAACGAGTGGTGGGAGCAGACTAAAGCCAACGCTCGCGATGCCTGGCAAACTACCCAAGAGGGCGCTGAAAGCGCTTGGCAGCGTACCCGTGAAGCGTTAGATATCGATGATAATGGCTAACGCTTCCCCATTGTTTTTAATAGCAACGTTTTTAATAGCAACGAAACGCTAGCAGTAGAATCTCAGCATTAGAAAAAGGGCTGCCCAACTGGGCGGCCCTTTTTGCTAGCTAGCGATACGCATCTATTTACGCCGCACGCCCTGCCCCGGTAAACGCTCCCGGTCGTGAGACCGTTCAAGGTCGAGTAGTGGCCCAGCAGGTACGATTCGCGTTGGGTTAATCGTGTCGTGACTATAATAGTAGTGGCGTTTGATGTGATCCATATTGACGGTCTCCGCCACCCCCGGCCACTGATAAATTTCTCTCACGTAATTGGAGAGATTGGGATAATCTTCAATGCGCTTAAAATTGCATTTGAAGTGGCCATAGTAAACCGCGTCAAACCGGATCAGCGTGGTAAAGAGACGAATATCCGCCTCGGTTAACCACTCCCCCGCCAAGTAACGATGCTCGGCCAAGCGTGCTTCCATACGCTCTAGACCGTCAAACAACGCCTTCACGTGCTTCTCATAAACCGCCTGTTCGGTGGCAAAGCCTGATTTATAAACGCCGTTATTGATGTGGTCGTAAACATCGGCGTTTACGTCATCAATGACACCGCGCAGATCTTCTGGGTAAAAATCCAGGTCGTTGCCGGTCAATTCATCGAACGCACGGTTAAAAATACGTAGCAAGTCTGCAGACTCATTATTAACGATGGCGCTGCGCTGTTTGTCCCATAGCACGGGCACGGTGACACGCCCGGTATAGTGGGGGTCGGTCATGGTATACAGCTGGTGATGGTAGTCGACGCCGTTAACGGGGTCGCCACTGGCACCTTCGTCCTGACGGTACGTCCAGCCTTGGTCGAGCATCAAGGGGCTAACATGGGACGTGCCGATCAACGGCTCTAGCCCTTTCAACTTACGCATAATCAGCGTGCGATGCGCCCAGGGGCAGGCTAGCGAGACATATAAATGATAACGCTCTTTTTCCGCTGGGTAGCAGTCACCGTCAGTCTCCGGATGGCTGCCCACCCAGTCGCGAAGCTGAGCGGACTCACGAACAAATTCGCCGCCGTGTTTTTTAGTGTCATACCACTGGTCTTGCCACTTGCCATTTACCAGTAATCCCATTGGGCGTCTCCTGAAAGTCATTAGAGGTGCTAACAATTACGTTCTTTTCTTCAGCATACGCCCGCTTCAGGAACGCTCAAGCGGATGTTTTACGGCCTTTCATTCGAGTCAGTCGAATCATTCAGCGCGCATTCGCTCACCACGGCCTGTTTCAGTGCGGCGGCCATCGCATGAGCCGCTGGCCCTGCCCGGTCTCGGTCGCGAAAAATCATCTGAATCGGCACTTCACGAATACCGCCCGCGGGTAGTGGCAGCGGCTTTAATTGCCCGCTGTTTAACTCCTCCGCAATTCGTGTTTCCGGCATCCAGGCAAACCCCAAGCCACGCCTTAGCATATCCAGTGAGGTATTGAGGTGGCTGACGGTCCAACGCTGCTCGGCTTTCAACCAGCCAGCATTGGTTGATTGGCGCAGCGCTGAATCACGCACCACCAACTGCCGATACTGGGCTAGATCGCGTAGATCCAACGAGCGGCCCAATTGATGTAGCGCATGCTGGGGATGCGCCACGGCAACAAAGCGCACCGTGACCAACGGCTCGCCCAAGAAGCCCTGCGCCTCAATGCCGGAGACTACCAAGTCTGCGCGGCCATCATAGAGCATCTCAATGCCGCCATTGAGAACACTCTCGTGCAACTGAACGCGCACCTGCGGGTACGTTTCAGAGAATCGCTCTAGCGCTTTAGCTTGAGCAGCAGCGGGAAACACCTGATCGATTGCCACTACCACTTCCGCTTCTAAACCAGCGGCTAGCCGGGTGGCGACATCTTCAAGTGACGCTGCGCTCTCTATTAATTGACGCGCGCGCCGAAGCAGCAGCTCGCCCGCTTCGGTTAACCGTACTTGTCGGCCAATAGGCTCCAGCACCTGCACGCCTAGCTGCTCTTCTAATTTATGAACGGCATGGTTCAGCGTGGAGGGGCTTTTATGTACCGCCTCTGCCGCACGCGCAAATCCGCCGTGGTCAACCACGGCGGCCAACATTTGCCATTGTGAAAGTGTTACCCGGGACATTTCGATTTCCTCAACGCAATACAGCGAAACAATGCGCTTAATGTTCGAAAAAACATGGCTAGAATGCCAGGAAACAGCTAACACTTCCGCCCATGCTTACAAAATGCTTGAGATTAACTGCTGGTCGCAGGTAAAAGAGCACGTTATTTCTATCCAGCGGGAAAATATTTGACACAGATTATACTTTAGCTTTTAAAAGCGTAGTTTTCGTCTATAGTTAACACAGATTATTTAGTTAGCACGCTTCACTGGTTACATTTGTTAGCAAACGCTGTTTATAAATAGTAATCTCTGTCTGTTAGTGCTATTTTTGTATTTAATTACGCTTTATGTATAGATATACAGTCTATGCACCCCTGCCTTCATGGGGTATGGTTTCCGGGTTTATTCGCTTAATAGTTACTTTTAATCACGAACTCGGCGGTCCATTTACCCATGTTGCGAATCCTCCATTCGCTGCCCCGTACGCACAAATTATTACTGTTACCCGTGGCCACAATGGTCACCGTGCTGGGCACACAAAAGTTATTGACGACATACCAAGATTTAACTCAACTAAACACACCGCTTGAAAGCGTGCTAGTACCGCTCCCAAGCGACTCTACTCCGGGCGTCCCTTCCCTGCATCAAGAACGCACCCCGGTAGCAGATGCGATCGATCGCGCCTCGCGCGCCCTCGACGCGACCCGCGAAAATATCCCCCTCAGTGAACTCACCGCAACCGAGATCGTTGATCTTGACGTCATTGCCAGCGCAGAGGCCGACATGGCGAACCAGCCGGCTTTGGGCGTCGACGTCACGGTACCGAATACCGCAGCACTGGAAAGCGGTGGTCTCGATGACGGTGCGCTGCATATGGCAATTGTGCTAGGCACATTGGCTAGCGGCATGCTGGATAATAATGTAGACAACAGCTCTTCCGTCGAAATTGCCGACGCTACCTCTTATGAGGATTATGGCGTTGAGCTATTCGATGATATCTCCTTTCTGGATTTAGAGCTGGCAGCTGAAGAGCCCTTTGTACCTGAGTGGGAAACCCACATTGTTGAATCCGGCGAAACTTTTGCCGTACTGGCACAAAACGAATTAGGCCTAGGCTATAGCGAAGTGATGGCTCTGCTGGAGGATTTACCTGACCCGCGCATGCTAACCAATTGGCGCGCCGGGCACAGCTTTGATTATCAGCTGGATGAAGATGGGCGTTTATTGTCGCTACGCATGATGAAAAACACCCGTGACGGCATACTGCTGGAGAAGGACGCAGACCACTTCGCCATCACCACGATTGAACGCCAAGGAGAACCTGTTCAGCGCCTCTATGCCGGTAGCGTCAGCGGTAGCTTTGCGCGCTCCGCCCAGGCGACAGGTTTGAACAGCGGCTCGGTAACAGAACTGACGAAACTACTCGAAAAGAAGCTCGATTTTCGGCGTGACAGCCGCCGCGGCGATCGTTTCCAGGTACTGGTCGAGTCAGACATGATCGATGGTGAAACTTTAGATTCCCGTGTATTGGCTGTTCATTACAACGGCGAACGCATGGACTTAACCGTTGTGCGTAATGCCAGCGACGATAACTTCTATACACCTGAGGGTGGTAGCCTGGATCCTGCCTTTGCGCGCCACCCGTTTGAAGGCAACTACCGTTTAAGCTCCAGCTTCAATCCGCGCCGTAAGCATCCAGTAACCGGCCGCACTAGCCCGCATAACGGTACCGATTTTGCTATGCCGATTGGCACGCCGGTAACGGCTCCCGCTAACGGTGTTGTGGAACGAGTGAGCAACCATCGCGCCGCAGGACGCTATGTCGTCATCCGTCATGACAATGGCTACCGGACGCGCTACCTGCACCTCTCCCGGCCGCTGGTGAAGCAAGGTGAACGTGTAACAATGGGCGAGCGTATCGCGCTATCAGGCAATACAGGCCGCAGCACCGGCCCTCACCTGCACTACGAAGTCATCGTCAACAACTCACCGGTCAATGCGATGACGGTTCCCCTACCCGAAAACACCAGCTTGAGCGGCGATACGCTTATTGCGTTCCAGAATCAGGCAGCACCCATATTGGCGGCGCTGGAAAGCGGCGAAACAGGCCCGGTTAGCGTGGCTAATTATCGGCAGGAGAGCGACGACTAGCGACCGCTATATAGCTACCGTGTACTCAAACGCAAAACACCGCCACGTGGGCGGTTGTTTTGCGTTGGCTTACGTATTTTCAACTGTCTAGACTGACCGCTGCAGCGCGGCCAGTAGCGTTGCATCCCGGCGGTAGATATCAGGTCTAAACTCCACCTCGCCTTCGGCATTTGGCCACGCGGTCAAATAATGCAGCGCAATGGGAATACGCTGAGATAAGCTCACATTGCGATCACTCCCTCCTTTTAACAGCGTACTCATTTGATAACGACTGCCGGTGTCTTGCAGCAGCATTTGCGCCAGCTCAGTCACACCTTCAACCCGAATACAGCCTGAACTAAGTGCACGCTGATCACGCCGGAACAATCCACGCGCGGGGGTATCGTGCAAATAGATCATTTCATCGTTGGGAAACCGTACCACGACGCGACCTAGCGGGTTACCTGTACCCGCTACCTGACGCAACATAACGCCGCCAGGACGCTGCCAGTCGATCTCCTCCGCAGCAAGCGGTTCGCCCATGGGGCTAATCACCTGGATGTTTTTACGCGCCAAGTAGTCGATATCGGCACGCACCTGGGGCAACACATCCTCGCGCATGATCGTCGGCGGGATTGTCCAGGAAGGATTAATGGTTAAATGGCTGATCGTAGAGTGGATAATCGGCGTCTCGCGCCGCGGGGTTCCTACCACCACACGGGCGTCCCAGTGCTGGCCGTTAGGGCGCACGTAGTGCATCCTGTAGCCTGCAATATCAACCCATACTCGTGGCTCAGCAGATTGCATCGGACGGATCCACCGCGCGCGCTCTAAATTGACCCGCAGCTGGTCGATTCGCGACGCCACTGAGGTGTTCAACGCCAAGCGAGTTTGTTCGCCCACTACACCATCTTCCTGCAGCAAATGACGGCGCTGGAAACGCCTCACCGCGGCTTCCAGCGGTGCATCAAAGGCACGCCGATTCGACCCGGCTTGTACACCGATTAATGGATAGGCGCTGCTATCCGCCACCTGTAACTCAGCCTCTCCCCATAGTGCCAGGCGCTGGCGCAGCACGCTCACATCGTCGGCTTCATCGCCTGGCCGCAACGACTCTTCCCGCGCAGCCAAGTAGGGCACGCTGCCCAGGTTAGCCAGCTGATAATGCTGCTTCAAGGCATCGCGCAGTTGCTGATATTCAGCAGACGAGGGCCGAGCCAGCGCGATCGCGTTATCAAGCGAGCGGTCATCGACGGCATGCACCACACGCAGCAGTGAGTAGCGACGTTCAGGGCGCGGCGCATCCCACTGGGGTTCGACATCGCGCGGGTTCACCTTACCGCGCTCTAAATGATCCAGCGCCAGCAGCAACGCTCGAGTTGCTTTAATATCAAACGACGCCTGAGCGGCTTGACTGCTTGCCTGACTGCGCTGGAACTCATCAATCAGTGTATCAGCGTGGTAATCCTCGGGTGTTAGACCATCGGTTTCCAAGCTATTCAACGCAGCAACCAGAGACTCAACCGCCACGGCTGCCTGCCAGGCGGGCTGCCCATCGCGCAGTTGATAAAACTCAGCAACGGGTAGCCGCTGCGCCTCAACCGCGCTTAATTGCTGGGCTAACGCCTGTTGTAACGGCGCTGAATCCGCATTCGCATAGCTAATGCCTAAAGGGCTGTGGGTAAGCGTGAGACAAAGAGCGACCCCTATCGCCCATTGTCTTAGTGGCTGTATCTCGTTCATCGCCCTCTCCTTGCGTTACTATAGTCTTCCACATCGCCGACCCTGTTTTTTATATTAGTCGGCTAATCTTTATAATGACTTATATTGCTCGTAGGATCGACTTTTATGGCTCTTCGTTTAAATGTTGCCACGTTATTATTTTCTCTCCCTTTTACATTATTTACATTACCGCTCCACGCTGCCAGTTTCTTCGCCCAAGTTGATTCAACGCCACCTCGCGGCATACTGCCTTTACACCATCAGTTGCTGCAGCTCGCCCCCCAGGCCTCGCCCGATGCGCTGCGTTTAGCCGCCCAAGCGCTTAACTGCGCCGAGCCTAATGCCGAGCGCTTGGCAGTGATCGATTACTCGCTGCCATCTACCGAGCCGCGCTTGTGGGTATTTGATTTGCGCCAGCATAAGCTACTCTTCGAAGAGCTGGTCTCCCACGGCCAGGGGTCTGGCGACGCCCAAGCAGAGACGTTTTCCAATACCCCCGATAGCCATCAATCCAGCATTGGCCTATTTCGCACTATGAACAGCTACTATGGGCGCAACGGCTATTCACTGCGCCTGGAGGGTCTGGAACCCAACGTCAATGACTTGGCGTTTGAGCGCGCTATTGTGATCCACGGCGCGGACTATGTAAGCGACGCCTTTATCACCCAAACGGGGCGGCTCGGTCGCAGCCATGGCTGCCCGGCGGTACGCGAAGACGTCACTTACCCGCTGATCGACAGTCTAAAAGAGGATCAGTATGTGTTCGCTTATTATCCCGATGCCGAGTGGCTGGCCACCTCCGCGTTTTTAGGCTGCACGGCCACCGCCGCACAGCTAGCCCGGCGCTAATGTTACCCAGAATCTTAATGAGGGGAACGTTAACAACCTCAGCCTTACAGGCAATCAGTAGCTGAATTTTATCATTTTCGGCCGCTAAATCAGGCGCACAGGGGAACCCTCTGCAATACTTTGTGACAAATTAACACAAAATATTGCTATCTGCCGTAGGTGTCTCTGCCATGTTCACCTTTATGCACCCGTACCAAAAAATTCGCCGCCTGGAACAGGAAGTTGCCGAGTTACGCACTCAGCTTGACGCTGCTACCCCCTCCCCCAGTTGTCGATTATTGAGCCTGATGAAACCGGCACAATCCATCGGCATGCTGCAGGCAAGAGGCGCGGATATGCTGGCTTCTCTCAATAGTGGCATACAGGAGTATGCGGATCAGCTTGCCGGCGAGCGGGCCACCCTAACGGAAACGGTTAATTTAATTGCCACCGCTGAACAGGCGGTCAGTAGCCTTGACCAACGCTGCCACGACACTGAACGTACCGAAGCGTTACCCCCATTAGTGTTAGCTAAAACTCTGCACGCCTTAAGCCAGCTACAGGTCGCTCTCGCCCGTAGTGCAGGCCACGCCCAGGCGTTAGCGGTAAGTACGGCCCTCGAAACGGCCCATAGCCAAGGTCTGCTTGGCAGCACCGATGCCGCTAGCCAGCAATCTCCAGGATTGGCAGCCATTGCAGACGATGTCCACCGCTTAGCGTTGACTATGCACAGCTTGAGCCATCAGCTCAGCCTACTGATGGAGCAAATTAATAGCCAGGTAAGAGAACACTCGCAGGCCGTAGTGAAAAAACGTCTGGCCGACGAGGAGATTACCCATTCCGCGCAAGCAGCTAAGCAGGCAGTGCATCAGCTTGCTGACCAAGCTCAGCATATGCACAAGGTGATTCATCACAATGCCACCGCTGCGTTTTTACACTCCGCGAAGCTTGATCATGCGGTGTGGAAGTGTCGGCTTTATAAGCAGCTCCTCTCTGCCAACACAGACACTCCCCTAGAAGACCATCACCAATGCCGTTTAGGGCGCTGGCATCAACATGGAGAAGGTCACCAACGTTACGCCCGCACTGAGGCCTATCGAGCGCTGGCGGCACCCCATCGCCGTATGCATGACAGTGGCGCGGAAGCACTTAAGTTTGCCCGCCTGGGCGACCGCAATGGTCAACTGGCCGCCTTGGGAGTCATGGAAGAAGCCAGCCAGCAGCTCGCCCTGCAGTTGGACAACCTCATGGAGCACGCCATGTATGAGGCGCCCTATTCAACCAATCATCACTCACCGCTTGCGGGCGCACCTTAAATAGCCGTTGTACGCTAAATAGCCTTTCGTCTTATCTAGCCGCCTATGCCATGCTGGTTGCAATAAAACCACTTTCCTCACCAGCAGCAATGGGAAAAAGCATATGGCACAGGTCAAAAAGCTAGATCTCGCGTTACAAGGCGGTGGCGCCCACGGGGCTTATACCTGGGGTGTCATTGATCGCCTACTGGCAGATGACCGCATTGAGATTGAGGGCATCAGCGGCACCAGCGCCGGGGCAATGAATGGCGTGGTAATGGCCGATGCGCTCACAAGAGGCGATAAAGAGACCGCTCGGCAAGCACTGCACGACTTTTGGCAAGCGGTGAGTCGCGCGGGTATGGCCAGCCCCATCCGCCGCTCTCCCTTGGACATATTGACCGGCAACTGGAGCCTGGATCACTCGCCCGGTTTTATTGCGATGGACCTATTAAGCCGTGTGGCCTCCCCCTACCAACTCAACCCACTCAATATAAATCCGCTGCGCGATATCGTGGCCGAACATATTGATTTCGAGCGGGTTAGGCAATGCCAACAGCTTAAGCTGTTTGTCGCGGCCACTAACGTACGCACGGGTAAACAGCGGGTGTTCCGCCGTGAAGAGATGAGCGTTGACGCGGTGATGGCCTCCGCTTGCTTGCCCTTTATATTCCAAGCAGTGGAGATCGACGGCGAAGCGTATTGGGATGGTGGCTACATGGGTAACCCCGCCCTGTTTCCTCTCATGGAGGAGTGCAGCGCACGGGATATTCTGCTGATACAAATCAACCCAATCAGCCGTAACGAAGTCCCCACCTCGGCATCGGCCATTATGAATCGCCTCAACGAGATCACCTTTAACTCAGCACTGATTAAAGAGATCCGTATGATTGCGCTGCTTAAGCATACCCTCGATGAGCAAGGCATTGAAAACTGCTACCAGCAGGCGTTGTTCCACCGCATTAGCGGCGAGCAGGCACTTGAGGGCCTCTCTGTCTCCAGCAAATCCAATTCTGAGTGGCCTTTTCTATGCCATCTTTTCGAGCAGGGACAAGCTGCCGCTGAACGTTGGTTAAGCGAACACTTTGAAGCGATTGGTAGCCACTCCACACTGGATATTGATGCCGTCTATTTACATGAATAATGGCTGCACGTTCAGTCCGCCCATTGCACCCTTCTAGCACCAAGATGCCGCAAAATCGGCGTTGCATGCCCAATCATGCAGCATAGACTTGATCACTCATCTCTAACACGCACAACAAAAATAAATTAAGATATTGATTTTTAGCAATAAATATTCAACTGGCAAACTACCTGCATAACTCCTACCAGTGGTGGTAGGCGTGGACCAGGCCCAGTCGGGTACGAGTGCGTCGAACCTGACCTTCAACGGTGAAGGCATGTTCTCGTCAATTGTTTGCGTAACGCGCTAACTTGTTTGCGTTGCG
Source organism: Vreelandella titanicae BH1 (assembly GCF_000336575.1). Lineage (GTDB taxonomy): Bacteria > Pseudomonadota > Gammaproteobacteria > Pseudomonadales > Halomonadaceae > Vreelandella > Vreelandella titanicae. The sequence goes on along the minus strand of NZ_AOPO01000005.1, from coordinate 93,580 downwards.
TAGCGACTAACTCGTTTTATGCCCCGTGAGGCCATCCCATGGACATACGCAACAAAGCCAACCGCATTCGGCTGCTTAACTTCTCGACTCCTCAGATGCGCGCTTTCCACTTTTCATGGTTCGCGTTTCATATCTGTTTCTTCGGCTGGTTCGGCATCGCCCCTCTTATGGCGATTGTTCGAGAAGACCTTTCACTGACTCAAACACAAATCGGCAATACGATTATCGCTTCGGTAGCGATTACGGTCATTGTGCGCCTTGCGATTGGCGTACTGTGTGACCGCATCGGTCCGCGTAAAACCTATACCGGGCTACTGATATTAGGCGCTATTCCGGTGATGGGCATTGGCTTGGCCGATAGCTTTGAAACCTTTCTATTGGCGCGCTTAGCCATTGGGGCCATTGGTGCCTCCTTCGTGATTACCCAGTACCACACCTCGATGATGTTCGCCCCCAATGTGGTCGGCACCGCCAACGCTACTAGCGCAGGTTGGGGAAACCTGGGTGGTGGCACCACGCAGATACTGATGCCACTAATCTTCTCGGGCATGCTGATGCTGGGCGTTAACGAAGCCTTTGGCTGGCGTTTAGCGATGATGGTGCCTGGTGTAGTGATGTTCTTTACCGGCATTGGCTACTGGTTCTTTACCCAGGATGCCCCCAACGGCAACTTCAGCGACCTGCGCGCACGCGGCGAATTGCCTGAAGCTTCAGGTGAAAATGGTGCCGCGCAAAGCTTTCTAGCCGCCGCCAAGGATATTCGTGTTTGGGCGCTGTTCGTTGTCTATGGCCTCTGCTTTGGCGTGGAACTGACGATCAACAATATTGCCGCCATCTACTTCTTTGATAAGTTTGATCTTACCCTGGCCACCGCGGGTCTGATTGCCGGTCTGTTTGGTTTAATGAATATTTTTGCGCGTACTTTAGGCGGCGTCTTCTCGGATCTTTTCGCTAAGCAAGGGGGCTTGAAAGGGCGCGTTCGCTGGCTGTTTATTGCCTTGGTTTGCGAAGGTATTGCGTTGGTAGCGTTTTCGCAGATGCACGTATTAAGCCTAGCGATAGGTATCATGCTGGTGTTCAGCCTGTTTGTGCAGATGGCGGAAGGCGCTACTTTTGGCGTGGTGCCGTTTATCAACAAAAAGGCGCTGGGTGCCGTGGCGGGCATAGTCGGCGCTGGCGGTAATGTGGGCGCGGTAGGCGCTGCCTTTCTGTTCCGCAGCGAAAGCCTGACCTATCAGCAAGGTCTGTTCTATTTAGGCCTCACTGTACTGATCCTGGCTTCATGTGTGTTGGTGGTACGCTTTAGCGATGCTACCGAAGCAGAAGAGGCCAAAGCGTATAGCGACGCAGTAGGTGATGATGTAGGCGCGGGCGCTCTGTCGTTACGCTAAGCGCTTTCCAGTACACTCATACTTCCATAACGTTCCTGTTCACTCCCATACGCTTCGGCATGGTATGGGAGAATAACGGTATGGGAGTGTTCACATTTAGGCGGCGAGTCACCAAGGAAATTTCTATGTCTTCAGCGCAGCAACTGCTCTTAACCGCCATCCGTTGCGATATCGACAACCTTACCCACCTTGCCACCACCGCCGATATTGTCGGCGACATCAGCCGCTTTATTCATATGCTCCAGCGTGAACGGGGCGCATCGACGATTTACCTTGTTTCCCAGGGGCAGCGCTTCAAAACCCGCCGCGACACCTACCGGCAACACAGTCAGCAGGCCGAAACACTAATGCGCCAACGGCTGGAAGCGCTCAGTGAGGAGGCCCGCCCCCAGGCCGCCGCGCGCTTACTGCGCCGGATTGCCGCCGTCTGGTACGCGCTTGACGAACTTGGCGCGCTTCGCCAGGCCATTGATACCTTTGCTATCACCCCCGATGCAGCGACCCAGGCGTTTAACCAGTTGACCAGTGGCCTACTAGCCATTGTGTTTGAGGCCGCAGATACCTCTATCGATCCCGATATTACCCGCACGCTAGTAGCGATTTTCCACTTAATGCAAGGCAAAGAGCTGGCGGGCCAGGAGCGCGCCTGCGGCGCCTTTGGCTTTACCCATGGCCACTTCGACGAGCCTCACCGTGCCCTGCTCAACCAGCTAATGTCGGATCAACAGCGCTGTTTCGACACCTTTGTAGAGTTTGCGACACCCGAAGCGCAGCAGGCATGGCAGAAGGAGCTTTCACCGCGCACGCTGTCGGGTATTTGCCATCTACGCGATATCGCCTGCCAACGCTCGTCGGCAAAACAATCACCACCCAAAGAGACACCCGATAAGCTGGGTGAAACCTGGTATGAACTCACCACGCTGCGCATCGACTCAATGAAAACAGTTGAAGATGCGCTGATTGAACAACTGAGTGTGCTTTGCCACCGCAAAATCGCCCAGGCCGAGGAGGCTTTAGAAAAAACCAAGGCGGATCCCTGTCGCCCAACATCCGCCCCCTGCGAGCAGCTGTTGGCGCTGAATAGAGCGCAACCATTAGGTGACCTGACCGCCAACGCTCTCACCTCCCCCCTGGGCCGCTCGCTGATCGAGCTCACCCAAGCCCAGGCCAGCCGCTTACAAGGGCTCAGCGATGAGCTTGAAAATACCCGCAAAGCGCTACGAGAACGCAAACTGATTGAACGCGCCAAAGGTCTCATCATGGCCCACCAGGAGATGAACGAAGAGGAGGCCTACCGCTTTCTGCGGAAAACCTCAATGGATCAAAGCAAAAGCATGGCAGATATGGCTCAAGCGATACTGGATCTCTCAGCGATGCTAAAACGCAACGATGCTAAAACGTAAAGTAGATGGGCTCCTCGTTAGCAGTCAGTTAGCAGCACAATACCAAGCTGCTTAAGCCTATATTTGCAGGATGCTGTCACCTTAGCCATGCTAAAAGCTCACTTGACTGACCAAGCAAGGAGCGCACCCCATGCAACACCGCGTGCTATTAATTACCGGCGCATCTAGCGGCATCGGTGCGGCCACCGCTCGCGCAGCTGCACGTGAAGGCTATAAGTTAGTACTCGCTGCACGTTCTAGCGACAAGCTCACCGCACTGGCGCAAGAGCTGGGGCCGGAAAACGTACTGACCTGTGAGCTGGACGTGATTAACATGGAACAGCAGCAGGCCATGGTTGAGCAGGCGCTGGAAACCTTTGGCCGCCTGGATGGCGTCTTTGCCAACGCTGGCCGTGGCGGTTCACCCGGCGGCTTTAGTGAAGCCGACCACGACGCATGGCGTGAGATGATTCTCACCAATATCTATGGAGTGGGCCTCACTATTCAAGCCTGTTTGCCCGCCCTTAAACGCAGCAAAGGCCATGTATTGCTCACCGGCTCAGCCGCAGGCCGCACGACTATTCCAGGCTCGATGTATAGCGCGACCAAGTGGGCGGTCACCGGAATTGGCTACAACTTACGTGAAGAGTTACGTGGCACCGGCATGCGTGTGACGCTAATTGAACCTGGAATGGTCGACACCCCCTTTTTTGATGAGCCGCCAACTCATGCCTTAGAAGATCGCGATATCGCCAATGCGGTAATTTACGCACTAGCGCAACCTGCCCATGTAGATGTGAATGAAATTCTTATTCGCCCCACTCCACCTTTAAATGAGGAGTGAGGAGCCAACGAACCTGTATATCCGCCACCTGGATAGTCGACACCTTGCAATTCATCTGCAATGGCCGCATAACGTGTAATTACCAAGCGCGCTAAGTAATTTTTCACCCGACGCGCCCACGAATTAATTTGCAGGTGATCCATGAGCCAACTCGCTTCCACGGCACTTTCCGTTCTTGATCTGGCACCTATTCGCCAGGGCGGCAGTGCCGCAGAGACCTTTCGCGATAGTGTTGCCCTGGCGCAATTAACCGAGCGGCTAGGCTATACCCGTTACTGGCTTGCCGAGCACCACAATATTGCCGGTATCGCCAGTGCCGCAACCGCCGTGTTGATTGGTCATATAGCCGGGCAAACGTCCACCATCCGCGTGGGTAGCGGCGGCATTATGCTGCCTAACCATCCACCGCTGGTGATTGCCGAGCAGTTCGGCACACTGGAAACGCTCTACCCTGGCCGTATTGATCTGGGATTAGGCCGTGCGCCTGGCTCGGATGGTGCCACCATGCAGGCTATGCGCCGCAACGCCCACGCCGGGGTCGATGATTTTCCACAACTGCTGAATGAGCTGCGCAGCTACTTAGCCGATGCAGAGCCCCAGCAGCGAGTGAAAGCGGTGCCTGGCCAAGGTACCCATGTGCCTATTTGGTTGCTGGGTTCCAGCGGTTACAGCGCGCAGCTGGCAGCCAAACTGGGCTTACCCTTCGCGTTTGCGGCTCAGTTCGCGCCGGGCTATTTATTTGAAGCGCTGCGTTTGTACCGTGATAACTTCCGCCCTTCGGAGCACCTGGATAAGCCCCATGCGATGGTCGGCCTTCCCGTGATGGCCGCAGAGAGTGACGCGATGGCTCACTACTTGGCCACGACAGCGCAGCAGAAGTTTTTAAACCTTATTCGCGGCAAGCCGACTCAGTCACAACCGCCGGTTGAGCAGTTGGATTGGTCGCCGATGGAACAGGCCCAAGTCAGCCAATTTTTAGGCGCGGCGATTATTGGTGGGCCCGAGACAGTTAAAGCCGAGCTTGAGGAATTCCAAACACGCACTGGTGCCGATGAACTGATGATTAATAGCGATTTTTACAGCCACGCCGACCGTCTACGCAGCTACGAAATTGTGGCTGAGGTCGCTCGATAAGCGCTTAGCTGAACAGGATAGTTATGACCACACTCGCTTTCTCTCCAATAACGGATGACGATTTTGCTGCTTTCTGGCCCACCTTCCAAGCCATTGTTGCAGCGCAAGAGACCTATGCGTTTGATCCCGATATCAGTTTTGAAGCTGCCCGTCAGTTATGGTGTAAAACGCCTAACGCCAGTGTGGTTGCCAAAGATGAAAACGGACAAATGCTGGGCGCTTACTACTTAAAAACCAACGCGGCTGGCCCCGGCGATCATATATGTAACTGTGGTTATATGGTGACCCCCGCCGCACGGGGCAAAGGCGTAGCGCGAGCCATGTGTGAGCACTCCCAGCAACAGGCCCGGGAACTAGGGTTTCTGGCCATGCAGTACAACGCCGTGGTGGCCACCAATGAGGTGGCTGTCGCGTTATGGCAGAAGCTTGGGTTTAGTATTGTGGGTACCGTTCCTAACGCCTACCGCCATGCGCGCTTCGGTTTTGTCGATACGCATGTGATGCATAAGACGCTTTAACAATCATCCATTTACCAAAGGGTTCTTTACCAGACGACTATTTACTAAGCAACTCTTTATCAAACAATTATTTTCCAAACAACTCTCAAACAAGTTTAAAAAAACATTTAATTATACGGCTTTATTATGATTTAGCATTTAACAATATAGAAAACTAACACCAACTTAATCAAATTATTATTTTAACGGAAAATTGATACCTTTTAAAACTCCCCTATGCACCAATTCAGGTGCGGGGAGTATTAGGAGAAGTATCAATGCAAAACATATCAGTTAAGAGAGTGATTGCTGGCGCACTGATTGTGCTTTTAGCCATGCTTATCATTTTGGGTAGCATGGGTGTCATGGCAGAACGCGAAGGTGCACAGCTGCTGGCAGAAATTAATGAAATCAGTGCTCAACAAGCGAGTGCTGCTAACCGTGCAGAAACAAATCTAATGGAGGTGCGGGTCAGGCTAGAGCGCATGTCACAGCACTACCGCAATGGCAACGAAAGTTACGCTGAGCGGGCGCTGGGAGAAGCGCTGGTGAGCCTGGAGAAATCTGACCAGCGTATTGCAGAACTCACTCGCCTTGAACTCCCGATTGATTCCGAGCGTCGCCCACTAATCGATGCAATTGTCGATAGTTACCACCTTATTGTCACTGACACCTTAAGAAGTGATTTAGCCAACGAGCGCTATGAGACACTGGACGAATACCGTGATCCCATTAATCAGAAGTTCTCTGGCTTTAGCACTGCGATCAGTAATTTCAATGATTATGCATTGAGCAGAGGCAACCAAGTTCACTCGGAAGCGCAGCGCGACAGCGTCATTTTTGGTATCACCGTAGGCGTTCTCATTTTAACCGCGATTGTACTCTATATTGTGGTACAAATAATGATTAATCGGCTCGTCATCAGTCCCCTACAGCGGGCAGTCAGCATTTGCGAAAACATTGCAAAGGGGGATTTGACCAGCCATATCGATGCCCTAGGGCGTAACGAGATTGGCCGCCTTTATAGTGCCATGGAGGATATGCAGGAGCGCCTGGAAGAGATAATCGGTACGCTCAATCAAAGTAGCGAAGCCGTCGCCTCCAGCTCTACGCAAATTGCCAGCGGCAGCCAGGATCTCGCTTCGCGTACAGAGCAACAAGCCGCAGCTTTGCAGCAAACCGCCGCGAGTATGGATGAAATTTCATCGATTGTGCGGCAAAACGCAGATACTGCCGGTCAAGCACAGCAATTGACCCAGGACGCCGCGCAACAGGCGAATAGTGGTAAGCAGGCATCTGAACGCACCAGCCTACTGATGCGGGAATTAGAAGAGACCTCGCACAAAGTCCATGACATTATCCAGGTGATTGACTCAATCGCCTTTCAAACCAATATCCTGGCGTTGAATGCATCGGTAGAAGCTGCCCGGGCTGGCGAGCACGGTAGAGGCTTTGCGGTGGTGGCCAGCGAAGTTCGCTCATTAGCCACCAAGACCTCCACTTCATCGAAAGAAATACGCACCATGATTGAAGATATCTCACAGCGTATTGTTGTCGGTGCGGAACAAGCAGCTAAAAATGGCCATGATATGGCGGAGATCAACGAAGCTATTCGTAAAGTGACGGAAATGATGCAAGAGCTTGCTCTCGCCGCAAAGGAGCAGGAGTCGGGCATTAGCCAAGTCAGCACAGCGGTATCCCAGATGGACTCGGCGACCCAGGAAAATGTATCACTGGTTGAAGAGACCAGCACCGCGTCAGCCTCACTCCAGGATGAAGCGACTCGTTTGGCCGAGTTAGTCACGACCTTCAAACTTAAGCGCGTAGCGCACGGTGGCTCGGAAACCCCCAGCGCCTCTTCATCACCGCAGGCACTTGCAGCGTCTAACGCTTCTTCAGCTAGAAAACTGCCCAACGCCACACCTGATTGGGAAGAGTTTTAATTCACGCTTTTGGGCCAGCTTGGCTGGCCCTTTTTCCATTGGCCTTCCGCTTCAGGTCATAAAAATTAGCGGCTCGTTAAATGCAAATATCGACAGAATACAACTTGCGGATGGCGCCCTGTCAAAGGCAAACATCAGCGATGTGATTCACAAGCCTTAGTCGTTCACGTCAAAACAGTGCTGTAACTGTTGCTCAGCGGCGTCGCTGCCCATCGCCGTTAACTTAGCGATATTTCGCTCAGGAATCGCGTCGGTATCGCCGTAAAACTCGATCGCCTTTTCGACGCTCTCTTCGCGCAACAAATGCACCATGGCATAGGGAGAGCGGTTGGTATAGTTGGCAGCGTCATCGGGCTCAGCCCCGTCGAAGCAGTAATCGGGATGAAAGGTAGCGAGCTGATAGACTCCTTCATATCCCTGATCGACCAAGATACTTTCGGCCAGCTCAACAAAATCCAGGTAGTGATCAAAACTTTTAAAAAGCGTTGGAAATACCAGCAGCGTCGTTTCAGTTTCAGGGTGTTCGTCCAGCCACGCTACCTCGACCATCAGCTCTTCAAGCGCCACTTCAATTTTTTTAGAACGCACAACCTCAACGCGGATGGCTTCACGCGCTAGCTCCCGCTGAGCGAACGGGCAAATATCGTGGGCGACAATGAAAGTGCGCACCCAGTTCAGCGTTTGCGCGGCAACTTGGTCATCTGCGTGTTGGTTATCTGTGTGCATAGCACCCTCATGATCATGGTTAGGTCGGCGATGGCCGACGCTTTATGCGCAGCAGTTTACCAACTGTTCATGACCAACTACACGTGCTCTTGGTAGCGCTTCAGGGCGACTTCATAGGATTTATGGATATGGTCGTCCATTAATTCACGCGCTGCTTTAGCATCCCGCTGTAGCGCCAGCTCCACCAGCTGATGATGCTGCTCGTCCAGCTCTTGACGTATCGTCGGCATTTTTGGCCCCAAACGTCGGTAGCGATCGAACTGGTCGTGTAACTGCTCAATAAAACGCAATAACCAGACTGACCCACACGGCGCCACCAGGGTGCGGTGAAACTGTGTATGCAGATGCTCCCACTCTTCGCCTTTATCCAGGGTTATATCGGCCCGTTTCAGGCGATGTGCGGCAGCAAGCAAATCGGCCTCCCAAAGCGAGTCACCGTTAGCAATAGCTCGCTCTAGCGCCATCCCCTCCATTTCCAGGCGCATTTGGGCAATATCGTCCAGTTCATCCCGCGATAGCTTCGGCACCCGAAAGCCGCGCTGATTCTCCTGCACCAGCAACCCATAAGCCGCCAATCTATTGAGCGCTTCTCGCAGCGGGCTCAAACCGACTTGATAGCGCTCTTTGAGGGCATTGATAGCGAGCTTTTCACCGGCCACAAAACGCCCACCCACCAAATCCTTGCGTAAATGATCAAACACGCGACTTGATGCGGTACCCGCTGGCCCCACTGGCCCTACTGGCTTGGCTGACGTAGGTAGAGAATTATTCATCACGATGTCCTTTGTTTATCTCAGTTCCCGCTGTCCATTCTGTTTTGACTGTTGACGTTGGGTCGGGCACTACCTATATTCTATTTTAGACAAGATAATCGATTTTTTAATCTACAAACGATAAATAAGGTCTAGGTATGCTTCTGATCTCCTCTTTGGCTTCGCGGGATATGCATCAATGACACCACCCGCCACCTCCTGGCAACTTTTCTGGGCCTTTTTCCGCATCGGCATCTTTGGTTTCGGTGGCGGCCCCGCCATGATCCCATTAGTGCGCGCCGAGGTCGTCACCCGTCACCATTGGTTAACCGATGAAGAGTTTGCCGATGTACTGGCGATTGGTAATACCTTACCCGGCCCCATTGCCACCAAGATGCCCGGCTATATTGGCTATCGTGTAGGTGGAGTCGTCGGCTGTATTGCGGCCGTCATTGCTATTATCGTCCCGATGATTGTGGCGATGATTGTCATGTTAGGCATTTTCAGCCGCTACCGCGATGTGGCATGGATTCGCGGTATGGGCCAAGCGGTAGTGCCGGTGGTCATGGTGATGATGGCACAGCTCACCTGGGACTTTTTTGATAAATCCCAGGCCGCTCTTGGCTGGCTGGTCAGCATTGCAATGGCCATCATTGCCGCCGGGCTGATCTATTGGCTTGGCATTCACCCAGGCTGGGTGATTGGCGCCATTCTACTTGCCGCCCTCCTGCGCCCTGCCGGTAAGAAAAAAGCGGAGGGAGCGGCATGATTTATTGGGATCTCTTCTTAGCCTTTTTTATCCCAAACATTATCGGCTATGGCGGCGGCCCAGCCATTATTCCACTGATCGAAGCCGAAGTGGTTGGCCGTTATGGCTGGATGACCGCACAAACCTTCGCGGAAACACTAGCCCTCGGCAATGCATTACCTAGCCCTATCGCGACCAAAATGGCCGGCTATGTGGGCTATGAAGTAGCGGGTATTGGCGGTGCCTTCATCGCCGTGGCTGCCACAGTGATCCCTACGCTGCTACTCATGTTAGGCGCGTTAGGGTTGCTCTACCGTCATCGTGATTCCCCCCGGGTTAAGCGCATGAGCCAGTGGGTACGCCCTGTCATCGCCATGATGATGGCCTGGCTGACCTTGGGGTTTCTGCTCGAAAGCCTTAATACCAGCGGGACGATTCATACCCTGATCATTGGCATAGTCGCCGCTATAGCACTGATTCGTTTTAACACGCACCCCGCCTTTGTGGTTATGGGCGCCCTGGTTTATGGAGGTTTCTTTCTAGGCTAACGCTTATTGGCAGATGTATTTATTAGATAACAAAAACCCGATAACGGGATCACGCGCTCACCACGTCGCTGCAGTCAGGGCGGCATCCCACAACACCAACCTCAATCTATAAAGGTGTATAAGAATGACGCGTTCAACATTTACTCTAAGCACTACCCTCGCAGCCATCGGACTTGCGTCTAGTTTGGCAATTGCCACCACCGCACAAGCTGACTATCCCGAGCAGGATATTCGCTTAATTATCCCTTATGGGCCTGGGGGAGCAACGGATATCCTCTTCCGGTTGATTTCTCAGGAAGCTGAAAAGAACCTTGGAGAATCCATCGTTCCGGTCAATATGGCAGGAGCAGGCGCTACCCTGGGGTCTCGCAATGTAAAAGACGCAGAACCCGATGGCTATACACTGCTTGGCAGCCACGACACCATTGCACTTTCAAAGCTAGCGGGCACCGTCGACTACTCGTTTGATGCCTTCGAACCTATCGCGCTACTTACCCAAACCATCAATATCCCAACCGCCCATGCGAATCACCCTGTCCAGAGCGCTGATGAAATCGCTGACTATGTTAGCGAAAACCCAGGCCAAGTGCGCTTCAGTATGATTCCTAGCTCCACTGACCACTTCTTCTGGGCACAGTTCTTCCAGGAGGCTGGCATTGATATGGCCGACGTGCGTCTAGTCGGCTATCCAGATACGGGTGAACAGGTATCGGCTTTGATGGCGGAAGAAGTTGATTTCGCAATGTTCAACCTGCCCTCTGGCGGTGCATTTTTTGAAGATGGCACCTTCCGCGCGCTCGGCATCGCCCATCCAGAGCGCCTTGATAGCATGCCAGATGTAGCCACCCTGCGAGAGCAAGGCATCGAGATGGATCACTCCACCAGCAGAGGTATTTTTGCTCCCAAAGGCACTCCGCAAGAAATCCTCAATACCATCGCTGACGCTTACGAACAGGCCTTGGAAAATGAAGAAGTACAGAGCCGCATTGAAAACGAATTTGGCTCTGTTGTTCGCTTTCTGGCCGGTGATGATTATCAAACGTTTCTGGATGAAAACGAAGCAGCACTATCCGCCGCTGCTGAGAACATCGATTTCCAGAACTGAGGGCGCACCCTCTAGCCCTCGTGAGTACGGGGGCTAGAACTACCGGAGGCATCGCTAATGCTTACGCTAACGAAAGACCGCGCCTTGGCGCTGGCTCTGCTATTAATTGTGGCTGTCATGTGGATGGAGTCAGGAAGCATTGCTCCACCGACCAGTTGGCAACCGTATGGGTCAGCTCTTTTCCCACGTATTTTGTTGGTAGTGATTGGTTCGTTCTCACTGCTGATCCTAGTGCGCTCCTTATTAGTAAAAGTACCTGAGCGGGCGGGCGCAAAGCAGCTTGTTGCTGGGTGGTTTAAAAGCCGGCGCACCATACTCGCTCTGTTTCTACTGTTTGGGCTTTATGCAGCACTTCTCCCAGCAGTTGGGTATATCGCAACCACTATGGGCTTCTTAGTCGCCTCGCTTGCTTTACTTATGGGTATAGATACGCGGCGAAAATGGATCATTAATCTCACGTTGAGTTTCACTCTGACGCTCGTGATATTTGTGGTTTTCCGCTATGGCTTAAATGTCTGGCTGCCCTAATCTGCGGAGTAAATAATGACCAATTTTTTTCTCCAAGCTCTCGCTGAGGTCGGTACTCCCTCGGTGCTGGGCCTAATTGTAATCGGTGTTTTGTTTGGCATTATTGGCGGTAGCATCCCTGGCTTTACCGTCACCATGGCCATCCTGGTGGTCTTCCCTTTTACCTTTGCTATGGATCCGGTCAGCGGCGTCTCACTGATGGTTGGTGTATTTGTGGGGGGATACTCGGGCGGCATTGTGTCTGGCGTCATGTTGGGGATACCCGGCACACCCTCGTCTATTACTACTGTTTATGACGGCTACCCGATGGCACAGAAAGGCGAACCGGGCCGCGCCCTAGGCATTGGCGTCGCTTCATCGTTTTTAGGCACCATTATCAGCGTGGCGGTGCTGGTGTTCTTCGGGCCGCTAATTGCAAGCTTCAGCATGAACTTCCGTCCTTGGGAAATCACTGCATTAATCGTTTTCGCTCTGACACTTGTGGCAGGCCTTTCCAGTGGCGCTCTGCTCAAAGGCCTGATGGCCGCCGCTTTGGGGCTTTTGATTACCACCGTTGGCTATGACCGCAACAGCAATCTTCGCTTTGACTTCGGCCTGCCGGCGATGGGATCTGGGTTCGAAATTCTCCCCGTGATGATCGGTATATTTGCTTTTTCGCAGCTACTTGGAAATATAGAGAAGCTCAAAGATGAGAAAAGCGAAGCCAAAAACATCGATACCAATGTAACGATTCCCTACGGCCAAATACTCAAAGATATGGCGGGACAAAAGCTTAACACGCTGCGCTCTTCACTCATTGGTAGCTTGGTGGGAGCGCTACCTGGCACGGGTGGCACCGTGGCTAATTTCTTAAGCTACGACCAAGCCAAGAAATTCTCAAAACATCCAGAGAAGTTTGGCACTGGCACACCCAGCGGCATCGTGGCGTCTGAAGCCTCCAATAGCGCGGTGGCAGGCGGCGCGTTTGTACCTACGCTCGCGTTGGGAATACCGGGCGATTTGCCCATGGCGATCATGATGGGGGTTCTGATCCTGCACGGCATTACGCCGGGGCCAATGATGTTTGAACAGAACCCGGTGCTGGTGGGTGCTATTTATGCCAGCTTACTGATCGGTGCGGTGGTCATGGTGCTTTGCAATCTGCTGCTAGTACGCTGGTTCGCCAAAATATCGTTGATCCCCCAACAGATCCTCGTTCCTGTCGTATTAATGCTGTGTGCCATTGGTGCTTATGCACTGAACAACAACCTGTTTGATATTTGGGTGCTGTTTATCTTTGGCATCATCGGCTACCTGCTGTGGAAAGCTGAAGTACCGCTAACGCCTCTGATACTCGGCGTAGTACTTGGCGATAACCTTGAGCGCCAGCTCTTCCGCGCCCTTGAGCTTAATGAAAGCTGGCTGACTTTTTTGACTCGACCACTCTCTGCGCTTTTTCTGGCACTCGCTGTCGCTTCGATACTGTTTTCGCTCTATCAAGATCGCAAGATTCAGCGCTTAAAAGGTGCCGCACAGCAAGAGAATGTTTAATACCTCTACGTTATTTCAAAACATTGTTATTTTAAAAAACTGTTGTTTCAAAAAACTGTTGTTTCAAAACAACGTTCAAAAGGACACTGGTATGCAACATGATGCTCTCTATTACCCCAGCGCCTCGCGCCGGATGGCAACGTTCGGTAAACGTGGCATGGTCGCCACCTCACAACCGTTAGCAGCGCAGGTAGGTATTAGCATTTTGCAGCAAGGTGGTAATGCGATTGATGCAGCCATTGCCACGGCAGCCGCATTAACGGTGGTGGAGCCCACCTCGAATGGGATCGGCAGCGACGCTTTTGCCATTGTGTGGGTCGATGGCAAACTGCATGGGCTTAACGCCAGCGGCCCTGCTCCACAAGCGGCAACCATTGAAGCGCTAAAAGCCCTCGGCCATGACACGATGCCCAACCACGGCATGCTCCCGGTAACGGTACCCGGCGCACCCGCTGCCTGGGCGGCGCTATCTGAGCGCTTCGGCAAACTTCCGTTCGCAGAGTTGCTGGCGCCTGCGATTGCACTGGCCGATGAAGGATTCCCGGTTTCTCCCGTCATTCACCAAATGTGGAAAGAAGCTTTCAACACCTACTCGGCTTACGATGAGGCTTCCTTCAAACCCTGGTTTGATACGTTTGCTCCCAAAGGGCGTGCGCCGGAGCCCTGTGAACTGTGGCGCTCCGAAGGCCATGCTAAAAGTCTAAAAGCGATTGCTGACAGCCGCGCCAAAGCATTCTATGAGGGCGAACTGGCCGAGGCCATTGATGCCTTTTCCCGCGAACATGGTGGCCTATTACGCAAAGAAGACCTAGCGGCTTACCAGCCAGAGTGGGTAGACCCTATTAGCGTGCGCTACAAAGGCCACGATATTTGGGAAATTCCCCCTAACGGCAGCGGCATAATTGTCCTGCAAGCGCTGGGCATGCTTGAACATTTAGGCGATGAAGGCCGCGACCCCGTCGAAACCCTGCACCGTCGTATTGAGGCCACCAAGCTGGCTTACGTCGATGGCTTCGCGCATGTGACCGACCTTGATACTATGCGACCCACCATTGATCAGATGTTGAACGACGACTATTTGAAGTCGCGAGCAGCAATGATTGGCGAGCAAGCCGTCGACCCTATACACGGCAATCCGATCAAGGGCGGCACAGTGTATCTCGCCACGGCTGACAACGATGGCAATATGGTGTCGCTGATTCAAAGCAACTTCAAAGGCTTTGGCTCTGGCATGGTGGTACCGGGCACCGGCATTAGCCTGCAAAACCGTGGCTGGTCGTTCTCCCTCGACCCGCAGCACCCTAATGCACTAGCCCCCGGCAAGCGCACCTACCACACCATCATCCCAGGCTTTATCACCAAAGATAACCAAGCCGTTGGGCCGTTCGGTGTGATGGGTGGCTATATGCAGCCCCAGGGCCATGTGCAGGTGGTAACGGCGATGCTTGAGGATCAACTGAATCCTCAGGCGGCGCTCGATATGCCGCGTTGGAAATGGACCAAAGGCAAAACCATCGAAGTTGAAGCCGACTTCCCCAATCACTTAGCGCTTGCCCTGGCACGCCGCGGCCACGACATCGTTAAAGTCGCCGATTCAATCAGCTTTGGCCGTGGCCAAATCATTCTGCGCGATCCTGACACCGGCGTACTCCAAGGTGGCACCGAGCCACGCACCGATGGGGCTGTGCTCCCCTGGTAATATCTCACCACTAAACTGGGTCTCCGCCGTGTTGCCGTTGAAGGCAACCGGCGGCTGAGCTGGCTATCCACGCTCAACCACCGCATCATGGCACTCTTTTTTTCGTCGGTACTTTTTGCCAGCCTAACTATGTCTCCACCACCTTCTGAATCGACTTCCTCACCACTAAGCGGCTTTTTTGGCGTATTTCGCTATAGCCGACGTGCACTTGGCTTAGTCTGGGAAACCTCTCGCTGGATGATGCTTGGGCTGGCGCTGTGCACGCTGGTCGCAGGGGTTCTGCCTGCCGTGGCGGCCTGGGTGGGTCAATTGATTGTGGATGGGGTGGTAAGTGCCATGGAGGCCCATCAAGCAGCCACTGATCCCAATCTACTAGCGTCCATCACACCGGTGCTAACGCTGGTGGGGATCGAAGCCGTGATTATTGCGCTCATTGCCCTGGCCCAGCGCGGCCTCTCAGCCCAACAGTCACTGCTGCGTGCGCTGCTGGGGCAGAAGGTCAATGTGATGATTCTGGAGAAAGCGGGACAACTGTCACTTAGCCAGTTTGAAGATTCAGAGCTTTACGACCAGCTCACGCGAGCGCGCCGTGAAGCATCTACGCGCCCGCTTGCACTGGTGAATAAAACCTTTGGGCTGCTGCAAAACGCTATCTCGCTGGGTAGCTTCGGAGTGCTGCTGGTGCAGTTCTCCCCTTGGGCGCTGCTGATTTTGGTAGCAGGCGCCTTGCCGGTATTTATCTCAGAGGCCAAATTCTCGGGCGATGCCTTTCGGCTGTTTCGCTGGCGCTCGCCGCAAACCCGTATGCAGATCTATTTAGAGACGGTGCTGGCAAGGGAAGACAGCATTAAAGAGGTCAAACTGTTTGGCCTTGAAGGGCTGTTTCTCAAGCGCTATCGCGACATTTTTACCAAATTGTTTGCTGAGGATCGTCGCCTAACTTTGCGTCGTGAAAGCTGGGGGTTTCTGCTCGGCCTGCTTGGCACCTTAACCTTTTACGCCGCCTACGCCTGGGTGGTGATTGAGACGATTGCCGGGGCACTTACCCTGGGCCAGATGACCATGTACCTGATGGTCTTCAAGCAGGGTCAGGCCGCGCTCTCCGCAAGCCTCACCGCGATCAGCGGCATGTACGAGGATAACCTCTACCTCTCCAATCTTTATGAGTATCTTGAGCAGCCAGTGGAGGGAGAGAGCGGTACACTCACTCAGGGGGCACTGCCCGGTGACGGGCTGCGCTTTGAGCACGTTAGCTTCTCCTACCCTGGCGGCGACTCTGTTCTCCAAGATCCGGTTCTTCACGATATCTCACTGCACCTCTGCCCTGGGCAGAGCCTGGCTTTGGTAGGCGAAAACGGCTCGGGTAAGACGACCCTTATCAAGCTGCTCACGCGGCTCTACCACCCAACCCAAGGCCGAATTCTGTTAGATGGTAGCGACCTGCGGGATTGGAGTACCCAAGCACTACGTGAACGCACCGGGGTGATTTTTCAGGACTTCGTGCGCTATCAGTTGCAGGTGGGCGAAAACCTTG
The DNA here is from genome assembly GCF_000336575.1 of Vreelandella titanicae BH1. Taxonomy (GTDB): domain Bacteria; phylum Pseudomonadota; class Gammaproteobacteria; order Pseudomonadales; family Halomonadaceae; genus Vreelandella; species Vreelandella titanicae. The sequence continues at coordinate 77,219 of NZ_AOPO01000005.1, read as the reverse complement.
GTGTCGGCGATACTCATGCCTTTAACGACCAAGAAAGGTGGCAGAACGCCGCTCGTCACGGTATGGCGGATGAGTTTATTACCCGCATGGCCAACGGCTACAAAACCCAGCTTGGCCGCTGGTTTAAAAATGGCCAAGAGCTCTCTGGTGGCCAGTGGCAGAAAATTGCCCTCTCCCGAGCGTATATGCGCGAAAACGCGGACATTTTGGTACTGGATGAACCTACCGCTGCCATGGATGCTGCCGCAGAAGCCGAAATATTTGCCCGCTTTCGCGAGCACAGCCGCGATAAAATGGCGATATTGATCTCTCACCGTTTTTCCACAGTACGCAGCGCTGATCTCATTCTGGTTATTGATCAAGGGCATATCGTTGAACGCGGCACCCATGAAGAACTCCTGGCCACTGCAGGCCGCTATGCGAAACTATTTCAACTCCAGGCAGCGGGTTATAAATAGCCACTAAAATATTAATAATTCTTATTATAATTATGTTTAAACTCTTACCACGCTAATTAAAACCTCGAACGTGAACAAACGTCACAAGCGTTAAAAATCTGTCGACCGTTCTAACGCTTTAAAGGTAATGTGCTCTCATGGTTTGACACTACAGGAGTGGCACATATGAACCGTCTTCATCAGATAAGAGTTAAGTATGCTCTTGCCTTTATCAGCGTTGCGTTAGCACTACTGGTTATTGTGGTAGCCGATGCACTGCTGGTTAATATGGTAAAAAGCCGTTTAGATACGTTTATCACCAACTATATTCCGGCGACTTCAGCCACACTCAACGGCGACCGAGACCTTTATCAAGCACGCGTTGCTGAGATTGAGTATCTGTTATCTGACCCCAGCTCCGAGCGAGCAACAGCGTTAATCGCCGAGTTTGAAGAGAATGCTCAGCAGGCTTATGACCGCATGGGGCTCTACGCCGAACTAATGCAGAACTACCCAGAGCTAACCAAGCAACTAGCTAACTTTGAAACGCTGTATAGCGATTGGAAACAAGAGGCAACACGTGTTTTTGAGCTGCACCAAAGCGGTAATACCGCAGCAGCATTAACGATGCTATCCGGTTCATCATTAGACGACTTTAATGCACTGCGTGATATATATGATGTATCGGGAATAAATATTGAGACAGCCACTTATCAAGCAGAAGCAGCGGTGGTTGATAGAATCCAAGTGCAGCAAACATCCACTATTATTGTTGCTTTAATCATCTTTATTGCTGCAACGCTTATTGCGCTACTGGGGCCGCTAATGATGTCTCGGGCTATCCGTCAAATTAGTGGACGTATTAAAGAGATTACCGAAGGCGATGGCGATTTAACCGCGCGGATTGAGAGTCAACGCCGTGATGAAATTGGTGAATTGGCACAACAGTTCAATGCCTTTATTAAACGCATTGACGATACGCTTCAGTCAGTTAGCAGCAGTACCGTTAGCCTGCAGCATGCATCTACTGAAATTGCCAAAGGCAGTCAGGAGCTTGCGGCACGTACTGAGCAAGCTGCTGCGAATTTACAGCAAACCTCTGCTTCGATGGAGCAAATCGCAGCAGTGGTCAACAACGCCTCTGATTCTGCCCAGCAGGCTGACCAGTTGGCGCTTTCAACCCGGGATCTCGCTCAACAGGGTTTGCACTCCATGCACAGTGTTGAGCAGACAATGGATACGATTAACGACTCTTCCTCTGAAATCAGCAGCATCGTCAACCTTATTGATAGCATCGCTTTTCAAACCAATATCCTGGCGCTGAATGCGTCTGTAGAGGCCGCCCGCGCAGGCGAGCATGGCCGAGGCTTTGCGGTAGTTGCCCAAGAGGTACGTATATTAGCCAGCCGCTCAAGTGATGCATCCAAAAACATTGCCACTCTGATCAATACGTCGTTAAACCGCACAAAGGTGGGCGTTGACCAAGTGAAACAAACCGGCGTCACCATGCAGGAGATGGTAAAAAGCATCGAGCGTGTGGCGGACGTGATTGCTGAGATCAGTGCTGGTGCTAAAGAACAGAGTGTAGGTATCGGTCAAGTAAATGACGCAGTCAACGAGCTGGATAGCATGACCCAGCACAATGCCTCCATGGTAGAAGAGTCCAGCGCTGCGGCGGCGGAACTAAGAGAACAAGCCGACCGACTGGGCGTGCTAGTGGGAGGCTTCAAGCTCAGCAATGCTAACGCGCAACCAGCTCTTGGCAAAGCAGCGCTTGCCCCTACAGCTAATAAGCCCTCACCTACGCCTAATGTCCCGCGTCGTTTAGCGAGCTCACAGCAGCCTGAATGGGAGTCGTTTTAAGCAATCTCCCTTAGTTTTCTAAGTATCCTTGGACTCATACTGAGTCCAAGGAAGTTTCGTTACCAGCTTATATGCTCATCCATTTCAGCAAGCTCTTCGTCTAGCCGCAGCCGCTCATCGTAGTCATCAAAGGTATATGTATGCTGTCTGGTGCTTTAATTATTGATGATGATTGTAGTGTCCAGCTATTGGGCAGAATGCTACTACGCCAGCACGGTTATCAGGTGGAGACGGCAAGCAGTTTTGGCGAGCTGGTGCGCCAACCCGACCTACTCAATGTCGAGCTGATCTTGCTTGATCTCGGGCTAGGTGAATTTACGAGCCTTGATATTCTGGAATATCTTTATGATTTACGCTTAAACGCTTCAATTTTATTAATTAGCAATTATACGGAAGAAACTGCTGCGCATGCGCTTGCAGCAGGTGAAGCAAAAGGCTTGAAAATGTTAGGTTTCCTATCTAAATCCAAGCTACTCACCGGTCTAACGACATTTTTGGGGCCATTAAAAAAAGCGCCCAAAGCGCCTACAAGCGTTGAATTGGCGAAGGCCATTCGTGAACAACAGCTTTTTCTAGCTTTTCAACCCCAAATAAGCCTGCAACAAGGCACTCAACAAGGGCAGGTTATTGGCGTTGAAGCGCTGGTACGCTGGCAAGACCCTCAACGCGGCGTGCTATACCCCGACAGTTTTATACCTCTAGCAGAGCAAAACGACCTGATGCTTCCACTCACTTGGTACGTTATTGAGCTTGCCATGAAGCAGCAAGCCCAATGGTTGTCACAAGGGTGGGACTTAGACGTCTCGATAAATATACCGGCGGCCTTTATTCAAGCAGAAGGCGTACTAGACGCGTTTGATCAACTCACCCAAGCGCATCATGCTGTGCTTAGCAAGATCACCCTGGAACTCACCGAAACAGCGGGGGTTGAGTGCTTGGGCTACGCTAGCTACGTGCTCAAAGCGTTGCGACAACGGGGCTGCAAACTGGCGTTAGATGACTTTGGTACCGGCCACTCTTCGCTGACACAGCTCTATCGGTTGCCTTTCAGCGAGCTCAAAATTGACCGTAGCTTTGTCTCACTGATCGATCAGGACAAAGAAGCACTGGTGATAACAGAGTCGATTGTCGACTTAGGCAAACGCCTGGGACTGACTGTTGTCGCCGAAGGTATCGAAACGTCGGCACAGTTCACTCGGCTTGTTGAAGCCGGGTGCACTGTTGGACAAGGCTACGGTATTGCACACCCGTTAACCACCGACGCTTTCAACACCTGGTTACGCGAGTACTCACCGTCCGCCCCCTAATAACGCATCAAACGAACATGCTTTCTTGCTCCAAAGCCAGCTTAGTAGTGGCCTCAAGAGCAACTAAACGCTCCAGATAGATCATCAATTCGCTTAATGGGGCTTCTAGCGCTGCTTGCTCCAATTGGCTTGCTTGCTCAGCAATCGCAGCACAGCCTAGAGAGGAAGCGGCACCCTTTAGTGAATGGGCTTCTAGGCACAAGGCTTGTCGATCCTCTGACTGCCAGTAGGCATTCAAGCGAGCGATGCGCTCACCAAGCCGTGTTAAAAACGTGGTCAGCAGCGCATCCAGTGCCTTGGGTTCAAAGGTACTTTGCAGCTCTTCGCAAAGACGCTTATCGAGTACTTGAACTGCCCCAGCGCTATCACCCAGCGATTCGGGGCTTTTAATAGGAACGGTAGCGTGAATACTGACAGATTCAACGCTTTCATCATTTAACAGATAGCGGCCAATCACCTGATGCAACTCATCGCGCGTAAAAGGCTTGTGAATCATATCGTCCATGCCGCTTTGAATGCAGCGCTCTCGGTGCTCAGGCATCACATTGGCGGTCATCGCCACTATGGGCAACTTAGGCAGTTGATGCACAGCTTCATAATCGCGCCAGCGTTGGGTGGTTTCCGTGCCATCCAGCTTAGGCATCTGCATATCCATTAACACCAAATCAAATCGACCATGGTCTGCTTTCAACTGATCGAGCGCTTCCTGGCCGTTCTCTGCAACCGATACCTGCTGGCCAAGGCGCTCAAGCATGACGCGTGCCACCGTTTGATTTAGCGGGTTATCCTCTACCACCAAGATATGGTGATGGGAGGGTATTGCTGGCGGGTGTTCACCGCTTTGGTAAATGGCCAAAGGTTCGGTTTCCGGCAGGCTGACGGTGAACCAGAATCGACTGCCGAGCCCCTGCTGGCTGTTAACACCTATCTCGCCCTGCATGGCATCGACCAACCGCTTACAGATTGCGAGCCCAAGCCCCGTGCCTTCGTGACGACGCGCCATTGAGGTATCCACTTGCGAGAACGCCGAGAACAGCTGTGCTTGATCCGCTTCCGCGATACCACAGCCAGTATCGTGTACCTCCATAAGAATATTATCGTCTCCAAGAGGTTTTATCTGGCATTTGACGAACCCCTCTTCCGTGAACTTCAAGGCATTATTGATTAAGTTCATCATGACTTGGCGCAGCCGCGCGATGTCTCCCAGCACATAACGGGGCAGCGCCGGGTCGATAGCGTAACTAAAGGAGACCTTCGCCTTTGGTTCGCGGAGGGTATAGCTTTCACAAAGCTGGTCGATGCATTGGTGAAGATCAAACGGCTGGATATCCAGATCGAGGCGCCCCGACTCAATTTTGGTGTAGTCGAGAATATCGTTGATCACCGCGCGTAGACTCTCCGCACTGCGCTTAAGAGCGGCTAAATAAGTCTCAGCACTTGTTGTTTTAACCTCCTCGCTTAACAAATCCGCCATACCCACGACACCATTTAACGGGGTTCGAATTTCATGACTCATCACCGCCATAAACTCAGATTTTGCCAGACTCGCTTTCTCTGCTTGCCTAGCTACCTCATTTAGCTCTTGGCTCTTGGTTTCTAACGCCTGAGCCTTACGATGACTGGAGCGCCCTTCTAGAATCAGCGCGCGAACCAACATGCCACCTGAAAGCATTAACAGGACAATAAGCAACAGCACCAATCCGTTGAGACTTGTCAATGCGCGGTGTTCCTCACTATGCATATGGGAAACATGGGCGTTGGTTTCGATCAAAATGTTACCGCTGAGTTGCTGTAGCTCAGCCGTTTGCTGCAGGAGGATAGCCGTTAACTCGCTATTTAACTGGGTAGGGTGGTCCCATACCGTTTCGAGTAGGGTTTCCATCTCTAGAATGCGGATGTGAGCTTGTTGAATGACCGCCTCAATATCCTCGAGTTTCGCCACGACTTTTCCTATTTCACCTTGAAAAAAAAGTGATTGTCGGCTGAAGAGAATCTCAAAACGCAGCAACACATCATCAACCGTAGCCTTCCCAGCACTCGTTTCGAATAGCGACAAGCGCAATTCGCGCACCTCTCGATCAAACTGATACCCGGCCCATAACACATTTTCGAGCAACCGCTCCTCCTGCGCATGCTGACGGTTATAAATAACCCCACCGGTGGTTAGCGCTGAAAGAAAAAAAAGGATCGCCGAGAATGTAGCGACCCTGGTACGGCGGGAAAAATAGAACTTAAAAAAAGCCAGCATGATTGCTACTCGGTTATATTACTCAACGTCGATTCGTGTCACCTGCCACACAGAGCGCGAAAATATCTCTTCATCTAGCAGTTCGGGGTGCTGGTCAAAGGGATAAATGACAAATAGCGGCCCCTGATCACGAATTCGCAGCGCTTTGCCGTTTGCCTGCATAGCCAGAATGACATCGTAATTCTCAAAATCGCTGATAGGCACCGTCGCGGCGTACTCATTCAACGCTACCACACGAATATTCTCCCCCTCGGCACCGACGGCTTCCAGGATAGCTCGCCCCAATGGGCCAGAGAAGCGCATCACGCCGTCGTGCCAGGGCGTGCGGGTAATCGTTTCGTGCTGCGCCAAGCCTTCTAGCATCGCTTTATCAAAATGGGCTTCGTCACCCACATTCGTCTGCCCCACCTTTCCACTCACCACCAATATCACCGGGCCTTCAGGTACTTCCAGGGCGATAGTGTGGGTCGACAGCAAGGCAAGTCCTACCGCGACGATGAAAACCGCGAATTTAACAACCATAGGGCGACGTATCATGCTGCACCTCGGTGCTGACCGTTGAAAGTGCAGAAATTGTATATCGGCCGTTGGCGGGCTAACTGTGAACCTTTGTGTCAACGCATCATCATCCACTAAACTTAACGCGTGAGCTTGCCGCCTCTACACGGGTGACATTTATAAGACGACAATAAGGGAAATTAGCATGCATATTGGCGTACTTGAAGATGACCTCGACCAACAGGCCTTTATTGAGCAGTGCCTACTAACGGCAGAACACCAAGTCTCGCTGTTTAGTCGCTCTAGCGAGCTTCGCCGGGCGACGCAGCAGCACACCTTTGACCTGCTCATTATCGATTGGCGCCTGCCCGACAGCGACGGCATGGATGTGGTTGCTCATCTTCGCCAGCACGACAGCTGGCATGGGCCAATCCTGTTTATTACCGCCAGCCAGGGCGAAGACGATGTTGTTAAAGCCCTGGAGCGAGGCGCCGATGATTTTCTCGCCAAGCCCCTTCGCCCCAGTGAGCTGATTGCCAGAGTGAGTGCGTTAGGTAGACGCTCTGGCTATGCCACATCGCGCCCTGCACCGGCCTGTCCCGAGATATTTACCCTGCATACCGATGAGCACTACATCAGCGTGGCGGGCGACGCCATTGATTTAACCGAACGTGAATACCGGTTAGCCACGCTGTTTTTCTCTAAAATGGGTGAGCTAATTACCCGTGCGCACTTACTAGAGCTGGTGTGGGGCATTAAAGGGGATATTTCGACGCGTACCGTTGACACCCACGTAAGCCGCCTACGCCGCAAGCTGGAACTGGATGGTCGGCATGGCCTGCGTCTACGTAGCGTTTACCAATCGGGGTATCGCATGGAAACTTGCCAGCCCCCCCACCTTGAACAAGTCGCTAAATAGATTGACGCTCATATAAGCATCGGTTAAAACATAAGAGCTCCCCTTTAAGGGGCAGTTCTTTTTTATTAACGAAACTTTTTCAGAGACCTTCTCATGCGCTGGCAAATCCCCGCGACACGAATGAATAAGCTGCATCGCATTATTAATAATGCGGTATCAGCTTATTATTGTCGCGCGCCAGAGATGTAAAGAGGAAATTGGCCGCGGCAAGTGTCGCGGCCATGTTGTTTTATCGTTACCTTTGAGACTCCCTGATCGCGATGTTGCCCGGCCTCCTAACCCAGGAGACCGACCCCATGGCAATCGCAACCATTACCCGCAAACTACTCAGCGCTTTCACCCACTATCGTACCCAGCGGCGCTTTTACGAAGACCCGCGCTTTCATGACCCGCACCTGTTAAAAGATATCGGTTTACGCTGGGAGCAGGGCCAGCTGGTATCCATTCATGGTGTAGAGGAACCAAGTCAGCGCAACCAACGCCATCAGGCTGAAACCCGCGATGCCTACGAAAAATGTCCACACTGTGGGAGTAGGTTGGCATAGCCAACGCCCCGGTCACAGGAAGTGGCCGGGGCGTTTTCAGTGGCGTGCCACGCCTGGCGCGCAATAAAAAAGCCGATCCATTGGATCGGCCAAGCTGATGGGATATTGCACAGCATGGGGAATACTGTGCAGAGATGCCTGGGGAAGGCATCGCCAAAACGCCGGGTTAGGCGGCTTGGCGATGCCCTCCCAAAGAGTTGCGTCCTTTCCGGGAGTAGCTGCCTTTACCTTTTTTCGGGGTTTGCTGCTGCATTTTAAACATCGGCGTTCGCAGCTGCGCTTTTAAAGCGTTGTCTTTTATCTTGCGCTGTTTCATCGTTTTCTCCATTCTTTTAAAGATGCCTGCCTGGGCAGGCACCCACTACGACACATACTATTAATTGAAGTTCATCGTTTAGCGTTTCAAGTCCTGGTTATTCATTCCTCTTACTCATCCCAGAGCGGCGCTATTTCAGGGTTGGCGATACGCTCTTTACGATCCAACTTGGCGATTTCCGTCATCTCGCTGTCGCTCAAGACTAAGTCAAAGGCGGCAATGTTGCTTTGAATATTTCGCGCCTTGGTCGATGAAGGAATCGTAATCATATTGCGCTGTTTTACCCAAGCAAGGGCAATTTGCGCGGGCGTGGCGTTATGCGCGTCGGCGATCTGCTTAAGGGTTGGGTCATCCATGACTTTACCCACGGCCAGGGGCATAAAGGCAGTAATTTGAATGCCATGCTGCTCGCAGTGATCGACCAGTTTACGGTTCTGTAAGAAAGGATGAACCTCGATCTGATTGGTGAGAATTTCACCTTTACCCAGAATGCTAACCGCTTCGTCCACCTGGGCGATGGTAAAGTTGGAAATGCCGATATTGCGCGCTTTACCCTCGGCTTTGACCTCTTTTAGCGCCGTCAGGTAATCGACCATCGGCACTTCATCCTCTGGGGACGGCCAGTGGATCAGCAGCAGGTCAACGTAATCGGTGCCTAATTTCTGCAGGCTTTCGTCCACGCTGGCTTTAAGCGTTGTGGGCTCAAGATTATCGAACCACACCTTGGTGGTTAGGAAAATATCGCTGCGTGGCACGCTGCTGTCGCGAATCGCCTCCCCTACCCCTTTTTCATTGCCATAAAACTGTGCCGTGTCGATGTGTCGATACCCGACCTCAAGCGCTGTGTGGATACTCTGCTTGAGCGTATCGCCTTCCAGGCGAAAAGTACCGAAACCGGGGTTGGGTATCACAGTCTGCATCATTAACATCCTTTTCTATTGATAGCGTGTTAACTAATATGGGGTGGAGACCGCCCCACTTCAACCCCGTTGTTTATTGTTCCCTGATCAACAGTAGTGCCATCAACGCAATAAAAGAGCGATAACCACTACCGCCAACACTAGCGACACCCCCTTCCAGAACAGCACCGGATCACGTTCCAGCAGCGGTAACTGGGCGCGCTTCAGCATGTCTGGGCTTGGCGAGCGTAGCTCGAAGATAAACTCCGAAAGCGCCGGAAAGCGTTTGTGGGGAGTGGGATGTAATGCCTTTTTGAGCACCTCATCCACCCAGGCGGGCAGTTCACGGTTCTCGCTAAGCGCCGATTGGTAGGCAAGCTTATGCTGCGCTGCCCGAGTGCGAGTTTTGGCCACCTCGGTGCCATAGGGCAGCGTGCCGGTTAGCATCTGATAGGTAATCACTGCCAGTGAGTACTGATCCGAACGGGGCGTGCCTCCTTCACCCAGAAAATACTCCGGCGCGGTGTACTGGGCAGTGCCTAGAATATCGTCGCTAGCCGCCCCGACCTCTTCGGCAAGGCCCGCCACCTTGGCAGCGCCAAAATCGATCAGCTTCACCGTTCCGTGGCTATCGATCATGACGTTATCGGGGCGTAAATCCTGATGCAGCATTTCCAGGCGATGAAAGGCGCGTAGCCCCTTGGCAATCTGCTCGACGATGGGACGAACGCTGGCTAATTCGGCGTTGGGGTGGTCACGCATCCACTGGGTCAGGGTTTGCCCTTCGATATACGCCAGCACGGTGTAAAGGTAGCGGCGAGGGCGCTCTTGGGCGGGGGCTTTAAGCACGTGCTGATTATCGATGCGTCGGGCAATCCACTCTTCGCGCACAAACCGCTCGATACTCGCCGAGTCTTGGCTTAGCTCGGTTGAGAGGGTTTTAAGTGCCACCTTCTCGCCACTCGCTACCTCTTCCGCCAGGTAGACATGGCTGCGGCTGCTGGCATGCAGTTGACGCACAATGCGGTAGCCATCCAGCTCACTTCCTGCGCGCAATTCAGACGGTGACGGCAGTGTGCCCAGCGCCGCGTAGAGTTCATTAGCGTGGCGCTCAGGCAGCGAATCAATGCGCACAATTTGCACGGTGAGGTTGTCATCGCTGTCATGATCGATGGCAGCCGCGATTAGCGCCTCAGCCGCCGCATCGAGATCGCCCCAATGGGCATGAATCAGCGCGGCCATTTCAGCGCCGGTTAGCCACTCATAAACACCGTCGGTAGTGAGTACAAACACATCGCCCTCACTCAGCGATACCGAGCAATAATCCAGCTCCAGGTGCTGGCTGGCCCCCATGGCGCGGCTTAAATGACTGACTTCCCGGGATGCCCAGAAGCGATGATCCTCGGTCAGTGGCTCCAGCGTATTGCCGGCGAGCTGATAGATACGGCTATCGCCAACGTGAAACAGGTGCGCAGTGGTGGATTTAATCACCATCGCGCTGAGGGTACACACATAGCCACGATCCAGGTTATAGCGATACTGGCTCTGCCGGGTTTGGGCATAAAGCCATGCATTGGTGGCCTGCAGCACCCGCTGGGCGGAGGTTTTAACCGCCCAGGTGGCGGGGGTGGCGTAGTAGTCTGTTAAGAAACCGCCCACTGCTGCTTCGCTCGCTTCCCGGCTCACTTCGCTGCTGCTGATCCCATCCGCTAACGCGATCGCAATCCCTTTGGTGGCGCGCAGGGAGTCGCTGGGTAGATAAGCGCCGTAAAAATCCTGATTGCTTGGCTTGCGCCCTTTATCAGAGTGCTGGCCGAGCGAAATGGTCAGCGCTGCCATTATGCTTCCCCTAAAAAAAGCCTCCGCCGGAGCGAAGGCTTGGTTAATGACAAACTCTATTGCAACTTTATCGAGGTCTGAACCAACCCGTAGCGGGGGTCTTTCGCCATGGATGGCGAAAGTAGCGCCCAAGGATGGGTCTACAGCGCCCCCGCATAGGGTTGTTCAGACCGTTTGAATGCACAAGGCTCGCTCACCGTAGTTAATCATAGGGCTTTCTGGGGCGCGGTACGCACGTGAGTGGTGTAGAGCGTGAGCCCCGTTAATGCCAAGCCACCGATCAAGTTACCCAGCACTACCGGAATTTCGTTCCAGATCAGGTAATCCATAATCGAGAAGTTACCGCCCATCATCAGCCCAGATGGGAATAGGAACATGTTGACCACCGAGTGCTCAAAGCCCATACCGAAGAACAGCATAATCGGCATCCACATGGCAATCACCTTACCGCTCACCGTGGTTGAGATCATCGCACCCACAACCCCCAGCGATACCATCCAGTTACACAATATGCCGCGAATAAAAATCGTCGCCATGCCGCCAGCGCCATACTCTTTATAACCAACCGTGCGTCCTTCACCTACTTCACCAATGACCCGCCCCACTTCGCTGGGTTCGGTGCTAAAGCCGTAGGTGAACACAATCGCCATGAGAAAGGCGACCGTTAATGCCCCACCAAAATTACCGATAAACACAATGCCCCAGTGCTTGAGAATACGATTAATCGTCACCCCAGGCCGTTTATCCAGCCACGCCAGCGGCGTTAACACAAACACCCCGGTCAACAGATCAAAGCCCATTAGATAGAGTATCGAGAAACCCACCGGAAACAGGATGGCGCCGATAATCGGGTAGCCGGTTTGCACCGCTACGGTCACCGCAAACACCGCCGCGATGGCCAAAATAGCCCCCGCCATAAAAGCGCGAATCAGCGCATCACGGGTAGACATGTGAAGCTTGGCTTCGCCAGCATCGACCATCTTGGTGGCAAATTCAGCAGGCAATAAGTAGGACATAGAGAGCTTTTCCTTGGTAGCTGGTTGTAAGGGTCAGAAGAATAAAATGCGCACCGCAAACCCTGCCGTTAAGGCGTGGTTTGCTGTGCAAAGCAAAAATTGGTGGCTAGGTTAGCGGGCGTCGTGGCGACTCTTTGCACCACACTGCCCACCACAATCAAACAGGGTGACGGTAAGGGAGTTGCGGAGAGTTTTTCGGGCATATCCGCCAGCGAGCCCACCAGCGACTGCTGTTCACTCTGGCTGGCGTTAGCCACCAGCATAATCGGCCACTCATCCGGCAGGCCTGCTTGGCGTAGGCCGTGGCAAATTGCACTCACTTTTGAAAGCCCCATATAAAACACCAGGGTTTCATCCTTGCGCGCCAGCGATGCCCAATCCGGCGTACCGTCTTCGCGGCATAGCTGGGCAGTCACAAAGCGCAGTTGCTGCGCATGACCGCGATCGGTGAGCGGAATGCCCATGCAGGCAGCGGCGGCTGAAGCAGCGGTGATCCCCGGCACAATGGCAGCGGGGATCTCGGCAGTGGCCAGGGCATCCAGCTCTTCGCCCATCCGCGCAAACACCGCCGGGTCGCCGCCTTTCAAGCGCACCACCGATTTACCTTCCCGGGCGAGTTTTACCATCAGCTCGCCGATCTCCGTTTGGGGTACACTGTGGTGGCCGCGGGCTTTGCCAACGTAGTAGCGTTCGCTGCCGCTAGGAATCAGCGCCAGAACGTCATCGCCCACCAAGCGGTCATATACCACGGCGTCCGCCTGCATAAGTAAGCGTGCGGCCTTGAGGGTTAACAGCTCCGCATCGCCGCTGCCTGCGCCAACCAGGTAAACCTGCCCGGCGCGGCACTCGCCACGCAGTGGCAAACGTATGTCTACAGCCTGCTGAACCCACGGCGTTAGCGCGCGGTGCGATAACCGCATAAAGGCGTTAAACCACTTCTGTAGCAAGGGGTTGCTTAGTGCGGGCATTGGGCCGTTCCTCTTCAATAAGTGATTTCAATTCGGGAATACAGCTACCGCACTGGGTGCCGCAGGCGAGCCTGGCGCCCAACGCTTCTACGCTGGTGTCGCCCTCGCGGATCGCATTGACGATGGTGGTTTGGCCTACTTGGTGGCAACTACATACCACCGGGCCGGTATCCGCAGCGCCGTCGTCGCAGCCGGCCAATAGGCGGCGGCGGTGGGTATCGCTCAGCGCCGCCTCGTTAAAACGCGCTTCCAGCCACGCCAACCCTGGCAACTCTTTGGGCGGGCCAACCATCAGCCACCAGCGCAATTGACCTCTTTCCACGCAGGCGGCGCGCAGACGTCCGTTAGTAGGGTCTTGGCTGATAACCGATACGTCGCCGGGCAGCCACGTTTTCAGTTGCGCCAACCAGTCATTAACCGACTGCGTATTGGCAAGCTGCCAGCGTTGGCAGCCGCGCATGGGAATGCGTGTCCAGTAGGCACTGGTGCACCAAGGTGTTGATTCCGTTGCCCCTTCGGCGATCAGTAGAGTGGCCTGCCAATCAGTAGCAAGCGGCGCCAGCGCCACGGCGCCGTGCTTCGATTCTGGCTGCCCAGAGAGCGGATCGGTAATGCTGTCGATCAGCGCGCTGCTTCTGGCCTGCTGGGTGAAGCAGTCAGTCCAGTGGATGGGTACGAAGACCTCACCGCGGCGTTGGGCATTGGAGACCCGCACCCGAGCGCGAAATTCGCCTTTCTCGGCGGTTAACACCGCCAGCCCTTGATCGGTTACACCGGCAGTGTGGGCATCCTCTGGGTGAACATCCATAAAGGGTTCGGCGCGGTGATTCATTAACCGCGGTGAGCGAGCGGTGCGGGTCATGGTGTGCCACTGATCACGAATCCGGCCGGTGTTCAGACGCAGCGGATAAGCGCCGCTCAGCGCCTGTTCAGGCCCTTTGGGATGGATCGCCAGCAGCTTGGCGCGACCATTGGCGGTGGCAAACTCGCCATCCTCAAACAGCCGAGCAGTGCCATGGGGTGCGGCCTTTGTGACCGGCCATTGGATGGGGGCTAAGGCGTCGTAGCCATCCCGGCCCAGGCCCACCAAACCCGATATATCAAACAACCGCTGCGGGCTGCCGGGCACCGTGCTGTTATCAAAGCCATTTTCAAACCCAGAGAGCTTGGCGTGCTCGTCGAAAATCTCCCAGGGGTGCGCGTAGTTAAACGCCTCAGCAAACCCCAACCGTTTCGCCACTTCGCACATTATCCACCAGTCGTGGCGGGCCTCACCTGGGGGCGGCAGCATGCCCCGCTGGCGAGAAATGCGCCGCTCGGAATTAGTCACGGTGCCATCTTTTTCCGACCACCCCGAGGCGGGCAGCACGATATCGGCATAAGGCAGCAGATCGGTATGGGCAGCGCACTCGGAAACAATCACCAGCGGGCACTTTTCCAACGCAGCGCGCACCCGCGCGGCATCGGGCAGGCTGATGGCGGGATTGGTGGCCATCACCCACAGCGCTTTTATTTCGCCACGCTCAATGGCCTCAAACAGCTCCACTGCTTTATAACCGGGCCCTTCCGGCAGGATCGGTGTAAGGCTGTCGGTAGTCCAAAAGCGGCTGACTAGATCGAGGGCGCCTGGGGTGTGGTAATCCATATGCGCGGCTAGCTGGTTGGCCAGCCCGCCTACTTCGCGCCCACCCATGGCGTTGGGCTGGCCGGTAATCGAGAACGGCCCTGCCCCCGGCAAACCGATTTTGCCGCCAGCCAAGTGGCAGTTAATAATCGCGTTACACTTATCGGTACCGCTGGCGGATTGATTAACGCCCTGGGAATAGAGCGTGACCACATGCAGTTGACTGGCGAACCAGTAATAGAAGGTTTCCAGGCGCTCGGGGTCGACATCGCAAGCCGCCGCTACCTCCGCCACCGAGCCCGCGGTTTGCTGGGCCGCCGCCAGGGCATCGTCAAACCCTTCGGTGTGGCGCTCAAGGTAAACGGTATCGAGCCTGCGGCGTTTCGCCATCCACGCCAGCAGGCCGTTAAACAGGTATGCATCGCTGCCTGGCTTAATACCCAGGTAGAGGTCGGCGATTTCGCAACTGTCGGTGACGCGCGGGTCGATCACCACCAAACGCATCAGCGGATTGCGCTCTTTAGCGACTTTAATGCGCTGGTAGAGCACCGGGTGATTCCAGGCCAGGTTGGAACCCACCAACACGATCAGTTCCGCCTCTTCCAAATCTTCGTAGTTACACGGCACCGCATCCGCACCGAAGGCGCGCTTGTAGCCAACCACCGCTGAGGCCATGCACAGCCGCGAATTAGTATCTAAATGGGGCGTGCCTAAAAAGCCTTTAAACAGCTTATTGGCTACGTAGTAGTCTTCGGTAAGCAGCTGGCCGGAGAGGTACGCTGCCACACTGTGGTTGCCATACTCGGCCCGTAGGGTGTTTAAGCGTTCGGTAGTAGTGCTTAGGGCGGTGTCCCAGGAGACCTCAACACCATCAACGCGAGGGTGAGTCAGCCGCCCCTGATTCCCCAAGGTTTCGTGTAGCGCAGAACCTTTGACACACAGCCGTCCGAAGTTCGCCGGATGCTCGCGGTCGCCCTCGACAGAACTCAGCGTGCCCGCTTCAACGGTTGCCGCTACGCCACAGCCAACGCCACAGTACGGGCATGTAGTTTTGGCTTGCTGCGTCGTTTTGGTCTGCTGCCCTGCTTTCGCCCCTCGCATAACTACTCCTCGGGTCTTACCTGAACGCCGTATATACGCGTATAAATGGCGGGCATAAAAAAACGCCCAGTCCCTTTCTCTAATGCGCTATATAAACGCATTGAGAGAAGAGGGCTGGACGTCGTTGCCACAGCGCACCTTCATCGGTGCATCACTCTTTACAATAGTCTCTTCAAACAAATGAAGATTTTCTAACAGCTACACATTCGGCTACTTGTTTTTCTAGCGGCTTTGGAGTTGTTCGCTGCCATCGCCTAACAATGAGTGCTTATCCCTTGTTAACTTACTTATTGCCTAGGGAACTGCAAGAGCCAAGCCGATAACCGACTAGATGAAACTTAATCATTTAAAAACAGATAGTTAAAAAATTAAAAATCATCACACAACGCTCTTTTTCGCACTGTGCACACGCTAAATGGTGCTTGAGAGTGCAGGCCACCTCTCTTTTCGCACCATCACCGTGCAGTCTATCCGAAGAGCCTGGCCACCGCTTACCCATCACCTAAACATAAGCAGCTGAAGTTATTTAAAAAAATATGCTATACGGCCAGTTGGCTAGCTCCTTGCTTGTTACAGGGTAAGGTTTTTAATCAGCTGGCAGCCAATGGCGGTTGTCGCGTATTTAAAACGACGCTATCGGGCAACGACGCCCCTGTTACGCACGCTTTTGCGATTATTTGCAAAGAGGTGCGCGACAGGGGCGTTTTTTTGTTTGGTGCTCAAGCAGCCGCAAAGACACAGAGGAGCCACCCATGGAAACTACTTCCCGGTGCTCATCCAACGACCATCTGGTGGTCATTGGCAATGGTATGGCAAGCCACCGCCTAATTGAGGCGTTGGTAAAACAGCCCACACGCCCCCAGCGCATCACGGTGATTGGCGCAGAGCCAAGCCCTGCCTACAACCGTATTCTGCTTTCGCCACTGCTGGCCGGTGAGATGCAGCAGGAGGCGCTTACCCTGCGCGATACCCAGTGGTACGCCGAACAGGGCGTTACGCTGATACTGGGTGAAAAGGTCGAGATGCTTGATCGCGCACGCCAAACATTGACCACCGATAGCGGCCGATCGCTTGATTACGATCATTTGGTCATCGCCACCGGCTCGCGCCCAGCGCTGCCCGATGTTCCTGGGATAGAGCTTGAGGGCGTACATGGCTTTCGCAACCTGCAAGATGCCGAATCACTAGAAGCCATTGCCCAGCGTGGCGGTGACGCTGTCGTGATTGGCGGCGGCCTGCTGGGTCTTGAAGCGGCTGAGGGTTTACGTAAACGCGGCAGCGACATCAACGTAAGCGTGCTCCAGCGCAGCGAGCGGTTGATGAACCGTCAGTTGGATACCACCGCCGCCCACCTGCTTAAAGACACCCTCACTCAACGCGGTTTACAGATCATCACTGGCGCCCATCTAGCGCGGCTAGAGAGCAACGCCCAGGGTCGGGTCGCCAAGTTGCATCTTGCCGATGGCCGCCAGTTGAACGCCTCCAGTGTGATCGTTGCCGCGGGCATTACCCCTAATGCGGAACTTGGCCGCCAGGCAGATCTGCGTACTGATCGAGCTATTGTGGTGGACGAATGGCTCACCACCAGCGACCCGGCGATCTCAGCGCTGGGCGAGTGCTGCCAGTTCGATGGCACCACCTACGGCCTGGTGGAGCCGATCTGGCGTCAGGTAGAAGTGCTCGCCGCGACGCTGTGCGGCACGCATACCCAAGGCTACGCGGATGCTCCCAGCGCTACCAAACTCAAAATTAGCGGTGTAGCGCTCTACGCCTTTGGCCCCACCGAGGCCAGCGCCGAGCATGAGGTGCTGAATTACCACGACATTGAGCGCGGCGATTACCGCCGCCTGCTCTTGCGCGACGGCCAGATTGAAGGCGCGGTGCTTTACGGCGACACCAGCCAAGGCCCCTGGTACTTCGAGCAGGCGCTCGCGGGTACCGATCTCAACGCTTACCGCCAAGCCTTGTTGTTTGGTGGTGCTGATGTCGAGGTGCTCCGCGAAGCATCTCAGCACAGCCCTGATTCTTCTGAGCTCTCTTCAAAACACTCTTCTCATACAACGTCGGAGGCGGCTTAAATGTCTACCCAACAGCAGCTTATTATTATTGGTAACGGCATGGTCGGCCACCACCTGGTCGAGCAGTTAGTCGATAACGGCGCCCTTGAGCGCTATCAGGTCACCGTGTTTGGCGAAGAGCGCCACCGCGCCTATGACCGAGTACATCTATCTGAATACTTCAGCGGCCGCGATGCCGATTCGCTAGCGCTTTGCGAAGCGGATTACTACGCCACCAGCGGCATTGAACTGCGCACAAGCGAAGCCGTCATTGAGATCGACCGCAACTCACAAGAGGTGGTCACCGAACAAGGCCGTTACCCTTACGACCGCCTGGTGCTGGCTACCGGCTCGTTCCCCTTCGTGCCGCCGATTCCCGGTAACGACCGCGATGGTTGCTTGGTTTACCGCACCCTGGACGATTTAGACGCCATCCAGGCGGCCGCCGAAAACGCCACCACCGGCGTGGTCGTGGGCGGCGGTTTGCTGGGCCTTGAAGCGGCAAATGCCCTGCGCGGGTTGAACCTGGATACCGCTGTAGTGGAGTTCGCCTCACGCCTAATGCCGATGCAGGTGGATAATGAAGGCGGCGAGCTACTGCGGGAAAAAATCGAAGCGCTGGGCGTACAGGTGCTTCTTGAACGGGCCACACAGCGTATTGAAGATGGCGAGGCAAGCCGCCACCGCATGGTCTTCCAAGACGACAAAGTGCTGGAAACCGACCTGATTGTGTTCTCAGCAGGCATCCGCCCCCGCGACCAGTTGGCCCGTGACTGCGGCCTGGAGATTGGTGAACGCGGCGGCGTGGTGGTGGATAACCAGTGCCTCACCAGCGACCCGGCCATTCTCGCAATTGGTGAAGTGGCGCTGTGGAATCAGAGCATTTTTGGCTTGGTCGCCCCCGGTTATCAAATGGCCAAGGCGGCGTTTTCGACGCTAACTGAAGGCGACACCCAGTTTGGCGGCGCAGATATGAGCACCAAGCTCAAACTGCTGGGCGTGGATGTGGGCTCGATTGGTGACGCCCATGGCAATCAAAACCCCAGTGCTCGCATGTTCCGCTACCTAGACCCCATCAAGCAGGAGTACCGCAAGCTGGTAGTCTCCAGCGACGGTAAAAAACTGCTCGGCGCCATGCTGGTAGGCAACAACGGCGTTTATGACACCCTGCTACAGTACTACTCCAACGGCATTGAGTTGCCCGACGAGCCCGCCTCATTGATTCTGCCCCAAAGCAGCGGTGCCGCACCCACTCTCGGCCCCGGTGCGCTACCAGAAACAGCTTCCATCTGCTCTTGCCACAACGTCACTAAAGGCGATATTTGCGCCACTATTGACGCTGGCGCAGTAGATCTAGGCGGTGTCAAAGCGGCCACCAAAGCCAGCACCGGCTGCGGGGGCTGCACCGCGCTGCTCAAAAGCGTGGTTGACCATGAGTTGGAAGCCCGCGGTGTCGAAGTTGATAAATCGATTTGCGAGCACTTCGCCCATACCCGCCAGGAGCTATACGATATTGTGCGCGTTGAAGGTATTAAAACCTTCACTGACTTGATTGAAAAACACGGCAACGCCGACACCCATCGCCTGGGCTGCGATATCTGCAAACCCGCCGTGGCATCAATTCTGGCCTCCTGCTTTAACGAGCCGATCACCGACGCGGCGCATATTCCCCTGCAGGACACCAACGACACCTTTATGGCCAACATGCAGAAAAACGGCACCTACTCAGTAGTGCCGCGTGTTGCCGGTGGCGAGATTACCCCGGACAAACTCATCGTGCTGGGTGAAGTGGCCAAAAAATACAGCCTCTACTCCAAGGTCACCGGCGGCCAGCGTATCGATCTGTTCGGCGCCCGCCTGGAAGACCTGCCGGATATCTGGGGCGAGCTGATTGCCGCAGGCTTCGAGACCGGACACGCCTACGGTAAATCGCTGCGCACGGTAAAATCCTGCGTAGGCAGCACCTGGTGCCGCTACGGCGTGCAGGATAGCGTCGGCATGGCGATTCAGTTAGAGAACCGCTACAAGGGCCTGCGCTCACCCCACAAGATCAAGTTTGGCGTTTCCGGCTGCACCCGCGAGTGCGCCGAAGCCCAGAGCAAAGACATCGGCATTATTGCCACCGAAAACGGCTGGAACCTCTACGTTTGCGGTAACGGCGGCATGCGCCCCCGCCACGCTGAACTGTTTGCCACCGACCTGGACGACGAGCAGCTCTACCGCACCATTGACCGCTTCTTGATGTTTTACGTGCGCACTGCCGACCGTTTGCAACGCACTTCGGTGTGGCGCGAAAACCTCGACGGCGGCCTGGAGTACCTCAAAGAGGTGATTCTGGAAGACAGCTTAGGCATCAACGACGAGCTAGAGCGCCAGATGCAAACCGTGGTGGATACCTACCAGTGTGAATGGGCCGACGCTATCAGCGACCCGGAGAAGCTCAAGCGCTTCCGCAGCTTCGTCAACGACGACCGCCCGGATCCGTCAATCATTATGACCTCCGAGCGCGGCCAGCTGCGCCCCGCTTAAGCGACGCTGGGCCCTGACACTGACAACGACACTGATTCTGAATAAAAACGAGGCAACCCATGACCGCAACGGCACTGAAAAAAGAGATGGATATGGCGGATGTGCACAATAGCGAGGCTTTTGAAAACCACGCTTCTGAAAACAACACGGCGTGGCAAAAAGTTTGTACCAAAGATGATCTGGTAGCGTTCTCTGGCATCGCCGCCTGGCTGGAAACCGCCGAAGGCCCCGCCCAGGTAGCTATTTTCTACTTGCCCGGGCTACGAGGAAAGGGCGATGAACTCTATGCTCTCGACCACCATGACCCCTTCTCAAATGCTAACGTGATCGCCCGGGGCATCGTTGGCGACCTTAAAGGCGCGGCGGTAGTCGCCTCGCCTATCTACAAGCAGCACTTCCGCCTTGAAGACGGCCAGTGTTTAGAGGATGAGGACGTTAAGCTACGTACCTGGAAGGTTGAATTTAAAGGTGATGAGGTGTGGGTTGAGGGGTGATAACGCTGCTTAACACTGTTAAGGACGGCCAGAACCGCTCTTAACATTATTGAAACACACCTCAATCTCAGCTTGCTTTAGAATCGACTGCATCTGGCTATCGAAAACCTGATTGCCTGATGCAGAATCTCCTTACGCTTAGGTGACGGAAGCTCTACTTTTGACGATCGTTATTTTTTTGAAGGGATTACCATACCGCACCATTTTAATATTTTCTTAAAAGAAAAACGTGAGAGTAGCGTCGTTGTTGAAGAGTGCTGAGTAGTGTCAGGATGACATAGCAACGTTTCACCTTGAATAACCGCGCAAGTTTTAGGCATTGGCTGCCCACCCTGCTCTGGCGGAAGGCTGATAACTTCATCCTCAATAAACGCTAACCACCACTGCTTCAGGCGGCGCCCAGGCTCACTGGTTAAGGGAAAGGCCTGTTCAACCAACAGCAGCTGAGAGGCAGCATGATCATACTCTGCATGATCCAATAAAAGGCTGTTTACCATAATAAAAAGCGTATGCCACGCTTGCAATTGGTCTTGTTCGGAGGGGCTCTGTTTCAGGTATTCGATAAATTCACTAAAGAAATTATTACTAAGCGCCATGGGGCTGCCTGCTTTTTCAAGGCGAGCATCATGTTGTCTAATATCGTTTAGGAAATCTTGTCGCCCTCCCCCTCTTTGCATAGAGCTAGGTTCATATTCATCGCTAGTCAATGGTGCAGTCATATACACATAGAGTTCTTGTATCAAACGTGCGCGACCCAACGCATCAGGCGCATCCAGAGCGACTTCTAACGCCAGGTTAACCAAGCGCTCGTTCAGTTCTTTGAAACAAGTGCAGATTGATGAACTAAGGTTTGCAGAACACTCTGAAACAAGCCACATTAAATGCTCATGGGGTACAAAACGACTGCCCGCTCGGTTATGAAATGCTACTAATGGCTGAGCAATAGACACCCAGTTACGGGCTTTATTTTCAGCGGTAGCGACATACTCAAAAAGCTCTTTTTCAGACTCACTTAGCTCATTCGACATTGTGTCCTCATAGGACAATCTTTTCTCTGAACTAACCGCTTGATAAATTTCAGTAGATATAGACTCAAGACCTTCTTCTAACTCTGCTAGCAAACCAGCAACATTTTCATGATACGTATCATATAAAAAAACTGCTAACTGATTGTTAGCAACATCAATTTTTTCATCTTTACTTATTGCCATTAAGACACTGCCCAGCACAGAAGCACCGTGCGGTTCAAAGGCGTTCACTACAGCATGAGCAATGCGCTTTGCATGCCATTCCAGGGCGTATTCAAGCTCTATCATCGACACTTCACTGAAGTGCCCGGCACGCCGCTGCTGGTTAATACTATCTAATAAGGTAGATTTATTAAGTTTCTGCCACTCGTATAATACATTGTTAACCGTATCAGGCTTTAATATACTTTCGGCTGTTAAATTGTGAACCGACGAGTTAAACCTAGCAAATGGTGGGCTCAGCGAATCCTCATCAAGCTGCCCCTCAACCGCTTGGAGGGCTTGGGTAAAACCAACACCTGGCAACCACGCCACCTCTGCTTTCAAACGCATAGCAGAGTCCACTAGAGCAGACTCGATCATGTTGGCCTCTTCGGCATTTAAGCAGGATTGCTGAACGTTATGCCGCAGCCGATGCTTTAAATCCGTATGGCTATTACTGGGCGAATAGTTTAAAAGGCAAAAAAGATTGTCATTTAATGAAAATGAGGAAATTTTCATTTCTCGAAGAGCGCTGACTTGCGCCTGCATACGGCCATTCATAGTACGTCCTAAATTAAAAGAGAGAAAACATTAACATCAAAAAATACAAAAACAACAACTCAGTAAAAGCACATCCTTAAATCCAACCACTTCTTTTTAAAATATGGTATAGGTTAAGAAACTGACTCCAAAACCCAGCCACACTTCTAATATCCTGATCAACCCTCTACCAAATAGACAAAATTACCATCATCAGGCTTTATTCAGACCAATTGTCAAATCAGCCTGGTTATCAACGAGCGCCTTCAGTAAACCAAAAATCCCCAGCCCGACGGGCATATAAAGAATAAACCCAAGTCCGCCAAAGTAGAGAGACACGATTAGTCCCCCGAGGGTGTAGAGCAGCATAAAAACAACCATCGCCTTCCCGAATCGCTCTCTTTTCTTCATAACACTCGCTAGGCGATCCTTGTCTTCAGTCCCAATCAGCAACTCACCTTCACAATTTGGGCAAGTAGCCTTATTGGCTTTCAAAAGGTCGGCAATCCATGGTGAATCTTCGCAGAAACAAGAGCTGCATGAGGGACACTCGAAATCAATGTTTTCAACTAAGGCTTTCTCTTCTTTTGTGCAGGCTTCTTTTTCACTCAATGCTGTACTCTCCAATACTGGGTTATTGATACACTATCGCTAAGCGACCTGGTTGCGCACCCACTCTCGGTTCTTCAGGCTGAGAGTAGCGTTTCCTCTGCATAAATCTCGGCAAAGATAGCGGTGATCGGCCGGTTTGGCTGTTGCGCATGGCGCTGTCTGACTTCTTTTGATAGGCGCGTGAGCTCTTCACTGGGCTTTGCCCACTGCTCTTTGGGCAAGGGTTGCGACCACTGATCAAGACTCGCCGGTAGCGTTTTCTGCCCAGCTTTTTGGATGACGCTTATCTCCCATTCTGCAAGGTGAAAAGGTATCGTCCATAGGTCGAGAATGTGCCACAGGTACCACATGGTGACCGCGAACAGACCGATGTCGCCCTTGCGGTAGCGGCGGTGCAACCGGCGCCGGGCATTGTGGAAAGTATGCACGCCCTCGTAGGGCGGATCACCGGGGCGATGTAGGCCGTGGGGGTCTTGGAGTTCTTCGCGAGTATTGACCTCGTACTCCATATAAGCCCGCACCGCTTCCCAAAGCCCCAATGCCAAGGGCATGCCCGGCTGTGATAACTCCAGGAAGTGCTGCTGCCCGGTTTCAGGCTCGATAAAGCCTATCCCCAAGCCATACTGACGCTGCACACCGTATTGTGTTACCCCCTGCGCCTGGGTCACCCAGGCCGCCACGCTTTCCCAGGGCACGATGATAGGCGGCTTGCCGCCACCCGGCGCAAAGGCCACCTCGCGGCGCTGGCGATGAAAACGGGTGGGGACAGCCTCACGGAACTTGAAGTGGTAGTGGGCTTTGATAAACAAGGCGAGAATCAATATCAAGGTGCAGATCACAGAGGCCTTGGCAAAGACTTCATTAAAAAGCCCGGCAATCCCTACATAGAACAAGGCAATATCCTTTCCAATGAACCACATTAGCCCCCCCCCCCCCAACACTGGAATAAGAAAAACAAACATTAAAAAACTAATAAAAGGGCCTCCCAGCGTAAACTGCCAAGTAAATGGCGTAGGAAGGCTACCGCCGAAATCCAAGTAGGCATCGTTTACTTCCCCAATCGCCTGATTGAAATCCAAGGGGGCTACACCCGTAGGCAAGGGGACTGGCGACAGGTAAATAACCTTGCCACCTGGAAATGACTCAACATCACCAGCCCGGTGGGGCTGGAGCATATCAGGGCGCGGCGAGTCCGGTATCTTCTGGTTCATAACTGACATCCTTGTCACGTTAACATAATCATGCTTTGAGCCCCTGCCACCGGTAGGGCGACATCGGGTGCTGCACATATGGCGCTAGGTATTGATGGCCTCGGCGTCTTCCGCGCCCTGGTTAAGTCTCCTCTGTAGCTTGGCACGCCCCAAGTAATTGATCATCGGTATGGTCAGCAGGCTCGATGGGGCAGTGGGTAAAGCGCCGATCGCGAGGAGTACCATAGAGGGGATAGACCACTTTTCTTGGCCAGGCTTATAAGCATAAGCCCTCAATGCCAGTCCAGAGAGGACAAAGATGACACAGGCCAAGGCATAGGGGTAGAGAAACGCGACATTGTTGTGAGTGGTATACAGCAACCCACCGCCAGCGACCAGAACGACATAAAGAAGAAGACAAGCGACGCCGATATCAGTCGTAACCTCCTGCTGGTGAATATCCCGCTCCTTCAGAAAGGCAAACAAAGGCTCTTGAAGCGGTCCCGCATGCTCCGTGTGAACGATTCCTTCCTTCGGGCTCATCCCGAACAGCTGCTTGTTGCTGGCATTGCGAATTTCTCCAATACCGGCCTTCTCGGGGTCATCGGTCTTGCGCCCATTCTTTGTCCTGAGTATCAGCTTTAGAGAGTCATCATGGCACACAAGCCGGTCATACAGCGATTGAATAAACTCAATATCAAAAGATGTTTTAAAACTTAATGGAAGCACGCACACTCTCCTTAATACGAAGGTTTAATTGAAAGCAAAAATCAAGAAAAAGACGTATTTTCATCTTTATCTTTTAATGTTCTCCTCTTGACAAACTTGATTTTAGGTTTGGTTTCTGAGGAAATTACTACATTCGGATTAGCCGCTTCTATTATAGCGACGTACTAAAAAATGCTTTATAAGCCTGATGCCAGGAGAGAGGCTTTAATCTACAAGCGCAATCACACCCCTTAGCAAAACAGACATGCTCTAAACACTCATTAAATCTAGCCTTTCATAGAACATTAACTTTCCCCTCTTCATACTCCGCATCAGGCAGATGCTCTTTGAAGAGCTGAATGCGCTCATCCAATTCATCTGCGCAGCAGAAAATAAAGTGGGTGCATGGCCTATAGTAGGAGTTCTTGCTAAAAGGCTTCCATTGGTAGGTCAGTGCAATAATGCTGCGTTTACGCCATACCTTGATATGCTCGGTTTTCTCCCACGTCCACTCTTCATGTCGACTATTACTCTGCTTCGCCTGTTGCGACCCCATGATCCACGCCATCAGCCCCATCCCTAATGGCCCTATACCCGCAACCACCAGCGAAGGATCCATTAAAATCAGCACACCCACGATAGGCAGCAAAATAATCGTAGACCATTTCAGGAAAGCAGCAGCGGCAGCCGCTTGCGGCTTCCATGAATATTCCCCAGCCAACGTTTCAGTAAAACGGTAAGCAATAATGGTGGTATTATGGGTTACGCTCATGAAAATCAACATGAGCAACAGGAACAGCCCCCCTCCCAGTAACAATGAGCCTAACAATGATTGTCCTAGTAAGGACATTACATACCCCCCCAAGGCAATGAGTGACATTGGAATTACAGCAAGATTATCAGGAGTGGTGTTGTAATTACGCGCTCTAATTTGCCATGCCATGACCGCAGGCTCATCGACATGCTTCCAAGGTATTTCAGGAATATAGTCCTGTTTGGGTTGAATAAACCACATATATGAATCCTTACTCTTCTGGGGTTATGGGAACCATGAGTTCAAAGCGGGTAGGCGCGCTGAGCCCCCAGTTCGGATTCCCCTATAAGGCATAGTTACTAAACACCTTAAGCTCTCGCTCGTGATACGGAACGTTTGGCAATGCCTTTCTCAGGTATTGGATATTTTCGTCAAAATTATGCGGCTGACAATAAATGGTGCTATAAAAAAAAGTCTCTATTCCATCTTCGTGAATATCAGTAAAACGTAAGCCAATTAAATTCCGCTTACGCCAAGCTACAATTTCCTCGGCTTCCATCCATTCTATTTCTTTATGTTGAATTTTATTCTGCTTCGCCTGTTTCCTTCCCATCATCCATGCCATTAGGCCCATTCCCAATGGCCCGATACCCGCAACCACCAGCGAAGGATCCATTAAAATCAGCACACCCACGATGGGCAACAAAATAATCGCAGACCACTTCAGGAAAGCAGCAGCGGAAGCCTCTTGTGGCTTCCATGAATACTCCTCAGCTAACGTTTTGGTAAAACGGTAAACAATAATGGTGGTATTATGGGTTACGCTCATGAAAATCAACATAAGCAACAGGAACAACCCCCCACCCAGTAAAAATGAGCCTAACAATGATTGTCCAAATAAGGACATTACATACCCCCCCCCCAAAGCAATGAGTGACATTGGAATTAAAGCAAGATTATCCGGAGTGGTGTTATAATTACGGGCTCTAATTTGCCATGCCATGACTGCTGGCTCATCGGCATACTTCCAGGGCATTTCGGGAATATAGTCCTGCTTGGGTTGAATAAACCACATACCTGTATCCTTACTCTTCTGGGGTTATGGGAACCATCAGTGCAAAACGGGTGGGCGCGCTGAGGCCCTGGCTCTCCTCGCTATTGGGTTCGATCTCTTTTTTTCCTGCGGCAGCGTTGGGCTTGTAAAAGGTGAAACTTAAGGTGTTGTCGCTTGAGAGCAACGCTTCGGCATAGTCCACCGTGAGGATGAAAGAGGCATTTTTTGCTTGTTCGCTGGCCGGAATCCAGGCCTGCCAGATACGCACATCGTCTGGGTTATATTCTGTGTCAGCGGGTAACGCTGCGCCGCGCTCCGCTTGTTGCGAAGGACTCTGCTCGAAGCTATCGCCCGGTGCCCAGAAGCCGTCTCCGGCGATCTCGGAGATTCTGACGATGTCACCTGCTAGCGAAGCGGGGAAGGAGATTTGTAGCCAATAGCCATGATACGTAGTGCTCATTCTACCTGGGCTGTAATTGGACGCACTAGACATATCGAATGTCGTATGACTTACTTGTGTCAATTTGACAGAGGGGCGTAGCAGAGTTTCCATCAACGCCTGCCACTCGTTTTTTTCGCCTTCGTCGGTTTGCTCCCACTGATACTCTCCATTGCCCCAAGTGCTGGTGTATAGCCAAATGCGCACCCCTTCACGGTTATAGCGGGCGGCAAAATGTGAGGCGATTAGGTGAATAATACCCGCCGCAAACAGAATGCCAGAGACCCACCCGCCAAGTATCCAAGCGAAAGCTTTTGAACCTGCCCGAGCTGCACCATAAATTTGAGCACCGGCTGTACCAGCCATAGCGAATCCTGCAAAAGCTTTAACTGCTAAGGCCAAACGCTCTTTCCCACTTGTCGCCTCTCCATAGTCACTTAGGCTATTCCACGTATCGAGCCCTGCAGAGATTGCACCGATAGCCGACAAGCCCGCCACTCGCGTGGCTAATTTGGCCGCTAAACGCGCCGTTTGCGGCGAGTTCTGACCTGACCATTCGGTAATACCAGCCTTTGCTACTTCTGTCATAGTTCGTGACAGCATGAACTTTTGCGTAGCATACTTGTTCCAAAATGGCATGACCCATAGGCTCATTGTTGCACCAGCGGCGAAACTGGCGGTCGTCGCCAAGTTCCGTGCTTCCTCTCCATCAATGCCTTCTTTGTTAGCGGTGCGTACCGCTTCCTGAAAGTTGTAGAGGTTTAGCCCTGCAATTAAGAGTGGCAACCCGCCACCCAGTCGTTCGACTAACCCCGTTAGATGTCGACGAGCAGCCCTCACGCCGCCCATGATTTTTAAGCGGTGTATTTCACGCTGTTCGTAAAAACCGACGGAGGCAAGATTATTCGCACGCGCCTGATTGCCGGGACTACTGCGGTCAAGGGTATCGTCCGCAGCGGTGACACGCCTGGGTTCATCATAGGCATGCTCGTAGCGTTGTTGCTCCAGTCGCTTCATCTCATCGACATTTCTTTGCCGCTTTGCGGTACGGATGTCTGTGGTTAGCTTCCAGGACTTTTCCCGCCATTCGCGGTGCTTAGCCTCGTACTCAAGGTCTAGCACCAGTTGTGATGAAGCAACATCTGGATGGACAAGAACGACCATAAGGGGGTGCAAGAGTGCTTTGGTTGCTTTTGCCACAGACACTTGGCCTCTGGCACTTAAGGAAGGAAGAAAGTGGTAGGCGATGCTTTCCCAAGCTTTTTGTGTTGGCCCGTTCACCCCCACGCGCAAGGTATCAAATGCCTCTTTTACATGCGGTGCCAGGGCTTTATAGGCGGGATGACTCTGCACCTTTTCGTACTTGAGGATACCGCGAAATGCACTGATCCGCGAAGCCACGCTCGCAGCGCCAATGCCATTATCGGCGGGTTCTCCATCTTCCGTACCTTGTTCAATAAAATGTTGTGCAATGGTTTCAAGGGCCTCGGCCAAGGCGGGGTCAAGGTTACTCATCGCAAAACCAATCAATGAGTCGCTCGCTTGATAGGTGTCATTCAACCAAGCACGGCCAGTCTGCGTAGCGCCGAGGGCTTCAATCACCATGCAACCAAATTCATGAATGCACTGGTTCTGCTTGACATTGCAGGTATCAAAACAGAGCTCTTGGGCGGACAGCGGCAAGCGTTCTAGCCAAGTAATCAGATCCGCCAAGCTGTTTTCGATATGCGCCTGCAGACGCTCAAGCTGTGGCACTTTTTCGGTCAGAAAAGCGATGGCCTCATCCAGCCTGACATCAAGGCGGGGAAGCTCTTTGCCATGCCACTCTTCATACTGCTCGCTATTACGATTGGGGGGGTTGGGCATGCCTAATTCGATTAGCTCTTCTCGAATCTCTGTTACGCGCCTTTGCCTAGCGATCAATGTATGATCAGAACCGTTCTCTGCCCTTTTCATTGCATCGAGCAGTTCACCAGTCTTAACGGTTATTTCACGATAACGCTCTGGATCTTGGCGCGCTTCATCACTGATCAGGTCATCAATATCGATCAGGCACAGGGATTTGACGACCTGCGCGGTCTCAAGCTTATGACCGTGTTCATCCAGAAACGCTTCTAACTCCATTTCGCGACCGGCTAACGCCATGTGCAGATCGTTAACAATCCCCAAATCGTCATCGAGCGCTACAAAGATAGCTTCATCGTGATTATCGATATTGGCGAGAACGCTAGCCTGGGTTATCTCCGGCTTGACCTCACAATGCCGATAAACGCTTGCCTCTTTACTATCGTCTTCACTCTCCCCATTTTTATCTGCTCGGTTTTCGCTATCGCTGCTGTCGTCGCTTTCCGGTGCGGTCTCCCTCTCTACCGTCGAAACGGTCGTGCTGGTAAAACTATCCACAGCACCATCGGGCGTAATGTCCGCCACGTGCTCGCCGAGCTGCGTTATAGGGGCAGCATGGGAAGAAAATGACGCGCAGTCGCCCGTTGCATTGATCGCCGCTATCAAACTGACGGAACGCATGATGCGTTGACGAAAATCCGCGTTCTCCAGCACATACTCACGAATACGTTCAGTCCATTGGACAGAGGAGTAAGCTAACGCGATGGAGGCGTAAGTGGGATACGTTAGGTGAGGGGCTTTATTAAACGTTGCACCCTCTATGCAGTACTCATCAATGCGCGGCTCCTTGCCAGCTTCACTCACCCAGACATAAAGCCAGCCATCGCGCAGTTGCCGAAGCGTGTAGTCGCGCGTTTCGATAGTAGGGTAGCCCGGCCCCTGCCACTCCTCATCAATCGGGTGTGGCGCTGGAGCACCGGCCTCGGCAGGCGCCTCGTCAATGGCGTAGCGCACGGGAAAAATGTCTATATCGATAAACAGCGGGCAAACACCGCCACCTATGGGGGTTTCATCAAAGGCGGCATCGCGTTCCTGTGCCTGAACATCCGTGTTAGCCATTGGCTTCCTCGTCTACTGATAGCGGTGCTTGGGAAGGTGACCCGTAATTTTGGGTGCGTTGCGAGGCGCCAGCAGCCGGTGTTCGGCTCCAGGCGTCAAGGGCATATAGCTGCTCCTGCCGGGGAAGACACACTTGGTCAGATGAGTGTCTTGCCCACTGGGCATATAGCCCATCATCAGCCGTCATAAGTGCTTTGCCCCAGTGCAAACTGAGATCTACCCAGATGGCGAGCTGACGTTCGGTACTGGCCCCCCATGCGATGGCATCGTCCAAGCGTTCGTCAAGCCATCGGCCGTGATCGCCCTCAAGTCGTTGCCACGCATTAGGCACATGCTGTTTAAAGTAGTCCGTTAACCGCTCTTTAAGCTGCCAGCGCGCCACGGCTTTGAGCGCTGCATACTGTTGATGCCCCATTGGCGGAAAATCGGGAGCTTGTGCCGCAGGGGTTGATTCGGGGTGGTGGCTGGCTTGAAAGGCTTGCCATTTCTGAGCACGCTGACCAGCCCAGTTAGGCGTCCAATCGGCGACCCACCACGTATTGATGGGGCCCATGAGGATAGCCGGTAACTCGTCGCCATAGCTCCTTAACCAGTGGCGTGTCACCAGGGGGTCGGCGAAGCGCAATAACTGTTCTTGCCCTGCCTCGCTGTTGAAGGTAATGAACCGGCGGAGATGCTTGCTTAGAGATTGCGTGCTTGCTTGGCTACTGAGCAGGGAAAGCGAGCGATAAAGCGGAGTGTGGTCATTTTGGCTGGCCTGACTGATCAAGCCAGCTCCTTTAAGAGTGACCAGCATGGGCCCATGCTCGGCCACCGCACTCCACCGGGTTGACAAGTAAAGTGGCTCAACTTCCTCAACACTATCGTGTCGATATAAGCGCTTCCATGCATCGGGATAGCAGACACCGTCTACCAGCGCATGGGTCGCGGATGATATAGGCGGCATTTAGCTTTCCCCCTGATTCGACTCTTCACAAATTTCGCAGTAGGCAGGCGCTCTGAGCAGGGCTTTAAGCTGTGCGGCCTGATTGATCGGAGGGCCCAACAACGGCGAATGCCCTATCGCTTCTGCCCGGTCATGATCTTTACCTTCTAACACCGGTGGCAGTTTGGGCGGCTCGGCCGCTTGCCCGGTGCCATTACCAGGGCTGCCGCCGGCGTTGATCTTGACCTGGGGGCCGACGATGGTGATGCCGCTGGCGTCCAGTTTGATAAAGCTGCCACCCACCTTGAGGGTGATTTCGCTACCGGCTTCGAGTACCGCTTTTTGGCCCGACTTGATATGCAGTTCCCGGCCACTTTCGCTTAGCCAGGCCTGCCCGGCACGCATATGCATAGTGCCTTCAACATTTAAATGTTGGGCGCCTTCGGTGTGCTCAAAACGGTGGCGATGCACCGTGTGGTGCTCGTCGTTGTCGATCTCACTGATACGGTCGTTGTGCACTTTGAGATGGCTATCGCGTTTGATCTCTTCGGTGCGGTCATTAAGCGTCAGCAGCTCTAGATCTTTTTGGGCGTGAAACCATATCTGCTCTTCGCCAGTGGCGTCCTCGAAGCGCAGTTCGTTAAAGCCTTCCGACTTATGGCTCTGGGTGCGGATCACCGTGCGGGTCTTGTTGTCCGGCAGCGGGTAGGGCGGGGTGTTCACCGCGTGGTAGGTGCGACCGGTGACCAGCGGTTGATCGGGGTCGCCCTCTAAAAACGAGACAATGACCTCATGGCCGATCCGCGGGATCGCCATGCTGCCGTAGCCACCCCCGGCCCAGCCCTGGGCCACCCGTATCCAACAACTGGCGGTCTCATCAGGATCAGCATAACGATCCCAGGGGAACTGCACCTTGACCCGGCCGTGTTCGTCGCAGTAGATCTCTTCGCCTTCGGGGCCGACCACAAAGGCCACCTGGGGGCCATCGACCCGCGGCTTGGGGTTGGGCACTGGGCGGAAAGTCTGATCCCGGGGCATGATCACCACGTCGTTGTGGTAGCGGGTCATCAGCTCGCCTGCTTGCGCCGAGGTAGCACTGCTGCCATTGTTTCCCCGCGCCATACCGTCCTCTTCCAGGGCCTGGGGCTGTTCGCCGTGGTGTACCACCGAGACCACCTGCCACGCTTGGTTAAGGCTATCGATATCGTGGTCGGTGAGGGTAAAGCAGATGCCGGGGGCGAGCTCGGGCAGGTCACTCTCGGCTTCGGCGGTGGTGGCGTCGGCGCGCAGGGATTCTAAGCGGTGGCGGGTAAAAGGCTTACCGGAAGCGTCCTTCTTATAGCGGCCGGGGTAGTCGAAGTGCTCGTAATCCTCCCGCTGGGCGTGCTCGCCCAACCCCGGCGCCAGGTGCTCGTGGATCTGGGCGTAAGGCGGGTTCTTAAAGGTGTAGTCCTTGAGCATGGCCGAGGCGGGGCGCACGCGGCTGGCCTGACGCAACTTACGCAGGTGACGTCGGGGCGGCGTGCCCCCGGCGCGGCCGTGGTAGGTGCGCTCGCCCACGCTGGGCAACACCACCGTGGCGTCCGCAAATACCAGCTGGTGTTTACCGCCCTCGGCGTTCTCGAACTCATGGAAATAGAAGCAGCCCTCTTCGGCGGCTAAACGCTCGATAAAGGCCAGATCGGTCTCGCGGTACTGAACCAGAAACTCCCGATCAAGGGGCGTGCGGGTGGTGGCAAAGCCGATATCGGTGAGGCTACGCTCATTAGCGAGGGTGGTGATGGCATCAAACGGCGAGGTGTCCTGAAAGATACGCGAATTATGGCGCAGCGATAACCGCCACAGTGCAGGGCGAATCTCCACCCGATAGAAGCTGCGCCGGTGTCCCCTATCGCCGCGGTGCAGCTCTGAAATCATCCCATGCACGCGGCGCAGCGGCTCGCCGTCCTGCCAAATGGTCAGGGTGGCGTTTTGATCCAAACAGTCGCTGGGCGACAGGTCGTGGGTGCGGCTGGCAAACTCAACCGAGAGCGAAAACGGCTCAGAGAGAGCCTCGCGATGGGTAAAGCGCACCACGGCGGTGTCATCGGCCCCGGGTAGGGTCAGGGTAAATTGCAGGCCCGTTTTGTCCGCCATCGCTCCGCTCCTTGGATCATCAACTGCTAATGAGAGGCAGTCAGGATAGCGAGCCAGGGGCAGAGGGCAACCCCTTGAGGGCACGAAGCGTCAATGTCTTACACGCTTGTAAGAGATCTCTTACAAAATAGGGCCGAAGACTCATCAAACAGGCAGCCAGCATTCAATAAGCCACTGACGTTGTGACCAACAAAGTTGCTATGCTTATTGGCTATTTTGACTATGTACACTGGAAGAAACCTTCGTGAAGACA
Source organism: Vreelandella titanicae BH1 (assembly GCF_000336575.1). Taxonomy (GTDB): domain Bacteria; phylum Pseudomonadota; class Gammaproteobacteria; order Pseudomonadales; family Halomonadaceae; genus Vreelandella; species Vreelandella titanicae. Next base: position 43,755 of record NZ_AOPO01000005.1, on the reverse strand, counting down.
GAATCAAGCACTCTAGCGTTCTCCGCTTTTATGGCGCTGTTAATTGGTTGTGCAGGCATCGTGGCCACACTCGCCTCCAACTCCCAGGCGATCCTACTGGATGGGCTGTTTAATCTGATCTATTTCAGTGTTGCCCTGGTGACGATCAAGGTGAGCAAGTTAGCCAGCCGCCCCGATAGCGAATCCTACCCGTTCGGCTATAGCTACTTTGAGTCGCTGGTGAATTTGTGCAAAGGGCTGCTTATTTTAGGCGTGTCTATTTTTGCCTTGGTCGATGCCATTGCCGCCCTACTCACCGGCGGCCGCGAGATCGCGGCAGGCTTGGCGGTGCTGTACGCGCTATTCGCCACCGCGGCTTGTTCACTCACCGCTTGGGTGATGCACCGCAGCCAGCGCCACGTAAGCAGCCCACTGGTGGCGGCAGACAAACTCAACTGGCTAGTCAACAGCGTTATCTCTGCCGCTGTACTCGTCGCCTTCTGCCTGGTGATGCTGTTTGAGCGCCTAGGCTGGCAGACTATTCTGCCTTACGTGGATTCGGTGTTGGTCATTGCGGTGGTGGTGCTGTGTTTAGGCGTGCCGGTGCGGATGGCCTCCCAAGCCTTGAAGGAGCTGCTCAACAGAACCCCGGAAGAGGCTATCGCGGTGCCCGTTCGCCAAGCCGTGGCGAGTGCCCTGGCGGATACCGACACCCAAGAGGTGCGGGTGCGCATGGTTCGCCCTGGACGCCTGCTATATGTGATAGTGCATGTGGTACTACCCGACGCATCCGATGTTTCGGTCTCCACCCAGGATTTACTCAGGGCACGCGTCGATGACGAGGTGCGCCGCTACTACTCTCCCGTGGTGTGTGACGTGGTGTTTACTGCCAACACCCGCTGGGCAGCGCCCTCCTGTGGTCTATTGATAGAGAAGCAACCATAGATCAGTTGTCCAAGTTACCGAGCCTTGCGCAATAGAACTAGCGTGGCGATCACGCCCACCAGTAGCGCAAGGCCAAATAGCGTTAACGCCAAGGTATGCCCTACAGCATCAATGAGTACCCCAGTAGTGATCACCGGGATACTGAAGCCCAGATAGGCCATCAGGAAATAGCCCGCGCTGGCTTGGGTGGCTTGTTGACTAGCCGAGCCGTCCGCAATCGCCAACACGCCGCTTAATCCCCCCAGGTAGATAAACCCATAGCAAGCGCTACTGGCTGCTACCGTGCCCAGCAGCACCGCCGCAAGATAACCATGAACCGCTCCCCAGGCGATCAACCCATAGGCAATCGGCAAAATCACCAGCCCCAGTCGGGTAGCGCTGCGCGGCGCAAGTCTTCTCGCCCAGGGCTGAAACAGCACCCCGCAGCTGCAGATACCGAAGGTGGCGAAGCCACTCCAGGCGGATAAACCGTGTTGGCTTAATGCCGAAGGCAGAATCGCAATCACTAGCCCCACCAACGCCCAGGCCAACAAAATCGCCAACCCATAGGAGATAGCCCCTTGGGGATAGCTGGGCAAACGCAGCATAGAACTTTTAGTGGTGCTCGGTGCACGATCCTTAAGCGTGGTGACCACCACCAGCGCCAACGAAGCGGTAGCCAAATAAATCCACAGGCTGGGTGGCGATACGCTTGGGGTGTGGAAAACAAACAGGCTAGTCACCGCGGCCCCTAGCCCAAACCCGAGAGCGGTACTGGCCGTTACATAGTTAGTCGCCACACGGTTGTCCTCACCACCCAACAGCATCTGCATATAAGCGGGAGCTACCGCAGACGTTAGCCCCGTACTGATACCCAGCAGAAAGCGTGCAACACCCAGCGCCAGCAAACCGGGCGCTATCAGGGTGATCCCGGTCGCCAAGAGACATAACAACAGCGCAGTCATAATTAGTGGCTTGCGCCCTACCCGATCGGCCAAGCCATTTAACCCCAGCAACACCGGTATAATGCCCACCACATAGCAGGCAAAAGCGATACTGGTGGCGCCAACGCCCAAGCTATCCCGCGCCGCCAGCGCATCGTAAAGTGGAGCCTGTAAATTAACCGCCGTGGTAATCGTACATAGCGCAAACGCCAGGCAGGCTGCGCTCCTTCTATTGTTAGCGCGATTGACAGTGCGGCTCATGGCTAAGTCCTAAATAAGTAAGTCATTGAACCGCTACCCTCCCACGCTTACTGCACAGCGGTAAGGTACACTTAACCTCCACTTTCCAGACACTGTTCCGCCTTTTTAGTGAACAGTTGAAAGCCATAGGGAACGTTATGAAACTAGAGGTTAATCGGCACGCCACAACGCCCATCGCCCAGCAGCTCGAAGCGGGTATTCGCGCTTGGATTGCAGCGCACGGTGCCGGTGGTGGCCGTCGTTTACCCTCTATTCGTCGCTTAGCCGCCACCCACCACATCAGCCGTAATGCGGTGATTGAAGCCTACGAACGGCTTGTCGCTTCTGGCTTAGTGCGTTCACGACCCGGTTCAGGTTTTTATGTGGCGGATAGCGCGGCAGCACTGGTATCACAACCCGCAGCTACGAGCGGATTGGAAGAGGTCACCAACGGGCTATGGGGGCTTTTCAGTGCCAATGAGCACACGCTCAAGCTGGGCTGCGGCTGGCTGCCCAGCAATTGGCGCGAAGGCGATGACCTCACTCACGCCATTCGCCAAGTGGCACGTAAAAGCCGTTCGGGGATTTTCGAGTACAGTACTCCTCAAGGGCCGCAGGATTTACGCGGCTTAATCCAGGAACGCCTGCGCCCAATGGCGATTACTGCGGACGCCCAGCAGATCGTGATGACCGGTGGCGGTAGCCATTCGCTGGATCTACTAGTGCGGATGCTTCTTGAGCCTGGCGATGTGGTCTTCGTGGAATCACCAGGCTATTACAATCTGTTCGGCCTGCTGCACTTACAGCGAATCCGCGTGATTGGCGTGCCGCGATTAGCCGATGGGCCTGATATCGAGCGCTTGGAGGTGTTGTTGGCCGAGCACCGCCCAAAGCTGTTCTACATCAATAGCGTTTTTCACAACCCCACGGGCAGCACGCTAACCCCGGCGGTGGCGCACCGAGTGTTACAGCTCGCCGAGCAACACGATTTTCAGATTATTGAAGATGATATCTACGCGGATTTTCAGCACACCCCCACCACCCGCTTGGCAGCGCTAGACGGTTTGAGCCGGGTGTTCTACCTGGGCAGCTTTTCGAAAAGCCTTTCCTCTTCACTGCGAGTAGGCTTTGTCGCCGCCCCCGTGGCTTGGGTGCAGCGCCTTGTGGATATCAAGATGTTGACCAGCATCTCCGCTTCGCGGTTTGCCGAGCAAGTGGTCACCACCCTGCTACAAAACGGCAGCTACCGGAAGCTTACCGAACGGCTGCGCATCAAGCTCGCCAATCAAATGGCAATGGCACTAACGATGCTGAAAAATGCCGGCTGGGAGGTGTATACCCAACCGGCTGGTGGGATGTTTGTGTGGGCAAAACCACCGGTAGCCATCGCCCCTGAAACCCTGAGTGAACTGGCTAACCGGTGGGAAATCACGCTATCGCCGGGGCATCTGTTTTTTGCCGATCACCAGCCAACACCCTGGCTCCGGCTTAATGTAGCCTATATACAAGATCCCAGAGCCAAAGGGTTTATTGAGGCGGCAAGTTAGGATTAAAGCGGCCCTTCTGATATCGCTGAAGGGGGCTGGTAACCCCCCGTTAATTACAGCTCGCGTTTGCCGTCAACTAACCGCGACACCTTCAGCGGGTTGCCCTCTTTCAGCGCATCGGGCAGTAAGCCTTCTGGCAGGGACTGGTAACAAACCGGACGTAAGAAGCGGTGAATAGCCGCCGAACCGACGGAGGTCGAGCGCGAATCAGAAGTGGCCGGGAACGGGCCACCGTGCACCATGGCATGGCACACCTCGACACCCGTGGGCCAACCATTGGCGAGAATACGCCCTGCCTTGCGCTCAAGCGTAGGCAGCAGCGCTTTAGCGGCATCCAAATCGGCGTCGTCCATATGCAGTGTGGCGGTGAGCTGGCCTTCCAGCTGTTCAGCAACACGTTTTACTTCCGACGCGTCTTCGCACTCAACAACCAGCGAGGTGGCGCCGAACACTTCCGCTTGCAGCGCTTTTGATGCAAGGAAATCGCTCGCTGAAGCGGCAAACAGGCCTGTCTGGCACTGGTAGTCGCTGCCGGTTTGGCCACGGGCGATTTCGCGCACTTTAGCTGCGCCGCTCAGACTGATCACGCCCTCTTGATAGGCGCGGTGGATACCCGGCGTCAGCATTGTCTGCGCGCCGCTGGCTTCCACGGCGCCTCGCGCTGCCTCAATAAAGGCATCCAACTCAGGACCTTTTTCCGCAATGACCAAGCCAGGATTGGTGCAGAACTGGCCCGCGCCCATATTGAGTGAGCCAACAAAGGCTTCGCCCAGTGCTTTACCGCGCGCTTTAAGTGCCGCTGGTAGCAAGAACACAGGGTTAATACTGCTCATCTCAGCGTAGACTGGGATCGGCTGAGGCCTTGCTTGCGCCGTTTTCATCAGCGCCATACCGCCACTGCGCGAGCCGGTGAAACCAACCGCTTGAATACGCGGATCATCCACCAGCGCCTGGCCAATTTCGTTACCGGCACCAAACAGCAGCGAGAAAACGCCTTCCGGTAAATTGCAGGCTTTTACGGCTTTTTGAATCGCCTGGCCCACCAGCTCAGAGGTGCCTGGGTGCGCAGAATGACCTTTCACCACCACCGGGCAGCCAGCCGCTAGGGCCGAAGCGGTATCACCACCCGCAACCGAAAATGCTAGCGGAAAATTGCTGGCGCCAAATACAGCAACAGGCCCCAGGGCGATATGACGCTGACGCAGGTCAGCACGCGGCAGCGGTTGGCGATCTGGCATGGCCGGGTCGATGCGTACATCAAGCCATTCACCGGCACGTACTACTGAAGCGAACAGTCGCAGCTGCCCGCAGGTTCTGCCTCGCTCGCCTTCAATGCGTGCCTGGGGCAGGCCCGTTTCAGCCATGGCGCGCTCAATCAGTTCACTACCGATCGCTTCTATTTCACTGGCGATGGTTTCTAAAAACGTAGCGCGTTCTTCTAGAGACGTTTCTCGGTAGATGGCATAGGCCGTTTCAGCTAGCTCGCAGGCTTGCTCAACATGGGCTCGACTGCCGCCAATATAGACAGGCTCTAGTTTTTCGCCGGTGGCGGGGTTTACCGCTTGGATATTGGCTTGGGTGCCGGCCATTGCTTGTTGACCGATCAGCATTTCGCCTCGAATCGTCATATGTTGCTCCTTATATGGGTCAGTGGTATCACTGGTCGCGATACTGGGCGTATGTATTGCGCGCCCGGTTAAGGTGCTGGTACATGGTTTCGCGGGCTGCTTGAGCATCACGAGAAAGAATAGCTTCAAGAATGTAAGCGTGTTCTTCCTGAACTCGCTCTAAATAGCGCTCTGAGGAGATCGGGTTAATATCAATACTCAGCAGCTTGGCGCGGGGAATCACGCTCTGGCTCCACTGCTTGTAGAAAGATTGAAAGAAAGGATTTTTGGTCGCCGTGGCAATCGCAAAGTGAAACAAATAATCCTCTTCACGAGCTTGGGTTTTTGCAGCATACGCATTGCTAAAAGCAAGGTGCTGCGCTTCGAGCCGTTGACGATCTTCATCATCATGGCGTAAGGCAGCCAGTTCAGCTGCCGCTGGCTCTAAGGTTAGCCGCAGTTCCAGCAGGTGCAAGATATCTTCCACGGTGGTCGGGTTTATGCGCTCTGCAGGCCGCGCCTCTACCGTAGAAGAGCGCAGCACCGAGGTGCCTACACCACGCCGGGTCTCAACAAGCCCCAGGGATTTAAGGTGTGTGATGGCCTCACGTATGACTGTGCGGCTAACGCCGAAGGAGTCACAAAGACTGTTCTCAGTGGGCAGTTTTTCTCCCACGCCTACTTTCCCCTGGGTGATCAACGCTTCCAACTGGTCGGCCACGTGCACGGACAAGCTTCCCTGCTGTGTCACTTTACTTATTTGAAGCGGTTTTAGGGCAGATGCCGCTGCGCTGGTTTTGACCATGGAAGCTATCCTTCATTAATATCCAAGTTGTATTATATCGTACAACCTAGGTCTTGAAAGTGCCAATAAACGGCTTCTGAATGACCCCAGACAGCCTGTTTTCTATTTTTAATGCCATCACGAGTAATAACAAATATTTTTTCATACCAGATATAACACATCATACAAGAAAAAAGGTAGGTCTGGTTATTGTGCCAAGCAAGCATAACTAACGAAATCTAAACCAAAGTTAAAGTAGCACTTTGATAAAAATCAAGCTCATCAACATTACGGTCTCACATACCTTATCCCCCCTTGCTTATGGCGCAATCGGTGCATGCTTTTTGTTGCAGTCTTGTATGATGTAATACAACATGTGATTCATAGAGGGATCCAAAGGCGATAAGACTTAACGCAACCCTCATACCGGCGAGATCACACAAGGTTCTTTACTTGCATAGCGCCACCTTGGGTGGATAACCCGCAGCCCTTAATAGAGTAATCATCAAGGAGTATCACCATGCTGTATGACCACCGTACCTATACCTGCACACCTGGCACGTTGAAGAAACAGATGGCGCTCTACGAAAAGCATGGCTGGGCTATCCAAAAACGTCACCTTGGCGAACCTCTGCTATATGGACCGGTAGAAACCGGCAATGTGAATTCCTATGTGCATATCTGGGTGTTCAAAGATGCCGCTGACCGTAGCCAGCGGCGCGCCGCTATGCAGAGCGACCCAGAGTGGGCCGCCTATCTCAAGAAAAGTGCCGAGGCGGGTTATCTAATCAGCCAAGAGAACAAGATTGTGGTGCCCGCCCCCTTCTTTAAAGACTGACCTCGTTATTGATGAATCTCTTCATGAACTGGCTTTCACTGAACGCAGTGCTGTCACGGTAGTGCGTGTCGAAATCCACTCCGGGTCGGTGACGAGTTCAATCACGGCAGGGCGACCCGAGGCCATGGCCCGCTCCAGAGCGGGCTTGAAAGCGGCCGTATCGATAACACGTTCGAAATGCGCGCCAAGCCCTGCTGCCAATTGGCCAAAGTCTGGATTCACCAGATCGGTTCCCGAAACGCGATTAGGATGTTCACGCTCCTGGTGCATACGAATCGTACCGTAAGTACCGTTATTGAACAGCAGTACGATGGGCCGCCCGCCATGCTGTACGGCGGTGGCAATCTCAATACCGCTCATCATAAAACCACCATCGCCGACAAACGCCAGCACACACTTATCGGGCTCGCGTAAAGAAGCTGCCACAGCGGCAGGTACGGAATACCCCATTGCCCCGCAGGTTGAGCCAATAATCCGACCAGGACGCTGGTAAGCCAGAAAGCGCTGCGCCCAACCGGTATGGTTTCCGGCGTCCAGAGTGACGATACACTCCTTCGGTAGACTGTCGCGCAACGCATGCATCGCCGCTCCCATATCGAGCGGGTAATCGTGTGACGGAGGCAAAATATCGGCAAGATACTCATCTCGCAACGTTTTGCACCACTCACTCCAACGGCTGCGCTGCCCCCAGTCGTGAGCGGCTAACGCTGCAGCCAGCTTATCAGGGGCCGAAACAACGCCCAGCGCCGGACTAAACACACGGCCTATCTCATCCGGGTCAATATGCACGTGTATCAGCGTCTGGCTGGGGTTTGGTGAAGTCAGTGTGGTGTAGGTTCGGGTGGTCATCTCGCCTAACCGGGCTCCGACGACCAACAGCAGGTCTGCCTCGGCTAGGCGCTTAATCAGTGACGGCACCACGGCAGTACCGAAATCACCGACATAGCATTCCGAGGCATTATCGAGAATATCCTGACGGCGAAAGGAGCAGGCTACGGGAATACCGTTAGTTTCAGCGAAGGTGCGTATCTGCCCGCAGGACTCATCTGTCCAGCCCGATCCACCAACCAAAATCATCGGACGTTCGGCACGGGAGACCAGGGCAGCAATTTTCTCGATTTCATCTACAGCAACGCCCGGCCGTGATGGCAAATAGGGTGGCGCATCTTCCACTTCGACGATATCGGTCAGCATGTCCTCAGGTAGCGCCAGCACCACCGGGCCAGGCCGGCCTGATGTCGCCACCCGGAAGGCGCGCGCCATGTATTCGGGAATTCGGCGAGCATCCTCAATCTGTGCCACCCACTTAGCCATACCGCCGAACATCACCCGATAGTCAATTTCTTGAAACGCTTCCCGATCCATCGAGCCACGGTCGACCTGACCGATTAGCAGGATCATTGGCGTCGAATCCTGCTGGGCAATATGAACGCCAATAGCGGCATGGCAAGCGCCAGGCCCGCGTGTCACCAGGCAAATCCCGGGGCGCCCCGTCAGCTTGCCAGAAGCCTCGGCCATATTCGCCGCTCCGGCCTCGTGCCGCGCATTGTAGAGGGTGAAGTGTTCACGCTGATCATAAAGCGCATCAAGCACTTCCAGGTAGCTCTCTCCGGGCACACAGTAGCCACTATCAGCCCCGTGGATCAGGAGTTGGTCAACCAGTACTTTTCCCCCGGTACGCGGTAGTGGGCGAGTTTTTGTTGTCATGTTGGCATCCTAATGGCAGAGAAGAGCGCCCCCAGCCGTTCGTGATGTTCAATACAGGAGGCGCATAGCGAGTAACAGAAACCAATCTTGTTGTGTACAAATGTTTATTAAGATCACGGAATGGCATCAAGCTTCGGCTTCTTGCGCAGAATCAGATAGGCGAAAACGACGGTTAATGCCAGGAAAGCAAGGCTGTCTAAACTCGTCAGAAAGACTATCGGGTTACCGTCATTGAACGATAAGGAGCGTCGCAAATACTGCTCCAGATCCGGCCCCAAGATGAAGCCTAGCAACATGGCCACAACCGAATAGTTATGTTTGCGCAGGAAGAAAGCCAACACACCAAACACTAGGGCTAAAAACATCTGAAAAACTGAGTAGGTCGCCACATAACTTCCGACGAGCGCTACCACGGCGATGGCGCTGTAGAGCAAACCACGGGAGATTGAGACGATGCGAATAAAGTACGGCCCGAACAGGAACAGCGTCAACGGGATGAGGATCAAGGCGCTCACAAACAAAGAGGCAAACATGGGCGCTATTAGATCAGCCTGCTGCTCAATGAGACGTGGCCCTGGCTGTAAGCCATTGATAACCAAAACGCCAAGTACAATAGCCGTGGTTGGGTCGCCCGGAATCCCGAACATCAGCATCGGCACAAAAGCACCGCCGCACATGGAGTTATTTGCCGATTCAGCCGCCGCAATACCTTCGCGGCTACCGTTGCCATACTCTTCCGGCTTTTTCGAACCGCGCTTGGCATCAGCATAGGCCACGAAAGCCGCCATTGAGCCACCCGCGCCGGGCAAAATACCAATGGCATAGCCAATGAAAGCACTCTTAATATAGGTAAAGAACCCCACCTCACGAATTTCAGACCACGGCGGAATAAAATCGCGCCGACGAATTTTTAAGCCTTTCGCCCGCTTCAAAGTACTCTCTAAAGAGAGGTTCCAGTTCTGCGCCTGTACCAGTATCTCACTGACCGCAAAGGCACCGATGACCACCGGCATCAAACCGATACCTTCCACCAGCAGTTCAGTGCCGAACTCAAAGCGCGGAATTGGCTGGAGCACATCTATTCCCACGGTAGCCAGCATGATGCCCAGCGTCGTAGCGACAATTCCCTTGGCGATAGCGCCCTTATCGACAATGATGATCACCACCAACGCAAAAAGCACCAGTGAGAACTTCCCTGGGGTGCGGATCAGCAGCGCCAGCTCACCGGCAATGGGCATGAACGCCATGAGCAGTAACGCGCCGATTGACCCACCGATCATCGAGCCCAGCGCCGCGTGCCCCAGCGCATTGGCGCCCTGCCCTTTTAACATCAAGGCGTTGCCTTCCACGGCGGTCATCATCGAGGACGGCGCACCGGGAATATTGATGGTTGTAGCCGTGATACTGCCGGAGTACATCCCCGCCATAAAGATTGAGGCACACATGACCAGCGCAGGTACTACGTCGATCGTATAGGTAATAGGTAACAACAGCGCAATGGCTAGCACTGATGTGAGGCCTGGCATCGCACCGAAAAACGTGCCAATTAAGAAACCGGCTATCATGAAACCAAGCACTTCCCAACTCAACAGCGCTTCGAAACCTCCCAGAAAACTGACAAAGGTCTCCATCAGAACCCTCCTAAAAGGGGAGGTAACCGCACCCCGAAAATACCGGCGAACAACCCATAAAAGAGCGCTGTGACGGCGATCACATAAAATACAAACAAGGCAGGGCGCTGTTTTTCAAAGTCAAAAATAAGGAAGAGTGCTACCAGGAAACCCAGCGTAGCTGGCACGTATCCCAAGGGACGAAACACGGCGATGTAAATGCCTGTCGCTACCACAATCAGCAATGGCCTTAGCAAAGAGCCGCCAGCAGCCGCCTCTGCTTCTTTGCGCCACTCCCCTACAATGACCACAACCAGCGCTGCATACATGATGAATGCCATAAGGATAGGCATAAAGCGTGGCCCCACGATGGTATCACCACCAAACTGAGAGCGTATGCTCAAGGCTTCCGCTAGATAGATCGTAGTCAATATCAGCAAGAAGACTGGAAACAGTAGTGCCGACCTTCTAAAGCGTTCGACGTTGTTCATTGACTCAAAATCCTCTGCTTGAGTTAGCCGTGGCACCGGTAACCGGCGCCACGCTCTTTGAGTAGCGAGTTACTTGGACATCACGCCTGCTTCTACCAGCGCATCCATTTCGCTGAACAGTGACTCGGCCGTTTCATCAGCCCAGACAGTCACCTCATCGGTACCCAGCCAGTTCGGCGTAACACCAACGTTGGCAACCCACTCTTGAAACTCATCACTGTCGTAAGCCGTTTTGTAAGCGCTTTCCAGTACGTTAATGGCTTCTTCCGGGGTGTCTGCTGGTGCGGCGAACACAATAAAGCTGCCAATCTGGAGGTCGATCCCCTCGTCAGCGGTGGTAGGCACATCGGGATACGTCGGGTTTTGCGTATCGGAGAACTCAACGAGACCGCGTACGGTGCCATCTTCCAGGAGATTGGAAAAATCGCCCAGGCTGGTGAGGGCAACATCGACCTCATCGGACAGAATGGCCTCTTTCTGCGGAGCAGCTCCGCCAGGATAAGAGACGATTCGGAACTCCGTACCGGTCAGCTCTTGAAGCTGTAGAATCGCTAGATGGATACGCCCGCCAAGATTCTGAATGGCTACGCGAATCTCACCAGGATTTGCCTTAGCCGCTTCAATAAGGTCATGAATCGTTTGATAGTCGGAATCGGCGTCAACAACGATAGCGTCGGGCTCGCTTGTTACTCGTGCAATCAGCTTCAACTTATCAATATCGTAACTGGGCAGCATGGCTTGCCAAGGCACGGTCACCAGGCTGTCGTAGGTTAACGCGCCAATGGTATAGCCGTCGGGCCGGGCGCTCATAAGCTGGCCAATACCAGTGGCACTCACGCCACCCTCGATGTTTTCTGCATACATGGAAACATCAAGATTTTCTTCAGCGATGGTGGTCAGTTTTCGAACGATTCCATCGGTACCCCCTCCGGCCCCCCAAGGCACAATCACGCGAATATCGCGCTCGGGGTAGTCAGCAAGCGCCACGCCAGTTAGTGAGGATAAAGCGACGGCAGCGGACAGTGTTAGCAGGGCTTTGTTGTTTTTGTACATTGTGTACTCCTTGGTTTAAAACCTATCAGCAAACTATTTCTTATGATCAAGTCATACATCATACAACCTGAAACTTAGTGTGTTCTTGTTAGCGCTACAATAGAGAGATGTAAAAACTAGACCAAAGTCGAGCGCTTACCTAACTGACCACATCTCTCTATCGGTAATACGTCTGGCTAAATCCATCATCATCGAGAAAGTACTTTAACGAACGAGTGCGGGACGCTTAGGATCAAACTCCCACCCAGGAATCAAAAACTGCATCGCCATGGCATCATTTCGCTGTGTGGTATCCAACGATTTATAAAGACTATGCGCCTCCATAAGCTTCTCTTCATCAAGCTCAACCCCCAGCCCTGGGGTGGTGGGCACCTTGAGTTTGCCATTGCGAATGAGCAATGGGTCTTTAGTGATTCGCTGCCCGTCTTGCCAAATCCAATGGGTATCAATCGCGGTAATCTCACCCGGGCAAGCCGCTGCGACGTGGGTCATCATGGCGAGCGAAATATCGAAGTGGTTATTACTGTGAGAGCCCCAGGTCATGCCCCACTCGTTGCAAAGCTCACCCACTTTTACCGCACCTTGCATGGTCCAGAAATGACAGTCTGCCAAAGGTATATCCACCGAATTGAGCTGAACGGCGTACTGCAGCTGTTTAAAATCGGTCGCAATCATATTGGTAGCGGTGGGTAGGCCGGTTCGCTTCTTAAACTCGACCATAGTCTCGCGCCCTGAATAGCTCTCTTCCTGGCCACAGGGGTCTTCAGCATAGCTGAGCAGATGCTTGATAGGCTCCAACACGCGCACCGCTTCATCCAGTTTCCAGGCACCGTTGGGATCAAGCGTCAATCGAGCATCGGGAAATGCTTCATGGAGCGCCCGTATGCAATCAGCCTCCTCTTCCCCACGTAATACACCGCCCTTTAGCTTGAAGTCTTTAAACCCATAGCGCTCATAAGCGGCTTTGGCCAACTTAGCCACGGCCTCGGGTGTTAGCGCTTCTTGGTAGCGTATTTCATCCCAGCTATCCTGTGGGTTATACGCGTTAGGGTATGGCAGGTCTGTCTTGCCCGGGTCACCCAGTAAAAACAGGTAGCCCAATGCCTCGACTTCATCACGCTGACGGCCGTACTGCCCCAGCAGGTCGGCGACGGGTAGCTGTAGTGCCTGCCCATAGAGGTCTAACAGCGCCGACTCAATTCCGGTGATCACGTGTACCGCTACGCGCAAATCAAACGTCTGACGCCCCCGCTCTTCGCGTCCGTTCTGAGCCAATCGCAGGCGAACCTGATTGAGGGTGTGCTTGATGTTATTGATTTGCGAGCCTTCCACCAGCTCACGGCACTGCTCCAGCCCCTTAAGAATGCCGCCACTGGAAGGGATCTCACCCACGCCTTGATTACCTGCATTATCCTCAAGGATGACCACACAGCGGATAAACCAGGGGGCATGACCGCCACTGAGATTTAATAAGAAACCGTCGTAACCTGCGACAGGTACCACTTTCATTGATTTAATTTTTGGAAACATATGTCGTACACCTCTCTTATTATTGACCCAAGTTGAAACTTTATTCAGGTGATCAAGTCACTGGCGCAGGATTAAACAACACCAAATCGTTATGAATTCCCAGCCGGTCGGCAGCGGCCTGCTGGCGCCCACTGGCCACCTCAAGAATGAGATGAAAAAGCTCCCAGCCCACCTCTTCGATACTGGCATCACCGGTGGCAATGCGCCCCGCATCGAGATCGATAATGTCGTGCCACCGTTTTCCCAGCGCTGAGTTGGTGGAAACTTTCAACACCGGCACCATGGCTAGACCATATGGTGTCCCCCGACCTGTGGTGAATACCTGCAGATTCATGCCTGCGGCTAACTGAAGCGTGCCACAGATGAAATCGCTGGCCGGGGTCGCGGCGAAGGTCAGCCCCTTACGGCGTAGCCTTTCACCAGGGCCGATGACATCGACAATCGGCGAGTTGCCCGACTTGATCACCGAGCCCAGCGCCTTCTCAACGATATTGGAAAGCCCCCCCTTCTTGTTGCCCGGTGAGGTGTTGGCGCTACGGTCTGCTTGGCCTTGAGCCAAGTAGTTGTCGTACCACGCCATCTGCTCAATCAGTGCCCTACCCACGTCTTCGTCAATAGCCCGCGGGGTTAACAGATGTATGGCGTCGCGCACCTCGGTAACCTCTGAGAACATCACGCTACCACCCGCCCGCACGATCAAATCGGTCGCAAAGCCCACTGCGGGGTTAGCTGTCACCCCCGAAAAGGCATCGCTGCCGCCACACTGCATGCCGACGACGAGCTCGGACGCCGGGCAGGTTTCACGCTGGCGTCGATTGAGTCGCTCAAGGTGTCGTTCGGCCATGGCCAAAATACCCTCGACCATCTCGCCGAAGCCCTGAAAAGAGTCATCCTGAAGGCTCAACACGTTGGCTTCCGGGTCGGCCGCCTCGGTGTTTTCATAAATTTTCACCGGTCGATCGGAAAGCAGTGTCGAGGGTTGCAGCTTCTCGCACCCCAAACCGATGATCATTATTTCGTTGCCGAAGTTGGGATTCAGGGCGATATTTTTAAGCGTTCGAATGGGCACAATAGCCGCAGGCGCATTAATGGCGACCCCACAGCCATAAGAGTGATTAAGCCCCACCACATCATCCACGTTAGGAAATCGCGGCAGCAGCTCGCGTTTGATCCGCTGCACGACGAAGTCGACGGTACCCGCGACACACTGCACGCTGGTGGTGATACCCAGCACATTTTTGGTGCCGACGCTACCGTCAGGGTTACGAAAGCCCCCGAAGGTATAGCCTTCAAGCGGGTCGGTTTTCGGTGCTGGCCGAGTCGCCAGCGGTAGATCCGCAAGCGGCGGTGGTGTCGGCATGTGCAAGTTGGTCTCGCTGACGTGGCCGCCTTGGGGAATAGGCGTAGCTGCCGTACCGATCACTTCACCGTAGCGAATGATGCGCTCACCCTCCGCCAGATCGACAAGGGCCACCTTATGCCCCTGCGGGACAGCCATTGTGGTGGTAACTCCTCCCTCAATGACGGCACCCTCAGCGAGTCCGCCCGGCTCAACCACGATAGCGACATTATCGTTGGGGTGTATGCGAATCACGCGCGTATTAGTCGTTGTCTGTTTCATGACCCTTTCCTGAGGCTGTGCGTGTACTGCCAGTTACCTGGGTCAGCTCCATTTTTTGCCTGGCGCGGGATTTGAAGCCCATGACGATGGCGAACATTACCGAGGCGACAATCAACCCCCACAGCACCATGGCGATGGGACTCTTGGTGAAAAAGATCGAGAAAGTGCCGAACGACTCCAGGCTCTTGACGAAGTAGACCTCGGCTTGGCTGCCCAAGATAAAGCCAATAATTAGCGGGGCCACTTCCAAACCAATTTTCTGCACCAGGTAGCCTAAAATGCCGAAAATAAGCAGCGTCCAGACGTCAAACATAATGCCGTAGTTGATGGCATAGGCCCCCACTACACACATCATCACAATGATGGGGAAGAGAATATGCTTTGGCACCATCACCACTTTGGCGATGTACTTAATGGCATAGAACATTAAGAAGAACATCACGATATTGGCGAACACCAAAGCCGTCATCATGACGTACCAGGTCTCGGTATTCTCAGGAATAAATAGCGGCCCTACCTGGATGCCCTGCAGGGTGAACGCACCAATCAGTACCGCCGTCGTCGAGTCGCCAGGAATACCTAGCGATAGCAGTGGAATCAAAGCCCCACCGGTCAACGCATTATTAGCGGACTCCGAGGCAATAAGCCCCTGAGGCGCCCCTTTACCCATTTGCGATGAATCACGGGTTAAGTTTTTCTCTTGGGTATACGCCAGCACGGAGGCAGCGCTGCCACCGACCCCTGGCAACATGCCAACGAAGGTGCCAATAAACGACGAACGCACCAGATTGGTCAGGCGTCCATTAAAGATTGAAAGCGAAAAGCCGCCTCCTTTGCTGATCTTTATGCGTTCGTTGACTAGCCCGCTCTTTGCCCCCTTTTCCGCCTCAAGCAGAATCGTGGAAATACCAAAGACACCGATCAGCACCGGCAGCAGGGAAAACCCTTCAAATAAGTAGGGTTCCATAAAATCGAACATCAGCCGGGTCTTGCCATTTCCGCCATCAGATATGCTGTAGTCGCCAATCAGGCTCAACCAGATGCCGATAACGCCACTAAAGATGCCAATCAGCATGCTGCTGGACAGCGAAGCAATGACACTCAGCGCTAATAAAATGATCAAAAACTTCTCTACATAAGAGAACTTGATCGAGAAATCGGCCAGCAGAGGCGCAAACAAGAACAGTATAGCGGCGCTAATAAGCCCGCCGACGACTGAAGCGATGACACAGATCTTCAGCGCTTTCTCACCCTCACCCTTTTGAGCCATCGGGTAGCCATCAAAGGTGGTGGTAATGGAAGAGGGAGTGCCGGGAATATTGAGCAGAACGGCGGGCACCATACCGCCCGAGATACCCCCCACGTACAGCCCCAGTAGCAGCGCCAGACCGTGGTGTAGCCCAAGGGCATAGGTGAGCGGTAAGCAAACAGCGACTGCCATGGTGGCGGTCATGCCGGGGATCGCGCCGAAGATGATGCCGACCAGAGCACCGAACCCGGCGAGTAAAAAGAAGGTTATATCGAGAAGTGAGAGGAATTCCATGGTGGCACTCGCTCCGGTCACGGTAAGGTGATAGTGAACAGCTTGGCGAGAACGAACCAGGCCAGACTAGGGGCGACGATGGCATTGACCACGACGATGGTAAGCGCCTTTTTCGTCCAGTCATGCAGATAGAGCAGTGACATCAGGAGAACGAAAACCATCGATACCAGCAGGAAGCCATAGCCTGTGTAGGGGAACATATCGCCCACCACGGCCATGAAGTAAAAATACGCCGCGATCAAGACGAGAGTGCCAATAAAACGGAAATTATCTCGAGCCTCACCCACAATGGGCAGTGTGCGCTCTCCTCGTTTCACTGATGCCATGAAGGGAGCTACCTTTGTCATTAAAATCAAGACAAAGAGTCCCGCCATGATCCAGTGAATAATCCTCGGGAAAAACAGGTGGGAGGTCTCGAAATCGATGGAGACACTGAGCAGACTTGAAAGACCTGATTCCATAACAGCTCCGGGCATTAGCAGCAGATACCCTGCTTACTATTGTTCTTTCTATAGCGGTTCTATAGCGGCTCACGCATAGGTGAGACACCCGCCACCCACGCAGCGAGTGCCATACCCTTTACTTGATGTTGCTGATGATTTCTTCGTAGCGAGCCATTTTATCGGCGAGATACTCAGAGGCTTCATCAGAAGGCTTGAAGTTGGGGATAAAGAAGGCGTTCTTCTGAGTCTCCTGTATTTCACCTTCCGCATAGATATCCGTTAGCGCTTCATCGATTTGCTCAACAATCGCTGGATCCATGTCTTTGTTGTAGAGGAAGAAGAACTCCTTATCGAATGTAAAACTCTCGTCATCGCCCATTGTGACGTGCACGTTTGGCTCTACATACTCCAGCAGTTGCTCACGAGACGTTTGGCCAAGCCCCTCTTCCGGGGCCTGTTCAATGGTATCTTGCCGGGCCGTCAACCAGACAAAACGCATCGCTTTCTGGTCGTCTTCAGGTAACCGCGTGTACTGCTCGTTAGCCTGCACAGTGCCATTAATTACATCGGCTTGGCCGTCAAAAAGCTGCTGGTTTTTGTCGGATTGAGAACCGGTATTGACAGCGACCAGGTTGTCTTCCTGACCAGGATGCTCAATAGCGATGGCATTTTTCAGGGCACTGAAACCAATCTCCGATACGCCACCCGGCTGGATAGCGACCCGCACAGTCTCACCATTGCCTACTGCAGCAATGATGTCGTCAAGGGTTTGGTAAGGTGAGTCTTTAGGCACCAGGTAGGCATTGCCTGGGTTGATTGCAAGCGTCGGCCCGACGGTATATTTCTCAAAAATATCGTCGTAGCCCTCAACCCCATACAGATGGCCAAGATAGGACTGATCGTGGAAGATCATCAGCGTATTGCCACGAGAGTCCCGGTCAAGTGTGCGAAAAGCAGAGCTTGCACCAACGGCATCCACCTTCATGTTGAGATCCAGCCTTTCAGCTAGCTGATCCACCACAATAGTAGAGTTTTGATACGTATCCCCGCCGGTGGACGTTGAACCGATAACCACACGAATATTGCCCCGCAATGGGCCATCTTGGGCCATGGCTACGCCAGCGCTGACGCTCAATGCTGCCATCAGCGCTGCTGAACCGACACGTGTCATTAATCTATTGGAAATGCGCATACTTTCACCTCTTTCGCTCGTTGTTAAATTGTTATAGCTCAGTGGTTTAATGGCTTAGTGAGCTGGCGCTTTATTACTATTTAACGCGATCGATCAACTTTTTAAGCTCCTGACACTCCGCCTGGGTTGGCATTGTCAGCGGCGCGCGAACACTGCCGGCGGGACGGCCAACAATGTCTGCGCCTGCTTTGATCAGGCTAACGGCATAGCCCGCTTTTCGATCCCGGAGGTCTACGAAAGGAATAAAAAAGTCGTTAGTGATCTGTTTCACAACGTTTTTATTACCTTTGCGCAACTCCTTGTAGAACTTCACTGCCATCTCCGGCACGAAGTTGAAAACAGCCGATGAGTAGGTATTTACGCCAATGGAGACATAGGCCTCGGCAAAAATTTCAGCCGTGGGAACGCCGCCGATATACACCAAACGGTCACCCACAGTTTTGACGATTTTGTTGAGCGCCTGAATATCGCCTTTGCCATCTTTTAGCCCCACCAAGTTGGGACACTGGTCGGCGAGCTGCTGAACAGAATGAGCATTCAAAATGCCATTACCGCGGTTGTAATAAATCACGTTGACTGACGTGGCATCACAAATCTGGCGGGCATACTCCACCAAGCCATCCTGCGGGCACTCGGTAAGGTATGGCGGCATCAGTAGAATGCCGTCAGCGCCCGCTTCTTCGGCCGCTTTTGCAAAGGCCTTGCCGGCTTCAACGCTTAAGCCCGCGCTAGCAATAACGGGCAAGCGACCGTCGATTACTTCGACAGCGACGCGAACAATCTCGCGATACTCATCAAGTGACAGGTTAAAAAACTCCCCCGTGCCACCCGCGACGAAGACCGCCGAGATCTCGTGGCTGATAAACCACTCAAGCCGCTTGCGGTAGCTCGCTTCATCGAAACGACCTTGACTATCGAAATCGGTAATCGGGAACGATAGCAGACCATCGCCGATGGCTTTTGTTACTTCTTGTCTTGAAAACGTCACTTTGCGCCCTCTTTAAAATGTGTTGACCACTGAATGAGCAGACATCACTAGCTAGCCAACAACCTTATGTCATACATCATACAACTTAGAAGATAAGTATCCTGCTAGCAGGGTGCAAGCAGAACTATCGAAATTTAAACCAAAGTAGCAGCCATACCCTGTAAACCTGTTGAGGATTAAAACGCCTTTAACTAATCACCCGCCAGCTCGCAAACAGAGCGCCATAGCATGTCATCGACAACAATCGGCCTCTCTCCATATCGCTGATTAGCGGTCGACTCGCCCGGCCAGCGCACTGTGCGCCCCGGCTCGGCAGGCGTGGTTGCGGCCAGATGAGACTGAATGCCTTCGACAATGCTATCGCAAGCTTCGCGACCACCAAGCTGTTCAGGGTCAAAGACCATAAACACCTGGCTGCAACCGCCGCCACTGCCACGCTGAACCTTATCAATAGCATGGCTAGGACGCCCTTGAGCGAGCAGTGCTGCCAACGCATCCAGTAGAATCGACAACCCAGAGCCTTTCCAGTACCCGGTCGGCAGCAAGCGCCGCGTCGCAGCGATCGCCGCAGGATCACGGCTCAACTCTCCACGCTCATCAAAACCGCCATCAACGGGCAAATGTTCGCCCTTCAGCTGAGTCGTCTGCAGCTTCCCATAGGAGAACTGAGACATCGCCATATCGAGCACCAGAGGCCCGGTGTTATGCGGTACGGCCATCACCAACGGGTTATTGCCAATCGATTGGGAAGCACCACCCCAGGCAGGCATGCACGACTCGGTATTGGTCCACATAATCGTAGCGAACCCCTGCCCAACCGCATGCCAGCCATAGCTTCCGCCCCGCATCCAGTGGGTTGTATCGCGTAACGCCACCAGCCCCATACCATGTTCACGCGCCAACGCCATGGCACGCTCTGTGGCATGAAGTGCATTGACCACACCTATTCCAAAACCTCCATCAAGCACCTCAATCGCGCCCAATCGCTGGACAAGGCTTGGCTTAGCGTCGATATCGACCCAGCCTTTCCCGACGTACTCAATGAAACGCGGAACCCGCCCGATACCATGCGAATGTACGCCGTCGCGGGTACTTTCAGCATGGATTTGCGCGCAGGTCTCAGCATCAGCGGGCTTTAGCCCCGCCTTCAATAGTGATTTCTCAATCGTACTGCGCAACGTCTCAAAATCGATATTAGCCATCACTTCCCACCATTAAAAAAGCCCACTCCGCGAGTGGGCTTCAACACCCCAGCCGCCTCGAATGGCGGCCATGGACTTCAAGCAGCGTCAGGCGCCGCGTCTTGTTGACGAGTACGGTAGTTCTGCCACAGTGTCAGCGCCAGCAACCCACAGGCGATGACTAAAAAGGTAACGCTGATGGGCCGGGTGAAAAACGGTGTCCAATCACCACCGAAGGTCTGCAGCCCCCGCCTCAGGTTAGATTCCGCTATAGGCCCCAGAATTAAACCCAGTATTACCGGAGCGGTTCCAAAGCCATATCGGTTGAGAAAATAGCCGAGCAATCCAAAAGCGAGCATTATGTAGAGGTTAAAAACATCACCATCAACTCCGTAAACACCGATGAAACAGAAAACAATGATAGCCGATATCAACTGCTTTCTTGGCACTAGCAGTACACGAACAAACAGCTTGATACCTAAACACATGATGATAAGCATGAAGAAGTTAGCGACTAAGTACGCTAAAAATATCCCGTAAATGATGCCGCTCTGGCTTTCAAATAGCATCGGCCCCGGCGTAACGCCTTGAATCATTAAACCACCCAATAGAACAGCCGTCGCGGCCTCGCCGGGGATGCCCAGCGCAAGCGTAGGAATTAACGCCCCACCTAATAAAGCATTGTTCGCACTCTCAACGGAGACAATGCCAGCACCATGCCCCTTACCAAACTTTTCAGGTGTTTTAGAAAAACGACGTGCTTGGTCATAGGCTACCAGTGAGGCGATACTGCCCCCAGCGCCAGGCACTGGGCCCACGACAGAACCAGACACTATACCGACGAGAAGGGCGCGCCAATTGCGCAGCGTTTCAATAAAGCGCGGGCGTGCAATATCGACCTTATGGGGGCTATTCTGAAGTTTATTGGAGGGGTCATATTCGAAGGCATCTTTCAGCACTTGTGACACAGCGAATAATCCAATCAGCGCCGGTAAAAGGTTAATCCCGGTCAATAAAGAAAGCTGTCCAAACGTAAAACGGTCGACCCCCGCAATAGGATCTGTACCGATGGTAGAGCAAAAGAAACCTATCAGGCCTGCAATCAAACCTTTAAGAAGGGACTTGCCCGCAACAGAAGCAATAATGACTAGCCCGAAAATACTCAGCGAAAAATACTCCGCAGCACCGAATCGCAATGCAAACTCAGCGATGGGTGGTGCGAGAAGACTTAACACCACCATACTTGCTACACCGCCAAAGAAAGAGGCAACAATTGCCAGCCCCAGGGCTCTCCCCGCTTCCCCCTTTTGAGCCATTGGGAAGCCATCGAACGTCGTCGCGACCGAGGATGGCGTCCCTGGAATATTCAACAATATGGCGGGTATCGAGCCACTGGCACCAGCACCACACAGGGTACCCAGCAGCATACCAATACCCATCACAGGCGGCATTCCAAAGGTTACCGGCAATAATAGGGCTATCGCCATGGCCGATGTTAAGCCAGGCAATACCCCCATGATAATACCTAGGAAAGTCCCACCGGCAATCGCCAATAATGTACCCAACTGGAAGACCAGCCCCAAACCATCAATATAACCCGTTAGCATCTCACTTCTCCTTCTTCAATCCGGCAGTGGGATATTGAATAGTTCGGTAAATACATAATAGATAACCAATGATAAAGTGAACGCAAAAACTGTATACGCTGCTAGGTTTCGAAGTTTTCGACTATTGCTTAATTTTTGAAATTCACCGCTAGTTATGACAAGGCAAACGACATTTAAAAAGCAAAATATCGCTGTGCTTGCGATATACCCCAGCCGCTCGAAAGAGTTGATATAAACAATAATCAAAGCCACGATGGTCAGCCATTGCAAAATGCCTTTCTTCGGAGCAGTGGCATTAAGGGCTGTTACGCCTTCCCGCACTCGCCTTGCAGCAAGCCATTCGTAAGAATCACGTATTAAGCAGGGCACAGCACACACAAAAATCAAGCCAGAAATCAACTTTGGAAAAGAAGCGGGGGAAAGCCCCCCCGCCATGCTGACTGCTGGCAGCGTAGTGGCCATATAAAACCCAATTGCCGATGCCACCACAAGAAACAGATCAAAGATCGGTTTACCTATATCCTTTGCCATCAGTCACTAACTCCTTATTTTATTTAGCAGCTAAGTCGCCAGCACTGTCTTTCATCACTTCAGCAGATTCAGCGATAAACGCCTCTAACTCATCTCCATACAGCGGTACAATATCCAAGCCCAGATTCGAGGCAGTCTCTTCGAAGGATCCTTCGTCTACAATTTCTTTAATGGCGTTGACCCACGCTTCCTTAGCCTCTTCCGGTAGGCCATCAGGGCCCGCGATGCCGCGCCATACTGTCAGAGACAGGTTGTAGCCTTCCTCTTGGAAAGTGGGGACATCGGGCAGCGACTCGCTACGCTCTGCGTAGGACATACCCAAGGCTTTCAGACGACCGGACTCTAGCGCCGAGCGAAGTTCCGCCCCACCTAGCACCACGGCATCCACGTGCCCGCCCATAGCAGCGGAGATAGTCTCAGAACCACCGGGATAGGGAATGAAGTTAAAATCGACTTCAGCGGTATCAGCAAAGGCCACCGCCGCAATGTGAGCTGATGACCCTACCCCCGAAACCCCAACTTGCACCGAGGTGCCTTCCTTCGCAGCCTCGACCATAGCGTCCAAGTCGGCGTATTCACTGTCTTCACCAACAGCGATGACGTAGGGTTCTTCAAGAATCTTGGCGACAAAATCAAAATCTTCGTAGGTAAAGTCAACATTACCCAACGCCTCCAAGGTCAGCAGTGCATTGCTGGCGGCAGCTAAGGTATAGCCATCTGAATCTGATGCCTGAGCACGTGTCAGCCCCACGGCTCCGCCGCCGCCCGAGATATTGCGAATGACCAAGTTGGTATCGAGTTTTTCTTCCAGAAGCGGCTGTAGTGCGCGGACGAAGGTGTCGTTGCCGCCACCGGCTGAGAAGGGCACGATCATATCGATGTTTTGCTCAGGATATTCAGCAAATGCACCAGCACTGGCCATCATTGCTGTTGCCACAGATAAGCTTAGCGCTAACTTTTTCATTGTAATGTCCTTCTTTGTCATGTTTAGAGTATTCACTCAGCGCACTAACGCTGGCTTTTTCGGATCAAACTTCCAATCATCTATCAAATATTGCATTGCCATCGCATCATCCCGAGCACCAGCAGGCAGTGAACGATAGAGCTTATTAGCCTCCTCTATGGCCTTCATATCGATGTCGACCCCAAGCCCCGGCGCATCGGTTACGGCCACTTTGCCACCCACAATCTCCGGCGGATTGCGAGTCAGGCGAGCATCGCCCTCCTGCCATATCCAGTGGGTATCAAGCGCGGTTGTGCGCCCCACGGCGGCGGCCCCCACCTGGGCGAACATGGCAAGCGAAATATCGAAATGGTTGTTGGAGTGCGAGCCCCAGGTCATACCATGATCCTGGCAGAGCTGGGAGACACGTACAGCACCGGAAAGTGTCCAGAAGTGCGGGTCGGCTAATGGAATATCGACTGAGCGCAGCATCAACGCGTGGGCCATTTCCCGCCAGTTGGTGGCTACCATGTTGGTGGCGACAGGCAATCCGGTGGCATGGCGAAACTCAGCTAAAATCTCGCGACCGGAGAAGCCTTGTTCCGCCCCGCATGGATCCTCTGCGTAGGCAATCACACCGTGGAGATCCTTGCACAGCCGGATCGCCTCTTCTAGCGACCAAGCACCGTTAGGGTCAATGGTCGTGCGCGCATCCGGAAACGCATTGTGCAGCGCCGTGACGGCCGCTATTTCTTGCTCACCAGCCAGAGCCCCGCCCTTTAACTTAAAGTCTTTAAAGCCGTATCGATCATGCGCCGCCTGAGCTAGCTCAACAATGTGCTGAGGGGTCATGGCCGCCTCGTCGCGCAAACGGTACCAGTCGTGATCCAAGCCCCCGGTGCCACGTCGAAAATCCAACGGCGTAGCGTGCCCATCACCGATAAAGAATAAGTACCCCAGCACGTCAACGCTGTCACGCTGCTTGCCGTTGCCTAGGAGCTCTGCCACCGGCACTCCCAGAAACTTCCCCATCAAATCAAGTAACGCCGCTTCAAGCGCGGCAACTGCATTGATGCGTAGCTCAAATGTCCAGGATCCTTTACCGAAATCTTCAAAATCGGCACTCCGTCCGGCATTGTGCAACGACGCAATCATGGAGCGCATTTTTCCGATCGACTGACCGACCACCATCTCTCGCGACTGCTCAAGAGACGTTTGAATCGTCTCGCCACCGGGGGCTTCGCCCACCCCTACATTACCGTGACTATCCTTGAGGATAACCAGGTTGCGGGTAAAATACGGCGAGTGCGCTCCACCGATATTGAGTAACATGCTATCGCGCCCTGCCACGGGAATGACCTGCATATCGGTTATCGTGGGAGTGTCGTGACTCGACATAAAACAATTCTCCATATAGGCGGTGTTAGCGCGCAGATCAGCATCCCGCTCATTGCCGCATTAAAATAACGAAGGCGGACAAACGCAGCCCTTGTTGGTCAATCAAAGACTTTTAAACTCAAACCCACTCTTCGCTGCTTGGCATAGGCGATCTAATTATCCGGATCAATATGTCATACATCATACAAACAAGAAGATAAGTAGCATGACTTTCAGACGCAAGCAGCAGTAGTGAAAATTAAACCAAAGTAGCACTTGCTGGCATGACTGCCAGCAAGTGATTAACAACCTAAAAAAGACATTAAATAACTGATTTTATTTATTTTTATACTTCAACCACCCAGCCTGGCTTAAACACCGCTGGAGTAAACTCATCAGGGTATCCACCAGGGTTGGCAATGATACGCGTGCCGTTACGCAGAATATCCACGGGTTCGTGAACATGTCCGTGCACCCATACATCCATATTGCCCATTAAATGAGGCAAATTGGAGGCAAACGCGGGGGATAACGCGTCGCCCAGATATTGGCCTGGGATACAGTCGTGTAGCGGGGCATGATGGCTAACCACCACCTTAGGGCCATCAAACGGCTGGGACAGCTCTTTTTCGAGCCAAGCAAGCGCTTCAGCATGCACCTGCTGGCTTGCCTGAGGTGTGAATGTCTCCCCTGGCGAGGTTTGAACGATTTTAAAGTCGGGCATGTAGCGCAACGCCTTAGACTCAGTATCGGCGGGGTTTTGCGTTGGGTCACCGGCGTACAACGCAAAGTCAGTCCATAGCGTTGTACCGTAAAAGCGTACGCCATTGAAAGTGACGGCACGATTATCCAGAAGCTCAATGTCGAGCCGCTCGGCTTCGAGCGCCAGCTCATCACGCAGCAGCGGCATGCAGGTACCGTAGAACTCATGGTTGCCTGGTACATAGATAATCGGCGTGTCTGGAAACTGGTGGCGCGACCAGGCAAGGCCTTCGCACTTACGGTGAATATCCCCCGCCAGAACCACTACATCTGCCTCCGCCTCAGGCAGCTCGCGGTTCCCGTCAAAAAACTCCAGGTGCAGGTCAGACAAAATACGCAGACGCATAGGGCTCCTCGCAACAAATACCTATTTAAACGATCTTACCCGGCCTAGGACACGTTGTCGCAGGGCATCGGTGTCACGTCAAGGCATGCTGCATTGCAGCAAAAATAGGCTATAATAACGATGTAGTCCCAATAGGAGGACCGCACAATGACTTTTTTAATAACCCCCCCTGCACGCGATAATGAAGTTCTAGAGTTCTGGAGCTTGAATGCTCAATGGCATCGTGCCGCAGTTGAAGCGCTGAAAGCCTATTTAGGCTAATTCAGGTGCTTTTGCGCCCTTTAGACCAAAAGCTAATCACCGAAGCCGGAATATTTTCCGGCTTTTTTATGACTATGAAAATCTTTTCCATTCAAAGACCTAATATCGTCATTTCAGCATTTGTAAGCCATGGCTTACGAAAAATGGCAAAACACCTACATCGTTAGGACTAGCCCTTCGCAAAAAAAGCTCTTAGTATCCGACCACAGCTAAATTGCTGCTATGCACAACACAGGCTGTGTACAACATAAGCTTTCTACAACTTGAAGGCTTTACAACATAAGTTTTACAACAAGGTCTCATCGCATTCCCTGTCCCCTGAAAGAGGAGTGAACGCCATGCAACACTTAGTCACCCCAACACAAGCGTTGGAAGTAGATGTTATGGAAGTATGGGCACAGCGTGCCCGCCAACAACGTGCGGCACTTGACGCTATTAAAGCTTACCTGCGCTAAGTCCCCAAACGTCATATTGGTTCAACGCCGCTCAACGCCTCGTTTCAGCGAGGCGTTTTTTTACCTAGTTAAATGGACAAGCATCACTATCAGGTCTAAATATACGACCTCCAGGCTATAACTATGCTTTACGCAGCCATGCATTACCCTGCAACATAGTCTCTTGACACAAGACGCCTGTATAAGATAACGCTCTTCTGCTTACCCGCACCCCTTACCAGATGAACCGCTTTAATGCTCGCTACCATTAGGCTTAATTATATTTGTCACCTCTTTAAAAAAACAAATAGTATTGCAATACCTAGTGGATTAATGATAACCACCTCGACGCTTCAGTATACATAGTCCCCCCAAATCATTTACTTCACGGCTGGGTATGGAGTTATATAAAGAAATAGTCTAATATTAATTCGGCTGATAAAGGCGCAATACTCAACGTGCAGACTCTTCTTGTTATGCACGCACATTGACGAAGGAACGGACGATGCAAACACCTTTTTTGGTTCGTAAAACATCTTATGCTTTAGGTTTAGTGGCGACACTCGCCCTTAGCGGCTGTCAATCAGGCGCTGATCTCGGAGGCTTAATGTCTGCGGGCTCCAGCTTAGCCGGCGCTGCCACGATGTCAGATCAGCAAATGCAACAACTAGGCGATCAAACCATCGCCCAGCTTGACTCCCAGAACCACCTTGTTGCAGACGATAGCCAGTATGCAAAACGCTTGGCCGAGTTAACCCAAGGCTGGGAAACAGTCGACGGCCATACGCTTGACTATAACGTTTATCGAATAGAAGAAATGAATGCTTTTGCGGTACCCAACGGATCCATTCGACTGCATAGCGGGCTGATGGATGAGATGACCGACGATGAAGTGCGTTACGTTATCGCCCACGAGATCGGCCACGTCTCGTTAGGACACTCCAAGCGTGCTTTCCAGGTTGCCTATGCTGCTTCCGCTGCACGTGAAGCAGCTGCGGCCAGCGGCAGCACTACCGCCGCCGCACTATCAAGCTCTGAGCTTGGTGACCTGGGCGAAAAACTGATCAATGCTCAGTTCTCTCAAAGCCAAGAGAGTGCAGCTGATGACTATGCCATTGAGCTAATGCAGCGCCACGACATGAATGCAGAGGCTTCAGTTGCAGCTCTACGCAAAATGGAAGCCAAATACGGCAACAACAGCAGCGTCTTCTCCAGCCACCCAGCAGCGGGTGATCGTGCAGAGCGCCTAGAAGCTTCGTTCCAGTAAAGCTCAGGCACTGGTACTCCTGCCAAGTTAGTCTTGATAATGAATGGCAGGAGTATTGGTTGCTTAGGTTTACCGATTTTTCTTACCCCCACTAAGCCCACTCGCCACCCTCTTCTTGCTGTTCGGACAGTTGCGTCAGGTAAGTGCCCTGCAAGATATACATTCGCTTTACATCGCGGTATTTGCCATTGATAAAGAACTCCTGCACCAAGTGGCCCTCTTCTATAAAGCCACTCTCCTCGTAAAGATGAATCGCTTTGACATTATCCACCGCCACAATGAGATATACCTTGTGCAGGTTTAGAATGGTGAACGAGTAATGCAGCGCTTGGCGAATTAACGTGCGCGCAAACCCTTTGCCCTGATGCTCCGGGGTAATAATGATTTGAAACTCGCCGCTGCGATGGATGTAGTCGATCTCGATCAGTTCTACCAGACCGATGGCATTTCCATGGCTATCTTCAGCGACAAAGCGCCGTTCGGCGTTGTCATGGATATGCTTGTTATACAGCTCCTCCAGCTCATCAAATGACTCGTAAGGCTCTTCAAACCAGTACGACATAATGCTCTGGTTATTATTTAGCTCATGAACAAAGCGCAGGTCGTTGCGCTCCAGTGCACGCAAATAAAGTGTATGGCCCATTGCCCGCTTTCCTTATGAATATCCGTTAAGAATACTCGTTTTAAACTTGCCCGCCACTCGGTTCTTGCCTTTAGGTTAGGCCATTTTGGCCAGGCGTCTAAATGAAAACAGCTCCGCCAAAGGGTGTTCTCTACCCTCTATAAGCGCGCGCAGCAGTTTGGCGCCTATCATGCTATAGCTGATGCCGTTGCCGCCGTAGGCCATGGCAAAATGAACGCGTGGGCCTAGGGCGTCATGCGGGCCGAAAAAAGGCAGGCCGTCGTCGGTTTCAGCAAAGGTGCCACCCCAAGAGAATGTTGGGTTGATATCGAGCTTAGGCCATAGCGTTGCTATTTTAGCTGTTAGCCCTTCGGCCTTCTCTTCTACCCGCGCATCGCGGCGCTTGGGAATATCTTCATCGTCGTCGTCTCCCCCTACGAGAAGTCGTCCATCGCAGGTAGTGCGCATATACAGGTAGGGGCGCGATGATTCCCACATCATGGTGTGGCGCAGTTTGACCAATGCCTCTGGCGGTAGTGGGTCGGTAATCAGCGCATAGCTACTGCGATTGACGGCCACCTTTTCTGGCAGCCAGTCTTGAGACTCATACCCTGCGGCCATCACTACGTACTGGCAACGCAGCTTGGCGCCATTGGCCAGAGTGAGCGTGACGCCTTGATCATCCGGCGTCATCGTCTCCATCTGTGTGCGGTCATATACTTCTCCCCCACGCGCGACCACTCTGGAAAACAGCTGATATGCCATGCGATAAGGATCAATAGTGGCGGCTAGCTG
Source organism: Vreelandella titanicae BH1 (assembly GCF_000336575.1). Lineage (GTDB taxonomy): Bacteria > Pseudomonadota > Gammaproteobacteria > Pseudomonadales > Halomonadaceae > Vreelandella > Vreelandella titanicae. Next base: position 14,588 of record NZ_AOPO01000005.1, on the reverse strand, counting down.
AGTAAGAATAGCGCCGGGTGCCTCAAAGCCGTACTCCGCCAAAATAGCCTTGCGCTCAAGCCACTCGGCTTCAAAACCGTGTTTTTGGCGCAGCGCCAATTCCTCCTGAAGCGATGCGACATCCTCTTCGCTACTGGCATAGTAAAGGCTTTGCTGACGCTCAAAGTCCACATCGCCCAGCCCTGCCGCCAGGGACTCAAGCTCGCCAATGGCCTCTGCACAGGCGCGGTAAGCACGCACTGCATCGGCTTCGCCATAGCGCTCGGCTAGCTCTGTCATATGGGTGTCAATTTCGTACTGCAGCAAAGCAGTACTGGCGGCTGAACTGCCCCACCCAACATCCCGGCGTTCAAGCACCACCACATGGTGGCCACTGCGGCTTAGCTCATCAGCAATCAACGCCCCCGTAATACCGCCACCAATCACAACAACCTCGCATTGGTGATCGCGAGTCAATTGAGGAAAGGTTTTCAACAGGCCATTTTTGACTGCCCAAAAGGGATAACCACTTTTCAGATCCATCTGTTTGCCTTTGCTTGAGAGACTTGCAGTATGCTGTTAACCATAGATGGTTCCCCAGAACTTGCTTGAGAAAACGCTTCCGAGTGATTGCTCCACACAATAAAGGAGATGCGCATGATTGATTTACGCAGTGATACGGTGACCCGTCCGACCTCTGCCATGAAAGACGCCATGATGGCCGCCCCGGTTGGCGATGATGTGTGGGGCGATGACCCAACGGTCAACGCGTTTCAAGCAAATCTGGCCGAACAGGCAGGTAAAGAAGCGGCACTGCTGTTTCCTAGTGGGACTCAAAGCAACCTAGTGGCACTAATGTCCCACTGCGAGCGCGGCGATGAGTACATTGTTGGGCAGTCCGCGCACGCCTATCGTTGGGAAGGCGGTGGCGCCGCGGTGCTGGGCAGTATCCAGCCCCAGCCCATTGAAAACGCCGCTGACGGTAGCCTGCCACTGGAAAAAATCAGTGCCGCGATTAAAGCCGACGATTTTCACTTTGCGCGTACTAAGCTGCTGGCATTAGAAAACACCATTGGCGGCAAAGTGCTGCCCGCAGAGTACGTATTAAAAGCCACTGAGCTTGCTCGCGAGCGCGGCCTGGCAACGCATTTAGACGGGGCGCGCTTATTCAATGCCGCTGTCGCAACCGACACCTCGCTCAAGCAGCTGTGCCTGCCGTTCGATAGCGTGTCGCTGTGCTTCTCAAAAGGCCTGGGTACGCCAATAGGGTCGGCGCTGGTGGGCTCACAAGCATTGATCGACCGCGCTCGGCGCTGGCGTAAAGTGGTGGGTGGTGGCATGCGCCAATCAGGTATTATCGCCGCCGCCTGCCAGTATGCGTTAGATCACCACGTGGCAGACTTAGCCGACGATCACCGCCGTGCAGAGCGCCTTGCAGCGGGCTTAGCAAAGCTGCCAGGAGTCGAGATCAGCGCTCAGACAACCAATATGGTATTCGCGCATTTTCCCGACGAGCATGTAAAGCCACTCTCCGCCTGGCTAAAAGAGCACGGCATTTTGATTGAGCTGCTTTACGCCACGCGTTTCGTTACCCATCGTGATCTTAATGACGCAGATATCGACAAAGTCATCGCGGTGATGGAGGCCTATTTTAGTCGCCATTAAAAACGAGTCGTCATTAACCAATAAATGGCTTAGCTAAGCGATGTCGCCCCTAGAGCAAGATGCACGGCGATACCCGCCATCATCAAGCCAATCAGGCCATCGATAATGCGCCATGCGATGGGTTTTGAAAGCCAAGGCGAAAGCGCAGCGCCGCCCCAGGCCAGAAGGCTGAACCAAAGGATGGACGCAGTAGATGCCCCCGCCACAAACACACCGGCGCTCTCCTGCTGGGCGCCAATGGCGGGTATTAGCAGCAGCGTATCCAGATATACCTGGGGGTTAAGCACGGTGACGGCAAGAGTGGCGAAAATCACTTTGGTTAAGCTGCGCGCTTTGCCCGCTTCGGCACTTAACCCTTGCCGCCCGCTAAAGGCTCTAAACAGCGCCTGAGCCGCCAGCCAGCTTAAAAACACTACGCCCACCCAGCGCATTGCCTCCAATGCGTTGGGCATCGTCAGCAGAAAAGCACTCACCCCAAACATGCCCGCCGTGAGCAGGATAATATCCGCGCTGATGCACAACCCTGCCGACCACCAGTGGTACTCACGACGAATAGCCAGCCCTAGGATATAGGCGTTTTGCGCCCCAATCGCCATGATAATCCCGCCGCACACCACTAGCCCGGTGATATAACTTTCCCACATTGCCCTGCCCCCATTGCCGGAATTAGCGTCGCGTTAATTAATCTGGCAATAAAGTAACCGGGAATGCTGATTGCTAAAAATCATCCTGCTAATGGGGTATTAGTTTTTCTTATACTCACCCTCTTACACACAGCCTATCTATTTTGATTCCAAGGCTATGGTTTGTTGGAACGTTTGAACTGAAGCGCACGCTCAACACCACGAATTTCCGCCATGCCGCGCAAACGCCCGATTGCCGGGTAGCCAGGTTTAAAGTCGCTGCGCAAATCACTCAACATCGCATGACCATGGTCTGGACGGAAGGGAAGTTGTTCGCCCCTTTTTGCTTCAATGTCCAGAATGATATCGATTAGGCGAACCATATCGGTATCACCCTCTAAATGGGCATCTTCGTGGAAACTGGCCCCATCTGCTTCCAAGGTAGTATTTCGTAAGTGCAAAAAGTGCACTCTATCCGCCTGTTCTTGCAATATTGCAGGCACATCGTTATCAGCTCGTACGCCCAGTGATCCAGAGCAGAGCGTGAAACCATTTACCGGCGAATCGACCATATTCGCAATATCTCTTAAGTCCTGGGCGGTTGAGACCACTCTCGGCAGCCCGAACAGAGAATACGGTGGATCGTCTGGATGAATCGCTAATCGAACGCCTGTATGCGCTATCTTTGGAATGACTCTTGAGAGAAACGAAGCGAGGTTTTCTCTCAAAACCTCGGCGGTAATGTCTTTGTAGGCAGCGAGCCGCTCGCTGAAGCTATCGAGACTGTAGCTTTCTTCAGCGCCTGGTAGGCCAGCAATAATAGTATTCGTTAATTCCTCAACCTGATCTGCGTTCATTTCAGATAGGCGAGCCCGGGCTGATTCCTGCGTTTTCTCGTCATAATCTGACGCTGCGCCGGGGCGCTGCAATATAAGCAAATCAAAAACGACGACGCTAAGCGCGTCATACCTTAAGCATAAGGCCCCATCAGGTAACTCATGGCGCAAGGACGTCCGGGTCCAATCAAGAACCGGCATAAAGTTGTAACAGATGGTTTTTATGCCAGCCTCGGCAAGGTTAATGGTACTTTCTGCCCAGGCATCGGCCAGTGTTTCCCAACCATGGGCGTGAGTCTTTATATCCTCATGAATTGGAATGCTTTCTGCCACTGTCCACTCAAGCCCAGCAGCTTCGATAATAGCTTTACGCTCCATGATTTCACTCAAGGGCCACACACAACCGTTCGGTAAGTGATGCAGAGCCGTCACAACACCAGTCGAGCCAGCTTGTCGTACATCCGACAAGCTGATTGGATCGTCCGGCCCAAACCAGCGCCATGTATGTTTCATCAACCTTCTCCCCCGTATTATTAGTGTTAAATAATGCTCTTATTAAATCGTGCTCTTGTTAAACAGATAACCGTCAAAATTCGGGTCTTCCACGTCGGAAAGCTCCATTAGGGTGTCTCGGACGTTATCTAAATGAACCCACATCGCCTTACGCGCCCCTTCGGCATCTTTTAGCTGCAGTGCAGAGAGAATATCCTGATGATCCTTTAGCCATTTTTCTCGGTAGTTGGTATCAAATATCCGCTCATGCAGTCTGGCCCACATCAAGCTCTGGTCTCTTTTGGCCCACAGTTCAGAAACCATATCGACCAGTACACTGTTTTGCGTGGCCTCTGCTATCAGGCGATGGAATAGTTCATCACTGGAGTAGTCGTTATTCTTTTCTTCAATGCCCTTGCGCTCCATATCAAGCGCTTCCCGCATGCGTACAATATCGTTTTTGGTGACTGACACCGCGGCAAAGCCGGCGATGCTGCTTTCCAAAAGCTGCCTTGCCTGTAACAGTTCAAACGGTCCTATATCATCCACAACAGGCTGTGCTACCGAGCGACTGTCGGAAAGCAAATAGATGCCAGACCCTTTTCTCACTTCAACCAGCTCTTCAATTTCAAGCATGAGTATGGCTTCGCGTGCGGCAGACCTGCCCACGTTCAAAGCCTCTGAAATCTGACGCTCAGTCATAATACGATCGCCGACTTTATACCCTTTCTGCTGAATCAAAATCTTTAAGTCGCGAGCCAGCTCTTGGTAACGCCGTAAACCTTTATGCATTAGATTTCATTTCCATTTTTAATCTTTTATAGAGTGGTAAAAAGAAGCTAGAACATTAAATGCTTCTTTTTTTGTAGATTTATCAGCAGCAATTAACCCTTTTCGATTAAATCCTCTCTGGAAGATATTTTGTCTTCGCTCAACTCTAAAATCGTATAAAATCCAAGGAGAAATGCCTTTGATATACGCTAATTTTTGCAGCGTATCGATCTGCCGCCGATAAACATCCGCCATATACTTTTCGCTGAACAGGCCTTCAGATGGGCCTTGAGACGAGTTATCGCCATCCGCCCCTGTTTCAGAAATGACGACGGGGCGATCAGGATCGGAATTTTTTCCGATGGCGTACAGGTCGTCGAAGTTTTCATCGTACCAACCGTAGTACTCATTAATGCCTATAACGTCTAAATGGTCGACTAACCGATCCTCAATTTTCAATTTTGCATGATTAATTAGGCACGCTGCGGCGACTAAGCGCGTGGGGTCATATAGGCGTGCAGTTTCAGCCAGGTCACGCATAAAAGAGAGACGACTATCCGTATCTGGATTCTCGTTGCCAATCGACCAAATAATGACGCTAGCTCTATTGCGATCACGCTTTATTAACTCAATGAGTTGGTTTTTAGCGTCTTTAAGCGTGTTGTGATTATCAAAGTCAATGGCCCAGTAAACGGGAATTTCTTGCCACAGTAAAAAGCCCATCTCATCGGCTAGTTCAGCTGCGCGTTCATGATGGGGGTAGTGCGCGAGGCGAAGAAAATTGCACCCAAGCTCTTTCGCATGAGCGAGCCGTCTGCGAATGTCTTCGTCGGACGTCACTTTCCCTAGGATGTCGTCGTCTTCATGGACAGAAATGCCGCGTAGCCAGATAGGCTCGCCGTTTAGGAGAATATCTACCCCTTGGCGAACGATGGAGCGGAATCCGACATTGTCAGTGATACGGTCTTCACCAGCCGTCAGCACCACTTTATATAGGCGTGGGTTTTCAGGCGACCATCGCTCTGGCTCTGCTGCTATTCGGCAAGTACCTTTGCCATGTTCAATGTTAATCTTTTGAGCAATTCCTAATTCAGGTATCTCAAGGTGAGCATGGTGAATGCTGGGGCCATCAACAGCGCTATCAACAGCTCTATCAACAACTACATCAACCTCTATCGCCCTTCCATCCTGAGAAAGGCGAATGAACATATCGCGAATGAATTCTCTGGGTAAGCTAAAGAGCTCGACCTCGCGGTAAACGCCACCGTAATTAAACCAGTCTGTATTGCGCATCGGGACGCGATCCAGCGTACGGGTATTATTGACACACAGCATCAGCCAATTGGTTTCTTCGGCAAGGTCATCCGTCAACTCAACGTAGAAGGGCGTCGAGCCGCCATAGTGATTGCCTAGGAATTTTCCGTTAAGAAATACTTTACAGTCGTACTGAGCCGCACCGACCCTAAGGATGTAGCGTTGGTCTGATTCCGCGTCACTCTCTCGCTTTTTAAAAAGCTCTGGGGGCAGCTTTTTGGTGTACCAAGCACTGCCCTCAAAGAAGTACCATTTTTCCTTTAACATGGCCCAGTTTGAGGGCACCGGGATGGACTCACCCATAAATGGGTCGTAGTCCCAGGGTTCAATGCGATCAACAGGGTTGGCCGGCTGCATTTCATACCATTTTTGACGCAGACCTGTATCAAGCAAATCCACGCAAAAATTCCAACTGCCGTTAAGCGACGTTGACGTGCGACCTTTCGTGAACACCATGGTGGAGTGATTCAGATTTTGCAGATTCAACGGCACGTCATACTCTTCGTCATGTAACGACGTTAGGGCATTCTCAGCCAAGGATGATCGCTCTAGCATCTCCCACCTCCCCTGCAGCGGTTTTAGTTAGCCTCTGACTTGATTCGGCTGATTAGATCGGCCAATTCAGCAGATTGGTTGGCCACTTCATCGTGCATAGGCATGACCGCTTCAATAAAGGGCGCTTTATCTACTTCATTAATCTCAACCCCCATCTCAGTCTCTGCGGTTTCCAATGCTGCCATTGCCGCTTTATTCCAGGAATCGGAATGGAATGCCTGAGCCTCTGATGCCGCCTGTCTCATCGCCGCTTGCTGATCCTCCGACATACGATCCCAGGCGCAGCTGGAGATGACGACCACGGATGGGATGATGGTATGTTCATCAAGCGAAAAATGGCTTGCTACCTCGCCATGACGCGCGTTCGTCAGGGCCGTTGGGTTATTTTCTGCCATCTCGACCACCCCTTGCTGCAGCGCACTGTAAAGCTCGCCCCAATCAATAGGTGTCGGATTACCTCCCAACAGCTCAACCATTCTTACCGCTGATGGGCTTGGTTGTACTCTTATATTCAGACCCTCTAGGTCTGCTGGCGATTGAATGGCCCGGTCACCATAAAAGGAGCGAGCCCCCTCGGTTAAAAAGGCAACCCCTATGAATCCTTTATCACGTGACGCGTTAAGAATATCTTGGCCAATATCTCCGTTAATGACCCGTTCAAAATGCTCTTCGCTTTCAAAAATGAAAGGTAAATTCATGGCGCTGTACATTGGCTCGAATGCTTCCAGTTCGGCCGTATTGCTGCGCGCCATATCCAATGTACAGTTTTGTACCAACTCCATGGATTCACGCTGCGAGCCAAGCTGTGCGTTGGCATAAATGCGGATATCCAGTTCACCATCGGTGAGCTCTGAAAGACGTTCACTCATGTACTGCATGCTGACATGAGTAGGATGGTCTTCAGGATTATTGTGGTTCAGCCGCAGTGTCTGGGCTTGAGCTGAGGCCGCTGACATGAACAGCGCCGCACTGATTAGAGCCGTGTGTCGCAAGGCTTTTGTTGTCATCAGCTGTTTCTCCTGCTTGTTATGCTTGTTGTTGTGATTGTTGTCGTGAAAGCCGACTGTCATTGAGGCACTCACTTTCTAAGTTACAGATGCAAGATGGCTTACCGACTATATCATGTCAACCAATAAAACAAATTGGTTGACATCTTTTAGAGTAGAAGCGACTCTCTGCACAATGACTAGGGAGTAAGAAGCTAGTCACCAATACACAAAAATAAAACCAGAGGTCTTACGTATGAAACGCACAATGGACTATGTGCTTGGCACGTCTGTGTTTTTAATACTGTTGATCATCGTCGTCAGTGTGACGTGGCAAGTATTATCCCGGTACGTACTAGGCACCCCAAGCACAGCGACAAGTGAAATCGCTCGCTTGTTGTTCATGTGGTTAGCGCTACTTGGAGGTGCTTACACCTTTGGCCAAGCTCGACATCTCGCCATTGATATATTGCCTCTTGCCTTAAACGGCCGCTCACGTCAGTTACTTAATACACTCATACTGTTAATCGTGGCTGGCTTTGCCTTCTTTGTAATGGTTTGGGGTGGTTGGCAAATGGTCTCCCGAACGCTGGCATCGGGCCAAATCACCCCCACGTTGAGACTCCCCATGGGCTATGTATATGGTCCCATTCCAGCTTCCGGGCTAATCATCATTTTTTACTGTTTTATCTTTTTAGGGCGGGTTTGGCTTAACCCTAAGTCGGAGGGCGGCTTCACTATCGATCCGCAACAAGCACCTGCTCCACAAGAGAGAGATTAATATGAATATAACCGTCCTGGTGCTTTTTGGGTCGTTCGCGCTTTTAATGGTCTTAGGCATACCCATTGCGTTCGCGATTGGCGTATCTGCGACACTCACCTTCCTGCTATTCATGAGCGTCGACCAATCCCTCAGCATTGTTGCCCAGCAAATAGCGTCGGGGCTTGATAGCTTTACGTTAATAGCCATCCCCTTCTTCATTTTGGCTGGCAACATTATGAATCGAGGCGGCATCGCACTTCGCCTTATCGATTTAGCGAAAGTGCTTGCCGGAAGGCTTCCTGGCTCGCTTGCCCACGTCAATATCATTTCCAATATGCTGTTCGGCGCTTTATCCGGCTCAGCCGTTGCGTCAGCGGCGGCCGTTGGGGGCGTAATGGCTCCTATCCAGAAGCGGGAGGGTTATGATCCTGCTTTTTCGACAGCCGTTAACGTCACCTCTTGTCCTACGGGCCTGTTGATTCCTCCCAGCACAACACTCATTGTTTACTCGCTGATTACTGGCGGCACGTCGATAGCCGCGCTTTTTTTGGCGGGTTATATCCCCGGTATCATCATGGGCTTATCCCTGATGGTGGTGGCAGGGATCATATCTAAAAGAAAGGGCTACCCCGTCGCGGAGAAACCCTCCCTTGCTGAAGTTAAATCAGCAGTACGCCGGGCGATATTACCTTTAGGCCTTATTGTAGTGGTGATTGGCGGTATTATTAGTGGCGTATTTACGGCGACCGAAGCCTCAGCGATCGCAGTTGCTTATTCACTGTTCCTGTCTTTATGTTGGTACAGAGAAATAGGGGTAACGGATCTTCCCAAGATCTTTATCGACTCGGTCGTCACAACGTCTATCGTATTATTTTTAATCGGCTGCTCCATTGCCATGTCCCGCGCCATGGCGTTCGGCGACATACCTTTAACGATCTCTTCTTTTATGATCGGTATATCTGATAATCCGATCATCATTCTACTGTGCATTACCGCCGTACTGCTGGTGATTGGTACTTTTATGGATATGACACCAGCACTGCTTATCTTCACCCCTATCCTTATGCCAGTGATGCAGGATATCGGTATAGACCCGGTTCACTTCGGCATCATCATGACGATCAATCTCTGCGTCGGTATCTGTACCCCGCCAGTGGGCTCAGCACTGTTTGTCGGCTGCTCCATCAGTGGCGTGAGTATTGGTCAAGTGATGAAACCCATCCTGCCATTTTATTTAGTCTTGATAGCCATTGTTCTACTGGTGACCTTCGTTCCACAAATCAGCTTATTTTTGCCCCAGCTTATTTTAGGTTATTAACGAGTTGGTTCCAGGTGATGACCACCGTTAAATCCTGAATTCAGGAATCAAAGGATAAACAATGAAAACCTTAAAAAACTGGCGCCTGGAGCACCACGACGACACGACAGTGCAACTGAGAGTGCACGATAGACATTTAATCTGCATCAACATTCTCGACAACAAATTGTTCCGAGTGCGACTGCTAAAAGATGGTGCATGGCGCCTTAACCGCTCATGGACGGTAAACCCGGATGGCAACACCTTACCAAAGGGCCGCTCACGTGATTCGGTGACGGGGTTCAGTTGTCCCCAGTACAAGCTTGGGTGGTCGGATGGGCAGTTGCAGATCGAGACAGATGCCTTACGGCTCATCGTCTCTCAGCCACTGCATTTTAGGTGGGAGGCCTTCGTGGATGAGGGCTGGAAGTATTTAACTGAAGACAGACCCACCGGCGCTTATATGCTGGGCGTTAAGAACCATGCCCACGCCCACTATTTACGCCGACACCCCAATGAGCGGGTTTATGGCTTGGGCGAAAAAGCCGGGCTGTTGGAGCGGACAGGGCGGCGTTTCGAAATGCGCAGTTTAGACGCTATGGGGTATGACGCAGAGCGCACCGACCCGCTGTATAAACACCTGCCGTTCACCCTTACCCAAACCGCGTCCACCGGTAGTTTTAGTATCTTCTACGACACTTTGAACACCTGTGTATTGAACATAGGGCAGGAGCTTGATAACTACCACGCCCCTTATCGCTCCTTTACGGCCGATGATGGCGACCTGGATTACTATTTCCGCTGGTCTCTACAGCTTCTAGACCTGGTGAAGAACCAGTTGGCCTTAACCGGGGGGATGGCATTTCCACCGCGCTGGTCGCTGGGCTATTCCGGGTCGACCATGGCCTATACCGATGCACCCGACGCTCAGGATCAGCTCATCGGCTTTTTGCGAAAGCTGGAGAACGAGGCCATCCCCTGCGACAGCTTTCATCTTTCTTCGGGTTACACCTCCATTGAAGATAAGCGTTATGTATTTCATTGGAATAACGACAAGGTGCCCAATCCAACCACATTGACGAAAGCCTTTAATGATTCCGGGGTGCGATTGATCGCCAACATCAAGCCCTGCTTGTTAAGGAACCACCCGCGCTACGCAGAAGTGGCAAACAATAAATTATTTATCCAAGACAGTGAATCTGACACGCCGGAGCTTTCAAGCTTCTGGGACGATGAAGGCTCTCATCTCGACTTCACCAACCCCGATACGCTCAGTTGGTGGAAAGAGAACGTCACTCAACAACTGCTGAACCTCGGCATCACTTCCACCTGGAATGATAACAACGAATTTGAAGTGTGGGATCATGGCGCTCGCTGCGTTGGTTTTGGTGAAGAGATCGAAGTGGGGCTGATACGGCCCTTGCATTCGCTGTTGATGGTTCATGCCTCTTGGGAAGCACAGTCTCAACACGCGCCTCAACATCGGCCCTATGTGGTGACCCGATCAGGCTGTGCTGGCCTACAACAGTTTGCCCAAACCTGGACGGGAGACAACAAAACCAGTTGGGAGAGCCTGCGTTGGAATATCCGCATGGGGCTGGGCCTGTCGCTTTCGGGAATCTACAACATTGGGCACGACGTAGGCGGGTTTGCGGGCCCCCAACCTGGGCCAGAGCTTTTACTCCGTTGGGTTCAGAACGGCATTTTTCACCCCCGGTTCTCCATTCACAGTTGGAACAACGATGGCTCTGTGACCGAGCCTTGGACGCACCCCAGCGTTACCGAAGGCATCCGTGCCGCTATCCAATTCCGTTACCGCTTGTTGCCATATTTTTATACCTGCCTTTGGCAGGCGGTCAACAACCATGAACCCATGCTACGGCCCACTTTTCTCGATCACGAGAATGACGCACAGACCTATGCAGACACCGACGATTTCCTTCTAGGTCGAGACCTACTCGTAGCGTCTGTAGTTGAGCAAGGCGCAGATAAGCGGCGCATCTATCTGCCCGACAACCATGCAGGATGGTGGGACTACTGGACAGGCCAACTGCATGCCCCTGGAACGTGGTTCGAGAAGCCGGTTTCATTGGCGGATATGCCGCTGTTTGTTAAGGCTGGATCAATACTACCGCTTGCTAATGAAGCCATAAAAGCAACGCCGGAGGCGCAAGTTGGCCGAACGTTGGCACTGTTTCCACAGCCTGGATCGTTTTCCTGCACCTCACTGATTTACGATGATGACGGCGAGCGCAAAGATGGCCCGCACTGCATCACCACTCTGCTGCTTACCGGCGATGAGCATAGTTTGGAACTGCAAATCAGCCATGCTGGGGATATGCCTTTTCCTTTTTCACAACTCAATATAGTGCTACCAGCAGGTGAAAATCGCCCCTTGAATTACGGTGGTCGCGTCATAGAGCATGGCGGGCTCATCACCGTGGGAGAAGCATCATGAGCAGCGATAACACATTACTTTGGCGCTTTTGCACAAGCCGCTATCGCTGAAATGGTAAACCAGAAGGCTTTTCTATGAATAATTACCTACACACTGATTTCTTGCTGGATACAGAAACAGCACGCCGCCTCTACCATGATGTAGCTGCGGACTTGCCGATTATTGACTACCACAACCATCTTCCGCCCGAAGAAGTGGCTCACAATCGCAGCTGGGACAACCTGGGCGATCTATGGCTGAGCCATGACCACTACAAGTGGCGTGTCATGCGCTGGGCGGGCGTCCCAGAGTCTCACATTACCGGTAGCGCAACAGATAAAGAGAAGTTTCAGGCGTTTGCCCAGATTCTGCCCAAGGCAATTGGCAACCCCATGCACCACTGGAGCCATCTCGAACTGTGGCGCTACTTTGGTGATGAGGGCAAATTGATCAACAGCGATACCGCAGAGGAGATTTGGCAAAGCACGCAAGCAATGCTGAGCCAGCCTGAGTTCCGTGCCCAGGGCTTGCTAAAAAAGATGAAGGTCGAACTCATTGGCACCACCGATGACCCGCTCGATAGCCTTGAGCACCACCGAGCGTTTGCTGCCTCGCCACACAAAGGTGAGCTTTCCATGGTGCCTACCTTTCGCCCGGATCGCGCGCTGGCCATCGAAGGTTCGGGATTCAGCGCCTACCTTGAAAAACTGGAGACCTTGACCGGACAGCCCATCAGTACCTTCGAGCATCTGGTAAGCGCACTCACGGATCGCCTGGAGTACTTCATTGCCAACGGCTGCCGTGCCGCCGACCACGGTATTGGGCAGCTAGAGCAGGCCGATGAGCTAAGCGCTAGCCAGCTTGATGCCATTCTGAAAAAAGGCCGCCAGGGCAAAGCCTTAGAGCCCAAGGAAGCAGAGAGCTTCCGTATGGCCGTATTGGTAGCACTTGGCCGTGGGTACGCGCGGGCTGACCTGGTAATGCAACTTCACATAGGGCCACTGCGTAATAACAGTACGCAAATACTCACGGCGGCGGGCAGCGACTCAGGTGCTGATTCCATTCAAGATAAGCCCATTGCCGAGCCGTTAAACAAATTGCTGAATCGCATGGATAGCACCAATGAGCTGCCGCGCACCATTCTTTATGCGCTGGATCCCAGTAAAAACCCCATCATCGTCACCACGGCGGGTAACTTTCAAAGCGGTGGCATAGCAGGCAAGGTACAGGCGGGGACTGCATGGTGGTTCAATGACCAACTTGACGGCATGGAAAACCAGATGAGCCAACTGGCGCAAATGGGCCTGTTGTCTACCTTCACCGGCATGTTAACGGACAGTCGCTCCTTCTTGTCCTTTCCTCGGCATGAATACTTCCGAAGGTTGCTATGCCGTATCGTCGGGCGTTGGGTTTCTGAGGGGCTGGCACCGAATGATCACAAGCTGCTTGATGAGATCATTGCGGATATCTGTTACCACAATGCACGCCGTTGGTTCATTGAATGAATTAAATAAATGATTATTTAGTAGTGCGATTAGCTAGCAGCATTAGGGGGCGCTTGCGCCTCCAAGGCTTCAACAAGCGACTCGGCGAAACCTAGAGCAGAAGGAAGAGCGCCGAAATGGTTAAAGGTCGCCGGTAGGAAGATGACATCGCCGCGTTTTATGATAGGCAAATGTTGCCACATACCACTTACGGCGAATTGTTCACGACTGGGACTTGTGGCGTACGGACTTTCTAATATCACTAGGCGGGCATTGATATCGACTAAGGAGTCGATACTAACCATTGTGATTCCAAAGTGACTCTCGGGGCCTTGCCAAGCATTTGACAGCCCCAGCTGTTCAAGGGAACCTTGGAACAGACTGTTGCTACCAAACACCCTGGCATGTTTATGATCCATCAAGCGAACAATCAATAAGGCTGGCATTTGAACACCAGCTATCCTGCTTCTCAATGTTTGGAAATGCGACTCGGTTTCCTTAATCATGTCCTCCGCAAGATCCGTAGATCCGATGGCCTCTCCCACCCCTCTTGTGAAAGAGATCATTCGTTGCCAGCTACTTGCTCCGCTTTCTGAGCTATAAGGAGCTAGGCTTTTTACCTTGGCAATACCTGACAGTCGAGGGGCCATGTGCGTGAATTCCGGCGATGTCAGAACCAGCTCGGGTGAGACTTGATCAAGAAGTTCAAGGTTGGGCTGGATAATGGTTCCGAGATTGATGGCTTGCGCCGCTCCCTCTAGCGTGGTGTATGGAGTGTCCGGATCTATGACGGCGCTAGGTATTATTCCCATCGACAATAATGTTTCAGTACAGCGATAATCAAGAGAACCAATGGAGGGTATGTCACGGGAAGCAATTGCCAAGTCAGGAATAGAAAGTGCAAGGCACGCAGTTGGGATCATTATTACCATGCAGCGATATAGAAGCATACGTACGATACAGATACGGAGCATGACAGTCCTTGCTTGATCTTAGTAAAGCAACTGTAGTCTTTATGCTGCTGAAAGCGGCCTCTCTAAGCCCATCAAGGATAGGCACCACTTATTGTTATAGCAGCAACATCTAAAAATTATTAATAACTCGCCACCCCGCCGCCATCAGCGGGGTAGCGACTTAAAACTAAAATTCCATAGTTGCAGACAGCACTACACTTCTTGGCTCGCTGAGGCGAAGCCTTCCGCCACTCCCACCAGCAGATTCCCAGTAATTCTTACCTAAGAGATTATTTACATTAGCTCTCACTATTATAGGCTGATCATCAAATTGGTAACCTGCTCCAATATCCCAACGTGTCCACCCTGGAATCTCTTGAGCGTTACTGGCATCAATATATTGCGAACTGCTGCTAACTACACTTGAATTTAG
>NZ_AOPO01000004.1 GCF_000336575.1 Vreelandella titanicae BH1 | reverse complement strand
TCTTTGACACCATTGAGCAATTACAGGCGGGCATTCGGCACTATATCCATTACTACAATCACGAGCGGATTAAGACCAAATTAAAAGGCCTGAGTCCGGTGCAGTACCGAAATCAGGCCTTGGCTGCTTAGTTTTTCACTGTCCAAGTTTATGGGGTCAGTTCACGAGGTGCCGTTTTTATGAGCAGCGAAATTATTCCGATTGAAAAGCCGTGCGGTGGAAATCCGCCGCGGCTTGGACTTCCGCAATGCCGCAGGTATCGGGCACAGGCACGGTGTTGCCCGCCAATACGGCAAGTACGGCTCTAGTGCCGTTGGACAGTGACTCCAGGTTGTAGCCGCCCTCTAATACGAACACCAAGCGGCCATCGCAGTGTTGTTCGGCCAGTTGTTGCAAGAAACCGGTCAGTGCGCCAAAACCCTCATAGGAAACGTTTAAGGCCAAATCGTGCCAGTGGGGGTCAAACCCTGCCGAAACTAAAATAATGTCGGGCTTAAACCACGCTGCGGCCGGAGCAAGAATGTCACGAAATGCCTTGAGATACGCTTCGTCGCCAGCGCCAGCCGGTAACGGAACATTGATGGTGGTGCCTTCAGCTAAACCGGCGCCCACTTCTTCCAGATGGCCTGAGCCGGGATAGAAGGGTGCTGCGCGGTGAATATCGAAAAACATTACGTCCGGCTCTGCCCAAAAAATATCCTGGGTGCCGTTGCCGTGATGGGCGTCCCAGTCAACAATCAGCACTCTCTCACAACCCAGCGCACTGCGCGCATGGGCTGCGGCGACCGCTACATTGTTGAATAAACAAAAGCCACGGGCGCGAACGGGCTCCGCGTGGTGTCCCGGCGGGCGTACAAGTGCAAAGGCACTTTTAGCGCGTTTCTCCATGACCGCTTCTACTGCGGCAATGGCCGTTCCCGCGGCGACTTCGGCGGCATCGACGCTACCCGGTGAGACCGCTGTGGTATCCACATCCAACCAGGCATTTTTCCCGCGCAGGCTAAAAATATCGCTTAGATAGGACGTGGTATGCACCCTGGCGAGTTGTTCATGGGTGGCTACTTTGCCACCTTCAATGTGCAGGCCCGCAATGGGCGCTTTCTCAAGCAGGTGCTGAATGGCTTTCAAACGGCCGGGGTGCTCGGGGTATTTCCATGGCACAGGGAGCCCTGCAAGCAGATGTCGAATGCGCTTATCGATCCGTTGGGGTAGAAAGTCGGCGTCAATATTGGGCTCGTGAGCGAGCACCCGATCATCATAGAAAGCAATGACTTTATGCATAATGGCTACCTAATGTACGTGCGTTAAGTAACAGCAGTAAATTCAAGCAAGTACTGCCGCCTTTTAATCGCACAATGGGCACGAAATGCTTATCTACAGTAAGGCAGGCTAGGCGAGGTTATACAATATCACTCTCAAACCATGTCACTTTCAAACAATGCCACTCTCAACACTAAACGCTAGGGTCATGCTGAGCTCTTCTACCTGATCTGCAAATGAGGGCTGCCACTCGCCGCGCAAAATGAGCGGTGGCTGTACCCGTCGCCAGCGTAAGCCAGTGACGATGCTATCTACTGCGCGTTGGGTGCCCGTGCCATCGTGCCCCGCGCGAATATAGAGCGCGCAGGGTAATCCCTGTTTCTTTTCAATGACAGAATAGTAGCTGCGATCAAAAAAATCCTTGAGGGCGCCGCTCATATAACCCAGGTTTTCTGTGGTGCCGAGCAGAATCGCATCGCAAGCAAGCACGTCGTCTGGTCCAGCTTCCAAGGGCGCTTTTACCACACAGTGCACCTGCTCAAGGTCGGGATGACTCGCGCCCTGGAAAGCCGCATCACGCAATAAGCGGGTATTCGCCGAAGGGGCATGGGCAACAATTAATAGCTGTTTTTTGAACTCAGATGTCATAGCCGTAGCCTAAATAAGCAGTGAATATGTAAAGGTTTGCGACTAGTACTGAAAATGCCACACTGCTTTAGTGTCGTTAACTAGAGAGGCTATATGCCCAATAAGACTTCTATCAATGTCTTTTACGATGCGAAGTGCCCGCTGTGTCGTAAAGAGCGCCGCCGCTATGAGCGCTGGTCGGGGCGGCATGCCGCTGATATCGCTTGGCTTGATGTGAGTGAACATCACCAGGCGCTACAGCAAAAGGGCGTCGATCCCGACATGGCGCTGCGTTCTCTGCATATCGAAACAGCATCTGGGCAATTGGTGGAGGGGATCGATGCTTACCGTTTATTAATGAAGCGTATTCCCCTGTTGGCGCCGGCTGCCTGGATCATTGGTCTACCGGGCATTAAATCGGGCTTGCGGGCGCTTTATGATGCCTGGGTTAAGCGCCGCCTGAAGAAACAAGGCCGGTGGAGTTGTGAGACTAGGAGCGAAAGGCACATTAGATAAACCAAGGAGATAAAACATGACATTTGCACTTTCATCAATGCAGGTTACCAGCTTGGCATTTGCTGACCATCAGGCGATCCCTGCCAAGCACACCGGGGAAGGTGAGGATGTTTCGCCAGCACTTGCTTGGCAATACGCTCCCGAGGGAACCCAAGGGTTTGCGGTGATCTGTCACGACCCGGACGCGCCGTTGGTCAAAGACGGTAGCTATGGCTTTGTCCACTGGGTGCTCTATAACCTACCCGGCGATATTCAGGAATTAACTGAAAAGACGGCGGCGGGCACCGTCGGTGCAAATGATAAAGGTGGTACTGGCTATTGTGGCCCGATGCCGCCAGAAGGGCACGGCAAGCATCTTTATTATTTCTGGGTGCTGGCGCTGGATCATCAAACCTCGCTCCCTGAAGGGCTCACGCTGGCTGAACTGCTCAAAGAAGTAGAGCCTCACCTGCTGGGCATGAACCGTTTGGTGGGTACTTACCAGCGCGATTGATCTAGCCTCTGGCTGGACATTTTGCGTAACCCGTGTAGGCTCCATCGCTTTCTAACTGTGGTGATGGAGCCGACTGATGAGTGATTTGCCTAACTGTCCTGCCTGTGCCTCTGAGTTTAGCTACGATGATGGTCTGCAATATGTCTGCCCAGAGTGCGGCCATGAGTGGTCAAAAGTGGCAGAAGAAGAGGGCGCTGATGACGCTTCAGGCGTGCGCGATGCCAACGGCAATATGCTCGCCGACGGTGATAGCGTAACGGTGATCAAGGACTTGAAGGTTAAGGGCAGTTCACTGGTGGTTAAAGTGGGTACCAAAGTGAAAAGCATTCGCTTAGTTGAAGGCGACCACGATATCGACTGTAAAATTGACGGTATCGGCCCGATGAAGCTTAAATCCGAATTTGTTAAGAAAGCCTAGCGCTAAAGCAGATCGTTAAAAAAATAGCCCCCTGGCATTGACCAGGGGGCTATTGATTTATCTAGCCTAACGTTTATTACGCAGTCGTATTAATCTGCGTACCTACGCTGCCACTGGTGGCCAGTTGCGGATCCATCGAAACACTCTCCATCAGCGCGGCAATCTGTGATGCACTGCCATCTAACGCTTGTTTAAAAACGCTGAGCTGGGCCTGTTGGCTTATCTGCACCTGCTGAAGCGCCATTGATGCACTTACCATGTTATTTACCGCTGAATCCATGTCGTCACCTCGAATAGCATTTGCCATCCACAATGATGGCATCTGATACCTAGCCGAAACTACCAGACGCCATCATTAAGTGTAAAGCCATAAAGCAAAGAATGACTGATGATAGCTTTTCTAAATGATAATGATTGTTGTTTTTGATGCTATCAGCGCCGAACGTGCCGATATTTTGCGTAAATTGCTATCCATTTTGCTCAGGGGCTTCACATCAAATTTATACAGGACTAAAATGGTACTCAATTGACGTGGCGACCATTTGATTTGCTGCGTACTGATGACATAAAGGGAGTCGACATGCTTAAGCTTTCTCGGCTGACAGACTATGCCGCGGTGGTCATGGCGCAAATTGCCCGCCATTCCCAGGCGTCGCATGCAGCGGCAGAGTTAGCAGAGGCCGTGCAGTTGCCCCATCCGACGGTGAGTAAAACGCTCAAAATGCTAGTGCGGGCAGGGCTGCTGGTTTCTCAGCGTGGCGCCCAAGGCGGTTACCGCCTGGCCCGGCCCGCATCGCAGATTACTGCCGCCGATATTATTGCGGCGATTGAAGGCCCCGTCGCCATGACCGAGTGCAGCCAAGCAGAAGGCGATTGTGAGCTTGTGGCTACCTGCGGTGTGGCAGACAACTGGCAGCGGGTCTCCTTGGCCATGCGTACTCTGCTAGAGAGCGTGACCCTGGCGCATCTGGCTGATACAGCGCCGATTAAGCTGCCAGTACAACTGCCTATTCAAACGATCAGCCTGTCGGCGGCGTCGGCCTAACGGCGGCGCGAGTACAGCAGGCCTACTTTATTATTAAAGGCGATGATCTCGCCACCCAACTGCCCGGAGGGTATCACCATGGCAAGCGAAGAAATGGAACAGTTGGTTCGTCGCGAATACAAAGATGGCTTTGTAACCGATATTGAGAGCGACACCCTGCCACCTGGCCTGGATGAAAACACCATCGCCTTTATTTCCAAAAAGAAGGGCGAGCCGGAGTGGATGCTGGAGTGGCGTCTGGATGCCTACCGCCAGTGGTTGAAGATGGAAGCTCCTTCCTGGGCGCATCTCGACTATCCGCCGATTGATTACCAATCGATCTCCTATTTCAGTGCGCCGAAACGCCCGGAAGACCGCCCGCAAAGCTTGGATGAAGTGGATCCCAAACTGCTGGAAACCTATGAGAAACTGGGTATTCCGTTGCACGAACGCGCCGCGCTGGCAGGAGTTGCCGTCGATGCGGTGTTTGACTCCGTTTCGGTCGCCACTACCTTCAAAAAGCAGCTTGGCGAAGCAGGGGTTATCTTCTGCTCCATTTCTGAAGCCATTCGCGACTACCCGGAACTGATCAAACAGTACTTGGGCACGGTCGTTCCCGTGGCGGACAACTACTTTGCGGCGCTGAACTCAGCGGTGTTTACCGATGGCTCCTTTGTGTTTGTGCCAGAAGGCGTGACTTGCCCGATGGAGCTGTCTACGTACTTCCGCATTAACGCGGCCAACACTGGCCAGTTTGAGCGCACGCTGATTATTTGCGAAAGCCGTGCCCAGGTCTCTTACCTGGAAGGCTGTACGGCTCCAATGCGCGATGAGAACCAGCTGCACGCCGCGGTGGTCGAGCTTGTCGCTCTGGACGACGCCTATATCAAATACTCCACCGTGCAGAACTGGTACCCCGGTGATGAAAATGGCGTAGGCGGTATCTATAACTTCGTCACCAAGCGCGGTGACTGCCGTGGTGACCGTTCACGGATTAGCTGGACGCAGGTAGAAACCGGCTCGGCGATTACCTGGAAATACCCCTCCTGCGTACTGCGCGGCAAAGACAGCATAGGCGAGTTCTACTCTGTCGCGGTCACGAACGGCCGTCAGCAGGCCGATACCGGCACCAAAATGATTCACATCGGTGAAGGCACGCGTTCCTATATCGTGGCTAAAGGTATCTCAGCGGGCAGGAGTGACCAATCCTATCGCGGCCTGGTGAAAATTGGCCCGCGGGCCAAAGGGGCGCGTAACTTTACCCAGTGTGACTCTCTGCTGATTGGCGATAAGTGCGGCGCGCACACTTTTCCTTATCAGGAAATTGGCAATAGTACCGCGACCATTGAGCACGAAGCGACCACCTCGAAAATCGGTGAAGACCAGCTGTTCTACTGCCAGAGCCGCGGTATTTCTGAAGAAGACGCGGTCAGCATGATCGTTAACGGTTTCTGCAAGGATGTCTTCCAGGAACTGCCGATGGAGTTTGCCGTTGAAGCCGAAGCACTGCTCAACGTCACCCTGGAAGGCGCGGTAGGTTAATCGCTGGTTGTCCAGTTCACCCAATTTTATCAGTGTCGCCGTGGCGACTCGCCAGAATCAGAAGGTATTCAATATGTTGCAAGTGAAAGATTTACACGTCACCGTCGAAGGCAATGAAATCCTCAAAGGCCTCACCCTGACCATCAATGCGGGTGAAGTGCACGCCATCATGGGGCCGAACGGCGCGGGTAAATCGACGCTATCCGCGGTGATTGCCGGTAAAGATGGCTATGAAGTCACCCAGGGCACGGTTACCTTCGATGGCAAGGATGTGCTCGAAATGGAAATTGAAGAGCGCGCCCAGGCTGGCTTGCTGTTGGGTTTCCAGTACCCGGTCGAGATTCCAGGGGTTAAAAACATTTACCTGCTGAAGTCTGCGCTTAATGCCCAGCGCGTAGCCCGCGGCGAAGGCGAAATGCCGGCGCCAGAGTTTATGAAGCTGGTGAAAGAGAAGCTTGGTTACATGAAAATGGACGCTAGCTTCCTACAGCGTGCCGTGAACGAAGGCTTCTCTGGCGGTGAGAAAAAACGCAACGAGATCCTGCAAATGCTGGTGCTTCAGCCGAAGCTTGCGATGCTCGATGAGATCGATTCCGGCCTGGATATCGACGCCATGAAAGTGGTCGCCGATGGTGTCAACAGCCTGCGCGCTGAAGACCGCGCCATTCTACTGGTCACCCACTACCAGCGTCTGCTGGATTACATCGTGCCAGACCAGGTTCACGTCTTGGTCGATGGCCGTATTGTCAAAACCGGTGATGCCGAGCTGGCCAAACAGCTGGAAGCCAATGGGTACGAAGGTATCGAGGAGTCTGTGGCATGAGCGATACGCAAACCTTTTTAGACACGCTGAAGGCGCGCAGCTCGAACTACACAGCGGAACCGACCTGGATTGCTGCTCGTCGCCAGGCGGGTGCTGCACGTTTTGAGGCGCTGGGTTTTCCTACGCGTCGCGATGAAGAGTGGAAGTACACCGACGTACGTTCGATTGCCCAGGGCAACTTTGCGATAGCTGACAACGCTGAGTTCTCTCCGGCCACCGCTGCGGCGCTAACGCTGCCGATTGATGCCTACCGGCTGACCTTCGTGGATGGTGTTTTCTCATCGGCGCTCTCTGATTTGGATTCACTGCCGTCAAGCGTTCAGGTGTTACCGCTTTCCAAGGCGCTCGCAGAGAACCATGAAGCCGTGGGTGGCCCGCTTGGGCGCTTAATCGGGGTGGATTTTTCGCCCTTTGCTGCCTTAAACACGGCGTTTATGGAAGAGGGCGCAGTGGTTCGCATTGCACCGGGAACAGTGGTTGAGAAACCCATCCTGTTGCAGTTTTTGTCCCGTGCTGGTCAGCCGGTAATGTGCCACCCGCGGGTGCTAGTGGAAGCGGGAGGCCGCAGTGAGGCCACGCTGATCGAGCATTACACCGGCGAAAGCGAAGCGGCTAACTTCACCAATGTGGTTGGCGAGCTGATGCTTGACCGTGGCGCGATCCTGGCCCACTACAAGCTGCAAGAAGCGCCGCTGGGTGATTTGCACGTGGCGAGCATTCACGTAGAGCAGGGCCGCGATACGCGCTATACCTCCTATAACCTGAGCCTGGGCGGTGCGCTGGTGCGCAACGATCTGATCAGTGACTTGAACGGCCAGGGCGCTGAAACCAACTTCCTGGGTCTGTTCTTTGGTCAGGGTCGCCAACACGTCGACAACCATACCAAGGTCAACCACAATGCGCCGCTGACGTTCTCCAATGAGAACTACAAGGGCATTCTGGATGATCGCGCCCACGGGGTGTTTAACGGCAAGGTCTACGTCAAGCGCGATAGCCAGAAGATCGAAGGTTTTCAGAGTAACCAAAACCTACTGCTATCGGATCGTGCCCACATTGATGCCAAGCCTGAGCTTGAAATCTACGCCGATGACGTTAAGTGCTCACACGGCACGACTACAGGCCAGCTAGACGAAGAGGCGATTTATGCGCTGCGTACCCGCGGTATCGATGAAGCCACCGCTCGCGGTCTGCTAACGCTCGCTTTCGCTGGCGAGGTGTTGGACAAAGTCACCCTGGATGCGATTGCCGAGCGCGTTGAGTTAGCGGTCGCCGGTAAGCTGCCAGAGCGCTTCAACCTTGCCGGGCTTGTCGAAGCGGCGGTTTCACTTAACGACTAGCGCCACTACCCAATCAGGAGCGTCTGATGCCACATTCCGTTATTGAGCCAACGTCTAGCCCTTCTCAAACAGGCACTGTGCAAACAAGCCCTGCGCAAGCGACCTTTGATGTTATGCGCCTGCGCCAGGACTTTCCGGTGCTGGCCCGTGAGGTGCACGGCAAGCCGCTGATCTATTTAGATAATGCGGCCACTAGCCAAACGCCTCAGCAGGTGATTGACGTGTTTAGCGATTACTACTCGCGCTATAATGCCAATATTCACCGCGGGCTGCATACTCTCGCCGATGAGGCGACGGCGGCGTTTGAAGGCACGCGCCACCGGGTTAAGGCGTTCCTTAATGCGGAAGATGCGCGTCAGATCATCTTTACCCGTGGCACCACGGAAGCGATTAATCTGGTCGTGCATAGCTGGGGGCGTGCAAATCTTGCGCCTGGCGATGAGGTGTTGATTTCGATGTTGGAGCACCACTCCAATATTGTTCCCTGGCAGCTGTTGGCCGCCGAGATTGGTTTTACCATTAAGGTGATTCCCGTTGAGGCCAACGGCGCGCTGGATATGGCTACCTATCGCTCGCTGCTGAGTGAGCGCACTAAGCTGGTGGCGGTGAACCATGTCTCTAATGCCCTGGGAACCATTAACCCGGTGCAAGAGATGGCAACCCTTGCCCATCAGCAGGGTGCGCTGATTCTGATTGATGGTGCTCAGGCAGCACCTCACCAAGTGGTCGATGTGCAGGCAATCGATGCTGACTTCTATGCCTTCTCTGGCCACAAAGTGTATGGGCCGACAGGCGTTGGCGTGCTCTACGGCAAGCAGGCGCTGCTTGAAGCGATGCCGCCCTGGCAGGGGGGCGGGGAGATGATCAGCACGGTCTCCTTTGATGTGGGTACCACTTTTGCCGCTATTCCGCATAAGTTTGAAGCGGGCACGCCCGCTGTTGCGGAGGTCATTGCCCTGGGTCGAGCGCTTGAGTGGATGGAGAGCATTGGCATAGATGCCATCGGCGCCTGGGAAGGCCAACTGCTCGATCACGCTACCCAGGCGGTCGGTCAAATCGATGGTCTACGTATTTTAGGCACTGCGCCGGATAAAGCGGCCGTTCTTTCCTTTATTGTGGAAGGGGCGCATTCGCAAGATATCGGCCTGCTGATCGATCAGCTCGGCGTCGCTATTCGTACCGGCCACCATTGCGCACAGCCCTTGTTGCATCATTTTGGGGTCGACGCGACGTGCCGTGCTTCATTTGCGGCGTATAATACCCTCGATGAAGTGGATCGCTTTGTAGAAGCACTCCAACGTGTCATTGGTATGGTGCGTTAAGGTCGATTCTTTAGGAATCGTCATTTAAGGACAGTTATGGATCTTGAGCAAGTTGCCAGCCTCGAACGTGGCCAACAGTTACCGCTCCAGCGCGATGTGGAAGCCATTGCCATTCCGTTTGGCAGTACGGAAACACTGGCTGAAGATAGCGTTGTTAGCGTTATGCAGGCGAAAGGCAGTACGGTAAGCGTCGGTTTTGAGGGGCGCCTCTATTTGATTGAGGGGCAAAACCTGGATGCCCTGGGGCTTGAGTCGCTCCCGCGTCCTACGCTGCCCGAAACGGCGACCGAGGAAGAGATTGAGCAGTTCGTGTGGGATCAACTGCGCACCTGCTTTGACCCGGAGATACCGGTCAATATCGTTGACTTAGGGCTTGTCTACGGCTGCCGTATCGAGCGCCTTATCAGTGGTGAGCGTATGGTAACTATCCGCATGACGCTGACCGCCCCTGGGTGTGGGATGGGCGATGTAATCGCGGCGGATGCGCGCAATAAGATCCTCGGTGCGCCGCAGATCAGCAAGGTTCACACCGAAATAGTCTTCAGCCCGCCCTGGAGCCGTGACATGATGAGTGACGAGGCCAAGCTTGAACTCGGCATGTTCTAACCCCGGCTGGGGAGCTGGATGCATAACCTTTTGTTGAAATGGCTAAAGCGTTTATTAATGTCGCTAGGAGCACTGTCGCTGCTGGCGACATTGCTGTTTATAGGCGGCAATTTTTGGGTGCTCGCGACGACCGCCGCTTACATTGAGCGTCAGCCGCAGCAGTGTCGTCCAGCAGAGGTGGGGATTGTCTTCGGTACGTCTCACTGGACGCGTAGTGGGGTGAGAAACCCGCACTTCCATGCGCGCATGCGAACCGCTGCTACTTTAATTGAGCAGGCTCAGGTCGAGCATCTTTTGCTCTCTGGGGATAATCGTACCCAGGCGTATAACGAGCCGCGCGCAATGTGGCGCGAGCTGTATCGACGCGGTGTCGCGTCTGAACAGCTGACCATGGATTTTGCTGGTTTTAGCACCTACGACACGCTAGCGCGTGCCCGAGACGTTTTTCAGCTGGATAAAGCCCTGCTGATCACCCAGAGCTGGCATCTTCCCCGCGCGGTATTTATTGGTCGTGCGCTAGGTATCGATGTCACTGGCTGTGTGGCGGATGATCCTACCGTAGCAGTGGGGTGGCGTTTAAAGCTGCGCGAGTGGGCAGCACGCGTAGCCACCCTGGGTGATCTCTATGTATGGGGGAGGGAGCCCTATTTTCTCGGTACGCCTGAGCCCATCGAATTACCCAGGCGGACGCCCATAGACCTTATTCTGCCATCACTAAACGAGCGCTTTAGCCCTCCATAGCTCTTTTATTAGCCCTTGCCATAGATAGTTTCAAGCCCCTAGCAGCGTGTCTATAGGGCGTTAGCGGTGGGTTTTGCGCTTTTGCAGCGCATACAGCTCGCGGATAAGCTTACGGCACCCCTGCATGCACTCTTCTACCACCGGTTCAATCGGATCGGGTAACGGGTGGGTATACAGCGAGGAGAGCGCCTGCATTAATACACGCTCTTGCTCCAATAGCTCATTGATGAGTACTTGGCTATCGTTGCCGACAAAGCTTTTTAGACGGCTCCACAGCCATAAAAAATCATCGCGCTCAACGTCTGCATCCCGGGGCAGCATTTTTAAATGCGCACGGGCCAGATCCTGCAGCTGGCGCATCTGCTTGAGCCGCGCAGCATAATGCGGCTTTAAAGCGTCACGCAGCGACGGGCGCAGGCGTTCAATATTGTCTTGGAAATAATCAATGCTATCGGCCAGCGCTTCCAATACGCTGTCCATCGCCACTTGGCGATTATCGAGAAACATGAGCGTCTACCTCCTTCGGTGACGCAGATTGTGGGGGTGACAGCGACTATTTGCCACCCCCGAAACGGATTATTTTAATATTTTGCCTTAGCCTTTAGGCTTGGGCGGTGCTTTACGGGCTGGTGAAGCGTTTCTTTCAATGTGCTCAATGATCATTCCCGCAATATCTTTGCCGGTGGCGTTCTCAATGCCCTGCAAACCAGGCGAAGAGTTAACCTCCATAATCACCGGGCCGTGATTGGAGCGTAGCAAATCGACACCGGCAACGCGCAGGCCCATGGCTTTGGCTGCACGGATCGCCGTTGAACGTTCTTCAGGGGTGATGCGGATCACGGTGGCGGTGCCGCCGCGGTGTAGATTCGAGCGAAACTCACCGTCCGCCGCCTGGCGCTTCATTGAAGCGACCACTTTATCGCCAATCACGAAGCAGCGAATATCGGCGCCACGCGCCTCTTTGATGTACTCCTGCACCATGATATTGGCTTTCATGCCCATGAACGCTTGAATGACGGATTCAGCGGCCTGATTGGTTTCCGCCAATACCACACCAATCCCCTGGGTGCCTTCGAGCAGCTTAATGACCAGCGGCGCACCTTTGACCATGGTGATCAGGTCGGGAATGTCATCGGGGGAGTGGGCAAAGCCGGTAATTGGCAGCCCCAACCCCTTACGCGACAGCAGTTGCAGTGAGCGTAATTTATCCCGCGAACGGGTAATCGAGACGTTATCGTTGATAACGTAGGTGCCCATCATTTCAAACTGGCGCAGCACCGCACAGCCGTAAAAGGTGACCGATGAACCAATGCGCGGGATCACCGCATCGAAAGGCTCAATCTCTTGGCCTTTATAGTGGATCGAAGGGTGGTGCGAGGTAATGCTCATATAGCAACGCAGCGTGTCCACCACGCGGGCGGTATGCCCACGCTGCTCTGCGGCTTCAACCAGGCGGCGGGTAGAGTACAAATTGCGATTGCGTGACAGCAGAGCGATATGCATGTAGGAGACTCCGAGCTGAGATTGAAGCGACTAATAAGGGGTTAAGGCTCACCGTGCAAGAATGCGGCACCGGGGGCCACCAGGAGGCGGCGCATGGCACTACGGCCTAGTAGCATCGGGTGGCGCATATTGCTGCGGTCAGTAAGGGTCAGTTCAATGGGGAAATTCAAATCGCCCATCTGCATCGGGGTACGTATAACATAGCGCCACTCGCTATGACCGTTGGAACTGGTGACCCGGCGTCGATCATGCAGGTGCAAACGGAAGCGATGCGCTGGCGTGTCTGGCCCTCCGCTATGGGTGATAAAGCTAACCCACAGTTGACCATGGTCATCTTCATCGGTCTCTATCTCTTCTGCATGCAGTGCAGATGTTCGCGCGCCAGTGTCAGCTTTACAGCATAGGTGAAGCCCTAGTTCAGGTAGCGTCACCATCTCGCGGCGGCCAATGACCGCTTTGGCCTGATAGGGTAATTCCTTCACGGCTCACTCCTTGCAATTAAAAGTGACATCGGATCAAGCGTTCCTCTGTGACATCATCAGTGTCAAACGGCGTTGGGTTGCGGAGCCAGCAGGCGCATCCCGCAGTGCCATCATGACCGGTAAGCGTAGTCGTGGTATTAACGCAATATCACGCACTACGGCGGCAAAATCGCTACGCTCATCTTCTGCTAAGCGTTGCAGAAAAAGTGGCAGGCGCTGCGCGTCTTCAAGATAGCCCCAGCCGCGCCCGGCTATTGCCGCGAGCACATCCGGCCCACAGGCCGCTGAGTTGTTAAGTAAGGCCGTGTACCAATTACCCACCTCTGATGCATCCGTATTGCCCACTGCGCGCAGACAGGCACACAGCGTTTCGATGTCGCCCGCTTGTGCAGCGGCTTCGCCACGACGCTGCAGTGCCGCGACTAACGCCTGTGGCAATGGCTGGTGCTCTAAACAGTAGCACAAGGAGTGGATAACGGCGGTAGGCAGTTCAGGCAACCGCTGCGCGAGCGATTCAGCGTCAAGTGTTTCCATTCTCACGACGTAATCGGCAATCCCTTGT
This sequence comes from Vreelandella titanicae BH1, assembly GCF_000336575.1. Lineage (GTDB taxonomy): Bacteria > Pseudomonadota > Gammaproteobacteria > Pseudomonadales > Halomonadaceae > Vreelandella > Vreelandella titanicae. Next base: position 355,220 of record NZ_AOPO01000004.1, on the reverse strand, counting down.
AACCCCAATGCCTGCCAATCGATCGCTTGCTGGCCGCTCAAGTAGGCATCAACCGGCTCAAAATGCTGGCTGGCGGGCAGCCCACGCGCATGGGTGGCGCGTGCATTGAGCATGGCTTGGAAGGTGACGTTAGGCGTGAAGGCGAGGGGATTATCCTTCATTAAGTGATCCACGTCCGCTGTTTCTTCACGACCCACGTTAGAAACCGCGCGCCCCAGTGTTTCCAGCAGCCGGTTTAAAAACGCATCGCGCTGGGCGGGGGCAATCATTCCCTGCTCGTCCAGTGGCAAGGCTAAGAACCAAATAGCCGGTTCGGGCATATCGCCAAGGCGAAACACAATGGCTAAGCGCGCTTGGCCTTGCCAGGGTTCTGGCCAGGCCATTTCGCCACCTTCAAAGGCGGCAAGTGACTCCCGCGGGCAGGAGACGACATGGCGCCCCATATGGTAAAGGGAAACCTCGCCACCGCTGCGGGTAAAAAACTCATCAAGGGTTTGAATTGGTTGCATGACATCCTTCCGCGTTGCAAGCCTGCACTCTACCTTGCTGATGTGACACTGTCAGCCGCAGAGACTGATAAAACATGGTGTTAATGACAGTGCCTTAAGGCATTAGCATTAATGACAATGCGGTTAAAAATTAATCAACTGTGCGAAAGCCCCATGAGAGCAAGCGTTGCGACACCTTTCCATAGTTTATCCACAGGCTCGTGCAGGTTTTCTGTGAGTCTATGGATAACTTCCCGCAAGCGTAGATAGGTGGCAAGGCACTCGCTGAGTGGGGATAATGGGAAGACGACACACTTTTCATTTTCCGAGGTAGTGACACACGTCTTTATGAGTACTTATCAACCGCTGCAGACAGCACTTCTAGAGCTTGAGGCGTCGATGAAAGCCGCCGATCTATGGCGCATGCCAACACCCGATGCAGAGGCGTTTGCCAGCCAGCAGCCATTTTGCATCGACACGATGTCGCTGCCTCAATGGGTACGCTTTGTGTTTATTGCCCGCTTGAACGCTTTGATGGATGCCCGTGCAGCCATGCCCGCAAAGTGCGAGGTGGCTCCCGCCGTGGCGGCCTATTTACAGCAGGAGAAAACACCCGCCCACCACCAGCTGCTCATCGTGCGGGCGGTAGAGAAGGTCGACCAGATCGTCACTGAAAGCGCTTAAAGCGGCATGCTACTAAACGCACAAAGCCCACCGTGAGGCAGGCTTTGTGGATAACATCCGCTAGCGGTTTTGCAAGTGGCTTAGAAGCGGTAACTGAGGCCTGCCATGACCACGAGAGGATCGATCTCAACGGTACCTGCCGCCGCACCGTTAACGCTCGCATCGGTATCGATATCGATGTACCAAGCAGCGGCGTTCAGCGCCCAATGGTCATCAACTAATAGATCAACACCTACCTGGCCTGCCGCTCCCCAGGAGTCATCCAGGTCTAAATCACCAATCGTCAGCTCCTCATCGGAGAAAAAGGTGTAGTTAATACCGGCGCCGACATAGGGCTGTACGCGTGACTGAGTGCCGCCCAGCGGGTAGTACTGCAGTGTTAGGGTCGGCGGCAGGTGCTTGGTTGAGGCAATGTTATCGCCGTTTAAATGGATGTCGTGTTCAAACGGCAGCGCCGCCAGTAGTTCCACGCCGACTTTATCGTGGAAGCGATAGCCCAAGGTGAACGCGAAATCGGTTTTATCCTGTACATCCACTGATAGCGCACCGTTGGCCAGTGAGCCGTTGTCGCTGGTGGGGGCGACTTTGGCCACACCCACGCGGGTGAAGAAATCGCCAGCGCCGTAGGCGAATGCCTGGCTGCTGGTCATCATTGCCGCAGCGGCAACAGTGGTGACGAATAATGTAGGCAGGGCGGCTTTACGCATGGGATCACTCCAGGTGTTAACGCAGATAGTAAGATTAGACGGCTTTCCGATAGCCGCTTAACGATGAAACCAGTGTAACGAGACCCAGGGAGTGGATTATTGATCCAGGGCAAGAGTTATTAGACATGGGGGGGTTAGGGGGAGGGGCGGCTGGAGAGACCTAATTCAGAAGCGGGCTGCTAGCCATTTGGCTTGCCCATTTGTATGGATGCATGCGCAGTGATATGAAGTATTTTTAGTCTGTAATGCGTGTTTTTCTGATACGCTCAGCAAGAGGTATGATCAAATATTGCCAGAATATTGTTTATAAAAATAAATTAAAACAGCGAGTTGTAAAACATCTGCTCGTGTTTATAGGCAATGCGAAAAGATGGTCAGGAATGAGCATGCGCATTTTTCTAGCGAGCATTTGAATGGGAGTTGGTAATTTGCCCATTACTATTAACACATTGGAGTTTTTTTATGGTGTTACGCTTTCTAGGAAAATACGTATGCGCAGAAATAAACTGCTATGCAATACGAGGCAAGAAATGAAGAAAGGAGTGTTGACATTTTTCTGCGGGAAAATGGGGGCAGGGAAAACTACAAAGTCTCTTGAAGTTTCCCAAGAACGAAACGCCGTACTGCTTTCAGAAGACGAGTGGCTTGCGTCGGTTTATCCCGATAGCATTAAGACACTGGAAGATTACGTAAAATATGCTGGACGGCTCAAGCCTCAAATGAAGAAGCTGGCTCAGTCGATCTTGGCGTCAGGCACTAATGTGGTAATGGACTTTCCTGCAAATACGATTCCGCAACGAAAATGGCTTAGAAGTGTCTTTTCAGAGATTCAGGCTCCCCATGAGCTAATTTACATTGACCAGCCAAATGATACCTGCTTAGAGCAGATAGCCAAAAGGCGTGCAGAACAACCGCAGAGAGCGGCAACGGATACTGAAGAGATGTTTGAGCAGATTACAAAGTACTTTGTTGCGCCCACACCTGATGAAGGGTTTAACATAACTGTAATTTCGGCAAATGGATAATAGCCGCAGGTACAGCGACTGCTTGTACGTTGCGGCTGCGCCTTTATTACAAAGCCGCGCACGTTGCAGCGTTATGTCATTTTGGTGAATTATGAAACTTGATTTGTTCGTACTACGGTGCAGCGATTTGCGGGCCAGCAAGCAGTTCTATGAGCAGCTCGGTTTCAGCTTCGTGGAAGAGCAGCATGGCTGTGGGCCAGTGCATTACTCGTCAGAAAATGCGGGGTTTGTATTCGAGTTGTATCCATTGGTTAGCAGCGAATCAGTAGACAACACGCGACTAGGATTTTCAGTGGAAGGTCTGGGCAATATCATCCCTGACTTAGAATTAGTGGACCAGTATAAGTTTGGCGGAAAGCATGTTTATGTCGTCCAAGATCCTGATGGCAGAAAGGTTGAGCTTAGTGAGCAGAAACCATAACAAGCGGCATCACGGTGAGCGCTTTTCCGCTGCTCCAAAGCGCAGCTTGTACCGGGAGTTATAGCGTCATTGCTACCGTTTGAGATCGTGGTAGAAATTTTCGTGTGAGCCCAAGACCATCAGTTCAAGGACAAGAGCACCATCATCAAAACTGTAGCCGAGCAGAGTCAGTTGCTCGTTCATTTTGAACTGATGGACTCTAGCGCAAACGCTAAGAAGCTTGTTGCCGCCTGAAACAGCCCATTTAGGCCGTGCACCGGATGCCAACCCCTTCGCTGCGTTTGCCCACGCTGATGACTGTCTTGAGCTGCTTTAAAGAGGAATAATTGCAATGAGCAACAGTATTGAAAACTCAGACCAGTTGGCTGAGGCCAACCAAAAAATTGTTTCAGAAGGTCAGGTTCTTCCTTCTGTTCGACTTAAAGATGGTAGCAAGGTACAGACGGGCACTGTCGCAACCATGCTCCACAACATTAATCTATACAATTCAGGCGAGCGCGGGCAAGTAGAGAAAGAGCTTGAGCTGGCGGTGCCGACACTGATCAAGGTAGGACTGTTTGAACTATTTGCGCCTGATGATTGGATAAACGGCTCTAATCCTGGGCGTCGTTTCGTAGGCGAGCTTGCAAAAGGCTACTTGTCAGAAGCAAGAGGCTAAAGCAATGTACGCAACAAGCTTGGGATTACGGCGTTACGTGGAGAGAAGGCGTTGAACCATAGCGAACACTCGTCTTTTAGAGAAAAGCTCGTTGAGCATCTTTTCATTGGCGAACTGCTAAAGCTTTCCTGGAAGGAATTTGGCTGCACGCTAGAGGTGGCGAGTCCAGAAGTTGATAACGCTGGCTATGATCTAATAGCGGAAGATAATGGGGTCGTGAGGCATATACAGCTTAAAGCTTCATACGTTGGCGGCAAAACAGCCAGCCAGAAAGTTCATACGAGGCTTTCTGAAAAGCCTTCTGGGTGTGTTATTTGGATTTATTTCAACGAAGATACCTTGGAGCTGGGGCCATTCCTCTTCTTTGGCTCTCTTCCAGGCGAGAAATTGCCTAGCCTTGACGGGCTTAAGTTTGCAAAACATACCAAGGGCGACCAGGGCGGATTTAAAGCCGAACGCCCTAATATAAGGGTTTTGCCAAAAGGTTGGTTTAAAAATTTCAGTTCTATCGATGAGGTCTATGAGGCCTTATTTGGGGCAACATGTTACAAGGCCGCTACCACGAAACCGGGAGAAAAGGCTCAATGAGTATCAGGGCCATACACGCGAAAGACGTATTCTGACGATGTTATGCACAACGTTCGTCTTGACGTACGTACCCAAAGGCGTACATTGTTAGAAAATTGAATGAGCAAGAGGGCGTCATGACCGGAATCACAGCAACTGAGGCGCGCAGCAATCTTTATCGGTTGATCGACGAAACTGCCGAGTCTCACCAGCCCATCGTCATCATGGGCAAGCGGAACAAAGCTGTCTTGGTATCCGAGGAAGACTGGTCGGCGATTCAGGAAACACTTTACCTGCTCTCCGTGCCAGGTATGCGGGAGTCTATTCGTGAGGGGATGAATACCCCCCTAGATGAATGCGATGAGGAGCTGGACTGGTGACATGGAAGTTGGTTTACACCAAACAAGCCCAAAAAGATGCGAAGAAACTGGCCTCCAGCGGCCTCAAGCCAAAAGCCCAGGATTTACTGGTACTGATTGCAGAAGACCCCTACCGTAAGCCGCCTCCGTTTGAGAAGCTTATTGGTGATCTTGCTGGCGCCTACTCACGCCGGATCAATATCCAGCATCGCCTAGTCTACCAAGTGCTTGAGGACGAGCGAGTGGTGAAAGTTCTTCGGCTCTGGAGCCACTACGAATAATGCATCACTAGCTGCTATTACCGGAAAACTCGTTCGTTAGATAAAAAAAGCCGCTAACGAGTAGTGGCTAACTATTGATTCCTGGGACAGTCTGGGAGGAGGGCGAGCGAGCTCAATGAGTCGCTCGCCTCCTAAGCACCGATCCCTAAGCGCCTACCATTTAGCGCCGACCTATTCAGCCGTTGCCAGCAGGCTGGCGTTGCCACCCGCCGCGGTTGTGTCTATGCACAGATGGCGTTCCACCACGTAGCGATCCGGCGAGATGGTCTGGGTCTCGAGCGATACGATGGCACCGTCGCGCTTGGCCAGCGCCATCCGCAGTTCACGAGTCCAGTCGCTGGCGCCAGCGGCGGCGACCGCTGCAATGCCTTTGACTTCGCTCAGTGTCTCGGCCGAGACGCTTCCATCAAGCCCAGCCACCGGTGCGCCGGCATCGGTCAGCGGCTTCACGGCTTGCTCGGCACCTGGTGTGACTACGACAGCGGCACAGCCCGCGCCTAGGGCCTGCGCTGCTTGAGCAATGGCGATATCCAGCGTCGGCCCTAGGCACAGAACCACTCCCTTCGGATACATGGCCAGGCGGTTGCTTTCACCTGTCGGTCCCGGCAGTGTCTGTGGCGTCATGTCCAACGCTGCCGTTTCGGCAAGTGCCTTGCGGATCACGCCGCCTTTGCCGGAGAGCGCCTTGCGCAGTACCTCGATGCGATTGGGTCGTACCGCCCAGTTACGCGCATCCAGCCCGTCGATGGCCGATTGGAGATCGCCGAGTGATACGGTTTTTCCCTCCGGCGTCTCGTGGCGCTCGGCGTCAGCGGTGCGGCGGAAGCGATTGACGTAGAGCGGGCCGCCAGCCTTGGGCCCGGTACCTGAGAGGCCCTCGCCGCCGAACGGCTGAGAGCCAACGATAGCGCCGATCTGGTTACGGTTGACGTAGACGTTGCCGACATGGATGCGCTCGACGATCTGCTGCACGCGGTCGTCGATGCGGGTATGCAGGCCGAAGGTCAGCCCGTAGCCCTTGCCATTGATGTCGTCGACGACCTTGTCGATATCCCGCGCCTTGAAGGTGGCCACGTGCAGCACCGGGCCGAAGATTTCACGTTCGAGATCTTCAATGCCTCCAACCTCGATCACCGCCGGGGTGACAAAGGTACCGGTGTCCGGCGCGGACAGCTTCTTCAGCACTTTGCCAGCTTTCTCATTCGACGCCACGTAGTCGCTGATTTCCTGTTGGGCATCGACGTCGATCACTGGCGAGACGTCGGTATCGGTATTCCAGGGGTCGCCAATGGTGAGCGCGTCCATGGCGCCATAGAGCATGTTGAGCAACCGGTCGCGGGCCTCTTCCTGGACATACAGCATGCGCAGCGCCGAACAACGCTGGCCAGCCGACTGGAAGGAGGAGATCAGGATATCGCGTACCGCCTGCTCGGTCAGCGCCGTGGAGTCCACGATCATGGAGTTCAGACCACCGGTCTCGGCGATCAGTACGGCGTCGGGGCCTGCGTTGTCCGCCAGAGCCTTGTGGATGATCTGTGCTACCGGGGTCGAGCCGGTGAAGCAGACGCCAGCGATACGTGGATCGCTGGTTAGCGGGCCGCCCACCGTTGGGCCGTCGCCAGGAAGCAACTGTAGTGCCGCTTCCGGTAGGCCAGCCTCACGCATCAGCTCGACGGCGCGGGCGGCGATCAGGGGCGTCTGCTCGGCGGGCTTGGCGAGCACCGCGTTGCCAGCAACCAAGGCGGCAGCGATCTGGCCGGTGGTGATGGCCAGGGGAAAGTTCCACGGGCTGATGCAGACGAAGATGCCGCGGGCGCTGCCGGGCTCTTCCGCTTCCAGCCGCTCGCCCTCGTTGGCGTAATAACGCAGGAAATCCACCGCTTCGCGCACTTCGGCAATACCATCGAACATCATCTTGCCCGCTTCGCGGGTGGCGATCACGGTCAGCTCGGCAATGTGTTCCTCGTAGAGGTCGGCGGTGCGTCGGAGTACCGCGGCGCGTTCGGCTGCCGGGCGCGCCGACCACTCTTTGAAGCCTTGCTCGGCGGCGTCGAGGGCAGTGGCGACCTCTTCCGGGGTGGCTTCATGCACCTTGCCGATCACCCGAGAGCCGTCGGCGGGGGAGACGGCATCGCGCGCCGGGCCCTGGGGAGCGGGGCTGCCCACCAGCATGGGGCCTGCGGTCCAGGTGGCGTCGGCAAATGCTTCGCGGGCATTGAGCAGCGGCAAAATCGAAGCGGGTTCGTTGATGCGGTAGCCCTTGGAATTCTTGCGGTCGGGCTCAAACAGCTCGCTGGGCTGGCGGATCAACGGGCTTGAAACGTCGTTGCCGAGTTGCTTAAACCCTTCAATGGGATCTTTTGAGACCTCGCTGGGCGGAATCGAGCTATCCACCACCTGGTTGACGAACGAGGAGTTTGCGCCGTTCTCCAGCAGGCGGCGTACCAGATAGGCCAGCAGGTCGCGGTGCGCGCCGACCGGGGCGTAGATGCGACAGTGCGTGCCCTCTGACTCTTTAACGATGTGGTGCAGCGATTCGCCCATGCCATGCAGGCGCTGGAACTCGTAGCTGTCCTTATCGTCGCCCGCCATCTCCGCTACAGCGGCACAGGTATGAGCATTGTGGGTAGCGAACTGAGGATAAATACGGTCGCGCCGGTCGAGCAGCATTTGCGCGCAGGCCATGTAGCTGACATCGGTGTTGACCTTGCGGGTGAAGACCGGGAAGGTCTTCACCCCCATCTCCTGGGAGAGCTTGATCTCGGTATCCCAGTAGGCGCCCTTAACCAGCCGCACCATAATCTTGCGGTTAAACCGCTCGGCCAGCTCGTAGAGTGTCTCTATCATCGGCGCGGCGCGGCGCCCGTAGGCTTGCACGACCACCCCGAAGCCGTCCCATCCATCAAGACTGGGGTCGGCCATTAGGGCCTCAATCACGTCGAGGGAGAGATCCAACCGATCCTGTTCTTCGGCATCGATATTGAAACCGATATTGGCCTTGGCTGCCTGCTGCACTAGTTCCTTGGCGCGCGGTACCAGTTCTGCCATCACCGTGTCGCGGTGGGTGTATTCATAGCGCGGGTGCAGCGCCGAGAGCTTTACTGAGATGCCGGGGCTTCCGCGCACGTCGCCCTTGGCCTGCTCGGCAATCGCGGTGATCGCCTCTGAATAAGCTTGGTGATAGCGGACGGCATCTTCGTCGGTGCGTGCCGCTTCACCCAGCATATCGTAGGAGTAGGTATAGCCCTGTTTCTCCAGTTCGCGGGCATTCTTCATGCCTTCTTCGATGGTCTGGCCAAGCACGAACTGGCGGCCGAGAATCTTCATCGACTGGCCAACCGCCTTGCGTACCACCGGCTCGCCCATCCGGCGCACCAGGCCGCGCAGCGCTCGGGTCGGGCCCTTGGGGTCTTCTTCCAGCACCTTACCGGTCAGCAGCAGTGCCCAGGTAGAGGCATTGACCATTGATGACGAGGACTTACCCAGGTGGGCGCCCCAGTCGGAGGGCTCGATCTTGTCGTGGATCAGGTCGTCGATGGTTTCTGCATCGGGCACGCGCAGTAGCGCTTCTGCCAGACACATCAGGCCAACGCCCTCAGTGGTCGAGAGCCCGTACTCGGCAAGGAACGCCTCCATCATCGAGGGCGACCTTTCCTTGCGCACACGCTCCACGTAGTTGGCGCCAACGGCGGCGACCTTCTTGCGGTCATCCTCCGACAGCTTGATACGCTCGACCAGCCCGTGCAGCACATCTGCCTCGTTGGCGTCGTAGTTGGTGCGAATGCGTGAGCGTAGATCACTCACGTCGCTATGCAGATGGTCGTTCATACAGGGTCTCTCCTTGCTAGCCGACACTAAGGCGTTGCTGCGTCGGTTAGGGTGTAGTCATACTTTTTGCAGTCAACACAAAATAACTAACCTAAAGAGGGCTCCCGCGGGAGCCCTCTTGATACGCTCAATGTGGCTGAGCGCTTACTTGCGTTCGATATGCTGATATTCACCGGCATCGTCAGTCGCATTGCTGACTACGATGATGGCGATGAAGGACGCGATGAAGCCAGGAATAATCTCGTACACGCCAGGACCACCCAGGAATTCACCGTTCCAGCCCAGTGAGATCCAGATCATAACGGTGAGAGCACCCACGACCATGCCTGCGATGGCGCCATTGCCATTGGTGCGTGACCACATCAACGACAAGATAATCAACGGGCCAAACGCGGCGCCGAAGCCTGCCCAAGCGTTACTGACCAGCCCCAGAACCTGGGAGTTTTCGTCAGAGGCAATAACCGCTGCCACAATGCCCACAAGTACTACACAGACACGGCCTACGGCGACACACTGCGCTTCCGTTGCGTTCTTGTGCAGGAACAGGCGATAGAAGTCTTCGGTTAGTGACGAAGAGGCCACCAGAAGCTGGCTTGAAACGGTGCTCATAACCGCTGCAAGCAACGCCGCATAGAGGAAGCCGGTAATCAACGGATGGAACAGTAGGTCTGCCAGGATGATAAAGATCGTTTCTGGATCTTGGACATCAATACCGTTGCGGATCGCATAGGCCCGGCCGAAGATGCCCAAAGAAACGGCACCAATCAGCGAGATGAGCATCCAGCCCATGCCAATGTTGCGGGCAATGGGCACATCCTTGAGTGTGCGGATCGCCATGAAGCGCACAATGATGTGCGGCTGACCGAAATAACCCAGGCCCCAGGTCACAGCCGACAGCCACCCGATGAAGGTCAGCCCCGACGTCCAGGAAAGCAGGGTGGGATCGACTTCATTCAGGGTCTGTGTTGCCTGCGATAAGCCGCCGCCACCTTCGCCAAACAGCACCACCGCTGGCATGATCACCAACGCTAGCATCATGATGCAGCCTTGCACGAAGTCCGTCATGCTCACTGCCAGGAAGCCGCCGACAACCGTATAAATAAGCACCACGCCCAGGGTGATCATGACCCCCATGGCGTAGTTGCTCATATCGCCGAAGTTGTAAATGCCAGTAAACGCGCTTTCAAACAGCTTGCCGCCTGCCACTAGGCCTGACGCGGTATAGACTGCGAAAAAGATCACGATGACGACAGCGGAGACTGTCCGCAGTGACATTGACCGCGTTGGGAAGCGGTTTGCCAGGAAAGCCGGAATGGTGATCGCGTTGCCGTAGTGAACCGTCTGTTCACGTAGACGAGGGGCGACTAGAATCCAGTTGAATAACGCCCCCACGAGCAAACCAATACCGATCCACGCCGAGCCTAAACCCGAGACGAACATTGCACCGGGCAAGCCCAGCAGCAACCAGCCGCTCATATCTGACGCACCGGCCGACAGGGCCGCTACTTTTGGGCTGAGGGTACGACCACCCAGCATGTAATCTTCAGAGGAAGAGGTGGATTTGCGCATCGCATAAATACCGATGGCAACCATTAGCGCAAAGTACGCAATGAGACTGATCCAAACACCTATAGCCATGTAACTTCTCCAATTATTCAGGACGGAGCTAGCTCCGACAGGTTAGTGCGCATACCGAGAAGAGTACGGTAGTGGCGCAGTCTTGTTGTTGTTAGCCCCTTTTCATATCCATGTTATTGGCCCTGGTGAGCCCGCTATAGATGAAGACAGAAAGGTCTGTGGTGCCTTTGTATGTAACGATCCCTATATTATTTTCGACCATGAGATAGTTTCCTGTTCAGGAGTTCAGGTTAGTGATGTTGATGAGTAGCTCACTCATCGCCTAGCGCCAACAGCGACGCATTCCCGCCTAAGGCGGCGGTGTTATTCGTAATCGTTTTCTCGGTGACAAAGCGCTGCAGATAGTGAGGGCCACCGGCTTTTGGGCCAGTGCCTGAAAGGCCTTGACCACCAAACGGCTGCACGCCCACCACGGCACCGATGATATTACGGTTGATGTACACGTTACCCACGCGCATTTTTTGGGCGACTTCAGCGGCAAACGATTCGTTGCGGCTGTGCACGCCAAACGTCAGGCCGTAGTTGCGACCGTTGATGTCGTTGATGACCTTATCAAGCTGGCTAGATTTGTAGCGCACGATATGCAGGACTGGCCCGAACTGCTCGCGGGTCAGCGCATCGATGCTGTCGATAGTGAAAGCGACGGGGGCTACGAAAGTACCCTCCTGGGTATGCTCAGCGGCCATTGGCGTTTCAGCGACAAGGCGATTTTCAGCCTTAAGTTTTTCGATATGCTCCAGCAGGCCTTTGCGGGCGTCTTCGTCGATGACAGGACCAACATCGGTTCCCAGTTCGCGGGGGTCGCCAATGTGTAGCTCGTTCATGGCGCCTTTGAGAATCTCGATCACTCGGTCGGCAACATCGTCTTGCAGATACAGTACGCGCAGTGCCGAACAGCGCTGGCCGGCGCTCTGGAAGGCTGACTGAACCACATCCACCACGACCTGCTCGGGCAGGGCAGTGGAGTCGACAATCATGGCGTTCATGCCGCCGGTTTCGGCGATTAACGTGGGCAGCGGGGCGTTCTCCCTTGCCGCCAGGGCGCGGTTGATAATTTGTGCGGTGTCAGTGCCACCCGTAAAGACCACGCCGGTAATCCGCGAGTCGGAGGTCAACACGCTGCCTACCGTCGGGCCATCGCCGGGCAGTAGCTGAACCACATCCCGGGGCATACCGGCTTCGTAGAGCAGCTCTATGACCCGGTGGGCAATAATGGAGGTCTGCTCCGCCGGTTTGGCCAGTACGGTGTTACCCGCCACTGCCGCGGCCACTACCTGGCCACAGAAAATTGCCACTGGAAAGTTCCAGGGGCTAATCGCCGCGAATACGCCTTTGCCGCCCATCATCAAGCGGTTGGATTCGCCGGTGGGGCCGGGCAGCACAATCGCTTCGCCAAAGTCCTCTTCTGCGCGCATGGCATAGAAGCGGCAGAAGTCGACGGCTTCTCTGATCTCATCGACGCCATCGGTAAGTAGCTTGCCACCTTCCCGGGAGCAGAGTGCCATTAGTTCCGCCATATGCTCTTCCATCAAATCGCCTAGGCGACGCACGATAGCGGCACGTTCAGCCACGGGCGTAGCATCCCAGCGGGGGAAGGCGGCCCAGGCAGCATCCAGGGCCTTGGTTGCCTGCTCTTTGCTAGTCCACTGCACGCTGCCCACGGTTTTGCGGCGGTCATAAGGGCTGGTGACGCTATGGGTATTAGCCGTGTCGTCGGCAACATCAAAGGCCAGCAGCGGCTTGGCCGGGTACTGCTTGTCCATAAACGCGGCCATCTTCTCCATCAGCGGGTAGTAGTGGCTGCGAATGTTCAGGTTGACCCCGCGAGAGTTGCGTCGTTTAGGGCCGTAAATATCCTTGGGCAATGGAATGTTCGCATTGGCCAGGTTTTTCTGCTGACGCAGGGTCTCAACCGGGTGCTGACACAGCGACTTGACCGGTACATCCGGGTCGACCAACTGGTGAACAAACGATGAGTTGGCACCGTTCTCAAGCAGGCGACGAACCAGGTAGGGCAGTAGGTCTTTATGTGCTCCCACCGGGGCATAAATGCGGCAGTAGGTGCCTTTCGGTGCGCGCTCAAGCGCGGCGTCATAAAGGGCTTCACCCATGCCGTGTAGGCGTTGAAATTCGAACGGACGGCTGTCGCGGTTGGCGAACTCCAGAATCGTCGTCACCGTGTGAGCGTTGTGGGTCGCGAACTGCGGGAAAATACGCCCACGGGTATCGTTAGAAAGCAGGAACTGTGCACAGGCGAGGTAGGCAACATCGGTGCCCGCTTTACGGGTAAACACTGGGTAGCCGTCAACCCCGAGCTGCTGGGACTCTTTGATTTCAGTATCCCAATAGGCGCCTTTGACCAAGCGTAGCGGAATCTCATCCCCCTGCTGGTCGGCCAAACGATTGATGTAGTGCAGCACCGGCAGGGCGCGCTTGGAGTAAGCCTGGACGACCAAGCCAAAGTGCCCCCAGCCTTTGGCGGCTGCGCTTTCGTAAACCGCGCGGAAGACCTCTAGGGAAATCTCAAGGCGATCAACCTCTTCAGCGTCAATCGTAACGGCCACATCCAGCTCGCGCGCCTTGCTCACTAGCTTGATAACGGTGTCGACCAGCTCGGCTAGCACCTGCTCGCGGCGGCCAAACTCATAACGGGGGTGGAGCGCAGAGAGCTTGATGGAGACCGACGGCGCCGGGGTCTTATCGCTTAAGGTTTTGCAGGTTTTTCCCACTTGTTCGATCGCGCGTGCGTAGTCGTCAAAATAGCGCTGCGCGTCGTCCTGGGTGCGCGCAGCTTCACCCAGCATATCGTAAGAGTAGGTGTAGCCTTTATTGAACAGTGGCTTGGAGCGCTTGAGGGCTTCATTGATATCGCGGCCCAGCACAAACTGCTTGCCCATGATCTTCATCGCTTCGTACATGGCGCGGCGAATAACCGGCTCGCCCGTGCGATTGACCATGCGATTAATAAAGCTGGCGGGCTGACCCTCCTTAGGGTGATCCATTTTCAGCACACGTCCAGTCATCAATAAGCCCCAGGTAGAGGCATTGACCATCCAGGATTCGCTCTTACCTAGGTGAGACTGCCAATCGGCGGGGCCGAGTTTGTCCTCGATCAAGGCGTCGGCGGTGGCTTTATCGGGGATGCGCAGCATAGCTTCCGCAAGGCACATCAGCATCAGGCCTTCATGGGTATCCAGGCTGTACTGCTGTAACAGTTCGTCGATGGTATCGACAGCCGTGTCCATCTTACGGACGTCCTCAACCAGCGCAGCGGTATTGGCTTCAATGCGGGCGAAATCTTCGCGGTTGGCATTCAGCACCTCGATCAGTTCACTGACGTAACTATTTTCGTCCACTAGGTAGTGGTCGCTAACGCGCGCCATGAGGGTGTCGAGATCGGTTTGCCAGATGGCAGGGTCACGCATGTGGTTGGCATTGAGCATTGAAGCCCCCGAAAGTCTGAACAGAACAAATGGGTAACAGGGCATTTCGCCCAAGCAAATAAGCGAATGTAGAGTGCAGCTACCTTTGGTGTATGTTGATTTCAGGGCAAAACGTGTCAATTCCGCGGCAAGAGTAGCCTTTATACGACTTTAGTAGAGTTTTTACTGGCCTGCTACTGACCCTAAAGCAGCGTTTGATGGGTTAATCGAGATCGGTGGTACATCTGTCTGGCGTAATTTCCGCGGCGATAATCCGTAACTGCGGCGAAATGCATGAGAGAGCGCGCTTTGGTTGGCAAAGCCGGTTTGAATCGCAATATCGGTGAGGGGCAAGCGGCTTTGCAGGATCAGTTGACGGGCCGCATGTAGACGTTGGCGCTTGACGTACTGCCAGGGCGAAAGCCCCGTTTGAGCGCGGAAGCAGTCGGAAAAATGCGCTTCGCTTAGACAAGCTAGCCGCGCTAAATCGGCGACGCGCAGGTCTTCGGCGAGATGTTGACGAATAAAGCGGTTAATACGCGTCAAATCCAAGCGCTGCTGCGTACTGTTGGCGGTAGTACCTAGGCGCGCTTTTAGTGAACCCAAAAGCGTGGCGGCTAAACGGTCTTGCTGAAAGGAGTTTGTCGATGTATCCAACCCTTGAGCAAGTTCGCTCTGCATAAACGCTAGGTAGTGGCGTAGTGCGTTATCCAGGCCAAAAAAGCGTGGGGCATCGAATAGTGCTACCAGTTCGCGGTTCTCACCGGTTAGCGCAGGGGCGTCTTCGGGAAGATCGAAAATTAACTGCCGGTTATGGCCGTAACCTGAGTAGTAGTGCTCGTGGTTAGCGGGCACGATACAGCCCGAGAATGCATTTACTCGCCCACCCAAGCCTTCAATTTCAAATTCTGAAGAGCCGCATAGCGTAATCACAATCTGATGAAAATCATGTGTGTGGTGATGTGTAGCGCTAGCTAGCGGTATTTGTCGAATGGTACTGGGCATGCAGTTCTCCTGAATTGCATTAGGTCTCCTGAACCGCAATACGCCTTCAAAACACAACAGCTACTGCTGGCGAAGGGCAGTGTGGGCGGATAAATGGTCGCGAAGGGCCTGAAGCTCTGCCTGTCCCTCTTGATTGAGCAACGGCTTGCCCTGGGCAACCATCCAGCGGCGGCCGTGCTGTTCCATCAGGTGTGCGGCACGGCGTCTGATGCCGTCCAAGTACTCGTTGTGCCGAATAGGGTAACCGATTATCGCGTTCCACTCGGTTTCGCTCACTTGGCTGCTGAGCGCTTTATCAAACAGCGCCAGTAAATCTTTAGGCTCAGTACGGTAACGTGGGGTGCTTGACGTCATCAGCACCAGCATTACCGCACCAATCACGAGTAAGCAGACTCCAAACACTAATAAATACAGCGCCATTCGCTCTGCTCCTGGGCGTCGTCCGTTAATAAATAGCTACGTTATTATACGCTTGGCGCCGCTAGGGTCGAAAATTTTACTTTTTTGCGAACTTTTACTTCATAGCGTGTCTGAGTATGTACAGGCAGCATCGCGATAGCAGTCGCTAAAGTTGTTGTCCTGGCTCTTTGTTTTGATCCCTTGCTTCCGCTACTTCTTGAGTAGCGGCTTTTTTTTGTCTAAAGCTCAACTGTTCTTCGACACCTGATTTGAAACCGTTAAGCACTCTGCTAGTGGCGACGTATAGCCAGCAGCGCTACCAGGATATCACGTCGTGTCACAATTCCTATTAGACGCTGCTGTTCCACTACTGGGTAGACTTTGGGTTTAGGGCCTAGCATCTCCTGGGCTAGGTCGGTAATGCTTTTATTGGGAGAGACGCTGAGCACTTCGTGGCGCATCATCTCTTTCACCAGGGGCGCTTCATCGTCATGATAAATGCTGTCCAGCACACGTCCCATGACATCCTGCTCCGAAATAAAGCCGATTAAACGATCACTCTCATCCACAACCGGTGCGCCAGGCAGGCGATGCAGTGCCAGCCCCTTGGCCAAGGTTGTTATCGAGGCGTTGGGTGAAACGCGGTAGCAATCACGGGACATGATATCGCGGACGATGCTAGGGGTTGCTCTATTCATGGTGGGCGCTCCTCGCTCATCGTATTCAGCGCTATGGCAAATCGGGTATCGCAAATTATGCGAACTGATAAGTCGTCGCTAAGTGCTAAAGTAGCTTCAACACTTTCACTGTAGGCGATTTAAGCCGCTGTGTTCTAACTGCAAGCCGTGTTTTTTCAACGCTATAAGTACTGAATTTTCTAAGCTGTTAATTTTCTAACTGCTCAAATGACCTGCAAGTTAACGAAATAAGGAGCTACTCATGGATGCACGTGAGTACTTAAACCGCAAAGGGGTAGGGCTCGACCGCGACCCTGACCGGCCAAATACCTTGGAAGAGAAGGCCTGGGAGCGTGCGCGGGGTTCCGGTCACCAGCGGCCAAAATCGGGGACGCCTCACGACTGGGAGGATTGGGAGCGTTATCACGATGACCTGGCAGAAGGGGCTGAAACCCTAGAGCAAAAAATTGATAAAGAAGCCCACCGACTTGCCCAGGAGCGGGCAGCTAAGGCCGCGGCTGAACCAGCCTCCAGCTCAGTGGAGCACTTCACTCCGACGCCTAACGTTGATCCAGCGCCTGCCGAAGCCGCGTCTGCCAAAGCCACGCCGCCTAAAGCGACGCCCTTAGAGCAAGCGGAACAAACTGTCCCAGAGCCTGGAGCGTTAAAATTCGCCTACTATGCTCTTGCGTTACTATTGCCGCCGCTGGCGGTAGGGCTAACTGATGGTGGTCGTAAGCGAGTAGGGGTAGCTGTGTTGCTAACCCTAGCGGGCTGGCTGCCCGGTGTCGTGTATGCTTTTTGGTGGTTGCAGCAGCGTTAACTAAAGACCCTTGCAGACGTTAACTACTTGGCAGCCTGATCTAGGTGCGTATAATCCCGGTAAACTAATTTACAAGTCGGGGTTTACGATGGGTTATTTGATAGGCGTCACGGCGCTATGGGCGTTCTCATTTTCGCTGATAGGCGTCTACTTGGCGGGCCAGGTCGACAGCTACTTTGCAGT
Organism: Vreelandella titanicae BH1; assembly: GCF_000336575.1. Lineage (GTDB taxonomy): Bacteria > Pseudomonadota > Gammaproteobacteria > Pseudomonadales > Halomonadaceae > Vreelandella > Vreelandella titanicae. The sequence goes on along the minus strand of NZ_AOPO01000004.1, from coordinate 338,055 downwards.
ACTTTTGCGGGTAACGCTTGCTACCCTGGTCTTCCTGCCTTTTTTAAGACCCAGCCTTCTGCGGGGTAAGCACCGGCTGGCGCTTATGGGCTTAGGTGCTATACAGCTGGGAGTAATGTACACCTTCTTCTATCAATCCTTTCTGCTGCTGTCGGTACCTGAAGTGCTGCTGTTTACTATCTTCACGCCTATTTATATCGCGCTACTGGATGATCTGCTGTTTGGGCGTTTTACGCCGATTTATATCGTGACTGCACTGCTCGCCGTCGTTGGGGCGGGGGTGATTCGCTATGACGGCGTTGATAGCGGTTTCTGGGCAGGCTTTTTAGTTGTGCAGGGGGCCAACCTCTGTTTCGCGCTTGGTCAGGTAGGCTATCGCCGTTTAGCCGCTGATTTGCCACCTACCCTGGCGTGGCACAACGTGTTTGGTTGGTTCTTTATTGGCGCGATGGTCGTGGCCCTGCCTGCTTATTTACTCTTTGGTAACAGCGCAGCACTGCCTACCACGTCACTACAGTGGGGCGTGCTCGCATGGTTGGGCCTAGTGGCTTCTGGCGTGGGCTATTTTGCCTGGAACCAGGGCGCCACCAAAGTAGATGCAGGCACTTTAGCGATTATGAATAATGCGCTGGTGCCGGCGGGGCTAATCGTCAATCTAGTGATTTGGAACCGCGATGCGGATATTCCGCGTTTGCTGTTGGGGGCACTTATCATGGCCGCCTCCCTATGGCTCAATCACTGGTGGTGCCAGCGTCGTCAGGTAGCCGTTAGCTAAGCCTATTTGCCCGATAGCTGAGGTGTCCCCATAATGGCGACTTATGTTAGCGAGAGTCGGCCCATGAGCAACACCTTATCAGCAGACGCTAAGTCAGCGCCCTCCAGCGATCAATCAAGCAGAACCTTTAAAACTATTGGGCTGATTGGTCGGCTGGGGAGTGACAAAGTGGTCGACTCCCTTCAGCGGTTGGTAACCTACCTAGTCGCCCATGACTACTCGGTATTAGTGGAAGATCGCACCGCTACTGTCATACCGCACCATGGTCAGCCGGAAGCCAGCCGCCGCATGCTGGGCGAGCTGTGTGACTTGGTGATTGTGGTAGGGGGCGATGGCAGTCTATTGGGCGCGGCGCGTGCGCTATGCCGCAGCGGTACGCTGATTTTAGGCGTTAATCGGGGCCGCTTGGGGTTTCTTACCGATATCTCCCCAGATGAGTTGGAAACCCGCGTCAGTGAAGTGCTGGCGGGGGAGTTTGAGGTTGAACAGCGTTTTTTGCTCGATACTGTGCTCTACCGTAATGGCGTTGCCGTAGGTAATGGCGATGCCTTGAACGAAGTCGTGCTGCACCCCGGTAAAGCGGTGCGCATGATAGAGTTTGAGCTGTTTATCGATGGTCAGTTTGTGTATAGCCAGCGCAGCGATGGCTTGATCGTTGCCACTCCCACCGGTTCTACGGCCTATGCGCTCTCTGGCGGCGGGCCGATCATGCACCCCAAACTGGATGTTGTGACGCTGGTGCCGATGTTCCCGCATACGCTGTCGAGTCGCCCCATTGTGATCGATGCCGCTAGTGAAATACGTATTCACATTGGCGAAACCAACCAGTCCTACCCGCATATCAGCTGCGATGGACAAACTCGCGCGGTAGCCAAGCCCAACGATGTGCTGGTGATTACCCGCAAGCCTGAGCGTATCCAGCTGGTGCACCCCATCGGGCATAATTTTTACGAAGTGCTGCGCAGCAAATTAGGCTGGAGCCATCGGTTGGGGGATTGAGTATGGAGGGATACGACCTCATTGGCGATGTCCACGGCTGCGGTGCTACGCTGGCCTCACTACTGGAAAAATTGGGTTACCACCAGCGCAACGGCGTCTATCGCCACCCGCGTCGCAAAGTGATTTTCCTCGGTGATTTGATTGATCGTGGCCCGAGAATTCGCCTGGCAGTGACCATTGCCCGGCGAATGGTCGAGCAGGGCGAAGCGTATATCGTCATGGGTAATCACGAGTATAACGCCCTGGCGTATACCCATCCTGGGCCTGCAGGTAGCCACAAACGCTGGTTGCGCGAACATACGCCGCGGCATAATCGTATTATTCAGGACACCCTAGAGCAGTATCGCGACTACACCAACGAGTGGGAAGACACCCTGGCGTGGTTTAAAACCATCCCTTTGTGCTTGGAAATCGATGGTATCCGCGTGGTGCATGCCTGCTGGGATGAGGCGCTGATTGAAGAGCTGAAACAGCGCCGCCCTGATTACTGCATGGACACACAGTTTCTGATTGAGTCCACCAACTCCAAAACCCAGGCGTTTCGAATTTTAGACCGCCTCACCCGGGGCCCTCATGTCTCACTACCCAAAGGTATTGCGATACACTCTGGCGATGGCTTTACAAGACAAAGCTTTCGCGCCCACTTTTGGGCCCAGGCACCTCAGCAGTGGGGTGATGTCGTCTTTCAACCGGATAACTTGCCCGGCGACCTTGAAACGCGCGCATTGACCCACGAAGAGCGCCAGAAACTTAGCTACTACGGGCCAGAGCAGCCGCCGTTGTTTATCGGCCACTACTGGTGTGAAGGCATACCGGCACTGCCGACACATAATATTGCCTGCCTCGATTACAGTGCCGTGAAATATGGGCGTTTAGTGGCTTATCGCTGGAGTGGTGAGAGAGTATTAAATGCCGACCATTTTGTGTGGATTAAGGTACCAAAAGAGGAAAGGGCGCTGCCCAAACCCTGGGAAATCGACTTTGATTAACAGTTGTTTCATTTTATTACATAAAATTACATATTTTTTTCAAAACGGCTGAACTAACCCTGCCGCTGGCCATCTGAGTAAGTGTTCCCTTGAATGATCCCTTGCTTTTATTCTCCGGCGGTTCCCACCGCCGGTTTTTTTTGCCTGTTTGTTGGCAACCGTGTGGTTCATTCAGTAGTTGTCTTCAATAGCTACCCGCTGCGGTCAGCATGCCGCAAGCGCTTTGATTAGAGGGATGTCATGCATCCAGTGATGCTTCTGCCCGATCACGCGGATACCAGTGAACTTCGCCAAGCACTCTGGCGCCACCGCATTGGTCACCGCATTACCGATGAAGCGGACGGCCAACTGCTATGGATAGCCGACCCACGCCAGCTTGGCGAACTTAAAGCACTGCTAGAGCGCTGGCAGCGGGGCGAACCCCTGGTGCTTCATCAGGCTGCTCAGCGCCCGCGCACCATGACCAACTTCTTGGCATCGCTAAAGCAAGTGCCGGTAACGGCGCTGATGATTGTCATTAGTCTGGTGGTATTTGCCCTGATTGGTGTTTTTGGTGACCAGTTGATTGTCACTCTAACCATCGTGCCGATAGGTATTTCAGGGGGTGAGCTGGTCTTCGGTAATCTGTCTCAAACGCTTACGTCAGGACAAGTATGGCGCTTTTTATCGCCTGCTTTTCTGCACTTTGGCTGGATGCATTTAATATTTAACCTGATGTGGGTGTGGTACTTCGGACGTCAGATTGAAGCACTCCAAGGCAGCCGTACCATGTTACTGCTGCTGATTGTGGCGGGCGTTGGCGCGAATGTGGCGCAGTACGCGACCGGCACCGTGCTATTCGGTGGCATGTCCGGGGTGGTATATGCCTTACTGGCTCACGTTTGGTTGATGTCACGCAGGGTGCCCCAAAGCGGCTTCTTTGTACCGCAAATGCTGGTGGTCTTTATGCTCGGCTGGATGGTGTTCACCATGACTGATATGGCGGGCAGCGTTGGTTTTGGCAATGTCGCTAATGAAGCACATTTGGGCGGTCTACTCGTGGGGCTTGTCACAGGCTGGTATTATTCATCCCGCCGTTTGAAAAACCGTTAAGAGGCCTGCAATGAGCGAAATGACGTTCGAAAAAATGATCAACCAGATGACCCCAGCGATTTACGAAAGCCTTAAACAGGCGGTATCGCTGCGCAAATGGCCCGACGGTCGCCGCTTAACGCCGGAACAGACCGAACTCTGCTTGGAAGCCGTCATGCGCTTTGAGGTGGAGAACAATGTGCCGGAAGAGAGTCGCGTAGGGTATTTAGAGCAGCGTACCTGCGGTGCAGCGGCTAGCGGTGCTGGCGTAACGCCTGAAATGGCGGGTTTGGCACGGGATGCCACGCGTGATTGAAGCGGCAGTACCGGGCTTTTCAGTACAGGGCTGTTTAAGCAAAATGGCGGCAGCGCTACCTGGCCACCAAGAGCAACCGGTGGTTTACCACTTGCGCGCGGGTGAGCACCGTGTTGCGCTTAACGAGCGTATCGGTGAACCGCTCAGCCTGCGTTGGACGGGAGCAATTGCCTGTACCCACTGCGGGCGAGCAACCAAGAAGAGCTTTGCCCAAGGCCACTGTTACCCCTGCTTCAAGCGGCTAGCCCAGTGCGATACCTGCATTATGAAGCCGGAAACCTGCCACTTTTTCCAAGGCACTTGCCGTGAGCCGGAGTGGGGCGAGCGGCACTGCTTCCAGCCCCATATCGTCTATTTGGCTAACTCGTCGGGGCTTAAAGTCGGCATCACTCGCAAAACCCAAATGCCTACCCGCTGGCTGGATCAAGGCGCGATCCAGGCGCTGCCGATTCTTGAAGTGGATACTCGTCAGCAGTCCGGTTTTGTCGAAATGCTGTTTAAAGAGCAGGTGGCCGACCGCACCAATTGGCGTGCGATGCTCAAGGGCGACGTCGAAACCATGGATTTAAGTGCCGAGCGTGACCGTTTGCTAACCCTGCTAGCCGATGGGTTGCACCAACTGCGCGAAACCCATGGTGCGGACGCCATTCGCTTGTTGGAACAGCCAGCGCAACATTTTCACTACCCCGTCAGCGTTTTTCCCAAAAAAGTGGTGTCGCATAACTTTGATAAACAGCCGCTGGTCGAAGGCGTGCTGCAAGGCGTCAAAGGGCAGTATTTGATCCTTGATAGTGGGGTCATTAATCTCCGCAAATTCACTGGTTATGAGATCCAGGTAAGTTGAACGGCTAGCCATAAAGGGGGGCTTTGACTAAGGTTAGGGGTGATCTGCCCCCGCCTTACGCAACGCAAGGAAGCCCCGATGCCTTGGCTTAAACTGCTTCACATTGCCGCGCTAGTGATCTGGTGCGGCTCACTGCTTTATCTGCCCGCCTTGCTTAGCCAGGCACTGCAGCTTCGCAAAGACGCGGGCTTCGCTCAGGGCACACCGCCCATGCCGCGGTTTTTTTATAACTCAGTCGCTACCCCGGCCGCTTTAGTGGCTATTGCCTCGGGCACGCTGCTATTTCTCATCCATGGTGTGTTGGGCGGCTGGCTGATCTTAAAGCTGGGTGCCGTAGTGGCCATGGTCGCCGCTCATGGCAGCTTTGGCTGGTTAATCTTGCGCCTTGAGATGGGCCACTACCGCTGGGTAAAACCCGCCAACTGGACGGCGCTATGTGTTGCGTTAGCGGGCATTATAGGTGTGCTGGGGCTTGTGTTAGCTAAGCCACTGGATTGGAGCTAACGCCGTGTCTTTTAACAGCTTAGTTTTAATCCTCAACGTCGACCCCCACGGCGTGCTCATACACCAACTGCCCACCCAACCAGCCTGCCAAAGCGATCAACGCGGCGGTGAGCAGCGATACGGCCAGCCCCCAAGGCAAAATCGCACTCGGGTCGTTGAAGCGCAGCAGCCAGTTCAGCGACGCCAACGAGAGCATCACCACCGCGACGATAGCGTGGCTCCAGCCGGTAATCAGGCGGCGAATGCGCGGCACAGTGACCAGGTCAATAATGCCTGCCGTGCTGGCAATCCAACCGCCAAATGCGCCGACACCGGCCAGCCACAAGCTGGCGCGCAACCAGAATGGGTCGCCGCTAAGCAGGAAACCGATATCGCTTGCCACCAGCGCCATCAGGGCCGCGACGGGAAAGTGAATCATCACGGGATGAAGCGGATGGCCGGCGAGAGATGCGTGGCTTTTAATCGAGCGCTGGCGAGGCTTTGCCATGATCACTTCCTGTGGGCAGAAAAAGGAATTCAAGGGATGAGGCTGATTATTCAACGCTTAACCAAGCAGCGGGTCAACTCACTTGGCACACCGCTAGCGCTGCTAGCCAGCCTGCTATTAGCCGGTTGCGCGGGGGATAAGTCTATTCTAGACCCGGCAGGCCAAGCCGCGCGAGACGTGGCGATGATTTGGTGGGTAATGCTGAGTTTTGGCACTGTGGTATTGGTGCTGGTGACTGCTTTTTGGCTGTATACCTTCAAGCGCAAGGAGGTCGTACGTACGCCTGCCGAGGAGCGAAAAATAGCGCGTCGCTGGATTATTGGCGGTGGCATTGTGCTGCCGGTGGCCAGCATTACCGCACTACTGGCCTTTGGTGTGCCCACCGGCCAGCGGCTTTTACCGTTGCCCCTGGCAGAACCGCCGGAGGTAATTGAAGTGATTGGCCACCAGTGGTGGTGGGAAGTGCGCTACCCCGGCGCAGAAGGGGGAGAGGTGGTGACTTCAAATCAGCTCATCATGCCCGCTGGTGAGCCAGTCGATTTTCACGTTACGGGTGCGGACGTTATTCACGCTTTCTGGGTGCCTCGCCTGGGCGGCAAGATCGATATGATCCCAGGGCGAGTGAACAAAATACGCTTGGAAGCGGACGAACCGGCGGTATTTGGTGCTCAGTGCGCAGAGTTCTGCGGCGCCCAACATGCCCAGATGCAACTCTATGTGGAAGCCGTCGGGCGTGACGAGTACGACGCTTGGCTGGCCGCCCGTCAAACGAAAGCATTATCGTCGCTAGCTGCAAACGATCAGCAGCATGAGCCTGCCAGGGAGGCATTTATGACCCATTGCGCGAGCTGCCACCGGGTAGCGGGACTATCCTCTGGGGAGGAGGGGCCGGATCTTTCTGATCTTGGCAGTCGGACTAGCCTAGGGGCAGGGATAATAGCCATGAAGGAGGGCGCAGTTACCCACTGGCTTAAGCACCACCAACGCTTAAAACCGGGCAACAAAATGCCGCCCCACGATGATATTGAGACGGCCACCTTGGCGTCCCTGGGGGCTTGGCTGGAGACGCTAACCCCATGACCACCATTAACCGTGAAGCGACCCCAGAAGGTGATAACATCGCAGGCCCCAACCAGTTGCACAGTGACTTGCACGATATCTGGGGCAATCCGCGTGGCTTAAAAGCCCTCACCATTGTGAATCACACCACTCTCGGCCTGCGCTTTATGGTGACCGGGATGGCGTTCTTCTTGCTCGGCGGGCTGTTAGCCATGCTGGTGCGCACCCAGCTGGCGCTCCCTGATCAAGACTTTATGTCGCCGGATATCTATAGCCAAGTCACCACCATGCATGGCACGGTGATGATGTTTCTGTTCGCCATCCCCATGCTGGAAGGGTTGGCGATTTATATGATTCCCAAGATGATCGGCGCCCGAGATCTGGTCTGCCCACGGCTAACATCCCTGGGTTACTGGTGCTATCTGTTTGGCGGTATCATCCTATCGTTTAGTTTGATTCTGGAGATGGCGCCTAATAGCGGCTGGTTTATGTATACCCCGCTCAGTGGCAGCGAGTATTCACCGGGTTTGGGCTCAGATTTCTGGCTGTTAGGGATCACCTTCGTTGAGATCTCCGCGCTGTCTGCCGGGGTCGAATTGGTGGTCTCGATACTGCGTACACGCACTCAGGGCATGGCGCTGCACAAAATGCCGCTGTTTGCCTGGTATATCCTTGCCATGGCGCTGATGATCGTGGTCGGTTTCCCGCCGCTGATTCTGGGCAGTATTCTACTGGAGCTTGAGCGCGCAGTGGGGATGCCCTTTTTTGAAGTGACCGGTGGCGGTGATCCGATTCTATGGCAGCACCTATTTTGGCTGTTCGGCCATCCCGAGGTTTACATCATTTTCCTGCCTGCGGCGGGCATTGTCTCCACGCTGATACCAGTGTTTGCTGGCCGTCCGATCGTTGGTTACGGCTGGGTGGTCTTCGCCATTACCGTGACAGGCTTTATCAGTTTCGGACTATGGGTTCACCACATGTTTACCGTGGGGATTCCGCAACTGGCTCAAGCATTCTTCTCCGCGGCCAGTATGCTGGTGGCGGTACCTACCGCGATTCAGGTGTTTGTCTGGCTGGCTACGCTATGGCTGGGTAAGCCCAAAATGAAGCTTCCAATGCTATGGATCATGGGCTTCCTGATTATCTTCGTGTGTGGAGGTTTGACTGGAGTAATGCTGGCGCTGGTGCCCTTTAACTGGCAGGTGCACGATACCCACTTTGTGGTGGCGCATATGCACTATGTGTTGGTGGGGGGCATGTTCTTCCCGCTGATTGCCGGACTCTACTACTGGCTGCCGCTGTTTTCAGGGCGAATGCCTTCTGAAACCCTGGGCAAATGGGGCTTTTGGCTCACCTTTTTGGGCTTTAATGGCACTTTCTTGATCATGCACTGGACTGGCCTTTTGGGGATGCCGCGGCGGGTCTACTCTTATGAAACGGGCATGGGCTGGGATATTTTCAACCTGCTGTCATCCATGAGTAGCTTTATTATGTCGGCGGGGATTGCCATGGTGCTGCTGGATTTTGCGCTGCACTTCCGTTTTGGCAAACCCGCTAAGCATAATCCCTGGAACGCGGATACCCTGGAGTGGGCCAACAGTATGCCACCCAGCGCCTATAACTTTGTCAGCCTGCCAAAGATCGATACGCGCCACCCACTATGGGATGACCCGGATCTACCGCGCACCATGGCAGAAGGGCAACATAGCTTGGCGGTGGCTACCCATGGCCGGCGGGAGATGTGGGGCACCGACCCATTAACGGGCAAAGTGCGTGAAATCATTCACCTGCCGGGTAACTCCTGGTGGCCGCTGTTCGCCGCAATGGCATTGGCCGTGGTGTGTTTAAGCCTGCTGACGCGGCTATATCCGCTGGCGGGTATAGCCGTTGTCGTGGCCGGACTATTTCTACTGCGCTGGTCTTGGGAGAATGGTGCGCATCCAAAAGCGGCGCCAGATGCAGAGGTAGCCCCCGGTGATCCACCGCTGCACTCGCGCACCATGGATGGTCCAGGCTTATGGGCCATGTCGATCACGCTGCTGGCCAATGGTTCGTTCTTTCTCTCTTACCTGTTTGGCTGGTTCTATCTATGGACGGTGTCCCCTGAGTGGCGGATGCCTGAGACCTCACCGCTCTCCTTGGTGGGGCTGATCCTTGCCGGGGTGGCGCTAACTGCTGGCGTGGGAATTCTCGAAAAACTGGTGCGCGGTTTGCGCCAGGGTAAGGATGCGGGGCTGGCTGTGGGCATGTATTGCATCAGTGCCCTAGGCTTTGTTCAGGTTGCGATAACGCTTTGGGTGCTGTTGAGTGCAGACTTGGCGGTGACCGAAACCTCCCATGATGCGATCATTATGGTCGGGCTGGCCTATGCGCTGCTACACGGCGGTTTAGGCGCGGTGCTGACCCTGCTTCAGGGGCTGCGGGTAGGTTATGGCTATGTGGGTGCCCATGCGCCTTTCGAGCCTGCCGTGGTTGCCCAGTGGTGGCGCTATAACCTGGTGACGTTCTGGATACTCGTGGGCGCGCTTGCCGTGTTGCCGCGTGTGATAGGGAGCTAAGTTAATGTCCATCACGATGCAGCGGTTACATCTTACCCATCCCTTACATTTCGTCATTGGCTTAACGCTATGGTGTATCTGGTTCGTAGCCGTTTACGGCGGGCACGCAATAGCCTGCTCAGTTGCGCCGCCTGCTCCCGAGCAGGGCGTATTCACCCTGGTAAACGCTATGCTGCTGGTGGTTAGTATCGCGGCGATTGCGTTACTGGCGGTGCTAACAGTGGGTTGTTGCCGCATGGCTAGGCGCCATGAAGGGCGGCTGCGCTTTAATGCCACTGTTTCCGCCGGGCTGTATCTTTTCTCTACCTTAAGCGTTGTGTTTGCTGCAATGCCGATTATTGGTATTCCGCCTTGCCTGTAAGCGATGCGCTTAACAAAGAGGAAGAGCAGCTCTATACCCTCCACGGTATGTGGTGCACCAGCTGTGCCCTGGCCGTGGAGGGCTCTCTAAAGCGGCTCGAAGGCGTGCATGAGGTTAGCGTCCACTACCCAAGTGCAGCCCTCTGCATCAGCGGTACACCCGCCGCTGTCCAGCTCCCAACGCTCGCCCCAAAGGTTAAACGTTTGGGCTATCGGCTTACGGAACTTGAGCCGGTGGCAGATGCCCATGGACGTTTAGAAGAGGAGAGCCGCTACCTGACGCTGAGGTTAATGGTCGGTTCGCTGTTCGGCATGTGGACGATGCTCGCTTCACTATTGATATATGCGGGTGCATTGCCTTCGGAGCGGATTGAACTGGTGGTGGCGTGGGTATCGGGGGCATTCTCCTTACCTGTCGTGCTGTTCGCAGGCGTGCCGTTTTACCGGGCCGGGTGGCGAACGCTGCTCGCCAAGCGCCCCGGTATGGATGTTTTGGTTAGCCTGGGTGTTATCGGCGCGGTGATGGTCTCTGTTTGGCTACTATGGCGCGGTTCTGCAGAGGTCTATTTCGACACGGCGGTGATGCTGATTGTACTTTTACTGGTTGGTCGGCTGGTAGAAACGCTGTGCCGTCACCGTGGGCTAAAAGCGCTTGATGCTCTGGCGCTTCCAAATGATGACATAACCGTTTGGCAGAACGAGCGCTGGGGATCGGTTCCTGTGGATGAAGTGATGAAGGGAACGCGCGTCGAGCTAGCGCCCGGTGAGTTGATAGCCCTTGATGGGATCCTGGAAGACTCAGGTTGGATCGATACTGCTTCGCTTACCGGCGAAAGCCTGCCGCGCCACTTTTATGCCGGACAGAAGGTCTATGCGGGCTGCCGCTACCTGGGGACAACGCCGCTGGTAATGCAGGTGAGCGCAGGCGTAGGCAAGCGACGACTGGATCAGCTTTGTGACGAAATGCGCCGCTATCAGGCTAAAAAAGGCGAATTACAGAAGCTTGCTGACCGTTTTGCTGCTTGGCTAAGCCCGCTAGCCCTAGTGCTAGCGATGTTAACGCTGCCTGTTGCGTTGCTATTTGGGCTGGGCTGGGAGGAAGCCTTTGTGCGCGCACTTTCGGTGTTAGTGGTTGCTTGCCCTTGCGCCGTGGGGCTTGCGGTGCCGCTGGCAAGTCTTGCTGGTAGCGGCCAGGCCATGCAGCAGGGTGTTGCGCTACGCGACCCGGCAGCGCTCGAAATCCTGGCACACATTCGCTCGGTAGCGCTGGATAAAACCGGTACCTTAACCACTGGTAGCCACTCGGTGCTGTACTGGCAGGCCAGGGAGGGCATTGATAAGCACACTTTGCAGCGCAAGCTCAGTGCCGCTGTTGCTGGCAGCGAACATCCCTTGGCACAAGCTTTAGCGCGCTGGTCGAACCGTCAAGACAATCATCACCCTGAGAAATGTCTGCAGGTTAACGACACCCCAGGGGAAGGCCGCCGCGTGCAACTTAACAGCGGTGAGTGGCTGATAGTCGGTAGCGCTAGTTGGCTAACCAACCAGCAGGTTGTGCTGCCAGACCAAGAGGAAGACACAACGCTGGCCTTTGCTTCTCAAGTGATGGTGTCTGATGGTACAGGCTGGTTAGCCACGCTCTACCTTGCTGATCAGCCGGTGGAAGACGCTGAAAAAAGCATGAAATACCTGCTGCATGAAGGGTGTGTGGTGGCAATGATCAGTGGCGATAGGCAGGGGGCAGTTAGTTGGTTAGGTGAGCAGATAGGGCTTGCCCGTGAAGCTTGCTATGCCCAGCGCTCGCCTGAAGCCAAAGCGCGGCTTTTGCAAGGGTTGCCATCGCCAACGCTCTATGTGGGGGATGGCTTAAACGATACCTTGAGTTTGGCTGCGGCCGATGTTGGCATCGCACCACTGAGTGCCAGCGAAGCTGCCCGGGAGGGCGCTTCCGCGCAGCTAATGACGCCGGGGATAGGTGGTGTCGTGAAACTGCTCAGCATTGCTAAACGCACGCGGCGCATCATGGTTCAGAACCTGCTCTTTTCGGCGCTCTACAACACCCTGGCACTCGGGCTGGTGGTGCTGATGGCGATCCCCCCGCTAGTAGCGGTACTCGCTATGGCGGCAAGCTCGCTGACGGTTACCCTCAACGCTGCACGGCTGGCCTGGGCAGAGCCAGACGAGAATACTTAAATGGTCGGCTTAAATCGCCCTTATTACGGATAGCCTAGCGCTTGCTTTAATCGTTCCGCGTGTGTGGCCACCCAACGTGGATCTATCGCCCCCCAATCACGTATCTGGTAGCGACCGATGTTGTGGCGCTCGCCGTCATCCTTAGTAAATACACACTCGATATCCAGCTCGGCAAGCGATGCAATCGTATCCTGGGCGGTGCGCCGCGGCATGCCGGTGGCCTCAATGAGTGCAGGCACGCTGGCAGCACCTTGTTCGATCAAATGGGCGACGTATAAGCGGCGGTAAAAACTCGATTTGGTTTTGCTTAGAGCAGGCATTCGACTTCCTTTGCAGCTGATTTATGCGCGTGCTGCTTAGCTTAAATGAATAAATCCTGCTGCGCTCGTGGTGGGCGAAAATCCCGGGTGTTCAAGCCCTGCTCGGTGCGATCCTGCATGTTCCACTGACGGCTGGCGCGGGCAAAGCGTTGTGCAATTAAATCGGCAAATACCCCTTCACCGCGAAAGCGCTTACCAAACTTGGCATCGTACGCTTTACCGCCACGGCACTGACGCATTAGGCTCATCACTTTTGCGGCGCGCTCAGGGTAGTGGGCTTCTAACCAGGCTTCAAACAGCGGTGCCACTTCATAGGGTAAACGTAGCAGCATCCAGGCGGCGGTTCTCGCCCCTGCACGGCTGGCGGCTTCCAAGAGCTTTTCGATTTCATGATCGGTTAGCCCCGGAATAACCGGCGAAATGAGCGCACCAACTGGAACACCTGCGGTATTCAGTTCACGAATGGCCCGCAAGCGCGCCTGAGGTGATGCCGCCCGTGGTTCTAATGTGCGTTTCAAGTTGGCATCCAGGCTGGTCAAACTGACAAACACGCGCACCAGCCGGTGTTCGGCCATCTCCGCCAGGAGTTCCAAATCGCGCAGCACTAAGGTGCTTTTAGTCACCAGCGTTACCGGATGGCGACACTCCAGTAGCAGCTCCAGCAGGCGGCGAGTGGTTTTGTAGGTAGCTTCTAACGGTTGATAACAGTCGGTGTTGCCGGAAAGGTTGATCGGGCGACACACGTAATTAGGGTGGCACAGCTCTTCGGATAACCGCTCTACCAAGCCGCTGCGGGCAATCAGCTTGGTTTCAAAATCCAGCCCTGGGGATAAGTCCCAGTAGGCGTGAGAAGGACGGGCATAGCAGTAAACGCAGCCGTGCTCACAGCCGCGATATGGGTTCAGCGAGCGATCAAAAGGTAAATCTGGTGAGCGATTCCACGACAAAGCACTTTTGCTCACCTCCTCACGCACTTCGGTAGCGATAGTCGTAGAGGCCTCTTCCCGCCACCAGCCGTCATCTTCCTCCTCGCTGCGGGTAGGCGCAAAACGATTGTGCGGATCGTACGTTGCCCCGCGACCCTTATAGGAGCTTGGTGTTCCAAGAGATGTCATGGTTCACCTCTTTTATATGGTTTTATATACAGTAGTTGTAAGGTGGCAAGAAATCAATAGCCAGTCAATTAATTAACTTGCAGTAGCTAAAAGGGCGCTACCCAAAGAACTATCGTGGGTTTAATGTGCAAGGTGGGTTTGTGACTAAAGAGCCAGCGAGGAAACGTTATGTCGAAAGTGGTCATCGTGACAGGGGGAAGCCGAGGTATCGGAGCGGCCACCGCAAAATTGCTAGGCGCAAAAGGCTATGCAGTGTGCGTGAACTATCTTGCTAATAGGGAGCTGGCAGATGATGTGGCTGATTGCATTATTCGAGCGGGTGGTCGAGCGTTTGCCTGTCAAGCGGATGTTAGCAGTGAAGCTGACGTTATCCGCCTGTTTGATGCAGCAGAAGAGCGCTTTGGCAAGGTGACACATTTGGTTAACAATGCAGGCATTCTGTTTACTCAATCCAAGCTGGTCGATATCGACCTTGAGCGCTTCAACCAAGTGCTTAATAGCAATGTGGTCAGCTGTTTTCTGTGCTCCAGAGAAGCCGTCAGGCGCTTCCCAGCAGGTAGTGCAATCGTCAATGTCTCATCGCTTGCCTCGCAAACAGGCTCGCCCTTTGAATATGTTGACTACGCTGCATCGAAAGGTGCCATGGATACCCTAACCAAGGGGTTGTCTCGCGAAGTTGCTGGCTCGGGGATTCGTGTTAACGCCGTTCGCCCCGGTTTTATCTACACTGATATGCATGCCGATGGTGGAGAACCAGGGCGGGTTGATCGTTTAGCTCCCCAGATTCCTATGCAGCGTGGCGGTAGCGCTGAAGAAGTGGCTAATACCATCGCTTGGTTGCTCTCGGACGAAGCCTCTTATGTAACGGGGTCATTCATTGATGTAGCAGGCGGGCGGTGATGCTGTTCTTCCCCCATATTTCAAACGTTCTAAATAGATGCTGCTTTTGGGTCTTAACTCATGACACTTCAACAACACTTCGAACAGTTAGCCACTTATAACCAGTGGATGAACACTAACCTCTATGATGCCGCCGGTAAGCTGAGCGCCTCTGAACTAGCTGAAGAGCGTGGCGCGTTCTTCGGCTCGATTTTTGGCACACTGAACCACATCGCGGTAGCCGACACGATTTGGCTCAAACGGTTTGCAACACACGCCTCTTCTTCCGCAAGGACGCTTGAAGTAATGGTGGCACTACCTACGCCAGAGCGTCTTGATCAGATTCTCTTTGATGACTTGAAGGGATTGAAAGCGCATCGCCAATGGCTCGATACCGTGATTATTAACTGGGTATCGGCGCTGACAGACGACGATTTGAGTACCACGCTGAGTTATCACAACATAAAAGGAGTGGCCTCAAAACGGCGCTACTCAAGCCTGATCGTTCACTTCTTCAATCACCAAACCCATCACCGTGGGCAGGCATCTACTTTGTTCTCCCAAGCCGGTGTAGATATTGGTGTCACCGATTTGTTGAATCTAATTCCGGATGAGTCTTAAGGGGAAAGCTTAGACAACGGGAACCGAGTTACTGGAATTAGTCATTTATTACAAACCGAAGGTTCCAGGGTTGCGAAACGCCGTGGCTTGTGAAAGCCACGGCGTTGTTTTCTATCGATTTACCCTATCCATTCAACGCTTCTTCCGTGATGGCTTCTTATCGGCACTGGCCGGTGCGCTTTCCTTTTCGCCGCTACCACCATTGGGGAAGTGAGCGCGAACCAGTTCCAGCAGACCTTGAGTTGAGGTGTCGAAGTCAGCTGCGTTGGTGTCGATGCGCTCGCTGATTTCACCGGCGATGCGCTTGCCAAGCTGCACGCCCCACTGGTCAAAGGAGTTGATGTTCCAGATCACCCCTTGCACAAACACCTTGTGCTCGTAGAGCGCGATTAGCGCGCCCAGGTTTTTTGGCGTTAGCTCATCCAGCAGTAGGGTGCTGGAAGGGCGGTTGCCGGGGCAACTGTAGGGGTCGTGTTGACTGAGCTCTTTGCTGTCCCCTTGGCTGCCTTCCATAAAGGCGTTGGCCTGGGCGAGCATATTGGTCAGTAGGGCGAAGTGGTGGTCTTCCACGCCGGGCTCGGGCTTGAGCGAGGCAATAAAATCAATCGGCACGTAGCGGGTGCCCTGGTGCAGTAGCTGAAAGAAGGCGTGCTGGCCGTTGGAACCGGTTTGGCCCCATACAATCGGGCCGGTTTTATAGTTCACCGGGTGGCCGAAAATATCCACCGACTTACCGTTTGACTCCATATCCAGCTGCTGCAAAAACGAAGGCAGTTGGTTCAGCGCCTGGTCGTAAGGCACGATGGCTTGGGTCTCAGCGCCAATAAAGTTGATGTACCAAATACCAATCAGCGCCATTAGCACGGGCATGTTTTGCGAGAAGGGCGCGTTGATGAAATGGTTATCCATCTCATGAGCACCTTCCAGCAGTTCGATAAAGCCTTCGAAACCGATCGACAGCGCAATCGGCAGCCCGATGGACGACCACATGGAGTAACGGCCGCCCACCCAAGCCCAGAATTCGAACACGTTCTCTTCGCGAATGCCGAACTCCATGGCCGCTTTGCGGTTGGTGGAGGCGGCAATAAAGTGCGCGCCTACGTCGGCGTCTTCGCCAGCGTTCTCCAGGAACCAGCGCCGCGCGGTTTTGGCGTTTAGCAGTGTCTCCTGGGTAGAGAAGGTCTTGGTAGAGACGATAAACAGCGTAGTCGCCGGATCAAGGCGCGAGAGCACTTTTTGAATATGGGTACCGTCCACATTGGAGACGAAGTGGAAGTGGAGCTCCGGGTGGCGGTATTTGAGCAGCGCGCGAACCGCCATATTGGGCCCAAGATCCGAGCCACCAATGCCGATATTGACCACATCTTTAATGCGTTTGCCGTTGTAGCCTTTCCATTCACCGCTGCGCACCGCTTCCGAGAACAGCTTGATCTGCTCGCGGGTGCGGGTTATCTCCGGCATAACGTCTTCGCCGTCCACATAGACCGGCTCATCGCCTAAGTGACGCAGAGCCGTATGCAGTACCGGGCGGTTTTCCGTAACGTTGATAATATCCCCGGAGAACATCTGTGCCCGGCGCTGTACCAGTGCGGAGTGGTCGGCTAGCTCAATCAGCTTGGTAAGCACTTCATCGGAGACATGGTGCTTGGAGTAGTCGAGAAACAGACCGCCCACCCGTAAACTCATTTTCTCAAAGCGCTGCGGGTCATTGGTGAAGTAGTCACGAATGCGGTCGTTTGCGGTTTTGTCGCGCAAGCGTTCAAGTGCCTGCCAGGTAACACTGCGAGTGAGCTGAAACATAGGATGATCCGTTTGTTATAGGTGAATTGGTGATCAAAAAGTAGGTTATGTAAAAATACTACATAAAAAATGACAAAGAGTAGAGGGTATAAGTGGCGTAAAGAGGTATTAAATGCGTAAAGCGGCGTATTTAAAAGGGCAGGCATGTTCGCCTGCCCTCATTTTTTGGGTAACAGCGGTTAGGTGGCGAGTGCTACCTGGGCCGCATCACGTTTGATAAACGCATAGCTTAAACCCGTCACCAACGAGCCAGCCACAATAGCGCCAAGGTAGAGCAGTACCGGGGTAATGGCGTTGGGAATCAGCAGTACGAAGATACCACCGTGAGGAGCCATGAGTTGCGCGCCTACCAGCATCGAGAGTGCGCCTGTGAGTGCGCCGCCCACCATGCAAGCGGGGATAACGCGTAGGGGATCTTTCGCCGCAAAGGGAATCGCGCCTTCGCTGATAAAACAGAGACCCAGTACAAAAGAGGCTTTGCCCGCTTCCCGCTCCGGTGCCGAGAACTTGTTGCGCGCTACAAAGCTGGCAATCCCCATACCAATGGCAGGTACCATCCCAGCCGCCATAATCGCCGCCATGGGGCCGTAAGTTTCAGAGGCTAGCAGGCCTACGCCAAAGGTGTAAGCCGCTTTGTTGACCGGGCCACCCAGATCGAAACACATCATCGCGCCGAGCAGAATACCCAGCAGCACCGCATTAGTGGAGCCCATGGACTCCAGGAAACTGGTCAGAGCATTAAGCAGCGCCGCGACCGGTTCGCCAATCACATAGATCATGGTCAGGCCGGTGACCAAACTGGCGACTAGCGGAATGATCAGAATCGGCTTCAGGGATTCAACGCTAGAGGGCAGTTTGACGTAGCGAGTAACCGCCAGCGCCACGTAGCCCGCCAGGAAACCCGCCAAAATACCGCCGATAAAGCCTGAGCCGATATTGGCCGCCAGCATGCCACCAATCATACCCGGTGCGATGCCGGGGCGGTCGGCGATGGAGTAGGCAATATAACCTGCCAGCACTGGAATCATCAGTGCAAAGGCGGTGCCGCCACCGATCTGCATCAGCGCGGCGGCCAGGGTGCCTTCCTGCTCAAAGGCCTCAATACCGAACACAAAGGAGAGCGCAATTAGCAGGCCGCCCGCTACGACCATCGGCAACATAAAGGAAACGCCGGTGAGCAGGTGCTTATAAACGCCTTTCTCTTTGACGCTCTTATTTGCTGTGCCCGCATTGCTGCTGCCGTTCTCTATGGCGGCCTCGCTGAGCGCAGCTTCAAGGGTGGGGCGTGGTTTTTTTAGCGCGTTGCCAGTAGAAGTGCGGTAGATGCGCTTACCAGCGAACCGCGACGGATCAACGTCGATATCGCAGGCCAATACGACTATGTCGGCGTCGGCGATCTCTTCTTCGGTCAATTTATCTTGTGCGCCCACCGAGCCTTGGGTTTCCACGCGAATGGCGTGGCCCATGGCTTTGCCCGCCTCTGCGAGTGCTTCGGCGGCCATAAAGGTATGCGCCACGCCGGTGGGGCAGGCAGTGACAGCAACGATTTTCTTGCCACCCGCGCTGTTTGCAGCGGTAGATGTGCTAGTAGTAGAGGCGGCAGGTGCGCTATAAATCGGCGCTTCACGCTTAGCCTGGGCTAGAAAAGCGCTGGGGTCGGGGAGTGCGCTGGCAATCGGCGCTTGGAATAGCCGCTTGC
Source organism: Vreelandella titanicae BH1 (assembly GCF_000336575.1). Lineage (GTDB taxonomy): Bacteria > Pseudomonadota > Gammaproteobacteria > Pseudomonadales > Halomonadaceae > Vreelandella > Vreelandella titanicae. The sequence continues at coordinate 319,466 of NZ_AOPO01000004.1, read as the reverse complement.
CTTCAAAGCGCTCTGGGGCAGGCACGTGATCGGCGGCGACCACGATCAAATCGGCATTGGCGATCTGCTCGGCAGTAGCGGCCTGGAGAGGCGCGACTTCGCCGTGCATTTCCACATGCGCCGACCAGCCTTGGCGCTGGGCGGCTTGTTCCAGGCGCTTAGCCGCGAGGAAGGTGGTCGCCATGCCGCTGGGGCAGGCGGTAATCAGAATAATATTCATAGCGTGGCTCCCTCGGTGATGGTGTCATCAAGACGCCGTATCCGGGTGTGTTGTTGGAGTGAATCGAAATCGGCAGCGTGGGGGGTGCCCACGCCAACGTGGCGAACGGCCTCGGCCGAGAGCGCGGTGGCAAAGCGCAGCGTCTGTTCAGCGTCTTGCTGGTTAAGCAAGCCGTGGAGCATACCCGCAACAAAGGTATCGCCAGCGCAAACGGTATTCGTCGCGGTAACCTTAGGAGGTGTGGCGTGCCAGGCACCTTGAGCGTTAACCCACAAGACCCCTTCGGCACCCGCTGAAATCAGCGCATTGGCGATGCCGCTTTTATGCAGCCGCTTGGCCGCATTCAAGCGCATATCGGAGGAGGTCATATCTTCGCTCGCCCACTCTGCCAGTTCGTTTTCATTAGGCTTAACACCGGCGGGGTGAGTCGCTATGGCCGCATTGAGTGCCGGGCCACTGGTATCTACCCAGAGCGGTACGCCGCTGGCGTTTAAGTGGTTTAACAGCGCGCTGAAATCGACCAGTGACAGCCCGGGGGGCAGGCTGCCCGCCACAACGACCGCCTGGGGGGGCGTCGCGCTGGAAAGCTCGGTATTTAGCGTGTCGATCAGCGCCTGCAAATGCGTGGCGTCAATGGGCATGCCGGGGCCATTAATATCGGTAACGCGGCCGCTTTGTTCCGCAATTTTGGCATTAATACGGGTTTCTCCCGGCACGCGCACAAAGGCGTCGGTCAGGGAGTACTGGGTAAATGCCAATTGAAAGGGAGCGTCGTTATCGGCACCTAAAAAGCCGCTGACGGTGACGTCGTGACCAAGACCCGCCAATACGCGAGCAACGTTAACGCCTTTGCCCGCTGCTTCTAATTGGGCGCTAGTGGGGCGGTTGACGCTGCCCAGCACCAAGGCGTCAAGGTTAAACGCCAAATCCAGTGCCGGGTTCAGGGTAATGCATAGCACGCGGGCCATTAGCGCGCCTCCAGTGCATCGCGCACTTCATCGCTAGTCGCCTGATTCAGCGCTAACTGAGCGCTGGCTTGGGCATCAGCGAAGTCAAACTCGCGCAGGCGGGCTTTGACCAGCGGGATCTGCCGCGCGCTGACGGAGAGCTCGTCCACGCCAAGGCCTACCAGTACCGGAATGGCCACGGCGTCTGAAGCCAATTCGCCGCACACACCGACCCATTTGCCTTGGGTATGGGCAGCCGCCACGGTCATCTGAATCAAACGCAGCACAGCAGGGTGTAAGCCATCGGCTTGAGCAGAGAGCTCTGGGTGGCCGCGGTCGATAGCCAGGGTGTACTGGGTTAAGTCATTAGTGCCTACTGAGAAAAAATCCACCTCGGCGGCGAGGCTGGGTGCCAGCAGCGCGCTAGAGGGTATTTCAATCATCACCCCCAACTGCACATCGGTGGCGCGCTGGGAAGTAGGGACCTCTTTGAGTAGGCGATCGTAGATGGCTTTTACAGCGCGGAACTCAGCGATATCTTTGACCATCGGCAGCATAATCCGCAGGGGACTATCCTTGCCTGCCATCAATAACGCACGCAATTGGGTCTCGAGCACTTCGGGTTGGGTCAGCGCTAAACGAATACCGCGTAGGCCCAGGAAGGGGTTGTCTTCTTGGGGTACCGGCCAGTAGGGGAGTGGCTTGTCGCCGCCGACATCTAATGTGCGCGCTACCAGCGGGCGGCCATCCAGGGCGTCAATTGCCTGACGGTACTCGCTAATCTGAGTGGCTAAGTCTGGTGCGCTGGCGTGGGCCATAAACAGGAATTCAGTACGCAGCAGGCCAACGGCCTCAGCACCGCGCTCCACTGCATCAGCGGCGTGGGCAGTGTTGCCCAGGTTGGCGGCGACTTCCACACGGTGCCCATCGCGAGTTTGGGCGACCTCGAAGCGGCTTTCCCAGGCATCGGCTTCGCGCTGCTGGAGGTCTAGTAACTGCTGCTCGGCACGCTGTAGGCGCTCTTCGGAAGGTTGCGACGTCACTCGGCCACGCTCGCCATCCAGAATCATCATGCTGGCGTTGTTAAGCGCCATCACCGCTTGACCCGCGCCCACCACGGCGGGAATGCCCAGTGCACGGGCCAAAATAGCGCTGTGCGCCGTGGCGCCACCGCGAACGGTAAGCAGGCCGCGGACACGGGAAGTATCCAGCCGGGCCACATCGGAAGGGCCGATATCGTCCATCACCAGAATATAAGGGTGATCCGGCGGTTCGGGGAGCGTCACATCGCAGAGTACGCCCAACACCCGGCGACCTACGTCGCGCAGGTCGGCAGCGCGTTCGGCCAGCAAACGGTCAGCGAGCATCTCCTGGGCGTGGGCCGCGGTTTCAATCGCTTCCCACCAGCCCGCTTCCGCCGAGCGCCCTTCACGAATGGCATCCGTCGCCGCGTGATGGAGCTCCGGGTCGTCGAGCATCTCTTCGTGCATTGAAAGAATATCGGCGACTTCGCCACCGGGGGCGTTATGCACCAATGTCTGCAGCTGGGCGGCGCCCTCTTTCAGCGCGCTATTTAAACGGCTGATTTCGTGTTCAGCGTCGCTGGCGTGTTCGGCGTACTCGAACTGCATCGGGCGAATGACAAATACTGGCGCAATGGCCAAGCCCGGCGAGGCGGCCACGCCGGCGTGGGGCGTATCGGCAGCGAGAGGCTCAACGGCCGGTGTAGCGGGGCTCGCTTCCTGCGTGCTATCAAAGCCGCCGTCAAAGGGCGTTACTTTTTCTCCCAGGCCCGATTCAACAGCCTCGGCGACGGCCTCTAGCGCCGCGCTTGCCTGCCCACCCTCGGCTGACAGCACCAGCCACTGGCCGCGGCGTGCGCCCAGGCCAATCACTTTGGTTAGACTGGCGGCGGAAACCGGGGTGGCGCTGCCTTCTTCCAAACGTGCCTGAATCGGCATGGCCTGAGCGCGCGCTATCTGTACCAACTGTTTGGCGGGGCGAGCGTGCAGCCCATGGGGGTTGAGCACCCGTACCCGACGGGCTTGGGTATTTGCGGTTTCGCCCGCCAGGGTGGCTAACAGCTGATCGCTGGTTTTGCCCACCAGGCTTTGGCTTTCGCTGTTTTCCAACACCGCCATCAGTTGCTCTAGCAGGGGGCGGTGGGCATCGCCATGGGCGGCCAGGCAGAACAACGCATGCACCGGATGACCAGCACTTTCCAGGCTTTGTTCAGCAGGTGTGGCCACCCCAAGCGCGGGCTGGTTAACGCCCTGGGCGCTGCTAGCCAGCCACAGCCCTTTACCTAACCAGGTCGGCTGTGCCGCGGCGACGGCGGAAATAAAACTGTTATCGACACAGCCGCTTTGGCGTAAGCGGGCGGCTGCAGCCAGAGCGAGTTCTTGTGGGTCGCGTGCCGGAAAGTTGACGCATAGGGTGTCGGCATCCAGGCGCGGTTCTAATGCTGGTTTCGAAAGCAGCCGCGCTACATCTGCCGCGGAGGTGGCGTTTGCCAGTTGCTCGGAAACGCCTTCGCGATCCAGCACATGGGTGAGCTGGCGCAGAATATCCAGGTGCTCATCATTCTGGGCGGCAATCGTTACCAGTACGTGCACCTGCTGGCCGTCGTGCCACTCGATCCCTTGTGGAAACTGCAACACGCGCACGCCCGTCTGCTTCACATACTGACGGCTTTCCGGTGTACCGTGGGGTATTGCGATGGCGTTGCCTAGAAACGTTGATGATTGTGCCTCGCGGGCGTGTAGGCCGTCGCGGTACTCGGCCTCAACCAATCCGGCCTCAACCAGCGCCTCAGCGGCACTGTCCAGCGCGGTTTGCCAGCTGTCGGCGTGGCGGCCTAGCAAGATGTCATCGGGGCCGAGTGTCAACATAGTATTCTCCTGTAAACGCGCACTGTCGGCATTTTAATGGGGCAGCGTCGACGCAGCGTCGTGTACATAAAGTGATCGTCGTTAAATGATCATGGTAATGGCGTTGATGCCAATGAGATGAACCGTGCCGTTTCAGTCGGTTTATCCTTGCCATTAAATCTGGGTATGGTGCTATTAAATCTGCACATAGTGCTATGCTGAATCGATTCACTGAATGACACAAGGTTTGAGCTTTTAGACTTTGGTCTGGTAGGCGCTAACTTGCTGATAAACTGCCCGGTCACACCAGGGGGAAACCGCATGACACTTGCCGATATTGCCCGGCTAGCCGGCGTCTCGCGCACAACTGCTAGCTACGTCATTAATGGTCAGGCCGAGCAGCGCCGCATTAGCGCAGCGACAATTGAAAAAGTGATGGCGGTGGTGCGGCAACACCGCTATCACATTGACCCTCAGGCGGCTGCGCTGCGCCGGGGTGCAAGCCGCTTGCTGGGGCTTATCGTGCCGGATTTGGAGAACATTAGTTATGCTCGCCTAGCCAAACGCCTGGAGCGGGGTGCACGGGAGCAGGGTTATCAGCTGTTGATCGTAAGCTCAGATGACTGTGCAGAGAGTGAACGGACACTCGCGTTGGCGCTGCGTGCGCAACGCTGTGAGGTGTTGATAACCGCCAGTTGCTTGCCTAGCGACGATACTTTTTATGCCGACCTGGTAGACGAGGGATGGTGCGTGGTGGGGATGGACCGTGGCCTCAACCCGACGCGCTTTGCCAGTGTCGTGAGTAACGATCAGGAGGCGGCTAAGACGTTGACCCGTTCGGTGATCGGCGCGGCGACCAAGCGTATTGCCTGGTTGGAAGCGATGCCGGAGCTGTCGGTTAGCTGTGAGCGGCGGGTGGGTTTTCAGGCGGCCCTTGAAGGCAGCATGATTGAACCGCTTTATCTTACCGGGTCGCACTATGAACGTAGCGAAGGGGCGCGTTTAGCGATTCAATTGCTGGATGAACAGGGCGGTGCCGACGCACTGGTGACAGCGTCCTATACGCTGATGGAAGGGGTGTTTGATGTATTCTTGGAGCGTGGTGGCCTGCCGGAAAATATTCGTCTGGCCACCTTTGGTGATCACCGGCTGCTGGATTTCCTTCCTCAGCCAGTGAACTCGGCGCTACAGGATTATGACCGTATTGCCGAGTTAACATTGCGCTGTGCCCTAGCTGCTATGAACGGCCACTATGAGAGCGGGCTGCAGGTGGTGGCGCGTCATCTGCACCGGCGTTAAACCGTGCGCGCCTGGGCCCAAGCTGCTGCATCTGGTATCGACATATCGTAACTCTCGCTCAAGTAGGGCGAGGAGAGCACGAAGTCGGCGCTCGCCGCATTGCAGGCAACGGGGACATTCCACAGCGCCGCTAAACGCAGCAACGCTTTGACATCCGGGTCGTGGGGCTGGGGCGAGAAGGGATCCCAGAAGAAGATCAGCACATCCAGCCGCTGCTCCGCAATCCGAGCGCCAATCTGCTGGTCACCGCCCAGGGGGCCGCTCATTAGACCCTCGACTTCTAACCCTAACGCGGTTTTAAGCCGCTTAGACGTTGTTCCCGTGCCAATCAATTCGTGCTGGCTCAGCGTATCCTTCCAGCGAGTTGCCCACTCAAGCATTTCGCTCTTCTTGCCATCGTGGGCAATTAGCGCAATACGCTTGCGCGCTTGCAGCGTACGGATGGCTTGGCGGGGCGGTTGCGCGTCACTCATTTCGTCACTTCCCTCATGGTTCTATTGCCTTTCGGTCTTATGGCCGAATGGTTTTTCTTTTTAAAGGTCGTAAAAGCTAAAAGCTCGCTACAAAGGTTAGACCGTTACTCGCTATCAAAGGCAAGGATTTTCATCGTATTGGTGCCCCCATGGGCATTCATATGGTCGCCGCGAGTGAGAATGACATGCTCGCCAGGGTGGATAAATCCCTGTGCCTGCAAGCATTTCAATGCTTCTTGGTTAAGGTTGGCCGGATCCATATCGGTGGTGTTGAAAGGAATGGAAACCACGCCACGATAGAGCGCCATACGCCGCTGGGCGATAGGGCTGTGAGCCAACCCTACGATAGGCAGGCCGGAACGAATGCGCGATGCAATCAGCGGTGTATAACCGGTGGAGGTCATGCAAGCGATGGCGCTGACGCCGGATAAGTGATTCGCTGCATACATCGCCGATAGCGCGATGGTTTCATCGATGCGCTCAAAGCCCTCATGAATACGGTGGCCTGACTCCTGAGCGAGACGCTCACGCTCGGCACCCAGACACACACGGTTCATCGCTTCGATGGTTTCCACCGGGTAGTCACCTGCGGCGGTTTCCGCAGAGAGCATCACTGCATCGGTGGCGTCGAGCACCGCATTGGCCACGTCGAAGACCTCGGCGCGGGTGGGTAGCGGCGACTCGATCATCGATTCCATCATTTGGGTGGCGGTAATGACGGCACGGTTGAGTGTGCGTGCGTGCTTGATAATTCGCTTCTGAGTACCGATCAGCGCGGCGTCGCCAATCTCAACGCCCAGGTCGCCCCTGGCCACCATGACCGCCTCAGAGGCTTCAATGATGCCATCCAGCGTAGCATCGTCGGCAACCGCTTCGGCGCGTTCAAGCTTAGCCACCAGGCCGATCTCTTTCCCGGCTTCGCCAAGCAGCTCGCGGGCTTCTTGCATATCTGCGGCGCTGCGCGGGAAGGAGACGGCTAAGTAGTCAACGCCAATCTCAATAGCGGTTTTTAGATCGGCCTTATCTTTCTCAGTAAGGGCGGGCGCTGAGAGTCCTCCTCCCTGCTTGTTAATGCCCTTATTGTTGGAGAGCTTGCCACCTACGTGAACGCGGGTATGCACTTCTTGTCCAATTACACGGGTGACATCGAGTACCAAACGGCCATCGTCGAGCAGTAGGCGGTCGCCCTCAACGACATCATCGGCCAGTGTTTGATAGTCGCAGCCGACGCGTTCTGCAGTGCCGCTATTGGCGTCCAGCGCCATGTCCAAGACAAATGCCTGGCCGACATTGAGGTTGACGGCGCCTTCGACAAAACGCGCAATACGAATTTTCGGCCCTTGCAGGTCGCCCAGCGCAGCAACGCTGCGGCCAAGGCGTTCGGCGATCTCGCGGACTTCGCTTAAGCGACGGCGGTGATCATCCGCCGAGCCGTGGGAGAAGTTAAGCCGCACCACATCCACACCGGCTTTTAGCATCGCTTCCAGCACGCCGGGGCGATCACTGGCGGGGCCGAGTGTGGCAACAATTTTGGTGCGCCTTAAAGGCGTATGGGAATGAGGGTTGGTAGACGCCGGTGCTGCTGTATTCGAGGTTGCATTCGTCATGGGCGCTCTCCTTGAGTAAGGGGATTGTGGGCAATTTAGTATTGGACTACGATAGCGTTTATATAGTAATTTTACTACATATTGGATATTTACTAGCCTTTTGGGGCGGTTGAAACGCTGTTTATCGGCCTCATGACGCTTAAATACGTATTTTTAGTAATTTTTTTACTAAAGGTGCAGATTGTTACTATTGGTCAATTGAGGAGCTATCATGACAATAAGAGTTGCGATTAACGGATTTGGCCGTATTGGCCGCAATGTACTGCGCGCCCTTTACGAAAACAGCTACCGTGACCGCGTACAGGTCGTCGCCATTAACGATCTCGGCGACCCCTCGCTAAATTCCCACCTGCTGCGTCACGATACCGTGCATGGCCACTTCCCCTTTAAGGTAGAACACGACGCCGAGAGCATCACGGTGGATGGTGATCGTATCGCCATCTCCTCAGAGCGCGATCCAGCGGAGTTGCCGTGGGCATCGATGAATATCGATCTGGTGATGGAGTGCACCGGGTTGTTTACCAAGCGCGAGGCGGCGGCCAAGCATATCGAAGCGGGTGCCAAGCGCGTGCTGATTTCCGCACCCAGCCCCGACGCTGATGCGACGATTGTGTATGGCGTTAATGACCAAGTGTTGACCGCTGAGCACACGGTTGTCTCTAATGCTTCCTGCACCACCAACTGCCTAGCGCCGGTCGCGAAAGCGTTGAACGACGCAGTCGGTATCGAAAACGGTTTGATGACCACGGTGCACGCTTACACCAATGATCAGAACCTCTCGGATGTTTACCACTCTGACCCCTACCGGGCGCGCAGTGCAACGCACTCCATGATCCCGACCAAAACCGGTGCTGCCGCAGCGGTGGGCTTGGTGCTACCAGAGCTGGCGGGTAAATTTGATGGCCTAGCCGTTCGCGTACCGGTGATCAACGTCTCGCTGGTGGATCTGACCTTTACTGCCAGTCGCGATACCACTAAAGAAGAGATTAATGCCATCGTTGAGAAGGCCGCGGCTAACTCTCCGGTATTGGCTGTTAACGCTGAACCGCTGGTCTCTATTGATTTCAATCATGATGCCAACTCATCGACCTTCGATGCTAATCACACCCGCGTGAATGGCCGTCTGGTTAAAATCATGGCGTGGTACGACAACGAGTGGGGCTTCTCCAACCGTATGCTGGATACTGCGCTTGCCATGCAGGCGACTGCTAAGTAATACCCTCCTAAGGGCTAAGGGCAGGTGTCGCCCAGCAGCAGCTCAGTTTGCAGCAACTGCTGGGCGAGGGGGATGCGGCCAAGAATCATCTGCGCTGCGACTCGCCCTTTGCCCACGCTATCCTGGCGCACCGTGGTTAAACGCGGTGCGCGGTACTGTCCTTCAGCAATGCCATCGAACCCGGTAATGCGTAACTCTTCCGGCACCCGTATACCGCGCTGCTCGGCCAGCGTTAGCGCCGTGAGTGCAATACGGTCAGACATGCACAGCAGCAGGTCTGGCCGTTGTTCTAGTGGCTGGTCGAGAATCTCGGCAATCACCGGCGAGCACACCTCAAAGGTATTCTCCTCGATATTCCAGAGCGGCACTTGCGCCACATCCACACCTTGCTCACTCAGCGCGTTATGAAAGCCCTCAAGGCGGGCACGGCTAATGGTGCTGGTGTTGGGCAGCAGCGTGTGCTCGGCCGTCACGCGGCCGTTGCAGACCTCTTTGGTTAAGCGCAGGTTGATAATCGCCGGGCGTTTGGGCAACTGGTTAAGCGCATGCTGGGCGATTTTATAGCTAGCAGCTGTATCATCGATATGCACCGTCGGGCAGCCTTCAATATCAAAATCGACGGCCACCAGGGTGCGTTGGGCGGGCAGTTCATCGAGCAGCTTATTGTTGGGCATTAATCCATAAACGATAAAGCCATCGGCGATATTGGCGGAGCCCGGCGGCTGTGAGGCATGGCCGCGACCCGGCAATAACAGCAGCGTGTGGCCGTGGGCATCAAGAACTTCGGCAACCCCTGATAAAAACTCGCTGGCCACGGCATCGTTCAAACTGTAGGTCAGGCTTTCCGCAAGAATCACCGCAATAATCCGCGAGCGGCCGGTGCGCAGGCTGCGCGCTTTGGCGTCAGGGCCGCTGTACCCCAGCCTTTTCGCCTCTTTGAGTATGCGTTCGCGCAGGGCTGGAGAAAGCTGATCCGGCCGGTTAAAGGCATTGGAAATCGTGGCAGTGGAGACGTTGAGTTCCTGCGCAAGATCCTTGAGTGTCATACGGCGCTGATCAGTCACGGTACTTCCTTATACAGGCTTTTTTAATAATTGAAGATTAGCTATTCAAAGGATGTGCATAATAAAATCGACCCGCTGTGTGCTGCCACTCCCCATGATAAGCGAAGGGAAGGTTAGGCACACACAGAGGGTCGTTAAAGCGGGTATCTTGGTTGACTCTTGTGCTTAAGCCGCTGCTTGTTGAGTGGATAACATCAGTGCTGCACCGCTCTCATCAAACAGGTGTACTTTTTCCCAGTCCGCTGCCAGTGATACCTGCTGACCCTCCTGCCACTGACTGGGTGCTTCGCTGCGATGGATCAACAGCGTGTCGCCCTGTTTGGGCTCAAGGTAGACGTAAACTTCGTTACCTAAATACTCGACATTGACGATATCGAAGCAGTTGTTATCAGTGGGTGCCGCTAAGCATAGGTGCTCTGGGCGAATGCCGAGGGTCAATGCTTCGCCGCTTTGCCGCTGCTGGGCATTCTGGGGCAGGGCGAGCTCGCCAACTCCTACGGCTCGCACACGACAGCCGTTGGCGTCACCAGCGAGTAACTCTGCGGGCATGAAGTTCATGGTGGGCGAGCCGATAAACCCGGCAACGAATTTCGTCGCCGGGCGCTGGTACAACTCGTGGGGGCTGCCTACCTGCTCAACGTGTCCGCCATTGAGCACCACAATTTTGTCGGCCAGGGTCATGGCCTCCACCTGGTCGTGGGTCACGTAAATCATGGTGGAACCAAGGCGGTTATGCAGCCGTGCGATCTCGTTACGCATTTGTACCCGCAGCGAGGCATCCAGGTTGGAGAGTGGCTCGTCAAACAGCAGAATACGCGGTTCACGCGCCATGGCACGGCCCATAGCCACCCGCTGGCGTTGGCCCCCGGAAAGGGCTTTTGGCTTACGGTGCAGCAGCTCTTCAAGCTGCAAAATCTTTGCCGTGCTCATGACCCGCTCGTGCACGGTCTCTTTGGCGGTCTTGGCCAGTTTCAGGCCAAACGCCATATTGTCGTAAACGGTCATATGCGGGTAGAGCGCATAGGATTGAAACACCATGCCCACACCGCGTTCCCGCGGTGGCAAGTCATTGACCACGGTGTCATCCATGCTCAGGTCGCCATCGCTAATCGATTCCAAACCGGCGATCAGGCGCAAAAGGGTCGACTTGCCGCAGCCGGAGGGGCCAACGAAAACCACAAATTCGCCGTCGCCAATATGTAGGTCCACATCGTTAATAATGTGATCGCTGCCAAACACTTTGTTGATCTTGCTAAGCGTAACACTTGCCATAGGTAACTCCTTGCCGACCTCAATGCTTATGTCTTCTGGGTCGGCCTGTTGTTGTTTAGAGCTTATGAGACGACGCGCATAAAGGCCGCTTGATACCCCGGTAGCGTCAGGCTGTCACCATCGCGCTGGGTGATAAAGCCGTGGCCCTGCAAATCGCTGTCTATCGCTAGCGGCAGGTTAACCGTCTGCTTCTCAGCGGTGAGGTTGAAAACGCACAACAGCTTCTCATCCGCTTTTTGGCGGGTAAAACCGAGCAGCGTTTCACCCACATCGACCAGCGTTAAGTCGCCATCGAACAGCGCCGGGTGCTGGCGACGGAAAGCCAGCATGTTGCGCAGCGCGTTCAAGGTGGAGTTGGCATCATCCTGTTGGCGGCTTACCGCTAGATCGCGATGATGGGTCTCTATGGGGAGCCAGGGTTCAACGCTGGAAAAACCGCCATGTTCGCTACCGTTCCAGGGCATTGGCGTGCGGCAACCGTCGCGACCTTTGAATTCCGGCCAGAGCACTTTGCCGTAGGGGTCTTGGACGCGCTCAAAGGGCACGTCGGCTTCCGGCAGGCCGAGCTCTTCGCCTTGGTACAGGCAGACGCTACCGCGCAGCGAGCAGAGCATGGCCAGCGCCACTTTAGGGTAGGCGCTAGGGTCTTTGCCTGCGCCCCAGCGGGTGGCACTGCGTACGACGTCATGATTGGAGGTTGCCCAGCAGGGCCAGGCGTCGCCCGCTAGGCGCTGAAAGCGCTCCAGCACTTCATGAATATAGCGCGCAGAGTGGGGCGTGTTGAGCAAGTCGAAGGTGTAGGCCATATGCAGCTTGTCGCCACCGGCGGTGTACTCGGCCATGCGCTCCAGCGGGTTATCGTCGCCAATTTCGCCCACGGTCGTGGTGCCGGGGTATTCGTTCATCAGCGCCCGCAGATCTTTCAAGAATTCGAGGTTTTCGGGGCGGCTCAGGTCGTAGACGTGGCGCTGCCAAGTGTAGGGATTGCTATCCGGTGCGCCCAGGGTTTTAGCTTCGCCTTTGGGAACCGGCGGATTGTCGCGCAGCTCGGCGTCGTGGAAGTAGAAATTGACGGTATCCAAGCGGAAACCGTCTACGCCCAGATCCAGCCAGAAACGCATATTGTCCAACTGCGCCTGACGTGCTTCCGGGTTATGGAAGTTAACGTCCGGCTGGCTGGTCAGGAAGTTATGCATATAGTACTGCTGGCGGCGGGAATCAAACGTCCACGCCGGGCCGCCGAAAATCGATAGCCAGTTGTTGGGTGGCGTGCCGTCCGGTTTGGGGTCGGCCCATACAAACCAGTCGGCTTTAGGATTGTTGCGGTTTTGGCGACTCTCCTGAAACCAGGCGTGTTGATCCGAGGTGTGGCTAATCACCTGGTCGATCATCACCTTCAGGCCCAGCGAGTGGGCTTTTGCCAGCAGCGCTTTAAAGTCTTCCAGGGTGCCGAACATGGGGTCGACGTCGCAATAATCGCTAATATCGTAGCCAAAATCGAGCATCGGCGAGGTGAAAAATGGCGATAACCAAATGCCGTCCACATTGAGGGAGGCAACGTAATCGAGTTTTTCGGTAATACCGTTAAGATCGCCAATACCGTCACCGCGGCTATCCATAAAGCTGCGCGGGTAGATCTGGTAGATAACCCCGCCGCGCCACCAGAGTGTGTTGTCTTGCATCGTAGAGTCCAACGTTGACATAAAAATTCCTTATCCTTTAACGGCGCCTGCGGTAAGGCCTGACACAATGCGGCGCTGGAAGATAATCACTAATACGACCAGTGGCACCGTGACCACCACAGAAGCGGCCATAATCGGCCCCCAGGGCAGTTCGTAGGCACTGCCGCCTGACAGCAGCGCAATAGCGACGGGCACCGTGCGCTGGGCGTCGGTCAGCGTGAAGGTGAGGGCAAACAGAAACTCGTTCCACGCGGCGATAAATGCCAACAGGCCGGTGGTTGCCATGGCGGGCCACATCAGCGGCAGAAATACTTTCGTGATGGTTATCCAGGGCGTGGCGCCGTCCATGATGGCGGCCTCTTCCAGCTCCATGGGCAACTGCTTCATAAAGGTGGTCAATACCCATACGGTGAAGGGCAGGGTGAAGATGGTGTAGCTTAAAATCAGCCCGGCGGGGTTGTTGTAAAGGTTGAGCGCACGAATCACTTCAAACAGCCCGGAAAGCACCGCTACCTGGGGGAACATCGACACCCCGAGAATTACCAGCAGCACCGTGGAGCGGCCCCGAAAGCGCACCCGGCCCAGGGCGTAAGAGGCGGTAATGCCGAGTAGCAGGGCAATAAACACCACGCTAAACGCCACCACGATGGAGTTGAAAATAGCGCGCAGAAAGCTGGTCTGGCTAAAAATGCTGATGTAGTTATCGAAGTTCCAGTTCGAAGGCCATAGCTCAACCCGGAACAGGTCGCTCGACGGTTTTAACGAGGTGACCACCGCGTAGTAGAAGGGAAAAACGGCGTACACCATAATCAGCACAATCAACGCCCAAAACCCGATGCGCTTGGCTATTTTGGCCAACTGACGCGTATTCATTAGTCGCCTCCCAATTGGATTTGTTTACGCCCAAGGTAGAGGTAAGCCACGGTAGCCAGGGCAATGATCAAGAACAGCAGGGTAGAAGCGGCGCTGCCGTAACCGACATCCTGGAACTCGACCAGCTGTTGGCGGGCATAGACCGACATCGACATGGTGCTGGTGGAGTTGGAGGTGAGTACGTAGATAACATCGAAGACACGCAGCGCATCCAGCAGGCGGAAGATCACCGCGACCATTAACGCCGGGGTAATCAACGGTAGGGTAACTTTGAAGAACACCCGCAGCGGGTGAATGCCGTCTACCTCGGCGGCCTCATAGCAATCCTTGGGCAGCATCTGCAGAGCCGCAAGCACCAGCAGCGCCACGAAGGGAATGGTTTTCCATACATCGACCATAATTACCGCCCACATGGAGTAGGTGGCGTTAGCCGTCCAGGCGATGGGAGCGTCAATCACACCCAGGCCCATCAGCATATGGTTGATGATGCCGAACTGGTCGTTGAGCATCCATGCCCACATTTGCGCGGAAACAATGGTTGGGATTGCCCAGGGAATCAGCACCGCAGCGCGCACAATTACACGCCCCTTGAACTCGGCGTTCAAAATCAGCGCTACAATCACCCCGAAAACCACTTCCAGTGATACCGACACCACCGAAAAGTAGACGGTGTTCCATACCGACTGCCACCACACCGAGTCGGCCAATACCCCATACCAGCGGCCATCTTCATAGACGAGGTAGTTCTCGAAGCCAATCAGATTGGCAGCGCCTAAATCTGACAGTGATGCATCGGTGAAGCTGAGAAAGAAGGTGCGCACCAGTGGCCAGCCAGCGACCAGGGTTAACGCAATCAGCATGGGGGCTAAAAAGAGCCAGGCGGCTTTAACCCGCTGACGGCGAACCTTAGTGCCTCGGCGCGGCTTGGTAGTGAAAGAACGCGCCCCAGCGGGCGCGTCATCATGCTTGATGGAGGTCGACATGGAAGGGCTCCAGGGTTACCAGTTGCGACGCTTCAGGCGAGCCAATTCGTCTTCAAGGTCAGCGACCGCTTGAGTGCCATCTTTAGTGCCGGAAAGCACGTCATGGGAAGTGCTGAAGAAGGCGTTACTCACCCGGCCATAGGCATCGCCGGTGGGGGCAGAGGGGCGAGCGACCGCATTGACGAAGGTGTCGTAAAGGGTGCCAAAGAAGGGCACGGCTTCAAGCACTTCGTCATCCTGGTAGAGGGCGTCGATAGTGGGGTTGTAAGAGGCCTGTATGGCGCGACGCTTCTGTTCCTCTTCACCGGTCAGGAAGGCGACCAGGTCGGCGGCCAGCTCGGGGTGTTCGCTGTAGCGCGATACCGCCAGGTTCCAGCCGCCCAGGCCAGCGGCACTTTGGCCGTTTTCGCCACCTGCGGGCAGTTGGGTAACACCTACTTTGCCGCGAACGTCACTGTCTTCGCTTTGGGCCAGTGCCCAGGCGTAGGGCCAATTGCGCATAAACACGGCACCGCCGCTTTGGAAGACGCCGCGCGCTTCCTCTTCGGTGTAATTGAGCACACCGTTAGGCGAAATATCACCAATCCACGATGCGGCTAGGTCGAGTGCTTCTGCGGCGTGTTCGTTGTTAATGCTAATTTCGCCATCGGCTTCCACCACTGTGCCGCCGCCAAAGCTGGCTACCCACTCAAGGGCGTTAACGGTCAAACCTTCATAGGCGCGCCCCTGGAAGACATAGCCCTGCATACCGTCTTGGCCCTCAGCGCGCTCGGCGTCTTTGATCTCGCGGGCAATTTCGGTGAGTTCTTGCCAGGTTTTTGGCACGTCATGGCCATACTTTTCCAGCAAGTCTTCGCGGTAGTAGAGCACGCCCGCATCGGTGAACCACGGCATGGCGACTAAACGGTCATCGATGGTGTTGTTGGTGACAATGGTGTCAAAGTGCCCGGCAGCGGCGTCATCGCCAAGCACTTCTTTGAGGTCGAGTAGGTGGTTGGCGAGTAGGCCGGGCCACACCACGTCAATCTGCATCACATCGATATCGCTGGAGTTAGCCGAAAGGATCTGCTGGTAGAGCGAAAGGCGCTCGGTGGAGGAGTTGGGCGTTGAAACAACATCGACGCTATGGCCGGTTTTCTCTTCCCAGGCGCGTACGCCTTCCTGGCACAGCGTCAGCTCTGCGCCGACTGCGCCACAGGAAATGGTGAGTTCTTCAGCCTGAGCTTGGCTTGTTGCGCTCAGCGTGCTGGCTACTGCGATGGCGGTAGTGATTAAAGTCTTTTTCATAACGGCGTACCTCGACGTTTATTGTTGTGGATGGTGTGGCTTCTAAATTAGCGTTAATTCACAAACTCAACGTTTGTTCAATGGCTCTCTTAATCTTTATCTTAATCGATTAAGATTGTGCTGCTCAGTTAGCCGCTTTGATCGAGGAAGTTCAATAGCGACTTTTGTCTAACGACATTATTCAGTTTTCACTAAATAAAATCGTTCCTTAGACATTAGTCGCTAATTAGCAACTAGCCGTTGGTAAAAAGAGACTTAATCGATTAAGTTTTGGCTACCTTTCCTTAAGCGCCGTGGCGTTTAGCAGCAAAGCCACTCCCCCCTGGGTGAACCGTGCAAGGGAAGTGTTATCGATTCGATCTTAATCGATTTAGGCAAAAGCGCTTACAGGCAGACGCTTAAAACAAGCGCTAATAAACAACCGCTTGCCAATAACAATAGGGTACTCAAAACAATGCACAAAATGACATTTAAAACGCCGTTAGCCATTGCGATTGCCACCGCCAGCTTGGGAATGAGCGGTGTTGCTTCGGCACAAATGACCATGGAGCAACGCTTTGCCGAGCTTGAAGCCCGCATTGAAGCCGCGGAACAGCGCGCTGATGCCGCCGAGCGCCGTGCCGAGATTGCCGAGCAATCACAGTCGACTGCCGTGGCGACAGAGAGCGACGCGGAGATCGAAGAGCGTCTGGCCCGGGTGGAGCGTTACGCCGATGGCGAAGAGGGGTTCTCGTTTAACGTTTATGCGCGTTCAGGCTTGTTGATTGGCGAAGATGGTAAAAGCGAGAATGCTGGCCCTTACCTGACACCCGCGGGTGGAGAGGGCGGCGCCGTTGGCCGTTTAGGCAATGAGCCGGACACCTACGCTGAAGCGATTTTCAACTACCGCATGCAGTTCGATAACGGCGCCAAAGCGCTTTATCGCACCATGATTGCTGACGGCACGACCTCCAGCAATGACTGGACTGGTGGCGAGTCCGATCTCAACGTGCGCCAAGTGTTTGCTGAATTCAGCGACCTTCCCAGCTTTACCGGCGCATTTGAAAACGCCTCTATCTGGGCCGGTAAGCGCTTTGACCGCGATAACTTCGATATCCACTGGCTCGACAGTGATGTGATTTTCCTGGCCGGTACCGGTGGCGGTATCTACGACATGCAGTTGGCAGACAACTGGAAATCTAACCTCTCGATTTATGGCCGTAGTTTTTCTGACTATCCGATTGTTGACCGCGAGAACCCCGGTCTTGAAGGCGATACCGACAACCTGATCCTGACCTCCAACAACTACTTCGGCAACTGGCAGTGGATGGTCAACGGTATGTCCGCTGCAGACAACGACGAGCGCGACATTGATGTCGGCCAAACTGCTGCCGATACTGGTTTCCACACCATGATTGCTTATCATGGCGACAGCTTCTTCGGCATGGGCGAGGGTAGTTTCAAAGCGGCCGTGCTGCATGGTCAGGGGTTAGGCGCCGAGACCAAAAGTATTGGTTCACGGGGTGATCTAACCGATGACGCTACCGCCACGCGCCTAGCGCTCTATGGCACCACTTATATTGCCCCGCAGTGGCGCGTTGCCCCCTCCATTCTGGCTGAAACCAGCGAAGACCGTTATGCCCAGGGCGATAAGTACAACTGGGCAGGGCTCAACGTGCGCCTAGCCAACGAGTTAACGCAGAACTTCGAAATGCAGTACGAAGCGGGCTATCAGTGGATGGATCTCGATCCCCAGGGTTATAGCGGTCGTAACGCCGTGGATGGTGGCTTCAGCAAATTCACGATTGCGCCCACCTTCAAGCCTGAAGTCGGCGGCTTCTGGCAGCGTCCTGAGATTCGTCTGTTCACCACCTTCAGCGATTGGGATGACGACCTTAACAACTACGGTGCCAGCTCACTGGGCAACGAAGGCTTTACCGGTGGTCAGTGGACTTTCGGCGTTCAGACCGAGGTATGGTTCTAAACCGATGTAAGTTGGTTAGCGTTTAACTGTTTCTTCTCCAATGCACTTTGCCCGCGACATGTCGCGGGCTTTTTTATAGCTTTAAAAGAATTTGTGAATAGTATTTATGGAGGGCTAGCAGGGTTGCTCAGGAGCGTTTATGTCACTACTGCAAGAGAAATTAAAAGCGCCGCCACTACCGCTTGGTGTAGTGGCCCGGCCGCGCCTTAATGACCGTTTCGGGTTAGATGAACGTGTCCGCTTACTGATGGTGCAGGCGCCTCCAGGCTATGGCAAAACCACGCTGCTGGCTGAGCGGCTGACCGCGCTGGAGCAAGAGGCCACTTGGCTAGGCTTGGATCAGCGCGACAACCAACCCGCGCGGTTTTTAGCCTACTGGCAGGCAGCGCTCGATGGACTGTTAATCGAGCACACACGGCTTTCACCCGTGGCAGACGATGGAGACTGCGTGGAGCAGTTAGAGCGCTGGCTTGGCGAATTGCCTGAGCAGCGCTCGCCGTGTCGTTTGGTAGTGGATAACTTTGAGCACCTTAGCCACCCGGATATCTTAGCTGGGATCGCCCACTGGCTGCGTCATCAGCCGCCTTGGCTAACGTTAACGCTGGCCAGCCGCTCAAGGCCAGCATTGGGTTTGGCAAGCCTGCGGCTAAGAGGTGAACTCGAAGAGATCGACCTTCACGCGTTGGCCTTTGACAGCGAGGAGGCGCAAACCCTGTGTGCCGAACAGTTGAGCTTTCCCCCCACGCGAGTCAGCCTGGAACGTGCACTGCGCAGAAGCGGTGGCTGGGTAATGGCGTTGAGCTGGCTGGTAGAGCGGACCACCACGCGGGCAGGGTTTGACGCCTTGGTCGATCGGTTAAGTGGTGCCCACCCAGACTTTGCCGCTTGGTTTGACGAACTGCTCTCCGCTGCACTGCCATTGGAAGAGCGAGAGCTAATGCTGCAACTGGGGGTACTGGAGCGCTTTTCCCCCGAGCTTATGGCCCGACTACTGGAAGGGGAGCGCTTGACCCAGCGCCTGGAGGCCTTTGAACAAGCGGGGCTATTTATTGAACGCCCAGACCCGCATGCTCAGTGGTACCGCTTTCAACGACTGTTTGGCGAGTACCTCCGTCATCGCCGTCATGAGCTTAGTTTGGCCACCCAGCGCGTGCTGCACCAGCGCGCAAGCCAGGCGTGGTTAGCCTTGAACGATCCGGTGATGGCTCTGCGCCAGGCGATACTCGCCGAGGCCCCCGATGATGTGGCAAGCCTACTGACCGCCCATGGACCCGCCTTGCTGGCAAGCGGCGCCTATTCACTGTTGGCCAAGGGCTTCGCCCTGCTCGGTGAGCCGCGGCTCTCTACCTGTCCGGAACACACGCTGCTCTATGGCTGGGTCTCCCATGCTCAGTTTCAGTTTGATATTACCGCACGCGTAATTGGCTGGATTGAAGCACAGTTGCACGCGTCAGAGTGGCAGTTGCTCAGCGCTGAATTCGCTACGCTGCGCGCCCAGTTAGCGATTAACCAGGGCGATGCCGAGCGCGCCGCACCGCTGGCCGAGCAAGCGCTAGCCGTGCCCGCCCGCTATTTAGCTTCCACGCCGCTGACTGCCACTGCCATCTTAAGCGAGGCGCGCTTTGTGCTGGGCTATTTGGAAGAGTCGCTGCAGCGGGTGCGCGAGGTAGAGCGTCAGGCCCGCCAGCGTGGCGATCATCAACTGCTGCTCTGGTCGTTTTGCCATCAGTCGGAGACGCTGGTGGCTCAGGGGCGCCTACAGGCCGCCTACGATATTCAGGAGCGCGCCTTTGCCCACCTGGAGCGCGCGGAGCTTGAGCACCTGCCCGTGGCGGAGTTTCTCTACCGCATTCGCAGTCAGGTACTCTGGGAGTGGCACCGGCTGGATGAAGCCGAGCAGGCCGCGCTGAAAGGCATCGCCGTGCTGGATAACCAGGGGGAGCGCTGGACACTTCAGTGTCATATCCAACTGGCCAAAATCGCCCAAAGCCGTGGCGACCAAGCCCAGTGCGCTGACCATATTCGGCGGCTGCGCAAAATTCTCGCAGAAGGGGATTACCATATTGACTGGGTGGCGAATGCTCACGCTACCCTGTTGGCCTGGTGGCACTCCACCCAGGATCTTGATGCGGTAGAGCGCTGGCGCCAGGAAGCGCCGTCCCCCATTACTGAAGGGGCCACCAACCACTTTTCCCAGTGCAATGTGCGCAACCACGCTCGGGCGCTCACGCTGCTGGGGCGCTTTGATGAAGCCTGCATGCTATTAGAGGCCCTTGAAGTGCACACTCAGCGCTTGGGGCTGGTCACGGATGCCAACCGCAACCAGATCTGTCTCGCGGCAGCGGCGTGGTATGCAGGAAGAGAAGAGCATGCCTGCCAGCATATGCATCAAGCGCTGAGCTTGGCTTCCCGCACCGCCCTGGTGGGCAGCTTTCTGCGACTGGGCAAACCCCTTGGGGAGTTGCTCAATCGGTTGCTCGACAGCGGCACCTTGGATGCCTTAGAGCAGGCGAGGGCAGAGCGGTTGCTGGCGCTGGCGGGGCGCCAGAAGGATTTTGGCAGCGCCCGACGCTTAATGCTGGATGAAACGGTGATCGCCGATATTGTCGCCCGGCCAGATGTCCCCGAGCTGATCCGCACTTCGCCGCTCACTCGCCGGGAGTGGCAAATCCTGGGGCTGATTCATGCCGGGCTTTCCAATGAGCAGATCGCCGAGCAGCTGTCGGTGGCGCCTACCACCATCAAAACCCATATCCGCAGCCTCTATCAAAAGCAGAATATTCGACGGCGCGACGAAGCGATTGCCCTGGCGGGGCAGTTGCTGACGCATATTCAGGGGGAATAAGTCGACAGACGGGCTACTCCTAACGCCTACGCCCAGAGTCACCCTGGGGGGAGGATTTTATCTTGTGAGCAACCCTGCATCATGCCGAGTAACCAGCAAGAACTATGTCAAGAACTGTGACAAGAACTATGGCAAGGACAAAACAATGATGCAGACAACCTCTACTTCCCACTACGTTGGTAGCCAAGGGGCCGACTGGTGGCGCGGCGCCGTGATTTATCAAATCTACCCACGCAGCTTTATGGACAGCAACGGCGACGGCATTGGCGACTTAAAAGGCGTGATCGACAAACTTGATTACATCGCCTCGCTTAACGTCGATGCGATTTGGTTGTCGCCGTTCTTTACCTCACCGATGAAAGACTTCGGCTACGACATCAGCAACTATCGCGATGTTGATCCGATGTTTGGCACCCTGGAGGATTTTGACCGTTTAGTCGAGGGTGCCCATGCCAGGGGGCTAAAAGTCACCATCGATCAAGTCATGTCGCACACTGCCGATCAGCATGCCTGGTTCGAAGAGAGTCGCCAAAGTCGTGATAATCCCAAAGCCGACTGGTACGTTTGGGCTGACCCTAAGCCCGATGGCGCGCCGCCCACTAACTGGCAATCCGTGTTTGGCGGCAGCGCCTGGCAGTGGGACACCCGCCGCTGCCAGTACTATCTGCATAACTTCCTGGCTAGTCAGCCGGATTTAAATTTCCGCACACCTGTGGTGGTCGATGCCATGCTGGAGGAAGTGCGCTTCTGGCTAGAGCGGGGCGTGGATGGCTTCCGGCTGGATGCGGTGAACTTCTGCACCCACGGCGAGCTAAAAGATAACCCGCCGCGCCAGGAGATTACCGAAAGTTTTCTAGGCGTTCGCCCCGACAATCCCTACGGCTACCAGCTTCACCAGTACGATAAAACCCAGCCCGAAAACCTGGTGTTTCTGGAGCGGCTGCGCGCTCTGTTGGATGAGTACCCCGGTACCACCAGCGTGGGCGAGGTAGGCGATGACGACGCCTTGGGCGTGATGGCGGAGTACTCCCAGGGCGGCAAGCGGCTACACATGTGTTATTCGTTCAACCTGCTCACCGATAAATCTGACCCCGGCTACTTGCACGAAACGCTAACCGAAATGGAAGCACGCATTGGCGATGGCTGGCCCTGCTGGGCGCTGGGCAACCACGACGTGACGCGGCTGGCAACTCGCTGGCAGGCAGAAGGGCAGCTGGATAAGCTGCGCCTTTATATGGTGTTTCTACTCACTCAGCGCGGTAGCGTATGCCTTTATCAAGGTGAAGAGCTGGGTCTGCCCGAAGCTCAGCTAACGTTTGAACAGTTGGTTGACCCTGCGGGAATTACCTTCTGGCCCGCTTATAAAGGCCGCGATGGCTGCCGAACACCGCACCCCTGGCAGGCCGATGCCCATCATGCGGGCTTTAGCAGCGCCACACCCTGGCTGCCGGTGCCTAATACTCATGCTAATCTCGCTGTTGATCAGCAAGATAACGACACTGATTCATTGCTCAATGCCTACCGCGATTTTTTAGCCTTCCGTCGTACTCAGCCTGCGTTGGTGAAGGGCGATGTGCGCTATCACGCTGTGCGTGACGATGTGCTCTGTCTTGAGCGCACCTACCAGCAAACACGGTTACTAATTGCTCTGAATTTTAGCGGTCGAACGGTCACCCGTTCGGCGCCTGAAGGCGCTGAAGCCATTGCCGGTGCCCCCGCGTGGCTAACCGGTGAGTGGCAGGGCAGCCAACTGTCGCTTCCGCAACTGTCCCTTCCGCCCTATGGCGTGGCCATTGCCCGCTGCTCCCAGCTAGAGGAGAACGCACTATGGGACGTCTAACGCTAAGTGGTATCGGTAAATCTTTTGATGGCGTGGAAATCTCGCGGGATATCGATCTCAACATCGAAGACGGCGAGTTCGTGGTGTTCGTTGGCCCCTCCGGCTGCGGAAAGTCCACGCTGCTGCGTATGATTGCCGGGCTTGAAGACATCAGCGAAGGGGATATGCAGCTAGATGGCCAGCGGATCAACGAGATTCCGCCCCAGGAGCGGGACATCGGCATGGTGTTCCAATCCTACGCCCTCTACCCGCACATGAGCGTGGCCGAGAACATGGCCTTCGGCCTGAAGCTGGCCCGCACCGACAAAGCGGAAATTCACCGCCGCGTTCAACACGCCGCCGAGATGTTGCACCTCACCGAGCTATTGGAGCGTAAGCCTAAAGACCTCTCCGGCGGTCAGCGCCAGCGGGTAGCCATTGGCCGCACGCTGGTCAAAGAGCCTGCCGTGTTTCTGTTCGATGAGCCGCTCTCTAACCTGGACGCCGCGCTGCGGGTGGATATGCGGGTGCAGATCGCTGCGCTGCATAAGCGCTTGAACGCCACCATGATCTACGTGACTCACGACCAAGTGGAGGCGATGACGCTGGCTGACCGCATTGTGCTGCTTTCCCGGGGAAGAATCGCCCAGGTAGGTGCGCCTCTCTCGCTTTATCACTTTCCCAAAACCTTAGAGGTAGCGGAGTTTATCGGCTCGCCGCGCATCAATACCTTCCCGGTTACGGTAGTCGACCCAGGTGAGCGCCAAACGGTGGTGCGTTTGCCTAACGGGGAGACACTGACGGTCGCGGTCAATGGCAAGCACCTCCATTCCGGTGATGGCGCCACTTTGGGATTGCGGGCAGAAGATTTTGTATCGCCCGAACAGGCGGAGGCTCGGCTGACAGCGAGATTAATGGTGGCGGAAAAGCTGGGTTACGAAACCCTGACGCATCTGCAGGTAGACGGTATAGACGCTACCTTAACCCAGCGTTTGGATGGCTTAACGCAACTAACCGAAGGCCAAACGATCGACTTGGGTTTAGCGGGCCAGCATTGCCATCTTTTTGATCTACAGGGTAGTGCCTGCCCGCGGCAGGTGGTGGTAGATGGGGTAAGCCAATAGTCAAGCTGCTTATTTTGGGTATCCGGACTTTCTGGTTGATATGCGAAAGTCTGCCTCGGCCAGGCGCTGTAGTCGCGTCGCTTGGCGGTGAAGCTCATCGCGCAGCGAAGCGGGTTCGACGATCCAGAAGTCGAAGGACAGGCGGGTAAGCTGACGGGCGAACCAGCTCAGGCTGTCGGTGTGGCCGTGCAGCGTCACGCCGCTATCTGTGGGGGTCAGCAGGCCGATATGGGGGGCGAGCTCGGCGGCGGCGCTCTCCAGGTCGGTGTCGAGCCACAGTTCCACGGCGGTGGCGCGGGGCAGGGAGGCGAGGCTGTGGATCAGGTGAGCAGCAGCATCGAAGTCCGTAGGCCGATCAAAAGTGGCCGAGAGGGGAATGGCTTCGCAGATCCTATCCAATCGAAAACTGC
This sequence comes from Vreelandella titanicae BH1, assembly GCF_000336575.1. Classification (GTDB taxonomy): domain Bacteria; phylum Pseudomonadota; class Gammaproteobacteria; order Pseudomonadales; family Halomonadaceae; genus Vreelandella; species Vreelandella titanicae. Next base: position 295,512 of record NZ_AOPO01000004.1, on the reverse strand, counting down.
GCAGGTCGTGGCGCAAGTGGCACCAACCGCTGACGTACCAATGACCACTGTGATAAACCAAGCCATAGGGATTGAGCACCCGTTTGGAGGTCTGATCGTAGCTATCTAGATAGTCGAGCCGTATCCGCTGGCGCTCTTGGGTGGCAGTGGCTAGCAGTCCCAGCAGTTGCTTGTTGTTCGTGGCGTGGGTCGTAGGTAACGCCAGCCGAGTACTCTCATCTAAGGCACGAACCCGCTGCTGCAGCTCGGAGGGCATCACCCTTTCTAGTTTTGCCCGGGCGCTCTCCACCGCCGGGGCCGATTCGCTCAATCCTAGATGCAGGGCAGATTTCAGGCCCAGCGCAAGGGCTTGAGACTCCTCGGCGGTGAACATCAGCGGCGGCAGCTTGAAGCTAGGCATTAATCGGTAGCCACCGTGGCATCCCCGCTCTGTATTCACCGGAATGCCTATCTCCTCCAAGGTTCGGATATAACGCCGTAGAGTGCGGCGGTCCACGCCGAGTCGGTTCGCCAGATCTCCGCCGCTTAAGTGACGGTGGGTCTGCAACAGCTCTAGCACACGAGCGGTGGGGTTGAGCATTTTCTCGATTCTAGTAGGACGAGTTATGTCCTATTTAACCACTATCTTGTTTACGTAACCAAGCGTCGAGAAGTCGCCCTCTATTGATTCACGCAAGACAAGAAGTGTAAGAGGCTAGGCCAGCACAAGGTTTTTGGGACTAATACTTAGGCACACTAAGACCGCAAATGTTGCACTTCACCTCTTGTCTCCAAAAATTGATCTCTACCTAGAACCGCATCACCACAACGCGACAAAACACCGTACGCCGGGACGAAGGATACGAAGAAGTCACTGATTTGCGTAATAGAACGCATAGAGGGGCTGTCAATGAACAATAATTGCTTTTCGATGGAGACGAACATGGTCTTTTTACAGGTATCCCTAAATGGCGATCGCCGACATCCGGCGGCCCCTAGAACCCCCGAGGAGATTGGAAATGACGCGGCGGCAACAATCAATGCTGGAGCTCATTCCGTTCATGTCCATGCTTACAATAGTGCTGGAAAAGAGACTCTAAACTCTTTTGAATGCGGTGCTGTCATACGGGCGATCCGAGCTCGTTGCCCAGGTGTTCCAATTTCACTTACTACTTCCGAAACGATTATTTCAGATCCTTTACGGCGTTTGCAGACGGTGCAGTCATGGACTGAGTTCCCAGACCTTGTAACCGCGAATCAGGGGGAGAAAGGAATTATTGCACTATGTGAGTGGCTTATGTCGCGTGGCGTTGGTATCGAAGCGGGCTTACTGTCGCCCGCTGATGCCCGAACCTTTATTGATTCACCGATTCGCGATAGATGCCATCGTATCCTTATAGAACCCTGTAACCCAGATCCTGTAGCTGCCTTGCGCGATGCGGAAGAAATGGGGGAAATCGTATCGTCGGCTGGTCTTACCCTTCCGCAGGTACATCATGGATACGATGGGTCGTGTTGGGCGGTGAACCAACGAGCGCTCTCGTTGGGACATGGAATTCGGACAGGGATAGAAGATGTGACAGTCTTACCGGATGGTCGAGCGGCGAAAAGCAATGCCGAGCTGGTTGAAGCTGCCCGCTCATTAATCGAGAACAACGTCCGCCATACGTAAATGACCATGACAGCTGAAAGCAACCGCACCCTGACAATTCTGGGTGCGGTTTTCAATCTGTTCCACCGCAAAGTGGGGCAGCACTCGATACTGTTCAGCACTGCCTCTACCACCTTGAGTGAACACCTGCTCCAAGTGGTGCAGTGTGTCTCAGTTAGAGACCACGATCATCGATTGTCCATGTTAACAAGGAAAGTTTGCATGACCAGCCTGCTCGATAACATCTTTCACCTTCCTGAGTACCATATCCCGGATATTAAGAAAGATAAGCACGATTGTTCGTTTCGGTAAGCGCGATGTTGCTTACCGAGGCCTTCCCCTCCATGGCAAGCGGGTCACCCTTAAAAGAAGTCACCGCAGGCCAAGGAATCCCCGTTCCTAGGAATGGCCACTAGCATGGGGCTCCCTGATCCAGAGAAGAACTTAGGCGTCGATCTATCAACCTTCTGGGGGATTAAGGGTTTGGAATGGCTTGAGAACCCCTTCAGCCAGTTAATCCGGATTCCCATTATTTTTTAAAAAAAGTGCATCCAATACGTCTCCTCGCGGGTAATCCCTATACAGGCGCTATTTAAGGCGGCTGATAAAAACCTTTTAGGAGACTGAAAATGACCATCCAACCTCTTACGCGTGCAGCACTTGCCGCTACCTTGATTGCATCCTTCAGTCACGTCGCGCTGGCAGACATGACGCCCGCGGAAGTTCAGGTGCCGGACGGTAATGCTGTCGCCCTCGAAACCGTTGGCGTTGGCGCTATTACCTACATGTGCGAAGCCAAAGACGACGGCAACATGGGCTGGGTATTCAAAGGCCCCCACGCGGCGCTTAACGACAGCGAAGGCACACAAGTAGGAAGCTACTACGGCCCGCCAGCCACCTGGGAAGCGTTGGATGGCTCAAAAATTACCGGCACTCAGCTAGCCACGGCTGCCAATGGTGATGGCAACATCCCGCTTCAACTGGTGGAAGCCAATCCGGCTGAAGGCGAAGGCGCTATGAGCGGTGTTAGTTACATTCAGCGCCTGAACACCCAGGGTGGTGTTGCCCCGGACGTCACCTGCGATATGGATCACGACGGAGCCACCGCGGTAGTGACCTACCAGGCGGACTATATCTTCTGGGTTGCTGAATAAGTCGACTGGAATGTTAACTCCGCTGGGGGCTCGTCTGTCGAGTCCCCAGCGGCTATGCTGTCTCTGAGAACGACGACTGGCGTCGGTGCCGTCACCAGGGAGCTAGGGTTTGACTGACGTGTATTCAGAATTTGATCATGCTGCGGCATTAGCCAACTGTGCCCGTGGCGAGCATGACGCCTTGCACCAACTCTATGTTCATGAAGGTGCCCGACTATTAGGCGTCGTCATAAGAATCGTCAAGGATCGTGGTATGGCCGAGGATATTGTCCACGATGCCTGTCTTAATATTTGGCAGCATGCCGATAGTTTTGATCCCGCCAAAGGATCCGCGCGGACGTGGATATTTAGCGTGGCGCGTCACCTGGCACTGAACGCTATCCGTTATCGCGACCGTGAAGTCACTTTTGATAATCACGATCCCACCGAATTAGATCTCGATGAACATTTTCAGCACGCCTCCGTTGCCGATGAAGCTTTCGATTGGCAAACCGGCCAGCGGATGGATAGCTGTTTGGAAGCGCTTGAGCCGGAGCGGCGTAACTGCGTACTCCATGCCTATGTTGACGGCCTGAGTCATGCGGAAATTGCGGCGCATACCGGCGCGCCGCTGGGAACCGTAAAAGCCTGGATCAAACGCAGTTTGCTGCGCCTACGGGAGTGTATGGCATGAGCCGCCCCAGTCAGCACGAACACCAAGACGACCATACTTTAGCGGGTGAATACGTGCTGGGTACGCTTTCGTTAGAGCAGCGTAAGGCGCTAGAGGCCCGGCTACCTAACGAGCCTGAATTGCAACAAGCCGTGATGGCTTGGGAAGAGCGTTTCTTGCCCTATACCGCTATCACCGACCCGGTAACGCCTTCTGACAATTTATGGCCGCGTATTGAGCGCAGCTTAGCATCACGGAAAGCGCTTGCTAAGCGTGCTCGACCTGCCTCTGTCGTGCCGCCAAGACCTCTCCGCATGCTGCACAGCCTGCCGCTTTGGCGCGGCGCTGCCGGGTTTGGCTTAGCGGCGGCGTTAGTATTGGGCGTGATGCTGGGCAATGAAGTAACTGAACCGACGACCCCCGAGTACATGGTGGTTCTGCTTGCTCCGCAAACGCAGTCAGCGGGTTGGGTAGTGCAGGCCTCATCACGCCAGGAAATCGAGCTGATCCCATTGGGTACTTTCGAAGTACCTGAAGGTAAAGCGCTTGAGTTTTGGACCAAAGCAGATGAGTGGCAGGCCCCGGTATCGCTGGGTTTAGTGGAGCCAGGGCAGCCGATCCGTTTGCGCTTGGATGAACTGCCGCCTCTTGAGGATAACCAGCTATTTGAGCTAACGCTGGAAGACGAAACCGGCTCACCAACCGGCTTGCCCACCGGGCCGATTGAGTTCATTGGCCGCGCGGTCGAGATTTAGCCACTCAAAAGCGCCAGTTAAAAGAACGTCAAGCCGACCTGGAACAGGCGCTCCACATCGCGAATGCGGCGCTTGTCGATCACAAATAGAATCACGTGGTCACCGCTCTCAACCATCACGTCGCCGTGGGCGATAATGACTTCCTTGCCGCGCACAATCGCACCGATGGTGGTGCCGTCGGGCAGGTCGATCTCGCGGATGGTACGCCCGACCACCTTGGAGGACTGCTTATCGCCGTGGGCGATGGCTTCAATGGCCTCGGCGGCACCCCGGCGCAGCGAGTGAACGTTGACGATATCGCCCCGGCGCACATGGGTGAGCAGGCTGCCGATGGTCGCCTGCTGGGGAGAAATGGCGATATCGATCTCGCCCCCCTGCACCAAATCCACGTAAGCGGCGTTGTTAATCAGCGTCAGTACCTTCTTCGCCCCCAAACGCTTGGCGAGCAGCGACGACATGATATTGACTTCGTCGTCGTTGGTCAGCGCGCAGAAGATATCGCACTCTTCGATATTCTCCTCTTCCAGTAAGCGCTTGCTGGTGGCGCTGCCATGGAGCACCACGGTGCGATCCAGTCGCTCGGAGAGGGTGGTGCAGCGCTCCAGGCTGTGCTCGATGATCTTGACCTGGTGGCTATGCTCCAAATGCTCCGCCAGCCGCTCGCCGATATTGCCACCCCCGGCGATCACGACCCGACGGAAGTCCCGCTCGACCCGGCGCAGCTCGCTCATCACTGCGCGAATATCCCGGCGGGCGGCGAGGAAGAACACCTCGTCGTCAGCCTCGATGACCGTATCGCCACGGGGAATGATTGGGCGGTTACGACGGTAAATGGCGGCTACGCGGGTATCCACGTTGGGCATATGGCGGCGCAGAAAGGCCAAATCCTGGCCCACCAGCGGGCCACCGTAGAACGCTTTCACCGCCACCAGCTGTACCAGGCCACCGGCAAACTCCAGCACCTGCAGGGCACCGGGGTGCTCGATCAGGCGGCGTACGTGGTCGGTGACCACCTGCTCGGGACTGATCAGTACATCAATGGGGATCGCTTCGTGGGCAAAAAGGCCTTTACGGGTCAAATACGCGGTGGCGCGCACCCGGGCAATTTTAGTCGGCGTGCGAAACAGCGTATGGGCGACCTGGCAGGCGATCATATTGATCTCGTCGCTGTTGGTGACAGCGATCAACATATCGGCGTCTTCGCAGCCTGCCTGGCGCAACACTATCGGGTAGGAACCTGCCCCGGTGACCGTTCGGATATCGATTTTGGTGTGCAGCTCGCGCAGTTTTTTGGCGTCAGTGTCAACGACGGTGATGTCGTTTTCCTCGCGGGCGAGGTGTTCTGCCAGTGTGCCGCCGACCTGGCCGGCGCCGAGAATAATAATTTTCATACGGTCTTGTCCTCACGGTCAGGCTCAAGGGAGAGTCGGTAACCAATGCCGGGTTCAGTTTGCAGTAGGGTGGGGGACTGGGGATCATCACCTAGCTTTTGACGCAATTTGCTCACCACGATGCGCAAGTAATGCGTATCTTCCTGGTGAGTTGGGCCCCATACCTGTCGTAATAGCTGGGTCTGCGTGACCACTCGCCCAGCTGAAGCAATAAGCTGGGCCAGCACGGCGAACTCTTTCGGCGTTAGATGAACGGCCTCGCCGTGCAAGCTTACTTGGTGAGCGGCCAGGTCAACTATCAAACCGCCATGCTGGAAACGCTGAGCGCTTGGGCTGGCGCGCCGCCTTAATAGGGCTCGAATACGTGCCAACAGCTCTTGAATGCCGAAGGGTTTGGTAACGTAGTCGCTCGCCCCGTTATCCAGGGCGCGCACTTTTTCAGCCTCATGGCCGCGCACCGAAACAATGATCACGGGCACCTCGCTATGCTTGCGGATAGAATCGAGCACTTGCTGTCCATCCATGTCTGGCAGACCAAGATCCAGTAAAACGATGTCTGCATTAGCGGTGAGCGCATCAGCATTGAGTTTTTCCAACCCCTCGCGACCACTGGAGGCCTCAATCACCTGAAACCCTTGAGAAGTGAGGCTGATACGCAAAAAGTGACGAATGTGCGGCTCGTCATCAATGACTAATACGCGCGCTTGATCAGTGCTCATTCTCGGCGTCCTTGCTGGGTGCCGATAGGGGCAGCGTCATGGTAATCCTGGTGCCAACATTGTCAGGCCCAGGGCTTGCGTGGATTTGACCCGCGTGGGCGCCAAGCATTCCCCGACAAATCGCCAGCCCCAGGCCGCTACCGTGCAGGCTGCGATCGCCGTCGTTACCGGTGACAAACATATCGAACACGCGCTCGCGTAGTGCTTCGGGTATGCCAGGGCCTTGGTCGGTAACCGAAAACAATAAGATGGACGGGTCTCCAGCCCTTTTATCATCACGACATTGGGCTTCGATAGTGATATGGCCATTAGGTGGTGAGAAGCGCGCCGCATTTTCAAGCACGTTGACCAGCGCTTGCTCAATCAGGGCGGGGTGAACGTAAAGTAGTGGTAGCTCTTTTGACCAGTGCTGCTCGACTTGGAAACCTTCAAGGGCACTGCCCAGTCGCTTCCGCGCTGAAGCGACTAAATCATCAAACGCCACCCAATCGCGCTCGATTTTCATATCGCCATGGCCTAGTCGGGTCATGTCCAACAAATTTTGTATATAGCGGTTAAGGCGTTCACTTTCGCTTAATACGCCATCTAGTAACGCAAAGCGATCCTGTTGGCTGAGCTGTGCATCCAGAGTGCGAAGCGAGCTGGCCGCGCCAATAATCGACGCTAGCGGAGTACGCAGGTCGTGGGAAATCGACGATAGCAGCGCTGAACGCAACCTCTCCTGCTCTTCAGCCAAGCGAGCGGCACTAAGCTCCAGCAAGCGTTGGCGGCTATCCCCGGCGAGCTTGCCGACTACCAGTGCGACTAATAGAAAGAACAGCAGTGTTAGCAGTTGCTCTTGCTCTTCAACCGCTAACGAAAAGTGCGGAACGGTGAAGCAAAAATTAAACGTCAGAAACCCCAGTACGGCACATAGCAGAGCTGCGTAGCTTCCTGCTAACACCGCACTGGCGAGAACCGCGGTAAGAAAAATCAGCGAAAGATTAGCCAAGGCTAGCCAGGTATATAGCCCCCAGGCGATTAGCAGAGCAATTAGCGTGCTCGCCAGCGCAATCAGGATTTCTGACGACATTGGCAAGCGCAACTGGTTCGCAATCTGCCTAAAGGGTTTGAATATTGGTTTTCTAAGTGTCATGACACGATTGTCCTTCACGAACGTCCTTCAAGATATCCGGCTAGCGTCGCCAGAACATTGGGGTCAGTAACACCACGACGGTGAGTATTTCTAACCGCCCCATCAGCATGCCAATGCATAGCAACCATTTCGCCGCGTCGGGTAGAGGGGCAAAATTACCTGCGGGGCCGATGATATCGCCTAGCCCAGGGCCCACATTGGTGACTGCGGTGGCGGCACCGGAAAGAGCGGTGACTAAATCCAACCCCAGGGCAGAGAGGCTCAACGCCAGTGCCGCTATGGTGATAAAAAAGAAGAACGAGAAGGCCACTACGCTGCGCGAGATATCACTGGTGACCGGCTGATGGTTATAGCGAGTGGTAAACACACCATTGGCATGGATGAGGTAACGCAACTGGTTAAGCAGCATTAAAGAAGCAATCTGAAACCGGAAGATTTTCATTCCGCCGCTAGTAGAGCCGCTGCAGCCGCCCACAAAGGTCAGGTAGAAAAAAGCGACCACCGGCAGCGCCCCCCACTGGGTGTAATCATCCGATGCATAGCCGGTGGTGGTTACCACTGAAATAATGTTAAAGGTAACGTGGGTGAGCGATTCAAACCAGTTGTCGCCCTGGGTGATGCGCCAGACACTGAGTAGCAAAATCGCGGCCATCAAGAGCTTTAACAGCCCAAGTACCTGCTGATCGTTCCATAGGGCACTGCGCGACCCGCGTATAAAACGGATATACAGTACAAAGGGAAGCGCACCGCTCAGCATGAAAAAACTGGCCATCCACAGCAGCCATGGCTGTTCGCTATAGGCGCCGAAGGAAGCGTCGGAATTGGCAAAGCCGCCGGTAGAAAGCGACGTCATACCATGTACGGTGGCGTCTAAGAGCGTCATCCCGCCGAACCAATAACTACCAATCGCGACCAGGGTTAGGCTGACATAGATCGTTAGCGTCGCTTTGGCAATACCGCCAGTGCGTGGCATCACTTTATCCGACCAGTCGGACGACTCGGTGTGAAACAACCGCATACCACCTACTTTAAGAAACGGCAAAATCGCAATACCCATGACGATAATGCCGATGCCGCCCATCCATTGCATGAGCCCTCGCCATAGCTTCAATCCATCGGAAAAGTGCTCAATACCGACCAGAATCGTGGATCCCGTCGTAGTTATCGCTGATACCGATTCAAACACCGCATTGGTGAAGGTTAACTGTGGGGCGCCCAGCACCAGCGGCAGGCTGGCAAAACCGCTAATGGTGACCCAACTGGCGGCGGTAAGAATAAACATCTGCCATGGCTTCAACTCTAAAGCTGCGCGATAGGTGAGTAACCAGGTAAGCGCTGCGGCGCCAAGTACAATTAGAATGGAAACACCGAAGGCAGGTGCGTCAGGGTCTCTTTCAATCAGCAGTACGACGAAAGGCACTAGCATGAACAGCGCTAGCACAACCCAGAGAATCGAAATGATTTTAAAAACAGGTGCCCAGTGCCGATACACATACCTGCTACGGTAAAACCATGGTGTGAATGGAGTCATATGCCCAGCTCGCCGTTTAGTATTCTTAACATCCGCCATGACACCATGACCTTCCATAAAAAGTCTGTAAAAAAACAAAAAAACCCAGCAGAGCGCTGGGTTTGGGCAAGCTAGCTAAACACCTTCGTTAGATTTAACCTTTAACGCCCCCGGCGGTTAATCCACCAATAATCCAACGCTGGCAGATCAGGAACGCCACGGTGATTGGCAGCCCCGAGAGCACGGCAGCGGCGGCGAAGTCGCCCCAGCGCTGATTATGGTCGGCCAGGTACTGCTGGGCGCCCACCGCCAGGGTGAGCTTATGCTCATCCACCAGCAGCACCGAGGCCATGGGGTACTCCATGATGCTCATCACAAACGCCAGGATGAACACCACCATCAGAATCGGCACCGACAGCGGCAGCAGGATGTAGCGAAACGCCTGCCAAGTGCTTGCCCCGTCCACCATGGCGGCTTCTTCGAGCGACCCGTCGATGGATTCGAAGTAGCCCTTGATCGTCCATATATGCAGCGCCACTGCGCCCAGGGAAGCGACAATCAGCGCGCCGTGGGTGTTTATCCCCAGCCAGCCGACGAACTGACCCAGCCGGTCGAACAGCGCGTAGAGTGCCACCAGCGACAATACTGCTGGGAACATTTGGAAAATCAGCATGCCTTTCAACAGCGGCTCCTTGCCCTTAAAGCGCATACGGGCAAAGGCGTAGGCACTGGTGGTGGCAAGCATCAAAATCAGCAGCGAGGACACCACGGCGACTTTGATCGAGTTCCATAGCCACAGCAGCACGGGGAAGGGCGGCTGGATCACGCTGCCGTCGGCGCGCTCCCAGGGAATACCCAAGGCCAGCGCCCAGTGTTCAAGAGAGAAACGCTCGGGGATCAAGCTCCCCGAGGCAAAGTTGCCCTCACGAAACGAAATTGAAATCACCAAAAGCAGCGGAAACACGATCAGTGAAACAAAGCCGATCAGCGCCAAATGGGCGCCCCATCGCCGTGAGCGAATGGAGCGGGGTTGAACCATCGCCATCGTAAACCTCCTAAACCTTAACCTTGGAAAGCCGCAGATTGATGACCGACATGCCCACCACCAGCAGAAAGATCAGCGTGGCAATCGCCGCCGCCAGGCCGAAGTTTTGGCCAGCATCCTGGAAGGCGATTCGGTAGGTGTAGCTCACCAGCAGGTCGGTGGTGCCCGCGGGCGTGCTGGCACCCAGAATGTCCGGGCTGCCCCCGGTGAGCAGCGCAATCAACACGAAATTATTGAAGTTAAAAGCAAAGGCGGCGATTAACAGCGGTGTGAGCGGTTTGATGATCAGCGGCAGGGTGATCTTCATCAGGTTGGTGATCGGCCCGCCGCCGTCTACCGCCGAGGCCTCGTAAAGATCGCCGGGGATCGACTGAATCAGCCCCATGCACAGCAGAAGCATATAGGGGTAGCCCAGCCAGGTGTTGACGATCAGCAGCATGGTTCGGGCCAGCCAGGGGTCGGTAAACCATTCTGGGGAAATGCCGAACAGTGCCTCCAGAATCATGTTCACTTCACCAAAATGCTGATTGAACATGCCTTTGAAAATCAGAATCGAAATAAACGCTGGAACCGCGTAGGGCAGTATCAGTAGCGTCCGATAGACCGCCTTGCCCTTGAGCTGATCCCACTGCAGCAGCGAGGCGAGGACAAACCCCACGGCCAGCGTGAACAGTACGGTGAGCCCGGCAAATACGAAGGTCCAGACAAAAATCTGCATAAACGGCCCGCGAATATCCGGGTCGGTGAAAATCTTGGTGTAGTTGGTGAAGCCCACGTTCACCGGCCACCCGGGGGTGATGCGTTCTCCGTTTTCGGTGACGAAAAAGCCGATATCGTTGTCCGGCGTCAGCACCTGATCCTCCTGCCGATCGTAGAGGCTGCCGTTGTCACGAATCTCATAGCGGTCGATCATTGGCGCGAACTGGCGCAGGCCCGCCATGCGCAGCTCAGTGCCCCCGGGTGTTTGCAGGCGCAGCGCCTGGAGGGCGTCGCGGGCCTGGATGGCTGCGCGCATGGGAAGCGGCTCACCTTCGGGCGGGCCGTCTACGGCTTGGGTTGGAACGCGACGAACTTCGCTGTTAGTTAGGTTGAGCGCGGCGGATAGTAGCCGGTCGTTGTCGCCCGCAGGGGCGTCGCTTTCCAGGTAAAGGCGCACCAGCTCGCCTTCCTGGTAAAGCGCATAGGAAAAGGCAGCGCCTTCTGCCTGGTAGGTTTGATTGGTCAGTTGTGCGCGTACGCGCTCCTGGCTAAGCAGATTGTCCGAGCTGTAGTTGCTGAAGCTGATGCCGACGGTATACACCAGCGGGAAAATGACAAACACGCCAAGCCCGGCCACGGCAGGGAAAATATACCGGTGGCTCATCAGCGAACGTCGGCTGAACACCACGCCCAGCGACGTGCCAAGCACCAAAAAAAGCAGCGCAAATACCCACTGGCCGTGCATGTAAAAGGCCATCACCAGCCAAAGCAGGGCCAGTACCATCAGCCCGATCAAGCTGCGCATTGCCCAGCGGGAATAGCGTTCGGCCACATGGCGGGAGCGGTGGCGGGGCAAGCCCCGCGAAGCATTCGTGGTAAACATGAAAGATGTCCTGCGAAACTGCCCGGCCTTGCCAGCGGTGTGCCATGGTCGGGCAGTGAAGGAAAGGCGAGTGGCTACTGACGCATACGCCGCGCGGCGGCATCCAACGCTTCTTGGGGTGATTGACGCCCGCTGCCGATGTTTTGCAGCGCGGGCTCCATGGCTGCCCAAAAGGCGCCCATTTCGGGAATGTTCGGCATCGGCATGCCAACTTCGGCGTTTTCAAGCGTGGCGGCAATATTGGGGTTGTCGGCCAGTTCCGCTTGATAGTCGATGTGGGCCACAGCCCCCAGCGACCCATCGCTGTTGAAGGTGCGCATACCCTCCTCGCTGAGCAGGTAGTTTTCCAGGAACTCGACGGCCAGAAAGTCATTGGGTGAGGCCGAGTTGATCATTGCCGTCATAACGCCAAACATGGGCTTGGCACGTTCGTCGCCCACCTTGGGCAGCAAGGCGACGCCGTAATCAATGCCACTGCGCTCAAGGTTTGGCCAGGCCCAGGGGCCGCTGATCATGGTTGCTACTTCGCCCTTGTTAAAGCGATTATCCATGATGCTGTAGTCGGTACCTCGCGGCACCACGTCGCTTTCGATAAGCTCGACTAACAGCTCTGCACCTTGCACGGCACCTTCGTTGTTAACGCCAATATCGGTAACGTCGTAGCCTGCGTCAGTTTGTTTAAACGGGTAGCCCCCGTTCGCGGCTAGCAGCGTCCAGCCGTAGTAGGGCTCGCTGTAGTCGAACAGGATGGCTTTTTTACCCTCTTGGGCAAGCGTCTTGTCCAGCTGCATTAACTCGGCAAAGCTCTCCGGCGGGGTGTCCACCAAGGCTTTGTTATAAATGAGACCGAGTGATTCCACTGAAATGGGGTAGCCGTAGGTTTCGCCATTCCACAGGGCGGCTTCCCAGGTGAAGTCGTAAAAAGACTCGCGAAAGCTGTCACTAGGCGCTACCTGTTTTAGTAAGCCACTTTGTGCCCACTCGCCCATCCGGTCGTGGGCCCAGATCACGATGTCCGGCCCTTGGCCACTGCCCGCCGCCTGTTGAAAACGGTCGGTCAGGTTATCCGGAAAGACCACCTCAACTTCTATGCCCGTCTCTTCAAGAAACTGCTCAGCCAGCAGTTGAATGCCTTGCTGGCCTTTGTTGTCGCCCATCCAGATCGTTAGGCGGTCATCTTCGAACGCGAAGGCTGGCAGGGTAGCGCTGGCAGCCAAAGTGGCTGTGAGTAGCGGTCTGATAAAGTAGCGTAGCGTTGCCATCGAGTAATAACCTCATTGTTGTTGTGGTCATTTATTTATCAACTTCCGCAGAGTGGCCAATTATGCGCAAGGTCACCTCCTCCTTAGGGGGCGTAGCAGTGGCGTATATCAAGGGCGTAGAGTAAAAGTGGAAGGAGAAGGATTGATATGAAGTGCTGAGTGCGTTGATAGAGCAGAAACCGTGGTTATTTTGTAGTAAAATTACACGAATTATTGCGTATAATGCCCCCTTTACGGTAGATTTTAGGTAATCTAACTACATTAGATGCCTAATTATAAACAGGAGTGACGATGAGCCAGTCCACTGCTTCCCAAGGTGCACCGCTGGGCGATCCGAATCACGCTATTGATTTAGCGCTGTTTGGAGCGCTGGGTGATCTTGCCATGCGCAAGCTATTTCCTGCCTTATACCATCTTGATCGCGAAGGCTTGATGCCTGAAAGCACGCGCATTATGGGGCTGGCTCGCCATGAGCACGACGCTGCATCATTCCGAAAAATGGTTAACGATGCGCTGCAAAAACGGCTGAAAAGCAGCGAGCAGGATAAGCAGAGCCTCGAGCGTTTTCTCGCCCGCCTAGATTATTTGAAACTCGATTTTTCCAGCGTTGAAGGTTACGACGCCATTCGCCAGTGGCGAAAGGGCTCACCGCGCCCAATGGTGGTCTATCTTTCCGTTGGAGCACCTATTTATGGCGATATCTGCCGTCACCTGCAGGCCAGTAAAAGCCTGGATGATGAGTCCCGCGTGGTGGTTGAGAAACCCATCGGTTACGACCTGCACTCCTCGGTCGAAATTAACGACGCAATTGGTGAAGTGTTCCCCGAGTCGCGGATTTACCGCATCGACCACTATTTGGGTAAAGAGACCGTACAGAACCTGATCGCACTGCGTTTTGCCAACCCGCTGTTTGGCACCCAGTGGAACCAGAACAATATCTCTCATGTGGAAATTACCGTTGCCGAAAAGGTAGGTATCGAAGGGCGCTGGGGCTATTTCGATGAGGCGGGTCAGCTACGCGATATGGTGCAAAACCACCTGCTGCAGCTGCTGTGCTTAATCGCCATGGATCCGCCCTCTAACCTGGATGCCGATGCCATTCGCGATGAGAAGGTCAAGGTGCTTAAGGCACTTAAACCGTTTGTGGGCGAGGCGCTGGGTCGCGATGTAGTGCGCGGTCAATATATCGCGGGCACCAGCGATGGTCAGTCGGTGCCGGGTTACCTGGAAGAAGAGGGCGCCAACACCCAGAGCCAGACCGAAACCTTTGTGGCCATGAAAACCGAAGTGGCTAACTGGCGTTGGGCAGGCGTGCCTTTCTACCTGCGCACCGGTAAACGCATGCCGGAGAAGCTCTCGCAAATTGTTATCCACTTCCGCCAGCAGCCCCACTATATCTTCGACCCGGATCAGCGCGGCATCGCCTCTAATAAGCTGATTATTCGCCTCCAGCCGGAAGAGGGTATAGCGCTGCAAGTGCTGACCAAGGACAGCGGCCTGGATAAGGGCATGCGCCTGCGCCCCGGCCCGCTGCATTTGGACTTCAACAATGCATTTCCCAAATCACGGATACCCGATGCATACGAACGCCTGCTACTCGAAGTTATGAAAGGCCAGCAGTACCTGTTCGTGCGTCGCGACGAAATCGAACACGCCTGGCGCTGGTGCGACCAACTCATCGATGGCTGGAAAAAACGCGATATGCCACCGCGTCGTTATCCCGCAGGTTCTTGGGGGCCGGTCGCTTCTATAGCCATGATTACCCAGGATGGCCGCAGCTGGTACGAGGATTATTAATATGAGCCAAGCACGCCAACAGTTGGCCGAGCAGCTTGCCGAAGCCGTTTTTCAAGCGCTGCAAGAAGACTTAAACCACCAGGAGCGCGTCCTGCTAGTGGTTTCAGGTGGCTCAACGCCAGTACCTTTTTTCAAGGCATTGGCGGCCAAACCGCTACCCTGGGATCGGGTAGATGTAACGCTGGCCGATGAGCGTTGGGTCGACGAGCAGAGCAGCGACAGCAACGCCAAGTTGGTGCGTGAGCATCTGCTACAGGGTAAGGCGGCTGATGCCACCTTTATACCGTTAACTTGCAGTGCGGCTACACCTGAAGAGGGCGTTGATGAAGTGGCCAAGCAAGCGGAAATGCTAGCGTGGCCTGCCAGCGTGGTGATTCTAGGTATGGGCGGCGATGGCCATACGGCGTCACTGTTTCCCGACAGCCCTGAATTGACCCTGGCACTTGCCACAGAGGAACTGCTAGTGGCGGTCAGAACGCCTAGTCAGCCGCAGCCCCGAATTACCTTTTCGGCTGATCGCCTGCATCAGGCGCGGCGGCATATTCTGCATATTACCGGCGATGATAAACGCGCCGTATTGGCCAAGGCACTAAGTGGCGACGATGTTCGTCAACTGCCTATTCGTGCCTTTTTAACCTGCCCACTGGCCATTTATTGGGCGCCTTGAGCGCTAACTGCCTTAGCCAATAATAAGTTGCTTGGAGACTCACTAATGACTATCGACAAACAGTTACCTTCTACACGCACTGCAGAGCTGGATAGCATCTGCTTGAAAGCCGAGGTGATTCCGGTCATCACTATCGAGCGTTTGGAAGATGCGGTACCGCTAGGCCGCGCCCTGGTAGAGGGTGGCTTAACCGTATTGGAAATTACCCTGCGCACTGACTGCGCGCTTGAAGCAGTGAAGCGTATGCGTGAAGCGTTGCCCGGTGCCAGCATTGGCGTGGGCACGGTACTGACGCCCGCCCAGTACCGCCAGGCCGAGCAGGTTGGCGCTGACTTTGTAGTAACACCAGGCGCAACGGAAGCCCTCTATCGTTACGGCGTTGAAAGCCCGGTGCCCATGCTGCCGGGGGTCTCGACAGTTTCTGAACTAATGACCGGCTGGCAGTACGGTTACCGTCGGTTCAAGTTCTTCCCGGCGGAATCCAGCGGTGGAGCCAAAGCCATCAAAGCGTTTGGCGCGCCGATTCCTGAAGCCCGCTTCTGTCCCACTGGCGGTATCACCGTCGACAACGCCGATGATTATCTATCGCTGCCCAATGTGATGTGCGTAGGTGGCTCCTGGCTAACACCCAAAGCAATGGTGGAAGCGGAAGATTGGGATGGCATCCGTGAGCTGGCCCGCCAGTCCGCGGAGCGCTTTCATCACTAAATAGCCCCCTTCGCTGAATTAAAAACCAGTGCTAAGTTTAAAAGAATAGCTTCAGTTTATTGTTTGATAAAACATAGCTGGGGCTTTTTTTATACCCTTTAAGCAGTCTTGAAACACGCTAGAGCTCAATATAAGACCAAAGGCGTATAACGGGCTATATTTAGCTCAACTAAAATGGTGACAAGATTTGTCTGACATTTCGCTATTCGCGCATACATAAAGGTGCGTGCCACTTACAATGATGATGAGGTGAGTCAAAATGCACGCGTTGACCTTGGCGTCCTTCCTGTTTTTTACAGGGCTTGTCGCCTTTATCACTTGGCGGATCACCCGCCGAGATGACCACTCAAGCACCAGCGGCTACTTTCTTGCCGGACGTACGCTAACCTTCCCGCTGATTGCCGGCTCTCTATTGATGACCAACCTCTCCACCGAGCAAATGGTGGGGCTCAATGGGGCGGCCTTTTCTGATGGTTTAAGCGTAATGGCCTGGGAAGTGGTCGCGGTTATCGCCCTAGTGGCGTTGGCGCTATTCTTCCTTCCGCGGTTTTTGAAAAGTGGTATTGCTACGCTGCCGCAGCTTCTCGAAATTCGTTTCGATAAAACGACTCAGCTAATCACCAATATCATCTTCTTGATTGCTTACGCGGTGATTCTGCTACCGATCATTCTCTATTCAGGTGCCATCGGCCTGCAGGGCATGCTCGATCTACAGGGATTAACCGGCATTGAGTCTTCGACGACGCTGCTTTGGCTAACGGTGTGGATCGTCGGTATTATCGGTTCCGTGTATGCCCTGTTTGGTGGCCTGCGCACGGTTGCAGTATCCGACACGCTCAACGGTGTTGGCCTCCTGATCGGCGGTTTTGTGATCGTCTATTTCGGCCTGCAGGCCGTGAGTGACGGCAGCGGCATCATGGAGGGTTGGAACATCCTCAAAGAGAGCGACCCGGATAAGCTGAATTCGATTGGTGGTGCTGATCAGCAGGTGCCGTTCTTTACCCTGTTTACCGGCGTTTTCCTGATTAACCTGTTCTACTGGAGCACCAACCAGCAGATTATTCAGCGTACCTTTGCAGCCAAAAACCTTGCCGAAGGTCAGAAGGGCGTGCTGCTGACCGGTCTCTTCAAGCTGCTGGGACCGCTCTACCTAGTACTGCCTGGCATCATTGCTTATCACCTTTATGCCGATCAGGGCGTGCGTGCCGATGAAGCCTATGGTCATTTGGTTTTTAACGTACTGCCGCCGTACCTCACCGGGTTTTTCGCTGCGGTGATGGTCGGTGCGATCCTGTCGTCGTTTAACTCAGCGCTTAACAGCACTACCACGATTTTCAGCCTGGGCATCTATAAAGGGGTGCTGAATAAAGAGGCCACGGAAGAGCAGGTGGTTAAGTCGGGTAAAGTGTTTGGCTGGATCATGGCCATTCTCACCATGATCATTGCGCCACTGCTGGCAGGTCAGGAGAGCCTGTTTGGCTACCTGCAGAAGATGAACGCGATTTACTTTATTCCGATTCTTGCCGTGGTGCTGGTCGGGCTGCTAACCAAACGTGTTCCGCCAATGGCGGCCAAAATCGCCCTGATCGGCGGCTGCTTATTGATCGCCGCCGGTTACTTTGTGCCACCGTTTACATTGCTGCCGCAGATCATGCACGAGTTCCACTTCGTGGCGCTGGTCTTTGTATTACTGGTGGCGGTGATGCTGATTATCGGCAAGGTGCGCCCAAGGGAAACCGACTGGATTCAGGAGCACAGCGGCGATGTGGATCTAACACCCTGGAAAGGGGCGGTACCCGCCGGTATCGTTTTGGTCGTGTTAGTGATCGTTATGTATATTAGCTTTGCTGGCTGATTGCCCGCCTTGTAGGTAATAGGTGAAGCCGTAACAGAAAGGCCCCGCTAGTATCCGCTAGTGGGGCCTTTTGCTGGGAGGTTCGTGGGAGAGTTATGCCAGACGTAGCGGCGGTTCGGCTAGGCCTTTGATGCCGGTTTCGACCACATAGAGCGAGCCTGCGGTGGGCTCTTGGGCCAGCTGCTCAGCACTGAATCCCTCTTGCGCCGTGGTGATATACAGCGTTTTCAGATCAGGGCCTGCAAACGCCGGGCAGGAGGGTTGGCTGACCGGCAGCTCGACGCGGCCTATTATTTCACCGTTAGGATCCAGACGAACGACCTGCCCAGCCCCCCACAGCGCTAGCCATAGGCAGCCTTCGCTATCCATCACCGCCCCATCCGGATTACCTTGGCTGGAGAAAAAGTCCGCCCAAGGCTGTGGCTCGCCTTGCGGCCAGCCGTCGCTATCCAGCGCCCAGCGCATCACCGCACCCGTCACAGTATCGGTAAACCACGCAAACTCACCATCTGCGGAGAAGCAAATGGCATTGGGAATCGTTAGGCCTGAACGCAGCCGCGAGAGCTCGCCGCGATGCAGGCGGTAAAGGCTTCCAGCGTTTCTTTCAGCGCTTTTCCCCATGCTGGAGAGCCACAGGCTGCCGTGGCGATCAATGCGGGCGTCATTGCTGCGGGTGATGGGATTATCGGCCTCGAAATCACTCAGCTTTTCGATACTGCCGCTGCTTGGGTCGAAGCGGCTTAAACGGTCTTCACCGACTAACAGCAGGCCACCTTCAGCAAGGGGCGCTGCCAGAGACACCCGATGATCGAGCTGATAGTGGCCGCTTTCCCCGGTGGCGGGGGATAGCCAGTGCAGCTGTTTTTCAAGAATGTCGCACCAATAAAGGCGCTGATTTTTGGTGTCCCACTGCGGGCCTTCACCCAGTGAGCAGCGGCAATCGACAGCTAACTCGGCCTGCCACGTTGAAACACTCATATCGGTATTCATTATTGTTGGTTCTCCTTATTGTTCTCCCGCTAACCAGGCATCGACGAGGGCTTGAGCCTGTTTCCCCACCTGAGAGGCGCTTTGGCCAGGTTTGTATAATGCGCTACCCAGACCTGCACCATCGACACCCGCTGCGCGCCATTCGGCGAAGTTATCGACTCCAGCGCCGCCGACGGCATACAAAAGCGTGCCTGCCGGTAGCACGGCGCGTACTGCTTTCATACCTTCTAAGCCTACCTGCACCGCGGGGAAGAGTTTAAGCCCGGTAGCACCTGCATCCAGCGCATCGAATGCTTCTGAAGGCGTCACAATGCCCGGCCAGCTAGCCATGCCGAGCTTATGCGTTTCTTCAATCACCGCTGGCCGACAGTTGGGAGAAACGATTAAGCGCCCACCAGCAGCGTGAACTTCACGCACCTGAGCCGGAGTGAGCACCGTGCCTGCTCCAATGACCGCGCGCTCGCCAAATGCGTCGACCAAGCGGCGAATGCTCTCCAGCGGGTTGGGTGAGTTAAGCGGCACCTCAATCTGGGTGATACCCGCGGCCAGCACCGCTTCCGCGATATCCACGGCCTCATCAGGCGTTACACCGCGTAAAATTCCAATCAGTGGCAGCGACATAGCCAATTTCTCCAAGCTTAATTTATTTTAACGCGTGATGGGCAAGGCGCAGGCCCGCTAAGACGGCGGTGTCGCCATCCACATGTTGTGTCTGATAGCCGATCGCATTGAGTGCCAACGTGTAGCGCTGGCTCAGCGTTTGGTTGCCAATCAGCGTGATTGGCTTATCGCTGGGGCAGTCACGGCAGGCCCCAGCAAGCTCAAGGCCAATGGCGAGCCCAGAGAGCCTGGCCGCAAGAACGGCCCCACGCGTGTCGCCAGCAGGTAGTCGTCCATCGAGTAAATCTTGCGCGCGTAGGCCGAACAGGCGGCTACTAAAGGTTTCGGGGGCTTGATGAATCTCGCTGACGGCCGAAATAAAAGCCTCTCGGCAAGCCGCATCGTTAAGGCCGTTACTTGCCGCAGAGGGTGATAAAACGGAATGTTTCAGCACCGACTGGTTGGCGAGCAGTTGGTAAAGCTCGCCGGTCAGGTAGGTCGAAAACCCGCTCACCGCGCCCGCTTCCAGGCTTGCCCATTTGGCGTGAGTGCCGGGCAGGCAGGCGAGGCCAGTAAAATCTGGCGAATCAGCGACGAGTCCTGCCAACTGGGTCTCTTCACCGCGCATCACATCAAAGTGAGTCGCGGTACCACGGGTTTGGCTTAAACCAGGCAGCAGGTAAACAGCTAGCTGGTTACCCGTAAGCGTTGGTGTGACTGCGCCTTGGCTAAGCTGGTCAAGCCGCGTGGGTACCGGTAAATAGGCGGCTTCCAACCAGCCCTGGCGAGCGCCTGCCATACCGCACACCATCACCTTAGTCGTGCCGGTGGCGGGTAGCCAGTCGCCCACCAGTCGCAGCAGCTCGGCTTCGTACTCGTCGGCCTTTAGCGACAGCATGCCCTTGTCACTACTGGCTTGGGCAATCACTTGGTCGTGTTGATCCAGCCCCCAGACGCGCAGATTGCTGGAGCCCCAGTCAACGGCAATCCAGGTTAATTGACCTGCAATGTCAGGTGTTTCACTCATCTCGGTTGATCCCATGGCTTACCACTCCGCAATAGAGCCATCTTCATGAGTCCAGACCGGGTTGCGCCAGCGGTGGCCCACCTTGGCGCGCTCCTCAACGAACTCCTCGTTGATCTCGACACCCAGGCCTGGGCCTTGGGGAATGGCGCAGAATCCGTCTTCAATGGCGAGGGCGGATTTATCGACCAGGTAATCGAGGACATCGTTGCCCTGGTTGTAGTGAATGCCCATGCTCTGCTCTTGGATAAAGGCGTTGTGGCTGACCGCATCCAGCTGTAAAGAGGCGGCCAGGGTTAACGGGCCGAGCGGGCAGTGGGGCGCTAAGGCGACGTCATAAGCGGAGGCTAGGGCGGCGATTTTGAGACCTTCGCTAATGCCACCGCAGTGGGAAATATCCGGCTGGATAATGTCGATCATGCCATCGGCCAGCAGGTCGCGGAACTGAAAACGGGTATGCAGCCGCTCGCCGGTGGCTAGCGGGTAGCCAAGCCCGCCAGCAATATCCTTCAAGCAGGGCAGATGCTCGGGGGCGACCGGCTCTTCCACAAACATGGGGTGAAAGGGTTCTAGCTCGCGCAGCAGTGCTTTGGCCATAGGGCGGTGCACGCGGCCATGGAAGTCGATGCCGATGCCTACATCTGGCCCAACGGCGTTGCGGGCTTCTGCTACCCGGGCGACGGCTTCATCGACCTTGCGGTGTGAGTCGACGATTTGCAGCTCGGGGGTGCCGTTCATTTTAAAAGCCGTGAAGCCTTTGTCGACCAGCGCTTTGGCACCCGCGCCTACGTCGCTTGGGCGGTCGCCACCCGTCCAGGCATACATGCGCATTTTGTCGCGCACGGCACCGCCTAACAACTGATGAACGGGCACACCCAGGTCGCGACCTTTAAGATCCCACAGCGCCTGGTCAATACCGGCAATCGCACTCATCAGAATCGGCCCGCCGCGATAAAAACCGGCGCGATACATGATGTTCCAAAGATGCTCGATGCGGTGCGGGTCTTGGCCGATCAAGTAGTCGGAAAGCTCGTGTACGGCGGCTTCAACGGTTGCCGCGCGGCCTTCAATTACCGGTTCACCCCAGCCGTAACAGCCTTCATCGGTCTCGATCTTGAGAAACAGCCAGCGCGGGGGGACTTGCCAGGTCTTGAGTTTGGTAATTTTCATGTTCAGTCATCCTTCTGAATAGATAGTATTCATTGAGTAATTGTTAGCTGACGATGCCAAGGTCGATGGCCGTGCGGCGCAGCACTTCTCTCGCGGCGGTTTCTGCGGCGCTGGCATCGTGGCTGCGGATAGCGTCAAGTACCTGGCGGTGGCGCGCGAGACTGTCGTCCAGGGTGTCCGTGCGGTGTTGCGAGCGATGTATTAGCGCCATGATCGAAGGGCGCAATAAATGGCCCATTTGCCGCCAGACTAAATTGTGGCTGGCCCGGTAGGTGGCGTCGTGAAAGGCGACATCGTACTCGGCATGCTCAGCACGCGCTTCAACACTGCCGGCGCTGCTCTCCATGCCTGCATAGGCGCTCTCCAGACGTTCTATGTCTTCAGCCTGAGCTGCCTGGGCAGCGAGTCCTGCGACCACCGGTTCAGCAGAAAAACGAAAGGCGTAAATGGCCCTTACCAACTGCGGGTCAAGGTTGACTAGCCCGGTCATCCATTCGCTCATCAGTGGGTCGAGTAGATGCCAATCGCCTACCTCGCGAACCAGCGTGCCACGGCCCGCGGTGCGCTCTAATAAACCCGCAGCGGTGAGACTGGTGAGTGCGTTACGCACTTGGTTTCGGCTAACGGCAAAGTGTTTGCCGATATCCAGCTCACGGGGGAAAACATCGCCTGGCTGCCAATGGCCTGCCAGCAGGGCCTGGGCGAGTAAACGGGCTAACTGTTCAGCGCCACCCTGGTGGGGCGGTAGAGCATCCAGCGTCATCGGTCATCTCTTGTTCTTTATTGGATAAACCCTAGTCTAGTAAATGTCTGACATTTCCACAAGCGAGCCGCTTTAGACAAAAGTCCGAATTAGATTGGCGACGAGTCGACCCCTAAGAAGCATAAAAAAAGCGCGCCTGCGTGGGGCGCGCCATTTGTTAATGGGTTATAGTTCTACTTAGTTAGCCAATAATATCCGCTCGCGTTGGCAGCGCTGCGTAAGCGCCTGGCCGGGTGACCGCATGGGCGCCACAGCGGCAGGCGGTATTCACTGCGCTGAGTAGAAAATCCGTATCGCTCTGCCAGTGTTCATTGATGCCGTGGGCCGAGAGCTCCGCCAACAGCCCGCCAATAAAGGCGTCGCCCCCGGCGGTGGTGTCGACCGCTTCCACTTTGGGTGGCGCAATGCGCTGGTCGATGCCGACGCCTTTGATTACGACATCATTGGGGCCGTCGGTAATCAAAATAACTTTTACCCCTGCCGCAAGCCGCTCTGAAAGCCACGATTCTGCAGGATGATCGGCGCGCAAGTAGTCGAGCTCTTCCTGGGAGAGCTTGAGCAGCTCAGCGCCGTCTAGCAGCTGTGTGACTAAGCTGGCATCGGCTTCGCCGCCGGGCCACAGGTTGTGGCGTAGGTTGGCATCTACACTGACCAGGCAGCCTGCGCGCTTGGCCATGGTGGCCATCGCCAGGGTAACGTCGGCGATCTCTGGGTCGGTTAGGCTGTTACTGCACAAGTGCAGAATGGCAGGGTTCTCGAATACGCCATGGGGTAAATGCTCAAGGCGATAAAGCAGGTCAGCAGCGGGCGGGCGATAGAAATCAAAGGTGCGTTCGCCCACGTCATCCCGGGAAACGAACGCCAGCGCCGTGCGGGTTTCTTGGGTAAATACCACGCCGCTGGTGTCGACACCGTGGCTTTTGAGTTCACGCACCAAAAAATGCCCGAACGTATCGTCGCCCGTCATGCCTAAAAATTGGCTAGGAACGCCCAAGCGGGCGCAGGCGACCGCCACGTTAGCGGGAGCACCACCGGCGTAGGGTGTAAAGGTTTCCTGGGCATCTGTAGCCGCCCCTAAACGGCTGGAGAGCATATCAACCAGCGCTTCCCCAAACGCGATAACTGGCGTCATTATTGGCTCCTTAGTGTAATTGTTTGCAAAGACGGGTTTATGCCACGCAGTGGCCGCGGGCGGCTTCCAGCAATTCATACCACACTTCTCGGGGTAGCGTGGCAGGGCCCTTTAGCATGTCGCTGATTCGGTCAGGTTTAATGCTGCCAATCACCGGTACTGGCGAGTTAGGAAGACTACGCAGCCATGCCAGCGCTAAAGCGCTGGGGGAGCTATCAAGCTTTGTCGCCCACTTAGCCAAACATTCGCCAACGGCGCCTTGCATCAGTTGCCCGCCTGCCAGAGGCGACCACGCCATGGGGGCGTGGTCATCGGCACATAGTTCATCAAAGCTGCCGTCAAACAGCGGCGTTGTGTGGGTAATCGAGAGCTCGATTTGGTTGGCTGATAAGCGGTGATGCATGGCGCCCTGCAAGCGCCGCCACTGGCTGGGCAGGTGGTTGGAAACCCCTGCAGCGCCAATTTTGCCGGCTTCAATGGCGTCGTCCAGCGCGCGGCCGGTCGCTTCTGCGTTCATCAGCAGATCGGGACGATGAATCAGGAAATGGTCGAGGCGTTCGACATTCAAACGCACAAGTGAGGCATCAATGGCACTATTAAGATAAGCAGGGCTAGCGTTGTAGTGCTTTACCTTACCCGAACCGGGGGCGGGGTTGTCGTTAGCGATGCTCGCTTTAGTGACGACATTAACCCGCTGAGCCAGGGCAGGGCGCGCCCGTAGCGCGGCGCCAAAAAGCGTCTCCCCTTGGCCGCTGCCGTAAATGTCCGCATGGTCAAACCAGTTAAGGCACTGCTCCAGGCGCGCTTCGATCCATTCTGCTAATCGCTCGGGTTCGTGCATGGCGGGTGTTTCGTGCAGACGCATCATGCCGAGTAAAAACGGCACATCAAAGGTGGCGGCGGGCATAGCAGGTTCCATATTGATGTTGTTAGAAGTTGTGATCAGAAAACCTCTTCGTTATGCAGTGCTTCGGCGGCACCTAACAGGCCCGTCCAGGGCGCAGTTACTACCCACACGGGGATGTCAGCGTTATAAGCGCCCATACGGCCTTTATTGACAAAGGCGGCGCGCAGCTCGCTTTTTGGCAGCCACTCAAGCAAGCGCGGGAGAATACCACCGCATAGATAAACCCCACCCCTTGCGCCCATGGTCAAGGTGGCGTCGCCGCACACATCGCCAAGAATTTTTAGAAAGCGCAGCAGGGCAGTAGTGGCGAGGCTATCGCCTTCATTGGCCGCTGTGGTCACCTCGGCTGGGCTAGTTAAGTGCGGCTCAATTCCTTCAAGGGTGCAGTAGGCTTGGTAAAGCTCCAATAAACCCTGACCGCATAAGATGCGTTCTACGCTCACCCGTTTGTGGCGCTGCAGAAATACATCCAGCAGTGCCCGCTCGGTACTGTCCGTGGGGGCAAAGGTGACGTGACCACCTTCGGTGGGCAGCGGAATCCAGGCGTGTTGCCCAGGGAAGACCCCGGCAACGCCCAGTCCGGTGCCTGGGCCGATGATTAAGCGTGTGGAGTGCGCCTGGGTTTGCCCCGGTTGAACTTCGACCAAATCACTGGCCGCCACATGGGGGACGCCCAGCGCCTGGGCGGTAAAATCGTTGATGACCTTGAATAGCGATAGATTCAACTGTTGCTGAACATCGCTTTTCAAAAAATCCCAGTGGTTATTGGTCATTTTGACCCGTTCAGCGTGAACGGGGCAGGCGAAGGCTAAACACGCCTCTTGAGGCGCGTTGTCACCCGTGGCGCCTACGCGCCCCAGATAATCCTGCACCGCTTCCACGACGCCAGGGTAGTCGGCGCAGGGTAGGTTCAAGATATCGTGTGGGGTTATTTCACCGGGAGAGACCAGCGCCAAGCGTGCGTTGGTTCCCCCGATGTCGCCGATGAGTGCCGGTCGCATCAGGCATCCTCTTCTGAGATTTGCCCCTGCTGACGGGCGAGATCATCGGCTTCAAAGCCACCGAATACACCAGCGCCTTCTTCACCGCGCATGGCCAGGTGGCGGAAGCCCCCAAACAGCTCGCGACCCAAGCCCACGTGGTAGTGATCCAGGTTGCCAATGGCCAGTTCCCGTTTAGCCCAGGTGGCGGGGTCGACTTTGGCTTCGAGAGTACCGGCGTTGGCATCCAAACGTACAATATCGCCATCACGCAGTTTGGCCAGCGGGCCACCGTCCAGGGCTTCGGGGCTCATGTGAATGGAGGCGGGTACTTTGCCTGATGCACCCGACATGCGGCCATCGGTGACCAGTGCCACTTTAAAGCCACGATCCTGCAGTACGCCCAAGTAAGGGGTTAATTTGTGCAGCTCGGGCATGCCGTTGGCTTTAGGGCCTTGGAAGCGAACCACCACAATCACGTCGCGATCCAGCTCGCCAGATTCGAAGGAGGCCTTCATTTCGTTTTGATCTTCGAAGATCTTCACCGGCGCTTCTACCACGCGATGCTCTTCCGTCACTGCGGAGACTTTGATCACACCGCGACCCAGATTGCCTTTCATGACCGTCAAGCCACCCGTCGGCGCGAACGGTGTCGCTACCGGGCTGAGCACGTCTTCATCAAGGCTTTTTTCGGGGCCTTCGTGCCAAACGATTTTGCCATCTTCAAGGAACGGCTCTTGGGTGTAGGCGGTTAGGTCGGTGCCGAATACGGTGGGAATATCGCCGTGAATCAAGCCCGCGCCCAGCAGTTCGCGGAACAGGTAACTCATGCCGCCCGCTGCTTGGAAGTGGTTGATATCTGCCTGGCCGTTGGGGTAAACCCGCATCAGACTGGGGGTGACCGCCGAAAGGTCGGTGAAGTCGTCCCAGTTGAGGGTAATGCCCGCAGCGGCGGCCATGGCGATCAGGTGCATCGTGTGGTTGGTTGAACCACCGGAAGCCAGCAAGCCCACCACGGCGTTAACAATCGCGCGCTCATCAATCTGCTTATAGAACGGGCGGTAGTCGCCACCGGGTTCGGTGTTGCGGATCGCCTGCTCGGTGGCATAGCGCGTCAACGCTTCGCGCATTTCGGTGCCTGGGTTTACAAAAGAAGTGCCGGGCAGGTGTAGGCCCATCATCTCCATCATTAGCTGGTTGGAGTTGGCGGTGCCGTAGAACGTACAGGTGCCGGGGCTGTGGTAAGAGTCAGACTCGGCTTCGAGCAGCTCAGCACGGCCAACCTTGCCCTCGGCATAGAGCTGGCGAATGCGCGCCTTCTCTTTATTGGGTAAGCCGCTGGGCATGGGGCCCGCGGGTACAAACATGGCGGGCAGATGGCCAAAACGCGCCGCGCCAATAAACAGACCCGGCACGATCTTGTCGCACACGCCCAGATACAGCGCGGCATCAAACATATTATGCGAGAGACCTACGGCGGTGGCCATGGCAATCACATCCCGGGAAAACAGCGATAGCTCCATGCCCGGCTGGCCCTGGGTGACACCGTCACACATGGCCGGAACGCCACCGGCAAACTGGGCGGTAGAACCCATGGCACTGGCGGCTGCTTTAATCGTTTCAGGAAACGTCTCAAACGGCTGGTGCGCCGAGAGCATATCGTTGTAGGACGAGATAATGCCCAGGTTGGCGCTATTCATTAGCTTGAGTTCGTTTTTATCACGCGGGTTACAGGCCGCGAAACCGTGAGCCAGGTTGCCGCAGCTTAGCTCAGCACGGTGCACGCCACGTTTGTGCTGGTCAGCCATGCGCCGCTCGTAGAGGGCGCGACGCTCAGCAGAACGCTCACGAATGCGCTGGGTAACCTCAGCAACGGTGGGGTTTAACGTAGCAGGTGTTGAGCTCGGCATAGGGACCTCTGCATGATAGAGACGGTGAGTGAAGCTTGTAGTTATTTTACATTTTTTGGCGTCGAAATAAGAGACTTTACGGCAATAAAAACCACATTTGTAGTTTTATTACTCGAATGTGAGGTGGCAAATACACCACGCGAAAAATCTAAATAAAGCCTTAACATCCTGACAGGGTGGAAGACCCGCTAATGAAATAGCAAGTATAGCACTCAGGCTTTTGCTACCATTTTGCGCTTTGCCTTTGAATGTTTGATGACCCCTAGTGGGCTGGAGCCTGCATGCACGCCATTGTTGACCACATTCAGTCAGTTGATCTCAATGCCGGTGAAGAAACGCGTCGTTACTTGGATACGTTGACCAAGCCGCCAGGTAGTTTGGGTGCCTTGGAAGAACTTGCTATTCAACTGAGCGCTATCACCGGTGAACTCAAGCCCAGCGTGGCGCCGCCTGCGGTGGTTGTGTTTGCCGCCGATCACGGGGTTGCTGATGAGGGGGTGTCAGCTTTCCCCCAAGCAGTAACCGCTCAGATGGTGGCCAACTTTGCCAACGGTGGGGCGGCGATTAATGTCTTCGCCCGTCAGATAGGCGCGCTGGTCGAGATTGTGGATGTGGGCGTCGCTTCGCCTTTAACCATGCCTGGGGTGATCTCCTCCAAGGTGCGCCATGGCACCGCCAATATGGCGTTAGAAGACGCAATGCAATGTGATCAAGCTATAGCCGCGATTGATGTGGGTATTGCGGCCGTTAATCGAGCAAAAAGGGCAGGTGCAAAGTGCATTATGGTGGGCGAAATGGGCATCGCCAATACCACTGCCAGCAGCGCAATGCTGGCGGTGCTGACGGGTGAGTCAGTGGCAAACGTGGTGGGCGCCGGAACCGGGATTAACCCTCAGCAGCAGGTGCACAAAGTGGCGGTGATTGAACGCGCTATCGCTGCGCGCAGCGCTGACCCTCAGGTGCCTTTAGAGGTGCTGGCCAAGTTGGGTGGTCTGGAAATAGCCGCTATGACCGGTGCTTATCTGGCAGCAGCAGCCCAGCGTTTACCGGCCATTGTGGATGGCTTTATTGCCACCGTCGCAGCGCTAACCGCTTGCCGTCTATGCCCCGCCGTTCGTGGCTATCTGATTTTTGGTCATCGCTCCCAGGAGCCAGGCCATGATGTGGCATTAAAAGCGTTGGAGGCCAAGCCTCTGCTCGATATGGGCATGCGGTTAGGCGAAGGCAGTGGTGCTGCGCTGGCGTATCCATTGCTGCAAGCGGCGACAGCGATGGTGGCGGAAATGGCTACCTTTACCGATGCCGGTGTTAGCGATAAGGCATCATCATGATCCCAGGCGCCACTTTTGGCGGTATTGTTCTGATCATCTTCGCGATCGCCATTGATTTAGCGGTTGGCGATCCGCGCTCGCTGCCACATCCGGTGGTGCTGATGGGGCGCTTTATCAGTGCTTTTGAGCGGCTGTGGAATCGTGGCACGGCGCAGCAGCGCAGAGTTAGTGGCTTTCTGCTAACCATTATTGTCGTCGGCGGCGTATGGGGTATTAGCTGGCTAACGCTGGCGCTGCTGGAACGCTTGCACCCAGGGCTAGCGCTGATCGCCGAGCTTTGGCTGCTCTCTACTACGCTTGCGATCAAAGGTCTGGGCGATGCGGCCCGCGCCGTGATCCAACCGCTTACTCAAGGCGATTTGCCTACTGCCCGCAAGGCGCTGGGGATGATTGTCGGCCGCGATACGCACAATTTAGACGAAGCTGAGATTACTCGGGGCACGGTGGAAACCGTGGCGGAAAATACCGTTGACGGCATCACCGCGCCGCTATTTTTTGCGCTGATCGGCGGGGCGCCGCTAGCGCTGGCCTACAAGGCAGTCAATACTCTTGATTCGATGGTAGGCTACAAAAACCAGCGCTATGCCGATTTTGGCTTTGCCTCTGCCAAGCTAGACGATCTAGCTAACTGGGTACCGGCACGCTTAACCGCGCTGTGTCTATGGCTCGTAGGCTTGCTATTAAGTCTTTCAGGTGTTGTACGATTGTGCTGGCAAGGCGCACTGTGGGGCACCTTCCGCGATGCACCGCGCCACCCCAGCCCCAATGCCGGATGGCCAGAGGCCATGGTGGCAAGGCTACTGGGTGTTCAACTGGGCGGCACCAATTACTATCAAGGTGTGGTGTCTCATCGCGCGACCCTAGGCGAGCCGCTTGAAGTGCTAAGGGGCAGCCATATCACTGCCACGGTGCGCTTAATGCATGGCGCCTGGCTGCTGTTTATGTTGCTGTCAGTTGTGGTGATAGCGGGCATGTCATTCATTTTTAAGGGGCTACTATGAGTCAATTTATGTCGCCCAGCTCTCCATGGCCCGCGCACGGCGGCCAAGCAGAGGCGCTACTAGCGCACTTCGGCTTGCCAGCCGATCACCGTCTGGAAGATTTTAGCGCCAACCTTAACCCTTTGGGGCCTCCGGCCTGGGTTAGCGACTGGCTGTCTAAGCAACTGGCAGGTCTTGAACGCTACCCCGCGCCGGATTACGTTGCTGCACGTCAGGCCATCGCCACCCATCACCAGCTTCAGCCCGAACAGGTACTGCTCACCAACGGTGGCGCTGAGGCAATTTTCCTCGCCGCCGCGCTGCATACGGGTAAGCGCGCGGCGATTATTACCCCGAGCTTTGGCGAGTATGCCCGCGCTTGTCGCGCCCATCGGCTTTCAATCAGTGAGATCGCGCTGCCCACGCCGCACTTCACGCTGGACGTTGATTCGCTAACGGCTGGGCTTAACGACATTGATGTGCTGTTTCTATGCCGCCCCAATAATCCGACCGCTACGCTTATCGATATTTCAGCAATGGAAGACCTGTTGAATTACACCGCTGCGATGGGTTGCCGCGTTGTGGTCGACGAAGCCTTTATCGACATGGTGGGTGAGACGCTGGGCGAGACGTCACAAGCGTCGTCGTTGGTGCCGCTACTGGCGCGCTACCCGCATCTGCTGCTGCTCCACTCAATGACCAAATTTTATACCCTGCCGGGGCTCCGGCTGGGCTACCTGCTGGCGGATGCGGCCACGGTTCAAGCGGCACAGGCTCACCAGCCACCTTGGAGTGTCAATCACCTCGCGGCTGAACTGGTGGCACCATTGCTGGCAGATGATGCCTTTGCCCGGCGCACCCAGCGGTGGTTGGCCAGCGAGCGCTCGCGCATGGCTGAGGCGCTTGCTCAACTAGGGCTGGAAGTCGTACCCAGCCAGGCGTGTTTTTTTCTTATCCGGCCCAGTGCTGCGCAGGCAATCACCAGCGATGCGTTATTTGAGCAGCTGCTACGCCGGGGTATTTTAGTGCGTCATACCCATAATTTTGCCGGGCTCAATGGTGATTGGCTGCGGGTAGCGTTGCGCGATGCCCCTGCTAATCTACGGCTGATAAGCGTGTTGAAAAATGTTTTGGAAAAAGGAACTGCATGATTGTCTTCGTTAGCGGCGGGGCGCGTTCCGGCAAAAGTGATATCGCCGAGCAGCTAGCAGTTAGTGCAGCAGGCAGTTCGCCCTGTTACTACTTAGCCACCGCAGACATATACGACGACGAGATGGCTGAGCGGGTGGCGCGTCATCGTCAATCCAGGCAAGGGCAGTGGCACACCGTTCAATGGAAAACGCTAGAGGCACCGCTGCATATTGATCAATCGATTGCCCAGGTGCCTGATGGTGGCGCCGTGCTGCTGGACTGCTTAACGCTATGGGCCAGCCAAGTCCTGTACGCCAGTAAACTAAGCGAAGAAGAAGGCTTAGCGTTGCTAGCAAACGCACTGGCTGATGCCCGCGCGCGCAGCCTTTATCTAGTGATTGTCTCCAATGATATCAACGAAGCGTTGCCGCCTACGGATGCTGAAACCTGGCGCTATCTGGCGTTTCTACAGCGGGCTCACTGCTGGATAGCGGCAGAGGCCGATTCTGTACTCGAAGTCGTCGCAGGCTGTGCCATTAAGTGGAAGCATCAGGAATGGAAGCATGAGAAGGAGGTAGGCGTTTGAAAAATGCCTTGTTTGGTGTGCTGCTGGCGCTGCAGTTTCTGACCCGAATTCCGATTCCAATAGCCGTTCCCTGGACGCCCGACACCCGTCGCTGGGCAGTGCGGGCCTATCCATTAGTGGGGTTGATGGTAGGGAGCGTACTGGCGCTAACAGCGTTTGCTACGCACAACGTTCCCACGCCTATCACGGCTTTGGCTGTACTAAGCCTCTGGGTGGCGCTTTCGGGCGGCTTGCATCTAGACGGCGTCATGGACATCGCCGATGCCCTGGGCAGCAATCAGCCCATGGCGCGCCGCTGGGAGATCATGAAAGATCCGCAAATCGGCAGCTTTGGAATGCTGGCGCTAGTGTTTTTGCTCGCCTGGAAGGGCGTTCTACTATGGGCGTTGCTGGCCTATCATGCTCCCTTGTGGTGGCTGTTGATGTTGCCTGCGCTAGGTCGCTGGGCTGGTGTTGCATTACTGGTGCTAACGCCCTGCGCCCAGCAGAAGGGCTTGGCGTGGAGCTGGCAGCAATCGCTTAGCGGCCAGGATGTGGCACTAGCGCTGGTGCCGATTGTGTTGATAGCCCTACTAGCGCCCGCGATAGTGTTGATGATGCTTACAGTTACTGTTTTCGTGTTACTAATCCGCTGGCTAATGTTGCGACTGTTTAACGGCATTAACGGCGATATGGTAGGCGCCACCATCGAAGGAGGAGAGCTTTGGCTACTGATCTTACTGTGGAGCTGGTGGCAGTTCGCCACGGTATCACCGCTTGGAATTTAGAGCGCCGTTATCAAGGCCAGCAGGATATTCCGCTGCTGTTTCCCGAGGCTGAAGATGGGTTGCTGGAACTGCGCGACGTACTGGCGAATGAGCGGTTCGATGCTATCTATTCAAGCGATCTTAGCCGCTGCCAGCAAACCCTGGAGTGGGCTGACGTCGCCAAAGCTGGCGTGCCGCTTGTACTTGAGCAACGCCTGCGTGAACTCGATTTTGGCGAGTACGAAGGCAAAGTTTACGATGAGCTGAAAGACTTGCCCCATTACCGTGCCTGGATTGATAGCGTTGGCGAGCTGCAAATTCCCGGCGGAGAATCGGCGGCCCAACTGCGTGGGCGTTTAGACGCTTGGTTGCATGATCTGGCTACGAATGGCCGCGTCGACGGCCATAAAAAGATTCTGGCCGTCACCCATGGTGGCGTGATTCGTGAGCTGCGCCGCCGCTTTGAAACGATTCATTTCTGGGACGGTACCGTGCTCCAAGCCCAAGGCAGGCGCTGGCAGCTTATTTATCAGCAAAACGAACATGGAAAAGGGGAATGGCAATGCAGCTCTTCATCGGCGGTGCCTGCGCTGGCAAACGCGACGCCGTAGCCGCACGCTTTCCCACTGCGAAATGGTGGCGTCTGGATGCTGCTAAGCCCTTTAGCGATAGCCAGCAAGCGCTGGTAGCCGATACGCCGCTGGTTATCACAGGTGTGCTTGAGTGGCTTAGCGTTGCACTTGAGCGTGACGATAACGATACCCTGCGCCAGCAGTGGCAGAACGGTATGGCAGGGCTCTGCCAGCGCGCCGAAGAGCTAAACGCGCCGTTAATCATCATCGCCAACGAAGTTGGCCGTGGGATTGTGCCTATGCAGCCCGAACAGCGCCGCCTGCGTGACCTCAATGGCTGGTTTGTTCAGGATGCCACTGCCCAGGCTGAACAGGTGTGGTATGTCCGGCATGGGTTGTTGATGGCGGTTAAGTAGTTAGCTAAGCTTGGCTCCGCCAGCGCTGCAAGCCAA
This sequence comes from Vreelandella titanicae BH1, assembly GCF_000336575.1. Classification (GTDB taxonomy): domain Bacteria; phylum Pseudomonadota; class Gammaproteobacteria; order Pseudomonadales; family Halomonadaceae; genus Vreelandella; species Vreelandella titanicae. The sequence goes on along the minus strand of NZ_AOPO01000004.1, from coordinate 262,376 downwards.
TCATCAGCAAATGCACTGGCAGGTAGACTATTACGGGCCAGAGCAACGAGAGTAGAAACAGATAGAGCAATGGGTCGAGGCTGTCCTGGGGTTGGCCGAAGGGCCCATGCACCCAATTGATATTGCGCTCGGCTTCGGTCAGCAGATAGGTCAATGGCACCACAATCCAGGTCAATAGGGTCTGCCACAGCAGGGCGCGGCGCGAATAGCCCAGCTTGGCGACGCCGATGCCAGTCACCAGCGGCAGTACCACATGGTAGAGCGACATGGCTCGCGCCATGGGTGGATGCTCCGGGTCAAACATATACTCGGTGCCGCCGATAGGATGCACGCCAGTGAGCGCAGCCGTGGCGACGTCCAGGCTCCATAAACTGCCGACCAGTGCCACCGCTAGCCATTGCGTCGACATCAGAGTGCGCTGCTCGCTCCACAGTGCCACCAATAGCAGAAAACTCGCCACATTACACAGCCAAAAGAAGTTCTGCGCTCCCAGCAGCACTACGTAGCTTGGTGCCCAGACCAGGATCCACAGTGTAAAAGCCAGCTTTAACCAGCGTGGCACACCGGCTGCCGAGAAATCGATCATGGCCGTCTCCTGTTCTGTGCACTGCCTTTACTCTAGCAGCTCATCATGAATTGACCTCTCTTGGGCAAGTTGCTAGCTTACGCCCACTCTCAGGTGCTGGCGGCGGATTAAAGCCGCTAGTGAAACGGGAAGTTGGTGAACGCCTTGCGTGATTCCAACGCTGCCCCCGCAACGGTGATCGAGATAAGAACGGCTAAGGCGCCACTGTGCTAACGCACGGGAAGGTGGTCGTTCGGAAAGAATGAAGACGTCTTTCGCTCGTCAGCCCGGAGACCGGCCCGAGAGTAATGGTTCAACCTGAACCGATATATGCCGAGGCGCGGTGGGTGCTCTCAGGGCGATTAACGGTGGCGCGATGCGATCATACAGCGCGACCGAGACTCCCTTGTTTGATCCTCCGTTCGGTCAAAAAAATGCGCTGTGCGGGTGAGCACAACGAGCAAGGGGTCTCACATGAACCACCGTTTCCACACCACCGCCAAACGGGCGGCGTTTAGTATGGCTGCTTTACCGCTAGCCTTTCACATCCAAGCCGACGCCCAATACGCCGAAACAGCGACCGATTTGGCCACGCTTGATCCTGTGGTCGTTACCGCTGCGTTAGCGCCCCGCACCGCCAATGAAAGCCTCTCTTCCGTTAGCGTACTGGATGAAGCCACCTTTCGCCGCCAAGACCCCACCAGCCTGACGGATCTTCTGCGCGGCCAGCCGGGCGTTGATGTCACGAGTAACGGCAGCTTTGGTAAAAGTAGCAGCGTTTATCTACGGGGTGCGCCCAGCGATGCCTCCGTGCTCATGATTGACGGTATCCGGATACGATCCGCCACGGCGGGCGGTGCTGCATTTCAGTACTTGGATCCGCGTATGTTTGATCGTGCGGAAATCGTGCGCGGCCCCCGCGGTAGTCTTTACGGAGCGGATGCCGTCGGCGGCGTGATACAGCTTTTTACCCTTGATGGTGACGAAGAGGGGCCGCAACCGAGAATTTCAGTCGGCGGTGGTTCATTCAATACCCAGCGGTTAAGCGCAGGCGTTTCAGGGCGCGAGGGGGGCACGCGTTACAGCTTTGCCGCTAGCCATTTCAATACCGATGGCCAGCCCATTCGTCGGGGTGGTGAGGACAAAGGCTACGACAATACCTCAGCGCTAGCCCGCGTTGCGCATACCTTTGAGAGTGGCGCTGAAGTTGGCGTGCTGGCACTGCGCGCTCGCGGTAACAACGAGTATGACGGTGGGGAGAATGACTTCGTCCATCAGGTAGCAGGCGTCTACGCTGAGTTGCCGGTAACTGATACGTGGCAGAGCCGACTGACCCTTAGCGAAGCCCGCGATGAGCTGGACACGTTGGATAATTTCGGCGACTCAGTCATTGATACCCGCACGCAAACCGCCCGTTGGCAGAACAACATTCAGTTTGGCGCCCATGAGTTGATCGCTGGCGCTGAAATCAGCAAAGACCGCGTTTCAAGCACCAACGATTTTGACGTTACCAGCCGTGATAACAAAGCAGTGTTTACCCAAGGGTTACTCGACTTTTCGCCATTCGCCATTCAAGCAAGCCTGCGTTATGACGATAACGAAGCCTATGGTGATGAAGTCACCGGCAGCTTGGCGCTGGGCTACGATCTGGATAACTACCACACGCTGCGTGCCAGTGTAGGTACTGCGTTTAAAGCACCGAGCTTCAATGACCTTTATTGGCCGGATTCGGGTAACCCTGATCTCAATCCGGAAACCTCTGAAACCGTCGAGGTGGGCGTTCGCGGCCAATACAGCCAGTGGTTCTGGGACTTGGCTGCCTTTCAAAACGACTACGACGACATGATTGCCTGGGCGCCAACGTCGAGTGGCTTATGGGCGCCGCAAAACGTTAACAGCGCGCGTATACGCGGGGCTGAGCTGTCAAGCGGCGTAGAGGTCAACGACTGGACACTCCAAGCTGCCTTCACCTACCTGGATCCGGAAGACCGGGCAACCGGCAATCGATTAGCCCGCCGGGCCACTCAAAGTGTGCGATTGGATGCAGATCGGGAACTTGGCGATTGGTCGTTGGGCGGCTCACTTGTAGCGCAGAGTTACCGTTACGATAACACCACCAATACCCAGCGTTTAGGAGGCTATGGGCTGGTTAACCTGCGCGCTGGCTGGCAGTTTGCGCCACTCTGGAGCGCTCGTGTTACGCTAGAAAATGCCTTTGATAAAGAGTATTCAACCACCCGTGATTACATCAACGCTGGCCGGGCAGGGTTCTTGAGTGTTCACTTTGGTCAATAGAAAAAGTGGTTTTGCGCGCGGAGCCCTGGGCCTCGCACTACTGCTGATGGCGTCCGCTGCCCTGGCACACGAGCACTCGCGCTGTGCAGTGGATGATCGTGACCGTGAGGTCTGTCTGTATAATGCTGCTCAGCGCATTGCTACGCTCTCGCCTGGCGCAACCGAGCTGACTTATGCGGCTGGCGCAGGAGATCAAGTGGTCGCCGTCGTCTCGTATAGCGACTATCCCCCGGAAGCCAAACAAGTGGCGTCAGTGGGCAGCCATACCCGAATTGATTTAGAAAAGCTGGTGGGGCTGGCACCCGATATAGTGATTGGTTGGGTGACGGGTAACCCCGCCGAACAGCTTGAAACCCTTGAAGCCCTGGGCATGCCAGTGTTCTATATCGAGCCCCGCGATGTAGAAGGCGTGGCCAGCGCCATTGAGCGCTTGGCAAGGTTGGCAGGTACAGAAACAGCGGGACAAGCAGTGGCCGACAATTTCCGCAATACCATGAACGCCCTTGAAGAGCGCTATCGAGACCGGGAGCCGGTACCCACGTTTTACCAAGTGTGGGATGAGCCGCTAATGAGCGTTAACGACCAGCACCTGATCGGCCAAGTGGTTGAGATTTGTGGCGGTGAGAATGTGTTTGGCGAACAGGCACGCCTGGTACCGCGTATCGATGACGAAGCCGTGCTGGCAGCGAATCCTGAAGCGATTTTTGCCGGTGGCATGGGGGAAGAGAATCGCCACTGGCTGATGCACTGGGAGCAGTATCCCAACTTGACGGCGGTTGCGGAAGATAACCTCTTTTTTGTGCCGCCTTCACTGATTCAACGGCCCACACCGCGACTGATGGAGGGCACCCAGATCCTCTGTGAGAAGCTCGACATCGCCCGCCAAAAACGTGAGCGCAGTTAATGCTCGCACGCCTGGGCCTCCCGCTTAGTCTGCTATTACTAGCGGCCTTGGCTTCGCTGGTCATCGCCATGGGTGTCGGCAGTGCGCAAATCTCTCCTGCGCAAATTTGGCAGGTGTTGATGGGTGACAGTGTGCAAGGCCAGGGCGATGCCTTGGCGCGTACCATGGTGATCGAGCTGCGCTTGCCCAGAGCGCTCTCGGCTTTTGCCGTGGGCGGTTTGTTGGCGGTAGCGGGGGCGTTGATGCAGGTGTTGCTGCGTAACCCCCTGGCAGACCCTTACGTGCTTGGTCTTTCCGGTGGCGCCTCGATTGGCGCACTGGCGGCCATGCTAGGAGGACTTGGCGGACTGGCGATTTCAGGCTCGGCATTTGGCGGCGCACTGCTCTCGACGTTTTTAGTCTTTGGTTTGGCCCATGGCAGCGGCGGCTGGACGCCTTCGCGGCTGCTGCTCACCGGCGTGGTGGTCGCAGCGGGGTGGGGCGCAGTAATTACACTAATGCTGGCGTTGAGCCCCGCCGAACGCCTGCCGGGTATGCTTTACTGGCTCATGGGTGATCTCTCCTATGCGCGTACGCCTTGGCCGCCGCTACTGCTGTTACTGGCTACCTGCGTGGTGCTGATTCCGCTCGGGCGGAGCCTGAATGTGCTGGCCCGTGGCCCGCAGCAAGCCGCCGCGCTGGGCGTTGCGGTCAGACCGCTTGAGTGGTGTATCTATATTGCCGCCAGTCTGCTGACTGCTGCTGCCGTTACTACCGCAGGCAGCATTGGTTTTGTCGGTCTAGTGGTACCTCATATGCTGCGTTTACTGCTAGGCAATGATCAACGGCTGATACTGCCCGCCTGCGCACTGGCGGGTGGCACGCTGTTGGTGCTGGCCGATACCCTGGCGCGCACCATGATCGCCCCGGAACAGTTGCCCGTAGGAGTAATCACCGCGCTATTAGGTGTGCCTACCTTCCTGTTTCTGCTCTACCGGAGCCGCTGATGAGCGTACTGGCTACCCGTAATCTCATCATCGATGTGCCTGGCCGCGAAGGCGGTACGCAGCTTAATATAACCATCGAACCAGGGCAGGTGTGGGGTGTGTTAGGGCCTAACGGTGCGGGAAAAACGACGCTATTACACACCTTAGCTGGCCTGCAAGCGCCACGTTCAGGCAGTGTTCAGCTCAACGATTCAGCGCTTGGCCAACTGCGCCGCCGCCATGTTGCTCAGTGCTTGGGGTTAGTGTTTCAAGATCGCCAGGATGGGTTTCCAGCAACCGTGTTGGAAACCGCGCTGATTGGCCGTCACCCTTATCTATCGCCTTGGCAGATGGAGGGGGCTGAAGACTACGCCCGCGCGGAAGCCGCCCTTGAGCGCCTGGATGTTGCGCACCTGCGTGACCGTCTGGTAAGCACTCTTTCCGGTGGCGAGCGCCAGCGGGTGGCGATTGCCACGGTGCTGACGCAAGCGCCCAATGTGTGGCTAGCGGATGAACCCACCAACCATCTGGATCTTCATCACCAGAGTGCCGTGATGGCGCTAATGGCAGAACAGGCCATTCAGGGGCAGGCGGTCATCATGTGTTTACACGACCTAAACCTTGCTGCCCGCTGGTGCGACCATGTGCTGTTGCTTTATCCCAATGGCGAGGCGTGCTGGGGCTCGCGGGATAACATGCTGGTGCCCAGCGCGCTGGAAGATCTCTACCGCCAAAAGCTAGCAGTAGTAGAGGTGGATGGTGCACCGGTGTTTGTGCCGATAAAGGGGTGATACTTACTGCTCCAGCTCTTCCCGCCAGGAGTGGCGTGGTTCAAAGCCGACCAGACGACGGGCCTTTTCGATGCAGTAGAAGGTTTCGAATTCATCCATTTCGCGCTTGATAGGTACGCCGGAGTAGAAGCGCTCTATCACCTGGGCGTTGGTCAGGCTAACCGATAGATCGTCATTGGCGACGTTAAATACCTGGTAGCCGAGGCCATCCGTTTTCAGGCAGCAATCGACCATCTGGCCCAGGTCGCGGGCGTCGATATAGGCGAAGATATTGCGGCGGCGCAGGGCGGGGTCGTCCATGTAGGCTGGGAAATTCTGGCGGTATTCGTGGGGTTCGATAACGTTGTTGATGCGCAGGCCGTAGATGTCGATGCCCGAGCGCGCCTGGAAGGAGCGTGCCGTTACTTCGTTAACTACCTTACTCATGGCGTAGCTATCTTGAGGCACGGTGGGGTGCTCTTCATCGACGGGCAAGTAGTCGGGTTTTTGCTCGCCATCAGCGAAGCAGACACCGTAGGTGGTCTCGCTAGAGGCGAAGATGACCTTGGGAATGCCTAACTTGGTGGCAGCATCAAGAATGTTGTAGGTACTTAGCGTATTGATGCGGTAGGTCTCGTTGTCCGGCCTATGCAGAATGGCTGGTATGGCCGCGAAGTGGACTATCGCATCGTAACGCGGCACGCCGGTGCCGGGTTCCAGCTCATCGAACCCAGCGTAGGCCTGGCAAGCATTAAACACTTGCCCAGCATCGGTCAGATCGGTTTTCAGGGTAGTAATACCGGGCACATCAGATGCCACCCAGTCCAAATTGGTGACGCGGTGGCCTTGATCGCGCAGGTAGGCAGTTGCATGACGGCCCGCTTTGCCACTGCCGCCGGTGAACAGAATACGCATATGAACTCCACCAATTAATAGAATGAGCTCCTCCACCTTAGCAAAGAAAAATCCTCACCTCCGAAAATGATTTTGTGTTCTACACTAAAAATGATTCGGAACCTTGTTGATCCGATCGATCATCGTCTGATCCTAACAATAGCGTGTCCACAAAAACGGGAGGTCGTTATGGTCAATCATGTTTGGGGGCTTCTCCATCATCCTGAACGGGAGTGGTATAAGATCAGTGAGGAGCATGAGTCTGTCAGTCATCTCTATGCTCACCATGTCCTGTTACTCGCTGCCGTTCCTGTTGTCTGTGCCCTGATAGGCACCACCCAGGTAGGCTGGACTTATGGTGGTTCGGCAACCTATAAAGTCTCCCTTGCCAACGGTATTGCCTTAGGCGTGGCTTTTTATGCGCTGATGCTAATGGCTGTGGGGGTGGTGGGGAGTGTGATCCATTGGATGGCCCGCCGTATTGATAATCGACCTAGCCGCCGCGACTGTATTATCTTCGCAGGTTATATTGCGACCCCGATGTTCCTCAGCGGCGTTTTTGCGCTCTATCCGGTTTTCTGGTTGTGTGTGCTAGGGATGGTGATCGGCCTGCTCTATAGCACCTATCTGCTCTACAAGGGAACGCCCAGCTTTCTGGGAATCAGTCATAAGCAGGGGTTTATTCTGTCGACCACGACGCTGGGTATCGGTGTTTTGGTGCTGGAGGCGCTGCTTGTCGTCGTTGTACTTCTGTGGAGTATGGGCACGGACCACAGCGTGGTTTGGCATTTTTTCCGGTGAATGGGCACTGTAGCGCCGGGGGGGGGCACGAAAGTTTGCGCTGTCGGTAACCGGGCATTTTTCCTAGCAGACTAGGAGCTAGCTAAATCGCACTGTGAAAACGCATGACTTGCTTGCCATCGACAGGATCATCGATCACATGGGCATATACCCCAAAGGTCTGTTGTAGCCTGTTAGGCGTGAGTATGTCTTGGGGGAGGCCGCTATCGATCAGGCGGCCGCCATCCATGACGCCGATGCGGTCACACTCCATGGCTTGGTTAAGATCATGCAGTGAGATAACCACCGTGATCGGTAGTTGCCTGACCAATTCAAGAATCGAAAGCTGGTGGCGAATATCCAGATGATTGGTGGGTTCATCCAATAGCAGAATTTTAGGCTGTTGTGCCAGCGCTCGGGCAATATGCACTCGCTGGCGCTCACCGCCAGAGAGGGTATGCCAAAGGCGATCGGCCATGTGCACCATATCCACATCTGCCAGCACCTGCGCCACGATGGCATCATCTTCCGTTGACCAGGGACGCAACGCGGAAAGGAAAGGTGTACGACCCAGTGATACCACTTGGTGCACGGTAATGCGGTCGGTAGTGTCCGCCTGCTGTTCCACCAAGGCAACGGATTGTGCGATAGCCCGTTGCTTGAGCGTGTGCAGGGGCTGGCTATCTATCGATACCCGCCCTGCTTTGGGTTTGTTCAATCCCGCCAACAGACGCAGCAGGGAGGTTTTCCCCGAGCCGTTCGGCCCCACCAGGCCAAAGGTCTGGCCGGGCTCGACGGTAAGATTGACGTCAGCAAGCAGTGGCGTGCCGTGTACTGACCACGCAAGCTGTTCAGCCGTTAATCGCATTAAGACCTCTTGCCGCGAACCAGAATCAGCGCAAAAGCGGGCGCGCCGATCAGTGAGGTAATCACCCCGATGGGGAGTACTTGGCCGGAGATCAGCACCCGGGAAAGAATATCCGAACCGATCAAGAACACGGCGCCTGCCAGGGCGGTTGCTGGTACCAGTCGGGTATGGCGGCTCCCCACGATAAAACGCATCGCGTGAGGGATCACCAGGCCAACAAAACCAATCGCCCCCACGATAGACACCATCACGGCCGTGACCAGTGCCATGGCGATAATCAGCATTCCACGCACTGGGCGCACCGCGATGCCCATGGAGGCGGCGCTGTCGGCGCCGAAGGTAAATGCATCCAGGGAGCGCCGGTGCCACAGGCAAACCAGTAGCCCAAACAGCGCGGCAGGCACGGCCAAGGTGACATCGGCCCAGCGCACCCCGGAGAGATTGCCCATCAGCCAGAACATGATGCCTCGGGCCTGCTCGGCGCTCGCTGACTTGGTAATGATAAATGCGGTCAGCGCATTGAACAGCTGCGAGCCTGCAATACCCGCCAGAATAATCGCCCCCGCGGCCTGAACGCCGCGGCCGCCACCCACACCGCTATTGGCTGCATGGGCGAGCATCACCACGATACCAAAGGAGAGCAGGGCGCCGATAAAGGCGCCTAGGGAGAGCGAAAGCGCTCCAGCGCCCACTCCGGCGACTGCCACCGCGACTGCCCCCGTAGAAGCCCCAGCGGAAATACCCATCAAGTAGGGGTCGGCCAGGGGGTTGCGCAGCAGCGCCTGCAGTACGACCCCGGCCAGGGCCAAGCTGGTGCCGCAACAGGCGGCAACCACGGCGCGGCTGAGACGATAGTTCCAAATAATGCCCGCGTCGATTCGGTCAGCCGGGTAATCCGTTCCTATTAGCTGGTTGGCGAGCACTTTGACAATAGTATCTACGGGAATCGGCGTCTCGCCGATGGCGGTGCCCGCGATCAGTGCCGTCACAAGCACGAGCGGCGTTATCCATAGCCAGCGCAACCCGAAGTGTGCGGAGGAAGCCCTCGTTAGCGCTATGCTCATTCGTTAAACGACATATTGGATAGTGCCTCGGCAAGTGATTCAAGGCCGTAAATAGTGCGCATAGTGGCGCTCATGGCGTGGGCGTCCATCTCGACGATACGGTTATTTTTAACCGCGTTCATCTCGCGGGTGACCGGGTCACTACGTAAAAACTCACGTTTTGCTTCAATGTCATCGGCAGGAAAGCGGCGGCGATCCATACTGGCGATAACAAGCACATCGGGATCGGCTCTGGCGATGCTTTCCCAGCCCACCGTGGGCCACTCTTCGTCAGACTCGATGACATTACGAATGCCGAGTTTTTCCATCATATACCCTGGTGCACCCAGCTGCCCCGCCACGAAAGGGCTAACCCCTAGATCTGTCGATGAAAACCAGAATGCCGCTGACAAGTCTTCCGGTAAATCAAGGCTGCTCGCCAAGACGATAGCGCGCTGTTCGCGGGCGGCAAGGTCGGTTATCAGCGCCTCGCCAGCGTCTTGAACATCGTAGATCTCGGCTAACTCGGTGATCCCTTTATAGATGGAGTCAGTCGAGAAGGCGGCGGTGCGGGTGCCGTCGCCGCCGGTAGAGTTATCCTTGGTGTCGCAATCGGCGGGAATAATATAGGTATTAATACCCAGCTCATGAAACTGCTCACGGGTGGCGACACTGCCGGTGGGGCCCACGTGCCACTCATACTGCACCGCCACCAGATCAGGCCGTTTATTGACCACTGCCTCAAAGCTTGGGTCGTCGTTGGCGATCCGCTCGATCGCTTCATTGGCATCAGCAAACTGGGGAAGAACCGGATTAAACCAAACCGAGGTGCCATTCACTCGATCAGCGAGCCCCAGCGAATAGAGAATCTCCGTGGCTGACTGGCCAACCGTCACTGTCCGCTCCGGGGACGACGTCACACTAAAGTCAACGCCGCAATTGGTTAGCGTAAGAGGGTAGTCGGTGGAGGCGTAAGCCGCCTGTGCAAGGCCAACAGCGCTCGCGGCGATGGCCGTGGTCAATCTCAACATCATGTACACTCCCGTGCATGATGAGCTCCGCATTCGGGCAGAAAATACTGACCGAGCCACTTCGCTCGATGTAAGTAATATATCGGCAGTTCTCCTGACTGACGGGTCATGGCTAGCTCGCCTTCCCAGACTCTGTGTCCAGTGGCATCAAAGAGCATCGCTCGCCGCCTACAGTTGCGGGGGCAGTTCCGGTTCGCGGCAAGCCGCGGCGGATTCTCTATTAAGTTCCGGGGGGAACACCGACACTGGCCATTCTAGGTTGCAGGTGGATAGCGAACAACAGGAAGCTTAAGGATCTTATGAGTCCTCATTTGAAATGTAATGTTATAACATTATATTATGTAAGAGCATAAAAATCCAACTGTATCCCTAGCGTAAGTGATATATATCCTCACAAAGTTAATAGCTTGCAACAAATTGGCCTCGCCGCCACCCCTTCCTCTATACTGAACGCCTTTTCTGTTCCCACTTCTTTATGAATGATTTTATTAACACTTGGCTAGTTGCCATGAATCATATTCAAGTTCCATGCTCCCTAGATCAGTTGGCTAGTAGTGATCGGTTAGCGGGCTTGGCCAGCACGGGAGGTGCCGGTGAGTGAGTTCCCCTTTGCGGCGGTGGTCGGCCAGGAGTCGCTGAAAACCGCGCTGCTCCTTAACGCCATTAACCCGCGCATCGGCGGGGTGTTGATTAGTGGGCCAAGGGGCAGCGCTAAATCCACCTTAGCTCGGGCGCTGGCCGCCATTCTGCCCAGCGATAGCGAAGGAAAGCATGCCCCTTTTGTCACTCTGCCGCTGGGTGCCAGCGAAGACAGGCTGGTTGGCAGTCTGGATCTGCAAAAGGTACTGGCCAATGGCGAAGCTACCTTTCATGCCGGGCTGCTGGCTAAAGCCGACGGCGGGGTGCTCTATGTGGATGAAGTCAATCTGCTACCGGATACCCTGGTTGATTTGCTGCTGGACGTGGCCGCCAGCGGTACCAATATTGTTGAGCGCGATGGCATTAGCCACTCCCATCCGGCGCGCTTTAGCCTGATCGGCACCATGAACCCGGACGAAGGCGAGCTGCGCCCTCAGTTGCTTGACCGCTTTGGCCTCTGCCTTGAACAGGCTGGAACCATAAGCATCGACGAGCGCATTGCCATTGTGCAGCAACGGGAAGCCTTTGACCGCGACCCCACTGGCACGCTCGAACGCGTTGAGGATGCCCAGGCCGCTCTGGCCGGGCGCATTGCTAAAGCGCAGCGCTTGCTCAAAGAGATCACCACCGACACCTGGGTGTATCGAACGATTGCCAACTGCTGTGAAGCCGCGGGCGTTGAAGGTCTGCGGGCAGACGTTACCTGGCACCGCGCCGCCCAGGCCCATGCGGCCTGGCGTGGTGTGGCTAGCGTGGAGCAGCAGGATATCGACACCGTTGAACCCTGGGTGTTGGCTCATCGGCGTACCCAACCGCCTGAGCAGAGCCCGCCATCATCTCCACCTAATGGAACACCTTCGAAAGACGAGAGCAGTTCGTCGTCGGGCAATAACGCATCGACCGCTGGTTCATCCCAACAGAGCGCTGAACAGGGCCAGTGGGGCGCAATGCCTCCCATAGCCCAGGAAGCGATTATCCAACCAGCGGTGAAATTGCCCGATAGCGAAGATCTTTTTAAGCTGGCCAACCGCACCGATACCAACGCTAGCGCTGGAAAAGGTGGTGCGTTGGGCCAGGGGCGATCCCAAGTGACGACTTCCCGGCTGGATGGGTTTGCGACCGTTATCGCCAATCGCGGTCAGTGGCCTTGGCAGCAGCTAAAGATGCGCAAGACCCGCTCTGGGCAGGCGACAGCGCACCTGGTGCTGCTGGACACCTCCGGTTCCACCCTGGGTCAGCGCCTGCTGGGCCAGGCAAAGGGGCTGGTCGAATCGCTGGTTAGCCAAGCCTACGCCGCGCGGGAGCAGGTGGCGGTGCTGGGGTTTGGCAACGGTGGTGTCGTGCCGATACTCTCCCGCCGCCGAGCGCCCAAAAACGCGCGGAGCACTCTGGATAGTGCCAAAGGCGGTGGCGGTACCCCGCTGCGGGAAGTGATTATTGAAGCCAAGCGGCTGATCCGCCAGTGGCAGCGCCGCGAGCCCGGCCTGAAGGTGCGCACCTATCTGATCACCGATGGCCGCACCCGGGAAACCGTTGACGATCTCGCCCCACTGGAGGACTGTCTACTTATCGACACCGAACAGTCCAAAGTCAAACGCGGGCAGGGCGCGCGAATCGCCCAGCAGTTGGGCGCGCGTTACTGGCCGGCCTCGTTTGGCAGACCCTCTATGGCGCATACTGTTTCTGCACATCAACCTGGGAACTTCTCATGAGCGACGCAAGCCATTTAGATCGCATGCAGCGCAAAAAAGACGTGGTCGACGAGCGCATCAGCAAGGCGACGGAAGAGCGGGGCGTGCTGATTCTGCTGAAAGGCAACGGCAAGGGCAAAAGCAGCTCCGCCTTCGGCACCATGGCGCGCTCACTGGGGCACGGTCAGCAGTGCGCGGTGATCCAGTTCATCAAAGGCCGCCGCGAAACCGGCGAGTATCTGTTCTTTCGCGATCATCCCAAGCTCGACTGGCACATCATGGGCCACGGCTTTACCTGGGAAACCCAGAATCGCGAGCGGGATATCGAAGCCGCCGAGGCCGCCTGGGCCGTCGCCAAAGGGCTGCTGGAGAACCCCGCCTATCATATGATCGTACTGGACGAGATGAGCTATATGTTCAAGTACGGCTATCTCGACCCCGAACCGGTGGTGGAAGCGCTTAAGCGCCGCCCGGCGCACCAGAACGTCATCATTACTGGGCGCACCATGGCCACGCCGCTTCAGGAAATCGCGGATACTATCAGCGTCGTTCAGGACGAGCGCCACGCCTTTCGCGGCGGCGTTAAAGCCCAGGCGGGGATCGAATACTGATGACGACGCCAACCGCTCGCTGCCCCGCGCTGTTTATCGCTGCCCCGGCCTCAGGCCAGGGCAAAACCACTGTCACGGCGGGCCTGGCCCGCCTGCTGCGCAACCAGGGCAAGGTGGTGCGGGTGTTCAAGACCGGCCCGGACTACCTGGATCCGCAGATACTCGCCCAGGCCTCCGGTCAGCCGGTGGATCAACTGGATCTATGGATGGCAGGCGAAGCCTACTGCCGCCAGCGCTTTTATGACGCCGCCTGTGAAGCGGACTTGATCCTGGTGGAAGGCGCCATGGGGCTGTTCGACGGCGAGCCCTCCAGCGCTGATTTAGCGGCCTTGTTTGATATTCCCATGGTGATCGTCATGGATGTAAAAGGCATGGCCCAGACCGCCGCCGCGCTGGTATCAGGGTTGGTCGGCTTTCGCGACGACATCCATATCGCCGGGCTTATCGCCAATGCCTGCGGCTCGGCCCGCCACCGCGAGCTGATCGAAGGGGCGCTGCCAGCGACAATCCCTCTGCTGGCCGCTATGCCCCGCGACCCCGCGCTGTCACTCCCCGAACGCCACCTGGGCCTCGTGCAGGCGGCGGAGATTCGCGAGGATCTGGAAGCCCGTTTTGAAGCCGGTGCTAAAGCGCTGGAAGCGGCTGGGCTGCTTGAATCACTTGCAGCGCTTTCGCCGGTAACTTTTACCGCACCACAAGAACAGCTTGCGGCCGTTAAGCCGTTGCTCAAAGGCCATACCATTGGCGTGGCCCGGGACGCCGCTTTCAGCTTTGTCTATCAGGCCAACCTTGACCTGCTGGAGCAGATGGGCGCGACGCTGCGCTTCTTTTCGCCGCTGACGGATAGCCGCCTGCCCGAATGCGACGCCCTCTGGCTGCCGGGGGGCTACCCGGAGCTTCACGCTCAAACGCTGGCGGATAACGGCGCCATGCGTTCGGCTATTGAGGCTTTCTACCGCGCCGACAAGCCCATTCTGGCCGAGTGTGGCGGGCTGCTGTACTGCCTGGAAACCCTGACCGACTACGACGATATTACTCATACCATGCTAGGCCTGCTGCCCGGGCAGGGGGCCATGCGCGGGCGCCGCGGCTGCCAGGGGATGCAAACCGCCGAGCTGCCGGAAGGCCCGGTTCGCGGCCATGCGCACCACCGCTCCATGGCGGAAGGCACCCTCGAGCCGATTGGCCACGGCCGCCGCCAGCGGCACCCCGCGCCGGGGGAGGCGATTTACCGTCAAAAGCGCCTGACGGCGACCTATTTGCATCTGTTTTTCCCCAATAATCCTGACGCTGTGGCAAGGCTCTTTTCTGCCAGCCCGGCGTACTGCGAACCGCAACACAGCGAGGCATTTACCCATGCAATTGAATAAGATTCCTGCCACGGTCGTGACCGGTTTTCTCGGCAGCGGCAAAACCACGCTGCTGGCCAATATTCTGCGTCAGGTGACCGGCAAGCGGATCGCCGTGATCGTCAATGAGTTCGGCGAACAGGATATCGACTCCAGCCTGCTGCGTAGCTGTGCGCTGGGGTGTGAAGAGGGTAGCGAAGGCGGGCAGCTAGACGGTGAAGACGGCAGCATCTATGAACTGGCCAACGGCTGTATCTGCTGCACCGTGGAAGAAGAATTTCTGCCGGTCATGAAAAAGCTGGTCGCCCGCCGCGACGATATCGACCACATCCTGATCGAAACCAGCGGCCTGGCGCTGCCCAAGCCGCTGGTGCAAGCGTTCAACTGGCCCGACGTCCGCCAGCACTGCACCGTGGATGCGATTATTACCGTGATCGATGGCCCCGCCGTGGCCGCCGGCCGCTATGCCAGCGACGTGGAGAAGGTGGCCGCCCAGCGCCTCGCCGACGAGAGCCTGGATCACGACCCCAGCCTGCGCGAGCTGCTCGATGACCAGCTCAGCGCGGCGGATCTGGTGCTGGTCAGCAAGGCCGACCTGCTCAGCCCGGAAGAGCGCACAAAGGTGGAAGCAGTGATTCAGGCGCGGGTGAGTGCCTCGGTGAAAACGCTGTTTATCGATCAGACCCAGACCACCGACACCACCCAGCTGGAAGCGCTGATGGGTATCGGCGCAGCCAGCGAAGAGCATATTGATAGCATCACCAATCACCACGACAAGCACCACGCCGAAGGCGCTCACCACGACCACGCCCACGACAACTTTGATTCCTGCGTGATCACCCTGGGCGAAGTCGATGGCGACATCTTGGCCGACAAGCTGCAACAGCTGCTGAAAAGCCACGAAATCTACCGCGCCAAAGGCTTTGCAGCGATTCCCGGCAAGCCCATGCGCCGGGTCATCCAGGCGGTGGGCGAGCGCCTGGAAGGCTACTTCGACCGGCTGTGGAGCCAGGACGAGACGCGCCAGACCCAACTGGTGATCATCGGCAAGTCGCTGGATAGCCAGCTGTTGCAGGACGAACTTGCCGCTGCCGAAATGAACCCTGAACAGGCGCATACGGCTAGCTAATGCACTTATTTGCCGCCAAGCCCGGAGGCTTTGTCGATGATGAAGGCATCATCGACCTGCAACAGAGCCCTGCCGAGGTCGTGATACTCTCCGCCGCCGATAGCAATCTGTCGGCGCTGGCCCAGGCGGTCGACCGTCTGGGCGAGGCGTACCCCTCGGTGCGACTGGCCAACTGGATGAACCTGGTAAAACCGGCCGCCTACGATCTCTACGAAGACCGGGTGCTGGAAAAGGCTCAGTTGGTCATCGTCTCGCTGCTGGGCGGCAAGGCCTACTGGCAGTACGGTCACGAACGCCTGCTGGCCTGGGCGGCGGCGAAACCCGAGCGTCAATTGATAATGGTGCCGGGCTGCGATGCCCCGGATGACGCCCTGCTGGAAGACTCCACCATCGCTTTTGATGACGCGTATCGCGTGTGGCGCTACCTGCGAGAGGGTGGCACCGATAACGCCGAGCAGCTGCTGCGCTTTGTCGCCAATGAGTATATGGCCAGCGAGTGTATAGATAGACAGCTGGGCGACTGGCAGGAGCCCAAGGTCATCCCGCCAGCGGTGATTTATGCGTCGCAGGAGCAGCAGGCGTCCAGCCTCAGCGAGTGGCGCGATCGCCAGGTGCCAGGGCGGCCAGTGTGCCTGCTGCTGTTTTATCGCAGCCATTTGCAGGGGGCGAACACCGCCGTACCCGATGGCATGATAGCGGCGCTTAAAGACCAGGGGCTGGAGCCGTTGGCGGTGGCCGTGGCGTCCCTGAAAGAAGGGCCGTGCATTGATTTTATCAATCACCTGATTGAGCAGATCGGCGCCATGCTGGTGATCAATACCACCAGCTTTGCGGTCAATCGCAACGCCGACGGGCTGAATGCCCAGGGGGAAGAGCTACCTGACAATCTTTTTGTAGGCCGTCCCGTGGTGCTCCAGGCGATTCTTGCCAGCAGCACATCGGAAGACTGGCAGGGCATGGCCGCCGGGCTGCATAGCCGCGATGTGGCCATGCAGGTGGTGCTCCCCGAGATGGATGGGCGCATCATCACCCGGGCGGTGGGTTTTAAAGCCGAAGCCCACTACAACCCGCGCTGCCAGCTGGCGGTGACCCACCACGTGATCCACCCGGAGCGGGCCGCTTTTGTGGCCGAGCTGGCACGGCGCATTTGTTCGCTGCGGCTGATCCCCAACGGGCAGAAGCGTGTCGCGCTGATCATGGCCAACTACCCCAATCGCGATGGCCGGATCGGTAACGGGGTCGGGCTGGATACGCCTGCGTCGACGCTGCAGATTCTCGGCGCTCTGAAAGCGTCGGGTTACCCGCTCAGCGAACTGCCGGAAAATGGCGATGAATTGATCCGCCAGCTTCAGGGGGCGGTGACCAACGATCACGGCAGCCTCGACCAGCGCGCCTGCTGGCAGAGCATTAGCGTTGACGACTACCTGGCTTGGTTTCAAACCCTGCCCACCGAGCTGCAGGAAACCGTGTGGACGCGCTGGGGCGAGCCTCACGAAGACCCCAAGTGCCGCCAGGGACGCTTGATGATCGCGGGTGTTCGTTTGGGTGAGACCTTCGTGGGTATCCAGCCGGAGCGCGACTTTATCGACGATCTCACCCAGTCCTACCACGATATGGAGCTGGCGCCGCCTCACAGCTACCTGGCGTTTTATTTTTGGCTGCGTGAGCACTACCAGGTCGATGCAGTTATCCACGTGGGTAAGCACGGTAATTTGGAGTGGCTGCCGGGTAAGAGCATCGCCTTGAGCGCGGAATGCTGGCCGGATATTGCCCTGGGGCCGCTGCCGCACTTTTATCCGTTTATCGTCAACGACCCCGGCGAGGGCGCCCAGGCCAAGCGCCGCAGCCATGCGGTGATTATCGACCACCTGATGCCGCCCCTGGCGCGGGCCGAACTCTACGGCCCCATGGCCGAGCTGGAAGCACTCACCGACGAGTATTATCAAGCGCTGGATATGGATCCCCGCCGGGAAGCGCTGATACGTAGCCAGATTCTCGCCCACCTGCGTGATACCGGCATCGACCAGGAACTGGCGCACGCCAGCGACGATGCCGAGCTTCTCAACGAGCTGGATACCTTCCTGTGCGACATCAAGGAATCGCAGATCCGTCACGGCCTGCATATTCTTGGCACGCTGCCGCCTGAAGAGAAGCGGGCGGGCACCTTGGTGGCTCTGTTGCGACTACCCCGTGGCGAAGCGGTGGCCAGCCGAGGCCTGCTGCACAATCTGGCCAGCGATTTAGGATTGGATTTTGATCCGTTAGCCGCGGGCAATGAGCCCTGGCAGGGGCCCGAGCCGGCCATTTTAACCCAGCAGCTCGATACCCCCTGGCGCACCGGGGCTGATGCCCGTGAACGCCTGGAACTGCTGGCCGAGCGCTGGGTGGCCGACTACGTCTTGGCCAACGGCAGCCTGGATGACCTGGCCCAGGATTACCCCGATACGGCAGCGCAGCTGCGCTACGCCCGGGACCAGCTATGGGTCACCATGCAGCGCGGGGTGAAGATGGAGATTCAGTCGCTGCTCGACGGCCTTGAGGGCATCTTCGTGCCCGCCGGGCCCAGCGGCGCCCCCAGCCGGGGGCGGCTGGATACGCTGCCCACCGGGCGCAACTTTTTCAGCGTCGATAACCGCTCGATTCCATCGCCCGCCGCCTGGACGCTGGGCGAAAAATCCGCCCAGGCGTTTGTCGAACGCTATCTACAGGATCACGGCGACTACCCACGCCGGTTGGGGCTCTCCATCTGGGGCACCGCCACCATGCGCACCGGTGGCGATGACATCGCCCAGGCCTTCGCGCTAATGGGCGTGCGGCCCATCTGGTCGCTGGGTTCCCAGCGGGTGAGCGACTTTGAAGTCATTCCTTCGATGTTGCTCAATCGCCCACGGGTA
Source organism: Vreelandella titanicae BH1 (assembly GCF_000336575.1). Classification (GTDB taxonomy): domain Bacteria; phylum Pseudomonadota; class Gammaproteobacteria; order Pseudomonadales; family Halomonadaceae; genus Vreelandella; species Vreelandella titanicae. The sequence continues at coordinate 243,948 of NZ_AOPO01000004.1, read as the reverse complement.
GACGTCACGCTGCGGGTGTCGGGATTTTTCCGCGACGCCTTCCCCAACGTGATTCGCCTGTTTGATGCCGCGGTGCAGGCGGTGGCGAGCTATGCAGAGCCGGGCAACAGCAACACCATCCGCGAGGCGGTGCTTTCCCGCCAGCAGGAACTGGAAGACCAGGGACTGATCCCGGAGATGGCCGCCCAGGAGGCGAGCTACCGCATCTTTGGCAACAAGCCCGGTGAATACGGCGCGGGCCTTAACCGGCTGATTGAAAACCGCGCCTGGGACAGCGCCGACGATCTGGCCGAGGCCTACATGGATGCAGGCGCCTACGCCTACGGTCAGTTCAAGGCCTCCGGCACTGCCGCCCGTAATGCGTTCGAGCAGCAGCTCCAGGGGCTGGATGCGGTGATGCAAAACCAGGACAATCGCGAGCACGATATTCTCGATTCCAACAGCTACTACGCCTTCCAGGGCGGCATGGCCAACGCCACCCGCTCGCTAAGCGGCAAGGCGCCGGAAATTTACCACGCCGACCACGCCAACCCCGCGGTGCCCAAGATCCGCACCCTGAAAGAAGAACTGGCGAAGGTGATTCGCTCGCGCGTGTTGAACCCCAAGTGGATCAACGCCATGCGCGAGCACGGCTACAAAGGCGCCTTTGAGATGGCCGTCACGGTGGACTACCTGTTTGCCTACGACGCCACCACCGATCTGATTGCCGACTACCAGTACGCCCAGGTGAGTGACGCTCTGGTGCTCGATAAAGCCAATCAGCAGTTCCTCCGCGAGCACAACCCGGCCGCCTTGGAAGAGATGGCTGAACGATTACTCGAAGCCGCCCAGCGGGGCATGTGGCAAGCCCCCGGCGAGCACGGCCAGGCGCTTCAGGATCTGCTGCTGGAAATGGACGAAGCCAAAGAGACCCATGGTCATGTCGCCCAGCCCGCGCATTAAAGGCTGGTGCCCCGGCGCGTGGCGACCCATGGCCACCGGCGATGGTTGGCTTGTACGCGTGCGTCCGCCGCTGGGCCAGCTTTCGCGGGAACAGGTAGTGGCACTGTGCGACGCCGCCGAGACCTTCGGCAGCGGTTTGATCGAGCTGACCAGCCGGGCCAACCTGCAGCTGCGCGGGGTGACCGACGCAAGCTGGCCACCGCTGATGGCGTTTCTGGTCGAACATCAGTTGGTGAGCGACGACCCGGAAGCAGAACGTCAGCCGCAGCTGATGCTGGCGCCCGCCTGGCAAAAGGGCGATGACACCCCTACCATTGCCCGCCTGTTGCAGACGCGGGGCAGTGAATTAGCCGCCATGCCCGGCAAGGTGGGCATCGCCATCGATGCGGGAAAAGCGCCGGTACTTGGCGACAGCGCCGCTGATTTTCGCATCGAGCGCTCAATGGAAGGCGGCCTGCTGGTGCGTGCCGAGGGTTACGCGCTAGGTATGGCGGTGAGCGATGCTGCGGCCGTCGTCGAGCAGCTGATACGCCTGACCCACTGGTTTGTAGATACCGGCGGCTGGGATGCCGGGCGTATGCGTCGGCATACCGCACCGCTGCCCGATTGGGCGCCCGCTGATACCGCCCCCGCATCCCCAGGCGAGAAGCTGGCGCTGGGCGAACATCGCGAGGGCATGGTGGTTGGCCTGCCTTTTGGCCGGGTGGCCGCTAACACGCTACGTAATGCTGTCTCGCAAACAGTCAGCAGCGTGCAGGTCACCCCCTGGCGGCGTCTGTTGTTGCAGGATTGCGATACACTACCCGCGGTGGATGGCTTGATCCGCCATAATAGCGACCCGCGGCTAGCGATGGATGCCTGCCCCGGCGCGCCCTTTTGCGAACAGGCGAGTGTCGCCACCCAGCCGCTTGCCGAGCAGCTAAGCGGCTGGATGGAGGGAACCGTGCATATATCCGGCTGCGCTAAAGGCTGCGCCCGCCAACGACCGGCAGCGCTGTGTCTTACCGGCCGCGATGGTCGCTTTGACGTGATAATCAATGGCCGCGCCGATAGCACGCCGGTTAAGTCAGGCCTCACAGAGAGTGAGGCGTTGGATGTTATTAGAAAGCTCAGCGAAAGCCATTAGGTTTATCGAGATTAAAAAAATAGTGGCTTATATGCTGGATAGCTGAGTGCCAGGGCAGGTTGTAGCGAGGGTCTTTTTCCAGTGCCGGAAAATGTTCCCGACATTTCCGGCATTTCCGCCATCCATGGCGGTCAGATGTCGAAAGTAGCGCTCGTGGATGATTTCACAGCGCCCTCGCGGAAACCTGCCCTGGCACGGATGCCTTGCAGACCAGCAACTGCGAATTAGTTTATTTGGAGAGTTTGGGTGCCCTATAAGTACGAAACCAGTGGCCCGGCGATTTACCGGGAGTCGTTTGCGATTATTCGCAGTGAAGCCGAGCTTGGCCGCTTTTCAGTGGAAGAAGAGACCGTGGCGGTGCGCATGATTCACGCCGCCGGGCTGGTGGAATTGGCCGCCTATATTCATTTTCAAAATGACGTGGTCAATAAGGCCCGTGCCGCGTTAGAGCAGGGCGCTCCAATTCTCTGCGATGCCCGCATGGTCTCGGAAGGCATCACCCGCAAGCGGCTACCCGCTGACAACGAAGTCATCTGCACCCTCAACGATGAGCGCACGCCCGGCCTCGCCCAGGAAATGGCCAACACCCGCTCAGCGGCGGCGCTGGAGCTGTGGCGGCCGCACCTGGAAGGCGCCGTGGTCGCCATTGGCAACGCACCCACCGCGCTGTTTCATCTGCTCAATATGCTCGAAGACCCGGCATGCCCGCGCCCGGCGGCGATCATCGGCTGCCCGGTAGGTTTTGTCGGCGCGGCGGAATCCAAGGAAGCGCTGCTGGCGAACCCAGCGCTACCCAGCTGTATCGTACGCGGTCGCCTGGGCGGCAGCGCCGTCACGGTGGCGGCCATTAACGCCATGGCGGATCGCATCGAATGACCCAGGGAACGATATATGGCGTTGGGCTGGGCCCCGGCAGCCAGGACTTAATGAGCGTGCGCGCCGACCGTCTGATACGCGGCGCGACCCATGTGGCGTATTTCCGCAAGAAGGGCCGCTGCGGCCATGCCCGCACCATCGTGGAGGGCATGATCCCGCCCGGCGCGATCGAGTTGCCCATGGAATACCCGGTCACCACGGAAATTCCCTTCGACGACCCGCGCTACAATGAGCTACTGGCGGCTTTCTATGAACGCAGCGTGGCCCAACTGATCGAGATGGCAGAGGCAGGGTGCGATGTGGTGGTGCTGTGTGAAGGCGACCCGTTCTTCTACGGCTCCTTCATGCACCTCTACACGCGACTGTTGAACCGCGTGCCCGTCTCGGTAGTGCCGGGGATTACCGGCATGTCGGCGGCGTGGACGGCCACCGACCAGCCAATTACCTGGGGCGATGACATCCTGACCGTGCTCATGGCCACGCTACCGGAAGAGGCATTGGCTGAGCGCATCGCCCAAACCGATGCGCTGGTAGTGATGAAGATTGGCCGCAACCTGGCCAAGCTTCGTCGGGCCCTGGTTCACGCGGGCCGCGAAGGCGAAGCCTGGCTGATCGAGTACGCCGCCATGTCGCAGCAACGCGTATTGCCGCTGGCGGACGTTGGCGAGAGCGTGCCGTACTTCTCGATTGTGCTGATCCATGGCCACGGGAGGCGGCCATGAGCGGCTGGCTGAAAATCGTCGGCCTGGGGCCGGGCTCAGAGGCCATGGTCACTCCCGAGGTAACCGCTGCGCTGCAGGAAGCCTCCGACGTGGTGGGCTATGTGCCCTACGTTAACCGGATCGCGCCACGTGCTGGATTAGTCCGCCACGGCTCGGACAACCGTGAAGAGATTCGCCGGGCGGAGCAGGCGCTACAGCTGGCGCTTGAGGGTCATAGGGTCGTGGTGGTGTCTTCCGGCGATCCTGGCGTGTTTGCCATGGCCGCTGCTGTGTTCGAGGCGCTGGAAGCGGGCGATGCCCAGATGCGCACGCTGGATATTCAGGTACTGCCGGGTATTTCCGCCATGCTGGCCGCCAGCGCAAGCGTCGGCGCGCCGCTGGGGCACGACTTCTGCTGCATTAATCTATCCGACAATTTGAAGCCCTGGGCACTGATTGAAAAGCGCCTGCGCCTGGCCGCTGAGGCCGACTTCGCCATGGCGTTTTACAATCCCCGCTCCAAGGCACGCCCAGCGGGCTTCGAGCGCACGCTGGACATACTGCGGGAAGTCTGCGGGCCGGATAGGCTGATCATTTTCGCCCGGGCGGTTTCCACGCCGGAAGAGTCGATTCGCGTCACCACGCTAGGCGAGGCAACGCCGGACATGGCCGATATGCGCACGCTGGTGATCGTCGGCTCACAGCAGACACGACTGATTGACCGCAGTGGATCGCCGCTGGTTTATACGCCGCGCTCGGCTGATTAAACGTACTGAAGATTAAGAGGGGCTATCAAGCCAGCTAATCACGTCATCAATACGATGAAGTTCATGGCGGGGTGGCAGCGCTGGCCGTTCTATCATCACCACGGGCAGGCCGAGCCTACGGGCAGCGGTCAGTTTTGAGGCGGCTCCATCACCGCCGGAATTTTTACACACGATGCGCTGGATTCGCTGGTCTTCAAGCAGGGCGAGATCGCCTTCCAGCGTAAACGGGCCTCGGTCAATCACGGTGCTGACATCGGCCAGTGGTAATGGGCTTATAGGTCGGTCAACCAAGCGCAGCACGTAATGGTGCTGGGGCTGGGCGGCAAAAGCAGCAAGGTGCATGCGGCCAATGGCGAGCAGCACCCGCTGGCGCGGGCCCGCCAGGGCGCTGACGGCTTCATCGATACTTGCCACGCTGTGCCACTGGTCACCGTCAACGGGTTGCCAGGCAGGCCGGGTAAGGGCAATGACCTTTACCTCGCACTGGGCCGCTGCGGCTAACGCGTTCGTGCTCATCTGCGCGGCAAAGGGATGGGTGGCATCGACGATATGGGTGATGCGCTCCTGGGCCACAAAGGCGGCAAGTCCGCTAACGCCGCCAAATCCGCCAATGCGGGTCGGCAGCGGCTGGGGTTTAGGCGTAGCGACGCGACCCGCATAGCTGAAAATGGCGGGAAGCCCGCGCTTGGCAACCGCACTGGCCAGAGCGCTGGCCTCCGAGGTTCCCCCGAGAATTAGGATCTTGATCATGGTTGAAATTTCTCACGCTCCAGTAGGTCAGGCTCCCTGGCTGACCTTTTTAGGCTGGGGGGAGGGTGGCACACAGGGACTAACGGCGGCAAGCCGCGCCGCACTGGAAAGTGCCGAGGTGGTATTCGGCGCGCGCCGCCACCTGCGCCTTTTGCCGTCTCTAAACGCCGAGGTGATTGAGTGGCCGGTGCCCTTTGCCGATGGCATTTCTGAACTGCTCAATCAGCGCGGCCGCCGGGTGGTCATGCTGGTTTCAAACGACCCGTTCTGGTTTGGAGCGGGCAGCACCCTGGCGCAGCATCTCAGCATAGACGAGTGGATCGCGCTGCCAGCGCTTTCCACCTTCAGCCTGGCGGCCTCCCGCTTGGGTTGGCCGCTGGAGCGCTGCACCTGCCTGGGCCTGCACGCCAAACCACTGACGCGCATTCGGCCTTACCTGCATGCCGGTAGGCGTTTGCTGGTGTTGGTAAGAGACGGCGAGTCGGTGGCCGAACTCGCCTCGCTGGTCAGCCGGTTCGGCTTTGGGGGTTCCCAACTAGCGGTGCTGGAAGCCCTGGGCGGCGATAGCGAGCGTATTCGCCATTGTCGTGTCGACGCCAACTTGCCACAGGATATCGCCCACCCGGTGGCGGTGGGGCTGGAAGTCGCCGGTAGCGGCCCCGCCTTGCCACTGACGCCCGGCCTACCGGATCATTTTTTTGACCACGATGGCCAGATCACCAAACAGACCATTCGCGCCATCACCTTGGCGGCGCTGGCCCCCATGCCCGGCGAGCGGCTGTGGGATATCGGCACCGGGTCGGGCTCCGTTGCCATTGAGTGGCTGCTCTCCCACCCGGATAATCAGGCGGTAGGCTTCGAGCAAAACGCAGAACGGGCAGCGCGAGCGCGGAGCAATGCAGAGAACCTGGGCGTCGATTGGCTGGAATTAAAAGAGGGCAGCGCGCCGGAAGTGCTAAACGATACACCGCGGCCCGATGCGGTATTTATCGGCGGTGGTTTATCTCACGCGTTGTTAGACGACTTATGGCAGCGCCTCCCCGAAGGCGTGCGCATCGTTGCCAATGCCGTCACCCTGGAATCCGAAGCGCTGCTGGCGCACTGGCAACAAAAAGCAGGCGGCGAACTGCTGCGGCTGGAGCTTGCCAACGCCGCCCCCATCGGCACCCGGCGAGGCTGGAAGGCCAGCTACCCCATCGTTCAGTGGCGGGGCGTTCGATGACAGCACGGGGATTGAGGGTAGCGGGATTTGGCTTTCGCAGTGAGGCCACGCTTGAATCTCTCGCCCAGGCGCTGGATCAACTGATCGACCAATGCGGCGCTATCGATAAGCTGTCGGCGGCTCGCTCCATGCTGCCGTTAGTAGAAGAACTGGGGCGACTGCGACATATCGAGGTTATCGCCGTGTCGGACGCCGAGCTACCAACGGTGACAACGCTGACTCATTCAGCGCAAAGTTTGCAGGCCCGCGGCACAGGCAGCGTGGCCGAGGCCGTAGCGCTATTAGCGGCAGGCCCAGGGGCAACGCTGCTAGGGCCAAGAATAATCTCAGCGGATCGGCAGGCCACCGCCGCGTTGGCGTTAGCAGAAGGAAATAGATAATGACGGTACATTTCATTGGCGCCGGCCCCGGCGCGCCGGATCTGCTTACCCTGCGCGGGCGCGACCTGATCGCCGCCTGCCCGGTGTGCCTGTACGCAGGCTCATTAGTACCTGAGGAAATCCTCGAACACTGCCCGGCTGGGGCTAGGGTGGTCAATACCGCGCCGCTATCGCTGGATGACATCATGCTGGAGATCAGCCGCGCCCACGCCGAAGGTCAGGATGTCGCCCGGCTGCATTCGGGGGATCTATCGGTGTGGTCGGCCATGGGTGAGCAACTGCGCCGCCTGCGCGAGCTGGATATCCCCTACAGCATTACCCCCGGCGTGCCAGCGTTTGCGGCAGCCTCGGCAACTTTGGGTCAGGAACTGACGCTACCCGGTGTCGCCCAGTCGGTAGTACTCACCCGTACGCCGGGGCGTGCCAGCGCCATGCCCAGCGACGAGACGCTAGCCAATTTCTCCCGCACCGGCGCCACGCTGGCCATCCATCTCTCTATCCATAACCTTGCCCAGGTGGTCGAGAGCCTGACGCCTTACTATGGCGAACAGTGCCCGGTGGCCATCGTGTGGCGGGCAAGCTGGCCCGATGAACGGGTAGTGCGTGGGCGGCTAGCCAGCATAGAAGCTTTGGTGGATGACACCATGCAGCGCACCGCGCTAATTCTGGTGGGGCCGGTGCTGGAGAGCGAAGACTTCCAGGAGAGCAGCCTCTACGCCGTAGGCTACGACCGCCGCTTTCGTCCACAGTCGGCGGATTCGCCTTTTGCCACGGCAAGCCAATACCAAGAGAGCGAATCATGATCACGCTGTCGCTAATAGGCATCGGCACCGGCAACCTTGACCACGTCACCCTGGCCGCCGTGCGCGCCCTCAATAACGCCGATCTGATCCTGCTGCCCCGTAAAGGCGAGGCCAAGTCGGATTTGATCGACCTGCGCCGGTTGCTTTGCGAACGGCTGCTGGAAGCGCCGGTGTCCACCAGGATCGTCGAATTCGATCTACCCAGCCGAGAAAGCAAAAATGACTACCTGGGCGCGGTGGACGACTGGCACGCAGCCATCGCCAGCGTCTGGGCACAGTTGATGGATGAACATCTCCCCAGCGGCGGGCGGGTAGGGATGCTGGTGTGGGGCGACCCCTCGCTTTACGACAGCAGCCTGCGCATTACCCAGCGCCTAAGCGCCGCGGGTAAGCAGGTGGATGTAGAGGTTGTGCCAGGCATCACCAGCCTGCAAGTGCTTACCGCTGAACACAAAATTCCCCTCAATGCCCTTGCCGAACCGGTGCACATCACCACCGGCCGCCGCCTGCGCGAGCGCGGCTGGCCAAGCGATGCCGCCACCGTCGCCGTAATGCTGGATAGCGGCGGGGCCTTTGCCTCGCTCCCGCAAGAGGACACTTACATCTGGTGGGGCGCCTACCTGGGCATGGATAAACAGTGCCTGATCAAAGGCTGGCTTAATGAGGTCAGCGACGAGATTATCGAGCGGCGCGCCGAATTGCGCGAAAGTTATGGCTGGATAATGGACTGTTATTTGATGGCGCGCGAGCCGCTCTTATAAGCCTGAGTAGAGGGCGGCATCTCGTACAGTAATTATAAATAATCTGGAGAGCTGATAGGCTTTATGTGTGCTTAAAGGAATTATGCCGATGCAACAAGATGCGCGTATTATCTCTCGTTCAGCTGTTTTTAGCCGCAGGATTTTTCCTGCCGTATGGTTAATCTTTACCAGCTTGATGACTTTGTCATTTTTGTACCATGCAGGTGGCTTTACAATAGCCGTATTTATCCCCCTTGGCATGATTGTTTTTATGGCTCATTCGTTTAAAAAGGCTTATGCAGGTGTAGCCAACTGTGTGTATGACAATGGTGACAGCTTGACGTTTGTGTACGGAAAAGAGCGAGAGATAGTGTATTTAAAGGATGTGATGAACGTTAACTATCAGTCCATGGTGTCACCCGATAAAGTGACACTGACGCTACGAAGATCCGGCGCTGAGAAAACCTCTACCCGCGAGGTTGCTTTCCTTCCGACCAGAACCAATTGGAATACAGGCGATATATCGTTCAAAACTTTCAGACGCGAGAATCGGCTTTTCGAAGAATTGGTTGAACGAGTCGACACGGCAAGGCGCCATGACGATAAAGCTGGGTAACTCAGCAGTTACTAAATTATCCTAGGCGCAGAACTATTGGACTCAAAACTGTCTAGGAAGCAGAAAATTTTTCATTCGCTTACACTCCAGGAGCACCCCATGAGCTTTTACGTTTATCTATCCGGTGAGATTCACACCGACTGGCGCGAAGAAATCCAGCGCGGCGCCGAGGCAGCGGGCCTGGATATCGTGTTTACCGCTCCGGTCACCGACCACGCCGCCTCTGACGCCGCCGGCGACCACCTGGGCAAGCCGGAAAATGGCTTCTGGCGCGACCACCAGTCCTCCAAGGTCAACGCCATCCGTACCCGCACCATGATCGAGCAAGCGGATCTGGTCGTTGTCCGCTTCGGCGACCAGTACAAACAGTGGAACGCCGCCTTCGACGCAGGCTACTGCGCAGCCCTCGCCAAGCCCTACATCACACTGCACAGCGAAGATATCGTTCACCCGCTGAAAGAAGTGGATGCTGGTGCGAACGCCTGGTGCACCACCACTGACCAAGTCGTCGAAACTCTGCGTTACGTCCTTAAAGCCTAAGCACTTAGCGCCTTCCACAACCCCACTGCAGCATTAGTAATGTTGACCCGGTGTTGTGGGAGGGCGCTTTAGCGCGCGAAGACCCCTACCCATAAACAATCCAGCCCAATATGGTGTCAGGCCACTATTGCGAGTTCGCTTCGGTAAAAATACCATAAAATCAAAGAATTGCATGCTCGTGGCGCGGTGTGACGCTTGGCGAGGAACGAGTCAAAGGGCACACGCAGCGGAGGCCCGGCGCGAAGGCAGCGCCAGCTACAGCACAAGTTTTCTGCAAAGTCACGTGACCTAAGCCAATTTTATGAATACAGTACGAGTAGATCAGCAAAACTAGAACGTACGCGAATTTTGGATATACTGACGAACTACTATTAATTTTATTAAAAATTAGTTGGTTAGCGCTGTTTCAACGCGCGCGATAAGAATGTTGAGCAGCGCAGTGCGTTCATTTAATACCAGAACGTGCAGTCTAATCACTGTTACATGTCATAGGAGGAAGTGTGCGAAAGAAGTTGATTGGAGAGTATGGGCTCTTCGAGTCCAGTGTTGCGGTTTTGTTTTTTGGCTTTTTTTGCTATCTGAATTACCTATTCTTCAAGGGCGTCTATGATGGAGGGGTGGTTACTGAGGAAATCTACTTCATGATCGTTTTCATGAACCTAGTCGGCTTAGTTATTGTATTTCTTCCGATTTTGACGAAGAAGGCTGAAGGGGTTTCGAATGAGAAAGTCAAAATATTTTTAGATCTTCCTGATAAGGATTCAAAATTTACCTTCTCTGCCATATCGGGCTTTCTAAGCGATCAAGCGCTGGCGGCTTTTCTGGCGACGCTCTTAATTTTTACTGGAAAACAGGTGTTTGAAAATTTTGGGGGAGTCATAGCGGCGTTCTACGTAATGGTTCTTTTTGTTGCGGCGATTGTTCTGGGGTGTTTATCTTTAGTTCGATTTATAACTCACTTCGCCAAGCATCATGGTGCGCTCTATACTTTGGCTGCGCTTTTATCTACAGGCGTCATGTTCGCTTTTTTTAATGCAGGCTTAAAGATGGCGGCTTGATAACATGTAACAAATGGCTGTTGTCGGACGTGCCTGCGCTGCGGCACGCCGCAAAGCCAAAGCGTTACGTGTCAGCACATTGAGGATTTTTAGTTAATGAAAATTGGAGCAGCAGCAATCTCGAAAATTGCTGAAATGATATGTGGCTATCAACCATTTCAGTTTTTTCCGTATAGAAGTTCGTCTTACCTTACGCGATTTTTTTGTCGATTTAGACCTTGATTATGTTCATGATGGATCAACTAGACGAGTATGGGTTAGGGAAGTTCTTGATGAACTTAATAGACGGCAATCTCCAGATAATATGCCATCACCAGAAATGGTTAAGGTCATTGAGTATCTCTTACATCCAGATCACTTTCTTTTTGATGATAACGTTGACCGTGATAAGGCTTTAGAAGCTATCACTTCATCGTTAAAAACAAATGATTTGACGATTTCTGTTCAGGCGAACGGAACAGTTTGGTTACTTCCTGCGAATGGCGAGTTCGTTTCAACATCTTTTGAAGAAATCCCTACCGAGAGAGTAATAACGTTTAAACCCAGCGTATTTCAAGTTCCTGCTAAAAAATTAAACGAAAAACTAATTTCCGTGATGATGCCATTTAATGCCGGATTTAATGGCACTTACTCAGCTGTAACTAGAGTAGCTGATTATATGAGTTTGGAATGCAAGCGAGCTGATGACATATGGGATAATTCCACCTTTATACAAGATATCTTTGATTTGATATTTTGCTCTAAGGTAGTGGTGGTTGATTTCACTGGTAAAAATCCTAATGTCATGTATGAAACGGGAATAGCACATACTCTTGGAAAAACTGTTATTCCAATTACTCAGTCCCTTGACGATATACCTTCTGATTTAGGGCATCATAGGGCATTAAAATACTACCCAAATGAAGAAGGATTAAGGAATCTAAGTAATGATTTATACAAACGCCTTCAATTTATCTATAAGCAAAACACGTAACAAGCGCATGCTGCAGGACTGGTTTTTCGCCGCGCTTCAAACCAGCCGCAAATGCGGGTGTTATGCAATGTTCAAACAGACAGTGGAGTAATAATGTCGATCTCAACAATTTCAAGTTCAATTACTAGGTTGCAAAAAGAAATATCAGATATCCACCACAAAATGAGCTTGGAGACAAAAAAGGAGTCTGATTGTGGGAATCGGATTGGGCAAATTGAAAGGAGCATTACCAAAAGCACTAGCATTAGTACTCTGAAAAGCAAAAGTGCTGAAGTTCAAAGAAAACAGGCTGAGATAGCTAAGATACAAGTAAATAAAGCGGGTCTTTATAAAAAGCTATCTGACAAAGAAGGGCAGTTGCTAAAGGCCAAGCAAGATCTGCTTAAAGAAGAGGAAAAGGAACGTAAAAAGCAAGCCGTTGCCGACGAGAGAGAAAGAAAAAAACTAGCAGATTTAGAAAAGAGGCATCAGAGAGAGCAGCTTGAATACCAGCGCCGCTTGCGAGCAGAGATCAATCAAACTTCCAATATGGCTGCTTCTGTGAAAGAGTTGGCGAATACTCAAAATATTTCGCATACAAATATTGTGAAATATGACTTATTTATATCCCATGCCTCGGAAGATAAAGAGGAATTTGTTCGCCCACTCGCTGAAACGCTAGAAAATATTGGGGTTAAAGTATGGTATGACGAATTCACTTTAAAAGTTGGCGATAGTTTGCGAAAAAGCATCGATCAAGGGTTGGTGAACTCGAGATTTGGAACAGTGATTCTATCGTCTGCTTTTTGCTCGAAGAATTGGACACAGTATGAGCTTGACTCGATGGTTGCGCGGGAAATGAATGGACATAAAATGATATTGCCGATATGGCACAAAATAACAAAGAGCGAAGTTATGAATTTTAGCCCAGCACTTGCGGACAAAGTCGCGTTAAACACTTCTTTGCAGAGCATTGAGGAAATCGCTGGAGCGCTCGCAGAGGTAATATTGAGCGCAAAGGCATAACAATGTGCTGCTACGGAAAATTTACTCGCTGGCGCTCCTAAATTTCCGCAGAGCGCGGCGTTGAGCCTGTAGAAAAACTACGCTGACACCTCCTTCTATTCATCACACCAATGACTTTCATGCGATAAATATCAGGCACTGATCCAGCGAAACATCTAGTATGATATTGTCATACTATTGCTGTGTTAGGAGCAACCCTATGAGCATGCATCGGAAAACCATTACCCTGACTGAACAACAAGACGACTGGGTGAGAGGCCAGATTGAAAGCGGGCACTTCGGCAATGATAGTGAGTATATCCGCCATCTTATCCGCCGTGACCAGCAGGCCCAAGAACGTTTAACCAGGCTGAGAAACGCCCTCGTTGAAGGTGAGATGAGTGGGAAACCCAAGCCGCTCGATATGTCGACTATTAAGGCAGCTGGCCGTAAGCGGATGAAGGGGGCTCAGTAGTGGTCAAGCTGAGCATCACGCCGAAGGCGGAATCAGACCTTATTGGCATATGGGTATATACCTGCGAAGAGTGGGGTGTAGAACAGGCGGATAAATACTTGGATCAGCTGGAGGAAGGAATGAAGCAGTTGGTTAATTATCCGTCACTTGGCACCAATTACGCCCATGTTCTTCCAGGATACCGCCGATTGCAGGTAGAGCATCATGCCGTGTTTTACCAAGTGCTTGAACGGGAGATCCTTGTTGTTCGTGTGTTGCACGAAGACATGGATGCACCTCAAAGGTTGCTGGATTAGTGGCAGCTAACGCCATGATGGTGTCCACTACTAAGATCAGCTCCAACCCGATACCTTTGCGCACAAGTTAGACTTATCCGTTTTCCATGCCAAGTACCGCAACAATGCGATCAGTCGGCTGGACTATGATGCAGCTATTTTTATAAATTCAGTATTCTGTTAACTCATGTTATTCAAGGCGATCCATCAATATTATGACGAGAAAAACACTAGGTTTGAAGGCAAAAAGAGAGATAGATGCCAAGCCCGCCGACGAAGTGGAAGATCAATTTCCTAATGATCCTGAAAAACGTTTTTTAAATGGCGTCGCTATTCATCCTTCCCCACGCATTTATTTAGAACCTGGTTCTAAGCAGCGCACTGTGCGAGCGATGGATTTGATTACGCCCATTGGGATGGGGCAGCGAGGGTTGATTGTTGCGCCGCCAGGTTCTGGCAAAACGACGATGTTAAAACATATCTGTCAGGCCGTGGCAGAGGCTCATCCTGAAATAAAACTGTATGCCTTGCTGATTGATGAGCGCCCTGAAGAAGTGACAGATTTTAAGCGCAGTGTTTCGGCAGAAGTGCATGCATCGTCTTCAGACGAAAGCTATACACACCATGTAAAAATGGCAGACAAGCTTCTTGAGACGGCGCGTAAGCAAGCAGGCGACGGTCATAACGTGATGATTGTGATCGATTCTTTGACGAGACTCTCGCGCGTTCATAATGCCGAGCAGCGGGGCAATGGTCGCACTATGTCGGGTGGGCTGGATTCCCGAGCGATGGAAATACCGCGAAAACTGTTTGGCGCCGCGAGAAAGATCGAAAATGGCGGATCGCTCACCATTCTGGCCACCGTGCTGGTGGATACGGGAAGTCGAATGGATCAGGTGATTTTCGAGGAGTTTAAGGGCACGGGCAATATGGAACTGGTGTTATCCCGGGATGTGGCCAATCAACGGATTTTCCCGGCGATAGATATTGCTAAAAGCAGTACCCGTCGAGAGGAGCTTTTGATTGATGCAAAAGATATTGAAAAAGTAAGGGCAGTGCGTAGAGGGCTGACAACGCTTAAGCCAGTAGACGGCGCCCAGAAGTTGCTTGAATTATTGGATAAGTATCCCACTAATGCCGAGTTGTTAGATGCGTTTTTGCCAGATTCGTGAAATATCTACAATAAAGAAGCTCACCTTTTTCAAGAGGTGAGCTTCTTTGGTAAGGTTTAACGATTACTTTGTTTTTTATAGTTTAAGTTTGATTCAGGTACTGCTTTTCGAACCGGAAAGCCTGCAATCTCTTTGCGCTCAATAATGCTTTTTAACCGTCTTTCAATGGCACATAGATTTTTAAAGTCACTCATGTCGACTAAAGAGATGGCTTCCCCTGAGGCGCCCGCGCGGCCGGTTCGGCCAATACGGTGGATGTACTCTTCTGGCTGAAAAGGTAAATCGTAATTCACCACACGGCTCAGTTCACCAATATCCAAACCACGAGCGGCAACCCCTGTGGCGACTAGGTACTTTAGTTCGCCTGACTTGAACTGAGCCAAAACGTTTTCGCGCATGGCCTGGCTTCTACCGCCATGAATGGAATCTGCCTTGATGCCGCGTTTTTCCAGTTGAGCAACAAGCTTGGCTGCATTGTGTTTTTTCTCGGTAAAAATAAGCGCCTGATCCCACTTTTGTTCGTTGATCAAGTGGCTCAACAAGGCGGATTTCGTGTCTTTATCGACGGTGATTAGCCATTGTTTGACATTAGCGGCGGCTCGGACGTTTGGAGAAATGGATATTTCAGCCGCGAGATCGGTCATCTTGCTATCTGAAAAATCGTAGGCGAGGGCGCGTACGTCGTCTGTCATTGTGGCCGAAAACAGTAGGTTCTGACGGTCTTCAGGCAGGCGATCTATGATTTTATGGATATCGTCGACAAAACCCATGTCGACCATTCTGTCCGCTTCGTCCAATACCATGACTTTAAGTTCATCAAAGTGCAGTGCACGCTGATGTGCCAAATCAAGCAATCTGCCCGGCGTGGCGACCAGAATATCCACTCCTTTGATCAGGCGCTCTTTTTGAGCTTCGGTATCCACACCGCCATACATAGCCATGGAGGTTAACTGCGTGTGTTTAGCGTATTGAGCCACATTGGCTTCGACCTGAACCGCAAGCTCACGGGTGGGCACGAGGATCAGTGCGCGTATGCGCTTGCCGCGTAACGTTCCCGCGTTGCTGAATCGTTCTAGCAGAGGCAGAACAAAGGCAGCGGTTTTGCCTGTGCCTGTTTGTGCGGTGGCGATTAAATCGTTACCCGAAAGAATGGCAGGAATCGCTTGTTCCTGAATGGGCGTTGGCGTTTTGTAACCTAGTTCGGTAATCGCTTGAACAAGAGGACTGGATAATCCTAGTTTTGAAAATGGCATTAGGAGCTCTGACCGATGGTCGTAAGGTGTGTCGAAAATGAAAAATGATGCAGTATAGCGTAAAAGCAGCCGCTCGTTGCTCGAACAGGGCAATTAGCTTCATAGTGCTGAACGGCGACTTTTGTGATGAAATTAAAGGCATTCATTAAATGAATGGTAAGTGATGCTTTATAGTACGCTAATATTGGTCAGAATTAGCTTTAAAATCGGAGAGATAACATGGGCGATATAGGATTCATTTTTGGAATTATGGGAATGTCGATGGGCATCTTGGGGTTTGTTTTTGGCATCATTTCATTTTCTAAAGTTGTTAAGCTAGAGAAGAAATTGGCGAAAGTGGAGTCTCAGGGTAATTGAAGTTAGATCGTGAGTTAGCGAAATAAAAATGCAATTAAATTCAATTATTTAGGTCGTTGAACGCTTGTTCCTCGCACCATTTATAGCAAACGTTAATCAATATGCAAATGAACCCCGTCATTCAAGAAGAAATATCCGGCTGTGGCATCGCAGCATGCGCTGCTCTTGCGGGCATTAGCTATGCGCAGGCCAAAGAAAAAGCAAACGCTTTGGGTATCTATGCCGAAGACACAGCGCTTTGGTCAGACACCGAGTACGTTCGTAAGCTCTTGCGTGCTTTGGGAATCACGGCTGCACCTATGGAGGCGCCATTTGATACCTGGGAGCGCCTTCCAGATAAAGCACTGTTGGCGATCAAATGGCGGATGGAGCAGGGCAGACCTTTCTGGCATTGGGTGGTGTTTGTTAGAAGCGAGCGGGAAACCGTGGTGTTGGATTCCAAGAAAGCCTTGAAAACAAACACCCGTCGTGACTTCGGGCGCATCAAGCCCAAGTGGTTCATCCGTGTAGATTAAGGCTCGACAGCTATTATTGAGGACTACTCTTAAGGTCTATGAGCTAGCGCTTGGATCTTGCTGGGCTCTCGCTTTCTGTTCTGCCTGATCGAGAAGCACCGGGCCGCTACCTGATTCCGCCAACTTGTCGTCCGGGTTATAGAGCGGGCAACTGGTCATGCTCAGACAGCCGCAGCCGATACAGCCTGCCAGGTTATTACGCAGCTTTTGCAGATAAGCAATCCGGCCATCAAGCATCTGCTGCCAGTTTTTTGAAAGCTGTTGCCAGTCTTCAACCGTCGGTGTGCGGTTATTGGGCAGTGATTCAAAAGCTCGCTTGATCTCATCCAGACTGACGCCGACTTTCTGCGCGGCTTTAATCACCGAAATCCGCCTAAGTACTTCTGGTTTGTAACGGCGCTGGTTGCCCGCATTGCGCCAGCTTTGGATCAGGCCTTGCTGTTCGTAAAAGTGCAAGGTACTGACTTTAATGCCGCAGCGCTTTGCCACCTTGCCAACACTCCAAATTGCCTCTGCCATCACGCACTCCTGAATCTTTTTTGCCATTTTTTTCCAAAAACAGCTTTACCTCAAGTGAAGTTGAGGTTTTATCCTGCCATTTCACTTAATGCAAGGAGACACTTATGTACTTGGAACACGTGAATCTGGTCGTTGATGATATGGATGCCATGCTGGATTTTTACCGCGCCGTATTCCCGCATTGGCGGGTACGCGATGAAGGCCATGGCGAGTGGTATGGCAAACCGCGT
Organism: Vreelandella titanicae BH1; assembly: GCF_000336575.1. Classification (GTDB taxonomy): domain Bacteria; phylum Pseudomonadota; class Gammaproteobacteria; order Pseudomonadales; family Halomonadaceae; genus Vreelandella; species Vreelandella titanicae. The sequence continues at coordinate 226,674 of NZ_AOPO01000004.1, read as the reverse complement.
AAATGGGTGCACTTTGGTGACGACGAACATTACCTGGCGTTAAGCGATCACGGCGAAGGCGCAAACCGCGATCTGAAAGGCCACAGCGTTGGCTTGGCCCATTTTGCCTATGTGACCGATAACCTTGATGCCGTTGTGGCCAGGTTAAATAACGCGGGTTATGCCATTGCCAAACCAGGAGCTGTAGAGCCGTTTCGCAAGAATGTCTATTTTGTCGATCCGGCCGGTTTTGAGGTGGAGTTTGTCGAGTATCTGAGTGACATCCCGGCGGAACGGAATTTAAACCGCGATGCTCAGCAAACAGCAACGTAGGAGAGATAGACAATTAGCGGTGTTTGGTAGTCAAGCATGCTCTTGATAAGCAGGGGTTTGTAAGCAATAACGAGCCAGAAAGTCTCTTTTTTAAAACTAGAAATTTTGGATTGATAATGAAAATAGATGTCGGCTTTACGCACATTGCGTTATCAGCAAGTAACTTAGATCAAAGTATTGATTTTTATCAGCGCTATGCCCACATGTCTGTCATTCATGAGCGAACAGATAAGGAAATTGAAAAGCGAGTCGTTTGGTTGTCAGATAAATCACGGCCATTTGTATTAGTGTTAGTACAAAGCAGTAATCCGGTTCCTATATTAGGGCCTTTTGCCCACCTGGGTGTTGGTTGTAAAAGCAAGAGTGAAGTAGATGATTTATGTGACCAAGCTAGGCGCGAAGGAATATTGTCCCGGGAGGCGACTGATAGCGGCTATCCGGTAGGCTATTGGGCATTCATAAATGATCCTGATGGACATGTTTTAGAAATTTCGTATGGACAGGAAATCGGCTTAACGGTTGAAAGATCGGAAACTTAGGGGCGCAGCAATACCGCCTCTGTTGCCGATTGCTCCGTTGAGTATCTTTCAAAACTGTCGTGTGAGCTGTTTAAAGCCAATCAGTAAGCAGCCTGCCCAGCACAGTGAACGCATGGTGGGGGTCAGTACGCCGCTCTTATCGTGTTGCAAGTGACGCCGGAACCGCATCCCATTTCTTGAGGTAACACGTCCCACGGGATGCCTGACTTAAGAACAAACAGGATGCCGGTCAAGGCGGCACGGTTGGAAACACATGGCCCACCACCATCATGCTTGGGTGAATCCAGTGGCAAGAGCGGCTCAACAATTCCCCAAAGTTCATCAGGACATTTTTCTTAGCCATAATAGCTAAGCTAGGCACGTAGGTGAGCTATTTCAAGGGTTTTGCAAGGAGCTCTTATCAATTCAGGCTGTATAGCTGCCTTCCTGTGTTTAGAGATTAGCTATAAGTTTACACCGACTGATTTTGGGAATCGTAGGAGATAATGGTTGGGTTGTGTTTAATAAACCCTTAAGCGGGGAAGGCCAGTTACCTTGTAAAAGGTAGCAGCGCAATTTGAATAGATGAGACCCAAATTAAATTTCACCTTTTGCAGTGAATAAGTGGCTGTCTTGTTCTATCTTGGTAAGCAGCAGTGTACCGCTGATCCAGCTTTACTATTTCTTCAGTTACAGTTCAGAGATTCATGAGCCTATGCGGCGCCAGAACACCTTCGCTTCATGGTGTCGTCCCATACAAAAAGGGAGTGACAGATGTCTGAGATCGCTTACGCCAAAATTCACCCGGCCATTGGTATCGCCAGGGTGGGCAATTCCAAACAAAGCGACGGTTTTTACATCGGCCCCCAGGTCACCGAGCCCCTGCCCAGGGAACCGGGGGCCTATCGGGACGCCACTGGTGCCTTGAAGCGCGAGGTCGCCGAGTTCCGCATCTACGCTTACGACGGCAACGGTAGGGTAGTGCGGGAACTGACCATGGATCCTACCACCGAGATTACCTGGACAGTGGAGGTAGCTAACCATAAAGCGGCTTGGTACAACTTCGAGCTCGCGTTGGATATCCCCGAAGCTGAGACGGCAGCGCCTTCCACGCGTCGTAACGCCGAGGTGGCTCTGCGGGATAGGCACAATCTGTCCATTACCCCAGGAGCGCGTAGCATCAATACCTGTTCCGGCGTGGCTCAGTTTCAGGGCGGCACGTTCATGGGAATAGAGGTGCCACTGGGGGAGTTACGCACCGACACTGTTGGTCGCCTGCAGGTATTCGGTGGCCATGGGCGCTCCGCTTCCTATCAGGAAAAGCCACCCATTACCTTCGCCAATAATGACGGCTGGTATGATGACACCAGTGACGGCCCCGTGACGGCCACAGTATTGGTGGATGGCCGTCCGATTACCGTGACGCCAGCCTGGGTGGTGGTGGCTCCGCCCAATTACGGCCCACAGCAGAAAGCAGTGCGTACCATGTACGCGCTGATGACGGATGTGGCTATCCAGGCTGGCCAGTTACCGGCACCCACCAGACCTTCCTTTACCGACGACATACTGCCCATCCTCAAAGCCATGTGCGATCTACAATGGATGAATGCGGGCTTTGCCGCTGGCTTCGGCTATGGCATGCCCCAGTACTTCCTGGAGCACCGCTACCTGTCGCAACTGGCCGAGCCGGGTGAAACCTACGCCGAACTTAGGCGCACCGTGGCCAATAGCTTCCGCAATCCCCAGGACGGCGATATCTCCATGAAGCCTTGGCCCTGGATCTATGGCGATGCCATGAATGTTCCCATGCCAAATGTGCCCGACGCTATGAACACCCTGACCACCACCCAACTGGCACTTCTGGACAAGTGGGCAGAAGGGGATTTTGAAGCGGACTACGATCCACATCGGCAATCACCTGAGAGTATCGACAAGGTTCCGTTGGAGCAGCAGCCCGCTATGCTGGACAGAGCAGCGATGGAGTTCTGCATCGCCGACGCTTTCCATCCGGGGTGTGAGATGACCTGGCCGGTACGCCATAGCACCATGTATATGGAACCCTACCGCTGGCGCCACCGCAGTCCCGAAGATCCGGAGCCGGACTACGGCACGACCCTGACTCCGGCCATGGTGAAGTCTTATAACGGTCCTCTGTACGGCCAATCCCCCGGTTCTATCACCCGTTGGATGGCTATTCCCTGGCAAACTGACACTGCCAGTTGCCGCTCCGGCTACGACACCGAATACGATCCCTATCTACCCACCTTCTGGCCTGCTCGGGTACCTAATCAGGTACTGAGCAAGGAGAACTATGACACGGTGATGAACGACTCGCTGCCGAGAGAAGAGCGCTTGGCTGCCTACCATCAGCGTGCCGACTGGGATCGCACCCTGGGCGCTGGCCACAATAAACAGTTGGCGAGAATGGTGACTGATTTTGATCAGATGGGGATCGTAGAGGTGCAGCCAGGGCTCAACGGGGATCCCGACTTCCCGCCGCAGATGCAGGTCGAAGATAGAGGCGGCCGTGACTTGACGCCTGAGGAGCGGCATGACACAGACAAAGGCATGCGGAAGCTGTTGATCGAACAACGACGCGGCCGCTAATGGCTAACTATCGCCCCTTCGACGTAGTGATTGTTGGTGCCGGGCCCGCAGGGCTGGCACTCGGCGCCCTGCTGCGGCCGGAGCATCGGGTGCTGGTTCTGGAACGCCGGGCTTTCCCGATCAGGTCGAGCCCCATTGGGGAGTCCCTGCCGGGAGCGGCCGCTGTGCTGCTGCAGCGTCTTAACCTGATGGCGGCTTTTCGAGACGCGGGACACCGGGAGCGGGGCGCTGCAGTATCAGTGTGGGATAATGACAAGCCGGTCTGGAGGGATGCCATCCAGGATCCGGCTGGCCCTGGGTGGTATCTGGATCGGCGGGAATTCGAGCAGATGCTGCGTCGGCGAGCCCAAGATGCCGGGGTGACGCTGGGGGAAGGCTGCAAGCAAATGGATATCCGCCATCGTCAGGGCCAGTGGCTCCTGGATACGACACTGGGATCGTTCAGGGCGCCGGTGTTGGTTGACGCCACGGGCCGCAGTGGGCACTTGGGGAGCCGATTGGGATTACGGCGCTACGCCGATGATCCTCTGATGTGTCTCTACAGTTTCCTGGATCAAGCGGCTGAGAGCCAGGACGCTACTATGCGTATTCAGGCGGATGCCCGTGGCTGGTGGTATACGGTGCCTCTGCCTCATGGGCAGCGGGTGTTGGCCTACCACATGGACATCGATGATCCGCTGAGCCGTCAGCTGCTGCGCCTCCCCGACGCCCTTCTGGCCCGAGCCAGGGAGCATGCTCTGTTGGCAGAGGTGTTGGAGGGGCTGGCTCCTGCCCGTGTACGCGGGCGACCGGCTGGCACTTCTCTGTTGGAAGTAGACCAGTTGCCGAAGGCGGGATCGGGATTTCTGGCCATCGGTGATGCCCTGCTGGCTTTCGATCCACTCGCTTCCCAAGGGCTCTTTCATTCCCTGGCCTCGGCAGCCAGTGCGGCCAAGGCTATCGAGTCTGGTTTGCACCAATCACTGGGTGCCTACCAGCAGGAGATGCAGGCGGTTAGCCAGCGCTATCTCTGGCATCTCAAGGCCAGCTATCAGGGGCCAAGGCGTTTCAGTCAGGAGGCCTTCTGGCAACGGAGGCAGTGAATTGAAGGCCATGGCGAGTGATATGGCAAGCCACGCAAGTGGGTGCACTTTGGTGACGACGAACATTACCTGGCGTTAAGCGATAACGGCGAAGGGGCGAACCCCGATTTGAAAGGCCACAGCGTTGGCTTAGCCCATTTTGCCTATGTGACCGATAACCTTGATGCCGTTGTGGCCAGGTTGAATAACGCGGGTTATGCCATTGCGAAACCAGGAGCTGTAGAGCCGTTTCGCAAAAATGTCTATTTTGTCGATCCGGCCGGTTTTGAAGTGGAGTTTGTCGAGTACCTGAACGATATACCGGCCGAGCGGAATTTAAACCGCGATGCTCAGCAACCCGTAACGCAGGGAGAAACGCAGCAACAAGCAGTGCAACAACGGAAGGGGGAGGTGTGATGAACTATGGGTAGGTTTGGATATCCCAGGCAACTACGATCCTGAAATGCGTAACAGACTAGGAGCGCAATCTGGGCTTATCGCTCATTCAGTAGACGGTGTTTTAGATGACACAGACTTGTTCGCTGCGCGTTATTTAGGCCAGCGCGTGATGCAAGTCAGCAAGAAGTTTGCGGCATGCGGCCTATTCAATTGGGTGCTCGGGAGCCCCCTTCCATTTACTTCGTGACGTCAATCCACAGTAAAGAGGGTCCATTATTGCTCATATGCCACCGCTCTGGTGGGTAGATTAGCGTTTTGATACAAAATTCTGGATCTGCCTTAGTAGGTTAAAAAAAGCACTAAATTAATTCGTTCTGGGATATTGACCTTCACGCAACGTGAGGCCTTAGAGTCCCTGCATTGTTAAAAAACGATGGAGCTAACAATGCAGGATCCGAAGACGATTCAGACCTCAAAGGCCAATCCCAACGACTCTGCCCATCGCGTGGCGATTGCCCGTGCGGTGCATCAGTTGTTGGACGAGCCAAGAGTATTAGATGATCCTTTGAGCTTGTCCCTGCTCGGTTCAGAGCTTGGTAAAGCAGTGAGTGCTGACCCATTTGCTTATAACGACTCTAGCGCCCGTTCCATGCGCGCAGGCATTGTCGCCCGTAGCCTGCTTTCAGAAGATACACTAAATGCAGCTGTAGCAAGGGGCGTGTCTCAGGTAGTGAGTCTTGGTGCTGGTTTGGATACCTACGCCTTGCGCTATGGTGCAAGCATGCCTCATGTGAATCTGTATGAGGTGGATCAGCCAGCAATGCTGAAGCTCAAACAAGATCGGGTGGCGCAGGCCGGATTGACGATACCCGCCAAAATGCAGTTTGTAGCAGTTGACCTGACGCGGCCAAGCTGGCTTGAAGTGCTGTCAGGGGCAGGTCTCGATTGTACTCAGCCCGTTGCTATTAGTTGGATGGGCGTTAGCCCTTACCTGACGCCGGAGCAGGTATGTAATGTGTTGGAATCGGTGGCTGGCTTGCCTCCAGGGTCGATTATTGTCTTCGACTATCGTGTGGCTACCAATTTGCTCAACCCCATCGAACAATCGATAGTCGCTGTTTCTGAGCGGATATTCGCTGCCATGGGGGAACCTTGGCTCTCGCAGTTCCATCCTGCAACGTTGGTGGAGGGGTTGCAAGGAATGGGCTTTGCCCAGGTGGACAATAATGATACCACCAGCCTGAACCAGCGATATTTTCACCGGCGTAAGGACGGGTTGCAGATTGCCGGCGGTGGATTTAATTATATTGTTGCTTTGCGATAAATCGTGGTGCGCGTCTGGGGGAAGCGCTGGGTAAAATGGCTCAGTTGCTGTGATAAACGTACACCGAGTCAAATCAATGCAATCAATAAGAGCTGATGGAGAAAGTAGAAGGAGGGAAGGCATCGCTCATGAGGCAAAATAAAAGCGACGATATCCTTAAGCCTATGCAAGCGGGTGAACTAGCTCGGCGCGCTGGTATCACCGTGCGTACTCTGCATCATTACGATGCTTTGGGGCTCCTCAAACCTTCGGGTCGTACCGAGGCTGGCTATCGCCTCTACCATGCTCAGGATATTGCTTGCCTACAGCGTATCCAACTGCTTAAGAACCTGGGGTTCACCTTGGCAGAGGTCGCCTCACTTCTGCAAGACGATGCCCGTCATTCTATCAAAACGCTTGTGAACGACAACATCACAGCCCTAAACGCCCAAATCGATAGCGCTACGCGCTTGAGGGATCACTTGCAGCAGCTGCGGAATACATTCGCTGGAGAAGCAGAACCCAGTACTGAGGCATTTCTCAATACTCTGGAATTACTGGAGGCTTATAGTCGCTACTTCTCCAGGGATGAACTTCAAGATCTGCGTTTTTACACACGTCAGCGTGCCACGCGGGCTCAGTGGCAACTGCTGCTGGATGAATTAAATACTCTCCAGGCCGAAGGCGTAAAGCCGACCGCTCCTTCAGCCCAAAATTTAGCGGTGCGCTGGATGGAGCAACTAGAGCAGGATACTACTGGTAACCCTGAGCTACTCCGTAAGCTGAGCCTGATGGCCGAGCGAGAGCAGGCTCTACGGGACTATCTGTCCATTGAAAGGGAGCAGTTGAACTTCATCCAGCAGGCTTTCCTGGAGCACAAGCTAGCGATCTTCCGCCGCCACCTGAGTCCGTCAGTCTATGCCTACTTGGCTGAGCGTTATGGCGACTATATGAAACATTGGCCGCCTCTCCTCAGGCGTATTAACCAAATGCTGGAACAAGGTATTAGCCCCGAAAGCGAAATCGGTCGAGAGGTGGCTCAGGATTGGTTGGCCATCTTTCAAGGCTATGCTGGTCAGGACCCAAAGGCGCAAGCAGAAATACGCAAGGTGCAGATGAACGAGCCAGAACTTCGCCGCGGTACTTGGCTTCGAGATGCCCAACTCGATTTTCTTCAGCGCGCACTGGCGGCGCTGCGGCAATATCACTGAGCTGCCATCAGGGCATTTGTAATGCCTTGTGACAAGCGGAGACTTGTATTAGATTCAAGCGCTTGGCGTCTAGTTGACCTGCTCCTCGCTTTCTATTCCAAAGTGATCTCAGTAACGTTCATCACTACAGAGGAAAATAAGTTTGAGAGTCGATTCACAGAAGGAAAGATTATCTGCAATCTGAAGCTCCCCGAAGAAGAGAGCGCCCAGGTCAAGAGGCTGTTGGCCGAATAAAATTTAAACCGCCATGTTCAGTAACAAGCATAGCAGCCTCCATAGGGGGGCGCTGGCCAGCGATGGAGTTATTTTTTTAGTGAAATTAAGTATAATTTATATTAGCTGTTAAGTTCTGGAGTTTTAATGAGAGTTGAAACTAAAAAAGGGATATCGGAAAGTGAGAGACATTACGTAACCCAATGGAAGGAGAGGGGGCCGGAAGAGGGGCACGGTGAAGAGTGGACACCTGTTTCCTGGCATAGCAGCGCTTACTAGGAAGAGAATAAATCTATTGGGCACATTGGCTTTGATCGTTTTGAAGTCTTAATCGATGCCGTACGTACCTCGTTTAGTGATTGGTGGTGTTTGTTTACTTCCTACAGCAAGGTGAGAAAGTGCTTTCTACCTTTGAGTTCATGCATTGTGGCGACTTAACCACAGATGGAGGGTGCTACAAAGTGAACCCTAGTGATAGGGAGCTAGGCTCTGACTGAAAAACTGGCTGTGCTCGACCATACGGCGTTAAAAATCGGCTCGTGCGCGAGTCCTATCCGTCTTTTCGCCGATTTTGGCCTTGTCTGGCCTTCGCTCGCCGACTTTTCAGACAAAGCCTAAAGTAATATTGTATTGCTACTGCGAAGATTGGTCAGTGTATCGGCTGGCCTTTTACACATCTCTGCAGTTGCGAAAGCCGACGTTAATATTTATAGGAGCAGCGGAGCATTAGAAATGGAGACAAGAAAATCATCCAGGTTAATAATCGTTGATGAAGAAGGACGTTTACTGCTGTTTTTATATCAAGATGAACATCAGTCTCCGTTTTGGGCCACCGTGGGAGGTGAGCTAAAACCGGGAGAGAGCTATGCTGAGGCTGCGAAACGTGAGCTATATGAGGAAACAGGTTTAGCACAAGACGTTGGAGAAATGTTAAGAGAGCGTGATGATGTTTACGCCGTTGCGAGATCGGTGCCAGCGCGGTGGCTTGAACAGTACTTTTTAGTTGAGTGGCCTGCAAACAGAGAGGTGTTTGCCGCAAAGTGGACAGATGAGGAGAAGAGCACTATTCAGCAGTGGAAATGGTGGAGCCTTGACGAATTACTCGATAAAGATCCCTCACTCTTCAAGCCTGGGTGGATTCCTGATTTACTTGGCTCTGTACTGCACCGGCAACATTTATCACATGGCTCTCCGTGATGCCATTGGTGCAGTTGATTATCAGAAAGGAATATGCAGATGATTCGCAAATATCGAGAGTCAGATATTGATCAAGTGCTGGATATCTGGCTTTCAGCCTCAATTAAAGCACACGCTTTTATTGGATCAGATTTTTGGCGCTCAAAAGTTGGTGAAATGCGTGATGTATATCTCCCTGCATCGGAGACTTTTGTATTTGAATCTGAGGGACAATTAGCTGGATTTTACAGTCTATACGAAAATACGTTGGCCGCCGCTTTTGTGTCTCCAAACTTACAGGGGAGAGGTGTGGGGTCTGCGCTTATTAACGATGCCAAGAGCAGAAGGGAGTGCTTGCAACTGACGGTCTACAGTGAAAATTTACCAAGTATCAATTTTTATAAGAAGCATGGATTTATTGTATTAGATGAGAAAATGGATGAATTAACGGGTCATCCTGAGTTAGTCATGGAGTGCTGCTGTTAACAGCGATTCGCGGTCTGCGGTCGTCTAGGGCCGCTTGCTGCTTAAACCAAAGGAATATTCAATGAAAGGTGAATGTCTGTGTGGGGAGATTAAGTTCGAAATCGAAGGGAAACTGCCGAACTTCTATCAATGTCACTGCTCTCTGTGTCGCAAAGCGACAGGGTCTGCGTCAAATACGGCCACTTTTGTAAAAGCGGATAGCTTCCGTTGGCTTTCCGGCCAATCCAAAATCAGTACCTTTCAGAAGCCAACCGGCTATCGGAATGATTTTTGTTCGGTCTGCGGTAGTCTGGTACCCAACCAACTGAGAGACACGGAGTTGGTATGGGTTCCCGCTGGTTTGCTGAATGATGAGACTGCGTCGCAAATATCTATTCATCTTCACCTTTCTTCATCGGCTTCTTGGGCGTCAGAATCAGATGGTTGTGTTCGTTTGGATGGTGGCCCTGATAGTTTGGAGTCACTTAACCAGGCATTGCAGAAGCCAAGTCGTTGAATGCAGGTCGAATCTTTGCCATTGGTAGCTGAAATGTCCTCCAATGCCTCTAAGGAGTGGTCTGATGGCGCGAGCAGCTAGGACGACCACTCAAGCAAAACATACCAACACCCCAGCACAAAAACCGTAAAATGATCGCCCGTAGAGCCATCCCCAAAGGGTATAATGCCACCGGTGACGGTGGGGTGGCTTCGTTACATACGTTGATTTTCAGCAGGTTTGTTTACTTGTTACTATATTTTAAATAGAGAAAAGGCAGTCGTTCATGATTAACACCAAAATATACAAGGCGGTTTACGAACTCGCTGAAAAGCTCATGAAGGCTGCCGATAAAGAGGATAGAGAGGCTTTTGATGCGCTCTATGCGCAGTTGGAAGCTATTTGCACCGAGAATGAGAGCACCGATAAAGATCATCCAGAGCAGTGGGAAACCTTGGCTGACTTCACGGAAGAGCTGGATGAGGCGCTGGCAGTCTACGAAAAAGCCTTTGAAAAGGCCGTCGCCGTTAACTCAAAAGATCACATGTCATCCATTGCGTTCTCCATGGCGAAGTTGCAGGTTGAACTGGGCCAAACCGATGCGGCTATCAGTAATCTTAAAAATGCCCAAGTCACGGCCAATAAAATTGAAGATGGCGAGCTTAAAGACGAAATTGACGAGCTGCTTGGGAAACTGACCACAGGTTAGGGTTTGTACGAAAAGTCGGCGAGCGAAGGCTAGACAAGGCAAAAATCAACGAAAAAAGGATCGGATTCGCGTGCGAATTTACAGGTTGTAAATGAGCATTTTGATCGGACTCGCGCACGAGGTGATTTTTAACGCCGTATTGGCGAGCGCAGGCAGTTTTCGTACAAAGCCTAGTTTATTTAAGCTGCTGATTTTAATCATATATCACGATAAACGTAGATGCACATAAAGCCTGATTGTGCTGGGTTTGCCTAAGACTAGGGACACTATTTTGACCAATAACGATATTTTTCGCCGTATACGTTACACCTTTGATTTAAAAGACAGCACCATCGTGGATATCTTCGCCTTGGCAGAGGTCAGCGTGGCTCAAGAGCAGGTAACGGCCTGGCTGAAAAAGGATGACGACGACGCCTTTGTCACCATGAAGAACAAAGAGCTAGCGGCGTTTTTGAACGGCTTCATTAGCTTTAAGCGTGGTAAGCGCGAAGGGCCACAGCCCGTGCCAGAATCGCAGTTGAACAACAATATGGTGTTCCAGAAGCTGCGCATTGCGCTGAATTTAAAGGCTGAAGATATTTTGGCTGCTTTTGAACTGGCTGGCTTCAACCTAAGTAACCATGAATTAAGTGCGTTTTTCCGCAAGCCCAGCCATAAGAATTATCGAGAGTGCAAAGATCAGGTGCTGCGAAATTTCTTACTCGGCATCCAGCTTCAGTTGCGGCCAAACCAGGAGGCTCCAAGCTCTGAGTCCTGAGCTTAATCGCCTGAATTCATATAATAGCTGCAGCACTTTGTATCATACGGTATAGGCCAGCTGCTGCTTCGATGTGACGTTTTAACAGCTGTCGAATCGAGCGGTCATTGGCGGTCTAACAGGAGAGTGTAATGTCTATAGATCCAATGGCGGTATGGGCGAATATGACATTGAAAATCTGGCCTGAACGCTACTGGATGTTCGATCTTAGCGATACATCCGCTCAAGATGTGGCTAACGTGTTCGTGGCAAGCGATGCTCGGTACAGCTGTTTAATTCGCGATCAGGCAGGTGTATCCGCGATAGTCGACGAGGCGGCTCTTGAACGCTTAAAAACTGAGGTCTCGATAAGAGATAGCTTCGGCCCGTTTCGAGTTGTATCAACGGATGGCGAGCTTCCTTTCGATGTGATTGGTTTTCTCGGCCCTGTTCTGCGAGTGCTAAATGAACACGGCATTAAAGCTGGCCCGCAGTGTGGTGCCGTATTCGATCACCTGTTTATTTATGAACGAGATGTTGAGCGGGCGATGGCCTTTCTAGAGGATTTCATTAGCCAGGCTAGGGCGTGTCAATAAGTTGCTTTGATATGTCGCTCAACGGGGCGTTTGATGGCTATTAGCTTGGCCGAAGGCATGAAACAGTGAGTAGACCCCCAGATTTTGCTACACACTATTATTTGCGAGAGACTGGCCCGTTTCGGAGTCTCTCAGAGCTTCCTGCGAGCTCGGAAGATCCTGTATTTCAAGATATCCTAACTCGTCATCAGCGTGATCCCGGTTACCGGCGGCGCTACGGTAGGAATTACATAGGAGTCCGACGTGAGGTTGAAGCTCGGCTGCGAGAACTCTTCGTTGCGCGTGGAGGTAAACCGCGCCGTGATCATCCCTTCTATCTAGTGCTTGGAGAATCCCCTTGGTTTCGTGACCTGAACGCGAACCAAGGTGAGCTTAGAATCCCTCTCTCTGAGCTCGACCCCGAAGTAACGTCTTTGACTTACCCGGATAGCTTTATTGCGCTAACCCGAGACGACAAGCCTTACTACAATCAAGTGTTTCTGCTTAATGAGGTGAGTAGGCTCGTTACACGCTTCGGTATTCCTGCCAATGATCACGAGATTCCTTACGAGCGCTATTGGGAAACAGATTTTGAGCTCTATATCGAGGTGCAGCTTTGGGACACTCCACCCAACTTCAAAGCCTAGAAAACAATTAATTCAATTTTTTGGGAATGAAGGCAGCAAAATTGCGCTATATAAGCATCGGTGAAGGTAGGCTTTAGCGTTAGGCTTTGTACGAAAACTGCCTGTGCTCGGCCATGCTGCGTTAAAAAACGGCTCAAAATGCTCATTTACACTCCGTAAACTCCGCTTTTTCGCCGTTTTTTGCCTTGCCTGACCTTCGCTCGCCGACTTTTCGTACAAAGTCTAGTGCCTTTCTCGAAATGGGAAGCAGTGGTGCCTTCGTGTCGCATTTTATCCTGAAGATGAAGGACGGATTCTAATTCTCTTTGTCATGAATTAGGAGAGTCAGCCTCGTGCATACATGCATGAGAGCAGCTAACCTGGCATTTCACTCGGTCATCAATAACCGCTAACGACCATTTTCTTGCAATATGTTTGACTGCTCAATCATTTGAGTATATATTTGTGGGATCAACCATCGCGCAAGAGTAATGACTATGTCGGAAAATATAGAGGCAGGATTGGTGTTAAGTGTCATCAACCTGCAAAGTAAAATCCAAAAACGGATTGGCAGTGCGCTTTCCGCGCATGGTATTGGCCTGTCCGATTATCTGGTTCTCAATCAGCTATACACCGCACCCAATCAAAAAGTACGCCGTAGCGATCTTGCTGAACAGGTTGGGTTGAGCCCATCAGGGGTTACTCGCCTTTTAAATCCTATGGAGAAAATAGGGCTGGTTAAGAAGCAGGAAAACCCTCGTGATGCCAGAGTCAGCCTGGTGGCACTTACCACTGCTGGGACAAAAATTTATGAAGATGCGCAAGTTTCGTTTAAACATGCTTCTGCCGCATTGCTTGAACCACTTGATAAGAAAGAGTTAGATGAGTTTTATAAACTGTTAAAGGCAGTGTTGTAGTTTTGCTTGCCCACTGGGCATTGACTCTTGATAGACCAGCCAGCAGATTTCAAGGGTTTGCACCGAACGAAAGCGGCGGAGGCACTTACCATGGCCAGAAATATTGAGATCAAAGCACGTATCGACAACATCGAAGCGCTCGAGTCCAGGGTGGCTAAGATCGCGGACAATGGGCCTACTGAGATAGTGCAAGACGATACCTTCTTCCATTGTGAGGCTGGTCGGCTGAAGCTTCGGGTGTTTTCAGAAAAGCACGGCGAACTCATTTTTTACCTGCGCGCCAATCAGGCAGGCCCGAAAGAATCGTTTTACGTTCGCTCGCAAACCGATGAGCCTGAGGCGTTGCGAGAGACGCTTTCGCTGGCTTATGGTGAAGTTGGCCGTGTTCGAAAACATCGCACGCTGTATCTTGTTGACAGGACTCGTGTACATCTCGATAGAGTGGAGGGCCTTGGGCACTTTCTTGAACTTGAAGTGGTACTTTCCTCCAGTGAGTCATCACAGCCCGGTGTGGAAGTCGCGCACCACTTATTGGATCGGCTCGGTATCGAGTCATCCCAGCTCATTGAAGGCGCTTATGTCGACTTGCTCGAGGAAAAGGGGAGCTAACCATCCATTCTACAGGCTCTAACCAAGGAGCCGCGGGAGGTTGTCGAGTTCAGATGTTAGGGTAATCGGCTATGGAAATCGAAGCGGATCTGATAGAAAAGGAGAGAGCCTTGCTTAGCTTCGAGGTGCGCAGGTCACCGGCGAAGCTGCGGTCTCTGCTATCCTCGGATTTCCTGGAGATCGGCACATCAGGCGATTTTTTCGGGTTAGATAGTGTCCTTGATTGTTTGCCGCAGGAGTCCGCATGGTCGGCCATATCTCAGGACTTTGAGCACCGGAGATTGAGCTCTGATCTTATTCAGCTCTTTTATAGGGTTGCTATCAGTCGTCAAAATGGCTTAGGTACAAGCTATTCTCGGCGAACGTCAATATGGCGGAAAGAGGGAAGTGACTGGAAAATGGTTTACAACCAAGGTACGGCTATTTCTCCTTTTGAGGTTCAGTCTTAGATCGTTGATTCTGCGGGCGTTACACACTTTAATTTTGAAAAGTGAGGGGATATGGGAACGGAAATTTGGCTTCTGTATGTCAGCACCGTATTCATTTTGATGAGTACACCGGGCCCTAGCCAGCTTTTGATGCTTTCCAATAGCGTTAGCAATGGCTTCCAACGGTCGCTATTTACCGCTGCTGGCGATTTGTCAGCCAATTTTTTACAAATGATTGTCGCCTCGATAGGTTTGGTGAGCATTGTTCAGCAATCCAGTGATTTTTTTATCGTTGTGAAGTGGGCGGGGGTGGCATATTTATCGTACTTAGGCCTAAGGTTGATCTTCTCAAAGAGTGGGGGCCATGTAGGTGTGGCGAATCAGGGGCGGTCGAAACAAAGCTTGTTTTGGCAAGGTTTTATCACTTCAGCCGCAAACCCTAAAGCCGTTATTTTTTTCGCTGCTCTTTTTCCACAGTTCATTAACCCATCTGAGCCCCTTCTGCATCAGTTTGCGATACTGAGTGCCACGTATCTCATCATGGATGCGGTTTTCTTGTTTTCCTACGGTAAATCAGCTGAATGGGTTAGTACGAAACTAAAGTCATCAGCGCGCCAGTACTTAGGTAAGGTATCTGGATCGTTTTTGATTGGCGCAGCGGTGCTTCTAGGGCTGAAGGAAGTTGATGCTAACTTATAAAACGCCTCGCCAGCGATAGATACGGGGGAAAGCTGTGGTCAAGCAAGTGGGCGGAGTTAACATTCAACCTAGGCACAGGGCTACATGCCACTGCGGCATGGTGGAGCTCGAACTCGATCTGCCTGATGGTCTTGTTGACCTGAAAAGGTGTAACTGCTCTATTTGTAGGCGCAAAGGTGCTGTCATGGCCTATGTACCATTGAGCGGTCTTCACATTCTTCGCGGTGCTGAGCATCTAAAGCTATATCAATTCAATTCAGGTGTCGCAAAGCATTACTTCTGTTCAAAATGCGGCATCTACACCCACCACCAAACGCGCTCGAACCCCACTGTGTATGGATTCAATGTCGGGTGCCTGGAAGGCGTTAACCCCTGTGATTTGGATGGTGTACCGGTTAGCGACGGTATCAACCATGAATCTGATCTGTAGCGGAGAGCTAGGAAGTGCTAGTGCAGAGTGCCTACCCGGTTGGTTAAATCCAGGTATCGAGGTTGCTTTGGGATACTCCATCCATATTCATCGCCTGAAAGATGATATAAATTAAAGCCTTTTCGTACGGAAGCAATGGAACTGCGCTGTTGTGGCGACGTAAAGGATCCAAACATGATTACGGCTTCCAAAAGGCTAGTTTTGAGGTACTACTGGCCTGAAGATATTGCCCCAATCTTTAAAAGCTATACGGGGGATTTAGGCTCAACAAAATACCTTGCACGGCACCCTCACACTGAAATCGAACAAACTGAAAAGATGTTTCAAAATCTTTCCGTTCCTGAAAGTATGGCGTTAACAGGCAAGTGTATTTGGGTTGTAGATGCTATCAGGGAAGGAGGTGCCATAGGGCTGATAACCGTTGTAAAAAGTAAAGACTCAATGGTTGTTCACTTTGGTATCGGGCGACCATATAGAGGTTGCGGGTACGCAGCAGAGGCGTTGGTACTTACCGCACAGCACTTGCTCGCAGAAGATCACGCAATAAGAGTTAACACCTTCACTGACGTCGAGAACGTCGCTGCACAAATGGCTTTAGCCAAAGCAGGGTTTAGATTCACGACAAGAACCAAAAAGTTTTATCAAGCCCCTCAATTGAACGGGGAGTATAGGGACGTTTTCCACTACGAGTTCAGGGGTTAATAAAAGCTAGTCTCGGGGTGCTTTTGCTCTGAGTTAGCCTTCGCTAAACACTACTTCTGCTCAAATTGCGGCATCTACACTCATCACCAAACGCGCTTGAACTCCAATGTGTATGGATTCAATGTTGGGTGCTTAGAAGGCGTTAACCCCTGTGATTTGGAAGGTGTCCCGGTTAGCGACGGCATCAATCATGGATCTGATCTGTAGCCTGACCTTTTACCGCATCGCCCTACCAGGGCTGTCTCTGAACAACGGAGTATAAAATGAAATCAAGGAGTGAGCATGAGCTGTGTTTTTTGTGAGATCGTGGCTGGTAACGTTCCATGTCACAAGATATGGGAGGACGCAAATCACTTGGCCTTTCTGTCCATTTATCCGAATACACCTGGGGTTTCAGTGGTCATTCCGAAGCATCATGTTCCAAGCTACCTGTTTGCTCAAGATGATGATGTCGTTACGGCGCTGGTATTGGCTTCACAGCGAGTGGCTTTGCTGCTTGATGAAGTATTGGATGATGTTGGTCGTACGGGAATGATATTCGAAGGTTATGGAGTGGATCATTTACATGCGAAACTATTCCCTATGCACGGGACGGGTCAACATTCGGCGTTCAAGCCTATTGCGTCTAGCGTGAACAAATATTTTGATCGGTATGAAGGCTATATTTCGTCCCATGACTATAAACGTGAAGACGATAACATTTTAGCGGATCTCGCTGCCAAAATCAGGACGAATATTTAATTAAACTAGCATGGTTAAGTCTGTTATATCGTGTTTTGGTTTCAGTGAGATCAAGAAATGGAATGTGTATCGTCGTCAAGATCTTTAATAAATCAGTACACGTTGTTACAAACGCCTTAACAGCAAATACTTGGAGCCTGTAATGAAATCAACCGTGGAAGAGCGTATCCGTTCGCTGGGATTGGATCTGCCCGTCGTTACCACGCCAAGGGGCAACTTTCGTTCCTATGCCATTTCGGACAACATGCTCTATCTATCAGGTAAGGGTGCTCCGTTGCGAGAAGAGGGAGTTGTTGTCCCAAAAGTTGGGCAGGAAGTCACTGTTGAGCAGGCTCGGATGTACGCTCAAGAGGTTGGCCTGTATCTCCTTGCGCTCATTAAAGAAGCGCTGGGTGACTTTGATCGGGTTCAGCGTGTCGTGAAGGTGTTTGGTATGGTCAATGCTGATCCTAACTTTACTTCTCACACTGAAGTCATCAACGGTTGTTCCGACCTGTTTGTTACCGTTCTTGGTGAGCGCGGTGAGCATGCACGCTCTGCCATTGGTGTTGGCTCATTGCCGAAGGGGTTTGCTGTGGAAATTGAAGCCATCGTTGAGTTTTCAGGCTCTTCGCCACACCATCGCGACGCTTAACCTCTTCCTTGAGCTGTCCCCACTTTTGGTAGCTTTTGCCAAACGCCGAGGGCTTAGGCTCAGTAAAGGCACACTCCTGCCGACAATCAATTGGGGCGGAGCTAGCGCTTGCCGAGAGCATCATCAACAAGGAGGAAATGGTGCAAATTTGTGAAACGGAGAGGCTGGTTATAAGAACGTTGTCCTTAGACGATGTTCCCGAGTTAACCAATATCCTCAGCGACCCTGAGGTGATGAAATATTCGATTCGAGGCGTTTGCGATGAAACGGCGACTCGGCGGTTTATCGAGTGGTGTTTGGAGAGCTATGCGTCTCACCGTATCGGGCCATGGGCTTTAGTTGAGAAGGGGGCCGGTAAGCTTGTTGGCTTTTGTGGTGTCAGCCCCGAAGAGGTCAATGGTGTTGAGGAGATGGGGCTAGGCTATCGGCTAGCCAAACAGTACTGGGGCCAGGGGCTGGCGTCTGAGGCCGTGCAAGCGGTACTTCATAAGGCATTTAATCAAAAGCAGCTATCGTCGGTGGTGGTTATTATTGAGCCTGAAAATGTTGCGTCGCTTAAGGTCGCAGAGAAAGCCGGGTTTTCTGTGTTCGATAATCTTGAATTTCATGGCCGTCCAGTGAGGCAATATCGGTTAACTCAGCAGTAGAGGGGCGTACTTCATACTAATGAAATGAAAGCGATAGGTGCGTGATGAGTGGCATTATGGGCTAACCCGATTATGCCAGTAGCCCGGCTTTCTCAAGTGATGGGCGAAAGCAACAATGGTAATTGTTTGGTTATTGGAAACAGTCACAAGGGAAAACGGGAATTGTTGAAGGATGAAGCGCTTTGCGCCACGTTTGCGTGCTTCGCCTATTACAGGAACCAGTGGTGGATTTGGTGCGCTTAGCTTTGTGGTAGCTTGTTCAAAGGTATCAATAAGCTGTTCACCAAGCCCCGGTGATTCGAGTTCATACCAAGCTGCGGCTTCCATCAGTTCTTCTGAAGCCTCTGGACTAACCTTTACTATCAAAATCAGTTCCTTAACCGAGCTCTGGCACGCTCAAGGACTTCACTGACATCTAAAGATTTGATTTTGCCAGATTCAATCTCATTGATTCTGCGACATATCTCCGCGTCCCAAGCTTCCGATACACTGATTTCAGCCATACCATCCAGGCTTGCTACCAAATCATGAGCGAGTTTAGCTCGGTCTTTCTCCGATAGGGTCATTGCTTCGTTCGTGATGGTTTCAAGTTGCGCTGTATTCATCTATTTACCCAGCCTCATGGAAACGGCAATGTCAAAATCATGCAGTAAATTACACTTGATAACAAGGCCATCATGCCTGCCTATGGACTGTTGCGGAACCATATCATTAGCGCAGTTGGCAGATTCTGCGCCGAGGAAATCAATGCCAAAGGTCATACTGAAAGGATTTATCATCGTCCCCGAGCCGGATCTGAACGCTGTTAAAGCAGAGCTCATCAACCATAAGCGGTTAACCCTGTCTGAGCCCGGCTGCCTCGTTTTTGAGGTTGTTCAAGGCACTATTAACCCCTATCGATTTGATGTGTATGAAGAGTTCATTGACCGAGACTCTTTTGAGCGACATCAAGCTAGAGTGAAATCCTCCGCCTGGGGTAAGGTTTCAGCCAATATTGAAAGGCATTACAGTCAGCAATCCGCTGGGTAGCTAACCCAGCGGCTATAACCGACGTTTCTTACTTTCGTATGTGTGCTCTATTAGCCGCGCTTCTTACCAGTATCTCTCATACTCATCACGTAAATAATGAACATGATCAGTGAGCCCATTACAAAACACCATACGCCTACGGTTGCGTAGCTCGCAAAAGCGGGAAGAAACAAAAGACTTCCAAAGAAGAAAAATAAGCTTGATAAGAGACCGAGTAGGTTGGGTAGCTGTTGATGCTGCGCTATCTCACTGTTCATTCTGTTTCCTTATCTGAACTATTACTTTCAAGAGCCTCAGTGCTTAAATACTGATGTCCGGTGCAAACTGAAAGCCCACCGATACTCGATTCCAACTGTTGATTTGGACAATAATGGCGGTGAGGTCAATTAGCCCCTGCTCACCAAACGCAGCTAGGGCGTTTTGATAGTCGTTGTCACTCACCGCTTGCTGGCTGACCAGTGTTAGTGCTTCGGCCCAGGCGAGTGCGGCGCGCTCTTGTGTGCTGAAGCAGGGGGCTTCACGCCAAGCAGGCAATACGTCTAAGCGAACCTGGTGTTCGCCATCGTCTCTGGCCTCTTGCGAATGCATGTGCTGACAAAAGCAGCAGTGATTAATTTGCGAAACACGTAGGTTGACCAAGTGGATTATCGAGCGATCAACCGTTGAGTCTGGGGCAACGTCGCCTAGTGCCGTCAGGTGCTTAGCTAGGCGGGGGCAAAGGCGATATACAGACTGTTGAGAGATACGAGTAGACATGTGGGTGACCTCGGTGAGTAAGTTGAGAGCTCAGCTTAACGTCGAGGTTTTTTTACGCCTTGTAAATTTGCGACAGTTTGCGCTTGCGATAGGCGGCGGGCGTTTCATAGGCGAGTGATTGGAAGGCATGGGTGAAGTGAGCTTGGTCATAGTAGCCGCATTGCAGGGCTATTTCCGTTAGGGGCAGCGTGGTTGCAAGCAGTCCATGGCGGGCTCGGTTCAGCCGGGCATAGGCCACTAATTGGCCTGGGGTAACGCCCACCTCGCGTTTTAATTTGCGCTCCAGGGTACGTCGAGTAAACCCTAGCGTGGCGCCTAACTGTTGGGGCGGAAGCTGAAGTGCTCCAATGGCTTGAACAATCTTAGTGATACGGCTATTGGCGGGTGGCTGGCTTTCTAGTCGATGTAACAACCATGTTTCCAGCAGGCGTAAACCCTGTTGCGAGTCCGACTGGTAGAGGCGCTCTACCACAGGTATTAATCCTTGCAATCCTAATGGTTCAAGCTCGTTATCCAAGCGGTAGTGTGTATCTGTGAATGCTTCGGGTAGCAAACCCAGCAAGCAGTGGGTGCCGGCTGCCTTAAAACGAATGCCCAGACAGGGTGCGGTGGTGTCGAGTGTCTCTATCAACGTGGTTTTGTTGAAACAGAGCGTGATAATGGGGTGGGGGCTGGTGAGCTTGATGCTGAGGCTAGCACCGGCATCAGGGTAGAACTTTTCGGTTCTTGATTCAGTGAGATGCCCTGGGCGCCCCATTGACCAAAGGCACTGAACCCACGGGGCTAAGCGTTTATCAGGCAGGCGATGCCGAAAATTTAGATCGTTAGCGTTGCTTGGCAAGATGAACTCGGTCATGGCGTTAACCAATGGTATGTTTTTTTAATGATGGCTCACATTAACTCAATCACGCAGCATCTGGGAGCTGGCCCGGCGCCATACACTAGGCGGCGCTTTTTCCTGGCGAGCCCAGTTGCGCCTTAGCTGCCGCTCATCCCCGAATCCGGATGCTTCGGCGATACGCGCTAGCGTCCATGTCGTTTCGGTCATTAACGCTTTGGCTCGCTGCAGGCGCAACCCCATAATGTAGTCGCCCACCAGCATGCCGGTGAGGCTTTTGAATTGGCGCCGGAAATGACGCTCGCTCATGGCTGCCTGAGCCGCCAATGTCTCGATACGCCAGGTTTGCGAAGGGGCGGCACATATTGCATCTTGAACGCGATGCAGCCGTTCATCCACATGATTGCGGCCCTCAAGCCATGCACCCAATTGAGGCTCCTGACCACTGCGACGAAGATACAGCACCATCTCTCGCGCTACCGCCAAGGCCAGTGAATGGCCACAAGCACGGGTAAGCCAGTACAGCATGGTATCAATGCCGGTCGAAATCCCCGCGCTGGTTAAATAGCGCCCGTCCTCGGTAAAGATACAATCACTTTGTACCTTTGCTTGTGGGGCTTTGGCTTGTAACTGCTCGATTAGCGCGTGGTGGGTGGTACAGCGTCTTCCCTTTAACAGGCCCGCGTCTGCCAGTAATAGCGTGCCTGAGCAAACGGTCATCAGCGTATCTGCATAGTGGGCATTCGCTTTGAGCCAAGCAACACACTCTTGCTGCGCTAATGGCTCAAGGCTATTGCGGTACTGCCCAGGAATAAGCAGTAAATCTTGAGTAGGAAGCTGTTCAGGCAAGGGATCGATGCCGCTAAGGGTCAGCGGCCCTAGCCACTGCATGGCCGCTTTGGGGCCGAGATAGCGCACCTGAATGTCTATCGAAAGCCGGTCAGCACACTGTAAGACCTGAAGTGGGCCAACCAAATCAAGTGGCACTTGGCCGGGCATCATCAGTACCGCCACCCGCAAGGTGGTGGCTCTTGTGGATGGCGGTTGGCTATTGTGTTGCTCTTCACTCACGGGGGGTTTGCCATTCGTTGATCATGTCTTGTGTGCTGATAATACGCGCAAAGCGGTCTTCAAGTACCAGTTCGGTGCGCGCCTTAATATCATCTGCTGACCAGGTGATGCCGTGGCGTGTCATGGGGAACGTTAGGGTAGCATCGCTGATAAAGTCGACGCTAAACCCTAAATCCGACGCCACCCGTGCGGTGGTTTCGCAGCATTGCTCGGTACGAATACCGCTAATCGCCAGCCGTTCAATGCCTCGCTCCCGTAACCAGCTTTCTAGTGAGGTATCGCTGAACGCGTTATGCGCACGTTTCTGAAAGGTTACCGCCACTTCATCGTTAAAGTCATCAAGCGGACGAATAAGGCCACCGTCAGGGTCGAAAGCCCCTTGGCTGCCAGGTGCCTCATGCAGAATGCGCACAACCGGTATATCGTTGGTCTGGGCTGCGTTCAGCACCGCACGCTGCTTGGGACGCCACGCCTGAGCCAGTGATTCTACCCAGTAATCGCGGGCAGGGAACGAGGCTTGAACATCAATTAATAGTAATGCGGTTTTAGGCTGGGTCATGGCTAATCTCATCGTGTTGAAGTGAGGTTACAGATTAGCTGTTACGCATTCTGCCAACGATGCGTTAAGCGGTCACAAAGGGGGCAATTTCGGCCATGTGTGGCCGAAGGGTAATATCTGACAATGGCGATTATGAATGAACATCTAGGCGCCAGGCTCTCACCTCTGAAGGGATATGCTTTCGAGAGGGCGAGCATTGTCTGCTAAGTTAAACTTGCTACCTTCAACACCATGGTTGTTGACCCAGAAAAGCCGATTAACCATTTCAAGTAGGGAAAATGCTCTTCGTTTACGGCGATAAATCCCTTGGACTCGTACAGCCTCTTCGCTCTCGGGTTGCTATCGATAACGTCTAAGCGGATCGTCTCGAAACCATTATCCACGGCATGTGCAATAATGCTATCCAAGAGTCTGGAACCTATGCCTCGCCCTCGGAATCGGCTATCGACAGCAATCCCATCCATCACCAATTCTTGAGATTTTGGCTTGCGCTCGAATAAGCTGAACACCAGACATGCCCAGAGCCCTTTCAATGTTCCAAGCTTGCCTATCAGCTGTTTCATCCCGATTCCGCTCGTTAGCGAACCATTGGGCTGCTGAAACCCTGCTAGCCCAATGACCTCATCTTCAAAGATGGCAGTAAAGGAAAATTCAGGGACAAAACAGTCGGAGAGTAATTGAATGCGCTTAGCCTTGTCAGGTATTGCGCTCGCGAATTTAGCGCCGAAAGCTTCTTCATATAGCTTAGCGACAGGCCCAGCCTTCTCAAGGTTAAAGCCTTTCTGAATCAGAACGTTCATATACTGGCTCCTAGATTCAAAGAGAAATGACTATTGGTCACAGACGCAGTGAATTAATTTTTATTTGCAGGGATGAGGCAACTTCAGTAGTGGATGAGGAATTGCCGCGGGTCTTTGGTTCAATATCATAAAGGGGGGATGCATCGTTAGTACCTTCACTGATAATGGCATGATGGGTACCTGTACCGTAAATATGTGTGCTAATTTGAATTGGTCTGGTCGACCGCATGCAATCATTGAAAATGTGATTGTTTCCAAGGATCACCGCAAGCAACGTATCGGTAAGGCCAATCTTAGGTGTGCTATAGACTTTGCCCAGCAAGCTGGCTGTTATAAAGCGGCGCTTATGACGAGGTCTAAAGACCCCGCGACACAGGTTCTACGAGTCTTCTGGATTCAGCCCAAGCAAGCAGAGGTATCAGGTAGGGTTCAATGCATAACGCCCCATCCGATGCGCACGCACGGTTTTGCCATTAATACGGGTAAGCGTAAGTTTTGGGATAGGAGAGAGACATGATACCAATCGAAACATGGATGGCTTTCACTGCCGCATGCGTTTTAATAATTCTAGTGCCGGGGCCTGATAATATACTCGCCGTTAGTCGTGGACTTAGCCAGGGGCGTCTAGCGGCTTGTGTCTCCAGCGTAGGAGCTGGAATGGGGCTGATGGTGCATGTGGTTGTCGCTTTTCTTGGTTTGGCGGCTCTTATCCAGACCTCTGCCGTTGCCTTTAGCGCCGTTAAATTGATTGGGGCCGGGTATTTGATTTGGTTAGGTATTAAAGCATTACGTTCCAGAGACTTGATTGCATTTTCATCGCATCGTCGTTTGTCTTACCGCGTGGTTTTAACCACTGGGTTTCTAACCAACGTGCTTAATCCGAAGCCCGCGCTATTTATCTTGGCATTTATTCCTCAATTTGTATCGCCGGCGCAGGGATCGATTGCGTTGCAAACGCTATTGCTAGGTGCTTGGTTTGCTTTTATGGCATTCGCTATATTCGCCGTGCTGGGTCTCTTTTCATCTATGTTTGCGCGCTGGTTGGAGAGTCGTCCGCGCGTAATTCAAGGCCTGAATATGGGCGCTGGAGCAATGTTCATTGCAGCGGGGTTATCAGTGATATTTCTTGAGAAAGTGGAGAACCGCTAGTCGAAGACGACTAAACCTTCACACAGACAAAAATAGCGTTTCCAGAGGCGTTATCCCAGGGGATGATTTTTTCATAGTTGTGCTCAAACACATGAACCTCAAAGTGAGGCGCTAAGAGTGCGCTTAACTCCGCAAAGCTGACGGCTACCATGGGGTGTTCGTCGTTCCATAGCTGTGTTCCTTCAGCGTTGGCTTTTTCAATGCTGAGCCTAAGCGACTGCTTTTCACCTTGGCCACTGTAGTGCCATCCCGAGCGGAACGTGAATAAATCGCTTTCTTGTTGGGCGCTGTGTTTAACACATAAAGCGTTATCGATTTTGTCTTTATCGACTGCGTTAAAACAGAAAATACCACCAGACTTGAGGGCACAATGAGTACTGGATATACACGCTTTTAGCTTTTCAATCCCATCGTTGTAGTGGATTGAGTATAAAAAGCAGGTGATTAAGTCTTGAGGCTCGTTGGCCTTGAAGTCACTCATATCTTGCAACGTGAAGTGTGCTTCTGAGCAACGCGTGGCGGCAATATCCAGCATGGGTTGATTAATATCAAGCCCGCTGCTGGCGTATCCAAAATCAATAAAATGGCGCACGTGTGGGCCGGTGCCACAGGCTAAATCTAGGTGTGTCGTTCCGCCGTTACCGAAAATCTGATGCAGCCTGCGAATGGCGTGGCTTTGCGCTTGATAGTCGATATCCACGCACATCAAATCGTAGTAGCCAGAAAGGTCGGTATAGAGGGCATTGACGGACATAGTGACCTAATAGTGGCAACTGAAATAGGGTGGGTGGCGCATAGTAAACGAGCGAGTAGGGTTTGAGAAGCAGACACAGCTTGGCGCTTAACGATTACGCAAATACATCTTGCAGCCCTAAAGAAACTCTGAGGATTACCGATATATTCCTAAGACCATCGAGATTTCTCTGGTCGTTGCTAAATGCCGAGAGTGCCCGTTATGCCGAAAATGCTGATCTTTATCATCACCTTGCTTCTCATTCTGTCTAACCAAGCGCAGGCAAACTCGAGTGCGGCAGAGGCGGCGGCGTTGGCGTGGCTAGAAGCCATCGATAGTGGTCAGTATGAGCAGGCATGGGAATCTTCATCTTCACTACTAAAAAAGCCGCTTTCACCGCACATGTTAGAACGGACGATTGGTGCAGCGCGTCGTGACTTTGGTGCGGTTCAGTCGCGTCGGCGAGTAAGCGTTGTCCGCGAAACCTCTATGCCTGGGGCTCCAAGAGATGACTACGCGGTTTTGACGTTCCAAACACGTTTTGAAAACAGATCATCGCAGATTACGGAAACCATCACTCCTCACTTGGAAGAGGGCACGTGGAAAGTTAGTGGTTATTACTTGAACTAACCGACTCCTCAAAAATATTGCAACCACCTCTGGTTTGCAGCATCGCCTTGGTTCAGGCTCCTTTTCCCCTCGAATCCTGCCATCACGTTGTTCATGACGAAGCTCAATTTGGCTGCTACGTTGAGTAGATAGCCTTGTGTATGTTGCTATGGATAGGCTGCAGATTCAGACGGGAATGTTCAAGGCGTTGAATGCGAGGAGTGGGTATGCAAACCCTTTCTCTCAAACCGCACTGGCTCTGGTTGATGGTTGCCGGTTTGCTAATGGCTACTATGTCGTTTACATGGCAGGCCATGGCACAAAGCGCTTCACCAAGCGTTCTGGTGCTTAATATTGAAGGCGCCATCGGCCCGGCTACCAAGGACTACTTTGAGCGTGGGCTGGATAAAGCCCGCGAGCAGGGCAGTGAGGTGGTGATCGTCGAGCTCGATACCCCCGGCGGGTTGGTCGACACCACCCGCGACATGATTCGCGAGATGCTCAACGCTGACATTCCCGTGGTGATGTACGTTTTCCCCAGTGGTGCGCGAGCGGCAAGCGCGGGCACCTATCTACTTTACGGTAGCCACGTGGCTGCCATGGCCCCCTCGACGCATCTCGGCTCGGCCACGCCGGTACAGATGGGCGGTGGGCTGCTCGGCAGCGATGAAGACGAAGAAGATAATTCGGCTGAGGAGTCGGATGGCGAGGGCAGCGCCATGGAACGCAAGGTGATGGAAGATGCGGTGAGCTTTATCCGCAGCCTAGCGGAACGCCATGATCGCAATGCCGATTGGGCTGAAGAGGCCGTGCGCAATGCGGTCAATCTCACTGCCAGCGAGGCGCTGGAGCAGAACGTCATCAATGTGGTGGCGCGCGATCTTGACGATCTCCTTGAGCAGATTGACGGCATGAGCGTGGTCATGGAAAGCGGTGATGCCACGCTTGAGACCGCAGGCCTCACCATTGAGCGCTTCGACCCTGATTGGCGCACCCAGGTGCTATCGCTGATCACTAATCCCAACATAGCCTTCTTCTTGATGGTCATCGGCTTTTACGGGCTGGTTTTCGAGCTGGCCAATCCCGGCAGCCTGTTCCCCGGCACCATTGGCTTGATTTGCTTGCTGCTCGCCCTGTTTGCGTTTCAGGTGCTGCCGATTAACTACGCCGGGCTTGCGCTGATGGTGGTCGGGCTGGCGTTGATGGTGGGTGAGGCATTTATGCCTAGCTTCGGCGTGCTGGGGGTTGGCGGCATCATTGCCTTTGTACTTGGCTCGGTAATGCTGATGGACGCGGAGCATCTTGCCATTTCGCTACCTCTAATCGGTGGTGTGGCATTGATGTCCGGGGGGCTAATGCTATGGACGTTAACACGCTTTGCAACGCTGCGCCGTCGTCCGGCACACACTGGCGCGGAGCAGTTAATCGGCGCAGATGCGGTTGCACTGGATGATTTTGAGACCAGCGGCCATGTAAGGCTGCATGGCGAGCGCTGGAACGCAGTAAGCGATGTGCCAGTCAAACGAGGTGAGAAGCTTGTGGTGGTGCGCCTTGATGGCTTGACGGTATATGTGACGCCCCGCTAGTGCCCACTTTCTGACATAACCGACCCACAGCTAAACGAGGTGTCCAATGATTATTTCGTATTTAGTTCCTGTCGTGCTGGTGGTGATGTTGATCGCTGCCTCTATTCGCATACTGCCAGAATATAAACGCGGCGTAGTGTTCTTTCTGGGGCGTTATCAGATAGTGAAAGGGCCTGGGCTAGTCATTGTGATCCCCGCCATTCAGAAGATGGAGGTGGTGGATCTGCGCGTCATTACCATGGATGTGCCGGAACAGGACGTAATCTCTCAGGATAACGTCACCGTTAAAGTTAATGCGGTGCTTTATTTCCGCGTCGTCGATCCAGAAAAGGCGATCATTCAAGTCGAGAATTTTACCCAGGCGACCAGTCAACTAGCACAGACCACTTTGCGCTCCGTGCTGGGTAAGCATGATCTGGATGAGATGCTTTCCGAGCGCGATAAGCTCAACGACGATATCCAGGAAATCATCGATACCCAAACCGAAGCGTGGGGTATCAAGGTCGCCAATGTTGAAATTAAGCATGTAGATTTGGATGAGAGCATGATTCGCGCCATTGCGCGCCAGGCAGAGGCGGAGCGTGAGCGTCGCGCTAAGGTGATTCACGCTGAAGGGGAACTGCAAGCATCCAAGAAACTGGTCGAGGCGGCCAATGTCATGCAGGAAAACTCTGCTGCGCTGCAACTGCGCTACCTGCAAACCATGAGCGACATGAGCAACAAGAATGCCTCGACAATCGTTTTCCCGCTGCCCATGGACATCATGGAAGCGTTCAAGGATATGAAAGCCAAGCATACGGCAGCGACGCCTGGTAAGGCGCAGGATGACGCCTAGGCTCACAGCTCTTCCCACTGCCTGTGGTACGGTTTGGCAGCAACTGGCAGTGGGCTCCCTGAATACATTTTTTGTTTCATGGGATATGCTTCGAAGCCTCTGATCCAAGGATCCCGGTGATGCCATGTCCCTGATTGCCACTACCCCTGAACCGCCTTACTACGCCGTTATTTTCACTTCACTACGCACCGAGGTCGATAACGGCTATGACGCAATGGCCGCAAGAATGGTTGAGCTTGCAGCACAGCAGCCGGGGTTTTTAGGGGTGGAGTCTGCCCGCAATGAGGTGGGTGTAACAGTTTCTTACTGGGCCGATTTGGCATCTATTAAAGCGTGGAAAGCCCATGCTGAGCATCAAGAAGCTCAGCGGCTAGGCCATCAGCAGTGGTACCAGCACTTCAAAACCCGTATCGCCAAAGTCGAGCGAGATTACGGTATTTAGCTGGTTGCCACCGATTCACGGCTTACACCACCAGCAACAGCAACAAGGGTATCAATACCAGTTCAATAGGAATGGGCAGAAGAATAGTCTCCAGAAAGGAGAGGGTGGCGAGTAGACACAGCATATTCTTCGAGCGGTTAATGCGCTCAAACCACTACTTAGTGCATTTGGATGTTATGGCCATGCAGGTCTCTACACTTCGGGATTAATGCGGCGATAGACAGCCGCTAATAGGCTGTAAAGGCCAAACGCAAAAAGTCCCAGCGCGACAAAACCAAGCAACCACTGACCGAAGGGCTGGCTTCGCAGGGTGCTAAACACCTCGCTCATACCGCCTGCTTGATTGGGATTGATTTGATAAGCGGCGATGATAAAAAAGCTACCCACGATCACAAACACAGCACCACGAATCACTAAGCCGAAACGGCAAATAGGGTAGGCCCATTGTTGCGTTTGTGGTGGCATAGCGAAGTGTTTGTCGAATTTGGCCTTGTAGCCTTTAAGCGCGTGGGCCATACCTACCCCTATCATGATTAGGCCAACCCCAGCGACCAGCCAGCGCCCGAAAGGCTGCTGCATCAGCCAGCCCGCGACACCTTGCGAACCGCCACCAGAATCACCTGAAGAGCCCGCAAATTGAAAGATGAGCGTGGCGGCAAAAAAAGACAACAACGTGTGGGTAATGGCGCTCGCCAATAAGCCCGCACGAATTGCCAGCCCCTTGGCGCCGTTGCCGTGATGGTCAGTGTCTTTAACCGCCTGGATGATTCGCCACATAGCGTAGCCCACCAAGCCGATGGCCATAATGGCTAACAAGACTTTACCGAAGGGAGCGGTGAGCAAACGTTCTAAGGCGCCACGACTGCCTTCTGTTTGGCCGCCTTGTCCAAATGCTGCCAGCGCTGCTAGGCTACCCACTAATACATACACAATGCCGCGGGAGGCATAACCCATGCGGGCATAAAGGGTAATTGCATCCCAGTGGTTGCGGTTTTTCATACTGTTGGCCATGGCGTCCTCCTGACTAATATGGCGTTGCGCATTCCTATGCAATCTAGCGTATAGAGCAGTATAGCGGCCCATACTGTGCTTGTGCTGTGCTATTGTTCAGCGTAGGAAATGAATCGCTATTTTTAACTATTGCGAGCAGAGCATGAGTACCATTTCGTCACCTATCTTCTGGCGCGATGCGCGTATGCCCTATGTGGAGCTGCGCAAGATTAGCGACGCGCGACAAGTTTGCTATGCGCCGCACAGCCATACGCATTGGTCGCTGGGGGCCATTACCGCAGGTAAAAGCACTTTTTGCTATCGCGATGCGACGCATCAGATTAGTGCGGGTGACATCGTTATGATGAACCCCTACTGGGTGCATGCCTGCAACCCCATCGAGAACCAGCCCTGGGCGTACATGATGCTCTACGTCGATACCGAGTGGCTGAGTGAATTGCGTTACCAATTGGGCCTGTTGAATACGCCGTATTGGCAAGATATCGCCACCGCCGTCATTACCCAGCCAGCGCTTTATGCCGGGTACTGCGATATGGCTGCTTGTTTGCTGGATGAACATCGCGAGATTAGCGATAAGCAAACGGCGCTAGTCGAATACTTGTCCATCATGATGCAAGTGCTTGCTCAGGAATCCCCCGCGGTATTGCCCCAAGCGCCCAGTGCGCTAGAACAGGTCGCGGCCTATTTGCGTGCCAATTGTAGCGCTGATATATCGCTAGAACGCCTATGTGAGCAGTCCGGCTATAGTGCTGGGCACCTGATTCGCGCCTTTAAACAGCACTTCGGACTAACACCCCATGCTTACCTGATTAATCAGCGCATTCAGCTGGGGCAGCAAGCGTTAAAACAAGGGCAACCTATCGTTGAGGCGGCTTTGAACGCTGGCTTTAATGACCAGCCCCACTTTCAAAGGACGTTCAAGCGGCTGGTAGCAGCGACACCCAACCAGTACCGCTACCCGCTACTCAACCAGTAAGACAATAGCGCTAGCCGCCAGGCAGATAGCGAGTGCGCGGTTAATCGTCAGTAAGATGATAGGACGATGAACATAGCGTTTCAGAAAAGCGCCTGCATATACCCAACTGGCTAGCGATAGCCAGCAAATAGGCAGATAAAGGCCGGCGAACAGCCATAGCAGATGGGGCTCATTAGCAGTGGTGTAGGCGCCAATGCCAGCGGCAGACGCCAGCCACGCCTTGGGGTTGAGCCACTGCATCATGGCACCTGTCATAAACCCTAGCGCTTTGACGCCGCCTCTCTCCTGCAAGCGCCCATCGTGCTGTAAAAGTTGATAGCTGAGATAGAGTAAAAACAGAATGCCTGCCCAGCGTAAAAACTCTTCCAGCAGCGGCAGCACATTCAGCAGGGAGTAAAGCCCCGCGCCGATGGCTAAAAATAGCGCGATAAACCCCAGCGTGGCGCCGGTTACAAAAACAAGCCCTTTAGCAATAGGGTAGTGCGTACCGCTACTCAAACAAACGATGTTGACCGGCCCCGGCGAAATAGACGCTGCGAGGGCAAAGGCGGACATGGGTAGCAGCAAAGATAGCAGGGGTGAAGCGCTCATTGTCATTCTCCTCAGATAATGCAAGGAGAATGCAGTAGCGCTTGTGGGCGGTATTGAACAAAATTGAGATCGTTGCTTAAAGCGTTGCCCTGCTAATGCCCAAAAACCGACCAGCCGGTGCGCTGCACAAACATTTCGAGCGCCTGGGTGCCCAGAAAACTGTTGCCGTAGGCATCCAGCCCCGGCGACCAAACTGCGATGGAGCCATGGCCGGGTGCAATCGCCAGAATGCCACCGCCCACGCCACTTTTGCCAGGCAGGCCGACGCGAAATGCGAACTCTCCCGAGGCGTCGTAGTGCCCGCACATCATCATTAGTGAATTGATACGCCGTGCGCGCTGGGGGGCTACCACGCGAATGCCACTGGGTTTGTTGATACCATCCGAGGCCAAAAATAGCCCGGCATGGGCCAACTGCTCACAGCTCATGGCGATAGCGCACTGGTGAAAATAGGTGCCTAGCACCTTATCGACATCATGGCGTAGGCGGCCAAAGGCTTTCATAAAGTGCGCCAGTGAGGCGTTGCGGTCGCGGTGGGCCATTTCTGAAGCGGCCACCGCGTGGTCGAAGTAAATGCTGTCGTCATCGGCGATATAGCGCACAAAGCTAAGAATCTCGCCAAGTGTCTCTTTGGGCTCGTGGCCCATCATGATCGCATCGACTACCGCAATGGCCCCGGCATTGATAAACGGGTTACGCGGTTTGCCGCTTTCATGCTCTAGTTGCACGATGGAGTTGAAGGGATCCCCTGAGGGCTCGCGGCCTACTTTTGACCACAGAGAATCACCCACTTGCCCAAGTGCAATGGTCAGCGTAAATACTTTAGAGATACTTTGAATCGAGAAGGGCGTGGTAGCACAACCTGCCGAGTACACTTTGCCATCCACCGTGGCGAGCGAAATGGCAAACTGCTGTGGGTCAACATGGCCAAGCTCGGGAATATAGTCTGCGACCTTACCGCGTTCTTCGGCGTTTGCCATGGCTGCTGCAATGTCATTGATCAAGTCTTGCATGGGCGTATCGTGTACCGTCAATGGAGGCGGGGCATTACCCTAGCGAAAACTGGTGGAAATGTCTGTTAAACATAACGCCTCTTTTAAACATAAACTGTCTGATCACCCGCCGGTGCGCAAGATTCGGGTCGGCAGCTCGCCCGTGAAGGCTTAGGCTGAAAGGAACTAAGCAGCCCCGACCCCGACGGCCAGAGAGATAACCCAATGAATGACTATGAGCGTATCGAAAAAGCCATGGCCTATATGGTGGCTCATGCGGCGGAACAGCCCAATCTGGAAACGGTGGCTGCTCATGTTCATTTGAGTGCCTTCCACTTCCAGCGGCTGTTTTGTCGTTATGCGGGGATTAGTCCCAAACGCTTTTTGCAGGCACTCACCTTAGAGCGCGGTAAGCAGTTGATGCATTCGTCCACTTCTTTGCTGGATATCGCCCATACCCTGGGGCTGAGCGGTGGCTCGCGGCTTTACGACCACTTTGTTCAGTTAGAGGCGGTCACGCCCGGCGAGTATAAGCGCCAGGGTGAAGGAGTGGAGATCGCTTATGGCGTTCACGAAACACCTTTAGGTCGCCTATTCGTCGCGGTAACGCCCCGGGGTATCTGCCGAATGGGGTTTGTCGATACGACTAATTCAGAGGAGTTACTGGCAAGGTTGGCCAAGGAGTGGCCGCGCAGCACCTTTCAACATAACACTGAGTCCACTCGCTATGCGGTGGAAAGGCTGTTTACTGAGCCTGAAGAGGGGGCTACCGCTGTCTCGCTACACGTCACTGGCACCAACTTCCAAATAGCGGTTTGGCGAGCGCTGTTAACGATCCCCGAGGGGCAATTTGCCAGCTATTCCCATATTGCTCAGGCGCTGGGATCACCTAAATCGTCCCGAGCAGTGGGCAATGCAGTGGGCGCTAACCCCATCGCGTTATGGATCCCCTGCCACCGGGTGATTCAACAAAGCGGTGCACTCGGTGGTTACCGCTGGGGATTAGAGAAAAAGCAGATGGTACAAGCCTGGGAGCTGGCGCTGGCTCACACAGATAACACAGCGCTCGCCCCCAGTTTAACGACCTAATCAATCAGCCCGTTCGCATCAAAAAACGGGAAGGGGCCAGGATAGCGCTGGATAAACCCTTGGTGAGTCACCATACCGTTAGTTGCCGACCACTGGTGTAGCAGGTAACCGGGGGGCTCTAGCTGAAAGTGGGCGGGGCCGTCTGGGGTTAGATCCAAACTTACCTGATGGGAAACCCCAGGGCAGCTAATCGCCAAAGTGTTAGCAAAGCGGGCCTGGATCGAACGGTGCAGATGCCCGCAAAGCACGCGCTCGACCTGGGCATGTCTGCCAATGACGTCGGCTAGCGCGTCTGGTCGCTTCAGCGGCTGGCGATCCATATGGTCGATGCCACTAACAAAAGGGTGATGATGCACCATGACGAGAGTCGGTTTTTCGGGTTGCTCTGCCAGCATAGTGTCTAGCCACTGCAGGCTTTCATCGCTTAACTCGCCATGGGGTTTGCCGGGCACCGATGAGTCGAGCCCTACAATGCGTACCGGATAGTCATCCACGACCCAGTGTAAATAGTCGTGGTGCTGAAACAGGTAACGGTGCTCGGGAAAGGCGGCGCGTAGATGCTCGCGGTCATCATGATTGCCAGGGATCAGGTACACGGGCAGCATTAACTCAGCCAGAATCTGCTTAAAGGTGGCGTACTCGCTAGGGTGGCCAAAATCAACCAAGTCACCGCTAATTAGCACCAGGTCGGGCCGCGGCGCTAGCTGATTGAGCGTGCTGATTGCTTGGCGCAGAGCACTGGCGGTATCTACCTGGCGGTAAGAGAGTTTCCCGCCCGCCTTGATATGCGGATCGCTAATCTGGGCGATAAGGCATTGCTGGGCATGAGGGGCTTTCTGAATGTTTAAACCTTGATCAGCCATTGGCCATCTCCTTGGCATTAACAGGGGCAGTGGGCTTATCTGGATGAAAAAGCACGTTAGAAGGGAGGGACAAACCAATCGCGGTACCGTTTGGCCAGCGCTGGCGAGAGGGTGCCTCAATCTGGAGTGGCGAAGCGCCGCCCGTGTCCACCATCAGGCGCTGGGTCTGGCCCAGGAAGATGCTCTGTACCACCTTGCCTGTTACATCGGCTTGGTCAACGGAAACCACCTGAATGTCTTCTGGACGGCAGTAGACAGTGGATACTCCCTGCAAATGGGCAGCGATGAGTTCACCGCCATGGACGACCAATCCTCCATCGGCGCGTGTGCTGATCACCTCCAGGCAGTTAACCGCACCAATAAAATCGGCCACAAAGGCGTTGGCCGGCTGATGATAAATCTCTTGGGGAGTGCCCAACTGCGCAATGCGTCCGGCTTGCATTACCGCGATGCGGTCACCCAAGGCCATCGCTTCGTCTTGGTCGTGGGTGACGTAGACCGCCGTGGTGCCCAATTCACGCAGCAGTTGGCCAATCTCGATGCGTAAGCGGTCGCGCAGTTTGGCGTCTAGAGCTGCTAACGGCTCATCAAACAGCAGCACCTTGGGGCGAACAGCAATCGCACGGGCGAGAGCGACGCGCTGTTTTTGGCCGCCGGAGAGGGCGTCGATGCGCCGGTCACCAAAGCCTTGCAAGTCGACCATATGCATGACTTCGTCAAGCCGATGGGCGATCTCGGCACGTGGCAAACGCTGTATTTTCAAGCCGTAGGCAATATTGTCGGCAACGCTCATATTGGGAAATAGCGCGTAGTTTTGAAACACCATTCCCACGTCGCGCTGCTCAATCGGCAGAGCGGTGACATCACGCTCGCCAAACATTACTTGCCCGCCTTTGTCGGGGCTTTCCAGGCCGCTAATAATGCGCAGGGTGGTGGTTTTGCCGCAGCCGGAAGGGCCCAGCAGTACCAGGGTTTCGCCCGCATTAACCTGCAAATCAAGCGGTTGGAGCGCCGTGTTGCCGCCTGCGAAGGTGCGGCTGCATTGGTGTAGCGTAATGCTGACAGATGAACTCATAACGGATTCTCAAATAATAAAACTTAGCGGCGCTGCTCGGTGAGTCGGCCCGCCCACTGAATCGCCACTAGCAAGGGCACCACCATCACCAGAAATATCAGCGTGTAGGCTGAGCCAATTTCCAGGCGCATCGAGGCGTAGCTGTCGGCTAAGCCGACCGGTAGCGTTTTGGTCAAGGGGGTGTGCAGCATCCAGGTAATGTTGAATTCACCGATCGATAGGGTGACCACCATCAGCGCCCCCGCCAAAATGCCGCTCATACAGTTAGGGATGACCACCCCGAAAAGCGTTGCCTAAAACTGGCGCCTAAGCTGGCGGCGGCTTCTTCAAGTTGGGGAAGCTTGGCGGTTTGCATCACAGAGAGCACCGCGCGCACCATAAAGGGCAGGGTAAACAGCACATGGCCAACCAGAATAAATAGCCAACTGCCGCGGAATTCACGGTAGCTGCCATAGGCGAGCAGTAGGGCAAGCGCGGTGGCCAGCCCAGGTACGGCAACCGGCAGCAGTAGGAGTTCTTCAATCGCGTTGGCCCAGCGGCGACGGCTGCGCAGCAGGCCATAGGCGGCGGGTACGCCAATCAGGATAGTGATCAATAAACAGGCCAGCGCCAGTTTAATTGAGAGCCAGATGGTATCGGCGTAGAGCTGCCACACCTCATCCACCCAGCGCAGGGTCAGGCCACTCTCAAGGCCGACAAAGTAGTTTTCGGTCAGCCCCGCCATGACCGACATGGCGACGGGCACAATCATGAACAAGCACACCAGCAGGGTGAAGCCCAATTGCAGCGTAAAGCGTAGGTGAGATTTCATACCGAAGCCCCCAAGTTGCCGCCTGCCAGCCTGCGGGCAAGACTCAATGCCATCCAGGTGATCACGCCCAATACCACTGATAGCGCGGCTGCCATGGCGAAGTTAGCGTAGTTGGTGAATTCGCCGTAGATATTGAGCGGTAGAATGCTCAACCGCGTGCCCAGGGTAAACGCCGTACCAAAGGCGCCCATACTGGTAGCAAAGCAGATGGCACCGGTTGAGAGCAGCGCGGGTGCAATGCCGGGTACGATGACGTCCTTGGTGACCTGCCAAGTGTTAGCGCCTAACGAGCGAGCTGCCTCTTCAAGGCTTCTATCCAGGTTGTCGCAGGCAGCCATCACCGTGGTAATAACACGAGGAATGGAGAAGTAGAGGTAACCAATAAATAGCCCGGCCAGTGAGTAAGCGAACATCCAGCGCTCGCCAAACAGCCACAGGCTGGTCTGCGCCAAGGCACCTTGACGCCCTCCCAGCATGATGACCAAAAAGCCCACCACCACGCCTGGGAAAGCCAGCGGAAAGGTGAGGATAGCCACTAGTATGGACTTGCCAAAAAAACGCTGGCGGGCGAGAAAAAATCCGGCAACGCCCGCAATGGCAACCGCTACCAGTGACACTACCAGCGAAAGACCAACGGTGGTCGCCAGGCTGATTAAGTACTGACGATGGGTAAGAATAGTCAGGTAAGCGCTAATACCGCTGCTTGGATCAGCCTCGGCGCCCATCATGATCAGACGCGAAAAAGGCAGTAGCCAAAAGGCGCAGAAAATCACCAGGGCAGGCAGTAAGGCGAACAACGCGATAAAGCGTTTACGCCGGGCTGGGCCTACCATCGTCGATGGTCGACTTAGGTAAGAAGCAGCCCCGGAGGGCTGCTTGGATGCCGCTGTCATGATTAACGAACCTCCGACAGATACCGCTCAGAGAAGCTACGTTGAGCAGCCGCCATGGCGGGGTAGTCAAGTGCCTCGGCGCGGGCATACTCGCTATCGGGCAGAAAGACTTCGCGTGCTTCGGGGGAAATGGCGCTGGCGCGCACGGGACGTAGGTAAGCATCTGCCCATACCGCTTGGCCTTGGTCAGAGAGCACGAAATCAAGCACTTGCTGACCGTTTTCGGGGTTAGGGCCATCTTTTACCAGGCTCATAACATAGGGCACTACCACGCTGCCCTCTTCGGGAATCACAAACTCTACGTTGGCACCATCGCTATGGCGTGCGCGGTAAGCGTTGAAGTCGTAATCGAGAAGAATCGGGATCTCACCAGAAAGTACTCGAGCGTAGCTGGTTTGCTTGGGCACAATCGGGTCGTTTTTGGCTAGCTGATTGAAGTAGTCGATCGCCGGAGTGAAGTCATTAAGATCGCCACCCATGGCTAGGTTGACCGCCACGGCACCGACGTAGCCGACAAAGGCGCTGGCCGGGTCAAGGTAACCCACCATGCCGCGATACTCGGGCTTGAGCAGATCTTCCCAGGAAGTGGGCACCGGCGCGCCATCCAAGGCGTCAACGTTGACCATAAAACCGAGGGTACCAGAGTGAATGGCAAACCAGTTGCCTTCGGGGTCTTTTAGACCTTCAGGAATCTCATCCCAGTGTTCGGGCTGGTAGGACGCCACTACGTCCTCTTCCATGGCTTGAATGCCGAAGGTCACCCCGTAGTAAACGACATCGGCCACCGGGCTACTGGCTTCGGCAACCAATTGGGCTAAGGATTGGCCGGAGTTCTTGTTGTCTTGCGGCACGCGAATGCCGGTCTCCTGTTCGATCAAACGCAACTGGGTGCCCCAGTCCGCCCACTCAGGCGGGCAGTTGTAGCAGATAGCGTTGTCGCTTGACTGGGCAGTAGCGACCCCTGACGCACTGATAACCGCCGTGGCCAGTAACGCTTGATACAGACGCTTAAGGTTCATGCGTTTAAGACTCATACCAAGTTCCTCTATAAAGTGCTTAACGTGGACTTGCGGGATGTCGGGGTTCCGACACTTTCGCCCTTACGCAGTGCGTGGGGCAGGGGAGCGGGTGTGCATTTTTCTCCCCGAATCATGGCTAGCAAGGTGTGAACCGCCGCGCGCCCGATCTCGGCGCGAGGCTGTTCAATGGTGCAGAGCGATGGATATAGATGCTTGCCCAAGGCAATACCATCAAAGCCCATCACGGAAAGTTCGCCAGGCACGCTAAAGCCTGCGCGTTGCAGTTCGCCCATCAGGCTGATGGCAAGCAGGTCATTGGTACAAATCACTGC
Source organism: Vreelandella titanicae BH1 (assembly GCF_000336575.1). Classification (GTDB taxonomy): domain Bacteria; phylum Pseudomonadota; class Gammaproteobacteria; order Pseudomonadales; family Halomonadaceae; genus Vreelandella; species Vreelandella titanicae. The sequence continues at coordinate 188,401 of NZ_AOPO01000004.1, read as the reverse complement.
GCTGAGAGCCTCTGGGACTTGCAGTGCAGGTATCAGGCTTTTCAGGTCAGCTTGGGTGTGGCGGGTCATCTCAACCAATGAGCGGGCGATCAGGCCTGCCTCGCCCATAGCGTGGCAGTAACCGTCAAAACGCAGTCGAGCGCGGTCTGATTGCAGCAGTGGGCCAGCAACCATGCCAATTCGCTCATGACCCAGGGTGATTAAATGGCGGGTGGCATCAGCGCTGGCAGCGCGGTTATCGACGCCAATAGAGGGAAAACCACTTTTCCCTGGCGGGTTGTAAACTAGTAAGCACGGGGTGGTTTCCAAGCGCAGCGTGTTCAGCACGGCACTGTTATCCGCTTCAGCCACGGTCAGCACCAAGCCGTCCACGCGCTGGCGCAGCATCTCCTCAACAATGTCACCCTCGCGGCTGGGCGAGTATTCGCTGGTGGTAACGATCAGTGAGTAGCCAGACGCGCGGGCGGCCACTTCCATGGCTTGTAGCTGCTCGGCGAATACGGGGTTATCGAGACTGGGCACCATCACGCCAATCATCTGCGTCGCTTGAGAGCGCAGCTGTTGGGCGATTTTATTTGGCCTAAACGCTAACTGCTGGGCAGCGTTAAACACTTTTTCACGGGTAGCGGGGCGTACCAAGTCGGGGCTTGAAAAAGCCCGCGCCGCGGTTGCCCGAGAGACTCCTGCGAGTTTGGCCACACTAAGTAAATCTGCCATGGAAATACCTGTTATGAATGCAATGAGATCGATCTCATTTATTAGGTGTCAGCCTAGAGATGGCGTATGACGAATTGATGGCAATAAAAAGTATTTTTGATTATTAAGGGTAGCAGCGTGCTTAAGCGGAGATTGAACACATTGCACCGCTTAGCCCCTCCCGCTAAAGTCTCGCTCTTGTTCACCTGGACGAGACTTCTTTATGGCTACACTGATGATTCAAGGCACCACCTCGGATGCGGGTAAAAGCACTGTGGTGGCTGCCCTTTGCCGCGCGCTGGCAAGGCGTGGAGTATCGGTGGCGCCATTTAAACCCCAGAATATGGCATTGAATAGCGCCGTGACTGAGGACGGCGGCGAGATTGGCCGTTCCACGGCGTTACAGGCGCAAGCCTGCTATTTAGCGCCCCACAGTGACATGAACCCGGTACTGTTAAAGCCGGAAACCGATCGTGGCGCCCAGGTGATTTTACGCGGCAAAGTGCATGGCCATATGGATGCGCTGGATTACCACGCCTATAAACGCACCGCGAAAGAGAGCGTGATGGCGGCATGGCAGGCGTTGGAAAACCGCTTTGATGTCATTATTGCCGAAGGGGCGGGCAGCCCTGCTGAGATCAACCTACGCGAGGGGGATATCGCCAATATGGGCTTTGCCGAAGCGGCTGACTGTCCAGTGATACTGGTGGGCGATATTGACCGCGGTGGGGTATTCGCCCAATTGGTAGGTACGTTGGCGCTCTTGAGCGAGAGCGAACAGGCGCGTACCAAAGGCTTTATTATCAACCGCTTTCGAGGTGATATAGCGCTGCTTAAACCGGGGCTTGAATGGTTGGAGGAGCGTACGGGAAAACCCGTATTCGGAACACTGCCTTATCTGCAGGGGCTAGTACTCGATGCTGAAGATAGCATTGGTTTAACCCACGCCGAAAAGGCTAGCCAGACACTTAACGTGATCGTTCCGGCGCTACCGCGCATCAGTAACCATACTGACTTCGATCCGCTGCGGTTGCACCCACAGGTATCGCTGACCTTTGTGGGGCCCGGCCAGCCGATACCCGCCGCCGATGTGGTCATTCTGCCCGGTAGTAAAAGTACCGCGAGCGATTTGGCGTGGTTAAAGCAACAGGGCTGGGATAACGCCATTCAGCGCCACCTGCGCTACGGCGGCAAGGTGTTAGGTATTTGCGGTGGCTTTCAAATGCTGGGCGAATGGGTGGATGACCCTGATGGCCTGGAGGGTAAGCCAGTAAAAGTGGCGGGCTTGGGCTTGTTGCCGCTGACCACCCGAATGGTGGCAGGCAAACAGCTACGAAATGTTCGCGGCGTGACCGTTGCTGAAGGGGTAACCGTCACCGGATATGAAATTCATAACGGCGTAAGTGAAGGGCAGGCGCTTAACGCGCCATTATTTGACATAGAAGGCCGACCAGAAGGCGCCGTCAGTGAGGATGGCCAAATAATCGGTACTTACCTGCACGGGTTATTTGACCACCCGGAGGCCTGCCAAGCCCTACTGAAGCAGTTGGGACTCGTTAATGGAGAGCAGAGCGATTATCAAGCTCACCGAGAACGTGAGCTTGACCGTTTAGCCGATATGCTGGAAGCCCATATCGATATTGAGGCGGTTATTGCGCTGATTGATGAGGGCGCTTTGCCATCACAGTAATTTCAATACTGCTATCGCCGCAGATATGGGGGGATTCGGTGCAGGTGCGGGTAGGGTAGCGGCTAGGCTCAAAGTACTCCGCGTAAACAGTGTCCATGTCTTGGATAGCGTGTAGATCCGTGAGGTGGATATCCACCCGCACTATGTCCGCTAAGCTGCCGCCTTCCATTTCAAGCATGCGCGATAGTGCGCGCATCACAAGGCGGGTCTCTTCTTTAACGTCGCCTTTGACTGCGTGGCCGTTGGAAAGATCGTCAACGGTCAGTCCTGAAATAAACACATAGTGATCATCGACTACCATGTGGCTACCGGGGAAGCTTGGTGTGGGCATGGTAGGGTCATTCATAAAGGTGGGCATGCTAGCTCCTTCTAAGTGATGTTCACGCTTACAGTTATCTTCGACAGATTGTTAACAGTAGTGTTCAGTATCAGTAAAAATGAATAGAGGACGCGTGAGGCATGTCGCGCTGTCAAAACGGCGATAATTACTCTAGGCTTGCGGCTTTTTAGTCGGTGAGGATGATTCATATGAAGGTCGTACACGTTAACGCAGAGGCCCAGCGCAACGCCTGTCTGGCGCGACTATGCGCTGAGGTATACGGGCAACAGGCTGGTCTAACGCCGCTGGTCGTGTTCACCGGCACCTGCAGTGTGTTATTTCCTCAGGAAGCCGCGCGACTGTTTGCTGCCGTTGACGGCCAGGGTAAACCCCAAGCGCTAGCGCTGCTAGTGCTGGACGAAGAAGGCGAGGGTATGACCGTGACCCACGCCTGCGCACTTGACCAGACAGATGCCCAGCAGCGTTTGATCAGCGAGCTTACTCTGAAAGCGCCGCTACGGGTCGAAGTGGATAACGCCGAACGAGAAGCGTTCTATCAAAAAAGTGGCATTAAGCGCTGGTTCGGCGGGGTGGATGGAAAGCGTATTGGCTTGGGCGCTCGCCACCCTGCCAAGAGTATTCGCGAATTAGCGCCTACCCTAGTGTTGGATGAAGCGCTTATCCTGCGTCGCTTTAAACATGACCCTAAGGCGTTTGAAACGGCCAAACAGGCATTTTTGAAGGGCTTAAACGATTTCCCGCAGTCGCTTTAATAGCCCTTAGGAAACGCTGCGTTCCAGTTTGTGCAACCAAGTTGCACGTTGTTGCCATGTTATTTACGTGTTGCCCCGATAAAATAAGCATCACGACTAGCTTATTAAAAGAAGGGAGAAGCTGCATGGCATTACCGATAATGGATAACAGTCAACGTTACGGTGCGATTAGCCGCTTGTTGCATTGGGGGATGGCGCTACTGTTTGCTTGGCAGTTTACGAGTGCCACGGCGCACTGGCTTTTTCCGGACACACCCTTTGAAGAGTTCTTCTGGGGAACCCATTACCCAGTGGGTGTATTGCTACTGACCTTAGTCGTACTGAGAGCGATATGGGCGTTGGCCAATGCATCGCGCCGTCCGCCATCGGTGAGCGTTATGGCAAAGTTGGGCCATCTTGTTCTCTACGGCTTGATGATGGTGATTCCGACGATTGCGCTTATTCGCCAGTACGGTTCGGGCCGCTCGCTTGAGGTGTTTGGCTTTACGCTGATGTCAGGTTTTGAAGGCGAGGAAATCACCTGGATGACAGATCTGGGCGGTTTGCTCCACGGTGAGCTAGGCTGGACATTGTTAGCGTTGATCGTAGGGCACATCGTGATGGCCATTTTGCATCGCAAGCTGACTCACCACGACGTGCTGACGCGCATGGCCAGATAATCAGACTACTTCTTTGCTAGCTCGCGCATGGCGGTTTCCAAACCCTCCATGGTCATGGGGTACATGCGGTCATCAATGATCTCGCGGATTAGTTGAGTAGAGTAGGTGTACTCCCATGCCCGGGGTGGCATCGGGTTAAGCCACGCCAGGCGGGGAAACGTTTCGCATAAACGCTTCAGCCACACGCCGCCCGCTTCGTCGTTAAAGTGCTCTACGCTACCGCCGGGGTGGGTGACCTCATAGGGCGACATGGCCGCGTCACCGACAATCACGACCTGGTAATCCGCACCGTAGGTGTGCAAAACATCCATGGTCGGGATCCGCTCGTTACCCCGACGCATATTGTTTCGCCAAACCCCTTCGTAAAGGCAGTTATGAAAGTAGTAGTGCTCAAGATGCTTGAACTCTGAACGGGCGGCAGAGAACAGTTCTTCGCAGACGCGAATATGATCATCCATCGAGCCGCCCACATCCAAAAATAGCAGCACTTTAACGGCGTTATGGCGCTCCGGGCGCATCTGAACGTTGAGTAGCCCGGCGTCCTTGGCAGTTTCGCGAATAGTGCTATCCACGTCAAACTCATCTAGCGCCCCTTGGCGGGCAAACTTGCGCAGGCGACGCAGCGCCATTTTGATATTGCGCGTGCCTAATTCCAGAGAATCATCGTAATCGCGGAAGCGTCGCTCGTCCCAGACCTTGGTGGCGCGGCGGTGGCGGGAGCCATCCTGACCAATGCGAATGCCTTCCGGGTTGTAGCCGTAGGCGCCAAAGGGGCTGGTGCCGCCGGTGCCGATCCATTTATTGCCGCCCGCGTGGCGCTCTTTTTGCTCCTCCAGGCGTTTTTTGAACGTCTCAATGAGTTCTTCGAGGCCGCCCAGGGATTCGATCTTGGCTTTCTCTTCATCCGTTAGCTGCTTCTCAAATTCCCGGCGTAGCCAGTCATCGGGGATCAGCGCTTCAATGGCGGCGTCCATGTCCTCCAGGCCTTTAAACCAGGCGGCAAAGGCACGATCAAAGCGGTCAAAGTGGCGTTCGTCTTTGACCATCACCGTGCGGGCCACCTGATAGAAGGCTTCCATATCGGCGAACACCACACCGCGTTCCACCACGGCGTGAAGATCCAGCAGCTCACGTAGCGATACCGGAACGCCCGCACGCTTTAGTGTTTCGAATAGGCCAATAAACATGGCTTAGCGGCCTGTGCCTTTTTGGCGACGGATCATAAACGCCAGGCGTTCCAGCAGTTGGGTGTCCTGCTCGTTTTTGACCAAGGCGCCGGCCATGGGTGGAAGTGCTTTGGACGGATCGCGGTTGTAGAGCGCCTCTTGAGCAATATTGTCAGCCATCAGTAGCTTGAGCCAGTCGACTAGTTCAGATGTGGAAGGCTTTTTCTTGAGGCCTGGCGCTTTACGTAGCTCGAAAAATACCTCTAAGGCCTCGCTGACCAGCTTGGGGGCGATATCCGGGAAGTGCACATCGACAATCGCCTGCATGGTCTCGCGGTCGGGGAACTCAATGTAGTGGAAAAAGCAGCGGCGCAGGAACGCATCTGGCAGCTCTTTTTCGTTGTTTGAGGTGATGATGATAATCGGGCGCTGTTCGGCGCGTATGGTTTCGCCGGTTTCGTAAACGTGAAACTCCATACGATCCAGCTCTTGAAGCAGGTCGTTGGGGAATTCGATATCGGCCTTGTCGATCTCGTCGATCAATAACACTACGCGCTCGTTGGCGGTAAAGGCTTCCCACAGCTTGCCGGGCTTGATGTAGTTGGCGACGTTCTCGACCCCTTCTACACCCAGCTGTGAATCGCGCAGGCGGCTGACCGCATCGTACTCGTACAGACCCTGGGCCGCCTTGGTGCTGGATTTGATATGCCAGGTAATTAACTGGGTATCGAGAGATTCAGCCAACTCTTCGGCCAATAGGGTTTTGCCGGTACCCGGCTCGCCTTTGATCAACAGCGGCCGCTCGAGCACCACGGCAGCATTCACCGCCTGCTTAAGCGCATCGGTTGCGATATAGGAAGAAGTGGAGTCAAACGCCATGGGAGGGCCTCGGCTTGTCGAAAGCGGGTTTATAAAAGGATAAACGGATTCAAACAAGTGTACGTGAGGGTCACCCTCAAGGCCAAGAGGTAGTGGTAGCTGGCATTCTGCACAACACTGTGCCGAGTGCAGGTTTCCGCGAGGGCGCTGTTAACCCATCCGTGGGCGCTACTTTCGCCATCCATGGCGAAAGACCCTCGCTTCAACCTGCCCTCGCACCGTGTTCTCAAGATATGTTGCAGTTATTTCCCAATCAAAAGCTTTGAAGTAGCTTTTTATCACCCCTGCCAATTCGGCGGCACGATGCCCTGGCGCTGCATTTGCCGGTATATCGTGGGCCTTGAAACCCCGAGAGCGCGAGCCACGGCGCTAATGTTCCAGTGCTGCTCCTTGAGCATTTCCAGCAATGTGTGATCGCTGTCGCTACCAGCGTCTGCAGGCAGGGGAGTTGCTTGCCGAGTGATGCGTTGGCTTAGGCACTGCTCAGGTAAGTCATGAACGGTGATTTCTTCGTTTTCTGAGGTGGCCAGTGCAAAGGCCAGCGCATTCTTTAGCTGACGGATATTACCGGGCCAGGCGTAAGCTAGTAGGGCGCTAATGGCATCGGCCCGCAGGCGCGGTGATTGGCTGGAGGCTCGCTCCTGGATGATGTCATCAAATACACGGCGGATAACGTAGAGCTTATCGGCGCGGTCGCGTAGCGCGGGCAGGCGCAGTTGAGCCCCGTTAAGGCGGTAATAGAGGTCTTCGCGGAACTCACCCTGCTGGATCATCGAATCGATATTGCGATGAGTGGCGGTAATCACCCGAATATCAACCTTTTCAGGCTTATTGGCCCCAAGAGGCATCACTTCTCGCTCGGCCAGTACGCGCAGTAGGCGGGTTTGCAGGGCCAGCGGCATATCGCCGATTTCATCTAAAAACAGTGTGCCGCCGTGGGCTTGGGGAATCAGCCCGCGCATGCCTTTGGCGCGCCCGCCGGTAAAGGCGCCGGGCTCGTAACCAAACAGCTCGCTTTCGATCAGCGCTTCGGGAATGGCGGCACAGTTTACTGCGATAAAGGGGCCTTTAGATCGGTTGCCGCTGTCATGCAGAGCACGGGCAACGACCTCTTTGCCGGTGCCGGTTTCTCCGCTAATCAGCACATTGACGCTGGCTTCGTTGCGCAACCGTTCAGCCAGTTTCTGCACTTTGCGCATGGCGGGGTCGTCGGCGCCGAGGCGTACCAGTGGTTCCGGCAGGCTGGAGGCGAGAGGTTGTGCTTGCTGAGCAGGGCGCGGGCGGCGTGGCTCCAGCAGGCTAATAAAGTAGATCGTGTTATCGACCCTGGCGCGAAAAGCACGCAGTTGATCGTCGGTGGCGCTATTAATGCTGAGTACATCGGCGATCTCGCACTCGAATAGCTCCCCCAGCATTGGGGTGTGATGGGCTGACCAGGGTGGCCAACGGCGCTGGTGTTCACTTATCAGATCACGACCCACTGCGTTGGCAGCAATCACTTGCCCGTTCTCTTCAATGGCGATGAGTCCGCGCCCGTTTACATGCACAAACTCTCGTGAGGTATCCAGCCGCACCATCAGGCAGTCACGGTAGCGCTGAAGAAAATAGGCGTCCTCGATCATGCGCGCGTAGAGCGTTACCAGAGAGAGACTAAAATTTTGACTCTCATGCTGGGTAGGCGATTGCAGCGCGGAGATGTCCAGTACGGCCATGACGTTGCCTTGCGGGTCGGCGATGGGCGCGGCAGTGCAGGTAAGCGAAATATGCGAGGCGTCGAAGTGCTCCTGGCGGTGGCAAATAATCGCTTGGCGGTCATGCAGGCAGGTGCCTACGGCACAGGTACCCGCAAAGCGTTCGTCCCAGTCGGCACCGAGGTATAGGCCTGCTTTGCGCAGTTGCTGGTCTTGGTTGGGATCGCCACGAAACTCAACGGTTATCCCACGGTGGTCGGTGAGCAGTAGCACGTAGCCTAGTTGAGCAATTTGCTGATAAAGCTGGTCAACCCCGGCTCTTGCCACGTGCAGTAGTTCATCCACGGATTCCCGGTGCTCGATCAGGATTTGTTGAGGCACCACCCGGGCTGGGCGTGGCTGGGTGGGATCGAGTTGGTACTCGTTTAGGCAGCGCAGCCAGGAGCGTCGAATAGTCGGCTGGGCGGGTAGCTGGGGCATTTCCAAGCCTTCGCCGAGCTGGAAAATATGCTCGATATGCTGGCGCTGGACGGATTGCAGCCGTGCAGGCAGGGACGATTGAGTGGGCATGGCGTGGTTCACCGTGGGGCTTGTTATTATCCTTCCAGCCTATGCGCTCTGGCGTGGGTGTCAACGCAGCGCTATTACGCCGTTAGTCGTGCGTTACACCTGTAACGTTGTTTACAACTAGATGTGACAGGTGTACGCCTTGGGCAACGCCTAATCGACAACTGTTTTTTAAATTTATTTATATTTTTCATATGCTTGTGGTTTATCTGAAATGATTGGCACGGCGGGTGCTTAGAGTTGGGTGTCTCACCAGCAATTCAACAATAACAAACGATGGAGTACTCACTATGTCCGAGATACCGGCACAAACCCAGCAAACCGCCACGGCTATTGTCCAAGGGTGGCTAAGTGATTTTGATAAAGCGCTGCAAGCCCAGGATATTCAGCGTGTTTTGTCGCTATTTAATGAGGAATGCTACTGGCGCGACTTTGTAACCTTTACCTGGAATTTAAAAACCTGTGAGGGAAAAGATGCTATTCAGGCCATGCTCAATGCGACCCTGGAGAACGTGCGTCCTTCGAACTGGCAGCTAGAAGGCGAAGCTACCCAGAACGGCGATACCAGTGAGGCGTGGTTTACCTTTGAAACAGCGGTCGCCAGCGGCAAAGGCTACTTGCGTCTAAAAGACGGCAAATGCTGGACGCTACTAACCACTATGCAGTCGCTTCATGACTACCCCGAACCGCGTAACCACAACCGCCCAAAAGGAGCTGAGCACGGGGCCAATAAACAGCGTGAAACCTGGTTAGAGTCACGGGAGCGCGAAGAGGCAGAGCTTGGCTATACCCAACAACCTTACTGCGTGATCATCGGTGGAGGCCAAGGTGGGATTGGCCTTGGGGCCCGGCTGAAGCAGATGGGCGTGCCGACCATTATTATCGAGCGCAACGAGCGAGCCGGGGACTCCTGGCGCAAGCGCTATAAGTCGCTCTGCCTGCATGATCCAGTCTGGTACGACCACCTTCCCTATATTCCTTTCCCTGAAAACTGGCCGGTGTTTGCCCCCAAAGACAAGGTGGGCGATTGGCTGGAGATGTACACAAAAGTGATGGAGCTCAATTATTGGAGTTCCACTGAGTGTCAGAATGCACGTTATGACGACGCCGCAGGCGAGTGGGTGGTTAACGTTAAGCGCAACGGCGAAGAGATCACGCTACGCCCGAAACAGCTGGTAATGGCCACCGGGATGTCGGGCATGCCCAATGTGCCGACATTTCCGGGCGCAGAGAGCTTCGCAGGCGAACAGCAGCACTCTAGCCAGCACCCAGGGCCGGATGCTTATGCGGGTAAAAAGTGTGTGATTGTGGGTTCGAATAACTCTGCTCACGATATTGCCGCGGCACTCTGGGAGCACGACGCCGATGTGACCATGCTGCAGCGTTCATCCACCCATATTGTGAAGTCGGACTCTTTGATGGAGGAAGTGCTGGGGCCGCTCTACTCCGAAGAGGCGGTGGCCAATGGCTTAACCCACGACAAGGCTGATCTGATTTTTGCCTCGATCCCCTACAAGGTGCTTCCGGACTTTCAGCGCCCGGCGTTTGAGGCAATCAAACAGCGCGACGCCGAGTTTTATCAGAAGCTGGAAGACGCGGGCTTTCTGCTCGATTTCGGTGACGATGACTCGGGGCTGTTTTTGAAGTATCTACGCCGGGGCTCAGGTTATTACATCGACGTAGGCGCCTGCGACTTGGTGGCTAACGGTGATATCAAGTTGCGAAGCGGTGTGGGCATTGAGCGCATTAACCCCCACTCCATCACACTTACCGATGGCAGTGAGCTAGAGGCAGATTTGATCGTCTACGCCACCGGCTATGGCTCCATGAATGGCTGGGCGGCGCGGCTTATCTCTCAGGAAGTGGCGGATAAAGTCGGCAAGTGCTGGGGCCTGGGCTCTGACACCACCAAAGACCCCGGCCCTTGGGAGGGCGAACTGCGTAATATGTGGAAACCCACCCAGCAAGAGGCGCTGTGGTTCCACGGCGGCAACCTGCACCAGTCGCGGCACTACTCACACTATTTAGCGCTGCAGTTAAAGGCACGCATGGAGGGGCTGGAAACGCCTGTCTATGGGCTGCAGCCGGTTCATCATACGTCTTAACAGGAAGGGTAACCCATGAGTCAGTCAAGCATGCAGGCAGCGGTTTGGTACGCAGCAAAAGATTTACGCGTTGAGCAAGTTTCGGTTCCCTCTATGAGCGACCCCCATGAAGTGAAAGTGAAAGTGGCTGCCTGTGGTATTTGCGGCAGTGACTTACACGAGTATGCTGCCGGGCCGATTTTTATTCCGGTGGGCAAGCCGCACCCCATTAGCGGCGAACAGGCGCCGATCATTATGGGCCATGAGTTCGCTGGGGAAGTGGTAGAGGTCGGCGAGAAAGTCACGCGGGTGAAGGTAGGCGACCGCGTGGCGATTGAGCCGATCCTTTCCCCCAACAAGGATGGCGCTTATCAGATGGAGCGCTACAACCTCACGCCCTTGCTGGGCTTTCACGGCCTTTCGGGCGGTGGCGGCGGCTTTTCCGAGTTCACCGTGATGGGGGAACATATGGTGCACAAGCTGCCGGATGACCTCAGCTTCGAGCAGGGTGCACTGGTAGAGCCCGCGGCGGTAGCGCTGCATGCGGTGCGCCAAAGCTGCCTGAAAGCCGGGGATAGCGCGGTAGTTTTTGGCGCGGGGCCAATTGGCTTGATGACCATTGAAGCGCTAAAAGCCGCAGGCGCTGCTCAAATATATGCCGTTGAGGTCGCGCCTTCACGGAAAGCCAAAGCCGAAGCGTTAGGGGCCATTGTGGTTGACCCACAGCAGGAGGATGCGGTTACGAAGCTACAAGCCTTGAGTGGTGGCGGGGTAGACGTGGCGTTTGAAGTCACCGGCATTCCTGACGTGCTGAATCAGGCGTTGCACAGCACCCACGAAGGGGGCGAAGTGGTGGTGGTGAGTATCTGGGAAGGAGAGGCCAGCTTCCAGCCTAACGACCTAGTCATCAAAGAGCGCACCATGAAGGGCATTATTGCCTATCGCCATGTTTACCCAGCGGTAATGGCACTGATGCAGCGGGGCTACTTCCGCGCCGAGGACATGGTGACCCAGCGCATTCCACTGGCGGATATCGTGGAGGAGGGCTTTGAGGCGCTTCTAAACGACAAAGCCCAAGTGAAAATCATCGTGACACCCAACCACTAATCTGAGGATTCCGAAGCGTAAACAAACGCATATGATGCTTTGTGATGCAAAAAGGCCTCAAAGTGCGCAATGCTGGTGCATTTTGTTTGCTGCAGTGCGTCGGAGGTTGATGTCAGTGAAGAGGTTTTTTATTAACCATATGATTTTTAATGATATTTAAAAAATTGGCACGCAGATCGCAATGTATATGGCAAAGGATGAGTGAATAGAGAGGCGTAATTAACTATCTGGCTTCTTTTCCTTCTTCATCCACGTTGCTACCGGCTGGTAGCAACAAACCGAGTGAGCTGGCGTGCTCCACCTGGTCCCCTTCGGGGGACTTTTTTTTGTGCCCGGATTTTATGCCTGAGTTTTATGCCAGAACTTTACGCATAGGAAAAACTATCAGAGTTCAGTTTCTTATAACAATATTTTACAAGCCATTTGGAAACAGTGTTCGTATACTATACCCTGTACAGGTAAGTTGGATAGCAAGTACCGCAATCCCCAAGCGCAAGGAACTGCGCGCTGCATAGAGGATGACCCTTATGAGTAATATGAAACTGATTTCTGCTGCTGTAATCACTGCCGGTTTCGCACTGGCAAGCCAGGCGGCTCTCGCTTATAACGCTGGCGATGTATTCGTTCGTGGTGGTGTTGCCCAAACGGATACGGGGTCAGGTAATGGCAATCTGAATGGTGATTCACTGAACGTGCAGAGCGCTCGCGGCTTCACCTTTGGTGCTGGTTACCTGTTTACTGATAAGGTTGGCGTTGAACTCAACAGCTCTGAGAAGTTCGAGCACGATCTGAACACCTCTGCCTTAGGCGATGTGGGTAGTGTTGATCGTCTACCTGTTAATCTACTCGTGAATTACTACCCGATGGGTGGCCTGGATTCACGTGTACAGCCTTACGTTGGTGCTGGCCTTAACTACACACGCTTCTCTGGTGAGCCGAGTGGTGTGAATGTTGATGAAAGCTACGGCGCGATCGGCCAAGTAGGGGTTGATCTGGCTGTGACTGATAATATTATGCTCAATGGTTACGCAAGCTACGCTGACGTGAACGCAGATATCAACGTCGGTGGTGAAGTTGACATCGAACCCGTCACCATTGGCGGTGGTGTTACTTACCGCTTCTAAGTTTTACTAGACATTAGCTTTACTGGATTTTAGCTTTGCCTAGGTTTTAGCTTTGTTAAGTCTTCTGAAATATCACTACGCCCGGCCTTGAGCCGGGCGTAGTGCGTTGTAGAGTGTCGATTAGCAAGACGTTACAGAGGGCTTATGGTGTTAAGTTATCAAAGCCGCTCTCTGTCACTGCTACGTTATCTTCGATACGAATACCGCCACAGGATGAGAGTTGGTCGACCAACGGCCAGTTAATGGGCAGTGAGGTGTTGCGCAGCGGGTCGAGCAGCATGGCGATAAAATAGAGCCCGGGTTCAATGGTAACGACCATGCCAGGGCGCAGCATGCGCGTCAGCCGTAGCGCTGGGTGCTGCTCTGGCGCAGGGGCGGGCGTGCCATCTGGGTGGCGTAACCCGGCCACATCATGCACTTGAAGGCCCAGCGAGTGGCCCAGTCCATGAGGGCAGAATACCCGCGTAATGCCCTCGGCAACCGCTTGTTCTGCAGTGCCTTTAAACAGATCATTAGCCACCAATATTTCACCCAGGTGGTGATGCATCTGCTCGTGCAGTGCTAAAAAGTTAACGCCAGGGGCTACGCCTTTGACTAACTCATCTTTCAGCCCATGCATGGCGGTGACCAGTTCGCCAAACGCGACGGGGGCATCGGGGCCAGCGTATGTGCGGGTAATATCGGCGCAGTAACCTCGAAAGCGGCGACCCGCATCCACTAGCAAGCTATAGCGCTGTTTAGGCGCGTTAAGGTCGTAGTGTTGATAATGCAGCACGCCAGCATGCTCATTTAAACCAATAATATTTTGGTAGGGCACGTTTGATTCGCGCTGGCGACTCGCTGCTAAGTACGCCAGCTGAATATCCAGCTCACCGGCGGCGCCGATAAAGGCGGCCTGGGATGCCTGATGGCCCGCTATCGCTAAACGGTTGGCTTCACGGAGACAGGCAATCTCATAGGGCGTTTTAAACAGCCGTAATTCATCAAGGGCATGCACTATGCGTTCAGGGTGATGTTCAGCTTTTAGCGCCTGTTGGATGCTGATGGGAAGACGCTCGATATCTCCAATAACGACGGCATTTCCCGAAAGCGATGGGGAGACTTTCTCGCTGCATAAGTGGATATCAAACGTCTCTACCCAGGGCTCATCGGGTAGCTGAGTGGGCAAGTGCCAAAAGTCGGCGGGCGCATACAAGTAGAGCTGGGGGCGCTCTCCCGGCTGAATAATCAGCCAGCTATGCTGCACATCGGCTAAACCCACCCAGTGCATAAAATGCCCGTAAGCCTGAAAAGGAGGAGCGTGGTCATCTGCAAAATGGTCGCTGGCATGGCCACTGTAAATTGCCAGGCTATCGAGCCCGTGGTCGGTCAAAATATCCGAATAAGCACGCTGTAGGTGCGCTATATGCTCGCGTTGCAGGTTAAATAGGGTGGTTGACATACAAAGCTGTGCCCTCTCTTAAGTAAGGTTTCTCAAATGGGGGTCATACACGGGGCGGCGCAAGTTCGCTCCACAGGCTATCCAGCTCAGCGTGGCGATGATTTTGATGACGGTATAGCCGTAGCTCCATGGGCACATCCCAGCGACTATCGCCCGCTCTTACCAGCGTGCCTTGAGCAAGCTCTGCCGCGACGTTGCGTTCAGGCAGCCAACTCATGCCGTAGCCAAGTAGCACCAGCTCTTTAATACCGGCCGCGTAGAGATTTTCACTCTGTGCAGTTAAATAGGTGGTTTGGGGGAGCCTGGCTAGGTGTGCTTTAACCGCAGACCCCAACAACCCACGCTTGGGGTAGGCAAGCCAAGGCAGCGGTTGATGGCGCGAGCCAGGCAGCAGTGCGTGAGGTTCTCCCTCTGGGTTTAAGCCAGTCACTGGAATCAGCCGTTCATGCCCAATCACACGATAATTGCAGGCGCTGGTGTCGATCTCCAGGTCGCAGCGCCCAATTGGCCAGTAACAGATAGCCAGGTCGCACTCGGCACGCGCCAAGGCTTGAAAGTAGTCATTGGCCACCCAGCCGGTCGCCCGCAAATACGGCTGTACGCGATCTTGCCACCCCGTAGACGCCAACCATTCCGGTAAAAAATGCGGCAATAGGCTCTGCGGTGCTGCGACCATAATGCGCCGCTGCTGGCCAGCGTTAATTTCGCGCACCCGGTCACGGGTCAGCCGCACCCGGTCGGTCACCTGTTCGCACAGGGTCAAAAACTCCTCCCCGGCCGGGGTGAGTGAGAGCGGCAGCGTTTGACGATTAATCAGCGTTACGCCCATCTCCTCCTCAAGCAGTTTAATCCGCCGGGAGAAGGTGGGTTGCGTAACGTTTTGATCATCTGCTGCGCGTGAGAAGTGCCGCGTTCTGGCCAGGGCGATAAAATCTTCTAGCCAGCGAATTTCCATGCTCTACCTCTCAGCGCCTGGGGTCGCTGTATCGAATACGACGCCCGCTTCATAGGCGTCCCTCCTCAACAGCGTGGCACGCCACTCGGGTTCCGTCATCCTGTGTTTGCAGCAAGGGGATCTCTTGCTTACAGCGCGCATTGGCATGGGGGCAGCGGCCATGAAACACGCAGCCGCTAGGCAGGTTAACTGGGGTCGGCACTTCGCCGGTGAGACGAATATGCTGGGGCCGGTCATCCTTCAAACGTGGAATGGCCGAGAGCAGCGCGTGGGTATAGGGGTGGCGCGGCTTATCGAACAGTGTCGCGGTGGTGGCAACTTCACACACCGTGCCTAAGTACATCACCGCCACGCGGGTGCCAAAGTGCTCCACGACGGCTAGGTCGTGAGTAATGAACAGGTAGGTCAGATTGCGCTCTTGCTGGGCTTCCATCAGCAGGTTGAGCACCTGGGCTTGAATCGAGACGTCCAGTGCGGAGATAGGCTCGTCGGCAACGATGAACTCAGGGTCAACGGCCAGGGCGCGGGCAATGGCAATACGCTGCCGCTGGCCGCCGGAGAACTCGTGGCCAAAGCGTTTGCCCCAGTCCGGGTCGATGCCCACTGAGCGCATCACTTCCTCTACCTTGTCGAGAATTTGCGGCCGCTTCCAATCAGGGTGGTGCAGGCGTAGCGGTTCTTCCAGGGTTTGCTGAATAGTCATGCGCGGGTTGAGCGACGCATAAGGGTTCTGGAAGATCATCTGCATCCGCTTGCGATACGGCAGCAGTTGGCGCGAGCTTAAGTTATCGATGCGGTTGCCGTCGTAGCGAATCTCACCCTCTGTTGGGGTCAGCAGCCCCATGACAGTTCGCGCCACGGTGGACTTACCGCAGCCCGACTCACCGACCACGCACAGCGCTTCACCGCGTTTGATATCCAGATTCACACCATTAATGGCGTGAACGTGCTCTTGGTGGCGAACCAGCTTACCGCCCTTAAAGCGCAGCTGATCGAGAAAATCCCCAGAGAGCGAGAAGCGCTTTTTTAGATCGCGAATCTGCAGTAGCGAATCAGCGCTCTGTTCGTTCTGACGTGGAGTAGGATTATGGCTGTCCGTTATAGCCTCAGCGTGCGCACTCATGAGGTTTCCTCTTTCAAACGGCGATCTTCGAGCATTTCAGCGACCATATGACACGCCACACGGCAATTGCCGGATTCGACAAATTCAGGCACCTGCTGGGTGCAGGCGGGGCGGGGCTGGCCATCGGCACGATTGATAAAATCGCAGCGCGGATGAAACGCGCAGCCGCTGGGCAGGTTAGAGAGTGACGGCATGCTGCCGCGAATCTGATTGAGCTTTTCACCCGGCGTTGCCATCTGAGGCAGGGCGTTGATTAACCCCTGGGTGTAAGGGTGCTGCGGGTCGTTGATAATCTCCCGTGTTGGCCCTTGCTCAATGACTCGGCCAGCGTACATGACCAGCATGCGCTGGGTGACCTGGCTGACCACGCCCAGGTCGTGGGTGATCAGAATAAGCCCCACATTGTGCTGCTCGCAGAGATCAAGTAGCAGCGCCATGATCTCGGCTTGAATGGTCACATCAAGAGCCGTAGTAGGCTCGTCGGCAATGATAATGTCCGGGTCAAGCAGCAGCGCAATGGCGATAATAATCCGCTGGCGCATACCGCCTGAAAGCTCGTGAGGGTACTGATCCAGGCGCGTTTCCGGCGAAGGGATTTGCACCTGTTGGAGTTTGTCCAGGGCGATCGCGCGGGCCTCTTTGGAGGAGATGCGCCGGTGCGCTTTTAAACACTCGACCATCTGCTCGCCAATGGAGAGCACCGGATTAAGCGTCATCATTGGGTCTTGAAAGATCATCGAAACGCGGTTGCCGCGTACTTTACGTAGGCCACGCTCAGACATGCGGTTAAGCACCTGACCGTCAAACGTCACCGTGCCGCCGGCGATAAAGCCCGGTTTGGCGATCAAGTTGAGCAGCGAAAACGCGGCAACCGACTTGCCTGCGCCGGACTCACCGACAATACCCAGGCGCTCACCGCGCTCAAGGCTGAAACAGATATCACGCAGGGCGTGCACTTCACCCTGGCGCAGCGCAAAGCGTACATCGAGATTGTTGACTTCAAGTAGTGCCATGGTGTCCTCAGCCTTTGTAGAGTCGTGGGTTCATGACATCACGCAGCCAATCGCCGAGTAGATTGATCGACAGCACCAGTACCACCAGAACTGCGCCCGGAATCAAGGTGATCCACCAGGAGCCGGACTGGATGTAATCAAAGCCCGATTTGATCAGTGAGCCAAGCGAGGGGTGGGTCTCTGGCATCCCCAGTCCCAGAAACGACAGCGCCGCTTCAGAGATAATCGCGTTGGCGATCTGCACGGTAGAGATAACGAATATCGGTGACATGGTGTTGGGCAGCACGTGGCGGAACATAATCCGTTTGCTGCGTAGGCCCATCACGCGGGCGGCATCAACGTACTCTTTGTTTTTCTCTGCCAACACTGAGGCGCGCACGGTACGGGCATACTGGGGCCATTCGGCCAGGCCGATAATCAGAATCAGCATCATCACCGCGTACTGGCTATAGAAGGCGCTACCCATGGTCGCTTTGACCAAAGCGCCCACCACGATAGCGACCATAAGTGTCGAGAATGACAGCTGAATGTCTGCCAGGCGCATCAAAATCGTATCGACACGGCCGCCCAGGTAGCCCGCCATTAGGCCGAAGGTGACCCCTAGCAGCGCCTGCAAAATAACCGCACCGAAACCAATCAGCAGCGATACGCGGGTGCCATACAGCACAATCGACCATAAGTCGCGCCCCTGGGCATCGGTACCTAGCGCGTAACGCTCATCGGCACCGTCAATCCAGAAGGGCGGCAGTTCAGATGACATAATGTCTATCTGGGATAGGTCGTAAGGGTTCGTGGGCGCCAGCAGCGGTGAGGCAAAGGCGGCGATAACCATGCAGATAAACACAGCCAAGCAGAGCTGGGCGGTGCGGTCACGCTTGAAGCTGTACCATATATAGGAGTCGCGCAGGCGTTCCCAGCGGCTGGGTGAGGCGCTCGCTGGGGAGGAATTGTTGGTGGTACTCATGCGGGCTTCCCAGTCAGTTTAACGGTGGGGTTCACCATGCCGTAGATGAGATCCACGATGGTGTTAGTGACGACAAAGATCACGCCGACGATCATCAGGTAGGTCACAATCAGCGGTATATCGGCGCGGTTGATCGCATCCAAAAACATCAAACCCATGCCCGGCCATTGGAAAACAGTCTCGGTCAAAATGGTGTAGGCCACCATGGTGCCGATCTGTACGCCGCCCACGGTAATCACTGGTAGCATGGTGTTTTTAAGGGCGTGAACGAAATAGACCCGGCGCATAGAGATGCCTTTAGCGCGGGCATACTTGACGTACTCTGACTGCAGGACTTCCATCATTTCGGCGCGAATCAGACGGATAAACAGCGGTAGCATAATGGAGGCCAGTGAGACCGCCGGCAGCACTAGATGCTGTAAACCGTTCCAAGTTGCCAGGTTGGTGTCCCAGTTGCCCACCACGTTAACGAGATCATAACCACGGCCGAAGGAGGGCATATTGCCTTCGGTGGAGAAGAAGTCATTCAGCCATGCGCCCCAGCCGGTACTTTCGGGGAACAGTGTGACAGTGACGCCGATGGCGAAGATTTGAATCAGTACGATTGCGGTCAAGAACACTGGAATTGAGATACCGATAATCGATATACCCATAAACAGGCGTGAAATCGGTGAGCGCGGTTTGATGGCGCTATATACCCCAATGGGTACCGAAAGCAGCACAATAATCAGCGTCGCGGCAAATACCAGCTCCAGGGTGGCGGGTAAGTGGCGAGCAATTACTTCTAACGCCGGTTCGCGATAAAAGTACGAGTAGCCGAAATCGCCTTGAACGGCGTTTTTAGCAAAACGAGCGTACTGCACCAGGAAGGGGTCATTGAGGCCAAAGCGCTCGCGAATCTCTTCACGCTCGCTCTCCGGCACTGACTGGCCAACCATCTGCTGTATGGGGTCACCCAGGTTATCCTGAATGGCGAAGGCCAGCACGCTGATGACAAACATCACCAAAATCGCGTGCATCAGCCGCTTGATTAAAAAGGCAATCATGGCGTACGCCACCTATATGAGGGGTTCATCAAAGGGAGTAGGGGCATGTTATGCAGAGTTCTCACAGACGCGAACTGCCAGCTAAAAGGCTTCGCCCCCTAAACGCTTAGGGAGCGAAGCATCCTTGCGGTTTACTTGTTGGCTGTTAACGCTGTAGTGACTCTTTTCTAGGCATTTAATCAATCAGCGCTGTGAGCGCTTAATCGTCGCTGCGATTAATGACCAAGTCACCCAGGTAGGGGAAGTCAAGGGCGTTGACTACAGGCTCAATCTCAACCCCTTCAGCGGCCGCGTAAGCAAGGTTCTGCCAGTGCAGTGTGATATAGCCGACGTCTTCATAGAGCATGGCTTCGGCTTCGCGCAGCATTTCGTTGCGTTTTTCCAAATCGGTTTCACTATCGGCTTCGGTGACGAGTGCGTCGATCTCTTCGTTGCAGTAGCCACCGTAGTTGTATTGGCCAGCACCGGTCTCTTCATCGAAGCAGAAGGTTAGATACTGGAAGAAGTTAGCGGTATCTTCGGTATCCGCGTGCCAGCCGATCATCGCCATATCCGATTGGCGGGTATCGTACTCAGGCCAGTACTGCGCCAGGGGCATGGTACGCAGGTCAACGTCAATATTGATTTGTGCCAGCATATTGGCGACCGCTTGGGCGATCTGGGCATCGTTTACGTAGCGATTGTTGGGGGCAATCATTTCAACGCTGAAGCCGTCTGCGTAGCCCGCTTCGGCCATTAGCTCTTTGGCGCGTTCAATATCGTAGCGTGGCGTTAAGTCTGGGTTGTGACCGGAGTAACCTTTGGGTGATATCTGTCCGGCGGGCGTCGCGAAGCCGCGCATTAAGCGGTCGGCAATGCCTTCCTGGTTAATAGCCAGATCAACCGCTTGGCGAACGCGGGCATCCTGGAAGGCTTCAACGCGGTCTTCGTTCATTTGGAAGCCAATGATACGCGTACCGTCAACCTCAACCAGATTAACGCCGTCGGCCTCGCGTACGCGATCCAAATCGTTGGGAGGCACGGCATCAATAAAGTCGACACCGCCAGAGAGCAGGGCGGCAACCCGTGAGGCGTTCTCAGCGATGGGTGTCAGCACGATATTAGAGACATTGCCTTCGCTTTCGGTATCCCAGTAGTCTTCGAAGCGCTCAAAATCTACCCGTACACCCTGACGGCGGTCAGTCACCATGAACGGACCAGTACCGGAAACATTGCGCGAAGCAAAGGAGTTGCCAGCTTTAACGATCTCACCTTTGTCGTTGCCGCCCTCGGTTTCACCGCTATAGAACTCGCTATCCATCGGGAAGATGTAGGTAGCCAGGTTGAGTAGCAGCGGGTAAGGTTCGGTGGTGACAATTTCAACGGTGTAGTCATCAACGGCTTCGGCGCTGGCAACCGGCTCAAAAATAGCGCGATAGTCAGGGCTCTCTTTCAGACGCTCAATGGTCCATACCACGTCTTTGGCGGTGAATTCGTTACCTGAGTGGAAGGTAACGCCTTCACGCAAGGTCATGCGCATGGTGGTTTCGTCGACCTGCTCCCACTCGGTGGCTAAGCGCGGCTCAAACTCAAAATCTTTTGTCCAGCGCACCAGCGGATCAAATGCCATATGAGAAAAGCGCAAGACGCCGCCAGAAAGCTGCTCGTGGATATCGAGGGTTTCAGGGTCGGCGGAGTAGCCAATACGCAGCGTTTCAGCACTTGCGGTCATCGGTAGTAACGTCGTACCCGCAACCACTGCACCAATAACGGAAGCCAGTAAGGTTTTCTTGAGCGTCATCATCGTTCCCTTAAATCATTGTTTATTTTTCGTTTTACCGCCGTTTTCTTGGCTAGAAGCACCCTTCCCGCCAGGAAAGCGTCGGCAAAACAGACACGGTCAGTTGTTAAGCCTATTTACAACACAAGCGCACAACCTAGGCTTACAACATAGAGAGTGCCTATCGCGTCATACAATCGAAATAATGACAGGCATCATTCGTCTACTGAATGATGGGGCTAATAGCGGCATGCTGAAGGCTTGTTTTAAGACGAAAGTAGTAAGCGAAAAGCGACACATAATAGGGCGGAAAATCTTATGTGGAAAAAAATTGGGATAGCGTTGATGGGGGTTTGGCTACCTATCACTGGTTTTGCCACTGAGCCTGTGGGGCAAAGTCCTCCTCAAGGTGGCTCTGAGCGCGCGGCGCCTGAAATAGCAGGGTCGTTGGATGATGAGTTGCGGGAGTGGTTTATTTTACGCCATGGTAATGACTCAAATGCCTCATTCGTAGAGCTAGGCGACGATATCAATATTGATATCGCTGGCTCTGTTGACGATGAGAAGTGGGACGGCGAGGAGGCGCTCTCTATTAGCCTGACCGTGAACGAAGGGCAGTTGATCAATGCAGTGGTTATTTATTCCATTGGGGCTTCTATTGCCCCGCCGCTGTTCACCTCTGAAGGGGGGGAAGTAGTAGTAACACTGACTCACTATGACCGTACCAGCCAAACGGTTCGCGTAGCTGGGAAAATTGAGGGGGCGCTGGGACTGCAAGTCGAGCTAGGTGAACCGCCAAGCCAGGAAGAGGGCATTGAGATCGACGTGGTGTTCGATGTAGAGGCGCAAAAAGTAGAGTTCTAATGCCCAGGTCGACGTTTGCCGACCTGGTGACAAGACCTCAGTGGCTATCCATGTCCATCAAAAGCGCTTAACCGAACTGCTGGTGC
This sequence comes from Vreelandella titanicae BH1, assembly GCF_000336575.1. Classification (GTDB taxonomy): domain Bacteria; phylum Pseudomonadota; class Gammaproteobacteria; order Pseudomonadales; family Halomonadaceae; genus Vreelandella; species Vreelandella titanicae. The sequence goes on along the minus strand of NZ_AOPO01000004.1, from coordinate 166,395 downwards.
AGCCAGGCATTAATAGTGTCAGATTCGTACATCCACTCTTCACGCCCATCGTCGTGGGTGATTCTCAAGCAGGGCACTTTGACTTTGCCACCCCCTTCCAAGAGCGCCTGCTTATGGGCAGGATCAAGTTGAGCATCACGTACCTCAATGTTTAAACCCAGCCGCGCTATCTCTTTGCGCACCTTGATGCAGAAAGGGCAGGTGCGAAATTGGTACAGCGCAAGGTTCTGGCACGCTTGATCCACCTTGGCTTGTTCTTCAGGCGTACGCTCTACTGACTTAGGCGTGGAAAGCTTCTCGGAAATCAGCATGACCGGGGCGAGCACCAAGCGAAGACCACGAAAGAAATAGCGAATTAAAATGCGCATCGAAAAAGGCTCCTGTGCTGAGATGTTGGCTTACATCAGCGTGACAAGTGGGAAGAAAGGGGTAGTCATCATAAGTAAACAGTGGCCGCATCCTGCAACAACTAAAGAGATTTGTCACTTGAGTGGTGCTTTGTCAGCGTTTATGGCGATGAATAGATGAGCAAATAGCCTCAACATGCTAGGCTACTTGGCTATTTTTACGCCATTTTTTGGCTTTTAGTGAATTGGTTTACGGGCGATTAACGGGGCGAGAGCCATGCATCTGCATATTATGGGTATCTGCGGCACCTTTATGGGTAGCCTGGCACTGCTGGCGCGTGAAATGGGGCACCAGGTGAGTGGCTCCGATCAGAATGTTTACCCACCCATGAGCACCCAGTTGGTTGATGCGGGCATCACCTTAATGGAGGGCTACCACGCCGAGCATCTGTCGCCAGCGCCGGATCTTGTCGTGGTGGGCAATGCCTTGTCACGGGGCAATGAAGAGGTTGAAGCGTTACTCAATAGCGGCCTGCCGTATACCTCGGGGGCGCAGTGGTTGGCGGAGCACGTGCTGCCCGGCCGACGCGTCATTGCCGTGGCAGGTACCCATGGTAAAACCACCACCGCCAGTGTATTAGCCTGGCTTTTAGAGAGTGCCGGCTTAGCGCCGGGGTTTTTAATCGGTGGCGTGCCACGTAATTTTGGCGTATCGGCGCGTTTGGGTGATCCGCAGGCGCCGTTCGTGGTGGAAGCTGATGAGTACGACACGGCTTTCTTCGATAAGCGTTCCAAGTTTGTTCATTATCGTCCGCATATCGCCATCCTCAACAATCTTGAGTTTGACCACGCCGATATCTTCCCCGACTTGGCAGCCATCGAGCGCCAGTTCCATCACCTGGTGCGCACCGTGCCTAGTCGTGGCCACTTATTAGTTGCTGATGAGCAGCCTGCCCTTGAACGTGTGCTGAGCCAGGGCACCTGGACGCCGGTAGCGCATTTTGGCGATCAGGCCGCGAGCGAATGGCAGCTTAAACTAGAGCGCGCCGATGCCAGTCGCTTCCAGGTGATTTATAGCGGTGGCGAGCCCGGCCTGGATGAAGACGGAGTCGTTGAGTGGGCGCTTACCGGCGAGCATAACGCACGCAATGCGCTGGCAGCGCTGGCAGCGGCGCATTTGTGTGGGGTTGATCTAGCCCGTGGCTGTGCGGCGCTAGCGCGCTTTGAAACACCCAGAAGGCGTCAAGAGGTGCGCGGTGAGATTAATGGCATTCAGGTAATCGATGATTTTGCCCACCATCCCACGGCAATTGCCGCCACGCTTAAAGGGCTACGAGCTGCAACCACGAAGGGGCGCTTGCTGGCGGTCATTGAGCCGCGCTCCAACACTATGCGTTTAGGTGCACTGCGCGAGCGGTTAATTGAGAGCGTGGCTGACGCTGATGGCGTGTTTTGGTTTCAGCCTGCCGGGCTTGACTGGTCGATGGACGAGCTGGTTGCCACGCAAGGTGCGCATGCCCAGCTGTTTAGCGATATTGATACGCTGGTGGCAGCAGTGGTCACTCAAGCGTCACCGTTGGATCGCATTGTGGTGATGTCCAACGGTGGCTTTGAGGGCGTGCATGAACGCTTGCTCGCCGCATTAGCCGCAGCCAAGGAGGGGAATGCGTGACAGATAGAGCCGACGCATCGTTCAAAAAACCGATTACCGTGGCACTCACCGGCGCATCCGGGGCTCAATACGGTTTGCGCTTGATCGATGTACTAGTCGCCGCAGGCCATGAAGTGTGGGTCATGATTTCGAAAGCTGCGCACATGGTCATCGCCACAGAAACAGATATTGAGCTACCCGCCCAGCCCCAGCGTTTAGCCGAGGCGCTGAGTGAGCGCAGTGGGGCACAGCCTGGTCAGATCCGCTGCTTTGGCCGCGAAGACTGGATGGCGCCGGTGGCATCAGGCTCTGGCGCGCCCTCCACCATGGTGGTGTGCCCGTGCTCTACCGGCACGCTTTCTGCCGTCGCAACGGGGGCTAGCAATAACCTGATTGAGCGGGCGGCGGACGTGGCGATTAAAGAGCGCCGAACGTTGGTGCTGGTGCCACGAGAAAGCCCGTTTTCGCCGATTCACTTGGAGCACATGCTGACATTGAGTCGCTTGGGAGTGGTCATCTTACCGGCAGCCCCAGGATTTTATCACTGTCCACAAACCATTGATGATCTGATTGATTTTATTGTCGCGCGTATTCTTAACCAGTTGGGAATCGAGCATTCGCTGGTGCCTCGCTGGGGAGAGGTTGGAGATAAGGATGAGTGATCTATGATGTCGTGGGCCACGCTGTCGGTTTTTGTGCCAACGTTTCTGTTTGTCTCGCTGACCCCAGGTATGTGCATGACCCTCGCCATGGTGCTGGGCATGACCCAAGGCGTTAAACGCACGCTGTGGATGATGGTGGGCGAGCTGCTGGGCGTTGGTTTAGTGGCTGCCGCCGCAGGCGCGGGGGTAGCTGCGTTGATGCTGCGTCAGCCAGAGCTGTTTGTGCTGTTTAAGTGGGTGGGCGGCGCTTACCTGGGTTATTTGGGTATTATGATGTGGCGTTCCCGTGGGCGCATGGCGATTCCCAGCGAGCTGGATGCGGGTCCACCCGCTAGCCCCCTGCAGTTAGCCATGCAAGGGTTTGTTACCGCGGTGGCAAACCCTAAAGGGTGGGCATTTTTTATGGTGCTGCTGCCGCCTTTTTTGGATAGTAGTCGCCCATTGCCGGGGCAGCTCAGCCTGCTGATAGCGGTCATTTTGACCATTGAGTTTGTCAGCATGCTGGTCTATGCCACCGGCGGCAAAACGCTACGCAATGTGCTCGGTAAAAGCGGCAATGTCCGGCTCCTGAATCGCATCGCCGGAACACTGATGATTGGGGTAGGCCTGTGGCTTGCCTTGGGGTAAAGCGGTGTCGATTTAAAGCTAAACCGGTGGGAATAAGCCGACGCGAGCGCTGATAAGCACTAGCGATGCCAGGCTGAGCAGAAGCCACGGGCAGGGGCGCATCGACGGGCGCGACTGCTGCTGCCAATGAAGTAGCGTGAGTGCGCAAACGACCAAGCCGAGTAGCGCGCCTCCCACCAGATCACTGAACCAGTGCACGCCCACCACCAGTCTTGATAGCGCCATGGGCAGCGCAAGCGCTAGTGCTATCCAGTACACCCAAAAGCGTTTTTGACGGGGTATCTCGGCCGCAACGAACGCCGCTGTAAGGCCAACGAGCACCACGGCGGTGGAAGTGTGGGCGCTGGGGTAGGAGAACGAGCCCATTAAGTAGTCCGGTGTCTCTGGGCGAGCACGACCAAACAGCCCTTTGCCTACTGTGTTTAGCAAGGCGACGCTGGCAAAGGCGCCACTCCAGTGCAGTAAAGCCTCCCATCTCTTGCTCACCAGCATCCATGCTGCCCAAGGCAGTGTTAAAGCGATAATGCCTAGGGTGTCGCCAATGCGTGCAAAAACATTCCCCGCTCGGTACAAAACATCGCTTTGCAGCCAGGAGAACAGTTGCTGAATGAACAGATCAATCTCAAGCGGTTCATGGTGGGCGATGACCAGCAGTGTCCAGCCAGACAGACTGCCTAGCGCTATGACCAGTAACAGTAGTGAAGCCAAGGGGACATCGCCGGTTTGACTCATGGCCAGCCATGGCCTGCGTAGTAGCGGCATACGGCGAACGCTGACAGCAATAGCCCGGTAAAGTCGCCCATGCCGTGTCGCTTGATGCCGACCCCAGGAGAAAATCACCGCGAGCACGACAATGATCGCTGCGAGGATAAGCAGCGCAGCCTCTATGCCTGGCGGTAGATTCAAATGGTGCTGCCAGGTACGCCCCAACAAATATCCGGGCAGTATATAGGCAGGCGCCCACAGTGCTGCAGAAGTGACGTTAGCCCAAATAAAGGTGCGTGGTGGCATACGCATCATGCCTGCTACCAAGGGAATAATCGGTCGCACTGGACCGACAAAGCGGCCGATAAACACTGACCAAATGCCATAGCGCTCAAAGAACCGTGCCCCGCGGCCCAACCATTCGGGATGCAGGGAAAGGGGCCATCTCTGAGTGACCTGCTCGTGATGTTTAAAGCCCAGCGAAAAACTGACGCCGTCGCCTAAAATAGCGCCTATGAAGGCAGCACCGATTAACCATGCCAAGCCAAGATCCTGATGTCCCGCCAGGGAGGCTGCGGTAGTGATTAACACCACGCCCGGCACCAGCAGCCCGATCAAGGCAAGTGATTCTACTAATGAAATCGCCAGCACCAGACAGACGATCAACGCAGGCGATGGCGTTAATGAGTGGAGCAGATCGGCTAGCGGCAAGGAGAGTACTCCAGCGTCAGATAAGAGACATTGAAAAGGCAGACTAGAGGTTGGCGAGGGCGGCGCCGCGGGTTTCCAGGCGCTTTACATAGTGTGCAAAGTGCTCGGTGCGACTGGGTAAGCAGGCGGCAATGCGCGCTTCCAGTTGACCGGTTTCTACCAGTACACGCTGTGAAAGAGCTCTTTGTAAACGCTCGCGTACCAACAGAGCGCCGCTTTCACTAGTGTCAGGTAGAACCAGCCAAAAAGTGGCGCTGTCCGCGCGCCCCAGCACATCATGATCGCGACAACGGCTATTCACTTCACCGCATAGCGCTCCCAGCAGCGCCGTTTGCGCACGATGGCCAAACTGCTCTGCTGCCATATCCAACTGCGGTAAATGCAGTACCAGCACTGCCAGTTGCTGATTGAGCATGGCAGCGCGCTGGAACTCGCTGTGTAAACGCTCTTTTAGCGTGTCCATGTGGAAAGCTTCACAGTCGCTGTCGTTGGGGTCGGTAGCTCTTAAGAGTGCACGGCGACGAGCATGCTCCCAGCGGGGGAGGGCAAGTAACAGTGTTAAAGCAGCATAGCCCACGATAATCGCCGGTGGCGCAGAGGCGACCGAAGGAAGCAGCCACCACAATGGCCCAATGGCAATATTAATCAGCATTGCGGCCCATAGCGGTAGCAGTAAAAACGCGGCGGTAATCGGCAGGCCTAACCATAGAGGTGATACCTGCGGCTGAAAATAGAAAGCGCCGAGCACTACCGAGTAGGTACTGCAGAGTAAAATAATGCGCGGCAGGTAGCTTTTCACGCCCTGCCCTATATGCATTAGCAGGGCGGCCATTAGCAGCAGGGTCATAAAGGTGGGAATCAGCAGGTCGCGGTAGTCACCCATGGCATACAGCCATAGCGCGTAGCCCACCATCAACGCGATACTGGAAGTATAAGCCAGGGTCATTAATCGTTTGGGGAGGTGCTCGATCATACCGTCTCCCGCACCCGCTCAGCCGGAAGTTTGCTGATCTCAAACACCGAAAGCGTTGCCGGTTCGATATCGATTAATTCAAGGTGTTCACTGGTAATATTGTCGGGTAAGTCGGCGAGTAGTAGGCTGCGTCGTTGAGCGGCTTCTCTAGGTGAGCGGGCAAGAATGAGTGTCACCAGCGTTGTGCTGCTTAAGCGGTAAACGTTTTCAAAATCATAGGTTAATTCGCACAGCTTTTGCGCCATTGGCCACAGTTGGTGGCGTTTTACGTGCAGAATAAACAGTTCCGCATGAACGCCTTCACGCTCGCAGCGCGTTTGTTCCCGGGCGATATCGCGCAGCAACTGCTCACCGGCCCAAAGGTTAAGGCCGGGAATCAATCGCAGGCGTTGGCGAATGGAACCGTTCATATCAATAAGCTGCTGTGCTCTGGATAAGGCCAGCAGACCAAGCACCAGCAGTGAACAAATCAGCAGCACAAGCGCTGACGCCTCCAATTGAGGTGCTACCATTACAGCGCTAATCAGTGCAGCGCTGAGGTTAAAAGCGGCGACCCCATTGTTTTGGGGCAGCATCAGCATTGCGGCCCACGCCCAGATTAAAATGCCGTGTCGTTCTGGAGCAGTGGCAATTAAACCCAATAGCAGTGCACCCGGTACAATTTGCCATGGCAATCCTCGCGAACGACGGTGGCTAAAATCAAGCATCAGTGCGGTGATGAGTAACCAGCCGACTGATAGCCACAGCACTAGGGCAGCAGCAGGGGGTGTAGCGGGTGTCCATAGTGCCAAAGCGACGGCAGCAGCTAAAAGATTGGCACGTAGCAGGCGGATTTTGTACTTGCTTTGCATGGTGACTTACTATTCGTCCTGAATGACCAGATGTATCTCATCAAGTAAAGTAATTGTAGGATAATAAATGTACGCGAGACATATTAGTGCCTTAATCGTCCCCAGTATAACGATGAAATGACGTAACATAAGCAAAACATGTAAAACGCGATACATGGTTAATTAAAAAATTAAAGTATCCTTCCGTACGGAGACACTATGAGCGCTTCAACACCGTTCCAAGACGAGGCCCATCAGCACTTAATTGCCGGGAATGTGCCCGCCTACATGCAGGCCTTGGGGCAAGCGGCGCGCCGTGCCGCCAGTGAACTGCGGCGGGCGGATACCGGGTTGAAAAACCGTGCGCTAATGGCTATGGCGCAGCGCTTGACCGAGGCGCGAGCCAAAATACTGGATGCCAACACCGAGGATTTACAGCGTGGCCGCGAGAACGGTTTGGAAAGCGCGCTGCTGGATCGCTTAGCTCTGAACGACGCGCGTATCGACGCCATGATTGAAGGGCTACAGCAGGTAGCGGGCTTGCCTGACCCGGTGGGCGAAATTGGCGATATGCGTTATCGGCCTAGCGGCATCCAAGTGGGCAAAATGCGCGTCCCGCTGGGCGTCATCGGGATTATTTACGAGTCGCGCCCAAATGTAACCCTGGAAGCCGCCAGCCTATGTTTGAAGTCGGGCAACGCCTGTATTTTGCGCGGCGGGTCGGAAGCCAGCCAGTCAAATGCCGCCATTAGCGCCTGTATCCAAACGGGGTTAGCTGATGTAGGCCTGCCAGCGGGTAGTGTGCAGGTAGTCGCCACCACTGATCGCGCGGCGGTGGGTGAAATGATTAGCATGCCGGAATATGTCGACGTGATTATCCCCCGCGGTGGAAAGTCGTTGATTGAGCGTATCAGCCGTGATGCCCGCGTACCGGTTATCAAACATCTCGACGGTGTTTGTCATGTGTATATCGATACCACCGCTGATCCCGCCAAAGCGCTAGCCATCGCCGTCAATGCGAAAACTCATCGCTACGGCACTTGTAACACCATGGAAACGTTGCTGGTTGATGCGCCGATTGCTGACCTGCTGCTGCCGGAACTGGCCCGCGCTTATGCCGAACATGAAGTTGAACTGCGTGGCTGCCAGCGTACGCAGGCATTGTTGCCACAGGCGGCAGCTGCTGAAGAAGCCGATTGGTATGCCGAGTATTTGGCCCCCGTGCTGGCAATCAAAGTGGTCGATGGTATCGATGAAGCGATTGCCCATATTGAACAGTACGGCTCTCACCACACTGATGCGATTGTCACCCAGGATTATTCACTCGCACGCCGCTTTATGGCGGAAGTCGACTCCAGTTCGGTGATTGTGAATGCCTCTACCCGCTTTGCCGATGGTTTTGAGTACGGGCTTGGCGCTGAGATCGGAATTTCAACCGATAAGCTTCACGCCCGTGGGCCTGTCGGTTTGGAAGGGCTAACCACTCAGAAATACGTTGTATTTGGCGATGGCCAGGTGCGTGAATAGGGTGGTGGCATGAGTCAAACGGAGCAGCGTATCGGCATGTTGGGCGGCACCTTTGACCCTGTTCATCTGGGGCATTTGCGCAGCGCGGTAGAGTTGCATGAGGCGCTGTCGCTTGATCGGCTACATATGATACCGGCTCAACAGCCACCGCTACGTGGGCGACCCCAAGTCTCGGCGAAACAGAGATTGGCGTTATTAGAAGCGGGTATCGGTGCGACGCCTGGGCTGGTCGCCGATGACCGCGAGCTGCGCCGTGACGGCCCCTCTTATAGCGTCGATACACTGGCTGAGCTGCGTGGGGAAGTTGGCGAACAGGCCCGTCTGGTGATGGCGATTGGTTTTGATGCCTTCTTGCGGCTCGCCCAGTGGCGACAGCCGGAGCGCTTGTTTGAGTTTGCTCATCTAGTGGTGATTGCCAGACCGGGCTATGACGATCCGTTACCGGCATCATTAATGGAACTGGTAGCGCATCGCAGAGTCGATAGCGTAGACGCATTGATGCAGCGGCCTTGCGGCGGCTATCTGCCGTTGGAACTGCCATCACTGATGGCGATCTCGGCAACGTATATCCGCGAGCGTTTAGAGGCCGGGAAAAGCGTGCGCTATTTACTGCCAGAAGCCGTTGAATTGGCCATTACGCAGGACGGACTTTATCGACAACGCGAATAGCGCTGGCAGTCATCAAAGAAGCCGTTACAATGGCCGGCTTTATTGACCGATTAACCAATAAGGTTGTCTTTAGGAGTCATGCACATCGATACATTGAAAAATCTAGCGGTTGACGCGCTAGAAGAACTGAAAGCACGTGACATTACGCAGTTGGATGTTGCCAAATTAACCGAGGTCACCGACCTCATGCTGATTGCCAGTGGTACTTCGACCCGCCATGTGGCTGCCCTGGCGCAAAACGTCGTGGAAAAAGCCAAGGCTGCAGGGCTTGGCCCGCTGGGCGTTGAAGGTGGCGATAACGCCGATTGGGTACTGGTCGACCTGGGGGATGTCGTTGTCCACGTGATGATGCCCGAAGCACGCACCCTGTATGACTTAGAGCGGCTGTGGGCCGATCTACCCAGCGACTCGGGTGCCATTGGCGACTCTCTTGAGCGCTTCCAAGAGCGAGCCGGCATGTCATGAAGATCCGGCTGTTAGCGGTAGGAAGCAAAATGCCTGGCTGGGTAGAAGAGGGCGTCAATACTTACCGCAAGCGGCTGCCGAGAGATTTTAATCTCGAGATAGAAGAAATTGCCCTCGGTCAGCGTGGCAAAAATGCAGATATCGCGAAGGCGCGTGCCCAAGAGGCGCAGCGAATTCGCGACAAGTTGCGTGGCGACGAGTATCTAGTCGCGCTGGAAGTCAAAGGTAAGCCTTGGACCACCGAACAGTTAGCGCAAGAAGCCGATGCCTGGCGCATGGCCGGGCGAGATATTGTCCTGCTTGTGGGGGGGCCAGACGGTCTCGAGCCCTCACTTTCTGCGACGGCTGACAAAACCTGGTCGATCTCCCCGCTGACGCTGCCCCACCCGCTGGTGCGGATTATGCTGGCCGAGCAGCTCTACCGTGCCTGGACACTACTGGTAGGTCACCCTTATCACCGCTGACGGCTAACTGAGATGGTGAGCGATCACTGTTATGGCCTGCTGCGCCTTTTGTTTGATTTGATTGTTTGATTTGAGAGTCATCGTTACCATGCTCAAGCGCCCCAACACGCTAAAAAACTCCGAGCAAGAACTGCGTATTTTTCGTGTTAGAGCGCTACTCGCGGTGTTAGTAGTTTTTACGCTTGCAGGCTTGCTAACGAGTCGCTTGGTTTATTTGCAGATCGTCCAGCATGATATGTACAGCACGCGCTCCGAAAACAACCGGGTTCGCGTCGAGCCGCTGCCGCCGAACCGCGGTTTGATCTATGACCGTAACGGGGTGCTGCTGGCTGAAAACCGTCCCACCTACAACCTCACGCTGGTTCGCGAGCGTGTCGATAACCTAGATGAAACCCTAGCACTATTGGTCGACCTGCTTGAACTGCCTGAAGAGGAGATCGAGGCGTTCAATGTGCGTTCACGCCAACGCCAGCGTCCTTTCCAGCCAGCCCTCCTTACCAGTGACTTAAGCGAAGCACAAATTGCCCGTTTGGCGGTTAATCGTCATCGTCTGCCTGGAGTCGAAATAGAGGCTCAGCCGCTGCGCTACTATCCCGATGCCGAAATCATGGCACACACACTGGGCTACGTTGGGCGGATTAACGCCGAAGAGATGGAAACCCTGGACGCGGGTCGCTACGCAGGGACTCATTTTATCGGTAAGACGGGGGTTGAGCGTTTTTACGAAGAAGAGCTGCATGGTCAGGCAGGCTTGCGCAAAGTTGAGACAAACGCTCGCGGGCGAGTCTTGCGGGAGCTTGGGCGAACCGATCCGGTGCCTGGTAAGAACCTAACCCTAACCCTGGATAAGTCGCTGCAAACACTAGCCTACGAATTGCTGGATGGTCGTCGCGGCTCCATTGTGGCTATCGTGCCGGGCACTGGCGAGATCCTCGCCATGGTATCGACACCGGGTTTTGACAGTAACCAGTTTGTCACCGGTATTGATGTTGCGTCTTATCGCGATTTGCAGCAAGACCTGGATCTCCCTCTGTTTAACCGCGCGACTCGTGGTCACTACCCTCCCGGCTCTACGATTAAGCCCTTTCTAGCGCTCGCGGGTTTGGTGGAAGGGGTAATCACTCCAGACAGCACCATCAACGACCCCGGTTACTACCAACTGCCTAATGATTCCCGACGCTATCGCAACTGGCTGCGTTGGGGGCACGGGCGGGTCGATTTAGAACGAGCTTTAGCGGTATCTAATAACACCTATTTTTATACCCTTGCGCACGATTTAGGCATTGATGACTTACATGATCAAATGAGTAATTTTGGCTTTGGCCGGCGTGTAGCCCATGACGTTCAGGGAGAGAGTGGTGCTTTGATGCCTTCGCGAGATTGGAAGCGTGGTCGCTTTAACCAGCCCTGGTATCCCGGGGAAACCCTCTCGGTGGGGATTGGACAAGGCTATTGGCAGGTAACACCTCTCCAGCTAGCCAGTGCTACGGCAACGCTGGCTAATCGGGGCCATTGGGTGAAACCAAGGCTGGCCCGACAGATTGGTGATACCCCTGTGCCGCGTGATCTGCCGGATACGTTAGATGATATTGTGCTCGCCAATGATAGCTGGTGGGATCGTGTATTCAGCGGCATGGAAAAGGTGGTTAGTGGCACGGAAGGCACTGCCCGGCGAACCGGTGTGGGCCTTGAGTACCGCATGGGCGGCAAATCAGGCACCGCACAAGTATTTTCGCTGGGGCAGGATCAGCGCTACAACGCCGATGAGCTGGCCGAACGACTGCGCGACCACGCTCTGTTTGTGGCCTTTGCGCCGTTGGATGACCCCCAGATTGCCGTCTCGGTTATTGTTGAGAATGCCGGTGGTGGCAGTACCCACGCAGCGCATCTGGCCCGTGCAATGACCGATGCCTGGTTACTTGAGGATGAGGCCCCCGACGTAGAGGAAGTGCGTGAAGTGTTGGAAGAAGATGATGCCAATGTGGAGGGAAACTAAGCCATGCCTTGGCATTATATAGCCCGTTCGATGCGTGGCCATCCTGTTCGCCCGCCTGAGAGTGGTATCGCCCGGCGGAAAAGTATCTGGGAGCGAATCCATCTCGACCCTTGGCTGCTAGGTTTGCTATTGCTGCTGATGGGGAGCGGCTTAATCGTTCTTTACAGCGCTTCCGGACAATCTATTGATGCAGTGATTGGCCAAGGCGTGCGTTTTCTTATCGCGCTGGTAGGCATGGTAATTATTGCCCAGTTCTCGCCCTCAACCTTTTTGCGCTTTGCACCATTGGCCTATTGCATTGGCGTAGCCATGCTGATTGCCGTTGATGTAGTGGGTGATGTGGGCATGGGGGCGAAGCGCTGGCTAGTGATTCCTGGTGTGATACGTTTTCAGCCATCGGAAATGATGAAGTTAGCAGCCCCGTTAATGGTTGCAGCCTATCTAAATCGCTGCGAACTACCGCCCCGCCTGCGCGATATTGTCGTGTGCGGGGTCATTATTGGCGTGCCTGTGGTGCTAACCGCGATCCAACCTGATTTGGGTACTTCGCTGCTGGTATCTAGCGCGGCCCTGATTGTCGTGCTGCTGGCGGGCTTGTCGTGGCGTTTGATTGGATTTATTACCGCGCTGGGGGCTGCCGCAGTGCCGCTGCTCTGGATGAATATGCATAACTACCAGCGTCAGCGGGTATTGACGTTTCTCAACCCTGAAAGCGATCCGTTGGGGGCAGGCTGGAATATTATTCAGTCGACCACGGCCATAGGTAGTGGAGGGCTATGGGGCAAGGGGTGGCTGCAGGGTACCCAGTCCCAACTAGAGTTTTTACCTGAGCGACACACCGATTTCATCATTGCCGTCCTGGGCGAGGAGTTTGGTTTGGTGGGTATGCTTGTGCTGCTGTTCCTATATCTATTGATTGTCAGCCGAGGTTTGTGGATGGCTAGCTCCGCGCAGGATACCTTTGGGCGTTTGGTGGCAGGCAGCATCATTTTAACTTTTTTTATCTACGTGTTCGTCAATATGGGCATGGTGAGTGGCATTTTGCCCGTGGTGGGGGTGCCGCTGCCATTGGTTAGTTATGGCGGCACCTCTAGCGTGACCTTGTTAGCGGGTTTCGGTATTCTCATGTCGATACATGCGCATCGTCGGTTACTGTCGCGCTAGCGACGCTGTCTGCTTCAGACGCTAATGTTGCTCGGTAATGGATAATTCAGGATTGAATAGCTCAGGAGTGGAGAGCCAATGAACAAGGTTCAAGGGAAGACGAGCAGCTATGTGTTGGCCGCGCTGATGTGCTGGGTGACCCCCATGGCGTTTGCTGATCAGCCTTCACCGCAGGCTCAGTTTGAGACTCCTCACCACTTTGCTCCCCAGCAAAATGCTGACAGCCAAGCGCTGGTGGAAGAGCTGGTCGAGCAAGGGTTGCCGCAAGACTGGTTGGCAGAAGCACTGGGTCAGGCGAGCTATACCCAAAGCGTATTAGATGCCATGGAAGGAGCTGCTGAGCGGCGTCTGAAGTGGTACGAATATCGTGCTATTTTTCTGACCCAGCAGCGCATTGAAGAGGGCGTGGAGTTCATCGATGCTCATGCCGACGCCTTGGCGCGCGCGGAAAGCACCTATGGTGTGCCCGCTGAAATCATTACCGCTATTATTGGCGTTGAAACTTACTATGGTCGCCATAAAGGCCAGCATCGCGTGCTGGATTCGCTAGCCACACTGGCGTTTCATCATCCGGCAAGGGGGGCTTTTTTTCGCGGTGAGCTAGCGGCCTTTTTACGTATTGCCTACGAACAGCAGGTCGACCCTACCGAGTTGCGCGGTTCCTATGCCGGTGCGATGGGTTACCCGCAGTTTATTCCCACCAGTTATCAAGCCTATGCCGTGGATTTTGATGGCGATGGACGACGTGATCTTTGGGAGAACCCGGTTGATGCGATTGGCAGCGTCGCGAATTACTTTGCCGAGCATAACTGGAAGCCGGGAGCTGATATCTACCACCAGGCCACTGGGCCAGACGTAATGCCCGTAGAGTTACTCCAGGAACTCTCATTTAACCAAACCTCACCTCCTGCGGTGAGCATTGCTCAGTTGGCCACTCATGGGATTGAGCCCAGCGAGCCACTTGATGATAATTTGCCAGTGGTGCCGTTGGCGCTTGAGTTCGCCAATGGAGAGACCCGTTACCGGTTTGGCGAGTATAATTTTTACGTGATTACCCGCTACAACCATAGTCACCTCTATGCCATGGCCGTAGCCGAGTTGGCAGAAGCGATTGCTGAGCTGCACGAGGATGAGGGATGAAGAGCAAATTGAGGATTAGCCAGCGGGCGGTTGGCGCGATTGCCTTACTGGCGCTGGTCAGCGGCTGTGCCAGCAATGACAATCAGCGGGTAGATGCCTCCGGTTCCGCGAATCAAGCGGCGGCTCCGGCTTCAACGGCGGCCAACACTAGTGGTGGCCGCTATGCCATGAGTGGTGATGCCTATCCGCTCGAGCCGCCGGATGTTACCAAGGTGCCTGATGCAGAGCCCCGCATCGAGCAGCCTTCCAGAGCGGGCAACCGCTCTAGCTATGAAGTGTGGGGGAAAACCTATCAAGTGCTGCCTGATGCAACGGGTTATGAGAAACGTGGTACGGCCTCCTGGTATGGCGAAAAATTCCATGGCTACGCGACCTCAAACGGTGAAATCTACGACATGTATAAGATGTCGGCGGCACACCGTTCGCTGCCTCTACCCACCTTTGCGCGAGTCACAAACCTGGATAATGGGCGATCGGTCATTGTGCGAGTGAACGACCGTGGCCCCTTCCACAGTGACCGTGAGATCGATCTCTCCTACGCGGCAGCCGCCCGGCTAGGCTTCCTCGACAATGGTACCGGTTCCGTGAAAGTGGAAGCGATCAACCCTGAGCAGTGGCTAGCCGAGCACGGCAAGGGCGGTGGCGGCGCTTCCCCCCAGCCTCGCGTAGCCGAGGCACAGCGGGTTGCTGCAAATGCTTCTTCTATGCCCGTTCCGCCGGCGGCGTCTGCTGCATCTGCGGCTGATCCTTCACCACAGACACAAACAGCGCAGCCGCCAAACGAAGGGGAAGCTGGCGACGCAGTGTATCTGCAGATCGCGGCACTGGGTAATCCGGAAGGCGCTCAGCAGTTGCAGCAGCGTTTACAAGTTGAGCAGCCCCATGCGGTGCGTATTATGAACGACGCTGACGTTTATCGTGTTCAAGTGGGGCCCATCGCTCCGAGCCAAGAACCTCAAGCGCGAGAAACACTGCGCCAAGCAGGGTTCCCCCAGGTCTTTGTTGTGCGATAATTCACCCCCTGTTTATTTCCGGTGGCGCGCCTTACGCGCCGCCGTTTTTTAAAATAAGCTTTTCAAGTAAGCTTTCAAGTAAGTGAGACTGACGTTATGAACGTGTTTACATCCATTGGTCGCTCTGCACGCCTGTGCCTCTTCGCTGCCATGGCGACGGTTGCTGTGCCTGCCAGTGCCCAGCCAACGCCTCAGCCGGTAATTCCGCAGCCGCAAACCATTATCCCTTCAGCCCCTCAGTTAGCGGCAAGTTCGTGGATTCTGATGGATGCTAACAGTGGCCGTATCTTGGCCGAGCATAACTCCGATGAGCGTCTGCCACCGGCAAGTTTAACCAAGCTGATGACCGCCTATTTGGTAGAGCGTGAGCTCAATCGTGGCACCATTAAGCTCACTGATATGGTTAATATTAGCGAGAATGCCTGGCGCACCGGCGGCTCGAAAATGTTTATTGAGGTGGGTGATCAGGTTTCGGTGGATGATTTACTCCACGGTATCATCATTGTGTCGGGCAACGATGCCAGTGTCGCCATGGCAGAGCATTTGGCGGGTGGTGAGGTGCCCTTTGCCGATCTGATGAATCAGCATGCCACGCGGTTGGGCATGAATAACACCAACTTCCAGAACGCCACTGGCTTGCCCGCCGACAATCACTACTCAACGGCCCATGACTTGGCGCGTTTATCCCGGCACATTATTAATGATTACCCTGATCACTACGAAATCTACTCCCATCGTACGTTCTCCTATGGCGGTATTGATCAGCCCAACCGCAACCGTTTGCTGTGGCGTGACCCTTCGGTGGATGGCCTGAAAACCGGCTGGACAACGGAGGCGGGGTTCTGTCTGGTGTCTTCAGCTAAGCGTGAAGATATGCGCTTGATTTCCGTAGTGATGGGCACCAACTCTGATGAAGCGCGCGCTCAAGAAACCCAAAAGCTACTCAGCTACGGTTTCCGCTTTTTCGAAACCATGAAGCTCTATGAGCGCGGTGCCGTATTGGCAACGCCGCGGGTTTGGGGCGGCGATATCAATGAGCTGCGTGTTGGCGTCGATGAAGAAGTCTTTATGACCCTGCCACGCAACCGCAACGAAGAGCTGCGTGCGCGCCTAAACCTCAATCCAGACCTACAGGCACCGATTGCCATTGGCGACGAGGTTGGTACGCTGGAAGTGCATTTAGGTGATGAAGTGGTCGGTGAGCGCCGCTTAGTGGCGCTGGAAAACATCGAAGAGGGTGGTCTCTTTAAGCGCTTGTTCGATCAGGTGCAGCGCTTCTTTAGTAATCTGATTAGTAATTTTACGGATTGATTATAGACTTACAGCCGATAGGTTGATGGGTTCTAGCGTATATCTGTGATGAACCCAGTCTTTGTGAAAATCAGTCTTTACGAAATAGGTTTGTTATGAAAAAAGGTGCTCCGGGACTTCGTGATTTGCGCCAACCGGCGGCTCAGGAGCCGCCTAAAATCACTTTCCCATGTGATTACTCGTTAAAAGTCGTCGGCGATGCGGCCGAAGACTTTCCTGCCTGTGTGTGCCAGGTGATTGTGCGCCATGACCCTGACTTCGATGCAACGGCAATGCAGGTGGTCGATAGCCGCAATGGCCGTTTTCAATCGGTACGTGTGGTGATTAGAGCGACCGGAGAGCAGCATATTAAAGAGTTGTTCGACGACCTCAAGGCTACTGGCCGTGTGCATATGGTGGTGTAACCGTGGAAAACGCCGTGCCGATTGAGTTGCACGATTTGGGTCACCAAGCCTACCTGCCAGTGTGGGAAGCTATGCGCACGCTAACCGATACACGGGATGCGCAAACCCCTGATCAGTTCTGGTTGGTCGAGCATGACCCGGTGTTTACCCAAGGCCAGGCTGGCAAGCCCGAACACCTGCTGCTGCCCGGCGATATTCCGGTGGTGCACGTTGATCGGGGGGGGCAAGTCACTTATCACGGGCCAGGGCAGGTGGTGCTGTACCCGCTGCTGGATGTACGGCGGGGAAAAATTGGCGTGCGCGATTTAGTCACTGCATTGGAGAATGCCGTAATTGACGTCTTGAGCCACTATGGCGTGAGCGCCCGAGCGCGGCCCGATGCTCCAGGGGTTTATGTGATGACAGAAGCGGGTGAGGCGAAGATTGCCTCACTGGGTCTGCGTATTCGTCGGGGGGCGAGCTTTCACGGCGTGGCGTTGAATGTAGACGGTGACCTGACGCCTTTTTTGCGCATTAACCCCTGCGGCTATGCAGGTATGCCCATGGCGAAGTTGGCTGACCTCGTCTCGTTATCAGGTGATCATCGGGTGGGTGAGCAGCTGGCCGAGGCGCTAGCTAAACGGCTAAACCGCGAATTGGTCAGTGTCGAGAACACGCCACTGTAAAAATTGGGTCACCGTTATTAAAAAAACGGTTCAAAAAAACGAGGCTTATAAAGCGGGTCTTAAAACCCGCTCCATACATAGTAGCAAGCCCCGTAGAACGCTTAATTTAAGCCTATCCTACGTTGAGCGCTGGAATAATATTGGGGTTTGCTTCTTGCTCCTGACCGGGAATCGCGGCAGGTGAGGCGAGCCCCAGGTTGTTTTTCTCAAACACGCGATCAGCGCGGTAGCTTGAACGTACCAGCGGGCCAGAGGGCACTTCCATAAAGCCTTTTTCCAGGCCAATCACGCGGTAGCGATCAAACTCTTCAGGCGTTACCCAGCGCTCCACCGACAGGTGGTTTTTGGTCGGGCGAAGGTACTGGCCAAGCGTGACAATATCGACGCCGATCTCACGTAAATCATCAAACGTTTGCAAAATCTCTTCGTCGGTTTCACCCAAGCCCAGCATCAGGCTGGTTTTGGTGATGATATCTGGGCGGTAGCGCTTGGCATGAGCAAGGACATCGAGGGTTTTGCGGTAACCTGCCCGCCGGTCACGCACTCGGCCTGTCAGGCGTTCCACGGTCTCCACATTTTGGGCAAATACCTGTAGGCCTGAATCGACGACGCGTTCGATAGCGGCAAGGTCACCATCAAAGTCGGGCGTCAAGGCTTCGACTACCACCTCGGGTGTGCGCGCTTTGATCGCGCGAATGCAGTTGGCGTAGTGGGTTGCGCCGCCATCGTCGAGGTCGTCACGGTCAACTGAAGTCAGTACGATATAACGCAGCCCCATGAGCTCTACAGATTTAGCCGTATTTTCAGGCTCTTCGTGGTCAAGCCAGCCCTGGGGGTTGCCGGTGTCTACTGCGCAGAACCGACAGGCGCGGGTACATACCGAGCCCATCAGCATGATAGTGGCCGTGCCGTTGCTCCAGCACTCGCCCATATTGGGGCAGTGGGATTCAGCGCAAACAGTGCTTAATCGGTGGGTCGCGACGTTTTTCTTGACCGCTTCAAAACGCTCGCCACCTGGAATCTGTGCTCGCAGCCACTTGGGTTTGCGCTCAAGCTCAACAGAAGGGGCCTCTGGCTGCGCTTTGCGCTGCTTCATGCCATCCTTGATCACCGACATGCCATGTTCATTACGGTATTTTTCACCGCTGGACACGCGCTGCGAGGGGTTATTGCTCATAGTGACAGAGCCTCTCTTCTGTGCGGTAGGCCGAAGGCGTAAAAAAGGTTTAACCCTGTTCCAAGCCTGCCTATTGATACCTGGTTAATACGAAGTTTGCTCAATATTTTATCGCGCTAATGATGGCTAATGTAACATATCTCGCTGCCAACAAGACACCGTAAGCCATCACTCGCCTTCAGGAGGGAAGTATCGGCAAACAGGCTACCCCATGGCTGGGTAAGGGGCTGACGGGCGCCTGAAAGTGACGGCGATAGTCGGGTAAGTGTTCACGGATGAAACTCAAAAATAGCTCGGCGACCGGAGTGGGTAAGCGCTCCCGCGTATAGACCGTGCACCAAGAGCGGTGGATAGGAAAGTCGGGCAACCCCAGCTCAAACAGTAACCCCTGCTCAAGCTCCAGCTGCACCGCCAAACGCGGCAGCACGGCAACACCTAAGTGAGCCATGACGCCCCCTTTAATCGCTTCATTGGTACCTAACTCAATACAGTGGGGAAGCGCGACCTGCTGACTGGCCGCCATCTGCTCAAAAGCGTTGCGTACGCCGGAACCGGGTTCGCGCATTAGCACGTAATGGCGCGCAAAGTCTGCTAAGGAGGGTTGCGGCATCGAAAGTAGCGGATGCTCGGGCCAGACGACGGCGATCAGTTCGTTATCAATAATCGGCATCACTACCAAGCGATCGTCTTCAGGCACCATGGCCATGATAACCAAGTCGTCCTGCTGCTCAGCCAATCGATCGAGTGCCTGGCAGCGATTGCATACCTTTAAGCGGACATGTACTTCGGGATAGTGAGCACGGAAGCGGGCAAGTAAATAAGGCACCACATATTGGGCTGAGGAAACCGCTGCGATGTTGAGTTCGCCGCTTATTTTGCCGTTAATATCCGATAGGTTCATTTCCAGCCGTGACAGTTGGCCAAAAATTTCGCGCGCTGAGTGGGCGAGGGTATCGGCGGCGGGAAGCGTGTGAAGCGTTTTACCCGCATAATTAAACAGAGGCTGACCCAGTGCCAACTCAAGCTGCCGTATTTGCGCGCTGACTGCTGGCTGGGTCAGTCCCAGTTGCTCAGCTGCACGAGAGTAGGAGCGCTGCCGATGCACCGCCTGGAAGACCTGGAGTTGCCGAAATGTTAGGCGATTGAGCAGATTGGGGGATGACATAAAAACCTCGTAGTGAGCACCCTTTAACTAATATCAAGATCAGGCTTCATCGCCAGGGCAAAGCATGCTAACACTGAATCTTTTAGACTGCCTAAACAGGACTTCATTAGTCACATAAGGCGTAATTGCCAGGGTTAAAGATCGACGCCGTGCGCATAGTGGCCTAGACTATATTGCATTGCAGCATCATTGCTTTCGGGTCTGATGCCTGTGCATCAACCCAACGGGAGACCCTATGAACTTTCTTGCTAACCCACTCGCCAAGACTATGTTTCCTGCTAACGCTTTCACTAGCGCATGGTTGAAGCAACAAAATGATTCCACAGCCATACCTGGAAGTGAGGCGATCGCTTCATTATTCGATCCTTTCGGGTTTGGGCGTGCAGCCTTTGGTTACTGGCGCGATAGCATGGAGCGCAGCGTTCTCTATCTGGACGTTATGCGCGAACGCGGTAATCAGTACCTCGAGCATATGGAGCAAACCAAGCCCAATGTGTTGGGGTTCGATACCGAAGTGCTGATGGATGGTCGGACGCTGCCGCGGCCAACCAACTACGAACTGTTGCGTGTGTTGCCCCACGAAGGGACAGAAATTGATCTGCAAAAGCGCCCGTTTGTAGTGGTTGACCCACGTGCGGGGCATGGGCCAGGGATTGGAGGGTTTAAGCCGGACAGTGAGTTGGGCGTGGCGCTTAAAGCGGGGCACCCCTGCTACTTTATTGGTTTTTTGCCGTTTCCTGAGCCAGGCCAAACCGTTGAGGATGTGGTCGAGTCGGAGATCGCTTTTTTGCGCCATGTGATTGAGCTGCATCCCGAAACGACTGAAAAACCGATGGTGGTGGGCAATTGCCAGGCGGGCTGGCAGATCATGATGGCGGCTGCCTTGGAGCCTGACGTTTTTGGCCCTATCCTGATTGCTGGCGCGCCACTCTCCTACTGGGCTGGTGAACACGGCAAAGCCCCCATGCGCTATACCGGCGGGATGGCGGGAGGCAGCTGGATTACGGCACTCACCAGTGATATTGGCGACGGCCTGTTTGACGGGGCGTGGCTGGTGCAGAACTTCGAGCGCCTCAACCCGGCTAATACCTACTGGAAAAAGCAGTATCACCTTTACGACAATATCGATACCGAAGCGGGCCGATACCTCGATTTTGAGCGTTGGTGGGGTGGTCACGTCGTATTAGGCGGTGAAGAGATTCAGTATATCGTCGATAATCTATTTGTCGGTAATCGGCTCTCTACCGCGCAGCTGGTCACCCATGATGGCCGCCGAATCGACCTGCGTAATGTGCGTTCGCCGGTGGTTGTGTTCTGTTCGCGTGGGGATGACATTACTCCGCCGCCTCAAGCATTGGGGTGGATTCGTGATTTATATGCAAACACCGATGACATCATTGCCAATGAGCAAACCATCGTCTATTGCCAGCATGATACGACCGGCCATCTAGGTATATTTGTTTCGGGCAGCGTATCGCGCAAAGAGCATACCGAATTCACCGCCAATATGGATTACATCGACGTACTGCCGCCTGGGCTGTACGAAACCTCCATATCTCCGGCAGAGAAGGGTGAAGACGCTGAGCTGTTCGAGCGGGATTATCTGCTCGAATTTATGCCGCGTAACTTTGAAGAGTTAGATCAGGCAGTAATGCACAAGCCAGAGGATGATCGTCGTTTTGCCACCGTGGCACGGATCTCAGAAATCAATTTGGGGATGTATCGGCTCTTTCTGCAGCCGTGGCTAAAAGCCATCATGACACCGGAAGCTGCCCGCTTGATTCGTCGTATGCACCCTATCCGTTTGGGCTACAAGCTGCTTTCTGATCGTAATCCACTTTCGGTGCCGCTACCGGTAATGGCGGAAGCAGTGCGCAAAAATCGTCACCCAGTATCAAAAGATAATCTGTTCAAAACGCTTGAAACTATGGGGTCTGATCAACTGGTCGCCAGCCTCAATGCGATGCGCGATTTGCGGGATAGCAGCACCGAAAAAATGTTTATGGATATCTACGGCCAGCCGCTATTGCAGGCTGCTGTCGGTCTGTATGGCGATGCCCATGTACACCGCCGCCGTCCAGGGGCAGAGCCCGAGCACCGTCGCTTTATTGAGCAGCGTCAGGAAGAGCTGCGAGAGAAAATTGCTAAGGGCAGTGCCCATGAAGCGGTTATGCGCTCGCTTATCTATGTGCTCGGTGGCGCCCCAGCTACAGATGAGCGTAACTTTAAGCGGCTACGCGCCTCCCGTGCGGAGCTTGAGCCTGGTATCGAACTGAGTGATTTTAAAAACTTGGTGCGCGAGCAGTTCTTTATCTTGAAGCTGGATCGTGAGCAGGCGTTGAATTCGCTGCCTACTTTGCTAGCAGGTAGCAGCAACGATGATGTCGATGGCTATATTAGCCACCTTGAGCATGTCTTTGCCGCCAGCGGCGATCTTTCAGAGCATGCTGCTGAGCGCTTTGCGCAAATTAAAGTGTTGTTTGATAAGGCAAGACCCCGCAAATCGGTAGCGAATAAGCCGGCTGCGAGCAAGCCGACGGCCAGCAAAGCGGCTTCGACAACTAAGCCTGCCGCTAAGCCCAAAGCTGCTACTGCTAAGCTGGCCGAAACGCAAACGACTTCGTCTGCGCCAGTGGCCAAGGAGCAGCCCGTGGTGAATGAGGAGTCCGTGGTTAAGGAGTCATCGCCTAAATCTGCTGCGACTAGCGAGTCGGCCAGTGAGCCGGTGGCTAAACCCACCAGCACTACCAGACGTAAAAAGACGCCGCCTAAACGCTAAATCAGTACATTAGCTCATTGCGCCCCCGCCTATTTGGTGGGGGCGCTTTGTTTGCCTGATTACCTTTTGGGTTGCTGTAATGTCGGTGGCAGTCTAGTGTCTAGCTACTATTTGTCTGAAATATAACCCTGGTTGTCTAAAGTCTATGGATTCTCCCTACGGCTTGGTTGCCACTGGCGCTTAGCTAAGGGCTGGGGTAGGGTAGGCGCATTTTTTCATCCGTATCTTTTTTAACGGGCAGTTTCAGCCCGTCGATACGGCACCGAATTCAGAGCACGCGCTAGACAGTCCGTGCATTAGGAAAGTGGAGCACTATGGGCAAGTCACTGGTCATCGTCGAGTCGCCAGCGAAAGCGAAGACGATTAACAAATATCTCGGCAACGATTTCATCGTGAAGTCGAGCGTGGGCCACATTCGTGACCTGCCGACCAGCGGCTCAGGTAAGGCAGCCTCCGACCCCAAGGAGCGCGCGCGCCAGGCCGCAGCGACACGCAAGATGTCGGCGGAAGAGAAAGTAGAATATAAAAAACGTAAAAGCCAAGATCAGCTGATTCGGCGGATGGGGATTGACCCCAACAACGGCTGGGAAGCCCGCTATGAGGTGCTGCCCGGAAAAGAGAAAGTCGTTGCCGAGCTAAAGAAGCTGGCTGAGAAGGCTGACGCTGTCTACCTCGCAACGGATTTGGATCGCGAAGGGGAAGCCATTGCTTGGCACCTGCGCGAGACCATCGGTGGCGATGACAGCCGCTACAAGCGCGTGGTGTTCAACGAAATCACCAAAAACGCGATTCAAGACGCTTTCAAGGCGCCTGGCGCGCTCAATATCCCCCGGGTAGAGGCGCAGCAGGCAAGGCGTTTCCTGGATCGCGTTGTGGGCTTTATGCTTTCGCCTCTACTGTGGGCGAAAGTAGCGCGCGGGCTGTCGGCTGGCCGTGTACAGTCAGTCGCGGTACGTCTAATTGTTGAGCGCGAGCGCGAAATCCGTGCCTTTATTCCTGAAGAGTTTTGGGATGTGCACGCGGATTTGGCCTCTCCTGAGGGTGAGCTGGTGCGTTTTGCCCTGGTTCGTCAGGATGGCAAGGCCTTTAAGCCTACCTCCGAAAAAGACACCCTTGCGCGTATTGAGCAGCTTAGAAAAGCCAAGCTGGCGATTACCTCACGGGAAGACAAGCCCACCAGCTCAAAGCCCACGGCACCCTTTATTACCTCTACGCTGCAGCAAGCGGCGAGTGGCCGGTTAGGTTTTTCTGTGAAGAAAACCATGACCATGGCTCAGCGCCTCTATGAGGCGGGTTACATCACCTATATGCGTACCGACTCCACCAACTTATCGAAAGATGCGGTTGAGGGTGTGCGTAGCTATATCGGTGAAGAGTTCGGCGAACGCTACCTGCCCGAAGCACCTAATCGTTATAGCAGCAAAGAGAGTGCTCAAGAGGCCCATGAGGCGATTCGCCCTTCCAGTGTCGAGCGTAAGGCTTCCGATCTGGCCGGAATGGAGCGGGATGCCGAGCGTCTCTACGAGCTGATCTGGCGTCAATTTGTGGCCTGCCAAATGACCCCTGCAGAGTACCTTTCAAGCACGCTGAGTGTTGAAGTCGATGGCTACGAGCTACGTGCCAAAGGACGTGTACTGAAGTTTGATGGTTATACCCGGGTGATGAAGCCTAGTGGTAAAAATGAAGATCAGAGCTTACCGGACTTGCCAAAAGGTACGCCTATGGCACTGGAAGCGCTCGATCCTCAGCAGCACTTTACCAAGCCAGCACCACGCTACACCGAAGCAAGCCTGGTCAAAGAGCTTGAAAAGCAGGGCATTGGCCGACCGTCAACTTACGCTTCAATTATCTCAACGATCCAGGATCGCGGCTATGTGAAGCTGGAAAACCGTCGTTTCTATGCCGAAAAGCTGGGCGATATCGTCACCGAGCGGTTGAAAGAGTCCTTCCCTGATTTGATGGACTTCTCGTTCACTGCCCGCATGGAAGATAGTCTGGATGAGGTCGCCGAAGGCGAACGCAACTGGCAGGCGCTGCTGGATGCCTTCTACGAAGAATTCCGTGAAGAGCTGGCCAAGGCTGAGAGCGAAGATGGCATGCGCCCCAATCAGCCGGTGCCAACGGATATCGACTGCCCAAGCTGTGGTCGTCATATGCAAATTCGTACCGCTTCCACCGGGGTTTTCCTGGGTTGTAGTGGCTACAATTTGCCGCCCAAAGAGCGTTGTAAAACCACCATTGACCTGATTCCTGGTGAAGAGGCGGTGGCCGAAGACGCGGGAGAAGAGGCCGAAACCAATGCGCTGCGTGCCAAGCGTCGCTGCCCCAAGTGTGGCACGGCGATGGACAACTACCTAATCGATGAAACGCGTAAGCTGCACATCTGTGGTAACAGCCCCGATTGTGACGGCTACGAAGTTGAAGGCGGCAAATTCAAGATCAAAGGCTACGACGGCCCGATCATCGAGTGCGATAAGTGCGGCTCTGAGATGCAGTTGAAGTCAGGCCGCTTTGGCAAGTATTTTGGCTGTACCAATAGCGAATGTAAAAACACCCGTAAGCTATTGAAAAGCGGCGAAGTGGCGCCGCCAAAAATGGACCCGATCCCGATGCCGGAACTGGCTTGCCAAAAAGTTGACGACCATTACGTGCTGCGTGATGGCGCAAGCGGGCTGTTTTTGGCTGCCAGCAAGTTCCCTAAAAATCGTGAAACACGGCCGCCGCTGGTGAAAGAGCTGAAAGCGCACGCCGATGAGCTGCCCGAAAAGTATCACTTCATTCTTAAAGCGCCGAGTGAAGATCCGGATGGTCGCCCGGCGCAAATCCGCTACTCGCGGAAGAGCAAAGAGCAGTACGTGATGACCGACGAGGAGGGCAAGGCCACAGGCTGGAAAGCCATGTTTGATGCCGGTAAATGGCACGTGGAGGACAAACGCAAGTGAATGCACGGTCACGAACCAACCAGCTGCTCTATCAGGCGGAGCTATTAGTCACCTTGCCCGCGGGAAGTGATGAGCATGCTTCTGCGCGGCAGATGGCGTTGGAAGAGAGTGCGCTGGCGCTTTTTGAGCTGGCGCTTGAGTCGTTACTGCGCGAAGTTACTGAACACGCTCGGCTGTCGGAGCATCGCTGGACTGTATTGCTGGCCCAGGATGGCCCTGCCTTGGCCGAGCTGCAACGTCTGCGCGACTTGAAAGCCCAGCCGGAAAGCTGGCTGAACTGGTTGGAGGGGCAACTTGAGCGCCTACATAGTGACGAAGGTGCTGCGCGGCGCGAAACTCACAACCCCGCTATGATTGCCGTGGGTAACCAGGCCGGTTTGCGCCAGCAGTTACTGGATAATCTTCAGGCGGCCAAGCGTGAAATAGGCGCGCTGCGCGAAACCAGCCTGGAGTGGTAGTGTTTATTGTTATGCATCGCTCAAGTCGTTAAGAAAGGAGATCATGATGCGCTATAACCAGGTGAAAGATTTAATCGAATGGGCGGCGGGTTTTCATGCCCGGATGGCGCGACAGTATAGCGAAGCCGCTGAGGATGCTGAGAATCAGCGCTTAGAGATGGCGTTTAATTACTTGGCCAGCCGTGAGCTAAAAATGAAAACGGGGCTTGAAGATCTCTTCCACGATGGCTCTGACCATTCAGAAGTGCTGGAGTTATGGTTCGATGATTCCAGCGATTTCCCCCAGCCGCCTGAGTTGGATCGCTTGTCGGAACAAACCATCACCGGCTCGATAGAGGATGCGATGAGAACTGCCACATCGTCGCATCAGCGCCTTCAAGCGCTCTACGAGCATCGCGCGGCACGAGCGAAAATTGAGCCTGAAGAGGAGTTTTTCAATGCCCTGGCTCAAGGACATAATTCCGAGATACGCAATATAATGGCGAGTATGGAAGAGTTTCAGGGCGTTTGATGGGGTCTCTACTAGTGGATTATCGGTTACTGCTCTTCGGGGCGTCAGTCGTGTACATGACGAAATTGCTAACGGCGAATGTGGGAATAGGGTATAACAGCCACCAGATGCGCCGAGTCGGTCAATCGCGGGCTAACTTGTTTCGAGAGCTGTCATGTTTTTAGTTAATCGCCGTCGATTTTTAGCCATGGTGTTGAGCTTGCCAGCCGTGGCCAGTGCTGCTGTTACTGCGCCCAGTCAGGATACCGCCACCGATCTCGTAGAAACGATACTAAGTCGCGCTCATGTGCCGCGTCATAGCAACGAACTGTGGGTGCTGGTGGACGACAAAGAGGCCACCCTTAGCGTGTTTCGGGGTAACGCGCTGCTGGAGCGGTTTGCGCCCATATCACTTGGCCGTGCTGGGGCTAAAACCCAACGGGTTCGCGGCGATAATGTGACTCCCATGGGGGAGTTTCATGTCAACCGTTTTAATTACGAAAGCCAGTGGCGTACCTTCATAGGCATTGATTACCCAACCCCAGCGCACGCTAGAATGGCGCTGGAAAAAGGGATTTATTCCCAAGCTGATTATGATGACTACTTCGACTACTATCGACGTTACGGTCGCCCCCCGCAAGATACCGCACTGGGTGGGGCGATTGGAATTCATGGCCTGGGTAGCGCAGACCCCAATATTCATGGGCGCTATCACTGGACTCAGGGGTGTGTTGCCGTTACCAACGATCAAATCGATCGCCTGGCAGCGCTAGTGGGTGTTGGCACTCGGGTAGTGATCCGTTAAGCTAACGCCGTTGATGGAAGTTCGAGGTTTTAAACAAGTGGCTATAGACAACCGCTGTGGTCTATTATAAAACAGCGTTTGACTTGCGTGCTTTGCAGCACAAGTCACTGAAAAGAACCTGCACCGCAGGTAGACAAATTTAAGCTAAGAACTTATTCTAATTTAAGTGACTAGCCTTACCTTTGTCATACCCTTAACGTAGTACCCAAGGACGACTCAAGGAGAACATTATGACTCTGAAAACTACTCTGAAGATGACTGCTGCTGCCGCTTCTCTGGCAATTCTTGCTGGTTGTGCTTCTACCAGCGCGCTGGAAGAAGTTCGCATGACTGCAGAATCTGCACAGGCTGACGCTGCAGAAGCACGCAGCATGGCTTCACAAGCTATGAACACTGCAAACCAAGCCCAGCGCGACGCGCAGGCTGCTCTGCAGATGTCTGAGCAGAACCGTGAAGAAATGAACCGTATGTTCCAGCGTTCCATGCAGAAGTAATTCTGCTTGGGCTGCTGAGGGAGTCGTCTGACTCTCTCAGCAGCTGCTGGAAGAAAGCTGTAGTTAGTTAATATGCCGTAGTAAGGCGCTGTACGTTAAAGCGTCAGACCAGTAGGTTTTGATACTAGCTACGCAAAAACCCCGCCTTGGCGGGGTTTTTTGTTGCTAGGTGTTCGGTTAAGCGTCTTTATCGTCGTCAGTGGCGGCGCTGAGCTTAAGCTCGTCAATCAGCTCAACAGGCTCTGGTTCTGGCTCGGGAGCCTGAGGGCCATATAGTGCGATAAATTGGCCGTCAGGAGCTTCTACGGCGCGCTGAATCTGATCCGCGTCTATTTCAACGTCACTGCCAGTTAGCTCAGTGACGCGTTCAAGGGCATTAAGCAGTGGCTCAAAGCCTTCCGCGTTCTCTTCCAGCTGTGGGAAAGATTGCACAAACAGCGTGCCATCGGCTGCAAAGCCCGCTTTGAACGGTGCATCCATCAGGTTGACCTGAGTACCGCTAGGCAAACGCTCGTAGAGCGATTTGATATCTTCCGGGTACATGCGGATACAGCCACGGCTAACGCGCATACCGACGCCATCAGGGCGGTTGGTACCGTGAATGAGATAGCTCGGCATGGCCAGCAGAATTGCGTGCTCGCCCAAGGGGTTATTAGGGCCGGGCGGTACCACGGAAGGCGCTGGTTCGCCGCGTTCGGCTGCTTCGCGACGCATAGATGCCGGTGGAGCCCAGGCGGGGTCTTTAACCTTAACCGTGGTGCGGGTGATGCCTACGGGGGTAGCGAACTCTTCACGCCCCACGCTAACCGGGTAGGTTTCGACGATGCCGGGTTTGTCGGCAGGGTAGTAGTAGAGACGTAGCTCAGAAAGGTTAATGACAACGCCTTCCCGCGGCGCAGGCGGAAGAATGTATTGGGCGGGGATCACCACTTCGGTACCTACGCCAGGTACCCAGAGGCTGACACCCGGGTTGGCCATGCGAATCTCTTCATAGCCAATGTTGTGGCGTCGGGCGATATCGATCAGCGTCTGCTTGGGGTCTTCGACAACGACGGTGTAGCGCTCGCCAATGACATCGCCTTCTTCGGGTAGGCGGAAGTGACCACGGGGTAGCTCATCCTGATCAGCAACCTGAGTGGCGCTATCGACGGCGTCTATGCTGATTTCCTGTGCTTGCGCCTGTGGCGATTCTTCTGAGCTTTCTTGAGTCTGCTGCTCTTGCGCCTGTGTTGGGCTGTCGGCTTGCTCGTTAGCTGGTTGCGCAAAAGCGGGGCTCACAAGGCTAGCGGCGAGTAGCACGGCCAAGCTGGTAGGGCCCCAAAGGGTAAAGGTATCGCGAATGTTCATGATCGTTCCTAATGTGTTAATTCACTGCTGATGCGCGTTGCTGGGCCACTGGGATCAATAAACGGCTGTTGATCAACTGGGCCATGGCTACTGGCAAGTTTGCCCCAAGCTTCACGCCGCCGCTACTTTTTGGTTAAGGGTGCTAAGTAGGTTTTCAAGTTGCTGGAAGCGCTTGTCGACACTTTCCATTGGTAATTCAAACCGTAAGGTGTCAGAGCCATCTAAACGATAGTGCTTTGGTGACGTCTGAATGAGGGTCACCAGGGTTAAGGGATCCACCTGGGTGCTGCTATCAAACAATACTCTACCGCGGCTCTCGCCAGCCTCGATTTTGCTGATTCCCAGTTGCTCGGCACGGTGGCGCAGCTTGGTCTGGCGAATCAGGTTTTTCACCGGGTTGGGCAGCAAGCCAAAGCGGTCGATCAGCTCAACCTGTAACTCTTTAAGTTCGCTATCGCTCTGGGTGTTGGCAATCCGCTTGTACATCACCAGGCGCTGCTGAACATCGTGAATATAATCACTTGGAATCAGCGCAGGCAGGTTGAGGTTGATTTCCACGCCGGTATTGAAGGGCGCATCGATATTGGGCGTTTTACCCGCGCGAATGGCCTTCACCGCTCGATCCAGCATCTCCATATAGAGGGTGTAGCCGATGGTTTCCATCTGGCCGCTCTGTTCATCCCCCAGCAGTTCACCCGCGCCACGGATTTCCATATCGTGGCTGGCCAGGGTAAAGCCAGCGCCTAGATCATCCGAAGCGCTAATTGCTTCCAGACGCTTGATAGCATCACGGGTCATCGCTTTGGGCGGTGGCGTTAATAGGTAGGCGTACGCCTGATGGTGACTACGGCCGACCCGGCCCCGCAGTTGGTGTAGCTGTGCCAAGCCAAATTTATCAGCACGTTCGATAATAATGGTGTTGGCGCTGGGTACATCAATGCCGGTTTCAATGATGGTCGAACACACCAGCACGTTAAAGCGTCGGTGGTAGAAGTCCGACATAATGCGTTCCAGGCTGCGCTCGGGAAGCTGGCCGTGGGCAACCGCTACCCGCGCTTCGGGGATTAGTTCACGAATCTGTTCGGCACTGTTTTCAATGGTTTTGACTTCGTTATGCAGTACATAGACCTGCCCACCACGCAGTATTTCACGTAGCAGGGCTTCCTTGATGATACTGGTGTCGTGCTGCTGAACAAAGGTTTTAACCGACAGACGGCGGGCGGGCGGCGTAGCGATAATCGACAGATCGCGGATGCCGCTCATGGCCATATTGAGCGTGCGCGGAATAGGGGTCGCGGTCAGCGTCAAAATATCGACTTCGGCACGCAGCGTTTTGAGCTTCTCTTTTTGCGCCACCCCGAAGCGGTGCTCCTCATCGATGATCAGCAGGCCCATTTTGGGCAGCTCAACGCTTTTGGCGAGCAGTTTATGGGTGCCGATGACGATATCCGTTTGGCCGCTTTTAATGCTCTCTAGTGTCTGGGTGACCTCTTTGCCGCTGGTAAAGCGCGAGATCAGGCCAATATTGACGGCGGTGTCAGCAAAGCGGTCGCGGAAGTTCTCGAAGTGCTGGCGCGCCAACAACGTAGTGGGCACCAATACCACCACTTGGCGGCCAGACTGTACGGCCAAAAATGCCGCGCGCATGGCCACTTCGGTTTTGCCGAAGCCGACATCGCCGCACACCACGCGATCCATGGGCTGCGGGGAGGTCATATCGCTGATGACCGCTTCAATCGCCGCGTGCTGGTCAGCGGTCTCTTCAAATGGGAAGTTACCCGCAAAACGCAGATACTCCTCGCCTGGCGCCTCATAGACCACCCCTTGCTGGGCTTCCCGGCGGGCGTAGACATCCAGCAGCTCTGCAGCGGTATCGCGAATTTTTTCGGCGGCTTTGCGGCGGGCTTTTTCCCACTGGTCCGAACCGAGCTTATGCAGCGGGGCCAGTTCGTCACCGGCCCCGCTGTAACGGGAGATCATATGCAGGCTGTCGACAGGCACATAAAGCTTGGCACCATCGGCGTAGGAGAGCGCCAGGAACTCATTTGCCTGGCCACCGGCCTCTAAGGTTTCCAGCCCTAAATAGCGGCCCACGCCGTGGGCCTGGTGAACCACTGGCGCACCTTCGCGCAGCTCCGACAAGTGGCGTACTGCAAGCTCATTGTCATCCGTGGCTTTTTCGCGCCGACGGCTCTGACGTACCACGTCACCAAACAGCTCGGTTTCACTAATTACCGCAATACTTGGATTATTTAGCCATAAGCCGCTGTCGACCAAACCTTCCGTAATTGCATAGGTATGATCGCTAGCGAGAAAGTCGTGGAAGCTATCGGTATGCGGAAGCGAGAGCTGAAGTGGCGACAGGATCTCTTCCAGGGCTTCCCGGCGACCCCGCGACTCCGCCACAAACAGCACCCGGGTTTGGGCATGGGAGTGCAAAAATGCTGACAGCTCCGCCAATGGCTGCTTGGCGCGGGCATTAATAGAGAGTGTGGGAAGCGGTGCGGCTTCAGGCTGTTGCGCATGGCGCTGCTCGCTATCCTCGGTTAACTCTATTCGCGGGCAGGCTTTGATTGCCGAGAATACATCGTTGACCGGGAAAAACGCTCGGTGCGGTGGCAGCAGCGGGCGGGTTGGGTCAACGCCCAAGTTTACGTAGCGAGCGTCGATCGACTGCCAGTGCTGCTCGGCGGCAGCAAAAACTCCCGGCAGCAGTGCGACTCGTGTATCGTCGGTCAGGTGGTCAAACAGCGATGCAGTGTGTTCAAAAAACAGTGGTAAATAGTGCTCAAGCCCCGGTGAAGGAATGCCTTTCAACGCATCGTTATAAAGAGGGCATTGCCGCGGATCAACGTCGAACAGGGTTTCAAACTGCTCACGAAAACAGGCAATCGCGCTGCGGCTTAGCGAGTACTCGTGGGCGGGTAGCAATTCTAGCGATTCAAGCTTATCAGTCGAGCGCTGGCTGCCAGGGTCGAAGTGGCGCAGCGAATCGATCTCGTCATCGAACAGATCAATACGGATCGGCTCATCCATACCCATCGCAAACAGGTCAATCAGCGCGCCGCGCATGGCGTATTCGCCGGGCTCATAGACCGTTTCGACAGCGCGATAGCCCGCTCGGGAGAGCGATTCCCGAAACGCTTCGCGATTCAAGCGCTCGCCAGTTTTGAGTGTCATGACCCGCCCGGCAATGTACTCAACCGGGGGCAAGCGCTGCATCAACGTGTTGATCGGCACCAGCACAATGCCGCGCACGCCATCTTGCAGTTGGCGCAGGGTACGCAGTCTCGCCGAGACAATATCCTGATGGGGTGAAAAGCTGTCGTAGGGCAGCGTTTCCCAGTCGGGGAAGGGCAGTACCGGTACGTCGCTATAAAAATAGAGATCTTGTTCAAGACGCTGCGCGCTGGCCGTATTGGGAGTGATCACCAATAGCGGAGCTTTCGCAGCAACGCGGGAGAGTGCCAGCGCAGTCGCGCTACCCGGCGGCGATGTCCAGTAGAGCGTATCGCGAGTCCCTTGGGGCTGGGGCGGTTCGAGCAGAGAGAATGTCGGCATAAGCAAGATATCGTTTTGCGCTGAAACGGAAGGGAGATCATACACGATCACCCGTTTCAGTTAGAGTGCCGCGGCTTAAGGTAGCGGGTTAATCTGTACTGAAAGAGGTTTTGTAGTGAGATTGGCATTTCTGTAATACCCCTACATGTTGTGCGACTATCCAGTCATTGCGACCGCTGCGCTTGCCCCGGATAATACACTCTCCGTTCCCACTACCTGATGAGGCCGCACGTGAGTCAGCAAGCGCTCGAAAACGTTTTTCAAGAATGGCAAGGCAACGAAGCCTTGGCGGAGCAGATGATCCCGTTAGTAGGGCAGCTCTATCGTCAGAATAACGTCGTTGCCACCATGTTCGGGCGTTCACTTATTAAACGGTCGGTCATCCGCATTCTTAAAGACCACCGCTTCGTGCGTAAAATAGAAGGGACTGAGCTCTCCGTTGAGGATACCTACTCTATCGTGAAGGGGATGGTCGCTTTGAACCTTGGCCCTGCCCATGTGGATGTAGGTAAGCTGGCGGTGATGTTCAAGAACCAGGGTGGTGGCGATGTCGAAGCCTTCCTGCGTAAAGAGCTGCAAGAGATTATTGATGGCTACCAGCCGGGTGCTAGCACCGGGGAGCCGCAAGATGTGGTGCTCTACGGTTTTGGCCGCATTGGTCGTTTACTGGCACGAGTGATGATAGAGAAGGCCGGGGGCGGTAATCTACTGCGTTTGCGCGCTATTGTGGTGCGTGGCCGTGGCGATGTGGCTAAAGACCTTGAGAAGCGCGCCAGCCTGCTGCGTCGTGACTCCGTGCATGGGCCCTTTGACGGTACCATCATGGTCGATGCAGAGGCCCGCACGCTGACGGTCAACGGCAATGTTATTCAGGTTATTTACGCCGATTCGCCCAGCGAGATTGACTACACCGAGTATGATATCGATAACGCGGTGATTGTTGATAATACCGGTATCTGGCGCGATGAAGAGGGCTTGGGCCAGCATCTGCAGTGTAAAGGTGCTGCCAAAGCGCTGCTAACGGCACCGGGTAAAGGCGATATTAAAAACATCGTTTACGGTATTAACCACGAATCCATTGGCGACAGCGATCTCATCGTCTCTGCTGCCTCTTGCACTACCAATGCGATCGTTCCGGTACTGAAGGTGCTCAATGACGAGTACGGTGTGGTGAATGGTCATGTGGAAACCGTGCATGCCTATACCAACGACCAGAATTTGATCGACAACTACCATAAAGGTGACCGTCGTGGCCGCAGTGCGGCGCTGAATATGGTATTGACCGAGACAGGGGCAGCCAAGGCCGTATCGAAAGCGCTACCTGAGCTAGAGGGTAAGCTGACCGGCAACGCCATTCGCGTGCCAATCCCTAATGTCTCTATGGCCATTCTCAATCTGACCCTGGATAAAGCGACAGATGCCGTAGCGCTAAATGACTACTTGCGCCGTATGTCGATCGAGTCTGCCTACCAGAAGCAAATTGACTTTGTCGATTCAGCAGAAGTGGTGTCGTCGGACTTTGTGGGCAATCGTCATGCCGGTATCGTGGATGCTAAAGCTACCATCGCCAACGGCCATCATGCGGTCATTTATGTGTGGTATGACAATGAGTTCGGTTATAGCTGCCAGGTTGTACGTATTTTGCAGCAAATGTCTAACGTACGGTTTTTAAAACTTCCTCGCTAGTTAAACTTAGCAAAGCCCGCATGCCGGGTGTTAGAGCTAAGAGAATGCGTTGACGCCACCTTCGGGTGGCGTTTTTTTGGTCTCAATCTCATCTTTTGCCAATGTATATAGCACTTTTGGTGGTCATCAGGGATGTGGTCATTGGACGCGCTTATCTTTATAATACGATGGATTTTTCGGGGTGGTTCAAGTGCTGCTTGGGCCGGACTGGTAACAATCTGAGCAGAAAATAACAATTCGCTGAGCAGAAAATAAGCATTCGAACCCCATACCTTCGTATATCCGATCCAACAACTGGGCGAGACTATGATCGAAGTCAAAAAAGGCCTGGATCTCCCCATCACGGGAGCGCCCGAGCAGCGTATTGAAGATGCGCGGCCTGTGCGCCACGTGGCAATCCTGGGTACCGACTACGTTGGCATGAAGCCGACGATGGAAGTCCAGGAAGGGGATAAGGTCAAACTGGGCCAATTGCTCTTCACCGATAAGAAAATTGCTGGTGTGCGCTATACAGCGCCCGCTGCCGGTGAAGTGCTTGCAATAAACCGTGGCGAAAAACGTCGTTTGCTGTCTGTCGTAATTAAAGTAGACGAAACTGAGGAAGCGGTCGAATTCGCTGCTCATGATCGTAATGCCTTAGCGCAGCTTGAACGTCAGGTCGTTGTCGACCAACTGGTAGAATCGGGACTCTGGACTGCATTGCGCACTCGTCCTTTCTCGCGCACCCCGGCCATTGATAGCACCCCGGCCGATATTTTTGTAACCGCCGTGGATACCCATCCACTTAGCCCTGACCCTGCGTTGATCATTAACGAGCAGTCGCAGGCATTCGAGGATGGCCTCAAGGTGTTAGCGCGCCTGACCGAGGGCAACGTCTTCTTATGTACGGGCGAAAATGCCTCAGTCCCGGGTGGCGATGTTGACGGCGTAAAAACCGAAAGCTTTGCCGGCCCTCATCCTGCGGGACTTGTCGGCACGCATATTCACTACCTTTCTCCAGTCGCACTGCACAAAAAAGTGTGGCATATCGGCTACCAGGACGTTATTGCATTCGGTAAGTTGTTTGTAGAAGGGAAGCTGGATATGAACCGTGTGGTTGCCATTGGTGGCCCGCGTGCTGAAAATCCGCGTCTGATTCGTACCCGTGTCGGCGCTAGTACAGATGAACTCCTGACCAACGAAGTCATCAAACCCGAGGACACTCGCGTAATTTCTGGTTCGGTATTCTCTGGCTTTGCCGCTGAAGGTAAGTTGACCTACCTTGGCCGCTTCAGCAATCAAGTGAGTTTGCTGGAAGAGGGCAACAAGCGCACGTTTATGGGTTGGTTGTCTCCTGGTGCTAATCGTCACTCGGTCTTGGGTATTTATATCTCCAAGATTAAGGGGCTCAGCAACTATGCGCCGACGACCTCTACCAATG
Source organism: Vreelandella titanicae BH1 (assembly GCF_000336575.1). Taxonomy (GTDB): domain Bacteria; phylum Pseudomonadota; class Gammaproteobacteria; order Pseudomonadales; family Halomonadaceae; genus Vreelandella; species Vreelandella titanicae. Next base: position 130,747 of record NZ_AOPO01000004.1, on the reverse strand, counting down.
GTTCCGAGCGTGCTATGGTGCCGGTAGGTGCCTATGAGCAGGTGATGCCGCTAGATATCATGCCGACTCAGCTATTGCGTTCGTTGATCGTGGGCGACATTGAGGTTGCCATGCAGCTAGGGTGTTTGGAGCTGGACGAAGAGGATCTGGCGCTGTGCACGTATGTTTGCCCTGGCAAATACGAATATGGCCCCATCCTGCGTGATAATCTCACCATGATCGAGAAAGAGGCCTGATAATGGGTATTCAACAGACACTCCAAAATATCGAGCCGCATTTCCACAAAGGCGGAAAGTACGAAAAGTTCTATCCGCTGTTTGAAGCGGTAGATACTATTTTTTACACGCCACCGAGCGTGGCTAAAACCACCGCGCATGTGCGTGACGGTATCGATCTTAAACGCATCATGATTACCGTGTGGATGTGTACTTTCCCGGCGATGTTTTTCGGCATGTGGAGCGCTGGTTGGCAGGCCAACACGGCAATTGATGCGGGCTATGCCTCTATGGGAGGCTGGCGCGAAGCGATTATGATGACGCTGTCGTCCGGTCACGATGCGAATAGCCTATGGGCTAACTTTGTCCTTGGCGCTACCTACTTCCTACCTATCTACCTGGTCACCTTTGTGGTCGGTGGTTTCTGGGAGGTGCTGTTCGCTATCAAGCGCGGTCACGAAGTCAACGAAGGCTTCTTCGTCACTTCCGTACTCTTCGCGCTGGTACTGCCCGCCACCATTCCCCTTTGGCAGGTTGCCTTGGGTATCACCTTTGGTGTGGTGATCGGTAAAGAGATCTTCGGCGGCACGGGGAAAAACTTCTTGAACCCCGCGCTGACCGGTCGTGCATTCCTTTACTTTGCCTATCCCGCGCAAATCTCTGGTGACTCTGTATGGGTTGCCGCTGATGGCTATACTGGTGCGACGGCACTCTCGCTAGCGTTCCAGGACGGTATGTCTGCGTTGACCGACACCTTTAGCTGGTGGGATGCCTTCATCGGTTTTATCCCTGGCTCGATCGGGGAGGTCTCGACACTAGCCATCTTTATCGGCGGCGCTGTGTTGCTGTGGACGGGAATTGCCTCTTGGCGAATCATGCTGGGGGTACTCCTGGGCATGGTGGTGACCAGTACGCTGTTTAATCTAATCGGCTCTGATACCAACCCAATGTTTGCCATGCCGTGGTACTGGCATCTGGTGATCGGCGGTTTCGCTTTCGGTATGGTCTTCATGGCAACCGATCCGGTGTCGGCGTCGATGACCAATCAAGGCCGTCTGCTGTTTGGTGCGCTGATTGGTGTGATGACTGTTTTGATTCGCGTTGTGAACCCGGCTTTCCCGGAAGGCATCATGCTGGCGATTCTGTTCGCTAACCTGTTTGCACCGCTGATTGACCATTTCTTCGTCCAGGCCAACATCAAGCGTCGCGTGAAGCGAACCGCCGTACCGGCCGAGGAGACTGCCTAATGGCACAAGGTAACAACTCCATCAAGAAAGTCCTGATTGTGGCGTTTGCACTGTGTATCGTGTGCTCCGTCATTGTCTCGACCGCGGCGGTCGCCTTGCGACCCATGCAGCAGCTTAACCAGGAACTCGACCGTAAAACCAACATCTTGAACGTTGCCAAGCTTTATGAGCCGGGTATGGACGTTGAAGAGGTGTTTAGCGATGAGATCATCGCACGGGTCGTTGACCTGGATACGGGTGAGTACTCCGATGAGTTCGATCCCGATACCTACGATAGTTTTGAGGCTGCCCGTGACCCGGCCTCGGGTCGCACGCTTTCTGGCGATCAAGACATCGCGGGCCTTTCACGGGTTGAAAACTACGCGACTGTTTATCTGGTCGGCAGTGAAGACGATCCGGAACAGATCGTGTTGCCGATTCGTGGTCAGGGGCTTTGGGGCTTGATGCGTGGCTTCCTGGCCGTAGAGGGTGATGGCAATACTATTGTCAGTATCACCTACTACGAGCACAGTGAAACGCCAGGTTTGGGCGCAGAAGTTAACAACCCGCGCTGGCAAGCCCAGTGGGAAGGCAAGAAAATTTACGATGAAGAGGGCGACCTCTCACCGGAGATTCACCTGACCAAAGGCGGCGCCAGTGACGAATACGAAGTCGATGCGCTATCTGGCGCTACGCTGACCAGTAACGGCGTGACTAACATGCTGCAGTTCTGGTTGAGCGAAGAAGCTTTCGGTCCCTATTTGGCTAAATTCCGCAGTGGCACTGAGCCGGAAGACGCCGAAGAGACCGATACCAACTTCGAAGACGTTGAGGGGGCCTGATCATGGCGGACGTAAATGCAAAAGGCGTTTTAACAGCGCCGATTTTCCAGAACAACCCTATTGCGCTGCAAATTCTGGGGATCTGTTCGGCACTTGCGGTAACCACCAGTATGAGCGTATCGCTCGTTATGGCGCTGGCGGTTATTTTCGTAACGGCATTCTCAAATCTGTTCGTATCGTTGATCAGGAATCATATTCCCTCTTCGATCCGTATCATCGTGCAGATGACCATTATTGCCTCGCTGGTTATCGTGGTTGATCAGATTCTCAAGGCGTATGCCTATGAGATGTCTAAGCAGCTCTCGGTATTTGTGGGTTTGATCATTACTAACTGTATCGTCATGGGGCGCGCTGAAGGCTTTGCGATGTCCAATACGCCGGGCATGTCGTTTTTAGACGGTATTGGTAACGGCCTAGGCTATGGCTTTGTACTCATGGTGGTGGGTTTCTTCCGTGAGCTGCTGGGTTCGGGCAGCGTATTTGGCATTACCATCCTCCAGACCGTGCAAAATGGTGGCTGGTACGTGCCTAACGGCTTGCTATTACTACCGCCTTCAGCGTTCTTTATTATCGGTCTACTGATCTGGGTAATGCGTTCCGTTAACCCTGAGCAAGTAGAAGATAATGAGTTCAAAATGAAGGAAAACACCAAGCCCAAGGAGGCCGTGTAACATGGAACATTATCTGAGTCTTTTTGTTGCCTCGGTGTTTGTTGAAAACATGGCACTGGCCTTCTTCCTGGGGATGTGTACTTTCTTGGCGGTGTCCAAAAAGGTCTCCTCAGCGATTGGCTTGGGCATTGCGGTGATTGTGGTATTGACCGTCACCGTGCCGGTTAACAACCTTGTCTATACCTTCTTGCTACAGGAAGGTGCGCTGACCTGGACCGGTATTAGCGGTGCTGAAAACATCGACCTCTCCTTCCTTGGGTTGCTCTCCTACATCGGTGTCATTGCGGCGCTGGTACAGATCATGGAAATGTTCCTTGATAAGTACGTACCGTCGCTCTACAACGCGCTAGGGGTCTTCCTGCCGCTGATTACCGTTAACTGCGCCATCCTGGGTGGCGTACTGTTCATGGTGGAGCGTAGCTATAACTTTGGCGAAGCCGTGGTCTATGGCTTTGGCGCGGGCACCGGTTGGGCATTGGCCATTGCCGCCCTGGCGGGTATTCGTGAAAAGCTGAAGTACAGCGATGTGCCGGGTGGCCTTCAAGGGCTGGGCATTACTTTCATCACCGTGGGGCTGATGTCGTTGGGCTTTATGTCCTTCTCGGGCATTCAGCTTTAATCGGAGCCGGTTTTTCCCGGCGGTGGCAAACATCGCCGGGTAATAGAAAACCTCCAGCAATAGGAAACCGACATGGTTGATACAACAGTCATCTTGCTCGGTGTTGTCATGTTCACGGTCATCGTTATTAGCTTGACGGCGATCATTCTGGCAGCGCGCAGCAAGCTTGTGAGTAGCGGGGACGTGACCATTGAGGTCAACGGCGACCCTGAGCACACTTTGAAGACCCAGGCCGGTGGTAAGCTGCTAAACACGCTTGCCGCTAACGGCATTTTCCTCTCGTCCGCCTGCGGTGGCGGTGGTTCTTGTGCCCAGTGTAAGTGTCGGGTTGAAGAGGGCGGCGGCTCTATTCTGCCGACTGAAGAGTCGCACTTCACGATGCGTGAGAAGAAAGAGGGCTGGCGCCTCTCTTGTCAGGTACCTGTGAAGCAGGACATGAAAGTCGAAGTGCCTGAAGAAGTCTTTGGGGTGAAGAAGTGGGAATGTGAGGTTATTGCCAACCCCAACGTTGCCACCTTTATCAAAGAGTTAAACCTGAAACTGCCAGAGGGCGAAGAAGTCGCCTTCCGCGCCGGTGGCTATGTACAGCTCGTTGCACCGCCTTACGATATCAAGTTCTCTGATTTTGATATCGACGAGGAGTATCGGGGTGATTGGGAAAAATTTGATATGTTCAAAATTTCCCACAAGAACAACGAGGAAGTGATTCGCGCATACTCCATGGCGAACTACCCAGACGAGAAGGGTATCCTCAAGTTTAACATCCGTATTGCCACGCCGCCTCCCGGCACTGACCATCCGCCTGGCTTGATGTCGACTTACGTCTTCAGCCTTAAAGAGGGCGATAAGGTCACCGTAATGGGACCGTTCGGTGAGTTCTTTGCCCGTGACACTGACGCCGAGATGATCTTTATCGGTGGTGGTGCAGGTATGGCACCGATGCGTAGTCACATCTTCGATCAGTTGAAGCGCTTGAAGTCTGATCGCAAGATTACCTTCTGGTACGGTGCTCGCTCCTGGCGTGAAACCTTCTACAACGAAGAGTACGACCAGTTAGCCGAAGAGTTCCCTAACTTTGAGTGGCACCTGGCGCTATCTGATCCTCAGCCGGAAGATAATTGGGAAGGGCCGACAGGCTTTATCCATAACGTGCTGTACGAAAACTATCTGAAGGATCACCCAGCACCTGAAGATTGCGAGTACTACATGTGTGGGCCGCCGATGATGAACGCCTCGGTTATCAAGTTGTTGCTTGATATGGGTGTTGAGCCGGAAAATATCCTGTTGGATGATTTCGGTGGCTAAACGGTCGGCGTAAGTCGATAGTAGCGTTAAGCGGGGCTGGCCTTTTGGGCTGGCCCCGTTTGTTTATATAACCTTGTGAAGGGAATGACTTATCGCCGCGCTGATAAGAGGGGCTTGGCTAAGGTATAATCACTTTAATGATGAATGACCGTGAGGCACTTATCACGACGACTGTTGTCGTCAGGTAAGGCCAATAATTTAAAGCGAAGCAATGTGAAGCGGGGAGGTTGATATGACTATTTGGCTACTGGTATTCGGTTTTATGGCACTGATTATGGGTGCTATGGCCGTGGGCGTCATCATGGGCCGCAAACCAATTGCCGGTTCTTGCGGCGGTTTGAATCAAATCGGCATGAAAGATGGCTGCGATATCTGCGGTGGCAAAGATGAGGTTTGTGAAGAGGAGAACCGCAAGCGCGGCGGTGTGCGCCGCCGTAGCGATGAAAGCCGTGGTGCCGATTTAGGCTATGACGCTACACGTCGCTAACAAGACTGCGTTGTATGCAACGGGATGATTGATCAAAAATAGCAAGGGGACGCAGAGAGCATGGCGGTTCACAATTACGATGTTGTGGTGATCGGTACGGGGCCTGCAGGGGAAAGCGCTGCTATCAACGCTGCAAAGCATGGCAAACGTGTAGCGATTATTGAGAAGCAGGTTCAGGTAGGTGGCAATTGTACTCACTGGGGTACCATTCCTTCCAAAGCGTTGCGCCATCAGGTGAAACAGATCATGGCGTTCAACACCAACCGTATGTTCCGCGATATTGGTGAGCCGCGCTGGTTCTCCTTCCCCAAAGTGATGGAACGCTCAAGGGGTACCATTGATAAACAGGTAGAGATGCGTACCACCTTCTATGCGCGCAACCGCATTGATCTGTTTCATGGCGTCGCCCGATTTAAAGATGAGCACACCTTGTTGGTGCGTGACCGCCAGGAAGGCATGGAAGAACTGGTGGCGAAGAAAATCGTGATTGCCACCGGTTCTCGCCCTTACCGCCCGGCGGATATTAACTTCCGCCATCCGCGTATTTACTGCTCTGACACCATATTAAGTCTCTCGCATACCCCGCGCACGCTGGTGATTTTTGGCGCCGGGGTGATTGGCTGTGAATATGCATCAATCTTTTCGGGCTTGGGCGTTAAAGTTGATCTCATTAATAACCGTGACAGCCTGCTGTCGTTCCTGGACGATGAGATTAGCGATGCACTCTCCTACCATTTGCGTAAGCACGGTGTGCTGGTTCGCCATAATGAAGAATACGAGAGCGTTGAGGGCGATGAGTCAGGCGTCGTCGTGCGTCTCAAGTCAGGCAAGAAAATTCGCGCTGATGCTTTTTTGTGGGCCAATGGGCGAACCGGTAATACCGACAGCTTAGGCCTTGAGAACATTGGCTTAACCGCCAATGGGCGTGGTCAGCTAAGCGTTGATGAGCACTACCGCACTGCGGTTTCCCATATCTACGCAGCGGGCGATGTAATTGGCTGGCCGAGTTTGGCGAGCGCGGCTTACGACCAAGGCTTGAACTCGTGCAATGAGTTGCTCGATAAAGAGTATCGCTTTGTGAGTGATGTACCTACCGGAATCTACACCATCCCTGAGATTAGCTCGTTCGGCCCCAATGAGCGTGAACTTACCGAAGCCAAAGTGCCCTATGAAGTAGGCAAAGCTTTCTTCAAAGATACCGCCAGGGCACAAATTACCGGTGATACTGTGGGTATGCTTAAAATTCTGTTCCACCAAGACACCCTGGAAATACTCGGTATTCATTGTTTTGGCGACCAGGCGTCTGAGATTTTGCATATCGGCCAAGCGATCATGCAGCAAGAGGGCGATGCCAACACGCTCAAGTACTTTGTAAATACCACGTTTAATTACCCGACCATGGCAGAAGCGTACCGGGTGGCTGCGCAGAATGGTTTAAACCGGGTTTTCTAGCCACAGCTTTAGCGAGGGCTTTGTCAGGCGTCTAATCCGAGAAGTTGCCTTTGTCGTAGACGTTTAAGAGTCACTGGATTCGCGAATAAGCGTATGGCCGTAAGCTTGTGGTTTATTATCAGGTGACGGCTCAGTGGGGGGCAACAGTTTTTCAACGCGGTTGCGCCCCAGTGCTTTAGCTTGATAGAGCGCTTTATCGGCAAACGAATAAAGCTGCTCAAACGTCAGCGAGCCGACTTGGCACGTCGTCACGCCGATGCTAATAGTCGGGTTGGCTTGCTGCTCTATACCGCTCAGCGTATTAACTTCGACCTCTCGGCGCAGCCGATCTGCTACCTGAAGCGCATCATGGGTAGCGGTGTTGGGCATCAATAAACAAAACTCCTCTCCACCAATCCTCGCTAATGTATCCGATGGACGGCTAAGCTCGCGAAGCTGCTTACTGATCTGGCGAAGTACCTCATCGCCGGTTGGGTGCCCGTAGGTATCATTAATTTGCTTGAAGTGATCAAGATCTAACAGCAGCAGGCTAAGCGGTGCTCGATCGCGCTGGGCTTGGGTAAGCGCAGCGGATGCTATATTGACCAAATGGCGCCGGTTATATAGCCCGGTCAGTTCATCGGTTAGCATTAGCTGATGCATGACGTTGCGCTGACGGTGGAGATGAATAACCGCTAGGCAGAGTGTAATTGCAGCGCTAACCATTAACACCAATAGCGCACTCACCGCAATCGAGAGTCGCTGCATCACCAAACGTTGCTGAACAGAGGTGTCGCGCACTTCTTCTAGCAGCTGGTTGTATAGCCAAGCCTGAGCGCCGCCTACCTCCATGGCAACCCGTTGTAACGGATCAATCAGCTCTGGGCGCTGTTGGGCTTGCTGTGACTGCTGGGTTAAGTCTGAAAGGCGATTGTTAAGCTCGCCGAAGTGATTATGCAGGTATTCAACGTCCGAGATGAGATATCGGTGGCGTTCAATACTGCTCTGTATATTATTTAAATGCTGTTTGGAAAGTGAAATAAAATAATCGATGTATTTAATGTGTTCGCTGCTAGGCTGGCGGCTGCCTTCCTCTAATGCGGCCCGTAACTGAGGTGTGGCCTGTTGGGCTAGAACAATATCACTCACTAGCGTGGTGTAATCGGCGCTAGCTTTTTGGCACGCACTGTAAACATAGCTGCCCATTACTGCGGACATAGCGCAAAGAATGACGGCAAAAATGAATGCTAAGCGCCCACCGGGCTGACGAAGAAAGCGACGCAACATCACGAGGGCATCAGCAAGCTGGCAGTGGTGGTGCACCCCTTCGCCAACTGCTGAGTTGGCGAAGGCACGTTAGAATAGTAAACGAAATCATCGTAACAGTGCATCCGTTGCAAAGGGCAGTTCTGCATGGCACCTCTCCGTTAATGGTTAGGTAATCCAATGAACAGCTTAAAGACTTCATCCTTATGCAACTTAAGCACTCACCCGCCATTTCTGCCATCCCACAACTTTACTAATTGTAGGATCATACTTGTGCTCGTTATTATTAGTATCTATTTAATTGGTTGATATTTAATCGTTATTTAAGGAGTCCAAGGCTAAACGCGCTTTTTCCTGCCAGCTCCCTTCAAGCGCAGCCGCTTGCGTTAATGCTTCGCGAGCCGCGTCAGGCGCATCGTTTTGCAATAGTAAAAGGCCCAGATTTAGCCATGCGGCCCCCATCTTTTCATCTAGCTCGGTTGCCCGTTCAAACGCCTTGCGTGCGTTGTCGGGTTGTTGATCTGCGTAAAGTGCATTGCCTAACGCAAACTGCCCCATAGCGTTAGTGGGGTGGCGTTTTACAAACGCTTGCCAGCTTGAAAGCGTAGCGCGTGGACCGTGAGCCTCTTCGTAGGCGCTAAGCGCTTCTAGGGCATTGCGGGCAGTAATACCTGTAGGCAATGTACCTGGTTCGGCCACCACAAATCCCCAGCGCTCTGTGCGTGCCCAAGTGGCATCGAAACGGCTGAACGACATGGTATGGCGCCCAATCTCGCCGCTGCGCAGAATAAGCGTTTCACTGGGCAAATCGTAGCCAATGGCCACAGCGTAGTGCCACATTGGATAAATCGGCAGCGACAAATTCTGCATAACGACCACCGGGTCGCCCGCTGCCAAATGGTTTAATAGGGCGTCCATGGTGCCGCGAATAGGAAACGCGAGCTGCTCATGCCGTCTCACCGTTGCCAGCATTTCTGGCTGCACACTGCCATCGCGTCCGGGCAGAAATACTTGAGGAATCAGCTCCTCAACGTCGGTGTCGACACCCTGGTGATTGAGTACCATTGCCAGCGTGGCAGGGCCGCACTGAAATTCCGTTTGGGCGTAAAACGGTACGCTGGTGATTTCTGTATGGGGCGGTAGGGCTTGATAGGTGCTTTGCAGTAATACCGGATTACGCGCACAGCCGCTGAGCAGTAGCAGCATAATAAAAACGCCCGCAAAGCGGGCGTTGGAAAACAGGTAGGTCATGAGCGGCCTTGTATTAGCGAGTAAACGGGTAAACGTCGGTTAGGCCGAGAATGTCGGTTACCAGCAAAATAATGAAAACGGCAAATAAAGCGCCTACAACGCCGGCACCGGCTGGCAGTTGCTCAAGCTGATCGGCCATTTGCTGTGCTTCAGCATCACTGAGTGATGCAACGCGAGCCTCGACTTCGTCCAGATCAACACCCTGTTTTACCAGCTGATCTTGCACATCGGCGCGGGCTAGGATCTCGTTAATCCGTTCGCGATCAGCGCCAGCACGGTCAGCTGCCAAAACAGATTGGGTGGAGACTAAATCCATTGATTGGGGCGCAGTGGGTGCAGCGGCAACGGGTAAGCTGGTAATAACCAGCGCTGCAATCAGTAGGGTAGAGAGGTAAGCACGCAATGTTTTCATCGTCTTCTTCCTTATAGACTAGTCGGGGTGGTAAGGAATGAGTATAGAAACAAATGGTTTGATTTTTAAGCGTAATATGCAAAGTGCTAATTATTTGCACTAATGCGATAGGTCCAGGCCGACTCTGAGAGCAGCCCGCGGCCCCCGGCCATGGTCATGGCTAAATCGTGTAAGCCGGGCCATAGTGGCACCGCTGCTGCCCCCTTGACGGCTAAGTCGAGCCGCTGGGCCATTAATAGCAATTTATGTAAGCGCTTCATGGGCAGGCGGCCAATGGCTTTCTGGTAAGCGGGGCGGCGCTTATCAAAAATCATCGGCTTTTGGGTTTTGCAGGCGTGCTCAAAACTCTGCCCTTGATCCAGGTGCTGATGCAGCGAGAGCAGCGTGCGTAGCTCTCGGCTAAGCGCCCACAGCACGATAGGCGCCTCAACGCCTTCACTGCGTAAGCCATTCACAATGCGCGAAGCGCGGCTGGGTTCGCCTTTCAGGCAGGCATCGGCCAAATTGAAGACATCAAAGCGGGTGCTGTCCTCCACTCCTTGGGCAATGCTCTCGACGTTCAAGCGCGTACCTTGGGGGTGAATCAGCGCCAGCTTTTGCAACTCTTGGTCAGCGGCCAAAAGATTGCCTTCGGTGCGCTCTCCCAGCAGGCGAGCGGCTTCCAGATCAATTTGTAGACCGTGCAATGAAGCACGATCCCGCAGCCAGTAGCCTAAGCGGGAAGCATCCACGGGCCACACGGGAACAAACAGGCCGTGTTTATCCAGCGCTTTGAACCAAGCGCTTTTTTGTTGCTTGGCATCAAGCTTGCCCATACCAATGAGCAGAACGTCATCGCTGTTATCCAGAGTTTCGGCGTACTGCGCTAACGCTTTGCTGCCTTCTTGCCCTAACTTGTGATTGCCTAAGCGCAACTCCAGTAGCTTGCTGGTCGCAAACAGCGAGAGGTTGCTCGACATTTCCATCAAGCGACCCCAGGCAAAATTGGGCTCGACATCGAGTACTTCACGCTCCTCGACACCACCCTGGCGAGCTGCGGCCCTTACAGCATCGCAGGCGTCGCGATGCTGTAAGGGCTCATCCCCCGCTACGATCACTACGCGGGGTAGCTTTTTTGCTAACGCAGCGGGTAGCTGATCAGCAAATACCTTCACTGCATGCCCTCAACGTAAGTAAGGCGCTCAATGATTTGCTGAGACAACTGGCGTGCAAGCGTCTGTTCTGCTTCCATCATTAGCGTTTCGCGGTTAAGCAGGTCGTCATCGCTAACGCGAATGCGGGTATCTGTCGACAGCGTTTCATTATTGATGTGGTAGGCATTCGATGCTCGCTCCTGAACTGAGAGTCTGGCGCTGAGCGTTAGCTCGTGCTCGCGGCTTGCTCTGCCATCACCGCCGAGTCGACGCTCGGTTAAAACAGGCGTGCCCAACGTGACCCTCCAAGGCGCATCAGCGGCGACCTGGGTGCCTAACTGCTGAAGACGTGAGGCGATCTGCTGAGCGACGGCACTGTTGGTGTCGCCTTCTAAAGCAAGGGGGGGCAGCGTAGGCAGCGATTCAGAGCCGCGTAGCCGAAACCCACAGCCGCTGAGCAGCACCGCCGCCGAGGCGGCGATGCTAGCGGTTAAAAATGTGCGTCGGTTCATCCACTCACCACGATATTAACCAGTTTGCCGGGCACTACGATCACTTTACGTACGGTGTTGCCCACGAGGAAGCGCTGAACGTTTTCATGCTCCATCGCCAGCTTTTCAATAGACGCCTTATCTGCGCTTGCCGGTACTTCAAGTCGAGCACGCAGTTTACCGTTGACCTGTACCACCAGCTCAATGCTGTCGCGGGTAAGGGCGGATTCATCTACTACCGGCCAGGTTGCTTCAATGGCCGGGCCTGAATGGCCAAACGCTTCCCAGAGACTATGGCACAGGTGCGGCGTAATCGGCGAGAGCAGCAATACGCAGGCTTCCAGCGCTTCACGGCTAACCGCCAGGCCAAGTTCGGAACTATCGTCGAACTTACCGATAGCGTTGGACAGCTCCATCACCGCAGCAATGGCGGTATTGAAAGTGGTGCGGCGGCCAATGTCGTCGCTGGCTTTCTTGATAGTCTCGTGGGTTTTCCGGCGCAGCGCCTTTTGATCGTCGTTAAGTGCATTGACGTCCAGCGTGCCGGGCGTGCCCGATGCCAAGTGCTCATTGACTTGACGCCATAGGCGCTTCAAGAAGCGGTGCGCGCCCTCTACACCTGAATCCGACCACTCCAGGGACTGCTCGGGGGGTGCGGCAAACATCATAAACAGGCGTACGGTATCGGCACCAAACTTGTCGATCATCGACTGCGGATCAACGCCGTTGTTTTTCGACTTGGACATCTTCTCGATGCCACCCATTTCCACCGGCTCGCCGTCGCTCATAAGGATAGCGCTCAGCGGGCGGCCTTTCTCATCGCGCTTCACTTCCACGTCAGCGGGGTTAAACCACTGCTTGCCTCCGTTATCAGTGGAGCGGTAGAAGGTTTCCGCAATGACCATGCCCTGGGTCAGAAGCTGCTGGAACGGCTCGTCGGAATCCACCAAGCCAAAGTCACGCATCAGTTTGTGGAAGAAACGCGCATACAGCAGGTGCAGAATGGCGTGCTCGATACCGCCAATGTAGAGGTCAACCGGCAGCCAGTAGTTGGCGCGCTCGTCCAGCATTGCTTCGGTGTTATCCGCACAGCAGAAGCGCGCGTAGTACCAAGACGACTCCATAAAGGTGTCGAAGGTGTCGGTTTCGCGCGTCCAGCCATCGCCCAGGTCAGAAAACGCCGGCATCTTTTTCAGCGGCGAGCCCGAGGCATCTACGGTGACTTCCATAGGCAAAGAGACTGGCAGCTCGTCATCGGTGAGCGGAACGGTTTGACCTTCCGGGCCGTATTTAACCGGAATCGGCGCGCCCCAGTAGCGTTGGCGGGCAACGCCCCAATCGCGCAGGCGATAGTTGGTTTTGACTTCGCCACGATCAAGCTCAGCCAGTTTGGCGGCAATGGCATCAAAGGCTTGTTCAAAATCAAGGCCATCAAACTGACCTGAATTAACCAGCTTGCCGTATTCGGCGTAGGCCGCCTCAGAAACGTCGGCAGGCTGGCCGCTTTCATCGGCGATGACCGGTTTGATGGCAATGCCGTACTTGGTGGCAAACTCCCAATCGCGCTGGTCGTGGCCGGGTACCGCCATCACCGCACCGGTACCAAACTCCATCAGCACGAAATTAGCCACGTAAACGGGCACTTCATCGCCGGTTAGCGGGTGAACCGCCCTATGGCCGGTGAGCATGCCTTTTTTCTCTTTGGTGGCCATCTCTGCTTCGGAGGTGCCACCCCTGGCGCACTCGTCGCAAAATGCAGCTAGCTCGCTGTTCTGCTCGGCCGCCTGCTTGGCCAGCGGGTGGCCAGCTGCAACCGCCACATAAGTAACGCCCAGCAGCGTATCCGGGCGAGTGGTATAAACCGCCAGCGGCTCATTGGCTTGGCCATCAGCGCCTTTGACATCAAAGGTCAGCTCGACACCGCGGGATTTACCAATCCAGTTGCGCTGCATGGTTTTGACCTGCTCGGGCCACTCGACTTTATCCAGGTCGGCCAGCAGCTCATCGGCGTAGTCGGTAATCTTCAAGAACCACAGCGGTATCTCTTTACGCTCAACCAGCGCACCGGAGCGCCAGCCGCGGCCTTCGATAACTTGCTCATTGGCGAGGACGGTTTGATCCACCGGATCCCAGTTAACCGTCGACATCTTCTTATACACCAAGCCTTTTTCTACCAGCTTGGTGAAGAACCACTGCTCCCAGCGGTAGTAGCTGGTATCGCAGGTGGCGAACTCGCGGCTCCAGTCATAGGCAAAGCCCAATGCCTTCAACTGATTGCGCATGTAATCGATGTTTTGGTAAGTCCACTTGGCAGGCGGCACCTGATTCTGAATGGCGGCGTTTTCTGCGGGCATGCCGAAAGCGTCCCAGCCCATGGGCTGCATGACATTTTTACCCTGCATGCGCTGGAAACGGGACACAACGTCGCCGATAGTGTAGTTACGCACGTGGCCCATGTGCAGCTTGCCGCTGGGGTAGGGGAACATGGAGAGGCAGTAGAACTTCTCGCGGTTCGCGTCCTCTACGGCTTTGAAGCACTGATGTTTGTCCCAGTACTGCTGGGCGTCGCGTTCGATATCACGAGGGCTGTAGTGTGCGTCCATCGGTTTATTAATGCCTTGGCGTATTCGCCCAAAAGGGGCGCAAAGTGAATGTTAGATGACATCTGTCAGATAAGTGAGGTCGATTGTATCCTATGCAGGTGTATCCTTGAACGGTAAGCCGATGATAGGTAACTGCACGCGTCGACAAAAGGAGAGGCACCATGAGTGAACAGCAGAACGACAATCGCCTGCGCGAAGGCTATGAGCGCTTGCTAGAGCGGATGCAGGGGGGCGCCAATGAGCTAACCTGGGAAAACTTGCAGAAGGATTTGGACGACGCGGTCGAGTTTGAAGCGGAGCTGGAAGAGTACACCAAAGATGAGCTAGCCCTGCTGCGCGCCTGGGTCGAGCGTGACCTGAAAGATATGCGCTACTACATGGCAGACACCGGCAAGCAGGTAGCCAGCTGGCTGGGCATCGACATTGACGGCCTTTCGCGCCGCGTGGCGGAGTCGCTGCTTTCAATTGCTGACCGCAGCGTAGTCGAACGCGAGCGCTTCGAGGAAGATTTAGAAGCTGCCCGCGCCGACTACTGCGAAGGTGAGATGGCAGCGCCTGGCCTAATGGCCTGCACTCACTGCGATGCTCAGGTGATGCTGCCTACCGTTGCACGCCTGGAGCCTTGCCATCAGTGTGGCCATCGCTACTTCTACCGTTTTCCCAATAAAATCATTGAGACCTGATCGATTAGGTAACCAGTAAACTGACGCCTGCAATCGCCCCCAGCGAGAGCAGGCTCATGACCGCCGCGTAGAGCAGGTTATTTTTCATCATGCGGTAGCCGCTCACCCCGTAGCGACCTTGCAGTGACAGGTTGATCCCCGAAAGCGGGCCCACGCTGGTGCCCACTGCCCACGAGGTTAACGCCACAAACGCAAACACGGTTTGTTCGCCGCCCTGCAAATTGAGGATCGACGCCAGCACCGATACGCCAATAATGGGATGTAAGCCTGCCAGTGCGCTCAACGTGATCCCCGCAAAGCTAAGCATCGCCTGGGGCGCACCAAAGCGAGTGAACAATGTCCAGTCGCTGCCAGCCGCGGCGGTTACCAGTGTCGAAAGGCCAATGGTTAATAACCCCGCCGCCAAAAACAGCGAAATCTCCCCGCGCATGGCGGGTAACCGCGTGGTGGTGTGCTGACGAATCCGCCGCAGGGTAAATTTGGGCCCATGGTGCAGGTTACTTAGCAGCGCAACGCTAGGCAGCAGAAAGGTGATAATGCTGACAATGGTCAGGGCAGGGGTGAGCACAAAGTGAAACAGCATCACCAACGCCGCCATGCCCACCGGCATCAACAAGCTACGGGGCGCCAGTGAGTAGCCATCCACCTCGCTGAGATCAAACCGGCGCCGCAGCTCTAGCGTGGTTAACAGCCCCGACAGCATCGCCATGGGAAAGCCCACCACGGCAATTTGCGCGTACTCAACGTCGGGCACCAGCGCGATCACCACACCCATGGAGGCAAAAAACGGTGACCATAAGGCTGCGCTGGAGAGCCCGCGGTTAAGCGCCAAAAGCTGCGGCGTAGTGAGCGGCCCACGCCGAGCCAGCTTATCGCCCACCATAAATACGGTAGACAGATTTAAAATCGTGCCCAGAAAGTGCACCCCCAGCCAGGTACGTAAAATACCGCCCGCCCCAGTCACTCGGCTGCCTGTCGCGCTCTTGTTGCCTTGCTTACCAATCAGCGAGATAAAACTAACGCCCACCAGCATCGCCGCCACAAACGAGTTGCCCTGCAACATAGCGGGCCAATCGACATCCGCACCATACACAAACTGCGCCACCAGCAGCATTCCCACACCAAGCGCAATCAATACGCCCGCCTGAATGCGAGAACGACGGGGTATATCTCGCCACAGCAACACAACCGCCGCCCACAGCAAATAGCTCACCGCATGCGCAGTGCTCAACCAGCTGGTAAAACCGATAATTTGTGCGATCAATCCAAGCAAAATCAGCACGCCCGCCAAGCGCTGCCGAGGAGTCGTCTCTTGCATGCCAAACCCTTAATAGTGAATTAGCAGGCTAATCGGATTTGCAAAGGAAGGCCAGCGGCAACGAGTTATGAAGCACGAGGATTTGTACGCGCGAGGAAAACTGGCACCACTACTTGCGTAGCCAAATTTCGTAGCGCGTGGTAACGAATCTGCGAGGAACGAGCAAATGAGGCACCCGCGGGAGCATCGCGAAGCGATGCCAGATCCACGCAACTAACGAGCCGTTGCCCTCAGAGAGGAAACACTTTTTTTCATCGATACGTGACCTAATCCAAATTTATGAATAAGGTATGGTTAATTAGTCAGACTCGGTCCCAACTGGAGCGTTTTAACGTAACCCAGGTGTGCCGTGGCGGTAGCGTGGTTTCGTTTTAGTTCATTAGCCTAAAGGGCAGCGCACACCGGCAAATTCCTTCCTCAGGTCAGGGGGGCTATCAAATTCATAGGCCCACACACTCGATTTAATACGTGCATAACCTCTTAGTGAGAAAGCTCGACAGGTAATCGACGCGGGCGTTTAGCTCGTGAAAAGGTACCAAAATCACCCAATGGCATATCAAGGATATGGCGATACAGAAATACTAAAGCATTAAGCGCTTGGTTTTGTGTAGCTGCAGCCACATATCGTTCTCCGGCAAGGTGCTCCAGAAAAGCTTGGACTTCAGAAGGGCCCATACTGGCAGGGTGTCGCACCCCATGATAGCGAATGAAGTAACGTATCCAGTAACAGTATGTTTTTTTAAGTACGCGGGCTATAGCGTTTTACCCGCATAACAGCTTTCACACGATCCATTAGTTTAGGAGGCCTGCTTTGCATATCCATTTGGTTTCTATCTCCTGATGGTATATATGCATACAGTGTTATTGGGATTTGCAAAATGCGCAAGAATGCGAATTCTGCAACTAGAGCCTAATTAATATTAATTTAATTTAAAATCATGTGGTTATGCACGAAAAGGTAGGCTACATTTGCTAAGTAAACATGCTGGCACGTTCATCCAATCATAGGACGCGCCGTCTAATACCTGTTAGCAGGTGTTCGGGTTTTTTCTGTTTTAGTCAGTAGTTTTGTTCGGCATTGCTCGCGTTTCGTTTTCTTAGCAGCGGCGCCAAAAGGTAAAGTTCGCCAGTTTGCGGGTTTGCTGCAAACGGTGGAGGCGGTAGCGTTCTTGGCTTCGCTCAATAGTTTTACAGGTTCCGGTTGGCTCGCCGTATCGCAGCTGGCTGGTGTAGTTTTTAATATAAGCAGCCGTGCTGCTGTTCAGGTTTGCCAGTGCGGCAAGCCGCGCAAGTCCGGTGAGGGCTGCTAACAAGGCCAGGCAAGCGACGCCAAACAGCGGCGCGCGTGCTGGCGGCGTTAACTGGCACCCAGTATTCGGACTGATTTATGGAATTCAAAGTTGGGGAATACGTAAAGAAAAACCCAATAACTTGGCAGCCGAATGACTTCGACTCTTGGGGCCGCGGTGTAGGTGTCGGACAAATCGTCGAGCCGCCCTTTGAGATGCCGCACGATCAAGTTGATGTTCGGTGGCCTGGAGGCAGGTGCTTTGAAAGCACACACCAGCTATTACCAGCAACTGAAACTGTGGGTTCTGGCAATGGCAGTTAACAAACCAAGGCAGCGGAAATATTTTGCTTCGCTGCGCTCAAAACGCAAAAATATTCCCCTGCTTGGGGCGTTATGTGTAGGAGAGATCGTGGCATCTAAGCAAGAGAAAAGGCGCAGGGCCGCACTGGTCGAAGCCATGGTGGCCGAAGATACCAAAGAAGCCATCGAGAATATGCCTCTTTCGCTTGCAGTACTTGGCGAACTATTCGATTACCTTGATGAGACCCTTGAGCAAGAAGGGTGCGACCATTCTCCAAGGGCTACCCAATTGTTCCTATCCCAAAAAGGCCTCGATCCAAACCAAGTGCTTCCATGGCTCGAAGAGCAGGGAGGCAACTGTGATTGCGAGATATTGGCTAACGTAGAAGAGAGCTGGGAAAGTGAGATCAGCAAAAACACATAATAAGCCGCGGCTGGCGGATCAAATTTCCGCTCCTTCGTCGCTACAATTTGCCCGCTGCGCGAGGCGTTATGAATAAGAATCTGGGAGTAAATTGGAAATTGAAGTTTCTTTGGCTGTGGATTAAACGGTACAAGCACGCATTGCGGGTTATAGGCGGCTTATTTTTCTGCTTTGCTCTTATTGCTGGAGGGTTCTGGATCGCAGGCTTTGATATTGAGCCCATAGCTTTCGTCTTCGGACTGTTAAGTTCACTTTTCTTGGCCAGCCCTTCGATCGCAGAGTATTTTCTACCTGAGCGCAAGCCTGTTCGAGAAATGACTTTTGAAGAAATCCTAGACTTTATACCTACAACTCATCCGAAAGATGATTGGCATGGCATTTCCAGAGATTGGGCCAGCGAACGGTTTTTGAGAGAAGATCCCCGACTTCGATTCAGGGCGAAATTTATAGATGACGGAATTCAGTGCGAAGATTTCAAGGAACAATGGGCAAATGGTTTTCCAGACAAAAGAGCCACAGGGTACTGGTATGAGCTTTATTACGATGGAGCATTCCTTGATAGGTTCATACTTGTGTCGGTAGATGGAGCGAGGGTGGACCTTCCTCCGCCTGACCTGACGACAATGACGATTAGCCCTTTCGCCTACAAGGTCGCAAAAATACACGATACCTTGGATAACGTGGATGAGTATTTAAATCGTGCAGGGATTTCCGTGGAAAATTCATAACACCTATGAGCCTTCTGCCTGTCAATAAGCCGCAGTATTTTTTATTGGCCGCGTAAGCGGTCAATATCAAGTCCCTGAGCCAGTGATCCTACTTCATCTGTCATCGTTGGCGGTTGGTGGCTTACAGCAAACACCTATTGAGGCTCTCTAACGTGGTGGTTCACCACTGCCAAACCGGGTTGCTCCTTGCAGGTGGGTCTGGGGCACTAGACATTCATCGGTTAACCAGCATCTGTCCTATTCAAAAAGCGGGTTACTTTATAGTCCCAGTTAGTTTCAGGTTCAGCGCCGGTGTAAGCCCACTCGCTCAGGGTATTGGTGCACGCCAGCAGGATGGATAATCAAAGCGACGGGCTTCTAGTTGGGTGTAGACGTCGGGTTTTAGATATAAAAATCAGTCAGCAGACACCCGGTTTCAGCACACTCCGTGATGATCCAGTTAGACATTGATCATCATCCTGCTGCGTGACTAACTCGTTAAAAAGCGTTGTTCATCAAACACCTTTTCGTTCTTTAACATGAAATAGACCGCACGCCCCAGCTTGTGGGCCAGAGCCGATAAAGCTTTGGCTTTACTCATGCGTTTCTGGAAGCGTTGCAGCAGCTTTTGTGCACCTGGATTGCCGCGCAGATAAAGCACCGCAGCCTCAGAAAAAGCCCACTTCAGATGGGCATTACCAATCTTGTTGCCCTGGGTGCCATAGGTCTTACCAGCCGATTCGGCTTTGCACTTGATTAGTCGGGAGTAGGAGGCAAACTTCTGGACAGATTCAAAACGCCGAATATCACCGACTTCATACAGAATAGTGAGCGCTAAAATACGGCCAACGCCGGGAATGGTGGTTAATAAGTGGTAGTAGGTCGGCTGATGCTTTTTAGCCTGCTTTTCCAATAGCCATTCCACCTGGCTTAGTTCCCGGTGGTAGCACTCTAAAACGGCCATATCTAAATCGATATTGCGCTGAACGAGCGGGTCATCAAAGGTTCTGCCCAGTTGCTCTCTGGCACTGACATTTTTCAAATTGACCTTGTTGGGTGGCAGATTGTACTGACTCGTGGTGTTGACCACATGAGCTTTGAGATCCGCACCGTGTCGAACGAGTCCAGTGCGACGACGAAGTAAATCCCGTGTTGCTCGCATGCGACGAGGGTAGGCATACGCGAGGGGAAAGTTGCCACCGCGGATAAGCGCCGCAATCTTGTAAGAATCCACGCGGTCATTCTTTGTTTTACCGCCATGAATGGCCTTCATATAAAGGGCATGACCGAGAATGAAAGCAATGCCCTGGTCTTCACAGAAATCGGCGATCCAGTACCAGCAGTGCATGCATTCGACGCCGATGATCAGCTCGTCCAGGTAGGGTTCGATCAGATGGAGCAAAGGTTCTGGTTTGGCTGGAATCTCTTTATGCAGAAGGGTGTCGCCCTGCTGATCCAAGATACAGACATACAGGCTACGGGCATGCAGATCAATTCCACAGTAGTGACGGTGAGTGCTATTGTAAAAGTTTATTGAGTCTTCTCCTGTTAGGTTTGGTCGCCTTTTCAGCTTAGCCAAACAGGCTGAGCTGGGGGAGAAGGCTCAATGAGTATCAAGGCGCGTCACACGGATGCCCTTTACGCCGCTTCGCTATGTAAAGACCACCGGTGCGCTTTGCGTTAAGCTTTTCGAGAGGCATTCGTGCAGACGTTTAGAGAATTTGACAGAAAGCTGCTCAAGAATAACTCTCAGCTTGCCCTAAACAAGTACGGGCAGAACCTAATGTTCCCTCATTCTAAAGAGTGCGCCACGCGCCGGGACTATGTTCTGCATCGACTCGGGGCCACATTTCAGCAGATGTCTATTCTTAGACAATTTATAGATATACATATAAAGAAGTACGAAGGGAATAACGGAGATACCGGAGAGCAGCTGGATCTCACATTCAACGCTATAAACCAACTAAGCTATTGTTTTGATAATCTCCTATTCAACCTGGGGTCATTGTCAGATTACTTTGGAAATTATCTAGGTTTGTATCTATACGGGCCAAAGTTTCAGACCTTGAAGTGGAGTGGCTTCGTCAACAAAACCAATGATGTTTATGCAGGAAAGGATTTCGGCTCTCTGCTAGCCAAGGAACACCGTGAGTGGTTTACTAAGCTTCATGAGTATCGTGGAGATATTATCCATAGAAAGGCTATCTTGATTGAGGTTTCAGGGTTTGAAAATAAGAGGTTTATGCCTCATACAGTAGAACGATTAAATTTTCAGATAAATGATGCATTAAAGAAGTACTTCCATCTTTTCAGGAAGGATGAGAATCAAGAGCTATACTATTGCGCAGAGAAGATTTGCAATAGAACTATTGAAGGACTTTCTAATATCCTAGACGCCTCTGAACGGATTGCCTTCGATGAATCTTTTAAGTGTTTTAGGTAATTGGCAGCAAAGCTTAACAAGGCAATGCACGCGACAAGCGCGTAATTGCGGCGTTATACGAAAATACGCCACACCAAACATTGGAAATGAGATGTTAGAAAAGCAAAAAATTGTTCTCTTTTTGGGGAATGCTGATCGCGAAGGGGTTACTGCCAAGCTGAAAGCGGTAGGAACTCTGTATAAAAGAAAGATGCTTGAATCTAGTCTGGAGAACTGGAAAAAAATCATAGACATTTTTAGTGAGTTCGAAGTCACTTCAGTGGTCGTTAAATTGACTAACACATCCTTTTATATTTTGTTTGATGAAGAATATAAGGACTTGAGGGAAGAGTTATTAGGTCTTATATCTACGAAACCCAATTTGTTTCTTTCTCATGAATCTCTAATTACCGGAGAAAAAGGTAATGATTATGGGGAGTATATTGCGCAGTTAAACGACTATGACCCAGAGCTTGATGAAGACTATCAATTTTTGAGATCTCATTATGATGATATATTTCAACCGCCAGATTCCCAAATTGTCGGTGAGGTGCTCTCGCTCTTTGAACGACATGACATATCAATAATTCCTTATCAGAAAAATGTGGAGATGATCCTGATAGCATCTTCATTCATAGATAAAAATGAAAGCAACTTGATTTTTAGAATCTATGTCCCTTCAGAAAGAATGTGGGTAAATGAGGCTGAAAAGTTATTGCAGCTATTTAGAGAATATTTACATAAAGTATCCGGTCTTAATGTTAGGCAGGATCAATATAGAACCAACCAGGGAGTTGTATACGAATTCTTTGGCGGTGATGGCGTTGAGCCAAACTTGCTCCCTGAGAAATTTGATGAATTCTCAAGCTTTATGGAGTCATGCGTTTCAAACCCAGAAGCCGCTCAGGCTTTATTGGAATCTAAAGATCTAAACAAGACTGAGATAATTAACCTCGTAGAGCGGTACAGCAAAGAAGCTAGAAGATTACATATAGATATCAAGCAAGAAAGGGAAAGGAAAATTCTTGCCATTAGGCATGGTTTAGAAAGTGAGCTTTCCGAATATGTTAGAACTGATCATGACTGGGAGGTTATTGGAAGAATTGTTGAAGCTAGCGTGCCTTCTGCTGGAGGTGTTTCTTCCGCGCTAACCATCGATATGAAAGTACAGCCTACGCCAAATAATAATTTAACAGTTAATATTAATCCCCAAATAATTGAGGCTGTAAATGGTGTTGTTGCGCAACAAATCATAGGGGATCAGCATTTAGGAACTGATGCAAAGAAGTTACTAGAAATTATTGACCAATATGCCGGTAAAGATAAGGCAATTCTTGCATCGTCAGTGCATGAGCTTTCTGATGAAAGTGCAAAAACTGAAGATAGAATGACAGCAAAACATCGGCTGAAAGGTTTTTTGATTTCGGCTGGCAGTAAAATTGGTGATGTGACTACAGGTGTTCTTCAGTCATATATTGAAAATCAAATTGGCCTGTGAAGATCGTATAACAAGCGCATGTTGCCGGACTGTTTTTCCGCAGTGCTCCAAAACAGCGTTATTCCTCGGGCTTGTAATCATTGTAATGGAGTAAGAGTTTGAGAGTGAATCAAAATAATTTTTTAAGTATTGCGTACATCGTAATGATAGATAAAAAAGATGATAGCTTTACTTACTTTAATAATTATCCGTCAAGCTTGTTAAAGAAAATTGATATTTTTAGAAAAATTGCTGAATTACCTAAAGATCTATGTGAGTTTTTTTGCAAAAAAGAAGTTTTAATACAGCATAGGATGACAGGTTTTTTTGATGGTTACAGAGTAGTATTTTGTGGCGACCTTTCTGAAGTAGAAGAGGTAGAGGCTGCAATAAAAGTTGTATTTTTGGATGGTCGAGTTTTTCAAGACATAGATTTTCCTGAAGCAATTTACGTCTCTGGCTCTTTGGGTGGGATAGATGATATAGATTGTGTTTGCTTGAAAGATCTTGAGAAAGGTGTTTTGCTTTCCTATCTGAATAAGCTTTCTCCTAGATTTAATTTAGAGGAAATGAATATTGTATCAGAATTAAAAGCAAGCTACTTTAACGATAACTCTAATGAGTATATAGAAACTGATTGCGATCTGAATAGGTCAATATCTACCGAAGCCAATATATTAGTTCTAAAGTCTGCAAAACTAAATGCGAGTTATGAGGTGTTTAGATATGAGTGTAATGACGAAGATGTTTTCCAGACAATAAACCTAATTAATTATATTAGAAATAATATTGCTGAAAATTTTAAACTGAATTTAGCGCTACCAGCAATTCAGATAGTCTTATCGGACTTCTCTGCTAATCTTGACTTTCAAATAAATAAAAATGAATATTCTCAGAATTCTTTACAGAACACAGGAGTTGAGGATCCCAGGTCGCTAGAAAAGGCGATTAAGTTGATTTTGCGAAATGGATTTTACGAAGGGACTGAAAAAACGAAATATTTTAATGAAGCATACAGCGAAAGGTTGCTTGTGGAAACATTAATTGGTTTGTATTCATGCTCTAGCCTGATTCCAAGTGCCAAGATTAATATATCTAATAGCGACTTGTATGGTTTTCTTAAAGATATTGGCATTAATGATAGAAGTGATAATCAAAAAAGCTTAAAAAATAAATTCAAAAAATTTAGAGATTTTATTAATAAAAAGACATCAGGCTCATTCGAGTACTTGAATGAAAGCCGACCTTCAGAAGTTAAAATAGTATCGAACTTGCCCATTGAGTGGTCTTCTCATAATGGGCTTCCTATTATGCTGGCGCATAATGTCAGTCGTTTACCTGTTTCGCCAGGCTGGATAACAACCAAGTTGCTGATAGATTCTAGAAATATATTTATTGATATGGAAGGGTTTAGTGATGTTTTAGTAATTAGCTCTTTCAAAGATGAAGATTTAATAAAAGATCATCTTTTTTCTAAGCTTGAGTCTTTTAATAATGGCAAGCTGGCAGCTCTTGGGAGCCAAAGTGTTTTTGATGTAAGAGCGAAACTGACTAGACCTTCTACTTACAGAGAATTGGTTTCAGTTTTAAACGACTCCTGTAGCCCAATGGTTGTATTTGATCTTCACGGTGGTCATCAAGAAAGTGGCGAGGGTCTTATTCATTTAAAAAATGAAGCAGTTTCTGTCTATGATCTAGTTCAAGATGCCAAAATCCCACCTATTGTGGTGCTTAGTTCTTGTGACACAAGCCCTATAGATAGAAATCATTTCTCTGTAGCTAACGGATTTTTGTCTGGCGGGGCAAAAACAGTCCTTGCAAGCGCTTTGCCTATTTTGAGCAAGGAGGCTTCTACTTTTATTGTTCGCTTGATGATAAGGCTGAAAGAATTCTTACCAATTGTTATCAATAAAGAGAAAAAAAGCCTTCGATGGTCTTCGTTTATGTCAGGTATGATCAGAAGGACATTCTATACTGAATTGATTGATTTTTTGATAGAAAAAGGGGTGATTGAATCAGATAAAAAATATAATCTTATTCCTAGGTGCGGAATGATGATCGACCCAGTAAGCGAAAATTTTCATTCTGAAATTGTTTCTTTAATCTCTAATGAAACTAATATTAGTCCTGAAGAAGTACAAAGAATTATTGATGAGGAGTTGGTTCTTCCAGAATGTTTAAAATATCTTCAGTTAGGTAACCCGGAGCGAGTTGTTATAAGATCTCCGCATGAAATCAAAAGGTCTTTATAGATCTACTATATCACTCATTAGAAATTGGCATAACAATTCGCTCCACAAGGACACATACTACTCCGATCATTTTTGTGTCTTTCGCTGGCGCTCAATCATACACAAAAACGCCCTCCGCAGCATGTGCCTGTGAGCGAGGCGTTATTTAAAAAATGGAGATGTAGTGAAATTGACTGATGCAGCAACTATTGCTGGAGGGATTGCGGCTGTGCTTGCAATATTGGCTTCAGTCTATGCCTTTTATAAAAGGAGCTTTAAAAAAGGCCGGATTTCATCGGAGGCAAATATTGCATTTCAAAGAAAGAGTGATTCATACAATAAGATATATGCCCCACTTAGAGTAGAGCTGACTAATACAAGATTTGTAACATATAGCTCAATAGGTTACCCAAGATTCCGCCAAAGATTTGCCCATGCATTTAGTGAGTTCAATGACAAGAAACATTACAAGGCAAAATTTATGTCATTTTTTAAAGCGATATCGGACAAAGGCGAATCAGTATCAATTGAATGTGATACACAATTTCCCAGTGATAAAATAAAATCAATAATTGAGTTGAACCCTCAATATGCAGATAAAGACCTAATTGATAAAGTGCATGAGCTTGAGGTTATGGCTGCTACTCCATGGGATCATGATGAGGATGAAATAGTTGAGTTTCAATATCATCTGGCAAATCATATCTATGCAAAATATGATTCACTGCATGAAGAATTACATAACAATGCAAATTAACTCGGACATGGACTTCCCCCAGTTCAGTGGACACGCATCGATAACTCCGCAGGAGGAGAAATACGATGCCGGAGATGATCACGGGGAAGAAAACTCAGCAGTACAGCACTGAGTTCAAGGTCAAAGCGGTGGAGTGGAGTCACCAGGCCCACCGGAGTGTGAAAAGCGTCGCCGAAGCGCTGGATATTCACCCTTTCATGCTGTCACGCTGGCGTAAGGAATACCGATAGGGAAAGTTCGCCATGAAACGGGTAAAGAAAGCGCCAGCAGACGCCAAGAAGAAGATCCAGGAACAGGATGAGGTTGCCCGCCTGAAACGCCGGATATCGGAGCTTCAGGAGGAAAACGACATTCTAAAAAAGTTTCAACGTTTTCAGGCCGAGGAACGACGGAAGCGTTCCGGTTCATCTGGAAACACCGACGAGACTACAGTGTAAAAGCGCTGTGCAGACATCTGAAGGTGTCGTGGTCTGGATACTATGCCTGGGCCAACCGGGAGCCCAGCAAGAGAGCCACTGACAAGGCAGACTTGTTGTTGAAGATCAGGAAGATCTACGACAACAGTAAAGGCCGTTATGGTAGTCCTCGCGTTTACCAGACGCTGCGCCGAGAAGGCTTGGTGGTCGGAGAGAATCGGGTCGCGAAAATTATGCGGGAGTGGGGCATGAAGGCCCGCTCTGCTCATGTGTACCGCCGATTGAGGAAGCTCAGGAATGATCTGAAAGCCCTGCCAAATTATCGACTTGAGGCAGCGAGGCCGACTGCGGAAAACCAGCAGTGGAGCAGTGACGTCACGTATATCAAGCTTGGCAAGAAGTACGTGTTCCTGGCGGTAGTGTTGGACCTGTACTCACGCCGCATCATCAGTTGGCGCTTGGGGGCGAGTCTGAGCGCAAACTTTGCCAGAGCAACGTTGCGGGAGGTCTTCACAAGCCGTAAGCCGGATTCTGGCCTGTTGTTCCATACGGATCGCGGCATCGAATACCGAGCTCATAAGACACAAGCGCTGCTGAAGCAGTACCAAGTAAAACACAGCATGAACCGACCTGGTCAGTGTACCGACAATGCCGAGGTTGAATCGTTCTTCAAGACCCTCAAGGGAGAATTGCTGCACGCCACCAGCTTCGTGACGATGCGCCAATTACGGAAACATATAAAAGCCTATATTGAAGGCTTTTATAATACCCAACGGCTGCACAGTGGCCTTGGTTACCGGACTCCGCTAGAGTTCGAAGGAGTCAACTGATGGGGCGTGTCCATTTTATTGGGGGAAGTCCACACTATCGTGGCTGGGACGGCTTACGATGCGCTCCAGCCGCCCCAAAGCTTTGCGTTATGTTTTTTGGAGAGTTCTGAGTCATGTCCAAAAAATTCAAGTTGAGAGCTGATGAAATCAAGGATGTTGCCAAAGGGTACGGCGGATGTATAGCAACGGATATGATTACCGTCCATGGAAAAAAGGTGGGCTACATGTATCGTGATGAGCCGCGAAACGATATGGATAGTGGCTGGTGTTTCATGTGGGGTAAGGAGTCGGAGAAATACATGGATGATCCAAGCAATCACGAAATATATGACGTAAACACAATTGCTAATTACAGTCCTGACATAGTCGAATTTCTTGATGCTCCATATGGTTCGGCATTCGAGAGAAATGCTGAGGGTAAGCTTGTTGAGATCGATGATTAAACATAACAAGCCGCTCAAATTCGTTCCGGCCACAAAAGGCGTGGCCTCCACCGGACTCTCTAACGCTCGCCGTTTAGCGGGGCGTTATAAATCAGGGAGTAGCCATCGATGGAATGGCGTAAGGACGATTACCTAATCACTGACGACAAGTCCAAAGTGCAACTGGATATTGTCCACCGCTTGCTTGCTGCAACCTATTGGGGTGACCGCCGTCCCCGAGAAACCGTAGAGCGCATGGTTGCTGGTTCCATCTGCTTCAGTCTTTACCGGGGTGCCACGCAGATAGGTTTTGGGCGGGCAGTCACCGATAGTGCTACGTTTACCTGGGTAGCGGATATTGTGATTGAGCCCGAGTATCGGGGTGCCGGTTTAGGGCAGTGGATCATGGAATGCTTGGTTACGCACCCGGCCATAAAGGGAACTCAAATGGTGTTGCAAACCCGCGATGCTCAAGGGTTGTACGAGAAGTTTGGCTTCTCTGGAAATAGTGCTCTCATGAGCACCAAAGTAACTGATTTATAACAATTCGCAGCAGTACGCGGCTTGCAGCCGCCGGACGTCCCTGACTGGCCGCCGCTGTGCTCCGTGTTATGTGTAAGGGAAGCCAAAATTAAAGGGGGCAGATCGAGTTTATTGTGATCACTTAATGAGGCAGGTTGATTTATTTTTAACCAAGCTGACTGATCTAAAATCTATCTGACCCCTTTTGGTTCATTGCCTCCCGTTCTCCGCCTAACCCCTAAACCTGCGCGTAGCCCCCGTCAACGAATACCTCGCTCCCTGTCATAAAGCTGCTATCGTCGGACGCCAGGAACGCCACCGCGCCTGCGGTTTCTTGGGGATCGCCCAGACGCTCAAGGGGTACGCTCCGTTTCATCTCGCTCAGGGCGTCGGATGGGAGCAATTCGATTAACTTGTCTGTTTTGGTTGGGCCAGGAGACATGACGTTCACGCGAATGCCGGTGCCCCTAAGATCATGGGCCCAACTGCGCACCAGGTTTCGGATGGCCGCCTTGGAGGCGCTGTAGATGCTCATAGCGGGGGTGCCCATGCTGCCGACCGTGGAACCGGTGAGGATGATGGAGCCGCCGTTCGTCATCAGGGGGAGGGCCTTCTGGACGGTGAAGAGGGTGCCTTTGACGTTGATGTCAAAGATATAGTCGTAGTGTTCCTCGGTGATCTGTCCTAGGCTGGCGAATTCGCCTACGCCCGCGTTGGCCACCAGTATGTCCAGGCGGCCTTTCTCTTTCTGCACTGTCTCGAATACGCGGTCGAGATCCTCCGGCTTCGTCACATCCGCCTGGAGACCCCGGGCGTTAGATCCCAGTGCCTCAGCCGCGTTGTCGAGGACGTCCTGGCGCCGTCCGACAATGAAGACGAAGGTGCCTTCGTCGATGAGGCGTTGGGCCGAGGCCAGGCCGATGCCGCTGGCTCCGCCTGTGATTAGTGCGATTTTACCGTTTAGCCGACTCATGGTTGGGTCTCCGTGTGTGTTGACTCGATTCGCTTTCACGATATATAAACCGCTTACAAATGTTCAAGTATGCACCTTTTGGTAAGTACCCGTTATGGCGAAAGAAAACTCAGAAAACCCACGTTTCATTTGTGGCCTGCATGCGACGCTGCACGTGATCTCTGGTAAGTGGAAGCCGTTGATTCTGTTCTTTTTGAACAAGGGCCCGACGCGTTACGGCGAGCTCAAGCGAAGCGTCCGGGGCGTGAGCGACAAAATGTTGATCCAGCAGCTAAAGGAGCTGGAGTCCGACGGTATTGTCCAGCGCACCGACTATGGAGAGATCCCGCTGCGCGTCGACTACTCGCTGACGACCTTCGGGGCAAGTCTGGTGCGGGCCATGGAGCCGCTTTGCGGCTGGGGCGAAGAGCACGAAGAGGACATTGCCGCGGCGATGGACCGCCGGAAAACCAGCCGGCAGGAAGCGAAGCCGGTCTAAGACCAATCTGTGAGAGTTACCGTATGGATGCACCGTGAATTTCGAGACGATTCTGATCATCGCCTGTGCCTATCTTGTGGCTGCCTTCGTCAAAGGGGCGACCGGTCTGGGGTTCTCAACATCCGCGCTACCCATCCTCGCGCTTGGGCTGGGCCTCAAATCCGCCATACCGCTGGTCATCATTCCCTCGCTGGTGAGTAACGCCATCGTGATGATGCAGGCAGGGCACTTTGGGGAGACGGTGCAGCGCTTCTGGCCGATGTTTCTCGCCACCATTCCCGGCCTGCTGATTGGCCTCGCCGTGCTGGATCTGATCGATAGCCTGGTCGCCGGCGCGATACTGGGCCTGGTGCTTATCGGCTACGGCGCTTTCACGCTGCTTCGCCCTGGCCAACCGATGTCGGAGAGCCTGGGCCGCAAACTTGCGCCGGTTTCCGGTTTTCTCACCGGTCTGGTGAATGGCATGACCGGATCGCAAGTCATGCCGGTCTTGCCGTTCCTGCTGGCGCTTCAACTCGATCCCAAGCGGTTTATCCAGGCGATCAATATCTCCTTTACCCTTTCGAGCCTGATCATGGCCGTGGGCCTGGCGAAGCTGGGACTCATGACGGTCGAATCGATTTGGATCTCGCTGTTGGGGTTAATACCCGTCTACGTCGGCACCAAGATCGGCGGTATCGTGCGCCAGCGGATGGATGCCGACACCTTCCGCAAAGTGGTGTTGCTGATGCTGATCGCCTTCGGTGTCGTGCTGGTCAGCAAAACCGCCCTTGCATAGGGCGGGTAGCGCCTTTCGTGGCGGCGGTGGGATCTGAAAGCGGCCGTAGCATAGCTGCCTATTCCTGAGCTAGAGCCCACAATGTCACGGTAGACTTCGCATAATCATGCGCCATCTCGGGAACGGCTCACATGAATGTCCAGGCCAATATCCTCGTGATCTTATTTCCCTGCTTCATCTCTATTTCCCGTACATCAACCGCACCGAGCTTACGAATCAGCTTCTTGGCAGGCTTAACATTGTCAGCTTTTGAAACCAGGCTGCTAAACCAGCGGCATTGAGTTGCATACTCCTGGCTTTCTCTTATTAGCTTTTTAAGAAACAGCTGTTCGCCCCCCTTACACCAGAGCTCTGCGCCCATCCCGCCAAAGTTCAGCGTAGGCGATTGGGTTGTGGCTTTTAGTTCGCCGCGACTACGAGCAAGGTTATTGAATTTACGCTGGCTACCTTTAAGTGCTTCATCGAGCGAGGCGTGAAAGGGTGGGTTGCATACACTGACGTCAAAAAACTCCCCATCTTGAATGATCCCTTCAAAAATATGGTTTTTATCGTGCTGTGTGCGTAGCGTGAAGCGATCCTTGAGCTTGGGGTTGTTGGTAATAATTGTGGCGACGTTCTCAAGCGATTGAGGGTTAATGTCACTACCAACACACTGCCAGCCGTAAATTTGGCAGGCCAGTAGTGGGTAGATGCCATTGGCTCCTGTCCCTATATCGAGCAGCTTGATGCTGGGCTGTTCATGTCCAAGCCCAAACTCCAATAAATCCGCCATGTGATGAATATAGTCGGCTCTGCCTGGGATCGGGGGGCAAAGCGCGCCCTCTGGAATATCCCAATCGACAATATTGTAGTATCGGTTTAATAACGCGGCGTTGAGCGTTTTTACTGCCAGTGGGTCTGCGAAATCGATGGAAAGTTCGCCATAAGCGTTCGGCTTCACATAGGGGGCTAGTGGTGGGTGGCTCTTTACGAGCACTGGGAAGTCATAGCCTTGGTTGTGTAGATTCTTCGGGTGCAGGCCTTTACGAACAGGCTTGGCTGGGCTTTTTTCACTTTCATGGTGGTTGTTCACAGTAATAGGCCCGAGGCTTGGCGTTCAATTGTCGAGAGGGTATGGCTTAGTCCGTGATTATAATCTTCATGGTTGTGTTGAGCATACTCGGTAGTTAAATGGACGCCCATTCTCCCGGGGATGTATATGTTAGCTCCGATGCCCCTCGTCATTAATTGCGGTGGTGTTGTCGATTTTGATCAGTGGCGAACGACTACTCTATGCAGAACGCATTATTCCGGTGCTGCAAGCCGGAGCAAGGCTGAATTTACGCGAGGAGGTCCGTCATGAGCCAGATTGAATCACCGAGAGTTGTCTCCAAAGAGGAATGGTTTCGGGCACGCAAAGCCCATCTAAAGAACGAGAAGGCGCTCACGCGTATGCGCGACCTGGTCGCCCGTGAACGGCGTGAGTTGCCATGGGTTAAGCTGGAGAAAGAATACGTCTTCGACACGCTGGAAGGGAAGAAGACGCTTGCCGAGCTATTTGGCACAAACAGTCAATTGGTCATTCACCATTTCATGTTCGGCCCTGACTGGGAGGCGGGCTGCCCGAGCTGCTCGCTGGAGGCGGATCATGCCGAGGGCGCCATCGTCCACCTCGCCAATCACGATGTCAGTTATGTTCGTGTATCCCGCGCGCCGTTGGAAAAGCTGGAAGCCTACCGGAGGCGCATGGGCTGGACAGCCAACTGGGTATCCTCCCAGGGCAGCGATTTCAATTTTGACTTTCAGGTCTCTTTCGCACGGGAGGATCTTGAGGCTGGTCGGCTCCACTACAATTATCAAACTATCGAGGATCCGAAATACTTCAGCGAAGAATTGCCCGGTCTTAGCGTTTTCTACAGGGATGAAAGTGGCGCTGTGTTCCATACCTACTCCAGCTACGCCCGTGGCAATGAAGAGGTTATTGGCGCCTTCGTTTATCTCGATATCACGCCGAAGGGCCGCAACGAGAAGGAAATCATGGACTGGGTTCGTCGCCGCGATGAGTACGATGTGAGTCTGACAGAAGCGGTCTGTCACACCTGCTGATTGCCGCCCGTCGCCGTTAGCTCCATCCCAGGGGGGGTATAATAATAGAAGGAAGGTAAATGGGTATTGAGCTTATTGGCTTTATCGCAGTCGTATTGCTGGCATACCTTATTCCCGGTCCGGATTTTCTGCTAGTCAGCCGATATGCGGTAAAGCATCGTCGACTCGGTTTAGCTGCTGCGCTGGGTGCTCAGAGCGGACTCTGTATACACATGCTGACGGCCGCTCTGGGCCTTTCGGCCATTGCGGCTCGCTCCGCTGAGCTGTTTATGCTGATTCGCTGGGCAGGTGCGGCTTATTTAATCTGGATGGGGCTAGCAGTTCTGTACAGCAGTCGTAGCCAGCACCGTAGTGCACAGGCAGACGTGCAAGAAAACATTGATGCCACTAGCCGTAGCCGTGCTTTTGCCAATGGCTTTTTGTGCAATTTGCTCAACCCTAAGGCGGTCATCTTTTTCCTCAGTGTCTTACCCCAGTTCATCGATCCCACGGTTAGTGCCGCTCGGCAAATTTTGATACTCGGTGTGCTTGATGTACTGATTGGCGTCGCTTGGTGGTGGGGCGTTGTCATACTTATGGAGCGCGTAGCGCAGGCATTACGCAGGCCGCGCATTCGGCAGTGGTGGGATTGGGTTACAGGCAGTTTGATGATCGGTGCTAGCGCTCTCTTGGTGCGCAACAGTCCGAGTTAATAATGCCATATACGATCATTGGTGTGCTAAAGGGCACATATTGCTCTGCCTCGAAGGTGAGCTTCATACTGAGCTAGACGATGGTCGTTGTTTTGTTCTCACGCCTGGTTCGAGCTATTAAGTTGCCGACAATGCAGAACTTCATCGTTCTTCGACGGAGCAGGGAGCTACGTTGTTCGTCGTCGATTAGCATCGCATAATCACTGTTATGGATAGGGAGTAAACGTATGGTCTTCGACTTACCTGCACCAGAGCAGCAAGACTCCAAGTCATTGGTTGGCAGTATTGCGGCTCGGCGCAGCGTGAGGGAGTACACGAATGCACCACTCCCTATCGGTGTTTTGTCTCAATTGCTTTGGTCGGCCCAGGGCGTAACAGGGCCGGATACAAAAAGAGCAACGCCATCGGCAGGTGGATTATACCCGCTGCACCTAAAAATATTGGTGCAGCGGGTATCGGAACTTGAGCCTGGTATCTATGAGTATCAGGCTGACAACCATTCGTTAAAGTTAACTGGGAACCGTGTTCCGGAAGGGGCAGTGCAAGCGCTAGGGATTGGCGATCAACCATGGTTGAAAGAAGCGGCTCTCGTCATCGGAGTTGCCGCGAAACTGGGAGAGGCAATTCAGCACTTTGAAGCTCAGCCACCCCAGGGAGCGCGCGGCGCTCGCTATGTATATATGGAAACTGGTGCTCTAGCACAAAATGTCCACCTTCAGAGCACTGCTCTCGGAGTTGGTTGTGTTCTAGTGGCAGGTTTCGACGATCCAAGGGTGAAAGAAGTATTGAGATTGCCTGCGGACTTGGACCCTACTGCGCTGCTTTGCATTGGGCTGCGGCGTGATGCCTAACAGAGCATAACAATACGCGGCACGAGGGTCGCCTTGTCTTCCTTTTGCTCTATAAAGACCTCTGGTGCGCTTCGCCCTAGCCATTAAAAGGAGGAATTGAGATGTGCGAGACTCTAGAGAAAAGCGTTTCGTTTCGCGTGGCCACCCACCACGATCTGCAAGCTATCGTTCAGATGCTCGCCGATGATAGCCTTGGTCTAAAGCGTGAAGATCCTTCAAGTCCTCTGTCTCGTTCCTATCATATGGCCTTCGAAGCTATCGATGCTGATCCTAACAATGAGTTGGTAGTTGCAGTTACAGGTCATCATATTGTGGGCGTGCTTCAAATCACCTTCATTCCATATCTAACCTACCAGGGGGGATGGCGAGCTCAGATAGAGGGCGTTCGCGTATCCAAGGAAATCCGGTCATCTGGAATTGGTCGCGCTATGTTTGAGTGGGCCATAAATCGCGCTAAAGAAAGAGGGTGTGTTCTGGTTCAGCTCACAACTGACAAGCTGAGGCCGGATGCATTACGCTTTTATGAGGGCTTCGGCTTCGTCGCATCTCACGAAGGAATGAAACTCAAGCTGTAATCCTGCAAGCAGGCGAGGATTCTTTAAGGCCTCCCAATGTTTGGCCTCTTTGGCTAATAAAAACGTCAATGCGACCTGGCTGCTTTAAATCCAGCTGTTTACGCTCATCGTTAAGCTTCTCCCTTGACCACCTACAGAAGATATTTGAGTACACATATGGCCTTTATTGAACCCGTCACCCTCTCTGCGCGCGGCGTAAAAATCGTGCCGCTTACACTCAACCACGAAGCCGGTCTGCGCGCTGCCGCAGCGGACGGGGAGCTATGGAACCTGCGCATTACATCGGTACCAGCGCCTGACGAGACGCACCGCTATATTGATACTGCTTTGAAAGCCCGAGAGGAAGGCCACCGCTTTGCCTTTACCGTCATTGAAGAGGCCAGTGGTACGGTGCTTGGCTCTACGAGTTACCATGATATTTTGCCTGACGTAAAAAGAGTGGAAATTGGCTACACGTGGTACGCCAAGCGAGTGCAGCACACGCATGTCAACACCACTTGCAAGCTGCTGCTATTGACACACGCTTTCGAGACGTTGGGCTGTAATGTGGTCGGCTGGCGTACTGACAACTTCAATTTTGCCAGCCAGCGTGCAATTGAGCGCCTAGGCGCGAAAAAGGACGGCGTGATCCGTGGCAACGTGTTGCGCCGAGACGGTACTATTCGCGATACGGTGATGTATAGCCTGCACAAGGGCGAATGGTCAGAGGTGCGTGCGCATCTCGACTATCTGTTGAGCCGACCCCGTGCGTAGTGAGGAAAGCGTCGTGGCTTAGTCGATCAAGGCTTTGTAGTGTCGCTATATGCATGCTTAAACGCCATACAAGCATGACTGGATCCGTTTATTCAGGTGTTATGGTACGTGTTGAGGAGGTGGTATGTCGTTCGAAGAGTTACGGTCTGAAGTGCATAAAACTTACATGGAATACTATGTTGCTGGTTTTAAGAGCAACGACGTAACGCTGATCGATAAAATGGTCAAATATCCAATCGCATATATTAAAAATGGCTCGGTGATAATGTGTGATTCCTATCCGATAGACCCCAAAAGCCTTAAAAAAGAAAAGGGTTGGGATCATTCTGTCGATTGGAGATTCGAGGTGACAGCTGTCAATGATAGTGAAGCTCATGCAGTTGCCTCTGCTGTCAGATGCAGAAAAGATGGTTCAAAAATTGAGAGTGTTCATGGGTTCTATGCTTTTACCAAGACGGCCGATGGATGGAAAATGTATGCCGTTGCGGATACTACCTTCTGATCATAACAATGCGCAGCGGTGCACACTTGCAGCCAACGGGCGTCTTTGAAGAGCATCGCTTTGCTTCAAATTAAGTTTCTAGAGTCACAGTTTTCAGGTAATAAGGATCGTTAATGAAGAAAATGTTTCTAACTTCATCGTTTGCGGATGTGGCGGATCTATTTTTAAAATTTACCGGGGGGAAATGCGCTGGCAAAACGGCTACCTTCATTCCCACGGCGAGCCTCGTGGAAGAGGTGAGGTTTTATGTGTCCGCTGGCAAGGAAGCCCTCGAAAAGCTAGGTGTTATCGTTGATGAACTTGAAATTTCAACGGCGTCTAAAGATGAAATAGAAAGCAAGCTTCAAAAAAATGATTATATCTATATCACTGGTGGAAACACTTTCTTTTTACTTCAAGAGCTAAAAAGAACAGATGCAGGTAAAGTCATAATAGAACAAATAAATTCAGGGAAGATATATATAGGTGAGTCAGCCGGTTCTATTGTTGTGTCGCGCGATATTGAGTATGTTAAGGACATGGACGATTTCACGGTAGCACCTAACTTAGGCTCTTTTTCCTCGCTAGGTCTAGTTGCTTTTTATCCAGTCCCACACCATACCAACTTTCCATTCAAAGAATCCGTTGAGAGTATAATCTCCAGTTATAAAGAGAAAATAGGCCTTTGTCCAATCAGCAATACACAAGCAATTGTCGTAAATGATAATGAGTTTGAAGTATGGCCTGACGAAGCTTAACAAAGCGAAACGGTACGTGGCTTGCAACCTCCGAACGCTTCTAAACTCGCGCCTCAGTGCTTGGCATTATAAGTATCCATATGGGTAAAAGGAGTCGTAAGTGTTTGAGGTAAAAGCAACCCAACATGTGCTGGTGGTTAACGAGCTTGAGAAGACCGAGAGTTACTTTCTCGACAAACGTTTGACGCAGCGGGCCTATACCCCCTCCACCAAGCCCTGGCTCAACGTTTAAACCATCGATCCAACAAACTAGCTGTGCGCCCATGCCTTAAATGGAGAGTCTAATTTTGAGCTATCTTGGTGGATGTTGCTGAGAAACCTCGTAGCTATTTTAGCTTTTGACGGTTAAACACGATCAGAACTGAAGGAGAGACACATGGTAACCAACACGGAGCTTCATGGGGCTTGTCTATGCGGGATTGTCAGCGTCACCGTTACCACCAAAAGCAACCATGTCGGCGTTTGTCACTGCTCAATGTGCAGAAAGTGGGGTGGGGGGCCGCTGTTTGCGGTGGAGTTTGCCGGTGATGTGGATTTTAACGGCTCGGAGCATATAACTACCTTCAGTTCCTCAGAATGGGCTGAGCGTGGTTTCTGCCAACAGTGTGGCACCCACCTCTTCTATCGCTTAAAGCAGGGTGGGCATTACGCGCTTCCCGTTGGCCTTCTTGATAGCGCGGATGATTGGAAAATAACCGAACAGATATTTATCGACCAAAAGCCCCCTTACTATTCACTAGCAGAAAAAACCAAGCAGCTGACCGGGGAAGAAGTGTTTGCCCAATTTGGGGAGCAGTAGAGGCTCAGTTCATGGTGCACCAATTCCGCTCTCTTACTAATGCTGGCTTGCACCGGAGCTTGGGTTTGCCAAGATGAGGGTTATAACCGGCAGCACTTGGCAAGGAGAGAGAGCCTTCATCAGCGGGCGCTACGTAATGCGTGGTAATCGACGGGGGAGCTTATGAGCGACAAGAGCAGAATCAGCTTGCAGTGCGTGGTGGGCGATATCGCTCGACAGTCCGATGTAGATGCCGTGGTTAATGCCGCCAATGCACAATTGAGAACCGGTGGGGGCGTTGCCGGGGCACTTCATCGCGCTGCTGGGTCCGGCTTGGCCGAAGAGGGGCAGTCAATGGCGCCCATCAACCCGGGCCAAGCGGTACTCACCGGCGGTCATAATCTGCCCAACCGCTGGGTGATTCACTGCCTGGGCCCGGCATACTGCGTCGACAAGCCGGAGGATCAACTGCTGGCGGACTGTTACCGCAATGCGCTGAAACTGGCCGACGAGCACGGTATTGAACGGCTTGCTTTCCCGGCACTGTCTACCGGTGCTTTCGGCTACCCGGCGGAAGAAGCCGCTCAGGTGTGTGCGGCTACCCTCGAAGCCATACTGCCCAGCTTGCATAAAGTGCGCCTGATCCGCTTTGTGCTGTTCGACGAAGCAGCCCGGCATACCCTCCACCAAGCTCTGGCTCAACGCTTAACCATTGATCCAGTAGACTAGCTGTAGCGCCAATTGTTTAGCATGACGCATGCATGAGAGCTGAGTGGAGGTGCAGCTTCTGCTTAGGGGGCAGCTTTAGCACTGCTGCGCTGCCGCGGGTGCACTTGAGCCTATTTTATAGCACTATCACGCCGCGTATTCTCCAGTTCTTCAATCATTCGGCGCGCTGCATTAGAAAGCGTTCGATTGGTATGCACCAAATAGCCCAGCGGTCGGTAAATAGGCGGGGTGTCTACCTTTAGCTCTACCAGTTCGCTGTCGATCATCTTTTCCGGCAGCAGGCTCCAGCCTAATCCTACGCTGCACATCATTTTTAGCGTTTCTAAATAGTTGGTCGCCATGCTTACAGGCAATTGAAGTCCAGCTTCGTTAAAACGTTTCGCAATAAGTGACCCTGTAAAGGTCTTCGCCCCCGGCATTACACAGTTGAATTCACACAGGTCGGCCAATGACCGGAGGCTTTGAGGTGCCGGGTCTTGGTTGGCAAGTGGGTGGTCAATCGCACAGGTAAAACAGAGCCGATCACGCCAAAGCTCTACGACCTGCAGTTGTTCATGAGGGTGGGGGGCGAGAGTCACCACCGCCATTTCCAGAGTGCCATCCAGCACCCCCTGGTAAGCCTGCTCAGAATCCAGAAAGCGCAGGTCGAGTTCGACTTCCGGATGGCGCTGAGTGTACTGCTTTAATAGTGGTGGTAAGCGGTGCAGGCCAATATGGTGGCTGGTGGCCAGGGTAAGCTTGCCGCCCACTTGGCCAGACAGGTTGGCTAGTGCCCGGCGGCTGTCCTCAACGGTAAACAGGATGCGCCTCGCTTGGGGCAGTAAGACATTACCGGCTTCGGTTAGCGCAATACGCCGACCAATGCGGTCAAACAGCCGTGCACCTACCTGAGACTCCAAGGTAGCGATGCGTTTGCTAACGGCGGGCTGGGTAAGATAAAGCTGCTCCGCCGCGCGGGAGAAACTTTGCGTATCGGCGACAGCCAGAAAGGCTTGTAGGCTTTGGGTATCCACTTACGAATCCTTGAATAAGTATTCCTGTTTGGAATCTAATCTATGAATAACATGAATTGCTTTTATGCGCGAGTCGCGTAACACTCGTGCTATCGCCATATAAGCAGCACGAAGAGGCTGCCATACCGAACTAGCAGGGCACTGCCCAGGAGAGCCACATGTCAGGTCAAACCCTTTACGACAAACTCTGGAATCAGCACTTGGTCAAGCAGCGCGACGACGGTACTGCCTTGATCTATATCGACCGCCAGCTGCTTCACGAGGTGACTTCGCCTCAAGCGTTCGAAGGCCTGCGTTTAGCTAATCGTAAGCCGTGGCGTTTGGATGCCAACTTGGCCACGCCTGACCATAACGTGCCGACGACCATTAAAGAGCGCGCCGAGGGAAACAGCGGTATTAAAGACCCAGTGTCGCTGATTCAAGTGCAAACCCTGGACGACAACTGCCTTGAGTACGGCATCGAAGAGTTCAAAATCAACGACCCGCGCCAGGGCATCGTGCACGTAGTTGGCCCCGAACAGGGCGCAACACTGCCAGGAATGACCGTGGTGTGTGGCGACTCCCACACCGCGACCCACGGTGCCTTTGGCGCTTTGGCCCACGGTATTGGTACCTCGGAAGTCGAGCATGTAATGGCGACCCAGTGCTTGCTGGCGCAAAAAATGAAGAATATGCAGGTGCGCGTGGAAGGTGAGCTTGGCCTGGGCGTAACAGCAAAAGATGTGGTGCTGGCGATTATCGGCAAGATTGGCACCGCTGGCGGTACCGGTTATGCCATTGAATTTGCCGGTAGCGCGATTGCTTCGCTCTCTATGGAAGGGCGCATGACCGTGTGCAACATGGCCATTGAAGCGGGCGCACGGGTTGGTTTGATCGCCGTTGACGACACCACGATTGATTACCTTGCCAAGCGCCCTTTCGCGCCCACGGCAGAGCAGTGGGAAGCCGCCGTGGCGGACTGGCGCAACCTAGTTTCTGATGACGATGCGCAGTTCGATAAAGTGGTTACTTTGCAGGCTGAAGAGATCGAGCCACAGGTGAGCTGGGGCACCAGCCCGGAAATGGTCACCGGTATTTCCGGCCAAGTGCCCGATCCCAGCGCTGCGCTGGATGAAACCGTTCAGCGCAGCCACACTCGTGCCTTAGAGTACATGGGCCTTCACGCCAATCAGAAAATCACTGATATCAAGCTGGATAAAATCTTTATTGGCTCCTGCACCAACTCGCGCATTGAAGATTTACGCGAAGCCGCCAAAGTCGCCAAAGGTAAGAAAGTGGCTGATTCCATCAAGCTGGCCATGGTGGTGCCGGGTTCTGGCTTGGTGAAGCGCCAAGCTGAAGCGGAAGGTTTGGATAAGATCTTTATTGAAGCAGGCTTTGAGTGGCGCGAGCCGGGCTGCTCCATGTGTTTGGCCATGAACGCGGATAAGCTGGGTGCCGGTGAACACTGCGCCTCTACTTCTAACCGAAACTTTGAAGGGCGCCAGGGTTACGGTGGCCGCACGCACTTGGTCAGTCCAGCCATGGCAGCGGCAGCGGCGATTGCCGGTCACTTTGTTGATGTTCGCAGCTTGCCCGCTAACGACGCCACTCACGCTCAGGAGGCCTAAACCATGAAAAAATTTGAACGTTTTGAAGGCGTGGTAGCACCCCTTGACCGCGCCAACGTCGACACCGACTTGATTATCCCGAAGCAGTTTTTGAAGTCGATCAAGCGCACCGGCTTTGGCGTTAACCTGTTTGACGAACTGCGTTACTTGGATGAAGGCCAGCCGGGGCAGGACTGCTCACAGCGCCCGCTGAATCCTGATTTCGTCTTGAACCAGCCGCGTTTCAAAGGCGCGGAAGTGCTACTTGCTCGGCGCAATTTTGGCTGCGGCAGCTCTCGTGAACACGCGCCTTGGGCGCTGGAAGATTTCGGTTTCAAGGTAGTGATTGCGCCTAGCTTTGCCGATATCTTCTACAACAACTCGTTCAAGAACGGCATTTTGCTGATTACCTTCCCAGAAGACGTAATAGATCGCCTGTTTGCCGAGGTGGATGCCAATGAAGGCTACCAGTTGGATGTGGACTTGGAGAACCAGCGGGTCATTACCCCGAGCGGTGAGATTTTAGAGTTTGAAGTGGATGAGTTCCGCAAACACTGCCTGCTGGAAGGGCTGGACGATATTGGTCTGACGCTAAAAGACGAAGACGCCATTCGTGCTTTTGAGCAGAAGCATAAAGCTGCGCGCCCCTGGTTGTTCCGGCAGTCTGCCTAAACGCTTTCCAGTTTTCACAGTAAGTTTGATAGCGCGTTGCAACCCCATTGCAATGCGCAAAGCGGCCAAAGTCGCTCGATAACATGTTAAGGAATCAGCATGACTCATAAGGTATTACTGCTGCCGGGTGACGGTATTGGCCCCGAGATTGCCGCCCAGGCGGCACGTTTGTTGAAGGCATGCCAGGAAGCGGGCTTGGATATTGAAGTAGAAGAGGGCTTGGTGGGCGGCTCTGCCTATGATGTCCACGGCGAGCCTCTGCCCGCAGAAACCCTGGAAAAAGCCAAAGCCGCTAGCGCTATTTTGCTGGGTGCCGTGGGTGGCCCAAAGTGGGACAAAATTGAAGACCTCTCCAAGCGTCCGGAAAAAGGCCTGCTGGGGCTGCGTAAAAACCTTGGATTGTTCGGCAATCTGCGCCCGGCAATGCTCTACCCGCAGTTGGCCAGCGCCTCGAGCCTGAAGCCAGAACTGGTGGCCGGGCTGGATATTATGATCGTTCGCGAACTCACCGGCGGCATTTACTTCGGCCAGCCCCGTGGCATTGAAGTACGAAATGGCGAGCGGGTCGGTTTTAACACCTATATTTATTCTGAAAGCGAAATTGAGCGCATTGGCCGCGTCGCCTTTGAAATGGCCCAGAAGCGTGGCAAGAAACTTTGCTCAGTAGATAAAGCTAACGTGCTGGAAGTGACCATCTTGTGGCGTGAAGTGATGGAGCGTTTAGCGCCGGAATACCCGGACGTTGAGCTTTCCCATATGTACGTCGATAACGCCGCCATGCAGCTGGTGCGCGCACCCAAGCAGTTTGACGTGGTGGTGACTGGCAATATGTTTGGCGACATTCTCTCTGACGCTGCCGCTATGCTGACCGGCTCCATCGGTATGCTGCCTTCTGCTTCGCTAAACGAAAGCGGGCAGGGCATGTACGAGCCATGCCACGGTAGCGCGCCGGATATCGCCGGCCAGAATGTAGCTAACCCACTGGCCATGATGCTTTCGGTAGCCATGATGCTGCGTTATTCGTTGGGTGAAAATGCCATGGCGGAGCGTATTGAAGCCGCCGTCGGCAGCGTGCTGGATGACGGTCTGCGCACTGCGGATATCGCCTCTGAAGGTATGCAGACCATCGGCACTGATGCCATGGGCGATGCGGTGTTAGCGGCGTTTGCTAAGCAGTGAGTAAAGTCGTCGGGCTACCCCCGCGCCCTTATTTACTCAGCCATTATCATTGAGCCGTTGTTCAGTGCGGCTTCAAAATCACCGTAAAGAAGTGTGTATAATGTGAGTACTCATTCTTTGCAGGAGGACTTCATATGTTGAAAGTCGGTTTCGTGGGATGGCGTGGCATGGTGGGCTCAGTGCTGATGCAGCGCATGCAGGAAGATGGTGACTTCAACGGCATCGAGCCGGTGTTCTTCACCACCTCCCAGGTAGGCCAGCCCGGCCCCGACATCGGTGTCGACGTACCTCCGCTGAAAGATGCCTTTGATATTGAAGCGCTCAAAGCGTTGGATGTTGTTGTCACCTGCCAGGGCGGTGACTACACCAAGCCAGTTTATAAAGATCTTCGCAGCGCAGGTTGGAAGGGCTACTGGATTGACGCCGCCAGTACCCTGCGCATGGAAGATGAAGCGACGATTGTGCTGGATCCGGTTAACCGCAAGGTGATCGACGACCAGCTAGCCAAAGGCGCCAAAACCTTTGTCGGTGGCAACTGTACCGTGAGCCTAATGCTGATGGGCTTGGGCGGTCTGTTTGAAGCCGATATGGTCGAGTGGATGACCTCCATGACCTACCAGGCGGCTTCTGGTTCGGGCGCTAAGCACATGCGTGAGCTGCTCAACCAAATGGGCCAACTGCGCGACAGCGTCGGCGAAGAGCTAAAAGATCCGTCAAGCGCGATTCTGGATATCGACCGCAAAGTAACGGCTGCCATGCGCAGCGGTGACTTCCCGACCGATAACTTTGCCGCACCGCTGGCAGGTAGCTTGCTGCCGTGGATCGATACCAAGCTAGATAACGGCCAGAGCCGCGAAGAGTGGAAGGGCAGCGTTGAGACCAATAAGATTCTCGGGCTCGACAACAACCCGATCCCCATTGATGGCCTGTGTGTGCGTATCGGCGCGATGCGTTCGCACAGCCAGGCGTTCACTATCAAGCTGAAGCACGATGTGCCGCTTGATGAGATCGAAGATCGCATCGCCAAGCACAATGAGTGGGTCAAGCTGATTCCTAATGACAAAGATGCCACCATTGCTGGTCTAACGCCTGCGGCTGCCACTGGCACGCTGCAAGTGCCGGTTGGGCGACTGCGTAAACTGCAAATGGGCGGCGAATACCTCTCAGCATTTAGCGTGGGTGACCAGTTGCTGTGGGGCGCCGCAGAGCCGCTGAAGCGTATGTTGAAGATTCTTCGCGAACAGTAATTGTTTATTGTTGTACGCCAGTCGAAAACGGGAAGCTGTTCGCAGCTTCCCGTTTTTTTCGGCTAGTCATCTTGATAGTGGGAATAACACCGTTATTTCGTTAAGTTATGACAAAAAAGACTTAGTAAAATTATTTGGTATCAGTCGTTAAAAGTAAGTAGGTGATCAGGGAACATTCATGAAAAAATCACTGACATGGATTGCATGGCTCTCGTTGAGTGCAGTAAGTCCGATTGCGCTGGCCGTTGGTTTTGGGCAGGCGAGTGTCAGCTCATATCTGGATGCGCCTTTAGATGCTTCGATCCCTCTGCTCGAAAGCAGTGATTACGCCCTCGACGAGATTCATATCAGCGTTGCCGAGCCTCCAGCCTTTGCCTCAGCAGGCCTTGAATGGACGCCATTAGCGGCCAGCGTGCGCGTCCAGATTCAAGAGCAGCAGGGGCGCCGACAGGTACGCTTAAGCTCTGATAAAACGATGCAGGAGCCCTGGCTTGATTTGCTGTTAACGGTGGAGTTGCCAGACGGGCAGCAGTTTCGCGACATAACACTACTGTTTGATCCCCAAGGCTATGCTCAGAATCAAGCGCTTGCTCAAAATGCTGCCCCCAGCTCGTCAGCAGTAAGCAGTGCCGTCACGTCTCCGCTTGCTCAGCCCAGTTCGACGCCGCCATCGAGTGCCTATGTGGGGAGCGGCGATACCCTATGGAGCGTTGCCGAGCGTATTAAACCTGACGAGGTGAGCGTACAGCAGATGATGCTGGCGCTGCTGGAGGCCAACTCTGAGGTCTTTCCATCGGGCAATATAAATGACATGCGTGCAGAGCAAACACTTCGGGTGCCTAATTCTGAACGCATTCTGGCGCGCTCTCACGGTGATGCCGATGCTGCTATCAAAGCGATGAATGAAGCCTGGCAGCAACGCCGCCCTGGCTCATTGCAAACAGTGGCGCTACCGAAGGTTGAAGCCGCCACGTCTGTTTCTGCTACCTCCATAGCCGCCGACCAAGCTGGGGTTGAAGAGGAAGTCGACGAGCCTGAAGCAATAACGCGTTCGGAGCTGACCGAGCAACTGCACCTAAGCCAAGCGACATTACAGCAGGTTCGTGAAGAGCGTGAGTTGATGCGCGCTGAGCTTGATGAGCTGCGTGGTGAGGTTGCCTCCCTAACGCAGGCGCTAAGCGATACGTTGGCTGCTCAAGAGCCACCTTCAGCGCCACTCATTGCTAGCATGGATGAGACGAAGAGCCCGGGTGTGGCTGGCTTAATTGAGCGCTACCAGTGGACGTTGGCTTTGGCCGCCATCACACTGCTGCTAGCGCTGTTGGCATGGTTACGTAAGCGCCGAGAGGAGACCTGGGAAGACATTCCGCTGGCTGAACCCGTGGTTAAGCCAGCGGCTTCGCCTCGCGTAGACCCCAAGGCTGAGAACGATGCTCTTGCCACTAACGCCGCGCCGACATTA
The DNA here is from genome assembly GCF_000336575.1 of Vreelandella titanicae BH1. Taxonomy (GTDB): domain Bacteria; phylum Pseudomonadota; class Gammaproteobacteria; order Pseudomonadales; family Halomonadaceae; genus Vreelandella; species Vreelandella titanicae. The sequence goes on along the minus strand of NZ_AOPO01000004.1, from coordinate 85,902 downwards.
GATACTGATCAGTGGCTGGTCGACGATCAAGGGCAGACGCCATCGCAAGACGACCCCCTTCGCTATGAAAAAAGTCAGGCATCGGGACTCGCTGAGCAGGGGCGTCAGCGGAGGCTGAAGCTACACGCTGTTTCCGCTGACCGTTCTCAAAATGTCTCTTTAGCACCGCCGCCGAGTCCTATGCCCATGAGCCAACTGCTAGCTTCTATCCGTGCCGGTATACCTGCCTCTGAGCCTGCGGCTGCTAATGCTCATGTGCAGCAAACCGACAAGCCTTCTGAAACAGCTGAGGATCTAGACCATCGCTTTATCGATTACCACCCGCCGATCTTAAACAGCGCTTCACCCACCCATGATGGTCAGCGCACCGAGACCCCAATGCAGCCCACGGTGGAGTTCTTCAGTGAGTCGCATGCCGAACCGGTGCCTCCCGCGAAACAGCCACGTAGGCCAGTTGAAGAGGAATGGGAAATTGAAGAGGTAGCATTCAAGCCTCGAGGCCTGGATAATAGCGATCCTTCAAAATCTTCAAAATGATGTGGCTTGATGACGCTGTTCTATCACTTCGATGAGAAAATTCCGCTTACCGGCCGCTTGGCAATGGGTATCGAGTACGACGGTACCCGCTACTGCGGTTTTCAGCGCTTAAACCATGCTGCATCGGTTCAGGCATCGTTAGAGGATGCGCTGTCCAAGGTGGCCAATGAGCCTGTCCGGGTGAATGCCAGTGGGCGCACCGATTCGGGGGTGCATGCGACCCGTCAGATCGTCCATTTTGACCCGCCGGTAGGGCGCTCCGAAAAAGCCTGGATCTTTGGCGCTAATACCCATTTGCCCCGCGACGTTGCTGTACGCTGGGTGAAACCAGTGGGCGATGACTTTCATTCACGCCTATGCGCCCTGGGGCGCCGCTACCGCTACGTGCTGTTGAACCAGATCAGCCGCCCTGTATTGGAGCGGGCCAATGTGACCTGGTGCCGTGACCCGTTAGACGCCGATGCCATGCACCGGGCCGCCCAGGCGCTGGTAGGCGAGCACGATTTTTCCAGCTTCCGTGCCGCTGGGTGTCAGTCCAAAACCCCCTGGCGACATATGCACTTTGTGGACGTAAAGCGCTACGGCCAGTTGGTGATGATCGATATTCAAGGCAACGCGTTCTTACACCACATGATTCGCAACATTGCCGGGGCGCTGGTAAGCGTCGGACGCGGTGCCCAGGATGAAGCTTATATTGGTGAACTTTTAGCGCTTAAAAACCGTCGCAAAGGGGATGTGACGGCACCCGCCTGTGGGCTGCATTTTGTCGATTCGGTCTACGATGAGCGCTTTGATTTGCCTAAAGAGCCGTTGGGGCCGCATCTGCTCTCATTTACTGGCGAGTGGACGGGAGAGCGCGAGCTTCCTGATACGCCACGGGTGGCCTATCGACGCAATCGCTCGTTGTGTAACCCGGCAGCTACCCCGAAACAGGAGGCGTCGCCATGAGTGCTTCTCCGCAAACCCGCACTCGAATCAAGTTCTGTGGTTTTACGCGTGGTGAGGATATTGGCCTCGCCGTGGCGCTGGGCGTGGATGCCTTGGGTTTTGTGATGTGGCCAAAAAGTGCGCGCAGCGTGAATGTCGAACAACTGGCGGCGCTCTCTGCCCGCGTGCCTGCCTTTGTGACCCGTGTGGGGCTGTTTGTCGACCAGCCTGCTGAGCTCATTGAGCAGTGCTTGCCCTATCTCGATATGCTTCAGTTTCATGGCAATGAAACGCCCGATGAGTGCCAGCGCTTTTCGCTACCCTGGATGAAAGCGCTGCGCATGCGCGATGAGATAGATCTTACCCATGAGGCAGAGCGCTATCATCATGCTCAGGCGCTGCTGCTAGACGCGTATCGACCGGGGACGCCGGGGGGCACGGGGGAGACCTTTGATTGGTCTAGAATTCCCGCAAATCTTGCAAAACCTGTTATCCTCGCCGGTGGGCTGAGTGCTGATAACATTGCTGACGCTGTGCGTCAGGTAGCGCCTTATGCAGTGGATGTGTCCGGTGGTATTGAAGCCTCTCACGGCTGTAAAGATGCTGACAAAATGGCGTCTTTCGTGCGTCATGTGGCGTTAGCCGACACCCACTAGCGTTCCCCGCATAAGTTTATGTAAGCCTAGTTTTTGTGTAATTTATGCGTATTGCTTATGGGTATTTTATCGAGCTACGTGTTTACGTCGATTCATTTATTGTTTGCCTGCTCTGGCGATCTTGTGAGGTATCCCTGTGACTGTTTCTGCGACGCCTACACCAAAAACCAAGTTCAGCGATCTGACCCGAATGCCGGATGCCCGTGGTCATTTTGGCCCTTACGGCGGTCGGTTTGTGTCAGAAACCCTGAGCTTTGCGTTGGAAGAGTTGGAGAAGACGTACTTAAGCCTGCGTGATGACCCTGACTTTCAGGCCGAGTTTGACTACGATCTTGCCCACTATGTGGGACGTCCATCGCCGCTCTACCACGCCAAACGCTGGTCGGCGAGTCTTGGGGGCGCACAGATTTGGTTGAAACGGGAAGATCTGAATCATACCGGCGCTCACAAGGTAAACAACACCATTGGTCAGGCACTGCTGGCCAAAAAAACCGGCAAACCACGCATTATCGCTGAAACCGGGGCGGGCCAGCATGGCGTTGCCTCGGCGACCGTTGCTGCTCGCCTAGGGCTTGAGTGCGACGTGTATATGGGGGCTGAAGACGTACAGCGCCAAAAGCTTAACGTTTACCGTATGCGCCTACTGGGCGCTCGGGTCATTCCGGTAGAGTCCGGTACCCGCACCCTCAAAGACGCCATGAACGAAGCGCTGCGTGACTGGGTCACCAACGTTGACAACACCTTCTATATCATCGGTACCGTGGCGGGCCCGCACCCTTATCCGCTGCTGGTGCGCGATTTCAACGCGGTGGTGGGGCGTGAAGCGCGCCGCCAGTCGCTGGAGCAGATCGGCCGTCTTCCCGATGCGCTGATTGCCTGCGTGGGCGGTGGCTCTAATGCTTTGGGTCTGTTCTACCCCTTTGTGGAAGATGACGACGTGGCCATGTATGGCGTGGAGGCCGGTGGCGATGGCGTCGAAACCGGCCGCCACGCGGCGCCGCTGGCATCCAATGCGCCGCGTGGCGTGCTCCACGGCAATCGCACCTACTTAATGTCAGATGAAGCCGGGCAGGTGTCGGATACGCACTCCATTTCAGCTGGCCTGGATTATCCTGGCGTAGGCCCCGAACACGCGCTTTGGAAAGACGTGGGTCGGGTCTCCTATGTGGCCGCTAACGATAAAGAAGTGCTCGAAGCGTTTCGCGAACTGACCCACATGGAAGGCATTATGCCGGCCCTTGAGTCGGCCCATGCGCTGGCCCATGCCAAGGTGTTGGCGCCTACCATGCGTCCTGACCAGCATATCGTGGTCAACCTCTCCGGGCGTGGCGACAAAGACATCATGACCGTTGCTAAGATTGATGGCATCGAATTTTAAGGTCAGCTTTTTTTAAGGGCGAGCATGAACCGTATTGATCAGCGTTTCAGTGAACTTAAGCAGCAGGGCCGCAAGGCCCTGATCCCTTACATCACCGCAGGTGATCCAGCACCTCAGTACACCGTTGGTTTTATGCATGCTCTGGTGGAAGCAGGTGCCGATGTGATTGAGCTAGGCGTGCCTTTTTCCGACCCCATGGCGGATGGCCCGGTCATTCAAAAAGCCTGTGAGCGTGCGTTAAAGCAGGGCACGCGGCTGGTTGACCTTATGCAGATGGTCAAAGAGTTCCGCCAAACCGATACCACCACACCGGTTGTGTTGATGGGCTACTTGAATCCGATTGAGCGAATTGGCTACGAAAACTTTGCCGATCAAGCTGCCAGCGTGGGCGTTGATGGTGTGCTGATAGTGGATATGCCGCCTGAAGAGGCCGAAGAGATTGGGCCACTGCTGAAATCGCGAGATTTAGCGGCGATTTTTTTGGTTGCGCCTACCACTTCTAACCAGCGTGCCGCTACAATATGCGCCCATGGCGAGGGCTACCTCTACTACGTTTCGCTGAAAGGCGTGACCGGTGCCGCCACCCTGAACGCAGACGATGTGGCCGAGCACTTGGCGCCGCTGCGGGGGATGACCGATTTACCGCTATGTGTTGGTTTCGGTATCCGCGATGGCGTGACGGCCGCTGAAGTAGCTAAAGTCGCCGATGGTGTGATTGTAGGTAGCGCTTTGGTTAACCGCATCGCTGAAAGTGTCGATGCGCCGGAAACCATTGCGGGCCAGTTGAAAAGTGTATTAGCAGAGATGCGTACGGCGATGGATGCCTAAAGCGAATTGCTTTATCGCCTATACTGAATAGATTCACGACACTCATCGAGCCTGGTTCTGCCAGGCGTTGACGTATAACGGAAGCCTTTTTGATATGAGCTGGTTAGACAAGATCGTACCCTCCATGGGTCGCATCCAGCGTAAAGACCGTCGCGCTAGCGTGCCCGACGGCCTCTGGCGTAAATGTCCCAAGTGCGAAGCGGTTCTCTACCTCCCTGAGCTAGAGAAACATAACAGCGTCTGTCCCAAGTGCGATCACCATCTGCGCTTGACGGCACGCAAACGCTTGGACTGGTTCTTGGATAAAGCAGAACGCGAAGAGATCGCGGCGGAAATCGAACCCAATGATCGGTTGAAGTTTCGCGACTCTAAAAAATACAAAGACCGCCTGACTGCGGCGCAAAAAGATACTGGCGAGAAAGATGCGCTGGTCGTTATGCGCGGTGAGTTGGATGGTCTTCCGGTCGTTGCCGTTGCCTTTGAGTTCACCTTTATGGGCGGCTCAATGGGGGCAGTGGTCGGCGAGAAATTTGTTCGCGCCGCTACCGTGGCGCTGGAAGAGAACATCCCGCTGGTGTGCTTTGCCGCCTCCGGTGGGGCACGTATGCAGGAAGCGCTCTTCTCGTTGATGCAGATGGCTAAAACATCCGCCGCGCTTGAAAAGCTCAAACAAGCGGGTGTGCCGTATATTTCTGTGCTTACGGATCCCGTCTTTGGCGGTGTTTCAGCCTCACTAGCCATGTTGGGTGACTTGAATATTGCCGAACCCAATGCCTTGATTGGTTTTGCAGGCCCCAGGGTCATCGAGCAAACGGTGCGTGAAACCTTGCCAGAAGGGTTCCAGCGCAGCGAGTTTCTGCTTGAGCACGGTACCGTCGACATGATCGTTCATCGTCATGAAATGCGTGCCCGCGTGGGTAGTGTGCTGCGTAAGTTAACCCACCACGACGCAACGCCGGTGAGTTCGACCAATCCTGATGATGCTGAGGTCGTTGAGCCTATCGTTGAGGAAGATAGCTTGGCGGAAACCGCTGACGTAACGTTCGAGAAAGTTGAGGCGCCTAAGAAGGACACCACTTTCGTTAAGAGTGATGATCATTCGCGCAATGCCTGACTCTCTGCAGACACCTTCTTTGCCGCTCTACTCTTTGCAACAGTGGCTCCAGCATTTGGAAACGCTGCATCCGGTAGGGATTGATATGGGCCTGGAGCGGGTCTCGCAGGTGGCTAAACGGATGGGGCTGCTTTCAAGCCCCATCGCCCCCCGCGTTATTACGGTAGCAGGCACCAACGGCAAGGGCTCAACCCTTGCCATGATTGATAGCGTTGCCCGTGCCCATGGTTGGCGAGTGGGTACCTACACTTCTCCCCATTTATTGCGCTACAACGAACGCGTTAAAATCGATGATCAGGAAGCCGACGACCAACTGCTGGTGCAAGGCTTTGAGCGGGTTGAGCAGGCACGATTGCAGGGCAGTGAAATCAGCCTGACCTATTTTGAAGCGGGGACACTGTGCGGACTGTGGTGCTTGGCCAATGCAAAGCTTGATCTTGCGGTGCTAGAAGTGGGGCTGGGTGGTCGCCTTGATGCAGTCAATATTATTGATGCGGATGTGGCCATTGTTACCACTATTGCTCAGGATCACGCTAACTTTTTAGGCACCGATTTAGCCCAGATTGGGCGTGAAAAAGCCGGTATTTTTCGTGCCAATCGTCCCGCCGTGCTAGGTAGCCAAACGTTACCTTCCAGTGTCGCTGAATGTGCTCAGGTGCTGGCGGCGCCTATGTTTTGTTTGGGCCAGCAATTTGCCCATCAGACGATGGCTTCTGAGCCTTCGCAATGGCGCTGGCAGGGGCAGCATCCGGATGGTCAACGCATTGTTATTGACGAGCTTCCCGAGCCGGGGCTGCCTATCGATAACGCCGCCACTGCTTTGCAGGCGCTTGTGCTTGCAGGGCTTGGGTTGGAAGCGGCGCGCGTGCAAGCTGCGTTGAGTTCTGTGCAGTTGCCGGGGCGGCTGCAATGGATTGGGCCTTGGTGCCTGGATGTAGGTCATAATCCTCATGCTGCCGAGTATGTCGTTCGCCATTTGCCGCAACCTCCGGAAGGTGGTCGGCAGTGGGGCCTTATTGGCATGTTGAATGATAAGGATATTGACGGTGTCATACAGACGTTAGCGTCTCGCATTAGTGATTGGGTGTGCGTGTCGTTGAGCGGAGAGCGAGGTTGCCAGGCAAGCGAGTTGTCGCAACGTATTATAGCTCAGGGAGGGCGGGTGCATTTTAGTGCTGATTCGCCGCAAGCAGGCGTCGATTGGCTCGCTAACATGTTAACGCCCAATGATCGTGTCTTGGCCACCGGGTCGTTCTTTACAGTAGCGGCACTGTTAGCTCGGCCACTGCCAACAGGCGCAGCGTCGCTTGATGGAGACGGAAATGAAATACGGTAAAACGGAACGCATTAGCGGTATTGTGATTCTGCTCGCGCTACTGGCGATCTTTGTGCCGTGGCTAATGAGCGACCCCGCACCTAGGGAAGAACGTCCCCAGCCGAACTTTGTGATCGAACAACCCGTTGAAGTGGAGCGCCGTGACGTTCCTGCACCGGAAAGACCTTCAACCATCGGCGAACCATCGCTATCGTCAGCACCCCGTAATGAAGAGGGCGATGTGCCTATTGACGTCGATCCGAGGTTGCCGGAAACCGATCAAATTACTGCTGCTAATCAGTCGCCCTCGAGTCCCGAGGCGGCGGGATCCAGTGAACCGGATGAAGGGCCGGCGACCTCCGATAGCGACCCTATTGCTGCCCTGATTGCTAGCAATAGTGGCAGCGGTCAAAACAGCAGTGAAGGTTCTTCACAGGGCTCTTCACAACGTTCATCGCAAAGCTCCTCATCTAGCTCATCCACCCCCTCAGCAAGTGCTCAGGGAGAGTGGGCGGTGCAAGTCGGCAGCTTTGGAGAGCCCGGTAATGCGCAGCGCCTTAGCGAGCAGCTTTCGGGTGAAGGGTTTACTGTTTATCAGCGTGAGCGCGATAACAATATGACCACTGTCTTTGTGGGCCCTTATGCCACTTCTGAGGAGGGGGAGTCTGCCATGTCCTCGATTAAAGAGCGGGCCAATGTGCAGGGCCTGCTTGTTCGGGTAAGAGACTAAACGATGGCATTAACCTGGATTGATGCGGTGTTCTTGGCCGTGCTGGCGCTATCAATGCTAGCCGGATTCGTCCGGGGATTTGTTCGCGAGGCATTGGGGTTGGCCGCCTGGGTCGTTGCCTTAATGGTTGCCCGAGTCCTCGCCGAACCGGTGGCCGAACTGATGAGTGGGTTTATCGATAGCTTTGATGCCCGCCTAGTGCTCGCTTTTATACTGGTGATCTTTGCCGTTATTTTGCTTTGCGGCATAGTCATTCGCTTGGTGCATGCGGCGATTGAGTGGGTAGGTATGGGGCTTTTGAACCGCGTGGCAGGGGCGGCTTTTGGTGTTGCTCGTGGGGCGGTTATTTTGCTTATTGCTACCGTGCTGATTACCCTCACACCGCTGGCGGAACTGCAGGCGTGGCAACAAGCCGAGCTGCGACCGACCTTTATTCAACTGCGCGATTGGGCGGTGAGCCAATTAGATCAGTGGGATCGTGAGCTGCCTGAGGCGCCATCGTCGCTGCGCGACATCTCTCTACCTGAACTGCGTCTGCCTAGTGCGACGGAGCGTGAGGTTATCCCGGCAGGTGATTGACCTGCTACTGAAGTCGATTCTACGAACGTTCGGGCTTTCTTAGGTATGTGACTTAGGTAAGCCATGGCATTAAGCGAGGTAACGTGAATGTGCGGTATAGTGGGCCTTCTGGGCAAGCAGGCGGTAAATCAGGGAATCTACGATGCCCTGACCGTACTTCAGCATCGTGGCCAGGACGCTGCCGGCATGATGACATGGAGCGAGGGACGCTTCCTACTGCGCAAGAGTAACGGCTTGGTACGTGATGTATTTCACACCCGTCATATGGCCCGTCTAAAAGGTAACCTAGGCATTGGTCACGTGCGTTACCCGACGGCAGGCTCTTCAAGTGAAGCTGAGTCACAGCCGTTCTATGTTAACTCTCCTTACGGCATTGCGCTGGCGCATAACGGCAACCTGACCAACTCTGAGCAGTTGAAGCAGGAGCTGTTCTCTACCGATCTGCGTCACATCAACACCAGCTCCGATTCTGAAGTGCTGCTCAACGTCTTCGCTCACGAGCTGGGCAAGCAGGGTTTGCACCTGGAAGCGGAAGATATCTTCGACGCCGTGCGTCGCGTTCACCGTCGCTGCAAGGGTGGTTATGCCGCTGTCGCGATTATTAACGGCTTTGGCATGGTGGCATTTCGTGACCCCTTCGGTATTCGCCCTGTGGTGTTTGGTACCCGCGAAGAGGAGAACGGGCAGGCGGTGATGATTGCCTCCGAATCCGTTGCCTTGGATGTGGGTGGTTTTGAACTGGAGCGTGACCTATCGCCCGGCGAAGCCATCTTTGTCGATATCGAAGGCAATATTCACACCCAGGTATGTGCTGACCGCCCCGAGCTACGTTCGTGTATCTTTGAGCACGTTTATCTAGCGCGTCCCGATTCCCTGTTGGACGGCGCCTATGTTTACGGCACCCGTATGCAGATGGGTCGCAAGCTGGGGGATCGCATCCTCAACGAGTGGCCGGATCACGATATCGACGTGGTCATCCCGATCCCTGATACGTCGCGTACCTCCGCCCTTGAAATGGCGCAGCACCTCGGGGTGACCTACCGCGAAGGGTTCATGAAGAACCGCTATATTGGCCGTACCTTTATTATGCCGGGGCAAACTCAGCGTAAAAAATCGGTACGCCAAAAGCTCAATGCGATAGACGTTGAGTTTAAAGGCAAAAATGTTTTGTTGGTGGACGACTCCATTGTGCGTGGCACGACCTGTAAGCAGATCATTCAAATGGCCCGCGATGCCGGGGCACGCAAGGTCTATTTTGCCTCGGCGGCGCCCCCGGTACGTTTCCCCAACGTGTATGGCATCGATATGCCTGCAGCGTCTGAGCTGATTGCTCATGGCCGCAGCGAAGAGGAAGTAGGGGATTTGATTGGCGCTGACCGTATCTTCTATCAAAACCTAGAGGATCTAAAAGCGGCCTGCCGCGAAGTGAACCCGGAAATGGAAGAGTTTGATTGCTCGGTGTTTGACGGCAATTACGTGACTGGTGATATCGACGACGCCTACCTGGCCGCCTTGGAAGCTAGCCGTAATGATTCCGCCAAGGATCAAAGTGCCGGTGATCATGCCCTGGTCGATATGCACAATCAGGACGATGACCTGGACGATTAGGAGAGAAGTCTTATGCATGATGATAATCATCAGGAAGACGGTCACCAGGATGAGTGGTCATTAGAGACACTGGCTATCCGTGCGGGCCATCAGCGCACCTTCGAGCAAGAACACTCGGAGCCTATTTTTCCGACCTCAAGCTTTGTCTACGAAAGCGCTGCAGAAGCGGCGCGTAAATTTGGTGGGCAGGAGCCGGGCAACGTCTACTCGCGCTTTACCAACCCGACAGTGCATACCTTTGAGCGCCGCCTGGCGGCCCTTGAAGGTGGCGAGCGTTGTGTGGCCACCAGCTCGGGTATGTCCGCTATTCTCTCCACTGCGCTGGCACTGCTTTCCGCAGGGGACGAGATTGTGGCCTCCCGGTCGCTATTTGGCTCGACGGTTAGTCTGTTCGATAAGTATCTAGGTAAGCTGGGTATTACCACGCGCTATGTGGAACTTTCCAGCGTTGCTGCCTGGGAAGCGGCGATTACTCCCAAAACGCGGCTACTGTTTGCCGAAACGCCCTCAAATCCACTGTCAGAAATTGCCGATATTTCGGCCCTGTCTGCGTTGGCAAAACGTCACGATGCGCTACTGGCGATAGATAACTGCTTCCTTACCCCGGCACTTCAGCAGCCCTTGGCGTTAGGTGCTGACTTGGTTATTCACTCAGCGACCAAGTATTTGGACGGCCAAGGCCGTGCAGTTGGTGGTGCCGTGGTAGGTAGTCATGCGCTGCTTGAGGAAGTGTTCGGCGTGGTGCGCACCTGCGGGCCTTGCTTGAGCCCCTTCAACGCGTGGATTTTTACCAAGGGCCTGGAAACCCTGTCGCTGCGTATGAAAGCTCACTGTGAAAACGCCTTGACCCTGGCGCGTTGGCTGGATGCCCACTCGGCGGTTAAGCATGTGTTTTATAGCGGCCTGGAGAATCATCCTCAGCACGCTTTGGCTAAACAGCAGCAGAAAGGGTTTGGCGCGGTGCTGGGTTTTGAAGTGAAAGGAGGACAAGAGGGTGCGTGGCAGGTGATCGATGCAACCCGAATGCTTTCGATAACAGGGAATTTGGGTGACGTTAAATCCACTATTACTCATCCGGCCACCACTACCCATGGGCGTTTGTCTGATGCTCAGAAAGAAGCGGCGGGTATTGCGCCAGGGCTGATCCGCGTGGCGGTAGGGCTTGAGAGTCAGCAGGATATCCAGCGCGATCTTGCTCGTGGCTTGGATGTTCTGGCTGGCTAATTGATGTTAAGCAATACTGTACAGTCACGAAAACCCACCTTTGAAAGGTGGGTTTTTCGTACTTTTGAAACCTAATGGGTCATATGCTGTGCAAACAAAGCACCCTTATTTGTTTCAAGAAGCGTTGCGGTGAGGCAGGTCTGACAGCGCAACCTGGTCTTCATTGCTGGAAGAGTGATTGATGTGAGAGCTCGGAGCAACAACGGTGTTGTTCTTTGCATCGCCGTTGACCAAAGGCAAATCAGCTGGTGTCAGGTGCACGCTGTCAGTGCTGTAATTCTCTGAAGAGCTAGGCTGAATAATCTGGTTAAGCTCGCCAGATCCCTGTTCAGCTAGAACGGCAGCAGAAGTCAATGTCATGGCAATAGCGGTGATAAGGGTCATTTTTTTCATGATTGGCGCTCTCTAATAGAAAGTTTATGTACCGTTTTTCGGTCATTGCTGGATGTCCTTTAGGACATGCATTAATAGTAAGCGTGCAAACAAAATTATAAAATTGGTTATATTTGCTTTTTTTGTTCGATTTTATAGGATGGATTGGCTTTGTCTTTTTAGAAAGACGAACTGCGTAAAAATTGTTACCTGGTTATTCAATGGTTTTTACGAATGAAATATCCTGCTTTTTTCAGCGGTTTTTATTAGCTTCTAGCGGTAAGGTTCTGGGCGTGGACGAATAGCGTAATCCAAGATCTGATAAGCGCGTTGGCTAAGTTGAAGCAGCCATAGATAAAATGAGGAATAGCACAATGTGGCGTAACAGTCGCAACGGTTGGGGATTGATTAGTATTCTGTTTCATTGGCTAAGCGCGCTGGCCATTATTGGTCTGTTTGCACTGGGCTGGTGGATGACTGACCTGGGCTATTATGACCCTTGGTATAATCAGGGGCCGTGGGTACACCGCTCGATTGGCATCTTGCTATTGTTTGCTACCTTTGCGCGTTTGGTATGGCGCTTCGTACAGCCGACGCCCTACGCCGAGGGGAGTCGATTAGAAACTATTGCTGCCCATCTCGGTCATATTGCGCTCTATGTGCTTCTAATAGTCGTTATGGTGAGCGGTTATTTAATTTCTACTGCTGATGGACGTGGTATTAGTGTGTTTGGTTGGTTTGAGGTGCCGGCGTTGCTATATGACTTGCCCAATCAGGCAAGCCAGGCGGGCACCGTACACTGGTACAGCGCCCTGGCGTTGATGATCCTGGCAGCGGGCCACGCCCTTGCTGCTGTTAAGCACCATTGGTTAGGTCGGCATAAAACCTTGGTACGCATGTTAAACCCAGCGCATAGCCAAGCTGGCAATTAAAACGCACCAAGTTAATGACGTTGTCTGTATACACGTTTTTCTAAACACTGCGGGTAAGATAATTGACTGCCCGCGGTGCCTATTAAGTAAAGCAAGGAGCAATTCAATATGTTCAAGAAGACAGCATTTGCATCCGCGATCGCCGCTGTAGCGCTGGTACCTTTGAGCCAAGCGCAGGCAGCTGATTATCAGATTGATACCGAAGGTCAGCACGCTTTTGTCCAGTTTAAAATTTCACATCTGGGCTTCTCCTACATTCTCGGCAGCTTTGAAGAGTTCGATGGTCAGTTTGCCTATGATCCTGAAGATCTCGACGCGTCTTCTGCTGAAATCGAAGTGCAGGTTGATAGCCTGACCAGCAATCACGCCGAGCGTGATCGCCATATCTTGAGCGAAGATTTCCTTAATGCCGGTGAGTTCCCTACCGCCACATTTAGCTCCACAGGCTTTGAATCAACGGGTGAAAATGAAGGCGTCTTGACTGGTGATCTGACCCTGCATGGCGAAACCCAAGAGATTGAAATGCCGGTTACGCTGATGGGTGAAGGCGATGACCCTTGGGGTAACTACCGCGCTGGTTTCGAAGGCAGCACCACGCTGACCCTGGGCGATTACGGCATTGATATGAACGATTTTCCAGAATCCATGCATGAGCTTGATCTATACGTGACGTTTGAGGGCATTCGTCAGTAAAGAGTACTTTTAGTTAAGCGCCATCACCCCGCTAGGGGTGGTGGCGTTTTTGCGTTTAAGGCGAATAAAAGGAGAGTTGGCTTGGCAATTGTGATGCAGCAACGCGAGTTGGCGATAACCCTATGGCGGCAAACCTGGCCAATGGCCATCGGGGTGTTGGCGCTATTGGGTTTTCAACTTGTTGATAGCGCCTTTATTGCCCGTTTGGGTACCGCACAGCTAGCGGCGCAGTCGTTCACCTTTCCGCTGTCATTTCTGATTATCGGCATTCAAGTGGGTATGGGTATCGCCATTGCGGCACTTATTTCCCGGGCGCTCGGCGCAGGGGAAGGGGAGCGAGCGAGGCGCTTGAGCAGCCTGGTATTAATGGCAGGTGGCGGAGTGATTGGTCTGTTGGCGTTTGCCTTGTGGGTGTTCCATGTGCCCGTTTTTCAGCTCCTTGGCGCCGATGAAACGACGCTTTCCTATATCCATATTTACTGGGGGCCGCAACTGTTGTCCGCCTGGCTGGGAGCACTGCTCTATTTCAGCTACAGCATTTTCCGTGCCCATGGCGATACCCGTTTACCAGGTAAAATGATGGTTCTCAGTAGTGTTGTGAACCTGGTGCTCGATCCACTACTGATTTTTGGTGTCGGCGATTGGGAGGGTTGGGGATTGCCCGGTGCTGCCTGGGCAACTGCAATTGCCTTCTCAGTGGGTCTGTTGGTCACTACACGTAAACTGCTCAAACGCCAGTGGGCATCGCAGCAAGGCCTATGGCTAGAGGCGAGGCAGTCGTGGCGGCCGTTTACTGGCATTGCCGCCCCCGCGATGGTCAGCCAACTGATGCCGCCCTTGGCTGCGATGCTGGCAATCTCAGTGGTGGCGGGTCTGGGTGAAAGTGAAGTAGCGGCCTGGGGGTTGGCGAGCCGTTTGGAAACGCTTTCCCTGATGGTTATTCTGGCTATGACCATGTCGCTACCGCCGTGGTTAGGACGCTGCTATGGTGCCGGAGATTGGGGGCAAATTCAGCAGCTTATGCGTTTGGCGGTAAAGGTCGCGCTGGTTTGGCAGCTTAGTCTGGGCGTGCTACTGGCCCTGGGGGCTCCCTGGCTAGCCATGGCCTTAGCAGGCAATCCAGAGGTACAAAACGAGCTGACCCTGCTGATTCGCTTTCTGCTGCCAAGCTACGCAGCGCTGGGCGTTTGTATGTTAGTGGTTTCGGCGGGCAATGCTCTAGGTTGGCCGCTGCGAGCGATGCTGCTATCCAGCGCACGGCTGTTTATCTGCTATTTACCCTGCCTGTGGTTAGGTTCACAGTTCTTCGGTTGGTGGGGGCTGGCGGCGGGCGCCGCCGTAGGCAACCTGCTGGCAGGATTGATGGCGTGGCAAGTCATGCGGCGCATTCTTTCCCGCCCGCATCGGCAGGCGGGATTCGTTAATTAACGCAGGCGCCCAGCTTCCTGAAAGGAGAAGTAGATAAACAGCAGCGCCATCCCTAAGTAGCCCATCACGAACTCTGGGGCAGCATTGAATGACAGTTCGGGGGCGTGCATCAGCCCAACGAAGGAAAAGCCCGCGGCAATGGCAGCGAAGGCGGCCGCGCGTCGGAACTGGTGATCAATCACCGATACCGTCATAGCGCCCAACAGAATGGCCATAAACATAGCCCCTTGGCCCATCACCACAATGGCACTGGATATATCGGTGACGACCTCACCAGCCCCGCGGTTAAAGCGCGTCATCACGTAGTTGGCGAAGTAGGGTAGCATGGCCAACGCCACGGCAGGATAGTAGCGTGTGTCGTTGGACTGAAACGCGGTGGCAATCATCGACATACCGACAAAGACCAAAATCGGTGCGACTACTGAAACGGGAATGATTGCGGCTAGGGCAGCGATTAAGCCGAACATGGTAGCCAGCGCATATACCGCGCCGTTGAGAAGGCTGTAGCCCCGGCCTGCGCCCATCCACTTGGCCCCTACGGTGGCAATATAGACCGTGGTAGGAAAGACGCCGCCAAACAGCGCGCCAATCATGGTGCCTGCGCCATCAACCGCCTGACACTCCCGCACATCGTACTTATCGCCTGCGGCCTCCATCGCCTCGACGTTGTTCATCGTCTCAATGGCGTTATAGAGCGTAATCGGCAGCACCACGGTGAGTACCGCCAGCATACTGGTCAACAGTAATCCCAGCCCTTCAAACCAGGCTAGGTTGGGAAGTAATGGATAAAAGCCCAAGTGCGTGAACGCATCGCTAAAGCGCTCGGTGCCGGCGTCGCCAATCAAATAGGCCATGGTGGTGCCGACGATAATGGCGAATAGTGAGGTGGGGAGTTGAAACGGCATACTCACTCGTGCGACCAGCCCAACAATAATGATCGCTAGCACCAGTAAACCAATAATCGGCATTTCCAGCGTTTTGAACAGCATTTCACCGGCGATAAACGTCAGTGCGACACCCGCAACGGCGCCCAGCATGGCAGCGCGCGGTAGGTGGTACTGCACCCAGCGGCCAATTATGCTGATTGCGGCTTCGATGGCACCGCTGATAAAGCAGGCGGCGACGGCTACTTTCCAGGCCATTTCTGCATCACCGGTGAGCTGTTTGGCGGGTAGCAGTACGCCGAATAGAAATACAAACATAACCGGCGTTGAGATACCGTAAGAGAGCGCCGTTACATCGGCACGGTTCTCTTTGCGGGCCAGTCTTGCCGCGCTCCAGGCATAGTAGAAATTACCGACCATGACCGCTACTGCCGCGCCTGGCAGCACCTGCCCATAGACAATGGAAGAGGGGAATCCCATGCCCAGCATGGTGATGGCAATAATGACAAAGTTGGCAATATTGTTTTGGAACAGGGCGAAGAACGCGTCGGTGTCTTCTTTTTTGTACCAGGGGTAGTGGGTGCTGGCAGCCGCCATGTTAGGCCTCTTGATTATGGTGTGTTGTATACAAGGCAACGCTGAGTGTGCCGAAGTGTTGACTAATCGGTCAAGTGTTCGGCACACAAAAACGCCCAGGTAGGCCTGGGCGTTTGTAGTGCGGCAATGCTTGCTAGCTAGTCGTTGACAGCGGCAATCGCTTTGGCCAGGTAGGGCAGGTTCTCATGGGAGAAGCCCGCTACGTTAGCGCGACCCGAGCGTACCATGTAGATGCCAAACTCATCGCGCAACCGATCTACCTGTTCCGGCGTTAAGCCTGTGTAGGAGAACATACCGCGCTGTTCAGCTACGCAGGCGTACTTCTCGTCCAGGCCATAGGGTTTCAGTGCTTCAACGAAATCGCGACGCAGAGTATTGATACGGTCACGCATTTCGGTGAGCTCTTCACGCCATAGCGCAGTCAGCTCTGGATCGTGGAGGATCTCACTGACGATAGCGCCGCCGTGCGCAGGCGGGTTTGAGTAGTTTTCCCGTGCCACGATCGCGACCTGTGAGCGAATGTTGTCCATCTGCTCGCTGTCTTTTGCCACCATGATCAAGCAGCCGGTACGCTCACAATAAATACCGAAGTTCTTGGAGCAGGAGCTGGTGATGATCGCTTCGTCGAGGTTTTCCGCCAGTAAGCGAACGCCGTAAGCATCCTCGTCCAGCCCTTCGCCAAAGCCCTGATAGGCAAAGTCGATCAGCGGCAGCAGCTTGCGCTCACGGACGATCTCTAATACTTCCTGCCACTGGTCGTGGGAAAGGTCAAACCCGGTCGGGTTATGACAGCAGGCGTGGAGTACGACTACATCGCCTTCTGGAATGCTTTTTAGCGCTGTACGCATACCGTCGAAGTCGAGACGGTTGTCGGGGTCAACGTAGGGGTACTTGTGCAGCTCAATACCCGCGGCGGTAAAAATACCGTGGTGGTTGGGCCATGTTGGGTCGCTTACCCAGATACCTTTGCCCGGCAACTGAGTGGAAATGAAGTCGGCTGCTAGGCGCAGGGCGCCGGTGCCGCCAGGCGACTGGGTAGCGCTGGCACGGTTGGCTTTGAGTACCGGTGACTCAGCACCGAAAACCATGGGAAGTACTACTTCACCATAGCTGGGCGCGCCGTGAGAACCGATATAGGTTTTCGTCGTTTCATTCTTGAGCAGGCGAGCTTCTGCTTCCTTAACGGCGCGCATTACCGGCGTATTGCCTTGGGTATCGCGGTAAACACCAACACCTAAATCCACCTTTTGCGGATTGGTATCTTTCTTGAAAGCTTCGATCAGCCCGAGAATGGCATCTCCTGGGACTCGCTCAATATGCTCAAACATTTATTCGGCTACCTCGTCGGTTCTGGCGGCAAGAATGAAGTCATTAAGATGCAGGCCTTTAATAGCGTGAGACCACCACGTGACGGTGGCTTTGCCCCACTCGGTCACGATAACGGGGTGATGGCCAGCCTGCTCTGCAATATCGCCAACGCCTTGGGTAAATGCCAATGCGCTGGCAAAGTCACGGAATTTAAAACTTCGCGACAGCTTCATGATGCCATCGTGCTCGACAATCTGCCACTGGCTGAGGCTTTTTAGCCGCTCTTGGGCTTCATCTTTACTTAAAGGTTGAGCATCTTTGCTGCACGGTTCACAAATGGCGTCGGCTAGCCTTGTCATTGTTTGGCTCCTGCAATTGAGTATGCCTTATCAGCGTAGATGGCAAACGCAGTCACGACCAACGTCTTTGGCGCTATACAGCGCCTGGTCGGCCCGCTCGATCAGACTCGTGAGGGGTTCGCCACAGCGATATTCGGCAACCCCAATACTCAGCGTCACTTGGCCTGGCCCCATACCGAAGTCGCGTACACTGATAGCCTGGCGTAAGCGGTCGGCAAGTGCATGGCATTGCTGCAGCGGAGTAAGCGGCAGCACGACCATAAACTCTTCTCCTCCCAACCGAGCCACCATGTCTTCGCAACGCAGCAGCGACTGGGCGTAGGTTGCCAACTGTTTAAGCACATCATCCCCGTGCAGATGTCCCCAACGATCATTAAGCCGCTTAAAGTGATCAATATCGATCATCATGATGGAGAGCGGTGTGCCGTGGCGGGCGCTAAGCGATGCAACATGGGTTAAGTGCATCATGAGCTTGCGCCGATTGGGGAGTTGAGTCAGGGGGTCTGTATCGCATAGTTTGCGCAGCCGCTGCTCTTCGCTGACTTGATCGCTAATATCCATCATTATGCCGTTCCACTGCACGCCATCGACGACGGGCTTGGGTTTGGCGCTAACCGCAATCCAGTGTGGTTTGTCTTGTGGAAACGGTAGCCTAAAGCGTGTGGTTAGAGGCAACATCCAGCGGGCTGAGCGTTCGATAGCGGACATTATCTTGGGGTGGTCGTTGCCGGTCAGTTGCTCAACTAGCTGCCCTGCATTTTCGGCGAGCAGTTCCCGGTCAATATGTTTGAGAGCCACGCCGCCGCCCTCCAAGTAGGGGAACCGCATATGGCCATTGCGCGCGCGATGAAACTGAAAGATAACGCCTGGTATGTGGGGTACGAGGTGGTCTGCACTGACTCGCTCTGGTGCGTCTATATCATTCACGGGCATGCGTGAATCTCCAAACATATGCCAATTTAAATTCGATCGTGAAGATTAGCCCTAAATACGTAATCAGGATGTAAGCCATTGCAGACAAAATGGCTATTATCTATATTTTTTTAGAATATATATGTTCTATTTATATATATTCGATTGCATTATAAGCAATAGACAAGGTGTTATTGGCATTTAGTGGTAAAATTAATTACTTTTTTGCATATTAAAAAACTTTTTTATTCCTGGGGTGGATTCTTGGAAGCAGGACGAGAGCAAACGGCTCAGCCATACGGCTTGGTAAGTCTAGTGGGCGCGGGCCCTGGCGACCCGGAGTTATTGACGCTAAAAGCGTATAAGCGACTGCAGTCCGCTGAAGTGGTGCTGTACGACCGCTTGGTTAGCGGTGAAATAGTCGCCTTTATACCGCCACAGGCGCAGCGATTTTATGTGGGTAAAGCACGCTCTCTGCACAGCGTCCCTCAAGAGGGGATTAATCAAGCGCTTGTAAAGTGGGCTCAGCAGGGTAAGCGTGTCGTGCGCCTTAAAGGTGGTGATCCGTTTATTTTTGGCCGTGGCGGAGAGGAGCTTGAGGCGCTGGTGGCAGCACAAGTGAGCGTGGAAGTCATCCCAGGGGTGACGGCGGCATCAGGCTGCGCGGCGTATGCGGGCATTCCTTTGACCCATCGCGACCATGCCCAGTCGGTGCGTTTCATCACCGGGCATTTACAGCAGGGGGAGTGTGAGCTTGATTGGGATGCGTTAGCGCGGCCTGGGCAAACCTTGGTGTTTTATATGGGGCTGGGCACCGTAAAGGTGATCAGCCAGGCGCTGGTTAAGCATGGTTTAGCGCCAGACACACCGCTGGCGCTGATTGAACAGGGCACGACCCGCCGACAGCGTACCCACGTGGGGACGTTATCTGGATTACCAGATACTTTCTTGGCGGGCCACATTAAACCGCCTACGCTGCTAATAGTGGGCAGCGTAGTGTCACTGCATACCACACTGGATTGGTTTGATGTGCTGAGCGGAGAGGCCTCTGGTTTTCATGAGGGAAAGCATCCTCCTTCTGGCTAAAATAATAATCGTTCCTACATGTCTGGTAACGCAGTAGCAACATTTGTACACGATTTTGCAAACAGACTGGCTAGATACAGTGAGCTGTGTATGCTGAAGGGGGAGAGCATTCACGGTTAGCGCATTACCTATGTACTTGATCATCGCGCAACTGATTGTTGTTAGCTTGGACAAACGTTAGCTAAGACCATAGAGGAACGCATAATGTCGGAAGCAAACCACTCGGATCACCAGTCGCCTGCCAACAAGCCAGAACCGGCTAAAAAGTCGGACATGAAAACCCTCTTTCAAGATAACCGGGTAAAAGCGATTGCTGGTATCGCCGCCATTGCCGTTATCTGGGCCATTATGGCGCAGTCTAATGCAGGTTCTCGCCAGGATCGTGTCGATAGCTTAGAAGAGCAGCTCGCCAGCGCTGAGCAGGAAAATAGCCAAATGAGCCAGCGCATTAGCGAAATTGAGGAAGCTGAAACCAATTTAGCCGCGCTGCAAGAGGAGATGGCGTCCCTTGAGGCTCAACAGCAAGAGGCCAGCTCGTCGCTTGAGAGTGCCCAAGGCAATGTCAGCGATGTGCAGTCGCGTTTAGAAGAGCTTGAGTCCGAGCGCGATGCGCTGGAAGAAGAAATTGCCTCTCTTAATGAGCAGGTAGAGAGCGCTGAAAGCGAGATGACTGCGTTGCGCGAAGAGCGTGATCAAATCACCAGCACTCGGGATGAGGCGGAAAGTGCCCTCCAGCAAGTAGAAGAAGCGCGTTCTAGTGCTGAAGAAGCCCGCCAGGAGGCTGAGGCTGCCCGTCAGGAAGCGGAGCAGCAGCGTCAGCAAGCGATCGAAGAGCTGGGCAATACCGAAGATGAGTTGTCCTCGCTGGAAGATCAGATTAGCCAGTCAAATGAACAGCTAAGTGGCTTAGAAGAGGAAATTTCGAGTGTCCAGAGCGAGCTTGGTGAGCTAAAAAATGAGCGTGACTCACTCACCAGCGAACGCGATGAGCTGCAAAGTGATGTTGATTCGCTAACGGCGCTGCGCGAAGAAGAAGAGCAGAGCTTGAGTCAGGTGCGCAGTGAGCTGGATGACGTCATGGTTGCCCTGGATATTGGGCGTGAAGAAGTGGCCAGCGTTGAGAGTGATATCGAAAAGCGTGAAAGCCAGCTAGAGCGTTTAGAGAGCCAGTTAAGTGAATGGCGCGATGAGCTGTCGACATTAGACAGCCGTTTGGCCGATGCAGAAGAGTCAGCGGGTGAGGCTGCATCATCTTCCCCGAGCAGCTCTTCTGATAGCTCGTCGAATGGGGGCTCGTCAGATGGGAACTCTTCAAGTGAGAGCGCCAATGACAGCGATGGTGGCAGTGAAGAGTCGCAGCAAAACGCTGGCTAATAAGTGGCGGGATAGTAATGCTGTAACGCACCTTTCGCGTTAGAAAAGTGAGGGCGGATGTCGGGGAACCGGCATCCGCCCACTTGTTGTTGGTTTATGATTTTGGCTGTGAGGCGTATCATTCACTCAACGTTAATTCAGTTATTAAGAGCTTAAAACGAGGAGTGCCATTGAATGGATGGGGTTAAACATATTATTGCAGTGGCATCGGGCAAGGGAGGCGTGGGAAAATCCACCGTCACCGTGAATTTGGCATTAGCGCTGGCAGCACAGGGCTATCGCGTGGGTGTCCTGGATGCGGATATCTATGGACCCAGCCAGGCACAAATGCTCGGTGTTAAAGAGGGTACGCGCCCCCAGGCGGCAAGTAATGACAAATTCCTTCCGCTCCAGGCCCATGGCATTCAGGCCATGTCGATGGCATTTATGGTCAATACCCGTGAGCCAATGGTGTGGCGCGGGCCGATGGTAGTGGGCGCGTTTCAGCAGATGCTGACGCAAACCCAATGGGATAATCTCGATTTTCTATTGATCGACATGCCCCCAGGTACTGGCGATATCCAACTGACCCTGGCCCAGAAAGTGCCGGTGGCAGGGGCGGTGATTGTGACCACCCCACAGGATATTGCGCTGTTAGATGCCCGTAAAGGGATCGAAATGTTCCGCAAGGTCAACGTGCCGGTGCTTGGCGTGGTGGAAAATATGAGCCTCTACCACTGCGAAAAGTGCGGCCATGAAGCGGCTATTTTCGGCACAGGTGGTGGCGATAATATCGCCCAGGAGTACGATACCCAAGTACTTGGACGCCTGCCGCTGACGCTCTCCATCCGAGAGCTGACAGATTCGGGACGCCCGAGTGTGGTATCCGAACCTGACGGGGCGGTGAGTCAAACCTTTGCGACTATTGCCCAAAAAGTCGCTGAAGCGGTTAGCGCGAATCAAGGCGACGGCCCAACTATTTCCTTTAGTGAGTGATAACGACATAAATGAGTATCAAATCTGATAATTGGATTCGTCGCATGGCCAAAAGCGACGCGATGATTGAGCCGTTTGAAGCCGAGCAAGTGCGCTACGTGAACGAACAGCGCGTGATTTCCTACGGCACCTCAAGCTACGGTTACGATGTGCGCTGCTCAGACGAATTCAAAGTCTTCACCAATATTCACTCAGCGATTGTTGATCCCAAAGCGTTTGACGCGAACAGCTTCGTCGATATTAAAGGCGATGTCTGTATTATTCCGCCGAACTCTTTTGCGCTGGCGCGCACGGTGGAGTATTTCCGTATTCCCCGTAACGTGCTGACTATTTGCCTGGGGAAATCCACCTACGCGCGCTGCGGCATTATTGTCAACGTGACGCCGCTGGAGCCCGAGTGGGAGGGCCACGTTACGCTGGAATTCTCTAACACCACCAACCTGCCGGCAAAAATCTACGCTCATGAGGGCGTCGCCCAGATGTTGTTCTTAGAGTCCGACGAAGTATGCGAAACCTCGTATAAAGACCGGGGCGGAAAGTATATGGGGCAGCGTGGGGTAACCTTGCCGCGTACCTAGTTATACGAAGTACATTGCTACAAAAAAGCGCCTTACGGCAAAAACGTAAGGCGCTTTTCAATGCTTATGATGACGTTTTCATGCTAATCCTGCGACTCTTCGTCGAGCTCCTCATCAAGCTCTTCTGCAGCATCAGCGTGGGAAAGCCGCATACCGTGTTCCGGTAGCAGATGACCGTCCATTTTGGCGCCTTCGGCACTGAACTGCAGCCTGCCTTCCAAAAACCACTGCACTGCAATCGGGTAGATTAGGTGTTCCCGGGAGCGAACCTTCTCTTGCAGTGTTTCAGCCGTGTCGTCCGCGTTGACCAGCAGCTCCGCTTGCAGTACCACTGGGCCACCGTCTAGCTCTTCGGTGACGAAGTGAACGCTACAGCCGTGGCTGGCAACACCGTCTGCCAGGGCGCGGGCGTGAGTGTTGAGCCCTTGGTAGTCTGGCAGCAATGAAGGATGGATATTCAGCATACGGCCCAGGAAGCGCTGCACAAAGCGAGGCGTCAAAATGCGCATAAAGCCCGCCAGTACAATCAGATCCGGCTCGTGACGCTCAATGACTTTGATCAAGGCGCCGTCGTAGGCTTCGCGACTATCATACTCCCTGTGGGGGAGGGCAACCGCTTCAATGCCCGCTTCGTGTGCGCGTTTCAAACCATAGGCGTCAGCAATATTGGAAATCACTGCGACAATCTCACCGCCGCCTAAGCGGTCGTGGGACTGAGCATCAATCAGCGCCTGAAGATTGCTACCGCTGCCAGAGATAAGCACGACAATGCGGCGTGCACCGAGAGGCT
The DNA here is from genome assembly GCF_000336575.1 of Vreelandella titanicae BH1. GTDB lineage: Bacteria > Pseudomonadota > Gammaproteobacteria > Pseudomonadales > Halomonadaceae > Vreelandella > Vreelandella titanicae. Next base: position 62,718 of record NZ_AOPO01000004.1, on the reverse strand, counting down.
CTGGTGTTACGTCTTTAATGGTATCGCTCTGGTAGTCCGTATTGGTCATGCCGAGAGGTTCTCCAAAATAACGGCGTCCCCTTGGCGTTCAACGATCTGCCCTAGACGATAAACGGATTCGCCTTCGGCTTCCAGGTGAGCCATTGCCTGTTTTGCTTGATGCTGCGGCACCACAACGACCATCCCAATACCGCAATTGAGCACGCGGTGCATTTCAGTTTCATTCACGTTTCCATTGGCCTGTAGCCAATCAAACACGGCTGGTCGCTGCCAACTGGCAATATCAATATGCGCAGCGAGGTTGTCCGGCAGTACGCGAGGAATGTTTTCAAGCAAACCGCCACCGGTGATGTGTGATAACGCATGCACGGCAATCTCGCTACCGCGCATCAAGGAGAGCAGTGATTTGACATAGATACGGGTGGGGGCCATCAGCGCATCGCCAAGGGTTTTACCGTCGATGTCGGTCTCTAGCGAAGCGTCGCTAACCTCAAGGATTTTACGAATCAATGAGTAGCCGTTGGAGTGTGGCCCGGATGAGGCAAGTCCCAATATGACATCGCCTTCGGCCACTTTGCTGCCATCTAAAATATTTGCTTTTTCAACCACGCCCACGCAAAAGCCCGCTAAATCGTAGTCGCTGCCTTCGTACATACCCGGCATTTCGGCGGTTTCGCCGCCTACCAGGGCGCAGCCAGCCAATTCGCAACCAGCGCCAATGCCGGTGACAACGTCAGCAGCAATATCCACATCGAGCTTACCCGTGGCATAGTAGTCAAGAAATAGCAGCGGTTCGGCGCCAGCCACGATAAGGTCGTTGACACACATGGCGACCAAATCAATACCAATGGTGTCGTGCTTGCCAAGATCCATTGCCAGGCGCAGCTTGGTGCCGACGCCATCGGTACCTGAGACGAGCACGGGCTGCCGATAGCCCGCGGGGATCTCGCATAGCGCGCCAAAGCCGCCAAGCCCGCCCATGACTTCGGGGCGAGTCGTGCGTTTGGCAACGTGTTTAATGCGGTCAACAAGGGCGTTACCGGCATCGATATCGACGCCTGCATCCTTATAGCTGAGGGAAGGAGTAGCCGAAGAAGAAGAGGTCTCGGTCATGACAGATCCTGTGAAGCAAATAGCGGTGCTGGTAGTGCTGGCGAATTGGCCAGTGCTGGGCTTAACTTTGGCGGATTGTAACACTCAGCGACGCTGGCCGCACCGCCGTCGCGCAGGATGAAAAGCAGACGCGCGACTTTCGTTCATTTGCGGCATAGTAGTGGCGGATGAAAGTTAGTAGTGGCGAGTGAAAGTTAGTAGTGATAAGTAAAGTGTGTCGTGATCAGTGCCATAGTAACGATAAGTGATATTTAGCGGATTAAATCCACGTTTGAGAGGGAACTATGCGGAATTCTTGGTGGGGCGTCCTATTTTTGGTGGTAATAGGCGGTTTAATTTATTTGTTAGACGCGGCGCTGATGCCTTTTATTGCTGGGATGATTCTCGCTTACTTAGCTGACCCGCTGGCTAACCGTTTCCAGCGCTGGGGCATGAATCGGCCGTTCGCGGTGAGCAGTGTGTTTTTAGTACTGTTGGTCGTCCTCGTGGCGAGCCTGTTGATATTGATCCCGCTGCTTGTTCAGCAGCTTAAACAGCTGGGCGAAGCTATTCCGGGTATCTTCAATTGGGTAGAAAATACGCTTGCTCCTCAGGTACAAGAGTGGACAGGTTATGACTTGACCGCGGAGTTAACCAACGCGCGCGAGACGCTGGTCGAAAACTGGCGCGATGCTGGTGGCTACCTAGCCCAGGCGCTAGGCCAAATTGGCCGCTCCGGTATGGCGTTTGCCTCTTGGATCACCTATGTGGCACTTATTCCTGTGGTGACCTTCTATTTGCTTTTGGACTGGAACCGCCTGCTGACCAATATTGCCAATCTCGTGCCACGCCAGTGGGCGGATGATACCTTCCGGTTGGCGCGTCGCTGTGATGAAGTGTTGTCATCGTTTCTACGCGGCCAGCTGCTGGTAATGCTCTGTTTAGGGATTATTTATGCGGTGGGCTTAACGTTGATGGGGCTCAACTTTGGCCTATTGATCGGCTTTGTGTCCGGACTGGTGAGCATTGTCCCGTTCCTGGGTTTTATTGTCGGCTTGGTGATTGCCCTTGTTGTGGCGCTGTTCCAGTACGCCACCTGGTGGGCGGTGTTAGGCGTTATCCTGGTGTTTAGTATTGGCCAAATGGCCGAGAGTGTGATTCTCCAGCCTAAATTGTTGGGCGATAAGATTGGCCTGCATCCGGTCGCGGTTATATTCGCCGTGCTGGCGGGGGGGAATCTGTTTGGCCTAACAGGGGTGTTGTTGGCTCTGCCTGTTGCCGCGGTGATTCTAGTGCTGCTAAAAGAAGTAAAAGTTCGCTATCAGCATAGCGAGTTATACGACGAACAAAATACTGATAAACATACGCCAATCATTGAGGTCAGCTCTTCACATAACGATGAGCTGGGCCATCATGATGGACGGGAGTCACCATGAGCCGAGCACCGGCACAGCTTCCCTTGGGAATTGGTCTGCGTGATGACGCGACCTTTGATAATTATTATGTGGCGCGTGCAAATACGCCGCTGGTAGAACACCTTACCCAGCAGCTTACCCCGGAGGGGGAGCAGTTCCTCTATCTGTGGGGCGCGCCAGGGGTAGGGCGTAGCCATCTTTTACAGGCGGCGTGTCATGCGGCGTCCGATGCAGATAAACGAGCACTGTATCTCCCCCTGGATGACTTGGGCCACTTTCCGCCATTAATGCTGGAAGACATCGAGCGCCTGGATCTGGTCGCCATTGATGACCTGGAGTGTGTGATTGGTCGCAAGCGCTGGGAGGAAGCGCTGTTCCATGCTTTTAACCGGCTAAGAGATGCTGGCAAGAAATTAGTGATTGCCGCCAGTGCTTCACCGCGTCAATTAAACGTGGTGCTACCGGATTTGGCTTCGCGCCTGACCTGGGGGGTAACGTTTCATGTTCACCCTTTGGAGGATGACGAAGAGCGTTTGGCAGCGCTAAAGCTGCGCGCCAGTGTGAGAGGGATGCAGCTCCCCGATGATGTTGGGCGCTATATCTTGCATCGTGGCCCCCGCGAGTTAGGTGAGCTGTGTCGCGCGGTGGAGACTCTGGATAAAGCATCGCTCTCAGCCAAGCGCAAGCTTACTATTCCCTTTGTGAAATCCGCCCTCGGTTGGTGAAACGGCTGGTACAGAAATGCTAAAGGCAACGACTAAAACGCCCCTGTCAGCAAGAGCCGACGAGGGGCGTTTTATAAAACATGCTTGCTAGCTTACTGTTTCAATAAGCGATTAAGCGGTTTTGTTCAACTTGCTAGCAGCGGTTTGCGCCTGCTTAACGTTGTCTTCGGTAATTTTCTGGCTTTTCTGGATAAAGTCCTGCTGCAGAGATACGACTTTATCGGTATCGCCTTTAACACGCTCAGCCAACTCTTTAGCTACCTTTTGCTGGCCTTCCATGTAACTACGCAGGCCCTCTGCGTCTTTTACTTCCATCATTTGGCGCATTTGCGCAATGCCGGTGTCGGCATAAGCTTTGCTGGCGTCCATCTGAGCGTTAATCATTTTTTCGCTGTAATCGATGCTCAGCGCCATGTAAGCGCGTACTGGCGCCATGAACATGTTGTCAAACTGCTGAGTCATTTCGTTAGTATTTAATGTACGCATCGTCATACCCTCCTGGGGTTAGTCTTACCAAAAGCAGCTATCCAGAGGTTGGCGCTGCTTATTTAATTGGGTAGCTTTATTTATAAGCTATCTTGCAGTGCAGCATAGCAACTGTTTTTGTGCAGTGCAACATTTGGTTTTTGGCATTTTAAAGTGCACGGGGCAAGAGCCTGTTTACCCCTATGGTCTAACCAGCTAGCTTGAAGGCAGTGGATGTGGCTTTAGCGAGTGAACGATAGGTCGGCTATGCGCTCAGATAAGCATCACCATTAATCTTACTGATGGGAGAAAGAGCAATGGCAACACGGATGGAACGCGATAGCATGGGCGAGTTGGAAGTGCCTTCTGAGGCTCTTTATGGGGCACAAACCCAGCGGGCAATCAATAACTTCCCTGTCTCTCATTCGCCCATGCCCCCGGCCTTTATTCACGCTGTCACGCGTATCAAGCTAGCGGCAGCCCGGGTTAATCAATCGCTAGGAGGGCTTGATAGTGCGCGGGGGGAAGCGATTCAAAAAGCGGCGCGGGAAGTGTTAACGGGCAAGCATGACCAGCACTTTCCTATCGATGTGTTTCAAACTGGCTCAGGTACCTCCACCAATATGAATGTCAACGAGGTGTTGGCTACATTGGCAAGCCGTGAAGGCGTTGAGGTAACCCCGAACGATCACGTCAATATGGGGCAGTCCAGCAATGATGTGATTCCCACGGCCATTCACCTGTCGGCTGCCATCGCGGTGCACGAATCGTTGCGCCCAGCCCTTGTCCACCTGCGTGACACTATCGACAAGCGGGCCAGTGAGCTGAGCCATGTGGTAAAAACCGGTCGTACTCACCTCATGGACGCCATGCCGCTGCGTATGGATCAAGAGCTGGGTGCTTGGTCTAGCCAACTAGGTCAGGCCATTGAGCGCTTTGATAGTGCCATGAAACGGCTGTGCCGATTAGCTCAAGGTGGCACGGCCGTGGGGACCGGCATTAACGCTCCTATCGGTTTTGCTGAGCAGGTCGCCCAAGAGCTGAGCGAACAGACCGGGTTGATGTTTACCCCTAATGACAGCTTCTTTGCCAGCCTCTCGTCTCAGGATGCGGCGGTAGAGCTCTCGGGGCAGTTGAAAGGCTTAGCCTGCGTGATTATGAAAATAGCCAACGACCTGCGCTGGATGAATTCGGGGCCGCTGGCGGGGCTGGGCGAGATTGAGCTCGAGGCGTTACAGCCCGGTAGCTCAATTATGCCTGGGAAGGTTAATCCTGTTATTCCTGAGTCAGCCGCCCAGGCCGCTGCACAGGTTATTGGCCTGGATACCGCGATTACCGTGGCCGGGCAGAGTGGTAACTTTCAACTGAACGTGATGTTGCCGTTGGTGGCTTCCAACTTATTAACGTCTATAAGCTTGATGAGTAATACCGCTCGATTGCTGGCTGATCGTGCGATTGCCACCTTTAAGGTTCGTGAAGATAACCTGGAAGGCCCGCTGGCCAGAAATCCCATTTTGGTAACGGCGCTAAATGGCGTGATTGGCTATAACGCCGCCGCCGCTGTCGCCAAAGAGGCTTACCAGGCGGGGAGGCCAATTATTGATGTGGCGGAGGAGAAAACTGACCTTGACCGGGAGACGCTAGAGCGGCTGCTGGATCCGGTCGCGTTAACGCACGGAGGCATTCCTGAGTAACACGTTTAAGGTCAGCTATCTTTAGGCCAACCGCGTTCAGGTTTCCTGCTTTTCGGTTTTACCTTCCTGAATCGTTTCGCTGGCCTCACTGCGCTCCTCAGCATCGGCTTCGGGCGTTTCATGCTCATCTTGACGCGAAGGGCGGTAGCAAAAGGTGGCCAGTATCGGGAAGTGGTCGGAGCCGAAGTAACTCAGGCGCTGCATGCCGACTAAGGTGAAGTGTTCGGTCACAAAAATGTGGTCAAGGGGCCAGCGCAACACGGGATATTTGGCGTGGAAGGTGCTGAATAAACCACGTCCCCGGCGTGGGTCGAGCATGCCGCCAACGCGGCAGAAAAGTCGCGTAGTGCGCGACCACGCTACATCGTTCAGATCCCCGGCGACCAACGTTGCTTGGGGATCTTCATGAATTTTCTTGCCGACCAATAGCAGTTCAGCATCCCGCCAAAGGGATTTTTCACTCTCACTGGGGGCCGGTGGACGGGGATGTAACGCGTAAAAGCGAATGCTATCGCCGTTAGCAAGCGTCACTCGGGTGTGAATAGACGGGATGTCGTCCTGAATTAGCCACTCCACCGAGGTGTTAGAGAGCTCCAGGTGCGAGTAAAGGTGCATGCCGTAAAGGTTGTCGAGCGGGATTTTAACGCTGTGCGGCCACTGCTCTGCGAGAGCCGGATCTAACTGATCTTGCCACCACTGGTCTGACTCCAGGGTCAGTACTATGTCGGGCTGATGCTGTTTAATCATATCGATCAGCGCTTGGGCCTGCCGGTTAGGGGTCAGTACGTTAGCGATCAGTAGCGTGATCGTTTTATCTGAATCGTTACTCTTCGCCGCCTTGACCTGCACCGGCCACAGCGGTGTCCAGGGCAGAATATAGTAGACTTGAAACAGTAAAGTGATGCCTGAGGCGAGCAGGGCTACCCATAGCCAAGGGCCAGGCTCAACGAAGATAGCGGCTAATAGCCAAGTGATTAAAGCTAGGCAAGCGATCTGCAGGCGTGGAAATTCAAAACTGCGGATCCACCACCAGTGTAAATGTATTCTTGCAATCAGCGTCGCCAATAACAGTACGATCGCTATGCTTCCTAGCAAAATACCCAGCATGGTTTATCTCCCTATAGAACACCCAGCACCTTGAAGCGTTAAGCCTAGCGCTAGAAGGTCACAGGTGTCGAATTGAGCCTCTATTCGTAATGGGTTTAAGGCTGGCGGGAGAGGGCGCGCAATGGAAAAGAACTTGCAATTCAGTGATAAGAGCGTAAGATATGCATCCGTTGCAAGGCGCGCGGCTATCCAATAGCCCATCTCAGAAAGTGCAATAGAACAGATAGCGCAATAGAACCATAGCTCAGTTGGTTAGAGCGCCACGTTGACATCGTGGAGGTCGGCGGTTCAAATCCGCCTGGTTCTACCAGCCTTATGCCACACCTCTTTTCAGGACCATAGCTCAGTTGGTTAGAGCGCCACGTTGACATCGTGGAGGTCGGCGGTTCAAATCCGCCTGGTCCTACCAGCTTTTATCAGAAACGCCCCAGGCAGTGATGCTTGGGGCGTTTTTGTGTGGGTGTTATATGGCGTTTTTTATTTTGTAGACTATAGCTTTTAACTAGCTCTTTTGAATTAGGTCGGGTAGGTCAGTTTGGCGCATAAACGTTGCTACCAGGGCCTCAATGCCTGCTTGGTCTTGTTGTGTGAAGCGCGCCTCCAGCGGGCTATCCAAATCCAGTACGCCCCATAGGTTGCCATCGACTACGATGGGAATCACCAGTTCAGAGCGAGAGTTGGCGTCGCAGGCAATATGGTCGGCAACCGCGTGTACGTCGTCCACTCGCTGGGTAGTTTGTTGGCGAGCAGCCGCGCCGCATACGCCTTTGCTAAAGGGAATCGGGTGGCAGGCGGGCTGCCCCTGAAAAGGGCCTAGACCTAACACATCAGGCTGGCGTTGAAGGTAAAAGCCTACCCAGTTTAAGTCGCTAAGCTGTTGGTGAATAAACGCACAGGTTTGCGCGCTGTTGGTGAGCCAATCACGTGTATCGAGCAGCGCTTCAAGCTGTCGATTGAGAAGAGGGTAGTCAACACTGTTTTGCATGAGGGATCCTTTGCTACAAACGCAACAGGCCGACACTTTTGCATTTGGGGTTACCTATGCGTGTCGGCCTGACGTCATCTATTGATGGCTTGCGGTATTACTCGATCCAGCCAGGAACTGCTGCGCCTTTGAATAGTTCTTCGGCTTTCTCGATCACTTCATCACGCTGATAGGCGTCGACCAGTTGACGAATCTCTTCACGCTCTTCGTCACCGCCGCGAACCGCGATCAGGTTGACGTAAGGAGACTCGGGGCCCTCTTTGATCAAGGCGTCATCCAGGCTTAGGCCAGCAGGCTGAGCGAAGGTGTTGTTGATGAACGCCATGTCGACATCGGGCAGCACGCGGGGGAGTTGGGCGGCTTCTATTTCGCGGAAACGGAAGTCGCGGGGGTTTTCAGCGATATCGATCGGTGTTGATTCGAGAAATTCTGGATCGTTAAGGGTGATCAGGCCTTCGTTGTGCATCAGGATCAGCGCGCGACCTTCATTTGAAGGGTCATTGGGCAGTGCGATTTGTGCGCCGTCAGGCAGGTCGTCGATACTGTCGTATTTTTCTGAGTAAGCACCAATCGGGTACACGAAGGTGTAACCAGCGATTGCCAGGTCATAGCCACGATCGTCGACCATCGACTGCAAATAGGGCTCATGCTGGTAGGCATTGGCATCTAGGCTGCCGTCTGCAAGGGCTGCGTTCGGGGTAACGTAGTCAGTGAACTCGATGATTTCTACATCAAGGTCGTACTCTTCTTTGGCAATGCGCGCTGCAACTTCCATCACTTCTGTTTCAGGGCCCGCAACGGTGCCCATTTTGATGCTGCGCGTTTCAGCATTGGCGACGTTAACGGCAAGCGCCAGGGCGGTAAGGCTGCCAATAATCAGTTTTTGCATGAATCTCTCCAGTGGCATTTTGATAGATGGTGCAATGATGCGGCAATAAAAAACTGTTGTCTAATGCATTTTAGTTATAATGGATGACAAATAAACGAGTGGCTACTTGCGATCGCTTTTGCGTACCAAGTAGTCGCCCAAGCTCTGAAAACCCTGCACCATGACGACCAAAATAACCACGGTAATCAGCATGATGGTTGGGTTGAAGCGGTTGTAGCCGTAGCGGATACCTAAGTCGCCGAGACCACCGCCGCCCACTGCGCCGGCCATGGCGGAGTAACTTACCAGCGTGACAACGGTAATGGTTAAACCCGTCATGATCCCGCCGCGAGCTTCCGGAATCAGCACCTTGCGAATAATTTGCCAAGGCGTTGCGCCCATGGCTTGGGCGGCTTCAATTAACCCTGGCGAGATTTCATTAAGTGCAGCCTCGACAAGCCGAGCGACAAACGGAATAGCGGCAATTGTGAGCGGTACCGACGCGGCATTAATGCCAATCGAGGTGCCCACCAACATGCGCGTAAAAGGAATGATCGCTACCATCAAAATAATAAACGGGATGGAGCGACCAACGTTGGTAATAATGCTCAGTACTTGATTAAGTACGGGCTTCGCCAATATTTGCCGTGGGCGTGTAACGTACAGCATTACCCCAAGGGGCAAGCCGACGAGGGTAGAAATAAGTCCTGAAACGGCCACCATATAAAGGGTATCCAGCGTGGCCTGTAAAATGAGATCAATCATTGCGCTGGACATGGCCGAGTACCTCCACTTGCAGTTGATGAGATTCGAGATAGTGCATGGCTTGCTGGGTTTGCGTCGGAGAGCCGAGTAGTTCCGCAATCATCAGGCCCAGGGTGCGTTCCTGAATCGACTCTACTTTTGCTTGTAAAATGCTGACATCGACCCCGCACTCTCGAGCAAGGCGGGAAATCAGCGGCGTCGAGACTGCATCGCCAGAGAAGGTTAGGCGTACCACAGGGTGGGTGTTTTCGCCTGGGGCATCAAGGAGTCTCTCAATCAGCTCTTTGGGCGGTGTTAGCTGGAGGAAGTCGTTAAGAAACTCACGACCAAGCTGGGTACGCGGAGCGGTAAAGAAGTCGCCGACTTCAGCGTCTTCCACCAGTTCGCCGTCCGAGATCAAACTCACCCGGTGGCAAATCGATTTGACCACTTCCATCTCGTGGGTGATCAGCAGGATGGTAATGCCCAGTTGGTGGTTAATATCGCGCAGCAGTTCCAGTATTGAACTGGTGGTTTGTGGGTCTAGCGCAGAGGTTGCCTCATCACAGAGCAACACCTGCGGCTTGCTGGCTAGCGCCCGGGCGATCGCCACACGCTGTTTTTGACCGCCGGAAAGCTGAGCAGGGTACTGGTTGGCCTTATCTGCCAGGCCTACCATCTCCAGGAGCGGAATAACGCGATCGCGGACGGTGTGGCGTTTTTGCCCCATTAGTTCTAGAGGCAGGGCAACGTTGTCGAACACCGTGCGTGTGGTCAATAGATTAAAGTGTTGAAAAATCATGCCAATACGGTGACGCGCACGATTAAGCGCGGCGTTACTCAGCTGGGTCATTTCCTGACCATCGACCGTGACGCTGCCGCTCGTGGGGCGCTCTAAGAGATTAACGCAGCGAATTAGCGTTGATTTACCTGCGCCGGAGAGGCCGATGACGCCGTGAATAGTGCCTTTGGGCACACTGAGAGTGGCATTTTTGAGTGCATGGACGGCATTTGCGCCGCTGCCCTTGTTGTTACTGAAATAGGTTTTACTGACGTTGCTAAGTTCAATCATAGCGTCTGCCTTAACGGTAGGCCGAAGACGGAGTGCGGGATGCGAGCTGGGGGAGGGCCAGTATCGAATAGAAAATAAAAAAGGCCACCCCAATGGGTGGCCATCAACGCTGGACACACCCGTTTAGCTGCACTTCACTCAATCAGTAGGCTAAATACTAAGCCATAGACTAGGTGGACGCCCGCAATCTGGGTACAAATCGGCGTCATTACATTTGCGGCAAAATTTTAGAGATAGGTCGCTGCCTTGTCAATTTTATCCATCTGATTTTATGTTGTAAGTCGCCGAGTCAGCATTATTTTCTGATTTTTATAAATATTTAAGTTTTTAGTTCTGTGCGTGCGTTTTTAAAGATGTGTAGCTGGATGAAGTTACCTTGAGTTGAAAGCAGCCATAGAAAAGTCAATGGCGTAGAATGGCGGGATCAAGAAACCCTCAAGGCAGAATGCACGGCGGTAAGGGAGCAGTAGGAAGCTTGCGCCATTCATTGAGCGCTTTTGCTACTTGCTCTTTACGACTTATTTGAATTACACGGCTTTTTTATTAGATGAGGAGAAAGCGCCTTATGTTTACTGGCATTGTGCAAGGGGTAGCCAGGGTTGTGGCGGTACGCGAGCTGGATGATTTTCGCGTGCATGTGTTGGAAATGCCCCCCGCGATGCGCGAAGGGCTTGAGGTCGGAGCGTCTGTTGCTCATAACGGCGTTTGCTTGACGGTAACGGCCATAGAGGGGGATAGCGTTAGTTTTGATTTGATGCGTGAAACGCTGCGATTGACTAATCTTGGTGCAATAACCCCTGGGCAATGCGTCAATATAGAGCGCGCGGCGCGCTTTGGTGATGAGATAGGCGGACACTCCATGTCAGGCCACATCATTTCCATGGCAGAAGTGGTGGCCATCGAAGAGGCGCCCAACAACCGTCGGCTATGGTTTTCGCTGCCGGAACGACTGGGCCGATTCGTGTTTGAAAAGGGCTATATCGGGGTGGACGGTATTAGTTTGACCATTGGGGATGTACGCCCCACTGAAAGTGGGGATGTGGAGTTCAGCGTCAATTTAATTCCTGAGACACTTTCGCGTACCACGCTTCAAGATCGAGCCCCCGGGGATCAGGTCAATATTGAAATTGACCCGCAAACCCAGGTGATCGTTGAAACCGTTGAGCGAGTGCTTTCTCAAAAAAGCGGCGTTTAGTAAGTGACGCGGCAATGGCAATAATCAGCTTTTTTGGTTAATGGGTTGACCGATCGGTTAGTTCATGGCCTAAAGATTGCTAGACATTAGGCGGCGGGCGATTTCCGCCAACATTGGTCGCTACGCTGAGGCGCTCGCATCACAGCGAGCGTTTCGGTAGTATGTGCGGCTTTTCTCAGCACCAGAACGCATACTCATGCGGCGTTAGCGCTAAGGATAAAAAGATTCATGAAACTTCTGGATAACTATTTCAAGCTCTCCGAGCACAAAACCAACGTGAAGACAGAAGTTATCGCCGGGATCACCACCTTCCTGACGATGGCCTATATCATCTTTGTCAACCCGAGCATTTTGTCTGAAGCGGGGATGGACTACGGCGCAGTGTTCGTCGCCACTTGCCTAGCGGCAGCGATTGGCTGTTTCGTCATGGGGATGTGGGCTAACTACCCGATAGCTCAGGCGCCAGGCATGGGTTTGAATGCCTTTTTCACCTACGGCGTGGTGCTGGGGATGGGCTATACCTGGGAAGCTGCGCTGGGGGCGGTGTTCTTCTCAGGTCTAACGTTCTTCTTGTTGAGTATTTTTAAAATTCGCGAGTGGATCATTAACTCCATTCCTATGACGTTACGGTTGGGGATCGCCGCTGGTATTGGCCTTTTCCTGGCAATGATAGCGCTTAAGAACGCCGGTATCGTGGTTGCCAACCCCGCGACCTTTGTTTCCTTAGGTGATCTTTCCCAACCCGCGGCTATTTATGCGCTGCTGGGCTTCTTTGTGATTACCGCGCTCTCTTACTTGCGAGTGACTGGTGCCGTCATGATCGGGATTTTGGGGATTACTATTGTTGCAATGGTGCTCGGCCATAATGAGTATGGGGGCCTGATGTCGATGCCACCCTCTATTGCACCTACCTTTATGGCGATGGATTTGATGGGCGCGCTGGATGTGGCGATGCTTAGCGTGATCTTTGCCTTCCTGTTTGTGGATCTATTTGATACCTCCGGCACCCTGGTAGGCGTTGCTCACCGCGGCAAGCTGTTGGACAAGGATGGCAAGTTACCGCGCATTGGTCGCGCCATGATGGCCGACAGCACCGCGTCAATGGCGGGTGCCGCCTTGGGTACTTCCACCACCACAAGCTACATTGAATCGACGGCGGGTATCGCTTCGGGTGGCCGTACTGGGTTAACGGCGGTAGTGGTTGGTGTTCTGTTCCTGATCAGCCTGTTCTTCGCTCCGCTGGCGGGTTCTATTCCGGCCTACGCTACCGCAGGTGCGCTGCTGTATGTGGCGGTATTGATGGCAGGAAGTTTGGCTCACGCGAACTGGGAAGACCCCACCGACGCCGCGCCGGTACTGATTGCCGCCCTGGCGATGCCGCTGACGTTCTCGATTGCCGAAGGTATTGCGCTTGGCTTTATTAGCTATGTAGCGATCAAGGCGTTGTCGGGCCGTTTTGCCGACCTGAATCCGGCGGTGATTATTTTGGCGTTGCTGTTTGCGACAAGATACCTTTTCTTGGTTTGATTGATCATTACCACTTTTTATTACTCAATGAGAGACGCGATGAGCATCTACGGCGACTACATTAAGTCCGTCATTCGCACGGTTCCCGATTGGCCTGAACAGGGCGTGAACTTTCGCGACATCACCCCGTTGCTGCAAAATAGCGCGGCCTTTCGCAAGCTGATCGATAGCTTCGTTCACCGCTATCAGGAAATGAACCTGGATGCCATCGCGGCCATTGATGCGCGTGGCTTTATTATTGGTGCGCCGCTCGCTTATGAGTTGGGTTGCAGCTTTGTACCGGTGCGTAAGAAGGGCAAGCTGCCTTTCAAGACCATCAGCGAGACTTATAAGCTGGAGTACGGACATTCAGAAGTGGAGCTGCACTCCGATGCGTTCCAGAAAGATGACCGTATCCTGCTGATGGATGACCTCATCGCCACCGGCGGCACCATGCTGGCCGCGGCCAACCTCATTCAGCGCAGCGGTGGTCAGGTGGTTGAGACCGCCACCATTATTGATCTGCCTGAGCTGGGCGGATCGCAGAAAATTCGCGATGCTGGTTTCAGTGTATTCGCAGTTTGTTCTTTCAACGAAGACGAGTAATGCCCCATGAGCAGCGATCGCTACCACCAACACTTCACTGTCTCCTGGGATCAGTTGCACCGTGATGTGCGCACCCTATGCCATCAAATGATCGAGCGTGATTTTAAAGGCATCGTAGCGATTACCCGCGGCGGTTTAATTCCCGCCGCGCTGATTGCTCGGGAGCTTAATATCCGGCTGATCGATACCGTGTGTATTAAAAGCTACGACCATATGGATCAGGGCGGTCTGGATATCATGAAGGGCGTCGATCATGACGGTGAAGGTTGGTTGCTGGTCGATGACTTGGTGGATACTGGCAAAACAGCGCGGGCAGTACGTAAAATGCTGCCTAAAGCTCACTTTGTGACTATCTATGCCAAGCCGGATGGTCGTCCCTTGGTGGATCAATACCTGACCGAAGTTGCCCAGCAGTGCTGGATTCAGTTCCCCTGGGATATGGGTGTTGCATACGTTGAGCCGCTTGTTGATCAAATGAAGAGGTAATAATGGCCAATCCACTTCCCGACGATTGGAGTCAGTGGCTGGGTAATGAGTTTCAGGCTGACTATATGCTGGCGCTAAAAGATTTTTTGGCGCAGCAAAAAGCTGCGAAGAAGATCATATATCCCCACTCAACGCAGTGGTTTCGTGCCTTTGAACTGACCCCATTGAACGAAGTGAAGGTGGTTATTTTAGGCCAGGATCCCTATCACGGGCCCAATCAGGCTCACGGTTTATGCTTTTCCGTGCAGCCCGGCGTACCCGTGCCACCGTCGCTGGTCAATATCTACAAGGAGTTGGCCACTGATGTTGGTTTTACCCCCGTGCGCCACGGCCATCTGGAAGCATGGGCCAAGCAGGGCGTGTTGTTGTTAAACACTTCGCTGACTGTGGAGCAGGGCAATGCGGCATCTCATCGCGGTAAGGGATGGGAGCCCTTCACTGACCGCGCGATTGAAACCGTCAGCCAGCACGCGCCGCCGTGTGTGTTTCTGCTGTGGGGCAGTCATGCGCGCCAGAAGAAGGCGTTAATCGACCAAAGGCGCCATTTAATACTGGAAGCCCCGCACCCATCACCGCTCTCTGCGCATCGGGGCTTTTTTGGTACCCGGCATTTTTCCCAAGCCAATCAATTTCTTCAGGCGCAAGGGCGAGCACCTATCGAATGGCAATTGCCTGAAACCCCTTAACCTCGTAAGTGGTTGCGGGTAGAATACGCGCAATTTTGTGCCTAGCTGATGCAACCTTGGTTGCCATTCTGAATCCCCTGCAGTGAGGAAGTCCCATGAGTGTTTACGCCATTAACCATCCGCTTGTACAACATAAGCTGGGTCTGATGCGCGAAGTTGACCTGAGCACTAAGAGCTTTCGTGAACTGGCAGGTGAAGTCGCCAAGCTGCTGACCTATGAAGCAACCAAAGGTCTTGAACTGGAAGATCATGAAATCCAGGGATGGAACGGTGAGCCAATTGCAACGCGCCGATTAAAAGGTAAAAAAGTCACCGTCGTACCGATTCTGCGTGCCGGGCTCGGCATGCTGGAAGGCGTAACGGATCTAATCCCGAGTGCGCGGGTAAGCGTTGTAGGTCTTTATCGCGATGAAGAGACGCTACAGCCGGTGCCTTACTTTGCCAAGTTTGCCAACGATATCGAAGAGCGCATGGCGATCGTGATAGATCCCATGCTGGCCACCGGCGGTTCGATGGTAGCAACACTGGATATGCTCCGTGAGCGTGGCTGTGAGCATATGAAGGTGATCGTGCTCGTCGCCGCCCCTGAAGGTATCAAACGGGTGCAGGACGCTTACCCCGATATCGAAATTTACACCGCCTCAATCGATGACCGCCTCGATGAAAATGGCTACATCGTCCCCGGACTAGGTGACGCTGGCGACAAGATTTTCGGAACGCGCTAAGCATCGTTATTGACATTGCCCCTTACGCCCAGCGTCAGGGGCATTTTTTTGTATACCTGCTATCAAATCAATAATCACTAGGAATTCACTTATGCGTGAAGCTGCCAGTCAGGCTGAGTCGTGGCCAAAAGTCATTTTAACCGGCGCACAAATGCTGTTTGTGGCGTTTGGCGCCTTGGTGCTAGTGCCGCTTTTGACAGGACTCGACCCAAGCGTTGCGCTGTTCACGGCTGGGGTGGGAACCTTGGTATTTCATGGGGTCACCAAGCAGAGCGTGCCGGTGTTTTTAGCCTCATCGTTTGCCTTTATAGCGCCTATTCAAGGCTCTGTGGCGAGCTTTGGGGTTTCGGCGACCATGGGTGGGCTAATGGCGGCGGGACTGGTTTATGTGGCGATTTCCCAGGCTGTGCGCTTAAAAGGCACTGCCTGGCTGCATCGCTTGCTGCCCGCTGTAGTGGTGGGGCCGGTGATTATGGTGATTGGCCTGGCGCTGGCGCCGGTGGCGGTTAGCATGGCGACCGGTGAAACCAGTGACAATATCGGCTATGGCGCGGCGATTTTCTTATCAATGACCAGCTTGCTAGTCACGCTTGTGTTGGCCGTTTTTGGTCGCGGGCTACTTCGCCTAGTGCCGATTATGGGGGGCATTATCACCGGCTATTTTTTAGCGTTGCTGATGGGGGTAGTCGACTTTACGCCAGTGCATGAGGCGGCTTGGTTATCGATACCCAGCTTTACCGCACCCAGTTTTCACTGGGCTGCCATTCTGTTTATGATTCCGGTCGCGATTGCCCCAGCGGTAGAACACATTGGTGATATGGTGGCCATTGGTTCGGTGACCCGCAAAAACTACCTGGAAAAGCCTGGCCTGCATCGAACTCTGTTAGGCGATGGGCTGGCGACCAGCGTAGCAGCGCTGTTCGGCGGGCCGCCGAATACTACTTACTCGGAAGTCACCGGGGCGGTAACGCTTACTCGGGCATTTAATCCCAAGTACATGATTGTTGCCGCGATTATTGCCATTGTGCTGGCGTTTGTGTCCAAGCTTGGCGCGTTGCTGCAGACCATTCCTGGCCCGGTAATGGGCGGTATAATGACGCTGTTGTTTGGCTCCATTGCGGTGGTCGGTATGAACACACTGGTACGTGCAGGACAGTCGCTGACGGCGCCGCGCAACTTGGTCGTGGTTTCGCTGATACTGGTGTTCGGGATTGGCGGCATGCAGTTTGGTGGAGGCCAGTTTACGCTGCAGGGCGTTAGCCTAGCCGCTTTGGTGGGTATTGCGTTGAACTGGCTATTACCCCGTGAGCAAGAGGGCGAGTAGAGTCATCCTCTATAACGCTGTGTGAATCGTTAGAATGGTAGCGTGAGTGATCATCAGGAGTTTCGGCAGCATGGAAAACGAACTAACCGCACCTTTTCCCATACTGGGGGTTGCTGCCTGGAGCGGTACCGGAAAAACGACGCTGCTAGAGAAGCTGTTGCCACGATTAGGGGAGTATGGCTTGAGCGTCGCTGTCATCAAGCATGCGCACCACTCGTTTGATGTCGACCAGCCCGGCAAGGATAGCTATAAGCTGCGTAGCGCAGGTGCCGCCCCGATACTGGTGGCTTCCCGTCAGCGCTTTGCGCTGATGCAGGAAACCCCTGACCAGGAAGAGCCCGATTTAGCCCAGCTAATTGCCATGATGGTGCCGCACAAACCTGACCTGGTGATTGTCGAAGGCTTCAAGGCTTGGCCGATTCCCAAGCTGGTGCTATACCGCGAAGGGGTTGGCGATGTGGATATTTTAACCGGCCGATGGGTTGAGGCAGTCGCTCTCAGTGCGCCACCGCCTATCGACCTGGCGGCTTCGGTGGCTCAGTTAGATCTAGACGATAGCGAAGCGGTTGCACAATGGGTAGTGACCTGGTTAAGCGCTAAAAACGATACGATGTCTTCAAAAAATACGTCTTCAAAACATATGTCTTCAAAACAGCAATGGTGACAACATGCATTTGACCCACCTTAATACCCGTGGCGAAGCCAATATGGTGGACGTCGGCGATAAGCTGGAAACCCGCCGCGAAGCAGTCGCCTCCGGGCGCATTATAATGCAGCCTGAAACGCTGAAATTGCTTAGCGATGGTGAACTGCCCAAGGGTGATGTGCTGGCCACCGCGCGTATCGCTGGTATTCAGGCGGCCAAACGTACTCATGAGCTGATTCCTCTCTGTCACTCACTGGCGCTCTCCAAGGTTTCTGTTGAGTTCGATATTGATGTGGCCGAATCCTGCGTTCATGTGACCTCGCTGTGTCGCTTGAATGGACGCACTGGGGTCGAAATGGAAGCCCTTACCGCTGTTTCGGTAGCCTGTTTGACGCTTTACGATATGTGCAAAGCGGTCGATAAAGGTATGCGTATCGAGGCTATACAACTCGACAGCAAGCAAGGTGGTCAGCGTGGCGACTACCAGCGTATGAGCACCCAGGCGCCGATTGTTACCGGTGACGGCGTAGCCGGAGAAGTCAGCTTGGGCGAACGCTGCCCTTCACCCTGCGTGCGGGTTAAGTTTTTAGCCGAACTGCGCGAGCGGGTAGGCGAAAGTGAGACCGTCGTGAGTCTCGATCAACTGGCTAGCCGCGACATTAGTGGATTAAAAGCCGCGCTGGCCGAGCAGGATAGTCGCTTTAAACAACTCACCGACCAGCGTACGCTGTGTGCGATTAATCAGGTCATGGCCAATGACGAGGCGTTAGTGACCGATGATGACGAAGTGGCGTTTTTCCCGCCAGTAACAGGGGGGTGAGGGTGGATAATAAGCTGGATATTAAAGTAACGATTCAAGCAGCCCCGTTTCCAATGGACTACGGCTATGACGATGCCTTGGCTGGGCGTAGTGATATTGGCGCGGTGGTGAGTTTTACCGGCTTAGTGCGTGATTTTAATGAAACGCCGGACGTCACAGGGTTAACGCTGGAACACTATCCGGGAATGACCGAGCGTACGCTGACGGAGATTGGTGAACAGGCTTGGCAGCGCTGGTCGCTCCAAGCGGTGCGGATTATTCATCGTGTCGGTTACCTGGGGCCAGGCGATCCGATTGTGCGCGTACTCGTAGCCAGCGCACACCGGCGTGAGGCGTTCGAAGCCTGCGATTTTATTATGGATTACCTGAAAACCCAGGCGCCTTTCTGGAAGAAAGAGCACTCTGCCCAGGGCGAGTATTGGGTCAAAGAGCGTCACTCTGATCAACAAGATGCAGCGCGCTGGGAGTGAGACTGCCGCGTTGCTGCGCTTTTTTTTCACAATAATGCGCAGCTCTAACGATTGGCGGCGTTGTCCAGGGTGATGACTTCTGGCATTTCGGCGGCCATAATCTGTAGATGCACGTCGGGCAGGTGCTGCATATGCTCCGCCAGCCACTGCACCATGCGAGGCTGTAATGCTTGGCGCAAGTCGGCAAGCGTCTCTGCTGCAATCTCCTCAAGCTGATCATCCAGCCAATCATTAAAGCTATCTTCATCTAGCGGGCTGGCCCCCGAGGCATCCAGCATCAAACGGCCAATACGCGCCCATCCAGTGTCAGTAGCCGTCACTGGCAGCGCTAAGTATAAGCTACCGCGACGGGCCTTGTTGGCGTCGTGAACCTCAAGACCAGGATGGGGCACCACGCTGTTTTGACTGACGATGCAGGGCGGCTGCGGATAGCGCGACTCACAGCGCAGCCCGTGACTGTCAAAGCAAATTAGATCGCCGTTCACCGGCGCCAATGGAGCGCTAATGCCTAGTTGTTTGGCAATAGTCTGATGAGCCTGCTGATGGCGTGCTTCGCCATGCACCGGTATGAGATGTTTTGGCCTGACCCACTGATACAGCTTGATCAGTTCATCCTGGGCGGGGTGCCCGGTAGCGTGCAGCTCAGGGTGGTTGAACTCGTCGTAGAGGTTGACACCTAAATGCGCCAAACGCTTTTTAAGCTGCTCAATGGGGCGTTCATTGCCAGGAATGGCTTTAGCCGAAAAAATAACGTTATCGCCCGGCTGAAGATCCACAAAAGGGTGGCGACCCTGGGCGAGACGCTGTAGCGCAGCACGGGGCTCGCCCTGGCTGCCGGTGGCGATAATCACCACTTCATCCGGGGGGAGGTAGCCTAGGTCATGATTGGGCACCAGCGGCGGTAAATCATCCATATAGCCGAGCCCCCGGGCAACGCTGACCATGCGCTCCATTGAACGGCCCATCAAGCTAATGCGTCGGCCACACTTCTGAGCGGCGCGCCCTATCGCTAACACCCGGGCAAGGTTACTGGCAAAGCAGGAGACCACCACCCGGCCCTGGCAGTTGCCGAGGGTTTTTGTCAGGGCGCGGGCGACGTCCCCCTCGCTACCGGAGTGCCCGGGCATGGGGGCGTTAGTGGAGTCGCCCACAACCAAGTCAACCGGGGCAAGCGCCTTGAAGAGGGCTGCACTGATCGGCGTGCCGATAATCGGTTCAGGGTCGAGTTTCCAGTCGCCGGTATGTAAAACGCGATAGCCACCGGCCATCATTATTAGCGCACAGCTTTCGGGAATCGAGTGGGTTAAAAGTAAATAGCGCAGCGTGAATGGCCCGCTCTCTAGGGCCTCGCCAGGTTCAATGACATGGATAGCCGCACTGCTAAGCTGATGCTCGGCAAATTTTAGCCGCAACAGGCCTGCCGCCAGCGGGGTGGCGTAAATGGGGCAGTTCCACATCGGCCATAGCCAGGCTGCGGCACCAATGTGGTCTTCGTGACCATGGGTGATAAATAGCGCTTTGGGCACGATCCCTAGTGCTTTCGGCGTATCAAGATTGGGTACCTGCAGTGGCGAGTTGGGAAGATCCTGGCGGATCATCATGCCGCAGTCCACGGCTATCCAGTGATCGTCATAGCCGTATAGCGTTAGATTCATTCCAATCTCACCGCATCCCCCCAGCGGCAACATGCGCAGCGGTGGACGACGACGGGGACGAATTTGAACGCGTGGTGAATGCATCTGTTATGAAAAACCTAAAAAGTAGTGACTTAACTATACGGGAAGGCAGGGGCAGCTAACAATCATCCATGGCCTTCCGATACACTATGCGACCTAAGCCGCTGGTTTGTCATAATTAACTTAGCAATAGGTCAAGAGTAGCTCACATGTCTCATTATTATCGTTTAGTGGTTTCCTGTCCTGACCGGGTGGGTATTGTTGCACGGGTATCGAGCTTTATTGCCCAGCAGGGCGGCTCCATTACCGAAGCCAGCCAGCACTCCGATTTAGAAACCGGCTGCTTTTTTATGCGCTACGAAATCCTGGCGGATTCGGTAGGTATGTCGGCGGAAGCGCTGAGCGCGGCATTTGAACCGATAGCCAGCGAATTCAATATGCAGTGGTCGCTGGTGGATACCCAGCAGCGTAGGCGCGTAGTGCTGATGGTGTCGCGGGAGTCACATTGCTTGGTAGATCTACTTTACCGCTGGCAGGCGGGGGAACTGGATTGCGACATTGTCGGGGTTATCTCCAACCATGATGATATGCGTTCGCTGACGGAGTGGTACGGTATTCCTTATCACCATGTACCGGTCGACCCCGACAATAAGCAAGCATCGTTTGCCAAGGTTCAGGCCGAAATCGACAGTGCCCGCGCCGACTGCGTGGTGCTGGCGCGCTATATGCAAATACTGCCCCCTGAGCTGTGCGCGCGCTATGCGGGGCGAGTGATCAATATTCACCACAGCTTTTTGCCCTCTTTTGCCGGGGCTAAGCCCTACCACCAGGCCTACCAGCGGGGGGTTAAGCTGATTGGCGCTACCTGCCACTATGTGACCGAGGAACTCGACGCAGGCCCCATCATCGAACAGGATATCCATCGCGTTAGCCACTGTCATACGCCTACTGATCTAGTCCGCTTTGGTCGTGATGTGGAGAAAGCCGTGCTCGCTCGAGGTTTGCGTTGGCACTTAGAGGATCGTGTGTTGGTGCATGGCAACAAGACAGTGGTATTTAGCTAAGTACTCTATAATGCCCGCCCATCAACCTGAGAGGCCGCCATGTCATTTGCGCAAAGTGTATTAGCGCCCTGGGCGCTGCTGCTCACCTGGCTACTCTCGTTAGCAGTGATCGCATGGGCGCTTTGGGGGCGGCCCTGGCAGGTGTTGATAGCGGATTCAGCGCTTCAGCACCGCTGGCTGGGTGCTACGCTGGCAGTGATGCTGATGTGGCAGCTTCGTGCCCAGGCTGTTGATTGGCTAACGCTACACCTTGTTTTTACAGTATTGATGACACTCGTTTTTAAAGCGCCATTAGCGCTGATTAGCAACGTGCTGATCAACATTGCCATGGTGGTGATTGGCCGCAATGAGTGGATGTTGCTGGGGGCAAATGTGCTGGTTACCGGGATCGTCCCGGCGGCCGTTATTGGCACGGTATGGCGGCTGGTAGATCGCCGCCTGCCGGATAACTTGATGGTATTTCTGTTTGCCTGCGGCTTTTTTGGCGCGGCGCTGGCAACGCTGGGAGGAGGCTTGGCGGCGGTAGTGCTGATTATCGTCGCGGGTACAGACCCTGAGGCGATCTATCTCGCCCAGGAGTATGCGCGTTTTTTACCACTGCTAATGCCTTCAGAGGCATTTATTACTGGCATGCTGCTGAGCATCCTGCTGGTCTATCACCCAAACTGGGTGGCCACCTTCAATGACCACCGCTATATCGACCTGCAGTAGCGGATTTATTAGCCGAGTGCCTGGCCGTTGCCACCACGAATTACGCCGACTCCAACGCCTTCAATATCGAGCGCTTGAGAGCGCAGGTCGATTTCAATGGGCGCAAAATCAGGGTTCTCTGCAAACAGCGTCACTTGGTGCCCCTGGCGTTTGAAGCGTTTAACCGTTACTTCATCGTCCAGGCGGGCAACCACGATCTGGCCATCGCGAACCCGGTCAGTGCGATGAACCGCCAGTAAATCACCTTCCAAAATGCCAATATCCTTCATGGAAAGGCCGCGTACGCGCAGCAGATAGTCAGCTTTGGGAGTGAAGTACTCGGCCGGTAGCGGGCAGTAGCGATCAATATGTTCGGCGGCCAAAATGGGGCTGCCGGCAGCTACTTCCCCGATCACAGGCAGGCCAGTGGGTGGGGCTTCCACGTTGGTTGTGGGTAAGGCGGTGACTGCGCTATCCAGGACTTCTTGAGGTTCCTGGTTGGGCAGGCGGATGCCGCGAGAGGTGTTGCGGATAATGCGAATAACACCTTTGCGTTCCAGCGCGCGCAGGTGCTCTTCAGCCGCATTGGGTGAGCGGAAGCCAAGTGCTTTGGCAATCTCGGCGCGGGTAGGAGGGTAGCCAAATTCGCCCATGGTCTTAACGATAAAATCAAACACGTGCTGTTGGCGAGCGGTTAGCGGACGCGACATACCAGACTCCATAAATAGTGAATAGACAGTAACAAGTTAAATGTCGACTTAATCAATAAGTGTTTAAGTATACAGTATGTTCCTCTGTCCAGTATATGGCTTGTCTGTGCCTATTGCCGATGTCTATGCAATTTTTCTAATCGTTTGAAACTAAGTTTCTGCTTATTTAATACGTCACATTTTGTCAATAAATCAAGCGTTGAGCCCGCCTACGTTATGGCATAGTATTTTGCTATGTTTTAAACACCTGTTTCCCTGGAGAGCGACATGGCTCAATCTGATACGGTGACCCGTATACTCGACACCGCCGAGGTGCTGTTTGCAGAGCGGGGTTTTGCTGAAACTTCGCTGCGCAACATCACTAGCAAAGCGCGGGTTAACTTAGCCGCTGTTAATTACCATTTTGGTTCCAAAAAAGCCTTGATTCAGGCCGTTTTTGCCCGCTACCTGGATCCGTTTAGTCAGCGCTTTCATACTGCGCTAGATGAGCTCGAGGGCCAACACGCCGGGCGCGTTATCCCGCTGGAAACACTGCTCGAGACCATGGCAACTACCGTTCTCGCGGTGCCCGCCGAGCGCAATAGTTTGAAAGTGTTTATGCGCCTGCTGGGTCTTGCCTACAGTCAAGCACAGGGACATCTAAGACGTTATATCCAGGAAGAGTATGGCGATGTGTTTACACGCTTCACCGAGCTTGTGCGCAAAGCAACGCCGGATCTGCCTGACGCCGAGCGTTTTTGGCGGCTACACTTTGTGCTCGGCACGGTAATCTTTACCCTGTCTGGCCTCGATGCGCTACGCGATATCGCGGAGAAGGATTACCACGAGCAGGTCTCTGTGCGTGATTTGGTCAGGCGATTGCTCCCGGTAGTGGTGGCTGCTATGAATGCGCCGTTACCCATAGCCCTTGACGGTGCCAAGCCAGAAGAAGGAAAACATGCGAACTCCTACGCTAGCTGAGCTACCTCCAACGGAACATATCTGGCTGGAGATTGATACTACCGAACAGTTGCTGCGCTGTTGGCGAGGGCCAAAAGTGCTCCATGAGTGTTCTATTTCATCCGGTGCTGCCGGAAGCGGGGAGCGCAATGGCAGTGGTAAAACCCCCCGCGGGTGGCACTATGTGCGCGCGGCCATTGGCGGAGATATGCCCGAAAATGCGGTGTTTCGAGGTCGCCGCTGGACGGGCGAGACATTTTCGCCCGAACTCGCCGAAGAGCATCCAGAGCGTGACTGGATTCTGACCCGCATACTGTGGCTGTGTGGCTTGGAAAAGGGCGTGAACCGCGGTGGTCAGGTGGACTCGCAACGGCGCTATATTTACCTGCACGGGACGCCGCCTGACGAGCCCATGGGCGTTGCTGCGTCCCACGGCTGTATTCGTTTACGCAATAGTGATTTGCTCTATATCTTTTCGTTAGCGTTGCCGGGTACCCCTGTTTGGTTGCACGGTGGCCGCCAGTCCTTTGATTGATCAGATTTTGACACCGCTAGACGATCGTCTAGAATCATCGCCCCTTTTCATGGACCTATCACGATGACTCAACCGTTAGGCCCGGTCATGCTTGACCTTGAAGGCCCAAAATTGACGGCTGCAGAAAAACGCTTGCTGCTAGAACCGACGGTAGGGGGCGTAATTTTGTTTGCCCGCAACGTTGAAAATGGCTATCAGGTTCGCAAGCTCTGCAGCGATATTCGCCGTGTGCGTGCTGATTTACTGCTTGCCGTGGATCAAGAAGGCGGTCGCGTTCAGCGCATAAAAGAGGGGTTAACACGCCTGCCTGCCATGGCGCGTATCGGCGAGTGTTACCGCGCTGCCCAGGGAGAGGGGCTGGCGTTAGCTAAAGATGCCGGCTGGTTGTTAGGGATGGAGATGGCTGCCTGCGGTCTGGATCTGAGCTTCGCCCCGGTACTTGATGTGGAGAGCGGTCTATCCAGCGTTATTGGTGATCGTAGTTTCAGCAGTGACCCACAGCACGTAGCCCAGCTGGGCAATGCATTTATTCAGGGGCTTCACGATGCCGGTATGGCCGCTGTGGGTAAGCACTTTCCCGGCCACGGTGGTGTCGCGGCGGACTCACACGTTGCATTACCGATAGACGATCGCCCGCTAGAAGTGATGAAACAGCACGATCTTGTGCCCTTTACCCAGTTAGCTTCACAGTTAGATGGGATTATGCCCGCACACGTTATTTATAGTGCTTTTGATACGCGCCCAGCAGGCTTTTCACCCAACTGGTTGGGCATGCTGCGGGAATCGCTAGGCTTCAAAGGCTGCATTTTTTCAGATGACCTGAGTATGGCCGGCGCCCACGAGGCGGGAGGCCCCAAAGCGCGTGCCCAGGCAGCGCTGGCAGCAGGCTGCGATATGCTGCTGGTATGTAATGACCGAGCCTCCGCGCTTGAAGTGATGGAGGCATGCCACGGAATCAATTCTAAGCGCCCCGCTAAGTTGCGCTATAGCCGTGCGCGACCTGATCTTGACGCGCTGAGTGCATTGGGCCGTTGGCGTCGTACTCACGCTAAGCTGGAAGCGCTAGCGGATAAGCCCAAGTCCAG
This sequence comes from Vreelandella titanicae BH1, assembly GCF_000336575.1. Lineage (GTDB taxonomy): Bacteria > Pseudomonadota > Gammaproteobacteria > Pseudomonadales > Halomonadaceae > Vreelandella > Vreelandella titanicae. Next base: position 37,388 of record NZ_AOPO01000004.1, on the reverse strand, counting down.
TGCGGAAGCAGAGTAAGCCCAGCGCTGAATAAATCTCTTACTTAAATAAATGAAGTTTTAACCCGCCGTGGAGTTGGTAGATGTCAAAGTTGGATAAAGAAGCATTAGAGTCGCTGGACTCGATGCGTGAGCTGATGGATAACGCCGACTGCCTAATTTCTCAGCAAGAGGTAGAGCGGGCGCTGGATCGTATGGCGGAAGAGATTACTCGGGATTTAGGCGATAAACTGCCGGTTTTTTACTGCGTAATGAATGGTGGCTTGATTACCACCGGTCATCTGCTTACCCGCTTGGGCTTTCCGTTGGAAGTAGATTATTTGCATGCCACTCGCTACCGCAACGAGCTGCGCGGCGGCGAGCTTTTTTGGCGCGTTTCCCCTGAAGTGCCCATGGCGGGCCGTCACGTAGTGATTGTTGACGATATCCTGGATGAGGGGGCGACCCTGGCGGCCATTTTGGCTTACTGCGAAGAGGCCCAGGCCGCCAGCGTTACCACAGCGGTGTTGGTCGATAAACAGCACAACCGCAAAGCAGTGCCTGGGTTGAAAGCCGACTACTGCAGCCTGGAAGTTGCCGACCGTTATGTGTTTGGCTTTGGTATGGATTACAAAGGCTACTGGCGCAACGCGCCGGGAATTTTTGCCCCCAAAGGCATGTAATCCACTGGGGGCTTGCGTAGTTTTTGTAGTAGTTTTTACATTAGCGGGGCGAGAAACGCCTCGCTAAGCCGGTTTCAGCAATCATCCGCGTTGAAATCTCCTCCACCGAGAAGCGTGTCGCATCGATGAAGGGAATGTGCATGGTGCGGTAGAGCGACTCGGCCTGTTCCACTTCTTGTAGGCACTGATCCATCGAGCTATAGCGGCTATTGGGGCGTCTCTCGTTGCGAATTGCCGACAAGCGTCGCGCATCGATGGTTAACCCAAACAGCTTTTGCCGATGGGGCACGAGCGCCTTGGGTAGCTTCAGCATGCCATCTTCGTCTAAATCGTCTTCCGTCAGCGGGTAGTTAGCCGCCCGAATGCCAAACTGCAGCGCCAGATAAAGCGAGGTAGGTGTTTTGCCGCAGCGCGAGACGCCAACCAGGATGATATCCGCTTTATCGTATTGGTGGGTGCGTGCACCGTCATCATTATCCAGCGCGAAGTGGACGGAGTGGATACGATCCATGTAGACATCATCGCTGCCTATCGAGTGAGTGCGCCCAACGCTGTAGGAGGAGTGGGTCTCTAGTTCTTGCTCTAAGGGCTCCAGAAAGGTGGAAAAAATATCGACCTTAAAGCCGGACGCCTTACGAATAACGTCGCGTATTTGTTGATCCACAATGGTGTCAATGATAATGGGGCGATGACCATCCCGGTTGGCTGTCGACTCAATAATCGCTGCTAACGCCTGCGCTTTTTCCAACGTATCGATATAGGGCTTGGTCTGCATATCGATCTCAACATCGCTGAACTGGGCCAGCAAGCTACGTCCTAAACTTTCCGCCGTGATGCCGGTACCATCTGAAATAAAAAAAGCCGTACGTTTCATAACTAAGTCCACGGGTGAGTGATACGGCTATTGTGAGCCGAGCTGTTTGTCAGCACAACGTGTCATCATTGGGCGTTTTGGCGGGCTCAAATGTATCTGACTACATAAATAGCCCAAAAAGCCCTGCTGTTGTAAAAATCCTCCACTCTCTTCGCTATTAGACCAATGGCGAATATATTGGCGTGGTGCTAGGGTGTCTCAATCAATTATCCATGATCGTCAAGGTCATGCAGATATCTATGAGCGAGGGGGTTACGTGGAAGAGTACATTCTGTGGTTCGATCAGCTGGGCATGGCGGACGTCGAACGCGTAGGTGGTAAAAACGCCTCGCTGGGTGAAATGATTTCTAACCTGTCCGGTGCTGGCGTGACGGTTCCTGGCGGTTTTGCCACCACCGCCCACGCTTATCGTGAATTTCTCTCCCACGAAGGATTAAACGAGCGCATTAATGCCACCCTGGCCCGTCTGGACGTCGATGACGTTAAAGCGCTGGCTGAGGCGGGCCGCAATATACGCCAATGGATCATCGATACGCCGCTACCTCCTACCTTTGAATCGGCCCTGCGCGATGCCTACGGCCAGCTGCAGCAACAGCACCCGCAACTGAAAGTAGCCGTGCGCAGCTCAGCCACCGCGGAAGATCTACCCGACGCTTCCTTTGCAGGCCAACAGGAAACCTTCCTGAATATCGAAGGCTTCGACAATATCAAGCGTGCAGTGCACGAGGTTTTTGCCTCGCTGTTTAACGATCGTGCGATCTCCTACCGAGTGCACCGTGGCTACGCTCACGAAAATGTCGCCTTGTCGGCGGGCGTTCAGAAAATGGTGCGTTCAGAGACCGGTGCGGCAGGCGTTATGTTTACCCTGGACACCGAATCCGGCTTTAAAGACGCCGTTTTTGTCACTGGCTCCTGGGGCTTGGGCGAAACCGTGGTGCAGGGTGCAGTCAATCCCGACGAGTTCTACGTGCACAAGCCGACCCTGGCGGCGGGCCGCCCGGCGGTGCTGCGCCGTAATTTAGGTTCCAAGCTGATCAAGATGGTTTATGGGCAGGATGCCAGCGCCGGTAAATCGGTTGAGACCGTCGATGTGCCCCATGCCGACCGCGGCCGCTTCTGTATCAACGATCAGCAAGTGATGGATCTGGCCCGTCAGGCGATGACTATCGAGCAGCACTACCAGCGGCCCATGGATATTGAGTGGGCGTTAGATGGCGATGATGGTCGGCTTTACATCGTCCAGGCGCGTCCTGAAACGGTGGTCTCTCAGCAGGAGGGCGGTAAACTCGAGCGCTTCCAGCTGCGTGAAAAGGGTCGTACGTTAATAACCGGCCGAGCGATTGGTCAACGCATTGGCCGGGGTACCGTCAAAGTCGTGCTAAGCCCTGATGACATGGACAAGATCCATGATGGCGATATCCTGGTCACCGATATGACCGACCCGGATTGGGAGCCGATCATGAAACGTGCTTCCGCGATCGTCACCAATCGCGGTGGGCGTACCTGTCATGCGGCGATTATCGCCCGTGAGTTGGGTATTCCCGCTGTCGTTGGTTGTGGTGATGCGACTACCCAGTTAAAAGAGGGTATCGATGTCACGGTTTCTTGTGCGGAAGGCGATACCGGCAATGTGTATGAAGGGCTGTTGGAGTTTGATTGCAAAGTCTCCAGCGTCGATGCGATGCCGGAAATCCCCTTTAAAATTATGATGAATGTGGGCAACCCTGACCGCGCCTTTGGGTTTGCCAGTCTGCCTCACGCAGGCGTGGGTTTAGCGCGTTTGGAATTTATCATTAACCGCATGATCGGCGTCCACCCTAAAGCGCTGTTGGAGTACGACACGCTGCCGGTTGATTTACAGCAGGTGATCGATTTACGTACTGCGGGTTACACCGACCCGGTCAGCTTCTATGTCGATAAACTGGTTGAAGGTATCTCCACGCTAGCGGCAGCGTTTCATCCCCAGCGCGTCATCGTGCGGCTGTCCGACTTTAAATCCAACGAATACGAAAACCTGATTGGCGGCAAACTCTATGAGCCGGGGGAAGAGAACCCCATGCTCGGTTTCCGGGGGGCATCGCGCTACATTTCAGAGGCGTTCAGGCCCTGCTTTGAACTCGAGTGCCGAGCGCTCAAGCGGGTGCGTGAAGAGATGGGCTTCGAGAATATCGAAATCATGGTGCCCTTTGTGCGTACCACCGACGAAGCACGTGAGGTGGTAGAGCTGTTGGCGGCTAATGGCCTTGAACGTGGCGGCCCCACAGGGCTTAAAGTGATTATGATGTGCGAGCTTCCTGCCAACGCACTGCTGGCCGATGAGTTCCTTGAGTATTTTGATGGTTTCTCCATTGGCTCAAACGACCTGACCCAGCTAACGTTAGGTTTGGATCGTGATTCCGGCATCGTGGCGCATCTGTTTGACGAGCGTAATGGGGCGGTTAAAAAGCTCCTGGCCATGGCCATTCAAGCCTGTAAGGCGAAGGGCAAATATGTTGGTATCTGCGGACAGGGGCCGTCAGACCATCCTGACTTGGCTAAATGGTTGATGGAGCAGGGTATCGATTCTGTATCACTCAACCCCGATGCGGTGCTGGAAACCTGGTTTATGCTGGCAGGGCAAAAAATCGACTAATCGAGCCTACCCTAGTTTTTACTTTACGCCCGGCCATTGTGCCGGGCGTTGATGTTTTAATAGGCTACTCTTTTGGAGTGGTTTTTTAACTTGTCATGGAGAGCGCTGAGATGTCACCAAAATCGGTTAAGTATGCGCTACCTGTTCTGCTGGTAGCGCCATTGTATAGTTGGGGGTTTAGCTATGAGACACCCTCCATTTCCCCTGAAAGCGAATCGGGCTATGAAGAGAAGCCCGGCTGGGAAGCCGAGTCATTTGCGGTGGCAGCAGCTAACCCGCTCGCCACCGATGCCGGTTACCAAGTACTTAAAGCCGGTGGTAACGCCATTGATGCGGCCATTGCGGTGCAGATGGTGTTGAACCTGGTTGAGCCTCAGTCCAGTGGTATTGGTGGTGGTGCTTTTTTGATGTACTTCGATGGCGATGAAGTGCGTGCCTACGATGGTCGTGAAACCGCGCCCCAAGGCGTTAACGGTGAGCTGTTTATGCAGGATGGCGAGCCGCTGGCGTTTAATGAAGCAGTGGTTAGCGGCCTCTCAGTGGGAGTGCCAGGCACGCTGCGTATGCTTGAGAAAGCCCACGCTGAGCACGGTGAGCTGGCCTGGGAAGAGCTGTTTATCCCGGCAATCACCCTGGCCGAGGAGGGCTTTGAGGTTAGCAATCGGTTGCATACCAGCTTGGCTGGTGATGAGTTTCTGCGCCAAGACCCAGTAGCGAGCCAGTTTTATTATGATTCAGACGGTGAGCCTATCGCCGTTGGTGAAACGCTCAAAAACCCAGCGTTGGCAGCCGTTCTTCGCCGCGTCGCTGAGCAAGGCAGCGTCGCCTTGTACGAAGGAGCCGTGGCACAAGACATCGTTGAGCGCGTTCAGAACCACCCTGAGCGTCCAGGCAGTTTGACGCTTGAGGATATGAGTGGCTACCAGGCGCTTAACCGCGAACCGCTGTGTACGCCTTGGCAACAGTGGGAAGTATGTGGTTTCCCGCCACCCTCATCGGGTCATCTGACCGTGATGCAGATTTTAGGCATGCTTGATCAGCAGCCACTGCTTGAAGCCCCGTTAGACAGTGGTGCTGCAAGCAGTGGGTGGCTGCATCAATTCTTGGAAGCCTCACGCCTGGCCTTTGCGGATCGTGGCCGTTACATCGCCGATCCTGACTTTGTCGAGGCGCCGGGAGGCGATTGGTCATTGATGCTAGCCCCGGAATACTTGGAGCAGCGCAGTGCACTTATCGAAGAGAAGAGTATGGGCGACAGCGCTGAACCGGGTAACCCTGGGGAGCTTGACGTGAGCTGGGCTAGCCAGCCCGAACAGCCTGAGTACGGTACTAGCCATATCAGTATTGTCGATGAGGAGGGCACCGCGGTGGCTATGACCACCACCATCGAGCAGGCGTTTGGCTCGCGAATTATGTCCGACGGTGGCACGGGGCTAGCGGGTGGTTTCCTGCTCAATAACGAGCTCACCGATTTTTCATTTACCCCTGAAGTGGATGGCGAGCCCGTAGCGAACCGGGTAGAGCCCGGCAAGCGTCCCCGCTCCAGCATGAGCCCGACCCTGGTATTTGATCAAGAAACCGGCGAGCTGGTAGCCAGCTTGGGCTCCCCAGGTGGCGCCGCCATTATTCATTATACCGCCCGTACATTAGTCGCACTGCGCGACTGGGGGTTAAGCGCTCAAGAGGCGCTCAACCTTCCCCATGCTATTACTTTGGGTGGGGATGTCTATGTGGAAGAGGGGCGTTTTCCTGAGGCAACCATAGAATCACTGCGTGAGCGTGGTCATACGGTCAGCGAGCGGGAGCTAACCAGCGGCCTTCAGGCCATTATGCGCCTTGAAGATGGCACTCTGTTTGGTGGTGCTGACCCTCGGCGCGAAGGGGTGGTAATGGGCGATTAGTCCAACCTCTATTGGCGAAGCCAGTTGCGCAGCTTCACTAGCATTAGTGCACCGTCGCTTAATTCGCGGCGGACTTGAATAAGTTCGTTTAAACGATCTGGGTAGTCGGTGATAATCGCATCGACCCCCAGATCAATCAGCGTTGACATACGAGCTCGGTCATTGACGGTCCAGGCGTGTATTTCGTAACCATATAGTCGCGCTAAGCGAACTTCCCCTTCCGTGATGCGGTTATGGCGTAGCCCAAGGGCATCAAAGTCACGCCGGTTTAGCGTGCCGGGCAGTATAAGCTGGGCCAGTAAGGTAACGCGCAATTCAGGTGCTTGGGCTTTGATATGTTTAAGTAATGATGGGGACATGGTAGCCATGCGCATATCCATTAGCGCATTGGGAAAACCGCACGCTGTATAGCCGTCAAAAGCGCTTTGTTGGGTTGCCCAGCAGCGATAGCGCACGTCACTCTCTGCATTCAAAGTCTCGATAACGGCATCGGCTAGCGCCTGTTCTTGCCCCGGCAGAGGCTTGATGTCGATCATTAGTCCGGCTTTTCCGCGCACTCTTTGCAGCGCTTCATCCAAGCCTGGAATGTTCTCACCTTGATAAGCATCACCAAACCAGCTTCCTACATCGAATTGGCTGAGTTCTTCTCTGGTTAGCTCGCCAAACTCACGAGGATCGCCGGTTAGCCGCGCCATGCTGCGATCGTGGTAAAGCATAACCTGTTGGTCACGGCTCAAGCGTACGTCTATTTCGATATAGTCGGCGCCATCAAGTAGTGACTGCTCCAGCGCGGCAAGGGTATTTTCGGGGGCCACCATGGAGCTTCCACGGTGGGCAATCACCGCGACGTTGTCATGTATCTCAAAGCTATTGAGTATCCACCATGCTTGAAGGCCGGCAAAAATGAGTACGCTAAGCTCTACCGCCCAGGCCAGTTTGCCTGCATTAAAATCCTCAGGTGGCGGTGCGGGTCGAGCTTCTCTGTGGGCCAGCTGCATATAGAGGCAGGCGGAAAGCAGCGCATTGGTGGCAATACCGATGAAGGTAATGGCCAGGGTGATCAGCACATAGCCGAGTAAGTAGGCCAGCATGGCTGGGATGAGCACGGCATTATGCTCAGGCAGCCACCACAGAAGTGGCGTGAATAGGCGGTCAAAGAGCAGTGTCACCAGTAGCGGCAGGCTAACGATCACGACCAATAGCAGAAGTACCGCAGCGCCAATGGAGCGGCGCCAGCCGCGGGTTAAGCTAACGCTTCGTTTAAGTGCCTGCCAGGGGTTACAGCTTTCCAACGCAACGAGGGGGAGCGCCAATAGCCAGCGCAGGTAGAGCCATGACGCTACCCATACCCAGGCAATAATCAGTGGCAGCGCGCACGCCATGAAATACCACAGTGCAGGGGGACGCACGCGCTGAAGATAGTAGGGGTCTATACCACTCAGCCAGAAATCGTAAAGCCACGCGAGCCCAGCCATAAAGGGCACGAGCAGTAGTAAGTGGGTGCCTACCTGGAGTATGACAAGACCCGCGAGGGCAGGTAGCCGACGGGTGCTTAGCCAGAGTGCTTCAAGGGCCAGCCGATAGTGATTGTCACGGGGCCTGACGGCGACCTGCAGCATGCCTGCCTGCTGCCAGTAAATAATCAAAAAAGCGAACCCAAGCCCTACCAGCATGCCTACCAAACCCAGCGGGCTAAACAGTAGTGCGATCAATTCATCGTTGGTGACCACTGTACGGTTGAGTTGGGCAAGCAGCCAGCGTGTCATCCAGGTGATCGCTGGCAGCAGCAAGGCTGAGGCAAGCAGGGTAAAAAACAGGTGGTAGGCGATCAGTGGGCGAAGATGATCGCGCAGCGTGCGTAGTAAGGCAGAGCCAAGGTAGGTCAAAGGCTGCATCGTCATTAAACGGTAAGAATGAGCCACCAGGGTGGCAGTAACCGCCACACCTGGCAAGAGGCTCTTTTAAGACAAATTTAATGACTACGGAGGTCTTTGTTAGGAAAGTGGCAGCTCTTGCTCGGCAACAATAATGCCGTTGTTATCTGCATACAGCCACTGTCCAGGCTGAAGAGTAACACCAGCAAAGGTGACGTCAATATCGCGTTGTCCTTCGCCGCGTTTTTCGCTTTTGCGCGGATGGCTGCCTAGCGCCTGAACGCCAATCGGCAGGGCGGCGAGTATATCCACATCGCGCACGCAGCCGTACATAACGATCCCTGCCCAGCCGTTGGCGACGGCCTGCTCGGCGAGCATATCCCCCAGCATGGCGCAGCGGTGCGAACCACCCGCATCCACCACCAGCACCGCGCCGTTACCCGGCTCGGCAACGGCCTGTTTCACCATGGAGTTATCTTCAAAGCATTTGATTGTACGAATAGGGCCATAGAAAGCTTCAAGCCCGCCAAAATTGGCAAATAACGGGTCAAGCACCGCAACCTCTGGATGCGCATCGCAGAGATCGGGCGTCACTATATCAATCGACTTCGTCATCACAAGCTCCTAAGGGTAAACACTGTTGGATTACCGGACAGTTTAGAAAGGTAGAGCATAAAAAACGCCCCGCCCTGTAAAACAGTGGCGGGGCGTTCGGTCATCGACTCAGAAAATGCAACGTGTCACATCTTCTGCGATGGTGCGAGCATCGGCGATGGGGCGGTCTATCTCAAGTGCTTAACAAGCGTTAGGCTTCTTGAGCGACCGGAATCACGTTTGAGGCTATCTTTTGATACTCCTCAATCTCGTGAAAGTTCATATAACGATAAATCTCGCCCGCCATAGCGTCAAACTCACCCATATAGCGTTGATACTCTTCAACGCTGGGTAGGCGTCCTTCTACTGCGGCAACGGCCGCCAGTTCCGCAGAGGCGAGGTACACATTGGCACCGTCACCCAAACGGTTCGGGAAGTTACGTGTAGACGTAGACACCACGGTGCTCTTAGCGGCAACGCGGGCCTGGTTACCCATACACAATGAACAACCCGGCATCTCCATACGGGCACCGGCACGGCCATAAATACCGTAGTAGCCCTCTTCGGTCAGCTGATGCTGATCCATTTTCGTCGGTGGTGCCAGCCACAGCCGGGTTTTTAAGCTACCGGCAGGCTGCTTCTCAAGCAGTTTGCCAGCAGCCCGGAAGTGGCCGATGTTGGTCATGCATGAACCGATAAAGACTTCGTCGATTTTCTGGCCAGCGACTTCAGACAGCAGGCGCGCATCGTCCGGGTCATTCGGTGCACAAAGAACCGGCTCTTTAATTTCAGCCAGATCAATTTCAATAACTTCGGTGTACTCGGCATCCTGGTCGGCACGCATCAAGCTGGGGTTGGCCAGCCACGCTTCCATGCCTTCAATACGACGGCTAATGGTGCGTTCATCGCCGTAACCGTTGCCCATCATCCACTTCAACAGGGTGATGTTGGACTTCAAGTACTCGGCAACGCTCTCTTCAGACAGCGTAATGGTACAGCCAGCGGCGGAGCGCTCGGCGGATGCATCAGAAAGCTCGAAGGCTTGTTCAACGGTTAAATCTTCAAGTCCTTCGATTTCCAACACACGCCCGGAGAAGGCATTTTTCTTGTTGGATTTATCAACGGTCAGCAGGCCTTGCTTGATGGCGTAAAGTGGAATGGCGTGAACCAGGTCACGCAGCGTAACGCCAGGCTGGCGCTTGCCCTTGAAGCGCACCAATACCGACTCCGGCATATCCAACGGCATAACGCCGGTGGCAGCAGCAAACGCTACCAGGCCTGAACCGGCCGGGAATGAGATGCCGAGCGGGAAACGGGTGTGCGAGTCACCGCCGGTGCCCACCGTATCAGGCAGCAGCATGCGGTTGAGCCAGCTGTGGATGATACCGTCACCGGGGCGTAGCGAAACACCGCCACGGTTCATAATGAAGTCGGGCAGGGTGTGGTGAGTATCCACATCTACGGGCTTCGGGTAAGCCGCGGTGTGACAGAACGACTGCATGACCAGGTCGGCTTGGAAGCCAAGGCAGGCAAGGTCTTTCAGCTCATCACGGGTCATCGGGCCGGTGGTGTCTTGCGAGCCAACGGTGGTCATCTTGGGTTCGCAGTACATGCCGGGGCGAACGCCCTCTAAACCGCACGCTTTACCGACCATTTTCTGCGCTAAGGTGAAGCCTTTGCTGGTATCTTTAGGCTGGTCAGGTAGGCGGAAAACGTCAGAGGTGGGCAGGCCCAGTGACTCACGCGCCTTGCCAGTCAAACCACGGCCAATGATCAGGGGAATACGGCCGCCAGCGCGTACTTCATCCAGAATCAGCTGCGTTTTAAGCTCGAAGGTGGTGATTACCTCGTCGCTATCGTGCTTGCACACTTTACCTGCGTAGGGGTAAACATCGATGACATCGCCCATATTCAGGTTGGTGACGTCCATCTCAATCGGCAAGGCGCCCGAATCTTCCATGGTGTTAAAGAAAATAGGCGCAATTTTACTACCAAAGCAGAAACCGCCAGCGCGCTTGTTAGGAGCGTAGGGGATATCGTCGCCGAAGAACCACAGTACCGAGTTAGTGGCTGACTTACGCGATGAGCCGGTGCCGACCACGTCGCCTACATAAACGACGGGAAAGCCTTTGGCTTTAACGTCTTCGATCTGCTTGAGCGGGCCAGTGGTACCTGGAACCACTGGCTCAATGCCGTCGCGCTCGTTTTTGAGCATGGCGTTGGCATGGAGCGGAATATCCGGACGTGACCAGGCATCCGGCGCGGGAGACAGGTCATCGGTATTGGTTTCGCCCGGGACTTTAAACACGCTCAAGGTGATTTTTTCAGCCAGTGCCGGCTTAGACAGGAACCACTCGGCGTCTGCCCAGGACTGAATAACCTCTTTAGCGACGCTGTTGCCGTTCTTGGCGCGGCTTTCCACATCATGGAAGGCGTCGAACATCAGCAGTGTGTGCTTGAGCTGCTCGCCTGCTTCTCGGGCAAGCTCCTCGTTATCGAGTAGCTCTACCATTGAAACGATGTTGTAGCCACCCTGCATGGTACCCAGTAGCTTGACGGCGTGAATCTTGTCGATCAGCGGAGAGCTCGCTTCACCTTTCGCAATGGCGGTAAGAAAGCCTGCTTTTACATAAGCTGCCTCGTCAACGCCCGGCGGAACGCGGTTGGTGATTAAGTCGAGGATAAACTCCTCTTCACCGGCCGGTGGCGTCTTCAGCAGCTCAACCAGTAAGGCTACTTGTTCGGCGTTTAGGGGTTTGGGCGGGACGCCCTCAGCTGCACGTTCCTCGACATGTTGGCGGTAAGCTTCAAGCACGTTGGGGCCCTCTCATTCACGTTTCATTTACTTTATGGTGATGGCCTGCACGGTGCACGGTGGTGGCCGCGCAGTGGGTGTAGAGTGGAGCCGATCACATATGACATACGCTTGACAAACAGCGTGTGGTTGGATGGCTGCGATTCTACGGCAAACTGTCGACAATGTTAAGCTGGCAAGCAAAGACGACTCTTGTACTTTATGTTGATACCTTGATTTAAACGGATCAAAAAAACGCTTTTTATTAGCCTATTGGCGTAAAAACAGGAAAGTTTTTTCCCCATTTACGGGCTAACCACAGGTTGTGCAGGTGTGATTGTCGTTACAGCGCGTTACCATAGTCCTCACTTTATGACCTTAGCGCTATCTAACTGCTGTGGTACTTACGTAAGCGAGCTGATTAAAAGTGTGTGGAGCATTTTTAAGCGCGCAACTACATTAGTAATAAGCGATTCAGGGTATGAAGAACGCAATTCAACAGGGAACTGTAAGCGCCTTGCGCGCTTATATGTTGTACAATAGTGAGATATAAGCTCGGTAATGGTGTTATGTTGATACAACCCGGTACACTTCCGCCCTCTAAACAAAAGAATGCCTTACAAACGGCTGATCATGCGGTGAAAGCGGATGATCTGCTGCCGGAAAGTTTGCACCAGTTTTTGGCCTGTGCAACACCTGAGGCGTGGCTGCAATGGGCGTTAGAGAATCCTGAAACGCTGCTGGTCGACCACGCTCAGTGTGAAAAAAAAGCCGCTTCCACCGCCATGAGTTTGCTCTATCGCTACGTCGATCAGCCACTTCTGCTAAGCAAAATGTCGCAATTGGCGCGCGAAGAGTTGCTCCATTTCGAGCAAGTGGTTGCGCTCATGGAGGCGCGTGGGGTGACCTACCAACACTTGACCGCTTCACGCTACGCGGAAGGCCTTAGGCGACACCTGCGCAGCAATGATCCCGAACGGTTAATCGATGTGCTCATCATTGGCGCCCTTATCGAAGCGCGTAGTTGCGAACGATTCGCTTGCTTGATTCCGTATTTAGATGAAGAGCTCGCCAAGTTTTATCGCACCCTGGTGAAGTCAGAAGGCCGTCACTTTGAGGACTACCTATTACTGGCTCGCCAGCAGACATCGGGCTCTATTGATGAGCGGATCGCTTTTTTTGTAGCGCGTGAAGCGGAGCTGATTACTACGCCCGATACGGCTTTTCGTTTCCATAGCGGTGTGCCAGCTTAACCCGCTTAGCCCGGCAGGATGTTTATCATGCGCGATGCTCGTGAGACAGACCAGTTAACTCTCTTTGGTCACTTTTCGCTTACCCAGGGCGAAGACGTATTAACCCACTTTAGCTATGACAAAGTGAAGGCGCTGCTCGTTTATCTGCTGCTGCATCGTCAGCCGGTTAACCGCGCCGCGCTGGCGGAACTGCTGTGGCCTGACCAAGGGTTATCCTCAGGCAGAACTAACCTGCGTCACGCGCTGCACTGTTTACGCCAGTCGTTGGGGGAGAGCGCCGACCAAGTATTAAGCGTCTCACGGCAAACGATTGCCTTCCAGCTTCCGGCCAATTGGAAAGTCGACCTGCATACACTGCAACAACTGCTTGAAGGGCCGCGCGACTTGGATACCCTGGAAGCACTGATGACCTGTTACCAAGGTGACCTGATTGAAGAACTTCAATTGGCCACCTGTAGTGAGTTTCAGCGCTGGTTAGTCCAGGTGCGGAATGAGTGGCGCCAGCGCGTCATTCGTTTTGCTGAACAAGTACTCGAAGCACATACCGATGTGCCTGACCTGATCCTGGAAACACTGGTCAGTCGCTTTTCCGGCTATGGCCCGTTTCATGAGCGCTTGGTTCGCCAACTGGCTGAACAGAATCAAATGGCCGCCGCGCACGAGCAGTATAATAGCTACTTGCAGCTACTGGCGTTGTCAGGCCAGCAGCCTGAACCTAGCTTCTTACAGTTGGCAAGCTACTGGTCTGACGGCCACCATGACCCCCGGATGATGAGTCCCCAGGGCGCGTTTTCCCGCGCGCTGGCGGCAGACAGTAAACCGCTGCGTGAAGATGAGATTGAGCTGCGCCAACTTTCCGTGATGGCTATCCGGCTGCGCCTGAAAGGGGAGTGGCAAGACCGAGCCGCGACCCGACATTGCCTCACTCTGCAGTTAGAGCTGTTGCGATGGCTAGAGCAGCAGTGCCATCACTTGGGCGGCTTCTGGCTGCCTGGCGCCACTGGTGGCTTGGGGCTGGCGTGTTTCGGTACCCATGGGCCTGCTCACCAACTGGCTGAGTTAGTGGCGCTCTATGAGCACTGCCGTCAGGCGCTTCCCCAGGAGAGTGCTCGCCACTGGTCTGGCGAAGGCGAAGTGCCGCAATTTGAGTTAGCTGCTGGTTTGCACAGTGGGCAAGTCGTCTACTTGCCCGAGCGGCAATTGGCGGATCCGCTGGGGCAAGTCACCCAAACCTCGCTGGAGCTAATGAGCGCAGCTGAAGGCAGTGAGCTGGTTATCTCACAAGAAGCCAGTCAGCACATGCCGCCCGCGCTTGATCTACAGCCACGCTTGGTATCGCGTTTGGTGGCTAGCGACGGTCGCGTTCGACTGCGCGCTTTAGTGCTGGGCCTAAACGAAGGCGGTCGCGATGCACTGCCGCCTAGCCTGGTCGGGCGTGAAACCTCGCTGCGTACGCTGCGCGACGCGTTGGCGCGGGCAGGTATAGGTTTGCGTCAAAGCGTGTTAGTTCGCGGGGCATCTGGCATGGGCAAATCGGCGCTGATGGTCGGTTTCCGCCAGTTAGAACTTAGTCGCGATGCGGCAATTTGCTGGCAGCCCACCACGCGGCTGTCGGTGCTAGATCCCTACGGCGTTGCCCGGACTCTGGTGGGCTGGTATCTCAAGCAACCGCTGACTATCGAGGCGATTCACGAGCTACAGGCAACGCTTGAGTTTGACCAGCTTACGCCCGAGCGTCAGCACCTGTTGGAAGAGGCGCTTGGGGTGCACGAAGTTCAGGAGATCACCCAGCTTGCCCAAAGCGGTGAAGCCGTTGAATTGGTGGTGATGTTGCTGCACCGCTTAATCGAGCGCCAGGCGACCACTCATACCCTGGTGCTGATGGTCGATGATTTACAGTGGCTTGATGAGCCGTCGTTTAAAGTGCTCGCGGGGCTGCAGGCACGTTTACCTATCAATACCGCCTTTATGTTGGTGGCTAGCCACCACGGCCGAGAACTGCTGCCGGTGAAGCTGCATTGGGATCAGCAGATTAGTTTGGGGAATCTGGATCCGCAGCAGTCTTCACGGCTATTGTCACAGCTGTCACGGCGCTACCGCATTCATTTGAGCCCACGGTTACGTAACCAGATTATTGAGCGCTGCGATGGCGTACCGCTCTATATGCAGGAAATTTGTCGGCGTCTGGATATGGATCGTCGCGAAGGGCGTAGTGTCCAGTTCGATGAATTGCCCAAGGGGTTGTTAGGGCTGCTGGCAAGCCGTATCGATCAGCTTGAGGGTGACCGCGAAATTGCCCACGTAGCGGCAGTGCTGGGTAAGCGCTTCCGGTTGGATTTCCTACTGGAGTGTAGCGGCTGGGAAAAAGGGCGACTTAACCAGGCGCTCGAACATATGCGGGCGCTGGAGATTGTCGAGCCGGTCGATAAAGAGAGCGGCGAGCACGAATATCAGTTTAGCCACCAGTTGCTGCAAGAAGCTGCCTACCTTTCTTGCCCGCGGGATGTGCGGGTCAAGCTGCACCAACAGGTAGTGACCCTAATAGAGGAGCGCTTCCCTGTCTGGATTAGTCGCCACCCCGGCGATTTTGCCACTCACCTGCGCCGGAGCGGTCATTATGCCCGTGGTGCACGCTATTTCGAATTGGCCGCCCGTGAAGCGCTCAAGGTGAGCGCCAACCGAACCGCGCTACGCATGGCCGATTTCGGTTTGGCGAGCTTGCGCCACGTTGAGCATGAGATTGAGCGTGAAGTAAGTCTGCTCACCGTGCGTGGTCAGGCGGCGTTCTCACTTGAGGGCCACGGCTCGCCTACCGCTCACGAAAGCTTTGTGCGTGCGAGGGAACTGCTGCGCGAATCGGGTACCGATAGATTGGAGGATCCAGAAGATCTTGAGCAGATATTCCTAGTCAAATGGGGGCTTTGGGTGGGGCGTAGCCAGCGCTATGCTCATGCCGATGCCTTTGCACTGGCGTCGACGCTCGCTGATCTTGCTTCACGCCTTGAAGACCCTCGCTATCGTCGGTTGGCCGATTATGCCCGGGCCAACTGTGAGTACTGGGCGGGTCGCATTCAGCAGGCTCACGACCATTTAGATGAAATCGATCCGCTCAATGCGCAAATGATGATCGAGTGGCTACCGTTCTCTGATCATCCACAAGTTTCAGCCGCCTGCTTTCAGGGCTGGGCGCTCTGCCTGCGTGGTGATTATCAGCGTGCCGAGCGGCAAGTTTCGGCGGCGATTCGGCTGGCGGAGAAAATTGCTCACCCCGGTACCTTGGCGCTGGCGCTGCTATTTGCCGCTGCGCTCTATCGTCAGCTAGGCCACGTCCATTTGGCCGCGCGGCATGCGGAGCGGGCGGCGGCAATGACCGGAACGCCCGATTTACAGCTGTGGCAAATATCCAGCCAGTGTATTCTTGGTTGGCAACGAGCTTTGGCAGGTGATACTACCGGGTTGACTCAGTTACGCGAGAGCCTGGATCAGATGGCGGAGCTGAACGGCCGTGACCGCTACCAGCGGCCGGTGCTGTGGTACTCGGATGCCTGCATTGAACTAGGCGAGTTAAATGCCGCAGAGGAGTACCTCGATCAGTGCTTGGTGATTGCCCGTGAGCGTACCACGCTATTTTTGCCCGAATTAGCCACCCAACTGGCTAAAGTGCGTGATCTGCTTGGACACCCCGCCAATGAAGTCAAGGCATTGGCTGAGATGGCGATAAACCAGTCCCGCGAGCACGGCAATCGCCACCAGGAGCTAGCGGCCCTTGAACTATGGCTGACGCGTATTGAGCCCAACGACCAGCAGGCGAAAGAGAGTTTTAGGCAGTTATTGAGCGAAGTCAGCCACAGCGATGCGCCGGTGCTAACCCGTTGGATCAGCTTGTTGGATCGCCGTTTGCCTCGGCCGGTAGGCGCTGAAGGTTGATAAGCTAAAGCAGGGTGCTCTTTAACGGGTGTCCTGCTCCAGCCACGTCAACGTGGCGAGCGCCTCTTCCCGGTTCTCGCCGCACACACTAGCGTCAAAGTTAAACCGCTCGCAGACCCTGGGGCGGCTCGGATCCCCGAACAAACGACACAGGTTATCCTCGTCTAACTGCACGCAGCGAACGCCCGCCGGCTTGCCCTCAGGCATGCCGGGGATAGCTGAGCTAATTGAAGGCGCGATGCAGCAGGCGCCACACCCCGCACGACACCCTTCACTCATAGCCTAGCACTTGGACTAGGTGAACATACGGCAATCGCGCCCTTGTTGATGCCCTCAAAGGCCTGGATACGCGTGGTTACGCCGCTTTGCGTGGCAACCTCTTTTGCCAGCCAGGCGGCGATATTTTCTACCGTGGTGGGGCCGGGGAGGACTGCGCATAGCGACTGTGGCAGCGTAATGGAGAAATCACCTTGGGCGGCGCGATAGCCGCAGGTAAGGAAATCGTTATCCCGTGAGGTGATATCCGCCTCTTCAAGCAGGTAGCGATTTTCCAGCCATGCGGCCCACTGTTGTTCGAGCGTAGGTTGACGCAGCTCTTGCTGAAAGATGTGTAGCCGTGAACGGTGGCCGTGAGCGATACGCTGGCAGTTGCCTAAATGGCGCTTCAGGCCGTGCGAGTAGCCATAGGCAGCGCCATCGACGGCCTCGTCGCTAAGCGTAAGGGTAACCTGATGGACATTCTCAGGCCGTTCTTCAGTCAGCTGCTGACTTAAGTGCTCCGCGACCGTGTCAAGCTCAATGGTTTGCCACGGCAGCAGGCTAAACGCCTCCTTGGGGCCGCGCACTTCCATCGGATAGGGCGTGGTGGTTCGCACGCACACACCTTCGGGGCACTCCGTCACCGTGACCCCAGGCGCCTGAGTAGGTACCAGCAGAGTATGATCGAGGCCGCTGTCTAGCGTGCGCTTGATCCACGGCTTGACTTCACCAAAATCGAACAGAATGCCATCTTCGCCCAGCTCGCCATCCAGCACTGCGTCCACCTGCCAGCTGCAGCCTACTAGGCCGCGCTCGGAACACCAAAGGGAAACGTCAATATGGGTCAGTTGGTTCACGAATAGGGACATTAATCAAAACCTGCTAATTTGTGCATTTGTAGCGATAGGCGCCACTGGGGGTTAGCCATGCAGTAGGCGGTCGCTTCAGCCACGGTGGTCTTATCCTGATTGAGAGGGGCAAGATCCATCGGCTGTAGAAAGAAGTGGCGAAACCCTAGGCCTGAAAACTGCTCCGGGGGAGCGTCCACCTGAGGGTAGACAAGCTTTAACTCGTCGCCTTGGGTAATGGCTAGCGGATTGCTACCCTTAGGGCTGACACACAGCCAGTCAATACCTGGTGGCGGAGCCAGCGTACCGTTGGTCTCGACGGCCACCTCAAACCCATGGCTATGCAGTGTGGCAATCAGCGCTGCGTCAAGCTGCAGCAGCGGCTCGCCGCCGGTAAACACCACATAGGGCGTCGCATGCGACTTGGCGTCACCGAGTTGGCTGGGCCAGAGTCCGGCAATGTGTTCAGCGAGGGCGGTGGCAGTGGCAAACTTGCCGCCATTGATGCCGTTAGTGCCAATAAAGTCAGTATCGCAAAAGGTGCATTTAGCCGTCGCCCGATCAATTTCACGGCCCGACCACAGATTGCAGCCACTGAAACGACAGAAAACGCTCGCTCTGCCCGCTTGGGCACCTTCCCCCTGGAGGGTGTAAAAGGCTTCTTTGACCTGATACATCAGCGCTGACCTACTGCGCTGTCTACGCTGTAAGCCAATGGATCGGTAACACCGTTGGCGGCAAAGGCGTCCAGCCGCTCGCGGCAGCTGCCGCATACGCCGCAGGCAAGTTCACGGCCTTCGTAGCAGGTCCAGGTATGGCGGTAATCCAATCCCATTGCCAGGCCTTCACGCAGTATGTCGGCCTTGCTTACTTTGAGATAAGGGGCGTGTAGCTTCACTGGCTCGAAGTTGGCGATGCCCGCGACATGGTTCATTGCCTCGACGAACTCGGGGCGGCAGTCGGGGTAGAGAATGTGGTCGCCGCCATGGGCACCGTAGTCGACTCGTTCTGCGCCAATGTTCACAGCCTTGGCAATCGCCAGGGAGAGCAAAATCATATTGCGATTGGGTACGACGGTAGCGCGCAGGTTGTCCGCATCATAGTCGCCCTGGGGCATTGCTTGGTCTGGATTGGTGAGCGCCGAATTATCAATCAGGCCGTGTATGGCGCGAATATCGACTACTTGATGGGGTAGCCCCAGCGAGGCGCACACTTGGCGTGCAGTGTCGAGTTCGCGGGCATGCCGCTGACCATAGTCAAACGAAAGCGCGTGTACGCTAAGCCCTTCTCGCAGCGCGCGATGAAGCACGGTAAAAGAGTCCATTCCACCGGAATAGATAACGACGGTTGTGGTGGCTGTATCAGCCGCCACTGGGGGTATTGATGACATGAGAAAACACTCTTTGTCGGAGAATTTATTAATCGCGAGCAGCGTTTAGCTGACGCGGCGTTCCGGGGTCCGGTCCGGAAGGGCGGCAGTTTACGCAATAGCCGTTAGTCTGACCAGTTCTAGCGCTGACCATGTACCTGATTGAAGTAAAAAAGTGCGTAGGCGGGCAGCATGAATATCAACATGCTACGCTATCCATCCATGTCGTTAGAGGCGAACCAATGGCAACTATTGAACATAGTGAAATCATTAACGCTCCGCCCGAACGAGTGTTTGAACTATTGCGTCGTGTCGAGGATTTTGCCGATTACTCGGATCTGATTCGCTCAATAGAAACGCTGGGCGAAAACCGTTACCGCTGGCACGTACGTGCCGTGGGCATGGACTGGGCGTTTGATGTCATGGTTACCGAGGTTCAGCCGCCTTATGTGCTTGCCTGGGAGTCCTTGGATGGTGTGAAGAACCAGGGACGTTATCGCCTTCGCGAGGTGCCAGAAGGTACCGAAGTGGCATTAACGTTGAGCTATGAAATTCGCAACCGCTTAATGGAGAAAGCCGTCAACAAAGCGGCCAAGCCACTAGTCGGCAAAGTCAGCCGACAAATTCTTGAGCGCGTTGAGGCACGTTTAAATCAGTAGCGCCGCTTAGCAGCGCATTGGTGATCAGGCCACCGACTTATTGTGGTTTATGCATTGAGGCGTCAAGGTGGTCAACGACCTCTGCCCAGTCGGCATCGTCATCTACGGCTTCTTTCAGAAATTCTGCCTGGCCCTCGTTCCAGCAGGGAGCTTCAGACAATGGCATCGTTTCCGGAAGTGGGGCGTTGCGCTGGATAAAGCGCTCGATTGAAGCTGCATCAGACGCCAATCCCAACTGCTCGAATAGTTCGCTGAAATGGTGTACCGGCTTTTCCATAATCTGTTGCTCCTTCAAACGGTTAGAATGCTCCCTATAACATAGCTTGATTCTCAGTCTGCGCCAGCACACAAAAGCCTTTGTTTGATCAACGTTCGCCAACCAGTGGTGTTAAAAAGCGCTGTCGTTGATCTTCTAACGCGAGTGGCTGGGCCAGTAAATGGGCTAGCTTGGTGAACGCCGCCTCCGGCGTCATATCATCGCCTGCCACAACGCCTGCATCGCTCAGGCCGTGACCTGCCGCATAAGCACCCAGGTGGACACTGCCCTGCGGGCACTGGCTAATGGCGGCAAGCAGTTTGCCTTCGCCGGTGGCTCTGGCAAGTACGTTAAGCAAGTGGGGATCGTCGGGGAGGTTACCCGCGCCCCAGAGCTGAAGTAACGCCCCTTTTACCCGTGAATCACTCAACCAAGCATCCAGCTGCCAGGCTGCTACGCCCGGCCAAAGAGCGATGCGCACGATCTCTCCCTGATTGACCAGGCGGTAGTCGGGGAGCTCGAAACGTGGCGCGCCACGCTGCTGCAGGCCAAGCCCACGGCTGGGGTAATAAACGAAATCATCGCCTACCCGCTCACCGAGCAGTGGGTAGTTGGGGCTTGCGAAGGCGTTGGCTGCTTCGCTGTGCTGCTTAATGGCGCGGGCACCCCGCAGCAATTGCCCTGCAAAGTAAATCGCCACTTCTTGGAGCTCAGGCTTGTCAGCGAACTGCAGCGCGCCGTGCAAATTGTGCAAGGCATCGCTGTCGGGCGATTCTAGTGGCAACATCGAGCCCGTGACGACCACTGGCCGATCTAGCCCCTGGAGTTGATAGGCGAGGCTGGAAGCGGTCCAGCTGAGTGTGTCAGTGCCGTGAATAATCACGAAACCGGCGAAGGCCGTTAGCCGGTCGTCGATATCCTGGGCGAGCTGTTGCCAAGTGAGCGGGGTGGCCGCACTTGAGTCAATCAACGTGGTGTAGCTGACGACCTTATAAGGTGGAAGGGATTGCTGTTGGGCAAGCGGTAGCTGGCTCAGGGCCTTTGCCATGCGAGTGGCAAAGTCACCGCTAGGCGCAAGCCCTTCAGCATGCTGTTGCATACCGATAGTGCCGCCGGTGTAAATGACTAATATTCGCTCTTGGGCGGGAACGCTGCTGGCAAGAGGGGAGTGAGGGATCATCGCCATCTCCTGGGGCTTTGTGCGAAACCTGCTAAGTGGGTCTTACGCGCTGTATCAAAAGTTCGCCGCTCTGGTCATCTAGACGCTGATTACGGCCCGCCAGTAGCGCAAAGCCACAACAAACCGTGATCAGAATAATCAATAACCAAGCGATTTGTGATGTGTTGGCGCCTGTTTGCAGCATAACTCCCACACCAAAAGGCCCAAGTGCTGCCAGTGTATAACCACCGCCCTGAACCAGCCCGGAAAGCTGACCGGCAAGGCGGGAGTTGGCCGTGCGTAAGACGAGCAGACTCAGTGCCAGGCTAAAGCTGCCGCCTTGACCGATACCCAGTAAAGCGGCGCCTGGCCATTGCCACACTAATGGCGCAATAAGTAGCATCCATAGGCCAATGGCGGTGCTAAGCAGCACAGCCAATAGCGCGGGACGCTGGTCACGCCCCATACGTGCAAGCCAGGGGGCGCCTAGCGCGGAGGCTAGCTGGCACATAATAGAAACCGCCATTGTCCAGCCCGCATCGGCCTCGTTATAACCGCGATCAACCAGCAGAGTAGGCAGCCAGCCAAATACGATGTACGCCATGGACGACTGAATGCCCATGAACAGCATGACGTGCCAGGTAAGCGGTTGCTTAAGAAGCCGTAAAATACCGCTTTTGGGCGCTGTCGGCGTGTTGGCCATTGTGGTTCGGGGCATTTGGAAGTGCCAAAGCACCAGTGCGAACAGCGCCAGCAGTGACCAGCTCATCAAACTCGCCTGCCAACTGCCGAGCAGTTGCGTTAATGGGACGCTAAATCCAGCCCCTAAGGCGCCACCTAAGCAGAGTGCCATGGTGTATAAACCGGTAAGCAGGTCGGCACTATCGGGAAGTTCACGCTTAACCAGGGCCGGTAGCAGGGTGCCGCCAATGCCGATCGCACAGCCTGCCATCGCCGAGCCAATAAAGAGCCCACCGGGGAAAGGTAAACCACGTAAAACCAACCCCGCAGCCAGTAGTGCCAGTGCCGAACTTAGCGCCCGTTCACTGCCTATACGTCTAGCCAGGGCAGGGGCAAGCGGGGCGGAGAGGCCTAAAAACAGCACGGGGAGCGTGGTGAGTAACCCCGCAGCGGTAGCGGAAAGCCCCGCGCTTTCTTGCAGGCGAGTAAGCAGTGGGGCAACCGAAGACATGGCGGGGCGTAAATTAAGCCCCACCACGACCATCAGCAAAATAAACGTAACCGAGCGACGCGTTGCCATGCTAGTGCTTACTTGAGGTGGGGACGCAAGTCTCCGCGAACGGCATCGAGTAGCGTAATGAAGTGGTAATCCTGGGGAGTATCCAGGCAGTCGACCCTGACGTTTGTGCGCATGCCTTTATCCATATTCAACTGGTCAAATATTTCTAAAGTAAGCTTGCGAGCAGGTTTATCGCCCGGCGCCATGATGCCATCTTCAAGGGTAAAAGTTTCAAGCAGGGTGACACGTACGCGGGTGCTATTGCCTTCGCTCAGTACTCGGCGTACAAAAAGCCAGCCTTCGCAGGGGAGGGCGTGGTTGTCATCCCGTTGGCGCAAGAAAATCGTGCGGTAGCAGGCCCCTTCGATCGAGGCCTTTTCAGCCATACTGCGGTAGGCTTGAAGCACCTGATTAGCTGACGCACGGGCGTCCTCTAAACGCTGCACGATCCCTTGATGTTCGCGGCTGAGCTGCTCTTGACGTTGGAACGTCAGCCATTGGCGATACTCGGCCATCAGTTGAGAAGACGCCATAATCACTCCGTGAAAAGTATTGGCTAAAATAGCTGCTGGAAACAGCGGCTTGGAATATGCAAAGGCGACACCTTCGCATATTCCTGCGCTCTGAGCTAGCGCCGCGCGCGGCGTTTACGCTCGCCGCCGGTATTGGCACTCTGGCCTTCGGGCTTGCGTTTGGCGCGAGGCTGACGTTGGTTGCGTCGACCATTCTCGATGGGCTCAGGTTTGATACTGGGGTCGGGCTCAAAGCCAGGTTCAATGTGCTTTGTTAGCTTCTGCTTGATTAGCCGCTCAATATTGCCCAGCAGGGCATCTTCATCGACACACACCAACGAAACGGCTTCGCCATTGCTGCCCGCACGGCCGGTGCGGCCAATGCGGTGGACATAATCTTCCGCCACGTTGGGTAGGTCAAAATTGACGACGTGGGGCAACTCATTGATATCCAGGCCGCGAGCAGCGATATCGGTGGCCACGAGTACCTGCAGGTCGCCGCTCTTAAATGCCGTTAGCGCGCGAGTGCGAGCTCCCTGGCTTTTATTGCCATGGATAGCCATGGAAGGGATGTCCTGCTTGGAGAGCTGCTCTGCAAGGCGGTTAGCGCCATGTTTGGTGCGCGTAAATACCAGAACCTGGAACCAGCCGTTCTGTTGAATTAAGTGAGCCAGCAGTTCGCGCTTCTTCTCGCGGTCGACACGGTAAATGGCCTGCTCAATTTTGTCGGCTGTGGCATTCCGTGGCGCTACCTCAATCATCGCCGGGTTATCCAGCAACTGTTGTGCCAGGGTTTGGATCTCGTTAGAGAATGTCGCCGAGAACAGCAGGTTTTGGCGCTTTTTAGGCACCAGGCGCAGCAGGCGCTTAATGTCGTGAATGAAGCCCATATCCAGCATACGGTCAGCTTCATCAAGCACTAAAATCTCAACGCAGGAGAGATCCACATGCCCCTGCTGGTGAAGATCCAGCAGGCGGCCAGGGGTAGCTACAAGTACATCCAAACCGGCTTTTAGGGCATCGATTTGAGGCTGCTGGCCAACGCCACCAAAAATAATGTGGGAGCGCAGTGCCAGATGTTGACCGTAGGTCGACACGCTTTCGCCTACTTGAGCGGCAAGCTCACGGGTAGGGGTTAGCACCAGTGCACGTACCTGACGCTTTGTAGGTCGTTTGCCAGTATTTAGACGTTGCAGCATTGGCAGCGTAAAACCAGCGGTTTTACCCGTGCCGGTTTGGGCGCTGGCCAGCATGTCACGACCTTCTAGTACGACGGGGATAGCCTGTCGTTGTATCGGGGTAGGCTCGGTGTAACCTTGCGCTGTAACAGCGCGTAATAAATCGGCGTGCAGGCCAAGTTCAGAAAAGCTCATGCGTTCTCCGCAGTCACCTAGTGAGTTAATACCGGTAAGTGGCTGTTATCACTAGATGTAATGTTCAAAAAGCGAGGTTGATTCACCTTCGCGGCAGCGAAGTGTGCCAGATAATTCAGTGTGCCGCGATGGTCGTTGGGTAGCCGTGGATGACCGTGACAGGAGACGTGAAGGTTATAGCGCCAAGCAGCACTATCATCCTGGTGTGCACGGACACACCAGAAAACTACGTGTCAGTAATAAGCCGAGTAGTGTAACACGGTTATAGGGCCTCAGCTTGTTTCGCTGAATCGTTCCAGCGATGGGGCCTGGGCATGCAGTGGGATTAACCGCGCTAAAGTAGCCGCAGGCAAATCAAGCTGGGCCACTTCCTTGGGGGCTAATGTAAAAAAGTGCTCAGGGGTGAAAACACCAAGTTGAAACAGTTGGCGGGCCGTGGCTGGTCCTATGCCGTCGAGCCCCAGTAGTTGTCGCGCAAAGAGGGTGATAAAACGACTGTTTTGCTGTTCATCAAAATCGACGCTAGCCATTTGATAATAGTGCCCAGCTTGAATAGTAATAAACTGCTCAATGCGCTGAAGCGCGGCTAGCGTTGTGGCATCGTGAGCCTGGGCTGCTAACTGATCGCGCAGGGCATCGTGGCTATTTAAAGCCGTCTCGAGGACTCCTTGAGTCGGTTCGCCCTCAAGCAGTGCCGTTGCGGTATGCATTAGGGCGTTAATGGCATCGCGTAGTTGTTCAGCGGGCAGACCTGTGGTCTGGCTTGGTTCAGCTGGCATATTGACATCCCTGAGAGGGTTAGCATTAAGCGTAGTGCAGCAAACTCAGTTTAGAAAAGGACTGATTAATCAAAATAATCGCCCTGACGTATTTTAGTGGCGATAAGTTCGGCAGCTTGATCCCAGCTATCACTTAATGCACGCACCAGGGCGGGATAGCCATCTTCTGAAAGAGGCGTTTCGGCATAGAAAGTTTCCATCTCTAACAGCTCGCCGGCATCGTTTAGCAATTGCCATTGGCCGCTAGCCACGGCGATACCATCAAAGCGGCCCTGGAATTGATCTACGTTCAGGCGCAGGGTGAGGGCGTTGGATTGATCACCTTCACCACGCATAACCCTAAGTGTTGGCAACGCTTTGGATAGATTGGCGCGCACTCTCCGCTCTAATTGCCTGCCTAAGCCTTCTGCCCACTGGTGTTCCCGAGCGGCATTCAGTGTAATGTCGTCTAGCTGCATCACAATGCCGTCGACATCCAGGTAGTGGGCTAGCCGTGGTGCGCTCACTATAAGCGTACCCTCGGGCTGGCGGGGTGTGCTAGCCAATGGGTCGCTTGGCAGCATATAGCGAGCGGGGGGCGTGACACTGCTGGCGCAGGCGGATAGCAACAAGCAGATCAGCAGCAGTGAATATCTCATCCATGTAAACATCGTTCGCTCCTTAATCACGTGGCGCACGCGGTATGGGGTCTTGAGCATCCAGATTATCAAACAACAGTGCTCTGGGATTGTCGTTGAGCGTGCGAGTCAAAGGCTGCAGGTCACGCATCAAGCGATCCAGTCGCTCAATGGCGGTTGTCAGCTCTTGATAGGCCGGCGATGACGGCGATAGCCCCTGTAGCGTGCTGCGCAATTCCTCCAGGGTTGCGTTGAGGTTGCCGCCCACAGCCTGGGTTTCAGGATCATTGAGCAATTGATTAAGAGAGGCGCTCACGTCGCGAACCTCATTCAGCATGCTCTCAGAAGCTTGAAGGTTACTATCCAAACCGGTTAACAGCGGTTCAACCTCAAGGGCGTTTAGTTTCTCAAGTAGATCGGTTACCTGGGCCTGTATCTGAGCAAAGCCGCCTGCTACGGTGGGGAAGACATCTCGATCTGAGAAGCGCTCGGCGACATACTCATCGGCAAGGTCGCGGTGGAAGTTCAAGTCTACAAACAGAGCGCCCGTTAACAGGCTGCCACTTTTTAGCGAGGCGCGTAGTCCGAGGCCGAACATGCGTTGGAATCTCGCCTTCCACTCTTCCAGGTTAATATCGCTATTTTCGATCCCTAGGCGCTGAGGTTCGACTCTGATCAGTACGGGGATGGCAAAGCGTGCCCGTGAGTCGGGCTGCGGAGCGGTAAAGTTCCAGGGTACGGCGGCAACGGTGCCCATGCGTACCCCGCGAAACTCTACCGGTGCGCCTTTGGAGAGTCCGCGTACCGTTTCATCGACCAGCAGTACATACTCCAAATAACGATTAAAGGTTCCTTCCCGAGCGGCATCCTCATCAGCGTAGAGAGTGAACCGTGTGTTGGCTTCAACCGGCTGACCCATGGGCAGATCTTCGGGCACGCCGAAAGTAACGCCGCCACCCAGCAGCGCTTCCAATGACTCAACGTTAACCCGAACGCCGTCGGCGTCTAAGCGGAAATCGACACCACTAGAGGTCCAGAAGCGAGTGCTGTCGGTGACTAAGTCTGTATATGGCTCCTCAATAAATAGCTGATGTTGCATGGTGCGTGACTCAGGCTCGAAACTATTTTCTTCGATGCGTCCCACTGTGTAGCCCTGATAGGAGACCGGGTCACCGACGCGTAGTGAGTTACCTAACTGGCTCGTCAAGCTAAGACGCAGTCCCGCTTGGCCAGCGGGTGCAACAGGGGGGATATCGCTAACGGGGAATTCTCGCCGTGGTGCTTCCTCTGTGCCTGGCTCAAGCTGTATATAAGCGCCAGAGAGCACGGTACCCAACCCACTAATGCCTTCACGGCCAATGCGCGGTTTAACCACCCAAAAGCGGGTATCTTCGCGCAGAAGGTCCTCCACTTCCGGCTGAATACGAGCGGTCAGCACTGCATGGGAAAGGTCGTCAGACAGGCGCACGCTTTGTACGCGGCCTACTTCAACATTACGGCTGCGAATCAGCGTATTGCCCGCCTCAATGCCCTCAGCACTCTCCATGGTCAGCGTCACCTGGGTTCCACGACTAGCGTAATTGTCGTAAACCAGCCATAACCCAATAGCAATCGCGACGATCGGTACCACCCAAATGGGCGATAATCTGGTCTGGTGCGATATTTTGGCCTTATTTAGCTCCTGATCGTTAATCGGGTCAGTGTTTGACGATTCTGTTTCGTTAGCCATCAACAGGTTCCTTGGTGGCCGCTTTACGGCGAAGAAGAGGGTGACGATGTGGAAGAGGGGTATCCCAAATTAAGCGCGGGTCAAAGGTCATTGCTGCAAGCATGGTTAACACAACCACGGCGCCGAAGGCGAGCGACGCAGGGCCTGGCGTAATTGACATCAGGGAGCCAGCGCGAATCAGTGCCACTAAGATAGCCACCACGAAGACATCGACCATTGACCAGCGACCAATAAATTCTGTTAGACGATACAGCCGCGTGCGACTTTGAGCGTTGAGCGCACTGCTACGCTTAACCACCAAACAAAGCCAAGTTAGCGCAACGAGTTTACCTACAGGTACGATAACACTGGCGATAAAGATAACCGCTGCGATCGGCCAGGAGCCCATCTGGATCAGTTGAACAACGCCACCAATAATCGTCGAAGGCGAGGAGTTGCCTAGGCTAGTAGTAGTCATAATGGGGTAGATATTGGCTGGAATATACATAATGGCAGAGGCGCCCAGCAGTGCCCAGGTGCGTTGCAAGCTGTTAGGAAGCCGCTGATGAAGCTTTTCATGGCAGCGAATGCAATGCCCATGGCCCTGGGGCGATAGGCGGTTAATCAGTCCGCAGGTTGGGCAGCCGGTCAGCCCTTGTTCACCAGCGGGTAGGCCTGTCCGGGTACCTTCGGGAGCCAGTGGTTCTCCCTCAAGCGAGAACCACATCCAATCGGCATCCAGGGACTGGCTTGTCATCAACAGCAGCAGCGCAAATGCACAAAACGCCCAGAAGGAGATACCTATTTCCACATCGGCCAGGCCCGCTATTTTTATCAGGCTTACCAAGGCGCCAATAATAAAGACATCGGCCATCATCCACGGCGTTAAATGCGCCAGTGAGCGTGCAATATCGCGACTAAACGGCAGGGGGCGATCGCGAAGTAGTCCAAATTGAAGCCAAAGAACGCCAAGCAAATACACGGCTGGCAGCACCACTATGGTCATAATGACGGCGATAGCCACCACGGGTTGGTGAAAGCCAATCAGTGTGGTGGCGGTCTGGGTCAGCTCGATGCGGTTGCTTACTCCGCTGACCGTAAAGCTAATAAACGGAAACGACACTGCCAGCATTAGTGCGACAAGCGAGGCGATGGCCAGGGCCATACTGCGCTGAGCGGGGTAGCGATGGCGCTTAACCAACACGTGTGAGCAGCGTGGACAGCTTGCTTTCTCGCCAGAATTTAACGGCGGTAGCGCGGATACCCAATCGCATTCGTGGCAGGCACGCAAACGCCGTCGCTGAGTTCTAACCTCAGGCGGCAAGCTGTCAACAATGGGGGCGTTGACGGGCAGTGGACGGCGCTTAATCAATTTTTGTGGGCGCAAAAACCAAAACTCTCAGTGCGAACCCCTAGCAAAACTACTAGGATGTGGCGGATTAAGCATGTCAAACACGCATTTTAGCAAGTCTATGTCACTGAAATAATGTTTAAAAACATAGTCTGGCCGCTTGACCAATGGGTTAGTTTAGACAACGATGCTGCGGCGCAATGGCGAACAGTTAGATTCGACCTGATTGGCCGCGTACTTCCGCGTCAGGTTTACGTGCTAGTGTCGCCATATAGTGGCAGGCATTGCTAGTAATAGCATCTTACTGCCGTTGCAATGAAGTGTTGCTCAGAAGCACAACCTATAAAACAGTACCGATCATTATGTCATGAAGGAAATGAAATGTTGCTTCCCACATTAGCAGTTGTAGTTGGATTGATCTTACTGGTTTGGAGCGCCGAGAAATTTATCGACGGCGCGGCGGCAACCTCTCGTTGGCTTGGTTTGTCACCCCTATTGATCGGTATGCTGGTGATTGGGTTTGGTACTTCGGCGCCGGAAATGATGGTATCCGTGCTGGCGGCGCTGGATGGAAATCCAGGTTTGGCGGTGGGGAATGCTTATGGCTCAAATATTGCCAATATCGGTTTAATTCTCGGCTTGGTAGCCCTTGTTGCACCACTGTCGGTGCACTCTAGCGTTATCCGTAAAGAGATGCCGATATTGATGCTGGTCATGTTAGCAACGGGCCTAATGCTGCTGGATGGATTCGTCGCGCGTTGGGAGGCCGTTGGCCTGTTGCTGGCATTGGTTGTCTTTATCGTTGTGAGCATTCTGCGTTCTCGCAATCAGTCCGACGATGCGCTGGTGTCTGAGGTCGCTGAAACCCTGGATAGCAAGCCGATGTCTCGCGGTAAAGCCATCATGTGGACGCTGGTGGGGTTGGTGCTGCTTATCGCTAGTTCGCGGCTTCTGGTGTGGGGAGCCGTTGAAATTGCACTGCGCTTTGGTGTGAGCGATTTGATTATTGGTTTGACCGTAGTCGCCATCGGGACGTCGCTCCCTGAGCTTGCTTCCTCGATTACTGCCCTGCGTCGAAAAGAGCACGATATGGTGCTAGGCAACGTGGTTGGGTCTAACCTGTTTAATAGCTTGGCGGTGGTCGGCCTCGCCGGTGTCATTGCGCCGATTGAGGCAGGGCGAGAGGTGCTCGTGCGCGACTGGAGCGTGATGACCGGTATGACGCTGCTGATGATCCTGTTTGCGTTTTCTTGGCGTGGTCGTCCGCGGCGCATTAATCGCTTGGAGGGGGGGATTCTGCTGGCGCTGTTTGTCGCGTACACCAGCTATATGGTCAGCGTCGTTATTATGTCGCGATAGTGCCTACTTTGCCATACCGCACCGCAAGGGTAATTGGTGCGTCAATGCGACCCATCTTGGACATCCGGCTACTGTAATACAATGGCTGTCCAAGAGGGGCGCTAGTGACGGAAGCTAAGTTGCGTGAAGCAAAGTAACGCAGGAATAGTAGTGTAAAAAACTAGCGTAAAGAAATAAGCTTAGTGCTTATAACTAAAAGTGCACTGCCATAAAGGCTCAACTAAGCTTGTGTTAGCCCATTGATGGGATATCGATTAGGTCTTAGGAGAGTGAAATGGAACTTGATCCGCTGGTTTTATCGCGATTGCAATTTGCATTCGTTGTGTCGTTTCACGCTATCTTCCCCGTATTTACGATTGGTCTAGCGTCTTATATTGCGCTGCTCCATGGTCTGTTCTTCACAACGAAGAACCCTGCATGGGATCGCCTCTCGCTATTCTGGACAAAGGTGTTTGCCGTTGTCTTTGGGATGGGGGTGGTGTCAGGCATCGTTATGTCATTCCAGTTTGGCACTAACTGGAGCAACTTTTCCCAGGCCTCTTCGAATTTCCTCGGCCCCATGCTCAGCTATGAAGTTGTCACCGCGTTCTTCTTAGAGGCAGCCTTCCTGGGCGTCCTGCTATTCGGCCGCGGTAAGGTGCCTCAAGGGGTTCATTTATTTGCTGCCATTATGGTGGCGGTGGGCACCTTTATTTCTTCTTTCTGGATTCTATCCGCTAACAGCTGGTTGCATACCCCTGCGGGCGTAGAGTTAGTTGACTTCCGCTTCCACGTGACCTCCTGGAGCGAGGCGATCTTTAATCCGTCGTTTCCTTACCGCTTTATGCATATGGCCGTTGCCTCATTCTTGACCGGTGGCTTCGTTGTCGCTGGGGTGAGTGCTTGGTTTCTGTTGCGCGATCGAGACCCGGAAGCGAATCGCCGAGCTCTCTCTATGTGCCTCTGGCTGCTGCTTTTTTTGGCACCGACTCAGGCCGTCATCGGCGATTTTCATGGCATAAACACCCTGGAGCACCAGCCGACTAAAGTGGCTGCCATGGAAGGGCACTGGGAAACCTCTGGCAATGTGCCGCTGCTGCTGTTTGCCATTCCTGATCAGGAAGCACAAACCAACCACTTTGAGCTGGCTATTCCGAACTTGGCCAGCATTATCTTGACTCACTCTGTTGATGGGGAGGTGCCGGGGATTAATGAAGCGGCGCCTGAAGAGCAGCCGCCAGTGCTGATCGTCTTCTGGGGCTTCCGAGTTATGGTAGGGATTGGTCTGCTAATGATTGCGGTGGCGCTGACGGGGCTGGTGTTGCGCCGCAAAGGGCGTATCTATGACAAACGTCTATTCTTAAAAGGCCTGACGGCAATGATTCCCATGCCGTTTGTGGCTGTTTTGGCGGGCTGGATCGTCACAGAGTCAGGCCGTTCTCCTTGGTTGGTGTACGGCATGATGACCCATGCCGAGGGCTTAACCCCGTCGCTCACCGGCCCTATGGCGCTGTTTACGCTGATTGGCTATGCCTTGGTCTACGGCGTGGTGTTTTACGCGGGCATTTATTACCTCACCCGTGTGGTGCGTAACGGCATGCTGCCGGAAGAGGAACGCGAAACCACCGACGAGAACTTCAAGCGCCCCATGCGGCCTATGTCGGCGGCGCATACACCTTTTGATGATGACGTTGACCCGGTGAGGAGCTAGACATGGAAATGTTTGATCTAACGTTAGTTTGGGCCTTCATCATCGGTTTCGGCATCATGATGTATGTGCTTATGGATGGGTTTGATTTGGGGTTGGGTATTCTCTACCCCTTTGCTCCCGATGAAGATGCCCGGGATGTGATGATGAATTCGGTGGCGCCAATTTGGGACGGCAATGAAACATGGCTAGTGCTCGGCGGGGCTGGGCTATTAGGCGCTTTCCCACTGGTCTACTCGGTGTTCTTGCCTGCGCTTTACATCGGCGTTTTCTTAATGTTAGCAGGCTTGATCTTCCGTGGCGTAGCCTTTGAGTTTCGCTTTAAATCTCGCCGTAACCGCCGCTGGTGGAACCGCGCTTTTTGCTGGGGGTCGGCGGTTGCCGCCTTTGCGCAAGGTGCCGTGGTAGGGGCCTATATCCAGGGCTTTCCGGTTGAAGATTTTGCCTATGTGGGCGGTGCCTTTGACTGGCTAACGCCTTTCTCGGTGCTAACGGGGCTTGGCTTGATGGCAGGCTACGCGCTGTTAGGGGCAACTTGGCTAATACTGAAATCAGAGGGGCATGTGCAGGATTGGGCCTATAAAATCACTCCACTGCTGCTGGCACTGGTGCTGTTTGTTTTTGCGGTGATTAGCCTCTGGACGCCGTTTGTGAATCCTTTGGTCTGGGAGCGCTGGTTCGGCAATATTCAACTGATTTGGGTTTTCCCATTTGCTGCCTTGGCTTGCGCTTTTGTGGTTTTCCGTTCGGTGCAAAAACGGCGTGAAGGGGTGCCTTTCCTGGCCACTATCGGCATTTATGTCTTCACCTATTTAGGCCTGATCGTCAGTAAATGGCCGGTGATCGTGCCGCCGGATTATACGCTGTGGGATGCGGCTTCTTCGCCGGAGTCACAGCTGTTCCTGCTGGTAGGTATGGTATTCGTTATCCCGATTATATTGACCTATACCGCCTGGACCTATTGGGTGTTCCGCGGCAAGGTACGTGTAGGCGAGGGATACCACTGATTCATGGTAACTGAAGACACGCTTTCTCTTACGCCGCGCAGTTGGCTGCAAGCGTTGGCTAAGGGAGAGCGTAAACGTCTGCTTGGTTCAGCGCTTTGTGGCGTGTTGGCAGGTAGTCAAACGATAGTCGTGGTGGTTGGGCTTGCGTGGCTTATTGATCAGCTAGTGGTGCATCATCGATCACCCATTTCTCTATTACCGATATTTTCCCTTCTGGTGGGCAGTGTGCTGTTACGCGCTGCCTTTCAGTGGGGGCATGAAACATTAAGCCTGGAGGCGAGCCTGCGAATTCGACAGCGTGCCAGAGCTCAGCTGTTGGATAAACTGTCTGCCTTGGGCCCGGTGTGGCTTACCAATCAGCATAGCGGCTCGCTGGCAAATCAGGCGGTTGAGCATATAGATGCGCTGGAAGGTTATTTCGCGCGTTTTTACCCTCAACTGCGCATTACGTTCTGTTTGCCGCTATTGATTCTGGCGGTGGCGGGTTGGCTGGATTATCTGGTGGCGCTGTTCCTGCTGCTTTCTGCACCGCTTATTCCACTTTTTATGGCATTGGTTGGCATGGGAGCTGAGCGCCTTAATCGCGACCAGTTCGTTGCGGTATCGCGATTGTCAGCGCATTTTATTGACCGTGTGCGCGGTATGACCACACTGCAGCTTTTTGGCCGTACTTCAGCCGCACAGCAGGATGTTTGGTATGCCACGGATGGTTATCGACGTCTTAGCATGCGTACCCTTCGGTTGGCTTTTCTCTCATCGGCAGTGCTGGAGTTTTTTTCCTCGGTCGCGATTGCGGTTGTGGCTATGTATGTCGGTTTCGGCCTGCTGGGCTACATCGAGTACGGGCCGGCAGCATCGTTGACGCTTTTTTCGGGCTTAGCGGTGTTACTGCTCGCGCCTGAATTTTTCCAACCGCTGCGCACGCTTTCTCAGCATTACCATGATCGCGCGGCGGCACTCGGTGCCGCCGAGAGCGTGGTGAATATCCTCAATCAGCCAAGTTTGGTGAGTGGGCATCACTATATGGCTCCGCGGTCAGATAGGTCGGCCATTGAGTTAAAGGCTGCTTGCGTTGCTTATCCTAGCCGTGGGCAAGTGATAGGCCCTATCGATCTCACCATTCAGCAGGGTGAGGTAGTGGTGCTTAGCGGTGTCTCCGGTAGCGGCAAGTCAACGCTGTTAGCGCTGCTCGCGGGCTTTATCGCCCCAAGCGCTGGCAAGTACCTTCGACAAGAAAGTAGCCGCTATGCCTGGCTGGATCAGCAGCCCTGTCTCTTGCACGGCAGTTTGATCGATAACCTACGGTTGGCGGCGCCCGAAGCTTCCCGTGGAGAAATGCTTGCCGCACTCCATCGCGCTGGTTTTGGGCCTCTGTTAACTCAGCTACCCGAGGGTCTGGATACGTTAATCGGCGAGCGTGGGGTAGGGTTATCGGGTGGCCAAGCTCAACGCCTTGCCCTCGCGCGAGTGTATCTTAGCAATGCGCCGTTGGTGCTGTTAGATGAGCCGACGGCGAGTTTAGATCAAGAGACAGAGCAGTTCGTGATGGCTGCTTTGCTTGAGCTTGCCCAAGAGGGGCGCACCCTGGTCATAGCGACCCACCATCCGGCCGTGATCGCCGCCGCTCAACGCCATCTGGCTTTTGAACAGGGTGAACTGGTAGAGGTGGACTCATGATGGCTATTTACCGTGACTTCCGCCCTTGGCTGCTGCTCTTAGTGCGCCGCCGCAGGCGCTTTTTGGTGGGCGCCTTGCTGGTTTGGGTCACCCTGATGGCCGGGCTTGCGCTGCTGGGGTTGTCGGGTTGGTTTATTACCGCTAGTGCTTTGACCGGTATCGCTTTAGCGCTGGGTATTCCTGCGCGGCTCGATGTTTATGTTCCCGGTGGTGGCATTCGTTTCTTCGCCTTGGCGCGCACTATCGCGCGCTATGTCGAGCGTCTCTATAACCATAATACGGTGTTAACGCTGCTTGCCGACTTGCGTTATCGGGTATTCGGCCATTTAACACGCTTCGACGACGCTCGCTTGCAGGGTGAGCGTGCCAGCGACTGGCTGAGCCGTTTAACGGCTGATATCGACACCCTGGATAATTTTTATCTGCGACTCTTGGTGCCACCATTGGTGGCGCTGCTTGGTGTATTGGCTGTGTCGCTTTTTGTGGCTATTTGGTTACCCAGCATTGCCGTGCTGATGGCGGTGACGCTGGGCTTGCTCTGGCTGGTAGCGACCTTGTTAGCGGCTGCCTGGGGATTTTCGCAAAGCTATCAGCAGGTGGTTGACCAGCAGTCGTTGCGCCGCCTAGTGGTCGACCAAGTACAGGCCTCGGCTGAGTTGATGAGCTATCAAACGACCCAGTGGCACCGGACGATGATCGCGACTCAAGAGCAGCAAGCGTTCGGCAATCAGCGCCGCTTGGGGCGTAAAGCGGCGCTAATAAACTGCCTGGTGAGTGTCATAAGCGGATTAATGGTAGTGGCAGTTATGTGGTTCGCTAGCCTGGTATTTAGCCAGCAGCTGGTCACGGGCCCTGTTTTGGTGATGGTTGCATTGATAGTGCTGGGGGTGAATGAGGCGTTTATCGCACTACCTGCTAGCTTTATCAAGCTGGGCGCTAGCTATGCAGCGGTGCGTCGGTTAAATGCGCTAACCAGCGATTCATCGTCGGCTGCCCCTGTTGTTACGCTACCTGAAGATGTTGATCTCAGCGTTCAGGTTAATCAGCTCTCTCTGCGCTATGCGCAAACATTAGAGCCCGCGCTAAGGTGTATTAATTTTCAACTACCCGCTGGAAAGCGAGCGGTGATTACCGGCAATTCTGGTGCCGGAAAATCGTCTTTAGCCAGTGTGTTGATGGGACGCTTACAAGCAACTCAGGGTGAGGCGATGGTGGGTGGCGTGCCAGTGTGGCAGCTCTCGGTCGAAAGCCGTGCTAATCACTTTGCTATGCTCACTCAGCAGGTGGATCTGTTTGATGCCTCTATTGCTGAGAACCTGCGTATTGCCAACCCCACCGCAAGCGATGAAAACCTCTGGGAGGTATTGAAGGCCGTTGCCTTGGATGGTTGGGTTGAGCAACTGCCGAAAGGCTTAGCCACGTCGGTGGGCGAAAAAGGCCAGCAGCTATCGGGTGGTCAAGGTCGGCGTTTGGCATTAGCACGGCTAATGCTTTGCAGTCCTCAAGTGGTGATTCTTGACGAGCCATTTGCAGGCGTTGATGCGGTGACGGCAAACCACCTTGCGGCTTCCCTGGATCAATGGCTGCTTAATCGAACGGTTATATTCTTTGTCCATCAAGTTGGTTCACTGAACCCATTGCCTGGGGTCGAGTACCACTGGCATTTAGATGCCGGTAGACTTAGCCAGTTCGCACTTAAAGAATCGGTAATGAGCGATATTGATTAATTGATAAGAGATAGCCAGGAGCCCTCCATGCACGAATTTTTACGCAATCTTCCTAAAGTAGAGCTCCATTTGCATATCGAAGGCTCGCTGGAACCAGAGCTAATGTTTGCACTAGCACAGCGTAATGGGATTGAGCTGCCCTATACGACAGTTCAAGAAGCCAAAGATGCTTACCACTTCAATGATCTGCAGGGGTTCCTGAATCTCTATTTTCAGGGCATGAGCGTGCTGCGTAACGAGGAAGATTTTTACGACCTGGCGATGGATTATTTCAAGCGCGCGCGGGAGGAGGGTGTTGTGCATATCGACATGCACTTTGACCCCCAGGCGCACCTACAGCGTGGTGTGCCGCTTGAAGTGGTAATGGCTGGGCTATTAAAAGCTAAGCAGGAGGCAGAGGATAACCTCGACCTCTCTATCGGCATGATTATGGCTTTTCTCCGCGACCGTCCCGCAGAGGAGGCGTTGCATGTACTTGAGCAAGCCGCTCCCTATTGGAAAATGCTAGATGCCATCGGTCTGGATAGCGCTGAACAAAACAACCCACCGGTAAAATTTGTTGAGGTGTTTAAGCGCGCTAAGCAGCTTGGGCTTGTGCGCGTGGCCCATGCCGGGGAGGAAGGCCCCGCAGACTATATTAAAGAAGCCCTGGATATCCTTGATGTTCAGCGCATTGATCACGGGGTGCGCTGTTTAGAAAGTGATGTGCTAGTTGAGCGTTTGCGCAGTGAACAGATTGTTCTAACGGTTTGCCCACTTTCAAACGTCAGCTTAAAGGTAGTAGAGGATTTGCGTGATCATCCGCTGCCCAAGCTTTTGGCTGAAGGGCTCAAAGTAACCATTAGTTCGGATGACCCCGCCTATTTTGGTGGCGGTATGTTGACCAATCACATTGCTTGCGCCGATGCGTTTGACTGGGATGAGGCGGTTTTTCGTCAGATAACCCGCAACGCCATTGAGGAAGCCTTTACTAGCCCAGGCCGACGCGAAGAACTTCTCGCTCGTTTAGCTGGGGTATAGCATTACAGCGCCTAGTCACACAGACTAGGCGCTGTTTTAATCAGATGCAGTGCTAGGTTTTTACTCATAAATATTCAAATCGCTGTTGACCCTGGCGGTGAATCGGGTAGTATACGCACACGTCAACGGGGCACGGCCTCATCGACTAGCTCTTTAACAATTTGATCAGGTAATTCATGTGGGCGCTTGCTGATGTTGGTGACAAATCACCAAATATCAAGGCAAGCGACTCAAGCAATTAAGGTTTTAAAGGATTCGTCCTTTGATATCTGTT
>NZ_AOPO01000003.1 GCF_000336575.1 Vreelandella titanicae BH1 | reverse complement strand
AAACGTCTAGCTGATCCAGCTCGATGACGTTAAGGTTTTCAACTACCGGCAACGTATCGCGCAGATGCTGTTGAATCAGTAGCAGTTCAATGCCGCTATCTTCGGCAATATAAGCCAACCGCTCAGAGGGGTAATCCGCATCCAGCGGCACATAGGCGCCCCCCGCCTTGAGAATCGCCAGCAGCCCCACCACCATCTCAATGGAGCGCTCTGCTGCGATACCTACCCGAGTTTCAGGTTTTACACCTAGTCCGATCAAATAGTGGGCCAGCTGGTTGGCACGAGCGTTGAGTTCGGCGTAGCTGAGTGACTGTTCTTCAAATACTAATGCAGTAGCCTCGGGGTTTACCTCGGCCTGGCGCTCAATTAGTTGATAAATTGGTGCAGCCTCTGAAGACTGTTGAGTATTCTCTCCCCACTCGCTCAACAACTGCCGCTCGTTTTTTTCTAGCAAGCTGATCTCACTTATAGCTTGCTGTGGTGCCGTTTGCAGACTTTCTACGATGCCAGCCACAGCCGAACGCATGTAATCACACAGCCGTTGTGCACCGATCACACGACTAACCTGTCCTACCAGCTGAAAGTCCTTGCCGAGGTCATTCACCGACATACCCAGTGGGTAGTTGGTTCGTTCCTGGCTGCCTAGAGAATCCATGCCCTCCCAAGTAGGCGTGGTACTTCCTTCACGCTCAGGTACACTTAGACGGTAGTTCAGCAGACTTGAGAACAACGGCGCACCGCCAGGT
Source organism: Vreelandella titanicae BH1 (assembly GCF_000336575.1). Classification (GTDB taxonomy): domain Bacteria; phylum Pseudomonadota; class Gammaproteobacteria; order Pseudomonadales; family Halomonadaceae; genus Vreelandella; species Vreelandella titanicae. The sequence continues at coordinate 383,738 of NZ_AOPO01000003.1, read as the reverse complement.
AAACCACTGCAACGCTGCGCTAGGCCAAGACTGGCATGCTCGTGGTACAGTAGCTCAGAGAGAGCATCATGAGTTTGCCGTAAGCATTCATCGACACCTTGGGAACCCAGTGTAATGCGCAACGGTAGCGTATTAATGAATACCCCTAGCGCTCGTTCAGCGCCTTCGATGCCTTGCATACGACCGGAAAGCACCGTACCAAACACCACATCGTCCTTACCGGTGGCTTTGGCAATTACCAGCGACCAGGCGAGATGGAAGAAGGCCGCCGCGCTGACGCCGTGGCGCCGAGCCTGATCGCGGATCGCCGCCGCTAGCTCGCCGTCCAACACCAGGCGCTGCTCGTCGATGTCGTCACCGTCCCCCATAACGTCGTTGAGACCGAAGGGCAGCGTACCCTCGTCAAGATCACCAAGGCGACGATGGAAGTAGGCCTGGTGCTCGCTATCGGACACGCCCAAGCGAGCCTGAGCGATGAAACTACGGAATGGCACGGGCTCGGGCAGCTCTGCGGAACGCCCCTGCTCGATCAGAGCGATCTCTTTGACGGCCTGCTTGACCGTCATATTGTCATCGATTAGATGATGGATGAGTAACTGCAGTAGATAGCTATCACCGGCCGTGTCCTCGATAGCCACGGCTTTCATCAAGGGCGCCTGGCGCGCATCAACCCGGCAGCGACCGGGGTCGGCGGCGTGACGCAGCCGTTCCAGTGGAGACAACTTCGAGCCTTCAATGCCGTCGTCGGATGCCTTCTCGATCCATTCCACCAGCAGCGGTGCTTGGCGGAGAACTACCTGTACTGGCTCGTCAAGTCCTTCCCAGAAAAAAGCAGTGCGCAGGATATCGTGTCGCGCCATTACTTGGTTAAAGCCATCGATGAAACTTGCCATGCGGGCGCGGTCATCGAAACGCATGATGTAGGAAGTGATGTAAGCATCACGCTCGACGTTCAGCCGATGATGAAAGAGAATGCCCTCCTGCAGCGGCGCCACAGGATAAATGTCCTGGATGTTGGCGCCACCACCCGGCACCGTCAACTCAATGCGCGCGATCGCTTCCTGATCGAGCGATACTAGAGGGAGCATCCAGGGCTCGAGGGTTTCGCAGTGCTCAGGAATTAGGTTGGGTGGAACCTCCACTTTATGCAGGTTGTTCGCCGCTTCTAGCACCTGCGCGAAATCGCTTAGACGCGGATGTTCGAACAACTCACGGATGGCAATATCGCTACCGAGTTCGCGCAATTTTGCAATCAGCCGCAATGCGAGCAACGAATGCCCGCCTAACTCGAAGAAATTATCGTGGCGGCCGACCCACTCGACTTCCAGCACCTCACACCAGAGTGCTGCCAAGGCTTCTTCCACTTCTCCTTGAGGCGGCTCATACTGTGAGCTACTCGCCAAGTCAGGCTCGGGCAGCGCCTTGCGGTCTATCTTGCCATTGGCATTCAACGGCAGTGCATCAAGGATGACCACGACTCCCGGCACCATATAATCCGGTAGCTTTTGGCCCAGCGTTTCACGTAGTGAGCTGGGGTCGAGTTCTATGCCTGCTTGGGGAACCACATAGGCCACCAGCCTGGAACCACCGGGGCCCTCTTGAGCGACCACCACCGCCTCGCGAACCTCCGGTTGAGATAACAGTTCGGCCTCGATCTCACCCAGTTCGATACGGAAGCCACGTACTTTCACCTGATGGTCAATACGCCCCAGGTACTCAAGCTGACCGTTTTCATGCCAGCGCACCAGGTCACCAGTGCGATAGAGCCGCTCTCCCGAGCCAAACGGGTCAGCAACAAAACGCATCGCTGTTAGGCTACAGCGGTTCAAATAGCCTCGTGCCAAGCCTGCTCCTGATACGTAAAGCTCTCCAGGAATCCCGATGGGGACACGATTAAGCTGGTTATCTAATATATGTGCGCCGAGATCCGGGAGAGTGATCCCTATAGGACTACGTTGACCTGTCAGATCATCAGCTGTCACACGTCGATAAGTGACATGCACCGTGGTTTCAGTAATGCCATACATGTTGATCAGACGGGGATGATCATCACCGAAATGCTCAATCCAAGGGCGTAGGCTTTCCGGTTCCAATGCTTCACCACCGAAGATCACCACACGCAAAGCCAAGTCTTCCGTGTTATAGAGGTCGGGGGTGGCCATCAACTGCCGGAAGGCAGAAGGCGTCTGGTTCAGGACTGTCACTTGTTCCCGGCATAGCAACTCAAGGAAATCCTCCGGCGAACGGCTAACCCAGTAGGGCACTACGACAAGTTTTCCGCCCGTGCACAGTGCCCCAAACATCTCCCACACTGAGAAATCGAAGGCGTAGGAGTGGAACATTGTCCAGGCATCCTGCTGGTCGAAATTGAACCAAGGTGCCGTGGTATCAAGCAATCGCGTCACGTTCGCATGACATAGCTGCGCCCCTTTAGGTTGCCCTGTGGAGCCCGAGGTGTAGATCACATAAGCAAGATTTTCGCCGTGCAGCGCCACGTTTGGATTGGTCGACGCATGATGCGTAACATCCAACTGATCCAGTTCAATGACATGCAGGCTTTCGGCTACTGGTAACGACTCGCAAAGATGTTGTTGGGTAAGCAGCAGCTCAATGCCACTGTCCTCGACCATATAGGCCAACCGATCTCTCGGATAATCTGGATCTAGCGGTACATAGGCGCCACCCGCTTTGAGGATACCCAGCAGTCCCACCACCATCTCAAGGGAGCGTTCTACAGCGAGGCCCACTCGAGTTTCAGGCTTTATGCCTAGCCCGATCAAATAGTGGGCCAAGCGATTTGCACGGATGTTAAGTTCGGCATAGCTGAGTGACTGATCTTCAAATACTAGTGCCGTGGCCTCTGGGGTTGCCGCAGCATGGGGCTCAATCAGGTGGTGGATCGTACCAATTTCTGTTAAGTGCGGAGATCCCTGCCCCCACTCGGCCAACTCTCGCCTCTCACTGGCTCCGAGAATATCAAGCTCTCCTAAGCGGCTATTGCAATTCTCGCAAAGCGCCGTTAATACTTGGCGATAGCGTTCAAGCAGCTTTTCGGCAGTATCCTGCTCGAAAAGATCGGTACGATACTCCAAATCGCATTGAACACACTCCTTCCCGATCACACAATTGAGGGAAAGCTCAAATTTAGTCGTGCCATTTTCTACCCTCATCGGCTCAGCAATGACACCATCAAATTTCAGTTGCTCGGCGTCACTAGCCATCTGTACGCCAAACATAACCTGGAACAGTGGATTGCGCGACGGATCACGCTGCTCACTACGAGATTCCAATAGTATCTCTAGAGGCAGATCCGCATGATTCATCAAACCGAGCGCACCTTTCCTAACCTGCTGGACGATATCGCGAAGCGTCATCGCAGGCGATAAGTTGGCACGAAATACTTGAGTAGATACGAAGTAGCCCATCAGGTCTTGCAGCTCATCGAACGGCCGACCAGCATGAGGTACTCCGACAGCGAACTCCATCTGATCGCTGTAGCGCGCCAGTAGGACTTGCCATGCCGCTAAGAGAATCATGAATGGCGTGCATTTTTCTTTCCGACAGAGTTGTCGCAGCGCATTAGCAAGGTCAGAAGGCAGAGCTATAGAAGAGCGGGCACCTGAAAACTTCTGCACCCCAGGGCGCTTATAGTCAGTGGGTAGCTTGATGTCGGGTACTTGGTCCCCCAGATAACTATTCCAATACGCTAAACTTTTCTCAAACTCACCACGCTCATATCTCTCGCGTTGCCAGGCTGCATAGTCTGTATATTGAATATTCAGTTCTGGTAGAAAGACCTCTTCCTGTGATGCCACTGCCAAGCGGTAAGCTGTTGTCAAATCCTTGGCGAGAATAGGGTTCGACCAAGCATCGGAAACGATGTGGTGCATACACACAGCAAGCACCTGTTCTTGCTCACTCACTTTTATCCATCTCGCCACCAATGCCGGTGATACGGTAAGGTCAAAGACATGACCTGTTACCTCACTGATGGATACAGTCAGCCGGTGTTCTCGTTCTGATGGCGTTAGCACCGATAAATCCTCGCACTGAAGTGCGAACTTCACATCGGGTGCAACGACTTGCATCGGTTCCCCGTCTAGTTCGACGAAACGGGTTCGCAACACGGCATGCCGTGCAATGACAGCCTGAAAAGCTCTCTCTAATGCCTCTGGATTCACTCTCCCATTCAGCCGAAAGACCCGAGGTAGGTTATAGGCACTCAACCCTGGCTCCATGTTCTGCAGTAGCCATAACTGATGCTGAGAGAAAGAGAGGGGAACGTGCTCTCCTACCTGGGTGCTCGCGACAATACTCTCTTGATGCCGTCCACCCTGATTAGCGGCTAGAGATTCCTGACTCATACCATTCATTGCTGAATCCTTAACTAGAGGCTGTTATTCGATTGATAAGGAAGGGCGTACCTCTTCCTTAATCCCGCTCTCGCTCTCACGTAGAGCAGCACCCAGCTCAGCGACGGTGGGGTGATCAAATATCACGCCGGGGGCTATCTCGATCCCGAACTGCTTACGAATGCGTGCCACTAACTTGATCACCAGCAAGGAGTGCCCACCCAGCTCGAAGAAATCGTCATCAATGCCGATCTCATCACGACCAAGCAGCTCAGCCATGGCCTGACACAGGTTGGCTTCCACGGCATCCCGGGGCTTCACCAAGGTTTTTCTTTCCGCTGTTTTTTGGGCCAAGGCTTCCAGCGAGGGGGTGTCTACCTTGCCGTTACCTAGGCGAGGGAAATGTTCAACAGGGATAAAACGAGAAGGACACATGGGCTCAGGCAGTAGCACAGCCAGCTGCTCGCGAAGCTGGGCTTGGCCCTCAACGGACGTTACCTCGGAGTCAGCGATCAGGAACGCTACGAGTTCCTGGGTATCACCGCCCCGACCCATCAGGCGAACCAGGCTCTGTTTAACCCCTGGCTGTGCTTGCAATATGCTTTCGATTTCCACCGGTTCGATCCGGAAACCACGCAGCTTGATCTGGTCATCGGCTCGCCCAATAAGGCGTACGCCACCCTCGGGCAGCACGCACGCCAGATCGCCTGTGCGATAGAGACGTTCACCGGCAATAAAGGGATCTTCGACAAACGCGGAAGCATCGCTATTGAGATAACCCCGCGCCAGTTGGGCGCCGCCCAGATACAGCTCACCTACGGCACCGGTGGGGGTCGCGTGCAAATTATCGTCAAGTACTCGATAGCGGCAATTCGGTAGCAGCTGGGTTAGTGGCAACGGGCCTGCAATATCTTGCGCCAGCGATACTGGATGCACCATAACGCCCACAGTGGCTTCTGTGGGGCCATAGTGGTTGTATAGCTGGCACTCGGGGGAGATCCGCGCGATGCTCGAAAGTAAGGCAGATGAAGTTGCCTCACCGCCTAAAATCAGTGTTTTCGGCAACCGGGGAACTTCGCACTCCAGCAGGGCCTCCAGATGAGACGGCACTATCTTGAGCGCATCGATATCGGCCGCCGACATAAAATGCGCAAAGTGGTCGCCATCCTGCATATCGTCAGGTGCGGCGATCACCAGGCGGGCTCCATTGAACAAGGCGCCGAACAGCGCCGTATTACCCAAATCAGTAGCCAGCGACCCGGTCAATGCCCAGCGCTGGCATGCCGATAGACCCATGGCCTTTGTGGCACCGGCGACGTAATTGAGCAGTTGGCCATGCTCAATTACCACGCCTTTTGGCGTGCCAGTGGAGCCAGAGGTATAGAGAAGGTAAGCCACTTCGCCGAGGTCTGGCTCTGGAAACGACAAGTCACTACCCGCTTCATCCACTTCTTGTGGCAGCCCCACACTGCGGATGCCGGGAAGGGCCAGTGCTGTGGGTTCCGACTCGGCGTTTTCAGCGCTTACTACTAGCGCGGGCTGGGCATCCTCAAGCACCCGCCGTTTACGGGCTACGGGCCACTCTGGATCAAGCGGCAGGTAGGCGGCACCTGCACGCCATACTGCCAGTAGCAGCACGACCAAAGCGGTGGAACGGGGCCAATTAAGCGCTACGTAATCTCCACGCTTGACGCCCTGACCATCCAGCCACCGAGCGATATCATTAACGCGAGCTTCCAGTTGGGCGTAACTCAGCGTACGGCCCTGCTCCTCAATGGCAATGGCATCCGGCGTCGAAACAGCCCAAGCGGCGATATGGGTAGCTACGCTCCACTCGCCCATGTCGAGCACACTGTCTTCAACCGACAGTAATCCCTGCTGTTGCTCAGGGGAGATAAGCGGCACCGAAAATGGCTTTTGCGCTGGGTCAGCTAGACCCGCCTGCAGCAGCGTCTGGTACTGATCCAGCAGGCACCCGGCCGCCGCTCGGCTATAGCAAGATGGGTCGGCGTAGAGCGTCGCCACCACGCCGCTCTTACTGCGGTCAATGTGCAAGGCAAGCTCAAATTCTGCTGATGGCCCTGGCAATTCTCGCAAGCGCCACTGCAAACCCGCCGACTTTAACTCACTCACCCCCTCTGAAAATGCGAACCCCGCTGCGAGGTGGCGCTTATCGGGCAACGCATCAATCGACCAATACTCTTGAGCCTGGGTATGCGCCTCTAGCTGCTCTGCTAAACGGGTAATCCAGCTAGAGAAGTCACTATCAGCGACACCTTCAACCAGCACCGGCAGCACCTTATCGAAGAGCCCGAATGCCCCTTGCATCACCTCGTAATCCTGGCGGCAGTCGTGTTGCCAGCCGCCCAGCACACACTCGTTGCTGCTAATCCTGGCGAGTAGCGCCCACCAGGCCGCCTGCAATACTACCTCTGCGGATACTTGAAGCTCATCTGCCAGGCTATCGATACGCGCTACTAGGTCTGGTTCGAGCGGACAGGCCACATATTCATGCTCTACTCGCACGTCATGGCGATTTGCCTGCATTGTAGGTAAACGGCATACGCCTGCCTGCTCGGCATGCTGCTGGTGGTTTTGCCAATACTCTCGGCCCTCTTCGGCGTCATCGTCGTTTTCAAGAGAAGCGCGCCACTCGATGAATTGGGAATATTGCAGCGCAGACTCATCGTCGGTTCCGCCACGCGGCTCATAAGCATCCACCAACGCCGAGAACAGCGACAGCAGACTGCCACGATCCGCCACCAACGCCGAAACAGCCAGTACTAATACCCAGGTTGTTTCACCCGTTTGCAGCAGCGCTGGACGCAGCAGCTCACCGGATTCTAGGGCAATGGGCCGGCGCTTTAGTGACTCGCGATAGTTATTAAGAAAGTCGTTGAGCAGCGCTTTCTTGTCACCGCTGCCGCGTAAGTCCTCATGCCGCCACTCAATGGCAGGCAGGTCTTCAAGCGCTTGGTGGCGCAGCCCACGATACCCCGCCACACTCTTCAGAGCCGTCGATAGGGCTTCATGCTGTTGCCTAAGGTCGCTCAGTGCTTGCTCCAGCCGCGAGCTATCAAGCGCACCCTGAATATCGACCACCATGACCTCGACCTGCGCTAATGCTGCCTGCTGTGTGTCACTTTCATTCACTTCCGCCGCCACCAACACTGCACGCTGTTCAGGGCTAAGCGGCCAATGGGCAAGGCTCTGCTGTTCCGTTATCGCATTCATTTATTGACTCCCAATACCCGTGACTTCATTGACCGACCAACTCGGCATCGGCACTTGCTCCTTGAGCCTCTTCCAGCGCCGAACGCTCATAGATGTCTCCCATCGCTACCACGATCTTGCGTGGCCCCTCGTAGGGATCCCGGGCATGGGCTGCTAACATGTTGTCGACCATCACCACATCGCCCCGGCGCCAGTCGAAGCGCACCGCGCAGGCTTCGTAGGCATCGCCGACAACCTTCATCATCTCGTCGCTAATTACGGAGCCATCACCGAAATAGACATTGCGTGGCAGGCGCTCCTGACCAACCATGCCAAGCAGGTCTTCTTTCACATCAGGCTCAAGGCAACTGACGTGGTGGAGTTGCACCTGATTGAAGAACACTCGGTCACCGGTCACGGGATGGGTGACTACCGCTGGGCAGCGCGTACGCGTCTGCAGTTCGTCATCACCCAACCACTGCCACTCAATTCCCCCTTCTTTGAGCCGCGCTTCAACCTCCTCCTTGCTATCGGTTTTGAAAAAGTCTCGCCAGCTCACGTCCAGGTTGCGGGTGAAGGTGCGCACATAAAGCAGCCCTTTACGCTCGAACTCCTCCACCACATCGGCGGGCAGTTGGCGTAGCATCTCCCTGCAGTCAACGATCGGGGTGGCGCCCCCCACGGGAGAAGGGAATTCGCAGAAGAACAGTTGCTTGCGCGGCCAGCGCTCCAAATGCGAGCTTTCGTTGTGATAGAGAATCATCTGGCGTTCAGGATAGGGGGTTGAACGGTAGGTATTGCGCCCCCCTTCTTTCTTGGGCAGGTCACCATAGTTGCCGTAAAGGCCCGGCTGGATAGCCTCGGCAAAGGCTTCAAACTCTTGCGGTGTGGTCAGCCCAAAGTTACGGAACAGAATGCCTGCATGCTTGCGTAAGTTTTGCTCGATGAAGTCACGCTGGGAAGTTGCCCACGCCACCGCATCAAGGTCAGCGTCCGCCGCTTCGATCACGAGAGGAAAGACTCTTTTTTCATCGAGCAGCGCCGTTCGTATCGGTGAATCACTATTGGTCGAGGGGCGCGCACCTGGCTGGGATTTCAGGCTGCCAAGCTTGTTGAGTTTGGAACCTTTTGAAAGCTTGTTTTGCATAGCGTGTTTCTCCATTAGGGGTAAACGAAACTCCTCGACGGGCATGTTGGGAGCTTCCACGATCTGCGCTAGTAGCGACTGCCAGGCACCGGTTAAGTGCTCAATGGTTTCGCGTCGGTACAATGCGGTGGCGTAGACCCACTCGACTGATAGTCCGGTATCACTCTCATTGACGAATATCGCCATATCGAACTTCGACTCTTGCCGAGGCTGAGGCATTACCTCCACTTCCAAGCCCGGAATTGAGAACCGCTCGGTTGGCGTGTTTTGTAGTACGAAGAGGGTTTGTATCAGGGGGGAACGGTCGCGCTCACGACCAATCCCCGAAAGCTCGACAATTTTGTCGAAGGGAACATTTTGATGATCGAAGGCATCCAGCACGCTGGTCTGTACTTGCTCGAGCCAGTGGCCGAAATCAATCTGGCCATCAGACAAACGAGACCGCAGCGGGATTACATTGACAAAAAAGCCAATCAACGGCTCAACGTCGGGATGGCTACGGCCAGCGACATCGGTTCCCACAATCAGGTCGTGTTGACGGGTCTGGCGATGCATCAACAGCTGAAAACTCGCCAATAGAAGCGTAAATAGCGTGGTGCCACGCTGTGCGGCAAGCTTGTTCAACGCTTGTGATTGGTCTGGACTAAATGTCATGCTCAGGGCACTACCGGCATGCGATACTTGGCTAGGCCTAGCGAAATCCCCCGGTAGTGTTGAGAGCGGAGGAGCATCACTTAGATAGCGGCGCCAGAAGGTTGCGCTTTGCTCGAAGGCCTCTCCCGACAGTGCTTTCTCATGCCAAGCGGCATAGTCAACATATTGAATAGGAAGATCGGGCAACACCTTTTTTCCTTCTCCGATAAGCGCCCGGTAGGTAGTGACGAATTCCTTGATGAAGACGGCTTCTGACCAGCCGTCGAATACAATGTGATGAGCGCAGAGCAGCAACAGATGTGACCGTGGTGATAACCTAATTACAGCGGCACGGAGGAGTGGCCCCGAGGAGAGATCGAAGGCACGTTGGGCATGCTCCTCCATAAGTTGCCGAGCTTGATCATGCTGCTGAACGCCTTCCAAGTTCACCAAGTCGACCCACTCAACCTCCACTGGGTTTTCGGATGCTATGACTGCAATCGGCTCACCCACTTCGTTCTCTGGGTAACGGGTACGCAGTACTTCATGGCGATCTATAATTACGTCAAGCGTCGACTTAATCGCTTCTGTATCAAGCTGCCCTGTGAGATTTAGAGCAGCGGACATGTTGTAAGCTATCCGCTCGCTGGAGCAGCCTGCCATGCGATCGACTAGCCAAAGTCCCTTTTGGGCCGGAGACAATGGCATTTGCTCACGCCGGGTAATGGGACACAGCGGCGTATCGCCCACCACATCATTTCCACCAGTAGAGGCAAGGAGAGCCAATTCGCACAGAACGGGGCTTTTAAATAAGTCGCGAAGGGCCAAGCTCTGAAGACCTGCCGCTCGTATGCGTGCAAGCACCTGCAATGCCAACAGCGAATGCCCCCCTAACTCGAAGAAGTTGTCGTGACGACCCACCCGATCGACACCCAGCACCTCGCTCCAAATCGCTGCTAGCGTTTCTTCCAACTTACTCTGGGGAGGCTCGTACTGTGAGCTACTGGATAAATCCGGCTCAGGCAACGCCTTGCGATCTATTTTGCCATTGGCATTCAGCGGCAGTGCATCAAGCGAGACCAGCACTCCCGGCACCATATAGTCCGGTAGCTTTTGACCGAGTGCTTCACGTAGTAAGGCGGTATCGAGTTCACTACCAGCTTGGGGCACCATATAAGCGACTAACCTAGAACCACCGGAGCCATCTTGAGCGACCACGACTGACTCTCGCACCTCTGGCTGAGAGAGCAGCTCAGCTTCGATCTCACCAAGCTCGATACGCAGGCCGCGGATCTTCACCTGGTAGTCGAGGCGGCCCAAATACTCAAGCTGACCATCCTCCCGCCAGCGCACCAAATCGCCCGTACGGTAGAGGCGTTCGCCCTGCGCAAATGGATCAGCGACAAAACGTTCTGCCGTAAGGTCGGCACGATTCAAGTACCCCCTCGCTAGACCAGCACCGCCCAGATACAGCTCACCCGCTATACCGACGGGTGCGAGACTCAGGTCAGCATCCAACACCAGTGCCTTACGTGCTCCAATTGGCTGACCAATCGGTACTTGGGACGACTGACCCAGCCCAGCATCGTCCGACCATAGCGTCGGTGAGATGATGGTTTCGGCCGGACCATAGGCATTGAAAAGACGCTCTGGCTGGCAAGCTCGACGAATTCCCTCGAAGTCTTCACGAGACCAGGCTTCTCCACCGGCAATACAGAGGCGCACCGGCAAGGAACCTGCTGGCAAGCTTTGGTAGAGATGGCGTAAATAAGCCGGCGGCAGATACAGCACGCTAACGGCATGCTGCCGCACCAGAGTGGCTAGCGTCTCGGCCCTTAGATGTCGTCCCTGCGGTAGCACAAGGGCTGCTCCTGCTAGCAGTGGAAGCAACCACTGCTCCCCAGCGGCGTCAAAACTGATCGAAGCGAACTGAAGCAGCCGGTCTTCAGGCGTCAGACCATAACACTCTCCAATCGCTTGGAGGTGCATCGAAAAGGGGCCATGACTGACTCCAACTCCCTTCGGTCTTCCGGTAGAGCCGGAGGTGTAGATCACATAGGCAAGTTGTTCACCGTGCAATGTCACCTGAGGGTTGGTTGACGCATGATGCATCACATCCAACTGATCCAGTTCAATGACATTCAGGCTTTCAGCTACTGGTAACGAATCATGAATGCGCTGCTGGGTAAGCAGCAACTCGATACCGCTGTCCTCGACCATATAGGCCAACCGATCACTCGGATAATCTGGGTCTAGCGGTACATAAGCACCACCCGCTTTGAGTATCCCCAGTAGCCCCACCACCATCTCGACGGAGCGTTCAACAGCGATGCCCACCCGGGTCTCAGGTTTTACGCCTAGTCCGATCAGATAGTGGGCCAACTGGTTGGCGCGGGTATTGAGTTCGGCGTAGCTGAGCAACTGATCTTCAAATACTACTGCCGTGGCCTCTGGGGTTATCTCGACACGGTATTCGATCAGACGGTGGATCGGGTCAGTCTTGGTATAGTGCTCACCCTTGACACTCCACACCTCGATTCTCTGTCGTTCATCGTCACTTAACCAATCGATTTCCCCAACTCGTTGAGTAGCCGAATCGCTCAGTTGCTCAAGCGCTCTAACCAGATGTTGAATCAACATCGCGGCAGTAGAATCGTCTAGCTGTGATCGTGAATAGCTGCAGCAAAGCTCTAACGCTTCCTTCTGGAAGACGGCCAGCGTTACGGGATAATTGGTTTGCTCGCGGTTGGTCACCTCGCCGAACGCCAGCTCACCCGGCAAGTTTTGATCCAGTGCTGCATCAACGGGATAGTTCTCGAATACCAACAAGCAATCAAACAGTGACTGACCACCCTGCCCTGCCCAGCGTTGGATATCGTAGAGCGGCGTATGCTCATGCTCGCGACTCGCCAAGTTTTGTTCCTGCAACTGGCGCAACCATTTATCGACGCGCAGCGTGGGATCCAGTGAGACAATCACTGGCAAGGTATTGATGAAGGGGCCAATCAACTGCTCTGCCGCCGGTAGCTCCGCAGGCCGCCCGGCCACGGTCGCGCCAAAGCAGATACTATCTTGCCCCGTGTAACGGGCCACCAGCAGCGACCAGGCACCTTGCATTAATGTATTGAGCGTTACGTGGGCAGCCTTGGCGAAATTCTCCAGTCGCTGAGTGGTAGTGCTATCCAGTGACAGGGTGATCTCTTGATGCCCAACTTGCGCTTCATGGGATTTAGGCATGGCACTGACGAGATGCGTAGGCGCATCAAGATGCTGTAATTGGTCACGCCAGTAGGCTTCACTGGCATCAGCGTCACGGCGCTGCAACCATTCAATGTAATCACGATAGCGCCCCTCTGTAGGTGGCAGAGTCTCTCCGGCGTAACAACGCAGTACCTCACCCATCAGTTGCGAGGTACTCCAGCCATCCAGCAGCAGATGGTGACGCGTCCAGACAAAGCAGTGCCGGTTATCGGCGACTTTCACCAGCGCCAAGCGCATCAGTGGCGGAACCGTAAGATCGAATGGCGCCCGCTGCTCCTCAGCCAGCCTCTCAATGGCCGCGGATAGATCCTCTCGTTCGCGCCAATCCGATTCGAACCACGGTAGTTCAATACCTCGCGCCACCCATTGAAGAGGTGCTCCAGCATCTTCTACAAAGCCGCTGCGCAATATTTCGTGGCGCTCCAGCACCTGATGCCAGGCGGCCTTGAAGCGTTCGACATCCAGGTTGCTGATCTCCACCTGCAACTGGTTGAGATAGGCCACATCTTGGTCATCGTAGAGGCTGTGGAACAGCATACCCTGCTGGAGTGGTGACAGCGGATAGATATCCGCCAGCTGATCAGCGGCAACAGGCAAACCGTCCAACTGCGCCTGACTCAGCCTCGCCAGCGGGAAGTCCGAAGGCGTTGCGCCACGAACGCCACTAGCACAGTGCCCAATCAGTGCCTCAAGCTGCGCTTGGAAGCTTGCTTGCAAGGCATGTATCGCTGCCTCGCTGTGAATCTCACGACTGTAATTCCAGTCAAAGCGCAGTTGGCCATCTTGAACCCAGGCCACCACCTCAATCCAGGTACGGCGCTTGCTTTGCGGCGCGCGAGCCTGCCCTGCATTCTCTTTGGCGAGCCGCCAGGCCCCATCGCCCTGTAGGGAGCGATCCAACTGGCCTAGATAATTGAAGGTGACCTGGGGGTAGGCACCACCCACCAGCGCGGGCTCTTCTTTCAAATAGCGCAGCGCGCCGTAGCCAAGCCCCTTTTCAGGCACTTGGCGAAGTTGCTCTTTGATGGATTTTAGGCTCGCACCCGGTTCCGTATTACCTGGCGTCAGGCGAACAGGATAGAGCGAGGTGAACCAGCCCACGCTACGACTGAGATCGACACCGTCGAACAGGTCTTCGCGGCCATGGCCTTCCAGCTCGATCAGTACGCTATCTCGCTCCGCCCATTGGCACAGGGCGCTCGAAAGTGCAGTGAGGAGCAGATCATCCACCTGGGTACGGTAGGCTTTATGCACCAGCCCCAGCAGTTGCGTGGTCGCCTCGGTAGGCAAGCTGCCAACGAGCGATGCGGTATCGGCGACGGTGTTGCTGCCATGGGGATTATGTGCAGGTAGGCTAGGCTCTGGCTCTTTGACAAGGCTCTCCCAATAGGAGCATTGCTCAGCCAAAGCCTCCGATTTGGCATAATCGGCCAGGGCACTCGCCCACTCATCTAACGAGGTGGTGACTGGTGGCAGATCAATTGCCTTTCCTGCATTTAACTGCGTGTAGGCCGTTTGCAGGTCATCGAGAATCACGCGCCACGAGACGCCGTCTACCACCAGGTGGTGAGCCACTAGCAGCAATCGCCCGCCGCGCTCGCCTCCCAGTGCCATCCAGATAGCACGGAACGGTCGTGCCAAACTCAGGCTGCGTTGCGCAGCATCGGCGGCCTGGGTGATGGCCTGCGCCGGATCCGCATGATCACTTACATCCACGTGCTCGAAGAGATCGTTGGCTAGCTTGCCATAGGCTTGTTGCCAGCTATCGCCAACGCGCTCAAAGCGTAGTCGCAAGGCACCATGGTGATCTACCACTGCCTCAATGGCACGCCGTAGCAGTGTGGTATCTACATCACTGACCGCTTCCAGCATCAATGACTGATTCCAGTGGTGTGGCTCGGCAAAGCTCTGCTCGAAGAACCAGCGCTGTACCGGCAGCAGCGCAAAGGAAGCAGCCTTATTGGGCGCAGCCGCTTGTTTAGGAGCGGTAGCAGCCAAGGGCGTGGCCATCGCCGCCACTGCGGCAATGGTCTGCCCTTCCATCAACTGCTTGGGCGTTACCTTGTAGCCACGCTTACGCGAGCGCGCGACGATCTGCAAGCTGAGGATGGAGTCACCACCCAACTCAAAGAAGTTGTCGTTACGCCCCACCTGCTCGCAGCCGATCACGTCAGCCCAGACCTCTGCCAATGTCTCCTCTGCTTCACCCTGGGGCGCTTCAAAGGTTTTACCACTACCGGCTTGCACTGGCTCGGGCAGCGTCTTGCGATCTAACTTGCCATTGGCGGTTAGCGGCAGAGCCTCCAGCCGTACCAGGGCGCTGGGCACCATATAGTCCGGCACGCGCTCTCCAAGCTGCGCGAGTAACGCGGCGTCATCGATGTCGCTCCCGGCGGCCATAACCACGTAGGCGAACAGTTGCGCACGGCCTTCCTCGTTTTCCCGTGCTACCACTTCGGCCTCCGAGACCCCTGTCTGGTCGCGCAACAGGGCAGCGATCTCGTTCGGCTCCACCCGATAGCCGCGAATTTTGACTTGATCATCCACACGGCCAAGGAACTCCAGGCTACCGTCTGCCAGTTGGCGCACCCGGTCACCGCTGCGATAGAGCCGCTCCCCCGCATGGAAGGGGCTGGCAACAAAACGTTCCGCCGTTTGCCCCAGCCGCTGTAGATAGCCTTGAGCCAGCCCTGGCCCACCCAAGTAGAGTTCACCGGCAACGCCCTTCGGCACCGGATTAAGCCAGGGATCGAGCACATAGGCCCGAGCATTGGCCAGCGGTGTGCCGATCGGCAGCGTGCTGGCAGCTTGATCGGCCATTTCGGCTTGCTGGGTGAGAATACCTACCGCGGTTTCCGTAGGGCCGTAGTGATTAAGCACCCGACAGGTTGGCTTGAGCTCGGCGATACGCTCCAGTAACGCCCAGTCGGTAGCCTCTCCACCGAGAATCAAGCGCTCGTGCGGAAGTACATCTGCCGGAGTTGCCGCACTCAGAAGTGCCCGCAGGTGGCTGGGCACAATCTTGAGCACATCCACCCGCTGTTCCCGCATATAAGCCGCAAAGACATCCGGGTCGAAGGCGCACTCGGGGGAAATAAGGTGCAAGGTGCGGCCGGTGCACAAGGCACCAAACAGCACCGTATGCCCCAGATCCGCCGCCACCGTCGACACCATCGCCATGTTGCGGGCACCTTCTGGTAGCGCCAGCGCCTCCAGAACACCCTGTACGTAATTGGCCAGAGCACCGTGACTAACCGCCACCCCTTTAGGCTTGCCCGTGGAACCAGAGGTATAGATCACATAGGCGGTCTGCTGGGGATGAATGACAGGCAGTTCGTGCTCTACGGCAGCCGGAATATCGTCGATAAACGCCAGCTCCATTACCGGAATGTCATCACTCCAGCCGCAAGGCGTGCTGCTCAGCATTAAGCGAGCGCCACTGTCAGTCAGTTGATAGGCCAAACGTTCCGTAGGTAGTTGCGGATCCAGCGGTACAAACGCCCCGCCCGCTTTGAGTACGGCGAGAATGCCGAGCACGTACTCGCACGAACGCTCAGCGTGAATGGCAACGCGTACTTCAGGGCCGACTCCCTGTGCCATTAACTCTGCCGCTAACCGTTGGGCCTGGGCATCCAAGCTGGCATAGGTGGCTGCATTATTCGGTTCATCTTGCATTGCAAGTTGTTGGGAGTGCTCTTCGACGGCTCGATCCCAAAGCTCTATAACGCTCCCAGAAGTGAATGTGGTTGTATTTCCTTCAAGCACCGAAGTGGGGGCTGGGATTTCGAGCAATGCCAATGGCGTACTCGGCGTTTTCAGCACTTGCTCAGCTAGGCTTTGTAGTGCTTCGGCGAATCTCTTGACTGTTGTTTCGTCGAACAGTGCCGCCGCATAGGCGAATACACAGCGGATACCATCAGTGGTATCGGTAAAATCAAAGCTCAGATCGAAGTGTGCATCACCGCCGCTGAGTTCTTTAAGGTGAACCGTTAAGCCACTTACGGTCTTTTCTCTCTCCAGCTCTTTCTGCTGGGTACACTTGACCTGAAATAGCGGATGTACACTAGGCTGGCGCTCAGGCTGTAGCGCTTCTACCAAAGTATCGAAAGGAATATCCTGGCAGTCCTGTGCATCAAGCACGGTTTCTTTAACGGCACCTAATAAACTGGCAAACCCTTTGGTAGGCTCTAATAAGGTTCTCAGCACTTGAACATTGAGCAGATAACCAATCAAACCATGTGTTTCAGCTTTATTTCGATTAGCACTGGGAGAGCCTATCCGTATGTCGCTTTGCCCACTGAAGCGATGTAGCGTCAGCTTCAACAGTGACAGCATCACCATGTACAGAGAAGCGCCATACTCACGGGCTAACTGGTGAATGCCGTGACTCACTTCTCTGGATAACTGGAAATGACAGTGGCCGACTTTCGATGTCGCCTGTGAGCCTCTTGGATGATCAAAAGGAAGGTCGATAGGCGAATGTGAGTCACCCAGACGTTGGAGCCAGTGGTCTAGCTGCCGCTCCTTTTCGCCAGCCTCGAACCAACTTCGTTGCCAAACCGCATAATCACCAAACTGAATGGGTAACGAAGGTAATACAGCATTGCGTTGTTGGGTTCGGGCTTCGTAAAACTCGAATAGCTCATTGATGAGCAACTGAACCGACCAACCGTCACAAGCGATATGGTGCAATACAATGGCAACCGCATGATGGTTAGTATCTAGCTGGTAGATTGCCATGCGGAATGGCGGTTCAACATCAAGCGTAAACGGACGCAGAGAGAACTCGCCAATGAGGCGCTGTAGCTCTTTTTCCTGCTCTAACTCGGCGTGGTGCTGTAAATCATCGTGTAGTACCGGAACCCGCCAGCCATGGATAACTTCCTGAAGAGGCTCTCCATCACTGTTCTGAGGGTATATCGTGCGAAGTACTTCATGCCGCACCACGAGGTCATTCACACTCGACTCGAATGCAGCAACATCTAGTGGGCCTTGCAAATGAAACACACCAGGCATGTTATAAGCCGGGCTTGCCGGATCAAGCTGCCATGTCAGCCATAAGCTACGCTGCGAATATGACAACGGAAATTGCTCATCCTGGATAGCGGGCACGATAGGAAGCTCACGAAAATCGATGCCACTACTTCTCAGCTTATTCAGAAAACTTCGCTGCGCATCAAACTGTAACTCTGCAAAACGTTGAGCTATCTTTCTTTCGTCCAATTCCATGCCTTACCCCTCCAATTCGTTGAGCAGTTGATCCATAGTGGAGAGCCGTTTCGCGCGACCACCATCGGCATTCACCTGTTTAAGCGCGACTTGTGTTGCCATATGCGCCAGCGTCGGGTGTTCAAAAATAAGTCTTACTGGCAAAGCCTCTCCAAAGCGCTGCGTGAAACGTGCTGATATCTGAATCGCTGCAAGCGAGTGACCTCCTACCTCGAAGAAGTTGTCATGGCGGCCTATCCGTTCTGTCCCCAACACCTCGCTCCAGATCGCCGCCAGTGCTTCTTCCACCTCACCTTGAGGTGGCTCGAACTGCGTGCCGCTGATTAAGTCAGGCTCGGGCAGCGCCTTACGATCCACCTTCCCATTAGCATTCAGCGGCAGTGCATCAAGGGTGACCACAGCTCCCGGCACCATATAGTCCGGCAGTCGTTGCCCTAGCGCTTCACGTAGTGAGTCGATGTCGAGTTGAATGCCGTCCTGAGGAACCACATAGGCCACCAGCCTCGAACCACCGGGGCCTTCTTGAGCGACTACCACCGCCTCACGCACCTCCGGCTGAGATAGAAGTTGGGCTTCACTCTCCCCCAGTTCGATACGCAGGCCGCGGATTTTCACTTGGTGGTCGAGGCGCCCCAGGTATTCGAGCTGTCCACCCTCCCGCCAGCGCACCAGATCACCGGTACGGTAGAGGCGTTCGCCCTGCGCAAATGGATCAGCGACAAAACGTTCCGCGGTAAGATCCGGACGGTGCAGGTAGCCCCGTGCTAATCCCACGCCACCTAGGTAGAGCTCACCCGGGACGCCAGGTGGTGCCAAGTTAAGATCCCCGTCCAACACATAGGTACGGATACCGGCAATCGGTTGGCCGATCGCTACCTGGTTGCGCCCATCGTCTTGGCAAGTCCAGTGGGTAACGTCGATAGCTGCTTCGGTGGGGCCATAGAGGTTGTAGAGCCCCGTGTGAGGCAGCCGAGCAAATACTTGGTTCTGCAGTTCAGCCGGTAGCGCTTCTCCGCTACACACCATGCGTCTCAGGCTGGTACAAGCCTCTATCTCGCCATAGGCCAGAAAGGCTTGAAGCATTGATGGCACAAAGTGCAGTGTAGTGATGTTGTGGGTACGGATTAATTCGACCAGTTGGGCTGGCTCGCGGTGAGCACCTGGCGAAGCCATCACCAATCGGGCGCCCTGCATCAACGGCCAGAAGAACTCCCAAACCGAGACATCGAAGCTGAATGGCGTCTTCTGCAGCACCGCATCATCGGCCGTTAGACCGTAAGCTTCTTGCATCCACTGTAGGCGATTGGTCAGTGCGTGATGGCGGTTGGCCGCACCCTTAGGCTGCCCAGTGGAACCCGAGGTATAAATCACATAGGCAAGATGCTCACCATGCAGAGCCACCGCCGGATTAGTCGACGCATGGTGAGCGACACCCAACCGATCCAGTTCGATGACACTTAAGCCACCAGCGATCGGCAACAACCCGTGGAGATGCTGTTGGGTGAGCAGCAGCTCAATGCCACTGTCCTCGACCATATAGGCCAACCGCTCGGTGGGATAATCCGGATCCAGCGGCACATAGGCACCACCCGACTTGAGGATACCCAGCAGCCCCACCACCATCTCAATGGAGCGCTCCATAGCGATACCCACTCGGGTTTCGGGTTTGACGCCTAGGCCGATCAGATAGTGGGCCAAGCGATTAGCTCGGATGTTAAGTTCAGTGTAGCTAAGTGACTGATCTTCAAATACTAGTGCCGTGGTCTCTGGGGTCGCCTCAGCCTGTCGCTCAATTAGATGATGGATTAGAGAAGTGCCTAAATACTGTTGCGTATTCTCTCCCCACTCGCTCAACAGCTGCCGCTCGCCTGTTCTGAGTAGGCTGATCTCACTTAATGGTTGCTGAGGCGCCGCTTGCAGATTTTCTACGATGCCTACAATGGCTGTGCTCAGGTAGTCACACAGCCGCTGTGCACCGATCGAACGGCTAACCTGCCCTACTAACTGGAAGCCGTGACCTAGATCATCCACCGACATCGTGATTGGGTAATTGGTGCGCTCCTGATCACCTAACAATTCCATGCCTTCCAAGGCATGGAGGGGACTTCCCTCTTGATGAGGCGAACTATAACGGTAGTTCAACAAACTCGAGAACAGCGGCGTCCCCCCGGACAACCCACTGCAGTGCTGTGCCAAACCTAGGCTGGCATGCTCATGGTGCAGTAGTTCAGAGAGGGCATCGTGGGTTTGATGCAAACATTTATTGACACTTTTGGCCCCCGTTGTAATGCGCACCGGTAACGTATTGATAAACATCCCTAGTGCCCGTTCGGCGCCTTCGGTTCCTTGCATACGCCCGAACAGTACCGTGCCAAATACCACATCGTCCTGCCCAGTGGTTTTGTTTAGCACCAGCGCCCAGGCAAGGTGGAACAGGCTAGCCGTACTGACACCATGGCGCTGCGCCTGTTGCCGCACCTGTCGTGCCAATTCAGGCTCTAGCGGCAGTCGCACCTCTTCGATATCACTGCCATCGCCGCGTACCTCCAGTATCCCGAACGGTGCCGTAGGTTCCTCCACATCACCCAGCCAATCGCGGAAAAAGACCTCGTGCACATCTGGGCTAACTCCCAATCTGGCCTGAGCGACAAAGTTGCGGAATGGAAGCGGCTTGGGTAATGCCTCCTCACGCCCTTGCTGAATCAGAGCGATCTCCTTCATTAGTAGCTCAAGCGTGGTGTGATCCATCACTAAATGATGGCTGATTAGCTGCAATAGCCAGCGCTCATGCTCAGCATCGTAAGCGGCCACCGCTCGCAGCATAGGCGCCCGACGCACATCAAGTCTCTGATGTTCAGGATCCACCTGGGTGTATAACCATCCGGCCACACAATTCTTAGTTTCACCCGTCTTGGTCGGCCATTCGATCTCCATTGCGGCATGCTTGTACACCACCTGGACCGGCTCACTGAGCCCTTCCCACAGCACTGCGGTACGCAGGATGTCGTGGCGGGCAATTAGCTGGTTAAAACCAGCAATAAATGCTTCCAGTCGCTCTTGACTATCAAAACCGAGAAGATAGAGAAGGACATAAGTATCTCCCCTTTGCTGCAACCGGTGATGGAAGAGAATCCCCTCCTGCAGCGACGCTAGCGGATAGATGTCCTGGATGTTAGTAGCACCACCGGGCACTGCAGCTTCAATCGCGCCAATCTCCTCAGTATTGAGGTCGATTAGCGTCAGCATCTCAGGCTGAAGCTCCTGGCAATCGTGAGGAATCAGATTGGGCGGGATGATGATTTCAGCTTGCTCGGGTGTTTGTGTCAACGCTTGAGCAAAAGCCGCTAATTCCGGACGTTGGAACAGGGTGCGCACCTGTACAGGCAGTCCCCGATGTCGCATTTGCTCCAGTACTTTTAGAGCCAGTAGCGAATGGCCGCCCAACTCAAAGAAGTTGTCATAGCGCCCCACCTGTTCCACGCCCAATACTTCTGACCAGATTGCCGCTAACGCTTCTTCCACCTCGCCTTGAGGCGGCTCGTACTGAGAGCTGCTGGCCAAATTCGTTATAGGCAGGGCCTTGCGGTCTACTTTTCCGTTGGCATTCAGCGGCAGTGCCTCAAGCGTGACCACGACGCCCGGCACCATATAATCCGGTAGCTTTTGACTCAGCGCTTCACGTAGTGAGCTGGTGTCGAGTTCACTGTCGGCTTGGGGAACCACATAAGCGACTAACCTAGAACCACCGGGGCCTTCTTGGGCGACCACTACTGCTTCGTGAACCTCCGGCTGAGCTAATAGTTCGGCTTCGATCTCACCCAGTTCAATACGCAGGCCGCGGATCTTCACTTGGTGGTCAAGGCGGCCCAGGTACTCGAGCTGACCATCGACACGCCAGCGCACCAAGTCGCCGGTGCGGTAGAGGCGCTCGCCCTGCGCAGACGGATCGGCGACAAAACGTTCTGAGGTAAGGTCAGGGCGATGGAGGTAACCCCGTGCTAAGCCCACGCCACCGAGATAGAGTTCACCAGCGACTCCTGGCGGCGCCAAATTAAGATCGCCATCCAGTACGTAGGTACGGATACCTGCGATCGGTTGACCTATGGCTACGTGGTTGCGTCCATCGTCTTGGCAAGACCAGTGAGTAACATCAATGGCCGCTTCGGTGGGGCCATAGAGGTTGTAGAGCCCCGTGCGAGGCAACCGAGCAAATACTTGGTTTTGCAGTTCAGCTGGTAGCGCCTCACCGCTGCATATCAGACGTGTCAGGCTGGTGCATCTCTCGACCTCGCCATGGGCCAGGAAGGCCTGCAGCATTGAAGGTACGAAATGTAGCGTGGTGATCCCATGGGTACGGATCAATTCGACCAGTTGGGCTGGCTCACGGTGGGAGCCTGGTGGCGCCATCACTAGCCGGGCGCCCTGTATCAGCGGCCAGAAGAATTCCCATACAGAGACATCGAAGCTAAAGGGCGTCTTCTGTAGCACCACATCGTCGACCGTTAAGCCATAGGCCTCCTGCATCCACTGTAGGCGGTTAGTCAGCGCATGGTGACGGTTGGCGGCGCCCTTGGGACGCCCGGTAGAACCCGAGGTGTAGATCACATAGGCGAGGTGCTCGCCATGCAGCGTCACCTCAGGATTGGTCGAGTCATGCTGCGTGACATTCAGCCGATCCAGCTCGATAACGCTCAGGCTCCCAGCCACCGGCAACGTATCGCGAAGATGCTGTTGGGTGAGCAGCAGCTCAATGCCGCTGTCTTCAACCATATAAGCCAGACGCTCGGCGGGGTAATCCGGATCCAGCGGCACATAGGCGCCCCCCGCTTTAAGGATAGCCAGTAGGCCCACCACCATTTCGATGGAACGCTCCATAGCGATGCCGATATGGGTTTCAGGTTTTACACCTAGATCGATTAAATAGTGCGCCAAGCGATTGGCACGGGTATTGAGTTCGGCGTAGCTGAGTGACTGATCTTCAAATACGAGCGCCGTGGTTTCAGGGGTTGCCGCAGTTTGTTGCTCAATCAAATGATGAACTGGCGCAGCATCGGAGTATCCTTGAGAGTTTACTCCCCATTGAATAAGTTGCTGCTGCTCAGAATTTTCAAGCAACTCGATATCGCCCAGTGCCTGCCCTGGTGACGTAAGCAACCTTTGCAGTAGTGTCTCAAAGTATCCTGCAAGGCGTTGAATGGTCTCAGGCTCGAAAAGCTCTGACGCATAAACCATGCTAAATTTCAGCTGTCCATCAGGGAGATCCCGCACCTCTAGCGTTAAATCGAACTGAGCATCCTGCTGTAGAAACCCTGACTCAGTCAGTGTCAGGTCGGGCAATGTCTGAAACGCCGTGAAATCCTCTTGCCGATAGTTGAACATGACCTGGAAAAGAGGGTTGTGAGTCGAACTACGTGCGGGCTGTAGCGCCTCAACTAGCTGCTCGAAAGGTAAGCTTGAGTGCGCTAGGGCACCGATAACAGAGTCTTGACACTGTGTCAGTATCGTTTCAAATGAGTAGCGACTATCGATATCATTGCGCAACACCAAGGTATTAACGAAAAATCCGATTACCCCCTCTATTTCCTGACGCTGTCGGTTGGCAACCGGCACCCCCACACGAATCTCGTGCTGCCCGCTATACCGGTGTAACAGTCCTTGAAAGCCTGCCAAAAGCACAGTGAAGAGGCTCGTATTCTGGCTCTCAGCGAGGCGACGCAGGCCTACTAGAAGTTCTTTAGGAAGAGAAAACGCATGTTGCCCGGCACGTTTGGCCGTCAACCTCTGCCGGGGGTGATCAGTAGGCAGATCCAACGTAGGGTGTTCACTGCCCAGCTGTTGTTGCCAATAAGCAAGCTGCCGTTCCCCTTCTCCGGATGCCAGCCACTCACGCTGCCAAACTGCATAATCAGCGTATTGGATGCTCAAGTCAGGCAACTGAACAGGCTCACCGCGCATCTGAGCACGGTAAGAAGCTGCCAGCTCATCGAGCATAATCTGCATAGATACACCATCGGAAATGATGTGATGCATGACGACGATCAAGGCATATACATCGGCGCTCAATCGTAGCAACGCAGCCCGCAACAAGGGGCCTTCTGAGAGATCAAACGGCTCGTCATTAAGCCTTCGTATCGTGTCTTCCTCGTGCTGCTGAGCCTCACCAGCAGACATGCCACGAAAATCAACGACCTCCAGACCGAAGGAGACATCAGGCCTGATCGACTGTTTGGCCCCCCCTTCACTGGCAACGTAAAACAACGTACGCAGCGACTCATGCCGCGCTATCAAATCGTCAAAGGCAACACGCATCGCGTCTATATTCAGGTGACCCGATAAACGTAGGACACCACCGATATGATAAGCCGTACTTTCAGGGTCTAGTTGCCATAAGAACCATAGGCGTTGCTGGTCATGAGAGAGAGGTAGTGGCTCGGCACGGTGTGTAGGTGACAATATTGGGATCGGCGAGCGCCCAGAATTGACATGATCACTGCTGATACGCTCGACTTCATTTGCCATAGCGCCCAGTGAGGAGTGTTCGAAGACTGACTTAGCTGAAAAATCAATCGCCCAATAATCGCTAATACGTGAAGCCAACTGCACCGCCGCCAGAGAATTACCCCCGCTAGCAAAGAAGTGGGCATCTTTTCCCAACGGCTTTTCCTTGCCGTCCCTCAGCACTTGGCGCCAGAGCTTCGCTAACGCTTGCTCCGTTTCGCTTCCAGCTTCCGCAGTAGAGTGCGATGACTTTCCACCACCAGCATCCTCATCGCTGCCGCCACTGACAAAACGCCCAAAGGCGTGAATGGCGTAGGCATCCAGGCTACCCGCCTCCCAGCCTTGGCGGCAGGCACTGCGCTGCAGTTTGCCGCTGGAGGTTTTGGGAAGGCCACCTGGGTTAAGCAGTAGCACTACCGAAAGCGGCTCATGGCAAGTGCTCCCCACTGTCTCGCTTAGCGCTTCGACCAACTTCTCGGCGGGCACTAGCTTCTGTATGCCGCGGGAGACCTCTGCCGCAATGCCGATCCCTTCAGCGCCTTCGGGGGTGGTCACTGCAAAGGCCGCCACGCGCCCTTTGCGCACTGCTTCCACTTCCGCCTCGATAGCGCTCTCGATATCCTGAGGGTAGACGTTATGGCCACGCAGAATGATCAGGTCCTTAATACGCCCGGCGATATACAGCTGCCCTTCGTGCAGAAAGCCTAGATCGCCAGTGCGCAGCCAGCGATCATCGCGGGCGTCGTGGTTCTGTGCATCAGCATCATCGGTGCGCTGCCAACTGACCCCATCGCGGGTAACAAAGGCTTGAGCTGTTGCTTCAGGGTTCTGCCAATACCCGTGCGCCACGCTGGGCCCATTGACCCAGATCTCGCCGACTTCACCACTGGGCAGCGAGTGAAGCCCCTCAGGGTCGACAATATCGATAGCGTGACCGGGTTCCGGTGTACCGCAGCCCACCAGGGTGTTGCCTTCAACCGCTGAGGCAGCCTTTCCCTCGGCCAGCGACTGTTGAGAAAAAGCCGTGCCTACCACGCCCGTACCGCGCGAATTACAGCTAACCAATAGCGTCGCTTCGGCCAAGCCATAACAGGGTGCTGCGGTGTCAGCGGCAAAGCCCGCCGGGCGGAAGCGTTCGATAAAGCCAGTGAGGGTATCGTGGCGTACCGGCTCGGCGCCTGAGAACGCGACCCGCCAGCTAGATAAGTCGAGCGCCTCAAGCTGCTCGTCACGGATACGCTCAAGACACAGTCGATAGGCGAAATCGGGGCCACCACTAATGGTGCCCCGGTGGCGGGAGATCGCTTCCAGCCAGCGTACCGGCCGCTGTAAAAAGAAAGTGGGGCTCATCAATACCGCAGGGATACCGCGATAGATGGGCTGCAGCAGGCCACCGATCAGCCCCATGTCGTGGTAAAGCGGCAGCCAACTGACGAAAACATCGTCGGCACCAATCGAGAAGCCCGTCTCAATAGCACGCTCGTTCGCCATCAGATTGCCATGGCTCACCATCACCCCTTTGGGAGTGGCCGTGGAACCTGAGGTGTACTGTAAAAAGGCGAGATCACCACGCTTTGGGCGATGCTCAATCCAGTGTTCAGCGCGGCTCTCATCTACGGCATCCACGGGGATCAGTTCGGCGCTGCCGAAGCCTTCGCTTGCAGATGCGACCACATCGATAATCGTTGTAGAGGTGAGCACACAGGCGGCCTGGGAGTCGGCGGCAATGGCGAGCAGGCGCGCCAGATGCTGCTGCTTGGCCGACTCTGGAGGGAAGACCGGCACGGCAATCACCCCGGCATATAGGCAGGCGAAGAACGCCACCACATAGTGTTCATCGTTATCCAGCAGGATCAAGGCACGCTCACCAGCCGGGAACCACTGCTGGAGCTCGCTGGCCAGGGCGCGGGAACGCCGCTCCAGGGTGGCGTAGTCAAGGGTGGTCTCACCTTGTGCGTTCACTACAATCAGCGCCCTGTCGCTGGGCCTTTCCCGGGCCAGGCGACTTAAATGCTCAACGAAGCTGTGGTTAACAACGTTATGGGACGGGTGGCTGTTCATCGTCTGGGCGTGCCTTATATTCATATGCGTACCTGCTGGAACTCCTGGCCGTTAGATGAGGCGTTATGTTTAGTCGTTGGAGAGGTTGCCGTGACCTTCCGCCATGGCGACGACGACTTTGCGCGGCCCTTTGAACGGCGTGCGTGCATGGGCGACCAGCATGTTGTCGAGCATCAGCACATCGCCTGCCTGCCAGGGGAACATCACCGTTTCGTCGGCCAGTACGCCGCGGATCTCATCGAAGATGGCATCGTCGATGGGGCTACCATCGGCAAAGAAGACGTTGCGCGGCATGTCTTCGGGGTCTAGCAGCTCTTCCAGCGACTCTCGCACCTCTGGCTGCAGGTTGGAGACATGGAAAAGATGGCCTTGGTTGAACCACACCTGCTCACCGGTGACAGGGTGAGTCTCTATGCTTTGGCATAACTGGGTAGTACGCAGGTCGCCATCAGGCTTCCACTCACAGCGAATACCCGCGCGCTGGCAGAATGCCTCCACTTCAGCGCGGTCTTCGGTGTTAAACACCTTTTGCCAAGGCATATCGAAATCGCCGTAGTTGCGTACGTAGAGAATGCCGGGGGCAAAGCGCTCGCGGATCTCTGCGGGCATACGGCGGTAAATAGCGCGGCTATCGGCTATCGGCGTCTCTCCACCTTCGGGGGAAGCGGTGACACAGTGGAACCAGATTTTCATCGGCCACTCGCGGGTGTAGGCCTGCTCATTGTGGAGGGGAATATGTTGATGAGCGGGATACTCGGTCGAGGTATAAATGCCTGACGAAACCGCTGAACGCGGTGTTGAGGCGAACTCATAGCTCAGCAGAGGATGACCAAAGGCGGCAGCAAACTGCTGAAAATCGTCCACGGAGGGAACATCGAAACCTCTTAGCAACACCCCACCGACTCTGGCCACCAGCGTCTCAATATCCGCGCGCAACTCGCCAAAGGCTTCCAGCAGTGGCTGCCCTGGGTAGGAGGGAGAAATCATAATGGGCAGCTCCGAATCAGCAGGCCCCTGACGTTTGGATATGGTGTTGGTTTGTTGCGTTGGTGTTGCGCTTTGGCTGTCCATTATTGATCTCCTAAAAAGTCGTTGAGTAGCGTTCGCCCTGGGCGCCATGGGCATAGCAGGTACAGTCCGAGTCGACATAGCTTTTGTCGACATAGCCCAGGGCAGCGGCATAGCCACTCGGCGCTGGCAGCGGCCATGCTTGCAAAGGTGATGAAATGGGAAGCGAGTGCTCAAGGTGATAGGTGCCTGGCGACCCTAAAGAGGAAGTGATCGAGAGCGCCTGCAAATGATCAGCGATGCCCAGGCCCAAGGCTTTGAGCACCGCCTCTTTAACCACCCAGCGCTCCATAAAGGGCAGTGCGATGCCGTCGCGTGCGTGGCCGAGCTGCTCACTCGGCGATAGCACCAGCCCTTGCAGCGGCGCCAGTTCGGCCTCGGGTCGGCAGCGCTCAATATCGACTCCCACCGCGCCGCCGGGAGCAAGCGCGATCAGGGCGACATGGCCAGAGTGGGAGACATTGAAAGCAGGCCCATCAGCGTTTTCCAACGCTGGTTTGCCGTAAGCGTTCTGAGTGAACACCAACTTGTCTGGCGCTATACCGGTGTGCGCTGATAGCAGTCGCCGCAGGGCCGCTCGAGTCGCCACGGCGCGTACGACATCGGCGTGACGGCGAAGCCGCTGGGCGCGCTGCCACTCGGCTCGACTCAGCAACCGATCATCTTCGTCAGCCACCGGGGCGTTCAGACCGAGCGATAAGCGCCAGACTCCAAGCCCCTCAGGAGCCCCTTCAGCTAACTGCAGGCGCTGCATGGGGCACCTCCTCAAGCCGTCGAGTCAGCGCCCGTTCGATAGTCTCCAGCACTTGTGCTTGCTGCTGGCGAATAAAGAAGTGCCCTCCTTCGAACCAGTCCAACGAGAACGCCCCGCCCGCTTCTCGCTGCCACGCTTCTAAACGCTCTCTTTCGATATCGTCATCGCGCCCTGCGAGTACCTGTAAGGGATAACCAAACGGCGACCCGCCGCGATAGCGGAAACTGCGGCAGAGGCGATAGTCCGCCGCCAACACATCAAGAGTGAGGCGCAGCAGTTCCGGGCTTTCGAACACTTCCTCTGGGGTGCCGCCCTGCTGGCGTAGATCCGCAATCAGGGCCTTGTCGTTATCAAGGCCCGCCAAGCGGTCTGAGTCGCGCATTGAGGGCGCCGCGCTGCCTGAGGCGAACAGCATCCGCGGCTGAGGTCGCCCTACATCGCGCAAGCGAGCTGCCATGCCGTAGGCCAACAACGCCCCCATGCTGTGACCGAACAGGGCAAAGTCGCCGCGCATCCGCGTTGCTTGCTCTTCGCACAGCCGCACGACCTGGGACTCGAAGTCATCGATGAGCGACTCACCCAGGCGCTCACCACGCCCAGGCAGCTCGACGGGATATACCTCGATCCAGGCGGGCAACTGACGCTTCCAGCGCAGATACATGGTGGCGCTAGCCCCGGCACAGGGCAGGCAGAGCAGTCTTAAACGCTTAACCTGCATCCACCTGCTCCGCCTCAGCGTTAGCCTGCTCATCCATCCACTGGCGCAGCGACAGTGGCCGCATATCAGTCCAGGTCTTTTCGACGTAGTCGAGGCAGGTTGGCTTATCGCCGAGTACGCCGGTATCGGTCCAGCCAGCGGGAATCGCTTTCCATTCTGGCCAGAGGGAGTACTGCTCTTCGTGGTTGACTAATACGCGGAAGACACCATCTTCACGATCAAAACAGCTTGTCATGGGACTAACCTCATCGTTGCCAAAGGAATGAGAAATAAAACGCAATTACTTCTCATTACTCAATGACGAGTGAGGCGTCAGAAAATTTAATGTTGGGGTAGGAAAATAGAAAAAATAAGGGGAGGGGCCGCTAGGGCGTAGGCATAGAATTACCTTTGCCAGACTAAGAATTGCACCAGTAGGAGGCAGCTTTAGCTCGCGACCATTTAGTTAGCCTGACAACCGAAGGAGGAGAGTAAAAAAAACAGTGACTGATCAGTTGCGCTCATCACCACTTGGAATCATCCCCGTTAGCAGCCATAGCTGTTCGGCTTCACGAAATACACGGCGGTGCTGAGAAGAAGCCGCTAACCACGCATGAAGCGCCTCGCGATCAGCGTCGCTCAACGTCTCTTCATGCTCGCGCATCAGCCAGTCTAGCGCCGTTTGCCAAACGGCATCATCGCCGCTGTCGTTATCCATCGTTACTGTCAAACCTCGCTACTGCTGCCTGCTGAACACCTGTCTCGGGAAGCGTGTAATATTATCAACGCTATTTGCTGACAGTGTAACAAAGCGACAACAAAGAAGGGACGGAACGTGGGCTTACCGATCTGGCAACATCTGGCC
This sequence comes from Vreelandella titanicae BH1, assembly GCF_000336575.1. GTDB lineage: Bacteria > Pseudomonadota > Gammaproteobacteria > Pseudomonadales > Halomonadaceae > Vreelandella > Vreelandella titanicae. Next base: position 353,960 of record NZ_AOPO01000003.1, on the reverse strand, counting down.
TTGTAGCGACTGGCGGCAATGAGTCAGTGCATCGCGAATCATAAAATTAACTAACGTGGTGGAAATACCTAACAAGTGGGCCACTTCCCGCTGCGTATGACTTCCCGAACGATAGAGCTCAAAAGCGCGCCGCGTACGCTCGGGCAGCTCGTCCAACGCGTTAACCACCTGGGCCAAGGCCTGGCGATCAATCGCGATCACCTCTGGGGAGTGTGATGCGTAAGAGGTGGTATCCCCCTCCTCTTCTTTTGCAAACAAAGTTGACTCAAACGCCGAACGGCGGCAGCGGTCAATGGCGAGGTTGCGCACCACACGTGACACGTAAGATATAGGCTGCTTCACCTCAAAAAGCGTGGTTGCTTCCGAAATTTTTAGATAGGCGTCCTGCACGACATCATCGGCTTGATCAGCATTGCCCAATACTCTTGCGGCGACACAGCAGAGCCGGGGCCGCTGATTAACGAAGATATCTTCTAACTCAGCGCTCCAGGTCTGGGTATCCACAGCTCGGCCTCCTGCCTTGATTAACACCACGGAATAAATGGCAATAATTATTATTTGCGTTAGAGCCTGACAAGTCAACTGGTGAGAGCTAACTCACTTTTTATAACGATATGCTTGTTGGCAGCACTACTTCATGAGATGTTTCTCGTCTCCTCTCCAGCCCTTGTTACTTCGTTGCCACCAACGCCTTTACCTTAGCTGCGAACAACACTCGGCGCGCTGACAACTCGTGGCTAGGCATTTCAGCCCCTGAGCATGCTAAACTACTGCTGCTCGTATCGCTGTTTCTTGCTCTGGAGACCCACCGTGACGGATGCCCACCGCCGTAAGTTACCCATCGGGATTCAGACGTTCTCGGATATCCGCGAAGGGAACTATTACTACGTCGATAAGACACCGCACATTGAGCGTTTGGTTAACCAGAACAAATACTACTTCCTCTCGCGGCCACGCCGCTTCGGCAAAAGTCTCTTGCTGGACACCCTGCGCTGCCTGTTTGAAGGTCGCCAGGCGCTGTTCGAAGGGCTGTATCTCCACGACAGGTGGGACTGGCAGCAGCGCTACCCGGTGATTCGTATTAGCTTTGCCGATGGCGTGATGCAGGGCCGTGAAGGGCTGGATGAGCGTATTCGTGAGCAGCTACGCGTTCAACGAGAGCGACTCGGCATTACCCACCACCATAAAACCGATATACCGGGTGAATTTTCCGCCCTCATTCGTGCCGCCCACCAGCAGAGTGGTCAGCGGGTGGTCATCCTGATTGACGAGTACGACAAGCCGATTCTGGATAACATCCTGGCGCCGGAGCGTGCCCGGGAACTGCGCGAGGGTTTGAAGAACCTTTACAGCGTGCTGAAAGACGCCGACCCGCACCTACACTTCGTGCTGCTTACCGGCGTTTCCAAATTCAGCAAGGTCAGCCTGTTTTCGGGCTTGAACAATCTCCGCGATATTACCCTTTCGCCCGACTATGCAACCTTGTGTGGTTATACCGATGACGATATCGATACCGTATTTGAACCTGAACTTTCTGGGTTAGACCGTCAGGAAATCAAACAGTGGTATAACGGCTATCGCTGGGGTGGTCGTGAGGTTACCTCTGTCTACAATCCCTTCGATGTACTATTGCTGTTCCAAGAGCAAGAATTCGGCCCGTACTGGTTTGAGTCCGCGACGCCAACGTTTTTGGTCGATATTCTCAAACAACGCGGGGTGTTTACCCCTCGATTGGAGACCTTGCAAGCAAAAGCACAGTTGCTCGGCCGCTTTGATGTCGACGATATCACCACCGAAGGGCTGCTGTTCCAAACCGGCTACATCACCATTAAAGACGTGCAGGAACCCATGCTGGGTTATCGCCTCTATACGCTGGGCTTTCCGAACAGGGAGGTAGAAAGCAGCCTTAACGATTTATTGCTGCCAGTATTGGGTATTAACACAAGCGATGCGCAAACCTACCAACTGGCGTTATTTGACACTTTTCAGCGCCATGACCTTGCTGCGTTGGAAGCTCACTTAAAGGCGCTCTACGCCGGACTCCCCCATGACTGGTACCGCAACAACCCCATCGCCAAATACGAAGGGCATTATGCCAGTGTCTTTTACAGCCACTTTGCGGCCTTGGGGCTGGATGTAACCGTGGAAGACGCCAGCCACCACGGCAAGGTGGATATGAGCGTGGACTTTGGTGGGCATATCTACCTGTTTGAGTTCAAAGTGGTGGAACAACTGCCGGAAGGTAAAGCGCTGGAGCAGATCAAACATAAAGGCTATGCCGATAAGCACCGCGCTTCGGGCAAGCCCATCCACCTGATCGGCGTGGAGTTTTCCAGCGTTGAGCGCCAAATTGTAGCGTTTGAGGTGGAGACCTTGGCTTAGCTACCAATCTATCCGCCACTGTCATCTCCGCGTCATGAATGGCTAGTTACATTGAATGCATACAGTTTTTGCCATTCACTAAGGCACGATGAATGCCCAGGGGAAATACAATGCTCGATAGCAGTAACGACCTACTCGAAACGGTGAAGCAGGCGGCGTACGAGGCAGGTGCGCTGTTACGCGAGGGATATTCGCTAAAGGGCAGAATCGCCTTTGAGCAAAAGGGGGCGTCAGACTTTGTCAGCTACTACGATACGGCCGCCGAGAACATCATTATCGACTGTATCAATAGCGCCTTTCCCGATATCGCTTTCCTAGGTGAAGAGAGCGGGCTTACACCCACCGATAGTGACTATACCGTCATCATTGACCCTCTCGATGGCACCAGCAACTTTTTGCATGGGGTACCTCACTTCTCAGTCTCCATCGCGGTTACTAAGGGCGATGAGCTGATCATCGGCGTTGTCTATCAACCGCTGCTTGATGAAATGCTTTGGGCCAGCCTTGGCACCGGCGTCTTCCTCAACGACACGCCGCTCACTACGCCTGAACCTCGCCCACTGAACGAGATGCTTATAAGCACCTGCCTGCCTTACCACGCTAAAGGCGACTGTACGACGGCCCTAGATCAACTCGCTGCTCTAATGCCCCAGGTGGCCGGTATCCGCAGCCCAGGATCGGCGGCGCTGGAGATCGCCTACACCAGCCTGGGCCGGTTTGATGCTTTTTGGTCTCAAGGCGCTAAGCTCGACTTTTGGGATATCGCCGCCGGTATTGTGATTGCCAGAGAAGCTGGCTACACCGTCACGGATCTCACTGGCGAGCCGAATCCCTCTCAATGGAACAGTTTACTTGCGGCGCACCCCGAGAGGCATGGACAACTGCTAGCGTGTTTAGCGTCTTGCTGATAAACGACCAACGTCATCTCTAACCACCTGAGACCTACCCCTTGCCTGCTTTCCCCAAGCGGCGTTTGCCATCTATCACGTAAATCTTTTCATTTTTTTGTTAAAAATGAGAACCATTAGCACTAGAATGGAGGCATTATCATCAACCCTATCTCCAGGAGTCATTCATGTTCGAGGTCAAAGGCGCCACCTTTGAAATCAATGGTAAGCAGATTTTAAATCCCATTGACCACAGTTTTCATGAGGGCAAGGTTTACGGCCTGATTGGCCATAACGGCTCGGGCAAGTCGACGCTGATCAAGCTCATGGCCCAGCAGCAGCCGGTAAGCCAGGGGGAGGTTCACTTTGATCAACGCCCGCTGAGTGACTGGGGAAATCGTGAGTTCGCCCGTCAGGTGGCTTACCTGCCCCAGCATTTACCAAGTGCAGAAAGTCTTACCGGACGCGAGCTAGTCGCCTTTGGCCGCTACCCATGGCACGGGCTGCTGGGCCGCCACACCCAGAAAGACAAAGATGCCATTGATCGCGCCATTGCCCTGACCCACACAGAGGCCTTTGCCGACCGCTTGGTCGACACGCTCTCTGGTGGTGAACGTCAAAGGGTCTGGTTGGCGATGCTACTCGCCCAGGGCAGCCGATTCCTGCTGTTGGATGAGCCGCTAGCGGCGCTGGATATCGCTCACCAAATCGAAGTGCTGGCGCTGATCCGTAAGCTGTGCGATGAGCTAAATCTTGGGGTGATTATTGTACTGCACGATATCAACATGGCCTCGCGCTACTGCGACGAGCTGATGGCACTGCACAGCGGTCGCTTGCTGGCCCATGGCAGCCCGGGTGATTTGATGAGCTGCAGCACCTTAGAAGCGATTTATGGCCTACCGATGCAGGTCATGAAGCACCCCAACGGAGAGCACAATATCGCCGTGGCTCAATAACGTTATTCTCCGAGGCCAAAGACATTTAAAAGCACTCATTCGCAACCAAACGCTTCAACTGATACGCATTATCGATTAAGCTGGATGCCATATTTCCCCTGTGTGCTGTGTAAAACCCTGCGCTAAATCCCTGTGATGGAGCCTCGCGATGCCCTCTGCTCTGCGTCAGCCGCAACTGTTCGAGCCTTCGTTAGCGTCCTGCTACACCGGGCCGTTGGCGAACTTTACGCCGCCGTTAATAGGTGGAACGCCACCGCTGGAAGCGTTCAAAACAGCCCGTTGGCGGAATGCCGATTGGCTCAAAGAGGATCTCTCCCGTTTCACTGAACAGTACCCAGGCGGAGACCAGCGGGCAGTGGTATCGATCTGGTCGAAATGGCACTTAAGTGCGCTAACCGTTCCCACACTGACTGCCAACCTGCTGCTTAACCGTGACCTGCCGGTGGGGCTGGACGACATGCAGGTTATCTTTAACGACAAGGGCGCCACCTCGCGGCTGTGGTTGCCCCACGAAGGCACGTCGATAACCACTCACGACCCGTTTGAGCGTTTTGCTACCCTGATTGAGCAGCACTGGGCACCGTTGATTGAGCAATTAGCGGCTATCTCCGGCGCTGCACAGCGGGTGTTCTGGAGCAATGCCGGTGGCTATCTGGACTTTTACGTCAACGCGCTGGGCGAGCACCCGCTTGCCAATAGGCAGGCGTTTGAGGCCGCCAAGGCGCTGCTGGAAGCGCGCAACCTGCCCAACGGCAAGCGCAACCCGCTGTTTCAGCCGGTGCGTTACTTTACGCCCAAGGGGAGTGAGGAAGTTAAGCGGGTGCGCAAGCTTTGCTGCCTGCGCTATTTACTGGATGAGTTTGATACCTGCGGCACCTGCCCGCTAGAGGGCTGCGACCTGGAAGCGCGAAAGCGCGCCAAACAGGTCGCCCGTTAACACGTTAGTATTTTTAACACGGTTTAGATATTAATTTGCGCAACTGCATCTTCGCTTGCCCGCGCACGCTGCTCGCCTTTCAGCTCGCTAAGCTGCCCCTTCGACATCTCCAGCAACCGATCAGCGTGGACGAAGTAGCTGTCGTCATGGCTGATAGCAAACACGGTTTTACCCATTGCTTTCAAGTGCGGTAACAGCTCGCGGTAGAACAGCCGCCGGAACTGCGGGTCTTGATCCGCCGCCCACTCGTCGAGCAGCAAGATATCGCGCTTTTCGGCAATCGCCAGCAGCAACGCCAGGCGTTTACGCTGACCTTGTGAGAGCTGAGTGTTGATGACGCGATCACCCTCCCACTGCAATTTATGCTGCATCTGCAGTCGCTCAAGCCAGGTATCAACGACCTTCTGGTCAGCAGGTAGGCCTTCAGGGCCCATGGTCTGATCAAACTGGTGGAAATCGGTAAACACGCTGGCAAAGCGAGCACGGAACGCTTCCCACTGAGCAGCAGTAACAACCTCGCCATCAATCTTAATGGTGCCGCTTTGGGGGCGGTATAACCCCGAGAGTAGCCTTGCCAGGGTCGACTTACCGCTGCCGTTGCCGCCGATCAGAAACACCTGCTCACCGCGCTCTAGGGCCATATTGAGTGGCCCCACCTGGAAGCCCTCGCCCTGGGCAGTGTCCGGGTAATGATAAGTGACTTCCTCCAGCTCCAGACGCTGCCAATCAGCCAGCGTATCGTCGACGGCAAAGCTTGATTGGTACTCGGCTAGCTCCAGGCTGCTCAATTTATCAAAAGCGACCTGGGCACTGATCAGCGTTGGCCAAGCGCCCACCGCCTGAATCAGCGGCGTACGCAGGAATAGCAGCGTCAATGCAAAGGTGGAAGCCACCGTGGTACTCGCCCACCCCAATCCATTAGAGAGGAAAAACACCACCCCGATGGCGCCCAACATCATAATGTTAGACCAGTTGTTAGCGCTTAAATGGTAGGTATCGGCGCGGATAATGTGGTGACGGTAGTCACGGGCATTGGCGGTATAGCGCTCGTCATAAAAGCGCCGGGCACGGTCGCGGTTGAGCGCCAGCTCTTTGCGCCCTTCAATGGCCGCCTGGAAATCTTTATACAGACTGTCTTCGCTTTCACGCACGAGGCGAAAATGGCGATACACCCGCGACACCAGCACCCAACCCACGCCCATGGTGAACGCGATCCACAGCACGGTGATCACCACCATTTGCGGCGAAAGCCATGCCAAATAGGCCACCGAGGCAAGCGTTAGCACCACGCCCTGAATCAGCTCCGGCAGACGCACAAAGCCAATGGTGATGTTGCGCACATCGCTGGACAGACTGGCCAGCAAGGTGGCGTTGCCCAACTGCTCCAAGCGCTCAATATCGGTGTCGAGAATCCGCTTCACCAGCCGCGAGCGTAGGTCAAACACAAAGTGGTGCCCCAACACGGTCAGCGCTAATTGCGTACTGAGTGTGACCGCCAGGAGCACCGCCAGCAGGCCGAGAAATTGCGGCAGCGCCGCCATACTGCCTACTTCGATAAGCCGCTGGTTGATAAAGGCAATTACCCCGACCCCTAAGCCAGCGCTCAATAGGCTCAAAGCAATGGCGCCTAAAAAGGGCCAGCGGTAGTGATGAAATACTAAGCGCAGCAGTTCCATGGGGCTCCTTGCCTTCCTGTAAAGAGCGCTGAAGTCTAACAGCAGCGCCTCTCACCAAGAAGACGTCATTCATATTGGGTGGCAAACGAGCAGCGACAGAGGCCTGACAAAGAGTAGTCTGAACCGGAACGCTATTCCTAAGAGCTATTCCTAAGGGCGATTCCGAAGGGCTATGTCAGATGGTTATCCCAGCGGAGTTCCAGACTGGCGACCAGTTGGGGTGTTGCCGAGCCAGGTGTTACTCGGTAAAGCCCGCCCTGGCCGGAGGAGACCAGAAAGCCGCCGTTGCCGTCGCAGCGGGCGCCGGCGGCGTCGGGCAGCGCCAGGCTGGCAATAAGCTTGCCTTGCGCGGTATCCAGCAGCAGTACCCGGTTGCCGCGGGGTGCGGTGACTAGCACAGTGTTAGAGATACGGCTAAACGCCACGCTGGCGGTGTATTGGTTCAAGCTGGCAGTGACGTCCTCGGGCAGCGCCAGCTCAGAGAAGTGCCCGTCGGCAGCCAGACGACAGATCAGCGGATGGGTCTCCCACTCGGGCCCTTCAAACTGGTAGCCAGCGATCACGGTACCGTCCGCCGCTACATCCAGATGACGACAGCTGAGCTGGTGGTACGAAGGTTCGTGACGGGCCAGAATCTCACCGCTGTGGCGATCCAGCAGCATCAGCGCTGGTGCCATGGTATCAAGATTGAGTTTAACCCGGCCATAGTCAGGATGAGTCTTGATCCCCCCCAAACCAATCACCAGTGTGTCACCATCCGGCATCAGCCTAAGCTCATGAGGCCCGATACCACCCAGCGGCATATCGCGCACATGGGCGTAGTCGTTGGCAGCGTCGTAAACGCGCACTAGCCCGGCGCTGTCCTCCAAACGATTGGCGGTGACATACAGATAGCGCCCGCTCAGGTCGAAAACGCCATGCCCGTAGAAGTGGTAGCCCTCCCCGGCCGCAATGGTGTGGGCTAATTGGCGGCTGTCCCCATCGATCACATGCATCCGTGTGCCAGGGCGGCGAGCAAACAATACCGCCTGGCGAGAGTCGGGCCGCAGACAGCCTCCATGGCAGCGCTCGGGTACTTCGATCATAAAGCGGGTCTGACCATCCAATGCCACCCCGGCGATGTAATGCCCTCCTCTGGGGTCGTCTACCGCGCTGAACAGCCAAGCGGCTTCCTCCCGCGCGGGCAGCGCCCAACTCAGCGGGGTCAGCGCCATGGCGACGCTGCCCAACCCTACTTTGAGTACTTGGCGTCGCTGCATGGTTCAATCCCCATCGCTGGAGTTAAAGCCTCGTACCAGCCCCAGTTCACCAGCGATCTCGTTACCCAGTAGATGGCGTAGCTGGCTGATGTCGAGGTAGAGCGACTGCAGACCGCGAAACGCCTCTTCGTCTTCAAGGGAAGGCACCAAGCCCGGTGGCAGTTCGCTGGCCTGAACGAGTGTCTTATCCAACTGATCACGAAACGCCTCGGCGAGCGGCAGCGCATCGGCCTCGCGCAACAGCGCGGTGAGCCCCGGCAAGAAGCCGGTACGCAGACCCTCCAGGCTGCTCTCTACCAATCGAACCGTTTGTCCGCTTCGCCACGCTTCCGCCAAGTAGCCGTTGGCGGGTGCGCCTTTAAGGCCCATGGGCTCACCGAGCCGTTTATCTTCGAGTATTTCGAGAGCCTGGATGGCGCTCGCCAGCGTGGTCTCCGTGTAGTCAGGAGTCTCAAGATAGTGCTCGCCAAAGGCCTGCCAGTCGCGATGCAGCGCGCTTGTGGTATCAGCAAGATGCGTGGTGATGGCCTGCATCAGCGAGCAGGCTCCAGGGTCGCTCAGGGCCTGTTCGTCCATGGCGTCGTCATAAAGCAAGTATTCAAGGGCGGGAAAGCCTTGAATCGCCACGCTGTCACTGGCGATATCTTGGGCATCCGGGGCTTCGGCTGCCTTCAGCCAGCCGCGCACCTTGCTGCCCACCAGGTTTTTACGGTCTGGCCAGAATTGCAGTTGCCAGCCTCGGCTATTCTGCTCGACCGGGCCGAACTGAATAAAACGCACCGCCTGCCAAGCTTGATAGGCGCTCAGCCAGTCATTTTCCAGCCGCTGTCTGAGCGCTTCGTCTGGGCTCTGGCAAAAGCGTGCGGCGCTAGCTTCCAGGCGCTCGGAGGCGGCGCTCAGCTCAGCATACTGAAGTTCCACCGCGCCGTGCCACATTTCCCGCGGCGTAGGGGTGTCCGTAGCAAAAGAGAGCGGCGTCGCGAGTAGCGCGCAAGCCAGCAAACTCAGGCGGCGAAGAGATGCGATCACGTTAACTCCTTAACAGTAATGACTTACAGGGATTCAAGGAAACGTATAAGTTCCGCTCGCTGGTCAGCGGGCAATGCGCGATAGCCCTGGGTAGCGCTTTCTGCCTCACCACCGTGCCAGAGTATCGCCTCTTCCAGAGTGCGGGCGCGACCATCGTGGAGAAAACCAGCCCGGGGGTTAACCGTTTGCGCCAAGCCGATGCCCCACAGCGGCGGGGTGCGCCATTCGCGGCCATCGGCCTGGAACTCGCTGCGATGATCAGCCAGGGCATCGCCCAGATCGTGGAGCAGTAGGTCGCTATAGGGCCATATTTCCTGATTGGCTAGCGCCGGACGGGCAGCATCCGCAGCGGTGCGATGGCGCGGCGTATGGCAGCTCGCGCAGCCGAGCGCGTTAAATCTCTCAGCGCCCTGTTTCACCGCTGGGTCATCCATATTGCGTCGCATCGGTACCGCCAAGCTGGAGGCGTAGAAGGTCACGAAGTCGGCCACGTCATCGCTGACCTCAGGCGTGCCACCGTTAGGAAAATCATCGCACCCCTGGCTCTCCATGCAGTCGGTTTGTGGCACCAGACTGGAGGTCAGCCCCATATCCCCGGCAAAGGCGTGCAGCCCCTGCTGCTCAATGCTGGGCTCGCCGGCTTTCCAGCCAAAACGCCCTAGCACCGTGGTACCACTGCGCACATCCCATACCTGGTTGTAGCGGCCGGAAATCCCGTCGCCATCAGCATCGTCAGGGTCTGCGGCAGCGATAAGGTCAGCTTCAGGAATCGCTTCTAGCAGGCCCAGGCCAATCATTGGCGGTGCCAACCGTGGCGAGGTTTGCAGTGACTCCGGCAGCTCTCCGTAAGCGGGCTCGGCAATCGAGTAGAGCGGCTCCTGCAAGGTGACGCTGGTGCCATCGGTGAAACTCACTTCCCGAGGACGATACTCAATCACCAGCTTGGCCTCGGGCTTGGCACCGCTAATCGCCGCGGTTTGGAGCTGCAAACCGTAGTTAGGTACCGGAAGCGCGCCCCGCTGCTCCAGTGTTTCTGGATCCGCTTGGCTTGCGGGTAGCGAGAGGCGCAGAAACAGCGCGATGGGGTTTTCGTCGCCGGTGGGTGGGTGCCCCCGACCATCTTTAAGGTGGCACCCCTGGCAGCTATTGGTATTGAGCAGCGGCCCCAGGCCATCCCGGGCCTCGGTGCTGGCGGGCGCCGCCACCCAAGGGTTGCGAAAGAAGCTGTTACCGACGCTGAAATCCAGCCGCTTGGTCATCGACATATTACCCAACGGCAGCGAATAGGCGTTATGGTCAAACTGCTCCACCGAGCCATCGCCACCACTCATGGGCGTCGTTTGAATGGGATAATCTTGGCTAGGTGGCGCATTTTGTATAGGTGATTCGGCTGCCTGCAAGGGCACGGCCAACAAGAACAGTAAGAAACTGCTGTGGGCTAATGTGCTGGGCACCCACTTGGCTAGGACAATAAACCGGGGTAAGCGGTACATGGTGATACCTTGAGAAGGAAGATACTGACAAAACCAACAGAGCCGCGCGATAGCAACACTATCGGCGGCTCATGGTAGACGCTAGTCCGCTCTAGAACCGGTGACCGGCATCATCAGGCTGTAGGGAGGTCACGCCCAGTTCACCTGCGGCCTGTTCGATAGACCCTGTTTGCGCCACCAGGGAGAGAATCGCCTCGTTGATCAATTCACTGCCCTGCTCGTTACCCGGCGCAATCATCATATCGAATGCCATCGGCGAGCTTTCCGCTTCAGCCGCCTGCTTGATAGCATCAAGCCTCGCCATGGTGGCTTCAAGCTGCGCACCAAGGGTGTCGGCTAGCTCGCTATCTGCTTGAGACAGTAAGTCTTGCAGCGAAGGCCCCTCTACCACACTGCCATCAAGGCGTTGATAGCTGCCGGTGTAGATATTCTGAACACCCTGGCCGTTGTAGTAGTGAGAGTTGTGGGTATTGTCACTGAAGCAGTCGTGTTCATCCTCAAAAGAGTTGGCTTCCAGCGCTACCTTCATGCGCTCACCCGCCAGCTCGCCAAGCGACAGCGAGCCCATGCCAAACAGCATGCGGCGCAGGCCTTCCTGATCGCTCTCCGCCAGCAGCTCCTGGCGATAGTTGCCTTCAGTTTCCGGCGCCCACTGGGCCACCATCCACTCAAGGTCGTCAACGAGCAGGTCGGACACCGCGTCCAGATAGCTGCGGCGGCGATCGCAGTGGCCATGAGTGCAGTCATCGCCGGTTTGGTAATCACTCACCGGTCGTTCGCCGTTGCCTTCCTCAAAGCCATGCAGATCCTGCCCCCAGAGCAGAAACTCGATGGCGTGATAGCCGCTGGCGACGTTAGCCTCCGAGCCGCCAATTTCATTCAGGTCGGCGAGTAATGCTGGGGTAATGTCGCTAACGTCCAGAGTTTCGCCGCCGACAGTGATTTGCTCGTTGGCAATAATATTAGCAGTGGCGCCTTCGTTACCCAGCTCATGCTGGTAGTCGTCGCCTTCGACATAATCGATCATGCCTTCGTCCAGAGGCCAGGCGTTGAGCTGTCCTTCCCAATCGTCCACCACCGCATTACCAAAACGAAACACTTCGCTCTGCTGATAAGGCACCCGCGCCTGCAGCCAGGCTTGCTTGGCTGCGCTCAGGGTTTCGGCCGTGGGATTGGCGAGCAATTCGTCGATACGCTCGTTCAATGCTTGGGCAGCATTCAGTGCATCGGCGTAATTGGCATGAGCCAGATCGGCGTAGTGTTTAACCACGGCGTCAGCGCTAACGGTGTCAGCAGCAGCGGTGTCGACAGCAACTGGGGCAAAAGGCATCAGCGCGCTAAGCGCAACGATGCCAGCAAGAGGGCGACGGAGCATGATGGCGGGCATTACAGTGTCCTTTAGGCTGTGGCATTACAGAAACTACTCACATAAAGTGCTAGGCAACCCGAGAGGGTTTTGGTGCTCTAGCCCTGCCTGAAATGTAATTCATTGACCTATGAGATTCAATCCTATTTGATCTTAAATAGAGAGCACTACGCCGTTTCATCACCATTTTTTGCTCTGTGTCACTTTTTGCTGCCTTGGGAAAACCGACATGCTGGATTATAAACTGCTTCATGCCTTGGCAATCGTGGTGGAGTGCGACGGTTTTGAGCGCGCAGGCGATGTACTGGGGCTTTCGCAGTCAGCTGTCTCCCAGCGCATTAAGGCACTGGAGGTTCGCCTTGGGCAGCCGGTGCTTATACGCTCTCCTCATCTAGCGCCGACCCCTGCGGGCCAGCGGCTGTTGACCCATTACCAGCAAGTACAGCTATTAGAGCGCGATCTCCGCGGCTCCCTACCCACGCTGGATGACCAGGCGCCGCGTCTGCGGATTGCTATCAATGCGGATAGCTTGGTCACTTGGTGGGCCGAGGCCGTTGCCACGATCTGCCAAGAGGAGGGTTTACTGCTGGATTTGGTGATTGAAGACCAGGATGTCGGACTCAAGCGCTTGCGCGATGGCGATGTAGCGGCCTGCCTGTGCGCCACACCACAACCGATAGCCGGTGCACGCAGTGTTGCGCTGGGAGAAATGCGCTACCACCCTTTGGCGACACCGGCTTATATCGAACGCTACTTTCCAGAAGGCCCTTGCAAAGAGAGCTTTCAATCCGCGCCAGCCATCGTCTTCGGCCCTCACGATCAGTTGCAGCATCGCTTTCTTGCTCAGTGCGGCTATCACGGCCACTTTCCTTATCACCTCTGCCCATCTTCAGAAGGGTTTGTGCGCTTAGCCACAGCCGGGGTCGGTTACGGCATGATGCCTCAGTTGCAGGTCGGCGAATTAATGGCCAGTGGCCAACTAGCCAGTGTTGCTCCCGGTCATTTTTTAGCAGTGCCCTTGTACTGGCATTTTTGGCGCCACAGCGGGCAACTCATTCAACGACTTACGCAACATTTAAGTCGTGCTATGACTTAAGCATGAGAGTTTTCAACGTTTCCTTTCACCAAAGCCAACTACACTCAAAGAGCTTATCGTACGGCACAAGGAAATTTGAGCTGCTTTTGAGCGGGGTGGCATGCAAACCGCATCTGAGCGCTATGCCGACGAATTAGCGGCCCCCGGCGGGTAAGGGAACCCAGGGAACAGCGAACGGGGTAAAAAAACGAAAAAAGCGATACCCTATGCATGCACAACGTTTAACAGCGGGTGTTTACACCGGCTTATTGCTGCTGCTTGCGGTTTGTTTTATGCCCTGGGCGCAGGCAAATACTCTCCTATCCGCATCGCCAAGCCAGGCGAGCTATTCACTTGCCCCTTATAACGAGTTCTGGCACGCCGACGAACAGTCTGTAACGCTTAACGATTTGCTCGCCCAATCGCGTACTTTTACACCCACGCACCAAGCCCAAGATTTAAATTTCGGCTATACCCGTGGTGATGTGTGGCTGCGCACTCAGGTGCGCAATGATTCGTCGGAACCCCAGCGTTGGATCGTGGAGTTTGAATACCCGTTCTTGGATTACGTTACCCTTTATACGCTTCGCCAACAGCTCCGCGATGTGCAGCAAAGCGGCAGCGCGGTTCCCGTTGAACAACGCGCGCTCGCCCACCGGCAGGCGGTTTTTCCACTGGAGCTGGCCGCCTTTGAAACCGTCACGCTGTATACCCATGTGGCTGCCTCAGGCAGCAAGATGCTTAACTATAACTTATTAACGCCAGAGGTGTTTTATACCCAAAATGATCGTCATAATTTTTGGCTGGCGACCTACTTTGGCATGCTGCTGGCGATGGGTTTATATAACTTACTGCTATTTTTTGGCTTAAAAGAGCGCGCATTTCTTCACTACTCGCTATTTGTCGCTGGCTTTGGACTTGCCATTCTGGCGTTTAACGGCATTGGCACACTCATGTTTTGGAGTTTTCTGGGTGAGAACACGTCTCGCTTGGTGGCGCTCGGTTTCACCTTTGCCTCTACCATGGCCACACTGTTTGCGCAGAGCTTCCTAAACACAGAGACGTACTGCCCACGCTGGCACCAGGTATTAAACACCTTTCGCAGCTACTGTTGGCTCGCCGTCATTGCCTCGCTGCTGCTGCCCATTCCTGCGGCCCTCCACCTAATGGATGTGACGGGGTTTATGGCGGCTTTACTGCTCCTGATATGCGGCAGCTACTGCAGCTTTCGACGCATACCCAGCGCTAGATTCTTCGTGTTTGCGTGGTCGATATTTCTGCTGGGTGCAGGTGTCTTTGCACTCCGCAACCTGGGCATACTGCCGGCTAATTTTATTACCCTACACGGCATTCAAATTGGCTCGGCGCTAGAAATGTTACTGCTTTCGCTTGCACTGGCATCACGCTTTAACAAACTTAAACGGCAAAAAGAGCGCGCTCAAGCCGCTATGCTAGCTGCGCTAAAAAAGCAGGAAGCCGTGCTGGAACAAAAAGTCGCTGCCCGAACTAAAGCGCTAGAGCATTTAGCCAACGGCGATATGCTGACCGGTTTATTAAATCGCCATGGCCTGGCGCGCTGCGCCGCAGAAGCTCTGGAGCGTAATCGTCAAAACGGCCATCGCTTGGCGCTCCTGATGCTTGATCTGGATCGTTTCAAACCCATTAACGACTGCTACGGCCATGAGGCAGGTGATTTTGTCTTACAACAAATTGCCAAACGTATTGCCCATATGGCGCGTACCGGTGACCACTGTGCACGCTTTGGTGGTGATGAGTTTATTATTATCATGGAGAACATCGAACCTCACGATACGCTTGAGAATATACAGGCACGTATCGACGAAGCCATTCGCTCACCCATCAAACTCCCCTGCGGCGAGCGAGTTAGTGTTAGCGTGAGCATTGGGGTAAGCACTTGCCAGGGAACAGAGGGTGCCACTCTTGAGAGTTTACTGCGTGAAGCCGATAGCCATATGTACGCTGTCAAATCACGCCAAGCGGTAGAGTTCTATCGCTACGGCTCGGCGAGTTAGGTATTAACCTTGGTCATTAATCAAACAGGCTCATACGTTTCATAACGTTATCGCGTTTGATTTTCCAATGGAACATGGCACCGGCGACGTGCAGTACCACCAAACCTAAAATGGCCCACCCCAGGCGCCCATGCCACATAAAGAGTTGCTCAGATAGTTGCTCGCGCTCGCCAATCAAACCGGGTAAATGCCAGTGGAAAAACTCCACGGGAAAGCCGCCGCTTGCGGTAGCCGCCCAGCCCAATAAAGGCATAACGACCAACGCCAAGTAGAGCAAATGGTGAACGCTGGTACTCACCACCCTCTCGAAGGCATTTAGAGGCGGTTCATGGTCAGGCACCACAAAGGCCAGGCGGGTAATAATACGTAGCGTCATTAGCAACAGGATCAGCACACCCAGCGTCTTATGGCTGGTATACAGCAAGTTCGTCAACATATTGCCGACTAGAGCGAGGGTGCGTTCATAGCCCAAAAAGCCTAACGTTAAACCGCTGGCCAAGGAGAGCAGCACCGCGCCAGCCACCAGCCAGTGCAACACCCGATGCGGGTAGATATAGTGATCCAGTTCGTGCATGCAGTGCTCCTAACAGCCAATTCATTTGCTCTTCATTCTAGTCAGTAACGCTCCCTTACGCTGATTAAAGCACTACACGGCCATCAACGCTAAGCACTACCTAGGCTCTACTTGGTCTCAAAAGCCACTTTATAACGCTTGTTCGGGCACTGCCAGCTGATCGCGTATTAACTCTGCCAAACGGCGCGCAGGCTCCGAAGGTCGGTGCGGCGCCCGGTGCAGCGCCAACTCAATCATCGGCAGCGCAGGCAGCCCACTGCTCTCATCCAGCGGTCTCAGTGCAGGGGTTAGCATGCTGCGAGTCACCACCACGATGGCCAGCCCAGCGGTCACAATTGGCGCCAGCCCCGCCATGGATTGGCTGGTATAGGCCACGCGCCAGCTGCGCCCCGCCGATTGCAGCGCCTGCTCGGCCACTTCACGGAATACGTCAGCCCCCGGTGAGTAGAGCGCCAACGGCAACGGGTCGCTTAGCAGCGGCTGCTGGTTCATACCGACTGCCCACAACAGCGGTTCCCGGCGAATCACATCGCCGCCCGGCGAGTTGCGCTGCCGGGTCACCAGGGCGAGATCCAGCTCTTTAGCTTTAACCTGCTCAACGAGATGCGCGCTAGTGCCGCAGATCACCTTTAACCCCACAGCGGGGTAGAGCTGATGAAAGTAGGCAAACACCGAAGGCAGCAACGAAGCGTAATCTTCAGGAATGCCGAGAGTAAGATCGCCTGTCACCTGGCGCGCCTGCATATCGCTCCACGCGTCATCGTTAAGTGCTAATAGCCGTCGGGCGTGGTTAAGCAAGCGTTCACCTTCTGAGGTAAAGCGTATTCGCCGCCCTTCCCGCTCGTGCAGCGTGAGCGAGAGCTGCGCTTCTAACCGCTGGAGCTGCATGCTCACAGTGGACTGGGTATACGCCAACCGTTTAGCAGCTGCGGTCACACTCCCAGTGTCCGCAATCGCCACCAGGGTGCGTAGCAGGGTTAGGTCTAACGTGGGGGCACGCATATATCACCAAGCTTGATGAAAACGATCACAAAAGATCGATATTGTGATGCATTGATGATGAGTATGCTGCTCGGTACATGCTCAAATCAAGGAGAACTCTTATGCATCCCGTTCACTCCCCTGCGTTATTCCCACGTTGGTACAGTGTTGGTGCGGCGCTGGTGGCCGTGATGCTTTGGAGTTCGGCACCGCTGCTGGCTGAGTTTGCCAAAGCGACACCGCCCTTGCAGTTAACTGCCGTTACCCTGTTAGCGGGATCATTGGCGACGCTACCATTAAGCCGCCGTATTAATGTCGCTGCCTGCGGCGCGGGTTGGCAACTCAGCGTTTGGATGGGTATCCCACTGCTCATCTTTGGCGCCGTCAGCACCTACTTTATTGGTATGCGGCTAGCCCCCGCCGCCGAAGCAGCGTTAATTACCTACACTTGGCCCGTGCTGTTTGTGCTACTCAGCCAATGGAGTCGTTTTGGCCGCCTGCGCATCGCAGGGGTGGTCGGCGCTCTGATTGCGTTTTCAGGCGCTTCGCTACTGCTGGTTCCTCAAACCATCAGTGGAGGGCTGGGTGGTGCCACCACGGGCTACGCGCTAGCACTGCTGGCCGCCTGCTGCTGGGCGATCTATTCATGGTTAAGCCAAGCTGCACCAGTGGCCTTAACACCCCTGCTGCCGCGGCTACTGCTGATTGCCTGCGCTATTGCCGTGGCAGCCAGCTTAATACTGGAAGGCACCCTCGCCCTCCCCAGCGGTGAAGCGTTACTCGCGGGCATCGCACTGGGCTTGGGGCCTTACGGAGTAGCCATGGTGGCCTGGGATAAAGCATTGCGCTGGGGGCACGCGAGCCTTGTGGGCAGCTTGGCGTATGGCGTGCCGATTCTAGCCGCCCTACTGCTGGTGCTAGCAAACATGAGCGTGCTCGACTGGCGCCTACCCGCCGCGACCGTGCTGGTAGTGGTAGGCTGCCTCAAAGCTGGCCGTTAACCTCCTCACGCCTAACTATTTACGCCTCACGCCTCACCATTTACTCATCACCATCGACCAATAAACCAACGCCCCTATCACGATAAGCAACAGGGGCGCTGGGTATTATCGATTAACGCTAACAATTAAAGCTCTGGGGGAATGTCCGTCGGCTCCATGTCGAGGCTTAGTTCAAATAAGCCGCTACCGGTAGCGCTAAACCCGCGTGCGCTTACCGTGTAAGTGCCGGGCAGCAACTGCTCTTGAAGCCGTGAGTCGGTACCGCCCGCGCCGTCGTCATCGCTGGCGATAAAACCCTGACCACTGATCTCAATAAAGGTATCAAAATCGTCAGAGCGCATTTCCAACGTCACTAACGAGCTCTCTTCTACTTCCAACTGATACGTCAGCGGTTCACCGCTATACCAACCGTTAAGCGCTTCACCAGGGGTAAGCGTACCTTCATTACGCAGATCGACATCTGGCATATCACGCGGTGCCATGGAGAGCGTAAACATGCCACTGCTCTCGCCATAGGCAGTACGTGCCGTTAACTGATACTCACCGGGAGCAAGAAAATCAGCGATGCTAGCATCCAGGTTGCCGGCACTGTCATCATCTTCGCGGTAGTAACCGTTAGGCCCTTCAAGCACCAGGTAGGAATCGATGTCGCTGGAGCGCATCTCAATTTGGTACATGCCTGCTTCTTCTACTTCTACTTGGTAACTAAGCGCCTGGCCACTAAACCAGCCGTTGAGAGAGTCATCGGGCGTCAGAGCGCCATCATTGCGCAGCTCACCATCACCCGGTAACTCGTGAGGCTCTACTGAAAGCGTATAAACGCCATTGCCATCATCGTAGGCGCTACGTGCCGTCAGCGTATATTCACCGGGCTCAAGGAAATCAGCGATGCGCGCGTCTAAATCACCGGCGCTGTCGTCGTCTTCGCGGGCGTAACCGTTCGGCCCTTCAATCTCCAGGTAAGCATCGAAGTCGTCAGAGCGCATTTCCAGTTGGTAGAGGCCTGCCTCTTCTATGTTCAAGGTGATTTCACGGGCACCCCCTTGCAGCCAACTATCGATGGGCTCGCCCACTGCCACTGTGTCGGCATCCGTCAGCTCAACGGTTCGGCTGACAACGGTAAACGGGCCATAACTGTGGGCATCGGCACCGCTAACCACCACTACATAGTCGCCGCTCTCTTCTATACGGTGACGAACGATAGGGGCATTATCGAGCAGCTGTAGCTGATCATCATAAAGCGCCACAACACCTTGCAAGGCTCCGTTGAGAGAAATCTCAACAATCTCATCCTCTTCCAGTGCGATGGCGTAGCGCATGAAGCGGCTGCCATCGCTACCGTTCAGCTCGCTGGCCGAGGTTATTTCGCCACGCATGCGCTCATCAAGCGTGAGCTTTTCAAGGCCAACAATAGCCTCGGCAACGGACGGCTGATCAGTTGTCTCAGCAGTTTCGGCAGGCGCTTCATCGGCGGTTTGCCCCGGTAAGGGAATAATTTGAGCAGCGAGAAAACCAACGGCTGCGCCACCGATCGCCACCAATACAAACGTAAACGAAGAAGATCTAGCCATGAGCGGTTCCTTGTTGAGTCGCAATGACAATCATTAATTAGATAAGTGTCAGTGATTATAAGATGCTTACTCAATTAAAGTGAGCGTTTCATGAAGAATGTTGCTTTGCACAAAGTGCTTTCTCTATTCATTTCATACCTGGGTTGATAAGTCACTGAAACCCAAGGCCACATAAGCAGAGATTTAAAAATCTTGAAATTGAACCTATTTGCATCGATCTTCTCAAAGCTTGCTGACTCGTTGCGACAAGGGTAGTATCGAAAAGCCTATTCAGGCACCTCATCAAGAGTGCGGGATTCGCAACAAGCAAAACCGAGGTACTCCCATGGGAGCCGAAAAACGACTGATCCGAACGATTTGTTTGGCAGCGATAGTGGTAAGTAGCGCTGCTAATAGTGCTTTTGCACATGAAACAGAAACGCAGGAAGGCGTCGCCTCCTTTTACAGTGACCGCTTTCAAGGAGCGACCACTGCCAGTGGAGAGCCCTTTGACCAGCAGGCGTTGACCGCCGCCCACCCGAGTTTGCCGTTTGGCACCAAGGTGTTGGTGACACGCCCGGACACGGGGCAAGAGGTAGAAGTACTGATCAATGATCGTGGCCCTTTCATTCAAGGACGCATTATTGATTTATCTAAACGCGCGGCAGCGAAGCTTGGCATGATTCGCCGCGGTACAGCTCCAGTGATGGTAACGCTGTTGGATTAACGGATAACACATCCTTGGTTGTTGTGTGATACCCATTAGCCTAATCAATGCGACAGCACACGAAGCATCGTTATCTTAAAGTAGTCAACAGACAGGGTGACCAGCAATGGTCACCCTGTTTCTTTATGTGGCTACTTTCCGATACATTAACGAACTTGCAAGCAGGCTAATGGTCTCTATGCTGCAAGGAGTTCGATACACGCCAAGTATTTGCAGGAGATACATCCATGCAGTCACAATTTTACACGCTTACCGATTATCCCAAAGGCCTGCCCGATCGCACGCTCTTCAAGCTAGAAACACAAACCCTACCCGACCTAGCCGAAGGCGAAGTGCGTATTCGCAACCGCTGGCTTTCCGTCGACCCTTATATGAGGGGGCGCATGAGCGGCATTCGCACCTATGTGGAGCCGTTTGAACTCGGCAAACCGATGGAAGGCGGCGCCATTGGCGAAGTCATCGAGACCAATGATTCAAGCTTAAAAGTGGGCGACAAAGTGAGCCATATGGGCGGTTGGCGGGATATTGCCCAACTGCCTGCGCAGGGCGTCACGCCGCTACCCGATATCGATGTTCCCGAACAAGCCTATCTGGGCGTACTCGGTATGCCTGGCATGACCGCCTGGACTGGCCTCAACCTGATTGCCGAATGCAAGCCGAGTGACAATGTGTTGGTTAGCGCGGCTAGCGGTGCCGTAGGCTCCCTGGCAGTGCAGTTGGCCAAAGCCAAAGGTTGTCATGTGGTCGGTATTGCCGGGGCTGCGAATAAGCTGGCCTGGCTTGAATCATTGGGCGTTGAACCGGTTAGCTATCGTGACCGTACCGCACAGGAGTTAAGCGACGCCATTAAGCTCGCCAGCCCCAACGGCATTGATGTGTATTTCGAAAACGTCGGCGGTATCTGCCTAGAAGCAGCATTGAACCAGCTAAATGAAGGTGCGCGGATTGCCGTATGCGGCATGATCGACAGCTACAATGCAAAAGAGCCTACCCCCGGCCCGAGCAATCTCTCTCAGTTGGTAGTGCGCAAGGCCAAAATGCAGGGCTTTATTGTGGCTGACCATTGGGCTAGCTACCCCTATTTCCTGAACGAAGTAGCCCCCCAAGTAGCGGAAGGTAAGCTGGTATATAAAGAGACAGTGAAAGAAGGCCTGGAGAACACCCCCGATGCATTCCTGGCCCTGTTTGACGGCGGCAATACCGGTAAAATGCTGGTCAAGCTATAAACCTCACGCCTTCTGGCTAACCCTACCGCGACATCAACTACCCTGGCGGTAGGGCACCCGCCTTAGAAAAAAACATCAAATCGTTAGACCAATAGCGAATTGATTATTAAAATCATCCACCATAGCGGTGTGTTTTAACCCATCGGCGCCGCCGATGGGTTAAAGCGCGTTGCGGGTTCGCCGCTTGGCACTTATTGCTTGAATTTAGGGTTTAAGCGGCATGCATTAACGTATTAAGTACGTTTCACTAGGGGAAATCTCATGGAAGAAAGCACGCGCGCTCACAGTAAATGGCCAGCTATTATAGTTGGCCTGCTACTATTTATTATCGGCTTGGTGCTTGCTTTTGGCGGCAGCAAGCTCGTCAGCGTAGGCGGCAGCGCCTACTACTTAATTGCCGGGCTTAGCATTATTGCTTGCGGCATTCTATTTGCCCTGCGCAAAGGCGCCGCTCTGTGGCTCTACGCGCTGATTCTTTTTGCCACATTAGTGTGGGCTCTGTGGGAGGTTGGTCTCGACTGGTGGCAGTTAGTGCCTCGCGTTGCCATTCTCTGTTTAATAGGTATTCTGCTGCTCCTGCCCTGGTGGCGTAAGCCACTACACTCAAAAGGCGGCAGTCTGGCGCTTGTTGGCAGCATTACTGCCGCTGTTATCGTGGCCATTGCCAGCCAGTTTAACGATCCCGGTACTATCGAAGGGTCGCTAGCCGCTAACAACCAATCAACAACCGATAGCGTAAACCCTGCCCAAGTGGCGGGCGATGATTGGCCCGCCTATGGCGGCACCAATGCAGGCACCCACTACTCTTCCCTTGCTCAAATTACGCCGGAAAACATCGGCGAGCTTGAAGAGGTATGGCGGATTCAAACCGGTGACAAAGCGGGCCCCAATGCGCCCCCGGAGATCACCAATCAAAATACCCCGCTGAAAGTGAATGACAGCCTGTATATCTGTACCTCTCACAGCCGGGCGATGGCGCTCTCCCCTGAAACCGGCGAAACCCTCTGGGCATTTGACCCCGAGATCAGCACCATGGGGGCGGATGACTTTTCTGGCTGGGCACATATGACCTGCCGCGGCCTCGCCTACTATGACGCCGCAAACTATTCTACTGACACTAATGACTCTGCAACCGATAGCACAGAAGTGACGAACAGTGACGCTGCCCCGAACAGTGCAACGGCACTCTCTTTTGATATCTTCGATGACAGCGATATTTTCAGTCTGGATCTCTCCTTCTTGTCACTGCTGTTTGGTGTTGAAGAAGAAAACGGCGCCCCGCAGCAACCCATGCTCAGCGAGACCGACGTCATGTGCCCACGCAGGCTCTACCTGCCCACGGCGGATGCACGCTTGATTGCGCTGAACGCCGACACGGGTGAGCGGTGCGCCAGCTTTGGCAATAACGGTGAAATTGATCTCACCAACAATATTGGCGATTTCTCACCAGGCGGTTACTACTCCACCTCCCCTGCAACGGTAACCGAAAATCTGGTTATTCTGGGTGGCCACGTCACCGACAACAGTTCCATTGACGAGCCCTCAGGCGTTATTCGTGCCTTTGATGTGCATACCGGCGAGCTGGTATGGAACTGGGATAGCGGTAATCCCGACGACACCGACCCGCTACCAGAAGGCGAAACCTACACCCGCGGCTCCCCCAACGTATGGGCACCGATCAGCGTTGACGAAGAGCTAGGCCTGGTTTACCTGCCAATGGGTAACGCCACGCCTGACCAGTATGGCGCTGACCGCACCGAGAACGATGAAACCTACAGCGCGGGTCTAGTGGCACTCAACCTGGAAGATGGTCAGGTTGAGTGGGTTTACCAGTTCGTACACCACGACCTATGGGATATGGACTCACCTGCGCAACCGGTACTGATTGACCTAGCCACTAGTGATGGCACCCAGCCCGCGGTTATTCAGCCGACCAAGCAGGGCAGCCTATATGTATTGAACCGTGAAACCGGTGAACCGATTGTGCCCATTGAAGAGGTTCCTGCACCTCAGGGCGCCGTGGAAGGCGACTGGACCGCCGAGACTCAGCCGCGTTCAGCGCTTAACCTGCTGCCACCGCCGCTCACCGAGCGCGACATGTGGGGCGCTTCACCGTTTGATCAAATGATGTGCCGCATTCAGTTCAACTCTTTGCGCTACGAGGGCCAATACACGCCACCTTCGCTGGAAGGCAGTATTGTTTATCCAGGTAATGTCGGTGTAATGAACTGGGGTGGTGTGGCCGTTGATCCCGAGCGCCAAGCGCTCTTCACTGGTGCTAAATACCTGGCGTTTGTGTCTACGTTAATTCCTCGTGAAGAGGTAGAAGAAGGCCAAGGCTCTGCCAGCGAACAGGGTTTACAAGCCAATGAAGGCGCACCTTATGCCGTTGAGCTTGGCCCGCTGCTTTCAGTGCTCGGCCTGCCCTGCCAAGCGCCCTCCTGGGGCGATGTAGCCGGTATCGATCTGCAAAGTAACGAGGTGGTGTGGAAGCACCGCAATGGCACCACACGCGACAGCATGCCGTTTGATCTACCGATTGGCTTGAACGTCGGCGTTCCTGCACTAGGCGGCCCGCTGACGACGGCTGGCGGGGTGTCGTTCTTAAGCGGCACGCTGGATCAGTACCTGCGCGGCTACGACATCACTACTGGCGAAGAGCTGTATAAAGCGCGCCTGCCAGCAGGTGGCCAAGCCACGCCGATGACCTACACCGGCCAGGATGGCCGTCAGTATGTGGTCGTCACGGCGGGTGGACACGGCACCTTTGGCACCAAGATGGGCGATTACGTGATTGGTTACGCTCTGCCTGAGTAAACGGCTAACTTAGCGTTATCACCCACGAGAACGGGCGGCCTCAGCAATAATGAATGAGCGCCGCCCGTTTTTATTTACTTGCAGTATTTCGACTTAAAAGCGTACTTCTAAACCGCCATACACACTGCGCCCCGGAGCAGGTTCATAGAAGCGACCAAAGGTGCCGTTCAAGCGCACGTTGGCGTAGTGCTCTTCATCTAAGAGATTGCGCACGCCCACATACGCATTTAGCCGTGTATCGCTTCCCAACCGCCAACCATCACCCACCCGCAGGTTCACTAGCCAGTAGCTATCGACTTCTGTCTCATTGGCGTTGTCCGCCACCATATCGCCCACGTACTGGGTTTCCAGCGTGGCAAAGCACTCATCCAGACCCTGCCAAGTGAGTTGATTGACCCAGGTTTGCTCGGGCAGCCCAGGAATGCGATTCCCGCCAAAGCTTTCAGTTGGTGTAGCAAATTGATCAAACTCATAGCTCGCCAGCGTAAGAGCGCTATTCAACCGCCATTGGTCGGCGAGCTGCCAGCCTAGCGCCAGCTCAATGCCGTCGCGGTCGGTGTCGCCTGCGTTTTGGTAGAAGGTGCGGCCGCCGTCATCATAAGGCACCAGTTCGTCACGCACGCGCACCGAAAACAGCGTTAAATCGTAGTCCATGGCCAGCGGTGCAACATAGCCACGCGCGCCAACTTCACGGTTCCAGGCTTTTTGCGGCGACACGGACGGGTTGAAACCGCCCCCCAATGGATTGGCAAACTCTGAGAACGTCGGCGTTTCAAACGCCGTACCGGTATTCACATAAACCTGATGTTGGGGGCGATAGCGGTAGCTAAGACCCGCTGAACCGCTCCACTCATTGAAAGTTTGCTCACCGCTTTGGTCGCCATCGCTCAGGTAGCTGTCGTCTACCTTTAACTCAACGCTATCAAAACGCGCGCCAAGCGAGAGCGTTACCTGCTCGGTCAGCGCTAAATCACCCTGAGCAAACACTCCTGCGGAGGTCGCCGTCTGGGTCTCTTCCGCCAACTGCTCGCCGACCACACCTTGGCCATTTACCGCATTACGAAAGCGCTCATCGTCTTGACGCGCCACATCGACACCGGTGATATAGCTCAGCGGCAGGCTGCCCAAGCTGACTTCATGGTGATACTCAGCACTCGCGCCCAGATAATCACGCTGGTAGCCGATACGGCTATCGCCCACGTAGGGTAGCTGCTGCTCAAAATCACGCTGCGCAACAAAGCCTTTTAAATAGAACTCACCAGGGCCGGCGGATAAATCTTCGTACTGTAAGCCAAGAAGCTGCTGATCTACGTTCTGTCCTGCATTCAACGCCAATGAGTTCGGCGCTGCTTGATCACGGCCACTGGCCACTTCACGCGCGTTCAGCGCGCCAGGGTCTTCGGAACGGGGATTTTCAAGCAGGTTGATAATCGCGGTTAACGCCCGATCACTGCCTAACTCTCGGCGCAGTTTGGCATTCAGCAGGTATTTCTCTGTAGAGCTCTGCTCCCGATAACCATCCACATTGAGTGCCGAGAAGCTGACGTGGTGCGACCAATCACCCCGGGCTCCACCGGTTTGTACGACCGCCTTACGGTAGCCATCACTGCCCACCTCGGTTCGCACGCTTGAGCCAGGGTTATCGCGGCCATCGGCGGTGGTCACATCAATTACCCCACCCGCCGCGTTGCCGTAAAGTACCGAAGAGGGCCCACGGATAACTTCGATGCGCTCAGCGCTGTCCAGATCAATGGCATCTAACTGTGCCTGACCATCGGGTAACGTATACGGAATGCCATCCACCATCACGGTAATACCGCGAACGCCAAACGGCGCCCGAGCGCCGAAGCCGCGAATGGAGATTCGCTGGCCTTGGGCAAAGTTATCGCGGTTTTGCAAAAACATGCCAGGCACGCGCACTAACGCCTCATCCAGCCGTGTGCGCTGCTGCCCCTGAGCAATCGCCTCACGGTCGAGCGTTGAAACCGCAGCGGGCGTGGCGTAAAGCTCTCGCGATAGTCGTGGCGCCGTCACTTGAAGTGTGGCCAGCGTGTTGTCAGTTGACGGACTCTCTTGTGCCCAACTCTGGCCAGCGCCAAGACAACTTAATAAACAAAAAGACGTGGTGGTTACTTTTAATGGCACTTTGATGAACACGGAGTCCCTCCCAAACAGCGTAGAGCGGAAATAAATGACGGAATTGAACGATTGCCTACTCGGCTAGTCACAGGGAATTAGCCAAGGCATGGATAAAGTAGGTTGATCGTGCCTACACTTGTACAAGTTACACCAATGAAAGCAAAGGAGGCTTCATGGCGTTTACAGCGACTGATCCAATCAAAATGATTTTTGCCGTAATACTTCCCCCGCTCGGCGTATTTTTTGAGGTCGGTTTTAAAGGGCATTTCTGGCTGAATATTATTCTAACGCTATTTGGCTTCATACCGGGCATCATTCATGCGTTTTATGTGATATTGAAGCACTGATACCCGAGAGCAGTAGATTGCTTTAACCAAACAGGCGTCTCTATTTAGGGGCGCCTGTTTGGGTTCAAATGGGATCGTTATCGATGACTACTATGCGTATGGATATGTGTAAAGTCCGGCCATGGCACCTTAGGCTGGCTCAGGGCATACTCTAAGGAGTCGTGCCTACTCACCATCAAGAGCCTCCCCCCTATGCCATTGGGCCATCAACCGCCTCTGCGCGTCGGATTTATCCTACTCCCGCTATTTACCATGAATGCCTTTGCAGGGTTCATCGATTCATTGCGCTTGGCTGCCGACAAGGGTGGCCGAAGCCGACAAATCCACTGTAGCTGGCAGATCATGGGCCCCGGTCCAATCACCTCCAGCTGCGGCTTGGAGGCCCACCCACAAACACCATATCGTGAACCGAGTGAATTCACTCATATTGCCGTTTGTGGTGGTAATAATTATCTCAATCCCCACGAAGATCAGGCACTGAGTCAATATCTCAAGGAAGCGCATAGCAAAGGAGTGAAACTTGTCGGTGTATGTACTGGCACGTTTGCTATTGCCCGTGCAGGCCTGCTGAGAGGCCAACGGGTATGTGTGCACTGGAACGTAATCAATGATTTTCGCCAACAGTTTCCCAAAATCGACGCCACTCCCGATCGAATATTTCTGGAATCCGCCAGGGTAATCACTTGTGCAGGCTCGTCAGGTGCAACGGATATGGCCCTGCACCTGATTCATCGCACATGTGGCCCCGAGAAGGCCCAGCAGGCGGTTCGTCACATGATCTTAAACGGCATGCGTACGTCCAACTCTCCACAAACACACTTTTTTGAAGCCATCCATGAAATTCGCGATGAGAGAGTCCGGGTAGCCGTACTCACCATGGAGCAATCGCTGAATACCCGTCTAAGTGCTTGTGACCTGGCCAAGCGGATCAATTTAAGCCCCCGACAGCTTGATCGACTCTTTCGTCAAGAACTGGGAATCACACCTATGCGCTACTTCAAAATCATGCGCCTGCGCTATGCAGACTGGCTACTCCACCATACCGACAGCTCAATTGCCGATATTGCCGCTGACTGCGGTTTCTCCGATGCCGCTCATCTCGCCCGAGACTTTCATACGCATTTCGCTTGTAGCCCAGGCCAGTCACGCCGTCAGGAAAAACGTTTGTAGCTCTTCGTTAGCCGCCTGCTGTCATGATTTTCAAACAGTTACTACGTGCGCAATCCGTCCAAAAAATTCAATTTTCTGTCTCTTTTATTCTATAAATCATGGTGGCGCAGACCTACTCTAGAGACACGTGATCGTAAAGGTCCGTGACATGACTCCCGCAAAAACAACCTCCGGAGCGTCACCATGAAAGCACTTTCCTCCGTACGACATATTGCTTCCTTCGCCCTAGGGCTCGGTTTGGCAGGCCAGGTAGCTGCCGCCGAGCTAGAGCTTCGAGCGGCGACCATTGGAAGCCAGCAAGGCATCCAGATGGCGGGGTTGAATGCCCTAGCCGCACACGTGGCAGAAGCGACCAATAACAGTGCCGACATAAAACTTTTTCATTCTGGTTCACTTGGCGATCAAGTCAGCAATATAGAAGCAATAGATACACGCTTGTTAGATATCGCCACTATTGAAACGCCGATTACTACCATTGATGAAGATATGGGTATTCTTTCACTTCCCTATCTATTTCGAGACAGGGAGCATGTGAGCAATGTCCTGAGCGGTGAAATCGGTCAAGAATTAAAAGACAAGCTTCAAAAGCAAGGCTACCGTGTTATCGGTTTTTATGAAGGAGGTTTCCGTCATATTACCAACAATAGTCATGCCATTGAAAAACCTGAGGATCTTGACGGGTTAAGAATCCGTACCCCTGGCAGCCGCCAGCGTGTCGAGATGTTTAATGCCTATGGCGCTAACGCTTCCCCGCTGCCTTATCCAGAACTTTACTCCGCCCTTCAGACCGGTGTCTTCGATGGCCAAGAAAATCCTCTCGTCGAAGTAGAGGCCAGCCGCTTTTACGAAGTACAGGATTACCTCTCACTCTCTGGGCATGTTTACACCGTCGGCTTCCTGCTGATGAACGAGTCACGTTTCCAGGATCTTGATGCCAGCGTTCAGCAAGCTCTACTCGAGGGTGGCGAACAGGCCTTCGAGGCAACGGTTAACTTTGGAGAACAAGCGGATCAGAGCGTCGTGGAGCTTGTAAAAGAGAACGGCATGGAAGTGAACGAGGTAGACACTGACACCTTCATAGCAGCCTCTCAACCTCTATGGGACTCCTTTACCGAAGGACTGTCACAAGAGGCACGTGACATGGTGCAACGCATCGCCGACCTCCCCTAACGACAGAGCACACTTCCCGGCGGGCACTTCCTGCCCGTCGCTACTCCCGGGAGTACTACCATGCTTGATCGTTTTTTTGAAGCGGTCGCGGCACTGCTGTTGGCTGCCATTCCTCTCCTGGCAATAGCGGCAGTGGCTGCGCGCTACATCCTGAATGCCTCGCTATCGTGGAGCGCCGAAGTCTTAGTGGGTCTGCTGGTCTACATTACCTTTTTCTGCGGTTATCTGGCACTCAGGCAAGGCGCTCATCTACGTATTGATGTTATCGCTGCCTTACTTCCCTATCGCGGTCAATGGGTATTGTTCTTTATCAACCAGGCACTGATAGGGCTGGTCTGCGTCATCATGATCGTGTGGGGCTTGGAACAAACACTCACCTTTTCCAACCGTACAACGCTTATGCTAGGTGCACCTCAGTGGCTTTTCTACTCCGCCGTGCCTATCTCCGGCGCGGGCATGTTGCTGGAATTGGTTCGCCAGTGTGTCGTTGCCGCCAAGGCAAAGATACCGCCCTATGAAGCTGCTCGAAGAGCCGCTCTGGAGGAGCCAGAGCTATGATTCTACTCGTCATACTACTTGCACTTCTGGCTCTGATTGGGCTGGCCATGCCAATCGCCTTCGCTTTGACACTTGTTTCTATCGGCGTACTCGCTTTTTCCGGTGTCGATATGCTCGTGCTGGTACAGCGCCTATACCGAGGTACCGAGTCCTTTCCGCTATTGGCTGTTCCGCTGTTCATTCTAGCGGGCCAGATAATGAACCACAGCGGTATTTCAGCACGGCTTGTCGATCTGGCTCGTTCCATGGTGGGGGCCATACGGGGTGGGCTGGCGGCGGTCAATATCTTGACCTCCATGTTCTTTGCAGGCATGAGCGGCACCTCCATGTCAGATACGGCCGCCGTGGGCGGTGTGATGATCCCCCAGATGGTCAAACGGGGTTACTCCGTACCCTTTACTGCCGCCGTGACTGCCTCCTCCTCCACTATTGGCATCATCATTCCTCCCAGCGTGCCCATGGTGTTATTGAGTGCCTATATGGGACTTTCGACAGGGGCGTTATTTGCTGCCGGTCTAGTCTCAGGGCTCCTCATTGCCATAGGACTCATGCTGATGGCGTGGTGGATATCGGTGAAACGCCAATATCCTATCGAAGCTGCATTTTCGATCAGGCAACTGGGCAGTAGCTTGGTCAGTGCATTCCCGGCCCTGCTAATGCCAGTCATCATCCTCGGCGGTATCCTCGGCGGCATTTTCACACCGACCGAAGCCTCCGCCGTGGCAGTCGCTTATGGCATCTTCGCTGGCATGGTGCTTTATCGTTCGCTTTCACTACGTGCGCTTTACCGTGCCCTGGTTGAGAGTGCCGTGTTGACCGGTGCGGTCATGTTTGTGACGGCAGCGGCACATACACTCGGCTACACCTTCACTTACCAAAGTCTCGGGCAGCTAGTTCTCGGGCCGATAGCAGCTCTGGATATGGGCCCCATCGGCTTCCTGCTGATTTTGAGCATCGTCTTGATTATTGCCGGTACCTTCCTCGATGGCATCGCGATGATGTTCATAGTGGTGCCACTGTTCCTGCCCAGTGTTCAGTTGCTAGGCATAGACCCTCTCCAGTTCGCCATGGTGGTCATTCTTTGCTGGGGTATTGGCCAGCAGACACCACCGGTCGGGGCCGCCTTGTTTATTACGAGCGTGATTTCACGTGTCGATATCATCCGCATTACCTACGCCAACCTACCGTTCATTGCCGTGATGCTGGCGGTGCTGCTCGCCGTGATTGTCTGGCCTGCTGGCATGGTCATGAGCGTACCCCGCTGGTTTGGCCTTTAACCCAAGACTAATAACCCAACCGCACAGCCCACAGGAAGAAGCAACCATGAAAAACCAACAGTTCCTTGACGTTATCTATACCCATACGGAAGGCGAGCCAACCTGCATTGTGCATGCTGGCATTCCCTACCCGTATGGCAGCAACATTCTATCCAAACGCGCTTATTTGAAAGAGCATCACGACCATGTCCGCACTAGTCTGATGCGTGAACCCCGCGGCCACCAGCACATGTTTGGTGTTTTTCTAACCCCACCTTCCGATGAACATCATGACGCTGGCATGCTATGGATGGATGGCGAACAGTTCGTCGACATGTGTGGTCACGGCACCATAGCCCTTTCCATGGCGATGGTTTCTCACCGCTTGGCGCCCCCAGCACAAGAAGACGGCATGACACGCATCCGTTTTGAAACTACCGCTGGCACCGTCGTCTCGGAGGTCAAAGCCGATGCCGACAAAGTGCATTGGACTCGCTTTGAAAATGTGCCCGCCTTCGTGATGGAGCAGGACATTCCTGTTGACGTTCCGGGGCTGGGTACACTAAAGGCTGACCTGGTATTTGGTGGCAACTTCTTCGCTATCATTCGCATTCCATCTGACAAGCAACCCATCTGCCCCGAAAATGGCAGTTATTTTTCGATGGCGGGAGAGGCGGTCAAGGCAGAATTGAATAAACGCATGACGATTCGTCACCCCGTACATGCTCACATCAATGGTCTGAATTTCGTTACGTTCTGGCATGGGGGAACGCAGCCAGATTCACTTTACCGCAATGTCCATGTGTTCTCAGGCGGCAAGCTGGATCGCTCGCCTGGTGGCACTGGAACCAGCGCCATGATGGCCATGTTTCACGCACGAAATGAACTGGAAGAGAACAAGGAAATCTACTCGGAAGGCCTGCTGGGAAGCGGCCGTTTCACGGGCAAAATATTGGGTAAAACCGAAATTGGTGGTTATTCTGCCATTCGTCCAAGCGTGCAAGGTACCGCTGAACTGATCGGTTATGCCAAATGGCTGATTGATGAGAGAGACCCCGTGGGTCGCGGCTTTATGATTGGTTAACGCGATCTCCCCCCTAAGTCGTTCTCAGGGGGGGAGATAAACGCACTACCCTCTTACTGCCAACCCCGCGTCTTCGACGGGCTCCTCTTGCAACTCCTCGCCTTCACTACGGGCTATCACGGAGGTGCCGACCAAGTCGCCTGTCACGTTCAGCGCCGTACAGCCCATTCCCACCAGTGCATCGATAGCGGTGAGCAACGCGACGGTTTCAATTGGCAGGCCCACCTGAGTAAATACTGTGGCAATCATTATGATACCGGCCCCCGGCACCCCTGCCGTGCCCACCGACACTAGCGTGCCGATCAACACTATTTGCACCATGCTGATGAAATCCAGCGGTGCACCAATCACGTTGGCGGCAAACACCACCGAGATGGCGATACGAATCGCCGCTCCATCCATATTTAAAGTAGCCCCTAACGGCAGACTAAAACCATAGATGCTTTTGGGAATTCCTAAGCGGTGGGCAGCATTAACCGTTAGCGGTAACGTACCCGAGCTACTCTGGGTAGCAAACGCCGTGGCCATGGGCGTACGGGCTTCGCGAAAAAAGGTGCGCAGCTTCACGCCAAACAGCCGCATGATGCCGCAATAAATCAGCAGCTGGGTTGCCAGGGCGATATAAAGCACAATCACCATATCGCCCAATGAGAGCAGCGTTGCCAACCCCTGCTGACTCACCGTTTCGGCGACAATCGCAAACACGCCGATGGGCACGTAGTGCAATACCCCCGACATTACTTTTAGAGTGACCTCGTTTAGCGCTTCAATCACCCCATAAAGGCGTTCCCCCATGGCATGTTGGCGCTCCGACTGGCGCATTTTTAGCAGTGCGATGCCAAACACCAGCGCCGTAAAAATAATGCCCAACATGTTGAGTTCGGCAAACGCACCAATAATATTATCCGGCACTATATTCAGCAGCGTATCGACAACGCCTGGATTCTCGGGCACCGAGAAACTGGCACTCTCATCCAACGTCATACCGCTGCCGGGGCTAAACAACGTGGCAACCGCTAAGCCCACCATGATCGCCAGCGCTGAAGAGGTAAGGTAATAACCAAACACCTTGCCGCCCACGCGGCCAGCTCTTCCCTCCCGGGACTGATTCACCCCCACCATCAGCGTAAACAGTACAATGGGGACAATCAGAAAAGTAAGCAGCCGTAGCAGCAGGTCACCCAGCGGCGCTAGCCAGGCAGCCACTGTCTCACCACCAATAAGCCCAACGACAACGCCCAGAACAAGCGCAACAGTGACGCGTAAAATCAACGATGCCTGAGCATAGGCCTTCCATATACGAGTCATTTGCGTCCCTACAGATTTGAAGAAGTTGGTAGGTCTAATTTGATAAGCGTACATCACACTCTATTAGTGTGGCACAGCGATATCTACCAGGTGAGTAGGCGGCAATAAATCAAGGCTTGCCTTCATGGTACGCACCTCCTCTGCTGGTGGGCGGCCAAAGAAGCGCTTGAATTCACGACTAAACTGGGAGGGGCTTTCATAGCCCACTCGGCTAGCGGCCGCGGCAGCCGTCAACCCATCACGTATCATTAACAGCCGAGCATGGTGCAAGCGGGTGGATTTAATGTACTGGATAGGTGAGGTCTGGGTGACCGCCTTGAAGTGTACGTGAAAGGCTGGCGCACTCATGCCAGCTTCATTCGCCAGGCTTGCTACTTCCAGCGCATCGGCATAGTTAGCATGAATACGGTTGAGCGCCTTAGCAATTTTACCAAATTGCCCATAATGGGAGAGCGCTGTTCGAACACTGCCGCCCTGCTCTCCCGTCAATACCCGATAGCAGATCTCCCTGACAATAAAAGGGGCAAGAATATGCGCATCCGTTGGTGAGGTAAGCGCATTCAATAAACGTAATGTCGCATCTGCCAGCGGCTCTTCCAGCAGGCTTGAAAGCATGCCGCGCGGCGCCTCAAACCCATACTCGCCTGACGCCTCCAACATCGTCACCAATTCGGCGATTACCACCGCATCCAGGCGGATAGCAATACCCAGCATTGGCTCGTCAGGGCTGGCTTCTGTTTCCGAAGTAAACGGCAAGGGTACTGATAGCACCAAATAGCGCTGCGCATCGTAGATATACACCTCATCTCCCAAATAGCCACGCTTTCGGCCTTGGCAGATGATGACGATACTCGGCTCGTAGAGCACAGAGGTGTTTTTAAGCGGGCGATTGGAACGCATAAAGCGTACGCCGTCCAATAGCGACTGGGTATACCCCTCGTGTGGTGCGAGTTGGTATAAGCATTCGACGATATTGCTGTAAACCACAGAATCGCTCTTCAGTGTCATGTTAACCACCTTGGTCATGCGTGCCGCACCTGAATCAACCCTAAGAGCCAATAACACCATAAGAGCAATATACATGCTGTGTTGCTTGCCTCGCCGCCCACCTTTAACAAACAAATAGGATTAGGCAAGCATGCAATAGGATCGCCTATACAGATGCCAGCCGCAGCAGCTTAATCTTCTCTGGGTACCCACCACCCTTAGGATTATCCAATGACTGCTTTAACAACCCCATCTTCCAAAGTCGTTTTACTGACCGGTGCCAGCAGCGGCATCGGTGAAGCCACTGCTCGCTGGCTTGCAGGTCAAGGGCACCGTTTGATTATTGGCGCACGCCGAACTGATCGGTTGGAAGCATTGACCCACTCCCTTCGCGAAGAGGGCGGCAGCGTGGATTTCCAGGCGCTGGATGTCACCGACCTTAAAGACATGCAGGCGTTTGCGGATTTCGCGATCAAAACCCACGGCCGCATAGATGTCATCGTCAACAACGCGGGCGTCATGCCCCTATCGCCTTTGGCAGCGCTCAAAGTAGATGAGTGGAACCGCATGATCGATGTCAACATTCGCGGCGTACTCAATGGTATCGCCGCTGTTCTGCCTACTATGCAGGCCCAGGAAAGTGGCCAGGTGATCAACATCTCCTCCATCGGTGGCCTCACTGTTATGCCCACCGCAGCAGTCTATTGCGCCACTAAATATGCGGTGCGCGCTATTTCCGATGGGCTACGTCAGGAAACCGACAAGATACGCGTGACCTGTGTCTACCCCGGGGTAGTGGAGTCAGAACTGGCCAATACCATCACCGACTCTGAAACCGCAAAGGCAATCGACCTTTTCCGCCAAATTGCCCTCAAGCCCGAAGCGATCGCCTCCGCCATTGCGCATGCCATCAACCAGCCCGATGACGTAGATACCAGCGATATCGTCGTACGGCCTACGGCGAGTCACTAACTGCGCGTCAGGTGCTGTCCGAGCTTTTGGCCAAACGTAAACATTAGCACGAGCGATATTCATGTAAGAAAACAAGCTTCCCATTTACTGGAAACGTGCCCTGATGGTCGCTGGCATTATCACTACTTTCCAGCGACCACCTCTAATAGAGGCTCTCACTGCGCCCCATAGGCAAGACAATCCAGAAAGGCTTTGACACGCGCTACAATTCATGACAATGTAGCGCCAGTTGGTTAGCAAGCAAGCATGGTTTCAGAAGTGTACGAAAAAGATTTAGAAATGTACGAGATAGACGTGTACAAAATCTTTCGGCAAGACTGTAATTGTATTCCTTGTTTTATCCGCTATTAATCTGGGTGATACCAGGAACTTTACAAAGCGCTTTGCGCGAAAGGATTTTTACTATGTCTACTGGCACAGTTAAGTGGTTCAACGATACTAAAGGCTTCGGTTTTATTGCTCCTTCTGACGGCGGCGATGACCTGTTTGCCCATTTCTCTGAAATTCAAGCAGACGGCTTCAAAACCCTGCAAGAAGGCGCTAACGTTTCTTTTGACGTTACCCAGGGTAAGAAAGGCCTTCAAGCTTCAAACATCAAGCAAATTTCCTAAGCCCTAGCGCTTAAGAATTTGCTCGAACCTTCTAAGGTTCGGATAACAAGGCCCGCTTATGCGGGCCTTGTTGCGTTTGGGCATATTAAAACTGCGCGTTTAGAGCAGACTAAAGGGAAGCTGCGTTTGCACTACCCTTCTATATTCGCATGTACATCACTATTCGCACATCCACCGTCACCACCAGCACCTCAAGTGCCGCTGCGCGATCACGCCCCTCAGGGCTGGCTCGGTAAAGATGCGGCGTCATCGCCAACAGATCGGCAATTTCCTCACTTCCATTTAGTGCAATTGAGTAGCTTACCCTCTCGCTGCCATGGTGAATAAAGCCATCGGGCACTACCGTCTCACTCGCACGTTCAGCTTTTAACGTGGGGTAGATAATCTCCCGCAGCTCCCTCAAGTGATTAGGCCCCGCTTCAACCTGCAGTAGTACGCCACCGGTTTTCAACACACGAGCAAACTCGCTTACTACTGGAAAGCCAAACATACACAGCACGCTATCCAACGTTCCCGTCTGCACCGGCAAGTGTGCATTACTCCCCACGACCCAGCTGCTTAGCGGTGCCTGCTTAGCATCCTGTTTTGCTGCGGCCAATACCGCCCATTTAGAGATATCCAGCCCCATCAGTGAAAGTGGCTGCGCGTTAGTCGCCGCGTCAGCTAATTGGCGAAGGTAATAACCTTCACCGCAGCCCGCATCCAGGCAGCTAAAAGGCAGTCTGTCTGCCTTTTGAACCTCGGCATGGCCCAACACAGCATGACTGACTGCCTCCGCAATGGGTTGATAGTACCCCGCGTTAAGAAAACGCTGGCGAGCAGCTACCATCGCCTTGCTATCACCCGGATCGTGGGAACGCTTTTGCTGCACAGGTAGTAAATTAACGTAGCCCTGCTTAGCAATATCAAAGCTGTGGCCATCAGAGCATCGCCAAACACTAGCCGACCAACTGAGTGGTTTTCCGTCTAGCGGGCACGCCAGTGCTTGAAAAGGGGTGATGCTCATATCGGTGTCTTCGCAAAGGTAGATGGGTGCATGCGTTTAGCGAGTCACCAGAATGATGCCAACTAAAATAACGCCACCGCCGATTATAAAATTAATACTCAGCGGCTCATTGAGCAGCAGTGTACCAAACAGAATACCGAAAAGCGGCGCCAAGAAAGAAAACACGCCTAACTGCGAAGCGCGGTAGCGGCGCAGCAAGGTAAACCATAACAGCAGCGCAGCAAACGAAATGATCAGCGTCTGAAAACCAAGGCTGGCTAACGCCATTGGGGTAAACTGCGCGCTCATTAGCTGCCCGGATATAGCCGCCACCGGCAGGAGCAACAACGCCGTCACGCTCAGTTGATAGCTCAGAGTGAGCTCTGCTGGCGCCTCAGAAAGCGAAGTCTTGCGGATCACGACGGTCGTGGCCGCCCATGAGAGGCCAGCGAGCAAGCCCAGCATATCCCCAATAAGAATCTCGATGCTGTAAGCACCGCTTGGCGTCATGGCAATCACCATTCCCAGAAATGCCAAGCCAACGCCCCACCACTGGCGAATGGAGAGTTGCTCGCCAGGTACCCAAAGATGCAAACCCAGGGCAGCGAAGATGGGCGCAGTATACAGAAAGACCGACATGTGGGACGCCAAGGTATAGGTTAATCCCCAGGCGATAAAAGCGAACTCAGCCGCAAACCCCAGGCCCACCAGCAACCCAGGGCCCCAATGATGACCCACATCCGCCCAGCGAATACCGCGCCAAGAAGCCAGCCCGCCGACCAGACACACCGCCAAAGCTGAGCGCAGGGCCATCTGCACCACGGGTGAGATATCCTCAGCCACACCCTTGATCGCCACCTGCTGAAAACCCAACACCAGGCAAAATAGCAGCATCAACGATGCTGCCGTTGCGTCCACTGACTTTCGCTGCGATCGACCAACCATGCAGACAGTGTGGTTGTTGGAGACTATTCTTTGATTACTCATTGCGGGCTCCTATAACATATAGGTGCCCATTGCAGCAGTAAGCGTCATTGCATACAAACGATTACTTATCGACCCTAGGCTTAGGAAAACTCACTCTATGAGAATAGAAAGGCTACCGCTGAATGCATTGCGCGCGTTTGCCGAGGCCGTGCGAGAAAATAGCTTCAAAGCCGCCGCTTATCGCCTCGGGGTGACGCCTGGCGCCGTTAGCCGACAGGTCAAACAGTTGGAAGGCCACTTAGGCGTGGTGCTGTTTGAGCGTCATGCCAATGGGGTATGCGTTACCGAAGCAGGCCGGGTACTGGCTGAAGATGTGCAGGCAGGCCTTTTGCGCATCGCCAGCGGTGTACAGAACGTCACCGAGCGCTCAGAAGAGGCCTTTCGATTGCTACTGAGTGCACCACCCTCCTTTCTACAACTCTGGCTACTCCCCCGCTTACCCCACTTTGAAGCTAATGAACGGCAAATAGAAATCTCTCTGGATGCCGAGGCGCGCTTAACGCCACCGCTGTGGTTGCCCAACAGGGCACGCTTATCATTGCGCTATGGCCAGGGCCCTTGGCCCGGTGTCACCAGCCTGCGCCTGTTTGAAGACACGTTATTTCCGGTTTGTTCGCCCTCGCTATTAGCGCAGGCAAACATGCAAACCCCCGACGATTTGCTGGCACAGACACTGCTCACCGTGGATTGGTGCAGCCACGCAGGCCACCCCATTCCAAGCTGGAGCGATTGGTTTAAAAGCGCCGGGGTAGCGCTAAACAAGATGCCCAACCAGCGGCAATACTCGCTTTACAGCTTGGCTCTCGATCAGGCCATTGCCGGGCAAGGCGTGGTACTCGCCAGCTACCCATTGGTGGCTGACCGGCTAGCGAGCGGTGTTTTGGTACGCCCCTTCGCGGAACACTATCCACTCGCTTCTCCGTTCGCCTACGAACTGATTCTGCCTAGTGATGGAGAAACGCCACCAGCGGTAGCACGCTTCGTCGAGTGGCTAGAACAAGAGGCCACTCTCTTCCGGAACACATCTACGTAGCGTTGGGAGCTACTTGGCCTCCCCGCTTGTAACCCTGAAACAGCCCATACTGCCACTGCCGTACCGCCAGCACCGAAGTCGTGCCAAACCGCTGATGAATGGGTAGCCCGCTCTCTCGTTCGCATAGCGCATGAAACTCTTTCGCCAAGCGCTGCATGGTCTGCTGCCATTCAGCATTTCCCGCAGGGGATAATAGTCCGTTAAGGACAATGAGTTTTTCGCTGTCACTATCAAAACGGGAGCGGAAAAATTCGTTGGCGATATGCTGCTGAAAGAAACGCTGGATTGGCCCATCCGCTCGCCAGCGGAAATTAGCAGCGACCCGCCGCCGGATCCGGTTATCGGGAAGTAGCTCTATCAGCGTAAGCCGCTCAAGCTTCAGTAACTGCCGGATACACTCTGCTTCACTTAGCTGGTACTGGTGATGAATTTCGTCGAAGCTATAGCCATTGATGACGCAGACAGCCACCAGAAACAGCTCACGGTCATCCACAATACTCTGCTCTTGGGCATGGGTTAGCTCCTGCAAACGCTGCTCGTCCGCTTGCATGGTTTGCACCAGCTCAGCGAATTCGATATTTAGCTGGTCACAGATACACTCCAGCCGCGATAGCGTAAAGTGCTTTTCGGCGAACAGGCGCTTCACCGAGGCCTCGCTCAGCGCCAACCACTTAGCGACATCGGCATAGGTTTTACCCTGAGCACGGAGCTGGCGCTTTAGCGTTTCAATCAGCGAATCTGCTTGGGACATAGCAACCTCTTAGGCGGCATGAAAAGGCATTACACACAAAAAGTAGCAAATAATGATACCAACCAGCACCCATAACACAACTTTGTGTAAATGAGTTGCAACCAGTAAGCCTCACAGAGAAAGTGCTACGACTTCCAGGGATTAAGAAGGCTAAACAACGATGCATCGACTACTGCACTTGAAGGGCGCTTTGCCCTATTTGATCGCTATTTTTCTCAATGCCTTTGTGGATCTGGGGCACAAGATCGTCATTCAGAACACGATCTTCAAAAGTTACGATGGCGAAGCACAGGTCGTACTCACCGCACTGGTCAACGGACTTATCCTGCTGCCGTTTATTTTACTGTTCAGCCCGGCGGGCCATGTGGCTGACAGCTATCCCAAGGTACGTGTTCTGCGCACATCGGCCTGGGCCGCCGTCGTGGTCTCACTGGGCATCACCGCCGCTTACTACCAGGGCTGGTTCTGGTTGGCATTTTCCATGACGCTGCTGCTGGCGATTCAATCGGCCTTTTACTCACCGGCCAAATACGGCTTGGTAAAAGGGCTATTCGGCAAGCCGCGTTTGGCGGAAGCCAACGGGCTGATCCAGGCCGTTACGATTGGCGCCATTCTAGCGGGCACCGTGGCGTTTACCGCGCTATTTGAGACCTGGGTCTCACCGGAAGATCAAACCCCAGCACAGCTGTTGCGCCAAATAGCCCCTCTGGGCTGGCTGCTGGTGCTCAATAGCGCCATCCAGGTCGTAGCGCTTTACCGCCTTCCGCTTGATGCATCCAATCGATCAGAGACACCGTTGACCTGGCAGCGCTACATCAAGGGTGCTGCCTTGAAAGACAACCTGAGGATTATCGCTCGCCAGCCTGTCATCAGGCTCTCCATTATCGGCCTTGCCACCTTTTGGTCAGTGGGCCAAGTACTGCTGGCGGCTTTTCCCGCTTATGCCAAAGATGCCCTCAGTATCGATAACACCTTAGTGCTCCAGGGAATTCTCGCCGCTAGCGGCATCGGAATTGCACTTGGTTCCCTATTCGCCAGCAAATTTTCCCACAACCGTATTGAAACCGGCTTGATCCCCGTAGGCGCTATTGGGGTGGCCGTGGGTTTATGGTGCTTACCGCTGTTGACCACGCCCGTTGGCCAAGCGCTGAACTTTGTGTTCATCGGCATCATGGGTGGGCTGTTCATCGTGCCGCTCAATGCGCTGATTCAGTTTCACGCCGCCGACAACGAGCTAGGCACCGTGCTGGCCGCCAACAACTGGATTCAAAACATCGCCATGCTAGGCTTTTTGGTGCTCACGGCGCTGTTCGCGTTGGCGGGAGTGAATAGCCACTACCTGCTGCTACTTATCGCTACCGTGGCCATGGTGGGCGGTGGTTACACCATTGTTAAGCTAC
The DNA here is from genome assembly GCF_000336575.1 of Vreelandella titanicae BH1. Lineage (GTDB taxonomy): Bacteria > Pseudomonadota > Gammaproteobacteria > Pseudomonadales > Halomonadaceae > Vreelandella > Vreelandella titanicae. The sequence continues at coordinate 313,233 of NZ_AOPO01000003.1, read as the reverse complement.
CCCAAAGCTTGGTGCGCTTTCTGTTGAGCTTCCTGCTGACACGCCGCTATCGCGTAGATGTCCATGGCTTGCAAAACCTGCCCGCCCAGGGCGGCGTGCTGCTATTGGGCAACCATATCAGTTGGGTGGATTGGGCCATGGTACAGATCGCCAGCCCTCGACCGGTGCGTTTCGTGATGCTCAGATCGGTTTACCAGCGTTGGTACCTGCGCTGGTTCTTCAAAGCCTTGGGCTGTATTCCCATCGAGCGTGGCAGCGGTGCCGAAAAGGCCCTAGCCGGTGTTGCTGAACAGCTCAACGCAGGCGAAGTGGTGTGCCTGTTTCCTGAAGGGGCGATCAGCCGCACTGGTCAACTGGGCGAATTCCGCCGCGGTTACGAGCGTGCCTGTGACATGGCAAATCCAGACGTCAAAATTGTGCCCTTCTACCTGCGAGGCCTGTGGGGCAGCCAGTTCTCCCGATCTTCCAGCAAGCTTAAAGAGCTGCGCAATGCGCCTCTGCACCGCTCGGTAGTGGTCGCCTTTGGCAAGCCGCTGCCCAAGGACACCCCCGCCGATGTGCTCAAACGACGTATTTTTGAGCAGGCTACCCGCTCTTGGCAGCGGGCCATGGGCGAGCTCCCGAGCCTGCCTAACGCCTGGATTCAAAGCGTTAAGCGCCGCCCTAGCGACCTTGCCCTGGCCGATACGCTGGGCCGCCCACTCAGCGCAAGCCAAGCGCTCACTGCCAGCCTGCTGATGGCAAAACGACTTCGCAAGCTCAACCCAGGGCAGAACGTTGGCCTACTGCTACCTACCAGCAGTGCCGGGGTTATCGCCAATATGGCCACGCTGCTAGCGGGTAAAACGGTGGTGAATCTTAATTACACCGCCGACCACGAGGCGCTGACCTCTGCCCTTTCCCAGGCGGAAATCGCTACCGTCTTCACCTCACAGCGCTTTGTGAAGAAGCTCGAGCAGCGCGGGCTCGACGTTAGCCAATTGCTTCGCGAGAAGCAGGTGGTTCTTTTAGAAGACCTGCAGGCCACGATTGGCCGTGGCGAACGTTTGAGTACCTGGCTGGCGGTGAGAATACTGCCGACTTGGCTGTTACAGCGCTGCTTCTGCCACGGCCACGATGCCGACGCCACCGCCGCCATCCTGTTCTCCAGCGGAAGTGAAGGCGAACCCAAGGGCGTGATGTTGAGCCACCGCAACCTGATGGCCAATATCAAGCAGACCTCTGACGTGCTCAACACCCAGAGCAACGACGTTGTAATGGGCTCACTGCCGCTGTTCCACGCCTTTGGCCTTACGGTCACCCAGCTGCTACCGCTGATTGAAGGGCTGCCGTTGGTGTGCCACGCCGACCCCACCGATGCCCCCGGCATTGCGGGCGCTATTGCCAAGCACAAAGCCACTATCATGTTCGGCACCTCCAGCTTTTTAAGACTGTTTATACGCAGCTCAAAGGTGCATCCGTTAATGCTGGAGAGCTTGAGGGTGGTGGTTGCCGGAGCCGAGAAGCTCGACGAAAACGTGCGTAGCAGCTTTGCGCTGAAATTCCACAAGCCTATTTATGAAGGCTACGGTGCCACGGAAATCGCCCCAGTCGCCTCAGTGAATCTGCCCGACGCCATGGGCGTTCACTATCAACAGGTGCAGCGGGGCAGCAAAGCAGGCACCGTCGGTATGCCGTTACCCGGCACCAGCTTCAAAATCGTCGACCCTGACAGCTTTGAAGAGCTGCCGACCGGTGAGGCCGGTATGATATTGATTAGCGGCCCGCAAATAATGCAGGGCTATCTCAATGCCCCCAACCGCACAGCCAAGGCGCTCCATGTGATCGATGGCCACCGCTGGTACATAACGGGGGATAAAGGCTTTATCGATGAAGACGGCTTCTTAACCCTGATTGACCGATACGCTCGATTCGCCAAGATCGGCGGCGAAATGATCAGCCTCAGCGCCGTTGAGGCGGCAGTTAAAGCGGCTCTGGAGGATACAGACACATCGCTGATGGCGGTGAATATTCCCGATAGCCGCAAGGGCGAGCGCATTGTGCTGCTTTCAGAAACAGCGTTAGACGCCAAAACCGTCAAGGCCACTATGCTCGCTAACGGTACGCCACCCATGATGATCCCCAGCCATTGGTTTACGGTAGAGACCATCCCTCACCTTGGCTCTGGAAAAGCGGACTTTGCAGGGGCGAAACGTTTGGCCCAAGCACTAATAGAGGAAGAACTGAAGCATTAAAAGCTAGTGTTGGAGTGAGATACTGTACAGCAAAGCCCAAACTCAATATGCGCTGTGCAGTATCGAGCTCTTCTTAATAAATCAGTTCTAAAATCAGCAGGCCGCTTAGCTTAGCCATTGCTCAATCAGCAGCATGACTTCATACCTGATATTACATCTTCAGCGCCACTTGACCTCAAGTTAACTTTAGGTTTTAGGCTACCTTAGTCGGAAAAAAACCACTGGAGCTCTTATGCGCTTATTCAGAGTCGTTAGTAAAACTATTTGGGATCAAACTCAGCAACTTGGCTATGTACCCCGCTGCGGAAACGATCATAAGCTCGACTGCGTTCATTTGAATGTTGAAGAAGCTGTTCTTTTTATCGCCAACAAATACTTCGTCTATGCAGAAGCACCGTTGGTGTTAGAGATTGATGATGCGCTATTTAACGACCGTATTGAGTGGTTGCCACCCAGTGATGAGCAGCCCTGGCTGCAACCGAGAGCGCATATCGACAACCTGCCCCAAGCAGCCATCATCACCGCCATACCTCTTAGCTACCGAGATGGGCTTTTTGGATGGAAAAATGAGGAACAGTGACTTACAGGTGTTTTGAAAAGAAATCTAGCAGCAGCCCATAGTGCTTATTCTGCCCTGAGCTACTAGGTATATGATCTTCACCTTCGTAGTAGTGCACTTCCGGGGATCGACCATGCTCGCGCAGGCGTTGTTCCAGGCGTTTGGTCATTTCCACCGACCACATTCGGTCTTTGGTGCCATGGGAAAGTAGTAGCGGCCCAGGGTAGCGTTCGATTTCGATCGGCGTGGTCGGTAGCAAGCTTTCGTGACTGTCACGCCATGTCCAGGCGCGCTTGCTGACATCCCAGGCTTGCCAACCTGGATCCCCTCCATCGCGAAAATTACGTGCATCAAAGGCTCCGCACACAACATCTGGCGGGCTATGCGCGGCAATGGCATCAGGCATACCTTCGATCTTATCTCTTGCCATCAGTGAGCCGAGCAATAACGCATGCTCGGCGCCGCGTGAAATACCATAAAGCCCTACCCGCTCATCAGCGAACTGGAATTCTCGTAGGGCTTTAAATGCCTCCACGCTGCGATCCAGTGGGTAATCGATAATATGCCCCGCATTCCATGCATTACCGCCGCTTGAGTAGCCATAAGGGAACGCCAAGAAGCCATGGGCGGCGAATAGCATCGCATCACGATGGCTCCACCCCGCCCATGCGCCTTCAGAACCATGCAACAACATGACGGCTGGAAAAGAGTCATGGCCCGGTGGGCCATAAGTAACGCCCCAGCCGGGTAGCAAACGCTGCACAATATTTAACGACATTTAGACAACCACTTATTCACCATAAATTTCTCTGCCATCACCATGCTATACATTCATTTCGAATTTATGCGATGCCGTGCCCCAACATCGTATAAAGTTTAACTAGCATAGCAGCTGGAAATATTGCTTCCATAGCGATGGAATCTTATGGATTATTAGGTTTTAGACAATACCAAGGATATTACTATGCACCAGCCAATCGCTGTTTTCGACGCTGGCATTGGTAGCTATGCCATTGTTGCCGAGATACATAAGCGCCTTCCCAAACAGGATATTGTTTATTTCGCTGATCGGGCGAGCTTTCCTTATGGGAGCAAAGGGCGTGAAGAGCTACTCGCTGTCATGCATCGCACACTGCGTTTTCTTGAGGGCTATGCACCCTCTGCCATCGTCATCGCATCGAACGCACCGTCTATCATGGTGCTGGATGACGTTCGCCAAAGCACCTTGGTGCCATTGTTCGGCGTCTACCCGCCCATCGAAGAAGCACTCGCTATGTCGGCGAGCGGCAAGATCGGCATCATGGGGGTGCATTCACTCATCGAAAGCTCGCCGCTCAAGCAGTTCATAGCTCGCCATGCACCCCACCCGGAGAATGTCAGCCTGATCAATGCTTCGTCCATGGTGGAGCTTGTCGAGAATGGCTCCTTTCTCTTCGACCCAAAAGCGACGCAGAAAGCGGTCACTGCTTTTATCGACAGCGTCTTCCGGCAGCACCCCGATATCGACACGCTGACACTTTCCAGCACGCATTTACCATGGCTTCGCTCCTTCTTCGAAGCGGCGAGACCCAGTTGCCGATTCCTCGACCCCGCCGAATCGATTGTCGCTGGATTAGGCGATGGCACGCCGGGCACAGGCCAAATTCAAGGTCTGGTGACAGAAAGCGAGGCCTATGATGTTGAGACATTCCGACGTATGTTGCAGCAGTTCGGCGTCGATATACCGCTAGAGGTAGTCTAAGCGCCATAAGGCTTTATCAGGTCAAAACGCGTAGTTTTTCCCTGGGTTCTTTAAACGAGTCGGTAGCGATGCCAAACCGTTCCGAAAGCTCGCAGATTTGGCGCCAGTTCAGCTTACGGCGCCCACTGAGAACTTCAGACACCACTGATTGAGCGCCAACTTCAGGTAGCTCGCTCTGCGCTATCCCATGCTCTTGCATAAGGTAGCGAAGTACCTCACTTCCAGACACCTCAGGCATCGGGCGATGTGCTTCATCATAGGACTCAATGATATCACCCAAGCGATTCGCCAGACCGACAAGTGGGTGTGTCTCATCGTCACCGACAAGATCAAGAATTTCATCAAGCGCCTCGACCCGGGCATCGTATTCAGCTTCGGAATGTGGGTCGCTAAGAAGAGGGGCAAGATAAACCCAGTGTTCCGTCGCTTGCTCAACGAGTGCGTGCATAGTCACTCCTTTTTCCACTTACCCTTGTCATAACAAGACTACTCTATGGATAAAATACGCAAAAGCGTTATCTTCCGCTGCACAATCCCCCTTTATTCAGATGGTTTCACCTCAACACTATCCATTTCCCCCGAGCTTTTGCCTTGCGCCCCGCGGGCGATATCGTTGTGACTGATAACCACAATTTCACGTGGCCACCACTCTGGATGGTTATCGCGGATAAACGCCAACAGCTTCTCGCGCAAATTCATTTCCGCTGTCCAACCCGCCAAAGGGTCTGAAGTCATGAGGTAGCAGGTGACGGTTTGCGCCGTTCCTGTTTGTGCCGTTACGTAGCAGAGCAGCTTATGGTGTTCGATAACGCTGTCTTCTTCTTTAGCGAATTCGAGGAATTTATCTCTTAATAGTCCTATATCGGCGCTTAGGTGAAGCGTCAGCGTCAATGAGCGGTACATCTTGGTACTTTTTACCGACAAATTGTCGAATGGCTTAGAAGTAAAATAGGTAACGGGCACAATCAAACGCCGCTCATCCCATGACCTCAACCGGATAAAGGTATAAAAAATACCTTCGACATAGCACCACTCGTCTTCAAAGATCACCAAATCGCCAATGCGAATGGGTTTAGCAAACGATAACTGAAATGAAGCGAGGATATTGCCAAGTACCGTTTGGCCCGCCACACCCACTAATACGGCCAATACACTGGCAGACGCCAGAATCGATAAGCCAAGAGTTTCGAAAAGCTGAACCTGACCCAGTATGTAGATGGATACGCCAGTAACGGTGATCAGAATAATGACCCGGCGCAACGCGTAGAGCGACGTTAGCAGTCTGCGCTCGTCTCTGGGCTTGGTATCATCGATTTCCCCCACAATACGCCGCGTTAAACGCAGCATAATGGTATCCACTAAGCGCAACGCAACCGTGCCGACTCCCCAGGCCAAAATACTGATGAGTAAAACTCGGAAGGTCGTCGTGGCAACCGCTGAAAACGACACCACATAATCCAGCACCATCTGGGTAACCAGCGACATCGCAATCAGCGCCCCAGGCATACCGATTTGGCTGGCAAAAATGCTCGACACTCCTGAAGGTAACCATTTCGACATCAAGCTGATCAGACGGTGAACTCCCCACCCTACGAGCCCGATAAATAGCACAAACAAGGGAATCGCGATCCATTCCCAAATTCTCAGGACGCCAAACGAGGTCTGGAAGCGTTCGGGAATATAGCTTTCCAGAGCTGAGGGGCCGTACTGTTCATACAGCGCCGGAATATAAGACACACTGATAGGCATGATTAGCCAGACTGGCTCCTGGTCACCCACGCGGTATCGACCCAAGCGGATATCGTAGGTTTCGCCATCGGCTTTTAAAGAGGAGACCTCAACGTTGCGACGGGTCTCGCCAACGCGGGGGTTTTGGCCTGCGGGATCTTCAATCACCGCGTCTTCGCGACCGGGCAGATCGGAAACGCTCAACCAATCGCCGCGTTGAAAAACCTCTGCCAGTTGCCGGGCGAGTTCACTCCCCTGCTCGCGTTGTTCATCCTCTGAGAACTCGGAAAGGTTGAGCATATGGGCAGCGGCCTCATACTCCTCCTGATCCGTTAGCTTCAGAAAACTCCTGATCGATTCTCGCGGTGTTACTCGGTTTGCCTCTTCGGGAGGTTCACCAAGCCCCGTATTTAACGCATCGATGGTAAACCACCGCTCACTTTCGCTCTCTCCTCCTTGAGTTTGTGCCGCGCATAGGTTGGAAAAGGTCAGCGCCATCACCAACAAACCCCATGCGAGCCACGAGCTGTTTGCTTTCATAAATGCCTTATTCATTGAAGTGGGTCAGTTTGACTACCCACCGACCGGCCCTATCGAGCCAGTCCAGCGTCATTACTGGACTATCCATGTCAGTGGAGGAACAAAGTACAGCCTACCTTACTGAATGAAGCAAGACAGAATGCAATAGTGAAAAGTGAGATGAGAACAGCTCGCCAGATAAAGTAAATTTTACTTAACGCTTTCTCCTAACTTAGTTAATTCTGCATTGTATAAAGCCACCAGCAAGGGCTCGCCCTTGGTATTCACCCTAAACTGACCATAACGCGCTGGCTCATAGCGCTCACCGTGCCCCTCCTGAAAGAAAAACGCATCGGTGGCAAAGCGTACCTGACCATTGCGTAGCCGGTAGCGCAGGCGTTGTTCGTCATCGCGTAAAGAAGTACCTTCATCCAAACGCTGGAAGTGAGCAATACGCTGTTCATCCAAACGCACCACCACATGGCCGTTACGTGTTTTCAGCGAGTCTTCATCACGCTCACTCTGATGAAGCGCGCTTTGAATTTGGTTACCCAGCGCAAAGTTTAGCGCCATATAGTCGCCCTGCATCAATGAGCGCGGGTCGACGGGCGCCAGTTCCAAGTAAACAATTTCACCTTCGGCTAAGTGACGCTCTTTCTGCCAAATTGCCCAGTTCACCGCCACCAACACAACGACGGTGGTTAACACTATGATCCAGCGATTTCGCTTGGCTTTCAGCATCATTTCCCATGTCCTTCCACAGAGGTCGACGGACTATTTTCCGCTACGCTCAACCACTTGAGCAGCGTCCAACGTAGCGCCAGCAGCCCTCCCCCCAACACCAGCAACGTTAGAGCCTTGGTTAACAGTGTTGCGTCCAGCCAGTAGTAATAGCTGCCAATGCCCATCAGCAGAGAAAGCACTCCAAGCCCCAGCACTAGGCGATGCCCGATCGCGAACCCTAACAGTACGACGACCAAACCTTGGCCCACACTCGGTGCATAAAATGAGACCAACAGCAGCGCTAAAGGACTGAGATACAACCCCCAATGGGTTTTGGAATGAGGGATGGTATAGAGCAGCAACGCCAGAGAGAGTGCCACGAACACGGCGTTCAACCAGGGTGCTGACCATGCAAAAGCGTTAGTGCTCTGTGCGTCAAACCAGAAGGCAAAGGAGTGGCCGCTATGCGCTAATCCCTGCATCACCAGCAGGCCTATCAACAGGCCGTAGCCCCATGCTTGCACATCTTGAATACGGCCAGAACAGCGAAACTCATTCAGCCAGAGCAGCGCCAGTGCCAACAGCACCAATCCACCCGCTGCTGGCGCCATAGCGTTCACTGCCAAAGCCATATAGAGCGCCAAGCTGGCGGTAAAGGCTGAAAAGGTGCGATGTACCTGGCTTGGCATTACCAGCGCCAGTGCGCACTGTAAGGCCAGCAGCGACCACCACAAATAAGTGGACACATTCCAGAACTCGACCAGCGCCCACGCTATTAGCAGTTGCCCGGCTAAGCTAACCGCAAGTGCCAAGTGCTCGAGCACATCACCGCGAGCTTTGCAAAACAGCCCATAAGCCGCGCCGATCATCACAAGCCCCAGGCCCAACGACGCGGCGGGGCTCTCCACCACGAACACCACGCCCATAGCGATAAAGCCGAGCAGAAATAGCGCCGCTAACCAGCCTGAAAAGGCCTGCAGCGCACGTACAAACCAAGGCGTTTGCAACTGCGCTGGGGAGGTAGGCTCGTTTAACGGAATACCCGCTTGGCTCAGCCTAACGCTTAAATCATTAACGTTGTTCGTCACTGGGAAATCTCCCGATGTAGCCGCTTTAGCCATACCACGGCCCCAGCGCCCATCGCCAGTACCGCGATGGTGATCAGCAGCAGACTTCCCTCCTGCCAATCGCCTTCCCAGAGCAACAGCCTGGCAAGCAGCAGTGTGGTCACCGTTAACGCCGAGACACAGCCGCCTGCGATCATAAACAGGTCAGGCCGCCAATAGCGATAAACGCCATACAGCACCGCCAGCCAGAGTGAGTAAATCGCCAGCATTGGCGACCATACGAGGCCTGCATCGACTATCAACCTCATCGTTAACAGCGTCATAGGCACCCCGCTACCCACCGCCAGCAAGCGTAGTGCCCACTGCCGTGACCAGTTCCGGCAACGAGCCCCCCATTCCCATGTCGCCAAGGCAAGGGTATTGAGCCCAAACAGCCCCCAAAGCGCGGCATCGCTACTGACCAAAACGCCAAACGGCCCGCCCCAGGTACGAAAATAGAGCCCGACGACCAAATTGAGTAACCCCAGCCACAACACCCAGAGCAGCTCAAAGCGCGCCACCCAGACCCAGGGCAGAGCAAGCAGCGCCCAGGTAAAAAACAGTTGCCAGGGGTCGGCACCGGTTTGGTACACCTGCCCGAACAACGCCAACAGCACGCCCACCAATAAAGTGGCCGAGGTTAGCGCCACACGTTGAACCATCGGGCTGGCCTTGTGCCAAACGGCGATGCCTACCGCCAGCACCATCGCTGCCTGCACCACGTCAAAGCGCAGCCAACGGCCCATCTCAGCCCAGTTATAAGCGATGAAAAACAGCACCGCGAAGGCCAGCGCCAGTCCGCCTAGCCACAGCAGTAAGCGATCAATAAACAGCGCCCAAGCGCGAGGCGAAGGGTGCAGCCCAGAAGCTTGCACTGCGCGCGTCACCTGTTCAGGCGGTATCACGCCCTGCTCAATCAGTGGTATCAGTTCACGGCGGGTAGATGCCATGGGGGCTCCCTTCTAAACGGCGCAGTGGAAACAAAGTAATCTAGGCTAAGCGCCACGATCACTCCAACTTAGTAAAGCGCAACCGAGCAACCTGCGCAGGCGGCTGGAAGGAGTCGGCTCGGGCATTTTCCCAATAGTGCTTGAATACCGTGTGCTCGCACTTTGCATTGAGCAGTTCATTGGGTTTTAAGAAGGTGAATATCTGATCGTAGGACTGAATCTCGTTTTCCGAGACACGCCGGATAATGTGTTCGGGCCCCAGCTCGCTAGGGTGGCTAAGCCCTGCGGCCCCCAGCATTTCCGCCAGCGCTTTTAAGGTATTGCGGTGGAAGTGGTAGACCCGCGCTGTTTTATCGGCAATATCCAGATGGCGGCTGCGGTTGGGGTCTTGAGTAGCTACGCCGCTGGGGCACTTGTCGGAGTGACAGTTAAGCGCCTGAATACACCCCAATGAAAACATAAAGCCCCTGGCCGAATTGCACCAATCAGCCCCTAGTGCCATGGTTCGGGCAATGTGAAAACCGGACATAATCTTACCCGCCGCGCCGATACGAATCTCCTCGCGCAGCCCGGCCCCCACCAGGGTGTTATGCACTAGCGTAACGGCTTCTGTTAAAGGCACACCTATACGATTGATAAACTCCAGCGGTGCCGCACCGGTTCCTCCTTCGCCACCGTCCACCACTATAAAATCAGGCCGCTCGCCGGTTTCTAGCATCGCCTTAACGATCGAAAACCACTCCCAGGGGTGGCCAATCGCCAGCTTGAAGCCGATCGGTTTACCCCCAGAAAGCGAACGCAGGCGGGCAATGAATGCCATCAGTTCCAGCGGCGTCGAGAAAGCTGAATGGGCAGCGGGTGAAATCACGTCCTGGCCCATGGGGACTTCTCGCGCTTCGGCAATTTCGGCAGTTACCTTAGCCGCTGGCAATATACCGCCATGGCCCGGTTTGGCGCCCTGGGAAAGTTTGATTTCGATCATTTTCACCTGATCGACACTGGCGTTAGCTGCAAAGCGCTCCGCATTAAACGAGCCATCGTCGTTGCGGCAGCCAAAGTAACCAGAGCCTATTTCCCAGACGAGATCACCTCCATGCTTGCGGTGATAGCCGGAAATAGAGCCTTCACCAGTATCGTGATAGAAACCGCCTTTACCAGCGCCCGCATTCAGCGCCTCGATAGCGTTGCCCGAAAGCGAACCGAAACTCATTGCCGAAATATTGAAAACACTCGCCAGGTAGGGTTGGCTGCAGCGGCTACCGCCCACCCGAATCCTGAAGTCACTGTTTTCGATAGCCCGGGGAAGTAGCGAGTGGTTGATCCACTCATGCCCCGGCTGATACATATCCAGCAGGGAGCCAAAAGGCTTTTTATCACTCTCATTTTTAGAACGCTGATAGACCACAGCGCGCTGCTCGCGGGAAAATGGTCGTTCGTCAAGATCGGACTGGATAAAATACTGACGTATTTCCGGCCCAATAGACTCTAGAACATAGCGAAAATGGGCCAGAACAGGATAGTTACGGCTCACCGTTCGCCGCGTTTGGCGTAGATCATAAAGCCCCAGCCCAGCGAGCATGCCAAAAATCGCCACGCCCCAAAGCCATGCTAAAGAAAACACCACCCCCACCAGCGAAACCAACAGCAGAATCAGGCAGGCAACAAAGACGGCATTACGCAGAGGAATACGGGTCAATCCCCGGGCTTCGATCATCTGAACACGAACTCCTTATCAACAGTTCACCACAGGGGCGACCAGCTACCCCGACAGGCTCAATTTAAATCGTAAGGGTTTTGTGTAAGTTTTGGCGAACTTACTACACCCATTAATATCGAATGCTGCACTCACCTCGTATGCTACCCACAAAGGCCTTAGTGGAGACACCCAATGCTAATAAAGATTGCCAAACCGAGTGATTTACACGAATCCGATGTCACGCCGGAATCTATCTACCTCTCCCGGCGGCGCTTTATGGGCGGTATCGCAGGCCTAGGTGCAGGGCTCGCCCTATCCGGCCACGTCCGCGCTAACGACAACTACTCCGATGTACCCGAAGGCGATGCACCAGCGTGGTTAAAGGAGAAAATCAGCGAAACCCAGTGGCGAGCCGTCACCCCTAGCGATCCTGACAAAGATAAAATTGCCCCCTTTGATGACGCCAGTGGCTACAACAACTTTTTCGAATTCGGCACCGACAAGGGCGACCCTGCCCGCCATGCGGGCAGCCTGGAAACCCAGCCCTGGAGCGTGGTGGTCGATGGCGAGGTCAATAACGGCGGGCGCTTTGCCCTGGAGGACTTCGCCAAGCCCTCGCAGTTTGAAGAGCGCATTTACCGCCTGCGCTGCGTTGAGGCATGGTCGATGGTCATTCCCTGGCTGGGTATTCCGCTGGCCGATATCATCAAACGCGCCGACCCCACCAGCAAAGCCAAATACGTACGTTTTGAAACTCTGGTGGATCCAGAGCAAATGCGCGGGCAGCGCTCCTCGTTTTCGATCATTGATTGGCCCTACGTGGAAGGCCTACGCCTGGACGAAGCCATGCACCCGCTGACGATACTGGCCATGGGTATGTACGGCCGGGAATTGCCCAATCAAAACGGCGCCCCTCTGAGGCTGGTCGTGCCGTGGAAATACGGCTTCAAGAGCATCAAGTCGATTGTGCGGATATCGCTGACGGAAGAACAGCCGGTGAATTCCTGGCAGAAGATCGCCGCCGACGAGTACGGCTTTTACGCCAACGTGAATCCCAACGTCGACCACCCCCGCTGGAGCCAAGCCACCGAGCGTCGTCTGCCCAACAGCCTGTTCAACCCCAACACCATTGATACCCTGATGTTTAACGGTTACGCCGACGAAGTTGCCGAGCTCTATGCGGGTATGGATTTAAAGGAAAATTATTAATGGCCAGCCCACGTATATGGTTAGCATGGCGCGTGGGCGTGTTTCTGGCCGCGCTAGCACCGCTGCTGTTTTGGAGTTGGCAGGTGGCAAATAACGCCGCAGGCCCCGAACCGGGACGCTACCTGCTGCTGAATATCGGCATCGGCGGACTGTGGATGCTGCTGCTCACGCTCAGCCTTACCCCACTTACCAAGCTCACCCGTTGGAAAGGCTTTGCACTGATTCGGCGCCAACTGGGCCTATGGACGCTCGCCTACGCCACCCTGCATATGCTCAGCTACGCGCTGTTTATTCTGGGGCTTAACTGGGCACTGCTTGGCAGCGAGATCGTCAAACGCCCCTACATCATCGTCGGCATGATCGCGCTGATCGGCCTTGCTGTGCTGGGTGCCACCTCCAACCGCTGGGCAATGAAGCGCCTGGGCAAACGCTGGAAACCGCTGCACAAATTTTCCTACGCCATTTTGGGGCTGGTACTGCTGCACTTCTTCTGGGTGGTGCGCGCGGATATGCAGGAGTGGGCCATGTATGCCGCCATTGCGGCGCTCATCATGTCCACTCGCCTGTCCCCCGTTGCCCGTACACTGCCTAAACTTCGCCATCGATTGAGTCGTACTTAGGGCTTGTAAGAGATATCAACCGACGAAACCTAGCCAAGTACGCAGCGCAGATGCTTACGATAAGCCGCTTTATCGCGATCGACATCCGGCATCTTCATCACATCGTTGGCGATAAAGGTTGGCAGCGCTTCTAAGCCGATAAATTCCTGAGACTTATGGAACGGGAAGTAGACACCATCCACACCGCGCCCTTCGAAGAAGTTGTCAGGCTCATCGAACGCTTCCAAAGGCGCGTTCCATGTCAGCGATAGCATATAGCGACGGCCCTGCAGCAGGCCACCACTGCCGTACTGCTTGGTCGGATCTTGGCGGCTGCGGCCATCGCTGGCGTAAAGCGAACCGTGGCCTTCTGTAAACACCTCATCAATGTAACGTTTGACGATCCATGGCGCGCCCATCCACCAGCCAGGCATCTGATACACAATCGTGTCCGCCCACAGGTAGTTCTGCACCTCAGTATCAAGATCATAGCCCTGATCAATCACCGTCTCGCGCACTTCATAGCCCATTTCCTGCGACGTACTCACCGCCACACCGTGCAACGTATTATTGAGTTCACCGCCAGAGTGGGCAAATGCCTTGCCGCCGTTAATCAACAGAACTTTCATCAATAAAACCTCCCATAATGGCTAGCATACCCATACCTATATACTTTGGCATGGCGTTTAATGAGCGGTATTGTGGATTCAAAGCATGCGGAAAAATAGCGACGTTTCAGCAAGACACTTTTGATTTAAAATCAATAGTCCTGATATTTACTATTAAGGCAACCAGTAATGTTATGAAAAGCACCCTTGAAGAACAGCAGGCCTTTGTGACGGTCGTCGATAGCGGCTCAATCACCGGTGCCGCCGAACGTCTTGGCATTACCGTTTCTGGGGTTAGCCGTGCGCTCAACCGCCTGGAGCAAAAACTCGGCGCTACCCTGCTACGTAGAACCACGCGTCGCCTAGAGCTGACCGAGGAGGGAGAAACATTCCTAAACCATTGCCGCCGTATTCTTGCAGCCGTGGAAGAAGCCGAAGAGGCGATGCTGGATCGCCACAATCAGCCTCAAGGCAGGTTACGGATCAACGCCGCTCCCAGCTTTATGCAGTTCGTGATTGTGCCGGTGATTGGCGAGTTCCGCGCACGCTACCCTGGTATTACGCTGGAACTCGACACCCACGACCGCTTTGTCGACCTGTTGGAACAGCGGGTTGATTTGGCCATCCGCATTGGCAAACTGGAAGATTCGTCGCTGCACGCCCGCCTCCTTGGCTACAGCCCGCTGCGCCTTCTGGCCAGCCCCGCCTACCTTGAACGCCACGGTACGCCGGAAAGCATCGACGACCTTCAAGATCACAGCTTGCTAGGCTTCAGCCAGCTCGATCATCTCAACCGCTGGCCACTGCGCCGCGCCGATGGCCAGCCCTTACATATTACCCCAACGCTGGCGGCCTCCAGCGGAAGTACGCTAATAGAACTGGCCATGGCAGGAGAAGGCATCGTTTGCCTTGCCGACTTTATGACCATCACTCCCCGTCACAACGGCACACTGGTGGATGTACTACCCGACTGCACAGAAATGCAGACCCAAGCTGTGAACGCCGTGTACTACCGCCAAACCACGCTTTCACAGCGTACCCGACTGTTTATGGAGTTTTTAGCAGAACAGTTACAGGGGCAACTGCATGGAAGCTTATCCAATCACTGATTACAGCTTGCGCGATTCACTCCCTCATTCTAATTTACTTATATGCAAGGCTATTCAACGTCGCTCCAGATGTCACTTACCACATCGCTACTGAGATAAGGTGCCGCCTATGCCTCCCGCCGCCGCCCACTCTTTATTGCAGTCGCCACTAAATCACTCACACGGGGCTTGCTGTTGCGGTTCACCGTTACTACAACGCTTTCATGAGCGTGTGATGGCAGATATTACCCGCCGCCAATTCATGGGAGGAGCCGCTGCAGTAATGGCACTTTTCTCTGGTCTGCGCGCACCCACCGCCATAAGCGCTCAACCTAAACGGGCTGATGGCCCACTATTATTGACCAATCTAAGGCTATTCGACGGCAGCGGCGCGGCGTTACGCGACAACGTTTCAGTACGTATTGAAGAGCAGCGTATCCAGGCTATTTTGCCTGGTGATGCCGCACCTGAAGGCGCAGAAATCATCGACTGTGGTGGTAGCGTATTAATGCCAGGCTTGATTGATGCCCATTGGCACACGACGCTGGCGGCTATTAGCCAAGTAGACGCCATGACCGCCGATCTAGGCTATATCCATCTAGTGGCGGCTCAGGAAGCAGAGAGAACGCTGATGCGTGGCGTTACTTCAGTGCGAGATGCGGGCGGGCCATCCTTTGCACTGAAGCGTGCTATTGATGAAGGAATTGTGGCTGGACCGCGCATACTTCCAGCAGGAGCCATGATCTCCCAAACCTCCGGCCATGGTGATTTTCGAATGCGCTACGAAATCCCACGGGCCAACAACGCACCGCTTAGTGAACAGGAACGCCAAGGCGTAGCCGTCATTGCCGATGGGGAAGCAGAAGTATTACGACGTACCCGTGAACAACTCATGCTAGGAGCTTCACAGATCAAATTGATGGCAGGTGGCGGCGTGGCGTCTACCTATGACCCATTGGATAGCACCCAATTCAGCGAGCGCGAGCTGCGCGCAGCGGTGGATGCGGCAGAAGACTGGGGTACCTATGTCATGGTGCATGTTTATACCTCCCGAGGTATTCAGCGTGCATTAAGGGCAGGCGCTAAATCCATCGAACACGGGCAGCTCGCCGATGAAGAAACCGTAAGGATGATGGCAGGGGAAGGCGCATGGTGGAGCCTTCAGCCTTTCTTGCAAGATGAAGATGCAAATGTTTATCCCGATGCCGCTCGCCGCGAAGCACAACAACAAGTAGCCGAAGGCACCGTGCAGGCCTACGAGCTAGCCCAACGTTTTGATATCAAGACAGCCTGGGGCACTGATATTTTATTTACCCCGCAAAATACCCCCAACCAGCTGCGTCAATTAGTCAAGCTGACTCGCTTTTATGACCCACTTACCGTGTTGGCCATGGCGACTGGCCGCAATGGTGAGCTTCTTTCACTATCAGGATCACGCAACCCCTACCCTGGCACGCTCGGTAAAATAGAGCCGGGCGCGATGGCCGATCTACTTTTAGTAAACGGTGACCCTAGTAAGAATCTTGATTTCCTTCATGACCCTGAACGCAATCTGCGACTGATCATGAAGGGCGGACGCATCTATAAAGACAATGTATAAGGATTTCTGTGATAGCCAAATTACGCCCGTTTATCACTGCCTTCAGCATCTTAGCGATAGGCTTTGCAACGAATGCCAATGCCCAAGAGGATGCTTGGCGTTTCCAGCTTACCCCTTATGTCTGGATGACGGGTTTAGCTGGCGATGTGCGCCCTCTGGCGACTGCTCCTACCATTAGTACATCGCGCTCATTTAACAATGTACTTGATGATCTTGATGGTGCCTTTTTCATGGCTGGCAGCGCACGCCGCGACCGCCTAGTGCTGTTTGGTGACATTACCTGGGCATCGCTTAGCCACGAGAGCACGCTGCTTCCTGGCGTTGCTATAGAGGGCAAGCTGCGCCAACGCTCTTTAACTGCAGCAGCAGGTTATCAAGTGGTCAATACTTCGAGCCAATACTTAGATTTACTGGCGGGCGCTCGCGCTTGGCGGATTGAGGCGGAAGTAGATGTGCCCGCGCTGGGAGTTAGTGCAAGCGAGACCGAACGTTGGATCGACCCGACTTTAGCCGCTCGACTGCGTTCCACCTGGAGCCCCCAGTGGTCAACATTAGTGCATGCCGATATTGGTGGCTTCGGAATTGGTTCTGATAGCACCTGGCAGGTAGTGGCTACCGCTAATTACCAAATCAGTAAGGCGCTCCACTTATCAGCAGGCTATCGCCATTTGGCAGTGGATAGAGACGAATCGGGTACACGCATCGATATATCGATGAGCGGTCCTTTGCTGGGTGCTACTTGGCGCTTTTGAGTAGGCCAATTCTTCCCTCTTAAACCTCAGAATCATCTCTCCTGCCATAGTCCACCCACACCCGGCGGGCAATGGTGGTCAGAACGCTACGCGGCTCATGAAGTTTGCTAAAGGAAGGTGTCCTGGGCCAGATCAGCCGCCTGCTTTCACCTCCAGTCTTTGGATTTCAATACACAGCCAATTTTCTCATTATTTGTCTTTCACCGACGCCATGACCCTTCCGGCATATCAATGTCGCGTTGAGCCTCATCGAGCGCCTGACGCACCCCTTCCCGATCAAACGGTATACAGTAAGCTGGTTTGGCGCGCTCAAAACGCCAGCTTTCCGCCAGCGACCCAGCATCGACAACGTCGAAGCCGAACTGTCGCACCAACCTTGCGACGCTCTCCTTAGCCGCATCGTCATCTCCCGCTATCGGTAGGGCGCGCCGGTTTCCCGAAGGCAGCGTCTGCCCACCCTTCTCCAGATCGGAGGCCAGAATCGCGTTGAATGCCTTCACGAGACGGGAGCCTGTCAAATGCTGCGCCAGCAGTCCACTCGTCGTCGCCCAGCGCTCATCCAGTTCGGGGATCGATCCATCTCGATCTGGATAGTAGTTATTGGCGTCCAGCACTATCTTGTCACGCAGTGGCTCAACCGGAAGAGTGGCATATTGATGAAAAGGAATGGCGATCAGTATAATTTCGCCGAAGCCTATGGCTTCATGCAGGCTGCCAATCTGTGCTCCAATTTTCGGCGGAATGCTGCTGAGTGTCTGCGGCCCCCGCGAGTTGCTGATCATGACGTCATGGCCTGCCGCAATCACCTGGCGTGCAAAGGCTTGTCCGATAAAGCCCGCACCAATAACCCCAATCCGCATGTCTTTCTCCCGACCGTTTTAAGATAAGCAGTACTTTATTGCGTTACTCAAACGTGATAAACAGGTCTTTATTGACTTAATAATCCACTGAGAGTTGATAATGCTGGATCGGTTAACGAGCATGGCTATTTTTGTGAGGGTTGCCGATCTTGGCTCTTTCACAGCCACCGCCGCAGAATTCGGCCTATCGACGCAGATGGTTTCCAAACACATCATGGCCCTGGAGCAGCTGCTTGGGTCGCGGCTCTTGCACCGCACCACGCGCAAACAGAGCCTGACCGAGATCGGACATCTCTATCACGAACGATGTCAGGTTATCCTTGCAGAAGTCGAGGCGGCCGAAGCGCTGACGGAACAGGCCCGGGCCGTTCCACGGGGTCGCCTCAGAATCAACGCGCCCGTCACATTTGGCAGTCAAAGCCTGGTGCCTCTTGTCACCCGCTACCTTCGTAAGTACCCAGAGGTGGAGGTCGACCTCACCTTGTCGGATCGTCTGGTCGATCCTATCGAGGAAGGTTACGAAGCTGTCATTCGCCTCGGGCCCATCAGCGACAGCACCACATTGGTGGCACGTCCGCTTGCCCCCTACCAGCTCATCGCCTGCGCCTCGCCTGCCTACTTAGCGAAGCATGGAGAGCCGGAGACGCCTGCGGATCTGGTTGAGCATGAGTGTCTGGGGTTCGCCTATTGGTTCGGCACCTTGGGCAGGCAGTGGCGCTTCAGTCGCGACAACTGCAATTTCGACGCTTCCGTGAACGGGCGGCTACAAATCAACGACTGGAAGGGGCTGCTTCGCGCAGCATTGGAAGGATTCGGCATTACATTGGGCTACGAAGCTGCATTGACGGAGGCGTTATCCACTGGGCGGCTGGTGCGCATCTTGCCAGACTATGCTGGGCCATCAAGACCAATGCACCTGCTCTACGCCGCAGATCAACGCATGACGCCGAAACTACGTCATTTCATAGACGACGTTGTGGCCACGTTCGCTTAACTTCCACCGTTACCTCGCGCCTTTGTCGTCACTCACCCAGCGGGTAAAAGCAGCGACCTGAGGATCCGCCTCCTTTACGGCATAATAAACCAACCGTAGGTGGCGCTCTTCATCAACGGTTAACGTCGTGTGCTCGAACGCTACCTCGCCTAACTCCTCAAGGTGAAGATGACGTACTCCCTGGCAAGGGGCGTTGACCTCCTGGGTTTTCCACAACTGCTTAAACTCAGGCGAGACCTTGGTTAACTCTTCGACAAGCTCATCAATGGTGGGGTCTTGCGCCGCTCGGGCAAAGTCGCGGCGAAAACTGGATAGCATTTGGCTGACCTGCGTTTCCCAGGGTGACAAGCGCTGACGCATGGCAGGGTCGGTAAATAACAACCACAGCATGTTGCGGCGCTCTGGTGCATGGCAAGAGAAGTTGAACAGCTTATTGGCCGCGCTGTTCCACGCCAGCACATCCCAGCGCAAGTTCAGGATATACGCAGGTCGCGTAGGCAGGTCGTCCATCAACCTTTGAACCAGCGGCGGCACGCTGCACCAGGTTTTGCCTAGCTCAGAGGGTAAGCGCTGATGGGTAAGCAAGAATAGATGCCGGCGCTCAGCCGCATCCAGCTTGAGCGCTTTGGATAGATTGTCCAGAAAAGTGGCCGATACGCTGATATCGCGACCCTGCTCCAACCAAGTATACCAAGTCAGCCCCACGCCTGCTAAAGCGGCGACTTCTTCACGCCTTAACCCCGGCGTACGCCTTCGGCGGCCACGAGGAAGCCCCACCTCTTCTGGTGCGATTTTCTCTCGGTGCATGCGTAGAAACTCAGCTAGGTCTTCCCGCGTTCGAGTCAGCGTCCGTGGAGCGGTCATTTTATTACCTTGAATAACTTATCACTTTTAGTAATAGCATAAATAGTTAAATTGTACCCCCTTTAAAGCCTCTCCAGAATAGCCCTTCGCTGGCAAAACAGCGCTGGCGGATTCTTTTCTAATGCTTATGCCTGGAGTGCGTTATGGCTGACCAATCTCGTCTATCGGTATATCTCGTGGCACTGGGTGCGTTTGCACTTGGGATGGCCTCTTATGTGACTGCGGGGCTAATTCCCCTCATCGAAGACGCCTTTAGTGTCTCTGCGGCCACGGCTGCTCAGTTAGTCACGGCATTCACCTTAGCCTATGGCTTAGGCTCGCCTGTCGTCGTTGCGCTACTACCTGGCAAGCACCAACGCCTGGGTTTACTACTAGCGTTAGCCGTTTTTATTGTGGCAAATATCGCCAGCGCACTAGCCAACAGTTTTATATCACTCTCGATATGGCGGGCGGTCGCTGGCGTTGGCGCAGGGGTTTACCTTGCCATGGGCATTGCCGCCTCAGCCGCCATAACGGCTGAGGCCCACCGCGGTAAAGCGATTGCCATCATTATGGGCGGTATGGCGAGCGGCACGGTACTGGGGGTGCCTATCAGCCTGTTGCTAGCAGAGCGTTTAGGTTGGGAGTCAGCGATGTGGCTTATTTCAGCACTTGGGTTAATCGCCTACGCGGGGCTACAGGTAAAACTACCTGCTCTTCCATCCGCACCAACGCTTTCACTTGTTCGCAAGCTCGCTATTTTGCGAAGCCCTCATGCCATGGCCATTCTGGCGGTTTCCTTATTGGGCGCTGTGGCCAGTTTGGGGATGTATACCTTTATTGCCCCGTTTATGGCGGCCACCGAGTCAGGTGCTGTTCAGTCAATTACCGGCTATTTATGGGTGTGGGGGATTGGCGGCGTCGTGGGCAGTTTTCTGATTGGGCCTCTGGTGGACAGGTTTATCGGCCCTGTGATTACCCTGGCGATTATGTTGCTGCTCTTTTTGGCGCTCATTGCTCTACCTTTCACGGCGTCGGTTCACCCACTGCTGACGTTACTTCCAATTGCGCTTTGGGGTGCTGTGGGCTGGGCGCTTCAAGTGCCACAAAACAATGAACTCGTTCGTGCACGCCAAGCCCACGGCGACGGTAACCTGGCGGTCGCACTCAATGAATCAGCGCTCTATTTAGGCAGTGCGATAGGCGCGGCGTTCGGGGGCGTTTTGCTGGCTTTCCACCTTCCCGTTTCGACATTAGCCATTGGCGCGGGGGTTATTGCCGCTGCAGGTGCAGCAACACAGCTAATCATCGTCATGCGCATGAAGCGCTAGATCAGTTAGTGCACGCCAAGTGGCACTCTTCATGCCCCTTGGCGGCTCTACATAGATCAGTCTTTTGCTTAACACCCAAACATCAGCGACCGGTGTGTAGAAAGCCCGGCCATGGCGCCATCAGCCACGGCAAAGGTGACCGACCCTGCGGCGCGGGCTACATCACCGCAGGCGAAAACACCGGGGATTGAAGTGGCCTGCATTGCATCGGTTTTAACAATGCAGCCCATGGGAGACTCCTCTAGCTCGCATCCCAATTGAGCTGCTAACGGGCTAAGGTGAATGCGCGGCGCGACAAATAAGCCCACCAATGGAAACACCCGACCATCCTGCATGACCAGCTCAACGCCAACCTCTGTTTGGGAGACTAGCCGTGCCGCTGCGCCATATTCGATATGAGTACCGCGCGCCTTAAGCTGAGCCAGTTGCTCAGCAGTGGGTTCAAAGGCATCGTTAACAAACAGCGTGGTTGCGCCCCAGTCGGGCAGCATCAAACCATGGTGCATCGCGAGTTCTGAGGTTGCCAGCACACCGATACCCTCTTTGCCCAGCTCATAGCCGTGGCAGTACGGGCAGTGGAAAACGCATTTTCCCCACTGCTCGGCGAGCCCCGTTAAGCCTGGAAGCTCATCGGTAACACCCGCGGCCAGAATAATGCGCCGTGCCTGATAGGTGCTGCCATCGGCCAGCGCCACCAAGAAATTATCAGCCGTCCCCGTTACTGCCTCCACCCGCCCCGTGCGCCACTCAACCGTTGGGTACTCCATCAGTTGGCTACGGGCCTCTGCTGCTATCTCTGCGGGTGGTGCACCATCCTGGGTTAAAAAACCATGGGAGTGAGAAGCAAAACGGTTACGGGGTTGTCCCGCATCTATCAGTAATATTTTCCGCCTTGCTCGGGCTAGCTGTAGCCCTGCCGCCATGCCTGCGTAGCTGCCACCGATAATCACTGCATCAAAACTCATTGCCCTTCCTCCGTGTACACCCAGTCTTTTAAGCCCATGGTGAATAAACTCATTTCATGTATCTTTTATTGATACATTAAAAAGCGTACAGAGGTCAATGGCAATGTTGAGAATGCCGATTAACGCTAATCGGGTTGGTGGTGAAGATTAAGGCGTCGGCAGCTGGTAGCCTTTGCGCGTCGCAATATCGTCAAACTGAGTGGCTAGTTCCGCCAGCGTGACCGCTCCCAAGCGGTCGATCAGTAGCGCTTCTGCTTCGCGCATGGCATCAAAAAGCGCCGCATTAACCACCTGCTCTACCGCGCAGTCCGGGTTATCACGGTCGGTGCCGATGGCGAAAATGCGCGGTCCGCCTACGGCGTTGTGTATATCCAGCAGCGTTACGCTGTGCAAATCACAGGCGATGCGCCAGCCGCCGTTGTGCCCCTTTTCAGACTTTACATAGCCCGCCTTACGAAGGCCCGCCATAGTGCGCCGCACCACGGCAGCATTGGTGCCCAGCATGGCGCCAATCTGCTCTGAAGTAATCGGTTGGGATTCCCGCGCGATGTGCAGCAGCACATGCAGCATACGAGAGAGGCGGCTATCTGTTCTCACGGGCAACAGTCAACTATTCAGAGGATAAACAAAGGAAAACAACGAAGCTGCACTTTAGCACACCCGCGAGCGGGGCTGGGAATGAACCCAACCAGGGCCACCGCACACGAACCTACACCTCGTTCGCCGTTATAAGGCAAACTATGCTCTCGCTCTCTATACTGGTGCTGAATCACTTTCACTGGCAGGGGATAAATGTCTGGCACGTCATTAGCCCCATTTAGCGCCTCCCATTGTCGTTACTTCCAGGCCACTTAAGGATGTTATGGGTCTTCACGAAATCGCTGTCGGTGGCATCTACTTAAGCCCTCTGTTGATCTACGCGCTGATCGGCTTTGTGGCTACGCTGACCATTCGTTCACTACTGCACTGGGTGGTCGGCGAGTACGCGCTCTGGTACGAGGCGTGGTTCGACATTTCATTATTTGTCATCCTCACCGCTGCCACCACGTTCATTTTTACTGTTTTGCTTCAAAGCCCTTAAGACAGCCCTTGAGAGAATCGCCGATGCGCCCTTCGCTCCGTATTTTGCTCACCCTCGTTATTGTCGCCATTGCCGTTGCCGCCGGTGCATGGCTATGGCACTACTACCTCTATACCCCCTGGACTCGTGACGCTCGGGTTCATGCGGAAGTGGTGACGATTGCCCCCGATGTCTCTGGCTGGGTACGCACACTTGAAGTCGTGGACACCGACCATGTTGCCCAAGGCGATACGCTGTTTGAGATCGATAACACGCGTTACCAAGCGGCGGTGGACAGCGCCCAGGCCACGGTTGACCATCGCCAAGCAACCCTGGAGCTAAGCCGCGCCGAGGAGAGTCGACGTAACCAGTTGAGCAACAATCGTGCGATTAGCGCAGAAAACCAGCAGATTGCCCAGATCAACTCGCGCATTGCCGCCGCCGATTTACAGCAGGCTCAGGCGGAGCTGGCCAGTGCCCAGCTTGATTTAGCGCGCACCCAAATAACCGCGCCGGTAAGCGGCCATATCCTCAATGTCCACCTTACCGCTGGCACTTACGCTAATCGCGGCACGCCGGTAATGGCGCTAATCGCAGATAATTCCTTCTATGTCGTGGGTTATTTCGAAGAGACCAAAATGACGTCGATCGACATGGGCGATCCGGTGGATGTGATTCTGATGAACGGCGACACCCATCTGGAGGGCCGAGTGGTGGGTATTGGCCGAGGCATTGCCGATAGCAACACAACCCTTAACCAGCAGTTGCTACCGCAAGTGGAGCCCACCTTTAGCTGGGTGCGCCTGGCTCAGCGTATTCCGGTGCGCATTGCACTAGAAGACGTTCCTGATGACACCCTGCTGAGCGTCGGCATGACCGCAACCGTGCGTGTCCGCCCTGCTAAAAACGCTGCCGTGCAGCCTGAGTAAGCCATGTCGCCGTTTGTTAGCACCTACCTGACACCCAACGCTACGGCGGTCAAGTTTGCGATCAAGACCACCCTGGCGATGATGCTCGCGCTCTATATCGCGCTTATGTTCGACTTGGAGCGCCCCTACTGGGCGCTGATCTCGGCGGCATTTCTGCAGATTCGCCCTATGAGTGGCATGGTGGTTGAGAAAGGCATCTGCCAGCTTGGCGGCACCTTGATTGGCGCCGTGGCGGGCATCACGATCATGGCCCTATTCGCCCAGGCCCGCGTACCTGCGCTTATCGTGCTTACCGCTTGGATTATGCTATGCACTTACGTGGGCTCGCTGTGGCGTAATAACTACACCTACGGCTGTCTGATGGCCTCCGTAACGGCCATGCTGATCGTGGTCATCTCCAGCGGTAGCACGCCCGCCGGGATCTTCGATATCGCCGTGGCGCGCCTTACCGAACTGGGGCTGGGCGCCATCTGCGCCATGCTGGTCAGCTCGCTGCTCTGGCCGTCCCATGTGGGCGCCCACCTTGCCACCCAGGCCGACAGCGTGATCAACGAAGCCTTCGAGCATGCCGCCCTGCGTTTGGAAGCCAGCGACGATATCCCGGCGATGCAGAAAGCCCTGCGCAGCAGCCTCGTGCCGTTAACCCTGCTGGAAACCGATAGCCAGGCCGCCCGCTTTGAAGGCCCGGTAGGCCCCGGCCGAGTTCGGGCAGCCCATGTACTAACCCGCCGCACGCTGCGCTTTTTCGCCAACCTGCAGGCGCTGCACCAACTGATGCACGACCACGCTGACCGACTCGCTCCGCAAAGTATCGAACTCGCGGGCGAGGTCGCAAAAGGCTTTCGCGATGCTGAACACGTCAAAGGGGTCATTGAGGCCAGAAAAGCTCTCCAGTCGCTACGCCACCGGGTTCATGAAAGCGAGGAAGAGGCCAGCTTAGCTCCCCTCGATCGACGTCTGCGGTTGGGGCTACGTGAATCGATCGGCCACGCCATGATCATGCTCGATGCCCGGGAGGCGATTGCCTCGCCGGAGAGCCATAAACTGCGCTCATCGCCACTGGCCTGGCACCGCGATCACCTCGCCGCCGGTATTAACGCCATTCGCTCAGGGCTAGTATTTTCGCTACTGGCGACTTTCTGGATCGTCACCGCCTGGCAGAGCGCCATGATCGCGATGATGCTGGGCACACTGTTTTCCGCCTTTTTCGCCAGCCGTGACAATCCCCTCGCCATCACCATGATGTTTTATAAAGGTATGCTGGCGGCGATTCCTAGCGCTTTTCTGTTCGGCCATGTATTGCTCTCCCAGGCCAACGGTTTTCCGATGCTAGCAATGCTGTTTGGTACACCGCTGTTCTTAGGACTATTAGGTGCCACTAACCTAGCCACCATGGGCTACTGCCTAGCCTTCACTATCTTCAATATTCTGCTAACCATGCCCGGCAACGGCATGGATTTCTCGTTCGACAGTTTTGCCAACCGGGTGGTGGCCGTAGTGATTGGGCTAAGCTGCGTGGTAATGGGCTTTCGTCTACTGCCGGGGCTGGGCACCCGACTTCGGCGGCGACGTTTAATCAATGCGATTTCCACCGATATCCATGAGCTAAGCCAGCGCTCGATTCGCGACGCCGAAACCCGCTTCAGCGGCCACATGGCGGATCGGCTTCTGCAACTGGCGCAGCATGACGACATGCTACCCGAAGACCAACGCCACCTGTTTATTCTTGGTTTGACCGGGTTGGATGTTGGCACCGCTACGCTGCGCCTGCGTGATCGGCTTGATGATGCACCGCACCCGCGAGTTCGCGAGGCGCATCGCCACCTACTAGGCACGCTAGCTGGCGGGTTTGAAGAGAGCGCCAACGGGCGCCAGCCACAAGGAATTCGCGAAGCAGGCCAGCAGTTGGAAGAGGCAATAGAGGCTTACGGTGACGTGCCCGCTGACCGCCGTGTACTGTTGGAAGGCTTGGTTGAGCGGCTCGAACTGGCTCTAGAGCGTCTGGGGCGCATCATGGCGGAGCGGCCACAGATTAAGTCTATGCATAAAGCCCCGAACGCTCCCGTGCTAAAAAAATAAGTGTCCGTTCATGGAATTACCAGAGTAAAGCGCTAGTGAACTAGCTACTTGTATCGCTACTGCCCCCGTCGATCAACCATGGGCGCATGCTGAGCCATCAACTCCACAACCCAATCGATAAACACGCGCAGCTTGGCGCTTACGTGCCGATTCGGTGGAAAAGCGACGTACATCGGCATTGGGTCGAGATGCCAGCCATCAAATAGGCGAACCAGCTCCCCGCGAGATACGTGCTCACTGACCATGTAGTCAGGAAGCCACACTACGCCGAGCCCCGCTATGCCTGCCGCAAGACCGGCATTACCGTCATCGACCGAAATCACATAGCGCCCTTGTACGGTAACGCGCTCTCCGTTGCGGTACATGGCGTAGGGAGAAGACGCCCCGGCACGGGCCCATCGGAACCCTACAATGTAGTGAGGGGGAGCTGAGAGTTCTTGCGGGTGCAAAGGCAAACCAGCGCTTTCCAGATAGCTCGGCGCGGCGTAAATACCGATCTTCAGGTCGCCTACGCGACGCGCCACTAACGATAAATCCGTGAGTTCTCCGCCGCGCACCACACAGTCCACGCTTTCACCGATCAGATCCACCATGCGGTCACTCGCCCCCATATCAATTTGAATATCGGGGTATTGAGCGTGGAAAGCAGGCAAAGCTGGTATCAAGATCATGCGCGCGAAAGGGCTGGGCACGTCCACCCTTAGTCGGCCGCGAGGCGACACCGAGGCGTTGGACAAGCTGGTTTCAGCATCATCCATATCGGCTAATAGCTTTATAACGCGCTCGTAATAGGCGGCGCCGTCAGCCGTTACGTTCACCTTGCGCGTGGTGCGGTTGAGCAGCTTTACCCGTAGCCGTGCCTCTAATTGTTGCACGAGTTGCGTCACGCTGGTTTTGCTCATGTGAAGTGTTTCAGCTGCCTTGGTAAAGCTGCCCGTCTCCACGACCCGAGCAAAAGCCTGCATTGCGTTAAAACGATCCATGAGGGTGCCAAACACCTTTGATTGTTTGAAATATACAAACAATGTTGAACAGAATTCGCCGTTTATCCACCTCTACTGACGGCTTAAAGTGACGCCATCGTAGATAAGGGGTCGGCTTCGACCTATTGATGGAGATTCACATGACTCAACGTGACGTTGTTTTCCCCCCAGGCCGTCAGGCGCTTTATGAACAGAACGCCTACTCCGCTGCCATTCGCTCTGGCGACCTCCTGTTCGTGTCGGGCCAGGTCGGCAGCCGTGAAGACGGCTCGCCCGAGCCGGACTTCGCTGCCCAGGTACAGCTCGCTTTCGACAATCTGAAGAGTGTCTTGGAAGCAGCGGGCGCAAGCTTCGAAGATATCGTCGACGTGACGACCTTCCATACTGATCCCGAAGCCCAATTCACCACCATCATGGAAGCCAAGGCACGCGCATTCCCGGAAAAGCCCTACCCTAACTGGACAGCGGTCGGCGTGACATGGCTGGCAGGTTTCGATTTTGAAATCAAGGTCATTGCCAGACTACCCGAGTAATCAAGTGCCATGTGGCACAAGCGCCTATTCGCAGGGACATCGCTGCATGGTTACTGGCTGCCTCGATAGTTTTCTGACAGCGCAGCCTGTTTAGCTGCGCTTGGCATACGTCCGGGTGGCCTATTTGAGTGTATTCGTCTGATTTTCTCCCGCCTTTCAACTCAACGTTAGCAAGATGCTGAAGGTATTCACCCGCCCCTGCAGGATCAGGCAAGTTTTGCGCAAGGGTTGGCAAGCCCTGCCGCCGTGGAATTGTTAAAAAGTAAAGGTCAGCGCAGCCGTTCAGGGGCCTCACCAACGAAGCGGTTCGAGCTGCGCGACTATCGATGTCCATATTGATGACATTGAATCCTAATGATAGGCGGAGTGTATAACAGTGAAAACATCAGGAAACACCATTCTCATCACCGGCGGTGGCTCCGGCATTGGCCGTGAGCTTGCTCTACGCTTTAACGCGCTGGGCAACACCGTCATCGTCGCTGGACGACGCATGGAAACGCTGGAGGAAACCATTGCCGGTCACCAAAATATGCACGCGATGGTCGTCGATGTAGAGGATCCGCGAGCAATTGTGGCCTTTGCTGAGCGTGTCATCGCCGAGCACCCCCGCCTTAACATGCTGATCAACAATGCGGGTATCATGCGCCGCGAGGACTTGACCAGTACCCATGACCTCATTGATGCCGAACAAACGGTCGTCACCAATCTGCTTGGGCCTATCCGGCTGACCAACGCACTGACCGACCACCTGACAAGCCAGCCAGACGCGACGATCGTGAACGTATCGTCCGGGTTGGCGTTTGTGCCGTTAAGCGGCACGCCCACCTACAACGCCACCAAGGCGGCCATTCACTCCTATACGATTTCGCTCCGCGAACAGCTCAAGGGCAAGGTCGAGCTTATCGAACTGGCACCTCCCGCCGTGCAGACGGAACTGACACCCGGCCAGTCGACCCGCAAAGGCTATATGCCGCTCGATGACTTTATCGACGAAGTCATGACGCTGTTCCACGAAAAACCCACACCCAAGGAAATTCTCGTGGAAAACGTCAACTTCCTGCGCTGGGCGGAGCGCGACGGCCACTTCGATGAAGCGGTGGAGATGCTCAACAAGATGTGAATTCTTCGTATTTCATCACGAGTAGGTAAAAATTGACGATGTAAAATGATCGTTTTACACTGCTCGCATGGATACCAAAACAAAGCTTATTTCAGCAGCAGAGCAGCTTTTCGACCGGCACGGCTTTACCGCCACCGGGATGGACAAGCTAACCAAGGCGGCTGGCATGTCGAGCCGAACGCTCTACAAGCATGCGGGTAGCAAAACGGCGCTGATAACGGAGGTGCTCAAAGAGCGCCATCGACGGTTCCAGCCACACATCGAAGTGGGCAGCGTTGATGCACTCTTCGACGCGCTGGAAGAATGGATAAGGAGCGAGAGCGCAAGAGGATGCCTCTTTTTGCGTGCTTACGGCGAAACCGGCGGTGACATACCGGCAATCACTGAGGCCGTGCTGGCTCACAAGGCAAGGCTTTATGACAAGATCCAGGATATTGTCGCGATAGAAAACGATGAACAGGAGATGCCGGAACTCGCCGAGCAGATCCTTATCCTGTACGAAGGCGCCACCGCGGCCGCGATTTACCGTGGCCCGGGGGCGGTAGTCTCGGCACACAAAGCCGCATTAGCACTGCTCAAGCAGGCACGATCATGAGCCCGAGCGTGTACCTCAGTGCGACGGGGTTTGGCCTGATTGCGGTGTGCTATGGCTTTGCGCGCTTCGCCTTCGGACTCTTCCTGCCCCAGATCGACACTGACCTTGCTCTCACGCCCACCTTGAGTGGTTTCATATCGGGTGGATCATTTCTGGGCTACTGTGTCGCCATCATTTTATCGGCGTATCTGACCGAGCGGATCGGTGCTCGCGCCGTCGCCATTGGCGCGGCACTGGTCGCGACCGTCGGCATGGCGGGCATCGCCATGGCTCCCTCCCCACTATTACTCGCCTGCGCGGTCATGCTGGCAGGCTCAAGTACGGGGTTAGCCTCTCCGCCCATGGCGGCAGCGGTGGCCGCCGCCGTCCGCCCTAAACGGCAGAGTGCCACCAACACGATCATTAATGCCGGAACGAGTGCCGGTGTGGTGCTTTCAGGGCCAGTCGCGTTACTGATGGGCGGTCAATGGCGGTTGGCGTTCGCGTGTTTTGCCGTGGCCGCTTTTGTGATGGCGGTAGTCGCCGCAATCAGCGTACCCACCCGCACCAAAGCGACCCAGACCTCGGGCGGCTTACCGCCCTTTAACAACGTTGTTATGCGCTTGATCGCGGCTGCTTTTCTGATGGGCGCGTCCAGCACCGCTATTTGGTATTTCGGCGGCAAACTCGTCGCGTTGCAGCTTGGCTGGGGCAATACCGGCGCAGGGCTGCTTTGGATTGCTATTGGCGCCGCCGGTATTGTGGGCGCAGGCGCAGGCACGTTAGTGGCGCGCTTCGGGATCGACCGGGTGCATTGGCTTTTTCTGGGGGCATTGGCAGCAGGCATTCTTTTGGTTGGTACCAGCGCCACCACTCCCCTACTGGCAATCGTCGGTGGCATGCTGTTCGGTGCTGCTTACATCATGGTGACAGGTGTCTATCTGGTATGGGGCGTCACGGCATTGCCCGACCGGCCCGCCACAGGTCTGATGATTGGCTTCCTGACCATCGCGATCGGCCAAACGGCTGGCGCCCCACTCTTTGGCTTTTTGATGGATCGGCTGCCCCCCGACTACGCTGTGCTGGTCTTCGCATGCATTGCCTTTACCGCGGGGCTGGCAAGGGCCGGCAGCGCCATACCCAAACCCGCCCCAAAAGCCACCTAGTCAGCACAAGAGGTAAGTCGCCTAATAGCGGGGTTACTGACCATACACCGACAATAACGAGGCAGCGTTAACGCTCCTGACACAATACGTTGAAGCAGCCAAAACGTTCGCTGCGCTTATTCAGTGTGGATTGGCCTAATAGAGACTAAGCTCGCAACTCTCGCAGCAGGTCGATAAAAGTCCGCAGGCTGGGAGGCGCATGACAGTTATCCGAGTAGATACACGCCCCTTTCTTGCCAACGCTGAGCTTATTGCACCTCCACATTGGCAGTG
Source organism: Vreelandella titanicae BH1 (assembly GCF_000336575.1). Lineage (GTDB taxonomy): Bacteria > Pseudomonadota > Gammaproteobacteria > Pseudomonadales > Halomonadaceae > Vreelandella > Vreelandella titanicae. The sequence continues at coordinate 282,411 of NZ_AOPO01000003.1, read as the reverse complement.
TCGGTGGCTTCGTAAAGTGGGCGTAATGCCTCTTGCCGAGCGGCACCTCCTACGCCGTCATTCACCAAGGCTTCGGCATTATTTTCAAGATATTGTCTAACTCCTTCGCTTTCAGCAACAACCTGAAAGTCGCGAAGTGAAGCCATCAGTTGTGGTGTCAATTGGTCAAGTTGGGGGCGAATATCTTCGGCAAGGTCTGGCGGGGATGCAAAGGGAGGCTGCTCCGTTTGCCTCCATTGTTCATGGAGCCGGTGCTGGATAACCTTGCTTGCCTCAAACTGGTGTTTGAAAAACGTCTGGGCAAAGGCCTCATTGATACCCGCCCGCGTGGCTTCAGCCACGACCCTCTCTAGAATTTGCGCTTCTCGTGCGGGAGCATCAATAGGATCACCAGAGTTCCATTTAGCCTTTGCAACATCGGGTGCAATAGCAAGCCGCTCATCAACCAACCGGAGCAGCTGATCCACCGTCTGTCTGACGTCATTGGAAGGCTCGGCGGCACGGGCCTGATATCCAACACCGAGCACCAGCGCCACCAGGAGAATGGCGGACAACATGACACGCAGGGAAGCAAGAGAGATCGTTCTCGAAGAGATCATCATAACCGTCCATAGCTAGTTAGAGTGAATTCAGTTTTTCTGTTTGCGACGCGTCAAAGTTTAGCAAAAGGCATACTGGCCAACACGCTTACGCATTCAATGGGACGCAAAGGTCACGCTGTGGTAACCGTTAACGGCGATACTCTATGTTCAATAGATCTTCGAGCTCGCAGAGCGTCCTGTTTCGGCGGCTTCTGAAACAGCCGCCCATATTCGCGGGTAAACTGGGGCACGCTCTCGTAGCCCACCTCAAAAGCAGCGCTGCTCGCAGAGAATCCTTCATTGAGCATCAAACGGCGCGCTTCAATCAGGCGAAGTCGCTTCTGGTACTGCCCCGGCGTGAGCGACGTCATGTGCTTAAAGTGCTTATGAAACGAGGTGCTACTCATTCCCGCTTCTGCCGCAAGTCGCTCAACGGGCACACGCGACTGATACTCAGCTCTGAGTACCGTAATGGCGGCGGCAAGACGGCTTGCATGGCTGTCAGGGTCTGCCAGCGCCCGCAAAGCATTGCTGTGAGGCCCTGAAAGGAGCCAGTAGTGCAGCTCCCGCATGATTCCTGGGCTCAAGAGCGGCGCTGCTTCTGGGCGATCCAACAGGTGCATCAGCCGTGATGCGCAATCGAGCAGTGCGGCTTCGGTGTCGACGGCGAATAGCGTAGGCATCCCTGAAGTGCGCTGCGGGCGGGGGGTATCGATATGGGCGGTGAGTTCGCGCAAGAGCGCCACCTCCAGTTCGACAGCGATCGCCAGATAGGGCTCGCTCGGGCTTGCTTGCACGACCCGTCCGATGACCGGCATGTCAGCACTAACGAGGACGGACTGCCCGCTAGAAAAAACCCGTTCCTCATTTCCCACTATTAAGCGCTTCGCACCCTGCAGAACCAGGCATATCAGCGGCCTGTAAACCGAATGCAGGTCGCCGGATGGCGCCTTGAGGCACATCATACGTAACCCCGGAATCGGGGTTAGCGCCATACCACGGTTGTCGGCGTAGCGGCTGGTATAAGCCCGGACAGCCTGTTTGAGCGAGTTCATAGGTTTCCTCCCGCATTTCAGCTGGAACTTATCATAAAGGGATGGCATGAGGGGATGGTTTCAAACAACGGTCTCACCCCACCCGGCTTTGCGCACGCGAAACATCAAAGCTCCACACGCCAGGGCCTGCGGCACTAATATAGAGAAAGATGAAGCAATAAAGCATGGCCGCTTCACCGTGGTTGAGAACAGGAAAAAAACTGTTCGAGCTGTGCGCGATAAAGTAGGCAAATGCCATTAAACCAGAAAGTAAGAAAGCCGTTGGTCGCGAGAACAGACCTATTATTAGCAACAACCCGCCCACTACTTCCAGGATGCCAGCGGTATAAAGCATGGGGTTAAGGGGATACTCGAAAGGGGCGGGCCAGTTGAAAAGCTTCATCGTCCCATGTGTCAGGAAAGACCCAGCGGCAAAGATTCGCAGAACGCTGAGAAAGTACGGAGCCAATTTGCTCAAGCGGTGCATTGGTAGTGTCGGCATATTGTCCTCGCTCTATGCTAGAGATTACGGTGCCGAGCTAACTAAGCTCTACGGCGACAACGAGGATGGTAGGTGATGGTTGTGTCCACGATATGCCGTAGTTTTGGTTATTTTGTAGCGAACTGTGCCACTAACGCTAAATCATAATAAACAATGTGATGAGTTTGCCTTGCCATATTGGGCATGGTTACTGGAGTGTCAGGGCAAGAAACAGGCTATTTCGGTGAGTGAGCACTTTGCACGGAGCGTGAAGTTTTTTTGAGTCGCCAGATACGCTCTTTTCGCACTGGCGCTGCGTCTACACTGCCTTCTCTGGGAAGCGAAATGATGGCTTGCATACCGGCTTCGCCATTGAAAAACGAGATATCTCCCCCGTGCTGCCGTGCGACTGCACGCACTATCGAGAGGCCGAGACCGATGCCTCCGGTCTGTCTGTTTCGCGACGTTTCAAGCCGGACAAAAGGCGCGAAAACCTTCTCTTTCATGTCGTCCGGAATCCCTGGCCCACGGTCTTCAACGACGATATCAACCGTGGAAGGAGTCTCCCGAAGAGACACTTTTGCCTCACCCCCATAACGCACCGCGTTCTCGACCAGGTTTCTTAACGCGCGGCGAAGGCTATCTGGTCGACAACGGTACTTCATCTTAACGCTCTCGACATGGGTGACCGGATGTCCCAGATCAGCGTGGTCGTCACAAATACTCCCCACAAGCGCTTCCAGATCAATGGTGCGCGTTTCCTCTTTAATCGACTCTCCACGTGCGAACGAAATCGCGGCTTCCGTCATCGACTGCAGCTCGTCAATTGTCGCTATCATCTTACGCTGGATATCTTCGTCGTTAACGAATTCGGCTCTTAACCGAAGCGAGGTCAGCGGCGTCCGTAAATCATGGCCAATCGCTGCAAGCATCTTCGTCCGATCCTCTACGAAACGATGTAGACGGCTTTGCATCTTATTGAAGGATTGAGCTGTGCGCCTGATCTCTTCTGGCCCCTCTTCCAACAATGGCGGCAGGTTTTGCCCTCGCCCTAAAGCTTCAGCGGCTGTGGACAGATTTCGTAGTGGTTGGGCGATACGGCTTGCTATAAAAATGCTGATCAAAGCGAGCATGATAGCAGTAAGCCCAAGCGAAATCAGAGGCTTGGATGTCCACAAACTACCTTTATCGTGCTGATAAAAGGCCGCATTCAACCAACGCCCGTCACCCAGTTGCGCCTTGTACCCATACCCAAGACTGCCTGAAAACTGGAGCACCTTGGTTGGCTGCGACAGCATCCACAAATAGGGCGTTGGCGTCCACCATGGGTCATCGGCGTTTGCAGTGGCCACTTCGTCGACGTTCGGTAATTTCGGATGGGGAGACCCAGCCCATCCTAATGTTCCATTTGGATCGACGGCGCTATCCAAAGGCCGGGAAAGCTGGGAAAGGGCCGCTAATCTCCAGGCATTAGGATCCGCAGGGTCGCTGTCGGTCAACCAGTATCTTAAATAACTGCCTTCACTTGCACGCAGAGCCTGCTCTCTCAATGGCGGCGATAGCGATTCCACCAAGCGGGTCACTGATGACGCTCGGCTGATAAATTCAGCTTTTACCCCTGCATCGAACTTTTTGGTGTACTCATCCATGGAAATCAGGAAGGTAAGCGCCTGGGAGACGATTAACGCCGCTAGCGTCAGCCCGATGATTTGTATAGCCAAGCTTTTACGCCAAAGACGAATCATTCGAACACGACCTCAGTACACAGGCTGTAGCCACCGCCCCAATGGGTTTTGATGATCGACGGATTCTTGGCATTCTCCTCAATCTTCTTCCGCAGACGGCTAACCTGGTTATCAATGCTGCGGTCAAAGATGTCGGCTGTCCTCCCAACCGTCAGATCAAGAAGCTGCTCTCGGCTGAGTATTAACCCAGGCCGCTCAATGAAAACCTTGAGAAGACGAAATTCCGCTGTACTGAGAGGAATGCCAACACCATCATCACCGAAGATTTCCTGGCGCCCTAAATCGAGCTTCCAATGTCCGATGCGCACTATCCTACGATTGAGAATTGTACCCACCGGCGTAGAGCTGGTAGCACGACGGAGGACGGCTCTAATTCGAGCAAGAAGCTCACGCGGATTGAATGGCTTAACCAGGTAATCGTCCGCGCCAAGCTCGAGACCGACGATACGATCTGTATCTTCGTCCATCGCAGTCAGAAATATGATAGGAACATCTCCGGATGCCCGAACCTCCCGGCATAGCGAGATACCGTCCTCACCGGGCATCATGACATCGAGAATGATCAGGTCGACCGTCTGTCGCGCGAGGATTCGTCGTAGGGTTGCCCCCCCTTCCGCTACGCTGACCTTGTAACCTTGATGCTCGAGATACTCCCGCACCAGATCCCGTATATCATTATGATCGTCAACGACGACTACATGTGTGGCCTCGTGCATTGCCCTAACCTCCGCGCCGTGAACCTGAAACTCTCGTCAGCCGATATCTGGCCAGCCTTCTTAGCCAGTTCATCATAGAGTCGCGTCGCCTTCGCCAACCCCGACTTCACTTTAATCATTGACGGAATCCTAGGAACCCCACCGTGCGCTTCTGGATTAGTTGCGGCATAGGCAGCATAGAGTGTCGAGAGCGCTCCGGGTGAGACGTGATGCAGAGCATAATCAATACGATCAATTTGTCGCTTAAGTGTGCCGTACTGATACCAAATTGTAGCAAAGTGTCTCCCAAAGGAGGCGAGCTGGGCGGACGAATCCTTTCAGCTCCACTTGTGACTTCAGAATCGACCAAATAGAGCGAATCTACCTGTTTCCCTGCCGCATTCAGGTTGAACTTAGCATGATGTCGAAGGCCTTCCTCGCCCCCTGCAGGAAAAGGCAAGGTTTGCGCAGGTGCTGGCAAGTATTGTCTCCATCAAGTTGTTAAAAAAGATAACGCAGCCTTGGCCGAAGCCAACTGCTGCCTCTAAGGCAATCGAGAAGAGCCAACAACCCTGCCATGTTACGACCCGGAATGAGGCCAAGGAGAAACACCCATGACAGCATTTACGATCAACGGACGTGCGGTAGACGTTACCGCCGAGCCGGGTACACCGCTTCTCTGGGTGATCCGGGAGCAACTGAAACTCACCGGCACCAAGTTCGGCTGCGGCGTCGCACAATGCGGTGCGTGCATGCTGCATGTGGATGGTGAGCCGGTGCGTGCCTGTGTTTTCCCGTTATCTGGCGCCGAAGGCAGATCCATCACCACGATCGAAGGGTTGTCCGAAGATGGCTCGCACCCCGTCCAGCAGGCCTGGGTGGAACTGGACGTCCCGCAATGCGGCTACTGCCAGTCGGGTCAGATCATGAGCGCCGCTGCGCTTCTGGCGCGCAATCCGCACCCTACCGATGCGCAGATCGATGACGCAATGAGCGGCAATCTTTGCCGCTGCGGCACCTATGTGCGCATCCGGGCGGCCATACACCGTGTCGCCGAAAGCTAACCGGCACCGTATCACCTCAAGTCTTATGGAAAGGACAGGTCAACAATGAAAACACATCATTTATCCTTTAGCCGTCGCGCCTTTCTAGGCGGCACCTTAGTGGCAGGCGCCGCGCTCATCATTCCCCTTCGTCTACCCACGGCCTGGGCACAAGAGGAAGAGGATCCCCTCCTTTCGCACGCTTATATCCGCATCGGCACGAGCGGCCAAGTGACCTTCCTGCTACCCACGAGCGAAATGGGCCAGGGCACCCACACAGGCCAGGCCCAGATTCTCGCCGAGGAGCTGGGCGCCGATTGGTCGAGTATTACTGTCGGCATGCCGAATAAGCTCTCCGACGACTACAGAATTCCATTCATCGGCCAGATGCGTTCTGTGGGTTCGTTCGGCATCCGTTTCTGGCACGACCCGCTGCGCCGCGCGGCCGCCCAGGCACGGCAAATGCTGACCCAGGCGGCGGCCGAGCGTCTAGACGTAGCAGCGGCAGCCTTGCACGCCGAGAACGGCTGCATTGTCCACGCCGACAGCGGCCGAAGGATTCCCTTCGGTGACCTGGTGGAAGACGCCATGGCGCTGCCGATGCCTGAGGATCCAACCCTCCGACCCGATAGCGAACGCACGCTGACCGGGCGCAAGGTAGCGCGTCTCGATACCCCGGCAAAGGTGACAGGCAAAGCCGTATACGGGATAGACGTCGAGCGCGAAGGCATCCTATATGGCGCCGCCCGACTCGCCCCGGTCTTTTCCGCCGACGTCGAGTCATTCGATGAGAACAGCGTCTCCGGGATGCCGGGCGTTGTCGCCGTGGTTCGCGTGCCGCGCGGCGTAGTGGTGGTTGCCGACTCCTGGTGGCAGGCCAAACAAACAGCCGACGCCCTGGATATCACCTTCACACAAACACCGGCGGATACGCTTTCCACCGATGAGATAGATGAAATGCTTCGCCAGGGACTGGATCGAACCGATGTCCCTATCACCACGCTGCGGGGCGAGGCCGAGGCAACCCTGTGGGACGACGGTCAGGTCGTCGAGGCCGAATACTCGGTGCCGTTTCTGACTCATGCCAGCATGGAGCCGATCAACTGCACGGCCGAGTCCACCGAGGAACGAACAGAACTATGGATCGGCACGCAGGGCCAGGACATCGTGCGCATGACGCTCGAGAATGCGATGCAGATACCGGCTGACCAGTTTTTCATCAATACCACCTATTTGGGTGGTGGCTTCGGGCGCAAGACCCACGGCGAGATCGCCCTTCAGGCAGCGCTTGCCAGCCGCGCCGTCGATGGTCGGCCGGTCAAGGTGCTATGGGCGCGCGAGGATGATGTTCAGCAGGGCCAGTATCGCCAGACGATGATGTGTCGCTTCCGGGCGGTTCTGAACGAGGCCGGCCAGATCACCGGCATGCGCATTCGCGTCTCCGGGCCGCAAATGGGCCGCGAATACGGCATTGATCCGGAGCAGCGGGCGCAGTCGACGGGCAATCTCGCCAACTTCGATCCCTTCTCGCTCGGCGGCCTGTCGGACATGCGCTACGTCATCCCCAATTTTGTCGTGGATCATGCCGTGGTCGACCTGCCAATCCCGCTTTGCCCCTGGCGTTCGATCGCCCACTCCTTCAACGGCTTCTTCTTTGAAAGCTTCATGGACGAATGCGCTGCAGCAGCGGGCCGCGATCCGCTGGAGTTTCGCAGAAGCCACTGCACCGATCAGGCGAGGATGCTCGCCGTCCTTGACCGGGTCGCCGAGATGTCGCATTGGCACGAGCCTGCGGCAGAGGGAATCTCGCGCGGCTTGGCCGTGGTAGAAAGCTACGGCTCCTATGTTGCCCAGGTAGTCGAGGCTAGGGCTGACGATGAAGGTATTCAGGTGGAACGTGTCCATGCCGCTATCGACTGCGGACGCGCGATCAATCCGGGCCAGGTGGAAGCGCAACTACAGGGCGCCGTCATCGATGCGCTCGGAGCAGCCATGAGGCAGAAGGTGACGATCCGTGACGGCCACGCCGAGCAGTCGAACTTTCACGACTATCCGTTGCTCCGCATCGGGGAGGCACCAGCCGTGACGGTGAGCATCGTCGATATCGGCTCGCCGCTAGGCGGCGTGGGTGAGCCGGGCATTCCCCCGCTCGCCCCGGCGCTGGCCAACGCGCTATTTGCCGCTACGCAGCAACGAATCCGCCACCTGCCGCTTTCCGATCATGTTCAGGGTTAGCGCAGCCGACCACAGATTGATGAGGCCTACCATGTACCTGGAACACGCACAGGATGTCCTTGGACAGTGGCTCGATTGGCGCAGAGAAAGCAAGACAGCTCTCGTTATCGTGACCGCGACGGAAGGTGGCGCCGTGCGCATGCCAGGCGCCATGATGGCCGTGTCCGCCACGGGTGACCGTTGCGGCTACATTTCAGGCGGGTGCATCGACGCGGATGTGGCCCATCATGCGCGGCAAGCGCTTAGCACGGGGCGGGTCAAGCGCCTGAGGTACGGCAAGGGCTCACCGTTCATCGATTTGCCGCTACCCTGCGGTGGTGCCATTGATGTTTGCGTACTGCCCAACGCCCAGTTCAGTGTTTTGCGTGCCTGCCATGATCAGCTCGCCACGCGCCAGCCGGTAACGATCACACTTTCTGACTCTGGCTCGCTCGGATTGGGGCATCTGCCCACTCCAGGCGCTCTGTCTTTTCAGTACATACCCAAGCTCCGCCTGCGCATCGCCGGGCGCGGCGCCGATAGTCTGGCGCTTGCCCGGCTGGCGACGGCAAGCGGCATCCACACCGAGCTGCAACTCCGCGATGCTGCCGAAGCCCAGGATGCCCAACGGTTAGGAATCGAGCGCGTTACGACGCTGACGGTTCCTTCGGCGCTTCCCAAGCTGGACGATGATCCATGGACGGCGTTTCTGCTCGCCTTCCATGACGTGGACTGGGAGGAAACGCTCCTCGCCCAAGCGCTCATAGGCCCCGCCTTCTATATTGGCGCCATTGGCAGCAAAGCTACCCATGCGCGGCGCTGTGAGAGGCTTCAGTCAATCGGTTTTACTGAGAAAGAGACTCACCGCATCCGCGGGCCCGTCGGATTGATACCTTCCATGCGCGACGCTTCATCGCTTGCCGTGTCCGTACTCGCCGAGATCGTAGAAGCCTATCAACGCAAGGTACGACATCCCTTCAGCTCGACCGCGCTTGCGCTGCTCGCCGATATGCCGAACGTTCCAGACACACACCTTTTTCAATCTTCGTCATGCACTAACGCCTGAGCGCTCCGCGGTCATGTCCGTTGGAGGGGGATCCCATCTGCCACCTGCCATCTTCGCTAGCACAAGCTGAATTGGATCATTTAGTCGAAGCAACTCGAGTCGATGGTGGATTGGGAGCCTAAAGGTGAAAGCTCAGCCGCCGCCCCCGCGATTGCTTGCCTGAGTTTAGGCTCAAGCAATGGATCCGGTCTCCGGTGAGCTATCGGCTTCGGCCTGTAGCACCCTGTCAAACGAAGCCCCCCGGGCATAGCGCGCAGGCGGCAGCCCGACATGGCGGGTGAAGGCGACGCTAAAGGTGCTGGCGGAGCTGTAGCCAACCCGTTCGGCGACGTCAGCGATACTGGCTTTTTCTCTGCGCAGCAAATCCTTGGCCAAGGCCATACGCCAGGCGAGCAGGTACTCCATTGGCGCGATGCCCACCGCGCGACCAAACCGCTCGTAAAACGCGGAGCGGGAGAGTGTCGCTTCGTTTGCAAGCTGTGCAACCGTCCAGGGGCGCTCGGGACTCTCATGTATCCGACGGATTGCGATCGCAATCCGCTCGTCGGTAAGACCGCGCAGTAGCCCGGGCGAGGTGTCCGTCGTACCGTCAGAGCGAAGGGCCTCGATGAGCAGGACTTCCAGCAGGCGTTCCAGAACCACATCCCGCGCCGGTCGCTGCGCACGCGCTTCATCGCCGACGAGTTGCATGAGAGTGGCCAGCCGATCCACTCCCCGAACGTGTACAAGCTTGGGGAGCAGCGACGAGAGCAGAGCCGCATCCGGGGATCGAAAGACACAGTAACCCACCAGAAAGCGGACATCGGGAGAGCCGTCTGGGGTGCCGACCCTGTGTTCGCCATCGGGTAACACGATGGAGGTATGAACGATGTCTTCGGGGGTCGTGGGCGAGTGGCTCGACATTGAGAAGTTATACGCGGAAGGGAGGAGCACGAAATCCCCCTCTTCGAGGACGATCTCGTCGTGCCCGTCGGCTTTGAGACGGCATGCTCCCTCAAGAATGGCGCAATAGAAAGGGCGCCCGACCTCTGTGCGGAGAACTCTCCAACGACCGGCGCCGCTACCCCGTTTCGAAAACGGGGTAGCGGGTTGAAGGAGCGTGACTACCTGGGCAAGCGGATCGAGCAACACAGGACACCTGCAAACTAAATACGGACGATTTATTGTAGTTCATCCTGTTTCGGCTTGCCATACTCGATTCATGGCAGATGCCAGAGGCGCTCTGCAGCGGGGATCTCTCCCGCGACTGTTGTGAACATGATTCACCTGCGCCGTTGCCATCATACGAGGAGAACACCATGCAATATCGTCAACTTGGCCGTACCGGCATCCAGGTCAGCCCCTACTGCCTGGGCACGATGATGTTCGGGGGAATCGCCAATGCCGATCACGATGAATGCGTCGGCATGATCCACAAGGCACTCGATTTCGGCATCAATTTTATCGACACCGCCGATGCTTATCACCAGGGCGAGTCCGAGGAAATCGTCGGCAAGGCACTGAAGGGGCGGCGAGACGATGTCGTCCTTGCCACCAAGGCGTCTCTCCCGATGGGGGACGACCCCAACCGCCGGGGTGGCTCGCGGCGTTGGCTGACCCGCGCGGTCGAAGACTCGCTGCGCCGCCTGCAGACCGACCATATCGACCTTTATCAGATTCATCGGCTGGCGCCGGATACCGACATCGAGGAAACGCTGTCGGTTCTCACCGACCTGATGCGCGAGGGCAAGGTGCGAGCCATCGGTGCCTCGACCGTTCCTGCTTCCGCCATCGTGGAGGCGCAATGGGTCGCCGAGCGACGCGGGCTGGCCCGTTTCCGCACTGAGCAGCCGCCCTATTCTATTCTCAACCGTTCGATCGAGCGGGAGGTGCTGCCCATCTGCCAGCGTTATGGCATGGGAGCGATGGCTTGGAGCCCGCTGGCTAAGGGTATGCTCACAGGCAAATACCGCAAGGGTGGAGAGCAACCGGACTCGCTGCGCACGAAATATTTCCCCAAGGCGATGTCCGACGAAGCCAGCCTCGACGCTGTCGAGCAGCTCATCCCGCTGGCCGAAAATGCGGGCCTGTCGTTGACCCACATGGCACTGGCCTTCGTCGTGACGCATCCGGCGATTACATCCGCCCTCATCGGCCCCCGCACGCCCAAGCAACTCGACGATCTGCTCGCCGGCGCGGAGGTGCAGTTAAGCGATGAAATCCTCGACCGGATCGACGAAATAGTCCCACCGGGCGTTGATGTGGCGCCGCTGGAAGGAGCGGCCTATGTCCCGCCGGCGATCGCCCAGACATCCCTGCGGCGGAAAACCAAAACAGGAGACTTTCATGAACGACATCGAACAGGTAGGCACCTTTAAATTAGGTGATCGGCAGATCAAGCGCATGGGATATGGCGCAATGCAACTGGCCGGCCCCGGCGTATTTGGCCCGCCGAAGGACAAAGAGAGCGCCATTACCCTACTTAGAGCAGCCGTGGAATACGGTGTGGATCATATTGATACGTCCGACTTCTATGGCCCCCACATCACCAACCGAATCATTCGGGAGGCCTTGCATCCCTATCCCAAGGAGTTAACGCTTGTCACAAAAATCGGCGCCAGGCGTGACGACAAAGGTGACTGGCTTCCGGCCTTCTCTAAGGCTGAGCTTACCCAGGCAGTCCACGACAATCTGATTAATCTAGGCTTGGAGCAGATAGAGGTGGTGAACTTGCGGGCAATGTTTTCTGCGCACGGTCCGGCTGAAGGTTCCATCTCTGAACCCTTTTCAGTACTTGCAGAACTACAGCAAGAAGGGCTTATTCGCCATTTGGGTGTCAGCAATGTCACCGAAAAGCAAATCGAAGAGGCCCGCGCCATTGCGCCTATCGTCTGTGTGCAGAACCATTACAACCTTGCCCACAGACATGACGATGCTCTCATCGAGCAGCTTGCACAGGATGGAATTGCCTATGTCCCTTTCTTCCCCTTAGGAGGCTTTACACCGCTGCAGTCTACAATTCTGCAACAAGAGGCAGAAACGTTACAGGCATCGCCGTTGCAGGTTGCTCTTGCCTGGCTGTTACAGAGATCCCCAAACATCCTGTTAATTCCTGGAACATCATCCAAGGTACATCTAGAGGAAAATTTGGCTGCCGCACAGTTGGTTTTGCCGGAAGAATCGGTCAACAATCTCAATCGCATTGCCAGCGAAGCTTGAGTGGAAGCAACACGGGCAATACCGCAAGCGCCCCCGAGGTAAGGGGGCCATCCATGTGCACGGACGTGATACGTTACGCGGAGCGGCCGTTGTCCATGCCGTCGAACAGGCCGGAGGAACCGCCCGGTTCTTCGAGGCTGACTTCGCCTCTCTTGGCAACGTGCATAGACTCGCTGATGCGGTTCACGCGGAATGCTCTCATCTTGACGCTCTCGTCAATAATGCCGGAATCTCGAAGCTGGGGCTGGCGGCTGCGGTCAAGCTCAATCGAATGTGATGATGATTTTGCCCCGTGCATGCCCCGAGGCCTGATGTTGGAATGCTGGAATGAATTCTGTAAACGGCACTGTTCGATCCACAAGGATCCGTAGACCGTACTGATCGATAGCTTTCGATACTCTCGCCAAGCGCTGGCCGTCGGAAGCATGGAATACGAAACCGGCAGTGACGTTATGAGCGGCTGCCAAAGTGTCATCAGGTGGCATGACGGTAGATAGTAGATGTCCACCCGCCCGCAGCACGTCGAAAGAGCGTCGCTGGATTTCGCCGCCCATCGTATCGAGGACGACGTCGATGTCGGATAGCTTCCGGGTGAAGTCCTCGCGGCGGTAATCGATGCACATGTCAGCACCGAGCAGGCGGACGATATCTAGACCGCTGCCCGAGGCCGTTGCGATGACCTTTGCCGCGACACGATGAGCGAGCTGAATGGCAAAGCTGCCGACGCCACCCGTGCCGGCATGGATCAATACTTTCTGTCCCTCAGTAAGCTCGAAGGACTCGAACAAGGCTTGCCAGGCCGTTCCGGCAGCTGTCGGAATGCCAGCTGCTTCATTGAACGGTAGAGTACTAGGTGCCTTCGCAAGGAACTCCTTCGGCACCAAGGCGTATTCTGCAAAAGCACCTCCGGCGGTCGGGTCGGTTCTGGCGACCACCTGGTCGCCGAGAGTCCACCCTTCGACATCCGCCCCCAGTTGCTCGATGACACCGGCGAGATCGGTGCCTAGCGTGTAGGGAAAGGTCAGGGGAAAGAACTGTTCCATGTAGCCACGTTGCAGCTTGACGTCGAGCGGGTTGAGACTAGCGGCCCGGACTCGAACCAATACCTGACCGCTAGCCGGCACTGGCTTGGAGACGTCATCAAGGTGCGGCTCGGCCTCATAGCCGGTGATACGGATGACTTTCATCGTGTGTTCTCCTGCTGAATCGCAGGCCAGGCGCCGACCTGATTGAGCCATCCAAACCAGTCTTCAAGGTGCCAGGTATGGGTCAACCTGCCGTTAGCGATATGGTGGAATTCGTGAATCGCGAGCTGGCAGGTCTTGCCGGTCGGTGCAATGCCAAACCACTCGCCTTCATGTGTGCCTGAGATCACGGCTCGCACGGCGGCCCGGCCAGGAGCGCTGATGATCTCGTGGATAGTAACCTTCGCATCGGGAAACGCAGCTCTGAAGTCGGCAATGAGCGGTTTCATTCCGTCTCGACCTGCTATTTGTCCAGGAGCGAGTGGTATATCCTGCCAATCGGCCGCGACAGCATCGTCGAGCAGTTCCGGCTTTCCTTCAAAGGCGCAATAGAATGTTTCGATAGCCTTGAGTTCTTCAGCGGGTAGGCTCGCTACTTCGGCCTTGTGCTGAGTGGTTGAATCAATCATGGGGGGCTCGCTGTGAGGGTTCTCGTTGTGAGGGTTTTCATAGCTTAGGGCTGCAAAGAACATACTTGAAATCGATTTTTGATATGCATTAACATCCATCTCATGAATCTACACGGCATAGATCTTAACCTGCTCGTCGCTTTCGATGCCTTAATGGTGGAGCGAAGCGTCACGCGAGCAGGAATACGGATCGGACGCACCCAGCCCGCAATGAGCGCTGCGCTCTCAAGGCTTCGTGTTCTGCTCCGGGATGAGTTGTTCGTACGCGGAACCAACGGTCTACAGCCGACCCCACGGGCACTCGAATTGGCCGAACCGATTAGCCATGCGCTGGCGGAAATCCAGCGCACGCTGGATTTCACACAAGAGTTCGATCCTTCTTCATCCACCGTCGCTCTTTCTATCGGCCTGTCCGACCACCCGGCGTTCAGGTTTTTGCCGCGGCTGGTGGCGAAGCTGCGCGAGGCAGCTCCGGGCATAACGCTAGCTGTACGGAATTTCACCAGTCGGGATGATGCCATCTCAATGCTTGATGCCGGGGAAGTGGAAATGACTATCGGCGTCCCGCCCACATCAACTGGCCGCATTCTTAGCGCTCCCCTGTTTGAAGAGCGCTTTGTCTGCATCCTGCGTAAAGATCACCCGGCCATTCGTCAGGGTCTGAACCTCGAAACATTCCTGTCCCTGACGCATCTTCTCGTATCTCCAGAGAACGACCGTTTCGGCGTTGTGGATACAGCCTTGGCAAAGCAGGGGCTGAAGCGGCAACTCGCTTTGACCCTTCCGCAGCTCTACGCCGCTCCGGCTCTTGTCGCCTCGTCGGATATGATCGCGACGATTCTCGAAGGGGTGGTGGAAGCTTCAGGTCAAGCGGAACGTCTCTACGTGGGAAGCCCGCCGATCGAACTCGACCCGGTTCCTTTCACGCTATCCTGGCATCGACGCAACGATACTCACCCTGCACAGCGCTGGTTCCGTGACCGGGTTATTGAGGTATTTAGTGTCTGAACATGCTTAAGCGATGCCACCATTCGCTCATAACCATGGGTATTCAGTGCCAGCGTGTTGCTGAAAAGGCTGATAATACGGACTGCATCGCAAAGTCTCCGCTCAGCCAGCAGTAACGGTCATGCCTCCGTCGGCCATGACGACAGTGCCGACCATGAAGCTCGCGCGCTCCGACGCCAGGAAAGCGACCACTTCAGCGATCTCTTCCGGTTGTGCCGCGCGGCCAATGGGCGCGCCCTTCGATGGCGCAGGTGCAGGCGGGGGACTTCTACCTGACCAGCACTGCATTACCGTATGAGATGCGTTGGCAGGCCAGAGAAGGCGACACTTTCGAAGTGAGCATCTGTATCTCACCCATTCGCTGTTTGTCGCCCCCCATGGCGAGGGTGGTCATCATGATCGGACGGAGGCGCTGGCGACAGGCATTGATGATCGCGCCCCAGCGATTCAGGCCGTGATCTTTCCGCGCCCAGAGATTATTCCTGAACTACAAATGATCCATTGGGGTAATAGTTGCAGATGAACTCCACAAAGGCCCGGACTTTGGGGCTCTGTAAGCGTCGGGAGGTATGCAGAACCCAAAGCTCGACTTCGTTGCCGGCGGCGCCCCACGACACCAGCTCGCCTCTTTCCAGCAGGCCTCCGATGATGGATTGCGGCAGCATGGCCGCTCCTGCACCCGCTACAGCGGCATCTCGAACCGTCAGGAGCGAGGACAGCCGTAAAACAGGCTGTGGTTCGACGGACAGTTGGCCATCCCGGACGGACCAGACCTCACCTTCTCGATACGTCGGCATGACGATCGCCGGAATGCGGGGCGGCTCATCCCTGCTCTGCTTTGGTATCTGAACCGAGGGAGCCGCCGCCAAGACAAGTCTGTCTCGGGCAAAACACCTGCCCACCAGCATGCTGTCTTTGTGCGGATTGATGCGGATGGCGACATCGAAATGCTCTTCGACGAGATCGGCGAGCCGGTCTTCGGCCACCGCTTCTATCTGCACGTCGGGATGGATCGCCTGGAAGGCGGCGGCCAGCCGCCCAAGCGCCACCTGCGAAAACAGCAACGGTGCCGCTACGCGCAGCCGGCCTCTCGGGGTATCAAGGCCATCTCGGGCCGCCGCTACCGCTTCGGCCACCTCACGCATGGGTCCCTCAATGCGTGCGAGCAGCAGTTGGCCGGCTTCGTTCAGCTCGAGGCTGCGGTCACTTCGTTCGAAGAGCCGAATGCCTAGGCTTTCTTCCAGATCAGCCACCCGGCGCGACAGGGTTGCCTTGGACCTGCCACTGGCCCGGCTTGCTCTTCCAAAACCGCCGTGAACGGCGACCAGTTGAAAATCCTGCAAAGCATTGAAATCCATTGTGTCTCATATACGGAACATAGTGTCTGTATTTTATGCTCTTTGTTTTGATAATGAAACGACCTATTGTTCAATCCGTACGCAACTCTGGTTGCAACAAATACCCCCAACCCAGGAAATTACCATGACCATTCTCGTTACCGGCGCAACCGGCACTGTCGGCCGCCACGTTGTCGAACAACTCGTCAAGCGCGATGCCGATGTCCGCGTGCTCGTCCGCGATCCTTCGAAGTCAGACTTTCCGGCCAGCGTCAGTGTCATCCAGGGCGGCCTGCTCGACGTCGACTCGTTGCGCAACGCCTACCATGGCGTTTCGACGCTCTTTCTGCTCAACGCCGTGGTAGCCGACGAGTACACCCAGGCCCTGCTCGCGCTTAACCTCGCCCGTGAGGCCGGCATCGAGCGAATTGTCTACCTCTCGGTAATCCACAGCGACCTGTACGTCAATGTGCCGCACTTTGCCGGCAAGTATGGAGTGGAGCGCATGATCAAGCAGATGGGCTTTAACGCCACCATCCTGCGGCCCGCTTACTTCATCGAGAACGACCTGACCATCAAGGAGGTAGTCACCGGATACGGCATCTACCCAATGCCGATCGGCAGCAAGGGCCTGGCGATGGTCGACACGCGCGACATCGGAGAAGTCGCCGCCCTCGAGCTCCTGCGCCGCGAGCAGTCAGTCGTACCGCTACCGATCGAGCGTATCAATCTCGTTGGCCCCAACACGCTAACCGGCCAGGACATTGCCGCTATTTGGACCGATGTACTTGGTCGCCCCATCGCCTACCCGGGTGAGGATACCGTCGCGTTCGAGCAGAACCTATTGCAGCACATGCCGAGTTGGATGGCTTACGACATGCGCCTGATGAGCGAGCGTTTCATCACCGAGGGGATGCTCCCCGGTACCGGTGACGTTGACCGGCTGACTGCCCTTCTGGGTCGCCCCCTTCATTCTTATCGCGAATTCGCCACCCAGGTCGCGGCCTCAGTCTGACGGCAGCGCACTCCCAATCAACATAAGGAAACTCACCATGATCTACTCGACCGCTACTGTCCCGGTGAATCCGGCAGGGGAAACCACTCTGACCCGAGCACAGGCCTGGCAGGGCCTGGTGCTCAAGGCCCGCGACGCCCGCCTGTTCCTACCCAAAGGCCTGTGCACCCGCTGCGACGTCATGGAGGAAAGCACAACGCACTTCGTGCGCGAAGCCACCATCGCCGGCACCGATCTGCGCGAGATCATCACCCTGGAGCCAGAAAGCAAGGTCACCTTCTTCCAGGCCACAGGTCCCCGTGAGGGCGCCATCGTCAACGAACTCTTTGAGGATGAGGCCGGAGCGCTCCAGCTTCGCTTCTACTGCTATCTTGGCCTGCGCGACAAAGCACCGGGCGGCCCTGAGGAACAAGCCGAACAAATCCAGTTCGACAGCGACAACGGCTACAAGGCCGCCTTGCTGTCCACGCTCAGACGCACCCGGGAATTGATTGCCGACGGCAAGCTCTGAAACGGGCTTTAGCTCATGCAGCTCTATCGTTGTGTAGCGAGCAACGATAGAGCTGAAGTCAAGGTCAAATCCTGGGCAAAATTAGGTGCCAATTGTGTATGTGCCTCGCTTCACACAACGGCGCAGCCAATTCACTATGCCACTACACTTGTTGTTCCTGGCCATTGAAACCGCCAAGCCTTCAACGCCACACCGGGGTTCGGGGTCGAAGACCTGCACCTTGTCGGGCTACCCATTGGCCTGCTCAACAGATGGTTATAGGCATTGAGGCCATGGCCGATTCACTCCGTACGCTAAAGCCGGCAATGCACCATCCTTGGTGTCTTAGCGATAGAATTTCGACAGCGCCCTAAGTACCTCGTTCGACACCTGGGACTCGAGCTTGATATCGTCGAGTTCGTTCATGCGGTAGTCATAGACTTCGAAGGCCCGCGTGGGGTGCACCGCCACCTGATAGTCGGGCATCAGGATGCCATAACCCATGTAGCTGCCTGAAAGCATCCAGTCGCGATGGGGGGCGACGTCCAACAGGCTTTGCCCCAGGGTGTAATGTTGAGGAGCTGATTCACAATCGAGCAGTTCCTCGAGCAGGGTCGGTGCGATATCGGCGTGGTGCGTTCGCCGCTCCAGCGCACCACCGGATCGCCCCGGCAAATGCATCACCAGCGGAACCTGGATCTGCTCCGGCGTGTAGTTGCTGCCATGTCCCCAGTAGTTCTTGCCATGTTCGTTGAAGGACTCACCGTGGTCGGCAGTAATCACTATCGCAGTATCCTCAAGCCGCCCACGGCGCTCCAGGTCATCGAGTACACGTCCCAATTGCTGGTCCACATAGCGCGCTGCCGTACGATAGCGGTTCCAGTAAGGTTCGGGATCGAAGTCAGGCCCCAAGCTCATGTGGTTGATATGCTCCCAATAGGGCATGAACCGCGGGAAGTCTGGCGGATGGCTGTAGCCGTGCACGGCGTCATAGAACAGGAAACCAAAGAACGGCCGCTCATCTGACCTTGCCTCTTCTTTGTCCATCCAGGCTAGCCAGTCATCGGTGATCTGCTGGTCGCGCTCCCAGGGCTCGCCCTGTGCTGGCTCCAGCGAGATATCCTTGAGGCCGGCAAAAACGTTACGGTCAAAGGCAGGGCTCACCAGCGTTGCCGAAGAGAGAACCTGAAATCGGTAATCGGCAGCCTCTAATCGCTCCATCAGTACCGGGGGCGTCTGGCTGGCAGTAAATGCATCCCAGTAGGTGACTGGCAGGCCATAGAAGAGGCTGAAGACGCCGGCCTTGGTGGAGTTGCCACCGCTGATATGCTCACGCGCCCTGAACCAACCGGGTTGATTGGCGTACCGGTAAAGATTCGGCATCACTTCAGGAGTGAGCACGTCGTGGCGCAGGGTATCCACCAGCACCAGCAGCAGGTTGTCGGGAGACACCGACGGCGAGCAGCTCAGCGGCGCGGAAGGGTAGATCAGGCCCTGCGCCCTGCGCCCCGCCCTTCGTCGCCTCGAGATCCACCCGATCGCGCACCGCCTGGGGGTCGACCCACCCCTTTTCGACGAAGAAGCGCTTGGCAGTGGCCGGATAGAAGACCGGCACATGACGCGTCATGCTGGTGATGTCGCGGTCGTAGTGGGCATCCGCCCAGGCATGCCAACCGTGCACCCCCAGCAGAGCCAACAAGCTCACTACCAGCATTGCGCCCACAGGCCGTGAAGGTTGACGTCGCTTGAATAGCAGCCCGAGGCCACCTTGCACCGCCAACATACCCAGCACGCCACCGACGGCCAGTGCCCAGGCGACCCATGAGAAGCTGAACACGTCGCCCCCGGCGTTGAGCAGCAGGTCGAGAATAAAGCCGCTCAGGTGAAAGCGATACTGAGCGTAGACGAAGGTATCAAGCAGCAGTAGCAGCTGCAGGCCACTCGCCCACAGGGTGGTTATCAGCCATAGCCCGGTGCCGCGTAAAAGCGTGGCCAGCAGGAACATCGGCAAAGCTCCCAGCCATACCAGCAGCGAGAGATGGCCGAGGAAAACCATCAGCAGGTAGCTCCACTGCTCGGCCCCTTCGGGCTGAATATAGCCGACATAGCGCAGCGAGATCACCCAGGCAAGCAGCAGGTTGGCCAGGGTCCAGGCGCCAAGCCAGCGCCACCGGTACAGGAGTCGATAGATCATGCACGAATCCTCGAAAGACCAGAGGCCATTCAGTCGACGTTGAGTGGAAAGAGTGTTGACTGTCGCTGCCGCTGGCTTACTGAAAACTTACGCAATACTTCTCGATCGTTCCGATCCTCCGCTAAGGCTTCTGAAAGACGCATTACCGGGCAGTCTCGTCCTATGCGACGAGGACACCACATGCTTCCATCCACCGATGTCATTCCTGATGCCTTTATGCCTCGCCGCCGCTGCTCAATGATGGGCCTCGACAGGTCTGTATTGGCCTAGACATGATCGGAGAACGGCAGACTACGGATCCTCTGCTGTGTGGAGGCGAACAGCGCGTTGGCCAGCTCAGGCGCGAGCGGGGAAATGCCCGGTTCGCCAACGCCGCTTACCGGGAACGCGATGGTGACGTCGTCGAGCGCGACGATGGCGGACTCGCCAGAGCCGTATCGCTTGACTACGCCGACGAGCATGGCCGTTGCGTCATCAGCGTTGGATGGCAGCGCCCTCCTGGATCGCCGATTGACGACCGTGGAATCTGGATTGGGGGGACATGAGACCTCCGATGAGTGGTTGGCCACGATGAGGGAGGCAAGGGGCCTCGCTTGGCATCCTTTGGCTGTACCCTTGAGATACAGCCAAAGTGATCTCCGGTTATGGCCCCGCTGACACCAAAACCAATCGGCATCATTCGATCCCGGGCGGATGCGTCAGACCTTTATTCCGAACAGCTTTTCTGCATTTCGGAACGCAATTTTTTCCTTGGCTTCACGGGGCAGATCCACCGCCCGAAACCAGTCGGTTCCTTGCTTCATGTCTGCAAACGGGTAATCCGTTCCAAACATCACTCGATCCACACTGATGTACCTCAGCAAAAGATGAAGCAATTCGTCCTGGAAGAATGCGCTGGTTGTGTACCAGAAATTGTCACTGAAGTATTGCCCGATAGGCTTGTTCAGCGAGTCTTCGGTCGACTCGCTCATATCTCCCACGATACGCTCGTAGTAGAACGGAAGGCCCTCTCCCATATGGCCGATAATCATCTGCAGTTTAGGAAATTTATCGAACACCCCAGTGATGATCAGTCGAAGACATTGAGTCAGCACCTCCTGGTGCCATCCATATCCTGAACCGCTGAAAATGTAGTTCTGGAACAATTGGTCATACCCTGGCCGCATGGTGTTGTAATAAATATTGAACACGTCTTCCGGGGGGAAGCCTGGATGCAGGTATATCGGCACATCAAGTGCCTCGGCGCGCGCCAGAATGGGCTCGAAATCCGGGTGGTCGAGGAATTTGTTGCCAATGAATCCATTGGTCATGGCCCCCAGAAAGCCATCTTCCCGAACGGCGCGTTCCAGTTCGTCCGCTGATGCTTCCGGGTTCTGCAGAGGCAAGGTTGCATAGGCCTGGTACCGCCCCGGATGGGTGGCCATCGGGCCATCGGCAATCATCTTGTTGAGACGATAGGCAAAATCGATGCCTTCCTGACCGGGGACATTCTGCACGCCCGGCGTATGTGCGGAGAGGATTTGAACATTGATCCCCGCCTTATCCATTGCGCCGATGCGGCCAGGGCCGAGTTCGGCAAGACCTGTTTCCCTGAGGTACTCTACGTGTTGATCGTTAATCGCGTTCAGCGCGATCAGTTCCTCGGTGGTATAGGTCTCTTCCGTGGCGATAAAGGGCAGATCCTGGTCTCGCAACGCGATGACCGATTTCTCTGTCGCGACAGCACTGGAGATAATGGCAGGCGCGGACAACCCGGCACCAACACCAAGTGCAGCCGCGCCAGTTAGAAAACTACGGCGTCCCATTGTCAGGCTCTCTAGGGTTTTTTCGATCTGTTTCATGACAATTTCTACTCCGATGTTTGCGTTGCGTGGTTTGGGGGCAGCTTGAACCGCCCCAGGATATTGCCGATGTCATCCACGTAGCTGTACACCACCGGGATAACCAGCAAGCTCAGAAGCGTTGAAGTGAGCAGTCCGCCAATGACCACGAAGGCCATGGGGGCCCGGAAGCTGGGATCGCCAGCCCATCCTAGGGCGATCGGCATCATGCCCGCCCCCATGGCAATGGTGGTCATCACGATGGGCCGGACACGTTTTTTGCAGGCATCAACAATGGCGTCCACACGTTCCAACCCATGCACCCGACGGGCGATGATGATGTAGTCCACCAACAGGATTGAGTTCTTGGTGGCGATGCCCATCAGCATGATCAATCCGATCATGGCGGGCAGCGACACGGGCGTCTGCGTGAGGAACAGCGCCAGGAAAGCCCCAGGTACGGAGAGCACCAGCGCCACCAGAATAGTGACCGGCTGCATGAAATCCTTGAGCAGCAGCACCAGCAACATATAGATACACAGCACGCCGGTCAGCATGGCAATCCCGAAGCTTGCGGCAAGCTCCGCCATTTCCTCTGCATCGCCTTCTGGTGTCTGAAACACGCCGCGTGGCAACTGACGTAAACTGGGCAGTGCCTGCACGGCCTGTTCGATTTCTCCCAAAGGCTGCCCTTGTAGGCTCACCTCGAAATTGACGTTGCGCAGACGATCATGCCGGGTGATTTCCGAAGGACCGCTGCTCCACTCAAAGTTAGCCACGCTTTCCATCGGCACTGGTCCGTTCACACCAGGCACTGGTAGCCGTTTAAGGGTCGCCATATCCTCCCGAGCGGCATCCGCCAGTCGAACCATCACCGGCACCTGACGCGAGCTGAAGTTCAACTTAGGAAGGTCCTCGGCGTTATCGCCCACTGTCGCGATGCGCAGCGTATCGGCGATGGCCTGAGCCGAGACCCCAAGGTCGGCGGCGCGGGCAAAATCAGGGCGTACAATGAGTTCAGGCCTGACCAGGCTGGCCGTCGAACTCACCGCACCGATGCCGGGAATGGCGCGCATCTCCCGCTCGACTTGGCGGGCATGCAGTTCAAGCACCCGGCTATCCTCACCGGCGAGCACCAACTCATAGCCATCCCCCTCGTCGCCTACGCGAGTTCGCACGCCGGGAAGTGTGGCGAGTGCAACGCGTAACTGCTGCTCTATGTCTTGCTGCGTAACGCCCGCGCGGGTTGCGCGATCCGCCAAACCAACGGTCAGTTCCACCGAGATCACATCAGAGTCACTGCTGCCGGAGTCCTCACCGACGGCCGCGAAGACGCTGACTACATGCTGTTGCGTCTCCAGTCGTGAGCGTGCCTGCTCGGCAAGCGCCTCCGCTTCAGAAAAGGTGCTACCGGGCGGCAAGGTGAGCGTCGCCTGCGTCTGGGAACCATCATCGGGGGGTATGAAGGTACCCGGCAGGGTCGAAGCCAGCCAGATACCGCCTGCAAAGCAGGCCGCCGCCGCGAGGAGGGTTGTCTTGCGGTGGCGCAGGCACCAACGGGCGACAACCAGATAGTAGCTAATCCACGCTGGGTCGCGATGATGCAGATGGGGTTTGCGCAACAGATACGCAGCCAGCATGGGCGTGAGAAGGCGCGCCACCAACAGCGAGAACAGTACTGCCACAGAGGCCGTCCAACCGAACTGAACGAAGAATTTCCCGACGGTGCCGCTCATAAATGCTGTGGGCAGAAAAACGGCAATCAACGTAAAGGTGGTGGCGACCACAGCCAAGCCGATTTCTGCCGCCGCATCCATGGCGGCCTGGCGCGGGGGCTTGCCCATTAGCAGATGCCGTTCGATATTCTCAATCTCGACAATGGCATCGTCCACCAACACCCCGATCACCAGCGAGAGCGCCAGCAACGTCACCACATTGAGCGAGAAGCCCATCAGGTGCATGAAAGCGAAGGTGGGGATGATCGACAGCGGAAGCGTAACCGCCGCAATCAGTGTGGCCCGCCAATTGCGCAGGAAGCAGAATACCACCAGCACCGCCAGCGCCATGCCCTCGAATAACATGTGCATGGAGCCCTGGTAGTTCTCCAGCACCGGCCCGACGAAATTAAAGGCTTCTTCGACCTCTATATGAGGATATTGCGCCTGCAACTCAGCGAGTGCAGACTGCACGCCCTCGGCCACATCCACCTCGCCGTACCCCTCGGCACGGGTCATCTCGACGCCGACGACGGGCGCGCCATCAAGCAATGCCATCGAGCGCCGCTCGGCCACGGTATCGGTAACCGTCGCCACCTCATCAAGGCGAATACGGCGGCCATCGCTGAGTGCCAGCTCCATCTTCGCCAGCTCGGCTGCGGATTCAGCGTTGGCGATGATGCGCACTGCCTGTTCGGCCCCGCCGACATCCACACGGCCGCCGGGCGCCTCCAACTGCGCCTGACGCAGCTGGCGTGATATATCCAGCGCTGTCGTGTTCATCGCCAGCAGACGATCCGCATCCAATGCTACGCGGACTTCGCGATCGACCCCGCCGATACGCCGAACCGAACCAACGCCTGGCACCGACAAGACGGCCTTGGTCATTTTGTCATCGACAAACCAGGAGAGTGCCTCATCGTCTAGATCAGAGGAGGTCACCGCGTAGCGTACAATCGGCTCACTGAAAAACTCACCCTTGCGAATCACTGGATCACGCAGGTCGGCGGGTAGATCCGAGCGGATGCGAGCAACAGCGTCGCGCACATCCTCAAGAGCCTCTTGCAAGGACTTTTCCAGCCTGAATTCGATAGCAATGTCGGCATTGCCATCCGTCAGCGTTGTATTGATGTTTTTGACGCCGGAGACGGTAGCGATGGAGTCCTCGATCTTGCGGGCAACCTCGTTCTCCATTAAGGCGGGGGCCGCCCCCGGCAACGAGGCGGAGACCTCCACGAGGGGCAGCTGCACATCCGGCAAGTCCTGAATAAACAAGCCTCGGAAGGAGATGAGCCCCCAGAAGGTCAATAGGATGAAGAGCAGAACAACCGGAATAGGATTGCGAATCGCCCAGGATGAGGTATTGAGCGTCATACCCCCTCCTCGGCGTCGGTATCGTTCGCTTGGGGTGAATGAACTGGCTCTCCCTCAATCACCCGCACCTGGTCACCGTTGCCAAGAAAAGCACCGCCCGAGGCGACCACTCGGGCATCGGGTTCAAGCCCGGCGCGAATTTCGATTCGATCCTCCGTGTGCTGGCCCAAGGCAACTTTCTGCTCCGTTATCTGGCCTTCACCGCTGACGCGATGTACATAGCCAAAGCCGTCGCGTAGTTGCACCGCGGCACGGGGAAGCGTCATCACTTGGCGGCTGCCCAGTTCAAATTCACCCCGTGCAAACATTCCCGCCCGGGCAACGTCGCTTAACGGTAGGTCGACATAAACCAGACCATTGCGTGTAGCGGTGTCCACTAGCGGCGCGATGGTGCGCAAGCGCCCTTCGAGGTCGTAGCCGCCAGGCAGGCTTATCCTGGCAGTCTGGCCGGGTCGCAGCTTATTCAGATCGGACGCGGCGACCTCGGCCCGCCACTCCAGCCGACCGTGGCGCGTCAATCGGAACAGCTCCTGATCGGCACTGGTAACGGCGCCAAGCGTGGCCGTGCGCGAGGTAATCAAACCGTCGTCCGGGGCGACAACCTGCGTCTGATCCAAGCGTAATGCTTGGGCGTCTTGTTGCGCCTGCGCAACGTTGAGCCTCGCCCTGGCGGTGAGCTCGGCGGTTTCGTATTGCTGAATCTGCTGTTCTGAAAGCGACCCGGTGGTTTTCAAACCCCGGGCACGTTGGGCGTTAGCCGTTGCCTCCGCAAGCGTTGCTTCGGCTTCCGCCACGGCGGCGCGGCTTCTAGCCAGCTCCGCGCGCACGGTCGTGTCGTTATAAACGGCCAGCACCTGCCCTTCCGTGACCTCATCACCCACGTCTGCCTTGACGTCGACCAGCCGCAGGCCACCGATTTCGGTACCGATAATGATCTCCTGCCACGCAGCAATATCACCATTGGCCGCAATCGTCGTTGGAAGCGTCTGAGGTTCTAATGTCGTCACGTTGACTGATAGTGAGGGCTGCGCCGTCGGTTCGGCGACGGCATCACTTTCCGACGACACCGCCTGCATACATGCCAGCGCGGCAGCGCTAGCAATCACGACAAGCATAATGCCGAAACAACTTTTTCGTTTTGGAAATGGCATAATCCAGGCCTGCTTCAAAGGGTTCAATTTATTGATGAAAAAGAAAATCCAAGAATTTCAGTTGAACCACTATCGGCCTGCCTTCCTTTCTCATTTCTTACTGACGTCACGTTTTAAATAAATCCGGCACCAGTAAGAAACGCGTAAGATAGCGCTCCTGATGATGGCACTTTCATACCACTCTCACTTTCAAACCATGCTAGGAGTGCCACCATGAGTTATCATCAGTCGCTATTACTGAACGGCCGCCTCATCACTATAAGATTGGCGACAGCCGCATGTATCGGTGGTCTTGTTATTGTCTCTCCGTTGGCGTTCGCCGACGAAGAGGACTCAGACGAAACCACTTGGGGATTGGGCGTAGGCGCAATAAGCGAACAGGATCCCTATGCCGGTATCGACAGGGAAAACACCCCATTTCCCTTGTTCCTGATCGAAAACCGGTACATTAGTGTCTTCGGACCGGAAATCGAATTTAAACTGCCGAGTCTTGTCATCAACGACTCACAACAGCTCAATTTCGGCATCGTCGCCCAGTACGATGAGAGCGGCTACGAGCCAGGCGATGCCCCGATTCTCAACGGCATGCGTGAGCGCAAGGGCGGATTTTGGGCGGGGGCCAAAATGGAATGGGAGACCGACTTCGTTGATGTTAGTGCCGAATGGCTCACCGACGTCTCCGGCAACAGCGACGGACATCGCTTCGATCTTGGCCTGGAGAGAACGTGGGAATTCGGCGAACATATAATGGTAACCCCACACGTGGGGGCGTCCTGGCAGGACGACAAGAACGTCGATTACTACTTCGGCGTTCGCGATAATGAGGTTCGCTTCGATCGCCCCGCCTATAAGGGAGAGTCGGCTACCAATATCGAGGCGGGGGTGCGCGGCGTGTACCAGTTTGACCAGCATCACTCTGTGCTGTTAGGTGTTGAGGTCACGAGCCTGGCGAACGAAATCAAAGATAGCCCACTGGTGGATCGTTCGACCCAAAACGCCGTGTTAGTTGGCTATCTTTATACATTCTGATGAGCCGCATACTACTGATCGAGGATCATGACCGGCTAGCCCACTTGATGTGCAAAGGGCTGGTGGACGCCGGTATCGGCGTTGATGTGGTCGACCGCATCGATTCGGCTTGGGCTGCCGTTCAGCAGATGCCCTACCAGGCACTGGTACTCGATCGTGGCTTGCCGGATGGCGATGGGCTGCTATTGCTCAAGAAGTTGCGCAACGCGGGCCTTAGCGTGCCCTGCCTGGTGTTAACGGCTCGCGATGCGCTGCATGACAGGCTAGAAGGCCTCGAAGCCGGTGCCGACGACTACCTCCCCAAGCCGTTTGCCATGGATGAGATGGTGGCACGTGTCCGTGCCTTGCTACGCCGCCCTGCGGAATTCCATTCAATCGACCCCATTCACGGCGACCTGAGGCTGCATACGGAAAGCGGCGTTCTGTTTAGCGGCGACAAGAGCATTACCCTCGCCCCGGCGGAGCTGCACATCATGCAGTTGCTGTTATATAAGCACGATGAGGTAGTTCGCCGCAGCGCGCTGGAAGCAGCGGCCTGGGGGCTAAGCGAGGCGGTGACACCGAACGCCTTGGATGTCGCCCTGCACCGTTTACGCCGCAAGCTGCTTGCCATCGGTTCGCGCCAGCGGATCGCCAACGTGAGAGGGATGGGATATGCGCTTCGTCAAGCGGATGACGCTCAATAGCCTGAGGCTGAAGGTGCTGCTGGCCTATTTGGCAGGTATGGTGCTGAGTATCACACTGCTGGTAATTGCCGCAGCAGTGGTGCTTCAGAGCGATCTACTGCCTCGTATGGATATGGCCGACGCGGCCGATGGGCTGGTGGACAATGTCGAGTTCGACAGCCGTGGCCGGCCCGTTGGTTTCGACGCCAGCATGGACGACCGCGCTTGGCTATACGAAGGCCCACAACCCGAAACGGCGTACCGTATTCTGGATGATGCCGGGAACGTGGCGGTGGCCTCGAGTGCCAGAGAAGCTTTCTGGCCAGCCGACGGCGAGGTTCTGCGTTTGGCGCGGGGCACCTTTTCCTTTGAGTATGACGACAGAACTTTCTACGGTGCCACGGAGCCCTTTGAGCATGGTGAAAGAACGTGGTATCTGCAGTTCGTCGCCAGTTCAAGATTCGTTGATGTCCTCTATCTCGTCGCCTTTCCACTGGTGGCAGCGGGCGTACTGGTGTTTGGCTTTGTCATGTTCGTTGCCTTCGGTCTATGCGCCTACATTACCTTGCGCTTAACCCTCAAGCCGCTGCGCGATGTTTCCAAATCGGCGGCGGCTATCTCGCCGCGCTCTATAGACGCCCGTCTCGATACGGACGCCGTGCCTGTGGAAATTGCCCCGCTGGTACATAGCTTCAATCACGCTCTGGAACGCCTTGAGCGGGGTTATCGCCTGCAGCAGGAGTTTCTCGGCCACGCGGCCCACGAGTTAAAAACGCCCCTGGCGCTGATCCGCGGGCAGGTTGAGTTGCTCGAGGAAGGGCGAAATGACCGCAAGGCGCTATTGAGCGATGTCGAGTACATGACCCGCCAGGTGCAACAACTGCTACTTCTGGCCGAAGCGAGCGAGGCGCACAACTACCAGTTTAGCGTTGTTCGAATGCACGACATCGCCCACGAAGCTTCCATCTACTTGCAACGCATGGCGGAGTCCGCCGACGTGCATTTAACGGTGCTTGCCGCGGATCAAGGGGTGACATGGAAGGCTGATCACGGGGCATGCTTCACTCTGCTCAAGAACTTGCTGGAGAACGCCATCCAGCATGCCCCCGCGCAGACTCTCGTCAGCATGGAAATCCAGAGCAATACGATAACCGTGCGTGACCGAGGGTCTGGCGTCGAGCCTGAACAGCTGTCTCTGCTGTTCTCTCGTTTCTGGCGAGGTGCACATCGACGCGACCATGGTGCTGGTTTGGGGCTGGCCATCTGCCAGGAAATCGCCATGGCACACGGCTGGGTGCTTTCGGCTCACAACGCCCATCCCGGGTTGATCATGACGCTACGCAAAGAAGCCTAGGGTTAATCCCTGCAAACAGCGCCCTACATCACTTATCAACGAGGTGGTCATGCAAATTTTAAGACGCAAGCCCCTAAATCCGCCCAACCTGCCCGATACCTTGATCGAAGGTCACAGCCAAGCCGTATTAGTTCAGGGAGGCTCCCGGGTGCTGATGTCCAGCCAGGTAGGGGTCGATGCCGAAGGCCATTTAGCGGGCCCTGAACTTCCCGAGCAGACCGAAGCAGCGCTGAACAATATCGAACGATTGCTATCAAGCCTCGGCGGCGATCTCTTGCGGGTGGTGATGTTGAGAATCTACTTAGCCGAATCCGCTCGCTACGACCAGCAAGTGGTAATGGAGGCGCTGAAGCATCGTTTCCCCACCGCCCCGCCGGCTGCTACTTGGTTGATTGTGTACGGCCTTGCCGAACCAGAATGGTTAATCGCTATCGAGGCCGAGGCAGTGCTGCCGGGGTTTGCTTTAAACAGCTAAATGACCGCAATAGTCGAAATAATAACGCTGCTCGTTAAACACCGCACCGCCCGGTTGCCCGATCATTCTAAATAAGGGGGAGCACATTTGTGGCTCTCTGTTAGAGGCAAGCACCTACAGAGAGGGTTTCATGATTAGCCGCCTGAACGTTCTACTTTTCACACTTTTCTTGCTGGCTTCCTGCGCCGTGCCACCGGATTCGCCGGGTTTTCAACCCTCAGAAAACCTGCCTCGCTATGATCAGGAGAGTTTCGATCAATATGTGCGCGAAACACGTGCATGGATTGCTGATAATCGCGCTTTCATCAGTGAGAACCGCGACCTTGAAATAGAGCTCAATACGCCGTTTGAAATCCGCCCTGATAAACCGGCAAAACGCGGTATCCTGTTAGTGCATGGACTGGGCACAAGCCCGTGGTATTTCATCGATATCGCCAACGCTATGGCGAATGACGGCTGGCTGGTTCGCTCCATCCTCCTGCCCGGCCACGGTACACGTCCAGCCGATCTGATACTGCCTGATAATGATGATTGGGAAAACATCATTGCCCATCACGCCAAACTGCTTGCAGCCGAGGTCGATGAACTTTGGCTTGGCGGTTTCTCAACCGGAGGTAATCTAGTCACCTCTCATGCGTTCACAGACGACAATGTCGATGGCCTGCTGCTGTTTTCTCCTGGATTTTACCCCGATACCCACTATCTATTTCTCGCCCCGACCATTTCCTATTTATGGGACTGGCTCGATATCGATGATGAAGACAATATCGTCACTTACCAATCATTTCCTGCGCGAGGGGCCTCGCTCTATTATCACTCGGTCAGTACCGTGCAAAAAAATCTCAAAACCTCACACTTTAATAAACCTGTCCTGATGACGATGAGTCAACATGATAGTGTCCTTGACCCCAACGCGACGCTCATTGCCTTTCAAAACCGCTTTCCCAACCAACAATCGCGCTTCATCTGGTACGGCGATCCACCACAACACCTTGACGATTCCCGCGTCACCGCTTTTATCAGTCACCTACCCGATCAGCGCATTAGCACCTTCTCCCACATGAATGTGCTGTTTGCGCCCGAGAATACTTATTACGGCCAAGCGGGTAGCTATCTTATGCTGGAAAACGGCCAGGACGGTCTCGCGCCACCCGATGACACCAACGCCCTCTGGTTCGGCGCATGGGGACAGAGCGACGCGGAAAAATACCACGCTCGCCTGACCTGGAATCCCTATTTTTACGACCTCCTCGATGGTATTCGCGAGGTAACAGGAGACTAATCGACGTCCCTCCCCGACTGAGCTTTTCGGGACTCATGGAGAATAGGTGCAATAAGATGGTTATATCTATATTTTCACTATCCAAGTGTTTTCTTGTAACGCTATGCATGGAAGAGAAAACGTCATTCTCAAATGCTTGGTTCCCGGAATCCCCTGGAACATTAAGCCATTCACAGTGCTTTGCTTTACGTATTACAATAACTTTAACTGCTTTTTTAGCTTTACCCATGATGCTTCTTAATGCAGGATCAATTGAAAGCGTCATTGCCGTCTTTAGCGTTGAAGCTAGCACTACAGCCTTAATCTTTTCCAAAGTAAAATCAAAAAGCACTACAGCTTGGCTACTGAGTGATATTGAGGATGAGATACTAGATTTCACCAATACAATAGGAGTGGCAGGCGTAGGGACTCTTTTAGTTATATTTTTGTTGGCCTAATCCACTTCTTAATTGCTGTGCTGAATATCAAATGACGAATTAATCATTAATAACGACTTGGCCGTAGAATCTGAGAAAAGCAGCCCCTCGAATATACTTGCGGGAAGAGACAGGTAACAGCACCGTGTCACTCGCAAGCCGGTAGACACTCACTCGGTAAGTCAAAGACAGTCTCTTTTCTTTCAATGTGCCGCTTCAAAAACTCCCCCCCGATCGCCAATCAGCATTCGCCTGAAACCACTGCTTAGCATTCGTTGAGTTTGGCCTCGACCATTCGCAATAGAACTCTCCTCCGGTGGAGGTGGATAAGTAGCTGCGTGGCTTCAGCAACATTTATCGCGCTTTATCTATCTTGATGCACCTTGCTACAAAATAACCAATTCTTGACACATTGTGGGCACAACCATGGCTTACTTTTTCATTCCCAGCGAAAAGTTTTGATAGCCCGTCTCGGTAAGCAGAGATAATCACATATAGAGATCAGCGAAGTATTAATAGTAGGCAGGGTCTTGGTAACAATCGATAGTCTTCGCAGATGCTGCCACCTTCGATTCTTTTGAAGAGTTTAGAAAAGCTATGGAACTTAGAAACCTGTCCGACACACTTTTATTCTTCAAGGCTTGGCTCTTTAACCCACTGAGTATTGGTGCGCTCATGCCTTCCGGTCGAGCGCTGGCCAACCTTATCACCTCGGAAATATCTACGGATACGGGTCTGATCATCGAGCTTGGGCCGGGGACGGGTGTCTTTACACACGCACTCATTGAGCGTGGTATCGACCAGAAAAACATAGCATTAATCGAGAATGACGCGGCATTCGTTACCAAGCTACAGCATCGCTTCGGGCATGCTCACACGTTTTGTATTGATGCTTCAAGGCTACACGAAGTTAAGTTTTTCGACGGGGCGCATGCTGGTGCTGTCGTCAGTGGGTTGCCCATGCTGTCAATGTCTCCACGTAAGATGATCGCCATTCTGGACGGCGCTTTTGCCAAAATGCGGCCCGAAGGATCTTTTTATCAGTTCACTTATGGCCCGAGCTGCCCTATACCCCGAGCGCTGCTCGACCGCCTTGGGCTTAAGGCAACGCGTATTGGTCGCATACTCGTAAATGTCCCTCCCGCCACCGTCTACCGCATCGTCCGACGTAAGCCTCGTCCTGCCGCTAGCGGTGAGCGCATCGGCGTGTGATGACGGAGTGTCATCTGCACTACTCCATTCACAGTAATCGAAACCCACTGATGGCTTTTCTCCTAGCAGAGGATGGCCGGAGAGGATGACTATGACCATCAAATTCTGGCTTTCTGGATTCGCCTGTTTTCTGCTGACCGCCTGTGGCACCCCTGCTGACGATAATATAAGTGACAATGAACGTGCTGCCGTACCTGTCTCAGCGGCACCAGCAGAACTGGCGACGTTAGGCGAGCAGTTGTCACTTACGGGTACCCTAACCGCTGAGCGCCAGACACGCCTCTCCCCTCGCGCGGACGGACTCGTGGCACGCCTGCATGTTGAAGCGGGTGATCATGTTGAGACCGGACAGCTACTCCTCGAACTCGACCCGGCCCTTGCACAACAGGCGCTCACGCGTGCTCGCGCTCAGGAGGAAGAGGCAAACGCCTCGGTGCGAGAGGCTGAACGCTTGGTAAATGAGGCACAGCGGCTCGCTGAACGTCAGGCCATCCCCGCAACAGAGGTCGCATCGCGTGTTGCCGCGCTAAATCTAGCACGGGCATCGGCAGCCTCCGCTCAAGCAGCCACACGAGAGCAGGAAGAACTGGTTGAACGGCACAGTTTGCCAGCCCCCTTCCCAGGCGTCGTCGCCGAAAAACTCACCGAAGTTGGCGAATGGGTGCAACGGGGAACGCCGGTGTTATCGTTAGTCACGATTGATCGTATACGTCTGGATGTGCAAGTGCCCCAAGAGCGATTTGGGCAGCTAGATGAGCAGGCACAAGCGCAAGTATTTGCCGATACGCTGGATGACACCCCATTGCCAGCGCAGATCATTGCACGGGTTCCCGTCACCGATCCTGATGCAAGAACCTTTCTACTTCGCCTTCTGGTAAACGATCCGCAGAGCCGGTTACTTCCTGGCACCTCTGCCCGGGCAGAAATTTCTTTAACTTCGCAAGCAACCGATACGTTGGCCATCAGTCGCGATGCGTTGCTGCGCCAACCGGATGGCAGTCACAGCGTCTACATCGTCGATAACACAGACAATGAACGCATCGCCCGCCGGCGCCAGGTGCAAATTCTGTATGAACAGGGCGGTCAGGTCGCCGTCGCGGGTGACACCCTGCGCCAGGGCGATCAGGTCGTCACCCGAGGCAACGAGGCCCTGACCGACGGTCAGCCCGTGGAAGTGGTGGAGCGTTAACACATGGATTTCGGACGCGTTATTCACCACAGCACCCTGATTGCCGTCGCGGTTCTGATCCTTTGCTTACTGGGGATCACTGCTGCACTGCGTGTACCGGTTCAGATGATCCCCGACCTGGAAGTACGCACCATCAGCGTGGAGACAAGCTGGCCTGGGGCGTCTCCCCGTGACGTGGAGCAAGAGATCCTTATCGAGCAGGAACAATACCTCCGCACCTTGCCCAATCTCCAACGAATGGTTTCCACCGCCAGCATCGGCCAAGCCAGTATCGAGCTGGAGTTTCCCTTCGGCGTCGACATTAATGAAGCGCTGATACGCACCAACAACGCGCTTAGCCAAGTATCCAGCTACCCTGAAAATGTCGATGCCCCCGCCCTGACGACAGTCTCTTCCTCGGACGAACCCTTCATGTATTTCCGCATCGGGCCACGTGCGGAAAGTGGGGAAAACCTCGATCTGGCGATGATGCGTAACTTTCTGGAGGATGAGGTGCGCCCCCGTCTGGAGCGTGTCAATGGTGTTTCGCTCGTGGAAATATGGGGCGCGGAAGCACGGCAGGTGCGCGTAGAAATCGATCCGTACCGTTTGGCCGAACGCGGGCTCGACATGACCGATGTGCGCAATGCACTGCAGACCCGTAACGTCGACAGTTCAGCGGGCGACCTGGACAGTGGAAAGCGCAGTGTGATGGCACGCACGATCGGCCGCTTCCACGAGCCCGCCGATATGGGCGAGTTGATCATTGCCGAGCGCCAGGGCGCCTTGATGCGGCTCTCCGAACTGGCCAATATCCGACTCAGTCATCATGAAATGCGTACCCAGGCATTCTATAACGGCCTACCTTCACTGATCCTGGCGGTGCGCCGAGAAACGGGATCGAATGTCGTCCAGACCAAGTATGCCGTACTGCCGGAAGTCGAGGCGATCAGCGACGAGATTCTGGCGCCGCTGGGTCTTGAAATGACGCTGATCAACGAAGATGCGCGCTACGTTGAGGACTCGGTCGCCAACGTCTGGAATAACCTTTTACTCGGGACACTGCTGGCAACACTGATAATGTTTGCCTTCCTGCGTTCGGCGCGCAGCACCTTTGTCGGGGTGATTGCCATACCGGTCTGTACGATCGCCGCCTTTATCGGCCTGTTACTCGCAGGCCGGACGCTGAACGTTATCTCATTGGCCGGCGTAGCGTTTGCCATCGGCATGACACTGGATAACACCATCGTCGTCCTCGAAAGCATCGATCAAGCACGACGACGCGGCCTGAAACCCTTCGATGCCGCAGTGGCGGGTGTGCGCCGGGTCTGGACGGCGGTCATGGCGAGCACGCTTACGTCAGTCCTGGTATTTGCCCCCACACTATTCATTCAGGAGGAAGCCGGACAGCTCTATTCAGATATCGCGATTGCGATTTCCTCTTCTATTCTTGCGTCGATGGCCGTTGCGGTGACCGTGCTACCGGCGATGGCGGCACGACTGCTACCGACAATCCAGCCAGGGGTTACCGCCGAGGACGGCGCCTTTGACCGCCTCGGCCGCAGGATCACCCGTGCCTATCGCCATCCGATACGGCGAACGATGATTCTACTCGGCACGCTTGGCTTGTCGGCATGGGTCGTGGTGTGGCTAACCCCACCGGCGGAGTACTTGCCGGAAGGCGAAGAGGCGCGCATCTTCTCTAACATGATCGCACCGCCGGGCTACAATCTGACGGAGATGGGATCCATCGCACAGGAGCTAATCCCGGAGCTACAGCAGCGTCTTGATGACGAACCGGCACGCTTCCACCGTGGCGAAACGAATATGCCCGCACTGCGCTTCTTCGCCATGTTCGTCGATGCCCAGGGCATTCGTGTCATTACCGACCCGAAAGATCCAACCGATCTGGAAGCGTTAATGGGCGCCCTCGAGGCACGCTTTACGGCCTGGCCGGGCATGCGCGCATTCGCCTCACGGGGCTCCATCATCTCCACCAACGATGGCGGCACGCGCAGTATCAACATGGACATTTCCGGCTCTGATCTTGGCGAGATCTATCAGGTTGCGAGCCTTGCCTATGCCCGCGCAGGAGCACTGTTCGACGACGCGCAGATTGGTTCCGAACCCAGCTCACTCAGCCTGGATCAGTTATTGCTGGAGATCCGGCCTCGGTGGGAGCGTCTGGTGGAAGTCGGGCTCGACGCTGAGCGCTTTGGCTATTCCGTGGCGGCGCTAAGCGATGGTGCTTTCGCCGACCAGATGATCCTGGATGACCGGCGGGTCGACATCTACCTGTTCAGCAGCGCGGGTAGCGATCAGCGGGCAGAGCGCCTGGGTGAGCTGCCCATTGCCACACCGTCTGGCGACGTGCTGCCACTTTCTGCATTGGCCGATTTGAACGAGTCCGTCGATACGGACAGCATTCGACGGCTGGACGGGCGCCGCACGGTGACACTGAATATCGTGCCGCCACGCTCGGTGGCGCTGGAAACGGGCGTAGAACGCGTGCAAAACGAGTTGATTGAGGCCATGCGCGTCGCTGGCGAGATCCCTCACGGAGTATCGATAGATATCACCGGCGCCAGCGACCAGTTGCAGGCTACCCGCGAAGCGGTCTCGGGTAATTTCATGATCGCGGTGTTGTTGTGCTATTTGATGTTGGTGGCGATTTTCCGCCACTGGGGGCGGCCGTTATTCGTCATGGCCACGATTCCCTTGGGGCTCGCGGGCGGGATTCTTGGCCTGGCGATACTCAACGGCCTCGGCGCTCCGTTTGGCATCCACCAGCCTTTCGATATGATCACGCTACTCGGCTTTCTGGTATTGCTCGGCTCCGTCGTCAACAACCCGATCCTGATCGTTCAGGAAGCCTACAAGCGGCTGGAAGAAGGCGCGGAATCCATCGTCGCGGCCGTTGATGATGCGGTCAATATCCGTCTGCGCGCGATCCTGATGTCCAGCCTGACCACCATCTTCGGTATCGCCCCTCTGGTACTGATCCCCGGGGCGGGCACAGAACTCTACCGTGGCCTGGGCGCCATCGTGATGTTTGGCATCGCGTTCTCCACGCTCATCACGCTGACTTTCCTGCCAAGTTTGATGGTAGCCGCCATGAGCGGGCAACAGCGTATTGCCGGGTGGGTATCATTGCGTAGGGCTCAACGCTCAACACCATGAAAGGCGCGGGGCTGGACAAAGCAACACTTCACCTAATGGGGTAAATGTTGTGCTTGGCTATTGAGACTGCAGCCCTAGGAGGTAGCGTAAAATCTCAACCTTACTGAATCAAATGGAAGCCTGAAAATAAACGGGCGGGCCTAAAATGACTAGGCCCGCCCGGCATTATTGCCTACATCAAAATTAATAATTCGCTTTAAGGTTTATAACCAGCGTGTCAGATAATAACAAACTTCTTTCGCTTGCTGCGAAGACATTGACTCGATATAAGCAATCTCTCTATCTTTATCGGAACCTCTCTCAACGGATGTTTCACCTGATAAAAGTACTAATACAATCATTTAGGCTGCATGTAAAATCTTCATAATTTACTCCTTACCCTTAAATGACTAGCCATCACTCGACCAACCCTGTGACATGTGATTAATTTAAAATCCACATGCCACCGAGCAGTTTTAATGACTTTACGTTACTTCAAAACACACTACCTACAACTGACCTACTTAGCTCTGTTCAAGGGTTGTCAGCAAGCACCTGGGAGGCCGGAATATTCTGAGTACCGCTATCTGTAGACGTCGAATCAGAATAAACAATCCTGTTATCTTCATCCGAGCCTCTTTCCGCAAGCGCCACGCCTGAAGAAAGCATTAATGCAATGATTAAGGCCGCATTTAAAAGTTTCATGATTTACTCCTTACGTTAACTATCTATTCAACCTACCGAGCCGAAAAAGAACTTCATGGATCGCTTCCTCTCTAATTTCCCACCTGTGATTTAATCATCTTCTTTAGAGAAGGAGGCTTGGTTTTCTAGTCTCTTTATCAGCACATGAATGATAGATTCAAAATGAACGGATCAGAATGCCAAATACTCTTCCTTTCTTGCCTGATCCAGTCTTTTGGTATATTCCCGAGAATCTTTTAATATTGAGAAGAAGTGATGCCCGCCTGACACTCTCGTCAGACAGCTCGTACAGAATAAAGGCAACTGCCGACCAAAACCCTCGCCGAAATCGCGGACATGAGCATCCTGCCCCTCAATCGACACTTAAAATCTCCAGCTATCGATGTCTTCTAGTGAGGGTGCACTTGGGGCTAAACTGGTATTTTCACAATGCCAAGAGCAGCCAGCCCCCAACGCTATGATCAACACCTTTGCCGTATCCAACTACCGCAGCCTGAAAAACGTTGTCTCTCCCCTGTCGAGTCTCAATGTAGTGACTGGGCCCAACGGGTGCGGCAAATCCAACTTATACAAGTCACTGCGGTTACTGGCGGAGACCACCAAAGGCAATCTTATCTCATCGATTGCTCAAGAAGGTGGGCTTGATTACACCTTCTGGGCAGGTCCAGAAAAACTCACCAGAGGCATGAGAGACGGCTCCAATCCCATCGAGGGCACTGCCAAGAGAAACAGTTCTCGGCTTAGGCTGGGTTTTGTGGGTGAAGATTTCGGCTACGCCATTTCATTGGGGATGCCCGCACCTCAGGGCTTTGCGGGCTACCAAGACCCGTCCATGTTCCAGTTCGACCCCGAAATAAAACGTGAATGCATTTGGGCAGGCAATGTTTGCCGACCCAGCAGCTGTTTGATCGACCGAGTTGGGTCTGTGGTCAAAGTGCGAGCGGGTCGCAAATGGCAGGTTTACGGCGCCCACCTTAACAGTTACGAAAGCATTCTGAACGAAATCAGTGACCCGATCGCCGTGCCTGAAGTCCATGCGGTTCGGCAAACTA
Source organism: Vreelandella titanicae BH1 (assembly GCF_000336575.1). GTDB lineage: Bacteria > Pseudomonadota > Gammaproteobacteria > Pseudomonadales > Halomonadaceae > Vreelandella > Vreelandella titanicae. The sequence continues at coordinate 244,079 of NZ_AOPO01000003.1, read as the reverse complement.
TTCGTCATTGGCGCTTCTACGATCAGTTCCGAACCGATCCGCACTCCATCATCCGCACACCGCAAATCGGTACCCGTACCCCGGTGCTGGATCACGATGGCCACAGCCTAGTGGCCGCATTGCGCACCATACACGAGATTGGCGACCGAAAGGCCTTGTATGAGGCAATTGAAGACGCCTTCCCCGGCGCAACGATTGATTTTGGGGCCGATGCGGGTAACCGCTTTGTACTGCAGTTTCGACAGAAAGGGCTATTGCGCCCCTTAAATCAGTCGGAACTATCAGACGGCACACTTCGCTACCTATTGCTGGTGGCGGCACTGCTCACACCCAGGCCGCCTTCCTTGCTAGTGCTAAATGAGCCGGAAACCAGCCTACACCCGGATTTGCTGCCCGCCCTGGGGCGCCTGATTATCCGTGCATCAAGGGAAACCCAGGTGTGGGTGGTCTCCCACGCGCCGCGCCTAGTGGCGACACTGGAGCAAGATCAGGCCTGTAACTCTATCGCGCTGGATAAAGAGTTTGGCGAGACCGTTATCCTCGGTCAGGGATGGCTGGACGAGCCGCCCTGGCAGTGGGCGGATTAAACAGAACGCTAACGAACCGAGGGCACTAGCGTTTCGTCTTTTCCGTTTAGATTGCCGAGAAGCCCTTTTCACTAACTAAAGTGTAGCTGTTGGGGTGCTTTAGATTGATCAAAACGTAGGCTCATCACTATCAGCCCTATAAAAACCACCCCAAGCATAAGCCATGCCTGCTCAAACCCTCCCAGTAAGTCTTTTATCAACCCCGCCGCGATAGGTGCTAAAGAGGCAATGAGATAGCCGATTCCTTGTACCCAAGCAGCAAGCTGGCCCGCTAGCACGGGATCGTCTGAGTGATCCATAGTGATGATCAAGCTTAAGGGAAAAAGGCCTCCAATTCCTAACCCCAGCAGCGCGGTTGCCAACCAAGCCATTGTTTTAGGCATTAGCCCAAGAAGCAAAAAGCCCGCCACCGATAACAGAAGCACCAGCAATAACACCGGGCGACGGTCTTTCATCTGTTGAGCCAGTATGGGGAACGTTAGGCCAGCCATCACCTCAATGGCAGTTAGCCAACTAAGCGCCAGCCCCGCTTGCGTTTGAGACCAGCCTAAATTGATAAAGGTGGGCGGAATCCAAGCCAGAAGGCAGGTATAACCCGCCGTACCTAAACCAAAGAAAATCGCCAACGACCAAAACCGAGGCTGCCGAGCCATCGCTGAAAAAGCGATGCTAACACTGTTGTTTTGACTAGGGGCTGGCAGTACTCGCCTGCGCATCACCCAGCAAACGAGCCCTGCAAGTGCTAAAAGTCCCCATAACGCCAAGGCGCTCTGCCAGCCAATATAATCACTCACCACAGGCGTAATGGCAGAGGCTAGAGCCGCGCCCCCCATGATGGAGGCAATGTAGAACCCCATCACCATCGGGGTTTTCTCGCCTGCCGCCTGTTTTATCACCGCAGGAAGTGCCGCCTGGATAAAGGCTATGCCAATACCGGCGCCCAGCGCGGCTGCCCATAAGCCTGTATACCCGAAGCCAAACCAGTGTAACGCGTCCGATAAAGCAATCGACGCAAGCGCCAGGGTAATCACGCTATTAAAGCCGATCCGCTTTGCAAGCAATGCGCTAACAAAACACCCTAACCCCATCGCTAGTACCGGTAACGTGGTTAAAAGCGACAGCTGTGTAAATGAAAGACTCACATCATACCGGATTGCCTCAACCAGCGGGCCAATAGCCGCCATGGATGGCCTCAGGTTGAGCCCAATCAGAATGATCAGAAGGATCGTTCTTACCAACGGTATTGATCTCGAATTGCTATTGCGCATACCCACTGCCCACCCTTTATCGGCCATTGCTAAAATAAGAATCGGCGCTTACTTTAAAACCTCAGGTTAACTTGAGGTCAAGATAAATGGAGGGTCGTCGCATAGCCCCTGGGAAGAGAGCATTGAGTGTGGACGAAGAAGAGAAAGAGCCGCTGAATGCCCTACCCCAACAAAGCCCCCCTTCTCAACAGGATTGGCAGGCGCTATAACTTGGCCAGGTATGGCTATGGTATTAATGACGGGTTTGATGGTATTGCGTCAAAACCGTCCCTAAAGAAACGACAGCGATTTATCATCGCATTGCCTATTCGCGTTGGATAACCGCCTGCCGATAACGTCGCTTAGTCCGGTAGCGGCGCTTAGGGCAAGATACGGAGGGTCAACTATACTCCGCCCTAACGTACATGATGTCGTTCCCTTGGCTGGTTTGTTCAGCCTGCCTAGATAAATCAATGAGTTGGGGCCGCATAAGGAGCTTGCCGTTCGTGAATAAAGGATCTTATATGATCGAGTCACTAGAAGAGCTCGAAGCCATTAAACAGTCATGCCGTTCGATGGTAACGAAGAGCTCAAGCCTGTCAGCTGGCACTGCGGTTATACCCATACCAGGCTTAGATATTGGCTCAGACGTCGCCATATTGATGCGGTTAATTCCCAAAATTAATGAAAAATTTGGGTTAACGCCTGAACAGATCGACAGCCTGGATACAGAATCCAAGCTTTTTGTGATGACGGTCATTTCAAATACCGGCAGCAAGATGGCGGGCAAATACATTACAAAAGCACTTATTATGACGCTGCTCAGCAGAATGGGTGTCAAGGTTGCTTCCAAAGGCGTTGCTAAGTTCGTCCCCTTCGTAGGTAGCGCTGTGGCAGGCAGCATTAGCTTCGCCGCCATGAAGTACATGGGTAACAGCCATGTTGAAGATTGTTATCAAATTGCCTTGGCAGCACTGGAAAAAGAGCGTCGGGAACATGAAATCGTGATTGAGTCAGAGCCAGGCGTATAACCCGCCCCTCACTGCCGAGATACTCAGTAAAGCTGAATAGCGGTCTTTCTAATGTGGCTCCGCTAGTGGGCGGTGATATGCTCTAGCTGATTTCTTAACGATTACATCAGGAGAATTTAATGCCCGCTTACGTCGTAATGACCCGCGAACATACCCACGACGCCCAGGAAATGGAGCGCTACAGCGAGAAAGCAAAAGCCGCTCGCGCAGGCCACGATCCGCAACCGCTCGCTTTTTATGGTGATTTTGAAGTGCTCGAAGGTAGCGCTATGGAAGGTGCGGTGATTCTGCGCTTCCCGGATATGGCTGCCGCCCGCGCCTGGTACCAAAGCCCCGCCTACCAGGAAGCCCGCAAGCACCGCTTCCAGGGTGCCGACTACCGCGTGTTTATCGTTGATGGTCTAACAGAAGCCTAAATACCAAAACGCCCCGCCTTTAATGTTCAAGTCGGGGCGTTTTGCCGTTGCTTTACCTCTGGGATATAGGCGGAATTACATCACCAGCGATAGCTCACTTTCGCGCTGATTTCGCGACCCGGATTATAGTAATCGGCCGTGCTTGAACCGACCACGTGCTGCTCGTCGAGCAAGTTGCTGACGTTGACGGCTAGGTCGGCGTCTTTGGTGAGCTGGTAGCTGAAGGCTGCGTCAAAGAGTGTTGCCGCACTGCTCTTTGACGTATTGGCGACATCAAAGTAGTAGGAGCCAATGTAACGGGCGCCGAGGCCAACACTCATATCCTGGCTTGGCAAGGTATAGTAGCCCCACAGCGACGCCGTATGTTTGGGTGCTGCAGTGAACTCGTTACCCTCTCTGGCTGCGTTGCTGTCGCGCACCACCTCCGACTCCATATAGGAGTAACCACCGGCCACGCTAAGGCTATCGGTCAACTCAGCCTTGGCCTCCAGATCAAGACCCCGCACGCGGGATTCACCAACGGTTTCCCGCTCGATAACGCCATTGTCCTGTACAACCGAGATGGTGACGTCGTCCCTGGTTAGGTCATAGATGGCCGCCGAAAACAGCGCATTCGTACCAAAGGGGGCGTATTTCGCACCAATTTCGTACTGTTCGCCCCGTTCAGGCTCGACGCCAACCGTGGGTGGTGCGACCGACTCCACCATGCTGACATAGGTAGAAATTTCGTCGGTGACCCGATAGGTCAGCGCACCGCGAAGTGAAGTCTCAGAGAAGTCATCGGAATCGGTAACGCCCGCCATGTTGGTGCTTGAGACATCCATCGAGTCGTTGCGCACACCCGCTGTCACGATGAATCGGTCATAGAAGGACAAATTCTGGGTCAGGAAAACCGACTCGGTGGTAAAGTCCTGCTTGTTACGGCTATAGACGTTCAGGCTACTCGGGGCACCGCTAAAGACGGGGTTTGCGATATCAATGGAGGTCGCATCCCCGTAAAACGAACGGTCTTCGGTGGAAGCATCGCGATACTCGACACCCACGAGCGTGCTGCTGTCGACCTGATCAAAGCGGGCGTCGTATTGCAGGATAGCGTTGCCGATCAACTCCTGGGCTTCGTTGTCCGTTCCAAAATAGTCGCGATCCACCACGCTGCCAACTCGCGCCGCGGAGTCAGTGATATAAACGTAGCCGAAGTCATCAGTCAGGTCGCTATAGCGCAGATTACCCCGCAGCGTCAGCCCGTTGTTGAAATCATGGGTGAGCTGTCCGGTAAGGCTGGTACGCTCAACATCGTGATAATTAAAACCAGGCTCACCAAAGAACTCGCTGCGGTCGTACTCCCGGTCGAGCGGATAACCACCGCTATTGGGGGTGTCGTCACGTTTCAGGTAATCGAAGATAACGCTTGCGGAGGTGTACGCCGTCGGCTCCCAGGTCAGGCCACCCATCAGGAAGCCATTGTTGTCTTTGGAGTGATCGTATTCGCGGTCGCTGTCTCGGATGGTGCCGGTAAAGCGGTAGGCCACTGTCTCGTCAGCGTTCAGCGTGTCACCCACATCAACACCGGCTTCTTTTGCGTCAAATGAACCGTAGGAGAGATACCCCTCTCCAAAACGCTCAAAGCGTGGCCGCTTGCTCACGAAGTTGACCGAACCACCTGGATCCGCCGGGCCAAACAGGGTGGAGTTGGCCCCACGCAACACTTCAACGCGTTCGTAGGCGTAAGGCTCTTCGCGTACACCGCGCATTGAGCCTAGCGTAAGCCCGTCACGGTAGGTGGTGGCCTCGAATCCGCGAATTTTAAAATAGTCGTTACGGTCATCGGTGCCGTAATAATCAGTGAGGACGCCTGGCGTATATTGCAGCACTTCCTCGGTGGTAGAGGCGTTGCGCTGCTCAATTTCCTTCTCAGTGACGACCGACACGGAAGCGGGGGTATCAAGGATACTGGTAGCCACCTTACCGCCGACCCATAGCTCTTGGGCCACTATCGAGTTGGCATCATCATCAGCGTAAGCCTGAGCATTGACGATAATGGGAGCAAGGCGATAGCCCTCATTACCTTCACTGCTCTCGCCGGTTTCCTGGGCGTTCCCGATCATGGGAATAGTCACCAGCGTGGTGCCGCACAGAATGGCGGTAGTGGTCTGCTGCCACCGTAACCAACTTGCGTTGCGCCGGACTGTGCTACTGCTATCAGTCATGTTGAAGATCCCTTGAAATGATTAAACCGGCCCTGCTCGCCTTATGGTTTTCTTTTAAAAGGCCGTGAGAGTATCCAAAGGTGGCAGCACCTAGTCAATAGTAATAACACAAATCATAATCATTTATTTTGAACTTTAGTTCATGATTGCAATACACGTATGAGGTCATGCACCAACCGACTACCCGTCCTATATCTGCAGCGCTCGTGTACTAGCGGCATCTGATCAACAAATAAAAAAAGCCCCGTGTTATCCAAAACACGGGGCTTTTGACAAAGGAGTGTGGCCTGGCTCAGTGTGCCTCGACAGCGGCACGCCCTTTGATGATAGAGCGGGCAAGCATCAGATACGCCACCGAGCCACAGGCGGCCATGGCCAGAATGACCGCTTCAAGCGTATGCGGCAACATGGCGGACAATGCGCTCAGCAGCCCGGCGACACCGAACTGTGCTGCACCCAGAAGCGCTGCGGCCGTCCCGCCACTGGTGGGAAAGAACTCCAAAAAGCAGGCCTGAATATTCGGAGAGATCGCCCCCACCGCGCCGATGGTCAGCATCATGGCGGCGAGGAAGGCGTAAAGCGACCAATCCATAAAGGCAGCCATCACCAGCAATACTATACCCACTGCCTGACAGCCCGTTGCCAACTGCAGGATACGCAGTGACGGTAGCCTGGAAAGCAACACTCGATTGAGAATATTGAAGATAAGCATCGCGACGATATTCGCCGCAAATAGCATTGAAAAGCTTGAAGGCGACTGGCCGAAATGCCCCTGATAGATAAATGACGCATAGGTGATGAACATCATCAAGGTAGAAAAAGAGGCAGCCTGCCAAACGATGAACGGCAGGGCCGGCTTTGTCGACAGCACCAGTTTATAACGCGCCAGCAGGCTCATCTTAGGGCTCTTCGCGCGGGATACCTTGCCCGTACCGGTAAAAATCACCCGCACCAGCAACGGCACCAGCAGTAACGCGTATACCGCCAAGGCGAAAAAGATATAGTGCCAGGAACCCAGCGCCAGAATCGCGCTGCCTACGCTCGGAGCGATCCCAGGCGCCAGCACCATGATAAAACCCATCATCGAGAACAGTTTCGCGGCGTCGCGCCCCGCCACCCGGTCACGCACTAACGCCGGTACCGAAACCAGAGTCAAGCCGGCGCCAATGGCCTGAATTGCCCGCCCGCCGAGCAGGGTGTTCAAGGAATCCGCCATACCAATGACAATGCTTGAGAGCGCAAAAATCGCCAGCCCACTCATCAATACCCGCTGGCGCCCGAAGCGGTCTGAAAGCGCGCCGCCGATTAACTGACCCAACGCCAACGCAAATACATACACCGAAACACTTAACGATACCGCCTGCTGAGAAATTCCCAGCGATTCACCAATGACCGGAAAGGCCGGCAGGTACGTATCCATGGAAAACGGGCCCAGCATCATGGTCATTGCCAGGCTCAGCACCACAATGAAGGGCGTTTTAGATTGGGTCATAGAAGCTCGCGGTAAAAGGGCGTAATGATGGACAACATCAACGATATGATACCGACTGATGCTATCAAGGCAATCGAACAGAAGATGAGGGATACGCTGCCGGGCGGTAATTGACAAAACACACAGCCAGTTTGTTATCGGTTAGCGCGGCTATGCAAAAGAGTGTGCTCAAAGCTATTTTATAAACACACCCCCAAAGAGGAGACCAGGATGTCTACCCCTCAGCCAGAACGACTCCATCTCGACAGCGATGCAGCGACCGGCTACCCCAACTCCCCTCTACCAGTGCTGGTTTATCGCCAGGTTCTCGATATCAGCAATGCAGAGGAACGGGCCGATGCCTTTGAAAGTATGTTCAAACGCCACGGTTGGCCGCCTGCGTGGCGCTACCACCTATATGACTTTGACCACTTTCACTCCACCGCCCATGAAGCACTGAGCATCTTCCGCGGGCAGGCCCGGGCGCGGCTGGGTGGCCCTAACGGTCAGGAGTTGATGCTTTACCCAGGCGATGTGCTGGTTCTGCCCGCCGGGGTTGGACATGCCAGCCTAGAGGCGGACGATGATTTCTGCATGGTAGGCGCCTACCCACCAGGCCAAAAGCCGGAAATAGAGCGCGGTGATCCCGCAAAACTTGCGGCAGCAAAAGCCCGAGTCGCTGCCGTTGCCTTACCCGAGGACTCCCCGGTAGGAGGTTCACTAACAGGGCAGTGGGGGTAAGGCGACGGTTGATCAACTGCTCCGATGGACGGGGCAGATAGATGAGACTGCCAAGGCAACCCGCCACGCTGACCTTAACAGCTAACACCGGGGCTAAAACCGCATGGATGTGCCAGTGCCCGACCAGCATCACTCGTGCGCCCCCACCTTTTCTGGGTGGCTACCCAGCATCAGAAACACCACAACCGACAGTAAAGCGATGAGAATCGCAGCAGTTGTTAGCAAGATCGAGTGCGTGGTGGAGAATGCCGCCTTCGCGGCCATGATGAGTGCATCCGCCTGATCTGCAGCCAGTCCTTGTGCCACAACGATGCTGTCGCTGATCGAGCGCACAGCTTGTGCACCGAGGGCTGGATCCAAGTGTGACGGCAGCACGATGGTGTTGGTGTACACGCTGGCCATGAAAACCCCGAACAGGGTAATGCCGAGCCCGCTGCCCAATTCATAGCCGGTGGCTTCCAAAGAGCCGGCAGCCCCTCCTTTACTGGCATCCACTGCCCCCATAATGGCAATTGAGGAAGCGGTCAGGCCGATGCTCAGGGTGAGCCCCAGCACGGCCAAAGCTGTTGGCACTGTCCAGTCAGGCGCGTGGAAGTCAGCATGCGCCAGATAGGCCAAAGCGGCTGCCGCGATCGCCATCGACATGCTGGCAACCAGCCGTAAGCCAAACCGGTTGGACAGGTAGCCTGCAACGGGGCCACCAACTGCAGCGGCCGCCATGATCGGCACCATAACAAGGCCGGCCTGCAGCGGCGTCTTGTCCAGCACATATTGCAGCTCTTGCGCCAGCGTCAGCTCGACACCTGCCAGTGCACCGGAAGCCACTAGCGCCATCACCATGCCAGCGACAATGGCCGGATGGCGAAATAGCGATAAGTCCAGCATCGGCTCCACCGAACGCAACTGGATACGTGCAAACCAGGTCAGCATCGCTAGCCCCAGGAAGAGCACCAACCCTGCACGCCACAGCGGCTGCCCCGCTCCCACCCCAGACTTGACGCCGTAAACCACCGAGATGATACCAACAAGCAAAATCAAGGCCTGACCGAAAGCCCATTTACCTGGCGTCGTCGCCTCGCGGCGGGGCAGCAGCGCATAGGCGACCGGCGCCACCACTAGCATGATGGGCACATTGATGAGAAATACCGAGCCCCACCAGTAATGCTCCAACAAGACACCACCAATCAATGGGCCAACTGCCGCGCCTGCGGCCCCAACCGTTCCCCATAGGCCAAGCGCCATCGCACGCTCGCGCTCATCTTCGAAGGTTTTGCGGATAACACCTAGCACACAAGGCATAATCATCGACCCGCCAATGGCGAGCAGCACTCGAGCACCGATCAACATGACGGGTGTCGTCGAGAATGCCGCCAGTAGTGACGCCACCCCGAACACCAAGAGTCCGGTCAGCAGCACACGGCGCGTACCGACTCGGTCAGCCAGGGTGCCCATCGGCACCAGTAGGCCCGCCATCAGCAGCGGATAAATATCGATGATCCACAGCACTTCGGTGCCAGTGGCACCTAGCGCAGGCGTCAGTACAGGTATAGCGACGTGCAGGATTGTCATGTCGATGACAACGGGCAGGAACGCCAGCATTACGGCAAACAGAACTAGCCAACGTTGTGGGATAGCAGAAAGCATTAGCCACTTAACTCCTAGATAATGATGTCACTTCCAACGCTGCCACTGAAAAGGTGTCTGACACAGGGGACGCCGACAGCGTTAGCACGATAGGCGGAATCAGTCGGCGCATGGCATTAATGCTCTATATCGTTATCGGGTTGTAATGATGAAGGGCGACGAGCCGTACGCCAGCCACTAACGCGCTCCTGAAGACCTATCACGAAAACGAAGAATACCGGGACGAAGAGAATCACCAGAAGCGTTCCGCTAACCATGCCGCCGAAAACGCCCGTGCCTATCGCATGCTGGGTTTTGGCACTGGCGCCAAACGCAACCATCAACGGCACCACTCCCAAGCCGAAAGCGAGTGAGGTCATAAGGATCGGACGCAGGCGCAGGCTGGCGGCTTCCACCGCGGCCTCCATCAGCCCCTTACCTTGCTCACGCAACTGTTTTGCGAACTCAACGATCAAGATCGCGTTTTTCGCAGACAACCCGATCACGGTGACCATACCGACTTTGAAGAACACATCGTTAGGCAGGTCACGCAGCAACATAGCAGCCACCGCACCCAGCAACCCCAGCGGCACAACCAGGATGACCGACAGCGGAATGGACCAGCTCTCGTAGAGAGCGGCTAACACCAGAAACACCGCCAGGATGGATAGCGCAACCAGCATGGGTGCCTGAGCAGCGGACTGGCGCTCCTGAAGGGACTGCCCCGTCCAGGCCACTGCGAAACCGGGCGGAAGTTGCTGCGCCAGACGCTCCATTTCAGCCATGGCATCACCAGTGGAAGCCCCCTTCGCCGCACTGCCGGAAATGCTGGTGGCGGGATAGCCCAGGTAGCGCACCATTTGTAGCGGTGTTTCGTCCCACACCGGAGTCACCACCTCTGACAGGGAAACCATGCCCCCCCTGCTATTTCGCACATGCAGCTTGAGCACGTCGTCGACCTGCATGCGTGCCGACGCATCCGCTTGCATAATCACCTGCTGCATCCGGCCCTCATTCGGGAAATCGTTGATGTAGGACGACCCCATCGCGGTAGACAGGATTTCGCTAATGTTGGCGAACGACACGCCGAGCGCTTCGGCTTTCTGGCGATCGATGTCAAGACGAATGCTCGCCCCTTCCGGAAGGCCGTCGGAATAGACGTCACTAACTACCTTGCTCTGCGCCGCCAGTTCCAGCAGCGTCGTCTCGGCAGCCTTAAGGGCGGCCGGCCCCTGGTTGCGGCGATCCTGCAAGAACATCGTAAAGCCGGACTTGGTACCCAATTCATCAATGGCCGGCGGCAACATACTCATCACCGTCCCTTCGTTCAATTGACTCATGGCTGCCTGAGCTCCTTCCGCTTCACTCGCCGCCGTGGCACCGTCGCGCTTCCCCCAATCCTTTAGCGTGGTGAACGTCAGCGCTGTATTCGCGCCAGACCCAGAGAACCCGAAGCCCAAAATAGACATATTGCCGTCCACAGCAGGGCGCGCCATGACGTACTCCTCATACGCCTTGACCACATCCAAGGTACGCTCGGTTGTCGCATTAGCGGGCAACTGGATACTGGTCATGAAATAGCCTTGATCCTCTTCCGGCAGAAAAGCCGAAGGCAACTGGCGGAAGGCGAACACCAGCACACCTGCGATGACCACAAACACCAGCATGACCCGACCGCTGCGGGCGACCAGTTTCCCCACACGCGATTCGTAACGGGCGGTCATACGTTTAAGCGACCGGTTGAACACGCCGAAGAAACCGCCTTTGTCGTGGTGCCCCGGTTTAATGGGTTTGAGAAGGGTGGCGCATAGCGCCGGTGTTAGCGTCAACGCCAGAAACGCTGAGAACAGAATCGAGACCACCATCGCCAGCGCGAATTGCTGGTAGATCACACCGACCGAGCCACTCGAGAAGGCCATCGGGATAAACACCACCGTCAATACCAGGGTGATGCCCACCACCGCACCAGTAATTTCCTTCATCGCCTTGATGGTGGCGTCCTTTGGCGACAATCCCTCTTTGGCCATGATGCGCTCAACGTTCTCGACCACCACGATAGCGTCATCGACGATGATGCCAATCGCCAACACCATGCCAAACATCGTCAGCACGTTGATTGAGAAACCTGCCAGCAGCATCACCGTGAAGGTCCCCAACAACGCAATCGGCGCGACCAGTGCGGGAATCAGCGTGTAACGGATGTTCTGTAGAAACAGCAGCATCACCAGGAACACCAATACCATCGCCTCGATAAGGGTATGGATGACCTTCTCGATAGAAACCTTAACGAACGGGGCCGTATTAAAGGGAACCGATGAGCTCATGCCCGCGGGTAGCGCCTGGTTTAACTCAGCCAAACGCGCCTGCACACTTTCCGACGTGCGGACAGCATTGGCGCCGGGTGCCAGCTGTATGGCTGCCGCCGTCGCTGGCTGGCCATTCTCACGATTGGAGAAGCCGTAGGATTGGGCGCCCAACTCGACTCGCGCCACATCGCCCAACACCACTTTGGAGCCGTCGACATTCGCGCGAAGTACGATAGCGGCGAACTCTTCCGGCGTGCTCAATTGCCCCTGTGCGGTCAACAGTGAGGACACCTTTTGGCCGGGTAAGGCCGGAGACGCGCCGATGCTGCCCGGCACAATCGGTGCGTTCTGCTCCGTGATCGCGGTCGAGAGATCATTCACCGACAAGCCGAAAGCAATCAGCTTCTCCGGCTCTATCCAGATTCGCATTGCTTGCTCAGCACCGAACAGCTGCACACGACCAACACCGTCAATGCGGCGCAGCTCCTCGACGATATTGCGCGCCATATAATCGTTCAGGGCGATCTCATCAAAGCGCCCATCATCGGAATTCAGACCTACGATCATCAGAAAACTGGATGACGCTGACTCGACGCTCAGCCCATCCTGACGAACCGCCTGGGGTAACCGAGGCTCGACTGCCTTGAGTCTATTCTGCACATCCACTTGAGCCAGTTCCGGATTTGTCCCTGGCTTGAAGGTGGCGGTGACAGATGCCGACCCTGAAGAGTCCGCCGACGATTCGAAGTACAGCAGATTCTTGACGCTGGACAGTTCTCGTTCGATGAGACTGAGCACGGCATCGTTCATGGTCTGCGGTGTGGCGCCGGGGTAAGTCGCAGTGATGGTCACCGAAGGGGGCGCTACCGAGGGGTAGTGAGCGACCGGCAGCTTAGGAATGGCGATCACGCCCAGCAGGATGATAAACAGCGCGACCACCCACGCAAAGACTGGGCGCTGGATGAAGAACTGAGGCATTGCGGAGACTCCTGAAGCTTAATTAAGAAGATGCCACTGAAGCCTCAAGAGGCGATGACCTATGCCAATCAGTCGCGCTGACTTCGACACCATCAGAAAGTCGCTCTATCCCCTCGACGACAACCTTCTGCCCCTCTGTCACCCCCGTCTTAATCCGATAATTACCGTTCGCCAATTCACCAAGCTCCACTGAGACCATCACCGCCTTGTCGCTTTCACCAATCAACCACACGTAGGGCTTACCGCCGATGCGCACCACGGACTGTTGCGGCACCGTCAACGCGTTGTCATAGCGTGCGTAGGGCACGCGGGCGCGCACAAACATACCGGGCAGCAGGCGTCGATTGGGATTGTCCACGAGTACACGCAGTAAAAGGTCACCCGTGCTGGCATCCACATTGATGCCCGAAAAAAGAATGCGTCCGGTGACATCGTAGGGTGTACCGTTGCTGCCGAGGATGGTGACCGGTAAACCATTATCTAGCGAAGGTTGCGCCGCCATCGCATCTTGAAGCGATTCAAGTGAGGAAGCCGAACGCTGAACATCGACATAAACTTTATCGATCTGCTGAACACGGGCCATGGGCGTGCTATCGCTGCTGCCGACAAGCGCTCCCACCGTTACCAACTCTTGATCAATTCGGCCAGCAATGGGAGACGCCACCGTGGAAAACTCTAAGTCAAGGCGGCGACGTGACAGCGTGGCACGCGCTTGAGCCACCTCAGCAGCGGCCTGCTGACTTTTGGATACGGCGTCGTCATAGGCCTGGCGGCTCACCGACTGCCCCCTGACCAGCGACTCCAACCGAGCGGACTGCGCACGGGCATTCGCAAGCTCGGCTTCGGCTTTCTGCAAAGCGGCTTCTGCCGTTTCCACTTCCGCTCGAAACGGCGCTGGGTTGATTTCGAATAATGGCTGCCCCGCACTCACGTCGGTTCCCTGTTCGAAAAGTCGACGTTGGACAATTCCGCTGACCTGCGGACGAATTTCCGCCACTTGAAAAGGAGCGACCCGGGCCGGTAAGTCTTCGGTCAGCTCCAATCTAACGGGTTCCAAGGTAACGACAGACACTCGGGCAGGAGGCGGCGTTACTTCTTGCTCAACTGGCCCGCAGGCGGTTAGCACGGTTAGCAGCAAGGCACAGAGGCCACCATTGCGGTAAATATGTCGGATCGTCATGCATCTTCCCTTCAGGCATCGTTCTTTCAGACCTAGCTCATTGAGAAATAGGTAAACATTTGCCTAGCAATAAAATTGAAGGGGACTATATCGCTATAGCGTGGTATTAACGTCGACGGTATGTGTAGATATGATGGAGAACACAATTAATGTTTCATTAGGCACTTTTATGTCCACGACTCAACAGTCGCCAAATTCTTCTTCTGGCCTGCAAGCACTGGTTCTCATCGCCGAAGACGAGCCTGAGATCGCTGATATTCTTCAGGCTTATCTGAGACGTGAGGGCCTTCGAACCATCCACGCAGAAGATGGACGCAAGGCATTGGAAATGCATTTGTCGATGAAACCCGATCTCCTCTTACTTGATGTAAAGATGCCTAAAATGGATGGTTGGCAGGTGCTGTCGGAGGTTCGCCATCGTGGTGAGACGCCCGTCATCATGTTGACCGCGATGGATCAGGACATCGATAAACTCATGGGCTTGCGTTTTGGTGCCGACGACTACGTCGTCAAGCCGTTTAACCCTGCTGAGGTCGTCGCACGCACTCAGGCAGTGTTAAGGCGCACCATGGCTGATGCTAGCCATCAACCCCGTGTCCTCCGGGTGCCGCCCTTTGAGATCGACCTGGAACAACACGAAGCCTTTGTTCAGGTGGGAGGAGACTCGCATAGCCTTGCGTTGACGCTCACCGAATTCAGGTTGTTGACGCACCTTGCACGCGCGCCCAAAAAAGTTTGCACCCGCGCAGAGTTATTGGCCGCCTGCCTCCCCGAGGGTGAGGCGCTTGAGCGCACTGTCGACAGCCATATCAGCAAGCTGCGTAAAAAACTGGAAGACGTCGATGTGAGAGGCATACCCGTTGGCATACGCGGCGTTGGGTACCGGCTATGGGGAACAGAATGAAACTCATTGGATTGAGCCGGACAATCGCGTTGACAATGGCAGCAATGGCTTTTGGGATCACACTGTTAGTCGTGGTGACCTCTTATGTGTTCTATTTCATTACCTTCCATTTTTGGCAGGGGTCGATTAACGAACCCAACATGTTCCCGTCGGGGCTAGAGTGGGCTTGGCTCGTTGGCACTACGTTGGTTGGGCTGGCGTTCGCCGTGATAGTGGGTATTCACTTGGCACGTCGCATTCTGGTACCGCTAAACTCCGTCACAGAAAGCATGCGTCGCGTCGCGCAAGGCGACCTGGACGCACGCGCCACGACGGGTGATCGCTCGTTAGGCGAGGCCGCCGTTTTGGCAAACGACTTCAATGCCTTGGCAGACCAATTACAGCGTATGTCCAAGGAAATGACGTTCTGGAATGCGGCGATTGCCCATGAGCTGCGTACGCCCGTTACTATTTTACGCGGACGCCTGCAAGGCTTGGCAGAAGGCGTATTCCCCCCCGAAAAACCCCAGTTTCAAAGCCTCCTTACCCAAATCGACGGCATGGCACAACTGATTGAAGACCTTCGCGCCGTGAGCTTGGCCGAAAGCGGCCATCTGAACCTTGAGATCAAGAAATGTGATCTTTCTGCTGAAATTGAATCAGTCGTTGAATTTTGTAGACATGCCCTAGATGCATCAAATCATTATCCAACCCTTGATCTGCAATCTGGCGCCGCGTATTGCGATCCAGTCCGTATTCGTCAGGCATTGCTTGCGTTGCTGGAAAACGCTCGCCAGCATGCATCCCCAGGGACACTCATCATCCAAACGCGCCAGGACGACGGCCGGTGTGTTTTGCGTGTTATAGATACCGGCCCAGGTATTCCTCAGGAATATGCTTCTCAGATTTTCACGGCATTCCGGCATGCGCGGGACGCTGACAGTGGTATGCCAGGAGACAAGCGAGGAAGCGGGCTAGGATTGGCGGTAGTCGCGGCGATTGCACGAGCCCATGGTGGCGAGGCTAAATGCTACCCCTCTGATGAGGGTGGCTCTTGTTTCGAGTTGCGCTGGCCTTCTCAATGACATAGCGCGTTTACCCTCTTGGCGAACTACTAAGAAAAAATCCTTAGTGGTTGCCTGCTCGCGCAATTGGCGCTGCTCCCAGAGATACACGAGCCGAATAGAGTTCATATTCAGCTCATAGGTTAGTCAGAAAGCTAACTGGGATGGAGAAGTATAGGTGGAGGGAAATCAGGGGAGAAGAGTGGATTGTGAAGAATGGATTGAGAGCATGCTGACGTTCTTGCTCGCGGTTACCCGGGAACGCCGAGGGCGCCCCCAGGTTTAGAATCAGCATACGGCTAAGACTCAACTCCAGCTGCCTGTGCCACCGCCAGCGCCGGTAACGGTGGAGACGGCACCCGACTGGAAGTGGCCCAATAGATTACTGTCGCCGTCGAAGAACAGAATGCTCAGATAGACTGGCGTACCCTGAAATTCGAAACTTACCGTATCACGATAGAGCCGTTCGAGATCTTTGGTATAGACATCCCCAAAGAGAGCGCCGCCGCCCGCTGAGGAGATGCCGCCAGCATTGCCATCGAAGGACTTTCCATCGGTGATGTTAACCTGAAACCTAAGATAGAAGATCAGGCTGGCTACGCTGCCGGTAGCAGGATAGGCCTTCTCGGAAGCCATCAAAGCGTCGGCAACGTCATCGATCTGCTCAGGCTCGAGTTTTTCATGCATGGCAACACGAAAGTCGTGGGCGATCAGTTTTTTATCAATGGTTTGAGGAGCATTGTTTTGAGGAACATTGCTTTGAGGAGCATTCATGGTTAGATACCTCATGCGGATGTTGTGAAATCGGCGGCCGGTCATCGACCGCGGCTTACCTGCCCTAAGCATTTCAGCTTAGATACTGCGCAGTCACAGCATCAGCTCGGCATCACCAATATTGCTAACAATAGCCACACGAAGTACAACGGATCACTTCGGTATCAGCTTCTCTTGCGCCCTTGGCAGCAACGAACTCTTGGAAGATCCTGGAGCAAACGACTGCATAAGGAGAATAACGATGGACACTTCAACGCTTCGGGTTGCCATTATCGGCGGCGGCGTCTCTGGCCTGTCACTGGCCTACTACCTTCAGAAGCTCGGTGGCAAAGCAGCCCAGCAGATAGAAATCACCCTATTCGAGCGCAAAGCCACGCTTGGCGGCAACGCCGAAACGGTGTGGGTCGACCTCGGCAATCGGCGGCAACCGGGCAAGCCCGAGTCGCCCTATCGGCGCTGGGCCGACCTGGGGGTCAATGATGTCAACTTGGCCACCTATCATCGCCTGCGCACGGTGCTTAGCGAGATCGGCGAGCTAGAGCGCATGAAGCCGCTAGAGAATACCGAGAGCTACTTCAGCCGTGACGGAGCGATAGCCCTGACCGATGATAGCGACCTGGCCCGCGGTGTCAGCGACCCCGCCCACGAGCTAAATCAGGCCGAAGGGGGCAAGCTAGCGCCGTTGATCACCGTGGTGCATCAAAGCGCCATCGACCTAGTGGAGAGTGGACGCATTACGCCCCACTATACGGTAGATGACTTCTTCGACAGCTGTGTCGCCACGCCCGTCGAGATGCTGGCAGCCGCAGCGGATCATTTGAAAATCACCATCGACTGGCAGGACCCGGCGCTACCAGCTCGGCTGGAACGCATCCGCCACATCATCTACTATCCACGCATATCGGCCATGTACTTCGCCGACGATCGCGGCCCGGGCGGTATGCCACTCCAAGCTCCCTTCGAGTATTACCGCATTCAGGAAGGTGGCTCGCCCCCGGACCGCCGCTACTTCGAGCATGGCTCCCAGCACTGGCTTGAGGCCTTGGCCGCTTATATCGCCAACCCCGAGACTCAGGGCCCAAGAGTCAAAATCTTGCGCGGCATCGACGTAGAGGCAAGGCTCTCGCCCCAGGGCGCAACGCTAGCCGAGCGTACCGCTTCAGGTGAACGCCGCTGGCAGGCAGATATTCTAATCATGGCCACCCATGCTGAAGATGCCCTGCCGATACTGACCTTTGGCGACGGCCTGACTGAGATCCAGCAAGGCCTTCAGCATATTCTTGGCAAGGTGCGCTACACCCGCAGCTTCAGCGTCTGTCACACCGCTGCAGCCCGCCTGCCACCCAATCGCAACCTATGGCGTACCTACAATATCGAAGTACGGAACCCTGAAGACACCTTCTTCCCCTACCGTATCGACTATGTAGCCAACCGCCACCAGAACGATGCAGAGAACAGTGATTACAATCAGGCAGGCCTGCCGCAGTACTTCGTCTCTCTGGTGGATGATCTCAACAAGATTCCCCACCGCGAGATGCTCGAGCGGCGCCCTTCGCCCCTGAACGACTCCATAGCCACCGATCCAAACGAAGCTGGCTACCGAGACCGCTTGCCGCCACTCGGCAGCGCTCTGGAAGCCAAAGCCTGGACCCTGTTCAAGCACAATGTACTGGATGCCAACTGCCTGGAAGCTCAAGCGGAAATCGAGCGCTATAACCGAACCACCGCCCAAGGACGCTTCGAGGGAAACCAGAACGTATGCCCGCTGCTGTTCGCTGGCGGTTGGGCGCGCGGCGCGGGCCTTCAGGAGCAGTGCCTGGAACAGTCAGAGCATCTCATCGCCCTGCTGCTGGGGGATACCGGATCAACGTAAAGATAACGCGCGACGACTAGTAACAGCTGGCAGCCAGACAAGGCATCGTCATCAGCAAACCAGCCGCTTCGCTCTGGCGCCAGCAATCCCGTAAAGCTTCCAGAGCGCTAGACTCGCCGTTCTCTTCGCAGCTCTCCAACCAAACAGCGTGAGCCTCAATCAGCGCTCGGTGATGCTCGCCCCAGGCACAGGGCTCCGCCGCCATCAGCTGGGTCAAGCGCTGGGCATAGTGGCGAGCTGCGGAAGGGCGATGGTCAAGCAAGCTAACCTCCGCCGCCGTGACCAAAAAACGGTAGCCGTTGTGCCCCACGCAGCCAGCATCCAGCAACGCTTCACCCTGTTGCAGCGTCTCCAAGCGAGCCTCGGGATCCTCTTCCAACAGCGCCCGAGTGCCGAGCACCCAAGGGCCAATAAAGGCCGTCAGACGGTGCTGTTCCACCAACTGCCAGGCACGCTCGATACTGGCTCGCGCCTCAGCCTGTCGTCCGGTGATCAGCTCGATACGGGCACGGCTCTCCAACAGAAAGGCCTCGAAGCGCCCTGAACCCAGGCCGCGAGCCACTGCCAGCGCCTGTGTAACCTGCTCGTCGGCCGCATCGGGATTGCCCTGGGAAATCAGAACCCAGGACGCCGTTAGCCGAGCCACCACTTCAGCACGCCGATTGCCAACACGCTTGCCCAGCTCAGCAGCATCGAAACAGTCGGCCAACGCCGCCTCGGTCTCGTTAGCATAAAGACGAGCCGTACCCAGCATGAACAAATTAGAGGCTTCTAGGTCAGCGTGGCCGTGGGTTCGGCAGAGTGCCACACAGTGGTCGAAAAGCTCGTAGGTGCTGCGCATCTGCCCCTCGGCATAATGCGCATCGCCCAGCCCACTCAGGGCCTGGATTTCGGTATGCACATCGCCACCCAATCGGGCCTGCTCCAGTGCCCGAGTGTGGTAGGCCCGGCTGGTGGCAAAATCGCCCCGGGGGAAATAGAGATTACCTTTTAGATAAAACACTTCAGCTAGGGGCAAAGGGTCTTTCAGCATCTCGGCCAGGGGCAACAGCCCATCGAGTATCGCTTCTTCTGCCTCTAGGGCATCGAGCATGTTCAGCACCCGGGCTAGCCAAAGATCCGCGGTAATGCGCTGACACTCCTCTCGGGCGAACGTGCGCGCCGTCTCGAAGTGCTCGCGAGCCGCCTGGATGCGCCCGGTCGCCATCGCCACCTGGCCTTGCAGCAGCACTAACCGGTACTCATCCTTCGGCGCATAATCGATGGCTCGGCATTGTCTCAGCAGCGCCATGGCTTCCTCATGCCGATAACGCAGCATTTCCGCTGCCACCGCCTCCAGGAACGCATTCGGTGCTTCCAGGGAACGTGCACGGTGAAGATGGCGCGCACGTAGCCCCAGTTCCGTTTCACCATAGAGCTCGGCCAGCCGGAGATGCAGGCGGTCGCGTTGTATTTTTGGAATCCCTTCGTAGATGCCCTGTAGAATCAGGTCATGCACAAAGCGATAGCTCCCCTCTTCCAGCGGGCGTACCAAACTGTAGCGCTGGGGGAGTTCAGGTCGATAATCGGCCTGCCCCACCACTTCCTGCAGCAACGCTAGCGAGAAGCGCTGCCCCATAACGGCGGCGACGCACATGGCCCGACGATCCAGGTCGGTGAGCTGATCCAGCTTGGTCTGTACCAGATTAGCTAGGCTGGCTGGCAAGCTGCAGTGGGGATGAAACAGCAACAGTTGAGTCAGAAACAGCGGATTGCCCTGGGCCTGAGTGACAAGGCGGGAGGCATGCTCGGTGGGAACCGCTCCGAAGCTGGCTACCAGGGCCTCGGCCTCTTGGGGGCGCAATGGAGGAAGTTCGATCAGGGTTAGCGGCGACTCAGGCAACTGTGGCCTTAGACGGGTCTCTAGTGGGTCCTGCTCTAAGCGTGAGGTAAACAGCCAGATCACCGGCGCTTCCAGGGTCTCCTGGAGTAGCCCAGTCAGGGTTCCCAGCAGCGCCTCATCGGCCCAGTGAAGGTCTTCCACCACCAGCAATTGGGGGCGATGAATAGACCGCGCCAGGAGAGTGTCGCGCAGTGCCAGAACCAAACGCTGGCTGCGGGTCTCCGGGGTCATGGCCGCATAGAGACGCTGCGCATCCTCTGGCTGAGCCAGCCCCAGCAAGGGGCGCAGCAGCATGGCATGATCCACGGGCAAACGCAGCGCCGAAAGGCGAGCGAGCAGGCTCGCTTCGTCTATCGTTTCACCTTTCGTCTCATCGGACGTTTGAAGCAGCGAACGAGTCAGCTGCATCAACGGGCCTTCATCGGCACGCGTGCCGAAGTCCAAAACCTCGGCCTGATGATGATCGGCATGCGCCGCCGCCATCTCGGCAAACTCGGCGCTGAGACGCGTCTTGCCGATGCCCGCCACGCCGCGAATATAGATCAGATGGCCAGCCTGATAGTCACAGGTACTCTCTAAAATGGCCTGCAGCTGCCCCAACTGCACCCGGCGCCCCACCAGTTCGAAGCGGGCCTCCTGAGATTCGTCTCGGGGATGGCGGTAGCGCAGCCAATCCCCGCCTTCATCATCGAAGATAAAGCGTTCCGCCAACTGCACCGCCACCCCGCGCTCAACCCAGACACCGCTCCGCTCCTCCGCTATCGAAGGGGGCGTAGCGGACGGCCATTGGCCAGCCTGGAGATATACGACCTTCGCCACTCCCTGTTCCACCAGGGTCGCGGCGCACAACAGGCCCCGCTGGGCATCGCTACGGTAAGCCCGGGGCAGTCCAAACAGGGCCGTCCCTTCTTCCGCCAGGCTGCCGCCGAAATGCTGAACCCAGGTCGCCAGGGTTGGCTGGTCAGCCACCACGGCATGCAATTGAATCAAGACACGCGCGCTTTCCATCTCCTCGCTATCAGCGGCAGGCACAGCGGCGGCCTCTTCCGCATCCACTGACAACGCCTCAACCTCGACGCCGTAGATCTCAGCCAAGTGGCGAGCGGTGCGATAAAGCACCGCCCGCCCACTCTCGGCCCGTTTAATCGAAGCAATAGAAACGCATAGGCGCTGGTCGAAGCAGTACTCGGCCAGCGCCTCCTGACTAAAGCCCAGCCGTTTGCGGTGCTGCTTCAAGCGCTGGCGATCCAGCCGCAAACGCCCATCTTGGGGAGCGATCATGATTGCCTTCCTTTCTCGAACACGCGGGAAATGTCGACCATGGCACTGCATCACGCTTTACATGAAAAATCGGCGTGCAAAGACTGGCTAGCTTTTGTGCAAGCCTATGGTTTTTTAGTATTAGATGGAACTAAGCCTAGCAGATTACGAGCTAGTGCAGAGCAAGCGGCACTAGTTTTGAGGAAAGATGAGCAGAAATACATAGACCTACCACCTCGCCCATTCAGCTCACAGGATGAGCCGATTATGGTTTATATTCGGCTCATAATATAGCCAGATACTAACTGGAATTTGGTAGAATAGAATCAGTAGCAGAAAAAGCTTGATGCAGCTATGGCTGACGGTCATGCGTAGCGCTAAAACCAACATTAAAGAGGCAATTAGATAGCCAAAAGACTCACCCCGTTTGTTATTGCCTATGATTTTGATGGTACTGAAGGCCGTTACTACACGATTTATCTTCTCGACTGGCTCCCACTGGTGCTATCCATTCTGGAGGTAATCCTGGTTATTCAGGGGCCTTCCAGGCCAGCCCAGGAAATCGGCGTATCGCATAAGATGAT
The DNA here is from genome assembly GCF_000336575.1 of Vreelandella titanicae BH1. Classification (GTDB taxonomy): domain Bacteria; phylum Pseudomonadota; class Gammaproteobacteria; order Pseudomonadales; family Halomonadaceae; genus Vreelandella; species Vreelandella titanicae. The sequence continues at coordinate 221,972 of NZ_AOPO01000003.1, read as the reverse complement.
TTACGTTCTTTACGTGCAGATTTTACATATACTGACGTGCGGGCATTCGTGGATTGGGTCATTGAACGCATACAACTTGCCGAGCCACGGTGGCAAATTAGCAATATCATTTAAAGGTTTGCGCTCGCCCCCTGTTGTCCGGCATACGGCCTTTACCTAGGCAAAGCGATGCTTCGCAACGTGGGTACTACAGCTCACGGCTCCACACCTGACCGACAAGATCCTTGCCGAAGCTGTGATGGGGCGTTTCCTCAACCAGTTCGAAACCCGCCCTTTCATAGATTTTTCGCGCACCAATAAGAACGCTGTTGGTCCACAAGATGATTTTTTTATAGCCAGATTGGCGGGCGAATCTTAGGCATTCATCGACAAGACGGCCACCTATTCCAAGACCTCGGGCGCAGGGATCGACATAGAGTAACCGCAGCTTTGCGGTCGCTTCGTCCTCCCTAACGACGAACACAGAGCCAACGACGCCTCCCTGCTTCTCGACGACCCAGCACCGTTCCCATTGCGGGTCATAATCACGCAGATACTTGGCGACGATGTCTGCTGTCAGTGCTTCATATTCACTGTTCCAGCCGTACTCCTGGGCATAAAGAACCGCCTGCCGATGGACGATCCATCCCATATCGCCTGGCTGCGGGTCGCGCAGCAGGTAGTTCGAATCAGTATCGCCAAGCAGGCTCTCGATTTGATGCATAGCCTCGATCAACTGGTGTTGCTCAGGCTCCGAAAGCCGCTTGAGCATGGCAACAACTTCGCGCTGCGATGCATCACTCAACGGCAGGTAAGTTTCCCGCCCATGATCAGTCAATTGCAGTTGCGCCGCCCGGCGATCGGAGGGCAAGGGGATCCTGGTGATAAGCCCCTTCTTCTCGAAGCCTTTCAGCACCCGGCTCACGTAACCGGCATTGAGCCCCAGCTCCCGGCAAATATCCGAGCTGGTAAGCATCGGCCGATGCGCCAGCTCATACAGAATGCGAACCTCCGTTAACGAGAATGGGCTTTCCAGCAGATGCTCGTGCAGCACACCGATCTGACGCGTGTAGAAACGGTTGAAGCTTCGCACCGTTCCAGCTCGCTCATGCAAGCGTTGTTCTACGGCCATGAAGAGGCCTCCAATTAGTTGCCTTAAGCACATAATTAATTGCTTTTGGCAACCATGTCAACAAGATCTCATAAGAAACTACTGACAAAATAAATCAAGCTCTCTCGACTGCGCGACGCCCTGAATATCAAGCGCCACACATCTCCCAAACAGGCATCTCCCAAGCAAGCAACACTCAATGAACAAAAACCATCACCACCAGCACCATGGTCAGCAATAGCAGGTACACCCTGGCATGAAGACGATCAGGGATGCGCCCGATCCAGGTCGATGCCAGGCGGATTCCGAGCCATGAGCCCACTGCGAGTACCAGCAAGGCGCGCAGATCCACATAACCGGCATACCAGTCCCCCAACGCTGGGTGATTTGCCGACAGCAACACATACGTCGCGGTGCCACTCACCGCCATGGGCAACGACAACGGATTGGCCATGGCAGTAGCTGCCGTCATACTTGCGCCTCTACGGCGCATGAGCGGTACGGTCATCACACTGCCGCCAACGCCCAGCAAGGCGGCCACCGCACCAATCAATGTCCCCGTCATCGCCGTTACCCCACGCCCTATAGGACGCACATCACTCTCCGCTTGATGCAGAAAACCGGGCCGCAGAACGGCATCCGCAATCGTGATGCCCAGATAGCCGATGAACGCCCAGCGCACCCACTCGCCACTTAACGACACGGCAGCCGTCGCGCCCAGCACGGCGCCCACGGCGATATAGCCGACCAGCGGACGCACCAAGTGCCACTGCACGGTCTGCCGTTGGTGGTGGCGCCATGTGGACAGGGAAGCAGCAAAGACCATCAACGCCGTCGAGGTGGCCACCGCGATATGCATGGCCGCCTGACCGATACCACTATCCGGCCCATGGACAGAAATCAGCAGGGTATACAGCAAGGGAACCACCACAAAGCCACCACCGAAACCGAACAATACGGTGGTCACTCCCGCCAACCCGCCACAAAGAAGCAATACGCTATACACCGGCACTCTCCTGATGAAACGAAACAGCAGGCACTATATGCTGGCGAGGATTGGCTGACATTCGTCATCCGGACAACCATCAACGCGTTTCAGCCAGGTTAACGCTAATGCTCAATACACCTCTTTCAGATGTGGATCATGTAGCACGGCCCATGGTGGCCATCGGCACTGATTACCGCCCCGGCACCCTTCTGGACTTCCATACCCATCGCCGTGCCCAGTTTCTCTATGGCATGACCGGCGTGATGGAAGTTAATACGGATGATGGCACCTGGATGGTGCCGCCATTCAGCGGCGTCTGGCTACCTGCGGGCAAGCGCCACCAAGTGCGCATGAACGGGGTGAGCACCCGAAGCCTGTATATCGAGCCCCACGTTGCGCCACGCACATCGCGCAACTGCGAGGTGCTAGTCGTGACGCCTCTCCTGCATCACCTGTTGCTGGCTTCCGCCCACATCCCCGCGCTCTATGACGAAAACGGCCGCGACGGTGCCCTGGCGCAACTACTCCTATACGAGCTGGAACAGGCTCAGGCCCTGCCACTGTTTGCCCCCCTGCCCCATGACCTTCCGCTCGCCCGCCTGTGCAGAGAGTTCCTCGGCCAGCCGAGCATTCACACTCTTCCTGAGGAGTGGGCGCGGCAGTTACATTGCAGTCAGCGCACCTTCAATCGCCTGTTCCGTCAGCAGACTGGACTCTCTTTTGGCCGATGGCGCCAACAGGCCTGCCTGATGGCAGCAATTCCCAGGCTGCTGTCTGGCAGTTCCGTTACCCGAACCGCACTGGAACTCGGCTACGACAGCCCAGCCGCTTTCTCCAGTATGTTTCGCAAGGTGCTCGGTCAATCTCCCAGCGCTTTTGTTCGGGCGGCTAGTCGCCCGCCGGAGGAAGGCGGCGGTTCTGGCTTGGTTTGCTGTCGTAAATTTATGCAGCAGATGGGCAAGTAGATGAGGTATTCGGAGCCCTGCAGATAGTCCTTGTCGCTTATTTAATCACCCGGGACTCAACACATAGATAGGAAAGTATTACCTCGACCGCATGGGCACGCCGCTCAATCAACCAATCCGGGTCAGCCAGATCCTGCTCGAAGATGATGGATAGCGTGTCGCGTTGATTGATGTGAATGATTGATAGCGAAAGAATAGAAATGTAGAGCTGGGTAGGGTCTACAGCCGAGCGAAATAACCCTGCTGCTTCCCCTCGCTTTAGGGTATCCCGGATCATGCCTACGAGCGGCGTCGTTTGCTGGACGACTTTGCTCGATTTGCGCAGCATGCGCCCACCCAGCAAGTTCTCATTGCGCACCAGGCTGGTGAACTCGGGATGCTCGGCCATATGATCGAAGGTGAATTCGACCAGCGCGCGCATACCTGCAACGGGCTCGAGATAGCTTAAATTGAGTGCCTGCTCCTTGGCGCGCAACTCCTCATAGACTCGTTCGAGAACAGTCAGGTAAAGACCTTCCTTGTCATCGAAGTAGTGATACACCATGCGCACATTACAATCGGCTGCACGCACGATACGTTCCATGCGAGCACCATCGTAGCCGCGCTCGGAAAACTCTTGAGTCGCCGCTTGAAGCAGGCGCTCGCGTGTTTCATGAGCATTACGGCGGTTTTTTCCCCGGGTACGGGCACTCTGTTTCACATCGAGCGTATCGCTTTTTGTCATGTACACATCCTTGTTTCTATTGGTGCTATAGCCCTAACGCGATGCCATCGCTGCGAGGGTCATGAGCGGCGTAAAAGCCTTTCGCAGGGTCGATAACGACCGCGCCGGGGTGGCCAGCCAGGGCACTTTGTGCGGGTAGCGGGCTCATTTGATGACCACGCCGGGTCAATTCAGCGAAAATAGCAGCTCCCGCATCCTGCTCAAGTTTTAGCGTGTCACGTCCATCGGAAAAGGTTCGCCCCAGTAGGAAGCGCGGCGCTTTAAGCGCACTGAGCGGATCCATGCCATAGTCTATCAAGCGCGTCAGCACGGCAGCGAGGGTTTGCGGCTGTCCATCTGCTCCTTGAGTACCGTAAAGTAAACGAGGCTTTCCATCGACACGATACATACCCGGGTTAAGGGTATGAAAAGGACGCTTTCCCGGGGCAATCACATTCGGATGAGCAGGATCAAGACTGAACGCGGCACCACGGTTATGCCACAAAAACCCCGTATCACCGACACTGACACCACTGCCCCAGTCGTAATAAATCGTCTGCAGCATGGAGACGGCATTACCGAAACGATCAGCTGCCGCTAGATAAACCGTATCGCCATGCTGATAAGCGAAGGGCCAATCCAATGCTTTCCCCGCCTCCACTTTTGCCGCTTCAGCATCAAGATGGGCAGGCGATAGCAACTTTTCACAAGGCACCGACGCGAAGTCGGGATCAGCCAAGTAGCTATTACGATCCAGGAAAGCACGCTTTACCGCCTCCACCAGCAGGTGGTAATAATCGGCGCTGCCCTCTTCGATCCTGGAGAGGTCAAAACGCTCCAAGATACCCATTATCTCTAGTGTCGTCATACCCTGGGTTGGGGGGCGATGGGCCAGCAGCTCGCCACCACGGTAAGGAACAGACAACGGCTTTTCGATTCGTGCTCGGGTAGCTGCCAGATCAGCGCCGGTGAGCGGAGACCCTGCCGCTGCCAGTCCCGCGGCAATTTTCGCCCCCAACTGCCCTTCATAGAAGTCCCGGTAGCCGTGGGTTGCAATGGACTGCAGCGAGGCGGCCAGCTGTGGCTGGCACAGCTGTTCACCGTCACGGGGAATCTTCCCGCCTGACATAAAGAGCTCTCGTACGCTGGGCATCATCGACAGGTCATCGCTGCGAAAATCAAGCCAAAAGCGCTGCGATGGCGTCACGGGAAAGCCTTCTTTCGCTAGCTGTATCGCTGGTTCTAACAGCGCTGCCCAGCCCATTTTTCCGCCACAGCTCTGACGGGAAATCTCATGCGCCTGCCCCCAGGTATCGACCGTGGCAGCCGTCGTTAACATGGAACCTGGCCCTCTCGCAGGGAGCTTGCCAGATAATTTCAGGTTGGCTTTTGGCGCCTGACCAATGCCTGACAGGGTTTGCACGCCACCGTTTGCATCCGCAATGATCATGAAGGCATCGCCGCCAAGCCCGGTAAAATGCGGATACGTCACTGACAGACAAGCCCCCATGGTGATGGCAGCCTCAACCGCATTGCCTCCTTGACGAAGTACCTCACGACCCGCCTCTGTTGCCAACGTATGTGGACTGGTCACCACCCCCTCATGGGAATGCGCCAGCGCTGATGAAGTTAAACTAATAGACATTGCTACCATCCTTATTCTGGCTGTTTAGCCGCCATACACCACACTGGGTAGCCACATACTGATCGCAGGAATATAGGTCAGCAAAATCAAGGCAAACAGAGCAATGCCAATAAAGGGCAAGGCACCACGTACCGCCTGGACGTAATCGACGCCGTTGATAGTGCCCGCCACAAACAGGTTGAGGCCAAATGGCGGCGTAAACATACCAATCGCCCCATTCACGGTCAGTACTGCCCCTAGGTGGACAGGGTCAATACCAACGCGCATACCCACGGTGTAAAACAGGGGGGCGAGAATCACTATGATGGAGGAAGCATCGAGGAACATGCCGGCAATCAGTACCGTCACATTGATCAGCAGGAAGATATGGTACGGATTCTCGGATAACGACAGGATAGCGTTGGCCAACATGGCCGCTAGCCCATTACTGGAAAGAAACCACGCCAGAACCGAGGCAGCAGCGAGAATAATCATTACCTGAGCCGTTGTGGTCGCCGCTTCAATCATGCTTTGGAATAGCTCTGCAAAGCTCTTCTCACGATAAATCAGGGCTGAGACCAACAGGGCATATACCACTGATACAGCGGCGGCTTCAGTGGGCGTAAAGATACCCAGATAAATCCCACCCAAGACGACGAGAGGCACACCCAACCCCCACGAAGCATCTTTGAATCCTGCTAACACCTCGCCCCAACTGGGCGGTTTCATGGGGGTGACACCGTCCTTTTTGGCGCGGTACCAACAGTAAGGCAATAAGCATGCTGCATATAATAAACCGGCTCCCACCCCCGCCATGAACAGCGCACCCACGGACACCCCAGTGACAGCCGCATAGACGATCATTACAACCGAAGGGGGAATGATGATGCCCAATGAACCGGCAGACACCAGCACGCCAATCGAAAATTGACCGGAATATCCTTCCTTGCGCATGGCCGGATAGAGCAATGAGCCCACCGAAACCACCGTGGCCGGGCTAGATCCGGAAATAGCGCCAAAAAACATACTCGCTGATACCGCCGTCATCCCCATACCACCGGTAAAGCGTCCTACCAACAAGTTGGCCAAGCGGATGATACGCTGCGATAACCCACCCGCGCTCATCAAGCTACCGGTGAGAATAAAAAAGGGTATCGCCATCAATGGGAACTTATCCAACCCGGCAAACAATCGCTCAGCCACGATCGCCAATGGAATATGGCTAAAGCTCCCCATCGCCACCGTGACGGAACCCGCCAATGCAATAAAGATGGGCGTTCCCACTAACATCAAAACAGCTAATAGCACCAGGAATGTGATGACCATATTCTTATCCAATTTGATCAAGGTGGGCAGAGGCTTGCTCTCGACCAAGCAACGTCCGGAAGAAATGCTGGGTAAAGCGAATACCCATTAAAAGAGCGCCCACCGGAATGGCCAACTGAACGATCCACATGGGCGCTTGTAGAGCAGAACTCACCTGACCAAACCGATGGGTTTGCTCGGTTAACTGGAAACCGTAAACCACCAGGAAAAGGCAAAAAGCGATAGAAACCGCATGAACTAGCAACTCTATCCATTTCGCCATGAGGGGAGGACTAAACCTGCGTAGAATATCGATCCCAATATGAATCCCTTGCCGTGCAGCAACGCTCGCGCCAAGCAGCACCATCCATACAATTTGGTAACGCACCAGCTCCTCAGCCCATGCAAAACCATCGTTAAACACGTAGCGTGCAATGACGTTGGCGAAAAGAATGAACGAGGCGGACAAAATCAGCAGGCCAATCAAAACCTCCTCGGCACGCGATATTAGGCGATCAAGTTTGCGCATAGCGGACTCCACCAGCGATGAAAACAATGGGGAAGGAAAGGGCTATCGGGATCACCGATCAGCCCTTTAATGGGTGAAGCGCTACTATTCGGCATCAGCAATGGCTTGCTGGAATTCCGCCATTAGATCTGCGCCAATTTCATTGGCAAACTCATCGTGCACCGACGCTGTCGACTCTCTGAAAGCCGTCAGTTGGGCATCATCCAGTGTGCTCACGTTAGTGCCACTGGCTTCGATAGTGGCAATGTAGCCCGTTTCACGGCGGGCGGTTTCTTCACGCTGGAATACGGTGGTTTCACGTGCAGCGTCCGTCAATAGCGCCTGATTCTCAGGGCTTAAGCTATCGAACCAACTCTGGCTAAACAGAAATGCATAGGCTAGATAAGCGTGATTGCTGATAACCACATCCGACTGCACTTCATAAAATTTCATTTGTGTAATCGATACCAGCGGATTTTCCTGGCAGTCGACAATGCGTTGTTGCAGCGCGTTGTAGGTTTCGCCGAAGGCAATCGGTACCGGGTTAGCGCCCATCGCTTTAAACTGTTCCATGATGATAGGGCTTTGCATCACGCGTACCTTTTGGCCTGCGAAGTCTTCCGGGCCATTAACGGGTTGGTCGCAGGTAAATTGCTTGAAACCACTTTCCCAAAAAGTAACCCCCTTCAGACCCACCTGTTCCACAGTCGCCAATAGATCATCACCGGCCTGCCCATCAAGAACGGTGTGGGCGATATCGGGAGAAGGGAACAAGAAAGGCAGATCGACGATCTGCATGGCGGGAACGAAGCCCGATAACTTGGCGGTCGGAATAATCGCTGCTTCCACAGCTCCCATCTGCAACTGTTGGGTGACTTCGACATCATCACCGAGTGTGTTGTTGGGGAAAATTTCTACTGAAATCTCACCGCCACTACGCTCAGCCACCATGTCCCTGAAGCGCTCAGCTGCTAGGTGCTGTGCGCTATCTTCAGGCAAATCATGATGGAACTTGATATGGATATCGGCACTCGCCATGCCGGTGTGTACCAAGGTGCCCAACGCGAAACTACAAGCGAGGGCCTTCAGCTTCATGTTCTTAAATTGCTTTTTCATGGTGTGATCCTTGCCATTGCGCCCATTCAGAAAACACTCTTCATGGAGCGAGTTAAGTAACTATTTACTTACTTAAAGAAAAAGCAATTATCATGCCACCTTGAAACATGAGAGATTCTGCGGGTTGTTGAACGTATCTATGCATAAATTCGCACCAACTTTGTGCTAAAGGGCTCAATATGGTGCGAATTTATTCGGGGCCTGATGCCACCCATCAAGCCATCGTCCTCTTAGTCAATTCTTGGCAGGATCGGGCCGGGAGCTCTTTGCCGCCCGGCAGTTTTTGAACAGCTTTTGCATCGAGGGCTTGGGGGTCGAACAGAGCGCGCTACTTGAAGGCTTTGAGGCAGCGCGCAGTTACTCCGTTAAAAAGACGGCCAGTGGTGCTATTCCCAAATATACATGAGCCGATTGCATCATCTATTCAGATCATCTTATGAGCCGAATAAGGTTTATATTCGGCTCATGGGCTAGTCGGAGGGTATGTTGGGGTAAGAAGAATGGGTTAAGCAATTAAAGTGCCCAGCAGACCGCACCAGTTAGGCTTCAAAAGGGTTAATGACGTCCACATTGGCTGCCTCAAAAGGAGCCATATCTCTGGAGGCGACTTGATAGCCTTGTGATACGGCAATAGCAGCAATGTAGCCATCCGGCACAGGAAAACCACGCCCGGCGGTTCTGGCTGTCACGGCTAGCTCTGCATACTTGCGAGCGGCGTCAACGTCAAAGGACAAAATCCGCCCTCTGAACAACTCCACAAGGCCGCCCAAGGTCTCGCTCAACATGTCCTTGCGCTTCCCGTTGGGCAGCGCCGCAATACCAAATAACAACTCTGCAAGTGTGACACTAGACAGGTATAACGTTTCAGCCGACTGCTCATTAAGCCAAGCTCTGACGGCTGGATCAGGCTCGGGTTTCATCGCCTCGGAAACGACATTGGTATCCAGAACGATCATTCAAACCTCATCGGTTCAGCAGGCGTCTTGTCACGCACCTTTTCAAAGACCGCTACGTCTTCATTGGTCAACCCGATCTTGCGACCCAAATCAGCCAGGGCATCACCCATTTTGAGGCGACTTTCTGGCCGTGTGATCTCTTCCAGGATGGCCCGCACCTCAGCCTCGGCGCTGCGGTGATTCTGCTTGGCTCGCGCTTTTAGTGCATTGTGTACTTCGTCAGGAATGCTTCTAATAGTCATCATGCCCATAGCCCAAACTCCTATTGCATGTGGTAAGCGCAGCTGCGCTCCAACTGCATTCAGTATAGTATACTGGATGCAAAAGGCAAGCACTTGCAACTCTGCTTTTCAGAAGTAACGTGTACTTTAAGGATATTTTGCAACCGCAAAGCGATGCCTGCATAACTAATCCCGTGGAGAACACTCCCGCACCAATTGCTGACATATTTGGTCAAGAGGCTGCTTTTGTGGCCAAAAGACAATCAGATTATGGTCACACCGGCTTCTTTGCTGAGCGGGTACTACTGATCCGCCAAAACGGCTATTCATTACTGACTATGAACCATTGCATCAGGTTATTTCATGGCATGGGGAATGTCTGCCATCCTCAGCAGCCAAATACAGAAAGGGCAGTCACTTGGACTGCCCTTTCGTTTTATGTGTGAAGCGGGAATACGTAAATGAAAGCACGGATCAGCGCTGACCTTCAGTGCGCAGCTTTGCCACTTCATCTAGCGCCAAGCCTATCGCTTCAGCAATCTGCTCATCACTCTACACCTCACGCAGCCAACCCAATAATGCCTCGCTGCCTGGGCGCTGAGGTGCGCCTTGACGTGTGTATAGGACAATAGCATCGTGCTGAGGCGATGGGTGTCCGGAATCAGTGAACCACTTCATAAAGCAGTTTAGTGTCGTAAGGTTGGCGCGGATCCTTGTGTAAACCAACTACTCGCTAACCAATGAAATCGGATGGGCAAAAAGTTATTATCCAGCTAAATAATTTTTCTACCGAATTCATGCACTTTTATATCCTCTCACTGGACACTCTATGCATAACCTATGGATTCCCGTCGTCGCCATTTTCGTCGTTGCTGGCCTGGTATTCGGTAACCAGGCCTATTCTGAGGCCCAGCGTGATGCCCACATCGCCGCGACTATATCTGAACGCCTCGACAGCCAGGCACCGGCCGAAATTTCCCACTTGACGCAAGTCAATAAGGGCTATGGGGTGTGCGGCGACTATGAGCTTTCAAGCGCCGAGTCCGGTCGTTTCTACTACAATCACGCCACCAAGCGCCTAGTGTTGGGTACCGATGCTCCGCTGTATCACGACAACTGCGAGGGCGTCTCTGACTGACCCCTTAGAACCTGTTCACGATCTTTTCAGCAGTAAAGTGATTGCGCACAAACCCCATGCCCCTCCTCACGCAGCGCTTTTCTATGCCGCTGCTTTAGTGGCCCTTTTACCCCTCGAAACTTCCACCATATTCTCTCGGGACAAGATCAGCCTCTTCGTCGCCCGTCCTGATAAGGTTGACGATCATTTGCGCGACCAATGACAGTGGGTGAGCTATCGAAGTTGCCCCAACCTCTTGCTCCTGTGCGGTGCTCAGGCCTGACGAGAGGGACAGCCAACAGAGTTCAATGATCCGGCCATAGCAGCGCTCTGAGCCGTTAGAAAGCTCCACCGGAAACACCCGGCGTAAACCTTACTCGACATGCGCCTTCTTAACAGGAAGTAGGTGCACCACGCCCACCACTACCGAGCCCACCAAAAAGCCAATCACCGCAGAGCACAGTGTATTGAAGCTCCAGCCCAGCGTGCCGCCCAGGGCACCGGTTGCCTCGCTAATGCCAAGCTCAATATGGTGTACCCACTCATAGGGAGCGTTGAACCAACCCGTACCATCGGCACCTAGATTGGCCATCAGTATATGCCCACCCACCCAGAGCATGGCGACAGTACCCACGACCGAGATGGTCGCTAGCACCTTAGGCATGGCTGTCACCAGGCCACGGCCCAGTGTCTGCACGCCCGAACTATCCCGCTGGGCGAGCCTCAGGCCGATATCATCCATCCTGACCAACAGCGCCACTACTCCATACACCAGAAGTGTGATGACAAACGCGACCACCACCAGGCTAACCATCTGCGACCAGAACCCTTGATGGGACACTGTTGAAAGCGCGATCACCATGATTTCGGCGGACAGAATCAGGTCGGTACGAATAGCGCCACCCACGATCTGTTTCTCGGCCTCCGGTCCCTTCTCTACCGCTGGCTTATCGTCGTCATGCTGACCAGAGAGCTTGTGCCAGACCTTCTCAGCGCCCTCAAAGGCCAAGTAGGTGCCGCCCACCATCAGGATGATCGGCAATAGCGCGGGCAAAAAGTGATTCAGCAGCAGCGCCACCGGCAGGATAAAAATCAGCTTGTTGCGAATCGACCCCAGCGCGATCTTCTTCACAATCGCCAGTTCCCGCTCCGCTGTTACCCCCTGCAAATATTGCGGCGTCACCGCCGTATCATCCACCACCACCCCGGCCGCCTTCGCCGTCGCACGCCCTGCGGCGGCACTCACATCATCCAATGATGCTGCGGACAGCTTCGCCAATGCGGCAATGTCATCCAATAATCCTATCAAGCCGCCTATGGCCATGGGTGCTTCCTCCGTGAATAACAGGTGCAGATAGTAGAGCACAAAGCGGCTTGGGCGGATCGCCTCTTTTGCTTCAAGATTCCGACTTGCGCACCTTACCCCAGCAGTACTTTCAGCTCATGACGTTGTTCAGCATGTTTGGCCGCGTTTTCGTTTTTCAGTTTTTCCAGATTGATAAGCTTCCAGCGTACGGCAGGCAGATCCGCCGCCCGAGGGCGATCAATAGCATCAAAATCGGGCATACCGTCATGCAGGCTCATTAGGAATTGCTTGGTGTTCTCATCGAAGCGGGAATGAATATCTGCAATCAATCGTTTACGGGTGTCGAAGAGCTCTTGGAGACTGACAGAAGCTCTGGTCATTCCCTCAAATTTTTGGTGGCCATCGCGTTGTTGATCTCGGAAAGGCTATCGTTTCGATCTTTCACCGGCAGGTAGGTCAGGTCGATATCGACTGACAAACGCGGGAGATCACGATAGAACAGGTTTATCGCCGTGCCGCCCTTCAGCGCGAATACATCTTCCTTAGCGACATGCGGGAGAATACGCACAAGAAGTGCGACCTGTGCTTCATAGGTTTCACGTGCCATCGTTGGTCTCCGTCCTTACAAACGCTTCAGGCGCCATAATCCGATAGCGCGGACGTATCTTGCCCCCTTTACCAGTGCACGGTCGCCGCTGCCGAGATTGAACTCTGCTGGGTCGAAGCGCTTGCGCCAGGGGGGATCGAGGCGATCGACAAAGACAAAGAATAGCCGCTTTACCTTGATCTACTTACAACTCTGCAGCAGAGCTGCCAGTAGTTTAGGGCGCAGCGTTGTCAGGCTCTCAAATAGCATATCGAGATTGTGAAAACTCTCATGGTCGGGCAGCTCGTCCATAGCTTCCATAATTGCCCTTTCGAGTGCCGACCTCTTGAGCGTCCAGTCCCATGGCAGCGTGTCTTCGGCGTTGATTAACTAAAGAATCTTCCATAAGGCTCTTTAATATCGTCAAATTTTGTGTACTTTTAGTTCACAAAGCACCTATCTTTTAAAGACCCACGGGGAGGCGATTTACCAGCTTAATATCCGCGCCTGCTTGTAACCGAGATACAAACTAATTCCGGGCTCTAAGGCAAATCCGCCTCCTGCAACAGCTAGCTTTTATCGGTTTGCGGGCATCAAATACCAACGAGACGGCAGCAAGACAAAACAAAAAGTGCCACCTACTTTGAATGTATGAATCTTCTGGAGATTGGCAATGGAACAACTAACAGGTGGCTGTCTCTGCGGTAAGATCCGAATCTTGGCCAATGGCGAGCCGCTTCGGGTAGGTATTTGCCACTGTATGGATTGTCGCAAGCATCATGGGGCGCTTTTCTATGCGGCTGCTGATTATCCCAAGCAAGCTGTCATTATCGAAGGCGAACCGCACAGTTATCAGGGGCGCTACTTCTGTTCCGCATGCGGTTCGTCGGTTTTTTCGGTAAGCGAGGAAGAAATCGAAATACACCTTGGTACCCTTGATTCACCCAATCAACTTAAACCGACGTATGAGCTTTGGGGCATTCGCCGCGAACATTGGCTACCGCCATTTCAAAACGTGGAGCGATACGAACGAGATCGGGAAGATTGAGCGGGTTCAAGGGCTGCCGCTTAGGTCAGAAGGTAATCGATCAGCGCTTACCTTCAGTGCGCAGCTTAACCACATCCTCTAGCACCAAGCCTGTCGCTTCAGCAATCTGCTCGTCACTCAGCACTCCCAGCTTGAGCAGATTACGGGCCGTTTTCTCAATGCCCAGCTTTTCGCCTTCCTGGCGTTCTTGCTGAGCCCAGTTTTCCAAATTTTCTGCCAACATGTCTTTATCCTCCAACAAACTGTTGAGCTGTTGGCTACGCGGTCAGCAACTCCATTTCCTCGCGGCTACGAACCGGATGGCGGATCGCCTCTTTGGCTATATTCACTTCTAATGCTACTTTCGCAATATCCAGCACGCCAACATCAATTTGGTAACCCCCTCGGGTCATCAACCAGTCAAGCACCTCCACCAGGTGCCAGATTGAGGCACTGCCTTCGTGAACCGGCATAGGAAACGTCGCTCGGTGGGTGAGCATCAACTTTCGCATTGCCTGTCGGGATACGCCCACAACGTCTGCTACATCCGTCAGGCCAACAAGATCCGGCGAAGCCTCGATCAGCCGCGCGGAAGGGATCGCTTTTTTTACGTCAACCAGGGCAGTGCGAACCGCTTCCGCGGCGCTGCCCGCTTCACGAGAGAATTCCAGCGCCAAGCGGCCCGGCTGCCCCACGCCCACCAGAGCATCATCGCAACCGGCAGTGCCCAAATGCCCCACCAGCGCATCTAGGTCGGAATCACTATCAGCCAGTTGGTATTTCAGCGTAAAAACATATTCCATTCTTCAATCCTCCGGCTCCGCTTCGTCTCGACGCTTGTGGGTCGAGCACTTGTCCACCACTCTCCGAATTGCCCGGGCGTGGCTGCCGGGATTTTTCGGTGTACTCCACACGCTCGCGATACAAAACTCACCGCAGCGGCATTCATCATCATTATAGGGACAGTAAATCTTGCCCCAGGCGTGACTACCGCCGACTTCAACTCGCCAGCCCTCCGCTTCCGCATGTTTGAGGGCAGTTTCGATCTCTTTTTTCGGATGTGATGGACGAGTCATTATTTGCCTCTGAGTATGAAGCCCCCTTCAATGGTTGTCAATTGACAACCATTGAAGCAGCAATTCATATGCTTGCCGACGTTCATCTAAATAGATAGACCCAAGTGTCTCTTTTAACTCCCTAATAAAAATTTAAAAAAGAATATCAGTATGTGCAACACTTAACCTGACGCTGGGGGCTTTCATGGCATGGGGAATGTCTGCCATCCTCAGCAACCAAATACAGAAAGGGCAGCCAATTGGACTGCCCTCTCGTTTTATGTGTGAAGCGGGAATACGTAAATGAAAGCAAGGATCAGCGCTGGCCTTCAGTGCGCAGCTTAGCCACATCCTCTAACGCCAAGCCTGTCGCTCCTGCAATCTGCTCATCACTCAGCACCCCCAGCTTGAGCAGATTACGGGCAGTTTTCTCGATGCCTAGCTTTTCACCTTTCTCGATGCCCAGCTTTTCGCCTTCCTGAATGCCTACTTGGCGTTCTTGCTGAGCCCAGTTTTCCAAATTTTCTGCCAACATGTCTTTATCCTCCACCAAACTGTTGAGCTGATTGAGGTCGACCTCAGCCCCGAGCCGCTGCAAGTGGCGCTTAAGCCAGCGGGTAATAATCTTGTCGATACGCTCTTTGTGAGAATCGGCCTGAATAATCGCCACAATCCGATCCACAGCTTGCTGAAGCCCCTGGCGATTTGTGGAAGCCTTCTCGATACTGAACACCCCGCTTAACGGCGACTGCACCAAGCCTAGCTGCTCATCAGTATAGCGCCCTTCATCGACTAAATAATAACGCATGCGTGGCTGGTAGACCTGTAGGAGACCCGGCGGTTCCGGCATGATCATGTCATAGAGATCTAACGATGCCGTCCAGCGCTCTGAGCCGTTATAAAGCACTACCGGAAACACCGGCGGTAAGCCCTGGCCGGGTGTGATGACCTTCTGCTTGAGCAATTCACTGTAGAAGCAAGCGGCGTAGTGCATCAGCCGAACCGGCATGGTGCGATCCACCGAGGACTGAAACTCCAACAAGATGTACAGGTACACCTCTTGGGTCATCCCTTGCCAGTTAACGTTGACTGACCACACCACGTCCTCAATTTTTTCTTCGAACAGTGGCGTAATGTAGTTGCCGCTCTGGCTCTTCAGGGTAGAAAAATCCATTAACCGGGCAATCTCGGCGGGAGCAAAGCCTTCGATGAGTTGCTGAACAAATTCAGGATAACTAAACAACTCTTTGTAGCCGGTATCGTGGTGGTTATTAACCATGGAGACCTCTGCCAATCGTTACGAGACAGATTACCATGCTCATCCATCCGTAATACATTCACACCATGCGATGGAAAGCCCGTTACGCTTTGCACTCTTTCAGTAGTTGTTGGCCGACCTGATTCAGCGGCTGCCATTTAGCCCAAAAGGCAATCAGGTTCCGGTCACGTTGGGGAGATAACGGCAGCGTTACCACATTAGCTGCTGGCTTATTGTTTAACGCCAGTGTGGGCACTAGGCTAACACCGACATCGCCAGCAACCATCTGCAACAGCGTGCGCGTATCACGTACCCAAAAATCCACCTGAAAAGTATCGACTTCCTCCAATGAGTGAGCAAATATCTGCTGAATAAGCGCCTCACAACCCCCTGACGACATAATCAACGGATGATCGGCAAGCTCCGCTACCGTAACGCTAGCTTGTTTGCGGAGTGAATGGTTCTCGGGTAAAACGGCAACGACCTCATCCTTCTTTAGTAGCTGCCAATCGAAGTGCTCACACCAGTAGGTGAGATTAAGCTGCGTCACATCGGTGGTTATGCCCATATCAACCACGCCGCTTTCCACCCACTCCTTTATCTCTTCCTCCATGCCTTCCAGCACAAGGCTAATGGCATCAGGGTAGCGGCTCGTTAAGCTAGAAAGGTGTGGGGATAACCATCCTGTTAATGCACTGGGAATTACACCTATTTTCAGCGTTTCATCTACTTCATTATGAAATTGGGCCACTTGCTGGCTCAATACCTGAAACTCTCCTACAACCTTTCTGGCACTAGTAAGCACTAACTCGCCTAAGGCAGTCGGCTCCCATCTTTCCGCCGCTTTTGTGATAAGTGGGCCACCTACCAGCTTTTCCAATGCCTGCATTGAGTGACTTACGCCAGATTGGCTAACGCCCAGTCGCGCCGCCGCCCGGGTATAGGATTGCTCTTCCACTACCGCAAGCAGCACACGTAGTTGGGCAATAGAGATGTCGGCGCCTCTTATCATCATCCCTCCTCATAACGGCCATGAGCGAACCGAGTTTCCAGCCAAGCACTAGCGCCTTCTATGCTGGCCTTTCATTTATCATCCTGACCTGGAAATCCCATGTCCATCGTTCTGGCACTAAGCGCCATGTTGTTGCTCGGCAGTACACACTTTATCAATGGCTTGCTCGCCCGTTTTTACCCGCCGCTTAATATTGGTTTTTACACCCATCTGGGCGGGGCGCTTGTCAGTCTTGCAGTCGCGCTGCTCTTTTCCACATGGGAGCCAGATACCTGGAAATGGGGTACGCTTGCTGGCCTTGGCTCAGCCCTGGGCGCATTGCTGCTTTATAAAGGCTTATCGCAGGCTCCCTTTGCTATCGTAGTGCCTGTTAGCGCTGTCTCGATGGTAACCATCGCCCTTGGGCTCTCTTTGGTATTTCTTGGCGAGCGGCCCAACGCTTGGGTATGGCTAGGTGTGATGATCGCCTTGCCCGCTATCTGGCTAACGACGGGCGGAGGTAGGATAAACAAAGGGCAGGTGAGCAGCATAATCAGAACAGGCCTGCTCTTTGGGTTAGGTGCAGGGTTGGGGTTTTCTCTGCAGCTGCACTTTCTTGGGCAGGTGCCCGACCATGCGGCGCTGTATGGCATCGCCCTATGCATGCTAAACGGTGCCGTGTGTCTACTGCCGTTTTACCAACGCACGAAGCCAGCTCAAATACGCCTTCCACTTTTCTCAACGATGGCGGGCGGTATCAGCGCTCTAGGGCTTACGCTCTATGCGCTATCACGGCAAGGACAGCTCACCATTATCAGCATTGTGATTGTGTCGATGTACCCGCTGATACCCGTCGTATTCGGCTCACTGGTTCGCAAGGAGGCGGTTAGCGGCACCAGCATGGTGGGGATAGCGTTGTCTATTGTGGCGACGATGTTGATTGTGGCGGGGAATGGTTAGATAGCACTCAGCCGTTTCGGGTGTGTCAGTTTGTGGATTTGTAGTGGCGACGCAAACCGAATATTCGGTTTGGACATATCAACAGTTCGATATTGACCTGCCCAACAATACACATTGCCTAGCCAAGATCTGTGCCACTGGCAAATCGTCTGGACAGTAAGCATTCAGGGAAGGCATCAGAAACTTGTATATATAGAGCTTCAAGCAGCTCCGTTTGATCTCTTCTTCGTGCGCCCTGTTTAGCCATACACGAGCCGATTGCCTCCATTCAGCTCATATTATGAGCCGATTATGACTTCTATTCGGCTCGTGGGCTCATCAGCGGACTTGTTGGTAAAGAAGAGTGGGTTAAACAGTAGAAATGCTCAGTAGACCGCACCAGTTAGGCCTCTTGCCTTTCTTGTCAGCCATATCCATATTTATTACTTTTGAACACGGGAAGCATTCTATGACGTCAACAAGTCTTAGCTTGGAAAAACGCAAAAGCAAACTTGAGGCGCTACGTACACATCTAGCTCAAGGTACCAGACAAGCTAGAGCTGGTGAATTCGTGGACGATTTCTCGATGGATGCATTAATCAGCGACTTAGATAGTGAAGCGTGATGTCCACATTCCATATCACACCGAGGGCGCCGCTCCGATCTACCTACCCTAGCAACACTTCCAGCTTTCTCCGTTGCTCAGCATGCTTGGCGGCATTTTCGTTTTTCAGTTTTCCCAGATTGATAAGCTTCCAGCGTACGGCTGGCAGATCCACCGCCCGAGGGCGATCAATAGCATCAAAATCGGGCGTACCGTCATGCAGGCTTATTAGGAATCGCTTGGTGTTCTCATCGAAGCGGGAATGAATATCTGTAATCAATCGTTTACGGGTGTCCAAGAGCTCTTGGAGACTGACAGAAGCTCTGGTCATTCCCTCAAATTCTTGAGTATAAGGCTGATCAAGATTGATGAGATTCGGATTCAGCAGCTCATGCGCGGGGCGCGACGAACTCGCAATGTAGATCAAAAAGGTGCGAAATAGATCATCCGTTAGGCCCTCGTTCTCGTAAAGCAGCTTCACATCGTAAAGGTCGCGCGGATGCTGACGGTCGACGGCTGCGTTCAACTTACCGCCGAACAGATCTTCGAAGGAGACAATCTGCATCTCTGCGTAGCCGAACTCATCTTCAACAGCTTCGGAGACGGAAAGCGTTTCAGGCTCATGAACGACACCGCGTGTGACTGGAGAGGTTTCGATCTTGATCTCTACACCGCCCATGCGAGCAAGAAGACGAGTGGCACCACCACCGCCGCCCTTTATACGTTGTGTTTTGGCATCAACGATACCGCCTTCAATGGCCCCCGCAATGCGATCCATCGCGTTGTTGATCTCGGAAAGGCTATCGATTCGATCTTTCACCGGCAGGTAGGTCAGGTCGATATCGACCGACAAACGCGGAAGATCACGATAGAACAGGTTTATCGCCGTGCCGCCCTTGAGCGCGAATACATCTTCCTTGGCGACATGCGGGAGAATACGCACAAGAAGTGCGACCTGTGCTTCATAGGTTTCACGTGCCATCGTTGGCCTCCGCCGTTACAAACGCTTCAGGCACCATAATCCGATAGCGCGGATGTATCTTGCCCCCTTTTACCAGCGCGCGGTCGCCACTTCCAAGATTGAACTCTGCTGGGTCGAGGCGCTTGCGCCAGGGGTGATCGTGGCGATCTGCAAAAACAAAGAACAGACGCTTTACCTTGATCTTCTTACAACTATGCAGCAGCGCTGACAGTAGTTTAGGTCTCAGCGTTGTCAGGCTCTCAAATAGCATATCGAGGTTGTGAAAACTCTCAAGGTCGGGCAGCTCGTTCATAGCTTCCATAATTGCCCTTTCGGGTGCCGACATTTTAAGCATCCAGTCCCATGGCAGCGTGCCTTCGGCATTGATGTTGTCCTTGGCCAACCCAAGCGATGAGTCGGCGAACAGCGAGGTGCTACGGGTTTGAAGTGGTGCGTTGAGTGGCAGCTTGCTGAGCCAATTGGGCGTGGCCTCGCCATATACCCAGACAGGCGCATTGCTGCCCAGACGCAGATAGTGATCGTAGCCCTGTTGGGCAAGCGCCGTGGTACCGCCGATATGGATGTCATAGCGCATAATATGCTGCATGGAAAGCAGGCAGGTTTTCCAATCGATGGTGGCCGACTTTATTGCGTTCGGCGCGGGGCGGCGGAAGACGCCGCGGTTAACACGCTCCAGCCAGCCGTTATCAACGTATTTGCGAGCAAGGAAACGGCTGACACCGTGGCGTTCAAGCCATGCGGTGTCAACCATGAATCCTGAAGGTATGGCTTCAAGCACCTTCTTTAGCTTTTCTTCATTAAGTGTACTCATGGTTCACAAATTAGCACTTAACTAAATAATCTGCCATGAGACTCTTTAATATTATCAAATTTTGTGTACCTTTAGTTCACCAATTATCTATCTTTTAAAGAACCAAGGGAGGGCGATTTACCCGCTTAATATCCGCGCCTGCTTGTATAACCGAGATACAAACTAATTCCGGGCTCTTAGGCGAATCCGCCTCCTGCAACAGCTCGATTTATCTCGGTTTGCTGGCATCAAATACCAACGAGACGGCGGCAAGACAAAATCGAAAGTGCCACCTACTTTGAATGTATAAATCTTCTGGAGATTAACAATGGTTCAACTAACGGGTGGCTGTCTCTGCGGTAAGATCCGAATCGTGGCCAATGGCGAGCCGCTCCGGGTAGGTATTTGCCACTGTATGGATTGTCGCAAGCATCATGGGGCGCTTTTCTATGCGGCTGCCGATTACCCAAAGCAAGCTGTCATTATCGAAGGCGAACCGCACAGTTATCAGGGGCGCTACTTCTGTTCAGCATGCGGTTCGTCGGTTTTTTCGGTAAGCGAGGAAGAAATCGAAATACACCTTGGCACCCTTGATTCACCCAATCAGCTGAAACCGACATATGAGCTTTGGAACATTCGCCGAGAACATTGGCTACCGCCATTTCCAAACGTGGAGCGATACGAACGGGATAGGGAAGTTTGAGCAGGTTCAAGGGCTGCCGCTTAGGTCAGAAGGCAATCGATCAGCGCTTACCTTCAGTGCGCAGCTTAACCACATCCTTTAGCACCAAGCCTGTCGCTTCAGCAATCTGCTCAACACTCAGCACTCCCAGCTTAAGCAGATTACGAGCTGTTTTCTCAACACCCAGCTTCTCACCTTTCTCAATGCCCAGCTTTTCGCCTTCCTGGCGCTCTTGCTGAGCCCAGTTTTCCAAATTTTCTGCCAACATGTCTTTATTCTCCAACAAACTATTGAACTGTTGGCTACGCGGTCAGCAACTCCATTTCCTCGCGGCTACTAACCGGATGGCGGATCGCCTCTTTGGCTATATTCACTTCTAATGCTACTTTCGCAATATCCAGCACGCCAACATCAATTTGGTAACCCCCTCGGGTCATCAACCAGTCAAGCACCTCCGCCAGGTGCCAGATTGAGGCACTGCCTTCGTGAACCGGTACAGGAAACGTCGCTCGGTGGGTGAGCATCAGCTTTCGCATTGCCTGTCGCGAAACGCCCACAACGTCTGCTACATCCGTCAGGCCAACAAGATCCGGCGAAGCCTCAATCAGCCGCGCGGAAGGGATCGCTTTTTTTACGTCAACCAGGGCACTGTGAACCGCTTCCGCGGCGCTGCCCGCTTCACGAGAGAATTCCAGCGCCAAGCGGCCCGGCTGCCCCACGCCCACCAGAGCATCATCGCAACCGGCAGCGCCCAAACGCTCCACTAGCGCATCTAGGTCGGAGTCACTATCAGCCAGTTGGTATTTCAGCGTAAAAATATATTCCATTCTTCAATCCTCCGGCTCCGCTTCGTCTCGACGCTTGTGGGTCGAGCACTTGTCCACCACTCTCCGAATTGCCCGGGCGTGGCTGCCGGGATTTTTCGGTGTACTCCACACGCTCGCGATACAAAACTCACCGCAGCGGCATTCATCATCATTATAGGGACAGTAAATCTTGCCCCAGGCGTGACTACCGCCGACTTCAACTCGCCAGCCCTCCGCTTCCGCATGTTTGAGGGCAGTTTCGATCTCTTTTTTCGGATGTGATGGACGAGTCATTATTTGCCTCTGAGTATGAAGCCCCCCTCAATGGTTGTCAATTGACAACCATTGAAGCAGCAATTCATATGCTTGCCGACGTTCATCTAAATAGATAGACCCAAGTGTCTCTTTTAACTCCCTAATAAAAATTTAAGAAAGAATATCAGTAGGTGCAACACTTAACCTGACGCTGGGGTCTTTCATGGCATGGGGAATGTCTGCCATCCTCAGCAACCAAATACAGAAAGGGCAGCCAATTGGACTGCCCTTTCTTTCGATGCGCTATGCACGAAACCAGATACGTAATAAAAGCCAGATCAGCGCTTACCTTCAACACGCAGCTCAGCCACTGCACCTAGCGCCAAGCGCCAAGCCTATCGCTTCAGCAATCTGCTCATCACTCAATACCTCACGCAGCCAACCCAATAATACCTCGCTGCCTGGGCGCTGAGGTGCGCCTTGACGTGTGTATAGGACAATAGCATCGTGCTGGGGCGATGGGTGTCCGAAATCAGTGAACCACTACATAAAGCAGTTTAGTGCCGTAAGGTTGGCGCGGATCCTTGTGTAAACCAACTACTCGCCAACCAATGAAATTGGATGGGCAGAAAGTTATTATCCAGCTAAATAATCTTTCTACCGAATTCATGCACCTTTATATCCTCTAACTGGACACTCTATGCATAATCTATGGATTCCCGTCGTCGCCATTTTCGTCGTTGCTGGCCTGGTATTCGGTAGCCAGGCCTATTCTGAGGCCCAGCGTGATGCCCACATCGCCGCGACTATATCTGAACGCCTCGACAGCCAGGCACCGGCCGAGATCTCCCACTTGACGCAAGTCAACAAGGGCTATGGGGTGTGCGGCAACTATGAGCTTTCACGCGCCGAGTCCGGTCGCTTCTACTACAATCACGCCACCAAGCGCCTAGTGTTGGGCACCGATGCCCCGCTGTATCACGACAACTGCGAGGGCGTCTCTGAATGACCCTTTAGAACCTGTTCACGATCTTTTAAGCAGTAAAGTGATTGCGCCCAAACCCCATGCCCCTCCTCACGCAGCGCTTTTCTATGCCGCTGCTGATTATCCCAAGCAAGCTGTCATTATCGAAGGCGAACCGCACCGTTATCAGGGGCGCTACTTCTGTTCAGCATGCAGTTCGTCGGTTTTTTCGGTAAGCGAGGAAGAAATCGAAATACACCTTGGCACCCTTGATTCACCCAATCAGCTGAAAGCGACGTATGAGCTTTGGAACATTCGACGTGAACATTGGTTGCCACCCTTCCCTGCCGTGGAGCGATATGACCGGGATCGGGAAGGTTGAGCATGCTCAAGGGCGGCCGCTTAGGTCAGAAGGTAATCGATCAGCGCTTACCTTCAATACGCGCTTTGTGAGTTCGTACAAACCTCATCACCCAACACCTCACGCAGCCAACCCAATAACGCTTCGCTGCCTACGCGTTGAGGTGCGCCCTGGCGTGTGTATAAGGCGATGGCATCGTGCTGGGGCAAGCTCTCTGCCACCGGGCGGATCAGTTCGCCATTTTCAATTAAGCGTTGCGTTGTGCGCCGCCAACCCAAGGCGATACCGTGCCCCGCGATAGCCGCTTGCAGTAGCAGTGGATAACTATCGAAAACAGCACTCTCCGCTGATGAGAGTTCAAAGTGCCCCATGGCACGAAACCAGTCATCCCACTCCAGCCAATCCGCCGGGTCAGCGTGGTGGTGCAGTAGCCGCTGGTTCAGCAAAGCGTTGATGCTCAACGGCGTAGTGGTCCCTTTCAAATAAGCTGGGCTGCAGACAGGAAATATCTCGTCCTCGGCGGTAAACACCAATCGATGGCTCCCACTAGGCCTACCGTTGGTTTGCAGCGCGATGTCGAAGTTGCCACTAAATTCGGTAATCGGCCTTGTCGAGGTCGCCAGCTGTATCTCAATTTCAGGATAGCGACGATTAAAGTCAGCCAACTGTGGCATCAGCCAATAGAACGCTTCGCATAACTGGCAGAACAACACGACGCGCTTATCATCCGGGTCGCCGCGCAGCGCCTGGGCCCCCGTAGCAATACTTTCCAACGCCTGTGAGACCGTACGACCAAACTCGCGCCCTTCGCGGGTAAGAAACACACTGCGATTACGGCGCTCGAAAAGCATCACGCCAAGGTCTTCCTCCAGCGCACGAATCTGTCGGCTGATAGCCGCCTGGGTCAGGTGGAGCTCATCGGCCGCGCGCGAAAAGCTTTCAAGCCTGGCGGCAGCCTCAAAGGGTCGCAGCGTCGCCAGTGGTGGAAGAGACTTGATGAAGTTATCCATAATCTGAGCTCATGCATTGTGACGCAGAAGTCGTTTGAAGCACTGCTAGAGGCAGCGGCATTCTAGAGCGGAATTCATATCTGGAATGCTGCAATGAAGGCCACCGCTGAACCACAAGATAATATCCTACAGGGCATAAGCCTTATCGTGGGGGCTGTGTTTCTGCTGGCGTTGACCGACGCCCTAGTTAAGTATCTAAGTGCCAGTATGTCGCTATGGCAACTCTATGTCATCGCCTCAACACTATCGCTTCCGATACTCTTTGGATTGATCATTGGCCATTCAGGCCCCCGGCCCAAGGTAAAATCACACCGCTGGGTGGCGATAAGAAGCCTGCTTCTGTTGCTGATGTGGATAGCCTACTACTCAGCACTGCCGCTGATTCCGCTTTCGGTGGCAGCGGTCGCCATTTACACCACGCCGCTGTTTATTGCCGTGCTGGCTGCTTTTGGGGCGGGAGAGCATCTTTCACGCCAGGCCTGGCTGGGCATCCTCTGCGGTTTCCTGGGCGTGGTGGTGGTGTTGCGCCCTGGTGGCGAAACCTTCACACCTGCCACACTGCTACCCGTGCTTGCCGCCCTCTTTTATGCGCTAGCCATGCTGGTCACTCGCCACCACTGCCAAAGAGAACACCCCCTACTTCTCACCCTGGGATTAAATCTAGCCTTCCTGGCAGCAGGCAGTCTCTTCAGCTTGCTGGTGGCAATCAACAGCACAGCATCGCTCGCTGAACACGCGCCATTCCTGTTCGCCGGCTGGCAACCGCTAGACGCCAAAGCGTTATTGATCGTGGGCGCCTACGCGCTACTGTTGATCATTGTGAATACCGGGGTGGCAAGGGCCTATCAAATAGCCCCTTCGGCGTTGATCGGCACCTTTGATTACGCCTACCTTATCTTTGCCAGCCTTTGGGGCTACCTGCTATTCAGCGAAGTGCCCGATACCATGACTTGGCTGGGTATGGGCATGATCTTAATGGCGGGGGTGATGGTGTTACGGCAACGGCGGGGCTGACGCCTATTTCTTGATGAACTACCGAAAAGCCTTCGGTAGTTGCTTAACCAGCATCACCAAATTCCTTTACCACCTCAGTTATTCAGATCATATCTTGAGCCGATTATGGTTTATATTCGGCTCATAGGTCAGCCAATGGCAGATAAGAATAGCAAGGAACTGTATAGCTCTATCCAACGGTGCCGGTTCCTCACTATGTCTGCGAAGCACCACCATCAGCAAACAATTCCACCCCGTTAACATAGCTGGCGGCATCGCTGGCCAGGAAGGCAGCAACGGAGGCAATCTCCTCCGGTTCACCGATGCGCCCTAGCGGACTTTTGGCTGTCAGGAACGCCATGCCTTCCTCGGCGTGCTCGCCGAATGCCTCGCGCAATGAAGCCGTGTTGGTGGGCCCAGGGCTCAGGATATTGATGCGAATACCCGTTTCCTTCAGTTCCGCCACCCAACTGCGAACCATGTTGCGCACGGCCGCCTTGGTGCCACCATAGATGCTCATGGTCGGCCCTGGGTCTATTGAGGACGAGGAACCAACGATCACGATGCTAGCACCAGAGCCCATCAAGCCCAGCGCCCCCTGAACGGTCAGCACCACGCCTTTAACGTTGGTCGAGAGCTGCTGGTCGATCTGCTCCTCGGTGATCTGCCCAAGCGGTGCGTGGCTGCCGCCGCCGGCATTGGCCACCAGGATATCGATACGCCCGAAGCGGTTTTTCACGGACTCATAGAAAGACGCCAAGCTCGCAGCACTGGCGACATCGGCCACTATCCCTATAGCGCTGCTGCCCAGCCTGTGCACAGCCTCATCCAATACCGCTTGCCGCCTCCCCGTTATCACGACATCGGCTCCGTCATCGATCAAGCGCTTGGCGATGGCAAACCCGATACCACTGCTACCGCCGGTCACGACAGCAACGTTACGGTTCATGTTCTGTTTCACAGCACCACCTTTCATTTTGTAGTGATCACTAAAGCAATGCTATAGTGATCACTACAAAAAAAGAGTCAATCGGTATCGTCAACATGAAAAGCAAACCATCCAAACCAGACGCTGGCGAACGTGTGGCAGAACGCTCACCTCGGCGTCCCTTCGACAGAGAGGCGGGCGTTGTCGTTGCCAAGGATCTATTTCACGAACGCGGCTACGACGCGGCAGGGGTTGCCGAGCTCACCCGTGCACTGGGCATCAATCCGCCTAGCCTCTACGCCGCCTATGGCAACAAGGCGGGCCTGTACGAACGCTGCCTGGCGATCTACGTGGCAGAAGCCAACCTGCCGGCAGACAAGATCCTGACTCCCGACCGGCCCTTGTCAGAAGCAATCGATGATTTACTGCGACAAGCCGTGCGGCTCTACACCAAGTCAAAAGCCAAGCGTGGTTGCATGGTGGCTGAAGGCATGCGCGCCGATGATCCTCAAGCCCGGCAACTGGCCAACGCCTATGGCGACGCAGCGGCAGACTTTATCGAGGGCTACATCAAGAGAAGTCAGCCGCACCAGGCACGAAAACTTGCCGATTACGTCGTGACGACACTGCAAGGTCTTTCAGCAGGCGCGCGCGCTGGCCGCTCAAGGGCTCGCCTGCTTGCCGTGGCCGAACTGGCTGGCCAGGCCTTCGCAACCTTTCTTCATACACCCGATGAGAGCAAAGGCGCATGAGTATTCTTGACCATGTCGAGTTCGCCGTACGCGATGCGGAAATATCGCGATGCTTCTACGAACAGGCGCTAGCCCCGCTGGGCTTCAGCCGAATTATCACCGTAGGGCCAGACCGCACGCGCAGCGGCGGCACACGGCATGGCTTTGGGATGGAGGGCTACCCACGGCTATGGATACACGACAACGAGCAGCCGGGCGAAGGCGTTCATATCGCCTTCGCCGCAGCAAAACGATCCATTGTCGATGAGTTTTATCGCGCCGCGCTAGCAGCGGGTGGGCAGGATAACGGCGCACCGGGCATTCGCACCCACTATCACGACAACTACTACGCCGCCTATGTCCTGGATCCCGATGGCGTCAACGTGGAAGTGGTCTGTCAGCAGGTCAACTGATGGGAATATCAGTGATTCGCGTATCGGCGATGCACTCGGCAAAGCCGTGGCCGAACAGGCCCGCAGGGGTTTGGAAGCCGGGCCTCACCTCACCGGCAAGTACTCGCCGGGCTGCCTCTGCCGCCGCCATGGCCGTGAAGGTGTAACCGTTCACCGTATCCAGCACCGAGCGCGCCACCGAACCGTCCATATCGGTCACTTCGACAACCGCATGGTAGCGGTTCGCCGCCCGCTCATCGGAACTGGGGCCCGCTGGGAGTTCGTTGGCGTCTCCATCGGGGAACGCACCCGCCGCCACATGTACGAAGGTTTCGATATCACGCACGCCTGTCGCCTGGTGGAGTGTCACGAGGTCGGGCAGCGTGACAGGGAATGACGATAGCGGGCCCTCGCCAAAATCGAAATCGCGCACCTCCTCTGGGCTGCGTGCAACGAGTTCGCCGCCGACCAGATGAAGCGTCTGCGCCGTGATGCTCTGACTCGCGCTGGTCACCGACCCTCTCGACATTCCCCCCGCCACCTGCAAGGCGATACTGATCGTGCGGGGATGGGGGACCCGCGCCACGGCATGCCCCGCCAAGCTTCCCAGCATCGCGACGCTACCACCGCTTCCCGGCAGCAGCATGACACCCGCAGCACGCGCCTGCCCATCGAGCGCCAACGCTTGACTGTAGGTATCAAGTTCCGCCGAGAAATCGAGGTAGTGCACGCCAGCACGAATGGCAGCCGACATCAGCGGCTTGGCCGTGTTCATAAAAGGCCCGGCGGCGTTGAGCAGAACAGAGATGCCTTCAAGCCCCCTTGCGATTGCCTCTGGGTCATCGAGCGAAAAGAGCCGAATATCAGCGCCTAAACGCCCTGCCAATATGTCCAGCGACTCACGATCCTTCGCACGCCCTGCGACAACCAGGTGAATACCTGCGGATGCAGCGTGCTCCGCCGCCATGCCACCGGTGTAACCGGCGGCGCCATAGATCATCAATGTTTTCATGGTCAGTGCTGCCAGCTTTTGTAGACAAATTCTAGGCTATAGCCGTCAAGATCCCTCACCTGCGCGGCATAATAGCGGGGGTCATAGTGGAGCTGAGGCCCAGGTGGATGGATCTCGGTGGCGCCCGCCGTCATAGCTTCGGCATAGGCGGCATTGACCTCCTCTTCGGACGCTGCCACGAAGCCCACATGCACCGCACCGGGCACCGCCTCTCCCTGCCTTAGCCAGAAAAAAACACGCCCCTTGGCACCGAACCCCTTCAGATCAGGGTGGCCAGGCGGGCCATCATGGCCGTCACAATCGTGGCGATTGGTAATTCCCAAAAGGGGTAGCACTCGCTCGTAAAAAGCAATGGAACGCTCGGTATCACCCACGGTGAGGAAAACATGATCAAGCATGAGACACTCCTTTAGATGGCGTAGCCACCGGCAAGCGCAGTGCCGTGCTTGCGCCGATACCCCGGCTACCTCCGGTAATGACGATAGTATTCATGTGACGCTCCAATGAGATTTAGTCTCCCCATCATAGGCACCTGCTCACCTAACGCCCCGCCTGTTCCTACCGCAAACCTGCCTATTCCTGCTTTTCGCTTGCCTCTGCTCCCGCTCTGGCATTCAATAGCGTCATGGAAGAACAACTCAACGAACTACGCCGCCTGGCTGCCCATGCGCATAACCGACGTACCGAAACCGGTATTCCCCGGGTGGCGATGGTGCAAGGCGCAATTCCAGAACACGAGCTTGCCGCCGTGTACGACCCCATGGTCAACCTGATCCTGCAGGGCAGCAAATCCATGACCGTGGGCGGGCGCACCCTGCACTACGACCCCGCGACCTATTTTGTGATGTCAGTTGATCTGCCTGCAGCGGGGGTTGTACGTAGTAGCAACTCGGGAGAACCCTACCTTGCGGTAAGCCTGACGCTGGACGCCACCCTATTGGCTGGCCTGCTCTCGGAACTGCCTAATGCTGGCAGCAGCGCCGGGCATGCAACGGGGTTTTCCGTAGCAGCAGTGACGCCGGAACTGCTCGATGCCTGGGTGCGCATGTTGCGCCTGATGGAGCAGCCAGCCGACATTGCGGCGCTTGCACCCGCCTACGAGCGCGAGATTCTTTACCGCGTGCTTCAGGGGCCAATGGGCTGGATGCTGCGCGACATCGCCACACCAGACACCGCCCTGGCACGGGTGCACCAGGTCATTCAGCGACTTCGTAACGACTATGCACGACCCTTACGGATGGAGGCACTGGCCAAGGAAGCAGCCATGAGCATCTCTGCGTTCCACCGCCATTTCAAAGCCGTGACGGCGCTCAGCCCCTTGCAGTATCAGAAGCAGGTTCGGCTACTTAAAGCGCGGACACTACTGATTTCCACCGGTTACAGTGTCACGGAGGCAGCTCACGCAGTGGGATACGAAAGCTCCACGCAGTTTGGAAGGGAATACGCTCGCGCTTTCGGCCAGCCCCCGGCGAAAGATGCTGCACGGATTGTTGCCAACATGAAGCGAGGCTTTCAGGCAAAACCCGACCAATAGCAGTACAAAGTAAAGAAAGGACGAGCTCTTCTCCTTACTCTGCGAAAACTTCCATGATGCTGTTTCCAGAATTGCTTAATCTGGCGATGGGCCTCTTTCCAGGAAGGTTGAAAGCGCAATGTAGCTGCGGACAGACCTGACGCCTTCAAGGCTCTGAATCTCCATCAGGAAGTCTTCGAGAGATTCAGTATTCGCCGCACGTACTTTAATGAGCACACAGCCATCGCCTGCCACGGTGTGCAGCTCTTCTACTTCGGCTCTATCGGCAAAGGCCAGTAGTTTGCGCGTGGCGCTGTAGCTACTGGTATCAATCAGCAGGAAGGTCAGCAGCGTTCTGCCAAGCTTGCAGCCGTCAAGTATGGCGACGGTGCCCTTGATGACCCCATCGCGCTTTAGCCTTTTTACGCGGTCATGAACAGCGGGGGCGGATAGATGCACGATTTTGCTGAGTTCAGCGTAGCTACGCGACGCATCTTCGGCGAGAGCGCCTAATATTTTTCGGTCAATTGAATCAAGTTCAGCCGGATGATGCTTTATCTGCCGAATAGCATCTGTTTCTTTATCTGACGGCACCATTATCGTTTTACCTCCGAATATTATTTTCAATAAAATAAATATAACCGAACTACATTCGATTGAAAATATCATATACGGAGACACTATTATGCCATTAGCACTTTTCGCGTTGGCGATTGGCGCATTCGGTATCGGACTGACTGAATTCGTTGTCGCTGGCATCCTTCCCCAAATCGCCAGGGATTTCGGCGTCGATATACCCACGTCAGGTTTAATGGCCACCACCTACGCGTTAGGCGTGTTCGTGGGCGCGCCCATCCTGACGATTCTAGGCGCCAAGGTGCCACGTAAAACGATGCTAATCTGCCTCGCCCTCATCTTCACGCTAGGCAACGTGATCACGGCAGTGGCACCGACGCTCCCTATCGCCCTGGCGGGCCGTATTTTAACGGCGTTCAACCACGGTACTTTCTTCGGTATTGGCTCCATCATCGCCGCCTCTCTGGTAGCGAAAGACCGTCAAGCAAGTGCCATAGCCTTCATGTTCTCCGGGCTGACGATGGCAAACCTGTTCGGTGTCCCTGCTGGCACCTGGCTCGCGCAAGTCTACAGCTGGCGGCTAGTGTTCTGGTTGATCGCCGGGATCGGTCTTATCACCGTCATCAGCATCGCGCTGCTAGTGCCCCAGATCAAAGCGGGCAAGGCCATCGCCTTGAAGAGTGAACTACGTGCCTTCGTAGACCCACAGGTTCTGCTCGCCATGGGCATCACTGTCTTCGGCCCTGCCGCTTTCTTTACTTCCATCACCTATATCGCCCCGATGATGGTAGAAGAGGCAGGGTTTTCCGATACCGGTGTGGCAAAACTGATGGTTCTGTTCGGGTTGGGTCTGGCGGTTGGTAACTGGGTAGGTGGTCGCTTTGCTGACCGCTCACTTTTCGGAACGCTGTTTGTGACCCTTGCCGCGCAGGCGGCGGTACTTTTCGTCTTCTGGCTGGGCGTTGGGAACAGCGTTGTGGCCTCGGCCTCTGTCTTCCTCATGGCCGCCTTTGGCTTCGCCACCGTCTCCCCGATCCAGAAACTGGTGATGGATCGTGCCAGCCAAGCAGGAGCGCCCACCATGGCAGCGTCGGTGAACATCGGTATGTTCAACCTGGGTAATGCCATCGGGGCATGGGTGGGTGGCGCGACGATTGCCGCCGGGTTCGGTTTGGCCTCTCCAAACTGGGCGGGTGCCATCCTTTCGTTGATCGCTTTAGGCTTGGCCGTTATTGCCTGGGCGAGCGCCGGTCAGCAGTATTCAGCGGCGCTCGCAAAGTAAGGTCACGGGAAATACCCTCCCCTATCTCACAAAAATGCCCGCCTTGATGGCGGGCATTTAGATGCCTGATACTTACTTCGCGGCGCGCACCTACTCGGCATGCGCCTTCTTACCGGGAAGTAGGTGCATCACACCCACCACAACCGAGCCCACCAAAAAGCCAATTACCGCAGAGCACAGCGTATTGAAGCTCCAGCCCAGCAAACCGCCCAAGGCACCGGTTGCCTCGCTAATGCCTTGCTCAATATGGTGTACCCACTCATAGGGCGCGTTGAACCAATCCGTGCCATCGGCACCCAGATTGACCATCAGGATATGCCCACCCACCCAGAGCATGGCGACGGTTCCCACGACCGAAATGGTCGCTAGCACCTTGGGCATGGCCGTCACCAGACCACGGCCCAGTGTCTGCATGCTCGAACTATCCCGCTGGGCGAGCTTCAGGCCGATATCATCCATTTTGACCAACAGTGCCACCACGCCATACACCAGAATAGTGATGACAAACGCGACCACCACCAGGCTCGCCAGCTGTGACCAGAATCCTTGATGGGAGACCGTGGCCAGCGCAATCACCATGATTTCAGCAGACAGAATCAGGTCGGTTCGAATGGCACCACTCACGATCTTTTTCTCGGCTTCCGGCCCCTTTTCTACCGCTGGTTTGTCGTCGTCATGCTTACCGGAAAACTTGTGCCACACCTTCTCAGCGCCCTCAAAGGCCAGATAGGTGCCACCCACCATCAGGATGATCGGCAATAGCGCGGGTAAAAAGTGATTCAGCAGCAGCGCCACCGGCAGGATAAAAATCAGCTTGTTGCGGATCGACCCTAGCGCGATCTGCTTCACAAGCGACAGTTCACGCTCCGCTGCCACTCCCTGTAAATATTGCGGCGTCACCGCCGTATCATCCACCACCACCCCGGCCGCCTTCGCCGTCGCACGCCCAGCGGCGGCACTCACATCGTCCAATGATGCTGCGGTCAACTTCGCCAATGCGGCAATGTCATCCAGTAATCCTATCAAGCCGCCTATGGCCATGGATGTTTCCTCCGTGAATAACAGTTGCAGATAGTAAAGCACATAGCTGCTGAGTTACCTGCAAATGGATTTGAGAAACTGCTTAAACACCTCGCTCAAGGGGCTGAACAAATGTGAACCGAGGATTTCGTAGACGATTTCTCGATGGATACCTTAATCAATGACTTAGATAGAGAATTATGACTACACAGAAAGGATTATTACTTGGACTGCCCTCTTGTCTTTCTTGCCAGCCATACCTATATTCATATTTGTTACTTTTGAATATAGGAAGCACATCATGGCAACGACCAGTCTTAGCCTTGGGGAGCACTGGGAAGTCTTCATCAGAAACGAAGTCGCCAGTGGCCGCTACGGCTCCGCAAGTGAGGTTGTACGTGATGCGCTACGCGCCATGGAGGAGCACAAAAGCAAGCTTGAAGCGCTACGTACGCATCTAGCCCAAGGTGCCAAGCAGGCTAGCGCCGGTGAATTCGTGGACAATTTCTCGATGGATGCATTAATCAACGACTTGGATAACGAAACGTAATGCCCAGGTTCCGTATCACACCGAGAGCGAGAGACGATTTAAAAGATATCGGTCGCTATACGGAGTGGCAGTGGGGCAAGAACCAACGGAATACCTATCTAAAGGATTTTGAAAAACGGTTTCACTGGCTCGCAGAAAATCCCCTGTTAGGAAAACATCGCTCGGATATCAGCGAGGGTTATTACAGCTACCCCCAGGGCCAGCACGTTATCTTTTACCTGATTGGCCAAGGGTGCATTGAGATTATTGGCATTCCTCATAAAGAGATGGATATCGTCTCTTATTTTTTGCCTGATTGATCATCAACACTCCCTCAAGAACTGCTTACCCACGGGATTAAGCGGCTGTCGTTTAGGCCAAAAGGCAATCAGGTTCCGATCGCGCCTTGGTGATAGCGGCCGCGTCACTACGTTAGCCGTTGGCTTATTGCTTAACGCCAAGGTAGGAACCAAGCTAACACCGACATCACCAGCGACCATCTGCAATAGCGTACGGGTGTCGCGTACCCAGAAATCCACCTGGAAGGTATCGACTTCCTCCAACGAGTGGGCAAATATCTGCTGGATAAGCGCTTCACAGCCGCCTGATGACATTATAAGGGGGTGTTCCGCTAGTTCCGCCACAGTCACACTTTCTTGTTTGCTGAGCTGGTGATTTTCGGGCAGCACGGCCACAATCTCATCCTTCTTTAATAGCTGCCAATCGAAGTGCTCACGCCAGTAGGTGAGATTAAGCTGCGTGACATCTGTTGTGACACCCATGTTGATAACACCGCTTTCCACCCACTCCTTTATCTCTTCTTCCATACCTTCCAGTACAAGGCTAATGGCTTCTGGGTAGCGGCTCGTAAAGCTCGCAAGCTGGGGCGCCAACCAGCCAGATAACGCGCTAGGAATAACGCCTATTTTTAGCGCTTCATCCACCTCGTTATGAAACTGCCCCACTTGCTGGCTTAATACCTGAAGTTCACCTATTACCTTCCTGGCGCTAGTAAGCACTAACTCCCCTAGCACGGTGGGTACTAGCCCTTCTGGGCTTTTTATGATCAGCGGGCCACACGCCAGCTTCTCCAGTGCCTGCATGGAATGACTCACCCCCGACTGGCTAACGCCAAGGCGCTCCGCAGCACGGGTATAAGACTGCGCTTCCGCCACGGCAATCAGCGCGCGAAGTTGGGCAATGGAGATATTCGCCCCTCTGATCATCACAACTCCTCATGGCGACCATGACCTAATCGAGTTTCTAGTCGCATGTTAGCGACTTCTATGCTGGCCCTTCCCTTATCATCGTGACCAGGAGCCCGCATGTCTATCGCCCTTGCACTAAGCGCAATGGTGCTGCTCGGCAGTACGCACTTTATCAATGGTTTGCTCGCCCGTTTCTACCCGCCGCTCAACATTGCGTTTTATACCCACCTGGGCGGCGCGCTTGTCGGTTTTGCCGGAGCATTGCTCTTTTCCACCTGGGAGCCAACTGTGTGGATATGGAGCGCGCTGGCGGGCATCGGCTCCGCCTTTGGGGCATGGCTGCTTTACCAGGGATTATCCCGGGCGCCCTTCGCTATCGTAGTGCCTGTTAGCGCTGTCGCGATGGTGACCATCGCCCTCGGGCTCTCACTGGCTTTCCTTGGAGAGCGACCCAATGCGCGGATATTGCTTGGCGCGATGATCGCCCTGCCCGCCATCTGGTTAACAGCGGGCGGGGTAAACCGAACAAAGCGCAGATGAGTGGCACTACTAGAACGGGCCTGCTATTGGGTTTAGGTGCAGGCTTAGGGTTTGCCTTGCAGCTCCACTTTCTTGGCCAAGTGCCCGAGCCAAGCGCTTTTTATGGCATCGCACTCTGCATGCTCAGCGGCACCGTATGCTGTTTGCCCTTTTATCAACACGCACACCCAGCACGAAAGCGTTTTCCACTGCTGGCAACCGTAGCGGGCGGTATCAGTGCACAGGGGCTAACGCTGTATGCGATGTCACGGGAAAGCCAGCTTGCCATTATCAGCATCGTGATTGTGTCGATGTACCCACTGATTCCCGTCGTGTTTGGCTC
Source organism: Vreelandella titanicae BH1 (assembly GCF_000336575.1). Classification (GTDB taxonomy): domain Bacteria; phylum Pseudomonadota; class Gammaproteobacteria; order Pseudomonadales; family Halomonadaceae; genus Vreelandella; species Vreelandella titanicae. The sequence goes on along the minus strand of NZ_AOPO01000003.1, from coordinate 186,717 downwards.
GCTGGTGCGCAGGGAAAGGGTGAGCGGCGCATCTGCTGTGGGGATAGCGCTATCGCTTCTTGCGGCGGTGTTGATAGTGGCGGGTAATGGTTAGAAACCTGATGACGAGCGTCTTGATTGGCCTTCCATGTTTTCCAGTCGCGTTAAGGCTTATAAGACTCTCTTCGGAAAACGTAGATGGGGCAAGGTCTTTGACTCTGGCTACCCTAGCAGCGCCTCAAATTTGATTCGTAGCGACAGCATAATGTGGAAGATCTCATTGAGCCAACGTGGCTAATCCATGAAAAGGTCGCATTAAGCACCTAAAACGAAAATTTTTTGCGTAAAAGGGATTAATAAAAAATCATTTTTGATAGTGAATCATAGGAAAATAAACCCAAGCAAGCTAATTTATTTAAAATAAACGCAGGTTAAAAATGAACACTACGATTGGGGTCACATTGAATGTGATAGCATCTTTCTTATTTGCAGCTATGTTTGCCTATACTTCCCTTCTTACCAATCTTGATGGGGAAGAAATTTTTGGGTGGCGTATGCTTTTAACATTCCCTTGCTTGACATTATTTATCATAACAAGAGGATACTGGAGTCAAGTTGTTAATATATATCATAGGCTTACTAAGAGCATAATATTTATAGTGACGAGGCTTTTTTCAGCAGCAATGCTAAGCTTCCAACTCTGGCTATTCGTTTGGGCCCCTGGAAATGGTCATGGTCTATCAGTATCCCTTGGTTATTTTATTATGCCGTTAACAATGGTTCTGATAGGTAAAATAGCTTTTCAAGATAGAATGACGGGATATCAGAAGGTAGCATGTTTTTTCGCATTTCTTGGTATACTTTATCAAATAGGGTTTTCTGAAAGTCTTGCCTGGCCGACCTTGGCTGTTGGGTTGGGATACCCTGTGTATTTCTGGCTAAGAAGAAAAACAGACACGAATAATATTGGAAGCTTGTGGGTAGATATGGTTTTGAGCTTGCCAATAAGCGTAATCTTTATTTTTGCTGGCGGAGAAATAACATCAGATATATGGGTTAATATAGATACTCTATGGTTAGTCATAGGACTTGGGGTGTTGAGTGCCTCTGCCCTAACATTTCAAGCTTTATCAGGCCCTCACCTTAACCTGACGCTTTTTGGCCTTTTAGTATATGTAGAGCCAGCTTTACTTTTATTAGTAGCCTTAATACTTGGGGAGGAAATCAAAGCATCTGAATGGCCTACCTACTTAGCAATATGGTTTTCCGTATTTCTTCTTATCGTAGAGGGCATCAATAGCCTCTGTGTCAAACGTAAGTTCAGAAAAGAAAAACTACGCACATCTAGATATCAAAAATAATCTATTCCAATTATTGATAGAAGTAAGCTAAATTTTTAATTAACTAACAGTGATGTAGCCGGGTATTAGTTATTCTCTAACCCGGTTTGATTGATGAATGACTGGAGCACGCCAGTGACACGACTTTGAGCGCACGCCTAGAGGTGGATGCAATTAAACGTAATTTCGAGCAAACGCAGGCCTTGGCGCGAACAAACACCTCACTCTGGTTATGTTGTCTAAATCTATTAAACGGCGCTCAAAATGTATTATGACAGACGTCTGACACTATGTATTCAACCTTCGTTTTTCTATTTGAATGACGAGAAGGTCAGATTCAAGTATTTTAAGTGCACAACTAAAAAACATGCGCTTACAAAAATCAGTGGGCCTTAAGTAAATCGCATTATTCTCTAAACAGTTTTTAACTCTCAGTTCGTTTCTAAAATATACAGTTAAGATGCTTCTATTGGAACGTAAAGCGTTTTGTAAGATTTTCCCATGGAAATAGAGGTTTTAAAGCCACGCACATTACTATCCTCGAACAAAAGCCTGTGTGTCATGGCTTCAAAATCTTCCATATTCTTTGCGATGCTAATAATTACAAAATCACCTTCCCCTGTAACGTAGTAGCACTGTTGAACCAATGGCTCTTTTATAGCTTTACGCCGAAATGACTCTATATGTTCAGATCTGTCCCTTTCGAGTTCGACAATTATCACAAAGGTCATGCTCATATCCACGGCAACCGGATCTACAATGATAACGTTTCCTTTTATTACTCCACTGTTACGCAAACGTTTGATGCGACGCTGAACTGCAGGCACTGAAAGTGATACTGCGTCCGCCAGGCGTTCGAGAGTTAAGCTTGCATCATTCTGTAGCAGGTTTAGTAGTGCCGCATCTTTAGGATCCATAAAGCGAAGCCTCTTATCGAAAAAGAACTTGAATACGCAAAATTCTATATCGTTCGGGTGTATAAAAGCAATTTCTAATCAAATTATTTTGCCATGATGTAACTGCAAAAGCGACACAGGTGAAGGCAAGCTCGGAACTGATGCCCTTTTAGGCTCGACGTGAGCGCAACGTAGGTTTTTATATAAGGCCAAAGCCTCAAAAATCATAGTGCCTTCTCAAGCGTCATGAGAAAACTTGTCTTCCGAAAAAAATCACTAAGAGGCGTTCTAAATGAGAAATATAATGGAAGCAGTTGAAGATTCGGTTAGAGCAAATGATTTTATAATTTTAAGGAATTGCTTTGGGCGGTTTGATGTAACGTTGAAATTAGAAGGCATGAATTTTGCTGAATCTATTAAGCTTCGCACTGCTAAAGCACTTGTGAATCACGCAGAAGAGCATCTTGATCTCAAGAAAAACAAGAGGTTTATAGAGTCAAGCTCAGGAAATCTTGGCGTGGCGCTGAGTATGATAGCGGCTAGCCGCGGTTACGAGTTCATCTGTATAGTTGACCCTAACACCAATGCTACCAACATTGCCATTATGAAAGCAATGGGTGCAAATGTAGTGGTCGTGAATACTAAGGATGAATCTGGTGGTTACCTCGGAACCAGAAAAAAATTCATTAGGGAACGACTTTCACATGACAATACACTCATATGGATAAACCAATATGAGTGTGAGGCAAACCCTGCCATACACTTTTCTGAAACAGCTCATCAAATAAATATTAATTGCTCGGACGTGCGTAAGATTTACATCGGCGCAGGAACCACTGGTACTGCTATGGGCGTATCAAATTACTTTAAAAAATATTTTCCTAAAATAGATTTAATAGCAGTCGATTCTGTTGGATCAGTCACTTTTGGAGGGAACGCCAGTCCAAGATATCTTCCTGGTCTTGGTTCTAGTGTGCCACCAATTTTTTTCAAAAAAGAAAGCTTCAATCGCCTGATCAGTATTAAAGAAAGTCAGACTGTTGCTGTCTCTAGATACATTGCAAGAAAATACGGACTCTTACTCGGTGCCTCTACTTGTACTGTGCTCGCTGGCATGTATGAGGACATTAACGCGACAGAAGAAGTGTTGGTAGCCATATCGCCGGATTTAGGAAGTAAGTATATAGACACAATGTACAACGACGAGTGGTGCGACGAAAAATTCGGTAGTGAATGGCGTAACATTAATCTTAGTAGCAATGAACCCAAAACTTACCAAGTGGAGCTTTAAATAATGTTTAAGGTAATCAGAGGCATTGAAATTTCCAATTATCTTGACCAAGAGACTGAATCTGTACTGAAGATAGTTGAAGAAACATATCTGATGCATAAAAATGGTTTTACAAACAATCCAGATAGTTACTTCTTGAAATTTCCAGATAATGATAAGGATAGAATTATAGCACTCCCAGCTTCTATCAACGATCCAAATATTCAGATTGCAGGCATTAAATGGATTGCCAGCTATCCTGGTAACATCGAAAAAAATCTTCAACGTGCCTCCGCCACCATGATCCTGAATGATTATCGAACAGGCTATCCATTAGCTTTACTTGAAGCTTCTCAAATAAGCGCACATCGGACGGCTGCATCTGGCGCAATCACTGTTGGAGCATTGAGTGAACGGGGAAGAGAGATTAACACAGTGACCCTAGTAGGTTGTGGAGTACTGGGTCAAAAAACAATACATTATCTAGTATCGCTTGGTTTCGATATAAAAGAATTAATGGTTTATGACCTTAACGAAAAATATGCCGAACGCTTTGTAGAGAAAAATGATCAATTTGAAAAATGCAGAATTTCTTCCACTCTTAAAGAAGCCTTTGAATCTGACTTAATTATATTGACGACAACTTCTGTTGAACCATATATTAATGTAGGCGATATAGACATCAAACGACAGATAATTCTCAATATCTCACTAAGAGATCTCCACCCGATAATTATAGAAAACTCGCTCAATGTGGTAGATGATATCGACCATTGCTTGAAAGCGCAGACTTCTTGCCATCTCACTGAGCAAAAGTTAGGTAATAGAGATTTCATAAATGCTGTAATAGCTGATGTATTAGACGGTAGCTTCGAAGACGACACCAGCAAGCCAATTGTTATCTCACCCTTTGGCTTGGGCGTTCTAGACTTGGCTTTAGCTTATCATATATATAAATACAAATATGATGATGCTTCTACTGTAGATATTGAAGGTTTCTTGCCAGACATGAAACGTTTGTGATCTTCATTAACTCGCTTAGTCAGTGTGGATCAAAGAAAACGCTAGCCGAACATTGCCGGAAGAGCGCTTATTGAGATATTTCCTTGCATTTCTGAGGGCCATAATAAGGCCCTTTATAAAAGGGACGCGGCGCTATATCTAAAAATATAATCTTATTTTTATAAGGAAAGACGATAATTATGAATCCAAGATAAAACAATAGGTTAGAAAAAGCTCACAACTGAGGGTTATTAAGATGCACGACGATTCTTTCAAACTAACGCAGACAATTACTGGTGAACAGAATATGTTTCACTTGGGATACTCGGTTGAATACGAACCGCCTAGTGCTCTTTTGCCAACAGAACGTCACGACCCGGCACGAGTAGGAGAACTGATAGAAAAAGTGAAGAAAAAGGGATTTTGGACGACCCCTATTTTGGTTGAGCAAAATTCATTGGCTATCATGGATGGCCACCACCGTACTGCTGTCGCTTTAAAGTTGAACCTGAAAAAAGTACCAGTAGTAAAGCTGAGCTATGGTGACCCAAGAGTTCTTCTTAGTGGGTGGGAGCCTGGAAAATTTTTCAGCCCTGAAGAGATCATTTCTGCAGCTTTATTAGGAGTGCCACTCCCATTAAAAAGCACAAAGCACGATCTTACAGTTCCATTACCGAGTCTAAAAGTGGCTTTAAGAGACTTAATCTATTGAGAAATCCGCACCTCTGATCATCACAAATCCTCGTGGCGACCATGGCCTAATCGAGTTCCTAGCCGCATGTTAGCGGCTTCTATGCTGGCTCTTCCCTTATCATCAAGATCAGGAGCCTGCATGTCTAGCGCCCTTGCGCTAAGCGCCATGGTGCTGCTCGGCAGTACACACTTTATCAATGGCGTACTCGCTCGTTTTTACCCGCCGCTCAATATTGCGTTTTACACTCACCTGGGCAGCGCGCTTGTCAGTTTTGCAGGCGCACTGCTCTTTTCTACCTGGGAGCCGCACGTGTGGATATGGGGCACGCTGGCGGGCATCGGCTACGCCCTTGGGGCGTGGCTGCTTTACCAGGGATTATCCCGGGCGCCCTTCGCCATCGTGGTGCCTGTTAGCGCTGTCGCGATGGTCACCATCGCCCTCGGGCTCTCGTTAATTTTCCTTGGCGAGCGACCCAGTGCGAGGGTATGGCTAGGAGTGGTGATCGCCCTCCCCGCCATCTGGTTAACCGCGAGCGGGGGTAAGCCGAACAAAATGCGGATGAATAGCAGCACCAGAGCGGGCCTGCTATTGGGTGTAGGCGCAGGCTTAGGGTTTGCCTTGCAGCTTCACTTCCTTGGCCAAGCTCCCGAGCCAAGCGCTTTTTATGGCATCGCACTCTGCATGTTCAGCGGCGCCATATGTTGCCTGCCCTTTTATCAACACGCACACCCAATACGAAAGCGCTTTCCACTCTTTGCAATAGCAGCGGGCGGCATCAGTGCATTAGGGCTAACGCTGTATGCGTTATCGCGGGAAGGCCAGCTAGCTATTATCAGCATCGTGATTGTATCGATGTACCCACTGATACCAGTCGTATTTGGCTCGATGGTGCGCAGGGAAAGGGTTAGCGGCACCAGTATAGTGGGATAGCGCTTTCAATTGTGGCGATGATGTTGATTATGGCGGGTAATGGTTACTAGCTGTTTGCTGACGAAATATTGTGGTTTACACCATGAACCTGCCTCCGTGGCTATGCTCCCTAACCATTGCTAAGGGCTTGCACGCGCCCCTCTGCCTGATAAGCTATTAAAGCCATTAGGCCAATTACTGAAGCGCTAACTCATGGGTTCAAAAAAGTCAGACCAATAAGCCGCAGCAACATTACTTTCCCGTTGATGCGGCTGCCTGCTTAAACCACTTCCTCAAATGTAGGCCGCCGCCAAATAATCTTATTTGCGCGGAGATTTTATCGTGCCTACTAAAAACACTCGGCTGTGGACTTACAGCCTGCCGGTAGCGCTAGTTCTGCTGGCCCCCTTCAATATTCTCGCGTCTCTCGGCATGGACATTTATCTGCCTGTTGTGCCCGCTATGCCAGCGATTCTCGGCACAACGCCCGAAGTAGTGCAGCTAACGCTTACCCTCTACATGATTATGCTTGGCGTAGGTCAGATTTTCTTTGGGCCGCTTTCAGACCGTTTTGGTCGGCGCCCGATACTGATTGGCGGGGTATTAGTATTCGCTTCAACTTCCTTGGCACTCGCGATGACCACTTCAGCCTGGCTTTTCGTTTTGCTACGACTGGTGCAAGCAACCGGGGCAGCCGCGATGTTGGTAGCAGTCTTCGCAACAGTGCGCGACGTTTATGCGAATACTCCCGAGAGCGCGGTCATCTATAGCCTAATGAACGCGATGTTGGCTTTCGTTCCAGCCCTTGGGCCGATTGCCGGAGCCTTGATTGCGAGTTATCTCGGCTGGGGAGCCATATTTCTTGCCCTGTGTATCTCAGCTCTCATAGCACTCCCCTTCGTATTACCGAAATGGCATGAGACACGACAAAGTAGAGAACACTCAAGCAGTGCCGATTTTGGTTTAGTGATTAGGAGCCCTTACTTCTGGGTTTATACGCTGGCTTTCGGCACAGCAATGGGATCTTTCTTTGTGTTTTTCTCTACTGCGCCTCGGGTACTCATCGCGGGAGCTGGCTTATCCGAGCTAGGTTTTAGCGTTGCCTTTGCCACGGTAGCTGTTGTGATGATTGCCACAACGCGCTTCGCAAAGTGTTTCGTGGCTCGCTGGGAGATTAACGGCTGCGTGATTCGCGGCATGCTGATACTACTTTTCAGCGCGATCTTGCTTGGGTTGGGCGAAATATTCCTAACACCCAGCTTCTGGTCTTTCGTGTTACCCATGTGGCTGGTTGCGGTCGGTATTGTGTTAACAACCTCCGTTACAGCCAATGGTGCACTTCAGGAATTCAGCGAGCTGGCAGGCACTGCCGTTGCCCTGCACTTCTGCGTTCAAAGCTTGATCGTCGGCGTTATAGGCACGGGCACAGTGATAGTTCTGAATGGTGGCACGGCCTCGCCACTTATCGCCTATACAGGCGGCATGGCAGCGATTACGTTGGCTGCGCTTACAGGCTTAACGCGTTATAAACGACAGAGGTAGTTCGTTCTTTTTCAGTGGCGATCAAGCCTTATAGTGGCAAAGATTGCCACTACAAGTCCAATGTCCGCCCAAGCAATACCGTATAGCGCGTACTGCGCCCACCACCGGGTAGCTTGGAAAGGCAGCCTTTTTCCAGCAGCTCTGACAAATCCCGCGTTGCGGTGGCTTTACTCACTTTGGCCAACGATTGGTACTTACGCGCATTGATGCCCTGCGCAAATTCCTCTCCTGCTGTATCCAATAAGCGGTTCAGCACCTTGATTTGCCGTTCGTTCAGCACGGTGGTGGCATGCCGCTGCCAGAAGGTGGCTTTCATTAACACACGGTCGATTCTTAACAGCGCCTGCTCAAGCGCCTCTTTCAGCGTGTCCAGAAACCACAACAACCACGGCGTAATATCGAGGCTGCCTTTCTGAGCGCTTTCAAGGTGATCGTAGTAAGCGTGGCGGCGCGCCATAATGGCCGCGCTCAAGGAATAGAAGCGGACGGATTGCCGCTCTGCTTGCGCCAGCGCGCGATCTGTCACCGCGCGGGTAACGCGCCCATTGCCATCATCAAAGGGGTGCAAGGTAATCAACCATAGATGGGTGATACCAGCGCGAACCAGCCCATCAAGCCCCTGAGGCGGCTGGTTGAACCAAGTAATAAAGGCATCCAGCTCAGCCTTCAACTGCCCACGGGGCGGTGCTTCAAAATGCACGTTAGGCCGATCAAGCCGCCCCGAAACCACTTGCATGGGGTGATCACCACGCAGCTCGCCTACACGTACATTGCCAAGCACGCCAGGGCCTTGCACAAAAAGCATGGATTGCCAGAGGCACAACTGTTCGCGGGAAAGTGGCTCATCAAATTGATGCGTGGATTGCAGCAATAACTCGACCAGCGCCTCGGATTCTGGTGTTGTTCTGGCGGAGACACCGGCCTACTCTAAACCCAACTGGCAAGCAACGGAAGACCTCACGGAGCCAACGTCCAGGCGCTCACCTTCGATTTCGCTGGTACGAAGTGCATTCTGAATCAGTGCATCCATCTCCACGTCCAGATCAGCCTGACCGTAGGCCGCCTCAGTTTTACCCAACACCCTCCCCTGCAGTAACCGCACGGCATCCAGCGTAGGCCGAAGAACGGATTCGTCCCACTCAAAATGCGGCCAATGTCGCTTCTCCCAGATATACATGAGCCGATTGCTCCGCCTATTCAGATCACATTATGAGCCGATTATGGTTTATATTCAGTTCATAGATTAATTAGGAAGTTGCTTCTGGTGCGCGATAACGGCATAAGGGTAGTATGAGTCCAAGACAGGCAGAGGAAAATTACTGGAATAACTATAAACATGTGGCCAGTTTTACTTGACCACTACAATGACCGTGTGGTGAAAGGAGTCAACGTGAGCGACGAGGAAGCAAGCAAGTACCCTCATAGCGCCATTTCCACTTGGAGCGGATTTGTCTACCAAGGCAAAGTGGCGCTCTATCACTGCCTCAAGCTAATTAATGAAGGCGATAGTGAATTTGAGCTACAACTGGATAGCACAGATGATTTCGCAATTTACAAAGATGGCAACCTGATTAGTGCGCATCAGGTAAAAGCAAAAATTGGTGATTACCGTGGAAACTACAAGGAAGCTTTAGAAAAATCGGCTAGCCTGGAGCTAGATAGGGTCGCAGGGATCAAAAGGTATTTCCATATATCCCAACCCATAAATGACCATAGCGATTACGTGGGCTCCAATCACGAGTGTGTTGAATTCTACCGATATGGTGAATCTCATCATTGCGAACTTGATAAAATTGAAGAGTTGACAAAGCAGGTCATTAAAGAAATTTATGCCCGCCAAACTGTGGCTTTTGATGACAGCCTGATAGACGCAAATTATTGTCTACTATCAGACAGAATCAGCTCAAAAGCGCTAGCTATCCACGCAAGAATACAAAATGAAGGTGATACTCAACGTAAAGCAGCTTACGAAAGTCGAGTGACTGCAGAAAGCATCCTTTCGGACATAACTGACACGAATCCGTACGAGCGAAAAGACTATTACGCGATAGAGCTGAAGGCGCGTCTTCACAGTCATCTGGAAGAAAGACTAGATGAATCACTGCCAGGTATGTCGAACGCGGTCTACGAAAGAGCGAGACGCATATATGAGCTGATAAGACTCTCAGAGGGCGGTGATTTCAAGATACTTTGCCAACTGATGAAACCCTCAGAAAAATTTTCACGCATTCAGGATGCAGATATACGGCGATACTCAGATCTCGTACACACAATTAATGTTGAGCCTATCTTAAAGCGACTGCCGCACTACTTGGATAGCAATAATAAATTCTACGCACCAACAGCGCTGTATCTGCCAGAGCCAACAGATAAAAAATACTGCAAATCTGAGATTATCGCTGAAATAAAAAATAACGATGATCTAGGAAATTTGCTATTTGAATTTAACAATCTAATTGCTGCCAAGGCCACCGAAAGTTTCATAGTAGATACTAAATATACAAATTGCTTTAATGGAAGCTCCATTGATGCTCAAGAACGCATCGACAGTAACATTACGAAAAGTTTATGCATCAGCATTTTAACACGAGACGACGCAGAGGCTCGGCTTAAATGATTATTGACCTCATCCATCAGGCTCTAGTAGCACATAGATTTTCCAAAGTGCAGGGTAATGATACAACAAGCTTCTTTGTGCGAGAGAATGGTACAGCAATCCGATTTGCAGTTTTGCATCGGTTAGACGAACTGATGAAGCCCGGTGATCTTAACGCTGTAATCAACCAATCAGCGCCTGAAGTATTTATAACTGATCCTGCATTTAGAAAAAATTGCGATTTAATTTGTATTCATCACCTCGACAAATTGGCCGAATTTAAAAATCACGAAGAGGAAATTTTCGAAATTGAAGAAGACCCTCACTTCTACAAAAAATACGTGCTCTACTACAGTGACACTGAAGTCGAAGCTATTAAGGGGCTAGATTTCGTCAAGCTAAATGAATTAATTTCAGATAAAGAGCAATTCAATATTTACAAAAATGAACCCACGGCAGCTACTAAGTATAGTGCAGCTGCAAAAATATTTATTAAGCTACCTTTCTTGGAGCTCCACATCAAAAACGCTGAATTAGTACCGCTTCGCCTACAGATTGAAGAGGCGGTGGCCGAAGCTGACCTTGTCAATACCTATAGTACGGTACAAAAACACGCCCAAAACAATGTCGAAAATTTAATCAAGGAACTGATTAGCTATGAACTGGCAAATCTCCAAAATTGAGATTTCAAGCTTTAAAGCTTTCAAACAAATTCATCTAGATTTCAGCGACTCATCGCTATTGACATTAGATGGACCAAATGGCTTCGGAAAAACTAGCGTTTTCGACGCAATTGAACTGCTATTGACCGGCAGTATAAAACGAATTCGTCAGTTGTTTACCACCCTCATGATGGGGAATAAAACCAATTATAAGGATAACCTACTCTGGAACAAGCGCTCAGGAAAGAAAGATCTAGCGATAAAAATTGAATTCTTCAACGGAACTCGTAAAATTGTTTTGGCAAGGCATACTCCCGCAGCAGATTTTGAGGAGAAGGCCAACAATCGTGCAGACCAATTCAACCACCTCAATCTCTTCGAGCTTCCCATTTTTTCGTCAAACGATTACATAGCAGAAAATCTCCGTGACGAAAGTTTCATTGAGGAGCTCTTCGGCAAAAACTTCAAAGAAAACTTCTCATACTTAAATTATTTGGAACAGGGTCAAAATCAGCTCCTGCACACTAGGGTGGACAAACGTAAGGAGGCGTTAAACAACCTCTTTAATATTCGCGATGTGAAGGCAGAAACTGACAAGTGCAGAGCTATCTCTATGCGTCTGACAAAATTCATAAATGATCCGAAGCGTGCTGCCGATTTATTAAGGCTAGAAATTGAGGCTGATTCGCTTAAAGGGATGATTCAAGCTGATCCAGGAGCAATTGAATATAAAAAAATCTCAACCGCTGTACTGCACCCAGGCTGGGACAAAGAGTCACCATTTCCTACCTACGCTGTGGAAATCCACGCTGAGTATGTTGAAAATCTCCAGCGACTTGGAAGATTAGTTACACTAAAGAGAGCGATACAAATCAGGGATAAAAACGAGGAGATTGAAAAATACATTGAGCTTAACAAAGACTCTGTGAAAAGCCTGGCACGCTTTGGCAGCGATATGGACAAGCTAGAGGATCTCGACGTCACCAAAAATAAATTAAACGAACTGATTAAATCTATTGAGATCATCAAACGTGGCGCAACAGTCATTAAGGCCTATGAGGCCGAGAGCCTTCCTGGATGGGGCCAAGGACGCTTGAACTGGTTCCTTGAGCAAATTGTTACCCGTGACGCGCTGCAGAAAAAGAGTAACTCGAATGCCAACGCAGCTACGGAGCTGAATCTTCTAAAAGTGGCACTGCTTGCTGAGCATGCCAAGCTCTATGCTGATGATAAGCACTGCCCACTGTGTGGCGCCGACTGGCAAGCTCATGACAATATGCTGCAAAAGATTGAGCTCAGAACAAAGCAGATCAACGATGCGCTAAGCGCTGATGGACAGAACCTGATCAATCTCACGGGGATTATGAGTGCTGAACTGGCCACGATTGAAGCCCAGATCCAGGCCCGACATACGCAGCTATCCGTCGGGTACAACAACGCGCTACACAACGCCTTACTCCGTGATAAATCTCGGTTGCCAGCAATCACCAAACTTGCAGCCCGACTTCAAGCTTTAGGTGTACAGCTAGACTATTCTTTCTCCGAAAATGAAGAGGAGGTAGCCCCCCGGACTCAGGAGCTGACAGCCTCCATCAGAAGCCAGAAAGCAGCTGAAACAGAGCCGCTGCCGGAAGACTGGAGAAAGGTTATCACCGCAGCTTTCAACGAGCTCCAAGACTTCTACATTGTCGAACCTCAAGCGCTGAAAGACAAAGAGCTATACATTGAGGCTAAAGCTAACGAAGCACAGAGCAGCAGGCTAAAGCAATGCTTTGATGAGATACAGGACATCAAGCGTGAGAAAGAAGCAGCGAGAATTGCTAAAGATAAGGTCAATAAGCTAAAGACAACCCTGGAGAAAACGGAGCGCAACTACTCTGAACAAACCATTGCCGAGATTGAGCTAATTTTCCACATCTACAGCGGGCGGCTTATCCAGAACTATCAGCGCGGCTTGGGTCTGTTCATTGAAAGCAAAGACGGTAAAGAACTCAGATTCCTGACAGCCGAGAAGTCTGAGTATGACGCGATTCTGTCGATGAGCTCCGGGCAGGTTTCAGCACTCAGCCTGGGTTTCTTCCTTTCGCTGAATAAAGTCTACTCGAGCGTACCACTGATCCTTATCGATGACCCATCGCAGTCTCTGGATGAGGTAAACATCGCCTCTCTGACCGACCTCCTGCGCTGTGAGTTCAGCCATCGTCAGCTAATCGTTTCCTCGCACGAAGACGATATATCCGCGTACATGCGATACCGGTTCACTAAGGCTGGACTCAGCACTCAATCCCTCAACATGCAACGTTTGGCGAAGGAAGCCCTGGTAGCTGCAGGCTGAGTTACCACGGCAGGGGCCTATGAAGCGTGCTCCTATTTATTTACTAGGTGTATGGTTCCGTGACGTAATGGCTCAAATCATTACAAAATTTCTCGAGCTCTCTTTGCCATTGCTCAAGTATAAACCCAATCAGCGGTTTGCTCTTGAGCGCCCTCAGTACCAAGGCACTGTTATAGATCCATAGATAATTCTTTAAGTGGGTTTGGAGCTTATCCAGCGAGGTGTCATGCAACGCCCGGATCGTTGCCTCCTTAATGGAGCATTTCATTCGCTCCGCCTGGCCGATGGTCTAATGGGTGAAAAGGCTTCATTAGGTGGTTCTCAATCAGGGGATGACGTCTCATGGCATAGGGTGAATTTAATACCCCGTAACATGTCACACAAACACCGTGCTTGGGATTCAGAACGCTACCAGAATTTGCCAGCCCCAAAATGCCAGAAGCCCGCATATACGCGGGCTTCCAGAGTATTTTTTACCAAACGCTAATGGTCTATGCCGGACGCGATCTCACTCCCACTCAGACATAAATAAGTCGAAATAATTCCTATGCAACAACAGGTTGCAAATTAGCTGCTATCCAATGCCATTAAAAATACCATGCCAAGAAGAAGCACATGAGAGCATGAGCTGCATCGTAACGGACCGTCGACCGCCTTATGGAGCCCAGTCTCACAATTTCACCAACGACGGGAACTCGCATCAGGGCCCGAATGTCCGGACCAGGCTGATTGCGGCCGGTCATTCGTTCAGGAGTCAACGACTGCTGTGATCGAAACCGGACTCAGCGCTCATTCGAGTCCTACCGCCGACATCTGCGCCACCATGATGCCGCAACTAGGTGTGTCACTCGATCTGATTGGTCGATGCCAGAATCTCGTGATGGCCGGCAATCGCGTCCGCCGGGACTAACGGCATCACGACTACGCGGCAGAAAAACGTGGGGCCTGAGTCTGGCTGGCGAACAGATCGAGGGCCTGCTTGATAACAGAGCCTGCAGCGGCGCTGTCGCTGGCCGGAGTAGCCCAGTCCCCATCCCATACAGCGAGCTTGCAAAGGCCCCACACAAGGCTGGTATTCATGCTAGTAGCGGGGGCTTCAGGACCGACTCAGGAGCGACCCTCCCAGTTCTTCGGAGTCTGCCTTCGCCTTGCTGGACGATCCTGGGACAGCTCGATAGCACGCGATCGAAGCTCCTGCACCTTCCTCTTGAAGCAGTCATCGGAGAACTTGCCTAGCCCCATGAACTTAAGGACGATGTCATACGTCTGCCAGTGCTTCGGGGGATTCTTGTCGAGCATTACTTCGATCAGCTTCAGCATTTCGGATTTCAGCTGTGGGCCTGTGGTGAGCAGTTCTTCGTGTTCGACCTCATTCTCCTCACCGGCATCATCTCCGTCTTGAACGACCTTCAGCACCCTCAGAAAGGTCACAGCCAACTTCAGCAGTGCACGGTCGCTTTCGAAATGCGACAGGAACTCGTCACGATGCGACTCAGGAATCCAGCTTTTGTGCTCGTCCAAGGAATCCAGGGCATTGGGCGCGAGGGCCGCCATCCGGGCAAGCCAATCTGACTTCACGTCTTGACTCACGGGTAGTCCGAAGAGCACGGCCCAGACGTTCGCCATGAACTCGCCCGTAGTGCGCTGTTTGCGCTCGAGCAACAGACCGGCCAAGCGCTCTGCATGGGCGACGCCCAGCACACACGCTACTTCCGCCAGTTCCTCTTCCTGGCCCATTGACGACAGCCATTCCCATGCGACCTCGAACATGCTGTGGTCTGGCATGCGCACGATCCTCCGGATCACCGCCTCCCAAGCGATGTTTCTAGATGCGTGGGCACCAACGTAATAGATGGCGGGGTGGTCGCCAGTGTAAACATGCACACACGCTTCGAGAACCGAGCCCGGCAACCCAGAGATGATCTCCCCGGGTGCTGAAGCCAATGTGAGTCCAGCTGGTAGAAGCGTCTTCTGGATTTCAGATGGAACGTCACTACGTGTCAACGCTGCTGCTTGCAGCCACATGACATCAAGGACCGCTGTCGTCAAATACTTGAGCAGACACGCGCGCTCAACGTCCGTCAGGTCGTCCCAAGCACTGACCAGGTCCGAGACGACACGGATCCGACTTGCTGTACCTGGCACTGCAAGCAGACGTTTGATCCATGCTCCCCTCTCGCCGATGTCGCTCGGCACACCTGATATAAGGATGTCCGTGACGCCGAGGATGTAGTCGCTCGGGATGCCAGACAACGCGTACTGATGGACCAACTCTATCCAACGGTCAATGATTTCCAGAAGGCTCTGAGTGGAGATGTTCCCAATGGCGTCCTTCACCACGTGGTATAGCCGCTCGTCCCTGAATGAGGCGCCCAGCGGCAGTTGGCGGAGAACCTTTGGCATCAAAGCTTCAAACAACAGCCAAGGGGTCTCGGGGCCTCCATACTCTTCGCGAGCAATGAGCACTAGACTGTCGATGAGAACCGCGGCCGAGATCGGGGAGTCAGCCATCACCTGCAGTCCACTTATAAGTGCGGCGCGGCGCGCTTCACCGCAGTCCGGCCACGCTTCCAGCACACCGTAGTATGCGGCCTTGGTGACGGATGGGTGCTGCTCATTGAAGATGCGCTGCAACAGCAGGTGGTCACCGTTCCGAGGGGAACCGAGCCAGAGATGCGCAACTGGCGCACGGACCATAGAGATGTCAAAGCTAAGGAGACGAGACGCCATCTGAAGCGTCAGCTGCCCCGGTGACCGCTGAAGGAACATCACAGCTCTTGCCGCATCGTGTGCGGAAAGCGTATGCGGCCGCTCACTGTCGAAGAGGGCTAACGCATCCGCCACCTCTACTTGGGAAACCGATGCTGGGAAGGGGTCGACTTCTAGCCTGTCTCCGACAGTGGCCGACGGGATGCGTGGCTGACCGTCCTCTGTCCATTCGACGGATGAGAGCTTCATAACAGTCACGCTGCGTACCCAGTCAGGCACCTTTCCCTGCTCCTTCACTGAAAGCGATGCAAGCCTGCGCGCGAGAAACTCGAAACACAGATCACGTACCGCTGGGAAGATCGAACGCAGCCCGCGAACCGCTATGTTGACGACGCCTTGCCGACCTTCCTCTGTGTTCAGGTTTCGGTACACCCAGCCGAGATTGGTGGCCGCCGCACGTGAGGCATCAGCATCGAGCGTGAACAACGCCCGCTCCAAAGCGGACAGCGCCGACTCTATTGACCGGGTCGTGGCTGCATCTACAAGCGACTCGGCACTGGCTCGGTAGAACGGGTGGCTGAAGGTGTAGCGCCTGGATGCCCGGCTCACCATCCTCCGAAGCTCAAGGCGATCCAAGTCATTGACCTGCTGAGCAGACAAAGCCGGAAGTGGCACGTAGCTTGGCGGCGGCGCCGACGGCTTAGTCGAAGCTCGGCTAGGCCAGGAGGACGTGATGCTCTTGACATTGGACTCACCGGGACGGTCGCTGCGCTTGTCGTCCAGCACAAATGCCAGCTCCAGCTCGGCGCTTCGCAGGGAGGGTGTCGATGCGATCGCGAGCGCGCTCATCAGAGGTGCGAGTTGCTCCTCGCGCAGCGCGTCGCCCAGAGATTTCGAGTCCTGACGCGCGTAGCTGATAACGTCAGCAAGCTGAGCGTTCGCGCCAACACGGTCGTGGTTGGCCGCAAGGTAGACGAGGCAGCCAGGTTCCAAGTCAAGTTGCCCGGCCTCGATGCCCTCTGCAACCAACGTTTCCAGAGCCGGCGGAACGGAAT
The DNA here is from genome assembly GCF_000336575.1 of Vreelandella titanicae BH1. Lineage (GTDB taxonomy): Bacteria > Pseudomonadota > Gammaproteobacteria > Pseudomonadales > Halomonadaceae > Vreelandella > Vreelandella titanicae. Next base: position 169,728 of record NZ_AOPO01000003.1, on the reverse strand, counting down.
AGTCGGCGGTCAGTGCACTCCAGAGGCCGCCCAGGAAGTCGTTGGTACCAATGCTCATCTCCACCCAAGGCAAGTTACCCGTACGGACGACGGAGACTGAATGGCATCGAGAGATTTGCAGGAGGCGGTCCTGCGCTTGAGAGACGATGAGCCGCCTGCCGTTGGCAAGTTTGGGGATCAGGGCGCCCAGTAGCGTCAGCTCGCGTGCCGCGTTGTCCGCCGCGTGCGCGCCTCCAAGTGGGTCGTCGACGAGAGCGGCCCGGTTGCCAGTGACAGGCTCGGTCAGATAGCGTTCTGCTTCTGAAATGTCGGTACAGATTCGAACGCTGTAGCCCTGGCTTTGTAGCGAGTACGCCAAGTTGCGAGCGCAGGACGTCTTTCCTACGCGAGGGGCGCCTGTGAGGAGGAGCGCAGAGTCGAGCGACAACCGGTTCAGTAAGGCGCACTCCTCCCCTCTGGAAACATATGACGCCGCCACCAGTGGGTCTACCGCCGAGCTCCAGGAGATGACCCCGTCCACCTGTGGCAGTACGTTCACCCCGGTCTTCTTCTCCGTCACGACGATCTCTGTGATGCGTCTTGTCGCCTCCTCGACCCGATCTGGAACCACGCGGTGAACAGCTTCAAGGGTGGCTCGAATGCGTCTTAGAACCTCGGCCTCGTCGAGCCGTTCAGTGATCAGAACCCTTTGAAGTGCTGCCTTCAGTGAAGCAGCAGGTGTGACAACAAGCAATGTTCCGATGTTCGCTCGACGTCGTTTAGTCAACTCCGAGTCAGTCGATGAAGTGCCGGTTTCGTAGTTATTCAGGCTCTCCCGCATTCCGCACTCAGTGGTGGTTGTCACCCTCCCCTTAGGAACGTGCGTCGTGTGGACCGACAGGGGCACCGCATGGGGGACGACGGCATCGTTGCAGCGGCCGCTGGCAACAAAGAGCACGGATCTGCTGGAGTCGCTCGAAATCCGCTCTAGCAGCGATCCGCTGTCACCGTGGGCTGGATAGTGTACAAGCCAATCCGCCAATACGTCATGCGTGATGGCGGTGGTTGCGCCCTTCACCTGCACTTCCACCGTTCTGGCAACGCCGCCTTCTGTGGTTTGTAGAAGTGCATCTTCGCCATCTTTGGGCTCGATCTGCAGCGAAGCCCCTGGATTCCCAGACGCGAGCACAGCCAGAAGTGCGCATACGTGGTCCTGAAAGCGGTACTTCTGTTGGCCGATGATTTCTATGGACATGCCTCTTCGTCGAAACGAAACCTCCCTCTTTGCTATCTGGTTAGATGGTTTGAGTATCCATCGGAATGCGTCGCCATGGCAACCGGCTCACCCGAGGGCGTCGCGGGTCCAGAGAGCGAATTCGGCGCACTGCGCCACCACCTGCGCCTTAGTCATCGTGATGTACCGCCGAGTGTCCGCCTTCTTCGTAATCAAGATGACTGGGCTGGACGCATACGGAGAACGGCCGCACTCCCAGAATGCCATGCCAGTCGCTGGATGTGCCCTTGGGATAAGCGCCACCCAACTTGTGACACCCAACTTGTGACACCCAACTTGTGACACCCAACTTGTGACACCCAACTCAATACCATAAAAAATTCCATTGATAACGCAATACGCATCATCAATGGAACGTGAAATATCATATTTAAATCAAGTGTTTATAAAAACCCTCACTCCCACTCAATAGTAGCAGGCGGCTTACTACTAACATCATAAGTCACCCGCGAAACCCCTTCCAACTCATTGATAATCCGGTTAGAAACTTTCTCAAGCAGCTCATAGGGCAGGTGCGCCCAGCGGGCGGTCATGAAGTCGATGGTTTCTACGGCGCGTAGCGCGATGACCCATTCGTAGCGGCGGCCGTCACCGACTACGCCTACCGATTTCACCGGTAGGAACACGGCAAACGCTTGGCTGGTTTTTTCGTACCAGCCGGAGGCGCGCAGCTCTTCGATGAAGATGGCGTCGGCATCGCGGAGGATGTCGGCGTACTCTTTCTTCACTTCGCCCAGAATACGCACGCCCAGGCCGGGGCCGGGGAACGGGTGGCGGTAGACCATGTCGTAGGGTAAGCCGAGCTCCAGGCCGAGTTTGCGCACTTCGTCTTTAAACAGTTCGCGCAGCGGCTCGACCAGCTTGAGCTTCATGGTTTCCGGCAGGCCACCTACGTTGTGGTGGGATTTGATCACGTGCGCTTTGCCGGTTTTAGAGGCGGCGGATTCGATCACGTCCGGGTAGATGGTGCCCTGGGCCAGGAAGTCGACGCCGTCGATCTTGCTGGCCTCTTCATCGAATACGTCGATAAAGGTGTTGCCGATGATTTTGCGCTTGGCTTCCGGGTCTTTCTCGCCCTTCAGCTTGCCGAGGAACAGGTCTTCGGCGTCTACGCGGATCACCTTCACGCCCATGTGCTTGGCGAAGGTCTCCATTACCTGATCGCCTTCCGCTTTACGCAGCAGGCCGTTGTCGACGAACACGCAAGTCAGTTGGGTGCCAATCGCTTTGTGCAGCAACGCGGCAACCACAGAGGAATCCACACCACCGGAGAGGCCGAGCAGTACGTGGCGATCGCCCACTTGCTCGCGCACGCGCTGAACCTGGTCTTCGATGATTTGTGCGGGCGTCCAGAGTTTTTCGGCTTTACAGATATCCAGCACGAAGTGCTCAAGAATGCGCTGGCCCTGCAGGGTGTGGGTCACTTCCGGGTGGAACTGTACGCCGTAAAACTGTTTCTCTTCCCAGGCCATGGCGGCAATCGGGCAGCTCGGTGTGGAGGCAGTCACGGTGAACGCGTCGGGCGCTTCGGCCACCTTGTCGCCGTGGCTCATCCATACGTCCAGCAGGGTTTTACCGCTTTTAGCGTCTACGTGGTCTTTGATATCTTTGAACAGCGCGTTGTCTTCGTCGATCTGAATCTGCGCGTAGCCGAATTCACGCTGGTTGGAGCCTTCTACCTTACCGCCCAGCTGCTCGGCCATGGTTTGCATGCCGTAGCAGATCCCAAACACCGGCAGGCCCATCTCAAACACGCACTGAGGCGCACGCGGGGAGTCCAGTTCCGTCACGGATTCCGGGCCACCGGCCATGATAATGCCGTTGGGGTTGTACTCGCGGATCTCCTCTTCGGTGATATCAAACGCGCGGACTTCGGAATAAACACCGATCTCGCGTACCCGGCGGGCGATCAATTGGGTGTACTGCGAGCCGAAGTCGAGAATCAAAATCTTATGGGCGTGAATGTCACTCATGGCGGGGTCTCGGTTAAGCGGTGTGGGTGCCGCTGGTAAGGCCAAAAAGCAAGCGGCGAGCAATGCCCGCCGCCGTTTTAACTAAAAGCGCTGGTTAGCTCACCCGGTAGTTGGGAGCTTCTTTGGTGATCTGCACGTTGTGAACGTGGGATTCGTTAAAGCCAGCGCCGGTAATCTGTACAAACTCCGGCTTGGTGCGCATTTCCTGAATATCGCGGCAGCCGGTGTAGCCCATGGAAGCGCGCAGCCCACCCATCAGCTGGTGGACAATAGCGCCCATCATGCCTTTATAGGGAACGCGGCCTTCAATGCCTTCCGGTACCAGCTTCTCGGCGCCTTCGCTCTTATCCTGGAAGTAGCGGTCGGCGCTGCCCTGGTTTTGCGACATGGCGCCCATGGAGCCCATACCGCGGTAGGCTTTGTAGGTACGGCCCTGGTAAAGCTCTACTTCACCGGGGGCTTCTTCGGTACCGGCCAGCAGGCCGCCAACCATCACGGCGCTGGCGCCAGCGGCAATCGCCTTGGCCAGGTCACCGGAGAAGCGGATACCGCCATCGGCAATCAGCGGAATGTCGTACTCTTTGAGCGCTTCGGCCACGTTGGAAACCGCGGTGATTTGCGGTACGCCTACGCCGGCTACAATGCGCGTGGTGCAGATCGAGCCAGGGCCGATACCGACTTTCACAGCATCTGCGCCTGCTTCGGCCAGAGCTCGGGCAGCACCCGCGGTGGCGATGTTGCCACCAATTACTTGAATCTGCGGGAAGTGTTCTTTGATCCAGCGAACGCGGTCGAGAACGCCTTGGGAGTGGCCGTGGGCGGTATCGACAATGATCACGTCCACGCCTGCTTCGGCCAGGGCGGCCACGCGATCCGGGGTTTCCGGGCCTGTACCTACCGCCGCGCCGACCAACAAACGGCCATCGCTGTCTTTGGCAGCCATTGGGTAGGTGCGGGCTTTTTCGATATCCTGGAAGGTGACCAGGCCACGCAGGTGGAACTCGTCATCAACGATCAGCATTTTCTCGATGCGGTGTTCGCGCATTTTGGCTTTGCTGGTTTCGAGGTCGGTACCTTCTTTGACGGTAACCAGCCGGTCGCGCGGCGTCATGATCGCTTCAACGCTGTCGCCGTGGTTAGGCTGGAAGCGCATGTCGCGTTCGGTCACGATACCCACAAGGGTTTCGCCTTCTACCACGGGGAAACCGGAGAAGCCGTATTCACGGGCCATGGCGAGCAGGTCTTCAAGCTTGGCTTTCGGGCTAACGGTGACCGGGTCTTTCACAATCACGCTTTCGTGCTTTTTGACCTTGCGCACCTCAGCGGCTTGCTGGGTCATGGCCATGCTCTTATGGATGATGCCGATGCCGCCTTCCTGGGCCATCGCAATCGCTAGACGCGCTTCGGTAACGGTGTCCATCGCGGCAGAGAGGAGCGGAATATTGAGCGAAAGATTGCGGGTCAGGCGGGTTTTGAGGCTGACATCCTTGGGGAGGACATCGGAGAAGCCGGGAACGAGGAGAACGTCATCGAACGTTAGTGCTTCTTGGGCCATACGTAGCATAGCGGCAACACCCTGATTGAGAGGAAGTGGGGCGTGAAAGGTTAATCCCCTATTATAGCGTTTTGAGGGCCTTTCCAGCAATGCAGTCAGGCTTTTGTGCTTATACCAAATGCTAATGACGTATGCTGTTAGGCTGATAGCTGGCCATTTTTACTGTTCAAGGGGGCTTTTTGTCTCAACAGATTATTGTTTACACCGATTACGTTTGCCCCTTCTGCCTGCTAGCCGAAGAGGCCATTGTTCAGGCAACCGACGGTATGGATGTGGAAATCCGCTGGCGGCCCTTCGAGCTGCGCCCTGCCCCGGTGCCCACGTTGAAGGTGGAAGACCCTTACTTGCCTAAGATATGGCAGGATTCGGTTTATCCCATGGCCAAAAAGCTCGGCGTGCCCATCAAGCTGCCCAATATTTCGCCGCAGCCGCGCACCGACAAAGCCTTTGAAGTGTTTGCCATGGCCGAAGAGCAAGGCTTGGGCCACGCCTACTCCATGGCAGCGCTGAAAGCGTTCTTCCAGCAGGAGCGCGATATCGGCGACCCGGAAGTGCTGGCGGATATTGGTGAGTCGGTAGGCCTGGAGCGCCAAGCGGTGCTCGATGCGCTGGCCGAAGGCCGCTACCGCGAGCAGCACCAGATGGCCCAGCGCCACTCGGTAGAAGAAGCGCTTATCCAGTCGGTGCCTACCTTGGTCATCGATGGCGAAGTGATTCAGGGCGTGCCTGATCCTGCCGCCCTCAAACGTTTTCTGATTGAGCGCGCTTAAGTCTATGGCCTCCCCTATTCCCCAGGCCCTCACCGTCAACCAACTCACCCATCGTGCCTAGCAAACCCTTGAGTGTGATGGTGAGGTTATGGGGTGTATCATGCTGATTATTATTAATAAAAGGGGACAAGAATGGCAGACCAACCTAGGCAGCTCTACTACAGCAATCCAGATAACATCACGGGGGCACGTGTTTCGCGCGATATGATGGTGACGTTATGCAGTGCTTTCGGGGAAGCGCTTGACGATCCAGATACGCGTCATTTCATTCGCAATACACGTATTCCCAATGAGCGGGAACTCTACGGTACCTTTATCAAGGCGCTGCTAAGTGATGGCTTTAATAGCCAGATTGGCCACATTGCCACTGAAGTACAGGTATCTCGTCAGACAGATGAAGCCAGCGGCAAAGGCCGAGTGGATATCATTTTCGACTATCGCAGCACCAGTTTTCTCGTCGAACTGAAAGTCATTCGTGCTTCTGTGAACGGTCGTCAACCTGGTGAAGAATACGCAACAACGACACAGCGACTCGTTCGCCCATGGCAGAAAGCCGTCAATCAGCTCATCGAGCTTGATGAAACAAGCCTGGGAAAAGCACTAAAGAAGAAGGTTATCAAGCTCCCTATCGCCCTCTACCTGCATGTGGATAACAGACAAAAGGGCAATACGGATCAATGGGAAGCACTCTGCTCTGCAACACACGAAAGGATCGTATCTCAGTTATACGCGAGCTACCACTTCAGCTATTTCCAGCCACTGACAGACCCGGTGACCACATCACGCCGAAGAGGCTGCCTCGTAGAGGGAACGCCAGACGTAAGGCTTTACGGCTTTACCATTATTGCGGCATGCCAGTAACAATATCCGAATAATACAGGCTACTCCTTATGTGCCTCGCTCCAATACTGGATCGAGGCATCTGAAACGATGCCCTGCTCGGTACCAATACGTATCACCGCTTCCTGTAAAGCCAGCGCCAGATCGTACTGATGGCAAAGCGCCAACGAACGAATCATCCGCGAGATACGTAGGTGATTATGCCCGCCTGCTTTGAGCCAAATATGATCGCGGATATTGAGGCTCGGCTGGGCAGTAATGTTGAGCCCATCCCGCACTAAACCCAAAAAACTTAACATCACATCCAGCGAGACTCGCTGCTGCTCACGCAACGCGCTATCGTCGTGAAATACTTCACGCTCGACATCAGTCAGTAGCGGGGCAAAAGCGTTAAAACGGCCAGCCTCGGGAATGGGAAAAAGCCACTGAATATAATCGTGGGTATGCTCTAGCCAGAAGTGAGATAAGGCCCAGACGGCATCGATATAGCGCCCTTTATGATCCGGTGCCTCGCCACGGTAAAAAGCGATCAACGGTGTTGGGTGGTGGCCCATAGCATTTCCTCGTCATCTCCTGGGTAATACAATGATATTTCGTAACAACAACGCCATTTTACGCCACTAGCCGTAAAGATTCCCGGATTCCCTAAAGCAAGGGACAGCAATGAACGCACCAACGCCCACTGCCCTCTACGTCAGCCAACTCAACCAGCGAGCCTATAAAGCTTCTTGCCAACGCTCAGGGTAGGTCATGAGCGCCTGAATTTCTTCGGGTGCAGGCGCATCACAAATCACTTGATCAAACTCATCAAGATGAGCAACACGCTGGATACCGCGCTGGCATAATTTCGCTGACCCCATCAGCAGAACTTTACGGCCAGCGTGGCGCATCATGGTTTGTTTTACTTCTATTTTTTCACTATCGAAGTCGAGCAGGTAACCCTCTGCATCTATGCCTGAAACGGAAATCATCGCCACATCCAGCCGATAGCTGGTCAGCTCTTTGATGGTGCGCGACCCAGTCAGCGCCCCATCCCGCCCCGCTACCTTGCCGCCCACCACATGGATATCCAACAACTGATGCTGGGCAGCGAGCGTCAGCGCAGCCGTTAGATTATGGGTGACCACGTGCAGCCTTTTACGGTAGTTCAGCAGCTCGCGGGCAACGTGATCGCAGGTTGTGCCCGTATCCAGAAACAGCGCCTCGCCTTCCTGCAACTGCGATACCGCCAGGGTCGCCATACGCCCCTTCTCTACCTGCTGCGAATCCTGTTTGGTGGCGTAGCCAAGCCTAACCTGGGGTTTTTCGATCCGGGCCCCGCCCCGAAAACGCTGCAGCACATTAGCGTCACACAGTTTACGAATATCGCGCCGCACGGTTTGAGCGGAGCAGTTGAGTCGCTGGGCAAGAAATTCGATCGAGGCATGCCCATGCAATTCAACCAAGGCAATGAGTTCGCGATGGCGTGGGTTCAAATGCGCTAGGTCAGTCATCGGTAACAAACAATCCCCTGATAAAAAAATCCGGCCTTGCGACCGTCCGTCATCAAATTGACACAGCGGGGCGCGACCATAACGATCAAATTCTTACATTTTGATCAAAACATGACTCAGACATTACAAATTTATCTTGATGAATGCCAGCGTATCATGACGCACGCAGATGAGCCTCTGTCGCCCAAAATGCGTCCGCTGGGCAAGGCCAGTTGGCCAGCTGTACTGCAATCCCCCTGTTTGCCCCGCGAAGCGCTGATTGCATTAAAGCGCAGTAACACGCCGATGCAGCGCCCCCCGGTAGGCGTTATTGGCCCCCGCGAGGCCACTCAGCAACAGCTTGAAATAGCCTATGCCTTAGGCGCAGGTCTGGCCGAGCTGGGCATTCCGCTGTTATGTGGCGGCCGGGGCGGCGTTATGGAAGCGGCCAGCAAAGGGGCCGCGCTCAAGGGAGGTGAGGTCATCGGTCTGCTTCCCGATACTAGCGCAGAAGCCGCCAATCCCTGGGTCACCCTACCTATTGCCAGCGGCTTGGGCGAGGCACGCAACGTGCTTATCGCCCGAGCCAGTGTGCTGCTGATCGCCGTTGGCGGAAGCTTGGGCACGCACACCGAGGTAGCCTTTGGCCGTCACTTTAATAAGCCTGTACTCACCTTCCCTGATGCCCCTAATGCCGAAGGCACTACGCCTATCTGCAGCGTGGAAGAAGCCTTAGCGCTAACGGCCGCACACCTATGGGGAGTCACACAACCATCATGAATATATCAACAAACGATCAAATTCTTACATTATGGTCATTTATCTCTATTAACAGTTAGGGGCCAGATATGCGACTGATCACTTATTGCTACTTGGTTTACCTGTTGGCCCCTATCGTCCTACTGCTCGTAGGCGCTTTCGGCGACCAGTGGAGCAATACGCTGCTACCTGAGGGGTTAACCTGGCGTTGGTTTATCAGCGTATGGGAAGAAACCACCTATCGAAACGCCATGTTGACGACGCTCAAACTGGCCTTAACCACCTGTCTGATCAATATATTATTAGTCGTACCGCTGGTATATGGCGTAACGCTTAAATTCCCTGCTGTGGCTCAGAGCATCACGCGTCTTCTGGTCATGCTGCCGGTAGCCGTTCCCCAGTTGGTCATAGGCTTTGCTTTCATTCTGGCTTTTAGCACGGCCATGCTGCCCTGGCTAGGCAGCCCCTGGCTGCTAGTGGCAGGGCATGTGGTGGTGACGTTTCCCTACCTTTTTTACACCGTGTATGCCGATATCGAAGCCTCTCCCCTCAAAGCCTATGAACGCATGGCTCAATCCCTTGGGGCAGCCGAGTGGCAACGTTTTGTGCATCTCTATTTGCCGCTGGTATACCGCTCGGTATTTACCGGCAGCTTAACGGTTGCGGCGCTGTCCATTGGCGAGTTTGAGCTGAGCAACCTGATTTCAGGTTTTATGACCCAGCCCTACCCGGTGGTGTTGATCCAAGCGTTTTACCGCACCACAGGCTTCGCCTGCGCCGCAACGCTGTTTCTGCTCTCACTCGCTCTGCTGTTCTCGCTGTTTTCCACCCTGGTGCAGTGGCGGCTGGGCCGATCCTCTTCCCGGGAGTTACCGCAATGATTGCGCTAGAAAACATCCAGTTCCACTACCCCCATAGCAGCGTGGGTGTTCACGACATCAACCTGCAGGTAGAAACGGGCGAATTTCTTGTGGTGGTGGGTGCCAGCGGATCGGGAAAAAGTACGCTGTTACAGCTTATCGCGGGCTTCCTCACCCCGCTTCAAGGGCGCGTTCTACTTGATCATCAGGATGTTACCCAACTCTCTTGCGGCGAGCGCGGGCTGGGAATCGTGCCGCAGGATTATGTGCTCTTCAACCATATGACGGTGCTTGGCAACGTCGCCTACCCGCTTAAGGTTAAAGGTGTTCGCCAAGGAGAGCGCCACCGACGCGCCCGCAAGATCCTCCATGATGTAGGCCTTGAGGCGTTGGAACATTGCTATCCATCCCAGCTTTCTGGTGGCCAGCAGCAGCGAGTGGCCATTGCACGCGCGCTGGTATTCGAGCCCCGTGCCCTTCTGCTCGACGAACCGTTTTCGGCGCTCGACGCTTCCCGGCGGGAGTCGATGCGCCAGGAGCTCAAGCATATACAGCGTCAATTCGGCGTCACCACGCTGATGATCACCCATGATCAAGAAGAGGCGCTGATGCTGGGCGATCACGTTGCCGTGCTTGAACAGGGCAAGCTCCTTCAACACAGCGCGCCCCACCAGCTTTACACGCAGCCTGTGAGTGAAGCCGTGGCACGTTTCATTGGTCGCACCAACTTTATCGACGCTCAGGTACTTGATTCGCAGCGGATTGAAACCGCCGACCTGGGCATCCTGGAAGTGGCACCACACGCCTTTACAGTGGGGCAAACCGTGCGCGCCATGATTCGTCCCGAAGCCATTATTGCCAACCCAGCTAGCGATATCGCTAACCAGGCACCTGCCACGGTGATAGAGAGGCAGTTTCTGGGCGCCCAGCAACGTCACTACCTTCTCTGCGGCACTACCACGTTGTCGCTTGAGTCGGCTTCACCGCCGGAAATCATCACTCACGTGGCGCTTCCTCCCACACATATCCACCTGTTCAATCGCTGAGGTACTACCATGAAACGCTCTTTTGCTTACGGCCTACTCTCCGCCCTTAGCCTGCTGCCTTTATCGGCGTATGCGGCTAACACGCTTGACGCTGAGCTCTACGACGGCGAACAAGCACTCTACGATGCCGCCCAGGAAGAAGGGCTGGTTGTATCATTTGATACCGGCCCAACCTGGGCCAATTGGCAAAGCCAGTTTAACCGTTTTACAGAGCGCTACCCCGGCGTTCAGATTGTCTTTAACGACCTGGGCTCGGGTGCCACCGTGGTCGCTTTGGAGCAGGCCCGCAACCGCCCCCAGGCCGATACCGCCTACTACTACGCTTCTTCAGCAATTAATGCGCATGAGAAAGAGCTGTTAAGCCCCTTTACCCCCATCAATTTCGACAGCATTCCCAATGTCTTCAAAGCAGACGCGGGTGAGTGGTTCACGATCCACTCCTTGAACGTGGCCTTTATCGTTAATACGCAGTTAGTCGATGAAGTGCCGCAAAGCTGGGAAGACCTGCTCGATGAGCAGTACCGTAACAGCATTGTGTACCTTGACCCGCGCTCGACCGGGCAAGGCCAAGTTCTTACCCTGGCCGCCAACTATGCAATGGGGGGCGATCTCGATAATTTAACCCCGGGCATCGATTATCTTGCGGAATTGAGCCGCATCGGTAATGTTGCCCGTGTGGTTGGTACCACGCCCTATGCACAGTTCGTGCGCGGTGAAATTCCTATCTGGATCGGCTATGAAAACGACGGTCTAAAAGCCAGCATTACCGATGGCATGGGCGACAACGCAGCGGTGGTGATCCCCGAAGAGGCGTCGGTCGCAGCGCCGTACGCTATTTCACTGGTCAAGAACGGGCCAAACCCGAATGCCGGGCGTCTATGGCTCAACTATGTCATGTCGGACGAGGGGCAACGTACCTTTGCGGAAGGATTTGTTCGCCCTGTCAACGGAGATATCGAGCTGCCCGACACGCTGGTAGAGGCACCGCAGATTCGCCCGCTGGATGTGCAAAAAGCGTCGAGCATTAGCGCTGACCTCAGCCACCAGTGGACTCAGCACGTCCTTAATCAATAAGGCCACGCCATGCCTCGTCTGCGCTTTTTTAGCGTTTTGCCGCTGGTTCTACCCAGCGGCATTATTTACACGCTTTTTTTTATGGTGCCGCTGACACTGCTAATCATTGCAGCACTTGAGTCACCTTTGGTCACGGGTGCTCGTCTTCTTGACGAAGGGCTGGTGTTTAAAAGCCTAATAACCAGCGTTGCTTTATCAATTAGCACTGCGCTCTTGTCGGTCATCGTTGGTGTCGTGATTGCTGAGTTTCTCTATCATCAGCCGGAACGGCGACGCTTTTTTCTTCTTTGGCTGATCTCTCTCCCGCTGATTTTCAGCGGCTTGATTGTGGCATATGGTTTTATCCTCTTGTTGGGGCGGGCAGGCTTTATCACACTGTCCCTGGCATCGCTGGGCGTAGACCCGGCATGGTTTGGCCGCTTTGTGTATACCCCACAGGGATTGGTGTTGGTGTATGCCTACTTCTTGGTACCCCGCGTGGTGTTACTGATGCTGCCGGTGGTTCAAGGGCTTGACCGCCGCCAACTGGTGATGGCCGAAAGCTTCGGTGCCTCTCGGTGGCAGCAAATTCGTGACGTGTACCTACCGCCGTTACTGCCTGCGTTGATCTCCTCTTGGAGCCTTTGTGCTGCAGTGGCTTTTGGCGCCTATGGTACGGCCCTGGCGCTTACCGGTTCACAGATCAACCTGCTGCCGCTCCTGCTTTACAGCAATATTTCCGACGCAGGGTCTGATATGGCTTCTGTTGCTCTTCTTGCGCTGCTAATGATGTGTTGCTGCTTGTTGCTAACCCTTCCCGGCGAATGGATTCGTCGACGTTCTCAGCATCGATAGCGCTTGCGGGGCAACGAATTTGCCCCGCTCTATATTCGATGAGAGCTAGTATTTGATGCTAGGCTACAGTGCCCTGCATTCAGATATCCGCCATGACCCAAACACCCGCCCAAACACTCTCCGTCAGCCAACTCAACCAGCGCGCCAAGCAAACCCTCGAGCGCGATGTGGGCGAGGTGTGGGTAGAGGGCGAGCTCTCTAACGTTTCTCGCCCCGCTTCCGGGCATGTTTATTTCACGTTGAAGGATGACCGGGCGCAGATTCGCTGTGCGCTGTTTCGTCAGCGGGCGCGGTTTGTGTCGGCGCCGATGCGCGATGGCGATCAGGTCAAGCTGCGCGGGCGGGTATCACTGTTCGAACCTCGCGGTGACTACCAGCTAATTGCCGAAGCCGTGCAGGCGGCGGGCCTGGGGGAACTGCTGGCGGCGTTTGAGCGCTTAAAAGCGCAGCTGGAAGGCGAAGGCGTGTTTGCCAACGCCCGACCGCTGCCCTTCCCGCCCCGCAAGCTGCTGATATTGAGCTCCGCCACCGGGGCAGCCATTCGCGATGTGCTGGCGGTACTGGAAGCGCGCTGGCCGCTGGCGGACGTGACGCTGATCCCGGTGCCCGTTCAAGGTGCCGAAGCCGCCCCGGCGATGATTTCAGCACTGGCGCTGCTTAACCGTCAGGCGCGGCTAGACCCTGAGCGGGACGTGATTCTGATCACTCGCGGTGGCGGTAGCCTGGAAGACCTCTGGGCGTTTAATAACGAACACTTGGCACGGGCGATTTTTCACTCCCGGCTGCCGGTGATGTCGGCGGTGGGTCACGAGGTAGATATTACCCTGGCGGATTTTGCCGCAGACATGCGCGCGCCCACCCCATCGGCCGCCGCCGAACGCTTGGTTCCCGACCAACACACCCTTAAGCGCCAGCTTGAACATCAACACAGCCGTTTGCAGAGGGCGATGCAGGCCCGCCTGGAGCGCGACAGCCAGCGGCTGGATACCCTGCGCGCCAAGCTGCGCCACCCCGGCGAACAGCTCAACCGTCAGCGCCAGCACTTAACCGCCCTTGATCAGCGCTTGAATCGCGCCATGCAGTTAACGCTCGGCCAGCAGAAAGCCCAGGTGACACAGCTGAGCAGGCGCTTGGCCAGCCAGGATATGGCGCGGTTGCATCGCGCAGAAAGCGAACGTGTGAGCCAGTTACAGCGCCGTTTGGGGAGTGCGATTCAGCGCCAGTTGGAGAGCCGACAGGCACGCTTGAAAGCCGCGGCGCGGGAGTTAAACGCGGTCAGCCCGCTGGCGGTGCTGGGGCGCGGCTATGCGATTGCCCAGGATGAGCAGGGCCAGGTCATTCGCCGCGCGGAAGATACCCAGCCCGGCCAGAAGCTGAAACTGAAGCTAGGTGAAGGCAGGCTAAGCGTGGAAGTTAAGCGGCGTCTAAAGTCCGGGGGTTAAAGACCGGGGGTTAAAGACCTGGGGTTAAAGACCTAAGCTAAATGGCCGATATCTTCTAACAATGAGGAGAGGATACCGCCATGAAGATTGGATTTTCGTCTTTTACACTAATTAATCAGCGCCAAGATAAGCCGCAGTTTTTAACGCCTACCCGCGTCGCCCCCCAAAAAAGCGAGCCTGCTGAAGACGACCCGTTCACAAAGCGGCTTAAAAAGCAGCAGGAAGCGCTGGAAAGCTTGGCGTCGCTACCTACGCCAAAGGAAGCCTCCCAGCAGCAGGCCACCGATAAAGTGGGCTTCCTGCGTCAGCGGATTGAAATGCTGAAAGCCATGATGGCCTTCGCCTCTCCTGAACAGCTTAAAAACATGGCCAAGGAGCTCAAGAGCATCGCCCGTGAGCTTGCCGGTGCGGCTAAGCTGTTGAACAACCAAGGTGGCGGTGGTGCAGGCATGACCGCTATCCCGTCCGTGGTTGCAACGCCAGCAGTTCCCACGACAGCAGCTCAACCGGCCGTGGCTCAAACCAGCGGGGCCGAATCAGCCGGGGCCCCGGCGGGTGGCGATGAGAGCGCCCAGGCAACGGTTTCCAGTGACGCGCAGCAAGCCGAAGCCAGTGCGCAAACAGCCGAAGATGATGCTGAGAAGGCTGCTGAGCAAGAGGCCGAGAAGGCAGCGGGCGAGCCTGAAAGCGATGAATCCACCGAGCTCGGCGTATTACCAAGCCTACCTAACCTCATTCAGAATGAAGACAACCGCTCGAAATCCAATGGCCCCAGCGCTAGTGAACACGCACTACGCGGCGTACTGACTGACGCCCAAAAAGCGCTGCGCGAAGCAGTTAACGAACTTAAGGTTCGGCTGAATGAAGAAGATAAAGAAGCTCGTCGTGAGCTAAAGAAAGCTGAAGAAGTTATGGACAAGACTGATCGAGTGGTTGCCGCATCAACCTCTGAGGCCCTCTACTCCTCATTGGGGCAGTTGCTGCCTACCTCGCTAGGTGACGTTTCCGTATCAACGCCCTCTATCAACATAGAGGTTTAGCGCTAATAGAAAAGGCGCTACCGGAAGTAGCGCCTTTGTTGTTTTGCGTTGGCCTAAAAAATGTTGCATAGATTATTTCTTGGTATCCCTGCCTGACTTTTTATCGTCATCGGACTCCGGGTTTACATGATGAGTATCCGGCATCGGATTGGCCTCATCATGGTGGTCATCCTTCTCTTTAGGGGCTTTCTGGTCTTTATCGGGAACTTGAGTCATCGCTTCTTCCTTACCGTAGTGGGTGAGCGAAAGAGTGGGAGGCGTTCGTGGTGCCTCCTATCCCTGGCTGACTTAACTGTAGCCCTTCCCCTTCAACTTGCAATTCACCCTCATAAGCACTCACGACATAACTGCAATTAAACAATATTTAAAACAAACACTTAAAACAAGTAAATAGCTTTATAGCAGCTACATTAGCAATATTGATAGCATCAATAACCTGCCACTATCATTTCTCTGCATGACCAACCGTTTTATTGCTCAGCGTTCGCTTCCTGGTTTGCCGTTGTTACTACCTTGGTCTACGTTTACAGCGTGTAAGGTACTCGAGGATACGAGGGCCTGAACAGTGGTTAGTAAGTGATGTTTTACGATGACTAACCGTATGTGCAAACCAAATTGTGCCAACAATGGAGTGACCGCACATGAGTGATCAACACCAACCACCCCAGCATCAGGATAAACAGCCTGGTGATGAATACGTCATGCGCCCGGAGCCCGAATACATCCGTGAAAGCTACCGGGGCGCCGATAAGTTACTGGACAAGGTCGCGATTATTACCGGTGGCGACAGCGGCATAGGGCGTTCAGTCGCCGTTCACTATGCCCGCGAAGGTGCCGACAGCGTGATCGTGCATCTTAAAGAAACCAAAGATGCGGAAGAGACCAAACGGCTGGTGGAAGCCGAAGGTCGCCGCTGCTTGGTTTTGAAAGGCGATGTGGCAGCGCCAGCGTTTTGCCGTGAGATCGTCAAGCGCACCCTCGACCACTTCGGCAAGATCAATATTGTGATCAATAACGCCGCCGAGCAGTACGACTGGGATGACATTACCGAGATCCCCGATGATCAACTGCTACGCACCTTCCAGACCAATATCTTCAGCCATTTCTATCTGAGCAAATCTGCCCTGCCGCATCTCAGCGAAGGCGATACCATTATTGCCACCTCATCAATCAATGCCTTTAAGGGCAACGACACGCTGATCGATTACACCGCCACCAAGGGCGCTATTCAGGGGCTGGTGCGTTCGTTGGCGATGTCGCTGATGGATCGTGGCATTCGCGTGAATGCCGTAGCGCCAGGGCCGGTATGGACCCCGCTGATTCCCGCCAGCTTTGAGGATGAGAAAGTAGCGTCATTCGGCGGCCAAGTGCCCATGAAACGCGCCGGGCAGCCCAGCGAAATGGGCCCTGCCTATGTCTATTTGGCCAGCGAGGAGTCTTCCTACATGAGTGGCCAGACCATGCACCTGAATGGCGGCGTTATCTTAAATACCTAAGCGTTTCTTATATAAGATATAGCGCGCATTACTGGGGTGGCTTTGAGCCACCCTTTTGTTAGAACACTGTTCATGCAATCACGGCAACGCCAAAATATTCCCGCTCGGGAATATTTAATCCTAATAACCCGACGAGACGACTGATAATTACCGCTCGGTAATTATCGAAGGATTTATCTGACAGTAATGTTGGGTCAATAAGCCTCGCTTCTCACTGCCGCCTGGGGATAGCCGTCGCATACGTGTTGAGATGCGAAAGGTGGTCATCCGCTTGCTGCAAAGCGTCTAGCGTCTTAGGCCTATCGAATTCCGCCAATAAACTGCACAGCACTTCGGAGACGGCTAATGCCGGGGTTAGCGTGTGAAAAAAGCTATCGGTTTCCGTGGGGCATAGAATCGTCTGCGCTGACATCCCCACCAGCGGCGACACTTCACTATCGGTGATAGAAACAATGCCTGCCCCCTTATCTTTTGCCAGTTGGGCCAGTTCCAGCGTCCCTGTTGCATAAGGTTTGATGGAGATAACGAGCAATACATCCTCAGATGTGGCACGAATTAGTCCATCTCCGCCGGTTCCCCCAGGCCCATCCAGGTGAACCGAGCGCTCGCCCAGCAGGGTCATCACGTAATGGAAATGCCAGGCAACGGCATGGCAGGAACGTAAACCCAGCACGTATACCTTTCTCGCTGATCTCAGCCTAGTGGCGGTGGCTTCCAGCTGCCGCAGCGAATCAGGCTCGCAGAGCTTAGCAAGCTGGGCACTTAGCCCCTGAAGCATATGCGAAGCGGTATCGCAGGCTCCCCTTTCACTGCCTTCATCTACCCGCTGGCGAACCTTGGCCGCAAAACCATCGCTCCCCTGACGTAACGCCGCTGCATGCTGCGCCCGAAGTTCGTCGTACCCTGGCAACCCCAAGAATTTGGCAAGCCGTGTCATGGTGGCGGGTTGCACACCCGCTAGGCGCGCCACCTCGCGCATGGACACCAGCGCCACTTCCTCTGGATGCTCAAGCACGTAGCGAGCGGCCTGTTGCAGCTGCGCAGACATGGCATCGTACTGGGCAATAATCTGCTCTCTTAGGGAATCGCTCGGCTGCATAGTAGTTGGCTCTGTGAAGAAATAGTCGGTTGGCTCTGTGAAGATATGATCTACATGTTTCACACTATATTTAAATGATTTATTTGTTGCAAATATCTTTGTGAGTGTGCCAATCTCATTGTCATATGAATTACTCACCGTTTGATAATGAGGGAAAGAGGCTATGACGCGTATTCTTCACCGCGGTATCGGGGCGCAGCTACCTCATGCTGCGTCGGCACAGGGCGTCTATATCACGGATACCACGGGGCGTCGCTATCTGGATGGGTCGGGAGGCGCTGCAGTCACCAGCGTCGGGCACGCCCACCCGGAAGTGCTGGCCGCCATGCGCTCACAGATCGATAGCCTCTGTTACGCCCACACCTCATTTTTCACTACCGATGCCGCCGAAGCACTTGCCGAAAAGCTCGTGGATTTAGCCCCCGCAGGGCTGGATTACGTCTACTTGGTGTCGGGTGGGTCAGAAGCCGTCGAAGCGGCGCTGAAAATGGCCCGGCAGTACTTTGTAGAGATTAATCAGCCCCAGCGACGGCATATCATTGCCAGACGCCAGAGCTACCACGGCAATACCATCGGCGCGTTGGCAACCGGTGGCAATGCCATGCGGCGCCAGCAGTTTCAGCCCATCCTGCCAGAAACCCACCATGTATCGCCCTGCTATGCGTATCGCGACAAGGGCACCGATGAGACGCCCGAGGCCTACGCGGCACGGCTTGCCGAGGAGCTTGAGGCAAAGATTCTGGGACTTGGCCCTGAAGAAGTCATGGCCTTCGTTGCCGAACCCATCGTCGGTGCCACCTTAGGGGCGGTCGCTTCTGAGGCGGATTACTTCAAACGCGTACGTAGCATTTGCGATAAATACGGCGTACTGCTGATCCTCGACGAAGTGATGTGCGGCATGGGAAGAACTGGCACCGTCTTCGCCTGCGAACAAGATGGGGTAGTCCCGGATATCGTCACGATTGCCAAGGGTTTGGGCGGCGGTTATCAGCCTATCGGCGCGGTGATGCTATCGGCCAACATCTACGCCAGTTTTGCCAATGGGTCTGGGCTGTTTCAGCATGGCCATACCTATCTTGGGCACCCTGTGGCCGCCGCGGCCGCCAACAAAGTGGTTGAGATCATTGCACGGCCGGAGACGCTGGCGAACGTCAATGCCATGGGCACGAGGTTACAGAGCGGCCTTGAAGCGGCGCTCGGCGCATCCCCCCATGTGGGCGATATTCGCGGCAGGGGCTTGTTTCGCGGTATCGAGATTGTCGCGGACAGGGAGAGCAAAACGCCTTTCGATCCGGCTAGAAAGATTTACGCCAAGATCAAGCGACAGGCCATGGCGCGTGGCCTGATCAGCTACCCGATGGGCGGCACTATTGATGGCATTAACGGTGATCATATCTTGCTGGCTCCGCCCTATATCATTGCGCCTGACGAAGTAGACCTGATCATTGAGCGTATTGCCGAGGCCATAACCGCCGCCATCGCAGAGTAATAACTCACTCAACAGCTATCTAAACTAAGATTTGAATGACGACTGAAAGGAGACCACCCATGCACTCTTCTCCCTGCCCGCCTGTTTCCGACGCCGACTGGCCTGAGGAGATCCCTGATTTACGCGAGGGCTTTGCTGGCGCACTCAACGTTTATCGCACCATGGCCCATCACCCGGCCTTGCTTAGAGCGTGGGCGCCCTTGCGCCAACACGTTGTTAAGGAGAATGCGTTAGGCCCGGAACTGACTGAAGTGGTGATTTTACGCGCGGGTTTGCGTATGGGCTCTGCCTACGAGTGGGCTCATCATGTTAGTCGTGCACTCGCCCTGGGATTCTCCGAACACCGGATCACGGCTATTCGCGGTACTCCCGAAGGCGTTGACGGTCTTATCGTCAATGCCGTGGATGCGTTATTCGATGAGCGCATGCTGACCAAGGAGCAGGAAGCAGAACTTGCCGAGGCGATTGGACGCAAAGCAGTGATCGACCTGATCGCCATGGTGGGTTTTTATTCGGTGCTGGGCTATCTGCTCAAAACCTACGACACACCGATTGACGACACTATTCAACAAGAAGCGCAAAAACAGCCGGAGCTGTTTTCGCTAATGCCACGTTAAACCAGCTAATCCAGATCTGCTAATAAGCGAATTACGCTAATTGCTTAACCAACACCTTCGATTTACGGGCGTGATTGTAGGTTTCGCGTTTCAGCGGGGGTAGGTCTTCCAGGCTGGCGGCGCGGAAGCCGTGTTCCACAAACCAGTGGGCGGTGTGGGTCGTCAGCACGAAAACTTCAGTTAAGCCGCGCTGGCGGGCGCGGCGCTCCATGGCTTCCACCAGGCGCTCGCCCCGCTCGCCACCGCGGTAGCTGTCGTGCACCGCCACGCAGGCGAGTTCGGCAATGCTGGTATCCGTAAATACATGCAGCGCGGCGCAGCCAATCACCATGCCGTCACGCTCAATCACCATGTAGTCATCGATTTCATGCTCCAGGCGCTCTCTTGAGCGCGCTACCAGCATGCCCCGGCGCTCAAGCGGTTCCAGCAGTTCCAGCAAGCCCGCTACATCGTTGAGCGTGGCCGGGCGCAGCTGTTCGTAGCGGTGCTGGGTAATCATGGTGCCCACGCCGTCGCGGGTGAACAACTCACCCAGCAGGGCATCGTGGTTGCGCCAGGAAAGCAGGTGCGTGCGCGCCACGCCTTCCCGTGCGGCTGTGCAGGCGGCCTGTAAGTGGCGGGCTAGCTCGCTACCTGGCACCGCGGCGCTTAAACGCGGCTCGGCCTCCGCTGGCGAAAGCTGGCGCAGCAGCGCGCCCTGCTCATCTTCCAAGCCTTCGGATTCCCCCAGCAAAATCAGCTTATCGGCTTTCAGCGCCACGGCGGCGTGTTGAGCGACTTCAGAGGCATCCAGATCAAACACCTCGCCGGTACTGGAGAACCCGAGCGGTGGCAGTAGCACCAGCGAGCCTTTTTCCAGCAGGCCTTCAATGGCGCTGGCACGCACCCGGCGTACTTCGCCGCTGTGGTCGAAATCCACCCCTTCGCGCACGCCTAATGGCTTGGCGGTCACCAGATTGCCGGAGATCACGCTCAATTCCACACCGTGCAGCGGCGTGCTGGGCAGGCCAAGGGAGAGCCGCGCTTCAAGCCATAGCCGCTGGTGGGCAGCTACCTGCTCAACATGAGCCATCACCGCGCGATCCGCGACCCAGCGGCCATCGATGCGCGTGGGCTCTACGCCAGCGGCGGTTAGCGACTCGTGCACCTGGGGGCGAATGCCGAACACGACGACCAGTCGCACACCCAGGGTATGCAGCAGCGCCAAATCCTGAATCAGTTGCTCCCCTCGGCCAGACGCCATGGCTTCGCCTTCAATTAAGATGACAAAGGTTCGCCCCCGGTGGGCATTGATGTAGGGGGAAGCGTTACGAAACCAATCAACAAAGGGGAAGCGCGTATCCAAGGGCCGCTCTCCGGCAGCAGGTGAAAGAAACAATCTCAAAAACAATTTCAAAAACAATCTCCAGTTACTTTACCAGAGCACGAAAAACAGCGGCACCTTCAAATGCAAATCTGCTCAATCTAATGCAGATAAACATGAAGATGCCGCTGTGATCTTATCGCTCAGATGCTTCTAAAGCCTTTCGAGCCTTGGCGTACTACGTTTACAACGTGCTGCTTATTATTCGTTAGCCGAACATGCCCTTGAACATGAAGAAGAACAGAATCGCCAGGCCAGCGCCTGCTGGTAGCGTGATCAGCCACGACATGGCAATCGTGCCGATGACCCGCAGGTTCAATGCCGCCATGCCGCGTGCCAACCCCACCCCAAGAATCGCGCCGACCAGGGTGTGGGTGGTGGAAATCGGCAGGCCAGTGCCCGAGGCCAGCACCACCGTCGTGGCTGCCGCCAGGGTAGCGGCAAAGCCACGGCTGGGGGTCAGTTCCGTAATCCCGGTACCCACGGTAGCGATGACTTTATGACCGTAGGTGACCAGCCCCACCACGATACCGCTGCCGCCAAGTACCAGCACCCACCAGGGCACCAGTGCAGAGCCGCCAATTTCACCGCCGGTTTGCACCACGCTGATGACTGCCGCCAGTGGGCCAACCGCATTCGCCACATCGTTAGAACCGTGGGCAAAGGCCATGGCACAGGCAGTGAAGATCATCAGCACGCCGAACACACGCTCAACGTTGGCATAGCCGAAGTGGTCGTTGGTATTGTGCTCAAACTTGATACGCCGCTGCATGATCAGGCCAATGCCCATAATCACCAGGCCCAGCAGGATCGACAGCAACAGGCTCTGATTGAAGGTTAGATCCAACCCCACATGAGATAACCCTTTGGTCAGCGTGACCATCGAAACGATGAAGCCCACCAGAAACACATAACCGGGTACGTAGCGTTTGGCGGCCGTGAACGGGTTGTCGTCCTCGAAAATCAGGTGGTGTACCGATTTAAACAGCACGAAACCGATGGTACCTGCCAACAAGGGGGAGACCACCCAACTGGCGGCAATCTTGCCTACCGCACCCCAGTCCACCGTGGCAGGACCTAGCCCTGCAACCGCAAAGCCTACGATCGCGCCGACAATCGAGTGCGTCGTGGAAACCGGCCAGCCTTTCATGGAGGCCACCAGCAGCCATGTCCCCGCCGCCAGCAGGGCTGCCAGCATGCCGTAGACCAGCAATTGTGGGTCGTCCTGTAGCAGTTCGGGGTCGATAATACCTTTACGGATCGTATTGGTAACTTCGCCACCGGCTAGCCAGGCACCCAGGAATTCAAAAATGACCGCAATCAGGATAGCCTGTTTGATGGTGATCGCTTTCGACCCCACCGAGGTTCCCATGGCATTGGCCACGTCGTTGGCGCCAACGCCCCAGGCCATGAAAAAGCCAAACAAACAGGCCAGGATGATAAAGATTTCACCGTGCTGGGCAATAATCAGCATGAAAGTCCCCTTAGCGGGCAGTCAGGATCTGCAGACGGCTACCCACGCGCTCGGCGCGGTCGGATAGTTCGCCAACCCATTCAATGATCTTGTAGAGAAAGATCACGTCCACTGGCGGTAGCTGGCTCTCAAGCTTGAACAGCTGGCGGCGAATGGTGATCTGTTGGTCGTCGGCTTGGTGTTCGAGGGTGTGCAGCTCACGGATCATCTTCTGCATCACATCCGAGACGTTTTTGCCAAAGCCGGACTCGAGTAGATCCTTGAGCTCTTCTAGCGCTTGACGCGCTTGCGCCACGCAGGCAACGCTGGTTCGAATGTAGTCGCGCATCGGCGCGGCCAGCTCATCCGGCACGCGCATTTTACGCCCCAGCATAATGCCGGTAATGTCACGCACCTTGTTGGCGATCTTGTCCTGCACGCTGATCAGATCAAGCAGATCGGAGCGCGACACCGGAAGAAACATGGTGTTGGGCAGGTTCAACCGCAGCTCTGTTTTCAGCGTATCGGCGTCATGCTCTAGGCGGGTGACGTTTTCGCGCAGCTCAGCCGCTTTGTCCCAGTCATCAACCAGGGTTGCTTCAAAAAACGGCAACAGCTGATCGGCACACTCATTCGTCTTGACGATATGGGCCAATAACGGCTGGAATGGCGAGCGGCCAAACATCGAAGAAAAAGGATTGGAGGTAACCATAATGCCTTTTAGCCTGTTTTCGGGGAGCCTGGAAATGGCGGCGCCAGTATAAAGAGTGCGCCTGCCGCCGTCATGAAAAGTTCACAAATGTAATCAAATATTCATTTAAATGTCACGATAACGAGGTGGCTAGCGTCATGAAAAGCCCAAACCCCATGGAAGTGGAACTTAAACTGGCCCTTGCCCCGACAGGGCCTGCGGCGCTGACTCAACACCCGTATCTCGCTTCACACGCCGTGCGTAAACAATCGCTGACCAATACCTACTTTGATACCCCTCAGGGTGATCTGGCGAAAGCACATATTGCGCTGCGACTTCGCCAGGTAGACGGCCAGGTGCTGCAAACGGTGAAAACCGCTGGCCAAGGTGGCGGCGGGCTTTCCCAGCGCGAAGAGTGGGAGTGGCAGGTTGTTGGCCCACAGTTGGATCTCGCTTCAATTGCCAAGCTCCCCCCTTTTCAAGGCGAACTTAGCGGTGTGCTAGATGCCCTCGCCCCCCAACTCAGCACCGATTTCACACGGCGTAGCTGGCAGCTAAAAGAGGGCGGACAAGGTCAGGAGAGTCATGTCGAGCTGGTATTGGATGAAGGCGAAATTATTAGCGGTGACTACCGCACGCCGATTCGCGAAGCAGAACTCGAATTAAAAGGCGGCGAGCCCGAAGCTCTGTGGGCGCTGGCATTGACCCTTGCTGAACAGGTACCCCTGCGACCCTCGGACAGTAGCAAGGCGGCCCGTGGCAATGCGCTTAGTACCCAACACTGGCCGCTCCCCGAAGCACACTCCCCGGCAGAGTGGCTGCACCGTGCCACGCTGGCGCTGGACGCCTACCACGACAGCCAACAAGCCAGCTTTTTAAACGATGCCCAGCAGGCGCTGGCCACTCTCGCCGAACATCCCGAACTGGATGCCACCGCACGCGCTTATGCCCAGGCGCTGCCTGGCGCGCTCGATGCGGACGGCCAGCCCAATGCAGCCTACGGTAAAGCGGCGTTAGCGCTCGCCCATCGCTTGGCGTACCAAACCGCGCTACGCTAGGTCCTAGCGCACTTTTCAGGACGGCATTGAGGTCCACTTCAGGATGATGCAATGAATTTAAACTTAACCCCCGGCGCGGAAGGCCTACGCACCCGCCTGTTTCATATCATATTTGAGTCTGACACGCCGGGGGCCAAAGCGTTTGATATCGCCTTGATTGTGGCGATTCTACTCAGCGTTGCGGTCATTATGCTGGGCAGTATCGAGACTTATGCCGAGCGGTACGGAGAACTCTTCTTTTATCTGGAGTGGGCATTCACTCTGTTATTTAGCATTGAGCTCATCCTACGCATTTACTGCCTGGAAAAACCGACCCTTTATTTAAAAAGCTTTTATGGCATCGTCGACTTAATCGCGATTTTGCCCATTTGGCTAGTACTACTGGTGCCCGGAGCCCATGGGCTGGTGATTGTTCGCCTGCTGCGGGTACTGCGCATTTTTCGTATTCTGCGCCTGATGGAGTTTGTCGGCGAGGCGCGTCTTTTAATGGATGCCCTTAAACGCAGCATGCGCCAGATATTGCTGTTTTTTAGCGCCATATTAATGGTGATTACCCTGTTCGCGGCGCTGATGTACACCATCGAATCCTCTGAGGCGGGCTTCACCAGTATTCCGATGTCGATGTACTGGGCCATTGTCAGCATGACCACCGTCGGCTATGGCGACATCGTCCCCGCTACTGCGCTGGGTAAATCGATTACGGTGGTACTCATGCTGCTCGGCTACTCGATCATTGCCGTGCCCACCGGGGTGTTTTCCGCCCAGGTGATTCGCTCGATCCGTGAAGAGCGTTACTCCGAAGAAGCCTGCCCCGGCTGCGGTCACGAACGCCATGAAAAACGCGCCCGCTACTGCCTGCGCTGCGGCACCTGGCTGGATGAAGACAGCGAAGACCCGCGCAAGAAGGATGACGACAAAACAGATGACGCTCAAGAAAATAGCCACGAGAGTGACGAAGACAAGAACTAAGACAAAAACACGCCCCAAGACAGCTAAACTAAATCGTCAAACAAAATAGCCAAACCTGGGGCGCGCAGCGTTTATTTAATGCGGTATGGAGTGGTTATCTAACCGATCACTCCACTTCGTGCGGGGCTTCCCAGGCGTCTAACTCAGCCTCGCTCCAGGCACCGTAAGTAGCGTTGGGGAACACGATCCAATCGTTGCCAAAACGCTCGGCATTCTCTTCAACAAGCGCATGCTGCTGGTCAAGGTCGGCGCCCGCGAAGTCACCCGCGAAATCGTGAAGGGAATCACCCAGCTGCATCACCAGCGTGTGGTTATCCACCACTTCCGCGCGGCGTTCTGCCTTGGCAGGCCCCAGCAACATCACGCTCTGTTCAGAGACTTGGGGTAGCTCTAGCGCTTCCAAGGTGGCGATAGTGTCGGCCTCGTTCTCCTGGTAGCGATCAGAGACGTAAAAAATGGCCACGCCCTGCTCATCCGCGTAATCCAGGAACGCTTTGGCACCCGGCATCAAACGCGGTTCGCCTTCACGCTCCCAATGCTTCCATGTGTCCCAGGTGGTGTAGTCGTGGCACGCCTGCATGTCGCGAACCAACAGAGCGCTATTATCCAGCACCGTTTCATCCAGGTCGGTAATGATCGCCAAGTCGTCGCTGCCACCATGCGCCTCAATCTGATCCTCAAGCCGGTAGGTGGCGAGGGCAAAACCCTGACGCTGCAGAGCAGCGGCTTCAGCAGACTGCTGTTGATAGCGCAGGCCCATTGCATAGGCTTCCTGGGCACATATTTCTGCGCCATCACTATTTGCATGGCTGGTCAGCGGTAAAGCGGTGAGGCTGGCTAGAGCAGCAAGGGTGCAGAGGCGAGAAGGGAATGGCTTCGTCATTGAATGATCTCCTGGGCTAGGCGATCTCAAAAAGACGAGGCGATTCCTCGCCTTAAAGGATCACAATTTATTATCGAAAAGAACCGTTAGGATCATATTTTATTTTCATTGAACATTCAAATAATGAAAAATAGACAAATTCCCTGCTCATTAAAGCTAAAAGCAGGGATTTGCTCTGAAAAGTGTTTTTAGACGACGAAAGGAGAAATATCGCCGCGCCCTTCACGGATGATTTTCGGCGGCAGTTCGCGCAGGTCGATGACGCTGGTGGGGTCTAAATGGCAGGCGCCGCCGTCGATAATGGCATCCAGGTGTGCGCCAAAACGCTCGCGGATCTCTTCCGGGTCGTTCATGGGCAGGTCATCGCCCACCGGAATCAACGTTACGCTCATCAACGGCTCGCCTAATGCGGCCAGTAACGCGTGGGTAATGCGGTGATCCGGTACGCGCACGCCAATGGAGCGACGCTTGGGACGCAGTAGCAGGCGCGGCACCTCTGAAGTGGCATCCAGAATATAAGTGTAAGGCCCTGGGGTATGGGCTTTCAGCAACCGAAATACATCGTTATCCACCTTGGCGTAGGTGCCAATTTCCGAGAGATCGGAGCACACCAGGGTGAAGTTGTGTTTATCGTCCAGTGAACGTAACCATTTTATCTTCTCAATGGCTTTCTTCTCACCCAGATGGCAGCCAAGGGCATAGCCCGAATCAGTGGGGTAAGCAACCACACCGCCTTTACGAATGATCGCAATCGACTGATCGATGAGGCGTTTCTGAGGGTTTTCCGGGTGAATCTGAAAATATTGGCTCATTGGTAACTCCTGTCCGTAGGCACTGCCTATACAGCATAGCCGACTTGGCTTTTAACTGACCGGGCTTTGCAATGACCCGGCTGTGATTTAACCGACCGCCAGCAGGCCGGGTGACGCATCGCGCAGGTGCAGCAGCCGGGGATGCTGCCATATGGGGGGCGCCGCCGTGCGCGGCACTAGGCTCATGCTGCCGGGGGCCGCATGACTGCCAGGGAAGTGAAAATCGCTGCCCATAGAGGCGTAAAGGTCGCGCTCCACTAGCTGACGCGCCAGATCGCGGGTGCTATCCGGGTTCTGCTGGCCGCTGACCAGTTCAACCGCCTGGCCGCCCGCCGCTTGGAAGGTATCCATCAACAGGCCTCGCTTGCGCCGGGTTAAGCCGTGGCGCAGTGGATGGGCAATCACGGCCACACCACCGGAATCGACAATCCAGCTCACGGCTTCGCTGATTTCCGGCCAGTGGGCTTTAACATCGCCCTTTTTGCCGCTGCCCAGATAGCGCTTGAAGGCGCTGGCCCAGTCGGGCACCACGCCTTCCGCTACCAGCGCGCGGGCAAAGTCCGGGCGGCCTAGCGGGCGGTCACTGCCAGCGTGCAGGCGCGCTTTTTCCAGCGCGTTGGATAAACCGACTTTTTCCAGCCTTTCGGCGATCACTGCTGCACGCTGTATCCGAGCTTCACGCTGCTGAATCAGGCCTTCCACCATTGCCCCCTGCAAGCCACCGGGCATCAGCGCCACCACATGGATATTGACGCCCTGCCAGCGTGTGGATAACTCACAGCCGGGGATAAGACACAGCCCTGCTTGCTCCGCCGCGCGGCCCGCTTCTTCAATGCCGTCCATGGTATCGTGATCGGTGAGCGACATGTGCGTCAGCCCGCGTTCGGCACACAGGGTTACCAGCTCGGTGGGCGTTAACGCGCCATCGGAAGCGGTTGAGTGCATGTGCAAATCAACTGGGTAGCGCTGATCGGCATCAAAGGTAGTGGGAAGTCGAGGCATAAGCATGACGCCGTGTGGCCAGTTTGTCAGAATGCGCTTTTCAGCTGTGAATGAACCCTTCGCAATGGGTAAGATATGGTGCGCGCTTATGCCAGTGCGGTCAATTAACGGTCACTTTGCATCCTCGTCTTATCAAGGAGTTATACCCAAATGCTGTATGCCATTATGAGTGAAGATGTACCCAATAGCTTAGAGCGCCGCTTAGCGGCCCGGCCAGACCACTTGGCACGCCTGGAAGCGCTGCGCGATGAAGGCCGCCTGGTACTGGCTGGCCCTCACCCTGCCATCGACGCTGAAAATCCTGGTGATGCAGGCTTTTCCGGCAGCTTGGTGGTAGCGGAATTCGACAGCCTGGAAGACGCCAAGGCGTGGGCCGACGCTGACCCATACATTATTGCAGGGGTGTATGCCAAGGTAATTGTTAAGCCGTTCAAGAAAGTTATGCCTTGACGCCAATAGGCAAGTATGGAGGGTTCGTCGGCTTTTTCACAGAGCCTGTGGAAAACTCTGTGCAAACCCGGCGGACGCTTTGCGCTAAGCCAGAGATAACGCCAGCGCTAACAAATTGATCATTTTTTAACCACCTGTTCATCAATACGGATACCTGCGTGACCCAACGTTCAAACGCTTTGCCACCGCTTGCGGCATTAACGACGCCAACCCTTACCTGGAACGAGGGAGCCCCCCACGCAACAGCGTTTGATGACATCTATTTCACCCGTGGCGATGGGCGCGCAGAGACCGAACATGTATTTCTGGGTGCCAACCACCTGCCCGAACGCTTTACCGCCTGGGAAGCCGCGCGGCCCTTTGTGATTGGCGAAACCGGCTTTGGCACCGGGCTCAATATGCTCTGCGCCTGGGCCTGTTTTGAACAACATGCCCCTTCTTCTGCACGACTGCACCTGTTATCCACAGAGAAGTTTCCCCTTGAGCTAGCTGCCCTTGAACAAGCATTAGCGAGCTGGCCCTCGCTGGCGACTTATGCACAGGCGCTCTGCGGACAGTGGCCCACCGCCGTTAGCGGTATTCACCGCCTGCACTTAACCGATCGTGTCACTCTTGATCTGCATTTCGGCGATACCACTGAGCGCCTGGAGCAGTTGGACGGTCAGGTCGACGCCTGGTTTTTAGACGGCTTTGCGCCCTCTAAAAACCCCGATATGTGGCAGCCTGAATTGTTTAACGCCATGGCCGCCCGTTCACACCCCGGCGCGACTTTCGCCACTTTTACCTGCGCAGGCATCGTTAAGCGGGGCCTGAAAGCGGCGGGCTTTAACTGGAAGAAAGTGCCGGGCTATGGCCGCAAGCGGGAAATGCTAGCGGGCAGTATCGAAGCTCCACCAGCGGATCACCGCCGCCAGGCCACTCCCTGGTTTATCCCACCGCCTACGGCACCGGCCAAGCACGTTGTGATAGTCGGCGCCGGGTTGGCGGGAAGCAGCGTAGCGGCAGCGCTGGCACGGCGGGGCATTAAGGTGACAGTGGTGGAGCGCGAAGCACCCGGTGCGGGCGGTTCGGGTAATCGCCAGGGCGCGCTATATGTAAAGCTTGCCGCCGAGACCAATCACCAAAGCCGGGTTTATCTTGCCGGGCTGTTGTACAGCCAGCGCTGGTTAACGCAGCAAAATTCCCCCCAAAGCTTATGGCAGCCCTGCGGCGTGGTGCAGTTGGCAAGCAGCGATAAGGAGGCGCGCCGCCAGCAGCGTTTTATCGAGCAACACCCGCTGCCACCTGATGTCGTCACGGGCATGGAGAACCCGGCGTTAACCGAAACGGCAGCAATCCCCCTCACTGCCCCCCACGGGCTTTATTATCCACAGGCGGGGTGGGTAAGGCCTAAGGCGCTGTGTGAGTACTTGCTTAGCCAACCAGGCATTAGCTTGCAGCAAGGCGACGTTAGCTCCCTTACCCAACTAGAAAACGGCTGGCAGCTCAACTTGGCCGATGGCAGTACGCTGGGGGCGGATCAGGTGGTGATTGCCAGCGCGCATTTGGCTAACCGCTTTACGCAAACGGCGGAATTACCGCTACAGTCGGTGCGCGGCCAGATTAGCGAGATAACGCTACCCGATGAGGTGGCGGGCCCTAAACGCGTCGTCTGTGCTGGCGGCTATGTGGCGCCCGCTTTAGAGGGTGTGCTGACCTTCGGGGCTAGCTTTGTACCCAACAATGCGACAACTGATGTGACGGATGACGACCATCAGCGCAATATCGATGAGCTGCGCCAGACGCTGCCCGCGCTGGTAGAGGCGTTGGAAAAGGCAGGCATTGAGCTGAGCCCTGAGAACCTTAAGGGCCGTGCCGCCGTGCGTGCAGCAAGCCCCGACAAAACCCCTTACGCTGGGCCGGTGCCGGTGGCAGAAGCATGGCGAACGGATTATTCGCTGCTGAGCAAAGATGCCACCCGCGTGGCGGAGATACCTGGCAGGCATCATCCAGGCCTGTGGATATCCACCGCCCACGGCTCAAGGGGGCTCGCCAGCGCGCCGCTTTGTGCCGAGGTAATCGCCTCACGAATCTGCGATGAACCAATGCCACTAGAAGCGCCGCTGGTCGATCATCTGCATCCGGGGCGGCGGATTATTAGTGCGATTATTCGTGGCGAGAATGCTTAATAGAAAACCGGGTAACAGCTCTTTTTTGTCACTGCGAAGTACTCCGCCTCATTATATGGGGTGCCATTGCAAACGCAGTGAAGCAAACTGGGGTGGGGCCCCCGACAGGTTGAGATTGCTTCGTCGTTTCACTCTCGCCATGACACATTGGCTGGGCGCCTGGCTACAACATTCTTTTGTCATCGCGAGCGAAGCGCGGCGATCTCGGGTTTGCCTGCCAATGCCAGCAAAGATTGCTTCGTCGTTTCACTCCTCGCAATGACACATTGGCTGGGCGCCTGGCTACAACATTCTTTTGTCATCGCGAGCGAAGCGCGGCGATCTCGGGTTTGCCTGCCAATGCCAGCAAAGATTGCTTCGTCGTTTCACTCCTCGCAATGACACATAGGCGTCATTGCGAACGAAGTGAAGCAATCTGGGGTGGGTGCCCCGACAGGCTGAGATTGCCGCGTCGCTGCGCTCCTCGCAACGACATATTGGGAGGCTTTTCGCAAGATGAGGCTAAATATCGCCCTCTTCTTCGTCGTCGGCGACATCGCGCCCAAACGAGCGCCACTGAGCCAGGGTCATCACTTCGGTCATTTCTAATTCAAGGTCGTGGGCGATAATCAGCTCATTGCGCTCAAGCTGCTTTTTCAGTTCGGCTACCCAGCCGTGCATGCCCTCGCCCGTGGTATCAGTGGTGTCGTAGCCCTGGCGGGTCACAAACGCCTCCAGCAGGGCATTGAGGGTGTCCGGCGGCAGCATTCGGGCGGGTACTTCAATAAAACGGCTCATTAACGCTGCTCCCACTCTGCCAAACGTTCGATAAAGGTGGCTTCGTCCACGACTTCCACGCCCATCTGTTCAGCTTTGGTAAGTTTACTGCCCGCCGCTTCGCCTGCGACCAGGCAGGTAGTCTTCTTCGATACACTACCCGCCACCTTAGCACCCAACGCCTGCAAGCGTGCTTTGCCCTCATCGCGGGTCATACTCTCCAATGAGCCGGTGAGCACCCAGGTCTGGCCTTCCAGCGGCGTAGGGCCTTGGGTGACTTCCGCCTCCTGCCAGGTAATGCCCGCATCAATCAGCGCGGCAATGGTTTCCTGGTTGTGCGGTTGGCGGAAGAAAGTATGCACATGGGCGGCCACAATCGGGCCAACATCGTTGACCGCTTCCAGCGCTTCCAACTCAGCGGCTTGAATGGCCTCAAGGGTACCAAAGTGGTTGGCGAGATTGGCCGCCGTCGCCTCGCCTACTTCACGAATGCCTAAGGCGTAAATAAACCGCGCCAGCGTAGTCGATTTAGCGGTTTCAAGCGCGTTGACCAAGTTGGTGGCTGATTTCTCGCCCATACGCGGCAGGCTTTGAAGCTGTTCGACAGACAAGTGAAACAGCGCCGCCGGCGTTTCTACCCAGCCCAAATCAACTAACTGCACGATCAACTTTTCGCCCAAGCCGTCAATATCCAGCGCTTTGCGACTGGCGAAATGCTTGAGCGCTTCTTTACGCTGCGCCGCACAGTAAAGGCCCCCCGAACAGCGAGCTACCGCTTCACCTTCAATACGCTCGATATCCGAACCGCACACCGGGCAATGTTCGGGAAAAATGATCTCCCTTGCATCCGCTGGTCGCAGCTCGGTATGCACGCTCACGACTTGAGGAATCACATCGCCGGCCCGGCGAATCGACACCGTATCGCCGATCATGACATCCAAGCGTTTGATCTCATCAGCGTTGTGCAGCGTCGCGTTAGACACCGTCACACCCGCCACGGTGACTGGTTCAAGACGCGCCACGGGGGTAATGGCGCCGGTACGGCCAACCTGGAACTCCACATCGTTAAGCGTGGTGACCTCTTCCTGAGCCGGATACTTAAACGCCACCGCCCAGCGCGGCGCGCGGGCAACAAAACCCAGTTCACGCTGGTGGCGCAGATCGTTTACCTTGATGACCACGCCGTCGATATCAAAACCTAAACCGTCTCGCTTTTCGCCCAACTGTTCACAGTAATCGGCAACGGCCTGGGGGCCTTTAACCACCTTCAACTCTGAGCTTGCGCGAAACCCCCAGTCTTTTAGCCTTTCCATTTGGCGGCTATGAGTGGGAATCACACTGTCATCCAAATTAGCCATGTCAATTCTGGCAACTTGATAAGCGTGAAACTCTAGCGGGCGTTTTGCCGTGATGCGTGGATCCAGCTGGCGCAGGCTGCCTGCCGCCGCGTTGCGGGGGTTGGCAAAGACCTTGCTGCCCTCTTCCCGGGCGCGCTCGTTCAGGGCTTCAAAACCCGCATGGCGCATAATGACCTCACCCCGTACTTCTAACAGCGCAGGCACGTTTTTACCCATCAGCTTGAGCGGTACCGAGCGCAGCGTGCGCAGATTAGAGGTAATGCCTTCGCCGGTGCGACCATCACCTCGAGTCGCACCGCTCACCAGCATGCCCTGCTCATAAACTAACGAGACGGCCGCGCCGTCCAACTTTGGCTCGCAGGTAAACTCAAGACCGTCTGCCGTGCATTCGAGGCGTTCGGCCACCCGTTCAGCAAAGGCGAGGATATCGTCACGGCTAAAGGCGTTATCTAGCGACAGCATGGGGATAGCGTGGGCCACCGATGGAAAGCCATCCGCAGGGGCAGCGCCCACACGCTGAGTGGGTGAATCGGGAGTGACCAACTCCGGATGCTCAGCCTCCAACTGCTGTAAACGCTGAAATTTACGATCATAGTCGGCATCCGTCAGCGTCGGTTCATCCAGCACGTAGTAACGGTAGTTGGCCTCGTCCAGGGCGGCCCGCAGTTGGTTAATCTCTTCCAGAGATTGAGAATCAGACTGACTCATTGGGGTGGGTTCCAGTACTAGCTAAAATCGGCAGCGAAAACGCAAAAGCTAAATTTCAAAAACATAAAAAATGACAAAACAACAGCGTATTGAACAGAAACACCCGCCTCCTGGCAAGAAGGCGGGTGTTTCACAGCAAGTGCTGCTTCGTCGGTTAGTAGGCGACGATTAGCGGGCTTGCAGTTGACGATGCAGGCGATGGCGGCGCTCAAACTCACGCACCCGCTGGCGGGCAAATTCGATCGTTTGTGCGGTCATCACGCTGCGGTTTTCGTCTTTTAGCTCGCCGCCCATATGGCGAACCACCACCATGGCGGTTTCTACCATCGCCTCAAAGGCAGCGGCACTATCGATGGCGCCAGGTAGCGGCATCAACAGCGTGATACCGGGCGTCATAAACTCACCCATCTCTTCAATGGGGAAAGTACCCGGTTTAACCACATTCACCATCGAGAACTGAAGCTCACTAGCATCGCTCTCGGTTTCAAAGCGGTGGAAAACACCCATTTCACTGCTGTAGCGCAAACCGCACACCATCATCAGCTCAAGTAGTTTGGTGCCATCGAAGCCTTCTGGATCACGGGACAGAACGCTAATCACCACGACTTCTTCGGCATTGGACAGCGTCTCTTTAGCGTGTTCACCGTTCACATCATGGCGCAGAGCTTTTTCTAACGTTGGGTGTACGCGGACTCGCTCGTTCATCCCACGCTCGCCGGCCGTTTGGCCGTCGTAAGCGTCTGCCTCGAAGCTTTCTTCAAAACCTTCTTCGTGGGCTGCATACTCATGGCTTGCGTAGCGACGCGCCTCTTCATCGGCAGCATGCTGCTGGGCGGCTAGCCTTTCGGCGGCAGCCGCTTCTTCACGAGCTTGGGCCTGCTCTTGAGCAAGGCGGGCACGCTCTGCGTCAGCGGCCTCTTTGGCTTCACGCTTCTGCTCTGCTTCCAGCGCCTTGCGCTCGGCCTTCTGTTGGGCCAAGGCTTGATCACGCACCGCTTTCTCAGCTTTTTTGCGCTGCTTCTCTTTACGCCGCGCAATCAAACGACGCTTCAGCGAGCGCCCCATGCCTTCAAAGTCGACCAGGCGATACTCATCAACTTCGTCATCATCCAACTCGTCGTATTCGCCCGCGGTATCAGAACGCAACTGACGCCGTTTCGGCGAATGCTCATTGGCGTGTTTAGCAAATACTGCATCTTCTGGCTCAGCCCGCAGCACAGGCTCCTGGGTGTGCTCTGGTTCCTGCTGAGTGCGAGGCTGTGCCGCCATTTCGCTGTCTGTTTCAGTGGCAGCTGCGTCACTGGCGGTGAACGAGATAGCATCTGAAGCAGCAGGATGAGACGCTTCAACGTTCTCTTCTGCCACCGGAGAGCTAGGCGTTGCAGCAGAATACGCAGGCTGCTCGCTTTGTGGTTCCGGCTGCGAAGGTACTGTCGCCTTGACCTGCGGCCTCTCAGTTTGAGGAGAGCCAGTTTGTGCAGAGTCAGTCATTGAGATACTGGGCTCGCGGCGCTCATGTTCAGTGGGCGCATTGTGGGCAGCATAACTAGCAGAAGACGTCGCCGCAGAAGTGACTGGCGGCTCTGTCTTAACGGCTACGCTTGGTGCTGGCTTAGCAACTGATGCTGCTTTATCGAGTTTATCTGCCTTATCAGCTTTGCGCTTGGCGGCTTTAGCAGAGGCGGAACGTCTAAACTCTGAAAGCACTCTAGAAGGCCCAGGATGCTCTTGACGTTCTAACTTTGGTTTATTACCTAAGCCACTATAGTCTGCGGGTTTAACAACTCGAGCACCGCCATTAGGAAGTTCCCAATTGATCTCCGCAGCTTTAGCAGCCTCCTCGGGATCATCTAGCGAACTCCCGGATAGGTCTTTCTCCGCCTGATCCAGACGGGGTACACGACGCTGCCGTTGAAGTCTTCGCGCACCGTCAATAACGATGAGCGATACCAACGCCAGCCCTAAAATGATTAGCCACTCTCTTAGTTCCATGTCGAACGTTCCATGGTCGTCTTGCCGGTTGCTAAGGCACGGTGTCTAAAATGTCATGCCTGAATATAGGTAACGGCTATTGAATAATTACCTGCTATCAATAAAGCCAAGCATAGCGCGATTACTACCAAAAGGGCCAATTTTTGCTGCATTTAACGCGATTTTCACGCCATGGCAGAATTCTGCCTCTCTTTAGGCCAGAGAAATCTGACCTTAACTTCAAACAAAAGTGCCGCAATCATTAGATCTAACATCTATAAATAGCTTTATAAAGGAATCCGAGAAGCAAGAAAAGCCGTTTTGACAACCGACACACCCGCCATTGCGTATTGCCTCTATAAGCCGTTTAACCATCTCAAGCGCGCTATTAGTAGGGTTAATATAGTTAAGAAGAACGCTTTAGGACATTTTTTTACGCATTTTTCCAACAAAAAGTTTATCTACTTGGCGTTTGCCGCTTCAGCTTTGCTCACTCTACTATCGCCAATAGTGCTTTCGCTAACTCTGCTTTCGACAATAGCCTCCTTGGAAAAACGCTCTCAACAGAAGTGCTCTTCCAAGAACTCTGCTGCTTAGTCTTCGTTCTCCCAGGTCTCAATCAGAATGCTTTCACTGCTGCTTGGTAGGATAGGGAGTTAGTTTAATCGACCAGCGCCGCCGCTTCTTCAATACCCACCGAGACTAACCGCGATACGCCGGGCTCTTGCATGGTGACACCCATCAAGCGCTCGGCGGCTTCCATGGCAATCTTGTTGTGGGTGATGTAGATAAACTGAACGTTTTCAGACATCTCTTTCACCAGCCTGGCGTAACGGCCCACGTTGGCGTCATCCAAGGGGGCATCGACTTCATCCAGCATACAGAACGGCGCGGGGTTAAGCTGAAAGATCGCAAATACCAGCGACAGCGCAGTCAGCGCCTTCTCGCCGCCCGAGAGCAGATGAATGGTGCTGTTCTTCTTACCCGGCGGGCGGGCCATAATCGCCACGCCGGTTTCCAACAGATCATCGCCGGTTAGCGTTAGCCATGCAGCACCGCCGCCGAATACGCGAGGGAAAAGGGTTTGTAGCCCAGTGTTCACCTGATCAAAGGTTTCGCGGAAACGCACACGGGTTTCTTGATCGATACGCTTAATCGCCCTTTCGAGGGTTTCCAGCGCTTCGGTCAGCTCAGCATGCTGCGCTTCCAGATAATTTCGCCGCTCGGCCTGCTGGTCGTACTCCTCAATGGCAGCGAGGTTGATCGCCCCCAAGCGGCGAATTTTATCCGTGGTGCTTTCCAGGCGTTCCTGCCAACGGGTTTCCGTCGCTTCCTGGGGTAACTGTTCGGCAAGAGTCTCGACGTTATGACCAAGCTCAGCTAGCTGCTCATCCTGGGTGGTGGCTTTAAGCGCCAGCGCCTGCACGTCCATGCGCCGCTGCTGGAGCTGCTCGCGGCTCTGTTCCAGGTTGCGCTCGTGCTGCTGGCGGGCAAGTTCATCGTTACGCAGCTGTTCTGCCAGTGCCTGAGCCTGCTGACGAGTGGCGTTTAAGCGCCCTTCCTGCTGCTCGCGCTGATGAAGCAGCTCCTCAAGCTCTTCACCGGCCAGCTCGTCGGGTTCGATCAGCATTTCCCGTGACTCTTCCAGCTCGGCAATCCGCAGCGAGAGCCGCTCTTCAGAGTCACTTGAACGCGCCTGCTGTGAGCGCAGACTATCGCGCTCGGCACTCAAGCGTTCACGCTCCAGCGCCAGCGCCTGCTGCTGCGCTTTGAGCGGGGCGTGCTGCTGGGTCAACTGGTCACGCGCTTCACGCTGCCGGTTGCGCTGTTCGGCGCTGGTTTCCCGCGCTTGCGCCGCGCTTTCCAACTGTTCCATCGCCACATGCCAGCGGGCACGCTGCTCGTCGATGGTAAGCGCTAACTCTGCCTCATCTTCTTGCAGCTGGGCAAGCTCTTCATCGAGTTCAGTGGCGCGACTCTCCAGATGTTCCAAGCGCTGGGCCAGGCTGCGCTCTTTTACCGCCAGCTGTTGCAGGGTGGCGGCGTGGGCGCGCTCCTGTTCGGCCTGCTGTTCACGGGCCTGTTCCAGGGTTTCAATGGTTTCACTGGCCGCTTCACACTGCGCTTCTGCCAGCGCCAGCGCTTCTTCTTCGCTTTCGCGCTGGGCGGTCAGTTCGGCGTAGCGGCGGCGCGTTAATAGCAGCCCGTCGATACCTTCGCCGTTGGCCTGCTGGTTCAGCCAGCCGCGGCCCAGCCAAACGCCATCCTGGCTTACCACGCTTTCGCCAGGTGCGAGGTGCGCTACCTGCGCCTCCGCTTGTTCTGCCGTTTGCGTATAGTGAATGCTCGCTAACCATTCACCCAACGCACCGGCGCCTTTGACCAAGCTGTCTAATCGCTGGCCAGAGGTTGAGGCGGCGGGTGGTGTTTGATCAATCAGCCGCCACTCCGTGGCTAAGGCTTCAGGTAAAGCGGCCAGTTGGTGGCGGTTCACCAGGCGGGCATTGAGCCAGGGCGCGAGCAGCCAGGACACCAGCGTTTCCCAGCCGGGCTCAACCTGCAGTGCTTCACCCAGTTGGGGGGCATCCGCTAAACCATACGCTTCCAAGGTCGTGCCAATAGCAGGATCGTGATCCACCAGGGCGGCATCAATCAACGCTTGAAGTGAGGCTAACTCCCCCTGGCGCTGACTGAGTTCAGCGCGCTGATTGTCCCGCGTCTGAGTGGCCTGCTGGTAGGCTGCTTTAGCATCGCCGTAGCGCTGCTGCCATTGATCCCGCTGGGTTTGAAAACCTTCCGACTGCTCCTCGGCCTCGGTCAACTGCGCCTGGCACACAGCGTGCTCTTCACGCAGCGCGGTGAGATCGGCTACCTCGCTGCGCTGCTGACGGCGGCGCTGATTTTCCGCCTGTAAGCGCTGAATACGCTGTTCAAGGTCGCGCAACTGATCCTGGCTGCGATCCGCATCGCGGCTGGCATCCCGCCAGCGGGTTTCGGCATCGGCCCACTGCTGCTCGGCGGCTTCCAGCGCGGGAGACGCGTCGGACAACGCCTGCTCCAGGCTTTCGAGCTGCTCCTCCAGCGCTTCGTGTTCGGGGAGTAAATCTTCAAAGCGCTCGTCAATGGCGGCTAAACGCTCCTGATCGCCTTCACTAACGCGGCGCTGCTCGTCCAATTCGCGCCGAGCCGTGGCGATGTCGCTGGCCAGTTGGGTTTCACGGCTACGCCGGTGGGCCTGATCCTGTTCTAAACGGGCGATGCGCGTAGTGGTTTCAAAGAACTGCTGCTGATGGCGATCGAGCACCTCAGAAAGTTCGTCGTGCTGCTCCCGGGCCTGCTCCAG
The DNA here is from genome assembly GCF_000336575.1 of Vreelandella titanicae BH1. GTDB lineage: Bacteria > Pseudomonadota > Gammaproteobacteria > Pseudomonadales > Halomonadaceae > Vreelandella > Vreelandella titanicae. The sequence goes on along the minus strand of NZ_AOPO01000003.1, from coordinate 131,104 downwards.
GCGGGTTTCGCACTGGCGGACACCGAAGACATCTTTTTCTACCGCTATTTCCAATTCGCGGACGCGGCTCTCTTGATGCGATTGCTCGGCACGCAGGGCACGCCCGCGCAGCAGCGCCAGCTCGCCCTTGAGCCGATACTCCTGTTCCTTGAGATCCTGGTAGCGCTTGGCGGCTTCGGCCTGACGTTTGAGGCGCTCTAGCTGTTTATCCAACTCTTCGCGAATATCGTCCAGACGCTCCAGGTTCTCCTGGGTTCGCCGCATGCGGTTTTCGGTTTCCCGGCGGCGCTCTTTGTACTTGGAGATACCCGCGGCCTCTTCAAGCGTCGAGCGCAGGTCGTCGGGGCGGGCTTCGATCAACCGCGAGATCATCCCCTGGCCGATAATCGCGTAGGAACGCGGCCCCAGGCCGGTACCCATAAACAGGTCGGCGATATCGCGCCGACGGCATTTCTGGCCATTAAAGAAGTAGTTGGATTGTCCGTCGCGGGTGACCAAGCGCTTAACGGCAATTTCCGCATACTGGGCGTAAACGCCGCCCATGCCGCCATCGCGGTTGTCGAACTTGAGTTCTATGGACGCCTGGCTGATCGGTTTACGGCCGGTGGAGCCGTTAAAGATAACGTCGGCCATGGATTCGCCGCGCAGGGTTTTGGCGGATGACTCCCCCATTACCCAGCGCACGGCGTCAATAATATTGGATTTACCGCAGCCGTTGGGGCCTACGATGGCGGTCATATTGCCATCAAAGGGCACCGTGACGGGATCCACAAAGGACTTAAACCCGACTAAGCGAATCGACGTTAAGCGCATACCGAAGCGGCGTTCCTGTTGCGATTATTCAAAGACACGGTTAATCACCACTTCGGCCGCTTCGTCGTCTTCAATTGGCCCGATGCTGACGCTCTCAAGGTCACCAAACAGATCCCCGGGCTGGGGCGCTGCTTGGCCAGAAGGAGAAACACGCACCACTAAACGGGCTTCCTGTACCTGGGATATTTGCGCCTGGGGAGACATCGCGACACTGTTATCTAGCGTCACGGTCATAGGCAGCTCGGATACCTGTGCCCGCACCACGGCCAGGGGCGGTAACTCGCCCTCAATATCGCGGGCGGTAATAAAGACGCTGGCATCGCCATCCACACGCCCGACGAGCTCTTCATCCAGCGAGACACGCACACGAATGCCGGTGCCCTCGGTGACGGCTTCTTCGGGTTCAATACCCAATCGCTCCTGAGCCACGCGAATGCCGTCGCGTAGCGAGGACACAGTGTTGGGATCCTCGATATTGGCAATCGCCCGGCGCCAGTGGTCAATAGCCTGCTCGTAATCGCCGTTGTCGAAGGCATTAATGCCCAGCAAGCCCAGCACGGTGGGCTGGCGGGGATCCTGCTCCAACGTCTCGTCGACCAACGCTTGTACTTCGTCGGTAAGCTCGCGCTCAGCCATAAAGAAACGAATTTGCGCCAACTGCGCAAGCAGCGGTGGAATGCGCCCTTCAATCTCGATCAGGCGCTCCAGGGCGTCCACAGCCTTGGGCATTTGTCCGGTTTCACGGTAGAGCGGAAACAGCTCGCTCCACACATTGGGATTATCCGGCTGGCGTTCGGCCTGCTCCTCCATGCGCTCGATATACATGGCAAGCGATCCATCAGGGTCGTTCTGCACTTCTTGCTGCACGGCCAGTAGCACCAGGTCGCCCTCAGCGCCCTTTTGCTGATACCAAATAACGCTAACAGCGACCACAGCGAGCATCACCACAGGCACGACAATACGGCCGGCGCTGGCAGCCTTTAGCGGCCGACGCTCGCGAAAAGCAGTGTCTTCCAGCAGGCTGCGCTCGAGTTCCAGCCGGTCTTCCTCAAAGCGTGCGGCATCTATGTCGCCGCGTTCAAGAGCCGCTTCCAGTGACGCCAAGCGGCGCTTGAAAATCGCCACGTTCTGCTCGGCGGAAGTGTCGTTGGCTTCAAAATCGCGCTGCTGGTCATGCAGGGCACGCGCGTTTCTTAGCGGCGAAACCAGCAGCCACAGCGCGGGGAGCAGTAGAATGGCAATGGCTATCCAGAGCAGCGTCATGAAGACCCCTTACGGTTAGTCAGCGCGTCTATGCGCTGGCGTTCTTCGGCGCTCAACGCTTTAGCAGAGGCGTTACGGCGGGCGCGAATCATCAGCACAACCACCATTGCACCTAGCAACACCAGGGCGATGGGCAAGCCCCAAAGCAGGTAGGTACGGCTCTCTAAACGCGGGTTGTAGAGAATATATTCACCAAACCGCTGCACCATATGGTTGATAATTTCGATATCCGACTGCCCGTCTTGCAACAGTTGATAAACCCGCTCACGCATATCTGCCGAAATGGGTGCATCGGAATCGTTTATGGCTTGGTTTTCACACAGTGGGCAGCGCATGGAGGCGGTTAAATCGTGATAGCGCTTCTCCATGACCGGGTCGTCAAATTCGCGCAGTTCGATACCACCTGCCGCTGCACCAAACGCTATGACCAGCAGTAGTAGCGCTGCCATGGTTCGCATTAGCGCCATTTTTCCACCTCCGGAAGAATTCGCTCGCGCACGTCTTGCGGTGATACGTAGCCTTTATGGTGATAGCGAATGACCCCGTCGGCATCGACCAGGAATGTCTCCGGGGCGCCGTAGACGCCAAGATCAAACCCTAGCTCGCCTTCCGGATCAAAAATATTAACTTCAAACGGATCGCCAAATTCGCTGAGAAACTGCATGCCTTTCTCGCGGGTATCGCGGTAGTTGACCCCGACCATGCGAATGTCGTTATCAGCCAGTTCCAGCAGTTGCGGCATCTCCTGCTTACAGGCCGGACACCACTCGCCCCACACATTCACCAGCGTCACTTCACCCTCTAACAGCGTTTGGTCAACGCGGCGATTCTCATCACGCAGCGTGCTTGCTTCAAAGGTCGGGAAATCCCGCGCCATCAGCGCTGAATCCCGCTGGGAGGGGTCCAGCGAGAGGCCTTGGTAAAAGAACAGCGCCAGGGCTAAAAAACACACCGGCAACAGTAATAGCAGTAGCCGTCGCTTCATGCCGTGGCCTCCCGTGCGCCATTTTGAGTACTGTTCTGAGTACTATCATCCTGGCTAGCCACTTTGGGCGCTTCACGGGTGGATGCGGTACGGCGGTAGCGCTTGTCGAGCACCGCCAATACACCGCCAAACGCCATTAGCAGTGCGCCCAGCCAGAGCCAACGGACGAACGGCTTATACTGCACCCGCATTGCCCAACTGCCATCGCCCAGGTTCTCACCCATGGCGACATAGAGGTCGCGGAACAGCCCTGGGCGCAGGGCCACTTGCGTCATCGGCATACCGGTGGCCAGGTAGAGACGCTTTTCGGGCCGCATGGTAAAGCTGCTGCCTGAGTCGCCGCGCTGCACTTGTAGAATCGAGGTATCCGCCAGGAAGTTAGCGCCACGACGCTCGGTTAACTCGGTCATGGTGAACTGATAGCCCGCGACTTCGACCGTGGTGCCCGGCGACATGCGCACGTTGCGCTCAATGTTGTAGTTGGACACTACCGTCACGCCGACGATAGTGACCGCAACACCTACGTGCCCCAGCACCATGCCCCAATAAGCCAGGGAGAGCTTACGAACACCGGCCAAAAACGAACTGGCGTGGCGGGTTTTATCGAATACATCGCGCACCATCGGCAGCACAATCCAGAGTGCAGAGACAATGCCCAGGGAGACAAACAGGTTCCACTCGCCACGGTACAGCAGCGGCATTAATATGCCGATCACCAATGCGGCCACACCTGCTAACCACAGTTTACGAATCAGATCCCGTGCCGCCATGCTCTTCCAGCGCGTTACCGAGCCAAGCCCCATAAAGATACACATCAACACGGTAAGCGGCACAAACAGGGTATTAAAGTAAGGCGGGCCCACGCTGATTTTCCCCAGCCCCAGAGAATCCAGAATCAGCGGATAGACGGTACCCAGTAGCACGGTGACGGTCATAATCACCAGAAAGATATTATTAACCAGCAGCAGCGCATCCCGGGAGAGCCAGTTAAACCCCACCTTATGACTTACCCGCGGAGCGCGCAGGGCAAACACCAGCAGCGACAGCGTTACCGTAATGGCCAGCAGCATCAGGATAAAGAAACCGCGGGCCGGGTCGTTAGCGAACGCATGCACCGAGGTCAGCACCCCAGAGCGAACCAGGAAAGTGCCCATTAGCGACAGCGAGAAGGTCGAGATCGCCAGCAGCACGGTCCAGCTTTTAAACGAGCCGCGCTTCTCGGTGACCGCGAGTGAGTGAACCAGTGCGGTTCCCGTCAGCCAGGGCAGCAGTGAAGCGTTTTCGACCGGATCCCAGAACCACCAGCCACCCCAGCCAAGCTCGTAATAGGCCCACCAACTGCCTAACGCGATACCCACGGTCAGGAATGCCCAGGCCAGATTCGTCCAGGGCCTTGCCCAGCGCGTCCAGGCCGCGTCTAAACGACCGCCCATCAGCGCTGCAATGGCAAATGCAAAGACCACGGAAAAGCCCACATAGCCCATGTAGAGCATCGGCGGATGCACTACTAGCCCGAAGTCTTGCAACAGCGGGTTAAGGTCGGCGCCATCCTGGGGCATACCGGGCAGTAGCCGCTCGAAGGGGTTCGATGTCATCAGAATAAACAGTAAGAAGCCGACGCAAACCATACCCATCACGCCCATTACTCGCGCGACCATATCCCGCGGCAGGTTGCCGGTAAACAGGCTGGCCGCACACCCCCAGCCCGCGAGCATAAAGCTCCACAGCAGCACCGACCCTTCATGGTTGCCCCACACCGCGCTGAACTTGTAGTACCAGGGCAGCAGCGAGTTGGAGTTGTTGGCCACGTTCGCCACGCTAAAATCGTCCAGCATATAGCTGGCGGTCAAACAGGCGTAGGCAATGGCAATAAACACAAACTGCCCCACCGCCATGGGCTGACCATAGGCCATCCACAGCGGGCGCCGGGTGGCGGCACCGGCCAGCGGCATCACGGCCTGCACCGCCGCCATCAGCAGCGCGATAATGAGGGCAAAGTGGCCAATTTCAGGAATCATTTTGATAAACATGTGCGCTCCGAACCAGCACTGGCGGTAAGGCAAGGCGGTTAAACGGTGGGTCTTAGTATTCGCTTGCTTGGGGTACGCCTTCTTCGTCCAGGCGTTTACCCACTTCCGCGGCTTTGGCCTGGTAGTCGGCTGGCGAATAGCCCGCCTCTTCAAGTGCCTGGGCGACTTCAGGGGGCATATAGTTCTCATCGTGGCGCGCAAGCACTTTATCGGCGTACAAACGACCATCGGCCTGAAGCTCTCCGATCACCACCACGCCTTGGCCTTCGCGGAACAAGTCGGGCAGAATGCCGCTGTAGTAGACCTCCAGGTCATCAACGTAATCGGTGACGACAAACTCGACGTCCAGGCTCTCGGGGTCACGGGATACTGAACCCTCTTTCACCATGCCACCGGCGCGAATCTGCCGCTCCATGGGCGCGTCGCCCTGGGCGATCTGTACCGGGCTGAAAAACAGATTGATGTTAGCGCGCAGTGCGTACAGGGTCAGCCCCACGGCAATCGCGGCCAGCGACACAAGGCCCAGGATAATAAAGAGTTTCTGTTTACGTTTAGGCGTCATTGGGCGTTTCCCCTTGCGCTGTTTGCGCGTCTTGCACGGCGTTTCAAGCCTTTGATCAATTGGCGCTGTTCAGCACGCGCATGCCATACGGTGGCGAGCAGCAGTAGCGCTGTCACGCCCCAGGCAGACCACACATAAGGCGCGTGACCACCCATGGCGAGAAATTCGGAAAATGAGTCAAACGCCATTAGCGAGCCTCCTCTGCCGGTACTTTCACCACTTGGCCGGTCACCAATTCCTGTACCCAGCGCTTGTTAGCTTCGCGGCGCAAAATTTCACTGCGTGTGCGCATCAGCGTTAAGGCAATGAAAAAGCAGTAGAAACCCAGCACCATAATGACCAGAGGCAGCCACATTTCAGTAGGCATGGCCGGGCGCGAGGTCAGCGTAAATGAAGCGGGCTGGTGCAGGGTGTACCACCAGTCCACCGAGTATTTGATGATGGGAATATTGATCACCCCCACCATGGCCAGCACCGAGGCTGCCCGTGAGGCGCTATCGCGGCTGGTAAAAGCCCCACGCAGAGCAATTACGCCCAAGTACAAAAACAGCAAGATCAGCATTGACGTTAGCCGTGCATCCCACATCCACCAGGTTCCCCAAGTGGGCACACCCCATACGGCACCGGAAAACAGCGCGACAAAGGTCATAGCTGCGCCAAGAGGCGCCATCACCGCCGCTGCCATATCGGCGACTTTAATTTTCCAGACCATAAACACCAGGCCGGAAACCGCCATGGCAATGAAGATAGACTGAGCCAAAAAGGCCGCCGGCACATGGACGTAAATAATTCGGAAGCTATTACCCTGCTGGTAATCCGCTGGCGCAAACGCCAACCCCCACAGCGAGCCAGTGACGATCAACAGCGCCGCCGCGGCCCAAAACCAGGGCTGTAATTTGGCACTAATGCCGTAGAACCACTTGGGTGATCCCAGCTTATGTATAAAGGCCCACATAGCGTGTCCTGTCCTTAACCGTTAATACTGATACGCAGCGATGCGGCAATCGCCCACGGCGCCAACATGAGTGAGGCGGCGAGCAGCGCGCCCAGGATAGCCAGGTGTGCGGAGACACCCTCTCCAAAAATGGCCGCCTGCACCGCGCCTGCGCCAAAAATGAGCACCGGGATATACAACGGCAGCACCAGTAGCGAGAGCAGCACTCCACCCCGTGCCAAGCCAACGGTTAACGCCGCACCGATGGCGCCAATCAAACTCAAGCTTGCCGTACCCAGGGCAAGCGACAGCGCCAGCACGGCGTAGCTGCCCGCCGGCAGCGCCAGCATAATACCCAATATCGGCGCCATCAGCGCCAACGGTAGGCCTGTCAGCAGCCAATGCACGGCCACTTTGGCCAAACTTAGCGCGACTAACGGCTGCGGCGCCAATAGCAGTTGCTCCAGACTACCGTCGTCATAATCGCTACGAAACAGGCTGTCTAATGAAAGCAGCGCGGCTAACAAAGCTGCGACCCACAGCAAACCTGGAGCAATCACCGCTAACAGCTCAGGGTCGGGCGAAATAGCGATCGGGAACAGCGTGATCACCAGGGCAAAAAACACCAGTGGATTGAGCACTTCGCCACGACGTCTCAGCAATAGCGTTAAGTCACGCACGAGCGTGGCCTTCACTGCGGTCATTAACCCACCATTATGCTCACGCAGTGGCACTGCTGAAACCTGTTGGGTGGTCTCCGAGCTTTGTGAAGAGCTATTTGAAGAGCCATGTAAAGAGCTGTGCAACCCTTTCTCCTCTACCATACAAGCATCGGTGCCCAGTGGAGGTTTCCGCGAGGGCGCTGTAAACCCCTCCCTGGGCGCTACTTTTGTCATCCATGACAAAAGACCCTCGCTTCAACCTCCCCTGGCACCACGCTGTCGAGCGTTATTTAAGCCGCTATTTCCAATTGAGACAGTCCTGCTTTCTACCCTAGGGATATCCGTCTGAGCAACGGTGAAGCGGTTAACTCGTGGTGTGTCGTTACTAACACGCAGCCCCCCGCCTGAGCGTGGGCAACCAGCTGTCTTTCTAGATCAGCGACGCCGTGGCGATCAATCGCGGTAAAAGGCTCATCCAGTACCCATAGGGCGCGCGGCGTTAACGTTAAGCGCGCCAGGGCAACACGGCGCTGTTGGCCTGCCGAGAGTTGCCCTGCGGGCACATCTTCAAAGCCTGCCAACCCAACCCGTTCAAGAGCTTCCAGGCGCTGCTCTTCATTACCGCTTTCCCCGCTTAAGGCCTGGTACCAGGCTAAATTCTCTAACGGTGAAAGCCCTGATTTAATGCCTGGTGCGTGTCCTAAATAGAGCAGATTCGCGAGAAAATGTTCACGTGCTTCGTTCATCGCAGCGCCATTCCAGAACAGTTCGCCCTGGTAGTCACTGAGCTGGCCGGAGAGAATTTTCAGAAGGCTGGTTTTACCACTACCATTGGGCCCTTCAATTCGCACTATCTCGCCGCTGCGAACCTCCAGATCCAACCCTTGAAACAGCCAGCGGTCATCGCGTTCACAGGCAAGCTGGCGGGCTTGTAGACACAGGCTCAAGCGTCTCTCCTGGCATATTGATTTCGCGTCGAACTCTACACGTAAAGCCCCTTTCTCGCCACTCACACAATGCGGCGCTGGGTCGCAGCGTGATCTTCATCAATATGTCGTGAGAGCAATTATCTCTGGCACTGTATGCAAAAACAGGTCTACAATGAAAACCACTGTATGAAAGAACATGCAATGGAGATTCTTTGATGACCCTATCGATGGCAGCACCTACCGTTACGTTTGGCCGTAGACAACCGGCACCGCGCCCTTACGCAATGGCGCCTAGCATTACCCGACGCAATACCTATGCACTCAAAGTGCGTGGCAATGCACTGTGTGATTGCAACTTGTTCGATGGCGATGTCATTATTATCCGGCGCTATCAACACGATACCCAGACAGAAACTGCCGTTGCCGAAATAAACCAGCAAACGATCGCCTTGAGGCAGCTCTCTATCAGCCGCTTTGGCGTAGAGCTATGGCCAGAAGATACTTTGCAGCCAGCGCTATTTTTGCACAACCGGGATATTCAGGTACTCGGCATGGTAATGGGTGTGAAAAGTGAGACTACCTTTACGGAGCATTAATGCGCTATCGGGTTCCCGAGTTACCCACAGGGTCATGGCACACGGCTGACATTGAAGTAGAAAAGAGCCAATTTATCACCTGGATCTGCCACTCTCCCGATATCAACGCATTCACTACTCTGCTGAATGCGGCGAAAACCGCGCATCCTAATGCCAGCCACCACTGCACTGCCTACATTGCCGGGCCACCCGGCGAGCAAAATCTGATTGGCTTTTCCGATGATGGCGAGCCTGGCGGCACCGCTGGCCGCCCCATGTATCAGGTTCTCCAGGGGAGCCAACTGGGCCAGATTGGCTGTGTGGTCATTCGTTATTTTGGCGGTACAAAGCTCGGCACCGGTGGCTTAGCCCGCGCCTACGCTCAGGCGGTTAGCCATGCCCTTGAGACACTCGCTACCCGGGAAGTGGTTGAGCGCGACACCTACACCCTGCGCCTTACTTTTGCCAATGAAGCGATTGCCCGCGCCTGGTGCGAAGAGCACGACATCCCTATTGAGCAAGCCGACTACGATGGTGATGGCGTTCGCCTGACCATTGGCTGGCCACGGGACTGCCCGCTTGACCTTGCCCCGCTAGAAAACCGCTTGAAGAGTGCTATTGAGGTTCTCTCTGCACCAAAGGCATAACGCAGCAGATGAAAGGGCCCCATATGTCATTGCGAGGAGCTTGCGACGCGGCAATCTCGTTCTGCGGTGGCAAACAAACCGAGATCGCCGCGCTTCGCTCGCGATGACACTCACCGGCCATTGCGAGGAGCCTGCGACGAAGCAATCTCAAGCCTACCCTGAGAACCAACCCCAGATTGCTTCACTGCGTTCGCAATGACACCCCTATGTCGTTGATGGCAGAGGACTAGTTAACCCAGGTATTTAATCATTACCCCGGCCGCGACTGCCGACCCAATAACACCCGCCACGTTGGGGCCCATGGCATGCATCAGCAGGAAGTTATGTGGGTTGGACTCCAGCCCCACCTTATTCGCCACCCGCGCTGCCATAGGCACGGCGGAAACGCCCGCGGCACCGATCAATGGGTTGATGGGCATTTTGCTCACCAGGTTCATCAGCTTGGCCATCAATACCCCAGCGGCCGTGCCGATACCAAAGGCGACAATACCCAGACCTAATATCCCCAGCGTCTCAAATGCCAGGAAACTCTCGGCCATCAGTTTGGAGCCTACCGACAGTCCCAGGATAATCGTGACGATATTGATCAAGGCGTTTTGCGCGGTATCCGACAAGCGCTCGACTACGCCACACTCACGCATCAGATTACCAAAGCAGAACATACCGAGTAGCGGTGCCGCATCGGGCAGAAACAGCGCGACCAGAATCAGCAGCATCAGCGGGAAGATGATTTTTTCCAGCTTGGAGACCGGCCGCAACTGGGTCATCTTGATTTGACGCTCTTTATCGGTGGTCAGCAGACGCATGATGGGCGGCTGTATCAGCGGTACCAACGCCATATAGGCGTAGGCAGCCACCGCGATAGCACCCAGCAGCTCCGGCGCCAGCACGCTGGAGACGTAGATGGAGGTCGGGCCATCCGCCCCGCCAATAATACCAATGGCGGCGGCCTGATTGAGCGAGAAATCCATGATGCCCATCGAGGTGAGCGCCACGGCACCAAACAAAGTGGCAAAAATACCAAACTGAGCGGCTGCACCTAAAAACAGCGTGCGCGGATTGGCCAGCAGCGGACCGAAGTCGGTCATGGCGCCCACACCCATAAAGATAATCAGCGGGGCGATACCTGAACCAATTGCTACTTTATAGAAGTTGTAAAGCATGCCATCGCTATAGCCGACGCCCACGGCGATATCACGTGCGGCGCGCACCTGATCCGGTGCGACGCCATCGTGGGCTATTACTTTTAACGATTCACGCCAGGCTTCCGCATTCGCTAACGGATCCAGCGTCGCGCCCAGCGCTGCCGCCATCTGCTGTAGCACTGCGGGTTTCGCCACCTCGATCGCTTGGTCTAGCGCTGAAATCGCCAACCCTGCTTCGGGAATATTGGCCAGAATGCCGCCAAAGCCAATCGGCACCAGCAGCAGCGGCTCAAACTTCTTATAAATGGCCAGGTAAAGCAGCAGTAGCCCCACCATGATCATGACGGCTTGGCCAAGCTCAAGGTTATATAGCCCAGAGCCTTCCCATAACGTTACTAATTTATCCATTACTGGGCCCTTAGAGCTCGATCAGCGCATCGCCTACGGCTACGCTGTCGCCCTCGCTGACGTTAACCTTAGACACAGTGCCTGCGATACTGACACGCACTTCGGTTTCCATTTTCATCGCTTCAAGAATGATCACCACATCCCCTTCAGCGACTTTATCGCCAGGGCGAACATTAACCTTGAAGATATTGCCGGCCAGCGGCGCATCAATGCTCTCACCAGTGGGTGCAGACACTTCCTCTCTGGGGGCGCCAGTGCTGGCCGCCGTTTGCTCCTGCACTTCGCCCAGTTCACCACCTTCAGACACTTCCACCACGAAGGCTTTACCGTTGAGCTTAACGGTATAGGTCTCCGGGCCACTGCTAGCCACCGGCTCTTTGCTTTCCACCTTGGCGGGTGTCTTTTCAGCACTTGCGTCAGTTGCCTGGGGGGCAGGTTCAAAGGCGTCGGGATTGTCGCGGTTTTTAAGGAACTTCAAGCCGATCTGCGGGAACAGCGCGTAGGTCAGAACATCATCTACTTCGCGCTTGCCTTCGGCCAAGCGAATGCCTTCAGCGCTAGCCTTTTCTTTCAGTTCGGCAGCCAGCCTATCCATTTCCGGTGAGAGGTTATCCGCCGGGCGACAGGTAATCGGCTCGCCGCCTTCCAAGACGCGCTTTTGCAATTCGGCGTTGAAGGGTGCTGGGGCAGCACCATATTCACCTTTGAGCAGCGCCTGAACTTCCTTGGAGATCGACTTGTAGCGCTCGCCCATCATCACGTTCATGACCGCCTGGGTGCCGACGATTTGCGAAGTGGGCGTCACCAGCGGAATAAAGCCAAGATCTTCGCGCACGCGGGGAATCTCGCTTAGCACATCGTCCAGCTTATCGCCCGCGCCCTGCTCTTTGAGCTGGCCTTCCATGTTGGTCAGCATACCGCCGGGCACCTGAGCAATCAGGATGCGCGAATCAATGCCGCGCAGCGAGCCTTCAAAGGCGGCGTACTTCTTGCGTACTTCGCGGAAGTAACCGGCAATATCTTCCAGCAGTTCAAGATCCAGACCGGTATCGCGGCCGGTGTCTTTCAGCATTGCCACCACTGACTCGGTGGGGCTGTGACCGTAGGTCATCGACATGGACGAGATCGAGGTATCGACGTTATCAATGCCTGCTTCCACTGCCTTCAAAATGGTTGAGGTAGAGAGGCCGGTGGTGGCGTGGCAGTGCAGGTGCACCGGAATCGATAGCTCTTTCTTGAGCCGGGTGACCAGATCGAAGGCCGTATAGGGCGTCAGTAGCCCCGCCATATCCTTGATAGCCAATGAATCTGCGCCTAAGCCAGCAATGGTTTTGGCGAGATCAACCCAGCTATCCAGGGTATGTACCGGGCTCACGGTGTAAGAGATGGTGCCCTGGGCGTGACCTTCGACGTTACGCACCGCCTGAATGGCGCGCTCTAAATTGCGCAGGTCATTCATGGCATCGAAAACACGGAAGACATCAACGCCGTTGGTTTTCGCCCGCTCGACAAACTTATCGACAACGTCATCGGCGTAGTGGCGGTAGCCCAGCAGGTTCTGACCACGTAGCAACATGGCCTGAGGCGTATTGGGCATAGCCTCTTTTAATGCACGAATGCGCTCCCACGGATCTTCGCCCAAATAGCGGATACAGGCGTCATAAGTGGCCCCACCCCAGGTTTCCAGCGACCAATAGCCAACGCGATCCAGTTTTTCGGCGATCGGCAGCATATCGTCCAGCCGCATACGTGTAGCGAATAGCGATTGATGGGCATCGCGCAGCACGACATCAGTAATGCCTAGAGGGCGTTTTATTTCGTTCATTGTCATGGCTCACAGTAGAGAGTTGTAAGTTTGTAGTAAAAATAACAAAAAAATAGCCACAAGAGGGCCAAAATGAAAAAAATCGAGAAAGTTAACGACGCCGGCTTGAGCGATAACGATGCACTGCAGCACTGATCACCGCCATGACCTCGTCATTTTGCGCAGAGGAACCCGAAGATGGCGACGATTTATTGCCCGTATTAACAGCCACAGGAGCGGGCTGAAAACGCCCAACAAGCTTCGACATCAGCGTAACGCTAATGACCAAAACAGTAAGAAAAACAAACACTACGCCCATACCGAGCGCCATCAACGCCAGCCCTTCTTGCAATAGTTCTAGATCCTGCATAAAGCGATCTCCTTGAAGCCCGGTGTCTTGAAGCACAGCTCAAGTACCATTTTTACGCACATCATGACGCCAATACGGTGAAAGGCGCTTGGCGCAGTAAGGGGAATGCACTAACCTGCCACACTCAGAATAGAATGCAATGGCGCGATAGTGGAAGTCATGGTTGTTAATTTACTACAAAACGGCAGAATCGGCCTAGCCCCGATGGAAGGGGTAATCGACGCCCTGACTCGTGATCTGCTGACCCGGCATGCCGGGTTCGACTGGACGGTCACCGAGTTTGTACGTGTGGTCGATGCGCGCCTGCCGCCAAGAGTGTTTTATAAACACTGCCCCGAGCTTGCGCAACCGCCTGTGGCCACACCAAGCGGCATTCCCGTGCATTTACAGTTACTGGGCTCTGACCCAGTCGCCCTGGCGGCTAACGCGCGCCAGGCGCTTAGCCTGGGCGCGGTGAGCGTCGATCTTAATTTCGGCTGCCCTGCCAAACTGGTTAACCGGCACGATGGCGGCGCCTCGCTGTTACGCCAGCCTGATCGCGTCTATAAGGCGGTTAAAGCCGTTCACGACGCTTTAGAGGGGGAAATCCCGGTGACCGCCAAGATTCGCCTGGGCTTCGCTAATCGCCGTTTAGCGGTGGCCTGCGCCCAAGCCACCGAAGCGGGCGGAGCAGCACAGCTGGTCGTTCATGCACGCACCCGAGACGAGGGCTACCGCCCACCGGCACACTGGGAGTGGATCGGCAAAATTCGCCGCCAAGTGAGCATCCCCGTGGTCGCCAACGGCGATATCTGGACACTGGAAGATTACTGGAAAGCCCGCACCCTGTCAGGGTGTCGCGACGTGATGCTGGGACGGAGCGCCCTGGCCGATCCTTGGCTGGCGCCACGCATTCGCCACTGGCTGCAAACCGGCGAGCGGCTACCTGAGAGTAACTGGGCGATGCGCGCCAACGTGCTCAAAGAATACGCCGCTCTACAGCGTCAAAAGCTACCCGACCGCGTCGTGGTCTCTCTGGTAAAGCAGTGGCTTGCCCAAATGCGCCAAGGCAGCAGTGAAGCTGAACAGAATTTTCAGCGCGTAAAGCGCATCACCGAGTTAGACCAACTGCTCGACAGCCTTGTTGTCGACGAACAGCAAGCTGCAATGGCTTAGCCCTTCTTTCGCACCACCCCTTTAACAGGCAAAAAAAAGCGCCCTACCGCAAAGTGGGGGCGCTACAAACGATCGCAAGACCGGGGCGCGAGCGACTTCCGGTCAGGCTAGAAACTGGCGGTCAGACTGGAAACAGAAAACCCGCTCTCAATAAGAGAGCGGGTTTTGGAATCTGGCGCGCCCGGGAGGATTCGAACCTCCGACCCCCTGATTCGTAGTCAGGTACTCTATCCAGCTGAGCTACGGGCGCGTAACGTTTTACTAACGTTTACTTTTACTGCGACCAAGACTATTACAAATACTGATTAATGCAATTAGCCTCTGGTACAACTAACTTTAAATACAGCTAATCTCAAATACGATTAACCATAAATGCAGTCAGCATAAAAAGGTGGCGCGCCCGGGAGGATTCGAACCTCCGACCCCCTGATTCGTAGTCAGGTACTCTATCCAGCTGAGCTACGGGCGCATACCTTGTGACCATGCACTTTTTAACAAAGTAAAAGCACTTACTGGCCATGCGATTGGCGGAGAGAGAGGGATTCGAACCCTCGATAGGGCTATAAACCCTATACTCCCTTAGCAGGGGAGCGCCTTCAGCCACTCGGCCACCTCTCCTCAACGGCACGGCGCGAATATTACCGATTTAGTCTTCTTGTGTCTAGTCTTCTACGGATTTTTTTCGCACCGGCCATATCTTACATATAAGCTTACGCTTTAAGCATCGTTTCATCATGCGAGCTCGCAAGGCTTATTCCACTTCATTTTCACTGTTTCGTTCACGCTGAATACGCTGGTAAATCTCTTCACGGTGAACTGCCACATCTTTAGGCGCATTTACGCCGATACGTACTTGATTGCCTTTCACACCTAGCACGGTGACGGTGATTTCATCACCGATCATCAGCGTTTCGCCAACACGGCGAGTTAGGATGAGCATGGCTGATCTCCTTTTCAGACGTTTTATGCAACGGGATATGTCAGCCGGAGGCAACACCATGCCATTATGCGACATAGTGTTCCCTGTCACCAATGACTCCGGCTCCATGACACCTTATACCTCCCGTTGAAAGAAAGCTCACCACCACACGGCAGTAAGTACCCCTTCAGCGTAGAAGGTTTAAGGTATTAATGTTATTCAGATTCGATATCTGCCTTATCTAAACCAAAAGCTTTGTGTAATGCATTAACAGCAAGCTCCATATGCTTCTCATCAATCACGACCGAGATTTTAATCTCAGAGGTGGAGACCATACGGATATTGACGTTTTCGTCGGCTAGCACACGGAACATTTTCGACGCCACACCGGCGTGAGAACGCATACCTACACCCACTAAAGAGACCTTAGCAATATTGTCGTCGCCACGCAGCTCACCGCCGCCCAAATCAGGAATCACCGTCTCTTCAAGCAGCTTCTTAGTGGCTTTGTAATCGCCCTTAGCAACCGTAAAGGTAAAGTCGGTATAGTCTCCGGCCGGCGCCACGTTCTGCACGATCATGTCCACTTCGATATTGGCATCGGCAATGGGGCCTAGAATGCGTGACGCCACACCCGGCACGTCCGGTGTATTCAGCAGGGTTAATTTTGCTTCATTTTTGGTGAAAGCGATACCGGAGATCAGTGGTTCTTCCATAGCGTCCTCGTCTTGGTCGGCTTCTGCAACAATTAGGGTACCGGGGCCGTCTTCAAAGCTCGACAGCACCCGCAGGGGTACGTTGTACTTTCCGGCAAACTCTACCGCGCGGATCTGCAGCACTTTAGAGCCGAGACTGGCCAGTTCCAGCATCTCTTCCACGGTAATGCTCGTTAAGCGCTGGGCTTTGGAGCAGACGCGGGGGTCGGTGGTGTATACCCCGTCAACATCGGTGTAAATCTGGCACTCATCGGCGCCTAGCGCGGCGGCTAGCGCCACCCCTGTGGTGTCAGAACCACCACGGCCCAGGGTGGTGATATTGCCGTCTTCATCGACCCCTTGGAACCCGGCCACAACCACTACCTGACCAGCGTCCAGATCGGCCTTGAGGTCTTCGGTTTCAATGCGCTGGATACGCGCCTTGGTATAGGCACTATCGGTATGAATACCTACCTGGGCGCCTGTGTGCGAAGTGGCTGGCACACCGATTTGCTGCAGCGCCATAGCGAGCAGTGAAATAGTTACCTGCTCGCCGGTCGACAGCAGCATATCCATCTCGCGCGGTGCGGGATCGTCGTTAAGCGCCTGTGCCATGTCCGTCAGGCGGTTGGTTTCGCCACTCATGGCGGAGACCACGACCACTACCTGATGGCCTTGATCGCGGAAGCCCTTAACCTTTTCCGCTACGGCCTTGATACGCTCGACAGAGCCCACCGAAGTGCCGCCGAACTTCTGTACGTATAGTGCCATATGCCGTTTTTCCTATGCGTTCGGGAATGGAGGGTGAAAGTGTCACAAGTTTTAAATAAATAATAAGGCCGGTGACAATAATGCCACCGGCCCAGAGGTTTAGCTAAGAACGTTTTCCAACCATGCTGGTACGCTCTTCAACGCATCCGGCAGGGCGTCGGGTTGACTACCTCCCGCTTGGGCCATGTCGGGGCGGCCACCGCCCTTCCCTCCTACCTGGGAGGCAACATGGTTCACCAGCTCGCCGGCTTTCACTCGGCCGGTCAGATCCTGGGTGACCCCAGCGATCAAACTCACTTTGCCCGCCGCCTGGTCGGCAACGCCGAGGATAATCACTCCAGAGCTTAGCTTGTTCTTAAGCTGGTCAAGGATGCCGCGTAAATCTTTGCCTGACACGCCATCCAGCTGCGTCGCCAGCAGCTTCACGCCATTGACCTCCTGCACCTGGCTGAGCATATCGCTACCCGCTACACTGGCTAGTTTGGCCTTGAGCTGCTCAAGCTCTTTTTCCAGGCTACGGTTGCGCTCAACCAGTGATTCTACCCGCGCTTCGACCTGTTCAGGCTTGGTCTTCAAGCGCTCACCCAAGCGCTCGAGGCGGGCTTCCTGCTCGCGAAAGTGGGCCAGCGCATTTTCGCCGGTGATCGCTTCGATGCGGCGCACGCCAGAAGCAATGCCCACTTCGCTCATCACATGGCAGCAGCCAATATCACCGCTGCGTGCCACGTGGGTACCACCGCATAACTCGATCGAGAAATCGTCGGCCCCAATGGTCAGCACGCGCACGTTCTCGGCGTATTTGGCCTCAAACAGCGCTGCTGCGCCCTTGGCCTTGGCTTGATCCAGGCTCATCTGCTCGATCTTGGTCGGCGCATTAGCCAGAATCTGTTCGTTGACCAGCCGTTCGACTTCCGCCAGCTGCTCAGCGGTCATCGGCTCGAAGTGGCTAAAGTCGAAGCGCAGGCGCTCGGCGTTCACCAGCGAGCCTTTCTGCTGTACGTGATCACCCAGCACCATGCGCAGCGCTTTATGCAGCAGGTGGGTGGCTGAGTGATTGCGAATGGTGGCTGTGCGCAGGCTGGCATCCACTTCACCACGCACGCTTGCGCCAACGCTTAGCGAGCCTTCTACCATCATGCCCTGGTGAAGATGATGACCGCTCTGCTTTTGGGTATCAGTGACCTGGAAACGGCCACCGTCGACATACAGGTAGCCGGTATCGCCCACCTGGCCGCCTGACTCGCCGTAAAACGGCGTGCGGTCTAGTACCACGACACCCTTCTGCCCCGCTTCCAGCGCTGCCAGTGGATTGCCCTCGCTGTCGACCAGCGCGGTTACCTTGGCCTGATCTTCCAAGCGGTCGTAGCCGGTAAAGGCAGTTTCGCCCTCCAACTCGATGGAGGCGCTGTAGTCGGCGCCAAATTGGCTGGCCGCCCGTGCGCGTTCACGCTGGGCCTCTAACGCCTGCTGAAAGCCATCTTCGTCCAGGCTAACGCCACGCTCACGACAGA
Organism: Vreelandella titanicae BH1; assembly: GCF_000336575.1. Taxonomy (GTDB): domain Bacteria; phylum Pseudomonadota; class Gammaproteobacteria; order Pseudomonadales; family Halomonadaceae; genus Vreelandella; species Vreelandella titanicae. Next base: position 112,926 of record NZ_AOPO01000003.1, on the reverse strand, counting down.
CGTCGGCGGTAAGGTCGAAGGGAAAGCCGTAGGTGTCATAAAGCTTAAACACCGTCTCACCCGGCAGCACCTTGCCATCCAACTCGGCCAGTGCCGCATTCAAGAGCCCCATACCGTGATCCAGGGTGCGTGCGAACTGCTCTTCTTCTTTCAGCAGTACACGGGCAATTTGATCGCTCGCTTCACGCAGTTCCGGATAGGCATCGCCCATCTCCGCATCCAGCGCCTCCACCAGCTTGTGGAAGAACGGCTCAACCGCGCCCAGCTTGTGGCCGTGACGAATTGCACGGCGAATGATCCGACGCAGGACATAGCCGCGCCCTTCGTTGGAAGGCAGCACGCCATCAGCAATCAGGAAGGCACAGGAACGGATATGGTCGGCAATTACGCGCAACGAAGGCGTAGCGGTATCAGGGTGCCCGGTCGCTTTCGCAGCGGCTTGCAGCAGGTTCTGGAACAGGTCGATCTCATAGTTGGAGTGGACGCCCTGCATGACAGCGGCGACACGCTCCAGCCCCATACCGGTATCGATGGAGGGCTTGGGCAGCGGGTTGAGCGTGCCCTGGGCATCGCGATCAAACTGCATGAACACCAGGTTCCAGATTTCGATATAGCGATCGCCATCCTCTTCCGGGCTGCCCGGCGGCCCCCCCCAAACCTCAGGGCCGTGATCAAAGAAGATTTCCGAACTGGGGCCGCAGGGGCCGGTGTCGCCCATCTGCCAGAAGTTATCTTCATCCAGCTTGGAGAAGCGCTCAGGGTCGATGCCAATCTCATCTTTCCAGATGCGCTCAGCTTCGTCATCGCTGATGTGTACCGTTACCCACAGCTTGTCTTTGGGGAGTCCCAGCGTTTCGGTTAAAAACACCCAGGCAAAGCGAATGGCGTCGCGCTTGAAGTAGTCGCCAAAGCTGAAGTTACCCAGCATCTCAAAGAAGGTGTGGTGGCGTGCGGTATAGCCGACGTTGTCTAAATCATTATGCTTACCGCCCGCGCGAACGCAGCGCTGCGCAGAGGTGGCGCGCACGTAAGGGCGCGGATCGCGGCCTAGAAACACATCTTTAAACGGCACCATGCCGGCATTGGTAAACAGCAGCGTCGGGTCGTTGCCCGGCACTAATGAGCTGGTGGGTACAATCGTATGCCCCTGCTCTTCGAAGAAGGTGAGAAAGGCCTGTCTAATCTCTGCGCTTTTCATAGGGTATCCGTAACAAGAAAGCGTGATGTCCCAGGGCGCTGTTGCCGCTACCCTCAGGGGTCGCAAAGCAGCCATTATAGCGCAGTTGTCAAACGACTAAAGCCGCACTTAGTGGCAGAAAGGCAAACAGCCACGTAAACAACTGGATGAACAAGCGTATTAGAGCGCTACTAGAAATGTAAGAGGGGGTATTGTATAGGCTGGGGAAAACGTATTACAGACAGGAGAGCGCATAGCGAATTTGTTCAAAATCGAAGCCGCGACTGGCGAGAAAACGTTCACGCCTAGCGCGCTCTTTGGGGGTCTCACCGGGGCTATCAAAACGCCGCGCCAGGGTTTCCCGGGCTAGCTCAAACCAGTCGACCTGCTCGCCCCCCTCCACTTCTTCAAAAGCGGTGGCAAGGGTTTCCTGGTCTATGCCGCGCTGGCGCAACTCGCCTTTAATACGAATCACGCCTTGGCCACGCAGTATGCGCGAGCGCACGAAACTGGCCGCAAAGCGCGCGTCAGACTGCAGCCCTTGTTCAACCAAGGCGTCCAGGCACTCATCAATAGCGGCATCGTCGAAAGACTTTTTCTTCAGACGCTGAGCAAGCTCGGCGCGGGAGTATTCGCGCCGAGCCAGTAAGCCAATGGCGATATCACGGGGCGTAGCATCACGCTGGGAGGTGAATGCCATCAGCTTATCTTAGCGAGAGTCGTCTTAAAGCAGATCGTCATCACCCGCATCCAATTCTGCCGCTGCTTCGGCAGGCGCATCTTCCTTCTCCTTTTTAGGATCGGGCTTGGCCAAGAGCTGCTCACGAATCTGCGTTTCGATTTCGAGCATAATTTCCGGGTGCTCTTCCAGATACAGCGCTGAATTGGCTTTACCTTGACCGATTTTCTTACCTTTATAGCTGTACCAGGCACCGGCTTTGTCGACTAGGTTGCACTGCACGCCCAGGTCGATGACCTCACCGGCGTGGTAGATACCCTTGCCGTAAAGAATCTGGAATTCAGCCTGACGAAATGGCGGTGCCACCTTGTTTTTGACTACTTTCACGCGGGTTTCGTTACCGGTGACTTCATCACCCACTTTCACCGAGCCGGTACGACGAATATCCAGACGCACGCTGGCATAGAACTTCAGCGCGTTACCACCAGTGGTGGTTTCGGGGCTACCAAACATGACGCCGATCTTCATGCGGATCTGGTTGATGAAGATCACCAAGCAATTGGCGTTTTTGATATTACCGGTGATTTTACGCAGTGCCTGAGACATCAAACGCGCCTGTAGGCCAACGTGGGAATCACCCATTTCGCCTTCGATTTCAGCGCGCGGGGTCAACGCAGCGACCGAGTCGATAACAATCACGTCAACACCGCCAGAGCGTACCAGCATGTCGGTAATTTCCAGCGCCTGCTCACCGGTGTCCGGCTGGGAAATCAGTAGATCATCCAGGTTGACACCTAGCTTTTCTGCGTAGCTGGGGTCAAGCGCATGCTCGGCATCGACGAAGGCACACACTTTGCCCTGTTTTTGCGCCTGAGCAATCACCGAAAGGGTCAGGGTCGTTTTACCCGACGATTCCGGGCCAAAGATTTCGCACACACGGCCAAACGGCAGCCCGCCGATGCCGAGGGCGATATCCAGACCCAATGAACCGGTGGAAACCGACGGCATGACGACACGCGGTGCGTCGCCTAGACGCATGACGGTGCCCTTGCCGAACTGACGGTCGATTTGGGTGAGTGCAGCGTTTAGCGCTTTAGTGCGGTTGTCATCCTGAGCCATTCAGAGATTCCTCATAACAAGCTGTATAATTAGCCAGTAGTATGCCAAAGATTGCGCCGTAAACAAATCCTTGATCGCGCTTTCTCTCATCTATTTTATCAACAGCCTTTTTGCATATGCGCCTTTTTCTTACGGCTGGTTCGTCTTGCTCGCCTTCTCGCGCTCATTCAGGCGCGCCACCAGCCCAACCAAGGCCTGACGCACGGCCTGCTCTCGCACCGACTGACGGTCACCTGGAAAGTGAAAGCATTCAGCTTCCTGGGCAGCAGCATCTCCCCAGGCCAACCAAACCGTACCCACCGGCTTTTCAGCGCTCCCCCCCTCTGGGCCTGCAACACCGCTAACGGCAACAGCTAAGCCCGCGCCACTTTCATTACAGGCGCCCAGCACCATGGCTTTGACGACCTCCTTGCTGACAGCACCGTGCTCGGCCAGCGTGGTCTCAGGCACCCCCAATAAGCGCGTTTTAGCAGCATTCGCATAGGTCACATAGCCCGTCGTAAAGTAAGCAGAGCTACCCGCCACCTCGGTAATGGCGCTGGCAATGCCTCCCCCCGTACATGACTCAGCGGCGGTCACTTCCACATTCAACTGCTTACACAGCCGCCCCAGCCGCTGAGCTAACAGGGTTAAATCAAGATTTTTCAGACTAGTTTCGCTGGGCACTATGGTCGCTCCTTCAAGTGAGTCGTCTATTCAGCGTAGAATACTGCGTTTAGCTTTCTCAAAGAAATTGCTCAATCAGGACGCCCATGTCACAGGCCACTCCCCCTAACACGCCCATGATCACGCAATATTTAAAGATCAAGCGCGAGCACCCCGAGGTACTGCTGTTCTACCGCATGGGGGATTTTTATGAACTGTTTTTCGACGACGCCAAGCGCGCCGCCGCACTGCTGGATATTACCCTTACCCAGCGTGGGCAGTCAGGCGGCAAGCCTATCCCGATGGCGGGCGTCCCCTATCACAGCGCTGAGGGCTATCTGGCCCGCCTCGTCGCCGGTGGGGAGTCGGTGGCTATTTGTGAGCAAATTGGCGACCCCGCGACCAGCAAAGGGCCCGTTGACCGCCAGGTGGTGCGTATCGTCACCCCCGGCACGCTCCACGATGAAGCGCTGCTCGATGCCCGCCGCGACAACGTGCTGGTATCCGTTTCACCCGGAAAAGAGAGCTGGGGCCTTGCCTGGCTGGAGCTCTCCAGTGGTCGCTTCAACGTACTGGAAGTAGACAGCGAAGCCGAAATGCTCGCCGAGCTGACGCGTCTCTCCCCGGCCGAGCTGCTGGTACCCGAAAGCTTAACGCTACCCGAGGCCTGGTCGCAGAAACGCAGCCTGCGCCGCCAGGGCGAGTGGCTGTTTGATTTGGAAAGCGCTACCCGTAGCCTCTGCGACCAGTTCGAAGTGCAGGATTTACGTGGCTTTGGCTGTGCGCACTTAACCTCTGCGCTAATTGCTGCCGGGGTATTGATCGATTATGCCCGGGACACTCAGCGCTCGCGCCTGCCCCACGTGACCGCCATCAGCGTTGAGAACCGCGACGACGCGGTGGTGATCGACGCTGCCAGCCGCCGTAATCTGGAAATTGATATCAACCTGGGCGGCAGCAGCGACAACACCCTGGCCAGCGTGCTGGATACCTGTACCACCGCCATGGGTTCACGGCTACTCAAACGCTGGCTTAATCGGCCACTGCGTCAACGCGAGATTGTCCAGGCCCGTCATGCGGGTGTGGCGCTGCTAAGCCTGGATGCCGCCTATATGCCGCTGCGCGAGACGTTGAGCGCGGTGGGCGACGTGGAGCGCATTCTGGCCCGGGTGGCGCTGTATAGCGCCCGCCCGCGCGATTTGGCACGGCTGCGGGATGCACTGGTAACGCTTCCGGAACTGGAGCAACAGCTTAGCGAGGTTGAGAGCGGCAGTGCGCTGGATAACCTGCGCCCGCATATTCGCCCCTACCCAGAAATGGCCGATATGCTCAGCCGGGCGCTGGTAGAAAATCCGCCGGTGGTGATCCGCGATGGCGGGGTGATTGCCGATGGCTTTGATTCAGAGCTGGATGAGCACCGTGGCATGGCCGAAAACGCGGGCGACTATCTTATTCAGCTCGAGCTTCGCGAGCGCGAGCGCACGGGGCTAGCCAATCTCAAAGTGGGCTACAACCGGGTGCACGGCTACTTTATCGAACTACCGCGTTCACAAGCCCAGCAGGCGCCCGCCGACTATATTCGCCGCCAGACACTTAAAAATGCCGAGCGGTTCATTATCCCCGAGCTCAAAGAGTTTGAAGATAAGGCACTCTCCGCTAAATCTCGCGCGTTGACGCGTGAAAAATGGCTCTACGATCGCCTGCTTGGCGATCTCAACGCAAGCCTTCACGCGCTGCAGAGCACCTCGCAAGCCTTGGCGGAACTGGACGTACTGTGCGCCTTTGCCGAGCGCGCCGAGGCGCTGAACTGGGTGCGTCCAACACTCAGCGAAACCACCGGGATTCAAATTGACGCGGGACGACATCCGGTGGTCGAGCAGGTGAGCGAGACACCCTTTGTGCCCAACGACGTGACGCTCAATCCTGACCAGCACATGCTGATTATTACCGGCCCCAACATGGGCGGTAAATCGACCTATATGCGTCAGACGGCGCTCATCGCCCTTCTCGCTCACTGCGGCAGTTTTGTGCCCGCCGATGCCGCCGAGATCGGCCCGCTGGATCGAATATTCACCCGCATTGGCTCATCGGATGACTTGGCCGGCGGGCGCTCTACCTTTATGGTCGAGATGACTGAAACCGCCAACATTCTCCACAATGCCACCCAGCAAAGCTTGATCCTGATGGATGAAATTGGCCGCGGCACCAGTACCTTTGACGGTCTGTCGCTCGCCTGGGCAAGCGCTGAACATCTGGCAAAAGGACGCGCGCTAACGCTGTTTGCGACCCACTACTTTGAAATGACGGCGCTGCCTGAGCATATGGAAGGGGTGGCCAATATCCACCTAACGGCGACCGAGCATGGCGACAGCATTGTGTTTATGCACCGCATCGAAGCGGGCCCGGCCAGCCAGAGCTATGGTTTGCAGGTGGCGCAATTAGCGGGCGTGCCCAACCATGTGATTAAACGTGCCCGCGAGAAGCTGATAAGTTTGGAGCAGCGCGATGTGGATAACACAGCGCAGGCGCCGCGAACCGCACCGCAGCAAAACGATCTGTTCGCCGCTGCACCGCATCCGGTGGTCGAGGCGTTGGAAAACGTCGATATGGATGGTTTAACACCGCGGGAAGCGCTATCACTATTGTATCAGTGGCGAGACCTGATCTAATGGTGCTTATAGCATGAAAGGCGATAAGTTAGATTCAGGTGCCAGGGCAGGTTGAAGCGAGGGTCTTTCGACAGGGCCGGAAAATGTTCCCGACTATTCCGGCATTTCCGCCATCCATGGCGGTCAGATGTCGAAAGTAGCGTCTTCGCGGAAACCTGTACTGGCATTGCTACCAACTGGGATCATATGGCGCTTGCCGCCAGGTATGCGCACCTCTAGAATGTCGTTCAAACTTTTAGCTTATAAAAAACGGCTGATTTATAACCATTCACGATTGACCATGGCTGGGAGTTACCCGGCCCTGCAAGAGGGATAGCAAGATGACGTTTGTCGTTACCGAGAACTGCATCCAGTGCAAATACACCGACTGTGTGGAAGTCTGCCCGGTCGACTGTTTTTACGAGGGCCCGAACTTCCTGGTCATTCATCCTGACGAGTGTATCGACTGCGCGCTGTGTGAGCCCGAGTGCCCCGCCGAGGCGATATTCTCCGAGGATGAGCTGCCGGATGGACAGGAGGCCTTTATCGAGATTAACGCTGAGATGGCCGAAGTATGGCCCAACATCGCCGAAAGAAAAGACCCGCTGCCGGACGCCGAAGAGTGGGATGGCAAGCCCGGCAAGCTTGAGAAACTAGAGCGCTAAACGCTGTGACGGTTTAAAAATCAGCACATAGCTCTTTTTAAAAGCTCTCTTTAAAAATTCTCTTTAAACCAGCGCTGGTTGTTAAAAACAGCGCTGGTTTTTTTGTGTTTTCAAAAGTGTATCGTCAAAAATGTGCTGCCAAATTGCGGGCAAAAAAAGGCGACCCGTAGGCCGCCCGCTCCAAGCACTTCCTCTGACCACTCCCTGGATCAACCTCCTCAGATGACGTCCTTGCCAGGGCTCACCTCACTGTATCACCCGGCGCATCTGACCTACATCCCGCTGCATCCTGACTGAAGCGTCCTTGCCTCCCCTTGTCCTGTGTATATTGTGTCAGATCATGGCCGCTTCTCAACAAAGCCAAAATACAAAAGGGCGAGCCGCTGCGACTCGCCCTTTTTAAAAAACCACTTACTAAACAATTACTTAAATTTTAATTAGTGGCAAAGTAAGCTATTTCTTACCCTAAACTGAGCGATTCTCGTCGGTATTTGTAAGATATCTCTTACAAAATTTTGAGACATCTCTTACAAGCACCTCTAAAAATTCGCTCGATATTGGCATTTTACTGCCCTTTAATGGCTTTCAAACCTGGGTAGGTCACATCACCCAGCTCTGCTTCAATCACCAGCAAACGGTTGTACTTGGCAACCCGATCAGAGCGGCAAAGTGAGCCCGTTTTAATCTGACCGGCACAGGTACCCACCGCCAAATCGGCAATGGTGGTATCTTCGGTTTCACCGGAGCGGTGAGAAATAACCGCCGTAAAGCCAGCATCCTGCGCCATCTTAATCGCGTCCAGCGTCTCAGAGAGCGAACCGATCTGGTTGAACTTGATCAGGATAGAGTTACCGATCTGCTCATCGATACCGCGCTTGAGAATCTTGGTATTGGTCACGAATAGATCATCGCCCACCAGCTGCACTTTATCGCCCAGCTTGTCGGTCAGCGCTTTCCAACCCGCCCAATCTGATTCATCCATGCCGTCTTCGATAGACACAATTGGGTAGTCGGCACACAGGCCTGCCAGGTAATCGGTAAAGCCTTGGGCGTCGTAGCTTTTGCCTTCACCGGAAAGGTTGTACTGACCGTCTTTGTAAAACTCAGACGAAGCACAATCCAGCGCCAGCGTGACGTCTTTACCCAGCTCATAGCCAGCATCGGCAACGGCTTGTTTAATCACCGCTAGCGCATCAGCGTTAGACGCCAGGTTAGGCGCAAAGCCGCCCTCGTCACCGACGGATGTAGAGAGCCCCTTCGCGGAGAGCACTTTCTTCAGCGCGTGGAAAATTTCCGCGCCCATGCGCAGCCCTTCGCGGAAGTTAGGCGCGCCCACTGGCTGCACCATAAATTCCTGGATATCGACGTTGTTATCCGCGTGCTCGCCGCCGTTGATGATGTTCATCATCGGCACCGGCATGCTGTACTGGCCAGGTTGACCGTAGAGCTCGGCAATGTGGGCGTAGAGCGGTACGCCTTTGGCGTTAGCAGCTGCTTTAGCCGCCGCCAGCGAAACGGCTAGGATGGCATTCGCCCCCAGATTCGCTTTGTTTTCAGTGCCGTCCAGCGCCAACATGGCATCGTCCAAGCCGCGCTGATCGCGCGCATCCATGCCCATCAGCGCATCACGAATTTTGCCATTGACCGCATCGACTGCTTTCAGCACGCCTTTGCCCAGGTAGCGCGACTTATCGCCGTCGCGCAGCTCTAACGCTTCCCGGGAGCCGGTTGAAGCACCACTGGGGGCACAGGCTTCACCGACAGCACCACTGGCAAGGCGTACATGCGCCTGCACGGTCGGGTTACCACGAGAATCCAGCACTTCCAACGCACTGATAGCAACAATTTTGGTCATGGCAGTATCCTTTCCTGTTAGTCAGATAAAATTATTAATATAACGACCTGATTAGCTAAATACAGCTTAGCGAATCGTTAGCGGCTCAAAACCTTTAACCAGCGCATCCAACTGGGCAAGCTGAGTCAAGAACGGCTCTAATTGATCCAGCGGCAATGCACAGGGACCATCGCATTTGGCGTTGTCTGGGTCAGGGTGGGCTTCCAAAAACAGCCCGGCAAGGCCGACAGCCACGCCTGCACGCGCTAACTCAGCCACCTGGGCACGGCGCCCATCAGCACTATCGGCACGCCCACCGGGGCGCTGCAGCGCGTGGGTCACATCGAAAAATACCGGGTAGCCGGTTTGCTTCATATCACCAAAGCCCAGCATATCAACAATCAGATTGTTGTAACCAAAGCTTGAGCCGCGCTCGCAGAGCATCAACTGGTCGTTACCCGCTTCCTGGAACTTGCTGAGGATATGACGCATTTCATGGGGCGCCAAAAACTGCGGCTTTTTGATATTGATGACCGCGCCGGTTTTGGCCATGGCGACCACCAAATCAGTTTGGCGAGCCAAAAAGGCCGGCAGTTGGATAATGTCAGCGACTTCAGCGGCTGCTTGCGCCTGCCAAGGCTCGTGAACGTCAGTGATGATCGGCACGTTGTGGCGAGCTTTGATATCGGCCAGTATCTGCAGCCCTTTCTCGATACCTGGGCCGCGGTAGGAGTGAATCGAACTGCGATTGGCTTTGTCAAAGCTGGCCTTAAAAACGTAGGGCATACCCAGCTTCTGGGTCACCGTGACGTAGGCTTGAGCGACTTCGTCGGCAAGATCGGCCGACTCCAGTACGTTCATGCCACCCAGCAGCATAAACGGCAAGGAGTTACCGGCGGTTAAGCCGGCAACGTTAATATGACGCTCTTGAGATCGGTCTTGAGAAGCCATGCTTCTGCCCTCTTATTCCTGCGAGTTCGCGTGGGCGCGACTGCGCGCTGTTTTGTAATCCAAGGCGGCGTTCACAAAGCCAGAGAACAGCGGGTGACCATCACGGGGAGTAGAAGTGAACTCCGGGTGGAACTGGCAGGCTACGTACCAAGGGTGGTCAGCCAGCTCGATGACTTCAACCAGCGATTGGTCGACGCTCTTGCCTGAGATAACCAAGCCCGCCTTTTCAAGCTCATCGATAAACTGGTTATTGACCTCGAAGCGGTGACGGTGGCGCTCGACAATCTCATCCGAGCCGTAGGCTTCGCGTGCTTTGGTTCCCGATGCCAAACGGCATACCTGGCCACCTAAGCGCATGGTGCCACCTAAATCAGACGCTGCATCACGCAGCTCGACTTTGCCTTCTGGGCTTAGCCATTCGGTGATCAAACCTACTACCGGGTGCTGGGTGTCGTGGGTGAACTCGGTAGAGTTGGCGTCGTTCCAGCCTGCCACATTACGGGCAAACTCAATCACCGCCACCTGCATACCCAGGCAAATACCCAGATACGGCACGTTGTTTTCGCGGGCGAATTGAGCGGTCATAATCTTGCCTTCTACGCCGCGCTCGCCGAAGCCGCCGGGCACCAGAATGGCGTCTTTACCCGCCAAGCGCTCGGTGCCGTGACGCTCGATGTCTTCGGAGTCAATATAGTCGACGTTGACCTTAATGCGACCCTGGATGCCAGCGTGAATCAGCGCTTCGTTGAGCGACTTGTAGGCATCCAGCAGCTCCATGTACTTACCGACCATGGCAATACTGACGGATTTGAGCGGATTGAGCTTGGCATCCAGCACCTTCACCCACTCGGATAAATCTGCTTCCGGGGCTTCCAGGCGCAGCTTATCGCAAACGATCTCGTCCAGACCGTGTTCATGGAGCATCAGCGGGATGCGATAGATCGTATCGGCATCCTGCAGCGGTACCACGGCACGCTCTTCGACGTTGGTGAACAGGGCGATTTTGCGGCGCTCGCTCTCTTCCAGTTCAACTTCGCTGCGGCAAATCAGAATATCCGGCTGGATACCGATGGAACGCAGTTCTTTAACGCTGTGCTGGGTCGGTTTGGTTTTGGTCTCACCCGCCGTTTTGATGTAGGGCACCAGGGTCAGGTGCATAAACAGCGCACGGTTGGCGCCCTGCTCACTACGAATTTGGCGGATCGACTCCAGGAAGGGCAGCGATTCGATATCACCGACCGTTCCACCGATCTCTACCAGCGCCACATCAAAACCTTCACCACCCGCGTAAACGCGCTCTTTAATCTCGTCGGTGATATGCGGAATGACCTGAACAGTGCCACCAAGATAGTCGCCCCGACGCTCTTTACGCAGTACGTGCTCGTAGACACGACCGGTCGTAAAGTTGTTGCGCTGGGTCATTTTGGTGCGAATAAAGCGCTCGTAATGCCCGAGATCAAGATCGGTTTCGGCGCCATCTTCTGTGACGAACACCTCACCGTGCTGGAAGGGGCTCATGGTGCCCGGATCCACGTTGATGTACGGGTCGAGCTTGAGCATGGTGACCTTAAGGCCGCGGGCCTCTAAAATCGCCGCAAGCGAGGCGGAGGCGATGCCCTTGCCAAGAGAGGACACAACGCCGCCGGTCACGAAGATATATCGTGTCATGGATAACCTGTCGAAACGTGATCAGAAGGCACGGCAGAAAGCCACGCCAGGATGGGTCGACAGACTAGCAGATTACGACCTAAGGCTCAATTTGAACTGCACTGCTTAAAGTACGCGCTGTCATTCTGAAGCATCGCATCTTGTCATTGCGAGGAGCGCAGCGACGCGGCAATCTAACCCAGATCGCCACGCTTCGCTCGCGATGACATTAAGCCTATAAAGGCACTTCTTTTACACGCCCAGGTAATCCAGAATACCTTCCGCCGCCTGGCGGCCTTCGTAAATCGCCGTGACCACCAAGTCAGAGCCGCGCACCATATCGCCACCGGCAAAGATTTTTTCGTTGCTGGTTTGGAAGGCGTACTGGCCGTGCTCCGGCGCGGTGACGCGATCGCGCTCGTCGACCTGAATATTGGCGCTATCGAACCACGGCGCAGGGCTTGCCTGGAAGCCGAAGGCGATAACCACGGCATCCGCCGCAATGATCTCTTCAGAACCGGGCACTACTTCAGGACGCTGACGGCCGTTTTCATCCGGCTCACCCAAGCGTGTGCGCACAACTTTCACGCCTTCGACCTTCTCTTCACCGACGACCGCCACCGGCTGACGGTTGAACAGAAACTCAACGCCCTCTTCACGAGCATTGGAGACTTCACGGCGCGACCCCGGCATATTGCCTTCGTCACGACGGTACGCACAGGTCACGCTGGTAGCGTTTTGACGAATCGAGGTACGGTTACAATCCATCGCCGTATCACCGCCGCCCAGCACTACCACACGCTTGCCTTCCATGGAGATATAGTCGTTGGGATCTTTTTCAAAGCCCAGGCAGCGGTTAACGTTGGCAATCAGGAAATCGAGGGCCTTGTACACGCCCGGCAGATCTTCGCCAGGGAAGCCGCCTTCCATGTATTTATAAGTCCCCATACCCAGGAAGACCGCGTCGTACTCCTGCATCAAGGTCTCAAACTCAATATCGGTGCCAATCTCGGTATTCAGGCGGAACTCGACGCCCATCTCTTCAAAGACTGCCCGGCGGCGCTCCATCACGCTCTTTTCCAGCTTGAACTCGGGAATACCAAAGGTCAGCAGGCCACCGATTTCCGGGTATTTGTCGAACACCACCGGCTTAACGCCGTTACGGGCCAAAATATCCGCACAGCCCAGGCCCGCAGGGCCTGCGCCAATGATGGCGACTTTTTTATCCGTCCAGGTAACGTGGGACATATCCGGACGCCAGCCCATGGCAAACGCCGTATCGGTGATGTACTTCTCCACCGAGCCAATGGTGACCGCACCAAAGCCGTCATTCAGCGTGCAGTCGCCTTCGCACAGACGATCCTGGGGGCACACGCGACCACATACTTCGGGCAGCGAGTTGGTTTTGTGCGACAACTCAGCGGCTTCAATAATGTTGCCTTCCACCACCAGCTGTAGCCAGTTGGGAATGTAGTTGTGCACCGGGCACTTCCACTCGCAGTACGGGTTACCGCAGTGCAGGCAGCGATGCGCTTGGCTCGCCGCATCGGTGGGTTTGTACGGTTCGTAAATTTCCGCAAACTCTTTGGCACGGGCGCGGGCGTCTTTTTTCTGTGGATCCTGACGACCCACATCAACAAACTGAAAATCGTTATTTAAACGGTTAGCCATGATCTCTCTCCTGTCAGCGTGAGGGGCATAAGCGGGTTATTGCGGCTGACGCCGAGACTGATCCAGCAAACTACCCAAGCTGGCTGCTTTTGGCTTAACCAGCCAGAAGTGGCGCGCATAGTCGCTGAAGTCTTCCAGAATAGCCGCCCCACGCGCGGAACCCGTCGCGGCCACATAGGCTTCGATCATTTCACGCAGGTGACGACGATACGCCTCCATGGCCTCTGTGTTAACGCGGTGAATCTCGACCAGTTCGTGGTTGTACTTGTCCACGAAGGTGCGCTCTTCATCCAACACATAGGCAAACCCACCGGTCATGCCCGCACCGAAGTTGACCCCGGTCTCACCGAGCACGCAGACCAAACCGCCGGTCATATATTCGCAACAGTGGTCGCCTGCGCCCTCGATCACCGCTGAGGCACCAGAGTTACGTACTGCAAAGCGCTCGCCCGCGGTACCGGCGGCGAATAGCGTTCCGCCGGTGGCACCGTAAAGGCAGGTGTTGCCGATAATGGCCGTTTTATGACTCTCAAACTGGCTGACTTTGGGCGGCACAATCACGATACTGCCGCCATTCATACCCTTGCCGACGTAGTCGTTGGCGTCGCCTTCCAGGAAGAGATTCAGCCCCCGAGCATTCCACACCCCGAAGCTCTGCCCCGCCACGCCAACGAAATTGGCCGTGACCGGCGCCGCTTCTAGCCCCTCTTCACCGTATCGCTTGGCAATGGCACCAGAGGTGAGTGCACCCACGCTGCGGTCACAGTTGGTGATGGTGAAGTGGAATTCACCGCCCGACTGGCTTTCGATAGCATCTTTCAGCGCCGCCAGCACTTCCTGGTTTTTAGCGCCCGGATCGTGGGGCACGTTACGGCTAACCCTGCAGAACTGCGGCGCATCTTTGGGTACAAAATCATTGGCCAGCAGCGGCGTTAGATCGAGCTTACGCTGGGAAGCCGTATCGCCTTCAAGTACTTCCAGAAGGTCGGTACGCCCGATCAAATCAGTGAGCTTGCACACACCGAGCATAGCCATCAGCTCACGCACTTCTTCGGCGATAAAGCGGAAGTAGTTCTTGACCATATCCACGGTGCCGCGGAAGTGCTCGCCGCGCAGGAAGTCATCCTGAGTCGCGACCCCAGTGGCACAGTTGTTGAGGTGACAGATACGCAGGTATTTACAGCCTAACGCCACCATGGGCGCGGTACCGAAACCGAAACTCTCGGCGCCGAGAATCGCCGCTTTGACCACATCCAGGCCGGTTTTCAGGCCGCCATCGGTCTGCAGGCGAATCTTGTCACGCAGGCCATTGATACGCAGCGCCTGGTGCACTTCCGGCAGCCCCAATTCCCAGGGTGAACCGGCGTGCTTGATCGAGGTCAGCGGGCTTGCCGCTGTACCGCCGTCGTAGCCTGATACGGTAATCAAATCCGCGTAGGCCTTGGCCACACCGGTGGCGATCGTGCCGATCCCCGGCTCGGAAACCAGTTTCACCGACACCTGGGCATCCGGATTGACCTGCTTAAGGTCAAAAATCAGCTGGGCCAAATCCTCGATAGAGTAAATATCGTGGTGCGGCGGCGGTGAAATCAGCGTGACGCCGGGGACTGCGTAGCGCAGCCGAGCAATCAGCTGGTTTACCTTACCGCCGGGTAGCTGACCGCCCTCACCGGGCTTGGCGCCTTGGGCGACCTTGATCTGCAGTACTTCTGCATTGACCAGATACGCCGGGGTTACACCAAAGCGGCCAGAGGCAATCTGCTTGATCTTGGAGCTGCGAATGGTGCCGTAGCGGGCTGGATCTTCACCGCCCTCACCGGAGTTGGAACGCCCGCCGGCTTCGTTCATGGCCTGGGCCAGCGCTTCGTGGGCTTCCGGCGATAGCGCCCCCAGTGACATACCGGCGCTATCAAAGCGCGGCAGTAAATCTTCAACCGGCTCTACGTCTTCCAGCGCAATCGGTGTTTCCGCAGGCTTGAGCTTGAGCAAGTCACGAATAGTGGCCACAGGCCGCTCGTTCACCAATTGAGCAAACTTTTTCCACTTGGTATAGCTGCCTTCCTGAACCGCCGCCTGTAGCGACATCACCACATCGGGGTTGTAGGCGTGGTACTCGTGGCCGTGGACATACTTGAACATGCCGCCTTGGGAGATGCCTTTACGGGGAATCCAGGCATCTTTCGCCAGCAGCGCTTGCTGCATCTGCAGCTCGGCAAAACCGGCGCCCTGAATGCGCGACGCCATACCGACAAAGCAGAGATCCATTACTTCATCTGCCAAGCCCACGGCTTCAAACAGCATCGAGCCGCGGTAGGAAGCCAGCGTCGAGATACCCATTTTAGACAGGATCTTGAACAGGCCTTTCTGCAGCCCTTTACGGTAGTTCTCACGACCGTCAGCCGGGTTGCCGGTCAGCTCGCCCGTGCGGTGCATATCCGCCATGACCTGATAAGCGAGCCACGGATAAACCGCCGTAGCGCCCACGCCAAACAGCACCGCCATTTGGTGGGCGTCGCGAGCGTAGCCGGTTTCTACCACGATGTTGGCGTTGGGGCGCAGCGCCAACCGGCCTAAGTGAGAGTGCACGGCACCCACGGCCAGGGCGGCCTGAATGGGAATCAGCCCTTTCGTCAGCTCCGCATCGGTGAGTACCAGAATGACTTTCCCGGCGCGGACTTGAGCTTCTGCCTCCTCACATAAAGCTTTAAGCGCTTGATGCAAGCTCTGCTGTTCGGGGTCGTAACCCAACGACAGTGTATAGCTGGCAAACGCTGGATCGTCCTGGCTAACCAGGGCGGTAAACTTGCGTGGGGACAGTACCGGTGTGGTCAAGATCAAGCGATGCGCGTGCTCAGGCGTCGCTTTAAAGACGTTAAGCTCAGCGCCACAGCAGGTTTCCAGCGACATCACGATCGCTTCACGCAGCGGGTCGATGGGCGGGTTGGTGACCTGAGCAAACTTCTGACGGAAGAAGTCAGTCAGCAGGCGCGGACGGCTCGACAGCACCGCCATGGGCGTATCGTCGCCCATGGAGCCAACGGCTTCCTGGCCACTCTCTGCCAGCGGGCGCAGCACCTGGTCACGCTCTTCGAAGCTAACCTGGAACAACTTCTGCTGAACGTTGAGCGAATCGGCATCCATGGTTTGGAAACGCGCAAGCTCGGTCAGTGCCGACTCTAAATAGTTCGCCTCCTGCTTAAGCCAACGCTTATAGGGGTAGGCAGATTTCAGCCGCTCATCTATATCAGTGGTGTGCAGCACTTCGCCGGTTTCGGTATCCACGGCGAGCATTTGACCAGGGCCAACGCGGCCTTTAGCGACCACGTCTTCCGGCTTATAACCGTAGGTGCCGATTTCAGAGGCCAGGGTAATGTAGCCATTCTTGGTAATGACCCAGCGCGCCGGGCGCAGGCCGTTACGGTCGAGCATACACACCGCCTGACGGCCGTCGGTCATCACTACGCCCGCCGGGCCGTCCCACGGCTCCATGTGCATGGAGTTATATTCGTAGAAGGCGCGCAGCTTGGCGTCCATGGTCTCTACGTTCTGCCAGGCGGGCGGCACCATCATGCGTACCGCGCGATGCAGCTCCATACCGCCGGTCAGCAACACTTCCAGCATGTTGTCCATACTGGAGGAGTCGGAGCCGGTGGTGTTAACGATCTCGTCCAGCTCGGTGATATCCGGCAGACGCTCGTTAACGAAGTTGGCTTTACGCGAGTTCGCCCAGCCGCGGTTGGCCTCAATGGTGTTGATCTCGCCGTTATGGGCCAATAGACGGAACGGTTGTGCCAACGGCCAGCGCGGCGCGGTATTGGTCGAGAAGCGCTGGTGGAAAACGCAAATGGCGGTTTCCAGGCGCGGGTCATTCAAGTCCTGATAAAACGCCGGTAGGTCTTCCGGCATCACCAGGCCTTTATAGGAGACCACTTCTGACGAGAGCGAGGCGACGTAGAAGTCTTCTTCACCGCGTAGCGCCTGCTCGGCACGGCGGCGGGCCATAAACAGGTCAACATCGAAGTGTTCACCCTGGCCTGGCTGCACAAACAGCTGACGAATACGTGGCAGGCAGTCCAGCGCCATGGGGCCGCAAACGCTGGAATCAGTGGGCACATCGCGCCAGCCAACCACGTTCAGCCCACGTGCTTCCAGCTCGCCAGTCAGGGTATCGCGGGCATGCGCTTCACGGGCATCATCGTTGGGTAGAAACACCACACCCACGGCAAAGCGTTCGCCCAGCTCAGCATCAAACGCCTCTTTGGCCAGCGCCTGCATAAACGGGGTGGGCATTTTCAACAGCAGACCGCAGCCATCGCCGGTTTTGCCGTCGGCAGCGATACCACCCCGGTGGGTCATGCAGGTCAGGGATTCAATGGCAGTTTTCAGCAAATCGTGGCTAGCCTGGCCTTCCATATGGGCAATCAGGCCAAAACCACAGTTATCGCGAAACTCGCCAGGCTGGTGAAGACCTCTATTCATGGGCGTGCCTCTACTAGTCAGCGTATTTTTTTTAGCAGCGTGCTTATGGTATAAAGGACGGTTTCGCTTTTTTTATAGTGCTTATAACCTGCCCAGAATGGGGTACTTCCCAAGTTCGCTGCCGCAACAAAATGGCCGGTCAGCATAGCGATTGCTAGCCACTTTGCGCAATCTCTTGGCGCCCACATCGTTAGAGAAACTCTTTTCAAATCCTGTATTTGCATCCTCATTCAAGGAAAAAATACATATACTTCAACCACTTGTAACAAGGTAAAACGCTATTTTAACGCTTTTTATTTTCCATTAAACTTTAGTCTAAACAGCGCCCAAAAACCCATGCCGATAGCGCATAAGGCATACGGATTATATAAAACAGCGTTCGACAAATGGGCTCACGATGTAGCCGAGCGAATAAAAAACCGCCCAATGAAAACCACTCTACGTAAGGAGCG
The DNA here is from genome assembly GCF_000336575.1 of Vreelandella titanicae BH1. Classification (GTDB taxonomy): domain Bacteria; phylum Pseudomonadota; class Gammaproteobacteria; order Pseudomonadales; family Halomonadaceae; genus Vreelandella; species Vreelandella titanicae. Next base: position 94,959 of record NZ_AOPO01000003.1, on the reverse strand, counting down.
ATCCATTGGGCGGATAGGATATAGCTGGCCAGGTTTTGAAATGACCAGTTTTTGGAATGAATAAGTTTTGAAATGACTAGCTGGTGAAAGAATTACTTTTCCACTGGGCAGCGCGGGTAATCATCGAGCAGCGTGCGAAGGACATCAACGGGCGTGGCATCGCTAACACAAGCATCGCCCAGGGCGTTAAGCAGCACCAATCGCAGCCGCGTATCGATATTTTTCTTATCCAGCCGCATGCGGGTTAAAAAGTCATCGCTGGTCATATTCGCCGGTGCCGCTAACGGTAGCTCGGCGCTCTCGATCACCGCCAGGCTGCGTGCTAGCGCCGCATCGGTGAGCCAGCCCAAGCGTCGGGAAAGCGTTGCCGCCATGGCCATGCCAGCGCCCACGGCTTCGCCGTGTAGCCAGTTGCCGTAGCCCTGATGCGCCTCAATGGCATGACCAAAGGTGTGGCCCAGGTTGAGCAGCGCGCGGACGCCCTGTTCCGTCTCATCTTCGGCAACAATGTCTGCTTTGATTTGGCAACTTCGTGCAATGGCGTCTGCGACGACCTCAGGCTCCACATCAAGTAGTGCGGGCATGTTGGCTTCCAGCCAGCTTAAAAACGCTTCGTCGCGGATCAGGCCGTACTTGATAACCTCGGCCAGCCCGGCGGAGAGTTCGCGACGGGGCAGACTCTTGAGCGTATCAATATCCACCAGCACCGCTTTGGGCTGCCAGAAGGCGCCAATCATGTTTTTCCCCAGCGGATGGTTAACGCCGGTCTTGCCCCCCACCGACGAATCCACCTGGGAAAGCAGCGTGGTGGGCACTTGGATAAACGCCACACCTCGCTGATAGGAAGCGGCGGCGTAGCCGACCATATCGCCGATCACTCCACCGCCTAAAGCAATTAGCGTGCAACGGCGGTTAAAACCAGCCTCTAGCAGCGCGTCCCAAATACGGCTGACCTGTTCGATGGTTTTGTATTGCTCGCCATCGGGGAGTATGACCGTGCGCACTTCCAGATGATCCGGCAGGCTAGCGCAAAGCTTGTCCAGGTAGAGCGGCGCGATAGTCTCGTTAGTGACGACCATCACCTGCTGGCCGGCCAGATAGGGCGTTAGCATATCGGCACGCCCTATCAGCTCGGTGCCAATATGAATCGGATAGCTGCGCTCGTCTAAAGCAACATGAAGGGTGCGTTGCGCGCTGGCTGTCGAGTTCATGGCGATACCTTATGGTTAAGCGTTTTAGCCGACGATGATGAGGGCTCGAGTGGATCTACCAGCCGATGCACCCGGCGCAGGATTTCATTGACCACCGCTCGCGGGCTGCGCCGGTCGGTGCGCACGGCAATATCCGAGGTGGCGCGATAGAGCGGGTCGCGCTGGGCAAACATATCGTTGAGCACCTGCTCGCGGTTGGCGCACTGCAGCAGTGGCCGGTTGCGATCTTTCGCTGTCCGTTTGAGCTGCTGGTCGACGGTGGTCAGCAGATAAACCACCGTGCCACGCTCGCGAAGTGCGCGGCGATTCTCTTCGCGCAGCACCGCACCGCCGCCAGTGGCGACGACGACTGGAGAGAGCCGGGTTAGCTCATCAATCATATGAATTTCCCGCAGGCGAAAGCCCTGCTCGCCCTCGACATCAAAAATCCACGGGATATCTGCCCCGCAGCGGTCTTGGATGGCGTGGTCACTGTCGTAAAACGGGCGCGCAAGCTCGGCCGCCAATAGGCGACCAATGGTGCTTTTGCCAGCCCCCATGGGGCCTATGAGAAATAAATTGGGTAAATCCTGCATCAGCGAACCGTTAAGCCATCGTCTAGGAGTCGTGGAGTAATAAAGACTAACAACTCTACCTTTTCATTGCTCTCTTCGGTATAGCGAAACAGTCTACCGAGCAAAGGAATGTCACCCAAAAGCGGTGTTTTGGCGATTTGGCGCAGCTCTTCGGTGGTCAAAATTCCGCCTAACACCACCGTTTGGCCGTTATCTACCAGCACTTGGGTCTCAATCTGGTTGGTATCAATCGGCGGTTCACCGCCAAACTCCGATTCACGAAAACTGTCATTTTTAATCACCAGATCCATAATAATGCGGTTATCCGGGGTAATCTGCGGGGTGACTTCCAATGAAAGCTCGGCTTCTTTGAATTCGGTATCCAGGTTGTCGTTGCCATCCACACTCTGAAAGGCACGCTCTTCACCCTGGCTAATTTTGGCGGTACGTTGATTGGCGGTAATAATTCTGGGCTGAGAAATAGTCTGGCTTTTCCCTTCGCTTTCCAGTGCGCGCAGCTCCAAATCCAACAGGATATCACCAGATAAGTAGCCAAAGCTAAAACCGGTGCCCGGCCCAGTGGCAGCACCTAAATCCACAGCCAGGCCGCCCTGTGACCGGTTGATGCCATCGGGGTTGATATCGCGTCGGCTGAAGGTGCCGTCTTCCCCCTCCTGAAAGCCGCGGGTACTCGACATACCCCAGTTAACTCCCAATTCACGGGAAGCAGTGTCCCTTGCAATGACAATGCGTGCCTCAATCTGTACCTGCCGAACAGCCACATCCAGGCGGTCAATGGTGCGGGCAATATCACGCACTTGATCAGCGGTATCTTGCACCAGCAGCGTATTGGTGCGGTTATCAATGCTGACGCGCCCCCGATCGGTGAGCAAACCAAAGCCGTCATCGCCACCTCCGCGTAGCAACTGAGCTAAATCTTTGGCCCGCGCATACTTGATCTCGATAAACTCGGTGACCAACGGCGAGAGCGTTTCGCGCTGATTGCGTGCCTCTAGTTCCTGGCGTTCCAAATCGGCCAGTTCACTCGCGGGCGCGACCAAGATCACATTGCCCTGTTCACGACTCGATAGCCCCTTACTTTGCAAAATCAGTTCGAGCGCCTGATCCCAGGGCACATCATTTAAATTGAGCGTTACACGCCCCGATACGCTATCGCTGGCGACTAAATTTAGCCCGGTGAATTCGGCCAGCTTCACTAGCACCGAGCGTACTTCTATATCCTGAAAATTAAGACTCAACCGTTCGCCAGTGAAGCGTTCAACTGCCGCCTGGGCGGGTTGCACCTCCTGACTGGCGGGCTGGACTTCCACAGTAAGCGTGCGGCCACTTTGCGTGGAGATCATCGCATAAGCACCCTGCGTGGCGATCGCTAACTGGGTGGCGTCCTGGCTGGTGCGGGGCGTAATCCGTGTTATGGGAGTGGCGAAATCGGTGACATCGTAGATTTGGTTAAGCGAGTCTGGAATCGCCACATCGCGCAGATCCACCATCACTTGATCGGGACCACCTTCCCGCACGTTCGCCTCGACGCCTTCGCGATCAAAGGTGACTATCAACCGTCCGGCACCATCTGCACCGCGACGAAAGTCAATATTCTCAACCTGCGGCCCTTCATCGGTTTCAAGCCCCGCTGAAGCGATGCTGGGCGAAGGGCTAGGCAAGCGGCTGGCACCTGAAGCAAAGGTAATGCGTAGGCGATCATCCATTACCCGTGATGTGAACGCCTGCGACTCGCTCAGATTGACCACCAAACGCATGCGGCCATTGCCCTCCAGCGCGGTAATCTGTTCGATACCATTACGATTAACGTTGATGCGCCGATCAGTGAGACCACTTTGGGTTGCTGCCAAATCCAGCGTCACTCGGGGAGGAGAATCTAAACGGTAGCTGCGTAGTTCAGGCATATCACCGGTAAAACGCAGGTCAAGATGGGTTCCACCGTTCTTAGCGGGTTGAACCTCAATACCGGTCAGCACCGAGGCAACTGCCAATGAGGGCAACAGTAAGCATAGTGCGGCCATGGCCATGTAGAGAGTGATTCGCCAAGCTGTAACTGCCATGAGATGTATCCGCTTACTCGCTGTTTTCGTTGATGACTAGTGACACTTGCCGCTCCTGCCACCCTTCAGGCTGAGTGAACACCCGTTCGTTAACGCGTATTTCTTGGGCGTTGATCTGGGCGATACGCCCATAGTCGGTGCCCATATAGTTACCCTCTTTGACGCTGGTCACGTTGCCATCCGGCGATGCAATCAACGCCACTTGTCGCTCTCCCATACGCATGGTACCGACCAATCGCAGCTCTTGCAGTGAGAAGCGCTCCAGCGGCTCTGGCGCGCGCTGCCGGTCGGGAGCGAGCGCAACTTCGCCTCGATCAGCGCTATCCTGAGCAATCTCGTCGGGAGGCAAAAAAGGGCTACGCCCGTCGCTATACAAGTAGGATAAATCTTGGTTTTCGGGCAGCGCGACAGCCATAACCGGCGGTTGCCCGCCAGGGGACTGACGAATATCGGCCAGCGTGCCTTCAAGCTGAGCCAAGTCGGCGTCTGCACAGCCGGTGAGCACCACCGCGGAGACCGTCAAGGTGACGGCCGAGGTTGCCCTTCTTGTTGCTACAAAAAGCAGTTGTTCAGCTCTCATGGCGCCTGCGCCCCCTCTGTGGAGGTTTGGTCGCTCTCCTCCACATAGCGGTAGGTGCGGGCCAAGAGCGAAAGACGCAGCGCTTCGCCGCGGCCATCGGCGGGTTCCAGGTTAAAATCGTGCTGGGTCACCATGCGGGGTAGCGAGGCGATATCGGCACTAAAGCGCGCTAACTGGTGATAGCCGCCACGCACCTGTATATCCAGCGGCTGCTCGACATAATGGGCCTGGGCTTGCGCTGGGCGCAGCCGAATCGTTTCAATGGTCAGGCGGTTATCGGCGGCGGCATCGCTAATGCTATCCAGCAGCGAGGGGATTTCTGCATCGGTAGGGAGCATGGTACGCAAGCGCCCCACCTGCCCTTCCAGGGTCGCCAACTGATCGCGCATTTCCGGCAGGAAGGCCGCTTGCGAGGCTTTGCTGCGGTATTCGCTCAGCAGCCTGGCTTCTTGGCGCTGGGCGACCATCAAGGCCTCGCGCTGTTCACTCACCACTAGCCACAGCATGACGCTCAATGCTGCCAGCAGCGCCAAGCAGCAGCACAGCACTTTTAATAGCCACGGCCAGCCGCCGGCCTCTTTAACGTCTAGATCCCGCCAGTCGACATCCCGCCAGTCGACATCCCGCAGGCGCTGCCACTCAATAGCCCATTGCTCGCGGTTAAGCGTCATGGAAGCGCCTCCTCAACGCCTTGCGGCAGCGCTGCGGTGGTCTGTTCCACATCAAAACGAAATACCCGGCCTGAGCCGTTTTGCTCACTCTCTACCGCCAATAGCGAAGGCACAGCCAACCCCGGTAGAGCGGCAATGCGGCGCAGTTGCTCGGAAACCTGGCGCTCACTGTCTGCCACCGCAGTGACACTGACGTTATTACCGCTCTTCGATAAGCGTTGATAAATGACGCCATTGGCCACGCTCTCTGCCACATCATTAAACAGCTGCACAGCATCCATTCGTTCGGTCTGCAGCGCCTGAAACACCGCGATCTGCTCGCCTAAACGCTCGGCTTCGCTGGAGTAGCGTGAGACGCTCTCGATATCGGCATTAAGACGCTCAATGTGGTTACTAATGTAAGCATTACGTTGCTGCTGGGCCGCTAGCTTGAGCTGGTAAAAATGCGCGACCAGCAGGCCCAGTACAACACCCACCACCAGCATGCCCGCCACCACGACGTAGAATTTGCGGGTTCGCCGTTCACGCTGCGCTTCCCGCCAGGGCAGGAGATTAATTGTCATGCTCATTGGTTAACTCTTATTGACCATGTCTCATTGACCATGTCTCATTGACTTACCCTCATGGCCAAGCCACCCGCGGTAAGCATCGCTGGGGCATCGCTAGTCAACGCCTGAAGGTTCAAGCGCTTGTTCATCCGCATGCTCTGGAAGGGGTTGGCAATGGTCACCGACATACCGCTATCTTCAGCAATGCGCTCGGCAAGCCCTGGAATCACACTCGAACCGCCCGCTAATACGATGTGTTGCACTTCTTGCTGACGCCCGGCGGTGTAATAGAGCTGCAGGGAACGCCCCACCTGCTGCACCACGGTTTCCAAAAAGGGGTTGAGAACACGCTCATGGTAATCATCGGGTAGCCCGCCGCGCTCTTTGGCGAAACCCGCTTCCTCCATGCTTAAATCGTAGCGGTCGCGAATCGCATCGGTGAGCTGACGGCCGCCAAACAGCGTATCGCGGGTATAAACGATATGCCCGCCGCGGACGACGTGGAAAGCATTCATATTGGCACCAATGTCCACCAGACCAACGCAGGCGGTAGGGTCATTCTCCACCTTAAGCTGGCGCCGCAGCTCGGCAAGTGAACGCTCCATGGCGAAGGTTTCCACGTCCACTGCCGCGGGCTCTAAACCTGCCTGTTCTAGCGTGTCGGTGAGCTGCGTCACATCCTGCTGCCGACAGGCGACCAACACTACCTGCTGGTGCTCATCGTCAAAGGGCGCAGGGCCAAGGCACTCAAAATCAAATGCCACTTCATTGAACGGAAATGGAATATGGCGGTCGGATTCGGCCACGATGCGCTCTTCGATCTCCTCATCGCTTAGCCCGATAGGGAAGCTCAGCGTTTTGGTAATCGCGGCGCTAGCGGGAACAGCCACTGCAGCTTTACGGGTAGAGGGTTTAGCGTGTTCCACTGCACGACTAAGCACACTGGCAACGCCATCGATATCGCGAATTCGACGCTCCACAACCGCCCCTTCGCGAAGTGGCCGCACGGCATAGCTTTCTACCTGGTAATTATCATGGCATTGTTTTAGCTCAAGCAGTTTGACGGTCGCCGAGGTAATATCGACGCCAATCAACCCTTTACCAGGTTTTAGAAAGCGCATATTGGGTCTGGCTCCACCTGCTTGTCGCCCGTTTTCACATGTGATTTGAGGTTACATGATTTTTAGTTCCGTCACACGCGAACCCACTTAGCGCATATCAACACTGGTGGCCGCCGCTTCAGGTTCCTATAATGGCTGCCAATTGCATGATACGGCCGTTTAGATGCCGATCTTTTCATTCTTCCCAGGGTGCTCTTCGTACATGACGTTTCTTCGAACCCTTATTGTGTCGCTGTTTTTTCTCATTGTCTCGTTGGTGGGCGCCACCGCCTTAGCCGTGGTGGGGGCCGCCATTTACTTTGCCCCAGGGCTGCCCGACGTCCGCCAACTGCAGGACTTCGAACTGCACACACCGCTACGTATTTTCACCCAAGACGGTAAATTGATTGGCGAGTTCGGCGAAGAGCGCCGCATGGCGATCAATTTTGATGAAATTCCGCAGGATATGATCAATGCCTTGATCGCCGCCGAAGATGCCAGCTATTTTGACCACGCCGGTGTCGACCCGCGGGGCCTGGCGCGGGCGGTGGTTCAACTTGCGATGAGTGGCGATATCCAATCGGGCGGCTCGACGATCACCATGCAGGTCGCGCGTAACTATATGCTGACACTCGATCAGACGTTTACGCGTAAAATTCGTGAAATCCTGCTGGCACTACAAATGGAGCAGATACTCGATAAAGAGGAAATCTTCGAACTTTACGTGAACAAGATTTTCCTGGGCAATCGCGCCTACGGTATCGCTGCCGCCGCCGAAACCTATTACGACAAGCCCCTCGCCGAGCTTAGCCTAGCGCAAACGGCCATGATTGCGGGGTTGCCCAAGGCACCTTCTGCCTTTAACCCGCTGGCTAACTCCGAGCGTTCGCTGATTCGTCGCAACTGGATTCTGTTCCGTATGCGCGAACTCGGCTACATCGATGATGCCACCTATCAGACAGCGGTTCAGGATCCTGTAACGGCCCGCCGCCACTATACCCAAGCTGAAGTCGATGCCGCCTATGTCTCCGAAATGGCACGTCAGTATGCCGTGGAACGCTTTGGCGATGACGCTTACACCGGTGGCTATCGTATTTACACTACGATTGATAGCGAGCTGCAGCCCTTTGCCCGCCAAGCGCTGGCCAACGGCCTGACGGCCTATGACCTTCGCCATGGCTGGCGCGGGCCGGAGCAGCGTGAGATCGCGGCAAGCCTTGTCGAGGCCCAGGAGCAAACCGCGACCCAAGGCCTGGAGGAGGAGCTTTCTGAGTCTCCCGAAATTCGCCAAACCGCACGCCAAGCCGCCCAGCGCAGCCAAACGGAAGTCGAAGGGATCGAGGGCGACGTCAGCAACTGGGTTCAGGTACTTGAGCGCACGCCCAATTATGGCCTGCTTCAGCCCGCCATCGTGGTAGAAAGTAGCGGCCGCGAAATGCAGGTGCTAACTCGCAACGATGGTCTACAGACGATCGGCTGGGAAGGTTTGAACTGGGCACGCCCTTACCTGAGCCCGCGGAGCCGCGGAGCTGCACCCAGCTCGGCTGAGGAGATTGCCGTACGGGGTGATATGGTGCGCGTCATTGAGAATGAAGACGGTTCGCTACGCCTCTCTCAACAGCCGGATACCGAAGGCTCGCTGGTCGCTCAAGACCCTCAAACGGGTGCTATCCTGGCACTCCAGGGCGGTTTCGACTTTAACGCCAGCAAGTTCAATCGTGCTGTACAGGCACGACGCCAATCAGGCTCTATCTTCAAGCCGTTTATTTACTTAGCGGCCCTTGAGGATGGAGAGATGAACGCCGCCAGCGTCGTTAATGATTCGCCCGTGGTGCTCGACGATGGCAGTAACTCATTGTGGCGGCCGGTCAACTCCAGCCGTGACTTCCAAGGCCCTATGCGCTTACGTCCAGCCCTTGCCCGTTCGCGCAACCTGGTCACTATTCGCGTTCTACAAACCATGGGGCTGGATTACACGATTAACTTTTTGGAGGGCTTCGGCTTCTCTCCCGCCCAGCTCCCTCGTGGCTTATCATTAGCGCTAGGCAGCGCGAGCTTAACGCCGATGGAAATGACCAACGCTTACGCGGTGCTCGCCAACGGTGGTTTCCAGGTGTCGCCCTGGTTTATTGAGCGGGTTACCCGTGACGACGACAATGAGCTGATTGATGAAGCCACGCCGCAGGTTGCCTGCCCCAGCTGTGCCGAAGACCAGGAGACGGTGGAAATTGATGGCCGCGAATACCCGATCGCCAAACGGGTAGCCGACCCAGCCGCTGTCTACATTCTACGCGATATGCTACGTGACGTTATCACCTCGGGCACTGGCCGCGGCGCACTGAGCCTTAACCGTGAGGATATCGTCGGTAAAACTGGTACCACCAACAGCCAGCGTGACGCCTGGTTTGCGGGCTTCAACAGCAACTTGGTGACTACGGTTTGGGTCGGTAAGGACAGCAACGAGACCATTTCTGAATATGGGGCTCAGGCCGCGCTTCCTATCTGGGTAGAATTTATGGGGGATGCCCTGGAAGGTACGCCGAACGCCGTGCCTGAACGTCCAGCAACGGTGGTCACCGCTCGCGTTGACCCTGACTCCGGCCAACGCTTAGCAGATGGCCAGTCTGGCGGGATTACCGAGCTGTTCCACCAGGATCACTTGCCGGATTACCAGCAGCGCCGCATTAGCCGCGAGCTGGAAGAAGCCAGTGGTTCTGAGGGTTCAGGCACCGCTGAGTCGATCTTCTAACTCGATCTTCTAAACCAGTCAATCCTGTAGCACACCAAGCAAAAGGCCCGGAGATTATCTCTCCGGGCCTTTTCTGTTACTGGCTACCTTTGGGTCTGTATGTAGGGTCGCCTAACGTTTAACCACTAACGGGTGTCGCAGGCGCTTCGCGCTTACTGGCCAACCAGTTAGCGCCTATGGCGACGATCATGACCGCGACACCAGCAATTTCGGTCATCAGATTGGGATAGAACACCCCAAAGATCGCGGCGGTAATCGCGATGCGCGGTAGCCACGACATTTTGGTAAACAGATAGCCTTCTAGCGCCGCGGCAAATGCACCTAATGCCAGAATGGCAATCACCCCGTTCCAGATGACCACCGGCACCGGGCCACCAATGATAATCTCAGGGTTGAAGACCATAAACAGTGGGATCAGGTAGAGCCCTTTGGCAAACTTCCACGCCTGGAAGCTGGTTTCCATCGGCTTACTGCCCGCAATCGCCGCCCCGGCAAAGCCTGCCAAGGCGATGGGAGGCGTCACGTTGGAATCCTGGGAGTACCAGAACACGACCAGGTGGGCGACCAGCAGCGGCACACCAAACTCGGCTGTCAGTGCAGGGCCGACGAGGACGATGAGCACGATATAGCTGGCGGTAACGGGCAGCCCCATCCCCAGTACTAAGCTTGCCAACAGTACCATCACCAGCGCCAATACCAGGTTGCCGCCGGAGAAAGCCAGCATCATGGAGGAGAATTTCAGTCCCAAGCCGGTTAAACCCACTACCCCAACGATAATCCCGGCGACTGCACAGGCCATGGAAACCGCTACCGCATTGCGAGCACCTAGTTCCAAGCCCTCGATCAGCTTGGCAAAGCCTGTACGTACCACGTCTTTAACGGCCGTTGCGGTCACTGGCTGGCCCTGCCTGGGCGCCACAAAGAAGAACCACAGCACATAGCGCAATACCGCTACCGCCAAAATGGTGATCACTGCGTAGTAGCCTACCCGCATGGGCGACATACTCATCGCCAGCAGCCAGACCAGCACCGCCAACGGCAGCAGGAAGTGCCAGCCATCCTTCATGACCTGGCGCATCTGCGGCAGTTCATCCTTGGGTAGCCCCTGCATGCCCTGCTTGAGAGCGATGATATGCACAAACAGGTACACCGTCGCGAAATACATGATCGCTGGCAGAATACTGACCTTGACGATGTCCAGGTACGGCGTATTGGTGTACTCAGCAATCAGGAACGCCCCGGCCCCCATTAACGGCGGCATGATTTGCCCGCCGGTCGAGGCTGCCGCTTCGATACCACCTGCCTGCTTGGCTTTGTAGCCCAGCCGCTTCATCAATGGAATGGTAAAAGCACCGGTGGTGACCACGTTGGCAATCGCGCTGCCAGAAATCGAGCCCATGCCCGCCGACGCCAATACCGCCGCCTTGGCTGGCCCGCCACGCTGGCGGCCGGTCGCCGCATAGGCCATATCGATAAAGAATTTACCCGCCCCGGTGCACTCCAAAAAAGCACCAAAGAGGACAAAAATAAAGATATAGGTCGCCGCAACGCCTAGCGGCAGGCCGAAAATACCCTCTTGCCCCAAGTAGAGTTGACCGGCAACTCGATCAATGGTGTATCCGCGGTGCTCAAGAATGCCCGGCATCCACTCGCCAAGCCACGGCAGCTCGCCCCGCGGCCCCGCAAAGGCATACACAATCGCCAAGAGGCCAATCACGGTCATACCAAAACCTACCGCGCGACGGCTGGCTTCCAGTACCGTCACCGTAGCAATACAGGCAACCAGAATATCGGTACTGTTCCAAAAACCCGCACGGCTAAAAATCTCATCCAGGTTGAGTACCAAGTAACCACCGGTGAGAATCGCCCCGGCAAAAAACACTAGATCAAGCCCCCAGCCCAATACACCACGTTTGCGAGTGGGCCCAAAGGCTGGAAACATTAAAAATGCCAGCACCATAATCAGTGCCAGGTGAATACTGCGCTGATAAAAAAGCCCTAAGGGCTGAATACCGGCAGAGTAGAGCTGAAACAGGGAAAGACCCACCGCCACAATGGTGATCGACCACAGCACCATGCGGGGTTGAATCACATTACCGCCAGGCACCACGCTCGACGGCTGATTGGATTCGCTCATGAAGTCCTCGGAAGCGTTAACTAATGTCGTTTTTATTCACGCGGGGATGCGTGAGGGTCTATCAACTGAATGGTCACGCGTTGTCCAGCGGCGTGCTCACTGAGGCTCACTGGCGCATGCTCACCGCCAGGCCACACCACACGATGATTAACAGCCGGTGAACCTACCCTCAACACATAACGGTTATTGGCTACAGGCTCGTTAATGGCATTAATCCAGTAACCGCCCTCACCGTCTGATACCTGCTCGCCGCGGCCAAAAATATGCCCAAGCCCTGCGGCGAAATCGGGTTGATGGCTACGCTCTAATTGCATGACGCCCGCTACATTACGATAGCAGTCCAGCACCGTGAAATGTTCAACGGAGTGCTGCCACTTAATACACCAGCGACCGTCAGCCGGCACCGCTTCATCCACTAGCGTGTCGCCTTGTTCGGTCACCACGGCTAGGCGCATAAACGCCGACGCCGAAGCGGGGGAAGCCCCCACTTCGGCGAACGGACAACATGCAATCAGTAGCGCCATCAGTCGTCGCTGCCACTGCATGGCAATGTCCTTATGGCAATCTGATTATGAAAATATCATTACACGATTAAGGACGCAGACGATCCGGGATTTCAGCACCGACTTCTTCGAAATAGCGCAGTGCGCCCGGGTGCAGCGGCACGGGGGTCGACTCCATAGTGAACTCAACGGTGGTGTCGTTAGCCGCCGGGTGAACCGCAATCAGCTCATCGGTGTTTTCAAACAGCAGTTGGGTGAGTTGATAAGCCAGCTCTTCGTCCATATCGGCATTAACGACCAGCACGTTGGGGATACCGATGGTCTGAACGGCTTCGTCCATACCGTCGTACATACCCGCAGCAAGCTGGTAGGGAGCAAATACCGCTTCTTCTTCCTGGGCATTGGCTACCTCTTCATCAGACAAGCCAATCAGGCGAATATCGCGGGTGGCTGCCAGGTTGAGAATCGAGCTGGTGGGTGGCCCAACGCTCCAGAAGCCGGCGTCGATATCACCGTCGCGAATGGCATCAGCGGTTTCGTTGAAGTTAAGGCGCTGGGGAGTGAAGTCTTCATAGCTAATGCCATTGGCTTCAAGCAATGCACGGGCGTTCAGCTCGGTGCCGCTACCCGGTGCACCGACGGAAACGCGCTTACCCGCTAGATCAGCAATCGATTCGATATCCGACTCGGCCAGGGTCACCAGCTGTACCGCGTTGGGATAAACCGACGCCAGTGCGCGAGTATTTTCAATCTGGCGGCCTTCAAAATCATCCGTGCCGGTATAGGCTTGATAGACCGTATCGGCCAGAGCCAGGGCGAGATCCGCGTCACCGCGCATGATCAGGCCCATATTTTCAACCGAGGCACCGGTCACTTCAGCAGTCGCCTGAGCGCCTTCGATATGGTTGTTGATCATTTCGGCAAAACCACCGCCGATAGGGTAGTAAACGCCACCGGTACCGCCAGTCGCGATTGAGAGTTGTTGAGCGCTTGCTGGAAGTGCAACCGCGAGCATAGAAGCGGCAGCGGCTGTGGCGTATAGAGAGCGTAGAGTTTTCATGAGCATTTCCTCCGTCCTGCTTGGACTTATAGGTATGGTTGACGATAAAAAGGAGGTGTTGAAGCCCCAGCTTCTGGCTGCCGTCACGACGAACCGGAAGCGGTGGAGGTGAAGTTAGCACGGCTTATGCGTTGGATGCTAATAGGGCGTTATCAGCGCAGCAGTGCCTTTACCTCATACAGCCATGAGTGCCTCAGAAGGTGTAACCGCCCAGCAGCTGGATCGAATAGCCAGCTATTAAAATCCTGAAATCCCGCATAAATGTCTTATTTTATGCCGAATTGTTATTATTTATTGTTAATGGCCGTCAATTTCGCCCACCCCACCGTTATTATTGATTCAGGATAGGAGCCACACTGCTATGGAGCCCGGTTTTAAAGAGGACAATAGTCGGGATAAAGGCGCGCCGCGGCAGAACCTCGCCATTAGTGCTTACCGCCAACTCAAGCACGACATTATTCGTGGCCGCTATGCGCCTGAGCAGAAGCTGCTGATGAGCAGGCTCAAAGAGCAGTACGGCGCCAGCACCGGGCCGCTACGGGAAGCGCTATCGCAGTTAGTCTCTGACCGCCTTGTGGTCGCGATAAGCCAGCGCGGCTACCGGGTAGCACCCATGTCGCTGGCCGAACTCAACGATATTTACGACGCCCGGGCTCAGCTTGAAGGGCTGATCCTGCGCTTGGCTATAGAGCGCGGCGACGACGATTGGGAAGCCACGGTGCTGGCTACCGCACATCGGCTGGCCAAGGTCACCGACATCAACACCCCCAACGACCTGCTCGACATCTGGGATCAGCGCCACAAAGCCTTCCATACCGCCATTGCCAGCGGCTGCAACTCCCCTCACCTACTGCAAATGCGCAACACCCTGTTTGACCAGGTAGAGCGCTACCGCCACCTGTGGTTGCAGGAAACCGTGATGTCGTCCCAGGCGCTGGAGCTTAAGCGCCAGGAGCACGCTGCGCTGGTCGATGTCATTCTGGCGCGCGATACCGCCGAAGCCGACACCCTGATGCGCGATCACCTGATGACCCCCGTACCGATCATTACCCGCGTCCTTCAAGAGCGCGGCATCGGCTGAGCTTTTCGTTTCGGCTCTTCGTCCCAGACCAAAGTTCTACGTTTTAAAAAAATGTAGATATTTTAAAAAAACGGCGATACATTGGCTGCAAGCTATTTTGCATCTATTCCTTCCCACTATCCGAGGAATCTACGCCATGACGCATTTCAACTGGGACGACCCGCTACTTCTGGAACAACAGCTCACCGATGAAGAGCGCCAGATCCGCGATGCGGCCTACGACTACTGCCAGGAAAACCTTCAGCCCCGCGTGCTAACCGCCTTCCGTGAAGAGCGCTTTGACCGCGAGATCATGACCGAAATGGGTGAGCTTGGCCTGCTGGGCGCCACCGTTTCCCCCGAGTACGGCGGCGCAGGCGTTAACCACGTAGCCTACGGTTTGATTGCCCGCGAAGTAGAGCGCGTAGACTCCGGCTACCGTTCGGCCATGAGTGTGCAGTCTTCGCTGGTAATGTACCCCATCGAGACCTACGGCTCCGAAGAGCAGAAGCAGAAGTTCCTGCCCAAGCTTGCCAGCGGCGAAATGGTCGGCTGTTTTGGTTTGACCGAACCCGATCACGGCTCTGATCCGGGTGGCATGATTACCCGCGCGGAAAAAGTCGACGGCGGCTACCGCCTGACTGGCGCAAAAATGTGGATCACCAATAGCCCAATTGCCGATATCGCGGTGGTATGGGCGAAATCAGCGGCTCACGACAATCAGATTAAAGGCTTTATTGTCGAGCGCGGCACCGAAGGTTTCACCACGCCCAAAATCGAAGGCAAAGTCTCTTTGCGCGCATCGATTACCGGTGAGATCGTGCTGGATAACGCCTTTGTTCCCGAAGAGAACCTGCTGCCCAACGTCAGTGGCCTGAAAGGCCCCTTCGGCTGCCTCAACAAAGCCCGCTACGGCATCGCCTGGGGTGTGATGGGCACGGCCGAGTTCTGCTGGCACGCAGCGCGCCAATACACCCTCGACCGCAAGCAGTTTGGCCGCCCGCTGGCCGCCAACCAACTGATCCAGAAAAAGCTCGCCGATATGCAGACCGAGATCACCCTTGGCTTGCAGGCAGCCCTGCAGGTGGGCCGGCTAATGGATAGCGGCAACTGGGCACCGGAAATGGTCTCGCTGATCAAGCGCAACAACTGCGGCAAAGCGCTGGATATCGCCCGCCAGTCTCGCGATATGCACGGCGGTAACGGCGTCTCCGACGAATACGGTGTTATTCGCCATATGGTCAATCTGGAGTCGGTAAACACCTACGAAGGCACCCACGATGTACACGCTCTGATTCTGGGTCGCGCCCAGACAGGCATTCAGTCGTTCTTTTAATCACCGCACCTTGATCACTTGTCACTTATTAACGGAGCCTCTATGAACGAGCTAACCAAACCACTGGCCGGTATAAAAGTACTCGATATTTCCCGCGTACTGGCCGGGCCGTGGTGCGGACAAATGCTCGCGGATATGGGGGCAGATGTGATTAAGGTAGAGCGCCCCGGTAGCGGCGATGACACCCGCCACTGGGGCCCTCCTTGGCTGGCGGGCAGCGAAGAGTCGGCGTACTACCTGTGCGCTAACCGAGGTAAACGCTCGCTGACCGTCGATATGGCCAAGCCCGAAGGCCAGGCAGTGATCAAGCAGCTAGTCGCTAACTCTGACGTGCTGATAGAGAACTTTAAAGTTGGCGGCCTGAAACGCTACGGGCTGGATTACGCCAGCTTAAAGGCGCTCAACCCTAGGTTGATCTACTGTTCGATTACCGGTTTCGGCCAGGAGAGCCCTTACGCTCACCGCGCCGGTTATGACTTTATGATCCAAGCCATGGGCGGGATCATGAGCCTAACTGGCAAGCCCGACAGTGAACCCGGCGGTGGCCCGGTAAAAAGTGGCGTCGCCTTTACCGATATATTCACCGGGTTATATGCCGCTAATGCAATTTTAGCGGCGCTTTATCAGCGCCGTGATAGCAGCGAGGGTTGCCATATCGATATGGCATTAATGGATGTGCAGGTAGGCGTACTCGCCAATCAGGCACTCAATTACCTCACCTCCGGCAATGTGCCCCAGCGATTGGGTAACGCTCACCCCAACATCGTGCCTTATCAGGCGTTTGCCACCCAGGATGGCCATATGATTATGGCTGTCGGCAACGACGAGCAGTTCAAGCGTTTTTGCGCGGTGCTTTCGCTACCGGCTTTGGCGGAAGATCCACGCTTTGCCACCAATGGCGCCAGGGTAAACAATCGTGCTCTGCTCGTTCCGCAGCTGGAAGCGGCGTTGGCCCAGCGCAGCACTGATGAATGGCTAGCCGCTTTTGAAGCCGTAGGCGTTCCCTGCGGGCCGATCAATACGCTGGATCGGGTGTTCGACGACCCCCATGTGAAAGCCCGCGGGCTTAAGCAAACCCTGCCCCACGACCAAGCAGGCCAGGTGGATCTGGTCGCTAACCCTATCCGTTTTAACGGTGCCCAAATGAGCGCCACTACGGCGCCGCCTCACTTAGGCCAACATACGGAAAGCGTGCTGGAAGAACTTGGTATTAGCTTGGAGCAGCGCACTGCGCTTCGCGCAGCAGGCATCATTTAATAGCACTAATGGTTTATGCACTCGATTTATGCACTTCCCTCTTATAGGCGCCTACTTGGCGCCTTTTTTTAAGCCAAAAGAAGCGACCAATATTGCAAGCTAAGAAGCAGGCACCTGGCTAATGCTTCGCAATCCATTATTGTACAAAAGCTATACAAAAAGTATATTAAGACCTAAAGTTAAGAGCGTTGAATGCTTCAACATAGGCTATAGGCATTAATCTATCTAATGTTATGGCATTAACAGCGCCATCCAACACCCATCCCTCAGGAGCAGCTATGAGCCAGTGCGCACGCGTCAATGGCAGTTGCAAACGCTGTGAAGGCGACTTGCCCTTTGAGTTCACCATGGCCTTTCAGCCAATCGTGGATCTATCGCTGGCCCAAATCGTCACCTATGAAGCACTGGTTCGTGGGCCGTGCGGTGAATCCGCTTGGAGCGTCATTTCGCAAGTGACTGATGAGCTCCTCTACCGTTTTGATCAGGCCTGCCGGGTAAAAGCAATCGAAATGGCCAGCGCACTGGATATGCAAACCGACCTTTCGATCAACTTTCTGCCCAACGCCGTTTATGAGCCCGAAGCCTGCATCCAGGCAACGTTAGCGGTATCAAAACGGGTGGGTTGGCCTACCCATCGGCTTATTTTTGAAATCACCGAAACCGAGCGCGTCCGCGACCGGCAACACCTGTGCAATATTATTAATGCCTACCGCTCCATGGGCTTTAAGACGGCGCTTGACGACTTTGGCAATGGTTACGCCAACCTTGACCTGCTCACTGACTTAACCCCCGATAAACTTAAAATCGATCGTGAGCTGGTGATGAACTGCGATAAGGATCTTCGCCGCCAAGCACTGTTAAACGCGATCATCCTGCTCGCCCAAGAGCTCGATATGACTCTTATCGCCGAAGGTGTCGAGACTCGTGCCGAAGCCTTATGGCTAGCACGGGCTGGCATTGTCCAGCAGCAGGGTTTCTACTTTGCGAAGCCTTCCATCAACTCGCTGGGCCAGGACATTACTCCCCTGCTCGCTGGGTTAAAAAGTGAAGCGCATGACAAGTTAGGAGCGATGGATGCAAGATATTAGTCCTGATCAGCTTTACCAGCTTTTTAACCGCTCCAAGCGCAACACCGAAAACGTCATCAAAGCGGCACCGATTGGAATCTGTATTACAACCCCTTCGGGTCACTTTGAAATGGTCAATCCAGCTTACTGTGAATTTTATGGCTACCGGCAGGAAGAGCTTTTAGGCCAGCACCTTACCCACGTAGTGCCCGAAGAGAACCATGCGATTTTATCAGCGCTGCATGCTGAGTTTATGCAGGGCAACGAGGATCAAGAGCTGCGCCAAGAGTGGGATGTGGTTCTCAAAAACGGCGGAAGACGCACCATCATCGCCGAAGCTGCGCGTATTGAGGCTGACGACGGCGAACCGCGTAAAGTCACTTTTATAATCGACATTACCCAGCGCAAACAGCTAGAAGAGCGGCTCAAGCAGGCTAATGAGCGCTTGGATCATTTGGCTCACCACGATGAGCTAACGGAGCTGCTCAACCGTCGTGCCGGTTTGCAGCGCCTGGATGAAGAGATCAAGCGCTGCGAGCGGTATGGAACACCTTTCAGCATCGCGATCTATGACCTGGATGACTTCAAAGCGATCAACGATACCTATGGGCACAGCGCGGGCGATAGCGTTTTACAACAGATCACCTCCTTAGTGAGTGCTGTACTGCGCGATACCGATTTGCACATACGATTGGGCGGTGAAGAGTTTTTAATCATTATGCCAGGCGTAAATTCTGAAGAAGCCTACCAAGGCATGGAACGCATTCGTGAAAGCGTCGCGCAACAAACGTTTACTAAGCACCAATTAACGATGACGCTCTCATCGGGGATTGCCAGCTACGTTGAAGCCTCGGGCAAACGGCTACTTGATCGTGCTGATAAAGCTATGTACCAAGCTAAACAGACGGGGCGCAACCGTGTTGTCATTGCCTCGTCATCCATGTAGGCAACGCTTTTAAACTTCACAATCAGGCCCCTATCAGGCACCCCTATTAAGCACTATGCTAAAAGATCAATCCTCATCAATTAGGAAGTAAGCCATGAGCAGCAATGCCGAACTAAACGAGCTAAAACATAAATACGTCGCTGCTGGCGCTGCAAGCCCCGCAACGGCGTTCGCCGACCACGCTGAAAACGCTGAAATCTGGGACGCGGACGGCAACCGCTTTATCGACTTCGCAGGCGGCATTGGCGTACTCAACGTAGGTCACCGTCACCCCAAAGTGGTCGCAGCGGTAAAAGCCCAGCTCGATAAGCTGATGCATACCTGCCAAACGGTCATGCCTTATGAAGGCTACGTGAAAGTCGCGGAAAAACTCAGTCACATCGTGCCCGTTCGTGGCCATGCCAAAGTCATGCTGGCCAACTCGGGTGCGGAAGCGCTGGAAAATGCGGTCAAGATCGCCCGCGCCGCCACTGGTCGTTCTAACGTTATCTGCTTCGATGGCGGCTACCACGGCCGTACCTTCTTCACCATGGCCATGAACGGCAAGGTGGCGCCTTACCAGAGCGACTTCGGCCCCATGCCGGGCACCGTTTTCCGTGCGCCCTA
Organism: Vreelandella titanicae BH1; assembly: GCF_000336575.1. Classification (GTDB taxonomy): domain Bacteria; phylum Pseudomonadota; class Gammaproteobacteria; order Pseudomonadales; family Halomonadaceae; genus Vreelandella; species Vreelandella titanicae. The sequence goes on along the minus strand of NZ_AOPO01000003.1, from coordinate 75,493 downwards.
CCCGGTGCCTTACCACGGCGTTAGCGAAGACGAAGCCATTCGCGGCCTGAAAATGACGCTGAAAACCGATGCCAACCCCAAAGATACCGCGGCCATCGTGCTCGAACCGGTGCTTGGCGAAGGCGGTTTCTACCCGGCCTCTACCAGCTTCCTGACCAAGGTTCGCGAAATCTGCGATGAGCACGGCATGCTGATGATAGTCGATGAAGTGCAGTCAGGCTTTGGCCGTACCGGCAAAATGTTTGCCATTGAGCATAGCGGCGTTGAGCCGGACATTATGACCATGGCCAAGAGTATGGCCGACGGTATGCCGATTTCCGCCATCGTAGGCACCGACAAAGTGATGGACGCTTCAGGCCCTAACTCGCTGGGCGGCACCTACACCGGCAGCCCCACTGCCTGTGCGGCGGCGCTAGCGGTCATGGAAGTGTTTGAAGAAGAGAACATTCTGGAGAAGAGCCAGGCCCTGGGCGACAAGCTGGCCAAGCGCTTCAACGTGTGGGCAGATAAGTTTGATTGCATCGACCACGTGCGCAACATGGGCGCGATGGCTGCCTTTGAACTGGTGTCGAACAAAGCCGACCATACGCCTAACCCAGAACTAGCGGCCGCGCTATGCAAGAAAGCCCGCGAAGAGGGTTTGATCCTTCTTTCCTGCGGCATGTACGGCAACACCATCCGCTTCCTGATGCCCGTCACCATTCAAGATGACGTGCTCAATGAAGGCCTGGATATTATTGAGTCCTGCCTGGATTCGCTGGTGTAATTAAGCGTTAGTCAGCAAGAACCAAACCGCCGCCCAAATTTGGGGCGGCGGTTTTACTTGTGTGGATACCTAACCTGCTTATTCCGCCATAAAGCGAGGCAGCCACAAGGCAATATCCGGCCATAAGCTGATGATCAAGGCCGCCACGCACATCAGCAGGAAGAAAGGTAGCGCTGCCAGGGCCACCCGGCTGATGCTTTCCCCTGTCAGGCTTTGCAGCACAAACAGGTTGAATCCGACCGGCGGCGTTATCTGGCCAAGCTCGATCATGATGATCAGGAAGATGCCAAACCAGATGGGATCGAACCCCGCCAGCAGTACGATCGGCAGCGTAATCGGCAGGCTCATCACGGTGATCGAAATACCGTCCAGGAAAAGCCCCAGCACCACATAGAAAACCGCCAGCGCCAGCAACAACGACATCGGGGTAAAGTTTTGCGCGGCGATCCACTCCGCAAGCTCCCGGGGCAGGTGCAGGTAGCCCATCGCCGTGGAGAGCAACGTGGCGGTAATCAACAGGCTGCACACCATGATACTGGTGATTAACGTGCCTCTGAACGCCTCAATAAACAGCCGCGCCGAAAGCTGGCGCTCGACGCCAAGCAGCACCAGCGTTGCGGCCACGCCCACCGCCGCCGCCTCCGAGGGCGTGGCAATACCGCTATAGATAGAGCCAATCACGATGCTGATCAACACCAGCACGGGCAGCAGAAGCAGAATGGATTGCCCTACGCTCTGGTCAGTCGCCGCCTGTTTGGGTGCCAACGACGGCGACAAATAGGTCCTCGCGCCGATATACACGCTATACAGCAGCGCAATTAACAGGCCCGGCACTACCCCCGCCATGAACAGCTGGCTAATAGAGACTTCCGCCTGAACGCCATAGACGATCATCACGATCGAAGGCGGAATCAACAGCCCCAGGCTACCGGCGCCCGCCAGCGAACCGATCGATAGGTTACGATCGTACCCCCTCGTTTTCAGCTCCTGGGTGGTGATTTTGCCAATCGTCGCGGTCGTCGCCGCGCTGGAGCCGCTCACCGCCGCAAACAGCGTACAGCCAAGCACATTGGTGTGGAGAATACCGCCCGGCAAATGGCGGGTGATCGGCACCAGCCCTTTGAAAAGCCGCTCGGAAATATTGGAGCGAAAAATCAGCTCGCCCATCAATATAAACAGCGGGATAGCCGATAACTCCCAGCTATTACTGGCACGATAGAGAATTCGCGAAAAAATCAGACCGATACGATCAGCACCGAAGTCGCCAAACAGCCAAAGCGAGCCAATGGACACGGCCAGCATGGATGCAAAAATCCAGGTGCCCATCGACAAAAAGAACAACAGCAGTACGCCGACCCCGACGGCCGACCAAAAAATATCCATAACGCCTTTCCTATTAGTCGCTGCTTCAATTGACGCTAGACGAGTAGCCTGAACGCAGAGCCATTATTTTTAGGGCTCTGACTAACAGCGTGATGGAAATTAACCACATGCCCACGAGGATGGCGCTCTCCGGCAGCCAAATAGGCGTCTCTGCCATGGTTTCACTGACGGTGTCGCGGCTGTAGCTACGCAGAACATTCTGAAACCAGAAGGTCGAGAGCCACACAAAGCAACCTGCCGTTACCAAGCTGCTGAATAGCTCCAGCGGCCAGCGCATGGTTTCAGGAAAGCGTTCCAGAAGCAGAGAGACACGGATCAGCCCGCCCTTCTCCAGCACATAAGGCAGGCCTAAAAAGGACATCGTAGCCACTGCATAGCCGATATACTCATCGAGGATAAACGTCGAGTGGCCAAACAGCCTCAGCGCTATCTCTAACAGGATATGGCCGAGCATATAAATAATGAGCAGCACGGCAATGACAGCACCGACCCGATTGAGCAGCTTAGAGATACGCTCAATGACATTGAGCGCCCTCATTCGGCGCCTCGGAACTCGCTCAAGATCGACTCGCCGTCATCACCAGTATTCTCCAGCCAGCTCTCGACCACGCCACTGGCGGCTTCCTTGAGAGGCGTTAGCAACTCGTCCGAGACGGGATCACTGATCACGACGTCGTGCTCACTAAGCGTCTGGTAGTTTTCTTCGGTACGCGTTTCAACCGCTTCCCAGTTGTGTTGGTCAGTCAGGCTGGCCGCTTCCATGACCGCATCCTGTTGAGCGTCGGTAAGCGATTCGAACGCATCGCGATTCATGTGCACCATGTTAAGGGGAATGGCGTACTGAACCCCGGCAAAGTAATTCTGGTGCTCCCAAAAGCTGGCATTGGCCCCCGCTTCGGCGGACGTTAACACCGCCTCGATACCGCCGGTGGCCAGTTGGGGTACCACATCGGCCCAGGACAGGCTGACCGGCGAGGCACCTACATTTCTAAATGTCTCGGTACCGTTACGGTCAAAGGTGCGAATCTTCAGGCTCTCAAGATCGTCCTGGCTCGCGACCTCGTCTTCCGACCAGATACCGCTCGGCGGCCAGGGCGAGGCATACAGCAGCACCTGGTTATTATCGGCGAACACCTCTTCGTAATAGGGTTTCGCTATGTCATAAAGTCGCCGCGCATCGGCAACGTCGTCGACAATAAAGGGGAGCGAAGAGAGTAGAAATAGCGAATTGATGCCGCTCATGGTGCCCGAGAGGGTATCAGCTATCTCGACGGCGCCATCGGCCACGCCATAAAAATGATCGCCGGAATTAAAGCCGAGCGAGCCACCCGTATGCAGCGTGATATCAATTTCGCCATCGGTTAATTCGGCAAGCTTATCAATAAAATAGGCATCGCCCTGAGCATGAATGGAGGACGCATTATACTCATTGGAGAAGTCCATACTGACCGACTGGGAATGCGCATAGCCACTGACGAGTAGTGCCCCTAGCGCTATCGAAAGTTTTTTACCTGAATGAGGGAATTTGTTATTTAAATCAGCAGGATGGAACATTCTTTTAACCCCTATTTTTGATTGGTATAGGGATTAAACTACAGTCATTTGGGAACCATTTATGTCCCATAGCGACGCGAACGGACCAGACAACGACACGCCGCCCAGTGGACGGCGTTGCCTATGCTGCGTGATTAGCGTGGCCGACGATCGCCTTCGAGGAAATTAGCCGTAAAGACCGCTTTGCCATGGGTCTCAAACGACCACTTCATCACCTCAGTTAGCGCTGCCATCACAGCATCGAACTCGCCAAATACCTGGGTGCTCATGCGATTCGGGTGTACTTCCAATCCTGTCGCCTCAAGGCGTTTCACCACCTCTTTGACCACCGGCTTGAAGTCATCGGCCAACGGGTAATAGCTAAGCTGTACGGAAAGATACATAACGCCTCCTTACGCTGTGTTTTGGGGCTGACGGACGCTGGATAAACGCTGCCAGGCAGCCAAAATAGCGGCACGGGTCTCGTCCGGATGCTCCATCGGGAACATATGCGTACCGGGGACTTCACTCACCGATAGCCCTCTACGCTTCAAGCGTTTTATACGTGAAGCGGTCAATAGGTGGGACTCTTTGCCCGCCACCAGTTCTAACGGTACGCCCAAACGCTGCGGCAGGCGCGATAGGTGATCCGGCAGGTGGCGGAAAATTTCCACCTCAATACCAGGATCAAAGGTCAGTTCTGCACTGCCATCGTTTAGCAAGCGCGTCCCTGCTTCAATGTAGTCGTTGAGCGCCTCTGGGGTAAAGCGACGAAACAGCCCCCGGCGACCCAGCGAGCTTGCCATCGCTTCGCGACTCGGCCACACGGTGCGCCGACCCAAGGTTTTTCCAGCAGGGGTAACTCGATCCACAAAGCCAAACCGCTTGGCGGCTTTCATTGCCCAGGCGTCCTTCCCCAGCATCAAAGGGGGATCAAGCATAATCACCCCGCAGAAGCGCTCGGGCTGCTTATCCGCGGCCATGGCCATTAGCGTGCCACCCAAAGAGTGCCCCACGCCCAGAAGCGGCGTATCCGTCTCGGGTAGGTAGCTCAGCAGCTCATCCACCAAGTTGCCCCAGTTATGATTAACGGGGTAGTCAGGGTGGTGACCCAGGCGATCCAGAGGGTGCAGATCAAAGGTCTCTGCCAGTGGGTTCAGCAGGCTGCGATAGCTTAAGCCCGGAAAACCATTGGCATGGGCAAACACTAAACGGGGACGTTGGGCAGCATTAGCAGGCATGGCAAGGCTCGCGCGTTAAAAAGGCAGGAAGACGGCTAATGTGAAACATGATTATTTACGCCGCCTATCATACATCTGTTTTAACGCGCTCCTGCATGAGCGTCAATCGACAAAAGGATTAACAGGCTAATTAAAACAGCGACAGCTGATGCTCCTGGCTGTTGTCCGCCAGCCGATACCCCACGCCAAGCAGACGCACGGGACGCTCGCCGCGTGCCCAGCCAACGTTAAGCAGGGTTTCAAACTGTTCAAGGTTAGGCGCGGGGTCGGCGTGTTCGACGGTGGTTTGGGTAAAGTCGTTGAACTTCACTTTTACGATTAGCCCGCGCACTGCCAGGGGTGGGTCTAGCCGGGCATAGCGGCGCTCTAAATCTTCGATCAGCGCGGGGAGCTCTTGGCGGCAGGCATTAAGAGAGGGTAAATCCTGAGAGTAGGTCTGCTCGGTACTAATCGATTTGCGCTCCCGGTGGGTTTTCACCGGGCGCTCGTCCCGCCCCCAGCTTAGCTCATGCAGCCGCCGCCCAAAACGGCCAAAGTGCTCGACCAGGTCGGTTAGCGTGCGGGTACGCAGGTCGGCGCAGGTGTGGATATCCAGCCCCGCCAGTTTCTCGGCCGTGCGGGGGCCAACGCCGTGGATTTTCTTTACCGGTAGCTGCTGCACAAAGCTGTCGACTTTATCCGGCGTAATCACGCACAGGCCGTCGGGTTTATTCCAGTCGCTGGCAATTTTGGCCAGAAACTTGTTGGGCGCTACGCCCGCTGAAACGGTGACCCCCACTTCGCGGCTGACCCGTTCACGGATCGCTTCAGCCATTAGCGTCGCGCTGCCGTGATGCTGGGTGACCTCCGAGACATCCAGAAAGGCCTCATCCAGGGAGAGCGGTTCAATCAGTTCAGTCACATCGCGATAAATGGCGAAAACCTGGCGGGCGACCTCTTTGTATTTGGCCATCTCACCGCGAATCACAGTGAGATGCGGGCAGCGCTTGAGTGCCTGGGCCATCGGCATGGCCGAATGAATGCCAAATTCGCGGGCGGGATAGTTGCAGGTGGCGACCACCCCGCGCTGCTCGACGCTGCCGCCAATGGCAATCGGTATATCCCGCAGCGCGGGATTATCGCGCATTTCCACTGCTGCATAAAAGCAGTCACAGTCGCAGTGAATGATTTTGCGCACCGGCTAGCCTTCCAACTGTAAAAAAACACAGTCTAGCATAGGCGTTATGTGCCACAGAAGGTTCTTAGCACCTGCTCATTTTCCGTGGCGGGCGCCGCTAAACGGCGCGCTTCAACAGATTCATCGAACGGCTTAGTCACCACTGCCAATAAGGTGTGGAAAGGCGCAAAATCACCGTCGTAAGCGGCATCAATGACCTCTTGAACCCGGTGGTTGCGGGGAATAATGACCGGGTTGGCGCTTCGCATGGCCGCAAAACGCTCACTATCTTGGCTGGCTATCTGCGCTTGCTGCCAGGTATCCAGCCATGCGGTCAACTCGTCAGGCTGAGTCGTCAGTGCCAGCAGTGCCTGGCGGTACTCATCGCTCGGCGAGGAAGCGTATTGCGTGAGCGCGTCAAAGGTGGCGGTCATGTCCATCCGCCCCTGATGCATCTGGCTTTCGAGGCCTTCCATTAGCGCTTCGGCCTGGGGGCTTTCCGCCGCTAAACCGAGCTTATCGGCATGCAGGCGGACTTGCTCGGCGCTGAACAGTGATTCAAAGCGCCGGATGGCGTCAGTGGCCTGCTCCACGACCGCGTCGCCCTCTTCCCGCATCAACGGCAGCAGCGTTTCGGCAAAGCGGGCCAGATTCCACTGGGCAATCGCTGGCTGGTTGGCAAAGGCGTAGCGTCGGCCTTGATCGATGGAGCTGTACACCTTTTGCGGATCGAACTGCTCCATAAAGGCACAGGGGCCGTAATCGATGGTTTCACCGGCGATGCTGCAGTTATCGGTATTCATCACGCCGTGGATAAAGCCCACACTCATCCAGCGGGCAATCAGCACTGCCTGGCGGACCACCACTGACTCCAGTAGCGCCAGGTAGGGGTCTTCCGCGTTGGCGGCATCGGGGTAGTGGCGTGCAATCACATGATCCGCCAGGGCTTTGAGCAATGCTTCATCCCGCTGTGCAGCGGCAAACTGAAAGGTACCCACGCGAATATGGCTGCTCGCCACGCGGGTAAAGACAGCGCCGGGCTCGGCCATTTGCCGTACCACTCGCTCGCCGCTCGCCACGGCCGCAAGGGCGCGGGTGGTGGGAATCCCCATGGCGGCCATGAACTCGCTGACCAGGTACTCACGCAGCACCGGCCCTAGCGGCGAACGACCATCGCCACCACGGGAAAACGGCGTGCGGCCGCTGCCTTTTAGCTGCACATCGCGGCGAACGCCATTCTGATCGATCACTTCGCCCAGCAGCAGCGCACGGCCATCGCCCAGTTGCGGCACAAAGTTGCCGAACTGATGCCCGGCGTAACCTAAGGCGCCCGGCTTGGCATCCGGCATGGGCTGGTTGCCGCTAAACCAATCGGCAAGCGTTGTTGAGTCAGGTATCTCTTTGGCCCCTAGCTCATGGGCAAGCGGCGCATTGAACGCAATCAGCTCCGGACTGGCCACAGGCGTTGCTTGGGTGGCGATCCAGAGGGGTTCAGGCAAGGAGGAATAGAGATGTTCGAATGGCAGCACGATAGGCTCCGCTTTTAGTGGCAATAACTACCTAATACCCTAGCATTCTACTCAACTAAACGCCGAGGCGATGTTGCCAAACATACCAAATGTTAAAAACAGCGAGCTGACGCCACTGCCAAGGGATTTTTATAATCGGGACACGCTTGAAGTGGCGAGAGATATGCTTGGCTGCTGGCTGGTACGTGAGCATAAAGTCCGGTCACTTTTCTCTTAATAAAGATTTCTGTGAATTTTTTCCGCTGGTTATTGTTTGGCACAAGGTTTACTTTTCACAAAATACTTTTATAAAAGTAAACCGAGTGACATCTATGCTAGGTCAACGAATCCATCAGGCACGCCTTGCTGCTGACTTGACGCTTGAAGCGTTGGGCCAGCAGCTTGAGGTTTCCAAGGCGGCAATACAGAAGTATGAAAAAGGTAAAGCAACACCCGACTCCTCTAAATTGCTCAAGATCGCTAAAGCGTGTGGCGTTCGCACAGAATATTTTTTCCGAAAGTCGACGGTAACGTTGTCGAACATCGAATTTCGTAAACACAGCACGTTTGGGAAGAAGCGTTCTGACGCTATACAAATCCGCATTACGGAAATGATTGAGAAACGTGTCGAATTGCTTAACGCGTTCCCCGAGTTGCCCATTCCACACTTCGCAGTCCCTGGTTGTGTACCTCGCCAAATAGAAGATTTGGACGAGATTGAGGGCATCGCAGAGAATGTACGACACGCATGGGAGCTTGGGTTAAATCCAATTGCCGACTTGACCGCAGAGCTTGAACCCTTGGGGTTGTTGGTAATGGCAGTCGACGTGGAACACAAAGCATTTTCGGGCATGACTGCTACAGCAATGACAGTAGATGGGCAGTACTACCCTGTCATAGTGGTGTCTTCTCGCTGGCCTGGGGATCGCCAGCGTTTTACTCTCGCCCACGAACTGGCTCACGTGCTTTTTGCAGGTCGATTGACGGACGGAGTAAATGAAGAAAAGGCATGCGACCGTTTTGCTGGCGCGTTTTTAGCCCCAAGAGAGTCCGTTGTTAAGGAGCTTGGCTCTCAGCGAAAGCGCTTAGAGCCACAAGAACTTTACCATCTAAAGCATGAGTACGGCCTTTCAATGGCCGGGTGGGTAATGCGTGCGTTTCAATGTGGCGTTATCCATGACGGGTTGCGAGAGGCAACGATGCGAATGTTCTCGGCTCGCGGCTGGAGGACTAACGAGCCCGGCGAGGTGCTACCTAACGAAGCCCCTTCTCTATTTGAGCAGCTAGTATATCGGGCATTAGCAGAAGACCTTATTTCCGAGGCAAAGGCGGCTGAACTGCTCGGCATCCCAAGAATGCGCTTCTATCGAGAACGCCTAATGGAGTCTGCTGATGCTGTTACTCATCAGTGACGCCAACGTAATAATTGATTTAGAGGCTGGGGGCATACTGGAAACACTCTTTCAGCTTCCTTATGTTTTCGCTATGCCTGACGTGCTTTATGAAGAAGAAATTGAAGACGGCAGCCCGTACCTAATTGATATGGGGTTAAAAACACTCGTTGTTGAATCCTTGTACATCGATTATGCGATCACCTTGGGAGAAGAGCATGGCGAAGAGCCCGGCTTGTACGACAGGCTAGCGCTGGCTTTAGCTAAGCAGGAAGCCTGCCCGTTGCTTACGGGAGACAATAATCTGCGCGCCCTTGCTGGGCGCGAAGGTGTTGATATAAGAGGCACGCTATGGGTGTTCACTGAGATGATTGAGTTCGGGCTATTGTCCAATGAGGAGAGCTTAGCCTCCCTTGATTTGATGAAAGCACGCAAACGCAGATTGCCTTGGGACGATGCCAAAAAACATATCGAACGGGCAAACTTTAGCTCCAGGCAATGAAGAGCATGGTAAAAAGTTTCCCAGGAAATGCTATCAGTGTTTCAGGCGCTCTAGTTTCCGTGCAAACAGCGCACAGCCTGCTCAAGCACCGGCGTCAACGGCGCCCGCCACTGGTGGGTCAATAGCGCATCTGCCCGGGTGACGCCGAGCGATAGCGATGCCAGAGGGATGCCCCGCTCATGGGCGGCGCGGCAAAAACGGTAGCCGGAAAACACCATCAACGAGGTGCCCACTGCCAGTACCGCCTCCGACTCTGCCAGCGCTACCTGCGCTGCAAGCCGCCGTTCGGCGGGCACCACATCGCCGTAGAACACCACGTCAGGCTTCAGGATGCCGCTGCAGCGCGGGCAGTCGAAAATGCGAAAGGTGCTGAAGTCGGTTTCCAGGTCGGCATCGCCATCCGGAGCGTGCCCCGCCTGCAAACCAGTAAAGCTCGGATTCATGCGCGCCATTTCGGCATGCATGGCGTGGCGCATCATTTGATAGTCGCACACCATGCACTTCACCATGTCCGCTCGACCATGCAGGTCGATCACCCGGCGGGAACCAGCGCGCTGATGTAAACGGTCAACGTTTTGGGTCACCAACTGCTGGATATAACCCTGTGACTCCAGCGCGGCCAACGCACGGTGTGCGCCGCTGGCTTGGGCTTCGCGCATGGCGCTAAAACCGATCAGCGCGCGGGCCCAGTAGCGCTGGCGAACGTGATGAGAACTCATGAAGTCGCCATGCTGCACCGGGGGTGGCCGCTTCCACTGACCATCCGCATCGCGATAGTCCGGAATGCCACTGTCGGTACTCACACCGGCACCGGTAATCACCCACAGTCTTGGGTGCCGCTGAATAAAATCAGCCAGTTCCTCGCCCGCCTGGGCAACGCTTTCTGCAATTTCCACGGCCTGCGTCAATCGTTCACCTCTAGGCAATGTGGCTCAAACTCAACGATACTGTATAGCAACAGCGGGCCATGCAACGCGCCCTTTAACGGTTATTGTGCACCCAGGAGATACTCTTATGCAGCACGATCATGACATTATTATTGTCGGTGGCGGCATGGTGGGCGCCGCCCTGGCGGCCCGCGTGGGTCATGCGGGCTTCTCCGTAGGGCTGGTGGAGCACGGCGATTCCCCTACTCCCCCTCCCCCTAGCGGTGACTATGACCTGCGTATTTCCTCGCTGAATGCGCGCTCGTTAGCGTTCGTTAAGGCCAGCGGCACGACGTTACCTGAGGAGCGTTGCTGCCCTTTTCGGCATATCGATGTCTCCAACCAGGACGGCACCGGCCATTCGCTGTTTTCCGCTCACGATAGTGGCATGGATGACTTCGGCATCTTTATCGAAAACCGCACGTTGCAGTACGCGTTATGGCAACGGTTAGAACAGCTGCCCAGCGTCACCTGCTACACCCAATGCGCGCCGTTAAGTACGATCACCTCAAGCACTGGCCGCCTGCTGGAGCTGGATAATGGCAAAACCCTAAGCGCCCGTTTGATCGTCGGCGCCGACGGCGCGCAATCGACCCTACGTGAGCTAGCGGGGATTAACGTTAGTAGCCACGACTACCATCAGCGGGCGATGATCATTAACGTGGAAACTGAGCTGCCCCAGCAGGATGTCAGTTGGCAGGTCTTCACCCCTACAGGCCCCATCGCCATGCTGCCGCTACCAGGCCATCGCGCTTCCTTGGTGTGGTACGACACAGATAGCACCACCCAAGCCCGCGAACAGCTTGACGATGAGGCACTTAAAGCAGCCATCGAAATGGCCTTCCCTAAACGCCTGGGCAACCTCATCCGCATCGTCGCCCGGGCCAGCTTCCCCATCAAGCGCCAGCATGCCCACCGCTATATCGGCAAGCGCCTGGCACTTATTGGCGACGCGGCCCATGTGGTGCACCCGCTGGCAGGCCAGGGGTTAAATATCGGCCTGCACGACGCCGACACCCTTGCTGAGATCATTATCCAGGGCCGCGACCCCGGCGACTACCTCAACCTACTGCGCTTTGAGTGCCAGCGCCGCGCGGCCAATCAGACGATGATCGCCGCCACCGACAGCTTTCACCACCTGTTTACCGGCGCCAAGCCGCTGCGCCAACTAGGCGACCTAAGCCTGCAAATTGCCGAGCGCTTCCCGTTCGCCAAACGCATGATGATGCAGCAAGCTAATGGGTTGAATCCGTTTAAGATGTGGTAACACCAGCGGTGGTGGAAACACTCACAATGATGAGAGGCTGGCTTCTTTCAAAGAGCCAGCACTATTTTCATGAAGAGCAAGTAGCAGGTACTTTTATCGTAAAAAAATCTACGACCTAATGGAACTTCAGGCTTTTACTGAGAGGTTTCGGAGGGCTGGCAAACCAACCCCAGTTGACTGAAACCCACCATCCACGGCAATGACTTGCCCGGTAACATAACCACTTTTCTCAGAGCAAAGAAATACAATCATCTCAGCAATTTCTCGCTCACTGCCGTAGCGATTTAAGGGAATAGCGTCATGATAAGCAGCGCGAATTTCAGGAGTGTGGACAGCCAGCGCAAGCTTGGTATCTACTGGACCTGGCGCCACACAATTAGCCCTGATGCCATGTTCGCCTAGCTCGGCTGCCTGTTGTTGAGTCAAATGAATGACGGCCGCTTTGGAAGTACCATAAGCCACACGCAATGTACTGGCCCTTAGACCCGAGATAGAGGCAATATTAACAATCGCACCTTTGGCCGCCTTGAGCAGAGGTAATAGTGACTGCGTAGTAAGAAAAATACCATCCAGATTAGTCGCCATAACCCGTCGCCATATTTCGTAAGTGGTTTCTTCTAACGGGCGAAAATCGGCAACACCGGCATTATTGACCAATGCATCAACTCGTCCGTATTGATTCTCCACCTCTTGCGCTAAATGAGCGATATCATCTGGCTCCGATATGTCATATACCCACGCATAGGCGTTTTCCAGCTTAGCGGCAACCTTCTCAAGTTCTGGTGCATCACGGTCAACCATAAGCACTTCATAACCCTGTTCCAAAAAGAGCTGAGTCGTCGCCAGTCCAATACCACGTGCAGCACCTGTTACTACTGCAATACGCTTTGTTGTTATCATCACTATAGCCTTAGTAAAAGTTAGTTAACGAAATATTTCTATGAGCATTAAAGAAAGGGTTGGGAAAGCGGCAACGATTACGAGCCCTAGCAAGCAGGTAAATACAAAAGGTAGTGCTCCTTTTGCTACGCTCTCAATTGATAATTTGGTCACATTGGCAGCCACATAAAGATTAATTCCTACCGGCGGTGTAATCAGGCCTATCGAAAGGTTGATCATTAACAGCACGCCAAACCATATAGGATCCCACCCCATTTCATGGACAACCGGCATAAAAATTGGCAAAGAAATGAACATGACGGTGACCGCATCCATGAACATCCCCACAATAAGCAAGATCAACATTATTACTAGTAGAATGACCCACTCGTTACTGCTAAGACCAAGTAGCAGTCCAGAGTAGGTTCCGACAAGGTCATCAACGGTCACCACCCAACCGAACAAACTGGCATACGCAACTACCAACATAACAACAGATGATGATGCAGCTGCATCGCTTAGCGCCTCATATAACTTTTTAAAGGTTAATGTGCGGTAAGCAAGTCCACCCACAAACAACGCATAGACGGTAGCCACCAGCGCTGCTTCTGTTGGTGTAAAGGCCCCAGAGTATATTCCGCCCAAAATAACGACAGGCGTTAGTAGCCCCCAAAAAGAGTCACGAAATGTGCTCCAAAGTCTTTTTTTATAAGAGAGGTTCGTATCAACAAGGTCACCCATGGTTGCCAGGCACAGCTCATCAACCTTGCCAGTCTTAGCGCCTTTATCACGTCCTAGCGGCAGGGTTAATATCATGATTCCCCCCATCAATAGGCCAGGAATAATGGCCGCAAGAAAAAGCTTGGAAATGGAGGTCTCTGCAATCACTCCATAAATGACCAGTCCTATTGAGGGTGGAATCACTATCGAGAGAGCCGCTCCCGTGCACACTAAACCTGCAGCATAAGCCTTACGATAGCCATCTTCTTCCATCCCTTTAATAATCATGGGGCCAATTGCAGCCACAGATGCAGGCCCCGAACCACTGACGGCACCCCAGAAAAGACAAACCACTGTTCCCACGACCCCCATTCCGCCAGGCAAACCGCCAACGAGAACTCTAAAAAAAAGCACCATGCGTTCGGCAATTCCCAGCACTCCCATCAAGGTACCGGCCAGGATGAAAAATGGGATTGCAAGTAGAGAGAACTTGGTTATCCCGGTAGCAATCAGGTCACCTACCATATCTAGCCCAAAACCCATATGCCACATAGCATAAATAGCAGAGAGACCCAGCGAGAAAGCCACCGGCACACGCAATAGTAAGAGTAGAAAAAACACCAGAATCATCTGAGAACCTGAAGAGAGTGTGGCGAATACCTCAAACATTCGCACCTCCCACGCACTCACTATCACGATTTCGCTGCTCATCCCATAGCCGCTGCAGATAGCGAACTATGATCAGTGCAAAACCGAAAGGAATAGCCACATGATAATACCAAGCAGGCAACCCCAACCCGTAAGAACGCATGCCTGAACTTAGCTGATTCATCAGCACTTCCCATGAAAAGTAAGCAGATAGTGCCAACAATGCGACTGAAAAAAGACCAGACAGCAGAAAAACGATTTTACGTAGGCTGGCCGGTAATAAATCGTAGAAAAGCGAAACGGCTAAGTGTTCTCCCCTTCGCGCCGCGATAGCCGCACCAAAAATAGTCAGAATCAAAAAACCATTTGTCAGTAGCTCTTCTGTAGCAGCCAGAGAATAGTTAGTCCCATAGCGAACAACGACATTGGCAAACCCCAACAGGGTCATGCCCATAAAAAGCACTGCACAGAATATTTTTTCTGCCTCTCGCAGCATAAATTTCATGTTACGGCACCTCTATCAATTGCGGATAAAGCTCCAATAAATTACTTAGAGCGTTATCCAGACCAAGCATGAAACAGCTGGGATCAGTTACCGTTCTCTTCCACCGCATTAACAAAGGCCGACACAATCTCAGGGCCTATTTTCTCAGCCCACAGGTCAAAAGCCGGTACCGTTTCAGCACGAAACGCCGCAATTTCATCCTCTGACAGCTCAGTAATTTGCATGCCTTGTTCGCTCAGAAACTCCAAACCATCAGCGGTACTTTCTCGAGTTACCTCTATCTGGTAGGCCATTGCCTGCTCTGCAGCAAGCTGGATTATCTCTTGAGTCTTTTCGTCGAATCCTTCCCAACGTTGCTTAGATATGCCCAAAAACAGGGGATCATAAGAGTAGTGCCAAGTAGTCAAATAATCCTGCACTTCATAAATTTGCTGAGGGATAATAACAGCCCCAATGGGGTTCTCTTGTGCATCCACCACGCCTTGCTGCAAGGCGGTCATCGTTTCCGTCCACTGCATTTGTTGGGGATTAGCCCCAAGTTCATTCAAGACATCGACATACATGGGGCCTGCAACACGTATATTGAGCCCACGGATATCCTCTGGGGTACGAATAGGTCGTACACTATTGGTTAACTCCCTAAAACCATTCTCCCCCCAAGCCAGCACCACAATTCCCTTCTCTTCCATTATGGCTTCAAGCAACTCAACAGGTTCACCCTGGGTTGTGGCATCAACCTGGTCGTAATTTGCATAGAGATACGGTAGCGAGAAAACCGCCATTTCCGGCACGAGAGGAGTGACATTGATAGCAGACGTGATGAGCAGATCAAGCGCACCACGGCCCACCATCTCAGCTTGGCGCATTTGATCACCGCCCGAAAGCTGTGCATTGGGGAAAACCCGCACATTTAGCTCACCTTCGGAAGCTTCGTCTAATAACTGAGCAAACCGCTCTGCCCCCAAGTGCCACGAAGTGGCATCTCCCGTGTTATGAGAAAGCCGCAATGTCTCAGCAGATGCAGTACTGGCGAGCACCAGTCCAGCAGCGGAAGCAGCCCATACAAGCTTACGAAAACTAAGGTATTTCATTGTGTTGTATTCCTTCTGACGTGCTTGTGCTGTCGCACTTGATTATTATTGATCCACAATATGGAACGTATTTTGTATTAACGACAATAAAAATTTGCCAAAGGCATTTCAAAAAGTCAAATTATCTGCAAAATAAGCTTTACAGGCGAAACAGAAAACAAAAGATGGTTCATAATATGGAACTAAAAGCTTTATCAAATGGAAGCACGACGGCTGGTGCGCAAAGTGTTGATCGTGCGCTCAGTTTATTAAGCCTAATTGCTCGACAAGCAGATAAGGGTAGCTCGCTTACTGATTTAACCAAGTCCTGTGGCTTGAATAAGCCCACGGTGAGGCGCTTACTGCTTGCGTTGATCAATGCAGGGATGGTTGAGCAGTCGCCCGCCAATCAGCATTACCACTTAGGCCCGGAGGCTTACTTACTGGGACAAAGAGCCTCAGAGCTACATAACTTGACGCGCCTCGCTACTCGCAATGTCGCGCGCTTGGCGCTATCAACCGAAGATGCCGCTTGCCTTTCCATTCGCAGAGGCCACCATTCGCTGTGCTTATACCGTGAGGATGGTGCTTACCCCATTCGCACCCATGCCCTGACACAAGGTGCGTACCATCCTTTAGGGGTCGGGGCAGGCTCACTTGCCATGCTGGCGGCTCTTCCTGACCGTGAAATCACCCAAATTTTAGACGCGCAACGCCCCCTCCTCGAACAGCAATACCCTCGGCTAATCCCGAGCCGTATGTTAAGCCTGGTTGACGAAACCCGGTCTCAGGGTTACGCAATTAACCCTGGTTTGGTATTTCCTGACTCCTGGGGCATTGGCATTGCCTTACGCTGGCCCGATGGCGTACTGGCGGGCTCACTCTCTCTGGCCGCGATACAGAGCCGCATGCAGGAACCGAGAAGATCGCAGAACCTTGTGCCGCGATTACAAGAAGAAGCTCTCGCGATTGAAGATCTGTTAGCCGCTGAATTTTTAAGATATCAAACACCCGCAACCCCTTAGCTAGGAGCACATAATGACAAAAGCGCATATCGTCGGCTGGGGCCATTCCCCTTTCGGAAAACTGCCCGAACCCAACACCGAAACCCTTATGCAGGGCGTAATTCAGGAGGCTCTGCTTCACGCTGGAGTTACCCACGAAGCCATTGATGGCATTTTCGTCGGAGTCTACAACAATGGCTTTTCTGCCCAGGACTTCCAGGCAGCTCTTGTGGCCATGGGCGATGAACGCTTTGCGCACACCCCTGCAACGCGTTACGAAAATGCCTGCGCAACGGGAAGCGCAGCGCTGCATGGCGCACTCGATTTTATTGAATCAGGACGCGGGCGTATTGCATTAGTCGTTGGCGCCGAAAAAATGACGGCGACTCCCACCGCCGACGTGGGCAATATTCTGTTGAGTGCCAGCTACCATCAGGAAGAAGCTCACATCGCAGGAGGCTTTGCGGGCGTGTTCGGCGAAATAGCCACAAGCTACTTTCAGAAGTATGGCGACCGCTCGTACGAACTCGCCATGATTGCCGCCAAAAATCATGCCAATGGTGTTGCTAATCCCTGGGCGCAAATGCGCAAGGATATCGGCACCGACTTCTGCGCCACCATTTCAGAGCGCAACCCTACGGTAGCTGGCCCTTTACGGCGTACCGACTGCTCTCTCATATCAGACGGCGCCGCAGCCCTGGTTATTGCGGATGCCGAAACCGCCGCTCAGTTAGAGCGTGCTATTGCTTTTCGAGCGCGCACACAAGCGAATGATCTCATGGCACTTTCCCGACGAGACGTTCTGGCTTTCCGAGGCGCCTCTATCGCCTGGAAACAAGCGTTAGAAGCCTCGGGCCTCAGCCTTTCAGACCTATCTCTCGTAGAAACCCACGACTGCTTCACCATCGCCGAGCTACTGGAGTATGAGGCTATGGGACTAGCCGCCCCCGGCGAAGGCTATCGTGTCATTAGGGAAGGTATTACCCATAAAGATGGCGCCTTACCCGTCAACCCTTCGGGAGGCCTCAAATCCAAAGGCCACCCCATCGGCGCCACCGGCGTTTCCATGCATGTCATGGCTGCCATGCAACTAATGGAAGAGGCAGGCGACATGCAAATACCCAATGCCCACATAGCAGGTGTCTTCAACATGGGTGGGGCTGCGGTGACCAATTATGTCTCTATTTTGGAGCGTATGAAATGAGCCAATCACTAGAGCACGGCGTGACACCGGTCTCAACAAAAGTCATGAATCTGTCTCATTTCCTGACCAATAGCGCACGCCGCCTAGCCAATGAGATCGGCTTTGTATGGGGAACGCGCACCTGGCGCTGGCAGGAAATGGAAGCGCGCTCCATGGCGTTTGCCTACGCACTCGACAAACAGATGGGACTACGCAAAGGCGATCGGTTACTTGTTCAATCCTCCAACTGTCACCAAATGTTTGAAGCGATGTTCGCCTGCTGGAGAATTGGCGCCATTTGGGTGCCCGCCAATTATCGCCAGTCACCGGAAGAAATCGCTTGGTTAGCGGAGTCATCAGGGGCAAAAGGGTTGCTCTGCGGCGCCCAATTTTCTGACCATGCAACCGCCTGCGCCCCAGTCGTCGACTTTACTGTCTCCATTGGACAAAGCAACTTTGCTGATGATTACGACACTCTTGTTGAGCGCTTCATAGGTGAAGAGATTGCAACCTGCGAGGTCAACCGAGATGACCCCGCCTGGTTATTTTTCACCTCTGGGACGACCGGAAAACCCAAGGCCGCTATTTTGACCCACGGGCAAATGGCCTTTGTGGTGACTAACCATTTATGCGACCTGATGCCAGGAACAAACGCTGATGACGCCTCGATTGTGGTAGCACCGCTCTCGCATGGCGCTGGTGTTCATCAACTTGCACAAGTTGCAAGCGGAGTGAAAACGATTCTCCCAGCGGAGGATAAATTCAATCCCGAATCCATATGGGCATTGGTGGAGAAATGGAATGTCACCAACCTGTTTACGGTTCCCACTATTGTCAAAATGCTGATCGAGCACCCTAGTGTCGATCAATATAACCATGCATCACTGCGTTATGTGGTCTATGCCGGTGCACCCATGTATCGGGCCGACCAAGTGAAAGCACTGGAAAAGCTCGGGCCTGTGTTAGTGCAATATTTCGGGCTTGGTGAGGTGACAGGCAACATTACTGTGCTACCACCTACTTTTCACCATGTTGAGGATCAACACATGAAAACAGGCAGTTGTGGCTTCACACGCACAGGCATGCAGGTTCAGATCCAAAACAGTGAAGGCCGTGAAGTTCCTGCCAATGAAACCGGGGAAATCGCCGTGATAGGCCCTGCCGTTTTTGCCGGCTACTTCGACAACCCGGAAGCCAACCGGAAAAGCTTTCGCAACGGCTGGTTCTTAACGGGCGATTTAGGGCATATGGACGAAGAGGGATTTGTTTATTTAACCGGGCGTGTTTCTGATATGTACATATCCGGTGGCTCTAACATCTATCCAAGAGAAATCGAAGAGAAACTACTCACTCACCCCCTCGTTTCAGAAGCGGCCGTATTAGGAGTACCTGACCCCACTTGGGGTGAAGTCGGTATGGCTGTTTGTGTACCTTATCCTGGGAAACAGCTTGATACAGAGTCTTTGAATCAATGGCTTAGCGAGAAAATTTCTCGCTATAAAGTGCCCAAAAACTATGTCGTTTGGGATGAGATGCCTAAAACAGCCTATGGGAAAATAACTAAAAAACTTATTCGAGAGACTCTAGTGGCGCGCGGTGAAATAAAGGAGTCGTCATGAGCTTATCACAACTAAAAGATTCACAGATGGGGGCTATCCAGCACCCAGGCAACCCTATAACTCAGAGGCATCAGGCCCAGCTTTGCCACACAATACCCATCCCCCTCCTTTTAAAAGGAGGGCAAAGCTTACACGATGCTATTATCAAAGAGTTAAGCGTACATAATATTACATCGGCTTATATCACCCTTAACAACGCGCAAATGGATACCCTGCGCTACGTGATACCGGGAGACGACCCCAAAGGTGAGCACGCGGCCTGGTATAGCGATACTTTTCACTTAGGTGCACCGGCTCAAATTTTAACGGCAGGCATTCATGTAGGCCGCCGCGAGGGCAAACCTTTCATGCACTGTCACGGAACCTGGAGTGGGGTAAGTGGTAAGGATAAAGGCAAAGAGGAACGTGATCAGGTGGTCGCTGGGCACTTACTCGCGCCTGAATCATACTTAGCCGAGGATATACAGGTCGACTGTATTGCTATAGAGGGCGCATGTCTGGATGTTCATTACGATGAAGAAACTCGGTTTCCGCTATTTTCACCCAGCACGACTTTAAGCAACATCAATAAAAAGAATGCGCTATTACTGACCTTGCGACCAAATCAGGACCTTCAAACCGCACTTGCTTCTATAGCAAACGATTATCGGGTCGAAACCGCTCAGATACTGGGTATTGGTAGTTTAATCAAGACATGCTTTAACGATGGCAAGCAACTGCTTACCCACGCTAATGAAATATTGATCTTGAATGGGGAATTAAAGGATCACCAAGCGACTATCCAAGCAGTCTCCGTCGGCATTGGTGGTGAGCAACACCAAGGGCAATTGGCCCCAGGGAAAAATGCCATCTGCGTCACTTGCGAGCTACTGCTTGTATTTTAGGTTGAAATAAAACCAACTATGCTAAAAGGCAAGCCAATGCCCGTGGCCTAAAACAATCACAACTATCCCTCTCTTAAGGTAAGGCAACCCTATGGCATCTACACGATACGCGCTGTTCACGGCAACGCTCTGTTCCGGCCTTGGCCTCCTTCTTGCTTCTCCCCTGTGGGCCTGGGATGGGGTCGTCGAGAAACAGACCTTCGAAATGGACAGCTTCACTACCCATGGCGGCGAGACGATCCCCAACGTCACGGTGGGTTGGGAAGCCTACGGCGAGCTCAATGACGCCCGCGATAACGTCATTCTGATCACCCACTTCTTCTCTGGCACCAGTCATGCGGCAGGCCGCTATGAGGTAGATGGGCAGCCGACCGGCTACTGGGATGCCATCATTGGCCCCGGCAAGCCACTCGATACCGATGAGTACTACATCATCTCCTCGGATACGCTGGTTAACCTGAATGCCAAAGACCCCAACGTCACCACCACCGGGCCCGCCTCCATCAACCCTGACACCGGCGAGCCCTGGGGCATGGACTTCCCGGTCGTCACCATCCGCGACTTTGTCGAGGTACAGCGCGAGCTACTCGAAAGCCAAGGCATTGAATCGCTGCATGCGGTGATGGGTGCCTCGATGGGCGCGCTACAAGCTATCGAGTGGGCCAGCGCCTATCCTGACCGAGTTGAACGCTTAATCTCAGTGATTGGCGGCGGCGTTGCCGACCCTTGGCTACTGGCCACGCTAAGCGCCTGGGCAGCGCCGATTCGTTTAGACGCCAACTGGAACGAGGGTAACTACTACAACGGCGAACCACCTACCGACGGGCTAAAAGAAGCGCTAAAACTGGTGACACTCAACGCCAACCACTGGCAGTGGGCTAACGAAACCTTTAACCGCGATTGGGCCGATGAAGCGCGTGACCCCGCTCAGGATATCAACGCCCGCTACGCGATCGAACAAACGCTGGATGATATCGCCGCCGCCCGTGCGGCCACCTCCGATGCCAACCATCTGCTCTATCTGGTGCGCGCCAACCAAACCTTTATGGCAGGCCACGGCGACTCGCTAGAGGAAGGACTTGCCGCCATCGAAGCACCGACACTGATGCTGTATAGCGAAAACGACCTCGTCTTCGCGCCTGAAGGTGTGCGTCGAACCGCCGAGCTAATTGAGGCAGATGGCACTGAGGTGACGCTTGAAACCCTGGAAGGCGATCGAGGCCATTTGGATGGCGTTGTTTCCATCAATCAAGCAAGTGATACGTTGCGGGCGTTTTTGCAGTAAGGGGGGTAGCGCTGGCTTTGAGTCTTAAAGCCAGCGCTTAAGAAGTTGCAATATGAGCCAGCCTTACCAGCCGCATCTCAGGCCAGAACCTCTAAAACATTAGCGGCTGGCGTTCTCTTCGGCCACTTGACGAAGCGCATCAACCAGCACTTCAGCAGGCTGGGCGCCAGAAATCAGGTATCGACCGTCGAGGATGAATCCCGGCACGGCGGTAACCCCTGCTTCCATGAATCGCTGTTCTGCCGCTCGAACTTCGTCTGCGTACTGATCAGACCGGGCGATGGACTCGGCAATATCACCGTCAAGCCCGACCTCAATGGCCTTCTCTCGTAGAACTTCTGGGTCTGAAGGGTTTTTCGCCTCACCAAAGTAGGCATCAAACAGTGCCAATTGTAGGGGCGTCTCTAGGTTCTGCGTTGCAGCCCAAGCAAGCACGCGGTGGGCAGCGAAAGTGTTGTTCGCCCGACGCTCCTGGGCACCACGAAAATTTAATCCAAGCTCTTCGGCCACCGCCATAATCTCACGCTGGGACTGCGCCATGCTGGCAGCATCTTTGCCGTACTTGCGGCACAAGTGCTCCAGGATCGGCTCGCCCTCAGGCGGCATGTCAGGGTTGAGTTCAAAGGGCTGCCAGAAGAGCTCGACGTCGACCTCGCCATCAAGGGTTTCTAGCGCTTGTTCCAAGCGCCGATAGCCGATCGCGCACCATGGGCAGGCGACATCGGACACTAAATCAATTCTTACCTTCTGCATGATGGATCTCCTCGTTGGGTTCGGTCATCAGCGCACAAACTGCGCTAAGCCTTGGCTTTTATCAAGCAACACCTAAGCGCAACCCGCCTAGTCGGTTGTGCACTTTTTCCAACCCATTGACGGCGTTGGTAAGCCAGAGCCTCTTACTCACGGCTTAGCATCTTACTGGCTCCGACGCTGGGGGTTGAACTGGTAACGAGGACTAAAGTTCGTCAGCACCAAGTGGGCAGCTCTGTCGATTCGGCAAACGCGGCGATCACGACTTTCCCTGGTTTGTGTTTGAAGATTAAGGAGTCATGACTCTCAAGAATGTAGCTTGCACCTTATCAAGAGAAAGGCAACCACACCCGATGCAGTCTGTCATCATATCTCTCAGTTCAATTAACTGCGTTATCTTCCTGTTTAGCTCGCCTCGCCACCTAGAGCCCAATTTGTCCCAATCAACAAGAGTGACACGGGTCTGATTCGGAAGCTCTTCAAGCTCAAATAAAATGCCTATAAGTTTATTTTTCGCACCCCTCTTGACCTCAACCTTAGCTGAGGTTTCAGAATAGCCCTACGTCAAAGCCAACTCAATCTTATCGCTTCAGATAACATTTTTATTAAAAACGTGTAACTAAAACCAAACCAACACCCTTGAAAAAATCAACTCAAAGGATTTTAAAATGAAAGTACTTGCCTTCGGCGCTAGCAACAGCAAAAGCTCCATTAACAAAAAACTGGCTTTTTATGCAGCACAACAAGTCAGCGATGCAGATATTTCGTTAATCGATCTTAACGACTTTGAAATGCCAATATTTAGCGGAGAAAGAGAAAAAGAGTCTGGCATCCCTGAATTGGCGCATGCTTTTTACAACGCTATCGGTGAAGCAGATGTCATTGTAATGTCATTCGCGGAACACAATGGGACTTATACGTCAGCCTATAAAAATCTATTTGACTGGACATCACGAATAGATATGAAAGTATTTCAAAATAAACCCGTTCTTATGCTATCTACCTCGCCTGGTCAAGGTGGGGCACAAAGTGTCTTAGCTTCCGCACAAGCGTCAGCTCCCTATTTTTCAGCAACCGTTATAGGCGCGCTTTCCTTACCCAGCTTTTTCGAAAATTTTGACTTAGAGCAGGGCATCGTCACTAACCAGCAGTTTAACCGAGACTTACTTGGAACATTAAGTAAGATTTAATTTTTTTCTATTTTTAGGAAATCATCTGCAGTCTGTCATTACAGGCGCTATAGAAACTGATTGCGCCTGCCATCACCAGTGGCAAAACCGCTGCGACTCGAAGGAAATGTCACTTGGAGAACGATCTGGCTATGTGCTATTCCAGACCATAACAAGCTTCTTCACGTTGAGCTCTTCACGATATGGGTCAGCACCACAACCAAGCTCAAGGACTGGCCCGCAGTCAGCTCGATCAGTGATAAGAGGTAACCAACGTTGAAGCCAGGGGTCTGAAGACATGGGAAATCCTGAAGATATCTAGTTAACAGTGATTTCATAAATTAATTTAACTCTACCCCATTGATTCCCTCACGAGCAAAAATAAATTCAGCAGTGTTTGAAGCAACCACCGGGCGTACTCCTGTTCATAATCAGCAAGCCGGTGTGTAACTTTTTAAAATACCTCAGCAGTACATAGCCCATCGACATATACCAAAATACGTTCAAACTGATGAAAGTACATTTCGTCCTATACTGAGCAACACCCAGTAATGATAAGGAGCCAGCTATGAAAAAAGCATTATTAGCGCTAATCGCTACAATGCTGATAAGCGGGTGTAGCAACAGCAACACCACCGCATCAAACGCGCCCGTTTCAGATACTGCAACCGAGCAAAACCAACCCCACCATCAGGTTACCGATCAATGGGTCGGCCGATGGATTGGCGTTGAAGGGTTATTCCTGGAAATCAGCAAGGACGAGTCTGCAGGCCCGGGCCATTATCTCCTTCACATGCGCTACGGCCTGGATGCCGATCAAATCGGCACTTTCGAAGGGCAGGCCACCGCCGAGGGCATTAGCTTCAACCGCGGGGACGGCCCACAGCTGCTTCGTGCGGGCGACGGCGAAGCCACCGGCATGAAGTGGCTATTGGAAAAGGAAGACTGCTTGGTAGTCGCAACAGGTGAAGGCTATTGCCGCGACTGACCTGAGCGGTGGTCACTCAAGGGGCGGCGGGGTGAAAGCAGTTATTCAGCCGCTAGTTCAGCAAAGTGGCCCGCTTTATCCAGGGTGTACTTAAACCACCGCTGCTTTAAGCGGCAACCAGCCTCTTTACTTTAAGCTCTTTGCGATGCTGTTCGGCATGCCAAAGCTCGTATTGGGACTGCTGGTTCAACCAGCTTTCCGCAGAGGTATCAAACGCGATAGAAAGCCGCACCGCCATTTCAGGGCTAATACCGGCCTTGCCGTTCAGCACAGCACTGAGCGTTTTGCGACTTACGCCGAGCGCTTCCGCAGCGGCTGTCACAGAAAGGCCTAGAGGCTCCAAGCAAAGCTCGCGTAATACTTCACCAGGATGGGGAGGGTTGTGCATCAGCATTGGCGCTACCTCAGTGGTAATCTTCGTAATTCACTATCTCGGCATCAGTATGGTACACATCGAAAAGTGTCGAGAAACTTGCTATGCCAGTTCAGAAAAGTGGCCCGCTTTATCCAGTGTGTATTCACCAAAATCCCGCGCCAAATAAAGCGACCCCGAATAGACGCTCCGGGCTTCTTGTCGGATGTCCTCAATAGACGGCGACGCATGGGGGTTGAGCTGGTAACGGGGGCTGAAGTGCGTCAGTACCAGATTGGGCAACTGTACCGATTCGGCAAACGCGGCGACAAGTTTGGCGTAGCTATGCCCCACATCACCGGCCTTCTGGGCCATCTCTTCGGTGTAGGTGGCTTCATGCACCAGCACCTGCGCGCCCGCGCAGGCATTCATCAACAAGTCAGGCTGATCATTGTTCCCTGCGATCACCACTTTTCTCGGCTTGTGCTTGAAGATCAAGAACTCATGGCTTTTTAACCGCTCACCCTCAAACTCAACATCAAACCCTTGCTTCAACTGCCCCCACAACGGCCCTCTTGGAATCCCCTTTTGCGCTAGTTTATCCACATCCAAGGCAGCGTCGACCCTTGTCTCCGTAAACCCATAAGCGTAGGACGGCGCCCGGTGTGCAAGCCTGAACGTGGTAACGGCAACGCTCTCAAACTCAACGCTGGGCAGCTCGTCCGAGTCGATAAACTCCAAAGCGAAGGGTAAACATAGCTGCGTGACCTCACAGGTGGCCTCCAACCATGCCTTGATGCCTGCGGGCGCCACAATGGTCAGTGGCGCTTTTCGGCCACCCATTCCCGCACTCGCTAGTATGCCCGGCAGCCCATAGCAGTGGTCGCCGTGCACGTGGGTAATCAAGATGGCTTTCAGCGAATGAAAAGACAGCTTCGAGTGCAAGACCTGATGCTGGGTGCCCTCACCACAATCAATCAGGTACCAGCCCTTCCCTTTGCTCTCGCGCAAAGCGATGCCGGAGACGTTTCTTGTTTTGGTGGGTACACCGGCGGAGGTGCCGAGGAACAGTAAGTTCATAGCTTGCTCGTCATTTCTTACGCCTTCGCTGTAGAAGCAAGGGGCTGGGCTGCCAAAGGGCAAAGATCATCCAGATTAACCCTAATGCGGGCCACCTGTAGATCATATTTATGAGAGAAAAACGCTCAGGCGGAGGTGACGTGGGGGATACGAAAAGTTATGCATCATGATTAGCCGCTGCACTCATGAACAATACATCATCTGTAGACTCTGACTCGATAATAAAGAAGCCAAGGCTTGAATACAAAGAACGAGCCGCATGGTTATCTCGATAGACACGCAGCGTCACCGTCGACGCGCCAGTTGATTGCCTAGCCTTTGTTATCAGCTTTTCGCAAAGCAAGCGGCCTGCGCCATTCCCTCTTGCTTCAGGCGCAATAATAATCCTGCCGATATGTACAGCGCTCTGCTTTCCGGGCCAGAACTGGCCAAAACCAACGCAGTTGTTATCGATATCGGATAAACAATAGTTTGTGCATCCCTCTACGGCGAGTAGCTCAGGCAAGTTTTCTGCAATAAAGGGAAACGGCAGGGATAAACCAGCCCAGCGAGAACAGGCCTTCTCATCACTGATCCAAGTCGCAATAGCGTCATAATCGGTTTTTACGGGTGTTCGCAGAGTTGTTTTCATATGTCTAACGCCGTTCAAAATGCGCGGTTACAAAATGGTGGCGAAGCCGCAATGGAGTAGGCGTCGGCGTAACTGGTCTTGTTATGGTTTGAATCCAGGTGGAATGTCCCAAAGTTGCACCTCAATATAGAGTTCAAAATCAGTTTCCCAATATCGCTCATAAGGAACCACCTGATCATTGTCAGGAACCCCAAACCGCTCAACGATTTCGCTCACCTCGCTAAGCAAAAACACTTTATTGAAGTAAGGCTTATCGCCTCGGGATAACGCAACAAAGCTATCCGGATAGGTCAAGGACGTTGTTTCAGGATCAAGCTCCAATAGAGGTATTTTCAGCTCACTTTGGTCAGCGTTCAAATCACGAAACCAAGGAGATTCTCCAAGCACGAGATAATAGGGATGACGACAGCGTGGCTTACCTCCTCGCGCAACGAAAAGTTCACGCAGCCGAGCTTCAACCTTGCTGCGAACTTCAATGTAGTTCCTGCCGTAGCGCCGTCGATAGCCGGGATCACGCTGATGACGCGTCAGAAGACCTAAGAAGATTGGATCTTCTGAGCCCACTGGAAGTTCGGAGAGACTCCGAAATGGGCCAATCTCAGGTAGATAGTAGTGGGTAGCAAATTCTGGGAGTCTCATCTCTGCATCACGACTGAAGCGTTGGTTGGGATGAAATAATGACGGTTTTCTCAAAGGCACTTTCCGACTGACATAGCCTGAGAAAATCATTCGCAAACTGCTCCCACCCAACCGCAGTAAGTGCAATCGGCCGCACGCGGCGAACATGCGCAATGGCCTCTTGCGAAGCTAGGCCGTAATATCGAACAAGTATATAGGCCAATAAAAGGCCCGTACGATCTTTACCGTGAGTGCAGTGTACAAGCACGGGGTTTCCACTCTGAATCTGATCCCATACCCAGCGGCTTGTCTCCTCCAGAGCAGGCCAAGCAACTTCAAACGCATCGGGCTGCGGAGGTTCCTGGACGAGAATTGGAATTCTTTTATGAGTGATGCCAACAGCCTCCAAACTGGTAACATCAACCCCATATCCACGGTTTAGGGTGAGGACTGCACGAATACCACCGTTATACAACTCTTGAGGATCCCACGCCGCATTATTAGGCCCTGGTCGTCCAGCAAGAGCCCCTTCAATGAGCCAGAATAAGTGCTTCATATTCAGTTTCCCCAACACTTCAAATAACCGGTGCAAATGTAGCGCAGCGAAATTTGGATCCGAGTTAATTTTTCTTTTTAGGCTTTTGCCATAAAAATTGCGACTCGTTCCAACCCAGCGTCGCGATGAACTTCACCTTTGTGAAATTCTTCACTCTCAATGGTGGCCAGAAGGTTACGCCGCTGAGGATAGCGTACAAATATAAAATGATCCCAGCGATCAGCTAGCATACACTCCTTGTCACTGCTGAATAACCCAAGGGGCTTTCCACCATAAACTGGATATGCTCCCCTTCGCAGTAATTCAAATCCCGCAATTTTGGAGTAGCGGTCATAGGCCTCCTTTCCGCTAATACCTTTAGCGACTTCGTAAGAATTATTATATTCAGCATTCGGTTTGTATTTATTCAAATTGTAAACAAAAAGAGGCTCGTCAAGATCTTGGGCTCTTGCTACTTCCATTTGTTTCTCATCAGGCCAGACTGCGCTATTCTCGGCTTTCCATGTTGCTGTGGGGGTTCCTTTGTCGATGACACCTTTGAACAACCGAACAACCCTAGAGATGATTTTAACCATATAAAAAAGCACTGATGGTTCTGGTTCAATTGCAAGGATGGTATGCTCAGAACAAACCTGATCTAGAGTTTCATCGAAGGTCGAAAGAAACTTGAAAGCAGCTTGGGTGGATGGAAATTCATCAATGATAATTTCATCTATCCACATTCCTTCTCGTGCAACAGGATCAGCCTTAACTCGAAACAGCCTTTTGCTATTAAAGCTATTTTGACTTTCTTTCAAAAACTTACTATAGCCATTAATATCTTTAACTTTCAGGTGGAAAACAAAAGCCACTCTTCTTATACCAGCCTCTTCTAAGGATTTACTGAATAACTCTTTATCAATTGAGAAGGGCATATTCATTTCGATTCCACACTCAAGCTTAGCAGTAATTATACGGAAGGCTCCAGGGCCTCAATAAATGTCTCGGCGCAGTCATTGAGGTTATGTAACCTCCTCATTTAACTCTACCTCATTAATTCCCCTGAGTGCAAAGCCAATTTTGGTGATAAAATATCCAAAATTCGCGGGCCTGCTCTAACAACACTCATCTCATGGCAATGGGCATTTAGACGATGGCATATTACGGGGCAGGCCTTGTTATAACAGTGAAAGAGTCGCTTCGATTTTATGGGTAAGCGTAACCAAGCTGAGCAAAGTTAAAGCTAACTGAGAGGCTGCTGGCGGTGTTCGAAATGTTTGGCGATCGTGAAGCTGATAAGCAATATTAACGACACGGAGCACTCATTAAGGCTTGTAACGTGTCAACGTAACACCGCAAGCGATGAGGCCTGAAGAAACAAACCGCCACACGCCGAAGCCTTCTTTCAGAATGATGGTGGAAATAAGCGCTGCGAACAATACGCTAGTTTCTCGTAAGGCTGAGACCATGCCGAGTGGGGCGTAGGCCATGGCCCAGATAACGATCCAATACGCACCGACCTGCATTCCCCCGCCGACAATAGCGGGAGCCAAATTGCTGGATATAACTCTTTTTATTTCCTTGGATTTCCACGTCAAAGCAATCGCAAACGTCAGCAATCCGTTGCCGAGGGTCAATAAAACCGCGAAGCCGAACACCGAGCCAGCTTGTCGGGCGCCCAGGCCACCCACTAGCGTGTAGGAGGCAATAAGGGCTCCCGTACCAAGAGCGAGGAGAATAGCGCGGGGGTTTCTGGTGATACCGGTACTGGTATCGAATGAAAGCGACATCACGCCCACCCCAAGAAACAGCACGCCGAGTAACGGGAGAAACCCTAACATTTCGCCAGCGAACGCGGCAGCGCCTAGTGTAACGAGTAAAGGCGCCGACCCACGAGCGATGGGATAGATCTGGCCGAAATCGCCATAGTGGTAAGCCATGGGCAGGCAAAAGTGATATGCGGTATGAATCAAGATGGCTAGGCCAAGAAGCGGCCAACTGGCTGGATCGGGGATCACCACGAAAGGTAAGGCGAATACAGAAACTAGACTGCCCAATAGGGTGATTACCGCCATGACGGCAATCCTGTCGCCACTCACTTTAACTATCGCATTCCAGCTGGCGTTAAAGATGGCAGCGAGCAGTACAATCATTGTTATTTCTATGCTCATATCACTGTATCCTTGAGCTGTAGGATGCTACGTTAAGAAAAACTAGTTTTCCCAGCATAGTCCAAATTCCTATACACGCATGTGGCCGCCCTCGCCAGTATACCCGGCAGCCCATAGCAGTGGTCGCCGTGCACGTGAGTAATCAAGATGGCCTTCAACGAATGAAACGACAGCTTCGTGTGCAAGACCTGATGCTGGGTGCCCTCACCACAATCGATCAGGTACCAGCCCTTCCCCTTGCTCTCTCGCAAAGCGATGCCGGAGACGTTTCTGCATTTAGTGGGCACACCGGAGGAGGTGCCTAGGAAGAGTAGGTTCATGGTTTTCGGTGGATGGCTGCTTACAAGGGAATGACACTGCATGATTTGTCGTGCGCTTAATTGGTGTAAAACGACCTACAGGTTACCAATTCAGCGTCTCATCGCATTCAACCATTGGCGTCACAACCTTCTCGCGAATCGATGTTCGCATATCCGGCAAGGAGAGCAGAAAAAGCGCTTCCTGAATGGCCGACCAACCTTCCTTGGATACCAAGACCGCCCTATTTGCTCCCCAATGATAATACATTGATGGGACTCAGTAGTATCATCAATCAACCGCTCCAGATCGCCGTTCGCCTCGATAACATTGATTCCGGACATGACGCACTTCGTAGAAACTAGAGTGAAGACAAAGTATAGGCCCCTGAATGCGTACGTGAATGCTTATGCCTTGCATAACGCATCAAACACCGGCGCAGCTTTGCTGCGTCCGCGTGCTTTGGCTTGTTATGTGTATTCAAAACCCCATATTCCCCATAACCATTGTTTTACAACTGGCTTACATTAGGTTGGCGATGTCTGTAGTAGCTAGGCGCTGCCCTATGCTTTTTCAATAATTTCAATTTCTCCTTCAGTTAATTCATAAAGATTGTAAACCAAGTCGTCAATTTTCTTCTCCAAGCCATTTGTGTCCGCAGAAGCATCTTTCTGTTTTTCTGTTAAAATTTGAGCAACCAATTCTTTGATTTTCGTCTCTGTAATTTGATCAATCACAAAAGGATAGTTTTGCAAATCTTTAACAACAACCTTTGGGAATAATTTCCTATTACCTTTTACGGTTTGTCTTTTGTGATAAAAACTGACAAGCTTCGAGTTCAAATAACCCAAAAGTGCAAATAAAGAATAACTCCCGTCTTTTTGGAAAACATTCAAAATGCTTTTATTGTTTAAATAAACACCCTCAGCGTACATTGCCTGTATTGTTGCTGGATATTTTCCAGTAATTTCACGAACCAGTATTCGAGGAAGAGAAAACTGCTCAATTTTCTTTGGTTGCGAAAGCCACTCACCATACCTAAGCCACTGACCAGACCAATTAAAAAAATACCTTCCTATATCTGAACCCTTTAAATATGGATATGTATTTTCATCAAACTTGTATTCAAAATCGAAAACATGATTTTTCACATCAACTGCTGTTTGCCTTGGTTTACCTTTTCCTTTTTCGTAGGCTTGCAGCCCAACTTTAACATCATAAAATTTACTCAAAAGTTCTGATTTTCTTTTTATTTTACTAATAATTATTGCTTCTTCACTAGATGAGGTTATATCAAAGATGAAATTTCTGTTTTGTCTCCATACATTTGGATTTATCGACTCAAATCCTTCTTCGTTTATCACTTCAGAACTTAAGGTTGCATATTTTATATCTTTTTCTGAATTCATTTTCGATGCTGTAAGAATACAAGACTCGACACCCACACCTTCAAAAGTCTCTCCAAGCAAGTTAATCAAAGAAATAATTTTATTTTTATTTAGCAAAAAATCACGTACCTTGTAAGCAGACTCAACGCCAGTTATTGAATTTGGAATTATGAAAGAAAAGTTGCCATTTTCCTTTAAAATAGTGAATGACCTCTCAATAAAAAGAAGATATAAATTTGACTTTTCGTGGATTAAATTATATTCATTGTTAAAGTACTTTTTGATCTTATCATCAAAACTCTCTCTTGAAAGTATATAAGGAGGATTTCCAATTACAACATCAAAGCCAACAAAATCACCTTCATCATTGAGTACTTCAGGGAACTCAAAGCGCCATTCAAAAGCATTTTCGAAAATTTTATTAGCTCTTATCTCTTCAATTTCAGCTTCTAATTTTTTAATGTCTAAGGTCAGCTTTTTGACGTTTTTTTCCTGAGCAATCTTTTCCTTTCTGCTCATTTCAAAAAGCTGACCTTGATTTTTAATATAGAATAACTCGCCGGAGAGTCTATAAAGCTTTTTAACTTTGGGATCGCTGGAGGAGATCTCACTTCTAAAGTCAGATTTGATGTCTGCAATCAACTTTTCCATTTCTCTTTTTTGCTCTTTATTTTGAGCATTGCGGTATGAATCTACCGCATTTTTATAACCACTAATTGACCTATTGCTTTGCTTCAAGGCTTTTTTAAAGTCAGCCCGGATGTCAAAACGGCTAACCAATGAGTTCCCACACTTTATGTTAATGTCAATATTAGGAAGGGTTTCGAGCTCGGTGGCATTCTTATAATAGGCATTTTTCAAAAGTTCAATCCACAATCGCAACCGACAGATCTTCACAGAGTTGGGGTTGATGTCTACACCAAAAAGACATTTTTCAATTAGTGTCTGCTTTTCATGAAAGAGTGTTTCCTGAATCCGCTGACTTTCTTTGTTGTTGGGGATGTATTTAAATAGCTCTCCTTCTTCGTCTGTTATAATAAGCTCATCATTAATCACTTCAACTTGGTATTCTTTAAGTCGTTTACCGTGTCGGTCTTGCAAAATCTTCAAGTCATTTTTTACAGCAATTATTTCATTGAGCGCCGAAACCAAAAAGTGGCCAGAACCAACCGCTGGGTCACAGATTTTCAGGTTATTTACAATCTCGTTGGCTTCCTGCCTGTCTTCTATCTTGTCGTAAACTTCTTCTAAGTCTTTGCATTCCCACTGTTTGGTTTCATTAAATTTCTGAACAACTGCCTTGCGAATGGTTTCACGGCACATATACATGGTAATGGAACCAGGGGTGAAGAATGAGCCATCTTTATATCCGTTGATTTTCTCGAAAATCAAGCCAAGCACAGAAGCGTTGATGAGTGATTTATTTTCTTCCTGAATTTCTTCTGATCCCTCACTACTGAAATCATAAGAATTCAGAAATTCAAAGAGATATTGAAGGGTATTTAGCTTTCCTGTTCGTTTTTTTCCATTCTGATCTTTTAGAATAGTTGATGAAATGATTGGAATATCTTTATCATCTCTCAAGTTGCTAATGAAAAGTGTATCTTGTTCGATATTCGTCGGTTCAAATAAAGATGAATTAAGATAAGGCACTTTTTCAAAATCTGTAATTACATCTTCGTTTCTCTCTTCATACTTCCGCGCTAAAACCTGAAAAAACAAGCTATTCAGATCGTCATAGTTTTTAATTTTATCAAGATTGAGAAAAGAATAAGACTTATCCCCTTTATGATAAGTAATAAGTTGAGCTTCCAACAACTTCAAAAACAAAACTCTGTTGACCCAAGTAATAGTCAGTTCTAGAGCAACGTTAAATAGCTTTTCTTGCTGAGTGCTTCCAAATTGGCTTGATCGCTCTAATCGGCTAAGCTTGTCCAAACTGTCAATCTGAATAATGGCGCCTTCAAGTATAGTTCCCGTGTAGCGTTCGCCGTCTTTTTTTCGACCAATCAGTTTTTTGTTTTTTTCCTTTGTTTCAGACAATCCAATAATGTGAAGCAGCTCGCTATAAAACCGCTTATCAAGGCTATTACTATCGTTAGTGAAGGGAAGTTTTAACAAATGCTCAGGTGACAAAACCTTGAATAGCGCAATCAACTTATTATCATCTGCTTTATCGTTATTGCGTAAAGGTTTTTGATAATCCTGTAAATTAAAGTAGGTAAATTCAATTTTAGTGGTGATCTCAGAGATAAATGGTTCAGCAATTTCTTTGTAGAAAAATTCGGTTCTAATTTCTGTTAATCGCCCAGCTTCAAAATCATTAAATTGCTTTACAATTTTTTTATTTTGAGCAAAAAGCCTGTCGAACGTCATAGCGTCAAAAACAAACCATTCATTGATGTTTGTAATTATTAAGTTTTTTATTTCAAGGTTGTTATGTGAAATTCTCTCTCTAAGGTAGTAAAGCACTAATTCATGAAAGGACTTAACATTCAGTTTGTTAGTCGTTACCATCTCGTTTCTGTTGGTTGGCTTCTTTGCTTCAATGATTACTCCAACCGCATTTCTTGCTTTATCTCCGTTATGAATTACAAGGTCGTTTCGTCCTTTGGTGTTGATGAAGTAGTTTGGATCGTAATAAGTTTTTTTGAGAAAATCAGTAACAAGATTCTTATGAAATTCTTCAGATTCGATGTCATTTATTCTGTCGAGCAGCTGGATAAGATTAGCCTTAAAACCTTCTATTTCAGCCCTGTGAGGTTTTATTTTCAAAAAGGCTTTATTCAGTGCTTTTCTAGGTTTAAGTGTGTTCATCTCCATTTATTCTATCTCTTTCCTATAGTTACTCTATTGACTTTAAAAACATTGGCAAAAACATGCTTTTTGGAGTGCATAGGGGCGATTGTGTTTATCTCTTAATCATAACATTGTCCAAATAGCAGCAATTATAAACCTTGATGTGAAACCTCAATGAACTTGACGTTACAATGATTGAGAATTCACCGCCACCAGATTGAATCTACCTCATCGACTCCAGAGTGTGCAAAGAAAAATTTGGCGATGTAGCCAAAACTCGCGTGCTGGTAAGTTTTGCTCTGCCTAATCCCACCGCCGCGCTGATGAGCCAACCCAAGGTCAAACAGGTAATAACGAGGTTTGTGAGTAACCGTTCACATAAGATTGATTCTAACCGAGCGCCACGCTCACCACCTCACCCTCAAACCACTGCTGCTTTAACCCCCGCTGCTTTTCCAGCAACAGCGTCAGGTACTCACGCAATGGATGAGCGGAAGGCAACGCGGCAAGGTGCTTACGCAGCCTTCGCTGGTAAGGAAACTGTTCAGCAGGCACATGCAGCGGCGTGGCGTTTTGGGTGAGCCATTCGATATCGGGCAGGAGCAAGTGAGTGGCGTTGCTGTCCAGCGCTAGCGTGACGCCTTTTACGTCGAAGTCACCGGCGTAGATGTGTGTTCGGCGGGTTTTATGCCAAGCCTCGGCGAGTAAGGCAAAGCCGCCGCCGTAATGACTGTCGCCGCGGTAGACGACCAGCGGGTTTGCGTAGCCGCTTAGCGCTGGTTGTTCCGGCGAGAACTCATAGAAGCTGTCCAGGTTTTCGACCTGGATTAGAGCGCTGAACGCGCTCAGTTTTAGCCCCAGTACATTTACATCGCGAATAGCCCGTGCCTCGTTGGCAAGCCCGGTTGTTGGCTGCGGCGGAAAGCTGACGAGTACTCGCCGCGCACGGGGACTTTCGCGGGTGGCTTTATCTTCCTCTACTCCCTCTTTCGCTTGTGCGCTGCTGGTCAGGCCGCTGAGTGAGCGGCCTAGTGGCGCTATGCGGGCGCTCTCTAGAACGTCATTAATCTGCGCCAGAAAGGCGGCGTCAAAACGCAGCGCTTTACTGTTAATTCGCGTGGCTAGGTCAATGTCGTGCTGGTGGCACCAGGCCACCACGTCGTCTACCCACTGGCGGCGCGGCTTCTCCACCGTGGGCTGGCGGAGAAGTTCGCGGGCGACGCCGTTAAGGCCATTGCGTGCGCGGCTGGGTAGGTTCATACGGCCAGCTGCAGTTCTACATCGTGGATCAGGCGCAGGTGATTGAATTGGCTGGCCTGGCTCTCCTGCTGTTTCAGCCTGAACGCCTTCTGATCACTGCGTGGCAGGCCCTGGTATTCGGAAATCACCTGGAAGAGCCAGATCTCATCCGGCCATTCCAGCGGGCTGTCACGCAGGTACTCAAGGGCGCTGACCGGCTCCGCCTGGGGCTGGTCGATCACGCTTAAATAGAAGTGTTCCACATCCTGCTTGAGCGCCTGCTGGCGGGCGGCGGCGAGGCTGCTCTCTTGCGCTTGGGCAGGCGCCGCGGCTTCAACCGTTTGCGTGGTGTGGCGCGGCTGGGGTAGCTGGTGCAGCAGCTCGGCGAGCAATCGGCTATCCAGGTTGCGATCCAGCGCCGGGGCGGCGGCGGCGCTTAGCGATGCGGCTTGATTGACCAGCCCTGGCACCTCGCTGCGCCGTGCATAGTTGCCCGGCACAAAGCCAGGATGTTCGCGCATAAAGGCGGCCATGCCGCTGATCAGGCGGCTGCGCGCCTGCTGCTTGCGAAAGCGCGCCATCAGCTCGATCAAGCGCCGCTGTACTTCGCGCAGGCCGGTGTAGTGGTTACTTAACTGCTGCTGGAGCTGGCTGATCAATAGCTTGCGCAGGCTGCCGTCGCTGCCCACTAGCTCGATCAGCTCGTCGAAGTCGATCAGCGCCAGGCCATCCAGCAGCCTTGCGATCTGCTTCTGGGCGCGGTCGTTTTCGCGGATCTTGTCGTTGAGCTGGCTGACGAAACCAAAATCGCTATTCAGCCGCTGCCATAGGCTGTCGATGGCATCGGCGAAGCGCCCGTTCAGGTCGTCGACTTCCTGGCGCAGGCGCATCAACTGCTGCTCCAGCCGCCAATGCTCGCCGCGGCTTCTCGCCTCCCGGTAGCTATGTACCAGGGCGCGAATCAGCTCCAGGGTTTCCGCTACATCGGCATTCACATGGCGACGGGTCTCGTCGGCGAGCATCTCGGCGATCAGTTCGCGCACCTTGGGCGCCAGCTTCACGCCGCTCTGCTCATCCGGTCGCCATAGAATGCGCGCCGCCAGCAGCTTGCGCAGCGCGCTGTCGCTGAGCGATTCCAGTGGCACCTCATCGCGGGTGTAGGCCTGCATCAGTACATCGGCGTGCTTGCCGAGCAGTGCTAGCCGCTCACTGCCGGTTTTGAGCAGGCGGCTTTCCAGGGCGTGTTCTCCGTTCGAACTCACAGCAGGGCCTCCTGGGAACCGGAGCCCTCCTCGCTGCCCTCTTCGATGGGCAGGTTCTCTTCATCGCGAATAAAGCGCACCAGATCCACCAGGTAGTCGATCTTGCCGGTGACCACGAATACCTGCCGCTCGGCGTGGGGCTGAAGCAGGTAGCCGTGCTCTTTCAGGCGCTTGAAGACCTGCTTTACCTGGGCGTCGAGCTGTTCACTTTGCGAGCCAAAAAAGCTGTCGGTGGCCAGGCGCTCCAGGCGTTCACGCAGGCTTTGATTGTCTTCGCACTTGGCGCTGAACTCCGCCGGTTTGAGCACATCGCCAGGGGCGGCCAGGGTGTCGCGGCCCAGCGCCTCTTGAACCAGCTGCAGCCACTCCAGCAGCGGCAGCAGACTGTTGAGCGTATCGCCGAGCTGGCGGGAGAGCTGATCCCGTGCGTTGTCATTGAGCTGACGCCAGGCCAGAAAATAGACGCTGCCATCTTCGTTGCTGGCCAGGCGGCGGTTAAGCGGCCGCAGGTAGGTATCGATCTCCTCCCGGGTCTCTTCATTGGTGAGATGGCGATAGCCGCTCTCATCGCTGATCGGGCAGACAAACTCCCCGGCCAGCAGGCGCTCTAGCAGTGGGCCATGTTCGATCATACCGTCACCTCCTGCTGGCGTTCCTGGAGCCGTTCGGCCAAGCGGCTTAGCCGTGGCTCGATGCGTTTTAACACCCGCTTGTTGGGGTTGGCCTCATCGCGATCGATCAGGTAGCGGTTGGCGAACAGCAGCAGCACATCGGACTCGGGGTTGGGAAACGCGCCGACGATATGAATGCGGTTGCTGTCGCAGGCGTCGAACAGTTTTTCGACGTTGTGGTACGCCAGGGTGCCGATCTCATCGATGGGCCAGTGGATGGCGATCTCCGCATCGCCGCGCAGCAGGCGGGTAAAGGCGAGCAGGAACTTGCACAGAATCAAATACGCCATGCCATGGCTGGAGGACTCCAGCAGTTGGCGGTCGTTTTTGATCACCAGATCGGTGCCGCCTTCGTTCAGGTGCAGCTCCAGGCGCAGCAGGCTTTCGAAGCTGTACTGCTGGTCGCTGCGCAGCAAATCGACCACGTCCGCCAGGGCATTGAGGTAGTCGTCGCTGGGTAGCGTCTGGCCGGATTCCCGCCACTCTTTATAGCGCTGGGCAAACAGCTTCAGCGGCTCCCAGAAG
Organism: Vreelandella titanicae BH1; assembly: GCF_000336575.1. Taxonomy (GTDB): domain Bacteria; phylum Pseudomonadota; class Gammaproteobacteria; order Pseudomonadales; family Halomonadaceae; genus Vreelandella; species Vreelandella titanicae. The sequence continues at coordinate 37,548 of NZ_AOPO01000003.1, read as the reverse complement.
CCCAGCTCATCAATGGTGGACTGGATGCGCACTTCGGCCTTGGTGATGCCTTCCAGGCGCAGATCATCGGCAACCTCTTCAGAAAGCCGGCGGCTTTGGGCGCTGATGCGTCGGTTCAGGTCGCGGAACACTGTGAAGAATTTATCCAGGTCGTCGCTCAGGTTGCGGCCTTCCTGAATCAGCTGCTGCTGTTGATCTTCCAGCAGCTTGAGCATGTCGCGCAGTAGCGGCAGCTGTAGGCGCGGGTTGTCGCTCTGCAGCTTGCTACGCTCGCTCTCCAGCGCTTCGGCAAAGCCGCTGCTGGCGTCTTTAATCAGTTGGCTTTCGACCTCCAGGCAGCCACGGCGCAGTTGCTCGATGAGCTGGTGGCGATTGCCCAGCGCCTGGCGGGCGCGCTCAATACGCTCGTCCACATCGCCCAGGGGCGTGCCGGGCGCTTGGCCGTCGGGCTCGATGGCCAAAGCTTCCAGCTGGGTGAGTAGCGGCTTCAAGGCTTCCAGGCAGGCGTATTCGCTCTCCCGCTGGGTTTTCAGCGTGCTGACTGTGCTTTGGTGAGTTTTGCGCGCGGCCTGGAAGTCGTTTTTCAGGTGCTCTTTATCCCGCTGCAGCTTTTGCTCTGCTTGCTCCAGCTCTGCCTCTTGAGCGACGAGCTGCGGTTTATGCTGCCCCCACTCGACGCGCATAAAGCGGGTGTACTCGGTGAGCTCATCCTGGCGGGCGGCGGTGACGCGAATGCGTTCATCCTGGCTTGCCAGCCGCTCCTTGGTATCTTTTAGCTTGGCGGGGTCAACGCCCTGCTCGGCCAGTTCCTGGCTAAAGGCCTCTTCCAGTTCCGTGCGTTGGCGCTTGTGTTCGGCATTGGCGTCGCTCAACTGCTGCTTATACTGGCGCAGTTGGGCATCCAGGCTATCCACCTGGCTCTGGCCGTCGGCCTTGAGCTCCAGCAGTTGGCTTTGGTGGGTCTCGCTAAGGGCGGCGAGCGCCTGCTGCTTCTCTTCGCGCAGCTCCTTCTGCGCCTGCTCCTGGCTGGCTAACGCGGTCTGATGCGCTGCGCGACGCTCCTGCTGGCGCTTGGTGTGGCGCTCCTGCTGCTGGCGGCGGGCCTCTATCGCAAACTCGACTTCCTGCTCGGCGCGCTTGTGGGCCATGCGGCCCTGATCCTGGGCTTCATCGGCCTGCTGCACCCGCTCGTTATGCTGTTTGAGCGATTTCTCGGCGGCTTGGCTCTCGGTCTGCACCCGGCGTTTGGCGCCATCCGCTTCTTCGATGGCGGCCAGCAGGCTGGCTTCATCCTGGGCGTAATCGGGCAGGGCAATGGCGGAGAGATCCACCGCCAGCCCAAACAGATCATCGCTAGCGCCTTCTGCCAGTTGCGGGGCGAGGTCACGCCGCTCTAGCAGCTCTGGCGCAATCACCTTGCCTAACTGCTGCTCCCAACCGGGGCGGTGATAGCGCAGGAAATGGCGCAGGCTGCCCTGCTCCGGGTCGCGCTGCTGATAGAGCGCGAAGCAGCGCTGCTCGGCGCGCTCCAACTGCTGACGAAGTTGCACCAGTTGCTGTTCGGCACTGTCGCGCTCGCGTTTTCGGCTTTCAAACTCCCGGCGCAGGCCATCCAGGGTAGCAGCCGATGCGTTGCGCTCCTGCTGGGCCTGATCCAGACGCGCCTGGGCAAGCTCCGCCTCGGAAGCCTCTTCAGCGGTCTGAGTCGAGAGCGAGAGCTGGGCTTTTAGTTCGGCTAGCTGTTCGACGCCGAGTTCCAACTGCGCCTGGTACTCGCCCTCCAGGCGTTGGCGCTCCTGCTGGTAGCGCTCGTTGAGCTGCTGTTCGGATTCCCACTGCTGCTCCCGGCGCAGGGCTTTCTCTTCGACCAGGGCGTCGATCAGTTCCTGGGATTCACGGGTCTGGCGGGCCAGCGCCTCAGACAATTCGCGCAGCCGACCGTCCAGGCGCGCCTGGCTCTCTTTTACCGCGTCCTGCATCACGTTCAGGTGGGCGCGCAGCTGGTCGCGCTGCTCCCGCCACTGGGGCAGCGCGTTGATGTCGCGCTCCAGGGCGGGCATGTCCGCATCGGCGTATTGCTCGTACTGGGTTTGCAGGTCATTAAGGCGGCGCTGGGTCTGCTGCAGATCGCTGACCACTTCGCTGTGGCGGTCGTTCAGCTTATCCCGTGCTTCGGCGTAGTCGCTCTCCCGCTGCTGGAATTCGCGCTGGTGGCGGGCAAGCTCAGCATCCACATCGGTCATACGGCGCTCTGCTTGCTGGCGGTCGTCTTCCAGCTGGGGTTTCAGTTGCCACAGCGTGGCATCCAGGTCGGCGAGTTCACGGTCGATACCGGCAAGTCGGGCCAGCGATGCCTGCAGCGGTTCCAGGCGCATGGATTGGCGCATTTGGGCAATCCACTCCCGCGCCTTGGTGTTGCGAATCCGGGTTACCGGGAGTTCAACGCCATCCTCTTCGAAAATCGCCGCCAGCATGGTTTTGAGGGTGTCCATCTTGCCCTCTTTGGCATGCACCGCAGAAACCAGCTTTTCGATATGGCGGATGCGCCGCTCGGGTTTGACCAGGCTGAACTGCGACGCGATCTGGCGCAGCTTGAGGCCATCGCGGCTGTTGCCGTGCAGTTGGGTAAAGTCGTTCTGGATCACCGAGCGAAATTCAGAGGTAGCGCCCAGCTTGGGCGACACCGGTGTGCCGTTGCGGCGCAGGCCGCTGGCCCACTGGGTGTAGTCCAGCGCCGCCACGCCTGCGTCGCTTTCCACCAGATAGTCTTCCGGCTGGTAGGGCGCGCCGACAAAGCGGTATTCCACCCCGCCCTCGGCCTTGCGGGTCAGCACCGCTTGGCAGATGTTGCCCGCTTCGCGGCGGTATTCGTACACCAGGTAGCTGTTGCGGTGGGGCAAATAAAACGCGTCGAACTTCATGCGCGTCTTGGGCACGACCTTGTTGGGTAATTCGCCATAGAACACCGGCACCAGGCGTTGTAGCGTGGTTTTACCGGAGGCGTTGGTGCCGCAAATATTGGTGTGGCCGTCCACACTCAGTTCGACCACGCCTTCCAGGTGGCCGTGAATCATCACGATGCGTAGCAGGTGGGCCATGCCGTGTCCTTTCGATGACTATTTCAATGGCTATCCGGATCGTTTTGCTGATCGCTGAAAGTGGCTAGTTTGCCAGACACAGACCAAAGCGGCTACGCGGCTAAAAAAAGCTGGCTCACTATAACACTTAGTGCTATATATTGAGGATAACAGTACAGGTATCAGATGCGAGTATTTAAAAACAAAGTGTTCAGTAAGTGGGCAGCAAAGGAAGGACTGGATGATGCTGCTTTGCTAGCCGCAGTTGAGGAAATGGAGCGCGGCCTGATTGATGCTGACCTAGGTGGTCATGTGGTGAAAAAACGCGTGGCAATCGGTGGTCGAGGCAAGAGCGGCGGGGCCAGAACCCTGTTGGCTTATAAGATCGGTAATAAGGCGTTCTTTGTTTATGGTTTTGCCAAAAATGCCCGCGCTAACATCAGTGCCGAAGAGCTTAAAGCGTTAAAACATTTAGCAAAAGAATTACTGGGCTACGGTGAGAAAGCATTAGCCGAAGCCATTAAGCATGGCGCATTGATTGAGGTAAAAAACGATGGATAAATCAATCTTAGATATGGTGCATGAAACGGCTCAAGATCTTCACGCGGCTGGTGTGATGAAAGAAACCACGCTGCGCGAGTTCGATGCGCTCTGCCTGCCGCCAGTAAAAGAGTACACAGCCATACAGATCAAGCGGATTCGCACCAAGAATCACGCCAGCCAAGGCGTGTTTGCGGCCTACCTGAATACCAGTGTATCCACGGTTCAAAAGTGGGAGCAAGGCCAGAAGAAACCCAATGGCCCTTCGCTTAAGCTGCTGAACCTGGTGGCCGAAAAGGGCTTGGAAATACTGGCTTAATCGTCAGGGCGTTTTGTTGCCAAGCAACCCCTCGAAGAAACTCACCGCGTTGGCTTCCAGTCCTTCCAGATAGTAACCGCCTTCCTGCACCACCAGCGTGGGTACGTTCAGGCCCGCTACCCTGCGGCCAAGCTCAGCAAAACCCGCGGTAGAAACGGCGACCTTGGCTTGAGGGTCAAGTTCGTAGATATCGAACCCCAGCGCCAGCACGATGGCGTCCGGTTCGAACAGGCGGATGGCTTGGCAGGCTTGCTCCACGCGGTCAAAGAACACCGACTCCTCTGATCCATGGGGCATCGGCAGGTTGAGGTTATAGCCCAGCCCGCCCCCCTGCCCGCGCTCGTCTTCAAAACCAGTCACCGCTGGGTAGAAGTTGGTGGTATCGCCGTGGATCGAGATATACAGCACATCGTCGCGCTGGTAGAAAATCTCCTGAATCCCCTGCCCATGGTGCATATCCGGGTCTAACACGACGATGCGCGGGTAGCGCGAGGTGAGGTGCTGCGCGGCAATGGCGGCATTATTGAGAAAGCAGAAGCCACCGGCGGAATCGATGCCCGCGTGGTGGCCCGGCGGGCGCGATAACGCATAGGCAAATCGCTCCCCGGCTAATAAAGCCTCAGCCCCGGCGACCGCACTCTGCGCCGACCAATAAGCAGACTGCCAAGTGTGCTGGCCCACGGGAGCGCTACCGTCAGCCAAGTAACGCCCGGCTTCCGCCAAGATGCCGCGCAGAGCATTGGGCGAACGCACAAAAATATTGGAAATAACTTCTTCACCCCAATCCTCGCCGAGGGCATGCCAGCGCCGATGGGCACTTTCGAGAAAGCGCAAATAGGCCAGCGAATGCACCGCCCTTAACGGCGCCACGCCATGATCCGCGGGCGCTTGAATATCAAACCCTAGCTGTTTGGCGGCTGCCAGTAGGTGCGTGGCACGCTCGGGCACTTCCTGGGGTGTGCGCATCTTGCCCCGGGAGAAGTAGGTTTGCGGCTGATGAAGCAGTTGGTCAGCGTGGAAGAACGTCTTCATCGGCACTATCTTCATCAGAGCTATCTCCGGTTTCGCCCACACCCTTGACCACAAAATCACGAGCAACGCCTATGTGGTAGTCAATCGCCTCACGACAGGCGTCAGGGCTGCCGCTATCCAGCGCGTCAAGCAACTTAAAGTGGCTGGTGGCGATGGTGTCGGGGGCTTCATGGGTTTTGGTAATTAGGGTGATGCAGAGGCGCAGCTCATGGGACAGGTCGTCAAAGGCGCGCAGCAGACGCTCGTTACCTGCGTAATGCAGCATCAGTCGATGAAACTGCAAATCCTCCTCGATGCGGCGGGTGCCATCGTTCCCGGCTGCCGCTTCACATAGCACCTCTACTTGCTGCTTGAGCGCGCGCTGGGCATCGGCGGTATAGCGTTCTGCCAGGCGTTCGATCGCGTGGCGCTCAAGGCAGAGCCGCAAATCAAACACATCTTCGAGTTCAACGGCATTCAACGCGCGAACAAAGAAGCCTCGACGCGGTTTCGAGATCAATAAACCACGGCTTTCCAGCAAACGAGCGGCCTCGCGAACCGGTGCGCGGCTAACACCCAGGTCGCGGGAGAGCTGCACTTCCGAGAGCCGTTCGCCGGGTAAAAAGTGTTGCTGAATAATCGCTTGGGTTAAATAGTCAGCTACTTGCTCGACCAGGTTCTGCTGCTGGATAAAGGCCCTGGGAGCCGCCGTTGGTGAGGCCATCGCATTCACTCATGGGATATGACGTGTTCTTCCCAGTATGACGAAAAAAAGCCACTTGTCGACGAACGATTGCCGACTGTCGACAGTTTTACCAAGTGCTGCTATGGTCAAAACAGATCCCTAACAAACATCACAACCGGGTCTGACACGCCTCGCTCGCCTAACGACTACGTAACCTCATTACGTGCTAATAACCGAGGAGCAGGAAACATGAAAAAACCTTTAGCTTTGGCTATTTCCGCTGCAGCACTCGCTTTCACCTCCGCCGCCCTGGCTGATGACCCCAAAGAGGGCGGTGTGGTTAACACCATTATCCAGCCGGAGCCGCCGGGCTTGGTGCTGGGCATGGTTCAGAACGCACCCACCCGTACCGTCTCGGGCAATATCTACGAAGGCCTGTTGCGCTACTCCACCGACCTGGAACCCATGCCGCAGTTGGCGGAGTCGTGGGAGGTCAGCGACGATGGCCGCACCTACACCTTCCATCTGCGTGAAGGCGTTACCTGGCATGACGGCGAAGCCTTTACCGCCGAAGACGTGGTGTTCTCCGCCGATGTCTTCCACCGCGAGTTGAACCCCAGTGCCCGCGCCGTGCTCCAGCACGTGGAAAGCATCGAAGCCACCGACGACCACACCGTTGTATTTACCCTTACCCAGCCTTTCGGCCCTTTCCTGCTCTCCTTTGAAGCAGGCACCTTTACCATGGTGCCCGAACACCTTTATGCGGGTACCGATTTCCGCAACAACGAACACAACGATCATCCCATTGGCACCGGCCCGTTCAAGTTCGACAATTGGGAACGCGGCACCGTCATCGAGCTGGTCAAGAACGAAGAGTATTACGAAGAGGGCTTGCCTTACCTGGATGGCGTGAACTGGCACGTTATTCCTGATGGCGCTTCCCGTGCAGTGGCGTTCGAAAACGAGACCATTGACGTGCTGCCCAGTGGTACCGTCGAGAACTTCGATATTCCCCGCCTGGCCGAGATGGATAACGTCTGCATGACCGAAGAGGGCCACGAGTACTTCAGCCCCTTTGCCATGCTGTGGATGAACAACCGCGAAGGCCCCACGGCGGATAAACGTTTCCGTCAGGCGGTGATGTACGCCATGGATCGCGAGTTCGCCAAAGATGTATTGTGGAACGGCCTGGGCAATGTGCCGCTCTCCGCCTTCGGCTCCAATGCACGCTTCCAGAACGATGACCTGGAACCCTACGATCACAACCCCGAACGCGCCCGTGAGCTACTGGATGAAATGGGCTACGACGGTGAAGAGATCACTATTCTGCCGCTGCCCTACGGCGAAACCTGGACCCGCTGGGCCGAAGCCGTGCAGCAGAACCTGCGCGAAGTGGGTATTAACGTTGAAACCCAAGCCACCGATGTGGGCGGCTGGAACCAGCGCCTGGGCGATTGGGATTACGACCTCGCCTTTACCTATCTCTACCAGTACGGCGACCCGGCACTGGGTATTTCACGCACCTACCTTTCCGACAACATTGCCAAGGGCTCGCCCTGGAATAACGTGGAAGGCTACGAAAACGAGCGCGTCGACGAGCTGTTTAACGAGGCCGCCACGGCTTTCCCCGACGAAGAGCGCGAAAAACTTTACCGCGAAGTACAGGAAATCCTCCATGAAGACGTGCCCGTTGGCTGGCTGATGGAACTGGGCTTCCCGACCCTGTACCGCTGTGATGTGCAGAACCTCGTCACCTCCGGCGTGGGTATCAACGACGGCTTTAAAGATGCTTGGCTAGATCGCTAAACCCAAGCCACCCAGGTAGCGCGAGCTACCTGGGTTTTTAAGCTATGTCTTGAAGGTATTCGTCAGGAAACGACTTATGGTTTACGCGCGCCTCATTCTGATGCGGCTGTTTAAAGCCGTGATTGTGCTGTTTTTAATCGTTATTTTTAACTTTCTGCTGATTCAGCTGGCCCCCGGTGACCCGGCCGCCATTCTGGCCGGTGAAGCGGGTGCCGCGGATCAGGAGTTTCTCAACCAACTGCGCGAGCGCTTTGGGCTCGACCAGCCGATGTATGTGCAGCTGTGGCGCTATATATCAGGTATCGCCATGCTCGACTTCGGTTACTCCTACCGGCTGGGCGTCCCTGTATTTGATCTGATTATGGATCGCTTACCTGCCACCCTATTGCTGACTGGCACTGCCTTCGTGCTCTCGTTGGTGCTGGGCATCGTGGCGGGCTCCATGGCCGCGGCACGAGTCAAGAAACCCTCTGGATCACTGATCATGGCGCTGGCGCTGGTGTTCTACGCCACGCCGCTGTTCTGGGTCGCACTGATGTCGGTGATGGTGTTTTCCGTCTACCTGGGCTGGCTGCCCGCCTACGGCCTCTATACCGTGGGGGCAGGCCATACGGGATTTGCGCTGGTGCTCGATGTTGTCAAGCACTTGGTACTACCAGCGACCACCTTAGCGCTATTTTTTATGGCGATTTACACCCGCATGACGCGCACTTCGATGTTGGATGCCGCTCAGCAGGATTACGTCAAAACCGCCCGCGCCAAAGGCTTGAAGCCCAGCATTATCCAGCGCCGCCATGTGTTGCGTAACGCCCTGCTGCCGATCATCACGTTAGCGGGCCTGCAGGCGGGGCAGATGGTCGGCGGGGCGATCCTGACCGAAACCGTGTTTGCCTGGCCCGGCATCGGGCGGCTGATGTTCGAAGCGCTACAGCAGCGCGACTACAACCTGCTGCTGGGGATTTTCTTCTTCTCGGCGGCCTTGGTCATCGTCTTCAATATCATTACCGATTTGGTCTACAGCCTGGCTGATCCACGCATCAAGAAGGGGGCCGCATGAGCTTTTTCGCACGCTTCGCGCAAAACCGTGGCGCCCTCGTCGGCCTGATCATCCTGCTGCTGATTATCGCCATGGCGATACTGGCACCGTTGCTGTTTCCTGAATCGCCCTGGCGCATGGTGCAGCGGCCCTTTTTGCCGCCGCTCTCGCAAGATGGCTTTCCGCTTGGCACCGACACCATGGGCCGCAACGTGGCCTCAGGCTTAATGCATGGCGCCTGGGTATCGCTGTTGATTGGGCTGGTATCCACCAGCGTGGCGCTGCTGATTGGCGTTCCCTTGGGGGCCATTGCGGGCTACTACGGTGGAATCATTGATGACGTACTGATGCGCTTTACCGAGTTCTTCCAGACCATTCCCAACTTCGCGCTGGCGATTGTACTGGTGGCGATTATGCAGCCCAGCATCACCTCGATTGTGTTGGCGATTGCGATTGTCAGTTGGCCGCCGGTGGCCCGTTTAGTGCGCGCTGAATTTATGTCGCTGCGCAACCGCGAGTATGTCGAAGCCGCGCGCCTGGTCGGCCAGTCCAACACCACGATTATTCTGCGTCAGATTCTGCCCAATACGCTGTCGCCGATTATCGTGCTGGCCTCGCTAATGGTGGCCACCGCGATTTTGCTGGAGTCGGCGCTGTCTTTTCTCGGCCTGGGCGACCCGAACGTTATGTCCTGGGGCTATATGATCGGCGCTGCGCGCACGGTGATTCGCCAGGCATGGTGGCTGAGCTTCTTCCCTGGCGTGGCGATTCTGCTCACCGTACTGGCGCTAAATCTGGTGGGTGAAGGGTTAGACGACGCTTTGAACCCCAAACTATCACGTGAGCGCTAAGGACTTTATATGCCTATTACAGAGAATCAATCGGCTGACACCGTCCTCAGCATTCGCGACCTCAACATTTCGCTCCCCAAAGGAGCGGATCGCGCCCTGGCGGTGGAGGACGTTAGCTACGAGGTGAAGCGCGGCGAAATCATGTGCGTAGTGGGTGAGTCCGGCTCCGGTAAATCGATGGCCGCCAACGCTGTGATGGGGCTGCTGCCCAAGGGCGTGAACGCCACCCATGGTGAGATACTCTTTGAAGGGCAGGATTTACTTGCCCTGTCGGAAAAGCAGCACCGCGCCCTGCGCGGGCTAAAAATCGGCATGATCTTCCAGGAGCCAATGACCGCCCTAAACCCACTGATGCGGGTAGGCGCGCAAATTGCTGAAGTGTTCGAGGCCCATGGCCAGTTCACCCCCAAAGAACGCCAAGCCCGCGCCCTGGAGCTGTTGATCGAAGTGGGCATTCCACAGCCGGAGAAGGCCATTCGCGCCTACCCGTTTGAGCTTTCCGGCGGCCAGCGCCAGCGGGTCATGATCGCCATGGCGCTGGCGTTGGAGCCCATTCTACTCATTGCCGATGAGCCCACCACGGCGCTGGATGTGACGACCCAAGCGCAGATCCTTGAGCTTATTCGCGACCTTCAGCAGCGGCGCGGCATGTCGGTGATGTTTATCACCCACGACTTTGGCGTGGTGGCCGAAATCGCCAACCGCGTCTGCGTCATGCGCCACGGCAAGATTGTCGAACTGGGGGACGTCAAGCCGGTGCTTGAGAACCCTCAAGACGCTTATACCCAAGCGCTGATTGCCGCGATTCCCAGCAATGCGGTGCCGCCCCACCGTGAAACCAGCCAAGTCGCCCCGCTGCTGGAGATCAAGCAGCTCAATAAGATCTTTCGCTCCCGGGGCGGATTCCTTAAACCTTCCCGCGAAGTGCGTGCCCTAGAAGATGTATCGCTCACCTTGGCGCGGGGTGAAACGGTGGGCATCGTAGGCGAATCCGGTTCCGGCAAGTCCACCCTCGGGCGCTGCGTGGTGCGCTTGGAGCACCCGGACAGCGGCGAGCTGCTTCTGGATGGCGTGAACCTTTCCCAGCTCAAAGGCGATGCGCTGCGCCGGGAACGCCACCGGGTGCAGATGATCTTCCAAGATCCCTACGCCTCGCTCAACCCACGCACCAAAGTGGGCATGGCGATAGCCCAGGGGCCGATTGCCAACGGCACACCCAAAGCCGCGGCGCTTAAACAGGCCGGCGAACTGCTCGACATGGTGGGCTTGGGCGCCAGCGCCGTGGAGCGCTTCCCCCACGAATTTTCTGGCGGCCAACGCCAGCGCATCGGCATTGCCCGTGCGCTGGCGCTCAACCCCGAGCTGATTGTGGCGGACGAGGCCGTCTCGGCGCTGGATGTCTCGATTCAGGCCCAAGTGCTGGAACTGTTGGAAGAGCTGAAACAGCGCCTCTCGCTTTCGCTGCTGTTCATTACCCACGACCTACGCGTCGCCGCGCATATCTGCGACCGCATCGTGGTGATGCAGCATGGCCGAATTGTCGAGCAAGGCAGCGCCGAGCAGATTTTCCTCGCCCCAAAAGAGGCGTATACCCAAGACCTGCTCAAGGCAATTCCCGGCCGCGAAGCGCCCGTGGCGGCAACCGCATAAGTTTGCAAAGCAGGTTTTTCAAAAGCTAGTTTACCGAATGGACAAGACACGTTAAGGAACACACATGCACATAACCCTGGAGGCTCTGCGCGCCATTGTCGGCCCGACCCACGTATTAACGGGCGACGATGTTATTAGCCGCAGTGTCGATTGGATGACCGGCGCGCCCTGCCAGGCAGGCGCTATTGTACGCCCGGCGGATACCGAACAAGTCGCCGCGGTGATGCGCGCTTGCCATCAGGTGCAGCAGCCGGTGGTGACCCACGGTGGCCTAACAGGCTTGGTACACGGCGCTGAGGCGAGCCCAGATGAGCTGGTGATATCGCTAGAGCGGATGACCGCGATTGAAGAGATAGACCAGGTAGGCGGTACGCTTAGTGTTCAGGCCGGGGCACCACTGCAACGGGTTCAGGAAGCCGCTAAAGAGGTCGGGCTGCAATTTCCGCTGGATCTGGGCGCCCGGGGCAGTTGCACCATTGGCGGCAATATCGCCACCAACGCCGGGGGTGTTCGGGTCATTCGCTACGGCATGATGCGCCAGCAAGTGCTCGGCCTGGAGGCGGTGATGGCCGATGGTCGGGTGGTCAGCTCCATGAACCACATGCTGAAAAACAACGCCGGTTTCGATTTAAAGCAGCTGTTTATCGGTAGCGAAGGCACCCTGGGGATTGTGACCCGCGCAGTGCTGCGCCTGCAGCCACCTACCCCAAGCGAGCAAACGGCGATGGTGGCCTGCCCCTCGTTTGAGGCACTTACCGGGCTGCTCAGCCATATGGGCAAAGCGCTTGGCGGAGGCCTCGGCGCTTTTGAGGTGATGTGGCAAAACCACTACCGGCTGCTCACTGAAACCCTGGGCCGCCACACTCCGCCGATTGCCACTGAACATCCGTTTTATGTGATCATTGATTCCCTGGGCAGCGACACCGAGCGCAATGCCACTCAGTTCAGCGAAGCATTAGAAAGTGCGTTAGAGAGCGAGCTGATTGTCGATGCGGTGATCGCGCAGTCGACTACCCAACGCGATGGACTATGGGCGATTCGTGAAGATATCGAGGGGCTGGTCAAAGGCTTGGCGCCGGTACTCACCTTCGACGTCAGCCTGCCGATTGCCGATATGCAGCGCTACACCAATGCCTTGGAAGCACAGCTAACCCAGCGCTGGGCAGAGGCGAAACTGGTGGTATTTGGTCATCTCGGCGATGGCAACCTTCATATTTCCGTTAGCGTGGGGAGCGCTGAGATCGAAGTGCGGCGAGAGGTTGAAGCCATGGTTTACCAGCCGCTGGCAACGCTGGGCGGCTCAGTTTCCGCCGAGCATGGCATTGGCCTGGAGAAGCGCCCCTGGCTCGCCACTTGCCGCTCCAGCGCCGAGATTGAATTGATGCATACGCTCAAGCAGGCGCTAGACCCACATCGCCTTCTCAATCGCGGTAAAATATTGAGTTAATAATTGTTTTTAGGATATCAACATGCCCCGCTACCCCAACCACTTACTGAGTGAAGGCCCTGCTAATCCATTTCCGGGCATTAAGGTGCTAGAACGCCGACTTGGCAAGGTAATCCCCCATCGGCTGGGCTCTAACGAAGGCCTGGATATGCCTCACCGCGCCCTGCGCGATCACTTTGGCGATGCGCTGGTCGAACACGTTTACTGCTACGGCGACGCCGAGGCGCTGGGTGTTCGCAAACGTATTAGCGAACAACAGGGTATGGCGCTTGAAACCCTGCTGGTAGATGCCGGTGCCGATAGTTTGATTGCCCTGGCCCTGCGCACCACCTGCGAACCGGGTGAAACCGTGGTGAGCACCGCAGGCACTTACCCCACCTTGGGTTATTTTGCCAAAGGCCAGGGCTGTAACCTGGTAGAGCCCAGCTATTATGAAGCGCCCGGCGTGCTGGCCCCCGACCTGGAAGCTCTGGCCGCCGCTGCCCATCAGGAAAACGCACGACTGGTGTATCTGGCCAACCCGGATAACCCCAGCGGCCACTTACATAGCGACAGCGCCATTCTCAAACTGCGCGAGGAGCTGCCCGACACCTGCTGGCTGCTGCTGGATGAAGCCTATGGGGATTTTCGTGATGACGCGGGCAGCGAGTTCGCTGCCAAAGCAATACCGGGAGTGATTCGCCTACGCACGCTTTCCAAGGCTCATGGCCTGGCGGGTCTACGCATTGGCTACGCCATCGCCGACCCTGACGTGCTGGCGATGATGATGAAGGTGCGCATTCACTACGCGGTATCGTCATTGACCCTGGCCGCTGCGGAAGTGGTACTCGACCACCCTGACGAGGTTCACCAACACGTCGCCGATGTAAAAGCCCGCCGTGAGCAGTTGGCAGAGCACTTTCGCTCACTCGGTGCCGACGTACTCCCCAGCGCCACCAACTTTATCGGCATTCGCTTACCTAGCGCGGAACTCGCCGCCGAGGTACATCAGCAACTGCTCGCTGAAGGCGTTTTGGTCGCTCGTTTGGCGCACCCAGAGCTGGCCAATGTAATACGTATTACGGCGGTACAAGCAGCGCTGGAGCCGGGGAGATTAGCCGCTCTCGAACAGGCTATTAAAGAACACGCCTGATTCAATGGGTAAATTATAAGCGAGCAGATTGCTAACCAGAATTTCTTAAAGCAAAGTATAGCTGCATGACAAACCACCGAAGAAAAGGAGATCGACTACAACAAGCAGCGGCTGCATAGTGTAATCGGAATGATCAGTCCAGAGGGTTTTGAAGCTCGAATAATCGTTTAGACCAGTGTCCCTCGTTGCTGGGCAAAGGACTAAGTACCCAACACCGCAGGTGCTTCACTTATTGATTGAGTTCCGGGTTATAGGAACCATAATGGGAAGCCTTTGGCTTCCCATTATCTTTTTTCCTTCATACCTGATTAACCATGCACTCGGTCGTCTTCTGCATAAATCGCAGTGTGAAGCTGACCGTAATCATCCCTCCACGCCCGATACATGCCAGGTGTATTGAAGCTCAACTGGGTTTTTCCATTCGGTGACACGGCGATAACGCCACCCTGTCCTCCTAACGTTTTTAGCTCCTGATGGACGACTTCGTCACAGGCCCTCTGAAGATCGCGGCCAGCAAAGCGCATGCGGGCGGCTATGTCATGCCCTACTACAGCACGCATGAAGTATTCACCGTGCCCTGTCGCCGATATCGCTGCACTACGGTCGTCTGCCCAAGTGCCCGCGCCAATAATCGGCGTGTCACCTATACGTGAGTAACGTTTATTAGTGATGCCGCCGGTCGATGTGGCGGCTGCGACATGACCATGGCTATCAAGAGCAACAGCCCCTACGGTGCCAAATTTATGTCCCGAGTTATCATTTACCGCAGTTTCTTCAATATGGTGATCAGCGTGGCTTGGTTCGAGACTGGGGGCTGTTGAGCTAGAGCGGTTGCCCTGCCATTGACGACGGCGTAGCTCGGTATCAAACCAATCATTGGCTACTTGAGGCTGATTCTGTTCACGCAAGAAACGATCGGCGCCTTCTCCAGCCAACATGACATGATCACTGTGCTCCATAACAGCACGAGCTCCACGGATCGGATTACGGACATAATGAGCACCCGCAATGGCACCTGCACTCCGATCAGCTCCGTTCATTATAGCAGCATCCATTTCATGAATGCCGTCCGCAGTGAACACAGCACCTTTGCCTGCGTTGAACCAGGAACACTCTTCTAGCGACACGACACAGGCCTCAACTGCATCCAGACTGGTGCCACCTGCTGCTAGTATCCGGTGGCCAACATCAATAGCTTGGCGCAAGGCCTCATGAATCGCGTCCTCATCCTGAGGCGACAACAACCCGGGGGTTAGCACACCGGCGCCACCGTGAATCGCAATAGCGATAGGGGGCTTATTCATGCAGTTACTCCATGGTCGAGAATCTGTGTAAGGAATCGCTTGGTACGGGCGGACTGAGGGGTATCAAAGAACTGCTGCGGTGGAGCTTCTTCAACGATTTCGCCCTGATCCATAAAGACAACACGGTCAGCAACGCGCCGCGCGAACCCCATTTCATGAGTGACGCACAGCATGGTCATGCCATCATTGGCAAGATCCACCATTACCTCCAGTACTTCAGCAATCATTTCGGGATCTAGTGCCGAAGTAGGTTCGTCAAAGAGCATTATTTTTGGCCGCATACACAATGCTCGAGCTATAGCGATACGCTGCTGCTGGCCACCTGAGAGTTGGCCAGGATATTTATTGGCGTGCTCTCGCATCTGAACGCGATCCAGAAGAGACAGCGCATACTCAATCGCCTCCGCCTGGGAAACCCTCAAATTCGCAGTTTGAGGCAGCGTACAATTCTTGAGTACGCTCAAGTGGGGAAAAAGATTGAAATGCTGAAAACACATCCCGACGTTGCGCCGGATCCGTTGCAGGCGCTTACGGTTTTCATCCAGCGTTTCTCCTAGCACGGTCAGTGACCCTTGTTGATGCCGTTCCAACTGATTGATGCAGCGAATCAACGTTGATTTTCCAGACCCCGACGGCCCACAAACCACAATACGCTCGCCACTAGTTACCTTGAGAGAGATGTTTTTTAGCGCGTGGAAGTCGCCATACCACTTGTTGAGATTGTCGATGCTAATCGCAGTAGTGTCGTGGTTAGCTGATACTGTGCTGCTGAATTGAGATGCAGTACTCATGAGCGACTCTTTTCCATTTGTTTTTCCAAATGTCGCGCGTAGCGAGACAACGTGAAGCAGATCGTAAAAAAGAATAAGGCTAGGAAGAGGTAGACCTCATGCTCGAGTCCGAGCCATTCAGGAGCTGCTGTGGTACTCATCGCGATACCGACGACATCAAGCACGCCGACCACCACGACGAGGGTGGTTTCTTTGAAGAGACCAATGAACTGGGTAAGCAATGGAGGTATGGTGTTACGTAAGACCTGCGGCAGAATGATCAGCCCCATCGTTTTCCAATAGGAAAAACCCAGGGCTTTTGCGGCTTCATATTGCCCACTTGGCATGCCCTGCAGGCCGCCACGAATGGTTTCTGCCATATAGGCCGCAGTGAACATAATTAACACGATCAGCACGCGCAGGAAAATGTCGATGGTCATCCCTTCGGGAAATAGCAGTTGGATCATGAGCGACGCCATAAACAGCAGCGTGATCACCGGTACCGAGCGCACGAGCTCGATATAAAGTACTGAAAGTAGTTTGATCACCGGCTTATTAGAGCGTCGACCGAGGGCAAGCAGAACCCCCATCGGCAGAGCGAATAGCATGCCGATTACGCCAAGAAATACGGTAACCAGAATCCCTGCAAACTTCGTTGAGGAGACCTCGGGCAGGCCAACACCACCCTTTAGAAGCCACCACATCAAAAACGGAAGAACGATTAGGTATCCCAACACCCAGCGGCGATCAATTTGCTTGATATACAGCAAAGGCAAAATTGCCGCTGCTAGACCGAACGCGATATTGACGCGCCAAATTTCAGTATCAGGATAAAACCCATAGACAAACAGCTCGATACGTTGTGTCACTGGTAGCCAGCAGGCTCCGCCACCGATACAATCGGCCTTGCTGTCGCCAACAAAGGTAGCGGAGAACAGCAACCAATCCAGTGCGAGCGGAGTGAACCATACCAATAGCACCAATGTGATCAGGCTCAAACAAGACTGAAATGGAGTAGGGAAGAGTTGCGTCTTGATCCATCGAGTCACTTGATGCCCCAAAGGATGGTGAGGTGGTACTTGTACACCGCTATGACTTTGTGTAGCTGATACGGTCATCATCGCTCCTTAACTGTGGGTGCGCAGGCTGATGCGGTAGTTGTAAATATTCATCAGCAGCGATGTAATGAGGCTAATAGCGCAGTAGGTAGCCATCACTAAGGCAATGCATTCGATCGCCTGGCCAGTCTGGTTAAGTGTTGTGCCTCCCGTGGCAGACACTAACTCCATGTAGCCTACGACCACGCCCAAAGAAGAATTCTTAATGATATTGAGGTAGGTGCTGGTGACTTGGGGAACCATCGGGTAAATTGCTTGGGGCACGATCAGACGCAGCATGGTAGGCATTTCAGAGAAGCCTAAGGCGCGGGCTGCTTCGTACTGGCCGCGTGAAACAGACTGAATCGAGCCCCGCACGATCTCGGCAATATAGCTCGCGCTATAAAAGGATAGCGCTAACCAAAGAGCCAGTAGCTCGGGTGGTAAGTTGACCCCACCTGCAAAGCCAAAACCTCGCGAAACCGGCACATCCCATTGCCAGGAACTACCAGTAAAGAGGTATACGAGTATCGGAACTACGACGGCACCGGCCAATATCGCGGGCCACACTGGAGGGCCAAATCCCTTCCATTGTAAACCTGCTCGATAACGTGCAATCAGTGCGTAACCGAGGACAGCGCCTCCAATGATAGACACGACTCCCCAGCCGACTAAAGAACCATCGGATGCCCATGCAACGGTCAACCCACGGTTGCTAAGAAAGGCACCATCCTGAAAAGAGATCGCTTGGCGAACATTAGGGAGGGCCAGCATAAGCCCGTACCACCAAATCAAATGCACAATGAGTGGCACGTTTCTGAGGAACTCAACTGCTAGGTGGCTAAGACGCCCAAGCAGCCAATTTTCAGAAACGCGGCATACACCAAGGAAGACACCAATAATCGTCGCGAAAACAATACTCAATACTGAAACAAGTAATGTGTTGAGAAGCCCTACTGCATAAGCACGCAAATAGGTATCATTCGGGCTATAGTCAATCAGTTGGAAGCTAATCGCATAGCCAGCCCGCTCTTGAAGAAAACCGAATCCCGAGGCGATGCCTAAAGCATCAATATTCGCACTGGCATTAGTGATCAGCACATAGAAAGCAACAGCAACAACGGCTAACACAATACACTGCTGTAATGCGCTGAGTACGCGGGCGTTATGAACAATCTTGGTCCACATAAGTGTTACCTGTTGTTAGGCCGTGTGATGACGAAATAGCAGTTGAGACATGAGAGGCAAGACAAGGGCGGCCTGATAGCCTTATTGTTCGAACGCCCCAGTCAGTCAACGCCTACTAAGTAGACACAGAGTTATCGAACGGGAGCAGCGTATAGGATGCCATCATCGCTCCACAGACGATTAAGCCCGCGCTCGAAATTCAGTGGAGTATCGGGACCGACATTGCGATTGAAGATCTCTTCATAGTTCCCGACCTGTTTGATGGCTTGGTATGCCCATGCATCATCCAGCCCGAACTTCTCTCCAATATGACCATCGCTGCCAAGCAGCCGCGCAACGTTGGGGTTGTCAGAATTATTGCGCATTTCTTCGACATTCTCTGACGTCACGTCGAGCTCTTCAGCATTCATCAATGCGAAGGCTGTCCAGGTAACAATATCGCGCCATTGAGCATCACCCTGAGGGACATAAGCACCCAAAGGCTCCTTTGAGATGGTTTCGGGTAGAAGGGTAAAGGCATCTGGATCAGCAAACTGTGTTCGCCTTGACGCAAGGCCACTCATATCGTTGGTGATGGCATCACAGCGGCCATGCTGAAAGGCGTTATACAATTCAGTGCTCTTCTCGATCACCACAGAGCTATAACTCATGTCGCGACGACCAAAGTAATCCTCAAGATTTTGCTCGGAGGTAGTGCCGGGAGAAAGGCAGAAGACAGCCCCATCGAGCTCTTCGATAGTGCTAACACCGAAGTCGGCATGCGTCATTACACCTTGGCCGTCATAAAACCAAGGTGTTGTGAAATCAACCCCGAGGTTGGCGTCACGCGAAGCTGTCCAGGTAGTAGCGCGAGCCAGCACATCCACCTCGCCTGAGGCGAGTGCAGTAAATCGGTTTTTCGCCGTAGTGATCACGAAATCGACCTTACTGGCATCACCGAGTACCGCTGCGGCCACGCTGCGACAGAGATCGACATCCATCCCACCCCATTCACCGTCATCTGTTAGATGAGAGAAACCTGCCTTATCGCTGCTGACACCACAGCGCAGTGTGTCGCGGGATTTCACATCTTCGAGCAGACTTGCTTGAACGCTGCCCATCATGGAGATACCAACACTTAGAACACTGTAGACTGCGCATTTTTTCAATAAGAGTGGTTTTTTCATATCTTTATCCTTGTTTCGTCAAGATTTTAATCTGACTTATTATTGATATTGCTTTGTTTCTTCTCAATAACTCTACTCCCCCTAAGAATCGGTCGCGAGTGCTGACTGATCGCCATTCTTGCACCCAGTATCTAATATATGGATAGTCTAATATTAAAGATGCCCGCTAATCTGGCACACTAGCTACCAGTTCCAGTGCAGTTCTCAAGTAATATTGGTTAGCAATTTTATTGAACTTCCGCATATGGCTTACAAACAGAGACTGTTATCCCTGAGGTCTATCTGGAGACGACATGGACATTACTTGGTACCAAGATTTTCTAGCACTTGCTGAAACGGGCAAGTTCACAGCTGCTGCAAGCTTAAGGCAATGTTCACAATCGACTTTAAGTCGCAGAATTCAGTTGCTGGAAAATCACCTAGCCACACAGCTTTTTGATCGACGTGTCACACCTATTCGCCTGACCCCATCTGGTAAAGCGCTCACGCCTACTGCGTCTGAGTTAGTACGGCTTTCTCAAGAATGCGAACAGAGTGTAAGAGTACTTGACCACCCTTTGACCTTTGCATCGTTGCATACGCTTGCCTGCAACTTCTTTCCACAATGGATATCTCAGTACTCCACTCTAGACGAACCATTATTTACACGGATCGATACAGGGCATAAAAGTACCGAGAATTATTACATGTCACTTGTGTCTGGGCGCAGCGACTTTATTCTGTTCTACCGTGACACTGAATCGGAGCGGTATTTTCAGCGCGATGACTTTGAAGTGCTCTCGCTAGGAACAGAAGAGCTTTATTGGGTAGGAACACCAGAGATGGCCAAATTGTGCCAAGAGTCTTGTGGCACAATTCCTTGGCTCACTTATGCCAGGTCGGCGCAGTTACATGAATTATCGCGACCTCAAGTAGCACGCCATCCTGAACCAAATCGCCTAAAAAGAACCTTCGAAGCTACTGTATCGGAAGCGCTCAAGCCTATGGTCTCGTTAGGAATGGGGATCGCTTGTATGCCACATAACATGATAGCCCCTCTAATCGAGGAAGGCCGGCTGGTTAGACTATACCCCAAGATGCCCACGAATCATTTGGAGATAATTTTGGTGAGATGGCTAGGCAATCATAATGCAGCCGCTGATACTTTCTGGAAGCGTCTTGGCAGCAATTAGCCTCGATGACGAGTAATTTGGACACTATCCGCAACACGCGCTGCTGAGTGAGAGTTATCTCTTCAAGACTGAGTTATCCGGTCTCGTCAAACGGTTGTAACAGTATCGAGCTGAATGCTCAGGCGCCCCAACCCGACGCAATGGAGTAAAGGGTAGGGACATCTGGTCGACGGAAATGGACTAAAAAATGAACAACCTGATTCATGATAATAGGACATTAGCGACAGTGCGGTTCTAGGGCCTGTTGACGTTTCACTCACGGCCGCGCTGTCGCCCGTTTTTATTCGCGGCTAGGCAGGAGGAGAAATTTTTGGTTATTCCAAATGAACGACGACTAGCGCCGCCGCAGGTAAGAACGGACCCAGCCCTTCGGATTACGCCTTGTTTGGCACTCTTTGAGGCAGCAATGCGGTTCACGATGAAACGCCCTAGCTGAGGCGCTATAAAAAATCCGGGCTAGGAATACGTCAAAAAGTATAAATAATTATTTACGATACCTTAAGCAGGAGTGAGCCAGTGGCCGAAGTCATCCAGCTCGCCGCGTACCGCCTGGCGATATAAGCCCTGCAGCTGAGCCGTGACGCTATCTAGGCTGATGGGTTCATTGACGGGTGGTGCGCCAGCGCGCCCGCCAATACGGCGGCCGTCCAGCTCGCGAAGCGGGAGTATTTCGGCGGCGGTGCCAGTTAAAAATGCCTCATCGGCAGTGTAGAGCTCATCACGAGTAATTCGCCGCTCGCGCACTTCAATACCCAGCACCTTCTGCGCCAGCTGAATCACGCTATCCCGGGTGATGCCTTGCAAACACGACGTTACTTCCGGTGTATGCAGCACGCCATCGCGGAGCAAGAAGACGTTAGCCGCTGAGGCTTCAGCCACATAGCCCTCCGGGTCGAGCATGATGGTTTCATCGAACCCGGCCTTGATCGCGGTATTCAGCGCCAGTATCGAGTTGACGTAGTGGCCGTTGGTTTTTGCCCGACACAGGCTGATATTGACATGATGGCGCGCCCAGGAAGAGGTCAGCGCGCGCAAACCGTGGGTGGCGGCCTGGGGTGAAATGTAGGGGCCTAGATCCCAGGCGGCGACCATTACGTGAGTGGTTAGCCCCTGGGCGCGTAGCCCTAAACCTTCCGCGCCAAAAAACACGGTAGGTTTCAGGTAGGCATTGCTCAGGCCGTTTTTGGTCAGGCACTGGCGCTGGGCATTGATCAGCTCCGCTTCGCTAAACGGCAGCGGCATATCCAGCGAATGGGCGCTTTCTGCCAAGCGGCGGGTATGTTCAGCAGCACGAAATAGATGCGTGCCGCTGGGGCCAGCGTAGGCGCGCACGCCCTCAAAACAGCCCATGCCGTAATGCAGCGTATGGGTAAACAGGTGCACTTTGGCGTCCCGCCAGGCGCGCCATTCGCCGTCCTGCCAAATCCAGCCATCGCGATCATAAAGCGGTGTCATCGAGTTGTTTGCTCCCACTGTTGGCACCAGTCATCGATCAACGTCTGCTGGTGCGGTTGCAGGGCCTGATAGCCCCAGGCGGCAATTTCATCGTTTTGCGGATCGGGCACAGCAATGGCACTGCCCGCCAGGGTTTGGATCACCGCGTGGCCGCAGAGCGGCACATAGCCTTCCGAATAGCCGCCTTCGTGAATAAATACCAGCTTGCCTTCACAGCAACGCTCGGCCAGCGCTTTAAGCTGGGCGGTCATGGTGGCGAACGCCTGGCTATTGAGCAGCATTTTGCCCAAGGGATCCTTAGCGCAGGCGTCGTAACCGCAGGCCACCACGATGAGTTCGGGCTTAAAGGCTTCCAACGCGGGCAGCACCAGTTTTTCCATGGCGTAGGCGTAGGCGCCCAGGCCACAGCCCGGTGGCAGCGGCAGGTTGAGATTGGCGCCCAGGCCTGCGCCTTCGCCCTGCTCGTCAAAACTGCCGGTTTCCAGCGGGTAGTTCGCCGCCTGATGAAGTGAAACGGTCAACACATCGGGCTCGCCATAAAATGCCGCCTGCTGACCGTTGCCGTGATGAACATCCCAATCGAGTATCGCCACACGGTTAACCTGCCCCAAGGCGCGGGCGCGCATCACCGCCACGGGGATATTGCCCAGCAGGCAGAACCCACGGCCTAGATCGGCTTCGGCATGGTGCCCCGGCGGGCGGCATAGGGCGTAGGCGTTGCTCACCTCGCCCAGCGCTACGTCTTCAACGGCGGCAATGGCCAGCCCTGCGGACTGCGTGGCCGCCGCCCAACTACCGGGCATGTAAGGCGCGCAGTCGCCACCATTGCCGCCCCGGGCTTTATCCCCTGTCTGCAGTTCATCCAAATAGCGTGGGGTATGAAAACGCAGCAGATCTTCCATCGCAGCGGCAGGAGGTTTAACCACGCTCAGCTCGTCAATCAGCCCACTGACTTCAAGAATATTTTTCAGCCGCCGTTTACTTTCCGGGCTTTCCGAGGCGGTCTGGGGCTGTAAAAACTCACCGGGCGCGGAAAATACCCCAATCGCGCCCAGATCGTGCCAAAAGCAGCGTTCGTGCCAGTAGAAACCGGTTCTGCTCATGCCGTAAAACCCTGCATAAACGCGGCTAGATTGGCGCTTAGGTGCTCGGTGGGGTAGCCACCTTCCTGAACAATCACCATGGGTAACGAGAGCGCGGCTAGGCGTTTGCCCACCTCGACAAATGCTTCGGTCTCTACCGTAAGCCCCGCTAGCGGGTCATCTTTGTGGGCATCCAAGCCTAGCGCTACCATCACGGCATCGGGCTCGTAGCGCTGTAGATGATCAATCAGAATCGCCAGGGCATCGAGATAAACCTCCCCGTCGCTGCCTACCGGTAAGGGCAGATTAACGTTAGCACCTACGCCCTCATCAAAGCCCTCTTCATCAGCACCGCCCCAAAAAAACGGGTAGAAATCACTGGGGTCGGCGTGCAGCGAGCCCGTCCAGACATCACTGCAGTGATAGAAAATATCTTGGGTGCCGTTGCCGTGGTGGAGATCCACATCGATGATGGCTACTTTGGCGAAGCGTTCGCGCAGCACCGTGGCGGCCAACGCTGAATTGTTCAGCAGGCAAAAGCCCCCAGCGCGCTCCGGCCCGGCATGGTGACCCGGCGGGCGGCACAGTGCGTAAGCCGATGGCGCGCCATTAAGCACCTCTTCTGCCGCGGCTTCGGCGCTAGCCGCTGAGGCCAGCGCGCCTTGAAAGCTGGTCGCACTTAGGGGGCAGGCCATATCGTGAAGGTGCCAGCCCGCCTGGCCAATCGGGTGGCGCGGGTAGTGGTGGCCACCGCCGCAAGGGTGAATATTTGGCGCAACCACTTCCGCCGCATTGGGCAGCGCCTGCCAGCGAGCGTAAATGGTGTCCAAAAACGTCAGGTAGCGCGGCGTATGAATCTGTTCCAGGCGCTTGCGCAGCTTAGGCGAATCGGCCTCGGCAGGTGCAGACAGGGTCAGCCCTGCCGTTGCCAGCCCTTGGGTAAGCAGTTCAGCGCGCACCGGGCCTTCCGGCGAAGGCGCAGGTTGGCCGCGCAGCAGAAAGGTCGGCGGCGCATGCAACGCCTGATCAGGGTGATAAAAACACTTCATGGGTCGCAGTCCTTAGCTAAATTACAGCAGTGACGGAATCCAGGTAGAGAGCGCCGGAAACGCCGCCAGCAACACAATCACCACCAGGAACGACACGTAAAACGGCAGCGATGCCACGATTGCCCGTTCATAAGGCACCTCGGCTATTCGCGCGGCGGTCATCAGCGTCATCCCCACTGGCGGTGTCACGTTGGAGATATTGAGCACCACGATCATCAGGATCGCGAAGTGGAGCGGGTCAAAGCCCAGCTGGATCATCGCTGGCACCAACACCGGGGCAATCACCACCAGTGCGGGCAGCACATCCATCACCGTGCCAATCACCAAGAGTAGCAGACACACCAGCATCAGTTGCACAAAGGCCGCATCGCTGAAAGTGGTGATCATGCTGGCCGCATCCCTGGCGATGCCCGAGCGGGTGACGAACCAGCCCAATACCGCCGAGGTTGCTAACAGGAAAAAAACCACGCCGGAGAAGCGCACCGTGGTCACCAGCGCATCCCAAATTTTGCGCCAGGTAAGATTACGGTAGAAGACCACCCCAATCACGATGGCGTAAACCGCCGCAAAACCCGAGGCTTCGGTAATCGTGGTGAGCCCCGAGAGAATCCCGCCAAGAATAATCAGCGGCACCACCATCGCAGGCAGCGCGACTAACAGTGCGATGATGGCCGCCTTAAAGGGTGTGGGTGCCTGTTTCGGGTAGTTGCGCTTCCAGGCCAGGAAGAAGCTGACGCCCAGTAGCGCCAGCGCCATCAACAGGCCGGGAATAATGCCACCGGCAAACAGGTCAATCACCGAAATATCCCGCAGCAGTGTTGCGTATACCACCATCACCACGCTTGGGGGAATAATCGGCCCGATGATGGAAGAACAGGCGGTAACCGCAGCGGCGTATTCGGCATCGTAGCCCTGCTTTTTCATCTCAGGAATCATGATTTTGCCGATGGCGACGGTATCGGTGACCGCCGCGCCGGTGAGCCCGGCAAAAAACACCGAGACCGAGATATTCACGTGGGAAAGCGACCCGCGCACCCTTCCAAATAGCGCATTGTTAAACGCAATCAACTTGTGGGTCAGCCCGCCCTGGTTCATCAGTTCCGCAGTGAAAATAAAGTAAGGCACGGCAATCAGTAGAAAGCCCGAGACGCCAGAGAACATGCGGTCGGCAATAATACCGAGCATGCGCTCGCCACCCATCGCAAAGCCGCCCGCCAGCCCCGACATGGCCATCACCACGGCCACCGGCGCGCCGATAAACAGCAGCACGATAAACGCAATAATCGCAGGGGTCATGAGCGGTGCTCCCGATCAGGGGTGTCGATGAGATCGCCAATCATGTCCTGCTCATCGATGAAGTGTTCTAACAGGGCAAAGCCGTGCACCAAGTGCAACAGGATGATGACGCCGCTGAGAGGCACCACAATGGCGGTGACTTTACTAGGAATGCGGATCTGATCGGAGACCATGTAGACCTGGGTGGCGCTGATGAAATAGTCCCAGCCGTACCAGGTCAGCATCAGTGCAAATAGGCCAATCACCGCCAAACAGAGCCCGGCCGCTACCTGCACCATCACGCGGGGCAAGCTGCGAACCAGCAGGGTCATGGCGACGTGTTCGCCGTAGCGCAACGAAATCGTCATGGAAAGAAAGCCGATCCAGGGCAGAAACAGCCGCGCCAGCGAGTAGGTCCAGCTCAGCGCACTACCGGTCATCAGCTTGTAGATAAACGCCGTGAACGAGATGCCCAGCATCGCCAGGATACAGCCCACACACACCACGATAGCCACCTGATTGACGAGGTCGCTCACGCGGCGCAAAGGAGTTAGAACGCCCATGGTTTTTCCTCACGCCGGGGCCTCACATCGCCCCAGCGTTTATCGTTCGCTAACCGTTATTGGCCCTGCACTTATTGGCCATAAATGCGGTAGTCGTCTTCTGCCAATTGCTGGCCGACACGCTCGACTTCATCCAGCAGCCCCTGCACGCGAGCTTCGTCCATGCCGAAGTCATCGACGATCCACTCCTGCCAGGCGGGGCGCGCAATCTCTGCCATCCGCTCACGCTCGGCATCGGGCATCAGGTAGCACTCTTCAAAGCGCTCGCAGGATTCGACCCAGCTTGCGGTGGCCAGGGCACCGGACATGCCGTGGCTCAGCTGAATCGCTTCCCGGGCGGAGCTGATCACCGCTTGCTGATGCTCTTCGGGCAGCGATTGGTACCAGGACTCACTAACCACCCAGGGGGCGCTGTTATACACATGCCCGGTGAGCGTGGTGTAGTCAGTCACCGCATCGAAGTTGAAGGTGGTGTTGAGCACCGGCGCATTGAACTGGCCATCGGCAAGACCTGTTTCCAGCGCGGTGATTAGCTCGCCCCAGGGCAACGGGGTGGCCGAAGCGCCTAGCGAGCGCATGATCGCCACGTGGGCGGGGTTCTCTTCAGTACGAATATTGAGGCCTTCTAAATCTTCGACGGTCTCAATCAAGCGCACGTTGTTAGTGAAGGCGACGAAGCCACCGCCATCGTCGAAGGTGCCCAAATAACGCATATCAGCGGCTTCGACGGTGCCGGACATAAAGTCGGCGAACCATTCACTATCAAAGAAACTCCACGCCTGACGCCAGTTGGTAAACAGGAAAGGCGCCGTGACTACTTGGTAGTCTTCGTAGAAGGATGACATCGCCCCGGCAGACATAATCGTCGACTGTAGCGTTCGTCCCCCCTGCACTTCCGAGCCGTTTTCCACCTCGGAGCCTAGCTGGCCGCCGCCGAAGATCGTGACCTCAAGATCCCCGTCGGTTCGCGCCTCCACCAGGTTCTTGAAATGCACCAGCGCCGGATAGATTTCGTTATTGCTCATATCCTCTGGCAACTGCGTGGCGATCACCATTTCATAGGATTGCGCTTGGGCATTGGCGCTGGCAATAGCCAACGGGAGCGCCGCCAGGGCGGCGAAAAATACTGATTTTTTTGCGTTCATAACACACCTCATTTTGTTTATTAGTCGGTCTTCGTTATGACTGGCGTTGCCACCTGATCGGTGACGATGTGGTGATTACTATTTTTGTTGTAAAAACCATATCTGTTGAAAAAACTATGTCTCCTGAAAAAGCTATGGTTATTCGAGAAGCGACTCCCACACTTCAATGGCAGCGGCCAGGTCTTCCAGCGAAGCCCCTACCGATTTGAATAGCGTGATGGCATCCGGTGCGGAGCGCCCCGATCTAGCCCCTGCTAGCACCTCAGCAAGCTCCGCCTGAATCTGGTCGAACTGGAATTCGCCCTCTTCAATGGCTTGCAGGATGTCGCCCGCCTCGCCTTTGGCACCGGCGTAGGTATCCACAAATACCTCTGAGCGACGCAGACACAGTGCATCGGTTTCGCGCATCTGTGGTCGAAACGCGCCGATCAGATCCAGGTGAGTGCCGGGCGTTAGCCACTCACCTTTAATCAGCGGCTGATTGGAGAGCGTTACGCAGCTAATGATGTCCGCCTCAGCGACAGCATCCGCTAATTCCTCCACCACATGGGTTTCGAAGCGTTCGGCGTACTCGTCGGCAATCGCCGCCGCTTTACTGGGATTGCGGCCCCAGATCAGCACACGTTTGATGGGGCGTACGCTGGCGTGGGCCTCGATCACCATAGGCGCCAACTTCCCCGTACCCACCACCAGCAGCGTTTCTGCGTTTTCATTGGCCAAGGCTTGAGCGGCCAGCGCGGAGGCCGCCGCCGTGCGACGCCGGGTTAGCTCGCTGCCATCGATACAGGCCAGCGGCTGGCCGTGCTTGCCCTCGCTGAGCAAGTAGAGCCCAGAGATCGCCGGGATACCGTGGTCGGCGTTTTGCGGAAACACGTTGACCATTTTCACGCCGATGTAACCCGCCGCTTCCCAGGCGGGCATTAGCAGCATGGTGGCTTCGCCATCTGGCCGGTGCATCGCATGGTGATGGCGGGGAGGAGACTCCACGCCATTCACGAACGTCGTGTGTAGCCGCTTGATCAAGCCATCCCACGTTAGGTGGCGAGTGACCTCTTCGGCAGAAACAACCCGCATATCAGGCCTCCGGCAGCGCGGCTACCACCATGATCTCCACTTTCCACTCGGGCTTGGCGAGCTGGGCTTCAAGCGCTGCACGCACAGGTGGGCGACCGGGCACGACCCAGGCGTCCCAGGCAGCGTTCATCTGGTCAAACTCCGCCATGCTGGTAACCCAGATTTGCGCTGAGATCAGATGCTCTTTCGAGGTGCCCGCTTGGGCTAGCAGTTGATCGATACGCGCCAGCACCTGTTCGGTTTGGCCGCGCATATCCGCCGTGGCATCAGGAGGAACCTGGCCTGCGAGGTAAACGGTGCCGTTGTGAATCGCCACTTGGCTCATACGTGCATTGCTGTCTTGATAGGTAACGCCCATGGTGTTGCTCCTTGAAAGCGGTGCTGCTGATATAAAGGGTCTTGATATAAGGGATTAGTCAAAGACTAAAGCGCTAGCAGGCAAATTACTTGCCCGAAGCTGAGATAGATTTGCCCGCAAGTCATGCAGGCAAGAAAATTTTATCACTAACGGTTCGGCGAGGGGCTAGCGGTCAGATGAGGGCCTAACGATCTGAAGAAGGGGAAAGCTCGAAATAACGCCGATAGGCGCGGGAAAAACTGCCTTGATCGCGAAAGCCAACCAGCATGGCGATATGCCCCAGGCTGAGTGTGCTATGGCGAACCAAGGTGCGGGCATGCTCTAAGCGTCTGCGCTGTACATAGGCCAGCGGCGTTACGCCAGTCAGCTCGCGAAAGCAGGAGTGAAAGTGGCCTGGGCTCAAGGCACACAAAGCAGCTAACTGCTCCACGCGGATCTCATCGGCCAGGTGCTGATCCAACCAGGCATCCAAACGCGCAAGATCCAGGCGTTCGCTGATGCAGTGTTGACCCAACTGCCCAACCGCTGTGGAAGAGGTGTCATGCAGATACATGGTCAGCGCGCGTAACAGCAGAATCGCAATTTCGTTCTGTAGCGCGGGGCACTGTTCAAGCTGATTCGCCAGGGCGTGGGTAAGCTGGTTTAACGCGGGGGGGACGCTGAAAAAACGCGGTTTATCGAACAGGCGCTCAATCTCGCTGCCTTTCTCAAGCGAAGCTAACTGGGCAACGGGTATATCCAACACTAAGGTACGGTTGCTGCCATCGCCCTGGTACTCGTGGTGGCGCGACGAGGGAATCAGACACCCACGGCGGGCGGTAACCCGCTCCCCCAGACCTTCCATCGAAAGCT
Organism: Vreelandella titanicae BH1; assembly: GCF_000336575.1. Taxonomy (GTDB): domain Bacteria; phylum Pseudomonadota; class Gammaproteobacteria; order Pseudomonadales; family Halomonadaceae; genus Vreelandella; species Vreelandella titanicae. The sequence continues at coordinate 8,444 of NZ_AOPO01000003.1, read as the reverse complement.
CTGTAACACCACAGGTAGCTAGAATAAGTTGATGAAAGTCGTGGGTATGGGCCACCTGCTCTTGGGCTAAATTGCGGCTATGCAGCTCAAAATGGGCCATGGTGGGGTACCGTCTGTACATCGAATGCTATTCCAGCACTATAAAACGGCTAAGTAACAAAAAGCGAGAGTGAAGCCAACTGTGGGCTAACGCTCTTCCCGGTAAGTGCACGGTATTTATCTAAGCGCGCTGGCTGTCATCCGCCAGTCATGGACTCAAGATAGCTTATTCGTAAGCTGCCACAAGAGTCAAAACAACATGCCACAGCGCCGACGCCCCTCTCTCAACTCTCCTCTCAGTGACCAGGAAGTCGCGGCCCTCACTCAATTAGCCAACGGCAATGCCCTACACCTACAGCGTAAAGCTGAACGCGAAGCACGACTAGCGTCAACTTTAACGCTGCACTCAGCGGCGTCAACGACCGAGACACCGTTGAGCGGTATGAAGATATTGATGATTTCGGATGTCTACTTCCCCCGCGTTAATGGTGTTTCCACCTCCATCGCCAGTTTTCGCAGCGCCCTTGAGCGTTTGGGCCACACGGTCATGCTGATCTGCCCCGATTATCCTGTGGGCCAAGTGGACGAACCGGGCGTATTGCGCATCCGCTCGCGCCAGGTACCCGGCGACCCGGAGGATCGCATGATGCGCTACCGGGACTTGATCGCCCTGGCACCGCAGCTTGCCGCTGAAGCCTTTGACCTTATTCATGTCCACACCCCCTTTACCGCCCACTATGCCGGTGTAGCGCTGGGGCGTCGGCTTGGGCTTCCAGTGGTAGCGACCTACCACACCCTGTTTGAGGAGTATGTTCACCACTATATCCGTTGGCTTCCACGACGCTGGCTACGACTTGCCGCGCGTCGGCTTTCAGTGCGCCAGTGCCAGCAGCTCGACGCCTTGGTCGCTCCTTCACGGGCAATGCAGGAAGCCCTTACCCGCTACGGAGTGACCACGCCCTCCACGGTCATTCCCACCGGTTTGTCGCTGGAGTCGTTCTGCCACCCTCAAGGAACCCAGGATGATAGCGACTTTCGTGCTCATTACGACCTGCCTACAGATGCGCGCCTGCTGCTCTATGTAGGCCGCGCCGCCTTTGAGAAGAACATCGATTTTCTGATCGATATGCTGCCCAAGGTATTAGCCGAACACCCCAACACCCGGCTGATCATTACCGGCGAAGGTCCAGCCCATGACTGGCTTGTCCGGCGCGCCCAGGAAGTTGGCGTGGCAGAATCGGTGCTGTTCCTCGGCTATCTCAACCGCAGTGGCCCACTGCAAGCCGCCTACCGCGCCGCCGACGTTTTTGTGTTTGCGTCACGCACGGAAACCCAGGGGCTGGTACTGCTGGAAGCAATGGCGCTAGGCACGCCAGTGGTTTCCACCGCCATGATGGGCACGCTTGATGTACTAAAAGAAGGAGAAGGCTGCCTAATCGCCGAGGATAACCATGATGACTTTACCACCAAGGTTAACTGCCTGCTAAGCGATGAAGATCTGCGCCAACAGCTCGCCGAAAGTGCTCAAGTTTATGCCGCTAGCTGGCATGAAGATGCCAAGAGCGCGGAACTCATGAGTCTTTATCGAAGGCTTGCGGCTGAGCGTTTGGCTAATACGAGAAAGTAAGCGCTGGGTGCTTATCTCGGTTGGATGGCAATCTTCATCATATAGAAGACCCTAGCTATTTAATCTCACGAAGCCTGCCGGGTTAAGTCATGAAAATGCAAACCTGTGGCTTTGATGACCGCGGTCATTGTTCTCAAGGTAGGGTTACCCTTAGGCGATAACGCACGATACAAGCTTTCTCTTGATAGCTTGGCACGCTCAGCCACGACTGCCATTCCGCCCTGGGCCTCCACCACATGGCGAAGCGCCATAAGAAAAGCTGTTTCCCCGCCTTCCTCATCCAACTCATCAAAAGCGGTGCGTAGATAATCGACAGCCATATCAGGATCTTCACGAAGCATGGTAATCACAGCATCATCATGGCTTTTCATTTCTTCAACCTCTTACGGTAGTCCACTAAAAATGCCTTCGCCTGTTCAATATCAGCCTGCTGGCGTTTTTTAGTACCTCCGGTTAATAGAAGAACTAACCGTCTTCCCACTTTAGCGTAATAGACGCGATAGCCTGGGCCATAGTCGATACGAAGCTCCATCACACCGTCGCCGACGCTTTTAGTATCGCCCGCATTACCGGCTACAAGCCGGTTAAGGCGCATTAATACGCGCATAGCAGCTTGCCGGTCTTTCGCCTTGGTAGCATCTAACCAAGCTTGGAAGGGATCATGACCATCCGCGGTCAAGTAATGCGAGAGTGGCGCCATACAAACAATGTAGCCTAAAAGCTACAACTTTGCAGACGCCAACTACTATATTTGTGCTGGTGCGACCAAAACGCGACCAAAGAATATAAATGGAGGAATGACAGGCACAAAAAAAGGCACATAAGTGCCTGATTTTAAAGATGGTGCCGGTAGCCAGACTCGAACTGGCACACCCGTAAAGGCGGCGGATTTTGAATCCGCTGCGTCTACCAATTCCGCCATACCGGCAATGGATGCGCATTATACGTAATTAACGAGGTAGGTCAATCACATTGACTGACTTTATGCAGCCAAAGCGCTATCCTATGCCGCCTGTTTGATCAATGTTAAGAGTTATACGCCATGCAGCGCGCGGATTTTCATTACGAACTACCCGACGAATTAATTGCTCGCTACCCTTCTGAACAGCGTAGCGACTGCCGTTTGCTGTGCGTGGATGGCCAGAGCGGCGCGCTGGAACACCGCCGCTTTCCCGATTTGCTTGAGCTTCTGGAGCCCGGCGACCTGTTGGTGTTTAACGACACCCGGGTGATTCCGGCGCGCCTGCACGGCCATAAGGCCAGCGGCGGCAAAGTGGAGATGTTACTGGAGCGCCCGCTGGATGCTCACCGTGGCTTGGCGCATATTCGTTCGAGTAAGTCGCCGAAGCCCGGCACCGAGCTGATTTTCGAGGGCGATATTCACGCCATCGTAGAAGGCCGCCGTGATGCCCTGTTCGAGCTGCGCTTTTTAGGCGATACGCCGATGATCGCGCTGCTTGAAAAGCACGGCCATATGCCACTACCACCGTATATTACCCGGGAAGACGAACTCAGCGACCGTGAGCGTTACCAAACCGTCTATGCCCGGCGTGATGGTGCAGTAGCGGCGCCGACCGCCGGGCTGCATTTTGATCAGCCACTGCTGGACGCCCTTGCAGATAAAGGCATTAACCGTGCCTTTGTGACGCTGCATGTGGGCGCGGGCACTTTTCAGCCGGTGCGCGTCGACAACATCCTTGAACACCATATGCACAGCGAGTGGATTGAGGTCACGGAAGCTACCTGCCAGCAAGTGCGCGAGACCCTGGCAGCAGGCAAGCGGGTGGTGGCAGTGGGCACCACCAGCGTGCGCTGCCTGGAAAGCGCCTGCATGAAAAGTAGCGACGGACAGATCGCGCCTTATAGTGGCGATACCGACATTTTCATCTACCCCGGTTACCAGTGGCGCTGCGTGGATGCTTTAATTACCAATTTCCACCTACCGGAATCGACGCTGCTAATGCTGGTGTCCTCCTTCGTGGGCTATGACACCATCATGCACGCCTATCAACGGGCAGTGGCCGAGCGCTATGCGTTTTTTAGCTATGGCGACGCCATGCTGTTGACCCGCTAGGTATTGCTGCTGATTGTTGACCCGCTTGCCCTGTACCCGTCGCGCCAAACGAACGAGATTAACGAGTTACTTTATATGCGAAACGAATGCTTTATGCGCTTTGAGCGCCTGGCCGACGATGGCCGTGCGCGCCGTGGCCGCCTCCACTTCCCCCGTGGCACAGTGGAGACCCCGGCGTTTATGCCAGTAGGCACCTACGGCACGGTGAAAGGCATGACGCCGGATTCCGTCAAAGAGATCGGCGCCGAAATCATCCTCGGCAACACCTTTCACCTGTGGCTGCGCCCTGGCACCGAGGTGATTGAAGCTCACGGCGACCTGCATGACTTCGCCCAGTGGGACAAACCGATTCTGACCGACTCCGGCGGTTTTCAGGTCTTCTCCCTGGGCGAGACGCGCAAAATCACCGAGCAGGGCGTGCATTTCCGCTCGCCGGTGGATGGCAGCAAAGTCTTTATGGGCCCGGAAGAGTCCATGGCGGTTCAGCGCTCGCTAGGCTCCGATGTAGTGATGATCTTTGACGAGTGCACGCCCTACCCGGCCACCTTTGATGAAGCCGAGAAGTCGATGGAGCTGTCGCTGCGCTGGGCCAAACGCTCCCGCGAAGCTCACGGCGATTCGCCTTCCGCGCTGTTCGGCATTATTCAGGGCGGCATGCACCCTGAGCTGCGCGAACGCTCGCTCAAAGGGCTGCTTGAGATCGGCTTTGATGGTTTGGCGATTGGCGGCCTTTCCGTCGGCGAGCCTAAAGAAGAGATGATCAAAGTGCTTGACTACCTGCCCACCTGGATGCCCGATGAGAAGCCACGCTATTTAATGGGGGTCGGCAAGCCCGAAGACCTGGTGGAAGGCGTGCGCCGGGGTGTGGATATGTTCGATTGCGTGATGCCTACCCGCAATGCCCGTAACGGCCACCTGTTTACCTCGGAAGGCACGGTCAAAATCCGTAACGCCAAGCATCGTTTCGATACTCGCCCGCTTGATGAAGAGTGCGACTGCCATACCTGCCAGCATTTCTCCCGGGGCTATTTACACCATCTGGATCGCTGTAATGAAATGCTCGGCTCGATGCTTAACACCATCCACAACTTACGCTACTACCAGCGTGTAATGGCTGATTTGCGCGCGGCAATTGAAGCGGGTACATTGACGGCCTTTGTGGAAGGCTTTTATGCACGGCGCGGCCTGTCGGTGCCTCCCCTAAGCCAACCCTAGCGAATTAATCGCCACGCGCCCTGGCGCGTGGTTTAAACTGTTTGGCCATGTTTTATAAACTATGTTTTTAAAACCAAGTTTTATAAACCAAGCTTAAGCTTTTCTAACTCAGGAGTTCTCTGCAATGCTGGATTTCTTTATCTCACCAGCCCATGCCCAAGAAGCCGCCGCTGGCGGTGGTATTGCGCAAATCGTGATGCTGGTTGGCTTCGTGCTGATTTTCTACTTCCTGTTGTGGCGCCCGCAAGCCAAGCGCGCTAAGCAGCACAAGCAGCTGGTCACCAATCTGGATAAAGGCGATGAGATCGTCATTGGCGGCGGTTTGGTGGGTCGTATTACTAAAGTGAGCGACGAATTCCTGACCATCGAGATCTCTGAAGGCACCGAAGTTAACGTGCAGAAGAACGCCGTTGCCGCCGTACTGCCTAAAGGCACCATCAAGTCCATCTAAGCCTTGTAATTCCCCCTGCCGACCAGTGCCAGCCACCCCGGCAGGGGTGACATGGTATAAATGATGGTGAACTTTGCTGTGCACGGCGTGTCCGTGCACAGCATTCCGTTTGTAATTGAAGGCAGGGCTTGCATGCTCAACCGTTACCCCCTGTGGAAGTATCTGCTGATACTGGTCGTCCTGGTGGTTGGCCTTATCTACTCGCTTCCCAATCTATTCCCCGAAGATCCCGCCATCCAAATTAGCAGCGCCCAAGGCGACTCGCTGGATGCGCGTCAGATAGAGCGTGTTGAAACCGCGCTCAGCGAAAACGATATTGCGATCAAAGCGCTCGAAGAAGAGAACGGGCAGTGGCTCATTCGCTTGCGCCACGACGATGATCAACTTCCTGCACGCGACATTGCCACTGACCTGTTAGGCGATGAGGCAACGGTAGCCCTGAACCTCGCTGAAGCAACGCCCGAGTGGCTGCAGGCGTTTTCCGCCTCACCCATGACGCTGGGCCTTGATTTACGCGGGGGCGTGCACTTCCTGCTGGAAGTGGATATGGACGCGGCGCTTACCCAGCGTCTTGAGGTTAACGCCAGCGCCATGCGTGAACTGCTGCGTGATGAGCGGATTCGTTACCGCAATACCGATATTGAAGAGCGCTCGCTGTCGATCGATTTTGCCAGCGCCGAAGACCGCGATACCGCGCGCAGCCTGATCAGTCGTGACTTCCCTGACTTTGAATACAGCAGCGAGGGCGATGGTCGCGCCTCAACGCTGGTGATGACGCTGAGCGATCAATCCGTCAGCGAAATCCAGGACTACGCGATCAACCAGAACTTGACCACCCTGCGCAACCGGGTCAATGAGCTGGGTGTGGCGGAGCCGATGGTGCAGCGCCAAGGCCCCAACCAAATTGTTGTAGAGCTGCCGGGCATCCAGGATACCGTGGCAGCCAAGCGGATTGTGGGCGCTACCGCCAACTTGGAATTCCGCCTGGAAGCGCGCAACGACACGCCGGATAACGAAACGGAAACGCTCGGCTTTCGTAATGACACATCGCGCACTGCTGAGCTAATGCGCGATGTGATTATTACCGGCGACAGTGTTTCCAGCGCCAGCAACAGCTTCGATGAAAACGGCCGCCCGCAGGTCAATATTGATCTGGATGGCACCGGCGGTACGCTGATGAATCGCGCTACGCGGACCAATATTGGTCGCAATATGGCGGTGCTGTTTATCGAGCACAAAAGCGAGGACACGGTAGTCACCGACCCGGAAACGGGCGAAGAGACTATTGAGCGCGAGCCCTACGTTGAGCGCGGCTTGATCAGCTTGGCGACGATTCAAAGCGCGCTGGGCAACAGCTTCCGGATTACCGGTCTGGACTCGCCTACGGAAGCCGCTGAGCTTGCGCTGCTGCTGCGTTCAGGCTCCCTTGCGGCACCCATCTACTTTGTCCAAGAACGCACCATTGGGCCAAGCCTGGGCGCTGAAAACATTGAGCGTGGTTTGCTATCAGTCCAAATCGGCCTACTGCTGGTCGTGCTGTTTATGCTGGTGCGTTACAAGGTGTTTGGGGTATTTGCCAACATCGCCCTGGCGCTGAACTTAACGCTGCTGGTCGCGGTAATGTCGATGCTGGGCGCTACGCTGACGCTGCCGGGCATTGCCGGTATCGTGCTGACGCTAGGCATGGCGGTGGATGCCAACGTGCTAATTTTCGAGCGAATACGCGAAGAGCTGCGCAATGGCATGTCGGTTCAGCAGGCGATTCAGGCTGGCTATGAGCGCGCTTTCACCTCCATCGTCGATGCCAACATCACTACGCTGCTGGTGGCCGTTATCCTGTTCTCGATTGGCACTGGCCCGGTTAAAGGGTTTGCCGTCACGCTCTCGATCGGCATTTTGACGTCGCTGTTCACGGCGTTAATGGTGACTCGCGCCATGGTCAACCTGACCTATGGCAGCAAACCCGTCAAAAAGCTGTGGATTTAAAGAGCATGAATTTAAACAGCATGGCTCTAAACCACGTGCTTAGCCCAGAACTTAAGAGGTGGTAATGAAACCCCTATCACACCTGCAAATCGACTTTATGGGGCGGCGTAAGTTTGCGTATATCGTCTCAGCTGCAATGTTAATCGCGTCGATTGCTGCCATCATTTTCCAACAGCTTAACTTCGGGCTGGATTTTACTGGCGGCACGCTGATTGAGGTGCGCTACGGCGCAGCGCCCTCACTCGACGCTATTCGCGTTTTGCTCGAAGAGAGCGGCTTCCAAGATGTCTCGGTGCAAACCTTTGGGGCCTCGACAGAAGTACTGATCCGCCTCCAGCAGGCGTTTGATGCCGATGTGGGTGGCGAGGTGGTTAACCTGCTGCGCTCCAGTGGCGATAGCGTCGACCTTGTGCGCTCTGAGTTTGTTGGTTCCCAGGTAGGCGACCAACTGCGCGACCAGAGCGGACTGGGCATGCTGGTCGCACTCGGCGTGGTCATGCTCTATGTCGCCTTCCGCTTTCAGTACAAGTTTGCAATTGGTGCGCTGCTGGCCCTAATGCACGACGTGATCATCGTCGTCGGCGTTTTTGCGCTGTTCCAGCTCGACTTTGACCTTACCGTGCTGGCGGCTATCCTGGCAGTCATCGGCTACTCGCTGAACGACACCATCGTGGTTTATGACCGCGTCCGCGAAGCCATCCGCACCTCGCGTATCGACGATATGCCGCAGATCTTCAACGAAGCTATTAACGCCACGCTCTCGCGCACCCTGGCAACCTCGGGCACCACCTTACTGGTACTGCTCGCGCTGCTACTGTTGGGCGGCGATATGATTGAGAACTTCGCCATTGCGCTGCTGATTGGCATTGTGGTGGGCACGTTCTCCTCTATCTATATTGCTGCAGCGCTGCTGCTGCCGCTGAAGCTATCGCGGGAAGATTTGATCCCCACCAAGAAAGAGTTCGACGAAGAAGAGGAAGAGTTGCCTTAACGGCGCATCTCTATACTCCTCTTATTTAGCCTACAAAAAAGCCCCTGCTGGGAATCCAGCA
>NZ_AOPO01000002.1 GCF_000336575.1 Vreelandella titanicae BH1 | reverse complement strand
AGAAGCTGCCCTTTTGGGTTTATAACATTCACGCCCTGCGTCTACTTAGTATCGGCTAAACGGCGCTCAAACAGCGCCTGTCGCTCTTCAACATCGGGTTGGTAGCGAACGCTGATAAAACTTAGCGCGCGCAGGGCATCCTCGGGATGCTGGTCATCGCGCAGCGCCATGGCAGTAAAACCACAGCGGCGCATATACTCCAACTGATCCACCAGAACATCACCCACCGCGCGCACTTCGCCGCTATAGCCGTACCGCTCGCGTAGCAGGCGGGCGATGGTGTAACCCCGGCCATCCGTAAACGCAGGGAAATCAACTGCGATTGCGCTAGCACTACTCAGCTGTTGGCCTAACTCAACATTAAGCTCGGTATCGCTGGTGAGTAGCGGTGCCAGCTCAGCGTCGTCCTGATTAGCCTGCCACAATGCCAGCGGCACAAACGCTGGGCGCTGTTCGGGAAGGGCATCTGCATCGTAGGAAACACACCAAGCGTTTTCCGCCGCAAGCTCGCCATTGAAAATCAAGTGATCGACATGAACCGGTGTCTGTTCAACCGCTTCAGCTTGCGTCTCAGCTGTTTTATTAGGCATAGACACGCTCCTTAAAGGGTTTTAGGCCAATACGGCGGTAAGTATCCAAGAAGCGTTCGTCCTCATGGCGCTGTGACACATAGACTTCCAATACTTTTTCAACCACATCCGGCACGTCTGAGCGGAAAAAGGATGGGCCTAAAATCTTACCAAGCGAGGCATCGTCGGTGGAGTTGCCGCCAATCGATATCTGATAGAACTCTTCGCCTTTTTTATCCACGCCCAGGATGCCGATATGACCCACATGGTGGTGGCCACAAGCATTCATGCAGCCGGAGATATTCAGATCCAGCGGGCCAAGGTCATACAAGAAGTCGAGGTCTTCAAAACGTTCCTGCAGCGCCTGGGCAATGGGAATGGAGACCGCATTAGCCAAGCTGCAGTAGTCGCCTCCAGGGCAGCAGATAATGTCGTTGAGCGTGCCCACGGTGGGGTTCGCCATACCCAACGCTTCAAGCTCTTCCCACAGCGCTTCCAGTTCATCGACCGGTACGTCAGAAAGCACCAGGTTCTGTTCGTGGGTAACACGCACTTCACCAAAGCTGTAGCGATCGGCTAAATCTGCGACGGCTTCCATTTGGTCAGCGGTGACATCCCCAGGCGCGTGCTCGCGGCGTTTCAGTGACAGCGTTACGGCCTTATAGCCGGGCACTTTGTGGTCGGTCACGTTGTTGGTGACAAAGCGTGCGAAGCTGCGGTTTTCAGCGCGCAAGCGGTCAAAATCCTCGTTAGCGCTCTCTGCAACCGGGCGACGATCAGGCTCAGGGAAGTGAACTTTGGCTGCGTCGACGGCTGCTTGGTTAAGCGTTTGCGGGCCGTCTTTCAAATGCGCCCACTCTTCCTCGACCCGGCGACGGAATTCCTCAATGCCCAGGGCTTTTACCAGGATTTTAATCCGCGCCTTGAACTTGTTGTCCCGGCGACCAAACTGGTTGTATACCCGTACACAGGCTTCCAGGTAGGTGAGCAGATGCTGCCAGGGCAGATCTTCACGTACCACGTCTGCAATCATTGGAGTACGGCCAAGGCCGCCACCGGCTAGCACTTTAACACGCAGCTCGCCGTCGGCGTTGTGCCATAGGCGCAGGCCAATATCGTGTACTTGAATCGCCGCACGGTCTTGGGCCGCACCGCTGACCGCGATTTTAAACTTACGCGGCAGATAGGCGAATTCCGGGTGCAGAGTCGACCACTGGCGGATTAATTCGCACCAGGGACGTGGATCTTCCACTTCATCGTTGGCGATGCCGGCAAACTGGTCGCTGGTGGTGTTACGAATGCAGTTACCACTGGTTTGAATCGCGTGCATTTGTACTTTGGCGAGATCTGCCAAAATATCCGGCACGTCTTCAAGGGCAGGCCAGTTGAGCTGCAAATTTTGCCGGGTGGTAAAGTGGCCGTAGCCGCGGTCATAGCGGCGGGTGATCTCAGCCAGGGCACGCAGTTGGCTACCCGCCAGCATGCCGTAAGGAATCGCAATACGCAGCATAGGCGCATGGCGCTGAATATAGAGGCCGTTCTGCAACCGTAAAGGGCGAAACTCCTCTTCTCCCAAACGCCCAGCGCGGTAGCGTTCCATTTGGTCGCGGAACTGAGCGACACGCTCGTCAACCAGGGTTTGGTCGTGAATATCATAACGGTACATGTGGCACGATCCTGCTAAAAGCGAAATGGTCACGTTGAGACGGACGTTAATGTAGCGTCACCTTAACGCGGGCGTCATATTCTTCAAAAGAATATATAATTATCTTTTTATCTCTAAAAGCTATTTAGAATATCTATTATGAGTCAGGCAACCGGCTTATAAAGCAGGGGCCAGCCAGCGTCGTCGTTGCCATACCCATAAAAAGCCGGCTGAGTTTATCAACCGGTAGAGCAGTTGCATAAGCCAGATACCTAATAAGCCCTGGTTTAAACCAATCCCGACCCACCAGGCCAGGGGTAAAAAAAGTAGCCACTGCATCCCCAGGGTCAACATCATCACTGTGCGTTGAGCGCCCGCGCCCATTAAGGCCTGGGCGAGCACTAAAGCGGCGGCATCCAGCACAATCATCACGCCGGTTATCTGCAACGGGAGTTTACCCAGAGCCACTAGCTCGCTACTGCTGAAAAATATCCCAAGTACCTGTTCAGGTATCACTAACATCGGCAGCGCCAGCACAAGTAAAAGTAGCCATGCGACTCGCAGCGCATCCAGACCCCAGCGGTGGGCTTCGTGCTGAGCATCGCGGCCTAATGCCTCACCCACCAAGCTCATCGCCGCAACGCCAATCCCCACCCCCGGCAAAATTAGCAGCAGTGAAAGATTAATCAACACATGGCCAACCGCGACACTGGCCGTGCCTAGCTGGCTAAGTAACCAAATGAGTACCGCATAACCCGCTGCAAATAAAAACTGCTGCAAAGAGTGAGGAACGGCAAGTACCAAGGTCGTGCGCAGGGTGGCTAAGCAAGGTATGCGTGTCAAAAAATGCTGGATAGATGGGCTTTTTATGCTCACCCAACACCAAACAATCAAGCCAATAAACAGCGATAGTGTTGTACCAGCACCCGCACCGCTCGCGCCCATTTTGGGTAGCCCGGCGAATCCATAGATCAACCCCGCACTGGCCGCCACATTAATCAAGTGAACCGCCACGATGATACGCAAGTAGAGATGCGTTTGCTGCCGACCGTTCCAGTAGCCACGAAAGCAGAGCGTTAGCGCAATGGCCATTAGTGACACCACCCGCCAACGAAAATAGTCAATGGCGACGCTTTGAACATCATCGGCTTGGCTAATCAAACCAATCAGCAGCGGTGCTTGCCACCAAGCCCAGACGGACAGCGGCAGGCCAACCACAAGCCCAATCACCAGCCCCGAGTTAAGCGGATGGGCAATATCCGCGTGGGCAGCCCCCTCGCGCTGGGCGGTTTGTGACTGCACGCTGGAGGAGAGGCCAAACACAAGAGCACTGAGCATAAACATGGCGTAACCGCCCACGCCAACACCCGCAAGCGCTACCTCGCCTAAATGCCCCACCAGAACGGCATCGATCAAGTTAAGCATGCTCTGGGAGAGCATGCCCAACATGATCGGAAAAGCTAAGCGCATGACCTTGCCATGGCGACCGGGGACAAACAGCATTAATTAGCTCGGGTCGTAGGAGAGTACTGGTGAGAGCCAGCGCTCCATCTCCTCAAGGGGCATCTGTTTACGCTCGGCAATGGCCTCGACCTGATCCCGGGTAATCTTACCAGTGGAGAAGTATTTCGACTGGGGATGGGCAAAGTACCAGCCGGAAACCGCTGCCGCAGGCCACATGGCGAAGTTTTCGGTCAACGCCAAACCGGTATTTTCGGTGGCATCGAGCAACCGGAATAGCGTGGCTTTTTCGGTATGATCCGGGCAGGCAGGGTAGCCGGGGGCAGGGCGGATGCCCTGATACTTCTCAGCGATCAGGGCATCGTTGTCCAGCGTTTCTTCCGGTACATAGCCCCAAAACTCTTTGCGTACCCGTTCATGCATGCGCTCGGCAAAGGCCTCCGCAAGGCGATCCGTCAACGCCTGCACCATAATCGCATTGTAGTCGTCGCCTGCCGCCTCATAAGCTTTGGTGAGCTCATCGACACCGTGCCCGGTGGTGACCGCAAAGCCGCCAATCCAGTCGGCTTTGCCGCTCTCTTTGGGGGCAATAAAATCGGCCAGGCTGTAGCAGATACCGTCGCGGCCTTTGGTGGTCTGTTGACGGATATGGAAGAGACGTTCGACGACTTCGCTGCGTGACTCATCGGCGTACACCTCGATGACATCATCATCAACACTATTGGCGGGCCACAGGCCGATAACACCACGGGCCTGAACGCGCTTTTCATCGACCAGCTTGCGTAGCATCACTTTGGCGTCTTCAAACAGGTTGCGGGCTGCCTCGCCGACGACTTTGTCGTCGAGAATTTTGGGGTACTTGCCCGCTAGCTGCCAGCTCATAAAGAACGGCGTCCAGTCGATGCGTTCGATCAGTTCTTCCAGATCGTAATCATCGAAGGTTTTTAACCCCAACATATTGGGCTCGGCGGGGGTGTGGTTGTTCCAGTCGGTGCGAAAACGCCGCTTGCGCGCCTGAGTGTAGTCAAGATCCGCTGCTTTGGGGCGGCGCTTGGCGTTACGCTCGCGAACTTTTTCGTACTCTTCACGGATCTCGGCGACGTAAGGTGTTTTTAAAGCAGGCGTCAATAATTTGCCCGCTACGCCAACGGCCCGGGAGGCGTCGGTAACGTAAATTACCGGGTGTTCGTACTGCGGCTCGATTTTTACCGCGGTATGCGCTTTAGAGGTGGTGGCACCGCCAATCAGCAGCGGTAGATCCATACCCCTGCGCTGCATCTCTTTGGCAACGTGCACCATTTCATCCAGCGACGGGGTGATCAGCCCGGAAAGACCGATAATATCGGCGTTATGCTCCTTGGCTGCCTGCAGGATCTTGTCTGCGGCGACCATGACACCGAGATCGATCACCTCGTAGTTATTACACTGCAAGACCACACCAACGATATTTTTACCAATATCGTGGACATCGCCTTTGACCGTGGCCATGACGATCTTGCCTTTGGCTTTGGTCTCTTCGCTCTTCTCGGCTTCGATATAGGGGATTAAGTAGGCCACGGCCTGTTTCATGACACGCGCAGACTTAACTACCTGGGGCAGGAACATTTTGCCGTCGCCAAACAAATCGCCGACCACGTTCATGCCGTCCATCAGCGGGCCCTCGATCACTTCAATAGGGCGTTCGGCCTCGGCGCGGGCCTGTTCGGTGTCCTCCTCGATATACACCGTAATCCCTTTAACCAGCGCATGCTGAATACGCTTGTTCACCGGCCAGCTACGCCACTCAAGATCCTCTTTCTTAGCCGCGCCGCTACCGTCGCCTTTATACTTATCGGCAATATCCAGCAAACGCTCGGTGCCGTCGCTACGGCGATTGAGCACCACATCCTCTACTGCGTCGCGTAGCTCGGCGGGTAGGTCGTCATAAACGGCGAGCTGGCCCGCGTTGACGATACCCATGGAAAGGCCCGCGCGGATCGCATGATAAAGGAACGCCGAGTGAATCGCTTCGCGTACTGGGTTGTTGCCACGGAACGAGAACGAGACGTTAGACACACCACCCGAGATCATTGCGTGGGGCAGGTTTTCGCGAATCCACTGAGTCGCTTCGATAAAGTCGACCGCGTAGTTATTGTGCTCCTCAATACCCGTGGCAATAGCAAAGATATTAGGGTCGAAGATGATGTCTTCGGCGGGGAAGCCGATCTCATCGACCAACAGGCGATAGGCGCGCTGACAAATTTCGGTTTTGCGGGCAAAGGTGTCTGCCTGGCCTTCTTCGTCAAAGGCCATGACGACAATGGCAGCGCCAAAGCGGCGGCACTTGGTCGCCTGTTCGCGGAAGGCGGCTTCGCCCTCTTTAAGCGAGATGGAGTTCACCACCGCCTTGCCCTGGACACACTTGAGGCCCGCTTCGATAATCTCCCACTTGGAGGAGTCGATCATAATCGGCACACGGGCGATATCGGGCTCGCCGGCGATCAAGTTAAGGAAACGCTCCATGGCTTCCTTGGACTCGAGCATGCCCTCGTCCATATTGATATCGATGACCTGGGCGCCGTTTTCGACCTGCTCCAGGGCGACTTCCAGGGCGGTGGTGAAGTCCTCTTCTACTATCAGGCGCTTAAAGCGCGCCGAGCCGGTGACGTTGGTGCGCTCGCCGACGTTGACGAACAGCGAATCGGCTTCAATATTGAACGGCTCTAGACCGGATAAACGGCAGGCGCGGCTCCGCTCGGGAATCACTCGCGGCGGCATATCGCGCACGGAATCAGCAATCGCCCGGATATGCTCAGGCGTCGAGCCACAGCAGCCGCCGATAATATTCACCAACCCGCTGGCAGCAAACTCGCTGACAATCTCCGACATCTCTTCCGGCGTTTGGTCGTACTCACCAAACTCGTTGGGCAGGCCCGCATTGGGGTGGGCGGAGACAAAGGTATCGGCTTTGGTAGCGAGCTCTTCCAGGTAAGGACGTAGCTCCTCGGCACCCAAGGCACAGTTCAAGCCTACCGACAGCGGCTGAGCATGGCGTACCGAGTTCCAGAAGGCTTCGGTGGTTTGACCTGAAAGCGTACGCCCCGAGGCATCGGTAATGGTGCCGGAGATCATTACCGGCAAGCGCTCGCCGCGGTCATCGAACAGCTCTTCCAGGGCATAGATCGCGGCCTTGGCGTTAAGCGTATCGAAGATGGTTTCGATCATGATCAGATCGGCACCGCCTGCAATCAGCGCTTCAGCGGCTTCATAGTAGTTCTCACGCAGCTCATCGAAGGTGACGTTACGCTTGGCGGGATCATTCACATCCGGCGATAGCGACGCGGTGCGCGAGGTGGGGCCTAACACACCGGCAACATAGCGGGGCACGCCGGTTTCAGCGGCCACTGCGTCGCAGACCTCACGGGCTAGGCGCGCTGATTCACGGTTGAGTTCAACCACCAGCGATTCCATGCCGTAATCAGACTGTGACAGCTGAGTGCTATTAAAGGTGTTGGTCTCAATAATGTCGGCACCGGCTTCCAGGTAGTCACGGTGAATCCGCGTGACCACTTCGGGGCAGGTTAGCGCGAGCAGATCATTATTGCCTTTGAGATCCGAGGGCCAGTCGCTAAACCGTTCGCCGCGAAAATCTTCCTCGCTCAACTGGGCATTCTGCAGCATGGTTCCCATGCCGCCATCCAGAATCAGGATACGTTGGGCAAGGCGTTGGGTGAGGGTTGCGATCAAAGCACTATCAGCCATGGCAGGGGGAGTTCTCCAGCGTCACAGTCGTCAAAGGGGATGTTGTTATCGTCGGAAAAGCAGCATCTGTCGTTATAAGGCGCATAATGATAACAAAAGGGATGGCAAAAGGCGCCCCTACGGAGGCTATACGCAAGATAAGGAAAGATAATTAATAGTCGCTCGTAAAAAGAGCTGTTTAAAATAGCCGACTAAAACAGTCGGGATTGTGTCAGCGCGCTGTTTTGCTTACCATAGACACAAATGACATGTGAAGTGGCGCCGCCACTACCACGGGAGGAAGACAGCCCTCATGACCACGACTAGCGAAAAAGACACCAATGTCGATACCCAAGGTATTGATATTACAAACAGTGCGCAAGAATACTTGGCAGAGCTGCTGGAAAAGCAGAACGTTGAAGGTATTGCCGTACGCATTTTCATTACCCAGCCGGGCACACCCTACGCGGAAACCTGCCTGGCTTACTGTCGTCCTGGCGAAGAAGAACCCACCGACGTTCTGCTTGAGCTCGAGAAAATCAACGTCTTTCTCGATAAAAACAGCTTAGCGTTTTTGGAAGAGGCGGTGGTGGATTTCAACGCCGACCGCATGGGTGGCCAGCTAACTATCAAAGCGCCCAACGCCAAGATGCCCAAGGTAAATGCGGATAGCCCGCTGGAAGACCGTATCAATTATGTGCTTTACAGCGAGATCAATCCTGGGCTGGCGGCCCACGGTGGCGAAATCAAGCTGGTGGAACTCACCGAACAACAGTACGCGGTGTTGGCCTTTGGCGGCGGCTGCCAGGGTTGTGCTGCGGTTGACTTAACCCTGAAAGATGGCGTTGAGAAAACCCTGATGGAGCGCATTCCAGAGCTTGCCGGTATTCGCGACGTTACCGATCACAGTGATACCACCAACGCCTACTACCGCTAAATAAGCGATAGTATGGCTCAAAAGCCCAGCTTGAATCGCTGGGCTTTTTTACGTCTACTGGCCTGGCTCACTGCTCTGTTTTGAAAGCGCATCGGGGAGCGCCGTTAGCTGTGTTTGCAGCGCTTCCATACGGCTCCAAAGCTTCTCTTGCCACGCTTGCTGTAGCGCAGCTTCGCGCTCGGCATGCTGTTGAGATTGGCTGTTTAGCGCGGCTTTGGCCTCATCTAGCTGCTGGGTCAGCGCTTTCTCTTGCTTCTCCAATGCCGTCATTTTCAGCTTCTGCTCGCTTAGCTGTTGCTCGCGCTCACTGGCTTCCAGCTGTAGTTGATGCAGGGCCTGCTGCTTTGTCTTTAGCTCCTGACTCAATGTCTCAATGCGCTGCTCAGAGTGCTGCAGACGTTTATGGAAAGTCTTCTCTTCCTGGGCACGCGTCTGCTGAGCGCTATCCAGCATCGCCATCAGCCTTCCTTCGGCCGCCTCATGGCGCTGCTCCTCTTGTGCTAAACGCTGCTCCCACGCTACCTGCTGCTCGCTGAGGGCATTGCTATGCGCATCGCGCTGTGCATCTGCCTGGTTCTCTAGCTGCTGCTGTACCTGCTTCAGTTGAGTTACTTCTTCTTGCGCTGTTTCAGCTTTTTGATGCCAGTGATGTTCGCTGGTTTGGCTAGCGGCCAATTCCCGGTTTAACGCCTCCATGCGCTGCTCCATATGACGCAAGTGCTCTGCGAG
This sequence comes from Vreelandella titanicae BH1, assembly GCF_000336575.1. Lineage (GTDB taxonomy): Bacteria > Pseudomonadota > Gammaproteobacteria > Pseudomonadales > Halomonadaceae > Vreelandella > Vreelandella titanicae. The sequence goes on along the minus strand of NZ_AOPO01000002.1, from coordinate 596,305 downwards.
GGCGCTTTCGCGTTGCTCGGCGTTAGCGGCCTGCTGTTTTGCATCTTCTGCGAGCTGATGTGCATCTGCAACCTGGCGATTGGCATCTTCGCGATAGTGAAGCAGCGTTTGATTCGCTACCTCCTGGGCCTCGCGCCATAACTCGCTGGCCATGGTCACCACGACTTCCGGCACACCCTTGGGCGGCGGCACGTCGCGATTTTGCTCCCGCTCACTGCGCCACAAGCGGAAGTGATCACTAATCGTCGTGAAGCTGCCGGTGCCCAGCACATCGCGAATACGCTGCACGCTGGGCGTGTCGCCCCGGGCCAACAGGGCATCAATGGCTTGTTGAACATCGCTGTACTGAATGCCGTTGCGGGCCATGAAATGATCCTTCCTTGAGAGCTTCTGTAACCACCATTGTCGGGACTTGTCGTATAAAAGGCAACAATTACGTATTATGTAATACGTAATTTTATTTATGATAATGTGCATAAATTCAAGATTACTCGTATTATCTTGAATTTATAGGGCTACAGGAGCACACTTAAGGCCAGATAATATAAACATCGGCTAAAAAGAAGAGAGTGGCGACGGGCATGGCGAACGAGGTTATTACACCCACTGGTCAACTACAGATATTGAAAGATTCGCCAAATGGCGGACGTATTAGCGCCCAAAACGATGCCCAGGCAGTGACAGCATGGCTTGAAGAGTACGTGGATAGCCCACAAACCTTGAAAGCGTACCGTCGCGAAGCGGAGCGGCTGCTGCTCTGGCTCACCAGCCAAGGGCACACGCTGGCCGATATCAACCGCGAAAACCTGCGCCGCTTTGAAGCCTTTCTCGCCGACCCACAGCCAAGCGAGCAATGGGTAGGGCCCTCCAAACCCCGCGCGCACCCGTCGTGGCGGCCATTTCGTGGCGGTTTATCGCCCGCCAGCCGACGCCAAAGCCTGGTGATACTGCAAGGGATGTTTGCCTGGCTGGTAGAAGCAGGCTGGGTTCACCACAATCCGTTTCGCTTGATGCGCGATAAATCGCGGCGCCTGAATAATCAAACGCCGCGTGTTGAGCGCTATTTGGAAAGTGATTTGTGGGCGTGGCTGTGGGAGTGGCTGAATAGCCCGTTAGAGGCTGGGGAGGGCAGTCGTGCCCGTTTTGAACATTCACGACGGCGCTTTATCTTTGGCTTTGCCTATTTGCTGGCACCGCGCATCAGCGAGATGGCCGATGCACGTATGGGGGATTTCCAGCGCAGCGAAGGGCGCTGGTGGTGGCATGTGGTGGGCAAGGGAAACAAGATGGCGCGCATTCCGTTGCCTGACGATATGCTTGATTGTTTGCGCCAGTGGCGCCATACGCTGGGATTGCCTGAATACCCTGAGCAGTTTGAAGCTGAAGCACCGGTGCTTCGCGCTCTGGATGGACAGCGTGGCCTGGGCCATAACCAGCTTTATCGGCTTATTCGCGCAACGTTTCAGCAGGCGGCACAAGCACTTGGAGATATTAACGGAGCATCGGAACATGTGACCGCGCTTAACCTGGCAACGCCGCACTGGTTACGGCACACATCGATCACCCATCAGGCTCAATCGGGTATTAGCCTGCGTCATCTGGCCGAAAGCGCCCGACACGCACGCCTCGACACCACCTCACGCTATCTCCATAGCGAAGACAACGAGTGGCATCTTGAACAGCAGCGACATCGATTGACTGTTTCCGACACAACCTCCCTCAAGACACCTTCGAGCCGTTATAATGGCCACAATGAGTAACCCTATGACGCAAAATGTCAGTCGCCAATATTCAGCCAATTCCAATAGAGAAGGAAATAGCATGAGCACTTCCGGCGCCGAACAGGCCCAGCAAGAGCTAATCGAAGATTTCGAGATATTCGATAACTGGATGGATCGCTACCAGTACATTATCGATATGGGTAAGCAACTGCCTGACTTCCCAGAAGAGTGGAAGCTAGAAGAGTTTAAGATACAGGGCTGCCAGTCAAACGTGTGGATGCGCCATGAGGAGGAGGGCGATAAGCTGGTGTTCAAAGCGACCTCCGATGCCGCCATCGTATCCGGCCTGATTGCCGTATTGCTGCGCATTTACAGCGAACGCACCGCCGCTGAGATTCGTGCTACCGAGCCACACTTTTTAGCGGATCTGGGATTGGATAAGCACCTTTCGCCTACGCGCAGCAACGGCCTGCATGCCATGCTGGAGAAGATCTACGCGGTAGCGCAGCAGAAGTAAGAAAACAAGCTAGCGAGGGTGATGGTCACAGCAAGAGAGCGGCGATCCCTTTTCGTCATCCTCGCGGCAAAGCTGTTCGCTGCGGCCACCGGGCACCGGATCCATACCGCCAGGATTGCCCGGGTGGCACTTAACGATCCGCTTAACGGCCATCCAGCCGCCCTTGATGGGCCCATGCACCTGAATCGCTTCAATCGTGTAGGACGAACAGCTCGGCCAGAAGCGGCAGCGCGGGCCTAAAAGGGGGCTGAGCGTATATTGATAGACTCTAACGCAGCCAATCATCACCTTCATCAATACCCAACGCGGGCCTGAGCGCAGGGCTGATATTAACCGAGTCATAGCTTGCATAGGCAGAACTAGGTTTTTTTGCCGTACAGGTCGTCAGGATCAATCAGCGGATTGCTGGTAATTGAGGCCTGCTCTCCATCCACGGCAATATAGAAACAGCTGCGCCGCCCGGTGTGGCAAGCAGGCCCTGTTTGTTCAACTTGCAACAACAGCGTATCACCATCGCAATCCAACGCAGCAGAAACAAGCTGCTGCTGCTGGCCCGATGACTCACCCTTGCGCCACAGTTTTCCCCGCGAGCGCGAATAGTAGCAAACACGCTGGGTGGTTAACGTCTCTTCCAGCGCCTCACGGTTCATCCAGGCCATCATCAACACTTCGTTAGTATCGTGCTGCTGAGCAATGGCAGGGATCAAACCATCAGCATTAAAACGCGCCGCGGCTAGCAAAGTGGCCACAGCGGGAAGACTATCTTCTGGGGCAGCACGCTCGAGTTGCTTAAACAGAGCATCCGGCGCGACGTGATCAAAACGGGACATAAATTTACTCGCTAACTGTTCGGCAGTCCTGACAAAGCCCTTGAAGCTCAATGGTTTGGCGCTCAACGTTAAAGCCCTGGCGTTTTGCCAGCGCCGCCAGTTGATCGCTTATCTCGTCCAAGTGCAGCTCTTCGACATAGCCGCAGTGACGGCAAATCAGTAGTTGAAAACCATGCGCATGCTCTGGGCAAGCGCAGGCCACGTAGGAGTTCTGTGACTCAATGCGATGCACCAAGCCTTGATCAATCAAGAACTCAAGCGCCCGATAAACCGTCGGGGGGCGGGCAGCCGCATGCTCAGTAGAGAGCTTATCGAGCAGGTCATAGGCTTTTAGCCCGCCGCCATTTTCGGCGATCATCTCCAGCACGCGTCGGCGAATAGGGGTGAAGCGGACGCCGCGGATATGGCACTGAGACTCCGCCTGCTGTAGTAGTGTACTCGCTTGGGTCATGGGCAACTCGTTGAACGTTGTTAGCCTAGGCTCTCGTTAGTAGTCTACGCGCCGGTGGAAGCGGTGTCAGAGCTTTCTACCGATTCGCTGTCTACCAGCTCACTTTGTCGCGCAAAATGGTGCTGGGCAAAAGCTACCCGTTGTTTAGCGGGCACGCCATCGGGTTGACGTTCAATCAGATCGAGGCGACGGCGCAAACCTTCACCATTGGTCATTTGAATAGCCAAGCCAGGCCTGGCGTTGAGCTCAAGCAGCATCGGCCCGTATTTACGATCCAGCACCATATCAGTACCCAGGTAACCTAGACCGGTCATTTCATAACAACCCGCCGCTAAGTTAAGCAGCGTTTCCCACTGGGGAACGACCAAACTTGCCAGATCGTGCCCCGTGTCCGGATGACTAAAGCAAGGGCGGTCAAACTGAACGGCGCGCAGGGCAGCCCCGGTAGCGATGTTCAATCCAACGCCTACCGCCCCTTGGTGCAGGTTTGCTTTGCCGTCGGATGCTGCGGTGGAAAGGCGCATCATGGCCATCACCGGGTAACCCTTGAAGACGATAACCCGGATATCAGGAACACCTTCATAGGTGTAATCCATCAGGCTTTCATCGAAATTAATCAGTGTTTCAATCACCGCCACATCAGGCGAGCCGCCCAATGAGTAGAGCCCTGACAGAATATTCGACACATGTCGCTCAACGTCGGTAAGAGAGAGCGTGGTACCACTAGGCTTGATAAAGGCGTTATCTTCGACCTTTTCAATCACCAGGATGCCCTTACCGCCGCTTCCCTTAGCAGGCTTGATGACGAAGCCCGCGTGCCCCGTGAGCATGGCGCCAATATGCTTAACGCCAAATTGGGTTGTTACGGTGCCAATCAGCTCGGGCGTGGTAATCCCATACTGCTGAGCCAGTAGTTTGGTTTTAAGCTTGTCATCGACAAGGGGATAGAGACGGCGGCTATTATATCGGCCAATGTAGCGAATATTACGCCGATTCATGCCGATAATACCTTTATCCCGCAAGCGCGTGGGCCACGTCCAATTCTTCAGCCAACTCATGAGGGCTTCTCATCGTCAGTGATTGGTTTGAAGCGGCGCAGCTCCAATAAACGGTAGCCGGTGTAATTGCCCAGCAGCAAGATCAACGCCATCAATATCAACTGAACACCCAGGAAGTTGAAGGTGATATGACGTACCCAGGGGTTATTCATCGCCAGGTAGGCAAGGATAGCCGTGATCAAACTGCCGCCGCCTTGGATTAGCACCTGCTTAGGGCCTTCCTCTTCCCAAAGTATCGACATCCGCTCGATGGTCCAGGCCAGGATGATCATCGGGAAGAAGGTGATCGTTAAGCCAGCACTGAGCCCCATGCGGTAGGCCAATACGGTGAAGATCGAGATAATCGCAATCACCGTTATGATCACCGCCGAGACCCTGGCCACCAGTAATAAATTCAAGTAGGAGAGATAGTTACGAATAATCAGACCGACGGCAACGATAAGCAGGAAGCCAATCAAACCCGTAGGAAGGGTGGTTTGAATGAAGGCGAGGGCGATCAGCACCGGCATAAAGGTACCGGACGTTTTGATGCCCACCAGCACACGCAAAAACACCACCATTAACGCACCAATGGGAATCAGCAAGATAGTTTGGAATAGCGCTTGCTCCTCCAGTGGCAGGCTGTGAATGGAGAAATTCAGTAGCGTATCTTCAGAGTAGTGGTTGCGCACCGCCGCCGAAGCAGGCTGGTCATGGGTCATCATTGAGAAAGAAACCCGTGAGTTGGTGCCGCCCTGAACTTCTAATACCGCTCGACCACCGGTTTCCCATAGCAGCAGATTGTCAGGCTTACCTTGCTCACCCGTCAGTGGATGGAAAATTGACCATTCTTCACCTGACTCGTTAAACACCTGAATCCAACTGCTAAGCGTTTGGCGACGACGACCATCTTCCAGAAGCAGGCCGCTCACTTCACGCGCTAATACGCCTGCCTGGTTTAGCAACCGCACCACCAAGGCCGCCGGATTCTCTTGCGTCAGCAGCAGACGGGCATTTTCAGATTGACGCTCGCCGTTAATATCACGTATTAACTCACGGGCGAAGGTGGCGTTATTGGCACTGCGCGCCCAGGCTTGTTCGATAAGCTGATTAGCCGCAGTGTCATAGGGGCTTTCCCAAGGCGTTGTGACGGGGATTTCAGGGGGTGTCTGCACCGGCGAGCGAGCATCTTGAGATACCAGCATCTGAACCGAGTAGTATAATGTTTGGCTACCCACTGCTTCACGAATAGTCCAGCGGGCGGTGCGGCCTAAATCATCCGCCTGATAAGCAAGCCCATACCCTGATGATGCGGTGTTTTCAGTCAGTACACGGTAGCCTGCCTGATGGGAAGGCAACGCCAAGTCGACCTGGACGGGGCCGTCCTGAGCATTAAAGGTAATGCCAGCCTCAATCTCCCACACTTGGCGCTGTTCACCAGGCAACCATGGAATTTCAAACTGCACATGGCGGTGCACGCTGGTCGCTACGCCCGCGACTAGCAACAGGCCGACAATAATATAGAACATTAACCGTGACATGGAGATTCCTTTCCTCGTGAAGCGTCAGAGCGGTTACTCTTCGCTATCGTCTTCGTCAACTGCTTCATCTTCAGCAGCTTGGTCCGCTGGTTCGCCACCAGGAAATTCGGGGCGCTCATGCAAGTAAGTATCGGCTACATCAATTACCGCAATATCCATCAAAAAGCGCCGTCCTAGCAGCACTGGATAATCGAGATGAGAGCGGTCATTGAGGGTAAATTCGACATTTTCACGAATCGGCCCTAGAGTCATTAACAGAGAAATGACGGGGCGTGACTCTTCGCCAGAGGCTTGAACAATGCGCACTCGGCGCACGATAGGCGCTTCAACCCACTCATCGCGCTGCGACTCAACCGCCACGTCGTCGTCGTTCAGCGCCAACTTGAAGCGCACCCAATCTTCACCGTCACGCTCGAAGCGAGTGATCTCGGCAGCAGAAAGGGACGAGGTGTTGGCTCCTGAATCGACTCGCGCTTTGAGGTAGGTGCCAAGGCTTGGTAAGCCAACCCATTCGCTGCGGCCCAGTAACGTTTTAGTGGTCAAGCTCTCATCAATCTCACACTCTTCACGTATGATGACCGGCTCTTCACCGCGAGCTTCCAATTGCTGTACGTCTTGGCGGAGGTAACGCAATAAACTGCCCACTTCACGCATATCAGCGGTCAATGCCTGCTGGTGATCAAGCTGGCGTTGCTGCAAATTAATGCGGGTGTCACATTGTTGCGTTAGCTGGCTCTCTAACTCCAGGATACGAGAATTGAATGAGGCTTCGCTTAAAGGGGGCGGTTGATTCGTTTCCGGCTGGGTTGCTGCACAGCCTGCGATCGAAAGCGACAAGCCAGCGATAAGCCACAAAACACCTGGGCGCATAACGAGAGATATCCTTGGACAATAGGTTGGGGAATGATAAGGAGATGGGGGTCTAGTGTCCAACGCCATCATCGCTTTTGGAGCACCTATTTTATCTAATTTAACATAATATATATTAAGCGAACCAGTGAGGCCGCTATGGGTAAAATTGCGCTCGTCCATTCAGATCAAAAAAGGCAGCCCGCATATTTAGCAGGCTGCCTTCTTATCTATCTCACGCTAGCACGATTTACTCTGGGGCTGCGTATGAGCCATCTTCCTGGTGAACTTCGTTGCCCGTAATCGGCGGTGTAAATACACATGCTAGGTGCATGGTTTTATGCGCACGCAGCAGATGTTCATCGTGCTGGTCGAGGATGTAGATATCACCCGGCTTGATAGGCCAAATCTTGCCATCAGCGAGTGTTTCTACCTCGCCCTCGCCTTCGATGCAGTACACAGACTCATAGTGATGTTTGTAATGAATATGAGTCTCAGTGCCTTCGAAAATTCGTGTGATATGGAAAGAGAAGTTTCCACCGTCGTTGGCCAACACCAGGCGCGTGCTGTCCCAGTTACCATTTTCGGCGGTCACTAGGCGCTCTGTTTTACGCGCTTCTTCAATATTACGAACGATCATAGGAGTACTCCTTAGCAAAGCGGCTGGCGACTACCAGCCGCTATATCCCTAACTAAAAACTGTGAGCTACTGCTTCAGCGTAACGCTTAATCCTACCGCCAGGTTATTCGCTAGCAACAGCTTTAACGCACATTTCGAGAATATCCAAACCTTTCAGCAGATCTTCATCGCTAATGGTTAGCGGGCATAGGCACTTAACCACCTCACCATCCTGACCACTGGTTTCGATTACCAGACCATGCTCAAAGGCTTTACTGGTAATTTTATCGGCAATATCACCCGACACGACGTCAATACCGCGCATCAAGCCACGACCACGTTCAGTGGCAGGCATGCCGTGCTCCGTTAACAGCGCTGCTAACTTCTGGAAGCGCTCTTCTACAATACGCCCTTTGCGCTGAACATCACGCTCAAAGGTGTCATTAGTCCAGTATTTTTTCAACGCAGCGGTGGCAGTCACCATCGCCAGGCTGAAACCACGGAAAGTGCCGTTATATTGACCCGGTTTCCATTTATCCAGCTCTGGGCGCATCAACACATGGGCAAATGGCAGGCCAAAACCGGAGAGCGATTTCGAGTTGGTAATAATGTCAGGTGTAATACCCGCGTGTTCGAAGCTAAAGAACTTACCCGTACGGCCACAGCCTGCCTGAATATCATCAATAATCAGCAGAATGTCGTGGGCACGGCAGATCCCTTCGAGACGCTTTAACCACTCCAAGCCTGCAACGTTAATACCGCCCTCACCTTGCACGGTTTCAATGATGACACCCGCTGGAATATCCAGGCCACCAGATTTGTCGCTGAGCAGCTTTTCAAAATAATCCAGGGTATCGGTATGCTCACCCATGTAGCCATCGTAAGGCAGGAAGCTAGCGCCCTGGGTGGGTATGCCACCCGTGGCTTCACGGAATTTACGATTACCCGTGGTCGCCAAAGCCCCCATGGTGACGCCGTGGAAACCATTGGTGAAGGTGACAATGTTGTGACGGCCTTTAGCCACACGAGCCAAGCGGATAGCGGCCTCTACGGCATTGGTACCGGTTGGGCCAGGCAGATGCACTTTATAATCCAGCCCGCGTGGCTTGAAAATAACTTCTTCCAGCGTTTCAAGATAATCACGCTTGGCATTGGTCCACATATCCAAACCGTGAACAACACCGTCAGTCGACAGGTAATCAATCATCGCCTGTTTCATGTGCGGATTATTGTGGCCGTAGTTCAGCGTGCCCGCGCCGGCGAGGAAATCAATGTACTCACGGCCATTCTCATCGGTTAGACGCGCATTTTGCGCTTTGGTAAACACCACCGGAAACGAACGAGAATAAGTACGTACATTGGATTCCATGCGTTCAAGCGTCTGGGTCTGCATTAGCGACCTCCTTGGTTGATCATTTTAACTTTAGGCATTACTTGCCCGAAGCAACATGAGCGGGAAAAACGGTAAGTCCGATACGTGTATCTAGCAAAACGACGTATTAGATGCGATCTGTTTGGAACGGGCCGATACGAACCAGGTTTTCCGGGTCATGCTCTCCTCCGAGCTGTTCGGTAGAGAAGTATTCGCGGCTATTGAGCGGCGCATGCCAGCGTGCCGCCAAGCGACGGAATAAGCCCCAAGAGGCTAGATTGTCAGGGGTGATGGTGGTTTCAAGGTGATGCACATCATCAAGCTCAGGGCGGGACATAATAGCCTCGACCAAGCGTCGCGCTAGCCCTGTACCACGTGCTTTTTCACCGACAGCCACTTGCCATAAAAAGTAGGTGTCTGGAGCATTATCCTTAACATAGCCAGAAACAAAACCAACGATTTCGCCCTCTTCATTGGTAGCCACTGCGCAGGTATCACGAAACTGAGTCGCCAGTAGCAAGTAAGCGTAGGCTGAATTCACATCCAGCGGAGGGCAAGCTTTGACCAGCTCGTAAACTCCCCAGCCATCATCCGCATTGGGTTTGCGAATAAACAGCGGCATCTCCGCATGACCCACAACAGCATCAGCCACCGTTGGCCTAGCAAGGTCAGCAGAGGGGGTAAAAGGTTGTGTCGGCGTACTCATAGTTATGCTTCGCTGTAGCGAATTTGATGTTCATTATAACAGCTGATTATGAGCAATTCAAAAATCATATTATTCTACACCTCGCTTTCCATAATTTTTTGTTATGATCGAGTAGCATAACCACCGCTCACCGCTATCTCTTTTAGAATAGTGCAAGTAGCCTACAAAAAAAGGCGCGCCCATGGGCACGCCTTCACTTTTAATATGCTTATCTGCGTGTCAGCGTACGCAGCGTGACGAACTCCTCGGCCCCCGTTGGGTGGATGCCTACGGTGCGGTCAAAGTCCTGCTTGGTAAGGCCAGCTCTTACCGCGATAGCAATTCCCTGAATAATTTCACCCGCGTCATCTCCGACCATATGGGCCCCTACGACTACATCGGTAGCATCGTCCACGACCAGCTTCATTAAGGTGCGCTCTTGGCTACCTGATAGGGTGTGCTTCATGGCGCGAAAATCGGTGCTATACACGCGAATATGGGTGAATTTTTCCCGCGCGGCCTCCTCGGAAAGACCCACGGTACCGATGTTGGGATGGCAAAAAACGGCGGTAGGGATCGTAGTGTAGTCCAACGGCTTGGGAACCGTATCGGCAAAGTGGGCGTCGACAAGCTGCATCGCCTCAGCCAGTGCTACCGGTGTTAATTCCGGCCCAGCCGTCAGGTCGCCCAAGGCTAAAATTGAAGGCAGCGCTGTTTCAAACCGCTCGTTTACGGGGATTTTGCCCGCCTCATCCAGGCATAGGCCCAACGCTTCAAGCCCTAGCTCACGGATATTCGCCTTGCGCCCTGTGGCTGCGAGCACCACATCGACTTCAAGCACGTTGCCGTTGGTAAGGTGAACATTGTAGCCGTCTTGGCTGCGCTCAATACGCTCGATGTTAGTGTTGAAATGGAGGTTGACTCCCTTTCTTTCCATTTCCGCGCAGGTGAACTCGCGAACCTGTTGATCAAAGCCTTTTAAAAACAGCTCGCCACGGTAGATGAGGTGCGTCTCGCTGCCCAGACCATTAAAGATACTCGAAAATTCCACCGCAATATAGCCACCGCCAAGCACTAAAAAGCGCTTAGGAAAAGTATCTAGATCAAAAATCTGATTGGAATCCAGTGCGTGTTCACTGCCAGGAAAATCGGGTACCCAGGGCCATCCACCAGTAGCCAGAACGATTTTTTGTGCAGTCACCGATATATCGCCATGCTCGCCGCTTAAGGTCACCGTGTGTGCATCGGCCAAGCGTGCTCGTGCATTGAAGAGCGTTACTCCAGCGCCTTCCAGCATGCGCTGATAAATGCCATTCAGGCGCTTGATTTCACTGATTTTGTTGTCGCGCAGTGTGGCCCAATCGAAGCTGGCGGGGCCAGGCAGCTGCCAGCCAAAACCTGCCGCATCATCAAAACTGTCATGGAAATGGGCAGCGTAGGAGTAAAGCTTCTTGGGCACACAGCCAACGTTGACACAGGTTCCGCCCAGGTAGCGATCTTCGGCAATGGCCACTTTGGCGCCGGTAGCCGCGGCCATACGCGCGGTGCGTACACCACCAGAGCCTGCGCCAATAACCAGAAGGTCATATTCGTATTCAGAAACGTCTGCCATGATTTGCTCCTGGGGAGTTAGAATTCGTATGAATCAATATCGGGTTGCCCATTGGTCAAGTGCAGTGGTTGACCTGACTACCCGGGAAGGTTAAAACCTTCTGCTGCTATTTTGTACTGGCCTAGGTTATACAAGGCCTAATTCCACCCTGAGTAGGGCTTTGATAACCCGCTTATCTACCAGCGACTTAACGCCCTTTAACTTTTCTGGAGACGCTATGTCTGACCCTATTGCGACGCTACTCGACAATAATCGCGCCTGGGCTGAGCGTATGTGCGAAGAAGACCCCGACTACTTTAAGCGCCTTTCGAACCAGCAGAACCCCGATTATTTATGGATTGGCTGCTCCGACAGCCGAGTACCGGCGAATCAAATTATTGCACTCCCGCCTGGGGAAGTTTTCGTACACCGCAACGTCGCCAACTTGCTACACCACACCGATATGAACGCCCTCTCGGTGGTTCAGTTCGCGGTGGATGTTCTTAAAGTCAGCCATATCATGATTGTCGGTCACTATGGCTGCGGGGGCATTAAGGCCGCCATGATGGGAGGCGAATGTGGCGTGGTGGATTACTGGCTGCACTCAGTGCGCGAACAGTACAACCATCACAGGAATTCGCTTGACCACCTCCCACTGGAAGATCAAATCGATCGCATGTGCGAGCTCAACGTGAAAGCCCAGGTAAACAGTTTGTGCCGCACCAAAATTTTGCAGCGCGCTTGGCAGCGAGGTCAGCAGATTTCGGTGCATGGCTGGGTCTACGGATTAAGCGATGGCCGCGTTAAAGATCTTAACTGCACCGTAAGTGGTTTAGAACAAGTGGAAACACTTTACCGTATTGACCGCATCCAGCAAGGCGATTAAGCACTCCCCCAATGCCTACCGCTACGCTTAGTCGTAGCGGTAGGCACGATGGCAGCTCTTACAGCTCGCGCCCACTTCTGAAAGCGCTCGGGCAGTGTTTCGAGTATCCTCTTGCTCGGCTACATCAATTAAATTAGCGATTTTATCCTCCAGATCGCTAAAACCGGCGGCGAACTCACCCCACTCTTCCCATATGGATGCCCGCGCTTCAGAACCACTGCCGTGGGTGCCCTCAATAAACGCAGGTAGCAAACGATCAGCGCTGGCACGCTCTTGCAGCTCAAGTAACCGCGGCATTGCAGCCTCAAGATCTTGATTATTGATTAGATCAAAGCGCAGCTGACGCACCAGACTTTCAATATCTTTAAGCTCTTCTCGGCGCCAAACCACGGCTTCGCGCTCACTTGCGAATGGCGTGTCGCTGACGGCTTGGGGCATGGCCAGGGCGCTCGTTTCCTCGCCTGCCCAAGCCAGCGGCGTGCAGAGCATTAATGCTAAAGCGCTGGCTGCCGTGCCGCGGGGGGAAGCCCACTTCAGGTAATGGCGTTGCTGCATAATGGCTTCCTGTCGATGATTCGGTAGTCAAAGGTTTAGTGCGCACGTTTTAACCTATCGGGCAGGTGACACCCGTACCTTTTAAGCCGCAGTAGCCATGAGGGTTTTTATCCAGGTACTGCTGATGGTAAGCCTCTGCGTAATAAAATGTTTCTAGCGGCTTAATCTCAGTAGTGATTGCCCCTCTGCCCGCTTTGTCGAGCGCCTGTTGGTACGCTGCCGCACTCTGCTCGGCTACCGTTTGCTGCGCTTGGCTGGTGGTAAAAATGGCGGAGCGATACTGCGAGCCAATATCGTTCCCCTGGCGATTGCCCTGGGTCGGGTCGTGCCCTTCCCAGAAAACCTGCAACAACGTTTCCAGCTCGACTTGCTGTGGGTCATAAACCACCCGTACCACTTCGGTGTGGCCAGTACGCCCCGTGCATGTCTCGTCGTAGGTGGGGTTAGGTGTCTCACCACCGGCATACCCCACCGCAGTGACATAGACTCCTGGCAACTGCCAAAACAGGCGTTCAACGCCCCAGAAACACCCCATGCCTAGCACGATCTCCTCGTGGCCTTCGGGAAACGGAGGATGTATCGAGTGCCCATTAATGGTATGCACCTGACTGGTTTCTATGGGCGTATCACGTCCAGGCAGTACACGGCCTGAACCTGAGCTAGCGTTTGAAAATAGTGACATATCACCCTCACTTATTGCTGCTGAATGATTTCAGGATTACCGGAACGGGTAAAGGTGTAGATTAAGTCCACCGCTTGGTTGGTACCCGAGACGGCCTGTACATAAAGGTTACGCCACAGCGTGTAGCGTAGTGTTAGTTCGGCAATTGGCGAGAAAATTCCCACACCGTAACTAATTCTAAGATCATCGGTGAGTTGGCCACTGACAGCGACTTGGCTATCATCGCCAGCCCCAGTGGTGTCCAGAGTTAAGTCATCAATGCCGAAAGCTTCACCAATGGAACCAACCGCCCCACCGGTGCGCCCTAACGACATGCCTATCAGCGCGGTAGTCAGTGCGCTATCCACACCGCCCCCAGAAGCATCAGGTGCGCGACCCCGTAACAGGTAAGAGAGCGCACGGGATTCATCCATCGCCGGTTCAGAAAAGATCAGTACGTTCGGAGATTCGGCACTACCTGTTACCCGCAAGCCCGCAATAACGTCATCTTCGGTAATGTCAGGGTTGCGAATGGCCTCGAAGTCGAGCGTAGGTAGACCGGGTGGCCCACTAAACAGCAGTTCACCGCGGCGGATAACCAGGTCTTGGCCGAAAGCCTGGAAACGACCATCGACCAAATTAACGTCGCCGAATAACTGTAACGCGCCGCTGCTTTGGCGAATTTCCAGCGCGCCTCCCAAGCCAGATTCCAAGCCGTAGGCTGAAATTTGCATATCGCTACCCAACGTTAAGGTCACCAGTACGTCAATGGCCATACCGGTGGCGGCAAGCTCGTCCGCGGCACTTGGATCATCCTCATTGGCAGCCGCTCGCTGAGCCTCAATTTCGGCCTGGCGATCGTCGCGCTCGGTAATAATCACTTCATCGCCACTTGGGGTGACTGCTGATGAGGGCATATCGCCAATTTCAAGCCGTGCCCAGGGTAAATTCACATCCCCCCTCACTTGCAGCCTTTCCGGCGTGACCCGGATACGGATATCAGGCGCTACTTCAAGACGTCCAAACTGGGGCAAAACGACCAGGATAGGCTCCTGCACAGCATTCAGATCGACGCCAATCCGCCAATCATCACTGCTTGGCCAATATGCATCACCGGTGATTTCCAAACGCCCGCGCTCAGCGGCCAGGTAGCCGTCAATATCCCCCTGTTCACCGTCGAAAGAGACCACCAGTTCGCCACCCTGAATATCGACAGGAATATCCGGGCCACTTACCCCTATACCGCGCAGTCCAAGCTGGCCTTGTAAGTCAGGCGCGGCGGTGGTGCCAGTAATTTGGACGTTGCCCGTTAATTCGCCCTCCAGTCGCTCCATTCCTACCAACATGGATCGATAGGGCTGCAGCGAAACATCTTCTGCACGCAGCTCGCCAGTTAACGCGCCGGCCCCCAAGGGATCATTAACCGCTAGGTCCAAGTTGATATCGCCCGCTTCGGCAAGCGAAAGCGACACATTGGTATTCGCCTGGGCTTGGTTGGCCTCGATCTGAGCGTCGAAACTGACTTCTGGCAGTTGCACAGGCTGGCCATAATCATTAACGGCGGTAATGGCGAGTTCGCTAAGAATTTGTAGATCTGCCTGCCACTGGGCACCCCCTTGACGCCAGTTGGCAACAAGATCCGCGGTTGTATCCCCCTCTAACTGCCACTCTTCAGGCAAAAAGGGCTCCAGCATTTCCATTGGCACTTCACGTACCGAAAGCACGGCGTTGCCCTGTTGCGCAGAGGCAGTGATCTCCTCTTCAGAACAGACTAGCCCACCTTGCTCCCGGCGCAGGCAGAACGGCGATAGGCGCGCCTGACCATTGGCTAGGTCATAGCGCAGGTCTAGAGGCGCTTCAAGACGAATATCCCCCGCCTCAGAATCAACTTCCAGTGGCGTTACGCGGGCTTGGTAAAGCTGGTCTTGCTGGTCAAAGCGGCCTTCCAGGGCAATCAGCGCACGGCTTAAAACGCTGTTGTCTGTGCCCTGGGCGGTCAGTTCAAGCTGATGCTCAGAGAGGCGCCCGGCCAAATTGGCCTCTATGTTTGCAAGGGCCTGCCCCCCAGCATTGACGTTTTGTAGTGCGAGCTGTACGTCGAGGGAAGGATCATCAATGCCCTGTACATCAGCATCTAGGACAAGCCGTTCAATACGATTCTGACCAAAACGCACGCCATCACCCTGTAAATTGGCGAGTAATTGCGGTTGATTAAAACTACCGCTGGCCTCTAGCGTACCGACGATAGTGCCCGCCAAGTCTGGCGATAGTGTTTGCAACTGGCGTAGTGCAATGTCCGCGTTTAACGACATGGCCTGTTCGCTAATTTGCCCCTCTGCTGTTAAGCGATTCTCCCCCTGGGTAAACAGCAACTCGTCAATCTCCAGCTCCAGGTTGCTGTTAGCATCAAAGGCCGCTTGCAGGGTTAGCGGGTAGTCGCGCAGTTCACCGTCAATCGCTAAGTTGGGTACGCTAACTGCCCACTGATCCTCTTGCTGACGCAGCGTAAGCTCGATGTCGCCGTTTAAATTACCCTCAAGCTGATCCACGAAGTGGGCAGGGTTAAACTGATCCAGACGAATAGTGGTGTTGACCTGTAGCGGTGCAACCCAACTGATGTTGCCTTCGCTGCGCAGGGAACTTTCGTCGACTGCGAGGGTGAGCGGTTGCCAGCTAAACTGCTCGAGATCGCCCTCTCCGGTGACGTTAATTTGAGTGCGCGGCAGGCTCGGGCCCTCAACCGCCAGAGCCAATTGAGCACTATAATCGCTCAGGCTGCCGGTGACCTGTAGATCCAGGTCATCGACTATATAGGCTTGGGCTGTCTCTTCTTCAGTGCTGTCATCGACGCTTTCATTGCTACTCTCATCTGCGCTGACAGGCAGCGGCCACTGAACTTGGTCACTTTGTAGCTGCAGTTGAAACGGCAGCGTCGGGGCGAGTGCATCGACTTGCCCCCTCAAGGACGCATTGACCGCGCCAGAGGCATCCAACTGCGCTTCAAGCGCATCCAGTGGGCCAGACAGCGTTAAGGTTAAAGCTTCGCCACTTAGCTCAGGGTATATCTCAGGTAAAAATAGTTCGACGCCCAAGCGAGCTTCGAGTGGGTAGTTGCCGGTTAGAGTGGCGTTCGCGGTTAATTCCGCCTCAGCATCCGGGGTAACAACGGAAAGCTCAGTTACTTCGACGTTATCACCTTCGGTTAACAGCCCAAGCCGCAGTCGCTCGACGCGGTACTCGGTAGCCCCTTCCAATCGAAAATCGTTGAGCGTGAATTCAGGTATCTGGATATCAACCGGTAGCGTGATCTCTGGTAGTTCCAGGCGTTCGCGTTCTTCAAGCTGCTGCTCTGGAGATTCCACCGACGCCACGGCTTCTTGGGGTGGTTGGTTGAGCAAGATAGCGGCATCGATGGCTTCAGCATAAAGCGGCGTTTCAATGCCCTGGGTTAGCAGAACACCTGGGGAAGGTGGCAAATAGACACGAGGCTGCTCCAAATGGGTTGGCGAGAGGCGTACTGTGTTTCCTTCAGCGGTGGCTGCCGAGCTTAACGAGCGCCACGCTACTTCGGTACCATCGGCAAGCCTGAGGTTAACATCGTCCAGCAACAAAGAACGTAGTTCGATGGGGAAAGGAAAACGAATAGTCAGCGGGCTCTCTTCCTCTTCGGGAGGTGGCGCTTGCTCACTGGATGGGCCTAGCTGGATGTCGGCGCCCACCACACGCAGTGTGTCGATGCATAGGCGCCCTGACAGAACACAGTCATCTGCCCACTGGAGTTCGAACTCATCCACGGTTATACGGGTTTCGCCTAGCTGTAGCTGGAAATCTTCGAGCTGGAAATGGTCGAGCAAGCCGCCTTCATGATGCGTGTAGGAGAAAAAATCACGCTGCTCCCCCTGCGAGAGCAGCACCCCAGTGCCCCAGGGTGATAACGCCACCCCGACAATCAGCGCCACAATACCGAACAGCCAAATAGGCAACACGATGACAAGACGCACAAGGCTCCAGAACAGTAGCCAGGCACGATACTTTGGAGACAACATACGGCGTTTATCAGACGCAGCTGGTTCAACCTGAGACAAGTCTCTCTCCTAGAATTCCGGTCCGATAGAAAAGTGCAAACGCCAATCGTCTTCGTGGTCAAAAGGGTGGGCGATGTCAAAACGAATTGGCCCCACCGGCGAGACCCAACGTACCCCGACCCCGGCGCCCGTTTTCAAATCATTAGGCCCCCAGTTATCAAACGCATCGCCGTTATCTATAAACGTGGCCCCCCACCAATCCCCCGTCACGCGACGCTGATACTCCAGGGTCGAGGTGAGCATTTGCTGCCCACCTCGCAGTCGGCCCTCGTCGTTGCGGGGAGATAAGCTCTCATAGGAGTAACCACGCACACTGCGGTCGCCACCCGCGAAAAAGCGCAGCGATGGCGGTATTTTGGCAAAATCATCGGTTTCAATGGCGCCTAAGCTAATACGTGCCAAGAAGCGGTTATCGTTGCCAATCATGCGGATCCACTCCGTATCCCCCGTGATACGAGCGAATGTCGCATCCGAACCCCAAACGGTATCCGAATACTCTAACGAGAGCTGCTGGCGATCACCCCATAACGGAAAGCGCTGAGGGCGTGTCCGCGTACGCGACCACTGAATACCTGGATAAAACAGCCATACTTGATCCGCTTCGCCGCCCTGTTCAAAGTCTTCATAAGTAGTGCGGAAATAGATCGTTTGCACCCAATCGTTATCAAACTCCCAACGCCGGGCTAGCTCGACAGTGCCTTCTAACGACTTGGTGTCGCTGTCATCGACATTACGAACCCCGTACTGAAGCCGATAGCTGTCGCGAAGCGGGTCTTCCAGTGGCACATTATATACCCCGGTAAAACGCTGCTCTGGGGCAGATAAATAGAGGTCGTGATCAAGGCTATGACCAAAGCGGTTAATCCATGGTTGATCCCAACCAAAGCGCAGCCGTGGCCCTACATCGGTGGCGTAACCAATACCCACTTCAAACTGATGGCGATCAGCAGGTTCAACACTGACATCGATAGGCAGTTGGGTATCACTGGGCTTATTAAGACTTAGCGCGCTGGCCAAAGCAGCACTGGTGACTCTCGGGCGCTCCGGCTGAGAGGCGGTGGCTTCACTCCACCAGGGGGCACCACCGCCAGGAGGAGAAATAACCAACTCTTGGGCGGTCTCAAGGCGCGGACGCACCGAGACCGAGCTAAACCAGCCGGTTTCCGCAAGCGACCGATTATAGTCTGCCAGGGTCTGCGCCAAATAGGGGTCGCCCGGCTCGAAGGGCTGCATGCGACGCAATCGATCAAGCTCAATATGGCTTCCGGTAATGGAGGATTCACCAAATTGGTAGCGTGGGCCACTGTCAAAATCCATATACAGGCGCGCACTTTGCAGATACGGACGCACTTCCATGCGTCGATCGGTAAACCCCCAGTCAAAGTAACCGCGCTCAATAGCCAGCCCCGAAAACTGGCTGCTTAATCGATCCCAGGGGGCGTGCCGCAACACATCCCCTTCTTCCAAGGGAAAGTCCTCTACGGCCTGTTGGAAAGGTGGGTCTTCACTCGCATCGCCTTCCACATTGATTGACAGAATTTCAATTTCAACCTGAGGGCCGGGCTCGATTTCCAGCCACGCACGTTTATCAGTGGCGCGCTCAAGGGTTATCTCGGGTTCGTAATAGCCGTAAACACGCATTGCTTCCTCGGTGCGTCGGCGGATCTCACCCTCTAAACGCACCTCGGTATATTGTGCCGCATCGATATTCTGTAAGTAGGCTTGGATGTTGCCTTCGACCTCATCGGAAACACCCGTGACAGTCGCTTCTAATGCCCATGCGCTAGGTGATACGCATAACAGCGGTAGCACAACAGTAACGGTGCGCTTTGTGGCTGATGTCCATCGCCGTTGTCTTCCCATACATTTTTATCCCAACCTAAATCAGCGGCTTCATCGCCTAAGCATTTCAACGCATTAGCATGTTAAAGATTAAGCAATCACACTCATACTTCCGTCGCGCCTTATTAACGCAACATCTCTAGCTGGGCACTGAAAGCAAGCTGCGCCTGGCGTACTTGGCGCACATCGCTTTCCAGCGAATTCAGCCGTTGAGACCACTCCTGCTCCAATGCTTCCAGGGCTGCTTGATCTGCGGGTGCTTCTATCTCTGCAACGGATGTTTCCAGCTCATTAAAGCGTGCCTCGAACGCTGCTCTTTGTGCTGATAGCTGCTCTTCCCAAGCGCTACTGACACTGTTGAGCTGACTATCCAGGCCATTGATGCGCCGTTCGGTCAATTGCTCCAGATGGGAGACTTCCTCAACAAGATTTTGACGACCCGAGGAACCCGTTTGTTCCAAGGCGTCAAGAGATTCCCTCACCGCCATTAATTGACTGTCGCGCAGTTCGGCTTGCTCTCTAAGTTGAGACAACTGCTGCAACAGTGTATTGATGGAATCACTAGAGACAGTATCCTCGCTAGAAGTGAGAAAACCGTACAACTCTTCCCGAGTAGCGGCTAACGACACTGACAGCTGCTCCTGCTCTTGGAAAAGCGTCGACATCTGAGCTTGTACAAAGGTTATCGTATCTTGTACATCCGTGTCATCCGAATCCAACCGAGCGTGCACATTGGAGACTTCCCCACTTACCCGGTGCAGCTCACCCAGCAGTCGTTCACGTTCATACCAAAGTCCAGCCGCCGCCGCGCCCATAAGCGCAATGATCAGTAGCAAACATAGCCATAGTGGCCATAGCGTGGGCCCCTTTCGGTGACGCAAGTGTTGCGCCGTCAAGCTTTGATCCACATCGGGCACAATACGAGAGGATGCGGTAGCGTCTGGCATGACATTTCCTCAAAGAGTCTTCGGGTCGGCACGGCGGCCAATACCTCGGTACATTAATCCACAGCTGGCAACGAACTCAGGGTCGTAAATATTGCGTCCGTCTAGTACGAGCTTAGCGTTTAAAAGCGAGCCGAGTCGGTGCCAGTCCGGGTTCCAATACGTTTTCCATTCAGTCACCAGCATCAGTACATCGGCCCCCTCACAGGCTTGGTAAGGGTCATGCGTATAGGTGCGCAGGTCGTCACGTTCGCCCACCAAGGCATGAAGAGCTGGCACTGCTGCTGGGTCGTGGAGATGAACTTTAATTCCTTGCGCCCAAAGAGCCTCAAGCAGCGTTAATACCGGGGCGTGGTCAATACGCGCTGTGCCGGGCTTAAACGCCGCACCCCATATCGCCACGGTTTTACCCGCCAGTTCACCTGCAAAGTGAGCCCACAGTTTGCGAAACAGGGTCTCTTTCTTCTGCTCGTTAATATCCATTACCTGCTCAAGCAGTGCTGAATAGCGACCACTTTGCAGTTGCACATCGGCCAAGCGCATCAAATCCCGGGAGAAATTCGGCCCGCCAAACCCACATCCGGGGTAGAGATACTCAAACCCGATCCGTGAGTCAGCGCCCATTCCCTGGCGGACATGCTCAACATCCACCCCCAGGGTATCAGCCAAGCCAGCAATTTCATTCATATAACTGATACGGGTAGCCAGCATGCCGTTAATTGCCAGCTTGGTGAGCTCTGCAGCGCGGCGCGGCATACACTGAAATACTTCGCTGCGGCGATTAAAGGCGCGTAGTAGTTCCCTGGTCACCTGCTCACCAGTGGCATCATCGCAACCTAGCAGCCGCCTAGTGGGGCGGGTAAACGACTCCCACGCCCGCCCCTCTTCCAACGTATCTGGGAGTGCCACGCTGGTGTGCTGCATGCCCATCAGTGCATGCAGGCGCTCGGTCTCGCCGACCGGAAACGTTGAATTATTGATAAGCACTATGCCCTGCTGATCGACCAATAGCGGGTCTTCAACCAACGCACTGGCTGAGCTACGCTGCGCAGGAGATAACGCCAGCCAGATCACTTCAGGCGTGCGCGCCTCTTTAAGCTGCTCAATGACCTCCAGTGTCCCATCCGCCAAACCCTGCTCCAGATGAGCCATCAGCTGAGGTTCGCTGCGCAGCCAGTCCACTCGGGAAAGTGCTGACCAGGGGGCGTCAGCGTGCGGCAACCACTGCACCTGATGCCCGACCCAGGCCAACGCAGCGGCGGCCGTCGCTGCGCTCAATTCGCTACCGTAAAGCAACACCCGCATGGGTTACTCTCCTTGTTGGTAACGTGATAACAGGGTTTGGAAACCCTCACCAAACTCGGGGTGACGACGCGCGTAGGCAAGTGTGGCTTCAAGATAACCCAGCGGCTGGCCACAATCGTAGGTCGTGCCCTGCATACGGTATGCCTGCACCCCCGACTGTTCGCGCAGGGTCTCCAGCGCATCAGTGAGCTGAATTTCGCCACCGGCACCGGGCTTGGTGGCTTCTAAAATGGAGAAAATATGGCCTGGCAGCGCGTAGCGACCAATCACGGCTAGGTTTGAAGGCGCTGCATCGCGCTTTGGCTTTTCCACCATTCCCACAAGATCTGCCGATTGGTTAGGTGCAGGCACATCGCCAGCGGGTGCCACGATGCCATACTTCTCAACTTGCTCCCAAGCCACCTCTTCCACCATTAGCTGCGCCGTTTGCTGTTGATCATAAGCTGCCAACATGCCGGCCAAGTCGGTCGTTTGGTTGGCGCTGTTGTCGACCAGCACATCGGGAAGCAGCACTGCAAAAGGTTCGTCGTCGCCGATGATCGGGCGAGCGCATAGCACCGCATGGCCTAACCCCAGCGGTACACCCTGACGAATACTGATAATGCTGACATCATCAGGCACCAAATTGCGCAACATCGCCAAAAGCTCGTGTTTACCTTTCGCTTCCAGGCTGGCTTCTAGCTCGGCGTGGGTGTCAAAGTGGTTTTCAATAGCGCTTTTATTACTACTGGTGACCAGCACAATCTCACGAATACCCGCGGCAATGGCTTCTTCGACCACATATTGAATAACCGGCCTATCGACAATCGTAATCATCTCCTTGGGAATAGCCTTCGAAGCCGGTAAGCAGCGGGTGCCAAACCCAGCAACAGGAAGTACGGCCTTGCGAATCATAAAGAGGTCCTTTTCATGCGTTCCGACACAGGAGTGGTTAGAATGTCCATAATACTGAAGGCGTGGATGGATGCCACCTCGCCAATGGACGATAACCAGTGCAAATGGATAATAACCAGTAACTAAGCGTCAACTCTTCGCTTAATGCGTAACGACAATGGGAGTCACAACATGCAAGCGACACCACAGGATAGCACTGCTGGTCACTATCAAGGCAATGTCGATGCAGCAGAAGTCGCCAAATTTGAAGCGCTTGCTAGCCGCTGGTGGGATCCGCAGGGTGAATTTAAACCACTCCACGAGATTAACCCTTTGCGGCTCGATTTTATTGATGCGCGTGCGGGCTTGGCAGGAAAAAAAGTGCTGGATGTGGGCTGTGGCGGCGGCATTTTGAGCGAATCAATGGCCAACCGCGGAGCTAAAGTAACCGGTATTGATCTCGGTGAAGCACCTTTAGCGGTGGCTAGGCTGCACGCGGAAGATCGCGGTGTCGAGATCGATTATCAGCACATCAGTGTGGAAGCCATGGCGGCTCAAAAGCCCGGTTTTTACGATGCAGTGACCTGCATGGAGATGCTTGAGCACGTACCCGACCCCGCCTCCGTCATTCGTGCCTGCAGCGCCCTGGTTCGCCCTGGCGGCTATGTGTTTTTCTCTACGCTGAATCGCACCGCCAAGTCCTATGCGTTTGCCATTCTAGGCGCCGAGTACGTGCTTAGACTGCTCCCCCGGGGTACGCATAACTACGCGAAATTTATTCGCCCTTCAGAAATGGCCGCCTGGTCTCGCGACTGTGGCTTAGAAGTGCGTGAGCAGACGGGGCTTACCTACAATCCGCTAACCCGGCACTATCGTTTGGTAAGCCATGATGTTTCGGTCAACTACATGATGTACTGCCGTAAGGTGAGCGATTAAATGCCGATGCAAGCGCCCCAAGCGATTCTCTTCGATCTAGACGGCACCCTGGTCGATACCGCTCCAGATTTAGCCCACGCAACCAATGCGCTACGTATTCACCACGACTTAGAGCCACTTCCCTTTGAAGTGATCCGCCGCCAGGTCTCTAACGGCGGTAGTGCGCTGGTGACGCTGGCGCTAGGGTTAGAAGCGACAGCGGATGGACATACTCAAGCACGCCAGTTCTTGCTGGATGCCTACGAGCAGGCGGTCGCGGTGCACAGCCAGGTCTTCTCGCCGCTCGATGTATGGCTGAAAGAGTGGCATGGCAACCAACGACCCTGGGGGATTGTGACCAATAAACCGCGTCGCTATACGCTACCGTTATTGGACGCATTGGCGCTTCAGCCGGGCGCCCTACTATGTGCAGATGACCTGAGTGTAAAAAAGCCAGCCCCTGAGCCGCTCTGGGAAGCTGCCCGGCGGCTAGGCGTTGAGCCGGGTCAGTGCTGGTACATCGGCGACCATGCACGGGATATCGAGGCCGCCGTCGCTGCGGGGATGACGGCCGTGGCCGTTGGCTACGGCTATATCAGCGCAGAGGATGACTATCAACAGTGGCCTGCTGACTTATGGTTTGGAGAGTGTCACGCGCTGGTCGATGCCCTTAACGGTTTCAGACGCTAGCGACAATTTCAAGCGTAAGTACCGGCGGGCATCGACGTGCTGATAAGGGGTTTAAAAGTAAGCGCTATACCCGTGGCGGCTGGGCATCAAGCTTTTGACCGTTGGTGCCTGCACTGTCTGGCCCCATAAGCCATAAGTAGGTAGGCATGATGTCTTCCGGGGTGCGTAGTGTGAAGGGATCCTCACCGGGGAACGCGGTACGCCGCATTTGAGTCCGTGTGGCACCCGGATTGAGTGAATTAACGCGTACCGTGGATTGGTTATCCAATTCGTCGGCCAACACCTCGACAAACCCTTCGGTGGCAAACTTAGAGACCGAGTACGCTCCCCAATAGGCGCGGCCTTTACGGCCAACGCTGGAGGAGGTGAATATCACCGATGCATCGTCAGACGCCTGCAGTAGCGGCAATAGTGCCTGGGTCATCCAGATGGGCCCATTGATATTCACCTGCATCACCTGCTGCCAGAGCTCAGGGTTATACTGCTCGAAAGGCGTGATGCGACCCAACAACCCAGCGTTATGCAACACCCCGTCCAAACGGCCAAACTCTTTATCCAGCGTTTCCGCCATATCATGAAAATCTTTTAGCGTAGCGCCTTCAAAGTTGAGCGGAAAAATCGCTGGCTGGGGGCCACCGGCCGCTTCGATTTCATCGTAAACGCGCTCTAACTTGGCAATAGTGCGCCCCAATAGAATCACGGTGGCTCCATGTTGGGCATAGCTCAAAGCTGCCGCACGGCCAATCCCGTCCCCTGCGCCGGTTACCAACACGATGCGATTTTCCAATAGGTTGGGCGCTGGTTGATAGTCGATCTTGCAGCTCATGCTGATTCCTTGAAGCAAAAGATATTAACTTGCTGATTGGCGTAAAAAGTCATTGGCAAGGCCCGCGGCACTGCTTTGCGGGTAGTCATCGCGCACTTGCTCGAGTAGCTCACGGCTGCGCTCTGCTTCGCCTTTACGTGCTTTCACTAAGCCTAGCTTATAGATCGCATCCGGCACTTTACTGCTGCCGCTGTACTCCTCGATCACACGGCTAAATGCCTGGTCGGCGGCATCCAGCTCGCCTTCTGCAGCATATAGCTCGCCCAGCCAGTAGTGACCATTAGCCGTTAGACTAGTATCAGGATGGTCGCTAACAAAAGCCTCAAAGGCCGCAATCGCCTCATCAAAACGGCGCGCTTGAACATGCGCAAAAGCCGCTTGGTAATCGGCCTGGGCGTCCTCACTGACATTGCGGCTCGAAGGCGCGTTGACAACTTCTTCAGCGGCCTCAGGCTCGACTGCTGGTGTTGACTGCTCAATCTGAGTTGGGCCGCTGCTCATCAGGCGGTCTTCAATATCGAGATACTGCTGCTGGGATTGACGACGCAGCTGTTCCAACTGGTGGCGTAACTCTTCAATTTGACCACGCAGCTGCTGGATCTCCTGCTGGTGCTCCTGCACCTGGTTAAACAATACCAGGTTACCGCTGGACGCTTCCTGGCGCTGCGTTTGCTGGTAAAAGCTGCTGTTGGAAGAGTTGGAAAGATCTTGAACGAGCGGCTGTTGAGCGGTGGCCGTTAGGGGCAATACGGACAGCGGGAGCACTATGGCTCCCGCACCGCACAGCCTCTCAACGTAACGCTTGAGACTGTGATTCATGATGACTCCGTAGACGTAAACGGCGTGCGATAAGCCGCACGCCGAATTCATCAGTGGTTAAGCATTCAATCGTTAAATGCTCAGTAGTTAAATACAACACGGCGGTTCTGAGCGTAAGCGCTCTCGTCTTGGCCATTGACAGCCGGACGCTCTTCACCATAGCTAACCACGCTCATTTGTGAAGGAGAGACGCCCTGAATATTCAAGAAGCGTTCTACCGCATTAGCACGACGCTCCCCTAGCGCCATGTTGTATTCACGGGTACCGCGTTCATCAGTATGCCCGTGGAGTACCACTTGAGCGTTCGGGTTAGCACGCAGATAGCGCGCATGAGCCATTACCACGGATTCGTACTCGCTCTTAATTGTATCGCGGTCGTAATCGAAATAGATGGTGCGTACTTCTGGGATGCGTGAATCAGCCTGCTGACCAGCGCCTGAACCAGAGGTGGAACCATACTGACTACCCGTGCCTGTACCCGAGGTGCTAGACCCAGTCGTGCTGCCATCCTGGCTACCGTACGAGTCACCGTCTTGGGTTCCGCCGGTGCTGGAACAGCCAGCGATTACCACGATAGATAGCGCTGCTGCTAATGAGCGAGCCAACGGTTTAAGTTGCATAATCAGACTCCTTGCCTGAAAACTGAAATTTTGATGTTAATCAATTTAAGAAGGGTGACCAAGCTGGATCACGAACATCGCCTTGTGCTGACGGCAGCCTGAATGAAGAGCGACCATCGGCAGAAACAGCACTTAGTACCCCACTGTTACCCTGCTGGGTAGCGAAGATTACCATGGTCCCGTTCGGCGCAACACTAGGAGATTCATCTCTTGTTGATTCACTCAATACCACTAAGCGGTCACCGCTTAGGTCTTGCCTTGCTACTTGATAACCACGGCTAGAGCGATGGATCAAGAATATTTGCTCGCCATCCGGCGAGAAGCGGCCACGCGCATTATAATTACCGGTAAATGTCAGGCGCTGGGCCTCTCCGCCACCTAGTGTATATTGATAGAGCTGGGGGCCGCCGCTACGATCAGAGGTAAACAACAGGCTGCGTCCATCCGGCGCCCAAGCGGGCTCCGTATCAATACTGTTGTTATTGGTAATACGTTCTACTGAACGGTTGGCAACATCCATAATGTAAATTTCAGGCTGGCCATCTTTAGACAGTGACATGGCGATACGCCGCCCATCCGGTGACCATGCTGGCGCGCCGTTAATGCCATCGAAGGAGGTCGCCTGCACGCGCTGGCCCGTCGCCACATCCTGGATATAGATCGCCGGACGCTCAGTCTCAAAGGAGACATAGGCGAGCTTGGTGCCGTCGGGCGACCACGCCGGTGACATGATCGGTTCATCAGAGGTCAATACCTGCTCACTACGGCGGCCATCGGCGTCTGCAACGTACAGACCAAACTGCATATCGTCACCGATACCTTGGGCCGTGACATAAGCAATTTTGGTGGAGAACGCGCCGCGGATATCAGTAATCTCTTCAAAAATTTGATCGCTGATATAGTGTGCTGCACCGCGCAGGTCATTACCCCTCACTGTCACGGTTTCACCGATCATTCGACGCTGACCACTGATATCCATCAGTTCAAACTGTAGTTCAAAGCCACCGTCAGTTTGTTCTGCCTGGCCGACGACCAGATAGCGCACGTCCAGCGAACGCCAGGTACCGAACTGCACATCGTCAGATTGGCTAGGCTGCTCAAACATAGCGCTGCGCGCCAAGGGGGCAAAATAGCCACTGCGTTCAAGGTCATCTTGAACAATCTGTGCTACATCTTCGGGCAGGCCGTCTGAACCGGCAAACGGCACGACACCAATCGGCAGCGCTTGATCGCTGCCCCGCGTGATCTCAATGGTTAAGTTAGCACTTGCCACACTGCTAAAAGTGAACAGCAAGCACAATAACCAAAATTTCTTTAACACTTGAGTTTGCATCAACGGACTCCCCCTGGGGAAAAGTTCAAAGTGATATTGCGTCGGATTTCACGCTGTTGATCTTCTGATAATTGTAGTAGCTCAGAAAACGGTGCCGCTTGCTCAACCGCCTGAATAATGGATTGATCAAAGGCACTATCGCCACTCGATGATGTTACGTTTACTAATAATACCTCCCCCGAAGGCCCCAGACGCACATTGACAGAAGCCCGCATACTATCACTTGATCCACCAGGAATTATCCAGGCTTGTTCAATAGCTCGTTTCATTATGTTGCTGAAATTATTTGCAGCCTGCTCAGCCTGCTGGGCATTGGCAGCTGCTTCGGCCTCACCGTCCAGTTGGCGCTGCATAGCCGCCTCGGCAGCTTCTGCGGCTTGGCGTTGGCGCTCAGCTTCTGCTTCACGACGCTGCTGCTCTTCGGCTTCACGCTGACGCTGTGCTTCGGCCTCTCGCTCTCGCTGAGCCTCCTCTTGCTCACGCAATCGCTGTTCTTCAGCTTCGCGTTGGCGTTCAGCCTCCTCCGCTTCACGGCGCTGCTGCTCTTCAGCTTCGCGCTGACGCTCGGCTTCTTCCGCTTCACGGCGCTGCTGTTCTTCGGCTTCGCGCTGGCGTTCTGCTTCTGCCTCTTCGCGTTGCTGCTGCTCGGCGGCTTCCTGCTGGCGTTGTGCCTCTTCCACTTCACGCTGGCGCTTTGCGGCAGCTTCCGCTTCGGCTTCACGTTCAGCCGCTTCAGCAGCCTGCTGTTCGGCCTGCTCAGCCGCTTCTTCAGCTCTACGTTGGGCCTCAGCTTCCGCAGCCGCACGTGCTTCTTCTAGCGCCTGCGCCTCGGCTTCCGCCGCCTGTTGGGCGGCTTCTTCTGCGGCTTGCTGCTCGGCTGCGGCCTGCTGTTCACTAGCTGAAGGCTCTTCCGGTGCATCAGGCTCGGTGGGGGCTTCAGCAGGCGCATTCATCGCCGCCTGTTCTTCCGTTGCTTGCTGCGCCTGGTCGGTAAAGGTTTCGGTGCTTACCAGCGTTGCCTGTACGATCGAGGAGCTGTCAGGTTCTGCGTCTCGATTAGGCAGGCTGATCAAGCTAAACGCTACAATCGCTACGTGCACACCTATCGCCAGAACAGTCGGCCACTTATAGCCGACGTCTTGAGGATCGCGCGGGGATTTCAGTGCCATGTGCTGCGCCTTGCCCTTACCCATCTTTTGACGGCTCAGATAGCAGCCCCACATTAGCCACGCCAGCGCCTTGCAGAGTGCTCATCAAGACGACAATCTGACCGTAGGCCACATTACGGTCGCCGCGTACCATTACCGGTGTGCCTGGGCGACGCTCTATAATCGTTGTCACTCGTGAGGACATCTCATCCAGCGACACCGACGTGGAGTCTTCCCCAAGCGTGATGAAGTACCCACCGTCGCTATCAACCGAGATAATGATCGGATCATTATCCTCCTGGATATCAATGGGCTGAGAGGTGACTTGCGGCAACTCAACTTGTACGCCCTGGGTCAACATGGGCGCGGTGATCATAAAGACCACCAGCAGTACCAGCATGATGTCAATGAAAGGGACGACGTTAATCTCCGCCATTGGCTTGCTTTTGCCGCTACGATTGAATGGTCCTTGCATGGCTCTCTCCCTTAGCTGGCGCTCGGTTTGCCGTCACGACCTTGCAAATTGCGGTGCAGGATAGCGTGAAACTCTTCGGCAAAGTCTTCATATTTGCCCAGCAGGCGAGAAGACGAGTTGGATAGGCGGTTATAGAAAATCACCGCTGGAATCGCCGCAAATAGACCCATGGCTGTGGCAATGAGCGCTTCAGCAATCCAGGGAGCCACCGTAGCAAGGGTCGCTTGCTGAGTCAGTGATAGTGCCTGAAACGACCCCATGATGCCCCATACAGTGCCGAACAAGCCGATATAGGGGCTAGCTGAGGCTACCGTGGCAAGAAACACTAAATGCTGGGTTAAGCGATCCTCTTCCCGAGACCACGCTACGCGCATGCTACGCTGAACGCCTTCCAGCACGGTATCCGGGTCACGGGTTTTAGGCATCAAACGGTTAAATTCACGAAAACCAGCTTGAAAAATATGCTCGGCGCCGTGGCGCGGGTCATCGGCAGGAATCTCACGATAGAGTTCGTTTAAGTCGACACCTGACCAAAAAGACTCCTCAAATTGGTTGTACTCTTTCTTGGCGCGGCCCAGCGCAATACTGCGCTGAAAAATCACTACCCAAGAGAGGATCGACCCCACCAGTAGCAGCAGCATTACCAGTTGCACTACAGTACTGGCATTCATTATCAAATGGGGAATGGACATGGTGTTATCGTTCACAGGTGCCCTCATCAATCTATTAGGGTCGGGATTGCCGACGCAGTGAGTGACCTCTTGGTTAAGAGGCCTGGGTCAAAACTTTAAGCGATGCTGGCCATGCTTTTGGCCGTAAACGTTCGGTGCTCAAGCAGGCTATCTCGACTGTGGCAGAGCATAGGAGTTCCTCATTACGCCAAACCTGCTGTTCAAATGTCATCCGACAGCGCCCAACGTTGGTAACGTGAGCACTAATTTCCAACGCGTCATCCAAGTAAGCCGGTTTCGCGTAGTGACAGGCCAAGCGGTATACCACTAGCTGTGTACCTTCGTCTAGCAGCGTTTGCTGATTCAGGCCCAACTGGCGGAGCCATTCACTACGCGCACGCTCCATAAACTTCAAGTAGTTAACGTAGTAGACAATGCCGCCTGCGTCAGTATCTTCCATATAAACGCGCAGCGGCAGTCGATAACCTTCTCTTGTGCAGCTACTCACGGACGGCGCTCTCCTTCCATATCGGTTGCCTGTGCGTGGGGCACGCGCTCAAAGTGCAGCCACGCCTGGCGGGTGGCCACCCGGCCGCGGGGAGTGCGCATCATCAAGCCCTGCTGAATAAGATAGGGCTCAATAACGTCTTCGATCGTGTCACGTTCTTCACTGATCGCCGCGGCGAGTGAGTCAATACCCACCGGCCCACCGTCAAATTTATCGATCATGGCCAGCAGTAGCCGCCGATCCATATGATCCAAGCCGTGGTGATCCACATTAAGCATATTGAGAGCCGCATCAGCCATGGCGACATCGACGACGCCGTTACCTTTCATTTCGGCGTAATCCCGCACCCGGCGTAGCAGTCGGTTGGCAATTCGCGGCGTGCCCCTTGAACGCCTGGCCACTTCAATGGCGCCATCATGGCTGGTTTCAACGCCTAACAAGCGCGCTGAACGCGAGACAATTTCTGTTAGCTCTTCCAGGTTATAAAACTCAAGCCGCTGCACGATACCAAATCGGTCACGCAGCGGGGAGGTCAATAATCCTGCCCGGGTCGTGGCGCCCACCAGGGTGAAGCGGGGAAGATCCAGTTTAATCGAACGTGCCGCAGGCCCTTCGCCAATCATAATATCGAGCTGAAAATCTTCCATGGCCGGGTAGAGCACTTCTTCGACCACCGGTGACAGGCGATGAATTTCATCGATAAAGAGTACGTCGCCAGGCTCTAAATTAGTCAGCATGGCGGCTAGATCGCCTGCCCGCTCGAGTACCGGCCCGGAAGTCGACTTCATACCGACGCCCATCTCGGTGGCAATAATATGCGCAAGGGTCGTTTTACCTAACCCTGGGGGGCCAAATACCAGAGTGTGATCCAGGCTCTCTTCACGCAGCCGCGCGGCGCCGATAAAGATTTCCAGTTGTTCACGCACACGCGGCTGGCCAATATAGTCATCCAGCCGCTTGGGGCGAATCGCGTAATCAATGCGCCCCTCCCCCTGTTCAGGCTCAGCGGCGATCAGCCGATCGTGTTCTAACATAGGTGCTCTTCTTTATGGCGATTCAAAAGGTCTATTCACAAAGGTCTATCCACTACCCACAATTTCGTACTCACACCGCTGCCTGCTTAGCCACCCATGCGCTGGGTGAGCGCGGCTTTAATCAGCGCTTCGGTAGACTGATTGGGGTCAATATCGGCGAGCATTTTCGACGCCTCAGTCAGTTTATACCCCAAGCTAACTAACGCGGCTTCCGCATCGGCAAGACTATCGCGGGTAGAAGCACGGCCATTGGTGGCTTCAAGGGGCAGTAGCGCGTCGCTGCCATCTTCCCACTCGGGAAAACGGTCGCGCATTTCAATAATCAGCCGCTCTGCGGTTTTCTTACCCACTCCTGGCAGGGTTGTCAGCGCTTTGCTGTCGTCATCACGGACGCAGCGCATAAAGGCGTCTTCGTCCATACCCGACAGGATGGCGAGTGCAAGCTTGGGCCCTACGCCATTGACCTTGATCAAGGCGCGGAACAGAGCACGTTCATGCTCACGACCGAAGCCATAGAGTAAGTGGGCATCATCACGAATGGTTAAATGGGTGAATAATGAGACGCTCTCGTTAATCGCAGGAAGTGCGACCAGCGTATTCATTGAGGTTTCTAGTTCGTAACCTACGCCATGAACGTCGATCACAATCCAGGGAGGTTGCTTTGCCACTAGCTGACCACTCAGACGTCCAATCATAAATACGCTCGCACCGGAATGAAAAAAATAGAGTGAAAAACAGGTGATTACTATAAAGCGACTCTGTACAGGTGACCAGTAGTTCAGCCAGCGGTACAGCGGGAATTAAAGCCGCCAGCGTCCAGTTGAGCGACGGCGGCCCCGAGATGGCGCAGCGGGCAAGCCATGGCTGCTAAACACAGAGCCGTTATAAGCATGGGTTAACGCAATGGCTAACGCGTCGGCGGCATCGGCCTGGGGAGTAGCGGAGAGCTGCAGAATGGCGGTCACCATATGCTGCACCTGCTCTTTGTCCGCGCCGCCCTGGCCGGTCACCGCCTGCTTGATCTGCCGCGCGGCGTACTCGGCAAGGCTCAAGCCATGATTGGCCATACACACCATTGCCGCCCCCCGAGCCTGGCCAAGCTTCAGCGCTGAATCGGGATTTTTGGCCATAAATACCCGCTCAATGGCCACCTGGGAGGGTCGATGCAGGCCGACGACTTCGCTAAGACCGGCGTAAATTTGCGCCAAGCGCTGCTCCAAGGCCCCTTCTGCCGTGCGGATACAGCCACTCGCTACGTAGCAGGGTTTAACGCCAATAATGTCGATCACCCCGTAACCGGTTACCCGGGAGCCAGGGTCTATGCCCAAAATGCGAATGGGTACGACGGGCTTTTGCTCTTCCATGGCGTCGATACTCGTGTGACTAGAACATACAAAAACACCGACGCCGTGGCGTCGGTGTTGAGCAGCCATCCAAACCGATTTATTCGGCGGCGGGTTCCGCTTTGACTTTCTGACGTAGGCGGATGTTCAAATCTTTCAACTGCTCGGGGCTGACTTCGCCCGGTGCATTGGTCATCAAACAGGCAGCGCTTTGGGTTTTCGGGAAGGCGATGACTTCACGAATAGTCTTGGCACCAACCATCAGCATGACCAAGCGATCCAAGCCAAAGGCTAAGCCACCATGAGGCGGCGCACCGTACTGCAGTGCATCCAGCAGGAAGCCAAATTTCTCTTGGGCTTCTTCTTCACCAATGCCTAGAATCTCAAACACCGTGCTCTGCATGGTCTGATCGTGGATACGAATAGAGCCGCCGCCCAATTCGGTACCGTTGAGCACCATATCGTAAGCGCGTGAAAGCGCGTTGGCAGGATCGGCCTTGAGCTCTTCCGGTGTGCAGGAAGGCGCGGTAAAGGGGTGGTGCAGTGGGCTAAGGCGGCCGTTGTCGTCGGCTTCAAACATTGGGAAGTCGACTACCCACAGTGGCGCCCACTCTTGAGTATAGAGTTCCAGGTCAGCACCGAGCTTGACGCGCAGCGCGCCAATGGCTTCGTTAACGATTCGCGCTTTATCGGCACCGAAGAAGATGATGTCACCATCTTCTGCGCCCACGCGGTCGAGCAGCTCTTCAACGATGTTTTCCATAAACTTGACGATCGGAGACTGCAGACCTTCAAGCCCTTTGGCGCGCTCGTTGACCTTGATCCACGCCAAACCTTTGGCGCCGTAGATGCCGACAAACTTGGTATATTCGTCGATCTCTTTGCGCGATAGCTTGGCGCCACCGGGTACTTTCAGCGCCGCTACGCGGCCATCATCCGCGCTGGCGGGGCCAGAGAAGACTTTGAAATCGACTTGCTGCATCAGGTCGTCGACATCGGTCAGTTCCAGCGGGATACGCAGATCCGGCTTATCGGAACCGAAGCGGTCCATCGCTTCCTGCCAGGTCATGCGCGGGAACTCAGGGAGTTCGGCTTTTAGCACGTCCTGGAAAAGCTGACGAATCATGGCTTCGGTAATGCCCATGATGTCGTTCTCTTCCACAAACGACGCCTCGATATCAATCTGGGTGAACTCAGGCTGACGGTCGGCGCGCAGGTCTTCATCGCGGAAGCACTTGGCAATTTGGTAGTAGCGGTCAAAACCCGCCACCATCAACAGCTGCTTAAACAGTTGCGGCGACTGAGGCAGTGCAAAGAAACTACCCGCGTGGGTACGGCTAGGCACCAGGTAATCACGAGCACCCTCTGGCGTAGCGCGGGTGAGTACCGGCGTTTCGATATCCAGGAAGCCTTGGTTTTCGAGGTACGCGCGCACGTTATGAGAAATACGCGAGCGCAGACGCAGCTTCTCGATCATATCCGGGCGACGCAGATCGATATAGCGATGCTTTAAGCGCACTTCTTCGCCGACCTTGCCATGCTCATCCAGCTGGAATGGCGGAGTAACGGCGGTATTGAGCACTTCAACGTCTTTTGCCAACACTTCAATCATACCCGTCGGCATGTTGGCGTTTTGGGTGCCTTCTGGGCGCAGCCGAACGCGGCCAGTGATACGCAGGACAAATTCACTGCGGGCACGGTCGGCATTAGCGAATGCCTCGGCGGTATCAGGGTCGACCACGAACTGTGCGATGCCGTCGCGATCGCGCATATCGAGGAAAATTACCCCACCGTGGTCACGGCGGCGATGAACCCATCCGCATACCGTAACCGTTTGATCCACCAAAGTTTCGTTTAGCTGGCCGCAATAATGGCTGCGCATGTCAAATCCTGTTCTGTTACGTGGCAATGAGTGTGTCGCGGGCGTCCCGACCCTGACTGCCGCGGCTATGCCGCGGCGCCCTTGTCTTTGGGAGTAACGCTCTTAGCGGTAGCGCTGGAATCGCTTGATTTACCGGCATCTGCAGAGGCAGTTTTGCCATCAGCGGCCAGGTTCTTTTTGCTACCCGTTTTGAAATCAGTTTCGTACCAACCGCCGCCGGCCAAACGGAATCCCGCTGCCGATACAAGCCGTTCCAAGCCATCACTTTGGCATGCAGGGCAATCCTTGAGAGGATCGGCGCTAATCTTCTGCAATTTTTCCATACGATGGCCGCAGGCCTTGCACTCATATTCATAGATGGGCATCTTAATGACTCCTAATAAGCTCAACCCTGACAAGCTTAGTTCTGACAGAACTGATTCTAACGACTCAGCTCTACGGAAACAGCTCTGACAAATCCAGTTCTATCTAAAAGACTCGTTCTGAAAAGAAAGAACAATGGCGAACACAAACGCTGCCAGGCTGCAATATGTGGCCTGTCGGGTTAAATTCCAAGGCTGCGGTTGATAAAGCGCCGCCATTATACCCTTTTGTGCCCCCTGACGAGCAAGGTTATACAGACCCCTGCGGTTAATGGAGAGAAGAAAATGCCCCATGCGGTGATACTGGATACGCAAAGTCTCGGCCCCGAGATCAATTTGGCCGCCATTAAGGAGGCGGTTTCAAACCTTGAGGTGTTTGAGCAGAGTACCACGCAACAAGCGCGGGAACGCCTTGCTAACGCCGATATAGCGATCGTAAACAAGGTCGTGCTGGACGCCGAAACGCTGCAGCAACTGCCAAAACTGCGGCTGATATGCGTATTGGCGACAGGCCTCAATAATATCGATCTTGAAAGTGCAAAAGAACACGACATTGACGTTAAAAACGTGGCGGCTTACGGCACCGCTAGCGTTTCCCAACACACTTTGATGCTCATGCTCGCGTTAGCCAATCGTCTTCCCCAATATCAGCGCGATGTTGCCGCAGGCGAGTGGCAGCGTAGCGCTTTCTTCTGCTTGCAGGATTACCCAACGCTCCAACTGGCAGGCAAACAGCTCGTCATGGTCGGGCAAGGCGAGCTAGGTACCGAAGTAGCACGCTTGGCGGAGGCCTTTGGCATGCAGGTCACCTTTGCCGCCCGCCCCGGCAACGAAGCTAATGATAAGCGGCCTGCCCTGGACGACCTGCTTCCCGATGCCGATGTTATCAGCCTGCACTGCCCGTTGAGCGAGGCCACCAAGCACTTGATCAACCGGGAGCGCTTAGCGCGCGCCAAGAACTCACTACTACTGGTCAACTGCGCCCGCGGCGGGGTTATCGATGAAGTGGCAGCGTTAGAGGCGTTGCGCAGCGGCAAGCTGGGTGGATTAGGCGTTGATGTGCTGCCCGCTGAACCACCCAGAGATGGGCACCCACTGCTGGATGCGCTCAGCGAGCCGCTAAACTTAATCGTCACGCCTCACAACGCCTGGATCACACCGGAAGCGCGCCAGAATATTGTTAGCCTGACAGCTAACAATATCCTTGAATGGAAAGGCGCCCAATAGAAACCTGCCGTCTCATCAGAGGCTCCCAATAGGCTTTACTGGGTGGCAAAGTGGCTCGGGGCGCGGCAGTTATCCAGCACCTCGAGCTCCACGTGGGTAACTTGTGCACCTTCTGAGCCCTGCCATAGCCATTCGCTTAGCAGCTTGACTGCGTCGGAGTGACCACACATCAACACTTCAACCCGGCCATCGGGCAAGTTTTTGGCATAGCCGGTGATACCGTGCTGAAGGGCTTTCTCTTGGGTAGCCCGGCGATACCAGACCCCCTGCACCTTACCGGTCACAAGGGCACGTACACAGCAATCACTCATACTTACCTCCTTACCTTGGCGCTTCTGAACGGAGTGTTAAACATACTCACGTTTGACAATCACTGCACTGTTACGCGGAATCAGCGGGCGGCCACGGCGTAGTAGCAATGAGCGGGTGAACGCCGCCCCAAACAGCAATATTAGTGAACTGTAGTAGACCCATAGCAAAATCATGACTACCGACCCGGCGGCGCCATAGGTAGATGCTGTAGCCGTATACGCCAGGTAAATCGCGATTACACTGCGCCCAATAGTAAACAGTACGGCAGTGACGACTGCGCCAATCAACACATCTTGCCAGCGCAACACAACGTCGGGAAGTACTTTAAAAATGGTGGCAAATAGTAAGGTGACCACAGCCAGCGAGACCAGCGACTCAACTGACGTTGTCAGTAAGCTGGCATAAGGCACCAGATTATCGGCGGCCTGGAGCATACCGCGCAAAACGACGCCTAATACCAGCGATACCATCAGTATAAATCCGATGGAGAGCACCACCGTTAACGATAGCAACCGGCTTTTAATAAAACGTAAAGCGCTATTAGAAGTGGGCTTTGCCGTTACGCCCCAAATGGTATTGAGCGAAAATTGCATCTGGGCGAAAACGGTTGTTGCACCGATCACCAATGCCCCAACACCTAGTAGCGTTGGCAGTAGACCGGACTCTTCAATCCTCGACTGAGCAACAGCCTGTTCGATAGCCACTGCTGCATCCATTCCTAGCGTGCCTTGTAACTGAGCGACTATTTGTCCGTGGGCAGCCTCTTCACCTAAAACAACACCGATGACCGTGACTGCAATAATAATCGTGGGCGCCAATGAGAAAAGCGTATAGAACGCTAGCGAACCTGCGTAGCTAAAGGCATTACGCTCCAACCATAGTGACGTGGCGTCTTGGACTACTTTCCACCAAAAGGTAGCGGCGCGTTTAATCATATTCACTCCCTGTGCTCTGGGTATCGGGGCTTTTTATAAGCGTTATCAACATCCTATTTTTCTAGCATACCTAACCACAGCGTTTAGCGCAGTTTTCTGGTAGGTTGCATCTCTGAGTTCACCAAACGCAAAAGGAAGCTTGAATGGCTACTGATACTTCGCGCCCCGCGACTGCCTGCGACTTCGACTGTTTGGTGTTTATTGGTCGTTTTCAGCCGCCACATCTGGGGCATCTCGCGGTCATTCGTGAAGCGCTCAAACGCGCACGACAGGTCATTGTGTTGGTAGGCTCTTCTTGGCAGGCCCGCTCACTGCGTAACCCCTGGCGATTCGACGAACGACAAGCCATGCTTCGCGCGGGATTTGACGACGCCGATAATCAACGCTTGGAGATCACCCCGCTACTCGACGCCCTCTATAACGACGATGTTTGGGTGCGCGATGTGCAACGCAAAGTGCGCGATTTAGCTGCACCTGCCAATGCTCGCCTACCACGTATTGGCTTGATCGGAGCCAGCCGCGGCCAGTCAAGCTACTACCTTTCACTGTTTCCTCAGTGGGAGTCTGTCAGCGTGCAGTCGGTGGAGGGGATTTCAGCCAGCCAAATACGTGAGCGACTGTTTCGCTCGCCGAGCTCAACGAATGACTACCTGAGTACCGGCGCTTACCACGATTTACCGCCAGGGGTGGTGGAGAGCGTCAAACACTTTTGCAATGAGGGCGCCTATCAGCGCCTGATCGAAGAGCAGCAGTTGTTGGATCAGTACCGTCAGGCCTGGGCTCACGCGCCCTACCCGCCTATTTTTGTCACGGTCAACGCAGTGGTCGTGCAGTCAGGCCATGTGCTGCTGGTACGACGCACGGCGGCACCGGGCAAAGGCCTTTATGCCCTGCCGGGAGGGTTTATTAACCCCCATGAACGGCTGCTGGATGCTTGCTTGCGTGAACTTCGCGAACGCATTCGCTTAAAGGTTCCTGAGCCTGTACTCAAAGGCTCGCTGCGTGGGCAACGCCTGTTTGATGAACCCCACCGCAGCTGGCGCGGGCGCACCTTGGCGGAAGCTTTCTATTTTGCGCTACGCCCCGATCAGCAGCTGCCACGCCTAAAGCCCGTTAAAGGCGGTGATCATGCGCGCTGGGTAGCACTTGCAGATCTCGAGCCCGACAGCCTGTTTGAAGATCACTTCTTCATCATTCAGAACTTTTTAGGGCTACCCGCAGATTTTGGCAGTAGCTAAACGTCAACAGGCCCTAGGCTTGTAGGAAATCCCGCGGCAGCTTCATCATCTGCCGCCATAAACGCTCTACGCCGGGCTTATGCACCATCGAGCAGCGATATAAGCGGATTTCCAGGGGGATATCCCAGCTAGGGTCGCCTGCCCTCACCAAACGGCCACTTTTCAGCTCTTCACGAATACAAAAGTCGGGGATCCATGCGACGCCAACGCCTTGTAATACCATTCCCTTCAGGCCTTCAGCCATGGCCGTTTCATATACCGTACGCAGCTTCATACGCAGCGGGTCATTTTTCAGCAGCATGCGCACACTGCGCCCTAAAAAGGCCCCCTGGGTGTACGAAAGATAGGGAATGGAGGTGTCGTGCTGGAGTGAAAACTTTGCTTTCCCATGCTCGTCGGGTAACGAAACGGGCAGCATATTGACCTTACCAATTGAGAAAGAGGGGAATACTTCAGCGTCCAGTTGCATCGTCGCAAAAGGGTCATAGTAGGCGAGCATCAGATCACAGTTGCCCTCTCGCAGCACATGTATTGCCTCGCCCACATTCATGGCCACCAAGCGGGTCGGCAACTCGCCCAAACCCTGCTGCAGGCGAGAGATCCAAGGCGGATAAAAACTCAACGCCAGGGAGTGCGCCGCGACAATATCCAGCGCCTCATTGGCGATAGAGAGACCGCGCAAATGGCTAAGCGATTCGTTTAACTGTTCGACCAGATTGCGCGCAGTAACCAAAAACAGCTGCCCTTCGGGCGTTAACCCGACGGGGGTAGTTGAACGATCTACCAAGGTGACATCAACGGCCTGCTCCAACGCGCGAATACGGCGACTAAAGGCCGGCTGGGTCACGTGTCGCTGGCGTGCTGACGCAGAGAAGCTGCGCGTATTGGCTAGCGCTACAAAATCTTCCAGCCATTTTGTTTCAAGATTCACCCCATGACTCCTTGTCTCACCCTGCGTTTGAGCATCTCGATTTTCCTTTTAGGCTGACGTATCTATTGAACCGGGGCCATTAAATAGGCCGCCCGCGAAACGACTTTCATCCATACCGGGCGCTGGTTAATTTCATCGATGGTGACACGCCGACAGTGAGCAAAGTCTTTTTCCAGCATCGCCTCGACGCAGGTAGCAAAATCACGACTTGGAATAAACGCGGTAATCTCAAAATTTAACCTAAACGAGCGATTATCCAAATTGACTGTCCCTACCGTGGCTGCTTCGTTGTCTACCAGCATGACTTTTTGATGTAAAAAACCAGGGAGATAACGGTATATTTTAACACCTGCCCTTAACATATCGGGTAGAAATGAGAATGCAGAGAGAAAAACCAGCAAGTGATCGGGGCGCTCTGGAATCATTACCCGAACGTCGACGCCGCGCATCGCTGCAAGCCGGAGCGCATCCTGAACTCCCTGGTCAGGGACGAAATAGGGGCTGGTCACCCACAGGCGCTGCTTGGCACTATGAATGACCTGCTGGACGAGCAGGCTGGCGGTGTCCTGACGGTCGGCGGGCCCAGAAGGCACGATCACCACATGATGGTCGGTGGCAGAGGATGACGTGTCGGCCATCCAGTTCAGGCTAATCACTTCATCCGTCGCCCAGTGCCAATCCTCCCAAAATGCCTCCTGCAAGCCCAGTACGCTGGGTCCTGCAAGCTTGAGATGGGTATCAC
Source organism: Vreelandella titanicae BH1 (assembly GCF_000336575.1). Lineage (GTDB taxonomy): Bacteria > Pseudomonadota > Gammaproteobacteria > Pseudomonadales > Halomonadaceae > Vreelandella > Vreelandella titanicae. Next base: position 555,930 of record NZ_AOPO01000002.1, on the reverse strand, counting down.
GCCAAGGCCCGTGCCGTGGGTTCTCGCCGAGATATTCGACCCCAATATTAAAGCCCCCTATCCAGCCCTCCTTGCCGTCTATTACCGTTATTTTGCGATGGTTGCGAAAGTTAAGCTGAAAACGGTGCTTAAAGCCTCGCGATGAGCGAAAGGCACTCACGGCCACCCCATCGCTGATTAAATCATTGAGGTAGCTATCGGCTAACTTGCGGCTACCCACTTCATCGTAAAGAAAATAGACCCTCACGCCGCGCCGGGCAGCGCGCTGTAAATGGTGCTTCAAACGTTGGCCGAGGGCGTCGTTACGAACAATGAAGAACTGCACCAACGCATACTGTTCCGCACGGTCAATACCATCAAACAGGCTTTCAAACGTTGCTGGCCCATCAATCAGCAGTGTGGCTTGATTGCCATGGGTTAGCGGCATCATGGCAAGCTGTTCGACCGCCTGAATATCGGCATTGGTAGAGGGCGCAACGTAGGGTTGAACATTAGCCCGGTAACGCACTAGAACCCGGCGTAGAACGGTGTCCCGCTGACCGCGGGCAGATACATAGCCATAAAACCTTGGCCGCCCGAAAAACCAGTACGCTGGAAGCGCGACATAAGGGAAGGTCAGCAGCGAGATGATCCATGCCACGGCACCCTGGGAGGTGCGACTGGACATCAGCGCCATAATGGCTGAAACGATGCCAAGCAGGTGTATCAGTAAGATGCTGGTCCCTAGCAACCAGGAGGTCATAGTCACGTCCTTATAAAGCCCTCACATAGAACAAGGCCTCGCCGTCAGCGAGGCCCTTATGCGTCTAAAGCCTAATCAACCTTACCACTCCATTACGCCGATTGGGCAATAATCTCTTTCCACTTTGCAGGCCCGGTTTGATGTACCGATGTGCCCAGGCTATCAACGGCGACGGTCACCGGCATATCTTCAACCTCAAATTCATAGATTGCTTCCATACCTAAGTCTTCGAAGCCCACTACCCGCGATTTTTTAATCGCTTGAGCGACCAGATATGCCGACCCACCGACCGCCATTAAGTACACCGCTTCATTGTCACGGATAGCATCAATAGCGGCTTGGCCACGCTCTGCTTTGCCGACCATACCTAATAGGCCAGTCTCTTCCAGCATAGTGCGGGTAAATTTATCCATCCGCGTGGCGGTCGTTGGGCCAGCGGGGCCAACGACTTCGTCACCAATGGGATCAACCGGGCCCACGTAGTAGATAAAGCGACCTTTCATATCCACGGGCAGCGGATCGCCTTTGGCCAGCATATCGACCATGCGCTTATGAGCAGCATCGCGCCCCGTGAGCAGCTTACCGTTCAACAGCAGCGTATCACCAGGCTGCCAGGTTTTAACCTCCTCAGGCGTCACCGTATCAAGATTGACACGTTTGACGTTTTCACCCGCCTCGCGAGTGATTTCCGGCCAATCCTCAAGCTTCGGCGGCTCAAGTACCGCGGGGCCAGAGCCGTCAAGCGTGAAATGGGCATGACGGGTCGCCGCGCAGTTGGGAATAATCGCGACGGGCTTGTTGGCCGCATGGGTTGGATAGTCTTTGACTTTAATATCCAGCACGGTGGTTAAGCCGCCTAACCCCTGGGCACCGATACCGCTCTTGTTGACCTTGTCAAACAGTTCTAAACGCAGCTCTTCGGCACGGTTGCTGGGGCCACGGGCCTGTAGATCCTGAATATTGATAGGATCGAGTAGCGCTTCTTTGGCAATCAGCATGGCCTTTTCGGCGGTGCCGCCGATGCCAATCCCCAGCATCCCGGGTGGACACCAGCCAGCGCCCATCTTCGGAAGCTGCTCCATCACCCAATCAACCACACTGTCGGAGGGATTCAGCATGGCGAACTTGGATTTTGCTTCGCTACCACCGCCCTTCGCCGCTACGTGAATATCGACCGTATCGCCGGGCACAATCGAGTGGTGAATAATCGCCGGGGTGTTGTCTTTGGTATTGGCACGCTTGCCGTCGGGATCCGCCAGCACCGAGGCGCGCAGGATATTATCGGGGAGCAAATAAGCGCGACGAACACCTTCGTTAATCATGTCGTCCAGGCTCATGTCCGCTTCCCAGGTAACGTTCATGCCCACGTGAACGAATACGGTGACGATGCCAGTGTCCTGACAGATTGGACGGTGCCCGGTGGCGCACATGCGTGAGTTAATCAAAATCTGTGCGATGGCGTCTTTGGCGGCAGGGTTCTCTTCGCGCTCATAGGCGGCGGCCATGGCGTCGATGAAATCTTTAGGATGGTAGTAAGAGATGTACTGCAGAGCATCGGCAACGCTTTGAATAACGTCGTCCTGGCGAATCACGGTCATGGACTAATAGCTCCTAGGTTATCGTCTAGTCAGCGGCTTCCCCTCCGCGCCCGCGGAGGTGCCGTCTTAGCGTGCTACCAGTATACCGTATTGGCACTTACGCAGCAGCAATCCCTGGCACCTATATGACTACTATGGTTAGGGCTTTAGTCGATGGTATCTCTTAAGCAAGATAACGGTATAACCCTACTCACGCCGACTGACAATATGGGCATAAATAAAGCCTGCGCGCCCCGACCCTTTTGCGCTCGATCACCGTTCCACAGCGGTGGCACTCTAGCCCTGCTCGCTCGAAAACCGCAAAACGCCACTGCCTGCGCGGCTCACCCGCTGCTTTAGCCTGAGCAATCCAGGCCTCACGATTAGTAACACCTGCGGCTTGGTAGGCTTGCCGGGTAACATCAATGATGCAGTCAGCCAGAGTTTGCTGCTGTTCTGGGGTTAAATCCACCGGTCGAGCGCTTGGCGGAAGCTGGGAGAAAAAAAGGATTTCAGAGCGCAAATAGTTGCCCAGCCCGGCGACCAACCCCTGATCGAGCAGCAGTGCCCCCAGGCTGCGTTTATGAAACTGCTTTAAATTCAGCCGCTGCTGCACATCGGAGGGAGCCACGTCTTGACTCAACAAATCAGGGCCTAGGCGGGCTAAGAAAGGATGCTCGGTGAGAGTTTCTGCGTGCCAGAGGGAAATATCGGAGGCGCTATAGAGGCTGGCGCAGTGCCCTTCTGCGCTCAATCGAACCCGCAGCGCTCGCTTGGTATTAGGCGGCTTATCCTCGCTATGCAGCTTCCAAACACCATAAAGTTGGTTGTGGGAATAAAGCACGCGCTGATCGGCAAACCGGACCAGCATTGCTTTACCCCAGGTATCTACTCGGGCAACTCGAACACCAATAAATGAGGCTGCCTGCTCGGCAAGTTCTGGAAAGGCGAACCAGGCATCGTCGATCACCCGTCCACCTATCTGCTGCTCAATACGATCCGCCGCGCGGCGAATTTCTGGGCCTTCTGGCATACCGCTAGCCCAGCGCCAGCTGTTTGTCTTTCATTTGATGGAGCTGGTCGCGAAGCCGAGCCGCCTCTTCGAACTCCAGATTTTGTGCTGCCTCAAACATGGCGTCTTCGAGCTTGCTGATGGCGCCCAACAGATCATGCTTGCTCATCGTGGTGACATCATACTCGGCGGCGCTTTCCGCCACCTTGCGCTCATTACCACGCCGACGGCTGTTCTTCTTGCCCGGCGCCTGGGCGGCTTCAAGGATATCGGCCACTGAGCGGGTAACCGTTGTTGGCGTAATACCGTGTTCTAGGTTGTGTTCGGTCTGCTTGGCGCGACGACGCTCGGTTTCATCAATCGCCTTGCGCATCGAGTCAGTAATCCGATCACCGTAAAGAATCGCCTTGCCGTGGGCGTTACGGGCAGCGCGGCCAATGGTCTGTATCAGCGAGCGTTCGGCACGCAGAAAGCCCTCTTTATCGGCGTCGAGAATCGCCACCAGCGACACTTCGGGAATATCCAGGCCTTCGCGCAGCAGGTTGATACCCACCAACACATCAAATTTGCCCAGGCGTAAATCGCGAATAATCTCAACCCGCTCGACGGTGTCGATATCCGAATGTAAGTAGCGCACCCGAATGCCGTGCTCATCAAAATACTCGGTCAGGTCTTCCGCCATACGCTTGGTTAGCGTGGTCACCAGTACTCGCTCGCCTACCGCAGTGCGCAAGCCGATTTCCGAAAGCAGATCGTCGACCTGGGTACTGGCCGGACGCACTTCGATTTCGGGATCCAGCAGCCCGGTGGGACGCACCACCTGCTCAACGGTCTGGCTTGCGTGCTCCCCCTCATAGCGGCCTGGGGTTGCGGAAACAAAGATGGTTTGTGGTGAAATGGCCTCCCACTCTTCAAACTTCATGGGCCGGTTATCCAACGCCGAAGGCAACCGGAAACCATACTCGACTAGGGTCTCTTTACGCGAACGGTCCCCTTTGTACATACCACCTACCTGGGGCACGCTGACGTGGGACTCGTCGATAAATAGCAGTGCGTCATCGGGCAGGTAATCAAAGAAAGTAGGCGGTGGCTCGCCGGGGGCACGCCCAGAGAGGTAGCGGGAGTAGTTTTCGATACCGTTGCAGTAACCCAGCTCCAGCATCATCTCAATATCGTAAAGTGTGCGCTGCTCAAGACGCTGTGCTTCTACCAGCCGTTCATGCTTACGCATCCACTCCAGTCGCTCTTTGAGCTCCTCTTTAATGGCATCAATGGCGCCCAGAATCGTTTCCCGGGGGGTGACGTAGTGCGATTTTGGATAGATAGTCATCCTTGGCACCTCCCCGCGGACAGCGCCGGTGAGCGGATCAAACAGTCGGATAGTGTCGATTTCGCTGTCAAACAGCTCTACCCGCACCGCCTCCTCGTCAGAGTCGGCAGGAAAGATATCGATCACATCGCCGCGCACCCGGTAAGTACCGCGGCGGAAATCCATATCATTACGAGTGTACTGAAGCTCGGCCAAGCGCCGCAGGAAAGCGCGCTGGTCAATCAACTCGCCGCGAGTGAAGTGCAGACGCATCTTTAAGTATTGGTCGGGGTCACCCAAGCCGTAAATCGCTGACACTGATACCACAATCAGCGCATCGCGCCTTTCTAGCAGTGCCTTGGTGGCCGAAAGCCGCATCTGCTCGATATGGTCGTTTATCGAGGCATCTTTCTCGATAAAGGTATCCGAGGAAGGCACATAGGCTTCCGGCTGGTAGTAGTCGTAGTAGGAGACGAAATACTCTACGGCGTTATCCGGGAAAAACGCCTTGAATTCGCCATACAACTGGGCAGCCAGGGTCTTATTCGGCGCCATCACGATGGTCGGGCGCTGCTGTTGTTCCACAACATTGGCCATGGTAAAGGTTTTGCCCGACCCGGTCACGCCAAGCAGCGTTTGGTGAGCAAGCCCAGATTCCAGGCCACTAATCAGCCCTTTAATAGCAGCAGGCTGGTCGCCAGCGGGCTGAAATTTTGACTGCAATCGAAAGGCTTTGCTCATCGGTGCTCCTATAAAAGATATAATTTAAACTAACCGGGTGGCGATCTCGACCGTAGACTGGGTCATCAGGCGTTGAATCGGGCAGCGGTGGCTAATATCTTCCAGCCGGGCGCGCTGTTCGGGGTCTTCAATACCGTGCAGTGTTAATGCCACGTCTAGCTTGTAGATGCCCTTTTTTTCCTGACTATCGTCCCGCTGCACGGTGACGGTAATGCCCTCAAGCGGCCACTCTTTACGCTTGGCGTACATCTGCACGGTAACCGCCTTGCAGGTACCCAGAGCAATATCGAAATAGTCGTGGGGATCAGGGGCACTGCCCTCGCCACCTACTATCGGTGGCACATCGGCATATAGATCTTCCAAACCATTGACTTCAACTCGCTGCCTAAAGACATGGTTGCGTTCACTGATCACGGTAATGGGAGGGTGCATTAGGATACCTTTACGCCTAGCTTGAGTTTTTCAATGGCATTAATCAGCGTCTCGCGTTTTGCCCGGCCGTCCACATCGGCACCATGGCGCCCCACTTCGGCACTATCAACGCCATCAAGCATCATGAGTGCAGTGGTGATTTTGTTCACCTGATCGACCGATTTAACACCCTGGAATGTCAACGACTGCTGTGCCATAGCGTTTCCCTACCTGTTGCCCTGTGCAAAACTGATACAAGAGAAAGAGTCTAGCACGCTAATGGTGCCTTGCAATCAGTGACGACTGCCCACACCTAATAGCATTCAAGGCACTTTTACTTTTACGTACTGAATGCATCACTATCGAACGCTTTCCCACTTTTGCAGGAGTTTTTATGGCGACCGTTACCGCTAGCACCCCCGCCCTTGGCAGCGTCCGCCTTAACCACTTAGCCGCGCTGGATGTGAAGGGGGCGGATGCAGAAAAGTTCCTACAGGGCCAGACCAGCGCCCAAGTCAGCTTGGCCGACGGGCACTTTGCGCCGCTCACCTGTTTCTGCACGCCTAAGGGCCGCATGCTGGCCAACGCCCAGCTAATGCGCTTGGGCGAAGAGCATTATCGGCTACTGCTCAGTAATACCCTATTGGATAGCCTAGAGAGTCATCTTAAAAAATTCGCCGCTTTTTACCGTGCTGAACTAACCAGCCAACGCGACCTAGTATTCATTGGTGCCAGCGATGAGGCCCAATCGCTTGCGAATCAGCTGGGCCTGACGCTAGCTGATCAAGTAGGCACCCATACTAGCAACGATCAGGCCTGCGCAATCCGCTACCCTGGTGAGACACCGCGCTGGCTATTGTGTTTCGCAAACGACAGCAAGGTCGATTTAGCGTCGGCTCAGGATGACCAAGCGGGCCGTAACGCTTGGCAGCTTGAGGATATTCGTAGCGGTTTGGCGTGGCTAACCGATACCCAACAGGATCACTTCCTGCCCCAAATGCTGAACTGGGAAGCGCTGGGCGGCATTAGCTTTAAAAAAGGCTGTTACACCGGCCAGGAAGTCGTCGCCCGAGCACACTTCCGAGGTCAGGTGAAAAAGCGCTTGATGCGTATTAGCTTAGAAGCCGACTCACTGCCCGCAGCAGGTGCTAGCGTGGTTAATAGTGACGATAAAGCGGTAGGTGAAGTGGTGGTCAGTGCGTTTAATCATCAAGGCGGCGTCGAATTACTGGCAGTCATGAGCACCAAAGTCGCCGAAGAAACTATGCAACTTTATTTAGATGGGGTGCCAGCGACACTTCTCACGTTACCCTATACGATTGAACGCGTTGACCCTGAACAGCTGGCAGTTAGCCTTAACGGCTAGGCTTACTCTAGGTTGAAGGCAAGCCAAACAGCGTCGCGGCGGTATTACTGCTCTGAGCTGCGACCTGCTCCTCTGTTTGCCCGCGCAGTGCGGCAACAACGCTGCATACCTCAGCCACTCGACATGGCTCATTACGCATGCCCTGGTAGCCGCTAAGCGGCATATCGGGGCTGTCGGTTTCCAGCACAAAGGCATCGTCAGGCAGTCCCTCAACGGTTCGCCGTAACCGCCTGGCGCGTTCATAGGTGACTGCGCCGCCCAACCCCAGCTTGAAGCCCAGATCGAGAAACTTGGTTGCTTGCTCAATGGAGCCTGAGAAGGCGTGAATCAGCCCTGCCTCTGGAAGCGCAAGCTGGCGTAGGCGCTTGGCGACCTTATCGTTGGCGTGGACACAGTGCACCACTACCGGCAGAGAATGCTGTTTCGCTAGCTTCAGCTGGACATCAAAGTAGTGCCACTGCGCTTCAAGCGTGTCGGTAAAGCGACCATCAATACCGCACTCGCCCACTGCTACTATCTCAGGGTGCTCAGCGAGCAAATGATCAAGCGCGTTGATATCCGACGCTTGATGCTCATCGACAAAGTAAGGGTGCAAGCCCAAGCATACCGACGTATCCGGCCGCTCGCCGAGCGCCAGCACCTGCTGCCAGCGCGAACGGGTCGTCCCCGGTACCACAAAGTGCACGACACCCACTGCCTTAGCGGACTCGAACACCTCAGCCCGATCATCATCGAACTGGGTAAAATCGAGATGGCAATGAGCATCTATCAGCATGGGAACGCCTGACATATAGGGATTAGTGCTCGCGGGTAGGCTGGAAGCGAATATCCGGCCAACGCTCCTGAGTCATCTGCAGGTTCACCCGGGTAGGCGCAATGTAGGTGAGATAACCACCGCCATCGATCGCCAGGTTGGCGCTGGCCTTGCGCTTGAACTCTTCCAGCTTTTTGGCATCTTCACAGTAGACCCAGCGAGCTGTCTGGACATTGACACCTTCATAGAGGCAGTCGACCTTGTACTCCTCCTTGAGACGGTGGGCGACCACATCGAACTGCAGGGTACCTACGGCGCCGAGAATCAGATCGTTGTTGTCCATCGGCATAAAGACCTGGGTAGCCCCCTCTTCGGAAAGCTGCTGCAAGCCTTTTTGTAGCGCCTTCATCTTAAGTGGATCTTTAAGCCGTACGCGCTTAAATAGCTCGGGGGCAAAGTGGGGTATGCCGGTAAAGCGCATATCTTCGCCCACGGTAAAGGTATCGCCGATCTGAATCGTGCCGTGATTATGCAGGCCAATAATATCGCCGGGCCAAGCCTCTTCTACCTGGGAGCGGTCGGAGGCCATAAAGGTCAAGGCGTCGGCAATTTTAACGTCCTTGCCGATACGCACATGGCGCATCTTCATGTTCTTTTCGTACTTACCCGAGCAGACGCGCAAAAAAGCGATGCGGTCGCGGTGATTGGGATCCATATTGGCCTGGATTTTAAACACGAAGCCGGTGAAACGCTCATCATCAGATGTAACTACCCGAGTATCGGTTTCGTGGGCCTTGGGCGGCGGTGCGTACTCGACAAAGCCATCCATCATCTCGCGCACCCCAAAGTTACCCATGGCGGTACCGAAATAGACCGGCGAAAGCTCACCCCGGCGATAAGCCTCCAGATCAAATTCATGGGAGGCGCCACGCACAAGTTCTACTTCCATACGCAGCTCTTCGGCCTGATCTTCCCCAAGCACAGCATCCACTTCGGGATTATCCAAACCCTCAATGCGCTTATCCTCGGGAATGCGGCTACCCTGCCCCTGGGTATACAGATGAATCACGTCGTTATAGAGGTGGTAAACACCTTTGAAGTGGCGACCCATACCGATCGGCCAGGTCATCGGCGCACATTGAATGTTTAAGACGGTCTCGACTTCATCCATCACCTCAATGGGGTCGCGGATATCGCGATCCATTTTGTTGATAAAGGTGAGAATCGGCGTGGTGCGCAGACGACACACTTCCATCAATTTAATGGTGCGATCCTCAACACCTTTGGCGCCGTCGATCACCATCAAGGCAGAATCAACCGCCGTGAGCGTACGGTAGGTATCTTCAGAGAAGTCTTCGTGACCCGGTGTATCCAGCAGATTGACGATGCGGCCGCCGTAGGGGAACTGCATCACCGAGGTCGTTACCGAGATCCCCCGCTCCTGCTCCATCTTCATCCAGTCTGACGTTGCATGGCGATCGTTACGCTTGCTCTTCACCGAGCCGGCTAACTGGATGGCATTCCCAAATAGCAGCATTTTTTCGGTAATGGTGGTTTTACCGGCGTCGGGGTGCGAAATAATAGCGAATGTCCTGCGAAGCTCGGCTTCACGGGCTAATTGAGTCTCTTTCATTGTGCCTCTTCAAATATAGGGTCTCATTCGCAGCACTCACTCAGCAGCTTTCGCTAACTGGCCACCGCGCGTTGAGCCATGTCCATTGCGACAATTGTAACGCTTGGAGGCGGCTGTTGTCGCGGGTGGCGTCAAATGTGACGCTCTTGAAAAAGGCCAAAAAAAACGCTGAACAAGTCAGCGTTTTAATCTTACAAAGTGGCACAAGGCCGATGTTAACCACCACCAAAGCCGGGGGCTAGGCGAAGGTATTTACCTGCGTACCTAGGGTGCCCTCTTTAGCTAGATCTGGCTGCGCGCCAGTATCGGCAGAGGCCATTATTTCAGTTACTTGATCAGCTTGCGTATCCAAAGCTTCTTTGAAAACCTGCATTTGAGCCTGTTCGGCGGTTTGCGCCTGATTCATATACAGCGATGCACTGACTGAACTGCTGATGCCTACATCCATATATCCACCTCATGGTGTGCAAATGTACTTATAAACTAGCAAAGCATTAGATCACGCGCAAAGATACCGTCTCTATTACTAGTGCTAGCGTCTATTACTATCGGCCTAACTCGCCTGATCATTAATAAATAAAGCGCTAGTTAGAACCTATCAGCACGAAATGGTGCCATATCGATGGCCGTGGGCTGCCCCTCCATCATATCCGCCATTAGATGACCGGTGGCGGGCCCCAGAGTGAACCCCTGATGGCCATGGCCAAAGGCAAGCCACAACCCTGGATGCCTTGGCGCAGGCCCAATCACTGGCTTCATATCGGGCAAACAGGGGCGCGCGCCTTTCCAAGGGGCGTCATCGCGTCGCTCGCCCAAGGGGAACACGCTGCGTGCCACTTTCTCGGCGGCGCCCAGTTGATTGACATCAGCAGGCGCATCCAAGCGATCCAGCTCAGCGCCGGTAGTCAAGCGAACCCCTGCGTTCATCGGCGCCAGCAGGTAGCCCACCTCGGCATCCATAACCCAGAAATTTAGCTTGGCTGGCGCTTGAGGCGCGTAGTGCATGTGGTAGCCACGTTTTACAAAGGTAGGAAAGTGGTAGCCCAATTCTTTTAGCCAGCTTCCCGCCCAGGGCCCTAGCGCCACGACGACGTCATCTACTTCTAACGCTTCAGCAGCGGTATTGACCTGCCAGCGATCACCCATTTGCTGAACCGACTTGATATCCGACTGCAAAATACGCCCGCCATCATTACTAAACGCTTGGGCGTAAGCCGCGACCAACCCACCTGGATCAGCAACCGTCCAGGGATCAAGCCAGTGAATTGCGCCGATAATGGTGTCACTCAAAGAGGGCTCTTTCTGCGCAAGAGCCGCCTTATCCAGTTGCTCAAACTGCACGCCATAAAGGCGCCGTGCTTCTTCGGCCTCGGTTATCCGCGCAGCAAGTTTTTCAGGCGTGCGATATAGCTCAAGCCATCCCTGCCTGCGCACCAAGTGCTCAGCGCCTGCGGCTTCAATCATCGGGCCGTGGGTTTTTAGCGAAAGCTGAATCAGTGAGGCGTATTCCGGCACGATTTTCTGGTAAGTCTTCGGCGCTGAGTTCATCCAGTAGCGCAATAGCGGGGAGGCGGCGTTGACCATACCCGCGGGGCGGTAACGAATATCTACCCGACGGTTAGGTAAAACGCTGAGGAGCGTTTTAACGTCGCGGGGAAAAGGGTAAGGCCTTACCGCTTCCCGCTGAATGATACCCGCATTGCCAAACGAGGTTTCGCGGCCAGGCTGAAGGCGATCTACCAGGGTCACCTCATGCCCACGCTGGCGCAGATGCCAGGCAATGCTGACACCGACCATGCCTGCTCCCAAAACTACCGTTTGACGCGCCATTTTGATGCACTCCCTTTTCAGCGTTTATGAACCACAATTGAAGACCTATAACTAATTGAAAAATATCACCAATCAATGCGCATTAACACAGTAGAAAACGCTATTTTATTTCTAAAAATCAGTAATTAATGCTGTCATAAGCGTTAAAAAGGATGACTTCACTATTAGCGGCATAACAATTGCTTAGTTTCTATTAGGAAACCTGAATGGCAGTCGGTTAGCACCGGTGCAACGGTTCCCCCTCCTTCCGCTTAAAACAAACAAAGCACCAAAAAGAAGCGCACTTGCACCAAAAGATACTAAGGAAAACACCATGCCTGCCACGCTAAATTTGGACAGCTCGTTGCTCGATATGCTCTGGGTGCTCTGGGCCGCTGCTCTGGTATTTGTGATGCAAGCTGGCTTTCTCTGCCTGGAAGCGGGCACTACGCGCACCAAGAATGCTATCAACGTCGCTATGAAAAACGTAGCGGACTTTGCCATTGCCGTCAGTATTTTTTGGTTAGTCGGTTTTGGTCTCATGTTTGGCGACTCTCACCACGGCTTAATCGGCACAACGCTGTTTGGTTGGCAATTAGAAGCCTCCAGCCACTGGGTGATTACCGTTTTTATTTTCCAAGCAATGTTCTGCGCCACCGCCGCTACCATTGTGTCGGGCGCAGTGGCAGAACGTATGCCCTTTTTAGCCTCTACCTGGACGGCCCTCTGGATAGCCTTGGTTATCTATCCGGTTTTTGGTCATTGGGCATGGGGCGGGCTTTTGGATGGCGCGGAAGGCTGGTTAGGGGCGCTAGGGTTTGTCGACTTTGCGGGCTCCACGGTCGTACATAGCGTAGGCGGTTGGGTCGCCCTGGCAGCGGTACTGTGTATTGGGCCACGCAGCGGACGCTTCAGCCACGGTAAACCACCTACTGCCTTCCCTTCAGGCAACTTACCCCTCGCCATGTTAGGCGCACTGTTTATGATCTTAGGCTGGTTTGGCTTTAACGGCGGTAGCACCCTGGCCGTTACCGAGCAAATACCCAGCATAATAGCCAATACTGTTTTGGGCGCCGTCGGCGGCATCCTTTCGGGCATGCTGATGGGGCTACGCACTCGGCGCTACGCCGACGTTATGTATGCGATTAATGGCGCCATTGCGGGCTTGGTCGCCGTCACCGCCAGCGCTCATGTGATCTCCTTATCGGCGGCATTTGGGCTGGGTGCAGTTAGTGGCGTACTGATGGTACTGACCAGCGAATGGCTGATAAGCAAACATATTGATGATGCAGTCAGCGCCATACCCTCGCACCTCGTCGCGGGCGTATGGGGTACGCTAGCACTGCCCTGGGTCGCTGACTTAACACTGATGGATAGTGGCTTGTCGCGATCCGCTCAGTTTGGCGTTCAGTTGATCGGTGTTGTGGTGTGCGGCGTTTGGAGCTTTGGCAGCGCCTGGCTACTGTTCCGCATTACCCGGCGCTTCCTGCCCATACGCGTCTCACCTGAAGCAGAAAAGATGGGCCTCAATCTCGCCGAGCATGGCGCCAAAAATGAGTTGAACCAACTGCTTGAGCATATGCGCCAGCATGAACAGCAGGGTGATATGCGCCAGCGAATTGACGCCGACCCGTTTACCGAAGTGGGCGAAATAGCGGCGAGCTATAATCGCGTAACCGCTGCCCTTGAAAGCGCCGTTGGACATACCCGCGTGATGCTTCGCAATCTCCGCGATGGCGTGATTACCTGGCAGGCAGACGGCACCCTGACCAGCCTTAACCCTGGAGCGGAGCAACTCTTCGAGGTCGACGCCAAACAGATTATTGGCCAACCTGTCTCGCAGCTATTGCCAACCCGCTCCCTCAGCCCCGGAGCACGCCATGAAATTAAACGCCGCTGCGCAGATATGCAGGTGCGCCACCTGGAAATACAAGTCAGCGAAGGAGCCAGCGGTTCCGCGTCAGAGCGCTCAGGGATGGTGCGCGATATTACCGAGCGCAAACAGCTGCAGGAGCAGTTAAACCGCGAACGCGACCTTGCCCGTACTACCCTGGCATCGATCGGTGATGGCGTTATTACCTGCGACGCTAGTGGCAACGTAACGTTTATCAATGCGGAAGCTAAGCGCTTGACCGGATGGACACTCGAAGAGGCCATGGATAAACCCATTTACGTGGTGTATCAACTACTCGATGAAGCCAGTGGCCAACCGCTAAACAACCCGGCCCGGCAAGTGCTCACTCAACTAACTCCGGTGCACTCCACCGAGCACTGCCTACTGGTCAGTCGTGATCACTCGCATACCCCCATCCAACACAGCGCTTCACCAATACGTTCGCGCAGCGGCATTACCTTAGGTGCAGTGGTCGTTTTTCAGGATGTTAGCCTCACTCGCCAGTTGACCGAACAGCTGAGCTATCAGGTCAGCCATGACAACCTGACCGACCTGCTCAACCGCCGCGCCTTCGAATCAGCACTGACTGCGCTACTTAATCGCGACGATGGCCACCATGTGCTGTGTTACCTGGATCTCGATCAGTTCAAAATCGTCAATGACACCTGCGGCCATCTCGCTGGAGATGAGCTGCTGCGCCAATTGGCGTTAAAATTTAAAGACCATGTGCGCAGCAGCGATATCGCCGCCCGCCTGGGTGGCGATGAATTCGCTTTGTTGCTACCCGATTGCGGTATAGAGCGAGCATTGACGATTGCGGAAGCGTTACGCTGCGATATTGAGCAGTATCGTTTTTCTTGGCAGGGCCATACCTTTGGTATCGGCGTAAGCATTGGTTTGGTTGAACTCAACGCCGCTCAGCCCATGCAGTTGAGCCAGGCTCTCCACGCCTCTGACGCTGCGTGCTACGCCGCGAAAGAGGCAGGCCGCAATCGCATCCACTGCTATCAGCCTGACGATCATGCATTACTGGAGAAACACGGCGAACTGCAGTGGGTACAACGCTTGCAAAATGGCTTGGATAACGACACCTTCCGTCTTTTCGCCCAACCCATTGCAGCCATTTGCGCCACTGGCCCTGGCTACCGGGAAATTCTGCTGCGACTTGAAGAGCATGGAGAGATCATCGCGCCAGGTAGCTTTCTACCCGCTGCCGAGCGTTATCACTTTATGGAGCGCATTGACCGCTGGGTGATTCGTAACACCCTAGCCTGGCTAGGGGATCAAAACCGCCATGCGACGCTGCCACCTCACAGCTTATGGGGGATCAATCTTTCAGGTGCGTCGCTTTCCGATGCGGATTTTTGTCACGACCTTATTACTCAGGTCGCCATGGCAGGCCTGCCCCACGGCACGCTCTGCTTTGAAATTACCGAAAGCACCGCCATTGCCCAACTCTCAAGCGTGAGTGAAATAATTGTCACCCTTAAAGAGTACGGCTGTCGCTTTGCACTGGATGACTTTGGTACCGGCCTCTCCTCTTTTAGTTATTTGAAGCAGTTGCCCGTCGATTATTTGAAAATTGACGGTAATTTTATCCGCAATGTGCATCAGGATCCGATTGATCGCGCTATGGTTGAGGCGATTCATGCCGTCGGCAAGGCGTTAGGAATTGAAACCATTGCTGAATTTGTGGAAACCCAGGCAACGCTGGATATTTTGCACCACATGGGAATCAACTACGCGCAGGGGTATTTGCTGGGCAGGCCTGAGCCGCTCACCCATATGGCGGGTAACCGCATTAAGGTGATGCCGCGCTAGCTACAATAAAGGGGGAGTCTAAAAGCCAGAAACACAAAAACCCCAGTTAAGGGCATACTCTCTAAAAGAAGGGGTAAACTAAAAGGAAATTAAAAATAGCAGAAGCGATATATGCTGGGGTAATGGGGTGGATGATGGGACTTGAACCCACGACCACCGGAGTCACAATCCGGGGCTCTACCACTGAGCTACACCCACCACAACCTAAAACTGGAAACGCAAATATTGTCACTGGGGTGGATGATGGGATTTGAACCCACGACCACCGGAGTCACAATCCGGGGCTCTACCCCTGAGCTACACCCACCAAAGACAATCTTACGTAGAACAAATAGCATGCGCTTGAAGATATGATTCTGACAGGTTGTTACCACTGAATTAGGTGGCACGCCCAGCAGGAATCGAACCCGCAACCTACGGCTTAGAAGGCCGTTGCTCTATCCGGTTGAGCTATGGGCGCACATATAGTATTCATATAATACGAATACCGATGAGCACTAGACCACAACTGCAGCTTGGAAAAGCAAACTACTACCTTTCATGCTAAGTGATTGGTCGGGATGGAGGGATTCGAACCCCCGACATCCTGCTCCCAAAGCAGGCGCGCTACCAGACTGCGCTACATCCCGATTTTTATCACCTTAGACGCTACCGTGCTGCCCGTCTCAAGCGAGGCATATATTACTATTTTTAATTTTAAAGTCAACCATTAAAGTGATTGTTCGTGAAGGCGCTTTGCCTGGATGCTCCAGCGTGCGAAAATTACCGCCTTTAAAGCGCTGTGGCTTGAGCGCTTTAAAGCCTAGGCTATTTTTAACATTCACAGGGACTCCATTACATGACCGCCCAACTAATCGATGGCAAAGCCATCGCTGCTACTGTCCGCCAACAGGTTGCCGAAAAGATCGCTGCACGCCGTCAAACCGGCGGACGGGCACCGGGACTAGCCGTGGTTGTGGTCGGGGACGATCCCGCCTCTCATGTGTATGTCAGCAATAAGCACCGCGCCTGCGAACAAGCTGGCATTCTCTCCTTTCAGCATGCCCTACCCGCTACAACCTCACAGCATGAACTGGAAGCCCTGGTTGATCAGCTCAACAGCGACCCGACCGTTGATGGCATCTTGGTTCAACTGCCACTGCCCAAGCATCTCGATGCCGAGCCCATTTTAGAGCGTATTCTGCCTGGCAAAGACGTCGATGGGTTTCACCCCTACAACATTGGCCGCTTAGCGCAGCGTATGCCCGCCCTACGCCCCTGCACGCCGAAAGGAATCATGACCCTACTGGCACAGAGCGATATTGCGCTACGCGGCTTAGATGCCACCGTTGTGGGCGCCTCTAACATTGTAGGCCGCCCTATGGCGCTGGAGCTGATGCTGGCAGGCTGTACCACCACCGTATGTCACCGTTTTACCCGCAACCTTGAAGATCACGTAAGCCGCGCCGACATCCTGGTCGTGGCCGTCGGCAAGCCGGGTATCGTGAAAGGCGAATGGATTAAGCCGGGCGCTATCGTGATCGACGTAGGCATCAATCGTCAGGAGGATGGCACGTTAAAAGGCGATCTTGATTTTGCCACCGCCGCCGAACGCGCCAGCTTTATCACCCCCGTACCTGGCGGCGTGGGGCCGATGACCGTAGCTACTCTGCTGGAAAATACCCTTGAAGCCGCCGAGAAGCACGATTTAGCTCCCCTAGAGCACGCCTGAGTTAAACAACACCACTTTTAATGTAGGAGCATGGCGCAGTGAAGCGTATTGGTATTATTGGCGCAATGGCGCAGGAAGTGAGCACCTTGGTGAGTCAGTTGGACAATCCCCAACGCTACGAGCACGCGGGTTTTGTCTTCCATACCGGCACGCGTTACGGCCTTGAGGTCATTGTGCTGCAGTCAGGGATTGGTAAGGTCAATGCCGCAGTAGGCACGGCTATTTTATTAGAGCGCCATCAGCCCGATGCCATTATCAATACCGGTTCCGCCGGTGGCTTTGCCGCCGATTTAGCCATTGGCGATGTAATCATTTCAGACGAAGTACGCCATCACGACGTCGACGCCGTGGTATTTGGCTACGAGATAGGCCAAGTGCCAGGGATGCCCGCCGCCTACTTGGCCGACAAATCGCTGCGAGAGGTGGCGCGTAATGCCATCGCCTCGTTAGGTGAAGTCCAGGTACGCGAAGGCTTGATCGCCACCGGTGACGCCTTTATGGCTGACCCTGCAAGGGTAGACGCTACCCGTGCCCAGTTCCCTAGCATGCTTGCGGTAGAGATGGAGGGCGCAGCCATTGCTCAAACGTGCCACCTCTACCAGTGCCCCTTCGTGGTGATCCGCGCGCTCTCTGACATTCCTGGCAGTGGCGACAACCACCTCTCCTTCGATGAATTTCTGGAAGTGGCCGCCGACCACTCATCGCGCATGGTTGACCAAATGCTTAAGCAACTTGGCAACGTCTAACAGGGCTTACTAAGCGCTTGGAGCCGTCGACCGTTAAAGCGTCGACGGTTCTTGTTAAGACCTGGCTTGTTAAGACCTAACCGCCCAGTTAAGCGTCTCCCCCGCCAGCAATGGAATAATGTTCTCTCCCTGAGCGTAAGGATAACTCTCCGGCAGTGTCCAACCCCGTCGCTCTAGCGTAATGGTGTCTGCGTTAGCCGATAACCCATAAAAACGCGGCCCATTCAGGCTGGCGAAGGCTTCCAACTTATCCAGGGCACCCATTTCATCGAAGGCGGTGGCGTAAAGCTCAATGGCCGCGGGGGCAGTATAGGCACCGGCACAGCCGCAGCTTGACTCTTTAGCCCCCTGGGAGTGGGGCGCGCTATCGGTGCCCAAAAAGAACTTATGGCTACCGCTGGTGGCTGCTTTAAGCAGCGCCTGGCGATGCTGCTCACGCTTTAGAATGGGCAGGCAGTAGTAGTGAGGACGAATCCCACCCACCAGCATCTTATTGCGGTTAAACAGCAGGTGATGCGCAGTAATGGTGGCGGCCACATTATCCGGTGCCTGGGCAACAAACTCTGCGGCTTGCTGGGTGGTGATATGCTCACACACTACTCTCAGCGCCGGATGGCGTTCCAGCAGCGGTTTTAGCACTGTTTCAATAAACACCGCTTCGCGATCAAAAATATCGATCTCAGCATGGGTGACTTCACCGTGCACCAAAAGTGGCATGCCAACCTTAGCCATCATTTCGATAGTGGCGTCACAGTGGGCCAAATCGGTCACCCCTGAATCGGAGTTAGTCGTGGCACCCGCCGGGTAAAGCTTCACCGCTTTGACAATGCCACTTTGTGCCGCGCGCTCGATCTCTTCCGGTGGAGTTGTATCGGTGAGATAGAGCACCATTAAGGGCTCGAAGGTACTGCCCGCTGGCAAGGCAGCAAGAATACGCTGACGATACTCAAGCGCCTGAGCCGTAGTGGTAACCGGCGGGGTGAGATTGGGCATAATGATCGCCCGCCCCATCTGCGCTGCGGTATGGCCTACCACCGCGTTGAGCGCCTCATCGTCGCGCAAGTGAAGGTGCCAGTCATCGGGGCGGGTCAGTGTTACAGTGTCCACGGCATGTCCTGTAGTGGTGTTAAGTCGGGTAAAATACGCCATGTACAGTATACGCAATTGCGCGATGGGATAAATCCGCTCCTCAAGTGCCCACACCCCAGCCCAAGTATCGTATTATGGCGGCGCTGTTTTAGAGACACAGCTCTTTCAAGATCCAGATCTAACGGTTAGTTTTTGCAGTCGTTTATAAAAGTTAGTTTTTGACGCTAAGGATTCGGTTGTTTATGCAGAACGTGCGCCGCTATGCGGATATTATTGCCAGCCTGGAAGGATTGATGTGGCTAAGCCTCGCTTGGTCGATTTCGCTCTCCGTTCATATCGGCAGCACAGAACCCACTCTTGCTAGCTTATTGGTGATTGGTGCTCTAGTGGTTTTCTGCTGGGCTCATCGGCCACTGCGTTACCTGTTGCGCCGCTACCATATTCGCAAGCGACGCACCGATATGTGGATCCATACCCTGGCTCTGCCGTTGCTGCTGGCGATGTTCCTCCACATCATGCTTGAAGCGTTATTGGGTAGCGCCTGGTTGCCGCCTAAAATGCTGCTGTTCAATATATTGGCGTCGGCTGGCTGGACAACCTACGTGATGACCCTGTTGATTAAATCTGTCATTCATGGCTTTAAAGCCAAAACCAAGTAAGCCCATCATGCCGACTGCCCTACCCCTCCCGCTTTCTACACCCAACCGTAACTTGGTGCGACTGACTATTGTGCGCGGCATCACCTGGACGGGTTTTTTACTGGCGATTGTGGTGGGCGTTGAACTGCTCGCCTTCGATTTACCGGTGACCGCCGTGGTGAGCGTGGTCATTTCAATGGGCGTACTCAATATTGCCACTTGGTGGCGCCTGGGCCGTCCCCGCGCGGTGACGCACCTTGAGTATTTGCTGCATTTACTTGCCGATATCACCGGCTTAACACTACTGTTCTATTTCTCGGGCGGTTCCACCAACCCTTTTATTACCTACTACCTGGTGCCGGTTACCATCGCCGCCGCCACCCTGCCCTGGCGCCATGCCTGGATCATCGCCGCATGCTCCATGGCGGGCTATACCTTTTTAATGTTCTCCTACCACCCCATCCCGCAACTGGGCCATATCAACAGTGATAGCCCCTTGAGCCTGCATATACTAGGCATGTGGCTTAACTTTGGCCTCTCTGCGGGGCTGGTAACCTTTTTTATCTACAAAATGGCTCACGCGCTGCGTAGCCGTGATCAGGCGCTCTCCCGCACTCGGGAAGCGGCCCTGCGCAATGAGCAGGTGTTGGCGGTCGCAACCCAGGCCGCGGGCACTGCCCACGAACTGGGCACACCACTCTCTACCATGGCAGTCCTCCTCAAAGAGATGCAGGCCGATGCCCCCGCCGATTCGACGCTTGATCAGGACATTAACTTATTGCGCCAGCAGGTCGACGTATGCAAATCACGTCTACAAAATTTGGTCTCCAACGCTGACCGGCGGCGTATGGCAGAACCCGAAGTGCTCGATGCAGAAGTGTGGTTAGCGGGGGTTGTTCAGCGCTGGTTGGTGCTCCGTCCTGATGTGAGCCATCAGTTCGATGTGGCAGAGAAACGCGGAAGACCTTGGCTGGCCGTCGATGCCACGCTCGACCAAGCATTGACCAATTTGCTCAATAACGCCGCTGACGCCAATCCTGAGCACATTGCCATACGCTTAGACTGGCAGAGTGAGAGCGTGGTGATCGATATTCGTGACCATGGCCCAGGTGTCGCCATGTCGATCGCCGACCAGTTGGGTGAGACGTTTATTTCGACTAAAAGCAAAGGCATGGGCATCGGCTTGTTTTTAACCCATGCCACCATCAATCGCTTTGGTGGTGGTGTAAGCCTGTATAATCACCCGGAAGGGGGTACGCTAACGGAAGTCACGCTGCCCCGCTGCGCAGCGCCAACTTAATCGCGCCCGCCCCAAGCACCGCCAGTTATGGATTGAGGACAACATGCAAACGCGAGAGCAACGCCTGCTAATCATAGATGACGATGAAATGTTTTGTCATGTGCTGAACCGTGCCCTTACGCGCCGCGGTTACGACGTTATAGTTGCCCACGATGCCGAGCAGGCCCTGACCATGGCCGCGCAGCATTCACCCACCATGGCGACCCTTGATTTAAAACTGGAAAACAGCTCAGGTTTAAAACTGCTTCCGGAGCTGCTTGCCACCGTGCCCCAGTGTCGCATTGTGGTGCTGACCGGCTACTCCAGCATTGCCACCGCAGTGGAGGCGATTAAGCTCGGCGCGGTTAACTACCTGTGTAAGCCGGTGGATGCCGACGATGTATTAACCGCATTCGAGCGCCAAAGCGGTGACCCGGATATTGAGCTTGCAGACAATCCGCCATCGATTAACCGCATCACCTGGGAGCATATTCAGAAAGTGCTGCAGGAGCACGACGGCAATATATCCGCCACCGCACGAGCGCTGGGCATGCACCGCCGCACCCTGCAGCGCAAACTACAAAAACGCCCCGTACGTCGTTAAAGCCTGCAACAAAGCACCCCGCCAACCACATCAAGGTCACTGGCGGGGCCAAACTGATTAATTAATGCGCCGTCCAGCCTAAATCGATATTAAAGCTTGAGCCAGTCACAGCACCGGCTGCGTCGGATGCCAGATAAGCGACTAATTGCGCCACCTCTTCAGGTTCGATCAAGCGCTTGATGGCCGCCTGTTTGAGCATGACTTTCTCGATGACCTCCTGCTCATCCATACCGTGCAATTTAGCCTGGTCGGCGATTTGGTTGTCCACTAACGGGGTTTTCACATAGGCAGGACATACCGCATTCGCGGTGATGCCTTGTTCACCGCCCTCTAGCGCCGCCGTTTTGGTCAAACCAATCATGCCGTGTTTGGCACTGATGTACGCCGCCTTCCCTGGTGAAGCCACCTGAGCGTGTATCGAGGCCACGTTAACGATGCGTCCCCAACCCTTTTCACGCATACGCGGCCAAGCCGCCTGTGTTAGTAAGAAAGGCGCCGTTAGCATCAAGTCCATAATCTGACGCCACTTTTCCTCGGGGAAGGTCTCAATCGGGGCAACGTGCTGAATCCCAGCGTTATTGACCAATATATCAACACCGCCAAAGCGCTTGACCGCATCCGCCACCGCCGCACGGCAGGCGTCGGGATCGGTTAGATCCGCCTCAAAGAACGCCGCGCCGGATTTTTCAGCGACCGCCTTACCCGCCGGATTAAAATCGACGGCAAGCACTTGATGACCTAATTCGCAAAAGTGCTTAACCACAGCGGCACCGATCCCGCTGCTAGTACCGGTTACCAGCGCAACTCGCGGTGTTGTAACGGCTTGGGAAGTCATGGGTAATTTCCTTTTTCACTGCGTGGATGGAAGATACTGTTTGTAGAAATCCTGACAGTATAGCTGGCTGCACTTAGGCGTTGAGCTCTTCATCGGGTTGCATTAAACGCGTCATCATTTGCTGCGCCAGCCTCGCGGCCTCCTGCATGCTCTCCAGCTCGCTTAAATCTCGCAAAATGGCGCGCTTATAGAGTCCGTAGCCGCCTGGCAAGCGCTCAAAAGATAGTGGGTATGTGCCTGAAGGCAGAGAAAGCGTAAGCGTATCCGCCAGAGTCTCGGTCAGCAGGGAGTGGTCAGGCACTGCAACCAGCCACAGCTCGCAGGGCGTAATCAACGCCCCCACCATGTGCTTAGCGCCATGATGCTGGAAGCATAGCGCATCAACCCCTAAACGCGGGTTCCAGTCACTTTTTCGTTTAATGGATGGCAAGTGCCTATCTCGGTACGCTTTCGACAGATCAGTAAGAAAGGTGTATTCGTCAGCGGTGAGCGTTTGCATAGGCTTGTTGGTTTTCCCAGGTGATAACGGACATTAATGGTTCGTGTAGCGAGCTACTATTGGCGAAACGAGCTCTGCTCAGCCACAATGGGCGCGAATTTATCGCTTAGCCAAACGGCTATTTACCCTTCAGTTACTGTCTACCTGATAACTTACTCAGTTTATCGTAAAGGAGCACCACCTATGTTCGTGGTTATTTTTGGTCGGATGTCATGTCCTTTCTGCGTACGCGCAAAACAGCTGGCCGAGCATTTGGAAAAAGTCGGAAAAATTGAAGGCTATCGCTATGTGGATATGCCCTCTGAAGGCGTCACTAAAGAAGATATCGCCAAAACAGCGGGTAAACCCATTCACACTGTCCCGCAGGTATTTGTCGATCAAACCCATGTAGGCGGCTTTACTGAATTTGATCAGTTTGTCCGCGATCAACAGCTACTTGCCGTTTAACCGCTCGTTAATAGCCGTTGAACCCTTGCTTACCCCGCTTGCCTATACTGAGCAGTTATTTAATGGCTCACGCTAGGTGTGCCACTTTAGGCAAGGAGTTCACCATGCAGCGTCAGGAGTTCGTTCAGCAGCTGTGGCTTGACTATGTACATACCCATCCCGACATCGGCGCCCTTAGACTTTGGCCACTATCAACGGCGGCTGAATATTTAACGCTGGTAACGCTCAATTACGGGCCCTTTGCCGCTGCCGCGCTTACCGGCAATTTAGCTCATATGGGCTATCGCGTCATGGGCCATTACGCCATGGCCGATAAAGGCCTATTAGTGCAACTACTCGCGCCAAGCGACGGCAGTAGTTGGCTGGTGCTGGCAGAACTGCAAATAGGCACATTGTCCAAGGCGCCCCGGGAAGCCATTGAAGGGCTGGTGCAACAATCTCACCCTCAGGATTGCAAGGGGCATAATTTGCTCTGCCGCGGTCGCCCCTGGCCGATGCCTAGCTGGGCGCTTTATCAACAGCTACAGCAAGCTCACCCCTTGGCTGCCTGGATAGCGGTGATGGGCCCTCGATTGCATCACGCTGGCTTTGATTGTGGGCAGTTGGGGGAGCCCTTGAAAACGCTGGATCAACGCCTAAGTGAAGTGGGCATGCCAAGCCTTGAGGGCCAGCAAAACGGTGTTTTCACGGTATCATCACTGCTTGATCACCGCTTCTACCCCACCACACCACAGAAAACAGTCTTCGCCAATGGCGATGAACATCGCCTCTGCCTAGGCGGCTTGGCGTTAGCCCAAAAGCACGTTGAAGATAATCACGAACGTATTGCCGATTTACTGCTACCCCACCATACGCGCTGTGAAATGGCCTGAGACGCTAGCAGTAATGGCGCTAGCGTCTCACTGTGCAGTTTATTTAACCCTCTAACCTTCGGCTGTTTATCATTCGGGCTAATGGGAGCGTACTTACTCGGCATCAAACGTCATTTCGGGAACATGGTCAGGTACAATCAGCTTGCCCGCCGTCTTCTCGACGATTTCCTCAACGCTTACGCCCGGAGCGCGCTCCTTGAGAATAAAGGCACCGTCTTTGATTTCAAGATAAGCTAAATCTGTCAACACGCGGTTAATGCAGCCTGCGCCGGTCAGCGGCAGTTCGCATTTTTCCAATAGCTTGGATTCGCCGTGCTTAGAGGCATGGGTCATAGTGCAAATGATATTGTCGGCACCGGCAACGAGATCCATGGCACCGCCCATGCCTTTGATCAACTTCCCTGGAATCATCCAGGACGCGATATTGCCCTGCTGATCCACCTCGAAAGCCCCCAGCACGGTGAGATCCACGTGGCCACCACGAATCATCGCAAATGATTCTGCGGAAGAAAAAATCGCTGCGCCTGGGCGAGCCGTCACCGTCTCTTTACCCGCATTAATCATATCTGGATCAAGTTCGTCTTCGCTGGGGTAGCGGCCCATCCCCAGCAGACCGTTCTCGGATTGCAGCATGACATCGATGCCATCCGGAATATAGTTGGCAACCAGGGTGGGAATACCAATGCCCAGGTTGACGTAAAAACCATCTTGAAGTTCGCGGGCGACACGCTGAGCCATCTGTTCTCGTGTTAAAGCCATGGTGACTTCCTCTTGTTGAATCGTTAAATGAGAAGCAAGTGTTGCGTTTGAAGGCGCGGCGTATTAACTGCGCACCGTGCGTTTCTCTATCCGCTTTTCAAACGTGCCTTGAATAATCCGATCCACATAAATTCCTGGGGTATGGATCTGGCTAGGCTCAAGCTCACCCGGTTCAACGATCTCTTCAACTTCCACCACGGTAATTTTCCCCGCCGTGGCGGCCATGGGGTTAAAATTCTGCGCCGTATGGCGATACATTACATTGCCATAGCGATCCGCCTTCCAGCCTTTCACTATGGCAAAATCACCTACAATGGCTTCTTCTAAAATACAGTGTCGGCCATTAAACTCGCGAACCTCTTTCCCCTCACCAATCGGCGTGCCGTAACCGGTAGCGGTGTAAAAGGCGGGAATACCAGCGCCGCCTGCGCGCATTTTTTCCGCCAATGTGCCTTGAGGCGTTAACACCACTTCAATCTCATCGTTGAGCATTTGCTTCTCAAACAGGGCATTCTCACCTACGTAAGAGGCCAGAATCTTACTGATTTGGCGGTCTTCAAGCAGTATTCCCAAGCCAAAACCATCGACACCGCAATTATTGGATACCACGGTAAGGTCAGTGACGCCACGTCGCTTGATCTCGGCAATCAGGTTTTCGGGAATACCGCAGAGCCCGAAGCCACCGGCGATGACGGTCATACCGCTTTCGATGCCTTCCATAGCCTCTTCGTAGGAAGCTACACGCTTAT
This sequence comes from Vreelandella titanicae BH1, assembly GCF_000336575.1. GTDB lineage: Bacteria > Pseudomonadota > Gammaproteobacteria > Pseudomonadales > Halomonadaceae > Vreelandella > Vreelandella titanicae. Next base: position 530,633 of record NZ_AOPO01000002.1, on the reverse strand, counting down.
CGAATCCTGCCATTGTTGTGCCTCACATTGTTGTTGATGATCAGTATTATCGTAGATGAGTGCTGTCAAAAATTCGCGAACTGAAGCTTACGATAGTGCCAGTGTTGTGCGAGATGATATATTTGTTAAGTTTGTTTTTCTTATCAATTTATTTTTTAAACTTATAAAAGGTACTTTATGACCGTCAAACAGCTGCGCGCCTTTCTGGCGGTCGCCCAAACCCTCAGCTTTACTCAAGCCTGCGAGCGCCTGCATTTATCCCAACCAGCGCTAAGCCTGGCGATTAAAGGCCTGGAAGAGTCCCTGGGTGGCAAACTGCTGATTCGTAGCACCCGCAGCGTCAGATTAACCCCAGAAGGCGAGTCGCTACTACCGCTAGCCAAACATCTGCTGGCCCAGTGGGACAATACCGAGGAGCGTTTGCGCCAGCGCTTCACCCTCCAGCTGGGGCGCCTTAGCGTGGCGGCGATGCCCGCCTTTGCCGGTAACTTACTCCCTGCGGCGCTGGTTAAATTTCGCCAACAGTACCCCAAAATCAACATAACCGTGCACGATGTCATCAACGAGGAGGTTACCGCCATGGTGCGCTCCCGACAGGTAGAGATGGGGATCGCTTTTTCTCCGGAGGGTACCGGCAGCCTGCTCTTTACGCCGCTGTTTGAAGACCATTTTGTGGCGGTCGTGCCGACTGGCTCTCCGTTAACCCAGAGCACCCAGCTCGCCTGGTCGACGCTGCTAAGCCACGATTTCATTACTCTTCAGCGCCCCTCCATGGTACGTCGTTTATTGGAACAGGAGCTGAGCAAACAGGATATGGAGCTCACTGTGGCCTTTGAAAGCCACCAGCTCTCCACCGTGGGGCGGATGGTTGCCGACGGCCTGGGCGTCAGCGCTGTGCCTTCCATGTGCATTCGTCAAATGCATGAACTGGGCGCTCGCTGCATACCGCTGACAGCGCCCGCTATCTCCTGCCGGGTCGGCATTTTGACTCACCAAGAGCTCTCCGTAGCCGCCCATGCACTGCGCACCGTTCTCTTGAACACCGTCCAAGCCCCTTCACTGCCGCTCGTCTAAAACATCATCAAGCTAATGAATTGCTGTAGGTTTCTGCTGGGCAGCGTGGCTAGGATCATTTAGCATTCAGTATTACGTTATTGGTCTGACGGTAAGGAAACGTGGTATGCCTATTTTAAAGGGGCTGATTAGCGCTCTGCTGCTAACGCTCAACACGCTGTTCTGGGGCGTACCTCTCATTCTGCTGACGCTACTTAAAGTCATTGCCCCAGGGCAGCGGCTTAAACAGTTAGTGTTGCAGGGGCTGAATGGCGTTGCGCTTAACTGGATAGGCGTTAATCTTTGGTGGATGCGGCACTGGCTCAAACCCGTGCTACACGCCAGCGTACCTGATAATTTGAGTCCACAGCAGTGGTGGTTGGTGATATCCAACCACCGCAGTTGGACGGATATCTTTATGCTGTTGATGGCGTTGCATCGGCGTATCCCCATGCCACGTTTTTTCTTAAAACGTCAATTGATCTGGATCCCCATCGTAGGGTTGGCTTTTTGGGCGCTAGAATTTCCTTTTATGCGCCGCTTTAGCCGCGAACAAGTCGCTAAAAATCCTAAGCTGGCCACCATTGATCGAGCAGCTACCGAACGGATGTGCCAGCAGGCAAGGCTCTCGCCCATTGCGATTTTTAATTTTGTCGAGGGCACCCGCTTTTCGGTTGCCAAACGCGATGCCCAGCAGAGCCCCTACCGCCACTTATTACGCCCTAAAGCGGGCGGCATTGCCCAAGTACTTAGTCTGCTAGGCAACCAATTGGATGGTATCCTGGATGTGACGATCAGCTACGCTAACCCCTCGCCGACGTTTTGGGGCTTTTTATGCGGCAGGGAAGCGCCCATAACATTACAGGCACGGCAACTCAGCCTTCCTGAGTGGATGTACGCATCAGAAAACCACGAAGAAAAGCAGCATAAGGAACGCTTCCACACATGGATCAATGCACTCTGGTTGGAAAAAGATGGCATGCTGGACAGCCGAACCGATCACGCCTAGCCGGCTGGCTCACTGTTTGGCTGTTAGCGGGACTACTGACCGGCTGTTCCAGCGCTCCTCCATCGTCATCCCAGCGAGCAGCCGCTCCTAGCGCCAGCCAGATCAGTGGCAACTGGGTGCAAGTACAGCGTGGCGACACGCTGGGTAAGCTGGCGGCCCGGGCTAACGTGCCACTGGAACGCTTGGAGCGCTTTAACCCAGGTGCCGATACGCGGCGCCTGGAAATTGGGCAACGTCTATTAATTCCTACCCAGCAGGAGCGGGCACCTTCAGGTGGCCCCTACCGCTATCAAATCCGTCCTGGTGATACGTTCTCGAGCATCGCCCGACATTTTGGCACTACCAGTGGCCGCATTCAGAGTGCCAACCCTAGTGCCTCTCCCACTAATTTGAGAATTGGCCAAATAGTCAGCCTCCCCCTTAGCAGTTCAGCGGCGCGAAGTTCATCTAGAAGCTCAGCAAACAGTAGCAGCTCTTCAAGCGCTAACAAGCCTGCCGCTGCACCTACCAGCAGCGCTCCCAGTCAGGCGCTACCCTCATCAGCCAGGCGCTGGCCCTGGCCGCTGGAGGATTATCGAGTGGTTCGCCGCTTCGGGCCAGACAGCCGAGGCACCCTGCAGCCCATGCTGCTGGCTACTCAAGCTGGCGCTCAGGCTAAAGCCGTCGCCCCTGGCGAAGTACGCTTTGCCGACGGTATGCGTCAGTTGGGTGAAGTGGTGATTGTGCACCATGCCAATAACCTCCAAACCGTATACGCCCTTTGCGAGCGCATTTTGGTCGAGGTAGGCAAACAGGTTAGCGCGGGAGACCCACTTTGTGAGGTAGGTCAAAGCAGTGCCACCCAACGCTATGATCTACTCTTTGATCTGCGCCAAGGCGGCAAACCCATCGATCCCAAGCAGGTTCTGCGCTAAAACACTCGCTTGAAACCATCCCTCGTAATACTGTCCTTTATAAAGCAACGGCCCCTAGCTTAAGCAGGGGCCGCGGGTAGATGGACACGCTTCTAGCCGCGATAGTAGCCCGGCTTTACAAACGGCGTGGGAGTTACCACCATAGGTAACTGTTTACCGCGTACCACCGCGAGTACAGTGCTTTGCGGTGCTTCCTGCTCGCGAGTGACATAACCCATCGCCACAGGCTTACCGACGCTGGGACCAAAGCTGCCGGAGGTAACGATTCCAATCTCATTGCCTGCCTCATCCACAAGCGGCGCACCCTCACGCACCGGCGCGCGACCTTCAGCTAACAGCCCAACACGCTTGCGGGTGTGATCTTTGGCATCGACCTGATGAAGAATCACATCGGCGCCTGGAAAACCTCCCGGCCGATCACCGCCACGACGACGGGGCTTGCCAATCGCCCAAATTAGACCTGCTTCTATCGGGGTGGTTTGCTCATCCATATCGTGGCCATACAGGCATAAACCCGCTTCCAAACGCAGCGAGTCCCGCGCTCCCAGGCCAATCGCTTCGACTTCAGGCTCAGCTAGCAGTTGCTCAGCGAAGGCTTCGCAAGCATCGGCGGCGACGGAAATTTCAAAACCATCTTCACCGGTATAGCCGCTGCGGCTCACCCAAACCTCCTGCCCAGCAATGGTGAAGCGGCCATGCTGCATAAACACAAGCTCACAGGCTTCAGGGCAAAGCCGCTGCATGACATCCCGCGCCTGAGGCCCTTGGAGCGCCAGTAAGCCACGATCCAAAGGTTCAATTGTATGGGTTGACGCCAAATTGAGGCGCAGGTGAGTCAAGTCCTGATCTTTACAGGCGGCATTCACTACCAGATAGAAGTGATCACCCGCATTGACCACCATCAGGTCGTCAATAATGCCGCCTTCTGTGTTGGTGAACAGCCCGTAACGTTGGGCACCTTTCTCAAGGCTCATCAAATCGGCAGGAATCAAGGTTTCCAGGGCTTCGGCCACGCCGTCACCGGAAACGCTGATTTGCCCCATATGGGAGACATCGAACAGCCCGCACTTTTGACGGGTGTGTTCATGTTCTTTTTTGACCCCCAGCGGATACTGCACCGGCATATCGTAGCCAGCAAAAGGTACCATCTTGGCGCCTAGCTTGAGGTGCAGCGCATGCAGTGGCGTTTGCTTTAATTCAGACATAGGGGCTTTCCTCACTTAAAAGTGTTCGCTCAAAAAAGAGAACGGGAAGCCACTGATTAAGTGCCTTCCCGACTCTCCTGTTATTCACGTTCACCTACAGCGCCGATGAACGCGCTGCGGGTATTATTGGTCGTGATCCAGTGCTTCACCCGGCAATACGTCTTTGCCGTCGAAATAGTCCTTGGTTAGCTTAAAGACTACCGGCGAAAGCAGTGCCAAGGCAATCAGGTTCGGGATCGCCATCATGGCGTTGAAGGTATCCGCCATGAGCCAGATAAAGCCCAGTTGAGCGATGGCGCCCAGCGGGATAGCCAGTACGAACAGCACCCGATAGATCATAATGGAGCGAGTGCCAAACAGGAACTGGCAGCACTTCTCACCGTAAAATGACCAGCCTAGGATGGTGGTAAAGGCAAAAATCGCCAACGCAATGGCGACGATCTGATTCCCAAAGCCAGGCAGTGCAGCGTCAAACGAAAGCGCGGTCAGCGACGCCCCCGCTTCACCTTCTTGCCAAACCGTTGAGGTCAAAATCACCAACGCGGTAATCGTGCACACAAGAATGGTATCGATAAAAGTGCCCAACATCGCGATTAAGCCTTGGCGCACTGGATTTTTGGTTTTGGCCGCCGCGTGCGCGATCGGCGCACTACCCAAACCCGCTTCGTTGGAGAAGATCCCGCGTGCCACACCAAAACGAATCGCCGCCATGACGGCGGCGCCCGCGAAACCACCTGCGGCCGCCATGGGGTTGAAGGCATAGTAGAAGATCAAACCAAAAGCTTCACCGATCTGCCCGGCATTGACGATCAATACCAACAAGCCAGCCACTACGTAGGCAATGCCCATAATCGGCACCAACTTGCCCGCCACTTTAGCAATACGCTTGATACCGCCCAGAATCACCGCGCCAGCCAGCACCATAATGACCACCCCCGTGAGCCAGTGCGGCACGCCGAAGGTGGCGTCCATGGCGTCAGCAACGGAGTTGGACTGAACGGTATTGCCGATCCCGAAGGCTGCGACAGCGCCAAAAAATGAGAACAGGCCGCCCAACCATAGCCACTTTTTACCCAGGCCATTCTTGATGTAAAACATCGGCCCGCCCACGTGGTAGCCAGTGCTATCGGTTTCACGATAGCGCACGGCCAGCACCGCTTCAGCAAATTTAGTGGCCATACCCACCAGTGCGGTAATCCACATCCAAAACACAGCGCCAGGGCCACCTAACGCAATGGCTGTGGCGACACCGGCAATATTACCGGTACCGATGGTCGCAGAGAGTGCGGTCATCAAGGCATTAAAAGGAGATATTTCCCCTTCGTCTCCCTCTTTGGCAGCTGCCGCTTTACCCACCCCAGGTTTCGCATCACGCCCCGCCCACATTAGCTTGAAGCCCATGCCGAGCTTTCTAATCGGCATCAGTTTCAAGCCAAGCTGCAGGTAGATCCCCACACCGAGTAGCAGAATCAACATGACGGGCCCCCAGACCACGCCGTTGATCGCCCCTAAGAGGCTAGTTAATGCTTCCATGTTCATCTCCTCGCTTTGTTGGTATGCAATATTGGTGTGTATTATTGGCTTGTTGCGATTACGGGCTAGTCCTAACGACGCTATTGTTGGTTAGCGCACGATTTGAATGTTTTACACCATAAACTTAGCTAGCATCTAGGGTGATGTCGCTTGTGCATAGAGGATACCGCTTTTTTCATAACCCGATCTTCTGCACAAACCCGGCGAAAAGTAGCTGAACCGATAACGCTACCAAGCAAGCTTTGAAGCAACGAAGAAATTTGTTTCCGATTGGAAACACGTTAACATGCTTGCTTATTCGCTCGATCTACCCCAGTCACTAGTCGCCAAGGCGAACGGCAACCGCTAGTATGCTCGGGCCCAGAAAACTGTTTCATATAGGAAAACACCATGAGCAATCTTCCTACCAATCTTCGTTACGCAGAAAGCCACGAGTGGGTGCTGGATAATAAGGACGGCACCGTGACCGTGGGTATAACTGATCACGCCCAGCAGGCGCTCGGCGATGTCGTGTTTGTTGAACTGCCTGAAGTGGGAACAGCGCTGAACAAAGGGCAAGAGTTTGGCGTTATCGAATCGGTAAAAGCTGCTTCTGATCTCTACTCACCGGTTGTTGGCGAAGTCATTGAGGTCAATGACGCTCTTGAAGACGCCCCTGAAACAGTCAATGAAGCGCCTTACGAAGGCGGCTGGATTATGAAAGTGCGTTTAGACAGCGACTCACTTGATGGCCTGCTCGACGCAGATGCCTATCAAGCAACGCTAAGCGCCGACGACTAAAGGCGGTAGCTGAATCATATATTAGGGCCTGCCTTTATCCTTTATGGCAGGCTCTTCGCTTAACGCCCTGCACGGTTCTCTCTTAACGTCCGGAATCTTCTTCATGTCTCTTGAAACACGCCGTCTGGCCGAGCTGGCCGATCACGATGCTTTTATCAAACGTCATAATGGTCCAAGTCAAGATGACGTGGCCACCATGTTAAAAGCGCTCAACATGCAGCACATGGAAGATCTGATTGAACAGACCGTGCCGAGCGATATCCGTCTTGGCCATGAGCTAGCGCTTGATGAACCGCGCAGCGAATCAGAGGCGCTAGAGTACCTAGCGCAGCTCGCGCGCCAGAACCGCGTGGCTAAGAGCTATATTGGCCAGGGCTATTACGGCACCCATATGCCCGCGGTGATTCAGCGCAACGTATTGGAAAACCCAGGCTGGTACACGGCCTACACCCCCTACCAGCCGGAGATTTCTCAAGGACGCCTGGAAGGCTTGCTTAACTTCCAGCAGGTGGTCATGGATTTAACCGGCATGGAGCTGGCTAATGCGTCGCTGCTCGACGAAGCCACCGCTGCCGCCGAAGCCATGGCGCTTTGTAAGCGTGGTAATAAGAAAAGCAAATCCAACGCTTTTTTCGTCGCCGACGATGTTTTCCCGCAAACGCTGGATGTCGTTAAAACCCGTGCCGAGTTCTTTGGCTTTGAGCTGATCACCGGCCCTGCAGAAGAGTTGGCCAGCCACGATGTGTTTGGAGCCCTGGTTCAGTACCCCTCTGCCAGTGGTGAAGTGCGCGATCTGGCACCGCTATTAAGCGCCGCGGCTGAGCGCAATATAATGACCTGCGTGGCCAGCGATCTTTTGAGTCTGGTGCTGCTTAAAGAACCCGGCCAGCTCGGCGCGGATATTGTGGTGGGCAACTCCCAACGCTTTGGCGTACCCATGGGCTTTGGTGGCCCTCACGCGGCGTTCTTTGCTACATCCGACAAGCTCAAGCGCTCGATTCCTGGGCGTATCATCGGCGTATCAAAAGATAGCCGTGGTAACACCGCCCTGCGCATGGCAATGCAGACCCGCGAGCAGCATATCCGCCGCGAGAAAGCGACGTCCAATATCTGTACCGCCCAGGCGCTTCTGGCCAACATCGCAGGCTTTTATGCCACCTATCACGGTGCAGAAGGGTTGCGCAAAATTGCCGGCCGCGTTCATCGCCTAGCCACCCTGCTTGCCGAAGGCCTTAAGCAGGCAGGCGTATCGCTCGCTCATGACAGCTGGTTTGATACGCTACGTCTGACAGGTGTTGATGCAGGTAAAATCCATGGCCGAGCCATGACCCATGATATTAATCTGCACTACTTCGGCAATGGCGATGTCGGTATTAGCCTGGATGAAACCACCACCGCCCACGATGTAGCCACATTGTTTGATGTGCTGCTGGGCGATGAGCACGGCCTTGCCGTTGCAGTATTGGACGAGCAAGTGGTAGCTAGCGGCGCTTCCGGCATTCCCACGGCATGCCAGCGCGAAAGCGACTTCTTGAGCCATCCCACCTTTAACCGCTACCGCAGCGAAACCGAAATGCTGCGCTACTTAAAGCGTCTGGAGAATAAGGATCTGTCGCTTGCCCATGCAATGATCCCGCTCGGCTCCTGCACCATGAAGCTCAACGCCACCAGCGAAATGATCCCCGTCTCCTGGCCCTCGTTTGCGCACCTTCACCCCTTTGCACCTCGCGACCAGGTGGCTGGCTATCATCAAATGATCGACGAGCTCTCGGCCTTCCTGGTCGAAGTCACCGGTTACGATCACCTCTCGATGCAGCCTAACTCCGGCGCTCAGGGTGAATATGCTGGCCTTGTGGCAATTCGTCGTTACCAAGCGGCCCAAGGCGAAGGTCATCGCGATGTCTGCTTGATTCCAAGCTCTGCCCACGGTACCAACCCTGCCTCGGCAGCCATGGTGCAAATGAAGGTGGTGGTGGTCGAGTGCGATCAAAACGGCAATATCGACATAGCGGATTTACGCGCTAAAACTGAACAGCATAGCGATAAGCTCTCCGCCATTATGCTGACCTACCCATCCACACACGGGGTGTTTGAAACCAGCGTACGCGAAGCGTGCAAGATCGTTCACGACAACGGTGGTCAGGTGTATATCGATGGCGCCAATATGAACGCCCAGGTAGGGTTAACCCGTCCTGGCGATTTTGGCGGCGATGTGTCTCACCTTAACCTGCACAAAACGTTCTGTATTCCCCACGGTGGCGGCGGCCCGGGCATGGGCCCTATCGGCGTGAAAGCCCACTTGGTGCCCTACGTTTCAAACCATGTGGTAACACCTATCAACGGCGTCAACACTGATAGCGGTGCAGTCTCCGCGGCTGCCTTCGGCAGTGCTTCCATTCTGCCCATTTCCTGGGCCTACATTAAGATGATGGGTGCCCGCGGGCTGCGGGAAGCTACCGAGCTTGCCATCCTAAACGCCAATTACATTGCCAAACGATTGGAAGCGGCATTCCCGATTCTATACCGCGGTCAGAACGGTACCGTTGCCCACGAATGCATAATCGATATTCGTCCGCTCAAAGCGGCCTCTGGGATTAGCGAGGAGGATATTGCCAAGCGTTTGATGGATTACGGTTTTCACGCACCAACCATGTCGTTCCCAGTGCCGGGCACGCTGATGATCGAGCCGACTGAGTCTGAGTCGCTGTATGAAATCGACCGTTTCTGCGATGCGATGATTGCCATTCGTGACGAGATCGCCCGAGTGGAGAGCGGCGAATGGCCGTTGGATAATAATCCGCTGGTCAATGCGCCACATACCCAGGCGGATCTAATGGATAGCGACTGGCAGCGGCCTTATGACCGCCAGTTGGCCGCCTTCCCGACCGCGGCTGTTCAAGCCGCTAAATACTGGCCCGCCGTTAACCGCGTCGATAACGTTTTCGGTGACCGTCAGTTAATCTGCTCCTGCCCTAGCATCGACGAATATCGCAACTAGCGGCAAAGCTGGCAAGATGTGAAGCGATAGCGCTCTAAGTAACGAAAACGCCCTTGGTGCCTAATCAATTAGACGGCATCAAGGGCGTTTTTTCTTGCAGACGCTGAGCGTGAAAACCGTCTAACAGCTTCGCGTAGCGCTTAGGCAGCACCGAGTCGCGGCGGCGCAGCAAATAGAGCACTTCATTGACCGCATTGGGCAGGTTCAACGCTTTTACCTGGCGCTGCCAAGGCGAAGTTTCCAATACCAATCGCGATACCACGCTAAAGCCCAATCCCCTGGCCACTGCATCCAGCACCATGCTGACTTCATTGGTAAAGCCTTGATGGCGGAAATGGGTCATTGAGCGAAACTCGTCGGGGTAATTGGCTCGCAGCAGTGCATTGGCATGGTTAATGCCGTCGTAATAATTGAGAAAGCCGATGCCCATTAAATCTGATAGCGTGCTGCCCGCAAAATCTGCAGGCACCACCAAGCAGAGCGGCTCTTCATGCCAAATGCTGCAGCTAAGCTCAGGGTGTCGCATTGCCTCGGTGACTATCCCGATGTCATAACGCCCTTCAAGCAGGTCATTGACGATTTCGTGGTTGAACGCAAAGCTATAGTTGACCGTTAAATTGGGGTGCATTTGCTGCTGCCCCAATATATACGGATAGAACATCAGGCCAACGCTACCCGGCGAGGCAATGCGGCAGTCACCGCTATCCAAAGAGTCATCGTCTAGCCCGTGACGGAACTGTTCATGCTCAGCAAATAACTTTAAAGCGTAATCGTAAGCACGCCGCCCCGATTCGGTTAATGTAAAGCTACGCCCCTTGCGCTCTAGCAGCTCTTTATTTAAATAGTCTTCTAACTTGCGTACATGCTGGCTTACGCCCGGCTGGGTCATTTCTAAACGTTGCGCCGTACGGGTAAAACTGCCTGTTTCAACAAGCGTAATAAAGGTACGAAAATAGTGGGCATTGAACATAGTGAAGCGCCATGGTCTTTGATAACGGTCTTTAGCAGCTCTCTTTGAGAACCCGCTTTAGGCAACAGTTTAGTAACTAACAAAAAACGCTATTGCCGCCGCCCTATAAAATAGACCTCATAATAGCACACCCCGGCGAGCCAGCCGCTGCGCTGTACCCACCGCTTGGGCGTGGTAATATGCCAAGAGACATCAAACGATTAGGGACAGCCCCGCTAATGACCGAAAACGTTCAACCTCGCGCCACTCTTTCCAGCATCATTTCCCCCGAGGGGAGCCTCGAAGTACTCTCTCAGCATGAAGTTAATCGACTGCATAAAACTTCTCAAAGCGGTCTACACGACCTTCTTCGGCGCTGTGCGTTGGCAGTACTCAATTGCGGTAATCCCAGCGACGATAGCCTGGCGATTTTAGAAGCCTATAAAGATTTCGATATTGAAGTGCTGCAGCAAGACCGCGGCATTCGCTTAAAGCTCACTAACGCCCCCGCCGAAGCCTTTGTAGATGGCCGCATGATTCGCGGTATCCGCGAGCATCTATCCTCGATCATTCGCGACATCGTTTACGTCTACAATGAGATTCAGCACCACAATCGTTTTGACCTGAGTACGGGAGAAGGCACCACCAATGCGGTCTTCCATATTCTGCGCAAAGCGGGCACGCTCAAACCCGGCCGCGACCCTAGCCTGGTGGTGTGCTGGGGCGGTCACTCTATCTCCCGGGAAGAGTACGAATATACCAAAGATGTGGGCTATCACTTGGGTCTGCGCGATTTAGATATTTGTACCGGCTGTGGCCCTGGCGCAATGAAAGGCCCCATGAAAGGCGCGAACGTTGCCCATGCCAAGCAGCGGCGTAAAGAAGGCCGCTATTTGGGTGTTTCAGAGCCCGGCATTATCGCTGCCGAAGCGCCTAACCCCATCGTCAATGAACTGGTTGTCATGCCAGACATTGAAAAACGCTTGGAAGCCTTTGTGCGCCTGGGCCATGGCATTATTGTGTTTCCTGGCGGGGTGGGCACCGCAGAAGAGATTCTCTATCTGCTGGGCATTCTGCTGCACCCCAGCAACCAGGATATTCCTTTTCCGTTAATTTTCACTGGCCCTGCTGATTCTGCGGCCTACTTTCAGAAAATTGATGAATTTCTGGTCTATACCCTCGGTGAGGATATCCGCCGTTACTACACCATCATTACCGGCGATCCGGTCTCGGTTGCACGCACCATGCGCCACGGCATCGATGAGATCGCTGAATTCCGGCGCACCCATCAGGATGCTTTCTACTACAACTGGCGATTGACCATTGCGCGCGACTTCCAGGCAACCTTTGAACCGACACACGACGCCATGCGTGGCTTAGCGCTCCACCGCCAGCAGCCTACCCATGAGCTCGCTGCTAATCTGCGCCGCGCTTTCTCGGGGATCGTCGCAGGCAACGTCAAAGAGGCTGGCATTCGAGCCATTGAAGCTCATGGCCCCTTTGTACTGACCGCAGAGCCCGAACTAATGCAACGCCTTGACGAGCTACTCACCTCTTTTGTAGCCCAAGGGCGCATGAAACTCGACGGCCAGCACTATGTGCCCTGCTATGTGCTGAAATAACAGCGTTTAGGCTCTGCCTGAAAACTGGCTGCGCTCGACCATACGGCGTTAAAAATCGGCTCAAAGTACTCATTTACACAACGTAAACTCCGTCTTTTCGCCGATTTTTGCCTTGTCTGGCCTTCGCTCGCCGACTTTTCAGACAAAACCTAATCCTGAAGAAAATCAATACGCACAGCTGCCGGTTGCGTGGCGGCTGTGCGCTAAAAAGGGCCGGTAACCTTATGCTGTTAATTGCGTTTATAGCGCTACTCGTTGCAGGTATCGTCAAAGGCGCCATCGGTTCAGGTGTCCCGGTTATTGTCGTACCCATTCTCACCATGCTGTACGACGTTCAACTCGCTATCGCTCTATTAGTCGCGCCTAACCTATTTAGTAATGCTTTACAGGTATGGCAATATCGACGCCACCTACTACCCTTGCGCTTCTTGGCAGCTTTCTCCATTGCTGGCGGGCTAGGCATCGTTCTGGGCACTTGGGGATTAGTCGTTTTATCTCCCGAAATACTGTCACTGGGTGTCGCGGGTGTGATCGTGCTTTACCTGATCATCAAAGTGATGAAACGTCGTATCGCCCTGCCTTTTAATATCGCTGCGCGACTAGTGATCCCTATTGGCCTACTCGCTGGCGTGCTTCAAGGCGCTGCAGGCATGTCGGCGCCAGCCTCGGTTACGTTTCTCAATGCGATGCAGTTGAAACGAAGCGTATTTATTGGCTCCATCTCGGTCTTCTTCGTCGCTATTACCAGTGTTCAAATACCGGCGCTTTTAAACGCGGGCATTTTAACTCTGGAACGCTTTTTGTTTAGTATTCTTGCCCTTGTGGTGATACTCGCCGCCATGCCCCTAGGCGCCCGCCTGGGCAATCGGCTGCCCCACCGCTGGTTTGATAATTTGGTTATGCTGTTGCTGGCAAGTATCGCCGGTAAAATTTTTATCGATACGCTGATGGCTGGCTAGCCCACGGAAAACCTTTTCTACGCTTTTTTTCTCACTTCAGCTAAGCAGTGTTGAGAACCAAGTCAGGTAAAAGCGGCCAGAATAGCTACACTGAGTGAGCATTACCTCACTATTGACCTTGAAAGGAACTCAACATGTCGATGATTAATCAGCTAAAAGATGTCAAAACCAAAGATTTCGCCAAGCACTGCTATGAAAGCAGCAGCGTCGATAAACTACGAGAGGCGTCGGCAGGCAGCGCCGATCAGTCAGAAATGGAGCATTGGGGGTTAACCGAAGGGCAGTGGGAAGAGGCAATTGTTGCCGCCCTCGCCGACCATGAAGCCAAAGAGTAAGTAACCCCGTTTGGCGAAAAGATAATTGGTAGAAATGTTTGCGCCCTATCGGATAACCGCTAGGGCGCTGTGGTTTTTGCACCGTTTACCCCACAAAGAGCTTAGTCCACACGAGACTCACTCCAAACGGGAGAAAGCAATGCCACCATACTCCTTCTGCAGTTGCTCAAGCCTGGCCAGTTCGTGTTCCGTTAGCTCAGGGGAGTCCCATAATGGCTGCTCATCAAGCCCTTTCAACCCTTGCAAGGTGACCGTCAGCTCTGCATCGCTGGGTATTTGAGCATTCCCCCATGGGCCAAAGCGGTTAGGCGCAAGGCTCCACTCCAGTGTTTCACCAGGCTCAATGCCACCAGGAACAACGTAGTAAAACGTTTCGTCTACCCAAGCTGCTGAGTGATCAGGGCTCGTCACCACGCCCCTCAACAGAAGCTCAGAAATGGCCTGATCCGTGTCATTGGTCACTGTAAGATCAATCACAGGTTCCGGAGCGCCATAAGGGCTTGAGCCAATGTAATAGCGAGCACTGTCAATGGTAAACCGCGCTAACTGCTGCTGATCACTGGTGGCTTTTGCACGCTTCTCTTCCAGCCGCTTTAAGGTGCGAATAGCCTGTTCGCGTTCGCGTGCCCGACGCTCGCGCAGAATTTGATCGGCACGCTGAATCACCTGATCCCCCGTTAACCCATGCATTTGCACATTGGCAGTTTCGGCAATCTCGGCGGCATTCATGCGGTGGGGGTTGAGAATATCGATACCACTAAACGACGTCGACGTGGCGATAATGATCAAGCCTTGATCAAACTCATCGCGCTTGTAGGTGGGCAAGGAGTTACGCACTTTCTCAACCGAGACAACCGACGCAGGCATGGAGCTAGTATCAATTTTGGGATCTGAGCAACCAGCTATCATGAGTACTGATAGTGATATTGCAGACAGCCTTAGCAGGCTCCACATACAATCACCTCAACGCAACCAAAAATAAAAAATTGTCGAGGAGCTTAACGGAAAGCGCTATTCACCACTAGCCCCTGCTAGCTTTGAACGCTGACCGAATCGTATTACCCGCCTGTTGCATTCATAAACCTCACTATTTGAACTTCACCATCCGTCGTAAAGTGATGGCGCTCAGGTTTTTTCTTCATTGCCGCCACAATGCTCGATTTAAGCCGCTGGGTATCACCCGGATAACGTCGCATTACGGCGCGTAAATCTACCGAGTGCTCATTGCCCAAGCAAAGGAGTAGTCGCCCTTCAGCCGTCACCCGAACACGATTACAGGCAGCGCAGAAATTGTGGCTATGGGGAGAAATAAAGCCAATCCTCGACTGGCTGTCTACCATGCGGTAATAACGGGATGGCCCTAGGGTGGTCTCGGTGGTGGGTAAGAGTTGATAGTGGTTTTCTATGGTCTCGCGTACCGCATCGGTGGAAAGAAAGGTTTCACCACGGTTATGCTCGCTGATAGCGCCCAGCGGCATCTCCTCAATAAAGCTTATATCGACTTGTTCATCCCGGGCAAAGTTAACCAAGTCGATAATTTCGTCGTCATTGCGCCCCTTGAGCAATACGGCGTTGAGCTTAATCGACTGAAAGCCAGCGCGGCGCGCTGCACGGATACCCGCGATCACCTGATCAAGATCCCCCGTCCGGGTTAATGCTTTAAAGCGTTCGGGCTTGAGCGAGTCGAGGCTAATATTGAGCCGATGTAGCCCGCCTTGCCGCAAAGCATTGGCATGCTTGACCAACCCTGAGCCGTTGGTGGTCATCGCCAGCTCGCGCAGACCTTCCAATGCACCGAGTTTTTGCACTAGCGTGAGTACGCCCTGGCGTACCAGCGGCTCACCGCCAGTTAGACGGATTTTCTCCACACCCAGCTCGACAAATGCCTGTGAAAGCGCGGCTATCTCCTCAAGGGTAAGCAGTTGGGCGCGTGGCAGAAAGGTCATTTCCTCAGCCATGCAGTACACACAGCGAAAATCACAACGATCAGTTACCGATATACGCAGGTAACGCACCGTACGGCCATACCCATCGACTAGCGCACTCATTCCATGGGTTCCTCTTGGGTATTGGCATTAACGGGCAGCCGTGCAATGAGTTCTTTTACTTCTGCGGTGACGTCGATGATTGTTTGCTCATCATAAAACTGGCCCCGCCGCTTGCGCAGGCCGTTTTCATATAGCTTTACGTGCTCTGTGGGTATCACATCCGCTTTGGCGAGACAGTGGCTGGCGCAGTGCATCTGGCACCCGTCAATGGCTACAATAGGGCGCCCTGAGCGGGCAATGCGCACCAGACCGGGCACACCACCGCCCACACCAGCAATGCAGGACATTTCTGCCTCTCCTGCATGGTCAAGACGCAGGGCAACGCTATTGGCAAGTTGCGCCACATCAGAGCAGCCGGAGCAGGCATAAATCAGTGTGCGGGGTTTGTGTTGTGAAGACATACCCTCTCCTATGAAAAAAAACGAGGTCAGTGGCCACGATAGGAAAAGCTGTTCAAGCGGCGAACTGATTGATGGGGTAATAGTGATAGGTGGCCCCTTCAGTTACCTCCGTGGCGGGGTTAATCATTAAATAACCATGGGCCTGGCTAGCCGCGCTGAGCATATGTGAGCCCTGCCCGCCCGCTAGCTGCGCCACGGGAGCCCCCTGTGACCAATCCATCACCACCCGTAGTAGCTCGCAGCGCCCCTGGGGGCCACGCTGAGAAAAGCCCGCTTTTACCGGATAACGCTGTAGAGCCGCTACGGCTCTACCTTGCATGGCATGGATAAACGGCAGCGCCAGCAGCTGCCAGCCCACCAGGGAGGCCACAGGATTACCCGGCAGCGCCATTAACGGTGTGGAAGAGGCAGGCTCCGCGCCCAGATAACCGAACGCAAAGGGCTTCCCTGGCTTCATGGCGACACCATGAAAATGTAAGCCACCGCGCTGCTCGATCACTGGGCGTACATGATCCTCCTCGCCTACCGAAACGCCCCCGGTGCACATCACCACATCCGCAACGGTTTGTGCGTGCTCAAAGGCCTGATGCAATGACTGCGGTGAATCAGCGATGATGCCCAAATCCAGCACGTCGCACTGAGCTTGCGCTAGCAGTACGTTAAGCATGGCGCGGTTGCTGTCGTATACCTGTCCCGGTGATCGCACTGTACCTGGGGCAATCAGCTCATCGCCGGTGGAAAGCAGCGCCACCCTCAGACGCCGTTTGACAGTCACGGCATTGATTCCATGGCTTGCCAGCAGCGCAATCGACGCGGCATCAAGAAGCTTACCCGCAGCGAGCAGCGGGGTGCCTATGCGAGTCTCCTCGCCTTGGCGACGAATGTTAGCGCCTAGCACCAAGCTACCCTCGAGGTGTATATGCCCGCGCGGATCAAGAGTCACCCGCTCTTGAGGCACCACAATATCTGCCCCCATGGGCACCGGCGCGCCGGTAAAAATACGCGCGCAGCCTCCTTCCGGTAGCAGCATGACGCCTGCGCCAGCTGGTACGCGTTGGAGAATGGGTAAGCCTGCGCCGCGAGGTGCCGCTTGGTAATCAGCCAGACACAGCGCGTAACCATCCATAGCGCTATTGTCCACGCCCGGCATATCGAGAGGAGCGACCAGCGTTTCTGCCAGCACTCGCCCTGTCGATTGTTCTAGGGTGATGGTTTCTACTGCATTAATGGGCGTGGCTGCGTCGATAAGCCGTTGGCGCGCATCAAACAGATCTAACAAGCCGGGCGTGACTATTTCTGCGCAGTGACAGTTCATAAGCGCTCCACCTCATTGGAAGAAGTCGCTGTGTGACGTCCACTACACGGGGTCGCTGAAGGCATCACCATGGCGGCGAAGTTGCAGGGCCGAGTGCGGGAGTCCAGCTGCAAAGCAATAATCCTGTCCCACGCCAAGGCACACGCTTTGGGCGAACCGGGCATCGCAAATATCATCGTTCGGTTGGCCACCCCCGCTACGGCGCGAGACTGGATCGTCGCTGTGCCGATTGTTTTCAGGGAGTAGTGGCGGAACAGCTCGCCATACCCCTCAATCGCTTTGTCGAACAGCGGTATCAACGCCTCGGGAGTGGTATCCCGGGCGGTAAAGCCAGTGCCGCCATTAACCAGAATCGCGTGGACATCCGTTCGAGCAATCCACTCCGAGACCACGGCACGAACCTGGTAGATATCATCAGAAACGATGCGCCTCTCGACCAGGATATGGCCGCTTTCGCTCAGATGTTCAACCAGCAGGTCACCGCTACCATCCTCGTCGAAACCACGGGTATCGGAAACCGTTAGCACCGCGATGCCGAGCGGAGTGAAAAGAGCATCTACAGGAACATGGGACATCAAGCCTCTCCTATTAGCTTTGCTATTGCTTCAAGCTATTGCATCAAGCTGCCGCCAGCATCGTCATCCAGAACAATCCCTTCGACGCCTATTTCGCTCTCTAACGCCAGCAAATAGTGACGCAGCGCACGTCGAGTTGCCTGTTCCCGTAGGCTATGGCGCACCCGGTCAATCACTTGATCGAAAGGTAACGCCCTACCGTCTCGCCGCTCGTCAATACTCACCACATGCCAACCATAGCGAGACGCCAAGGGGCGCTCGTGTAGACCTTCGGGTAAGTGCTGCAAAGCGCGATCCAACTCCGGAACAGTCTGCCCTGGCACCAGCCAGCCCAAATCACCATCCAGCTCTTTTGAAGGGCACGCGGAGTGGTGTTGAGCAAATTCGGCAAACCGTTCGGGTATCTGCTTAAGCTGTTCGAGTAGCTTTTCACCAAGCTGGTAAGCGTCGTCGCGACCCTGGGAGTCATCGGGTGCGGCCGCGAGCAGGATATGCCGAACGCGTAACTGCACTGGTTCGCTGAAGCGCTCGCGGTGGGTCTCAAAAAAGCGCTGGCAATCTGTTTCCCCCGGTTCCGGCACCTCAAGCTCCTGTTCGAGCAAGGCAGCAATCGCCGCATCTTCCTGTGCTTCGTTAGTTTCCTGCCTCGACAGTAGGCCCAGGACGTTGGCTCGCTGGCGCAGCAGTTCCCTGACCACCAGGGCGCGGGCCGCCTGAAGCTGGGCCTCCCCCGACGTTTCGGCGGGGTGGTACTGCATCTCCAACGCAATCGTTGCTTCATCGATAGGGGTGTCACCGACACGTACCGGAGGCGCAGCGACGCCCCCAGGTAGCTGTTCGATATCAATCATCTGCATGTTATTTCTCCTCTAGGCCTGGCCGAGCACAAGCCAGTTTTTAGCCACGACGGCGGACAAGCTGATAGCGCCGGGTTACATAGCCGAACGGCGCGCTCCACACATGCACCAGCCGCGAAAACGGGAACAGCAGGATGATGGTTAAGCCGATAAAGATATGCAGTTTGTAGATCCATGACACTTCCTGCATGTAGTCCGCCGCACCGCCGCTGAAGAAGACAATCGACTGCGCCCAGCTGGAGAGTGTCAGCATCATCTCGCCGTCCATATGGCCCAACGAGAAGATGATGGTCACCATACCCAGGCACGCCTGTAAGACGATCAAGCCCAGGATCAAGGTATCCATCATGCTCGACGACGCCTTTACGCGTGGGTTGGCCAAGCGGCGATAGAGCAACATGGCGCCGCCCACCACGCACATGGCACCGGCAATACCGCCCACCACGATAGCCACTAGCTGTTTAGTACCGGCGTGCAGGAACGGTTCATAGACCCAGTGCGGTGTGAGCATGCCCACCAGATGGCCGAAGAAAATCACGATAATACCGATATGAAACAGGTTGCTGCCCAGGCGCATATTCTTTGAAGAGAGCATCTGGCTAGAACCGGTCTTCCAGGTGTACTGACCATGATCAAAACGGAGCAGGCTGCCAAGCAGAAACACCGTGCCCGCGAGATAGGGGTAGTAACCGTAGATCAGATGGGTTAAGTAATGCGCAATCGCGTCATACATGGTGATTCTCCTATTAACGATCGGCGGAAGGAGCGGAAGAGGCATTTAAAGACGGAGCAGGCATAATGCGTACCGGCTGGCTCTGAACGGTGTGTTTGCGCTCGGCCAAGCGGCGGCCTTCGGCAGACTGCAGCGCGCAGTCTTCGTCAGAGGTTGCCGAGAAACGCACCGCTTCTTCTTCCCATACGGCGTCCAAGGCTTCGGGGGTGTTATCAGGCGCTTCTTTTTTGACCTGGGGCCGATGCTCTTCGACATCGCCCTCGGCCCCAATTAACGCCAAGAGTGATAGCGGCACCAGGGCGTGATCCGCTCCGCGCTCCTCCAGCCGCGCGGTGAGCAGCGCCAGGATATGACGTATTTCGCCCAACCAACGGCCGATCTCGGCGTCGTCGCACATCGAAAGGTATTCAAGAAATACCGGTATATGGTCCGGCAGCTCCCGGGCATCCAGTTCGAAACCGGCCGCGCTATATTCGGCCATAAGATCGACCATGGCCTGACCACGATCGCGGGATTCACCGTGAACGTGCTCGAATAGCAGCAGCGACGTAGCCCGCCCCTTATCGAACATGGCGACGTACTCGGCCTGCAGCTCAAGCAGGTCGCCCTCTTGGAGACGCTGACACCACTCCATTAGCGACGATTTGAGAGCCGCCCCCAGGCGGCGTTCGGCATTGAGAATTTCGATGAGCTCGCCGCTGGCATCCTGCAGTTCCTGGGTCGGGTAATCGAGCAGGCGGGCCAGTACGCGTAGGCTACGCATACCCTGTAGCGGTTCGAACGACGGCTCTACCGGGGTCGGCGATTGGGTAGCGGCTTCAGTCATGACGAGACTCCTCAAGTTGTGGCTGTGGGTCGAAGACCTCTACCGGTTTTACCAAAACGCTGGTCTGCTTACGGCCGTTAAATAGGTTGGGCTGGCTCTCACCGTGGCAACCATCACCAAAGGTAAAGCCACATCCACCCCGCTCGGGGAAGGCTTCGGTTGCCATCTCACGATGGCTGGTGGGGATCACGAAACGATCCTCGTAGTTGGCAATGGCCAGGTAGCGGTACATTTCTTCCACCTGGGCTACGCTCAGACCTACGGCGTCGAGCACCTCGGCATTAGGGGCGCCATCCACGTGCTTGCCGCGCATGTAGACACGCATCGCCATCAAGCGCTTGAGTGCCAATACCACGGGCTCCTCTTCACCGGCTGTCAACAGGTTAGCCAGGTACTTCACCGGGATACGCAGTGATTCGATCTTGGGCAGGATGCCATCGAACTCTACATGCCCCGCCTCAGCGGCGGACTGAATCGGCGACAGCGGCGGCACGTACCACACCATCGGCAGCGTGCGGTATTCCGGGTGCAGCGGCAGCGCCAATCCCCAGTCGATAGCCATCTTGTAAACCGGTGAGGCCTGGGCGGCTTTGATGACGTTATCCTGGATGCCATCCCGCTTGGCCTGGGCAATCACTTCCGGATCGTTGGGATCTAGGAAAATCTCGCACTGGCGGTGGTAGAGATCACGCTCGTCAGGGGAGCTTGCCACTTCCTCGATCCGATCAGCGTCATACAGCAGCACGCCGAGATAGCGAATGCGGCCCACACAGGTCTCGGAGCAGATGGTCGGCTGACCGGCCTCGATACGCGGGTAGCAGAAAATACACTTCTCGGACTTACCGCTTTTCCAGTTGTAGTAGATCTTCTTGTAGGGGCAGCCGGAGATACACATACGCCAGCCACGGCACTTGTCCTGGTCGATTAGAACGATACCGTCCTCTTCCCGCTTGTAGATCGCACCACTGGGGCAAGCCGCTACACAGGTTGGGTTCAAGCAGTGCTCGCACAGGCGCGGCAGATACATCATGAAGGTGTTTTCGAACTGGCCGTAAATATCTGCCTGCACCTTGTCGAAGTTGGCGTCTTTGCGCCGCTTGGCGAACTCGGTGCCAAGAATCTCTTCCCAGTTCGGGCCCCATTCGATCTTTTTCATACGCTGACCGGAAATCAGCGAGCGCGGACGCGCCACCGGCTGGTGCTCACCGATCTTGGCGGTATGCAGGTGTTGGTAGTCGAAAGTGAACGGCTCATAGTAGTCATCCATCTCGGGCAGGTCGGGGTTGGCGAAAATGTTCGCCAGCACCCGCCATTTGCCACCAATACGCGGTTCAATCCGACCATCGTTACGGCGCATCCAGCCGCCCTTCCACTTGGCCTGGTTCTCCCACTCTTTGGGATAGCCGATACCGGGCTTGGTCTCGACATTGTTGAACCAGGCGTACTCCATACCTTCGCGACTGGTCCAGACATTTTTGCAGGTCACTGAACAGGTGTGGCAACCAATACACTTATCAAGGTTGAGAACCATGCCTACCTGGGAACGAATTTTCATTTCACGGCCTCCTGAACGCTGTCATTGCCTTCACCATCCAGCCAGTCAACGTGTTTCATCTTGCGCACTAACACGAACTCATCGCGATTTGAGCCGACGGTGCCGTAGTAATTAAAACTGTAAGAGAGCTGCGCGTAGCCGCCGATCATATGGGTTGGCTTGGGGCAGACACGGGTGACCGAGTTGTGAATACCGCCCCGCGTACCGGTGACCTCAGAGCCAGGGACGTTCACGTTGCGCTCCTGGGCGTGGTACATCATCACCATGCCCGCCTTGACCCGCTGGCTGACCACTGCCCGCGCGGCAATCGAGCCGTTGGCGTTGTAGACCTCGATCCAGTCGTTGTCCTCGATATCGATCTCAGCCGCGTCCGCCTCGGAGAGCCACACCACCGGGCCGCCTCGGTTAAGCGTCAACATCAGCAGGTTGTCCGAGTAAGTGGAGTGGATGCCCCACTTCTGGTGCGGCGTGAGAAAGTTCAGCGCCTTGCTCTTGAAGCCGTTGTCGGCGGGAAGCTGGAAGCCTTTGGCCGCCTTGGTATCGATGGGCGGACGATAGACCAGCAGGCTTTCGCCGAAAGCGCGCATCCAGGCGTGATCCTGATAGAACTGCTGACGGCCACTCACGGTGCGCCAGGGAATCAGCTCGTGAACGTTGGTGTAGCCGGCGTTATAGGAGACATGTTCATCCTCGAGGCCGGACCAGGTCGGGCTGGAGATAATCTTACGCGGCTGGGCGACGACATCGCGAAAGCGGATTTTTTCGTCATGTTTGGGCCTTGCCAGGTGGGTATGGTCACGCCCGGTAATTTTGGAGAGTGCATCCCACGCTTTTACTGCCACGGCGCCGTTGGTTTCCGGTGCCAGGGTCAGAATCATCTCGGCAGCATCAATAGCGCTGTCGATCAACGGCCGCCCTTTATGCGGGCCATCCAGTTTGCGATGGTTGAGTTTTCCCAGCAGCTCGACTTCAGCATCGGTATTCCAGGCGATGCCCTTGCCGCCGTTACCGATGCTTTCCAGCAGCGGCCCAACAGAAGTGAAGCGCTCATAGGTTTCGGGATAGTTGCGCTTAACCTCAATCAGCGATGGCATGGTCTTGCCGGGAATCGGCGCGCATTCGCCCTTCTTCCAATCCATCACCGCCGGTTGGGCCAACTCTCCTGGCGAGTCGTGCTGCATCGGCAGAGTGACCAGGTCGGTCTCTTCGCCTAGGTGGCCTACACACACCTTGGAGAAAGCCTTGGCAATGCCCTTGTAAATATCCCAGTCGCTGCGCGATTCCCAGGCCGGGTCGGTGGCGGCAGTCAACGGGTGAATAAAGGGGTGCATGTCAGAAGTGTTAAGGTCGTCCTTCTCATACCAGGTCGCCGTAGGCAGCACGATATCCGAGTAGAGGCAGGTGGTGGACATGCGGAAATCCAGCGTCACCAGCAGGTCGAGCTTGCCTTCCGGCGCCTCGTCACGCCATACGACTTCTTCGGGCTTCTGGCCGCCGAAGTCACCCAGGTCTTTACCCTGAATACCGTGGCGAGTACCCAGCAGGTACTTGAGCATGTACTCATGGCCCTTACCGGAGCTACCCAGCAGGTTGGAGCGCCAGATGAACATATTACGCGGGAAGTTCTCTGGCGCATCCGGGTCTTCCGCTGCAAATCGCAGTTCACCGCTCTTGAGCTGCTGAACAGCATAGTCGGCTGTCGACATACCCGCGGCTTCGGCTTTTTTCGCCAGGCGTAGCGGGTTAGTGTCCAGTTGTGGTGCTGACGGCAACCAGCCCATGCGCTCAGCACGCACGTTAAAGTCAATCAGGCTACCGGGGTAATCCTCGGCCTTGGCCAACGGCGAAAGAATTTCTTTAATCTCAAGCTTCTCGTAGCGCCACTGGGAGGAGTGACTATAGAAGAAGGAAGTAGAGTTCATATGGCGCGGCGGGCGCTGCCAGTCGAGGCCAAAGGCCAAAGGCGTCCAGCCAGTCTGCGGACGCAGTTTTTCCTGACCAACATAGTGGGCCCAACCGCCACCGCTCTGACCGATACAACCACACATGACCAGCATGTTAATCAGGCCGCGGTAGTTCATGTCCATGTGGTACCAGTGGTTCATACCGGCACCAACGATGATCATGCTACGGCCGTTGGTTTTATTGGCATTATCGGCAAATTCACGGGCAATGCGGGTGCACTGCTCTGCTGGGACACCGGTAATTTTCTCCTGCCACGCGGGGGTATAGGGACGAATCTGATCAAACGAGGTCGCGCCATCATCTTCGCCGTCGCCGACAAAACCACGGTCGATACCATAATTGGCACACATCAGATCAAAAACGGTGACCGCCAGCATTTCGCTGCCATCGGCTCTCTTCAAGCGTTTGGCGGGCAAATTGTGGAACAGCAGGTCGTCAGCAGCACCAACACCGGCCCCTTTTACGTGCTCAAAGTGCTCGTGCTCAATGCCACCAAAGTAAGGAAACGCTACGCGCGCAACGCTATCGTGGTGGTTGACCAAACTGAGTAACGGCTTGATTTCAGTGCCTGCGGCGTCCAGCGATTCCAGGTTCCACTTGCCCACTTCGTCGCCGGTTTCGCCCCAGCGGAAACCGATGGAACCGCGTGGCACCACCAGCTGGTCACGGGTTTCATCCCAGGCAACGGTTTTCCACTCGGGATTGTTTTCCTGGCCCAGGGCAGCATCAAAATCACTGGCACGCAGTTGGCGGCCCGGTGCGAAGCTGCCATCTTCACGCACTTCCAGTTCCACCAGGAACGGCATGTCGGTATAGCGCCGCACATAGTCAGTGAAGTAAGCACTCGGGTTATCGAGGTGGAACTCTTTGAGGATGACATGGCCCATGGCCATCGCCAGGGCGGCATCGGTGCCCTGCTTGGCGGAGAGCCATTCGTCGGTGAGTTTGGAAACCTCGGCATAATCCGGGGTGATCGAAACCGTCTTGGTGCCCTTGTAACGTACTTCGGTAAAGAAGTGGGCATCCGGGGTACGCGTCTGGGGCACGTTGGAGCCCCAGGCAATAATGTAGCCGGAGTTGTACCAGTCAGCGGACTCAGGTACGTCGGTCTGCTCGCCCCAGGTCATCGGTGACGCCGGCGGCAAATCGCAGTACCAGTCGTAGAAGCTCATGCAGACGCCACCAATCAGCGAGAGGTAGCGACTACCTGCGGCGTAACTGACCATGGACATGGCAGGAATCGGCGAGAAGCCGAGAATACGGTCGGGGCCGTACTGCTTGGCGGTGTAAACGTTAGAAGCAGCGACCAGCTCGTTGAGCTCGTCCCAGTTACCGCGAACGAAGCCGCCCATGCCGCGAGCACGCTTGTACTGTTTGGTCTTGGCGGGGTCTTCGACAATAGACGCCCAGGCGTCGACCGGATCTGGGTTAGCCTTGAGCGCTTCGCGCCATAGCGCCAGCAACGGCTTGCGGATCAACGGGTACTTGAGGCGGTTAGCGCTGTACAGATACCAGGAGTAGCTGGCGCCGCGGGGGCAGCCACGCGGCTCATGGTTAGGCAGGTCGGGACGGGTACGGGGGTAGTCAGTCTGCTGGGTTTCCCAGGTAACTAAACCGTTCTTAACGTAGATCTTCCAGCTACAGGAGCCGGTGCAGTTCACCCCGTGGGTGCTGCGTACTACTTTGTCGTGCTGCCAGCGGGCACGATAACTATCTTCCCACTGGCGGGATTCGCTGCGTAGCTCACCGTGTTCGTTGGCAAAAGGCTCGCGGGACTTGCGGAAGAAATTCAGCCGATCTATGAAGTGACTCATGGTCGATCTCCAGGCTCCTCGGAAATTTGCATACCCGACAGTGCGGGTTCCATGGAGTGGATTCTGCGTGATCGACAAGCGAATTACTGCGTGATTACCTCCATATACACCCTGCCTACCCCCAAGGTGATAGAGCGGCCAACGTAAAGGAATAGACGGTTGGCACTGTTGAAATTACACCGTGCGCGAATAACGGTTTTCCGTTGGTTTCAGGTAGGCGTCGAACGCCATGGCCAGGTTGCGGATCATCAACCTCCCTGAAGGCAGCACCTCGATTTCATGGTCGCGCAAAGCAATTAACCCGTCGTCCGCCATCTCTTCGAGGCTCGCCAAGGCACTCGCGAAGTAGCTGCGAAAATCGACATTGTGCCGGGCTTCAATAGCGGAAAATTCAAGTCGGCCGTGACACATCAGGGTATTAATGACATCGCGGCGCAGGCGGTCGTCATCGCTAAGGCGATAGCCACGGAAGACCGGTAAACGCCCTTCATCCAAACGATGCTGATACTGGGCAGTTTCCTTGACGTTTTGGCTGTAGGTATCGCCCACCTTGCCAATCGAAGTAATGCCCAGCCCAATCATGTCGCAGTCGGCGTGGGTAGAGTAGCCCTGAAAATTGCGCTGCAGAGTGCCATTTTCACGGGCCAGGCTCAGCTCGTCATTCGGAAGGGCGAAGTGATCCATGCCGATGTAGACATATCCTGCAGACGTCAGGCGGTTAATCGTAAGCTCCAGCAGCTCCAGCTTGCGCTCGGGTGGCGGCATGTCTTCGGGGCGAATTAGCCGCTGAGCTTTAAACAGTTCGGGCAGATGGGCGTAGCTATAAGCGGCAATGCGATCCGGTTGCAGGTCAATAATCTTGGTTAGCGTCGTATCGAAACTCGCCACTGTCTGCAGCGGTAAACCGTAGATCAGGTCAACGCTGACCGATTCAAACCCCGCCTCGCGGGCAGCCTTGACCAGGGATACCACCTGCTCTTCGCTCTGGACGCGATTGACAGCTTGCTGCACGTCGTGATCGAAATCCTGCACACCGAAGCTCAACCGATTGAAGCCCAGCGCGTAGAGCTCGTACACCTGTTCGGGTGTCACGGTGCGAGGGTCTACCTCCAGCGAGAATTCACGCTCTTCAGGTGCGGCGAAGTGAAAGGCTTCGTCCAGCGCCGCCATCAGTTCGCGTAGCTGGGCATTGCTTAAGTAGGTTGGGGTGCCGCCGCCCAGATGCAGTTGGGTCATTTGGCGGGTGGTATCGAACAGCGCTCCCTGAACACGTATCTCCTGTTTTAACCACTGGAGGTATTCGGCAGCTCGCTCGGTATTATGAGTAATGATTTTGTTGCAGGCGCAGTAGTAGCAAAGGCTTTTGCAGAACGGGATATGCACATAGACCGAAAGCGGCTTGGGTACTGCGACCCGATTACTGCGCTCGGCGGCGCTACGGTAATCATCCTCGGCAAACGCGGCATGAAACTGGGGCGCAGTGGGATAAGAAGTGTACCGCGGGCCTGGGCGGTCATATTTCTCTACCAGGGGACGATTGAAGAGCAGTTTATCTTGCATGATTGGAATAGGTCTCTGAGGAGTAGGTCTCTGAAAAGGGGCTCTAAAAGAGGTCTCTGAAATGGAACTCTGGAAGTGGGTGCAGCAAGCATTGGTTAATATTCATACAATATACGTTTTAAAAACTGCCTGCATCCAGCTTGCCTCCTCTGCAGCGTTATCCTCTTTTGAAAGCCACCCCGATATGACCTGTGTCAAAAGCCGACAAAAAATAGGTGACTAAAATGCTCGGACTTTCCCCGCAAGGAGTCTCGCTATGGAGCTTGTATGTCCCGCTGGCAACCTGCCCGCCCTAAAGCGCGCTGTAGATGAAGGTGCCGACGCCATCTATTTTGGCTTCCAGAACATCACCAACGCACGGCAATTCGCCGGGCTAAACTTTACCGACAAACGTGCCCGCGAGGGGATCGATTACGCCCACCGACATGGCAAACGCGTTTTTTGCGCCATTAATACCTATCCCCAGCCCGATGGCTGGGAACACTGGACTCGGGCCGTGGATCAGGCCGCCGAACTGGGCGTGGATGCGCTGATTCTCGCCGATATGGGACTGCTCGACTACGCGACTCGCCATCACCCCGAGATCTCGCGGCACCTTTCAGTGCAGGGTTCGGCGACCAGCCATGAAGCGCTACGCTTTTACCACCAGCATTTCGGCATCAAGCGCGCCGTACTTCCACGGGTGCTGTCAATCACTCAGGTACGCGACCTGGCCAAGCAAACACCGGTAGAACTGGAGGTGTTCGCTTTCGGCAGCCTGTGCATCATGGCCGAAGGACGCTGCTATCTCTCCTCCTACCTGACCGGCGAATCGCCCAATACCCGGGGCGTCTGCTCGCCAGCGGCTCATGTCCGCTGGGAAGAAACGCCTGAGGGCTTAGAGTCACGCCTTAACAATGTTCTTATCGACCGCTACGCCGAAGGCGAGCGCGCAGGCTACCCCACCCTATGCAAGGGTCGCTTCGAGGTAACGGGCGAGACCTATCACGCCATTGAGGAACCCACCAGCCTCAATACTCTGGAGCTATTGCCGGAACTACGCGACCTGGGTATTAGCGCCGTCAAAATTGAAGGTCGTCAGCGCAGCCCCGCCTATGTCTCTAAAGTGGCCGGGATCTGGCGTCAGGCGCTCAACCGCCTAGAGGCTCAGCCTGAGCGCTTTGATCCAGAACCCGCCTGGATGGCAGGCCTTGCCGAGCTTTCCGAAGGTGCCATCACTACCCTAGGCGCCTACGAGCGCCGCTGGAAATAGGAGCCTACTATGCCGAACACTACACCTCCCCTATCACCGACCTTATCAACCGGCCCTCTGCAACTCTCCCTCGGGCCGGTGCTTTTTTACTGGACTCGGCAACGCTACGCCGACTTCTACCGCGAGGCGGCCGACTGGCCGGTAGAGATTATAACCCTGGGCGAAACCGTCTGCTCGCGGCGCCGCGATATGAAACTGGACGACTGGCTAGGCATTGGGCGCGAGCTCACCCAGGCGGGCAAGCAGGTGGTACTCGCCAGCCAGACCTTGATCGAGTCCGAAGCCGACTTGCGTGACTTGCGCAAGCTGTGTGACAACGGTGATTTTATCGTCGAGGCCAATGACCAAAGTGCCCTGCAGCGCCTCTCCAGTGCCGGACTGCCGTTTATCGCCGGTGCTGCGCTCAACCTCTACAACCCGGCGACACTGGGCGTTATGGCCCGTGCCGGCATGCGGCGTTGGCAAGCCCCGGTGGAAATGTCACAGCAAGACTTAGCCAAGCTTATTAACGATTGCCACCAGGCAGGCGTTCCCCACCCATGCGAAGTATTCGCCTACGGGCATCTCCCCTTGGCCTGGTCGTCACGCTGTTTTACCGCCCGGCGTCACCAAACACCCAAAGACCGCTGCAAGTTCGTCTGCCAAAAATACCCCGAAGGCTTGGTGCTACGTTCACAAGAGTCCCGGGATGTTTTTACCCTGAACGGTATTCAAACCCTTTCCAGCGCCTGCCAGGATCTGCGCCATGAACTGACGTGCATGGCGGATATGGGGGTATCAGTGGCGCGTCTCAGCCCACGGGCGGAAGGCATGGCCGAGGTGGTCACGGCTTTCGACCAGGCCCGCCACGGCAGGTTAGCTACGCCCGATCCTTTGGCGCTGGTGGATGCTGAAATCTGCGACGGTTACTGGTATGGCCGACCGGGTATGGATAACACCCGCACGATGATTGGCTAAAGCCATAGCCTAGGCGCCACCACGCCTTACTATTTTTCCCCACCATTTTTGACCTGGATCATTTATTGCAAAATCCTGAACGCTTACCCTTCAACACCACATATAGTATTTATTTTTATTAAATCTAGCATATATAGGTGAATTGGGTGAAAAGCTCCACAAGCGTTCAGGTAGCAAAGCATCATATTGACGTCGCCTCGACGGTCAATGAGTACCTCCAACGCGCCGACTGGCGTGTTCACGCCAATGCCAACCAGGGGTATTCATTGGGCGGTTTAATCCTCAACGTCTCAGGCAAGTTGATAGCCAACTACTGGCTCGATGAGATTTACCCCCACGCCGTGGGGGAAGCTCATAGGGAAGGTGATTTGCATATTCACGACCTGGATATGCTGTGCGGCTATTGCGCCGGCTGGTCGCTACGTACTTTGCTTTTAGAGGGATTCAATGGGGTGCCGGGACGGGCGGAAAGCCACCCGCCCCGCCACCTTTCAAGTGCCCTCGGGCAAATGGTTAATTTTCTTGGCACCTTGCAGAACGAGTGGGCCGGGGCACAAGCCTTCAGCTCTTTCGATACCTATCTGGCACCCTACGTACGCAAGGACGGCCTGACCTACGCGCAGGTTAAGCAGGCGCTTCAGGAATTCATCTACAATCTCAATGTACCTTCGCGCTGGGGTAGTCAGACGCCCTTCACCAACCTAACCTTCGACTGGGTTTGCCCCGACGACTTGCGCCAACAGGCACCGGTTATCGGTGGAGAGGAGCAGCCGTTCAGTTACGGCGAACTACAGGTTGAAATGGACTTAATCAACCGGGCCTATTTGGAAGTGATGGAGGCCGGGGATCGCCACGGGCGTGTGTTCACCTTCCCGATACCCACTTATAACATCACCCATGATTTCGACTGGGAAAGCGACAACGCCGAGCGGCTCTTCGCACTGACCGCCAAGTACGGCCTGCCCTACTTTCAAAACTTTCTAAATTCGGATCTGGAACCCCACATGGTGCGCTCCATGTGCTGCCGCCTGCAGCTTGATTTAAGTGAACTGCTCAAACGCGGCAACGGTCTGTTCGGCAGCGCGGAGCAAACCGGATCGTTGGGAGTAGTGACGATCAACTGCGCCCGGCTGGGTTACCGCTTTGCCGGCGACCGGGCCGGGCTGTTCAGCGAGCTGGATCGCCTACTGTCGCTCGGGCGCGATAGCCTCGAACTCAAGCGCGAGCGCATTCAGCAACTAATGGATCAGGGGCTCTACCCCTTTACCCAGCGCTACCTGGGCACGTTACGTAATCATTTCTCTACTCTGGGTGTGAATGGGCTTAACGAAATGGTGCGCAACTTTACTGGGGATCGCTGCGATATAGCCGACGCCCAAGGGCTGCAGCTGGCGCTGGATCTTCTTGACCACGTCCGGGAGCGGATGCGCGAATTTCAAGAACAGACCGGCCATATGTATAACCTTGAAGCTACTCCTGCAGAGGGCACCACTCACCGCTTTGCCCGGGAGGATCTGACTCGCTTTCCTGACATTCTTCAGGCCGGTACACCCGAGGCGCCCTACTACACCAATTCCAGCCAATTGCCGGTGGATCATACCGATGATCCCTTTGAGGCACTGAGCCATCAAGACCCCTTACAGACTCGCTATACCGGTGGCACGGTATTGCATCTCTATATGCGCGAACGGATTACCTCGGCCACCGCCTGTCGCAAGCTGGTTAAAACGGCGCTCTCTCACTTTCGCTTACCCTACCTCACAGTCACACCCACCTTTTCGATCTGCCCGGTGCATGGCTACCTGTCGGGTGAACATGAGTTCTGCCCCAAGTGCGACGAAGCACTTTGGGCAAAAACGGCGAGCGCAATCGACGCCGCCACGGCTTGAGGCATTTGCCTCACTTTTTCTCAACTCGTTTAAGGAACACGCTAATGCAAACCTCTCAATATGCTAGCTTGCCCACTGAGCAGCGCCAGCGCTGCGAAGTCTGGACCCGCGTCATGGGCTACCACCGCCCGGTAAGTCAGTTCAATATCGGCAAACGTGCCGAACACCAGGAGCGACGCCATTTTACTGAAGCCGCCGCCTCTCGGTAGCTAGCCCTCACTTTTCTCTAACGACAGCTGGGGGGTCTGGCTACAGGCGCCCCAGCAGGGGGATATCACTATGGCTATGCAGACGACACTTGACGACATCACAACTAAATTATCTTCGGTTCGGCTGCCGACTGCCGGCCTTGTGCCCATGACCACACTGGATTATCCCGATCATCTGGCGTGTGTTGTCTTTCTCCAAGGCTGCCCGCTACGCTGCGGCTACTGCCACAATCCCAACATGATCCCGTCGCGCCGAGGTGAACCCCAGGAGTGGCAAGCGATACGGGAATTCCTGAGCACCAGGCAAGGCCTGCTGGAAGCGGTGGTTTTCAGCGGTGGTGAGCCCACCCTGAATGCCGGTTTGTCCGATGCAGTAAAGGAAGTGAAAGCATTGGGCTTTAAGGTGGGACTACATACCGCCGGCCCTTATCCTGACCGCCTCACCCAGCTATTACCGCACCTTGACTGGGTGGGGCTGGATGTAAAAGGACGCGGAAAAGAGTTTGACCGCATCTGCGGCCGTCCCGGCATCTGGCAGTTGCATGCCCGTAGCTTGGAGGCTTTGCTCGACAGCGGACTCAATTTCGAGTGCCGTACCACCATTCACTGGAAAGATTTTCAGCTTACCGATGTGGAACGCCTGGCACTGAGTCTTGCCGACTGTGGGGTACGCCACTATGCGCTGCAGGTGGCCCGCAGCGAGCAATGCTTCGATCCCACCTATTCTCAGCCAGTTGCCAATACTCCATCTACAGCTCAGATGAATGCGCTGGTAAGCCGTTTGAAACCGTACTTTGACCAGCTTGAGCTAAGGCAATAACGCTTTCCTTCTTGACTCAGGTCAGCATTAGTACCCCCATGTTCTGATTGCAACTTACTGAACGTTCATACAACATGTTTCTTTTACAGTTGGATTACTCTCGGAGCAAAGCACACTCCATGCATCTCACTCGATTCACCGATTATTCAATACGCGTGTTGATCTTCCTCGCCGTGAAAGGCGAAGAGCGTTCTACTATCAATGAGATCGCAGAGACCTTTGATATTTCTCGCAATCACCTGATGAAAGTCGTTCAGGAGCTTAGCCAGAAGAACTACGTTACCGCTATTCGGGGCAAGAACGGTGGCCTATTGCTCACGCGAGACCCCGCTACTATCGTGCTGGGTAAACTCGTGCGCGAAATGGAACATGGCATGGAGCTAGTCGAGTGCTTTCATAGCGATAACAACTGCATCATTACTCCCTCGTGTCGGCTCCAGCCCATTCTAAACGAAGCCTTGTCAGCGTTTCTGGAGGTGCTTGACCGCTATACTTTGGCAGATGTGTTGTCCAATCGTTACCCGCAGTTGGCAGGACTAATGCGTATCCCCACCGTCAATGTCTGACGATCACTAGAAACAACCCTATTAATTTCAGCTAAGGAAATTCTGCATAGTTGCTCTACAATAAATGCATTAAAAATGCATTTTAACGCGCTATTAATGATTCCCACTTTGCCGAATGAGGTTTTCTATGGCTATCTCCCCATCATCCATGCCCTCCGCATCTCACTCCGCGGCCACTTCAACGTCGACTTCCTCTAATACGTTTAAGAAAAGCCGCGGGCGTGGCGCGGCTATCGTTGTCTATATGCTCTTTCTGGGTAGCGTATTAGCGGTGGTCACCGCCCCCATAGGGGTACTCATTGCCCACATGAAAAGAAACGATGCCGAGGAGTGGGTCGCTTCCCATTTGCAGTTTCAGATTAGAACGTTTTGGTTAGGGCTATTAGGCGGGGTGCTGTTCACTGCCATTTGGCATCTACTGGGCTGGATCGGGCTACCCGCCGTAGCCCCCTGGGCTCTAGGCTACCTCTATTTTACAGCCTGCCTGATCTGGATGGTGGGCCGTTGCGGGGTAGGCATTACCCGCCTCACCAACAACCGTCCAGTGGCTAACCCACGCAGTCTTGCCTTTGGCGGTGCCCGGGTCACCCTGGCTGATCGCTAATGAGCGTTTGAATACCTCAATGGTTTTAATACGCCTGCATCCGGACGGATGCAGGCGCCATCTATTATTCGTTCAGCCATCCTGATCATCGACTCGCGCCTGCATCAACGGCCAAGTGTAGTGCACGACGAATATTGCGTAGGCAACGCACCAGAAGATGATGCTCAGCGTATAGGTCCAGTGGGTGATCTGGGGAAATAACGCCAAGACGGGTGAGCGCACCAAGGCGGCTATTAGCATTAAGCCCAGCGCCACACCAATACCGGGCAAAGTGCGTATGGGGCGGCCCGTATGACCTAGCGAAACTCTGGCCATCATGGCCAGCATCATGGTGCCCATGCCACCAATGGTCAGGGCGTGCACGGCAAGTTCAACGCGCATCAGCCCCATGAGTGCCAAGACCCACATGACAAGCCCTAGCGGAATGCAGGCGTAGCTGCCGTGCAGCCCCCAAAGTAAAGGTTCACGCCAGCTATGCAACCCACCCCAACGCGCCATGCGAACAGTGTTGGCCAACGCCGCCAAGAGCATCACTCCCCCCATTAATAAAGCAGGAATGGCAACCCCCAACATGATGACCAGCTGCAGCACGACTACGCCAGCCGTACTCACCAGCGTCACTCCTTCGAGCAAAGCAATAGGTTCAGGTTTGGTGCGGCCCAAACGATTGGCAGTGAACATGGCAATCACACGTCCGCCAACGACTGTCATCATCAGTGTGATTAACAGTACGGCCAAGTAGGCGGCTTGGCGGATCAGCTCGGCGTCACCCTGCATCACCCCTAAGTGCATCGCCAGGTTAGCCGTGGCAAACAGCAACAGCACAGGTATAAAGATCAAGTTGCGCCAACGCTTTGCGGTAATAACCAGACGCGCCATAGTAATGGCGACCACTGGAAGAAATGCAAGGTCAACCGCCAGCAGCAGCCATCCTGGCAAATCCATGGGAAAAGCCATCAGCACTCTACCCAATAGCCATAACACCACCAGTCCCAATAGCGGCCCGCCGTTTAAGCTCGGCAAGCCTGTCCAGTTTCGTACAGCGGTAAGCAAAAACCCTCCGATCACTGCTGCGGCAAAACCAAACAACATTTCATGCTGATGCCAGAACACCAGGCCGCCATAAGGGCGCAGCAAAATATTGCCATGCCAAAAGCCCAGCCATACCAGTAGAGATAAAATACTGAACAGCGCGGCCAACAGGAAAAAGGGCCGAAAAGCCAGACGCAGCAACGGTAGTTGCTTGAGCTTGGAGGCAGGCTGGGAAGAGGTGATGGTTGGCATAGCATAATACCCCACTGAATTACTTGGATTTGCATTGTGCGCCAGGCCAATAGCAAAAACCATGACAAGTATCAAAAATGCATCTTATAGACACAGATAAGCTTCATCGTCACTCCATACCAAGCGCTTTTGCATTGTGTTCAGGCCTTGTTGTTCAAATGGCTGGCAGCCCCTCTCCTCAACAGAGCCCCTGCATGGTTGGTATTTATCGCTTTTGGCGTTAAGATGCATTTGTAATGAATCTTAACGCTTGAGGTATTATCCGTGCTAACACATGAGCAAGAAAAGCTGATCAACGCGACCGCTCCCGTCGTGGCCGAACACCTGAATGCGATTACGCAGCGCTTCTATCCGCTGATGTTTACCCGTTACCCAGAGGTTAAGCCGCTCTTTAATGAGGTTCATCAGCAAAGCGGTGGTCAGCCCCGTGCCCTGGCCAACGCCGTGTTGGCCTATGTGCAACTACGCAGTAATCCAGCTCAGGCGCGTGCTACTCTGGATGTTGTGGTCAGTAAACACGTCTCGCTAGGCATTCTTCCCGAGCAGTACCCTATTGTCGGTGAATGCCTGCTGGCAGCGATTGACGAAGTGCTGGGTGAAGCTGTCACCCCGGAAATCGCCGACGCATGGGGCGCTCTATATAACGAGCTTGCCGCCCTGTTAATTGACCTCGAAGACCAGCGCTATCGTGAGTTTGAGCAACGCCCGGGGGGATGGCGCGGCACACGCCGTTTCAAGATTGCCAGTACCCAGCAGGAAAGTGCTTTAATTCGCTCTTTTATCCTTGAGCCCGAGGATGGAGGTCGTGTGGCTGAGCATGAGCCAGGTCAGTATATCGGTGTACGTCTAACCATTAATGGCGAGCTGGTTTATCGGCATTACAGCCTCTCAGACACGCCAAATGGCCAAAGCTATCGAATCTCGATCAAACGCGAAGAACAGGGCCAAGTCAGCCGCCACTTCCACGATGTCTTACAACCCGGCGACACCTTGGAACTGTTACCACCAGCAGGTGACCTCACGCTGATTGAAGGTGACGAACCTCTGCTGCTTGCCAGCGGCGGCGTTGGGCAAACGCCCCTGCTCCCCATGGCAAGACATGCCTTGTCCCTTGGGCGGCAAGTCACCTACCTACACGCTGCCCTGGATGCCGACCACCAGGCCTTTAAAGGCGAATTAGAAGCGCTGAAGAGCGAGTATCCTCAACGTCTTAAGGCTGTCCGTATTCATGAGCGCGGCAACGAAGCCGAACATATTGGTCGTATCGACCACAGCTTATTAGCTCACTACCTGCCTGATCTTAAGGCGCGCTGCTATTTCGTCGGCCCCCAAGGATTCATGACAGCGATTAACAGCGCTTTGTCCGAACTGGGTGTCGACGAGGATCGCCGACACTTTGAGCACTTTGGCCCCTCACGCCCCCTCGACGCAGCGTAATAATGGGCGGCCTCGGGATATCCCGAGGCCGCTTGTGAACATTTCAGAAGCCTGGGTCACTCTTTACGTACCAAACGCTCCAGCCCCAACAACAGTTCCCCCACACGCCCTTGTGCAAGGCCTTCCTCGCAACCGTCAAGTAGATTTTTGAGCGTCAACCCCAGCTCTGTATCCCCTTCAATGATTAAGCGACGCTGGAAAAACAGGCTGTCGGGATCTTCGCGGCGCGTGGCAAGGCACAAGAATTCCCGCCAACCTCCCCGAATGGTTGCCTCGCCTTTCTCGCGACATAATATCAAGCGCTGGGATTCAAGCGTCAGACTTAGCGTCACACCTAAATCGGCGATGGTGAGACTAATGCGCCGACCTTCCAAAGCATCGAATTCCCCCTCAGCAAGCGGCATAGCAAAAGTACGGTTGAGTAAAGGCTCGACTATACGTTGCTTAATTGTAAACGGTACCCGTGGATCAAGGAGACGTATCAAATGGCTAGGCGTTATAGGAGGGGAAATTGAAAAAGAGGGCATGGAAAAAGGTAAAGACAGCAATGACATAACAGTCACTCCGAAGTAAAGGCATCATCGGCAAACACTAGGCCACTGATGCTAAGCGTTGCCGTGGCGCTGGGTAGTGACGCGTGTCAAATAAAAGAAATATTGCACCAAAATTAACATGTATTTAAAATGCACTTAATATATTGACGAAAACTAATGAGCCCTGATACCTCGGCACAACGCTTACCGAGTGGAGTATTAATGAGGCACGACCTGCCCAATCCCGGCTGGGGGCCGCTTTCAGCGCTACCTGGCAATCCACTGATGTGGGTATTGATACTGAGCGAAATGCTGGTTTTCACCGCCTTCTTTGCGCTCTATGCCGGTCAACGCGCCCTTGACCCTGCACTATTCAATGAATCCCAACATCAGCTTGACCCGGTGCTGGGCGGCCTCAATACCCTGGTGCTCTTGACCAGTGGGCTTTTTGTAGCCTTTGCCGTTGAGGCGATAAGCGCTAAGCGCATACAGCGCAGCCGACAGTGGTTAGGCGCCGCTATACTGTTGGGCCTACTGTTCTGTCTCATTAAGGTTTTTGAGTATACAAGTAAGTTTGCCGCTGGAATAACGCCAGAAACGAACGTTTTTTTGGTTTTTACTATGGTTTAACCGCCTTCCATTTTGCTCACGTTGTGTTCGGCTTAGCGCTACTAGGCTTAGTGAGCTGGCGCACCTCCACCGAGAACGTAGAAACGGCGGCAGCCTTCTGGCATATGGTGGACTTGATTTGGATCCTGCTTTATCCACTGATTTATCTGCTCAGATAATTTTGTGAGGAAACAATGAGGGCACTGCCCGGTACACGACGTTTACTGATTACTTGGGGCGTATTAATGGCGCTGACCCTGGTTTCCATGGTTTCCGCTCGGCTAGATCAGACCACCGACTGGCAGGTGCTTCCCCTATGGTCAGCCGCCATGATAATGATGGCGACGGGGTTCAAAGCCCACTGTGTGCTCATGGTCTATTTAAACTTGCGCGCCGCGACCCCAGCCTGGAAGGGAGTTTTCATTGCCCTGACACTATTAACGTTAACGCTGATTGCCGCGGGCTACCTGGCCGGTCGCTTTCATTTAGTGGGGTAGCCTCACAGGATTGGATTTAGCGAAGTGCGGAATCAGTACCTCAAGGCCGCTGCGCGGCGTTTGCCCAGGCTTCCAGCGACCGACCCAACCGCATCAAACCATAAACGATAAAGGGAACCAGCAACATCAGCGCCACGCCCCAATCTCGGTTATTGATAAGCCATACCAGCGGCACGACTATCCCTAAAGCGACCAAAGACCACAGACTAATCGCCGCTACGAAGCGCAAGCGCACCATAGATAACCTCCTTAGGAAGCAACAATCTGGCGGTAGATACTCGGCAGCGCCAAGGCGAGATGCTCCGGACGCTGGACAATGGCATAACCCCCTCGCCCAAACAGATGAGGAATATAGCGCCCCGCCTCCCGGTCAATCGTTACCCCGAACACGCGCACTTCTTCCCGTCGCGCTTCAAGTACCGCTTTGCGCGTATCCTCTATACCATAGCGCCCTTCATAATAGTCGGTATCGTTAGGCTTACCGTCGGTCAGAAGTAGCAGCAACCGGTGCCGATTGGGCCGTTTGGCAAGCGCTTGGGAAAGGTGCCGAATAGCGGGCCCCATACGCGTGTAGTGGCCTGGTTTGAGCGCTGCGATCCGCCGTGACACCCGCTCGCCCATTGGCTCATCGAAACTTTTAAGCGTATTGACCCAAAC
Source organism: Vreelandella titanicae BH1 (assembly GCF_000336575.1). GTDB lineage: Bacteria > Pseudomonadota > Gammaproteobacteria > Pseudomonadales > Halomonadaceae > Vreelandella > Vreelandella titanicae. The sequence continues at coordinate 492,313 of NZ_AOPO01000002.1, read as the reverse complement.
ACGGTGACGACGGTGGGAGGTAAAGCTGTGAATGGCATAGTCATCGCCGCACCCCGCAAGGCCGTGCCCCAATACCAGCAGCGCTTCTTTAGCCACATCCAGCACTCGCCGGTCTTCCAGCCAGGCCTCAGTGGAAAGGGATACATCGACCAGGATCGAAACCGCCAAATCCCTCGCCTGGGTACGGCTAGCTTGATAGAGACGGTCGCTGGCTTCACCGGTCGCCGCCAGATCACAGCGGGAGCGAATGACGGCGTCCATATCCAGCTCGCTGCCATCCAGCTGGCCACGTAGCGTCTCACGACGCGGCCTAAGTGCTTCAAACTCGCGTCGGACTCGTCGAATGCGCCGTTTTGTCGTTTCATCCGGCTGCCAGTTCTCCCCCTCCTCGCTCTGGACATCGCTGAGTACCACACAGTGGTCAGGCATATAGATTTGCTTACGATGATTCCATTCCGGATAGGTATGGCGCCCACGCAGCCTTCCCCCACTCACCTCACCCGGCGCCAGATCAAGATCAAGCTTTAGCTTGGAAGCCGCCTTCTTACGGTTAGCACTGAGCACAATTTCATCAATCTGATCGGCCGCCTGTTTGGCCTCATCATCGTCTTCATCCTCTACATGACGATTGAGATTGACCATTTCGGCCCAGGAAAGCATCTTTTCGGATGCATTGAGCATTAAAGAGTCATCGCGGTCGGCCTGATCCTGCTCGCGCCGGTCAGCCTTACGTTTACCATGATCATCTTGTAGTGAATTCTTCCCTGCGACCGGTGCCTCATCATCTTCCTGCTCGGTTCGTGCTTTCTTATGGGTACCCAGGGCAACGGCTTGCCCCCATAGCGGCACCGGAAGTGGCGGCCGGTATCCATGCGGCGCATGAAAATTGTCCAAAGACAGGGTCTCGTCGAGGATGGCGATATGCATCACTTCGGCCCAGCCAGCCTCGGGCGGCGTTTCTCCCAGCTGGGCACAGAGAACGGATTCAAGCGCTGCTTCCATCGGCGGCAAGCGCTTGCGCTGGGGGCGAATGGCCAGCAATGCCTGACATAATCTGGCGTGGCGCTGAGCGAGCCCAGGGAAATGGGCCAACACTGCCCGAGTCGCCCGGTTTACTTCACGCAGCTGGAGAAGGTCTTGCTGTAGCGGATCTTCGACGACGTGCACATGCTGGGTCGCCGCCAGGTACGCTACCAGCCAAAGGTAGAGGTCCCGGTTCAAGGAAGCCTCGGCGAACAAGGCAATGCGTGGCGGTAACAACAGGCTTTCTTCGTCACGGCGTGCTTGATCGAGCACCTCCTCATCAAGCCCAAGCCTTTGGCGTAAGGATAAGCGATGCGACGAATTACGCCCCGCAATAGCAGCAACATCGATACCCGCCTCGCCACCTCCGGCGCGGAAAAAGACGCCGAGCATGGGCCGCAGCGTTTCAAGACGCACTGCGGCTTCGGGATGGTCAGGGTAACTTGCCGCACTGGAAGCCCAACGGTGCCAATGGCGGCCTACAAACTCCTCGACTTCAAGAAAATCAAGCATGCCGTGCCCTCACCCAAAGGTTGCTTGAATGGCTTCCATCAGCCCTTCCTGAACATCTGCGTCATCACTCAGCGGCTCCACTAAGGTAGCCCGGGCAGCTTCCAAAATGGGCACCCCGGCGGCAATCAGGGTAGCGCAGTAAACCAATAGGCGAGTAGAAACACCCTCTTCTAAATCCTGCCCCTTCATGGCCCGCAGGCTGGCGGCAAGATTGACCAGCGCGGCGCACTGCTCACCGGGCAAACCACTCTCCCGCGCGACAATATCGCGCTCGACTTTGGGTGGTGGAAAATCAAATGACATGGCCAGGAAGCGCTGGCGGGTACTCGGTTTAAGCGATTTGAGAATATGCTGATAGCCAGGGTTATAAGACACTACCAGCATGAAGTCATCCGGCGCTTCGAGCAGTTCCCCGGTACGTTCCAACGGCAGTAGTCGGCGGTCATCGGTCAGCGGGTGAAGCACCACGGTGACATCTTTACGCGCCTCCACCACCTCATCGAGATAGCAGATCCCCCCTTCGCGCACTGCTCGAGTAAGCGGGCCATCGACCCAGCGGGTCTCACCGCCCTGCAATAGATAGCGGCCTGTAAGGTCGGCTGAAGTCAGATCGTCGTGACATGAAATAGTGAATAGCGGACGGCCCAGCTTCGCGGCCATATGGCTAACAAAACGTGTTTTACCACACCCGGTGGGGCCTTTAAGTAACAGCGGCAAACGTTGACGAAAGGCGTGCTCAAACATAGCGCATTCGTTGCCGACATTCTCGTAGAAAGGTATTTCACGCTCATCGATAGGATTAGCGACAGAAGAAAGAGGCATGGGAAGACTCCATTGCCGGAAAATAAATAAATAAAGAAAGAAAGCAAAAACGGCCCCGCAGGGCCGTTAAGTTCAGGCCGAGCCTGCCCCAGCTGTAATTTGTGTGCCGCCGGCTGGCACCTGCTCTCGGGCGGGCCCGAAGAAGGAGTAGAGCAACATGATCGCCCCCACTGCCACGGCCACACCAGCGCCCAGACGCATGATGTAGAACAGGCCTAATTGATCCTGCACTTCCATGTAATTCATGCCCAGGACGCGCTGTAAGTGAGTCTGCACGACCCCGGCGAAGGTCAGGGTAAACGTCATGAAGCACATGGCACTGGTGACGATCCAGAAGCCCCACATGTTCAGCACTTGGTTATAAGGCTGCACACGGCGGATCTGCGGCATGGCGTAGGTAATCACGCCAAGAATCAGCATCACATAAGCACCATAGAAAGCTAGATGGCCATGAGCGGCGGTTACCTGAGTGCCATGGCTGTAGTAATTCACGAACGAGAGGGTATGCATAAAGCCCCACACACCAGCGCCGAAAAAGGCAATGGTTGGGCAGCCTAAGGCCCATAGCATGGCCGCTTTATTAGGATGGTTACGACTGCCCTTCCAGAACATGGTAAAGGCGAATACCACCATGGCGAAGAAAGGCGCCACTTCAAGCGTCGAGAAGATACTGCCGATGGGCTGCCAGTAGCCAGGTGCGCCAATCCAGTAGTAGTGGTGCCCGGTGCCCAGCAGGCCGGAGAACAGTGCCAATCCAACAATGATATAGAGCCATTTTTCGATCACTTCGCGATCCACACCGGTCATTTTGATCAGCAGGTAACCCAGCAAGGAAGCCATGATCAATTCCCATACGCCTTCCACCCAGAGGTGCACCACCCACCACCAGTAGAGTTTATCCACCGCTAGATTGGTCGGGTTGTAGAAAGCGAATAACCAAAATACTGCCGCTAGCCAGAGCCCCAGCATTAACACCAGATTGATAGCGGTCTTGCGGCCCTTGAGCAGCGTCATGCTGGTATTGAAAAGAAACATTAGAAAAGAAATGGTGATGAGTATTTTCACCCAGAACGGTTGCTCAAGAAACTCGCGCCCTTCATGGATACCGAACTGGTAGCCGACCAGAGCAGCGACGCCAGCAAAAGCAAAGATCGCCAGCTGGATATACGCCAGATTGGGACTATGAATTTCCCGCTCGGCTTCCTCTGGCATCAGATAGTAGGTACAGCCCATAAAACCGATTAGCAGCCACACAATCAACAGATTGGTATGGCTGACACGCATGATATGAAAGGGCATCACTTCGGCCATAAAGTTGGGCCAAGCATAGACGGTGGCGGCCAGTAGTCCGAAGACTATTTGTAGCGTAAATAGCGCCATGGCCACCATAAAAAAGGGTAAAGCAACCTTCTGGGTTTCATATTTCATTGTACGGTTCTCCTTGATTCATCCTTCGGCTGGTAGCTTCAGCCAGCGGGATGTGGGGGCCAGTCCTGGTTGTCGATACCATCGGTCCATTCGAGAAAGTCAATTAGCGAGTTCATATCCTCTTCGCTAAAGTCATACGCTGGCATTTGACGACGACCCTCTATCCCCAATGGCTGGGCGCGGATCCAGGCATTAATACCCGATCGGGCAGCCTCAGGATTTTCATGGCCTCCATAGCGTTCCCAGACGTTACCCAGTTCAGGAGCGAAATAAGCACCCTCCCCCATAATGCTATGGCAATTGATACACATGTTTTTTTCCCACACTTCTTTGCCATGCTTAACAGAATCCGTGAGGCCTTCGCTGTCCGTGGAGACATTGACCATGTACCAATGACTATGAGCCGTTAGCGCGGCAAATAGCAGGAAGAAGAACAGCGAACCACCGTAGAAAATATTGCGGGCCGCTGATTTAGTGAGACCATCAGCCATAAGCCATACTCCCTTGCTAGTCAGATCCGACCTTAGGCTGGGAAGCCAAAAGGCATGCATTTATTAAGATGTATATTATTTACATTTTAAGGTTAGCAGAAGAATTCCCCTAGCAACATTGCCACAGATCAATTTTTGGCAAGAGCAAAACCCAGGGTAAATTTAAGATTACTAATTAATTCGAGCCAGAATGCGGCTGGGTTTCTTAATAGTGCCTAATCACTCTGTGCGATTTGCACCAGATCATAGCCGTTCTAGAGGTAGGCTGATGCTATGACTTCTCAGATTTCACACGGGCATGCACCGCTGCCGCTGATGTGGGTTGCGCTCTCTTAAAACAGAGAGAATCAAGCTTCACACTTGACAAAATACAAACTAGCCTTAATTCTGAATGATAATATCATGACATGATATTTTAAGCCCACAACGATCACAACTGACTGCGAGGCTAGACAATGAACCCTCTAACCATTATTCAACTGCCCTTTACCCATTTAGCGGGATGGAAAGACCTCCAGCAACGCCATCCTTCAATCGCCACTCTGGCTTGGTGCATCGTGCTGCCCATGTCGTTGTTACCTCCCGTGATGCTCTATTATGCCGGTACACACTACGGAGATATCTTCGCTCCAGGCTTCGCCGATCGGCAGTGGCGCTTCATCACGACCATTCTGTTCCTGGCCGAGCTGCTCACCTTCTTTGTAATGGGCTGGCTAATTCACGCGGTGGTCAATAGCGATCGTGATCTCTCAATTAGCTACCACGACGCTTATCTGTTGGCAGCCCTAGCACCTTTGCCACTTTGGTCAGCAGCGACCGCTCTGCTGATCCCCAGCCTGTTGTTCAATGCGCTGGTAGTACTGGTGGCACTGGGCATCTCTTGCAGTTTGGTCTACCACGGACTGCAGGCTCTGTGTAAACGCTCAGCGAATGACGTAACAACGATGTCTGCTACTTACACCGTTATGGCCGCCGGGGTGCTGGCATGGGGCTTGCTGATGGCTATTGTCTGGGCTTACTAGGATTCAAGTAGAGTGGAACCGACTCACTAGCTAGGCTTTAAAGGAAACTCATTGACTTGCGAGATAGCGATGGATATTGAATTAAAGCGAGCCTATGACTCACCTCAAAGCAAAGATGGTTATCGTGTCCTCGTCGACGGTATCTGGCCGCGCGGGGTGTCCAAGGAGGAAGCCAAAATCGATGAATGGCGCAAGGAGGTCGCCCCAAGCAGCGAACTTCGCAAAGCGTTTCATCATGGCTCACTCGACTGGAGTGGCTTCCGCCGTCGCTATCTCAAAGAGTTAACCTCTTATCGCGAGTCTCTTCGTGATCTTGCACAACGTGCCAGGAAAGAGCGAGTTACTCTGGTATTTGCCTCTAAGGAAGAGCGCCGTAACAATGCCGTAGTCCTGCGCCAGTACTTGAACATGTTGAAATAATCCGCGCTGTAAAAAACATTTTTACATCGCCACGCCCCTAGCGCCGTGGTGCATAGCCAAGCGTCTGAATTTCGAGTTGAAATCACAATAACGACTGACGTCATCGCCTACCCACTAAGGGGTAATAAGCTAATGCTCTGTAGGGGTACGCGAGACTAAAAATGATCCAGATCAACATTAGTCCCCCTTATTTCTTTAAAGTGAACTTCATACCTTTTCTCGTACTGAGCAATCAGTACCCAGCAACTCGTATACCTCTATAAACCACCTTGCCACGTTGCCGAATTGGTAATTTCAACTCAAAAGATGCATAAGGAATACTTCAATGAAAACCCTCGCGTCCATACTGTTGCTAGGCGTTGTTGCTTCTATTTCGGTTACCGCTCATGCAGATGGCGAAGCCACCTATAACCAAGCCTGCATGGCTTGCCACATGACGGGCGCCGCAGGTGCTCCCATTCGCGGCAATGCCGAACACTGGGAGCCACGCTTAGAAAAAGACATGGACACCCTGTACGACCACGCGATTAACGGTTTTCAGGCAATGCCGCCGAAAGGAGGCCAATTGGGCTTGAGCGATGACGAAGTGAAAGCTGCCGTCGACCACTTGCTAGAACCGGTTCTATAACGCTCTTGACCCAAAAGGAAACCACGATGTCCCCTGTGGCTTGCCCGCGCCGTCTAACCGGCATCTGGATTAGCTTACTGTTACTCCTAGCGATAACACTGCCCGCCCAAGCTATCGAACTGGAGCAGGTACGCGAGGGGTTTCCCACGGCAGAGCGTCTTGAAGCCGCGGATTCACAGTGGCCGGTAAGCCGTGTACTCGCCAGCGACGATGAGTTGCTCGGCTACGCTTTTGAGAGTGTGGATGTCGCTCCGATCCCCGCCTACTCAGGCAAACCGGTCAATGTACTGGTGGGCATCGGTCTGGATGGGCAAATTGTACAGGCCGACATCCTCAGTCATTCCGAACCGATCATGCTGGTGGGCATTCCCGAATCGAAGCTAAATAGCTTCGCCGATGAGCATGAATCGGCCCACGTCAATGACAGGCTCAGGGTCGGCGACAATCTTGACGCTATCTCTGGCGCGACGGTGACCGTCATCGTCGTCAGCGACACCATCATGCGCAGCGCCAGGCAAGTGGCCGCTGAACAGCAGCTCATTGCCGACCCCTCCCAGACACCACCGGCACGCGTTCGAGAAGACGTTTTCGCCCCTGCCAACTGGGATGAACTGACCGGCGACGGCACCATTCGCCGTTTGCAACTGACCCATGGCGAGGTCGATGCGAGCTTTATAGGTACGCCCGCCGAAGATTACCTGCGCTCGCCACAGCCCGCCGATAAAACCTTTATCGAGCTGTTTTACACCTACCTCAACCCACCAACCGCTGGCCGCAACCTGCTCGGCGATACTGGCTATGACCAACTAATGGTCGAGCTGAAGGATGGCGAGCACGCTATTGCCGTCATGGGGCGTGGTGACTACTCATTCAAGGGTTCAGGGTATGTGCGCGGCGGCATCTTCGATCGCATCGAGCTTTCACAGGGCAGCACTCGGGTCAGCTTTCATGATCGCGATCACATCCGCCTGGGTGATCTGGCCCTCGAAGGCGCGCCCTCGCTGGCCGAGCGAGACATCTTCATCGTCCGCGAAGAGGCGGGCTTCGACCCCGGACAACCGTGGCAGCTGGAATTACTGGTTCGCCGCGCCTCTGGCCCCTTGGATACCGAGTTCAGCCGCTTTAGCGCCGACTACAGTGTTCCCGAGGCCTATATAGAACGGCCTGAGCCACCGGTGGAAGAGCCTATCTGGGTACAGGTTTGGCGCGACAAGGCTTTCCAGATCGTTGTGCTATCCGCCGGATTATTGGTGCTCACTGGCATCATGCTGTTCCAGGATGTGCTGGCGCGCCACCCGCGTGTTCTGAACCCACTGCGTCTAGGTTTCAAGATATACACCTTAGTATTTATCGGCTGGTACTCGCTGGCCCAGCTATCGGTCGTCAATATCCTTACCTTCACCAACTCGCTGATAAGCGGTTTTAGCTGGTCCTCATTTTTGATCGACCCAATGCTATTTATTCTCTGGTCGTTCGTGGCGGTGAGCCTGCTGCTGTGGGGCCGCGGAGTTTTCTGCGGCTGGCTGTGCCCCTTCGGCGCTTTACAAGACCTGGTCAACCAGGTCGCTCGCAAACTAAACGTTAAGCAGATCGAGGTGCCCTTCGGGCTCCATGAGCGCCTATGGGCGATTAAATACATCATTCTGCTGGCCTTGTTCGCAGTCTCGCTACATTCGCTTGGCACCGCGGAACGCTACGCCGAAGTGGAGCCGTTCAAGACCGCAATCACCCTGCGTTTCCAACGTGACTGGGCCTTCGTTATTTATGCTCTTGGACTGGTGGCGATTTCTGCCTTCAACCACAAATTCTACTGCCGCTATCTGTGCCCTTTAGGTGCCGGGTTGGCTATTCCTTCGCGTTTACGCCTGTTCGACTGGCTCAAGCGCCACCGCGGTAGCTGCGGTACCCCGTGCCAAATCTGTGCCAATGAATGCGAAGTGGCCGCTATACACCCGGACGGCCGCATCAATGCCAATGAGTGCCACTACTGTCTCGACTGCCAAGTGACCTACCACGACGACCAGCGTTGCCCGCCCATGGTCAAGCGCCGCAAGCGCTATGAAAAGGCGGCCAATATGTCATCGCGCGGTAATAGCGTTGAGACCCAACGGGATACCGATGCCAGCGGCAAACAGGCCGCATGGCAACGCATCCCTCTTCACCAGCAAGACTGATCTCAGGGGAATCAAGCATGAGCGATAAAAAAGACCATATTCAGGATATCGGCCGTCGCCATTTCTTGCGCAATACCGCCGTCACCGGCGTTGCCGGGGCGGGCCTGGCCAGTGGTTTTGGCGCAGGTGCGTTACTCAATAGCCGTCAAGTTCAGGCCGCCGGCGCCAACGGTATCGACGTTGCACCCGGCGAGCTCGACGATTACTACGGCTTCTGGAGCGGTGGCCACTCGGGCGAGGTTCGGGTGCTCGGTGTACCTTCAATGCGCGAACTGATGCGGATTCCAGTGTTCAACGTGGATAGCGCCTCTGGCTGGGGGATCAGCAACGAGTCGAAGCGGATACTCGGCGAATCGAGCCATTTCCTCAACGGCGACTGCCACCACCCCCATATTTCCATGACCGACGGCAGCTACGACGGCAAGTACCTATTTATCAACGACAAGGCTAACACCCGCGTTGCGCGCATTCGTCTCGATATCATGAAGACGGACAAGGTCACCACCATCCCCAACGTCCAGGCGATTCACGGTTTGCGCCTGCAGAAGGTGCCTTACACCAAGTACGTCTTCGCCAATGCCGAACTGCCGATCCCCCAGATCAATGACGGCCGCGACCTGGAGAACCCCGACAACTACTTCACTATGTTCAACGCTATCGATGCCGAAAGCATGGACGTAGCCTGGCAGGTGATCGTCGATGGCAACCTCGATAACACCGATGCCGACTACACCGGTCGTTTCGTCGCCTCTACCTGCTACAACTCGGAAAAGGGCATGACCCTGACCGAGACCATGCGCAACGAGCGCGACTGGGTCGTGGTATTCGACGTTGAAGCGATTGAAGCCGCCGTGGCGGCCGGGAACTACAAGACACTGGGTGAATCAAGCGTACCGGTACTGGATGGGCGCAAGGGCTCGCAACTGACACGTTACATCCCGATCCCCAAGAACCCCCATGGCGTGAATACCTCACCGGATGGCAAATATTTCATCGCCAACGGCAAGCTATCCCCCACTTGCTCAATCATCGCCATCGACAAGTTGCCTGAGCTGTTCGACGACAGTATCGAACCGCGCGATACCATCGTGGGTGAACCTGAACTGGGCTTGGGCCCGCTTCACACCACCTACGATGGCCGGGGCAACGCCTATACCACGCTGTTCATCGATAGCCAGGTAGCCAAGTGGAATATTGAGGATGCCATTCGCCACTACAATGGCGAAGACGTCAACTACCTGCGTCAGAAGCTCGATGTCCACTACCAGCCTGGGCATAACCACGCCAGTCTCACCGAATCCCGGGATGCCGACGGCAAGTGGCTGGTGGTGCTGTCGAAGTTTTCCAAAGACCGTTTCCTGCCGGTAGGCCCTCTGCATCCCGAAAACGATCAGTTGATCGACATCTCCGGTGAGGAAATGAAACTGGTGCATGACGGCCCCACTTATGCCGAGCCCCACGACTGTATTCTGGTACGCGCCGACCAGATCAACCCAAGCCGAGTATGGACACGAGACGACCCCTTCTTCGCCGAGACCGTGGCCATGGCCGAGGCAGACGGCGTCAACCTGGAGGGCGAAAGCAAGGTAATCCGCGATGGCAATAAAGTACGCGTGTACATGACCTCCATCGCACCGCAATTTGGCCTGACCGAATTCAAGGTCAAACAGGGTGATGAGGTGACCGTGGTCATCACCAACCTTGACCAGGTCGAGGATCTGACCCACGGCTTCTGCATGGTCAACCACGGTGTGCAGATGGAGATCAGCCCCCAGCAGACCGCTAGTGTCACCTTCACCGCCGACAAAGCCGGGGTGCACTGGTACTACTGCAACTGGTTCTGCCACGCAATGCATATGGAAATGACGGGGCGCATGCTAGTCGAACCCGCCTGACGCCTCACTGACAGGAGTCTGACGACAATGCGGGCCGATTCCTTCGGCCCGCTGCGGGAGAACACCATGAAACGACACCCTGGCTATTTAGGTTGCCTACTGGCGCTGCTATGGATTTTTTGGCTGCCTAGCGGGGTTTATGCCGCCAACTGGCTCGCCACGCCTGGTGAGCCGTTACAGCCGTTGATCGAACAGGCGACCGACGGCGATCAATTGCTGCTGCCTGCAGGACGCTACCCTGGGCGTGTGGTTATTGACCGCACGCTGCATATCCGGGGCGAGTTGCAAGCCATCCTCGATGCAGGAGGCCACGGCCATGCGGTGGTGCTGGCAGCTCCCGACATTATATTTGAAGGTGTCCGCATTGAAGACTGGGGAGATAACCTGACAGCACTGGAGGCCGCTATTTTTGTCGAGCCCAGCGCTCACGGTAGTACCATCCGCAATAACCAGCTAAGCGGGCCTGGCTTCGGCATCTGGCTCGATGCTGTCAATAACGTCAGTGTGATAGGCAATACCATTCGTGGCGATACCCGACTGCGCTCTCAGGATCGCGGCAACGGCATTCACCTCTATAACGTTAGTGACTCGATTATCGAATCCAACGATGTTGCGCAGACTCGCGACGGCATCTATCTCGACAGCAGCCGCCACAACGTGCTGCGCGACAACACCCTGCATGACCTGCGCTATGGCGTGCACTACATGTACTCCTTCGACAATCGTCTTGAAGGCAACCTGACCCAACGAACCCGAACCGGCTACGCCCTGATGCAATCCAAACGCCTGGAAGTCGTTGATAACCGTTCGGAAGCAGACGACAACTACGGCATTTTGATGAACAACATCACCGACTCCCTGTTGAGCGGCAACCGTGTCGAAGGCGTCACCCAGCCCCTGGGGGCAGATGGCGAGGGGCGTCTAGCGGGCGGCGACGGCAAGGCACTGTTCGTTTACAACTCGCAGTTCAATCGTATCGAGAATAATCGTTTCGCAGCCAGCGACATCGGCATCCATCTCACCGCCGGTTCAGAGGATAACCAAATGGCGGGCAACGCCTTCATCGCTAATAAGCAGCAAGTCATGTATGTCGCCACCCGTGAGCAGGATTGGTCGGGCAATTACTGGAGCGACTACCTGGGTTGGGATCTTGACGATAACGGTGTCGGCGACACCGCTCATGAACCCAATGACGCCATGGATCATCTTCTCTGGCGCCACCCCTCCGCGCGCCTGTTGATGCAAAGCCCTGCGGTGTTGGCACTGCGTTGGGTGCAACGTCAGTTCCCGGTGTTTCGTCCCCCGGGGGTCAGAGACAGCGCGCCCTTGATGAGCGAGCCCGGCCGAGAAGGAAATGCTCCATGAACCCAGTAATAGAACTACAGCGAGTTACCAAGCGTCACGGGGCGCTGGTGCGACTAGCTGAAATGGATCTCACCATCAAAGAAGGCGAGATGCTCGCCCTGCTGGGACATAATGGCGCGGGCAAGACGACCATCATGAAACTCATACTGGGCTTAATTGCGCCCAGCTCGGGCCACGTTGACGTCCTCGGTGGCGCTCCTGACGGGCCACATGCCGAACGCCTACGGCGTCAGTTGGGCTATCTACCTGAAAACGTCACCTTCTACGAACAGCTCACCGGGCGTGAAGTGCTCACCTATTTCGCTCGTTTAAAGCGCGCTGACCGCCATCAGGTAACGGTTCTGCTTGAGCGTGTGGGCCTGGTCGAAGCCGCCGACCGTCGCGTTAAAACTTACTCCAAGGGCATGCGCCAGCGCCTTGGCCTGGCCCAGGCTTTACTAGGGTCTCCCCGGCTATTGTTGCTGGATGAACCCACCACCGGCCTTGACCCCGCGGCCACCCGCGATTTTTATCAAGCGGTAAAAGCCCTACGCGACAACGGTTGTACCGTGCTGCTCTCTTCCCATGTACTGCCGGGCATCGAACCCTATATCGACCGCGCCTTGATCCTGGGCAAAGGGCGACGCCTGGCCCTGGGCAGCCTTAAACAGCTGCGTGAAGAAGCACAGCTACCGCTCACGTTTCGTATCCACGGCACATTGCTGGCCATGCAGTCTCAGCTCTGGAAAGCCATGTCCCTTGAGCCTATCCCAATCAATGAGCGCTGTGTGGAGGTCAACGTGCCCGCGGAAAATAAAATGCAGGTGCTACGTCAATTAACCACCATGCCGAATATCGACGACATCGAGTTATCACCACCCACCCTTGAGCATCTCTACACGCATTTTTCTACTCGCCCCGCCTCACTGACGCTAGGAGCCAGCGCATGAAGGCCATGTTCATCGTCGCCGCCAAAGAGTTCCAGGATGGCCTGCGTAATCGCTGGGTACTGGCGATCACCGTGATCCTTGCCGTTCTGGCAATGGGTATTGCCTACTTTGGTGCCGCTGCGAGCGGCGGTCTTGGTTTTACTTCACTGGCCACCACCCTGGTCAGTTTATCAACTCTGGCCGTTTTTCTGATCCCCTTAATCGCGCTGATGCTAGCCTACGACGCCGTTGTTGGTGAGCAGGAGGCCGGCACGCTACTACTGCTACTCACCTACCCTATAAGTCGTTCGGCGTTGATGTTTGGTAAGTTCTTCGGCCATGGGATGATTCTGGCTGTCGCCACGCTACTCGGTTTTGGTATCGCGGGTATGGTTATTGCGTTGGGCGCTGAAGGCGTACCGCTTATCCAACTAACCGTCGGCCTAGCACGATTGATCGCCAGCAGTGTGCTCTTGGGCTGGGTGTTTTTGGCCTTTGCCTACCTGATCAGCGTAACGGTCACCGAAAAGGCACGGGCCGCCGGGCTGGCACTAGGAGTGTGGTTTCTGTTCGTGCTGGTATTCGATCTAGTACTGCTGGCCCTACTGGTTGGCGTCAAGCAGGGGGGCGACTGGCTCCCCTACCTGATGCTGCTCAATCCCACCGACAGTTTTCGCTTGATCAACCTGTCGGGGTTCGACAGCACACAGCTAGAAAGCGGTATCGCGGCTATCGCGCAGCAAGGTGCGTTCCATTCTGCCTGGCCGCCCTTGGCAATGCTGGTTTGGGTCGTGGTGCCCCTGCTATTGGCCGTCCGTCGCTTCCACCGTCATACCGCTTAACATCATCTCTTAACATCATTTTATTAACGAGGATTGACCATGCCCGCCCTGCTGCCCATTCTGGCCCTTACTATTTTGCTCATGACCGGTTGCAACAATGCCACTGACAGCGCCGAAAGGATGCCGCCTCAGCCTATTAGCGGCGATGACATCTGCCATGTATGCGGTATGTTTATCACCGAATTCGAAGGCCCCAAAGGTCAGGCATTTATGCAAAGCCACAGTGACGCGCGTAAGTTCTGCTCTACGCTGGAGATGTTCGTTTTCCTCCAGCAGCCCGAAAATCAGACCCAGCTGCGCCACGCCTATGTACATGATGTCGGCGTGACACCCTGGGAGGCACCTAAAGACGATGCCTTTATCCCTGCAGCAGACGCTTGGTATGTGGTCGGCCATGATCGGCGCGGCAGCATGGGCCACACCCTTGCGCCGTTCTCCAGCCATGAGCATGCCGAGCAGTTCGCCGTAGTTCATGGTGGCGAGATAATCACCTATGACGATATCGACCTGGAATTGCTCACCCGGCTCGGGCGCCACGAAGGGAGCGGCCATGCCGCCCACTCAATGGCGCAATAAAAGTGAGGAGTGAGGCAGAAAGTAGCTGCAATTCAGGCTAGCCAGGAAAGCGGGCTGTGATGAACAGCGGCCCCCACCATATAGGCGAAGATAGCCACCGCCACTACCGCGGCTAGGGCTCGCACCGTTGGCGTCGCCCCGCGCTTAATCGCAATGGTGCCAATACCGATATAGGCCAGCAGCGCCAGTAACTTGGCGCCAAGCCAAGGAAGCTGCCAGGGCCATACGGAAAGCAATACCATCAAAGTCACCCCCAGCCCCAACAGAGCCGTATCAATAAGATGAGGCAATACCTTGACCCAACGGGCGTTGAGCCGCGGGCTTTCCTGCACCGACCACCAGGCGCGCACTACGAAGAGCGTGATGCTCAGCGCAGCGGCCGACATGTGCAAGTGCTTGATGAGGAAATAGTGCTCCATGGTAACCGTCCCTAGCCGACGTTAAGCGCATTGCCGTGATGATCGAAGGCAAGATAGGCGGTGATATTACCCATTTGCAGCGACTCCATCATACGCTGGAGCTGCCGTTCAACCTCGGCGTCATCTTTTGGGTCGTCCATGGCAGCTGTGAAAACTAGATCCCATTCGATCTCGGTACGGCGTGACTCCTCAACCAACGCCGCCATGCTGGTCAACTCCTCCGTCGACTTATCTACGCATACCACAGGCACCAACACACCCCCTTCACCCTGTTCGAAGCGACGACGCTGATCAGCATCAGGGAAGTCGGGCAGCTCTGCGCGAACGAACACAAACAGCAGGCGCTGGGGCTTAGGTTGTTTACGCGCTTCCTGCAGTAAATCGGCAAACGTCGCTATGGTCATAAAATGGGCCTTATCGCTAGTGGTTTAGAATCAGAAGGTGAGAGAGTAGGTAAGAATGAACAGGTGAGACTCATAGGCGGCGTTACTCGGGTGACTCTACGAAAAGCCACAGCAGCAGCATTACCATAAACAGAGGGATCAACAGGCTAAGTGGCGCCGCGCGCCAACCATAGGCTTGGACTACCAGAGGCGCCATCCGCAAGGAAAACCCTACCCCCGCCGCTAAAGCCAGAAAAAGGGCGACACAAAGACTCACCCAACGACCAGGCATCCAGCCTTTGGCGTGGGCGATGCCCGTCGTAATCACCGCACCTCCCAGTCCAAGCCCAGCCCCCACTAACAAAAACTCCCACGGTCGGCTAGCCATCCCAAACCCGCCCAGCGCCAACGCTAGCCCCAGTAATAGCCATTGCATCAAGCGGCAGGTGTCTCCCCGCCTGGCGATATACCAAGCCGGCCAAGCCAACAGCACACCGCTACTCAACGGTACCAGCACATAGAGGGGTTGTTTTGCGAGCAGGGCATAAAGTGTCCAGCCAGCCACCGCTAAAGCGCTTGCCAGCGGCATCAGCAGCATGGCTACCAGCAACTGATAACCATTTACTGGCTGTTTTGATGTCTCCAACGTGGGAGGCGGCACAGATGATGGCATGGCGTTTCCCAGCGAGGGTATAAAGACATCGGAAGACATGTAAGAATTGTCTGTAAATACTGGGCGTAGGTCAAAAAACATCGGAGGTAGGTCGGCTAACCCCAAAGGAATAGCCCTCGTATCGAAATGCAGACAGTGCCACACTCCCTTACCTCTTCCGCGCTATCGGAAATGCCATGAAATTACTTCAGCGCTCCCTGGTTGCTCGCATCATTGCGTCCTTACTTGCCATTAGCGGGATGGCACTCATCAGCATCACCCTGACCATGGCAATGTCTAACAGCAGCCGTGGCGATGCTGCCGCGATTAATGTCGCTGGCTCACTACGCATGAATGCCTATCAAATCATGGGGGCACTGCAACGCCTGGAGTATGCTCCAGAGGAGACTAGCGCAGAACAGCTCGAAGGACTGATTTCGAGCTTCGATCAACGTTTGTATGGCACAACGCTTCAACAAACGATCCCCATCGATGATCGTCACGAGCGCCGCCGTCAACTGGAAAAACTTCAGATCTACTGGCAGCACACGCTTCGTCCGGCACTAGAGGCACCGTCCCCAGCCACTGCGCTTGACCTCGATACGCTAGAAATGATGATCGTGGCGATGGTCAATGACATTGAAGTGCTGGTGACCTATTTGGAAGAGAGCACTGAGGCCAAGGTGCGGCTGCTGGGGATGATGCAAGTGCTCTTTCTGGTACTGATCGCTATAGTGGTCTCGATCGCCCTCTACGATGTTCGCTTCAATCTGGTAGTTCCTTTGCGTCAACTGATGGTTCTTGCCCGCGAGGCGGCACAGCGTAACTTCAAGCCACGCTCCGAACTCCGCGGCAGCGACGAGTTGGCTTTGTTGGGCCATACCTTTAACAAGATGTCTGCGGAGCTTGCAACAAGCTACGCCGCATTGGAAGACAAGGTGTCGCGCAAGAAGCAGGAGCTTGAACGCAGTAATCAGGCACTGCGGGTAATGCACGATGCCAGCCGCTCGCTGTATGGGGGCGGTAATGATCTCTGCTCTAGCGCAGCCCCTATGTTACGCGAACTGGAAAAGCTGCTGGATATCGGGCCAATACGGCTTTCTCTCAACGATCCTTTCGACCAACGGGAAATGCCGGTTTTAGAAACCCACTCGCGTACCCGACCAGAGTATTGCCGTGACCAGGAGTGTCACGCTTGCCTGATCGATCCTCGCCCCTTGGAGATGGTGTCCAATAACCAGTCACAGTGCTTACTGCTACCGATTAGCGTAGGCGATACGCTGCTAGGCACCCTGGAAGTGTGGTATCCCCAGGAGCGCCTCAACGATAGCACCCGTCGGCTGCTCACCATGTTAGCCGACCAGCTCGCCACGGCGGTGTATCTGCAGCGACGTATCGAGGAGCAGCAGCACGTTACGCTGATCAACGAGCGAACCATCATTGCGCGGGAACTTCACGATTCTCTAGCCCAATCGCTCTCTTATCTCAAAATGCAGGTCGCTCGACTCGAACGCATGCAGCAAAAAGAAGCCACCCGAGAGATGCAGTCTGCGGTATTCGACGAGCTGCGTACCGGCCTAAACAGCGCCTATCGTCAGCTACGTGAGCTGCTCACTACCTTCCGGCTCAAACTAGAGGGGCCGGGGCTGCAATTTGCCTTACGCCAGACCGTCGATGAGTTTAGCCAGCGCATGGAGGTAACGGTCGAGCTTGAGTACGATGTGCCGCCTTACCTACTTAACCCCAATGAAGAAATTCACGTGCTGCAGATCATTCGTGAGGCGCTGGCCAATACTCACAAGCACGCCCAAGCCCACTGGGCTGGAGTCACTGTGCGCTTCGCCGATGCTCGCCTGCTAGTGCGTATTGAGGATGACGGCATAGGCCTGGAAGACGATAGCTCGCCACCTATGCACTACGGTTTGGTGATCATACGCGACCGAACCACTACCCTGAACGGGGAGCTGAGTATCACCAATCGTTCCACAGGGGGGGCCAGCATTGAGATAGTCTTCACCCCGTTGACCGCTCGCTTAATTCAGCAGCAGCCTGTGACGGCTGCCTCCGACTCTCACTTAGGTACAGGGACTTCTTAATGACGCTGACCAACGCCAACGATACACCCGCCAGCCTGATGATTATTGATGACCACCCGCTACTCCGGCGTGGCGTCGCTCAGCTGCTTGAGCTAGAGGACGATCTTGAACTGGTTGGCGAGACGGGCGACCCTGAAGAAGGCATTGCACTGGCCCTCAAACTTGAGCCTGACCTGGTTTTACTTGATTTAAACATGCCGGGCGTCAATGGCTTAGAAGCCTTGCGCCGCCTACGGGAAGCCAACTATAGCGGCCGTGTGGTGATGTTCACTGTTTCCGACCATGAGGATGATGTTGTCGCCGCACTGCGCAACGGTGCTGACGGTTACCTGTTAAAGGATATGGAGCCTGAAGACATGGTTCGCCAACTGCGTCAGGCTGCTTTGGGGCGCATGGTCATCAGCGAAAGCCTGACCGCCCTACTCGCTGAAGCCCTGCGTAATCAGCGCAATGCCCCCACCACCCCGGATATTCATAGCCTAACGCAGCGTGAACGCGAAATTCTGCAACAGCTTGCTGGCGGACTCTCCAACAAGCTTATCGCACGCAAGCTGGATATTACCGAAGGCACGGTCAAGGTTCACGTCAAGCATCTGCTCAAAAAGCTCAACTTACGCTCACGTGTCGAAGCTGCCGTCTGGGCAGTCCAGGAAGGTATCGATCACTAATCGATTCTGTGTGGTTACCTCTAAAGACTCCCAGAATACTTTTGCTCTGACCCGCCTTTACCTCCTCTCGATTTTTTCTGTTAAAAATCAATGAATCCAGGCTTTTCAGCGACTACCTCTCAAGAGGTATGTCGCTGTTTTTCATACTATTTCCACCTATTCCCCAATTTCTTCCTCCAGCGTATCTTGCTTTCTAACTGCTAGATGCAGATAGGTTTGATGCCAAGGGGAAAGCGCCATGAGCAAGAGAAATGCCGACATTGAGAAATGGAATGTCGAAGACGCCCAATTCTGGGAACAGGAAGGCAAGCACATTGCCAACCGCAATCTATGGATATCCATTCCCAGTCTGCTGATGGGATTCGCTGTCTGGATGATGTGGGGAATGATTACCACCCAGATGCAGAACCTGGGTTTTTCGTTCACGGTTAACCAGCTATTTTCACTGACGGCGCTTGCCGGTCTAGCAGGTGCCACACTGCGCATCCCAGCATCGTTCATGATCCGCATCGCTGGCGGGCGTAACACCATCTTCCTGACCACCGCGCTATTGATGATCCCCGCTGCCGGCACTGGTATCGCCTTGATGAACCCAGGCACGCCGTTCTGGGTATTCCAGGCTTTGGCGCTACTTTCCGGTATCGGTGGCGGTAACTTCGCTTGTTCAATGAGCAACATTTCCACTTTTTATCCCAGCAAACAGCAAGGTTACGCCCTGGGCATGAATGCAGGCCTCGGTAATTTCGGCGTCACTACCATGCAGATTGTCATCCCGCTGGTAATGACCGTCGGTATTTTCGGCGCTATAGCCGGTTCGCCGATGGAGTTGCAAAGCGCTAGCGGTACGTTGATCGGCCGGATCGAGGCAGGTACCGATACCTGGATCCAGAATGCTGGCTTTATCTGGCTTGTATTCCTGGTTCCATTAGCGTTCGCCGGTTGGTTCGGTATGAACAATCTTCGCACTATTACGCCCAACCCTGGTTCGCCGCTGGCGGCTTTTAGCAAAATATTAGGCCTCTACGGCGTCGGCATGGTAACTGCCATCGTCGGCATGCTAGCTCTCAGCTGGCTTAATATGTGGGTTGCCCTGCCGCTAACCATTGTTCTGACTCTGGTGTTGTTGCGCCTGATTCCTGGCGACATCAAACCTAATATCCAGAAGCAGTTCGCAATATTTTCCAATAAGCACACTTGGTCAATGACCATCCTCTACATTCTGACCTTCGGCTCTTTTATCGGCTTCTCTGCAGCCCTGCCGCTCTCTATCAACGTCATCTTCGGCAACATGATGGAAGCCACTGCCGATGGCACGCTGATTCGCGTGGCCAACCCAGAGGCGCCCAGCGCTTTAACCTGGGCCTGGATAGGCCCCTTCGTGGGCGCCCTGATCCGTCCGCTGGGCGGATGGATCTCCGACAAAGTGGGTGGCTCCATCGTCACCCAAATAATCTCTGCGGTCATGGTGGTCGCCTCTATCGCCACCGGCTACGTGATGATGCAGGCCTATAACGCCACCGATCCTAATCAATTCTTCTGGCTATTCCTGCTGCTATTCATCGTGTTATTCGCCGCCAGTGGTATCGGCAACGGCTCTACCTTCCGCAGCATCGGGGTTATTTTCGACCAGCAGCAGAAAGGCCCGGTACTTGGCTGGACCTCAGCCGTCGCTGCCTATGGCGCCTTCATCGCCCCGCGGGTAATGGGCGAGCAAATCCAGGCCGGCACACCGGAACTTGCCATGTACGGCTTTGCGGTCTTCTACGCCATCTGCCTAGTCATCAACTGGTGGTTCTACCTACGCAAAGGTGCCTACGTTAAGAACCCCTAAATAGGGCTTGCTTGTTTACGCCCGGAGCCAAGCTCCGGGTCTTCACCCCCTACCCCAATGCGGGAGGACACCATGAAAATCATGATCGCCTATGACGGTTCGCGAAACGCCAAGCTGGCTCTCGCTCAGGTCGTCAACATGTTCCGCTGTAACCAACCTCTGCTGGTACTGGTCGGCGTGGTGGAGAATCCACTCGACGCTACCGATAACAACGAGGCGCTTTTTCAGCAGGAGCACGATGAGGTTAAACGGCACCTTCAAGAGGGTGTGGCATTCGCCATCGGCGAGGGCTTCCAAGCCGAGCAACTTCTAGCCGAGGGGGATGCACGCAAGATGCTGCTTCAGGCCACTCGCAAACTCTCGCCAGACCTACTGGTCATTGCCCGCCATAGCCATCAGCCGGACGGCGGCATCATCGCCAAGTCGTTGACTTATTTTGTTGATGAACTCGACTACATGACTTTCGGCAGCGTCAGCTCGTTCCTGGCCCGGCGCGCCGAGTGTCCCTTGTTAATCCTACCCAGCCCTTGAGCAGCCTCTACACCTCCTTTGGTACAGCCCACCTTTGGGACACAGGACGATACGACCATGAAAGTTTCCGCTGTATTCAAGTTTCGCAGCCCCGAAATTCGGGCCTTGCACCTGACCTGGATTGCCTTCTTTATTACCTTTTACGTGTGGTTCAACATGGCGCCGCTCGCGTCGAGCATGCTCAAGAGCGTCGACTGGCTGACCACGGATGATCTCAAGCTGTTCGCCATCTGCAACGTCGCCTTGACCATTCCTGCCCGCATCATCGTTGGCATGGCACTGGATCGGTTCGGCCCGCGACGGGTGTTCTCGGTGCTTATGGTAACTATGTCACTACCGGCACTGGCGTTTGCTTTCGGTAACAGCATGACGCAGCTGTTGGTGGCGCGCTTAGTACTGAGTTCGATTGGTGCCAGCTTCGTGGTGGGTATCCACATGACGGCGCTGTGGTTCAAGCCCAAGGACATTGGCTTCGCTGAAGGTTTCTACGCTGGCTGGGGTAATTTCGGCTCTGCCGTCGCGGCCATGTCGCTGCCGACCATCGCCCTGAGCATGTATGGCGGCCCCGATGGCTGGCGCTGGGCTATCGCCCAGAGCGCTATTGTTATGGCCGCTTACGGTGTTTACTACTGGTTCGCGATTACCGATGGCCCGGATGCCCAGGCCCACCGCAAGCCACGCAAATCCGCTGCCATGGAAGTGAGCTCCTGGGGCGATATGATCAAGCTGATCATCTGGACCATCCCACTGGTCGGCGTACTCGCCATCCTGGTCTGGCGTATCCAGTATATGGGCTATCTATCAATCACCGGGGCGGTCATCGCCTATCTCGTCATTGTGGCGATCGTTATTTATCAGATCGTACAGATCCTGCGGGTCAACCTGCCAATCCTGCGTAAGGGGGTACCCGAAGATGATAAATACTCGTTCAACAGTGTGGCAGCGCTTAACAGCACCTATTTTGCCAACTTCGGCGCTGAACTCGCAGTGGTATCGATGCTGCCCATGTTCTTTGAGGAGACCTGGGGCCTGAATGCCGCTACGGCCGGCCTGATCGCTGCGTCATTCGCGTTCGTCAATCTGGTGGCGCGCCCCATGGGCGGCATGGTTTCCGACCGCATGGGTAACCGGCGCTTTGTGATGCTGTGCTACATGTTTGGCATTAGCGTTGGGTTCTTGCTAATGGCCATGCTCAATTCGAGTTGGCCACTCATTCTGGCCATTGCGGTGACCATCGGCACTTCGATTTTCGTGCAAGGGGCTGAGGGGGCAACCTTCGGTATCATTCCCTCCATCAAGCGCCGCATCACTGGGCAAATCTCGGGCATGGCCGGCGCCTACGGTAATGTTGGCGCGGTGGTTTACCTAACCATCTTTACGTTTGTCACACCGTCGCAGTTCTTCTACATCATCGCGACCGGCGCCTTCATTAGTTGGGTTATCTGCCTAGTGTGGCTCAAGGAGCCAGAAGGCGCTTTCGATGACGAATACTACGTCTCTTCAGTCGATAGAGACATCGAAGAACAGGCTCTTCAGAACGCCAAGCACTGAACGGTCGGAACATCTGTAGCATCACGGCACTGTTCGCGTCGATTGGATCCGGACAGTGCCTCTAGATTCAGAAGAGCGCCCCCAGAGCGCCCTTAATCAGGATCCGTGATGTCCTCAATCCAGGTTAAGGCCGCCACAGCAGTCGGAAATCCGGTGGTAGGAATCGCTAACATGGCTACTTGTTTCAGTTCCTCGGCACTCACGCCTTCCTCCAAGGCACGACGCACATGGGAGTGAACGGCCCCTTCGGAGCGTGCCCCTATGGCCAGCGAGAGTTTTATCAAGCGTCGGCTACGTTCATCAAGCGGCCCAGCTTCAGCACAGGCTTTGCCCAAAGCGGCATAAGCTTCCCATATCTCAGGATACTGGTTTGCGACATCTCCAGCTCCAGATGGCAAATCATGCTTTGTCATAGTGCAATACCTTAACGATAAATTGAAGTTCACAGTATAGAAGTACAGCAACTAAATGCCACACACCACACTTAAGAGCTAAACACAGCAATCGAACCAAGCATTATTAATGAGGACATTCGATGTATATTGGCTATATCCAACTTCTTAAGCTCTGCATTAAGTGGACTTATGCCAACCCGGAAATGGCGTCTCTTCCTGCAAATGACGCAACTCAGGTTGATGAGCTTCAGCGATTTGCGTTACCCGATTCACGCCCTCTTCCAATAAATGCACTTCTATTTGGCGGCGATCCTCACGCCCTTGCCGCCGCACAACCAATGATAGCTGCTCACAGCGGTCAACTAGCGCCACCACCCCATGATGTTTTGATTGAAGCCGTTCCGCTAGCTCCCCCACCGTCGCCCAGTCTCTTCCATGGAAACCACGAAGATGTAGCAATAGTTGATACTGCAAGGGCGTCAGCCCATAGCGGCGACAGATATCTTCACTATGGCGAAGAAAGCAACGCAACCGGTAACGAAATTGCGACAGCCGCTCAAAGTCGCTTTTATCAAGTGTCTGAGGGTTATTCATTTTTCCAATTCTCTTTACCACATACTCGGCTATTGCTGACTCGCCAATTTAGAGCGCTTTAAAAAAATACAATATCACACCATGATACAAATAACCATTGAGATTACACCTGCAGGGGGGATCTGAAATGAGAGCACTCACTTTTCTCAAATTACCATTCAACCATCGTGAAGGCTGGAAAGAGCTACAGGCTTCCTCCCCCTCCATTCCTTTACTAGCGTGGCTGGTGGTGTTACCCATGTCCCTCTTGCCGCCAGTAATGCTCTATTATGCGGGCACCCATTACGGCGATGCATTTATGGCGGGCTTTGCTGACCGAGAGTGGCGTTTTATCACGACAATTATTTTCCTAGCAGAGATATTGAGTTTTTTCGTTATTGGCTGGGTAATCTACGCTGTAGTCAATGGAACTGAAGAGCTATCTATCAGATATCAAGATGCCTATTTACTTGCCACACTTGCACCAATACCGTTATTCGTCGCTTCATTGGCACTATTGGTACCCAGCTTACTTTTCAACGTAGTGGTTATACTTAGCGGGCTGGGCATCTCTTGCAGCTTGATTTACCACGGCTTACAAGCACTCTGTACCCATCAAGAATTTGATGTTGCTACGATCTCAGCCACTTACACAATCATAGCTGCCAGTGCTCTGGGGTGGGGTATTTTGTTTGCTGTTATCTGGGCTTATTAAGCCATGAATATTAGGCGCACTGGCACCAACCCATTCATCGTCAAGCCCAATGATGACGCGTGAAGCAAACGGTCTAACGTTGAGAAGTGGGTAATGTGTGCGCCAGGCAGGGCGATGAGCAAAATTCACGATCACTGGCGTCTTCCTCTTCGAGCGCTGATAGCACCAGCTCTTTGATTACTGGAAGGTGGGAATCTTCAATTTCACGAGCGGCGGTTAGTAGGGTAACTCGCCCCGCTCGTGCGAATCTCATTAAAGGCAGTAGCTTATCAGGACATGCCTTCAGCTCACTCCTGTAGCGCTCAAGAAAGAGTGATTTACTGATTTTTTGCTGTCGATACTGACGACATAATTGAGATGCAGGCGCTATCTCCGGGTACCACTCATTCAGCGCCAGTAAACTGGGAGACAACCCGCTAGGACATAACCGATCAACCAACACCCGAGTGCCGTTGTGCTCCTCTATCGGCGCATATATACGCTTTAGCATGATTTCATACGACATCGTTTATATACCTCCGCCAGCGCGCGCATGGCTTCAGCGAGTAAAGCTATATAGGTATTAACATAGTAGCAAACTTAGACAGGTTAATAGCCATAGGGATTTGCACCATTCATAACCGGGCGTTGGTCATCACCACGGTGGAACGCCCTCGCTCACCCTTATTTTAATAATAGGATTAGGCAAGGATGCAATAGAATTGTCTCTATGAGCGATTGCTCCCGCTAGTTAAACTTCTCCAAGTATTTTTCATTGTGCGGATTAACACATGACAATTTCAACTAACTTCGTATCAAAAGTTGTTTTATTAACCGGACGACGTTGATACCAGCGACATAGTGGTACGACCTACAGCGAGCCTGTAACTCCGTATGAATATGTGTCCGAGCTATTCAAGCAAATGTGGCATTTAAAGCGAGTGACCTTACATGCAAGACACCAAGCTTCCTATCTACTGGCAACGTGCGATAGTCGTTGCTGGCATTATCACTATTTTCCCCGCCACCACTACGGCTCAAACAGCCCCGAACATAGGAGATAACGCTATGGCAGAACACCCGTATGTTGGCATGTGGGTAACTAAAGATGGCCAAATACGCCACGAACTTTTACCCAACAATCGTTACGATGAAGCCCGTGGTGAGCGTGAAAGCGCCTATCAGGGCCGCTATCAGGTGACAGGTAACTATATCGAATACTGGGACGACACCGGTTTTACCGCTGATGGCGAGTTTATTGATGGCGTGCTCTATCACGGTGGTATGGTGCTATACCGTAACAAAGAGTAGCGCTAAAAAACGAATCACCCGAGCCGGACTTCGCCGTAATTCGTCACTACTTCCCTGAAGTGCCACCACGTGTGGAGTATGAGCTGTCTGAGATGAGCGCCAGTATGCTGACCGCTCTAGAGGGCTTTACTTCATGGATACGCATTCACTGGCCACAAATTGAAGAGAACCGTCGTGCCTTTGATAAGGAGCAGCCTGCCTCTACCGAAAATCGGTCGACATACCGTGATCGGGACGGTTATTGATGCCAGCGAGTCTGCCTAGTATTTATACTTCGTCTGGAGCTGAGCGATCAAATCTCACAGAGTGGCAGTTTGCGCTTCTCGCCATTGTCTTGGTGACATTCCCGTATAGGCTTTAAAAGCGCGCGATAAGGCCACTTCGCTTCCATAACCCACTTCACCGGCAATAATCTTGATCGGCCGGCCGCGCTTCAACGCCTGCTGTGCCATCCTGATACGCCACCCTTGCAGATACTGACCCGGCGTATCACCCACAACGTCGCGAAAGGTGGAAGCAAACACACTGCGCGACATACCTGCCCGTTCCGCCAGTACCTCCAGCGTCCATGTTTTTGTTGGTTCTTCATGCATGGCAACAAGTGCATTGCGCAAGCGTGGGTGTGAGAGGCCCGCCAGCATCCCCCCCTTCACATCGTTATTTTCCATCAACTGACGCAATATCTGGATCATGACTACTTCAAACAGACGGTTAACCACCGCAACTCGGCCGCATCGCTGCGTAAACGCCTCGTCAAAAAGGAGATCGAGAACCTGCGCTACACCAGCAATGGAGTCCAAAGGCAAACACACAACGTTAGGTAAACTTGCCGCAATTGGATTCTGCTCGCCTCCCTCAAAACGTAAGCTAGCACAGGCCATGTCGGCACCCTGTTCAGGATCGGTCATGAAACGGTGTGTCATTGGCCGGGCATAGAGCAACAAACTGGGCTGCGTAATGCTCAGAGAGCCATCGTGGTGTACCACTTTAACCGTTCCACGCCGCACCAAGTGCATCTGCCCTGATACCCCATCGGCTTCCAATGTATTGGTACCGCATAAAGCCCCTGCGTGAAATACCTGAGCCGTTACCGAAAAGTGCTCCATCAGAGTCGCTAACCTATCGACCATTTGATACTCCAAATCAATTTATCGAGATTATAGATCACCAATCGTCCAATTATAGCAGGCAGAATGCCTATCACCGGACAACATTTGTTTTCGGATCAACCACTGCTTTGGAGAAAACTAGACATGACTATCGAAAAAATTCTTTACACAGCTACTGCCTCAGCCACAGGTGGACGCGAAGGCCAAGCCACCTCTTCCGATAACGCTTTGAACGTCAAGCTTTCCACGCCACGCGAACTGGGCGGTGCGGGTGGAGACGGCACCAACCCTGAGCAGCTGTTCGCCGCTGGCTATTCAGCCTGCTTTCTGGGCGCCCTGAAATTCGTGGCGGGCAAGCAAAAAATCAGCCTTCCTGAAAGCACGTCTGTCACCGGAAAAGTTGGTATTGGCCAGATACCTATCGGCTTTGGAATTCAAGCTGAATTAACGATTGCGGCGCCAGGTGTGCCCAACGACGTTTTACAAACGTTAGTCGATCAGGCCCACATCGTCTGCCCTTATTCCAACGCCACGCGCAATAACATCGACGTCACACTCACCATCACCGAATAAACACCACCACCACTACTCAACCGCGAGAACAGGAAACGACATCATGAAAAAACTAAACCGCACATTGACCACTACAGTGCTAGCACTAGGCCTTCAAATTGGCTCAAACGCCTACGCTGCAGATGCCCAAAAAGCCTTCAACGCTGAACAAACCGCCAGCACTATCACAACGGCTGACGGGGTAGAACTGTATTACAAAGACTGGGGACCTGAAGATGGCCCAGTGGTCACCTTCAGTCACGGTTGGCCGCTCAATTCGGACAGCTGGGAAGCGCAGATGATTTTCCTGGCATCAGAAGGATATCGCGTTGTCGCTCATGACCGCCGCGGTCACGGACGTTCCAGCCAACCCTGGGATGGCAATGATATGGATCACTATGCTGACGACCTGGCCACGGTCATCAACACCCTTGACCTGAACGATGTCACACTCGTCGGCTTCTCGACGGGTGGCGGAGAAGTGGCTCGCTACATTGGCCGGCACGGAACAGATCGCGTCGCTAAAGCCGTCCTGGTTTCAGCGGTTCCTCCACTAATGCTGCAAACACCTGACAATCCTAATGGACTACCTATCGATGTGTTCGATGGTATCCGTGAAGCTTCTCTAAACAATCGCTCCCAACTGTACTTGGATATTGCATCAGGGCCTTTCTTTGGCTTTAACCGCCCAGACGCGGAACCCAACCAAGGCCTGATCCAGTCATTTTGGGCACAAGGAATGCAAGGCGGCCATAAAAATACCTATGACTCCATCGCCGCATTCTCGGCCACTGATTTCCGTGAAGACTTGGCGGCATTCGATATTCCCACCCTGGTGATCCATGGTGATGACGACCAGATCGTACCTTTAGACATTTCTGGGCAAGCGTCTGCGGCATTGGTAGACGGCGCGGAGTTAATTGTATATGAGGGAGCCCCACACGGTTTGACCGATACACATAAAAACCGGCTCAACCAGGATCTGCTCAATTTCCTTCAAAACTGATCGCTCCCCCATTGGCCCACTGCCCTGCAGTGGGCCAGTTTGTACCATCTTTGACAGCAAAAGTTCAGCAACCTGCCATGCCAAGTTCAATGAGGACTCTAGATCCAGGAGCAGTGTTTCAGCCTGTTCGCGGTGAATTCGCACTTTGAGTCCCAACACAGCATTGCTCCATGAGTGGGAACAACCTGTACATCATAGCCACTGTCGTCTTCAAGACACTCCCTTTGTACCTCTCTTACGGCCTTGCTTGCCTGCAAACGCACCGGGAGAAAAGCCCTCGTGCCGAACAAATGCCATCCCGAAGGCACTGGCAGATCCGTAGCCGACCCGCAGGGCGATCTCCGTGTTGGTAAGTTTGCCCTGCCGTAGCAGCGTCTTAGCGATGGCCATGCGCCAATCCGTTACGTATTCCATCGGCGCGCGTCCAATTTCCTTCCGGAACTTCTCGAAAAATCCGGAGCGGGACATACCCGCGTCCTGCGCCAGCCCTGAGACGGAAATCTCGCCACCCGCGTCCGCGTGAATGCGCTGCAAGGCGGCGGCCAGTTGCGGATCGGACAGCCCGCGCAGTAGCCCCGGCGGCATATTCACGGTAGGGCCCGAGCGGAGCGCCTCAATAAGCAGCACCTCTAGAAGCCGCTGGAGGATCAGCTCACGCCCCGGCCGGTCGGCGCGGGTCTCATCGTGAATCACCGGCACCAGGGCCATCAGGCGATCGTGCCCAGAGACATGAATCATCTCGGGCAGCAGTGACACAAGCAAGTCGCTCGCGGGTGTATCGAAGCGGCAATGCCCAACTAGCGCGCGCATCTCCACGGGGGCGTCCGCCGGGCCGAGGCGAACCCGCCCGGGTTCGATTTCCAGCGGCCGGTCTGGCCCCCTGGGTTCCGGCGGCACCTCGCTGGTCATGCTGAAGTCATGCAGATCGGGGATCAGGACGAAGTCTCCGGCCGCCAGCGTAACCGGCTTGCGACCGCTCACCTCAACCCGGCATCCCCCCTCGACCATCGCACAATCCATCGCACAATAAAAGGGGCTGGCCATGTCATGCCGCTCGACCTGCCACTGGCCACCCGCCTCGACCATCTTCGAGATAGACACCGACGGTTTGAGCAACGTGACGACACTGGACAGAGGGTCTTCGATACCATCGGGCATATTTTGGACTCTTGATGAAAGAATTTGGACATTTGTGTATCGCATGAACGGGTAATCGCTGTCTATACTCTCCTGCTCATCAAACAAGGAGGCTAATAGATGAACCGACTGATCAACCTGTCCCGCGCACTGCCGACGCCGGATCCCGCCCTGACAGTGGCCTACACGCCGATCTGCCTGAAGATGCCTGGCCGCCACCCCCTGGAGCTGCGCCTTACCGCGCCAGCAACCGGGGACGCCATACCGATCGTGATCCTGTCGCACGGCTTTGGTCCATCGAGCTATATCCCCTCGAAAGACGGCTATGCCCCGCTCGCCCAGTTCTGGGCCGAACGGGGCATAGCCGTCATTCAACCGACACACGCCAGTTCACGGGTCGGCGGACTTGACCCCGACCGACCTGAAGGCCCCTTCTACTGGCGCGAGCGTGTGCTCGAGATGCGTGCCATCGTCGACCAGTTGGCCGAGATCGAGCGGCAGGCTCCCGCCATCTCAGGACGGCTGGATCACGACCGGATCGCCGTAGCGGGCCACTCCTTCGGCGGCCACACCTGCAGCCTGCTACTTGGCGGACGTTTGTATGGGGAGGATTTCTCTGATCCGCGCATCCGCGCGGGTGTCCTGCTGGCAACTCCAGGGCGTGGCGGCGCCGATCTGACACCCGATCATGCTCGGCGCTTTCCCTTTTTCGATGTGGATTTCAGCGGCATCGAATTACCCACCCTCGTGGTCTGCGGCGCGGAAGATGACCCGCATTTCACGCCACGCGGCCCCGAGTGGCACGCGGATGCCTTCCACGACGCGCCGGGGGCCGATGCCCTGCTGACAATCAGTGGCGTGGGCCATGGGCTTGGCGGAATCGCGGGGCTCGACGCGAAAGAGACCGAGGCAGAAGATCCCGATGCGCTGGAGGCGACCCGGCGGTTGGTATTGGCTTGGCTGCGGCGCATATTCTTCATCGAGCAAGATGCCTGGACACTTAGCCAGACTGCGCTCCGGGATAGAGCGGCCGCCGTCGCGAAGATCACCGTGAAAGAGCGCTAAGACGAGGTCTCATTGTCAGCTCGCCTGAAGGCTTTTCAATGCGCACCGAGGAGAAACCGAGATTTATCGGCCCGGTTGACCAAGCGAAAAAGTCACCAGCTAACTGGGTGTTGGAAGCAGTAATTGCCCAAGCTTACGAGCGGCATATTTTGCCTGTGCCCGTGTTAGCGCTGCGAAACCCAACACAATGGCAGGCGCTAATTCAATCTCACGGCAGCAGTGCCGAAGCGGTTGTAGCACTACTCCCTGCTGTTCCGCTGCATGGATTAACATGTTTTCGTCTTGATCCGGCGATAACCACAGAATCAGGTGGAAGCCTGCATGTTCGCCACTAATGCGATAGCGCCCCGGCGCTTCGGCCCTCAAGGTTTCAAGCACGATGTCACGCAACGTCTGATACTCCTGCCGAGAACGGCGTAAATGCCGTAAGAAAGCAGGGCCTTTCATAAACGCCGCCAACCCCAGTTGCTCCGACACTCCCACACTACGCCCTACCGTATGCCACAATTCGAGCACTTTTCGCTGTAGTTCTGGTGGAGCAAGCATATAGCCAAGCCTCAAATTGGAAAAAAGCGCCTGATTAAAACTCCCGCAATAGACTACTCGATTCATCGTGTCGATGGATTTTAGCGCTGGTAACGGCGCGCTTTGATAGTTGAACTCGCTATCGTAATCATCCTCGATGATCCAGGTGTTGTTGCTTTGGGCCCAGTCAAGAAGCTCTAAACGGCGAGTCGCCGACATGATAACGCCAAGCGGTGACTGGTGCGCCGGTGTCACATAGGCAATACGACATTCAGTTGCGCCTATTATGCCACCCAAATTAAGCCCTTCCTGATCAATAGGCGCGTAAAGCAGGTTAGCGCCTGCTTCTTCAAATATTTGGTGTACAGCTGGATAACCAGGATCCTCGACACACACATGATCACCAGGCTTTACTACACAGCGCGCGACCAGATCAATGCTATGGCGAATGCCGTTAGTGATGAGTATCTGCTCTGCCAGACAATCGATTCCCCGATGGTTACGCAAGTACTTGGCAATCTGTTCCCGCAATACCCAAGCGCCTTGCGGCTCAACGCTACACATCTGCTCGGGCTGCATAGCTGCCATGGCCCGCTGTAGATGCGCGGCCCACTCAGCAGGTGAAATAAGCAACGGGCTGGCAAGCCGGGCAACAAAAGGTACTCCTACCTGGGCTTGGTAGTGTTTTCTTACGCTAACGGGCGCCGCTTCGACCATCGCTGGCTCTTTATGGTGGGTCGCCGTCGTTTGCGCCGTGCTAACCGCTTTCAAATATCGGTCTGGGATAGTGGCACTGACACGGCTTCCAGACCCCACTTTGCGGGTGATGTAACCCTCGAGTTGCAAACGCTCAAAGACACTTTCTAACGTACCACGCCCTACCCCCCAACGTTGCGAGAGTACGCGTGTGGATGGCAACCGGTCACCCGCCTGTAGCAGACCATTCACAATCCCGTCGCGCATGGCCTGGTAGGCCAACTCAGATTTCGTTACACCGACGGGGCTGGTGGGTAAGGGCAAGTCTAAACCCGCTGTATTTTTTCCTTTAACCATAATGGTTCGTATCAATCTCGTTTATATGGCTCTCTTGTATGAGCCACTTTACTTCTAGCATAGCAACATATTGACGTTTCATTGGCTAAGGAGTGTTCACTATGTTGCTCACTGACTATCTGTTATTCGCCATGATTGCGGCGATGCAAGTTGGCTCGCCGGGCCCTTCGACAATTTTTTTGGTAAACAACGCGCTGGTGCATGGCCCCAGCCGGGCCATATTGATACTCACTGGGGATTTGGTGGCTATTGCTGGGCTCGCGGCTTGCTCACTACTGGGGGTCGGTGCGCTACTGGAGGCAAATCCAACGGTGTTTATGGCCGTCAAGGTAGCCGGTGCTGTTTATCTTTTATGGCTGGGTATGCAGCAGTTTCGCCTGGCACAAAGGGTTCGTATTTCCAGCGATCAGCCTACAACGCTGCAAAGCATACCCGTACTTTGGCGACAATCGTTTATGGTTGGGCTCAGCAACCCCAAGGCGATTCTATTTTTCTCATCGCTGTTGCCGCAATTCGTAAGTGCCCAGCAGGACTCCCACATTTCTGCGTTCCTTCCCCTCATACTGTTATTTGTGTTTATTAAACTGATCGTATCGAGCGCTTACGCATTAGCAGCAAGAACAATGATAGCGAAGGTGGCCACACCAGGCGCCGCCGTTTGGGGTAAGCGCGCGGCCGGAGGAGTGTTAATGCTGTTTAGCATCTTTATGGGCATAAGCGCTTTTTACTAAGTGCCCAAATGTTGGAAAAAGGCAGGCGATTAACTTCATGGTTGGACTTTCCCCTTGTGCTCGCCAAGTAGCTCGCTCCCAAGCGATGCCTTATAGAATAGAGTTTTGCAAACACTTCTCGCTATTGCTCAAAAACATCACTATGTATCTGGAAAGATATAGTCGGATGTTATGTATGGAGGGACGCCCCCTCGCCCCATAGCGACGTTACCGATGGAGGCCTTTGCGTAAGCACTGATTGAGATCCGACATCGGCTGGGAGCTCAATTCGCTGGCACTCCTACGAGTGAAGTATAAGCTGACTGCTTAAGGCGGCCAGCTTTTTTGGGGCGTTATTTAGCAGGTTCTCCAGGAAAAGGAATGAACTCCGCATCGTCTCCGGGGGGAAGACGAAAGCGACCATTCTCAAAATCTGCTTCTACCCAAGCCTGTTTGGCGGCTTCCAGCTTTTCTCGCGAAGAGGCAACGAAGTTCCAGGATATATAACGGGGGCCATTCAGCGTTTCACCGCCCAGTAGCATCAGCCTAGTTCCGGATTCGCCCGCCACCACCGTTATCGGGTCGCCTGGTCTGAACACCATCATGCGGCCGGCTTCAAAGGTTTCCCCTGCAATAATGACACTACCGGACATGACATAAATACCACGATCCTCATGGCCATCCGGCAAAGGAAGCTTTGCACCTGGCTGCAGTATCGCATCCGCATAGAACATTTCAGAGAAGGTTTGCACCGGCGCCCGCTCCCCCCAGGCCGTGCCCAGGATCAAACGCACTTCCTTACCCTCGCCCTCCAGTACTGGCAGTGTCTCCTCGGCATGATGCTCGAAGCTGGCAGGCTGGTCTTCATAGGCTTCAGGGAGCGCTACCCACGTCTGTATCCCCAACACAGAGTGCTTGTTCTGACGAGTAATAGCACTGGTGCGCTCCGAATGGGTGACCCCATTGCCCGCCACCATCCAATTAACCGCGCCAGGATGAATCATTTGGTTGGTACCCAGGCTATCGCGGTGTTGGAACTCCCCTTGATATAGATACGTAACAGTGGCAAGCCCAATATGGGGATGTGGGCGAACATCAATGCCTTCGTCGTTAAGAAACTCAACGGGCCCCATCTGATCAAAAAAGATGAACGGCCCCACCATCTGCCGTTTTGGGGCAGGCAGCGCACGGCGCACCTCAAAACCACCCAAATCCCGAGCGCGTGGAACAATTAGTGTCTCTATATCATTCAAGCTACCGGCGGATGGGCATTTTGGCTCTAAATCAGGCATCCAGCTCATAGGTTTTCTCCAGAAGTGAGAGGTAGGAAAATGGAGTACGCACCTTACAAAAGCACATCGTGCCACTCTGAGTGGCGTGCAAACTGTGCTTTTGCAAATGGGCATAACGGCATGATTTTCTTGCCCGAGGTGCGAACGTCTTCGACTGCTTTTGCAACTAACGCAACACCCACTTTTTGTCCGCGCATAGCATCAGGCACTTCAGTGCTATCGATGATGATCATCGAATCACCTGCTTTCGAATAGGTCATCTCTGCTTTAGCCCCATTGAGCTTGACTACATAGCGCCCCTTGGTATCGCTGGTTTCATGCTCAATGGTAAAAGAAGCTTCAGGTGTACCAGACATTGCTTTCTCCTTGTCGTATTACCCAGCAAACAACTCAGTATGTGTATCTATAAGTTAATAGTTATCAAAAGCCTTTTCTTTCTATAGCACTTAAGACCAGCACTTAAGACCAGCACTTAAGACCTGTACTTAAAATTAGCACTAAGCTTAGTACTTAGCCCCTTGAATAAGATCTTACGTTCGGCCTTCATGGGGATGATTGAAAGTCAGGAAATGGCGCACGACCGGGCGTTCCTCCCCTTGATGGAAACGCAGAACCTCCTCTTGGATATCGGCGGCTGATTTAGAAACACGCTTATGCTGACGCAGATGCTCTGCCCAGGATTCAACTTGGAACCACTCCAGCATCAAGCTGGGATCGGCGGAATCTTCGGTAATACCCCAAGCATAGGCACCATCACGACGTCTTTCAGCAGAGAGCCTAGCCAATATTTTCAGAAAGGCTGAACGATCTTCGAGGGCTACCCGGTACTCTATCTGGATAAGCACCGGTCCGCGATCATACTCGACGGGAGTAGCTGTCAGTGGCTCAGGCCAATGATTCGACGGCATTAAGTCTGATTCGCCTTTGGGCAACTTGATACGGTGTGCAATAGATCCGATCGCTGCTAGCCCCGCCGCGCCAGATAGTAACGCCAACGGTACGCCAATCCCTTGAGCGATTACCCCCCATGCCAAACTGCCCGCGGCCATGGCGCCATTGAACACCGTCAGATATACCGCCAGAGAGCGGCCACGTACCCAGTTGGGAAGAATTGCCTGGGCGACGCCATTGAGGGTCGTCAACGCTGTAATCCAAGCGGCACCAAGGATCAATAGAGAGGACACTGCGAGCCATTTAGGCGGCGACAGGGATAGCAAAGCCATGACGGCCGAAGTGACTAATGTTGACGTTAGAAGTAAGCCGTCGGCGCTAAGATACGTACGCAAACGGGGCATAATAATAGCCCCGCCGATTGCGCCCAGGCCAACTGCGCCAAGCAATATGCCATAGAAACTTGGGCCGCCTTCCAGTAACTGACGTGCTACTAGAGGCAGCATTGCCCACACTGAGCTGGCCATAGCAAAGAAGAGAAAAGCGCGCAGCAGGACAACATGCAACTCGCGACTGGCGCGGGCATAGCGCAGCCCGGCTCGGAAAGCACCGGGGAAGCGCTCGGATAAGGCATCCCGTTGCGTTGCTGGTCGTTTCCACCAAAACAGCGCAGTGATGACAACTACATAGCTCAGAACGTCTACTCCATAGGTAAACGCTGCTCCCATGCTGGCCAGCAACAGCCCGTCTAAAGCGGGACCTACGGCACGGGCAATGTTGATCCCCAGCGAGTTAAGTCCCACTGCGTTTTTGAAGTCTTTCTTGTCTACCAGCTCGGGGACGATAGCCTGCCAAGTTGGCCCCATCAGAGCAACGCCTATGCCCCCTATAAACGTAAGCATTATAAGTGATGCCACAGAATGCTGATCTGTAAGCGATAGAATAACGAGGCAAACGCTGACACAGGCCAGCAGAAGCTGAAAGCAGGAACAGCCGAGAGCCCCGAAAAAGCCTTTCAAATCCGACGTCGGTGCGTTGGATGCCCAGGCCCAGGCATGATCATGGCCGTGTAGGCCACACGCGCTTGCACAGCCACAGCTGGCCATCGCTTGGGCGCTACGCCATCGAGCCCTGGCAATAAAGACCTTACAACAACAAGGAGAATATCATGTCCCAATTGAGTGATGACGTCTGGTCACCGGTGATTACCCCCTTCGGCGCCGACTTGGCGCCGGATACGCAACGTTTTGTGGCGCACTGCCAATGGCTGGCCTCAAATGGTGTCGGCTTGGCCGTGTTCGGCACAAATTCTGAAGCCAACTCAATGACGGTGGCCGAGAAACAGGAGCTGTTAAAAGCGCTAGTGCATGGCGGTGTCGATCCCTCCAGGATTATGCCCGGTACCGGGAGCTGTACAATTGATGATTGCGTGGCGGTGACATGCGAGGCGGTGGACGCTGGCTGTGCCGGTGTGCTGATGCTACCGCCCTTCTACTATAAGGGGGTTAGCGATGAAGGCTTGTTTCGCTTTTACAGTGAGGTGATCAACCGTGTCGCAAATTCGCGCCTACGGATCTACCTCTACCATATCCCGCCGGTCACTCATGTCCCGCTCTCGTTTGAACTGATCGAGCGTTTACGTGACGCCTTCCCGGGCATTATTGCTGGCATTAAGGACAGCGGCGGAGACTGGGCACACACCAAAGGGTTAACCGAGCGCTTTGCTGGGCAAGACTTTGCTGTGTATGCCGGCAGCGAGCGGTTTTTGCTTGATACCCTACGAGCAGGCGGTGCTGGCTGTATCAGTGCCACTGCCAATGTCAATCCGTCGGCCATCGTTGAGTTGGCAAGGCATTGGCAGGAGGACGATGCCAACGAGCGTCAGCAGAGCCTGAATGCTATACGCGACTTGTTTGAAAAGTACCCACTGATTCCTGGCATGAAGGCAGCGACAGCTTACTTTTCGGACAATGACGATTGGAGGCGTGTGCGCCCACCTTTAGTAGAGCTGGAGGAGCAGCATGTGTCTGAACTCGTGTCTTCGCTTAAAGCGACAGGATTCCAGATGGAAGGCGTAGGTGAGGCGAGCCATGGATGAGCAAACGAAATCGTGGCGTATTGTCGCTGTACGACGGCTCAGTGAAGCCCAGCTTGAGGCACTTTCCGAGGTTGCCGAGGTCGACTATTTCGAGGACGTGGACGAATCAAACCGTGCTGATTTCATGGCAGCGCTTTCCAGAGCTCATGGCCTAATCGGCGGTAAGCTAGAACTCAATGAGGCAATGCTAGCCGAGGCGCCTGCGCTTCAAGTGGTATCCACCATTTCAGTGGGCTATGACCACCTGCCCCTTAAGGCACTGAATCAACGCCGCATTCTACTCTGCAATACGCCAGATGTGCTTACCGAAACCACTGCCGACACAGCATTTATGCTAGTCATGGCGACCCAGCGGCGGCTAGTCGAACTGTCCAACCTTGTCCGCGATGGCGGCTGGCGAACACATATCGGTCACGAATACTTCGGTATTGATGTACACGGCAAAACCCTAGGCATCGTGGGTGCTGGTCGCATTGGTGCGGCGATTGCACGACGGGGAGCGTTGGGTTTTGGTATGCCCATTCTCTATACCGCCGCCTCATCCAAGCCTGCGCTTGAGCAGCAGTTAGGGGCGAAAAGGCGTGAGCTGAATGACCTGTTAGCTGAAGCAGATATCGTCTGCCTCAGCGTGCCCTATAACAGCGATACACATCACTTAATTGACGCAGATGCTCTAGCACGGATGAAAACGACGGCTGCCCTAATCAATATAGCGAGAGGTAAAGTGGTCGACGAGCCAGCACTGATCGAGGCACTCCACTCCGGCGGAATCCGTGCAGCTGGGCTTGACGTGTTCGTAGAGGAACCGCTTCCACCCGATTCGCCACTGGCGGCCATGGACAATGTAGTGACGACTCCACACATTGGCTCGGCGACCCATGAAACACGTGAGGCCATGGCACAGTTGGCAGTCGATAATCTGCTGGGCACGCTGATCGGCAGCGGCCCGCTTACCGCGGTTAATGAGCATGTCTGGCGACGGGCTGATGCTATTGAGGAAACATAATGCCTCGCCGCCTACAACACATCTTGTGTCTTGATGATTTCGAGCGGGCCACTCAGCGGCATTTAGTCCCGGCCGGTTTGTCGCGGTGGGGAGCGTCCATGAACTGCCCGAGAACGCCCACCATTGTGACGATGACAGCACACCGCGCTGAAGGTCATCGGTGAAGCGGTCAGCGAGGAGCTGCATGTGGTGCCCGCCCGGATCGAGGTGATCCGTCATGTGCGGCGTCAAGATCGCCCCAGCGCCCGCCAAGCATGAGGTTGCTGTGACATCTCCAAATACGATGATGGCGTGACATCACAGAAACTCCGGACAAGTGTCACCTATATGCCACTTATAAAACGCTAACAAACAAAAACGGCCACTGTAGCAATTAGCTAAGTGACCGTTTTATATGTTCTTGGTCGGAGCGACAGGATTCGAACCTGCGACCTTTGCAACCCCATTTTCACGCCCCACCTCCTTTAAATTACTGATTTTCAATGGATAACACCTATTCTTAGCGCCAGCCAATACGGTTAAATCGCTCTATGAATATCAACAAGTTACATGGATGTTTTCAGTTAATGAATAAGCTTTTTATAATTGTTGTGGCTAGCATGTTGCTAGTCACAGTCTCCGCTGTTGTAACCTTCCCACCCTCTTCCTTCAATGCCGCTAAACGCATTGCTGAGCAACAGATTTACCACGATCAAAATGAGTCGTTCTCTACTGCGGCTGTACGTTTTATTTTTGTGCTGGGCCAAATCTAGAAAGCTGCGGCTATGAGATCCGCAAACAACCTGCACGGGCTAGCCAAATAGAGTGGGATGGAGTGCCATGCGAGTCGCATTTGCCGTTAAGATAGGCTCAAAATTAGCTGAAGCAAGGAATCAAGATGACAATGACAAGCGTACGCTCAAGCAAGGCAGCCTTCATTTTAGTAGTCGGATTTATTTCTATCTTTACTGCTCAAACTGCAAACTCTGAAGACAATTTGACACCTGTCGCGTGTCAATTTGAGCACCTTCCTTTAATGCTAATAATCAGCAGAGACGGCATGGGTGGGCAAAACAACACTCTTCAGATTGGGGACAATGAACCGGTTCAGCTGTTCATAGGATCAAGTTTGATGAATGCAGAGTTCCAAGGTCAAAGCTATGTATTTTCACTTAGAATTCCTGCAAATGTAACAGTGGGCTCCTTAACCTATCACGGCACATGCATTAGCTCACCACGCCGGTGATAGTGAGAAGTAAGGTGATTTTTATGAAACGGCGGATTTAGAACCCGCGCAGCTACATTTTACTTTTAAAGTCACGCGGATTCTGCGACCAGTTGATAGCTACGTCGAATTAATAAGCTCCTCGGCCTGTCCCTCTGCTGGCTTTTGCCCTTCGTGCTCACAGGCCAATGTTCAATTAGCCCTGCATCGATAGCTCAGCAGCACTACCCGCCTGGGTTCGGTGCCAATTGCACAACCCATGCTTCCATCATCACGTTCAGCGTAGATCCCTGAAAAATACAACGGCGCCCTGTCAGCTCTGCAAATGTGGGGTTGCTTAGGCATCGTCCACACATGCTTGAATCATAGTCGATAACCTGAGCTTCGCAGCCCGCCCCATATTATCAACGCTTGCAGTCAACGATGGTCATCGCTTATCGTTCGCCCTAAATACTGTATATATCACCAGTTATTTAAGGAAACGCTCATGTCAAAATCATACGAGCAGCTAGTCAAACGGGTTCAGAAAGAGATCGGCAGCCCGGGAGCGCAGTCAAAGCACTGTGTCGAGCTCCGACGCCGAGAAGATGAGAGCTCCGAAGATTGGGCACAAATGCTTGCTGACCTGGGCACCGTCGAGAACGTGACGCTTACCCCCATGGACGACGACGCTGAGCATATACGCATCACATGGAATCCCGAGGAGAGCATGGCATGAGTATGCATCTCTCGGTACTAGGACGCGTAGATACCACCTCCCCTCCGCTTAAATTGCCTCTAGCCGCTGGCGAGGTGCGCACCGGCTTTCCCAGCCCGGCGGATGACTATCTTGAGGCTGAACTGGATCTTGTCGATCACCTTGTTCAGCACCCCAGCGCGACCTACTATCTTCGCGCCAAAGGCACTTCAATGACCGGTGTAGGGATCTACGATGGCGATCTCTTGATTGTCGATCGCTCTCTCGAACCTAAATTGGGCCATATCGTGATTATGAGTGTTGATGGGGAGCTCACTTGCAAAAAGCTGGGCAAGATCGGCAACCGTCCTTACCTGATCGCCTCGAATCCCGAGTTCCGGCCGATTCCCTTAGACGGAAAAGAATGCCAGGTGTGGGGAGTCGTCACCCATAACATCCACTCCCTGGCACCTGGGTTCTCAGTATGATCGCCCTGGTCGACTGCAATAATTTCTATGTGTCATGCGAGCGTGTCTTTAACCCCAAGCTGGAAGGCCAACCAGTAGGCGTGATGTCGAATAACGATGGCTGTGTTGTCGCCCGGTCGGCTGAAATCAAAGCGCTCGGCGTGGGGATGGGCATGCCCGCGCACCAGATCGACCCTCACATTCGTCGCCAGTGCATTCTGCTGAGCTCCAATTATGCGCTTTACGGAGATATGAGCCGCCGCGTCACCGACGTTCTCAGTCAGCACACACCACACGTTGATGTGTATAGCATTGATGAATCGTTTTTATCGTTCGAGGGATTCGCGCCAGAAACGCTTGAGGAGCGGTGCCAGGCAATGCGACGTCAAGTGCGCCGGGATACCGGCATTCCGGTCAGTGTGGGCCTTAGTACCAGCAAAACGCTCGCCAAGATCGCTAATCACCGGGCCAAAAAAGAGAAAGGGTTCGATGGCGTGGCCATCCTGGAGCCGAACAGCGATGACACACGCGCTTTCCTCGAGCAGCTACCTGTCACAGAAATTTGGGGAGTGGCAGGTCGCAGCGCTGCACGTCTCCGCACCCTTGGCATTGAAACAGCCTGGCAGTTGCGCGAATCATCTCCTAAGCACTTGCGAAAGCACTTCTCGGTAGTCATGGAGAGAATCGTTTGGGAGCTACGCGGCGATGACTGTATCCCACTTGATGATATGACTCAGCCGAAGCAACAGATCATGGTTAGCCGCAGCTTTGGGCGCCTCACCAGCAACAAAGTAGATTTGCACGAAGCGATCCGCGTGCACGCCTCCCGGGCAGGTGAGAAATTGCGCAAACAGCAAGGCTTAGCTCAGGCGATTATGGTGTTTGTGCGTACCAATCGCTTTCGTAGTGATCTACCTAGCTACAGTAAAAGCCTAGTTGTTCCACTCCCCCACCCGACTGACGATAGCCGTGAATTGGTCAAGGCTGCGATGGCTGGATTGGAAAGAATATTCAAGGAGGGGATCCGGTACCAGAAATGCGGCGTGATGCTGATGGATCTCTGCGATCACGACAATGAGCAGTTGGGGCTGCTGGCTGAGCCCGTGAGTGATGAGAAGCGGGCCAAAAATGAAAAGCTGATGGCCACGCTGGATAAGCTCAATAGAGAGCATGGCAAAAACACAGTGCGGCTGGGGATGCCGAGGAAGATGAACGCATGGGAATTGCGTTGCGAGCATCGAACGCCAAGATATACAACGACGTGGGAAGAACTGGCAGTTGTTAAAACGTAGAGAGCCATCCCTGGCAGGTCTAACTCCCTTCTTTTAGATTAGCTAGCTAATAGCTTGAGAGCTGGGTCAATCAATTAAATATTTTGCAGAAGTAATCCAGCACGCTGCCATGAAAAAGCACGATGCGGGAAGCGCTACCACGCGCTATGCTCTGGAATAGCAAGTCAGATCAATAAGCCCAACACGGCTGAGGGGAAGCTGATGTCAAGATCGATAGCAGTCCAGAATGCCGATGGGGGCGATGATTATGTAGTTGCCGAAATCAGGCCAGTGCATCACAGACCCTTATCTGGAAATGAAGCCGAGCTTCAAGGCACAGTTAGCTTTTATCTTTCCACGGGGCAAGTACTAAATCATGTGTCAGTGGAGCGTTTCGAAAACCCAATGACCGAAGAATCCTACTACGTACTGAATGATGATGACATAGAGTGGCTTATCAGTTTACAGCCGATAGATTCTGGGACAAATGGGTAGAGAGTGCCGTCCATGGCCGTCCAGAATCCATATCTACCCTTAACCTTCCTTGGCGTGACGCATCCGTCATGCTAATAGCGGCGTCCCTGGCGTCACACCTTCACAGTAGCAGCGTTTCCGCACCACATATGTAAGAGATCGCTGACTTTTTTGTAAGAGATCTCTTACAACAGGCACAAAAACACGCCAGCTGGCGGTGGCGTGTTTCGCGGGCGGGGCTTAGGCCTCAATAGACAGCGCGTGCACGAACAGCTCGTCTACCTGCTCGTCAGTCAGTTCAAGCGCTGCCGCTATCTCTAATACCGTTGGACTCAACCGCCGAAACTCGGTAGCCATCTGCCAAGCCCTGCGAGTTTTCGTGAGTGTAGCGGGGTCAGCAATGATAGTTTCGACCTGCTCTATATAGCCAAAATCATCAAGCGCTTGGTGCGCCTGAAATGCGCTGACAGTAGCAGTCTCCCGAAAAACACGAAGCTCCAATTCTTCACTGGATTCACCGGTGTAAGCGGCGATAGTAGTGGCCCCTTCTTCGGCATCCGCTAGAATCTGAGCGTACAACTCCCGGCCAAATTCCTCTCCATCGTCTGGGCGGGCAGTGAAGGGAATCCAGCCGTACTTTGCGTGCTTTACTTCGCAGTTAATCTCTTCGTTGTTGCGGGTGTAGCTTGGGTTTTGGTATTCCATTAAGAAATCCTCTGCCAAAGAGTGGTGTTTGATATTTGCTCGCCCTCTGCCCTGCCCATGCACATCCAAGTTCCCGATAATCGCAAGCTAGAAATAACAAAAGCGCCGTTATTTTGAGCCGTAAAAACAGGGCAAAGCTCGCTTCCGGGAACTGTGGCGCCGCGAAGCTTTTGTGCATTGATCATGTACTGAGCCAGAGCGTAACTGCCTACAGCATCAAAGCCGCTTGCAGGGGCGTAAGCACCATCAATGCCTAGCACCGACTTCACCTGCGCAGGTGTGGACGGGCGCATAAAGTCGGTGCCATCGGTTTTAGTCGACGTGTAAATAACGGCGATATTGCTGCTGGTGGCTGTGTACGTTGATCGAAACAGCCTTGCCCTTATATCGCCAGCAGAATCCCGCCCAGCAATCGTATTAGCATCGTCGTTAACGCTGCGAGACTGGCCGTTAAGCCGTGAAGCATTGACGTTAGTTAAGCCGCTACCGTTGCCAGAAAAACCGCCTTGCGTGTGCACTTCCCCGTAAAAATAATGTTTACCGTTGTCGCTGGTGTAGTGTGTATAGCTACCGTTGCGGTTGCCAATCTCAACTCCACCATTGGCGGCATTATTAATCCTCAAACCATCAACGGCGCCCTTTAGCGTGACACTCTGGGGAAGGGCTAGATCACCAAAAAAGGTTACGTTTCGGCTCTGGTAATGAAGCTCTATGGCTTCGTTAGCAGGAACACCGGTATTAACATCAACGGAGCCCATGCCAATATGCCCGCGTCCATCGCCAGTATATGTAACGCTAATACTGGCATTATCGCTTTCACCTATTGTTATGCCGCCCGCTTGCTCAACACCGCTGAGACCACTGGTTGAGCTTTTAAGTGTTACCCAAGGCCTATCCTTTTCAATTTTCTGATCACCGGCAAATACATTGGTAACGGCTAGCCTCGCGTACCGTCCATCATGATCCCCGCTTGTGCGGTGATTATTCATCGCGTTGGCTTGAAGTAATTTCTCTGTCGAGGAGTCAAACCGGCTGCCTGTCGATGCAATACGGGCTATCGGCACAGTGCCTTTATCTAGCAGGGAAGCGTTTAAACTGACGTTGACGAACTCAGCCCCTCCCATGTTTAGCTGCTTATCCGTGTCATTCCAGTAGACACGCAATTGACCGGTGCCGTATGAGCTGTTGTAAGCACCAATGTACATGTACCCATTGTTATGAGTCAGTCGGGCTTTCAGGTCGTTACTGCCCAGATCGGCGCCGCTGCGGGGCACGTAATCAGCGAGCTTTGCGTCAATATCCGCATTGGCCTCTTGCGCCGCCGCCTCAGCCCCTTCTTGCGCCTTCTCTGCGCCCTGCCTCGCCGTATCCGCCAATCCAGCTTGCTGGGCAGCAGTAGACGCCGCCTGCTGTGACTGCGTTTTTGCTAACTTCACAGCGTCCAAGTCACCATACAACTCTTCAGCCGCATTCTTAGCCGCCAAGGCGTCACCGGCTGAGCCATTGGCCGCGCCTGCCGCCTCGGTGGCGGTTTGCGTATTTTGTGCCACAACCTGTTTATCGCTAGCCACCTGCTGGGCGTGCCCGCTGACTGCGCCAGCAGCGGTATCAATCAGCTGTTTTTGTTCGTCGACATGCTGACGATCCGCATTAACCGCGTTTTTCGCCTCGGTTACCGCTTGCCGGTCGGCGGCCACTAGCCCCGCTTTCTGTGTAATGTCGGTGCGCGACTCAGCGACGAATTGAAACTCTACGTTTGCCTCTTGCACCATCTGGGCAAGTTCAACAGCAAATTGCTGCATCTTCTGATTGCGAGCGTTGTCTTTAATCACCGCTTGACGACGGTCACCGATCTTAAAGTTTTCCGCTTGCAGATCGGGGACGTTGGGCGCTGTCACCATGGTCATACCTCCAGATACGCCAGCGGCGCACTAAAGTTGTTGTGAAACTCGTTGGTGGTTTCAAAGTCGTCGTCAAGCATGGCCACGAACGCGTGAGCAGCCTCTTTAACACCGCCCTCTTCTGGGTAAATGTTGATATACACTTCCTGTCCAGCTCCCGCCCTGAGTAGCTCTTGAGTCAAGATCCCCGTCTCTTCATCGTCCAGGTGCTTAAAGTCGAACGTTAGCCGACGAGAGACACCACCACCGATATGCCGAAGCGAGCCAGATTCTGTCCGCTTCTTTTCACCTCTAAACACCCACCTAAGCTTTACCCCCCAGCTAACGTTCATATCCTTTGGAGGGGAGTAAGGTAA
Source organism: Vreelandella titanicae BH1 (assembly GCF_000336575.1). Classification (GTDB taxonomy): domain Bacteria; phylum Pseudomonadota; class Gammaproteobacteria; order Pseudomonadales; family Halomonadaceae; genus Vreelandella; species Vreelandella titanicae. The sequence goes on along the minus strand of NZ_AOPO01000002.1, from coordinate 447,604 downwards.
CCCTGAGAAAATCCTGCCCACCTGTATGTACCCCGCTTCGCTATTGGGGTCGTCAAACGTAATCTGGTAACCATCCACTAGCGTGGGCTCCGTCCAGACGTTGTAGTGGATTGAGGGTAAGCTCGTGAGGTCAGAGCCGCCCCAGGGGTCAATGCCTGCGCGCCAAACACCCAGCGGAATAATATCGGCGGCGACAACCGGCCCGGTGTCGAACACTACTTCGCCCTCGAACAGGTACTCCACTTGCACAGTTCCCACGCTGCTGAGGTTGTGGCCATACACGACCACCGATGAAATAAAGGTGGGGTTCTCTAACATCGCCGTTATCCGCTCGTTAGTCGCCGTCAACCCCCGCCAGCTATAACTCCTGCCTGCCATCTGGGTGTTCTCAACCGGTGACTGAGCACTGCTCGCTGTCAGCGTGGCCCTGTCATGCTCGTTATCCATAATGGCGCGCATCGTCATACCCACACCTCCAAGTTTGAGTTTTCACGCGTCGGCGAGCGACCCACCACAAGCAACCGTCCCAGCCTGCCCTCTAACCGGCGGTGCTGAACGCTCACCACCTGGCCGGCTGACACATAGGAGAGCGACGTCTCGATAGACCATATCTCCCGCCTTTCAGAACGCAGCTGTAAGAGCCGATCCCGCTCGGTAGCGGCGTCAGTCTCGTCTTGAATCACGCTGTCACGCGTAACCCGTTCAGCCAGCGGGTAGTTGCTAACATCCTGTTCAGCCCGGCTTTCACGCCACTCTGTGCGCAGCCGTGTAGCCTCGGCGGGCTCCTCTTCATCGAGCACCGCCGCGACATTTGATAAGGGGGAATAATTGCGCCCCCAGCGGAGGGTAAGTCTTCGCCAGGGAGGTTCTGTGTCCGTGAGTCGGCAGCGGTCGTAGTTGATGTCATCGCCAACGATCATTACATCCGCGGTTAAAGGGAGCTTGTGTTGGCGGGCTACCAGGGCGTTTACTTCGTTCAAATACCAGTAAGCGCCCAGTCCATTACACAGCTCTTCAAGAATCTGCCGACCGCTCACTTCACTGTTGTAGTAAAGGCCAACCCGGTACGTAGGCAGATCAACATCACCGATCGCGATGCCGTAATGTGCTGCCACCCACTCAACCACCTGCTGTGGCGTGTTGTGCTGCTCTTCAATATCGCCGGTAATGTCGCCGAACTTATCGGTGAGCGTGACAGTCCCGCCTGCCATGTCCGTGCTGTGCGTAAGCCTGGCCCCATTAGCTTTCGCTGTGATGCTCGCCACTGGCAGAAATGAACCGCGGTAGGTCAGCGTCTGGGTGTCGACACGGTACAGTGGGGCGTTATAAACGCTTCCTAAAGCAAGTGGCACCGGGCCAGCGCCATCAGGCAGTTGGCCGGTGTCGATTGGTTCATCTAGCACGCTGGATTCATCATCCATGCGAAACGTTATGGCACCTCGCCTCGCCTCACGGATACCTCCATTACGGCCTTGGGCAAGCAAACGAAAATCATCCCTTGCCCACTTTGGGGAACCCAGATACAGACGGATAGGATGCCCCTGCCAGGCTAAAAACAGCCAGTCAGTAATGCTACCGTCATCCATCAAAGTGACTTCGCCAAACGTGACTTGACCGTCAATACGCGTGGTAATGTCCACCGCCGTTTCAAGGCAGTCGTCATAAGGCCGGTTTGCGTCACTGTCGCTAGGCAACGACATGAATGGCCCAGTCGCTACGTATTTGATACCGCCGGCGTGGTGCATTTCAGCAAGGAGCAAACGGCTCGCATTGAGATTCGCTAGCCATGCGGCGTACTGACCATCACTGATGCTCACGGGGTTTTACTCCGGGTTTTGCTGTTGCGGTTGATGGCCTGCAGCTCATCTATCTGGTTTTCACGCTGACGATGGCTTCGATTGCCGTGCTTCTCTATTGCCCCGCCAAGAGCTTCTAATAAGCGGGCGTTCTCTGCCTGCAAGCTCTTGCTTTCCTTACGGGTTTCCATCAGCTCGCGCTTAACATCGTTGAGCACCTGCAGCACGTCCGCACTACCCAACGCGGGGAACTGCGGCAGCGGGGGCATTTCAGGTATCGGGAGTTGCATCGGGCCATCGGGCAGGCGCATCAAGCCAGTGGCATCAATCCCTAAGCGACCACCGGCACCACGTGAAAGCGGCACGATAGCTTCGGGATCTTCTTCGCCCATCAAGCCCATATTGAATAACGTGGGAGCTGAAACGATGGAGTTAGTGAACACGCCGCCGTTAGCGAATTTCGGTACCGTGCCATCGCCGTAAAGCCCGCGCTCTTTCAACCACTCTTCACCACCCGCGGGTAGGTTCGCCCATGCAACGGCTTGATGCAGGTTTCCGGCCCGGGACTCTTTTTCCGCTAACCACATTGACCAACTTGTCAGCTGGAATCCCTTCGCACCTTGGCCCATAACGTCGTGATACGCGGCGTCGATCTTGTTAGCAACGGGGTCAGATACCGGATTTTTGTTGATAATGTCGTCGATGTCGGACGGGTTTCCGCCCAGCACATCATCAGTATCCCCCGACTGCCTGCCCAGCCCGATCTCCGCAAGCGTGAGTGAGCTGGCGGCGATGGATTCGAGATAGCTAATCTGCCCATCGCCATTTTTATCAATCAGTTGGAACAGTTTTTCGAGGCTTGAGTCAGTCGCCATCCCGGCGAACGCGTCCCGAAACTCGTCGTAGTCAATGAGCCCGCTAGCGTCAACATCAATGCCGCTGAACTCGCTTTCCAACGCGCTGACAATGCCCATGCTCAGCCCCGCAATGCGGGAACCGGTGATCTCCTCCTGGCTGATAATGCCGTCGCCGTTATGATCGACACGTTGAATCAGCCTGCTAATTTCAGCATCCGTCGCGTGGGGCGCCAGTGCCGCGCGCACCTGCTGCTCCGTTAACGATTGCGCGCCCAGCTGCTGCATTTCTTGATACAGCGTGGTTTTAAGCGCATCTATATTGTTCCATCCAGAAGTGATTGAGCGCTCTATTGCAGACACAACGCCGTCGCGATTAAGATCCAGCATCACGCCCAGTTGCGCGGTTTGCTCCCCGACGATTCCGCGAAACTCGTCAGCGAGAAACTGCTCTGGTGTGAGCAGTTCAGGCAGGCGCTCCATTGCGTCGCGGATTTCAGCGATGCCATTAACCGCGGGGTCACTGCTCGCGTACATCTCTTGCAGATTAGCGATGTAGCGGTCAGCGTATTGGGTAATCCCCTGCTGTGCGTTGCGGTCGCCCTGGAGCGCTTTTTCGTACTGCGCCCAAAAGTCAGCATCCGACGCTTCCAAGCGCTCGCGGGGCGTTCCCATGCCCTGCTCTGTCGCGTCATGCTGGGCCAGCCAGCTGTCTATGCTGTTGCCGAAACCCGCCATCTCGTTGCGCGCACGCGCCCACGCCTGCGATTCCTGCTCAATGCCCCGGATACGTTCTTGCTGTGCGCGCTCGGCGTTTTGCTGGGCGGCTTGTTCATCTTCAATCGCCCAAAGGCGCCCCTGCAGCGCCGTGAGATTATCAATCTCGGCGTTTTCAAGTTCGCTCAGCCGGTCAAGTTCAAGCTGACGTAGCGCGTCGGTATTGCCCTGCACCTGCAGCAGTTGTTTTTCTAACTGCTCACGCGCACGCAGCGCTTCAGACATATTGTCGATACCGCTAGCCGCACCGTTTGACGCGTACTCAGCCGCCTCAGCGCTGCTTGCGATACTGCTAAGCGCGTCTTCAAGTGTCAGTGAACCGCTCGCTACAACATCAAACCAGTAGTCCAGCCCCGACGCATCCGGCGCTCGCCCCAGCACATCTTGATACTGCTGCTCGATGGCCTGACGTACCGCCGCATTGGTTTCTTTCAGCGCGGGAGCAAGGGCCATCAGGTCATAAGCAAGCTGCTGTGATGCTTCGCCGTTAAGCTGCTGCGCTTCAACGATTGCCCGCAGCTCCGCGACCGTGCGCGGGGCTTCGTCGGTGATTGCGGAAAACGACTGCAGTAGATCTTGATGACTGTTACTCAGGCGCTCGGATTCGCTGAACGCGGCGTTGTAGTACGCGTCGTTAATCGCGGCCATGTTTTCCACGCCGCCCACGTACTGAGCTAGCCCGCTCGCTGACTCATAAGCCCCTGCCGCAGTGGCATCAAACTGCAGGTTGAGGCGTTCCATGCCATCAGATAGCAGCGCGTGCGCCTGCTGAGCGACTTGGGCTTGCTGGACAACGCTCTCAAAGTCCCCCTCCAACCCGCGCACGAACTCACCAAACTGACCGCTAAGCGCTTCTAGCGCAGCTCGGGGCCGCTCGTTAAGCGCAAACTCGATCAATTCACCAGCTGTACTGCTCGACGACTCAAGCCCCTGCACAGCGGCTTGCATGGCTTCAAGTTCATCGGTTGTTCTCGCAAGCGAAGCAGCGAGGGTATCGCGCACCACGGCGGCGTCGGTCAGCTCTTCGGCCCAGCCCTTATCTTCACCCATTCCCGCACGCTGCAGCCGCTTGGTGCCGCGATCTAGGAACCCGGTGTAACCCAGGGCAGATTGACCATAGAAGTTCTCGCCATCGTCTTGATGCTCGAAAACGCCATCTTTACCGCTGCGGGCGTATTGCGATGGGTCGTTGGTACCGGTGGTGCCAAAGCGCCCGCTGAATTTTGTCTCCTTATCAAGGCTGGCCAGGGCTGAGCCAATAAACGACCCGGCAGCGGCACCCAGAGGCCCGCCGAAATAGGCGCCGACGAGAGTCCCGGCGGTTTCTAGAATGTCGTTATCGCGACCCTCGCCGAACACTGAGCGCCCGGCATAGCTGCCCGCAAACCCAGCACCAGCCGATGCTAGGCCGGTCATGCCGCTAAAGTTCGCGGTAGAGCCGCCCATAAAGCCAGTGGCACCAGTGCCTTGGGTGGCAGCATTTGCCCAGCCGGTGCCGCCGTATGAGCTACCCGCGCCCGTCCAAGCTATATTGCTAACGCCACCTTTTAGGGCGCTCCAGCCGTTTTTGAGCGAACTCATGGAGCTAAGGTCGAAGCCTCCGGCACCACCCCCCGACATACCGGAGGTATCCAGCCCCATCATGCCCGCGACTTCAAACGTCAGCTTTTGCGTGGTGAGCATGTGGGCGATGTTGGCGAAGGTCTGCTCGAAAGCATTTTCGACTGTATCTAGCGCACTGGTTGAGCCATCGACTAGGCCCAGCCAGGCATCCCGACCTGAGTCGTCAACACTGCGTAATGTGTTGTCGGCAATGGTGCCCCAGGAGGTAAAGCTGTTGGCGATACGTTGGCTGGCGTCTTCGGATGCCTGAGCGGTTTTGTCGGTTTCTCGCTGGGCTGCCTGGAAACTTTCTTGCAGCAGCCCCATCGCCTGCATGTACTGCACGGTGTTCATACGGCCCGTGGCCAGCGCCAGATTCAGCACGCCCACATCTTGGGCATACTGCCGCGCAGCGCGGCGGTTGGGCTGGATGCGGTCTAATAGGTTTTCGTAGCTGTTGGCGAGTGTGGTGGTTTCTTCAGCGGCTTTAGCTGTCGATTTGCTTGTTGCATCTGCTGTTACAACAATGTCTTCCAGTGCCCTCGCGCCCTCTCGATCAGCACTTGTAGCCTCTTCACGCGCAGCACGGTTTTCACGAATGGCTGTTTGCAGCTGCACTTGCCGCTCCCAGAGCCCAGCCAATGCTTGCGCTTGATCGCCAACTGCGCCAGCAACGCTATCAGCCATTCCTTTGTGGGAGTTTTCATAAAATGCTTGGCGGGCTTCCAGCTCGGTTAGCTGCGCCATCGCCTCTTGCGCTTGAAGTGAGACGGCTTCAAGGGAATTAACGAGGTTGTCATAAGTTGCATCGAGCGCCGCTGTTGTTCCATCACGGATGGCATCGCTATTTGCATCCAGTGCATTTGTTGCATTCTGGGCTGCAGCGTCGACAAAACCCAGCTCTTCACGGAAGTAATACAGCGCGCCGACCGCGACAACGGCAGCTCCGCCTGGGCCGCCCACTAACGCCAAGGCGCCAGCGCTAGCCCGGGTCGCGCCCGCCATTGCCTGAGCGGCAACAGTGCCACGTGCCATGGCAGTTGTATTGGCATTCACCGCGGCCGTGTGTGCCGCTTCGGCAGCAATCGCACGCTGGTTAGCTGCTGCCATTTGCGTAATGGCTTTAGTACGCAGCGCTGTATTACTTGAGGCTGCGGCAATAGCACGCGAGTTTTCGTAGGCGCGGGCGGCGGCCGCTTTCTCTGACGCTGCTACGCGCAACGCTTCGGCAGTCTTTGCCCGTGCAGCGGACGTGGCCGCTACATCTGCTTGAGCCTGGGCGATGGTGGCGGCTGTATTAGTCGCAATACCCTTAGCAGCGCTGGCGAAGGCCGCTGCATAACGGCCTGCCATGATGGCCGCCAGCAGCGTAGCCGCATCTTTTGTGGTATTGAGTATGATTTCAGCGCCGCCAATCTCTTGGATAAACGCACTAGTAGCCTGGAGCCCAGCCGTCATCGAGGGCACCAGATCAGCGGCTAGCGTCTGGCTGAGACCTTGAGCCGCAAACTTTAGCCGATCCACCTCGTCGTTATAGGTGGCCATGGCGTTAGCGGTGTCTTGAGAGATCGTTAGCCCAAGCGCGTTCGCTTCCGCTCGCATGGCGGCGATGGCATCGGTGCCCTGGTTGACGATCTGCACCAGCTTAACGCCTTCGCTATCCCACAGCTTTTGCGCCAGCGCTACACGCTCACTGCTGCTTTCCACGTTTTGCATGGCGGTAGCAATGCGCTCGAACTGCTCTTCCGGCGCTAACTGATTCAGCGCTTGCGCGCTCAAGCCGAGGCGGTCTAACGCTTCCGACGCTACGCCCGTGCCTGCCGCTGCCTCCGCGATCCGACGGGTTTGTCGCTGCCATGCAGTAGTTAACTGGCCGAACTCAACGCCCGAAAGCTTGGCAACATAGTTGTACTGACTGAGTGCTTCAGTGCTGGCACCAATGCGCAGGTTGGTTTTCTGTAATTGGTCGCCCCAATCAACCTGGTTCTGGATAGTGTTTGCGGCAAACATGCCCGCAATAGCGCCCGCTAACGGCGCCGCTGCGCGCTTGAGAACGGTTAACCCTTGGCTGGTCGCGTTAACGTTCTGGTTGAACTGCTTACTACGACGAGAGCCACGGTCAAAACCTTTGTTTAGCTTACCTAGCTCGTCATCCGTGGCCTTAATGGCCCGGATACCACCACTGGCATCGCCAGTGATGATCAAGCCAGTTTTATAGTTCTGGGCCATGGGGCAACCTCAAATGACGGGCACAAAAAAGCCCGCACGCGGCGGGCTGGTTAAAATTGCAGGCATTAAAAAACCCGCCGTAGCGGGTTTCTTTTGGCCTTGAGTTATTACGTTTCAAATTTAATGTGCAAAGGCCCTGGTTCCATTCTGATAGCGTACGCTTGCCGAACACTTTCAGAATTCAAGAACTCTATGATGTTTTTTCCCTTCACTACGGCTTTGGCGGCATCTAACTCTGTCAGGGCTGGCTTTTTATTGATGCTGATTAGAACAAACCCTTCTTTTATCAAACCCGAAAGCGGTGAAGCCCTATGTACACTTATAACCTTTAGCCCTTTATAACCGCTTTCAATATTGGAGGGCTCAACTTTTTCCCCTTCAACTGCGGCAGAATATTGTCCCAGATCTGGCTCGGACTCGCGAAAATCAACGCCCGCCATCTGATCACATGAATTCTGGTAGATGCTATTGATCATACTGAAAAGCGCTGCCAGCATAGCAGCACTCACAGCTTGACCAATCGCTATGGCCCATATAAACACATTCGGCTCTTTAGCCGTTTCAATTCGACCGAAGCTGTTTTGCCTAGGGAGCTCAACATATCCGGCGATTGAAATTAAGGCGACGCCGCCTATGCAGGCAAGTATTGCCAATAGCCATGCAAAAGTTACCCATCCTGACCAACGCTCTCTATCCGGCATAGTTTGTGCTGACATAAGGCCCTCTTCTGTTTGTTGTTCCCAAGCCAGCTTAGCGGATAAAGAGAACAGAGGCAGCTAATCCCCTCCCTCCACTAACGTGTGCCGGAGGGTTTATTTGAGATTCCAGGGGCCTAACGAGCGCCCCCAAAAAACCCCGCGAGGGCGGGGTTTTGGCAATTTTCACGACTTAACTACTGGCTCAACTCTTATCACTATTGCGTTGCGGATGGTTTCATCTAGCTGCTTAGCGTTAATCGCAAGCTTAACCGTTGTTCGATCCCACTCGGCTTCACGTAATAAATTTTTGTAGTTATCGCTCAGTGATTCATCCTGCACCAGTGCTTCGAATTCGTTTTGGTTAGAAACGTTGCGCACTTTGACCTTAAAAGCCGTCGGGTCTGTCGTGTCGTTGCGAAGGATGCGGTACTCGCCATCCAGCCGAACTTCTTCGGACTTCCTCCTCGCATTGGACATCAACTGCGTAGTGGTATCGCTATCCAGGTTGATACCATCTATCTCTGCGGTATCGGCCTTCGACATGGTCTTAAGCAAGTCCGCTCTGGCATCGTCAGCGAATCGTGAAGCGTTATCCAGTTCAGTGCTGCGCTTAACAATGCTGGCCATTACTTCAGACCGCTTCGTCTCTTGCTCAGTCATAAACTGAAGAGTAGATAGATGCTCTCTATCAGTTTCACTCTGAACCTCGGCCATTCGAATTTCTTTTCGATGATTCAAAAAAGCTTTATAGGCGGTGGCACTTCCCCAAATGGCACCCAAACCTACGATCGTCATACTTAATGTAGCTGGATCCATGCTGGTCACCGCTTTGGAGGCGATGCTAGTCAAGAGTTCCTGAAAATTGATCTCCAGAACGGTTGAACCTTTCTCAACCTTGACTCTGATTTCTAGCTCTTTCCTCTCCTCTTTGCTGAGCTTGTTGGCATTCGCTGAACCGTATTTAGACAGCGCATATGAACGATTTATTTCGGCTTGAAAATCCACAAAGCCTTTCATGATGCTAGGCGTCAGGCTTTGATCAAATTTCTCACCGGTCAGGCGTATGGATAGCTTTGGCCACCCGACCAATTCAATTCCCTCAACCTGCTCCCCTTCTAGGTATCGCTCTAACCATTCAAACGCGGCCTGATCAGAATCTATTACAGCTACACTCATGCGTCCCCCGCAAGTATTATTCTTTGCCGCATCCTCGTGCGAATCGTGCAAGGTTAGCTGAATTTCTGAGTTGATTACACAATATTATTAAGGCTGGTTTGGCTGTAAGAGGGTTGATTACAGGGGGGGAGCCGCTGATTGGTATGGCTGCTTGTGAAAAATAGAATTGTCATATCAATGTGTTAGCAGTAAAAAACCCCGCGATGGCGGGGCTAGTCGTTCAAGCTAGATGAGTCAAATTCTCGCAACCAGTAAGCAAGTAAACTTGCTATGTCTTCCTCATTATAGGCATGCGTGGCGGCACCCTCCCAAAGCAGGATTATGTCTCTATCAGGCATAGTCAACTCATAGCCATTCAGCAATAGAAAGCGATATACCGCATCTGCAGCGGTACGCTTATTAGCATTTAGGAACGGATGGTTCTGCACAAGCCCCATGCCCAAAACACTAGCTAGTGTCGCCAAGTCTTCAGTCTGGGTGTAATACCTATGCATGCAAGGCTTTTGCTGAGCGCTTTCTAAACCGCCTTGATCACGGATACCAAAAGGCTCACCTGGAGTGAGCCTTAGCATTTCTTTGTTAATTTGTACTAGCTCTGGGACGACAATGTAGCGGATACCGTCATTATCTGAACCGCAGTCGCTCATAAATCTTAAACCTTAGCCAGCTCGCGGTAAGCGTTTTCGTAACGCTCCATCGACATTTTGCCTGCCTTTTCGAACTGCGCTTGATGATCACCAAGACACGGGCGTGCCTTCACGCGCTCACCTTCCTTACGTGCAGGAATGATCAGGCGTTCTTGTTTCAACAGTGCGGACATGGTGACCTCCAAATTTCTTATTCATCTGACAATAAAAAACCCTGACGAGCTCGCCAAGGACATTCAGATGATGCGTTAAGCGTACTCGCCGCGTCAGAATTATTCAACTGAATTGTTGAACAACTAATACAACGCTTGGCGAAACGTTTAACGCGTATACATCTTGTAGCTTAGCTGCGTGAGGCTATAACGGCAACCTAAGCCGCATCAGAATCCCCCCAGTAACGCTCATTGCTTTATAGTGGCTATTTGCCCCAACGCCACGCGGCCAAGCCACGTCCTTATTCGCGGCGCTCATCTGGAGCTTGGCAAACTTATAATACGTAAATCATCCATGTGGCGGCCCCAATCACCGACGCAACCCCCACCAACAGCCAACCAATTGCTATTAACATTCCTACTCGGTCAGCACCTTTCTCAGACATGCGTCCTCTCACATCCACATTGCTCTTTGAACTCGACATAGCACCCTCTGAATTAGCGACATTTCTAGCTAATTACTAAAGAGGGGTGCGGATCGTTTTTTTTGTGATTTTTTTCCAGCGGTAGCTAAACAATCACGCGCAGCACCAGTCCTACTGCGCTAATCAGAGCCGCGGCACCAATCATCACACCTGTATACATCGCCGCTTTCGCTAGCATCATGCCTGCTTTGTCTGCACCTTCAGGTGACATATCTCCTCCTACGCGTAGTCGCGTTTTGCCGCCACTACGCCTATAATTATCCATACATCGTCTCCATGCTCATTCATGGGGAATTGATCAGAGCCTCCGCCGAGTTGCCCCTCGGCGGAGGTTCGTTTTCTACAACACTAGCGTTTTGCTATATGGCAGGAAACGTAGCCCTCTTATCTATTCTAGCCGCATGGCTATGCCGCGGAAACGTATCCCCTCTCAAGCCACAAACACCCCGTCGCTCCTGTAATCAGGTGGCAAATCCATCACGTTCATAAGCTCTCGCACGTTGATGCGTTGCTGCTCTTCCTGCAGGTAACGCAGCTCAGCACGTTTCTCGATGACCTCCGTTACCTGAGCCTGCTGCTCCGCTTCCTGCTCGGCTAAATGGCTTTGATCATTAAACGCTGCGAGTGCGCCCGCTTCGATGTGTTGGATTTGGCTTAGCAACTTGTCTTGCTCGTCATAATCCAGGCGGGCGAACTTGGGGTGGCCATAGAGCGATGTGTAATCAATGCCCAGGCGTTGCCCGCCCGCCATGCCTATGGCCGTGCGCCACTGGGTACGCATCGCTAAAAACAGTTCCAGCGCTGGCCAGTGCTCTTCCCAGACTTCATAGTGCTGAGGCGCTTCGGGTATCTCGGCGTCTTTCAGCCCCCAGCGGTCAGTGTCCTTCTTACGCTGATCTCTGGGGGCTGGGCCACTGGCCCACCACTGGCCAGCGCCGCTTAGTTTTTTGCAGCGGCCTGGTTTCGGCCTTCCTGTGCGGCGTACCAGCTGAGGATCAACGGCCGGCGAATATAGGTTTCTTGCATTAGCTGCTCGACCAGCTCTTTATCAAACGGCAAATCCTTTTTGTCTTCGCCTTTGATACCGCTGATATTCACTAGATCTTCTAAAAACTCCTCATCTTTTTTCTTGCCTGACTGAGCCGCCTCAACGTTGGCGCGGTAGTCGTCCCATTTACGCAGCTTCCACTCTGCCTGGATCGTTGACGCTTTCTTATCGCCCGGCACTTGAATAGGCACATCGACGGTAACGGTGGGGATTTTCTTCAGAATGAGAGACATGGTGTGTTCCTTTAATTGGCACAAATAAACGCGCCACCCTTAGGCGGCGCGGTGTGGTTAGCGTTGGTGGGTTGCGTGATTAACTGAATACGTAGGCGTAATCACCATCGCCTGCCTCAGCGGACAACAAGCGAGTATCCATAGTGAAATGCTTGAAACCCTGCACTTCTGTTTCCTGCAGGTTCGAGAGCTGAACCCGAGCACATTGTTGCTTAACAATATTCCCCGGCGTTTTGCCATGGGTGAATGTCACCGGGGATTCTGTGGTGCCGTTATGCGATTCGACTTTTTCATAAATATTAAAGTCTTGAATACGTGGCGCCTCGATGTTGACCTGACCCGTGGCGTTACGATTCTGGATGTGGACGCCCTCGTAGTTAACGAGGTTGCGATGCTCAACCTGGCCGCCCATATCAAACGACCAGGACTGCATGCGAGCTTCATAACCAAAGAAGGTGAATGCACTGTTCTGCTTGTTGATAGGCACTTCTTCTGCCTGAGGCTCTCTTGATGAACCCGCTGGCGGTGCTTCTCGGTACGGCCGCAGATACAGTCCCGTTAGGTTGAATTCAAAGTACGGCATGCCTTTGGCGTCGGCGGTACGCGTTACGGTTCCGCGCACACCTGGTAGCACCTGCAGCTCGTCGTTATCCGTCCACCACAGCAATGAGATTGAGGCGAAGTTACTGGATACTGGTTCGTAAGTGACCGTTTCTGCGCCTTCGGTCATGTCGATGACTTCACTGTGACCGGAGCACAAAAGCAATGGCCGGTAGGATGGAGGCACCCCTGGTGTACCAGATCCCGCGTAAGGAACACGGATTTGGCGTGTCGTATAGGGCGCCACATTCACCTGCTTATTGCTGCCAAAACCTGGCTTCACACGCTCAACTTCTGCTGTATCACCTTGGTAGGGACTGGCAGCCTCTCTGGTCATCACATCAAAAAACACGGCACTGGAGAGGTCTTCCGGCGTTACGCCGTACTCATCTTCGATAATGGCGGCCACCGTTAGGATCCGCCACGCCATTGGATCACTCATTGCCTTTTCCCTCTTGCTTGGCCGCCGCCTTGGCGGGCTTGGGGGCTGCCGTTTCGGCTTTCACCGGCGCGGTAGCGGGGTTTGAATTAGGCGCTTTCGCGTACTTTGTGGGCGTAGGCTTTGTGCTGTGCACCAGCACGCGCTTACCGTCACGGATGACGTAGCAGCCTCCTGCATTGGGCATGGGGGTTTCCTCCAGGCATAAAAAAACCCGCACGCGGCGGGGCTTGTGGGGTGGTGGTTGGGTTAGCTACGAATCATGCGGTCGTAGCGGTAGAGCTCACGCCAATAGACGTGGCTGCCGGAGACAGCGACGCGCTGCCCCCCTGCGTATTCCAAGGGGGCAACGCCGTGAGGCGAGCTGTTCAGACCAAGCAAAGCGCCATCAATCGCTTTTCGCTGCGCATCCACTTCGGCCTGCTCGGCAACCAGCACTACGGCGATGTGCTCTGTCACTGTCTGGCGAACATTCATCGTTTCCAGTTCGTTGGGTGTCGTGGTGGCTTGCACGGGGTGCACAAAGGCGGCAGGCAGTGCCGGTGTGGCCATCGCCAAGCTGGTGGCTTGCAGTTCGAAGTGAGCGCGGTATTGCTTTTGGTCGTATTCGTAATCGGTGGCGGCGTCGGTGATCTCCCAGCCTTCACTGCCACTCTGCGCGGCGACTCGCTCGATGAGCTGGGTGCTCATAGTGCGTAGCGGGTCGAACTCGGGTGACCGCAGGCTGAGTACGTAGGTGTCCACGCGCCCCAAGCGGTAGCCGTCTACCTCGATGCCGCTTTGGCCTGCTAGGTTGTAAACACCGTTGGTACTGGGGGCATCCGCCGGCAAGTTGAGCGGCCATAGGGCACTGCTGACGACAGGGTCTACCAGCGCGACCAACCCAGGCACGGTATCGGCGCGGCTGGGGTCGGCTTCGCTGCTGGGTGCAGCGGTAATGCCTGCTCCGCTAAGTGCGGTAATGATGCTATCAATCATGCAATGGCCCCTTTGGTGCGCTGCCGATCTAGGTATTTGGAAAGCCCTTCGAAAAACCGCCCGGGCACCCCGCTTTGGTGTTTCTGCATGGCGGGCCATAGGAACGGGTTGGCTTCCATGTTCTCGGTGCCTTGCTCCTGCCACATGCCTTTGCGGCCCTGCCAGCGACCGTTGATCTTGCGGTTAGTGCCTACCAGTAGGCCCACCTCGCCGGGCTTGAAACCTAAGCGACTACGCTGGCGTTTATTAATGTTGCGGTGGCCGACGGCGCGGGCCATATCGCCGCTATCCGAGGGCGCTTCGCTTTTGGCGGTGCGCTTGACCGGGGCTACCACTGACACCAAGCCGGCCCGTATGGCACGCTCTTTGATGTTGTCTTCCAACGCCTTTAGCTCACGCTGCATTTCCTGCAGGTGGACTCCCTGAACCTGCCAATCAAACCCACTCATGGCACATCAACTCCAGTTCTGTGCGACGCCCGCCTAGATCGATCGGACGGCCCTCTAGTTGGTAGGTCATCTCGCCATGGCGTAGCCGTAGGGTTTTGCCCGTGGCGGCGGCAATGTCTGCCCGGTACCGCATACGGATGCGGGCGGTAGTTTCGGCGTTGGCTTCTTGCGCGGCGAATAGCGTGCGCCCGCGCAGCTGTTCGACCTCGGCCCACACTTTGCCACCGGGTTGCCACCCTTCCGGTGTTGCACCTGAGTCGGTGCGCTCGCCCTTTTGCCACCATTCGAGGACAACCTGATCTCGCTTTTTACCAATATGCATGTCCTACCCCACGGCATGGATTCGATGAGGCGCCAGCAGCATATCCACGCCCATGGGTACCTCTTGATACCCGCCTGAAGAAACGCTTTCGCGGTTTTCGTACCAGTGGCCTATCAGCAGCAGGATGGCGATTTCTACATCCGGCGGGGTTTCTGCCGCGCCTGCGGTGGCGGTAATGGTGACGCTTTCGGGCTCGTCGGTGGTGCTGGGCCAGTGGCTTCCCCATTGCGGCGCCAGCAGCGGGTAAATGGGACGTGTGTCTAGTCGTAGGGTTTCAGCATCGAGTGATTGCTCAATGCCTTCGGGGTCGATGTACTCAAGCGATTCAATGGCGGTTACCGGTGACCACGGCAGTTCAATGGCATCGCTCCCCGCTGGGAAGCCATCAAGTACGAGTGTTTTCGTGCGCGTGGCTAGCGTTGCCTGGGTGTAGTGTTCGGCGTATTTGTAGGCGCCGTTGATGAGCCCTTGGATGATCATGTCTTCATCGGTGTAGGCCATTGCTTCCTCTTCGGAAATAGCTAACCGAAGGTGCAGTTTGGCGCGTGATAACGTGATCATTCAGGGTCTCTCAAGCGTTCGGAAACAAGAACGCCGCTCAGTGGCGGCGTTGGTATAACGATAAAAACAGCGAGGGCTAAACCTTGTCGGCGCCTTCGGTGCCTTTGGCCGGCTTATTCGCTGCATCGGATTTGGCTTTATCCGCGGCGGCGGCTTTGAACTCCTCGGCAGGAATAGCGATCTTGCGATCCTTTAGCTGTTTGGATTTCGCTTCTGGAAAGCCAGCGCGATCGTTACGGGAGTAACGTCCATAGGGTTTTAGAAACACCATGGTGTATAGCTTTTCAGCGGTTTTTTTGGTGGCGGCCATGGGAGGCTCCTGTCATTTAAAGGGATAACGGCGAAGGCCCGCACGCGGCGGGCCTTCGGCTATTGCTTAGCTGTTCTACAAACAGGAAAGCCTTACCAGGTGACTTCGGTACCCATCACCAAGCCCTCTGGGTGGCGGAAGGCAATATCGTGCTCTTTCACCACGCGTAGTAGCGATTGGTTACGGCTATACGCAGACACCAACTGACCGCTTCCATCCTTGTAGGTGGCTTCGCGGCTGAAATCGATGGTCATGACATCGCTATCACCGATAACGACATCGTTGAAGTCGCCGAAGTAGATCTCTGACTCGTTGTTAGTTCCCGCTTCGGAGGTATCCAAGTTAATGGGGATCGTGGTGGTGTAGCGGATCGGGTAGCCCTTCAGTTGGCCTTGAGCCAGTTCGGGGTAAACCTTGTTACCGTTTCCGTCACGCATACCAAACAACTTCATATAGGTACGCGGAGACAGTCCCCAACCCGGGCTGACAAGCAGGCTGTCGCTATTCATCAGCTCGAGCATCAAGCTATCAAGGTAAGTATCAATAGTTGCCAGATCAGCGGTGCCAGACCATGGCACCACGCGCCCTTCTGCCCGACATACTGCGCCCCAGCCTGTGGGCGTGTCGTTGGTGCCGTCATCGCGCATGAAGCCTTTGTCTTCACGCACCGCCATGCTGGCCAGCATGTCGTTTAGGAACAGCTGCTCTACCTGGAAACCAGCACGCCCAATCAACTGGTTGCTCATCGGCACCAGCGTGATCATGGTTTTGGCGTTCAGTTTTACATCGTCAGTGTTGGCCTCGGTCGCCAGCACATCGGAGCCTTCGCCAACGTAGCTAGAGGTTGCACCAGACGACATGCGCGGCATGCTCAGGTTGCCGTTAGGCAGCGGCATTGAGCGAGCGCCCAAGGAACGCACGATGGTTTTAGGGCGCAGTAACTCAATCACTTCGTTGTGCATGTTCTCTGGCACCAGCGAACCGCCGGAATTTGCACTGGTGTCGATGGCCATCGCTACGTCAGCATCGCCAATTTCGCCACTGGCGAATTTGGAGGCCAACTGCATATCGCCCTTACCTGCTGCAACGGCCATCGCCATGCGCGCCACTTTGGCGCCGGTGTACTGCTTAAGCTCTGGCTTGATATGCACTGCCGCAGAACGACCACCACCAAACGTGGGTACCGGCTCGCTTGAGGCGGCGTTCATGCGTTCAATGTTTTCAGCCCGGGAAAGCTTGGCGCTGATTTCATCAAACTCGGTGGCAAGTTTTTCAAATTCAGCCAGTTGCTCTTCGTTCAGCTCGCCCGCTTCCATCTCAACAGCGGCCAGCGCCTGCACTTGCGCGTTAATCTCGGCACGCTTGCGGCGGAGTTCTTCGATATTAGGCATGGTACTTCCTCTTCTTTTAGGCACAAAAAAGGCGGCTCATGGCCGCCGTGATGTCGCTCCGCCGCGTGGCTAGAGCTGACAACTGGTGTCGAACGCTCGCGCCTGGGCGCGAATGCTTCGGTTGTTTCGTGGGGTGGTTCCGGTATTGCTGGTGTAGCGCTGCGCGATGGTGTCGATGGCGTCTTGTGCGGGGGCAATCTCATCGATGAGTTTTAGGGCAAGCGCTTCTTGTGGCCTGAATAGTCGCGCTTGGGTATCAACGATCGCTGACACATCCAGCCCGCGGAAGCTGGCAACGGATTCAGTGAATTCGCCATAAGCGCCATCCAGCATTGTGTTGATCTCTTGCACGGCTTGGTCGGTGATCGGCTCATGCGGGGACCCGTTGTTCTTGTGGTCGCCGCGGTAGTAGGTGTTGAACGTGATGCCCATCTCCTGCTCCATGCGGCTGACCTCATAGGTTTCGATAATCACGCCGATGGAGCCCACACCCGCGGTGGGGCTGGCGACAATTCGCGAACAGGCCGACGCCAGGTAGTAACCCGCCGAGTACGCAGCGAAATTGACCAACGCCGTGATGGGCTTAATGGCCGT
Organism: Vreelandella titanicae BH1; assembly: GCF_000336575.1. GTDB lineage: Bacteria > Pseudomonadota > Gammaproteobacteria > Pseudomonadales > Halomonadaceae > Vreelandella > Vreelandella titanicae. Next base: position 430,263 of record NZ_AOPO01000002.1, on the reverse strand, counting down.
GCTGGCACGGATAAAATCGGCGAGCTCCTTACAGCCCATGGCGTGGCCGCCGCCGGTGTGGAAGTCGAGCGCGATCTCTTCGACCATTTCATGCTTTAACGCGGCGGTAATTTGGCTGCGCAGGCGCTCGTAGGAAAGCAGCTCTTCACAGGCAGCGGTGATGTGACCACGACGCGCCACCAACACACCGTGCACGGGAATAACCGCAATGCGGCCAGAGACCTGAAGGCGCTGCATTTCGCGGTCGTCTCCGCTGCCAGAGTCCATGCCTAGGCTTTGCGGTAGGTCATTAGCGCGCCCCAGCAAGCGAGGCTCTAGCACGTTACGCACTGCCTGCACGAGCGTGGGTGTTGCGTACAGGGGTGTGTTAAACACCATGGACGCGATGTGCGGGTAGTTAATCATTGCGTGCATGCGAGTATTCCCTCGATCTCTTGCATTTGTTGGGGTGTGGCATTCAGCGAGTTCTGCATCTGCTGTGAATCCACCATGTTCATGGGGCTCAGGTAGCGATCGCCTCCCTTGATAGGGGGCATGTTTTCCAAGCGGCGAATATCGTTAACACTCAACCACCCCCATTGGCGGGCAATGGCGTAGGCTTCGAAGCGTGACTTCTGATCACCGCGCAGCAAGCCGGATACGTTGAATTCGATGTAAAGGTTTTTGCGCTCGCTGGGGATAAGCAGGTCGCGCATCATTGCGGCCTCTTTGCGCTTGATCCACGGCATCAACGTGTAGATGACGAACTGCAGGCCAAGGTGCTCGATATTGTTGAACGTGGCCTTGTCCAGGTGCTGGATCATGTTGGGCGCGACGCGATATAACCGGCACACTTCCACCACGCCGAAGTTGCGCGACTCCAGCAGCTGGGCCTTTTCGTTATCCATCGCCAATTGCTTGTACTGCATGCCCTCTTGAAGCAGCGCGACAGAGAAGGCATTGCGTAGGCCTCCACCATGGCGTTCAGTGAACTTGCTCAACAGCCGATCAACTGACGCTTGATCCTTTATCGCCGTGGCTTCGCGTGGCCGCTCAATAACGCCTGCCATCGTGGCGCCGCGCTGAAACACCGCCGAAGCGTGTTGCTCGGTGGCCATGGCGAGGCCGATGGTGTCGGCGTTGGTGGCGATGGGTGAAAGCCCTACATAGCCATCCAGCGAGAACGCCTTAACGTGATGCACTGAGCGCATCGGCAGTATCTGGTTTTTGTAATCCAGCAGTTGGTAATACGGCAGGCCATCCTGGCCTTTAAGCACGCCCACTTTCTTGGGGTGGACGGGGATTAGCTCCGTCGGGTAGCCAGCGCCATCTCGCTCAATCAGTGAGAACTCGTTTCCTTCCAGCGCCAGGTGCCCCATGCCCTGCTCGTAATACTCGAACGTGGTGTCCTTCCTGTTGGGCTGGCTATGGATCACGTCATAAAGGGGGTGATCGTTAGCACGCTCGCGCCCGCCTTTGTCGTCCCGGCGGTAGAGCTCACAGGGCAACTGCGCCAGCGACTCAGCTAGCAGCGTGACGCAGCCGCGTAGCGCGCTGACACCCAGGGCGGTTTCAGTGTTCACCATGGTGCCGGCAGCGCTTTGGCGGCTGGTGTTAGAGCTCACCCAATTGCCCGTCCAATTCTGGCTTTTCTGGGGGCTGCCTGTGGCGGGAGAATTGAAGAGGCTAGGCCAGAACATTAGCTATCCTCTTCGTGTTTGGTGACCGATGGCGGCTGGTTGGCCTGGGCGGCTGCTTTGGAAGCCAGCCACGACCAGAGCAGGCAGAAGCTGCCCGCGACGATGTAGCCCGCGGCGGGCAGCATCAGCCACGCGCCAAACGCGACGAGCCCGACACCCAGCAGGCCGACTGTGAAGGTTAGGAGATTGATCAGCATGTAACGTCCGAGGTGTCGTAAATGGATTCTTCCGGCTCGTCGTTTTCGGTGAGCACGGCGCGACCGAGCGCCATCAAGATGGCGATGATGCCGTCGATCTTGTTGTCGGGCTTTTCTTTGCGTGGGTAGATGTTGTCTTTCGCGTCAGCCTTGGCAACCACGTTGCTGGCCATCCAGGTGAGCACCGGATCCTTGGGATGCCGGAAGCGCCCGCCTGTGATGGCGGCTTCCATTTCCCGCATGGCGGGGCTCATGTTTTGAACGGTGTTGCGGTACTCGACGATGCTGGCACCGTCTGCCATTAACTGGTGGGCAAGCTGGGTGGCGCGCCAAGGGTCGTAGGCAATTTCGGTGATCTCGAATAAGCCCGCCAGGTCTTTGATGTCATCGCGGATCACATCGAAGTCGAGCTCTTCGCCATCGGTGATAATCAGGTCACCGCTATTCACCCAGGTTTCATAAGCCGCCTTGTTGTTACTGGCCCGCTCCACGGCGCCTTCCGGTAGGTAGTTACGAACGAACACCGTCCAGCGGGTTTTCATGCGCCCTTTCTTATCGGGCACTTCGTCACGGAATAGCAGCGCGATGCTCGCGATGTCGGTCTTACTGGCGAGATCCACGCCTAACCAGCAGGCCTTGCCGATGAAGTCTTCTATGTTTAACGACTCATCACCGAGCGCGTGCCAACTGGCCATGTTGAGCCACGCAGTGCGCGCACTCACCCAGACATTCAGGTGCTTAGTGAGGAAGCTGTTTTGTCGGCTTGGGTAGCGAACGGCGTCGCGCTGGGCCTTGAGTAGAAACTCTTCACCAACCGAGATACCGAAGTTCGGGTTAGCCTTGCGCAGTATCGCGGGGTCTTTCCAATCGTCGCCGGCATCAATGGTATAAATAACGGCGAACAGCTCATCATTCGGCAGCGATTTATCAAGCATTTGCTGCGCCTGACGGCGCTTGTCATAACAAGGCCCGGCCAGGTTGAAGCCCGCGGTGGTGATGATGAACATCAACCCTTGATCACGTGACCCCATGCCGGTGGCCATGGTGTCGTACAAGTTGGGCTTATCGTGCTCGTGGAACTCATCGACTATCGAACCACTTGGCGAGGAGCCGTCACCTGGGTCGCCAATCAATGGCTCTAACCGCGAACCATCCTCTGGTATCGAGATGTTCTTGGCCATGATCTCGATGCCGGCCGCACTGACCAGCGCGGGTGACTTCTTCAGCATCAAGCGTGCAGGCCGAAACACTTCCCATGCCTGCTTCTCTGTGGTCGCGCCACAGTAGACTTCTGCGCCGTACTCGCCATCAGCGCAAAACAACAGGTTGGCAATTGCAGCCGCCAACACTGATTTACCGTTCTTACGCTCTACTTCAATGTAGGCCTCTGAAAAGCGGCGTAGTTCGGTTTTCTTTTTGAGCCACCCAAAAATGCAAGCAACGATAAACAGCTGCCACGGCTCCAAGGTAATGAGCCGTTTCTCACGCGCCCACCTGCCCTTGGTGTGAGGCAGTAGTTGAATGAAGTCACAACAGCGCTCGGCTTCGTCCTTATCGAACCGGTACGGATATGACCGGGACTTCTGCGCCTTGAGATCGTCCAGATGGCGCTGGCAGGCCTGCCGCACCTCCTTGCACGCGGGAATCTTTTTGGCCACTACGTCCCGAGCGTACTTGTTCGCGGCGTTGACGTTCGGGTAACTGGCCATGGAGCTTCATCGCTTTTTGCCTATCAGGTCTTTGAAAGGGTTGCCGGCTTCTTTCGCGCCAGGTATGGCGAGGCGCGAACGGCTGGAAGGATCCAGACCTAAGGCGCTGCCAAACGTCACGAGCTGCTTAAGGGATTCATTCGCCACGGTGCAGGCGGGGTTCTTCACTTCGGAGTTCATGCCCTGCACCGTGATGCCGTGTATAGCGATGTGCTCTTCTGCTTTTCGCCAGCGGGCATAAGCTGCGCAGTAAGCCTCCAGGTTAGAGAGATCAGATCCGGTCAGGATCTTGGAGCTCACTAGCCAAGGGCCAATTTTTTCCCACATCTGAATACCGATCGGATCAAGCCAATCCGGTGGAAGCGGCACTTCGGTGAGCTCTTCACCTTCGGGTTCATCGTGGTTCACACCCCGCTTTCCGGCGTTGCCTTGCACCGCTTTCAGGTGGCTCGGTTTAGGTTTGCGACCTCTTGTCATTTGCTAATTCCTCGCGCCGACCTGATTTTTCAATTTCGCGGGTATAAAAATTTAATGGAGGCTGCGGTGTCCGCTGGCGAAAGGCTGTAGGGATTTGATCCCCCCTCCCCCTCAGGCGTCCGCGCCACGCCCGCGAAGTGCTTCCTTCTGCGTTTTTACTTTGTGGCATGACTTGCAGGTCGACTCTAGATTATCGTCCTCGTCAGTGCCGCCAGAGGCCTTGTTGTCGATGTGGTCGACTTCCTCCGCTGGGGTATAAATACCCTTTCGCAGACATGGCTGACACAATCCTTTGTCGCGTTGCAGTATGCGCTCACGCTTCCTTCTCCAAGGCCTCCCGCCTCGGCCTGATCTTTTATGGGCTGGCTTCTTCCAGGCAACTGCTTGGTCGGCGTGCTTGTCGCAATAGCCGTGCTTGTGCGTGGTTTTGCCTGCGCACATAGGGGCGCGGCATGGGCGTGGTGGCGAGGATGGAATTGCGCTAACCTTTCTGGGCAAATTAATTTTTTAAGGGATTCTGTATGTCAGATATAGCGAATGCGCTGTTCCAGCAAATGCGTTTAACAATCCTACTGACGGCTAAGGATGATGCCGAGCAAAGCCCATTCCTCCCTGCCTACCTCTTGGCTTGGGATGATGGCGTTTATCCAATCCTTGACGAAGGGGCTGATTGGCATAAGCCACATGCAGAGCAGTTTCGTATTGCTAAAGAGCAAGTAGATCGCATCTTCTCGATATTGTGCGACCATTGGGAAGACAAAAAAGAGGTCACTTTCTACGAGCTTGAAGACCTGCTTGGTATCCACGGCTCCGCTTACTCAACCGGGGACTTCCAGAGAAATGACGTCATTAGTATCTGCCGCTACCTGTTCTTGCATGACCGTTTTGATAAAGAGTTTTGGTCAACTCTTTGTCGTAACGGGGAATGCCCATCAGATGCACACATCATTGGAAGTAATCGAGAAGTGGACATCTACTTCAATTAATCTTCATCAACATCGCTAATAACAATCTCAGTCACCGCCGCTCGGTCAGCATTAAACCGGCGGCGTAGCGCCTCATATTCAGCGAGCAATAAAAGCAGCCCTTTATTACTCTGTAAGATCCGCGTAGGCGCTGGTAGCTCATTGGTTAGATGCTCCGGAACCTCCGGACTGTCGCACTCCAGTGGCATTGCCTGATCGCTGAAGCTCGCGCACCCAGTCAACAACCCCATCAGGCAGATCGCTATCAAGCCAGTCACCTGCTTTCGCATCTTGTTCTCCCAATGGTTCGAGGGCCCCGGTGCTGGCGCCTATATCGTCATCAATGGTGTTTAACGTGCGTTCACGCTTGGCCAGTGCGTTGCTCAGTGTCTCAATGCGCTGGCGCTGCAACTGCTGGTGCTCGATCAATATCTCGGCACGATTACGTTGGTGCTCAGCCTCTGCCTGGTATGCGTCACGTTCGCCTGTAACGTGCTGCCAGTAGAAATAAACAGCAGCAATACTTATTCCGCCAATACCCACGCCGATCAGCTTGCGCTTGAGCTGCCCGATCATTTGCGCCACCGTCCGATGAAGACCTCATAGAGGTCGTCTGCTTTACTGCGAATCCAATCGGTACCCAGGAACGCCAGGAACACGCACGGAGGAAAGGCAATAATAGTTGGCCAGCCTTGAGACTCAGCTATCCATAGGAATACGGGAAACAGCGGCGTTGCCAAAAGCGTGCACATCACCGCGCCAAGCAGTGACTTCTTCAGACTACCTCCCTCGTGAACACCACGAATAAATCCCATCGTGAAGGTCAGGATGGCCACCAAAGTGATGGGCAAGAAATCCAGCAGCCCTTGCCAGAAGTTGGGGTCTCTGCCATTCATAGGGCGTTTCTCTTTTCGTCTTGGATTCATGGCGCACCTCTCGGGCGGGCCTCGTCAGTTAGTCGATGGAAATGCCGCCAGCCGCTTCATAAACACTCAGCAACTCATCAGTAGCCAGCTCCCTTTGGCCATAGCCAGCACCTGGTAGGCTCGCCCAGATTTTGCGGCAAGCGTGGATGGCGTCACGGATACGGCCGTCATGGATCAATGCAAGCGCTTTGCACTGGCGGATAAGGTGAACGGCGCCTAGATCTTGGCTAGCAGGCGTGAAGTCAGGTATATGGAACCGCTGGGCCAGGTCATCCCATGTGCGCATCAGGAACTGGTAGCGCCCTGCTGCACTGGAGTGAATTTCATAAGCAGGAAGCCAAACAAGCTGGCGCGGGTGATCGTCGTAGCTGTTGAACGTCTTGCCGCCGACAATCACATTGAATCCGTCCTGATTACCAAAGCGTGGCGTACCTTCGGCAAAGGCCAATGTGTCGAGGAAGGCGGCCACGTTGCCAGCGCTTGTATCTCTTGGCGGTGCTGGCTCAACGGGCAGCAGTTCCGCCTCCTCAAGCCAATGAGTAGGAGAATGAGCAGACATAGAAGCCTCAGAAATTGGTAACGTGAAGTAATCAGGCAGAAAGGATCAAACAAATGGGAACAGAGAGGAGTCAGCAGCGCCGAATAATGTTACAAGGGCTAGCCAGTCTTGGATGACTAAGCTATAGCCGAATGGTAAGACGCAAATACACCTCTCAAATGGAACCTGGAGGATCGAATGAAAAAGTGGATTATGATGGCGGCTGCAAATTGGCTGCGTAAGCCAGAAAATCAGCAGAAAGCTAAATCAGCATGGAACAAGTTTCGAGATCGCAAACCTTCGGAGCAGACACCGCAACCTCAGCCCACGTCGCGAAATAACACTGAACGCAGACCTAGTGATAGCTCTGATAATCGGCTTTGACCCTAAGTCACATGTTGCCTAGGCCACGAACATCATAATGCTGCGAAAAAATAACACTTAGATACACAAAAGCCCCGCCGGGCTACCGGCGGGGCTTTATTGAAAATGCTAGTCTCATCTATGACTAGGATAGAAACACGATAGCTTAATCGTTCCCATGATGCAACACTTCGCAGTCAGCTTCTAGTGCACCCAAGCCTTGCAAGCCAAATTTGGTTAGAACTCAATATAAAAGCAATCTGCGCAAGAAATCCATATATATTCATCAGAATCAATGCTCTACAATTCGCCACTAGCTATGCTATGTAAATATCAACCAATCTATTTCATGCATAACACCAATACATTACAATACAAGAAATTTGTTAAAACCTTCTACACAGCATTAAGGTTAAAAACTATGAAAAATTGGGAACATAAAGACATCGATCACCCTGTTTATAAAAAAATGGACGGCATATTGTCATATCTACACAACAGTGTAGACACTATCAACACCAACTCACCCAATGACCTTTCAAAGCTTTATTACATACTATCCAAAACAAGAGAGGCTCTTTATTCAATTGATCCTTTCTTTTACCCAAAGAGAGAACTTGATGCAATTGACAACATAATATCAAATGAAGAATTTCTAGAACTAATTCACGAATCAATAAAATTTCATGGAAACTTCAACTATGAAGCTGCATTTCCATACACTGAAGAATTAGCAAATAGCGCTTATCGCCTATCAGGTGCTAGTAGCAAAGATGATGATATAAAGCTACTTAAAGACATGGAAAACAACTTCACAAAGAGACACAATAAAACTGAAAAAGAAATAATTGATCTAAAACTTACACTTGAATATGAGCTAAAGGAAGCTAGAGAAAAAATAAATGAAATACATGCGTTAGAAGTCGCATTAAATGAACGAATAAATCAAACAAAAGAAACAATAAAGAACAATGAAAAAATGATGTTAATAGAAAAAAATAAGCGTATGGAGGATTTCTCCACCGAACAGAAAGCACGTCAACAAAGCTTTAAAAATGAATCTGAAAAAGCTATAAATTCAATTATCAATGATGCGAAGTCTGCTTATAACAGCCAAGAAGAAATCATAAACAAAAAAACAGCATCTCTATTACAAAAAATAGATGATAGCAATGTAGACATAACTAAAAAGCACAATTCAATAAAAGATATATATGAATTGGTTGCTGAAGATGGGATAGCGGGCGGGTACAAAAAAAATGCTGATGACGAAAAGAGTGCCGCCAACTTATGGAGAGGAATCACCATGGGGTGTTACGCACTCATAATCTTATGGGTATTATTCAAAAATACTCTCGGATTCGAAACCTTTATCAACAATCAGGTTCAATGGCCAGTATTAATTATCACTATATCAATTACAGCAATTGCCTTTATTGCTGCACAGTTCTCATCAAAACAGTCACGAATTCATTTAATCAACGAGCAAAAAATGCGCTGGTTTGCTCTTGAAGTCAAGGCAATCGACCCATTTATATCATCTCTTCCAGAAAGCGAAAAAAACGACCTCAAAAGGCAACTAAGTGAAAAACTATTCTGTCAGCATAGAACTGAAGATTTTAGCAACGAATCAGAGTCACATAGCAAATCGTTAGATGCTCTCTCATCAGTAGTAAACAATCTGTCAGATACAATAAAAACAATCACTAAAAAATGATTGGTTGAGCTCCTTTGATCTAATGGAGCTCAATTTTTACCACAACCGAGTCAACATAATCATCTGCGCACGCCCCTCTAAAGCTGCTCGCTTAATCGCTTGACCTTTTTTGAATTCAATTTTGGCCTCAATACCTGGTGGCCACCCCAGCATTTGAGCGTAATCCCCCACGTGTGCAGCAATCTGATCATAGCTCTTTCCCCAAGGCCCATTTACCCGACGGTCTGTCTTTGCCGCCTGGATAAGCGCGGCTAGCAAGTTGCGAGTGGGCAGTCGTGCATACTCTATAAACTTTCTGGCTTCTTCATGGGCAGCATGGACACGTATACCGCGATCATAGGCAATCGCCAGGGGTTCAGCGGCAGCTGTTCCACCACCAGGTTGTTCACCCAGTTTGGCCGCCGAGCTGAATGGCTGGTACCCCGGGTTTTCATGGACGTACCAGATGCGCCGCTCTACTTCCATATCAAGCACACGGTTAACAAATACCCGTGCTGCCTCCGGATCGTGGTCTTTATGTGATTCTCTTGCGATCTCACGCAGCCTAGCCATTGGCATTCGCTCAAACATATCGCGCATCGTGCTTCCCTCTTTCTTAACTGCCATGGCCATCACCCCTTCCTCCACTCGGTCCCACTCTCCAGCGCCAGCCGTTCGCCGACTATTTGCGTGCGGGGCCAACTGGCGTATTCCCTAAGCACTGCTTTGGCCTCCTCGAGTCCCAGCGCCAGCACGGCGCAATAGCCCTCATATTCGCTATCTTCCAGCCACTTGAATTGGCTATCGGCTAACGGCGCATCCTTTGGCGGGGTGGCCTTGAACTCCAGGTACAGGCCAAACCAACCGCCGCGGGCCTGACGAACGGGGAGATCGCTCACGCCTGCCTTTACGCCCTGGCGTTTTAAGTCGCTCGCGGTTTTCTTGTTGCGGTGGCCACCGTTGGGCACATGGAAGGTGGCATCGAACAACTCGCCTACCGGGTGGCCGCGCATCTTCTCGCCATACAGCCAACGGATCAGAACGGCTTGCTCCTGCCCTTCCCAATCAACTGGCTTTGCCCGGGGCGCGCCGCTTTTGGTTAGTGCTCGAGGACGGCGGGGGTTCTGGATTCGTAACGTCACGCCATACCCCCGGCGATCTGGTCGAGCATTCGTTGCTGGCGCTCCCAACGTTGGTAATCGGCTACTATCCGCTCCAGCATGGCCCGCGCCGTATCGTTATGATCCAGCTCGGCGCGGCTTTGAATGCCACACGAATGACGGATGAAATCGGCGCAGTCCTCTGGGCTGTGGGTACCATCGGGCAGTTGCCGATACTCAAGCGCCTTTGCCTGGCGGCGGCGGCAATCGAGGTACAAACCGAAGCGCGCGTTTTGGCACAATAACGCGGCACGGCGCGCCTGCTGCCCACCTTTCAATGCTTCACCCATCGTCATGCTCCCCTTGATCGTTCAACCCTTCGACACTCTTACAAAAGGCGCCAGCAGCGCAGGCCACCGCGATAAACACGCCCGCCAGCACCCCCAACAGAAACCAGCTCACGCCATCCATTGCCGACGTCCTCCCCGCTGTGATGTGCGCATGCACTGCTTGCACGCTGGAAGCGGCTCACCGGTACCCGGGTCGCGAAACTCGTCAGCGCTCTTGCGGTGTTGGCAGGCCGGGCACTTAGGCCGGTCATAAGCACGGCTCAACATCGTTAACGCCCTCCCATTGCAGACAGTGGCGCGCCCGCCTGTTCCAGGAGCTCACGCCGGCGCGCCTCTTCCTGCTCGATCTCCTCACGACGCTTGCGAGCCTTGGCATCACCTGGCTTATTGATGATCTCGCGCAGTTGGCCAACCATGCGCTTACGCTGGCGCCGCCCTTGCTCGGTCAGCGGTTTTTCAGCGGGTGGTAGCAAGTGGGCCACTTTCGGAGCGGGCAGCTTGCCGGCATCGACCGCCTCCTGAAGTACCAGCTCACGGCGCTGCGGATCATGCCCCAACGACACCTGCCACACCGGCTGGCGCCCTTCTGCTTTGGCGGTTTCGGCTTCCCGCTCGTAGGCTGCCAGGAAGGCCATGCGCGCCCCCACCTGGTCACCGCCGTTCAGTACCGGCTTGGCCACGCCAAACGCCCGGGCAATTTCCGGTGTCCACACCACGGTTTCACTCTCATCGGTACTACGCAGCGCCAGCGCCCACGCCTCATTGGGCAACAGGTGCTTATTCGCGCTGGGCAACCGCTCAACGATCGCGGCCAGGGTCAGCTTGCCGTGCAGCTCGGCACGGCAACGGGCCAAGGCGCGGCGGATCTCGGCAAACGGGTAGCCGCTAAGGTCATCGGTAATCAACACCGCAGCAGTTGGGCGAATTTCTTGGCCTAGCACCTCGGCCGTGGCGTACACCAGCTCGAGCACCTGGTCAGACTCATGTTCGGTTAGCATGACGAAGACTCCTGCTGTTGGCGGCGGGCGGCCATGATGCGCTTGGCCTCCTCGGCGTTACTCAGGTTGGATTGCGTGCTATCCAGCTGGCGCGCCCTGGCCTGGGTCACCTGCTGGCCGGTGGCTAGTTGCGTGGCGATCGCCTCGCAGTCCTGCAGCAGTAGGCCCACGGGGTGCATCCGGGCGGTGTAATACTGGTTGTTCAGCTTCACGTAATGGGCAGCCACCCCAGGGGCGCGATCGGCACCTACCCGATTGACCAACTGGCTCAGGGTGGCACCGGTCTTTTCATTCCAGACTGGCCAAGCGCCATACCGGTGGCGATACGCACAGGCGTAATTGGCCCACGCCTTGAACGTCTTGGCTTTCGGATCCCGGGTGCCAGGCATATCGCTGGGGATTCGCGCCAGCAACGCATCGGCGGATTCCTGCGGCCCATCCGGTTCAGCTTGCGGTTCGTCAGCGCCCAGGTAGTCACCAGTGGCAGCGGCTGGGCTGGCCCCAGGCGCAACCCTCTTACTGGAACCCTCTAACTGAACCCCTAAACCTGAACCCCTCTCTTCACGGTTTTCCGAATACCCCTCTTCGGGATCTCGAATAGGGTTCTCCCCGTTTTCCGAATATCCCCCTTCGGGATCTCGAATAGGGTTCTCACGATTTTCCGAATACCCCCCTTCGGAATCTCGAATAGGGTTCTCACGATTTTCCGAATACCCCCCTTCGGTTTTTCGAGTACCCCCATTCGGCTTTCCGAGGGGGTTCTTCATAAAGATCCTGCGCTCGACAATCTGCTTGCCTTCGCGAATCTGATCCACGCGAATCCAGCCCTTCTTTTTCAGCGAGCTGATCACTTCGGAAACACGGTTAGGCGAAAGACCAAAGAACTCGGCCAGCTTCTTGTTGGACTTGAAACAGCCCTTTTGCGGATGCTGCAGGCTGTCGATCTCGATCAGCATCACTTTCTCTTGCAGTGAGAGCTCCCGATTCAGCCAGATCTCGGCGGGGATCCAGACACCTCGGAATGCGCGCTCTTCGGTCATAACGCACCTCCCTTAGGAAAGGGTGGGCGCTCATACCCAACAAGTTGTAAGCTGATAGTCGCCAAACCCTGCTTAACAACCTGTAACGGAGAGCACCCATGGAAACGCAGAAACCTGTTTACACAGCCGGTGATAGAGAACACAGGCATAACCATGTGCCGCCAGCTAGAACGCCACCTCCACCACCGCCGCAAAAACCTAAATAAAGGATTTAAAAGATGACTGAGCAGCACACCGCAAAAGTGAGAATTGATGAACGCACTCTTTACGAAGCCAAGGGAGATGCGGCGTATGCCATTCGCTATCTCCATCTGCAGGAAAGGCTTTTCCTGAGAATGTCTCACGTGTTCAAGTTTGTTAGTTTGCTGGGCGGTAGTGCTGCTTTTGTTGGTGCCGCCACAGCGTCTCCTGCACTCACAGGATTTAGTGGCATTCTGGTCGCAGCAAGCACCATCCTCGATTTTGTTATCAAACCAGAGGAGGCTTCGCTGAAATGCCGCACAGTCAAACACAAGTACCAAAAACTGTTGGCAAAAGCCGAAACCTCCGACTTGCCAGAATTTTCGAGGAAACTGGCTAAAATCTCTCTTACCAGCACTCCCCACATCGAAGGCTTGAGAAGACCCGCCTATAACGATTCTTGCCACGAGCGAGGCAGGCCGGATTTTGTTTTGCCTCTCAGTAACTGGGAAAAGTTTGTAAGTATGCTTGCGTAAGCAAAAAGGACTATTACTCACCATTGAGAAGTCCTCCGTACAAATAGAAAGCCACGCCGAAGCCCGCTAAGGTGGAAGTTGCAACACCACCCACCAAAAGAAGGAAAGCGACGTGGCTGAAAACGACACGCAAAAAATGCTGAAAACCGTGCTTGTCATGCAGGCAGAAATCTTGGGGAGACTGGAAGCCCTTGAGCAAGCGCCGGAAAGCACCGGGGATCCCACACACGATCACATTAGAAAAATTTCCGGTTTGACACCGACTCCTATCTACGAGGATCCACGCCTGGAAGCGCTGCATCATGTCCGCGAGGCAATAGAGTCCGGAGACAATCGCTACCTCGACAAGGCAATTGATGAAGTAGTTGGCTTGGTCAATCATCCTCGTTGACCTCCCCTGGCTGGCGGCTTTCATCAAGCGCCAGCCCTACCGCCATGATCAGCGCCAGCGCTCCATCAATGCGCTGCCCTTGAAGGCGGCGGGGATAATGGCTGCGCTTAAGCGAAGAAGTTACCCGGCAACGATCAAGGACTTGCAGCACATGATTGGTTAGCATCGGGTCACCGGCATGGCAAAATAGGCCCGCACACACCAATTCCCGAGTGGCCTGCATAGGCTCTGACATATTGGCGACAGTACAACGAAACTCGACCACCTCAACGCCCGCCTCGTCTAGCAATAACGCCTCACGTGTATTGCGCCACGGGTCGAATGCGACCGGGCCTGAGTTCTTAAGTCGTTCCACAAGGTTCTTACCCCTTGCTTCCTGACTAAACCGAACCTCAAAGCAATCATTTGGCGTTTTATATAGCTTAACGATGGACACAAGCCCATCAGGGTCAGTGTTACATATGGCTGCCCATTTCTTTGTAGCCGGCGGTGAACCAAGAGTGGCCAAAGCGCTTGCCCATGCCTCGGGTGGCATCCATACCTCATCACCAGGGCTTTCGATCTCTTTAGCAGCTTCAGGCGCTGTCGAAAGAGGGCCACCAGCATCTACCCAGCCAACTGATTCGCCTAGGTCTATGGGCGGCTCCACGCTCCATTGAATGGCTGAAAACACTGATCGCCCCTTAACCACATCGATCTGCTTAAACAACAAGTAGCCTTCACCCAGGCAAAAACACAGGTACTCAACCACCTGAGCGCGGCAGGCAAAGCGCAGCTCTAAAGCGCCTCCTTTGCCTTCTTCGAACCACACACGGCTATCAAGCATGTGGGCAGCGCTGGGAAACCCCGACCGTTCATCAGCAAAAAAAGCCGTGGAACGCACTGGCTGCCTTAACGTGTTGTCCGTTAGCAGTTTGCTCATACCGCACCCCCATCAACTCGCAAATTAAGCGCCCTGAGGTTAAATTGAGTGCTCTCACACATCTCAATATCAGGAACACTCATGGCCGATGACATCTCACTTTTTCCTGTAGCCGGCTGGCAGATCGGGCCAGTACCCTCATACGACCTCATTGCTCTGAAGCTCCACTTCCTGAGTCACCCGCTGCAGAAAAGCGAGGAAGCTCAAGAGTCACAAATGTTCGCGATGACACCAGCTCAAGGTCGTGAGCTGATAGAGAGAATTCAGGCGGCAATTGATGTGTTGGAAAGCAGTGACGCTCAAGGAACTGGCGTTGAACGACATTGATTGACGCATGGTTGAATGGCTTGCCGGATTCATGGTTCATACCGCACCCCACAGATAGAAAGCCACGCCTAAGCCCGCTAAGGTGGTAGCTGTAATACCGCTCCCACAGAGAAGGAAAACAACATGCCCGTGATCGAAGTCATGAACTATCGTTTGGCTTGGAGTGAACTGATAAAAGGAGCCAGAGAAGAAGTTGAAGCCTCCACAAACGAAACTGATGCATATGAAATAGCTCAATGGGTACTGCCACTGGCATTTAAGCGGTACCTTTTCGCCTGCTATATGGATAGCATTCGTCAGCAATACGGAACCCCTTGGGAACCATTGGCGAGTCGAGCTGCTGCTGAGATGATGGTTACCCACCTTCACAAGTGGAAACCTGAGGAAGTTAGGGATCTTAGTGATCAGGATTTGATGCTGTCTCTCCATAAAGAACTGGCAAAGTTCAAGCTCACCCCGGAAGCTATGGATGCTTGCAAAGGAGTAATGAGAAACAATGAACTTTCCGAATACATAGACCATCATCAACCCTCTTCTGACTCATCAGCGAATTGATCTAACCCGGCATTGATAGGTGCATCCGGCAGCCCTAACCGCTGGCGCACTTTGCTGATCTGCGCCAGCGCCTCCTCCTCTGCCGTACGATGTTGCCGGGCGCGCTCTTCAGCTTCTTCAGCAGACTGACGCGAAGCGATGAGCCAACCAATCAAATGGGAGAGCTCCATTTCCAGCTGCCACTGCTGCATTCCATCGGTATTTCTAAACATGTCTGCACCTCATAAGACCTGTACACCCAAACAGACCAGTACCGTGGGCTGTGCTGTTTTGCGCTGGCTCATATACTGGAATCATTGAGAAGCCGCCTTTTCGGCGGGCAACTGAACAAAGACAGCTGGGCAAAGCTGAGCGGCGGTGAACTTTCCCTTAGTCAGCTTTTCTGCTCGCAAAGCAACTGCAGGAGACATGCCGTGCTTGCCACGAACCCACCCGGAAACAGTTGCCTGATCAACCTTTAGTAACTCAGCTGTCTTAATCTGCGTGCCGAAGAAACCCACCAGACTCTGGAAGGTAGAGGTTTGGCTCATCTTTTAGCGCTCCATAATAGGAATACCTATATAGTAGTTATGGGCAAACCTGTTTGCAAGCGTATGGGTTCGCCTATATAAATCGATTATGGAATTCAAAGACCGCCTTAAAAAAGCCAGGAAACTTGCTGGCCTCAATCAAGCAGAGCTCGCCAAGAGAATTGGCGTTCAGCAAACCAGCATTTCCGATTTGGAGCGCGGCAAGTCGAAATCGACCTCCTTTTCCACTCAGATCGCACATGAGCTCGGAGTCAGTGCTTTGTGGCTTGCTACAGGCAAAGGTGAAATGGTGGGTGCCGTTAGTGGTCGTCCAGCGTCGCAAGCTGTCGCATTGCCTCCTTCCTCTAATGACTACGCCCTTATCCCCCAGCTAAGCGCTCGTGGTGAAAACGGTCATGGCTACCTCAATGATCATGTTGAAGTCAAAGGCGACCTAGCCTTTAAGAGAGAGTGGCTGGCAAAAATCGGAGCTAAGCCGGAAAGCCTTAGCGTCATTTACGCTGACGGCGACAGCATGGAGCCCTACATCGTGAGTGGAGATGTAGTGTTGATCGACCACGGATGCACCACACCAATGAACGGTAAGGTCTTCGCAATACGCCGACCAGATAACAGCATCAGCATCAAACGACTCATCCAACACGTCTCAGGCGAGTGGGTCTTAAGTAGCGACAACCCTAACAAAGCGCTTTACCGCGATGAGTTAATCGATTCTGCATCTGTATGCCAAGTACCCATTATTGGTAAGGTCGTGTGGCGTGGCGGGGCGATGAATTAAGGCAAGCGGATATGGCGCTCAATCATAAACACAACTGGCAAGGTGGTATGCATGGGATACTTTTTTGACACTCCAGTAAACATAGAGACTAACAACAAATTACGCACACCACAGATTGAAGCTTATCTTAAAATCAGGGATTACTTTGCTAAGTCACCCAGTGGGGAGGCACTTGTCGTTTTACCAACTGGTACGGGGAAAAGTGGACTAGTATCGATTGCACCTTTCGGCACTAGCAAAGGCAGAGTGCTTATAATAGCTCCTGGCTTAGTTACAAAGCAAAGCATACAAAAAACGCAAGAAGCACTATATGACAATTTTTGGATAAACCATGACGTGTTATTCGATTCCAACCATATCCCTATCGTCAGTGAATTCACTCCAAGCATCTCATTAGAGCACCTAGAGCAAAGTAATTTTGTTTATTCAAATATTCAAAAACTAGGATCATCCAGGTCTACTGGACTGCTAAATCGTGTTCCTCCAGACTTCTTTGACATGGTGATAGTCGATGAGGCACACCATGCACCCGCAAGCACTTGGAGAGAAGTGCTAGACTACTTCAAAACAGCAAAAAAGCTTCATGTAACCGGCACACCTTATAGGGGAGATGGTCAAGAAATACCAGGAGATAGAATCCATGAGACGCCTCTTTCTGAAGCGATGAGATCTAAATATATTAAATGGTTAAGAAAAGATACTTTAAATTCAGAAGATCTATTCTTCACTACACCGGAATTGCCTGGCAAGAAGCTTACTAAGGAAGAGGTTTTAAAATACAAAGAAAAAGAGTGGGTTGAAAAAAGCATAGCTTTATCTGCCCGCTGCTCTAAAGAGATCGTCGATCATAGCTTATTGAAATTGAAAGAATTAAAGGCAACATCCCCTAGTGTACCGCATAAAATATTAGCTGTTGGGTGTAGTATATCGCATGCTGAAGAGCTATTAGCGATGTATGAAGAGTGTGGTGTGAATGCAGTTCTGATTCACAGCAAGATGGAACCAGAGGATATAGCTGAGAACTTCAGATTAATTGATTCACATCAATGTCATGTAGTTGTGTCAGTAAATATGCTAATGGAAGGATATGATCATAAATACCTAAGTATTTTAGCGATTTTCCGGCCCTACAAGAGTCAAAATGCTTTCGCCCAAGTAGTTGGTAGGGTTCTCCGCGCCATACCCGAAGATGAAATTACTGCTCATGAAATAGATAACAACGCTTTAGTTATCTACCATGAAGAAACAGGCCTAGATGATTTATGGATATCTTTTCAAAAAGAAGTTACAAGATCAAAAAAGACTAGAATAGTTGACTATACTGACTTAAGCGAATCCTTTGAGAAAAGGGAAACCTATTTAGCAGATATCACCTCATCAGACAGTTATGTTAGTGGGCAAGAATCATACCTAGAAGATTTAGATTTCAATAAGCTTTTTGCGGAAAAGCGCGACCAAATACAAAAAAATATAGATACGAAGGTAGAAGAGCTACGAAAAAGTGGCTCTTTTAACGAAGATGATATAAATGAGATAGCAGCTAGATTCAGGGAAAAGGAAAAACAGAGAGCAAGCGCAGATATTGATGAAGCACTTATCCGAAAAAGACCCGATCAAGCACGTAAAGCTTTACGTCAGCTTCTGAAACAGAAAGCGGCTGAAGAAGCCACTAATATACTTTCTGATGCAGGCCTGGATGAAAAGGGAACTGAACTATACGCTAAGTTCGCGAGATTAATCCCTTATGCAAAGCCCAATTCAACCAACGATGCAGTGCTGGCCATTTATTTCAATGCTAAACTAGCTAATAAATTTGGCCCTGTAGCCAATCGCGACAATAACCTGCTGCTGGCGTCGCTCGACGATGTTGCAGTGGTTGCAGAAGAAATACGGAGAATGCTCAAATGACCAACGAAGTAAAAATTGCCACTGACAAACTGTTATCGCTATACATGTTCAAGGGCATTCAGCCATCTGAAATTTCTGAAGCTATTCACAACAGCGAATACACAAGCATATCCATGCGAAAAAACAGAGATTGTCTTGTGCTTGAGGCTACTTTCATAGATGAAGATGGTACTAAAATATCCACAAAATATTTATATTGTACAGATGGTTATCTGAATTCGGTTTCACAAAAAATTCAAGGAAGTTCCTACAAAACACAGTGGACACGTAAAGCAGCTCTAAAGGAAGCAGCACAGAAAATTATAAACTTACTTGACCCAAGCAGACGCCAAGATTTTATTCTTACTTTGCCAAAAGAAATTCAAGCTATGCTTAGTACTCATTTAAGGCTAGTAGCTTAGTTTTCATACGATCTAAGCCGGACAGCAAGGCTCCCACCCGCCCTAGAGGCGGGTTTTTTTGTGCTCAAAAACAAAATATAGGAATACCTATTGACCATTAATATGTGTTTGCCTATATTTGAGGCATCGATATATAGGCAAGGGCCAATGAGATGCAAATCACACAAGGAAACTGGCAAGCACGAATCAACCCAGAACGCGGCAGCCTGGGCCTAACCCGCACCGAAGCGGTCGACATGATGCTGCTGGCAGCGGGCAACACCTACAAAGAGATTGCCAAGGCCACCGGTCGCTCACCTGAAACTGTGCGTGGCAGTCTTAAGAAGGGTTACCACAAACTGGGCGTCTTCAAAGCCGCAGGCGCCGTTGCCGAGGCCATGCGCCGTGGCTGGATCGCTCCCCTACTGATCGCACTGCTGATCAGCGGTATCAACCCAGACGCAGAGGCCATGCGCCACCGCCCTCCCATGCGCACGCGCCAACAGGTCAGCGCCAGCCGTACTGTGTCACGCCGTGATGTGGGGAGGGTATTCGCATGAATCTCCATAACCCCAAACCCGTTATAGACACCCTGCAGGCCAATAGCATCAACACTGCGTTCCTATTCACGTTGATGCCCTGCCAGGAGCTGGCGCTTGCCATCAACCTGCAGCGCAAATATGCGGTGCTGCTGGAAACCTGCCAACACGGCATCTTCTGCCAAACGTGGCTGGCGCATCGCAATGCTCAGCACGAAAGCCACCGCAAGTTCGAGTGCTACTACAGCCGCCCTGAAACGGCACAACGCGAGATCAGCGCCATTCACGACCACCTGCAGCAGCTGCTCCATGACAGCCAAGGCGGTGCCGTATGAGCAACCACGCCGCTAAAGCCCTATGGGTGGCCATCATGCTTATCTCGATAGCTGTCCTGGGCCAGCTCTCCCAACGCGAAGAGGAAGAACAATCCGAATGGCTGGTTAGCTACTGCACGGATGCGGCGATATGGGCCGCCGAGGAGGCCCGTGGTGTACCGCTGGAAAAGCGCACCGGCCAACCGGATTACAAAGGCATCGCGGAGGAGCACTGCCCAGGCATGCGCCCCGCTGCTCCCGCGTTAGAAACCGACGCCACCTCACCGACACAGCTGGCCATGCCCGACACTGTGCCGTTTCAGCAGTTGGTTCAGTTTTGAGGGGGCTGGCGTATGTACATGCTCAACCGGCTTGGCCAACGCATCATCGTCGGCAATCGCCGCCGCCATTGCCGTTGCCGGTCGTGCGGGGCGCGCCAGGTAAAAGCCAAGCACCCCGCTGAGTATTTACGCCGCATCCGCTGCAAAAGCTGTGGGGAGTTCGACACGCTGCGCATCGGCAAGTGGGCGGATCGGCGCGGCTGGCGGTACCAGACATGCTACTGCGATGGCTATCACTTCCCCCACAGGATTCGCTCAGAGTTTTGCTATCACAACCCCAACTACCCCGCCGAAGACGCCCAGCGCGCTATTGGCGGCATGTAGAGGCCCGCTATGAATTTTGACGAACAGTTTGACCGGATATTCAAAACGCCAGCGCCAGCAGAGGGCGACGCCGGCGAAAAAAATGAGGACAGCGAGGTGCAGTCATGAGCGCGATATACACGAAAGATCCCGCCACCGGCGAACGCGTAACGCTCAGCGAGCTAGCAAAACGCCACAGCGTGCACGTCTCGACCATTTCCCGCCGTTATAGCGAGGGCAAACGCGGGCAGGCACTCGTCGATCAAGTGGATATGCAAGCGCACCTCGCCGAGCTGAACGCGAAAGCGCACGAAGCCGCAGAGCGTAGAAAGGCAATCGTCTTAACCAGCATGAACGCCTTGTCACGCCCATTTAAGCAGCTAGGAGGTAACTGACATGTCAAAAGCGATCATCAAAGCCCTGGAAGAACGTCTTCGCCAAATCAATGTAGAGGGTTTCACAGCTGAACATGACGACTGCTACACAGAGGGCCAATTAGCAGCGGCCGCGGCCTGCTATGCCTGTATCGCAGAAGATGTGCTGCAGGGTGGCAAATCGGCACTGGATGGCCAGCCACCCGCCTTTTGGCCCTGGGACGATGCCTGGTTTAAGCCCAGCAGCAGCCCCAAAAGGAACATTGAAAAAGCGATGGCCTTGCTGGCTGCACAGTATGACGCTATTGAGCGCGCCGAAGCGGCCGTCAGCGATCTGCCCGCAACGCCCGACATCGTATGGTCGACCAATGACGAAATATTCAACCATGACGATCTGCAGGAGCTAATCGAAGAGCGCCAGCTGCAAGTAGGAGATACGGTTTATTTCGGTACCAAGCGCCATGCGCAAGCCACCGACTTCACCACCAACATCGATGAGCTGGTGATAGAAGGCATGCAGGTACAGGCCGAAGACGACGCGGGCGAAGTGGCCGAAGATTATCCCAGCGCCAGCGAGCCACAAATTCAAGTGCTGCAAACGCTCATCGAGGCATGGGCGACCACCTATTGTAACCCCGACTTTTACCAGGTGTTGAACACACAGCGCTACACAATCACCGCCGCTGATGTGGAGGAAGCCAGCCGTGACTAACTACCTCGCCAACAACGGCAAGCCCTGGTCTCCGGAGGATCTAATCGCACTGGAAAGGAACTATCCGGATACCAACAACGCCACCCTGGCACGCATGTTCCGCAGAAGCGTCTCCAGTATCAAAAATCAGGCCATTAACCACGGCTGGCGGAAATCAGCCAAGTACATGGAGCGCGAAAAGCCAGGCTGCTTTAAGCCTAACTTAACGCCCTGGAACAAGGGCACGCACTTCAGCCCACCTGGTAGCGAGCGCACTCGCTTCAAGAAAGGCCAAAAACCAGCAACGTGGTTGCCGATCGGCAGCGAGCGCGTCACTAAAGATGGCTATCTGGAACGCAAGATGACCGACACAGGATACCCGCCCCGGGACTGGATAGCAGTCAGCCACATTGAGTGGGAAAAGCACAACGGGCGACCGGTACCCAAAGGCCACGCTGTGATATTCCGCGACGGTGACAAGAGCAACTTCGCGTCAGCCAATCTGGAGCTAATTAGCCGCGCCGAGTTAATGCGCCGCAATAGTTACCTCAACCTACCCGAGCCGTTGCCGCAAATCGTTCAGCTGCGCGGGGCCCTAAACCGAAAAATCAACCGCAGGAGCAAGCAGGCATGAAGAACAAAATCGACGACCTACGCAACCACCTGTTTGCCCAGCTTGAGCGTTTGGGTGATGAGAGCATCAAGGGGGATGCGTTGAAAGAAGAAATTCAGCGCGCAAAAGCCGTTAGCGATGTATCCGCGCAATTAGTGGATAGCGCCCGCGCCGAAAACGAAAGGCTCAAGCTGCTCAAGCGCGCACCAGGCAGCACCTTTATGCCCGCTGGCGAGCTGATTGATGAGGAAGGGCTTCCAGCTCTGGGTCATAAATGATCGAAGTTACTCACACTCACCGCACGGACGGCGGGAAATTTCAGGAGATTGCCCAGCACCAGGGCGCTGGAACGGACTTGGAAGGAAAGTGGCTGGTGCTCTATCGCGACCTTGATAAGGGCGTCGATAGCATTACCAGTCTGCAGGAATGGGAAAACCAGTGGCGAGCGCTTGCCTCTGACGACTGCCCTATTTGCCTGGGTGCTGGCTACGATCACATCAAAGGCAATCACGATAAACCCTGTGGCGGCTGTTATGGCTTGGGGAAAGTGCGTGACGACGGCGAAACACCAACTGACTGCTGGGAACTGGCATCGGTGGCCACCGGCATTATCCAGCGCCAGCAGGAGGAACTGCTGAACCTGCGTCGCATTGCCCAAAACCCCGAGGTGCAAGCCCTTCTCGATCAGCAGCGCAAGCAGGCTATAGACGACAGCATCGCGCACCAGGAACGCCACTGGCGAGATGGTCAAGGTTGGGGCCCCGGCGGCCAACGTTATACGGGAGATTGAGGATGAAAACCGGTAAATTAATGGAGCTCGAACAGTGGAGTCGTGCGCGCTTTGAGGGTAATCCGCCCTCGCCTACCACCATGCGCCGCTGGTGCCGGGAAGGACACGTGCCCGCTAAAAAAATCGGCGGCACCTGGTTTATCGACCTTGATGCCGAACGACGCCAGACCGGCAATGAGTTAGCAGATAGCGTACTGGAGGCGTGATATGCCGCCACGGCCACGGAAAAGGAAGAATAAAGGCCTGGAGCCTAACCTGTATGAGCACAAGGGGTACTATACCTATCGACGCCCAGACACAGGTACCAAGCATGGCATGGGTAGAGACCGGGCCAAGGCACAGGACGCAGCGCGCATCCTGAATGCTCGGCTGATGTCAGGCGGCGATCTGGTGGCTGGTGTAATGGGGGAAACCGGCATAACCCTGAGCGTAGCGATCAATGCTTGGCTGAAGGAATGGGTGGAGACCGATCCGAAGCTGAAGGATTGGACTAAAAAGGCAAAGCGCGGCCGCGGGAACCGGCTCATTAAGGATGCGGGCAATATGCTGCTCGAGCACATCAACACTCGCTGGTGCGCCGAGTATCTAACGGAGAATCACCCAGGCAGTGCCTACGTGCAGTACCGTGCCGTGCTATCGCAGATATTCCAGTTTGCTCAAACCAAGGGCTGGCTCGAAAGGGATCCGGTAACGCCGACCCGTACCACTAACCACTATACCAAACTGCGCAGGCGCTTAACGGTCGAGCAATTCAAAACCATACATGCGATAGCGCCCGACTGGATGCAAATTGCGATGGAGCTCTCGCTGCTGTGTCTGCTTGGGCGGGCCGAAGTGACGGCCGCCAGGTACGACGATATAAGGGACGGCCGCCTGCACTACATTCGCCAAAAAACGAAAGACCGCAGCAAGACAGCTTACGTGGCGATCGAACTGACGCCTGCACTGGATGACCTGATCCGCCGGTCACGGCTCATTGCTCCTGTCTCCCCCTTTATCGTTCATCGCATTCCAGAACGCAGGTACAGCCGGAAAACCAAAGCACACTGGTCACAGGTATCCGGAGATTATCTTTCCAAGGAATTTGCGAAGCTACGCGAGCAGGTACCCAGTATTCAAAACATGCCCAAAAGCGCACAACCCACCTTCCACGAAATTCGTTCGTTGGGCTCGCGCTTGCTGGAGCTGCAGGGCACCTCGATCAACGACATTCAGCTGCTAATGGGCCACGCTGACGAGAGCATGACGCAGCACTATCTTGATGGTCACGATACGCGATGGCAGCAGGCTAAGGGGAATCCGTTTTCCATGGAGGCGTTGCTGGATGGTACCGGCGACGTGAGCTCTTAGGTGGCAGTATTCAAGGCACTCAAGACCCCAGATAAGGATCACATTTCTAAGCTGCCTGGGCGGGCAATACGTATAGAAAGGAGTGGCCACCAACAAACAGCCCCCCTGCAATTCGGCCAAGAATCTCTTACTTTAAGAGCTAAGCATGAGCACATCCAACCCGTATAGCTAGAGCATCAATCACATCATGCAAGATAGGATAGTTAAGCAGCAGTACTCTCGCGCCTTTGCTAACCTGCGTTAAGGTTCAATCAAGCTAAAACGGATGAGGGTAAGGCGAATGCATCTACATAATCAATTGATGTGGTCAGTTGTTAGAATTCAAGCAACTTCTGCTACAGGCACCAGTGTAGGCACTGGTTTTTGGTATAAGCTGATCAGTAACGATCAAGGTGCTGCTGTGGGACTTATTACAAACAAGCATGTTATTGAAGGCGCAGAAAAAATTGAATTCAGTGTTAGCTTCACACGAAATGGCTCGTCAGAAATGCATCACGAGATGGTGGCTTTTGATTTAAGAAACACCCATATAATCTCCCACCCCGATGAAAAGGTGGATTTATGTGCAATTGTAGCGTCCGAACTGTTCAATTGGCTCCAGGAAAAAGGGGGAGAAGCACGGATTAGAGTCCTTCAGGAACAAGAGCTAGCCGACAAAAGCTTTTTTGATCGTACCCTACCAGCTGAAGAAATTTTAATGGTGGGATACCCGAATGGCCTGTGGGATCGTAAAAATAACGGAGCCATAATTCGATCTGGTGTAGTAGCCACGAATCCTGGAGACGACTATGAGGGAAGACCTGAGTTTATGGTTGATATAGCCTGCTTTCCGGGATCGAGTGGAAGTCCGATCTACGTTGCAAAGACAGGTGCACGCCAGGATAAATCAGGAACTCTTGTGTTCGGTGGTGCAGAATTTCGATTGTTGGGAATTTTATGGGGAGGCCCTCAGTATGCAGCAGAAGGCAACATAATCGCTCGCCCTATTCCTACTTCCACACAAGCTGTTCCAATCACTGGCATACCCAATAACTTAGGGTTCGCAATTAAGGCTACGGAGCTTAAGTACTTGGGGGATTTAGCTGCTGAGCGGTTTCAGTTTCAGTAGCTGTGACTGTGCCAAATAAGGCGTAAAAACTAGAGAAGCAAACCAGTTAGCGCGATGCCAAATAAAGTGACAGAAAGTGCCAAATCTGGCGCGCGCTTACACTCGGCAGTTCCCACAGGTGCACCAGTTTTCCCAAAATATTCCCAAAATTTTACCAAGCAACAAAAAACCGCCGCTAGGTTTTACCCATAAGCGGCGGTTTTTAATAAACTTTTTTGGTCGGAGCGACAGGATTCGAACCTGCGACCTTTGCAACCCCATTGCAACGCGCTACCAAGCTGCGCCACGCTCCGCTGTCTTTATTGGCCGCTACATCTTTGCCTCAAGACGGTGCGTATACTAGCGGTTTCTTGCATAAATGAAAAGCCCTTATAGCGCTTTCTTTTCAAGTATTTGTCACACACCGCTATAAATCTCATCACCCTTTATGGCTTACGTTGATCAGCTTCAAGCAGCAGATAAGCCATCGCGTCATATACACCGGGGGCCGTTACGATTAAATGATCCGGGTAGATATCTTCCGACACCGCTGAAGGTACCGGGTATAGATGCCCTACTCGCGCACCGGCTTCCCGTGCAATAACCCAGCCCGCAACGAAATCCCAGGGCGAGACACTCTCGTAATACGCATCCAGACGACCGCAGGCTACATCGCATAAATCGAGCGCTGCTGCGCCATTACGACGTACGTCTTGGCACTCAAACAGCACAGCTTCCAAGCGCTTCAAAAGTTGCTTACGCTCCTCTTTACGGTAGGGAAATCCTGTCCCTACCAGGGTGTTCGCCAGTGATTCTGCACTGCTTGGCTGTATGGTTTGACCGTTGCAAAAAGCCCCAGAGCCTTCTGCAGCACTAAAGGTCTCACCTAAAAACGGTGCATGAACAACGCCCACCTTGGCAACGCCCTCTTCCATCCAACCAATGGAAACCGCTACGTGGCGAAGCCCTTGAGCAAAATTAACAGTGCCATCAATAGGATCCACCACCCACAGCTTAGGTGCTGTTTCATGCAAAGCGCTTTCTGGAGCAAGCTCTTCACTCAGCCGCGCTTCCCCCGGAAAGTGCTCCTCCAGGCGTTGGCTAATGAGTTCATCCACGGCCACATCCACGTCGGTGACCAACTCATTATCCTTTTTTAAGCGCTGGGCAAAGCCTTGCTGCTCCCGCGCCTTGATAATCATCTGCCCAGCTTCTTCGGCAATAGCGATAGTAATTTCAAGACGTGCGGCTAGTGTGTGGTCGCTCATTGAATCTCCCTTTAGGACGCGATGATACTGTGAGCTTCTACCATAAGCCGCCGGGATATAATTTTCGAGTCATACCGACTTGCGCTTGCAATGGTTAACGCAATACGTCTACCAATACATCCACCACGATGCGCGTGGCAGCTTCAATTAGCACCACATCGGCACCAACACGCTCCCACTCATAGCCTGGGTAGCGCGGCAATTGAGATGCTAACTGGCCGTCAAAACGCTTGGCGATACCTGGGGGCAAAGGTTTGCCACGCTCAAGGTTGCGCTGAATACCTGGCGGCAACGATTCGGCTCGCGGTGCGTCATGCCGGCGCAGCAGCTGGCGCAGCTCACGTTCGTTAATGCGTGGTAAATCAACTCGCTCATCGCGGAAGTGACCAGGTCGGTTAGATTCATGTTGCTGGTGCTGGCCCTTATCGCGGGCACCGTGGGCCGGGGCATGGTCAGGCTGAGCAAAGGCTGCGCTATTAACTAGCAATGCGCCAAGTGCGCTTATGGCAATCAGTTTGATGGGCTTCACTGTAAGCTCCTCGCTTAAGGTCAGAGTTTATAGTGTAAAGAACAAATGAGTAGGAAGTATGGAAGTAATAAAGGGCACGTGGGCCCTTTGGAATTAATAAGTAAAGAGCTAGGGACGACAAGCTGAGGGAAGAAAGGTATCGTCGATAGTAGTGCTGCTACAACGCCAACCAGTAATTTGCCCACCGCTAGTGCTAGCAGTTGCTACAGCATCATTCATTGTTTCATTGCTGATAAGTGGTTGAATCACCATTGAAGAGCCGCTATGAACGCCATTATCAAATGCGACGGTGAACCCACCGCTCGCTTGTCCATTGAGTGTCACACCACTGATGTACTGACCACCTATTTGATTTGCGGTTTTGGAGATGTAAGAAGGGGTGCTGTTTATTGTTTTATAGCCTACAAAGTTTCCATTCTCAGAAAAGTATAAACCGATGTCAGTTCTCAAACCTGCTGTAGCAGTAAAAGCCTCTGCAGCTTGCGCGCGACCCACGTAATTTTGATACTGCGGCACAGCAATAGATGCCAATACACCAATAATCGCAACGACGATCATCAGCTCAATCAGCGTGAAACCGCCTTGGATGGTGTTACGAGAAATTTGCTGTGCAGCATTCTGCATGAAGGCATCTCCTGTGGGGTGAAGGAAAAGCCTTTTTAAGGATCGTGAATCCTTAAAAAGAATTAGAAATCGTTGAAATTAAACTAACTTAAATGGTCTACTTTTACAATGAACCTTATTAATATGATCAGCTTAGCCGACTACCTCTTTAATTACATGAAAGGATTAGTCATTTCATCCCTGTAAACGCTAGTTTATGGTACAAGTAACACGCTTATATCGATGTAAAACAGGTTTTTTGATGAGCCAGCCCTCCTTAGAGTCGACTTTAAGCCACGCCTCCGCACATGGCGACCTGCGCGGCATTGCCCAGCGCTTGGTCAAGCACGGCTTGCTGACCAACGCCCAGGCCGCAACAGCGGAAACAACCGCGTCGGACTTGGAAATATCGTTACTTCAGCATGTGATCGAAAGCGGCCTGGTCGACCCTAACAAAGCCACACTGGCGGCTGGCTGGGAGTATGGGCTTCCAGTCATTAACCTGGAGGCGGTGCGGCTTACCTCACTGCCCCCCGCTGCAGACTATCCTGTCAAAGTACTGCAGAGCCTTAACGTTTTGCCATTAGCGCGCCACGGTCATCGCCTCACGGTGGCGGTGCCCTACCCCGCTACATTGACGCGACTGGATGAATTGCAGTTTGCAACAGGCCTGAGCATTGAAGGTATCCTCGCGCCCGTTGATCAAATCACTGTCGTTCTCAATAGCTACCTTGCTCACAACGAGCGCGGCATGCTGGATGAGTTGGACGATGTGGTCAGCTCGCTGAGCATTATGCAGAACAACGGCGGTAACGATGTACCGCTGGAAGAGTCTTCCCAAAATAGCGAAGATGCACCCATCGTTAAATTTGTGAACAAAATTCTGCTAGATGCTATCCGCCGAGGCGCCTCCGATATCCATTTCGAACCTTACGAAGCGCTTTACCGAGTACGCTTTCGGGTTGATGGAATGCTCATAGAAGTGGCACGGCCACCATTCGCCATGCGCAATCGTATCGCGGCCCGGCTAAAAATCATGGCCCGCCTTGATATTTCCGAGCGCCGCCTGCCTCAGGATGGCTCGATAAAACTCAAGCTTTCGCGCACCCGCTCCCTTGATTTCCGGGTTAATTCGCTACCTACTGTCTATGGTGAAAAGTTGGTGCTGCGAATATTAGACCCTACCGCAATGCAGCTGGGTATTGAGCAACTTGGATTTACCGACGAACAACGGCGCCATTATGAGTACGCCTTAAAACAACCCCAAGGCATGATTCTAGTAACCGGCCCTACCGGTAGTGGTAAAACCGTTTCGCTGTATACCGGCATTAATATTCTTAATAAAGTGGAACGCAATATTTGCACCGCCGAAGACCCGGTTGAAATCAAAGTCGCGGGTATCAATCAGGTGAACGTATTGCCTAAGATCGGCCTCGATTTTGCCAGTGCGTTAAGGGCGTTTCTGCGCCAAGACCCTGATGTGGTCATGGTGGGCGAGATTCGTGACCTTGAAACAGCCGAAATTGCCGTCAAAGCGGCTCAGACAGGCCACCTGGTACTTTCCACGGTGCATACCAACTCGGCAGCTGAGACACTGACTCGACTGGCTAATATGGGAGTCTCTTCGTTTAATATCGCCAGCGCCGTTAGCTTGATTGTTGCCCAACGGCTGGCTCGTAAACTATGCACACACTGCAAAGAGCCCATTGACATTCCCCACGAGGCGCTGCGCAAAGAAGGCTTTAGTAGCGAAGAAATCCATCAGGCAACGATCTACAAACCGTTAGGTTGCAAGCACTGTACTCACGGTTATAAAGGTCGAATTGGCATTTATGAGGTAGTGCCGATCACCGAAGCGATGCGTCAACTAATTATGCGTGATGCCAACGCCTTAGATATTGATCAACAGGTGCGCAAGGAGGGCTATCCAAGCCTTCACCGCAGTGGGTTACTGAAAGTCATGCAGGGTATTACCAGCCTGGAAGAGGTTAACCGAGTGAGCAAGGAGTAAGGCATGGCTAAAACGGCACGTCGACGCCAAACGCCCGCCATCAAGCTAGCGCGCTGGAAATGGATCGGTAAAGGCCCCCAGGATAGAGCGCTAAGCGGTGAGATGATTGGCCGCAGTAAAGCCGAAGTAGCCGCTAAACTCACCAAGCAAAATATCGTTATCCGCCGGATTAGTAAAAAAGGCAACCTAGGCGGCAACGGCCGAGTTAACCCCAACGACGTTATGGTCTTTGCGCGCCAGATGGCCACAATGGTTCGCGCCGGTATCCCCTTGCTACAGGCGCTTCAAGTGGTGGCAGAGAGCCTCAAAAAACCTGCTATGGTTGCCCTAATGCAACAGATGATAAGCGATGTATCATCGGGCTCCAGCTTCTCTGATGCATTGAACCGCCACCCCAAACACTTTGATCGCCTGTTTGTTAACCTAGTCAGCGCCGGCGAGCAGTCAGGTGCGCTGGATCAAATGCTTGATCGTCTTGCGACCTATAAGGAGAAGGTTGAGTCGCTGAAAGCGCGAGTAAAAAAAGCGCTTTGGTACCCCACCACCGTTATGACGATTGGCATTGCTGTGACCATGTTGCTGTTGATTAAAGTGGTGCCTGAATTTGAAAGCATGTTCCAGAGCTTTGGCGCTGAACTTCCAGCACTGACCCAGTTGACCGTGAATTTATCCGAGCTTGCCCAGCGTTATTGGCTAGTGGCACTCGGCGCAGTGTTTGCCGCCATGCTCCTGCTCAAAATAAGCATTCAGCGCTCGCCCAATGTCGCCTACCGCATGCACGCACTGCTGCTTCGGTTACCGGTCATTGGCGACATCGTGCATAAATCCGCGATCGCGCGCTTTTCTCGCACGTTAGCGACGACCTTTGCCTCCGGTGTACCGCTCGTAGAAGGCTTAGATACCGCCGCCGGTGCCACTGGCAATAAAGTGTACGAACGCGCGGTGGTACAAACGCGCCAGGACGTAGCCACCGGGCAACAGCTACACTTCGCCATGCGGATGACCAACCGCTTTCCCCCCTTGGCAATCCAAATGGTCAGTATCGGTGAAGAAGCGGGGTCGCTGGATGCCATGCTTAATCGTGTTGCCGATTACTACGAAGAAGAAGTCGACAATAAGGTCGATGCTCTTACCTCGCTCATGGAGCCGGTTATTATTGTAGTACTGGGCGTGCTCGTTGGCGGTGTGGTTGTCTCTATGTACTTACCCATTTTCGACTTGGGCGCAGCCCTCTAAGCACCAAATGCTTAGGCTCTGTCAGAAAACTGGCTGCGCTCGACCATACGGCGTTAAAAATCGGCTCAAAGTACTCATTTACACCATGTAAACTCTGTCTTTTCGCCGATTTTTGCCTTGTCTGGCCTTCGCTCGCCGACTTTTCAGACAGAGCCTAAAAAAACGCTAATTTCTAGAAACCTAAGGAGCTCCATGCATCACCCTCCGTTTATCCTGTGGTTAATCGTTTTATTGATTGGGCTATGCCTGGGCAGTTTTCTAAATGTGGTGATTACGCGCCTGCCGGTGATGCTGATGCGTGGCTGGCGTAATGAAGCCCGCGAAGCACTTGAGCTTAGCGCTGAACACTCACCACGCTTTAATTTGGCCACACCAGGCTCTATGTGTCCACGCTGTGAAGCCCCCATTGCATGGCACGACAACCTGCCATTGATTGGCTGGATAAAGCGCCGCGGCCGCTGCGCTGAGTGCCAAACACCGATTAGCGTTCAATATCCTCTGGTAGAAGTAGCCGGTGGCTTACTGGCCATGGCGGTGCTAGCGCTCCACGGGCTTACGGCAGAATCAGTCTTCGTCTACGGGGCCTGTCTGATGCTGTTAGTGCTCGCCGTGATCGACTTTCGCACCCAGCTTCTCCCCGACATCATCACCCTCCCCTTGCTTTGGGCAGGGTTACTGTTTCAGCTCCTCTTCCAGCCACTGATGCTGCCAAGTGCCGTTATCGGCGCAATGGTAGGCTATCTTTCACTGTGGAGCTTTTATTGGCTATTCAAACTGGCCACCGGCAAAGAGGGTATGGGCTATGGCGACTTTAAGCTGCTGGCAGCACTAGGCGCCTGGCTGGGTTGGAGTTTTTTACCGCTAATATTGATACTTTCCGCAGGGCTTGGGGCCATTGTTGGGATAGTTGCCCAGGCCTACTCACCTAACCTACGCGGCACACCGTTTCCCTTCGGCCCTTTTCTCGCCCTCGCCGGCTGGGTGGCGTTGTTAGTCGGTGATGAAATAATGGCAATGTATCTCAACCTGCTTATGTAAAATTGAGCCATGTGAACTTTGGCCATGTGAAACGTGGCCCTATAAACTTTAGCTATATGAGGCAGCAGATGATTATCGGATTAACGGGTGGCATTGGATCGGGAAAATCGACCGTCGCTCGCGCCTTCGAAACGCTTGGCGCTGCCTGGGTCGATGCCGATGATGTCGCCAGGGAAATAGTCTTACCTGAAGAACCGGCACTGCTAGCCATTAGAAATCGCTTCGGCGGTCAGGTCATGCACCAGGATGGCACGCTTAATCGCGCCGCCCTGCGCGAGATTATTTTTAACGATCCAAAACAACGCCAGTGGCTAGAATCCATCACACACCCCAGAATAAGGGAGCGGCTATTGCAGCATTTAGCGCGGCTCAAAGCCCAGGGAGCGCCTTACGTGCTGCTTGTGTCACCGTTACTGTTTGAGTCGGGTCAAAACACACTAGTAAACCGCGCGGTGGTTGTCGATGTGCCCCAAGCGCTACAATTATCGAGAACCCAACAGCGTGATGGGGTGAGTGAAAGCCAGGTGCGTGCTATTCTCGCCGCCCAACTTTCCCGCGAACAACGGCTAGCAAAGGCAGATGACGTGATAGATAACAGCGGTGACCACGCCAGCATGATGGAACAAGTGGCACGGCTTGATGAACGCTACCGTCGACAGCTTAACTACTGAGATATCGCACTTGTTAACGCAATTGGAGTTTTTTTATGGCTCGCCCTGCAAACGATTCCCCGCTAGAAGTTAATTGTCCGCAGTGCGCTAAGCGCGTGCCCTGGTTACCAGAAAGCACTTACCGCCCTTTCTGCAGTAAGCGTTGCCAACTATTGGATTTGGGTGCCTGGGCCGATGAGTCACATCGCATATCGGGCGAATCTGCCATGGATGAAGCCGATATAGAAACCTTACTGGCGCAAGCCGACAAGGATGCACCACTGACCTAGTTTTTACGAAAACTGACTTAACGAGCACTGACACTGACTATGGCCGAGATAAACGCTAACCCATCATCGCCTTCGGCCTATCATCTGCTGCTTCAACTGGAGCAGCAGTTTGATCATCTACTTGCAACCATTGAAGCCGCTGTTTCACTATACGAACAGCAACTACCGGCAACATGGCTCTTTCATCAAACGGCGCCGTCTAGCGATTGGTTGCGTAAAGCCCTGTTCGATATGTGGCATGAGCAGGATCAAGATGGCCGTGAGACGCGCAACTATATTGCCGTAGTAGCCGCTAATGACGAGCTACTAATGACAATAGACGCTGTAAATCAAGCCAAGGTCAGTTTTAGTGACCAATTACAACATATCAAACAGGCATTTCCCCAAACACTTAGCGATGCAAAAAGTCGCCTACCGCAACGCCACCCTCACGTTGATGAAGTGTTACGCCGCAATGGACTTGCCCGTTTACATCTTAAACAGAGCTGGCGGCAGCTACCTATCGCACAAGCGCCTGTCTCACGCATTCGCTTTGCTTGGTACAGTAGTGGTCGCTCTATTAAACGCCTGTCAGTTCAAGAAGCTGAACATAAGCTATTGCAGCTTGATACTGATGCACCGCATATTCGTATTCAGCTACGCAAGCTAGCCGGTATTCCAAGCGGCGAAGTGCTTGCCCAGGTGCAAACTCAGGCCCCGCTGATGCGGGCAAACCTGTTTTTTACCGAACCACTCGACGATGGGCATACACGACGGGCACTGAATGCCGCTATGCCTATTTTTGTGCCTGACAATAACCAGCGGCTGCCCCACATTAACCTGCCTACGCCAGAACCTCCCACTGCCCGCACACGGGCAAGACGACGCGATGAGAAACTAGAGCAGGATGTATTTCTACCGAGCTTGAGGATTTATCGCTACCGTTAGCATAAAGGCACCTGCAAAGACTTCTACGGTGTTTTGGATATGCTAGCTGCAGGCACTACATCCTGCTGCCATACCCCATAGCCAAGCAGCGCTTCGATCAGCTCGGCCAGGTCGTAATGATCCACACCATACTCGCTCAACAAAGCTTCAAAGCGCTGTTTAAAAATACGCTCCCGCTCTTGTTGCTGTTCCTCCTGCTGGCTTTCTAAATCTTCTTGCTCCAATGCCGCAAGCGAGCGTACCGGCGGGCCTGTCGGTATATCGAAACCGCTCTCTGGGTCATCTAATTGGCGTAAAGCCTGCGCAAAAGCATCGTCTAACTCACGAAACTTACGCAGCTTCTCGCGCTCATCTATCGGCTTTTGAACCTTTTGATATTTCATCGATGTTTCATTTACACCTTGCTTGAAATGGTCGATATGACTGCCAATGTCGCTTTTTTTGGCAAAAACTGTGCACAAACGCGTAAAGCTAACGAGCAAACTTGCCTTTGCCACCCAATTACCAGCATAAAGGCATCATTATTAGGTATATGAGGGTAACCCACACATTTATCAAACACGTCACAGTCAGCGACAACGCATTAATTGATGCCTCGCATCAACATTACCCACAAGTAGCCTGAATAGAGATTCCACTCTCATCAGTAAGCTGAACTTTTTCCTTTCAGCCAGGTTACCAACACTAACGCACTGGGAGAGTGCATTACAGGCAAGATAAGCACGACCTGTATGATTCACGTATTAGAGGCCAGATAATGTTCAACGCGATGACACGAGCTGAGATCTGGCTGCAGGACACACTTGATAAGCCACTCGGTATTGAAGACCTTGCGAATCACATAGGGTATTCATCTTCCCAAGTTCGGCGCCAATTTCGCCAAAGCTTTGACATCTCACCTAGCGCCTACCGTGAAATAAGGCGATTGGAGCGCGCAGCGGTGTTGCTAGGGCTTACTCCTCTCAATATAGCGCAAATTGCGATACGTTGCGGGTACCATAACCACTCGTCGTTTTCCCGGGCATTTCAACGTCGCTATCAGCTGAGTCCGCGCCATTTTCGACAAACCCTGAAAACCGCGCTCATTCAGCCAAAACCGCATCCTGTTTTTAACACGCGCATCGAAAAAAGCAATGACCGCCAAATGATCCTAATGCGCCTCTACAAAGCTCCCACGCATATTAAGGGGCTAGGGGATGCCAGCTATCAGAATAAGCAGCTAGCGCGCTTACAGGCGCGCCTTAGACTATCAACGACCGTCATTGCACTGCCCGACATACTCGCAGATAAGGTTAATGCACTTAATAGTGAATTTTTTCATTCATACCGTACCGACTTTGGTCTTTACCTATCGGATACGGACAATGCACAAGACATTGCGTTACCAGTGCACTACCGGCGGGTCGACATTCCCACCCACCACTACGCGAGCACGTGCTTTGACGACTTAGCTGATCTAAATAGCGCGTTGATGCATACCATCATGTATCTACTTCACAAGAAAAATGTCTGTCACGTTAGCGGCCACCCTCCGCAGGTATTATGGAAAGCGAACCATTTAGAACTTCGTATTCCCTTAATAGCCTAGCAGTGATGGTCACGTCTTAGCGATATAGCTGAACACAGGGCAATAAAAAACCGGCATTCCTGTACAGAAATGCCGGTTGTTAACTAACTTAGTCTTCCATGCGCTCCAGCCA
This sequence comes from Vreelandella titanicae BH1, assembly GCF_000336575.1. Taxonomy (GTDB): domain Bacteria; phylum Pseudomonadota; class Gammaproteobacteria; order Pseudomonadales; family Halomonadaceae; genus Vreelandella; species Vreelandella titanicae. The sequence continues at coordinate 395,064 of NZ_AOPO01000002.1, read as the reverse complement.
AGACTCGACGGTTTCATCGCCATACTGATCTTTCCAGCTACGCAGACCCTTATGGTTGCCGCCACGAGTCTCAATGACTTCCCCCGTTTTGGGGTTTTTGTAAATTTTAAGACGACGCTTACGACGTGCATTGCCACTGGCTGTGGTTTTAGCCGTACGCTGGTCAGCAGCCGGATCCAATAAGGCAATGACATCGCCTGGGCGCTTGCCAAACTCAGTCATTAGCGCTTCAAGTTTGGCCTTAAATTCCAACTCGCTTTTTAGACGCTGGTCGCCTTCTAAGCGCTGCAAATCTTCCTGAAGCTGCTTTAGCTGCTGCTCTTTTTGGATATATTCGTTAAGTAATGACATCGAGGTTCCTTTAATAGCTTATCCAACTGAATGGGGCTCAGCTGAATGGGATCTAACTGAGGTGCAGATTGACAACCTTGACACCCACTAGTTCAGAATGCAGGGACATTATTCCTGTAAAAAGAGTAACTGACAACAGTCTAGTTGATTTTCACTCAATTACTAATCGTTTTTTTAAAACTCAATTGCTGCTTAAAGAGTTTAACCCTAATAGAACATGGCGACTATACACACCTACCGTAGAGCTATTACAAGCACTCAACCACTACAAACAAAAGCGCCGCCCATAAGGGCGGCGCTTTTACAAACCAATAACTAATCGATAATTAGTCTTGGCCCATCTGCTGCTTGATCAAATCACCGATGGTGGTCGGGCCACCTGCAGTTTCCGGCTCTTGCTCACGCATCTTCTTCAGGTTCTGACGCGTATCGTCTTGGTCTTTCGCTTTTACCGACAGATTGATCTGACGACTCTTACGATCAACACTTACAATACGGGCTTCTACGCTGTCGCCTTCATTCAGCACATTGCGCGCGTCTTCTACGCGGTCAGCACTGATTTCAGAGGCTTTCAGCACAGCAATAACGTCAGTCGCCAATTCAACTTGAGCTTCTTTAGCATCAACTTCAATGACGCGACCCGTTACGATGCTGCCCTTATCGTTGACTGACAGGTACTCAGCAACGGGGTCAGAATCCATCTGCTTGATGCCCAGCGAGATGCGCTCACGCTCAGGATCAATAGACAGGATAACGGCTTCAGCTTCATCGCCTTTCTTAAAGCTGCGTACAGCTTCTTCGCCAGTATCAGTCCAAGAAATGTCAGACAAGTGAACCAGACCGTCAATACCGCCTTCTAGGCCGATAAAGATACCGAAGTCAGTAATTGACTTGATGGTACCGGAAACACGGTCACCCTTGTTGTAGTCAGTGTTGAAGGTTTCCCACGGGTTAGCAGTGCACTGCTTGATACCCAGAGAAATACGACGACGCTCTTCGTCGATATCCAACACCATGACGTCAACATCATCGCCCACTTGAACGACTTTAGACGGATGGATGTTTTTGTTAGTCCAGTCCATTTCAGAAACGTGAACCAGACCTTCAACACCCTCTTCCAGCTCGGCAAAGCAGCCGTAGTCAGTCAGGTTAGTGACGACCGCGTGTACTTTCATGCCTTCTGGATAACGCTCTTTAATGTTGACCCACGGATCTTCGCCCAACTGCTTCAGACCCAGTGAAACGCGATTACGCTCACGGTCAAACTTCAGAACTTTGACGTTGATCTCATCGCCAACGGCAACGATTTCGGACGGATGCTTAATACGCTTCCACGCCATGTCTGTAATGTGCAGCAGGCCGTCAACACCACCCAGGTCTACGAAAGCGCCGTAGTCTGTCAGGTTCTTAACGATACCCTTGATCTGCTGACCTTCTTGCAGAGTTGCCAGCAGCGCTTCGCGCTCGGCACTGTTCTCTGCTTCCAGAACCGCACGACGTGATACCACAACGTTGTTGCGCTTCGGATCGAGCTTGATGACTTTAAAGTCCAGCTCTTTGTTTTCCAGGTGCGCAGTGTCGCGAACTGGACGAACGTCAACCAACGAGCCCGGCAAGAAGGCACGGATAGAGTCAACTTCAACAGTGAAGCCGCCTTTAACCTTACCGTTAATAACGCCCTTAATGATTTCGTCTTTCTCGAAGGCTGCTTCAAGAATCTTCCAAGCTTCTGCACGCTTGGCTTTTTCACGAGACAGACGCGTTTCACCGAAACCATCTTCTACGGCTTCAAGTGCAACGTGCACGTCGTCACCGATAGCGATGTTCAGATTACCGTGCTCATCGCGGAATTGTGACGCAGGGATCTGACCTTCAGATTTCAGACCAGCGTTGACAGTAACCCAGTCACCGTCAATGTCGACAACCTGAGCCGCGACAATAGCGCCTGGCTCCATGTTGATGTCGTTAAGAGACTGTTCAAACAGCTCAGCAAAGCTTTCGCTCATGGTGTTCCTACGTAATTACGTTGTTGAGGCATAAATGCCTTCTCCGCACCACCAGCAAGTGCGGGCCTAATGTCACTCAGCCTTTGGGGGTGTTAACGCTGGTTAGACCTGACCGGGCTCACCGATGTGAGTTTAGTGCCCTGCCACGTCGTGACACCTATCCAAAAGCGCCGCAAGGGAGAATCAGACGCCGCTTACCAGCCCTTTTTGGGCGAGCAGTTCGGTCAGTCGATCAACCACTTCCGGTATGCTCAGGCGCGTGGTATCAAGCGTAATGGCATCATCTGCCGGCTTGAGAGGAGCCACACTGCGCTGCGTGTCGCGTGCATCGCGTGCCTGAATCTCCTTTAAAAGACTCGAAAGACTAGCATCCACCCCGGCTTCCTGCAACTGCAGATAGCGTCGACGCGCCCGTTCATCGGCGCTGGCGGTTAAAAAAATCTTCAGCGCCGCGTCAGGAAACACCACGGTACCCATGTCACGACCATCCGCCACCAAGCCCGGCGCTTGGCAAAAATCGCGCTGGCGCTGTAGCAGGGCTTGGCGCACCGCAGGCAGTGCCGCCACTTGAGAAGCTCGCTCGCCGGCCTGTTCGGTGCGAATCACCTGGCCAACATCTTCACCCTCAAGCAGTGTACGTGGCTGCCCCTCTTCCACAGGAAACGCCACATCTAACTGCTCTGCCAAGCGTGCCAGGCCCAACTCGTCGTCAACGGCTACGTTGTGCTTAACTGCTGCTTGAGCCGTCAGTCGATAAAGTGCGCCACTATCGAGAAGATGCCAGCCTAGGCGCTCTGCCACCAAGCCACTGATCGTACCTTTACCTGCGCCGCCAGGCCCATCAATGGTGACAACGGGAGCAGCAGCAACACGATCATTCATGCGCGCCCTCCACGCTAACGCCCATGCCAATACGCGTGGCTAATTCGACAAAGTCAGGGAATGAGGTCGCCACATTGGCGCAGTCTTCAATCACAATTTCTGCACTTGCACGTAGTGATGAAATCGCAAACGCCATGGCAATACGGTGATCGCCCAGACTATCGACACGCCCACCGCCGTAGCTCGCTTTTTGCGCATCGCCATTGCCGACAATATCGATGCCGTCGTCTACAACGGTGTGCTGCACACCTAACACAGCCAAGCCATCGGCCATGGCCTGAATGCGATCAGACTCTTTGACCCGTAGCTCTTCAGCACCTCTAAGACGGGTCACACCCTCGGCATTAGCGGCGGCAATAAACAGCGCGGGGAATTCATCAATGGCTAACGGCACTTGCTCTTCGGGAATATCAATGCCTTTCAGCGGCGCATAGCGAATACGAATATCGGCCACCGGCTCGCCACCCACTTCGCGCTCATTCTCTAACGCCAAATTCGCCCCCATCAGGGTAAGAATATTGATTACGCCAATCCGGGTGGGATTAATGCCGACGTGTTCAAGGGTGATATCTGAGCCTGGGGTAATGGCAGCTGCCACTAAGAAGAAGGTTGCAGATGAAATATCCGAAGGCACATCAATGGGGCCTGCGGTGAGCTTACCGCCCCCTTTGAGCCAGCAGGTATCGCCCTCACGGGAAACCGCATAGCCAAAACCATTGAGCATACGCTCGGTGTGGTCGCGGGTCGGCGCAGGTTCGCGCACTCGAGTTTCGCCTTCGGCGTACAGCCCCGCCAGCAACAGGCAAGATTTTACCTGGGCACTGGCCATGGGCATATCGTAATGGATGCCTTTAAGCTTGGCGCCACCATGAATCTTCAACGGCGGACGCCCGCCCTCAGCGGTATCAATGGTTGCGCCCATCAAGCGCAGCGGGTCAGCCACGCGCCCCATAGGCCGTTTGGTTAGTGACTCATCGCCGGTCAGCTCGCTATCAAACGCTTGGCCTGCCAGCAGTCCTGAAAAAAGCCGCATGGCGGTGCCCGAGTTACCTACATAGAGCGGGCCTGCGGGGGCTTTTAAGCCATGCATACCCACACCGTGAATCGTCACGCGGCCCTGGTGCGGCCCTTCGATCGCCACACCCATTTCCCGAAACGCCTGCAGGGTCGCCAGGCTATCCTCACCTTCCAGAAAGCCTTTTACTTCAGTGACACCCTCAGCCAGCGCGCCCAACATGATAGAGCGGTGCGACATGGATTTATCGCCAGGTACGCGCAAACGCCCCTGGGCTTGACCGCCCGGCTGCACACGGTAGGTGACCTTACCTTGTGGTTGCATATGATATTCCGCCTGATAACTGGTTTTGTTCAATAAAGAGTCGAAATAGTGCCGGGCGTGGCTAGCCCGATCAAAGGTGGCAATCAGCGCATCGCTGTCACCGGCTTCTACCGCATGACGCAATCGAGAAAGCCCCGCTTCAAAATCATCCAGCGATGCTAAAACCGCCTGCTTGTTGGCAATAAAAATATCTCGCCACATCACCGGGTCGCTTCCCGCGATACGGGTAAAGTCGCGAAAGCCGCCCGCTGCGTAACGAAAAATATCTAGCCGCTCATCCTGACGGGCCAGCGTATCCACCAGCGAAAATGCCAGCAAGTGCGGCAAATGGCTGGTACGCGCCAACACTTGGTCATGGCGCTCTACGTCCATTTCCAGCACATCGGCACCACAGGCTTCCCATAAGCAGCGCACGCGCTGCAAAGCCTCACGGTCGACGTTCAGCTCAGGTGTCAAAATAACCTTGTGGTCTACATACAAACGCGGATTCGCCGCTGCCACACCGCTTTTTTCTGAACCGGCAATAGGGTGCCCCAGCACCATATTAGTGGGTACCTGGCCAAATACACGCTGAGCGCAGGCGCGGATAGTCGCCTTGGTACTACCAACATCGGTAATCACAACGTCAGCCGACGCGTTAGGTAGCGCTTCGGCCAAGCTTGCCATCACGCTCTCCATGGCGAGCACCGGCACTGCCAGCACTACCATGGTGGCGTCATTGACTTGCTCATCAAGGTGGGTACTGCCTGAGTCGATCAGCCCCATCTCAATACCGCGTGCAATCTCAGCTTCGTCAGGGTCACAGGCAACAATTTGACCCTGAAACCCTACCGCGCGCAGCGCTGCCGCTAGCGAACCACCAATCAATCCCAGACCAACAATCAATAGACGCGACTCATGACAGCCTGATGTTTTCACACCGTCTTCGGCCATTAACGTCACAGCACGCCTATGGGGTAAGAGCCCAGCACGCGTAGATCTGCCGCTCGTAGCTGCACCTCTTCAAGCACTGCCGCGACCTCAGGCTCATCACGATGGCCTTTAAAGTCGATAAAAAAGACGTAGTTCCACACACCGGTACGCGAAGGACGCGTTTCAAGGCGCGTTAAATCAATTTGGTGGCGATGAAAAGGCTCCAGCAGCGCATGCAGCGTCCCCGGCTGGTTGCGCATGGCAACCACAATAGAGGTTTTATCCTCTCCTGCCATGGGCACATCCTGGTTGCCAATAATCAAAAACCGCGTGGAGTTATCCGGGCTGTCTTCAATTTTTTCGGCAATGTGCTCAAGCCCATAAAGCTTGGCCGCCATATCACCTGCAATCGCCGCACTATGCCACTCGGTTTTGACTAACTTGGCCGCTTCCGCATTAGAGGAAACCGGCACGCGCTCCGCATGGGGATAGTGAGCATCCAGCCATTTACGGCACTGGGCAAACGACTGCGGGTGCGAGTAAATACGCGAGACCTTATCGCGGCGCGTCGTTTCACTGACCAGCAAATGGTGGTGAATACGCAGTACTACTTCGCCACAAATTTTAATCGAGGAATCCATAAAGGTGTCCAGGGTGTGATTAACCACCCCTTCGGTGGAGTTTTCCACCGGCACGACGCCGTAGTGTACGGCCCCCGCCTCTACTTCACGAAATACCTCGTCGATGGCTGCCATGGGCAGGCTAACAGCGCTTTCACCAAAGTGCTTGAGCGCCGCCTGTTGCGTAAAGGTACCTTCAGGGCCTAAGTAAGCAACTTTTACCGGCTGCTCAAGCGCCAAACACGCCGACATGATTTCGCGAAACAGCCGCGCCATCTCTTCTGAATCGAGCGGCCCCTTATTCAACGCCATAATGCGCCGAAGCACCTGCGCCTCTCGCTCAGGGCGATAAAACACCGCATCTTTATCTTCAGCTAGCTTGACATGGGCCACCTGCTGGGCACAGCTGGCGCGTTCACTGATCAGGTTCAGAATATCGCTATCGAGCTGATCGATACGCTGGCGCAACTCATCCAGATTGATCGACGTGTCGGACATCGTGATTTAGCCCCTTGTTTTTTCAAAATCGGCCATAAATGCAATTAAGGCATCTACCGCAGACTCAGGCACCGCGTTGTAAAGGCTGGCACGCATACCGCCCACACTGCGATGACCTTTCAAATTAAGCAGCCCCGCCGCATCGGCCTGCTGTAAAAACGCTTTATCCAGTGCCGAATCGGCCAGTACAAAGGGCACGTTCATGCGCGAACGGTTGGCTTTAGCAATTGGATTGCTATAAAGCTCGCTGGCATCAATCGCTGCGTAAAGTTTATCTGCCTTACGCTGATTGATAGCGTCCATCGCCGCCAATCCGCCAATATCGTCCTTCAGCCACTGAAACACCAGCCCGGCTAAATACCAAGCGTAAGTGGGGGGCGTATTGACCATCGAACCAGCGTCCGCCAGCATTTGATAATCAAATAGCGAAGGTATATTGGCCCTAGCTTTACCTAGCAGGTCGTCACGCACCACCACCAGCGTTAACCCGGCGGGGCCAATATTTTTCTGTGCCCCAGCGTAGATAACGCCAAATTCGCTAACGTCGATGGGCCCAGACAGAATGTTCGACGACATATCGCAGACCAGCGGCACGTGAGCACCATCGGCACGCTGAATATGCGGTGTATAATCAAATTCCAAGCCACCAATTGTCTCGTTAGAGGTGTAGTGCAAATAGGCAGCATCTGCGCTCACCCGCAGTTCGTCTTGTGCGGGTACCGCCGTATGACCGTTGGACTCACTGCTGGCAACCACATGGCAATCAAAACCAAGGTGCTTGGCCTCATTGAGCGCCTTCTTGCCCCAGATGCCGGTCTGAATAAAATTGCCTCTACCGCCTTGACCCAACAGGTTCATCGGCAGCATGGCAAACTGCAAGCTGGCCCCGCCCTGTAGAAACAGCACGCGGTAGTTATCCGGCACGCCCAACAGATGACGAAAGTCGGCTTCGGCACGCTCGGCAATGGCAATAAATTCATCGCTGCGGTGGCTCATTTCCATTACTGAAAGGCCGCGCCCCTGGTAGTCCAGCAACTCTTCCCGGGCGCGCTCTAGCACGGCCACTGGCAGGGCCGCTGGCCCTGCGCAGAAATTATAGTGACGTGTCATCAGTCCCCGTTTCCTGTGCATCATCGGATGTTTCATTCGCCTGGGCGTCTTCAAGAGCGCTTAGCTCGTCGCTCTCTTCCGGTTCATCAACGCGCACCGTCTTGACCAGCTTCTCCTCTTTGCCAAGACGAATCAGCATCACGCCCTGGGTATTCCGTGATGTGGTCGAGACCTCTTCCACACGGGTACGCACTAGCGTGCCGCGGTCGGTGATCAGCATCATTTCATCGCTGTCATAGACCTGCATCGCCGCCACGAGCGAACCGTTACGCTCGCTGGTTTGCATGGCGATGACACCCTGGCCACCACGACCACGCAGCGGGAATTCTTCCAGGCGCGTGCGCTTGCCGTAACCATTCTCACTGGCGGTCATAATGTAGATCTGACCAACGGCGGTCTCGGCTACAGTGCTCTCTTGGGCACCGTCTTGCGTTTCCCCTTCGGCATCCGCCTCGGCGTCGATCTGCTGGCTTTTAGGAATAATCAGGCTAATGACTTCCGCGTCGCCGGCTAGGCGCATACCACGCACCCCGCGGGCAGTACGCCCCATGGCGCGGGCTTTGCCCTCTTCAAAGCGAATCGCCTTGCCGTTAGACGACAGCAGCATGGCATGGTCATTACCCGTGGTAATCGCCGCGCCAACCAAGCGGTCGCCCTCTTCCAAATCAATCGCAATCAGACCGACGCTGCGTGGGCGCGAGAACTGCTCAAGGCTGGTACGTTTTACGGTACCTTTAGCCGTGGCAAAGAAGATGTAGTTATCAGGGTTGTAGTCGCGCACCGGCAAGATGGCGTTAACCGCTTCACCCTCTTCCAGCGGCAACATATTCACCAGCGGTTTACCCCGCGAGCCACGGCTGGCATTGGGCATTTCGTACACCTTCAGCCAGTACACTTTGCCGCGATTTGAGAACAGCAGCACGGTGTCATGAGTAGAAGCCACCAGCAGGTGCTCTATCACATCTTCGTCTTTCATGGCGGTAGCGGACTTACCTCGGCCACCACGGCGCTGGGCCTGATAATCCGACAGCGGCTGCGTCTTGGCATAGCCTGAACGCGACACGGTTACCACCATGTCCTCTTCGGCGATCAAGTCCTCCATCGACAAATCGAGGTGACTAGCCTGAATTTCAGTACGACGGTCATCGCCAAACTGATCACGCACCGCTCGCAGCTCTTCGCGAATCACTTCCATCAAGCGGTCGGCAGAGGCCAAAATCTCGGTTAGCTCGGCAATTTTCTCAAGAATGCTCAGGTATTCATCAAGAAGCTTCTCGGTCTCAAGACCCGTCAAGCGGTGCAGGCGCAGCTCCAGAATCGCCTGCGCCTGGGCTGGCGAGAGCCGATAAGAGGTGGCCGCGGTATTTAAACCAAAACCCTCTTCCAGCTCTTCTGGCTTGCAAGAAGTAGCCCCGGCCCGCTCTAACATGGCGGTCACCTGACCGGGCTGCCAAGTCTTGGCGAGCAGCTTTTCACGCGCTTCAGCCGCGTTGGGTGAGGCTTTGATCAGCTCGATCACTTCATCGATATTCGAGATAGCGACGGCCAAGCCTTCCAACAGATGCCCACGCTCACGGGCTTTTTTCAGCTCATACAGCGTGCGCCGGGTAACCACTTCGCGCCGGTGACGAATAAAGGCTTCCAGCATCTCTTTAAGATTGAGCGTGCGTGGCTGGCCATTTTCCAGCGCCACCATGTTAATCCCGAACACGTTTTGCAGCTGCGTTTGAGCAAACAGGTTATTGACCACTACTTCGCCGGACTCACCGCGCTTGATTTCAATCACCACGCGCAGGCCATCTTTATCCGACTCATCGCGCAGTTCGGCGATACCTTCAATCTTCTTCTCTTTCACCAGCTCGGCGATCTTCTCGATCAACCGCGCCTTATTCACCTGATAAGGCAGCTCGGTGATGATGATGTGGTCGCGACCGGTTTTGTCGTGGTGCTCAATGGTGTGGCAAGCGCGCACATAAATACGCCCACGGCCTGTACGGTACGCCGACAAAATACCCGCGCGACCATTAATGATCGCGCCGGTGGGGAAGTCAGGGCCGGGGATATACTCCATCAAGTCATCCACCGACAGCGTGTAGTCATCGATGAGGGCCAAACAGCCGTCAATCACTTCACGCATATTGTGCGGTGGAATATTGGTCGCCATACCTACCGCGATACCCGACGAGCCGTTAATGAGCAGGTTGGGTACCTTGGTGGGTAATACGGCGGGGATACGCTCGGTACCGTCGTAGTTATCCACCCAATCGACGGTATCTTTTTCAAGGTCAGCAAGCAGTTCGTGGGCAAGGCGCGACATACGCACCTCGGTATAACGCATGGCGGCCGCGTTATCCCCATCAATAGAACCGAAGTTGCCCTGACCGTCGACCAGGACATGGCGCATCGAGAAGTGCTGCGCCATACGTACGATAGTGTCGTATACCGCGCTATCACCGTGCGGATGGTATTTACCGATGACATCGCCGACGACACGCGCCGACTTTTTGTACGGTTTATTCCAATCATTACCCAGTTCATGCATGGCAAACAGCACACGCCGGTGAACCGGTTTAAGGCCATCCCGCACATCTGGAAGCGCGCGGCCGATAATGACGCTCATCGCATAGTCGAGATACGACTGTTTAAGCTCGTCTTCAATATTGACGGGCAAGATTTCTCTGGCGATGTCACCCATGAAAGTCAGATCCTTTGCACTGCATTGGCACTGCGAGAGTTGAAAGCGCTGGTAAACACCGCTCTGAAATTACCATAGAGCGGCGCGCAAATACTGCGACATCATACCACCGCAAAAGCAGCAAGGGCAGCCAGGGAGCTCACCAAAGCCGTTTAGACGCTAAATGCCTCTTTCCCCAAGGTTAATGCAGCCAACGCCTCACGCACCTCTCCCTCGATTGCAGCGGCCTTGTTGGCGCGCATATCGAGTAGCACGAAGGTTAAATCCGCACGGGCGATGACGGCGCCATCCTTACGCACAATACGATGGTGGCAAAGCCCGCTGCGCTCACCAACGTCGATGATCCCGGTCATCACTTCCAAATCATCCCCTTGGCGGGCAGCGGCCAGATAATCAATGTTCAAATTGACGACGACGAATGCCCGCCCGGCCTGATGGAGCTCTTTGATCATCTCTGGGTGTTGATCAAAGAAGTCCCAGCGCCCTTCTTCCATAAACTCAAGATAGCGAGCGTTATTGACATGCCCATAGCCATCCAGATGATAGCCTCTAACGCGTAAATGAACTCGCGACAGCGATGCACTCATATCGACTCCTCTATAGTGATTGGCAACGATTCAATCAAACACAAGTTTGAAACACGTGCAACAGAGACGATTGGTGACAGCCGCTGGTAGGAATGCCCCGCTTTCGCCATAATGTGCCACCTTTTAAACAGGATTGGCTCCATGTGGTTTAAGCACTTGCATTTATACCGCCTGCACGACGCGCCCGAATTATCCAGCGATGAGCTCGCTAGCGCTTTACAAGAGCATGCCGCCAAACCACTCGGCAACGCCGACGCACGCCGCCTGGGCTGGACTGCACCTGCTGGACGTTTGGGCGCAGGGCAGCTTGTTCACGAAATTCAATCACATCGGCTGCTTTCAGCGCTGCGTCAAGAGCGCCTACTGCCCGCCTCTGTTGTAAAAGAGGAAGTCGATGAGCAGGTGGCGGATATTGAGGCCAGCGAAGGCCGCAAAGTGACCCGCAAAGAGAAGACCGCGTTAAAAGAGCAGGTAACCGAGAATTTATTGCCCCGCGCTTTTGTGCGTAGTCAGAAAATTGATCTTTGGTGGGACATTCGCGGCCAGATGATAGGCATCAATGCCAGTTCACGCACCCGCGCCGAAGATATTCTGGATTTGCTTCGCGAAACCCTGGGCAGCCTAAAAGTCACCCCACTGAGTTCACAGACGCTGCCTATTCGCGCCATGACCACTTGGCTAGGTGACGCGGCCAGTCGCCCGGCCGATCTTCAGCTTGGTGACCAGGTTGAACTCAAAGCTAAAGGTGATGACGGTGTACTGCGCGCTCGTCAGGTCGATTTAGACAGCGATGAAATTCAGCAACTGCTTGAGACCGGCCGCCAAGCCAGTAAACTCGCGATTAGCCTGGAAGGACGGCTAAGTTGTGTGTTACACGATGATTTGGCGCTGAAATCGTTGCGCTTTGGCGATGCCTTGATTGAAGAAGCCGATCACGCTGACGACGGAGACGACGCGCTTGCCCGTCTGGAAACAGACTTTATTCTAATGGCGCAGGCGCTATCTACCGATATTCCACGCTTGATAGAGTGGCTTGGCGGCGAGACACAGCGGGAACCCGCGGCGCAGTAAGGGCTCTATAGTCATTCAAGACTGTTATCCGAAGTCGTCTTTTCGCCTCGATGTTATTAATCGATATTTACTATTTATCATCCAACGGTTCGCATGACTCATCACAACAACGCTACCAACGCCTCTACCGAGACAGACCCGTGGGCCGATATTCGGCCCTTTATGGATCATGAAGTGGCCGATGTGCTGGCCAGACTCTCACGGGACAACGAGCTGCTGGATGCACTGACCCGCTTTCGGCTGCCTCGCATGGCGCGCTGGGCACCATCCCTGGCGCGTGTTTTTGCCAGCCGTGCCGTACGTCGTGAAGTCAAAGACGTAACGACGGTTTATGAGTTTCAAATGCGTATTGCCCATTACATGGAGCGCATGATTCGCACCACCACGGATGCCTTTGAAGTTACCGGCCTCGACAAACTCGACGCCAACGGCGCTTACCTGTTCATAGGTAACCACCGCGATATCTCGCTGGATCCCGCGTTCGTCAACTATGCGCTGTATCAAGCAAACCGCGATACCGTGCGTATCGCGATCGGTGACAATCTGCTTAAAAAGCCCTATGTCACAGATCTAATGCGGCTTAATAAAAGCTTTATCGTGCCACGCAGCGCCCGAGGTAAGCGGGCTATGCTGGCAGCATACCAGCAACTTTCCGCTTATATTCGCCATACCATTACCGAAGACCAGCACTCAATCTGGATGGCACAGCGGGAAGGGCGGGCCAAGAACGGCATCGATCACACTGAGCCCGCCATTATCAAAATGTTGATCATGGCCAGGCGAGCCGCAGAACGAGACATGGTATTTGGCGAGGCAATTGCTGAGTTAAAGCTGGTACCGGTATCGATTAGCTATGAATACGACCCCTGCGATGTCCAAAAAGCCCAGGAGCTGCACGATATCGACACACTGGGTAGCTACGCTAAAAGTGAGTTTGAAGATATTCGCTCCATTGTAGCCGGCATTACCGGCTCCAAAGGGCGTGTACGGCTGCACTTTGGCACACCGGTAGGTTCTGATATGGCCACGCCCGACGAAGTCGCTGCTGAGATTGACCGCCAGGTGATTGGTGGCTATCGACTGTTCCCCAGTCATTATTTGGCTTTAGAGGCGCTGGGCGAAGCACCGGAGCTGGTGGCACGCAAAGCCATCACTCGACAAGACCGTGAACGCTTTAATGCCCGGCTTGCCGAAGTGCCGGAGCCTCTGCGCCCCTACTGGCTTGCCCAGTACGCGAACCCTGTTAAACACAAGGCAGGGCGACTGACGCTCTAAATCAGCGTTTTAAGCTGCCATTTTAATAACGGGCAATTCATGCCCGTTGGCGGAAAAAATGCTATGGTCGACGCATTGATTGGTTTCGCATGGCGCTGTCGTCAATTGCGATCCTAAGGAGACCCCCATGTCCGGTTCAGAAATTCAGAAAACACGTATCATCAACGAGCTACGTGGCTTTATTCGTAAGCTGCTGCAAGATCCAAAGATCCTTGAGCAATCACTGGCGATTGCCAGAGAACAGCTGACCGAAGGCAATAGCCCTGCGGTGATGGCGCGGATTGCCAACGAAATTTCCGATACCACCAGCGTGCATATACCGGAAGACCCGGCTGAACACTCTGAGGCTGATAAGCTCTTTTTAGAACTGCTGCGTGAAGTCGTTCAAGAAGAGCAAGCGCTTTATTAATCGTTGCTAGGACGTAACGGTATCGGCGAAGCGTTTAGCGACTTCGCCGTCTTTTTTACTATCGCCTGACCGGCACCCTTATTCACTCGGAATTAACCTTCACCATGTCTACTACCGCCACGCGCAACATTTTGGTGACTAGCGCGCTCCCTTACGCCAACGGAGCCATTCACCTCGGTCACTTACTTGAGTATATCCAGACTGATATCTGGGTACGTTTCCAGAAAAGCCGTGGCCAGCAGTGCTACTACGTATGTGCCGATGACGCCCATGGCACCGCCATTATGCTGCGTGCCGAGCAGGAAGGTATTACCTCTGAAGCCCTGATTGAGCGGGTTTCCAACGATCACCAAACAGACTTTGCCCGCTTTGGCGTTGGGTTCGACAATTACCACTCGACCCACTCCGCTGAAAACCGCCACTTCAGCGAAATGATTTATAAGCGCTTACGGGATAAAGGCCATATTGCCACCCGTGATATCGAGCAGATGTTTGACCCCCAGAAAGGCCTGTTTCTGGCTGACCGTTTTATTAAAGGCACCTGCCCTAGATGTGGCGCTGAAGACCAGTATGGCGATAACTGCGAAAAGTGCGGCGCTACCTATACTCCCGCCGACTTGATCAACCCCGTTTCAGCCATTTCAGGCGCAACGCCCGAAGTACGTACATCGACCCACTACTTCTTTAAACTGCCTGACTTTGCCGACTTCCTGCAGGGCTGGATTGACGACGGCCATGTGCAGCCGCAAATCCGCAATAAGCTGATGGAGTGGTTTGAGTCTGGCTTTAACGAGTGGGATATTTCCCGGGATGCGCCCTACTTCGGCTTCGAAATTCCCGATGCCCCGGGCAAATACTTTTATGTCTGGCTGGATGCGCCAATTGGCTATTTGGCCAGCTTCAAGAACTTGTGTGACCGCGAAGGTATCGACTTCGACAGCTACTGGAACAAAGGCTCTGATGCCGAGGTATATCACTTTATCGGCAAAGATATCGTCTACTTCCACGCGCTCTTCTGGCCCGCCATGCTGCATGGCGCGGATCTGCGCACCCCCACCGCCGTCAACTGCCACGGTTTCCTGACGGTAGACGGCGCCAAGATGTCGAAATCCCGCGGCACCTTTATTAAAGCCGCCACCTACGCCGATCATCTCAACCCGGAATACTTGCGCTACTACTTTGCCGCCAAGCTTACTTCCAAAGTTGATGACCTGGATCTGAATTTGGACGATTTTGCCGCGCGGGTAAATTCAGATTTAGTCGGCAAGGTGGTCAACATTGCCAGCCGCTGCGCCGGTTTTGTTAAAAAGCTCGGCAGTGGCAGCCTCTCAAGCCACTGCGCTGAGCCACAGATGGTCGCCCGCTTTATTGCCGCCGGTGATGATATTGCCGAAGACTTTGAAGCCCGGGAATTTAGCCGGGCAATGCGCAAAATTATGGAACTGGCGGATGAAGCCAACACCTACATTGCTGATAAAGAACCCTGGGCGCTGGCCAAGCAGGATGGCCGTGACACAGAGGTGCTTGAGATATGCTCGGTAGGCATTAATCTGTTCCGCCAGTTGATGGTTTATTTGGCTCCTGTGGTACCCGCCATGGCTGAAGAGGCCCGTGTTTTTCTTAACGTTGAGTCGCTGGACTGGCACACTCGACAGAGTGTGCTCACCGAACACACAATCAACAAATTCAAGCCGCTGATGACCCGCGTTGAACGTGACAAAATCGATGCCATGATTGAAGCGTCGAAGGAAGATCTCGTGGAAGAGCAAAAATTGAAAGAAGCACCCAAAGGCCCGCTGGTGGAAGAGCCTATCGCCGAGGAAATCGACTTTGCCGCCTTTGCTAAAGTCGACCTGCGCATTGCGCGTATTGCCAAAGCCGAATACGTAGAAGGCGCCGACAAACTGCTGCAATTGACCCTCGACCTGGGTGGCGAAACCCGCAACGTCTTCTCCGGCATTCGCTCCGCCTACGCCCCGGAAGCCCTGGAAGGCCGCTTAACGGTCATGGTCGCCAACCTGGCTCCGCGCAAAATGCGCTTCGGCGTATCGGAAGGCATGGTGCTGGCCTCTGCTAACGAAGATGGCATCTACCTGCTCTCTCCCGATGCAGGTGCCGAGCCGGGTCAGCGGGTAACCTAACCCGTCGCATAAGCGGTAAGCAGGTTAAAGGGCAGAGACTCAAAAGCGCTCTGCCCTTTGCATTTTTATTACAGCGGCAATTTTATTCAAACTTCCTCCTGCATAGGTTTTTCACACATCAAACTTCCTTGCCTCCCACTAGCCAGCGCCGCCTTTTCTTCGCACAATACGCTGCCATGAGTGAGTTATTTATCATTTTGATCAGCACTGCCCTGGTCAACAATTTCGTACTGGTTCAGTTCTTGGGCCTATGCCCGTTTATGGGCGTCTCCAATAAACTGGAGTCGGCCATGGGCATGTCCCTGGCCACTACCTTTGTGCTGACCCTGGCATCGGCCGCTAGCTTCGTGGTTTATCACGGCCTGCTTGTGCCGCTGGATGTAACCTACCTGCGTACCATTAGTTTTATCGTGGTGATCGCCGCCGTGGTGCAGTTTACCGAAATCATGGTGCGCCAACTGAGTCCGCTGCTGCACCAGGTGCTGGGCATTTTCCTGCCGCTGATCACCACCAACTGCGCGGTATTGGGTGTAGCCCTGCTGTCGTTAAACCGTGAATTAAGCTTTTTCCACACCACCCTTTATGGATTGGGCGCAGCACTGGGCTTCTCGCTTATTTTGGTGCTGTTTGCCGCGATGCGCGAACGTTTAGCGGGGGCGGATATTCCCAAACCCTTCCAAGGCGCCGCGATTGCTATGGTCACCGCCAGCCTTATGTCGTTAGCATTTTTAGGGTTTTCAGGGTTGGTGCAGGGATGAAGGCAGCGCGCAATGAATAGCACCATTGATATCATTGGAATCCTCAGCGCCGTCGCGGTATTAACCGGCTTGGGTATCGGTTTTGGCGCCCTGCTGGGCTTGGTGAGCGAGCGCTTTAAGCGCGAAGATAACCCGCTAGTTGAGCAAATTGATGCGCTACTGCCGCAAACCCAGTGCGGCCAGTGCGGCTACCCAGGCTGCCGCCCTTACGCTGAAGCCATTAACCAGGGTGATGCGCTGAATAAATGCCCTCCGGGTGGCGAAGCGACGATTCACGCCCTTGCCGATCTTCTCGGGCGCGACCCCGAGCCCCTGGATGGCGAAGCGCAAAGCGAAGCCAAGGTGGCATTTATTCGCGAAGCGGAGTGCATTGGCTGCACCAAGTGCATCCAGGCCTGCCCGGTCGATGCGATTATCGGCGCGGCTAAATTAATGCATACCGTGATTGAAGACGAGTGCACCGGCTGCGATCTCTGCCTTGACCCCTGCCCCGTGGACTGTATCGATATGCTGCCACGCTCAGCCCCGCTCACCCAGTGGCAGCCGGTAGTGGCGCACTCATCAAACATGATTGCCAGCGACCGCCAACCCGCTTCAAGGGTGTCTTGATGTCGAACGCCTTTGACTTCCCGGGAGGGATTTACCCCCCCGAACGCAAACAGCGTTCAAACCAATCCGCGCTGATTGAAACGCCACTGCCCCGCCGGGTCACTCTCCCCCTTCAGCAGCACAGCGGTCAGCCAGCGAAGCCCTGTGTGGCGCAAGGAAATGCGGTAAAAGTGGGCAGCGTGATTGCCAAACGTGAAGGTATGGTCTCTAGTGCCCTGCACGCCAGCATTAGCGGTACGGTGAGCGAGGTTAGCACTACCCAAATCAGCATTGAGGGTGACGGGCAAGATGAGTGGCTTAGACTGCCACCATTGGTGTGGCAAAATGTCGAACCCCACGCGCTGCTTGAGCGTTTAAACGAGAGCGGCATCGTCGGCTTAGGTGGCGCCGGGTTTCCCACCCATATTAAAGCGCGGGTGGTCGAACAACATACGATTCACACCCTGGTGATTAACGCCGCCGAGTGCGAGCCCTATATCACCGCCGATGATCTTACCCTGCGCCACTACGCTAACGAGGTGCTTGAAGGCGCACAGATAATCGCCAAACTGTGTGGCGCGCAGCATATCGTTATTGGCATCGAGGATAACAAACCCGAGGCCATTGACGCGCTGAAGCAAGCCCTAACCAATAGTCAGCCAGTCCCCGTCGAGCTGGCCGTGATCGCCACCCGCTACCCCAGCGGCGGCGAACGACAACTGATTAAAAAACTGCTAGACCTCAACGTACCCAGTGGCGGGCTGCCTGCTGATGTTGGCGTGCTGTGCCACAACCCAGGCACGCTACTGGCGATACTACACGCAGTGCGCGATGGTCAGCCGCTGGTTTCCAGGGTGGTCACGCTGACTGGAGAGGCCATCACCCAGCCCGGCAATCGCTGGGTGCGTCTGGGCACATCGGTTAGAGAGCTGCTGGAGCAGGCAGGGTTAAATACCCCAGAGTTACACCAAGTGATTCAAGGTGGCCCCATGATGGGCACGCCACTGCTAACGCTCGATACGCCGGTCACCAAGCTTACCAACTGTTTAATCGCGGCAACGCTTGAAGAGTTACCGCCGCCCCCAGCAGAATCGCCCTGCATTCGCTGCGGTGAGTGCGAAAGCGTTTGCCCGGTAGCACTGCTGCCGCAACAGCTGCACTGGTACGCCCGCGCTCAGGATGATGCCAAGCTTGAGCGCTACCACCTATTTGATTGCATTGAGTGCGGTGCCTGCAGCTACGTCTGCCCCAGCCATATTCCGCTCGTGGTGGATTACCGGGAAGCTAAAAGCCGGTTACGCCTGCAGCGAATTGAGACAGCAAAAGCGGAGCACGCCAAGCACCGTTTTGAGTTTCGCCAAGCGCGGCTTGCTCGGGAGGAGGCTGAGAAACAGGCACGCAAGCAAGCCCGCCAGGCGCAACAGCGGCGCCCTTCTAACACTGCCGCAACCAACAGCGAAAAGGTCGACTTACGCGGTCTGCGCATCGCCCATGCCGCCGCCAAAGCATCGGTCAAAAAGGCTGAAAAAACCCTGGCGCGCGTCGCTCAGGAAGATCCTAAACAATCCCTGGATGACTTAGAAATGCAGCTTGCCACCGCCCAGGAGAACTTGAAAGCAGCCGAGTTGCAGCTTGCCCAGGCGCGCGAACAGCAGTCTAACGAGGAGTCGCCATGAGCATGATGCACGCCTCAGGCGTTAAAGATGCCATGACGGCAACCGCGGTGCCACCAACGGCAAGCTTAATGCGCTGGGTAATTGCAGCAACCCTGCCAGGCATCGCCACCATGAGCTACTTCTTTGGCCTTGGAGTTATCAGCAATGTACTGTTAGCCGCCGCTTTTGGTATTGCGCTTGAAGCCGCCGTGCTACGGCTACGCAAGCGCCCCATTCGTGTGACGCTGAATGACTCAAGTGCCCTGCTTACCGGCGTTTTGCTGGGCACGTCACTGCCACCCGCTAGCCCCTGGTGGCTTGTCGGCGTGGGTATGATCGCGGCAATTGTAGTCGCCAAGCAGCTATACGGCGGCTTGGGGCATAACCCGTTTAACCCCGCCATGGTGGGCTATGCGCTGCTATTGGTGTCGTTTCCTACCTACATGACGCTATGGGCACCGCCCCAGGAAATGCTACCTAATGATTTATGGGCGCAAATCACCGGAACTCTACCGACCGCCCAACTAGATAGTTTGAGCGGCGCAACACCGCTAGATGCTTTTAAGCACAAAGGGGACGCCGTGCTTGCCAGCGAGTTTTGGGCGGCTAACCCACTGCCGAATGGAACCCTAACTGCCTGGCGATGGGTAGCACTTGCTTGGCTAGTAGGTGGTGTGGTGTTGTTAGCGAAGCGGATTATTAGTTGGCATATTCCGATCGCGATGCTTGGCAGCCTAGTACTACTGGACACGCTGTTTTATCTCAGCGACCCCAGCCACTTTGCTTCACCGCTGTTTCACCTGCTCACCGGGGCAACGCTATTCGGGGCGTTCTTTATTGCCACCGACCCGGTCTCCGCTGCCACCAGCCAACGCGGCAAACTTATTTATGGCGCGGGGATCGGCGCGCTGGTTATCATTATTCGCACCTTTGGCGGCTACCCCGATGCTGTGGCGTTTGCGGTCTTACTGATGAACCTGTGCGTACCATTACTGGATATATATAGCGTGCCGCGGCCCACTGGCCAGCAAAAAGCTTCACCGGGTAAGCCAGGAGAACAGCCATGACGCTGCTCCAGGCCATGCGGCGTGGCGCCTTCGCGCTGGGCACCTTTGCACTGATTACCGCCGGCAGTGTCGCGCTTACCCGCGCGCTAACCGCCGAACGTATAGAGACACATCAGTTGGCTTACCAACACCGCCAGTTGCAGGAAGTACTGCCCCAAGCGCTGGCGAATACCCCCGTCACCCAGGTACTGGAGAGCACCTTTACCCTTCCCAACCCACAAGCGCTAGGGTTGGCGAGTGATAGCCAAGGCTGGTGGGTAAGTGGCAGCGAGAACAATAACCCGAGCCGAAACGGAAGCAGCGCAGTGATCTTGCCGGTGGTAACCCGCCAGGGATATAACGGCAAAATCCACCTACTGATTGGCATTGATGAGCACCAGCGTATCAGCGGCGTGCGCGTTACCCAGCACCAGGAAACGCCTGGGCTAGGCGATGACATTGAGCGCAGCCGCAGCGACTGGATCACCCGGTTTAATGGTTTAAGGTTAGATAGCTTGCCACCAGAAGGCTGGGCGGTAGCTAAAGATGGCGGTCACTTTGATGCGTTCACCGGTGCAACGATTACGCCCCGAGCCGTGGTCAACGCTGTCCATAAAGCGCTTCAGTACGCCGCCGATACACCGCTACCGATGTCATTTGAGGAGCCCACCTTATGAGCCAGTGGCGCGAACTAGCCCAAAGCGGCCTTTGGTCGAATAACCCCGCGCTGGTGCAACTGCTGGGACTTTGCCCGCTGCTAGCCGTGAGTGGAAATGTCGTCAATGCGCTGGGGCTGGCGCTGGCTACGCTACTGGTAATGGTAGGCGCCAGCACGGCGATTTCGCTGATTCGTCACCAGGTGCCCAGCGCGGTGCGCTTGCCCGCTTTCGTAATGGTGATTGCAGCTTTTGTTACCTGCGCTGAACTGCTCATGGCCGCCTACGCCTACCCGCTCTATCAGGTATTGGGGATTTTTATTCCGCTGATCGTGACCAACTGCGCCATTCTTGGCCGAGCCGATGCATTTGCTTCCCGCCAGCCGGTGCTTCCAGCGGCCATCGATGGCTTTATGATGGGGTTGGGTTTTGCTGCGGTACTGGTGTTACTTGGCGCTCTGCGCGAGTTGCTGGGCCAAGGCACGCTGTTTAGCGATATGGCGCTACTGTTTGGGCCGCAAGCGGCCAGTTGGCAGCTGACGATTGCCGACGACTACCAGTTCCTGTTTTTCGTGCTGCCGCCCGGCGCGTTCTTTGTGGCGGGCCTGTTAATCGCGCTGAAAAACGTTATCGATCAACGCAATGCTGCCCGTGCCAAGCCAGTCGCGGCAGCACCCCGAACTGAGCGCCGCGTACGGGTTACCGGCACGATTAAATAGTTGGCAAGATGCCGAAAGTACACATGTAAGCAACTGCTTGTATTTATAACGCGTATTTATTAAGAGACCCGCCATGAATGCCCAAAAGCGTCATGAAATCTTTGCTCGCCTTCAGGCAGAGAACCCGCACCCCACCACCGAGCTTAACTGGAACACGCCCTTTGAGCTGCTGGCTGCCGTACTGCTTTCTGCTCAAGCCACCGATGTAGGCGTCAATAAAGCCACGGCGCGGCTCTACCCGGTCGCTAACACGCCCCAAGCGATCATTGATTTAGGTATCGATGAGCTTAAAGCGCATATCAAAACCATCGGCTTGTACAACACCAAAGCCGAAAACCTGATGAAAACCTGCCACATCCTCGTTAATCAGCACGGTGGCGAAGTGCCCGACACCCGCCAAGCGTTGGAAGCCTTACCCGGCGTAGGCCGTAAAACTGCCAATGTGATTCTCAACACGGCATTCGGTCAGCCCACCATGGCGGTGGATACGCATATTTTCCGGGTATCCAATCGCACCGGCATCGCTAAAGGCAAAGATGTCGTTGAGGTGGAGCAAAAACTGCTGCGCCATGTGCCAAAAGGGTTTCTGCACGATGCTCACCACTGGCTAATTCTGCACGGCCGCTACACCTGTATCGCGCGCAAACCCCGCTGTGGTAGCTGCATTATCGAGGATCTGTGCGACTACAAAGACAAAACCGAACTTGCTTAACGGCTAGGCCATCAAGTCGAACTCATCAGCAACTGGCGGTAAGCCTCACGCCAAGCGGGCCACTCCCAAGCGGTAGTATCAAGTAGTTCAGGGCGAGTCGCTGGATCGTTAAGCCAAGCACTGAGCCGGTCGTAAAGCCCTTCCCGGGTACCGTCATAGCGATAGGCAGGCGGATAAAGCGCCGGGAAGCAGAGCCGATGAGGCACCAGCGGCAACGCCCCGCGCTGGGCCGCCTCCATGATCGCCAACCCCTGAAATTCATGCCAAGTGGTCGAAACCACAATATCCGCGCTATCCAACAACTCACGGTAGGCCTCCTCCGGCTGTGGCCCCCAAGCCACAATATGCTTGGCTAAGCGCTGCTCGGCCTCGGCAAAAATAGCGGGGACTTGGCGGAAACGCTGACCAAGCACCGCCAGTTCAAACGCTACACCGGCTTCGCTTAACGCAAACAACACGGTGAAGAAGTCGTCGGGATTTTTGTCATACTCCCAGCGGTGATTCCAGATAATTCGCTGTGGCACCATTTTTTGAAAAGCCGTTTGCTGGCAAGGTGCTAAGTTTTTAGATGCTAAGTTTTCAAGCTCTACGTTTTCAGGTGCTAAGTTTTCAGGGGCTGTGCTATCAGGAATGGGCACCGGCAATACCATAGCCCGCTCGCGTATCGCTTCTAATGGCTTAGCTGCCGGAAGGTTTTCCGGCATTTTTTTCAAAAAAGCTCGCGCGCCATCAATAAAGGAGTCACGGTTATAGGCGCTGTTAAACACCACGCTATCCGCCGCCAGCGCCGTATAGAGATTGACCATTTTGGCCTCTACTTGTGGCATTTGATCGCTCGACTCAGGATAGGCGAACTGGTTTTCATGAAAGTAGACAACCTTTTTTGCTCGACCCAGATGCGGGAACAGCCCTACCAGCGTTGCCAGATCAACCATCGAAGTGGCTAGCACTACATCAAACGACTGGCTGAGAGTATCGTGCTCTTTGAGCATCCAGCTCAGCGGATTGCCACGAATACGCCAAGCAAAATGTCGTGGCGGCAGGCTCAACTGCGTCCACGACACCTCCTCAAGCTGCGCCATTAAACTTTGTGCCCAGTAGCGATGGCTCACCGCCTCGTAGGCAGATAACAGGAGAACGCGCATTTACAGCCCTAACAGCCAGATCAGTGGAACGCCATAACATGTTAAGCAATGGCACAGAGGTGTGCAGTGTAACAAAGCGCGCTTACTAGGCTTTGTACGAAAACTGCCTGCGCTCGACAATACTGCGTTAAAAATCGCCTCGAAATGCTCATTTACACCCCGTAAACTCCGCTTTCTCGTTGATTTTTGCCTTGTCTAGTCTTCGCTCGCCGACTTTTCGTGCAAACCCTATCTCTTTTGCAATAGCTCCCTGAACTTGCACGCATTCGGCCAAGGTCGTCTTGGCTGACCTGTTAGATCTATCTAGACTGCATTCATACGGCTTTAAAACAAATAAACGTTAAAACAAATAAAAGCAGGAGAGCTCCATGGCTAAAGTGCTCGTCGTCGATGACGAACCCAACATTGTTTTATCGCTAGAATTCCTGATGGAGCAAGCGGGGTTTGAGGTCGTCACTGCCGAAGATGGTGAACAGGCCCTGGCAAGAGTGAATGATAGCCAGCCTGATCTACTGCTACTTGATATTAGCCTGCCCGGGATTAGCGGTTTTGACGTTTTAGAGCGGCTGCGTAGCGAAGCGGCTACTGCCCAGCTTCCCATTATTATGTTGACCGCTCACGGGCGTGACGTTGAGCGGGAAAAAGGCATGGCGCTGGGCGCCGATGATTACATCACCAAGCCCTTCTCTACTCAGTCGCTGGTCGAAAAAGTCAAAGCGCTACTGATTGAGGAGCAGCCATGACCCGAGGCGGGCTGCCCAAGCGTCAGCGCCTGATTGGCCTCTGGTTGCTACTTAGCGGCATCAGCCTGCTGGGTGGAGCCATTTTCGCCGCTTGGCTGGATGCCAAGCTTGCTCCCACAGGCGTAACGCGCATCGCTCTCTGGCTAGGCAGTTTCTCCGGTGGTGCGACGATTTTTTTAGTCGGTTTGCTGCTTGAGCGCATGCTGTTTACCCCGCTGCGCCATTTACAGGTGCAGCTGGCACGCCTGGTCGCCAACCCGGACGCCCGAGACGAGCACCCACCCGAAGGTTGGCTAAAAGGGCTGGGGCCCGACCTACGTCGAGTACGCGAAAGTTGGCGATCAGATCGCAGTCGCCTTGCCACCGCTCACGCTGACGGCGCCCGCAGCGCTGCACGTATTCGTCAGGAGCTGGAAACGCTGCTGCAAGTGCTCGAAACACCGCTGCTACTGTGTGATCACCACCGCCGGCTCATGCTGTTCAATCAGGCAGCCGAGGACTTTTTTGAGGGTAATACCGGGTTAGGGCTGGGTAAACGCCTGGAGGCGCTGCTGCCAGTAGTAAGCTTACAGCAAATGCTCGGTCAACTGCCTAATGACGGCTCCCCGCGCGAGTTACTCGCTCCCTGTGATGACCGCTGGCTCAAAGTCATTTTACGCCGCGTACCGGGTAGCGATGGCGAAACACTGCTGACTTTTAGTGACGCCACCGCCTCTTGGTCGAGCGAAATGGGCGTTAGAGCGGAACTGGCGGCCATGCTGACCCCGCTTCGCCAGCATACCGCCAGCCTGACCAGCGCTGCTGATGCGCTGATACAGCTGCGCGATCAAAATGACGCCAGTACATCCTCTTTACGCCAGCGTTTTGAGCGGGTAATCCACGAGGAAGGCGTTACGCTTGGCGACAACGTGGCTAAAATCGGCCAGCTACTCGACGATATGCAACACCAGGGCGAGCGCTTGACGCCCATGTGGTCAAACGATTTCTGGCAAGCGTTGGATGAGCGTCTTGATCCGGAGCACCGCCTAATCACCCCGGTGGGCATGCCAGCCTGGTTTAAAGGCGACGCTCCGGCACTCATTGCGCTGTTCGACTCTTTAGTCAAACACCTCAATACCCATCTGCCTGACAGTGGCTTTGAGGGTGAGATGTGCCTGGGCAATAAGCGCGTCTATCTCGACCTTATTTGGCGTGGCAAAGCAATCCCTGAACACGAACTGGCGGAGTGGCGCCAGCAGCCGCTAAACTCCCTGCCATTGACGCCAAGCGTCGCGGATGTGCTGCGCCAACACGCCAGCGACATCTGGAGCCTTGCCGACGATGACGGCGTTCATTCACGCCTGCGACTCCCCCTGCCCGCCATGGAGCGCGTCGGCGCCCCACGCGAAACCGCCCCGCCGCGCCCTGAATTCCATGACTTTGGCATTGCCGACCTGCCTCCACCAGATGAAGCGCTGGCCAGCCGAACACTGCGCAGCCTGGAAATAGTCGCCTTTGATACGGAAACCACCGGGCTTGAGCTACGCCGAGGCGACACCGTCATCAGTCTTGGCGCCTGCCGCGTGGTCAACGCCCGTTTATTGGCAAGCGAGGTCTTCGATCAAAAAGTTGATCCGCAGCGGCCGATCCCGCCGGCTAGCACCGCGATTCACGGCCTTACCGATGCCGATGTGATCGGTGCGCCACCGCTGGATATTGTGCTTACCCGCTTTCGTGATTATGTCGGCGAAGCCGTCTTGCTGGCCCATAATGCCGCCTTTGATCTGCTTGCCATTAGCCACAAAGGGGTCGTTTTTGATATCCCTGTGATCGATACCCTACTGATTTCACGGGCACTGGACGAAGCACTCGCTGGGCATGATCTGGATAGCCTTGCCCAGCGCTATGATCTGGCTTTTCCGCCGGGCACCCGCCACACTGCATTAGGCGATGCTCGTGTTACCGCCGAGCTATGGCTAGCTTTGCTGCCACGCCTAGAAGCCCGCGGCGTCGATACCCTCGAGCAGTTGTTAGCGCTGCAAGCCAACGCCTTCGACCGACAGGATGCCAGTGCCTAATGAAACCGTTCGGTGTTAAATCACGCCAAACAGAGCGCCTAATGGCTCTGGTGGCGATTGCCCTGCTACTGTTCTGCCCGCCGCTGATTATCGTGGTGGATCGCCTTCCCGCGTTTAGCGTGGGCTGGCTACCGCTCTATCTATTTATCGCCTGGGCTGGGGTGATCGGCTTAACCGCCTGGCTGATGGAACAGCGTGCAGGCCGCTAACCATGCGTAGTGAGGCGATTATCCTCGGCACCGCTTTTGGCTACTTGGCGCTGCTGTTTGTGGTCGCCGCCTGGGGCGACCGGCGGGCAGAGCAGGGTCGTTCCATCATTGGCTCGCCAACGGTATATGCCCTTTCTATTGCTGTTTACTGCACGGCCTGGACGTTCTACGGCAGCGTAGGGCGCGCCACTGAGTATGGACCCAGTTTTATGCTCATCTATCTGGGGCCGACGCTGGCGATGCTGTTGGCCCCTTTTGTTATACGCAAGATGGTGCGCATCGCCGCGCGGCAGCGAATCACTTCCATTGCCGACTTTATCAGCGCCCGCTATGGCAAAAGCACCAGTTTAGGCGCGCTGGTGGCACTGATGGCGCTCATTAGCATCACCCCCTATATTGCCCTGCAGTTAAAAGCCATCACTGTTAGCCATGCGGTACTGATCAATTATCCCCACGCGGCCGACACTACGTTGGTGGATGAACACTTCTGGATGGATAAGTCCCTCTGGGTCGCCCTGGTGTTGGCGGTGTTTATTATTCTGTTTGGCACACGCCACCTGGATGCCAGCGAGCGCCATGAAGGCATGGTGGCAGCGATCGCCGTGGAATCTATCGTTAAGCTGGTAGCCTTTATGGCCGTTGGCGTGTTCGTGGTGTTTGTGATGTTTGAAGGCCCCGCCGCGCTGTTTGCCCAGGTAGCGGCCACGCCGGCCCTTGTCGATAGCATGCGGTTGAATAGTGTTCCTGGTGGGGTCACCGGCTGGGTGGGCATGCTGGTGCTGGCCTTTTTGGCCTTCTTAACTCTGCCTCGCCAATTCCAGGTATTGGTGGTGGAGAATGTCGATGAGCAGCACTTAGCCAGAGCAAGCTGGCTATTCCCCCTCTACATGCTGCTGATTAATCTGTTCGTTATTCCCATTGCGCTGGCTGGCCTGCTGTTAGGCGTAAGCGCAGGTGATCCAGACAGCTTCGTACTCACGCTGCCGCTCTCAGCTGGTTTAGAAGGGCTGCCGCTACTGGTCTTTATTGGTGGTCTGTCTGCGGCGACAGGCATGGTGATTGTGGAGACAATCGCGCTTTCCACTATGGTTAGCAATCAGTTGGTGATGCCACTGCTGCTGCGCTCACGGCGCCTGCACCTGAGTACCAAAGGGGAGCTTGCCGGTTGGCTGTTGGGTATTCGCCGCATCGCTATCGTGCTGATTCTACTGCTCGGATATCTCTATCATGCTCTGATTGGTGACTCCTATAGCCTTGTCACTATTGGCTTGGTCTCCTTCGCTGGGGCCGCGCAGTTTGCTCCAGCGCTTTTGATTGGACTCTATTGGCGTGGCGCTACTCGCCAAGGCGCCACCGTTGGTTTAATCGCCGGGTTCTTAATCTGGTGCTATACCCTGCTGCTACCCGGGTTTGCTCAATCCGGTTGGTTGGATACAGCACTGCTCACCGAGGGGCCATGGGGCATCGGTTGGCTAGTGCCCTACAGCTTATTCGGGCTCGAAAATTGGGATATTTATACCCATTCGCTGCTCTGGAGCATGTTGGCCAACGTGGGGCTATTGGTGGGGGTATCGCTGTTTACCCGCCCTACGCCCCTTGAGCAAACTCAGGCGGCACTGTTCACCGAAGCGATGCACCCCAATTTGCAAACCACCTCACTATCTTCGTCACTATGGCGCGGGCAAACTACCCAGGGTGCACTCAAAGAACTACTCGTTCGCTATCTTGGCACCCCGACCACCCGCCGTGTATTTAGCCATAGCGGAGCCAAAAGCGCTTATGCAGCGGACGAGCCCGCCACCGCGGAGCTGATTACTCGCGCCGAACAGGCACTGGCGGGGGCGTTGGGTAGCTCCTCAGCGCGAGTATTGATCAACTCGGTGGTACGCGGCGAAGCACTGGATATTGAGTCGATTCTGAGCATTCTGGACACGACCTCACAAACTCTGGAGTACAACCGCCGTTTGGAGCAGAAGTCTCAGGAGCTGGTGCAAATTGGCGAAGAACTGCGTAGTGCCAATGAGCGCCTGCGTGAGCTGGATCGCTTGAAAGATGAGTTTGTCGCCATGGTCAGCCACGAGCTACGCACGCCGCTCACCTCGATTCGCGCCTTTGCCGAAATATTGCGCGATAGCAGCCAACTGCCTGATGAAAAACGTCAGCATTTTCTTGGCGTGATCGTCCACGAGAGCCAGCGCCTGTCACGTTTAATTGAAGAAATTCTGGATCTTGCCCGTCTGGAGAGCGGCCGTTTAACGCTTAACCCCGTTCCTCTTGATCTTGCCGCCCTGACTCGGCATAGCATTGATGCTATTGCGCATCTGCATGAGGAGCGCGGCATAGTGCTAGACGTTAGCTTAGAAGCTGATCCTGCGATGGTGGTTGGCGATCATGACCGTTTAGAACAGGTGATTATTAACCTGCTTGATAACGCGGGTAAGTTTGCCGATCGGGAGCAGCCAAAAGTGCGCCTCACGCTTTATCGTCATCGGCGTCATTTCCGTCTGAGTGTAGAGGATAACGGTGCGGGTATTAGCGAAGATGAGCGTGAGCGGGTATTTGAAAAATTCCATCAAATTCAGCAAGGCGATGATATTCCCCGTGGTCGGCCAAGGGGCAGTGGCTTAGGGCTACCGATTAGCCGGGGCATTATCGCCCACCTGGGGGGACGGCTTTGGGTCGAAGATGCTAAAACCTTAGGCGGTGCCTGCTTAACGCTAGAACTCCCCGCTGCGCCTCCAACATAAAGCGTTGATTCCTTATTGGTGACAACGGCTAGCCTTGCTCACTAAAACTAAGTTATTCTTTACTCCAGAGTTCTACTTTCGCCTAAAGAAGCATGTCGTGGATGAGCCGATGAAAAATGAGTGTCACCTTCCTCAAAAAGCGAACACAAATGAGTACACTATTGCGATCCAGCCAATAGTGGATGCTCAGCTACGTCATGTCGCCGATGAACTTCTTTATCGGGCTAATGAAACGAATCAGACTGCTAACGTTTTTGATAATGTCCAAGCCACCGCCAGAGCATGTGCTATTGCTGTCTATGAAATTGGCCTGGATAAACTTTGCGGCACACGCCAGCTGTTTATAAATGCTTCTGCAGACTGGCTCATCAATCCAGACCTGACTGGGCTACCTAGTCAACAAATAGTCATTGAGGTTCTCGAGGATACTTCGCCTACTAAAGAAGTTATTGATGCCTTGCACTACATTAAAAGCCAAGGGTATAAATTAGCGTTAGATGATTTTATCCTAGATGAACATAACCATGCATTTCTGCCCTTCTGCGACATCGTCAAATTTGACATATCCAACGACTTACCTAAAAAACTAATAAAAAAGCTACACAAAGAAGGGATTACGCTTCTGGCTGAACGAGTTGAGACACAGGAAGAGTTCAAGCAGTGTAAAGCGCTAGGTTTTACTCTTTTCCAGGGCTATTTTTATGAGCGCCCCAAAACCCAACTAACTCAAACAGCTCGTCTCTCAACGTCACGCGCCAATCAAATGCAGCTACTTTCCGCACTGTATAGTGACAATGTGCGTCTCTCTGAAATCAGTACGTTAGTGGCTAGGGATCCTTACTTACTGAGCGCAATATTCAAGCGCGCAAACTCCGCGGAGAAGGGCTCACGTCGTCCCACGACGAAACTGATTGATTGTTTACATATTATAGGGCTGAGGGAGCTACGTACCCTGGTTACCATTGTTATGCTCGCTAACAACAGCCCTGTGAGCAAACTTAACCTTATCAAAGGGTTAACCCGGGCATTTGCATGTGAAATGATGGCCGACCAACGTAGACTCGATGAACAGGAAAGCTTTATCGCGGGTTTATTCTCGCTAATGCCTACCATCCTGGGGATTAGTGCCGAACTCATGAAGAATGAAATCAGGCTTGGGCGCTTTATTGAAGATGCTATCAATCAGCGTATAGGCTCATTAGGTAAGTTACTTAATGATGTGGAGGCCGCAGAGAGTCAATTTTCTCCTCTAGATTTTCCATCCGACGTCATGCTCCAAGCGGCTTCTAAAGCGCGCTCGCTTGTTTATACCGACGCTAGCTGATTTATTTTATACGCTGCTTTGAGCGCTAGCACTCAAACGTTTAATCTGCTGTAGATCAAACTTCAGCAGTAATCGCTCGTCTTCGCGCAGGCGCCGCAGGTCAACCCAGCCATCTGCAGCCTGACCGCGAGCTTTGTTATACCGCTGCTGATCCAATAGGCGCTGCTGCAGTCGCTCAAAAGCGGCTACAAGCAACGCCGATTCAGCCGACGTTAGCGCATCCGTTGCATGGCTTAGCGCGATCAATCGCTCGCGTGTGGGTATATCGCGCAGCCCGTACCGCAAGCAGAGTAAGCGTGCAGCGCTAATCAACGGCAACAAGCCTTGATGCTTAAGATTAAGGGCTTGTTCGTGAGGGGCATCCAGGCCCGGGCTTGAGGCAAGCCGCCCAAAGCGATCCAGCGCCACCGGCAACTCATCCAGTAGCGCCGCCATTTCATCCATAAACAGTGGCGCTTTGGGAAGTGTCGAAGCGATGCTCTCACCCAACTGCTTAGCAAGCGCCGGATTACCAGCGATCGGGGCAAAATCGAGTAAGATATTAGTCTGTTGTACGCGCTTTACCCGGCGGTCAGCGCTCCAAATGTCTAGCTGCGCGTGCCACTCACTCAGCCGTTTGCGCCACATCGGCCATCGCGCCATGACATGGCCATTGCAGAGCGGAATACCGGCCTCATCCAGGCGCTGGGTAAACCGCTCACCCAGCGCTTGAAAGTAGCCGTCGATCTCTACGTGGCGATGGTCAGGATAATCGTCAATAATCAGCGCATTATCCTGGTCGGGGCCTAGCAGGCTCTCAAAACGCGCCGCGGAACCTAGTAGCAGTATGCAGTAGTCGACTGGCGGAGCGCCCCACCCCTGCGCCTGCATTTCGTCCAGGGATTGCGCAATAGCCTGACGATAAAGTAAAGCATTGTGGTCGCTGATGATTTGGCTAATACGCCAGGCGGGTAAATCATAATGCACCAACGTTTCGACCAGCGGCAGTTGCCACGCATAGACGTCAGCTAATGAGGTTTGCGGCGAGGGGAATGTAGAGAAGAGTTTCGAGAAGAGATGATCTAACGGCGCATTAAGCGCCGAGGCATTAAACGTTCCATCCTCATGGAACAGAGAGCGCCAGGGTGAGGCTTGGTGTACTAAACGCATACGCCTCTCCTTTACTAGAATGATATGATGGCGTTGTTGCTACTCGCCCTCGCCTGCCCTGCGCGGGTCTGGCTCGAACATCGCTTCACCTACTTCATCAATATAGCGTTGCGCTTTGGTGATCATCATGGCATCACAGGCCTCTCGCCCTGGGAGCATATCGGAACGCTCAAAGCGGTGCTCAAGAGTTTCACCACTGGCGTCGGCCTTGCGAATCCAGCCACTGACGCGGTACTGACCGCTCTGATTGTCTGGCTGAGAGACAATCTCGTAACCTTTGTATTCCACCGGCTCAGCAGCTTTGGTGGTAGCACCTGGCTCAGCCTGACGATCACTACCGAAGAGACCGGAAAATAATTTCTTAAGCATAATGGCTCCTTTGCTTGCAGGGCGGCAAGGAGATGGCCACCCTGCAAGATATAAGCTGCTTTTATCAGCGCTTAATTAGCTCTGCTTACGACCCTTGCCTGCGGCAATGCGCAAACGCAGCGCGTTTAGCTTAATAAAGCCTTCGGCATCTTTCTGATTGTAAGCGCCAGCATCATCTTCAAAGGTAGCGATTGATTCATCAAACAGCGACTCATCGGACTTGCGGCCCACTACGGTAGCGCTGCCTTTGTAGAGCTTCATACGCACGACACCCGCTACATTCTTTTGGGTCTCGTCAATGGCCGCCTGCAGCATGCGACGCTCAGGGCTCCACCAGTAACCGTTGTAGATCACTTCTGCGTACTTCGGCATCAACTGATCTTTTAGGTGGGCTTCTTCGCGGTCTAGGGTGAGCGACTCAATGGCACGGTGAGCACGCAACATAATAGTGCCCCCTGGCGTTTCATAACAGCCACGAGATTTCATGCCCACGTAGCGGTTTTCAACAATATCCAAACGGCCAATACCGTTGTCGCCACCCAGTTTGTTGAGCTTTTCGAGCACTTCATGGGCTTTCAACGGCTCGCCGTCGATGGCCACGATATCGCCCTTTTCAAACGTCAGCTCAACATAGGTGGGCTGGTCGGGCGCGGCTTCAGGAGAGACACTCCAGCGCCACATATCGTCTTCAGCTTCGGCCCAGGGATCTTCCAAAATGCCGCCCTCATAGGAGATGTGCAGCAGGTTGGCATCCATTGAGTAGGGCGATTTTTTCTTTTTATTAGAAAAATCGACCGGAATTTTATGCTCTTCGCAATACGCCATTAGCTTTTCGCGGGAAGTTAAATCCCACTCCCGCCAAGGGGCGATCACTTTTACGCCGGGCTTCAGGGCATAGCCGCCAAGTTCGAAACGCACTTGGTCGTTGCCTTTACCCGTAGCACCATGGGAAATAGCGTCGGCACCCGTTTCATTGGCAATTTCGATCAACCGCTTAGCAATCAGCGGACGAGCGATAGAGGTACCCAGCAGGTATTCGCCCTCATAGATAGTATTGGCGCGGAACATCGGGTAGACGTAGTCGCGCACGAACTCTTCACGCAAGTCTTCGATGTAAATCTCTTTCACGCCAAGCGCTTGCGCTTTAGTTCGCGCCGGTTCGACTTCTTCGCCCTGACCGATGTCGGCAGTAAAGGTCACTACCTCGCAGTTGTAGGTTTCTTGCAACCACTTAACGATAACGGATGTGTCCAGGCCGCCTGAATATGCCAGCACAACCTTTTTGACATCGGACATTCTTTGCTCCTCGTTGACCATAAGATATTCATTAGTAAAAACTACACTTGCCACTAGCGCCTGGCGAATGTGATAGCTCGTATTTGATAGCTCGTTGGAGTAAACCGTTGAGACTGACGTTGAGTATAGCGTTCTCAATGCCCAGCGAATACCGTCAACGACGCCTGGGGGCTAAAGCTGCTAGAATCTCCCCATTCAAAGCGGTGGTTTGCCGCTGATGTTGACTGATGACTCGCTTTACTATTACTCGCTTTAAACCAAGGAGAGCTGCATGAGCGAGGCTATTGCCCGCGAATTAATGGCCCAACGTTTTCGCAGTTACCTGCCTGTGGTCGTTGATTTAGAAACCGGGGGATTTAATGCCCAAGGCGACGCTGTACTCGAGATAGCCGCCGTCACGCTGACCATGGATCCGGAGGGCAACCTGCTTCCTGATGCCACCTATGCCTACCACATTCAGCCCTTTGAAGGGGCGAATGTAGAGCAGTCTGCGCTCGATTTTACCGGTATCAACCTGGACGACCCCCTGCGTCGCCAGGTGGCGCTGAGCGAGTCTGAAGCGCTGGGCGAAATTTTCCGTCCGATTCGTAAATCGATCAAAGCCCACGACTGCACGCGCGCTATTTTAGTCGGCCATAATGCGGCGTTCGACCAAGGCTTCTTGAACGCGGCGGTCAATCGCTGCGGCATTAAGCGCAATCCTTTTCACCCATTCTCAAGCTTTGATACCGCCACCCTTGCAGGCCTGGTCTATGGTCAAACGGTACTTGCCCGGGCCTGTCGTGCCGCAGGCATCGAGTTTGACAACAAAGCCGCTCACTCCGCTCGTTATGACACCGAGCGCACTGCCGAACTGTTTTGCGCGATGGTTAATCGCTATAAAGACCTGGGTGGCTGGCAGCTTGCCCAGCGCGAGCAAGAGATGGATGGTGCGGATTAACACCTCGCCGTCAACAACGTAGCCGCTGATGCAGAGAACTGGGCTTTACGCTAAACTTCGCCCCATTACAGCAATCTGGTTTAGCACCGACAATGCCGGGTAGCGGGTATTTGGCGGTGATAAATATATCGATTAAAACTATCCGTTTTTAGGAGATGAGACGTTTCCATGGCCCAGCATAATGCCTTTTACGCCCAATCAGGTGGCGTCACCGCCGTGATCAATGCCAGCGCCTGCGGCGTTATCGAAGCCTGCCGTCAAGCCCCCGATCAAATAGGCAAGGTTTACGCCGGTCATAACGGCATTATCGGTGCCTTAACGGAAGACCTTATCGACGTTACCCAGGAGAGTGATGAGGCAATTGCAGCGCTGCGCCATACGCCGGGCGGCGCTTTTGGCTCCTGCCGCTATAAGCTCAAAGACATCGACACCCACCGTGCCCAGTACGAGCGCTTGATCGAAGTCTTCAAAGCCCACGATATTCGCTACTTTTTCTATAACGGCGGCGGCGATAGCGCCGACACCTGCTTAAAGGTCTCTCAACTTTCCGAGAAGCTGGGCTATCCGCTGACCGCTATCCACGTGCCTAAAACCGTCGATAACGACCTACCGATTACCGATAACAGCCCGGGCTTTGGCAGCGTAGCCAAGTATATTGCCACCTCAACGCTGGAAGCATCGCTGGATATCGCCTCCATGTGCGCTACCTCCACCAAGGTATTTGTGCTCGAAGTGATGGGCCGCCACGCGGGCTGGATTGCCGCTGCAGGTGGTTTAGCCGGCGAAGCCGAAGGCGAGCCGCCGCATATGATTATCTTCCCGGAAATCCCCTTTAACCGTAAGGCCGCCATGGCGCGGGTTGAAGAGAGCGTTAAACAGTATGGCTACTGCGTTATTGTGGTCTCTGAAGGCGCTCGCTACGAAGATGGCACTTTCCTGGCCGATGCAGGTAACACCGATGCGTTCGGCCACCGCCAGCTTGGCGGCGTGGCACCAACACTTGCCGGTATGATCAAGCAGGATTTGGGCTACAAGTATCACTGGGCAGTGGCCGACTATCTGCAGCGCGCGGCGCGTCACCTGGCGTCTAAAACCGACGTTGAACAAGCCTATGCGGTGGGTCGCGAAGCGGTAACCTTGGCGCTGGCGGGTAAAAACGCCATGATGCCCGCCATTCGCCGCATCTCTCAGGCGCCCTACCAGTGGGATGTGATCTCTGCCCCGCTCTCCCAGGTGGCCAACCAAGAGAAGTTTATGCCCCGGGACTTTATCAGCGAAAACGGTTTTGCCATTACCCAGACCTGCCGGGACTACCTCTCACCGCTGATTCAGGGCGAGGACTTCCCACCGTTCGAGAATGGCCTACCCAAAGTCGCCAAACTGAAACTGGCCAAAGCAGAACGCAAGTTGCCCATTTTTACGCTGTAAACGGTTAACGGATCACCGGTCATTGCGAACTGAGATTGCTTCGTCGCTTCACTCCTCGCAATGACCTACCCTTATGTCATTGCGAACGCAGTGAAGCAATCTCGGGGTTGGCTGCCACAATACACTTAGATTCCCGCGTCGCTTCGCTCCTCGCAATGACATAATCTTATTTATCCACCTTTACTACTTGGAGTTAGCGTAGCAACCAGGAAAGCACTAACAGCAATAACAGAATTCCCGCCACACCCTGCCAGAAACGCCGCGGCTCCTGGCGGCTCTCTTCCCGATTGGGCAGCCGCCCGAGCGGCACCCTAAGCGCATGCAAAAACTCAGACATACGCCTAAACCGCAACGCCCTTTGTGGATCCAAGGCGCGGCGTAGTGCATCGTCTAATTCCTGGGAGATTTCAGGATTGGTTGTTCGCGCACTACGATAGGTCAACTCTTCGAGGTCGGTATGGCTGCGCAGCCTGTTGGGTGTCAGTGTGTAAGGTAACGCGCCGGTCAAAAGCCAGTAAGTAGTGGAGGCTAGCGAGTACTGATCACTACGCCGACCGATGCTGTCGCCCAAGGCATACTCAGGTGCGCTGTGTTCGTTAAAGCCAATCTGCCTGAGCAACTCACCTGAGTGGCGATGCCCTTCCCCATCACGCATATGGCAGGCACTAAAATCGGTGAGCACGAGCTTGCCATGTGGGTCGATCAAAATATTATCGGGATTGATCTGCTGATGAATAATGTCCCGATGATGCAGCGCTTGCACCGCTTTACCCAACTGATTGGCAATGTCCAGGCGCTGGGTCAAGCTGGCTTGAGGATGGCGCTCTGCCCACTGTCGCAGCGTCTCGCCTTCAATATGCTGCATCAGATAATAGAGGTAGCGTCGTGGCCGAGATGGCTCCATCACCTTAACCACAAAGGGCGAGTTAACCCGCTCCACTACCCACTGCTGGAGCAGAAAGTGCTCAAGATAGGCATTGCGCAACGAGAGCTCGGGGCTGGGCGCTTTCATGACCATTTCCCGTTCGCTATGCACATCACGGACACGGTACACCCGCGACTGCGCCGTTCGCGATAGCACGGCGAGAACCTCCAGGCCATCTAAACGCTCACCCGGCGCCAGCTCAGGGGGAATGGGTAGATCACCGTAGAGCTGCCCCGGGTGCTCGGCGACCTCATCGGGTAATTCATCGATACGTACCAGCTGAAAGCAGAACTGATCACCGCCATAGCCACGCTCCTGGGCGCGCTGCTTCGCCTCATCAGCTAGCCGCTCGCAGGCGGCATCCAGATCACTGGCATCCTGGCGAATCAAGCGCACATAGTCGGAAGGTAGCAGCGTGCCGCGCACGCCCTGGGTAGTAAACAGGAACAGATCGCCCTGCTTAAGCGCAATGTGGGTGTAATCGATATCGACACTGCCATCCAGACCCAGTGCCCGTGAAGGGTAACGATAGCCGCCTAAATCAGTCACATGGTCGCGGCTTAGCTGTTCAAACTCGGCACCCCGTAAGCGAAAGACCAGCGTATCCCCCATATGGAACAGGTGGGCTTCACGGCCACGAAACACCATCGCCGACATGGATGAAACAAAACTCCCCTCTTTCACATGCTGGCTTTGGCTGTAGCACCAGCTATTAAGCGCGCGCAGTACGCGGGTGGCAGAGGTTTTTACGTCCCAGTGATCGGGGGTGGAGAAGTAATCGGCCAGGAAGCCGCGCACGCTGATATCACCGGCCTGTTTGGCCATGGTATTGCGTGAAATGGAGTCGCTGATCACCGCACAGCCGCCTTTGGCGCGAAGCAGCGGCGCTTCAGGAAAGCGAACTGACATTGAGCTGCGATGCAGGCGCCGATCGGGCGCGACAAACGCTTGACCATAACTAATGAGCAACTGGGCGTGCGACAAGTCATCCTCCTAGGCTGCCGACTCGATCGAGGGACATCACTGCCAACCAATAGCGCTATGATACACGCAGCGGAACAGAAACGATGCCCACCAAACGTCTCTATCGTATTCGTCCAAATGGCAGGACATATGAATGATCACCCACGAACAACCTATGTCGCATTGGTAATCGTGCAGTCATGTTCGTATAATTCTCCGCCATAAACGACTCTGACACGTTTGCCTAACCACGGCACGACTCTAGCCACAGCACTACCAAGGAATCAACGATGAACTTCGATAATATCCCTGCTGGAAAGGATCTCCCCAACGACGTTTACGTGGTGATCGAAATTCCAGCCAACCACGACCCGATCAAATATGAAATTGATAAGGACATGGGCGCGCTACTCGTTGACCGCTTTATGGCCACTCCCATGTTCTACCCCGCCAATTACGGCTTTATCCCGCATACCCTCGCCGACGATGGCGATGCGCTGGACGCCTTGGTGGTTACCCCGCACCCGGTTCAACCTGGCAGCATTATTCGCGCGCGCCCGGTAGGCATTCTGAACATGACCGACGAAGCCGGTGAAGATGCGAAGTTGATCTGCGTACCTCACGCCAAGCTAAGCTCGCTCTATGACGATATTCATGAAGTTACCGACCTGCCTGAGCTACTGCGCCAGCAGATTGCGCACTTCTTCGAGAACTACAAAGATCTTGAGAAAGGTAAATGGGTAAAAGTCGAGTCCTGGGAAGGCGCAGACGCTGCTCGCAAGGCGATCGAGAAGTCCGTTACCGCCTATCAAAAAGCGTAACCATTGCATTGCGGTGAGTTTTTTGCCGCCAATGGGGATACAAGGCCGCCTTCGGGCGGTCTTTTTATAGCTGCAGGATTAAGTCACTGTTAGGGGCCGCGTCACGTCACCGCAGCGTATACGCCAAGGACTAAAGGTTGCGGTATGCTGTTAGGGCCTGTTGACGTTTCACTCACGGCCGCGCTGGTGCCCATTTTTATTCGCGGCAAGGCAGGAGGAGAGACGTTTGGTGATTCCAAATGAACGACGACTAACGCCGCCGAGGGTAAAAACGGGCCCAGCCCTACGGGTTGCACCATAAAGCGCGCCATACGGCGTTGCAAAACTTGAAAAGGGAACCACCCTTCCCCGCGTTTTGCGCCTTGTCTGGCGCGCTTTATGGTTCAACGCGGTTCGCGATGAAACATCAACAGGCCCTAGCCTTTCATTGCGATGCCATTGATTAAGGACGCACCGTGTTATCTCTTAAACGCCTGAGCCTGTTTACATTATTGATTTTCTTTCTTGGCTTGCTACCGCTAAGTGCAAACGCCCAATGGTTTTCATCGTCTAGCAACCAAGACGAATTTTTGCCGGTTATGGAAGCCTTTCAGCCGACTGCTTGGCATGATGGCGATACGCTCTATATCGGCATGGATATCGCAGATGAGTACTACCTATATCGCCACCAGTTCGCGGTAGTCAGCCAAACGGAGGATGTCAGTCTCGGCGACCCCATTATCCCCCAAGGCATCTTTACCAACGATGAGTTTATGGGCGATGTGTATGTGTTCCGCGATCAGGTAGTGTTTGAAGTACCGCTGAAAGCACCCTACTCAGGCCCGCTCAATATTGCCCTGACCTTTCAAGGCTGCGCAGATGCCGGGCTCTGCTACCCTCCAGAGCAAACAACCCTAGAGGCCAGCGAAACCCAACCCCCCAGCCAGTTTTCCGATTGGCAAGCCGATAGTACGGCATCTAGTCCAGCAGCCAACACTTCAGCCGCTAACACCTCTGAACAGAATGGTTTCGCCGCCCCCAAAAGCGAAGATAGCCGCTTTAGCGCCTTGATTAGCGATGCTAGCCTACCACTGGCGCTGGGGCTGTTTTTTATTGCCGGCCTGGGGCTTACCTTTACCCCCTGCGTGCTGCCGATGATTCCAATCTTGTCATCGATCGTGGTTGGCCAGAACCCCACACGCCCCCGCGCCTTTGCCCTTTCGTTAAGCTATGTGCTCGGCATGGCGCTGACCTACGCCCTGGTCGGGGTGTTAATGGGGTTGTTTGGCGCCGGGCTTAATCTTCAGGCGCGACTGCAGTCAGCACCGGTATTGATCATCTTTGCAGTACTCTTCACGCTCTTTGCCCTGGCCATGTTTGGGGCATTTAACCTCAATCTGTCGCCTCGTTTAGCCAACCGTGTTGACGCTTGGCAGGCACGCGCTCAGCGCAGTGGCCCGGCCGGCCTAGCGCTGGCTGGCGCCCTCTCGGTATTGGTGGTATCGCCCTGTGTAACGGCGCCTTTGGCCGGCGCGCTGGTGTTTATCTCTTCAACAGGGGATGCCGCGATGGGCGGCGCGGTGCTGTTTGCGCTGGGCATGGGCATGGGCGTGCCACTGCTTTTGGTCGGTACCTTTGGCGCCACGCTGCTGCCCCGTTCCGGCGCCTGGATGAACGGCGTAAAAATTGCCTTTGGCCTTTTACTGTTGGGCGTAGCGATTTGGATGGTCGAGCGTTTAGTGTCCGCGCCTATTGCGCTGCTGCTATGGGCAGCCCTTGCGATCGGCACGGCACTGGCACTTGGGGCGCTGAATTTCAATCAGCCGCAGGGGTGGCCGCGGGCACGCCAAACGCTGGGGCTTATGCTGCTAGCTTGGGGGATAGTGTTGGTGAT
Source organism: Vreelandella titanicae BH1 (assembly GCF_000336575.1). Taxonomy (GTDB): domain Bacteria; phylum Pseudomonadota; class Gammaproteobacteria; order Pseudomonadales; family Halomonadaceae; genus Vreelandella; species Vreelandella titanicae. The sequence goes on along the minus strand of NZ_AOPO01000002.1, from coordinate 355,045 downwards.
TGGCGCCGCTCAGGGGGGTAGTAACCCCTTGCGCCCCCTTGCGGCAACCTCCAGCATTTCCGGCGAACCTCAGGCAGAAGCACTCGACTTCATCGAGGTAAACAGCTTAACTGAGCTTGATGCGGCTATTGCACAAGCTGAAGACGCCAACCAGCCCGTCTTTGTCCACTTTACCGCCGACTGGTGTATTTCGTGCAAGCTGCTGGAGCGGGATGTTTACCCCGACCCGCAGGTCGTCGCAGCGCTTAATGATTACACCTTGATCGCCGCCGACGTCACCCGCACGGACTCTCAAAGTCGCGAGTTGCTCAACCAATATAATCTTTTCGGCCCACCCAGCCTGCTCTTTTTCAGCCAGGGTGAGGAGATTCGCGATGCACGCATTCAAGGCGAAGTGACCGCCGATCAGTTGCGCGAACATCTGGAGTCAGTTAGCCAGTGGCTAGCAAATAGCTAAGCTCAAACCCTATGCTGGCTACTCATTGAGGCACTAAAGCCGCTTTCTGACGCGAACATCGTCAAACAGTTGTTTAATTCTTAACTACATGATGGCTTGGACGTTGGCGTAGGCAGTTGCTGGACATCCTGGCACTTTTTCGGCAAACTCCGCTCCCATATTAGCTAAAAACTTGCTTTTTTAACGGTGAGAACGGGGTAACGTTCGCTAACATGCAGCGTTCTCTTCATTTTTAAATTTGGTTTACTGCGCAACGTACGCGCCATAAAGAGCTTCCTGCACTTATGCTCGCGCGCTTTGTGACTACCTTTTATGACATTGATGGGGCTATGCCATGGATATCCGCAAAGTTAAGAAACTGATTGAGCTACTCGAAGAGTCCAATATTAGCGAGATTGAAATTCAGGAAGGCGAAGAGTCAGTCCGCATCAGCCGTCACCCTAATGGCGCTTCGTGGCAGCCACAGCCGATGCCGCAATATGCGCAGCAACCTGGCTATGCGCCTGCTCCCCCCGCAGCGGGCGCTCCAGCATCAGCACCGGCTGCTGAAGCAGAGCCTCAGGGCGCAAGCTACCGTGGCGAGGCAGTCAACTCTCCCATGGTAGGCACCTTCTACCGCAGCCCAGCGCCGGGCGCCAAATCGTTTGTGGAAGTCGGCGATAGCGTCAAACAAGGTGACACTGTATGCATCATTGAAGCCATGAAAATGATGAACCAGATTGAAGCTGACCGTGACGGTGTAGTGGAAGCCATCCTGGTGGAAGATGGCGAGCCTGTAGAATTCGATCAACCCATGATCGTTATCGCTTAATCTTTCATTTTCAACACGGGTGGACTCTCCCATGCTGGACAAGGTACTTATCGCCAACCGCGGCGAGATTGCCCTCCGTATCCTACGGGCCTGTAAAGAACTCGGCATCAAAACCGTAGCGGTACACTCCAAAGCTGATCGTGAACTGATGCACGTTCGCCTGGCGGATGAAGCCGTGTGTATTGGCCCGGCATCGTCAGCGCAGTCTTACTTAAACATTCCGGCCCTAATTAGTGCAGCCGAAGTCACCGACTCGACCGCCATTCACCCCGGCTATGGCTTTTTGTCTGAAAACGCCAACTTTGCTGAACAGGTTGAGCGCTCAGGCTTTACCTTTATTGGCCCCCGCGCCGAGACGATTCGTCTGATGGGCGACAAAGTCAGCGCCATCCAGTCGATGAAGGAAGCGGGCGTTCCCACGGTGCCAGGCTCAGACGGTCCCTTGGGTGATGATGACGCAACGAATCTCGCCACGGCACGTCGCATTGGCTACCCGGTGATCATTAAGGCTGCCTCTGGCGGCGGCGGTCGTGGTATGCGCGTGGTGCACACTGAAGGCCATCTGCTTTCAGCGATTACCGTTACTCGCACTGAAGCCCACGCCGCCTTCGGTGACGGCACGGTCTACATGGAAAAATTCCTTGAGAAGCCGCGCCACGTCGAAGTACAAGTATTAGCCGACGGCCAGGGTAACGCGATCCATCTTTATGACCGCGACTGCTCGCTGCAACGTCGTCACCAGAAAGTGCTTGAAGAAGCCCCGGCACCAGGCCTTGACCCAGACGCCCGCGCCCAGGTGCTTGAAGCGTGCCGCCAGGCATGTATCAAGATCAACTACCGTGGTGCGGGCACCTTCGAATTCTTGTATGAAGACGGTGAATACTTCTTCATCGAGATGAATACCCGCGTTCAGGTCGAGCACCCGGTCACCGAAATGGTCACTGGCGTGGATATCGTCAAAGAGCAGCTGCGTATTGCCTCAGGCCTGCCGCTGTCGATTCGCCAGGAAGATGTGCAGCTCAACGGCCACTCCTTCGAATGCCGTATTAACGCCGAAGACTCGCGCACCTTTATGCCGTCTCCCGGCAAGGTAACGCTGTTCCACGCACCCGGTGGCCTCGGCGTGCGGATGGATTCCCATCTCTATACCGGCTACACCGTGCCGCCGCACTATGATTCTCTGATCGGCAAGCTGATCAGTTGGGGCGCGGATCGTGAAATAGCCCTGACACGGATGCGTAACGCCCTCGACGAGCTGCTGGTGGAAGGCATTAAAACCAATATCGACTTACAAAAGGATTTGGTTCGCGACAGCTACTTCCGTCAAGGCGGTGTCAACATTCACTACCTGGAAAAGAAACTCGGCAGCTAATGCAGCAGCCAAGCGCTTTCCAGCGCACTGTGTGATACCCAGCGGGGTGGCCATGTCCACCCCGTCCTTGTCTTTACTTCATGTGTCTGTACTGTATTTGTCTTTAATTCGCCTTGCGGAGAACCTCCATGCCCTGGCTTCAACTCAAAGCCCACGTCGCCCCCGAACAGGCAGAGTTCCTAGAAGAACTACTGCTTGACGAAGGCGCAACGGCTATTGGTCTTCAGGATGCCCACGATGATCCGGTATTTGAGCCAGAGCGTGGCACCACACCGCTGTGGGAAGATACCATCCTTACCGGCTTATACGATGACCTGGAGGGGGTCGAGAGCATGCTGGAGCGTATCGAGGCCGCCTGGTCAGAGCAGATGCCTGGAGAGCCCTGCCCGACCATCGAGTATGAGCTGCTCGCTGATCGAGATTGGGAGCGCGAGTGGATGGATGACTTCACGCCGCTGCGCATGGGTCAACGCCTGTGGATTGTACCCAGCTGGCACGAACCACCCGAGGCCGACGCCGTTAACCTGATACTCGACCCGGGCCTCGCCTTTGGTACCGGTACGCACCCCACCACAGCGCTGTGTCTTGAGTGGCTGGATGAGCTGGCCGTAACCGGTCACCTAGCTCAGCAAACCGTACTGGATGTGGGCTGCGGTTCTGGCATTCTCGCTATCGCCGCGCTCAAACTGGGCGCTAGCCACGCCGACGCCACCGACATTGATCCCCAGGCGCTGCAGGCCAGCCGAGACAACGCCGAACGGAATGGTATTGCCGAGTCGAACCTAAACCTCTACTACCCTGAGCAGTTAAGCGACGGCGGTGACTATCCTATCGTAACCGCCAATATTTTAGCGGGGCCGCTGGTCGAACTAGCGCCAATGATTGCCGGACACGTGGCGCCAGGTGGGCGCATTGCGCTATCGGGGGTGTTGGCAAACCAGGCCAATGAGGTTTACGAGGCCTATGCAGCGCAAGGCATTGCTATGGATGAACCGGTGATTCGCGAAGGCTGGGTGCGGCTTAGTGGCTTGCGTCCACGTTAAAGCGGCAATTGGCCTTCACCCCACCACCGAGTAGGCGTATCATACGCCTCCTTGAAACGCCTACTCGCCGTTAGCACTGCACCCATAGCTTAAAACCAACAAAGTCTGACGCCATGACGTTAACCACACTACCTGCCAGCATTGGCCCGTTTGCATTACCTAATCGAGTAATGCTTGCGCCCATGGCTGGCGTCACTGACCGACCTTTTCGCCAGCTATGTCGGCGGCTTGGGGCTGGCTGGGTAGTGGGCGAAATGGTCACTTCAGACCCTAGTTTGTGGCATACTCGCAAATCGCAGCTGCGCATGGATCACCGCGGTGAACCTGACCCGCGAGTGGTGCAAATTGCCGGAGGCGACGCTGAAATGCTCGCCCAGGCGGCGCGCTTGAATGCCGAGCTGGGCGCCCAGATTATCGATATCAATATGGGCTGCCCAGCTAAAAAAGTATGTAACAAGGCGGCAGGGTCGGCGCTCCTTCGAGATGAAGCCTTGGTGGCCGAAATTCTCGATGCAGTAGTGGCAGCAGTTGATATACCCGTGACGCTAAAAATACGCACGGGCTGGTGTGCCGAATCCAACAACGCCCTGCGCATTGCCCGGCTCGCCGAGTCAGCCGGCATTCAATCGTTAGCGATACATGGCCGTCATCGCCAGCAGCGCTATACTGGAAAAGCAGAGTACGACACAATTGCCGAGATTAAGTCGCACCTATCGATCCCGGTGATTGCCAACGGCGACATAACAAGTCCGGAAAAAGCCGCCGAGGTACTCGCTTATACCGGCGCTGATGCCGTGATGGTAGGCCGCGCTGCGCAGGGCAACCCATGGATATTTCAACAGATCAGCCACTACCTCCAGCATGGAGAGCGGATGGCACTGCCAAGTCTTTCGGAGCGTCACCAAGTGCTCCATGGGCACGTTGAGGCGCTGCATGAGTTCTATGGCACCACCATGGGTGTACGTATCACGCGCAAGCATGTCGGCTGGTACCTCAGCGATGACCAACGCTTTACGCCGCCCCAACAGCGCGCGCTTAAGCAGCAGTTCAATGCGTTAGCGTCACCTGAAACGCAATTTGATTGGATCAACGACGCGATGGCCCCCGGCGCCGCCTCGCGTTTGCTAGCCAAAGGAAACCATGCTGCATGACCGAACGCGATCTTCTCTCTAGCGACACCTATTCAAGCGATAGCTATTCCAATGATGTCGGCTCCAGCGATAGTTACTCCCATTTAGCAGGCACGCTAGCGGATCCTGCAGCCAACTCACCGCCGCAGCCGCTTCGGGAGGCAGTGGAAACGGCCATGCGACGCTACTTTGAACATTTAGATGGCAGCCAGGCGACCGATCTATACGCCATGGTGATGGCCGAAGTTGAGGCGCCTTTACTTGCCTGCGTCTTGGAGCACACCGACGGCAATCAGACCCGTGCCGCCGATGCGCTAGGGCTAAACCGTGGCACCCTGCGCAAAAAACTCAAGCTATACGGACTTATCGAAGGTGACGCCCCATAACCAGGGGCGTTGTTGTTTTTAATTCTCGACTCTGCACACGAGCACTCTAATGGCTGATACCCCTCTCATGGCTGATAATCCTTCCCTGACTGACAGCAACGCCACTCCCGTCCGCCGCGCCCTGCTGAGCGTTTCTGATAAAACCGGCATTGTGGAATTTGCTCGGGGCCTCACTGAGCACGGTGTTGAACTCCTCTCCACTGGTGGCACCTTCCGTCTACTGCAAGAAAATGCTATTGCCGTGAAAGAAGTGTCTGAGCACACAGGCTTCCCCGAAATCATGGATGGCCGCGTTAAAACGCTGCACCCGAAAATTCACGGCGGCATCTTGGCTCGTCGCGGCCAGGATGATGCAGTCATGGCTGAGAACGATATCACGCCGATCGACATGGTGGTGGTCAATCTCTACCCCTTTGCCGCCACGGTAGCCAAGCCCGATTGCACACTTGAAGATGCTATCGAGAATATCGATATCGGCGGCCCCACCATGGTTCGCGCCTGCGCCAAAAATCACGCCTACACCACGATCGTCGTCAATAGCAATGACTACGCGCGAGTGCTGGGCGAGCTGGCCGCCCAAGATGGTCAGGTCAGTAGCGCTACGCGCTTTGACTTAGCGGTTAAAGCCTTTGAGCACACCGCCGGTTATGACTGCGCGATTGCTGACTACCTAGGCCGTAAGGTCAATGCCGCTGATGAAGCGTTCCCACGCACCTTTAACCTGCAGCTCGAGAAAAAGCAGGATATGCGGTACGGCGAAAACCCGCACCAAAAGGCAGCTTTCTACGTTGCCCCCCAGGCAAGCGAACCCAGCGTTGCCACGGCAAAAATGCTTCAGGGCAAACCCCTCTCGTATAACAATGTGGCCGATACCGACGCCGCCTTTGAGTGCGTAAAAGCCTTTAGTGAGACGGCCTGCGTCATTGTTAAGCACGCCAACCCCTGCGGCGTCGCCATTGGCGCCACCGCCTTAGCCGCTTACGACAAAGCCTTTGCCACCGACCCTACCAGCGCGTTTGGCGGCATTATCGCTTTCAATAAGCCATTGGACGCCGAAACCGCCCAGGCGATTGTTGACCGCCAGTTTGTCGAGGTGATTATTGCCCCAGGCGTCAGCGACGAAGCGGCCGCCATTGTGGCAAATAAGCAAAACGTACGCTTGTTGGACGTCAGCGCTCACTGGCCCGGCGAGCAGCAGCCTGCGCTGGATTTTAAGCGCGTCAACGGCGGTTTGCTGGTACAAGAGCGCGACGACGGCATGGTCACCCGCGACGAATTGACCGTGGTCAGTCAGCGCGCTCCCAGCGAGCAGGAACTGCGTGACCTTGCTTTTGCTTGGCGGGTAGCTAAATTCGTTAAGTCCAACGCCATTGTGTATGCCAAAGAGGGCCAAACGGTGGGCGTTGGCGCGGGTCAAATGAGCCGTGTTTATTCGGCTAAAATTGCAGGCATCAAGGCCGCAGACGAAGGCCTTTCGGTTCCCGGCTCGGTGATGGCGTCTGATGCTTTCTTCCCTTTCCGTGACGGCATCGATGCTGCCGCAGCGGCAGGTATTACCGCGGTTATTCAGCCCGGTGGTTCCATGCGTGATCAGGAAGTGATCGACGCCGCCAACGAAGCAGGCATTGCCATGGTATTTACCGGTATGCGCCACTTCCGCCACTAAGTCCGCTAAATAACCCAGATTAGAAACACAAAGCCCCTTAGGCGCTCTTTTGATAGGAGCATGCCTAAGGGGCTTTCTTACTATCATCAATAAACGCTAATCAATCACTGCCTATCGACTCAATATCGAGTTTCTAGCCAATATTGAGCCTTTCAGCCCAGATCAATACACAGATACTTGGTTTCCAGATACTCTTCCAAGCCCTGATGACCACCTTCGCGGCCTAGGCCCGAGGCTTTTACCCCACCAAAGGGCGCAGCAGCGTTAGAAATGGCGCCAGTATTAATACCCACCATACCGTACTCCAGCGCCTCGGCGACACGCCATACGCGCGCAAGATCACGGGAGTAGAAATAAGACGCCAGGCCATACTGGGTATCGTTGGCCATCTCAATAGCGGTCTCTTCATCATCAAACGGGAAGACAGCAGCTAGCGGGCCAAAGGTCTCTTCGTGGGCCACCTTCATCTTGTCAGTGGCAAAACTGATCAGCGTAGGCGTGAAGAAATTACCGCCCAGCGGGTGCGGATGCCCACCTAACAGCAGCTCAGCGCCATTATCAATGGCGTCCTGCACATGCTCACTGACTTTCTTAACAGCATTTTCATCGATAAGCGGCCCAATATTAATATTGGGCTTGGTGCCATCACCCACATGCAGCTCGCTGTTCATGGCAACAGCCAGCTTTTCACAAAAGGCGTTAATTACACTGGACTGAACCAGGAAGCGATTAGTGCAGACACAGGTTTGCCCGGCGTTACGGAATTTAGCGGCCATGGCGCCTTCCACAGCGGCGTCTAAATCGGCATCCTCAAACACGATAAAGGGCGCATTGCCGCCTAGCTCTAGCGATATTTTTTGGATATGTTCCGCCGCTTGGGCCATCAGCTTGCGCCCCACTTCAGTCGAACCCGTAAAGGTGATCTTGCGCACTTTGGGAGATTGGGTCATCGCTTGGGCAATATCGCTAGCGCTACCTGGCACCACATTAAAGACACCGCGTGGGATGCCTGCCCGCTCAGCCAACAGCGCCAAGGCTGTTGCGGAAAACGGCGTTTGGCTAGCGGGCTTCACCACTATCGTGCAGCCAGCAGCCAATGCAGCCCCGGCTTTACGGGTAATCATCGCCGCAGGGAAATTCCAGGGCGTGATCGCACCAACAACACCGACTGGCTGCTTGGCAACCACAATGCGTTGATTGGCGTTAGCCGCGGGAATCGTTTCGCCATAAACGCGCCGCGCCTCTTCGGCAAACCAGCGTAAGAAGCTGGCTGCATAGGCAATTTCGCCCGCGGCTTCTTTAAGTGGCTTGCCCTGCTCAAATGTCATCAGCATGGCTAAATCCTGCTGATGCTCCAACATCAGGTCGTGCCACTTCATCAGCAAGTCAGCGCGTTCTTGAGCAGTCAACGCCCGCCAAGCCGGTAGCGCAGCGTCCGCCGCATCAATGGCCCGCTCGGTTTCGGCTTTACCCAAGCGAGGTATATCGCCAATCGCTTCACCGGTGGCCGGATTCAATACCGTGATCTGCTCACCGCTATCTGCCGCGACCCAACTGCCGTCAATATAGGCAAAGGGGCAATATAGCTGTGTTTCTTTAAGCGCTTCCATGACAGGCTCCTGACCAAAAATGATGGCCTTGTAGGCTCATTAACGTCTTCATGCTAAGACGAAACACCCCTTTAAACCAAATTTACGGCGTGCATAATCGGTCAATGACAACCGTACACGTTAGCTAATGAGCATTAAAAATTCTTGCCGGGTTGCTTGGTTTTGACGAAATCCACCCAGCATGACAGACGATGTCATGCTGGAGTTTTGCTTCTCCACGCCACGCATCATCATGCAGAGGTGCCGCGCTTCAATAACCACAGCAACGCCCTTTGCCTCGGTCACTTCCTGCACCGCCTCTGCAATCTCGCGGGTTAGGTTCTCCTGAATCTGCATACGGCGAGCATACATATCGACGATTCTGGCAAATTTAGATAACCCCAACACTTTGCCGTTAGGCAAATAGGCGATATGGCATTTGCCTATGAACGGTAACAGGTGGTGCTCGCACATTGAGTAGAGCTCAATGTCTTTTACCAACACCATCTCATCCGTTTGCGACTCAAACACCGCCCCATTGATAATGTCGTCCAATGACTGAGTGTAGCCCGCATTGAGAAACTGCATGGCCTTGGCCGCACGTTTAGGCGTATCTCGCAGACCTTCCCGGGCGGGGTCTTCGCCAAGTGCTGAGATTATCTGGCGGTAGTGCTCGGCGATATCATCGGACATATTTAGCCTCATCAATAGCTATCTCAAAAACGATGCGCAATCGCTTCCAGGTGGTCACCAAGGTCATCCCCTTTTGCGCATGAAAAAGTAACATCATTATTAGGAGGACATTAATCAGCATCATCCACCACCTTCATTGTACAAAAGGTATACTTTAAAAAAGCACTGCACAATGAGTATTAAGCAAAGAGTGCATTTTACCGCATCTAGGCTGCCTGTGGCTCCCCAGGCTTTGTACGAAAACTGCTGGCCCTCACTCAGGGGCTTTTTTGCGCAGCCTTGAACTGCGTCAGAGCGCCGCGCCACTCAATTTGTCCCCCCAATGCCTGTGATATAATAAAGCGTTTTTATTTAACTGCCTTTATTGCAGGCGCCAACATTGAGAGCTCGCCATGTCATTCAAGCCAACGCCTTTGTGGTTAACTGCCCTTGCAGCCCCCTTTCTTGCTACACCGCTCTTGGCTACCGCTGCAGACGCTACACTTTCGCTGCCCAATGAAGCAACCGTCGGCGTAGAGGTTGTGGAAGAGCTTGCGTTTGAATCAAACCAAACGCGCCTTAACGATATTTTGCTACACCCTACTCAGGCTGCTAGCGCCTCACACTCTTTACCGGAATACTGCGTTATCGTAGGCAGGGCGCAACGGGTTGATGAGCGCATTCGCGTTACCACCCAAGAGGCGACCTGTATTGAAACACACGACGCTGACAGCGATATTTTCACTGGCGAATTTAGCGCCAGCGCTTATGGCGAAGATGGCCAATATGGTATCGCCTGCGAAGGTTCACAGTGCGCACTCTCCCCTGGTCAGACATTCCTTCTCACACTGGATCAACCCGTAGAGATTGAAGAACTGGACAATCCGTCTGCAGAGCTTAACGAACAGCGTCGCCAAGCAGACGGAGAAGGTATTGCCAACCCTGTGCCGCGCGACGAAGCCGTGCCTGATTGACCTTGTTCTAATATCGCCATAACAAGTCAGTGGTGGGCTGAAAGCTCATTACGCCAGCCAGCGTGGGTTCTCTAACTGCAGGCACTGCTGCTCTAATTGGCGGATATGCTGATCCCAGTAGCCACTATCCGCCAGCCAGGGGAACGCCCGAGGAAAAGCGGGATCCTCCCAACGTGATACCAGCCACGCTGAGTGCCTGATCAGCCGATAACTCCTAAGCGGCTCGATAAGCGCCATCTGCTCGCTAGGAAACGGGCACGTCTCTTCATACCCTTCGGTAATTTCACTTAACTGCGATCGCCATCCCTGCGGGTCATCGGTGGGCAGTAGCATCCAAATATCCTGCATGGCGGGCGCCATGGTGCAGTCGTCAAAATCGACTAGGGTAAACTGCTCGTCACGCCCCAGCACATTCCCCAAATGGCAGTCGCCATGGCAGCGAATCATGCTGCTGGCGGGCACATTATGTTTTAGGAGCTGCTGGTGAACCTTTTCGATCACACGGTCATAGGCCCGGCGCTGATGACGGCTCATCCAATTGCTGGCCAGCACGCGCTGCTGAGCATCAAGAATACCGCTCGCCATTTCTAAACGCGGGCGATGCTGAAAGGTTTTTTTAGCTGACACTTGGTGCAACCGCCCCAGCAACTCCCCCATGGCAAATAGGTGCGATGGATTATCAAGCTCTGGCGCCTGGCCGGGGCAATGGGGGAACAGCGTAAACCGAAAGCCCTTAAAATAGTGTAAAGACGCCCCCGCCTTATCACGCCAAGGGGCAACGACCGACACCTGTTGATCTACCAGCTCCTGCAGAAAATCATGCTCTTCCTGAATCGCACTGTCTGACCAACGATCAGGCCGATAAAACTTAACAATCCAGTTCTTGCCATCGTCATCGCGAAATAGCAGTACACGGTTTTCATAGCTATTTAGCGCAAAAGGCTCGCCTGCAGGCCAAATATCCAGCGACTCCACTGCAGACATCACTAAATCAGGCGAAAGAGAGCTAAACGGGTGTGACATAGGCCACTCCTGGGTTGGCGAAAGAGCTAATGAATAAGCGAAAAGACTATTCTATCAATCCTTACCTAACGGTGTCCGTGCGGCCGCCCAAATATCAACACGTTTGGCACCTGCCTCCAGCGCAGCGCGCCCTAATGCGTTGCCTGTGGATCCGGTGGTGACCACATCATCGATTATTAACAAATGCGCCGGAGGCGGTGATTCAAAGACAAAGGCACCCGCCAGGTTGGCAGCCCGTTGGCGGCGGTTCAACGTGCGCTGGGAGGGGGAATCCTTTATCCGTTTGGCCGACACCATTGGAATTCCAAGCTGGCGGCTGAGATGTTCGGCCAACCAGTGCGACTGGTTAAATCCTCGGGTGCGTGCATGCGTGGGAGTCATAGGCACCGATAGAAGTGCGTTTCCCAGGTCTATCGGCGGGATTAAGAGCATCAATTCAGCCAATAGCGTGCCCGCCCGCGGAGAAGCATGAAATTTAAAATCATGCACCAACTGTTTGATCGACCCTTGATACAACAACCCCGCTTGGGTGGTCGAAAATGCCGGTGGGTCAACTAAGCAGTGCCCACACAAGCTCGCACCATGAGCAACTGGGTCACCGCATTGGCGACAGGCATGTAGGTTCCACGGCAGCTCGTACAAACAGGTTGCGCACCACCCTTGCCCTGCGGATGCCGGCGCCAAACAAAATGCGCAGTAGCCGGGCATGGCCTGCTTTGCCCAATTACTACCCCACTGTAGCCACCCCTTTAATGCCATGCCCTCTCCTGACTGCCATATGCATTAATATCAAATCATTGATTGACTTCTATCACAAAGTTGATAATATACGCCTCGTCTTAGCGGATGTGGTGGAATTGGTAGACACGCTAGATTTAGGTTCTAGTGCCGTAAGGTGTGGGAGTTCGAGTCTCCCCATCCGCACCAATTACTTGTTAGTTTTCAAGAAGTTAGCACAACCCCTCTTGTATTTTGAATAGCTTCCAAACAGCTTGATGTTAGCGCTACCTGGATAGCTTTCTGGTCAGTATTCTTCGCAAAACACCTTCTCTTCGTTTGAAAAATACCCATGGCTTAATGCCATTTTTTTGTGTGTCTGTTATTTGCTCAATACTACCTCTATCAAAGGCCGATTTGGCTGACTTACCCCCACTTTTCCGCTAGTCTCTATTCCTAAATAATGCTACCCAACCTCCCTCAATGGCTATCCTCAAAAGCCCGCGTCAGGGATTAACACCAATAACAATGAGAAGGATCTCATATAATGGAATGGCTCAACGATAATGCTCAGGCAATCTCGGCTGTAGCGAGCATTTGCACACTCTTTGTATGGGTATTTTACGCCCAGCTACTTTATAACGGCTATGTACGACAGCGTCGCCCCCGCGTGATCATTAATCGCGGCAAAGGTATCGGCGTGGACTCCATCTGCTTAATCAGCAATATGAGCAGCGAAGCGATCTATGTTCAACACCTGGTAGCGGTACTGCATACCCAAAAGGGCAGTTACTCCCTTGACGTAGTGGAGTACCAGCAGCACGGTGGTGAACAGCAAACGGGTAGCCAACAAGGTGAGCAACAAGAACCCAGCTACCGCACTCATCAAGGCCCGCTAGCTTCCGGGGATTATCTGAACATTCAATCGTTTGGTGATATTGTGAATCAGGTTAAAGATTATTGGGAAATCGATGATAATCTACTGCAAGAGCAGAATATTCAGCTTGAAATTCGCGTTATCGCTATTTATGGCTCCGAGGATATGCCGACAGGCGCGTCACGAACCTTTAACCTCGACCTTAGCGCGCCACCCAATCATCAGCTTATCCCGGCGAGCGTCGATACGGATCGACTCAATAGCCGTGGCCAACGCAAGCGTGTGCTGGAGTGGGCAAAAGAGATCGAGACCCATAAAGCACGCTAAATAAACGCTATTGTTAAGCAGCGACGCCCCATTACCGAGACTATCGACGATGCATAAACTGTTAACCCTCTGCTGGCTTGGCCTACTCACTACGGTCTCGACGAATGTGTATGCCGAAGAGGAAGATAGTGACTTACCCGAGTGGGCGGAAGAGCGCATTGAGCCGTTTCGTGAAAGCGTAGGCAACTGGGTTGATAACACGTCGCGCCGCATCGATGGATTCTTTGGCACTGACGACCATATGCAGGTCAACAACGAGTCCTATCTGCGTTTCGGCCAAGAGATTGATTGGATGGAGGGGGATGGCACCCGCGGCGACACCACCCTTCGTTACCGTATTGACCTACCTACCTCAGAGGATCGCCTGCGACTGGTCATCGAGAGTGACCCGGAAGAGTCGCAAGGCACCCTAGAAGAGCAGGGCTCTGGGCGCCTTGCCAATGACCAGCGTGACCGTCGCAGCTCTACGCTCGGCCTGGATTGGTTAGAAAGCCGTGATAAACGCGAAAACTGGAGCAATCGAGTAGGTGCCGGTGTTCGCCTGCGCCTCCCTCTTGACCCCTACGTGCGTTTTACCAGCGAGCGCCTGTGGCAACTGGGTGAAGGGCCGTGGCAGCTTGAGTCAAATAACCGCGTCTCATGGTTCAACAATGAAGGCTACTCAGCGCGCACACGCTGGGATGTCGGCCGACCGTTGAGCAAACGCCGCCATTTACGCTTTATCTCTACAGTTCAGTGGCGCGAGGAAGAAGACAAACTGGAGTACAGTGAGGTTGCCGAAATCAATCACCGTATCAACCGCCGCAGTGCACTGCGCTACTCGGCGATAGCCATCGGTGAAAGCGCGTCCAATCCTCGCATGACCAATTACTATCTTCAGACGCGCTACCGCCGCGATCTTCATAAAGGTATTTTATTCGCCGATGTGATTCCGGAGCTACATTTCCAGCGCGATGTCAGCTACGACCCACGCTGGGCGATGACCCTGCGCCTTGAGATGTACTTTCAGCGCAAAATTAACCGCGACTACTTTTAAGCGTTATGTACAGATGAGTGAGTTCACGCGCTCATCTACACACACAACGCGGGCGGCCTTTTAGAGCCGCCCATCTATGCAACACGCCTTTGTCTTACCACGGCAAAGAAACTACAGTCGTAAACCGCCGTCACACTCAATGATGCGCCCAGTGAAGTAGTCGTTCTCCATAATAAAGGCAACGCTTTGGGCAATATTATCGGGCTCACCCAAACGCTTTAACGGCACGCTTGACGAGATACGCTCCAACATATCAGGACGCATCGCAGCGGTCATTTCGGTAGCCACAAACCCAGGCGCTACGGTGCCGGTACGAATACCATAGCGTGCCAACTCCTGGCTCCAAGTGACGGTCAACGCATGTACGCCCGCTTTTGCGGCAGCGTAATTGCTTTGCCCCATATTGCCTGCCCGGGAAATACTGGAGATATTGACGATCACGCCTTCATGCCCGGCTTCAATCATCTGGGTGGCGGCTTCGCGACCACATAGGAAAACGCCAGTTAAATTGACATTAATAACGTTTTGCCAAGCCTCTAAGGACATGCGCTTTTCCACTTGCCCCTCTTTGGCTTTTACCAGCAGCGCATCCTGGGTAATGCCTGCATTATTGACACAACCGCTGATAGGCCCCATGCGTTGCGCGATATCGGCAAACGCCTGAGTCACGGAGGCTTCTTCGGCGACATTCACCACAAACGCCTGGGCATCGATACCTTCAGCGGCAAGTTGCGATACTGCCTGATCAAGCGCTTCAGCGCTCATATCCAATAGCGCCATGCGTGCACCTTGCCTGCCCAAGCGCAGCGCCATGGCATAACCCAACCCTCGCGCCCCACCCGTGACTGCAATGACTTTATCGGTAAGTACCATTCGTGACTCCTTACAAAAGATTAAAGCAGCTTCATTGTGCATCGCAGCATAGAAGAATTATGGACATAAATCGAGCTACATCATCGCTGGAATACGTCATGTCAGCTGCTTGCTATTTATATTTATGTCACCATATTACGCATTTACGACTGTTATCGAGTCGCTTTTTCGGGAGTTAGCCATGCCTATTCTTATTTTTATATCACTTTTCACTCTACTGGATTTTGTGGTTCTGTTTTCGATTGGCAGCCAGATCGGCCTACTCACCACCCTACTTTTAGTGCTCGGCACAGGTTTTGCCGGGCTACATCTGATTCGTAAAGAGGGTGTATCCACCTTTGCGCGGGCACGCCAGCGCATGGAGGCTGGTGAACTCCCCTCCAGTGAGCTATTAACTGGCGCTGCACTTATCTTCGGCGGTGCCTTATTAATGGCCCCAGGCTTTTTGTCTGATGCAGTAGGCTTGGCATGCTTGATCCCCAGCGCGCGGCAATTGATGTTCAAAGCACTTACCTGGCTGGGGCTTAAAAAAGTTGCCGGACAACAGCAAGGCCCCAGCGCTTCATCAGCTCGGCCCAATGAATATCAAAACAGCCAGTCTTCACAACAGGATGGCCCGATTGAAGGTGATTTTATTAGTCGAGATGAGCCCCCACGCCGTCGCTGAGGTTTTCTTCGGAAGAAATTCAGCGGAAAAGCAATTTTTTTATTACTCTCCCCCTTGAAAGGCCATTCGCAGCCCCCATTTTTCATTCAGCACACAAATTCGGTAGCGATCGAGACGGTAGCTGCCATTAACAAAGAAGACCGTGAGGTCTTCACTTCTCGCGGGTTACTCCCTCGAGAACACTTTTAGGCTAACCGCCCTCACCAGGGCTTCAACCATACTCAGGAGAACGTGAATGAATATCCGTCCTTTGCACGATCGTGTCATCGTCCGTCGCGTTGAAGAAGAGCAAAAAACCGCAGGCGGCATCGTGCTTCCGGGCAATGCAGCAGAAAAACCGACACGCGGTGAAATACTCGCCGTCGGTAATGGTCGCATTCTGGAAAATGGCGATGTCCGTCCGCTAGACGTTAAGGTTGGCGATAACGTGATCTTTAAAGATGGCTATGGCGTCGAGAAGCAAAAAATCGACGGCGAAGAAGTCTTGATCATGAGCGAAGCCGATATTCTTGCCGTTGTTGAAGGCTAAGCATCGTTGCAGCTGGTACTTATTTAACCAGTGCTTCGACTATTTACTTTCACGTTTTTGCATTCAATATTAGGAAGTAGCAGATATGTCAGCTAAACAAGTTAAGTTCTCCGATGATGCTCGTAAACGCATGGCCCGCGGTGTCGACGTTCTCGCCAACGCGGTAAAAGTTACCCTCGGCCCGAAAGGCCGTAACGTAGTACTGGAAAAATCTTTCGGCTCCCCCACCGTTACTAAAGACGGTGTTTCTGTTGCCAAAGAGATCGAACTGAAAGACAAGTTCGAAAACATGGGCGCGCAAATGGTGAAAGAAGTCGCTTCACAGACTTCTGACGCTGCAGGCGATGGCACGACTACCGCTACTGTTCTGGCCCAGGCCATTATCGCTGAAGGCCTGAAAGGCGTGACGGCGGGCATGAACCCGATGGATCTTAAGCGCGGCATCGACCAAGCGGTCAACGCCGCGGTTAAAGAAATCAAAGCCATGTCGGTACCTTGCACCGATACCAAGTCGATTGCTCAGGTAGGCACTATCTCTGCAAACGGCGACAAACGCATCGGTGAAATCATCGCCGAAGCGATGGAAAAAGTCGGCAAAGAAGGCGTCATCACTGTTGATGAAGGCCGTGGCTTTGAAGACGAGCTGGAAGTCGTTGAAGGTATGCAGTTTGACCGCGGCTACCTCTCGCCCTACTTCGTTACCAACCAGGACACCATGACGGTTGAACTGGAAGATCCCTACATCCTGCTAGTGGATAAAAAGATCTCCAACATCCGTGAGCTGCTGCCGATTCTCGAAGCTGTTGCCAAGCAAGGCAAGCCACTGGCCATCATCGCTGAAGATATCGAAGGCGAAGCCCTGGCAACGTTGGTTGTAAACAACATGCGCGGTATCGTTAAAGTAGCCGCTGCTAAAGCACCGGGCTTCGGCGACCGTCGTAAGTCCATGCTGCAGGATATCGCTATTCTGACTAACGGCACGGTCATTTCTGAAGAAGTCGGCCTGACGCTTGAGCAAGCCAACCTGGATCACCTGGGTACTGCTAAGCGCATGACGATGTCTAAAGAAAACACCACTATCATCGATGGTGCTGGTGCAGAAGGCGATATCGAAGCACGCGTTAGCCAGATCCGCGCGCAAATCGAAGACACCTCTTCTGACTACGACAAAGAGAAACTGCAAGAGCGCGTTGCCAAACTGGCAGGCGGTGTTGCCGTTATCCGCGTCGGTGCTGCCACCGAAGTGGAAATGAAAGAGAAGAAAGCCCGTGTTGAAGACGCTCTGCACTCTACTCGTGCAGCCGTTGAAGAAGGCGTGGTGCCAGGTGGCGGTACAGCACTAGTTCGCGTAATGGCCAAAGTACAGGGCCTTACTGGCGATAACGAAGACCAGAATCACGGTATCAACATGGCGCTACGCGCTATGCAGTCACCACTGCGTCAAATCGTTTCCAACGCTGGTGAAGAGCCTGCCGTTGTGATTAACCGTGTGAAAGATGGCGAAGGCAACTTCGGCTACAACGCACAAACCGGTGAGTATGGCGACCTGTTTGAAATGGGCGTCCTGGATCCAGCGAAAGTAACCCGTACTGCACTGCAGTCCGCTGGTTCTGTTGCTGGCCTGATGATCACCACTGAGTGCATGATCGCAGAAGACCCTGAAGAGAAAGACTCTGCACCTGATATGGGTGGCATGGGCGGAATGGGTGGTATGGGCGGCATGATGTAATGCACCCCTGAGCCCTTCGCTCTATCGACGGCTAGCATTTAGCTGTCAACAAGAACCCCGCCTTGTGCGGGGTTCTTGCGTTTTGAGGCGCCTACAGGCGTGAGGTTGTCGATAGCGTTTTGTCAGCCATTTCCAGGGCCGAACGTGCTACTATCTGGGCGATTTTTTTAAGCTACATTTTCACTACTGGGCACCAGCGCATGTTGCAGCATATCCGTATCGTACTCGTTCAGACCTTCCATCCCGGCAATATCGGCGCTGCCGCGCGAGCCATGAAAACCATGGGCCTGACCGAGCTGGTGCTGGTTAATCCGCGCCTATTCCCCGATGAAGAAGCAAATCGGCTAGCGGCGGGTGCCACTGATGTCCTGGAGAGTGCGCGGGTGGTTACCTCGCTGGAGGAAGCCGTTAACGACTGCGTGCAGGTCGTGGGTGCCAGTGCACGCTTGCGCAGCCTGCCCCTTCCCCACTTTGACGAACCTGATGAGATGGCAACAGACGTCATCCAGAACGCTCAAACGGCGCCGGTGGCACTGGTGTTTGGGCGTGAACGTTCGGGGCTGACTAACGATGAGATTCGCTGCTGCACGCATCAGGTCAGCATTCCTGCCAACCCTGATTACGGTATTCTGAATCTATCCCAGGCGGTACAGATACTCGCTTATGAAGTACATCGCGCCTGGCGTAAAGGTGATGGGAGCGGTTTTACTTATCAGCGCCCGCTAGAGGCAACGCCACCCAGCCGCGAACAGTTCTTACACTTTCAAGCGCATCTGGGCCGCTTAATGCAGGAAAGTGGCTTTTTAACCCAGCCCCACGCCCGCACTGAAGAGCAACTTCAGGCGCTCTTCGCCCGTGCTCAACCCAGCCGCAAAGAGCTTTCGCTTCTGCGGGGGCTATTAAGCGCGTTTGAAAGCCATCTGCCTAAATAGTGATAGAGTTAAAGCGACTAAAAAGGGACAACCAAGTTGTCCCTTTTTAGTTTGAAGATAAGGCTTTTAGAGCATCATTGCCGCTAGCCAGCCAAAGCCGACTAACGGAATGTTGTAGTGCAGAAACGTTGGCACCACGCTGTCCCACATATGATCGTGCTGACGGTCAACGTTAAGGCCTGAAGTGGGGCCCAGGGTAGAGTCAGAGGCAGGCGAGCCTGCATCACCCAACGCCGCTGCCGTACCCACCAGCACCACCGTGGCCATGGGAGAGAAGCCAAACTGTACCGCCAAGGGCACAAAGATGGCAGCAATAATGGGAATGGTTGAGAACGACGAGCCGATACCCAGGGTAATGAATAGCCCTACCAACAGCATCACCAGCGCCGCTAGCCCACGGTTATCGCCAAAGAGTGAAAAAGCTCCTGACACCAGGGCATCAATCTCTCCCGTGGTTTTCATGACCTCGGCAAAGCCCGCTGCGGAGATCATGATAAAACCAATCAGCGCCATCATGCGCATACCGCTGGTAAATAGATCGTCAGCTTCGCGCCACTTAAAGATGCCCCCCATTGAAAGCAGGCCAATCCCTACCAAGCCCCCCAGTATCATTGAGCCACTGTAAAGCTGGAGGCCGAGCGCTGCGACGATTGCCACCCCCGACATCACAAGCCCCAGCCTATGCGGTTTGGCGGGCGTATGGCCTTCGGCAACGTTGGCGTTAGCGATATCTTCGGCTTGATACTCACGCGGGCGGCGGTAACTCCAAAATAGCGCAACGATTAGCCCCAGTGCCATCCCCCCTACCGGTACTGCCATGGCCAGCGGCACCATGCCACGGGTGATCTCTAAACCCAGCGGTTCCCCAGCGCTATTTAAGTTGGCCAAAAGAATATCGTTTAGAAAGATCGCCCCAAACCCTACCGGCAGCAGCATATAAGGGGCCGTTAAACCAAAGGTGAGCGCACAGGCCACCGCGCGTCGATCCAACTTTAAGCGGTTCATCACGGTTAATAGCGGCGGAATCAGCACCGGTATAAAGGCAATATGTACCGGGATAGCGTTCTGAGAAGAAATAGCCACCAACAACACAGCCGTTAGCAACAGCATTTTGACCCGCGTCTGCTGCGCAACGGTTGCCTCTTTTTTACCCAGCAGCGTAATCAAACGATTAGCCAGCATATCCGGTAGCCCAGAGCGAGAGATCGCCACAGCGAAGGCCCCCAAAGTGGCGTAGGCCAGCGCCACCTGGGCCCCGCCGCCCACGCCTGTATTAAAGGCTTCCAGAGTTTGTTCTAGTGACAACCCGCCCACTAAACCGCCGACTAAAGCGCCCACCACTAACGCAAATACCACCGAGACACGCGCCAGCGATAGCGCCACCATCACCAGCACCGCAAGAATTACTGCATTCATGAAAATCCTTAGAGCTATTGAGAGGTCATTAACGGCGAAGGGGGCGGATTTTAGCAGATTAATAGCATAAAACTAATACTGCCTTACTTACCTATTCCTAGCTTCTAAAAGCGCACAACGCATGCGATAGTGAGCTAACTGTTAGCCTGCCAACAAAGAGAACATCATGGCCTTCGTTCTTCGCCACTCACTGCTGCTGATTATATTGGGAAGCTTGGTTATTTCCACGGCCATGGGCTTACGCCATGGTTTCGGGCTCTTTATGGAGCCCCTCAGCAGCGAGCTCGGCTGGGGGCGTGGTGTATTTGCTTTTGCACTAGCCTTACAAAACCTGGTTTGGGGCTTATCGCAACCCTTTACCGGGGCGCTCGCGGATCGCTTCGGTGCGGCCAGGATTATCGTTGTTGGCGGCTTGCTGTATGCCTTGGGGCTGCTGTTTATGAGCCTCTCTACGTCAGAACTAGGCATGACGGTCAGCGCCGGGCTGTTGATTGGCCTTGGCCTCTCCGGTACCACATTCTCGGTTATTTTAGGTGCTGTGGGGCGCGCAGTGGCGCCTGAAAAACGCAGTATGGCCATGGGGATCGTTAGCGCAGCGGGCTCGTTTGGGCAATTTGCCATGCTGCCTGGCACTCTGGGTTTGCTCGAGTGGCTCGGCTGGGCCGCAGCGCTGATGGCGATGGCAGCTATCGCGACCATCATTCTGCCCCTGGGGGCAATGCTGCGCGACAAGCCCTCCGCCAAAACGGCATCCGATTTAAGCCTCAAAGATGCGCTCAACGAAGCAGCAGGCCAAAAAGGCTTCTGGCTACTCTGTTTAGGCTTTTTTGTCTGTGGCTTTCAGGTGGTGTTCATTGCCGTGCACCTCCCCGGCTACTTATTCGATAACGGCCTGGCGGTAAAGGTGGGTACGACGGTACTGGCCTTAGTGGGACTGTTTAATATTGTTGGCACTTATACCGCGGGTTGGATGGGCGGCATCTGGTCAAAACCCAAGCTGCTAACCTGGCTCTATTTGATTCGCGGCGTAGTGATTACGGCGTTTGTTTATTTGCCGTTAAGCCCAACCAGCGCTTACCTATTTGGTATCGTCATGGGGCTTCTATGGCTCTCTACCGTACCATTAACCAACGGCATTGTGGCTTCCGTGTTTGGTGTTCGTCACCTCTCCATGCTGGGCGGCATCGTATTTCTGTTTCACCAGTTAGGCTCTTTTATGGGTGTATGGCTGGGTGGCTATTTTTATGACCTTACTGGCAACTACAATACGGTCTGGCAAATTGCTATTGTGCTCTCGGTCGTCGCTGCTGCACTGCATTGGTTTATCAATGAAAAGCCGCTCGAGCGCTCGCAGTCAACAACGGTGATCCCATGACACGCAATAATTTACTCAAGGCCATGGTGGCAACTCTGCTGTTTACCTGTTTAATGCTCGCATGGTGGGGCTGGCACAGGTTAGACCCATCGCTGCTGCTATTAGGTAGCCGGCTTTGTTAAATGCACTCACGCTCATCTTTATGCGCAGGATCAACTTTTTGGATACTCTTTCCTTCTACACTCTGGCATTAATGAGATAGTGCTTCAGCGCTGCTATCCCCCTGACTCGTGGAAAATTTAATGGATCTTGTGGTATCGCTCGCTCGCCAACTTAAAGATAGCCTGCGCGACCTTGCGCCGGTGGTATTGGTGATGGCATTTTTCCAGTTAGTGGTGATTCGCCAGCCACTGCCCGACTCTCTCGCCTTGATGGACCTGGCCTTAGGCCTAGTGTTTGTTGTTTTAGGTCTGACCCTTTTTATTAAAGGGCTTGAGCTGGGACTATTCCCATTGGGCGAGAACCTAGCGCGAGCATTCGTAAAAAAAGGCTCAATAACATGGCTACTGGTGTTTGCTTTTGCACTGGGGCTTGGCTCTACCGTCGCCGAGCCAGCCTTGATCGCCATCGCTGCCCGAGCGGCTGAAGTTGTTGCCCAAGGCGGACTTATCGATAACAGCGTTAGTGCACAAAACAGCTTTGCCTTTGCGCTTCGCATGGTAGTGGCAGCGTCTGTGGGTTTAGCGGTAGTCATAGGCGTGGTACGCATTTTTAAAGGCTGGCCGCTACATTTAATGATTATTGCTGGCTACGTGCTAGTGCTGTTGTTAACCCTGCTCGCCCCCGCAGAGATGGTTGGCATTGCCTATGACTCTGGCGGTGTCACAACCTCTACCATCACGGTGCCGCTGGTGACAGCATTGGGCGTAGGCTTGGCGTCTTCAATCAAAGGCCGCAGCCCGATGCTCGATGGTTTTGGGCTGATTGCATTGGCATCAGTGATGCCGATTATTTTTGTGCTGATATTTGGCATTGTTGGCATTCACCTGATACCAGGAGTCGATCCATGACCCTTATCACCACTTTTTGGGGAACGCTGCTGGATATTTTGCCTATCGCTGCAATCGTTTTCGGCTTCCAATACTTGGTCATCCGCAAACCTGTAAAGCGTCTGCCGCAGGTCTTGGTTGGTTTTCTTATGGTTTGGGTGGGGCTGTCGTTTTTTTTAGTCGGCCTGGAACAAGCACTGTTTCCAATGGGTGAGTTAATGGCCACCCAGCTCACCAACCATGATTTTTTGCCAAGCTTAACCGAGGGAGCCCAGCGGCATTGGAGTGACTACTACTGGGTATATATCTTCGCCTTTGCTATTGGCGCCAGTACTACCATTGCCGAGCCATCGCTCATTGCAGTTTCGCTGAAAGCAGGCGAGATTTCCGGTGGCACGATTGATCCCTTGATGCTGCGCATTGCGGTTGCACTCGGTATGGCCTTTGGGATCACCCTAGGTACTTGGCGTATTGTGATGGGCTGGCCTTTACAGTGGTTCGTTTTCGCCGCTTACTTGCTGGTCATTGTTCAAACCCTGCGCTCGCCCAGATCCATCATTCCGCTGGCATTCGACTCGGGCGGCGTCACAACGTCAACTATTACCGTACCGATTATTGCTGCGTTAGGCTTAGGCCTTGCAACTGAAATCCCTGGGCGCAGCCCGGTAATGGATGGGTTCGGGATGATCGCGCTTGCCTGTTTATTCCCCATCATTACCGTGATGGGCTACGCCCAAATTGCTCAATGGCGAGCCACGCGGACACGCTCAGCAAATGACTTACCCTCTTGTAAAGCAAGTGGTTAGGAAAAGGAGATCACGATGCGCTTTAAACTGATAGTTGCCATGGTGGAAGACGAATTAACCGACTCTATTCTTGAAGCCGCTCGCCACGCGGGCTCTACCGGCGCCACGGTGATCAATAACGCCCGCGGGGAAGGGCTTAATAAAGCGCAAGGCATTTTTGGCATGGAGATTACCGCGCAGCGGGATATGCTTCTGTTCCTGGCAGAAGAGCACCGCAGCCGCCACATTCTCGAGGCGATCGCCCAAGTAGGCGAATTTGATGAGACCCCCGGTACAGGTATCGCCTTTCAATTGGACGTCGAAGACGCTGTGGGCGTTAAAAATCAGATCAAATCGCTTTCTGATTCTGCGGATCAAGCTTAGCTATATAGGGGATGCTAGTCTTGGGCTTCAACACATGCGCCAGCGACGCCACTGGCGCAGCAACAGGCTGTGCTTGGGCGAGCAAAGCATCGCCACCACTAAAATGATACCCACCGTTACCAAACCCGCCACGATGGTAGGGAAGGAGAAGTCGCATTCTCTTGCGCTTTGGCACTGGGCGCTTCGGTACAGGCTAGTGCAGCACTCAGCCATAGCGGTAGGCTCAAGGCCATACCAGATTGCGCTTACTCATTGTCTCTCCTTTTTTGTACATGACCGATAAGTAGACTGCAGCTCAACAAGAAAGCATTGTGCAAATAGTTTAGCCTTGGCTAACAATATTGCACAAAAATACGTTACTATCCCAGCGACTATCCAATGATTGTTCCCACTGCTTCCGATATAATTTACCAATGACTGATTCTAATCCGAACGCCTCATTGACTGCCCCAAGCATTCCTGGAGATGCCCTGCCCCCTGTGGAGCAGCATGCCCAGCAGTATGCAACGGTGCGAAATGCCCACGAAACCGAACTGATTGAAGACTACGTTGAGCTAATTGGCGACCTGCTGGCCCACCGCGGCGAAGCGCGCGCGGCGGACATTGCCAGCCGTATGGCGGTCAGCCAGGCGACGGTTTCAAAAATGATTCGGCGTTTAAATGAGCTGGAGTTGGTTACTAGCAAGCCATATCGCTCGCTGTTTCTAACCGAAGCGGGTCAAAAAATGGCGGAAACGTCACGCGCTCGCCACGATATCGTGCTGCACTTTTTACGCGCCCTTGGGGTGAGAGATGCGACTGCGCGTATTGACGCTGAAGGCATGGAGCACCATGTGAGCGACGAAACCCTCGCCATTATGCAGCGCTTTACCGAGCAGCAGCAAAACAGCTAACCCCACTACTCCTCATCAGTGGGAAAACGCAATTGATTCACCTGGGTGATGGCGCCGTTCCAAATCATTTCCAAATAAGTGGTTTGGATAATGTCAGCAACGCAGCTTGGTGTCATCAGCGCCCAGTAGTTACTAGTTTAATAAAAAGTATCTGCAAACACAGTTTTTTACTCTTATTGATCAACCTTCTGTTACCTTGACGGGCATCCCCAACCGCCCGATGCCCGGCAATTTCAAAGCGGGTCGCATAACATCGATACCAAAGCTCAAGCCCAGGAGGTTAAGTTCAATGCCCTCCTCAAGCGCCAACATAATGCCAACCACCCCACCCAAAGACAGCTGGTAACCGCTGCCACTGGGCGCAGCAGCAAAAACGCCATTGAAAATATAATCCTTACCAATAGCAGTTACCGGGAGCGTCACCTCAAAGCCTGGCACTTCGCGTATAACCCAGGCAATAAAGCTATTGCTGTTCGGGCCAGGCCACACTCGATAAAGCTCAGCTTGTGGGTAGTCAGCGGCGGCGGCCTCTATCTGCGGTATTATCTGTGCAGCCGCCTCGCCGCGATAGTCAGCCAACAGTGTAGGAGGACTGCCAAACCAGGCTCGATCAGGCGTGTCGATTGAAGACACCACCGTGGGACGCCGCCAGCTCAACACCTGATGCAGTCGGTAACTATCGGCGTTTTCAGTCTTGGTCGCAATCCAGATATGCTCGCCAAACGCTCCGCGCCAGTTATAAGCCCGGGCTGAATATACCTGAACGACGGCTTCAGCGTTCACCGCTGGATCAGGCGCTATGCCAGCAGATGACCGATCCAGCGACGACCAATGCCCATCGGTCGCCACCTGATTACTCGCCAATAGCCAAACAGGCCCCGCTAACAGCAACGCTAACAGCGCCACTAGACTATGAAGCCAACGCATTAGCATTTTCATCGCATTATCCGTAATTGGAGATTATCTGCTTATTACCGCGATAGCTCAATGGGTGCAAGTATAGATTCCAACGACGCCATGTGCTCTATAGAGTATGATCAACAGTACAGTAAGCTACTTTTCAGGCACCACTTAAAAAATTAAAGAAAAATTTATACCAAAAAAAACCCTCCAATATTTATGGAGGGTTTATATTTTATGAACCTTATACAGAGTCAACAACATTTCATTTTATTGATCAAGATCTCTCGGGCTTTGCAATACCTATTAGCAAGGCTAACTTATAAGTAGTTGAGTAAATCTTAAAGTAATAACACAACAAATATGCCAAAAACTTTCTAGAAAATGAGAGTCCTTTTCTACCAAAAATATTTAACTGTCTTCGTGGAGGAAAATAGCCTTTAAGAAGAATTAAAAAAAAAGTATTTTTAGAAGCGTTATTTTTATTGCATACTTCCCCACCGATCACCCTTTTGCGTTTTTTTAGCATAGCTTTCATATCGGCACGAGCAGGATGATTTACAATAACGTCTGGAGCATACTCAATAGATATACCTTTATCTTTTGCTCGCCAGCCCCACTCATTATCGCCTCCTGACATTAATGTATCGTTAAAAAGCCCAACCGTCTCAAAGTGTTTCGCCAATGTAATCATATTGGCAGTTGCTGCTCCTCCAGTCTGAGCATATTTTTCCTGATCAAAGGCAAAAGCCTTCTCATAAATTTCGACTAGGGTGAGCTTATCAGACTTAAAAAAAAGCTCTATTTTTCCTGCTATTCGCTCTACACCTTTATCAAAATGGTTAACAGCAGCTTCCAACCAGTAAGGATCCGGAATACAATCAGAATCAGTAAAAGCAATAATTTCACCTTTCGCCAATTTTAAAGCTGCATTTCTTGCAGCATATGATCCCGGCTTTCCCTCTTTAATGATACAGAAATTGTGAGGCAAAGAGAAATCAACAGGTGGTGTATCTTCTGGTGCATTATTTACAATAATAACTTCAAAATCATCCTGGGGAAATGTTTGGTTTTTCAAAGCATTAACACACAGCTTCAATCGAGCCCAATCATGATAAGTAGGCACAATTACTGAAGCTCTTGGGCTGCGAACCTTCGTAACCCCACCTGCATCCTCTATCGCACTTTTACATTTCACCGCTTTTTCAAATTCATAAATGGACATTTAGTTGCTCTCCCCGTAATTATTAAAAACCTGAAAAATTGACGTCTGATGCTCAAGCGAAGCTTTCAGGCTTGGGGTGATATATTCCAGATAATTTCGTGTCAGGTGGTGGGTATCAGACCACATCAATCTTTCATCAAAATATGCCGGACATAATCCCTCAACACAAATTAATTCGGTAAAGTCTATTGAGATAAACAGAGGTATTTCACCTACATACGCATCTGCAGGATTAACAGATAGCAACACCTCTTCAATGGGTCGAGCGCATAGGCTTGCCTCATGACGGTTCTTCCAAACGCAATAGCTTGGATCACTTTCAAACCAAGGGTTATCTCTTATACCCATTACAGGAATACCTAAAGCAGATATTTCCTTCCATTTTTCCACATGTCCAGAAGGAACAAACTCAACAGGATTCCCTACTACTAATCTATTCTCACGGGGACGATTCGACCTCGTCGAGTTTGTTATAACAAGATCAGGGGACAGGTCACTTAAATAATCAACGATATTTTCATTCCATAACTTACAAGTATCATTACCTTCCACAATTTCATAGCCAAGGGAACAAGAATTCTTTATGATACTTACCACTTTAAATCCATATTCATTCCCTAGACTCGAGAAAAAAGGTTCCCACTGACCTATATGCGACCCGCCTACGAGTGCGACTACATTTCCTGAAGAGGTATCTCCAAAATCACAAGATGAAATTTTGGACTCTGTAATGACCGTAGCACAACCATTATCTCTGTCCATGGTCTCGCCTAAGTCATTAGAAATGGCGGTAACATACCAATAGTTCAAATTGGAAGCATCGTCTTGTATAGAAATCTCATCGCCCTCGAATGCAGATCTTTTAAAATCAACTTTTACATCATGCAGATTTTCAATATAGTATTTAGCACCCAACCCAAGCGTAACCGAAGGAATGAAAAATGAAAAACCTGCAATATAGGCGATCCAAACCCTAGACTTGGGTATTTTCCTAAAAGGCTTTTCAATCAACCAGGTCGTAATAATAGCCAGCAAAACTCCTAATACAACAATGGTCATACCTTTTACAACGCCTAAGTTTGTTGTTTCATAATAGTGCTGAAAAAAAACCAATATCGGCCAGTGCCAAAGGTAAATGGTAAAAGACATGGCACCCAACATGACAAGATATCGATTTGACAATAACCTGTTCACCAGTGTACGTTTTTCAGATTCGTTTCCTGAAATGATGATAAAAGCAGCTGAAACAACAGGAAATAGCGCGACATATCCAGGGAAATTCCAGTCGCTAGGAAATGCTATACCGATGCTAAAGAGAATAAAAATACCTAGAAAAGAGATGATTGATGCCGTTTTTTTATTCAACTTAATATAAGGGATAAATATAGCAACCAAGGCACCGGCTAGAAACTCCCAGACTCTTCCTAAAGGATTAAAATAGGCTGTGTTAGGAGTAAAATGCGTAGAGACCAACGAGTAAACAAAAGAAATAAAAAAAACTATAGAAACTCCCAACATTAAAGGTATCAATGATTTCATTTTGTTTGAAATATACAATAGTGGCCCAATAAGCAAAGGGAGAAAGGCATAGAATTGCACTTGAATTGATAGTGCCCAATACTGTTGAAAAGGGCTTGCTGGGTCTCCAATTTGTAAGTAATCAACCTCTCTTCTTATTAGCAATAAGTTTTCTAAATGCCCTGCGCTAAAAATAAATTCATGTATTGTAGCCACCCAGTAAACAGGTGGTACGAAAAAATAACTGAGAATGAAAGTCGTTAAGAGTACAACATAAGCGGATGGAGCCACCCGTTTAATAATTCCTCCCCAAAAATGAAAGGGCTTTATATTACCATCCCTTGCATACTGACGAAGCAACATTCCGGTCATTAGAAAACCAGATACAACGAAAAATACATCGACACCTCCAGATACCTTCTGAAACCAGATATGGAAAACAAGCACCAGTATCGCGCCGATGGCACGAACTCCTTGAATATCCTTACGATACTTGTTATCGAGAGTATAAACATCAAACGTTTTGTTCACTTCTATCCTCCTTAATAAATAGCAAAAACATTCAACACATCTACCCACAGGTGCCCTTGAGGGCCTCCAGAGGAGAGTTTAAAGTCTGCGTAAAGGAGTTTTCGGCAAAAATAGATAATTTTCTTACTCATCAACGGGTATTTTCTAGAAAAACCAACCTCGAGTTAAATCAATTAGCTCCTAAGTAATCATTCATTAGTATTTTGATAAAATCATCTATGTGTTTCGTATTCGCTTGCTCACCATCTTCAGCATTAACCGTTAACACTGGTACTCCTCTTTTCTCAAATTCCCCGATCACTTTCTTTCTTTTTTTTTGAGCTTTTCTACAATATTCAGCAATTTCATATTCATGTTTATTTTTATAATATGGCAACAGGTTACCAGTCTTCCTATAACGCTTAAGAATGCGCTCCGCTATAATTTCTGGCCGAGCGGTCATATGCACAATAACCCTTTTTTCCATCAGCTTACTAAATAAAGCTTTATCCTTTCCCAAATTATCACTAATTTCATATTTGAAGTGGTGAAAAAGGCCTTCGTCTATTAGCAACACAGTCGGGATTTTTTCATCTTCAACATATTTATCTATTGCTCTTGGAGTAATAGCGTACTGGGAATACTTAAACCTTGATTTTTCATTCTCTAAACTTATTAACTTGTAATCTAAAATTCTTTTATAAGCACTATCGATGTTCGTATTACGTTGTAGTCTGGCAATCCACAATCTTGCACGAATCAAACCTTTAATTAACCTCTTTTCTTCCATATAATCTATCAGAGTACTCTTTCCCACCCCTGGACACCCTACAACTTCTATAAAAAGTGATTTATTTGCGTTCTCTATCTGATAATCAAAGACACCTTTCACAAAAAAATGTGCCTTATACTCAAAAGTACGCAGTCGACCTAACCAGTTTTTTGCGATGAATTCTAATTGTGTCATGGCTAATCACCTAATAAGGAAGATCTTGCATAGATTTATTATTATTCGCTGAGATATGCTGACGTCAGACAGGATAGTTAGTGTTAGCGACACAACAGTTCTCGCGAATCCTCTGAGAATTGCGCCGTTATTTAGATAGTCTACTTTACTTTATCACTTTAATTTCGAAAAAATCTCTGCAATAAAAAAGAAGATACGATTTTTAACCACTTAGCACACGATCCCGTAATCTACAGTAATATGGCTGAGGTATTATTAGAGTCGCCAAAGTCATCCACTGGCGGGGCCGCATACTAAATAGTATTAATGAGCATATATCTTTCTTAACTGACCTTCCAACTATCTTTTTTTCAACCGCCCATGACAATATTTTACGATTAATGGCGGCATTTAGATAATGTTTTTCAAGCCACGTTAGGTCAACTTCACATTCACTCTTTAAGTCTAAGCAAGGATGAATTTGAATCATATTATTTTTGTCGCTTACCACGCCACTATTATGAAGCAACCACATGCTCGTAACGGTGGGATCATAGTGAACCATTTTAAGACTGCATATAACTTTTAACCAAAAATAAACATCCCCAGCACGTCGGTATCGATCAACAGGAAAACCACCAAGGGCCATGAATGTATTTTTATGTATGCAAGCGCCGTTCATGTGAATGAAATCAGAACGTGAGAACGCTGCTAAAGCTTCCTGTCGACTCATGACTCCATTTTTTAAAGGTTCACTTCTCGGAATTACTATATTTCCTTCCATCTTCCGAAATGCATTTACAAAAAGATTAACAGATGGGTTTTCGGAAATAGCATTAGCAAACCTTGAAAGGTGGTCATACACAAGCAGGTCGTCTGCATCAAAAAAAACCAACCATTCAGCTGTTGCCTGCTGTGCTCCATAATTGCGTGCTGCGTAGCCGCCTGGGCCAGGCTTATCTCGCTGGAACAGTCGCAGCTTACCCTTGCGTTCCTCTTGTAATAAAATCTGGAGAGACCCATCTGTAGAGGCATCATCAACGACAATGATTTCAAAATTCTTAAAGGTCTGATTATAAAGACACGAGAGAGAGTCCAACAAAGTTGAAGCTTTGTTATGAACAGGCACTATGACAGAAAACTTATACATAAACTCACCTCGTCTTAAGCTATTAGCCAACTTTAGCCAAAAAACTATAAACTTTCACATTTATAAATTCTCAATGGAAGACATTGACTTTTAACCGGTGAATCAATGTATTCAATTTCAGGTGAAAACAAAAAACCTTCAACCAACCCAGCTGTTACAATACCAGCTTTTTTTAACTGTCTTCTTCGTAATAATTTTAATATCATATATAAATCTAAACACATAATTTTTACTACGACATGAGCTGGACGATATTTTTTTGTGACAAATATTCTATTTCTTATTAAGTACTTATAATACTTAAGGCGCACCTCACTATTTTCAGAAATAATATTTAGCACTCCTTTCTCCTGCCGTAAATGCATCACTTTGCTGGCACCCACAACAAACCCGGGAACATCTTCCGTTATTCTTAATGTATATTCAGTATCCTCGCCCCATATGAACATATCGGAAATAGGCAAACCATACCTGTCAATGGTACCGCGGGGAACAAGAATAGATACAAAAGTTGCTCGATCAACGGAGACAACACCATATTGAGCAAATTTTGGCCAATCTTTATATCCAATATGATTAATTTTTTTGTTGATAGAAGGTGAATTAGTTACATAACCATTTTCTGTAAAAGCAGTAGAGATCAGGTAGGCTCTGTCAATACCATTTTCATCCAAGGTATTATCTGCTTCAATTAATCTTTGCAAGGCAAACGGCTCCGGAATGACATCATCGTCCATCATCCAGATATAATCAGCTCCTTCCTTATATGCGAGACGAAACCCAGCATTGAATCCACCTGCAGCACCTACATTCTGCGACAGCAAATACACTTTTAGATTCGGATAGTCCAATTCACTTAGCATTTCTTGTGTATTATCATCGCTAGCATTATCGACCACAATCACCTGGTCACAAATGCATGTTTGTGAATAAATGGCAGCTAAACATAGCTGTAGCAAATCCTGCCGATTGTAGGTGAGTATCACCGCGATCACCTTGCTCATAGTGTCCCCTGCATAATCATGCCCTTGAAAACTCAATACAGCGTTTAATTATTGGCTAACATATACATGCGATTAATACGGCAGCACCTGACCTTAGTTGCCATTTTAATATAATAAACATTTTTGTTTGGCATAAAGAGAAGCCTGGAATTTCGTGCATTCGTAAAATGCAAATGGAGAACATACACACTTTATGTCGCTAATTATTTAGGATTATGCTATTCCAGGTGCGATCCCTAAAGCATATCAAAGATGAGCATCATTATAATTTCCAAAGGCTCACCCTTTTCAAGCGACGCCGGATGCTTCTTGGAATGTTATTATAAAAAAATTTAACAAAAGCAATTGGAAAATAGTAGAAAGGAGCTTTAAACTGTCGTAATTTTTTTAGACTAATTTTCAATGAATTAAATGTATAACTCAATCGATTTCCGACTTCAAAGCTCTGTCCTTCATGAAGTC
The DNA here is from genome assembly GCF_000336575.1 of Vreelandella titanicae BH1. Classification (GTDB taxonomy): domain Bacteria; phylum Pseudomonadota; class Gammaproteobacteria; order Pseudomonadales; family Halomonadaceae; genus Vreelandella; species Vreelandella titanicae. The sequence goes on along the minus strand of NZ_AOPO01000002.1, from coordinate 322,678 downwards.
GTTTAACTGTTAGCGGTAAATCCACTTGGTAAAATATAAAACCTTTTCTCAGAGCGCGTACCCACAGGTCTATATCGACCTGTCTAAACAATGCTTCATCGTACCCTCCAACCTCATCAAAAAATCGTCGAGAGAACAATATAGAGCTATGATTTATTGGATTGTTAACATAAAAACTATCACACCCCATTGGTGTGACGGAGAATCCTCTACTAATAACTAACTCCCCTTCCCCTTCTCCATAAACGATCTGGCTAGCTGTTACGACAAGCTCCACATTTGGAAATAGGCTTATAGTAGCGACCTGCTGCGCCAATTTTTCGGGTAGCCATTGGTCGTCTGCGTCGATATTGGCCAGCCACGGATAACGAGTATGATTGACAGCAAGGTTAAGCGCCCGCGCACGACCAACACCTTGCGTATCCACTAACTGAACCTGGACAGGGGCCATGTGACGTAACTTCTTGAGCACTTCCCAGGTATCATCGTCTGACCCATCGTTGACCACAACAACTTCTTTAGGTAGATAGGTTTGAGAAAAAACGGAAGAAAGACTTGATTCCAGGTATTTGGATCCATTTTTCACAGTCATAATGACAGAAATATCAATCTGATTCATTAGGCCACCTCCATGGCATCAGACAAGCTGATGATGAGAACCTTTTCTATTAATAATAATTATCATTAACAGACAGTAAAAACTCACTAGCATATTAACTACAGAACTAACAATTTATTTAGCCAGAAAATAATTTATATCTCTTTTCTATCGGCGAAATTTCATATTGACTACTTTCCATATCAATAATTTTATTTTATTCTTGGCAAAACGAGCCCCAAGCTGATCTTCAGGATTATATATACGGCTATCACTAAAACAGAAAACAGGCTTACCTGCTTCTCGACAAATTAGTTTTGCTTGATAAGAATTAAACTCGACAAACAAGTCCGCCGTGGATGCAACAAAAGTCTCAACCTTGAATTTCACCTGCGAATCAATAGTCATGACATTCTTATTATTTTTCTTCATAACGAGATTACGATACGAAACCCCGTTATCCATCAGTAAAGCTTCTACCTTATGTCGGTTTGACTCACTCTGAGACGTAACGATTGTATCGATATCTCTTGAAGGAAGGTAACGAAAGCGTGTAGTACCTGTATCATCGCAAAGTTCGTTTTCTGACATCATCCCCTCAAGACAAATACAAGACCTACTCATTACATTATGATGAAATATATTCCATTCAAAAGCTCTTGGATGGGGAAGAAATTCAAGAATAATATCTACATCACTTCTGATTGGCTTGCCTGAGTAAATAGCCAGTGTCGATGCACGTGCTGCTAACCAATCGGGGAGCGCGTTAATTTCGTTTCTTATTGAACCTCCGGTCATTATACTGTCGTCTACAATAAGAACTTTTTGTGCCTCCCAGGGAGAGTTCAAATCTTTTCTCACGCATCGCGTAAGCCCTTTTTTCAATGGATAATTATTAACCCAGGATGAAATATCCGTACAATTTATATTTAGTGCAAGTGCAATCATGTAGGCGGGAACCATACCACTTCTTGGTACCCCGACGACTAAGTCCCAGTCACCAGAAAATTTTTCAAAATTCTTTGTAATATCCCTGCCGAGATCACCATATGACTTGAACTGAATCTGCATTAAGTTTTCTCCGACAACTCGCTCAATATTTTCAGCAACAGCTATCTACCACCCATTTAGCTGATACAGATAGATATATGGTGACCACCAATCGAAATACCTATTGCATCAGTGATGCCGCAGCTATTAAATTAGATAAAATCAGGAAATTAGTATCGAGGCTGTTAGTACTTTTGCAGGGTATAATGTAGATAACACGCAGCACTACGCTACAATTTTATTTAGCAGTAATAGTATCAAATGGTTTTTGCACCCTATTACGAAGCTCTGGTTTTCCTATACCCATTGCTTCAAGCATAACGGCATTGACTTTATGCACATCGTATTTATCTTTAGCAATCTCGTGGGAGCGCTGTCCCATGGTTTTAACTAAAGCTGGTCTGTCAATAAAGTGTTGCATGGCTTTAACAAGCGCATCGACATTTTTTACAGGTATCAAGTAGCCGTTATCGCCATTAGTGACGGTTTCTCGACATCCAGGTGCATCGGTAGTGATGACCGCTCGCCCCATAGACATGGCTTCCAGAATTGAGCGCGGCGTGCCTTCTCGGTAATAACTAGGCAGTACAAAAACGCTACTCTCGGCAAGTGCCAGGCGCACATCATTCAGCCAACCCAAGTGTTCAAGCGATCCCTCTCCCACCCAAGTATCCAGCTCTTGTTGCGAAATCGTATCGGGGTTGCTGTCGATATCACCAGCCAGTTGAAATACTACCTCAGGGTGCTGCTGCTTGATTCGCCTAGCTGCCTCAGCGTACTGGCGGACACCTTTGTCTGCCAACAAGCGAGCAACCAATAAAAAACGTGGCGGCCCATCAGGTAAAGGGGCTGTAGCAAAATGCGCCATATCGACCCCTGACCCATTGAGCACTTGGGAAGGTACGCGATCGCGTAGTATTCCCAAATCACGAAATAAGCTTTCATCATCGGGGTTCTGGAAAAACACCTTATCCACCTTATTCAAAGCTGCCGAATAAAGTCTACGCACCAGATGGAAAACCAGAGCGCGCTTACCGCGTGCCTCTCCGGCAAAGGCATATCCCAGGCCAGTGATCAATGCATAACGTTGAGGAACCTTCGCCAGCCAAGCCGCCAACATCCCATACACCACCGGCTTGATGGTATATGCCAGAACGACATCGGGTCGTATATTACGCATCAACAAGTAAAGTGCTTTTAGCGTCAAAAAATCATACCACGGGTTAAGGCCTGTTCGTTGCATGGGGATATCGTGAACAAATACTCCCCAAGCCTCTAACTGGCGGCATGTCCTTGGATCATCATGTAACCCTGGTGATGCCGCATGTACTTCTAATCCTGCACTAATCAGGCTTTGTACGAGCGGCCCCCGAAAATTGACTAAGGAATAGCTTGAGCCCGACACTAGCAGAAAGCGACGTTTTGGTTTATTAAGCTTAGAGTTCATGCTGCCTCCTCAACGAACACCAGATAGTAAAAAATTACCAGCTAAAAACATATAAATTCGAAAATATAAACGCCTACTTATAATAAAGACCCATGCATAACATAAATGCATCCTTAAAGTAGTGAATATAAACAAAACCATGTGATACATGGAATATTTAATTAGAAGCTAGATATGAAGATTCTAATGGGCTGGGCCTACCTACTGAATAATAAGTAAATCCTTTCGCCCTCATTCGGCGCGGCTCATAAATATTACGCCCATCAAAGATAGTGGGTTCAGTTAATTTCTCTTTAATAAGATCAAAATCAGGTGCACGGAAGTTCTGCCACTCCGTGACGATAATCAAGGCGTCAGTATTCTTTAAAGCTGCTTCTTTGGTTCCACAAAGGATTAAGTGATCATGACTCCCGTAGAGACGCTGAGCTTCTTCCATGGCTTCCGGATCATAAGCCTGCACCTTGGCACCAGCTGCCCAAAGTGCCTCCATTAGTACCCTGCTGGGGGCATCGCGCATATCATCAGTGTTGGGCTTGAATGAAAGCCCCCAAATGGCGAAGGTCTTACCCTTTAATTCAGCATGGAAGTGCTGGCTTATCTTATTGAATAGCGTGTTTTTTTGCTCTTTATTACGCGACTCCACTGCTTTGAGTAATTTGGCGTCAAAATCAATGGTATTCGAGACGTGGATAAGAGCCTGCAGATCTTTAGGAAAGCACGAACCGCCATAGCCCACACCGGGATAAATGAAGTCGTAACCAATGCGTGGATCCGAGCCTATTCCTTTACGCACCGCCTCAATATCGGCACCCAGACGCTCAGCCAGGTTTGCCATTTCGTTCATAAAACTGATTTTGGTAGCCAACATGCAATTAGCTGCATACTTGGTCAGTTCGGCACTTTTTACATCCATCACGATGATCTTGTCGTGATTACGATTGAAGGGGGCGTATAGCTCGCGCATGACTTCAATCGTGGCATCGCACTCTGTGCCGATAATAATACGATCAGGCTTTTGGCAGTCTACGACCGCACTACCTTCTTTTAAAAACTCAGGATTAGACACCACGTCAAACGCGATATCATTGCGTCCGCGCCTTTCCAGCACTTTTTCCACCTCGTCACGCACTTTGTCAGCACTACCTACAGGTACGGTGGATTTGTTAATGATAATTTGGTTCTGCTCCATATGTTCGGCAATGGTGGCAGCCACAGTGAGAACGTACTTGAGATCAGCACTACCGTCTTCGTCCGGTGGAGTTCCCACAGCAATAAACTGCACTTGGCCATGGTTGACTCCCGCGGCCGCATCGGTAGAAAACTCAAGGCGCCCAGCGGCGTAGTTCTCTTTTACTAAAGATTCTAGACCAGGTTCATAAATAGGGATGTTGCCCTGCCTAAGTTGTTCGACCTTATGATCATCTAGATCGATGCAAACAACATGATGGCCAACTTCAGCCAGAATAGTTCCTTGAACCAGGCCTACGTAACCCGTGCCGAAAACTGTAACGTTCATTGGATTTCCTAACTGGAGAGTAAAGTGGTGAGAAAAATTAGAGAGAAGTTTTATTTAGGCAAGCTATGAATTTCACTTATGGTGCTGCTCGCCTTATTTGGCGAATAGTAACTTCGATACCATTCGACAAACTTGGCAACGCCATGAAAAACTGATGTGGCGGGCCTATAACCAACCTTTTTTTCTAATTCACTTGAATCCGCATAAGTGTCTGGAACATCGCCAGGCTGCAAAGGCAGTAGATCCTTGATGGCCTTTCTACCTAATGCTTTTTCAATGGCTTCGATATAGATGTTGACCGTCACAGGATCATTATTGCCAATGTTGAAGATACGAAATGGCGCATTGCTGGTAGCAGGGTCAGGGTTATCGCTATTCCACTCAAAAGCAGGAGTGGCTATATCATCACTGGCGCGAATAACGCCCTCAACAATATCATCCACATAGGTGAAGTCGCGGGTATGGCAGCCATAATTGAAAACCTGGATGGGCTCATTGGCCAAAATATTTTTGGTGAATTTAAAAAGCGCCATATCTGGGCGCCCCCAGGGGCCATAGACGGTGAAAAACCTTAGCCCGGTGGTCGGTAATCCAAACAAATGACTATAACTGTGGGCCATCATTTCATTGGCTTTTTTGGTGGCAGCATAAAATTGCAGTGGATGGTTGGCTCCTTCATGCTCGGAAAACGGCATTAAAGTATTAGCGCCATAAACACTACTGGTACTGGCGTACGTCAGGTGCGCAATGCTGGAGTAACGACACGCCTCCAAAACATTAGTAAACCCAATCAAGTTACTTTCCACATAACTAAGTGGGTTTTCCAGCGAATAACGAACCCCTGCTTGGGCAGCTAGATGAATAACTCGGTCAAAGTGGTGTTCATTAAAACACTCGGCCACCGCCTGTTGATCAGCTAGATTAGCGCGAATAGAAAGGTAGTCGTTTCTTGTCTCTTTCGCCGTCTGCTCAAGAATTTTTAGGCGCGCCTCCTTAATGGCAGGGTCATAATAGTCATTGACGCTATCAAAGCCGACGACACTATCACCGCGCTCCAGTAGCCGCTTGGCAGTGTGAAAGCCGATGAATCCGGCATGGCCGGTAACAAGAATCTTCATTTAATAACTCCATGACGTGGGAGGAATAGAGGGCATTGGCAGGAGTAGGGCAAATAACAGCGCTAATCTCAGCTGCGTACAAAGCGCTGAATATGGCGCCAGCTCACTCGCCTCAAGCCATCCAACGTCAAGGGCACCAGAGCCACTGAACGCACCATGGCAAGTAACGGACGCGGAAGCTCACTCAGACATAAGGTTCGCGGCAGGCCGGTATAGGGAAACCAACATTGTCGATAGGAGCTCTGCCGGGCTGAAGGAGGTAAATCGCCGGTAAAAATCGAAGGTACGGCGTACCAGGCATAGTTGCCTTTCAGCGTCTTTATTTCGTCAGAACCGGGCTGTAGAAACTCGAAATCGATAATCTTTAGCCCTTGGCAAGGGTCATAGATAAGGTCATGCGGATTAAGATCGATGCATTCATAGCCAAGACTGCGATAGTGCAAAATAACGGCTCTCACGCGCTCGATGGCCCAGATAGGCAGCAAACCATGATTAGAAAAAGGCGCACGAGGCGATAAAATGCGTTCCATGCAATTGGCATAGCGCTCAAACACTAGATAATGAGTACCGACTTCTAGCAGACGGGATACTTCTGGCAGAGAGGCACCGAGTTCACGCGCCTTTACTTCACGCTCTAGGTAGCGCTCACGCCCAGGCCGAAATGTCTTGCAAATCGCCTCAGTGCCATGAAAATCCACCAGCTCTACTTTGGCTCGGCAAACCTCTTTACTTAGGTCAGCTAATACCGGGTAAGGTGTGCGAAATGCTGCATCGTTGCTTAGGGCTGCTTCACGTATCTTACCGATCTGCTCGGGCACCAAGGTTTTGAGATACTTAAACGCCTGATCCGCATCGCGGGAGCAATGTATCGGACTCTGTTGTTCTGCTTTGCTCTCCTCTGGAGAGAGCGTGGCACTGAAGGTTGCCCTGATGGTAGGTAGTCTTAAATTGGGAGAGTCACTCGACATCCGCTTCACCGGTACTGGATGGACATCCTGTACCACAAGCAGAAAAACTGGCGGCGACCCACTGCTGGCAAAATTTCCTTGCTCTTGTCCATCATCAAGAACCCACTGAGCGAGCGCCTGTTGCTGCCCACTTTCGATTGGCACGCTACACAACACATTAAATCCATAGTGATCAAGCAACTTAAGAAGGGTGTCCAAATACGCCAACTCACACTCTCTAATCAGAAAAACAGTAATCCCGGATAGCCACTCTTGTTGCTCGTCATCAGATTGTTTGTTCGTCATGACTTGCCTCCTTGTGCTAAAGAGAGCACTTATTTTTAAATAAGCATTGATGACATGCTCAATAATGCTTTTCGCATCACTCAAGCATGAAAAGTGGTGATCAGAGCGAGGGGGAAACGGCTCAGTCGCTATGGCGTAGGCGCCGGAAGTAAACGGGTTGCAGCAAAGTTGGTAAGATTCCGTCGTCTTGTGATAGCCAGCGATTCAATAAGATTCTCAACCTTCTTTGGGTACGGAGCGTAATACAGGGCCTAGTCTGGCGACCGACCTTAAGGCTGTGTTCGTTGCATCAACATGTTGGCGTTGCGTATCTGAGGTCATGGTCTGACGCGCTTTCCATACCAGGTCGGCTATTTCGTCCAAAGGGTTGTAGTCCAGTGGAGCCGACTGCAACAACTGGCGGATACGCAGGTGATCAGTAGCGATAAATGCCTGCTCCAGCTGCTTTAAAAAGGCTTCGAGCCTCGGCCATTCCCAGAAGCGCTCTTTTGAAGTCATGATACGATCATGGCGCGTCTTGCTGACGTCATGACCTATCAACAATTCCTCGTAAAGCTTTTCACCAGGCCGCAAGCCGGAATAGATGATTTCGATATCCCCTTCAGGATGCGCAGCGTCTCTTACCTCCAATCCCGAAAGGCGAATCATATTCATGGCCAGATCATGAATGCGTACCGGTTCGCCCATATCGAGCACGAAAACCTCCCCACCTTCCCCCATGGCGCCAGCCTGGATAACCAGCTGAGCAGCTTCGGGAATTGTCATGAAATAGCGGGTGATATCCGGGTGAGTCACCTTCACGGGGCCGCCCTGCTCAATCTGCTGACGAAACACTGGGACAACGGAGCCACTTGAACCCAGAACATTGCCAAAGCGCACCATGCAGAATCGAGTGTTGGACTGAGAATGTGCGAAGGCCTGACAGATAAGCTCAGTCAAACGCTTGGATGCACCCATGGCATTGGAGGGGCGAACCGCTTTATCGGTGGATACCACCACAAAGGTTTCAACATTGGCCGACATTGCCGCCTTGGCCAGATTCAATGTGCCAAAGACGTTATTACTCACTCCTTGCACGAGATTAAATTCCACCATCGGCACATGCTTGTAAGCAGCAGCGTGGTAGACAGTATGCACCTCGAAACATTCGAACACTGCCTTAAGACTGCCCGAATGCTGCACTGAGATAAGCAATGGTTTTAGCTCGCACCGTGACGCGGTGCTTTCGATATGTTGCTTCAACTCTTGCTCAATGGCGTATAGCGCAAATTCGCAGTTATCGATCAAAAGCAGGCGGACAGGATTCTGATCAAGAATCTGACGACACAGCTCACTGCCTATCGAGCCTCCTGCCCCCGTCACCATGACCGATTTATCGCGGATATTGGCCTCCATCAGTTCGGGGAAGGCAGGCACAGACTCCCTACCCAATAAGTCCTCCAGCGCCACATCGCGAAGTTCACTGATTTTGGCTCTACCGGCAATTACATCGGCGCTACCAGGAATTGTCTTAAGAGGCACGGAAAGGCCCGAAAGCCAGTGCAGTATCTCGCGGCGACGCCAACGTGGGGCGCTGGGGATAGCTAACAAGACCATTGTGGCGCGGTGTTCTTGAACCAGAGCAGCTAATGCTACCGGCTGATGTACCCGCAGCCCTTCTACCATGGCGCCTTCCAATCCCCGCCAGTCATCAACGAAGGCCACCGGCTGGTATTCCTCTCCATTGCGCAGAGCAGCCACCAGCTCGCAACCCGCGGCCCCTGCCCCATAAATCACCACTGGCTTGCGCTGTCGAAGCTGACTGTGGCGATACAACTCTCGCAATAGAAAACGCAGGCTACCGATACCCAACAATAAGAGCAGCGCATAAATGATGATAATAGATAGTCCAATGGGCGAGTTAACCATGTAACTGGCCGGTGCTACTAACAAAGTCGATGCCAGCACAACAACAGCGATAGTGGATACAGTGGCATGGCTCATGTAGCGAATGACGGCGCGATAAAGCCCTAACCAGCGGAAAAGCAAAAGGCTTATCGGAACTAACACGCTGATGGTCATCCACAAGGAAATGCTGCTGAGTGGTTGTAGGCTTTCCAGGTGAATCATTGTGGCAAGTTGCAGGCTACCCACCACAATCAAACCATCAAATACAACAAGTACCCGGCGCTTTATGGAGCGCGGCGCCATTGATAACGACTTTATTAAACTAGCCATAGTTATCTCTATCCGTCCTTGCGGGTTGCCAAGTTATGGCGCTGGCAGCCGCATTATTGAAGTGGTCGATCAAAAACGAGATTTTGACGGGAAGCCGCTATCGAGCCTTCTCGGTAGAGATGCCAACAGATCACTAGTAGTACCCAGAATAACGTCGCGCGCAGCCCGTTATGAGTAGTGGAATAAATCAATGGCCCTGCTACTCCAGCCCAGATGTAAAGGGGAGCTCGGCGCAATACGGTGGCTATTATCGATAGGAAAAGCACTAGGCCTGGCAAGCCATAAGCAAACAACATGTTAATAAAGGAGGAGTGGATTTCGGCCCCATCATATGGTGCAAAACGCTGCCGTTCGGCTTCTCCTGCCCCCAATATTGCGTAGGCGGGAAAGTTAGTCAGTCGGTCAAACTTGCGTTCTTCATACACACTATCAATTTTGCTTGGTGCTCGATCCATACGCGCTTCCAGGTTGCGCAACACCTGCCCCTCAGTACTAATATTGGCGAGCACAACACCTCCCAATAATAGTGGCACCAGCAGCAACAGGCGCGCAAAGTACTTGACCTGCTTAGCATTTGCTATGGCCCAGCCGATCCCCACCATAGCCCCACCTCCCATAGCGGCCAACGACGACGCCGATAAGATCCCCAACACGCCGCTAGCTAGCCCGGCCAATGCCAAAGGCCTCATTTTAGGGTGAAAATCATCGAGCATTAACAACACCACTACGCCACATAGCGAAAAGTAGGCCAGCTGATTGGGATTATTAAAGCTGCCAGTGGTGCGGTTGATCCCCAAGGCTAATTGCACTAACACATGGCCACCGGCGATCACTAGCGCAATAGAGATGCTATTTCGAATAAGCCCTATGGCATGTTCACCGTAAACGCTTAGGAAACGCAGCAGCCCCATACCGATTAAAAAATTGAACAGGAAAAACTGGGCTGGTCTAAAAAATTCAGTGGTTTCCATCACTAACGTCCAGCTAAGGCATACCATTACTACCCACAACACCATTAATCCCCAGCACATAGCGAAGGGTGAAACTTTCAGGTGTTTGTCTCCTAATGACATCAAAAGCATCACGCCGGCAAAACCGATCAGCACAAAATCAGCCAGCTGTGGCCCACCGCTGGGAAACAAATAAAGGCTGCTTAGCGAAAGCCCCACAAACAGCAATAGCGCACCGATCAGATTCATGGCGATACCTTTTTTCTACTGTGGCTAGAGGTTAGCCATCATCTGGAAGGTATGATTGCGACTGGCCAGGTCATCATAAGTACCTGCATCACTTACTTGCCCGTCCTCAAGCATATAAATTATGTCGCACTCTTTGACCGTGGCCAGGCGGTGGGCAATAAGCACCACCGTCATTTGGCCTGCGAAGCGCTGGATATCTTCCATCACACGACGTTCGGTGATCCCATCCAGAGCACTGGTGGCTTCATCAAAAACTAATACACTGGCTTGCTGATAAAGAGCACGGGCGATACCCAAACGCTGACGCTGTCCCCCTGATATCTGCACTCCGCGCTCCCCGATTCTAGTTTCGAGCCCTTCGGGAAATCGCATGATCAGTTCATCGAGTTGCGCCATGTGTAGGGCTTCTTTGACTCTCTCAACATCAATATTTTCGCGTTCAATGGCAAAGGCGACGTTTTCGAGGATCGTGGCATCGGACAGAAATATCTGTTGCGGCACAAACCCCACACTGGCATGCCAATTCCGCAAGTTCTCCTGCGTTAAAGCCACACCATCAATGAGTATTTGCCCTTGCTGAGGCTCGATCAGACCCAGCAATAGATCCACAGCAGTACTTTTACCACTGCCAGAAGCACCGACTAAGCCGACCATCTTGTTGACCGGAATTGTCAGAGTCAGGCCATTCAGCGCCCGTGCTCGCGCTCCTGGGTAGTCGAAGGCGACCTCATGAATTTTGATTTCTCGCTGAGGAACCCACGGCATTGACTGAGCAGCAGGCTTAGATTCACTGCCTGTTTTCAGTTTTATGGTTTCCTCACTGCTGGCGATCAAATCTTCACGGATTGCATCATAAGCCGCCAGGTTGCCGCGTATTTTAGTAATGGAGGTATAGATTTTCTGAAAGCCAGGCAGCATCTTGAAACCGGCTAGGGCATAAATTGAAAGCGCCGGCAAAATGGCGCCCAGATTGCCTTGGTAGAGGTTAAGCAGGTAAAGAACCAGCAGGATTACCGAACCAAAGGCCACCAGCTCGATAGCATAACGGGGTGCCTCACTCAGTCCTTGTGTTACACCTTGGCCTCGCGCTATGCGGTTGCTGGCCTTTTCAAACCGCGTGGTAAAACTCGCCTGACGATGCAATAAAAGAAGATCTTTGATGCCTCCAAACCCTTCAGTCATCAGCTTGAAGCGTTTCGATTGAGCCTCAGATATACGCCTTCCATTAATGCTGAGAAAGCGCCGCACCGTCTGATAAAGCAGTAGATAAGTGGCGAGGAATATCACTAAGCCGGATATTGCTACAACAGGGTTATAGATAAAGATAGCCAAGCTCATCAAGGTCACCATGACCGCCTTGGCGTTGAGCTCCATCGCTGGATTGATCACCTTTGTCGTAACGCGCTGGACTTCAACGGAGACCTTGCTGATCAGGACACTGGTATTCTGGCTCGAATGAAATAACCAAGGTTGATACAGATAATAACGATAGAGGCGGCTAGAGAGTTCCGCTCCCACTTGCTCACTGTAGAGCGACAGCCGCCAGGTGGTATACATGGAAATTAGAGCTGCCATTAACAACACTCCAAGTACCATACCGCCCAATAGACTCAAGAAGGACTTGTGGCTTTGCATTCCGCTATAGGTATAAGCCCAGGCTAACCAACCATTGCCCTGGAGTTTGCTCATATCTCCGACCACCGCCATAAAAGGCCCAATGGCGATGACACTGGCAATTTGAGCTAGCGCCATCACAATGATCAGTGCCTGAAGCCCTAACAATCGGCGGCGCTGTTGTTGCGTTAGTAAAGAATAAAATTCGCGCAATTGATTAAGCATATTGGCTCACCGGTAAGCATAGAGGTAGCTGCCATAGTATCCGTGACGGCTGCTGGTCGGCTTCTTAACACCATTTAGAATTCCACCTTTGAGCCTCACACCAGCACTCTCAAGACGACGCTTAGCGGCTTTGATTTCGCCAGGAGGGTTCGTGTCGAACCGCACCACCATTAGACTGGTACCAACCAACTTGCCGACTACCGAGGCATCGGTTACCGCCAGAATCGGGGGCGTATCCACGATTACCAGGTCATAGTGCTGGCTTATCGTGTCTAGAAAGTCGTGAAAACTCTGCTGCATCAAAAGCTCTGATGGATTAGGCGGTACGCTTCCTCTTGCCACATAATCAAGTCCATCAAGCTCACTATGGCGAATGGCCTCCTCCACACTGATACGCCGTGCCAACAACTCTGAAAGTCCCTTTATTCCCTTACCGTGAAAGGCATGGTGCAAATGGCCGCGGCGCATATCAGCATCGATTAACAACACTTTTTGGCCAGCCTGGGCACATACCGCCGCTAAGTTCGCGGCTATGAAGCTCTTACCTACCCCCGGACTAGCACCAGTAATCATCAACCGATTGTTATCGGATTCGAGCATGGCGAAGTAGAGGCTGGTACGAAGCCCACGCAATGCCTCAACGGCAATTTCAGCGGGTTTCTTGACGGCCAGCAAGCCACGAAAAACTTCTTGGGCTTTCTTGGCACGACGCGGACGAATACGCTCGGTAAGCCCTGCCTGTTCACCGGAATTCGGTAAGGTGGCATAGACAGGCAGACCCAATTCTTCAAGCTGCTCGGGGGTTTTGATAGACCGGCTGAGCAACATACGAACGATCACTAATAACATTGCCAACAAGGCGCCAAACAGGCCGCTAACAGCGGTTATTAAAGGGATACGTGGAGCAATGGTACCGGGGGACAGCATGGCCGCATCCAAGATACGCACATTGCCTACTGTGCCAGCCTTCACCAAACGCATCTCTTGAAGCTGGTTGAGTAGCTGGACATACACTTGCTGATTGACCTGAGTATCCCGAGTAAGACGCAGCACTTCCTGTTGGGTTTCGGGTAATTCACTCACCAGAGCGTTAAGTCGGTCACGCTCGGCTTCTAGCTGGCCGCGTTGTCTCAGTAACGTTTGGTAGTTAGGGTGTGAAGGACGGTACCTCTCAGCCAGATCCGCTTCCCGCATAGCCAACTCACCAAGCTGGTTTTCCACATCGACTACCCGAGTAAGCAGGTTCTGTGTCTCGAACGTCAGGTCGACAGAGTCACGCTGAGCTCGGTAATCGTTGAGCATGCCTTCGGCATCTGACAATTGGTTGCTAACCTGAGGAATTTGCTCGTTGAGAAAGGCGATCTGTTTTTCTGCTTCTTCTGAATGACGCTGCACGTTTTGAGTCAAAAAAACGCTGGTCAGCGTATCTAGTGTTGGCTGAATCTGGTTTTGATCCGCCCCGTTCAACGTCAGTTCATAGACGCCCGACTCTAACCCACGCGGAATGATTTCAAAGCGATTCTTCAGCTCACTTATTGCACTAAGAGCAGACGTTCTTACTAATGTGAATTCTGCGCCGGGGTGGGCCTCTGCCTGGCTGACAAAAAGACGATACCCCAATTCATCATTCTGTACCGTTTCCCCAACGCTACCAGTAAGCAGCGTTTCTTCTTCCAGCAGCAGCTCGAATTCACCGCCGTCGAGAAGCCGCAACACATGCTCCCCCCCCACGTTCCCCTCGGGAACATCGAAACGAGCGACTCGCAGTGATTCCCCAGCCCACACATAGGGGTTACTCCAAGCATCATCCACAGAGTCTGCTAACCACTGGCGAATGAATTCAGGCGTGAGGCTCTCGAACCACTGCTGATTAACTCCATGATGAACCAGAAAGTCCCCCACCACCGGCAACCTACGCGGCTCAACCTGAATGGCAAGGTCAAGACGGTCAGCGGTTTCACCCAACACCATACGTGACTGCAGAATTTCGAGCTCAGCAGAGGTAGGGTTGCCTTGTTGCGGCTCTCCCAATGACTCCATAAACGCCAAGTTCGATCCTCGGGTCTCTATCTGAACTAAGGCATCGGCCTGATAAATTCTCGGCTGAGAGCTGGCATTAAAGTAGCCCGCCAGCAGAAAAAATCCCGTCACCGACACAATAAACCAGCGATGATCGGACAGCGTGTCTACCAACTTACGCAGATTAAGCTCATCGCTCTCTCGAGGTGCTGGCGACGGCGCTGGTGAAGGGAAATTAGTCATGGAGATGCCTCATCACTCAGAAAATATATTAAAGCTCACCGGCATCAATAGCAGACGTTGCAAAGTCGCCTGGCAAACTAACTGATGGCAACAGCAGGGAGATCACAGAGTTCCAGCGAGCCAGCGGTGCTGACGTCACGTACACCACATCCTGCGGCTCAAGAGGAAAGCGTGTTCCTAGCAATAAGCGAGTGGCATCCTGAATATCCAACTGATAGACGGTGGCAATTTTCTCGCTACCCGGCGGGTTTCCCCTTACTACGAAAATACCCGACGGCTGGGCGCGATTTTCATTCACACCACCTGCCCTTCCCAATGCATCCGTCAACGTGATGCGTTCATTGCCCAGGGCAATGGCACCTGGACGGCTAACCTGTCCCAGAACGACCACGTTTTGATTTTCCATGGTGGGCACGTGAAGTAGATCGCCATCACGCAGTAACCGGTTTTGTGTCATATCCCCTTGACGCATCATGGCGTAAAGCGATATCACCTCTTCACCACCATTGCGGCTTAGGGTGACATTACGCCAATCCGCATTATCACGTGCCCCGCCTACTTCACTAATGGCATCAAGTACCGTCATCGGCACAATACTCAGAGGCAGAGTGCCGGGGTTTTCCACTGCACCACTGATGTACACTTTTTGGGAGTTAAACGCCGCAATGCCTACCTCTACCTGCGGCTCATTGATTACTGCGGACAATCGCCGTGCGATTAACTCGCGCACCTCGTCAAGCGTCATGCCCTCGACTCTCACACGCCCTACGTAGGGATAGAACATCGTGCCATTGGGCCGTATACGGTTCCCGGTTTCCGCAGCGGAGCGCTCGGCGCCGGCAGGAATCGTTAATTCTGGATGGTCATAGACGATCACGCTTAAAATGTCCCCAGGCCCTACCCGATATTCGTAGTCTTGCACTTCTTGATTCAATGCTTGAGACGTGGCTTGCGTGGTAGGCTCTTCTGGGACATACAACCTATCTACAAACTCTGGTGTAATGGGTTGTACGTCCACTCGGCCATCAAGCGATTGGTCGAGCTCGCTTTCATCAATATGCCCGCCTGGGGCCATGGCACAGCCACTTAATATCCCCAGCAGCATGATGAACATTAGATAGCGAACCAGCCGCAATGGGTTTTTTCTGGTTTCTACACCTTCTATTTCTTTGAAATTATTCATTTTTTGTTCCCTTTGCTTTGTGTCTTACCACGCTACCGCCCGGGGATTTTAAATGGCATTTCCCAGAGCCTATTTGGAAACTCGCCTTGGCAGTGCAACCTTCGAGCCGCCATAAGACATGAATGCCATTACGGCAGACAAATATAATGTTACATAAAAAAACAAAAAACATACTTTGATTTACTTCATTGCTGAGGATGAGATAGCTAACGCTATTTAGGCGTTTAGAAATGAGGTTTGGCGTCATGGGTGAGAGGAGAGGAGATCATGCCTAGCGGTATTAAACATTTAATGATAATAAAAAATTTATATTTAAAATTAATAAGTTGTAAAAAGTTACAAAAGAAGAAATTTCAAGTTACAATCGCGGAACAATTGTAATATCGCCTTAATTGAGGGGTTTCTTAGTGACAGTGGTCACATAGAAAAAAGCCACCCTTGGAGGGGCGGCCATAAGTTGGTCTTTGAATCCGCTCACGCCTTTTTGGGTTTCCACCGCTCCCTCAGTGCCGTCTTGAGGGGGCTTGGAAAGCTAGATAAAATCTTTCTTTTGCTGGCGCTGAGAAGGCGTTTCGTATAGCTATGAGATCCCTTTTTGGCGGAGATTTTATCAGACGCTGTATAGACTCTATTATCTTCACAGCAATAAACGGCTTTCCCCGATATTTTTGCAATACTTGCAGCCTGCCTGGTAGCACTCTCAATGAAGAAAGTGTAATCCGAGTTCTTATAGAACAGGCCCTTGTGCGTAGAGTGAATCCCCTGGCGTTGGCGCTCCTCTTTCGAAGGCAGATCCAGCATGACCAAGCGCTCATAGTCAATTCCCTGTTGCTTCAGCCACTGCTCTGTCTGGCTACGGTACTTCTCAAGACGGTTGGTTACCAAGCAGCCGATTCGGCCAGCAGGTAGGAAAAGAAGCTCCGCGTTATTCAAAAACGCAATGTACTGCTCTCCATCATCGTTCTGAAGGTCGGTAGGATCGACGCACAGTACACCATCGATATCGACACATGACTGGGAAAGTATGGCAGGAGTGAAAAGGTTCCACTGGAAAGCACAAGGCGATTCTAGCGTGTAAAAATGAAAATCAACATGTTGCTTACCGTCGGGATCAGCATAGATCGCCAAGGTATCTATTATACAAGGACAGTTTTCGGGGATAGCACTCCGTGCTTCCTGCACAGTCTTCCCTGTAATGACGCTATCATCGACGAAAAGAACTTTTTTCGCGTCCCAGGCGGCTCCCGGCGGCTTTTCTTCCTTTCTACGCAAGCGAGTTTTCAGCGGTTGGTTGTCAATAAAGTCTGGGAGCCCCATCATATCGAGATGCAAACCCAACGCAACCATGCTGGCAGGGATGATGCCGCTACGGGGAATACCGACCACCAGGTCGTAATCCTTCCCGTGAACTTTGAACAAGGACGCAGCGATGTCCTCACTTAAATCACCATAGGATTTGTAATTCATTGTCTATCCCTCCTTATTTATCAGGCTTGACCGCCAAATTAATGGATGGTTAGGTAGAATCGCCTTTCTTGTAAAACCCAGCGGTGATGGCCCTAAACACAAAGACATACTCTCGGTACGTCACGCCTCTACCCAAGATGGAGCATCACGCCAGAGAGTTAAAAAGGCTTTTCCGATAGTTTCTGCAATGAACAAAATCGCTTAGTTACGACTTATAGTGGAACGGTAACTTTATCGAATGACAAAATCGTGTCACTTAAATGATAGGTTATATGATATCTCCAGAAAAAATTATTAAAACTACAATAAAAAAAATACAAGCATTTGTTTCTGTTAAATTTATTCACCTTCATAGTCTAAAGACAGAAACCTCAACCTTCTACTTTATTGGCATTTAAATCAGGCATTTTTAACAATTTTACTCCTTCAAAATAAATGAGAAAAACAATACATAAATCCCATCATAAATACAAAGATCAACATCTTAAAAACAAGAAATACATAATTAAAAAATAGCAAAAAAATCATTACTTAATGATTAGTCAACTAAAAATTTTAAAACGAAAAATGGATCTAATACTGACATGCACATTGGCCATACCGCAGACAGATCAAGCAGTAAAAAAGAAAAAGAAGCGATGGCGATGCCTCTAGAGCCTCTCTGCCCACGTAAAGGCAGCGTCCTTTAGCAACATATGGATATGCTCGAAAACTTCCCTGGATTTTCGGTAAGGATCGGGGATATTGCGCCCTTTGCCACTATCTAGCCAACGACCTAGCAATAGCGTCTTACCTAAGGCTTGGGGTACGTGTTGTCCTACGGCACGGCGCTGGCCCTCAGACATCACCAGAATGAGATCGGCTTCCTGTATCATTATCACCGTTAATTGCCGTGCCTGGTGGCTGGTCACATCCAAACCATCGGCCTCGGCCAATTGACGTGCAAACGGGGATACAGGCTCGCCTTCCAAGGCGCCCAAGCCTGCAGAACTGATATGACGCTCGGGTAGCCGCTGTTTAAGAAATGCCTCAGCGACAGGACTACGACAAATATTACCTGTACACACCACTAAAATACGCTCGAACATGTCTTACTTATCTCCTGGGTGAGCAGAGGTAGACGTTTTCAAATGACACCTTCAATGCTCCCACTGAATAGCAAGCAACCCAAGGGTTTCGTAGATTGCCCTCTCAGTCTTGCGTAGCTCACGGGCAGAGGGCAGCCAATAAGCTAGCGCTAATCCCTCCGTTCGATCGGCCAAATAATGGGTAGGTGCAGCAACTGGAGCTAGGCCTGCCGCCTCGAAATGACGCATAGCGCGCGGCATATGCGACGCTGATGTCACAATCAATACTTGCGCACCTTCACCGAGCAGCGCCCGAACTGACTTGGCCTCTTCAGCAGTATCGTTGGGCGACACCAGCGTCACGATACTCTCTGGCGGAACCCCCAATGCTTCGGCAGCTTCGGCGTAACCATGAGCCATGGTCATTTTTGGATCTTGCCCTCCCCCTGACACTACCAGTAGCAAGTCTGGACGCTCATGCCATAGCCGCAGGCCTTCCATCAGACGCAAACCCGAACTTTCGCTGAGCCTGCCGGTTATCGACCAAGGGCGATCCGGCTGCCAACCACCCCCGAGGACTACCACTGCTTCGATGTTCTGCTCTTCAGGCCATTTCTCCCAAGCGACATATTGAGACTCCAACGGCCCTAGCAAATTATCTGCCACTGGTGCCCAGGCCGCCAGCAATAGCAAGAGCATTGCTAACGTCATTATGCTGTGACCCAGGCGGTACCACCCAAGCTTACGAATCAACCATCCGATAGTAAAAGTGAGGGCCATCAGAGACATTGGCATCAGCAATATCGCCGTCAGGCTTTTCATTAGTGTATACATGGCAACCATCTTGCAGAACTTGCTCGGAAACGAGAACCCAAAGGAAAATCAGCCAGCTAGCATACACCGCTACCCCTGCTGGATAAGCAAAAAAAGAATAGCTTAAGCCAAAGCCCATAAAAGTGATTGGCAGCAATATACCAGCCACGGCATAGGAGCGCTGAGTGGCGCTTTCAGCGCGTAAACCTGGGAAAAAAAGCCACAGGGGAATGAGATAGAGGCTCACGACTATAACAAGACCTGGCAGCCCTTTTCGTACCCAGGCATCCAGAAGGTCGTTATGCGCATGCCAGTAATTGCCTAACTCGGGGCTTAGCACGCCTTGAGTCTCTAGTCTTTGCATGGCGGGTAGATAGCCCTGATGCCCGTAGCCCACGAGGGGACGTTCATAAATCAGCCAGAATGCGCCGCGATACATTTCCAAGCGAGCCCCTACGGAGCCATAGTCAGCGCCTTCCATGTAGCGATGCACCTCGGCCACCGCCTTATCCACCCTTTTTTCTACGCCGCTATGGGGCGTCGTATACACCCCTATCATCACAGCTATTGCAGCAGTCAGTGCCAACCATCGCCACAGCGCTCGCCAGCGACGCGCATAACCGTAATAAAATACCCATATCACTAGCGGCAGTGCCAACCACCCGCCCCGGGTGCCAGAAAGAGCCGAGGCTAGTCCGCCCCCCATTGCGCCGCTCAGCAAAAGCGCTACCCAAAAAAAACGTGTTGATCGCTGTTGCCAGGCCCACCCCAATCCGGCCAAACATAACAGCGCCATCAATAGCGCAAGATTGCCGAAAAAGATTGAATGTAACGGTGGGTGGCCTGTAGCACGGGTTAAACCGACTATCCATTTTTGCCACGCCGCCCAACCCCCTGCACCCAATCCACTTAGCGCTAAACCCACCCACCATGCTGAAGGACGTGGTGGAACGGCGCGCACTAACATAAACGCCAATGCCGCGAGCCAAGCTGCACCAGCTAATGGCAAGGCCCGCTCCAAGCTAGAATGCCAAGCGCCAGCCACTACTTCGACAATACCGACTCCTAGTAGCAACGCCAAAAGAAGGCCATCACCACGCCCCATTGGTTTTCTAAAAAAGCTACGCCTTTGTCGCTCATGCCTAGCAAGAAACGACCATATAATAGTGATCGCCAATCCTAGCCAATAGCCCAAGGGGGCCAATAGCGGTAACACGGTGATTGCTAAAGCCTGCATGCAGTATTTACCTTGTAGGCCACAGGAGTGCGCATGCTTTATTGTCTCACCCGGTCTCCGCTTCCTCTACCCATCACAGTGAGGAACAGGTAGCGAAAATACGTCGGCATCGCCATTGTCGCCAACATTTTTTGATCCGTTTCTGCCAGTAATTGAGGCGTAGACATATCAATATCGTTAAGTTGCGCCAGCCCGGTAATTCCTGGGCGAGCATTGTATACACCACGCTCGGTACGCTCTTTGATCAACTCATCTTGCGTGTATAAGCAAGGACGAGGCCCCACAAGGCTCATATCCCCTTTCAATACATTCCATAGCTGCGGTAACTCATCCAATTTGGTACGCCGTAAGAAATGACCGAATTTGGTAATTGAAGAAGAATCCGCAAGATGCGAAGCAACCCAAGCGGTATCAGGCTTCATAGTACGAAATTTAATCAATACAAACGGCTGGCCACGGTATCCCACACGCTTTTGCAAAAATAGAGGAGACCTCGTGTCCCAGTAACCGATTAAGGCTAATATAAGCAATAATGGCAGACCAATGAGTAGGCCCGTGGCAGCAAACAGGATATCAAAAAATCGTAATATTTTAGTCATGATGTCAATACCCGCATGGTTAAGTCACTATTATTACCATATAAAAATTAGATCTTGGCAACTTCCACTTCAACAAGAATACGCTTTATCACCCAAACAAAGGCAACCAAAGAGTAACGATCTCGAAGAGAAGTATATAAACAAGCTGTTTATATAGCTATAACTGTTAACCTAACAATTTAGGCATATTTTCTCATTCTATTTTACTAGTCTCACCAATTAGAAATTAAGCAAAAAAGGCTAAAACAATTCCCATTAATATATATTATTTGGTAATCCCCTCCGAAAAACCAGGGAACTCAGAAGTAGAATTTTCCGTAAGCTAAACGCAGGGATAACCTGCACGAAAAAATCACGTTTTTCAGACAGCCAAATACTTTCGATCCTTAAGTAAAAGGAAGGCGGTGCCCCGGTTCCGAAACTATGCCGTGAGCTCGGCATGAGCAGTGCGACCTTCTACAAGTAGATAGCTAAATTCGGTGGTATGGGTGCATCCATGGTGGCACGGCTGAAGGTGCTAGAGGATGAAAGCCAGCGGCTCAAGAAGATGTACTCCAAGGAACGATTGAAAGCGGACATCTTCAAGGAAAGCCATCATAAAAAGTGGTGAAGCCGTCTCGTCGCCGTGAGATGTCGCAGAAAGCCGTAAGGAGACATCACTATGGATCACAGGCTCGGCGGCCATCAATATAGTTTTGCATCGCCCACAAATTAGATGCATCGTAAAGATGTTCGGCGGCCTCCCATTGGTAGCACCTCAGGACGGGCGGACTAGGTACATAGCAGGATTCCCTTTGGTTACAGGATCCAACAAGCCAAAAAACAAAGGGTCATCGAACCCCTGCCTGCGATTAGACAACCCTGAAAACTCTATAACATTTAATGCTTAAGTTCTTATATGATCCGTTACTTTCCAGACGCCTGGTGAATTCCATACAGCATGGTGAATTAAGTCTTTTTCCGCAAGGTTATGTACCTTTCCACTAAGCGTTACTTCATGATTATGAACTTCTACTTTTATGGCATTCGCATCCTGAAGCGCCCTTCGCTTAAGTGCGTTCTCAATATTAGCCTTAACCGCCGTAGTCGTTGGCTTAGGTTTAAGAACGATCTGGTTACTAACACCAGTCACACCTGCTAAATATCGAATTGAGCTAGCAGCTAGGAGGCGCTGATATTCCCAGGGCACTTCCCCTGACAAGGTGACCCATCCATCCTCAACCATTACCTTTAATGGGTCATTTGGAATAAAAACATTCCACTCAAGCGTATTTTTTACCGCACGCGCTATATCGGCATCAGTGCGCTGATTTTCCCCTGGCAGTTGTACGTCAATTTCCACAGCGACGCCCTTTACCCCAGCCACCCGCTGAGCTGCCTTTTCCGCATGCCATTTTTCACCATAACTATCCACATGACCGGCTAATGTTACAATGCCATCTTTTACCTCTACACCAATATCCGACGCTCGGACAGAGGGTTCATCACCAAGTTCCGCAAGTACATCTTGCTGAAGTTGACTATCTGATTTCGACATTATGAATACTCCTTGTGTTATGCAGTTATAACTTTCCGTCAACCAGACTATTTTTGACTTACTTAACCTCAAGCTTTCGCCGTAATGCCTGCTTGGATTTGGGCATGGTGATTGTCAAGATACCATCCTTAAATTTGGCCTCCGCATGCTGTGTTTCTACATCGACAGGCAATGCAATCGTACGAGAAAAAGTGCCTTGCCATATTTCTGAATGGTAATATTCATCTTTCTTTTCCTCGGTTTCACCAGAGCGCCGACCTTTTAACATCACAGCATGGTCGGTGATCTCGATATCTATCTCCTTGCGATCAACACCTGGCATCTCAGCACGAACGACGAGTTCCTTTTCTCGGTCAATAATGTCGACTTTAGGGTTGCTTTGAGCAAAAAATCCGAGCCTTTCCTTGACTAAGTCATCTCTAAAGAAAGGTTTTAACCAACTACGTTCAAAGAACCCCTCCATTAAGCGGTCGAACTCCTCAAGCGGATTCAGCGACCGATTGGTTGGCAATGCGCTGGACTCCTGACCCGCAATAACAGGTTTTGTAGCAGTCTTCTCCATGATATTTCTCCTCTATGCTTTCATCTGCTTTGGATAGCACCTTCACCCATTACGTATTAATCTTAGGCACCAAAAAAACATCAGGTGTTACTTGAATATTTATAGCGCAAACAAGATTTTTTAAAAGCTAATCAACGTAACAAAAAGGTATTAAAATGATTAAAAATTGATCTAGAGCAATTTATCTTCCTTTCCAGCCATTCAAAATTCTATTCTTAAAGGGGGGTACAACAGACTTATTAAAAATCAAAAACTTAGCAGGACAGCATGATGAGTTTTATATGGCGTTAAACTAGCCCTATTGAAACCCAAGTAGCTTATAATCTAGAAAAGAACAGCTAGTATCAAACACGATGCCAAGACGCTAAGCAAGTGGTAGATAAGAGTGAAGCACTAAATCTTGTACTCACTCTCTTGAGCAGCCTATCTACCTCACGAGGATTGATTTTGATGATTTACGACGAAGCTCAACACCAAAATATCGATAGGTTGGTACGTGCATCATTGGCCAGGCTAACGCTCGGTATTTCTCCTGCATCGGCGATGCTGTCTTACTTGGACTGGCTATCCAGCCTCCAGCTTTCTCCAGGGACTCAGGCTCATCTACTACAAAAAGCAACGAAGAAACATCTACGCTTACTGATTTGGGCCAGCCATTCGGCTCTAGATCCCGATGCCAAGCCTTGTATTGCCCCTTTGCCACAGGATCGTCGTTTTCGTGATCCTGCTTGGCGTTATTTTCCCTATAACCTGCTTTATCAAGGCTTTCTTCTTCAACAGCAGTGGTGGCATAACGCTACCACCGGACCACGCGGTTTATCTCCGCATCACGAACAGGCAGTAGAATTCGGTGCCCGCCAGTGGCTTGATGTGTTCTCGCCCTCCAATTTTTTACTGACTAATCCCACTGTGCTCAAAAAGACCTTTGAAAGCGCCGGAGGTAATCTAATCCAAGGCCTGCAGCATTACTGTGAAGATATCCAAAACCACTATCTTGGCAAAAGGTCAGCGGGTACTGAAAAGTACGTCGTTGGAAAAAATGTAGCAATTACGCCGGGTAAGGTTATCTATCGCAACCATCTAGTCGAATTGATCCAGTACACGCCTACTACTGAAGAGGTGCACGCGGCTCCTATGCTCATTGTGCCTGCCTGGATCATGAAGTATTACATCCTAGATCTGTCACCGCATAACTCGCTTGTCAGGTATCTGGTCGACCATGGCCACACCGTTTTTATGATCTCATGGCGCAACCCAACGTCTGAGGATTGCGATATTGGGATGGATGACTATCGGCAACAAGGCATTATGGCTAGCCTCGATATTATCGAACATCTATTTCCTAGCCAGAAGATACATGCGGTAGGCTACTGCCTTGGAGGAACACTGTTGGCCATTACCGCCTCTGCGATGGCGAGAAATAGCGACAATCGCTTAGCTTCAATGACACTCTTTGCCGCGCAAACAGATTTTCGAGAAGCTGGCGAATTGATGCTATTTATTGACGAAAAGCAGCTCGCCTTCCTTGAAGATTTAATGTGGGCTCAGGGCATTCTCGATACTAAGCAAATGTCAGGGGTATTCCAGATACTGCGCTCCAACGATTTAATCTGGTCTCGGGTCGTGAACGAGTATTTGCTAGGCACAAGGCAACCCATTAACGATCTTCTCGCCTGGAACGCGGATGCAACGCGTATGCCTTACCGCATGCACTCTGAATACTTGCGTAACCTGTTTTTAAATAATGATTTAGCCGAAGGACGTCTTCGGGTAGATGGCCGTCCGATAGCACTTAGTGATATTCAGATACCTATCTTCTGTGTTGGCACTGAGTGGGATCATGTCGCACCATGGCGATCAACCTACAGGTTGCATCTAATTGCGGATGCGCCGGAGATTACTTTTTTACTCACTAGTGGAGGTCACAACGCGGGTATTATTAGCCCCCCTGAACAATCGCATCGGCATTATCGGGTAGCCACCGCCTTTGAAGGTGACTCTTATATTGATCCAGACACTTGGCTGAAACGCACAGCAATTAAGCCAGGTTCATGGTGGGCTGCATGGCAATCATGGCTGGCAACCAGGTCTGGCTCTCTTATTAAGGCGCCCGATGTTGGTTCACAAACTTACCCACCGCTCGAAGACGCCCCTGGTAGCTATGTTAGAAAGGCGTAACGCCTGTATGGCTAGTTCTATTAAGGTGCTAGTCACTTTGTTTCTTTTATCCTGGCTGCCTCACAGAGCTAAACGATATTCAACGTTACACGCCCTATCTCTCACTACCTATAAATCCCTGTATATTTACTGCGCCACATCCCAATGAGGCACTGTAAAATACATACCACTGCTTGCAAGATTTTAATATAGCTTACATTCGCAATATTGAAACGCTCAGCCGACTCATCAGCGGTTTTCAACAGCAAGGCATATTATCAGCTCATGGGCATGAGTACTGCCGCCTTCTTAACCCTACAAAGTTGGCTGCTATTGCTGAAATAAAAACATGAGCGCGCATCGCATTACCTCTTCTTTCAATGATGCAATTGATATCTATGAAGAAAATTCCACATACTCACCACTCTGCTTATTTATTTGAATTTGAGTTAATTGGTGTCACGAAATAGTGTGCTGTCACACTCAGTAGGCTTGCTATGGACGCTCCTAAAAGTGCCAAAACCATGTCCTTCTGTGCATCCCAAATATCTCCCTGGGCACCTAGGTATGATTCCCCCAATTCCCCTGGGAAGAGTACAACCGCCAGCCACTCAGCAATCTCATAAAACGCCGAATGGGATAAAATCAGCATCACCGGTAGTAGGCGTCTTTTCACAAGATCTTCCATCAGTGGAAAAAGTAGCAGTCCATAAAGGAAATGTACCCAGCGGTCGTACTGATTACGCTCAAAGCTAAACCGTTGGTCCAGAGAAAACCCAAGCAGGGTTCTCAACCAACGGTCATAGGGCACTTCAGAATAGGTATAATGAGCACCAACTTCATGAAATATCAAAAATAGAAAAATGCTTAACCATGCCAGACGTGAGACACCACCCTGATACCACAACCAACCCAATACGGGCACCGCGGCAAACACCAGAATATTTTCAAGTAGCCAATCTGAACGGTAATAAGGCGCTATGGCCAACCATATCCAGAACAGCACAAATCCAACAAACAGCCATGCAGGAAACGGATCAAGCGTTAGCAGACGAGCACGTACTTGCTTAATCCTAGACACACTCCCCTACCTCTGTTTATTGATTTAGCCAGCCTGTTCGGCGCATCACAATTTTCTCGAGTTCCAATATAGTCATCATCACCATGCCGATGCTGATGACCAATACGCCATCCAAAAATGTTAACGGCTGAGTATCGAAAAGGGCTTGCATAGCAGGCCAGTAGGTAAACATCGCCTGAGCAACTATCACCACAGCGACAGCAGACAGCACAGCGGGGGTGCCCAGTAACCCCTGCCAACTAAATGAGGTGTAGTGTAGATAGCGCACATTAAATAGATAGAAAATTTCCAATACGACGATCAAATTGACCACCAAGGTGCGAGCCATCGGCAGCTCATCCCCACGCCCCAGTGAGTAAAAAAATACGCCCAGCACCGCTGCTAGAAAAAGGAACGAAACAAGCGCTACCCGCCAGATCAGAAAAGGTGTCAGCAACCCTTGATTAGCAGGCCTGGGACGGCGCTGCATGACATTGGGTTCTGCCGGTTCGAACGCTAGAGCTAGGCCAAGGGTGCCCGCTGTAACAAGATTAATCCACAAAATTTGCACCGCAGACATCGGCATGGAGAAGTTAAACAGGATAGCGGCAATGACCGCCAATACCTCACCGCCATTAGTGGGTAGTGTCCACGCGGTTACTTTGCGGATATTGTCATAGACAACTCGACCTTCGTTCACCGCAGCGACGATAGAGGCGAAGTTATCATCCAGCAAGACCATTTGAGAGGCCTCTTTCGCCGCATCAGTGCCTTTATGCCCCATCCCAACGCCGACATTTGCCTGCTTCAACGACGGCGCATCATTGACGCCATCGCCGGTCATGGCCACGATTGCCCCCGTCGACTGCAGGGCACGAACGATACGCAGTTTGTGTTCAGGGTTGGTGCGAGCAAAAACACTGGTTTCGTTCACGATAGCAGGAAGGTCAGCGTCTGAAATGCCATCAAGTTCACGCCCAGTCAAGACGTGTGGATCTTCTCCAAATCCTAGCTGCCGCGCAATCGCCGCTGCTGTCTCAGCGTGATCACCGGTAATCATTTTCACCGCAATACCCGCGGAATGGCATTCTTTAATGGCGGCCACCGCCTCCTCGCGCGGAGGGTCGATAAACCCTATCAGGCCAATGAAGACGAGCCCATCCAGGTCGGAAAAAGCTAGCTTATCAGCACCTGGAGCTACTGCTTTAACGGCAAAGCCGAGCACTCTTTCTCCCTGAGAGGCTGCGTTCGCGACCTTGGCGCCCCAGGCGTCTTGATCTAGCGATGCCGTCCCTTCACCATCTATCTGGGCGACACATCGCTGCATTAGTTCATCGGGGGCGCCCTTGACAAAAATCCGACCATCGCCTGATGAATGGCGATGAAGGGTGGCCATAAAGCGATGATTAGCATCAAAGGGGATCTCATCAATTCGCGGCCATTCATGGCGGGTTAGCTCCGGCTCCAAACCAGCTTTAATGGCCAACGCCACCAGCGCACCTTCCATCGGATCGCCCATCACATGCCAGGCACCATTTTCCTGGTTCAACTGGGCATCGTTGCACAGCACTCCCGATAGCACTAAACAACCACTCTCTAGCCGCTGTTTATCCGCAGCAGCGTCATCTGTAGAAGCAGCTTCCAGCCGCCCTTCCGGCACATAACCCGAGCCTGTCACCGTGTACCGACCATGAGGGACTTCCAGCCGTCGCACCGTCATCTCGTTACGCGTCAGGGTGCCGGTCTTGTCTGAACAGATGACCGAAGTAGCGCCTAGTGTTTCCACCGCCGGTAGCTGCCGGATCGCTGCATGACGACGCGCCATGCGCTGTACGCCGATAGCCAATGTAATGGTGATGACCGCTGGCAAGCCTTCAGGAATAGCCCCCACTGCCAGGGCAACGACAGCTATCAGCGCGTCCGGCCAAGCATAGCCACGTACCAATACCGCAAAGGCAAATAGTAAGACCGCCACCGCCAGTGTGATCCAGGTAAACCACACCCCAAAATGGTTAATCTGGCGCAGCAGCGGTGTGGTCAATGGTTGTACTTCACGCAGCAAAGCACTGATGCGCCCGATTTCCGTAGCGCCGCCCGTTGCCACAACGACACCCATCGCCTGCCCTGTAGCCACCAGCGTCCCGGAATAGGCCATTGAGTGCCGGTCACCTAATGCAGCGTCCTTGGGCGCTGGTGTTTCCCGCTTTTCTGCCGCCACCGACTCGCCCGTCAGAATGG
This sequence comes from Vreelandella titanicae BH1, assembly GCF_000336575.1. Classification (GTDB taxonomy): domain Bacteria; phylum Pseudomonadota; class Gammaproteobacteria; order Pseudomonadales; family Halomonadaceae; genus Vreelandella; species Vreelandella titanicae. The sequence continues at coordinate 294,259 of NZ_AOPO01000002.1, read as the reverse complement.
CCTCTTCGATACGCAAAGCACTCGTACGAATAAGCCGCAGATCAGCAGGTACCCGATCCCCTGGCTCAAGTGACACGATATCTCCAAGTACAATCTCTTCCACGGGTACCTTGACTCGCCTTCCCTCTCTTACCAGATAGGCGTGGGGAGCGATAAGATTGTGGATCGCGCTCAGCGCCTTTTCGGCCTTACCTTCCTGAATAAATCCAACCAGGGCATTGACCAAAACCACCGCAGCAATAACCGCAGAGTCAACGAAATGCCCTAGCAGCGAAGCGGCAAGCGCTGCCGCCAACAGAAAATAGATCAATGCGTTATGAAACTGGGCAAGAAGACGAAACAATGGATGTCGACCGGCCACCTTTGGCAACCGATTACTTCCAAAAATAACGAGGCGCTGCTTCGCGTCACCCACTGCAAGCCCGGCGGTTGAGGTTCCTAGCGCCGCAAGAACATCCTCGCTTCGCTTGGTATGGGCATCGCTGGGCGGTGAAACCAATGGAGAAACAGTATCTCGTTTAACAGTCGGCGTCTCCATCCTGTCTCCCTGGCAGACGTACTCAAAAGGAATAAGCAATCACCGTTACAGCTTGAGCGCCACCGTCACGGTATCGACTTCATCGCGGCCGGGCTGAACTATAAAACCAAATTCTTTGGCCATGTCCCGCATGGCATGGTTCTCTCTCAGGACATCGGCAAACACCTGCTGAATGCCGGCAGCACGAGCATAATCAATCATCTGCTGCATAAGCCGATAGCCAAGCCCGATCCCCTTCATATCACTACGCACCATGATCGCAAACTCCGCTTTTTCATTGTCGGGATCCGAAGATAAACGAACCACTCCCGCGATATCCTGCTTGCCAAATGGCATCGCTATAAAGGCCATTTCCCGGTCATAATCGATTTGAGTCAGGCGAGCAGCAAAGGCGTGATCAAACCCTCGAATGGCAGCAAAGAAGCGCAGCCTCACATCATCAGGGGAAGAGTGACGCAGCATATCGACCAATGCACTCTCATCTTCGGGGCGAATAGGTCGCAGGCTGTAGCGCTGACCACTGCGTGTTTCTATCGTTTGCTCAAGCTGCTGTGGGTAGGGACGAATAGCCAGCGGGCGCCGCTGATCACGCTCGGCCCTGACCACAATACGTGCATCTAGGGCAAGCACCCCAGAGGTATCGGCCAGCAACGGGTTAATATCCAGTTCGACCACGCGCTCCAAATCAATGACCAACTGTGACAATTTGATAAGAGTGAGCGTAACCGCCTCAAGATCAGCCGCAGGCCGATCACGATAGCCACGTAGCAACTTTGAGATACGTGTCGCCTGGATCATTTCCTGCGCTAACAGCGGGTTGAGAGGCGGGAGGCCAATCACACGATCACCTATCAGTTCAACGGCCGTTCCTCCCTGGCCAAACAGTATGATTGGACCAAAAATGCTATCTTCAGCGATACCTAAGATCAGCTCATGTGCGCCAGGACGACGAATCATCGGCTGTACACTAAATCCATCTAATCGCGCCTCAGACATTACTTGGCGAATAGACACAAGTATGTCTTCAGCAGCCTGCTTCACCGCACCAGGCGAGGCAAGATTCAATTGCACGCCGCCACTATCCGACTTATGCGAAATGTCTCGCGACAGGATTTTCAATACCACCGGAAAGCCAATCCGTTTTGCTGCCTCACTCGCCTCTTCCGGGGTATGCACCGTGATAGCAGAGACGGTTGGAATGCCATAAGCTGATAGCACGGCCACCGCCTCTGGCTCCGTTAGAACACTCCGCCCATCTTCCAGTACGCGGTCAATCACAGCATCCGCACTACTCTTATCGATAGTACTGTTGTTAAAAAGAGGCGGCGGCGTTTCCCTTAATGTTTGCTGGTTTCGCCAGTAACTAAACAGATGTCCGAAGGCCCGAATGGCCTGCTCGGGTGTTTCGTAACTTGGAATGTTGTGTGCCGCAAACAAATGGCGAGCTTTAGCCGGTGCACCTTCACCCAGCCAACAAGTGAGGACGGCTGTCCGCTGTGAGCCCAGAGTATCCACCACTGCCTGGGCAGCGTCCAAGCTATCGGCGACCGCTGTCGGGCAATTCATGACCAGAATCGCATCCGCTTCCTTCTCATTCATCAAAGTTTCGAGTGCGCCGGCGTAAAGTGCCCCTGGCGCATCACCGAGAATATCGACCGGATTGGCATGGGACCATGCAGGTGGCAGAAGATGATTCAGACGCGCTAACGCGTCTTCGGAAAGCTCGGCAAGACGGCCATGCATGTCAGCCAACTCATCGACTGCAAGCACACCAACGCCGCCACCGTTGGTGAGAATGGCTAGCCGGTCGCCTTTCACGCGAGCCCCTGTGGCCAACGTACCTGCCGCTTGAAATAGTTCATCGAGTGTTTTGACGCGCAGCATCCCAGCACGCCGAAACGCTGCATCGTAAACGGCATCAGCACCTGCCAGCGCTCCGGTATGCGACAATGCAGCCTTGGCCCCCGCATCGCTACGCCCTGCCTTAACCACCACTACAGGCTTGGTACGAGAAGCCATTCGGGCCGCCGAGAGAAATTTGCGTGCCTCAGTAATGGCTTCGACATACAGCAGGATGGAATGCGTCTTAGGGTCAAGGGCTAAGTAGTCGAGCATATCGCCGAAATCGACATCGCTCATCGAACCCAGAGACACTACATGCGAAAAGCCGATTCCCCGTGCTGCCGCCCAATCGAGGATAGAGGTCGCCACCGCGCCAGACTGCGTCACAAAGGCCACATCGCCTTTTTGGGGCATGATATGCGCAAAGCTGGCGTTGATCCCCCGATGGGGGGCTAAAATGCCCAGACAGTTAGGGCCAACAATGCGCATCAAGTAAGGCTTGGCCGCGTCAAGCATCGTCTGTTTGAGTACTTTTCCATCGGCATAATCGCCTTCGCCGAAGCCAGCTGTAATGACCACGACAGCCCGACATCCACGTTCGCCGAGTTCGCGTATAAGACCAGGAACCGTATCTGGCGGCGTTGCAATAATGGCCAAGTCGGGAACCAGCGGCAGCTCACTCACGGTGTGGTAGTTGAGGGTCGAGCGGATCGCTCTCTCCCGTAGATTGACCGTTAGGACAGGCCCGGCAAAACCAGCATCAAAAAGATTGCGTGCCAGTACCGCCCCCACAGAACCGGGGCGGTTACTGGCGCCAATCAAAGCGATCGTACTAGGTGAAAACAGGGCATCCAAATTACGAATCGACATCTAACATCTCCGATGCCAGGGATGGCCCCATCACCAACACGGCAGCTCCGGTCAGCTTGCCTTCCCTGAGATCCTTCAGTGCGTCATTAGCGGCGTGGAGCGGGTAGCAAACTGTCCTGGTCTGGATCATCGCCTCAGAGGCCAGTGATAAAAACGCCCTACCGTCCTGGCGAGTCAGATTGGCTACCGAGCGCAACTGCCGCTCTCCCCAAAGCAGCGCATACGGAAAAGAGGGAATGTCACTCATATGTATACCGCCACAGACAACGACTCCCCCTTTGCGCACGGCACGAAGTGCAAGGGGTATCAGCTCTCCCACAGGTGCGAAAATGATAGCGGCATCCAGTGGCGCTTCCGGCAACTGTTCAGAGCTACCTACCCATGTCGCCCCCAGGTACTGCGCAAATCGTTGAGACACTTCATCCCCTGGGCGAGTAAAGGCGTACACTTCCATGCCCTGCCATTTTGCGACCTGGGCCACAATATGTGCCGCCGCGCCAAAGCCATAAATACCGAGACGCTGCAGGTCATTGCCACACATAACCAGAGAACGATAGCCAATCAGGCCAGCACACATCAGTGGGGCTGCTTCAGCAGCGCTATAGTGGGAACTGATAGAAAAGCAGAAGCGATGATCCGCTAAGGTATATTCAGCAAAGCCACCATCTATCTGGTACCCGGTAAAACGCGCCTGATCACAAAGGTTCTCCTTCCCGTGCAAACAGTAGCGGCATTTACCGCAGCTATACCCTAGCCAAGGAACGCCCAGGCGTACTCCCTTCTCTAGCACTACACCAGGGCCGCACTTAACAACACGACCAATAATTTCGTGCCCAGGAACAATCGGATAACGGATGTCCGGCAGCTCTCCGTCAAGCAGATGCAGGTCGGTGCGACACACGGCGCACGCTTCAACTTTCAGCAGTACCTGCCCCTTTCCCGGCGTAGGAATGGGCCTTTCCTGACATTGCAACGATCCACCCTGTTGCTCAAGCACCATGACCTTCATGCGACGTCCCTAAGCACCGTAAACACCAATTTTCGTTACCTTTTTCTTAGCTGGTTTCGTATGCTGCTTTTGTGTACAAACCACTCCTTTGCTCATAGTCACTACTAGAAATCTATGGATAGTTATAGCGTAAAGTCCCGTGAAGAAAAGCTCATCAAGCAAATAAAATCACTTATTCATAATAATATTGATCTAGCGCAATCAAACTGCCTCGACAGCGCCCGCTTTTTCATAGCAGTCCACTCAACATAAGGAAGTAAAACAACACCTTATCGCTCAAATAAAAATACCTATTAAATACAGCCTTGATATTAAAGGCGCAGATTTTAAAACGCTCCTGAATCAAAAATACCAGCCGATAGTGAGACATCTTTCATAGCGTCTTAACAAACGAGCTGTTTTGGGAGGTATGCCGCTTTTACGTGGCCACATATGCTCTAATGCATGAATATACCATGCGTGAAAGCGGCGTTTTAATCACATCGCAAGATTTAGCTCAGAAGAGCCTACTCTCCACTGTTCTTGGCACTCCCGAAGCACAAAACACTCTTTCGTTTTCTGTGTCACAAAGTCGAATAAAGGCTGGTGCAATTCAGGTGTAGCATTCGTTTCCAGCATCCAACCAAAGAAAGCACTCGTCGCTTCAGCGGCTTTTTCGGCATTCACTAGCAGGTGATGCCCCATATTTTCATCCACAACGAAGAAGTGCTTACTAACTTTATTGAAAAATGGAGGTTCCTTTTGCTGATTAGCACTCACGCAAGCACCAAGATCCATTTGGCTAGCCACTTCCTGCAAACTACAAAGTCTGTGCACACACTCCATACCAATCGCATCCATCAAACGACTAATGGGTGGATCAAAGGGTAGAAAACTCAATGCCAAGCCTCGGTAGCGATTTAACTCACGTACTTCGTGCAAATATGCTAAGTTCAGCTGGTCTTGCGGCAGAAAATTAAGTGCTGTCAAGTTATCCATCAATAAAGCCCTCTCACCATGTAGAAATAGCCCAACATTAGGCTGTTTTTCAGGAGGCATCCTAGTGTGAGAGAAAGCTCATTTTCTATGATCTCTGTCAATTTTTCATCACGGCATTAAGAAATTAATACTCCTCAAAAGAACATCCACCATTACCATTAGCCAATAACTCAAACTTCACCCTTGTAGTGCTAATCAAGTCTTAGCTATTTAAGCTGCCGGTTTTATAACAACCATACACGCATAAAAAAACAAAGCTATAAAGCTGACAACGGTCAAGTTTTTGTGCACCTATATTATCTATACTCTTTGAAAGCTATTGCGAGATCCCTAGCAATTGTCTGCATAGGAGGAATAAACGATGAAAGCACTTGTTTATGAAGGAGTAGGGAAACGGAAGTGGAAAGAGAAGCCCCGGCCTATAATCGAGACTCCCACCGATGCTCTTGTAAGGATAACGCAAACCACCATTTGCGGGACTGACCTGCACATCCTTAAAGGAGATGTTCCTACAGTCGAAGCTGGTCGCACTCTGGGCCACGAAGGAATCGGTATCATAGAAAAAGTAGGTGATAGCGTGAGTAGCCTCAAGCCAGGAGATCAAGTACTTATCTCCTGCATCACCTCTTGCGGACATTGCGACTACTGTAAGCAAGGAATGTATGCGCATTGCCGCGATGGAGGCTGGATTCTGGGGCATAAAATTGATGGCACCCAGGCAGAATTCGTACGCATCCCGCATGCCGACAACAGTCTCTACCACTTGCCGCCGGGGCTCGATCCTGCCGCCGCACTTATGCTGAGCGATATCCTGCCAACCGGTCATGAAATTGGCGCACTCAATGGCGGAGTTAAACTCGGCGATACCGTGGCCATCGTCGGTGCCGGGCCGATCGGCTTGGCGGCCCTACTCACCTCCCGTTTCTACTCACCCGCACGTATTATCATGGTAGATCCCGACGAAAACCGTCTAGCCGTGGCACGTCAGTTAGGAGCTACCGATACCGTCAGTGCTGACCCGGTCGAAACAATAATGAAGCTCACGGATAGTGAAGGCGTCGATGTAGCGATGGAAGCCGTAGGAATTCCCGAGTCGTTTGATACCTGCCAGCGCATATTGCGTCCCGGTGGTCGCCTTGCCAATATCGGGGTGCATGGCCGCAGCGTTGAATTTCGAATCGAGGACTTATGGATCAAAAACGTTACCGTGCGCACTGGGCTGGTGAACACCAATACCATTCCAGTATTGATGCGTTTCCTGGAGGCAGGTGGCATTGAAGCGAAGAGCCTAATCACCCATCGGTTCGCCTTGAAAGAGATCGAGGAAGCCTATGATATTTTTTCGCGTGCTTCTTCAGAAAATGCAATTAAAGTGTTGCTGTCAGCCTAATAAGATAACTCACCGACCTAAATAAAATAAAAATCAGGACGTTAAGTACATCGAACTAATTGATTATTAATGAAAATACAAAACGAATCAAAATAAATGCAATTTTCGCCTGGCTACAAAACAAAAACACTTCAACGAGGACAAGAACATGATAACTTCAGGTCATCAAAAAAACCCTCTGAAAGCACCCGTGGCAGACAACTTGCTCGTTTTGTGGTCTCAACCTTGGATGGAATCCACTAACACAGCGATCAAGTTACAGCGCATTTGGCTAGAGACACTGAATGACGCAACGCGTCACGAACTAGACTTCTTTTCAACCGTGGCGATTTCCTGCAGTAAGCTGACAAGCTGCATGCTGGGTCTTGAGGGTCTGCTAACGCCATCATCTATGATGTCCTGCTATCACGAAATCACTGGTGATATGACAGAAGCGACGTTAAAACGCGTGCATAAGGTATCAAAGCTCAGTGATGATCTAAGAGAGCGCATTTGGTGTGAAATCTAAAAATTCTGCAAGGATCGCGCGACTTTTTCTAAAGGACTAACCTGAGATAGGACAAAGGCATGACGGTTGAAACCATCAAAGACATACTGGAACTGACCCGGCGGTTGCATGCCAATCTGGCCGATAAACTAAAGCGCGCCGCCAGGGACACCCAGCATGAAAAGCTGCGCATGTTACTTGACTATCTTTCCCAACATGAACAAAAGCTTAGCCGGGTCATAGCGTTGAGCGAGCAAGATGCAGAGAAAGCCGCGCTCCAAACGTGGTGTGCAGAATACTTTGACAAGCACCCTTTCAAGCTTGAAACACTGGGTAATTTAGACTTTGCCAACATGGGCACTGACGATGTCCTGCGCTCTTTGCTAGCAGTACATGATCGTATTATTGATCTCTATCGCTATTTATCGACACGGGCTGAAGTCTCGTCCACCGAGGAATTATTGAATGGCCTCCTCGCTTTAGAACAACACGAAATCATGCGCATGATACGAGACGCGGAAAAGCTGGAAGATCTTTAGTCATAGATACAAGTTCTAGCGCTCATGCTGTTTGACCTTACTCAGAAAACCGTGGTGGTGTAACGCCGCCATCGGCCCGATTAAAACAGGTTTGAGCATAACGCGAGCTGTACCAAGTGTATTAGATGCCATATACCGCTCAATAGAGCAACTTACTAATCAACACTAACGGGTACATCATGTCTACTCAAGATAGAAAGGCCTTGCTAGACAACCTACGGTTAGAGCTCAAAGCCCGCATCCATCACTATGAAGAACACCAGCATCGAAGCAGTGGCGCTCTGAATAAAGATCTTGATGATCAGGCGGTAGAGGTTCAAAACGACGAAGTTGTCGCGCGGCTGGAGGAAGAAGTCAGGCTAGAACTGGCCCAGGCCGAACGCGCCTTGGCACGCATCGCTGCCCAGGTCGGAGACTTATGCGAGGAATGTGACAAGCCCATCGCACCAGATCGTCTCAAGGCCTTGCCCTACACAACCCGCTGCAAAAACTGCGCCGATCTGTAACAAGGGCGAAACCTCCTCCAATAAGGCCCTCTAGTAAGCCGCATTGAGGTTAGCATGGACAAACGTTACCAAGCATATATCCTCTTTTTTATTTTCGGCTATATTGTTGTCCTATTGGCTCAGGACTTCATTGCGGAGGAGCGTTCCTACGAACCGATTCCCTATTCCGAGTTTCGACATCATCTTGAGCAAGGCATCATCAACACGCTTGATGTTAGTTCAGAGCGGATCAAAGGCACCTACAATACGCCACTCTCCGACGGTACTACTGGCTTCACCACCTATCGCATCGACCCGACCTTGGCCAATGACCTAGCCCAATACGATGTCACTTTCAATGGTGCGCCTAGTGAGTCATGGCTGACCTCTATGCTTTCTTGGCTCTTGCCGTTCCTGCTCGTATTCGCTATCTGGGGATTTTTCCTGCGCCGTATGGTATCTAGTCAGGGAGGCCTTGGCAGCATGATGACACTGGGCAAATCGAAAGCCCGTGTTTATGTTGAGACCGAAACCAAGGTGACCTTCGCCGACGTGGCTGGCATTGACGAAGCCAAGGATGAACTCAAGGAAGTAGTGGCCTTTTTGCGCGACCCACAGCGTTATGGTCGCCTGGGGGCTCACGTGCCGAAGGGCATCCTTCTGGTTGGTCCTCCTGGCACTGGCAAGACGCTACTGGCCCGTGCCGTGGCTGGCGAAGCTGGCGTTCCCTTCTTTTCGATTTCAGGGTCCGAGTTCGTAGAGATGTTCGTCGGTGTGGGGGCAGCCCGAGTTAGAGACCTCTTTGAGCAAGCTGCAAAAGCCACGCCGTGTATCATTTTTATTGATGAGCTGGATGCACTCGGCGGCGCCCGAGGGCTTGGTATGCTCGGTGGCGGTCATGACGAAAAGGAACAGACCCTCAACCAGCTACTAACTGAGCTAGATGGCTTTGATACATCATCCGGGATTGTACTTCTGGCCGCGACTAACCGACCCGAGATCCTTGATCCCGCCCTGCTGCGTGCAGGACGTTTCGACCGTCAGGTTTTGGTCGATCGCCCCGAGCGGCGGGGACGCATTGCCATTCTCAATGTACATCTAAAACACCTCAACAAGCTGGCGCCTGATGTCGATGCCGAGCAGATAGCCGCCTTGACCCCAGGATTTACCGGTGCTGATCTAGCCAACTTGGTCAATGAAGCGGCTCTGCTAGCCACGCGCCGTGATGCCGATGCGGTGACACTAAGCGATTTTACACTCGCGGTGGAACGCATCGTTGCCGGACTGGAGAAGAAAAGCCGTGTGCTTAATGAACATGAGCGACGCGTAGTAGCGCATCACGAAATGGGCCATGCTCTCGTCGCCGCTTCGTTGCCTGGAATGGACCCCGTACACAAAATCTCTATCATTCCACGTGGGGTTGGCGCCTTGGGCTATACACTCCAGCGCCCAACAGAGGAGCGTTTCCTGCAAACGGTTGCCGACCTAAAGAGTCGTATGGCAGCGCTGATGGGCGGCCGAGCCGCCGAACGCATGATTTTCAACGAAATCTCCACTGGAGCGGCTGATGATCTGGCCAAGGTGACCGATATTGCCCGTAGCATGGTCACCCGATTCGGAATGAGTGAGGAAGGCGGACAAGTCATTTATGAGGAAGACCGGCAAGCATTTCTAGGCGACAAATTTGGGCTCGCAAAGCCCAAGACCTACTCCGAGGAAACAGCCCGTGAAATCGATACTGCCATACGCAGACTGGTCGACGACGCTTTTGATAGTGCCACCCAGATACTGACCCGCCGTCGCAAGGTACTGGAGACCGGTGCCGCCATGCTGCTTGAGCGCGAGACGCTGACCGTCCAAGATTTTCCGCCTATCGGGGAAGTAGCAGAGATAGCTGACAGGCCAGCGACGGATCGAATATAAAGCACTCTTGACCCATAGGTACGATAGGCTCGACTAAAAAACATAATGACTACTTTGTCTGACCTATTACAGCAAAGTGTGGATTTATTGATAATGGTCACGATAAGACGAGGAGAGGCATTTTAAAATAACAATAACCTTTTACTATAGGCTCTTAAAGTAACAAAAGAGGCATCTAGCCGGCCAACGGACATTTGCGTAATGAATGTCTCGCCCCCCTTAGCCCCGAACAAGTATGGAGTGATTCGTGGAGTTCAAGGATTATTATCAAATACTTGGGATCGATAGAGCTACCGCCATCCCCGACATCAAGAAGGCCTATCGCAAGCTGGCGCGCAAGTATCATCCTGATATTAGCAAGGAGCCCGATGCTGCCCTGCGTATGCAGGAAATCAATGAGGCTAAGGCGGTGCTTACCGATCCCGAGAAACGTGCGGCTTACGACCAACTGGGAGAGCATTATCGTGCTGGGCAGGAGTTCCGGCCGCCGCCAGATTGGGATGCAGGTTTCGAGTTCTCGGGCAGAAATTACGAAGATGTCGACCTTGGTGAGTTCAGTGACTTCTTCACCGATCTATTTAGCCACGTTGGTCGGCGAAGCACCGGGTCACATCACCGCGTGCGTGGATTGGATCGTCATGCAAAAGTTTTTATCGACTTGCGCGACACCTATGACGGTGCAACACGCTCGGTGACTTTGCATGCGCCACAGACTGATCCACAAGGACATGTCTACCTGCAGCAGCACAATCTCAAGGTGCGCATTCCTAAGGGTATCACTGAAGGTCAGCATATCCGCTTAGCGGGACAGGGCCACCCTGGTACAGGTGGGGGCGAGTCCGGCGACCTTTATCTGGAAATACACTTTACACCAAACCCCGACTATCGCGTGGAAGGGAAAGATGTGTTCGCAACCCTGCTGGTTGCACCTTGGGAGGCAGCTCTCGGTACGTCTCTCACGATGCCCACACCTTCTGGACAGGTTCAACTGAAAGTGCCCAAAGGTTCCCAAAGCGGTAGAAAGTTACGATTGAAAGGCCGAGGCATTCCCAGTTCTGAGCCTGGTGATCTCTATTTCGTCCTGAACGTGGTATTACCTCCGGCCAATACCGATAAGGCACGCCAACTGTATGAAAGTATGGCGCGTGACATACCATTCAACCCGCGTCAAAAGAGGTAGATCATGGTTGAAAACAACATAGTCAATGGTGAAATACTCGACGAAACTACCCTTACACTGGAAGAGTTCGCGCATGCATGCGCCGTAGAAAGGCAATGGGTGAAAGAGCGGGTCGAGAGCGGCATGCTCGGCGATGGCACTCACTACGTCTCTCAATGGCGATTCACCAGCCACGATCTTATTCGGGCTCGCCGCCTTCGCCAAATGGAGTACGATTTCGATGCTGTCCCAGAGCTAGCCGCTCTGGTCGCCGACTTGTTTGAGGAGATTGAGCGACTAAAAGGACGGCTCAGAGCGGCTGGACTGCCCTTCCATTAAGTCGCTAGTCCATGACCACTTATGGGATTGATGAATGCTGCATTGATTTATGTTGCCGTTGCCCCCCTGCTCCAGGGTTTGTTCGGCCATAAACAACGCGCCGAAAGTAGCTGGCTGAATCATTCTTGTGCTTTTCTAAGTCTTACCAAGGCGCCAAAGAAGAACACGCTTCCAATGATGGCCAGCGCCAACAAATGCGGCCAGACAATTCCCAATCCGGCGCCACGAAAGAGAATGGCCTGAGCAAGCTCGACAAAGTGAGTGGTCGGGGCGACGAACATAATGCGCTGCACTAGATCTGGCATGCTTTCACGCGGTGTCATCCCGCCCGAGAGAATCTGCAGGGGAATCAGTACCAGAATGATTAATAACCCCAATTGCGGCATCGAGCGCGCCATCGTACCCAGAAAAATCCCCATCGATGTGGTCGCGAACAGCAGTAGCGTGGCGCCGAAAAGATAGAGCATCTGCGAGCCGCGAAGAGGTACTTGCAGCCAACCCTCGACGATAATGCGTAGTGCGAAGACCGAAGCCAGCAGCACGACCAACCCCATCGACCAGACCTTGGCCAACATGATCTCGAACGAGGTGACCGGCATGACCAACAAATGCTCAATGGTGCCGTGCTCTCGTTCACGGATCAACGCTGCTCCTGTCAGGATAATCGACAACATGGTGATTTGATTGATAGCTTCATTAATGGCGCCGAACCAAGTTCGGTTGAGATTAGCGTTGAATTCAGCACGAACCACTGCCTCAATGCGGCCCGGTGATGATTGCTGGTATGCTCCGATGAAATCGGCCACCTCATCACTGATAATCCGCTGGATATGCCCAGCTCCCGTGAATGCCTGGCTGATCTGGGTAGCATCGACATTCAACTGAATGGTCGGCTGTCGAGCGGCCAGCAGATCACGCTGAAAGTTAGGAGGAATATTAAGTGTAAAGGTATAACGCCCCGCATCCATGCCGCGATCCATCTGGCCAATATCGATAAATTCGGGCGGCAAAAAATAGGGAAGTTGAAAGGCATTAACAATACGCAAGGATGCCTGAGATCGATCCTCGTCGACGATGGCTACGCTAGCCCGGAACGGCGCCTCCGGCTCGCCAGTGGCACTCAGGTAGATCCCCAAAGTAAACGAGTAAACGATCAGTAACATCAGAGCCGGGTCGCGATACAGGCTGCGTATTTCCTTGATACCCAGTTGCAGAATATTGGCAAACCTGGCCATGTCAGCGCTCCTGCTTCCTAAGCCCCAAAACACTAAACAACGTCAGTACGGGGATAGTAATCAGCAGGGCCAGAAAATACGGTGTCAAATCTCCCAAACTAAGCGCTTTGGAAAACACGCCTCGACTGATAATCAGAAAATGGCTAGTGGGGTAGATATGTCCAATGACAGCCGCCCCCCCTTGCAGCGCAGAAACCGGAGAGAGTAGCCCCGAAAACTGGATCGCAGGCACCAGTGTAGCGATGGCGGTACCGAAGATAGCGGCAATCTGACTATGCAGAACCGATGACATCAACAATCCCATCCCCGTGGAACAGGCGACATAGAGCAGCGCTCCTAGGCTCAATGTCAGCAGGCTCCCCTTCACTGGGACGCCAAAGGCCAGAACGGCGAACGTCACTAAGGTGGCGAAATTGATCATCGCCAGCATTATGTAGGGCAACTGCTTGCCAAGCAGAAATTCCAACCGAGAAACCGGCGTGACGTAAAGATTGATAATAGAACCGAGCTCTTTCTCACGAACGATTCCCAGTGCAGTAAGCATCGCCGGTATCAGCATGAGCAGTAACGGGATCATCGCCGGGGCCATGGCTGGCAGGCTTCTAACATCGGGATTGTAGCGGTAGCGAATGGCAATCTCGACAGGAGAAGAGGTTCCAGCACTTTCACTCAAACGAGCTACGGTCTCAGCATGAATCCCCTCCACATACCCTTTGATGGTATCGGCCCTGACCGGCATGGATCCGTCGACCCAGTAAGCAACTTTGGGCACATTGCCACGCTTGAGATCGCGGCCAAACCCTGGCGGAATTTCCACCGCCAGGCTAATGTCGCCGCTGCGTAGACGTTGCTGTACATCGGTGTAGTCGGTCAGAGGAAACTTCTCGGTGAAATAACGCGATCCCGTTAGATTGAGAGTATACGCTTGGCTGGTAGTGGTCTGGTCACGATCGAGCACGGCATAGGTCAGATGTTCGACATCCATATTGATGCCATATCCCATGATAAACATTAGGATCAGACTACCCAGCAGCGCCAGCGTGGCGCGTATCGGATCGCGACGTAGCTCCAGGGTCTCTCGGTGGGTATAGCTGAACAAACGACGCAGGCTAACGGTCAGCCCGCCTGACCGGGTCGACGGGTGCGGTTTTAGAGAGGTAGTTGTCGGCTTTTCGGGCTCGGCTTCATCTATCTTGCTAGCCTCCTTCAGGTACGCCATAAAGGTAGCTTCTAGTGTGGGTAAGCCACGCGACGCTAGTAGCCCCGCAGGGGTGTCGGTGGCTAATACGCGCCCTGCATGCATCAGGGCAATTCGGTCGCAGCGCATTGCCTCGTTCATGAAGTGGGTGGAGATGAAGATCGTCACTCTCTCTCCACGGGAGATCTGCCCTAACAGCAGCCAGAAATCATCGCGTGCAATCGGATCCACTCCAGAGGTGGGTTCGTCGAGAATCAATAACTCAGGACGGTGAATAACAGCCACCGCCAACGACAGCCGCTGGCGCACACCTAGGGGAAGCGCTGTCGGTAATTTGTCAGCCACTGCTGTGAGGTCAAAACGATCCAGCATCTCCCTCACGCGAAGGGAGCGCTCAGCCTTAGGAAGATGAAACAGGTGCGCATGCAATTCAAGATTCTGACGAAGCGTCAGTTCCGTATAGAGAGAAAAACCCTGGGACATGTAGCCCACCCGACGGCGCGTAGCGATATCGCGTGGATCGACGGGCTTATCGAATAGCAATGCCTTTCCTTCACTGGCGGATAGTAGCCCAGTGAGCATCTTCATCGTGGTGGTCTTTCCACAGCCATTAGATCCCAGGAAACCAAATATTTCACCGCGTTCGATACGAAAGTCAGCGTGATCCACGGCGACGAAATCGCCGAACCGCTTGGTAAGTCCATGGGCCTCAATGGCTATATTGGCATCAGGTTGACGCGGCGTTATCTTGAAGTCTCGATGCCTGCGCCGTTTAGTCTTGGGTAATAACCTGATAAAAGCTTCCTCAAGCGTTGCGCTTTCCGTCGCTGCCAGCAGATCGTGGGGCGAGCCAGTATTCAGTACCTGTCCCTCATTCATGACCACCAACCAGTCGAAACTTCGAGCCTCCTCCATATAGGCAGTGGCAACTAGTACGCTCATACCTGGGCGCTTGCCCCGTATCCTACCAATCAGTTCCCAGAACTGGGCGCGTGACAAAGGATCGACGCCAGTGGTGGGTTCATCGAGTATCAATAGGTCGGGATCGTGGATCAGCGCACAACATAGCCCCAGTTTCTGTTTCATTCCGCCGGAGAGCTTGCCGACAGGACGTTCCGTGAACCCAACCAGCCCAGTACTGTGCACAAGTTCGGCAATACGACTATGCCGGTTCCGGCGATCCAGACCGAATAGTCGGCCGAAGAAATCGAGGTTTTCAAAGACTGTCAGAGTGGGATAGAGGTTCTTTCCCAACCCCTGAGGCATATAGGCAATCCGCCAGCACACCTGTTTGCGATGTCGCCCTTCTGCCATGTCACCGCCTAACACGACAACTTTACCCTGCTGAATTTTCCTGGCACCGGCGATCAGGGCCATCAGACTGGACTTACCCACGCCATCGGGTCCGATCAATCCCACCATACTGCCAGCGGGGATGGCCAAATTTAGGCCAGATAAGGCATGCACTGAACCATAGCGCAAGCTGACACCTTCAAGCTGTACCACAGGTTTATCAGGGATCATGGCGTCACATTGACCTTCAGTTCTTCGGGCCAATCGAGCGTATCATCAAGCTTGAGATAGGCCATGCCCGGCAAACCGGTTTTGACTTGATCCAGATGCTGTTCAAGTAGCGCAGGGTCGATACGAGCCTTAACTCGAAACATTAACTTTTCACGTTCGCTAGCCGTTTCCACGGTCTTGGGCGTGAATTGGGCCACGCTGGAGACGTAGCTGACGTTAGCCGGGATCACATACTGAGGTGCTGCATCTAGCACCAAGTGCACGTCAGCACCCAGCGCAACACGCCCGGCTTGACGCTCGGGCAGGAAAAAGGTCATATACACATCGGTCAGATCGATGAGATTGAGTACCACGCCCCCCGCTGACAGCACTTCACCGGGCTGAGCGACACGATACTGAACCCTAGCCACCCGGTCACTGCGCAGCTGGCTGTCTTCAAGATCTGCCTCTAATTTGTCCACCGTGGCGCTCGCCGCCTCAATGGCCGCCTGTGACTCAATGACCTGTGAATCGGCTGCCTCAATAGCCGCCACGGCAGCGAGTACACCCGCACGCGCTGCCGCCAACGCGGCTTCGGTACTCTCCAAGCGGGCTAAGTCATCGTCGAGTTGCTGCCTTGACAAAGCATTGCGAGCGACCAATGCCAGAGTTCTTTCATAACGCTTTTGAGCCGCCGTTAGCTCGGCTTGCCGTTGCAGAACGGTGGCATCGGCAGCCGTTTTTTCGCTCTGTCGTTGAGCTACTTGTGCCTGGGCGGTGCGTGTCGCGCTCTCGGCCTGTCGAACCTGTGCCATGGCCTGTCCCAGCTCGGCTTCTAGCACCTTCGTGTCCATACGCACCAAAAGCTGATTCGGCTCGACCTGCTCTCCTTCGCCAACAAACACTGCTTCGATGCGCCCCGCCTGCTTGGTAGCGATATCGATTTCTGTCGCTTCAATCCTTCCATTACCGCTGACAAAACCATCACCCAGTCCATCGGGTCGGAACTCCAGCCATACCAGCACACCGGCAATGAATACAACTCCGGCAATTATTAATATTCGCCATAACACTTTTTTCAGCTTGGAGGACACAACAGAGCTTCCTTGATTCTCTAATTATTCAGTAGGAAAAAAAGATAACGACTGATGTCATTATTGACCTTTACAACCACCATGAAACTGGAAAATGTACATTTGGTGATACAGATCAAGAATATTCTCCAAATATCTTGCATTCCTGATATCAATTCTTGAATGACACTAGGCTTAAGAGCCTGTCCCTGCTGAGTAGGAGGCTAGACTTGAAAAAGGCTTGCGCGAAGTATAAGTCACTTGCTTTAGATGAAGCAGAAGCGAGGCTGCATACCAAGTAACCATGTCGTCGATACGACTCCAGGGAAACCAGCGACTATCTTCGTGATATGTCAACTTCGGTGGTTTAAATGTAGCGGGTGCCTAATAGTATAAAGAAATCCAAACATGAAACATGTGGATCATTATGCTTTTTACAGAATAATGTTTATAGAAGGCACATGGCAACACAGCTCTCGAAGGATAACTACATAAAGCTATGACACGTAACTGAGGCAGGATCGAAGGGAAAATCAGAAATGTCGTTTCCGTTTCAACTTGACATAGGCAAATCTAAAAATCAGTAACTTACGTAAAAATTCCACCGCAAAATGACATAAATTTTCCATTTTTAGATGACATAAAATAAAACGAACGTTTGCTTCTGTAATAAAATCACGTCATAAATATACATTAAGATTATCTGCTTTTTTGCCGCAGAAACTGAGCGCACCTCCTGTGTATTTATTTAAGATCCATGCCTCATTTCTTGCGTTGAATTAAGTACTGAAGAGCGCCACAGGGGGCGGTAAAAACATTTTTCATTTACTCGGAAAAGCGAGACATGAAGTTGCAAAAAGGTCATAGTAGGCATCAATCCTAGGTGGCGGAAGGTGTCATTGCTGGAGATGTCATGGCGAGCGATGGTTGTAGGAAAAGTTCTTACGACAGCCCTACCATCCGCCCTCAATCCCACAGAGGACACCCTCATGACCCCCTCATTGGGCGCTGCGCGCTATCCCAGGCTCACTATAAAAAAACCTCCAAGTAAAATTGGAGGTTTTAGAACAATTACTGCCATTGCGGCGGTGTGTATCATTACCGTTGCTGGCTTCCAGTCCTAATATCAGCTGCCTATGCGGCGGTTCACGAAACTGGCTGCTGTTTAACAATCGTCTCCAAATTTTCAGCTGCCTATGCGGCGGTTCACCAACCGGATCGATTTATTCACCTCCTCTCGCGATTTTCAGCTGCCTATGCGGCGGTTCACCCGCTATGGGTAAAAGACTCACTGCGTACCATATTTTCAGCTGCCTATGCGGCGGTTCACGCATCGATAAACGTGTCCCACAATTCGCCGCGATTTTCAGCTGCCTATGCGGCGGTTCACCCAGGTGGTCATGCTGCGCACGGGTAGCATTTATTTTCAGCTGCCTATGCGACGGTTCACTAACCGATGGCCCCGTATCGTTGGCCGAACCTATTTTCAGCTGCCTATGCGACGGTTCACATTAAGCCCACAGCACATCCTAATCGCCCGTTATTTTCAGCTGCCTATGCGACGGTTCACATACGTTTAACTCCCTAGCCCGCCATCGAGCGATTTTCAGCTGCCTATGCGACGGTTCACGCCTGCTCGGCTTTCGGCTTGAATCTGCACCGATTTTCAGCTGCCTATGCGACGGTTCACTAGACGTAGTTAGTACTTAAAATATAGATATCAACGAGATAAACACAAAATGGTAAAAATACCCTTCTTGGCGTATAAGAGATAAGACATTGATAAGTAATACAATATATATTCTATAAATATTTAGGTAATATGTTTAAGATTTGGAACAGAGCCAGTATGCGAGTGTTGTGTAGCCAAGCCGTAGCTATTGTAGCTATCATGCTTGCTTTCTTCGCTGAGTGCCTCAAGCTGGACATACAGCGGAAAGCGTTGGCCTGACGAGCGGCTATCAATAGGAATTACGTGGCAGTGATCAACCAAACGATCTGATACAACGCTAATAGGCATGAACGTCTCACCACGTTTTTCAGCCCGCTTTTTGCCACGGGCCAATCTTCTCTTAATTTCGCCCGGAAAAGACTTAGCAATATGCTGGTTTCTAATAAACCTCACTTCCTCTAATGTGGATGGAACCATTTTAACACCACTAACTTCAATAAATCCTTCGTCAGCTATATTCTTAAAATAACGCGCTGATGATAAATTAGACAAGGCATTATTATCTTTACTCACGAAAGCTATTGAACCTCCGACTGTATCCGTAGCCCATAATGGAAAAGAAACACCAACACCATGATTTGTTATCTTTGGCCCAGTCATAAAGCTATGTAAGCAAGCAATACACCTACCTGCTAAAAATGCATGATTGGCTGAAGGCATTAGATATCTAATGTGGAAAAAGTATCTCATTTCTCACCCTTCTTAATTCCTTTTTGAAACATCCCACCCTTTACTAACACTGACATTAAGTAGTGAGCACTGTAACTAGGCTGCTTGGATTTATTCATTTCCTCAGTCATACTTATAATTTCGTCTAACAATGAATAAAAATCTCTTTTTGTAGTAGGTTCACGCATAGCTAAAACTCGACTACGATCTGTACCGTACTCACTTACCCTTAAGGGATATTCTGCACCTTCAGTTAACCACCAGTCATCAATTTTTTGAATTGCTGCTCCGACTTTATAAGCGCCAAAGCTAACTGCTTGACGACCATCACTCATTGTGCTCTTCACAAACTGTCTAGCCGCACTTTCGTTGCCTCTATCATCTTTCTCAACAAATAATTGACTGGGAAAGATTTCTTGGCAAAATTCTGTTTTTATTTTGGCAGTTACATCAGCAAAAAGAAATTTTTGTGGGCAAGAAAGTGCTTCTTCAAGCTCGGCTGCTAGTCCTTCTAATGATTTAAGATCATCTCCTCCCCAAGAAGAACCCCATTCTTTGTACTGTACATCTTTAACACAGTAGTTTTTTAAATTAGAGGTAGAAACTTCAACAACTACTCCTCTTGCAACTTTATTTCTCCAAAGCCATTCTGCTGAAAGAATATTTTTAGCATATCGGGTTGCTAACTCATAGTATCCGCCCAAACTTCTATACGTATCAGAAAATTCTCTCAATGCTTTTGTTGCTTCTGCATTATCAGAGATATTTGGTTCTAAACTGTTTGCAATGATGCGTAAAGAAAAACGACAATACACCGTATCGACTAACGGTGGTACATAACACGCTTCGAGCATGATAAGATTAGAAAATCCTAAATCACTTGTTTCTTTTGCGCGCGCAGTCCCAGATGCCATATAGCCATCGCTAAACGTTGCCTTGGGGCCACGAAACCGTGTCACTTCAGCTTGCAACGGCTCAAATTCGCTCGAATCTGTCCGGTAATAAAAAACCGCCTTACCCGGATTGAGAGAGCGCTCATAGCTAAGATGCCTGAAAGAGTTCATCATGCTGACCTGCCTATGCTTTTTTCATCAGCATAGTCAGATTCTGGCTTTGCAACCTCCAAAAAGCGTTTTTAAGAAAGTCAGCTTTACCATTGAGCCTCACGCTTGCCGGTGACAACGTCTCTGTTAGACCGACCAAAGGCTCAGCATAAGCATGGTGCTCCCTGTGCGAACCAGACCGATAGCAAGGTTCTTCAAGCAACTGATAGCCACTCGTAGCAGGTAAATGATTGGGATGCTTGGACAACCATGCCACCAAGCTTTCAATGCTTTGCACCTGTTTTTCTGAGTCAACAATCCAACGACCTTCGTCCGGCAGAAGCGATATGGCTGCCAATAAACTGTTCTCATCTGCGTATACTTGGCACCACTGCAACTCTTCATGAAGTGGCGGGGGCTGCATAGTCCCCCCCGCGAACCTTCCGGGGAAAGCAGACTGCAGTATTGGCAGTTCTTCATTTCCCACCGGGGTATCGTCTCTATCCTCTATACGATAGCGAATAACTAAATCCATGCGTAAATCGCAAAAGCGCATATCAATCAGGCCGGGGCGTTTAGGAGCCCCACCTGGCTTCACTGGTGGTTGGTAAGGAGCAGGTATCTTGGCACCCGAAGAAGGCTCATATTGCCGCAAAAACCAAGCAACTTCTTCAAATACGATGCTTCGTTTAAGAATTTTTCGTAAACGTAGCTGGTAGTTATAAACGGTTCCCCATACTGCTAGCAGTGAAGGCAGGCCCACTATGTAGGGACAAGATAGCGCTTGAGCATCAAAGATATGCAAGTTTTTCAAATGAAGATAATGAAAATTATTTTCAACTGTGTCTTCACCTTTTTGTTTTTTTAATTTTGTCAGTAAAAATTTAAGCTGAGACTTGAAAGGAATTAATAAATCTGAGCGGTAAGCAAAGCTTTGTGTCTGGGGATATCTTACCAAAATACTGTGCAATTCTTTATTAACCTCAGGTAGAATTCCAAGTACATCCTCGTCAAGAGCAGAAATCAGAAGGCATGCTGTATTGTTATGCCGCTCTGAAATTACTTCTCTTCCTACACTTCTCCAATAGCTAACTGGAGATAGCCATTCAGATAAAGACTGCCTCAGCAATTTGATGCCAGCACGTCTAGCATCTCGCCTCTCCTTCGCTGTCAAAAAACTTTTACTTTCGATAATATCATTACATGCAAAGATGAACGACTTACTTCTCAAAGAGCTGTGATGAAAATCTAAAAAAGATCCTTCAGAAAAATTCTTATTTTTATAACAGCTATTAGATAGCAAGCGAGGTGGATAATTAAGAGCTGAAATATTGCCTCCAAGTGATGACGATAAATCTCCAACACTTGAGGGGTGCCAATGTTTTATTGTTGAAAAATTCCCAGTTTTATTGCGGCGAGCAATTTGAATATCGGCCAACAATGAATGTGAAGTCACCGGTGTAATGCTTACATCTTTCCCTTGGTAAATAAATGTCACCTGTACAGAACACCTATCCACATAAGAGGGCAATAGATTTTCAGTAAAATATGCCTCGAAAAGCGACTGAAGGTAAATCCACTGACCAGCAGATATACCAAGCTTCTTGAATTCTTCCTTCCATCTTTCTTCATTATCCATAATCACAGTAGCCAAACAGTGTGTCTCACCATTAAATATAAATTGAGCTCCAAAAAGCTTTGCTTTATTTACAGCTGCTGAGTTGTGTGACCAGCCCAAACGACTCACGCTATTAAATGAAGAAAGGACATTCCCCGAGGGCTTCTCAGCTCTTACTAACAATCTCTGATGTGCGACACGTGTATCGGGGAGCTTTAAGTTATGTGAGTGCAGCCATTGCATTTCTTGCGCGCAGCTTTCTATATGCTCCCAATCTTTGAGTGTTTCAACTGCTCTTTTTTTATTCAATAAATCGGGTGCAAACTGACGCTTATGCGATAAGTTGAGCAGTGCCAAAATTGCAGCGCTAATATTTTCAGAAACCTCTAGCAGCGGCGTGTAGGGAGCAAAGGCTTTTCGAATCGCTTCTGAGCGGCTTGGCTCATCGATTTCTAACAAGTTAATAAAAGACATGACGTTACCACGCTGGTAAATAATTGTTGTAGTTGCCTGTCTCAATCGGCATGCGTGATTTACGTAACTCCATGATTTCTCTTAAGTAAAACACCCCTTTACCGTTCACTAGCTTTTCGTGAGACTTCAATCTGACCGCAATTTTTAGATACCCTTCTTCATAAAGTCGGTACACTTGCTCATACGATGTGCCTAGCAGAATAGCTGCCTCTGACATGCTGATAAGAAAGTCTGCGACGTTTGGCACACGCGTTTGCGGATTCTGCTCTACTAATCGGGCTAAAAAACTTTCTAAAGGCGCCAAGACGAAATCACTCTCTGGGGAAGCCTGCAAAAGAAGGCGCGAAATGCCGACAATATTGCCAAAAATATCGCGAAATGAGGTTTTATTATAATCACATATCAACTTATCGCCTGAGAGCGCAGCTTGCTGCTCTAGTTCCTGTGTAAACACTTCAGGCCAATGCGTGAAATACTCTATAGCTTGCTCAATCGTACGAGTGGGAACCTGATCGCTGGCGTCTAGCTTTTTATATGTGTATAGCTGATACCACAGCAAGCACGCAAGTCGCAAACTGATGGGTCGGATGTCTAATAGAGGATGCCTTGAAGGCGAATGCTCACCTACTGCCAAGCGACTCGCTATCAGCTGCCATTCGTCTGCTGGCTCTGTGTCGGCGTTACGAAGATCGAATCCGCAGCGGCAAGTGTGCAAACATTCCGAATGAGTGTAATTTAATTTCTCTTCGCATTTTGGACACTCATGCAGCATCTGTTTGCCGTGATTAATACAAGCTTCGTATGGCATCCAATGCCATTCCTGACGAATGTAGTTAGCTTCAGTAAGGCAATCCGGGCAAACAGGTATCTCCTTTTGGCGTACTAACGCTCTGGGTAGGTGGCTACCGGCATAGAACACGCTAGCGTAGCGTGAACAAAATTTCTCGCTGGAGTGCATTACTGACAAGTGTAGCAGCGGAAGTTTTTCATTATCAGTTAGCGACTCCACTAGCTTGAGCGCTCTGATGCGTCGGCTACTACTCTGCGCAGCATGGTAGACATTTAGCCGACTTAACTCTTCTGGGAACGCCCCTGCTGCTTCGTGATCATGCAACTGCAGCCAGTCTTTTATCGCTCGGCTAAGCTGCTGATAGTATTCGAAGAAATTCTCTTGCGACAAACGGAGCATGTAGCTCTCAAGTGACTCGTTAATGAACGGTCTTGGGCGGACAAGCAATTTCATGGCAACCACCTGCTAAGATATCCTTATCAAACATATAGCAGCTACTCACCATAAAGCATAAATTTTTCTAAAAAATATTGGCTTACAGTACTCAACCACCATGTCCGCCGATCAAAGAACCATCAGTCACTTCAACATCTCTCACTTTAACAACACTGAACTATCATCCGCGGCTAAGCGGCGCAAAAGCCTTTGTGGAAAAGTGCCTGACGCTTCACTCAGAGATTAGATCAACTTAAATGGCTCAATAACACGAAAGATGCCTGTTTTGGTCATGTCACGACGAAGCGAAAACGCTTCTACGGCCGCAACCGTGTCAAGCTGTTCGAAGTTGATACGTATCCGCTGCGCTCTGGTAACTTAGATGCTGAAGAGATACTGGTCGCGAACACCGTCAGTAGCGGGATCAACGACCTGACGATACCCAGAAACTCGCGCTTCTTGAACACGTGGCAAACGAAAAAACACCGCACATAGCACGAGAAAGGCAATGCCCTGTACGTGATCACGATACAATTCCCGCTTTCGAATGGCACTACGCATCTTCGACGAGAGCTTGATGGGTTTTGCTAGCATCGTCCATTATCAGTTGGGCATCTTATCTTTTGGGGGCAAATCAATATTTAGTGCAATCGTGGTGTCACCACTACCAAGATCGAAGTCGATGACTGTCTCACGCGGCCAATCTATCTCATCCAATAGCTCTTCCAGGGTGGGCGCCATAGCTTCATGCTGAATCAACACACCAGATTCTTCCCTCTGCTGGCGGGCAAATACTGCCGCATCAAAATTCACTTTTCGCCATTTCCACTCACGATAGGCCTTTTCATAGCTCGCCTGTTGTGTGGCATTTTGTCGTTCGACACGTTGATTCGCGGGTCAACATACTTTCTACCACCAACTCATTGGCATCATCGCTGGTGGTAAGGGTACTGCTTCCATAAATGGCCATGGGGTGTAGAAACCACTATGAGGGCATGTTGTTTCCAAATGCACCTGTTCCAGGTGCTCAAGATCGCTATTTAACTATCCACATAGCAGTGCTGGGCGATCATGGATAGCAGCGCTCGCATGGCGTCGAATACGCAGGGATTCTTTGTCTGTTAAGGTGGAACCATCCTCAAACAGGTAGCTTATCCCCCCTTACTGCTCACATTTAGCGTATCGATTGATGTCACCAGCCCGACAGGTTTAAAGCTTCGTGCAACAAACAGGATATACCTGTAATTCCAAAGGGATCGACAGAGATTAATCATCCAGGCTTGCCGGATATCCATCATGAATAGTAGCTACTTCAAACCACCCCGACCCCACCACACTTCATAGCTTATAGCACACGACGAACCTGCTTTGCCCCAATTTCGGTCTTGCAGAGCATTATAGGTACCTGCCCTCCTAGAGCCCCATTCGAGCGAGTCAGCCAGTTGATTGCGCCAGGCTTGTCCTCGAACACCATCACGGCAAGTTGGCTCATGGTCGCAATCCTATCAAGCCGTTCTGACGCCACGGAGTTCAGGTTCTTCCCCTCACGTTTGCGGCGGTGAAGAGTCGATATAGATGCATTTAACAATGCCAACCTGCTTACCGTTTAGCTGAAAGGTCTCTCGCATTGCTTGGTATAAATTTGGTAGAAGGCCATCGTGGATGCTTATTAGGCGCTCAGATTACGCTGCGTAACGTGTGGCTTTTACTGAACCGCCAAAACTCGGCTACCAGGGTTTCATGCTCATTATCCCTCAGCTGCTGAGACGTCATTGTTTCATTTGGCATGATCAACCTCATCACATGCTGTTTACTACATGTAAAATGACAACATATTTGGGGAAACCCGACGCCCGTGGAGGAATAACTCCATTTAGCAGGAACTGGCAAATCACGGTTATAAGACAGAGCTGATCTGCAGCAGAAAGTTCATATTAATCCTACCAATCCCTTCAGGTGCAGCCGACATTACTTTAATTGGCTTTATCGAAGGAATTCGGTCAGTGTTTAGCTGTTGGGCCTCGTTCTGTCCGCTACCCATGGTTGATCCCTAGAACCTCATCAAAAGCGGCGTCGACAATGAGATTAGGGTCTGTGGCCATCAAGTCCTGAGGTCTTAGCCCGCCAAGATAGCTATTTACTGACTGGAACCAAAAAGCCATTTCCCACCCATCTTTATGGTCTTTGAGGATGTCGATGATTTTCGACATTACCCCGTATGGTCGGTAGCCAGCTTCCTTTTCAAGCCCAAACGCAGGATAGTATTCGGTGCCATGGTCATTAATAGTAAAAATATCACCTTGTTGTTTCCACTGCGCAGGTTGAGCACAGTCACTACGTGAGCTGACGCCATGCAACTGCAATATCTCACCGGCCGTTAACCAATCGCCGCTTTCCATCACGGCTCGACGCGCTTTTGCTTCCATCTCAGTTTCGCGCAAACTATTTGGAATGTTCATATACGTAGGCACCATTTCCTGAGTTAGTGATATAACCTTCTTTAAATGGAGAGTCGTTCACTTGACTTAACACTGCCCAATCATCATCCCCTACCGGCTCAAAGGTGCCCATGTATTTACGCACAGAGCCCCTCAGGCTCGTCATTGGCGGCTTGTGACTGACAAAGGCATCATCATTGACACCGCCGCCATTAAGCCATTTGTCACAGTTACTTTTATCCTTCGGCATGATGGCGTCTTTCGCTAATAAAAGCTGATTTTATGCAAATATGGATTGCGATTGATACGCTGTCAAAATTGATCCGTCCCTTTATGCAATATCTACTGGTGCTATCTGCTGTCGCTGGAAGCTGGGCCAATCAGATAGCTTTCAAGCAGGAAATTGCGTTTAAATAATAAGAACAATTTTCTCGGCAGATACCTGCCACAACCGGATTTTGACGGGCGATCGCAGCAATTTGGGCATGCAGATGAGTAAGTTACGGACAAAGCTGTGGTTCGCTGTTGCTGCATATTTTCGCCTGAGCAATGAGGTCAAGGCGGATACAGATCTTACTCTGCACGCGGGAACCGGCCGGGTTTCTACAACGCGGGCAGAAAACACTCAGTTCTAGGCTTGAAAACCCCGTTGGCTTTCGAAGCTAAGGCTGATGTCGGCCCGTCGGAATAGAGCTCGCCACGGATAAACGATATGCCGCGCGCTCAGGGAATAGTAATACGTTCCGCGTCCAGATCTTTGACCTGCTCAATGAGTTCCTATTTGGCCCAACGCCGTGTCCACCGGAAAATCAGGATCGCAGCAAATAATTTTTCCGAATGCAGCAGCTTGTTATATGCTGGACAATAAATCAAATAAAGCAATGACTTAAGAAGAAAAGGTCTACCATCACAACACTTAATCGGCTGAGTGGATGAAAATAGCTGACGGAGCCTCCTGCCCAAAAAGTCGTTTTTGGCGGTCCTTTGCAAGTTTTTCATAGCGTCTATTCAGTGGGTTTTTTAGGCTCGTACTAAAGGCCGCAATCGAACCGCCGTATTGAATAAAGCTATTTCTCCACATATCAAACCGGCCATCGACACATTGTGTGAAAAGAACTCCGGCCTGCCAAAACGCAACAGGATTATTAGTTTCACACATGATATTGAACCAGTGTTGAGCCCAGCTATTGTGCCGATAGGCAGTGACAGCCGCCTCATACGCTTTGCCGAGCAGGCCCTCGGTATCTTTGAATTCTGCTAATGTCCTTTCAATGTGTGGGCTATTATCGCAAAAGCCAGCAACCATGAGCCCGCGAGCAATTTCGGCTGGCTCAGGCTGTGCAATCTTTTCATCGATATAGGCATCAAGAAAAGACCCTTGATTGCATTGCAATGCGGATAATACTTCGATTGCAATCGCTTGGTCAGTTGCCGCGCTGTCCAATCGCTTTCTACGCAACGCATCAAAAGATGAAGGTTTGCCTCCCTTCCAGGCGCTAATTGACCCAAGATCAACGCCGCTCTTACCGAATGTAAACCTTACCAACGGGCGGCTATGTGCCGTTCTCTTAAATAGCAGCACACTCTTCTCAGGGTTGGTGTCTGCAATCGCACTAGCCACCAGCAGAATGAGATTGTGGACGACTGGGAGCCTAGTGTCGTTGATCTCCATGAAGAGGTCACCCCACTTATTTATAATTTCGGGATCGATAACGGCCAACGCCGCAAAATCCTCATACGTAAGGTGATCAAGAATGATATGCGCTTTTGCTGCTGTTAGCTCTTCCCTGAAAGCAACGAACGAGTCTTTATTATGTTTTTGCCTATCGCGGAATTCATTATCGCTCTCGGATAAACGTCTGAAAAAATCTTCTATATTCTCTGAGGGCGTCTCTCGCTCTGAGACAGAGAAAAGTATTGGATCCTCGGAAAAAATATACTCTGCCTCCAACTCAATTTCAGGAGTAACCAGCTCAATCGGTAGGCCGACTGCACAGTGAATAGAGGCATCAATGCGTTGAGCAATTTGCTGAACCGCTGACCTGTTGAGCACCGTTGCTGCTCGCCCATAGAGTGATGGTGAAATCCGGTCTATAACCATACTCTCATCGGTGAGTCCGGCTTCTGCAGCCTTTAGCAAAGCAATAGAGCCGTACCAGTTCTCAAAATTACCTTTACCCTCGGACAGAACGTATTTCCAGCCACTCTCCGCTACCGCCCTTATTAGGTCGGGATGCCCCGAGTGGGCTGCCAGACCGAGTGCGCTGCTGCGAAGCCGCCCCTCTTTCGAAGTAATGGAAGACCGAGTGAAATCGCATATCTCGGTTGAGAGTTCGGCGCCCGTCGCTGCAGCTATCTCAAGAAGTAGGTGCTGCCTATAACATTCCGTGCCCTCGGCCAGGGTTTCTTTTAAGAAACGGTCGAGGATCTGTGGATCGGGAGTTTTGGTTTCATCGATGAGTTCCAGCAGGAGTGGCTGATCCTCGGTCGTTGCCAGCAGAATTTCAATCTGCTCGGAGCAATCAAGGAATGGAAAAGCGATGAGCAATTCATACTGCAGCAAGATGCTCTCACCTTTTGGCAGTCCTTGATTATCGCCTGCTCCTTGTGCATTTTTCCATTTTTCGACCAGAGCCCGTGCCTGATCCTCCGTGGCGAGCGCGCCATGTTCGCGCAGCTCCAATAACCCTTGTCGAAGCGATATGTCGGTGCGTTTCACAACGTCCTCTGCAAACTCGCGAAGCTTAGCTGCGGCGGCTTTCAGTGCAAAACGAGCAACGACCGGCAGGGAATCAACAAAAACGTGATCCTGAGACGATTGCCCTCTACCCTGTCGGAGCGCGGTGAAATCAAGGCTCTGGTAACGCTGGACTGTTTGATCCATGTTAGCAGGTACCGGTGCTGACGGATCACAGGCCTCTATTTTTTCCTTTGTAGGGAATAGGCGGTGTGGTATCTGACGATCATGGGTTAGTTCCTCATAAAGGATGCTAGCTTCCCGATCGTCACCTGAATCGCCCGTTGCTCGCAAGATTCTAAGCAGAGCCCACTTGCCTGTTTTTGAGATGGTATCAGAGGTCAGATCCTTGCAACTTCGCAACAGTGAACTTCGCGTCTCTGACC
This sequence comes from Vreelandella titanicae BH1, assembly GCF_000336575.1. Lineage (GTDB taxonomy): Bacteria > Pseudomonadota > Gammaproteobacteria > Pseudomonadales > Halomonadaceae > Vreelandella > Vreelandella titanicae. The sequence continues at coordinate 265,369 of NZ_AOPO01000002.1, read as the reverse complement.
AATCACGAAGGTTCAGGCTAATGAGGGCAAGGAAATCCTTGCTTGGCACCTGATAGGAGCCGTTAAGCGCGTTGGCAAAACTCCAGTCAGTAAGCTCGTTTGCGAACGGTGCGAGTCTCTTGCCAGCCAGCAAAATCAAAGCAAGCCCCGATAGCGCATCCAGATCACCCTCCATTTTTATTAGGCGGCTCTGACGAGTCTTTTCGGCGGGTGAGAAGGCAGCAAGCTTGTCATCCATTTCCGCTTGCAGCTTTTCACGCTCCTGCTGAACTTTGTCCTGGGGATCACGGCGGACGTGACGATGCATACGGCGCTCCACCGCCAGAGAGTATGCGCATAGCCAATCCCGAACTTCCTGTGCCACCGAGTCCCAGACGGAACTTGATTTTACAGTTTGAACAAGCGCCGCTTGTATCCAATCGAAGTTTGGCTGTTGACTAGAATCCAAACAGAGATTCCGAGCCGCCTTTGCGATATCCAGCGGTCTTTCCCTTGCTAAACTAACCAAGGCGTCAAGCGAATCCGGCGGTGGGTTCTGAAGCTCGGCGAATCCCTTAACAAGTGCCTGGGCAATCTCAGGCGAATACTCATCATCGTCAGCCGCGCATACTGTAATTGCCGCTTTCACTGCCTCAGCCGTTTTATCTAGCGCTTCGATCGGCTCAAGAACCTCCTTGAGAGCATCATCAAGACTACGGTTGTTGCGCTTGGCTTTGCGCAGATTTTCGATAATAGAGAACCCAAGGGCCAATGTTAGCCCCTCATCCCTGAGTTCGTATTTTTGCGACTCCCCGGGGACGGCGGAATAGAAGCGGCCTTCGGCAACCGCTGGAACTTCGCTGTCAAAGATGCGCAGATCGTCCTTTACTTGGCTCGTAGCGCGCATTATTAGTTCCTGCGCTTGGCCGCGTAGATGCGCTACGAATTCGATAGGATCGTCACCAAAGTCTTCCTTGATTCCTGCCATGATATGCTCGAACAGCAGGCGTTCGATGCTAAGTTCCTCAAATATCGCAACATCATCGCCGAAAACCTCAAGTGCAATCGACAGAATGCGAGGATTCCTTAGGAACTCTGCAACAGTTGGATTGAGCTTGTTAAGGGGAACCAGGTGCTTTCTTAGAATGCTCTCACGTTCTTCAGCACCCCACTTGGGAACAACGACTTCTTTAACAGGGTATGTCAGCGCCTTCCTAACTCGCGTGTTGAAGTAGTGTGTGCGTGCAGTAAGTACGATGCGACCGCCACGCTGGTTAACATAGGTTGCGACGTTGCTGATGATCCTGCCCCACCTGCAGTCGGGGCGCTGATTGACTCCGTCGATTACGAAAACGAAGCGAGGCCGTGACGGTTTGCCGTCAGTCGCCCATGCCTTCAGGCGGCGCCGCCAGCGGATTATGCTCTCATCGCTTTTTACGCTGCCAGTCTGCCCAACGAGTTTTGTAATCAGAAGTGCCTCTATGTCGTCTTGTGTAGCGACCTCTGAAAAATCATCAGGCGTTAAAAACACCAGAAGTGGCTTGTCAGGTTGTGCAAGCCATGACTGCAACACGATCCATGATTTGCCACAGCCTTCCTCGCCATGGACGCAGACAATATTGTCATCATCCATATTCGATAAATATGTCCGCAGTTTAATGACTAAGTTGTTGCGGGCTAAAACGGTGACAGCTCGGTCTCTGGGTGCGAGGGGCTGACCGAGTTCGATGCGCGCAATGGCCTTTTGCGATACGGTTTCTTCGAACCATATTACGTTGGCCTTCTCTGCCATCACTGTGGCCATTCCCGACGCGTCGAGGCTTCTGCGAATTGACTCTTCTTGGTGCGGAAACCGAGCATCTGAACGAATAGCATCCAGTGCAGAAAGCGCCACACTTAACACCTGATTGATGAGATTGGCTTTCAGAAAGGCTTCGGTCTTGATACTAGCTATTGCGAGCGCCACAGCCAGACGTGGAAAATCGGAAGGAGTCCAATCTAAAATAAGAACACTGATACCTTGCTGTGTTCCATCGGCACGCAAGTCGTCCGCCAACTGGCTAGGTACCTCACAGGTTGCGCCTAGTACCCAGACTAAGTCTGCGTGATCGTTGTGGCGGACAAGGTCGGGGATTTTTGACAGCACGTCTGCGCGCGGCAGTTTGTTCGTGTAGAGTTTGCCTTCGAAAGCAACAGCGCCTTCAAAAGCAGCCTTGCCGTCGATTCCGCGTTGGTAGCCGCTACTCGCAAGCCGAAAGGGGATGCTCGTTATTCCTTCAAGCGCTTCGCCAATAAGCCCTTCAAAGCCATCTTCTCCCGTTGGCTTCAGAGTCAGCAGAGCGTTCCTCAGGTTTTCAACATGGGTTCTAAATGGTTCGATCATTCGGGATCTCATACCTAACTGTTCAACACCAATGAAAGCACATGCTGCCTTTGCCTGCATGGTCGCTTTGGGTCAATTGCATCTATGCACGAGCATTCCTGTTTCGGCCAAGAGCGGACTTTTAGCTAAAGTTGATTCAATACGCAACACGCTCAAGCATTGTGAGATTCGCCAGTGTGCTCCCCTATCCTAGACTCCTTCCTACTAGCTTGATGAATCCAGGCATTTGCGGAGACTATGATTTATACCAGTTGTCGAAAAGACGTCTATACTTCCTATACAAACTTTAGGATCTTTCTCTCGGCGAAGCATGGCAAATAGTTTAATTGTTGATCAATCCCGCCAGGTGAACGGCACCCCGCGCTGAAAGCGGCATTTGTTCAGCGTTTCCCTAACGCTGCATTGGGCGAGGACATGGCCGTGGACTTGATTTGGGCATGGCTGGTGATGGGTCTTTCCTTCGGTGCTATCTTGCTCAAGCTGGCTTGGAAGGCAGACGGCTATATCAGCGAGGAATTCCGCAAGGATTTAAGTCGATACCTGTTAAGTATCAAGCCAGAACGAGTAGGTGCGGCGGTGAGTGTCTGGCCACTGCATTTCGCCATGCTTTTCGATCAAGTGTTCGGAAGCAAGCACATTAGCGTGCGCTGCTTCGCTCGTTCGTGCATCGCCTCGCTGGCTGCTCTTGCTATGGCATTGGTCGTTTATGCGTATGCCGCTCCTGCGGACTGGGATTACGTCAAGCATGCCGTCGCCTCGGGCGATCGCCTAGCCTTCTTCTGGAGCTTCGTGCCGGGCTGGCTCTTGGTCTTCTTTTTCGTCATGCTCAACCTGATTCCGGACTATCTCTCGCTGCTTGAGACACGCTTCGTGATACGGCGGATGGCATCGGTGGGCTCGATGCCGGGCCAGATAATTTGGCTGATGTTTGATTTTGCTGCAACACTCGCTATCTTCGTGATCCCTGTCGCCATTTTTGGGATGCTGGACGGCATGCCCGCGATCGAGAGTATCCGCAATGTCCTAGCAGCAGGGGTGCTAAGCCCGAGCGTGCCCGTCGACGGACGCATCTTGGCCGTGTTCGTGTGGACGACGTTCGCTACTTCGGTATGGGTTTGGATATACTGGGCCGCGCAGCGACTCACGCGTTTCACGAGTTCGATAAACCAGGGTGTCAAGTTCCTAAAGTACGTGTTGCCGATCAAAAAGCGCCCTCTACGCTCGGTCGGCACGGTGATGGCGTTGCTCGGTTGCCTAGCCTTTTGGGCTGTAACAGTGCCGCTCGTTGCCCGGACTGATCAGTCGGACTCCGATCTCCAGATACCTCAAATGGTCGAGGTACCGCCGGGATCATTTCTAATGGGCTCGCCAGATAACGAGCAAGGCCGATGGCCCGACGAGGGGCCACAACGTGTAGTTCGCGTTGAGGCGTTTCTAATCGGCCGACACGAGGTCACCTTCGATGAGTATGACCAGTTCGCGAGAGCGACGGGCCGCCCCCTCCCTGGTGGTTTCTTCTACGGGCGAGGCAGGCGGCCCGTAATAGGCGTGACCTGGCATAACGCAAAGGCGTATGTAGACTGGCTATCGGAGCAAACCGATAAGCTCTACCGATTGCCAACAGAAGCTGAGTGGGAATACGCTGCACGGGCCAGGACTACTACTGCACGCTATTGGGGCGAGGCTACAGAGCGAGGCCAGTGTGTACATGAAAACGTGTTCGATACAAATAACGAGGAGGTTCTTCGAACACGCTTCGAGCACATAACCTGGGAAGCGCATCCTTGTGAGGATGACTACGCATACTCAGCACCGGTGGGGAGCTTTAGGCACAACGACTTTGGGCTGCACGACATGCTGGGCAATGTGGCGGAGTGGGTTGAAGACTGCTGGCACGAAAACTATAAAGGTGCACCTGTGCAGGCAAGGCCTGCGTGGCTAGAAGAGGACGGGGGCGTCTGCGTTGATCGTGCGGTGCGCGGTGGTGCATGGGACGGCAAACCACGGAGGGTGCGTTCAGCCTACCGCTACCGATTCGACGCCAGAAACCGGAACGACCTTGTCGGATTTCGTCTGGCCCAAGATCCGTAATTCTCTGTTCTGCAGTAATGCTCATCCACTGTCTAGGGCTGGATTTTTATTAATAACTAACGTAAATCTTTTTAAGTGCGTAGGGCGAGCAGCCCTTCTGATAACGGCCAGAAGCAGACATTCAGCACAACTGAAATAACAAGTAATACAGCCACAGCGAAGCCGTTATCTGCAATTGTAAGCTAGGGCTAAATCGCAGTCGTTCACTAGGCTGCTCGTTCGCTATCGCCGATCTTGGCCTGCGCAGCCATGCTACCAAACTGAATTAATATCTATACACCAAGTGATCATAATCACTATCAATAAATCCAGATTCAACACCAAACAGGACTCCAATTTCTTTTATCGCACAGAGAACGTCTCGTTGAATCTTCTGCATGCTTCTTTCTGAGAAATCGTGCTGAAACTTAGCTGCAAAACTGAAACCTATATAAACTACCGGATCCTTATAATGAACAAGATAGTTTCGCATATCAAAAAGATCCTGGATGCCAGCTCTCCAACTTGAATCGCCATAAGGCAACCGAGAGATTTTGTACAATTTTTTTAGCTTGGCTGTTGTGCTTCCATAACTTCTCTCATTCTCTTCTTTAGCTATTGGATGAGCATGCCAAACTAAATTTATAAATGCCTCAAATGAAATTGCCCAGCCAAGAATAGCTTCAATGCAGAGAGCAATAGTTTCATCATCTTCAAACCCTGGACCTTTAAAGGAATAAGGTTTTCCAGACTCTGGCAAAGAATCAGGAACCTCAACCATCTTCTTCTTAGCTTCATCAAAACTATTGTTTGCTCTCCTTAGCATGAGCTGCTCAACATTGAGCCTGTATCCATATGTCATATATTTCTCTGCGCTTCAAAGTTTCATTAATCTGGCTTTTTTTCGGCCAAAAGCAAGCGTTGAGCATAGCCTAATCTAAACATAGTCGATCGTTAAGCCGACACCGGCAATGCAATAGACCAATCAAACCAAAGCTCCTCGGAGCTACTAGAAAGACCGATCCAGTTTACCCGGACATCTTTCGTGGCAGAGCTCGCATTCGCCTCGGCCAGTTGGGTATTAAAAGCGGATTCCGCTAGTGCTCCTGGTGTGAGTACGCAAAGTGCTCCAAAAGTGTAATGGTTGCTCGTCCATGAAGGTGGAAACTTTACTTAATATAGAAGTTCACACGTTCTCAATGTCGAACGGTACCTAAAGTGTCCTTCTGGGCAAACAAGAAATTCGTTAAATGTCAGCTTCCCGAGTGGAACCTCAAGAGTCGGCAGCTTGAAGCCCTGCTTCGGGCTGTCAATAGTGATGGCAAGGGCCACTGAGCGAGCAGCCCCATCCACATAGAATTCGATCTGCGCTAGCGCGTCCCCAAAATTATATTGCCATATCTCCTCGCACTGCCGGTGCGGCGGACCTAGTGATGCAACCACGAACTCTTTAGAAACCCCAGGGCCTATGTGCTCGAAAAAATTCCGCGGAGTCTTCTTAGCTTTGATTCTATGGGGAACGAGTCGGCCGTAAAGATACTTGACTCCCGCTAAGAAAGCGGACCCACCCAATCGAGTTGCTAATGTTTCAAATATCACAGGCGCCAATATCCTTTGGTCTGACGATAATCGGTGGCCGATCGGCTCCAGCGACCGATGCTGCGGCCATTACATCAGCATAGCCTGAAGCTACCCCATTCGGACAGAAGCAGTCTTTTAGGTAGTGCTGTTATAACGCCGTGCTCACCGGTAAATTAGGAGCGCAGCGAGTAATTTATCCGCATGCAGCAACTTGTTACATGATTTCATCTGCGCCTTCTCCGTCTACGACGAATCAACGGCTTGTATTCTTGTTCCAAACTCAAGTGATACTTATGGAAATCTTCGTTGTCTTCCTCTTTACCAATCCTGCCGAACTCAAAGCTTATCCCTCGACGTTTAGGGCCAAACAGCCGGGCATACTCTCCCTGGAAAGCTTGAAACGAGTTCCACTCATCTGAACGACGCTTTTCATCATTATAATCGGAATGCCAAACCTTACGACCATACTCGTCAAATGAATCCGCCCGACCTCCCTTATATCCGATAATCATTTCCGATGAAAACGTTATAGACCTTGGGTCAGGCATTAAAAGATAGGATTTTCCGATATCATCCCATCGTTTAAAATCTATATGTTTTTCTGGGTATAGCCAATCTTCCTTAGCTGCTGCTATGTACCTATCGGCTCGCTTTTTGATCACGTAGTTTATCGATATAACTTCTTGCTCAGACAGCATCCGATTTGTTTGTATGGTGGTAAAATTAAACATCGCGCTTCTGAACAATTCTGGATGAGGTCTCCCCTTGAGCGGGTTTCCGTAGGGGTTCCGAGCCCATGAAAGGTTTGTCAGTATAAGACATTTTGTACTGCTAAGCGGAAAAATTGAGTGAGTACCGTCCAGCCAGATCCCAGGCTCATTAAAACCCCTGCACCAATGAGATTCGGGAAAACAATTTTGATTGTAAGCAGTGACTGGATTGTCCGAAATAATGAATTTAGTATTAGCGTCCGACGCGTCAACAATACTCCAAACGCTCTCTGTCCAAAGAGCACAATGCATTCTATGTAATTTTTGAAGCTCAAATAGCAATGCATTCTTGTCTTCGCTTTTAGTAATTTTCTTTAAATAACCAAGCCCCCTTGGCGTTCTAAGTTTCTGAGAGCTGATATACGGTAAAAACGCATTGAGTGCGTCTGGGTCGACGCTAGGATGGGTGAAATCGGAAAAATACTCGACAGCATCTTTTCCTTTGGCGTCTATTTCCCCAAAAAATCGCTCCTCAATTTCAGTGGATTCCCAGCCTGGAAATTTCGTCGTATATAAATTCTCCTTATAAAAACACCTTGGCGGCCCCCACCGCAAAAGTGCTTTCCTCTGGTATTTCTTTCCATTTGGAGCAGTACAGGTCTCGGGATTCATGTCCAAGTAGTGGAATTTGTTCTCGCCCGAACATCCATCCAAGAATCTGTACTGATACCACTGAGGCACATAATGGTGGCGTTTGTAACTAGGCAAAAATTGACTCCATTCGTTGAACCCCCACTACATGTAACAGCGTATTAGACTGCGCGTTCTATGATTGAGTGAACGTGCCGGCACTTTTTTCCGATAAATGCAGCCTACCAGATTCTCTCAAACTCATGATTCTTTTAGTTATTGATTTTAATTAGGAAGCATAGCCTAAACTCGCGCTCCTGCTGCATTTCCCGCCATTACCGCTTTGGGTCGAGCCCCGACTTTAAATTAACCTTAGCACATGATGTGCACGAATTGACCCATTCTTTGACCTCCACCTGATGGAGGATCATGCCGTGAACGTTTTGACTGAAATTTCCTTTACACCTACACCTTGGAATAAAGGCAAGTTAGTTGGGCAGAAGGCGCCTCTGCGCCTTCGTGACATCTGGGCCATCCGTGTTCGTCTTCAGCTTGCCAAAAAGACGAGAGACCTTGCCCTCTTCAATTTAGCCATCGATAGCAAATTACGGGGCTGCGATCTTGTCAATTTACGAGTACGGGATATAGCCCATGGTGCGTGCATATCCCCACGAGCCATTGTGATGCAGCAAAATACACATCGGCCTGTCCAGTTCGAAATTACCGAGGAAACTCGCATCGCTATTATCGACTGGATACAGCTTGCTCAGCTCCGAAGCGAAGACTTCCTGTTTCCCAGCCGAATCAATAGCGCAAAGCATCTTTCAATGCGCCAATATGCCCGTATTGTGAAAGCCTGGGTTACCGAAATAGGTCTAGATGCGTCAATGTATGGCACGCACACGATGCTTGGTACAAAAGCTTCGCTGATATACCGCCGCACGAAAAACTTGAGGGCAGTGCAACTGCTCTTGGGTCACACGAAGCTGGAAAGCACCGTCAGGTATCTAGGGATAGAGGTAGATGACGCGTTGGAAATGGCAGAACAGACAGAAGTTTGATGCGGATAAACGACGGTCTACTTCGGGCCGTCGTTGTCCGGCCAAGAGTGGTCTTTTAGGTTACATTGCTTGTCCTCAGAAATCAGCAGTACATAACGCCCTGATAGGTGTAAGCAATGCAATAACGATGTTCCCGGCATACCCCTTAAACAATAAACTCAACGAACAGTAAAAATGCCACGCATTTCGAATCAACTTTAAATAGCTTGTTATCTTTATTGGTTGATTGATTGTTTCGCTATCAACTTCCATGAGTGTACATCAGGCTCACATTGCAATAATTTTAAATCTTTCCGCCCCCATGAAAGAAGAACCTTGTAGTGGTCAAGTAAAACTGGCCACCGGTTTATAGTTAACCCAGTATTTTTCCTCTGCCTGATTTGGACTCATACCACCGTTATGTTGGTGAGGCCTAAGCTGGCTGTAATACCCGATTAAATAGTTCACGATATGGTGCTGCCCCTGCAAGAATGAGCGATAGCCATACGTTGGCACCCATTCAACCTTTAAGCTCCTGAAGAAACGCTCCATTGGCGCATTATCCCAGCAGTTACCACGTCGGCTTAGGCTTTGTTTTACCTGGCATTTCCAGAGTGTCTGACGGAACTTACGGCTCGTATAATGACTGCCCTGGTCGCTGTGGAACATAACCCCTTTTGGCCGCCCACGGCTCTCATAAGCCATTTTCAATGCGCTGCTGGTGAGTTCGCTATCGGGCGATAACGACATCGACCAGCCAATCGTTTTCCTAGCAAATAAGTCCATGACAACGGCTAGATAAGCCCAGCGTTTGCCAGTCCAGATATATGTGACGTCGCCACACCAAACGCGGTTGGGCGCCTCAACGTTAAACTGACGCGCTAAGTGGTTCGGTACCTCAACATGTTCATCACCTGTTTTCTTGTAGGTGTGCCCAGGCACTTGGCAGCTAATTAGGCCAAGCTTTTCCATCAGGCGGCCAGCGCGATAGCGACTTAACGGCACATCCTGCCTTGTCGCCATCTCTGCGATGCTGCGCGCCCCTGCCGAGCCTTCGCTCTCGCGAAAGAGCTCTCTGACCTTGGCTATTTCCTTAGTCTTCGTGGCACACACAGGTCTTTTTGAACGTTGTCTCCAGTATTTAAAGCTGCTGCGATGCACGCCAAACACGTCACACAGTTTTTTTACCGGGTAGCTCGTCTTGAGTTTCTCGATTAGCGAGAAGTGTTCAGGGAGTCCGACATCAAGAGAGCGGTAGCCTTTTTTAGGATGTCTTTTTCCATCTCAATGTCACGGATGCGCTTTTCAAGCTCGCGAATCCTGAGCTGATCGGGTGTCATGGGCGTTGCTTTAGGGCTTTGGCCATCACGCTCTTGGCGTAACTGACGAACCCATTTATCCATGCTCGAATACCCCACATTCATGGCTTCAGCCGCTTCTCTAACTGTATAGTTTTGATCAACGACTAGCTGTGCTGCTTCGAGCCGGAATTCAGGGCTAAAGTTACGTTTTGGTCTTGTTGCCATGCTGCCACCTAGTGATGTCTTGGTGCATATTAGCACCTCTAATTAGGTGGCCAAATTCACTATGCCACTACACCTCTTTAAGTTCATCACCGGAAAAAACTTTCTTTTTAGTCACATTCTTATATATATGCCGACCTAAATACACTTCCTTAATAGCATTTTCTGGTATATCAAAACAATACAATGGACGTCCCACTACTGAAATTTTATTCCAAGCGTTACTACGGCCCTTTCCAAAATGGTAACTAAATTGCAGAGCTGATATATCCTTAACAACTCGAACTTCTTCTTCGTAACTCCATTCAATAGATTTGTATAGAAATGCCCTTTTAACTAAATTAAACGCATGAGAGTTAAATTTGATGCCATTTCCTATACTCATCAATTCTTCACTACTTAGAGTAGGCAAATTTTTATGCGGCTTAGTTGCCGAATAAACGATTTCTCCATGCTGACAGGGTATGACACATGCATCTTCATCAGTAAATCCAGCTAATTCAACATCGAAGCCAATTACTACACCTTGGTGTTCGTCTCCATAGTGGGCCCACATTAATGGGTTCAATGGCTGTCTTGTTAATGACAGCACGCCATAGTTTCTTGAAAATCGATTTTTACACGCATTCGTAGCCATTCTTGCGGTTACGAATGAACCGCCACCCTCCTCAAAGCCAAAGGCAGTGCACTCGAATGGGTCATTCAGATCTTCTAGGCAAGAGAAGCCAAGTGATGAGCTTTCAATAACTGAAAGAGCCGCTTTAAACGACATATATTTATACAGAATCAACGTTTATCCTAAAAAAGCTAACGCTTAGTTCAGGTGCACCGGCGGCATCACCTGAAACTACTTGTTAGTAGGTTCTCCGCAGCCTCGCGATGCTTATCCCGACCGAGCTGCATACTGGTATGATCTAGAAAACTAATATCGTTTTGCGTCAAAGTAATAGCTTTTTTGGCAGGATCAACAAGTTGCATCCCTTTATTTTCTTTTAGCCAACGTCTTACCTGAGAACGTCGAAACCCCGGTTTAACTTCATTGTTGAAAATGACTAAATGGAATACCAGCGCACCAATAACGACTAATCGTATTACATGACTACCTGAGATCGCAGGAACCCAAGATAGGCGTATAAAAAATGGATTCGAGAACCCCTCATCCGAAATCGGTAACTGGCTGGCATATTTCTTTGCTTCGTCCTCGGATAGCGACGCAGGCTTAACTAAACCTGCCAATAAGAAGGTTTCTTTGGGGTGTTCAGCATCGCTACTACCACTACCGTTCAGGATGAAACCTTTTTGGTACTCGAACACGCTGGCTTGGTTCTTTGACGCCCGTGCAGAGTTGAATGAGATCTTTAAAAGCCAACGTAAAAGAGAACAATAGTCATAGTATACGACATGTTGCTTTATCAAAAAATTTTCGACGAAAATTCCGGCATTCTCAAGAAACTCCCTTCCGTAGTCATCTAGATCGTGCAGGACACCATTGTTGCAACGTTGACAGACGTCCTTGATTTGCGCTTCGCCACCTATGATCTTCTGTGCACCTTCATTCCATCCAATATGACCGCCATTGCGCTTTTGATAACGGTATAAGAAATTGGGAATTATATGTTCCCTTGTCAGTGAGCACTCATTTTCGCAGTAAGAACAAACTGGCATGCCGCCTCTCTACTAACAGTGATTATACCCCCTTTACATAACCCGAATGAACCCGGCAGTGCATTCATTCAGGTTATACCTTCATTCACGATCGATCCAATGGAAATTAAAATAAATTAAGTATAGATAGGCAGCACTGCTTAGATTATCGAGCCGGCTGCATCAGCATGCTGCTTTCGTTGGAAGGGCCGCTTTGGGTCGAAACCTGCCTAAAGCAGCCCTCTGTAGCCAGTCCAAAAGCGAAGCAAAACCACTTATCAAGATTATGTATCCCTGTCACCAAAATAGTCATCCTTCGCCACGAGCCCAATGCGGTCATCTGTATTGAAGGCCTGATCTCTGTCGCTATCTTTGCTGAACAAATTTTGCACGCGGCGTTCTTGTTTGAAGTAAGCCAACGTGCTGAAAAAGCAGCTTTCGCACAGGTAAACTTCATAACGCTCGCCGTCGTGTTGAGAGCCATAGCCCCAATGGGCTTTGAGGGTGGCGTACTCAAAATTTCCATCTGCTACACGCGTTGTGGTTAGGCATACATCGCACACCACATCGGTGACGGCCTCGACTTCAACTTTTTCAGTCACTTTCATTGCTATGCTCCTCGCCTACCGACCATGTACTCACTCACATGGCATGTGCAATGCGTGCCTATCTCGGCAAATGCTCATCACTTGTGCGGGTGGCTGGAACAAGCTCTTCCAGCTGCATAGCCTCCCAGTCCTCAATGCCTAAAGGCTCAAATGGCAGTTCATATTTGCCAACCGAGCCCTTAAGCCGCTGCAGAGGACCGCCGTTTGCTTTTACATCACTGAGCTCATTAGATTTTTCCATCTAACTGCCTCCTGTAAAGCGTGCGAGAGCATGAATGTATCATCGCAATAGACTCATCAACCTTAATCCACCCCAAGCGCTTTGACCACTGCATCAATCGGTTCGGCATAGAAATTGGTTTGAAACTTGGTGAACAGCTCACCAGGTATGGTAGAAATATCCATAGCGCTGCTCATGGGCAGGGTGACGCGCTTGCCACAGGCATCAAAAGCAACCTGCAGGCATTCCGCTAGACTTTCGACAAGCTTTAGGCTGCTTCCTAGGCTCATATCGCCCAGCACGACCATTTGGCTCTGAGTAGGTTTACCGACCAGACCTCAAGAGAACGCGACCAAGCTAGCGAGTGAGAGGTCACGCAAAACGCCGCTATTTTGTAGATCGACCACATGGAGGTGAAAATCATGCTCCAACACCTTACGGGCACCGCTGATGCGGCTGGCGTTGGCCTTGAAGTAATCAAACACTAATTTGACTTACTTTGGTAGCGGTGGAACTCCAAAGCCCTGACATGGCCAGCTTGCCGCTGCCTGCGGTTACCTGCATTTCGATGCGGTAAACCCCCGGCATGTCCTTATCACTCAGACCAATGGTATGCACCACGCCTGGCTTGCTCTGGCCTTCTGGAATCAGGCCGCCACCGCCCTGCCCTTTCACCGACACAAAGTGCTCTTCCAAGGTCTCTTTGTCAATGTAGCTGAAGTGGACATCGTAGAACTCCATGCCACCATTTTTTTCAGCCGCTCCTTCACGCGGCGGCGTACTTGCATGGCGTATTCCAGGCACTCCCGTATATCGTCTTTCATGTACTCACCATGAGGGAACATCTGCTTCAGCAGGCCCGACACAGTTTTACGTACCGCGATCACGTCACGTTGATTGAGGCTGTCACACAACGAGAAGTAGCAATCAATGTCATCAGCGAAGCTGCGTTTGCGCCTTTCACGGAAGAATTCAGCCAGTTAGTCGACGATAAACCCATAGCGCTGAGTGAAGAACGAGGGCCGCATCTTGGGGATTTCCAAACCAGGAATATAGGCATGAAAGCGATCAAAGAACGCGGCACCAATCATGGCATCGGTGAATGGCGTCAATAGGTGACTGGTTTTACAAGCGACTCCACGCTTTGGTTGATGTTGCCGACGAACACCATCGAGGCTGAGGCCTCCATCTCTTCGCGCCCACGGGCAAAAGAACCAGAGGCCATGTAGTTCTTCATGATCTGCACCCCGTCCTTATCCTTGAAAGAGATACCGGCCACTTCATCGAACGCCATCAAATCCCACATACCCACCAGGCCAATGCCCCGTGAGCTCATGTTGTAGAACAGGTTAGCCACCGTGGTTTGCCCGCCAGAAACCAAAATACTGTCGGCCCAGTACTACTGAGCTCTGAATACCACAAATGCTACATATTACTTTGTTTCAAGAATAAGGCTTGTCGCTACAGCTGTGCAATCCATTACCCCAAGCAATACTTTGGCATTGTTAAGCAATTGATACCGAACATCTCTTACTGGCATTTCCCAAGCTTTGCTGAGCAGGATGACGGTGATTTCGAAATCCCATGGCATCACGGGTTGGCCATTTAACTGTGCAAAGGGACCATCACTTTCAGGAACAACCTTTTCCTTTGGCAGCTTTTTGGCCAATGCCTTCCCTGCCGCAGAATTGAAAGCTGCTGGACCAATGCTGAACCAACAGCCTTGTGCAGCGGCAGCTTTAAGCTCCGATACCGACCCGGTGAACCAATGCAGAATGGGGATACCGTGATCTGGAAACTCTCTAAGTAACGTCAACACGTCTACAACCGCCTGCCTCGAGTGGATACTGAGCGTACGCCCGCCCAAATCATGGCATCGCTTCACGGCAGTAGAGAAAACTTGCTTCTGCTTTAGGTAGCTAGAGGCATACCTCTTGGAGCCATCCAAACCGATTTCACCGACAGTTTTGGCGCCATCAATCAGCTCTATAAGAAGCTCCAACTCCTGGAAACGATCGCCAGCGATTTCAGGGTGCAGGCCAGGGCTGATCAACATTGTCTCGTGATGACCAAGCACTGAACTCGTTGCTTGAAAGGCCTTCGGACTCGTAGTTACTAGCCACGTGAATACGTTGCGCTGCAGTGCCTCAGCATGCACTTCCCTAGCTTTGGGATAGAGATCTACGTGACAATGAAAGTCAATCAAAGCAATTGATCCTGAACAAGAACAGCTTCCAATTCAGCAAGCCCCTGCTTAAGGACTCGGCGATAGTCTGGACGCTCCTCAATTGATGCAAAAGCCAGTGTGCCCCCCAGGAATCGATCCAGCCCTCTCTGCTTGGCATCAAGCACAGCCAGAGCTACAGCCATAGGGTCATCGGGGCCACCTGACTTATCGCTGCCAACTACTGATGGAAAACGATAGTTGGTGGTATCGGACTCTGGCTCCCAGGCCAAGAATGCAGATCGACGAATCAAGCAAGGTACACAACGACCACAGTGCTGACGATTATAAGTTCTAAAGCGCCCACAGCTTGTAGAGTTTGCCGCCAACGCTCTCAACCTTTCTTGATCGAGGCAACCTCGCATCATCTCGCCTTTAGTTTGCAAGCGATAAGGCAGTACCAGCTCCACAGATATCCCAAGTTCATCAAGCACACTCTGGAGCATACCAATGAAGAGCGGGTGAGTTGTGCGTGTACTTAGGCTCGAGACTCTCCCGGGTACCAATGGAGGGTTAATGCAGATAAAGCCGTTTTCAGGAATGTAGATCTTAGGCTTTGGCAGATTAATCTTCGTGGAGGCAAGTACAGCAAACGCGTAGAAGGCCAAGGATCGGGCACGAGTCGACGATTCCCGTACACCTTTGAAACTTATACCGTGGCTCCACTGATAATGAGAGCCCCTGCCTGCCAACAACTCAGCATAGCGTCGCTGCAGCTCCGAATCTTTATGCGCAAGCTGGGAAACGAACAAAGGCCTCTTTTCTTCAGTCACTAAATCGATACCGCCAATCAGGCTATCGAGGCCGCCTGATAGCAAAGAAACGCAGTCGTTCTGGAGGTATCCGCCATCTCCCTGAGGAGGCTTATACCCTGCATCATTAAAAACCAAGGTCCAATAGTCGCCAGTCAAAACCTTTAGCATTTCCTCAAGGTGATACTTGAAGGGTACCCATCGCAGCGGCTCACAAAGTCCTAAAGTGAGTTGGATCGTACGCGTCCATCCGTCTGCACTGGTGCTCCTGGGGCTGGCCAAGTCAGCACTACAGACCGCTAGGCAAAACTGTACAAAGTCCCAAACTGCCGGTGATGGCCGGAATCCGACTCGCTTCAGTGTTCCATGCCAACGGTTGGCAATTGCACCAACATCATTGCGTTTGGCTCCTTTAAAATACGAGAAAACTCTCTCGCCTGTTTGCAACTGCTGCGGGATACGATCCGCGGTGGAGCACAAAATCTTGTTCATTCGGCAAATACCTGCAAAGCAGATTGAAGGACTGATTGAGCCAAGTTCTTAGGATCTGTATGTGAGGCTTTTTTCTCCTCCAGGGTCACCCGTACCTCTGCCCAGACCCACTCCCTTATGTCCGTTCGGCGCTCTTGGATCTGGGCTGGGTCATGCTTCAGTTTTTCGTAGGTCTGCCCGAGCTGCATATCGATGCACTGACAGATTTGATTAGCGATTGTCAGACCAATCACTTCGGCAATTTGAGCATCTGTTAAATCAAAAATATCGACGTTCGGGTGATTCTCGTAGAGCTTGGCTAGCGCATTAGTACCGGCATCACGTAAAGATTCTTCGTCAATACTTCCAGAACCTGAGATAACCTCTTTTAAAACCTCAAGCGCCAAGTCAGAAGCAGAAAGATTAGCCGCCCTACAGCGCTCTACCCAGTCCGTTACACGCGGATCCTTACCATCTCGAGCTGCTTCGAGGAATTGACCGAGAGCCCCGGCCCCTTTGGCTGTGCTACGCATAGTGGAAGCAGCACGGCTTGCTCCCCCCATTCCTTTTGACACCATGCTTCGGATAGCACCACGAAGATTGTCGCGATTGCCATTTTTTAGGTAAGAACCCATTTGCGATCGCGCAGGACCAAAGCGACGATCTGGAGCAATAACATTCTCGCGTGCCACAGGCGAATCACTGTCAGCCGCCCCCTCGCCATTGTCTTTTTCAGGATCTGACTGTGTTTCACTATCAGGGTTGCTTGGTGCCGTTCCATCTGGAGCGAGCCATTCTGGGTCAAAAGGAGATCCTGCACGGCCACCATTACTAGATGTTGAAGTCCCCATCAGCGCTTCGCCTTCAAGTTCACAATCGCATTCTTAGTTGTCTTAGGCAATTCGTTAAGATCCTTCCAGCGATCTAAGACCTCTTGCGCCCATGGTTGGGCACCTAGGGTTGGAATAATGCCGGGCCCGACTTGCTTTAGAGGAGCTTGTTCTAACAAGCTGGCTGCTTTTTTTCCAATTTCCGGAAAAACCTTGCAGCACTCAATAAGCATCACAATTTCATCATTGCGCTTCCAATTGCGAGTGGTGCTACAGCTCAGCCATGCTTTGGACATCGCCAGTTCGGTCTGATCAGGCCCAATCTTGTTCATAAGCTCTGTGAGGGATTTATGCCCACTAGTGGCAGTCTTTAGAGCATCACGAAGTTTTCTTGAATCAGGCGTCATGTTGTCATCGCCAAAGTCACGCGTGCCTGAGTCACGGCTCAGGTGAAGCAATGGGCGTAAATCTTCAGTACCAAGTGCAGGTGGCAAATCAAGCCACTGACGAGTAAAAGGGTTGTCCTTGAAAGGCTCGGGCAACCGAGCTTGGCTTGCAGCCGCACTCTCTGCTTCAGCAAGAACCTCTACTCGACCATCATTGTCTGAATGCACCTGTCCAGCCAACGCTTCAGCTAGAGCTTCATCACAACGCTCAATAAGGTGCCATTTTGCCAATGCGGCGATATCTAGCTTGATTCCCTGCGGCGCAGAAAGAGCCTCACGTAGATAAACCGTGTTTAGGAAGCGCTTCATAAGCCGAGGGTTAGCATTGACTGCTGATGAGCGATGAAGCATAGACGCCAATCCCTCTGCAAGATCCATCAAGCTTCTCAATGTTTCGTCTGTTCCGACTAGTTCATAGAGAAACTCTTGATTGATCGTATCGCCTCTCCAGCTGTTTCTCAGTCTTTCGGGAATGAGCTTGAGCGCGCTTTCGAACTGCTCTTTAGTGAAAGTACCAGCCTTGGCCTCTCGCTCGAGCAAGAGCAGTGCCAGGTAGGCTTTTGCCTCATTGAGACCAAGCCGTGGAACGTGAAGTGGAACCTGGATGAGCTTGTCAAAGTAATTGGTGGCAACGTCACTCGAGATCCCAGCCCCATCGAAATGAACTTTTACCGCTGCCTTAATAAAGTCGTTATCGGCAGCAACGACGAATGCGCTGCGGGGGATAAATAGCAGCAGGCGAATAGACTCCAGCGTTGAAATAGCAGTTTGCGGAAGGCACCGATCCAAATCATCGACAAAAATGACCAAGGTGACTTTTAGGTCGTCGAGGAGGCTTTCCAGCGTGTCACGGAAGGCTTGGATATGAGCTGGCATGGAAAACGGTTCACTTGGCCTCAATAAACCCGTTGCCGCAGCCGCGATACCTTCAGCATCGACTTCTACAGCTTGTGTTTTTCTTGCATCCGAAGAGACAAGGTTAACGATGGAATTGAACGTTTTGCCAAGGGCTCCGGCCGGAATGCCAGTCGTTAATGTCAGTGCGGCTTCACCGCTCAACTGAGCAATCCTGAGGAGGTTGATACGACGCCATAGTTCATCAACCTTATCTGCTATGGTCTCGTTTTCTTTCGCAAGTCGAACAATCTCGTCACCTACGATTTGAAGCAGAGCACTTCGCGCAGATTCAAAATCCTGATATAGCCACGGATTGAAAGTTAACACGACAAAAGTATTATCTGGTTTTTCGCTTAAATCTGGTTCAGATAATGTGTGTAAACGTACTGCAACCATCTTTATCAAAGATGACTTACCTGCTCCCCATCCCCCAGACACTCCAATGGAAATAGGAGCACCATCGGCGCGCTTCAGCATACTCGCACAAGCATCAGCAACTACGCCGAAATTCAGGTAATCAATAGCCGTCTCATTGTCATGCCACATGGTCTAACATCCGTTATCCAAACTGCGAAGCAGGCAAAAATTCTCGCCACCCAGGAGTCAAACGTAACCGGAAAAGCTGCTAATTTCCATTAGCAGTCTTTGTAATTTTCCGCTGGATGTTCGAATGGATTATTCTTGTCAGTATCCAAGGCTCGTTTAATAAACCGATGCACTAAAATAAGAAGTGGTAGGGCTTGTAGCCATCAAGGGGGCCTTTAATCTTGTTGCCCTATTAACCTCACCCTTTGGGTAAAACTTTTCGGTCTTTCGACATGTCGGCTGCAAAACCATCCGGCACTGGCTTAAAGCCTTCGCCTGGAGAACGGTGGCAGGATTGGAATTGGCGTAGTGCAAGAATGTCGATCTCGCCAGTGATGCAGTAATCGTGGTTGCCACCTTTCACGCGCAGTACATCACGTTTCCAGCGGTCTTTGTAGGGCGCACGTATGCGGCTATCGCCGTAGGTACGGTTGTTGCACTGAATGATATAGGCATGAATATCCAGTGCTGCAGATTCGATCAGCGCGTTGAAAGTGTCTATATCGGTATTCCATTCAGGAACAAACAATGCGTCCACTTTCCCTCTTAGATCGCCTCGGTACCGGATATTGGTTAACTCGCTGCATACCATCAAGGCAAAACGGAAGTTACCGTGCTTGATAATGGGCGGGTTCACCCAAGTAACATAGGGCACCATCTTTACACCAGATAGACGACGTAGTTCGACTTCTTCGTGGAGTGCAGGGAACTGCTTGTCCTGTCGATAAATCATAAGGGACGGAAAGCCCAGACCATCATGGGTCAGTGATGCCCAGACCTGGTTTCTGACCGTTTTCTTCTTAGCATGTAGATACTCTACACCTGTGATCAAAGAAATGCCCCGCCCTTTGAGCTTGTCGGCAATGCGCATGAACCACCGGGTTGGCAAGGCTAGCTCAGGAAATACCAAGTAACCCGCACCATCTGGACGCGAGATTAGCTCATTGATTAAGCGATTAAGTCGCTGATAGCGACGCCGACTATCGGGGTCTGCCTTTCCCATTACTACCGAGATGAAGCTTTTATCGCTCGTTTTCCAGCTTGCGACTGCTATGGTCTGTCTGGGAGTAGGCTTTCCATCGGGGACTCGCAACATACGCCCACTCCCCCCCCAGGTCGGCATTTTCTGTTCTTTAGGTGAAAAGCCTCGCAGGGAGAGAACTACCTTGCCCAGATCATCCTGATTTTCTTGTTTGAAAGGCTCCTTGGCGACCAAGTAAAGCTCTTGAAGACTGAACGGGCGTGTGGAGAAATAGAGCCCCAAGGGGGTGTTGTTTTCCAGCTTAACCCACTGCGAAAGAACCCTAATACCCGAAGTAACCGCCTCAGGCAAAAGCTCATCCACTGATGCTTCGATCAAGCTTCTGCGAGCTGGAATTCCTCTACGGCTGACCATCTCTTTCGGCAACCCGACAAATCGTAGCGGAATGTGCGCGAGGTCATGACTGAAGAGGCGAAGGTGATAATCCTTCAACTCCTTAATAGAGTGTGGGTACATGCTATGCCCGTCCCATAATGCTTCAGTGATTCTTAGCCAGTGCGACCTTACATGCAGTTCCCACTCACGAACCTTTGAGGTACCCAATCGTGGCGGTAATGCCGCGATAATGTTTTCTGCTACAGAATTATGAAGAGCCACCTGCCAACGCCATAGGGCATCGTTGCGGTCTAACTCAATGTCTGAAGTCAATGACTTAATGCTTGGCTGGCAGTCTTCAGAAACCGTTTCTATCAATTTTCTAAGGCTATGTAAGATATTCCCAAGCATCTTGAAATCCTTACACGCTACGGCCATGCGGATTACGCGGGGAAGATACTGCGCCAACTCAAAAAATGTTACCGGAGTAATCAGGTGGTCAATGACAGCCGAAAAAAAGGCGTGACGCTGGGCTCGCCATGCACTTGGAGTGAGATCCCGCTCGTATGCTTCGTAATCTCGAAGGTTGAGTGCGAAGCCTGCCCTGTGCAAAGTCAATGCGTCGGTCTTGCGTAGATTATCGGCATGCTCTCCAGCATGGTTTGTCGCTTTTAATAGATCTGTGGCAATTACATTTGGGTTTTCTGGAAGGTCTGGTAATGATCGCCACTCACTGGCGCGCTGGTTGACCTGCTCGCCGATGGCATTGACCAATGCTTTTCCCGGGCCACCGGACAATACGAAAAGTTTGTTCTTGCTGTTTTCGAACGCGACGTGACTGTTCTCAAGGTACCTCGGTTTGAACAGGATGCTTTTGTCTGTTGATTTTTCTTGTTTATCCCAACCTAGAATTTTAGATCCACCGTCTCGGCTGAATATCCATTCCCAAAACTTCTCCATGGTTTGAATATTACTGGAGTTTTCCATCACCAGTAGTACATCGTCCACGTATCGACCGTAGTAAAGCGGAACTACCTGCCGCTCAATGAACTGGTCAAGGCCGATTAACGCAGCATTAGCGACAACGGCGGAAGCTGGTAAACCCACGGGCAATCCTGTTTTAAGGGGCGTGCCCTTTGCCCAGGCAATCAGTGCGTTGATAAAAAGTTGGTGGAGCTTCCGTTGCTCTTGATCTAACTCAACACTTGCAATCTCCTGAAAGGCTTCGCTGAGCATAAACTTGGGATGAAGCCGATGATAAAAGCTGCTGACATCCGCAGTGAGCGCCAGAACCTTCTTCTTGTCATCAAGCGCCGTGCGCATAGTTTTAATTGCACCGTCACGCCAATCACTGAAAGGCTTTAGGTAAGATTTGAAGGAGCCAAGCGAAAACTCATTTACTTCGTTATCAATTGTTCTACGCAGCCGGCTACCGTAAATGTTTTGACTCAGTTGATCATCGAAGAGGTGCCCGACTTTCAGCATCCAGAGTGCCGAGAGCACATGGAAATCTATGCTGCACTTAGCCATGAGCCGAAACTCAGCAAAAGACTTTTCATCAGCTTTGTTGAAACAGGCCCACTCCTGTTCAGGGGAGGCATGAATCAATCCAGCTTTTTTGTCTTTTCCACACCTGATAGATTTAGGCGCGAGGGACCATGTTCCGAGAAAGTCAGGGTCTTTCACCCAAGTGGTAGACCTGCTATTGATCTTTTTTTGCAGCAGCTGAAGGTTTTCCTGCAAATTTTCCTCATAATCAACTATTGCAAAAAGTGAGCGATTGGTAGAGTAGTAGAGATCCACCTTGGCTTTGCGGAATGCGATACCAAGGGTTTTTAAGGTTACCGTCACTTAATCATCTCCAGTGATAATTGTCTTTATTCTGCATAAAGCTTTAGAATCTATTAAATGATTACACCCATCTTAATCACTCGAGAAAACTGCGTTTTTAAACCCAAGTCTATAGGTCGATATCATTTATCTACTAAGTCAGCATGGGACATGATAACTTATATACGACTTAGCAAAGGCAATGTTTACAACACTAACTGCTCCCGCTGGTTAGAATCTACGCTTAACGCATATAGGTCAGAAATATTCTGCAGCTTGTTTCTGCATATTTATAGCTAATAAAACTGCTAATTATAGGGTAGTAATTACTCTGTGACATGCGGCTGCGTCCCTATGTCTAGCATGTTTAATGCAAGGTTTTGTTAATGCACAAGACTGATTTTATATAAGACTATGCCGCTTGCCACCTGTGTTGCAAGGTCTACTTAGTTTTATTTTGACGTAAGCAATTAGAACGGAGGCTACAACAAGCACTCAAGCGGTCGTGCTGGTAGATTTCCAGCAGGCTTTTTACTTCTGGGCGAAGCAGCAATGGCTGTAATTTGTGTGAGCGGCTGGATTCCAATACGCCGACTTCATCCAGCATACGATTCACCACCTACCACATTTTACGTTTGGAGCTTTCGGCCCAGCCCACTATAGCTTCGTAGCGATGGGCACACTCGGCTAAAAACTCATCCCACTGGGGTAGGCCTGAAGCGCCTCCGACTGAGTTAGGAACGCATCGGCGACGACACTTTCAAGAAACTCCACCAGTAGCAGGTTACGTGCCATGGACGCACAGAAAGTAACCTGTGTTGCGAGCTGGTCGTCTCCATCGCTTAGTGCTTGCCAGAAAGATCGCTCCAACTTCTCTAAGCGTTTACGAATGGCTTGGCTTACAGATTTAACAGCCACGGGACGGTTCTTCTGGAGGCGGTTATCAACAATGATTGCCTACTGCCACTGTTCATCATCTGCTTCAGACCGCAGCACATCGGCGATGGAGCGGCTTTCGCGTACCATCAGCCCACCGCCGATCAGGTCAGAATTGTAGCTGAAAGAAGTTGAAAGGCGCTCATCAAGGTTAATTACATTGGAATTGCGGACAGTTTATCAGTAATGAAATCAGCTTTTACTAGGCTTACTGCCCTTCTTGAGCTGCTCCAGCAAGCTTCGGCGTTCCGCAGGATCGAGCTTATCCAGCTCAAGGATAAGTTCTGCAATCGTATCGTCTTCGCAGAAAAAATAGGGAATGGGCACCTCCAGTGCCTCTGAAAGCCTCTTCAGCAACTGGTAATTGGGCGCATGCTGGCCCTTTTCATACTGCGTCATACGCGCACTCGCCAGATTCGGCTCCATGCCGAGGTATTCACCCAACTGCCTTTGTGTCATACCCGCTGCTTGCCTGGCGGCTCTCAAGCGATCTGGAAGCGGACTATCCATGAAAACACCATCGCTACTTGGAAAGCCGCTAGGCTAGCGCAAGATGACACAAAAATATGCTAAGAGATTCTTAGCAAGAATGCAATGGTGTTTTGAAGGTGTCTTCATTTTGATTTAACAAAAGGAAATCTTTCACGATAATTTACTAATTTTTAGAAAATAATTCTCTAGTCGAAATTTTCCGACCAAACTGAGTTCCTATAAAAGTCTCAGACTCAACCGATGAGTAGCGATTATAAGATGCATATCGAGATACTTCGCTCAGTGGGACATCATCAATAGGCAGCTTGAATGGATTATCTTTATCAAAAAAAACGTTATCCAAAACATCAACAAAATGCTGCCTATGAACAGTATTATCTCCCTGCGACAAGGCTAAAAAAAGAACCTCATCGAGAATGTGTTTAATTTTTCTTACCTCACCTCGCGTTGCAGAAAAAAGTGGAAATAGTATCTCATCGCTATGAAGTGGCGGCGGTTCATGAAAGCCCATCCTTAACGCCAAGCCTTTTAAAAACCTTACATACTCAACACGATCGATTTGTTTAAAAATTTTAAAATACGGCAGTTCTATTGAACACATTAATCGCGAGGCCCATTGAGGCTCGTTAGATATTTCAGAAGCCCAGGGCATACCTACTAAAACGATGGGTATGCAAGCCTGCTCGCTGAGCAACTTAAGTCTATTGGCAACACGTTGACGATCTTCAACCGACTTAAACTCTATTAACTCTTGAAATTCATTGATGATGATTATTTGTGTTTTACATTTTTTTAATACTTTGACTAATGCCTCTGCTAGGCCCGTCTCACGACGACTACCTTTTCTTGCTTCTGAACCAAAATACCCCAAATCGCTCAATAATTGAATCATCATTTTTTCAACATCAGGCTTACTTGGTATGCGCGAAACGAGCACAGGCTTTACTAGAACATCGCCCTCTCTGTAGCTTGGAAATGCCGAATAAAACTCATTGATTAATTTACTTTTACCAGTCCCTGTATCTCCTAACAGCAACATACACTGCTGTTCTCCGCCTAATAGCTGATTATTTTTCAATCGATTCAAAGAACTCATCGCCTGTATTAAGGCTGCATGTTGGACAAAACAGTTTCTAAAATAAATCAATTGACTACATTTAGCTTCAGACAGTATGTTGCTCATTAATAAGGCTCCAC
Organism: Vreelandella titanicae BH1; assembly: GCF_000336575.1. GTDB lineage: Bacteria > Pseudomonadota > Gammaproteobacteria > Pseudomonadales > Halomonadaceae > Vreelandella > Vreelandella titanicae. The sequence goes on along the minus strand of NZ_AOPO01000002.1, from coordinate 240,964 downwards.
ATCAACAGCAATATCGTGCCAATCATCAACAAGCTCAAAGTTTTTTGAATCTGTTAAGCCGTCTTCTGAAGAATCACACATAGCGTTATCTCTACTTTTCATGTCACGGTGCACACTTTCAAAAGTCGCATCACTCTCACTATCCACGCCTATGAAAGCAGCAACGCTTTTCATTCCTTTTAGGCTACTTCTCTTCTTGACTAAAGCATTTCCCCTTATATCATCCATTCTCTCGCTGAGCTTCATATTTGCAAGGGCAAGCCCCTCATGATCGGTATTAATTTCAATATGATTATTCAACAACCTTCTCATAACTTGGTACTGGAAAATAGAGACGCCCTCTAAATGAAACTCCTGGCTAGTAGCATTAACTTTGATATACTTCTCCAATCCAGGTAAGAATACATACACAAAAGAAACATCAGACGGGTCTCGCTTAACACAAAGCTTATGCTTTTTCTGACCGGGGGGCGGCGGGTGATTTTTTCTGAACTCTACCAACATTTCGCTGCTATAGCTGATATGATCCACCTCTATCCCAATTGGTCGTAAATCTCGATAGACGGTAGGAAAGCTTTCGATTTTAAATCTTTGTTTTTCAGCCCCTTGGTAAACAACCGGTGGAAAATCTTGACACCCAATCTGCCAAGATAAAGCAGGTATATTGGTTCTACGTTTATTTGGCTGCTGATTATAAATATCTACAACCCATATATGAAGCAGATGTAAAAACCTGGAAAATGGTAATAACGCATCTTTCTCAGGCTCATAACCTTCTAAATCTTTTGCACTTGAGAAAGTTTTTCCCGGTATCTGATGAATAAACTCTGTATTGTAGGTGTTAAATATTCTCTCGACTAAAGGTTTCTTCCACGGTTTTCCAACTGGATTGTACTCAACGCTCATTCCTATTGAGGTAGAAAATCTCTCAAGATCTTTCGACCAAAACTCTGCGCCGTTATCAACAACAAGTGTTTCAATACGCCCTTGACATGGCCAATCTTTTTCGATGTCTGGATACTTTTCCAACAAGTCTTTTTTATCCAAGCACGCATTTAACACTGCACACCTTACAGAATTATAGCTCGGCCCTCTAAAGCTTAAATAAAAACCCACGATACATTTACTAAATGTATCAATCAAGACAGTTATAAATGGCCTTCCAATAGGGGTATTTAAGGTATCATCAAGCAAGATCAAGTCAAGAGCAGTATGATCAATTTCAACACGTTCCATCACTCTAGTAGATTTTGTGAAACTATTGATCAATCGATATTTTTTATCCGCATATCGCTTGCCATAACGCTTCAAGTCACAAATATAAGGTGGAAGCTTTTTAACTCTATCGTAAAAGGCACTTCGCCCAACCGCTTCAAACTGATCATCTGGATTTTCATTATTATGGACTAATATTAAATCCTTATAAAACTGATAAGTGGTCGCAACAGACCCCCTCACTCGTGTAAGATATTTTTTTTCGACAGCGTCCCAAAAGAAAGTGTCTTTTGAAAAAGAACTAAAATCACAAAAATTATTTTTTATAGCTCTTATATCAACCAAGGAAAGCAAATTTTTATCGACACGATACTTTGCATTCCATCTAGCTACGCTTTGCCACCCAGGCTTTTTATCTATAACACCCTCATTATACAATTCATAGATAATTGGCTCTACATTCTTCTTCGTCCAGCCTCCATTAAGCCTTTTATTGACTAACTTTATTACCTTATACTTGAACAAAGCTTTATCGGCGCAATCCTCATTAAGATCATCTATTGTTATGAATGCCACATCCTCAATTTCATCACGGCTTTTTTTACTCGCTGCTTGCGAAAAATCTATGCCTGCTAAAAACTCATCAAAAAAAGGATCTTCCAACATAAGTCACCTCATGCCCAAAGAAGCAAATCGTCACCAATTTGCTTTTCCAATATATTGGCCTTTAATTTCCCAGAGGCTATTAACGAAACCAGTGAGCGAATAACTCTAGGACGGAAGCTAATGTCATATAGAGCACAAATTTCATGCAAGAAAATAGGGGAGTGAATTTTTACAAGGCCATAAACACTATCATACAACTCGCAATGGCTCTGAAAACCAGCGTAACGATGTAGCAGCTTAAAATTATTCAAGACTGGATACTTTCTGATTTGAAGCTCAGTTACTAAGCTCAGCTCAAAACCTAACTGACATGCTGCTTCTTTTTTTGCCTGGAATTTTTGAAAAAATTCTGGATGGAGGGTTTTACTATGGGGCTTGACCTCAATAAAGGCCATTTTTTGATTATTATTTATTATCTTAAAATCAGGAGTGTAGGGGTTAGTTTTCCCATGAATTGAGTAAGTAAAACCCATAGGCTGGGCAATAAAAGACTTAACGTGAGGAGAGTATTCAAAGTGGTAGCAGGCATCAAATTCTAGGGACGACTCTACAGTGTGAGCAGAAGCAGTTTTGAAGCTAGCAAATTTATAGAGGTTTTTGACACGGGAATGACGGAGCTTACGCCTGTACATGACAGCACCCCATTTCGTAGGTTTACTACAAAAATAGGTTATGTCACGAGAAACCGCAAATTATGTCATTTTAACCGGATTTTATGTCAAAACAGACCAGAAACGACAAGAAATGGAGGCGGCCCCAAAAGCCACATCCCGGCACACGCAGCCACCACTACCGTTGCTCCCTTCCGGGCCTGGCGGGGTTCGCAGTTTAGCGTTGCGGGAGGACCTAAGGGACCACCATAACGGCACACTCTGTTATATATTAAGTGTGCTGAGGCTGATGTGGTGGCTACGCCCTGATTTGAACAGGGGACCCCATCATTATGAGTGATGTGCTCTAACCAGCTGAGCTACGTAGCCTTTCCCTCATCAACGGGTGCAGATTATGCCTACCTTAATGACGAAAGGCAAGCCGGATTCCGGCTTGCCCTGCTAGTCAACAAAGCGTATCGAAATTGACTTACTGAATAGCGGCGCGCACGGCCTCTGCACCTGGCTCGCCGTCTCGTGTTGTAACGCCGTCTAACCACTCGTCCAGTAGGCTATCATTAGCCTTCAAATAGTCACGTGCGGCATCACGGGGATCTTCGCCATCATCCATGATCGCGCTCATGAGCTGATTTTCCATTTCCAGCGTGAAGGTCATATTGCGCAGCAAGGTACCCACATTCGGGCACTCATCCACGAATCCCGCTCGGGTATTCGTGTGCACAGTCGCGCCGCCTAAATTTGGGCCAAAATAGTCGTCGGCATCAGCAAGATAAGCCATATCGAAGTTAGAGTTCATGGGGTGCGGCTCCCAGCCCAAAAACACCATCCACTGCTCATTGGGTACCCGGGCGCGCAGTTCCGCCAACATTCCCGCTTCGCTGGAATCGATCACCTGCCAATCGCCTAACCCATAAGCATCATCATCGATCATCTGCTCAATGAGCTCGTTACCGTCGTTACCCGCTTCGATGCCGTGCACGCTACGCTCAAACTGCTCCGCATGCTCGGCCAAATCGTTAACCGACGTTACCCCCGCATCGTAAACGTACTGAGGCACTGCCAGGGTATACTTCGCCCCTTCCAGGTTGGTCGCCAAGCGCTCAACTTCACCGCGCTCGATATAGGGGTCACTAATAGAGGCCATCGAGGGCATCCAGTTACCCAGGAAGACATCGAAATCATTGTTGCGCATACCGGCGTAGGCAATCGGAACGGAAACTGTATCGACGCTTGGCTCATAGCCAAGCCCTTCAAGGACTTCGCTGGCGAGCGCAGTGGTGGCGGTAATATCTGTCCAGCCCACTTCAGCAAAGCGCACGCTGCTGCACTCGTTTGCATAGGCTGCCGTTGGCAGACCCGCTGCCAGCAATAAAGCACCTGCATAGCGTGAAGAAGTTCTGCTCATCATCGTAGTCCCCTTTTATAAGCTTATTGCCAATACATATTGCCAATACGTATTTCCAAAACATAGATACGAACACTCCGTTGCTGCAGTGGTCGCAGTGCGTAGCAATCATCGCTGTCTTTTTATTGATTGAACGTTCAATAAAAAAATGCCATCATTGTTAGGTAATCATGTCTACGCTCGGGTTTCAAGCAACGACCCTGTTAGGCATTCAACGAATTAGGAGAACGTCGTGCCAAAGGTGGGAATGGAACCGATACGCCGCCAGCAGTTAATCAACGCGACTATGGCAGCCATTGATGAAGTCGGCTTAGCCGAAACTACCGTGATGCGAATTGCCCGCCATGCGGGCGTTTCAGCGGGCATTATCAGCCACTACTTTGGCGGTAAAGATGGCTTGCTGGAAGCGACGATGCGGCAAATCTTGACCGACCTGTCCGGAGCTGTTGCGGTGCGTCGCCATGCGTTGGAAGACGACTCTCCCCGCGCCCATATCGGTGCCATTATTGAGGGTAACTTTGACCGCACTCAGGTCACCGGCCCCGCCGCCAAGACATGGTTAGCGTTCTGGGCCAGCAGCATGCATAAGCCTATGCTGCAGCGTCTGCAAAACGTCAATGATCGCCGTCTTTACAGCAATTTATGTCACCAGTTCCGACGTGTTATGCCCCGCGTAGAAGCCCGCAACGCAGCACGCGGCTTAGCCGCCATGATTGATGGGCTATGGCTGCGTGGCGCACTAACGCCAGAAGGCCTTGACGCCGAAGAGGCCCGCTACCTTGCCCACACCTATCTCGACCAGCTTTTTGCTCATCATGGATGCACCAACAAAGCATCCAATATTTACCTTTAATTTTCTGATTCTTGGAGATCGACATGGCCGCTCAAGACGTACAGCCACTTTATATTGATGGTCGCCAGGTAAACGCCACTTCAGGCGATACTTTTACCGTTACCAACCCCTTCGATGGCAGCCTGCTGGCCACTATCGGCCAAGCCAGCCAAGCGGATGTTGACACTGCGGTCGCCGCAGCCCAGCGCGGCCAGCGCGAGTGGGCCGCGATGAGCGGCATGGAGCGCTCACGCATCCTGCTGCGCGCCGTCGCGCTGTTAAGAGAGCGCAATGACGAGCTTGCCGAGCTTGAAACCCGCAATACCGGCAAGCCGATCAGCGAAACGGCCAGTGTCGATATCGTTACCGGCGCAGATGCGCTGGAGTACTACGCGGGCCTGGCGCCGGCTATTGAAGGCAGCCAGATCCCCCTTCGCGACAGCTCTTTTGTGTACACTCGCCGCGAGCCCTTGGGTGTCATTGGTGCCATTGGCGCCTGGAACTACCCGATCCAAATCGCCTGCTGGAAAGCCGCTCCGGCGCTGGCGGCAGGCAACGCAGTGGTATTCAAGCCCAGCGAAGTGACTCCGCTGACCGTGATGAAACTAGCGGAAATCTTTACCGAGGCAGGCCTGCCCAACGGCGTCTTTAACGTGGTTCAGGGCGACGGCCGCGTGGGCGCCATGCTCACCGAACACCCAGGCATCGCCAAAGTCTCGTTCACCGGCGAAGCAGGCACCGGCAAGAAAGTGATGGCCGCCGCTGCTAGCTCAACGCTGAAAGACGTCACCATGGAACTGGGCGGCAAATCGCCGCTGCTGGTGTTTGCAGATGCCGACCTTGATCGCGCTGCAGACGCCGCCATGATGGCCAACTTCTACTCCAGCGGCCAAATCTGTACCAACGGCACGCGGGTATTTGTTGAGCGCAGCGTTAAAGACGCTTTTGAAGCCAAACTGGTGGAGCGCGTTAAGCGCATCAAAGCAGGCGACCCCATGGATCCCAGCGTCAACTTTGGCCCCCTGGTCAGCTTCGAGCATCAGGAGAAAGTGCTCTCCTATATTGCCCTGGGCAAAGAGCAAGGCGCTCGCCTGCTCGTGGGTGGCGACGAATGGAACACCGGTAGCTTTGCCAATGGCGCCTGGGCTGCACCCACCGTGTTTACCGACTGCACTGATGAGATGCGTATCGTGCGCGAAGAGATCTTTGGCCCGGTGATGTCGGTACTCGCCTTTGATGATGAGGCGGAAGTCATTCGCCGCGCCAACGACACCACCTACGGCCTTGCCGCCGGTGTCTTCAGCGAAAGCCTGAACCGCGCCCACCGTGTGATACACCAACTTGAAGCGGGGATTTGCTGGATAAACACCTGGGGCGAGTCCCCCTCCGAGATGCCGGTAGGCGGCTATAAAGAGTCGGGTATTGGTCGCGAAAACGGTGTTGAGACGCTCAATCACTACACCCAGACCAAGTCGGTACAAATCGAAATGGGGCCGTTTGAGTCAGTGTTTTAACTCTAAGCACTAAGCTCCGCCGGTAGGCATAACACGAAGACGCTGTGAACCCATCCATGGGCGCTCGGCTTTTTCATCTGACCGCCAAGGATGGCGGGAATGCTGGAATCGCATGGAGCACTTTCCGGCCCTGAAAAAGACGCTTCGCTTTTATGCCTACCGGCTCACTTCCTCGACTCGCCAGATTTCTTAAGGAGACACTATGTCTCAACCACGCGAATTTGATTACATCATTATCGGCGCAGGCTCGGCGGGCAATGTGCTTGCTACTCGCCTCACCGAAGACAGCAACGTCAGCGTATTGCTGTTAGAAGCGGGCGGGCCCGACTACCGCTTCGATTTCCGCACCCAAATGCCCGCTGCCTTGGCATTCCCACTACAGGGCAAGCGCTACAACTGGGCGTTTGAAACCGACCCCGAGCCACATATGGATGGTCGCCGCATGGAGTGTGGTCGTGGCAAAGGGTTGGGCGGCTCCTCACTGATTAACGGCATGTGCTATATCCGCGGTAATGCACTCGATTACGACAACTGGGCCAAACAGCCCGGCCTCGAAGATTGGGACTACCTAAGCTGCCTGCCCTACTTCAAAAAGTGCGAAGCCCGCGACATTGGACCCAACAGCTACCACGGTGGCGACGGCCCGGTCAGCGTGACCACGCCCAAAGCGGATAACAACCCGCTTTATCGCACCTTTATTGAAGCCGGCAAGCAGGCTGGCTACCCGGAAACCGAAGACGTTAACGGCTACCAGCAAGAAGGCTTCGGCCCTATGGATCGCTTCGTCACGCCCAAAGGCCGCCGCGCATCAACGGCCCGCGGCTACCTGGATACCGCCAAACAGCGCCACAACCTCACCATCGAAACCCATGCCGTTACCGATATTATTGAATTCGAAGGTAAACGTGCGGTGGGGGTACGTTATGAGCAGAAAGGCGAAAAACAGCAGGCCTACGCCCGCCGTGAAGTACTCCTGTGCGGTGGCGCCATCGCTTCCCCGCAGATTCTGCAGCGCTCAGGCATCGGCAACCCTGAACTGCTGAAGGAACTGGGTATCGAGACGGTTCACGCCCTGCCCGGCGTAGGTGAAAACCTCCAGGATCACCTGGAGATGTACATCCAGTACGAGTGCAAAGAACCCATCTCGCTCTACCCCGCGCTAAAGTGGTACAACCAGCCCAAAATTGGTGCTGAATGGCTGTTCAATGGCACCGGCGTGGGCGCCAGCAACCAGTTTGAATCCTGTGGTTTTATCCGCAGCCGCGATGAAGAGGAGTGGCCCAATCTGCAATACCACTTCCTGCCCATTGCCATTAGCTATAACGGCAAGAGCGCGGTGCAGGCCCATGGCTTCCAGGCCCACGTTGGCTCCATGCGTTCAGAAAGCCGTGGTCGTATTCGACTTACCTCGAAAGATCCACACGCCGCGCCCAGCATCCTGTTCAACTACATGGCCAAAGAGAAAGATTGGGAAGAGTTCCGCGATGCTATTCGCCTGACTCGCGATATCATCGCTCAGCCAGCCTTTGATAAATACCGTGGTCGCGAGATAGCACCAGGGCCCGACGTGCAGTCGGATGCCGAGCTCGATGCCTTCGTCAAACAGCACGCCGAAACCGCCTACCACCCCTGCGGTAGCTGCCGTATGGGCGAGGGTGAAATGGCCGTCACCGACGGCCAGGGTCGTGTCCATGGTATTGAAGGCCTTCGCGTCGTAGATGCCTCACTGTTCCCGGTGATTCCCACCGGCAACCTGAATGCGCCCACCATTATGTTGGCCGAGAAAATCGCCGACCGTATCAAAGGCCATGAGCCGCTTCCCCGTGCCAGCGTTGACTATTACGTCGCCAACGGAGCACCGGCCAAACGCGCCTGAACATTTAGTCTGTTTTTTACTCCAAACGCCATGGCTTGTCGCCATGGCGTTTTTTTTGGCTACGTTAAAGGAACAAGCTACGCCAAACGTGCCTAAAAACTTGCGTGTGATAGCCCCCATCTGCCAATATTCAAACAAGTGTTCGACTCAATATCTCAACAACGATGTTACTCGCGTTTTATTAACAACAGTCGGCCTGCAACAGTGGCCAGCAAAAAGAGAGATAACCTATGCTCACCCTACTTCTGATCGTGCTCGCCATTGTCGGCTTGCTCGTGGTCATGCGTCGCGAAGCAGGCGCTCCCGCGGCGCTAGCTGTGTTTGGCGTATTAGGCCTTGTTGGCCTACTGTTTGACGCGGAAATCATTGGTGGTCTGCTGCTTCTTGGCGCTGCGGCAGTAGCCGTGGCAGGCCTGCCTGCACTGCGTCGCAAGTGGCTCACACCGCGCTTATTCGCCACCTTTAAAAAAGTCGCCCCCAAAGTTTCCGCCACCGAGCGCACAGCTCTGGAAGCGGGCAGCGTTTCCTGGGACGGAGAGCTATTTTCAGGCAAACCCCAGTGGGAAAAACTGCTCGCCTTTAAAGACGATGGCCTACGCGACGATGAGAAAGCCTTCCTAGCCAATCAGTGTGCGAAAGCCGCTGGCATGTGCAACGCCTGGGACATCGCCCAGGAGCGCGCCGACCTGCCCCAGCAGCTTTGGGACTACCTGAAAAAAGAGGGTTTCTTCGGCATGATTATTCCGAAGGAGTACGGTGGTCTTGGCTTCTCGGCTAAGGCTCAGTCCATGGTACTGCAGAAGCTCTCCGTCAATGAAACCCTGATGGTGACCGTGGGCGTACCCAACTCCCTCGGCCCTGGCGAGCTGCTGCTTAAATACGGTACCCAAGAGCAGAAAGATCATTACCTGCCGCGCTTATCCGATGGCCGCGAGATCCCCTGTTTTGGCCTCACCGGCCCCCGCGCAGGTTCTGACGCTACCTCGCTGCCAGACACTGGCGTTGTATGTAAGCAAACCATTAACGGCGAAGAAGTGATCGGCCTGCGCCTTAACTTCGAAAAACGCTGGATCACTCTGGCGCCCATCGCCACAGTCGTTGGTCTTGCCTTCCGTCTGTTTGACCCGGAAAAATTGCTGGGTGACGAAGAAGATCGCGGTATTACCCTGGCGTTGATTCCCCGCGATACCGACGGCATGGAAATCGGCCGCCGTCACCACCCTATCGGCAGCCCGTTTATGAACGGCCCGATTATCGGCAAAGATGTCTTTGTTCCGCTGGACACCATCATTGGCGGCCCAGACATGATCGGCCAGGGCTGGCGGATGCTGGTGGAGTGTCTGTCTATCGGCCGCTGCATCACGCTGCCGTCAGGCGCCACCGGCACCGCGCGTTACGCCCTGGGCTGGAGCGGCGGTTTCACCCGTGTTCGTCGTCAGTTCAACGTGCCGGTTGCCGAAATGGAAGGTGTGCAAGAGCCCCTCGCCCGCATGACGGCGCTGGCCTATATCTCCCAGGCCACCGTGTATCAAACCGCCAATATGATCGACCACGGCGAAAAACCCGCCGTGCCCTCAGCCATCCTGAAGAGCCAGTTGACCGAGTTCCAGCGCGTATTGCTTAGCGATGCGATGGACGTTCACGGCGGCAAGGCGGTCACTCTTGGCCCGCGCAACTACCTCGGTATCGGTTACAGCGCCAACCCGGTGGCGATCACCGTGGAAGGCGCCAACATCATGACCCGCAACCTGATGATCTTTGGTCAGGGTGCTATTCGCTGCCACCCCTACGTACTAGAAGAACTGGCCGCCAAAGACGCCAACGATATGCAGGCGTTCGATAAAGCCTTCTTCGGTCACGCGGGCTTGATCTTTGGTAACGCTGCGCGCGCCTTTACCCTCGGCTTTGGCATTGGTAAAGCCAGCGTACCCTTCGACGGCCCCGCCGCCGCCTATGCCCAGGATATTGCCCGCCTCTCCGCTGGCTTTGGCCTGTGTGCCGATGCTGCCATGGCAAGCCTGGGTTCAGCGCTGAAGAAACGTGAAATGATCTCTGCACGGCTGGGGGATGTGCTGTCTAACCTCTATCTCACCTCAATGGTACTCAAGCAGTGGCAGGCAGGCAGTAAAGTAGAAGGCGAAGAGGCGCTGTTGCACTACAGCTGCCGCTTCCTGCTCCAGCGTGCCGAGCAGGCGTTTGTGGAGATTTTCGATAATCTACCCAACCGTGCGCTAGGTAAAACGCTCAACGCCGTAGTAATGCCCACCGGTCGCCGCTGGAATAAACCCCACGATGACCTGGCCCGGGATATCGCTAAGCGTGTGTCTACACACAGTGCCCTGCGCACCAAGCTGCTGGAAAACACCTGGGATGCAGACGACGGTGAACAGCGCAACCCGCTGGCGCGCTACAACGCTTTGCTGGTCGATTATGACCGCGCCGAGGCGATCTACCGCACGGTGAACAAGGCGTATGCTAAAGGCAAACTCCCGCAAACGGCGCTGCATCCTGAGGCACGTGTAGAAGCCGGTCTGGAAAAAGGCCTGATCAATGAAGAGGATGCCGACTTTATGCGTACCTTCGAGGCCGAAGTACTGGAAATGCTCACCGTGGACGATTTTGCCTACGATGCCTTTGCCAAGAATAAGTCCACGCTGATCGAGCACAACGGAAAACCTGTGGTAGCGCCTAAGCAGGAGGAAGAAAACGTTAAGTAATACCTCTTTTTCAAAGCATTACCTGTAAAGATAGCCGACTCCTGTATGCCAGGAGTCGGCTTTTTTGTGTTCACTTTCTACACCTAAATGCGTAGACCAAGGAACCAAAAACGCGTTGCAAGTTCGCAAACGATCAACTAGCCTTTCGTAAACGAAAACGATCTACCTTATCCAACAACAATGACGCTAGCGAGATCGGCATGTCCTTACATTTGCAAAATATCGATCACATCGTTAACGGTGTGCCCCATATCAGTGGGATAGACTTAGCCCTAGAGCCAGGATCCTTTAATGTGCTGCTTGGGCGAACACTTGCTGGCAAAACCACTTTAATGCGCCTAATGGCGGGGCTTGAACCACCCACCCGCGGCAAAATTATTATGGATGGCAAAGACGTCACGAACGTCTCAGTGCGTAAACGCAATGTCTCCATGGTGTACCAGCAGTTTATCAACTACCCCAGCCTCACCGTTTACGACAACATTGCGTCGCCGCTTAAACTGGCCAAACACCCAAAAAGCGAAATTGATAAACGGGTTGGCGAAATTGCTGAAATGCTGCATATCGAGCACCTGCTTAACCGCTACCCGCAGGAACTCTCTGGTGGCCAGCAGCAGCGTACCGCCATGGGGCGGGCCTTGATCAAAGATGCCGATTTAATTCTGTTTGATGAACCGCTGGTCAATCTGGATTATAAGCTCCGCGAAGAGCTACGCGATGAGTTGCGTGACCTGTTTAAAGCGCGTAACTGTATTGCGGTATACGCCACCACCGAGCCCAATGAAGCGTTAGCGCTGGGCGGTAACACGGCGGTACTGCACGAAGGCAGGCTTCTCCAATACGGCCCTACCGAGCAGGTCTATCGCGAGCCCAATGGCCGCTTTAGCGCAGAAATGTTCTCCGAACCCCCAATCAATATCGTTCCCGGTCAGCTGACCGACAGCGAGATCACCTTCGACCAAACGCTTCACTTTCCCTGCGATGACGAGCTAAAGCGTCTTGAACCGGGTGATTACGACTTTGGCGTGCGAGCTTCGCATCTCACTCTACAACCCCAACAGGCCGATGACCTGGCCCTGGATGTCCATGTGGATGTAGCGGAAATTAGCGGCTCTGAAACCTTCCTGCATGTTCGCCACGAACGCTTCCCCTTAGTGCTGCACTTAGCGGGTATTCACCAGTTTAGTGTTAATGAACCTCTGAAAGTTTACTTCCCCACCCATCAACTTTACGCCTTCGACAAGCAGGGTCACACGGTACATATTCCTGCACGTCAGGGAGGAGCTGCCCATGGCTGAGATCACACTAAAAGGCTTGGCGCACTCCTACGAAAAAACGCCCAAAGGTGCGGCGGATTACGCCATCCGGCAGATGGATCACGTATGGCACCAGGGCGGCGCCTATGCCCTATTGGGCCCATCAGGGTGCGGTAAATCGACCCTTCTGAACATTATTTCGGGCCTGCTTGAACCCTCGGAGGGTGACGTACTTTTCGACGGTCAGCGGGTCAATGAGCTGCCCCCAGAAGAGCGCAATATTGCCCAGGTGTTCCAGTTTCCGGTGATCTACGACACCATGACGGTGTTCGATAATCTTGCCTTTCCCCTGCGCAATATGAATACCCCCGAGTACCGGGTGAAACCCAAGGTACTCGAAGTCGCCGATATTCTTGAGCTGACCCCTTTGCTGGATCGTAAGGCCAAAAACCTGACCGCCGACGAGAAGCAGAAGGTCTCCATGGGCCGTGGGCTGGTACGTGACGACGTAACGGCGATTCTGTTTGATGAGCCGCTCACCGTTATCGACCCGCAGCTAAAGTGGAAGCTGCGTCGCAAGCTCAAAGAGATTCACGAGCGCTTCAATATCACCATGATCTACGTGACCCACGATCAGCTCGAGGCCTCTACTTTCGCGGATAAAATTGCCGTGATGTATGAGGGCCAGGTGGTGCAATTCGGCACCCCACGTGAGCTGTTCGAGCGCCCTGCGCATACCTTTGTGGGTTACTTTATTGGCAGCCCGGGCATGAATTTTATGGCCGTGGAATATCGCGACGATCAGGTAATGTTCGGCACACAGCCACTGCCGGTTAGCGAGCAGATGAAACACGCTGTCGCCAGCGCTGCCAATGCCAGCGCTAACGATATTAGCCATAACAATATAAAACTAGGCATCCGCCCCGAGTTTATCGCCATTTCCTCAAGTGAAGTGGCCAATAGCGTGCCGATTCAGGTGACCAGCGTGCAAGACCTGGGCACCTACTCCCTGCTGACCTTCAAACTCAACGAGCAAACGTTTAAGGCACGCCTGCCCGAAGGCCATCCGCCGGTCAGTGAAGCGGCGTTTGCGCACTTCGATGCTGCTCACGTAGCGCTGTATATCGATGAATACCTGGTGGAGGCTGGTCATGAATAACAAGGTACCCAATAACAGAGCCTGGCTACTGGTGCTTCCCATGCTGGTGTTGGTGGCCTTCTCCGCCATCATTCCGCTCATGACCGTGGTCAACTACTCGGTGCAGGACGTGCTCGGGCCGAACGCACGCTTTTTTACCGGCACTGAGTGGTTTCAAAGCATGCTCAACGACGACGCGCTGCAGGCAGCGTTTCTGCGCCAAATTTCGTTCTCGCTGATTATTCTGGCTATTCAGATTCCGCTAGGGATTGGCATCGCGCTCATTATGCCCAAACGCGGTTGGCAAGCCTCGGCGGTGTTGATCCTGATTACCCTGCCGTTGCTGATTCCCTGGAACGTAGTGGGCAGTATCTGGCAAATCTTTACCCGTGGCGATATCGGCTTAATGGGCTGGGGCCTGCGCGAACTGGGCATTGAATACAACATTACCCGTAATGCCGGCGACGCCTGGGTAACCATCATTTTAATGGACGTGTGGCACTGGACGCCGCTGGTGGCCATGCTGTGCTATAGCGGTCTCCGCTCGATTCCCGAAGCCTACTATCAAGCAGCACGTATCGACCGTGCCTCAAAATGGGCGGTGTTCCGCTACATTCAGCTCCCCAAGCTAACCAACGTGCTGGTCATTGCCGTGCTGCTGCGCTTTATGCACTCTTTTATGATCTACGCCGAACCCTTTGTACTGACGGGCGGCGGGCCGGGCAGCGCCACCACTTTCTTAAGTCAATCACTAACCACTATGGCTGTCGGCCAACAGGATTTAGGCCCTTCTGCAGCTTTCTCGCTGATCTACTTCCTGGTCATTCTGCTGGTGAGCTGGGTGTTCTACACCACCATTATGAATATGCAGAAAGACAAACCGCCGCACGGAGGTGCCTAACATGAGCTATCAACTCGAAAACACCCAGCGCGGTGAAAAGTACAACACGATTTTTAGCAAGGTTTCACCGGCCAAGCGGCGTAACCGCACCGCCCGTGCACACTGGCGCTCGCGTCTCTTGCTTGGCCTGTATCTGGCGCTGATGATTCTGCCCATTTACTGGCTGATCAATATGTCGCTACAGACCAATAGCGAAATTCTCGGCTCGATGACGCTGTGGCCCCAGAACCTTACTTTTGATAACTACATCGGCATTTTCACCAACTCAAGCTGGTACATGGGCTACGTCAACTCGATGCTCTACGTAGCGATGAATATGCTCATCACCATCTGCGTCGCGCTACCCGCCGCCTACGCCTTTAGCCGCTACACCTTTATTGGCGACAAGCATCTATTTTTCTGGCTGCTGACCAACCTAATGGCGCCACCTGCGGTATTTCTGCTGCCCTACTTCCAGCTCTACTACTCGGTAGGCCTGTTCGATACCCACATCGCCGTCGCGCTGGCTCACTGCCTGTTCAATATCCCCCTTGCTATCTGGATTTTGGAGGGCTTTATGAGCAGCGTGCCTAAAGAGATCGATGAAACCGCCTATATCGACGGCTATAGCTTTCCGCGCTTTTTCGTCAAGATTTTTATCCCCATGATCCGCTCAGGCATTGGCGTCACGCTGTTCTTCCTGTTCATGTTCTCCTGGGTGGAGCTGTTGCTGGCCCGCACGTTGACAGCCACTGACGCCCAGCCCATTGGCATGATCATGACGCGCACATCGACTGCTTCTGGGATTGACTGGGGCACTTTGGCCGCCGCCGGTGTACTCACCATCATTCCCGGCATTCTGGTGGTCTACTTCGTTCGTAACCATATCGCCAAGGGCTTTGCCCTGGGCCGTACCTGAGGAGATCTCGCTATGTCTTGGATGGTATGGACAGTGCCCACCGCCATATTCTTTTCATCCATTGCGGCCATGCTGGCAGGCATGACGGTATGGGAGATCATGTCGCCCACTGTTGAACGCAAAGGTTTTTTACCCATTGCCACCACTCGCGGGGATCGGCTGTTTATCGGCCTGCTCTCCGCAGCCTTTATCCATTTGGGCGTGATCGGCTTCACGTCACTTTCCATTTGGATAGCACTAGCGGTATCAGCCGTATGGCTGCTGGTTTTAATGCGCTGGGGATAGCCCTTGGGACTAGCCCTTGGGAAATGCCATCAGCGTTTAATCGGTATCAAGGACGGCCAAGCCATCAAGGAAGAACACAACAAAACGAGGTCAACATGCAAAAGCACGACAATAAATCCAAACTGACTAAATTCAAACTGACAACCCTCGCCGCCAGCTTGTTGCTGGCGTCGGGAACGCTGTCAGCGCAAGAGCAGGATACCCGTGCCATCGCTGAACGCTTGGTCGACGAGCACTTCCAGAACTCAACCCTGAGCCGCGAAGAGCAGATCGAAGAGCTGATGTGGTTTGCCAACGCTGCCGAGCCTTTCCGCGGCATGGATATTCAAACCGTGGCTGAAGGCCTCACGACTCACGTTTATGAAAGTGAAGTGCTTGCAGAAGCCTTTAGTGAGCTGACCGGCATTAACCTGACCCACAACATCATCGGTGAAGGTGATGTGGTGGACACCATGCAGAATCAGATGCAGTCGGGTAACAGCATCTACGATGGCTTCGTCAATGACACCGACTCCATCGGCACGCATATTCGTTATGGCACCACCATCAACCTGTCTGAAGCGATGGAGAACGAGTGGGCCGACTATACGTTGCCCACCCTGGATTTAGACGACTTTATTGGACTGCAGTACGGCACCGGGCCAGATGGCAGCCTCTTTCAACTGCCCACCCAACAGTTCGCTAACCTCTACTGGTTCCGCTATGACTGGTTTACCGACCCTGAGCTGATGGCACAGTTCGAAGAGGTCTACGGCTACCCTCTTGGCGTTCCCACTAACTGGACGGCCTATCAAGATATCGCCGAGTTCTTTACCGAGCATGTCGGCGAAATAGATGGCACCAAGGTGTATGGCCATATGGATTACGGCCGCCGCGATCCGTCACTGGGCTGGCGCTTCCACGACTCCTGGCTCTCCATGGCAGGTATGGGCAGCCCCGGCGTCCCTTCCGGCAACCCGGTGGATGACTGGGGTATCCGCGTCAACGAAGATAGCCAGCCAGTAGGCGCAAGCGTAAGCCGCGGCGGTGCTACTAACTCACCGGCCTCGGTATTTGCCATGCAAAAAGCCGTCGATTGGCTGCGTGACTATGCCCCTCCTGAAGCACAGGGCATGACCTTTGGTGAGGCTGGCCCGGTACCTGCGCAGGGACACATTGCCCAGCAGATTTTCTGGTACACCGCCTTTACTGCCGACATGACCGACCCTGCAGTCGCAGTGACCGATGACGAAGGCAACCCGCTATGGCGCATGGCTCCATCCCCCACCGGCCCGTACTGGGAAGAGGGTATGAAGGTCGGCTACCAAGATGTAGGCGCCTGGACGTTCTTCGATTCAACGCCGGAAGATCGTCGCACCGCGGCGTGGCTGTTCGGCCAGTTCACCGTGTCTAAAACGGTGTCTTTGGAAAAACTGATGCACGGTCTAACGCCGATTCGTGAATCTGACATCTTCTCTGAGCAGATGACCGAGATGGCCCCCAAATTAGGCGGCCTGGTGGAGTTCTACCGCAGCCCCAACGAGTCGAACTGGACGCCTACCGGCACCAATGTGCCTGACTACCCACGCATGGCCCCACTGTGGTGGCAAAACCTGGCGCCTGTCATGAGTGGTGAAGTCACGCCTCAGGAAGGCTTGGACAAACTGGCGTCGGATATGGACAGCACCATGCATCGCCTAGCCAGGGCCAACGTCTTCGACAGCTATGCGCCCGTGCTCAATGAAGAGCAGGATCCGCAATACTGGCTGGATCAGGAAGGCGCACCCAAAGCCAAGCTGGACAATGAAATGCCCCAAGGCACCACCGTTCCTTATGACGAAATGATGGAAGCCTGGATGGCAGCCGGTACGCGCCAAGAGTAATCACGCGTAACGCTTGCAGGGTGGGCAACCGCCCTGCAAGGGTTTCATTGGCGGCAGGCCATAGCACAAGAGAAAACACCCAGGGCACCAGGGCTATTTATTTGTTAATTGGATCCGCTATGAAACTGCGAAATCGAAATATAGAAAAATTACCTACCGAGACCTTTGATGCCCTGATTATAGGGGGCGGTATCAATGGCGCGGCCACTGCGGCGGCGCTGGCTGGAAAAGGCGCTAAAGTCGCACTGATTGATCGCGGCGACTTCGCCGGCAGCACCAGCATGCACTCCTCCAACTTAGTTTGGGGAGGCATTAAATACATGGAAAGCAAGGATTTTGCACTGGTTCGAAAATTGTGCAAAAGCCGCAATCACTTGATAAAGAGTTACCCCTCTACCGTGCAGGAGATTCGTTTCCTGACCACTATTTCGAAAGGTTTCCGCCACTCACCACGCTACCTATGGGCGGGCACCTGGCTTTACTGGCTGATGGGCAACGGCTTCACTAAACTGCCCCGCCTGCTTTCGCCTAACAAGATTAAGCAGCAAGAACCCATTATCGATATTGAGGACGCCGTTGGCGGCTTCGAGTACTCCGACGCCTACCTCCACGATAATGACGCACGCTTTGTGTTCAACTTTGTGCGCCACGCGCTTAACTATGGAGCAATTGCCGCCAACTACGTCGAGTCACTCGGCGCCGAACGGGTCGGCGACCTATGGGTGACCAAAGCGCACAACGTGATGGATGGCAGCACCTTCGATATTCATGCCAAGGTATTAATCAACGCTGCTGGCCCCTGGGTAGATCAGCATAACGAGCTGACCGGCCAAAAGACTACCCATCATCACCTCTACTCCAAGGGCATTCACCTCATCGTTCCACAGCTAACCGATTCACAGCGGGTGTTGGCATTTTTTGCCGACGATGGAAGGCTGTTCTTCGTCATTCCCATGGGCAATCGCACCTGTATCGGCACTACCGATACCCATATGGAGCATCCAGAGGTGGACGTTACTGCTGACGATATCGCCTTTGTGCTGGAAAATATCAATAAACGCCTAACGCTAGATCAACCGCTCACACAAGACGACATTATCTCGACACGCTGTGGCGTAAGGCCTTTAGCCATCAAAGATGATCAGGGCAGTGACCGAGACTTTTTACAGCTTTCTCGCAAGCATGTGGTCGATACCAACGTTGAGAGTGCGCATATCAGCATCTTTGGTGGCAAACTTACCGACTGTTTGAACGTGGGGGATGAGATTGCCGAAGAGATCAGCCGCCTGGGCGTTTCACTTTCAGACCCCAACTTTCGGTGGTACGGGGAACCTGCCAAGCCCGTGAAACAGCAGTTTATGGATCAAGCCAAGCGTATGAACCTGGATGCCATGACCGCCTCTACGTCATCGGAGCTGCTCTCCTCTCGGCTGTGGCGGCGCTATGCCGATCAAGCCATACCGATGCTGGAGAAAATTCGTCAGGATCCCGCTCAGGGCGAAATCCTCATTGAAGGCACTGAGTACATCCGTTGTGAAATTGAGCATGCCCGCGACCACGAGATGATCACCCAGCTTGAGGACTTCCTGCGCCGCCGCGCCAAAGTTTCTCTGGTGGTACCTCATGAGCAGTTACGCCATTCCACAGGTTTAAAGGAAGCGTGTCGGGTACTGTTTGGTGACGATGCTGAAAATCGATTTAGCCAGTACTTCGAACAAAATCGCGATACTGCACTTCCGCCGACATCGACAGCGGTTTAGCGTAAAAAAGCCCCCTCACCTAAGTGAGGGGGCTCAAACAATCAATAAGCGATGCCCTACTCTTCGTCTTCAATTCGCATTTGAGAGTCCCCTGAGAGCACTTCATCCCAAGCTTCTTCCAGTGTGCAGCCTGAGCGGCTATCCACTGTGTCGATGACCTCAACGGCATGCTGCAGTGATTCACGGTTGCCCTTCAGTGCCACAACAAGTCTAGCGAGATCTTGTTTGCTGAAAGTGCTGGCGATGCTGTCGGCTTGTTGGCTCAGTTCGATGCAGTTCATTAGTAATACCTCATGGTATGGTCATCCGCTGCTTAACCGACTATCGGTTAAAAAAAGCAGCCATCTTAGTTAACGACGTATGGTGACGTTGCTACTCATGCTGGGCCGGATAAGTGCCCAGTTCGGCAACTGCGAAACGGTCACAAGCTTTGCAAGACCTTCGCCTTTAGCGCTCGGGTAATACTGAAGCGCTATGGTTCTGTAGCAGAGATCAGGGCAGTGACTCGGGATAACGAAGCACCCTCCTGATCCATGGCTTCACTATGGTTCACTGCAACAAAACCCACAATGCATCATTGGCAGCAGGGGTGGTTGTAACTCGACTACATAAACACTCATTAAGTGTTAAGTGTGTTAAAGACTTTCATGAGGGGCGCTAAAAGCGAAGAAAGGCGGCCAATGGTTTAATTGGCCGCCGCATTATAAAGAATCGAAAGAGTTAATAGATAGTGTGCTTAAGTAGTGGGCTAAATCGTTATTACCTAAGGCGTGGAGCGCACGCGCGAAACCGCATCCAACCAGCCTTGATAGAGCTGCTCGCGAGTGGTCTCCTCCATAGCAGGCATAAAGCTCTTCTCACAGCGCCACAGCTGCTCAATCTCTTCGAGGGTTTGATACCAACCTAAACGCAACCCGGCTAAGTAAGCAGCCCCCAGCGCCGTGGTTTCCAAAATCGTAGGGCGATCCACCTGGACACCCAGCATATCGGCAAGAAACTGCATCACCCAGCTGTTCTTCACCATGCCACCGTCGACGCGCAAAGTGCCTGGTGCGGCCTCCATGTCGTCGTTCATACAGTGCTGGAGGTCTCGGGTTTGATAGCACACCGCTTGCAGGCCTGCAGCGACTATTTCAGCGATACCGGTATCGCGAGTTAACCCAAAAATAGCGCCGCGGGCTTTGGGATCCCAGTGTGGAGCGCCCAAGCCGGTAAAGGCGGGCACCAGATAAACGCTGTGGCCACTGCGGGTCTCCTGGGCCAAGGCCTCCGTCTCTGACGCATCGGCAAACAGGTTCAAGCCGTCACGTAACCACTGCACCGTCGCCCCCGCCACGAAAATACTGCCCTCCATGGCATAGGTCGGCTTACCGTGAAGCCGGTAGCCAATGGTGGTCAACAGGCGATTGCGCGACAGCGAGGGCGTTTCACCGGTATTCACAATCATAAAACAGCCTGTGCCATAGGTGCTTTTACCCATCCCCGGTTGAAAGCACGCCTGCCCCACTAAAGCAGCCTGCTGATCCCCCGCTACCCCAGCAATGGGGAGCGCGGCACCCAGCCAGTGCGCTTCGGTGGTGCCAAAATCATCGCTGGAGTCTTTCACTTCGGGCAATAAATTGGCGGGAATATTAAATAGCGCCAGCAGCTCTTCATCCCACTCCTGAGTATGGATATTAAACAACGCTGTACGCGAAGCATTGGTGGCATCGGTCACGTGCTGCTGACCGCCTGTCAGCCGCCAGATTAAAAAGCTATCTACCGTTCCAAATGCCAACTCGCCCTGCTCGGCGCGCTCCCGAGCACCCTCAACGTTGTCCAGTACCCAACCAAGCTTGGTGGCTGAAAAGTAGGGATCAATCAATAGGCCCGTTTTAGCTTGAACGGTATCGGTATAGCCTTGATCGCGCAGTGACTGGCATAAATCTGAGGTGCGGCGATCCTGCCAAACGATGGCGTTATAGAGTGGCTTACCCGTTTTCCGATCCCACAGAATAGTGGTTTCCCGCTGGTTGGTAATGCCGATCCCGGCTATTTGGTCGGCGGAAACTTCAGCGTTACGCATCACATCTCGGCAAGTCGCCACCACGGTTTCCCAAATGTCTTCGGGGTTGTGCTCAATCCATCCGTCGTGGGGGAAGTGCTGAGTGAATTCTTGCTGGGCAACAGCGGCCACCTGGCCTTGGCGGTCAAACAGAATGGCGCGAGAACTGGTGGTACCTTGATCAATGGCGAGTATAAAAGAGGACATATCGAGTTCGCTTTGTTGTATTATCTTTCGATTTTGTATGATTGGAAACCTCTGATTAACGCGATGAGCGCAGGCCAGACAAGGCAAAAATCAACGAAAAAGCGGAGTTTACGGGGTGTAAATGAGCATTTTGAGGCGATTTTTAACGCTGTATGGCCAAGCGCAATAGTTAATCAGAGGTTTCCACGTTTTCGCTTTATTATCATCCAAGGCTACTCTAGCCGCCCAAAATGCTCAAGGCTGAAACCACCTCATTAAGCAATGTAGAGCGCCACATCGTGTTGCGTCAGCAAGCGCTGAATCGCGTCTGGGGGTTTGCGGTCGGTAAATAGCGCATCCAGCTGTTCCAGGTTACCTTGCCGAACAACCGGGTTACGGTGAAATTTAGAGTAGTCCGCCGCCAGATAGATGCGCCTGGAATTGGCGATAATCGCCTGAGCAACGCGCACTTCCTGGTAATCAAACTCCAGCAGTGAGCCATCCTCATCGATACCGCTGATGCCGATAATGCCGTAGTCCACTTTGAACTGATTGATAAAGTCGATCGTTGCTTCACCGATAATGCCGCCGTCCCGGGAGCGCACCTGACCGCCGGCGATAATCACGGTGAAATCCTCTTTATGTTGCAGGATAGCGGCAACATTTAAATTATTGGTAATGATCTCAAGGCCCTGGTGCTCTAACAGCGCTTGAGCAATCACTTCATTGCTGGTGCCGATATTAATAAACAGAGAGGAGTGATTCGGGATGTGCTGTGCTAAACAGCGGGCAATGCGCTCCTTTTCTTCCAGATGCAGTGTCTTGCGCGTGCTGTAGGCGGTATTGACTGTACTCGACTCGATTCCTACTCCGCCATGCACCCGCCTCACCCGGCCCTCATTGGCCAGGGTATTTAAATCGCGACGGATGGTTTGTGGTGTCACGGCAAAATGATCGGTGAGCTGCTCAATACTCATATAGCCGTGCTGACGAACCAGCTCGACAATGGCATCCTGACGAAATTGTTGATTCATAAGCCCGGCCTGTTCGATTTTTATTGATATCTGAACATAATCTAGCAAAATTTTCGAAACCTAATAGCACTATTCATACAATTCCGCAGGTGCCAAACCGACAGACCAAGCGGCGACCTCGCCTATTAAAGCGGCCACACCCATAGGATCATTGGGATAGCAACCACCAGCACCACCAGTGATAGCGGCAAGCCCAGTTTCCAATAATCACCAAAGCGGTAGCCGCCAGGCCCAAGCACCAGCGTATTGGATTGGTGCCCAATAGGGGTTAAAAACGCACAGGAAGCGCTAACAGCTACGACCATCAAAAACGGATCCAGTGAGACGTCAAAGCCATTGGCTAAGCTCACCGCAATCGGTGCCATCAGTAGCGCAGCCGCCGCATTGTTAACCACATTGGAGAGCAGCATAGAGAGTAAAAACAGCCCTATCATGGTCACCACCACCGGCCAATCGCTGCCAAAACTGAGCAGCGCGTTAGCAATCAAATCTGCACCTCCACTGGTTTCTAATGCTTCGCCCACGGGAATCATCGCCGCGAGCAGCACTATGACGGGGCCATCAATGGCCTGATACCCTTCCCGGAGTGGTAACACGCCAATCAGGAGCGAAATCAGTGCCGCACTACTCATGGCCACCGCTGCGGGGAGTAGATCAAACAGCATGGCGACGATTGCCAAGGCAAAAATAGCAATCGACATAGCGAGTTTGCGTGGCTGCCCCAGATGCAGTTCACGGCTAGCCAGGGGTAGACACCCAAGCGAGGCCAGGCTATCTGACATCTCGTTTTCACTGCCCTGGAGGAGCAAAACATCACCGTTTTTAAAACGAATATCCCGCAACCGCTGCTTCAAGCGCCCGCCATCTCGTGCGACAGCCACCAAGTGCAGGCCAAACTGATGGTTTAAGCGGAGCTGGCGTACGCTGCGGTTAATCATCATTGAGTCGTTACGCACCACGGCCTCGATCAGTTGCAGGCCCTCGGTATCCACGGGCTGTCGATCCTGCGCAGAATCTTTCTTATTCGCAGGATCCTTATCACTCTCCGTAGGCTCAGCATCCTCCGCCTCAGGGTCTTCCTCCAACTCTGCAATCGCGCTTAGCCCTACTTTGTCTTCCAGCATTTGAAGCTCATCAGGCCCTGCTTCTAATAGCAGAATATCGCCCTCTTCCAGTGCGCCGTGGAAGTTATAGCCCGCACGGCGGTTGTCATCACGCACCACCGCTAACACGGGAATGGTTTCGTCCAGTTCGTCGCGCAACTGCTGTAGCGTTAAGCCTTTGGCTTTCGACTCTTCACCCACTTTCAATTCGACTAAATAGTTGGCGGTATCGAACATTTCATCCGTAGAGGCCTGGCCGCTACGCTTGGGCGTCAAGCGCCAGCCCACCAGAACAATAAAGGCCAGCCCCGCCAGCGCAACTACGATGCCAACAGGCGAGAAGCTAAACATACTAAATGCTTCATCTGTCACATCACGGCGATAACTGGAAATAATGATATTGGGTGGGGTACCAATCATCGTGGTCAGGCCGCCGAGCAGAGAGCCAAACGCCAGGGGCATAAGCAGTAAGGAAGGCGAGGTGTTGTGTTCGCGGGCAAGCCGCATTGCTACCGGTAGCAGCAGTGCCAGGGCGCCCACATTATTCATAATACCTGACAGCACAACAATGGTACCCACCAGCACCAGGAGTTGGAGCAGCAGGTTTTCCCCCACTTTAAGCACTTGGTTGGCAATAATATCGACCACGCCCGAGCGCTCAAACCCTCGGCTAAGCACCAGTACAGCGGCCACGGTAATCACCGCCGGATGGCCGAAACCGGCGAAAGCGCTTTCGGCCGGCACAAGCCCCAGCATGACCGAACCCAACAACGCTGCCAGCGCCACTAAGTCATAACGAAAGCGTCCCCATATAAACGCGGCGAGCGTTAGCCCAAGTACGATAAACACCAGTGTGCTAGGTGTAAGCGTTAACCCGCCAAGATCCAATGCTTCAATACTTACGTTTTCAATACCGGAGCCCTCAGCGCTTGAGCCCTCAACACTTATGTCCTCAGCCGACATCCTTTTCCCACTCCCTTGCTGGCGTTTGAAAGTTCACCATGCGATTGATGCAAAACACGCTTTAACATGACTATTTCTTCTGCACATTAGACGTTTACTATACAGAGGTATAGACCCTGCATACGCAAAGCCTATAAACACATAGCCAAAAGGGACAAAAGCTCGGCAAAGCCGAGCTTCATATCGGTAGTGTAATGAAGGGTAAAACGGGCTAATAAAAGCGCTTACTTTTGGCGCTCAACAATAATGTGAGCATCAACAATCTTATAGCGATGCGTGCAGCCTTTGAGATATAGGAAACTTCACGGGGCCCTGGCCAATCGCTTCAGGCTGCCCCTGCTGCTGCTCTCAAAGTTCTATCGTCGGCTAAAATGAACCCGCTACGGCAAAAGAATAGTTGAGCCCGTGGTCTTGCGGCTTTGCAGGGCGTCTTGGGCTTTGCCAGCTTCTGCAAGTGGGTAGCGGTTGGCGATATCAATGTTGACCTTACCGCTTTCAATCATGGCGAAAAACTCTTCGCACATCATCTCCAAACGCTCGCGGGTGTCGGCGTAGCCATTCAGGCTGGGGCGGGTCACGTAAAGTGCGCCCTTCTGATTCAGAATGCCGATATTAACGCCCTCCACCGGGCCAGACGCGTTGCCAAAGCTGACCATCAGACCACGGGGCTTCAGGCAGTCCAGTGACATTTCCCAGGTGTCTTTACCCACCGAATCGTACACCACATCGCACATATCGCCGTTGGTAAGCTCGCGTACGCGCTCTACCACGTTCTCTTCGCTGTAATTAATTGTCGCCCAGGCACCGTTGGCCATGGCTAGATCCGCTTTTTCCTGTGAACTGACTGTGCCGATCAGCTTAACGCCTAACGACTTCGCCCACTGGCAGGCAATCGAACCTACCCCGCCCGCTGCGGCGTGAAATAGAATGGTTTCGCCACCTTTTAGTTCATAGGTTTGGCGCAGCAGATACTGCACGGTAAGGCCCTTGAGCATACTCGCCGCTGCGGTGTCGAAATCAACGAAGTCGGGTAGCTTGACCACTTTAGCCGCTGGCAGCGTATGCAGTTCAGCATAGGCGCCCAACGGGCCTTGGGCATAGGCCACGCGATCGCCAACCTGAAGGTGTGTGACTCCTTCGCCAACCGCATCGACCACGCCTGCACCTTCGGTGCCTAGACCAGAAGGCATGGAAGGGGTTGGATAGAGCCCGGTACGAAAATAGATGTCGATAAAATTAAGGCCAACGGCTTTATTAGCAATACGTACTTCACCCTGGCCAGGTTCAGCAGGGGTAACGTCGACCAGTTCAAGTACCTCAGAACCGCCGGTGCGGGCAAATTGAATACGCTGAGACATTAGGACTCCTTATTGTGTAATTCGGCTATTATTCGAGTTGATACGCCATCTCTGAATAATGCTAAGCATGGCAACAGGTGCTGCTATACAAGCGCGTCATGGCATTTAAATCAAGCTAGCACGCTAGCGTATTTTTACCCACTAGAACGCGAGGCAATGCAATCCTGCTGTCATGCGCCCATGCTAGTATTAGCGCTTCTTTATCGTCTAAGGCTTAGAGATTTGTCATGACGCATCCCGCTATTCAACTCCCCGCGCTGATTGCCCACCGCGGCTACTCCGCCGCTGCCCCTGAAAACACCCTCGCCGCGGTGCGCGCCGCCTATGAAGCGGGAGCCACATGGGTAGAGCTGGATGTGCAGCTACTCGGTGATGGCACCCCGGTGATTTGGCACGACGGCGATGTAGCACGCTGCTCAAACGGACGGGGCGGACTCGCCTCCATGAGCTGGGCGAAGGCGCAAACCCTGGATGCCGGGGCTTGGTTTGACGATCGTTTTGCGGGTGAGAAGATGCCTAGCCTCAGCGAGATGTTGGCACTGCTTAACGAGCTGGAAATGGGCGCCAATATGGAAATCAAGGTCAACAAAGGCCGCGACCCCATCGCGCTGGTGGAACGCGCGCTGCCGGAAATGCTCGACACTCTCCCCCCCGAGCGCTTGATTATCTCCTCCTTCAATGCCGCGGCTCTTGGCCACTGCCGTCAATTTGCCAGCAAAGAACGGCTGGCCCTGGGTGTGCTGTTCGGTAGCGTGCCCAAAAGTTGGCGTGAGCAGTGCGAGGCCATTGAGGCTTTTAGCGTGCACCCCCACTGGCCGCGTTTGAAGCGCGCCCAAGCCGACGCTATGCAGCGCGATGGCTATCAAATATTGTGCTATACCGCCAATGACCCCAGTGCCTTTCATAGCCGCTGGGAGTGGGGCATCGGCAGTGTCATCACCGATGAACCCGCCGCGTTCAAGCGCTTTTTAGACAGCCATTGATAAACTCTAACAACTTATAAGTTCACACACTGACAAGGAGTCCACCGTGAAGTACCTAGGAGCCCATGTGAGCGCCGCTGGCGGCGCAGACCAAGCCGTGCAGCGAGCAGTGGAAATCGGTGCGGATGCGTTTGCGCTATTCACCAAAAATCAGCGTCAATGGAAAGGTAAACCGCTCACCGATGAGGCGATTCAAGCCTTTCGCGATGCCTGTGCCGAGCACAACTTTTCTGCAGAGCAGATTTTGCCCCACGACAGCTATCTGATTAATCTGGGTCACCCCGAGCAGGAAGGGCTGCGCAAATCCCGCGATGCGTTTCTGGATGAGATGCAGCGCTGCGAGCAGTTGGGGCTGACGCTGCTTAATTTTCACCCTGGCAGCCATTTGAACAAAATCAGCGAAAGCGACTGCTTAAAGCGTATTGCAGAATCCGTTAACGAAGCGCTAACGCATACCCAAGGCGTTACCGCAGTCATTGAAAATACCGCTGGCCAAGGCACTAACCTAGGTTGGCGCTTCGAGCATTTGGCCGAGATCATTGCCCACGTGGACGATAAAACTCGCGTGGGGGTGTGTATTGACACCTGCCACGCCTTTGCGGCGGGCTATGATCTACGCACGACAGAGGCCACCCAAGCAACGCTTGATGAGCTAGACAGCGTGGTCGGCTTTGAGTATCTGCGCGGTATGCATTTAAACGATGCCAAAAGCAACCTTGCCAGCCGCGTGGATCGCCACCATAGCCTGGGCAAAGGCAATATTGGCCTACCTGCCTTTACCACCATCATGCAGGAACCACGGATTAACGGCATTCCAATGATACTGGAGACCATCGAACCCGAGATATGGGCCGATGAAATAGCTTGGCTACGCGCTCAAGCCTCCTGAAGTGGATACAAAGAGTCAGCCTACGATTCAGCGGTTTTTGCACGCCCGGTAATGCTTGCCTACGCTTAAACTCCTTTACCCAAGCCCCAGCCTACGTAAGGAGTGTGCAATGAGCGATACCGATCTTGGCAGTTTAGATGCCCAGACCCTAGCTCACTTGTTTGCAAGCCGAGAGGCCTCCCCGCTAGAAGCGACTCGTGTCGCTCTTGATCGAATCGAGCGCTTCAACCCAGACGTTAACGCCTATGTGTATGTAGATGCTGAAGGTGCGGAATCGGCGGCCAAAGCCTCGGCGCGGCGCTGGGGGCAAGGCAAGCCGCTAAGCCCCATCGACGGGGTGCCGGTATCGCTTAAAGACCTGACCCAAGTGGCAGGCATGCCCTGCCGAGAAGGCTCGTTAACCTCTTCTGAAGCGCTATGTGACACCGATGCGCCACCCGCACGCATGCTGCGTGAAGCAGGCGCCGTCATTTTAGGTAAAACCAACACGCCCGAATTTGGCTGGAAAGCCGTGACCGATAACCGTGTCTTCGGTGCCACGGCTAACCCCTGGGATACTCGGTTAACCCCCGGCGGTTCTTCCGGCGGGGCCGCCGCTGCTGCGGCACTCAATATGGGGGTACTGCACCAGGGCGGCGACTCCGGCGGATCCATACGTATCCCCGCGGCGTTCACCGGTGTTTTTGGCTTCAAACCCACATTTGGCTGGACGCCCCAATGGCCTCCAGCTAAAGAACCCAGCCTATCGCACCTGGGGCCGTTAACGCGCACCGTGCGGGATGCGGTTAGCATGCTCAATGTGATGGGCCGTTACGACTACCGTGACCCTTACGCCACCCGCGGGCAGCCCGAGTGCTGGGGGATGGATTTGGATAAAGGTTTAACCGGACTACGGATTGGCTACTCGGCTGATCTTGGCTACGCCAAGGTAGATCCACAGGTTGCCGAACGCGTGCGAGAAGCAGCCGGCAGACTGGAGGCGTTGGGCGCTGAAATCGTCGAAGTGCATCCCGGCTTTTCGTCACCGCTGGATACCTTCCGTAAGCTGTGGTTTACCGCCTCTTTAGAGCAGTGGTCACAAATGGATGATCACCAGCGTACGCTGCTGGATCCCGGCATGGTGGCCAATGCCCGTGAGGCCGAACCCTGGAAAGCCGTTGAACTGTTTCGTGCCTTGGCAGATCGTGCGGAGTTAACCCAGCTCCTGGAGCACTTTAACCAAGAGTATCATCTACTGATGACCCCCTCGGTGGCGATACCGCCGTTTGAAATTAACCAGGAAGTTCCCCTCAGCAGCGATATGCGGGACTGGGAAGAGTGGGCGCCCTTTAGCTATCCTTTTAACCTTAGCCAGCAGCCCGCCGCGTCAGTGCCCTGTGGTTTTACCGATAACGGTTTACCGGTGGGTTTTCAGCTTGCGGGTGGCAAGTATGATGATGTGCGGGTACTGCGTGCCTGCCACGCCTACATGGAAGCGCACCCGCCGCGCTTTCCCAGCGTACCCAACCCTCCCCAGTATGCTTAACACTTGCACGACATGAAAAAACCCAGCCAAGCGTGACACATGGCTGGGTTTTAGCGATCAATAGCGAACGTTACATAGCTGAGAGTTTCTCTTGGTCTAACACGCCCGACATACGCACCATGGCCAACGCTTCATCCAAGCTGCTCACCTCCTCGATCATGACCAACTCGCTCTCTAAGCTCACCGGCTGACCAGCTGTTTCAGAGAGCAATTTTTCCAGGGAAGCCACATCCATAGCGTCGTCTAAGTGGTGAACATCTACTGAGGCGCTGTTGCGGCCCGGCAGATAGATGGTGCCATTAGAGAAATCCACGGCGTAGGCAATCACTCCGGGTACAATAAAAAACAGCAAACCGACCCCATTGGCGACAGCAATAACCGGATCAATATCACCGCTCAATTGCCCTTTACGTTCAGGGTGAAAAAGCGTACCACAACCACTCAATGACACGATGGAAACGCCAACCACGGCGCCAGTCAACCAGCGACGAACTGCTTGATGCATGAAGGTTCCCTCAAATACAAAAGTAACGATAGTCGATATAGCGTATTGCGCTTGCGTTTTTGCCGACTATCGCGCCACAAAACTCGATCAGTTTAGCACAGCCATCCAAAAGCATAGATCATTTGAACATAAGCACTATTTTGCCGCTTTAACCGCTAGACCGTACAATGTCCCCATTCAACGCTTCCAAGCACTTTTTCAAGAACCCAGTTTTCAAGAACCAGGTTTTCAACAACCCTGTTTTCAAAAACCTAAGGAATGCTCACGCCCATGCGCGCCAGCCAATTACTGATTGCCACTCTCAAAGAAACCCCGGCTGACGCCGAAGTCATTAGCCACCAGCTAATGCTCCGTGCCGGGATGATTCGCCGTTTAACCTCAGGGCTATACACCTGGCTGCCACTTGGCCTGCGCACCCTGCGTAAAGTGGAAGCCATTGTGCGCGAAGAGATGAACCGTGCCGGTGCTCAAGAGGTACTGATGCCCGCCGTGCAGCCCGCTGAGCTTTGGCAGGAGTCTGGCCGTTGGGAGCAGTATGGCCCCGAGCTGTTACGCCTGAAAGATCGCCACGACCGCGACTACTGCGTCGGCCCGACCCACGAAGAAGTGATCACCGACCTGGTGCGCAAAGAGATTGCCAGCTATAAACAGCTGCCGGTCAATTTCTATCAGATTCAGACCAAGTTCCGTGACGAGATTCGCCCACGCTTTGGGGTAATGCGCTCCCGCGAGTTCATCATGAAGGATGCTTACTCCTTCCACCTGGATGAAGCCTCGCTGAAGCAGACCTACCAGGATATGTATGATGCTTACACACGCATTTTCACGCGACTAGGCCTCGACTTTCGCCCGGTAATTGCCGACAACGGCTCTATCGGCGGCACCGGCTCCCATGAATTCCACGTACTGGCCGACTCGGGCGAAGACGATATCGTATTCTCCAACGCCTCCGACTACGCCGCAAACATGGAAAAGGCCGAAGCCTTGCCTGCCCCGGTGGGCAGCGACATACAGCGCGAAGCACCTACCCAAGAGATGCATCTGGTAGACACACCTAATGCCAAGACCATCGCCGCCCTGGTTGAGCAGTTTGATCT
The DNA here is from genome assembly GCF_000336575.1 of Vreelandella titanicae BH1. Taxonomy (GTDB): domain Bacteria; phylum Pseudomonadota; class Gammaproteobacteria; order Pseudomonadales; family Halomonadaceae; genus Vreelandella; species Vreelandella titanicae. The sequence goes on along the minus strand of NZ_AOPO01000002.1, from coordinate 210,341 downwards.
GCCGATCGAGAAAACGGTCAAGACCCTCATCGTACGTGCCGCTGAAGGTGGCCTGATTGCCCTATTGGTGCGCGGTGATCATGAGCTGAACGAGGTAAAAGCAGAGAACCTTCCCCAAGTGGCGGCCCCGCTGACCATGGGCAGCGAAGAAGAAATTCGCGCAGCAGTTGGTGCAGGCTTTGGCTCGCTTGGCCCGGTGAACCTTGATATGCCCATTATTGCCGACCGCAGCGTTGCCCTGATGAGCGACTTTGGCGCGGGTGCCAATATTGAAGGCAAACACTATTTCGGCATTAACTGGGAGCGTGATGTTGCCCTTCCCGAGGTGGCCGACCTACGCAATGTGGTGGAAGGCGACCCTTCTCCCGACGGTCAAGGCACGCTCTCTATCAAGCGCGGCATCGAGGTTGGCCACGTCTTCCAGCTTGGCCAAAAGTACTCCCAGGCCATGAACGCCAACGTACTGGGCGACAACGGCAAAACCAGCCATCCTTGGATGGGTTGCTACGGCATCGGCGTGACCCGTGTGGTCGCCGCGGCCATTGAGCAGAACCACGATGAATCCGGCATTATCTGGCCTAACGCTATTGCGCCCTTCCAGGTGGCACTGGTGCCGATGAATGCACACAAATCCCAGCGTGTTCGCGAAGAGTCTGAACGTCTTTACCAAGCACTCACCGCCGCTGGCTTAGACGTCTTGCTGGATGACCGAGACACCCGGCCCGGCGTTAAATTTGCCGACTTGGAGCTGATGGGCGTTCCTCACCGCCTGGTAATCGGCGACCGCGGCCTGGACAACGGCGAACTGGAATATAAAGGACGTCGGGATAGCGAAGCCACCATGGTGCCTGCGGATCAAATCATCGACTTTTTGCGTGAGAAAGCTAGCTAAGGCAGTAACGCTGAGCGGCGCTGGGCTTGTAGAGACAAGCCCAGTGGCGTGAACGTATGGGCACGCCGCTAGCGCGTTTTATTGGTGATGACGTGCAGCGCCAGACGCAGCCTGGGAGAAACCTGGTACCCAGAGCGCGTCATGTATGCCTGGCGGGACACTTGGCGCCAGCCAGCATTGCGTTAAGCACTATCCTGCCCATCTAATCGGTAAAAGCTAACGTGGTCACTGGTGCGAGTGCCACAGCACCTAATAAAACAAAAGCAAAGTTAAGGATAAATCCACAAGTGTTGGCTTACCGTTAAGCCAAAGGCATGACTTTCTTGCATAATCCATCCACTATTAGGCTTAACACTTTGCCAGCTTAATGCGGGATGCCAATCTGAATGCCAACACAACAACGTAGCCCTTTTAGTGGCTTTTTCAGCGTATTTACTGCCCCGTTTTTTGTAGTGGCAATCACATCCCTACTTGTCTCCACCGCTAATGCTGCCCAGGTAACGGTGCGTAGTGTTGAAGGTCAACTGCTTGAGGACGCAGTGGTTGAGGTCTATTACGACACCTCAGCAGGAAATCCACCCCAACAAGAGAGTATCTACCAGCGCGATGCCGCCTTTCACCCCAAGGTGCTAACCGTATCGACCGACAGCTATGTGGCATTTCCTAACCAAGATACGACTCGCCATCACGTCTACTCTTTTTCACCGGCCAAAACCTTTGATTTAAATCTCTACCTGCAAGAAACCCCACCACCAGTTCAATTCGACCGAGCGGGCATTGTCGTCTTGGGGTGCAATATTCACGACCATATGCAGGCCTTTATTGTCGTTAGCGACGCTCCCTATATGGCCACAACGGCTGCCGAAGGCACGCTTTTGCTACCTACTCTGCCGCCAGGTGAGCATCGTGTGCGGATTTGGCACCCTCAGCTTGATGACAGCCAACAAGTCTGGTGGGAAGGCGTCATTACCGATACCGACCAATTAAACGTCAGCTTGAAACTCAATGCGCTGCCACCCCCAGCGCCAACACTCTCTCCACTTCAGCAGCGATTTAAAGATGCCACCTAAGCCCCTATCAGTGTTCAGGAGATCGCGATCCGCCACTTAGTGAGGTTGCTATGCGCTTTAGAACGCGCCTGATGCTCGTGCTACTGACAGTGGTGATTGTCTCGCAACTCGCCACCGGGGTGGCGTTTCTTCGTGCGACCCAAAACGACGTCATTGCAAAAGGCTCCCAACGTTTAGAAGTGGGTGCCAATGTATTGGAACAACTGCTGGACGCACGCGGTGAGCAGTTAGCTAATAACGTCGCCATTCTTGCCGATGACTTCGGTTTTAAAAGCGCCGTTTCCACCCAGGACACCGATACGCTCTACTCCGTATTGGCCAACCATGGTGATCGAGCCAAGGCGGATATCGTGTTACTCAGCGGCCTGGATGGGCGTATTTTGGCAAGCAGCCATCACGCGCAAAATAGCCCCATGCCTTTCCCGCAGTTGTTCGATCGAGCCAGCCAAGAAGGCGAAGCTGTTAGCGTCGTCATCGCCGAAGGGCAGCCGTACGAGTTTGCCCTGCTGCCAGTGCGTGCCCCCAACCTGATTGGCTGGGTGGGTATGGGCTTTTTAATCAATGAAGCGGTCACGGAAGAGATTAATGCATTAACCGGGTTGGACATCAGCGTAGTCAACTATCGCGACAACGGCGAGATCAGCTACCTTGCCAGTTCTCATCCCGAGCAACTGGCCCTGGAATTAATGAGCGGGCGTGACGATGAGCTAATCGAAGGTGAATATGCCTTACACAGCCAGATGACGCCGGATGCCGAGTACCTGACCTACGCGTCTCAGCTCTATTCCGATGACGTCAACCAGACCTATGCGTTGTTACAACTCTCACGCAACGAGCTGCTTGGCGCTTACCGCTCGCTGCAGTGGCAACTGCTGGGAATCATTGCTTTGATCCTGCTGTTTACCGTGCTGATTGCTATGTGGAGCGCCCGGAGTATGAGCAAACCGTTAATGGAGTTGGCGAAGGCGGCACAGCGCATTGGTCGCGGCGAACGTTTTACCGAGCTACCCATTGGTAGTGAGCGAAGTGAAACGGGGCTTTTGGCGTCGACACTGATCGCCATGCAGGAAGGCATCGCTCAGCGCGAGGCGACGCTTCATCACCAGTCTCGCCACGACCTCCTTACCGACCTGCCCAACCGCATCAGCACCCAAGAAGATATTAGCCTTTTGATCAAACGCGGTGAGCCTTTTACCTTGCTTCGCCTGGCGATTAACAACTTTCGCGACATCAACGACACCTTCGGCTATGCGCTGGGGGATCACGTGCTAGTCACACTGGCCAAGCGCTTGCAGCACTTTGATGGCTCTGAGAGCACTGCCTACCGACTGGATGGCGATGAATTACTGCTACTCGTCAAGCAGTCGAGAAGCGACTTTGCCTGGCGAACCCGCCTTTTTACAACGCTGCACCACCCTATCGACCTTGATAAATTCCCTATCGCGCCGTCACTCTCGGCGGGCGAAACTAATTACCCCGACCATGGCGACAGCCCTCAACTGCTGCTGCGGCGTGCCGACATCGCACTCGATATGGCGCGTCGCCACCGTCACGCCCATCAACGCTATTTGGAAGGACAGGATGAGCATCATTTACGCCAGCTCACCTTGATTCGAGACCTACAGGACGCGGTGGGCAACGGTGAGCTGTGGATGGCCTACCAGCCCAAAGTAAACACACGTAACGGCCGTGTCGATCAGTGCGAAGCGTTGATGCGCTGGCGTCACCCGTCGTTAGGTTTTGTGCCACCCGATGAGTTTATTAGCTTGGCCGAGCGTTCGGGAAGCATCAGCATGCTAAGCCACTGGATGTTAGCCAATGTCTGCGCTCAACTGCATGCTTGGCAGCAGCATGGTTACCACTTATCGGTAGCGGTTAATCTCTCCGCCAGTGATGTGGTGGATCGCCAATTAGCTGCTTATTTGGCTAGCCTGCTTGAGCGCTATCGTCTTGCCCCTGCCCGCCTGAGTATCGAAGTCACTGAAAGTGCCGTTATGCAGGACGTTGATGCCGCCATGGCCACGTTGATGGAGCTCAACCAACTAGGGCTGCGTATCGCGATTGACGATTACGGCACCGGCTACTCTTCCCTAGCGCAAATCAAACGCTTGCCCGTGGATGAACTCAAGATCGATAAATCGTTCGTGTTGGCCATTGATTCTCAAAAAGATGACTTGACGATTGTCAGCTCGACCATCGAAATGGGCCACAGCTTAGGACTGCGCTTAGTGGCCGAAGGCGTCGAGAATCGCGCCAGCGCCGAGCTGTTAAGCAAGCTTGGCTGTGACTTTTTACAGGGCTATTGGATTGCTAAACCAATGCCAGCTGATGAACTCCCCGCATGGTTGGATAATTTTACGCCGCTCTCCTTGCCCCACCCGATGTCGTCCTTACTAAAGGCGTTCCAGAGAAAGCCATGATGTTATTTCAATCTATGTTTTCACCATCCAGTTCACCCTTTCGGCACTTTTTTTTCAGCTGCCTTGCGGTCTGTTTAGCGCTTGCGTCCATGCCCTCCTATGCCGGTAGCCGTATTGTAAGTACGGGCGGAGTGAGTGCTATTGAAGGGGCCGCGGGGGGTGGCTTATCGCCTTGGGCAGTGCTGGCCAGCACCGCCAGCGAACAGGAAATCGGCGTCACTGCCGCCGCTACCCATGCCTGGGTGGACGATTATCGGCTAACAGTGACCGGCGCAAGCCTGAATGTTTATGACCGTATTGAAGTCTCAGTGGCGCGTCAAACGCTTGATCTAGACACCCTGGGTGGCGAGCTAGGCCAGGATATTTACGGTGCTAAGGTGCGCTTGCTCGGTGATGTGCTCTATCACCCTTGGGGCATTTGGAGTGTTGGGATGCAACATAAACGACTGGTTGATGGCACCATTCCCACCGCCCTCGGTGCCGATAAAACAAGCGGTACCGATATGTATCTTAGCGCCAGCAAGTTGCTGTTTAGCGCTGTTGCCGGGCGCAATGTGCTATTCAACGCCACCCTGCGCAATACCAATGCCAACCAGGGCGGTCTGCTTGGCTTTGGCGGCGATCAGAGTAGCCGCTCGTGGATGGCCGAGGGGAGCGTGGGCGTTTTTATTACCCCGCAATGGGTTGTCGGTGCAGAGTATCGTCAGAAACCCGATAACCTAAGCGTAGCTAAAGAGGATGATTGGCAAAGTCTCTACAGTGCCTACTTCTTCAATAAGCACTTATCACTCACGGGCGCGTGGTTGAACTTAGGCGACATTGCCGGCCTACCTTCCCAACGCGGCGGCTATCTTTCACTTCAGGCAGCTTTCTAAGCGGGGCGCTATGAGCTTTCCACACAAATGCAAGCGGACACACCGTGGTTTAATAACGGTTACTTTTGCAACAATCGCAATTACGCTCGCAGGCTGCACTCATCAGTCAGCCACTCAATCAACAACGCTTTACGAACGGCTTGGCGGTCAGGGCACTATCGACACGGTGGTCGAGAATCTCTTATACCGAATTGCGGATGATCCCGAAGTAGTGGTGTTTTTTGCTAACACCAATATCGATTTATTTGCTGAATCCCTGGCCAGCCAGCTATGCGATGTAAGCGATGGCCCCTGCCACTATGAAGGCCCGCCGATGGATCGTGCTCATCAACATATGGGGCTAACAGATGCGCATTTTAATCGCTTGGTGGAACATCTCGATGCGGCTATGCAGGCGGAGGGTATTGCCCTTGGCGCACGTAATGAACTGCTGGGCAGACTCGCCCCTATGTACACAGACGTTATGCGTCTTCAGTAACCTGCCAACCGTCACGGCCCATCGCTTTTACCCGGTAGAGTGCTTTGTCGGCGGCTTCGTAAGCGTAGGGAAACGTTGCTTCATCGGCTACAAAACAGCTCCCGCCAACGCTTAACGTCACGCCTTTTTTATCCGGATGGGCAGAGTGGGCAAAATCAGCTTCCCGCAGCCCTTCAATTAGCTGACGACAGTAACGCTTCAGCGTGTCAGTGTTCGGGCAGTGAAGTAGTGCCGCGAACTCATCGCCTCCCAAGCGGTAGAGCTGCGCTTCATCATTCAGCGTTTCACCAATCAATGTGGCCAATTGGCGCAAAAGAGTATCGCCTTGCGGATGCCCATAGGCATCGTTGTACTGTTTAAAAAAGTCGATATCGACCAGAATCAGCCCTAACGATTGATGCTGCTTCGCCAACACATCCTGGTGTAAAGCGCTGCGATTGCCAATCCCGGTGAGCGGGTCGCGCATGGCACGCTGCATCCACTCGAAGGTCTCTTGGGTGGCGCGATCTGCGCGTCTTAGCTGGCGCTCATGGAGCCACCAAAACGCCAATCCCATCACAAAGATCAATAAACTGGAGTAAGTCAGCACCTGACGATGCTGACGGGTGCTTTCGGAAAAATCGTTAATCGCTGCGCCCCGACGATCAAGCTGATCCATCTCAATATGGGTTAAGCATTGAATCGGTGCGAACAACGCCATCGCCGCAGCGATACGGTCAATGCCCCGCGCCACGAGCAGCGCCACCAGCCGATCCAACTCCTTCAAACTAGGCTCAACGCAGGTATATTCACGCCGATAAATGTGCACATCGGCTAAGCCGTAGGCCAGGTCAATATCCAAGGCTGCGGCATCCAGCGCATCTTGCTCTGCCTGGTCACTCAATAGCTCGGATTGGGCATTTTGTAGGTAGACCCGTGCCCGAGTAGAAAGCTGCTGACCTGTAAGGCTCCCCGTCTGGCTGAAATAAGCCTGTATTTCGGGGTATACCCAGCGCGATTCATAAACAATCAACACCATAAGTGCCAAAAAGCTCATCAAGCTCAATGATAACCACGTAAAATAGCGGTGCTGGCGAGCTAAAGGCCGGGGACGAACTGTGGGCTGCGCGACGGGCCTAGTTTTGGATGTCACCACTTCGCCTCTATGCTACGAATCATCCAGATCCAGTCATTGAACTCACGCAGGTTTTCTACGTCGCGATCACCCTTGCCCTGATTATTGTAGTCACGCTCTACCAGCCGCACAGGGCCTCGCGTACGGATGGTGAGCGGATCGCCATCCTCAGAGCTAATCAGGTACCAGTTAGGGTCGTCCCACCCTTCTAAGGTAACCTCGTAGTCGTCCCAAGCGGTAAAGTGAAGCGCCGGGGGCACTTCGCCAAACTGTTCAATCAGAAAGGTGCGAAACTCGACGCCCTGCATCTCCACATCGCGCCCTTGATAGGGGTCATAGAGTGTAAACGTCGTATCAGACATGTCGTGCAAGTCACTTAAAGCGACCTTTTGAGTGACATCGCCGTTGATCATATTTACTGCCTGGGCAAAGGCAGTCGCGGGAAGTATTATGCCCACGACAATTAACGCGCACGCTAACCGATCACGTACACGACCCCACGGGCTGTGGTGTAAGGCAACTGCGTTCATGACAAAGCATCCTAGTGTAGTCATTGCTTCAATGGACTTTACCAGAGCACGCCTTGCATTGCTCATTAACGCACGCTATGCGATTGCAACTTTTCAGCACATTTCAGGCAAAAAAAAGCCAGCCCATGGTGGGCTGGCAACAGGAGGTTTACTGCGATAGCAAACCCCCTCCCCTGACAAGGTTTACATGAGGTGGGAAAGCTACTTTTTACGCTCATCTTTACGTAGATGATCACGAATCACGAAGCCCACCCACCCCAGCATAAAAACGATTACTAACGCGACGGTCACTAAGCCGAAAATAACTGTGTCATCCCAATACATGGTGAATCCCCCCGCCGTGATGTATGCGTTCATACTAGTCACTCAACGGCAGAAGAATGCTGACCTAGATCAAGTTACGGCAGGCGGGGGAAGGCGGTTAAACAGGAAATTGATACTGATCAATTTTTGGGCGTGATTAGCACTACAGCACCTTGCGGTCTTCGACTTTACTGTGTTCGGTACCTGGTGGTAACGGATGGCCTTTGGCTAATTCTGCACGGGTAGCTTCGCGTACGTCTAAAATGGTGACTTTATAGTTCAGCGTGCGCCCGGCCAGGGGGTGATTGGTATCGACGGTGACGCGGTCGCCATCGACTTTGAGTACCGTAACAATTTGCGGCCCGGCTTCGCCCTCAGTTTGAAAGCGGCTGCCCGGTTCCAACTCAGCGTTACCAAAAGAGCCACGGCTGACTTCCTGAACCAGATCTTCGTTACGCACACCGTAGGCATCTGCGGGCATTAGTTGAACGCTAAGCTCGGCGCCAACGATTTGACCTGCTAGCGCACTCTCCAACCCTGGCACGATATTGTCGTGACCATGCAAATACTCTAGCGGCTTATTGCGCGCTTGGGAGTCATCCAATACCTGCTTGCTGCCATCGTTGAGCACGTCGCTGAGGACATAGTGCAAGGTAACTACCTGATGCGCCGTAATCGACATGGAAAACTCCTCTCCGGTAAGCTGTCGGTTTTGTGATAGCACTTTGTGTTAGAACACTGCCTCAGTTTATCACTTGGCCGTTGCCAGCGTCTTTCCACCAGGAGTAGCGTTTAATGTTAAACCCCACCCCCCAGCGCACTTGGCTTGCTGCGCTGGCTATTTATTGTCGTGCACCCGTTATTACCATGCTGTTTTTGGGGTTTTCTGCAGGCCTACCCTTTTTATTAGTGTTTTCAACACTCTCCGCCTGGCTGCGTAGCGACGGCGTGGAGGTAGCGGCAATTGGCTTTTTTGCCTGGATTGGCATGCTCTACTCGATCAAGTTTTTCTGGGCGCCGGTGGTAGACCGGTTAGCGCTCCCGATTTTGACCCGCGCCTTCGGCCAACGCCGCGGCTGGATGCTGTTAGCCCAGGGGTTGATCGTTGCGGGGTTAGTGGGGCTGGCCGGTTTGAGCCCGGTGGGTAATCTCGGCTGGGTGGCCCTCTTTGCACTGCTGGTGGCGTTTGGCTCAGCGACGCAGGATATCGCTATCGATGCCTATCGCATTGAGTCCGCCGATGACGATGTTCAGGCCGCCATGGCCTCGACCTATATTATTGGCTATCGCGGTGGCTTACTTGCCGCCGGTGCCGGCGCACTGTATATCGCGGCCTCTGCCTCTTGGGATGTGGCCTACATGAGCATGGCGGCGCTAATGGGCATTGGCGTTCTCACCGTGCTGCTGCGCCCTGAACCGAAGCGCGCTTCGCTTTCTATTCAACTTATCCATGAGCCTAAGGTACGGGCGTTTATTCGCGCCAGCCGCGGTAAGCCCAAACTGTTACGCCGCCTGGGTGCCTGGAGCATTGGTGCGCTGGTCTGTCCGTTTACCGACTTTTTTCGCCGCTATGGAGTGAAAGCGCTGTGGATTTTGGTGTTTATTGCCGTATTTAGAATCAGCGATTTGGCCATGGCCTCCATGGCCAACCCGCTGTATATCGACCTGGGCTTTTCGCTGGCAGAGATTGCTAACGTGACCAATATATTCGGCATTGCGATGAGCATTACCGGTGGAATTCTAGGCGGGCTATGCGTGGCGCGCTACGGCATTGGCCCGCTGCTGATCTTCGGCGCGGGGTTGGTGATGGTAACTAACCTGCTGTTTGCCGTGCTTGCCGTGGTGGGTAATCAGTTGCCCATGCTGGTGGTGACGATTATCGGCGATAATCTCGCCAACGGCTTAGCCAGCGCGGTATTTATCGCCTTTCTCTCCAGCCTCACATCCCGCGCCTATACTGCAACGCAGTACGCGCTGTTCTCATCACTAATGACGCTGCCAGGAAAGTTTTTGAGCGGTTTTGGTGGGCTGGTCGTAACCTCTCAGGGCTACCCAAGCTTCTTTGTCATCGCAACGTTATTGGGCCTTCCCGCCATTATTTTGGCGATTTGGATCAGCCGAGACAAGCAGTTAGTGCCTACCCCCAAGCCTGCTTAAGCAGGCTTGGGGGTTTAAGCTAGCGGTGTGTTTCGAGCCAGTCCAAGGCCCCTGGCGTAGTCCGCCACTGATCGCGCATCAAGGTGCGGTACTGCCACGCTTCCGCCCGGGAGCCGGGGTCAACTTGACCATCGGGGTGAGGCATGGAAGGCCGCGGACTATCTGCGCAAATTAGCTCTAACGCGTAGCGGTTATGGCCAAGCACATCGCCTAGCGCCGCTTCTGCCGCCTCACGCTGCTCTAACCGATAGAGTGCCAGGGCTTTACCCATCAAAAGCCCCAGTACCAGCGAGCCGTCGTCGTCACTCTCTTCCGCAAGTGCCAACGCTTCCTCGTTGCGATCATCACGCAGCAGCTGGTCAAGTACCAGCTCGCGCAGCCCTAAGCTATCTTCCTGGTCGATCAGCAGTAGCTCTTCGGCCAACTCGCGGGAGTGCTGACGCGCACCGCGCTCCATGCCGACCACCAGCGCTAACCCTGTGCGTAGCAACATGGCGTTGTTGGCATCGTCCCAGCACAAGTTACCGTCGCCTTCGGCGCGGGCTTGTTCCAGCCAGCGCGAAAGTCGAAGCGCCAGTGGCTCTAGTAGGCTTGGAGCCATCCACGGCAGGCTGCCAAAGCGGCTGGTGAGCGCCAACGTTAAGTCCTGCACAACCTGTGGGGCGTCCAGCCACTCGGGATGTGCACAGAGTGCCGACATCCACTCAATGGCGTTGCCCCAGGGGTCATCTCGGAAGCCCAACGCTACGTCTTCATCCACCAACACCTGAAACTGCTCATGCCAAGCGGCAAACAGAGTCTCTTCACGAGCACTGGTGTTATATAGCAATCGCCCACTTTCAGGGTCAGCGCTCACATCGATTTTGGGGGCAGTGGGCAGCGCGGCCAGCAATGCCTGAAGCGCTACCAGCGGCGTTGCCAGATCCTCTTCCGCACTCAGCAACTGATCGGCAAGCGTCGCGCCGGGGTTATCCGCCAACGCGGCTAAAAAATCCAACTGATCTTCATCCAGATCACCCTGTCGAACCAAGCGGCGATACCAGAAATTAGCGCGCTCTTTGGCTTCCTGTTCGTGCCCTTCATGCAGCAACAGCATAGCTTCAATGTAGGCCAAGGTAGGCGAATCAGGTAGCGCCTGCTGAGCCTTCACAAAGGCACCGCGGGCACTATCCAGGTCATCGTTATCCAAGTGCATCAGGCATAAACGCTCAAGAGCCACGCCACGCAAAAACAGCGGCCCCCGCTCCATCACATCATCAAGTAGGTCAGCACGTTTACGGCTAAAACCGCGCTCTTGATAAATATCCAGCAGGATTTCAAAGGCAGGCTCGGCCTGCTCAGGCAGCCGTGACCAGTCACTACCATCGAAGAGTGATTCAAGGATTTGCATAGCGCGGCCCGTCTGGCCGCTTTCAGCAGCAATCAACCCGGCTTCCAGTAGCGCTTGAGCCGGAGCCTGTTGGCTATCCAACGCGGCTTTCAGGGTCGCGCCCTTCCATTCGCGCAGCGAGAGCATCCACATCATCTGATCGGGGATCTCAGTGGGAAACTCGATCTGATAGCAACACTGCTTGAATTTGCGCCCTGAGTCACACCAGCACGGTTCATTACGCCCCGGCGTGGCGAGGGGCTCACAGGCAAAGTCGAGCCGCTCTAGCGGTGTTTGCGACCACAGCACTGGTGCCAGCGCTTGGGCCATGGACACATCGCCTTCAAATGAATCCGCGCCTTTGGCACGCACCCAGGTCATAAAATCCGGATAGTGTTCTTGTTGCCTGATTGCCGAGAGTGCCCCGGAGGCGAATCCCAGCAGCTGATCGACCCATACCGCCAGCATTGCCGTCTCCATGTTGTGACAGGATGGCTTGTTAAACGATGTCGTGTTCAACGATATCGAATTAAACAATGACCTGTTTAAAAGCGGCATAGTTTAGCATGAAGGCCGACATGGTCGCAGTGGCAATCGGTTGATCATTAATAGGCTCGATGTAATAGCGGAAGCGTGCGCTCGTGCATATTCAGTCGCGCGCCCAAACGCACTAAATTCCAATAGTGGCCGTTCAGCGCCCGGGAAAGCAGCAGCGTTTCTGCGGGAGGCTGTAGGCGATCCATCGCCGCCCACACTTTAGGGGTTAGCTCGCGCAGACGACGGTGCACCCGCACATCGCTGAAATCCTGCTCGCCCGGCTCAAACAGTGGCGCGATACATTCAGCAGATTCACGATAGAGCGCCAGCGGCGCGCCCTGCCCCTGGCGGCCACCCATTTGCATCAAGGCTTCGTCCATCCCCATGGGGTCATGCTTCAAGGTGGCATCCAACAGTTGCATCATCGCCTTTATACGCGCATCGGGGACCGCAATTACCGCGCCCAAATCGTAAATCACCAGCCGCCCTTGGGCATCGGCTGCGAAATTACCCGCATGGGGGTCGGCATGTAGTTCGCCGTAGGTAAACAGCTCTTGGGTAATCCAGTCTGCTAATGTCTCGGCAATGCTCTGGCGCGTCGTGTCATCTGCCTCGGCTAATTCGCGCAATGGCGCTCCTTCCACGTAGCGCATCGCCAGCACATGAGGGCCGGAGAGCGCTGGCAAAGGCTCGGGAATCACTAGCCGTGGATCATCCTTATAGCGCTCACGGTAACGGGCCAACGCAGCAGCTTCGGCGTGATAGTCCAGTTCCCCACGCAGGCTTTCGGCGAGCTCTTCAAACAGCGCGTCCAAGCGCGCCTGGGGTACTTTAAACCAGCGGCCTAAACGCATAATGCGTCGCACCTGGATTAAATCGCTCTCCAAAACATCAGCAAGGCCGGGGTACTGCACCTTAAGCACGACCGTTTCTCCCTCATGAGTGGTCGCGCGGTGAACCTGCCCCATGGAGGCGCTGGCAAAGGGGCGCTCCTCGACTTCGCTGAAATAGTGGTCAATGTCGCCGTACTGCTGAACCAGCGCTTCATGAATACGTAGCCAGGGCATCGGTTCGGCCTGGCGCTGCAGGCGGGCAAGCTCCTCGGCGAGATCGGGCGGTAGCAGATCGTCCCACTGGGACATAATTTGGGCAAGCTTCATGGCCGGGCCTTTAAGCTCTGAAAGCCCCTCAAACAGCGCTTCGCCCAGGGCTCGCCAATCCGCTTGGCCACCTAAACGGGTTTTCAGCAGCGCTCCACCGGTGCGTGCACCCAATCCCATTAAACGTCGTGTTCTACCTTGATCACGCATTGATGATGCCCCTTAAATACCAGCCCTGACCATCAAATAGATTGCTATCAAACAGATTGCTAGCCAACAAAACTATTTGTACATAATTTATACAACTTAACAGTATCAGCAATTTATCGCATCACTACATTGACCTGCCCCCTCTGGCGCCAATGCTGGCCAGCGTCTGCTACCATAGGCGCCATCAAAGGATACGATGAAGGCTTCGCTGCTATGCGCCTGATAATTGCCGAAAAACCCAGCCTCGCCCAAGCCATTGCCGAGGCGTTACCGGGCACTAGCAAACGCCAGGAGGGCGCGGTGCTATGTGGCGACACCACGGTCACTTGGTGCTTAGGGCACTTATTAGAGCAAGCGCCACCGGAAGCCTATGACCCCGCTGACAAACAGTGGCGGCTGGATCGGCTTCCTATCGTGCCGCAGCAGTGGAAGCTGATGCCACGCCCCAAGGCGCGTGGGCAGCTCGCGGTGATTCGCAAGCTGATCAAACAAGCCACCGATGTGGTTCACGCGGGTGACCCTGACCGCGAAGGTCAGCTGCTGGTGCAGGAAGTGATCGAGTACATGAAGTACCGTGGCCCGGTACAACGGCTGCTGATCAGCGACCTCAATAAACCTGCAGTGAGCCGGGCGCTTGCCAAGCTACGCTCCAACGCCGATTACCAGCCGCTGTTTCAGGCAGCCCAGGCCCGCTCTCGCGCCGACTGGCTGTATGGCATTAACCTAACCCGTGCCTGGACACTCACCGGCCGACAAGCGGGGCACGACGGTGTGCTTTCTGTCGGCCGTGTGCAAACCCCGGTACTGGGATTAATCGTGCGCCGCGATAACGCCATCCGTGATTTTGTGCCCCATCCGTTTTATCCACTATGGGTGGATCTCAAGGTTGCCCAAGGTCAACTGCGCGCCTGGTGGGTGCCCAAAGAGCACCAACCCCTTGACGATCAAGGCCGTTTGATTGACCGCAGGCCCGCCGATGAACTGGCGGCTCAGTTACCCGGCGCATCAGGGCAACTCACCAAGCTCGACCAGCAGGAGAAACGCCAGGCACCGCCGCTGCCCTACTCGCTATCAGCCCTTCAGGTAGATGCCGCCCGCCGTCATGGGCTTTCCGCGCAGATGGTGCTGGACATTTGCCAGCGGCTCTACGAGCGCCACAAGTTGATCACCTACCCGCGCTCCGATTGCCGCTACCTACCTGAAGAGCATCTTCAGCTTGCCCAGCGCAGCCTGACCAGTGCTTGCCAAAACGATGATGCGCTTCAGCAGTGGCTGAATGGAGCAGACTTTACCCTGCGCTCCAAGGCATGGAACGATAAGCAGGTCGGTGCCCACCACGCCATTGCCCCCACCGGAAAACCGGCAGATTTCAGCCAACTCTCCGCTACCGAAGGCAATGTGTTTCGGTTGATCGTGCGCAACGTGATGGCGCAGTTCTACCGTCCTCTGCGCACCTTCGAAGTCAAAGCCGAATTTACGCTGCTTAATGAAGCCTTCCGCGCCCGCGGGCAAAGCATTCTCGACCCCGGCTGGAAACCGCTATTCACTACTCGGGATGAAACACCACCGCTGCCACCACTCACTCAAGGTGAGCCCTGCCAGGCGCTGGGCGCAGGCGTAGAGGAGAAGGAAACCCGCCCACCGGAACCATTCACCGATGCCAGCCTGATCAAGGCCATGATGAACATTGGCCGCTACGTGGACGACCCGGAAGTGCGCCGTACGCTTCGCGACACCGATGGCCTGGGCACCGAAGCCACCCGGGCGGGCATTATCGAAACCCTGGTACAGCGCGGCTACCTGGTACGCCAGCAAAAAGCCCTGCGCGCCACCAAGCTTGGCACTGCCCTAATCGCCGCCCTTCCCAGCGCCGTAAGCACGCCTGAACGCACTGCGCTATGGGAACAACGCCTACGGGCGATTTCCGAACAGCAGGACGACCCTGGCGCGTTTCAGCAAGCGCTGCTGGATGATTTACGCGGCCTGCTCACCCACAGTGACGCTGCCAAGCTCAGGCAGAGCCTGCAAACCGCCCAGGGTGAGGCCGGTGGCCCGCCGAAACGCACGGGTAAGCCGAGAAAGAGCTATGCAAGAAGGAAAAGCCCCAGTGGAAGAAAGAAGGCTTCCAACAAATAATAATTATACCGTCTGGATGTAGTTCCCTGATTATAAAAAGGCGAGGCCTTACCAGAGGAGTTAACTCTCTGTTCATTCACGCCCTCTAGTTTTTGCATTCGGCTCCCATCAAATATCGGTATTATCTTCGTCATCGCCCAAGGACGAAGACTTTTTCTTGCTGATTGAACCGGAAAAGAAAGGCACTACATAGAGGACTACCCAGGCCAGCAGCGTACACAAAACCGCCGTCTGCTCGCGTCCTAGGCCTACGGCTATGCCAATTGCCGCCGTCAACCAAACCCCTGCCGCCGTGGTAAGCCCTGACGTGCCTTTTTCATCTTTTCGGGTGATGATGGTGCCAGCACAAAGAAAACCGATGCCAGCAATAACGCCTTGGATGACCCGGCTCATTTCCGCATCAGAGATACCCGTTTGCTGAGGTATAAATATAAACAAAGCCGCCCCCATACAGACCAGCATATGGGTGCGTATTCCAGCGGCCTTGCCTCTCTGCTCTCGCTCGAGCCCCAATAGACCGCCTAGTACAGCCGCCAACAGCAAGCGAATCACAACAATGATGAATTCACTCAGGTCATTAAAATCCGAAAACTCGGATATTATAGTATTAATAATTACTTCCATCGTTTCGTTCCTTGATTGCCAGAGCGACGGCTCTTAAATACTATGAGTTGAATTCAGGGGAAACAGCATTTCTCACCTGCAGTAGGACGAGCATCAGCTCGGAGATACACTTTAGAAGCTCCTTGAACAACAGCGAAGCTTCGAAGGTCATCCAGCAGCGTGGTCTGTTAACCAAGTCAGTAAGGTGGATGGGTAGCTTGCCTATAAGATAACGGTATAAAAGTCCTCCACTATCAATTCATCAACGTACACAACCCACCCGGCACCGCCAAAACCCAATCACTGATCGCTTGAATGGTTGGGTCATGCCGTCGGCTTTCTGGGTAGACCAGAAAGAACGGCTTACCTTCAAATTCGGGGCCGAAAGGTTGCACCAAACGCCCCTCTTCCAACTCATCCTGAATCAACTGGCGGCTCATCAGCGCTACACCCTGCTCCCCAACGGCAGCCGAGATAGCGTGGGTCTCATCAGAAAAGACCAGCCCGGCACTCACGTCCAGCCCAGGTACCTTTGCTTCTTTCTGCCACGTCGCCCAATCCAGTGGTGATGATATGGCCCCCTGACTGCTGAAGTGAATCAATGGGTGCAAAGGTAGCTGTTCTACCTCGTGTAGACCAAGGCGTGGGCTACAGGTCGGGATAAAGGTGTTATCAAACAGCTTCTCGGCGACCAACCCTGGCCAACGGCCATCGCCATAGCGAATGGCAATGTCTGCCGTTACCCCATCCAGAGGAACCGACTCATGCGAAGCATGAATACGCAGATCAATATCTGGATGGGAGTCGCGCAGCATACACACCCAGGGCAGCAACCAGCGCACCGCAACCGCTGGCGTTGTAGAGAGCGTAACGGTTTGGCGAACAGGTACAGCACTCAACCGCTCGACAACATGACTAATGCTATCAAACGCAGTCTCCAGAACCTGCAGTAGCTCACGGCCCTGAGGTGTCAGCGCCAACTGTCGGGGTTTACGTAAAAACAGCGAAACGCCCAGCGCCTCTTCAAGACCCCGAACCTGATGGCTAATCGCAGTGGCGGTAACGGATAATTCCTGCGCCGCCTGCTTGGCACTTTCATGGCGGGCAGCGGCTTCGAAAGCTCGTAGTGCTGAAAGCGAAGGTAATCGGCGATGGTTCATGAATGAGCTTCACTCATCTATAGCTGCAAGAAAAGATCGTTTGTTCAGGCTGAAAGGCACAGCCTAAGCTAAGCCTGTTGTTAATCATAGATGAGTTCAACTCAGATTAGGAGGCCACCATGACACACATCCTGCATATAGACGCTAGCGCCCGCCCCGGCATTGCTGGCACAGATAACCATGGTTCGCATAGCCGCCATTTGACTTATCAGTTTGTTAGCCAGTGGCAATCAGGCCGGCCACAAGACACGGTTACCTATCACGATATAGGCCAAAACCCACCGTCGATTATCAGCCACGACTGGATTGCCTCTGCCTTCGCTCCAGAAGAGCGACGAGAATCCTGGATGAAGGCCGCACTGACAGAGAGCGACCAGCTGATTGATGAGTTAATTGCTGCTGATATTGTGGTAATCGGAACGCCGCTTTACAACTTCGGGATGCCTGCCGCCCTCAAGGCGTGGGTCGACCAAGTAGTACGGCCCGGCCGAACGGTAGAATTCGATGACACCAACCCGATAGACCCTTACATACCCAAGCTCACAGACCGAAAAAGGCATGCCGTTGTGCTCACCGCTAGAGGCGGTGTAAATATGGCGCCAGGTGAAGAAATGGCCCATATGAACCACCTTGAGCCACACTTGGCCACAGCACTGGCATTTATCGGCATCACTCGCGTTCACTACATCGCGATCGAAGGGCAGGAAGTGGGCGGCGAGGTATTGGCCAAATCGGTTGCTGCCGCGATACAGAAAGTTGAAACGCTTGTTGAAGAGTTGCAGGTAGTGTTGGAAAGCACGCCATCACCTCAACCGGCCTAAATTATAGTTAATGATCTTTCATCGTAAATACGCTGAAGTATAAGGAGTGGCTATCGCTACCCAAGGATGTCCGCTCCTTTATGCCCTTCTGGTACACCTTGAACTAATAGCACATCGCCCTCTGTATTCCGGGTACGCAATGGGCGGATCGCTTTATAAGCAGCCGAGTCATACCAACCTTGCGCATGCTCCATGGAAGGAAACTCAATCACCACCATATCGCCTGCCCATGCCCCCTCAAGCGGAATGTATGGCCCACCATGCACGCGGTATTTGCCCGAAAATGGTGCGAGGGTTGCATCAATGCCTTCTAAATATTGTTTAATTTCAGGATCGAATCGGGTTTCGCGGATAAGAGCAACGGCGTAGGCAGGCATTATCATCATCCTCCATTTCAACGAAAAGAGACACCCGCCCCCAGCACTTCAAAAGTAAAAATAGCATCACGTAGCCTATCTTGCACTGGCTGCCAACCGTGCACCCAACGCGACGAAAAGTGCCCCCAAGCTTCTATCCATCCACAAACCAACGCGTGGCTTTCTCTTTAAGTAAGCACCCAACTTAGCGCCAGCCAGAACCAGAGGAGGTTCTATTAAGGCAGCAACTGCAATAATAAGGCTGCCATGCAATAAAAGCTGTGCCTCGGCTGGGCCAGCGCCTTCCACGATAAATTGCGGCAGGAAAGCCAGAAAGAAGATAGCGACTTTGGGGTTTAGCGCTGATACCAGCATGCCCTGCCAATAAACAGCGGAGAGGTTCTTGTTACCCGGCTTTTCTGCAGCGACAAACTGATCCCCTTGAGACAGCAACATTTTAATACCGAGCCATATCAGGTAGGCGGCCCCTACCCATTTAACAATCGAAAACGCCAATGCAGAGGTGGCTAAAATAGCCGAAAGACCAACTGCAGCCATTACTACATGGAGCGCCGCTCCTGTCCAAATCCCAAACATAGCGGCAAACCCTTGTCGTCGCCCGCTACGTAATGTTTGCCCCAGTATGTAGGCAATATCTGGCCCCGGCGATAGGTTCAAAAGCACGGCCGCTGATAAAAAAGTCATCCAGTGCAGCAATGTATACTCAAACATAAGCGCTCTCTTGTATTTTTCCGTTGCCAAGCTAAAAGAATGTTAACGTGCTAGCTGGAAAGGTTCAGCTGCCAGGAAACGCCGTATTTATCATTCAACCATCCGAATTTTTCACTAAAGCCGTAATTATCTAGAGGCATCAAAACCTTACCTCCATCGCTCAATGCTTTAAATACGTCTTCTATTTCTTTCTCTGAGCCGCACTCAACGTGTAACGACATTGATGGCGTAAAACTGAACTGATGGTCGTAATAGCTATCCATTGCCAGGAAGAGAGTGCCGTTTATCGAGAAGCGGGCGAGCTTAACTGCCCCTTCGGGATCATGCCCCCCAGCTTCGACACGCTCGATATCGATGATTTTCGAGTTCTCAAATAGCGAAGTGTAAAACTTGATAGCTTCTTCGGCTTTACCGGCCTGATCCCCCACAAACATTAGAGATGTTTTGATAGCCTTCACTTTAACCTCCCATTTCATTTGACGCGCTAAGCGTTACTGTAGAAAGGTCTGCAAAACAGACGCGACATTGACTGCTGTGGTTAAGAGGCATTCTTGAGCGCCTGTTTAATGAAATCCCCTTTCGCCGCCGTATAGGCTTCTCGGTCTGACGTAAATTCCGCCGCCCACAGGCGCTTCTTTTTCTCATACCGTTGCGAAAGCTCAGTATCAGCACGCAGTTTATTGCGAAAATCCAACCGACGATGCCACTCCTCGCTGCCATACACCATCAGATGCAGATGATGCGTCCTACGCCCCTCGGCCCATCGCATTAACCAACGCCGCCCGACCAAGGAAGCGTTGTACGCTAATGATGTCGCATATTTGGCACGGCACAACGGCTCCAATAAGTCATCGGCCCTGGATATTGAGTCAACGCCTGCCAGAATATCGATGATCGGCTTGGCCGAGAGACCAGGAACAGCGGTACTTCCGATGTGCTCAATGGCTAGGAACTCATCTGGAAATAAATCTAGCAGCCTGTCTCGCTCCTGCTTAAATAGAGTTGGCCAAGCCGCATCATATGGAAACAGCGCGACCTCCTCATGGATGGCTCGATTTAAAGATTCCGTTTCATCCATGGTTGAGGCTCCCCCCTTTAGCGCGAATGGCTGCCTATGCCTCATCTGATAACAGTGGCGGCATTGGGCAATCGAGAATATCGGCCATGGCACGGAACAGTTCGGCTTCGGCGGGCAAAATACGTCCGCTATGTTCAATACAGCGCGCCATCGCTTGCAACAGCGCGGGCTTATGCAAAGGCTTTAAACGTCGCAAGCGCTCAACCGCCAGGCTGAGTGCACGCATATCACTTATATCGTCAGTGGCCCTCAATGAGAATGGCAGCTCACGCTCAGCGGCATTAAGCGCAGCGCTTCTCTCAACCGGGTCATCTTGCCCGGCGGTGGCAAGCACCGTCAGTAGCATCTGACACTCCCGTTGCAGGTCGTTTATCTTGAGGTTTGCAGGCCCACTGCCTTGCTTGCTGATGTTATTCAACACCAACTGATATAGCGTCCACTCCAACAGGCTGACCTGACCATCTGCCTCGATCAACCGTTCCATACAGAGGCGAAAGTGTTGGGCCTGCTCCATTGAGAGCGAGCGTAACGCTGGCAGCGCCAGTTCAATCAGTGGCAAGCGTAACTGTACATCCAGCCTCAACATTTCAGGGCCATAATCCATCAGCGCTCGGTAAACATCTGGCAGTGCAACTTGATGCAACGCCTTAAGCTGATGATGACGCATTGTCTTATCCTGGCTGAGCAGCAGCGAATAGACCAAAGCACGGGCAGCATAAGGCTCATGGGCGGCGGTTTTAATCCGCTCAGGCAGCGCCTCTAGCGTTGCTCTAGCTTGGGCAAGGTGGCGCTGACCAGGCTGACCCATGGTGTTAATGGCCGCTTGTGCAGAGGCTCCGGTTAACACAGCCGCTGTTGCTCCCAATCCGGCTCCTCGCCCAAGCGTCGGATCCGCGCCAGACCGCTCATTGTTGTATTCTGGTTCTGGTGCGTCACTCTCGGCTTGCGGGGTGGGCAAAGTGGCTTCGAAGCGGCCATTCCAGTCCGGCATTACCCGCTTGATGCGATCTTTAAGTGGCGGGTGGGTGGCCATCATTTGGCTAAACCCCTGCCGCACGCCTTGACCGAAGAACAGGTGGCTGAATTCCGCCGCTTGTGTCGCTTGCAGGTGAGAACCCTGGCTGTGCGAGCCGATTTTAACCAGTGCATTACCAATCCCCTTAGGGTTGCGGGTAAACTGCACCGCAGAGGCATCCGCCAGATATTCACGCTGCCGACTAACCGCCGACTTGATCAAGTTACCAAAGAAGGTACCCGCGTAGCCGATCAGCATTAGCGCCGCCCCCAGCGCTAAAACGACAGCGCCTGAGTTGTCACGTTTTCCACCGCCCACCCGTCGAAAACGCATACTACGCAGCAGTGTACCGCCCAATAAGCCAATGATTAGAATGCCATGGAGGATGCTGATCAGGCGCATATTCAACCGCATATCACCATGCAGAATATGGCTAAACTCATGAGCTACGACGCCCTGCAGCTCATCCCGCGTCAGGTTTCGGATCGTGCCACGAGTAATCCCGATCACTGCGTCATTGGTTTGATAACCTGCGGCGAAGGCATTGATGCTCTCCTCCTCCAGCACATACACGGAGGGCACTGGCGTTCCAGAGGCAATCGCCATCTCTTCAACCACATTGAGAATACGCCGCTCATCAGCATCACGGGTATTAAGATTGATCTCGCGTCCACCAAGGGCTTCTGCCACTACCCGGCCACCACGCCTTAGCTGACTGCGTTTAAATAGCCCGCCCAGCACCACGACGGCCAACACCGCAATAGCAACGCCAGTGACCAGTTCAATCGAGAGTGCCGACCACATCCCCTGAGCAGAAAGATTGGTTTGTGTAGCAGATTGCTCCCCCATTAGATGCAGCGCGATGGTAATTGCGAGCGTGGTAACAGCAATCAGGGCGAGTACTGCCAGTACCATCAAAACGACCAGACGCCCGGTTTTACGACGAGCTTTATCCTGCGCGGTAAAAAAATCCATGTCGCGTTTTCCCTGAGCTTAGAACGACACCGTCGGCGCCACTTGAATCTGGGCACTGTCTTCAAACTCTAACAACGAGGCATCCTGCCCATGGCCAAACATCCCCGCCACTGCCACTGGCGGGAAGCTCTGCCGATAGGTGTTGTAGTGCATCACGGCGTCATTAAATGACTGCCGCGCAAAGGCCACCTTGTTTTCAGTGCTGGTTAGCTCTTCTGACAATTGCTGCATATTTTCTGAGGCTTTTAGATCCGGGTAGGCTTCCATGACCACATTGAGCCGCCCCATTGCCTGAGTCAGTGCACCTTCTGCGCCGCCCAGGTCTGCCATGGCTTTGGCACTGCCTGGGTTTGCCGCGGCCGCTTTTAGCCCAGCGGCGGCTGTATTACGAGCTTCGATGACGGACTGCAGCGTCTCCCGCTCATGGCTCAGATACCCTTTGGCAGTTTCGACAAGGTTAGGAATCAGGTCATGCCGACGCTTAAGTTGCACTTCAATTTGCGCAAAGGCGTTCTCAAAGCGATTTTTCAAAGACACAAGTCGGTTGTAGATACCGATGACGTAAAACGCGATAACGGCGATGATCGCCACGGTGATGATGATAGTGAGCACTATGGTTCTTCCTTATAGTAGGCATTCGTCAGTAAAAGCCGGTCTATGAAAAGCTAGACAATGAATGCCTAGCTAGTGAAAAAAGTAGCTACCAAGTTCAATATCCGACGTTCACACATCACTTTGCAAGCTTAGGGAGAAAGGGAATGTCGACATAGCATTGCTCAAGATCACCTTTCTCATAAAACACTGTGATCGTATCAGTACCTGCTCGAAACGATTATCGAGCAGGGTCTGAAGCTCGCCGCCGGTATACTCTGGGACTTAGGTGAACCTAAAGAACAGGCTTGCAAACAAACGACAACAACCACACATTGCACAGCAACCAAGGCAGAATAAAATGACGACTCCTGAAGAAAACAGCGTCGATAATGAAGCCATTCATTGGGATCAGGATATTAGCTACGGCCAGTACCTGGATCTGGAACCTTTGCTTGCTTGCCAAAATCCGGCTTCTGATGAACACGATGAATTACTCTTCATCGTTATCCATCAAGTATCGGAGCTATGGATCAAACTTTGCCTTCACGAAGCTCATGGTGCCGCAGCGCATATTCAAGAAGATAACCTGCGCCCTGCTTTCAAGATGCTATCGCGGGTTTCCAGAATTCAGGAACAGCTTATCAAGGCCTGGGAAGTGTTGGTCACCATGACCCCCGCCGACTATGCCAGCTTCCGAGACAGCCTTGGCCAAAGCTCTGGGTTTCAGTCCTATCAATATCGGGAAATGGAATTCCTGTTGGGTAACAAGAACGCCAAGCTAATCGAAGCCCACAGATCAAAACCCAAACACTACCAAAAACTTCAGGAATCCCTCCACTCGCCCAGTCTTTACGATATCGTGCTGCAGCTGCTTGCCAAACGCGGTTTCAGCATCCCGGAAAGCAAAACCCAACGCGATTGGAGTATTCCCTACACCGCCAGTAGTGAGGTGGAAGCGGTCTGGACGGAAATCTACCGCAACAGCGAACAACACTGGGATCTATACGAGCTTGCTGAAAAATTGGTGGATGTCGAATTCAACTTTCAGCGCTGGCGATTCAGCCACATGAAAACGGTCGAGCGTATCATTGGCTATAGACGCGGCACAGGCGGAACGGCTGGGGTGAACTATCTGGTCAAAGCGCTGGATCTTCAGTTCTTCCCGGAACTGTGGAGTGTTCGGACGACGATATAAGCACTTGGCGCGCTGCTGCGCACCCAGTTTAACTACCGTCTTGATATTCAAAACAGCGACATACAATTTTTCGGAGCAGCCATATGCCTGTAAGCCTGGATAGTGTTCGTGAGCGTGACCGCCAAGACCCATTGGCAGACTTTAAAAGCCATTTCGCCCTGCCTGAAGGCGTGCTTTATCTTGATGGGAACTCACTGGGCGCTCAACCGAAGGCCGCCAAACAGGCGGTCGATGAGACTCTGGATCAATGGCGCGACCAACTGATCAAAGGCTGGAACCAGGGCTGGTTCGATGCTCCGGAACGCTTGGGCAATCTGCTAGCCCCGGTGATTGGTGCGCAACGCGGTGAGGTAAGCGTCACTGACAATATCACGCTAAATATCTTCAAGCTGCTGGGGTATATCCTCGGCCAAGGCAAGGAGGGTCGCCAGGCGGTTCTTAGCGAAGGCGGCAACTTCCCGACCGATGGCTACATCGCCCAAGGCTATTGCCAGGTGAGTGGCGCCGAGCACCGCTTCCTGCCCGAAGGAGGCAACTTGGCCGAACACCTCGACGGTGTAGCCGTGGTGGTACTGAGCCAAGTTAATTACCGTACTGGCAAATTACGCGATATAGCCACCACCACGAAACTGGTGCACGACCACGGCGCGGAAGTCATCTGGGATTTGGCCCATTCCGCAGGCGCACTGCCCATTGATCTAAACGGTTGCGGTGCTCGCTACGCCGTAGGCTGTACGTACAAGTACCTTAACGGCGGCCCTGGCGCGCCAGCTTTTTTATACGTGCATAGCGATCACCAAGACAAAGGTTGGCAGCCGCTTTCCGGCTGGCACGGCCATGCATCGCCCTTCGCTTTTGAAGCGGATTACACCCCAGCGGGGGATATTTCCCGCTTTCGCACTGGCACCCATTCGGCACTTGCCTACGCCGCTCTGGAAGCCTCACTCGCCCTATGGAGCGAGGTGGACATGCAGGCGCTGAGAGAAAAAAGTCTGGCAATGAGCGACCTGTTTCGAGAGTGTTTAAGCGATATTTTTACCACTCATAATATTGACGATATAACCCCATCAGCCAGTGAGCGCGGCAGCCAGGTATCACTGGTGGATAGTCAAAACGGCTACGCTATCGTTCAAGCCTTGATTGCCCGCGGTGTGATCGGCGACTACCGGGAACCCGGCCTAATGCGTTTTGGTTTTACCCCGCTGTATCTCAGTTTTGAAGATGTTTGGCAGGCCGCCCAGCACTTCCGCGAGGTAATGGAAAGCGGTGAGTACCAGGATCCGCAGTTTCATGTGCGTGATGCCGTTACCTAATAGAGGTATGTTATGACTGAAATACCCCTGAACCTCGCCTACTCGCCGAGCCATTTCGCTCGGGATTTCGAAGCCACTTTAACGCGCCAGGCAGCTTTAGGTATCGACCTGGTGGCACGCCACCAGCCGATTACCCTGCGCTACGGTGAAGATCCGGCGGCCCGTCTCAACCTGTTCGTCCCGGAAAGTACCGCGGGCCCCTGGCCATTGATGCTATTTATTCACGGCGGCTACTGGCAGGCGCTGGATAACACCGCGACGGACTTTCTGGCTGAACGCTACCTGGCCCGTGGTATGGCCTTCGCCTCCCTGGGTTACGGCTTAGCACCGGAAACCTCCATTAACACCATGGTGAGCCAATGCATTGAGGGGATTGGGGCGGCATGCAACGCCCTCGCGGATAACGGTGGCGTGTGGTCTATTGTATTAGGCGGCCATAGCGCCGGTGCCCAGCTAGCCTACTGGGTAGCCGCCAGTGGTGATATACCCATTGATAAGTTGATACTGGTTAGCGGCGTTTATGACCTAACACCATTGGTGGATACCTACGTTAACGAAGCGCTGGAGCTCACTCCACCCCAAGCGCTTGCGTTAAGTCCTATATTTGCCGATTCCAGCAAACTACCCTCATGCCAAGTGGTGATCGCCGAAAGCGATCCGCCCGCTTTTCGCCAACAAACACACGATTTTGTTGCAGCGTTAAAAACTAGCCATATCCAAGTCGAGCTCGTGGATATAGCTTACTGCGATCACTTTGATGTGTTAGATGCGTTATGAGTTTGAAGCAATTCCAGAAAATACCGTGCCCGATCAATCGCCAGCCAGTACCGCGCGGTTGCGGCCTTCTTGCTTAGCACGGTAAAGCGCCTTGTCGGCGCGACTGATCACTTCGTCAATGCTCTCGGTCTGGCGGTGAAGCGCAACACCCAGGCTCAATGTAACCGCCAAGTTGCCTGCTGAGGTGGCAAAGGGCGGCTCAGCAACTGCTCGACGTACCTTTTCGGCGACGGCCATAGCGCTCTCTTCGGTGGCGCTTGGAATCAGTAGCAAAAATTCCTCTCCTCCCCAGCGGGCAACCCGGTCTCCACCCCGAAGAGTATTAGTGAACCGTGTAGCAAGAATGGTGAGCACCTCATCACCCACTTCATGACCATGCTGGTCATTTACAGCCTTGAAGCGATCCAAATCCGCCATCAACACGGCAAAATACTGTTCTTCACGCTTAGCACGACTCCACTCTGCCTGTAAGTCTGTTTGCATCGAACGCCGGTTGGGTAAGCCAGTCAGCGCGTCGGTCAAAGCACTATGCTCAAGTTGCTGGCTGGCAATAAAAGTACGCTGGTGTTCCTGGTAAAGCATAGTGGCAATGACTACACCTATGCCTATCGCAGCGGGAATGAAGGTCAAATGAATGGGGTTATCTGGAAACGGGCTGCCTGAAAAAACAATAAAAGCGATTACTGCCGTAAGCGGCAAGCCGTATATCAAAGCCAGATCTCTAACACCGTAGACGGTCGCTGTAGCCACAGTAATAATGACCAAGGTTAGCCCCTGGGTGATGTAAAGAAGACGTCCGCCCTGCTCCGAATAGTGCAATACAAACATGGCAGCCATCATGCCCACTATTGAAAGATTCAACGTCAGCAATAGCGGATAAGCCCAAAAGCCCGGGTCTTTCTTATGATGGAGCAGCAAAAAAGTAATCGCCAGAATAACGGCGGGCAGGCGGAAGAGAATATGTTTCCATATCAACTCCCCATCAGCGTAGCTGACCAGTGTCGCGTCCAAAATAGTAAAAATGGGTAAAAACACCAACACCACGCCAGACAACGAGTAGCCAAGTCGGTGCGACAGCGAGTATTGCTTAAGCAGAAAATCGGCCTGCCATTCGGTGGGTATTGGCACATGCTTACTCATCATCATTACCTGCTTCCGGAAACTGGATAGCTTTACTCCACCCGCCACCTACCGGGAAACACCGGTGAGATCAGGATTTCCTGACGTGGCTAATGGTAAGCGACATATTGAGGTTCAATGCTCATAATGCCTAGTTAAGCCGATTTGCGAAATATTCTTAATTTAAACGAAGAGTCAACCAATCCTATACTCAACCGTGAAGCGCCGCCTCAATGTCAGCGACGTTGATTTTTCTCATCTGCATCATTGCGTCGAATGCGCGCTTAGCGGCGGCAGGGTCAGGATTGGTAACGGCGTTAATCAGCACGGCAGGCGTTATCTGCCACGATATTCCCCATTTATCCTTGCACCAGCCACAGGCGCTTTCCTCTCCACCATTGCTAACAATGGCATTCCAATAGCGATCCGTTTCGGCTTGGTCATTCGTTGAGACCTGAAAAGAGAACGACTCATTGTGCGTAACCCCAGGCCCGCCGTTGAGTCCAAGGCACGGAATGCCCATCACGGTAAACTCGACGGTCAATACATCCCCTTGCTTACCCGATGGAAAGTCTCCCGGTGCGTGATGAACCGCCCTGACAAACGAATCAGGAAAGGTATCAGCGTAAAAGCGTGCTGCCTCTTCTGCACCACCATCGTACCAAAGGCAAACAGTGTTCTTTGCGAGGGTTGCCATATCACATCTCCACTAAAACCATAGCGTCATTAAGCCCAGTGAAATATTTACCGAGCTTACCAAGTCTCCTCAGAGCCCGGTGGCCCCATATCGATCTGCATATCAGGCGCTATATCCACTACGCCTTTGATCTTTTTCAGCCGTTCCGCCGTGGCATCGTCAGCCGAGCCGGTAATACAGCCGATCTCCTCCAGCACCTCCTGGATGGTTAATCCTTCAGCGCTGAGGCGCGTGGCCATTTCATTTATCGGTTGATCGCTGGAAATAGTGATCAACCATAGCGCTACCGTTGGCATCTGGCATATCTCCATAGTAAGAGCACTGAGCGGCCAGAAAGGAGCGCCTGCCCAGTGCGTCGCCCAACATCAAGGCGATTGTACCAATCCAGCTCCCACGCGGGATTCAGGTGATGGCAGCTCTTGCACCGAAGCCACTAGCTGTTGCCACAGTTTCCTTCCCCGTAATGAGGCATCAGACTGTGCCCACAGTGCCGCGCAGCCTGCCACGTGTGGTGCCGCCATGCTGGTGCCACTGATCGTCTTATGGCGAGTGGGCCGGGGCCATGAGGAGAAGATATCGCGCCCAGGCGCGGCAATTTCGATCTTGCCATGATTGGAAAAGCTGGAAGGCTTCAGGTTCGGATCGAGAGACGCCACCGACATCACGGTAGGCGAGTTGGCAGGCGCCCCTGTATTGGTTGCAGAATTTCCCGCTGCAGCGATAACGAGGCACCCATTACGCAGCGCCGCTTCACCAGCATGGGTGTAGGCGGCCTGCACCGGGCTCTGGCTGCCAAGCGACATCGAGATCACTTCACAGCGGTTGGCTATGGCCCAGTTTAGGCCAGCGAGAACGCCCGCCCCGGTACTGCTGCCCGAGTTGGTCAGCACCTTGCCGACGAAGACCTGCGCCTCATACGCGATCCCGTAACGCTGAGTGTTTTCACCGGGCGCCTGGGGGCCACAGGCCGTGCCGATACAGTGAGTACCGTGCCCGTTAATATCCTGCACCGGCTCCCCGACGAATGAGCGGGTAACGAACTCCCTACCCTCGAAATCCGGGTGGCCAAGATCCATCCCGGTATCCAGAACGGCGACTTTTATACCCGCGCCACTCCAGCTACTTTGCGGCACCTTACAGCGTTTTAGCCCCCAAGTTGGCCGAAGGGCGTCCTCTTCAAGGTTCTCTTCGCCTTCTTCCAAATCCAGCTCAACGCCAAGATCACGAGCGATGGTGCTGGCTGCCCGCAAAAAACCCCGTAGATATTCAGAATTTTCAGAAAAAGCGAAATACTCTGGCTCAATAATTTCGATGGGACTATCCGCGGCTACTTTACCCAGCGCACTCATGCCATGCTGCTGTAGGGCATCGCCGCCTACCAGCGCTACTCCAATCTCCGGAAATACCATTGCCTCAGCATCTCCGGCATCTTCCAGGCTAACGGCTTGATCGGTGAAATCCCGCGCATCAGCGATGCGAAATTTCTGGGCTTTTAGCGACTTAATGCCCTCTTCTACCCGCCCCTCACGATAGCTAATCAGAAAGCGCCCGGTTTCAAGGCAACTGCCGCCCCGCTCTAAGGCTGCCAATAGCAATTTTTCGGTACCGCATGAAACAGTGGCGAGTGACTCACCCGCTGGCGTATTGCCTTTACCTGTCGGTTTTTTCGCCATCGTAGACATCCTTTTCATTTAGCTGTTAAGCGATATGGAATAGGTGAATCATAGACTCCATGCAAGAGAAAGCATGCCTAGCTATGCCACATCCACCATTTCAGCTTAACGCACCTGATATGCTTCGCCAGATCGATTTCAGGCTACGGCCCTTAAACATACAGGGCGCTTAAACGAAGGAGGATAGATCATGGCCGTTATGGGTTAATCTCAGTAGGGAGGCACTCGTCATCACGGAGTGTTAGCACTTCGAAACCAGAGGATGTGACCGCTACCGTATGCTCCCACTGAGCAGACAATTTCTTGTCACTGGTCACCACCGTCCAGCCATCCCGCTTGGTTTTTATCTTGGCCCTGCCCTGATTAATCATAGGCTCGATGGTAAACACCATCCCTTCTTTCAACGCCAGGCCTCTGCCTCTCTTCCCGTAATGCAGCACCTGCGGCTCTTCATGCATTTCGCGACCAATGCCATGGCCACAATACTCACGAACGACAGAGTATCCGTGTTTTTCGGCATATTGCTGAATTGCGTAGCCTACATCACCCAACGTAGCACCAGGCTTGACCGCGTGTATTCCTTGCCACATGGCCTCGTAGGTTTTATCGACCAGGCGCTTGGCATAGGGAGTCACATCACCGATCAGATACATCTTACTGGAGTCAGCAATAAAGCCGTCTTTCTCCAGGGTAATGTCGACATTGACGATATCGCCTATTTTGAGTATTTGCTTATCGGATGGAATGCCATGGCACACCACGTGGTTGACTGAGGCATTCAATACGTACTGATAATCGTATTGCCCCTTACTGGCCGGGCGAGCCTGCAATTGATCGACGATATAACGCTCGGCCCAATCGTTAATAGCCATGGTGGATACGCCGGGCGCTATCCGTTGGTCGAGATGACTGAACACCAATCCGAGTAGCCGTCCGGCTTCCCGCATCAAACGCAACTCCTCCTCGCTTTTTAGCGTCAGCTCACTCACCGACCACCTTCCTTACTTCAACGTCGGCTTGCTTCATTTGCTCACGCATGATGTCAGAGAAGGTCATTCCCGGATTGGCCTCAGCCAGCATGCCCACCTTTATCCAGTACTCTGCCTGGGCATTGATTGAGCGCACCATGACAGTGCTTGCCTTGCGAATATCCTCATGCAACTGGTCATTGATCTTAACGATACCCATCACACCACCTAATATATGAAACGAATATGAAGCATATACGAATCATATATCGCGTAACGATTGGCGGCAAGGCTACCTAATTACGTTGTTACGGGGACACGTTGGCCAGAGGTTCCAACGCCAATACTTCTTTGCGCAGCACAAGCTTCGGCTTCTCTAACGAATCGCGCCACTGAACACACTCCTGCTGTTGCTGCGAGTCGTTATCGGGGTTTGCGACAAAGGCATCCAACCAGGCCTGGCGGGAACACAGGTCTTGATACTCCCCGAGCAGGCGCTGGCGGTGCTTCAATTGGGACAGAAACGGCTCAGGGGTCTCTGGATCCAGATCAGCCAGGTAGCGAATCCGCTTCACGCCCTTACGCAGTTCATGGAACCCGGTGTCATGGGTATCCAACGAAAGTGCTGCAAGGTCTTCATCGTGGCGTGCGATACGCTCATTCAGTACCGTACGGATACGCTTTGGCGTCAGTTTCGAAAGTGCCTTACCAACGTCATCGGAAGCGATAAAGTGCTGCCATGCCTCCATCTCTTCAGCATACGCCGGTGCACTTAACTGCTGACATAGCGCCTGGTGGCGCTCCCGCTGGCAAGCCTGGAGCCACTGCATCAATCCCTGGCGACTACCAGAAGTGAGCGGCGGGGGCGTCTTGGCTATATCCTCCAGAAACACATCAATATCACGCAGGTCACTGGTAGCCTGGGCACGTTGCTTGAGCCGCTTAAGCATCTTTTTCAGGCCAGGCACTCGGGTAATGGCGCGCACGGATTCACCCACTGCCCGGCTACGACGCAGATTGACCCGGTACTGGTGCAGGAACTCAGGATCAACACCTGCGATGACACCAGCTTCCAAGGTACGGATCATCTGATACTGGTGCTCCAGCATGTCACGAATGCGGCTGGTAGTGTCGTTATTGCGTTTGGGTGGTCGGGGGGCAAGGCGCTGAAAAAGAGGATAACTGGCCGCTTCCGGGGTCTGGCACCCTGCCAGCTTGGCTCCGCCCTGCCTCACGCTTTCCCAGGAAGAGCCGGACAGCGTGAAATGCAGCACGCTCCCGGTGGGCAGCGAATGCGGCGCGGTCTTGTCGAGCCAACGAGCCAGATCATGCAGCGCCGGGTTATGCCCAATCACCAGCACCCTTTCGGCTTCATTCGGCAGCGATTCGAGCCATGCCTGCAGCCCGCCACCATCGAACGTGTAAAGGTCTTCATCGAAGTGAACCTGATTGACCAGGGTACGATCAGGCAGTTGCGCTGCGATCTCGTCGAAGGTTTCCCGCGTGCGAGCCGCTGTACTGGCGTAAATCCCGCCTTCTAACGCTTGCCAGTGCTGAAGCACATGCGCCATCGCCGCTGCCTGACGTTTACCACGCTTTCGCAACGGCCTTTGGTGGTCGGTCATGTCGCCACTGGGCTGTTTAGCCTTGGCATGCCGCATTAGGTATAGGTGCCGCATGGGTTCGCTCCCAAGCACAGTATGATACGCAAAGTTTAGTACACGCCCATCTTCTAGGGAGAGTGCTGTCGAGGCTTCACCACAAACCAACTGGCCAACACCAGGCTACCGAATAGCGTGTACACCACCACAAACACCCACTCCGGCAAAGTGAAATAGAGCAGGCTGTGCAGCCAGTTCTGAATAAACGAGCCCGAATAGGTGACGGCGCCTGCCTCTGCCCTCAGCGCCATTTCCCAGGTGGTTAACGGGCAAACCACGCCAAGCCAAGCCTGAACCACCACATAACCTATGGCGCATAGATGCATGATACGAAAGGTTCTATTGCGAACCCACCGCCAGCTGAAGAAGTAGCCTGCGTAAATGGCGACCAGGCCTAACACCACGAAGGCCACAAACAGCACATGGAGAATTAGAAGGGTGTCGGCGAGCATTAGCAGCAGTGATGGGGGCATAGGAAAGCGCTACTTGTTGCCAACGGGTGAATCTGGTGCTTCGACAACATCGCTGCAGACGACGACTTGGTTCCTCCCAGCGCGTTTGCCAACATAAAGCATCTCATCCGCTCGTTTAATTAAAGACTCCAGATCGGCTTCCTCTGAATCGGTAGCCGCCACGCCAACGGTGACGCTTGGGCGCAGTTTGCCCATCTCTTCTGTTAACGAAAGTTCAGCCACCTTCTTTTTCAAACGCTCTGCTACCATTTGCGCATCGCTCGAGCTGGTGTCTGGGAGTGCGACAACAAACTCTTCACCACCAAAACGTCCTATCACATCCGTTGGGCGCAGCGATTCTGCACAGACTTCGGCAATCTTGGTTAGCACCCAATCCCCATGGCTATGCCCCCAGGTGTCGTTAATGTGTTTGAAGTGATCCACATCGATCATAAACAGGCTGAATGGCACCTTGTGGGTTTGCGAGTGCTGCAACAGATCTTTAGCCAGTTTTATAAAATGGCCGCGATTATTCAGGCTGGTCAGCGCGTCCTGCTCAGCGACTACCCTCAGCTGTTCTTCCAGTGATTTTCGGTGCGCGATCTCTTTGTGTAACTGGTGGTTATTCTCTCGCTCTTCTTGAAGCAGTGCATATTGCTTACGCTGCAGGCATTCCAAGCGCAGCAGGGCGAAAAACCCTACAACGCTGCCCATAATCAGCAACAGTGCGACCAGTAGCGTCGCTATCGGGGCAAGACTTGCGAACAGCACCGCAGCCACTAAAAAGCCAATATTTAAATAGAGGCTGGCCGCTGTCACGACTGTTAGCGGATTGGGAATCAGAAGATAAAACGCCATGGTAGCCACCACCGCGGTGATTTGAGTGGGGAGGCTTTCGGGTCGTAGGGGGACAATCAATATAATGCCCGTGGCAAATACCCACAGCGGTAAGGCGTGCAACCAAGCACGGTAATCATTGCCACCCCAGCGCCGCACAACGAGTGCCACCAACAGGCAAATGCTCACCACCACTATTCGCATGGTAAGCAGCAGATAGAACTCCCTGGTAAGGCCCAGCAGGTAGTAATCCGCAATCGCGAACATGCCAAAGACACATGCCGCAACGCTCACAGCAAAGCTAAACTCAAGCCGCACGCTTTCCTGGATAGAGCGGCGATACATAAACTCACGGCTGGCATCGCAAAACTGTCCGGTTAACCCATGCACCTGATACTGTTGTTTCTGTAATGGCACAGCCCCACACTCCCGACGTCACGTGGCAATTTTTCTTATTTTATCAATAACGCGATGCCACTCACCTCAACATTCAGCAGGCCTAACCGTACGATAGCTGGCCGTGGCCTTTTCCAGCCCTTGCTGTAATGCCCGAATGCGCGATTCATGGGCAGGATGCGTAGAAAGAAATTCAGGGGGCTGACCACCACCGCTAGCAGCCATGTTGCGCCACAGGGTCACGCTCTGCTGCGGGTCAAACCCCGCACGGGCCATAATTTCCAAGCCCATCAAATCGGCCTCCTCCTCATGAGTGCGGCTGAAAGGCAGGCTAATGCCCAACTGGGCACCGATACCCAAGGCCTGCATCAATTGCTGGTTGCCAAATTCCTCTTCCCCTAATAACCCCACCACCAATAACACGGCTTTAATGCCAAGCTGCTGGGTAAGCCGCTCATTGCCATGATCCGCCAACACATGCCCCACCTCGTGCCCAATCACCGCCGCTAGCTGGGCTGGCGTCTCGGCCACTCGCAGTAGCCCGCTATGCACCCCCATGCGTCCACCCGGCAGAGCAAACGCATTGGGGGAAGCATCCTCAAATACCACCACTTCCCAGCGTTCAGGGAAAGCGAGCCCTGGGTAGCTCGCCTTAGCGCCAGCCACCACTTTTTCGGCCACGCACTGCACTAATTGATTAGCCTGCGTATCGCGATTGATCGGCTGGCTATTGCGTAGCTGATTAAAGGCATCTTCCCCCATGTCAGCCATTAACGCGTTCGGTACTAACGCCAATTGGGAGCGCCCGGTGGGCGTTTCCCCGCAGCCAGCCAAAGAGGCCAGCAACCCCAAAAGAAAAAGAGGTAACAGAAATCGCCGATGCATCGGATAGTATCGCCTGGATTAAGAAATGTGCAGTAGAGTGTAAGGCGCTTCGCAGGCGTGGCGCTCGTCGCGTTCATCAACGCTACCCAGCCCAAGGTGCCGGTCGTTATCGTAGGCCACAAACAGGCGGACATAATCCAACTCAGTATGAAGCTCTAGCGAACCTACCACTCCTTGGCGGAGCAGTAGATATCGTCTAGAACCTCCCCGTTAAAGTAACGGGGAGACACGTCTAGAGTTCTTCGCTGCGAGGTATTATTCGTTAAGGCTGTAAATCACTCAGGCGTTTGCGCTTCGTCGCGCATCACTTCGAGCGAAGTGATTTCAACGGTGAGCGCATCACGCGTTGTTTCTAACTCACTTACCCGATCACCGACCGCTGAAAGTTGGTTATTGGCCTCTTCTATCTGAGTATTTAGCGCTTCAAGGTCAGCTTCAACCTGACTGCGGGCATCTTCTGCCTCTTGACGAGCCTGTTGCGCGGTATCGCTGGCGGCTTCGGCTTCTTCAATCTCGGCGTTGAGCGCTTCAAGGTCTGCTTCAGCCTCGCTGCGAGCGTCTTCTGCGTCTTGACGAGACTGTTGAGCGGCATCGCGGGCGGCTTCGGCCTCTTCTTTCTCTTTTTCTACCTCGGCGTAGTTCTCATTCAGCTCTTCAAGGCTGCTCTGCCGTTCGTCGACCTGCTCATTGAGGGTCTCCACTTCTTCTTCGCGGGTTTCACGCTCGCCCCGTAAAGCCTTCAAATCTTCTTCAGCGTGGGAAATATCTGCTCGCGTCGAAGCTAGCTCGGCTTCAGCATCAGCTTGCTCAACCTCAAGGGCGCTCATTCTCTGCTGCAGTGTTGCTAAATCAAGCTCCGCGGCTTCAACCTCAGACATCTCCGCCTGAATCTGTTGATGCTCCCGCTCGGTTTCAGCCAGACGCGCTTCGAGCGCATCCATACTGTCTCCCCGCGACCCCGCAATGGTGTGCGCCACCACGGCCCAGACCACCGCAATAATCGCGATGACCAAGAGCACCTTTACCCGGTTATCGCTCAACAATGCTATCGTTGATGGTTTATTTGTCCCTGTCATTGGTGCAATCCTCTCGCTTAAGCGTTATCGCTAATATAGCAGCTAACGTATCTACGTCAGCAGGCCGTCATCTGCCCCGTTGTTAATATGGAGGAAAGTTTTTGATTCGGCTAGAAACGGTCATTCAACACATTCATGTACCTGAAGCCATGGCTCCGAGGAAAATTTTTCCAATAGCAACGCCTAGCTTAGATACCCCCCCCTGCCTAGATCCTTTCACCCCAGGGGTTTTAACGCGCTGCGCAACCGCTGAGTCAGGTGTTCAGGTTGGACTGCATTCAAAGAGACGGAGTCAGATTTTTGAAAATGACAAAACTGAACGATGGCTTCCACAAAAGCAGTAACGACTCTATGTTCATCAAAAGGGTGTGGTTCGAAATATAAATTCTTGATCTCTAAGTGGCTGGTTTTTCGATGGACTTTACAATCCATCCGGCCAACAAACTCATCGCGATAAAGAAGCGGCAGGCAAAAGTAGCCATACTGACGCTTGGTTTCGGGCACATAACATTCCAACTGATAGTCGTATTGAAATAGCGCTTTGAGCCGCTCCCGCTGAATGACACTGTTGTCGAATGGCGAAAGAATCAACATACGCTCTTTCAAACGAGGAAGGGAGCGTTCGAGTGCACCCTTTTCCAATATAAATTCATCGCCACTGCTCACTTTTACTCTCTCTAAATCGCCCTGTGCCAACCTTTCATTTACCAGGGCATTCACAGCTTTGCGTAATTCTGCATTTCGGCGCAAATAGGTCAGTCCTTTGAGTGAAGCAAACCCATGACAGCGCAATTGTTGGTCTACAAGGTGCGCCGCATACTCCTCCATGGAGGGCATCTTTAAATTTACGTTGGATGGCAATACCCGCTCGGTTAGATCATATGTCTTTTGAAAGCCGTCGCGGTCGCTGACCATCAGATCGCCTTGCATATACAGCTGTTCAAGTGCCTTTTTGGCGGGCTTCCAGTCCCACCAGCCTGCACGTTTGATGCTGCTAGTCCCTACATCTCGAGACCGCAGCGGGCCATCTGAACGTATGCGAGCCAACAACTCTCCCATGAGCTTTTTATCAGGTGATCTAAACCAATGCGTTTGCCCACTTTTGATAGCGTTTTTGTAGGGCAAGGAAAAGCGAAAATCGGTAATGGGTAAAAATGCAGCCGCGTGCGACCAATACTCAAAAATGTCTTTATTGATCAACAGCTGGTTCAGCATGTGTGGCTCAAACCCTGGTACCCGGGAGTGAATAACATGATGATGGGCTCGTTCCACCACAGATATGGTGTCTATCTGAACATAACCCAGGTGGTTAATCGCTTTACGGGCACCGGCTAAGCCACGTCCATAAGGCTTATTCTGCAGCAAACCTTGCGCAGCCAGGGCAAGGCGGCGTAAGCGCGACAGCTCTTGTGGGCGTTTAATTTCAGTGATTGTCATACTTGCCTCAAAGCTCGTCATAAACAGTGCGAGTTTGCGCTTTACCCAATGACTACACGCCTAGAAGCGGCAAGTACTGTCCATGCTTACCCACTCACATCAGCCTTAATTTTTGTGTATCGAGTCACAATCAGGTATTCAAGCTTAGCTGCCAGTAGCCAACGTCGTGCCACTGATCGAACTTGAACCCGACCTTTTCAAAATGGGCTACTTTTTTCATACCCATTTTTTCATGCAGTGCAACGCTGGCCGGGTTGGGAAGCGTGATACCGCCCATCACCGCATGAATACCGCACTCTGTGAGCGTGGAAAAGAGCGTTTCGTACAGCTTTGCGCCCAAGCCCCTACCGTGCGCCTGATTGGAAAGGTAGACGCTGACTTCAACTGAAAATCGATAGGCGCTTCTCTCTTTCCATTTGGTAGCGTAGGCATAGCCCACCACAGCATCATCTTCCACTGCCACTACCCAAGGCAAACCGGCCCCCTGAACGTTTTCAATCCGGCCTTGAATGTCTGAACCCAATACTGGCTTTTCTTCAAATGAAATAGCGGTATTTTCGATGTAGTGGTTATAAATGTGCGCTATGGCTTCCGAATCACCCTCTACGGCATCTCTGATCATGGTTTATTCCATTTATATTCTGACGGTTTAGGTTCACTGATGAAAAATCGACTTCCGCTTTCTGAATCAGCTAGGGCGCCTTTAACGCTAAGCAGGCGTTACCCGCACCGCGTTGCCAGAAACTCGCCATTGCCAACGGGTACAGTGCAAGTAGTGAACTTGGAGTCTGCCGATACCAGCGCCATAAAATCAGCCATTTCATCTGCATGGGAAGTGGCGTTATCCACCACAAGCAGTCCGCCCTTGCGTAAAACTCGCTGGATATTCGGCCACCAATGCACATAATCAGAGCGCTTTGAGTCTAAAAAGAGCAGATCGAAACAGGCATCGTCCAGGCTTTCAAGCATACTGCCCGCCTCCCCCCGATGCTGAGTGATGACCTTAGTGAGGCCTGAGCGGTCAAAATTTCTCGCGGCCATCTCCAGCTTGAATTCGGAGAGCTCAACGGTGGTAACGTGCCCACCAATCCTCTGCGCTGCCTGAGCCAGCCATAAGGTGGAGTACCCATTCGAGGTGCCAATTTCCAGCACTCGTTGGGCATTGGTTGCTTGAACTAGTACCGATAGGAACTCCCCCGTATCACGGGTGATATTGAGCATTCGTCTTGGGCGCTCAGAAATAGCAGCATCGTTTTGTTGGCCAAATTGCTCAAGTTCCGCTAGCAGTTCTTGAAGGGTTTCACTCACAGTTGTCTCCCGATACGAACACATCCAATTTACCGTCTTTTGCTTATACAGGCCGCTTAGCAAGCAGCGCCCAGACACCCGCTGAAGAGAGTAACGTTCCGCCAACCAAGTTGAAGCGACGCTGGGCACGACGCGATGCCAGCATCTTGCGCACCGACGTTGCGAATACGGCGTAAAGAGTGGCATTCAGCGTTGCCAACGCCACAAACGTGATCGCAAGTATCCACAATTGTTGCCCAGCATCGGCGTTCGGGCTGACGAATTGCGGCAAAAAGGCGACGAAGAAGATAATGCCCTTCGGGTTGAGCGCAGTAACGAGATAGGTATTGGTGAAAAGCTTCCAGCGCGAACCTGATACCGCCGGTGTTACTGGCTGCACAGAGGATATACCGGCACGCAATAGTTTGATGCCCATATAGAGCAGGTATAAACCGCCGATCCACTTGATTACGGTGAACCAAAATGCCGAGGTGGCTAACACCGCTCCCAGGCCAAGCAGTGAAAAGAGCAGCGCCGTTGAATCACCCAATGCCACCGCAGCGACAAGCGGAATATTGGCGCGCCTGCCTTGGGCAATAGAGTAGCTGACCACGGTCAAAATCGTTGGCCCGGGAATGGCAAGCAACGCCACAGACGCAAGAGCAAAGGCGAACCAGATTTCAATAGACATGGAAAGCTACCTCACAGGTTGTTAATGCTAAGTTAGCATAAGCTCAACAATGATTGGAGTATCCTGCTAAGGGGTCAGCGGCCCTATCTAACACGCTTGCTTTTAATCATCACCACATTCCCAGCTGAACAGCGATCCAGCGTCCTGGTGCCAGGGAACCGACAAAAGCACCGACCAGCCCCAGATAGGCGCCAACCATCCAACCGCGATGCTGCTCTACCCTCCCCTTGAGGATAGCCACCACTGCAACGGCAAGAGCTACTAGTACCCACAACGAAAGTAGATGAATCGGCCCAAAGTGACCTATTAGCGGCAGAACGCCGCCGCCAAACCAGAAGGAGCTCAAGGCAGAGAACGCCATGGCGAGCACCCAGGTGCTGCCCAGTATTCGATGGAGCATAGTGCCCTTTGGCGAAAGCAGCAGAATAGCCCCAAGCCCCAGGGCCAGAAGAGACGCGTAGAGATGCAGGGTAAACGCCATGAAACCTCCGAGAGCCAAGTCAACTGCCCGGCAAATGCAACTTGTTGCATAAGGCTAGCCCCTGCCATTTTATTATGCAACTATGTGCATAACGTTCGAAACACACGGTTACTCATGTCCCTACGCGCCGTTTTATTAATCACTCTTCAGCGTGAGCCCGGCACTGGCTACGATATCCTGCAGCGCTTCAAAGCGGGACTCGCCCATGTTTGGCAGGCCAGCCACCAGCAGCTCTACCGCGAACTTGACCGAATGCGCGGCGATGGCCTATTGGCGTGCGAGACTCTGCCGCAAACCGAACGCCCCGACCGCAAGGTTTACCAACTCACCGAAGCGGGGCGTCAGGCGCTAGACATCTGGCTCGCCGAGCCCTTGTCTACCAGCCCTGTGCGCCAGCCATTGTTTGCCAAGTTTTTCGCCTGGGAACGCTGGCCTGAGGAGGCCCGCCGCGAAGAGCTCACCGACTTCCGCAAGCAGCTCAAGGATCGCCTAACGACTTACGCTGCCATCGAACGGGAGTGGTTTAGCGATCCACAATCGTTGACGCCCGCCCAGCGAGCACCCTGGCACACATTGCGACTTGGACAACGCCTTACCGAAACCTGGGTAGAGTGGGTCGAGGAAGTGATAGAGGAAAATTAGCTTTTGGTGAAACCAGCTTCTCGTGGAAGCTGGGGGCTTTGGAGGGGGCTTGATCAGCCAATAGAGGCTACCAGCGCTTTACGGGCTCGCTTTTAAAAGTTCAGAAAACGAGGGAGATAGGAATTCATCGATATAGCTATCATTGAATTCGACTAACCGCGACAACGCTTCGGGGTCGGGCAGCTTCACGTGCTGGCGGTTTCGGATCACCAAGCCCTCATCACGCAGCATCGAGAAAGTCCGGCTCACGTGTACCGGGCTCATCCCTAGCGCGTCGCTAATCAGCTCCTGCGTGAGCGGCATGAAGAAGCTATTATCCCTAACGGCCTTGATCCGCTTGAGTCGCAGATAAATTTCGTAGAGAAAGTGCGCCAGTTGCTCGTGGGCTGAATACTTGCCGAGGTAGATCAGCCGCTCGGAGAGTTGCGCCTGCTGACGCGTTGCTGTGGCCACGATGCCGGCAGCTAGGCTTGAACGCCCAAAGAGCTCAAAAGCTGCTGATAGGAGAATGGACAGATCACGCCTTTATTAATCATTGCCGCACTTGCCAGGCGGCGTGTGAAGCCAAAATCACGAATGCCTATGATATCGCCAGGAAGGTAGAACTTGAGGATCTGCTTTGAACCATTTTTCAAGTTACGATAGGAGTATGCCCAGCCCTCCTTGATCACGCAGAACAGATCAGCATCCTCGCTCTCCTGCCAGAGCACCTCACTAGCTGACATGTATCTAGGGCTGAGTTCAAGACCCAGCAATAGCGCTTTGTCTTCCTGAGACAGCGCACCTTGAGTACTAAGGCCCCGCATCACTACTGTATCGATGAGAGACACTCTGTTACCCCTCAGGCAAATGGTTTATTAGCGTCATTCTAAAACATTTGCCGACCTCACTAACCTAACGTAGGTTATGAATTATGCTTGTTATCAAATGGTTGTATGAATCCTATAGGGATGCCCTGGCTCCCGAATGCCACACGGCAACTTCGTTTCGGCAACATTTCAGGCAGCGCCACCAGGTCAGCCCCCGCAACTGGCGCAAGACCTTCGGCGACAATGCCTGACTATCCTGCCAAACGTCTCCTGTCAAAACGTCAACTGGGCTTAGAAGTAAGCGGTTTTCCGCGCTATTGATAACCCTGGCACAATAAAACCGTCAGATTCGACGTTGCGTACCCCTTCTCAAAGCAAAGGAGTTGCAAATGAAGCACCATGAAAAACTTGGACAAGTTGGGCGCAAAAGCTTTTCCCTGCTGGTGGGTATAAGCCGAGTTTACCTTGGGGTTCATTGGCCGACCGATGTGTTTGCCAACTGGACGGCCGAGGTGAGCTGGGCGCTGGATGCAGCGGCGTGGGCAGGTAGAGACGGAAGATAGCAGGTCGGACACCGACGACTGCGGCCTTTGAATCACACCGGTTCGGATGGCGCTCCTGGCGCAACTTGGGCGTCCGTCTATGGGGTCGGAATGATCATGATGGCATCGCGGATAGTAAGCCTGCAGTCTTTGCGGCGCTTGGCGATTACGTTCTTGGGTATCCCTACGCCGAGGATCGCCTCACGGTTTTAGTCGTCTGGGTATTAGAGCCTGAAGCTATGGCAGGCCACATCTTCAGGTCCCAGGTAGAAGTACTCCTGGTCACGTATACTGGCCGTCGGCGTCGTTGGTCAGATTTTTCGGTGTTCCAGAAGCTGTCAGCGGTTTGAAACGGTCAAACTGGGCCCAAAGGGTCATTCCTCCGGTTGCCACCAAGATGGCAGCGAGCGGCAGTCCGGCGGGATTCAACACCACATGAAACGCCACAATCACCGCCATCACAGGCGCAAGCAATGCCAACCCTAGTGCAGGCGCTCGATTGCTCAGCAACAACGAAGCGCCGATCAGTTCGATAACTTTCATTAAGGGCCAGAAAAATCCGACCTCTTTGAGAGCGGCTTCAAAAGCCAGACCATCTACTGATGTTGGTGGGTGGATGAGGTGCGATCCAGTGAATATGTACCAAAACCCATCAATTGCGCCGATCAGGAAGATGCCTCCAAGCACCAGTCTTGGGCCAGTATCAACAAATAGAGTCTTTGCGTTTGGTAACGAGAGTGCCATCGTGAATTCCTTTCAGCTGTATATTGATCTTTGACCGGTACGAGACCATTATGCTGGGAATTCCGTGTCATAAAAGCAAATAGTATTCATTTAGCATGAATGAAATTCAGATTAGAAACCTGGACCTGAACCTGCTTTTGGTTTTCCGTGTGTTGATGGATGAGGGCAGTGTCAATCGGGCCGCAGAACAACTCAGCCGGACGCCTTCAGCAGTCAGCCATGCTTTAGGTCGGTTGCGCGACCAGCTTGGTGATCCGCTTTTGGTTCGTGTTGGTGGAATTATGCAGCCCAGTCCAAGGGCTCTCGCACTTTACCAAGAGATACAGCCGATACTCGCCCGGATTGAACGCGCCGTGCAGCCGCCAGCAGAATTTAATCCCTCGAAAAGCACACGTATTTTCAAAATAGCCGGCCCCGGCTTGGACATTGTGGCCACAGAAGTTGTCCGAAGGATGCACAGAGAAGCACCAAACTCCGGCCTTGCATGGCAGCCCCTGTCAAAGGAGACCATGGGTCAGATCGTCAGTGGCGAAATAGACATTGCCTTTGGGAACGCAAACTTCCCTCTCCCGGCAGGATTGAAGGCTAAGGCTCTCCCCTCATTAAAACGCTATGTCTTCGCTCGTCATGGACACCCAGCTTCAAATGACTGGACAACGGAAAGTTGGATGAGTTGGCCTCATGTCGTTGTGCGCACTCCAGGTGCAACACATGGAACCGTAGAAGAGCGGCTCGACAGCTTAG
The DNA here is from genome assembly GCF_000336575.1 of Vreelandella titanicae BH1. Classification (GTDB taxonomy): domain Bacteria; phylum Pseudomonadota; class Gammaproteobacteria; order Pseudomonadales; family Halomonadaceae; genus Vreelandella; species Vreelandella titanicae. The sequence continues at coordinate 167,390 of NZ_AOPO01000002.1, read as the reverse complement.
GTCTGAAACGCCGAATTGGGTTACACGCTGCCAGTTGGTCAGGCATTGGTGCGGTCTTAAACAATACCGACATGCTGGGTAATTTTGTCGCGCTGTGTCTACTAGGAGGCGCGCAGGGTGAAGATATTCAGGTATTTGAGCCTCCCGAACCCTTGCCTGACGTGTCTTTTCGGGTGATGTGGAAATCAGAACTTGATGGTGACCCCGCCACCCGGTGGCTACGCAATATTGTTTTGGCGACGTTCGATGCGCTAATCGATGAGGCTGACCGACGCCTCGCAGCATCTGACATCATCAAGCCGCGCCAAAGCACCTGTTAGGGTTCTGTTGCAAAATTTACGGGCGACGAGAGCTGGGTTGGTGATGTCAGGTAGATCGGGACGAGCGCTGAGCCTGCAGGCTCGGAGTGATTATGCGGCGATCCTCGTGACCGTGCTGTCGACCGGTGGTGCGAGTGCTGTGATCGCGGGGGCTATCAATTTCTTGGCCGTGTCCAGCAATACCAGTTGTCTCGATCTACTGCCGCAGTAGTGGCCGTCTGGTCTCACTGATATCCGGATTGGGTCGAAATCAGCCCTCCAACCAGGTGCCCCTAGAGCAATAATCTGCGCTTACTTTCACCCACTCTACGCGCAGATTTTCAAAATCTTCTTAGCGTCAACGCTTCCAGATAATGATTGCTGCCATCGCTGGAAATTAGCCTTTTATACCACCTTCATTTATAGGCAGTGAACACAATAAGCTTGGCGGCAACGCCGCTCCCAAGGATGAAGCCAAAATCGCGAATGCCACACGGCAACTTCGTTTTGGCAACATTTCAGGCAGCGCCATCAGGTCAGCCCCCGCGACTGGCGCAAGATCTTCGGCGACAATGTCTGACTATCCTGCCAAACTTCTCGTGTCAAAACGTCAGAATTGGCGCTGCGTACCCCTTCTCAAAGCAAAGGAGTTGCAAATGAAGCACCATGAAAAACTTGGACAAGTTGGGCGCAAAAGCTTTTCCCTACTGGCTCGGCTCGGCCGCTACGAACTAGCAATGCTGCTATGCGTCGCGGTACTTTCCGGTGGAATTTGGGGGTTCGTCGCGCTGGCCGACGAAGTTATCGAGGGGGACACCCGTAGCATCGATGAGAGCCTACTGCTCGCCCTTCGCAACCCCGCAGATCTTAGCGACCCGATCGGGCCAGGCTGGGTTGAGGAAATGGGCCGGGACTTCACCGCACTGGGCGGTGTCGGCGTGCTAGTACTCATCACATTGGGCGCCCTAGGCTACCTGTTACTTGCCAGACACTATCGCGCGGCTCTCTTTGCCTCAATCGCGGTGCCCGGTGGCATACTTCTCAGCACTGTGATGAAGCTGGGCTTTGACCGCCCTCGCCCCGATCTCGTGCCTCATGAAGCTATGGTCTATACCGCGAGCTTTCCCAGCGGCCACTCAATGATGTCTGCCGTGACCTACCTCACCCTGGCAGCGCTACTCATTCGCGTACAGCCCGCGCTGAGGCTAAAGGCTTACCTTTTGATACTGGCGATATTGCTGACCTTGCTGGTGGGCATAAGCCGCGTTTACCTTGGGGTTCATTGGCCGACCGATGTACTTGCCGGTTGGACGGCCGGGGCTAGCTGGGCAGCACTGTGCTGGATCGTGATGCACTGGCTTCAGCGGCATGGGCAGTTAGAACCGGAAGAGAGCAGTTCCAGCATCGAATAACGTGGCTCAAACAGCGCTGGGTAACACAGAGGGTGTTGCCCAGCCACCTGGAAGAACGAATATTTAGCTTGAAGCCGATTAAAAGGGGCTGATGACATCCAGACCAGCCAGCCACGCCAGTGCACTACTTGCAAAATCAGCGCTTTTTGGGCGTTCTGGGAGGAAAATAGCCGCTTAAAAGCCAGCGTAGAATATTGCTCGGTTCAATTATCGGACAAAAAAATAACTTTAGTCACAGCTAACAAATAAGCTTAACCCTATAGAAACAAAGAATTAGCTTGTAGTGGAGCAAGGTGCAGTCTGTCTACTTCCTGAAGATTTCATATGGCCAGGGTGAGGCCAGCTTTTACGTTTTAGCAGAGTATTAACTATATACAATGCGCGTCGACACTTTATGCGCTAACATCAGCTCACGGAAGCTGGTTTCATACAGCTTAACGGGTCAACTAATGGATTAATAGAGGCAAATAGCATGAGCAAAGGAAAAGACAGTAAAAAAGACACTAAAAAGAAACCCCTTCTAACAGCCAAAGAAAAGAAAGCTGCTAAATCATCAAAGAAAAGCGAAACCAACGTACTAGGTAACTAAGCGAGCCTAACTCAGCACTACCGCTCACTGCTAAGACTAATAGCAAAATGCAGTAGTGTTAGGAGTTGCTTTTGATAGAACGAAACTTTGTTACCTTACATAATTTCAAACAGCCCCTTCACGCTCTTGCCTTTCACTTTTAATTGACCACTGCATAAACCACGCCAATAAAAACTGCAAAGGTAAGCGGGCATATAAATACAGCCTAGGTATATAAAAATATTGCTCAGAGTATAATGCCAGATTTATATCGGCAGATATCTGACGGTGCTTTTCAGCTTAGGGAGCCCCATGAGCAGTTGCACCGCTACACGCAGCAACACGCCTGCCTAGCGTCCTGTGTAAGCCTTAATCGCCACTCCGGAACTCGCCTATATAGCGAATGGTTTCACAAATAAAGTCTATATTTACCTTAAATAAAAAAACGCTCAGGAAAACGAGGTGGAGAGGAAGGTAAACCGCCCAACCACGCTCTCGTAAATCAAGGGCTCGACCTCAAGCGAACAAGCAGGCATGGTGAGTATTATTATCCACCATCAGCGAACCAACAGAAGGTTATGCCAATGCCGAACTCTCTTACTCAAAACCTATGCAGGATGGGGCTATTATCGCTCTTGGTGCTGTCTCCCAATGCCTTCAGCCAACAACAACCGGGGGCAGCCTCCGGTAATGATGTCACTACCGAGTCGTTCCAGGATTGGGAAGTCCGTTGCCAGCGTAGTGCCGAGGGCCCGAGCCCTTGTGCGATGTCGCAATTGATCACTCAACCTGACAGCGACCAACCCTTGATGCAGGTAATTCTTGACTACCCGCCTCAGATCGATGACCCGGTGATGAGCTTCTTCGTGCCGCTGGGGGTACGTCTGGCCCCGGGCTTGCAATTCAGTGTGGATAACAGCGAGCCAATCCAGTTCCCCTACCAGGTCTGCCAGGAGCAAGGGTGCCGTGCTGACGTGCCCATTGAAGCGGCAATGTTGCAGCAACTCCGCAGTGGCAATACAGCAACCCTCAGCATGATTAGTCCACGCGGTGAACGCATGGACATAGATATTTCACTGCTCGGCTTTACTGACGCCAGTAACCGCATCGCGCCCTGATCTTACCGGCAAAGCTGGCTTAAAATGGCCGGCAAGTCTACTCAGCCATTGCCAGCAGGCGTATGTTTACGCCTGCTGCCGTGGTGGCAATGCACAGAATTTATATGACTGTTCCCGGGCGCTATTGCGAAATTTCGGCCAACAGCGGCCTTTTAGGCGACATTCATATAGCGCTTGCAGCATGCGCGCCCTTGTAATGGAGCCGAAGGCACAATGGAAAGGACGTCGCAGTGCCTGAGCCGGTTATAACTACTACTGTCTTACGCTATATTTATCAGCAAGTTGCTGTGCCTTCGAGCCCAGTAAAGTTTTGTGCTTTGGCACTGCTACGTCATCTAGAATTTCTCTGTACCTATTTCTGAGCTGATTAAGCTCATAAACAGTAATTCTCTGATCCTTTACTGACATTTTTTCGGGCTCTGTAAGAACAGAAATAAAACGGTACTCCTCATCGACTACCCTTTCCATACGTTCTCTGTCTGTTTCGAACTCTGGAGCCTTTGCTGCTGCTCCAAAAATCTGATTAAAAAACAAACCTGCGCCAAGGGTAAAAAGTCCATTCTCTTTGTCGCCAATCGATGACTTCAAGTCTCTTTTGATGCTTGAGTCGAGCAGGTCAATCGTTGGGTTTTGCAGAAATATATCTCCAAGCCTCTGTAACCGCTGGAGCTGTATAGTGATTTTACTTTGAACAATAGCGTAATGCTCTCCGAGTTCTTCCTCAGAAAGCTTTGAAAACTCAATTACATCTCTGTTTCGCGCTAAGCTTAATAGCTCATCGGCAGTTTCCAGCAAATTCCCAAGGATGAAGTAGCTTTCAAACAACTCCACTATTCTTTCGTCGTGCTGGCCTTCTCTGTACTTGTCGTACAAGGCTGGAAGGGCACCTATCAAGGAATTTAAGAAGTTACTCAAACCTTCCAGCATTGCTACCTCCAAAAATATAACATTCGCGATAACCTGCGCTTGCGGCCGGTGCGCGTTCTGCGGTCTCGCGGGTTGCGTGCCGACCGCAAGCGTCAGGCTCATCGTCTTGTTCGGTTTACGTATGGGTCTCGTCGTCAATCTCTGTCCTGGAGGTGATCCTAGCAGTACACTCCAACTGGCGTGCATCAGCGTTAGTGCTTCACATGAAAGCCGCGTGCTTTGCTTCAATAGATTCTTTGCAGTCAGTTCACGCTTTGATCAGGCTTTCTAAAAAGGCTTCAAATTCTATAAAATCTAATGCCTTGCAGTCATTCGATGCTTTAGCAAGCCTACGTTTGAATCGACCATCGTTTGTGACTAGTATTTCGGATGTCAAATTAGCCGTATCTGCAATAATCGCATCATCATATTTCTTCGATTCGCCTAAGTGCTTATCGTATACCGGCCCGCTCCCGAGTGTTCCATTGCCCCATGGAGTTACGCCTGCCACGAAAACAGAATCTTTTGTCTCTGCTATAGGAAACCAATCTGGTAGACCATTGAAGGGGCTTTTTTTAAGCTCATGGACTACATGCTCAGGTGCGCAGATGCAGATCTTTTTCGCACAAACTAAAGCTTTGATGTTGTGTTTCGTTCCAGCCGATGCGCTGATTAGATCGTAAATATTTGAGTCTAAAGTGATATTTATCATTTTGTGTTGCGCCTTGAACAGTATGATTTTACAAAAATTCCCGTCATATTCTCAGAATAAAACAAGTCTAAGAGGAACTCTTTAATGGAATTAGAAATCTCCAGTCGTTCGCGACGCGGCGATAGTGGTTATGCCTCAGCGTATTGCGAAGTGTTCGAATTAATTGTTGAAATGTATTTCTCAGCATGACGGTTGAAGTGAACCGACGACCAATGAGTCTCGCTTGAAAAACTCGATCTTGCGAAAGACTTTCTTAGTAAACCGAACAGTGATTATACACCCCTCTGAATAACCTGAATGAACCCGACGGCGCGTTCATTGAGGTTATACAGCCCATCATTCACGGCCTATCCTATTAAAACTAAAATAAATTAAATATAAGTAGGCAGCATAATATAGATTATCGTGCCTGCTGCATAACACGGCTGAATCAGCATGCCGCTTTCGCCGGAAGGGCCGCTTTGGGTCGAGCCCCGCCTGTAAATTAACCTTAGCACATGTCGAGCTTGAATTGAGCCATTCTTTGGCCTCCACCCGATGGAGGAAAATGCCATGAACGTCTCGACAGAAATCTCCTGTACACCCACACCTTGGAATAAAGGCAAGTTGGTTGGGCAGAAGGCGCCTCTGCGCCTTCGAGACATCAGGGCCATCCGTGTTCGTCTACAGCTTGCCAAAAAAACGAGAGACCTCGCCCTCTTCAATTTAGCCATCGATAGCAAATTACGAGGCTGCGACCTCGTCAATTTACGAGTACGGGATATAGCTCATGGTGCGTGTATATCCCCACGAGCGATCGTGATGCAGCAAAAAACGCATCGACCTGTCAAGTTCGAAATAACCGAGCAAACTCGCATCACTATTATCGACTGGATACAGCTGGCTCAGCTCCGAAGCGAAGACTTCTTATTTCCCAGCCGAATCAATAGCACAAAGCATCTCTCAACGCGGCAATATGCCAGTATTGTCAAAGCTTGGGTTACCGAAATAGGTCTAGATGCGTCAATTTATGGCACGCACACGATGCGTCGTACGAAAGCTTCGCTGATATACCGTCGCACGAAAAACTTGAGGGCAATACAACTGCTCCTGGGTCATACGAAGCTTGAAAGCACCGTCAGGTATCTAGGGATAGAGGTAGATGACGCGTTGGAAATGGCAGAGCAGACAGAAGTTTGATGAGGATAAACGACGGCCTATTGCGGGCCGTCGTTGTCCGGCCAGGACCAGACATTTAGGATAAGCGTCTGTAAAGACGCGCACACCGGCCGAGTCTAGCGAGGTTCAGGCCACGTAGTGGCCGATAGTGCTGAGCATTGTTATGTATTTGCGTAGTTTTCATTTTTAACTCGTTCAAGGTCGTGCTTTAAACCGATGAAAAGCCCAAAAACGTTTACAGCCTCTCCGTCCTCGATCCACTTTGAAATCATTGTTTGAAGAAATACGAGTGCTTTAAGGTGTGCCTGTCCAGTATAAAGTCTACAAAGGCAGCACGTCCACGCCGCCTGAACCAAACAAACCCCGGCCAAACCATACTTAAAACTCCACGTCTAGAAATTAAAAATTGGTATCCCGTGAGTAGCATGACAGCGTCTGCATACTTACAGGATAGAGATTTCCGACGACGGGCAGGCGATGAAGGGCGGAGGCTATTGATTCTCGGAGTTCAGTGTGAGGGTTTCCGTATAATTTATAAGCACCATCTATTCTCAACCGGACTTCATCAAAAAGCCTTATTTACCTCTAAAAATAATGTCATTAATTTTGAATTTACAGATACAAATAGAAAATGCTTTACTTTTGAGCAGACAAAAACAACAATACGATGTTCTATATTAAATCTGATATAAATATAAAGACTAAGGTGGCTGGATAGGGATACTTTCAGGCAGAAGATCAAATCACGAAAAATCTATTCATTATTTGACGGTATGAATGAGAGAAATGCATTTGCTCCAGCTCACCGCCATATTAGTCTTCTCATGTACGCAGCCACTCTGTAACATTGAATCCAAGATCGAATGCCGCCAATAAAATTTGTCGGCCTGCGATCAGTGGCTTAGTGCAATTTGTTGTATCTACAAGCAGATCGACAGTTTTTGGCGTACTACCTTCTATTGAAACTTGTATACCACATACGAGCTTAAGTTGTGCCATACCAGCAACAGTAGTTACGGATATTGGTACGCCGCCCGCAAGCGATATGCCAGCTGCCACTGCATCAATTTCATTAACCTGCATGTAATCTGCGCCGGTATCGACAAGGCACTTCAAGGTTGGGCTTTTGCCAGAGGCTGGGTTTAGTACAAGATCCGCCCAAGGCCTGTTCCCAGAATAAGGCTTCATTGAAACATAGTTGACTATCATTATTGAACCACTCCATCAGGCACGTACACAATAGTGACATCAACCAGATTGTATCCTCGACTGTTCAGAAAACTATAAAGTCTATTCAAATCGCTATCTTCTGCAACTATATTTTGCGCGTTAGCTACAACCCAAAGGCCGCGTGGAAGACTACTCCAATTTGCATCTATAAATAAAGAACCAGCGTGCACAGCCATATTGCATTACTCCTCAGTGAGCATTTAGCTATAAGCTAGGGCTGACGCTCGATATTTGGTGCACTATCTGTGACATGTGGTGCTTGCGTCACAGTGCCTTCTGGGCTTTTGAATCTCACGCGAATCATGTTTGTATGACTAGATTTAGCTGTTCCACCGATGTTGACAACCCAAACCTTGATTCCAGCGTTGGATGACGCCTCAGCTGTTATGGCGAACTCCACCTCGCACTGATCAAATTGCATCACAGGAGTTCCGCGTTCACGGGCATTCATATCAGCAGCCAGTAGCTCTTCTGCGACTTGAGAGAGAACCTGCGCAAGCGGTAGTTGTTTCATTTTCAACACTCATGTCAGTTGTAATTTGTAGGGGCTAATAGCGATTAGGATGCAAACATCGATAATGGAGGAGCACGTATTTTTGTTCAATAATGTTATGCAGCACGCCGCCTCCTATCTAACCTACTGAAAAAGTTAATCTCAAATATAGGTTGGCAACGTTATATCAATCATAGTGCATGTGGCATAACACGGGCCAAGTTAGCCTCAGCCGATATATACACCCCGCATTGGCGTCGTCTGCTGCCTCAACAGTTCTGTAAGAGTAGCCTGAAGTCCAGCATTCGGCCAGGAGCGGACATTCAACTCAACTCGATAATACTCCGCCGACCGAGCATCATGATGCTCGCCACCCTCCTGCTGTGGTACAAGTGCCAGAGGTGCAGACTCTGACTTCACGAGTCCGCTTTGTACCCAGTCCGCTCCCAGCGAATGAGTCTGTTGAAATGGAAGTCACCTTATGTTCGAACGTAGCAAACTGGTTCCAGAGTTAATGGTCACTGACCTGGCTAACAGCCTGTACTTTTGGGTTTCTTGCCTGGGATTCGAACTAGCTTATCAACGCCTAGAAGACGGATTCGCGTATCTCGATTTGAATGGCGCTCAAGTAATGCTTGAGCAGGTTGATTCGGAAACGGGTCAATGGCTGACTGCCCCCCCCCTGTCTAAGCCGTTTGGAAGAGGAATTAACCTACAGATTGACGTTGTAGCTGTCGTATCCATCATCCAAAAACTTGATCAGGCTGGATTTCCACTCTATCGAGAATGCAAAGACACCTGGTATCGGGCTGACAAAATAGAAGTAGGCCAACGCGAATTCATCGTCCAGGATCCCGATGGTTATCTCGTAAGGTTGGTAGAGCGGTTGGGTGAGAGGCCTGCTTGCTCAATCTGAACCTAAGCCAAGCCGACCGTCAGCTTCAGGTCTACACCGGCAATCATGCTTAGATGTCCGGAATTCATGAGGCATCGTTACGCACTTCCCAATGAAAGAGAATGTCGTTTTGGTACAGGTCGATTAATCTAACCAAGACGCAGAATCCTGCGCTGGCGGGTTGAACCACCGTGATCATGCCCTTCTTCAATCGTGCAAAATGACTGGGAAATTTGAAAACCGTTGGATCAGTGATATCGCTGAAGTTCCGTGCACCGGCAGCCATCTTCACGGCGCCATTGAGACTAGATAAGTCAACACAACCGTGTGCTGGTTGCAGAGTGGCCCACTTAATTGGGATACTCCTTGTATCCGTCTTGCTGAAATGCACAGTAATCTCAGTTCCACTATGTACGACCGGCACCCGCCTCTTCCCACTACCATACACGGCATGTATGTTACCGAAATCAAACGTTTCTTCTTCGATTGCCGCTCGCAACTTTCGGTTGAAAAATTTGACGCTGATGTTGCTCTCTAAGAGTCTCTTGAACCCTTGGGAGTAGATCGTTCCGTTCGGATCGAGGACTCCTATAAAGACTTCTTTGACTCCGGAGGAAATTATTAGCTCCGCGCAGCATTCAACGTTCTGGTCATCGTGTAGATCAACGCAGGGCTCCAAGGTCGTGTACATCGTTGAATCACTAAGTTCTTCACGAGTTAATTTCTCGATTGCAACTCTTTCTGCGTGCACCCTTTCTATCTCCCCACGATGACCCGTGGAGAGAATCTTCCCGTCCTTGGCTACAACCGCACCCACCCTCGGGTATTCGGAGCACTTCAAATGCTCCTCTATCGCGATTTTCATTAGATCGGCATTTGAGTACGTCATGTTACCTACCGGTACAGGTTTGAGTGGTCCGCTTCAAGTGGCACCCGAGCCATCTGATGCCTAACAGGTATTAGACTACCCATCTTATGATTGGGTAAACGTACCTGCATGCCTATCCGACAAATGCAGTCTAAAAAACTCCAATCCATTGATATAATTCATTAATATTTCTCGCTTGGCTGCATGTCCAAAGTTCTCACGCCTGCTGCATTTCCCGACATGTCCGCGCAGGGTCGTCAACAGACGCACCACTATCAGAGTAGCTTGAAGCTCTGCACCCGGCCAGAAGCGGCCTTTTAGGAGCCACTGATATAGCGCTTTAACGCCAAGCTAAGCGGCGCCCTGACAAGGGCGTCCGGTGGAGGCCAAAGGCCGGAACGAACTTGAGTGACTTGTTAGGCTTAACTGCGCATTTCATTTAGTTTGGACTCAGCCACTTTCGGTTTAACTCCTGCAATAAGGTAAAAGCCAGTTTTTAGAAAGCTGGGGTGGCGGCCTTCTTCTGATTCCACTTCAATGACGACGTTTTTTAGTGACTCGGATGGCTGATCTGGGTTGATGCTTGGTGCCTCAGCGCCCACGAACTTAATCTCACCATTGCTGGCTATGATTTCGGCCTCAGCAAACGAAATTTCAATTGCGGATCCACTTTGGGTCTCTGGACGCTTGCCGTCTCTTGCGAACCACATTTTTGGCATAACATTCTCCTGAAGCCTAGCGCTCGCATAAAGCGCGTGAGGTACGAGCGTCGCGCTTGATGCGTTTGTTAAGCATCCTTGGTGAGCTCTTCATACCAATTTCTTTGGTTTTCCGGAAGCATTATGGGAACCCCGAATTGAATTCTACTAACCCTGGTATCCGTGGTAGATGTTTCACCTTTTACGTCGGCTCCTATACCGGCAATTTTTACACCGCCACTACCCGCAGTTTTTCCTCCTGTCTCAACGGTCACTGCTATGTCAAAGTCAATGATCGTAGATTTAAGCCGAGCGCTACTGGATACCCGTGCGTTTTTTGGATACTCGTGGCCTCCGTCTCGACCAGCCACGACAAACGCACCAACTGCTTCATTACTCTGTGCTTCCCGTATGCCGGTGAGAACTTTCTCAAGAACAGATTTAACAAATTCATCTATTTCCACGGATCTACCTCCTTGCTTAACGCTTGGCACACGTGCCGGTATAGAGCCGCAACGCGGCGGAAAACAGGTCACCGTGCTGCCACTGGTTAGACATCTCGTGCATACCCTATTCCTGCCGTTCATCGATCTTATGCATCAGCAGGCTCGCCAAACTTATCAGGTGGAGAGACTTTGTGCTGCCAGGGTTGAGATTTTCATGTGCTTTCGGGTTTCGGATGCCAGTCATCGAGCCAGCAAAGATCTGCATGTAACCCTGCTGAATATTTCTATCACTTTCGGTGGCAAGCGCAGACAGGCGGATGACCGGGTTTTGCGGTGAGAAAACGGTTGTCATCAAACCAGCCCCATCCAATTCTCGCCCGTCGATCCCATGAAGTATGCGTTTGACGGCATCGTTCGCTTCCTTAAATGATGCCTCCACCGCATCGCCAAAAAAGCCGGCCTCGAATCTTGGCCTCGCCAGCGCACTGATCCTTGGGTGCACGAACTCCCAAAACCACTGTGTAGGACTGTCAAGATTATCAATATCCGATGCCTCAATGCGGCGTCTGGCCTCTGGAATAACAAAGGCCTGTATCAGGTCTATTGCCCCAACGGCATCACCTTGAAGTGGCGTCATGTCCTTCATGTGTTCAACGAGCTCAGCCCACCCGAGAAGCTGGCAGAAAGCACGAAGGCTGTTGATCTTGCCGGTTAGGATGTTGTCGATTACGCCTTGAGGCTCTGCGTCGTCGTAGTAAGGATTCAATGGAATCTCAAACTCCGCGAGTTCGTCTAGCATCTTCGTCAGAGCTTTTTCTCGAGTTTTTGGCATGGTGCTCCTTCAGATGTCTAACGTCCACAGCACGCGTGGCTTTGCAGTGAAGGCGAAGCCGCAACGGAAAAGACATCGCCGTGACTGCGCTTGTTAAAACCGGTTTTGCACATAAACCTCCCGCAATCGTGGGCAGGCCTCTATACAGGCGAGAAGAACCATTTGCGCAGACTCTACTAGCCTCCGATCTCTTCCCGGAGGTGAATGAGGTGTATGCTTACCCCCGTGGAATAAATTATGACGAACCCTGCACGCAGCATCGATAGCCTTTTCAATTTCCCTTTCACCGTGAAGATCTCGGGGCTGCCACTCTTGTGCACTGATCTGAACCATTGGTGGTTCATTACATAAGAAATTGATTGCTCCATCCAATTCGGAACCGATATCAATATGCACGTTTTTGGCTATTTCTTCCGAGAAACGCCACCAAGCTGGTGAAACGACTCCACGCTCATTTCTACTATAGCCCAACTCTTTGAGCGCAAACTCCAACCGAGAAAGCGTTGCAAAGAACTCACAAACAAGCTCTTTTTCAATATCAAGTCCTTCAAATGGCGATGGAATATTCATAGGTTTTAACGCCCGGCACAGCGGGCCATTGGTAGCGACGGAGGAGCGAAAAATGGCTCCGACTGCTGCCGCTTGTTAGAGCTGTGTGCGTAGATTACTTTGCATTTCATCCAGATATTCTCTGATTTCCTTTTGAATGTCGTCGCCTACTAATCCCGACAGATGAACACTCAGTTCGTCACTGCTGGATAGCCCGCCCTTCGTTATATTTGCGGAGCCAATGATTGCATTATAAGAAGCTCCCGTTTGAAAATAGTAAATTTTCGAATGGATAGTGCCATGCGTTTTGTTAGCCATAAGGTGAATGACGTTCGTCAATCTACCAATAATCTTAGCGGAGCTACCTATAGTGTGTGCCTTATTTGAGATAATAGAAATTTTTGCATTTTTTCCAAGAGCCTTTTCTATCGAAGGACGGAGTGCCCGAATCCCCTCTGGTTTAATCCAGCCTGAGCAAAGTATCGATTCTTCAGAGCTCTCGATTAAAGAAGCCAGCAATGTTAGATGATTCCCGGGCTTCGAATTATGGGCTAATTTTATTTTCATTTGGTAGCTCTAACGCAAAAGCTCAGCGGTGCGGCTTGTCCGCGTCCGCTGGAGCGTCTTGTTGGGCATTTAAAATTTTTTCAAAAAAAATCGGACAATTTACCTATTTTAAGGCCTGCATAATTTTCTTCGGCTTCTGTGGTTGATCTAAAGAGGTTGATCAGTTACTCCATGCAGTTGTAGTTTTACAATGTAGCCATCATTATTTACTCCAGAAACCGTGCCAGCGGGATAAAACTCGTGAAAAACATATTCAACAGATGCACTTATTCTTCGTATAGTCCCAAAATCGTTAAATCTCAAAATAACTACTTCTTCCCGTCTAGGGGCTTCTACTGGCGAGTTATAATGGATGGCAACACTTTTTCTCATACCGTTGTATGTAAAGTTTAGGGTGGTGACATAAACAGAGCCTTTTTTGTCACTGATAGAAGCGTATGCTAGGATAGATTCGATTTCAGATGATGAGGTCATGTATTGGATATTATTATGGGTTATCACCTCGTCAATAAAGTTATCATCTTTGTCTTTCATAAGTTTCTCCTATTAAATTGATTCTGGGTATGTGCCCAACGCCCATGGTAAGCCGCCGCTACGAAGCGTAAGCGTAGTTACGGTCGGCTTCACCTACTTGTTATGAGACTCTCCTTTCTTGCTGACTACTTCTACGCTATCTAGGAACTTGTTTAAAACAGCGGTCGAAAAATCGACTCCGGGGTGGCCAGGCAATGGGCTATCTCCTTGTTTAGATGGCTTTGCAACATAGTCAAAAGCACCTCTTGTAAGAGCTTCTCGAACGTCTGTTTGGTAACCATCCGTGTTATTACTTCCAGCTACTCGCACGCGCATGAAGCCCACGATGTAGTGCTGAAGCCTTGAAGCTTCTCCGATGTGTAGTCGATAGACGGCCATGAGAATGCTGAACGTCAATGTGTAGATCGCCAAGAAAATATAGAGGACGTTATCGGGCACTTCGAATTTCAGATCCGCGTTAGGCGCAAGGGCGGGATACATCAGCGCTAGAAAGAGAATCATCACAAGGGTCAGCGTCAGCACCAGAACTATAGACAAAATACGACGCGCCGAAGCGGAGTTTTCCTTCTCCATGTGAGTGCATCGCTCCATTGCATTCTCTATATTCTCAATTTCCGTTTCTATCGTGTTGCTCATGATTCTCCTTTGATCTTATAACAGCCTATTAGACGGCGCGTTCTATGATTGAATGAACGTGCTGGCACTTTTTCCGGCAAATGCAGCCTGCCAGGTTCTCCCAAGCCTATGATTCTTTGATACATTAATTTCCATTAGGCTATATATCCAAAACTCGCGTGCCAGCAATATTTACCCGGAATGGCCGCTCAGGGTCGAAAGCAGTCATCTAATAATGCCTCATGACCACATCAGGTATAACACGCTGTCAGTCATTGACCACTTCATCTATCAATTTCACTTAGCCTCAAACTTATCAGACATTGTTTACCATCGTCACTAGCCATTAGTCCCCTTTGCTCATGCTTTTGTTCACCTTCGCGCCCCTAAACCAAACGAGGTAAGCTTGGCGGCACTGCTGCTGATGATGATGTTTTGATAATGCCTACCCACTGGATACTCGGCCCAGGTGCCATTGGCCGCCTACTGGTCCATTCGCTTTCACCCATAGCAGCCACCACGCTAGTTGGTCGCCGTGCGCTGCCTGCGCGCCAGATGCTGACCACGCCGGAGGGCGAACAGCGTGTGGTGCCGTTAAACTCGTTGACGATGGCTCAACTAGCATTAAACACGCCTGTACCGCCCGCCTTTGTGCATATCACTACCAAGGCCATGGTGGCTGAGTCGGCGCTGGTTGGCATTACTGACTGTATTTCCCCTTCTACCCCGATAGTACTGTGGCAAAACGGTTTTTTGGCGCAGCCGCGTATTACCCAGGCGTGGCCGGGGCCGGTGTTATGCGCGACAACAACTGAAGGTGCTTATCTAACCGGTGATGATGGCGTGGTGCATGCGGGGCGTGGGCATACCTTTGTGGGTGATTTGCATAACCAGCACGGTGCGCTGGCTAAAGAACTGGCGCAAGCATTAACCCAGGCAGGGCTTGCCGCCACAAAGGTGGATGATATTCGCCAACGCCTGTGGCAGAAGCTGGCGGTGAACGCGGCGATTAATCCACTAGTGGCATTGAATGGCGTGCGCAACGGTGAGTTACGCGGTGAAGCTTATGCGGGCCATGTGGTGGCCGTGGTAAAGGAAGTCGCGGCGATTATGCTGGCTGAGGGCATTGCGCCACCCAATGATGGCAACGGTGAAGATGCGTGGTTGGCGTTGGTGTGGCAGGTGGTGGAGAACACCGCGAACAATAAGGCTTCGATGTTGCAGGATGTGGAAGCCAAACGCCCCACCGAACGCGGGGCGATATTGGGGCCGTTGATTGAGAGTGCCCAGCGCCATGGGTTGGCGTGTGAGGCGTTGCAGGAGCTGGATAAAGAGCTGGCTGAACTGGAAGCGAGCTTTTAGGCATTACTTGGGGCAGCTTCGCTGCCCTCCCGCGGGTGCCTCGTTTCTCGCTACGCTCGCTACTCGTTACCACACGCTACAAGTGCGCTTACCTCATTTGGATTCCAGCATCACGTTACAGGAATCACCACCACTTTTTGGTAGGCGGGGCGTTCAGCGATTTGTTGGTACCAGCGTTCTAGATTGGGGCGTGGCTGCCAGGTTAAGCCGATATGCCATAAGTTGTAGATAAAGGGTGCAACGGCAATATCGCCCAGGCCAAACTCATTGCCTGAGAAGAACGCTTGCTTGGCCAGCACGTTATCCATCAACTCAAACAGCTCTTCACACGCCTGCATACCTGCTTCAATGGCAGCATTATCGCGTTTTTCGGGTGGGGTTCTGACATAGCCCATCAGGATCGTGCGGTGCCTGGGTGACAGGGTGCTGTTCGACCAATCCATCCACTTTTCAGCCTGCGCCCGTTCGGCGGGGGCTTCGATCCATAGCTTGCTTTGCCCGTACTGCGCGGCAAGGTAGCGAATAATCGTATTGGATTCCCACAGCACGCTGTTGGTGGCGTCATCTTTGAGTAGCGGCACTAGCCCGGTGGGGTTCATGGCCAAGTATTCCGGCGTGTTGTTAACCCCGTACTCAAGCCCGGCCTGGATCTGCTCGAACGGCAGCTCCAGCTCTTCTAGCACCCAGCGCACTTTTTTGACGTTGGTGGAGTTGTTGCGGCCCCAAAGCGTGATCATGGTAGTCCTTGTATATGAGCAGTTTCTTTAAGTTTGCCCGCCCTTGAGGCCGGAGACAAGCTGTGGCTTCGGTGGGATAGCTGGGGCGGCTTCGCCGCCCTCTCGCGGGTGCCTCGTTTCTCGCTGCGCTCGCTACTCGTTACCACGCGCTACTACAAAACCCCGCTCCTCACCATTTACCATTCACGCCTTACCCTCACTCTTTAT
The DNA here is from genome assembly GCF_000336575.1 of Vreelandella titanicae BH1. Classification (GTDB taxonomy): domain Bacteria; phylum Pseudomonadota; class Gammaproteobacteria; order Pseudomonadales; family Halomonadaceae; genus Vreelandella; species Vreelandella titanicae. The sequence goes on along the minus strand of NZ_AOPO01000002.1, from coordinate 151,184 downwards.
CCTGATAAAACTGCATCAGGCTTGAGAAGTCGAGTTTACCGTTGCCTTTGGCTTTATGTAGGGTGAACAGTGAGCGGGCGGCGGAGCCCATGGGGACTGCGGAGGCGCTTTGCTGACTGACATCCATGGCGAGGCCTAAGTCTTTGATCATCAGGTCGACCTGGAAGCCGCCTTGGTAGTTTTTGGAGGCCGGTGCGTTTTCCATGACACCTGGGTAGGGGTTGTAAACATTGAGCGCCCAGTTACCGCCGGAGCTCTGCTTCATGATCTCTGAAAGCACCGCGGGATCCAGGCCGTTTTTGACGCCCATATTGATCGCTTCGCAGGTGCCCGCCATCAGGATAGAGAGCAGCATGTTGTTGCAGGCTTTGGCCACCTGCCCTGCGCCGTGATCTCCGGCGTGGAAGATGTTTTTGCCCATGGCTTCCAGCACCGGCTTGGCCAGCCTGAACTCGACCTCGCTGCCGCCCACAATAAAGGTCAAGGTGCCCGCTTGAGCGCCGCCCACGCCACCGGAAACCGGCGCATCGATAAAGCCGATACCCAGCTTCTCGCCCTCTTCAGCAACGCCTCGGGCAGTGGCACCGTCAATGGTAGAGCAGTCGATGACCAGCGCTCCACGTTTGATCACTTCAAACAGCGGCGCATCGTCTTCAATATATAGCCCGCGTACATGCTTTCCGGCGGGCAGCATTGAAATGATAAAGTCGGCGTCAGTGGCAGCTTCCTGAGCAGAGAAAGCCACTTCACAACCATTCGCTTTGGCGGTCTCTTGCGCCTCTTGAGAAAGATCAAAGGCGCGCACGTCAAAGCCAGCTTTTACTAGATTGGCAGCCATGGGGCCGCCCATATTGCCCAGGCCGATAAATGCGATGGTGTTCATTTTATTATCCTTATTAGCCGGTAATGGGAAGATTATATTAGCGTAGATCCGCCAGCGGATTTTGCGACCATGCGGAAGATAGTAGCTCGTTGATAAAGCTCTCCTCTACCGAGGCCACATCGGGATACGTCCAGTTCGGTTGCCCGTCTTTATCGACCAGCAGTGCGCGAACGCCCTCGGGGAACTCACGGTGTCGGCAGCACTGCACCGAGAGCGACATTTCGGACTGGAACACCTCTGCCAGCGACATATGTTTAGCCCGCTTTAGCTGCTCATCAATCAATTTCACCGACACCGGGCTACCGTGGGCCAGCGTTTTCTGTGCCTTACCAAACCACTGATTATCGCTTTTTACCGCCGTAATAGCGGCGACGATTTGCTCCACGCTGTCGTGATCCATCAACTCGCGAATCAGCGGTGAGTGCTGGTAAACGGGCGCTTCCATCTCAGCAAATACAGGCTGGGATGTTTGCTCAAGCTCACGCATGATGCGGTTAACCACCCCGTTGGCATCGGTATTTTCACCGGCTCCCCATTGTGCGTCGGTCAGTTGCTGCAGCATGGCATCACGGTGGTGGCTGGCGATACAGCGGTCAGCCAAACCTAGATGAACGGCATCTGGCGCATTGATCTGGCAGCCGGTCATGGCTAGAAAGCGCCCTGCGCCGTTGGGAAGCCGGTTTAAAAACCAGCTGGCGCCTACATCCGGGTAGAGGCCGATGGTGACTTCTGGCATGGCCAAACGCGAGGTCTCGGTCACGACACGGTGGCTGCTGGCGCTTAACAACCCCATGCCGCCGCCCATCACAATGCCATTGCCCCAGCAAATCACCGGTTTGGGGTAGGTATGGAGTAGAAAATCGAGCCGATACTCGGTCTCGAAAAAGCGCTCGGGGAAGCTGGGGTCGCCCTCGCCGGTAATCGTTTTATACAAATTCACCACGTCGCCACCGGCGCAAAAGGCTTTTTCGCCTGCGCTATCCAGCAGCACCGCCACTACCCGCTCGTCGGTGGCCCACTCGCGAAGGCGCGGCAGCATCTCTTCACACATCTCAAGCGTTAAAGCGTTCAGCGAGCGCTCGGCATTGAGCTTAACCTCAGCAATCACGTGACCGTCTTGGGTGGCGTGTTCAGTAATCAGTACGCTGCTCATTGGCATTCCTTATCCGTCGCTATCGTATCCACCGTAATCTTATTCATCGTCATTTACAGCTCGGTGGCGCCGTCTGCCAGCACCCGACGGGAGATGATCAGCCGCATGATTTCGTTGGTACCTTCAAGAATCCGGTGTACCCGGGTATCGCGCACGTAGCGCTCCATGGGATACTCCTTGATATAGCCATTGCCGCCGTAAAGCTGAAGCGCTTCGTCGCACACCTTGAAGCCCACATCGGTAGCAAAGCGTTTAGCCATGGCACAGTAGGTCGGTGCATCGGCGTGGCCTGCGTCCAGCTTGGTAGCGGCCATGCGCACCAGCTGCCGAGCAGCCACCAGCTCAGTGACCATATCGGCTAAGCGGAACTGCAGCGCCTGGAACTCGGCTAAGCGCTTACCAAACTGTTTGCGCTCCAGCATATACTCCCGCGCTTTGTTGATCGCCTGCTGGGCGGTGCCGATTGAGCAGGTAGCAATATTGATACGCCCGCCGTCGAGGCCCTTCATGGCGATTTTAAAACCGTCGCCTTCATTGCCGAGCAGATGATTGGCGGGTACTCGCACGTCTTCAAAAGTGATCATGCGGGTTGGCTGGCTGTTCCAGCCCATTTTCTCTTCCTTGCGCCCATAGCTAATGCCGTCACTCTTGGCATCGACCGCAAACGCCGAGACGCCGCTGGCACCCTCACCGCCGGTGCGCGCCATCACCACGAGAAAATCGGTGCTACCGGCGCCGGAAATAAACATCTTGCTGCCGGTCAACACGTAATGGTCGCCGTCGCGCTTGGCAGTGGTTTTCAGCGAGGCGGCGTCGGAGCCTGAGTTAGGCTCGGTTAAACAGTAAGAACCCAGCAGCTCGCCTGTGGCCAGTTTTGCGCCCCACTGCTCGACCGCTTCCGGCATACCGAAATCTGCCAGCATCCAGGTGACCATATTGTGAATGGTTAGGTAAGCCGTGGTAGAGGTGCAGCCCATGGAGAGCTGTTCGAAAATGATGCTGGCGTCCAGCCGCGAGAGCCCTAACCCACCCACGCTTTCTGGCGCGTAAAGAGAGCAAAAGCCCAGCTCGCCGGCTTTACGAATCACATCGACGGGGAAGAAGGAGGTTTGATCCCACTCGGCGGCATGGGGCTCTAGCTCGTTTTGGGCAAACGCCCGGGCCATATCGGCAAAGGCGACCTGGTCTTCGTTGAGTTCAAAATTCATGGCGTATCTCCGCAAATGCGCGTGCGCACTGCTGTTGTCGTTATAATTGACGTTAACGTTAACTTATCCATTTACCCGGCTACAAGCAACCTGCCAACGCTTGCGACCTTAGGCGTAGGCCTTATAAAAGAATCAAAAAAAGGGCGCCAAGCGGCGCCCAACATCGGACAGAGAGAGTGCTATTTAATAAAAACGCTTACTTAAAGTTTTTGCGATACATCTTGTCCAGCTCACCGATTATTCCGCTACGGAAACTGAGCACACAGACCACAAAGATGATACCGAGAATAACGCTAACCCAATTCCCCAGCGGCGACTGCGCCAGGATATGCTGCAAGCTGACCACAATACCTGCGCCCATTAACGGGCCCAGCAAGGTGCCCACACCGCCCAGCAAGGTCATCAGTATTACCTCACCGGACATATGCCAGTGCGCATCGGTCAGCGAAGCCAGCTGGAAGACCACGGTTTTGGTGGAACCCGCCAAGCCGGCTAAACCTGCAGAGATGACGAACGCCACTAGCTTGTAGGCATCGGTGTTGTAACCTAGCGATACCGCGCGAGGCTCGTTTTCACGAATCGCTTTTAGCACCTGACCAAACGGCGAGTGCACCGTGCGTTGAATCAGCGCGAAGCCGAAGATGAAAATCGCGAACACAAAGTAGTACATCGCCAGGTTGCTGCTCAGGCTGATAAACCCAAATAGTTCGCCACGGGGCACGCCGTGCAAGCCATCCTCACCGCCGGTAAACGGTGCCTGTACAAACATGAAGTACACAAGCTGGGCGATCGCCAACGTCACCATGGCAAAATAGATGCCCTGACGCCTGATGGAGAGCACCCCAAACACCACCCCAAGCAGCGTGGCCAAAACAGTACCGGCGATAATACCCAGCTCCGGGGTTAATCCAGGGTAGCTCGCCAACAGGTAGCCGGTTACGTAACCACCAGTGGCCAAGAAAGCCGCATGGCCGAAAGACAACAGACCCGCATAGCCAAGCAACAGGTTGAACGCACAGGCAAACAGCGCAAAACAGAGCACTTTCATCAAGAACACGGGGTAGGCCAAAAACGGCGCGACCAGACCCATCACGATTAGCGCCAGATAGAACATATTGCGGCGAAACTTGGCCCGCTTCTGACGTTCCAGTACCGCGGATGGCGCCGCCATTGATTGAGATTCTGCCATGTTCATGCCTCCTTACCGAACAGCCCAACGGGGCGCAACATGAGCACAAGGATCATGACAAGAAAGATCACCGTATTAGAGGCTTCGGGGTAGTACACCTTGGTCAGCCCTTCGATGATGCCCATGGAAAGCCCGGTAATAATGGCACCTAGAATCGACCCCATCCCGCCGATGACCACCACCGCAAACACCACGATTAACAAACTCGACCCCATGGTCGGCGATACCGGATAGAGCGGCGCTGCCAACACGCCGGCAAAGGCAGCAAGGCCAACCCCAAACCCATAGGTGAGCGTGATCAGCAGCGGCACATTAACGCCAAAGGCCTGCATCAACTGAGAGTTTTCAGTACCCGCGCGAAGGTAAGCACCCAACCGCGTACGCTCGATCATAAACCAGGTAAACAGGCACATCGCCAGCGCTGCCACCAGCACCCAAGCACGATATGTCGGTAGGAACATAAAGCCCAGGTTCAAACCGCCCTGGAGGATTTCCGGTGTAGCGTAGCGCGCCCCGGAAACACCGAAGAAGTTGACCAACGTGCCCTCAAAAATCAACGCCAAACCAAAGGTCAGCAGCAGCCCATAGAGGTGATCCAGATGGGCGATCCTGCGCAGCAAAAAGCGCTCTAGCAGCACACCGAAAGCGCCGACCACTAACGGCACCAATATGAGCGCCAGCCAGTAATTAATGCCCAAATAGCGAAAGCCTAATAGCGCGGCGAAGGCCCCCAGCATGTATTGCGCCCCATGGGCAAAGTTGACGATCTTCAACAGGCCGAAGATGACCGCCAGGCCCAGGCTAAGCAGTGCGTAAAAGGCGCCATTCACAAGACCCAGAGTTAGCTGGCCCATGAAGACGGCCATTGGCACGCCGAATATCATCGTCATAACGCGACTCTCCTCGCCCTCAAACAGTTGGCGGCAACTTGCCGCCAACCGGTTCTACACATCACTTGCGATGGCTATCTGGCTCAAGCTCAGCCGGGAAATTAGTTTTGCACCAATTTGCACTGGCTTTCAGATAGCGGGCGGTAGGCTTCTTCGGCGGGAATGGTGCTGAGGATTTCGTAAAGATCCCACTCACCGGTGGACTCATCCGGCGTTTTAACCTGGGCCAGGTACATGTCGTGGATCATGCGGCCATCTTCACGGATGCTGCCGTTACGGGCAAAGAAGTCCTCAATAGGCATCTCGGCCATTTGCGCACGTACGGTTTCAGGGTCGTCGGTGCCCGCGGCTTCAACGGCTTTCAGGTAGTGCATGGTGCTGGAGTAGATACCCGCTTGTACCATGGTCGGCATGCGGCCTACTTCATCGAAATAGCGCTGTGCCCATTCGCGGGACTGCTCATCCATATCCCAGTACCAGCCGGTAGTTAGCAGCAGGTTCTGAGTGGCTTCCAGGCCAAGGGCGTGAACGTCATTCAAGAAAATCAACAGGCCTGCTAGCTGCTGCCCAGATTGAGTCAAGCCAAACTGGCTGGCCGTCGTGATCGCGTTAACGGTATCGGCACCGGCGTTGGCCAAGCCAATAATTTTCGCGCCGGAGCCCTGAGCCTGAAGAATGTACGAAGAGAAGTCGTTAGTCGGGAATGGATGACGAACGCCGCCCACAATTTCACCGCCGCTCTCTTCCACTACTTTGGTGACGTCAGCTTCAAGCGCATGACCGAAGGCGTAGTCTGCGGTCAGCATAAACCAGCTATCGCCGCCCTGCTCTACAACTGCTTTAGCGGTACCGTTAGCCAGCGGATAGGTGTCGTAGACCCAGTGAATATGATTAGGGGTGCAGTGTTCGTTGGTAATGCTAGAAGCCGCCGAGCCGGACACGATACCCAGGCCATTGTTCTCTTCCAACACTTTGGTCACCGCAATGGACACAGAAGACGCTACTAAACCGCCCACCATATCGACGTTATCCTGATCGATCCAACCACGCACGGTATTCGCACCGACGTCAGCGCTGTTGCGATCATCTGCACTGGAAATAACGATGGACGCGCCATTGACGCTGCCGCCAAAATCGGCCACCGCCATCTCCATGGCAGTTAAGCCGCCGGGGCCTGCGAGGTCGCGATAAGTGCCGGACATATCGGCCAGGTAACCAATGCGGACTTCACCATCACTCATATCAGCCTGGGCGGTAGACACGGCGAGGCTTGAAGCGGCCGCAACGGCGATGCTGGCGGCCAGCGTTTTTTTCATAAAGGTCATATTCGTCTCCTGGCCCGGAGGCCTTTGTTGTTGTGTAGTCTTTGAGCTGTCGTGAAAGTGCGTACTGCAAATTACTGATTAATATTATTGTTTTGTGAGCAGCGAAACTGTTGGCGGAATGAACATTTAAGTGTCTAGCCGTGTGTTATACCCCTAGCATTGAGTTGAGATGTTCCCGACGCGATGGCAGCTGCGCGGCGCTGATTTCTTCGACAATCTGACCGTGATCCATCACGAAGTGGCGATCCGCAAGCGGCGCCGCAAAGCGAAAGTTCTGCTCCACAAGCACAATGGTCATACCGCGCTCTTTCAACTGAACCAGCACTTCGGCAAGTTTCTGCACAATGACGGGGGCAAGCCCTTCGGTAATTTCATCGAGCAGCAGCATGCGCGCACCCGTGCGCAAGATACGCGCCATGGCTAACATCTGCTGCTCACCACCGGAAAGCCGCGTCCCCTGGCTTCTACGCCGTTCATACAGGTTCGGAAACATGGCGTAGATTTCGTCCAGACTCATGCCGCCGGAACGCACAGTGGGTGGAAGCAATAGGTTCTCGTGCACATCCAAGCTTGCAAAAATACCGCGCTCTTCCGGGCAGTAACCCACCCCGAGACGCGGAATATGGTGCGGCTTCATATGCAGCGTTTCATTACCGTTAATTACAATAGAGCCCGTTCGGCGCCCCACCATGTTCATGATCGATTTCAACGTGGTACTTCGCCCGGCGCCGTTGCGGCCCAGCAGCGTCACCAGCTCGCCCCGCTTCACATCAAAATTGACGCCGTGCAGGATGTGCGACTCGCCATAAAAGGCGTGTAGTTCCTGAACGCGCAACATTTCCAGGCTTTGTGTGTTTTCAACCGGCGCTTCGACCTCAGCGATATTCATACGGCAGTTCCCTCTTTTTCAGAACCATCCTCTTCTGCGGCATCGCTGCCCATATAGGCTTCACGCACCAGTGGGTTACGAGAGACGGCTTCGTAGTCGCCTTCGGCTAACACAGCGCCCCGCGCCAGTACGGTAATGCGGTCACACAGACGGCTAACAACGCTCAGGTTATGCTCCACCATTAATACAGTACGCCCCTGGGAGACACGCTTAATCAGCGCCACGATGCGGTCAACGTCTTCTGCGCCCATACCTTGAGTCGGTTCATCAAGCAGCATCATGGTGGGGTCGAGCGCAAGCGTAGTGGCCAGCTCAAGTGCTCGTTTACGACCGTAGGGCATTTCTACCGTTAGCGTATCGGCATACTCCCGCAGACCCACTTCTTCCAGTAGTTCAAGCGCGCGCTCATTAAGGTGATCCAGGGATTTCTCAGATTTCCAGAAATGAAACGAGGTACCCAGCTTGCGCTGTAGGGCCACTCGCACATTCTCCAACGCGGTCATATGGGCGAATACCGCGGAGATCTGAAATGAGCGCACCAACCCTAACTGAGCTATTTCGTTGGATTTTTTACTGGTGATTGAGTTGCCGCGATACAAAATATCGCCGCGGGTAGGCGGCAGAAATTTGGTCAATAAGTTAAATACGGTGGTTTTACCAGCCCCATTGGGGCCAATCAGTGCGTGAATATGCCCTTCCTGTACCTGGAGATTGACATCGTCCACGGCGGTGAAGCCGCGAAACTCTTTGGTCAGCCCTCGGGTTTCGAGGACAGGTCCCTGAAGGACATCGTTTGCACTCATAGAGTGGCAAGCCTCTTATTGTTGTTGTGCTAATTCTTTACAGGCATGGCAAAAGCGGCTGCTACTGCCTTACCTGAACGTAAGGTGTATGTGCAAACTAGCAACTGTCGCTATAGCAATACAATTACAACTTTGGTCTATCGACGACATTATCCTAAATTAATAGCTGCCTTCAAAACATAAATATCAACAACTTACCTAATTTCAACGCTTTTCAACTGCTAGCAACAATTGCTTTACGTTAACGTAAACTTGTTTTAGCCTCAGTGGCAGTGTTCCATAGGCGTCATATATTGGGAACAACGACTTTGTGAGAGAACGTCACCATGAGCAAAACTTACTCGATCAGTGAACTAGCCAACGAGTTTGATTTAACCACCCGTAGCATTCGCTTCTATGAAGATCAGGAACTGCTCCACCCTACGCGCCGCGGGCAAACCAGGGTTTACAGCAGCAAAGACCGTGTACGGCTGAAGCTCACCATTCGCGGTAAGCGGCTAGGGTTTTCATTGGCAGAGATACGCGAACTGTTCGAGCTTTGGGACGAAACCCGCAGCGGCAGTAAAAAGCAGCTGCATCTAATGCTTAGCAAAATAGGCGAGCGCCGTGCGGCGCTGGATCAACAAATGAAAGACATCACCATGGTTCAGCTAGAGCTTGAAAGCGCTGAGATCCGCTGCCGCCAAGCGCTCGAAGAACTACTCGAAAAAGAGCCTCAAGAAGCACAAAACGAAGAAGAGCACGCGAGTTCGGCCGATAAAGCCTCAGCCCCCTCTTCCGCCACTATGCACTGACGCGTCCGCCAGCTCGATTAGCCGACACAGCTACGCCAGCCCAGATGGCTAATTACAGATAGCAAACACAAATAATCAGCACAGGTGATTGACCATGTTTTCACACTACTCAGAACTCAATTTTGGCCTCGAAGACGAACTGAACATGTTACGCGAGCAGGTCAACGCCTTTGCTGCCAGCGAGATTGCCCCCCGTGCGGCCGAAATCGACCGCAACAACGAGTTCCCTAACGACCTGTGGAAGAAGTTTGGCGATATGGGGCTATTGGGGATTACCGTCTCTGAAGAGGATGGCGGCAGCGGCATGGGCTATCTGGCCCACTGCATCGCCATGGAAGAGATCTCCCGGGCCAGCGCATCGGTAGCGCTCTCTTACGGCGCCCACTCCAACTTGTGTGTTAACCAGATCAAGATCAATGCCTCCCCCGAGCAGAAAGCCAAGTACCTCCCCAAACTGATCAGCGGCGACCACGTGGGCGCTTTAGCCATGTCGGAACCCGGCGCAGGCTCGGATGTGGTCTCGATGCAGCTACGTGCCAAGCAGAATGGCGATCACTACATCCTTAACGGCAATAAAATGTGGATCACCAACGGCCCCGATGCCGATGTGCTGGTGGTATACGCCAAAACAGATCCAGACGCCGGTTCCAAAGGCATCACCGCGTTTATTATCGAAAAGGGCATGCCCGGTTTCTCTACCGCCCAGAAGCTCGACAAGCTGGGTATGCGCGGCTCCAACACCTGCGAATTGGTATTCCAGGACTGCGCCGTACCCGCTGAGAATATACTTGGGGCTGAAGGCAAAGGTGTTCGCGTATTGATGAGCGGGTTGGATTACGAGCGCACAGTGCTTGCAGCTGGCCCGATCGGCATTATGCAGGCCGCCATGGATGTGGTGATGCCCTATATCCACGAACGAAAGCAGTTCAACCAGTCAATCGGTGAGTTCCAGCTGGTGCAGGGCAAAGTGGCGGATATGTACACCACTCTGAACGCCTGCCGCGCCTATTTATACGCCGTAGCCGGTGCCTGCGACCGTGGCCAAACGTCCCGCAAAGACGCCGCCGGGGTGATTCTCTACTGCGCCGAAAAAGCCACTCAGGTCGCACTGGATTCCATTCAGCTACTCGGCGGCAACGGCTATATCAACGAATACCCCACCGGGCGCCTGCTGCGCGACGCCAAGCTGTATGAGATCGGCGCAGGCACCAGCGAGATTCGGCGGATGCTAATTGGTCGCGAACTCTTCACCGAAAGTAAGTAAGGGTCCTGCCATGAGCTCCATTTCCACTCAGATCAACCCGCGCAGCGATGTGTTTCAAGCCAACGAAGCCTCAATGCTCGGTGAAGTGAACAAACTGCGGGAACTGACCGCCGCCGTCGCTCAAGGCGGCGGCAGCAAAGCCCGCGAGCGTCACGAAAGCCGCGGCAAGCTGTTTGTACGCGACCGCATCGATCACTTGATCGATGAAGGTTCGCCATTTCTAGAGTTTTCCGCCCTTGCGGCGCACAACATATACGATAGCGAGATCCCTGCCGCTGGTGTGGTCACCGGTATTGGCCGTGTTTCCGGCGTGGAGTGCGTGATCGTCGCTAACGATGCCACGGTGAAAGGCGGCACCTACTTTCCGCTCACGGTGAAAAAGCATATTCGCGCCCAGGAGATTGCCCGCAAGCATCGCCTGCCGTGTATCTATTTAGTCGATTCCGGCGGTGCCTTCCTGCCCCGCCAGGACGAAGTCTTCCCCGACCGCGACCATTTCGGGCGCATCTTTTACAACCAGGCGACTATGTCGGCGGAAGGCATTCCGCAAATCGCCGTGGTGATGGGCTCCTGCACCGCGGGCGGCGCTTACGTACCCGCCATGGCGGATGAGTCGATTATCGTTAAAGAGCAGGGCACGATTTTCCTCGGTGGCCCCCCCTTGGTAAAAGCCGCTACCGGCGAGAGCATCAGCGCTGAAGATCTGGGCGGGGCAGATGTTCACGCCAAGGTCAGCGGTGTCGCCGACCACTACGCGGAAAACGATGCCCATGCGCTGCAGCTTGCCCGCGCCTGTGTGTCGCGGTTGAACTGGCAAAAGCGCGGCAAGCTGGCCATGCAGGCACCCAAGCCACCCAAACTTGATCCTTCCGAGCTGTATGGGATTGTCGGCACCGACCTGAAAAAGCCCTACGACGTACGCGAAGTCATTGGCCGCATCGTCGATGACTCCGACTTTGACGAGTTCAAACGCTACTACGGTGAAACCCTGGTCACCGGCTTTGCGCATATTCACGGCTACCCGGTGGGTATTGTGGCCAATAACGGCGTGCTGTTTTCCGAAAGCGCGGTGAAAGGCGCGCACTTTATCGAGCTCTGCGCTCAGCGCAAGATTCCGCTGATCTTCCTGCAGAACATCACCGGCTTTATGGTCGGCTCCAAGTACGAGCACGAGGGCATCGCCAAGCACGGCGCCAAGCTGGTCACCGCTGTGGCCTGCGCCAAGGTGCCCAAATACACCGTTCTGATTGGCGGCAGCTTCGGCGCCGGTAACTACGGTATGTGTGGCCGCGCTTATGACCCCAACCTGCTGTTTATGTGGCCCAACGCGCGCATTTCAGTGATGGGCGGCGAGCAGGCGGCAGGCGTGCTGGCCCAGGTTAAGCGCGAGCAGCATGAGCGCGAAGGCCGCGAGTGGAGTAAAGCGGACGAAGAAGCCTTTAAGCAGCCCACCCGCGACCAGTACGAGCATCAGGGCCACCCCTACTACGCCAGCGCCCGCTTATGGGACGACGGCGTGATTGATCCGCTGCAAACCCGCGATGTGTTAGGGCTTTCTTTAGCGGCTGCGATGAACGCAGAAATTGAAGAGACACGCTTCGGCGTGTTCCGGATGTAAGGGGGTCTTACCATGGCTTACTCAACACTGAATATAGAAGAGGGTGTGGCGCGCCTGACCTTAAACCGCCCCGAGGTGCATAACGCTTTTGACGACAGCCTGATCGCTGAGCTAAACGCGCACCTTGACCAGTTGCATACGTTGGCCGAATCAGGCGATGTGCGCGCGGTAGTGCTGGGTTCAGAAGGTAAAAGCTTCTCGGCCGGTGCCGATCTGAACTGGATGAAGCGCATGGTCGATTACGACCTGGAAGATAACGTCGCCGATTCCCGCAAGCTCGCCGCGCTCATGCACGACCTGGATACGCTGCCCTGCCCTACCGTCTGCCGTGTGCAAGGCGCCGCCTTTGGCGGCGCGGTGGGTTTGGCCGCTTGCTGCGATGTGGTGATCGCCTCAGGCAAAGCCAAATTCTGCCTGTCGGAAGTCAAAATTGGCCTATCGCCCGCAGTCATCAGCCCTTACGTGCAGCGTGCCCTGGGCGAGCGACAGATGCGCCGCTATGCGTTAACCGCAGAAGTCATGGACGCCGAAATAGCGCTCGCGCTGGGTTTAGTCCATCTAGTGGTGGAGCACGATAAGCTAGACGACGAAGTGGATGCCATGCTGGCCACTCTGTTAGCCGGCTCGCCCCAAGCCCAGCGCGCCACCAAAGCGCTGATGGCCACGGTCGCTCAAGCGCCTGACAGTGACGCCACCCGCGAACATACCTGTCAGGTGATCGCCAAACTGCGGGTAAGCCAAGAGGGCCAAGAGGGCTTATCCAGTTTCTTTGAAAAGCGCCGCCCCGCCTGGGCCGATTCTAATAACACACCCCACGCTTCGGAGCGTCGCTCATGAGTCATTCACCCCCTATTGAAAAAAACGAAAGAGCCGAAAAAGCCGCTCGCACGACGCCTTTTGACACGCTTCTGGTCGCCAACCGCGGTGAAATCGCCTGCCGCGTGATGCGCACTGCGCGCCGTATGGGCCTGAAAACCGTCGCGGTTTACTCTGACGCCGATGCCAGCGCCCGCCACGTGCGTGAAGCCGACGAGGCCGTTCGTCTGGGGCCTGCCGCCGCCCGGGAAAGCTATCTCAATATTGATGCGGTGATCGAAGCTGCCAAGCGCACCGGCACCGGCGCGATTCACCCCGGTTACGGCTTTCTTTCCGAAAACGGTACCTTCGTCAAAGCCCTTGAAGAAGCGGGCATTACCTTCGTCGGCCCGCCCGCCTCAGCAATTGCTGCCATGGGCGATAAATCCGCTGCTAAAGCGCGTATGGCCAATGCGGGCGTGCCGCTGGTGCCGGGCTATCACGGCGACGATCAGGACGACGCCCTGCTGCGCAGCGAAGCCGACAAAATTGGCTACCCGGTGATGCTCAAAGCCAGCGCCGGTGGCGGTGGTAAAGGGATGCGTGTTGTCGAATCGGGTGATGGTTTCCAGGCAGCGTTAGATGGCTGCCGTCGTGAGTCAAAAGCCGCCTTCGGCGATGACCGCATGCTAATCGAGAAGTACCTGGTGCAGCCCCGCCATGTGGAAGTGCAGGTATTCTGTGACCGCCACGGCAACGGCGTTTACCTGTTCGAGCGGGACTGTAGCGTTCAGCGGCGCCACCAAAAAGTCATTGAAGAAGCCCCCGCCCCCGGTATGACGGCGGAGCTGCGCAGCGCTATGGGCGATGCCGCGGTGCGCGCCGCCCAGGAGATCGGCTATGTGGGCGCAGGTACCGTCGAATTTTTACTAGACATTGATGGGTCGTTCTACTTTATGGAGATGAACACTCGCCTTCAGGTCGAACACCCGGTGACCGAAATGATCACCGGCCAGGATCTGGTCGAGTGGCAGCTGCGCGTCGCCATGGGCGAACCACTGCCCTGCTCTCAAGATGAGCTGACGATCACCGGCCATAGCTTTGAAGCGCGTATCTACGCCGAAGACCCGGATCAGGATTTCCTGCCCGCTACCGGCCTGCTCAACCGTTTCGCGCTGGATTTAGACGGCGCAGGCCTGAGCGCTGACCAAGTACGCCTGGACAGCGGCGTGGAGAGCGGCGATGCGGTGTCGATGCACTACGACCCCATGCTCGCCAAGCTAATTGTTCACGGCCCCGACCGCGATGCGGCGCTGGCCACGCTTAACCGCGCACTAGCAGCGCTGGACGTTCAAGGGGTTGTCACTAATCGCGCCTTTTTAATGCGCCTGGCAACGCATCCGGGCTTTAAGAACGTGGAGCTGGATACCCGCTTTATCGAGCGCAACGAAGCGACGCTGTTTGCTCCCCGCACTTACAACATGGAGGCCTACGCCAGCGCGGCGCTGATTGGTCTGCATCAGCTTTCTCAGGAGTGCGAAAGCGACTCGCCCTGGGATCGCCACGACGGCTTCCGCCTCAACGCGCCGCACACCATTCGCATTGCGCTGTGCGACCCGGCAAGTGCGCAAGCGCCGGATAGCGATGAAGCGGTAGTGATCGTCGAAGGTAAACGCAGCCCTGGCGAGTCGCTGTGGAATCTCACTATTGGTGATGAAACCCTTACCGCGAGTTTGCAGCCGCTCACCGGCGATGCGGTAGCGGTTACCTTGAATGGCCACCGCCGTCGCCTGCAGGCCCGCCGCGACGGTCATGTGGTGGTCATGGCCGACCCCAGCGGTGAAACCCGCCTGTTCTGGCGGCGCATCGATGCCATTGATCACGGTCACCACGAGGCAGAATCCACGCTAACTGCACCCATGAACGGCACGGTCGTTGCATTGCTGGTAGAGCCCGGCGTTAATGTTGAAAAAGGCATGCCGCTAATGGTGATGGAAGCCATGAAAATGGAGCACACCATGACTGCTCCGGCGGACGGCAGCGTGGAAACCTTCCACTTCCAAGCCGGTGACACCGTGAGCCAAGGCGCCGTGCTGCTCGACTTTGCGGCCAACGAATAGGAGTCACTGATGCCATTGCCTACCTCTGTAAAGCTGTTTGAAATGTCGCCCCGTGACGGCCTGCAAAACGAGCCCGGGGCCATTGTACCCACCGGGACTAAGATTGCTCTGGTCGAGCGGCTTGCTAAAGCAGGTATCACGCACATCGAAGCCGCCAGCTTTGTATCACCCAAGTGGGTGCCACAAATGGGCGACGCCGTTGAGGTGATGGCGGGCATCACACGCCAGCCAGGCGTGGTGTACTCCGCGCTGACACCCAACCTAAAAGGGCTCGAAAATGCGCTAACCGTGGGCGTTGAGGAAGTCGCGGTATTTGGTGCGGCGTCTGAGGCTTTTTCGCAAAAGAACATTAACTGCTCCATTGCTGAATCACTGACCCGCTTTGAGCCGGTGTTAGAGCGCGCCCGAGAGGCTGGCGTGCGCGTACGCGGCTACGTCTCCTGCGTATTGGGCTGCCCCTACGAAGGCGAGATAGCCCCCGCCAAAGTGGCTGAAGTGGCCAAGGCGCTTTATGAGATGGGCTGCTACGAGGTGTCCCTGGGCGACACCATTGGCGTCGGCACGCCGCTGGCTGCTAAACGCATGATTGAGACGACGCGCCAACAGGTGCCCATTGAGTTTCTGGCCGCTCACTTCCACGACACCTACGGCATGGCGCTGGCCAATCTTTATGCCGTCCTAGAAGAAGGCGTTAGCGTTATTGATGCCGCTACCGCGGGA
This sequence comes from Vreelandella titanicae BH1, assembly GCF_000336575.1. Lineage (GTDB taxonomy): Bacteria > Pseudomonadota > Gammaproteobacteria > Pseudomonadales > Halomonadaceae > Vreelandella > Vreelandella titanicae. The sequence continues at coordinate 135,533 of NZ_AOPO01000002.1, read as the reverse complement.
CTTGGCGGTTGCCCCTATGCCAAGGGTGCTTCCGGCAACGTAGCCACTGAAGACGTGCTCTATCTGCTGGAAGGGCTAGGGATTGAAACGGGCATCGACCTACAGGCCGTGATTGAAACCGGCTACTGGATCACCAACGAGTTAGGCCGCAAGCCCAGCTCCAAGGTGGCCCTGGCAAAAGGCTCTAGCAGTTAAATGAGACGTGAATAATAAAAATTAAAAGCAGCGAGTTATCCCCTGCCTTCCCGTTCGGACAAGAAAAATATCGGAGAGATACACCATGGCATCACCTGCTCTTACCCAACCCAGCTACTCCAGCAGCATGGCTGACAAGCCGCTTCTTGGCATGACGATCGGCGATAAATTTGACCAAATCGCGACGCAGTATGCTGAAAATGACGCGCTGATCGTACTGCATCAGAACATTCACTGGAGCTATCGCCAGCTCCAGGAAGAGGTCAACCGCTGTGCCCGTGCGCTGCTCTCCATCGGCGTCAATAAAGGCGACCGTGTGGCCATTTGGGCACCCAACTGCAGCGAATGGACGTTGACTCAGTTCGCTACTGCCAAAATCGGTGCCATTCTGGTCAACATTAACCCCTCTTACCGCACCCATGAATTGGAGTACGCACTAAACCAATCCGGCGCGCGCTTCTTGGTCACCGCTAACAACTTCAAGAGCTCTGACTACAGCGCCATGCTGTATGAGCTTGCACCCGAATTAAAAGCCAGTAACGATGGCGAGCTGAAGTCGCAAAAGCTGCCCGACCTTGAGTGCATTATTAATTTAAGCAGCGAAAAGCTCAGCGGCATGTGGCGCTGGTCTGACCTGATGAAAGAAGCCAATAAGGTTAGCCAAACTGATGTTGACGACCTCCAGGCGACGCTGCAGTTTGATGATGCGATCAATATCCAGTACACCTCCGGCACCACAGGCTTTCCTAAAGGCGCGACGCTTTCCCACCACAACATTCTCAATAACGGCTTCTTCGTGGCAGAGAGCATGGGCTTTACCAGTGAAGACCGCCTGGTGATTCCGGTGCCGCTTTACCACTGCTTTGGCATGGTGATGGGCAACCTGGGCTGTATGACCCACGGCGCCACCATGATCTACCCGGATGAGGGCTTCGATCCCGGCAAGGTGCTCAAGGCAGTGCACGATCAAAAAGCCACCGCGCTCTACGGCGTGCCCACCATGTTTATCGCCGAGCTTGAACACGAGGGTTTTGCTAGCACTGACTTCTCCACACTGCGCACCGGGATTATGGCGGGCTCGATCTGCCCTGCGGAAATCATGAAGCAGGTCATCAACAAGATGAATATGAAGGGCGTGCAGATCGCCTACGGCATGACGGAAACCAGCCCGGTCTCCACTCAAACGGGTGCCAACGACAGCATTGAGAAACGCGTTTCCACCGTGGGCCGTACCCAGCCTCACTTAGAGAACAAAATTGTCGACCCTGGCAACGGCGGCATTCTGCCTCGGGGCGAAATCGGCGAGCTGTGTACCCGCGGCTATAGCGTAATGCTGAAGTACTGGAACAACGATAAAGCCACCGCCGAGGCCATCGACGAAGCGGGCTGGATGCACACCGGCGATCTGGCCACCATGGATGAAGAGGGCTACATCCAGATCGTCGGCCGCATCAAAGATATGGTCATTCGCGGCGGCGAGAACGTCTATCCCAAAGAGATCGAAGAATTTCTCTACGCCCACCCGGCGATCTCAGAAGTACAGGTCACCGGCGTGCCCGACAAGAAGTATGGTGAAGAGCTGATTGCCTGGGTGAAACTCAACAGCACCGCGGGTGACGTCACCGGTGAAGAGCTGCGCGAGTACTGCAAAGGTAAAATCACCCACTTCAAAATTCCGCGCTACTTTAAGTTCGTTGACGAGTTCCCGATGACCGTCACCGGCAAGATTCAGAAATTTAAAATGCGTGAAATTTCCATTCAAGAGTTGGGCTTGGATCAAGAATCGTAAGCGATGACCCCTTCCAACCCTTTAGCCGATCATTATCAGCGCGCCCTGCGCGCTGATGAGGTATTGGCACAGATTGATAGCCACTATCCCGCAGGCCCCACGCTGCATCAACTGGCTCCCTTGGATCAGTTGCATATTGGCGGCGTGGCAGCCTCTACACGGCTGCTGGAACGGCTCAACCCTGACACCCAAAGAAAGGTGCTGGATATTGGCGCTGGGCTGGGCGGGCTAATGCGCCAGGGTGCTTCACTCGGTTTTCAAATGACGGGGCTGGATATCACCCACGGTTTTAGTGCGCTCAATAAATCGCTGAGCTTACGGGTCAGTCAGCCAGACGCCCCACCGCTTGCCTGGGTAACGGGCGATGCTTGCGCTCTGCCCTTTGCGGATAACAGCTTTGATGCTGTGCTGTTTCAGCACAGTCTAATGAATATGCCCGATGTTCCCGTGGTAATCGCTGAAAGCCGTCGTGTTCTGCGCCCAGGCGGGCAGATAGTGATGCACGAAGTCGTCAACGGCCCCAACTGGGCGCAACTTCGCTATCCAGTGCCTTGGGCAGCCGACTCCAAGCACTCCCATATAGTTACCTTGGTTGAACTGACTCGACTGCTTGAAGTGGGCGGCTTTCTACTTGAACACGTGGACGACTGGAGCGAAATGGCCTTGACATGGCGCCAGCGCCAACGGCAAAAAGAGCAAGCGTCACGGCAAGCGGTGCTGTCCCCCCAGTGGGTATTTGGTGAGCGCTTTATCACTATGGGTAAAAATTTAGTTGATAACCTAGCCCAGGACGCAATTAAAGTGGTGGAAATCCAAGCCAGTTGCTAATCTGAATAGAATTGCTTTTTCCTCTCTACCCATGGCTATACGACAACACTTGGGTATGTACCGATAGGTGTAAGAGAAATGCCAATCAAACGCTTGGCAAGCACCCTGCTCTGCTGCTCCGTTCCCTGGTTTAGCAGCTACGCCGACGATACCCCGCCGGTGATGGCTTATACCGCACCCAATAGCGAGCTCATGCAGCTTGATAATGGCGTTATCTTAGAAGGCAGCGACCTTCAAAGCCTTGATAACTATACCAGCGGTTTTCGAGTAACCGCAGGCTACAGCCCCTGGCGACTCCCCCAACTCGATATTGGCGCTGAAATTGCCTACCGGGAAAGCGACGAAATCTCCACTTCCTCCGGTGTTAATCCGCTCATCATGGATACACTCAGTTTGGGTGGCGCCATTGTTGCCGGAGTTCGCATGGGCGCCTTCAGCGTCTATGCGAAGTCCGGCATCACAGAATGGCGTGGTGAAAGCGACCTGGAAGGCGCCGATGAAAGCGGTACTGCATTGCTGCAAGGGTTCGGCGCCACGGTAACGATCAACCGACTCGTCAGTCGCCTAGAGTATGAACGCATCGACGCTCCAACCCTCAGCCACCTCAATATGCTAAGTGCCTCGTTGCATCTTCCGTTCTAACGCCCAACCTAAATTAAGTTAAATTCGCTTTTCTCTGGTTACCCATCGATTTGTAAGAAATGGCTTAAAATTTTGTAAGCCATTTCTTACAAGCGTGTAAGCCATTAACGCTTCGTGCCCTCAAGGGGTTGCGCTTCAACTCTGCCTCGCTATTCTGACCGCTTCTCATTAGCAGTTAATGATCCAAGGAGCGGAGCGATGGCGGACAAAACGGGCCTGCAATTTACCCTGACCCTACCCGGGGCCGATGACACCGCCGTGGTGCGCTTTACCCATCACGAGGCGCTGTCGGAGCCGTTTGCGCTCTCGGTTGAGTTTGCCAGCCGTACCCACAACCTATCGCCCAGCGACTGCTTGGATCAAAACGCCACGCTGACCATCTGGCAGGACGGCGAGCCGCTCCGCCGCGTGCATGGCATTATAAGTGAGCTGCACCGCGGCGACAGGGGACACCGGCGCAGCTTTTATCGGGTGGAGATTCGTCCGGCACTGTGGCGGTTATCGCTGCGCCATAACTCGCGTATCTTTCAGGACGCCTCGCCGTTTGACGCCATCACGACGCTCGCTAACGAGCGCAGCCTCACCGATATCGGCTTTGCCACCACCCGCACGCCCCCCGATCGGGAGTTTCTGGTTCAGTACCGCGAGACCGATCTGGCCTTTATCGAGCGTTTAGCCGCCGAAGAGGGCTGCTTCTATTTCCATGAGTTCGAGAACGCCGAGGGTGGCAAACACCAGCTGGTATTTGCCGATGCCACGGTGGTGCTGCCCAGCGTGGGCGAGCGCACCTACCACAGCCGCGCCGGAGGCACACCGCCCCGACGCCATGTGCGTAAATTGCGTCAGGCCAACCGCGTGCGCCCCGCCTCGGCGATGCTCAAGGACTACACCTTTAAAAACCCGCCCTATGCGCAGATCCATGAGCACCTCGCTCCCAACTTGGGCGAACACGCCCAGCGGGAGGATTACGAACACTTTGACTACCCTGGCCGCTACAAGAAGGACGCCTCCGGCAAGCCGTTTACCCGCCACCGCTTAGAGTCCCTACGCGCCGACGCCACCACCGCCGAGGCCGAGAGTGACTTACCGGAGCTCGCCCCGGGTATCTGCTTTACCCTCACCGACCACGATATCGATAGTCTTAACCGTGCCTGGCAGGTGGTCTCGGTGGTGCACCACGGCGAGCAGCCCCAGGCCCTGGAAGAGGACGGTATGGCGCGGGGTGGTAATGGCGGTAGCAGTGCCCAGTCGGGCGAGCTGATGACCCGTTACCACAACGACGTGGTGATCATGCCGAAGGATCAGACTTTCCGCCCGTTGCCCAATCCCAAACCGCGGGTCGATGGGCCCCAGGTGGCCTTTGTGGTCGGCCCCGAAGGCGAAGAGATCTACTGCGACGAACACGGCCGGGTCAAGGTGCAGTTCCCCTGGGATCGCTACGCCGAACCCAACGAGACCGCCAGCTGTTGGGTACGGGTGGCCCAGGGCTGGGCAGGCGGTGGCTATGGGAGTATGGCGATCCCCCGGATCGGCCACGAGGTCATTGTCTCGTTTTTAGAGGGCGACCCCGATCAGCCGCTGGTCACCGGGCGCACCTACCATGCGGTGAATACCCCGCCCTACCCGCTGCCGGAGCACAAGACCCGCACGGTGATCCGCACCCAAAGCCACAAATCGGAAGGCTTTAACGAACTGCGCTTCGAGGACGCCACGGGTGAAGAGCAGATCTGGCTCCATGCCCAAAAAGACCTGGAGCTGCTGACGCTTAATGACCGCACCGAGGAGATCCGTCGGGACAGCCACCTTAAGCTGCATCGCAACCGGCTCAGCGAAATCCATAACGACGACCACCTCACCGTACACGGCAAGCGCTACACCCAGATCAAGGGCGATGACCACCTCCAGGTCGATCAAACCCGCCATGAGGTCTACGGCGAGGCGCAACTGGTGGAGACCGGCCGCGAGCTGCACCACAAGGCGGGCAGCCAGATCGTGTTGGAAGCGGGTAGCGAGATCACCCTTAAAGCCGGGGGTAGCTTTATCAAGCTCGACCCCGGCGGCGTGACCATTGTCGGCCCCCAGGTCAAGATCAACTCCGGCGGTAGCCCTGGTCGTGGCCAGGGCCAGGCGATTGTACTGCCCCGCTTACCCTTTGAGGCCGAGCCGGAGGAGAGCGAGGACGTTACCCTCGAACCGCACCAGACGCCGTTGCTGAGCAGTAATATTGCTGCCGCGACCCCGCTAGCGTTAGACGATATCGACATCACCGATGGCCTGGCCGACGACTGCAGTGCCTGCCAACCCGCGGTGGGTAGCCCAGTGAACCCGCTGCTGGGCGCCAAGCTACTGCCTGCGGAGACCGATTTTGCGCTACCGGCGCCACGGCCCTTTGTGTTTAGCCGTGGCTATCTCTCCAGCAACGGGCGGATTGGGGTACTCGGCCAGGGCTGGTCGATACCCGGCGAAAGCCTCGCCCTCACCCTTAACGATGACGCCTGTATTATCCACGATGCCCAGGGCCGTGCGATTACCTTTGGCGCACTGGCCCCCGGCCAGGCGCGCTTCTCGCCCACCGAGCAGCTATGGATACGCCGTGGGGGTGCCTCAGCCGATGGAGAGAGCAACGCGCCTCGCTGGCACGTGCTGGATGAGACGCTGCGCCAGGATCCCGAACGTATTGTTCTTAGCGATGCCAGCGGTCTTTATTATGTGTTTGCTAACCCAGCCTCTGCCCATCCAGCAGACGTGGCGACAACCTCGGATGCGACTTCGGGTAATAGCTCAAGCGATAACGCTGCTCGCTGGTCACTGATCGAAGAGCGCGACCGCAACGGCTATGCCACCCAGTACCACTGGGAAGCCGGTCTGCTGGTCACGGTGATCGACAGCGCCCAGCGTCGCTACCAATTCGTTTACGACAGCCTGCTTCCTGCCCAGCCCGACGATGCCGGGCAGCGCCTAACCGGCGTCAAGCTGGTGCAAGCACACGATGGCAGCGCCCAGGACGACTGGTTGGTGCGCTACTCGTTTAGCCCCGTGGGGGATTTGATTGCGGTGCGCCACCGCCACGGCGAAGTGGTGCGCGAGTTCGAGTGGCAAGATCATATGCTCACCGCCCACCGGGTCCCCGGGGGCATGGAAGCCCACTACACCTGGGATCGCCACGCCCCGGATGGTCGCGTGGTGGGCCAGCAGGAAGCAGGAGGTTTAGCGCGGACGTACAGCTACCAAGTGGATCATACCCTAGTCACCGACAGCCTGGGCCGGGAGGAGCGCTACCACTTTGTGGGCAGCGGCCCCGGTCGCCGCTGGACGGCCCACACCCGCGCCGACGGTTCGCGGATCGAGTTCCGCTATGACCGTGCGGGCCTCAAGGTAGCGACGGTAGATCCGCTGGGTCACGAGACGCTGATCGAACGGGATGAGCATGGGCAAGTGATTGCACAGACCGGCCCGGACGGCACCCGCTGGGCGATTGAGCGCGATCCCCTGGGCCAGCCGGTGAGTATCGAAGGGCCTGAGGATCAAACGTGGCAAATAACGCGCAACGAACGGGGGCTTCCAGTGGAAGTCACTGGGCCGGAAGGCACTACCGCCTTCGCCTACGGCAATACCGACCTGCCTGACCGCCCTACCACTGTCACCGATGCAGTGGGTGCTACCCACCAACGCGAGTGGAACGCCCTGGGTCAGGTCACCGCCCAGATCGACTGCTCCCAGCAGCGCATCGAATACGCCTATGACCGCCACGGCTATCTGGCCAGCGTCACCAACGCCTTGGGCGAGACCACCCGCACCCAGCACGACAAGATGGGTCGACGACTCGCCACGCAACTGCCGGACGGCACCCACTGGCACCACCATGTGGATGCTCTTGGGCGGCTGGTGGAGCTGGAAGGCCCTCAAGGGTTTAGGCAGCAGTTCTTCTTTGATGACCACGGCCGCCCGGTGCAGCGCATCGAAGCCGATGGCAGCCAACAGTTTACCGCCTATGATGACGTGGGCCGCTTAAGCGAGCTGACCCTGGGCAACGGCGCGGTGTACCGCTTTACTTACGACGAGATGGATCGCCTCGCCAGCGAGACCGGCCCCGATGGCCGGGAACAGCAGTACCGCTACGATGACGCCGGGCGACTGATCGAACGCATTGAAGCCAACCGCCCCGGCCCGAACGGCCAGCCGCTGGTCACCCGTTACGACTACGACAACGCCGGTCGCCTCACCGCCCGCCATCTACCCGCGACCGAGCACGCCCCGGCCAGCACGGAGCAGTACCAGTGGGGTACGAATGGCCAGCTACTCAGCGTCACCAACGACCACGGTGAGGTCAGTTTTAACTACGATCAAGCCCAACGCTTAATCGGCGAACAGCAGCAACATGCCGATAGCGGCTGGCAGTGGCAGCACCAGCACAGTCTCACCGCCACCGGCGCGCCCCAGGCCAGCCAGCTTGGGGATCTCCCCGCGCTCAACTGGCATACCTATGGCAGCGGCCACCTGCACGGCATGAACGCCCCCGGCTTGGATCTTGAGATCGCCCTGGAACCCGACGCCCTGCACCGGGAGACCCAGCGCCGTCTCAGCACCGGTGCCAATCAACCGCTGGTGCTGGAGCGCGGGTATACGAACCTGGGCCAGTTGGATCACCTCACCCTGCGCAGCCCAGACACCACCAGCCAGCAGGACTACCAGTACGACGCCCTGGGCCGGATGAGCTTCCGCAGCCTACAAGGCGATCCAGCAGAAAAAGTTATCGCCTACAGCTACGACGCCGCCGGACGCTTGATCGGCAGCCAGCACGGCGACCACGCCCACCGCTATAGCGTGGATGCGGCTGGTAATCGGTTAGAAGGCCAACAGGCCCTGTCTGATAATCGCCTGGGGCAGTTAAACGGTACCCGCTACCGCTACGACGGCGCCGGTAACCTGATCGAACGCCAACAGCCCAACGGCGAACGCCTAACCCTGGGCTACGACGGCGCGAATCGCTTAGTGCACCTGATCCACGCCAGCGAGCTGGGGGCGACCCGCGAGGCCACGTACCGTTACGACGGCCTGGGAAGACGCATCAGCAAAACCGTACGTCACACCAGTGGCACCACCGCCACCACCCACTACGGCTGGGACGGTGACCGCATCGTGCGCGAAGAAACGGACAATCAGCGCACTACCGTGGTGTATGAGCCGGGCAGTTTTGTGCCCATGCTGCGTATTGACGACACCCAGCAAGGCCAAGTCCTCAGTGCCTACATCACCGATGCTCTGGGCACCCCCATGCAGTTGGTCACCCCCAATGGCCAACCCCGCTGGCTCGCCGAACCCGACGACTGGGCAGCCGTCAAAAACCAACGCGCCGTACGCAACGTCACCCAACCAATCCGGTTCCAAGGCCAATGGCACGACGAAGAAAGCGGTCTCTACTACAACCGCCACCGTTATTATGACCCGCAGCAGGGGCGGTATATTAGCCAGGATCCGATTGGGTTGCAGGGTGGGACGAATTTGTATGGCTATGTGACTAATCCGACGGGGGCGGTAGATCCGTTGGGTTTAAACCCGGCAGCCGCATGCGCGATTCCAGCTGTTACTCCCGCATGCGCTTCTGCAGCGCAATGGATTACAGGTTTAGGAGTAGCAGCTGCTACGGGTGTAGTAGCAACTATATCTGGTTCAACATCAGAATCATCTAGAGCCCAAGAGGCAGATCGACTAACTGCTGCACATAGGGCTGCAGCTGGTGCTCGCTCTTTACCTGGCTATGGAGGAAATTGCACACCTGATGAGTATGATGAATTAGCGAGGCAACAAGATGAGGCATGTAACAGAACAAAAGGGCTTGGGATGTGTGATCGCAATGAGATTGACTATGGTAGAGCTGAGCTTTTCGACGCTTGTGCTCAGGCTAGGATTAATATAGCCAGGAGGTGTTTTGCTAGGGGTGACGCAGGTCATAATGACCAAATAAACCGGAACTTGAGAAATGCGATGTCTTGCACTAGAGATTATGAGGGAAAAGGTGACAACCTTATATTCAAATAGATTAACGCTATTTAACGATTTCATAACGGTGAAAAAATGCCCATTCTAAGACTCTCCAACCAGGATATATATAGAAAAAAGCTTCTCAAGGAGTTTGAGACTAAGCTTCCAAGCGGGGATCTATTCCTCCCCATTCTGAATACTTACGGCGATTTATCTGATGAAGAAAATTTCTTCAAGCAACGTGCCATTTTCCATGGAAAAAAATGGAATGAAGTTTACTTTGATGACGCAAAAGAATTTGACTTTGATTGGGGGCCTTTTTCAGCATTGAGCAAGTTAGGTGAAATTTACTATCTCCCAGCATTCCTCAGTTATTTTTATGAGGTTGAAAATCTAAAAAAAGGAAATATTGGCGATTACTTTGATTCTATCTTTTTTAGCGTGCTAGGGAACAAGGAAGCGACTGAGAGTTTCACCATTGAGCAAAGCAAGCTAATCGCTTTCTTTTTGATTAATCTATCAAACCTTGTTGATGACACCTATGGAGCAGAACAAGAGTATCAAAAAGAACTCACAAGTAACTGGGGGCATTTTTTACTTTTTTGATAAACAATGATCCTGAATCCTGGATTCATAGAATAACCGCAGCACTTTGGATCACACAGTAGAGGAAGGAGGGCCAGCGCCGGTACCCTCTCGACTTTACCGACCAAAGTGAAGCAGAGCATGGGGTACCGACAACTGACCCAGGCCCAACGATACCAAATTTTTGCTTATCTTGAGACTGGCATCAGCCAGCGACAAATAGCCAAAGCTATTGGGGTTCACAGCAGCACCATTAGCCGGGAGATAAAGCGCAATGGGCTTAAGACTGGCTATGCGCCTGAGCAGGCGCAATCGAGAAGTAATCAGCGCCGACGCACCGCCTGGAAAGTGACGAAGCGCCAGCCCAGCCTGATTCGATGGGTCACTGATCAACTGATGGACGAATGGAGCCCCCAGCAAATTAGTGGCTTCATGGCGAATGCCAACGGCGTTTGCGTAAGCCATCAGTCGATCTATGCGCTAATCTGGGACGACAAGAAACGCGGCGGCGAATTATGGAAGCGACTCCGGCTACCACGCTAGCGGCGCTATCAGCGCCGATTGGCCAAGCATGCGGGATTGGGCAAAATTCCACACCGGGTAGGCATTGAACAGCGTCCCGCCGAAGCGGAAGAAAGGCGCCATATCGGCCATTGGGAAGGCGATACGGTGCTCAAAGGCCACAAAGAATCTGGCCTGGTGGCCCTGGTCGAGAGACGCAGCGGTTACCTCTTGGCAGCGCGCCTGTCGATGATCACGGCCACTGGAACGGCCAAAGCGATGACCCGTTTATTAAAACCACGCCGAGGCGCAGTGCAGACCATCACCTTGGATGACGGTTCGGAATTCGCCGAGCACCGACAGGTTGCCAAGGCTGTCTCGGCCAAGACCTATTTTTGCGACCCGTACCGCTCATGCCAGCGTGGCACTAATGAAAACACCAACGGCCTGATTCGCCAATATTTCCCGAAAGGGACGGACTTCCGAAAGGTGAGCGACTTAGCACTGCGGAGAGTCGTTGCCAAGTTGAACAACCGCCCCAGAAAACGCTTGGGGTATCGGACACCGGCACAAGTGTTCCTGGGAGAGTATTCAGGGGCGCTGAAAACCGCGGGTGCTGCGCTTAATGTTTGAATTCAGGATTCAAGCAATAAGCGCAGCACAGATATTGCTCCATTAAACATCGGACAGGGAAGACGCGTGCTGTTTTCCTTGGCGGTAGCGTGGCATTAAGGGCCTTTCATCATGACTCACTCAAACTTAGACATATCGTCGACAACGAGCCAGTAACTACTTAGACCGGCCCGAACGGCACCCGCTGGGCCATTGAACGCGATGCTCTGGGGCAACCGGTTAACATCGAAAGCCCTGACGATCAGCGCTGGCAGATCACACGTAACGACCTCGGCCATCCGTTGGAGGTCACCGGGTCGGAAGGCACCACCGCCTTTGCCTACGACAATACCGACCTGTCCGACCGCCCTACCACTGTCACCGATGCGGTGGGTGCTACCCACCAGCGCGAGTGGAACGCCCTGGGCCAGGTCACCGCACAGATCGACTGCTCACAGCAGCGTACCGAGTACACCTACGACCGCCACGGCTATCTGGCCAGCATCACCAACGCCTTGGGCGAGACCACCCGCACCCAGCACGACAAGATGGGCCGGCGACTCGCCACGCAACTGCCGGACGGCACCCACTGGCACCACCATGTGGATGCTCTTGGGCGGCTGGTGGAGCTGGAAGGCCCGCAAGGGTTTCGGCAGCAGTTCTTCTTTGATGACCACGGCCGCCCGGTGCAGCGCATCGAGACCGATGGCAGCCAACAGTTTACTGCCTATGATGACGTGGGCCGCCTCAGCGAGCTGACCCTGGGCAACGGCGCGGTGTACCGCTTTGCTTACGATGAGATGGATCGCCTCGCCAGCGAGACCGGCCCCGATGGCCGGGAGCAGCAGTACCGCTACGATGAGGCCGGGCGACTGATCGAGCGCATTGAGGCCAACCGCCCCGGCCCCGACGGCCAACCGCTGGTGACCCGTTACGACTACGACCAAGCCGGTCGCCTCACCGCCCGGCACCTGCCCGCCACGGAACACGCCCCGGCCAGCACGGAGCAGTACCAGTGGGGCACCAATGGCCAGCTACTCAGCGTCACCAACGACCACGGCGAGGTCAGTTTTAACTACGACCACGCCCAACGCTTAATCGGCGAACAGCAGCAACATGCAGGAGAGAGTGGTTGGAGCTGGCAACACCAGCATAGCCTGACGGCTACCGGCGCGCCCCAGGCTAGTCAGTTCGGTGAACTACCGGCGCTCAACTGGCACACCTACGGCAGCGGCCACCTGCACGGCCTAAGTGCCCCAGGCCTGGATCTGGAAATCGCCCTGGAACCCGATGCGCTGCACCGGGAGACCCAACGCCGTCTCAGCACCAGCGCCAATCAACCGCTGGTGCTGGAGCGCGGGTATACGAACCTGGGCCAGTTGGATCACCTCACCCTACGCAGCCCGGACACCACCAGCCAACAGAGCTACCAATACGACGCCCTGGGCCGCATGAGCTTCCGCAGCCTGCAAGGTGATCCAGCAGAAAAAGTGATCGCCTACAGTTACGACGCTGCCGGGCGCTTGACCGGCAGCCAGCACGGCGACCACGCCCACCGCTATAGCGTGGACGCGGCGGGTAATCGGTTAGAAGGCCAACAGGCCCTGCCTGATAATCGACTGGGGCAGCTAAACGGTACCCGCTACCGCTACGACGGTGCCGGTAACCTGGTCGAACGCCAACAGCCCAACGGCGAACGCCTAACGCTTGGCTACGACGGCGCCAACCGTTTAGTGCACCTGATCCACGCCAGCGAGCTGGGGGCGACCCGCGAGGCCACGTACCGTTACGACGGCCTGGGAAGACGCATCAGCAAAACAGTACGCCATACCAACGGCACCACCGCCACCACCCACTTCGGCTGGGACGGTGATCGTATCGTGCGCGAAGAAACGGACAATCAGCGCACCACCGTGGTCTACGAGCCGGGCAGTTTTGTGCCCATGATGCGCATCGACGACACCCAGCAAGGCCAAGTCCTCAGCGCCTACATCACCGACGCTCTCGGCACACCCATGCAGCTGGTCACCCCCAACGGCCAACCCCGCTGGCTGGCCGAACCCGACGACTGGGCCGCGGTCAAAAACCAGCGCGCCGTGCGCAACGTCACCCAGCCGATCCGGTTCCAGGGGCAATGGCACGATGAAGAGAGCGGGCTTTACTACAACCGCCACCGTTATTACGACCCGCAGCAGGGTAGGTACATCAATCAGGATCCGATTGGGTTAAGGGGTGGCACGAATTTATATGGCTATGTGACCAACCCAACGGGGATGGTGGATCCGCTGGGGCTAGTCGGTGAATGCAATTTAGAGGGCCCCGCTGATGAAGGTTTCATCGCAAAAATTTGGCGAAATTCAACAGCATGGCACTTTGAAGGCAGACATTGTAGAAATACGGATTTACCTTCTTTTAAATCGGCAAATTCTCGGAACTCAGATTGGATACTTTTGCCTGAATCCCAATCTATTTTCCATGATAATGGTATAGGAAAGCCTGAGCTCAAATTCATCCACCCTGATGGAAGAGAGGCGGTTTTTGATGGAGACACCCACGAATTAATTACTGATCCTCGTTATATGGGGACATATAACTACGTAAATCCCTCAAAGACTCCCGAAGAATGGACTGATTTCAGGGGCTGGGGAGATTGGGCTATTAAGGGCGTAGGGCATGGTGTATTAGACGTCTTGCCTTATATTCCTGGCCGTAATAATGTGCGTGGGCCAAACTAACATATAACCGGAATTTCAAAAATGAATCTAAGAGAGCGTTTCATCGCCAGCATCATTGCAATCCTTTCACCACTAATCTCCGGGTGTGAAACTGCTGAGATTGCTCGATTTTATCATCAGCCTTCTGATACTTTTTATGAAAATATGAATTTTGACATACCAGCCCTAGATAAATTCAAAGACAATAGGATTCTTTTCACTATTTCCGTAAAACAAGCTACATATGAAAATTATTATGTCTGGCTTGGATTATATGCAACATCTTCGCGAAGCACTCCCATAAAAATCATTCATGCAACGCTAATAGGTAATGAATGGAAAAAAGATTATTTTATTAATACAGAAATAGATCTTACTGAAAGAAGCGGGGATGAGGAGCTACTAACTGGCGAGGCTTTGATAGAAGTAAATGGAGATTTTTTTAATCTCTTCAAGAACTCTCCAAATATAACGCTAGAAGTAGCATATTCTATAGATGGAGAGGAGAAAACAATGCAGTTTTTTATTGAGCGTCGAATTGAAAAATATACAGTCTATCCAACATAAATTTGAAGTATCTTGTGACCTTGGTTTTTTACGTAAAGTTGGCTCGCAAGCAACTGTCGATGCACGCGACGCATACCATCGCTCTGAAGCTACTGACTAACTTCTCATAGCGTGTGGTGATTCGGCGTAACTCTTTCAGCCAACCAAAGCAGCTTTCTACCGCATTGCGTTGCCAATATTTATGTTTATCAAACCGCCGTGGTAATCGACGATATCCAACAAGGTAAGTTAGTCAGCACCTATATCACCGAAGCCTTGGCCCCCCCATGCAATTGGTCACCCCCCCGCTGGCTGGCCGAACCCGACGACTGGGCAGCGGTCAACAACCAACACTCTGTGCGCGACGTCACCCAACAGATAAGGTGCCAATGGCAAGACGAAGAAAGCGGCCTCGACTAAAACCGCCACCACTATTATGACCTGCAGAAAGGCAGGTACGTCAGCCAGGATCCGATTGGCCTTAACGGCGGCACTAATTTTTAGGGCTATGTGAAGAATCCGACCGGCATGGTGGATCCGCTAGGGTTGTTAGTTTGCGGTGGATTGTGTATTGCCGGAGTAGCTCTTGGTGGAACTGCCGTAGTTAATTGGACAAGAAATTATTGGAATGAGCCTGTTTCAGATATTACTGATGTGCAGGATTGGACGGAGTTAACACCGGAAGAATCAATCTATCACCGCATGGGTGAAGGCAATGATGGCAATCGAAAATTTGTTTCCCCAAATGGCCGTAGTGAAGCAGTTTTTGATTGTAATGACGACCTTGTGACTGATCCAGCCAATGCGGGAACTTATAACTTTTTTGAGCCCCGTTTTATGGGCGGTATTCCACATAGTGTTACAGATGTACTACCATACTATATATTTGTAACTTCACCGTCAGGCATGTTTAATCCACAGCGTTTCACAACCACGTACAATCATTTAACACAGGAAAAATAGTCAATGGTAAGATTCAAAATAGTGATACTTCTTTTGATAACGATTTTTACTTGTTCAGGGTGTGGTATTAAAACACATAAAAACTATGGATTTACAGAGCCTGAGCTTCGTCTAAACACTGGTGCTATTCATGCAAAGTTGCGCGGCACAATGGAAAATATTGACAATAAAGCCAGCATACATCATGCCCCATATGAAATGTTGCTTTGGTTTTCTTCTTCAATCGAACAAAACAGTAGCTGTTTAGTAAATATAGATTCGATAACTTTAAAAAACTCTGAAACAGGTGAGTCTGTATTGGTTTCTGAAAACTCTGAGGCTGTATTTAGGGAAAGATCGAACGGTGTGTATACGGCAAGCTTTAATTATGAGAATTTAAATCTTCAACACACTGATCATGAATTAGAATTCATATACTCTTTTAGCAAGGATTGTGGATTGGGTCAGACATTGGTTCCCATTAGCATGTTTTTCAAAAAGCAGTATAGTGAAAGAAATATTTCTTTTTGGGATACGGTAATGGGCATTTGATGGAAGCTTCGTCCTTCGGCCATGTTTCGACGAGCATTAACGATACAACGTATATCTATGGCCCAGACGACATGTCTTCATTGCCAACTAGTGAGTATCTTTCGAAGAATGGCTTTCGCCTCGGAAGAGGAATACATCTAGATCTGGCCGAAGAAGAAGAGGCACCGTTGGAAAATTGTATGAGTAATCACAATTCGTCATACAGCACATTAACAAACAATTGTGATACCCCCGTTCAAGACTGCTTAAAGCAACTTAGTTATGATCTAGGCAGGAACATACTTCCGGTCTCTCTTGGTTTCTCCCCGCTAGACTCTGAATTGTTTTCGGGATCTGAGTTTTATCATCCAACGTGAGCAGCTGAGGAAAGCAACTCTATATGGCCTTTCGAGGAAAGCACCGCTCCATGGGCAAAATAATTCTGTATGTTATTGTTGGGGGGTTGGCGGCTTTATACGCTATGAATTTTTTTAGTAGCACGTCAAAATTTATTTTGATAGCTGAAGCACCCACAGCGGTTTATGAGGATTTCCCAGCTAGCGGCCTTCCCAGCGCACAGGTCATTGGCGTAATGAGCAAGGGAGAAGTCGCGCGAATATTCCATGCTGAATATTCAAAAGACTTTATGTACTACAAGGTTCAACTTCCCAATGGCGTGGAAGGTTATGTCCTCTGGACGGTAGATGTCACAGTCCAGCCTGCTAAGAAAAATTGAACCATTCTCTAAAACGCCACATTGGGTGAATAAATACAACACCCACCAACAGAGCTATCAATAAGACGCCCTGAGCCGGATGAGCTTCCACAGCCTGCAAGGCAATCAGGCCTCCAAGGTCGTCGCCTACAGCTACGACGCCGCCGGGCGCCTCATCGGCAGCCAGCACGGTGACCACGCCCATCGCTACTCAGTTGAAGGGTGATCTCCACCTAATAAATCAGCGCACCACAGCAAACCGCCATTTTTCTATGCCTTGTGCTCCTGATCAACTTCAGGCGGTGTCCAAATAGGCACATCCTGCCGTTGCGGCTCTGGCCAATCCTGCTTCATTGCGCTGTTCAACGACTCTTCCAGCTTCATAAATAGCTCACCGTAGCGGGGGCTGAAGCTGATGCCCTCTTCGATCTCTTTCCAGGCCTCAAACAATTCATCCTCATGGGCATCTTCGTTCTGTACAAAGGCCCAGGTCATCTGCTTAGCTCGCATGGGGTGCACGCCCATGGCAGTCAGTGCGTGTCCGCCCAGTTCCAGCGCTGAATGATAGGTTTCACTGATAACGTCGTCGGCCCCTGCGTCACGTAGCTGATAGCCATGCCCACGGTCGAATGCACGGGCCAGCACCCACACCTGTGGGTAGGCATGCTTCACATGCTTAACCATCTGTACGGCACGCTCACGATCGTCTAACGCGATAACTAGTAACCTAGCGTGCTCAATCCCTGCGGTCTCAAGCAAGTCGGAGCGGCTGGCGTCACCAAAGTAGCTTTTGATGTTAATTTTGCGCAGGTTCTCGATCTGCTCGATCTCGAGATCCAAGGCGACAATGGGAATATTATTGGCGCGCAGCAAGCGGCAGATAATTTGTCCAAACCGGCCTACTCCCGCAACGATAACCGGTGCCTGCTCCTTAATAGCATCGGCTTCGCGATCATCGTTTTTAGCGATAAGGTAGCGCGGTAGCACCAGCCGGTCATAGGCAATAAATAGCAACGGCGTTAAGAACATCGATAGCGCCACCACCAGTGAGAGAATCTGGGAGATATCAGTAGGAATCACGTTGTTTTGAACGCTATAGGTCAGCAGCACAAAGCCAAACTCACCGGCTTGGGCAAGGCTTAAAGTGAATAGCCAACCGTTGCTACCATGTACCCGAAATAGCAGCGCCAAGCCCAGCAGAATCAGACCTTTAACAACGATAACCGCCAAACCTAGCGATAGCACCGCGCCCCACTCCGCCGCTAACACCGAGAAGTTGATGCCCGCTCCTACGGTAATAAAGAACAGCCCCAGTAGTAGCCCTTTGAAGGGCTCAATATTGGCTTCCAGCTCGTGTTTAAATTCACTGTTGGCGAGCACCACCCCCGCTAGGAAGGCACCCAGGGCGGGGGATAAATTGACCACACTCATCAGGGCGGCGATGCCAATCACCAGCATCAGCGCAGTAGCGGTAAATACTTCACGCAGGCCAGAGCCAATCACATAGCGAAACAGCAGCGGCATCAAATAGTAGCCAGCGGCAATAACGCTTGCGATAGCTGCCACGACCACTAAAGCGTGCGCCCAGCCGGGCAAGTGGGCTACCAGGCTTAAGCTGGCGTGGCCATCATCACCGCCCGCCCCCATCAACTCAGGCAGCGCCAGAAGCGGGATCAGTGCCAGCATGGGGATCACCGCAATATCCTGAAACAACAGCACCGAGAAAGCGCTGCGCCCGCCCTCCGTTTTGGCGAGCCCCTTTTCATTCAGTGTTTGCAGCACAATCGCCGTGGAAGAGAGCGCGAAAATCAGTCCCACCGCCAGGGAGGTTTGCCACACCAGTCCCAGCCACCAGGCAATAGCGGTGCCAGCTGCAGCGGTTAGCACGACCTGAAGCCCACCCAGACCGATCAGCCGAACCCGCATTGCCCACAGCCCTTTGGGGTCAAGCTCCATGCCCACCAAAAAAAGCATCATCACCACGCCAAACTCGGCAAAGTGCTGAATGGTGGTGGTCTCCTGCCCCACCAGCCCCAGGATTGGCCCAATCACTACCCCGGCGACCAAGTAACCCAGTACCGACCCCAGGCCAAAACGCTTGGCAAGAGGTACGGCGATCACCGCGGCAACAAGATAAATAAAGGCTTGAATGAAATAACTGGTCATCGGGGCTCCTTAAATTGACAGGCGCTACTTGACTTCCCAGAGCAATCAGGTAGCGTACTAGTACGTTAGTACATCACTAATTACTCGGTAGCGAACTATGCCTTCAAACGGTCACTATCAGGCTGAGCTAATCGACCACCTACTCTCCATTGATTCACCTGAAGCAATGGATCGAGCGCTGGCGAGCCTGCTAACGCCTGCAGAGTACCAAGAAATCAGTAAACGCCTACAAATTT
This sequence comes from Vreelandella titanicae BH1, assembly GCF_000336575.1. Classification (GTDB taxonomy): domain Bacteria; phylum Pseudomonadota; class Gammaproteobacteria; order Pseudomonadales; family Halomonadaceae; genus Vreelandella; species Vreelandella titanicae. Next base: position 116,549 of record NZ_AOPO01000002.1, on the reverse strand, counting down.
TTAAGCTGCTGCGTGAAGGCGTGCCCCACCGCAAAATTGCCGAAACCCTGGGTGTGGGCATCGCTACGGTTTCACGGGGCTCCCGCGCGCTTACCACGTTACCCTCTTCAAGCCCTTCTTCACGGAATGATGCATCATGACCACTGCAAATACACAGGCCTCACCAGGCCCGCAGCCTTTTACGCTGCCGCGCAAACCTCACTATGTGACCTTGGCGGCGGACTGCGACTTCTTTGCCCTGTTTCAGAAAATCGAGCGCCGGTTTGATACCTGCTACATGCTGGAGTCATTGGGCGAAGATAGCCATATGGCGCGCCACTCGATCATTGGCTTTGATCCCGAGTACACGCTTTACGCCAACGGCAACACGCTGACGATCGAAGACCGCAAAGGCAACGCCAATCACTACCCCAGCGATAACCCCTATGAGCTGCTGCGCAGTCTGATCCCGCAGAATATTATTTCCCGCAAGTACGCCGGGGGGTTAAGCGGTTACCTTGGTTACGATGCCATGCAGTATTTCGAGCCATCGCTTACGTTAAAAGCCAACGATGATTTCGACACCTTCCGTTTCGGGCTTTACAAAGATGGCCTGATCCTCGACAAGATGACCGGAGAAGTCACCTACTTCTATTACGACAACAGCCGCTACGAATTTCTACAGACGTTAATTGATGCAGACGATGAGCCGGCAGGCCCGCTGAAAATCACCGCCTTAGGCGACACCATGAGCCAGGCAGAACACGCCGAGGCGGTGGCCAAGGTGAAACAGGATATTATCGACGGCAAAGTGTTCCAGTGCGAAGTTGGCTTTAAAAAACGCTTCAGTATTAAAGGCGACGCCCTGGCGCTGTATGACCAGCTACGCACCATCAACCCGTCGCCGCAAATGTACTACGTCAAATTTGGCGAACAAAAGCTAATTGGCGCAAGCCCAGAGCTTTTATTTCGGCTGCGCCAGGGCGAGATGGAGACCTTTCCGCTGGCGGGTACCACCACCCGGGGTCAGACGCCCCAAGAAGATACCCAGCTCGCCCGCGCGCTGCTTAACGATCCCAAAGAGATCGCCGAGCACAATATGATCGTGGATCTACACCGCAACGATATTGGCCGGGTAGCGCAGTTTGGCACGGTGAAAGTGCGCAGTTTGATGGATATCAAACGCTTTAGCCACGTGCAGCATATCTCCAGCGAGATCGTCGGCATCATCGCCGAAGGCGAAGATATGTTTACCGCGCTGGCCAGCAACTTCCCCGCGGGCACCCTCACCGGCGCACCCAAAATCGAGGCGATGAAAATCATCGACGATCTGGAAACCGACGGGCGCGGCCCCTACGGAGGCGCAGTGGGCCAGTTCTCGTTCAACGGGGACTGTACCTTTGCGATTCCGATTCGTACCGTGTTTGTGAATGGTGAGCGTGCCTACGTGCAAACCTGCGGTGGCAATGTGTTTGATAGCAATGCCGCCGATGAGTATGAGGAGATCCGCCGCAAGTTTGCCGGTACTCGCAAAGCCCTTACCCCCTTTATGGAGACGGACATGGAGAGCCCAGCATGAAGGTACTTATCATCGATAATTACGACTCCTTCACCTATAACCTCTACCAGTTTATTGGTGAGATTCTAACCACAGAGAAGAATCGCGGCGGGCTGGCCAATTTTGAGATTATCGTTAAGCGCAACAATCAGATCGATTACGGCGCCATCGAAGCCATGGCCCCGGAGCGTATTATCATCTCCCCCGGCCCCGGCTCGCCGGATGACCCGCGCTACTTTGGTGTATGCGCTGAAGTGATCGAGAAACTGGGTAAGACCACCCCGCTGCTGGGAGTATGCCTGGGTATGCAAGGCATTGTGCACGTATTTGGCGGCAAGGTAGTGAAGGCGCCGCTACCGATGCATGGCAAGATCAGCCCGATCAACCACAATAACGCATCGGTGTTTAACGGCGTGCCCGACCAGCTTGAAGTGATGCGCTACCACTCGCTAATTGCCGATGCGATCACCCTGCCCGAGTGCCTGGAAGTGACCGCCACCGTAGGCGCACTTGCAGCCGATAGCTTTGAGCAGCGCAGCCGTTGGCTGGCACTGGGTGAATTCGAACTGATGGGGGTTAAACATCGGGAGTACCCGATTCACGGCATCCAGTTTCACCCAGAATCGTTTGCCACCGAAGGCGGCAAAGAGCTGATCGCTAATTTTCTTTTCGCGCACGGCAATCACGCCAGAGCGTAGGCACCAAGTATAGGGTGGCTAAACGGGTGGCTAAATGAGACTCAATGAAACCGTTAGCCACCCTAGACAGGCCAGATTTACGACAACCGTCAGCCAGAACGTCACTTGAAAGGCGGTTTTCTGGGTTTTATGCCTCAGTTGCTGTTGGGCCAGTAGCGCACCCGGCCAGCCACCCACTACCCCAAGCAGATGTAGCGACTTTTCACTCACCCGACGGCGGTTTTTAATAGCCGCCTTTTTGTCGATAGCGTAAGTGATATAAGCGATAACGCTCACTACAGCGTAAAAGGCGACGATTGGGATCACAGTGAAGACTCTTGAATGATGGGGAGTTACTTGCGCCGCTGGGAAGGCTTTCCGACCGCCGCTGGCTTACCGCGGCCTTTACCAACGGGCTTACCTTTAGCACCAGGCTTGCTTTTAACACCGGGCTTGCCGGGGGCTTTGCCGCCCTTGGGGTGCGGCTTACCTGGCGCACTGCCTTTCGGGCCGGTACCTGTTTTTCCACTGACTTTTCCGCTGGCGGCTTTTTTACCCTTGACGGGTGGTTTAACTCCAGCGGCTTTGGCACCAGCCGCCTTCGCGCCTGCTTTGGCCGGGCGCCCTTTCGCGGAAGGCGGTTTTGCCTTTCCTGCGCCTGAGCTGTAGTTGGGTCTTTCCGGCTTAGCTTTACTTTTCTTCTCGGGTGCCGCCTCTGAGCGTTCAGTCAGGGCGATAATGGTATCGATCTCTTTGGCAGTAAGATCGCGCCAGTCGCCCAGGGCCAAGCCTTTGAGGGGTACATTCATAATACGCGTGCGAATAAGCTGGGTAACTTCATAGCCGAAGTATTCGCACATACGGCGAATTTGCCGATTGAGCCCCTGCACTAGAATGATGGTGAACACAAAGGTGGACTCTTTTTGCACCTTGCAGCGCTTAGTCACCTTGCCAAGAATCGGCACACCACTCTGCATGCCCTCGATAAACTCGTCGGTGATCGGCTTGTTCACCGTCACCTGGTACTCTTTTTCGTGGTTGTTATTGGCGCGCAGAATCTTATTAACCAGATCGCCGTTATTGGTTAAAAAAATCAGCCCCTGGGAGTCTTTATCGAGCCGCCCAATGGGAAAAATACGCACGCCATGCTTCACAAACTCAACGATATTGTCCTTTTCGCTGGACTCAGTGGTACTGACAATGCCCACCGGTTTGTTCAGCGCGATCAGTACCAGATCCTCTTCTTCCTGAGGCTCGATCTCCTGACCGTTTACTTTAACCAAGTCACCCGCCACCACTTGATCACCGGTAGTCGCACGGCGACCGTTTATCCATACGTTGCCCTGCTCCACAAAACGGTCGGCTTCACGGCGAGAGCACATCCCGCTCTCGCTAATATATTTATTGATACGGGTAGTTTTTCGAAACGACATAAAACGCCATGTGGCTATAAGAGGATAAGCAAACAGTTAAAAAGAGGAGCCGGGCTCCTTTAAGAAGGCCAACTCCTCGTCGGTAGAGCCCCGCCCCCACAGTGCGTTGCGGTGCGGGTAGCGCCCAAAACGATCAATAATCGCCTTGTGGCGCACTTCAAAGTCGTAGTTATTCTCTAACCCCGGCTGGTCAAACAGCTGCATCGCCAGCTCATGAATGGCCGCGGATTCGCTATGCATATAGGGCATATACAAAAACGCACGCTGCTCGCTGGTTAGTTCTGCGTCTGCCCCAGCGGCTACCGCCTCTTGAGCTAGCGCCAGCGCTAAGGGATCAGTGGCAAAAGCGCGGGAATCATCGCGATAGATATTGCGCGAGAACTGATCCAGCACAATGATCTCCGCAAGCCGCCCTTGCGCCGTTTGACGCCATGCATAACATTCGCACCGCGCGGCTTGGGCATGCAGTGCGCCAAACCGCTGCGAGATTGTACGATCCAACTCAGTGTCTTTTTTAAACCACTGAGCAGGCGTCAACTCCTCAAACCAAAAGTCGAGTACCGCTTGAGCATCTGAGGACATTGACGCCTCCCTGTTGTAGTAGAACGTTGTAGTAAAACGTTACGGTTAAAAATCACGGTAAAAAATCGTGTTAAAACAGCCTAGCCGGTGTTGCGCAGACCTGCCGCTATGCCCGCCATAGTGACCATCAACGCCCGGGAAAGATCGGCGCTGATCGCCCCATCGGCGTCGCGATTACGCTGCAGCAACTCCGCCTGCAAACCGTGCAGCGGATCGATGTAGGGGTTGCGAACATCGATCGCCTGGCGAATCAGCGGCGTGTTTTCCAATAGCTTCTCTTGCTGAAGAATATCCAGCACTGCTTCTTCCAACGACGCGAAGCGCTGGCGTAACTTTTTACCCAGCGCCTTCAGCGAGGGCTCGTCGACCAAGCGGTGCTCATAATAAGCGGCAATGGCGACATCGGCTTTGGCCAGCAGCATCTCCAGCATGTCCAGGTAGGTGCCGAAGAAGGGCCATTCGTTGCGCATCTCCTGTAGCACATCGCGTCCACCGGGCTGTTCTAAGCGCCGCGCAAAAGCTTCGCCGCTGCCCAGCCACGCCGGCAGCATCAGGCGAATCTGTGTCCAGGCGAAAATCCATGGAATGGCGCGCAGGGTTTCGACCCCGCCATCCTGACGCCGCTTGGTGGGGCGTGAGCCTAACGGCAGCCTACCCAAGGCGCCTTCCGGTGTGACCGCGCGGAAATAGGGCACAAAGTCTGGGTCTTCACGCACGACGCCCACATAGGCACCATGCGCTACCTTAGCGAGCTGATCCATCTCTTCACGCCAATGCGGTTCCGGCGCACGCGGTGGCAACAGCGTGGCTTCCAGCACTGCACAGGCATAGATCTCCATGGAGCGCAGGGCAATATCGGGCTGGCCAAACTTGAAGCGAATCATCTCGCCCTGCTCGGTCACCCGCAGACTGCCGTTTACCGAACCGGGTGGCTGGGAGAGTATCGCCGCATGGGCCGGGCCGCCACCACGACCAACGGTGCCGCCACGGCCGTGGAACAGGGTTAAATCGACGCCGTGCCGGTTACACACATTCACCAGCGACTCTTGAGCGCGGTACTGCGCCCAGGCAGCGGCCAGCTGGCCGGCATCTTTTGCCGAGTCGGAGTAGCCGATCATGACCTCCTGACGGTCATCGATCAGCGAACGGTAGCCCGGTATCGCCAGCAGCTGATCCACCACATCGCCTGCGTGATCCAGGTCGTTAAGGGTTTCAAACAGCGGTGCGATAGGTAGCGTTACCTGCCCCCCGACCTCTTTCATCAGCAGTGCCACGGTGAGCACGTCGGACGGCTCAGCGGCCATGGAGATAATATAAGTCCCCAGCGCTTCGGAATGCTCTTGGGCGATGACTTTAAACGTATCCAGCACTTCGCGGGACTCGGCGGAGCACTCCCAGCGGCGCGGAATCAGCGGTCGACGTGAGGCCAGCTCCTCAAGCAGAAATTCCTGACGTTTGGCTTCGTCCCACTCCTGGTAGTGACCCAGGCCAAGGGCGCTGGTCAGCTCTTCAATGACCTGGGCATGGCGACTGGCTTCCTGACGTAGGTCAAGCTTGGTCAGCGTAACGCCAAACACCGCTACCCGACGCAGCGTATCCAGCAACGCGCCATTGGCGATGGTGTCGAGGCCCACATCACACAGCGAGCGGTAGCAGGCGAGCAGCGGTGAGTAGAGCTGATCGCGGGTTTCAATAATCGGCCCGCCATCATAGTTATTCCCCTCCAGCTCGGCCTTGGCCCAATCTCGCGTTGATTCCATCTTCGCCAGCAGGCGTTTCAACACTTCGCGGTAAGGCTCTGCTACATCGCCTGCCTCGGCTTTGAGCGCGCTATTGGCCTTCCACATGGAGAGTTCGGTTTTGAGCTGTTCAAGATCGCGCAAATAGAGGTCGGCGGCCATCCAGCGGCCAAGCAGCAACACTTCACGGGTCACTCGGGCGGTCACGTTGGGGTTACCGTCGCGGTCACCGCCCATCCAGGAGGCGTAGCGTATCGGCGCGGCGTCCAGGGGCAGGCGTTCACCGGCGGTATCCAGCAGCAGGTTATCCAAATCTCTATGGAAATCTGGTACCGCCTGCCACAGCGAATTTTCAATCACCGCAAAGCCCCACTTGGCTTCGTCCACCGGGGTGGGCCGCTCGTGGCGAATCTCGTCGGTGTGCCACGCCTGGCTAATCAGTTCTTCCAGGCGCCCCTGAGCGCGGGTGCCACGCTCCGGGTAATCCTCGGAACTCTCAATGGCGGTTAAGCACTCATCGATGGCATCATATTTTTGGATCAAGGTGCGGCGGATAACTTCGGTGGGGTGCGCGGTTAGCACCAGCTCAACGCGCATATTGGCGAGGGTCTCGACCAGTTTACGCGGTGAGTTGCCCGCCTGCTCGGCACGCGCAAGCAGTTCCCCGAGCACCGGCTGGGAGCCGGGCTTGTAGTCCTCTACCCGGCGAAAGCGCGCCCGATAGTGCTGTTCGGCAATGTTCGCGAGGTTTAAGAACTGGTTAAACGCCCGGGTGACCGGCAGCAGATCCTGCTCGGGAAGCTCACGCAGGTACTCGATCAATTCACGCTGCTGCAGTGAATCGCCCTGGCGCCCGCGCTTGGCGTGGGCGCGAATGGTTTCAATTTTATCGACAAATGCTTGGCCCAAATCGTCGGCAATGGTTCGCCCCAGGCTGTCGCCCAGAATACGCACATTATCGCGCAGAGATTCGTGTAGGTCGTGACTCATTGGCATGGCCTCCTTGCAGGGGTCGCGTCATTATTAGATCAGGAATGGGTAGATTGTTTTTCTTCTGCTTTGGCTGCCTGCCAGTGGGCTTCCATCTCGTCTAGGGAAGCCTCTATTAATGGCCGCTGGGCAGCGCTAAGCTCGCGCTCGACAAAACGAAAGCGGCGCTCGAACTTGGCATTGGTAGCGCGCAGGCACTGCTCTGGATCGGCATTCAGCGTGCGGGCAAGATTGGTCACTGCAAACAGCAAATCGCCGACTTCTTCCTGGGCGTGCTGTTGATCACCGGCGGCGAGCGCCTCTTCTACTTCCGCCAGCTCTTCACGAATTTTAGCCACCACGCCGCGCGCATCGGGCCAATCGAAGCCTACTCGCGCGGCGCGCTTGGACAGCTTGGCAGCGCGGCTAAGGGCGGGCAGCGTGCGCGGCACATCGTCTAGCACAGAGGGCCGCTCAACGGCTCTCTCGGCACGCTCCTCGGCCTTCAATGACTCCCAGCGGCTGTTGACCTGCTGAGTTTGCACCTCTTCGGCACTCACTCCTGGCGGGCGGCGGGAAGCCAGCGTGCCATCCGGAAACACGTGCGGATGGCGGCGCAGCATTTTGGCGGTCAACGTATCGACGATATCAGCAAAGTCGAAGCGCTGCTCTTCCGCGCCAAATTGGGCGTAGTAGACCACTTGAAAGAGCAGATCGCCCAGCTCGCCGGGCAGCTCGTCGAAAGCACGCCGCTCGATGGCATCGGCGACCTCGTAGGCCTCTTCCAGGGTGTGGGGCACAATGCTGTCCCAATCCTGCTGGAGATCCCAGGGGCAGCCCTGCTGCCGGTCGCGCAGCACCTGCATCAGGGTCAGCAGATCATCGATACCATGGCGCATTATGCCCCTCCCTTGCGAATTTGTTGTTCCGGGTCGGCGTTGCGCAAACGGCGCACTTCGGTAACGTTGGGCAACTGCTGGATACGCGAGAACAACCGTCCCAGGGATTCAAGGCCATCGACTTCCAGGGTAATGCGCAGCCGGGCAATGCCTTCATCGGTGTCCGTTAGCGTGTTCACGGCAAGCACGTTGACTTTTTCATTACCGAGCAGGCCCGTGACATCGCGCAGCAGCCCGGAGCGATCCCAGGCCTGAATCTCGATGGTCACCGGGTAGCGGGTCTGGGCGCGTTCGCCCCACTCCACTTCAATAATGCGCTGGGGTTCGTCCAGCCGCAATTGCAGAATATTACTGCAGTCCTGGCGGTGAACGGTGACGCCACGCCCCTGGGTAATAAAGCCGATAATCGGTTCGCCAGGCACCGGACGGCAGCAGTTGGCCATACTGGTTTTAAGGTTGCCGACGCCGAGCACCGTGATATCGCTTTTGGTGGCTTTGCTGGATTGGCGCTTAGGTTTGGCGAGCAGGCGATCGAGCTGCTCTTGGTCGTCGGTTTCACCAAACAGTTGCTGAGCCTGGTGCAGCACCTGACCGATACGCAGGTCACCAGCGCCGATGGCCGCGTACATGTCCTCGGCGTTTTGGTAGTTGACCGCCTTGGCCAGCTTGGGCAGATCGAGACCTTCGACATCCAGGCGGCGCATTTCACGGTCAAACAGCACGCGCCCCTCGTCCAGGTTTTGATCCCGTGCCTGATGTTTGAACCACGCCTGGATTTTGGCCCGCGCCCGGGAAGTGCGTACATAGCCCAAACTGGGGTTTAGCCAGTCGCGGCTTGGGCCGCCTTTAGTGGCGGTAAGAATTTCTATCTGCTGGCCGGTTTTTAACTTGTAGGTGAGCGGCACAATGCGCCCATTAATCTTGGCCCCTCGGCAGCGGTGGCCAATCTCGGTATGCACCCGGTAGGCGAAATCGATCGGTGTGGCAATTCGCGGCAGGTCAATCACGTGACCGTCAGGAGTGAAGACGTAAATGCGGTCAGGGGCCACATCACTGGAGAGCCCTTCGCGCAAATCGCCAAAGCCGCCCACTTCGTCCTGCCACTCCAGAACCTGACGCAGCCAGGCAATTTTCTCTTCGTAGCTACGGCTTTTGGCGTTGGTATCGTGGCCTTTGTAACGCCAGTGGGCACAAACGCCCAGCTCCGCTTCGTCGTGCATGGCGAAGGTGCGAATCTGGATTTCGAGCACCTTGTTTTCCGGCCCCATCACGGCGGTATGCAGCGACTGATAGCCGTTCTTTTTGGGGTTGGCGATATAGTCGTCAAACTCGTTGGGCACGTGGTGCCAGCGCGAGTGAATAATCCCCAGCACGGTGTAGCAGTCCGCCACTTCCGGCACCAGAATACGCACTGCGCGCACGTCATGAACTTGCGAAAAATCGATCCGTTTGCGCTTCATTTTGCGCCAGATCGAATAGATATGCTTGGCTCGCCCATCCACGTCGTAGCGGTGGATGTGCTGAGCTTCCATCAAGCCTTTGATGGTTTCGACCACATCGTGAATATAGCGGTCGCGGTCAAGGCGTTTCTCCGCCAACAGCTTGGCAATCGCCTTGTACTCATCTTCGTGCAGGTAGCGAAACGATAGATCTTCCAGTTCCCACTTAAGCTGACCGATGCCCAGGCGGTGGGCCAGCGGCGCATAAATATCGGCGACTTCACGAGCCACCAGTAAACTTTTTTCCCGGGGGGCGTCTTTTACCTGGCGTAGTGCGCAGGTGCGTTCGGCAATCTTAATGAGCGCCACGCGCACATCACCGACCATATTGACCAGCATCTTACGCAGGTTTTCCTGCTGATTGTGTTGGCCCATGCCATGGTCAGGCGCCAACGGGTAGCTAATAGCGGCCATTTGCAGCACGCCATCAATCAGACTGGCCACTTCTTCGCCAAAGCGTTTTGTCACGGACTCAAGGCTCAGCAGCCCTTCCCGCACTGCACGGTAGAGAACGGCGGCCTCAAGCGTGGCTTGGTCTAGCTTTAACTCACCAAGGATATCGGCCATTTCCAGGCCCATGCGAAAACTAGAGCCTGGCGATAGCCATACGCGATGGGTGCGCGGGGCTTCAAGCTCCAGTTGTTCGGCGAGTTCACAGGCACCGACTAGACGCTCAGGCTCAGGTAGGCGCACATCCTCCTGCAGGCGCGTTAACCACTGCTGTATATCCACCTTTCCGCCCGCGGTTAGCGGCTGGTCTTCACGCACTTTCACCATGACAATTACTCATCCTTTCAGGGAGACGGTCTCTGCACGACCGCCACCGTGGCTTGATGCGATGGGGAAACGTCTAGTCCCCGTATTCGAACAGCATCAGCGTTTCCATATGCGCAGTGTGAAGGAACATATCCGCCACTGCTACTTGCTTGACCCGGTAACCCGCATGCACAAGATGTGCCGCATCCCGAGCAAGCGTCGCCGGATCACAGGAAATATAGACCACCCTGGGCACCGGGTGATGCGCCAGCGCCTGACAAATAACTTCGGCGCCGCTTCGCGGCGGATCGAGCACAAGCGCATCGCTACCGCCATGAACGGTCAACAGCTCCTTAACGCTGGCAGCGCTGTTTAAATCAGCCTGCTGACCGCTGACCATCAGTTGGTTGCGCTTAGCGTTAATCGCAATGCGCGCCACCATGGCGGGGTTACCTTCCACCGCATAGACCTCAGCACCCGCTGCCGCTATGGGGAGGCTGAAATTACCGATACCAGCGAACAGATCGAGTAATTTTTGCCCTGGCTTAGGCGCTAACCACTGGATGATCTGGGCGACCATTTGCTGGTTAACCGGGGCGTTGACCTGTAAAAAATCGCCCGGTGCAAAACTTAAGCTAAGCGGTGGTTGGCCGGTAACGGTTAGCGACTCTTCAAGCGCCGGCGCTGCGCCATGCCAGTGCAGTGTGGGTGTTTCACGCCCCAACCAAGTGCCCAGCGCCACTCCCTGCTGCTGCGCAAAGGCTTGCCAGCGTTCGGCGTCCCCGGTGTGCTCTTTTAACTGACGTACTAACACGACCTGCGTGGTCGCCGTCGCCAATAACTCAATATGCCCTACCTGGCGCGGCGCCTCTAACGTACCCAGCAGCTCACGCAGAGGAGTTAACAGGCGCTGTAAGGGATCAACTAACACCGGGCAGCGTTCAATATCCACCAGGCGGTGGCTATGGGCGGCACGAAAACCCAGGCGCGTAGTACCCTGGCCGTCGACTTTGACCCCCAGCCGTGCACGGCGCCGATAGCCCTGATCGCTGCCTTGAATCGAGCCGATCTCACTTAGCGTTATACCCTGGCGAGAAAACAGATCGCGTACCACTTCACGTTTATGGTCACGCTGGGCGTCGACACTTAGGTGCTGCAGATCACAACCGCCACAGTGGCCAAAATGCGGACAAGGCGGCTTAACGCGCAGCTCGGAGGTGGTCAGCAGCGATTTGATATGCGCTTCATCAAAACGTTTGCGAGTGAGATGAATGGCCACTTCAACCTGTTCACCGGGCAACGCCTGATCAACAAACACGGTTTTACCGTTGGCTGAATGGGCCACGCCACGCCCATCATGAGCCAAACGCTCAATGACCAACGGCGATGCGTCCTCTACAGCGGTATGCGGAGCCTTGCCACCCGGCGTACGCGCTAGTCCAGAGTGACCTGACGCGGGCCTGGGCGGCCGCCGTTTTCCCAACATGGCCATGGTTATACTCCTGGGGCAAATAGGCCAGTGGAGAGATAACGATCACCACGGTCGCAGACGATAAACACAATCACCGCATTTTCGGTTTGCTCCGCGATACGTAGCGCGCCCGCGAGACTGCCACCCGATGAGACCCCGGCCAGAATGCCCTCTTCACGGGCCAGACGGCGCATATGCTCTTCGGCCTCTTGTTGGCCAATATCAAGGGTGACATCCACCCGCGGCGCTTCAAAAATAGCCGGCAGGTACGCTTGTGGCCAGCGACGAATGCCGGGAATACTGGCGCCATCGGCGGGCTGCAAACCGACAATCTGAATAGCCGGGTTTTGCTCTTTCAAATAGCGCGACACCCCCATAATGGTGCCCGTGGTGCCCATCGAGCTGACGAAATGCGTCACCTCGCCCCCGGTTTGCTCCCATACTTCGGGACCGGTGGTACGATAGTGGGCCAGCGGGTTATCAGTGTTGGCGAACTGGTTTAGCGGCTTGCCTTCGCCCCTGGCGATCATGCCATCCGCAATATCCCGAGCCTCTTCCATACCGCCCGCTTTGCTGGCGGAAATTAATTTAGCGCCATAGGCCGCCATTGCCTGCTTACGCTCTTCCGAGGCGTTTTCCGGCATAACCAGCACCATCTGGTAGCCCTTAATCGCGGCCGCCATGGCTAGCGCAATACCGGTATTACCTGAGGTCGCCTCAATCAGCGTATCACCGGGGGCTATATCACCTCGGGCTTCTGCTTCATTGATCATTGAGAGCGCGGGGCGGTCTTTAACCGACCCAGCGGGATTATTGCCTTCAAGCTTGGCCAACAGGGTATTGTTACGCCCCGCGCTAATGCGCTTAAGGCGTACCAGGGGCGTGTTGCCAACCACATCTTCTATTGTGGGATAGCCCTTAAGATCGTTCATGAATGTTCCTTATCGTCACCGTTATGCTGCATTATATCGGTGCTGCCTTAGGCTGGACAGGCAACCTCATTGAATCAGCGAGCTTCTTTTCATGTCTTTGAATACCCGACTGCTGTTTGCGTTACTCGGTTTCCCGCTCCTGGTGTACGCCATGATGGCCGTACTGCTGGTTATACAGAGTGATACGCAAGCTCGCGAGGCACACCAAACGCGGTTAGAAAGCGTCGGCGAGCTGCTCGCCCCGAACCTTGCTGCTGCGGTCGCAACGGGTGATGAGCAACGTCTGGAAGCCCTGTCGCGTCAACTCCTTGCTATGAAAGGACTGCGAGCGGTTGCGCTATTTGATGCCCAGGGCGACCGTCTATTATTACTCGGGCAATCCAACCTACCACCGCTAAACGCCCCAGATGATCAGCAATTGATTAAGCAGCAGGATGCATGGCGACTGCGCTTGCCACTGAACCCTCCTCAAACAAGTGTCAGCCAAGCTGGGGACAGCCGCGTTGGCTGGCTAGATATCGAAATGGATACCCGTACGCTAACCCTTGGTCGCTATAAGTTGATTGCCAGCCTTAGCTTGGGTGGCATGCTGCTTGGCCTGCTGCTGTTTTTAGTCGCTTTTGCGATCAGTCGCTATACCACCCGCCCGCTGGAAGAAGCCAACCAAGCCCTTTATCGGCTATCCCGCGGCGACTATCGGCTACATCTGGCGCCCTCTAATGCCACAGAACTCCATCACCTGAGTAGCTATATTAACGCCCTGGCCGAGCACTTTCAGCAAGCCCAGCGGGATATGCAAACGCAAATCGAGCAGGCCACCAGCGAGCTGCAAGAGTCCATGGAAACCATTGAAGAGCAGAATATCAAGCTCGATTTGGCCCACCGCAGCGCGCTGCGGGCTAATGCCGTGAAGTCTGAATTTCTGGCCAATATGAGCCATGAGATCCGCACACCGCTAAACGGGATTATCGGTTTTTGCCGGTTACTGGGACGCTCATCACTGGATACGCGCCAGCGGGAGTGGCTGCAGCACGTACACCGCGCTTGCGACAACCTGCTTATGCTGGTTAACGACGTGCTCGACTTCTCCAAACTTGAAGCGAATCGCCTCACCCTGGAAGAGACAGATATCGACATTGTCGCACTGGTCGACGAAGTGGTCGGGCTACACGCCCCTGAAGCCCAGCGCAAGCAACTGCACTTGGTGGCCATGGTATATGACGATGTGCCTACCCCGCTAACCGGTGATCCGCTGCGTATTCATCAGGTATTGAATAACTTGATAGGCAATGCGCTTAAATTCACCCAGCACGGCGAGGTGATCGTGCGTGTCATGTTGGATAATTTAGAAGGCCAGCATGTGGTGCTTAATCTGAGCGTCAGTGACACGGGCATTGGCCTCAGCGACGCCCACCAGGAGGCCCTCTTCAGCGCCTTTTCCCAAGCAGAACCAAGCCACTCACGGCAATTTGGTGGCAGCGGCCTTGGGCTTACTATCTGCCGCCAGTTGATTGAACGCATGGGCGGCGAGATTGGCGTGGAAAGCTCGCTGGGCAAAGGAACCACTTTCTTCTTTACACTGCCTATGCTGGCTCATAAAGCGGCCGAGCGACCTCCAGAAATTAGCTTGGCCAACCCGACCATTCGCTTATATGAAACTCATGCTCCAACCCGCCATGTACTGGAGCACTTGCTAGAGCGCTGGGAAGCACAACCCATCGCCTTTGATGTCTCGGAGCCAGCGAAATTGCTGATATTGGGACTTGAACACAGCGACTTTAGCCCCGAATGGCACGCTCACTGGCAAGCGGTGATTGATCAAACACCCTGCCCCACATTGATTTTAGCCAATGGCAATAGTTTTGACCTGCCGCCACTGCACTTAACCCATGGCGGCGAGACACTCTACAAACCTTTTTCCCGCGCGCAGTTGGTAACGACGCTCAAGCAGCTACTGCTATCTACGCACGTGCCGAATAGGAGCGAACAGGAGCTCCCCGCGTTACCAGCGGCGTCTCAGCCACTCAAACTGCTGATTGTCGATGACAATGCACCCAATCGTGAGCTGCTCAAAAACCTACTTGAAGACCCTACCCTGCATGTCTCTACGGTAGAAAGCGGCCACCAAGCACTAGAATTCGCCCGTGCCAGTAACGTCGACATGGTGTTAATGGATATTCGTATGCCGGGGATGGATGGCGTACAAACCACCCAAGCATTGCGCCGGTTGAGTAGTACCTGGGCCCGCTGCCCCATTATTGCCGTTACCGCCCACGTGCTCAGCAATGAACGCCAGCAGTGGCTCGCGGAAGGTCTGGATGACGTGCTGGTAAAACCCATTGACGAAACACAGCTAGCACAGTTGCTCAACCGCTTTTTGGGGGTGACTCATCGGCTGACCGCCAGCATTGCAGAGCCGCCCTATCCACAGCACGACATTAACGCCACCCAGAGGACACGGGTTAGCCATGCGGCACCGGCCACGCTACCCATCATTGATCTGGAGATTGGCGCACGTTTAGCGGGGGGTAAGGAGCATCTGGCACGAGAGCAGCTAAAACGTCTGATCGACAGCTTGGATGAGAGTGAACAGCATATGCGCGCCGCTTTTGGTCAACAGCATTTGCCCACGCTGCTCGATTGGGTGCATGGTCTCAATGGCGCTAGCCGCTACTGCGGTGCGCCCGAGTTGGCCTTACTGGTAGAGACCCTGGAAACTCGTCTACGCACCAGCGGCTTAGACCATGTTGAGGGGCTATTGGAAGACCTTTACCGGGCAATGGCCCGGCTGCGAGCACTGCGCCCGCAGTTGGTTAGGCATTGATTGAACAGGCTTCAAGGCGTTGCCCATTAGATGCTTGGAATAAATGACATGACCCCAGCATTGGCTGATCTGGCGGCGAGCTGTTAACGCTCTAACACCACAAAAGCTACCGCATACTCGGCTTCATCGCTCAGGGTAACGTGGCTAGCGGTGACACCCGCCGCTTGCAATAGCCGCTCGGCTTCGCCATTAAGCAGGAAATAGGGCTTACCCAAGGCATCGTTCAACACCTGAATGTCCCCCCACTGCAGTCCTTGGCGCAGGCCTAAACCCAGCGCTTTTACAAAAGCCTCTTTGGCAGCAAAACGCTTAGCCAGAAACGCCGCAGGTTGGGCTTTGTGTAGCCAAAGCGCCTGCTCATCGGGGCCTAAAATCCGCTCAGCAAAGCGTGGCCCGTGCCGTTTCATGGCCCGTGTAAAACGCTCCACACGGGCAATATCCGAGCCAATTCCCACAATCATCGCCTTAAAAACCTCTGAATAGACAACCTCTGATCAGTGCCCGCAGCAGCCATTATGAACATGCTCAGAGTGGTTGTCATGCTCATGATCGTGAGCATCGAGAGCCGCCATTAAGCCCGCCTCTTGGCCAGCGATGATCAAGCGTTTCATCTCCTGAACGGCCTCTTTGAGGCCCACAAACAGCGCACGGGCAATAATGGCATGGCCGATATTGAGCTCGTTAACGCCCGGCAGAGCCGCAATCGCTTCAACGTTATGGTAATGCAAGCCGTGACCGGCATTGACCACTAAACCCAGCGAGATAGCGTGAGTCGCTGCAGTCGTTAAGCGATGATACTCTGCATTCGCTGCATCGCTGCCGGGACGCGCTTCTGCGTAAGCGCCCGTGTGCAGTTCAATCGTCGGTGCACCGGCGCGCTGAGCAGCCTCAATCTGCTCCACGTCAGGGTCGATAAACAGGGATACATCGCAACCCGCCGCACTTAGCCGTTGGCAAGCGCTGGCAATGGCATCAAAGCCGCCGACAACGTCAAGACCGCCTTCGGTGGTCAGCTCTTCGCGCTTCTCAGGCACTAAACAGACATGGGCGGGGCGCACTTCTTCGGCCAGCGCCAGCATCTCTTCAGTAACAGCCATTTCCAGGTTCATGCGCGTATTAAGCATTTCGGCCAGAATGCGTACATCGCGGGGCTGAATATGACGCCGGTCTTCACGCAAATGCACCGTAATGCCATCGGCACCCGCCTCTTCCGCAACTAGTGCCGCCTGCACGGGGTCAGGGTAGCGAGTACCTCGGGCTTGGCGAAGTGTCGCAATGTGATCAATATTGACGCCTAACAGTATCCGTGGGGGGTGCATAGTTCCTCCAGCGCAACAATAAGGTAAGAGTATGTGAACAGGAAATTCAAAAATCAGGGACGATGACGACGCCGAGCTAAATCGAGCATCAGTTCTCGCGAACGCAAAACGGTGGTGCCAAGATGGGGTGCCAGCGCCGCTCGCATTACTACCTTTAATGCATTGGCAAGGCCTTCATGTTGCCAATCACCCTGCTCAATGTAACGTAACGTTCTGCCGTCGAGGCCACGCTCAGCAGGTATGAATGCCCGGCTGGCGGTGTCAAAACGGTAGCGGAGCTGAGGATCCAAAACGCTACCTTCTGGTGTCGCAAACTGCGGCGTGGCCTCGAGCGCCTCTAGCAGCGCCCACTCATAGCGGCGCAGCGCCAATGCGCGCTCCGCTGGCGCTGGCAGTGCTTCCAGTAGCGCGGTATAAAACGCAAAAACGTCAGGCGCCGGCAGTTCTAACGGCAGCAGCCGGGTGGCGATCTCATTGGCGTAAAGCCCGCACAGCAACCCCTCCCCGGCCAACAGCGCCGTCTGGCCGCGAGACTCCATCAACGTTAGCCGCTTTAAATCGCGGCTGCCCTGCCAGATCACGAACAGTGGCGTAAACGGCTGCAGGCGTTGGCGCGATTTAGAACCGGGCCTTTGCCCACCATGGGCCACAGCACGCACTCTGCCGTGATCAAGCGTTAATAGATCCACCAGCGCACTGGTTTCACGATAAGGCCGACGGTGGAGCAAAAAAGCCGGCTCTGGCGACATCGCTACCTTCAATCGAGGTCGTAACCCAAGCTTTTCAAGGCGCGCTCGTCATCCGACCAGCCGCGTTTTACTTTCACCCATAAATTGAGCATCACTTTGGTACCCAGGGCGCGCTCCATATCCAGGCGCGCTTCACGACCAATGCTCTTGAGACGATCGCCGTTTTCACCAATTAAAATGACTTTTTGGCCTTGGCGCTCAACGAGAATAAGCGCGCTGATATGCGTTACACGCTCTGTCTCGCGGAACTCTTCAATTTCAACGGTCATCTGGTAAGGCAGCTCATCGCCCAGCTGGCGCATCACTTTTTCACGCACCAGCTCAGCGGCCATAAAGCGCAGGCTTTTATCGGTAATCTGGTCTTCAGGGAAGAAGTGGACACTTTCAGGCAGGTGTTTGGCCACTTCCTCTTCCAGAGTATCGACCTGAGTGCCGTGCTTGGCTGAAATCGGCACGATAGCGGCGAAGTCGCGGCGAGCACCGACATCCGCCAGCCAAGGCAGCAAATCGCCCTTTTCGCCCAGACGATCGACTTTATTAACCGCCAAAATCACCGGCGCTTTTACGTGCTCCAGGCGCTTCAACACCGCCTGGTCTTCTTCCGTCCAGCGGGTGCGGTCGATAATAAATACTACGCAGTCCACATCACGCAGGGCCTGGGTAGCCGCCTGGTTCATAAAGCGGTTGATCGCTTTATTACGATCCTTGGACATGATGTGCATGCCCGGCGTATCAACATAGATGAACTGCGTCTCATCAACCGTTTTAATACCCATGACCTGGTGGCGCGTGGTTTGTGGTCGCCGTGAGGTAATCGATATTTTCTGCCCCAGAATACGGTTCATGAGGGTCGATTTGCCCACGTTGGGTCGGCCGACGATAGCAACGAATCCGCAGGTTTGGCTCATGATTTATCTCCAGGGCTTTTTTCGAGGTACGACAGCGCTTCTTCTGCCGCCTGCTGTTCAGCATGACGGCGGCTTGGGCCTTTACCAGTGGTATGCTCAGCCAACAGGTCAATGTAGCACTCCACGGTAAAGGTCTGGGCATGCGCCTCGCCCTTTACGCAGACAACTTCATAGCGCGGCAACGCGGCTTGACGCGACTGCAAAAACTCCTGCAACCGTGTTTTGGGATCTTTTTGGGTATCTTGTAAAGAGATATTACCCAGCCTTTCCGCGTACCAGTCCAACACCCGGTTGCGCACCACATCCATCCCAGCATCCAGATAGATAGCGCCAATAATGGCTTCGACCGCATCCGCCAAGATCGATTCACGACGATGCCCGCCACTTTTCATCTCGCCGGAACCTAGCCGCAAGCATTCACCGAACTCCATTTCACGGGCCAGTTCCGCCAGGGTTTGTCCTTTCACCAGTCGCGCGCGCAGGCGCGAAAGCTGTCCTTCACGGGCCTGAGGAAAGCGCTGAAACAGCGCCTCGGCGATGACAAAGTTGACGATGGAGTCACCTAGAAACTCCAGGCGCTCATTGTTACGACCACCGAAGCTGCGGTGGGTCAAGGCCAATTCCAGTAGCGTATCGTCGCCAAAGGTATGACCGATTCGTCGGCAAAAAGCGTTCAAGGAATTACTCACAGCTCTCCTACGTCATTGACGTTAACTAAAGTGACATAACTGACTAAATTCAGCACACGCAGCGTCTTCATTCAATGCGCCGCACGCTGGTAAAACTTGGCAACCCGCCATCCCAGTGCATCCACACCGCAAAGGCGCGGCCCACAATGTTCTCTTCCGGCACGAAGCCCCAATAGCGGCTGTCGTTGGAGTGGTCACGGTTGTCCCCCATCATGAAATAGTGCCCTTCAGGAACCTCCACTTCACGCATTTGCGGGCCAGGGTCTCGCGGGTTGTTATAAATAAAGTGCTCGGTGTCGCCAAGGCGCTCTTCTAACAATAGCTGCTGGGGCGAACCATCGGGCCCATCCTCGATCAGCTCTTTGGCCACCGGTTCGCCGTTAACGTAAAGCTGCTTTCCCTCATAGCGGATATGATCCCCTGGCATACCGACCACTCGCTTGATGAAGTTCACCGAAGGCTCGTCGGGGAAACGAAACACCATCACATCGCCACGCTCAGGATCATCGACTTCGAGAAAGCGGGTGTTGACTACCGGTAAGCGTAAGCCGTAGGCAAATTTGTTGACCAGAATAAAGTCGCCCACTTCAAGCGTAGGCCGCATTGAGCCAGAGGGGATCTGAAAAGGCTCAATGATAAAACTACGCACCACCAACACCACCAGCAGCACCGGGAAAAATGAACGGGCGTAGTCAACCGGCCACGGCTCTTTAAGTAGCTTTTCGCTGGTAACTGGATCCAGCCCTTCCTGGGTATTGGCCTCTGCGGCGGCGAAGCGTTGGCGGCGCTTGGGCTTTAATAGCCACACGTCCAACAGGTAAATAACGCCCGAAAGCGCAACGGCAAGTACCAGCAGTAATGAAAAATCCATGAGTGGTGTTCTTTCCTAGTCGTTAACCTTGAGCACAGCAAGGAAGGCATCCTGGGGAATTTCCACACGCCCCACCTGTTTCATGCGTTTCTTACCCGCTTTCTGTTTCTCAAGCAGTTTCTTCTTACGGCTGACATCGCCGCCGTAACACTTGGCCGTCACGTTTTTACGCAGCGCTTTCACGGTGGAACGTGCCACCACTTGACCACCAATAGCCGCCTGAATCGCCACATCAAACATCTGCCGTGGAATCAGCTCTTTCATTTTTTCCACTAACAAACGACCACGATGGTGGGCGTGATCACGGTGGATAATCACCGCTAGCGCGTCAACTTTGTCGCCATTAATAAGTACGTCAAGACGCACCAACTTGGCCATTTCAAAACGCTCGAAGTTGTACTCTAGCGAAGCGTACCCCTTGGAGATCGATTTCAGGCGGTCAAAGAAGTCCATGACCACCTCAGACATGGGCAATTCATAGGCCAACTGGATTTGGTTACCCAGAAACTGCATATCCAGTTGCGTGCCTCGGCGCTGCTCACACTCGGTGATCACGTTACCCACATACTCCTGGGGAACCAGAATGCTGGCGCGCACCACTGGCTCACGCATTTCATCCACGTCAGCCATATCGGGAAGCTTTGAGGGGTTGGAGACGTAGGTGATGTCGCCATTTTTCATCGCTAGTTCATAGACAACCGTGGGAGCGGTAGTGAGCAGATCGATATTATACTCACGCTCCAGACGCTCCTGGACGATTTCCATGTGCAGCGTGCCCAGAAACCCCACCCGGAAGCCAAAGCCAAGGGCATCAGAATTTTCCGGTTCATAGGCAAGCGAGGCATCGTTAAGCGCCAGCTTCTCTAGCGCATCACGAAAGTCTTCATAATCATCCGCACTGACCGGGAACATACCGGCATACACCTGCGGTTTTACTTTTTGGAAGCCAGGCAGACGCGCGACATCTGGCGTCTTGGTGTGGGTAATGGTATCGCCCACCGGTGCGCCGTGGATTTCTTTGATACCCGCGACAATAAAGCCGACTTCCCCGGCACGCAGAATCCCGGTCTGCTTACGCTGCGGGGTGAAAATCCCCACCTCAGTGGTGCCCCAATCGCGGCCCGTCGATTTAATACGGATCTTATCGCCTTTGCGCAGCGTGCCATCAAACAGACGAACCAGCGAAACTACCCCAAGGTAGTTATCAAACCAGGAGTCGATAATGAGCGCTTGCAGCGGCGCTTCCGGGTCGCCCTTGGGCGGCGGAATATCGCGCACCAAGCGCTCTAGCAAGGCATCAATGCCCAAGCCACTTTTGGCCGAGACCTGGCAGGCGTCGGTGGCATCCAGGCCGATAATCTCTTCAATCTCCTGGGAAACCTTGTCGCAATCCGCCTGAGGCAAATCGATTTTGTTGAGTACCGGCAGAACTTCTAGTCCCTGTTCGATAGCGGTATAACAGTTGGCCACCGACTGGGCTTCAACACCTTGTGCAGCATCAACAACCAGCAATGCCCCTTCGCAGGCGTAGAGCGAACGCGACACTTCATAGGAGAAGTCGACATGCCCTGGCGTATCGATAAAGTTCAGTTGGTAAACCTGGCCATCGGCGGCGGTGTAATCCAGCGTGACCGACTGCGCCTTAATCGTGATGCCTCTCTCGCGCTCGATATCCATGGAGTCGAGCACTTGCTCTTTTAGCTCACGCTCGGTTAATCCTTCGCAGGTCTGAATCAAACGATCAGAGAGCGTCGATTTACCGTGGTCGATGTGGGCGATAATAGAGAAATTGCGTATGTGCTTAAGCTTTCCGTTGGGAACGTCTTGGGACATCGAGTCTGTTCTGCCTTAGTGGTACGCAAGCGGCCGCATAAGCAGGCCGCTTCGAGAGTTCAAAGCTCGAAAACAGCTGCCGTTTAAAAATAAGGGCCATTTCCGACAAAAAGATATCCGCTATTGTAGCGATATGCGCAGGCTAGGAACAGCGGTCCGGCGAGAACCGCCGGACCAGGAGTGAAAATAGGCGGGTTATTCCAGACGCAGCGCTACAAACAGGGAACGTCCGTCGCGGAACAAACGAACTGGAATAGCGCGATCAGTCGGCAACGCCTCGACAATCTCTACCAGCTCAGCTGAGGAGGAAACGCTGCGGTGGTCGATGCTCACTAACACATCACCTGGGCGGATACCGGCCTCAGCAGCCACGCTGCCAGACTCAACCTGGCGAACGATCACACCGCCGGGAACATTCAGTTGCTCGCGCATGGTGTCATCAATTTCAGCGACCATTATGCCAAGACGCGCTTGGTTATTGCTGCCTGCCTGTGCCGACTGCTGCTCAGTGTCTGGCCAACTACCTAACTCGACAGACTCGGTCAGTTCTTCACCGTCACGCATCAAGGTGAGTTCCACCTCGGTGCCTGGCGCGCCTTTACCGATCAGTCGCGGCAGCGAGCTTGAGCGCTCAACCTCTTCACCATTGACCTCAAGAATGACATCGCCCGCCTGGAGTCCACCCTGGGCCGCTGGGCCTTCTGGATCAAGATCGGCAATCAAGGCGCCAATCGCATTCTCCATACCGAACGACTCGGCCAGATCATCAGACACAGGCTGAATCATGACGCCCAACCAACCACGGTCTACCCGACCGCCTTCACGCAGTTGCTCGGCCACATCCATGGCAACGTTAATGGGAATGGCAAACGAGACGCCCATAAAGCCGCCGCTACGGGTAAATATTTGCGAGTTGATTCCCACAACTTCGCCGTCTAAGTTGAACAGCGGGCCACCGGAGTTGCCGGGATTGATTGCCACATCGGTTTGAATAAAGGGCACATATGCATCCCGCGGCAAGGTGCGATTAATCGCACTGACGATACCCGCAGTGACCGAGTGGTCGAAACCGAAAGGAGAGCCAATCGCGGCAACCCACTCACCTACTTTTAGCTCGTCAGAGTCACCTAGATTGAGCGTAGGCAGATCATTGGCATCAATTTTGAGTACTGCCACGTCGGTTTGTGGGTCGCTACCAACCACTTCTGCTCTCAATTCGCGGCGATCATTGAGCCGCACAAGGATCTCATCGGCATCTTGCACCACGTGCGCGTTGGTCATTACATAACCATCTTCACTGATGACGAACCCCGAGCCTAGAGACTGTCGCTCTTCTGTACGTCCCTGACCATTACTGGGGGGCGCTGGAAAGCTATCCCCAAAGAAATGGCGGAAAATCTCGGGGATTTCCTGACCACCGAACCCGCCAAAACCGGGCGCGCTGCTGCGCTGAACCGTTCGACTGGTTGAGATGTTCACCACCCCAGGGGCAGCGTCTTCAACTAATGCGGTGAAATCAGGCAAATTTTGAGCGCTGGCGGCTTGGCCAAACGTCAGCAATGCCACCACACAAACCCAAAGCGTGGAAGGGAGAATCAAGCGCTTCATGCAAGAGCTCCTACTTAATGTGATAGTAAGCGAAGGTATATCAACAACTCACGGCAAGACACCGGAGAACTCATTAACAAACTAATTGACCAAGCGTGGGCGAAAGCGTTCCCCACGCCCGCGCATTAGACATTTAATACTTAGCGCACCGGCCATCAAAGCAATAAAAAAGCTCAGGGGCACCAGCCAAATCGTAGTACTAACGAGCGCGATCAGCCCGGATAGCAACAGCGCAAGCAGTAGCGGCAGCCCATAAACACAAAAAGCCAGCAACGTGACAGAGGCACGCGGCAGGCTGATAGTGACTTGGCTTCCTAATGGATAGTTGCGCTCGGCGTTATCTGTTTTGGAGGGAACCGCTACGGCAATGCGTTGGCTGCGCTGGCGCGCCAGCAATCCGACCCCGCACCCTCTCCCTTGAGCACACTGCTCGCAGTTCTGCTGGGCGGCAATTTCAATGATTACTCCCTGGGAGGTGTAGTCGACAACCGTGCCAGTACGAAGCAGAGAGGTGCCAAGCAAAGAGCCACAGGGCGCGGAGGTCGTCATTTTATCTACTCAGCCTCATCGGCACTTTCTTGAGATTGACCTTCTAGCAGGTCGAAAGTGATTGAGCGAACAATACGCTGCAGCGTTGCTACGGGCAGCTCACCAATGGCCACCAACTGCCAGCGCCCTTCAGCGGTGATAGTGTGCTCAATGGCGACGGCCGAGACACCCAACTGCTGCACGCCTTCCTGCAAGGCAACGGTTGCTTCAGATGCAAGAGGCTCTACAAAGATACTTACGGTGGCCAAACCATCACTGTAAACACGCTGATGCACATCGTCGCCGGCAAAAGTAACCGGTTGCGCAACAAAGCCGTCGGGTAACCAAGTGGTATGCCAAGGCGTGTTGAGGATAACGGTGGGCGAGCCCACTCGTACGCGGCCGGTATATTTTTGGGGCGATTGGAGCTGGGTAATTTGGAAGGTTTCAATGATCCTGCCTTGCTGATCACTGAGTACATGCTTAAGGAGTAGGCCGGTATCTCGATCTAACCACCACTGATGGGAAAAACGCCATTGATCCCGAGGCTCGAAAATAAGTTTAACGGCATCGCGACCGGCTACCCGAGCATCATCCTCAAGCTCAATAGCGTAATATTTCTCAAGATGAGCCGCCCACCCTGCAGGAGTAGGCATCTCCCCATTACTATGCTCTTCAGTCCAAGCCAGTCGACCCACCGGCGAGCGCCGCTCAATACTCACGGAAGGACCGTCTAGGTACTGAACCACCTGCTGCCGAATGCCATTCTGGATGCGATGCGACAGCGCCAGCGTGCGAACATCAACAGCATCAATCGCCACCGCCCTGGCTTGGAAGGCATAACAGTGGCTAGCCCACAAACCACGCTCAAGCCACTGCGTGGCATTACTGGGCTGCCCTTCGGATTCCGCCGCGCACTCGTAGCCAGCATGACGAACCGGTTGGCTAACGTCGGACGAGCTATTGGCGTTTTCTGCATGCACTTGAAAAGAGAGCGTACCAACTACTGCTGCCAATACCCAGGCACGCTTTAATCGCCAGGGCACGATCATGTTGCGCACTCCCATCCCGCGCACTCCCTACTCACTTAACAGGCTTCGTCAAAAAGAACGTCATTCAGCTTAGCGCTGACCTAATGGTTCAGTCACTGCAGATGAACGCATTAATGGCATCCAACTATCACCACTGCCGTAAGCAGCGCTCTGAGTATGCTGCTCTAAATAAGATTGCAGCAAGCCAATCTGATCTACATCAATATTGGTACCCTGGGAAGCAGTCACTCCCTGAGGCGTCTGCGCTGAAAACCCAGTTTCACTAATATTCATCAGACCGCCCTGACCCGACTGACCGCTAAGCCGAAACGGCGTAGGCTCAAACATGGGCATATCAGCACGTGAGGCTACTGCCGGCTGAGAGGCCAAATTGACGGGCTGTACCTGAGTAGCGCCATTAGCGCCAGATGCGGTCGTTGCCATGTCACCACTGCCCTGGCCAACGGGTGAGTCGTTGCCAAAGAACTGAACGCCGGTGATCACCATCAGTGACACTGCAGCAGCAACGCCAGCGCCGCGGGCGAACGAAATACCACCCGTACGGTGAGCTACAGGCTCGGCACCTTGTGTCATTGGAGCAGGCTCTTCGCGCAGTCTGGCCATAATGCCAGCGGAGAGATCAACGCTTACATCAACGCCCTGCTCACGCTGCATCATGCTGCGGGCAAGGTGATATCGGCGCCATGTATCTGCGGCATCGTCATCATTAGGCAGTGCCTTCAACACTCGGCGAAGCTCAAGCTCATCACTCTCGCCATCCATTAACACCGAAAGTGATTCCCGTGTGTTTTGACTCATACTTCACACCCTCACACTGTTTAAAAGAAGTACTGGGGTGATGGCTTGCGTTATACGCACCACCACTCCGACGACTTCCAAGGCCAAGACTCAGTTCAGGCTAATTAAATGAGCAAAACTCATTAGCCTGCGACGCTAAGCTCATGACACTTTGCACATTGATATATCAGCGATTGACACACCAGCGTGCTCATCAAGATAGTCAGGCTTTATGACGCTTTACATGCCAGACAGTTCACAAAAAATAAAACCTTTATTTTTAAGGCTGACATCCTATAACGCTCATATCGCCTCCCCCACTACGACCACTACCCTTCGCGACTGTTCCGCGCGGTCGATACTAATGGGCGGATATGTTCATCAACCGCCTCGCGGGCGCGGAAAATTCGTGAACGCACGGTTCCCACAGGGCACTGCATGACCTGAGCAATATCTTCATAAGCAAGACCATCCAGTTCACGCAGGGTAATCGCCGTGCGCAGATCATCCGGCAAATTTTCGATTGCCTGATAAACCGCGGCTTCGAGCTGGTCTCTGGCAATCGCCGCTTCCGGCGACTCGGAATCTGCCAGTCGACCGCTTTGATCAATGATTTCAGCGTCGACAATATCCATATCACTTCCCGGCGGGCGCCTTCCCCGCGAGACCAGATAGTTTTTCGCCGTGTTAATCGCGATGCGATACATCCAGGTGTAAAACGCACTTTCTGAGCGAAATTTACCCAAGGCGCGATACGCCTTAATAAATGCCTCCTGGGCTACATCCTGAACTTCAGAGTGATCATGAACATAACGACCAATCAGGCCGATAATTTTGTGCTGGTACTTCTTCACCAGCAGATCGAAAGCGCGCGTATCACCTTTTTGGGCACGTTCAACAAGCTGTTGGTCTGTTTCCCGAGTGCCCATTCACACGCTCCTCCAGCTCGTACGGCATGCGCCGAGCCCAATTCCTATTAGCCCTGACAAATGGGCGTTCACAGCAAGCAGCATAGCGTCCCTTGGGCATTGATTAATAATAGAGTGAATAAAAGAGCGAATACGTCGCCCGAGTAAATTGCTGCATTATTATAACGGTACTAAATTTTAACGACAGGGCTCCCAGTGTTGCGCGTTCCGCGCAACGCTTCAAGCGCTTACCGCCTTTCGCAAAAACCGTGCGGCTGACACTTTTAATGCCGCTATAGTTCCGCAGCAATTGATTTTTACCTGCCCGGCGAGCGATAGTATGTGCCACTTTTATCGCCCCCTTACTTCTTCAGTCATTACGCAAAGCACAGGTAGCAAGATGCCAGAACAGCAGGTTAATAACCTTAACGTCCTCGCTCAAGACGTTCTCACCACGCCAGAAGCGCTCAAGAATGCCGTGCCGTTAACGGAGGCGGCAGAGCGCACCGTGATCGAAGGTCGCCAAACCATTCAGAACATCCTGGATGGCAATGACCCGCGACTGTTGGTAGTGGTCGGTCCATGCTCAATCCACGATGTGGAAGCCGCCCTCGACTATGCCCGCCGCCTTCGTGAGCTGGCTGACCAGGTCAGCGATAGCCTGTATATCGTGATGCGTGTCTATTTTGAAAAACCGCGCACAACGGTCGGCTGGAAAGGCCTGATCAACGACCCGCACCTCAACGACTCCTTTGAGATCGATGAGGGTCTGCATATCGCCCGTAAATTGCTGGTCGATCTGGCCGAAATGGGCTTACCGCTAGCCACAGAAGCACTGGATCCCATTTCTCCCCAATACCTGCAGGACTGCATCAGCTGGTCAGCGATTGGCGCCCGTACCACCGAGTCCCAGACCCACCGGGAAATGGCTTCCGGCCTTTCCTGCCCGGTCGGCTTTAAAAACGGTACCGACGGCAGCCTGGACGTGGCGATTAACGCGCTTCAGTCCGTGGCCAGCCCGCACAATTTCCTGGGCATTAACCAAGCGGGCCAGGTAGCCATTATTCGCACCCGCGGCAACGCCTACGGCCACGTCGTTCTACGCGGTGGCAACGGCAAGCCCAACTACGACAGTGTAAGCGTTGCCCTGGCGGAGAAAGAGCTCGAAAAAGCCAAGCTCTCACCCAACATAATGATCGACTGCTCCCACGCCAACTCCAACAAAGACGCTGCGCTACAGCCATTGGTGCTGGAGAACGTCACCAACCAGATTTTGGAAGGCAACACTTCCATTATCGGCCTGATGGTTGAATCCAACATTGGCTGGGGTAATCAAAAACTTACCCAGGACCTTAGCCAACTGCAGTATGGTGTCTCCATTACCGATGCCTGCATCGACTGGGATACCACGGTGGAGACCTTCAGCCGCATGAACGATAAACTTGCCGCCGCACTGGCCAAGCGCATCGTCAAGTAAGTCAACAACCCCGCTACGGCGGGGTTTTTCATGACGTTCTAGCGACTAATCTCACGCCGAAATGGCGGCAGTGCATCCAGCAGTGCTTGTCCGTAGCGGCGGGTAATCACCCGCTTATCCAGCAAGGTGATCGTCCCACGATCGCTCTCTTTGCGAATCAAGCGCCCACAGGCTTGCACCAGCTTAATAGACGCATCGGGCACGCTAATGCGCATAAACGCATTACCGCCCTGGCTTTCTATCCACTCCGCTAACGTAGCACCCACTGGGTCGTCGGGTACCGCAAAGGGTAACCGCGTAATCACCACGTGCGTCAAATAGTCGCCGGGAAGATCGATACCCTCAGCAAAGCTCGCCAAGCCAAAGATGATACTGCCCTCGCCCCTATCCACCGCTGCCCGATGGCGCTCGATAAGCTCTCGCTTAGGCAGCGCATCCTGAGCGAGCACGCGCTCCTTCACACTCGCGGGCAACGCTTTATCCACCGCACGCAGCTGGGCGCGGGAAGAGAACAGCACCAGCGCCGCCTCTTGGTCGGCCAACTGCGAGACAAACGTCACAATCGCCCGTTCATGGGCCTCCCTATCGCCAGGGTCAGTGGCCTCTTTAGGCACGCGCAGCACGGCATTGGCGTAATCAAAGGGGCTCGGTAGCGCCTGATAGCGGTAGCGATTCGCCAAGCCTGCACGCTCTTGCAGGCGTTCAAAGCGCCCCAGCGCGGTCAACGTTGCCGAGGTGACCACCGCCCCATGGCAACGCCCCCATAAATGCTTGGCCAGGGTATGTGCGGCTGAAACGGGGCTAGCCGAAAACTCAACTTCCGGCTCCCCCGCTACACGGCTTAGGGTAATCCAGCGAGCGCTGGGCGCCTCATTAGCAACATCCTGCTCACTGAATGCCTGCCACAAGGCATGCGCCTCTAACGCCCGCCCATGAAGCAACGCAACGAGCGGCAGCCAGGTTTCTGCCTGCTCACGATCGAGGCCGGTCTGCTTATCGGGATCAAGGCTTTCGCGCAGAATATCGCTGATACTCTCGAGGCAGCGCGACAGTGAAGCAAACATCACCAATAGCTGCTGCGCCTGTTCCCGTAGGGCATCGGGCACTTGGCCCTTCTCAAAACGCGATTGATGGGTGGCCTCTTCGTCAACCAAACCGTTTGGCCGCTCCGCCAACTGATGCCCCATACTAAACACGTCGCCCAGTGCGGGCTCCAGGTTATGAATCAGCTCTGGCAAGCTCACCAAAAGCCGCGACACCGTTGGCTGAATAGCCAACGCCTGGTGAAGGTCGGTCAAACTGCTTCTCAGCGTTTTTAGCCAACGCAAGCAGCCGTGCACCGCAAAGCGGTGGGCAAAGTGGGAAAGCGCCTTCTCGGGCAGGTGGTGGCCTTCGTCGAAGACAAAGATGCAGTCCGCCGGGTCGGGCAGAATAGCGCCGCCGCCCAAGGCCAAGTCAGCCAGCACGAGGTCGTGGTTGGCGACAATAACGTCAGCGTTCTCAAGCTCTCGACGGGAACGAAAAAACGCGCAGGCACCGAAGTGCCCACAGCGCCTACCCGTGCACTGGCGATGGTCAACCGTCAGCCGCCGCCAGTGGGCATCCTCAATCGCCTCAGGCCAATTATCACGATCCCCTTCCCATTCGCCCTGACCGTAAGCTTGCGCCATATCACTGGCAATCACGGTGAAGTCGCTACTTTGTGTTTGCAGCGACTGCTCAAACAGCGATAGCGTCGGGTTGGGTTCAGTACCTTCGAGCGCCTGATCCAGACGTGCCACGCACACATAGCGGCCACGCCCTTTGGCTAATGCGTAGCGAAACGCAATGCCGCTATGACTGGCCAACGAGGGTAGATCCTGATTCAGCACCTGCTCCTGAAGAGCAACCGTGGCCGTGGAAATAATCAGCCGCTTGCCCCGCGCTTTCGCGATCGGTAAGGCGGCGATCAGATAGGCCAGTGTTTTGCCGGTACCAGTACCCGCTTCAAGCACACAGACATGGGTATCGCTGGTGCGCTTACCCTCGTCGTCGCTCTCTATATTACCCAGCGTCCGGGCGATTTCGGCGATCATCATGCGCTGACCGTAGCGTGGGGTCAGCTCAAGGGTGTCCACCACGCGACGGTAAGCGTCTTGAATCTCGCTTTTGAGGGCTGTATCGAGCATGCGGCTTAGAGCATACCTTCCGGCGGATGCACGCAGGGCAGCTTGTCGTTGATATAGCGTTCGATTTCCGGCAGCGAGAAGGCATCCTCTTCACCGACGAAGCTAATCGACACACCCTTAGCACCAGCGCGACCGGTACGACCGATACGGTGTACGTAGTCTTCCGGATCTTCCGGCAGGGTGTAGTTGATGACGTGACTAACGTCTTCAATATGGATCCCACGGCCTGCAACGTCAGTGGCGACCAATACCTGAATCTCGCCTTCGCGGAAGCTTTCCAGGGTTTTAATACGCTGATTCTGAGGCACATCGCCCGACAGCATCGCCGCACTGACACCGGCTTTTTTGAGCAGATCGTCAAGCTTGCGAACTAAATCGCGACGGTTACCAAAGACCATCACACGCTCAAAGCTCTCTTGCTGAAGCAAATTAACCAGCAAGCGCTGCTTGTCGTCATCAGACACCAAATACACCCGCTGATCGATGTCCGCCTGATTCTCAACGGTGACTTCGATCTCAACGTGGGCAGGATCAAGCGTCCATTGACTGGCGAGATTCAAGATGTCGTCGGTAAAGGTGGCCGAGAAGAGGAAGGTCTGGCGCTCCTCTTTTTTCGGCGTGTAGCGAATAATCCGCTTCACATCGGGGATAAAGCCCATCGACAACATGCGGTCGGCTTCATCTAACACCAAAACTTCGACTTCATTGAGGTCGATATCGCGCTTCTGATGGAAATCCAACAGACGACCAGGTGTTGCCACCAGAATATCGATCTTGCTGCCCAGGCTGTCACGCTGTTTTTGGTAGTCCATACCGCCGACCACACTCGCCACATTGAGCTGCGTGAAACGCGCTAACGCTTTAGCATCCTTTTCAATCTGCAGTGCCAGCTCGCGGGTGGGCGCAATAATCAAGGCTCGCGGAGCCCCCGGCTTTTGACCATTGGGTGTTGGCTCTTCCAGGAAGTAGGCCATCACAGAGATCAAAAAGGCTGCGGTTTTTCCGGTTCCCGTTTGCGCTTTGCCGACAATGTCGCCACCTAATAGCGTCTGGCGCAGGGCCTCCGCTTGAATAGGTGTGCAGTACTCAAACCCCTGGGCATGAATAGCGCGCATTAAGGGCAGCGGCAGATCAAAGTCATGAAAGCGCCACTTACCGGCCACGGCGGGCACCTGAAACTGACGAAGATCCCAGTTCGACTGGCGACGACGCGGTTTACGGCGGCGACGTTTTGGCTTGCGATTCTGGGCCGGGGCTGTGGTCTGTTCCGACTCGCTCATAGGCTGTCTATCTGTCCATTGCTGTGGAAGTTGGCATCACGAAGTGCGCATTGTACCAGGGCTTGGCGATAAGAGCGCGTCCTGCTGTCGAAGGAGTCCCAAGGCCTGTTAGAATAGCCGTCAAATCGACGTAAGGAGCGCGACATGACGCGTAAGAAAAAAACTCGTTCACTGGCCGATAAGGTGACAATCCGTACCGGCCGGCGGAAAGATTATAAAAAATGGCGCCACGACAATCCCGACCAAGTGGCCCCTTCGCGCCGTTTTGTAGCGAAAAAGCAGCAGCAGCGCAAACTGCAGGCGGTGAGAAAACTCGCTCGCCAGCAGAGCGGGCAGGATATTGCTATACACCCTGACAAATCGAGCAGCGACGCTAGCAAACCTAAGGGGGACGACTCGTAATGCGCTTGGTCTCGTTCAACATTAATGGCATTCGAGCACGACTTCACCAGTTACAGGCGTTGATCGACACTCAGCAGCCGGACGTAATTGGGCTGCAGGAAACCAAGGTACAGGACAGCGAGTTCCCGCTTGCCGACGTGGAAGCCATGGGCTACCACGTTTTTTATCACGGCCAAAAAGGCCATTACGGCGTCGCTTTAATGTGCCGTCAGGCGCCCGAAGAGATTTTTTACGGTTTCCCCGATGATGAGGAAGACGCTCAGCGACGCATGATCGGCGTTCGTCTGATCGCCGAGGACGGAGAAGCCGTGACAGTATGGAACGGTTATTTTCCTCAGGGCGAAAACGTTACTCACCCGACCAAATTCCCCCATAAAGAGCGCTTTTATGGCCAACTAGCGCGATTGCTCAACGAACAGCACCGTCCCGACGAGCGGCTAGCGATCATGGGCGACTTTAATATCTCGCCGGAAGATCAGGACATTGGCATTGGCGACGCTAACCGCAAGCGCTGGCTGCGCGAAGGCAAAACCAGCTTTCAGCCCGTTGAGCGCGAATGGCTCGAAGGCATTAAAGCCTGGGGACTTACCGACAGCTATCGCCTCTGCTATCCACAAAGCGATGATCGTTTTAGCTGGTTTGATTACCGCTCAAAAGGGTTTAACCAGGAGCCCAAGCGCGGCCTGCGTATCGACTATATTCTAGTCACCAAGGCGCTAGCCGATCAGGTTACTGCCGCTGGCATCGACTATGACCTGCGCGGCATGGAACGCCCCTCTGATCACGCGCCTACCTGGAGCGACTTCGCTCTCACGCTTAAGGCGTAGTTTTCTACGTAGTCTTTTCTAGCCAAAGCTGGTCAGCCATTGCTCCGCCTCATCGTCACCTAGCGACGAGGCGCGGGCAAAAGCTTGTTTCGCTTGCCCATCCTCACCCCAGGCATAAGCGAGTTGGCCATAAGCCCGCCAGTCGGCGGCAGCTTGCGTATGCAGCGCTAAGGTGTGCCAGGCATTCAGGGCCTTCTCAACGTCTTTAGCCTGCCGCCAAGCGTTAGCAAGCAAACGCAGATGGGACTCATCGCGAACTATATCGCCCTCATTCAGCGCCCGCTCTAGGTGCTCTGCCGCTCTAGCAGGGGTTCCGCCGGCGAGATGAAGTTGAATCAACAGCCAGAAATCTTCCTGCTCGGTCAACTTACCTAATTGCCACGCCGTCTCCCACAGGGCAGCGGCTACCCCTGACTGACCAGCCTGTTGAGCAAGCCCGGCGGCTTGGCGCCAATCGGCGGCGTCGCTTTGCGCATTCAAGCCATCCAGCAGCCAGCCCAATGCCTGATCGCCTTGCCCTGCATTGCGATACACAGCAAGCGCCAGAGTCTGCTGTGCTTCGCTTAACTCTGGCGTCTCATTAAGCGCCTGCTCTAGCCAGTCGGCAGCGTCTTGCCAACGCTCCTGTTGCGCCAGCAGGCGGATTAACTGCCAGGTAGTGTCAATATCCTGTTGATTGGCTAACCACTCACTGAGTAACTCAATGGCTTGATCACGCTGACCGGCAGCACGGCGCAGTGAGGCCTCATCACGTAGCCAACGGGCTGCTTGGTCACTATCGACACCGTTTAAGCCACGGGCAATCGCCAGCCGATCCGCTGCCGCAGCGTGCTGATCCTGACGCGCCAAGGCACCTGCCGCCAACTGCTGATAGAGCGCACTGGCCCACTGATCCGATTGGTTGCCGGATGCCAACCGCTCAGCCTGGGCCGTTGCCCGCTCAACGACCTGAGGCAACGCGCCCTCTTTTAACTGGCTTTGCAGCGCATTGAGGTCAGCAATCACATCACCTTGTAGCGCAGGGCTGGCCTGTGACGAAAGAGGCCAAACACTGAGTAATAGAATGCATAAAAGACGCTTCATACGGCTACCTCAACTCAAACTCGATCCGCTGGGTGGCATTGCGTAACCGATCACTGGGTTCAAATTGCCACTTGGCAATTGCCTCCCGCGCGGCATCATCAAACACCCGACGCGGCTGCGCGCTGGTAACCCGTATAGAAGAGCTGTCGACACTGCCATCACGCCGAATCGTAAAAGCCACCTCTACAAAGCCTTCCATACCTCGGCGCTGGGCACGGGGCGGGTAATTTGGACCAACTTGGTTCGTCGGTGTCACCTGACCCACATTCACCGGCTCATTAGAGGGCGCTGGTTGAGCTTCCGGGGCAGCTTCGCGCACGGCGGGTGCAGAATCCACTGATGCAGGGGCTGCTCTAGGAGCTGCCTCAACAGGTTGCTGTTGCGGGGTCGGCTCTGGTCTCGGCTCAGAAGTAGGTTCGGGCCGGGGTTCCGGTTTAACTTCCGTTAGCTCCGGGAGTTCGCTGTCCATTTCAACCGGCTCGACGGGCTCATCTGGCAGCTCCACTTCAGGCAGACTAATAGTGCTTTCCGTTACCGGGGGCGGCTCGGGTGCAGGCATGGGCGGCGGCGTTTGCTGGGGTGCCGCTTCAACAGGCTGAGGCGTGGGCGCCTCCTGCTCAGGGGCCACCTCCGGCGCTTCAATCATGGTCATCGCCATGCTCAT
The DNA here is from genome assembly GCF_000336575.1 of Vreelandella titanicae BH1. Classification (GTDB taxonomy): domain Bacteria; phylum Pseudomonadota; class Gammaproteobacteria; order Pseudomonadales; family Halomonadaceae; genus Vreelandella; species Vreelandella titanicae. Next base: position 82,088 of record NZ_AOPO01000002.1, on the reverse strand, counting down.
GGTCAGCTCTTCGGGCTCCCGCTCAGGGGGAGCCACTAGCTGGGCAAGTAGCCAGAACAAGCCCACCGCCAGCACGACGCCTCCCAATAATGACAGCAGGTGGCGCATCATGACCCACTCCGACTCGCCGCCACCGCCACTTGGTCAACGCCCGCCTCACGTAGGCGATCCATCACCTCGATCAGCAAGCCCGTGGTGGATTCGCGATCCGCCTGAATAACCACCGAGCCATCATCACTTAGCATATCGGCTACCTGCTGGCCGACCCGATGGGCATCCACGGGACTGCCATCTACCCACACTGCACCCTCGGGGGAAATCGCCACGAGCACCTGGGCATCCGGGCGCGGGGTGGCGGCGCTGGATTCCGGCCGCTCAATCTCGACACCGCTCTCTTTGACAAAGCTGGTAGTCACAATAAAGAAAATCAGCATGATAAATACCACGTCAAGCATCGGGGTAAGATTCACCTCGTTGCTCTCAGCAGTCGCATCTATGGAACGACGTCTACGCATCACTCTCCTCCAGTGCCCGCGCCAGGCGATCATGCAGCCGCTGGTCTTCGCGACGGATGACGTGCTCTAAACGACTAATAAATAACAGCCCTACTACGGCAATGGCCATGCCGGTCAAGGTCGGCAGTGTCGCCCGGGCAACCCCATCTGCCATAGCGCGGGCTTGATGGGTCTCGCTCAGCGAAAGGCTATCGAACACGCTAATCATGCCCGTCACGGTGCCTAACAAGCCTAGTAACGGACATAGCGCGACTAACAGTTTTAACCATGGCAAGGGTTTGCGCAGCCTGGCGACCAGCGCCTCGGCCCACACCTGACGCAGTGTCCGGGCACTCCAACTGGAGTGGTCACTACGTGCCGCCCAGCGGCGTAACAGTTGACGGCGTGCTATACGCCAAGTAATCCGGTAGTACCACCAGCGCTCCATAGCCATGGCAAACACCAGTATGGCCACGACGGCCAAAACCACCAGTACCGCGCCACCCGCCTCTACTAAGCGCTCAACGGGTTCGAGCCAGAGAGGAAGAGTGGACATGTTAATTCACCACGGGCGTGTGAGATTCCAGATGATCTGCCAGTGTCGCGCTCGCCTGCCCTTCAATCACGTGGGTCAAGTAACGGCTGCGGCCTGCCAAAGCGGTCTGTACAAACAACAGCGGTACGGCGGTAATTAGACCTAGTACGGTGGTCACTAGTGCCTGACTGATGCCGCCCGCCATAAGTTGCGGGTCGCCGGTGCCAAACACGGTAATCGCCTGGAAAGTCACGATCATGCCGGTTACCGTGCCCAGCAGGCCGAGCAACGGTGCTATCGCGGCAAGCAGCTTCACCATCGGCTGGCTGCGTTCCAACCTGGGCAACTCGGCCAACACCGCTTCATCCAACCGCGCTTCCAGCGCCTCCGGAGTTTGATGTTTATCCATGCCTTCAAAGCGCAGTAGCACCCGCCCCAACGGGTTATTGTCCCGCAACTGATCGAGGGATTGCCGCTGACGCTTTACGCGCAGGCTAACCAGCACTAGATAGAGATACTGCCCCAGACCGATGATCATACCCAGAATACCCAGCGCCACGACAACGTAGCCGACATAGCCGCCCTGCTGGAAACGCTCCCATAGACTGGGTTGCTGGGCCAAGGCCTCCAGCACGCTGCCCTGGGTAGGATCAATGGCAAAGACGCTGCTCTCGCCTGGATAGTAATCCGCCAGTACCCCGCCAATGGCATCGGGGGTACGCGGCAGAACCACTAGGTTGCCGTCATTTTCACCGCGCTCTAAAAGCTCGTTCTCGGTAAAGGCCGCAAAATCGCCCAACCGCACCAACTCGCGGGCGGCCACCTCGCCGTTAGCATCGGCTACTGGCATTGAAAGCCGTTCGGCACGGCCGGTGCGCGCGGTTAGCGTTGCCAAGCGATCCACCACGTTTTCCAACTGATGGCGCTCAAGCACTTCCACTTCATCCAACCGCGGCGGCAGCGAGCCCTCCTCAAGGGTTAGCAGACTCTGTTCGCCAAGCGTGTTGCGAATCTCTGAGCTATGTCGGGCAAGATTGGCCAGCAGACTCGAGAGCGCTTCGCCCTGCTCTGCCTGGCGCTCGCTCAGCTCGCTGGCTTGATCTGTTTGCTCTGCCTGCTGCGCCTGTAGTGCTTCATGCTGCTGCTGGACATCTTCGTGCTCTGCGCGCGCCTGCTCCAGCGCGGACTCTAGCGCCTGCTGGTCATCCAGAAAGCTCATTAGCCGCTGCTGGTCTCGCGCTTCAGCAGCCTCACGGGCTTCACGCAGAGAAGTAGCGCTTTCGGTTTGCGCCATTGATATACCACTTACCGCTACCAGTCCCAATACAACACAGACATAGCCAAGTTGACGGAGTGTTAGTCGACTCATGGTTGCTCTCCCTGCAGGTCATTGGCACTGATCGAGAGCGGCAAGGTTAATAGATCAGGGGCGCGCTGATCTTCCGCCATACGCAGCCCACTGCGCACTTCACGCAGGTACTCGTCATCCAGCGGCTGCCATGCGCCGTTCTCAGCACTCCAAACACCCCCCTCACGGCCATCGGGGGTTAGGTAATAAAAGCCGATACGCCCGATGCGCAAGAAATCCACTTCGCGTTCGCGACCATCCTGACTTAAACGCCCCCGCCAGCTGTCCATCTCCTGACCATAATCGAGCTCAACGCGCCAGGCCTCTAACAGTCCATTAATACGCTCGATAGTGTTTTGACCTTGCTCGTCTGGCTGACGCTCAACCCGCGCCAACCGCTCTTCACGTAGAAACGGCAGGTCACGCTCAATCCAGCCGCTCAGTTGCTCGGCCATATTCTGTTCGATCACGGGCAGCGCTGCGCGGGTCTCTTCCAGCGTATCCAGCGCCGTCGCCAAACGCTGCTGACGCTCGGCCTCTTCCGCCAAGCGCCCGGACAGAGAGGCGTTATCAGCCTTCAACTGGCGGGTTTCGCGCTCCAAACGGCGCAACTCCTCCAACTGCTCCCGGGTCTGTTCATCGGCAGCATCAATCTGCTCCTGAAGCGCTGCCTGGGTTTGCTGGGCTTCGACACTTTCGGCCGCTTGAGCCACTGCTTGTGCACTTGCCATCAGCGTGCCACTGGCCAGCACTCCCGCTAGCCACCATCCACGCAAGGCAAAGAAAGGCCTGTTCAGCACGTCGACTCTCCGTCACTGAGTAGCGGGCGGCGAGCACCGCCCAACTAGAAACTAATTAGGTATTAGAACGATTTGCGTTTATCTTTTACGGGTCATAGCCTACCACTAATAGAATAAATGACAATATTTATCATTAACAATCAGTCGATTTCGTTGCCGCTGGAAGCACTCTCCTCCATCATGACCGGCGTCCCACTGACCACCTTGCGAGGGTCTCTGAATGGGGATAGCACCATTAGATAGTTACTCGGAAATGCCCTATGACTGCCGAAACACTAGGGTCTGTTGACGTTTCACTCACGGCCGCGCTGGTGCCCGTTTTTATTCACGGCAAGGCAGAACGTTAACAGACCCTAAATCAGCTACGCTCCCAGATTTCGCCACTTTCAGGATCGGAGCGAGCAGCGCTGGCTCATGAGCTTATTATGAGCCTGAACGACCCACGCGATAATTCCGTTGAACAAGCCTGGAACGAAGAAATCAGTCAGCGCGCCTTCAAAGCCAGAAGCGGCAATGCCACCTTGCTGAGCCGTGAAGAGTCCCGAAAGCAGATGCGCGAGAGGCTAGGTTAGTAACAGTGCGGGCAGTGAGAATACTGGAAGAAGCATCACAGGAAGCGATAGAAGCCGCAGCGTGGTCATCACGTTATTACCACCTAGATGAATAGTCGTATCACGACGTCGTACATTAATATCGGCGCGCTCTCGCTCGCAGTAGGTCACTTAGCGGTCGATGATCCGCCTCTGCCGCTCCTCATCCATTACGTTTCGTAAAGTATCCCTGGCCAAATCTTCATTATTCATAATCATTGGATCTCACTAGCCTTTCCTTGGTAACAAACCCACTAAGGAGAGATTCCAATGACTTCAAATACAACCACAATCCCTCGTTTTCGCCCAGGCGTGACCGCCCTAGGGCTGCCTTTGCTTTTCATCGTTATGTGGAGCTCTGGCTACGTGGCTGGCAAAGCAGCCCTGCCCTTTGTCGGCCCGTACACCATGATCTTTCTGCGCTTCGCTAGTGCCGCCCTGGTTCTACTTATGGTCGCCGTTGCAACACGCGCACCGTGGCCAAAAACGTGGAAGGAGGTTGGCCACATTGCGGTTGTCGGGCTGCTGATTCAAGCAATGCAATTTTCGGGGCTCTATACCGGCATCAATCTCGGTGTGAGCGCGGGAGTTTCGGCACTCATTGTCGGCACAATGCCCATCTTCGTTGCACTTGGCGCCAGTGTTTTTCTTTCTGAACGCATCAAGCAACATCAATGGGTGGGCCTTCTGATTGGTCTAGCAGGTGTTGTGTTGGTCGTTTCGGAAAAGTTCTCTTTTGGGGAGGCAACGGTCGGGGGCTATATCGCGATTCTCTTCGCCCTACTTGGTATCACGCTGGGCACGCTTTACCAGAAGAAATTTTGTACAAGCATGGATCTACGTACGGGTGGATTCATTCAACTGAGTGTCGCAGCAACCTTTGCATTTGTTGCAGCCCATATACTTGAAGACCTGTACTTCCAAGTCACGCCTACTTTCTTATTCGCGACAAGCTGGATGAGCCTTGTGAACTCGATTGGAGCCATCAGCGTGCTATACGTCATGATTCGTCGCGGCGAGGCAAGCAAAGTGGCCAGCCTCTTCTACCTAATACCCGGCATGACCGCCCTTATGGCCTTTGTGATTCTTGGCGAAACACTTCACCCGTTAGCCATGATTGGCTTTGCAGTCACCGCTTGCGGGGTTTATCTGAATAACCGCTAGCCGTTTCGCCTTGCCCCAATCACATAGCGCATGGCACTTGGAGAGGCGCAGCTCCTGCTTTCTGTTGTTCAGGAGAGTCCCAGCAGCGACGAATAAGCTGAATCAGCCACTCTACTTGGTGGGACTCGACGTTGGCAGCGATTTTAATGCTGATTCGAATATCCGGAAGCAAAGGGAGTTGTTGCTCATTTATCGGGGAGGCGAGCCCATACAGTGACGGGATAAAAGGGAGAGCGCTCACACCCAGGCCCGCTTTGACCGCTGCTAGTAAATCGCCTAAATCACGCGCCTCATAAGCTATGCGCCATTGCAGCTGACTGTGCTTGAGCCTGTTGATTTGCAGGTCTCGTAGTATGCACGGGGGAGAAAAAGCAACAAGTGGAATCTCATTACAGGATGCTAGTAAAGAGTGTTGGGCTCCTACCCAGGAAAGGCGCCGGTCTGCCACATGTATGCTTTCTAGCACACTCGGACGCGATGTTTCGGGAATGTCGACAGCGATGACCATATCAAGCTGTCCATCATTGAGCTTATGTTGCAGTACCGTTGAGCGCCCTAGCTGAGGAATAATGCGAATTCCCTTTTGCTCAAGAGGCAAGGAGGCCAGCATGATCGGCAGGTAGTCTTGAGCAAAGTATTCCGACACTCCCAAGCGAATCTCTTTTGCAACTCCACGATACTGCCCGAGCTTATCGAAAGCTTCGTCGTTGAGGGCAAGAATTTGCCGCGCGTACCATAGAAAGAGTTCACCTGACTCTGTAAGGCGCCTTCGCCGCCCATGGGTCGCGAACAAAGTATTACCAAGCTGTTCCTCAAGACGACGCACATGGTGAGAAACAGCCGATTGAGTTAGATGCAAGACCTGCGCCGCTTCGGAAAACCCACCGCAATCGCTTATGGATACCAGCGTACGCAATAGTGTTGTATCTAAGTTGGCCTTACGTGCAGTCTTTATTATGTCTGCCATGCCCCCACTCTCCACAAATGCATGTTCTTTTATACGCTTGCGGGAGAATTAAACGCAACCAGACAATTGGTTTTCCAGAAGAGATCGCCAAGCGGTGCTAATGGAATCGAAGCATTACTCAATACGTTTAAAGTTATCGGACATCAATGACGCTTAGCGCATACCTAGCCTGGATTATGGCCAGCCTTAAACGCTGTTGCCTTACTGAGAAATCAACACTAATTTACCACTACGTACTCTTTCGTCAGCGGCGCTAGAGGAAGCAGCCAAGCCTCTTCACGGGTCACCCATCTTGCCTCGGCAATTTCAGCTGCCGCCTCGACAGGCTCATCAATAACAAGGCTAAACAGGTGCGCTTCGAGCATCATGCCCGGCTCATTGGCAGCGGGAGCGGAGTGTATGCCTAACGGCGAAAGCTGATCGCTATTCACGTTCAAGCCTAACTCCTCTTTCAGCTCACGGCACAGTGCCTCTAGCTCGGTTTCACCCGCATCGATCTTGCCGCCGGGCTGCATAAAGAAGGACGTATTGTGCTTACGCACGAGTAGCAAACGACCATCTGGATCGCTCACCATTGCTGCGGCAATTTTCAATACGTTAGCGGGGTTGTCTGGCATACCTCCTCCTTTATGCGCCTTTATCTATACCACCAGCTTATCTACTACCCACTCATACGGCCATTAAAACGCCCAGTCGTCGTCTTCGGTGGCGACGGCTTTGCCGATCACGTAGGAGGAGCCGGAGCCGGAGAAGAAATCGTGGTTCTCGTCGGCGTTGGGTGACAGCGCCGCCATGATGGTTGGATCTACATCGGTGACGCTGCTGGGGAATAGGGGCTCAAAGCCAAGATTCATCAGCGCTTTATTGGCGTTGTAGTGAAGGAATTTTTTCACATCTTCGCTTAGACCTACCTCGTCATACAGTGACTCGGTGTAGCGCACTTCGTTGTCGTAGAGCTCCAGCAGCAGCTCGTAGGCGTAATCTTTGACTTCCTGCTGACGCGCTGGCGTCGCTTCCGCCATTGCCTGCTGGAATTTATAGCCGATGTAGTAGCCGTGTACCGCTTCGTCGCGAATGATTAGACGAATAAGGTCGGCGGTGTTGGTCAACTTGGCATGGCTTGACCAGTACATCGGCAGGTAGAAGCCGGAGTAGAACAGAAATGACTCCAGGAACACGCTGGCGACTTTGCGCATCAGCGGATCATCCGAGCGGTAGCGCTCTAAAATCAGCTCAGATTTCGCCTGCAGCGTGGGATTCTCTTCACTCCAGCGAAAGGCATCATCCACATCACGAGTGGTGCAGAGCGTCGAGAAAATCGAGCTGTAGGAGCGCGCATGCACTGATTCCATAAAGGCGATGTTGGTGTAAACCGCCTCTTCATGGGGAGTGCGAGCATCTTCCATTAATACCGGCGCACCCACGCTGCTTTGGATGGTGTCCAGCAGTGTCAGGCCCGTGAAAACGCGGATCGTCAGCTGCTTTTCTTTCTCGGTCAGCGTATTCCACGACTGAATATCGTTCGACAGTGGCACCTTCTCGGGCAGCCAAAAATTACTGGTCAAGCGGTTCCACACTTCCAGGTCTTTATCGTCTTGAAGCCGGTTCCAGTTAATCGCATCAACCCGCGATAAACGTTGCATGGTATTCATATCACTCTCTCGAAGCCCGGCTGTGACAGCCGGGCTAGCAAAGCTTATTTATAAAAATTGGTTATAAAAAGCTTGTTTTAAAAACGAATGCTCAATAACAGATACAAGGCGTATCGACAGAAATCAGTACCATTACAGCGTGCAGGAAACGCAGCCTTCTACCTCGGTACCTTCTAACGCACTCTGGCGCAGGCGAATGTAGTAAAGCGTTTTGATGCCTTTGCGCCAGGCGTAAATCTGCGCCTTATTGATATCGCGCGTGCTTGCGGTGTCCGGGAAGAACAGCGTTAGCGATAAGCCCTGATCGACGTGCTGCGAGGCTTCCGCGTAGGTATCGATGATCTTTTCCGGGCCGATTTCGTAGGCGTCCTGGAAGTAGTCAAAATTAGCTTCATCCAGGAAAGGCGCCGGGTAATAAACACGCCCCAACTTGCCCTCTTTACGAATCTCGATTCTCGCCGCCACCGGGTGAATACTGGAGGTGGAGTTATTGATATAGGAGATCGACCCCGTCGGCGGTACCGCCTGCAGGTTACGGTTATACAAACCGTGGGCCATGACCGAGGCTTTCAGCTCCTGCCAATCGTCTTGGGTCGGCAGCGCGATACCGCTGCGCTCAAAAAGCCCGCGTACTTTATCGGTGCGCGGCAGCCACGCCTGGTCGGTGTACTTATCGAAGAAGGTACCCGAGGCGTAGGTAGATTCTGCAAAACCCGCAAACGACTCTTTGTGCTCAATCGCCAAACGGTTCGACGCCCGGATCGCATGGAAGGCAACGCAGTAGAAGTAGAGGTTGGTAAAATCCAAACCTTCGTCAGAGCCGTAGTAAATGTGCTCCCGCGCCAGGTAGCCGTGTAGGTTCATCTGGCCCAAGCCAATCGCCCGCGACTTGGCATTACCTTCGGCAATAGAGGGCACGCTGCGCAGGTTACTCATTTCAGAAACAGCGGTGAGACCACGAATAGCAATTTCCACACTGGTACCGATATCGCCTGCGTCCATCACCTTGGCAATGTTCATGGAGCCCAGGTTACAGGAGATGTCCTGACCGATTTGGCGATAACCCAGGTCATCGTCATACTCGGTAGGCGTATTGACCTGAAGAATTTCCGAGCAAAGGTTGCTCATGTTGATACGGCCAGCAATCGGGTTGGCGCGATTAACCGTGTCTTCGAACATGATGTACGGGTAGCCCGACTCGAACTGCAGCTCGGCTAGAGTTTGGAAGAAGGCCCGTGCATTGATCTTATGCTTACGAATGCGCGCATCCGCAACCATCTCTTGGTACTTCTCGGTAACGCTGATGTCGCCAAACGGCACGCCGTAAACACGCTCTACATCGTAGGGCGAGAACAGGTACATGTCGTCGTTGCGCTTGGCAAGCTCAAAGGTAATATCCGGAATCGTCACGCCCAGGGAGAGCGTTTTGATACGAATTTTCTCGTCGGCATTTTCCCGTTTGGTATCCAAAAAGCGCAGGATATCCGGGTGGTGAGCGTTAAGATACACCGCCCCTGCCCCCTGACGAGCCCCCAGCTGGTTAGCATAGGAGAAGGCGTCTTCCAGCAGTTTCATAATCGGGATGATGCCCGATGACTGGTTTTCAATACGCTTGATGGGCGCACCCGACTCACGAATATTACTGAGCAGAAACGCCACGCCGCCGCCGCGTTTGGAGAGCTGGAGGGCCGAGTTAATCGAACGGCCAATCGACTCCATATTGTCTTCGATACGCAGTAGGAAGCATGACACCAGCTCGCCGCGCTGCTGCTTGCCACAGTTCAAAAAGGTGGGGGTCGCCGGCTGAAAGCGGCCGCTAATGATTTCATCCACCAGCGACTTCGCCAGCGTTTCGTCGCCCCGCGCCAGGGTTAGCGCGACCATGCAGACGCGGTCTTCGTAACGCTCTAGATAGCGCTTGCCGTCGAACGTCTTCAGCGTGTAGCTGGTGTAGTACTTAAAGGCGCCCAAAAAGCTAGGGAAGCGAAACTTATATGCATAGGCCTGCTCGAACAGCGCCTTGATAAAGGCGAAGCTGTACTGGGCCAGCATCTCGGCTTCGTAATACTGCTCTTCGACCAGGTAATCGAGTTTCTCCTCTAACGAGTGGAAAAACACCGTGTTCTGGTTAACGTGCTGCAAAAAGTACTGGCGTGCCGCTTCGCGATCTTTATCCAGCTGCAGCTCGCCATTGGCACCGTACAGGTTGAGCATGGCGTTAAGAGCGTGATAGTCCAGCGTGCGAGCTTCTGTCTTCGCCGCTGGCCGCTTGGCCTCACCGTTTTTAGTGGATACGTCGTTCGAGACTGAGTCTTTCGGCGCTGAGTCTTTCAGGGCTAGGTTTGTCGTTTCCAAAACTCTTCTACTCCTTGACGGACATTGGCCACGTCATCGTCGGTGCCAAATAATTCGAATCGATACAGCAGCGGCACTTGGCATTTTTTCGCAATAATGCGGCCAGCAAGGCCATACGCTTCGCCAAAATTTGTATTTCCCGCTGCAATCACCCCCCGCAGGAGGCTTCGATTATGTGTGTCGTTAAGAAAATGGATCACCTGCTTGGGCACCGCACCCTGCTCGCTTCCCCCACCATAAGTGGGGGTAATTAAAATATACGGCTGGGTGACTCGTGGAACAGGCTCATCTCGATTCAACGGCAGTCGCTTTGCGGCAAAACCAAGTTTTTCTACAAATCGATGGGTATTGCCTGATTTTGTAGAGAAGTAAACCAAACTGCCGGCGATAGGTGAAGGTGAGCAACTTGCCAGCATTGGGATGACTTAAGCCAGCGCTTGAATGCGGTCTGGGCGGAAACCCGACCAGTGATCCTCGCCGACGACTACGACAGGAAGCTGGCGATAGCCGAGAGCTTCGACTTCTTCTTGGGCACCGGATTCGGCGGTAATATCGATAACAGTGTAATCAAGCCCCTGCTTGTCGAGCGCGCGGTAAGTCGCGGTGCATTGAACACAAGCGGGCTTGCTATAAATTTGGATTTCCATGGCTATTTTCCTTTTCATAGCGGCATTTTTCGGGTAGGGCACATCTAGTGCCTGCCCTCTCTAAAAGATACGACGCATACTATATATAGACCAATGAAAAATCAATTCAAGCATATGTGGTATTTTTCATCCACAGGATATTGACAGCTAATGCCCAACCCTGCCCCTAAAACACTGTCCCAGGCAATAAAAAACCGCCCACTAAAAAGTGGACGGTTTTTAACAGCGCCGTGAACCGGCGCAGTTAGCGGCTCATAGCAATATTAGCTAATCGCAGCTTGATAACGACGCTCAACGTCTTCCCAGTTAACCACGTTAAAGAACGCAGCAATGTAGTCAGGACGCTTGTTTTGATACTTCAGGTAGTAGGCATGCTCCCAAACATCCAGACCGAGCAGCGGCGTGTTGCCGTGCATCAACGGGCTGTCTTGGTTCAGGGTATTCTCTACCACCAATTTCTTTTCAGGAGTAATGGAGAGCCAGGCCCAACCACTGCCGAAACGGCCAAGGGCGGCTTTTTTGAATTCTTCTTTAAAGGCTTCCAGGCCACCCAGCTCAGCGTCAATCGCTTTTGCGACATCACCCTGGGGATTACCACCGCCGTTAGGCGACATCATTTGCCAAAACATGGAGTGGTTGGCATGACCGCCACCGTTATTGATAACGGCTTGACGCTTGGCTTCTGGAACGCGATCCAGATTAGCGACCAGCTCTTCGACAGGTACATCTTCAAGACCTGTGCCTTCCAGCGTGGCGTTCAGGTTGTTGATGTAGGTTTGATGGTGACGAGAATGGTGAATTTCCATCGTCATCGCATCGATGTTTGGTTCGAGAGCGTCATATGCGTACGGCAATTCGGGTAGTGTATGTGCCATATCATCATCTCCTTGAGTGGCTTTCGTTGCTTTCACTTATCTATGTGCGGTCAGCCCGCAGCTTTTTCAACCACCGGGGTGGTTTTTCTTACCTTTTGCCCCAGTACTTTAGTCAACTATTGCCAGTTTACCTAATACACCCGCCAAAAAAAAAGCCGACTTCTGGCGAAGTCGGCCCACCGCTATTGAATCACGGTATTGTTTACAGCTTGCTCTCAAGTTCCGGCAGGATCTCAAACAGATCCCCCACCAGGCCGTAATCCGCCACCTGGAAAATCGGTGCTTCGTCGTCTTTATTGATCGCGACGATCACCTTGGAGTCTTTCATGCCCGCCAGGTGCTGAATGGCACCGGAAATACCCACGGCGATATACAGATCTGGGGCAACGATCTTGCCGGTCTGGCCAACCTGCATATCGTTGGGCACAAAGCCTGCGTCTACCGCGGCCCGGGAAGCACCAATGGCAGCCCCCAGCTTGTCGGCAATGCCGTCGAGCAGCTTGAAGTTTTCGCCGTTGCCCATGCCGCGGCCGCCGGAGATCACCACCTTGGCTCCGCCCAATTCGGGACGATCTGACTGCGCCAGCTCCTCTTTGACAAAGCTGGACTGGCTGTTGTCCACCACTACGTCGACGGCTTCCACCGTCGCGCTGCCGCTGGTGCCGACCGCATCAAAGCCGGTGGAACGCACGGTGATGACCTTGAGCACATCGTCGCTTTTCACCGTCGCAATGGCGTTACCGGCGTAGATCGGACGCTTAAAGGTATCGGCGCTGTCCACGGCGATAACGTCCGACAGCTGGCTAACATCTTTTAGCGCGGCTAAACGTGGCAGCACGTTTTTGCCGGTAGTGGAGGCGCTGGCCAGCACGTGGGTGTAGCCATCGGCCAGTTCGGCCAGCAGCGCGCCCATGGGCTCGGCCAGCTGGTGGGCGTAAACGGCGTTATCCGCGACGCGGACTTTGCTTACACCGTCAAGTTTGGCGGCGGCTTCGGCGGCGGCTTGAACCCCTTCACCGGCCACCAGAACGTCAATATCGCCACCGATGGCTTGGGCGGCCGCTACGACGTGGGCGGTGGCGCCGGCCAGCTGGCCTTCGTGTAGATCCGCAAGTACCAGAATGCTCATGGCATCAACTCCTTTCAAAGCTCTTTTCTTAAAGTACGGTTTTCAAAGCACTTATCTTAAAGAGCTTATCTCAAAGAACTTTGGCTTCGTTTTTCAGTTTGTCGATCAGCTCGTCTACCGAGGCGACTTTGACGCCGCCTTTGCGCTCGGCGGGCGACTCGACTTTGAGCAGACTGACCTTGGAGGCGACCTCGACGCCGTAGTCGGCGGGGGTTTTCACATCCAGCGGTTTTTTCTTGGCCTTCATGATGTCGGGCAGCTTGGCGTAGCGCGGCTCGTTGAGGCGCAGGTCGGTGGTGACAATCGCTGGCAGCGTCAGCGCAATAGTCTGCAGGCCGCCGTCGATTTCACGGGTCACATGCACCTTGTCACCGTCCACTGCAACTTCCGAGGCAAAGGTGCCTTGCGGCAGGCCGGTCAGCGCGGCGAGCATTTGGCCGGTCTGGTTGTTGTCGGTGTCGATGGCCTGCTTGCCCAGCACCACCAACCCCGGCTGCTCCTCTTCGACCACTTTGGCCAACAGCTTGGCCACGGCCAGAGATTCGGCGCGCTCGTCGGTTTCGATATGGATGGCGCGGTCTGCCCCCAGCGCCAATGCCGTACGCAGTTGCTCTTGGGCGGCTTTGGGCCCTACCGTGACGGCGACGACTTCTGTCGCCACGCCCTTCTCTTTCAGGCGTACCGCCTCTTCCACGGCAATTTCGCAGAAGGGGTTCATGGCCATTTTGACGTTGGTAAGATCGACGTCCGAATGATCCGCCTTAACGCGGATTTTGACGTTATAGTCGATGACGCGTTTCACCGCGACGAGTACTTTCATAGGTTCCTCGCTTGGCTTGTCGTAAAGCCGTTACCCTGAGACGGCACCCGCCCAGCGGATACCCCTTTTTAAGATGTGTGGTGTATTGAAGACTTACCGGCAATCGCTCAACAGCGATTCGCCTGCCCCAATACAGGCGCTGCCAACAAAAAATGGCGGCGCTTTTAAATTCAATGCATAAAATTCAATCGAGCGTTTGATAGGTGCGCAATTGAAAAACCCTCCCAATTTGCCATAGCCTGCCACAAAGCGACAATACCTAATGCTTAATCATCCACTACGGCCTTAGTCGTAGCACTGAACGAGGGTTAACAAAGCATACCGTCAATAAATGCTCCTTTCACCATCGTAGGCGTGACCTGACACAGGTATTATGCCTATCATGGGGCATAACCAGAAGCAAACGACCGTTTTAAATTAAGGCCGACTTTTTATAAGCTAGTTCCCTGGAGTTAACCTTAGATTAGCTTTGTAAACGCTGGCACTTAAAGAGAATAAGGAGAAACCGGGTGGAAACTGTTGAACGCGATGTAATGGATTTTGATGTCGTCATTGTCGGCGCGGGCCCATCCGGGCTTTCCGCCGCATGCCGACTAATGCAGCAAGCCAACGAGGCTGAGCAAGAGCTCACGGTTTGCGTCGTTGAGAAAGGCTCAGAAGTTGGCGCACATATTTTATCGGGCGCGGTCTTTGAACCTCGCGCACTGGCGGAACTGTTTCCAGATTGGGAAGAGCGCGGCGCACCGCTCAATACCCCGGCGATTCGCGATGACGTTTTCTTGCTCAAAGACGCCGAAAAAGCGCAGAAAGTGCCCAACGCCTTGGTACCTAAAAGCATGCATAACACCGGCGGCGAGCTTACCCGCTATGTAATCAGTGCAGGCAATCTGTGCCGCTGGCTGGCGGAACAGGCAGAGGGCCTCGGCGTAGAAATCTTCCCAGGCTTTGCCGCCCAAGAGGTCATTATTGAAGAAGGCGCCGTGCGCGGCATTCTGATTGGCGACATGGGTGTTGCCGCAGATGGCACCCCTAAAGATGGCCATATGCCGGGCATGGAACTACGCGCCAAATACACGCTGTTTGCCGAAGGCTCGCGGGGGCATTTGGGCAAGCGCTTAATCAAAGACTTCTCACTGGATGCAGGACGCGACCCGCAACACTACGGCATCGGCCTTAAAGAGCTGTGGGATGTGCCTGCCGACAAGCATGAGCCTGGGCTTGTGTTGCATGGTTCTGGCTGGCCATTAGATAAAAACGCTCACGGCGGCTGGTTTCTTTACCATGCGGAAAACCAGCAGGTGGTGGTGGGTTTGATTATGGATCTGGGCTACCAGAACCCGTGGCTCTCGCCCTTCGACGAATTTCAGCGTATGAAGCATCATCCGGTACTTAGTCAGTATCTGGAGGGGGGCAAGCGCGTGGCTTATGGCGCCCGGGCGATTACCAAGGGGGGCTTTAACAGCCTACCCAAAATGACCTTCCCCGGCGGGCTATTGATTGGCTGCGATGCGGGCACTCTCAACTTTTCCAAGATCAAAGGCCTGCACACCGCCATGAAGTCTGGTTTGGTTGCCGCGGAGAGCGTATTTGAGGCGATCAAAGGTGGTGATGAAGGCGCCCAGGAGCTAACGAGCTTTACCCAGAAATGGGAAGCCAGCTGGGCCTACCAAGAGCTTAAAGAGAGCGCCAGCTTCGGCCCCGCGATCCATAAATATGGCACCGTGGGCGGTGGAGCATATAATTTTGCTCACCAGTTGCTGGGCAACAAGCTGCCTAACGTCCACGACACCACCACAGACTATGGCGCCCTCAAGCCTGCAGCCGAGTTTGAAAAGATTAACTATCCCAAACCGGACGGCAAACTCTCCTTCGACAAGCCTACCTCTGTGTTTCTGTCGAACACCAACCATGAAGAGGATCAGCCGTGTCATTTGCGCCTGGACGATCCTGAGCTACCGATCCGCGAAAACCTGCCCAAATACGCAGAACCGGCGCAGCGCTACTGCCCGGCCGGTGTTTACGAAGTGGTAGAGGATAGCGCGGGCCAGCCACGCTTTCAGATCAATTTCCAAAACTGCGTGCACTGCAAAACTTGCGACATCAAAGACCCAGCGCAAAATATTACCTGGGTAGCACCAGAAGGCGGTGGCGGACCCAACTACCCTAATATGTAAAGTAGTCGGCTAAAACCTGTGCACTGCTTGCCCTACATTGGCTGTAAAAGGGTAAGCGGTGTCTGTCTGGGCTATTTCTCCCTTTGACAGCTCTCCTCTGCTGATAACGGTCTATTACTATAAAAGCCGTGAAAAGGGAGACTGGAGTGGCTGCCTATGAAATGGGACTGCTCATGAGAAGCGACCCCTTTCGCGAACACCTGCATCCCTAGACGTTTACCCAACTCAATGACCGATGACGATAACTGCTGGTCGCGACGAGTGCCTGATAAGCGCTTAACCAAAGAAGAACTTACTTTTAACGTATCGACAGGCAAAGCGTTTAAGTCAGATAAAGAAGAATACCCTGTACCAAAATCGTCAATGACTATCTTAACCCCGAGTTTTTTAATCTCGGCAAAGAGACTCGCCGTACGCTGAACATCCTGCAGCAGCATGCTCTCTGTCATTTCCAACTCAAGTAGCCAGGGATCCATTCCAGTAGTGGCTAATGCCTCCTTGATACTCTCCACAAAGCTGTTGTCGTAAAATTGGCGTGCAGAAATCTTGACCGCCATCGTTAATGCGGGAAACCCTTCTTGTTGCCACAGCATGTTTTGCCTACAGGCATTTTCGAGCACCCATTGAGCGATAGGCATGGCCAAACCGCTCTCTTCAGCCAGGGGCATGAATTGGGCGGGTTCCAGCAATCCAAGCGTTGGATGCTGCCAACGAAGCAATGCCTCCATGCCAAGCGTGCTACCTACTTCGACGTCATGCTTTGACTGGAAGAACAACCTAAACTCATGACTCACAAGCGCACGATGCAGGCCAGACTCCAAGGTTAAACGCACATCCATCTCCGCACTTAATTCATCGGTATAGAACTGGACAGTGTTTTTGCCCAGCAGCTTCGCCTGATACATCGCCATATCAGCGCTTTTCATTAATGTTTGCTCGTCAAGCCCGTCAAACGGATACAGCGAGACACCAATACTTACCGAGACATGGCACTCCTGGCCCGCTAGCATAAAGGGCTCTCTGATGGCTGAAAGAATTTTTTGGGCGATGGGCTCAATCTGGTCTCGTCGACTAACCTTACTCAAAAGGATGACAAATTCATCGCCCCCTAACCGAGCGACGACATCACTTTCACGCACCGAAGTGGTCAGTCGACTTGCTGCTTCTTGCAGGAGATGGTCTCCGGCATCGTGACCCAAGGTGTCATTGATTAACTTAAAGCGGTCAAGATCCAAGAAAAGCAGCGCGAAGGATTCACTATGGCGACCGCCAAGCTTCACGGCCTGAGTAATCAAGTGGCTCAAAAAGGCTCGATTAGGCAAATCGGTTAGCGTGTCATGGAAAGCTAAGTGTTCGACCTGCTGAGCATGTGATACACGCTCTTCCATTACCCGCCGCCGCGCCCACTGAAGTTGCCAGCTCAAACGACCGAGTATAGCCAGAATGATGAGTAGCAGGCCGCTAGTCCAACCGGCCCGCTGCCAATAGTTTCGCGCAAGCTGGTGAGCTGCGGCCAACTGCTCCTGGGCAGAGAGCCCTACCACGATCGAGAGTGGAAAATCATACAGCTCGCGCACCAGTGTGTAACGCTCAACCCCTTGCCAGTGGGTCATAAAGGGCGCACTAACAGCATCCAGTGTGCTACTTTTCCAGGCTCCTATATCCATTAACTCGCCTGAATGGATCACATCTCCAGAACGCCTGACCCGTACGATGCCATCCGCACCGACGAGTGCCAGCATGCCCTGCTGGCCCAAAGATCGAACTTCATAACTGCTCACAAAGTAATTGGCATCAATAGCGATGATGACCCAGCCTGAGCCTCCCCCTTGCGCAGATTCTTGCTCAGGCCTTAATGGCCGAGTAAAGGTAATCTGGTTAGCATCCTTTTCTCCCACGGCTAAGTAATCATCGTCCAGCATTGCTTGCGCAGGAGGCGTTAGGCGCTGCCCAAGCAGCCCAGGATCAGTGGTCTCAACAACCATGCCCTGCGAATCAACAATACTGATGGTAAAAAGCAGTGCGGGAGGCAGCAGCCGCTGCTCATTTAACACACTGAGCACGCTCGAGTGATTGCTGCTATTGGCGGTAAAACGTACTAACTTCAGTGTCGTGTCAATTTCCCTGAGGGCCCTTACAACCCTTGCTTCGTAGGTGTCGGTGATTTCACCCACGGACAGCTCTGCCTGACGCTCAATGGACATACGCTCTTTATTGACTAAAAAATAAGTACTTCCCCATATAACCAATAACATCATAAAAGCCACGATGCTGAAGAGTACCAGTGGCTCTACAAGATGATGTGACCATCGAT
Organism: Vreelandella titanicae BH1; assembly: GCF_000336575.1. Classification (GTDB taxonomy): domain Bacteria; phylum Pseudomonadota; class Gammaproteobacteria; order Pseudomonadales; family Halomonadaceae; genus Vreelandella; species Vreelandella titanicae. Next base: position 64,224 of record NZ_AOPO01000002.1, on the reverse strand, counting down.
GAATAAAGGCTCTGGATGAGCTGACCCGGCTCGGGCCTCTTGGATCATTGAGACTACTCAATTGTCACCACTCTCAAACGCTCATCAAGAAAGGAAGGGTCTATATAGCCCAGTGCTTTTGCATCACTGACTAATCGCTCTACCACTGCGCGACTATTAGCCAGCGCTTGGGGCGGCTGCCCTCGCCCGGTAAATATCTGCCTGGCCCAGTGTGCCTTGATCTGCGCAGGGGTTTGCCCCGTGTAGCGGGTGTAGAACTCACTTCTCGCTGCCGTACCTTCAGTCAGATCCAAGGGCACCACCTGTGCTCCGTTAACTATTAGCGTGCGGCGCCCTAAATAAACATCCCTTAAATCGCTGCTGGTAAGGCGAGTAAAAGGCGCCTCGGCTGATACCACCACCAATACTTCGGCTGAAGCAGGATGATAAGTCATGCTCAACATCGCCCCCAATAAGAGGCTGATTCCGGATCCAGTTAGACGTTTAAGCATGGCCACTCTCCTTAAAACACAAAGTCGAGCGAAAGGCTGAACAGGTTAATACGTCCACCTGGGGTAAACTCGGGCTGTTGATTAATCAGCCCCCCTGATGTCCCTGAGCGCATATCGATGTGATCATATTGGGCCGTAAGAGCCATACCCGGTCTGAAATCCCAGCGTGCACCAACCGTTATGCTTTCTTGCTGTATTCCGCTGGATAGTAGCTCATTCAACATCCCGTTAAGGAGCTGGGCACCTTCTGCAAAGGGCGATGGATACAGGGCAGCATTTAGCCCAGGCTCTGACGTATTGCTGGTGACTTTTGCTCGCGCCACACCTACATACGGTGTCCACTCGGCGACACGGTAACCTAACGTCATGTAGGCTCCTTCGCTCTCCCCTAACAGAGAAGGCGACGAAGAGCGTGCCCACTCGCCCATAACAAACCATGACCCAGGGTCATAACCTAACCCTAAACTCAGCAGGCTCGTACGCTTACCATCAACTTCGTAGCGGCTAGCAAGCTGTTCACCGGGTAGACCAAAGAGGCGGTAAACATCGAAAAATTGTGAGAGTTCATCTGCGCTTACTTTCAGTTCGCCGTAGCTGGCGAACAGGGTGGCATCCCCCCAATGAGTACGGTGAGAAACGCCCCAGGAATCGCTGGCGTCGATACTACCCGTTGAGTAATCAACGCTGCCACCACCAAAATTCAACTGCAATTCATTGGTAGTCTCCCCTACTGGGTATCGATAGCGCATATCAACACCGTCAAAATTAGCCACCGGCATTAGACGATAAACTTCTTGCGGAGGCCGCACCCATGGAGTGGCGTAATTAACTTTACGATGTTCAGAAGCCATGAATGAGCTCTGCACCATACGCCCAACGCGGAAACTAAGATTAGGGGTAATGTCGTATTGAACATTCGCCCATTCAATCTCAGGTGCGTAAGAGCCGTCATACCGCTTCTCGCTGACTACTTGAACAACCGAGGACAGTTTAGGCGTGAGATGCAGCGTAGCTTGAAGCCCTAAGCGGCTATCAACTTCTGCGCTCCAATCATGGCTGTATCCAGCACCTTGTGAAGCAAAAGGGTCATTAATGAAGTCAGCATTTTGCTCGTCAGAGTGAACGACCCCCAGCGTGCCAAAACCATTGAATTCAAGATTAGGTAGGGAGTTATCAGCAAGCAAGGCGCCGCTTTGGGTAACGATCAAAATGGCGCAAAGCCAAGTGACTTGCCTTACCATGCTCGTTCCCTATTTCATTAGTTATATACTATGAGCTGCTGAGTATTAACTCGGTAGAAGTGTGGGTATTAAATCGGCAGGGCGATGCTAAGTCAAACAGCTCTAAAGCTTAATTTGAGTTCAAATGTGAAAGAGTGTGTACTATTAGAAAATCAATGACTTACCCAGCAAGCGTTGAGCCATTTTCGAGTAGCTCAATGGGTGCGCGGCGGGCAATGAGTCGCCTTCGCCCTGCCTGATCAAAACGCACATCAATGACCGGGTCGCTGGCGCTTCCCTCCACCGCCGCCACTTCGCCTACGCCAAATACCGCGTGATGAAGCCGTTGACCAGGGTAGAAATTCGCCTCTGCTGAATAACCTGCTTTGACCTCATCAACCTGTGCCGGCGCAAGCGCAATATCGTCTCGCCCCAGCCGCATCAGATAGCGTTCAACCAGGCCCACCGATGTCACTTGCAGGGTCGCCGCGGGCGCACTGGTACTGGCCAAGCAGGAGGCAACCCGCATGCTATCCTGCCAGGCGCTTTCGGCAATAAAGCGACTCGGCCGGTGCACGCCCCCATCATGAAGCACTAATAGCTGCTCCTGGGCGCGGGTAATTGCCACGTAGAAGAGCCGCCGCTCCTCCTCAAGCCGCTCATCGCTGAGCGGGTTATCGCGGCTATAGTGAGGAAAGTCTTCTTCGTTAACACCGACTACCGCTACCAGTGGCCACTCCAGCCCTTTGGCCCCGTGCACAGTGCTAATCAGCACACCACCCGCCTGATTTTCTACCGGGCGCTCAAGAAGTTCGATAAAGGCATCCGGGTCTTGCACGCTTTGCGCTTGTTCGATCAGCACGTCAAGTAAGCGCACATCCTCTTCGCCTTTATCCCGCCGCGCTGCCGCACGCTTAAGCGTTTTTTCAGCATCAATGCTTTCCACCACATGGCGTAGCAACTTCGCGGGTGGCCATGCACTCAGCTGTGGCAACTCACAAAGCAGCAGCCAGCGCTTTTTCAGCGTGCGCCTCTGGATCGGCTTTAACGCCGTTAACATGGCGTCATGCCGCTCGGGCCACTGCTGAGTAGTCGCCAGTTGGTGCGCCAAGCGCTGAAGCCGCTCACGGGCAACGAAGGGGGTCGGCTGTGAAAGCAGCAGTAACAGTTGCTGCGGGTCGCGAAGAAGATCTGGACGACGCGACAGCTTTAAATAGCCCGCCAAGGCCTGCACCAGCGGCAGACGAAACACAAAACGATCCTCGCGCTGAAGCCGAAATGGAATCCCTGCTTGTAGCAGCGCCAGTTGAAACGGCACCGAAAGCGCCCAACTCCGTACCAGCAAACTAGCTTCGTTAAACGCTCGTCCCTGGGCCTGCCAGTCCATCAACGCATCAAGTAGCAAACGGCTCCCCTGCCCGACTGAGACGCGGGTCTCCGGGTTATTAGCCGCTGCAAGGCATAGCTGATTAGGACGCCGCTGGTTAGCGGCAATGGCATGGTTAGCAGCCAGCGCCAACGCATGACCGTGCCGGAAGGTGGTTGATAGTGGGTAATCGGTCGCTTCGCCAAAGGTGGCGGCGAAATTTTCCAGCATGGTGTCGGGCTTGGCACCGCGCCACTCGTAAATACACTGGTTGGCATCGCCAACTGCCATTACCTCGGCACGAGTGCCCACCAACACAGATAAAAGTCGCTGCTGTGCGGCGTTAATATCCTGATACTCATCAATAATGACATGGTCGAGGAACCCTTCGACGCGACCACGTAAAGCACTATCTGCTTCTAGCGCCAACAGCGGACGATAAAGCAGATCGGCATAAGTCATCACGCCTTCCGCTTCCAATAGCCTCTCTGCTTCGGCAAACGCCGCTGGGAAATAGTCGGTGTCTGGATCAAAATTCAGCCGCTCATAGAGCGCCTCTGGGGTGATCATTTCTGCTTTAACCAAGCCGCAAAAGTGGGCTAAGGTTTCTAGCCGATCCCCTTCCAGAGCAGCATCTCGGCGCTCAACGGCATCACGCAGTACATTAATACTTGCCTGACGAAGCAGCCTCTCTAATTGCCAATCGGCGGATAATAGCTGGCGCGGCGCTAGCGCCCCCCAGCGGCATAAGCTTTGAGTCAAGCGGTGCCCCAGGGAGTGGAAGGTGCGGACATCGGGCAATGCCTGCCCGGCAGGTGCCATTGCGGCTAAACGACGCTGAAAATCATCCTTTGCTGAGCGGTTAAACATCAGCACTAAAATACGTTTTGGCGGTACACCGCTGGCCAATAGATGCAGCACCCGAGCGGCCATGGTGGTGGTTTTGCCTGCCCCGGCCACCGCTGCCACGCGCGCATGCCCGGCCTGATGATTAACAACAGCTTGCTGTTCAGCAGTTAACTTCACGGCGCCTCGCCAAGTAATTCATCATCCACCTGACCCAGCGCAAACCACTGACCGGCACTCGTTAGCCCCAGTTCACTCTTGCCACCGGCCACATCACGGCTTTCAGCCGCCTCAACCAACTGGTAATAGACATTGCGGTGCAAGCGGGCAGCTAGCCCAAAACGCACTGGCAGCTGTGGCACCGCCTCACCTTGGGGGGTTGAGGTGACGGTGAGCGGATGCTCGGCATCTAAGCGAACAACGTCGTCAAACTGGGTGGTAAACCACCAGGCACCGTCACGGAAGTCAGCCTCTACCGCCACCAATGGCAGGTCTTCGACCTTTATTCGCCAGCGCTCTACCGGCGTAACCAGGCAGTAACCCTCGTCATCCAGGCGCAGCAGCGTTGCCAATAGGCGTGCCACCTTGGGTCGGGCAAACGGCTGACCTTCGTGCGACCAGCGACCATCGGCGTGAATGATGATGTTCATATCGCCAGAGAGCGCAGGCTGCCACTCATCGAGTGGAGGAATAGCGCCAGTGCGCCCTTCATCTCCATTACCTTGCTGCAGCAATCGATCAATATTCATCTCACCCACCTCGCTTGAGCGTATTCAAGGCACTTCAGGCTATAGAAGCCCTGAGTGGGCCAACGCCTCTTTAACGTGTTCCGGGGCATCGGGAGCGGCGGCACGAAAAAGCTGATAAAAGTTAGCGGTCGTCTGCATGGCCACTTCATCGACACTGATACCTCGCTCCTTGGCGATGCACTCAGCTACTTGCACCACCCACGCGGGCTCATTGGGCTTGCCGCGATGAGGAACGGGTGCTAGATAAGGGCTATCGGTCTCAATCAGCAGGCGATCCAGCGGCAGTTGACGGGCAAGTTCACGCAGCGGAGCGGCGTTTCGAAAAGTAATAATGCCAGACAGCGAGATATAAAAACCCAGCCGCACCGCTTCACGGGCCATCGCCAAGTCTTCAGTAAAACAGTGTAATACACCGCCCACTCGCGGGTCGCTATATTCACGTAGCAAGGCCAAGGTTTCCTCTTTGGCTTCGCGGGTATGAATAATCACCGGCAGTTCTAACTCACGCGCGGCGATTAAGTGACGCTTGAAGCGCTCGTGCTGAATCTCGATAGGTACGCTGTCGCGATAGTGGTAATCCAGGCCAGTTTCGCCGATTGCCACCGCACCATACTGCTCAGCGGTGTCTTTTATATCGGCAACGCTGGGTTCATTCTCACTGTGGTGCAGGGGGTGCAAACCAGCGGAAATCGCCACATCGTGATGTTCGCGTGAAATGGCCGCAAGCTGCGGCATGTCTTCTAGGGTAACCGCTACAGCAAGAAATTGGCTGACATGGGCAGCGCGGGCGGCGGCCAAAGTGGCGGCAATATCGCCCCCATGGGTCTGGTCGGATAAACGATCTAAGTGACAGTGTGAATCAACAAACATACGGTTCTCAACAAATAGGTCAAAACAGGTAGGCCATAACGACTGGATCAGAAAAATGGCATTCAGAGCGTGAACGATGGAGCTGCTTTATCTAATTGACCGGCAAGCAGCGCCTCAATGCGGTCACGCACGGGATAGTCCTGCTGGCTGAAGTGAAGGCCAATGCCTGGCATACGGCGGCCACTCACCCCCTCTGGAGATACCCACACCACCTGGCCGGTAATTGAAAGGCGCTCGCTTTCACCCGGCAGCGTAAGCAGCAAAAACACTTGCTGGCCAAGTGCGTAAGGGGTTTGAGTAGGTACAAAAATCCCCCCGCGATCCAGAAAAGGCATATACGCGGAAAGCAGTGTCGGAACATCCGGAACGGTAAGAGAGAGCGCTTTCTGAGCTGCCATGACGACCTCGCTGCACTGTTTTGAACAGCCGTGGGGGATTGAATAAACACCACTATGAACGCAGCAGCGCCGCCCAGCGCACCAGCCATGCTTCAAGCACTAGCTGAGGATTGGGGTTTGCCCCCACCGCCAACAACCGTCGCTGCTCGCGGGCATAATCGAGCAGGCGAAACCAATCCTGAACACGACCATTTTTCACCGCCTGGCGGTAGAGCGGTTCTAAATCAGGGTTATGCAACACCGCCGCCTCCCCAGACAAACCTAGACGAATCAGGTCTTCCAGCCAGGCGATACCGTACCACAAGATGGCATCAATCGCCTGGCGATCCAGACGGGCCGCCTCTGAAACGGGCTCGGCCCCGCGCACCAGCTGTTCGAAACTGTCGTGAATTTGATGGCGTAAAGCGCGCTCTTCGGGCGCTGCCAGCTCCACGGCGAGCAGTGGTAGCCCACCCGCTACCTGCCACCAGAAGTAGGCTTCGTCAGTGCTGCCCAATTGCTCAATCAACCAACCACGACACGCCTCAAAGGCAACGCTGGGTAGTGACCACTGCTGACAGCGCGAACGGATCGTCGCCAGCACCCGCGACGGCACGTCGGAAAGCAGAATAAACAGGGTTTTGTCACCGGGCTCTTCAAGGCTTTTGAGCAGCGCATTGGCGGCGGCAACGTTCATTGCCTCGGCGGGGGAAACCACAATCACTCGATAACCGCCCTGCTGAGCCGTTTGCGACACAAAGCGATTAACCTCGCGGATAGGGTCAATGCGGATTTGGCGCTTTCCCTCTTCTGGTGAAACCCGCAGCAGATCCGGGTGATAGCCCGATTCCAGCATCGAGCAGCTATGGCAATGGCCACAGGCTTGATCAGCGGGCGAGGCGCATAGCGTTCGGGCAATTAACGCCTCCGCTAACTGCTGCTTACCCACGCCGTGGGCGCCGTGAATTAACAACGCGTGGGGCATCCGTCCACCATCAGCCAAGCGGGTCAAATGCTGCCAGGTGGCTTGGTGCCACGGCATTACGCCGGTTAACGCCATGCCGCGACCTTTGTTAATAGGACTTGTCGGATTTGGCTTTGTACCTTATCCAGTGTGTATTGTGCATCGATCACCGCAAAGCGCTCGGGCGCTTCTTCCGCTCGTGCCAAATAGCCATCCCGCACAGCCTGGAAAAAGTCAGCCTGCTCCTGTTCAAAACGATCAAGCTGCTCATGGCGATCACGCAGGCGCGACTCTAAGCGTTGTCTTGCAGCCTCTTTGGGCATATCGAGCAGTAGGGTTAAATCGGGAGAGAGCCCCTGCTGAACAAAATTCTCCAGCACGGCGATACGCTCCTTGGGAATGCCCCGCCCCCCGCCCTGATAGGCAAAGGTGGCATCGGTAAAGCGATCACACACTACCCACGCCCCTCTTGCCAAGGCGGGGAGTATTTTTTCCGCCAAGTGCTGCGCTCGCGCGGCGAACATTAGCAGCAGCTCAGCGTCGACATGTAGCGGCTCTTGGGGGACAGGATCCAGTAACAGTGCGCGAATAGCTTCACCACGAACGGTGCCGCCCGGCTCGCGGGTACGCACCACTTCCAACCCCTGGGCCTCCAAACACTCGGCCACAAAGCCCACATTGGTGGATTTACCCACACCTTCGCCGCCTTCCAGCGTAATGAAGCGTCCACGCTTACTCATCATGCTCCCTTACAGTGGTCATCAATCATGGGTGATGTGTCATGGCGATTAGCGATTGCGGATATAGCGATTAACGGCATTGTTATGCTCCCGCAGCGTACGCGAGAAATGGTGCGTGCCATCGCCACGGGAAACGAAATAGAGCGTTTCGCCAGGCAGTGGATTCACCGCTGCCTCCAAGGAGGCACGCCCAGGCATGGCAATCGGCGTGGGCGGTATGCCGTCAATGACGTAAGTGTTATAGGGCGTGGCCTCGCGAATATCGGCGCGGGTAATTCGCCCTTCATAACGCTCCCCCATACCGTAAATAATCGTCGGGTCGGTTTGCAGGCGCATGCCCTGCTCCATGCGGCGCTTGAACACACCGGCAATTTCGCGCCGCTCCTCGGGCGCACCGGTTTCCCGCTCGATCAAGGAGGCCATAATCAGCGCTTCGTAGGGGGAGTCAATGGTTAGGTCGTCCGCGCGCTCCTCCCACACCTCTTCCAAAATGCGCTCCATCCGCTCCAATGACTGGCGCAGGATATCGACATCGCTCATACCCAGATGATAGCGATAGGTATCGGGAAAGAACCAGCCCTCGGGAAAGGTGCCTTCTCGATCGAGTAACGTCATCACCTCTGCATCGCTCAACTCCGCCGTGCGGTGGTCGAGTTTCGGCGCCGCATTGAGTAATTCGCGCATCTGCCGAAAAGACCACCCCTCAGGAATGGTCAGCGAGTAGGTAACCACCTTATTGCTACCCAGCAGTGCCATCATTTCCAGACCGCTCATATTCGGCAATAGCTGATACTCGCCGGTACGCAGTTGCGGCACGCGTTCCGGCTCGACCCGCGCTAGCAAGCGAAACGCCCAAGCATCCTCCAGCACGCCCTGCTCTTCCAATTGCGCCACGACCTGATTAAAGCCCGCACCAGAGGGCACTTGGTAAAGCATTGGCTCATCGAGCGCTAGCGGTGCCTCTAATCGGCTCTGCCAATAGAAATAACCGCCTGCTGCACTTGCAGCCCCAACCACTACTAACACCAATAAAGCGGTTAATAACCGTTTCACCATGACACCTCTAAAAAATTGCAGAGCGATATCTAAACACTGGCGTTTAAACAACGCCCAATAGCTGATGTGCCAAACGCTGGAACGGGTCAGGCTGACTCAGAGGCCAGCGCTGCAGCAGTGAACCATCCGCGGCAAGCAAGGTGGTAACAGGCCATACACCCTGAACAGAGTTGGCCACCCATAGCCGCTCGACATCAGCAAGTTGATGAAGCGTCAGCGACGCCTGAGCGACGGCACCGTGTTCAAGCAATGCAGCACGCAACGTGCCAGCCACACCGCACTGGTCAAGGAGAGGCGTTAACACTTTTCCCGCCTGCTGCCAAAAAACATTCATGCTGGTGGCTTCTACCACAAGGCCTTCACTGTCGGCGAGCAATCCTTCGGCAATAGTGGCATCGCCCCACTCTTGGCGGGCCAGTACGTTTTCCAGTCGATTTAGGTGCTTGATACCTGCCAACCGAGGCTGACGGGCCAGCCGCAAATCGCAAAGCCGCACTGTCACGCCTTCCTGCCAGCGCTTAACCGACGGTTGAAACGGCGTTCGACGACTGAGCAGCCGCGGCGTGATCTGATCGGGCTGGGCATAGCCACGCCCGCCACTGCCTCGGGTCAGTATCAGCTTAAGCACTTCGAACTCAGCAGTGGGATCGCCTTGCCAAGTGGCGTCAAGGGCCTCCTGGCAAGGTAACGGTAGCCCCAGGCGATGACAACCTTGTGCCAGACGCTCCCTGTGATAGCGCCATAGCACCGGCTTTCCCGTACGTAATAGCACCGTTTCAAACAGACCATCACCATACGCCAGCCCACGATCATCAAACGGCACAGATTGATCATCACATAACGTAGGCGTCAGCATCGCTAACTACACCTTCTTAAATAGCAGCGAGCCGTTGGTACCACCAAAACCGAAGGAATTTGAAAGCGCCATATCAATGCGCATATCCCTCGCAGTATGCGGCACATAGTCCAGATTGCAGCCTTCCTGCGGGTTATCCAGATTAATCGTGGGCGGCGCGACCTGATCACGAATAGCCAGAATACTAAACACCGCCTCTACCGCACCGGCGGCGCCCAACAGGTGGCCAATCATCGATTTGGTGGAGCTCACTGCCACGCTGCTTGCAGCGCCACCCAAGACGTTCTCAATGGCACGACTTTCGGCCAGATCGCCTGCCGCAGTGGAGGTACCATGGGCGTTGATGTAGTGAACCGAAGAAACGTCAACCTGGGCATCTTTAATCGCATTGCGCATGGAGAGCGCTGCGCCACGTCCATCTTCCGGCGGTGAAGTCATGTGATAAGCATCATCGCTCATACCAAAGCCCACCAGCTCGGCGTAGATATTGGCACCCCGCGCCTTGGCGTGCTCATACTCCTCAAGCACCAGCACACCGGCACCATCGGATAACACGAAACCATCACGGTCGGTATCCCAAGGGCGGCTTGCCGCTTGTGGATCGTCATTACGCGTAGAGAGCGCGCGAGCCGCAGAAAAACCACCCAGGCCCAGCGGCGTGGTGGCCATTTCAGCCCCACCACAGATCATCACGTCCGCATCGCCATAGGCGATGGTGCGTGCGCTATAACCAATATTATGAGTACCGGTGGTGCAGGCAGTCGTAATGGCAATGTTCGGGCCTCTGAAGCCGTGCTGAATCGCCATATTGCCCGAAATCATATTGATGATAGAGCCCGGCACGAAGAATGGCGATATCTTGCGAGCGCCACCTTTGTTGAGTGCGTTGTGGTTATGCTCAATCATGGGTAGGCCACCAATGCCTGAGCCGATAGCCACACCGATGCGATCGGCATTCTCTTCGGTGCACTCAATCCCCGAATCTTCTACCGCTTGGGCGCCCGCCGCCATTCCGTACTGAATAAACAGATCCATCTTGCGGGCATCTTTAGGATTCAGATACGGGCTAATATCAAAGTTTTTGATCGACCCACCAAAACGAGTGTTAAAACCGCTGGTGTCGAAATGCTCAATAGGCGTAATACCGCTTTTACCGGCCACAATGTTGGCCCACGACTCATCAACGCTATTACCCACTGGGGTCACCAGGCCTAACCCAGTTACCACTACCCTTTTCCGTGCCATCAGCTTTCCTCCAGGCATCCATGGTGACGCGACCCACTTGGGTCATTTGCTGCTTAAATTTGGTCAACAGTATAACGGAGATTGAACGTTATAAGCATTGTGGCAGCAAAGCAAAAAAGCCGTCCTGGAAAAGGACGGCTTTTAAGGCGGGTGGCTAGCACCCCACCCTGGTTCGATGCATCGACGCAGCCCTTACTGGTGGGCGTTCACGTAATCGATGGCTTCTTGAACCGTGGTGATCTTCTCAGCTTCTTCATCGGGAATTTCAGTATCGAATTCCTCTTCCAAAGCCATGACCAGCTCAACGGTGTCGAGCGAATCAGCACCCAAGTCTTCTGTAAAAGAAGAGCTGTTTTGGATGTCTTCTTCTTTAACGTTCAGGCGCTCTGCTACAACTTTCTTAACGCGCTCTTCAATAGTACTCATTAACGTACTCCAGTCGTTCACATTAGCCGTTTTTGATAACCAGCTATTTGGAAACCGCAAGCCAAAAGCTGCGGGGTAGTTTATAGACGCCCTTGGGTAGACGCAACCGCCAAGCCCAAGGCCATCAACGCATATTCATGCCGCCATTCACGTGAAGCGTCTCGCCAGTGATATAACCGGCTGCATCACTGGTCAAAAAACCCACTGCTGCGGCGATCTCTTCCGGCGCCCCTAAACGGGCCAGCGGAATTTGCTTAAGCAGCATTTCGTGCTGTGCTTCAGGTAGCGCTTCGGTCATATCAGTCGCAATAAAGCCCGGTGCCACTGCGTTAACCGTAATCGCACGAGAGGAGACCTCACGCGCTAGCGCGCGGCTAAAACCTTCCATACCGGCCTTAGCTGCAGCATAGTTAGTTTGGCCCAGGTTGCCCATGGTTGCCACTACAGAACTAATCGACACAATACGCCCAAACCGCGCCTTGGTCATACCCCGTAAACACGCCTTGCTAACGCGATAGACAGATTTCAGATTGGTATCCATGACGGAATCCCACTCATCTTCTTTCATGCGCATCAGCAGATTATCACGCGTGATACCCGCGTTGTTGACCAAAATAGTCGGCGCACCAAAGCGCTCAGTAATCGTTTTCAATACGCTATCGATACTGGCCTGGTCGGTCACGTTAAGACATAGACCTGCCCCTTCAATGCCGTGCTCTTTCAAATCGGCATCAATTTTTTCAGCGCCAGACTCACTGGTCGCGGTGCCAATGACGATACGGCCCTGGCGACCTAGCTCGCGAGCAATGGCCTGACCAATACCACGACTCGCCCCTGTTACCAGGGCAACTCTACTCTCTTGTGTCATAACGTTCTGCCTCTAACCGTGTAATCAAGCAAGGATAGTGGATTGCAATCTCTCTTGGTCACGCCTTATCAGCCAAGGTTTCACGCGCCAGCTCAAGCGCAGCTTCCAAACTATCAGGATCATTCACCGCCAATCCCTTGCTACCCTTCACGATACGCTTATTGAGGCCAGTCAACACCTTTCCTGGCCCGCACTCAATGAACACCTCCACGCCTTGATCCGCCATGGATTCAACACAGGCGCTCCAACGCACCGGCTGATAGAGCTGCTCGACTAGCCGCGTGCTCAATGTCGCGGTATCGGCATGGGCCTGGGCATCGACGTTTTGGATGACACTGTAGCGCGGCGCCCGCAGCTCGATAGTTTGTATCGCCTCTGCCAGGCGCTCGGCCGCAGGGCGCATCAATGCACAGTGCGAAGGCACGGAAACCGGCAATGCCATGGCACGCCTGGCACCGGCCTCCTGGCAAGCAACAATAGCTCGCTCAACGGCTACTTTAGAGCCCGCTATCACCACTTGCCCTGGGGAATTGTAGTTGACCGCTGAAACAACGTCGCCCTGGGCAGCCTTTTCACAGGCGGCTTCAACCGCATCGTCTGCCAAGCCCAGGATCGCCGCCATGCCGCCTTCGCCAGCAGGCACTGCCGCCTGCATGGCTTCTCCGCGCAGACGTACCAAGTTGACGCCTTCGGCAAAGCTCATGACGCCTGCGCACACCATAGCGCTGTATTCGCCTAGGCTATGGCCCGCCATCACTGTCGGCCGCGGCCCTTCCAGTTCTTGCCACACACGCCAAATGGCGACGCTGGCAGAAAGCAGCGCAGGCTGGGTGCAAGCGGTTGCATTAAGCGACTCTTCGGGACCTTCTTGGACGACTTTCCACAAATCGTAGCCCAAAGCATCCGACGCTTCCTCAAATGTCGTTCCCACCACACTATAGCGCTCGGCAAGCTCTCGCAGCATTCCAAGCTGCTGAGAGCCTTGCCCGGGAAAAATGAGGGCAAGGGGTTGAGACATGTCGTTCACCTTTGCTCTTGTAGGCATTTGCTCATATGAGCGATAGGCGAGGTTATTGGCACATCCTGATGCCACCTATAAACCCGCAAAAAAGTTAAATCGTTATTATCTGATCATGGCTGGCCTGTGCCATCGTTTTCACTTGATGGCGCTTGCCAGCGGCCTGCGATCCGCGCAGGTAAGTTATGTTCTACTTCCTGCAGGGCGCGATGAATAGCGTAGTAAAACCCATCGGCATGAGTACTGCCGTGACTTTTCACTACGATACCGCGCAACCCCAATAAACTGGCCCCGTTGTAGCGCACGGGATCAAGCTCTTGCTTTAAGCGCTTTAACACAGGCTTGGCCAGTAGGCTTGCCAAACGACCACTTAGGCGCGACTCAAACGCCATCTGCACGCGTTCAACCAACATACTCGTCAAACCTTCGCTCGCCTTGAGGACAGCGTTGCCCACAAAGCCATCACACACCACCACATCAAGCTGGCCTTTAAACAGGTCGCCACCCTCAGCATAGCCTTGATAGTCGAAAGCACTACCACTGGCATACTCGCGCAGCAGACGATCAGCCTCACGTACGCTCACACTCCCCTTGGTGGCTTCAGCGCCAACGTTGAGTAGCGCCACGCGCGGCACCGCAGTGCCATCGATACACTGCGCCATCGCCGCCCCCATCAGTGCAAAATCGACCAGTCGATGGGCAGGGGAATCCACGTTGGCGCCTAAGTCCAGCAAATAGCAGCGGCGCCCTTGGCGGGCTGGGATCGCGGTACTGATTGCCGGACGGGAAATCCCCTCGACCATCCCCAGTTCGCGCCTTGCCAAGGCAACAAGCGCTGCCGTATTGCCTGCGCTGACACCAGCCACAGCTTCACCCTGGGCGACACACTGCAGCATGTGCGCCATGCTCGTTGCCTCGCCTCTGCGCAACGCCCAGGCCGCTGTTGACCCCGGCATTACGCTATCGGGCGAATCACGCGCCACCAAACGTGACGTTGCCGCAGCCAGAGGCTGCGGCAAGCGCGAAAGCTCAGCAATAATCTGCTGACGCGGGCCAAACAGAACCAGCTCAAGACCGGGGTGTTCTAACACCGCCCTTGCGGAGCCTGCGATAATCGCATGAGGGCCTTGGTCACCCCCCATCACATCAATCGCTAAGCGCATACCGCACTGAGTCCGTTTAGCCGCTTAGTAATGCAATTGAGGCTTATACCTCAACCACTTTACGACCACGGTAGAAACCGTCTGGAGAAACGTGGTGACGCAGGTGAGTCGTACCAGTTTCTTTGTCCTGAGACAGAGTCGGAGCGGTCAGCGCATCGTGGCTGCGACGCATGCCGCGCTTGGAACGAGTTTTACGGTTCTGTTGAACTGCCATGGGGGTTTACTCCAAGGTATTTAAGGTAAAGGGTGCTTATTTTTTGCCTTTCAAGACATTCAGCACCGCGAAAGGGTTCGTCGCTGGCGCTGTATCTGACGCCGCGCCTTCTGTTTTGCTGACCAGCTGCTCCGCCGAGACATGACATTCGGCTTCATCGTGATAGACCACCTGGGGCAGGCTGAGAATCAATTCATCCTCAACTACCGTCAGAAGATCCAGCTGTTCCTTTTCCACCAGCACCGGTTCATGACTAGCAGGCAACTCGGCCGCCAAGGCTTCATCAGTGACCATTCCAAGCAGAAAGTCACTACTCACCTCTTGAGGCAGCGGCACTAGGCAGCGTCGGCAGGCAAGCGCCAACGTCGCTTGCAAGTGGCCACGAATTTCACGACGGCCTTGAGCATCGACACCAAACTCAAGCACGACATGACAGTCGCCGGTTTGGTCACCCGCTTCTTCGGCAAGACGTGGCAGCTTATGCAGCGCTACCAGGCCTTCGATTCGTTCGTGGCGGGCTGCGAGCTTATAAGGCTCCACCCGACTGGGGAGTTGTGAGGTCAACATAGGCGCGCAATGATAGGCACTCCCCCTGCTGGTGTCAAAGCTGACGGTGTATTTCTTCATCGCTTCCTCAATAAATAACCAACATAGACCTCAATAAACAGCCGACATGGGCACAATTCGCAGCTTTCGCTACACTCTACTGCTTTGCCGTCCCACTAGCGCAACCACATTAGCCAGGAGTTATACTGTGACCTCACCCGCCATGACCGAGCCATCAAGCACTCAGTCATCAACTGCGCAGTCCTTAAGTACAGAAAATACAGAGCTAGTGCTTGCCTCAAGCTCACGCTGGCGGCGTGAGCTGCTGGATCGCCTACAACTCCCCTACCGGTGCCATTCACCGGATATTGATGAAACGCCGCATAATGGCGAAACACCACACGCACTGGTACATCGCCTAGCACTTAGCAAAGCCAACGCCGTGTCGGCTCACTTCCCCCACCACTGCATTATAGGCTCCGACCAGGTGGCGGTATTTGAAGGCGATATTCTTGGCAAACCACATACCACAGAAAAGGCCTGCGCTAACCTTGCCCGCTTTTCTGGCCAGCGCGTCACCTTCCTGACCGGTTTAGCGCTACTGGATACTCGCCACCAACGCCATCAAGTCCATGTCGAGCCCTTCGAGGTCGTGTTTCGCACTCTTAGCACGCAAGAGATTGAAAACTATGTGACCAAAGAGCAGCCCCTAGATAGCGCTGGCAGCTTTCGTATGGAAGGCCTTGGCATTGCGCTGTTTGAAAGACTGGAAGGCCGTGACCCCAGCGCCCTGATTGGGCTACCGCTGATCGCGCTCTGCGATATGTTGCGCCAAGCGGGCCTGGATCCGCTTGGCGCGCCCTAGGGCCCAGGACGTAAATTCGCGATCAGAAACGAAGCGGGGTGTTAGGCGCCTTAATGCCTAGCACTTCAGCGGCAACCTCGGTAAAACGCCGAGTAAAGCGCTCAAATGGATCAAGACTCGGCGTATAGTCCACCCAGTCGATGTTACCTACTTGATCGCGAGACAGCTGTTCGAGGCTACCCAACTGATCGACCAACCCTAGCTCGATGCTCTGCTCGCCACTCCAGATCAGGCCTGAGAAAATATCCGAGCTATCACTGAGCCGTTCGCCGCGACCCGCGCGGACGTCATCGATAAACTGGCGGTGAGTTTGGCTCAGCACACCTTGCCAAAACGTCTCTGCATCATCGTCCAGCGGCTGGAATGGATCTAAGAAGGCCTTATTCTCTCCTGCCGTAAGCACGCGGCGCTCAACGCCAAGGCGCTCTATCGCCTCCTCAAAGCCAAAACCAGCGTAAATCACACCAATAGAGCCCACTAAGCTCACCGGCGAGGCAATAATCTCATCTGCCGCTGCAGCAATGTAATAAGCGCCGCTGGCACCGATATCCTCAATCACCGCGATAATCGGCTTATCACCCTGCTCGCGCAGGCGCATGATTTCCGCATAGATACGCTGAGACTGAACGGGGCTACCACCGGGACTATTAATGTGCAGCACCACAGCAGCAGCGCTTTCGGCATCCCAGGCTCGATTTAACCCTTGGATGATGCGCTCCGCATTGGCTGGCGAATCGCTGGCGATTACGCCATTAACCTCAACAATGCCCAAGTGGCGTTGGGTGGGCGTTGCGACACTCGGCGAATCCCAGAACAGGCTATAAAGCGCGGCAGACAGCGCAACCAATACGACAGCGAGAAACATCAGACGGAAAAACAGCTTCCAGCGGCGGGTACGCCGTTGCTCGGTCAAGACACCGCCTATCCAGTGATCCATCATTTCCAGCTGCGCTAATCGCTGGCGTTCGCGCAGGGTTTCGGCATCATCACCTGGCGCCCCAGGGGGCTGCTTAGCCCCCTTACCAGGCGGAACCTCGGGCCCTTCAGTCCAGGGATCCTCCTTGAACTCGTTGGTCTGGTCACTATTAACCGGGCCATCATGACCCTCTTGCGCACCCTCTTGGCGGGTTGGATCGTCACTCATAAAATGTCCTTATAACCGATCAAAAAGCTCGTCTACGCTATGGGCAATCCACTTGGGTTCGCTCATTGCCAGGCGCTCAGGCGCATGCACCCCATAGCTTACCCCCACCCGATCCATGCCCATCGCCCTAGCCATTTCCATATCATACTCAGTATCGCCGACCATCACCGCCCGCTCGACCGGCACCGCAAGCTCAGCCAGTAACTCTGAAAGCATCTGCGGGTGTGGTTTGGAGCGGGTTTCATCCGCGGTACGGCTGGCATGAAACCACGCGCCGCTGCCGGTCTCAGTAAAAATACGGTCAAGCCCGCGACGGCTTTTACCTGTTGCCACTGCTAAACGCTGTTGCTCATGCCCGCGCAAACGGGCGATATGCGCTTCGACACCGCTAAAAAACGCCATTGGCGTGGTATCAGCCTGCACAAAATGGTGCGCGTAACGCTCGCGAAGCCGCTCGGCCTGAGCAGGCAATATACCTGGGCAGAGCTTGGCAATTGCTTCGGGCAGCCCCAGACCAATAATATCTTCAACCTCCGCAGCTGAAAGCGCCCCCCACTCGGCCTCCAAAGCAGCCGCCTGCATACACGACACAATCCGCGGCACTGAGTCCATCAAGGTGCCGTCCCAATCAAATATAATTAGCTCGTACTGCATGGCAGCTCCCTGTAAAAGGCAACGCGGTGAAGAAAGAAGTTATTGACGGGCGCGCTTGAGCGCTTCTTCCAGGGCTTCTGGCAGCGGCGCTTTGACGGTAACCGGGCGGCCGTTAGTGGGCTCAGGAAAGGTCAGCGCTCGCGCATGAAGGAACAAACGCCCCAGACCTAACTGCTTGGTGAGCAGACCACTTTCACGGGTAGCGTACTTATCGTCACCTAATAACGCATGGCCTGCGTGGGCGGCATGTACGCGAATCTGGTGGGTACGGCCCGTGACCGGCTCAGCCTCTATAAGGGTTACTTTTTCGAAGGTTTCGACCACCGAAAAATGGGTGCGCGACACTTTTCCGTTGGGATCTACCCTTACCCTCCGCTCGCCGTTACCGGCATCAAAGCGGTCTAACCGAGCACTCTCATAGGTTTTCCGCGCTGGCCAGCGCCCACTGACCAAGGCCAGATAACGCTTATCCATACCGTGCTTTTTCAACGACTCGTTCAGCGTCACCAGCGCATCGCGTGACTTGGCCAGCAGCAAACAGCCCGACGTATCGCGATCCAAGCGGTGAACCAGTTCCAGAAAGCTCAGGTCATCGCGCACTTGACGCAGCGCTTCTATTAAACCAATTTTAACCCCGCTGCCGCCATGCACTGCCAAACCAGAAGGTTTATTAAGCACCATCCAATCGGGGCCTTCCATAATCACGCTGCCTACCAGGAGGTCGCGCAAATTATCACTGACTTCCTTCACCGCTTCGCGAGGCGCCAAACGCAGCGGCGGAACGCGTACTAAATCCCCCGCTTGCAAACGGTAATCCACCTTCACGCGTTTTTTATTAACGCGCACCTCGCCTTTACGTACGATGCGATAAATAAGCGCGCGAGGCGCCCCTTTAAGCCGCGTCATGAGAAAATTATCAATTCGCTGCCCTGCTTGCTCCGGGGCGATATCCACCCACTGCACTTCACGCCCTTCGGACATTACTACTTACTCCTGCTTAAAAACGGCATTCTAGCGTAGACCCAAGGGCATTGCGTCAATTGCTGGTCGTAGTCTTTACTGTTATATTCGAAATCGTTCACCAGCTAAGCGCAGAAAGCTGTCTTGTCTAGCGCTAGTGACTAGCTGTTCGATAGCTAATTGATTAAATTTGTTAGCAGAGAGCATCACCGCTGAGCTTGGTTAATGCGCCTGCCCGACTAACACGCAGGCCTGAACGCAAAAACGGCACCAGTGTACGCATTGCCCGTTTTCCAGTATTAAAAGATGATCTTAAAAATGCAGTAACTCTGCCGCCCGTTTTTTATGCCGGCAGAGGAAAATAAGCCTTGCCCTCAACGGCAGGCAGCAACTAAACAACGCCACGTCCTGAGCAGCTCCGCCTTATTCGTCACAAGGCGATGACTGACTCCGGGCGAAAAGTTCAACGCTGTGCCGGTGGCCGGCGTTGGTGAATCGATGAATGCCAGGTGTTGGCGGTGTCAGCAGGGCCGGATGGACGTGACAGCCACCGGAACACGTCCTGCCTCCGCCACGTACTCAACGCCCTATCGGCCGGGTTGGCGATGATGCCTTCCCGGCTTGACGCGTCAGCATTGCAATGCGCCGAGCACAAGCACGCAGCACCCAGCGATTCGCCTACGTCACCCAATAGGCAGTTCGCCGGCACGCAACGCTATGCGAGACACTATGAAACGGATGCTTATCAATGCGACCCAGCCCGAAGAGCTGCGTGTCGCTTTAGTTGATGGACAACGCCTATACGATTTAGATATCGAATCCGGCGCAAGAGAACAGAAAAAAGCCAATATCTATCGCGGTAAAATCACCCGCGTAGAACCCTCCCTGGAAGCTGCCTTCGTTGACTACGGCGCCGACCGTCACGGCTTTTTGCCCCTCAAGGAGATCTCTCGCGAGTACTTTGTCAAAGACGTTTCCGGACGTCCGAGCATTAAAGAAGTGCTTAAAGAGGGTCAAGAGGTCATCGTCCAGGTCGATAAAGAGGAGCGTGGCAATAAAGGTGCCGCGCTAACCACCTTTGTCAGCCTGGCTGGTCGCTTTTTGGTATTGATGCCCAATAACCCGCGTGCAGGTGGCATTTCTCGCCGTATCGAAGGCGACGAGCGCAGTCAGCTCAAAGACGCCATGGGTCAGTTGACCGTGCCGGATAAAATGGGCCTGATCGTGCGCACTGCAGGCATTGGTCGCAATCCGGAAGAGCTCCAGTGGGACTTGGACTACTTGGTTCAGGTGTGGGAATCGATCACCACTGAAGCTGCCAAGCGCCCTGCCCCGTTCCTGATCTACCGTGAATCCAACGTCATCATTCGCGCCATGCGCGACTACCTACGCCAGGACATCGGCGAAGTATTGATCGACAGCCCCGAGATTCACGCCGAAGCGCTGAGCTTTATTCGCCAGGTAATGCCCTCGTACCAGCAGAAGATCAAGCTCTACGCGGACGAAGTACCGCTATTCTCGCGCTTCCAGATCGAATCACAAATCGAAACCGCCTATCAGCGCGAAGTGAAGCTGCCTTCTGGCGGCTCGATTGTGATCGATCACACCGAAGCGCTAGTCTCCATCGATATCAACTCCGCACGCGCCACCCGCGGCAGCGATATCGAAGAGACCGCCCTACAGACCAACTCTGAAGCCGCCGATGAAATCGCCCGCCAGCTGCGCCTGCGTGATATCGGCGGTTTGGTGGTTATTGACTTTATCGACATGGGGCCTGCACGCAACCAGCGTGAAGTTGAAAACCGCATGCGCGATGCCCTCAAGCTGGATCGCGCACGGGTACAGATTGGGCGTATTTCACGCTTTGGCCTGATGGAAATGTCCCGCCAGCGCCTGCGTCCCTCACTGGGGGAAACCAGCGGCGTGGTCTGCCCGCGCTGTAATGGCCAGGGCACCATTCGCGATGTTCGCTCGCTCTCCCTCTCTATCATGCGCCTGATTGAAGAAGAGGCGATGAAAGAGAATAGCGCGCAGATTCGCGCCATTCTACCGGTACCCGTGGCGACTTACCTGCTCAACGAAAAACGCAGCGTGCTGGCAGATCTAGAGTCTCGCCAGAATGTTCGCGTAGTACTGCTGCCCAATCCTGATATGGATACGCCCCACTACGACGTGCAGCGGCTGCGTGATGACCACCTGGACGAGGATGACACTCAAAGCCTATCGAGCTTTGAGCTCTCCACCGACACCGAAGTAGGCAAAGAGCCGACACCCAGCTTCGTGCCGCCCGCTCAACGCGCCGAAGCCGCCGTCAAGAGTGTCACCCACAACGCTCCCGCCCCGGCATCGCTGCAAACGGAAGAGAAGGCGCCCGCTGCAGCTCCAGCAGCCAAAGCAGCACCGGTGACCAGCGAGCAACCCAGCGTTATTGGGCGCTTTATCCGCGGCTTCGCCAAACTGCTCGGTAGCGACGAAAGCAATACCGAAGCCACGCCAGAGCCCAAGGTTGAAACACCGGCTCCGCGCAAGCCAAGCGAGCGCAAAACCAATCAGCGCAGCAGCGAGTCGCGGCAAAAATCGTCGCGTGGCGACAACGCCAGCCGTAACGAGTCGCGCAGCGATAATAGCGCCCGCCCTGAGCCAAAAGCTGAACAAAAAGCCGAGCAGCGCAGCAGCACACCGCGTCCTGCCAGTGACGACAATAGCGATAAGCGGAGCGGCCCCAGCCGTACCCGCAACCGCCGTCGCCACCCCCAGCAGGACGATGCTAACGGTCAAGAGTCAGCCAAAGCGCCTCGTAAAGAGAACCAGGCTGATAGCTCTTCCAAAGACAGCCCTAGCAAAGACAGCTCCACGAAAGAGGGCTCTAAAGAGAGCACCAGCGGCAAAAGTGCAGCGCAGAAAGAGTCGCGTCGTGATGGTGGTGACAAAAACCGCGACAGCCAGCGCGATGCAACGGCCAAGAGCCCAGAGTCCAAGAACTTAGAGGCCAAGCAGGATGACGGCAAGCCGAAGCGTACGCGTAACAACCCGCGTAACCGCACGCGCACCCAGGCGATCAACCCCCAGGCAGAAGCTGAGCAGTTAAAACTGCAGGCCGAGGCTCAGAATGAAGCGTCAGCAGTAACACCAGAGCCGGCCGAAGACCCTGCGGCAGAAGAACAGGCACAGGTGGTTAAAGCAGCGACAAATGACACAACGATTGCACTAGGATCGGACTCGGACGTTACCGCTCAGCCAGAAACGGCAGCAACCGATGCGCCTGAATCCAACGCCGAGCAAGCGGACGACGCGACGACCGCCGACCGCCCCGTGGCAGAAAACGCTAAAGCGCGCAAGTCGACGCACCAGCGCCGCCAGCCTAAAGCGGCTTCACCGGCGGAGCAAACGTCAACTGCCAGCACCGTTGAGCAGGATGAGGCCGCCGCCAAGCCAAGCGAACCGGAGGCCACAGCCAGCGAAGAGCCGTCAGCGCCATCTGAGGTGACCTCAGCAACGGCCAAAACCAACGCCGAACCAGCTGAAAGTGGGAAAACCGACGATAGTCAGCAGCCCAGTGCTAGCGAACAGGCAGCGCCTGAAGTCGTCGAACCGCCTGCGACCAACGCCGTTGATCCAGCCGCAACGATTGAAGAGGCGGCCTCCCCGGCACCTTTCAATAGTGCGGGTACGGATCAAAGCAGCGACGAGCATCAGCCCGAAGCGCCAGCTAGCACCCAAACTCGCCAGGAAGCGGCAACCCCAGAGGTTGCTGAGAGTACCTCTGAGAGCGCTTCGGAGAGTGTCGCCGTAGCCCCCTCAACTGAAGAGCCTGCCAACAGCGAGCCGCAGCAAGACAGCGAAGTAAAAGGTGATGAACCTAAGAGTGTTAAAGACACAAACGCTGAAGAGCAAGTCGCTGAAGAGAGTAGCGCTGAAACGAATAGTTCTGAAGCTAGTCCTGAAAATGGCTCTGAAAAGAGCAGCGACGAACTAGCAGCAACTGAAACACCTGCGACTGAAGTCACTGCAGCTGAAGCAGACGCCCAGCCCGCTCAGTTAGCCGCCAGTGAGGCACCCGCTGAGGCCGCAGTAACGGAAGAAGCACCTAAACCGCGCCGTCGTCGCACCCGGGCCCACAATGACCCGCGTGAGAAGCGCAAACAGGCGCAGCAAGACACACGCTCCGAATAGATCGTTCGGCGCGTATTGTAGTAACAAAAATCCCCGCTTCGGCGGGGATTTTTGCTTTATGTGCACCTTAGAGGCAGGGCCTAGAGATTAACTAATAGAAATTAACTAACAGGGATTAATTAACCGCGGCTCGGGCTCTAAACGCACCCCAAAGCGTGCCTCGACCTGGTCAGCGATATAGCTAGCTGTTTTCATTAGCCCTTGACGATCACCGCCGCCAAAGTGCACCAGCACCAACGCTTGATGCTGGTGTACTCCGAAGGCACCATCACGCATCCCTTTCAAGCCACACTGGTCGATTAACCACCCCGCCGCCAGCTTTGTTTGCCCTCCTTCCTGGGGGAAATGGGGCATAGCAGGATACTGCTGCAACAACTGCGCTGCCAGCACATCAGCTACCAGCGGATTTTTGAAGAAGCTCCCCGCGTTGGCCAGCACCTGTGGGTCGGGCAGCTTCTCGCGTCGAATACCACATACCGCTTCGGCTACCGCGAGCGGTGTGGGAGGGCTTGCCAAGCGTGCGGCGAGATCGCCATAGCCTAGCCGGGGTGCTCGCGTGCGTGACAAACGCAAGACTAGCTGAGTGATCACCATGCTACCTGCCAACTCGCCTTTAAAAATACTCTCACGGTAACCAAAGGCGCACTCTTGCGCGCTTAGCCAATTTACCCGCCCGGTGGCAAGCTCCATTACCTGCACCGCTTGCAGCGTATCGGCAAGTTCAACACCGTAGGCACCAATGTTCTGCACTGGCGCAGCACCACAACTGCCAGGGATCAGCGCCAGATTTTCAATGCCCCACAGGCCGCGTGCAGCAGTCGCCATCACCAGCGTATGCCAATTAACTCCCGCCCCTACATGGGCAAGCACATGCCCTTGACGCTGACTGAGCCAGTACTGTTGCAAATCAGGCCGCACCACCAAACCTGGTAGTGCCTCGGGAAGCAGAACATTGCTGCCGCCACCGAGCAGCGTGACGGGCCAGCCTTCATGGCGTGCCTCGGCTAACGTTTGGCGTAGAGCTGTTAATGTCTTTGGTGACGCGAAGCGCTCTGCTTGGCAGGGGAGCCTAAGTGTATTAGCGGCGGACAAATCCACATTGCTGAGAATATTCATCTGTGCAGCCACACCATTAGCCCCATTACAGCTCTCGCTTAAGGTGTCGAATCAGCCCTTCTGATGCAGCTTCAATCATATCCAGAGCCTTCTCAAATCCCTCATCACCGCCAAAATAGGGGTCTGGGACTTCAGCACCGGGGGTACCAGCAAAATCTAAAAACAGCCCAACATGCGCCTGGCTATTGGCAGGCTTCAGCTCGCGCATGGCGCGTAAATTGTCCTGATCCATGCCTAGCACGTAGTCGAATTGGGTAAAATCGTGTTCGCTTAGCTGGCGGGCATGCAGGTCGCTTATATCGATACCGCGCAGTAGTGCCGCCTGCTGCGCGCGGGCGTCTGGCGCTTTGCCGACATGCCAACTGCCGACGCCGCAGGAGTCTATCTCGACCTCATCGGCCAACCCTGCTCGCTCAAGAGCACGACGAAAAACACCTTCGGCGGTCGGTGAACGGCAAATATTGCCTAAACATACAAATAATACTTTCACGATAGCTCCTTAAAAACTGAGCTGCCCAAGCAAGCGCCCGCCCCTGCGCTAAACCGGCAACACCCGAACCCGCGCTAGGCCAGCAGCGCCCGAATCCGCGCTAGATCCTCGGCCGTATCAACACCGGCAGGGTTTACTTCGCAGGCCAATGCCACTTGAATAGCGTGACCATTCTGCAGCGCACGCAACTGTTCAAGCTGTTCAAGCTGTTCGAGGCTTGAGGCTGGCCAGTCTCGGTAGGCAGCTAGAAAACCGGCACGATACGCATAGAGACCGATATGGCGCAGCCAGGCATCGGTTGCCAGCATGGTCGGTGGCGCTTTGAACTGCTCACGATCCCAGGGGATAGGGGCCCGTGAGAAATACAGCGCGCGGCCTTGTAGCGTTCGCACCACCTTGACCACGTTGGGATTAAACAGCGTGTCCACGTCATTGATAGGCTCCGCCAGCGTGGCTATCGACGCTCCGGGATCGTCGGCTAGGCGCAGAGCCACCTGGTCGATCAGCGCGGGAGGAATCAGCGGCTCATCGCCCTGCACATTCACCAGCAGCGCATCATCCGTCAATGCCAATATACCAGCCACCTCGGCTAATCGGTCGGTGCCCGAGGGGTGATCGTCGCGGGTCATGATCACTTCGGCGCCGTAGGGCAGCATGGCATCACGAATACGGCTATCGTCTGTTGCCACGACCACTCGGCTGGCGTGGCTTTGGCAAGCACGGCGCCATACGTGAGCGACCATCGGTTCCCCGGCAATATCAAGCAGTGGCTTGCCGGGCAGCCGGGTAGAGCCGTAGCGAGCAGGTACGACGACGGTAAAATCAGGCACCTTGAAATCAACCATGTCATCAAAGACAGCCATTAAGCGTCTCCTAAACGCTCTTGGGAACGTCCTGGAGAAGTAGGCAGCTTTTCATCAGCATCCATCACGCGAGCCTCTTCCGGCAACATCACCGGAATCCCCTCTTTGATCGGATAGGCAAGGCCATCGTAGTGGCAGCGCAGCTCTTGAGCATCGCGATCATACTTCAGCTTACCGTTACACAACGGGCAGACCAGCATTGCCAGCAGTTCCTTATCCATGCGCTTATCTCCTTTAGGAAAGTGCCGACAGCCGCGCTGCCAGCCAGTGCTCAAATTCGGGTGGAAGGGATGCCTCCACATCTAATACCCAACTGTTAGGCGGGGCCAGGGCGTAACACTTAACGGCGTCTTTAGCGGTCATAATCACTGGGCGGGTATCTGCAAAGCTTAGCGCGCCCGCACTAAAGTGCTGGTGGTCGGCCAACGGGTGCCACTCGCCCTCAACACCCAACGCGGAGAGTGTACGAAAAAAGCGCTCGGGATGCCCGATACCTGCCACCGCGTGCACCGGCAGCGTAAACGGCAGCGGCGCAAGCGGAAAACGTGCGCCGTCATCAAGGCGGCGCCAGCGCAGCGGCGCCAGCTGCATAGTAGTGGCTGCCTGCATAATAGACGGAGTAAGCGACAAAGAGGGCTGTGAGTCGCCGTTAATGATCACCGCGTCAACACGCTGCAACCGGCTGGGCGACTCGCGCAGCGGCCCGGCGGGCAGGCAGCGCCCGTTGCCCAATCCACGGTCACCATCCACAACCACCAACTCAATATCTCGATCCAGTGCCAAGTGCTGTAAACCGTCGTCGCTCAAGATAATATCGCAGCCCTTCTCGATCAGTGCCTGAACACCGCGCACGCGATTGGGGTCTGCGGCCACTGGCAGTCCCGTCTGCTGTGCCAGCATCAGCGGCTCATCACCGCTTTCGACAACGTTCGTGTCGGCGGTGACCAGCAGCGGGTAACTGGGCGCATTTCCGCCATAGCCGCGGCTAACGATACCTGGCGACCAGCCTTGGGCCACCAGCCAGCCAGCTAGCCACGCCACCAGCGGCGATTTACCCGTCCCCCCCAAGGTGATATTGCCTACCACGATAACCGGCACCGGCGCCTTCCAAGTAGCTTTTTGGCCGCTAGAGTATTCCCGCTCCCGCCGCGCCATGGCCCACTGATAAAGCGCCCCTAAAGGCCTCAACGGCGATAGCCAGCGGCTGCCCTGGTAAGCGCCTTGCAGCCAGCGCTCCGCCAGCGTTCTCTTGGCAAAGCTCATAACGATAGGCTCATATCGATAGCCTCATGGCGCTTCTTGAAACTGCAGTTGATGCAGCGCCGCGTAGGCGCCATCGGCATCAAGCAGCGACTGATGCGCCCCCTCTTCGATAATGCGCCCCTGATCCATCACCACAATCCGGTCAGCCCGCTCTATGGTAGAGAGGCGGTGGGCGATGACCAGCGTGGTGCGCCCTTCACAGACTCGCTCAAGGGCTTTTTGAATATAGCGCTCGGATTCTGTATCCAACGCAGAAGTGGCCTCATCCAGCACCAGTAGCGGCGCGTCCTTGAAGATCGCCCGGGCAATCGCCAGCCGCTGGCGTTGGCCGCCCGAGAGCATCACGCCATTTTCACCCACGGTGGTGGCATAACCATTGGGAAGCTTATCGATAAACTCATGGGCATAGGCGGCTTCAGCCGCAGCCTGAACAGCCTGGGGATCAGGATTGGCCACCCCGTAAGCAATATTATCGGCAATCGAGGCGTTAAATAGCGTCACCTGCTGCGACACCAGAGCAATCTGCTGGCGCAGTGGGCCAAGCGCGTATTCATCAACATTAATGCCATCGATAGTAATACTGCCTTGAGTGGGGCAGTAAAAACGCGGCAGCAAGCTGACCAGAGTGGACTTGCCGCTCCCCGAACGCCCGACTATCGCCACCAGTTCGCCCGGTGCTATGCGTAGATTAATATCGTGCAGGACTTCGGGCTGGTCGTCGGCATAGCGGAAGCTAACATGATCGATCACGACATCGCCGTTTAAACGGCTGGCAATATGTTTGCCACTATCCTCTTCAGGGGTCATATCCAGCAATCCGAAAAGCTCTGACGCGGCCGCCAGGCCTTTCTGAATTTCACCGTTAATCTCGGTCAGTTGACGTACCGGCTTGATCATCAGGGCAGCCGCGGTAATAAAGGCCACAAACTCACCAGGCGTCATGTTCTCCATCAGCGAGGGTGCCATGGCCAGCCAGACCAGTAGCGCCATGGAGATGGCCACCAACATCAGAATCACAGGGGAACTGACCGCACGGGTCATGGCTTCTTTCATACTTTGGCGGCGATTCTCTTCACTGACCCGCTCAAAGCGCTGCTTTTCATACGGCTCTGCGCCGTGGGTGCGCACTACCCGATAGCCCGACAGCGCTTCCGAGGCAATATGGGTGACATCGCCCATGGAGTGCTGAATGCGTTTTGAAATGCGTCTAAAGCGCTTGCTGACGTAGCTTACCACCACGGCAATGATCGGCGTCACGCCCAAAAACAGCAGCGTTAGCATCCAGTTAGTCCAGAGTAGATAGAGCACCAAGCCGACGACGAACAGGCCTTCCCGAAGAATAATCGTCACCGCTTTGGTGGCCGCCCCCGCGACTTGCTCAACGTGGTAGGTCACCCGTGATACCAGTTGACCGCTGGAGTGATGGTCAAAAAACCAGCCCGGCAGATGGAGTAGATGGGCAAACACGTCGCAACGCAGGGTATGAATCACGTAGCGGCCCACATAGGCCATGAAGTAGGTGCTTAAAAAAGTACCTAACCCCCGGGCGGAAAACATAATAATTACAAACAGCGGTAGAAAGAACCGAAACGCCGCATCTGGGTTTTGAATGCCATCAATTAATCGCTTCATCATTTCCGCCAGCGCGGTACTCGACGCGGCGTAAACCACAAAGCCCACTATCGCTAGCGCAAAAGCTCGCCAATGCGGCTTCACATAGCCCAACAACCGCTTATAAATACCCCAACCTGAATCAGTCACACGCGCTCCTGGCCATAGTGTGCAATCGGAGAATTCTACCTGATGGCGACGCGCTTCAACACTGGTTGCGTCGCCCTGGCAATGGTCGCGTTGTTTCAACCTGGATGGGCTGGGCCGCTTTTAGCCAAAAACGCAGTGCGCCGTCATGCGCCGTGTTCCATAGACAGCTGCCCTGCTGGCGAAAACGGCGCACGACAGAATCTACCGGATGTTGAAACGCATTACTCCGCCCGGCGCTAAATATCACATGCTCAGGAGCGATGGAACGTACGAACTGGATACCCGAGCTGGTGCCGCTGCCATGGTGCCCTGCCACCAATACACTAACAGGCGGCTCCACCTCTCGCAGAAAGCGACGCTCTACCTCAGTGCTCACATCCCCCGTAATCAGCAGTCTCTGCTCACCAGCGCTCACCTCAAGTACGCAGGAGCGATCGTTGGCAGATAAATCGTTATCACCCGCGGGCGGCCAGAGAATACGGTAACTCACCCCATCACGCTGCCATGTTTGACCACGCTGACAATCAATACCGGAAATTGGCAGCGCCTCACCTGCAGGAGCCATCCACTGTTTGACCCGATGATCGGCTAACAATGCGCTGATACCGCCCGCATGGTCATTATCAGCGTGGCTGACTAACACTTGATCAAACAACTGCCCCGGTGACCAAAGCGCCTCCAGAGGCATAAAACCACTACGAAAGCGAGGGCCGGTGTCGTAGAGCAGGCGATAATGCGCGCTGCGCAGTTCTATCAACTGCCCCTGCCCCACATCATGGACGCTGACTCTGAGCGCATTGGGGGGAATCGATGACGGAAGCGACCACCAGGGCAGCGCAACGATCAGCGCTGAGGCTGCCAGCCGTAAGCTTGGCAGCACGGCAGGTAGCCCCCAGCATAACGACAGTAGCAACAGTGCGAGGGAGAGCGGATACGTTAACGACCGATCAGGTTCCCATAGTGGCCAGTGCTGCACCACCAGCGTCAGCAACAGGTGGAAAACGCTTAGCGCCTGCTCAAACAGCCACCATACCGTCTCTCCCACCATGGGCAGAGGTGACAGCAGCCACCCCAGCAGTGCGGTCGGCACCATCACCGAGCTTACCCAGGGTACGGCGACTAAATTGATCAATGGAGCAGCGGGTGCCACTCGCCCAAAGGCCACCAATACGGCGGCGGCCATTAGCGGGGCTAGCAGCAGTTGCGATCTCACCAGCGCCCAGCACCAGCCCTTTATCCCTTGAGGGCGCCGCCGCCCCTGCCAAATAATAATCAGCCACGCCACTGCCACAAACGATAGCCACATCCCTGGACGCCATAGCGCTAGCGGATCGACAATAAGTACCAGCGCGAGTGCCAGCCACCAGCCCTGCCAAGCTCCCGGCGCATGCCGACCACTCAGCACCCACAGCCCGATCAATGTCATCACCATCGCCCGCATAGCCGGTGGCGCCATTCCGGCAAGGGTGGCGTAACTGACACAAGCTAGCGCTGCCAACCACCACGGCCAGGTGCGCATACGCCAGTTGGTGGGCGTTGCAAACCGAGCGACTGATTTGGCTAGCAGCAGTACAAATGAGGCCACCAGCCCGACATGCAAGCCTGAAATCACCACCAGATGCGTGGTTCCGGTAGCATTCAGCAGCGACCAGTCGTCTTGGGTAAGCTGTTCGCTATCGCCTAACGTCAACGCTGCCAGCCAACGTTTGGTTCGATCGTCGAGAGGCTGGCGGGCTAAAAAATCCAGCGCTAGCTGGCGCAACGAAGGGCCCGCAGAAGAAAGCCGAACCGGCGCTGGCTCCTGGCGCAAGTAGCCGGTGGCGTGGATTCCCTCACGCCACAGCCACTGCTCATAATTGAAGGCATCAGGATTGGCAAAGCCACTTGGGGGACGCAAACGAAGCGTCATTTGCCACTGCTCGCCGGGCCTAAAGCGAACATCGCTATAAGCGGTAATGCGCACCTTGGTGAGCGCGGAACAGCTGGGCCGTTGTATCAGACTAGTCGAAGAGCTTTGACACTGATCAACGCTTAACAGCAGGCGCGTGGCATTACCCACCGGTTGGGCGGTCAACACGGTTGCCTCAACAGCAAGATCTTCTCCGCTTAGCCCCGTCGGTAAGCGACTCCCCCACTCTTCTTGTACGCCAGTGAAGACCCAGGCGCCGATCAGCAGCCATATAGCAAATCGCGGGCACCGCCCCACTACCAGCAACGCGGCTACCAACACCCAGCCAAACGCATTTGGAGTCACCTCTGCGGTGTGGAAATACCAGGCAAAAATACCTCCTGCAAGTGCTGCAAGCGCCGCGGGCATGGCAACACCTAACCGCATAGAGCCCTCCAGCGAATGTTCATTAATGGCCTAGCATAGCCGAAGAGTGGCTCTATATGGATAATGAGCCACATCGATAGGCAAGAGTATCCGCCATGCCGCGCAGATTCCTGCAGCGCTACATGCCCAAACCCGACACTATCAGGAAACAGCGCTCGCTACGCTTTATTGCACCGCTGATTGCAGACCCGGGGTTGTGGCTTCTAACTCGCCGAAGCGTTGCCAATGCGTTTAGCGTGGGCGTGTTTTGCGCGATGCTGCCCATCCCCTTTCAGATGGTCGTTGCCGCGCTAGGCGCGCGCCTAACACGCTGCAATTTAGCCCTCTCGGTAGGCTTGGTATGGATTACTAATCCATTAACGATGCCGCTGATTTTTTACGGCAACTACTGGATTGGCACCTTTATCCTCGGCGCGCCCGTGCGGGAGGCCCCTTCGCGTATTTCAACGCACTGGATCGCCGAACAGATGCACGACATTATGCCGCCACTGATCGTCGGCTCGTTGGTAACAGCGATCATATTAGCCATCGTGGTCAATATTGGCATTCGCTTGATCTGGCGCTGGCACGTCTCCCATAACTGGAAACGCCGCCGCCAGATACGTCGGCAGCGGCGTGCGCAGATAGAAGCAGAATTTGACGATAAGGTTTAATGATTGAACCCGACGGTTAAAGCGCCGGCGCCTGCTCGACCAACTTACCCGCATCCAGTTTAAGCACGCGGTCTTGATGGGCCGCCAGGCTAACGTCATGGGTCACAATCACGAATGCACAGGCGCTCTCTTTGGCCAGTTCATCCATTAGTGCCAAAATAGTCGCCGCCGTGGTTTGATCCAGATTGCCCGTGGGCTCATCCATCAGCACCAAACTAGGATCGGTGACCAACGCACGGGCAATCGCCACGCGCTGGCGCTCCCCGCCGGAAAGCTCACCCGGCTTATGATCCGCCCGCGGCTGCATGCCTACCCGCTCGAGTATCTGCATGGCACGCTTCTCGGCCGCCTTTTTCGACTGACCGCGAATAATCAGCGGTAACGCCGCATTTTCGAGTGCAGTGAATTCCGCCAATAGATGGTGGAATTGATACACAAACCCGATGTAGCGGTTACGAAAGCTGCCAAGCGCCGCTTCATTCAGCCCTGATAGAGGCTCACCGGCGATAACGACGCTGCCTTCACTAGGGCGGTCAAGACCGCCCAGCAGGTTTAACAGCGTTGTCTTACCTGACCCCGAGCTGCCGACGATGGCCACCCGTTCCCCGGCGCGCACCTGCAAATTGAGCTTATCCAGTACCGTCAGATCCTGGGGGCCTTCGCTGTAGGTTCGTGTCAGCGTCTGGCAATCGAGCATGACGGCAGCTTCTTGCCCTGTATTTATCGACATCGTGTCATCCTTATTCCTGAAGCCATTATTCATAGCGCAACACATCCGCCGGCTGAACTTTTGCCGCCCGCCAAGCGGGATAAAGTGTCGACAGGAACGTCAGACCAAAGGCGGCCAATACGATACGACTGACATCATTCCACTGCAGGCGTGAAGGCAGGTCGCTAATGAAATAGACCCCAGCATCCAGGAACTGAATCCCCAGCGTTCCTTCCACCCAGCCAATCAGATCCGCAATGGTCAGCGCCAGCAGCACACCCACGGCCACCCCAACAGCGATACCAATCAGCCCGATGGCCATGCCCTGAACAATAAAAATCCCCATAATCGAGCTCGGTTTAGCACCGATCGTCCGCAGAATGGCGATATCCGCGCGCTTATCGGTCACCACCATAACCAGCGTAGAGACGATGTTGAAAGCTGCCACGGCGATAATCACGGTTAACAGCAGCGCGATCATGCGCTTTTCCATCTGTATCGCCTGGAAAAGATTGCCTTGAGAGAACGTCCAGTCGCTGCCCCGATACTCCGGGCCAAGCTCATTGAGAATCGCTTGGGTCTCGCTACTGGCGGCAAACAGATCATCCAGCTGTAGACGCAGCCCGCCAACCGCATCACCCAGGCGCGCAAGGGTCTGCATATCTTCAATATTGGCGTAGGCCAAATTAGCGTCTAGTTCGGCACCGACGCTAAAAATACCGCTAACGGTAAAGCGTTTTAAGCGTGGAAAGACCCCGGCGGGGGTAATTGATGCTTCGGGTACCAGCAGCGTTACTCGATCCCCCACGCCAACGCCCAAGTTGCGCGCCAGCATTGAGCCCAGCACCACATGCCACTCTCCGGGAACCAGATCGGTCAATTCACCTTGGCGCATGTGCTCACCAATAATTGACACTCGGTCTTCCCATTCCGGGTTGATGCCATTGACCATGGCTCCCTGATTACGCCCGCCCACGGAGAACATACCTTGTTGCTCAACGTAGGGCGCCGCACCAATGACCCGCTCCCTTTGCATAAGCTCTTCAGCCAGAGCCTGCCATTCAACCATGCCCTCCCGGGACTCAATTTTAGCGTGGGGCACCATGCCTAAAATACGTGTGCGCAGCTCATGGTCGAAGCCGTTCATCACCGACAGCACCAAAATAAGTACGGCGACCCCCAGCATTAGCCCCAACATCGAGGTGAGCGAAATAAACGAAATAAAGTGGTTCCGGCGTTTAGCGCGCACGTAGCGCAGCCCCACCAGAAAAGGCAAACGATCAAGCATGGCGTCATTCCTTATCAATAAGCGCTCATGGTACGGTTTTTTTAGTCTCTCTGCATGTTCAAACGGCCATTAGAGCGGCCTTCGCCGTGAGCGTTCATAATAAAAACGTTACGCTTGCAACTTGCCCCGCCACACCCTACATTGCGCCGATTTACTGCTGACAGTGGGCTGCGCTTTTATGACGTATCGTTTGCTACCCGAATGGTATCCCCAAGATGGGATACAACTGACCTGGCCACGCCCAGACGGCGATTGGGCGCCTCTGCTTGCGCGCATCGAAGCCACCCTCGAACGTATCGTGATGGCCACCGCACGCTATCAGCGCGTGCTTATTTGCGTACCAGACGAACTAACCAAACAGCGCCTGGCCGATACTTTTCACGCCTACGCTGTGCCCGCTGAACGCCTGCAGCTTATTGTCGCACCCACCGACGATACCTGGGCGCGGGATCATGGCCCGATCAGCGTGGTCGATGAAGATGGCCAATGTGTCTTGCTCGACTACACGTTCACCGGCTGGGGTGGAAAATTTCCCGCCGAACGCGATAACTTGCTCACCCAGTGGCTTGCCGATGCGGGCGCCTGGGCCTGCCCGGTGGCCTCGCGGAATCTGGTACTGGAAGGCGGCGGTATAGAAACTGACGGCGAAGGCACCCTGCTCACCACCGAAGCATGCCTGCTTAACCCCAACCGTAACCCCACGCTATCCCGAGCAGAGGTAGAAGCGCAGCTTAGCGACGACTTCGGCGTTGACCGTGTGCTGTGGCTGGCCAACGGCCATTTAGAAGGCGATGATACCGACAGCCATATTGATACCCTGGCACGCTTCTGCAACCCAACCACCATCGCCTATGTGCGTTGTGACGATCCCCACGACCCGCACTACGCGGCCTTGGCGGCGATGGAGCAAGAACTGCAGTCTTTCCGGCAACGCAATGGTGAACCCTACCGGCTTGTTCCACTGCCCTGGCCCCAAGCCTGCTTTGACCCGGAAGATGGCCACCGCCTGCCCGCCACCTACGCAAATTTCCTGATCATCAATCAGGCCGTACTGGTGCCTACCTACGGCGACCCGGCGGATGTCACTGCACTGAACGCGCTAGCGGTTGCTTTTCCTGAGCACACGCTAATTCCGATTGAGTGCGTAAGCGTTATTCGCCAACATGGCAGCCTGCACTGTTTAACCATGCAGCTTCCACAAGGCACGCTTGCCACGACCGCTATTTGCTAAAGGAGTCACCATGTCGACAACGCTAACCGTCGCTGTTGTGCAGCAACCCGCGTGGCCGGACAAAGCCCAAAGCCTGTCAGCAAGCGAAGAAGGTATCCGTAGCGCCGCTAAACAAGGCGCGCAGTTGGTACTGCTACAAGAACTGCACGCCACCCACTACTTCTGCCAATTTGAAGACCCTGCCCTGTTTGATCTAGCGGAACCGCTGGATGGCCCTACCGGCCAGCGCCTGGCGGCGCTCGCTAAAGAGTTGAATATTGTGCTGGTTGGGTCGCTATTTGAACGCCGCGCTCCAGGGCTATACCACAATACTGCGGTGGTCTATGACCGCGCCAAGGGCCGGGTAGGTCAGTATCGTAAGATGCACATTCCCGATGATCCCGGGTTTTATGAGAAGTTTTACTTCACGCCGGGTGATCATGACAGCACCCGCGGAGAAGGCTTTACTCCGATCGAAACATCCGTGGGCCGTCTCGGCGTCTTGGTCTGCTGGGATCAGTGGTACCCCGAAGCCGCCCGTCTTATGGCGCTAGCCGGTGCCGATTTACTGCTCTACCCCACGGCGATCGGCTGGGATCCCAATGACGACGGGGAAGAAAAGAGCCGCCAAAAAGATGCCTGGACAGTGATTCAGCGCGCCCACGGTGTCGCCAACGGCTTGCCGGTTCTCGTCGCCAACCGGGTTGGCTTTGAGGCGGATCATTCTGGGGTGGGAGACGGCATTCAGTTTTGGGGCGGCAGCTTCGTCTGCGGACCACAAGGTGAACTATTGGCCCATGCGGGGGAAGAGACTGAACAGTTAGTCGTTCAGCTGGATATGGCGCGCAGTGAAAATACCCGCCGCATCTGGCCCTATCTGCGCGATCGTCGTGTGGACGCTTATGGGGATCTGACTCGCCGCTACCGCGACTAGTAGGCTTGGCCTTAGTCTTAAAGATGAAAACGTAA
Source organism: Vreelandella titanicae BH1 (assembly GCF_000336575.1). Classification (GTDB taxonomy): domain Bacteria; phylum Pseudomonadota; class Gammaproteobacteria; order Pseudomonadales; family Halomonadaceae; genus Vreelandella; species Vreelandella titanicae. The sequence continues at coordinate 28,756 of NZ_AOPO01000002.1, read as the reverse complement.
AAACGCCTGCCTTGGCTAAATACCGAGGCAGGCGTTTTTCATTATATAACGCTCTTTTTATGCGTTCTGGCTTGGCGTGTTATTTCCAGAAATCGCGGATCGATGCGATTCCTTGAGCGCCCACGGCACGGGCATGATTGGCATCAAAGCGCGTCATGCCACCCAGTGCGAATACCGGCATGCCTGCGCGCTCTACCAACTGCTGGAAATCATGCCAGCCGAGCGGGAATACTTCCGGGTGTGACGGTGTGGTGCGCAGCGGCGATAAGCTAACAAAGTCGCAGCCTAACACCGCCGCCTGGGTAAGCTGGGTTTGGTTGTGTGTTGATGCGGACAGCCACTTGCTTTCGGCAATCGGACGACGCTCGAGCTGCATCAAACGCTCGCTGGTCAAATGAATGCCATCGGCGTCAATGTGATCAAGCAGCGTCGGCTCACCATTGAGCAGCAGTCGCGCGCCGTGCTTACGACACAGGCTCAAGGCACGCTGGGCACGAGCCAGATAAGCCGCTTCATCCAACTGCTTGGCGCGCAGTTGTACCAGGCGAATTTTGTCTTCACGCAGCGCGCGTTCCAAAAACGCATCGAAACGCGCCTCATCCAACTCTTCCCCGGTAATTAAATACTCGGTAGGCAACCTTACCGCTCGCAGAATCGGCAAATTAGCCGCCGGGAAGGGGTAGTTGGAGAGCTCGCTCATGGGCACCCAGCGCACCGCCTGCCCTTCACGACCAAAGGGCTCGCCAGCAAACTCATGCACTTGCCATACATCGAGCAAGATATGCTTGTCGGGGTACTCATGGTGGACGCGAATCAACGGCTGGGCACAAACAATCTCAACGCCTAGCTCTTCGTGCAGTTCACGCTTTAACCCTTCAAGACCTGTTTCATAAGGGGCCAGTTTGCCGCCTGGAAACTCCCAAAGCCCGCCATGATCTACGTTTGATGGCCGACGAGCGATCAGTACTTGCTGTTGATCGGCGCTGATAATCGCTGCCGCCGCGACGTGAACCCGTCGTTTTACCTTTATGCTCATAGACTCATATACTCGTTACGTCTTTATCCACTGCGTGCACCAATGCTAAAGGCATCGGTGCTATATCGCTGCGTGTGCCCACTACCCCTGCCAACCAACGCCCCACACAGGGGGAGACTGACTAGCTGCGGTAATCCGCGTTAATAGACACATAGTCATGGGAGAGGTCGGAGGTCCATACCGTGGCACTTTCCTCGCCGCGCCCCAAGTTAATGCGAATGGTAATTTCTGACTCGGCCATGACGGCGCTTCCTGCCGCTTCGGTATAGCCTGCAGCACGCCCGCCATTTTCAACTAGACGTACATCGCCTAAATCAATCACCACACGGTTGACATCAAAGTCGCTTACAGGCGCTCGTCCTACCGCGGCCAAAATACGCCCCCAATTAGCATCTGAAGCGTAAAGCGCTGTTTTGACTAGCGGTGAGTGCGCAACAGTAAAGGCCACATCGAGCGCCTCTTGACGACTTTTCGCTTCGTCGACCTGAAGGGTAACGAATTTGGTTGCGCCCTCGGCGTCGCGAATAATCGCCTGCGCCAGCTCGGTCATTACCCGCTGCAAGGCGTTGCTGAAAACGGCAATCTGCTCATCATCGGCAATGCGGGGGCCTGTGCCGGTCGCTGCCAACATACAAGCGTCATTGGTAGAGGTATCGCTATCCACCGTGATGCAGTTAAACGAGCGATCGACGGTTTCACGCAGTAGCCGATCCAGCAGCGGTGCTTCGATAGTTGCATCGGTCACCACAAAGCCCAGCATGGTCGCCATATTGGGCTTGATCATGCCAGACCCTTTCGTGATGCCGTTAATCGTTACCTGCTGATTGCCTATTTCAACCGTGACACTGGCGCCTTTGGCACGAGTATCGGTGGTTAAAATACCTTGGCCTGCGTGTTCCCAGGCAACACTGTCGCTGGCCATGCTTTCAAGTGCCGGTGCCAATCCCGCTAGCAGACGCTCCATCGGCAGCGGCTCGCCAATTACGCCGGTTGAAAACGGCAGCACGTCCTGCGACGACACACCGGCTTGTTTAGCCAGTTCTGCACAGCTAGCCCTGGCATCCCGCAAACCTGCTTCACCCGTACCTGCGTTAGCATTGCCAGTGTTGATCAGCCAAAAGCGTGGCGAACGGTGTTCTGCCCGGCACTGCTCGAGGTGTTGCTTGGCCACCAAAACGGGCGCTGCGCAGAACGCATTACGGGTAAAGACCCCAGACACCGTCACGGTCTCGGGCAGTTCAATCACCACTACATCACGACGATCCGGCTTTTTGATACCCGCCATTGCAACCCCCAGGCGCACCCCTTTTAGGGGTGGCAACTCTGGAAAGGGAGTGTTTCCAACCGCCATGATTTTCTCCTTTAGACAAAGACCGTTTCACAGACCGTCTCAAAAAACGGTCTCAAAACGGGCGCCGTTAGCTTAGTTTTCCACAGCACTGCTTGTACTTTTTACCCGAGCCACAAAAACACGGGTCGTTGCGGCCCACTTTCGGGCCTTCGCGACGCACAGGGCGGCCATCAACACCAGGCGCTTCCTGCTCAGTTTCGGGCTGCTCCTGGGTCGGGGTGTCATGACGGCTTGCCGCCGTGGCGGTTTCCCGCGCCAGCGCTTCGCGGCGCTGTTGCTCAAGGGCGTCTACTTCCTCGGGCTGACGAACCTGTACGTGGCTCAGAATACGCGTCACATCGGCTTTAATGTGCTCTAACAGCTGCTGGAAGAGTTCAAAGGATTCACGCTTGTACTCTTGCTTGGGGTTTTTCTGAGCATAGCCACGTAGGTGGATACCGCGACGCAAATGATCCATCGACTGAAGGTGTTCTTTCCAACGCGTGTCCAGCACTTGCAGCATGACCTGCTTCTCAAAGCGACGAATCAGCTTCTCGCCAGCCGCCTCGATTTTGGCTGCATAGGCCTCGCGGTGCATAGTCTGCAGCCGTTCACGCAACTGCTCTTCACTAAAGCGATCATCTTCGGCGGCCCATTTAACCACCGGTGCGTCAAGGTTGAACTCCGTCTTCAAGTGCGCTTCCAAGCCGGGCAGATCCCACTGCTCGGGCAGGCTTTGGGGCGGCACGTAGTCGCTGATGGCCGTCTCCATCACCTCTTCGCGGATACCAATAACGGCATCAGCCACATCGTCCGCGGCCAGAATCTCATTGCGCTGGTCGTAGATCACCCGGCGCTGATCGTTGGCAACGTCGTCGTACTCAAGTAGCTGCTTACGAATATCGAAGTTACGCCCTTCGACTTTCTTCTGGGCACGCTCAACGGCGTTAGAGACCATCTTATGCTCAATGGCTTCGCCATGCTCAAGCCCCAATGCCTGCATCAAGCGTTTGACGCGGTCAGAGCCGAACAGGCGCATCAGGCTATCTTCAAGCGACAAGAAGAAGCGCGTTGAGCCGGGGTCACCCTGGCGTCCGGCACGGCCACGCAGCTGGTTATCGATACGCCGGGACTCGTGGCGTTCAGAGCCCACCACATGCAGGCCGCCAGCGGCGAGCACACCATCATGGCGCGCTTGCCACTCGACTTTTAACGCCTCAACCTGTTCTTGGCTAGGGTTTTGCAGCTTGGCGACTTCGGCCTCCCAGTTACCGCCTAGAACGATATCGGTGCCACGACCGGCCATGTTAGTGGCGATCGTAATCGCCCCTGGGCGGCCTGCCTGAGCAATGATCTCCGCTTCACTCTGGTGCTGCTTGGCGTTAAGCACATTGAACGTAAGGCCCGCCTCGCGCATCAGCTTGGCAAGGTACTCGGATGTCTCAATAGAAGCCGTACCCACCAGCACTGGACGCCCGGCTTCGGTCTCGGTTTTGACATCTTTGATGATCGCTTCGTACTTCTCTTCAGCGCTCAAATAAACCAGATCGTTGAGGTCTTTACGGGCCAGTGGCCGATTGGTGGGAATCACCACCACGTCGAGGCCGTAAATTTGCCGAAACTCAAAGGCTTCAGTATCCGCCGTACCGGTCATCCCGGCGAGTTTTTCATACAGACGGAAGTAGTTCTGGAACGTCGTTGAGGCTAGCGTTTGGCTTTCGCGCTGCACCGTGACGCCCTCTTTGGCCTCGACGGCTTGGTGCAACCCTTCCGACCAGCGGCGCCCGGGCATAGAGCGGCCGGTGTGCTCGTCGACGATCACCACCTGACCTTCAGAGATGATGTAGTCGACATCACGGTTATAGAGATGGCGGGCGCGCAGCGCCGAGTGCATATGCTGAAGCAAGTTAAGGTTTTGCGCGGCATACAGCGACTCGTCATCGCCCAATAAACCTTCAGCGCGCATCAGCTCTTCAACTTTATTATGCCCCTGCTCGGTTAACTCTACCTGCTTCTGCTTCTCATCGACCAAGAAGTCACCAACAACCGTGGCTTCCTCATCTTCAATCTCTTCGCCTTTTTCAAGCTGCTGGGCAAGTTGATTGACGACTTTATAGAGGTCGGTATTCTCATCGACCGCGCCGGAAATAATCAGCGGCGTACGCGCTTCATCGATAAGAATCGAGTCAACCTCATCGACAATCGCATAGTGCAGGCCACGCTGAACTTTATCTTCTAACGAGAACGCCATGTTATCGCGTAGATAATCGAAGCCGAACTCGTTGTTGGTGCCATAGGTAATATCACACTGGTACGCATGACGCTTCTCTTCGCCTGTCTGGCCGGAGAAAATGACGCCAATGGTAAGGCCCAGAAATTCATACAGCGGACGCATCCACTCAGCATCACGGCGAGCCAGGTAGTCGTTCACCGTGACCACGTGCACCCCTTTACCCGGCAATGCATTCAGGTACACCGCCAGCGTCGCCACCAGCGTTTTACCCTCACCGGTTTTCATTTCAGCGATGCGGCCACGGTGCAGGGTCATGCCGCCTACCATCTGCACATCGAAGTGACGCATGCCCATAACGCGCTTACTGGCTTCTCGTACGATCGCAAAGGCGGGCGCTAACAGCGAATCAAGCGACTCACCGGCTTCTAAGCGCTGGCGCAGCTCGGCGGTTTTACCTTGCAGTTCAGCATCGCTAATCGCCTCAAGCTCTGCTTCTAATGCGTTAATCTGCGGCACCTTCTTGTGCATGCGTTTGACATCGCGGTCGTTTTTAGAGCCCACGACTTTTCGTAATAAATTATTAAGCATGAAATATCCAAGTATTCACGAGCGTCCCAGCGGACATTGCCCTTTCAATGCATGCTGTTTATCTCTAGAGCATGCACAAAGTAGATGTATTATCGACAGACTTAGCGGGAAGGCGGGCCGCGCTGGGTCAAGACATCCCGGGCGGCGACCAGCATAGCCATCGGGGCTAGCCAGTGACATAGACGCCGAACAGGCGCAAAGCGCTGGGGGCTTTGAGCAAAACGTTGCAGCGCGCGCCGACGCCTGGCCACCCAGTGGGACTGGGCGCGTAAAATCGCGGGCACCCAGAAACAGATCGTGACGCTACGCTCACCGCCGCGGAATGCATCTGCAGGGCCTAAACTGGCGGGTAAAAGGCAACTCACCAACAGACCGGCCAGCCACCAACGCGCTAAACCGTAACGGCGATGGCGCCGCGGCAAAGCTGATTGAACATCAAGCGTAGGTGACATGCTGTAGACCGGCTCCTGAGCGTGGTAGAGTTTACTAATCAGCCATCGGCGAAGGTGGCCGACGTCATTAGTAGCGGTGCCTAAACAGCAGCACCCTAGGAATTAAGCGTATGAGTATAAAGGTTAAGCGTTCTCGCGCACAGCCCATCGCCCGTCTGCTCTCCAAGTCGGGTGATATTAATCAGTTAATGCGCCTATCTCGTCTCATCGATCAGGCCCAGCGACACTTGCGCGCCCACTTGCCCGAAGAGATGCGCGAACATATTTTTGTGGGTGGCTTTAGCGAAGGTCGTTTAACCCTGATTAGCGGTCAGGCGAGCTGGCTGACGTGGTTACGCTTCGAACAGCGGCGCTTATTGGAACTGCTCCATCAACTGCCTGGCTTTGAAGGAGTCAGCGGCTTTACCTTTAAGGTACGCCCTGTACGCCCTATTGTGGCACCAAAGCGTAACACGCGTAGTCTGTCGGCCGACGCGGGCAAAACCCTTTCCGAGTGCGCTGAAGATACTACCAATCCAGCGCTAAAACGTGCCTTGGAACGGCTTGCATCTCATGCTCGGCCAGCCAAGTAACGCTCACACCATTTTCTCTTCCCATCAGGCTTAGTGCCTTATCGCCACACTCTTAAAAGCATAAAGCACCGCCTAAGCGATGCTTTATGAATCAAAAAGTAAAAAAGCGCTAATATAAAAAGCGAAGCCTAGCTACATCACGCCATTGCAGGTGCGGCATAAGAGATCGGCGCAACCGCCTTTTCCTCTTCAAAGGTGACAATTTCATAGGCATCGGGCTGCGCCATCAATTCGCGGCAGAGCTGATTATTGAGTGCGTGGCCAGATTTCACCCCACGGAACTCGCCGATCAGGCTATAACCCAGCTGGTACAAGTCACCGATAGCATCCAATACTTTGTGCTTAACAAACTCATCTTCGTAGCGCAGGCCGCCTTCATTAACGATGCGGTAATCATCCACCACAATGGCGTTGTCTAGACTTCCGCCTAGCGCCAGATTGTTAGAGCGTAAGAACTCTAAGTCACGCATAAATCCAAAAGTACGTGCACGGGAAACTTCTTTAACGAAGGACGTGGTCGAGAAATCGATCAACGCGGTCTGTTTCTGCTGCTCAAAAACAGGATGATCAAAGTCGATTGCAAAGGAGACTTTGAACCCTTGATGGGGTAAGAACACCGCTTCTTTATCGCCATCGGTCACCGCTACACGGTGCTTGATGCGAATGAATTTCTTCGCAGCATCCTGCTCTAAAATTCCCGCTGATTGGATTAAAAACACAAATGGACTCGCACTGCCGTCCATAATAGGCACTTCAGGTTCACTAACATCCACATAGGCGTTATCGATACCCAACCCAGCAAAGGCCGACATCAGGTGCTCAACGGTAGCTACCTTGACCCCGTTAAACACAAGAGCAGTACATAGCTTGGTATCTTCAACCAATTCTGCCCGTGCGGGAACGTGCGCAACGGGATCCAGATCGGTTCTAACAAACACAATCCCAGTATTGGCCGGCGCCGGACGCAGAGCTAAGTGGACTTTTTTGCCAGAATGCAGGCCCACTCCGGTGGCGCGAATGACGTTTTGTAGGGTGCGTTGTCTGATCATGGATAGTAGCCGAGCTCTAATGACGGTAATAACCGCAGGGGAAAAGTTATCAAACAGTGTTCACTTTAACAGCAAACGAGCGTTTTAGCCAATAAAACGCTCGCTCGCTGTTGCAATGAGCCTGATAGCGAGAATCAATCCGCCTGGCGGCGTAGAAACGCGGGGATGTCCAGATAGTCATCGGCTTCGGAAGCGCGACGCTTTTCAGGACGCGGTTTTGCGGCCGCTTCGGGTGCTTCAGCGCGTGCTGTTGCCTGCTGACGCATTACCGTTGGCTGTTGCAACTTGCGGTAATCCGAGGACTCTGCAGCTGACCGACGGGCAGGCTCGCGCGCGGCCGCCTTAGGCTTTTGCCCGTCCAAGCCGGCGGCAACAACAGTGACACGCAGCTCGTCGGACATTTCCATATCAATGGAGGTGCCGACGACAATGGTGGCATCTGGAGACGCAAACTCCTGGACGGTAGCGCCTACATCGTTGAACTCGCCGATCGACAAATCGGGGCCTGCAGTAATGTTGACCAAGATACCGCGTGCGCCGTGAAGGTCGATATCTTCCAGCAGCGGGCTGCGGATCGCTTTCTCGGCGGCTTCGCGAGCACGATTTTCACCCGTGGCACCACCGGTACCCATCATCGCCATGCCCATTTCAGACATAACGGTGCGCACATCAGCAAAATCGACGTTGATGATGCCCGGGCTAGTGATCAGTTCTGCGATACCTTGAACAGCCCCCAGCAGCACATCGTTCGCCGCACTAAAGGCCGTCAGTAGCGTGGCACTCTTGCCCAGCACAGAAAGCAATTTTTCGTTAGGAATAGTGATCAGCGAATCCACATGCTCAGAGAGCTCTTTCATGCCCTCTTCAGCAGCGCGCATACGCTTTGGCCCTTCAAAGGGGAAGGGGCGCGTCACTACCGCAACGGTGAGAATCCCCAGTTCCTTGGCGACCTGGGCAACCACCGGCGCACCCCCTGTGCCCGTACCACCGCCCATACCGGCAGTGATGAAGACCATATCGGCACCGACCAGCAATTCCGCAATGCGTTCGCGGTCTTCCATTGCGGCTTGGCGGCCCACGTCGGGATTGGCACCTGCGCCTAATCCTTTAGTGATTTCGCTACCCAATTGCAACACCGTCTTCGCTGCACAGCGTTTCAGCGCCTGGGCGTCCGTGTTGGCGCAGATAAACTCAACGCCTTCAATATTGCTTTCGACCATGTGGTTAACAGCATTGCCGCCACCGCCGCCAACGCCAACCACTTTGATGACCGCACTGCTCGAGGGTGCGTTATCTACCAATTCGAACATAAGCCCCGTCTCCTGAACCGCGCTTGCGGCCCTGTCAGAAATTTCCTTTGAACCAGCCTTTAATTCTTGCCAGCGCCGAATGGTCTTCCTTGATATCACGCCGGGCAAGCTCGTTACGGCCCTTATGGGCTGCAACCACTCCCCCGTGGCTTCTTAGACCTTGCCCATGACGCGTTTCCTGCAAGGCATAATGCAGCAGACCAACGCCCGTCGCATAAATGGGATTACAAACGACGTCCGCCAAACCTCTTACATTCTGCGGACATGCGATACGAACGGGCATATGGAAAATCTCTTCTGCCAATTCGCTAACCCCTTCCATGCGCGAGGTACCGCCGGTAAGCACTATCCCAGCAGCCACCATGTCTTCATAGCCACTACGGCGCAATTCGTCTCTCACTAGCGTAAATAGCTCTTCGTAGCGTGGTTCTACCACTTCAGCAAGCGCTTGGCGCGATAGATCACGCGCTGGACGATCACCTACGCTAGGTACTTTAATCATTTCATCGCTGGCGGCTAAATGGGTTAGCGCGCAAGCGTATTTAACTTTGATCTCTTCAGCGTGCTGCGTGGGTGTTCGCAACGCCATGGCGATATCGTTAGTGACTTGATCCCCGGCGATAGGAATCACCGCCGTATGGCGTATGGCGCCTTCGCTGAAAATAGCCATATCGGTGGTTCCACCACCAATGTCGACCATACAGACGCCCAGTTCACGCTCATCTTCAGTCAGCACGGCCATACTAGAGGCGAGCTGCTCTAAGATAATAGCATCAACTTCAAGACCGCAACGGCGCACACACTTCTCAATATTCTGCACCGCGTTTAATGCGGCTGTCACTAAGTGCACCTGTGCTTCCAAGCGCACACCGGACATGCCAAGCGGTTCACGAATGCCCCCCTGGGCATCAATCGAGAACTCTTGGGGCAGCACATGCAGCACTCGCTGGCCTTCAGAGATGGCACGCGCCCGCGCGGAGTCAATCACACGTTCAATATCGGAGGGCGTTACCTCACGCTCTTTAATAGCGACAACGCCATCCGAGTTCATTGAACTGATATGGCTGCCTGCCACGCCAACGTATACCGAGTGAATATCACAACCGGCCATTAATTCCGCTTCTTCAACGGCGCGCTGGATAGACTGCACAGTCGATTCAATATTGATCACTACGCCACGCTTCATGCCACGCGAAGGATGCGAACCAATACCTGCAATTTCAATTCCGCCGTCGTCGGTAGGTTGACCGACTATCGCGACGACCTTGGACGTTCCAATGTCCAGCCCGACCACCATATTGGATGCGTTGGGTGAGCCTGCCATGAGTCGGGAAATCTCCTTGCGTCATTGTTAAAAATAAATATAAATAGGGTGGCGCTTAATCTAACGCTTAACATTGAAAGCGTGCTACCCAAAATAATCAGTGCTGCTTTTCAGACAATCGCTAAGTACCAATAGTCGAAATTAAAAACTATTTAACCCGCTTCTGGCCCATAGTATAGAAACAATAGTCGCAATACGACTAGTACAAATCCACAATAATAGGCTTGGGTAGCAATTTAAAGCCGATTACTGGCTTTTTCAACGATGGCAACCACTCACTTTTACACCTTATTTGCATCAAGTAATAGAAGAGCTACTCATCTTGCACCGTAAATTCACTTTCTCCATGCCAAGCAACAGCAACACCGTTAGGGTAGCGCAGGTCAATATAACGAATCTGATCGCCAAGAGACGACAACTCACGCTGCCATGAAGCCGACAATCGTGCTAAGCGCACTTCATGCTGACGCCGACCTAACATCACCCAAGCGCCATCGTTTAATTGTAGCCGCCAGGCACCGCGCGGCTCTAAACGAAGTTGAGTAAGATTCAACGATAACTGTTCAAAGTGAAGTTTTAACCGGTGGTAATAATCCAGCACTTCTTCACTGCTTCCAGCAGGGCCAGCGAGATCGGGTAAACCTGCAGGTGGTGATAATGGCGCAAAAGCGAAAGGCTCACCTTCAGGGTTAAGCAAGAAGTCATCATTCCAGCGTGCGACAGGCTGCTGTTCAACCAGCTCAAACACCAGTGCATTCGGCCACTCACGGGAAATGCGCACTTCGTTTAACCAACCCACTTGCAGTGCACGGTCGCGTAATTCACCCAAATCAGCTGATAACCAGGTGGCATCAACCACCAGGGGCGCCAACTGAGTACGCAGGTAGTCAGCGCTGACGTACTCCCATTCACCGCGAATAGACACACGTTCAATAGGACGATCCAGCCACAGCCAAAGCGCCCGCCCGCCAGCTCCCATAAGTAGCGCCAGCAGGAGAATTCCCAACCAAGCGTTACGCTTTTTCATAAGGCACTTTTTAAAAAGGCGCTTTTAAACAGGTCATTACTCATGCTGTGAACTGCTCGCCTGCGGTATTGAGTATTCGTAACACTAGATCATCAAAGCTAATGCCCGCATGAGCCGCCGCTTGAGGTACCAAACTATGATCGGTCATACCTGGCACCGTATTGACTTCCAACAGCCAAAAACGCCCTTCACTATCACGCATGACATCAACCCGGCCCCAGCCGACTCCACCGATAGCGGCAAACGCCTGCTGGCAAAGCAATGCAAGCTCAGCCTCATGTTGCGCCGACAAACCGCAGGGCAAGTGATACTGGGTGGTATTAGCGATATATTTGGCCTCGTAGTCGTAGAAACCACCCGGTACTTCAACACGAATCGCCGGCAGCACCTGATCACCTAGCAGCGCAACGGTATACTCTTCACCCACCACAAAACGCTCTGCCATCACGCGGGCGTCGAACTGGGCCGCCTCGTGATAAGCCGCTTCAAGCGCTGCCTGGCTTTTTACAATGCTAATACCCAGCGTCGACCCCTCATGCACAGGCTTCACAATCAACGGCAAGCCAAGTTGCTCGACCACGGCGGACCACTCCGCCGTTGCCTCCAACATAATACTTTCCGGAGTGGGTAGCCCAACTGCGCTCCATACCTGCTTGGTGCGCTGCTTATCCATCCCCAGGGCCGAAGCAAGCACCCCGCTGCCGGTATAAGGAATGTCGAGCAGTTCTAGCGCGCCCTGTAGGGTGCCGTCTTCCCCGCCGCGGCCATGCAGAGCCACAAAGACAAGCGAAGGAGCCAGTCGTTCCAAGCCCACTAGGCCGTTGTCGCGGGGATCATAGCCGCAGGCGTTGACACCTTTACGCTGCAGCGCCGCAAGCACCGCCGACCCGCTTTTCAGCGACACCTCGCGTTCAGCAGAGGTGCCACCGTAAACGACAACGACTTTTTCAAGAGACTGGGGAGTTGCTACGTCAACACTCACAGATCCACCTCGTTCATCGCTAGCTGTGCCTGGGCCAGGCGCAGGGAGATCCCACCCACATCACCGGCACCCTGGGTTATTAAAATATCGCCTGGGCGCAATACGTTGGTTAACAGCGCAGGCAGTTCGTGTTTATGCTCGACAAATAGCGGGTCGACGTCACCACGCTGACGAATGGAGCCCGCCAAGGTTTTTCCTTCGGCACCAGGAATAACCGCTTCACCGGCACTGTAAACATCAAGCAGCACAAGCGTATCGACTTGAGAAAGCACCCTGACAAAATCTTCGTATAAATCGCGGGTACGGCTATAGCGATGGGGCTGATAAAGCATGACTAGGCGACGATCTGGCCAGCCTGCACGAATCGCCTGAATGACCATATCAACTTCACGAGGATGGTGGCCATAGTCATCCACCAGCATGATATCGCCGCCCCCTTGGGGTGCAGGGAAATGACCATGCACCTGAAAACGGCGACCAACACCGGCAAAACCTGCCAAACCGCTCAAAATAGCGCTATCGCTCACACCAGCATCGGTGGCTACCACAATTGCCGCCATGGCGTTTAGAGCATTGTGGCGCCCCGGCATAGCCAAACGGACATTTAACGGCGCAGCGCCACCAGGGCGTAGCGCCGTGAACGTCACTTCACCGCCACGCTGGGCAAAATCAACAATCCGGTAATCGGCATCGCTATCAAACCCATAGGTCACGAACTGCCGCTTCACCTGTTCACACAGCACGCGCACATGGGGGTCATCGATACACAGCACAGCCAAGCCATAAAACGGCAAGTTGTGTAGGAATTCGATAAAGGTACTTTTGAGCCGTTCAAAGTCGCCGCCATAGGTCGCCATATGGTCAGCATCGATATTGGTGACAACCGACACCATCGGCTGTAGATGCAAAAAGGAGGCGTCGGACTCATCGGCTTCGGCAACTAAATAGTCGCCCTCACCTAAGCGGGCATTGGCACCGGCACTGGTCAGCTTGCCACCAATCACAAAGGTGGGATCGAGCCCCCCTTCAGCCAGCAGTGTTGCCGTCAAGCTGGTCGTGGTGGTTTTACCATGAGTACCCGCCACGGCAATACCGTGACGAAAACGCATTAGTTCAGCGAGCATTTCAGCCCGGCGCACCACCGGCACGCGGTGCTCATGGGCCCAGCGTATTTCTGGATTGGTTTCATCAATGGCGCTCGACACCACCACCACATCAGCGCCCTCGACATTGGCCTCGGCATGCCCGATCGCTACACCAACACCGCATTGCCGCAGCCGCTCCACGACCGAAGAGGTTTTCGCATCACTACCGCTCACGGTGTAACCTTGATTCGCTAACACCTCGGCAATACCGCACATCCCTGCGCCACCAATGCCGACAAAATGGAGTCGCCGAATTCGGCGCATGCCGGGGCCAGCGGCAGAACGTGAGGGTGTCATGGTTTTGTCTGAATCGATCACGCAGAGTCTCCTAACGGCACCATCGCCAAACACCCTTCAGCCAAGCGCTTTGTGGCGTCTAAATGGGCGGCCTGACGTGCATTCGCCGCCATCGCAGCCAGGGTATTTGGGACGAGCAATTGATTTAAAAATTCACTTAACCGCTCAACGGTGAGCTCAGACTGAACCACGCACTTGGCCGCCCCCGCCTTGACGAGTACCTGGGCGTTGATCCGCTGATGGTCATCAACGGCAAAAGGAAACGGCACTAGCAGCGCTGGCTTGGCCGCGGCAGCCAACTCCGCGACAGTCAAGGCGCCTGAGCGACACACCACTAAGTCGGCCCACTCATAGGCAGCGGCCATATCGTCAATAAAGGGGCTAACCTCGGCGCTCACGCCGTGCTGCTGATAATTTTCAGCAGTGGTCTTTTCACGGTTTTTACCCGCCTGATGGCGCACCTGGGGGCGACGCTCAATGGGCAGAGCTGCCAGCGCGGGGGCCAGGCGCTCGTTAAGGGCGACAGCACCGAGCGACCCTCCCACCACCAGCAACCGCAGAGGCCTTGCAGAGAGGCTCTCAGCATCTCTTGGGGTATTCCCTAAGGCGGCGATATCGTCACGCACTGGATTGCCAATGACATCGGCACGCGCACCAAAGGCCTCGGGGAAAGCGGCATAGGTACGCTTGGCGAGTCGCGACAGCACGCGATTGGTCAGACCTGCCACGGCATTCTGCTCATGGATCACTAAAGGAACGCGCGTCAGCCAAGTGGCTAACCCGCCAGGACCACTGGCAAAGCCACCCAAGCCGACCACCACATGTGGCTTGAAGTCGCGAATAACCGCACGCGCCTGCAGTACCGCACGGCTCAGGTTTAGCGGTGCTTTTAGCCAGCCCGTCAAGCCATTGCCGCGCAGCCCGCTAATCGCAATTGTATGTAATTTAATGCCCGCTTCGGGCACCAGGCGGTTTTCAATTCCTCTAGGACTGCCCAACCACTCAACGTCGACCTGCTGCGCCTGCAAAGCGTTGGCGAGTGACAAGGCTGGGAACACGTGGCCGCCGGTGCCCCCCGCCATAATCAGTACTCGTCGGCTAACGTTAGTCGTCACATCAAACTCCTGGTAGCACCAAGCGGCATAGCGTTACGATAAACGCGGTTCATGGCGCGATTTATAGGGGGTGGACGCGCGCCGGGGGCGATGACGTGTTTCAGCATCCGTGCGCAGCAGTAGCCCAACCATTATACCTGTCACTAGCAGGCTAGAGCCGCCATAGCTCATCAGCGGCAGCGTTAGCCCTTTAGTCGGTAACAGCCCGGAACTTACCGCCATGTTAATAAACGCCTGGGCGGCTACGACAAAGCCGATGCCGTAGCTTACATAAGCGCCAAATAGATGCCCTGCCAGTTCAGCTTTGCGCCCTATCCACATAGCGCGGGCAATAAACAGCGTGAACAACAGCACGACGATAATCGCGCCGATCATGCCCAACTCTTCAGCGATTACGGCAAAGATAAAGTCGGTATGCGCTTCGGGCAGGTAATGCAGTTTTTGCACACTGTTACCCAAGCCAGTACCGGTGACGTGCCCCCGTCCGAAGGCTATTAACGCTTGAGTTAACTGGTAGCCGGTCGCAAACTGATCGGCCCAGGGGTCTAAAAAACTGGTCCACCGGGCCAGCCGGTAGGGTTCTATCAACACCATTACAACCGCCCCGGAGCCGAGCAGCAGCCCGCTGCCAACCAGCAGCACCAGCGAGGCACCGCACATCATCAGCATGCCAATCACGCAGACGGTAAAGACCACCATCCCGCCGAAATCAGGTGCTAAAAATAGCAGCCCAACCGGTACGGCCAGCACGGCCAGAGGGCGCCACATGCTGAACGCTCGACGACGCAAATCGTAGGTAAAACGCGACATAAACGCCGCCATATAGAAAATCAGCCCGACTTTGGCAAATTCAGAGACCTGCAAACTCGGCAAGGGCCCCGGCAACGCTATCCAGCGCTTACTACCATTGATCTCCTGACCAACAATCAGCACCAAAACCAATAGAAAAATAGTGGCGAGCAGAATTAGCGCTGCGTTTTGGCGCCACACTTCAAGCGGCACACAGAGCATAAATACGCAGGCGATGATGGCAAGCACCAGGAAAACGCCGTGCTGACGTGAGTAGTGATAGGTATCTTCCAGCAAGCCAATCGACGCCGAGCTGACCATGACCCAACCCAACCCCGCCAAGGCCACCGCCGCTACAATGAGCCACACGTCGCAGGGTAGATCCCGAGTGGTAAGCACCGCGCGCAGACGCTGAATTCGACTCATGGCGCTTCCTCGGCTGTAGTCGATGCTTTATCCAGCACCCAGCGACGAAATGCCTCGCCGCGCGCTGGGTAATTGGCAAATTGATCCAGGCTTGCACAGGCGGGTGAGAGCAGCACACAGTCACCCGGCTGGGCGAGTTCAAACGCTGCCTGCATGGCCTGGGTTAAATCGTCAACTTGCTGGGTCGTTACGTGCCCATGCAGCGCCTCGGCCAGTAGCGGAGCATCTCTGCCAAACAACAGCACGTGACGCGCGCAGGCTGTTAAGGGTTTGGCCAACGGGGTAAAGTCTGCGCCTTTGCCAATCCCGCCCGCGAGTAAAATCAAACGGCCTTCCAGCGTCGCGCCAATGCCGTTAATCGCCGCCAGCGTGGCCCCAACATTGGTGCCTTTAGTGTCGTTAACCCAGGTGACGCCGTTAATTTCTGCAATCACTTCGCTGCGGTGTACCAAGCCCTTAAATTCCCGCAGCGCGCTGCACATGGGCTCAGCCGCAAAGCCCAGCACTTGCCCCATGGCCAGTGCCGCCAAAGCATTGAGATAGTTGTGCTGGCCGGCCATTTTTAACTCATCAATAGCCAACCAAGGGGTGGAGCCCTGCATTAACGTCAATTTGCTCTGGTGAAGCGCCAGCCCCCACTCGCCCCCCTTTGGGGCTGCTTGCGTAAAGTAAGTCACTTGGTCAACGGGATACTCAGGCCACGTGTTAGAATCATCGGCATTCACCACGGCGTGCTCGGCACCCATAAAAATACGCTGTTTGGCGGTGCGATAGCCGTGCATATCTCCATGGCGATCCAGGTGGTCTTCGGATAAGTTCAGAAAGGCAGCACAACTGGCATTCAGATGGGGTGTCATTTCAAGCTGAAAGCTTGAAAGCTCTAAGATATAGAGCGCGGCATCGGGATGGCTGGTCAACAGATCCAGCGCAGGGGTGCCAAGATTCCCCCCCACCGCCGCATTAACACCGGCAGCAGCGGCCATTTCTCCCAGCAGCGAAGTGACTGTTGACTTGGCATTGGATCCGGTAATAGCGGCGATGGGGGCGTTAGCGGCGCGAACAAAGAGGGCTATCTCGCCCACCACCATCGGTTCACCTGTGTGCGGGTTTAGTTGATCCGCCAGCTCTATCAAACCCGGCATTCTCGGATCAAGACCAGGGCTAACCACTACCTCTTCAACATCACGCAGATCCAGCGACGTTAACGGGCCACAGTGAACTTCAACATCCGGATGAGCGGCTTTAAAGTCATCCAACCCCGGAGGTTCGGCACGTGTATCCGCTACCATGTAGGGCACTTTCAAGCGGCTTAAATGGCGGCATATCGCTCGACCCGACAGCCCCAGCCCCACCACTAGCGTTAATCCTTTAGCAACTCGAACCATCACCGGCTTCCTCTCGCCTCATGCTCTCGACCCGTCGATCCACTCTTGGCCATTTGCATCAACGAACTTTCATTAACGAACCTTGAGCGTTGCGAGGCCGAGCAGCACCAGCACCACGGTAATGATCCAAAAACGCACGATTACCCGCGGTTCAGGCCAACCTTTCAATTCATAGTGGTGATGCAGTGGCGCCATGCGAAAGATCCGCCGCCCGGTAAGCTTATAGGACCCCACCTGAAGAATGACCGACACCGTCTCCATGACAAAAATACCGCCCATAATAAACAGCACGATCTCCTGACGCACGATCACTGCCACCACGCCCAACGCAGCCCCTAACGCCAAGGCACCTACGTCGCCCATAAAGACCTGGGCGGGGTAAGTGTTGAACCATAAAAAGCCAAGCCCGGCACCGGCAATGGTGGCACAAAAAACCGCCAGCTCACCGGTACCGGCAATAAACGGAATATGTAAATACTCGGCAAACACGGTATTACCGCTGGCATAAGCAAACACTGACAAGCCCATGGCCACCAGTACCGTAGGCATAATTGCCAAGCCATCCAGACCATCGGTCAAATTAACCGCATTGGAACTGCCCACAATCACTAAGTAGGTGAGCACGATATAGAATAGGCCCAGCGGCAGTGCGACCTCTTTTAACATTGGCACTAACAAGCTGGTTTCGACCGGCGTTGAGGCAGTCAAATAAAGCAGCACTGCCGCCCCAATCCCCACCACCGACTGCCAGAAATACTTCCAGCGGGCGGGTAAGCCACGCGGATTTTTCTCCACTACTTTGCGGTAATCATCGACCCAGCCGATAGCACCAAAACCTAGTGTGACGCCTAACACCACCCAAATATAAAGATTGGTTAGGTCACCCCATAGCAAGGTACTCATGGCAATGGCCAACAGAATCATCGCTCCCCCCATGGTCGGGGTACCCGCCTTGGAAAGATGGGACTGAGGGCCATCGTCACGCACGGATTGACCGATTTGCCCCTCGACCAGTTTGCGGATCATCCATGGCCCCAGCCATAAGCAGAGCATTAATGAGGTGAGAGCGCCTAAAATCACGCGCAGGGTTAAATAATTGACTACCTGAAAATCAGATTGGTACTGCGACAGAAAATTCGCCAAGTGAAGTAACATGAACGGCGTTTACCTTATTTATCCGAACGCAGTGCATTAATGACATGTTCCATGCCCGCACTGCGCGACCCTTTCACCAGCAAGGTGGTGTCCGGCGGCAAAGTATTAGTGACATGACGCGTTAGCGCCTCGTGATCGTTAAAATGCAGCCCACGACCAAAGGCCTCGCTGGCAGCGCGTGCCGCGTCGCCCAGCGTCAACAGCTGATCAATGCCAAGCTCTGCAGCGTAACGGCCAATGTCCGCATGCAGCGCTGCCGACTCGTCTCCCAGCTCGCCCATTACGCCCAATGCACACCAGCGTGGAGCCGGGAAACTTGCCAGCGTATCCAGAGCGGCTTTGACCGCCCCGGGGTTGGCATTGTAAGTATCATCCAGTAGCTTGCCCCCCCGCAAACCGGGCACTACGGTTAGTCTACCCGCTAGCGCTTGCAATGCACCCACGCGCGTAATGATCTGCTCTGGCGGCACGCCCAGCGCTAATGCCGCGGCAGCCGCAGCTAAGGCATTGCTGACATTATGCTTGCCAAGTAGCGGTAAACGCACTTGGCCCAGCGCCTGACCATGCTGCAGTAGCGTGAAAGCATACCGCCCTTGAGGATCACAGGAAAGCGCTGAGGCGCTGACATCTGCCTGGGGATGAAAGCCAAAGCTAACCACTCGCCTTGGGGCCGCACGCGAAGCCCAAAAGGAGTAGTAGCGATCATCGCGGTTCAATATGGCCGTACCCTGCTCGCTTAGCCCGGCGAGCAGTTCACTTTTCGCCTGGGCGATCTGCCCCATGCCGCCAAACTCACCCACATGGGCGCCGGTGACATTGGTGATAATCGCAATATCGGGCTGTGCCAGCGGCGCCGTCCAGGCGATTTCACCCAGATGATTAGCGCCTAACTCTATCACGGCGACTTTGTGCTGTTGACGCAATCGCAATAAGGTCAGCGGCGCACCGAAATCATTGTTCAGATTCCCCTCGGTCGCTAACACCTCGCCCAAAGGCCTCAGCAGTGCCGCGCACATCTCCTTAACCGTGGTTTTACCACTATTGCCGGTGACCGCTACCAAGGGCCCGTGCCATGCGCGCCGATGTGCACCGGCTAGCAATCCCAGGGCTAAGCGCGTATCGGGACACACCAATTGGGGTAAGTCGCTAGCAACAGGTGCGTCGACCAACGCCGCTGCCGCGCCGAGCGCATGGGCACGCTCGACAAAATCGTGGCCATCAAAATTGACGCCTTTTAACGCGACAAACAGGCAGCCAGGCTCAATTTTACGGCTATCGGTAACAACCGAGTGAATGATTAACTGTGCGCTGCCTGATGGCGCTTCGATGCCGAGCGCGGCGGCCACTTGACCAAGAGCCCAATGCATTACTGCGCTCTCCGCTGAGCAAAAGCGCGTTGAATCTCTTCGCTATCGGCGTAAGGATGGCGCACCCCCTGTATCTCCTGATACGCCTCATGCCCTTTCCCGGCGATCAGCACCACATCCTGGGCGCCAGCTTGTTGAATAGCCGCTACTACGGCCTCGCGACGCTCAGCAATTTCAATCGGCTGCACAGCGGTTGAGAACCCGGTCAGAATCTGCTCACGGATTTGCGCGGCGGATTCATTCCGCGGATTATCGTCAGTGACAACGATGCGATCTGCCAACTGCTCGGCGACCCGGGCCATCTCGGCTCGCTTACCCGTATCACGCTCCCCGCCGCAGCCAAACACACACCACAATTTACCCGCGTCCCCCAAGTGAGCACGTAGCGCCTGAAGGGCACTCTGTAGGGCATCCGGTGTGTGGGCATAGTCCACGACCACACTGGGGGCGTCCACATCGCCATAGCGCTCCATACGCCCCGGCACCGGAGAAAGTGTTGTCGCTGCATCAAACAGCGCATCGAGGGATTCACCTAACCCATACAGCACAGCCATCGCTAGCAGGACGTTATCTAAATTAAAGCGCCCCATTAACGTTAAGCGCAGCATTTTCTCGCCATCGGGGGTCGCAATCATTGCCTGCTGCCCCTGCTCGAACGCCTGCCAGTCCAGCACCCGCAGCGTAACGGCCTCGTCTTGCCCAGTGGCCAGCACACGTACGCGGCTACTAGAACCAGCCAGCATTAAGCGCGCCAAAGGGTCATCACCATTCACCACCGCCAAGCTAAGCTCAGAACGGCGAAACAGCTTGGCTTTCGAGGCCGCATAGGCCGCCATGCTGCCGTGATAATCTAAATGGTCGCGGGTCAGATTGGTAAACACCCCTACACTAACGTTGACCGCTTCCAACCGGTACTGATCCAGAGCGTGGGAAGAGGCTTCGAGGGCAACGCGCTTCACCCCCTGTTGGGCCAATTCACCCAGCGTCGCCTGCAGCGCCAAGGGGCCAGGCGTGGTTAAGCCACTATCGCTCAGTTCGCCAGGACGCCCCACGCCTAAGGTGCCGACAAGACCCGCAGGTGTTCCCAACGCTTCGCTGAGGGCAGCAATATAGTGAGTAACAGAGCTTTTACCATTGGTACCGGTCACCGCAATGACTTCCAGATCACTAGGCACCTGGTACAGTGCCCTACCTAGCTCGCCTAAGCGCGACGACAAATGCGGTAGCTTCAACACCCGCCCCTCAAGCTGTACATCGCCGTGAGACCCCTGCGCTAAAACAAGCGAAGCCCCAGCCTCAAGGGCTTGCTCGATGAAATCGCGTCCGTCACGCTGGCTACCAGGCACGGCCACAAAAATGTCGCCCTTGGCAAGCTTGCGCGAGTTCATTTCAATGCGCACCTGATCCGGCAGCTTGGGCAGGTCAGCGGGCAGTGGTGACTTGGGCCATACTTTCGCGAGCGCCGTTAATATTTCGCCTGGACTCAGCGTCATGCCATCTCCTTAAAAAACTACTCCGCCTCGTGATCCGGCGGGACGTCCAGCAAGCGTAAAGCATTCCCCGTCACGCTGGAAAAAACCGGTGCGGCAACAGCGCCGCCATAAAATTCGCCTGCTTTGGGGTGATCAATCATTACCACTGTGACAATACGCGGGTCGGAAATAGGCGCAATACCGGCAAAAACGCTGCGGTAGGCATCGGTGGTATAGCCCTGCTGGCCTATTTTGCGCACCGTGCCCGTTTTTCCGCCAACACGATAACCCTCGACACGAGCTCGCCGCCCGCCGGTATAGGCCGCAACGGAAGTTTCCAGTATTCGCAACAGGTCATTGGCAACCGTGGGCTCTATCGCGGGGATGCCTTGGGGTGGCTCAGAAAGGCGTAACAGCGAAGGCGGCAAACGCACGCCATCATTGGCTAGCGCCGTGTAAGCACTCGCCAACTGCACCGCTGACACGGATAGGCCGTAACCGTAGGAGAGCGTCGCCCGCTCGCTGCGCGACCAGCGAACCGGCGCCGGTAAGCTGCCAGTGGACTCGCCAGGAAAACCGGTTCCGGGTGCCTGCCCCAGCCCTAACTGGTTATACTTTTCCCAAATCGCCGTATCGCTCAACCGCAGCGCTAGTCGGGACATCCCCACATTCGAAGAGTGTTCCAGAATGCCAGCCAAATCCAGTTCGCCATAATTACGGAAATCGCGAATGGTGAACTGATCCAATCGCATCCAACCGGGCGAGGTATCGACCACAGCGTCGCGGTCCACCACGCCACTCTCTAACACGGCAGCCATGGCCAGCGGCTTCATCACCGAACCGGGCTCAAATACATCGACCAACGCCTGGTTACGTAACCCACGCGGATCAAGCCCCGCTCGGTTGTTAGGGTTGTAGGAGGGCAAGTTAGCCATAGCCAACACCTCTCCCGTACGGGCATCCATCATCACCAGCACGCCGCCATCGGCCTCATTCTCAACCACCGCGGCGCGCAGCTCCCGGTAAGCCATATATTGAATGCGTTGATCAATAGAGAGGGTCAGTTCGCCCCCCGGCTGGGCTTCGTCAATAACGCCCAGCTCACGCACCAGGCGCCCGCGGCGATCTTTAATGACCCGCCGCTGACCAGGTCGCCCCGCCAGGTAAGGCTGATAAGCAAGCTCCAGGCCTTCCTGACCGACATCGTCAACGTTGGTTACTCCCAGCAGTTGGGCGGCGACCTCGCCAGCGGGATAGTAGCGTTTATATTCACGCTGCGGGTAAACGCCGGGCGTGCGCAGGTTTAGAATCTGCTGGGCCGCCGCGGGGGTCATCTGACGACGTAAATACATGAACTCATGCTCGCTGAAGCGCGCTACCCGCGCCTCAAAGTCACCCAGCGTCATACCCAGCGCCTGGGCCAGCATTACACGCTGTATAGCATCGTCGGGCAGTTCTTGCGGATTGGCCCAGAGGGTGACCACTGGAGTGGAAATCGCCAACGGTTCGCCATTGCGGTCTGTAATCATGCCGCGGTGGGCGGGGATAGTTTCGTGACGAAGAGTACGCGCGTCGCCCTGGCTTTGCAGAAAGGGACGGTCAATGACCTGCAGCAAGGTAATCCGACCAATCAAAATAGCCGATGCCAAGCCAATCGCAAGCAGAATAAACATGAACCGCCCGCTGCCGAGCGGAGGGGCAATCGGCGCCTGACGCGAGGTACCGCCTCGACGTTCGCTTCTCATGGTCGAATCACCTCAACATCATGGACATCGGGGATTCGCATACCCAGGCGATCAGTGGCAATTTGTTCAATACGGGCAGGTGTCGACCATGCGCCCTCCTCGAGCAGCAGTTGTCCCCACTCCGTTTGCAGCTGGTTCTCTTCTTGCTCCAGCTGTTGCAGCTGAGCAAATTGAACCCGCGTCATATGGGTAGTGACAACCACGCCCAGCCCGGAGGCCATGCAGAGTAGAAAGAGTAGCGTAATAGCTACCGGCCAGGCGCGTAAACGCAGCCTGAAAGGCCATTCGGTGCGTAGCGTGGTTGCCCACTGCTCAATCCGATCCATGCTCATGATGACATTTACATCCGTTTGCGTGCAGCCCGCATGACGGCACTACGTGCGCGGGGATTGGCATCCACTTCCTCCTCGCTTGGCCGCACACCTTTGCCTAGCGCTTCAAGACGCCGATTCATTTGATCATCGCGAATCGGCACCCCTCGCGGCAAGTCGGTATCGCCGCGGACATGGTGGCGAATAAAGCGCTTCACGCGACGATCTTCCAACGAGTGAAAGCTGATAACCACTAAGTGACCACCAGGTGCCAGCGCCTCTAGCGCGGCGTCTAAAGCACTGTCTAACTGCTCCAGCTCGCCGTTGACGAAAATACGCAGCCCTTGAAACGCTTTGGTGGCAGGATGGCGTCCCTTTTCCCAGGCGGGGTGGGCTACTTTTAATACCTCGGCCAAATCCACCGTGTGGGTAAACGGCTTCTCGACCCGGCGAGTGACCACAGCGCGGGCCAAACGTTTGGCATAGCGCTCTTCGCCGTAGGTTTTAAACACGTAGGCAATGTCTGCTTCACTGGCCCGGGCCAGGAAATCAGCCACACTTTGCCCTTGGGTAGGATCCATACGCATATCTAGCGGGCCATCGCGCATAAAGCTGAAGCCGCGCTCGGGGTCATCTAGTTGAGGCGACGACACGCCAACATCGAGTAACACACCGGAAAGCTTGCCAAATACGCCCTGTTCACGGGCAAACTCGGCGAGCTGAGCAAATTCTCGCTGGGCAATCTGAAAGCGTGGATCGTCTATGTCAGCGGCCGCGGCAATCGCTTGTGGATCGCGATCCATCGCAAGCAGCTGGCCCTGAGCATCCAGACGATCAAGGATCAAGCGTGAGTGACCGCCCCTCCCAAAGGTGCCATCTAAATAGACGCCTCGCGCATCGTGCACCAGAGCATCGACAGCACCTTCCAGTAGAACGCTGGTATGGCGAAAGCAGTTAGCAACCTGTTCAGCGTCAGGAGAAGGCATGTTTTTCTCACACAAAATGATAGTGACAGCGTAATAAAGAGCGTGCGGACACGCTCTGGTACGTAAGTGGGGGAGTCGGCCGATAAGCCGGGTTCTGTCGTGGACAGCCATTCCTCTAGGCGCTGCGTTACCACAGCGCTCAAGCAACCTACCCGGATCCAGCGCGGGCCACGCCATTGGATCCCTATTTGGTCTTGCTCCGAGTGGGGTTTACCATGCCACGCACTGTTACCAGGCGCGCGGTGCGCTCTTACCGCACCCTTTCACCCTTACCGGCCCCGAAAGGCTTAGGCGGTCTACTCTCTGCTGCACTTTCCGTCGGCTCACGCCGCCCAGGCGTTACCTGGCACTCTGCCCTATGGAGCCCGGACTTTCCTCCCCCAACACCTTTTAAGGGGTATTAGCGGCGACTGTCTGGCCAACTCCGGCGGCAAGCATACCAGCGCCCTCGACTTGCCTCAATGCTCACCTTTGATTGCTTGCAAACGCGCGTACCAGACTTGCTTACGACCACCAAGCATTCGCGCGGCAATTGCAGCGCCCTGTTTCACTCCAACCCCCTCTGCCAGCAGTGCCTCCAGCAAGGCGTCCGCTGATATATCCTGATGTTCACTCTGCTCAACCGGCGGAGCCCCGGCAACAATCACCACGAATTCGCCGCGGGCTTGATTAGGGTCGACAGTCAATTGCTCCAGTAACGATGCAGGCGTACCGTGCAAAAACGTTTCGAAGGTTTTAGTGAGTTCACGCGCCAATACCACATCGCGATCCGCCATTTGCGCCTGTAACGCTTCAAGGGTATGCACGATACGGTGGGGAGATTCATAAAACACCAGCGTCTCTTCGCGGGTTTTCCAACTCTCCAATGCTTGGCGTCGTGCGCCTGGCTTGGCAGGCAGAAAACCGGCAAACACAAAGCGGTCTGTTGGCAGGCCTGCCCCTGACAGCGCAGTAATCAGCGCACAGGGGCCGGGGATAGGCACAATATGGCGATTGCGCGCCCTCAGTTCACGTACCAGCACAAAGCCGGGATCGCTAATCAACGGTGTGCCGGCGTCACTGATCAGGGCGATATCTTCACCTGCGGCGAGATAACTATCCAAAGCCTCTACCCGGCGCGCCTCGTTGTGCTCATGTAAAGAGAGCATGGGCTTGTTTAGCCCCAAGTGCGCCAACAGGCGGCCACTATGGCGAGTATCTTCAGCGGCAATTCGTGTCACTTGGCCCAACACCCGAGCGGCACGCGCGGTTAAGTCATCCAAATTCCCAATTGGCGTGGCAACCACGTACAATGTGCCCGGATTATCGTCTGTCATTGTTGACTCTCAATTCGTTGATGGCTTGCCCTGCTGGTGCGCTATGCTTGTGCAGTGGCTTGGTCAATCGCTGACAAGCAGCGACAGCGCAAATGGAAACTAAGGAAGGATACATGAAACAGTCATTACGTGGCTTACTCGCCGCTGCCCTTGTGGCATTTCTCGTTGCTGGCTGTGCGATGCAATCGCCTAGCGTGGTAGATCGAGTGCCCGATGAAAACCCTGGCCAGCTACTCAGCCAAGCGGAACAGCAAGCGCCAGAGCAAGCCGCAAAAACACGCCTGGAAGCGGCTAATATTCTGGCCCGTCAAGGTGAGCGCGACAGAGCCTTCGAAACCGCCGATGGGATTGATGAAAGCTTGCTCTCAGAACCCGACCGGGTACGCTGGGCACTGCTATTTTCCGAGCTTGCCCGCGCGTTGAATGAACCCCGTGCCGTGCTGCGCGCCACTCAGGTACTCGGCGACGAGCTGCCGATGCAGGCTAACCAGCAGGAGCGGCTTGAAGAACGCCAGCGCTGGGCCCGTGAGGCGCTTGATCAGCCCAGCGGCGCAGTGAGCGTTGCGCTGCCAGAGCTTGAGGGTCAGGAAATACGCCGCATCGTGGTAGCACTGCCCGAATCAGGCCCGCTTAGCAGCGTCGCCAATACTATCGCTTCGGCTATGCGGCAGCACCATGACGCCAAGGGCAGCAACGTCGAGCTAAGCTTCCTGGACACCTCGCGCTACTCGATGGATGAGCTCTATGACCGCGCCCAACAAATGAATGCGCAGTTAATTATTGGCCCGCTGGATAAGGATCGAGTTACCCAGCTAGAACAGCGCGATAGCGTGCCGCTCCCTACACTGGCACTCAACTATGGTAGCGGTGATAACAATCAAGCCCAGCGACTCTTCCAGTACGGCCTTTCAGCTGAAGACGAAGCACGCCAAGTTGCCCGCCGCGCCTGGCAGGACGGGCACCGCCAAATGTCCATGATGGTTCCGGATAACGGCTGGGGCCGACGCGTAGGCGAAGCCTTCTGGAATGAGTGGCATAGCCAGGGTGGCGAAATCACCAACGCCGTGCGCTATAACCCGGATAGCTCGGTCTCCAATGCCGTACAAACCGCGCTCAGTGTTAGCGGTGATCGCGCGCGCCTAGGCAATATTGACGCCCTATTCCTGCTCGCACTGCCCGAGTATGCGCGCCAGGTACCGCCGACTATGGATTACTACTACGCTCCCAACCTGCCAATCTATGCCACCTCACACTTGCATGAAGGACGCCTGCAGACTCGCCTCGATCAAGATCTAAACGATGTCATGTTCGTTGATATCCCCTGGCAAATCCCCGACGCCGCCGTTGGTGGCGAAGAGGCTCTGCCCTTTGCATCTACCTACCAAAGCCTGCGGGATGAATCAGACGCTTCCATGTTCCGCCTGATGGCAATGGGCGTTGATGCATACGAGCTGGCTATCCGCTTGTCCAACCTTGGCGAGCTGAACGGCCTTCATGGCAGCACCGGCACTCTCTACTTAAGCGACGATGGCCGCATCTACCGCGAGCTGCCCTGGGCTAAATTCCAGAATGGCGTTCCATCACCTATTTTAATTCCTAACCTGGTCGAAAGTGACGACTAACGCCCACACTGCCCGTGCCCGCGGCGCAGCCATTGAGCAGCTTGCCGCTCAATGGCTGCGCCAACAGGGGCTCACCCTTGTCACGCAGAATCATTACGTGAAAGGGGGTGAGCTTGACTTGGTAATGCGCGATGGCGATATTCTCGTCTTTGTTGAAGTCAAACACCGCACCACGACGCGCTACGGCCACCCGCTGGAAACCGTCACTTATCAGAAGCAACAGCGCCTGGTGCGTGCAGCACGGCTTTATATCGCCCGCGGCGGGCTTTCTTCACCCTGCCGCTTTGATATCCTGGCCATAACGGGTAAGCCGCCCAACCTGGAGTTTCACTGGGTAAAAGCTGCCTTTGATGCCTTTTGACTGTTTTTTAAAGCTGTTTGTATAAACTGGCTTTAAAAACGGTCTTTAAAAAACACTCTTTATCACTATTCAACCAGGAAGCCCTGATGGACTTTCAATCTCGGATACTCGGCCACTTCAACGCTAGCATCGACACCAAGACGTACGCCAGCGAAGTACTTCCGCCGTTCATTGAAGTGGCTAGCCAAATGATGGTGCAGTGCCTTGTCAGCGAAGGAAAAATTCTTGCCTGCGGCAATGGCGGCAGCGCTGGTGACAGCCAACACTTCTCCTCTGAACTGCTCAACCGCTTTGAGCGAGAACGCCCTAGCCTACCCGCACTGGCACTCACCACTGATACGTCCACGCTCACTTCAATCGCAAACGACTATAGCTACAACGAGGTGTTTTCAAAGCAGATTCGCGCCCTCGGGCAGCCCGGT
The DNA here is from genome assembly GCF_000336575.1 of Vreelandella titanicae BH1. GTDB lineage: Bacteria > Pseudomonadota > Gammaproteobacteria > Pseudomonadales > Halomonadaceae > Vreelandella > Vreelandella titanicae. The sequence goes on along the minus strand of NZ_AOPO01000002.1, from coordinate 939 downwards.
GATGTACTCTTGGCCATCTCCACCAGTGGCAATTCGGGCAATATTGTGCAGGCCATTCAAGCCGCCCATGATCGCGATATGACCGTGGTTGCCCTTACCGGCCGCGACGGTGGCGATATGGCGTCACTGTTAGGCCAGGATGACTGCGAGATTCGCGTCCCGGCGACATCGACGGCCCGCATCCAGGAAGTTCACCTACTGGTGATTCACTGTTTATGCGATCTTATCGATGAACAGTTGTTTGGCAGCGCTTAGTCGCCATTTGTACTGTGTTAACAACCACGATGTCTTTAACTGCTAGCATCAAAGGAGTCATACGATGACCCAACGCCTCTCCCCCCGCGGCTTCATGGCCGTTGCGCTTTGCGCGGCACTCTTCATTACCGGCTGCGCTAACAACTCAGCCTCCAATCAGTCCAACTATGCTCAGCGTAGCGACGATGTTGAAGCCATCGATACCACCATTGAGCGTGAAGTTGATGACGCATTAAAGCGTGCTGACGCCCGGTTAGGCGATGCCCGCATTCGTGCCCACAGTTATAACGGCGTTGTGCTCCTGGTGGGCCAAGTACCCAGTGAAGAGCTTCGCGATATGGCGGGTGAGGTTACCAGCAACCTACGCGGTGTTACTGACGTCCACAACGAACTCACCATCGCCGCTCGCCTACCGGCCAGCCAGCGCCTGACCGACACATGGCTCACCACGAATGTCGTCAGCCACCTGGCAACCAACGACCGCATCGATTCTTCAAAAATCAAAGTCACCACCGAAAATGCCAGCGTATATCTGATGGGCCGCGTGACCCGGGAAGAGGCTGACCGTATCGTCAATGCCGCTTCCTCAGTTGGCGGTGTACAACGAATCGTAAAAGTATTTGATTACCTAGACTAATCCACTGTTTTCCCATTGCGTTTTAGCAGCCACAAAAAAAGCNCNCT
>NZ_AOPO01000001.1 GCF_000336575.1 Vreelandella titanicae BH1 | reverse complement strand
CCGGGTTGGCAAGCGGTTTTGTAGAAAAATTACAGATTGTCCGCCATGCGTGAATGAAAGCCCTTCGGCACTACCCTCATTGGCGGTTACACTAGCGCTATCTACCACCTTACTGAGGTCCGCCATGAGCCACCACCTGCTAACTGTCGACTCATTAAACCGCGAAAGCGTTGATCATTTACTGCGTGTGGCTGCACGCATGGAGCCGATTGCTCAGCGGCGCCAAGTGACACGAGTGTTGGAAGGGGCGGTACTCGGCAACCTGTTTTTTGAAGCCAGCACCCGTACGCGGGTAAGCTTCAATGCTGCCTTTTGTCGTTTAGGTGGCAGCGTATGTGACACCACGGGCTTCACTTTCTCCTCTATGGCGAAGGGAGAGTCACTATATGACACCAGCCGTGTAATGAGTGGCTACTGCGACGCCATTGTAATGCGCCACCCCGACCAGGGCTCGGTGGCTGAGTTTGCCGCGGCGACGAATGTACCGGTTATTAATGGTGGCGACGGCCCCGGGGAGCACCCCAGCCAAGCACTACTTGACCTTTATACGATTGATAAAGAGTTTCAGCGCCTAGGTAAATCACTGACCGGTGCGCATATTTTACTCACCGGCGACTTGAAGTACGGCCGTACCGTACATTCACTGATTAAGCTTTTATCCCTCTATGACCCGCTGCGCATTACCCTGGTGTCGCCGCCGGGCCTTGAGATGCCTTCCAAGCTGATTGACTTAGTAGCCTCTCGCGGCCACCGCATTGAGCAGCGCGATTCTCTCGCTAGTGATTTTGCCGATTTAGATGTGGTGTACACCACACGGATACAGAAGGAACGCTTTACCGACGAGATGAATGAGAGCTTTCAGGGGCTCTCTGACGACTTTATGGTTAACCGCGATTTTCTCGATCACCGCTGCAGCCAAAGCACCATTGTGATGCACCCGCTACCCAGGGATAGCCGCCCCGGCGCGAATGATTTAAACGTCGACCTTAACGGCGATCCGCGTCTGGCGATTTTCCGCCAAACCGATAACGGTATCCCCATGCGAATGGCGATTTTCGCGACACTGCTCAATGTCGATGAGCTAATCGAAAAAGAGCTACGCCCCGTGCGCTGGTACGTACCCACCCAAACGGGCACGCTGGATCGTTAAAGCGCAAAAGTTTAAGGGTAGGAATTTCAAGGTAGAACTTATAGAGAAAGGCGCCCGCCAGGCAAGCCTTCCTGGTGGGCGAACCAGCCTTCAAGAATAAGAATAGCCGCAATGCCATCGACACTGTCTTGACGATAATTGCCTTTATGGCCCGCCTCGCGAGCGATTAGCTTAGCTTCTCGCGTGGTGCCACGCTCATCGACCATTTCACACGGTTTACCAAAACGGCCATGCAAACGATTACCGAACTTGCGAGCGCGAGTGCTCATATCTGACTCGCTACCGTCCATATTCAACGGTAATCCCACCACTAACAGATCCGGCTGCCACTCGTTAAGTAGCCGTGACACGACATTCCAATCGGGAATCCCATCCCTTGCCGTCAGCGGAGTGAGCTCGCGCGCACTGCGCAGCAGCTCGTTGCCCACCGCCACACCAATACGCCGAGTGCCGTAGTCAAAGGCCAGGATTAAGCGCTGCCCCGCTTCGGCCATCAGGCGTGCCCCGCGTCTCGGGTCATTAGGTTAAGATCAATACCGAGTAAACCAGCCGCCGCGGTTAAGCGCTCAACGGGCGGGGTATTGAAGAGCACGTTGCTCTCGGCTTCTACCGTTAGCCAGCTGTTCTCCTTCAACTCCTCTTCCAATTGCCCGACTTCCCAGCCCGCGCAGCCTAAGCAGACTAAAAAGTGCTCTGGCCCCTCGCCAGCGGCAAAGGCCTGAAGAATATCCAGCGAGGTGGTCAGCGCAATACCGTCCTCCACCTGGATACTCGAGTCCCACTGCTGGCTATCGCCGACATGCAGAATGAAGCCACGGTCTTTATGCATCGGCCCGCCGTAATAAACCGGCGCATTACGGTGTGGGCTTGTTTCACCGCCTAATTCCAGCTGATCAAACAGCGCCTCAAGCGTGATCTCTAACGGTCGGTTAGTAATTACCCCCATGCAGCCGTTGTTATCGTGATCGCAAAGATAGATCAAACTACCGGCAAAATTAGGATCTTCTAAATGCGGCATAGCCATTAGAAAGTGATGTTTCAAACTTTGCATGCGTCTCCCACTGCCTGCAGGCATCCCAGCAGGCATAGCGTAATAAGTATCATTATAAGAGTGAAGCCGTGCTTAGGCTAAGCGGCGCTCAATGGCATCCAGCAGTAAACCGGCAATATTAGTGCCCCGCTGATCATCAATTTCACGCACACAGGTGGGGCTGGTAACGTTGATTTCAGTAATATAGTCACCGATGACATCGAGGCCGACAAACATTAAGCCCTTATCACGAATCATGGGCTGTACCTGTTGAATTAGCCAGCGATCACGATCGGTGAGTTCGCGACTCACACCCCGCCCACCGGCAGCTAGATTGCCACGAGTCTCGCCCGCCGAGGGTATACGCGCCAACCCAAAGGGAACGGGCTCTCCATCGACCAACAGAATACGCGTATCGCCATTCTTAATTTCCGGCAGGTAGCGTTGGGCCATAATTTGCCGCTGGCCGCGCAAGGTAAGCTGCTCAATGACCGCGCCGATATTACGGCCTTCCGGGCCAATATGAAAAATGCCGGTACCGCCCATGCCATCCAGAGGCTTGAAGATGACATCGCCGTGCTCCGCATGGAAGGCGCGCAGAACATCATCACGGCTAGCCACGAGCGTCGGCGCACAGCACTGTGGGAACTGTTGCGCAAACAGCTTCTCATTACACTGCAACAGCGCTGCCGTGGGGTTAACCACCAGCACACCCTCGCGCTCAGCAAAACCTAATAAATGCACGGCGTTAGTAAAATCGGCATCGACGGGCGGGTCTTTACGCATCAACACCACATCCAGCTCAACCAGCGGTCGCGCTGAGGGCTCGCCTAAATCGTACCAGTGGTTCGGATCACGATGCACCGTTAACGGCCGCATACGTGCGTAGGCTTGCCCTGCATTCAAGAAAAGATCCTCCTGCTCCATATAGTGCAGGGTGTAACCACGCTCCTGGGCGGCCCATAGCATGGCCATGGTGGTGTCTTTCTTGTAAGCGATGTCGCTGATGGGATCCATCACAACGCCGAGATGCAGATTTGATTGGCTCATCGGGGGCACTATCCAAACATGAACAATAGAGGCCCAGTATGCCGCACTGCCCGCCCGGCTCCAACTGCCCTAGCTCACTACTCGCTAAGCGCGCCGGGCACTAAGCGGATAGCTCCAGGTTCTAGGGTAATCAGCTGCTGCTTATAAAGCCGCCCAATGGCCTGTTTATAGGCGCTTTTACTCACCCCTAAACGGGCTTTAACTTCATGAGCAGGGCTTTTATCCCCCAGCGCCAAATAGCCGCCGCTTTCACGCAATACCTGCAGTATCTTATCGCCCACCACATCCAAACGAGCCGCACCTGGCGGTAGCAGCGAGATATTTAGGCGACCATCTTCACGACGCTGCTTTACGTAGCCCTTGACTGATTGACCACGGCGCAATGGCTGGGTGACGTCGTCCTGGTAAATAAGCCCCCAGTAGCGGTGATTCACCACCACCTTCATACCCAGATCAGTACGCTCCGCCACTATGACGGCGACTTCGTCACCCTTTTCCATGGCCCAGGCGTCATCGGTCAAAAAACGATCCAGCTTCATCGACGCCACTGGCCGCCCCTGGTCGTCGCTATACAGCATGACCAGTACACGTTTGCCGGGATCAGGGCGGAACTGCTGCTCACTAAACGGCAGCAACACATCCTTCGGCTGCCCCCATTGCAAAAACGCCCCGATGTTATTGACGGCCGTGACCGTTAGGTACGCCACTTCTCCCAACTGGGCGGCTGCATCGCTGGCGGATCGGGGGGATGAGTGTGACTCACGCACCATGGGTAACGTCCTTCAAGAAAATAGACCAACATTATGGTGCCTGACACCCACAGGGCAAAGCGAGATAGCATTTTTTAGTGGTTGAAAGCATGCCTGACGCCTGAAAAAGCAAACACTCCACAACCTGCTACTCTCAAAAACACTAGACAAAATTAGGCGTAAGGGGGCGAACATGGAAGGGTTCACGCTTTTTGACACGATCGTTTTGATTGGTTACATCAGCTTAATAGCCTGGATTGGTTCACGCTTCGGCAAAGATCAGCATAACCCCGAAGACTATTTTCTAGGCGGACGCAAAATTCCCGGCTGGGCCATCGGTCTTTCGGTCATGGCGACCCAAGCCAGCGCGATCACCTTTATCGGGGCGCCGGGCTGGGGCTTCGAGGGAGGCCTTGAACGCCTGGTGACGTTTATCAATGTGCCCTTGGCCATGATTGTGTTGATTTTGGTGCTGGTACCTATTTTCCACCGCGCGGGCATCTACAGTATTTACGAACTGCTGGAGCGCCGTTTCGGCCCAGCGACGCGAACCCTCACAGCCCTGCTGTTTCTGATTGCCCGCGGCCTAGCCACTGGCGTGGTGCTCTATGCGCCAGCGCTCGTGCTTGCAGTGGTGACCGGCTGGAGCGTTAACCTCACCATTATCATTATGGCGGTACTGGCCATCACCTATACCGTGATGGGCGGTATCAGCGCGGTAATTTGGACCGATGTGGTGCAAATGTTCGTACTCTGGCTTGGTGCACTGTTAAGCATCTTCTTTTTAGTGACCAGCCTGCCTGGCGGTTGGGGCGATGTCTTCGACTTCGGCGCGGCCAGCGGCATGTTCAACGCCATCGATTTATCCTTCGACCCCAGCGTAACCTACTCGCTATGGGCAGGCTTACTCGGCGGTTTTTTCCTCCATGTGGCCTACTTCGGCACTGACCAGAGCCAAATCCAGCGAGTGCTCTCAAGCCCATCAGTGCTCGATGCTCAGCGCTCGCTGCTGATTGGCGGTTACCTGCTGATTCCGCAGATGCTGCTGTTTCTATTTATTGGCATCATCTTGGCCGCCTATTACCAGCAGCATGGGCTAACGCCCCCCGAGGATCTCAATGAACTGCTACCCCGCTATGTCGTCAGCGCCTTTCCCTCAGGCATGGCGGGACTAGTCATTGCCGGGGTGTTTGCCGCGGCGATGTCGAGTCTCGACTCGGCGCTCAACTCGCTTTCGGCGGTAACCGTGCGGGATTTTTATAGTCGCTATATCAACCCCAATGCCAGCGATGCTCATTATCTGAAAGCATCACGCACGGCCACCATTTTCTGGGGGCTTTATGCCACCCTGTTTGCTTTCTTCGCCGGTAATCTTGGCCCTGTGATCGAGGCGGTCAACCAAATCGGCTCGTGGTTTTACGGGGCGCTACTAGGTACCTTCCTATTGGCTATTTTTAGCCACCGCTCCAACGCACGGGGAGCGATGGCCGGACTGATTGCCGGCATGCTCTCCGTATGGGCCGTGTCTGCGCTCCTCGATATCTCGTGGCTGTATAACAACACGGTGGGGGTAGCGGTTTCGATGAGCGTTGGCTATCTCGTTAGCCTAACAGCAACCGCACCCAGCCAAGATCAGCTAAGCGATGTGATGATGACCGAAGCCGCGCCGGATATGCAGGCCGTATTGGCCGCAAGAGCCGATAACGCCCAGGTGATTGGTCAAGAGGCACGGTTGACGCGCCGTCGCTGTATCGGCCTATTCGCTTGGTTTTGTCTCATACTGGGCATGCTAGCGCTGCTGCAGGGGTGGGCAAATGGCTGAACGCTTAACACTTGCGCGGCGGATTGAAGAAGATGCTGCTAAACGGTGCTTACAGCGCCTTGGCGCGACGGCTTGCGAACCTGCCTGGGTTGGCCTCTGGACGGCACCGCTAGGCCTATCGAATGGTGCAGCGGGTGCTTGGTTACTGTGTGCTAAGGAAATGCGCCGTGCACTACTACTAGTGGGCACCGAACTACCCACCCAGGCCGAAGAACCCAGCTCAGCACTTAACATTGATAGCGGCTTACCGCCAACGCCAGAAGCACTGGACCAGCTGTGGCTATGGGAGCGCATGGCGACACCACGCCACTGGCGAATTCAAGTGCTGGATAGCGCCCCAACGCCGATATGGCTGCCCTGCTATCTGGGCTATGCGCAAGGCCGACAACACCGCTTGCTGGTGATCAGTGGGCTATCAGGTGAACCGCTGCCGATGCTTAAACCCATCGTGCTTAAGGGCCTTCAGCAGGCATATCGAAATGGGCCGGAATCAGAGACAAAGAGCTCAGGGGCAAGCGAGCGAAGGGGCAAAGCAGTTTGACAAGGCTTCGATTGATAGTAAGTACTTACAAATCACCAAAGTAGTGCTGCAGCAACGAAAGCGCCACCACCGGTGCCGTCTCCGTACGCAAAACCCGTGGGCCAAGAGTCAGCGGCGTAAAGTCAGCGGTTTGGGCAGCGGCGATATCACTCTCGCTTAAACCGCCTTCAGGGCCGATAAGCAGCGCTACCGAAGCCGGTCGGTCTTGGCGATCAAACGCATTGCCGGTCGCTAGATGCAGCATCAAGCGCAGCGGCTCCTGGCGCTCTTCAAGCCATGCTGATAACGGCATCGGTGAATGCACTTGGGGCACCACCGCACGGCCACTCTGCTCGCAGGCACTGGCCGCCACTGCCTGCCAGTGGGCGAGCTTTTTATCTTCACGGTCGCCCTTTAAGCGCACATCACCGCGCTCGGTATACAGTGGAGTAATTGCCGCAACGCCCAACTCGACGGCCTTCTGAATGGCATAATCCATTCGGTCGCCTTTAGAGATGGCCTGGCCTAAATGGACAGACAGCGGCGATTCACCACTGCCCGACCATACCGCTTCGACCCGCACGAGCGTCTGCTTGCGGCTAACGTCCGCCAAGCGCACCCCCGCCTCGATACCTTGGCCGTCAAATAGCACCAACGGTGCACCTTCGCCCATGCGCAACACACGGGTGATGTGGCGCGCCGGGCCATCAGGCAATGCAAGTTCTCTGCCTGCTACGAAAGCAGCAGGCACATAGAGACGTGGCATTTTGCCATGCAGGGCGTACCAATCAGCGGCGTGCGTTTCTGACATGGCTTTTGGCATCGCTTAGTGAGTGTTTTCGGCGGCTTGCTTAGCTTCGCGCTGCTTACGCTGAGCGTACATCGCTTCGAAGTTAACCGGTGCCAGCATCAGTGGCGGGAAACCACCACGGTTGACCAGGTTATCCACGCACTCGCGGGCGTAGGGGAACAGCAGGTTAGGGCAGAAGGCACCTAGGGTTTGATCCAACTGCGCACCTTCAATACCGGCAATACGGAAAAGGCCCGCCTGTTCTACTTCCGCCAGGAAAGAGGTGGTACCGGTTTCGTTGTCGTTCACCTGGGCAGTGACTTTGACCACCACTTCATACTGGTCATCAGCAATTTTAGTGCTGGTGGTATTAAGATCCAGGTTCACCTTAGGTTTGAACGCCTGCTTAAACACCGAGGGCGAATTGGGCGCTTCAAACGAAATATCTTTTACATAAATACGCTGCAGCGAGAATTTGAGCTGCGGTTTTTCGTCCGCCGCGGCACCAGCCTGCGGGGTGTTGTTATCTTCCGCCATGAGAAAACTCCTGATTGTTCATTAAATAAAGGTAGCGTTGCTTACTTTTTAACCACCGGAAGGCCGTCGCCTTGCCACTGCGCCATACCGCCTCTCAACTTGTAAGCACGCTCAAAGCCTGCTTTGGTGAGCTTGGCCTGTGCGGCGCCAGAACTCTGACCGTGCTTGCAAACCACGATGACCGGCTGGGCTTTTACTTTATCCAGTTCGCTCATGCGGCTATCGAGGTTGCTCTGCGGAATGTTGCGCGCCCCCGCGATATGCCCGGCTTTGAAGTCTTTGTTTTCACGGATATCCAGCACCACCGCGTCTTCGCGGTTGATAAGCTGAGTGGCCTGCGAGGCAGTCAGTGCATTCGTGGCGGCGCTGCGCGTTTCATAAATAATCCACGCTATCAGCACCAGCAAAAATGCCCCAACTAGCAGGGGGTGGTTCTGTACGAATTCGAACACCTGATCGATCATCGCGAACACAATCTCTTGGTCTATGCAGAAAAAAGCGGCCTAACCGCTGCCAAAACGCGACAAGTATACACGTCAGATAGCTTCCCGCGCAGGCCTAACTCATGACGCCTGGCAGTTGCCTGCGTTATGATGCCCCAAGCGTGCGCCTGTCGCGACCCCGAATTTTCGAGTCGTTCGGCTTGCCAATCTTAACGAGGTTTTTTTATGGATACTTCTCGCACCCCGCGCCCCGTGGCGCTGATTATTCTCGACGGCTACGGCCACAACCCCGAGAGCGACCATAATGCGGTGGCCGCTGCCCATACGCCGACAATGGATAAACTGTGGGAAAGCCGCCCTCACGCCTTCGTTCACACCGATGGCCTTAACGTGGGGCTTCCCGATGGCCAGATGGGCAACTCTGAAGTTGGCCATATGAATATTGGTGCCGGACGTATCGTTTATCAGGACTTTACCCGTATCAGCAAGGCGATTGAAGACGGCGACCTGGATGTTAATGACAACCTCACCCAGCCGATTGACGAGGCTGTCGCCAATGGCCGGCCGGTACACTTGATTGGCCTGCTCTCCCCCGGCGGCGTCCACAGCCATGAAGACCACTTTATTGCCGTGGCCGAACTTGCGGCACGCCGTGGGGCCCAGCGTATTTTTATTCATGCCTTTCTCGATGGTCGTGATATGCCACCGCAAAGTGCGCTGGCCTCGATAGAGCGCGCCAATGCTCGCCTAGCCGAGCTGGTGGGCGCTGACAATGGCTTTGTCGCCTCGATTATTGGCCGTTTCTACGCCATGGATCGCGACAACCGCTGGGAGCGCGTCGAGCAGGCCTACCGTCTGCTTACCGATGGCCAAGCAGAGTACTACGCCACCAGCGCTGAAACCGCACTGCGTGACGCCTATCAGCGTGGTGAAACCGATGAATTTGTGGCGGCTAGCAGCATACCGCTCAAAGACGGTTCCAAAGAAAAAGCAGTTACTTTGCAGGATGGCGATGCAGCGATTTTCCTTAACTTCCGCTCCGACCGCGCCCGTGAGTTAACTCGTGCCTTTGCCGAGCCGGATTTCAACGGTTTCGAGCGGCGGGCATGCCCTAAGCTTGCCGGTAAAGGGCTGGTAATGATGACCCAGTACGCCGCTGACATTCCTGCGCCTGCCGCCTTCCCGCCATCTGATCTTAATGACACTCTGGGGGAGGTCGTCGCCAAGCGTGGCTTGAAGCAGCTGCGTATTGCCGAAACCGAAAAGTACCCCCACGTGACGTTCTTCTTTTCAGGCGGCAATGAAGCCGAGTACGAAGGCGAGAAGCGCATCCTGGTGCCCTCACCCCGTGATGTACGCACCTACGACGAAAAGCCTGAAATGAGCGCTTTTGAAATTACCGATAAGCTTGTCGACGCCATCGATGGCGGCAGCTTTGATCTCATCGTTTGCAACTACGCTAACGGCGATATGGTCGGCCACACCGGCGACTTCAATGCGGCGGTAAAAGCCATTGAGACCGTCGATACCTGCGTGGGTCGTGTCGTTGAAGCCATCGAGCGTGCAGGCGGCGCCTGCTTAATTACCGCCGACCACGGTAATGCCGAACAGATGGTTCATCCCGAAACCGGCGCACCGCAAACCGCCCACACCACCTTTGTGGTGCCGCTTATTTACGTCGGCGAACGTGCGGCCTCGCTTGAAGAGGGCAAACTATGCGACCTGGCCCCCACGCTGTTGACCATGATGGATCAGAAACAGCCCGAGGCGATGACGGGTAAACCACTGATCCATTATAAGTAATGTCTAATCGGCGCTATTTGGCAATGACCCTCCTGCTGGCGATAAGTTATGCGCCAGCAGGCTTCGCCCAGCAGGATGAAAGTGCGGCGCGCCGGCAGTTGGATGCGATTGGCCAAGAGATCGAGTCCGTTGCCCAACGCCTCAGCGCCACTGGCGAGGCCCGCGATAGCGCCGAACGCGAGCTCAAGGAAGTCGAAACCAAGCTTGCCGAGACTCATCAGCGCTTAGACACGCTACAAGCTGAGCGCCGCCAGTTGAATGATGAAACGACCCAGCTCCGTCAACATCGTGACCGACTGGAGAGCGAGCGTGCCGATCAATATGCAGCCTTGGGCCAGCAGCTCTCAGCGCTTTACCGCCTTGGCCCAACGCCGCAGCTCAAACTGCTGCTTAACCAGGGCGACCCGTCCGAGCTTGATCGTATGCAGGCGTATATGAATCGGCTGACCGAAGCACGCAATCGCCGCTTAAATGCTATCGCCCGCCTCGATACGGCGCTCGCCGATACTCAGGAGGAACTAAGCGAGCGGCAGGCCCGCCTCGATACGCTGGCCGACGAGTTAGAAGAGCAAAGCGCGCTGTTAGCCCAACGCACCACCGAACGGCGAGGCGTTGTTTCCAATCTGGATGACCGCTACGGAAGCGAAGAGGAGCGGCTGGCCGACCTCAATCAGAGCCGCGAAGAGGCCGAAAGGGTACTCCGTAATATCCAGGCGGAGATGGCAAAACTTGCTGAACCCACGCCTACTACGCATATTGTAAGCACCCAAGGTGATTTGCCTTGGCCGGTACAGGGTTCAATCAGCAGCAGTTTTCACCATCGCGACGGCGTGCACTATAACGGTATTGTGATTCAGGCCAGCGCGGGCACCCCGGTCACTGCCGTACACACTGGCCGGGTGGTATTCGCTGACTGGATGCGGGGGTTTGGTAACTTGTTGATTATCGACCACGGTGACCAGATCATGACGCTGCATGCTCACCTGCAACAGTTTAGCGTCAGGCCTGGTCAGCAGGTCAGTCGCGGTGATGAAATTGGTCGCGTAGGTGATAGCGGTGGTCAAACCCGCGCGGCGCTCTACTTCGAAGTTCGCCGCGGGGGTGAACCAATTAATCCACAGCGTTGGATTGCGCGTCGCTGACGGGATAAGCTGCATGACTATTGATGTCTCAATGTTCATTTTCAACTAAACACTTTCCACGACAGGGTGCGCGCTATGGCGCCACCTATCGCCCTGCGGAGTCTGCATGACGCTATCAGTTACCGGGGTATCAGCCCCCGCCAAGCGCTTCTTGGCTACCCTGCTCCCGATTGCTTTACTGGCGGCCCCGCTACCGTTGCTCGCCCAGCCAGCCGGTAGCGGTGCAGTGGATGAGCCATCCTACGACCAACTACCCCTGGAAGATATTCAGACCTTCGCCGAGGTGTTTGAACGCATTAAGCGTGCCTACGTTGAGGAGGTCGATGACAGTACGCTGCTGCGCAACGCTATGCGCGGCATGCTGAGCGAGCTAGATCCCCACTCCGCCTACTTGGATGAGGAGGAGTACCAGAGCCTGCGCGAGTCGACTCAGGGCGAATTTGGCGGCATCGGTATCGAGGTGGGCACCGAGAATGGTCAGCTCATGGTGATTACGCCTATCGACGACACCCCCGCTTCCCGCGCGGGGCTACTTTCTCGCGATATTATCGTCGCCATTGATGGCACCCCCACCGACAGCATGTCGCTGCAAGAGGCCGTCACCCTGATGCGCGGTGAGCCGGGCACCGATCTACGCATTAGCGTGCTGCGTTCAGGCGAAGATTCGCCGCGGGAATTTATTCTGACCCGCGAGGTTATTCGCAGCGAAAGCGTTAAACATGAGCTGCTCGAGCCCGGTTATGGCTACCTGCGCGTTAGTCAGTTTCAGTCGCGCACACCGGAACAGGCGCGCGATGCGCTTGAGCTTATGGCTCGCGAACAGCCTTTAGAAGGGTTGATACTCGATTTACGTAATAACCCCGGTGGGGTGCTACAGGCCGCCGTCGGCATTGCCGACCTGTTCCTGGATGAGGGCTTGATCGTGTATACCGAGGGGCGCCTCTCAGATACCGAAATGTCGTTCTCTGCCTCACCCACCACGCCCGCTGCCGATGTGCCGCTGGTCGTGTTGATCAATGGTGGCAGTGCGTCAGCGGCGGAAATCGTCGCCGGGGCGCTGCAGGATCAGCGGCGTGGTGTGATTATGGGCACCGATAGTTTTGGTAAAGGTTCAGTGCAGCAGATTATGCCACTCGGTAATGGCGAAGGACTCAAACTTACCACGGCGCTCTACTACACTCCCAACGGACGCTCCATTCAGGCCCAAGGCATTGAGCCCGATGTAGACGTTGTCCGTGGTCGCTTGGAAGTCGCCGAGAGCCGCCGGGAGATTCGCGAAGCCGACCTCGAGGGCCACCTAAGCGCTCAGCAGGCGCCACGGGATCGCCAGGAAATGGCCGAGCGACTACTCAATGATTACCAACTCAGCGAGGCGCTTAATCTGCTTAAAGCACTCAACGTAGTCGACCGTCAACGGCGTTGACGGCAACCTGATTTAACGACAGCCCGGTTTAACGACAGCTAAGCGGCAGGCGGCCGCGCTCCCCGGTCGCCTGCCGCATTAATACCCGCTTTAGTGGCACCAACTGGTTCATGCCACTCATCCCCAGGTTACGCGCCAGCGTCAACGCCGGATCGTGGCTGCCGAACAGTACTTTAAAGCCCTTCATCAGCCCCAGCATGGCACTGTTATCAAAGCGCCGCCGGCGCTCATAGCGCTTCAAGGTGCTTAACTCTCCCCAGGGCGCGCCGCGCTGCCAGGCATGCACCACCTCTTCTGCCAAGACCGCCGCATCCATAAGGCCTAAATTGACGCCCTGACCCGCCAGCGGGTGAATGTTGTGGGCAGCGTCGCCCACCAGAGCAAAATGCGGCTGCACATAGTGGCGGGCATGACGCTGCACTAACGGAAAACGGTGGGCTTTATCGCAGGCTGTTACCTCTCCTAAGCGGAGACCAAACGCCTCACCTAGCGTCTCTCCCAGGGCTTGCTGGGAAAGTTCACTAAGCTCAGCGGCGTGCTCCGGCGTGGTTGACCATACGATTGAGCAGTAATGGTCATTCCCTTCCACGGTTAACGGCAGAAACGCCAGTGGGCGACCGTCAATAAACGCTTGCCGAGCAGCGCCACCATGGGACTTGGCGCACGTAACGGTGGTTACCACTGCCTCCTGCTGCATATCGTCGCTGGCCACCTCAATACCGGCCATTTCGCGCAGCACCGAGTGGGCACCATCTGCGGCGATGATTAACGGCGCATGTAGCTGTCGCCCATCGTCAAGTATCAGCCAGTCGCCACTTGAGGCTTGCTTTGAAGGAGGTGAGCTTGCGCGCTGCAGCGCCTGTAGGCGAGCGCCAAAAAATGGGGTGACATTGGGATGGCCAACAACCTGATGATTGAGCGCGGCCAGCGTCACCGCATTCTCAACAATATGGCCCAGCACCGCGACTCCCGCCTCGTCGGCGGAAAAGGTAATTTCACCACTCCCTTCGGCATCCCATACCTGCATGCCTTGGTAGGGGGTTACCCGGGTTTTCTGCATCGCAGGCCAAGCGCCCAAATGGGTTAGCAAACGTTGAGAGACCGGCGTTAACGCGCTAACCCGCGGGGCTGGCAGCTGGCTAGTGGCATTCTCAAGGCTTAACGGCGCGGGCTTTGCCTCAACAAGTGCTACCTGCATGCCCGCCTGGGCTAACAGCGCACAGAGCGCGGTGCCGACCATACCACCGCCAACAATAATCGCTTCAAAGCTTTCCACCGACGGCTTCGCAATGGATGAGTCCGTATGCATAGCGTTCCCTTGTTCATATTCATAGCCTAGGATGTATAAGCTTAACGTTCTAAGCCCATGGCGCGGCGAGCCAGCCCTCGCCGCAGGGGCCCAATTAGATTCAAGCCGATTAACCCCGCGGCCCGGGCATGGGGCAACAGCGGGAAGGAGAGCCCGAATAGCCGCACTAGGCCGTCGCTAAAGCGAATCACATTGGCGCGGTCTCGGGAGCGCTGCTTCTCAAAGGCTTGCAGCGTACTCATATCGCCCAACGGCCGCTTGGCCTGCTCACCCTGCTCCAGCGCTTCGACCAGATCCATTACCCCACGCAGGGCCAAGTTGAACCCCTGCCCCGCGACCGGGTGCAAAGCGTGGGCAGCGTTACCCAATACCGCCAGCCCTGGACGCACCGGTTCTTCAGCGGTGACCAGTGAAAGCGGATAAGCGTGCCGGGTGCCGACCCGGGTAAAGCGACCCACTCGGTCGCCAAAGGCACACTGAAGTTGCAGCAGGAATTCACGCTCGGGAAGCGCCATACGAGCTTGTTCGCTACCACTGGGGTGCGTCCAGATGAGCTCCATGGCCTGGCCGGGGAGCGGCAACAGCGCCATTGGTCCTTGGGAGGTAAAGCGCTCATAAGCGACGCCCATGTGGGGCTGGCTTACCCCCACGTGAGCGATCAGCGCCGTCTGCTGGTAAGATTCATGGCGGCTGCCAATACCTAACTGCTCTTTAAGACCAGAGCGTCCCCCATCTGCCAATACCGTTAGTCCTGCCGTCAACTGGCTACCGTCTGAGAGCTGCAGATCATGCCCATTAGCCACGGGAGTAAGTTGCTCAACCTTCGCAGGGCAGTGCCACTCCAGCGGCAGTTGGGCAAGCCGTTGGTGCAGCACACGGCCCATCCACGCATTGGGGATTACATGCCCCAGCGCGGCGACGCCCAGCTCGTCAGCACTCAGCCGTGTCGCTCCTAAGCGGCCGCGCTCACTGATGTGAATGCGCTTGATAGGCGTGGCCTCATCACGCATCGCTTCCCACACACCCAACTGCTGGAAGCGCTGGGCTGAACCTTCTGCAATCGCACTGGCCCGGGAATCAAAACTGGGCTGCCAGGTCGTTTCCTGTGGCTGAACAGCCATAGGCGCCGACTCAATGATCGCCACACGCCAGCCATAGCGTTCAATCAGCGGCGCCAGGGCGCAGCCTAAACTGGCGCCTACCAGCCCCCCACCCACAATCACAATGTCATGCGTCAGCGCTCCCTTAACCGCCTGATTAGACTGCTGCATTGGCTTCTCCCGGCCACGACGCCGACTCATAAAGAGGTAATAATAATTTCGTAACGTAATTTACATAAAGACTTTTATAGACATTGATGACTGGTTACTTTTTAGCCATCAATGCTTCGATTTCAACGACCTGTTTAGGCACGTCTGCGGTCAGTACTTCATGGCCTTCGTTAGTGACGACCACATTGTCCTCAATACGAATACCAATCCCCTGATAGGCATCAGGAATATCGTCTTCACTAGGAATATACAGGCCAGGCTCCACGGTGAGCACCATACCTGCAACCAGTGGCCGAGGTGTTTGCTCATCCAACCGGTAAGTGCCGACATCGTGCACATCCAGCCCCAACCAGTGTGACGTTGAGTGCAGGTAAAAACGTCGATAACTCTCATCATCGATGCGCGCCTGAACGTCGCCTTCCAGCAGGCCAAGCTCAATCAGCCCGGCAGTTAAGTCATGCACCACGCCCTGGTGGATATCAGCAAGGGTGGCACCCGGCTGGACGGCACTCACAGCGCGCTGCTGGGCGTTGAGCACCACTTGGTAGAGCGCCCGCTGGGCATCATTGAACTGCCCGGACACCGGGAATGTGCGGGTGATATCACCAGCATATAACTCAAACTCGGCACCTGCATCGATCAGCACCAAGCCGTCTTCACACAGCGGTGCGCTGTTTTCAATATAGTGCAGTACGCAGGCGTTGGCACCGCTCCCCACAATCGTACTGTAGGCAGGGCCACTGGCCCCATGCCAGACAAACTCATGCTCTAACTCTGCCTGGAGCTGAAATTCGCTCAGCCCTGGGCGCGCCACCTGCATGGCGCGCCGGTGAGCATGGGCAGATATCAGCGCCGCATGTCTGAGCAGGGCAATTTCAGCATCGCTTTTGATTAGCCGCATGGCGTGAACCAACGGGTTGATATCCAGCCAACCTTTTAGCGGTGGCCGACCGCGTCTAAGCCCGACCAGGGCTTCATGTAAAGCATCTTCAGCCATGCTGACAGCTTCAGCATTGTCTAGCGGCAGATAAAGTAGCTCACGACCTACCAACAATTCAGGCAGCCGTTCATCACGTACTGCGTTTTCAAACGCCTGATCGATGCCGTATTCAGCGACCACGCCTTCGGCACCCAAACGGCGCCCTGTCCAGGCTTCCATGGTGGGGTCTCGATCCTGACAGAACACCACGCTTTCACCTTCAGCGCGCCCTGGTAGCAGCAACAGCAGCGCATCCGGTTCACGTATGCCTGTCAGGTAGTAAAAATCGCTGTTCTGACGGAAGGCAAATTCGCTGTCCCGGGAGCGGGTCATCAGTCCGGCACCGGGGAGCACCACCGCTGCGTTATCCGGCAGCTGGGCCATTAAGGCGTCACGGCGGTGGCGGTACTCGCCCATACTGATCGCAGGGGGGCGAGGTAACAACGTAGGCAACACAGGGTCGGACAGCATAGCGGCTCCTATCTAGGCAACGGGATTAGTGAACGGGTGCGTCAGTTTGCTCGACTTGCGGCATACCGGGGTGCTGCTCGGTATACAGCAGCATAGCGGCCATGCGGGCATGCTCGGTAAGCGCAAACAGATCGTTTTCGTTTTCGGGGCTGTCGTCGATATCGGTATCTATCCGACCCAGCGCCTGCAAGTCATCAATCGCCTCACGGAGCGCCTGAGACCAACGCTCGCGCAGCTCGTTGTCGGCCACTTCATCGATCACCTCAATAAAGCCCAGCGTCCACTCTTTAAGACCCTGCGCCTGCTCGCCCAGGGAGAACAGCTCGTCGGGTAGCAGTGGGGTATAGTCCAGGTCGCTGGCGCTAAGCGCCTCCACGGTTTGCCGCCGCCAGCCTAATAGCCGCTCGGCACTTGCCTGATCGCGGGGCTGCTCAACACCAAGGCTCTGGCAGACTTCGTCCAACCAAGCCTCTGCATTCACATCGCGTAACGCCAGCAGCGCACATAAGCGGCCATCCAAAAAAGCCGGCGACTGCATGCTGCCATGGAGAAGAAAGACATCTGCGACATCGGAGAAGTCCTGACGCTCATCAATCAATGACATAGTATTTAATAACCTCGTATTTACTGGGCGTGTGGGGGATAGGGTGGCGGCAATGGTACGAGATGCACTCGCCCGCGCGTTGACCGCGCACAAGTGCCTCTCTTATAGTGAGTGACACCTATCTTCCTATGCTGTGATGTTAACGCATTGGGCCCCTTGCTGGCCCGTGCTGGAGTCTTTGATGAGCAACGCCAAGCGGCCAACCAAAGAAATAACCCTATTAGGGCGCGGCTATATCATTGCCTGCGACACGGGCGAAGAAGCCAAACTTGATCGCGCCGCGCGCTACTTAGACCGCGCCATGCAGGGTATCAATGCCCAAAGCAGCGTGCTGGGGAGTGAGCGTGTGGCGATCATGGCGGCCCTCAATATCACCCACGAACTTCTTGAAGCCATGGATGAGCACCGTGCCGGTGAAGAGAGCCTGAACCGTTTAAATGAGCGTCTTGAGCGGGCATTATCCAAAACGCGCCAGTCTTAGGCTTTACCTGAAAGCGCTGTCAACGATCTAAAGACTCGGCGAACGTTTAACCCAGACCTTTGGCATTAGCCGTCGCTCTGTTAGGATGGCGGGGTTCTCTGGGGTGTACGCCAGTCGTTATAGTCCCTCGAGCCTATGCGTAATACCCAGGGGGCCAAATGCTAGCCAGGCCCGTGTGCATGTCCGTGCGTCGGAAAGCCTGACGGTCTGGCTGCGGCCACCCACCTGAACCAGTAGGTTCAGGGCCAGAATGACAGCGGCACTCTGGAGAACACCCAAAGTCTAGGCTATGCGAAAATATAGAGGATAAAAGAATATCTGCATGGAAAGCCTCTATCTGGACGACGATAAGCGCGCGCTCCGCCGCTCTTTACGTCACCAACGCCGAGCCCTTTCTGAGCATGAGCAACGCCTTGCGGCACAGCGCTTGTGCCAACGATTGAAAACCCTGCCTGAAATACGCCGCGCACGGCGCTTAAGTCTTTATCTGCCTGTCAACGGCGAAATCGATCCTACCCCGCTTATTCCCTGGCTACGTCAGCGTAACGTCAATATTTATCTCCCGGTTTTACGTCCGTTTAGCGCTAACCGCCTGTGGTTTGTTGCCTACCGTCCTGACACCCCAATGATAAAAAACCGTTTTGGTATTTGGGAGCCTGACGTAAGATTCAGTGCCCAGCGGCGTAATCGGCTGCCCACTTGGGCGCTAGATACGCTGATTGTGCCGCTAGTCGGATTTGATGCTAATGCAAACCGCATGGGTATGGGGGGTGGATTTTACGACCGCAGCTTAGCGTTCATGCACCGCCCCGGCCCATCGCCTACTTTGATTGGCGTCGCCCATGCCTGCCAACAGGTGGCTTCTCTGCCTGTGGAGCCATGGGATGTGCCTTTACAGGTGGTGGTCAGTGACCAAGGCTACGTTCGCCGGCAATCGCTGTCCTTAAAAACTGGCCATAAAAAAGGGCTGACCCCATAAAGGATCAGCCCCTCTCGTCTGCTATCTGTCACCTTGCGGGGAATTAGCTTCCCGACAACGCCTGCGCATAGCCGGTAGCCAGCACTCCTAATGCAAATACCACCATCAACGCCATTACCATATCAGGCTTCTTCCGCCGCATGCCGCTTCTCCAACACCTTTACCGTTGCCGAATGTGCTAAATCCACCACACTTTACGGTTTCAAAAGGGTGGCAGATTTGCTTAATTTCGTTCACGACTATAGGGCTATTAGGCCATCGTTGACAACTAGTTTAGCGACCTTTTTTAGCCTCATTTCTGAGGATTAAGTTACGTTATGTTACTAGCAGCTCTGACGTTAAAGGTAAGCAACCACTTACACACAACTATTTACGCACGTCTTATGCTTACCGCAGGGCAGCGCTAAGCCATAAATAATCGGTAGGCCGGATTATCGCTTTCACGCCAGTAACGGTAGCCGATGGCATCTAAGTACTCTGCCACATGAGTACGGTCACCGTTTGGGACTTGCATTCCCACCAACACTCGGCCGTAGGCAGCGCCATGGTTGCGATAATGAAATAGCGAGATGTTCCAGTCGTGTGGCAACTGCGTCAAAAAGTTCATCAGCGCACCGGGGCGCTCGGGGAACTCAAAACGGTATACCTCTTCTTCGAAACGTTCGCTGGGGCGGCCACCACTTAGGTGACGAATATGCAGTTTCGCCAGCTCATTGTCAGTCAAGTCTTCTACTTGATAGCCACTCTCACGCAGCTTGTCGATCACTGCCTGTCGATCTTCACCGCCGGGCTTAACCTGCACGCCTACATAGATATGCGCTTCACTGCTGTCAGCGTAGCGATAGCTAAACTCGGTCACCATACGCTTGCCTAGCGTGCGGCAAAACTTCTTAAAGCTACCGGGTTTCTCGGCAATGGTCACCGCCAGGATCGCTTCACGCTGCTCGCCTAGTTCCGTGCGCTCGGCAATGTGCTGTAGGCGATCAAAATTGGTATTGGCGCCTGAGTTAATGCACAGCAGCGTCTCGCCTTCGGCACCGGTCTGCTGCACGTATTTTTTTAGCCCTGCCAGCGAGAGCGCGCCAGAGGTTTCCGCCACGGCACGGGTATCTTCAAAAATATCTTTCACCGCTGCACACATTTCATCGGTATTGACGGTGATAACGCCGTCAATCAGATCTTTGATCAACGAAAACGGCACCTCGCCAATTTGTGCCACCGCGACGCCTTCGGCAAATACACCCACTTGCTCGAGCACCACACGCTCACCCGCCTCTAAGGCGGCTTTGAGGCAGGCGCTGTCTTCGGCTTCGACACCGATTACTTTGATATCCGGGCGGAGGTACTTCACATAGGCCGCGACACCGGCGATCAAACCACCGCCGCCAACCGGCACAAAGATGGCGTCTAAGCGCCCAGCGTGTTGGCGCAGAATTTCCACGCCGATGGTGCCTTGACCGGCCACCACATCAATATCGTCAAACGGCGGAATATAGGTGTAACCGTGCTCTTTGATCAGCTCTTGAGCATGCTCGGCTGCAGCAGCGAAGGCATCCCCTTTGAGGATGACCTTGGCGCCCCGGGCGCGCACCGCCTGCACTTTGATATCGGGGGTAATACGCGGCATCACAATGACGGCTTTGACACCCATCAGCTTCGCGGCCATGGCCAGCCCTTGAGCATGGTTACCGGCGGAAGCGGCAATCACGCCTTTATCTTTTTGATCCTGGGTGAGCTGCGCCATTTTGTTATAAGCGCCACGGATTTTGAACGAAAACACCGGCTGTAGATCTTCGCGCTTAATCAAAATCTGGTTGTTGAAACGACGCGACAAAAAGGGTGCAGGGGAAATCGGGGTCTCACAAGCGGCTTCATAAACGCGGGCTTGGAGGATCTTTTTGACGGTTGCTTCGAGCATGCGGGTATCCCAAGGGAAGAACGTGAACGGACAAAGCTTTTATTGGTAGCAGATTACGTATAGCGGCGTCTAGCCGCGTTTCCATCGGCAGGCAACGTTTAGGCCGTTATACTAACGCCACTACCTCTTTTCTCTAACTCTCCTCTGACTCACAAGGCTATTTATGAACCAAGCTATGAACCAGGATGAATTAAAGGCCGCCGTGGCGGACGCCGCCATTGCAGAAATTAAATCTCAGTTGGAAAAGGATACCATCTTAGGCATTGGCACCGGCTCCACGGCTAACCTGTTTATTGATCGCCTGGGGCCCCTGCGCCATCATTTTAAAGGCGCGGTGGCGAGCTCTAAGGCAAGTGCCGAGCGCCTTGAGAAACTGGGCATTGAAGTTTTTGAGCTCAATAGCGTTGGCACAGTTCCTTTTTACATCGACGGTGCGGACGAAGTAAATGCTAACTTACATATGATTAAAGGCGGCGGTGCTGCGCTTACCCGCGAGAAAATCGTGGCTGCCTGTGCCGAACGCTTTATCTGCATTGCTGATGGCTCAAAGTACGTGCCTCAGTTAGGTCATTTTCCGCTGCCGGTAGAAGTCATCCCCATGGCTCGCTCCTATGTCGCCCGCGAGCTGGTAGCGCTTGGTGCCGAGCCGGTTTATCGCCAGGGGGTAGTCACCGATAATGGCAACCAAATCATCGACTGCTTTGAATTTATGATCGAAGACCCGGTAGCCATGGAGGCGCGTATCAACGCTATCGTCGGAGTGGTGACCAATGGCTTGTTTGCCGCCCGCGGCGCCGATGTTCTGCTGCTGGGCAAAGAAGATGGTGTGGAACGCATAGCGCTTAAATAAGGATTCTTCGTTACAGGCACTGGCTAACGAGACAGTAACGACGCCAATCCTGCCAGGGTGCGATCAAGTGCGCCTTTTTGCGTCTCAATCACCGCGCGGCCAGCGCGCCCAGCCTGTTGGGCGCGCTCAGGGTTAGCAAAATAGCCTGCCACAGTGTCTGCCAGGAACTCCGGACTATCGACTAAAGTTAGCGCACCTGCCGCTTGAAGCGGCTCAGCCACATCAGCGAAGTTCTCAATTGAGGAGCCGCTAAGCACCGGCCTGCCGAGCGCCGCGGGTTCAAGCACATTGTGCCCGCCCAATGGCACTAGGCTGCCCCCCACAAAGGCCACACGGCCCGCCGCATACAGCATAGCCAGTTCACCAAGCGTATCCCCAAGGTAAACCTGCGTTTGCTTTGTGGCAGGCTGCTGTAGGCTGCGACGGCTTAGTGTCCAGCTTTCTGTTTGGCAAAGCTTAGCCACCTCATCAAAGCGCTGGGGGTGACGGGGCACCAGCACCAGCAATGCACTCGGATAGCGCCTAAGTAGCTGGCGATGAGCTTGAAGTATCAGTGTTTCTTCGCCATCTCGGGTTGAGCCCGCCACCCAAATCGGACGCTCTCCCCACTCTTGAAGTAAGTGCTCACCCTCTTCCCGTGCTCTGTTCTGACTAGCCATCTCAAATTTCAGCGAGCCAACTATAAGGGTGATATCCGTGCTGCAGCCAAGGGCATTAAAGCGTTCGGCATCTGCCGGTGATTTTGCGGCTAGCCAGCTAATCTCGGCGAGCGTGCTGGCCATGAGCGGGCGCAGGCGCTGGTAGCGCTTAAAGGCCCGGGGCGATAGGCGACCATTCACAACTGCCACCGGCACACCCTGCTGGCGGCAGGCGTGAATCAGGTTGGGCCACAGCTCGGTTTCAAATAGGATCGCGAGTTCGGGCTGAACGCTGCGTACAAAGCGTCTGGCAGCACCGGGAAAATCCAACGGTAGGAAGCGATGGGTAAGCCTTGCTTGATCGCTTGGGGCTTGCTCGCTAATAAGCGCTTGGGACTGCTGAGCACCCGTCGCGGTCATGGTAGTGAGCAGCAGGCTATGCGTTGGATAACCCGCTAGTAGCCTCTCAACCAGCGGTCGAGCAGCGCGTACTTCTCCCACCGAGGCACAGTGCAGCCAAATACGTGGCGCTGGAGGAAGCGGCTGAAGGCGTAACCCTAGCCTTTGAAGGCGAGAGTAAGTGGGCACTTGCTCACGCCAAATGTGCCAGCCAATCAGCGGTGAGAGCGCATACAGTGCCGCTGAGTAGGCAAGCCGAGGCCAGACAGGTGAAGACATCAGAGGTTTCTTAACGCTCACGATCTAGAATCGAACTAATCATCGCCGAGGTCGATACGCCATCTTCAAAGCCCAGTACTTTAACTTCGCCACCATTGGCCATAACCGCCGCGCCCCCGGCGATATCTTCTGGCCGGTAGTCGCCACCTTTGACCAAAATATCGGGTAGCAACGCTTCGATCAGCGCCTGGGGGGTGTCGTCACCAAACGGCACTACCCAATCGACAGCGCCTAACCCCGCCAACACCTGCATGCGCCGGTTAAGTGGATTAATCGGCCGCTTGGGCCCTTTGAGGCGACCAATAGAAGCATCGTCGTTAACCGCGACGATTAAACGGTCGCCCAGGCGTTTAGCCTGCTCCAGGTAGGCAACGTGGCCCGCATGCAAAATATCAAAGCAGCCGTTGGTCATGACCACCCGCTCACCGCGTAGCTGGGCAGCACGCACCGCCTCGATCAATACATTCGGTTCAATCACCCCAAACTCGGCCAGCTTATCGCCGTGTAAGGCAGTGTAGAGCTCGGCGATAGAGAGCGTGGCCGTGCCCGGTTTGGCCACTACCAACCCTGCCCCCAAATTAGCCAGCATCATTGCTTCGGGAAAGGCGTGGCCTGCCGCTAGCGCTAGCCCCATTAAGCCAATAACGGTATCGCCTGCCCCTGTTACATCGAAAACTTCCTGAGCGCGGGTGGGTAGGTGTAGCGGCGCATGCCCTTCACGAATCAGCGTCATGCCTTTTTCGCTGCGAGTAATCAGCAACGCTTCCAGCTCCAACTCAGCACGTAGCGCTTCACCCCGTCGGGATAACTCGGCATCGGACGCACAATGGCCAACCACGGCTTCAAATTCGGTGAGATTGGGGGTGATTAAACTCGCCCCACGATATTTGCTGAAATCCTGCCCTTTCGGGTCGATTAGCACCCGCTTGCCCTGGGCTCTTGCGTTGGCTATCAAGTTCTCTACTTGGTTCAGAGTGCCTTTACCGTAGTCGGAAAGGATTACTATGTCGCAATCGGGGAGCGACTTTTCTACCTGAGTCACTAGCTCAGTGGTATCGACACTGTCCAAGCGCTGCTCGAAATCCAGGCGCAGCAGCTGCTGGTTACGACTCATCACACGCAGCTTGGTAATCGTGGGTATCTCTGCACTACGTTGAAAGTGAGTACTTACACCTGAAGCGGTCAGACTGGCTTGTAGAATCTGCGCGTTATCATCGTCTCCGATCACACCCGCCAGCACCGCGTGACCGCCTAGGGAAGTAATATTCAATGCCACATTGGCCGCTCCGCCTGGGCGGTCTTCGACATCTTCCACACGCACCACCGGCACCGGCGCTTCGGGGGAAATACGCGAGGTACCGCCATGCCAATAGCGATCTAGCATGACATCGCCAACCACTAGCACGTGGGCATGTTCTAAGGCGGTTAAATCAATCTTCATCAGTGCTCCCTGCACTGGCGACAGAGACGTTATGCGCCAGCAGTGTATCCAGTTTAGCGATAACATCGTCTGCTTTAATCAGCATCATGGCGCTTGGGTGACGCACCCGCTGGCCCCAGCTCACCTCGTCTACCGACTTATGCAGATAAGTACGTACCGCGTCAGGGTATGCGTTGACAGCAAAATCGCGCCACAGATAGGGTGCGGCACGCTGGGGATTGGTCGATGCATAAAGACCCAATGCCGGCGTTCCCATGGCATTGGCCATATGGATAGGGCCGGTATCCGGCGCTATCACCGCTTGGGCTTGATCGATCAGCGCTAAAACCCCTTTTAATGAGGTGCCGCCGATGGCGTTAATGACACTGGCTGGCTGACAGAGTGCTTCAATTTGCTCGCCTATTTCACGCTCCAGAGCACTGCCGCCACCGGTCAATACGCTTTTAAGACCATGCTGCACCCAAGCGTGTTCAATCACGCTCGCGTAGCCCTCTACCGACCAGTTGCGAAAATTACGCAGGCGAACGTTGCTACACGGGTTAATGACGAGGTAAGAGGTCTCACCGCTGATCACCTGAGCCTCATTACGTGCCGTATCGGGCACAGGTAAATCCCACGCTAAGCGGTCATCCTCTACCCCGAGCACCCGGGCGAAGTCCATAAAGGACTCCAACACATGGGCATTGGGGTGCGGCGCAAGCTGATGCTGGGTGAACCAGTGCTGAGCATCTTTGGCACGCGCCTTGTCATAGCCCACGCGTACGTCGGCCTTTAGCCCAAGCGACAGCACGCTGGCCCGAATGGCCTGCTGCATATGTAGCAAAACATCGAAGCGCGTATCGGCAAGCTGCCGCCATAACGCGCGCATTCCGGCAATGCCTGTCGACTTGTCGTAAACAACGAACTCGACCCCGGAAAGCCCCGCCAGTAGACTGTGCTCCCCCTTACCGATAATCCAGGTAATGCGCGCATCGGGCCACTGGCGCTGCAACGCCCGCACCGTGGGCACGAGATTGCACACATCTCCTAGGGCGGAGAGGCGCAAAATGGCAATGTGGTTAGGCTGAACAGGCAGAGAGGGCTTCATGCGCTTAGCGGCACTCCGGCAGAGAAATTGGCTGATTTTACATGATGTAGACAGTTTATGTGACGGGCCGGGAACACACCAAATTGATCCAGACTTATTCACGCGCGATTACTGGCGTGAGCGCGGATTAATTGTGGGCGAAGCACCAGGCCGGGGCAGCAGTCTGTTTTTACAGGCAACGCCGACCGAGCAGTGGGTATTAAGGCCCTATTGCCGGGGGGGCATGGCGGCCAAACTCAGTGAGAAACGCTACCTATGGACTGGCGCTGAGCGCACCCGGGCATTTCGTGAACTGCGCTTAACCGCCACGCTTTTTGGGCAAGGGCTGCCGGTACCTCGCCCCGTAGCAAGCTGTGTTACTCGCTATGGGCTTACGTATGAAGCCGCGTTGATTACCGTGCGCATTGCTGGTGCCAAAGCATTCGCTGAGCTACTCGCCGACGATCTGGCGGATGAAGCGTTGTTAAAGCGTGTAGGTGCTATGATTTACCGCTTTCATCAAGCGGGGCTTGATCATGTTGACCTGAACGCCCGCAATATTTTGATCGACCCCAGTGGCGCACCTTGGTTGATTGACCTTGATCGCTGCCGCCTCCGTGCGGCGGGAAAGTGGCAGGAAAAGAATTTAGCTCGCTTAGAGCGCTCGCTAGGAAAGTTTTCTGCCATCTCCCACAGCTCAGAATTAATGGGCAGCATTCGACAAGGCTACTGTAGTTAAATTTTTATCGCGACTCGTTAAAACAGCTTTTAAAATACCGGTCAGTTCACCAATGAACATTAATTTTTCATAGATGCAGAAAACAACTGAGAAACTGAGTATATGTTAAGAAAGATCCCTTCAGGCTTATGGGAAACACATTATTTTGGAAAAACGCCCCTACCCTTAATAGCGATAGGCGTATTAACTACGTTGTTTTATGTTTTTTCAAAGCCTCACTTTGATGATTTTAGCGACTTCAATAAATTAGTACTATCTGTCTCTGGTTTAATTAGCATTAAAATTTATGCCGCACCAGTATGGAAACACCCTGTTTTTCATATGTTTTGGTGGGCCTTACTATTAGCAGTGTGTCATTGGTTTTTTTTAACACTAGCACTTCCTGATCTGGCAGGTGACTACCCTAAACTGGATCACATTGCCCGACTGTTTGTATTTATTATATTTGCATGGTGGCTTGCTGGCAGCACACAGAACACGCTACTTTTCTGGAGTATTGCTAGCGCAGCTGTCGTATTGGCGCCATGGATCGCTGGCGATGGCCTCGCTGATTTTCAGCGTGGTTTTCTCGGCGAACGCATTGGGTTTGGTATTCGTAACGTTCAGCATTCAGCGATGTTTTTCGGCACAGTACTGCTTGGATTGCTTATTTTTTTACCACGGCTGTTAAGGGCTCCTCTACAACACTATGGCAAACTAAGTTTATGGGTACTCGCTTTTATTATCATTATAGCTGGCGTTATCATTTCACAAACTCGCGCCACTTGGCTGGGTGTGATAGCAGGCTTATTAACGGCACTTTTCTTAATCTTTATTGAGCATCGGAAAAGTTTTTCAAAAAAATATCTACTCATATTTTTTATTTTATCAGCATGCCTGGCGATTCTTATTATTACCAATAGCTCTTTAGTCATTGAAAGAGCTACTGCAGAATTGGATACCATTCAGGCACTACTGAGAGGTGACTGGAGTTCTGTTCCCCTATCAACCAGTGAAGTACGCTCTAGTGTAGGGGAGCGACTATATAGTTGGCGCGCCGCGATCGATATGATTGCCCAACGCCCCTTGCTAGGCTGGGGTGAGCAAGGAATTGATTATCTATTTGATAACATCCAATATAATCAAGCACACTATCAAGCTTTAAATTTTGGTCATCTACATAACCTCTATCTTGAAATCACACTACAGTATGGCTTGTTAGGTCTAGCTGCTTACTTTTATCTACTAGGGTGGTTTATAGCAAACGCATGGTTTGCTTGGAAGCGGGGGGATATGCCAGGTGATGTCCTGCTATTTCTCTATGCTTTTCTATGTTTTTGGAGTGTGATTAATCTTTTTGAATCATATTTGATATTTTGGACAGGTGTATTTCTGTTTAATGTTGTTATGGCGGGCGGCCTCGTCCATATATGGAAACCCACATTGCGCACTAACAGTTCAACACCTTCTGTTATATCAGAAAAGGATCGCAAATGATTAATATTGTCCTGTGCTCCGATGAGGTTTATATAGATAAAGCCGCTGCCGTGATAGCGTCAACCGTTTGTCACAGCGAGACACCTGAGGCGCTGCATTTCTATATATTAGGATACAAACTATCTGCAAATACTCATCAAAAGCTGCACAACTGGTTTACGACACTGCCTGCTGAGCTAACAATCATTGAAGCTGAGAATAGTCGCTGGCCCGAGTTAACATTGGGCCGTTTTGGGCCTGCCGCCATGCTGCGCCTAGGCATGCACAATTGGCTGCCACCAAGCTGCCAGAAAGTTATTTATTTAGACTGTGACCTTGTAGTGCTAGACGATATCGCCAATTTGTTGGCATTCGACATACAGGGCGCTCCCATCGCTAGTGTGGCTAATCTACAAGGAACCGAGCAGAGTAGAATGGGCCTTGGTTATCAACACTATTTTAATTCCGGCGTCCTTCTGGTGGATCTAGAAGGATGGAAAGCTCGCAATGTGCTAGATCAAGTAGAGCAAATATTAAAGCAGCACGATTACACCTTAAGTTATCCCGATCAGGACGCATTAAATCTCATTTTCCAAGACTGGTATCGACTACCCATGCGCTGGAATATGCAGCCATACGCTTATCCGGCCGTAGAAAAAAAAGCAGCTCACTATGCTGATTGGCAGAAGGAACTTGAACACGCTATCCGTGAACCCGCGATCATACATTTTATTGGCGCACGTAAACCATGGCACGCCGACAGCCGCCACCCGCTTGCCTATTTGTATCGGCACTATCTTTCGTTAACACCGTGGCAGACATCTGTACAAGCTACTCATCCTTCCCTGCAACGACGTCTGAAGCAAATGCTGGCGTGGTTTAAGAATCGGCGGCGTCGCCAGCGGTTGCAGTGCAGTCCTGTGATGCAACTTCCGCCCCACCAAAAGGACTCGCCCACATGAAGGTATTGATTGTCGTGCGTACGTTAAAAATTGGTGGCATGGAACGGGTAGCGGTGAACCTTGCGGACGCCTTTGCGGAACACGGCCATGAGAGCCATTTGATGTACTTTAAACCGCGCCCCCCCCAGCTAGAACCGAGCAATGAGCAAGTCAAAGTTCACCATTTCGCACTGTCTCGTGCCATGTGGAGATCGGGTGTAGGCGGCATTATTGAGGTGGTAGCACGCCTGCTCAATAGCGTGTTAAGGAAAAGCTATTTTTTATTATCAGGCTGGTGGGGTGGAAAACTTTTTCGTCGCGAAGTACGTCGCCTTGAGCGCCAATATGGCGCTTTTGATCGGATCATTTTCCGCGGCATTGGTACCTTTGAAACGGTATGGTCCTTCCAAGACCCCCGCGCCTGTTATGTTCTGGAAAATATCGTCAAAACTACCGGAAGTCATGCCCCTTGGCTAGAGCGACTAAAAGCACGCTGTCTTTTTCATAACAAACACTTAGTAACCGTATCCCACGGCGTCGAAAAGCAAATCGCCACTGCCATGCAGACGCTACAAGTCAAGCCGTCCTCGCTGAGAACCATCACCAATCCATGCCCTTTAGAGTCTATCCGAAAGGCCATGTGCGAAGACTTTCCGGAGCGGCCCAATTCTCCATATCTACTCAATGTAGCCCGCTTGGTACCGCAGAAAAACCATCACCTTCTACTGCGGGCGTACGCCAAGATGCGCACAACGCTTCCGCTGGTGATTGTCGGCGAGGGGCCACTGCGCAAAGAACTGGAAGCACTAGCCGTTGAGCTGGGTATTGCGGCACGGGTTACGTTTACCGGTCGCCAACTAAACCCTTACCCTTGGATGCATCATGCACGCCTATTCATCTTGAGCTCTGCCCACGAAGGTCTTGGCATCGTATTACTTGAAGCGCTGGCCTGCCAAACACCGATTGTCTCGGTCGATTGCCCAGGCGGGGTACGTGATATTATGGCCGATGAGCTGGAAGCTTACCTTTGTGAAATGACACCGGAGGCGTTAGCAGCCCGTGTCGATGCCATTCTTGATGCTGACGGCTATGCTATTGATGAACGTTGGCTGGAACGTTTTTCTCCAGCGCACATTACTACTGCCTTTTTGCAAGAGATGCCTGCTTCATGATATCGGCTAATATTATTACCTTTAACGAAGAAGCCAATATTGCGGACTGTATTGCTTCCGCTCGCCAAGTATGTGAAGACATCGTTGTGGTGGATTCAGGCAGCCAAGACCGCACCACCGCTATCGCGCGTGAGTTAGGTGCCAAGGTGGTTCAACAAGCCTATTTAGGTGACGGCGTTCAAAAAAATATCGCGCTAGCGCACGTAAAGTACGACTGGGTGCTCAGCTTAGACGCCGATGAACGCCTAACGCCAGAGATGGTCGAAGCGATTGGACAACTAGACCTAGCTGCAACCGAGCATGACGCCTTTGCCTTTCGTCGCCGCAATATGATTGGCTCACGCTGGATTAGAGTCTGTGGCTGGTATCCCGATTACTGTATTCGGCTCTACAACCGGCACCATGCTCGCTTTGCTGATGTAAAACAGCATGCCAGCATAGGGGCTGCCAACCCCAAGCGACTTAACGCAGATATAGTGCATTACTCCTTTGCTAACTTAGGTCAGTTATTTGCCAAGCCAGGGCGAAACTTCAGCGGTCGTGCGGCCAAAATCATGTTTCAAAAGGGGAAGCGGGCCAACTCCTTTTCACCGTTTGCGCATGGCCTGAATGCCTTTGTACGCAAATACATATTCCAGCGAGGCTTCATGGGCGGAGTAGACGGCATGACCGTTGCGATCAGCGCAGGTCTCAATAGCTACTTGAAGTATGCCAAGCTACTCGAATATCAACGCGATCCCAAAGTGCTTGAAGCGGAAGACTTTAATAAGGTTTGGTGATTGATGCATATTACTCATGTAAATTTGGCGCGTGGTTTTCGCGGTGGAGAGCGTCAAACTGAGTTATTAATTAAAACGTTAGCAGAGCATGCACCAAACGATATTGCACAAACGCTGGTTTGCCGTCGAGACTCGCCCATGCGCCAGCACCTGCAGAGTGTAGCGCGACTCAACTTTCAAGCAGCCAATCACCAGTTAGCGGGGCATTTTGATCTCGGCGGGACACAGCTGGTACATGCCCACGATGCAAAAGGCGTTCATTGGGCTTACTTACACTACCGTTTAAAAGGCACGCCCTATTTAATTACACGCCGTGTCGACTCGCCCGTCAAACGTAAGTGGTTTAATCAGCAGTGTTACTCTCAAGCATCCGCCAGGGTTGCCCTCTCCCACGTCATAAAGCGTCTGCTGGAAGACAATCAGTGTGGCGACGTTACCTTGATACCCAGTGCCTATGCGCGCTTAACGCCCTCGCCTGAGGCGACCAAAAGTTTTCGCAATGATTTTGCCGATAAATTTTTGGTCGGCCATGCAGGCGCCATGGTTGACCGTCATAAAGGTCAGCGAGTGCTATTGCAGGCTGCGCAGAAGCTTGAGCATCAAGCGCCTGATATACAGTTTATTTTTCTAGGTGACGGTGAAGATGCAGAAACGCTAAAAGCAGAATCCTCGTCACTTAGCAATGTTTCCTGGCTGGGATTTAAAAGCAATATTGCCGACTATCTAGCTGGCCTGGATGTGTTTGCATTTCCTTCACGCAATGAAGGCCTGGGCTCTGTGCTGCTGGATGTCATGCAGCTAGGCGTTCCTGTCATTGCTACCAAGGTTGGCGGCATACCCGATATCGTCAAGCACGAACAAACGGGGTTGCTGATACCGTCCGGCGACGCCGATGCACTGGCTAACGACATTATGCGATTAAGGCAGGATCCCGCTCTTCGGCAACGATTGGCCCAAGGAGCCACTGAACGTTTAGATTATTATAGCCCTCAGTCAATGACTGCAGCGTACTGGCACCTCTATCAAACAATAGTGAGTTAATGATTATGCTTGCAGCTTCTGCAAAAGCGCATAAAAATCTTCATAAACTAGGCTTTTATGCGCAACATACCGTTCACCGCCTAATTCCCAGTACGTTTCTGCAACGGCAAAGATTAAATTTACTTCGCTCATTAAAGCAATTGTCAAAAGAGGAGCAGCAGCAGTTACTTCTCCGAGTTAACTACTGTAATCAACTGGAAAACAACGTTGAACTGCCTAAGGAGGCTATAAGTTTATCTATTTTCAAACGCGAGAAAAGCGGCACTTATTACTTGGATTTGCTCAGTGTGCTGCGCTATTTTCCGCCTGAACTACGCTTCTGCCATCGCTTTGGTGATGTAACCACCGTGCCGGATGCACCTACCTTAGTGAAAAGCCGGCCCATTAATGACCACAATCAAAACTCAGTTTTACTTAAGTTAAACCGTGTTCGTCATTACTACACGGTGAAAGACCCTCACCGCTATGATGACAAGCTTGACCTTGTGGTATGGCGTGGTTCTTGTCATCAAGAACATCGGCGACAATTCATTCGAGACTTTTATGATCACCCGCTATGTAATGTGGGCGATATTCACAAAAATGCGCAAGGTCAGCCCTGGCATAGCCAATTTATGTCGGTACTGGAGCAACTGAAATATAAATTCGTACTCAGTATCGAAGGCAAAGATGTTGCAACGAATCTCAAATGGATAATGGCCTCTAATTCACTCTGTTTTATGCGACAACCGCGCTTTGAAACATGGTTTATGGAAGGCACTTTGTTACCTGACTATCACTATGTGCAGCTCAAAGATGATTACTCAGACCTTGAGGAGAAAGTCACCTATTACCTTGAAAACCCCGTGGCGGCAAAAAAAATTATCGGTAATGCTAACCGCTACTTCGCTCAATTTATGAATGCTGATAAAGAACGCTTGATGGGTCTTTTGGTTATGCAGAAATATTTCGAGCGCACCCATCAACTTCTCCCGTAGTAGCCGTTATCATCAGAGCTATCAATTTTCTGTAGTGTCCCCTTTTTCACTGTTTATATTAGGTAAATGTCATCATACGTTATCGCTCTTTCATTGCATGGGATACCGCTAGGCTAGCCACCATTGCATTGACACTAATTGGCCTCAGCCTGGGTTACACGGTCACGGTAATGACCCGTCTGCCCTGGTGGACGCTATTTTTAGTAGCGGCCGCATGGATTGGTGTGGGGCTTAAGCTGCGCTGGGGCCAGCCTGCCAATGCTCGCTATCGTAAAATGTGGCCCTGGTCGCTTGTACCGTTAAGTCTTTGGGGTGTGTACGTTTACTTGGCGGACAGCTTTGGCATTGTCGATTTGGGTGCGGTGTTTTTTCACCTCCAGGCAGGCATAGCCAAGCATGGTGGCGCAGGCAAAATGATTTCCGCGGTGCTCTATACGTTAATAATGATTGGCGTACTGGCGGCCGTGACGTGGCTATCACGCCACGACCAGCGCTGGCGGTTAGCCGAGCGCTTTTTCGCTATTATATTATTGGCTAGCAACCCGCTACTTTATGGCATAAGCCAACGCAGCGCGGCCATTGTCACTGATGACGGCGCCTGGCTGGATCGACGCTACAAGCCGCCCCCTGCCGAGGAACTTAGGGACGCCCCTAACTTACTCATTCTGTATTTGGAAAGCATAGAGCGTACCTACTCTAATGACATATTTGGGGATGCCTACGCCAGTCTCAACGCCCTAGGGGAACGAGGTGCCGTTTTTGAGGGCGTGCGCCAGATGGATAATACGGGCTGGACAATGGCGGGCATGATTGCCAGCCAGTGCGGCGTGCCATTGATGCCTGCTGGACTCCTTCACGACAGCCAGTTCGAGCCTCTTTCCAAGGTTGTTCCCGGGGTCGATTGTCTCGGCGACATTCTTGCTGCACAGGGCTACCAACTAAGCTATCTAGGCGGTGCTAGCACACAATTCGCGGGTAAAGGACTATTCTATCGCGGCCACCAATTCGATACGGTGAAAGGACGTGAAGATTTAGAGCCCCTGCTAGAGAATCCTGAGTATGTAAATAGCTGGGGCCTGTATGACGACACGCTGTATGACATCACCGCCGATGAGATCCGGCATTTAGATAGCCAGAATAGCGGCCCCTGGGGTGTAATTAGCCTCAATCTGGCGGGTCATGCGCCTAATGGTTATCCCTCCCAGTCGTGCGTGGAACGTCAAGGAGAGTTTGACGGCCAGGATATTCTTTATTCGGTGGAATGCGCGACTTGGCTGGCTCAAGATTTGGTTGAACGGTTGGATTCTGAGGGTCTTCTCGATAATACCTTGGTGGTCATACTGAGCGACCATCTGACGATGCGCGTTTCTGTGTGGGATCAATTGACCGCGCTAGACCGCGACAACACGCTGATAATGCTCGGCAACGATATCGAGCCACAGCGTATTCGCCGAGACGCTACCATGCTGGATGTTTTCCCCACGATACTCGATGCGCTGGGCTTTAGTTTAGAGCGCGACCGCGCTGGATTGGGCACTTCGCTTTTCAGTAATAATCGTACGCTGGTAGAGGCCCACGGTATCGAAGTGCTTAATGAGCGTTTACGGGAAGAGACGGCGCTTCAGCACCGCCTTTGGGAGGGCATATCCCCTCAGCGGCGTGAGTCCGACGAGCCTTCTCAAGAAGTTACTCAAGAGCAAACCCTAGAGACGCCTGCTGACGCGGCAGACGAAGTCGAGCTCATCCATTAACGATCACGCTCTCCCACTGATGAGCCGCGTGAATCTGTTGGTAGACTTGCTCAACGCTGAGCAGATTCAAGCAATTGGTATGCCCCAATGGGCAGGTACGCTGAAAGCAAGGAGAGCAAGAGAGCGCTAGGTAGTGAATGACGGCGTTATCAGTCAGCGGCGGCGTGTAGGCGGGCGATGAGGAGCCATACAGCGCATGGACACGAACACCTACCGCTGCAGCCACATGCATTAACCCCGAGTCGTTGGTGACTACCTGCCGGCAATCCGCCAACAGATCGACCGCATCAGCCAGCTGCGTCTTACCACACAGGTTATGGGCATGGGAAAGCCCCTGTGTGATCTCCTCGCCCGCCGGGTGATCCTTTGCCCCCCCGAGTACGCGTACTTCAAAACCCTCTTCCACCAGCCGTTTGGCTAAGCTGTGAAAGTAGCTGACCGGCCACTGCTTGGCGGGACCGTATTCAGCGCCCGGCATCATACCAATCGCCGTGCGCGAAGAAAGCGAGTGAGTTAGCCGCAAATTGACCAAGTTATCACGGTCAATCTGCAGTCTCGGTTTGGGCAGCGCAAAGGCGCCGCTAGCCGCTTCTTCCAGAGGCAGGCCGAGCGATACAAAGCGCTTTACCGTTTGATCCAGCACCTGTTTATCGAGTTTGCGGCGCTCCTTGAGAAGCCCATAGCGGTGTTCGCCTAAAAAGCCTATGCGTTCAGGAATGCGCGCCATAAAGGGCACCAGCGCTGCCTTCCAAGAGCGTGGCAAGACAATGGCTCGGTCAAAACGGCCACGCAAACGGTTGGCCAGTTCACGGCGGCTGGCCAAGCCAAATTCACCGTGCCCCACTGCCAGCGGCAGCACTTCATCCACTTCGGGCATACGCTCTAAAATAGGCTGTGACCACTTTGGTGCAACCACCCCTATCGTCGCGCCTGGCTGGCGGGCTTTTAAGGTCATAAACAGGCTTTGTGCCATGACCATGTCACCGACCCACGAAGGGCCAATCACCAGCAAGCGCTGAGCTGAATTAGCCATTTAACCACCCCAAGTAGGCCTTCACCCCTTGAGCAACGGTTTTAAACTCAACATCGCAGCCGCTCTCACGTAGCTGACCAATGTCAGCTCGGGTATAGCTCTGATAGCGTCCTTTGAGTTCTTCGGGGAAGGCAATGTAGTCGATCTCACCTTTACCGTAAAAGTCGATAACCGCCTCGCCAATGGCTTTAAAAGGTTCAGCCCGACCAGTGCCAAGATTGAAGATTCCTGACTTGTCAGGATGATCCAAAAACCAAAGATTCACATCGACTACATCGCCCACATAAACAAAGTCACGACTCTGCATGCCTGCCTCGTAGCCGTCATAGCCGCCAAACAGCTTGAGCGTTTCACCATTACGAATTTGCAAGTGGTTGTGATAGGCCACACTGGCCATTTTGCCCTTGTGCTGTTCACGGGGGCCATAGACATTAAAGTAACGAAAGCCCACTACTTGAGTGGTTAACTCGCTCCAGCGCGAACGCACGTGCTGATCAAACAGCAGCTTGGAATAGCCGTAAACGTTAAGCGGCTTTTCGCATTCGGGTACCTCTTTAAATACCTCGCTGCCGCCATAGGTGGCGGCTGACGAGGCGTATAAAAAAGGAATACTCTGCTGCTCGCAGTAATTAAGCAGCACTTTGGAGTACTCGAAGTTATTCTCCATCATGTAGTGGCCATCCCATTCGGTAGTATCCGAGCAGGCGCCTTCATGGAAAATAGCATCGATTTTAGGTAGCTCGACGCTTTCACCGCGCAGGGCAGCTTTTACCCTGGCGAGGAAATCATCTTTATCGAGATAATCAGCCAGCGTGCAGTCGGCTAAATTGACGAATTTGGTACCATCGCGTAGATCGTCAACGACCATCACATCGTTTCGACCGCGGGCGTTCAATGCTTTAACTATGTTGGCCCCGATAAAACCGGCACCGCCTGTTACCACAATCATACTGTTCTCCTTACCTAAAGCAGCTTGTTGGCATACGTGCCTATAACCCATCTGCCTAGGATTGTATACTTGACGCCTTATGAATTCATGGCCAACGGTGCTTTCCGCGATGAGTGTCTCGACAAACCAATCGACACCCGATGTGTCGACCTTTCAAGGCTTGATCCTTGCTCTGCAGCAGTACTGGGCAGAACAGGGTTGTGTCATCCTTCAGCCGCTCGATATGGAAGTCGGCGCGGGCACCTTCCACCCCGCTACCTTCCTGCGGGCGATTGGTCCCGAAACCTGGAATGCTGCCTATGTACAGCCTTCCCGCCGCCCTACTGACGGCCGCTATGGCGAGAACCCTAACCGCCTTCAGCACTACTACCAATTCCAGGTGGTGATGAAGCCATCGCCAAGCAACTTGCAGGATCTCTACCTGGGCTCACTCAAACGCCTGGGTCTTGATCCGCTGGTTCACGATGTGCGCTTTGTCGAAGATAACTGGGAATCTCCTACTTTGGGCGCCTGGGGCCTGGGCTGGGAAATCTGGTTAAACGGCATGGAAGTGACCCAGTTTACCTACTTTCAGCAGGCCGGTGGCATCGAATGCTATCCGGTCACCGGCGAACTGACCTATGGGCTTGAGCGCATCGCCATGTACCTGCAGGACGTCGACAGTGTGTATGACCTCGTCTGGGCCATTGCCCCCGATGGCAGCAAAGTGACTTATGGCGATGTCTATCTGCAAAACGAGCGCGAACAGTCCGCCTACAATTTCGAACATGCCGATGTCGATCAGCTATTTGCTAACTTTGACCATCAGGAAAAAGAGTGCAGCAAGCTGCTCGCTGCCAGCCTGCCGCTGCCGGCCTACGAACAAGTCCTGAAGGCATCACACACGTTCAACCTATTAGATGCCCGTCACGCTATCTCGGTCACCGAGCGTCAGCGCTTTATCCTGCGCGTTCGCACTATGGCCCGGGATGTCGCCACTGCTTACTTTGAGTCGCGTAAGGCCGAAGGTTTCCCCATGGCGCCAGAAATACTTCGCCGCGAACTACTCGCCGATCAGGGAGACGACTAATGGCTGTTAATACGCTTTTACTAGAACTAGGTGCAGAAGAGCTGCCGCCCACGGCCCTGGACGCTCTTTCCGATGCGTTCGCCGCGAGCATCGAGAAAGGCCTGCAAGAAGCCGATGTTCCCTTCACCAACGTTACCGCTTTTGCGACACCACGGCGTTTAGCGGTACAGGTGCATGAACTGGCCGACAAACAGCCTGATCGTGACGTTGAGCGCCGTGGCCCAGCGCTGGCGGCTGCCTTTAAGGATGGCGTTGCCACTAAAGCCGCGGAAGGCTTTGCCCGCTCTTGCGGTGTAAGCGTCGACGAGCTGATTCATTTAGAAACCGATAAAGGTACTTGGTTAGGTTTTCGTGAGCAGCAGCAGGGAGAATCTATTCAAGCGCTGCTGCCTGAGATTATCCGCAAATCAATCAGCACCCTCCCTGTGCCTAAAAACATGCGCTGGGGCGCTTCACGGGTTGAGTTTTCCCGTCCCGTTCATTGGCTGGTAGCCATTTACGGTAGCGACGTAGTGGCCGCCGAGGCACTTGGCCTAGAGGCTAGCTGCACGACCTACGGTCACCGCTTCCACGCCCCTGATGCCATTCAGTTGGCGCACGCTGATGAGTATGTGGCTACGCTGGAAAATGCCTATGTACTGGTGGATCGTGAGCAACGCCGCGAGCGCATCCGCGAACAGGTATTAGCAGAGGCCGAAGTGCAGGAGGCCAATGCGGTTATCGACGAAGAGCTTCTGGTAGAAGTGAGCGGCTTGGTGGAATGGCCAGTCGCCCTTACCGGGAGCTTTGATGAGCGCTTTCTGGAAGTGCCCGCCGAGTGCTTGATCTCTTCGATGAAGGCTAACCAGAAATATTTTCACCTGTTGGACGACGCTGGCAAGCTGAAACCGCTATTTATCACCATTGCCAATATCGACAGCGCTGACCCCGACCAGGTCATTGCCGGTAACGAGAAAGTCATTCGTCCGCGCTTAGCCGATGCAGCGTTTTTCTACGACACCGATCGCAAGTACACATTAGCGTCACGCATCCCACAGTTAGAGAGCGTGGTATTCCAGCAGCAGCTAGGCACCCTGGCGGATAAAGCTCGCCGCAGTTCGGTTATTGCGACATTTATTGCCGAACGTATCAATGGCGACGTGGCTCACGCTCAGCGCGCCGTGGCATTCGCCAAGTGCGACCTTGTGACGGAGATGGTGCTCGAATTCCCTGAACTTCAGGGCATTATGGGACGCTACTATGCGCAGCAAGATGGCGAACCCGCGGAGGTTGCCCAAGCCCTTGAAGAGCAGTACCTGCCCCGCTTTGCTACTGATGCGATTCCCCAAAGTGCTACAGGCAAGGCATTAGCCCTGGCGGATCGACTGGATACCCTGGTAGGCATCTTCGGGATAGGCCAACGCCCAACCGGTGCGAAAGATCCTTTCGCTTTACGTCGTGCTTCGATTGGCGTGCTTAACATTCTGGTCAAAGGCGAGCTGGATCTTGACCTGCGCGAGCTGCTTACGGTTGCCTCTGAGCAGCACCCGGGCCTCCCCAAAGCTGACGGGCTGGTTGAGGACGTGCTGACGTACATGTTGGATCGCTTCCGCGCCTGGGGCCAGGATGAAGGCATCAGCGCAGAAATGTACCTTGCTGTTCGTGCGCGCCCAGTCACAAACCCGCTCGACTTCGCTCGCCGCCTGCGCGCTGTGAAGGCCTTTGCCCAGCGTGACGAAGCCACAGCGCTGGCGGCGGCTAACAAGCGCGTTTCGAATATTTTAAGCAAGCAGGAGCATGACGGCAGCACACAGGTCGATCAACACTTGCTGCAGGAAGATGCCGAGCGGGCACTGTTCGACGCTGTGACAGGTAGCCAAGCACAGGTGGCACCCCTATTTGCTGCGGGTGACTACCAGCGTGCACTCGACGCACTTGCCACACTGCGAGATCCAGTGGATGCCTTCTTTGACCAAGTAATGGTGATGGCGGATGACCCGGCTATTCAGCGTAATCGGTTAGCGCTTCTTGCAAGCCTTCAAGCGCTGTTTTTAGAAGTCGCCGATATTTCGCTGCTCCCTCAGTAGTCGTCGACTAATGGATCGCAAATCCAAGCCCAGCCCTAACGGCTGGGCTTTTTTTATTGTTTGGGGAGTACGTGTTTCACGTGAAACATCTTTGTTAGATCGGGGTAAAATAGTCTTAAATCTCGCGGGCAGAAAGTATCGCCGACAACCGTACCAATAGGATCACTATGCTAAGTGCCGATAACCTTGTCATCCTGGATCGAGACGGCGTCATCAACCATGACTCTGATAACTACATCAAATCTCTCGAGGAGTGGGTACCCTACCCCTCTTCAATCACTGCCATTGCCCGCCTCACCCGCGCGGGATACACCGTTGCCGTCGCAACGAATCAATCCGGGATTGCCCGAGGCTATTATGATGAAGCAACCCTCCATACGATGCATGAACACTTAATTTCGTTAGTAGAAGCGGAAGGCGGGCATATTGCTCATATTGCTTACTGCCCCCATGGGCCAAATGATAATTGCCAATGCCGTAAACCATTGCCAGGAATGCTAATACAGATCCAGCAGATCCTGGGGCTAGAAAGTTTAACGGGAAGCTGGATGGTCGGTGATAGCCTTCGCGATCTCCAGGCGGGCGAAGCCGTAGGTTGCGAAACAACGCTGGTCAGAACTGGAAAGGGAAGTAAAACGGAGCAAGCAGGCGCTGGTCTTGAAAAGAGCGATATCTTCGATGATTTAGCGCAATTTGTTGAATGGCTCATTAAATAACTAAGCGACACCGAGCTGGTAGTCATGATCGCTCTGCGTTGCATGAGTAACTGTTGCATGAGAAATTTGGCTGAAACTAACTACCCTCTTCTGCTTCTGCTACACGTATCCTGATCCTGTCAATCTATCTATGAATAAAAAAAGCGTCGCTATGAAATTCATAGCGACGCCTATCATAGTGGCATTAAACCATATTGAGGCTAAGGATCGTTAAAGCAGTGTTTCACGTGAAACATCTTAACGAATGCAATCCACCTTACACGTCTAAATTTGCCACCAACGCGTTGGTCTCAATAAAGTCACGGCGCGGTTCTACATCGTCACCCATCAAGGTGTTGAACATCATATCGGCACCAACGGCATCTTCGATCGTCACCCGCAGCATGCGGCGGCTATCGGGATCCATGGTGGTGTCCCAGAGCTGATCCGGGTTCATTTCACCCAAGCCTTTATAGCGCTGTACAGACAACCCGCGCTGGCCCTCTTGCATTAGCCACGCCAGTACTTCCGAGAAGTGCGATACCGGCTTCTGCCGCTCGCCACGGGCAATAAAGGCGCCCTCTTCCAGGAAGCCATCCAGGGTTTCGCCCAGCTCAGCGATACCGCGATAGTCGGCGCTTTCAAAGAAGTCGAGGCCCCACCTATACTCAGTCGTCACACCGTGAGCAACCAGCGAGACGGTAGGTAGGAAAAGCCCGCGCTCAGAATCTTCGTGGAGATGGAAGTGGTAACGGGGCCCGCCTTCATAGGCAACCATGTCATCCATGATCTTCTGGAGTTCATCAATCCAGTTCTGCATGGTCACACGATCTTTCAGGCTCTCCTCACCTTTCAGTGCCGAAGCATGAACGATTTGCTTAAGTACTTCATTAGGATAAACCCGCGACAAGCGATCAATTCGCTTCATCACGTTGCGGTACTGGTTCACTAACGCTTCAAGCTGTGAGCCGGAAATACCCGGTGCATTAGCGTTAACATGCAGGCCGGCCCCATCCAAGGCCGTGGTGGTTAAATAATCCACCATCGCCTGTTCATCTTTCAGGTAAAGCTCTTGCTTGCCGCGCTTAATTTTATAAAGTGGTGGTTGAGCGATGAAGATATGACCACGCTCAATCAACTCCGGCATCTGACGGAAGAAGAACGTCAACAGCAGCGTACGAATGTGCGATCCATCGACATCGGCATCGGTCATGATAATAACCGAGTGGTAACGCAACTTATCGGGGTTAAACTCTTCACGGCCAATGCCGCAACCCAGGGCAGTGATAAGC
This sequence comes from Vreelandella titanicae BH1, assembly GCF_000336575.1. GTDB lineage: Bacteria > Pseudomonadota > Gammaproteobacteria > Pseudomonadales > Halomonadaceae > Vreelandella > Vreelandella titanicae. The sequence goes on along the minus strand of NZ_AOPO01000001.1, from coordinate 978,833 downwards.
GTGCCCACTTCTGCAGAGGAGAGCATTTTGTCGAAACGTGCTTTTTCCACGTTCAGAATTTTACCTTTGAGCGGCAAGATAGCCTGTGTACGGCGGTCACGGCCCTGTTTGGCACTGCCACCTGCCGAGTCACCCTCCACCAAGTAAAGCTCTGACTGGCTGGGGTCTTTTTCTTGGCAATCCGCCAACTTGCCAGGTAAACCGGCAATATCCAGCGCGCCTTTGCGGCGGGTCATATCCCGCGCTTTGCGTGCCGCCTCACGTGCACGCGCGGCATCCAGCATCTTATTAACGATCGCCTTGGCTTCGTTAGGCTTTTCAACAAGATACTCGGAAAAGAGACGGCTCATTTCCTGCTCAACCGCTGTCTTCACTTCGCTGGAGACTAGCTTATCTTTTGTTTGAGACGAAAACTTAGGATCCGGGACTTTAACTGAAATAATAGCTGTTAGCCCCTCACGAGCATCATCGCCCGTGGTATTCACCTTGGCTTTTTTCAGCAGGTTTTCAGCTTCAATATAGTTATTGAGCGTACGGGTAAGCCCTGCCCGGAACCCCGCCAAGTGCGCCCCGCCGTCTCGCTGCGGAATATTATTGGTGTAGCAGAAAATATTTTCAGTGAAGGCTTCGCTCCACTGCATGGCTACCTCTACTTCAACGCCGTCATCACGAACAGCGTTAAAGTGGAATACCGGATTAATCACACTCTTATTGGTATTGAGGTGATCAACAAAGGCTCTCAAGCCACCTTCGTAGTGAAACAGCTCCTCTTTGCCGCTGCGCTCATCCAGTAAACGGATAGCCACACCAGAGTTCAAGAAGGATAGTTCGCGAAGCCGTTTGGCTAAAATATCAAAATGGAACTCGATATTGCCAAAGGTTTCTGGCGATGGGCGGAAGTGAACCCGGGTACCGCTTTTTTCGGTTTTGCCCACAACGCCCAATGGTGCTTGAGGAACACCGTGACGGTACATTTGTTCGAACACTTCACCCTGACGCCAAATCGTTAAGCGCAGCTCAGCGGAAAGCGCATTGACAACAGAAACACCGACGCCGTGCAACCCACCGGAAACCTTGTAGGAGTTATCATCGAATTTACCGCCTGCGTGCAGAACCGTCATAATAACTTCTGCAGCGGAAACACCTTCCCCTTCATGAAGCTCGGTAGGTACGCCACGGCCGTTATCACTCACGGTGACCGACTCATCCGGGTGGATGACAACGCGAATTTCACTGCAATGCCCAGCCAACGCCTCGTCGATGGAGTTATCCACCAATTCGAAGACCATGTGGTGGAGCCCAGTACCGTCGTCGGTGTCACCTATATACATACCTGGCCGCTTACGCACTGCGTCCAGCCCCTTGAGCACCTTGATGCTTGATGAATCGTAAGCCTGCTCGCTCATTGACCACTCCGTTGTGAAGTCTGTCTCATCCTGTATCGTCCTACCCTTCTTCCTGCGCTAGCTGACTTTCTCTAAACCACTAAACCCCTCCTTGCAATGTTTCACGTGAAACATATTTACGGGGGTATCAGTTCGCCAGGCATTCTTCAATGCAGAAGGTTCGACACTGGTAATAAATGCTTGGCACTGCATATCTTCGAGTAAACCACAAAACTGGTAACGGTTTTGCTCGTCAAGTTCTGCGGGCAAATCATCGATAAGATAAATACAGTGCCGCTGTGCTGTTCTTTCCAGAAACCGCCCTTGGGCAAGCTTTAATGCACTCACCACTAACTTTTGCTGGCCTCTGGAAAGCACTTCTACAGCAGGCTGTTTGTTTATCCTGATACGTAAGTCAGCGCGCTGCGGACCTTGCTGAGTAAACCCCATCTGCTGATCAGTTGGCCGACTATCGTGTAACACAGTCGCAAGAGTTCGCTCTTTATCCCAACCTCTGGCGTAGTGAAGCGATAATCCCGGCAAGGGAAGCAACACCTTAAGTGTCTCTTCAAAGACAGGCAAAAAGTCACTAAACCAAGCACGGCGTAACGAGTCCATCTGTTCACCCCAAAGGGCTAGTTCATGCTCCCACACCGCCATTTCCTGAGGTAGTATTCTACCACGCCTGAGCAGTGCATTCCGATGTTTCAACGCACGCCGGGTGCGCTTCCAGATTGCTAAAAAGTCATGTTTCACGTGAAACACGCCCCAGTCGAGAAACTCACGACGTCCGGCTGGAGAACCTTCAAGCAATCGAAAAGCATCTGGGTTAATTAATTGAAGCGGCATAGCCTCTACCAGTTCCGCCAACCGAGCGTTTTTATCTCCCTTTAAACGAAGCTCCAGCTCCCGCTGAGCTCTTAAACGACGCACACCAAGGGTAACCTCAGGCTCACCACTTAAACGCCCGTACAGCGTCATATACGGCTCATCTGTTTGGATCGCGTTTTTTAACTGGCGAGTACGAAAAGAGCGGCCCATGCCAAGAATATGTACCCCCTCCAACAGACTGGTTTTACCGCTGCCATTAGCACCGCTAATGACGTTGATATGCGAAGAGGGCGTCATCTCAACCGGTCTGAGATTGCGCAAAGCGTGGAAATTAAGCAGTGTCAGGCTCATCCTATTATCACCACTTAAAATATCCTCGAAAAAAGGGAGTATTCCAACGCGTTAGCGGCGCTTCTGCTACCAGAAGCGCCGCTAACGTAGCTTGCTTACGTATTGCTGTTACCCGCCCAAAGCGTTTACAGGCGCATCGGCATAACGACATAAAGCGCATCACCGCCGCCGGGCTCTTCCAGCAGCGCGCTACTATTGGGATCGGCCAGGGTAATCTGCACGCGATCTTCATTTAGCACTGTTAGTACATCAACTAAATAGCCGACGTTAAAACCAACTTCCATTGCCCCGCCGTTATACTCAACGGCGATATTCTCCTCCGCTTCCTCCTGCTCGGGGTTGTTGGCCATTACCTTAAGGTTGTTCTCTTCAAGATAAAGGCGCACTCCACGGTACTTCTCATTAGAGAGGATAGCAGTACGTGAAAGTACTTGGCGAAGCTCCGCACGCTCGGCAATCAATACTTTATCGCCATTGCGCGGCACGACACGCTCATAGTCAGGAAATTTACCGTCGATTAACTTGGAGGTGAAGGTAAAGTCGCCTGTATGAGCACGCACATGGCTGGAGCCAAGCGTTAAGCTGACAGGCTCATCGCTATCGTCTAGCAAGCGCGACAGCTCTAAAATCCCCTTCCGGGGCACAATCAACTTTTGAGACTGGCTCACAGAGACCTCGATTGGCCGCGAGCACATCGCCAAACGGTGCCCGTCAGTAGCGACCGTGCGAAGCAAATTGCTTTGAATTTCCAGCAGCATACCGTTGAGGTAGTACCGCACATCCTGCTGCGCCATGGCAAACGAGGTCGCTTCTATCAGGTGCTTTAGGGTACCGCGGGGTACGCTAATCTCCTGGCTGCCGTCCGCATCTTCGATATTGGGGAATTCAGCGACCGGGAGCGTCGACAACGTAAAACGTGAACGGCCACTGCGTAGTACCGCGCGGCCCTCTTCAACGGCGAGCTGAATGTCGGACTGATCGGGCAATGATTTACAGATATCCATCAGCTTACGCGCTGGCACTGTCGCGGAGCCCGCCTGATCGACCTGGCTTGCCACCGTGCGGCCCACGAGCTCGACTTCTAAGTCAGTACCGGTGAGCGACACCTGGTCACCCTCTACCTGAATCAGCACATTAGACAGTACTGGCAGCGTTTGACGGCGCTCAACAACACCAGCGACCAGAGTCAGCGGACGTAGCAGCGCCTCTCGGGAAATCGAAAATTTCATCAATACTCCGGTTCTATATCCTGAAAGACCTGCGTATAACAGGCCCGTCCCATGGAATGATTAACTGGTCAACAGGCGCAGTAAATTCTTGTAATCCTCACGAATATCCGCGCTCTCTTCCTGCAATGATTTCACTTTTCGGCAAGCGTGCAACACCGTTGTGTGGTCACGCCCGCCAAAGGCATCGCCAATCTCAGGTAAGCTGTGATTGGTGAGCTCTTTAGCAAGCGCCATCGCCACCTGACGAGGGCGGGCAACTGAGCGTGAACGGCGCTTCGAAAGCAGATCCGCCACCTTAATCTTGTAATATTCGGCGACCGTACGCTGAATATTATCTACCCCTACCTGCTTATCCTGAAGCGCTAACAGATCTTTCAGAGACTCACGAATAAAGTCTTGGGTAATCGTTTTACCCATAAAGTGCGAATCAGCAATGACTTTTTTCAGCGCACCTTCCAATTCGCGCACGTTGGAACGAATTTTTTGCGCAATGAAGAAAGCCGCATCGTGAGGCAAATCGACCTTAGCCTGGTCGGCCTTTTTCATCAAGATGGCCACACGGGTTTCAAGCTCAGGCGGCTCTATCGCGACCGTAAGCCCCCAACCAAAGCGTGATTTAAGGCGCTCCTCTACCCCACTGATCTCTTTAGGATAGCGATCAGAGGTCAGGATCATTTGCTGACCACCTTCTAATAACGCATTGAAGGTATGAAAAAACTCTTCTTGAGAGCGCTCTTTTCCAGCAAAAAACTGAATGTCATCAATAAGTAACGCATCAACACTGCGATAAAAACGCTTAAAATCATTAATCGCATTAAGCTGGAGCGCTTTAACCATATCGGCGACAAACCGCTCTGAGTGCAGGTATACCACCCGGGCGTTTTCACGCCGGGTTGCCAATGCGTTCCCCACTGCATGCATTAAGTGGGTTTTACCCAAGCCTACGCCGCCGTATAAAAACAAGGGGTTATAAGCGCCACCAGGGTTTTCAGACACCTGGCGGGAGGCAGCACGAGCCAACTGGTTAGACTTACCTTCCACGAACGTATCGAAAGTAAAATTCGGATTGAGCCCGCTGCCATGTTTCAGACTGCCTTCTACCTGTACCTGACGTTCATTATTACGCCGACTCGGCGCTTCATCGCACAGCCTATCGATTTCACGCTCATCAGCAATATCGCCGCGTGGCGGCGTATGTACCGCTGGCGATGCTGGCCGCGACGGCGAAGCCGATACAGGATTACCTAAATCACGATGCTGAGGGGCCTGGGCTGCCAAACGGCGACTACCCACCGTCAGGCTGACCTTTGGCGGCTTGGCCGGTGCGAGTTCACGCATCAGCTCACTAATCCGCTTGGCATACTTATCGCTCACCCAATCGCGCACAAAACGATTCGGCGCCAATAAGCGCAGCTCGTTGGACTCTCCTTCTTCTGCCTGCAGCGGGCGTATCCAGGTATTGAACTGCTGTGAATTCAGCTCATCCTGCAGGTTGTCCAGGCACTGTTGCCAAAGCGTCAGTGACACTCATCTCACCATCGGTTGAAAACGGCCGACCATTGTAGCGCCCAAAGCCTCGGTTATCCACACGGGTTTAGCCCTCAATATTGGCCTGTGGACAACTAGCGATGAGCCCATGGGAAAACCTTGTGGAGGGACGGGGATAATCGTTAAATACGTGTCTTACACACGGGTTAATCACATCTCGCCAACACCTTGTAGACGGCTTATACGGGACTTACACACAGATTTTTTATTGTTATAGGCAATTGAAAAATATCGTTTAAAACCACTTATCCACAAATAGTATCCCCACTATTAATAACAACAGTTTTAGAACTACCTATTAGTAATAATAGTGACTTTATTAATGGCTACTCTTTCCGTATCAAGCACGCTGGTTGAGGCGTGATAACGCTTTTATGCAAGGAAAAATTGCACCCAGCAGAGGAAGTCTCTACAATTTCCGGTCTTGAATTGAATCTCCCCGGCTAGTTCCTCACTGGACCGGGCTTTTTGGAATTCACTTTCCGTCCTAAACCACGTGGGAATAACGAGTTATGAAACGCACTTTTCAACCTAGCGTTCTCAAGCGCAAGCGCGCGCATGGCTTCCGTGCTCGTATGGCAACCAAAAACGGTCGCGCCGTCCTCGCACGTCGCCGTGCCAAGGGCCGCAAGCGTCTGAGCGCCTGATCTCAGATTGCGTGTACCGCAGCAAGGCTTTCCCCGGCAATTACGGTTACTAAATGCTGGGGACTTTAGTCACGTGTTTGAGCAAGCCGACCTGAAAGTGCATGGCAAAGGTATGATGGCGTTAGTTCGCTTTAGTACTCGGGGACACCCCCGCCTTGGACTGGTGGTCAGCAAAAAAAATGTTAAGCGCGCCGTAGATCGCAACCGTTTCAAGCGTCTGGTTCGAGAATCCGTTCGCCTTCGTCAAGATCACCTACCCTCTGTGGATATAGTGGTACTTGCGCGACGTGGCGTTCAGGATCTCGATAACGACACCTTGCATCGCCAGTTACACGGCATGTGGAAACGACTACAGCGTGACGCACAGGCGGTGATCGCAGCACCAACGCCTAAGCGTGACACGTGACCTTTGGTGCACCCCTCGCCGCTCGACCTCGGCCTGCCAACTGGCAGGCTTTCGTGTGTCAAGAGTCGAGTAAATGACACTGCGCCATTAGCATGTTCACCACCCAGCGGGCAGAACCCTCATGGACGTAAAACGACTTTTATTACTGATTCCACTAGCCGTACTCGCTTACTTGCTAGTCGTCCAGTGGAATCAGGATTACGGGCAGCCGAATTACGATTCAGTGCCTGAAACGACGCAACGCAGCAATTCCACGTCTCCTAGCAATGCTGAAGATGGAGAAAGCGGCTTAGCGGTGCCGAGCACGTCTTCACAGCAAAGTGCGGTAGGTGAAGGTATTCCTGATACCGAAAGCGAGACATCAAGCCGCGACTTCATTGCCGTGACCACCGATGTTCTGGATGTGCGTATTGATCCACACGGTGGCGATATTGTTTATGCCGCGTTACCGCAGCACAAACTCTCTCTGGATTCAGACCGTAACTATGTGCTGTTATCCGATAACAGCAGCCGTAGTTACGTGGCTCGCTCAGGCCTGCAGCTCGATGGCCAAGCCAGCCGTATCGCGTTCACGCCTGAAAACTCGGAGTATCGTTTAGGCGATAACGATGACGAGCTAAGCGTTGATCTAACCGCTGATGTTAACGGCGTTGAGGTCATTAAGCGGCTTACCTTTGAGCGCGGCAGCTATGCGGTCAACGTCAACTACTACCTGGCCAATAACACCGACGCACCGGTTAGTGCGCGCTTTATTGGTCAGTTGGCACGCGACAATAGCCCTGACCCATCAAGCGGTGTCTCCATGGGTATGAAATCCTACTTAGGGGCCGCTTACTCAACGCCAGATGCACGCTACGAGAAGATCGACTTTGAGGATATTCAAAGCCATAACTTCGAAAACCGTGAAGCACAGGGCGGCTGGATAGCCATTATTCAGCACTACTTTGTGTCGGCATGGGCGCCTCAGCAGGATCAGCAAAACCTTTTCTACGTCACCACCGACTCCAGTAATCGTAACGTCGTAGCCTTTGCTGGCCCCACCAGCACTGTGGCCGCCGATAGTGAAACCACTCTAGGCGCCACTCTGTACGTCGGGCCAAAAGTGCAGGACTATCTGGAACAAGTCGCTCCCAACCTGCAATTAACCGTAGATTATGGCTGGTTATGGTTTATTGCTAACCCCCTCTTCTGGCTGCTGGATCATATCCACGAGGTAGTCGGTAACTGGGGTTGGTCGATTGTCCTGTTGACCATACTGGTTAAGACAGTGCTGTTCCCGCTTTCAGCCAAAGCTTACAAATCCATGGGTAGGATGCGTAAACTCGGCCCGGAAATGCAGCGCCTGAAAGAGATGTATGGCGACGACCGGCAGAAAATGTCGCAAGAGATGATGAAGTTCTACCAGAAGGAGAAGATTAATCCGCTGGGGGGCTGTCTACCTATTGTGATTCAGATGCCTGTCTTCATCGCTCTCTACTGGATGTTGCTGGAGTCGGTTGAACTGCGGCATGCGCCGTTTATCTTCTGGATTCAGGATCTATCGGTGAAGGATCCGTACTTCATTCTGCCGATTCTGATGGGCATTTCGATGTTCGTTCAGCAAATGTTGAACCCGACACCTCCGGATCCTATGCAGGCGAAGATCATGAAGATGCTACCCATCATCTTTACTTTCTTCTTCCTGTGGTTCCCGGCCGGTCTGGTTATTTACTGGGTGGTCAACAACATCATTTCGGTGGCGCAGCAGTACTACATCACGCGCAAAATCGAAAATGATCCGAGTATCGGCAAAGGCATGAAAACCAAATAGACTGCCTTTGTCATCGCCCTTCAGACCCCCGCCCCGAGCGGGGGTCTGGCGTTTTAAGGTCGACAAATCCAAACTATGTAGATCGATGCTAGACCGATCAAATGCTACTTCTGCCAATTGACTAAGAGATTCACCATGGCCGAACGCCTCTATACGCCTGACACCATTGCGGCGCTGGCAACTCCCCCAGGACGCGGCGGCGTGGGTATTATCCGCGTCTCCGGGCCCGCCTGCCGCGAAATCGCTCAAGCCATGGTTGGGCATTGCCCTGCCCCGCGATACGCTCACTACGGCCCATTCCAAGGCGCAGAAGGGAGCATTGATGAAGGCATCGCCCTGTTCTTCAACGGCCCCCATTCGTTTACCGGTGAAGACGTACTGGAACTCCAGGGACACGGCGGCCCGATTATTATGGATATGCTGCTGGAGCGCTGTGTGGTCTTGGGTGCCCGCCTGGCGCGGCCGGGAGAGTTTTCCGAACGGGCATTTTTGAACGATAAGCTCGATCTGGCTCAGGCGGAAGCGATTGCCGATCTCATCGATGCCACCTCACGCTCGGCGGCAGAAAACGCTGTACGCTCGCTCCAGGGTGAGTTCTCGAAGCGCGTTTCTGCGCTGGTGGAGCGCTTGATCGAACTGCGCGTTTACGTTGAAGCGGCGATCGACTTCCCCGAAGAGGAGATCGACTTTCTTGCCGACGGTCACGTTGCCCAGCACTTAAGCAGCGTCCAGCAAGCGCTGAGCGACGTACGCCAGGCGGCAGGCCAAGGTGCACTGCTGCGAGAAGGAATGAGCGTGGTCATTGCCGGGCGACCCAATGCGGGGAAGTCGAGCCTGCTAAATGCGCTGACCGAACAAGATACCGCCATTGTGACGGATATCGCGGGCACGACCCGGGACGTGCTCCGTGAGCACATTCATATTGATGGTATGCCCCTACATATCATCGACACCGCTGGATTGCGCGATACGCCTGATGCGGTGGAGAAAATTGGTGTCGCACGTGCCTGGGCCGAAATAGAGAAAGCCGACCGAGTGCTGCTACTCGTTGATGCCAGCACCACTACTTCAACCGACCCCATGGCCATCTGGCCGGAGTTTGTCGCTCGCCTGCCCGACCAGAGCCGCTTAACCCTGGTGCGTAATAAAATCGATACCAGTGCCGAGCCGGCGGGCATTGATTTATCCACAACCATACCCATTGTGCGCCTATCGGCGAAAACCGGTACGGGTGTGGATAACTTGAAAGCGCATCTGAAGGATGTGATGGGTTTTGCCGCCACCACCGAGGGTCGCTTCTCCGCCCGCCGAAGGCACCTGGACGCCCTAGATCGCGCCATGGCAGCCCTTGATACCGGCCGTGCTCAGTTGGATGGATATGGCGCAGGGGAACTGCTGGCGGAAGATTTGCGCGACGCCCAACAAGCCTTAGGCGAGATCACTGGCGAATTCAGCGCCGATGATTTATTGGGCGAAATTTTTGGCAGTTTTTGCATCGGCAAATAGAGTTACTTTTTTCGACAACTACTCTCCCACCCACCAATCCGCCTGATAGCGGCTATCAGCGCCGAGCAGCGGGGTAATTTCTGCCATCGCTGCTGCCAGGCGTTTATCCAACCCCCAGGGCGGATTGATCACCAGCATACCGCTACCGAACATGCCGTGAGCCTGCTCGCCAGGTTCGCGCAGCAGCAGCTCGCTGCGCCATATCTTGCGTATTCCACTGGCCTGCAGCACGTCCAACAGCATTTGGTGATGCCCGGCAGGCAGCAGCGGGTACCAGATCATCATCACCGCATGGCGAGCCTTTTCCAGGGCCTGGATAGCAGTGTCAGCGACCTCCTGGTACTCCACCTTGCGCTCAAAGCTTGGGTCAATCAGCACGCATACCCTGGGTGTTGCTACCGGCAGCATCGCTCTAAGCCCTGCCAGCCCGTCGCCATACACGCGCTTGACCTGCGCAGGGAGCGCCTGGCCATTCAAGTGCTGGTGTTCGCCCGGGTGCAGCTCAAACAGGCACAGACGATCGTGCTCGCGCAGCGGCTGGCTCAGCCACCAGGGCGAGCCTGGGTAGAGGGTCAATTCATTATGATCTGGCTGCGCCCCAACAATAGCGTTTAACCAGCTTCCCAGCAGCGCGTCGGTTAGCTGTTCACGCTTCTGCCACAGTGGCCAGATGCCCTCACGGTACTCTTGGAGTCGCTGGGTCTCTTTGGTGGCTAATGGATAAAGCCCTCTACCGGCATGTGTGTCTATATATGTAATAGGTGTTTTTTTACGTAATAGGTAATCAGTGACGGCGTAAAGCGTCAGATGTTTGTGTACATCGGCAAAATTACCGGCGTGGTAGGCGTGTTGGTAGGACAGCATGGTAGCTCGTAAACAGGTGAACGAAAAAAGCCCGCTATAGGAGCATAGCGGGCTTTGAACGGCAATGTGCAGCTTTAAGAGGCTTAGCCCTGGCCGTTACCGGTAGGCGTCAAGGTAATTTCTACCCGACGGTTTTGAGCACGGCCCTGCTCATTGTCGTTGCTGGCGACTGGCTGAGTAGCACCGTAACCAGAAGTATTCAGGCGCATGGATGAAACGCCGTTCTGAGACAAGTAGCTGGAGACGGCTTGGGCACGGCGCTCAGATAGACGCTGGTTATAGCTCGCGTCACCGGTACTATCGGTGTGGCCAGCGATACTAACGCGGGTATCCTGGTACTGAGAAAGTACGTTAGCAACTTCATTGAGTGAGCCACGCGCTTCACTAGTCAACTCAGCAGAGTCAAAGCCAAAGGTAACGCCGCTGGGCATATTGAGCACGATATCGTCGCCACGGCGATCGATTTCAATGCGTGACCCCTGTAGGTTTTCACGTAGCTGCTGCTCTTGGCGATCCATATAAACACCAATACCAGCGCCCGCTGCTGCGCCCACGGCAGCACCAATTAGTGCACGGTCACGACGGCTGGTGCTGCCATCACCAGACAGAGCGCCTGCAGCGGCCCCCACGGCGGCACCAATCCCGGTGCCCATAGCGGTGCTAGAGCGCTGCGTTTGGCCACCGTAAGGATCCGATGTAGCACAACCGGCCAGTAGAATAGCAGCCGCCAACGGTGTCAGTAGTCGAGAAATTCGCATCACTCACTCCTTGTAAGTCGTCAAGCTTGATGGTTCAAGTCTGTTATTTCAGAAAAAAATTTCTGTAGATTGCTGGTCAATCATCACTGATCAAAGCTAGCAACTCATTCAAGAATAATAGACCTTGAGGCGATGCACGCAGTTTTTCAGGCATTTGCATCAAAAGTCCTTTTTTCTCGGCAGATTGTAAACGCGTGAGTAACCTTGCAGGCGCTTCACCGGTGTTAGCTCTCCATGTTTCAAGCGACACCCCGTCGGTGAGACGTAAAGCGTTCATGGCAAACTCCAACGGTAGCTCATCCGTTTTTATCAGCTGTTTACCGGCGATAAAGCCACGCAGATCATCTACGCGCTTTAGGTAGGCGTCTGGCTGGCGAGTTTTCCAGCGCCGTTCAATGTGCCACTCTCCATTTGAGTCAATACGGCTAAGCTTGCCATGGGCACCAGCGCCAATCCCTAGGTAGTCACCAAACTGCCAGTAATTAAGGTTATGGCGACTCTGGTGACCGGCACTAGCGTAAGCCGAGATCTCGTAGCGTTTGAAGCCCGCCTGCTCTAGGAGCTGATGCCCTTTATCCTGAATATCCCAAAGCGCCTCTTCCTCTGGCAGTACCGGGGGGTGGGAGTGAAAGGCGGTATTCGGTTCAAGGGTCAACTGATACCAAGAGAGATGTTCAGGTGCCAATGCCAGCGCTTGGGCAATATCATCCATCGCCAATTGAGGCGTTTGATCAGGCAAACCGTGCATAAGGTCAATGTTAATGTTGGTAAAGCCTGCCTGGCGCGCCTGTGCTACCGCAGTAATCGCTTCATCACCGCTATGAATTCGCCCCAGCGCATGCAGTTGATCAGGCTGAAAACTTTGAATACCCAGCGAAAGACGGTTAATGCCTGCTTTCCGGTAACCAATGAAACGCTCTTGCTCCGTGGTACCTGGATTAGCCTCTAAGGTAATTTCTATCTCTTTAGAGAAGGGTAAACGGATCCGGATCTCTTTCAGTAATCGTTCATAAAATGCGGGGGACAGCAGGCTGGGAGTCCCACCGCCTATAAAGATGGTTTTAATTTCTCGACCAGCCGCCAGGTCAAGATCACTATCCAGGTCTTGTAACAGCGCATATAGATAGGCGGCTTCAGGTAAATCTCGCGGTGTAAAACCGTGTGTGCCCGGCTCATGAGAATTGAAATCACAGTACGGACATTTACGGACACACCAGGGCGTGTGGATATAGAGAGAGAGTGGCGGCAACGTATCAGCCATGCGCCACCTTCAGTAACTCCACTAACCCCTGCAACGCGCGACCACGATGGCTAAGGCGATTTTTACTTTCGCTGGGCAGCTCGGCGACGCTCATACCCTGATCAGGTAACCAGAAAAGCGGATCATAGCCAAACCCCTCCTTCCCTCGGGGATGAGCAAGAATTTCGCCTTCCCAACTCCGTTGCACAATGACCGGCACCGGATCCTTCGGATGGCGCAAATAAACCAGCACACACCAGTAACGTCCACTTCTCTGCCCTTCCGCACAGTCACTTAATGCGGCTAACAACGTTTGGTTATTTTTCTCGTCGCTTCTCGGCTCACCGCCATACCGAGCGGAATAGATACCGGGCGCACCATTGAGTGCGTCTACTTCAAGCCCAGAATCGTCAGCTAATGCAGGTAATCCACTGATGAGGCTCGCTTCACGCGCTTTTAACAGTGCATTTTCGACGAAGGTTAGCCCCGTCTCTTCCACATCCGTGACGCCAAAATCCGCCTGGGGGCGAACATCGAACCCCAAAGGTGAAAGTAACTGACTGAATTCTCTTAATTTTCCTGTATTGCCACTGGCAAGTACAAGGGTATTGACGGCGGCCATGGTATGTACTCCTAACAGTAGAACTGCAGTTTACGCGCTCACTGCTGGTATCAAAAGCCATCAAAATGTTACATAACGTATCTAATAATTAGGTAATTAATTTATTGCTTAATTAATAATAAACATTTGTTAAATAACAATATTTTCCATATTAATAAAAATATTGAAGAGATGAAAAATATTTTTACCATATATTTAATAACAAAACTTTACGAAACGTATCTTATGGTCAACACTTCAGTGGTTACCTGCTCACTCTTTCTTTCCACGAGGGCCACCCAATGTCGCAGGAAAAGTCTACCGGAACGGTGTATGTCGTTACCGAAAAAAGTCCCCAGGTTCAGTTGTTCGCTGAGTACTTGAACAAGCACACCGGCTGTCAAATTAGTATCCATTCTCCTCATACAGCATTACCTATTTCCGCATCGGGCAACTTGCTGATTCTCATTGACAGCGATCATATTGGCATTGATGCACTGCCAGAGTGGCAAGATAAGTTACCCGACACGTTAACTAAAACTCCTCTAGCGGCCTTCAATATTCATGATATGGATCACGCCCTTGAAGCACTTTCGTGCGCTCAGTTAAAAGGCGTTTTTTATCGCAATGAAAGCCTTGAGGTAATTTGTAAAGGCATCCACTCGCTGCTTGAAGGGGAGCTGTGGATGTCACGAGATTTAATGGCGCGTTTAATTCTGTTTTATCGCAAATACCAAAGTAATGCTTTCCGCCCAGCCTGCGGACTCACTAACCGGGAAATGGAAATTATTTCCCTACTTAGTGCTGGCTCTTCTAATCAACAAATTGCCGAAAAGCTGTTTGTTAGCGAACACACCGTTAAGTCACACCTATACAACATTTTTCGCAAAATTAACGTTCACAACCGCATTCAAGCGCTCAACTGGATTCATCAGAACCTGGGCCCGATTCTGCCCAATATTGAGACCGCACGCAGTCTTCAACGACATCGTTAGCGCTAATGCGCAAGGGTAACTGTCATGCCATCAATACGCCGTTTGAGCATCGGCTCTTTAACCATAGCGATGTGGATCATGTCGTCTTTAGTACTGGCCAACGAGCCAGTTCCTTCGGACGAAGCGTTGCCCGCTAACGAACAAGCGGCCATCGACGCGATTAATCAGCTCTCAAGCCCTGATGGGCCTGAAGTGCGCGGCAACGCTAACGGGGGAAGTGAGCTGACTGGCGTCATGGTAGACCGCACGATCACCATGGCCGGTAAAACCTTTTATCGTGCCTTTAGCCAACGGGCGATGGATAACCTGATTATTGGCAATGCCACCATCACCATTAAAGAGCGCCCAGATGCCCGATGGGGTAGCCAAATATGGGTAATGGAAGGCAATCGTATGTATTTCCGCACACAGCTCTCCCCAAGAATAAATGAAGCCGATAGGGCGGCTGGGGAAGCCGTGCAGACCGTCGAAAGAGCACTGATTGAACGGCAAATATCCGCAGCGGTATCTTCCGACCAAGACTTGGGGAAAGAGGAGTTATTCTAATGAAATCTATAAAAAATGGCTTAGTCGTAACCGGGTTGTCCGCTTTACTATGCGCAACATCCCAGGCTGGGGATTTAATCTACAAGCCACTTAATCCATCCTTTGGGGGCGACCCCTTTGTGGGCAGCTATTTGCTAGGGAAAGCGCAGGCGCAAGATACAAATAAAGATCCAAATACACGCAATTTTCAAAGCCTATCTTCAACTGAACGCTTGTTACAAAATTTGGAAAGTAGACTTATTTCCCAGCTAATTTCTGACGTCAGTCGTGGAGAGGTCAGTGAAGGAAGTTTTGATAGTGATGAGTTTGGGGTAGTGGTGAGTGATAATAGTGGGCAACTCGTCGTACGCGTTGTTGATAAAATAACTGGTGACGTTACAGAAATCAGTGTGGGTGGCCTATTCAATCCTTAAAAAATAGTTAAACAACAATTCCAAAGAAATTAAAAAAGACAAACCCAACCTGTTTCATCAGGGGAACACCATGAAAATTATTGTATCTATCATACTAGCCAGTTTACTCACTGGCTGTGCAGGTATGGTCGCGACGTCTGAAAACTTGGAAGGTGCACAACCAACTCTCACTCCAAGAGGCGCCACTTACCAAGATCTGGTCTCTTTACCGCCACCGGCAGGGCGCATTTTTGTTTCAGTTTATGACTTTCGTGATCAAACTGGCCAATATCGCCCAGCCCCCGCAAGCACGTTCTCGACCGCTGTTACCCAAGGTGCCGCAGCAATGCTGACCGGTGCATTGGCGGATTCTGGTTGGTTTATACCGCTTGAGCGTGTGGGGTTACAAAACCTGCTTACCGAGAGACGCATTATCCGCGCCGAATTCGAACGCTTTGGTCAGCCCGATACACTTCCGTCGCTGCGTGCTGCCTCAGTGATGTTGGAAGGAGGTATTATCGCTTATGAATCCAACGTACGCACAGGGGGAGCTGGCGCTGAATATTTCGGTATTGGCGCCTCAGGTCAATACCAAGTTGATCAGGTAACGGTCAATTTACGTGCGGTTGAAATATCCACCGGGGAAGTCTTGGCTAACGTAACCACTACAAAAACAATTTACTCTAAAGAGATGCGAGCAGGAGTTTATCGTTTTATCGATTTTCGTCGTCTACTCGAGGCTGAGGTAGGCCTTACCACGAATGAGCCTGTTCAGTTAGCGGTCATGTCAGCGATTGAATCTTCCGTAATTCACCTCATCGCAAGAGGTATTGAAAACCAACTTTGGAATTTAGCACCGGATACAAATATTCAAAATACTATTTTAAGTGAATATCTTAACGCCTCCATACCAATGCTTTAAACGTACTTTTATAAAACACTAAAAAAGCATTAGCGATATTGACTATAGCTGCTCATTGAGCAGCTTTTTTTATTCAAAAGCTACTGGCATTAGAAAAATGGTAAATCAAAAACCACAAACCTAAACAATTATTAAATATAAATTACTACAATAACAAACTAAGTCTTAATAAAAAATATGATAGAAATTATCTCAAATTAGTCCAAACTCAACCCATGAAACAAAAAGATACAATTAGTTTCAAAGGGACAATGTATGCAACTTTCAGACAGCTACAAAATTACAAAATGTAAAGCCAATAAGAACTGGCACTACTCTCTTGTAGCAGCCGTTCTTATGATAGTGGCAATTACTACAGCCGAAGCTAACGATAAATTTTCAACAAATTTAGTAGAAAGTTCACGAGTTTATCAATATGCAGCTCAAGTGGATAACTCAGTATTAGCAGGAAATGTTAGCATTATTCAACAACAAGGTTATAACAACCAAGCTAATGTAACCCAATCACGCTCTTCAAGTTATCAATTCGCAAACTTTTCACATATTAATCAACTTGGCAATAATAACCAAGCCAATATTACGCAAAGTAGTGGTGACAATGTTGGCGTGATTTGGCAAGTGGGTAACGACAACGCTGCCAATATTTCCCAACAAGGAAACAATTTATCCTTTAGGGCTGATATTCATCAATTAGGTATTAGCGGAGATATATCAATTTCACAATCGGGCAGTGGCCAACGCAGCATTAGCGTCGAACAACAAAGTTACTCGGGCAATGCACGACCGGTCGCTATCGATACCTACTGAGTCGCATTTAGCTTCTCAGTAACAACCAGCGCAAGACGATCAAACCAAGGGGAAACACCATGAAAACTCAAATCGCTACTCTCGCTGCCGCCATCGCACTAGTTAGCGCATTTTCAGCTTCTGCTGATCCGCGAGACTATCAAAACTCAACTACAACGCCAAGTGCGAACACTACAACTAAACCCGTGTTCGATGCGCAGCTGGGTATTCGCTCTGGATTAAATGGATTTGACCGTGATCCAACACGTACATCATTAATCCTTCAATCTGGTAACGGTAACGATGCTGAAACTACCCAAGGCGGTAGCAAACAATACTCACGCGTTGGGCAATTGGGTGATGATAACACTTCGTCGGTATACCAAACCGGCGCAAAGCATGAGTCAATTGTTTACCAAATTGGTACTAGCAATGATGCCTCTGTCGTGCAATCCGGTGGAGAGCTAAATGATTCTTATATACTGCAAGACGGCAGTCACAATACTGCAAATGTAAGACAAGTATTAAACTCTGATAAAAGTGACTCCATCATTGAGCAAACAGGTAATGGCAACTCAGCCGATGTTTACCAAACGCTCAGTACTGATGAAACTTGGAGTTTAATTAGCCAGAACGGTAATGACAACGATGCGAATGTAATCCAGGTTAATGCTGACTTAAGTGCATCTTACATTTATCAAGACGGCGTTGGTCATGTGGCGAATGTGGGTCAGTATGGTATGGAGAACGTATCTACTATCCGTCAGAATTCCACCGCCGCA
This sequence comes from Vreelandella titanicae BH1, assembly GCF_000336575.1. Classification (GTDB taxonomy): domain Bacteria; phylum Pseudomonadota; class Gammaproteobacteria; order Pseudomonadales; family Halomonadaceae; genus Vreelandella; species Vreelandella titanicae. The sequence goes on along the minus strand of NZ_AOPO01000001.1, from coordinate 961,234 downwards.
GTAGCTACTCATGTGCAAGTTGGCAATAACAACTCCGCTATCTCTACTCAGTGGTAATAAATCGAGTTCATGTAAACCGCCCCTTAAGGGGCGGTTTTTTTATCACTGTAAGAATGCAAACATTAACGAATCATCAACGTCAATGTCCCCCCTGCCCCCTGAGTCGACGAACGCGACCGGTTACTGCCCTTTTGAATGTCCACCTCTAGCCGCTCATCGTCACTTAACAGCTTTACCGTGCCTTCGAGTTCTGTACCGGTAAAGGTGTATTCAGCAGGTACCGTCCCACTCTCTTCAACGTGTTCGGTGGTTTCGCCTTCATGGGTAATGCGCCAATGGGCGGAAAACGCAGCACCCGGCGAACCGCTCATGGTGATATGGATCTGGGTCATGTCCTGCTCCTGAGGCGACTGTGCAGCCAGCGGGAAACAGGCTAGCAGCCCCGCTGCGCAAATCACGTATCGCCAAGCCGTTGGTCGTGTCATGAGTGTAGCTCTCATCTAAGCCAAGAGCCGCTCCAGGTGAGCGGCTCTTGCAGTATAGCGGGCTTTTAGTTACCTGCCGTTACATAACTGCGAAGGCTTTTTCTGCGGCATCCAGGGTGAACTGAATATCTTCCGGAGTATGAGCGCTGGACATAAAGCCAGCTTCGTAAGCTGATGGCGCCAAGTAAACGCCGTGATCAAGCATCGCGCCAAAGAAGCGGCGGAAGGCATCCGGGTTACAGGCGGTGGCTTGGGCAAAGTTATCCACACGGCTTTGAGAGGTGAAGAAAAGTCCAAACATACCGCCCGCCGACTGCGTCATCATCGGCACCCGTGCGGCATTGGCACGCTCCTGAAGGCCCGCACAAAGGGTGTTAACCCGCTGGGTAAGCGCATCGTGGAAGCCCGGTACCTGTAGTTTGGTTAGCAGTGCCACACCTGCAGCCATCGCCAACGGGTTACCCGACAATGTGCCCGCTTGGTAAACCGGCCCCAGGGGGGAGATGTTTTGCATTATCTCGCGCTTGCCACCAAAGGCGCCCACCGGCATGCCGCCACCGACAATTTTTCCCAAGCAGGTTAGATCAGGCACTATACCGTAGTGGGCTTGGGCACCGCCCAATGCCACTCGAAAACCAGTCATCACTTCGTCAAAAATCAGCACGCTGCCATACTCGTTACATACTCGGCGCAGCGTTTCCAAAAAGCCCGGTTGAGGCGGAATACAATTCATATTGCCGGCAACGGGTTCAACAATGATGCAGGCAATCTGATCGCCAATTTCGCTAAAACACGCTTCAACCCCTTCAGGGTCGTTAAACGACAGGGTAATAGTGTGTTCAGCCAGCGACGTGGGCACGCCCGGTGAGCTGGGTTCGCCGTGGGTAAGCGCGCCAGAGCCCGCCTTAACCAGCAGTGAATCAGAGTGGCCGTGGTAGTTACCCTCGAACTTAACGATCTTATCGCGGCCGGTGGTACCTCGCGCCAGGCGAATCGCCGACATGGTGGCTTCGGTGCCCGAGCTGGTCATACGCACCATATCCATGGAGGGGATCATCTCGCAGATCAAATCCGCCATGGTGGTTTCGACTGCGGTAGGGGTACCAAAGGACAGGCCGTTGTCTAATCGCGCCCGTACGGCTGCCAATACGTCTTGGTCGGCATGCCCAGTGATCATGGGCCCCCAGGAGCCGACATAATCCACGTAGCGATTGCCTTCGACGTCAAACAGAAAGGCACCTTGAGCACGCTCCATAAAGACCGGCGGGCGGTGCAACCCTTTAAACGCCCGGACGGGTGAGTTTACTCCGCCCGGTATATGGCGACTGGCAAGATCGAACAGTTCAGCTGATGTAGTCATGGCATCCTCTCGGTCAATGGCGTACAGAAGATAGGATCAAAAACGGGCAGCCCGTGAAAAACGATGTGGCAAACACTGGCCGCTGGGCGGTTGAAAGCCTTGAGACAAACTTTGCCAAGTAAAGTGCTGAGCCTGCTCACAAGCTGTTGGTAAGCGCTCACCAACAGCGAGACGAGCAGCTAGAGACGATGCCAGCGTGCAGCCAGAACCATGGAACAATTCAGGCAAACGTGGCCACTGCCACTGGCGAGTAGTATCAGGCGAGTGCAGGGTGTGCACCACCTGTTGGTCGTTGCCGGGCAGCGGCTCATCCGTGGCAGTGACCAGAATGGCTTGGCACCCCTGTGACATCAGTGCCACCGCACGGGCCGTATCATCGAAAGGAGTGATGATGTCGGGCGTAAGCTGAGCCAACTCAGCGCGATTCGGGGTTAAGATATCCACAAGCGGTAACAAGCGATCAATAAACAATTGTCGCAAAGCAGGTGTGGATAACTCAGTTCCGCCACCGGCCTTAAAGACCGGATCGGCCACCACGGGAATGCCTGGAAAACGACGAATAATTTGCTCCGCTGCGCGCAGGGTGTCTTCGTCAGCGAGTAGGCCAATCTTAATCGCCGCGACCTGCATCTCACTAATTGCCTCGGCCATTTGGCGCATCGCGGTCGGCTCAGCAGGGATCACGCGGGTCACATTATGACAATTCTGTACCGTCAGCGCAGTGGGGATCGTTACCGCCCAACCACCACAGGCCGCAATGGCTTCACTGTCAGCGATCAACCCAGCGCCACCAGTCGGATCATGTCCGGCGAGTACCAACACCACGGGGGGAAGCGGTTGGCGCATCAAAAGGGCTTCACAACGGCAAGCAGAATAATCGCCACGAGCGCAATCACCGGCGCCTCATTAAACCAGCGAAAAAACACATGGCCTTTGGTACAACGATCCTGGGCAAACTGCTTCAAATAGATCAAACAAACGTGATGATAGGCGATAAGCAGAACCACTAGCGCCAGCTTGGCATGCATCCAGCCCTGGCTAAACCATTCGGGCACCAGATAGAGCATCCAGCCACCAAAAATGAGTACCGCAATCATCGATGGGGTCATGATGCCACGGTAGAGCTTACGCTCCATGGTTTTGAAATAGCTGATGGCCTGTTCGTCGCCGTTATCCCGCGCAGTGGCGTGATACACATACAGGCGGGGTAAATAGAACAGCGCAGCGAACCACGTCACTACGGCCATTAAGTGAATGGCCTTTACCCATAGGTACATTGTCGCTCCTTAAAGTGATGAGTCCTTCTTACGGGTATCATTCTCTCGTACTTCATTGTCACGAAGGTCGGCACCACGGGGGTCAGTGTAGTGATAATAACGTTCGATGGCGCCACGGGTGATAATACCTGAAATACGCCGCTGCTTTGGGCGATAGCCATGAACGACGTAGAGCGCCCCCAGAGCGTTATCCTGCAGTTTTAGAAACGCTTCGGAAAGCGTCGCCTGTAAACCAATCGGCGCCAGCTCCAGGCGCTGTCCTGGGATTTCCAGTAAGTCGATCAGTTCATCCGTAGGCGGTTCTTCCCCCTGCAACGCCTCATCGTGTTCGAGCAGCCAACGCGCCAATTCAGCGGCTTTTAGCGCCAGCACTGGTTTTTCCTCTGTTGACCGCTCAATCACTAACCACACTGGGTTCTTCTCTAATAAAAGCCGCGCTTGATCAGGGGTGATCATTCGCTCGGTGCGCACCAGTTGACGCTCCATCACCGCAGGCACCGAAACCCGTGAGAGTGCCTGCATCAATGGCTGCTGAAGCGGGTGCAGCCCGTAGCGCACCGTGCTAATAAAGAAACCTTCACAGCCGGTCAATTGACGCGAGGTTAAGCACGCCACCACCACCGCCAGCATGCCGGGAAGCATGATACTCGGCGTATGGGTTAACTCCAAAAGCGCCATTAGGGCAGCAAGAGGCGCTTGTAACACCGCCCCCATCATTGCGGCCATGCCTAGCATCGCGTAAATACCAGGATCCGCGGCTTTATCAGACCAAAGCCAGCCTCCCAGTAAACCAAACAGTGCACCTGTGGCAGCACCTATGACCAACACCGGGCCGATAATACCGATGGGTACACCGCCAGCGACAGTTAGCGATGTAAGCAATAGTTTGACGATCATCAGCGCCAGCAGCACTTTAATTTCCAGCTGGTTATTGAGCGCCGCCGCCACGCTGTCATAACCGATGCCCTGAACCTGGGGGAACCACCAAGCCACCGCGCCAGTTGCCACACCCACCAAGCCAAGGCGCATCCAGAGCGGCCACAGCATAATCCGCTGGTTGCGTGAAATATGAATAAACAGCCCCGCTAACAGACCAATCACCAGCCCGGTAACCACAATCCACGGCAAGTTGATCAGTGAACCTAGTGCTATCTCGGGGATACGAAAAGCGGGTTCATTGCCATAAGCCAACTGTGCTACCAGCGCACCCATGGTAGAGGCCAAAATCACGGGCATAAAGCTCACCAAGGTGTACTCCATCATCACCACTTCCATGGCAAAGATGACACCCGCGATAGGCGTGTTAAAAGAAGCGGAAATAGCTGCTGCGGTACCGCACGCCACCAGTACCCTGAGACTATTATTGGGCAAACGCATCTGTTGGCCTAGTCCACTGGCCGCCGCCGCGCCCAAATGAATCGCCGGGCCCTCGCGCCCAGCAGAGAGCCCGCCCAATACCACCACAACACCTACCCACCACTGATTTAACCAATTGCGTAACGGAAAACGGCCCTGATGATAGGTAAGCCGCTCAATTACATGGCCAACGCCCAGCTTGCGCGCTGCCGGTTTTTGCCGGTACAGCAGCACACCCACAAGGGTAACCGCCAACATAGGTAGCAGCGCACGCAGCCAGGGCACCATGCTTTCAAACGCTTCTGGGTCGCCATCGGTCATGTAGAGCGCGGCGCCCGCTTCCAATAGCAGCCGAAACGCCACCATCACAGCGCCGGTAATAACCCCCGAGACAAGGCCCAGCAAACAGAGTTGCGGAAGGGCGTCGACATTGGCCAACTGGCGACGAAAACTCTCTAAGGTAAAATCCGATCGGGAAAAACGCGCCACAGCGACCTTCCTTACTCTTGTATCTTTACACTCTTGTGTATCATAGCTGGATACGCTTAAACAGCTTGGTGTCCTATGCTTAAGCTAATAGCGAATTTGGTTTTCTACTCAGCAGCATCCGTAAGGAGTGATTTGTGATTAAGGTCGGCATTGTTGGCGGTACAGGTTACACCGGCGTTGAACTACTGCGGCTACTCGCCCAGCACCCCCAAGTCAACGTAGCCATGATTACCTCGCGCTCGGAAACCGGCGTCAAGGTGTGCGATATGTACCCCAACCTGCGCGGCCATTACGACACCTTGGCGTTTAGCGAGCCGGACGCCAAACAGCTGGGCGACATGGATGCGGTATTTTTTGCCACACCCCATGGCGTTGCCCATGCCCTAGCCGGTGAGCTACTCGAAAACGGCACTCGGGTGATTGATCTATCGGCCGATTTCCGGCTGCGCGATGCTGACGAGTGGAGCCGCTGGTACGGCCAGGCCCACGGTGCCCCGGAATTGTTGCAAGAGGCAGTATACGGGCTGCCGGAAATGCACCGAGAGAAAATCAAAAACGCACGTTTAATTGCGGTTCCCGGTTGCTACCCCACCAGCGTTCAGTTGGGCTACCTGCCGCTTCTGGAAGCGGGTTTGATCGACCCAAGCCAACTCATTGCTGACTGCAAATCCGGCGTTACCGGCGCAGGCCGTGGCGCTAAAGTGGGTTCACTGCTTGCCGAAGCCAGCGAGTCGATGAAGGCCTACGGCGCTTCGGGCCACCGCCACCTGCCGGAAATTAGCCAAGGACTTAGGGATATCCAGCAATCCACAGTGGGTTTAACCTTTGTGCCCCACCTAACGCCGATGATTCGCGGCATTCACTCCACACTCTACGGCCAGCTAACCGCTGAGCCGGGCGACCTGCAGACACTCTTTGAGCAGCGCTACGCCGACGAACCCTTTGTCGATGTGATGCCCGCGGGGAGCCACCCTGAAACGCGCAGTGTCAAAGGCATCAACACCTGCCGCTTGGCAGTGCACCGGCCGGGCAATGGCAACACCGTCGTCGTGCTCTCAGTGATCGATAACCTGGTCAAAGGCGCTTCAGGCCAAGCAATCCAAAACCTCAACTTAATGTTTGGCTTTGACGAGAACACAGGACTCACCGCCCCTGCGCTGATGCCTTGAACCAGATACCAGTATGCAGAGGGTACTTCAAAAGGTTTCTTTACCAAGGCAGTTAACGTGGTGCGAGGGCAGGTTGGAGCGAGGGTCTTTCGACATGGATGTCGAAAGTAGCGCCCATGGACGGGTTCACAGCGCCCTCGCGCAAACCTATCCTCGCCACCGAGGGGATCGGTAGCTAACCTAGACGTTCCTAACTAATTCCCAGCAATAGTTGACCAATTTGCTGGGAATTACCCATAATCATCCCCCAATGCCGATTTATTCGTTCTTAAAGCTCGCGGGAGGTACCCATGAGCGGTGCAGAAGCCTTTGTTCCTACTCCACTACTGCTCTCTGATAGCGCACGAAAACGTATTAATGCGCTGATTGCAGAAGAAAATAACCCATCCCTTAAACTGCGGGTCTATGTAACTGGTGGCGGCTGTTCAGGTTTTCAGTACGGTTTCGACTTTGCCGAAAACGTCGCCGACGATGACACCGTAATAGAGTTCGGTAACGCAGCCCTAGTGGTTGACCCCCTCTCCTACCAATACTTGGTAGGCTCCACCGTCGACTACGAAGAGGGCCTGGCGGGCGCACGTTTTCGCGTTCAAAATCCTAATGCCACCACCACCTGCGGCTGCGGCGCCTCCTTTATGGTCTAAACAGCGTTGGCCCGCAGCGCTCCCCGTGACTTGACGCCCTGACGGTTTCTCGCCAAGGTTAATAGGTCAACAACGGCTTAAATAACGGTTTATAAAGAGCATCAAACGGTAAAAAACCGCTTTGTAACCCGCCATCAGCCATATAAAGCACGGGGAAACTTATGAAAATAGCACTACCACTCAGCCTAACCAAAACAACGCTGGCGCTTGCACTGGGATTGGGCAGCGCCACTGCCGCCATGGCCCAAACGCCATCGGTGAACGTGGCCACTGACCCAAGCTTTGTGCCGTTTGAAATGATGGATCAAGAGACCGGCGAAATGGTCGGCTTCGATATGGATATCATCAACGAAGTCGCCGAACGCGCAGGTTTTGAAGTCAACCTCACGACCATGGAGTTCTCCGGCATCATTCCCGCCGTGCAAACCGGCAGCCAGGAAATCGCCATTGCCGGTACCACCATTACGGAAGAGCGTGCCGAAGTTGTCGACTTCTCCGACCCCTACTACGATTCCGGTCTTCGCATTATTGTGCGTGCCGACAATGACAGCGTCGAAACACTAGAAGACCTTCAGGATCTCGCCGTTGGTACCAAAATTGGTTCCACCAGCTACGACTACCTGCAGCAAGAGCTTGGCGAAGATGCTGACATCACCCCCTTCCCGGGTACTGCCGACATGTACATGGCGCTGCTAGGCCGCAACGTTGACGCGGTGCTCTATGACGCCCCTAACGTTGCCTACTTCTCGCAAACCCGTGGCGAAGGCCGTACCAAGGTTGTTGGCCCGCTATATGAAGGTCAGCAGTACGGCATCGTCTTCCACAAAGGCAGCGAGTGGGTGGAACCCACCAACGAAGCGCTCGCCGCGATGAAAGAAGACGGCACTTACGATGAGATCTACACCAAATGGTTTGGTGAAGCCCCCAGCGAAGAGTGAGTGTAAAACCTCTATAATAGCGTAACGCCATTACAGGGCCGGGTGGCCAAAACCCCCGGCCCTGCTGCGTTGATCATGTGTTTTTTGCCAACTGCTTTTTTGTTTCAGGAGTCTACGCGTGGACGTCAATTTTCAGTTTGATTGGTCGGCGGCGTTTGGGTCTATCCCTTACCTGCTGCCGGGTATTCCCTGGACGCTACTTATCTCATTTGGCGGCTTGGCCATTGGTTTTTTTATCGGCATATTCTTTGGCCTGTTACGCATTAGCCCCCTGCGCTGGCTACGCTGGCCGGCCATCATTTATGTCGAAGTGTTCCGCGGCACGCCGATTCTGGTTCAAGTACTGTTTATTTTTTACGGCTTACCACAACTGCTGGGTGGGCCAATTAACGCCCTGGTCGCCGGTATTGCCGCGATCGCCGTTAATTCCGGCGCTTACATCTCTGAAATCGTGCGTGGCGGTGTGCAGTCAATTGAGCGCGGTCAAGGGGAAGCTTCGCTCTCTCTGGGCCTTTCCCGCACTCAGGCGTTTCGCTACGTTATCTGGCCCCAGGCGTTTCGGCGCATGATCCCGCCTCTTGGTAACCAGGGCATCATCAGTATCAAAGATACCTCCCTGTTTTCAGTGATTGGCGTCAGTGAGCTGGTGCGCCAAGGGCAGATCTATATCGCCACCACCTTCACGGCCCTTGAGGTCTACTTTATGGTCGCCCTGATGTATCTGGCGATCACCTGGACGCTCTCCATCATCCTGCGCCAACTTGAGCGCAGAGGCCTGGCCGGACAATAAGGACACGCGCAATGAGCGAGACATTGAACAACACAACGCAACCAATTGTGCGTATGCAGCAGCTCAACAAGCACTTTGGCAGCCTGCACGTACTCAACGATATTGACCTTACGATTGTGCCCGGTGAAGTTGTCGTGATCATCGGCGCCAGTGGCTCAGGTAAATCGACGCTGATTCGCTGTATTAACGGCCTGGAAGAGTTCCAATCAGGCAGTCTGGTGGTCGATGACAATGAACTGCTGCCCTATGGAAAGAGCACCCAAGCACTGCAAACCATCCGCACCGAAGTGGGCATGGTTTTTCAGCAATTCAACCTGTTTCCCCATCTCAGCGTCATCGATAATGTCACACTGGCGCCGATGAAAGTGCGCGGTTTAAGCCGTGACGACGCGGTCAGCAATGCCAAACGTTTGCTTGACCGGGTGGGTATCGCCGACCAGGCCGATAAGTACCCCAGCCAGCTCTCAGGCGGCCAGCAGCAGCGTGTGGCGCTCGCTCGTGCCTTGGCCATGGAACCCCGGCTGATGCTATTTGACGAGCCCACATCGGCGCTTGACCCGGAAATGATCGGTGAAGTGCTCGATGCCATGCGTGAACTGGCCAAAGAGGGCATGACCATGGTGATTGTTACCCATGAAATGGGCTTTGCCCGTGAGGTTGCCGACCGGGTGATTTTTATCCATAAAGGCGAGATTACCGAGCAGGGACACCCGGAAAAACTGTTCGATTCACCGCAACATGAACGTACTCAATCCTTCCTTGCGCGGGTGCTTAAACACTAGATGTGAACACTCAATGCCCTCGCGTAGACCTGCGCTTGGCACCTAAATAACGCGTTCGCTAATGCGAAATGACGCTTTTTTACCGGCCTGTCGACACGACAGGCCATTTTTTTGCCTGTGGATAAACTTTTTTTACATTAATCGTTTTTATCTCCGCAAGGCCTACCATGGGCGTCTCTCAGCGTTAGCTCCACACCCAACGTTGCTTGTTCACAGCTGCGGTAACAACCCAGGTACTGGCCGGTGGATAAGCCGTGGCCAATTGCATCTGTGGATAAGGCGCTATTTCATCCACAGGCTTAGCACCCTTTCTACCCAGGCACTCCCGCCTTCAAACATGTAGAAGTCAACAATATAAGTTGATGAAATAATTAATAATTAATCGCTTATACACAGAAATTGTCCACACTAGTAGTTACAACATTTACAGAACTTCTCTTATTTTATATTTATGTTGTTATTAATAGAGGCGGTTTAGCGATTTGAGGTGTGGAAAAACCTGACGGTTACCCACAGGGGGTTTATACTTGCCGACTCATTGATCTAAGGTGGCTGCGTCTAGAATCGACTGCATTGGCCACATCATCCGTGCCGACAGGCACAAGACGAGGTGTCTCTTGAATTACCCCGACCGCTTTGACGTGATTGTCATCGGCGGTGGCCATGCGGGAACTGAAGCCGCACTGGCCTCTGCTCGCATGGGCTGTCAGACCCTGCTGCTCACCCATAACATCGAAACTCTGGGCCAAATGTCGTGTAATCCCGCGATTGGCGGCATCGGCAAAAGTCACTTGGTCAAGGAAATTGATGCACTGGGCGGCGCCATGGGGCTTGCCACGGACTTGGGTGGTATCCAGTTTCGTGTGCTCAATGCCAGCAAAGGGCCCGCCGTTCGGGCCACCCGTGCCCAGGCTGACCGCATCCGTTACAAGTCAGCGATCCGCGGAATGCTGGAAAACCAGCCCAACTTAACGATTTTCCAGCAAGCCGCTGGTGATCTGATTGTGGATAACGACACCGTACGAGGCGTCGTCACGGAAACCGGCATTCGTTTTCATGCCGACAGCGTCGTGCTGTGTACCGGGACATTTTTGGGTGGCGTGATTCATATTGGTTTGGATCAAAGCAAAGGCGGCCGAGCGGGCGACCCGCCTTCCAACGCGCTGGCTGAACGTCTGCGCGCCCTCCCGTTTCGGGTTGACCGCCTAAAAACCGGTACGCCGCCGCGCATCGATGCCAAAAGCGTGGATTTTTCCCAGTTGGAAGAGCAGCCCGGTGATAGCCCAACGCCGGTTATGTCCTACCTGGGATCGCGGGAGATGCACCCTCAGCAGGTGAGTTGCCACATTGCTCACACCAATCAGCACACCCACGATCTGATTCTGGCCAATCTTGATCGCTCGCCGATGTATTCCGGCGTCATCGAAGGGATTGGGCCACGTTACTGCCCATCGATAGAAGACAAGGTTCATCGCTTTGCCGATAAATCCAGCCACCAGGTGTTTATCGAACCCGAAGGCTTGGATACCCATGAGCTCTACCCCAACGGTATCTCGACTTCGCTGCCCTTTGACGTGCAGATTCAGGTGGTGCGTTCCATCAAAGGCTTGGAAAACGCCCATATCACCCGGCCTGGCTACGCCATTGAGTACGACTTTTTTGACCCACGAGACTTAAAACACTCGCTGGAAACTAAATTTATCCACAACCTGTTTTTTGCCGGTCAAATCAACGGCACTACCGGCTACGAAGAAGCCGGTGCTCAAGGTTTGCTCGCAGGCCTGAATGCCGCCCGCCGCGCTCAGGAGCTGGACGCCTGGTATCCCCGCCGCGATGAAGCCTATCTCGGTGTACTGGTTGATGATCTGATCACTATGGGTACCAAAGAGCCCTACCGGATGTTTACTTCCCGTGCGGAGTACCGCCTGCTGTTGCGGGAAGACAACGCGGATTTGCGCTTAACCGAAGCGGGCCGGGAATTGGGTCTTGTCGACGACACGCGCTGGGCAGCGTTTAGCCAAAAACGCGAGGCTATCGAACAAGAGAGCGCGCGGCTAAGCACCCTGTGGATACAACCGGGAAGCCCAGCGGCTGAGCAAGTGGCCGAAAAAACCGGGGCACCGCTCACTCGCGAGTATTGCTTGAGTGATCTGCTTAAACGCCCTGAATTGAATTACAGCGATTTGGCCAATCTGCCCGGCATTGAGGGCACCCTGGTCACTGACCCAGCAGTCGCCGAGCAGGTGCAGATTCAGGCTAAGTACCAAGGCTATATCGATCGTCAGCAGCATGAGATCGATAAACTCAAGCGCCACGAAGCCACGCCACTGCCTGCGGAGCTGGATTATTTAAAAGTCGAAGGTTTGTCTAACGAAATTCGCCAAAAGCTGGCTGAAGCGCGGCCGGAAACGCTTGCTCATGCGGCGCGGATTTCAGGCGTTACACCGGCGGCCGTCTCTATTTTGCTGGTGCATCTGAAAAAGCGCCGGTTGGTAGCCGCAGCTGAGGTAGTTAACGGATGAGTTCGTTGAACCCACTGTTGAAGACGCTACCTACAAGCGTTGCACCACGGCTCGATCAAGGCCTTACCCAATTAGGCATCGCCGTTGACGAACATCAACGCCAACAGCTGCTAGGCTTATTGGCACTGTTGCACAAGTGGAATCGGGCTTATAACCTCACAGCGGTGCGCGATGTGGACGACATGGTGTCGCGTCATGTGTTGGATAGCGCCGCTGTGTTGCCCTATGTGCAGGGGCCGCGGCTACTGGATGTAGGTGCGGGTCCTGGGCTTCCAGGTATCGTATTAGCGATATTAGCCCCCCAGCTTGATGTAACACTGCTGGATAGTAATGGCAAAAAGGTGCGCTTTCAGCGTCAGGCGGTAATGGAGTTAGGGCTTGAAAACGTCACTCCCGTACAGGCGCGGGTGGAACAGTTTGAAGCCGCCGCTTTTGATCAGGTGATTTCCCGAGCATTTGCCAGCTTGGTCGATTTTGTCACCTTGACCCGCCAGCTACCCAGCGCCGATGGCCAGTGGTTAGCCATGAAAGGCCCGGGGGCGGATGATGAACTGCGCGACCTGCCCGCCGGTATACGTTTATATCAGCGTCACCTATTGGAAGTACCCTTTGAAGCGGCCCAGCGGCAGCTGCTGATCTTGGATGTTGAAAGCTAAATGTGAAAGCTGAACGTTGATTCTGACCCCCAGAAGGAGTTGAGTAAGTGAGCCAGATCATTGCCCTGACCAACCAAAAAGGCGGCGTGGGCAAGACCACCTCGGCCGTTAACCTGGCGGCCAGTCTCGCTGCGCTCGACCGTCGCGTACTGCTGGTGGATCTTGACCCCCAAGGCCATGCCAGCATGGGCAGCGGCATCGATAAATACGAGCTCGATAAAAGCGTGCTTGACGTTCTACTGGGCGAAGCAACGGCCGCTGATACGATTGTCAAAAAGCTGGCGGTCAAGTACGACGTACTGCCGGGTAACGGTGATCTCACCGCCGCCGAAGTCGAGCTGCTAGATCGCGATAAAAGCGAGAGCTGCTTAACCAACGCACTAGCTTCGGTCTCGGATGCCTATGACGTAGTGTTGATCGACTGCCCGCCCTCTTTGAACATGCTAACCGTGAATGCATTAACGGCTTCCGATAGCGTGCTGATCCCTCTTCAGTGCGAATTTTACGCCCTGGAGGGGCTGTCGGCCCTGCTCGATACCGTTGAGCAGATTAAGCAAAATGTGAATCCTGATCTTGCCATTGCGGGCATTTTGCGCACTATGTATGACAAGCGCACCAGCTTAACGCGGGAAGTGGATAAGCAGTTGCGTGACTATTTTGGCGACATGCTGTTGAAAACGACCATTCCTCGCAACGTCAAAGTTGCCGAAGCGCCGAGCCACGGATTACCCGTTACGCAATATGCCCGGTTCTCCCGTGGTAGCCAGGCCTATCGTGTGTTGGCGAAAGAGATGATTCGTCGCCTAGCGTTATAAAATGAGGAAAAGCGAATGACGCGTAAACCCGCGCTGGGACGTGGCCTGGATGCCCTGATTGGTGCCGGTGCCCGTCGCCGTGACAGCTTAGAACTTGCCGGTAGCGGCACCCCGTTGGAGCTTTCTGACGCCGCGCGTAGTGCCGCGGCCGATGACGTTAGCGAAGATCGCCTTGAACGTCTGCCGTTAGGGCAATTAACGCGAGGTAAATATCAGCCGCGCCGGGATATTCAGCCCGAAGCGCTAGAAGAGCTGGCAGACTCCATTCGCGCCCAGGGCGTGATGCAGCCCATCGTCGTGCGTCCAATTGGCGTGGATCGCTACGAAATTATTGCCGGTGAGCGTCGCTGGCGGGCAGCCCAACTTGCTGAGCTAGACGTTATCCCGGCGGTGATCCGGGAAGTCAGCGATGAAGTTGCCCTGGCGCTGGCGCTGATCGAAAACATTCAGCGTGAAAACCTCAACGCCATCGAAGAAGCCATGGCGCTCAAGCGCCTGGGCGAAGAGTTTGAGCTTACCCAGCAGCAGATTGCCGACGCAGTGGGTAAATCGCGCACCCAGGTAGCCAACCTGTTGCGCCTGCTGGCGCTAGATCCGGAAGTGCAAACCCTGCTCGAACGGGGTGACCTGGATATGGGCCACGCAAGAGCTTTGCTGACGCTGAACAGCACCCAGCAGCGGCAGGTGGCTCATGAGGTGGTCAATAACGATATGACGGTGCGGGCCACCGAAGCGCTGGTGAAAAAAGTCCAAACCAGTCAAACACCAACCAAAACGCCTAACCGTCAAAGCAAGCAGCCCGATGTGGCCAAGCTTGAAACACATCTTGGCGAACTGCTCGGTGCGCCTGTCTCCATTGATCATGGTCAAAAAGGCAAAGGTAAGTTAACGATACGTTATACCAGCCTCGAAGAATTGGATGGCATCTTGAATCATATTAAATAGCAGGCTATTCAATATCACGTAAGAAGCGCACACGTTTTCCCCCTTTGGTCGCAAATCAGCCCTTAAGCGGGCAAAATCGGTGCGACTTCGGTTGAAGGTGTGATAGCGCTTCCCTATAATCGCGCAAGATTTGTGCAGGTTGCCTTGGTTTGTCTAGCTATTAGCTGGTCGAGGTATTGGTTTTTATCAGTGAGGCTGGGCCGGTATGCAGCGATACGAAACCCAGCGTCGAAAAGCCTACATCGTTCGGCTCACGATCGCGCAACTGATGATCACCTTCGTTGGTATGTTGGCCGCCTATCTAGTCGCCGATTTAGAAGGCGTGTCATCGGTTTTTAAAGGGGCGCTGGTAGCCTTATTACCGCACGCCTTTTTTATCAAACGAATGGGGGTTTTACGCGCGAGTAGCCCTTCAAAGGCAGCGATGCGCCTGTTTCGCGCCGAGGCAGGCAAGTTTGGTTTGACGGTGGCACTGTTTGTTGCAGTGTTCGTGGCAGCGCCCCCCTCAAACCCTACTTTCTTTTTTTATGCTTATGTTGCAGTTGTTCTAACGCATTGGCTTACGCCTTGGTTAATGCCAAAAAACGCTAATGCCTAGAAAATTGCACAACTGATTGAGGTGACACATCCATGGCCGCAGGAAACGAAGTCTCAACGACTTACTATATCCAGCACCACTTGCAGAATTTGACCTTTGGCAATCATCCTGAGAACGGCTGGTCGCTGGCGCATTCAGCAGAAGAAGCAAGTGAAATGGGCTTTTGGGCCATTCACCTGGATACCATGGGCTGGTCGATTGCCATGGGGTTGCTGTTTATCTGGATTTTCCGCAAAGCGGGCAAAATGGCCACCACGGGAGTACCCAGTGGTCTGCAAAATGCCGTTGAGATGGTCGTAGAGTTTGTCGAGGACATGATCAAGGGGACATTTAAAGGGCATAACCCGATCATCGCCCCCCTCGCGTTGACGTTGTTCGTGTGGATTCTGTTCATGAACACGCTCAAAATTATTCCGGTCGACTACTTCCCCGTGCTGTTCAGCAAGCTGGGCGTGGACTACATGAAAATTGTCCCCACCACCGATGTGAACGCCACGCTGGGTTTGGCATTAGGGGTATTCGGACTGATCCTTTACTACAGCTTTAAGGTTAAAGGCGTGGGTGGTTTCGCCAAAGAGCTGTCATTGACCCCGTTTAACCACTGGGCGCTGATTCCCTTTAACCTCCTGCTGGAAATTGTCGCGCTGCTGGTTAAACCGTTTAGTTTGGCGATGCGTCTGTTCGGCAACATGTTTGCCGGCGAAGTGATCTTTATTTTGATCGCCATGCTGCCGTTCTGGGCTATCTGGGTGCTGGATGTGCCGTGGGCCATTTTCCATATTTTGATCGTCGTACTACAAGCTTTCATCTTTACAGTGCTGTCCGTGGTGTATCTAAGCGCTGCACACGAGCATCACTAATCCGAGCAATGCTTGAAACACATTAACCCTTAACCTCAACCCTCGACCTTTAACTTGAAAAACTAGGAGCATTACCATGGAACTTATCTACATTGCCGCTTCCATCATGATCGGTCTCGGCGCTCTAGGTACCGGCATTGGCTTCGCTATTTTGGGTGGTAAGCTGCTGGAATCTACAGCGCGTCAGCCTGAACTGGGCGACCAACTGCAAACCAAAACCTTCCTAATGGCAGGTCTGTTGGATGCCGTTCCGATGATCGGTGTTGGTATCGCAATGTACCTGATCTTCGTTGTTGCCGGTTAATGACAGCTCAGCCGAGCGTTAAGCGCTCGGTTTTGTTTCACTCCGGTCGCCACGAACTTGTCAGAGGTACATTCCTGTGAATATCAACATGACGCTAATCGGGCAGACGATCGCCTTCGCGATCTTTGTCTGGTTTTGCTTAAAGTATGTGTGGCCTCCGATCAGCAACGCGCTTCATGAGCGTCAGAAAAAAATTGCTGATGGCTTGGATGCAGCCAGCCGTGCTAACCGTGATCTTGAGCTTGCTCAAGAGCGGGCGGAGCAGACGCTGCGCGAAAGCAAGGAGCAAGCTTCTCAGATTCTTGAGCAGGCCAACAAACGCTCTGCCCAGATAGTTGAAGAAGCCCGCGAACAGGCCCGCGCCGAAGGCGAACGCCTAGTAGCGAGTGCACGTTCCGAGATTGAGCAAGAAGTGAATCGCGCTAAGGATGAACTTCGTGCCCAGGTCTCTTATCTCGCCGTTATGGGTGCCGAGCGTGTTCTTGAAGCGTCGGTCGACGAACAAGCCCATCGCAAGTTACTCGATGAGCTTGCTGCTGAACTGTAAGGAGGTGAACCATGGCGGAATTACTTACCGTCGCTCGTCCTTACGCTAAGGCAGCGTTTGAATACGCGCGTGATCATGAGGCGCTTGATAGTTGGTCACAAGCGCTAGGTTTTTTAAGTGTTGCGGTAGCAGATGACGTCGTGCGCCATCGGCTAAGCAGTCCCAAATTAGACAGCGAGCAAAAAGTGTCGCTGCTTGTCGAGCTTATTCCTGAGCAACAGGATGAGGCTTTACAGCGATTTTTGACTGTTTTGGCTGACCAGGGCCGCCTGATGGCGTTGGCCTCCATTGCTGATCAGTTCGAGCACCTGCGTGCCGAACACGAGCAGCGGGTTGAAGTGAACGTCACCTCTGCTTACAAGTTAGATAGTAAGCAGAAGACCAAACTAGCGAACGCGCTTAAGAAACGTCTGAATCGCGAAATCTCTATTACTACTCAGGTGGACAAGTCGCTTATTGGCGGTGTCATCCTGCGTGCTGGCGATACCGTTATTGACGGCTCCGTACGTGGTCGATTGAACCGCCTTTCCGAAGCGCTAACCGCTTGAGTCTGAGGGACATGGCATGCAGCAACTGAATCCTTCCGAGATCAGCGACATCATCAAGCAGCGAATTGAAAAGCTTGACGTCGCATCCGAAGCCCATAATCAGGGCACCATCGTGACCGTTTCCGACGGTATCGTGAAAATTCACGGCCTCGAAGACGCGATGTTTGGTGAAATGATCGAATTCCCCAACAGCATCTTTGGCATGGTACTCAACCTGGAGCGTGACTCCGTGGGTGCCGTAGTGCTGGGTGACTACCTGCAGCTCGAAGAGGGCATGACCGCCAAGTGTACCGGTCGTATTCTCGAAGTGCCGGTAGGCCCTGAGCTGATTGGTCGTGTGGTCGATGCGCTGGGTAACCCCATTGATGGTAAAGGCGACATTAACACCACCATGACCGACGCCGTTGAGAAAGTGGCGCCGGGCGTTATTACCCGTCAGTCCGTCGATGAGCCGATTCAAACCGGTCTGAAATCGATCGATGCCATGGTGCCGATCGGTCGTGGTCAGCGTGAGCTGATCATCGGTGACCGTCAAATCGGTAAGTCCGCCATTGCCATTGATGCGATCATCAACCAGAAAGGCAAAGGCGTGACCTGTGTCTACGTGGCGATTGGCCAGAAGCAGTCGACCATTGCCAACGTGGTACGCAAGCTTGAAGAGCACGGCGCCATGGAGCACACCATCGTCGTCGCCGCTGGCGCTGCCGATCCGGCTCCCATGCAGTTCCTGGCCGCTTACTCTGGCTGCACCATGGGCGAATACTTCCGCGACCGCGGCGAGAACGCGCTGATTGTGTATGACGACCTCTCCAAGCAGGCCGTCGCCTACCGCCAGGTATCGCTGCTGCTGCGTCGCCCGCCGGGTCGTGAAGCCTATCCTGGTGACGTCTTCTATCTCCA
The DNA here is from genome assembly GCF_000336575.1 of Vreelandella titanicae BH1. Classification (GTDB taxonomy): domain Bacteria; phylum Pseudomonadota; class Gammaproteobacteria; order Pseudomonadales; family Halomonadaceae; genus Vreelandella; species Vreelandella titanicae. Next base: position 943,249 of record NZ_AOPO01000001.1, on the reverse strand, counting down.
CTCGCGTCTACTTGAGCGTGCTGCACGAGTTAATGTCGACTACGTTGAGAAGTTCACCAACGGCGAAGTGAAAGGCAAAACCGGTTCCTTGACCGCGCTGCCGATCATCGAAACCCAGGGCGGCGACGTCTCCGCGTTTGTACCGACCAACGTGATCTCGATCACCGATGGTCAGATCTTCCTGGAAACCAACCTGTTTAACTCGGGTATTCGTCCGGCGATTAACGCCGGTCTATCGGTTTCTCGTGTAGGTGGTTCGGCGCAGACCAAAATCATCAAGAAGCTCGGCGGTAGTGTCCGTCTGGCGCTGGCTCAGTACCGTGAACTGGCGGCGTTCTCGCAGTTTGCCTCTGATCTTGACGAAGCCACGCGTAAGCAGCTTGAGCACGGCCAACGTGTCACCGAGCTGATGAAGCAGAACCAGTACTCGCCGATGTCGATCGCTGAAATGGCGCTGTCGCTGTATGCCGCCAACGAAGGCTTCCTGGATGATGTCGAAGTGAACAAGGTGCTGGACTTCGAGCGTGCCTTGCATGACTACATGAAGTCTGAGCACGCTGATCTACTCGACAAGATCAACCAGAGCGGCGACTACAATGGTGAGATTCAAGACAGCTTGAAGTCGGGTCTCGAGAAGTTCAAGGCGACTCAGAGCTGGTAATGTCTAGCCCGTCTGTGATGGACGGGTTTGCATGCTTTCTGAGAGCCACGAACGAAGGGTAGATCGCTATGGCAGCTGCAAAAGAGATACGCACCCAGATCGGGAGCATTAAAAATACGCAGAAGATCACCAGCGCCATGGAAATGGTGGCTGCATCTAAAATGCGTAAAGCGCAAGATCTGATGAGAGCTAGTCAGCCTTACGCTAAGCAGATCCGCAATGTGGTCGGCCACATTGCCGACGCGAACCCCGAGTACAGGCACGACTATATGGTCGAGCGTAGCGAGGTTAAGCGCGTTGGTTACATTGTGGTCTCTACAGACCGTGGTCTGTGCGGTGGCTTGAACCACAACCTCTTCAAAGCCTTACTTAAACAGGCCAGCGAGTGGAAAAAGCAGGGCGCAGAGCAGGATTTTTGCGCTTTGGGCGCTAAGGCCAGCACCTTTTTCCGCAACTACGGTGGCAATTTGGTGGCGGCGAAGAGTGGTTTAGGCGAAGCCCCGACCGTTGAAGGTCTGATTGGCAGTATTAAGGTCATGCTCGAAGCGTACGATGAAGGACGTCTCGACCGGCTTTACGTGGTGCACAACGAGTTTGTGAACACCATGACCCAAAAGCCAGTGGTTCGTCAGCTTCTTCCGCTGTCGCCTGATATGGGCGCAGACGCTGAGCAAGACGACGAAAACGCCCGTCCCGGAAGCTGGGACTACCTGTATGAACCGGATGCCAAGGCGTTGCTCGATAGCCTGCTGGTTCGTTTCATCGAATCGCAGGTGTATCAGGCGGTAGTGGAAAACGGCGCTTGCGAACAAGCCGCCCGAATGATCGCTATGAAAAGTGCCACTGACAACGCAGGCGGCCTTATCGACGATCTGGAGATGGTCTACAACAAGGCCCGTCAGGCCGCCATCACCCAGGAAATTTCTGAGATCGTCGGCGGCGCTGCTGCCGTATAACGCCTAGGGAGTCGACTACTTAAGCGACTCCCGGCAGACAGGTTTCATTTGCAGGTTTTAGAGAGGAACCAAGATGAGCGGACGTATCGTACAAATCATCGGCGCGGTGATTGACGTAGAGTTTCCGCGGGACTCTGTGCCCAAGGTCTACGACGCGCTGAAGGTCTCCGATGTTGAGACCATCCTCGAAGTCCAGCAGCAGCTGGGCGACGGCGTGGTGCGCACCATCGCCATGGGCTCCACTGAGGGCTTGAAGCGTGGCATGGACGTGACCAGCACAGGTGCCGCCATTTCCGTACCGGTAGGTAAGGAAACGCTGGGCCGTATTATGAACGTACTCGGCGAACCGATCGACGAAGCGGGACCGATCGGTGAGCAAGAGCGTATGCCGATCCACCGTAAAGCACCGAGCTATGCCGACCAAGCAGCTTCTAACGAGCTGCTGGAAACCGGTATCAAGGTTATCGACTTGGTCTGCCCGTTCGCTAAGGGTGGTAAAGTTGGCCTATTCGGCGGCGCCGGTGTCGGTAAGACCGTTAACATGATGGAGCTTATCCGCAACATCGCCACCGAGCACAGTGGCTACTCTGTATTCGCCGGTGTTGGTGAGCGTACGCGTGAGGGTAATGACTTCTATCACGAAATGACTGAATCCAACGTTATCGATAAGGTATCGCTGGTTTATGGTCAGATGAACGAGCCTCCGGGTAACCGTCTGCGCGTAGCGTTGACCGGCCTGACCATTGCTGAGAAATTCCGTGATGAAGGCCGCGACGTTCTACTGTTCGTCGATAACATCTACCGTTACACCCTGGCGGGTACCGAAGTATCGGCACTGTTGGGTCGTATGCCATCAGCGGTAGGTTATCAGCCTACGCTGGCTGAAGAGATGGGCGTTCTGCAGGAGCGTATTACCTCGACGAAAACCGGCTCAATCACCTCCGTACAGGCCGTTTACGTACCTGCGGATGACTTGACCGACCCGTCGCCGGCGACCACCTTCTCGCATCTGGATGCTACCGTGGTATTGGCACGTTCTATCGCCGAGCTGGGTATCTATCCGGCGATCGATCCGTTGGACTCCACCTCACGTCAGTTGGATCCGCTGGTCGTCGGTGAAGAGCACTACGCCACCGCTCGTGGTGTGCAGAACGTTCTTCAGCGCTACAAAGAGCTTAAGGATATTATCGCCATTCTGGGTATGGACGAGCTGTCTGACGAAGACAAGTTGGCCGTTTCCCGGGCGCGTAAAATCCAGCGCTTCTTGTCGCAGCCGTTCTTCGTGGCCGAAGTATTTACCGGTTCACCAGGTAAGTATGTCTCACTGAAAGACACCATCAGTGGCTTCCAGGGCATTCTTGCTGGCGAATACGACGATATGCCGGAACAGGCCTTCTATATGGTCGGCTCCATCGACGAAGCCGTCGAGAAAGCCAACCAGATGAAGAAGTAATCCCGTCCATTAGGGGGATTCGCTATGGCGAATAGCTTTACTTGCAATATCGTCAGCGCTGAAGCATCGATCTTCTCAGGTACCGTTGAGCAGGTGATTGCTTCCGGGATTATGGGTGACCTGGGTGTTTTGCCGGGTCATGCCCCGCTGCTGACCGAGCTTCAGCCGGGTCCGGTACGCGTGATTCACGATGGCGGCAAGGAAGAGAACTTCTTTGTCTCGGGGGGCTTCATGGAAGTCCAGCCGAATGTCGTGACGATTCTGGCCGACTCTGCATCACGTGCCAGCGACCTCAACGAGGCCGCTGCCGAAGAAGCGCGTCAGCAGGCGCTGAGAGCCTTTAATGAGAAGTCATCGGAGCTCGATTATACTCGTGCTGCCGCTGAACTTGCCGAAGCCGTTGCACAGCTGCGAACGATTCAGCAGCTGCGTAAAAAGGCGGGTAAAGGCTAATACTCACGCACTTGGCGTGTGTCCAACGCCCCTTAAACCCGCTACCAGGGTTTAAGGGGCGTTTTTTTGTTTGGCAGTCAAATAAGTAAGTATGATGAGTTTGGTCAGTAGAATGGGCTGGGTGATGGATTAGCTCGGCAGCACGACGCTTGTAAGCGCAAGGGGGGAGAATCATGGCACTGAATGATGAAAGCCTACAGGAATTAAAAGCCGAGCTGCTCGACGAGTTGGGCAAGGAAGTGCCCAGTAAATCGGTGCTCTCTTTGCGTTTGGCCGAAACCCGCTCCGCGGATATCGGTGAAGTGCTCGAAGAGATGATCGAGGATGACGAAGAGCTGCCTGCGGCGCTCGCCCTTCTGGATATTCTTTCTGCGGAACGGGCAGCCAATGTGCTGGGCTATTTGCCTGGGGAGAGCCAGCTCGAGGTGGTAGGAAAGCTGGATGACAGCCAGGTTCTCAAGCTGCTCGAAGAAATGGGGTCGGACGAACGTGCCGATCTGTTCAATCTTCTCAACGAAGACCGTCGTGAGGCACTGCTGCGTCGCATGGCTCACCGCGAGCGAGAAGACCTGAAGCGGCTTGCCAGCTACGAAGAGGGTACCGCCGGCGCCATCATGACCTCTGACTATGTCTCCATAGCCAGTGGCATGACGGTGTCGCAGGCGATGATGAGGGTACGCCAGACCGCTCCGGATGCGGAAACGGTCTATCAGCTGTATATCCTGGATAGCGACGGACAACTGATCGGTACCATGTCGCTGCGTCAGCTTATGGTGGCACGCCCCGGCGCCATTGTTGATGACATTATGATCAAGGATGTCATCAGTACACGGGTTGATAGTGCCCAGGAAGATGTCGCCCGTATTGTGGCGAAGTATGACCTGTTGGCGCTGCCAGTGATCGATGCCGATGAACGCATGGTCGGTATCGTGACCCACGATGACGCGATGGATGTCGCTGAATCCGAGGCGACAGAGGATTTCCACAAGGGGATGTCGATCGGCCAACTGGAAGATGGCGTAAGCCGTGTGAAGCTCTGGAGCCTCTACCGTAAGCGCGTGTTCTGGCTGGTACTGCTGGTCTTTGCCAATCTGTTTTCGGGGGCCGGGATTGCCTATTTTGAAGAGACCATTGCCGCCCAGGTAGCGCTGGTATTCTTTTTACCGTTATTGATCGGTAGTGGCGGTAACGCCGGGGCTCAGGCAGCCACGTTGATGGTGCGCGGCATGGCGACCGGTGACGTTGGCGTCAAAGATTGGGGCAAACTACTGGGCCGCGAGCTACTTGTCGCCGGGTCACTGGGTATCACCATGGCCATCGCGGTAACGCCTATTGGCATTATGCGCGGGGGAGAAGAGCTGGCAATGGTGGTCGCCTTGAGCATGGTGACCATCGTGCTGTTTGGCAGCCTGTTGGGGATGTGCCTGCCGTTCGTACTCGAGCGCTTTAAGGTCGACCCTGCCACGGCATCGGCACCGCTGGTGACCACGCTTATTGATGCTTCTGGGGTGGTGATCTACTTCAGCATCGCCACACTGCTGTTGACAGGGTTATAAGAGGAAACAACCAGCGGGTAGAGGCTCTAGCGCATCGAGCTACTGGCGGCGCGGGTGATAAACAGCACCTCGACGTGGCCGAGCCACTCAATATCGCTAGCCAGCGCTTTTAGTTGGCTAGCGAGGCACTGGGGCGGCTGATGCACTGCGTCATCAATGATCAATGATACCGACACCTTATCTTCCAAGTAGTGCAACTGGAGCTCGTTCAGGGTGCGCCACACAGGGTGTTTGTACCAGCGTGCATCCAGGGCTGCCTCTACTTCAGGGCGGAGCGGAAGGCCGGGAAGGCGGCTAGGATCACCCGCCCCGGCGTCGTCTTCGGGGTCAACGTGGAATATCACGTCGGTGAGTGCGGGAAACTCATGGCGTAGGCGACGGCTGACTTCATTACCTATTTCGTGGGCTTCCGACACGGTAATTTTCGGCCCGACCACCACGTGTAGGTCGACCATTACCCAGCCGGCGGATTGCCTGGTACGCAGATCGTGAACACTATCCACACCCGGAACGCTGCAGGCAACATCGTGCATCTGATCCTGTACGTCCTCTGGTAGCGCGGTATCCACCAATTCCCGCGCCGACTCCCACAGCAAGTCCAAACCTACCTTGCCGACTAATAAACCCACAATGATGGCGGCCACGGCATCCAGCCAACCCAAACCAAACTGGGCGCCCACCAAGGCTACTAACACCACGGCAGTGGATAATGCATCACTGCGCGAGTGCCAGGCGTTGGCTTCGAGTAACTTTGACTTTACCCGCTTGGCAACCCGCATGGTGTAGCGAAAAATCCACTCTTTGCTAAACAGCGCGATGACAGTAATCACGATTGCCAGCGCGCCAGGGGCGTTAACGTCGGCGCCGCTAAACAGGCGATCCAGGCTCGACCAGGCAATCGCGCCAGCCACGAAAATCAGTACGCTTCCCAGCAGCAGGGTCGTCAGGGTTTCGATACGGCCGTGGCCGTAGTGGTGGTCTTTATCGGGCTCCTGACGCCCATAGTGAATGGCCGCCAGGACAAAGCCGTCGGTGACTAAGTCTGATAGGGAGTGAATGCCGTCGGCAATCAACGCCGCTGAGCCGACCATAAAACCGATCGCGACTTTGACGATGCTCAACAGGGCATCCAGCCATGCTCCGATGTAGGTAACGCGCTTGGCCTCTTGGCTAAGTCGCGCTTGGTCGTGAACCACTGGCGTATCGATGGTCTGAGTCATGGGTACCTTGCAAGGACGCACGCATTCAATAGACGCCTATTGTAGCGCACTCCTTATATCCTCTATAGCCTCCACTGCTTTCAGGCTGTGAAACGATACCTTTGTGTGTCAGTGGTGGCTAGTCTCAGCAAAGGCAATGGCGGACAACGAATAGGTGGATGTGTATCCTTAAGCGCCATTGCAACCATTAAATTGTTTCTATGCACAGGATTTTTTTATGGATTGGCTCCAGGTGGTGGTGTTAGCGGTTGTTCAGGGAGTGTCAGAATTTTTACCCGTTTCAAGCTCTGCCCACCTAATCTTGGTGCCTGTGCTGACAGAGTGGCAAGATCAAGGCCTAGCCTTTGATGTTGCCCTACATTTAGGCAGCCTCTCCGCGGTGATTATCTATTTCCGGCAGGAAATTTGGCAGATGGTCATTAGCAGCTTGGCTGCGCTCAGCGGCAAAGGAGTGAACGAAGACGCACGACTGGCTTTATGGGTGACGTTAGCGACCATCCCGGTGGGGCTTATTGGGTTACTAATGCACGATGTTATTTCTCATTTTATGCGCTCTACGCTGATTATCGGCTTCAGTTTAATTGGTTTCGGGCTATTGTTGGGGTATGCCGATTGGCGTAAAGAGGGTACGCGCAGCGAGTACCAACTGCGTTTGAAGGATGTGCTTATTATTGGTGGTGCCCAGGCGCTAGCACTCATCCCAGGAACCTCGCGCTCGGGGATTACCATTACCGCGGCGCTGATGGTGGGCATGAACCGAGAAGGCGCCTCGCGCTTCTCTTTCTTACTGTCAATCCCGGTGATTGTGCTGGCAGGTGGCCTAGAAGCAGTAGGGCTGTTTAGCGATCCACAGTCGATTGATTGGATCGCGATGTTGGCGGGCACCCTGTTATCGGGAGTAAGCGCGTATTTGTGTATTCACTACTTTCTGGTGGTTATAAAAAAATTGGGAATGCAGCCCTTTGTGATTTATCGCGTGCTGTTCGGCGCCTGGCTGCTGTGGTTCTTTTATTTTTAGGATAAAGCAACGATGAAAAAGGCTGTTGAACGCACAGCAAGGTGGGGACGTGCACTGATCGTAACGGTCTCACTGCTGGGCTTGGGGTTAGGCGTGGCAGGCTGCTCAGAGAGTGATCGACCGCTGGAACCACCGGTACGCTTTGATGGCAATATTTTCGGCACCTTCTACCAGGTGACCATTATGGATCCGCTTACTCAGGGCGAGTCTCTTGAATTGGAAGAGGGCTTTAAAGCAGAGCTGGAGAGCGTTGATCAGGCGATGTCGACCTACCGGGATGACTCGGAGCTGATCGCCTTCAACGAAGCGCCTTTAGATGAGTGGCAGCCGCTCTCCAATGAGCTTATTGACGTGCTTGCGATTAGCCAATCCGTCGCGGAAGCCAGCCACGGCGCTTTTGATATTACTGTAGGCGACCTGGTCAATTTATGGAGCTTTGGCCCCGGTGCACGGCCTGAAACCGTCCCTTCCGACGATGCCCTGTCCGAGGAGCTTGCCCAGGTAGGCATTGATGCGCTAGAAATCGACACCCAAAATATGCAGGCGCGGCGTACCCGCGATGTGTTTGTCGACCTTTCCGGCGTGGCAAAAGGGCATGGAACTGACCGCGTAGCTGCTTACCTGGAGCAGCAGGGGCTGGAGCACTACTTAGTCAATATTGGCGGAGAACTGATCGCCCGCGGCCTGCGTGATGAGGAAGAACAAACGCCCTGGCAGATTGGCATTGAGGTGCCTGAAAATGGCCGGCAGCGTGCTCAGCATATTATCCCGTTAGAGAGTATGTCGGTGGCCACCTCGGGTGATTACCGCAACTATTTTGAAGTGGATGGCCAGCGCTTTTCCCACACCATTGATCCGCGCACGGGGCGGCCGGTGACCCACCAGCTTGCCTCGGTGTCTGTTTTCCATCCCTCCAATGCCTGGGCAGATGCCTGGGCGACGGCGCTACTGGTGGTTGGCGAACAGGAGGCGATGCAACTGGCCATTGAGAATAACCTTAAAGTGCTTTTGCTCGTGCGTGATGGCGAGCAGTGGCGCAGCATTGCTAGCCCGGAATTTGTTAATTATTTTGGGGAAACGCTGGTTAATGAGTTGGGCATTGAACAACGACGAACCCCAGCGACCAACAGCCCTGCCACAGACAGCCCGGCGCCCGCTGACCCATCAGTAATAGGTGAATAGTATGCAAGAACTGGATATTGTCATTCTCGCCGCGGGTAAAGGCACGCGGATGCGTTCACAAATTCCTAAAGTGTTGCATCCCTTGGCCGGCAAGCCAATGGTGCAGCACGTGCTGGATACCGCTTCAGGGTTGCAGCCGGATCGCACCCATGTCGTTATTGGTCATGGCGCTGACCAACTGCGCGAAGTGCTGGCAGAAAAGCCTGTAAAGTTTGCCGTTCAGGCCGAGCAGAAGGGCACCGGACACGCGGTGGCGCAAGCGCTCGAGCAGTTAGGGAGCGGTAAGGTGTTAATCCTTTACGGCGATGTACCGCTGCTGCAGCGGGAATCCCTGAGCGAGCTGTTGGCCCATGTGGATGAGCAGCACATGGGGCTGTTGACGGTAACGCTAGCTGACCCCTCGGGCTATGGGCGAATTGTGCGTGACGACGCAGGCGAAGCAGTGGCGATTGTTGAGCAAAAAGATGCCAGCAGTGCCGAGCTTGCGATTACCGAATGCAATACCGGTATTATGGCCATGACGAGTGCCCAGCTTAAACGCTGGTTACCGCAGCTCTCCGCAGAAAATGCCCAGGGTGAGTACTATCTGACCGATGTAATTGCCATGGCCGCAGCGGAAGGCATCAAGGTATGCACTGCCCAACCGGCCTCCGCCGTTGAAGTGGAAGGGGTTAATAATCGAGCGCAAATGGCTCGCTTAGAGCGCGTTTATCAACGCCAGTTGGCCGATAAGTTAATGGCACAAGGAGTGGCACTTGCCGACCCCGAACGGCTCGATGTGCGCGGACGTTTGACCTGCGGTCACGATGTGTTTATCGACGTGGGTTGTGTATTTGAAGGCGAGGTGGAACTAGGCGAGGGTGTGCGCATTGGCCCCTACTGCGTGATCAAAAACAGCACCATTGGTGCAGAGAGCGTGATAGAGCCCCACAGCGTGATAGACGGCACCGTGGCAGCTGGCCTGAACCAGGTTGGCCCCTTTGCGCGACTTCGCCCCGGCACGCGGCTAGCAGTAAAAGCCAAGGTGGGCAATTTCGTTGAAACCAAAAACGCCGATGTTGGTGAGGGCAGTAAGATTAATCACTTAAGCTACGTCGGTGATGCCCGATTGGGGCGTGACGTGAACGTGGGGGCAGGCACGATCACCTGTAACTACGACGGCGCTAACAAGCACCACACCGACATTGGTGATAACGCCTTCATCGGCTCGAACACCGCCTTGGTCGCACCTGTTTCAGTAGGCAAAGGCGCTACCATAGGAGCTGGGTCTACGATTGCTAAAGATGTCACCGACTATGCGTTGGCCGTTACGCGAGGCCGTCAGCTAGAAAAAATTGATTGGCTGCGTCCCAGTAAAGTGACAAAGCCATAGGGCGGGAAGGAAGCAATTAAAGAGGGCTCTTGAGTCAGTCCTTAAAACAGCGCTTAAAATCGTTTTTAAATGGTGCTAAGAATCATTAAAAAGACGTATTTATAATCAATGGTCGTCGTTCTACCGTTCAGCGGGTTGGTCGAGTAGCGTTTGTGAAGAGCTCTGGTTAATAAACTAGGAGAGTGATTATGTGTGGCATTGTAGCCGCCGTTGCCCAGCGCAACGTCCAAGAAATTCTATTAGAAGGACTAAAACGCCTGGAATATCGCGGCTACGATTCAGCCGGTATGACGGTGTTCAACGACGGCGTATTAACCCGCCATCGTGCGCTTGGAAAAGTGGCGGCGCTTACCGCTCAATTGGATAAGGCCGCGCTACCGGGTTTTTCGGGTATCGCGCATACCCGCTGGGCAACCCACGGTAAACCCTCTGAGGCCAATGCGCACCCGCACCACAGTAGCGATCAGGTTGCCGTTGTGCATAACGGTATCATTGAGAACTACGAGGCTATAAAAGAGAGCCTCCAGCGCAGTGGCTATGCGTTTAGCTCAGAAACCGACACCGAAGTAATTGCTCACTTACTCTCCGAAAAGCTGGCTGATGGGCTCAGCCTGTTTGATGCTACCCAGCAGATCGTTAACGGCTTAGGCGGCGCCTACGCACTGGGCGTAATGTGTGCTCAAGAACCTGGCGTGGTGGTTGGCGCGCGCCAAGGTAGTCCGCTGGTGGTCGGTGTGGGGATTAATGAGGCCTTTTTAGCCTCTGACCCGCTGGCGCTGCTGCCGGTCACAGATCGTTTTATTTACCTTGAAGAGGGCGATTTGGTCGAGCTGCGCGAGCAGGGTGCCATTCGCATTGTGGATCGCCACGGTAACGACGTCGAGCGCCCTATCCATACCTTTGAGCACGGCGATGGCGCGGCCAGTAAGGGCGATTATCGCCACTATATGCTCAAAGAGATTTTCGAGCAGCCAACGGTGATTGAGGCGGCATTAGAGGGGCGGCTGAGTGCTCAAAGCGTGTTAATAGAGAGCTTTGGCCCCGATGCGCTGGCGCTTTTCCAGCGCACTCGCCACATGCATATCATTGCCTGCGGCACCAGCTACCATGCGGGGCTGGTGGCACGTTATTGGCTGGAGCGCTATGCGGGGGTGCCGGTGCAGGTCGAGGTGGCCTCTGAATATCGCTACCGCCACCCGGTCGTGCCCGAAGGCACGCTGTTTGTCACCCTCTCCCAGTCCGGCGAAACCGCCGATACCCTGGCCGCGTTACGCTTTGCTAAAACCCTCAATTATGTGGGCTCGCTGGCGATTTGTAACGTGCCCGGTAGTTCGCTGGTGCGGGAGTCGGATATGTCTCTGATGACCCGCGCGGGCCCTGAAATTGGCGTGGCCTCTACCAAAGCCTTTACTACCCAGTTAGTGGCGTTAATGCTGCTGACGCTTTCGGTCAGTAAAGCCAAAAATCAGGTTGAGTATCTGGATATTATCGCTGCGCTGCGCACGTTGCCGGAGGTGTGTCAGCGGGTGTTGGCGTTGGATAGCCAGATCGAAATACTTTCCCAAGCGTTTGCAGAGAAACATCATGCGCTCTTCTTGGGGCGCGGAGCTCACTATCCGATTGCCCTTGAAGGGGCGTTAAAGCTCAAAGAGATTTCCTATATTCATGCCGAGGCGTATCCCGCAGGGGAGTTAAAGCATGGCCCGCTGGCGCTAGTGGATAGCGAAATGCCAGTAATATCGGTCGCCCCCAACGATGATCTGCTTGAAAAGCTAAAATCCAACCTTCAGGAAGTCCGTGCCCGCGGCGGCAAACTGTTTGTGTTCGCCGATGAAAGCGTGGGTATCGACGTTCAGGAAGATATTCGTGTGCTGACCCTGCCACACGTGCACGAAGCGCTGGCGCCGCTGCTGTATACCCTGCCGCTACAGCTATTGAGTTACCACGTGGCCGTGCTCAAGGGTACAGATGTTGACCAGCCCCGTAATCTGGCCAAGAGCGTGACGGTGGAGTGACGACGACGCCAAACCTTGTGAGTAGTTGAACTAATAAAAACGCTTTACGAGATGCGGCAATAAGTCGCATCTTATGCGCAACCGTTGCGTTGCAGCATGTCATTAGGGTGCTTATGATCGTGGCGGTCTTTTTCCCTTCTGATTGGATAACATCGCCATGAAACCACCAAACGTCCACGTAACCCGGCATTATGCTAGCCGGGTCGCTTGGTTGTTGCTCGCCTGCACGCTTTTTGTCTTTCCTTCCCTCTCTTATGCCGCCGCTGGGCCCCTTGATCTTACTCTTTCGCTTGCCGGTATCTCTTCTGTCGTGATCTTCGTGCTCGCCTATGCGTTGGTGATGAGTGAAGAGCTACTGCATATGCGTAAGTCTAAGCCGGTGCTGGTTGCGGCAGGGCTTATCTGGGCGCTAGTGGCCTGGGTCTATGTACAAGCGGGGATGCCGGAAGAGGCGGAAACCGCCTTCCGTGAAACACTGCTTGAATACGCTGAGCTACTGCTGTTTTTGCTGGTGGCAATGACCTATATCAACGCCATGGAAGAGCGTCGGGTATTTGATGCGCTACGTTCTTGGCTAGTGCGTAAAGGCTTCAGCTATCGCTCCTTGTTCTGGATTACCGGTGTCATGGCATTCGGTATTTCGGCGATTGCCAACAATATGACCACCGCCATGCTGATGTGCGCCGTGGTACTCAAAGTGGCCGAGGGTGATAATAAGTTTATCGGCCTTTGCTGTGTCAATGTGGTGGTAGCTTCTAACGCGGGTGGTGCTTTTAGCCCATTTGGCGATATCACCACGCTGATGGTGTGGCAGGCGGGCCAAGTACCATTTGAAGGCTTCTTCGCGCTGCTGCTTCCGGCGGTGGTTAATTTCATGGTGCCTGCGGTTATCATGAATTTCTTTATCGTCAATCGTCAGCCTGCTTCGCTTAAAGAGAATGTCTGGCTCAAGCGCGGCGCACGGCGAATTATCGTACTGTTTTTGATTACCGTGGCCATCTCGGTACTGTGCCATTCTATCCTCTACTTACCGCCTGCCATGGGCATGATGTTTGGTTTAGGCCTGCTGCAGTTCTTTGGTTACTACCTACGCCGCAGCCTGCCGCGTTCGCTTGAACGCAAGCGTGAGCGCTACTCCCGCCGGGGCGATTGGAAGAAGCTGGAGCAGCTGGGTAGCGTGGTTCCCTTCGATATTTTCAGCCGTATCGCTCGTTCCGAGTGGGATACACTGCTGTTCTTCTACGGGGTTGTAATGTGTGTGGGTGGCCTTGGCTTTATGGGCTACCTCAGCCTGCTTTCCGAAACGCTCTACGGCAGTTGGAACCCGGTGTGGGCGAACGTGGTGCTGGGGCTTATCTCGGCAGTCGTGGACAACATCCCGGTGATGTTCGCAGTACTTTCCATGGCCCCGGATATGACGGAGGGTAACTGGCTGTTGATTACCTTAACCGCAGGCGTGGGGGGTAGTTTGCTCTCTATGGGCTCAGCCGCGGGGGTTGCCCTTATGGGGCAGGCGCGAGGTATTTATACCTTTGCCGTACACCTTCGCTGGGTACCGGCAATATTGCTGGGCTATGCCGCCAGCATTGCGACGCATCTTTGGATTAACGGCGCGTTGTTTTAAACGCTGTATAGCAAACTGAAAACGCCCCTCACTGAGTAACCAGTGAGGGGCGTTTCTAGATGTAAATTAAATGGGTTAACGATCAGTCGTTATAGATCGTGGCCAGTTATGACTTGGCAAATATCAGCGAAGCTTTTCGCCATAGGCACCGGGTTGATTTCTTTACCTACCGCGCTCTGTATATCACTGGCTGAGATAATGCCGCGAATTCTAAGTTCGTGGTTATCGTTTTGCTCTGTGATTAACAGGTGTTGATCGGTCACGGCTTCCATCGACAGCACCAGATCCTCAATGGTCAGCGATGCCAGCTGGGCGATGGTCATGGCGCTAAGCTTGTGCCACGGGGTCATGATCATTTCAGCGGTCACTTCTTCGCGGCTGAGGTTACGCTGCTGCATGGCGATGTTGATACGCCGCGTACCAATCACTTCTTTTGAGTTAATAATGCCGATGCAGTGCGCTTGGTGATCCATCACGAACAGCAGTCTTACACCGCTATAACGCATCTTGAGATGCGCCTCGTCGATAGGCGTGTCGGCATCAACGGATTGAGGCATGACTTGGGAAAAGTCGGTCAGTACCGTCATCGCTGGGCTAGTAGGCAGTAGCCGCCGCGCCGTTGGCTTGGCTAGCAGTGGTGCTGAGCCTAGTTGAATTAAGGGTTTAGGTGAAAAAGTCACTTGGTTCATCAGGGTACCTCCATGTGGAGAAAAGAGGGAGCCGTGGGTGTCTGGCTCGCCTTGCACCTCCACAGTTGCACGCAATTCTTATCGCAACCTTAAGAGACTCATAAAACTCAGTTTAGCAAGAAAAGAGGGTGCTACTCCTCTTTTAGGCGCTGTAAAACAATACGCACACGCAATCCCCCACTGGGGGCATCATCAAGCTGAAGGGTGCCGCTATGGCGTGTGACCAGCCGCTCAACGATGGAAAGTCCTAATCCTGAACCAGCACTGGGGCCCGAGCGTTGAAAGCGCTCAACCACTTTTTTGCGTTCATTGATTGGTATCCCCGGGCCTTGGTCATCCACCGTTAATTGAAAGCTTTGTGGCGTCGTCGCTAGGGTGATGCTGATGACACTATGGTTAGGCGAGTGTTGGATAGCATTACCGACCAGATTCTGTACCAGGGTTTCAATGGCACCGGGCTCTTCTAATATCGACCAATCTGCCTGCTCATCTGCATTTAACAGTAGCTGCTGTTCGCGCTCAGCGGCCAGCGGCGAAAGCTTGGCCAGGGTCTCACGCACTTCACTAAGCAACTGGCTAGTGCGGTATTCAGGCTGCGACTCCTCTTCAGGCTCCAGGCGAGCCAGCGTTAAGAGTTGGGTAACCAAGCGCGTGGCCCGTGCAACGCCGCCGCGAAGGTGACTGAGCGCCTCCTGACGATCTTCAAGATTGTCGGCAGTCAGGGCATTCTGGGCGTGTAGATCAAGCACTGCTAACGGGGTACGTAATTCATGCGCGGCATCGGCAATAAAGCGCTTTTCACGCACGCGCATTATGCGGATTCGCTCTAACAGCCGGTTGAGCGCACCGGCGATAGTATCTAGTTCCTGGGGCAGTGGGCTGAGGGTGAGGGGCTGTAAATTATGCGGATCACGATTGCGAATTTGCTCGGCCATGCGCAACAGTGGTACCAAGCCCCAGCCAATCGACCACCACAGCAGGGCGGTGAGTAGCGGCAGGCCAATCAGGTCGGGCAGTAACGTGCGCAATGCTACCGCCCTGATCAGCTCCCCGCGAACGTCTTCGCGCTCGCTAACCACAATCCGCTGTATGGAGTTGGGGATGTCGAGTACATAAATGCGCCATTGGATCTCATCAATAGACTGACTAGTGAAACCCAAAGGGAGATCGGCCAACGGCGACTCAGGGGCATTAGCTGAGCGCAACAGGAGGCGGTTCCGTTCCCATAGCTGAAAGCCCAGCTGGCTATCCGCCCGGTAACCTGCAAAGCGTCGATCAGATCTCGCCGTTTTGCCTAGAGCGCTTTCTAGGCTGTTGAGCAGTACTCCCCGGGCCTCATCTGGCAGCGGTGCTTGCAACAAACCTTCTAATAAGCGCGCATTTTGCTCAAGACTGGCATCGTACAGTGCTTCAATTTCATGGGCAGCGTAGCGATAGCTGATAAAGCCAATCACCAGCATGCTAATGCCAAACACCAGCAGCGCTAGCCCCAGAGTGCGTTGGCGGATAGAGGTCATGAGTGCTGATCCTGGTCCGTTTTATCCATTACGTAACCAATGCCGCGTAGTGTGCGAATCAGGTGAGGAAAGAATTTTCTCCGAAGGTGGTGCACATGTACTTCAATGGCATTGCTTTCTACATCTTCATCCCAGCCATAGACCAAGCGCGTTAGGGTATCGCGGGTGAACACTCGCCCAGGGTGACTCATAAACTCTTGCAGCAGGGTTAATTCCCGTCGTGATAACACCACGGGTTTCCCCTGGTAGCTAACCTGCATGGTTAACGGATCAAGGCGAATACCTCGGCACTCCAGGGCGCTGTTTACCTGGTCACTGCTACGTCTCAACAAGGCTCTCAGGCGGGCTTTTAATTCAGCGACCTCAAACGGCTTGGTTAAATAATCATCGGCACCTGCATCCAACCCGGCGATACGTTCATCGACGGCATCGCGAGCGGTTAATACCAAAATGGGCACGCGATTGCCCTGCCGCCGCACGGCTTCCAGTACCTGCATACCATCCATACGCGGTAGCCCCAGATCGAGAATGACCGCATCAAAAGGTTCACCTTCCTTTAACGCGGCCAAGGCGCTAACGCCATCACTCAGGTGATCCACCGTGAAATTCTCGGGCTTTAATGCCAAGCGAATGCCCGAGGCTAAGCTCGGATCGTCTTCTACCAACAATATACGCATGGCGGGATGGTTACTCCTTTAAATCATTCGCTGCCATTAACCTTTGAAATAAGCACGGATAAGGGTGGCGTGCAAAGGCTTAGGCCGTCAGGATGAGGTTATAAATTGTAGGCTAATAACGTAGCACGCTTTATTACTTCTTCGGAGCTCGGCATTTGATTGATCAGCCATGACGTCTAGTGACCCCTCAAATAGCCCAGAGGTAGTACTTTGCCCGCCAGCACGGCGTCGCGAGGCACTGCTGCAGCTGGCTGCTGCTCATGACCCTGAACAGCAAGCGGCACTGAGCGCTGCCGTAAAGGCAATGTACAATCAACCAGATGTCCAGTGGGATGGGCTATGGATAACTATTGAGGCAGGCCAGTTAGTGAGCGCCATCTGGGTACAACCTCTGCCCATGAATATGGCGCAGCTATGGTTACCCAAGCCGTTGCCCAGCGAACAGGGTGTGCATACTAGCGAGCTATTGCGTGCGGCCAATGCATGGGTAGAAGCCCACAATATTCGCTTGTGCCACTTGGAGCTGTCATCCCAGGCGCCCGTATCAGAAGCGCTGCTACGTGAGCATGGCATGCAGCGTTTGGCTTGCTTGGATCATTTAACCGGCAGTAGCCGCTACCGCTTAGCGATGAATGAAGCGCTGCCGCTTTCACTGCAGCCTCTTTGCGAGTTTTCTTGGGCGGAACAGCTGAATCTGCTGGCCGCAGTGGGTCAGGGTTCGCTGGATAGCCGACCCCTGCGCGACGTACTCTCAGTGGAAGAGTTATTGAATGGGTTTTATCAGCAGGATCCCCAAGCGCCACAGCACTGGTACGCAGTGGGCTATCACGAGGCTGTGGTGGGTGTGCTACTGCTTGCGCCGCGCCCTGCGCTAGGCCGTTGGGAGCTAATGTTAATGGGACTAACACCGAATTGGCGTGGCAAAGGCTTGGGGCGCTCGTTGTTAAATAAAGGCCTCGCGCTTGCCCAGCAGGCTGGCGTGCAGGAGGTCACGCTGGCGGTAGATGACATAAATTTACCGGCTAAACGGCTTTACCAGCAGGCGGGTTTCATACGCTATGCGCAGCAACGTTTATTCGCCTGGAAAGGCAGTGGTGAGAGGAGGAGTTTGCCAAATTAAGCTGCCAATAGTAGTCAACGGTTGAATAGGCGCGCTTAGTAGCATTTTCTTGCGCTTTGCGTTGCCGTTATACTAGTCCTATATGCACGTCTTGGCGTCTCAGCTGCGCACCGTCGATATTGGCGCTGCCACGCACAGGGGTTGAGGATAAAAGTTTGATGACAATACTCAAGAGGTGGTGAGAGTGAAAGCTAAGCTGATCATGAGCGGGCTGGCGGCCCTCGGCTTCATGGCGGGCACATCCAGTGTTTATGCCCAAGATGACGCCGCACGTGATGCGATTGCCGAGCGTTTGGCGCCGGTGGGTCAACTCTGTTTACAAGGCCAAGACTGTGGCACCGCAGCGGCACCTCCTAGCGATAGTAGCAGTGGCGGTGATATCGACGGTGAGGGCATCTACGGTAATGTATGTAGCGCCTGTCATGAATCGGGCGCTGCGGGCGCACCTATTCGTGGTGATGAAGAGGCCTGGGCTGAACGTGCTGAACAAGGCTTCGCCACGCTGCTAGATCACGCTATTAACGGTATTGGCGCCATGCCGGCGAAAGGCGGTAACCCCAACCTTTCCGATGAAGAAGTGGAAGCGGCGGTCGCCTATATGGTTGAGCCGGTTATGGAAGTGCCCGAGTTGAGTGGCGGTGATGAAGCTGCTGCAGAGGCCGAAGCTTCTAGCGACGAAGGTGCCGCCGATGAGGCCGCTACCGAAGAGACCGCCGCTGCTGAAGGTGAAGCGGCAACTGAAGAAATGGCTTCTAACGACGATGCAGCGAGTGAAGAAGACGCGGCAGCAGTTAAAGAAGCCAGCGGTGGCAGCGACTTAGACGGTGAAGCCCTCTACGCAAGCTCTGGCTGTGTGGCATGTCACGATAACGGCGTTGCTGGCGCACCGACAATTGGCGATTCAGAAGCTTGGGCGGCGCGTTTAGAGAAGGGGGCTGATGAGCTCTACGCCAGCGCCATTAACGGTATCGGCGCTATGCCAGCCAAAGGCGGTAATCCCAATCTTTCCGATGAAGAAGTGATGGCCGTTGTCGATTATTTAATGGCTGAAGCCCAGTAAAGTAAGCAGCAATGATTTAGCTTGGTAAATTTATCCACAGGGTGTTTTAGTCGCCGCCCTGTGGATATTCTTTTTTTAAAAGCCTAATTTTATAACTCCCACTTTATCACCCCAGCAGCGAACGCAGCCCGGCAATGGCGTCTTTACCGCGGGCCTGCTTCTTATCCGGATCCTCTTTATCGGCACGACCTTCCCACTCCAAATCCTCCCCGGGAAGCTCGTCTAAAAAGCGGCTGGGCGTACAGTCCATCAGTTCACCGTAGGCTTTGCGCTGGCGGGCAAGCGTCAGCGTTAGCGTGCGCCGCGCCCGGGTAATGCCCACATAGGCCAGCCGCCGCTCCTCCTCCACAGTGCCTACTTCGATGGCGTTGCGGTGAGGCAGTAGATCCTCTTCCAAGCCCATTAAATAGACGTGGGGGAACTCCAGGCCTTTTGAGGCGTGCATGGTGAGTAGCTGTACTCTATCCGAGTCATCCTCTTCCGCCTGCTGCTCCAGAATATCGCGCAGTACCAAGCGTGAAATAGCTGCTTCTACGCCGTCGGTTTCGGTCTCGGTGGAATCGGTATCGTCCTCTGGGTCGCGGTTGAGGGATTTTTCTAGCTGGTCGATTAGAATCCACACGTTGGCCATGCGACGTTCGGCGACGGTGGGCGCGCTGGCGTTTTGATACAGCCAAGCTTCGTAATCCATATCCCGCAGCATGTCGCGAATGGCGGCAATGGCATCGCCTTGATCCATGCGCTTGCGCACGCCGTCGATAAAGTGGGTAAAGCGCGACAACCGCTCCACGGCTCGGGTCGGTAATACTTGCTCCAACCCAAGCTCATGGCAGGCGGCAAACAGCGAAATTGAGCGTTCTGTAGCATAGTTGGCGAGCTTCTCTACCGTTCCAGGGCCCACTTCGCGGCGTGGCACGTTCACAATGCGCAAAAAAGCGTTGTCGTCGGCGGGATTAATCAGCAGGCGCAGGTAAGCCATGGTGTCTTTAATCTCGTTGCGCGAGAAAAACGACGTACCACCGGAGAGCTTGTAAGGAATTTGGTAGTGCTGCAGCTTAAGCTCTAACAAGCGGGCCTGGAAATTGCCCCGATAAAGCACCGCAAAGTCCCGCCACTCGGCCTTTTCCTTGATACGCCGGGTGAGCATTTCGCTGGCGACCCGCTCAGACTCCGCCTCTTCATGACGATTCACGATTACTCGAATAGGCGCGCCGTCGCCCATATCAGACCATAGTGTCTTCTCGTAAACGTGGGGGTTATTGGCGATCAGTGTGTTGGCGGCGCGCAGTATCGTGGCGGTAGAGCGGTAGTTTTGCTCCAGCTTGATGACTTTCAGGCGTGGGAAATCCTCACCCAGGGTAATCAGGTTTTCAGGGCGTGCACCGCGCCAGGCGTAGATCGACTGGTCATCGTCGCCTACCACGGTAAAGGTGGAGCGCTCCGCCATCAGCAGTTTCACCAGCAGGTACTGGGAGACGTTGGTGTCTTGATACTCATCGACGAGCATATAGTGGATTTTGCGCCGCCAGCGCTCTAGTGCTTCCGTATCGTTCTTGAGCAGTACCACCGGCAGCAGAATCAGATCATCGAAATCCACCGCGTTGTAGGCTTTTAAATGGCGTACGTAGGCTTCATACACCCGAGCGGCAAAGTGCTCATCGTCATCAGCCGCAAACGAGAGCGCATCGCTGGGCAGCACCAAGTCGTTCTTCCAGGTGGAAATTTTGCTCTGCACGGCGTTGATCTGCTCGGCGTCCACCTGAGCGTCTTTATTCATCAAATCGCGCAGTAGTGCTTTAGCGTCTTCCGGGTCAAATAGCGAAAAGCCCGGTTTATAGCCCAGGGTTTTAAGCTCGCCACGGATAATATTCAGCCCCAGGGTGTGAAAGGTAGAGACCGTCAACCCGTGGCCCTCCTTGCCGTGGAGCATCTGGCCCACGCGCTCTTTCATCTCTCGGGCGGCTTTATTGGTAAAGGTCACCGCGGCGATTCTGCGCGCGCTCATCCCACACTCTTGCACCAAATAGGCAATTTTAGTGGTGATAACGCTGGTTTTACCGGAACCTGCACCCGCCAACACCAGGCAAGGGCCATCAATGTAGCGCACGGCTTCCTGTTGGCGCGGGTTTAGCCCTTTGATGCGGCTAAGAATGCTCTTGGGCGTTGCGGGCGTCATGGCGTCGGTCGTCCTCTACGAGAGTTGCAGGCGGTTTCAATTACGATTTCAAGTACGGTTTCAAGTACAATCGTCCGCTTGGCGAATGCATAATAAACAGGCAGGTGGAGATGTTTGAAGTAGCGCTTTTTGAACCGCGTATGGCGCCCAATACGGGCAATATCATGCGCTTGGTGGCCAATAATGGCTGCCGGTTACACCTGATTGAGCCGCTTGGCTTCGACCTGGAAGAGAAGAAGCTGCGTCGCGCCGGGCTGGATTACCGCGACCTCGACAACGTCACTCGCCACGCCGATTTTAGCGCCTTTCAGCAAACCATGCAGGGGCGGCGCATCTGGGCGATCACTACCAAAGGCACGCGCACCTACAGCGATGCGGACTTTGCCCCAGGCGATGTACTGCTGTTTGGCTCTGAAACCGCTGGGCTCTCACCCCAGGTGCATGAAGCGCTAACTTCGGAGCATAAATTGCGCCTGCCCATGCAGCCGAACAACCGTAGCCTAAACCTGTCCAACGCCGTGGCTATTGTGAGCTACGAGGCGTGGCGCCAGCAAGGTTTTGCTGGCGCGTTGCAGGTCTAATCAGCCAGCAATCCCATAGCGGTCACGATAAGCCCTGATCGCTTCAGCGTAGGCGAGCATTTCGCCACCGGCATGCTCTTCCAGATAAGTGAGCACTTGCTCCAGGGTAACGATACTGACCACCGGCATGGCATACTGAGCCTGCACTTCCTGAATCGCGCTCTGCTCGCCCTGGCCGCGCTCTTGACGGTCGAGTGCGATAATTACCCCGGCGGCCTGAGCACCGCTCTGCTCAATCAGCGTCATCACTTCGCGAATCGCGGTGCCCGCGGTAATCACGTCATCAATGATCAAAATATCGCCAGCAAGCGGTGCGCCCACAATATTGCCGCCTTCTCCGTGGGTTTTAGCCTCTTTGCGGTTGAAGGCGTAGGGCATATCCCGGTCGTGATGATCGGCCAGTGCCGCCGCGGTGACTGCCGCCAGTGGGATACCTTTGTACGCCGGGCCAAACAACACATCGGCGTTTAAGCCGCTATCGACAATCGCCTGGGCGTAAAAACGCCCCAGTTTGGCCAGCGCACGACCGGTTTGAAACAGCCCTGCGTTGAAAAAGTAGGGGCTAACGCGGCCAGATTTAAGCGTAAACTCGCCAAACTTAAGCACGCCTTGCTCAATGGCAAAGGCAATGAAATCGCGCTGGTAGGGTTGTAGAGTGGTGGCCACGGCATTCCTCACTAGGCGGTAGGTTTAAATCAGTACGAAAGCAACAATAAAAGTGGGGTAAATGGCAAGTTTTACTAGCTGCCTTTACCCAAACGTCTAAACGTCGGGTATCATACAGCAGCGACGCAAAAGGGACGATTTATGAAAATTGCCAGCATCAATGTCAATGGTATTCGTGATGCCGTCGATCGTGGCTTCCTGGACTGGCTGGCTCAGCAGGATGTCGACGTGGTCTGCGTGCAGAACATCAAGGCAAAAAGTTTTGAACTGGGTGACCACATTCTGTATCCGGAAGGCTATGAAGGCTATTTCCTGGATGCCGAAGAGGACGGTTTCTCCGGTGTGGCACTCTATTGCCGCAAAATTCCCAAGGCGATTATGTATGGCCTTGGGTTTCCACAGTGTGATCATGAAGGACGTTTTCTGCAGGCGGATTATGAACGCTTCAGTATCGTCTCCTTCCTGATGCCTGACGGAAGTGACCAAAAAGCCAAACAGGCGTTTATGGAGCAGTATCAAGAGTACCTGACGAAGATGTCGCGCAAACGCCGCGAATACATCCTCTGCGGTACCTGGCATATTGCCCATAAAACCGTCGATTTGGCTAACTGGTCGGATAATCAACTGACCTCAGGCTTCCGCCCGGAAGAGCGCGCCTGGATGGATCAGGTGCTTGGTCCCACCGGGTTTATCGACACCTTCCGCGAAATTAACCGCGATGCAGGTGAGTACACCTGGTGGCCGAAGCTTGACCAAGACGTGCCTCGTGAGCGCCAGGAAGGCTGGCGGATCGACTATCAGTTAGTCGGCCCCAACTTCCGCCGCCACGTGGTCGACGCGTGGATCGATTACGATGCGACCTTCTCAGAGTTCGCACCGCTAATCGTTGAGTACGACCTAGCGCTTTAAGCGCTAGGCAACGAACTTTTCCCGCGTCGCCTGTCACCCTTGCTGATTAGCCGGGGTGACAAACAACAGGCCAGCATTTAGCTGGCCTGTTGTTTTTATACGCCTTACTCTTCACACCTCACCTTCATTACCCTCGAATACCCAGCGCTTCGCGCTGATGGTCGCGAAGTGCATCGCCTGCTTTCTCGGCTAAATCGAGCATGTCATTTAGCTCGGCACGGGTGAAGGCGCCGGCCTCGGCGGTTCCCTGTACTTCGATCAGCTCGCCGCTTTCGGTCATTACCACGTTCAGGTCGGTATCGGCCTTGCTGTCTTCCGGGTAGTCCAGATCCAGCACCGGCACGCCTTTATAAATACCCACGGAAATGGCGCTCACCAACTGCTTGAAGGGATCGCCCTTGATCTTCTTCTCGCGTTGCAGATAACGGATCGCATCGATCAGTGCTACGCAGCCCCCGGTAATCGCCGCGGTACGGGTACCGCCATCGGCCTGAATCACATCGCAATCCACAGTAATGGTGAACTCACCCAGCTTCTTCAAATTCACCGCGGCGCGCAGGCTACGGCCAATCAAACGCTGGATTTCCAGCGTGCGACCGCCTTGCTTGCCGCGGGTCGCTTCACGGCCACTACGGGTGTGAGTGGCGCGGGGCAGCATGCCGTACTCAGCGGTGACCCAGCCCTGATTCTTGCCGCGCAGCCAGCGCGGCACACCGGCTTCTACGCTGGCATTACACAGCACTTTGGTATCGCCAAACTCCACCAGTACGGAGCCTTCCGCATGACGGGTGTAATCGCGGGTCAGGCGAATCTCACGGAGCTGGTCGGCTTCGCGACCACTGGGGCGCACAACATCAGGACGCTTAGCACTGCTCACAAATATTACCTCTCGATAAACGCGTAACTGGGAAAAGCCGTCCATTGTACACGTCTGGGAGTGCGCTGATGGGCTTAACATCCAGCTAGCGTCTTGAAAGGGGCGTTTCAAGAGTAGTACGTAGGCGTCCGAAATACGTGAGCGAAATAGGAACTTATGGACGGATGGTACTTCCGTCTCACGCAACAAGGAATAGAAGCTGCTGCGCGGCTCAAAATTGGCAACAAAGCACCATATCTGCGATGTGTTCGGTGAGCAGGAAATCGGTGGCTATAAGATTTATGGGCCTCTGGCGGTATTTGCTTGGAGCCAAGGGAAAGGAAATCGCCAAGCCACTACGCCCTAGAAAATGCGGGAAACGTCGCCTATTCAACATTGCATAAGCAACCAGCCTTGCGCAAAATCAGCTTGGGTATGGTCATTATCGATTTCGCAGCAGAGGCAACAGATCATGTCATTCGATCCAAACTACGTCGCCACAATTGAAGAAATCGCGGATGCAATCACAAATGATAACGTGACATGGGCTAACCACCTATCCTACGACCCGGATGGCAACGGAGCGATGACTGCTATCTGGTTTGCAACTTTGACAAATTCGTCGTCGCTGAGCGCAGACGACATCTTTGTCATCTGAATCCTAGTGACCGTTGACGACAACAGTAGGGAATAACGGAATTGGCTAATCACGCTCCGTATGATGAACGCAAATCAATAGGCCCTACGCCCGACCTCGCCGCGAAAAGTGCGATCTGTTTGCAGTTGCCCCACAACTCCACTGGCTCTGATGTCATCATCTATGAGAAGGATGCCGACAAGGCAATGGCGCCTGCGTCAATCGTCAAGCTGATGACGGCCATCGTTGCTATCGAGATGGCAAGTAACTTCCAGTTGCCGAAAAGCTTCAAGCTAGAGATGGTTCCTGAAGATGATGTCGAAGGATCTGGTCGTAACCTTCATGCAGGAGACCGCCTTTCACTCGGCGACAGCATCGCTAACCTTTTGGTGCCGTCATCAAATGTAGCAGCCAATCTGATTGCGCGGACATTTGGCCAAATGATGCTGGGATCGAAGACATGCACAAGTCACGACGCCGTGCAACGCTTCGTTGCGGAAATGAACACGACCGCTCGAAATCTTGGGATGACGAAATCGCAATTCCTAAACCCACACGGGTTGGCGGTACGCGGACAACGATCTACCGCCCGAGATTTATCATTGTTGGTGAAGAAATGTCTGATCTATGGCCCGATTACGAGGGTTTGGGGGGCCAAAGCTTTTGCTATCGGGATAACGGGACCGGTGCCGCGCAGGCTGGTTTTAAAGTCTGCTTTTCACTCCTCAACGCGACGGGCTGTACCGGAATTCTCGCTTCCGCAATATCTTGGCGGGAAAACGGGCACGCTGTGGCCAGCTATATTCAACCTGGCATCTGTTTCGGCAACTAAGAACGGAGGGATCTGCGTCTCAGTATCGTTTGGGTCACCAACAGTAGAGGAGCGATACCACGACTATTTAAAATTGGTTGACCTCAGTAATGAATTAGCACGTGGCACCGTCTGAATCTGTACCTTGCACCGCTGATGCATCATTGCTCCGGGTGGGAACGATGTTTATGTTTTGTTCCCGGATTTCGGACGCCTACGCACTACTCATGTAATGACCCCATGAAACAGGTTGGCTGTGTCAGTCGAGACGCCCTTCGTAAAGTTTCTTGAAAGCGGCATAACGCGCAGTGTGCAGCGCCTGCATTGCCTGGTCGGGCTCTAATGTTTGTTCGCCTGGGGCGAGGCCATTGGCAACGCTAAGCATCTCACCATTGGCCTGAGCAGCCAGCGCCGCCACGGCTACCCCAAGTAGTACGGGTTCCGGCGCATCCGCCAGCACAACCCGACAACCGGTACCGTCGGCATAGAGCTTTCGCAGCAGTGCTGAACGTCCATGCCCTCCGCTGAGGTGCAGGGTATCGATGGCATAACCATGGGAATTCATACGCTCTATGATGGCGCGGGTGCCGTAAACCAGCGAGGTGGCTGCCGCCCAATAGACCTTGATGAAGCTCTCGCGAGGAGTATCAAGGGTCAATCCCGTGATGGAGCCGCGAATTTCCGGATCCGCCAAGGGTGAGCGGTTGCCAATGAAGTCAGGACAAACATGGGTGTCAGGAGCTGGGTCGCCGGATGCCAAGCGCTCGAGTAGAAGGTCTGATAACGCGCCGTGAAGATCGTCGCCGAATTCACTGCTGGCTGAAAATAGTGCCGCCAGGTGATCTAGAAGGGCACCGGTAATGCTTTGCCCCCCTTCGTTGGCAACAAAACCGTCGCATAGCGCCCCCGGATAAGGACCCCACACGCCGGGTACCTCTCGCCGCACCGGCTGGGCGCCGATATGGCAGGTGGAAGTGCCGCCAATCACGGCAAGGCGGCGCTCGGGAGCATCAGCGAGGCTTCTGCCTAGCGTGCCAAGCGCACCGGCATAGGCATCAATCATGCCCACTGCGAAGGTACACCGAGTCGTCAGTCCCAAGTCATCGGCGGCTTCTTCGGTCAACTGCCCAAGTGCTACGCCCACGGGAAGGGCTTGGTCGGGTAATCGGGCGCACTCGAGTACATCCTGCATATCTATCTGCTTTAGAAAGTCGTGATCCCAGCCATGACCAGGGCGTGGGTCAAACGTCCACTTGCAGGAGAGCATGCAGACCGAGCGTTCAAGAGAGCCGGTGCATTTAAAGCCCAGCCAATCGCCTAGATCACCAGCGTAGCCGATCTTTGCATAGAGCTCGGGCCGGTGCCGCTTCAACCACATGAGCTTAGGCATCTGCATCTCTGGAGACATGACGCCACCCAGATTGCGCAGCGGCGCTGCCTGGGTAGCCGTGCACTCAGCGGCTTCTGCGGTTGCCCGATGATCCATCCACACAATGATATTCCACGCCTCATCGCCCGGTGAGAGCGCTAGCGGCTTATCCTGCTTATCAAGGAGCACCAACGAGCAGGTGGCGCTCACCGACATACTGGTGATGGAATCGGACGTTACACCGGCAGCCTCGCGGGCGCACTGGGTTGCACTGCATACCGCGCGCCAGATATCCGCTGAGCTTTGCTCCACGTGATGCTCGGCAGGGCGATGCATTGCAATGGGTGTTTTCGCTTCGGCAAGCATCACGCCATCCGGCGTGAAAATGCCTGCTCGGGCGCTGCCCGTACCGATATCAATGCCTAGAACATGTTCTTGATGACTCATGGGAAAACCTTACTCACGACTGTTTAATAAATGGCATACGTAGTGCCATTACAATAATTAGAAAAGCCCCCCATACCGCGGTGGCTAGATGCTGGCTGGCGCCCATCAGATTCATGCCGGAAGCGATTACCTGCAGGCTCATCAAGCCCAGCACCAGTGGCAGTACGCGGCCAAAGCCACCAAAGGGGTTTGCCCCGGCCAGAAAACAGGCCAAAACCGTAATCAGTAGGTAGCTCTCGCCGTGGCCTACACGTACAGAGTTAAAGCGGGCGAGCATCACCATGCCCGCTAACCCTGCCAAAATGCCGGAAATCGTGTAGACGGTGATCAGCACGCGCTTGACGTTAATGCCCGAGTACTCCGTCGCCCGAGAGTTGGAGCCCAGCATATAAATCGAAAAGCCAGTGCGGGTGAAATGCATGATGTAGATCAACCCTGCGGCAGCGGCGAGAAAGATCAGCATGGGGATTGGTATGCCCAGAAAACTGCCGCTGCCGATGGTTTGAAATACCTCCGGCATGCCTGAAATACCGCCACCGCGGGTTAAAAACTCACCCACACCCTGCAGAAAGATCATTGCCCCAAGGGAAACCAAAATGGGGTGGGCGCCCACATAGGCAACGATAACGCCAATCAAAAAGCCTGCGGCAGCGCCGACGGCAAGCCCGGCGATAATCGCTATGGGAACGCTTAGTATGCCCATGCCCGCCAGTAACCCCTGTACCAGCCAAGCGGTCATCAGCCCTGCGATATTGGCGGTAAAGGTAACCGAGAGGTTCAGGCCACCGGAAATGATGGGCAGCAACATCGCCAGTGAGAGTAACCCCAGCTCCGGCAGCTGCATCGACATCGAGCCAAAATTAGTGGCGGTCAGAAAGCCCGGTGCCAATAGCGAGAAGAGTCCAATACTGCCGATGAGCAGAGCCGTCATGGCGGCCACTTCAATGCTATCGCCCCCCAGGCGGAGTCCGGCCGTGGAGGGCTGTTTATTCAGGCGCTTATTCATACGTTCCTCGCCTTGGTGGTGCGGGGCAACAGGTTGCCTAGGTTGCTGGTGGTGATCGCAATCAAGATAATCAGCCCGACAATCATGCGGAAGGCGTAAGGAGTGACGCCCAGCAGGTTCAGGCCGTTTTGGACAACGGCGAGAAGCAGCACGCCCAGTACAGCGCCGAGCACTGAGCCGCGCCCGCCGCCCAGGGTGGCGCCGCCTAGCACGACAGCCGCCAGAATTGGCAACTCCTGGCCTATCAAGGCGTTGGGCACGACCTCTTGTACGATATGAGCCTGCATCAGGCCCGCCACCCCCGCGCATAGACCCAGCCAGCCGTAGGCAAAGGCATGGATCTTCCAGACACTAACGCCAGAGCGGCGGGCGGACTCGGGATTTGATCCGAAACCGTAGATCGCGCGCCCAAAACCGGTGCGGGCCAGAATGAACCAGGTGAGTATTACCATCACCACCATAACTGCCGCGGGTAAGTAGAGCGTGGCTGATCCGCGTTCGGCGGGTAGGTCAAGCAACGGAACCGAGTAGTAGAGCCAATCGGGGATGTCGTAGATGGATACCCCGCTGGTGAAGTACATCAAGAGGCCGAAAAACAGGTTAAATGTGCCGATAGTGACGATGATCGAAACAATTCGGAAGCGGTGGATCAGCAGCGCATTGAAGAGCCCCAGTAGCATACCAACCAGCATCGAAAGCAGGATGCCAAGTAACCAGTTGCCTCCGCCCAGGTAATTCATCAGGAGTGACAGCACCACGTACTGCACCACGGATGCCGCCACGGCGAAGGAAATATCTATCCCACCCGCAATCAGAACGACGACCAGGCCCACTGCAAAGATGATATTGACCGACTGATTGTTAAGCAGGTCAAACAGGTTCTGAAAGGTGAGAAAGCTGTCGGTCGCAAGTGCTAACACCACGCACAGCAGCATGAGGATGCTCAATAGAGTACCTTCAGTGCCGATCCTTCTGTTTAGCAGTCGTTTATGCATTGATGATCGCCTCCAGCGCTTCTTCCGTGGTCTCCGCAGGTATAACCTCGGAGTAGATGCGCCCCTCGCGCAATACGAGCGCACGGTCTGCGTTCATCCAGATTTCTCCTGCTTCATCCGAAATCAGAATGATGGCCATGCCCTGGTCGGCAAGATTTCTGATGATGTCGAAAATACCGGCTTTGGCGCCTACATCGACGCCAATCGTCGGGCAGTCAAGAATGAGAACGTCGGGTTCGGTGGCTAGCCATTTGGCGAGTGCAATGCGTTGCTGGTTACCGCCGGATAATGAGGAGACCGCAAGCTCGGGATCACTCACCTTGGTTTTAAGCTGCTCAATCCAGTGGGCGGTCAGTGCCTTGATGCGCTGAGGGGAGAGAAAAAAGCGCGGTTTTTCCAGCCTTGGTAATACGGTCACTGCGGTATTCATATTGATGGACTGGTTTTGCACCAGGCCAAGATTGAGTCGGTCTTCAGAAAGATAGGCAATGCGATGGCGCACGGCATCGCGGTTGGAACGCAGCGCCAGCGGCTGCCCCTCTTTTAGCAACTGCCCTGAAGTGGGCTGGGTCATCCCAAAAATCGTGTGGGCTATTTCGGTACGCCCTGCGCCCAGCAAACCCGTCAGGCCAAGAATTTCACCGCGATGCAGGGTGAAAGAGACATTTTCAAATTCCCCTTCACGACTTAAGTTTTTAAGCTCCAGTACCGGGGCGCCTTTGTGTGTTTCAGCACGAGGGGTAAACTCAAGTTCAAGCCCGGTCATCAGGGTTGAAAGTCGTGCCTGGGTCATCCCCTCGGTGGGGTAGGTGCCGACCAACTTCCCGTTGCGGAGCACGGTGACGCGTTGACACACCTCCAACACTTCCACCAGCCGGTGGCTGATCAAGACAATGGAAATGCCTTTCGCCGCCAGTGAGCGGGTAATGCCCAGCAGCGTCTGCACCTCTTTATAGGTAAGCGAGGCGGTGGGCTCATCCATAAAAATGATACTGGCCCCTGCACGCAGCACGCGGCAAATCGCAACGAGTTGACGATGGGCAATCGAAAGGTCTTCAACACGGGCCATCGGATCCAGGTCGAGGCCAAACTGCTGAATGATCTCGCGGGATTGCGTCAGCGCATCTTTGTAGGAAATAGGCCGCCAAGGCTTGGCAACGTAGTCATCGAAGACGATATTTTCCGCGACGGTCAGGTGCGGGAACAGCGCGAGATCTTGCCAGATCACATGGATGCCCCGGTTGCGCGCCTCTATCGGGCTAATGGCAGAGAGCGTTTCATCGCCAAACGAAAGCTCTACCCCCTCTTCAGGCGTGTATACGCCGTTAATAATTTTAATGAGCGTGCTTTTGCCACAACCGTTTTCACCTGCAAGGCAAAGCACCTCACCCCGGCGAAGTTCGAATTCGACATCATCGAGCACCCGGCTTTGACCGAAAATCTTGCTAACGTGACGCGCTCGAATCGCGATATCGCCCATTGGAGGCTCCTCTCTCAACATCACTGCCGCGCTCTTCAGGAGCGCGGCAGCCTTTACACGATCAATAAGCGCAGTCTTACAGGCCGAGCTCTGCCAGCTCATCCACGGTATCTTTGCTCAGCTTGAGTGGCTGTGAGGCAAAGATCGTTTTGCCGTCCAGGGTAATTTCACCCAGTACCGGCAATTCGGCGCCATCGGTAATCTCTTCGCCGTTATAGAGCATTTCACCCAGGGCAACGAACGCTTTGCCCGCGTCCAGAGGGCTCCACTGGAAACCACCGGTAATCACACCTTCGTGCACCAGACGGCGCCCCTGGCCAGGAGAGAACAGGCCCATAACGGCCACATCCCCTTCCAGCCCCCGCTCTTTCACGGCCCGAGCAGCGCCGATGGTTCCCTGGCTACCAAATGACATGATGCCGGCCAAATCTTCGTGGGCACGCAGCAAGTCCAGGGTGGTGTTGCGGCTGTCATCGACGCTTTCGGCCACGCCGAAACGATCAGCGGCCTGGGTCAAGCCCGAGCAGTTATCATCGAGCCAGCTCACGGCAGCATCTGCCCAGGCGTTGTGAGCGGGAACGCTGAGGCCGCCAACGTAAACGGCATAAGAGCCTTCGCAGCCGGTGGTGTCAGCCAATAGCTTGGCGTGCTCTTCACCTAACTGCTGCGCTGAAATCATTTCAAAGTCGTAGTCGATGTTGACCGATTCGGGGCTTTCATGGGTCAGTACGATAATTCCCTGATCACGTGCTCGTTCCAATACCGGCTCAAGAACCTCACGATCATTCGGGACAACGCCAATGACATCAACGCCACGGCTGATCAGATCCTCTATCGCGCGTACCTGCAGGGCGGGGTCAGCACTGGTGGGGCCTACCATATAGGCTTCTACTCCAAGCTCTTCACCCATTTGTTCGATGCCCATTTCCATGGCATTGAACCAGGGGATGCCCCCCACCTTGGCGACCACGGCAATCGTAGGAGACTCCTGAGCCATTGCGCCGGTGCTGCCGATAATGCCTGTTAGCGTAGCTGCGGTAAGAAGTGCTTTGTATTTCATTGTGATTTCCTGCTTGCTGTTGGCTGACCCAGTCAGTGGAATAGAGTGCATTGAAGCGCTTTAATAGTGCTGCTGTACGTTGCGTCATGGTCAAATAAAATGGCGCAGACGCTTCCGAGCCTCACAATGCATAGGAGCTTTACACAGTGCTGGATACGTTGAGTGGTGCCTAAGCGATGCGTCATCGCTATCGTTATTGTCATTTAGTCGAGAATGCACAATCGGTTGTGCATAGCGTAGGATTGATCTATTGCATCATCACGTCAATGCTACTTTTATCTAATCGCAAGGAGCTGCCACGTGGTTAGCGACTCTTCATCCAAGCGGCTGACTATTTACGACCTGGCGAGGTTGGCAGAAACATCGCCCAGTACCGTCAGTGCCGTGCTCAACGGCACTTGGCAGCGCCGTCGCATCAGCAAGAAACTTGCCAGCAAAATTCTTTCGCTCGCCCAGTCGGAAGGCTACTCGGCCAACATGCAGGCCCGTGCCTTGCGGCGCGAACGCTCAGGTATCATCGGCATGATCCTGCCGCTGTACGACAACCGCTATTTCAGTTCGATAGCCCAACATTTCGAATCAGAAGCACGTCGACGGGGGCTGTTTGCGATTGTTTCGTGTACGAATCGAGATCCCAAGCAAGAGTGTGAAGCAGCCCGAATGATGCTGGCTTACCGTGTTGAGTGCCTGGTATGCACCGGCGCAACGGATCCGGATACGATTGCACAGATGTGTGCAGAGAGCGGCGTGCAAAGCATTAATCTCGATCTTCCTGGCAGTAAGGCACCGTCGGTGATTTCCAATAACCGTGATGGCGCGCGACAGCTTACCCATGCCATCCTCAACCGCCTTGCTGAAGAGAAGCGCAGTGATGACCCTGTGCTATTTATTGGCGGCCGTGATGAGGATCACAATACCCGCGAGCGTATTGCCGGCTTCAAGCAAGCGAGAGAGGAGGTGGGGCTGGCGACGGCGGAAGAGAATATCCTCCCCTGCGATTATGCTGCCGATAAGGCCCAGGCTGCGTTGGCAACATACATGCGTAACCGGTCTACTCTGCCCAGCGCTATGTTCGTCAACTCCACGATTTCTCTTGAGGGCATCGTTCGTGGGTTACAGCTAAATGGCTATTATCTAGATGACATTATTTTTGGTTGTTTTGACTGGGATCCTCTTGCCGCTGCCTTTCATCCGCGTTTGATGATGGTTCGGCAAAATGTGATCGAGATGATCGACCGCGTCTTCGAGCTGATTGATACGCCACCGCGGGATTCCCGTCTGCTCATAGAGGTTCAGCCAGAAATAATGGGTGTTTGATACGCTCTTTCGCACAGCATTTACTGAATCGAATGAATAGGCTAGCCATTTAGACACGACTGTTGGCAATGCTTTATACACCGTTATTCACTACCAGGATGAAACATGGCCACTTCCAGCCGCGTACACAGCATGACCGCCTTTGCCCGCACCGAGCAGGCTGCCCCGTTTGGCACCCTGCAGGTGGAAATTCGCTCGGTGAACCAGCGCTATTTAGAGCCTCACTTCCGCCTGCATGAAAGCCTGCGTGACCTAGAGCCAGGGCTGCGTGAAGCGCTGCGCACCCGTTTAGCCCGTGGCAAAGTCGAGTGCAGTGTTCGCTTTGAGAGCGCCGAAACTGCCCAAGCCCCCGCCGTTAACAGCGCCCGCTTAGCCGCTATTGCTGATGCGCTAACCGCCATACAGCAACAAGTGCCCAGCGCCGTGCCGCCCACCACGCTTGCGCTACTCAACCAGCCCGGTGTGATGGAAGCCCAGCATCTCGACCAAGACGCCATCAAAGCCGCCGCCAAAACCCTGTTTGATCAGGCACTGAATGAGCTAATCGACGCTCGCGCCCGAGAAGGCGCAAAGCTCGCCGAGATGATCACCACCCGACTAACCGCCGTAAGCGAGCAGGTAGCCACCGTGCGTAGCCTGCTGCCGCAGATTCTTGAGCGCCAACGCGCCCAACTACTGGAACGCCTGGAAGTCGCCAAAACTGAACTCGACCCCCAGCGCCTGGAAGCCGAACTGGTGCTTGTGGCGCAAAAAGCCGATGTGGATGAAGAGCTGGATCGCCTGACCGCACATATAGAAGAAGTGGGCCACCAGCTCTCTCAAAAAGGCCCCAAAGGCCGCCGTTTGGACTTCCTGATGCAGGAACTCAACCGCGAAGCCAACACCCTCTCATCAAAATCCGTGGTAGCTGAGACGACACGCTGCGCGGTTGAGCTAAAGGTGTTGATTGAGCAGATGCGGGAGCAGATTCAGAATATTGAGTAGTGGAAAGGATTTGATGAATATATCTCGCTGACCGGGCATGGATTATTTGCTGGTTGTTGAGAGTGCTTCATTGATGGTGGCTACTCTTTCTGTGCTGTCCTAACTTAAAGAGGTCTCCAGCAGCTCTGGAAGGTTGAGAATAGCTCGCATAGTTGCTTCTTCGCCTAGAAGTAAATGCTCAGCCATAAGCTGGGCAGCCTCTTCTCCATTATTGGCATAAAGCGCATCCACAATTTTAGAGTGGTCGTCGCTCCATCTTTTATCTGATTGGTTATATACCATGCTGACATAAGAGATACGTAAATGATCGTCTGATAGCTCCTGGATTAGGCGTGCTAAACGGTCGTTACCAGCGGCTTGTGCGATCAGACAATGAAAACGGTGATTTGCATGTGAGAAGGTAATTATTTCGCTAGCCTTTTGGCTATCATAGGTGGCCTCGCTGCAAGTTCGCAGCATCGCTAAAGTCTCAGCATCAAGCTTGCCAGCCGCTAGTCGGCAGAGTTCAGGTTCCACCAAACGACGTATCTGGTAGCTTTCACGAATGCTCTTAATAGTGATTGGAGCGACGATGTAGCCAAGCCGTCCCTGGTTGACCGTTAATCCCTGCTGGGTCAAGCGGGCCAAAGCGTGACGTATAGCCGCCTTCCCTAGGGCATAATGTTTGGTGAGCCATACCTCTGTAATGGTGGCTCCAGGCTTGAGGTGGCAGGAAATGATGTCGCTTCTCAGTATATCGAATGCCTGGTCGTTGAGACTGCCTTTCTGTGTTGTTGCCATGAACTGTTCCATGTTGAACGCGTGACGGCGCTGGTTGATATTATCCCAGCGCCGCCTAATTCTAACATTTACCGGCAGTTCGATGGTAAAGCCTAGACCATTGATAGCAGCACGAAAGTCGCCATGATTGCCGCCCCGCAGATCAACGTCCACATAAGGCAGTATCCCATGATATCGCGCGCCGAAAGCCCAGCTACACCGAGCAGTGGAAGAGCCCAAAATGGTTGCATTTGGTTAGTCCAAGCATCGCCCCAAGTAAAAGCCATAATCGTCTGAGGAATATCGGCGCCTAAATTTTTAGCCGCTTCAAGCATTATCGGCCCTTGAATAGCCCACTGGCCTCCCCCTGATGGTATAAAAATATTAACAATGCCTGCAGAAATGAATGTCACAATTGGAAAAGTATGAACATTGGCAATGCTAACAAACCAATTAGATATTCCATCAGCGAGTCCTGATACTTGAACCATGCCAGCAATACCTGCATATAACGGGAACTGCATAATGATGCCACGGCATGCTAGAACGCCTTCTTTGACTGCAGTTCCAATAGATGCTGGGCTCGGTTGAAGTAATAACCCTATTGCTAAAAAAATTACAATTAACATGTTTAGGTTCAGGTTGAATCCAATTTGTTGAAAATTAACTATGATGTAACCAATAGGCAATATAGCGAGTGCAAGGTTAAGAATCCGATAGTGCTCAAGTTTTTCAACCCAGGGCATTCCTTTGGTATTCACTTTCTCGGCAGGGGTGTCTAGTATTACGTCTTTAAACGGCCTTATTTCATCCACTTCTGGTTTGATTCTAGTAAAGACCCAATAAACTAAAAAAAGCAGGGCAGCAGATAGCCCAAGGTTCCACCAAGAGAAAAGCGTATCTGTAACAGGAATAACTCCCACCACACTTTGCATGAAGTTTCCCTCAGTCGCCATCAGTAACGGAATAGATGCAGTCATACCACGAATAATATCACCAGCATAAGCTGCAGCAACGGCTAGAGGAAAGTGCAAGCCTGGCACTCGGCGCCCCATTTCTCGGGCCATGAATGCACCGGCGATCATACCAAAACCCCAATTTATGTAGAATGTGACCATTCCAAATACTGCTATAATACCGATAGCCTGAGTAGGTGTTTTAGCTATAGACGCAAGTCGATCGATCATATTCGATACGGAAGGCGTCTTTGCTATTACAAACCCGGTAAGTAGAATCAGAGACATTTGCATAGCAAACGTAAAAAGTTTTGAAAAACCTTCTCCCCACCCGTTAAACATTGTGCTGGCACTTTGCCCCCCAAATATCATGCCAAGAAGAAAGACTACAATGCTTAGCACCATGGCAAGCAGAAACGCGTTAGGCAAGCATTTCTCAACAAACTTAAGGCTTATTCTTGTTAAAGCCTGCATTGGGCTCCAACTTTTGCTTATGTAGGCATCTCTTTTTGACATTTTGTTTTACCTTTTTAAGATTTTGGCCCTTCAAATAGTTGAGGGGGCGGGGTTGCTAACTCTCAATGATTGGCAACTCTATGCAGGATGCTTGTATTGAGTTGCGATAAACTTCGATTGTGGGAATTACTCCATCTGGAATGCGCGAGAAGTGATCGCTATCTGCCAGAGCAATAGCGATCCGTAATCGATGGCCAGCCTTAAACAGCCACGAGGTTGGCAAAAGATCAAAAGTGATTTCACTGCATTCACCGGGAGTCATGTAACGAGCGTCACGTTCTAGAAAACTATGACTGGGGCCAATGTTGGGTATATTGGTATGGCCTTCTGCAATACGCCGGTGTAAAGCTCGGAAAACTCCTTCGGTTACATAGTGAACCTTGCCACTCTTATCTATATCCTCCAGATAAACGAACAAAGCACAGTCCTGCGTATCACTGGTCAGATACAACCGAATGATCGGATGACCGGTCACTTCTATATTCTTCTCAAAAACATCGGTGGTGTAGCACAGCATCCGTTTATCGCGATCGTGCCAGTCGGAGTAGTAATTATCGACGTTTTGAGCATATAGCCGATTGTAGCGGGAGCTTTCACCTGTACCGCAGCTATAATCACCTACGTAGTGGTCAAAAGCCTCTTTCGTGGCTGGTGGCTCTATGCCTAACCGGTGGCTTTCTTGAAAGAAGAGTGTGCGGTAGTTAGTTTCTGCTGGTGGCCATTCATTGGCTGATTTCCATCGCTCTTCACCTACGGTGTAGTAGTGAACTGGGGCCTCATCGCTCATTCCAGTATCAAGACCCATTAGGTATTCGTCGAAGAAGCGTAAGGTTTCTGCCAAAGCTTTAGTCTGTGGGGTCTTATCGTTATGGTAAGGGCTAGAGCCGGTACGAGCACCGTGATCCCAGGCCCCAAGCATCAGACGCTTGTGCGGGTTTTGCTGCCATTGGTAGCGGAGCGCCGCTCCCCGGGAATAGTGTCCATCCATCCAGCCAGAGATGGTATAGACAGCAGTTTGTGCATCCGCTGTCTGGTTGGCGTAGTAGTAGGGACTAATGATTTCTGATGTAAAGTCAGGATCGGTATGTAGTGCACGGTCTCTAAACGTTAGCTGATGGACAAAGTCTGCCATGTCGAAGTTAGCAACATGATCTTTCAGCGCTTTCTCTAAAATGCTCCCGTCTTCATCTTCGTCGACGGGTGCGGGGCCATCGTAGTAATCACCTTTAAAATAGGGGAATTTACTGCGGACTTCAGCTCTGTCGTCATCAAGAGCCTCCATCAGATTGCCGTACTCCTTAACTAGTCGGCGGCACATGACTCCCCCAGGATAGAGCTGGTTTGACCAGGTATCCCATACTGCGGAATGCGGCACGATAGCTTTTACAGCGGGATGAGCCCAAGAAGCAGTGAAATCGGCAGCAGCGCCCAAGTAGGAGATGCCCGTAACCCCTATTGATCCCTTGCACCAAGGTTGCTGGTTAATCCACTCAACAATTTCCAGATAATCGCCACGTTCATTCGGCGAGCGGAGTCCATTTCGTGTACCGAAGGATGCCCCGCTACCGCGTACGTCGACAGCTACCAATGCATAGCCACGAGCAAGAAGGAGCGAACGAAAAATGGCGATATTCGGGCAATCTTCGGTTCCCTCTGGTGCTCCCGGCTTTAACTTCATTCGCCGATAATAAGGAGTAAAAAATACCACTACCGGGAAGCGGTCATTTTCAGCCTCTATTGTGCCAGGCAGATGTACGTCGATGGCGATCTGAACCCCATCACGCATGGTGAGATAGCGCGAGAATAAGCGCTGACCTTCAAAGCAGGGTGGTCGATTTGCCAGCCAATTTTCGGGCCAAAATAGAGCCATATTTTCCATGCATCAGGTTCCATATTTTGTGATTGGTTTTTGTAAGGTTGTATTTTAGTTTTTAACATGTCAAATTTATTTGTATAAAATTTCACCGTGGAGGCACAGGTGAATGAAATAGCGATCTATCCGCTTATCGGCCTGTTAGCTGGCTTTCTCGCAGGTATATTTGGTATCGGTGGGGGAGTAGTGATAGTGCCGTTATTGGTTACGATATTGGGATGGCAACAGGTCGATGACGATTTAGCCTTATCCCTGGCGGTGGGAACTTCGCTAGCTACGATCGCCGTTACTTCCATATCATCGGCGCGAGCACATTACCGCCACGGCAATGTTCGGAGGGATTGCGTGTGGTTGCTGTTGCCTGGCTTGGTTTTCGGAGCGATCAACGGTGTTGTTGTGGGTGACGTGCTCTCTGGAAAAACTCTTTCGCTGTTACTGGGAGTATTTTTCTTAATATTGGCAATTAAAGTGCTGGTTAACTCTCGCTCGGTAGGCAGTTATCCGTTACCCGGTCGTAACGGCATGCTCATAGCGGGTAGTTCGATCGGCTTAGCCTCGGCTCTATTTGGAATCGGTGGTGGTACATTGATGGTGCCATTTCTAGAAAGACACAGTATTCCTATGCGTCAAGCAGTAGGCACCTCGGCAGCGGCTGGTATTCCTATTGCTATCGTCGGTGCTATTACCGCTATGGTCGTCGGCGATACGAAAACCTCGGTGAGCTGGACAACTGGCTATGTCTATTGGCCCGCTTTTGTTGGGATTGTGATCCTTAGTATGCCCGGCGCTAAGCTGGGGGCACTAGTCGCCTCCCGCCTTAAAGCTAAAGTGCTAAAGCTAACGTTTGCAGGTCTACTGATTGTTGTTGGTTTAAATTTTCTACTGGGTTAAATATTATTTTTTTTTGAAACGGGTATCGTCAGCTAATAACAGGCACACCTATTTTAGGTGAAAACCAAAGCTTTTCAGTTGTTTATGAACCCAGGGTTAAAGTGCTAGGTGCGCTCTCTGCATGATCAGCGAGTAGAGCCAATACCGCACATGTTTCTCTTGAGAAATTAGCACCTATTACAACCAAATAAACAGAAACTGATCACAGCAGCAGAGTCCGATAGTGAGTCCAGCTCAAAACGGTACGCACTGCGTTCCGTTTTGGAAAGCTTTGATAAAACTGGCGCATATTGCGTAGATGAGAGATATCAAAACCCTTTCCCAGCCGCTCGGTAAGCTGTTGTGAGAGCTGCTGCTCGCTGTGTTGAGCATATTCTCGGCCACTGCCCCGGTAAACGAGGCAACCTGGCAGGCGCTTGAGGAAGGCGGCTTGGTGATTCTCATGCGCCTACCCCCCCCCTGGCTGGATTCGTTCTTCCGCGGGCGCGGTGATCAGGCGTCAATTACTCAAGCCGCTCAAGAGCAAATCGCTGCATGGCAGGGGCCGGAGAATTTGTTGCTGCTCACCCATCAGGTCAATATCACCGCACTGATGGGTGGCGGCGTTGGCTCGGGTGAGATGATCGTGGTGCGTCCAACGGATGATTTGTTTCAGGTAGTGGGGCGATTAAGCGTTAGCGACCAATAATTTGCTTCTTATCCGCATGAGACTTTATAAAGTGAAGAACGATAGAGTTTAGGAATCCTTTATGAAAGCCGTTGTTTTTGAGCAATTTTCCGCCCCACCACAGATCCAGCAACTGCCGGATCCCACCCCTGAGCCGCATGGCGTTGTGGTGAAAGTCATGGCGACCGGAGTTTGTCGCAGCGACTGGCATGGCTGGGTGGGGCATGACACCGATATTCAACTTCCCCATGTGCCGGGGCATGAGCTTTCCGGCGTAGTCGAAGCTGTGGGTAAAGACGTAAAAAAGTGGCGCATTGGCGACCGCGTCACGGTGCCGTTCGTGGGTGGCTGTGGCACTTGCCCTGAGTGCCACTCCGGCAATCATCAGGTTTGCGATAGTCAGTTTCAGCCCGGTTTCACGCACTGGGGCTCATTTGCCGAGTATGTGAGTATTCACTACGCTGATGTGAATTTGGTCGCGCTGCCAGAGACACTCGACTTTGCGACGGCGGCGAGCTTGGGTTGCCGGTTCGTTACCTCTTTTCGGGCCGTGGTGGATCAGGGCAAAACAGCGGCAGGCCAGTGGGTGGCCGTCCACGGCTGCGGTGGGGTTGGGCTTTCTGCTGTAATGATTGCCAACGCCGTCGGTGCTAACGTGGTGGCCATCGATATTTCGGAAGAGGCGCTTGATCTGGCCCGTCAACTGGGTGCCACTGCCACCGTGAATGCTGCCAAGGTACCCAATGTGGTGGAAGCAGTTGCAGAGATAACCCGGGGAGGCGCTCACGTATCGCTGGATGCGCTGGGCCACCCGACGACCTGCTTTAACTCCATCAGTAACCTGCGTAAACGTGGCAAGCATGTCCAGGTCGGGTTGATGTTGGCCGAGAACAGCACGCCCGCCATTCCCATGAGCAAGGTCATTGCCCATGAGCTTGAAATACTGGGTAGCCACGGCATGCAGGCCCACCGTTATGACGCCATGCTGGCGATGATCGAGTCGGGAAAGCTGGCGCCTGAAAAACTAATCGGCAAACGAATCAATCTTGAGCAGTCGATTGATGCGCTGATGAACAT
Source organism: Vreelandella titanicae BH1 (assembly GCF_000336575.1). Taxonomy (GTDB): domain Bacteria; phylum Pseudomonadota; class Gammaproteobacteria; order Pseudomonadales; family Halomonadaceae; genus Vreelandella; species Vreelandella titanicae. Next base: position 902,643 of record NZ_AOPO01000001.1, on the reverse strand, counting down.
GGATAAGTTCGAAGGGGCGGGCGTGACGGTGGTGACCGAGTTTTGAGGAAACCGCTGAGACGTTTAATAACAATTTCCTTCAATGAAACAAGGCAAATTATTCGCTCCTCATCTGCGGGTTGAGGTTTTACGCTGGGCGTATTGATAAGGAGTAAGTTATGCCATCAGACACTATTCAATCAGCACGCCGCGTGATCGCCCAGCATCCAGCCAAGCGCGATGATATAGGCGATTTAGTTACCCGGCGCCCGCTGCCGGGGCCGCAGCTTGAACAGCTCGATCCGTTTCTGTTTCTTAACCATCACGGACCGCAGACGTATCCGGCCAATAATCGTGGCCTGCCGTTCGGCCCGCATCCGCACCGGGGCTTTGAAACGGTCACCTTTATCTTGGAAGGCTCATTGGCCCACGCCGATAGCGCCAAGCATCAAAGCGTGATCAATGCGGGCGGCGTGCAGTGGATGACCGCGGGCAGCGGCATTGTGCATGCGGAAATTTCGCCGGAGGAGTTTCTGCGCGACGGCGGCCCGTTGGAAATTCTGCAGCTATGGATCAACCTGCCGTCGCGCTTGAAAATGAGCGCGCCGCGCTATGTGGGGCTGCAGCAAGAATCCATTCCCGCTATTAAGTTGCCGGGTGGCGGTGAGCTGAACCTGATCTCAGGTGAGTGGCAGGGTAGTGCTGGCCCTATCGACACGCTAACCGGCGTGTTTATGTCGACGCTGCGGCTGCCTGCCGGTAGCCACGAGCAACTGCCCGTAGCACCTGGACGGCAGGTGTTTCTCTACGTGGTGGATGGCGATGTCACGGTGGGAGGCGAGCCAGTCAAGCCGCACCATCTGATTGAAGTAGATCGCGATGGCGATAACCTCGATATCGAAGCCAGTAGCGACGCGCGCTTGCTGTTTGGTCATGGTGAGGTGATCGATGAGCCTGTTTACTCCCACGGCCCTTTTGTAATGAATACCCGTGAAGAGATCGTTCAGGCGGTCGAGGACTACCAGAACGGTAAGTTTGGCGGGCTGGATGCTTAAAGCGGCTCGCCGCGATAGTAGTGCCACAGAAACAGCGAACCCACGCTGCGCCAGGGCGCCCAGTGTTCTACCAACTGGCGGGCCTGCTTGGGCGTGGGTTTGTCGTCCATGCCTTTTAAGCGGCCCAGCGCTACCCGCAGGGCAAGGTCATCAGCGGGGAAAATATCTGGGCGTTGCAGCGAGAACATCAGGTAAATCTCAGCGCTCCAGCGGCCAAAGCCGCGTAGCTCGGTAATCGCGGCAATCGCCTCGTCGTCGCTTAGCTGTTCAAGCCCCACGGCGCTAAAAGTGCCTGCCAACTCTGCTTCTGCCAGCCCTTTAGCGTACTCGATCTTACGCCAGGAAAGCCCCGCATCGCGTAGCGCTTGGCCCTCTACCTCCATCACTGCCTTGGCGTGAAGCTCGGGCAGCAGTGTATTTACACGACCCATAATCGCGCGAGCCGCTTCGGTGGATAGCTGCTGGCTAACGATAGTCGAGAAGAACGTCGCAAAGCCTTTATCGCGCTCCCGAGGCGAGGGTGCCCCCACTAGAGGTAGGGCGTGGGCGATATCGGGGTCGGCCTCGACGAGTTCAGCCATGGCGTGTTCGATCGTGTTAAAAGATGAGGTATTAGCTGGCATTATTACTCCTGGTTAAAATGAGTATTATATTGCTCACTATTTGGGTTTTTATATATTTATGAGTATTAAAATGCACATTCCGGAGCCTTGGACTACACTATTGAGCATTAAGCTGCTCAGTTATTAACTGCTCAATTAAGGTGTCCCACGTTGCTAACCATCCAGGCATTTCATCATGGCCAGTGGCACGATGCCGCTGAGCTGGTGATTGAGCACCCAGAGCAAGGTCGTCGAGGACCTGCGCGTTTGGGCTATATCACCGATTATGCCCTTGAATGGTTGGATCGCGATGATGAGCATGCTTGCAGCCTGCTTTTGCCGATTGAACTCATGAATACTCATCAATCGCCACGCTGGTTCGCTTTTTTAGACGATATCATGCCTTCTGGGGCCAGCCGTCGTTACTGGGTCACGCAGTTGGGGATATCGGCGCTTACTGAGGCTGAACAAGATTACGCCCTATTGGCTAAAGGGACGATTGCTCCGGTGGGTAATTTACGTATTAAAGAGGCCCTTCCCGAGCGTCCAGTAGGTAGCACGCTAGAGCAGCAGCGCTTTGCCTTACGCGATGTTGTGGATCGAGATAGCGATTTTCTTGCTTATGCGCAGCAAATGGGAGCCGCTGGGGGGGGGGCGACCGGCGCTGGCGGCGAAGCGCCTAAGCTACTGCTACGCTGTTCGCCAAACGATCAGGTCTGGATCGATACCTATCAGGATGATCCGGCGAATACCGACCAGCACTATCTGGTGAAATTTCCTCGCGGCCAGCGCACCGAGCTTGATAACAATATCCTTCGCGCCGAATACCATTTCTATCATGAGCTGGCGTCACTCGGCATAGCGACGATCGACACTCAAGGGATGCGGCTACTGGAAGGCGAGCGCTATCCATCTCTCTGGTTGCCCCGCTTTGATGTTGATTACCCCGCTGGGAAGCGAACGCTGTATGGGCTGGAGTCGGTTTATTCCGCGATGAAGCGTCAGCCGGGAAGCTTCTTAAACCATTTTGACGTGATTGAGGCACTGGTTGGCCTGTTGAGCCAGCAATACCGCGTTCGCGAGTTAGGAGGTCATTTTGATACGGCGCGTTTCGTGAGCGAGTGGGTGAAACGTGATCTGCTTAATGTCGCTTTTGCTAATAGCGATAACCATGGCCGCAATACGGCGCTGTTGAAAACGCCTCAGGGAATCTGGCTGGCGCCAGTCTACGATTTTGCGCCCATGAAGGCTGACCCAGAAAGTATTATTCGCACCACCACTTGGGGCGCGCCGTTTGAAGAGGGTCCTGAATTCAACTGGGTCGCCATTGCGGAGAACTTAAATGCCTATGTGCCAGCCGAGCAGTTGATGGCAGAGCTAAAAGCGCTGGGGAGGCAGTTAGTCGGGCTAAAAGAACGACTTGCTGCGCGGGGAGTGCCGGAAGCGTTGCTAGCATCGAATGCGGTGGGGTTAAATTATCTGGATGCTAAGCTGCGCCGCTGGGGGCTGGTATGAAACGCAAAGAACTCTCTAGCATTGAGCGCGAGGCACTACTTATGGCGCTATTGTCCCAGCTGCTGCGGGAAGAGATCAGCTCAGGGCAGGTGCTGCGTCAACTACGCCGCGAAGTGTTGGGAATGTCGCAGACACAATATGCCGAGTTGGTAGGTATCAGTCGCCGCACCTTGTCTGATCTGGAAGCCGATAAAGCAAGCCCTACACTGGCGCTGCTAAACCAAGTATTCCGCCCCTTGGGTCTGCAAACCGGCTTGGTGCCGCGTAACCGTCGTCTGCGTGAGCGGTTGCTTTCAGTGGAATCCCCTATCGCCTGACCGCCAAACACCTTATCCAAACATTTCCTATTCAACCCAACTTAACGATTGTGTTCGCCCGCTAACTTTTTAAACGCAGCATGTTTCTACTTTCGTCTAATCCTGCGATCATTTGCGCCATCGTGATACCAACCGGGCGGTATCCCAAGGAGTTAAGCATGCAGGATTCGACAGCATCGTCGTCTCAAGGGCTGGCGCGCAACCCGCGTTTGGCCGAATTTGTGTTGGCGCTGGGCGGCTTTGGAATCGGCACCAGCGAGTTCGTCATTATGGGCCTGATGAACCGTGTGGCGGGTGATTTAGCGGTAACGGTGCCGCAAGTGGGTTACGCAATAAGCAGCTACGCCTTGGGCGTGGTAGTCGGTGCGCCGCTGATTTCGGCGCTGGCCGCGCGAGTACCTAGGCGGTCGCTGTTGATTATGCTGATGCTGGTATTTGCGGTGGGCAATATTGCCAGTGCCATGGCACCAGGGTTCTGGTCATTCGTAGGGCTGCGTTTTCTGGCTGGTTTGCCTCACGGCGCCTATTTTGGCATCGCCGCACTGGTGGCCGCGGGAGCCGTGCCGATAGACCAACGGGCGCGGGCCGTTTCTCGGGTGATGATGGGCTTAACCGTGGCGATTCTGATCGGTGCGCCGCTGGGTACCTGGGCGGGTAACCTGTTGGGCTGGCAGATCGCCTTTGCGGGTGTCGGTGGTATTGCGTTGCTCACCGCCCTGTTGATCCGCTTCTATGTACCGGTGCAGCCCGTCGATACTCTAGCAAGCCCGGTGCGTGAGCTTTCAGCGCTGCTTAAGCAGCGGGTGTTGGTTACCCTGGCGCTTGCCTGCATCGGCTGCGGCGGCATGTTCGCCATTTTTAGCTATGTGATGCCGACATTAACCCAGCAGGCGGGTATGAGCGAAGCGCTGGGGCCGTTGGTGCTGGTCATTTTCGGCCTGGGCTCTATTGCCGGTAACTTAATCGGCGGGCGCATGGCGGATAAAAACCTGATGCGTGCCATACCTACCATTCTGCTCTGGTGTGGCGTGGTACAAGGGTTGTTTTACTTTGCGGCGAATAACGTTTGGACGGGGCTGTTGTTCGTTGGCCTGGTGGGCACCAGTATGGCGCTAGCGCCTTCATTACAAACCCGCTTAATGGATGTGGCAGAGGATGCCCAAACCATGGCGGCCTCACTCAACCACGCGGCCTTTAACGGTGCCAATGCCCTAGGGGCGTGGCTTGCTGGCCTGGCAATCAGCGCTGGCTTTAGCTGGTCGAGCACGGGCTTGGTCGGTGCGGGATTGGCACTCTGTGGCTTGGTGATTTTTGCCGCTGGGCGATGGTTGGAAAAGCGCACCTACGGCGCCGTGGCCCAGCGAGCCTAGCGTTGGCTAACGTTGCATTGTGATTGGCCAGCTGCTTAGTTATCGAACAGTGATAATTAACATGGCTAAAAAGTCGAATTCTCTCTACTGTGTAAGAGTAGTAACCCATAAGGAGATGACCATGCACATTCAGGTATTGAATTTGACACGCATATTGACCCTCGGCGCGGTGGTGGCGTTAACCATTGGCTTGGTGGGTTGTGGTACCACTACCGGAGAGCGCGCTACTAGCGGCGCGGGTGTCGGTGCTGCCATTGGCGCGGGTGCCGCAGCCGTAACCGGTGGTAGCGTCGTTCAAGGCGCCGTTATCGGCGGTGGCGTTGGTGCTGCCACCGGTGCCGCCACCGATGCAGATGACATCAATCTCGAATAAGTAATGGTTGATCTCTTAGCGACACAGCCTAAATCCGCGCATGCCCATATGAAAGTGATCCGCATGCGCGGCGTTGTAATCGGGCCCCAATACATTACCGAAGGTATGGCAGGCGCCATCCCGCGCAGCGCGTAAAAACTCACCTACCTCGCCTTCATCATCCCAGTCATTGATCAGCGTAATACGCTGGCCGTTCTCAAACTGAAATCCCACTACATCCAGCGCTTCGGCGGTGGCGTGTTCGCTTCGCCTGCCGGCTTCGCGGCCATAAACGTTACGGCAGGCAAAGCTACCTACGTGGTTAACCTGGCTCACTCGGCTACCCATAATCTCCTTGGCGGCAGGCTGTAACGCGTGGCGTTCATACATGACCCACGCCAGTGCCATCGGGCAGGAGGCCACGAAACTCTGATTGAACGCGACCCCGCTAGAGTGCATGCGCACGATATTGGCAAGCGGGCAGCTCGCCGTGGGGGCGTAATCGGCCAATGGCGTATAGCGCAGCTCGCCCTCGGGGACGGTATCTAACGCAGCTAAACAGCCTGCGCGGTCGTCTGCCAAGCGGCTTAACTTAAGCTGTGTGACCGGCGTAATGGGGTCGTCAATATGCAGCGGAGCCCATGGCGCCCAGTGGCGGGGAATCTCAATGATGCCTTTTTGCAGGGCTACGCCCAGCGCAATCAGGGCTAAAATAAATAGCGTACTGCGCATGCCTACCTCCCTGTATGTCACCACCAACGCTACAGTCGTCGCGCTGGGTGTGCGATACTGCGCAGCCTTGCTGCTCTGCTGCAGTCGCTTTACTTGCGTTTACTACGTTTTCCGCTACTTATTTTGCTAACTGAAGGGAAAGTACTTCATGTCCCAAGGTACGCTGTTTATCGTTTCTGCCCCCTCAGGTGCTGGCAAGACTAGCTTGGTGCGCGAGCTAATCGAAAGCCTGGATGGGATTCAAGTGTCGGTGTCGCACACTACGCGTGCCAAGCGCGAGGGTGAGGTGAATGGCGTCAATTATCATTTCACCGATGTAGCCGAGTTTGAAGCGATGATCGCGCGGGGTGAGTTCTTCGAGTATGCCAAAGTATTTGATAATTACTACGGCACCTCGCGCCAGGCAGTAGAGGTATTGCTAGCGGCAGGTCAGGACGTCATTCTGGAAATCGACTGGCAGGGCGCTCAGCAGGTACGCACACAAATGCCTGATGCAGTGTCGATTTTTATTCTACCGCCCTCCCGCGAGGAGCTGGAGCGACGTCTTGCTAGCCGTGGCACCGATGAGCATGCGGTGATTGCCCGGCGGATGCGCGATGCGGTGAGTGAAATGTCCCATTACCACGAATATGATTACCTCGTCGTTAATGATGACTTCACCACGGCGCTGCAGGAGTTACAGTCACTGGTAATCAGCCGCCGCTTAAGTCGCCCGTTAATGACCGAGCGCCATGCGCCGCTGTTGGCTGCGCTCTTGTCACAGGCGCCTACGGTCGAGTAATCTATACGGTTCTACTACTTTCTATTGCATTGCAGTACATCTTTTTCGCTGGGTCGGTGCCGTTAGTTTTTTTATAACGGCGTCGGCCCGGTTCCGTCATAACAGGAAGGCTCCCATGGCTCGCGTAACCGTTGAAGATTGTCTTGAAAATGTTGAAAACCGTTTCAAGCTGGTGATGATTTCCACCCAGCGTGCTCGTCAGCTGGCGCGCGGCTCCCGCGATGCTCTGCTACCTTGGGAAAATGATAAACCTACGGTGATGGCGCTGCGTGAAATTGCCGCAGGCCTGGTCGATCACACTGTACTGGACGAGCCCGTTGAAGCCGCTGTTCGTCCGCGCCCGGCTATGGCGCCTACTCATATCGACGACTAACGTTTTCAACGAAACCGATAGAGGCGCGGTAGATGTTCACCATTGATGACCTGGCCGATAGACTCGGCGGCTATTTACCCTCGGATGAGATCCAGCAGGTCAAACGCGCCTTTTACTATGCTGAGCAGGCCCACGACGGCCAACGGCGGCGTTCCGGCGAGCCATACGTTACCCACCCACTGGCGGTAGCGAATATTCTTGCCAATATGCACATGGATCATCAAAGCCTGATGGCTGCCATGCTGCACGATGTTATCGAAGACACCGGCGTATCCAAAAAAGCCCTGGAGGCTCAGTTTGGCAAGCCGGTAGCAGAGCTGGTAGACGGGGTATCCAAACTTACCCAAATCACCTTTGAAGACAAAGCCGTCGCCCAGGCGGAAAATTTCCAGAAGATGGTGCTGGCGATGTCGCGGGATATTCGCGTTATCATCGTCAAGCTGGCAGACCGGTTGCATAACATGCGCACCCTGGGCGCCCTACGCCCAGATAAAAAGCGTCGCATTGCCCGTGAAACGCTGGAAATTTACGCGCGAATTGCCGGACGGCTGGGTATCAATACGATTCGTATCGAGCTTGAGGATCTCTCCTTTCAGGCGATTCACCCCATGCGCTCGGAGCGCATCAAGCGTGCGGTTGCCAAAGCGCGGGGGCACCGGCGCAGTGCCATGCGCGAAATACAGTCCTCCCTGCAAAAAAGCCTGGACGATGACGGGCTTAATGGCACCGTCATTGGACGCCAAAAGCATCTGCTGTCGATCTATAAAAAAATGCGCGACCAGCGTAAGCCCTTTGTCGAAATTATGGATGTGTTTGGCTTTCGCATCATTACCGAAGATGTGGCCAGCTGCTACCGTATTCTAGGCGTGGTGCATAACCTCTATAAGCCGGTACCGGGGCGCTTTAAAGACTACATTGCGATTCCCAAAGCTAACGGTTACCAGAGCCTGCATACCACTTTGTTTGGCCCCCGCGGTATGCCCATTGAGGTGCAGATACGCACCCGTGAAATGGAGGCCATGGCCAATAACGGTATCGCTGCCCACTGGCTTTATAAAGCGGGGCAGACTTCCCATCCGATTGCCGAGGGCAGCCATGCACGTGCTCGCGCCTGGGTTAAGGGCCTGCTGGAAATGCAGCGCCACGCTGGCGACTCGCTGGAGTTTATCGAACACGTTAAAAACGATCTGTTCCCCGACGATATCTACGTGTTCACACCTAAAGGCGATATTATGGAGCTGCCCCAGGGCGCTACCGTAATCGACTTCGCCTACACCGTGCACACGGATATCGGCAATAACTGTATCGCTTGCCGTATTGATCGCCATTTGGCGCCGCTCTCGACGCGCTTAGAGAGCGGTCAGACGCTGGAAATTATCACCGCCCCCGGTGCGAAGCCCAATATTACCTGGCTCAATTTTGTGACCACCGCAAAGGCGCGTTCGGCAATCCGTCACGCGCTTAAATATCAGCAGCAGACCGAAGCGGTCATGCTGGGACGACGGTTGCTCAATAAAGCCCTGGCGCCATTCGATACCAGCCTGGAAGAACTGGATGAGAGCGCCCTTAAGCGCGCCTTCAAAGAGTTGGATGTCTCTTCTGAGGATGCTCTGTTGGAGTCGCTCGGGATGGGCAACCGCATGACCCACGTGGTGGCACGCCGCCTAGTGGCTGCGGCGCATGGCGAAAGCTATGAGCACCCTGTAGGCGGGGAGGGTAGCAAAGCCGTCATGATCAGCGGCAGCGAAGGCATGGTGATTAACTTTGCGCGCTGCTGCCATCCGCTACCAGGCGACCCCGTGGTGGGCCACCTTTCCACAGGCAAAGGGTTGGTGGTGCATCGCGCTGAGTGTAAAAACGTGGTGGATAAGAACTTCGCCGATAAAAATGACCCTGATAAGCTCTTCGCGCTGGAGTGGTCGGACACCATTGATGAAGATTTCCCGGTCGCGCTGCGTATCGAAATTGAGAGCCGTCGTGGGCTAGTCGCAGAGCTTGCCGGGCTGGTCACCGATGCCGATGCCAATATTGAGCGGATTGGTATTGAAGAGCGCGATGCCCACCTTTCCACCGTCAATCTGACGCTGTCGGTGAAAGGTCGTGTGCATCTGGCACGCATCATTAAACGCATCCGTAACCTTCCCAACGTTGGCAAAATTACCCGACTCGCTAATTAATACTATACATAACAACATGCTGATATAAATCGGCAGCGATCGCTATTTTTCAGTATCAAATAATTAAGTATTACCCATTACAGGAGCGAAACAACGTATGAGCAATAAGGCCGTTATCAACACCAGCAAAGCCCCCGCGGCTATTGGTCCTTACTCCCAGGCCATTAAAGCGGGCAACACGGTTTATCTCTCTGGCCAGATCCCGCTGGATCCCGCGACCATGGCGATTGTGTCTGAGGATTTCGAAGCTCAGGCACGCCAAGTCTTCACCAATCTACAGGCAGTATGCGAAGAAGCGGCGGGTTCGCTAAGCGATATCGTGAAGCTGAATCTCTACCTGGTGGACTTGGATAACTTTGCGATTGTTAACCAAGTCATGGAGGAGTTCTTCACCGCTCCTTTCCCCGCCCGCGCCGCCGTTGGCGTCAAAGCACTACCCAAAGGCAGCCAGGTGGAAGCGGAAGCGGTGATGGTTATCGGTGACTAGGCTTTGTTTAGCTCTAGAAAGCCGCCCTCTTTGAGTACCTGTGCATAGCCTTCGCGGTAGCTGGGAAAGCGGAACTGATAACCAGTGCTCAATATGCGCTGGTTATCGCAGCGTTTGCTCGTTCGCCGACGTAAAGGGGACTGCATGGTCTCTGTGGCCTCTACTTTTAACTGCTCGGCCAGCCACATCATTACGTTATGCATGGTGACCGGTTCGCAGTCGCTGCCCAGGTAGATATCATCCAGCGTCTCACCGCTCTCCTGATAGCGAATCAGGTGGGCAATAATGCCGGTGCAGTCGTCGCGGTGAATGCGGTTTGAGTACACCACAGGAGTGATCGCAGCCACGCGGCCTTCAGCAACCTGATGAATCAGTCGATCGCGGCCAGGGCCGTAAATGCCGGAAAAGCGAATCACCGTGCCCGGCAGGGGGTGATTGATCAGCGCCTGCTCAGCCTCGCACATTAGGGTGCCAGAGAAGCTAGTGGGGTCGGTGGGGCTCTCTTCGTTAACGACCTCGCCCTCCTGCTGGCCATGCACGCTAGTTGAAGAGACGAAAAACACCCTACGTGGAGGCGTTTTGTGCTGCTCCATCACGCTCAGCACGCGCTTTAAACCTTCAGGGTAGGCACTTTGATAGGCGCTCTCTTCGAAACGATCAGCGCTGACGGTATAGACCACGTAGTCAGCCTGGGGCAGGCTTTTGGCATCGGCCTCTTCAAGGCTATCCAGGTCTAACGCCAGCGGTTTGATACCGGTGTCTTTTAAGGCTTCCACGTTGCGGCGTAGGCCAATCACTTGGTGCCCTTCCTCAAGCAGCTCGCGCCCAAGGTTGATCCCTATATCGCCACAGCCGATAATCAGTACGGTTAGCTTCACCGTGCTCACTCCTCTTGATTAATATTCCCTATTAGATGCAAAGTCTCTACCAACGATGACATTGAACCGAGATATTGTCGGTTGAGAAGACCGACGGCAGAGCTTGCTTGTCCTTTTCCGTCTCGCTGACTGTCATGATGCAAGGCCTTGCATACAACATTTTTTTCATACAAGCCCTAGTCACGAGCTGCTACGAGAGGATGCCACTGGCACCGCTATGACTTTAACAGAACTTCGCTACATCGTAACCCTTGCCCAGGAGCGTCACTTTGGCCGTGCGGCGGAACGCTGCCACGTTTCACAGCCCACGCTCTCGGTGGCGGTGAAAAAGCTGGAAGAAGAGCTCGAAACGCCGCTCTTTGAGCGTTCCAAGTCCACCGTCCAGGTTACCCCGCTGGGTGAAAAAATCGTCGCCCAGGCCCAGCGTGTGCTGGAGCAGAGTAGCCTGATTTTTGAGCTCGCCAGTGCGGGTAAAGATCAGTTGGCCAACCCGCTGCGCATTGGGGCGATTTACACCATTGGGCCCTACCTGTTTCCTCATCTAGTGCCTGCCCTGGCGAACGCGGCCCCGCAAATGCCTCTTTATATTGAAGAGGGCATGACCGGTACGCTGCGCGCCAAGCTAAGAAGCGGTGAGCTGGATGTGATTATTGTGGCATTGCCGTTTACTGAAACCGATGTGGTCACCAAGCCAATCTACGACGAAGCCTTTGAAGTTCTCATTCCCGCTAACCACCCATGGGTCGAGCGGGAAGCGATCAATAAAGAGGACTTACTCGAAGAGCGCCTGCTGCTGCTCGGCGAAGGACACTGTTTTCGCGATCAAATTTTGGAAGCCTGCCCGGCGATTACCCAAAAACTCAACAGCCCCAACAATACGCTGATCGCCGAAGGCGGGTCACTGGAAACCATTCGCCATATGGTGGCCTCTCGATTAGGTATTACGGTGCTGCCGCAGTCTGCGCTGGGCACCGACCAGTATGAAAATGCCATGCTGGCCAGTCGGCCATTTGTGGAGCCAGCGCCGTCGCGCACCGTGGCGATCGCCTGGCGGGCGAGCTTTCCCCGTCCCAAGGCTATTGAGGCGCTGATTCAGGCGATCAGCCACTGCCGCCAACCTACTAAAGCCGTGAAAAGCGCCCTATGAGTGATCTTTCCGCGCCCATCACCGCTCTGAAGGGCGTAGGCGAAGCGCTGGCGCTGAAACTGGGTCGATTGGGTATTGAGCAGGTAAGCGACCTGTTGTTCCACCTGCCGATGCGCTATCAGGATCGCACGCGGCTTACGCCTATTGGCCTGCTGCGTGCAGGTCAGGAGGCGGTGATAGAGGGCGAAGTGACCGCTTGCGACGTAGTTAAAGGGCGCCGCCGCAGCCTGCTGGTGCGCCTGCGTGATGCTAGCGGTATTTTGAGCCTGCGGTTTTTTCACTTCTCACCGGCCCAGCAGCAACAGATGCGCTCAGGTGCGACCGTGCGCGCCTTTGGCGAAGCGCGGGCTGGGGCGACCGGTTTAGAGATCTACCACCCGGAATACCGGCTCAGTGGCGGTAGTGAGACCCCGGTGGAGGAGTATTTCACGCCTATTTATCCCACCACCGAAGGGTTGAACCAGCCGCGGCTGCGTGCTCTGGCTCAGCAGGCGCTCGGTTTACTGGACAGCGCCCCCGAGGCCTTGCCCGATGTAATACCCGATGCCCTGCTTCAACGCTTTCAGTTGCCAGGCCTACACGCCAGCCTGCACTTGCTGCACCAGCCGCCTCCCGATGTGAATATAGAGCAGTTGACCAGTGGCCAGCACCCGGCCACTCGGCGGCTGGCGCTGGAGGAGCTGCTCGCCCACCAACTAAGCCTGCGTGAAGTTCGCCTGCGTATTCAGGCGGATGGCGCGCCCACACTTCCCTCTGGGCGCAGCCTACAGGCACGCTTTTTGGCCCAACTGCCGTTTGCACTGACCGGCGCCCAGCGCCGCGTGTTGGAGGAGATTAGCCACGATTTAAGTCGCCCAGCGCCGATGCTGCGGCTGATCCAGGGCGATGTTGGCTCGGGAAAAACCGTGGTCGCCGCCATGGCCGCGCTGAGCGCTCTGGCGGGCAACTGCCAGGCGGCGATCATGGCGCCGACCGAGATCCTCGCCGAGCAGCACTACCGCTCGTTTAAAGCTTGGTTTGAACCATTGGGCATCGAAGTGGCGTGGCTGGCGGGCAAGCTCAAAGGCAAAGCACGGTTGGATGCCAAGGCGGCGATTGCCGACGGGCGTGCGCGTATGGTGGTGGGCACTCACGCACTGTTTCAGGACGACGTGCACTTCCAGTGCCTGGGATTGGCGATCATTGACGAGCAGCACCGCTTTGGCGTGCATCAGCGCCTGGCGTTACGCGAGAAGGGCGAGGCGGGCGGGCTAACCCCACACCAGTTGATCATGACTGCCACGCCGATTCCGCGCACTTTGGCCATGAGCGCCTACGCGGATCTGGATGTTTCGGTGATCGACGAGCTACCCCCCGGCCGTACACCGGTAAAAACCGTGGTGGTGCCCGACGAACGCCGCCCTGAAGTGGTTGAGCGTATTCGGCTGGCCTGCAGCGAAGGTCGTCAGGCGTATTGGGTGTGCACGTTGATTGATGAATCCGAGGCGTTGCAGTGCCAGGCGGCCGAGGTTACCCGCGATGAGCTAACCATAGCGCTGCCCGAGTTGGCGGTGGGCTTGGTTCACGGGCGCATGAAGTCGAGCGAGAAAGCCGAGGTGATGACCGCCTTCAAAGCGGGGGAGCTGGATTTGCTGGTGGCTACCACGGTGATCGAGGTGGGAGTGGATGTACCCAACGCCAGCCTGATGATTATCGAAAACCCCGAGCGTCTGGGGCTTTCCCAACTGCACCAGCTGCGCGGCCGGGTAGGGCGTGGCAGCACGGAAAGCTTCTGTGTGCTGCTCTACCACCCGCCGCTGTCGAAAAGCTCCCGCCAGCGCTTGGCGGTCATGCGCGAAACCACCGATGGCTTCCGCATCGCCGAGAAAGACCTGGAAATCCGCGGCCCCGGCGAAGTGCTCGGCACCCGCCAAACCGGCCTTGCGCAGATGAAAATTGCCGACCTGGAGCGCGATGCCGACCTTCTGGAACGAGTCAGCGCCATGGCCCAAACGCTGCAGGGCAGCCCAGACGTTACCGCTGTCCTGGTGCGCCGCTGGCTTGGCGAGGCGGCAGGGCGCTATGGGCAGGTGTAGTTAGCTTGGTTAGACGCTAGCGGTGCTTGGCGTATACTCTTCACTTCCCACCAGACGATTCGCAGCTTCACCCAGCGGGGCGAGCTGCTCGGTAATAAGGCGTAGCTGGCTTTGAATAGGGCGGTAGAGCGTGACGGCTTTTTCATCTGCTGATAGCGCACTTTTCTCTTCTAGCTGGGCTAATAACTCGGCAGCTTGATCCGCTAGTGGCTCAACCGGCTGGCGCTGGTTTAATCGCTCGGCGATTTGTCCCAGCAGCTCACCAATACGTTTTGCTACCGGCACTAGCGTGGCATCGTCTTCATCGTCTGCCAACTGGTGGCGATGGGCGCCCAGTGCAGAGAGGTGGCTGAGTAGGGTATTGGAGAGCACCAGAAAGCGCAGTCCGTTGTCCGCGTCCAGTTTCCGGTAATGCCCCGGCTCATGGAGCATATTGGTGAGCAGGGTGGAGAGCGCTGCATCGGCGTTATGGGCATTGCGCCGCGCCAGGCGATAGGCCAAGTCATCCTGCTTACCCTCCTCGTACTGGTGGATAATCTCCTCCAGGTAGCGGCGGTGGTTATTGAGCGCGTTGGCGGCTTCGCGATAAAGCCTGCGACCCTGCCAGTCGGGCAGAATAAAAAACACCGCTAAGCCGGCGATGAGTGAGCCAAGCAGGGTGTCGAGCAGCCGCGGTAGGATCAGGTTATAGCCGTCGCCTACCTGGTTGAAGCTGCACAGCACGAGCAGGGTGATAGAGGCAGTAGCGATTACATAGTGTTTTTCGCGGTTAGCGAAGAACGAGACCCCGGCGGCCACGGCGATCATGCTCTGCACCAGCGGGTGCGGAAAGAGGCTGATCGACGCCCAGCCCACTACCAAGCCAAGTACCGTGCCCATTATCCGTTGGGACAAAAACCGCCGTGTGGTGGCAAAGTTGGGCCGGCAAACAAACAGCGTGGTCAACAGAATCCAAAAGCCCTGCTCGGGGTCGATCCACTGCATCAGCCCATAGCCGGTCGTGAGGGCAATGGAGAGCCGCACTGCATGGCGAAAAGTGGGGGAGCCGAGAGTAAAGTTTAGGCGCACCCGCTTCCACGCTTCCTGCACACTCGATGGCGAGCGGTCATACAGCGAACTGTCGCGCCGCTCATCGCTGACACCGGGATTGTGGGCGCTGGCGAGCTGGTTTTCCAGAGTGGCCAGGTTCTCTGCCAGCGCGCTCAATGGGTAAAGCAGTGGGCGCCACTCGGGCTTGCCACGGCCGCGCAGGTTCTCAATCGAGGCGTGAAGGTCGGCCAGCGCCTCTTCACTCTGCTGATGATCAAACGGCCTATTGAGTAGCAGCGATTTGGCTAGCTGACGGCAGGAGCGCCCCTGTTGATCCAGCAGCCTCTGGCAGCGAAACAGCACATCGTGGTGGAAAAAGGCTTTGCTGAGCGCGCTGTAGGGGTAATGGGTGGAGCTGGCGCGTTCGTGAATATCCTGGGCAATAAAGTAGATACGCAGGTAGCGGTTGAGTTTTTGGTCGCCGCGCTGGCCTTCCAGCCGCCTAAAAATCATCTCTTTGGCTTGATTGAGCGCAGCGACGACTTTGCCGTTCTGGCGCGCCAAGGCCACCCGACGCGCTTCCACATCGACACCGCGCACCGGTTCAAACAGCGCCGATTTCAGTATCAGAAACTCGCCCAGCGCTTTGTACACTCGCGCCATGCTCTGCTTGACCGGCTGGCGCGAAAACAGTGCGCACCACACCACCGAAATTAGCCCGTACCACACCGCCCCAGCCAACAGCAGCAGTTGGCGCGCCGCCACGTCTTCATCGACCCCGCCGTGCTGCTCGATGTTGATCATCGAGTAGATCGAGAGTATTAGCGTGCCGGAAGCGATGGTGGCATAACGCTGTCCGATAGCACCGAGCATAATTAGGCAAAAGGTCGAAAGCCCTAGGCCCACTACAAATAGCCACGGCCAGGGAAATAGCCACTGCACGATAAAGGACGCTGACGTAAAACACACCAACGTTACCAGCAGCGCTTGAAGACGGCCTTGCCAGCTATCGTCAGTTTCAGACAGCGCACAGGCGATAATGCCGAGAAAAAGCGGAATGACCAGCGCCACATCGCCCATTAAACCGCTAAATAGCAACGCTCCGCTGAACGCTATAAAAACGCGCAGACTGTAGGCGAATTTATCGAGAGTCCAAAGGCGCCGTAGCGGCAAAGATATGGGCATAAAAGCTCTTATAGATGGTTGTTAGACTTTAGTATAAATGCGTAGGCGTTGGATGTCGCTACTCAGCACTCAACGTTTGGGTGTTCTAAAAAATAGCGCACTAAAGCCCTATGATTGAAACAGTAACCTTTCGATACTCGGAGTGACTCTAAAAAAAACAGGGACACTCCTATGAATATCAAACTGCTGCTGGACTGGCGTCTTCACCTTACGGTGATTGTGACGTCGATGTTTGCCGAGTGGGTCGGCATCGCACGCATCCCCCTCGGGCCTGGAACACTGTTGTTATTACCGCTGCTCTACGCCTTTGTGATTGGTGTTCTGTTCAACCCTCATCTTTTTTCGGCAATGGGTAAGGTCATTCCCAAGCCGGTCAGCAATGCGGCGGGCCCGATTATTCTAATCGCCATCCTGCCGTTTATCGCCAAATTCGGTTCCACCATTGGCCCAGCGATCGAGCAGATCATCGCCGCCGGCCCTGCACTGATTCTCCAGGAATTGGGTAATCTGGGCACCATGCTCATAGCTCTCCCCTTTGCAGTATTAGTCCTCAAAATGGGACGTGAAGCGATCGGTGCCACTTACTCTATCGCCCGTGAGCCCAATATTGCCATTATTTCAGACCGTTACGGGCTGAGAAGCCCTGAAGGTATCGGCATTATGGGCGTTTACGTAGTGGGCACCATGTTCGGTACGCTCTACTTCGCCTTAATGGCGGGCTACATCGCCTCGCTGGATATTCTCGATATTCGTGCTCTGGCCATGGCCTGCGGGGTGGGCAGTGGCAGTATGGTGGCGGCGTGTTCAGCAGCTTTAGCTGAAGCGGTACCCGCATCCAAAGACGAACTACTCGCCTTTGCCGGGGCAAGCAACCTGCTTACCTACGCCACCGGTCTGTATATCTCGCTATTTATCGCGCTACCGATCACCGAGTGGATGTACAAGCGCTTAAAAGGCTCGCGCCAGGAGGTTAGCCATGAAAACTCATGAGAGCCCAATCGATCAGTTCGATGCTGAGGCGTTAAAAGAGCTACGTCCCGAAAATCAGCTAGGCAAAACCGCGTTGGTACTGGCGGCAGTGTGTGTGGCGGCGTGGTTTAGCAATATCGTCAACGGTTCACCTTTATTAGATGCGCTGCCCGGCATGTTGATTCTCTATGTCATGGTCATTATCGGCTTGGTGGTTGGGCGGTTTTGCCCTTTTTACCTGCCCAGCGTGGCCTGGGTGTCGCTGGTGAGTATTATCGCGACGCTGCCGTTCTTCCCGGGTAATGGGTGGATCATCGCACGGTTGGCCGAGGTGGATTTCCTGGCAGTGGTCACGCCGGTATTGGCCTACGCAGGGCTGGCGCTTACCGGTCGTGAGTTTGCCATGTTCAAGCAGACTGGCTGGAAGCTGGTGATTGTGGCCCTGCTGGTCTTTACCGGTACTTTTATTGGCTCTGCTGTTGTCGCCCATGTGATGCTTTAAGGATAAGACGATGACTGCTTCAGTAGACTTACCGGATCACGCAGAACTAAAAGCGTGGCGCCATGATTTTCACCAGCACCCGGAAACGGCTTTTGAAGAGCACCGCACCAGCGCACGCATTGCCGAGCTGCTGACTGAGTGGGGCTTTGAGGTAACCACCGGGATTGCCGGAACGGGTGTGGTAGCCGCGTTGGATGGTCAACAAGGTGAAGGTAAAACCATCGGCCTGCGGGCCGATATCGACGCCTTGGATATTCGTGAAGAGACTGCGCTTGCCTACGCGTCGCAAACGCCGGGCAAAATGCACGCTTGCGGCCACGATGGACACACCACCATGCTGTTGGGCGCTGCCTGGGCGTTAAAGCAGCAGCCGGATTTCAAAGGCCGGGTGGTGTTCATCTTTCAACCCGCCGAAGAGAACGCAGGCGGCGGGCGGGTGATGGTTGAAGAGGGCCTGTTTGAGCGCTTTCCCATGGATGCCGTGTACGGCTTGCATAACTGGCCGGGTCTGCCCGTAGGCGTCGCCGCGGTGCACGATACCGACGTCATGGCCGCCTTCGATATCTTTAGCCTGACGCTGACTGGCAAGGGCTGCCATGCGGCGATGCCCCATTTAGGTACTGATACGGTGTTGGCGAGCTGCCAACTGATCAGCCAACTGCAAGGGCTGGTGAGCCGCGAAACGCCGCCAGACAAATCTGCCGTGCTGAGTATTACCAGTATTAACGCGGGGGATACCTTCAATGTGATTCCCGAACAGGTGGCGCTTCGCGGCACGCTGCGCTGTTTTGATATGGTGCTTAAAGAGCACTTGGAGACACGCTTTAAGCAGGCGATTGCCAGCTTGGCAGAGTTTCACGGCTTAACCGTTGAGCTGGATTACCAGCGCTGCTATCCCGCCACTATCAATACCCCTGAACATGCCCAGCACTGCGCCTCGGTGCTGGAAAGCTTACTCGGCAGCGACAATGTGGTGCGCAACCCGCCGCCCAGTATGGCCTCTGAGGATTTCTCGTTCCTGCTGGCCGAGCGCCCAGGTGCCTATATCTGGATGGGCAATGGCGAGGAGTCCGCTTCGCTGCATAACCCCCGCTATGACTTTAACGACGCGTTGCTGCCGCTGGGCACGCGCTACTGGGTGGAGCTGGTAAGGGCGTTACTCGTCTAAATTCCTGACTTAATACACGTTATTCGCTCTCTGATGCCCTCTGGGTAGGGGAGCGTCTACCCGGAACATAGCGTCTTCATGACGTTTAAAGGAGCTTTACTATGTCTTTAGTCACCACCCCTTTATCGATTACCGTCATTGGTTTGGGGCAGATGGGCGGCAATATGGCGCTCACCCTCAAAGCAGCAGGGTTTGAAGTAACGGGTAGCGATGTATTTGAGCAAGCGCGATCGCGTCTTGCTGCTCAAGGACTAACCGTTGTGGCTCCCGAAGAATTACCCGCTAGCGACGTTTACCTGCTGTCGTTGCCCACCTCTGCCCATGTGCGTGAGGTGATCGAGCAATCGCCAGGCCTGCTTGACCTTGCGCCGAAAGGTAGCGTGATTGTCGATACCTCCACCAGTGACCCCGCCGTGACGCGTGAACTGGCCGAAAAAGTAACCGCAGCGGGCCTTCTATGGTTGGATGCCCCGGTCAGCGGCGGCCCGAAAGGCGCTGCCAGCGGCAAGCTAGGGATGCTGTTAGGAGGCGATGTCGCCACCATTGAGCGGGTATTGCCGATGCTGGAAGCCATGTCGGCCAAGCGTACCCATGTGGGCGGCCCGGGCAGCGGCCATGTGGTCAAACTTGCCAATAACTACCTGTGTGCCGCGCACTTGTTAACCACCGCCGAAGCCGTTGCTATGGCAGTCAAGGCGGGCGTTGACCCCGCGGCCTGCTTGGCGGGCCTTAACAGTGGCTCGGGGCGCAGCGCGGTCAGCGAGGTGAACTTCCCAGAGTGGGTGTTGAGTGAGCGTTTCGACTCAGGCTTTACCACCGGTTTGATGCGTAAGGATTTACGTTTGGCCCGGGATGCCGCTGAGCAACTGGATATCCCCTCGCCGCTGTTACAAGCCGTGGTCGATGCCTGGCACGCGAACCCCGAACAACCAACCGATAGCGATGACTTTAACCATATCACCACGCCGATATTAGCTCGTGCCAGCCAGGCGGAGGAGCAGTAATGAACGCACTTAGCCAACATGCCCAAGATCACCTTGCCACGCTACTCGAAGGTTTTGGATTAACGGCCACCACGCTGCTGAGCAACTGGGTTGATGGCGGTTTAGTGGCAGGAGAGGGGGACGTGATCACCCTGACCAATCCAGCCACCGGCGAAACGCTGGTGAGCTATCGCGATGCGGGTGCTGGACTGATTGAGCGTGCTACCCAAGCGGCACAGCGAGGCCAACGTGAATGGATGGCGCTAACCGCCAGCGAGCGTGGACGGCGTATGAATGCCGCCATACGCGGCCTGGCGGGCCATGAAGAGGCGCTGGCTCAGCTGGAAAGTGTGGTGGCCGGTAAGCCGATTCGTGACTGCCGGGCTGAAGTAGGCAAAGTACGCGAGATGTTCGAGTACTACGCGGGTTGGTGCGACAAGCAGCATGGCGAAGTGATTCCAGTGCCTACCTCGCATCTTAACTATGTGCGCCATGTACCTTACGGCGTGGTGGGGCAGATTACCCCCTGGAATGCCCCGATGTTCACCTGTGCCTGGCAGTTAGCCCCTGCCATTGCGGCGGGCAATGGTGTGGTGCTAAAGCCTTCCGAACTGACGCCCTTTTCATCGGTGGTGATTGCCAAGCTACTTGAAAGCGGCGGACTTCCTAAAGGGCTGATCAATATCGTCAACGGGCTGGGCAAGTCGACCGGCGCAGCGCTGACCGACCACCCTGCCATCAGCAAACTGGTGTTCGTGGGCTCTCCCCAGAGTGGTCGCATGATTGCTGAAGCGGGCGCGAGGCGGTTGGTGCCCAGCGTGTTAGAGCTGGGGGGTAAATCCGCCAATATCGTCTTTGCCGATGCCAAGCTGGATGAAGCTGTCGCGGGTGCCCAGGCGGCCATTTTTGCCGCCGCCGGCCAGAGCTGTGTGGCGGGCTCGCGGCTGTTGATCGAGCGCCCGGTGTTTGAGCAAGTCACCAGCCGTTTGGCGCGGGCGGCGGAACAGATTTCGGTGGGCCTGCCTAACGATGAAGCGACCCGCATGGGGCCTTTGCAGAATCACCGCCAATTTGAGCAGGTCACCCGCATGATCGACGCGGCGGTAGCCGCTGGCGCAACGTTGTTAACGGGCGGTAAACGGCCAGAGGGATTACCTACCGAGGCTCAGGGCTACTTTATCGCCCCTACCGTGCTGGTCGATGTCACGCCGGATATGGAGATTGCTCAACAAGAAGTGTTCGGTCCGGTGCTGGTGGCCATGGCCTTTGACAATGAAAATCAGGCCATTCAGCTCGCCAACGAGACCCGCTTTGGCTTGGCTGGCGCCGTTTGGAGCCAGGACGTAGCGCGAGCGCATCGCGTAGCTGGGCAACTGCGTGCTGGTACGGTATGGATCAATAGCTATAAGGCGATCAGCGTGATGTCACCGTTTGGTGGCTTTGGCGATAGCGGCTTCGGTCGCTCCAGCGGCTTGGATGGCCTGCGTGAATACACGGTGCCGCAAAGCGTCTGGGTGGAAACCGCCCCGGAAGCCAGCGTGGCGTTTGGTTACGGTAGCGGTGTTGGCTGATCGCTTACCGAGCCTGGGGCGCGAAACGCCTGCATCCAGCGCTGCAGGTGGCGTAGCAGCAGAATGCTGGCCTTGGGCTGTTGGCGGCCTACCCGCGTGACCATGTGGGCCTGGGAGCGCTGAAAAAGCGGATTATCTACCGGGCGCGCCACTAACGTGCCGAGCTCTAAATCGTGGGCGACGGCAAAGGCGGGTAGCAGGGTAATGCCCATGCCGCTGCGCACATATTGAGCCAGAATCACCATTGAGTTGGTATTCATCGCCATGCGCGGGGCTATGCGTGACTGCTGGAACGCTTGGTCGACCATTTGACGTACCCCATGAGTGGTGTCCCACATGGCCATGGGCTGGTCGCTAAGCTGAGTCAGGGTGAGCGGCGCCGTTTGGCTGGTTAACGGGTGGTCGGGCGGCAGAATGGCCATGAGTGGCTGAGGAGTAGATGACCAGAAACGCAGCTGGGGATGGGTACGCTCATGGAACATCAAGCCGATATGACTGTGATCGCCGACAACAGCGTCAATAATGCCCGAGGTGCCTGCGGTATGGATATCGAGCTGAATGCCCGCATAGCGTTGGGTAAATTCATGCAGTGGGGAGGCTACTAGGTCACTGACAAACCCTTCTCCGACGGTAAGCGATATCTTGCCGGTTTCCATGCGTTGGTAGGATTCAAGTGACGCAATAAACCCTTCATCAAGGGCGCCGCGGCGCTCGCAGTACTCAAGCAGCATTTCGCCTACCGGAGTAGGCGAAATGCCGTCGCGCTGACGCTCCATAAGCGTCGCTCCCAAGGCTTCTTCCAGCAAAGCAATTTGCCGGCTTACCGCCGAGGGAGCAATATCCAAGCGCGCCGCTGCGCGGCGCACGGAGCCAGACTCAAGGGTAACGCGAAAGTAAACGAGGCGTTGATGAGGTATGTCCATCGATAGCTTTTATACCTCTACCTTGTTCAGCCTAAATTTATTTAATCTAAGCCGTTACCCTATGCCAATCGTAAACCGCTACAAATACTTGAGTAGTTTTTGCAGCTTATTCATATCGGCGGAATCACCCACTAAGCGCACGTCGCCGTTTATCATGCCGTCGAGAAAGGCCTGCTGTGTTGGCTTTTTGAGCACTTTCAAGGCGGTATTCTGATCACGGAAGCGTAGCTCAAGATCTAAGTCCACAGGCAGCCCTTTGCCGGTACTGATACTTTTCGGTGTCATCCGGTAGTGGCGGGCAATACTTAGATCTTCCGTGGCAATCCCCCAGTCCAGGCCGCGCATGCGTTCTAACTGTTCACGAAAGCGCGGCTTGCGGCGCAGGGCACGTTTGAGCAGTACGCCCAGTAGCCACAGCGTCAGCTTGAGCTTCATTAAGAAACGGCGTCCTTAAGTCCTTTGCCTGGCTTAAAGGCAACGTTTTTGCTGGCCGGAATCTGCAGCGGGGCACCGGTTTGCGGATTTTTGCCGGTACGTGCTGCGCGCTCACGTACCGTGAAGGTACCAAAACCAATCAAAGCGACATCTTCGCCCTTAGCAACGCTGTTGGTGATCTCATCCAGAATAACGTTCAGCACTTGGCCAGCTTTATCTTTGGATAGGTCGGCACTTTCAGCGATGGCTGCAGCGAGTTCAGGTTTGCGCATAAGGAATCTCCCCTTTTTAAAAGAAATCAAACATCAAACAAATGCATGTTGTTGGGTGCGTAGCCGATTAGGTTAACTTCTCTAGCCTAGTCGTGAACGCGACGAAAATCAGCCTAGCAGTGCAGGTGCTGCTCTGGAAAGCTCCACTTTCCTTCTCACGCAGCCGCCTGTCAACGCAAAACCAATCAAACGACCGTCTTTATTTTCAGCCAAGGCACTGATATCACCGCCTTCGCCTTCAATTCGCCAGTGCTCAGGCGTGTTCGTTGGCGGGTAGGCCACCACTGGTAGCAGCGGCGTTTTAACCACTACCGGCCAAGCACCGAAGCTAACCGGCGTGGGCGCGCCTGAAAGGGTTGCCGCCAGCGCCTTAACGCTGGCTTGTAGTGGCTGCACGTACATGGCATTAACACCGTCTACGCAGGCTGCATCGCCTAGGGCGTAGATATTGGGGTGCGATGTACGCAACTGGCGGTCAACGACTATACCGCCAGGTGATACGTTTAAACCAGCCGATTCGGCAAGTGCTGTGCGAGGTGCAAGGCCGGTTGCCATCAACACGAGATCAGCGCTGACAGCGTCGCCGTTATCCAGACGTAATACGATATCTTCGCCGCTTTCGGCCGCTATCGAATCAATCGAACGTGCAAGGTGAAGATGGATACCTGCTTCGCTAAAGGCATCGCCTAGGGCGTTCCCTAAGGGCGGTGGCAGCAAGCGAGGAAGTAGGGTTCCTTCTGGGGCAATGAGGCTGACACGATGGCCGCCAGCGTGGAGATCGTTGGCAAATTCACAGCCGACCAGCCCCGCGCCAACAATCGCCATCCGTGCGGGGCCATGGCCTAGCGCCGTGTGAAAGCGGCGGTAGTCATCCAGGTCGTTAATGGTAAAGCAGCGTGGGGCTACGCTGGGCTCAATGCTGAAGGGCGCCCGTGGTGCAGCGCCAGTGGCCAGTACCAGTGTTTCGTAGCCGAGCACCATGCCGTCTTCAAGCAGAATTGTTTGGTTATCCACATCCAGTGCGGTTACCTGGGTGTGGATAACCATTTGGGCATTTAGCTCTTCGCCCAGGTCAGTAGCGCTGCGCTGGGCTAATTGTTCGGGCGCGAGGCCCTTGGCGAAGCCGGTGGAGAGCAACGGCTTGCTGTAATCATCGCCGCTGTCAGCGCTCACCAGCGTGATTGAGCGTTGGTCGCCCAATCGGCGCAACGCCCGGGCAAGGCCAACCCCTGCCATTCCAGTGCCAATAATCACCAGCGCAGCGTGAGAAGACGTTTTTTGTGTTTGGGTGGCGGGCATGCAGACACCAAAAAAGTTGCTAAATAAGATTGCGAAAAAAGAAGCGCTAAACCGAGTCGTTAAAAAAGTTGCTGAAACAAAAGCCTTTCAGTGCCCATGTTACACTAGCCAACCCGTTAATTGCCCTGGAGAACTCGGTGACGGCTGCTGCTTTTCGGCAAACTCCTCTATTTTCCCGCTGGCGCCCGATTGATGCGGCGCGCCCGGCGATGAGTGCTTCCTGGTGGCAGTGGGTTGCCTCCACCGACTCGTTAACCGCCCGCTTAATGGTCGCAGGTGGCGAGAAGCCGTTTCGAGTACGACTGCTGCGCCAGGGGGTTGGTTGGCCGCGCCAGGATGAGGCTCAGGCGCTGGGCATTGGTGCCAAGCGTTACGCCTGGCTGCGGGAAGTGGCGCTGTGCTTAGATGGAACGCCATGGGTGGTGGCGCGCTCGGTCGCCCCGCTCTCACAGGTAAAGGGCCAACGGCTAGAGTGCCTGGGCGAGCGCTCGCTAGGTAGTTGGCTATTTCGCCAGCCGGGTTTAGTGCGTGGGCCATTGGAAGTAACGACGCATTCCCCCCAGTTTGCTAGCGTCAACGGCATACAGGAAGGCTGTGCCTGGGGAAGGCGCTCTGTTTTTTATCACGGCTGTAAGCACGGCAGTCTGTCGTTATTAGTGCAAGAGTATTTTTTGACGGCGATGGCGGATGATCTTGGCCTGCCTTCGCGCTAGGCTAGCGCCTGCATCTTATTCTTCGTGAGGTAAGCATGGATCGTTCACTGTTGCGGCCGAAGGGATGGGCTCGCGTGGCAGATTTTTTACAGCTGATGCGCTTGAATCGGCCGATAGGCACATGGCTTTTGATGTGGCCGACGCTGTGGGCATTATGGGTGGCTGCGGAAGGTGTACCAGGGCGAAATGTGCTGCTGATTTTTGTGGCCGGCGTTTATGTGATGCGCGCTGCGGGCTGCGTGGTCAATGACTATGCGGATCGCCACTTCGATGGGCATGTGAAACGCACAAAACAACGTCCGCTAGCGACGGGCCGTATCAGCGAAACCGAAGCTCAACTGCTGTTTATCGCCCTGGTGGCCGCTGCGTTTATTCTGGTATTACTGACCAACTGGTTTACGGTGCTGCTCTCGCTGGGCGGGGTGCTGCTGGCGATTATTTATCCGTTTATGAAGCGCTATACCCACTTTCCTCAGGTGGTGCTGGGCGCGGCTTTTTCCTGGGCAATTCCGATGGCTTTTGGCGCCGTGCTCGGCCACGTGCCGCTGGAAGCATGGCTGCTATTCTGCGCTAATGTGTGCTGGACAGTGGCCTACGATACCCAGTACGCCATGGTCGATCGCGACGACGATTTAAAAATTGGCATTAAATCGACGGCCGTGCTGTTTGGAAATGCGGATCGTTTGATTATCGGCTTACTCCAGCTAGCCACCCTGGGGTTGCTGGCTTGGGTAGGCTGGTGGGTTGGTTTAGGTGGTTTCTTCTGGTTAGGGCTAGCGGCAATGGCAGCGACTTTTCTGCATCAGCAGCGCTTAATTCGCGACCAGGAGCGGGATGCCTGCTTCCAGGCGTTTCTCAATAATCACTGGTCGGGACTGCTGATTTTTGCCGGTATCGCGCTAAGTTGGTGGCCTGCGGCTGGCTGATCGAGGCGATTGTCATGTAATTGTCATCAAGTCATGGTGTTATCGTCACTGACATGTCATTGATCTGTTTTTCTTTGAACTGTTTTTCTTTGAACTAGTTTCTTTGAACACCGTGAGGCTCTGGTATGACCGCCAAGACCGTTCTGATTGTCGATGATGAGGCGTCGATTCGCGAGATGATCGCGGTAGCGCTGGAAATGGCTGACTATCGCGTGCTCGAAGCGGATAACGCCCAGGATGCCCATGCCATGGTGGTCGACCACCAACCCGATTTACTGCTGCTGGACTGGATGATGCCCGGCACTAGCGGTATTGAGCTGGCGAGACGCCTAAAACGTGAAGAAACCA
The DNA here is from genome assembly GCF_000336575.1 of Vreelandella titanicae BH1. Classification (GTDB taxonomy): domain Bacteria; phylum Pseudomonadota; class Gammaproteobacteria; order Pseudomonadales; family Halomonadaceae; genus Vreelandella; species Vreelandella titanicae. The sequence continues at coordinate 876,480 of NZ_AOPO01000001.1, read as the reverse complement.
CCGCTGAAATCCCGATTATTATGCTCACCGCGAAAGGCGAAGAGGATAATAAAATTCAAGGGCTTGAAGCCGGTGCCGATGACTATATCACCAAGCCTTTTTCACCCCGGGAATTGGTGGCACGGCTAAAAGCGGTGCTGCGCCGTGCGACGCCACGTGGCGTTGAAGACCCGATTGAGATTAACGGCCTGCTGCTTGATCCGGTGAGCCACCGGGTAAGTGCCCACGGCAAAGCGCTGGAAATGGGCCCCACCGAGTACCGTTTGCTGCAGTTTTTTATGACTCACCAAGAGCGCGCTTACACACGTAGCCAGCTGCTTGACCAAGTGTGGGGCGGCAATGTTTACGTTGAAGAGCGCACGGTCGATGTGCATATCCGCCGCTTGCGTAAAGCGCTGGGCGACGTGCATCAAAACCTGATCCAAACGGTTCGGGGTACCGGTTACCGTTTCTCTGCACGGGTGTAAATGTGCGTTTATGGAGTCGTGAGCTGTGGCGAATAGCGTGGCTGGCCACGCTGGGCACTTGCTTGGGCTGGCTGTTGGGCTCGGCTGGGCTGGGGCTTGCAGCAGGGCTTGCGGGATGCTTATTTTACCACTTACGACAGTTACGCGAACTCTATTTGTGGCTCACCCTCCACCCTAACGATGAACCGCCTGCCGCTCGCGGGATGTGGGGCGAGCTATTCGATCGTTTATACCGCTATCAAAAAAGTCAGCGCATCACCCAAAGCCGTCTGCGGGCTACTTTGGCACGTATTCAAGAGTCGTCTGAAGCAATGCGTGATAGCGTGGTCATGCTTGATCGCCACGGTGATTTGGAGTGGTGGAACAGCGCCGCCACCGCCATGCTGGGGCTACAAACCGCCCATGATCGTGGTCAACACATTACCAACCTGCTGCGCGACCCGGGCTTTATCAGCTATTTTAATTCGCGTAACTACAGTGAGCCGTTAACGCTCACCTCACCGATTGATGAACGGCGAATCCTGCAGTATCAAATTACCCTCTACGGTGACGACGAACGCTTAGTGATGGCTCGCGATATCACCCGCTTGCATCGTCTTGAGCAGATGCGGCGCGACTTTGTCGCCAACGTTTCCCATGAGTTACGTACGCCGCTGACCGTTCTCTCCGGCTATTTGGAAACCTACAGTGATATCTCCGACCAGCTTCCGCCGCGCTTGGGACGTAGTATTCAGCAAATGCAGGAACAGACCCAGCGGATGCAGAATCTGGTCAACGATTTATTGCTGCTCTCGCGTTTGGAAATTGACCAGGGCGGCCAAGATCATCATCCACTGTCACTCGAGCCTTTACTGCAAAGCGTTTGTGATGATGCGCTGGCCCTATCGCATCAACGTCATACTATCACCGTCGCCCTTGAGAGCGATGCCCGACTGTTAGGCAGTGAACAGGAGATTCGCAGCGCCGTCTCTAACCTTGCCTTTAATGCGGTTCGCTACACGCCTGCTGGCAGCCAAATCACCCTGCGCTGGAAAGCTAGCGCTACTGGTGGCGGCTATATCGATGTGGAAGATAACGGTGAAGGGATTGATCCCGTTCATATTCCCCGACTAACAGAACGCTTTTACCGTGTTGATAAGGGGCGCAGCACTGCGACTGGCGGCACAGGTTTAGGCTTGGCGATCGTTAAGCACGTGCTGTTGCGCCACGATGCGCAACTACAAATTGAGTCCCTTCCCGGCAAGGGTGCGTTGTTTCGCTGCGCCTTCCCCCCCTCGCGTCTTGTTTAATTTAGCAAGTCATCCCATCGCATAATATTTGTAGCAATGTGCAATATTGGCATGCAAGGTTGGTAAAGCTTTACCCATGTGCCATTTTTACACAGCTTAAAGCGTTGTGTCGTGACTCAGTCGATGCCTTTTTGGCATAACTTATTTTTAATTAAGAGACTGATTTTGTTGTTTTTATTTATATGCTTAAGTTTTTTGGCATGCCTTCTGCAGAGTACAGATTGAAGGAAGATGACCGCAGGAATTGCTGGCTTCTCAGTAAGCCTTTCTTTCTTCATTAAGCGGTACTAAACAGCGATCGGAGGTAGGATATGACGTCCAAGGATTTTCTCAAGAAAGCTGGCATTTTAGGTGTATCTTTTGGTCTGATGGCAAGCCCATTAGCTTTTGCACAAACCGATGAAAATTCGGCGATTGACGAAAACCAAGGTATTACCGCTGACGAGCAACCGATGGATTCCCAAGGTACCGGTAGTTCAACTGGCAGTGATACAACAGACATGACTGACGATTTAACCCATGACGAAGGTGATGGTGCCAGCGACATGGATCCGCAATCAAGCAGTCACTCAGACGATGCTGAGTATGACAAGGATGAGCTTGTAGAAGAAAATGGCGGTAGCTAATTATCAATGACCTTTTAGATATCATTAAAAGCTTTTTCAGAGAATGAATAAGCGATTAACAGGATGTTACAAAAGCAAGAATGCTTTTAAGATTCACGGATGAATCAGTAGGCAATCAGAACACTAGTCAGGGTTAATTCCAAGGTTGGAGCCCCGCACAAGGAGTGGAAGCTAGCGTTAGTTATTACCTATAGCCAATTCTGATATCGGGCCCCGCAATGCGGGGCCTAATTTTTGCTGCCTACTTTTTATCTCGCTTATCCCCCCGCTACTTTCTCCCCTATCTTTTCCGCCGATCTTTCTTTGCGCCTCTCTATCCAATGCCATGTCTTGTTTTTTATGAATTGATGCCGTAGCGCTTTGTTGGCATCGAGCCTTTTATTTTGCTGAGTGTGTCATAAAGGCACAGACAGTTTTGCGCATGTGTCATTAGTGCACATGTAATTAGCGTGCTTTTGTTTTTAGCGGTGTATAATTGTGCACAATGTATTTATTTTAAATTATTGATTTATATAATTATTTTATTTTTATAAGAGAGTTGGCATTACATATGCTATCTAGAGGTAGTGAAGCTAGCCGCAGTGAGATCTGGCCAGAGAGCCCTTCTCACTTCACTTCAGCGGTATCAAACGGTCACCAGGAGTAAATAGTATGTTTAACGATTTTGTTAAAAAAGCAGCCGTCGTAGGTCTCTCTTTTGGTTTGCTGGCAAGCCCGCTTGCCTTTGCCCATATGTCCATCGAAGCAAATCAAGATTTGACCGTTGACGATGAGCCTATTCAAGCTCAATCACATCATACCTCGGGTCAGGCTAAATTTAGCCCCTCTGATTTGATGTATGACGAAGGCGACCGCCCTCGAGTCATCAAGGCAGAGTCGCATCACACTAGCGCTCAAGCGGAGTACACAGCAAAAGATTTGACCCAAGACGTAGGTGATGGAAACGTTTGGTAACAAAAATTTGCAATTCTGAAGAAATATATTACGATTAACATGTGATCTAAACACGCGAAAGCGTGTCACACCGATACGGATGCATATCGATTCAAGGAATGAATCAAACGACAATCAGAGCGTTGGTCAGGGTTAAATTCCAAGGTTGGAGCAGCCCCGCAAAAGGAAAGGAAGCTAGCGCTAGTCATTGTCAAAGTCTTGTGTCCTTAGACCCTGCTGATGCGGGGTCTGATTTTTTGTGGCATCCAACACCTCTCCCACACTATTCTTGTTTTAGTTTAAGGTACGGCTTTCTAGCGGAGCCTAATTTCATTGCGTCGCTATTTATACACTGCCCATCATCAGCCTGCCGGTGGGTTATGTCTCAGGCATCCGGTCTCACAATCATTTTGACCGTAAAGGGTGAGCTAACTTTTTTGACGCCTAATATGCAACGCAAAGCGTAATAGCCGTTCTAATCATCAATGAACGGAATCCATGGATAATGAGGAGAACATCTTGCTGTTAAAAGAAATGAGCCAAAAAGTCGCCATAGTAGGTATTGCTTTTGGTTTGGTCGCGAGCCCCATGGCGATGGCGCACTCATCTATTGAACTGAACCAAGACCGTACCGCTGGTCAGAATGTCATCAACAAACCTGAGTCGCATGCAGCTTCCAAACCATCTCATGTCTCTGCGGGCGACTTGAACCGTGACGAAGCTGATAGCTTGGACTTTTCGCCTTCCAGTAGCCGTCCTTCTACGGCTGAAAATGGGCCTACTTCTCGCCAAGAGGGTTACACTCCTGGAGAACTCAACCGGGATGAAGGTGATAGCACCGACTGGTAAATAATAGGATAAGTGTAACTGCTAATGTAAGCGTTACTCGCTAAAAACCCCGCTTCGGCGGGGTTTTTGCTATGTGTTAAAAGCCAACGACATCAGTGGTGATGCCCATCAGCAGCTTCGCTACCGTCTTGGGCGCTCTGTATCCAGACCTCGATGTCTACGTCACCTTGTTCAGCGAAGGTGAGCGTGAGGGGAAACCGCTCACCCTCCTTCAGCGGCTCGGTTAAGCCAATCAGCATTAAGTGAAAGCCGCCACCAGGGCGCATGGTATAAGTCTCCCCTGCCTCGACACGAATCTCGTCCACATGCCGCATCTGCATCATATCGCCGTCCATTTGCATATCGTGCAGCTCAACGTTGCTGCTCGCAGGACTGCTCGCGCCAACCAGAGTGACGGGGCCTGAAACGGCGGTGATATCAAGGTAGGCGGCACCGTTTACCGCACCCGGTGGGGTTGGGGTAGCGAAGGGGTGCGCAATGCGAAGAGTCTCTGTTTTTACGTCGTGGGCTAACGCCATAGATGTCATCGAAATAGACATAGCGCCAATCAAGAGTACGCCACCCAGCCAAGCCATCGATTTTATCATGCGGTGATTCCTTTGTTGTTGATTGAGCCCAGGATAGACGAACAAAATATAAAGGTAGCAAAGTGACGTAGCCTGGGTAATAGGCGCCTACTGCGGTGTAATGCCACGTGCATCGCCACGTTTGTCGCTACGTACGTCTCTATAGTGGTCGTCCCACAGCAGTACGGCACCCGCAACGGCGCCGGGAATCAAAAACAGGTTGGCCAGCGGAATCCAGGTAATTAAGGTCACTAACCCCCCAAAGGTGAGGCTTTGCCACCAGCGCTTAGAGAGCCGTTGGCGCATATCGGCAAACGTTACTTTGTTGTTATCCATTGGGTAGTCTAGATAAGTGATTGCCATCACCCAGGCAGAAAACAGTGCCCAGAGTAGCGGAGCAACTATATTGACGCCTGGAATCCAGCTAAGCACAAATAGGCCTGCGGCACGAGGCAGAATATAGGCGAGCTTAACAAACTCGCGTCCCACAGCATCGATGGCTGTTTTGGTCAGGTTTCGGTCATCAATGGGTTCGCGGCCAGTGGCTTGGATTTCAACTTTGGCGGCTAAAAAGCCGTAAAAAGGGGCTGCAATCAAGCTGGTAACCAGCGTGAAGGTAAAAAACACCACCACCAACAGGCTAATCACAAACAGGGGCCAGATAAGCCAGGATAACCAGTCAAGCCAAGCGGGTACCATGCCCATCCAATGGGCGAGCCAGCCATCAAAACGGTTGAGCACAAAGCTGAACATGCTCACGTAGACAATCAGGTTGACCAGAATAGGCAGAAAAACATAGCGGCGCATACCCGGTTGATACACACAGCGTGTACCTCGGCTAAGCGCAGTGACAGCATCCAGCATTTAGGTGAGCTCCTCGTGATTCCAACGTCCAGGCTGCGTGGCAGCCTGGACGTATTGCAGGAGGAAAGCCCCATCAGGTCAAGACTTTTTTGGCACCTGTGGTTCCAGTTCATCGGTGTCGCTATGGCGAATATCCAGACCTTTGACGAGATAGACCACGTACTCAGCAAGGTTATCGGCGTGGTCGCCTACCCGCTCTAGCGCGCGCAGTACCCACATGATGCTGAGTACTGACGTAATAGAGCGTGAGTCTTCCATCATAAAGGTCATTAATGAGCGCATAGCGCTGCTGTACTCGTCATCCACCAGTTCGTCTTCGCGTACGACCTGCATAGCTAGGTCGGTATCAAAGCGGGCAAAGGCGGTGAGCGCATCGCGCAGCATTTTTCGTACGTGCTCGCTAATGTGACGCACCTCCACCAGGCCACGAATGGTGCTAGAACTTTCGCTCAGGAGCAGGGCGTTGCGGGCGATTTTACTGGCTTCATCACCAATGCGCTCTAAGTCTGAGGTGGCGCGGATGACGGCCAGCACCAGACGCAAATCGGAAGCAGCAGGCTGGCGGCGCGCCAGTACGCGGGTGCATTCGTCGTCGATTTGCAGCTGCAGGTCGTTGACTTGGCGGTCATTGTCACGCACCTGCTCGGCTAATCGGGTGTCTCCTTCCAGTAGGGCAAAGACAGCGTCCTGCACTTGTTTTTCCACCAGACCGCCCATGGCCATCAGGTGGGTTTTCAGCTCTTCCAGCTCCTGGTTGAACTGGCGAGAGATATGCTGGCTGTGAGAGTCGCTAGTAATATCCATGGAGCACTCCTGACGGTTCAGTTGCTAAGGCCTAGGTGATACGGCCGGTGATGTAGTTTTCAGTGCGTTGCAAACGGGGGTTGGTGAAGACCTGATCGGTAGGGCCGTATTCAACCAGCTCCCCTTGATGCAAAAAGGCGGTGTAATCCGATACGCGCGCCGCTTGTTGCATATTGTGGGTGACCAGGATCAGCGTCAGCTCCGACTTGAGGTTACGGATCAACTCCTCAATTTTGAGGGTTGAAATTGGGTCTAGAGCTGATGCTGGCTCATCAAGCAGTAGCACGTCGGGTTGTACTGCTAAGGTACGGGCGATCACCAGACGCTGCTGCTGGCCACCGGAAAGCTGCCAAGCGGAACGGTGTAGGCGGTCTTTCACTTCATCCCACAGAGCGGCGGAAGTTAGCGCCCACTCAATAATGTCGTCCCTTTTGCGCTTGGGCATGCGCTGTTGCAGTCGTAGCCCAAAGGCCACGTTTTCATAGATCGACATAGGGAAGGGGTTGGGCGTTTGAAACACCATCCCGACACGCCGCCGCAGCTCAGTCACATTCATTTGCGGGTCATGAATATCCTGCCCTTCCAGCGTGATTTGGCCGCTGTGGGTGACTGACTCATTAAGATCGTGCAAACGGTTAATTGCCCGTAACAACGTCGACTTACCGCAACCTGACGGGCCGATAAAGGCCGTTACACGATGCCGGGGAACACTGAGGGTTAACTCGCGCAACGCCTCTTTCCCCGCGTAGGCGAGGCTAAAGTGATCGATACTCAGGCAGCTGTGCTCGGACGAAAAGTGCGCCACTGGTGCCTGAGAGGTATTGGCTGAATGTAATGACGCTAGCATTCGTTTCCCCGTTGACGCCTAAGATAATGACGCAGAAATATGGCAGTTAGGTTAAGCACCAGCACAATTAACACTAAAAGTAGCGCTGTGGCGTAAACCAGCGGTATGGCAGCCTGCACATCTTCGCCGTGAAAGGCGGTATCAAATAAATGATAGCCAAGGTGCATGAACTTGCGCTCTAAATGTAGGTAAGGAAACTCACCATCGATGGGCATTTGAGGCGCCAGCTTAGCGACGCCAACCAGCATTAGCGGCGCCACTTCGCCGGCCGCGCGAGCTACTGCTAGAATGATACCTGTCAGCATGGCAGGGGCTGCCATGGGCAGTACAATGCGGGTGAGCATCTCTAAGCGCGTAGCGCCGAGCGCCACGGCGCCTTCCCGCTGCGCCTCGGGAATCCGCGCTAACCCCTCTTCTGTTGCCACAATCACCACCGGTAGGGTCAGCAGTGCCAGGGTGAGCGACGCCCATAACAGGCCGCCGGTGCCAAAGGTGGGCGAAGGTAGGGTATCGCTGAAAAACCACTCATCCAGCGAGCCGCCAATGCCGTAAACAAACACTCCCAACCCAAATACGCCATACACAATCGACGGAACGCCCGCCAGGTTGCGCACACCAATACGTACCAGCCGGGTCAGCCGCCCCTGGTGAGCGATTTCATTGAGATAAATAGCGGCCAGCACCCCAAACGGGGTCACCATCACCGACATTAAAATCACCATCAGCACCGTGCCAAATATCGCGGGCCAGACGCCACCGTCGGTATTGGCGGCCCGTGGGCCCTCACTCAGAAACCGCCAAACCGCATCCCCCCAGGCGAGCGTTTTCTGCCACACGCTCATGGCATTGGGAGCCTGAGCGCTCGCCACGCTGGCCAGCGGTTGGCGCAGGATTTGGCCGTCCACGGTGGTAAGCAGCAGTTGGCTATCCTGGCGTTGGCTGGCGGGAAGTGCCAATAAAGCGTTTAATCGCTGCCAGGCAGCGTCTCCCTCCCAGCGTTGATCATGCTGCTCAATGGCCACCAAACGGCCAATAAAGTCACCCCAGGGGCTGCGATCAAGACGAATCAAATCGTCTGGCTGGGCGCGCTCGGCAATTTCATCAATCACCACCCAGCGCCAGCGAACGCCCTCTATATCCTGGTTGCCGGTAAAGTAGAGGCGTTCATCCCCAGCTCGCTGGGGTAGCGCGACTTCGCGCACAGCTTGACCAGCAAAGGTTTCACCCGAGTCAAGGGTGACCTCTTCCAGCGTAGCGGGCCAAAAGTGCCCTAGCCCGCGTACCAGCAGTAGCGCGAGTAAGGCGCCCAGCATCAGCAGGGAGAGCGCTACGCTGGCTGCGCAAAGCCAGGGCCATACATCATTTACCCGGCTAAAACGACGGCGGCGAGAGGCGGTGTGGGTCGCAGAGTTCATCATGTGCCCCCCATCTGGCGGAAGCGGCGGCGTAAACGCTGGCGGACGACCTCGGCAAGGGTGTTGACCAGAAACGTGAAGATAAACAGCACCAGTGCAGCCAAGATCAGCAGATGGTAGGTTTGGCCACCGGGTGACGCTTCAGGCAGCTCAATGGCGATAGCCGCGGCCATGGAGCGCATGCCTTCAAAGGGGCTGGCGCTAAACAGAGCCGTATTACCGCTGGCCATAAGCACTATCATGGTTTCGCCCACCGCCCGGCCCGCACCGATCATTATCGCCGAGAAGATACCTGGGCCCGCTGCCACCAGCGCCACTTTCCATAGCGCCTGCCAGCGGCTGGCCCCCATCGCCTGGGCGCCCTCGATTAAGCTAGCAGGCACATCGGCGAGCGCGTCTTCTGCCAGTGAATATATGCTGGGAATAACGGCAAAGCCCATGGCAATGCCGACAATCAGTGCGTTACGGGTGGCGTAATCCATGCCATAGCGCTGGTCGAGTAACTGGCGTAAATCACCGCCTAACCACTGCTGCTCCATCCAGGGCGCGAGCCATAGTGCTATCGCCACCATTACAGCGAGCCAGGGAACGAGCCAGAGGCCCGCCCAGGAGAGCGGTAAGCGGCGGCGTAGGCGTGTTTTGGCCCACTGCCAGAGTAAGCCGGCAAGCGCTGCGCTAAGCGGCAGCCAAATGATCAGCACCAAAGCGCTGGCGAGATGGCGCTCTACCCAAGGTGCCAAAATAAGCCCGGCAATAAAGCCCACCACCACACCGGGGATCGCCTCCATCATTTCGAGCGCGGGCTTGATCCGCGAGCGCAGGCGCGCTGACATAAACAGCGCGGAGTAGATGGCGGCCCCCAAGGCCACGGGAATGGCGAACAGCAGTGCGGCTAGGGCGGCTTTGAGCGTGCCCCACGCCAGGGGAGAGAGCTTAGCCAGCGCTAAGGTATCGCCAATCGCCAGCAGCGGCAGGGTTTCCCACACCAAAAAGACACCGATAGCCAGAATTGCCAGCAGCACGCCTATGCCGCCAGCGGTGATTAAACCGGTGGCCATGCGGTCTTGCAGTAGCCTAAGTGGCTGTCGAGAAGAGGTTAACCGAGGTAGGGTCATGTGGATATCATGGCAAAACCGAGGTGATCATAGCGCTGACCAATAGGTAGTGAAAAACCAGAATGTGGTGAAAAACAGTGCATAGACAGGATCCCTACCCTAAGACAATTATGTGTCAGTTAGATGACAGTGGTTTACCACCTCTGTTGTGCACTAAGGACACTGGAGGTTAATGGTACAAAGCCGGATGCGCGCGCAATCTGCTGGCCCTCATCGGACATAATCAACTTGAGCAGTGCTTGCTCGGCGGGGGGTAAGTTCTCCCCCGGCGGTAGGTTCACATAGAGGTAAAGATAGCGCGACAGCGGGTAGTCACCGCTCTGTATCGCCGCTTCATCGGGCGGTATCGCAATGCCATCATCGTTATACAGGCTCAATGCATGCACGGCTGGGGTGAGGTGGTTAAACCCCGCATAGCCCATCGCATTGGCAGATTCGCCAACGGCCGCGACCACCGCCGATGAGCCGGGGTGTTCACTAATGTCGTCACGAAAAAGACCGCCACATAACGCCCGCTGTTGAAATAGCCCATGGGTACCCGAGGCAAGGTTACGCCCATGCAGCGCAATGCTACCAAATGACCAGTCACGGGTTGCCGATAGCTGCTCCCAGCGCCTGATCGGCGTTTCGCCACCGCAGGCCAGCGAGGTTGAGAAGATCGCATCAACCTGCTGGCGGGTCAGAGCGCGCAAGGGGTTATGGCGGTGTACGACTACAATCAATGCGTCACGGGCGACTTTTAATTCCAGCGGTGGATAGCCATAGCGCTCAATAAAGTTATCACGCTCTTCGCTGGTCATCGCACGAGACATCGGGCCTAGCCGGGTGGTGCCAGCCATCAGCGCCGTGGGCGCACTGGCTGAACCACTTGCTTGAAACTGCAGCTTCACGTCAGGATAGCGGGTGGTGAGGGTTTCACCCCAGCGCAGCATTAGCCCCGCCATAGTGTCGGAGCCCACCGCGCCCAAGGTGCCGCTAATAACTGTTGGCTGCTGCCCCCAGGTCAGGGGCGTTATCAGCATCAGTATAAACGCCACTCCGCTCAATACGGTGCGACGGACGGCGGAAGTTAACCTCCGATTAATGCAAAGAGTCGTCAAACGAGTATTCAAACGAGCGTCCTCTTATGGTTAACTAAATTCATTCCTTTGTGTTGCGATGCAGCAACACGCATAAACAACGTGCCACTCTGCAACGTTTACAACAATAAACTGACTAAGCGACTAACTCATGACTCTTCTGGAAACCGATTTGGATGACGTACCGGCCCCTCAAGGGCAGCTTACTTTAAAACTACTGGCTTCCCGCCAAGATACCAATTTTTATGGTGATATACCCGGTGGATGGCTGGTCAATCAAATGGATCAAGCGGCTGAGCTGGCGGCCGGTCGTGAAGCGGGTGGTCGCACGGCGACCGTGGCGATTGAAGCCATGGACTTTTTAAGCCCGGTGCGCGTTGGCTCAATGGTCAGCGTTTACACCCAAGTGCAAGAAATTGGTCATAGCTCGATCAAGATTGATGTGGAGGTCTGGGTGCGTCCTCCCCATGGGCAACGCATAGAGGAGCGCCAAAAAGTTACCGAGGCGCGCTTTGTGATGGTTGCGTTGGACGATAATGGGCGCATCCGAGCAGTACATAGCGACTAGCTCACTTCAACTTGAAATAGCAAAAGGGCGCTTAGGGCGCCCTTTTGTCGTGCTTGTCATTTACTTGTCTAGCGGCTCATTAACCGTCGACGTTATCGCGGTTCTTGAGGTAGGCGTATTCACCCACATCGCTGAACGGGCGCAGCAGCTTCTGGAAAGCCGAATAAGACTCGTAAACACGGCGAGACTCTTCGTCGCTGTCGACCTGGCGCTGGATGGCTTCCAGTGAAGAGGTGTGAAGCGCTGCCATTACGTCGTCAGGGAAAGTACGTAGCTGAACGCCATGCTCATCGACCAGAGTTTCCAGTGCTTGCGCGTTGCGGAAGGCAAATTCGCTGATCATGGCCAGGTTAGACGCCCGCGCCGCTTCGCGGATCACGTCCTGCAGGTCTTCTGGCAGGGAGTTCCAGGCATCCAGGTTGATCGTCCCTTCCAGTACCGCAGAGGGCTCGTTCCACGCCGAGGTGTAGTAGTAGTCAGCCACCTGATGCAGGCCGAATGCCATATCGTTATACGGCCCCACCCAGTCAGCGGCATCCAGCGCGCCGGTTTGCAGCGAGGTGAAAATTTCTGAGCCTGGCATAGTAACCGTACTGACGCCGATGCCGTTCATCGCCTCACCCGCCAGGCCCGGCAGGCGAAGTTTCAGCCCCTGCATGTCGTCGAGTGAGTTGATCTCTTTCTTGAACCAGCCCGCCATCTGCGTGCCGGTATTGCCCACGGCAAACGGCTTCAGATTGTGATTGGCGTAGATCTCATCCCAAAGCTCCTGACCGCCGCCGTGGTACAACCAGGCGTTCATTTCGGTAGTCGTCATACCGAAGGGTACAGCGGTAAAGAACTGTGAGGCAGCGACTTTGCCACGCCAGTAGTAAGAGGCAGAGTGGCCCATTTCAGCGGTACCAGCTGCTACCGCATCGAAGACTTCCAGGGCAGGTACCAGTTCACCCGCGCCGTGGACGCGGATCTGCATGCGGCCGTTGGAAAGCTGTTCTACCCGGCGGGCGAAATCATTCGCACCAGTACCCAGGGCAGGGAAGTTTTTTGGCCACGAGGTGACCATGTCCCAGGTGAAGGTTTCTTGAGCGCGAGCACTTGAGGTGGTTACGAAGGGGGCGGCAACGGCCCCGGCGACGCCAAGGCTGGCAGTTTTGAGGAAGTGACGGCGTTGCATGGTGAGCAAAACTCCGGAGATTATAGGATTTTTTTGTCAGCGCGCACAAAGGCGCAATGTCCGTTCGCCAGTATGCGCTAAGCGGGTTTTAATCGGCAAGCCATTGCACTCAACGCCACGCGCGTAGCGGCTTAAAGCGGCGTTAGCTTAGCAAAACCAAGCACTAGCCATTTGACCCCTTCGCCTTCAAAGCTGACCTGTACCCGGGCGCGGGCACCTTCGCCTTCCGCGTTAAGAATAATCCCTTCGCCGAACACCGGGTGCTCAACGCCTTGGCCGACATGTAAGGCGGGTATATCACCGCTGCTCTCGACACTTTGCTGAGCAAAGGAGGTGCGCGACGCGGTGACTGGGCGGGAAATATGCCCGCGCAGACGGACTTCTTCGAGTAGGTGCGGCGGTAGTTCGCGCAAAAAACGCGACGGGCGTGGAAACACTTCTTTGCCGTGCAGGCGGCGGGTTTCGGCGTGTGTGAGGTAGAGCTTCTGCATCGCGCGTGTGACGCCGACGTAACAGAGCCGGCGCTCCTCTTCGAGCCTACCCGGCTCTTCCAGGGACATCTTGTGTGGAAACAGCCCCTCCTCGACACCGGCAATAAATACTACCGGGAACTCCAGGCCTTTGGCGGAGTGCAGCGTCATCAGCTGTACGCTGTCCTCAAACTCTTCGGCTTCGTGGTCGCCTGCGTTAAGAGCGGCCTCTGAGAGAAATGCTTCCAGTGCCGCCATGCCTTCGCCCGCTTCAGGCGCTTCAAAGACATCGCCTTGGGTAAAGGCACGGGCAGCGGTAACCAACTCTTCCAGGTTCTCGACCCGCGCTTGGCCTTTCTCGCCGCGCTCACTTTTGTGATGCTCTATCAGACCCGTGTGTATCGTGACGTGATCGATAATTTCGTGCAGCGCCATGCCAGAGGCATCGTTATCGAGCTGCTCGATCAGGTTGGCGAAGGTTTGCACGGCATTGGCCGCGCGGCCTTTCAATGTGCCGTCGTTAATCGCATCGTGGAGCGCTTGCCAGAGAGGGATACTTTGTTCCCGAGCGCGCAGGCGGACAATCTCGACCGTGCGCGTGCCGATGCCGCGAGTGGGTACGTTAATCACCCGCTCCAGCGAGGCATCGTCGTCGCGGTTGAGCATCAGGCGAAGGTAGGCCAGGGCATTCTTGATTTCCAGGCGCTCGTAGAAGCGGTGGCCGCCGTAAATACGGTAGGGCATGCCTTGGCGAATCAGCGTCTCTTCCAGCAGCCGCGACTGAGCGTTTGAGCGGTAGAGAATCGCGATATCGCGGCGGTTAAAGCCTTCGTCGACCTTCTCCTTGATGGTATCGACGATATAGCGGGCTTCTTCCAGGTCGTTAAACCCAGCGTAAATTGAGATCGGCTCGCCTTCGATGCCGTCAGTCCACAGGTTTTTACCCATCCGCTCGCTGTTGTGGCTGATCAGCGTATTGGCGGCTTCCAGGATGGCGCTGGTGGAGCGATAGTTCTGTTCAAGCCGTACGGTGTGGGTTTGCGGAAACTCTTGCTCAAAGCGGCTGATATTCTCCACCTTGGCACCGCGCCAGCCGTAGATCGACTGGTCGTCATCACCCACCGCCGTCATCGGCGTCTTCATGCCGGTGAGCAGTTTTAGCCAAGCGTATTGCAGGGTATTGGTATCTTGGAACTCATCTACCAGTACATGACCAAAGCGCTCCTGGTAGTGGTTTAACAGCGCCGGGTTGTCGCGTAGTAGCTCCAGGCTTCGCAGCAGCAGTTCACCGAAATCGACCAGGCCGCCGCGCTCGCAGGTAAGTTGGTAGCGCTCGTAGAGCTCGACCATCTGGCCCATGTAGGCATCGCCATCCACATTGACTTGGTGTGGGCGCAGTCCCTCCTCTTTGCAGCCGGAGATAAAGTGCTGCACTTGGCGGGGTGGGAAGCGTTCGTCGTCGATCGAGTAATCTTTCAACAGCCGTTTGACCAGGCGTAGCTGATCGTCAGAATCGATAATCTGAAAGTGTTGCGGTAGCTTGGCGTCCTGCCAGTGGGTGCGCAGCAGGCGGTGGGCGATGGAGTGAAAGGTGCCCACCCATACATGGCGCATCGAGATGCTCAGCAGTGCCTCAAGGCGGGTGCGCATCTCTTTGGCGGCTTTATTGGTAAAGGTCACTGCCAGCAGGGCATAAGGGGACAGCCCTTCGGCCTGCATCAGCCAGGCGATGCGATGCACCAGCACGCGGGTTTTACCGGAGCCTGCGCCTGCGAGCACCAACAGATTACCTTGGGGGGCGCTCACTGCTTCGCGCTGGGCGGAGTTGAGCTGATCGAGAATCGCCGTGACGTCGTCCATAGTAGCCGCTGCCGGATCAAAAAATAGGCGGCTAGTCTAGCACAGCCAGCGAACTGGCTGTGTATACAGGTGTAGTGATTGCAGTTATTCGCAACTGCTACCTTTAAAAACTTTCTAACAGGGACGAGGGCAGGCTGAAGCGAGGGTCTTTTGCCATGGATGGCAAAAGTAGCGCCCAAGGACGGGTTTACAGCGCCCTCGCGTAAGCCTGTCCTCGGCACCGAGGCTTATAGTTATGGCAGCGCTAAGAAGCTAATTATTCTTCTGGGAAACGCAGCGTATTCAGGCTCTTTTTAACTGCTTTGAGCTGTTCGGCGAGTTTCGGCCCGCGGGTTTTGGCCACACCCACGGCGAGTACATCGATCAGCACCAGATGGGCAATGCGCGAGCTAAGCGGGGTGTAAATCTCGGTGTCTTCATGAACATCGATATACAGCGGCAGGCTGACCTCTTCGGCGAGTGGCGAGCCGCTGGGGCACAGGCCAATGACTGTTGCACCCGCCTCGCGAGCCAGGCGTACGCTGGCGACTAGCGCTTTGGTACGGCCGGTTTGTGAAATTGCCACCACCACATCGCCATCGTTCAAGGTCACTGCCGACATATTCTGCATATGCGGGTCGGCGTAGGCAGAAGTGGAGATCTGCAGGCGAAAAAACTTGTGCTGGGCATCAAAGGCCACTGCACCGGAAGCCCCAAAGCCATAGAACTCGACCCGGTTGGCCATCGCCAGGGCGTTTACCGCACGGCCCAGGGCATCGTTATCCAGCCGGTCACGAACCGAGAGCAGTGTACCCACGGTCGAGTCGAAGATGCTGTGGGAAAATTCAGCGACCGAGTCGCTGTCGTTCATGGAGAATTGCGCGAACTGACTGCCGCTGGCCAGCATTTGCGCCAGCTGTAGCTTGAAATCCTGAAAGCCATTGCACCCCAGCGCACGACAAAAGCGCACCACGGTAGGTTCGCTAACGGTGGCTTCGGTGGCCAGATCCACAATGCGCATGTGGATGACCTCTTCGGGGTTGCGCAGTACAAAACGCGCCACTTTTTGCTCGGAGCGTCGAAAGTGCTCCATGCGGCGTCTCATTTCATCGAACAGGGCGCGACTCACGTTCAGCTCCTTGGGTGCTCAACCAACAGGTAGTCAACAGTACGCCAATATACAGTCGTTTTAAACGACCGTTTCTGCCTATCTGCTCACTGTGATGCTTCGTATTGCTTCAATGCGATAAGGACAGTATGCCTCAATGAGCCCATAGGGCCACAAACTATTAGGCAGCGATCCAACAGCGTTTAAGGTCGTTAGTCAGTTTTTTTAAGATTGGTCATCATTTTGTCAAGTAGGTTATAGTAATAATTGAAGTGCCGCACTGCATCATCACAGTCGTCACGGATGCAGGTGGACGAAGGCATATTCATCTGGAGGAACGTCGATTATGAGAAACGTCGAACGAATCACCTCGGTTAAAAGCGAATTGCTCGACATCTTTATGAGTATGGAAGTCGATGAGCATGCCCAGCGCCAGCGCAGCGCTGCCCAACGCAGCTTAAGAGCGCGGCGGGGTATTGAGCTTCATCGTGAGTTTCAAAAGTTATCGCGGGATATCGCCCCCTTGCCCG
Organism: Vreelandella titanicae BH1; assembly: GCF_000336575.1. Lineage (GTDB taxonomy): Bacteria > Pseudomonadota > Gammaproteobacteria > Pseudomonadales > Halomonadaceae > Vreelandella > Vreelandella titanicae. Next base: position 859,937 of record NZ_AOPO01000001.1, on the reverse strand, counting down.
ATGAAGATCGGCAAGAGAGCGAATTGCACTAAGTTTTAGGATGCCAAGAGGTTAGGGGCGCAACTATTATCTGCGCAGAACCACGCTGCCCTGCCGGCTAGCAGGGCCTTGGCGGCTCAGCTTAGATTAGCCCTGTTACGAACACGGCAACAACGCCAGCGGGCGCTACATAGCGCGCGATAATGTTCCATACGCTCTTGCCGGTCGCTGAAAGACCCAGTTCGTCTTCCACGCTGCTGCGCTCCAGGCACCAAGCGGTGAATAGAATCGCACCCAGCCCCGTCAGCGGCAGCATTATTTTGCTGGTCAGCGTATCCAGCAGGTCAAACACGCCCAGTCCAAACAGCAGCGGTTCGCTCCACACGTTAAATGACAGCAGCGCTGCAATACCCAGTAACCAAGCACCCACACCGGCCACAACGGTAGCCATGACGCGGCCTAGCGGCGTGCGCTCTTCAATGAATTCCACCACGGGCTCAAGCAGTGAAATGGCCGATGTTAATGCCGCAAACGTCAGCAGCAGAAAGAACATCAAACCTAAAAGTAAACCACCATCAATATTGCCAAAGGCCAGTGGTAGGGTGACGAAAATCAGCCCTGGGCCCGAAGCGACATCCAGATTATTAGCAAACACGATCGGGAATATAGCTAAACCCGCGCCTAAAGCGATGACGGTATCCATGATGATGACCGTGCGGGCGGTTTGCAGCAGATCGATCTCTTTGTCCAAATAAGAGCCGTAAGCCATCATGATGCCCATACCCAGTGAGAGGGTGAAGAAGGCGTGGCCCAAGGCGGCTAGCACGGTTTCTGCTGTGAGCTTGCTCCAGTCCGGGTTGAACATATACGTCAACGCCTCGCCAAAGTGGCCGGTTGTCATGCCATAACCGATCAGCACGACCAGCAGTAGTGCGAGGACTGGCATCAGAATGCGTACAGCGCCTTCAAGGCCTTTGGTAACGCCGCGGGCGACAATCCCAATGACCAGCAGCATAAACACGGAGTGGCCCAGCAGCAGCAACCCAGGGTTACTCAACATGCCATTAAATAGCGCGCCAATGCCATCGGCATCTTGACCGCTAAAAGCACCGCTCACCGAGTTGACGGTGTAGTAGAGTGACCAGCCGCCAATCACGCTGTAAAACGACAAAATCAAGAAGGCCCCGACAATGCCGCTAATGCCCACGATGGCCCAGGCTTTGGGCTTTTTCGCCGTGCGCGCTAGCTCTGACATGGTGCTGGCGGGGTTCTTCTGGCCGCGCCGCCCCAATAGCCACTCAGAGACAAGAATGGGCAAGCCGATCAGCGCGATACAGAGCAAATACACAAATACGAAAGCAGCGCCGCCGCTTTCACCCACCATATACGGAAATTTCCAGATATTCCCTAGACCCACCGCTGAACCAGCGGCGGCCAGCACAAAGGTCATTCGCGATGACCACTGCGCATGCGCAAGCTTCGCCATACATCACCCATTAAGTCGATTGTTGTGTAAGTCACTGCGTGTTGAACACGCTAGTTTTCGGAAAATTGCGTCATTGCCAGCGTGCTTTTCCGAAAGTAAGCGCAATTTATCTGATCGACCGCAAGCATGCCAGTTAGCTGGCCTAAAAAGGTGGGTTAAAACAGTTGGCTTTGCTTTTCACCCGCAAAGGGGCCAAGAGCGGGTAATGGCGTCACTTCTCCTAGTGCGTTATAGAGTAAACGGGCCATGTGGGGAGACTCGCGGTTATCCGCAGTATGCACAAATAAGAAAGGGGTTTTCCCCTGACTTATCCACAGCTTTAGGCGGGCTTTCCAGGCGGTGAAGTAGTCACTATTAATCGTTTTGTCAATATGGCCAATAAAGCGAATGACAGGAAAATTTGCCGTGGAAAGCACGTGTAGCGGGAGTTTCGGCTTTTCTTGCTGGGCGTGGGCCAAGCCCAAATGGTCATTTGCCGGGGTTGAGAAGAGCGGGCGCACGTCGAGCATCACGCGGTTGGCCGAATAAGTTATCAACAGGCGGTTAAGGGCAATTTCGGCGGCCCCTTTGTGGAAAAACTCAGGATGCCGAACCTCGACCGCGCAAGGCAAATGGGTAGGCCAAGCGGCAAGTAGCGCTTCAAGCTGGGGAAGCTCTTGGGGGCCGAAATCTCGTGGTAGTTGCACCATGGTGGGGCCAAGGCGGTCGTGCAGAGGTTCTAGCGCCGCTAAAAATGCCCAGGCCTCCTCTAACCGCGTTAGCCGTTGATCGTGGGTTACGCTGGCCGGTAATTTAAAACAAAAGCGAAAGTGGGATGGTGCCTGGCGCGCCCAGGCAGCAATGGTGTCCGGCTTTGGGGTACCGCTATAAAAGGTAGTGTTGCCCTCAACGCTGGAAAACACCGCCGCGTAATCGCTTAGCAGCTCAGTTTTGGCGTGGCGTGGATAAAGGTTGCCCAGCCAGTCTTGATTGGCCCACATAGGCAAGCCTAGATAAAGAGGAAGCGTCATGGGTGCCAGCCTACATCGACAAGATCAAGCGCTAATGTAACAGGTTAAGAGCCTTGCCCGTTAAGCGTGAATGGCGGCTTTTATATAACCTTTGTATGGCTTATATGTATAGCAAGGCGCGGAAAAAGTGAAATTGTTAAGGCGCCGATAGCGCTACTATGTAGGTATAGCCCTTTATTGGCAGTAGCCGTTTACAAACAGGATAGCGCCATGTGTTCAGCTTACGTTAGCAGTGATGAAATCCGCGACCAGTTTTCCCAAGCGATGTCGGCAATGTATCAGCAGGAGGTGCCGCAATACGGCACCTTGCTGTCACTGGTTGAGGCAGTCAACCAGGAGGTGCTAGCCGCTAACCCAGGGCTAAATAACGCATTGCAAAATAGCGATGAGCTGGCGCGTATCAACGTTGAACGCCACGGCGCTATTCGAGTGGGGAGTCCAGGCGAGCTTGCTATGCTGCGGCGAATGTTTGCGGTCATGGGGATGGAGCCAGTGGGGTATTACGACTTATCGACCGCAGGCGTGCCGGTACATTCCACCGCGTTTCGGCCGGTCGCGGATAGTGCGCTCAAGCGTAACCCCTTTCGTGTCTTTACCTCGCTGTTGCGCCTTGAACTAATTGAAAAGTTCGAGCTAAGAGAACAGGCGAGTGAAATTTTAAGTGCCCGCGATATCTTCACTGCCAAAGTGAAAGCGCTTATCAAGCGTTTTGAGCAGCAGGGTGGCCTAAGCGCCGATGATGCCAAGCAGTTTGTTCAGGAAGCGTTGGAAACGTTCCGCTGGCACGACAACGCCACGGTCGACTTGGCCACCTATGAGCGTTTGCATGCCGAACACCGCTTAATTGCCGATGTGGTCTGCTTCCGCGGCCCGCACATTAACCACCTAACGCCGCGCACGTTAGACATTGATGAAGTGCAGCGGCGCATGCCCAGCGTTGGCATCGACCCTAAAGCGACTATTGAAGGCCCACCACGCCGGGATTGCCCAATCCTTCTACGTCAAACCAGCTTCAAAGCACTGGAGGAGACGATTGCTTTCGCGGACGCTGCTGAAGGTAAACACACCGCCCGCTTTGGTGAAATCGAACAGCGCGGTATCGCATTAACGCGCAAAGGACGCGAGCTATACGACCGCCTGCTAGCAGCTACCAAAGAGAACTCGCCCACAGCAGCCAATAATGACGCCCATCAAGCGCATTTATCTGACGTGTTTAAAGAGTTTCCCGATACGTATGAAACGCTGCGTCGTGAAGGATTAGCGTTTTTCCACTACCAGGCGGTTCAAGGTGTATCTGTGCAAGGGCCGATCTCAGTTGAGCAGGTGGATATCTTGATCGAGCAAGGCGCTCTGAGAGTTACCCCCATGATTTATGAAGACTTCTTACCCGTGAGTGCGGCCGGTATTTTTCAATCCAACCTGGGGGGAAGCAGTCATGACCATTACGCCAGTAGCGCAAGCCAGCAGGCGTTTGAGCAGGCCCTGGGGAGAGCCGTCATCGATGAAATCGAGCTGTATGCCCAGCGCCAGGAAGCATCGCTTGAACAGGCGCTGGCGCAGTTGGCGGTTTAAGTGATAAAACAGGTAGCTACGTCAATTTACCCACTAACGCTGAAGGTTGAAGAGAGTTATGAGTCAAGGAAAGGTATTGGTATTACATGGCCCCAACTTAAATTTGCTGGGTAGCCGTCAGCCAGAAATATATGGGTACGAGACGTTAGACGACGTGAATAACATCTTGCGGGAGAAAGCAGTGATGGCCGACTGGGACATCACATGCCTGCAGAGCAACCATGAAGGCGAACTGATTGACGCCATTCACGCCGCACGCCTGGATGGCACCCAAGCGATTATTATCAATCCCGCTGCCTACACGCATACCTCAGTGGCCATTCTTGATGCGCTCAATGCTTTTGATGGCAAAGTAATTGAGGTGCATTTATCCAATGTTCACAAGCGCGAAGCCTTTCGCCATCACTCCTACGTCTCGCTGCGCGCCGATGGCGTCATTGCTGGCCTCGGGGTTCAAGGCTATCGAGCTGCGCTAGAGGCAGTGATGGTAGAGGCTAATTAATATGCGCCCTTACTTGAGCCACTTTATTTTGTAAAACAGGTAAGTACACATTAATCAACGTATCAAGATCGACCCGGGCAGCGTTAGTGCTGATATTGATTGCGCCCATTAAATGCTGCTTGGCGTCATAGACAGGAACGGCAATGGAGCGCAAGCCGGAGTCAAGCTCTTGATCAGAAATTGCATAGCCCTGCTGCCGCGCTTTTATTATCTGGTTTCGTAGCTCACTCACATCTGTCACCGTTTTATCGGTGTAAGACTCTAGAGCAACCGACGAAAGAAAGTGATCAAGGTCGGTATCGCTGAGTTGAGCGAGCAACATGCGCCCCATGGAGGTATGAGCTGCTGGCAGTCGAGTGCCCACTGAAAGCGTAATCGCCATCAAGCGATGCTTTGCTGCCGAGCGCGCTACGTAGATAACATCATTGCCATCGAGCACACCAAGCGAGGAGGACTCACCGGTTTCAGCGGTAATGTCTTCGAGATGTTGCTGAATAACATCTCGGTAATTATTAGCCGATAAAAAGGCATAGCCGAGCTGAAGCACGCGGGGTGCCAATTCAAAGTAACGTTGCTGTTTTCGCACGTACCCCAGTGCATGCAGAGTGAGCAAGAAGCGCCTAGCCTTTGCTCTATTCATTCCCGTGCGCGCGGCGACTTCGCTTAGTGTCATACGCGGGTGCTCATGATCGAATGCCTGGATAACTTCCAGGCCACTAGCAAGCGCCGTTACAAAGTCGCGATTGTCTTCACTCAGCATTTCTTCCTGCATTTTTACTATCCATTGTCCTAAAATCTGAGATAAAAGATTAGCGTAAAAAAGTTCGCAGTGCGAACGTGCCTCACTCTTCCAGCCAACTATCTCGCCTCTTACTACTAAAGTTGTGTTTTTTAAAGGGTTAGCAACAACGTAATCTCAAGCTAGATATTACGAATACGTGTACGTCTTACGAACAATAGTTAAGTATAAGCAATCGCTTAGCAACGCACAGGAAGATAACAATGAATAAACTCCTTAGCGCAACATGTCTGGCTGCCTTCGGTAGCGCTCTGGCGTTGGGCCTTGCGGTTTCCTCCGCCAGTGCCAATGAGTGGCCCACCGACGATATTCGTCTTGTCGTCCCTTACGCCCCAGGTGGCACTACGGATGTGCTATCCCGCCGCGTCGCGGATCTTCTTCAGCAAGAGCTGGATGCTAACGTGGTTGTGGAAAACCGCCCTGGCGCGGGTTCTACAGTGGGCACCGGTCGTCTCGCCCGCGGTGGGCGTGATGCTGATCACACGATTCTGATGGCATCACCCGGCCACACGATCGGCGCAGCTATTTATCCCGATCTTAGCTACGACCCCGTCGAAGATTTTGTCTTCCTGCAGAACATGATCGATATCCCCAATGTCATGGTGGTGCCTGCCGATAGTCCTTATGAAAGTGTCGTCGAGTTCGTTGAAGCCGCAAAGGAAGAGAACATGACCTTCAGCCACAGTGGCGTGGGCAGTTCCATCCATATGTCCGGTGAGCTCTTCAAGACGTTGACGGAGACCAATATGACGGCAGTGCCTTTTGCTGGCAGTGGTGCGGCGCTTCCTGCGCTATTGGGCGGCGATGTCGATGTCTCCTTTGAGAACATGCCGACCGTCCTGTCGCATATTCGCTCGGGTGACTTGCGCGCTCTGGCGGTTACCTCCGCTGAGCGGTCAGAGTATTTGCCTGATGTACCCACGCTATCGGAAGTGGGCGAGTATAACCTCGACCAGTTCGTCACAACGGCATGGTTTGGCTTAGTGGCACACAGTTCTTTCCCTGAAGAAGCGCAAAGCGTTATGCGGGATGCCCTTGCTAAGGTGATGGAACGTGAAGAGTTTTTGGACTTTGCTGATCAGCTGGGCGCTGAACCGGGTCAGGTGTCTGGCGAAGAGTTCAAGCAGTTCATTGCTGATGAAGTCGAACGTTGGCAGGGCGTTGCACAGCAGGCCGGTATTAGCCAGTAACTAGCTACTCTTCCGTTATAACAGAGAGGCGAGGGCCGCTACCCTCGCCTCTCTTGTTCCCCAGGAGAAGGCCGCGATGACACCCTCGGGTTCCAAGCGCAGAGTAAAAATAAAAGATACCAGCGACCTCATCAGCGGCATCGTATTGCTGGGGTTTGCCATAGTGCTGGTCTTTTATCTGGTACCCAACTATATAAACGAACCGCCGATCCTACAAAACCCAATGATGTCGCCGCGATGGCTGCCGACGATTATCGGCTGGCTGATCCTGCTGTTTTCGGTTCTGCTTATTCTTCAGGCCTTCATTGTGGAACAGAGAGCCGAGGAGGATGAGCGGGCGATTGAGAAAGGCTCTACGCGGCGTTTCGTGCTAATGGTGTTGTCACTGGTGATATATGTTGCCTTGTTTGAGGCGATGGGCGCCGTGTTCTGCGGTATTTTGGCAACACTCGTTCTTTTCGTAGCACACCCGGTTCGCACCTGGTGGGTATATAGCCTGGCATTTCTGTTTCCTATTATTGTGACGCTCTTATTTGTAGAAGTAATGAACGTGCCACTACCGATAATGCCGCTCGGTTTCTGATTCGCTACTTATTTTTCTGGGTGTCCTATGGAAAACTTTTCGGAAGTGGTTGGCATATTCTTTAGCCTGGATAACTTTCTGGCCATCGCCGTAGGTGTGGTGATCGGCGTGGTGGTGGGATCCATCCCTGGTTTAACCGCCACCATGGCGGTGGCCTTGGCACTCCCTTTTACCTTCTCCATGCAGCCAGTTGCCGCTATCCTGCTGTTGGTAGGCATCTATAAGGGTGGGATGTACGGTGGCTCGATTACTGCCATTCTAATCAGAACGCCGGGTTCGCCCGCTTCGGCCTGTACCTTGCTAGACGGCTATCCGATGGCTCAGCAGGGGCATGCAAAAAAAGCGCTAAAGGCTGCGCTTTACTCATCGGTCATTGCCGATTTTATCTCCAACATAGCGTTGATCTTTTTTGCCGCCTACTTGGCCAAAATTGCACTGAACTTCGGGGCTCCCGAATTTTTCTGGCTGATCTGTTTTTCTCTTACCATTATCATCTCGCTAGCCAGCGGCTCTATGATCAAGGGTTTGATGGCAGCGCTGCTAGGTATTTTGTTATCCATGGTAGGGCTGGATGAGGTCTTCGGTTCACAGCGGCTTACCTTCGATAACTACAACTTGATGGACAGCATCTCTTTTATCCCTCTATTGATTGGCCTCTTTGCTATTCCAGAGATTATCGAGTTTTATCGTAAGAAAGCGATCCCGCATATTAAAGCGAAGGCAAGTGGTGCCGGTTTGGCCTTCTCTGAGCTCAAGCGTTGTATGAAAAGTATTGTGCGCGGCAGCTTAATTGGCGTGATTATTGGCGCCATCCCCGGCACCGGGGCGACGGCGGCAGCGTTCATCTCCTACAGCGATGCCCGACGGCGCTCTCCTAACAGAGCAAATTTCGGCAAGGGCGAGGTAGAAGGGGTGGCAGCGGCTGAGGCCGGTAACAATGGCGTTGCCGGGGCGACGCTAATTCCGCTGTTATCGCTCGGTATTCCAGGGGATGTCATCACCGCCATCATCCTGGGGGCTTTTATGGTGCATGGGTTAACGCCTGGCCCGCTTATGTTCCAGGAAAATCTGTCGCTGATCTATGCACTGTTCCTGGGGATTATGTGCAGCTCGGTCATCCTGTTGGTGGTGGGTAACGTTGCCATTAAGTACTTCTCGTTAATTGCTGATATCCCCAAATCAATTCTCTTTCCTATCGTCTTGATGTTCTGTGTTTACGGCGCCTATGCGGTCAATAACGCCACGTTTGACGTGTGGCTGATGCTGGCTTTTGGGGTATTGGGATATATCTTCAATCGTGCCGCCATACCGGCGGCGCCGTTTCTGATTGGCTTCATTCTGGGGCCGATGTTCGAAGACAACCTGCGTCGTTCTCTGCTTATCGGCTCCAATGACCTGTCGATCTTCGTGCGTGGACCGATTACCTGGGCCTTCATTGCGCTGACGGTGGGATCCATCGGCCTGGCGGTTTATCGCTTTGCCGCATCCCGACGTGGCGCGCGGGATAGCACTGACGAGTCACGCCAAAACTGATTTAACCGACCGTCACTCCGCCGCAGACAAACAGCGTCTGGCCGGTAATGAAGCTGCTACGCTCGTCGCAGAAGAAACTTACCGCCTGGGCGACATCCTCGGGCTGGCCCATTCGGCCTAGCGGAATGTTATCGATGATACGTCGGGCGCGCTCAGAGTCGGGCGGGTTGTTCTGCCAGAAGGCGCTGGTGGCGATAGGCCCAGGGGCGACGCAGTTAACGGTAATGCCGTGCTCTGCCAGTTCCAGTGCCCAGGTGCGGGCCATGGATTGCAGCGCGCCTTTGGTGGCGCTGTAGATTGTTCGTGCTTCCTTGCCGAGTACCACACGGCTGGCATTCATGACGATACGCCCCGCTCCCTGTGCCTTCATGGCAGGTAGCATGGCTTGGGTGCAGATCAGCGCTGAGCGCACGTTCAGCTGCATTAATTTATCGAAGTCTTCAAGCGTTGCTTCTTCAAGCAGCGCAGGGGCAACAATACCCACGTTGTTGATTAGGCGGGTCACCGTATAGCGCTTGGCGATGTCTACCATCATCTGGCGTGTAGCGTCGGCGTCTGCAAGGTCGACCTGATAGGCGTCTGCTTGCAAAGAGGCCGCTTCTGGTTCAACGATATCCACTACGATAACGCGATAGCCGTCCTGCTGAAGACGCAGTGAGATGGCTTGGCCGATGTTTCTTGCGCCGCCGGTAACCAAGGCGTAGAGCGGTTGAGAATAGTTGTTTTGATCAGAGGGTTGGCCCATTTTTATTGTCCTTATGTAAGGTAAGCCGTTGGTGTATCAGGATTTAAAACGTTAGTAATCCTAACAGTGACATTAATCCGATGATGAGGCTAAGGGTGAAAAAGGAAGCGATCGTCGCTACCAGCATTGCCGCAGCGCTAACGCCACCTAAACCATAGCGCTGGCCAAACAGGGGGTAAATACTGATCATCGGCGCGGCAGCAAACAGCAAGGCACCGGCCATATAAAGCGGATCAATGCCAGGAACAAAAGAGAAGGCGATGAAGATGAGCAGGGGGTGAATAAGCAGTTTGCCGATGACAATTTGAGCTACGTCGCTCGCCATACCTTTAACCTGCAAGCCAAACAGCGCGCCGCCGATCACAAACAGCGCCGCAGGGCCTGCCGCTTCGGCCAGCATATCGATGGCTTTAAACAGCGGCGCGGGAATATTGATGCCGGAAACGGCCAGGCAAATGCCGATCAGTAAGCCTAATAATACGGGGTTTTTGATGAGACTAAGGGCTGTCTGCTTAACTGTTTTCCATACGCTAGCACCTTGGTGGTTACCCATTTCGGCCAGAATCAGGGCTGCGGGAAGAACCAGCAGGTTTTCAACGAGCATATTGAGCGCTAACAGCACCGCCGCAGGCGAGCCGATGACCATGGCGGCCACAGGATAACCCACAAAGCCGCTATTGGCGGCCGACATGCCGAGTGCCTGCATGGCGCTGGCGTTCAGTGGTTGGCGCTGTAGTTTTAAGCAGAGCAGTAACCCCGCACCGAAAACGGCGATAGAGCCCAGGCCGTACGCCACCAGATAGTTGAGCTTGAAAACCTCTTCCAGAGGCTGCTGGGTGAGCGCGCGGATCACCAGCGCGGGCAGCGCGCAGTAGAGCACAAAGACGCCCACTCCCTGCATCTGTTCGCGCTGGATAATGCCACTCCATCTCGCTATATACCCTAAGCCAATGAGTAGGAATATGGGCGTCGTAATCCCAAGTATAGCGAGCATAGCGGCCCCTTAGCGCATGAAGGCAAATATTTAAGTTCGAATAACGAATAATTGTACGCTATTTCTCTGGCGCTTCATGGCATGGAGTGAGTAGAAGGCGTAACAAGTTGCTCTATGTAGTGCGTACGTAGCGGTATCACCTGCGGATCGATCTGTTCAGGAGCGATACGGTCTGCGGTGAAAAAGCGAAACGCATCCACGCCCTGGAACACAAACAGGTCAACACCCGACAGTGTTTTGGCGCCCGCCTGCTGGGCGGCGCTTAACAGCTCGGTATGGGCGGGGATGTAAACCGCATCGAAGACCCAATGCTGGGCACCCAGCCCGGCGGTATCGATGGGGCAGCCGGGGTGATTGATATGGCCAATAGGTGAGCAGTTAACCACGCCCTGCCAATGAGGAAGTTCTCGCTGCGCCTGCTCTGGCGTGATGCACGCCGCTTTAATCCCCATGGCGTTAAGATCACGACTGAGGTTCTCAGCCCGGGTGCTGTCATGTTCAAGAATGTGTATGCAACTAACAGAAAGCTCCCCCAGCGCACACGCCACCGCACGGCCCACGCCACCGGCGCCGATCAGTAGAACCTCACCAGCGGGCTGGCTACCGAATGAGTGGCGGTAGGCGCTGATAAAACCGGTGTAATCGGTGTTTTCAGCGCGCAGCCCCTCAGCGTCAAACAGTAGAGTGTTGGCGGTGCCTACCCGCCGTACGCCTTCACCGCGGATATCGGCGAGCTGTGCGGCTTTTTCCTTGAAGGGGAACGTAACATTGGTGCCCCGGTACCCCTCGTCACGCAGCCTTCGTATCGCGCTGGAAAAATCAAAATCCGTCGCTCCCCGGCTATCGACTAAATCGTAACGTACCGGCTCGCCCAACGACGCACCCAGGCGCTCGTGCAAATCGGGAGATTGCGATTTAGCAATGCCTTCGCCTACCAGTCCAAGTTTGATCATGTTTGGCTCTCTCCCGAGTCGTGGTTTGGCGTTTCTTGGGCAATACCATCAATTTTCGCTTCCAAGCGCTGCTGCGCGGTGACGCGCACAAAAGCATTCGGCGCACCCAGCCCTTGGTACCCTTCACGCTGCACCAGCTCAAAGAAGAACGCCTGGCGGCCGGGTTGGGTATACAGCTGATGGAAGTCACCGTCGCTGTCCTGATCAAAGAGGATGTGGTGCACTTGCATCCATTGCAGGGTTTGCGCCGGTAGGTCGAAGCGCGCGGCCAGGTCGCGGTAGTAATTCCCGGGAATCGGCAGTACCGGCGTGCCCGCCTGCTGCAGCGCAGCGCTGGTGTCGCGCATGGCGTTGGTGCGCAGGGCGACATGATGAATCCCCGAGCCGCCGTATTGGCGCACAAAGCGGTTGCTGGCGGTATCCGGCGAGGCGCTGGCGTTAAGCGCCAGGCGAAAGCGGCCGTTGTAGTTCTGCAGCACTTGGCTCTGGATCAGCCCGCGGGGATCGGTGACATCGAAGGAGGGTGTTGGCGCCAGCTGGAAAATAGCGCGGTACTGCAGCATCAGCGAGAGGTAGTCGTGGTAGGAGAGCGCCACGCTGATATGGTCGATATCCACCAGTGCGCCCTGGGGAACCGGTTGCACATCGACAGGGAACTCGCGATCCCAGGTGCGGCTTAGCTGCGAGTCATCAATAATGTAGGAAAGGCTGCCATCCACATTGCGCAGTGCACTCATGCGGTGGCTGGCACCCACCTCTTCGGGCTCGACAATATCGTAGCCAAGCTTGTCCGCCCGCTTAAACGCCTCATAGGCGTTGCCTACCCGCAGGCCAATTGCCGTTACTGCGGTGGCATCACGTCCTGGCGTGCGGCCGGTAAAGCTCGATTCGGCATTGAGCACCAGATTGACGTCACCTGCCGCCCAGCGCTCGGCGTTAAGCGTATGGTGGCGCCCCACGCAGGCCATACCCAACGCACTGAGCAGCTCGCGCAGCGGTGCTAAATCCGCAGGCTCAACGGCGATCTCCAGAAAGGCGACCGACTCGATTGGCTGCGGCGCGGGAATCCCGCTGTCGCCCTGCATGCTGCGTAGCAAGTGATAGGAACGCAGGCCGTCCCGGGCCGTCTGGTCGCTGTGTCCCATGCGGAACACATCGTTAAAGATCTCGTGGGAGAGCGGGCCGTCGTAACGGGTCTCATCCAACATGGCCATGAACTTATCCATCTGCAGCTCGCCCTGGCCGGGGAAGCAGCGGTAGTGGCGGCTCCACGATAGGTGATCCATGGAGAGACGCGGCGCATCGGCGGTCTGAACCAGAAAGATGCGATCCCCCGGAATGCGACCGATGGTGCCCAGCTCCGTCTGGCGGGAGAAAATATGGAAGGTATCCAGTACCAGGCCGACATTGGGGTGGGCTGCGCGGCGCACCACTTCCCAGCTGTCGCGGTAGTCATGAATATGGCGGCCCCAGGCCAGCGCCTCATAGGCCACTCGCAGGTTACGCCGCACGGCACGCTCGCCGAGCTCATAGTAGTCATCGGCGGCGCGGCTTAGCCCCGGTAGTGAGTCGGGATGAACGGTGCTGCATGCCATAAGCAGATCCGTGCCGAGCTCCTCCATCAGATCAAACTTGTGCTCGGCGCGGTCAAAGGCCCGCTCCCGTGCGCGGCCCTGGAGACCCTCAAAATCGCGAAACGGCTGGAGCGTCACCAGCTTAAGGCCGCGGGAGCGTATCAACTCACCTGCCTCCCGCGGTGTACCGGTGAACGCCGTTAGGTCATTTTCAAACAGCTCCAACCCCTCAAAGCCGGCTTGAGCAATGGCGTCTACCTTCTCTTCCAGTGATCCGCTTAAGCAAACCGTGGCAATGGATGAGTACATGGCATCACGCTCCTTACATTGAATAGCATCAGTAACCCGCCAGTCGCGGCAGGAAGGTGACCAGTGCGGGGACGAAAGTAATCAGCAGCAGAATCAAAAACTGCACGCCCAGCATCGGCAGAATGCGGCGGATAATTGGCCCCATTCCCACGCCGGAGACGGAGTCTGCGACAAACAGGCAGAGCCCCATGGGCGGTGTGATCAGCCCCATCATCAGGTTGAAGATCACCACGATGCCGAAGTGCAGCGGGTCGATACCCAGCGCCATGGCGATGGGGTGAAGGATGGGTACCAGTACCAAAATGGCCGCGATGCCCTCCAAAAACAGCCCCACCACCAGTAGCAGGAGAATGACGGCAATCAGGAAAGTCCACTGGGTGTCGATGCTCATCAGCGCCCACTCGGTGAGCATGTTGGGCACGCGCTCGAAGGTTAATACCCAGTTGGCTGCGGCAACGGCCCCCATGATGACCATGATCACGGCGCTGTCGCGCATCGCCCGGGCGAAGATGCCAGGCAGATTCACCAGTTTGATATTGCGGTAGAGCACCACGCCCAGAATCAGCGCGTAGACCACGGCAAAGGCCGCCGCCTCGGTGGGCGTGACGATACCGGCAAGAATGGCACCGACCACAAACACCGGCATCAGCGCGGGCAGCAGGCCGTGGAGAAGGGCGTGGCGGCGCGACTGCTGTTTTGACTGGGTGGCGCCAAGGTCACCAGCAAAAAAGTAGACGTAGATGGAGAGCCCCAATGCCAGCAAAAAGCCCGGCACGATACCAGCCAAAAACAGTCCCGGTACCGACACACCCGACACCGTCAGTGCATAGATAATCACCGGAATACTGGGTGGAATAATCGGGCCAATGACCGAAGAGGCAGCTGTGAGCGCAGCGGCAAAATCCCGGGGGTAGCCCTCTTTTTCCATTGACGGTATGAACACCCGCCCTAACGCGGAGGTGTCGGCAATCGCCGAACCGGAAAGACCTGCAAAAATCACCGAGGCCCAGATATTGACGTGTGCCAGCCCCGCCTTTAGGCGGCCGACAATGGCGGTGGCCAGGTTAATAATTCGATGGGTGATACCCGCTTCGTTCATCAGCTCGCCGGCCAGAATAAACAGCGGGATCGCCAGCAGTGGGAAGGACTCCATACCGCCGAAAAACTGCTGCGAGACGATACGGATGTGGTAGGGCAAATCGCCGGTACTCATTAACACCGTCAATGAGCCGAGGATGGCAAAGGCAAACGGCACCCCGAGCAGTACGAGGGCTAAAAGTAGTATAAAAATCATGATGAAGCCTCCTCTCCACGCTGATCACACAGACGCAGCGCGCCCATTACCAGTGCAGAGAGACAGAGCAGCGCGCCACCGATGAGCATGGAGGCTTGAAACAGCCACATTGGCATTCCTGTGCTCGACGAGGTGCGGCCTCCGCGGGAGGCGATAAACTCAACGGCTGACACCATCAAGCCAATGCCCACTACTAGCACTATCAGGTCGACAGCCACGGCTTGCCAGCGCACCCAGCGCGGCGGCAGCAAGCGACGAATAAGGTCAAAGCCGATGTGCTTGTCCTGTAGGTACGCCCAGGACATGCCAAACATCAGCCCGTAAATCATCAGGTAGATGGCGGTATCTTCTCCCCAGGTAATGGAGCCGCCAAAGGTGTATCGCGCAAAGGCATTGCCTGCGACCAGCAGAAAAATCAGCACCATGGCAAGCCCTGCCAAGCTGCCATTGAACAGGATCAGACCGCGGTGTAACCGGGCGAGAAGAGGAGACATAAGAGCACCTTCGATCGATAGTCAGGCACGCAGGGTTGCGAGTGAACCTCCGAAGGCCCACTCGCAAGCGCTTTGGTTCGGCGGGGATTAGAAGCGCGCGGAAGCCTCTTCCACAGCGGAAGAAAGGCGCTCGATCCACTCTGCGTCATCGCCAAGTTCTTCTGTCAGGTACGCCTGAACCGGTGGCTGGGCGGCTTCGCGGAAGGCCTCCATCTGCTCAGCAGTGGGCTGGGTGATCTCCATACCCTCCGCTTCCAGTTTGGTGATCCCCTCTGCCGAATTGAACTGCTGAATGGCACGGCCGGTAGTGCCGGCGACCACAGCGGCGCGCTTCACCGCGGCTTGCTCCTCTTCGCTAAGCGACTGAAATATCTCATCGTTGATCAGCAGGTGATCCACGCCGTAAACGTGACGATCCAGGGTCAAATAATCCTGAAACTCATAGAAGTTATTGCCGTAGATCACTGAGATGGGGTTCTCCTGGCCATCGACTACGCCGGTGGCAAGGGCCGTTGGCACCTCTCCCCAGGCGATGCCCTGAGGCTCTCCACCTAAAGCACTGACCATTTCCAAGTAGAGCGGAATAGTCTGCACGCGGAACTTCAGGCCCTGCATATCCTCAGGCGAGTTGATCGGGCGCACGGAGTTGGTGAAGTGGCGGAAGCCCGTTTCGCCGTAAGCCAGTGTGCGTAGGCCAGTCTGTTGCAAGCAGTGTTCGGCTAGTGCTGTACCAAACTCGCCGTCCATTACTTGCCACGCCACTGGCGCTGACGGGAAGGTGTAAGGGATATCCGTTACGGCGACCGCCGGGCAGAAATTAGCGTAGGCGCCGGAGACCATCGCAATGCTGATGGTGCCATCCTGGGCGCCTTCAATCAGCTCGGTTTCACCGCCTAGTGAGCCAGCGGGGTAGAGCTCCACGGTGAGATCAGTTTCGGCTTCCACCAGGTTTTTAAACACCTGACCAGCTGCGCCTTTTTTCGAAGTAGTCCAGTCATCTGGGTCAACGTGGGCGAAGCGTAGCGTCTGGGCAGAGGCGTTTGCGGCAGTCACTAGCGTGGCAGCGGCGATGGCGGCTGCTAGCGTGCGCTTCATGGACGTTTGTTTTAGTGCAAACAGTGGGTGTAGAGACATTGTTGTTGTCCTCTTATTGGGCCGTTGTCATGGGGTCTGGAGAAGCCTTCGGTCTTGGCGTGCTTGGCTCTTCCATCCTTTCCTGAGCAACAATGTACGAAATGGTACGTTCAGTCAAGCTATGGCATACTAGACAAAAGACGACCACGACAATAAAAGGCACGCTCTATGACAGCCCCTTCGACCAAGGCCAACCCCCCTGCCGCGCGGCGACGGCGTAAAAATGATCCCGAATCCGTGCGCGCCGATATTCTTGCGGTGGCTACCCGCGAATTCTCAGAAAAAGGCCTCTCTGGGGCCCGGATCGATGAGATTGCCGAGAAAACACGCGCCTCTAAGCGCATGATTTACTACTACTTTAATGATAAAGAGACGCTCTACCTACACACCTTGGAAGCCGCCTACCAGAAAGTGCGCCTGCAGGAGGCCGAGCTGGATCTTGACCACCTGGCCCCGTTCGAGGCGCTTAGCCGACTGGTGCGTTTTACCTTCTGCCACCACGCCAAAAACCCTGACTTTATTCGCCTGGTAATGATCGAAAATATTCATCATGGCCGCTTTTTAGCGCAGTCAGAGTTGATTCAATCACTCAATGCCGGGGTGATTGATGTACTCACCAACGTTTATATCCGCGGTGTAGAAGAGGGTTGTTTTCGTGAAGGCTTGGATCCTCGGGAACTGCACTGGCTGATTAGCGCGCTGTCTTTTTTCAATGTCTCAAACCAGCATACTTTTTCGCGGATTTTTGATTGGCACCAAGCCGCGCCTGAGAACCAGCAAAAATTAGAGGAGCATGTTACCGAGATGGTGCTGCGTTACGTGCGTCCTGAATAAGCAACGCCTCAATTGTAGTCAAGAGTCAGCACATGTTGATCCGCAAGCTTGCCTTCCGAAGCAGGGCGACGCTTGTGAGTTCACGCCTACCTAGTTAACGTACAGTTCGAATAGCGAACATATGTACAATTTTGTCTTGAGCCATGCTTTTTGAGCTATTTTTAGGCTCAGGACAGCGTTAATAGGAAGCCTACCGCCATGCCCTCTGCATTTTTAAAACACCCTTTCATGAGCCAGCGAGCCGTTGCCGAGTGCGACGATGACGCCATGGTGCGTGCCATGTTGGCCTTTGAGTTGGCCTTAGCGGAAGTGCAAGAAGCCAGCGGAGCCGTGCCTGACGGGATTAGCCAGCAAATGCGTGAGCAGCTTGAGCACGCCCACTTGTCTGTTTCTGAGATCGCCGATGGCATCGCCAGCGGTGGCAATGTTGCGATTCCTTTCGTCAAGCAGAGCCGTGCGCTCCTTGCCAATGACCTCAAGCGCTACTGGCACCAGGGGGCGACGAGTCAGGACGTAGTCGACTCCGCGCTGATGCTGCTGCTTAAGCCACGCTTGGCGGCGCTAGACGAGTTACTGCTGCGCTGTCGATCAGCGGCGTTAAAACTAATGGACACTCACATCGACACGCCTATGGTGGGGCGCACCCTAATGCAGCAGGCGCTGCCGATCACCTTTGGGGTGAAGGTGGCTCACTGGGCAATCGGCCTGGAGCAAGCGCGCCGCCGTTTAAGCGCTGTTGAGCTTCCCGTGCAGTTTGGTGGCGCGGTGGGGGTGCACTCGGGTTGGGATAATCTCGGGCTTGAGTGGATGGACGCGCTAGCCGAGCGTTTAGGCTTGGCGGTGCCGGTGCTGCCCTGGCATACCGACCGCTACCCGATTCATGCCCTTGGCACGGCATTAGACGCTGTCGCCGGCGCCGCTGAAAAAATCGCCCTGGATGTATCTCTGCTCACCCAAACCGAAGTCGGTGAAGTGGCAGAGCCCTCTGCGCCGGGAATGGGGGAGTCGTCATCCATGCCCCATAAGCGTAACCCGGTACGCAGTGCGCTGATTCGCGGCGCGGCGCGGCAAGTGCATGGTCACACCAGCGTATTGATCAACGCCGCCGCCCAGCCGCTGGAGCGCGGGCTAGGCGAGTGGCATGCGGAGTGGGCGCCGCTGATGGAGAGCGCTCTGCTTGTAGAGGGTGCATTAGAGCAAGTGGCCGTGTTGCTGGAAGGACTCGAAGTCTACCCCGACAACATGTGGCGCAACCTGGCAGCCACCGGCGGCGGCATCATGGCTGAGCCAGTCGCACGTTTGCTGGCGCCTACGCTAGGCGTGGAGAAAGCTAAAGCGGTTAGCGCTGAAGCGGCAGAAACCTCACGCCGGGAAGCACGCCCCTATTCAGAGGTGCTTGCCGAACATTCTGATGTAAAAGGGACCGTAGACCCCGATGCGCTGAGTAACGCCTGCGACCCCGCTTTATACCTTGGTAGCAGCGCCGCCCAGGTCACTCGTGCCAAAAAATGGTTAGCAGCGCAATAAGCGTATTTAAAAACAAAGTGTTACGTTTAGGTTTGGCGTGGTGGGTGGATTCAGCAGGGTAATTAGGTAAGCACCAATGGGTTTGACCCTATTAGCGTTCAGCAGTAGATTGTTCGTATGGAGGATCTATGTTCGCTTAACGAACATTTCTGCTAATCGCTAAGAGGCACCCATCATGGCCGAGTTTCTCAGCTTGCATGACGCGGTAGCGCGCTACGTCCAAGACGGCGCCACCGTGGCCATGGAAGGTTTTACCCACCTGATTCCGTTTGCCGCCGGTCACGAAGTGATCCGTCAGAAAAAGCGCGACCTGACGCTGATCCGCATGACCCCCGATATCATCTACGATCAGATGATTGGCGCGGGCTGCGCTAAAAAGGTGATCTTCTCCTGGGGTGGCAACCCCGGTGTGGGATCGCTTCACCGCTTGCGCGATGCGGTCGAGAAAGGCTGGCCGCGCAAGATCGAGATTCTGGAGCATAGTCATGCGGCCATGGCCTGTGCATTTGAAGCCGGTGCGGCAGGTTTACCGTTGGCAGTTTTTCGCGGCTACATCGGCAGCGAGCTGCCCAGCGTCAACGATCAAATCAAATTCATCGAGTGCCCGTTTACCGGGGAGCGCCTAGCGGCCGTGCCGTCGGTGCGCCCGGATGTCTCGATCATTCACGCTCAGCGTGCGGATCGTCAGGGCAATGTGCTGGTGGAAGGGATCGTTGGTGTGCAGAAAGAGGCGGTACTGGCGGCCAAACACAGTATCGTCACGGTGGAGGAGATCGTCGATGACCTCAACGCCCACCCCAACGCCTGTGTGATTCCTAGCTGGGCTATCAGCGCCATTGCGGTAGCCGAGAAAGGCGCGCTGCCCTCGTACACCCACGGCTATTACGGCCGTAGCAACCGCTTCTATAAAGAGTGGGATGCCATCGCCCGCGATCGCGACACCTTTACCCAGTGGCTCGACGACAACGTTTTTAATGCTGCCCAAAATCATGCCGGGGAGAACAGCTAATGAGTCTCGAATATACCTCTTCTGAAATGATGTCGGTGACCGCCGCGCGGGCGCTGGAAAATGGTATGACCTGCTTTGTGGGTATCGGGCTGCCCTCGGAAGCCGCCAACCTGGCACGGCTGACGCATGCCCCCGATGTAGTGCTGATTTATGAGTCTGGCACACTGCAGACCAAGCCCGATATTCTGCCGTTATCTATTGGCGATGGTGAGCTGTGCGAATCGGCGCTCACCACCGTGGCGGTGCCAGAGATGTTCCGCTACTGGCTGCAGGGCGGCAAGGTCGACGTGGGCTTTTTAGGTACCGCGCAAATCGACCGCTTTGCTAACCTGAATACCACGCTGATCGGCGATTACAAGGCGCCCAAGGTTCGCCTGCCGGGCGGCGGCGGTGCGCCGGAAATTGCCACCAACGCCGGTGAAGTGTTTATCACCCTGAAACACTCCAAGCGCGCCTTTGTGAAAGATGTCGACTTCGTCACCACCCTTGGCTTTGGCCGCGACGGCAAAGGCCGCGACAACGTACCCAATATCGGCAAGGGGCCCACCCGGGTAATCACCGACCTGTGCGTGATGAAGCCCGACCCTGAGACCAAAGAGCTGGTAGTCGTCTCTCTGCACCCTGGCGTTAGCTGTGAAGATGTCGTTGATGCCACCGGCTGGGAAGTCCGCTTTGCCGAGCAGCTTGAGAGCACCCCAGAGCCCAGCGAAAATGAGCTGACGATTTTGCGTGAGCTGAAAGCACGCACTGAGCGGGCCCACGCGGACGCATAAAGGAGCTATTTATGAGCGATGTTGTGATGCAAGACGTCTTTCTATGTCATCCCCGCCGCACCGCTGTTGGACGCTTTGGTGGCACCCTGGCCAGCGTGCGCCCGGATGATTTCGCCGCGACGATTTTTAAAGCCGTACTGACAGAAGCGCCGGATCTCGACCCTGCTGCCATTGAAGAAGTCTTTATGGGCTGCGCCAACCAAGCCGGTGAAGATAACCGCAACGTAGCGCGTATGTCGTCACTGCTGGCGGGCATTCCTACCTCGGTGCCCGGCACGACCATGAACCGCCTGTGCGGCTCGGGTATGGATGCGGTGGGTACCGCGTTTCGTGCCATTAAAGCCGGTGAAATGGAGTTGGCGCTGGCAGGCGGCGTGGAGTCCATGTCTCGCGCGCCCTACGTGATGGGCAAGGCCGATAGCGCTTTCGCCCGTAGTCAAAAACTCGAAGACACCACCATTGGCTGGCGCTTGGTCAATCCGCTGATGAAGAAAACCTACGGCATTGATTCCATGCCGGAGACCGCAGAGAACGTCGCCGAGCAGTTCACTATCTCCCGGGAAGACCAGGACGCCTTTGCCCTGCGCTCCCAGCAGAAAGCTGCTGCCGCTCAAAAAGCGGGGCGTTTTGCTCAAGAAATCACCGCCATTGAGATCCCGCGCCGCAAGCAGGAGCCGCTGATCTTTGATCAGGATGAGCATCTGCGGGAAACCACGCTGGAAAAACTGGCGGGCCTACCTACTCCTTTCCGTGACGGCGGCAGCGTGACCGCAGGCAATGCGTCGGGCGTTAACGACGGCGCGGCGGCGATGCTGGTGGCCAGTGAAGCAGCGGTTAAACAGCACGGTCTTAAACCGATGGCGAAAATTATTGGTATGGCCACGGCAGGCGTCGAGCCGCGCATCATGGGCTACGGGCCGGTTCCGGCAGTGCAGAAACTGCTGAAGCGCACCGGTATCGCCATGGACGATATCGATGTGTTTGAGTTCAACGAGGCATTTGCCGCCCAGGCGTTAGCCTGTATGCGCGACCTCGGCCTGGCCGACGACGACCCACGCGTCAACCCGAACGGCGGCGCGATTGCGCTGGGGCACCCGCTGGGTATGTCCGGTGCCCGCCTGTTGCTGACCGCCGCCCATGAGTTGCAAAACAGCGGCAAGCGCTACGCACTGTGTACCATGTGTGTAGGTGTGGGGCAGGGTATCGCCACGCTGATTGAACGCGTTTAACGGAGACCATCATGGCATTTCATAGCATCAATGGCCGCAGCGTCGCTTACCGATTGCTCGGCTTGGAAGTGAATCCACTTATCGTGCTGGCGCATCCGCTGGGCATGAGCCAAGCGGTATGGGACGACGTGATCCCCGCGCTGCTGCCCCGCTACCGAGTGCTGACCTGGGATCTACCCGGCCACGGCGCAAGCCAAGCGGTCAGCGGTGAGCAGATTACGCCCGCTGACCTGGCCACTGAAGCGTTGGCGCTGGCAGATATTGCTGGCGCTGAGCGCTTTCACTTCGCCGGTACCTCAATTGGTGGCGTGGTCGGCCAGCAGTTGATTGCGGCGCACCCTGACCGCCTGCTTACTGTGACGCTGACCAACACCGGCGCAGTGATCGGCAACCCGGACTTATGGAATACCCGCGCAGGCCGCGTGCGGCAGGAAGGCTTGGCGGCGATGTCTGAAGAGATCGTGCCGCGCTGGTTTGCACCAAAGGCCTTTGAGGCAAGCCCGGCGCTGCAAGCGGGATGGTGCGTACAAATGGGCCGTGGCGACGATGAGTCCTACGCTCAGCTGTGCGAAATGCTTGGCCGCGATACGTTTGCCGGTAAGTTGGCGTCGAAGCACGTAGAAGTGCAGCTATTTGGCGGCAGCGAAGATATGGCCACCCCGCCCGCGACGCTGGAAGCGCTGTCTGAGGAACTCGGCGGCGTCCCACTGGAGATTTTTGACGGCGTGGGCCACGTGCCCTCGGTAGAAGCCCCGGCGCACTTCGCACAAAAGTTACTCACGGTGCTCGCCGCCGATTTGGGCGACGTGGCGAACCACGGCGTGGCTTACGCCACAGGCCTGGAGACCCGCAAGCAGGTACTGGGAGACGAGCATGTAGCGCGCTCTACCGCCAACGCCAACAGCCTGGACGCCCCCTTCCAGCAGATGATTACCCGCCTGGCCTGGGGCGAGCTTTGGACCAATGACGACCTAACCCGCCGCGAGCGCAGCATGATTACCACCGGTATTCTCGCCGCGCTTGGCCGTGAAGAGTTAACGCTGCACCTAAAAACGGCTAAGCGGATTGGGCTGACAGAAGCTGAACTGCGCCAGGTACTGATGCACGTAGCGATTTACGGTGGCGTTCCGGCCGCCAATCACGCCTTTGCCCTCGCTAAGGAGTTGGGCTGGGGTGAGTAGATTAGTGGCTCCATGAACGGTTGTTTTTTTTAAGAACAATGCATTTGCAAAGTGAGTGAGCCATTGCTGATCGAAGTGCCAACACCCCGGCATAGCCAAAAGCAGTGTGATTGTGCTGTACCCCTCAACAAAGACAACAAGAGGGTTAAGTGATGAAACGCCCCATCGCAAAAGAGCTACTCCTTGCTTGCAGCTTGGTTATATCCAGCTGCGTGCAGGCTGACACACGGCTTACCGTACTCGCGTCAATTTAGCGTTTTCATTGTTTGCGCTAATCGGCGAAAGTAGGGCATCTTTTTTCGCTGATATAGAACGCCATGCTGAACGCTCGAATCAAACTACGTCACTTGATGGCGTTTCTCGAAGTGGCCAAGCGGCGTAGCTTTGCGCGTGCTGCCGAGGCGCTGGCGATTACTCAACCGGGCATTTCCAAGGCAATACGCGAGCTTGAGGAGATTCTTGAAGCGCCGCTTTTCGAACGCACGTCGCAAGGCGTGTCGCTTACCCAAGCGGGGTTGACGCTGCTCCGACATGCAGGCCCTGCCATACGGGCGCTGGATGAAGGCGTCAGCGCTATTGGCGATGCCCACCGGGGCGGACGTTGGCTGCGCGTCGGGGCGCTTTCCACTGTTGAGAGCCGCCTGTTGCCAGTGGCGATACAGCGCTGGCATACCGCCGCGCCGCCGGGCCAGGGCGATACCAGTGTATCGGTGGTGACCGGGGCCAGCGCCTATTTACTGTCGCGCCTGCGCCTGGGCGAGCTGGATATGGTGGTTGGGCGGATGACCGAGGCGCGAGAGATTGGCGATCTCTACTTTGAACACCTCTACTATGAGCCTTTGGTTATCGTCGCGCGAAAAGAGCACCCGCTTGCCCACGTCACGCCGGTCACGGCGGATCAACTGGTTGCCTATCCCTGGGCGCTACCGCCGCCGCAGACCACGCTGCGACAGCAGGTGGACAGTTTCTGCGTGCGCCATGCCATTAAGCTGCCGCCGCGGCTGCTGGAAACTCTCTCGCTGCCCGTTAGCTATCGCTACACTCTGGAGAGTGATGCGCTCTGGATAGCCCCCCGGGAAGCGGTGGCCGAAGAATTGGAAAAAGGTCAGCTGGTGAAGGTCGCGCTGCCTTTTGAAGCCCATGGTGGCTCGGTGGGCATTTGTACGAATGCGAGCATGGAAACGTCGCTGCCCCGTGAAGCGTTTTGCGAAACCCTACGCCAGGTGGCAGCTGAGCGCATTCAACTAAGGTCGTAAAAGCCATAACCTATGAGTTATGGGCGAAGATGACTCTTCAATTGGCAAGGGCTGAGCCGCAGGTCACACTTTGCGAGTAAAAGTGTAAAGGGGCAATGCCCCTCTGCCCCTGTAGCCATAAAGAGCATTTTGCCATGCAAAATAATCATAACCGCTTTGTGACCCGTGACCGCAACTGGCACCCGCCTGCCTACGCGCCGGGCTACAAAACTTCGGTGGCACGCTCGCCGCAGCAAGCGCTAGTGAGCATGCAGCAGCCGACCGTATCTGAGTTGACTGGTCCCAATTTTAGTCATCTGCGCATGGGGCCGCATGACAACGACCTACTGATGAATTTCAGCCAAGGTCAGGGGTTGCCGCAAGGTGAACGGATCATCATGTTTGGCCGAGTTGTCGACCAGTTCAGTAAGCCAGTACCGCACACGCTGGTGGAAATGTGGCAGGCCAATGCCGGTGGTCGCTACCGCCACAAAAACGATAAGTATCTGGCACCGCTGGATCCTAACTTTGGCGGTGTAGGTCGCTGTTTGACCGATGACCAAGGCTTTTACCGTTTCCGTACCATCAAGCCTGGTCCTTACCCATGGCCCAACGACATGAATAGCTGGCGACCCGCGCATATCCACGTATCAGTCACCGGCCCTTCAATCTCTACTCGGTTGATTACCCAGATGTATTTTGAGGGCGACCCGCTGATTCCTCTCTGCCCGATTGTGCATACGCTGAAGGACCCTGACGCCGTTGAAACTATGATCGGACGGTTGGATATGGCCCACAGCAAGCCAATGGATTGCCTAGCCTATCGCTTTGACATTGTGGTGCGCGGAGAGCTGCAAACCTACTTTGAAAACCAATAAGGGCGAGGATACATCATGAAACAGCCTTCTATTCAGCCCAACAGCCAGCCGACCAGCGCGCTGATGCTGCGTGAAACTGCCTCGCAAACCGCTGGCCCCTACGTGCATATTGGTCTTGCACTCGCAGCGGCAGGCAACCCCGTCCGTGAGGAAGAGATCTGGAACGAGATGGCCAAACCCAATGCTGAGGGTGAGCATATCGAAGTGGTCGGTACCGTCATCGACGGCAACGGTGATCTGGTGCGCGATACGTTTGTCGAGGCGTGGCAAGCTGATGCCAACGGCCACTATCAAGCCGATTACGACCTCAGCAAGCCGTTCAACAGCTTTGGGCGTACCGCCACCACCTTTGATCATGGTAGCGAGTGGTCGTTAACTACCATCAAGCCCGGCGCGGTGGAGCACCCTAGCGGGCAGTTAATGGCACCGCATATTAACCTG
Source organism: Vreelandella titanicae BH1 (assembly GCF_000336575.1). Lineage (GTDB taxonomy): Bacteria > Pseudomonadota > Gammaproteobacteria > Pseudomonadales > Halomonadaceae > Vreelandella > Vreelandella titanicae. The sequence goes on along the minus strand of NZ_AOPO01000001.1, from coordinate 834,679 downwards.
ACGCTGTTTGCCCGTGGAGTGAACATCCACCTGCAAACGCGGCTCTATTTTGATGATGAGGCTGAAGTGAATGCGCAGTGCCCGGTGCTATCACGTATCGAGTCTCCGGCGCGTCGGCAAACCCTGATTGCCAAGCGGGAAGAGGTGGATGGTAAGGTGCGTTATCGCTTGGATATCCGCCTGCAGGGCGAAGGAGAGACGGTGTTTTTTGATTTCTAGCCCCTCGTCTGCAAAGTTTGTAAATAAAACTGAAAAGCGTTGCTTATCCGTAAGCAGCGCTTTTTTTGTTTGGGTTCGACCTTGGTCGTGCATTGATCTTGTAAAAATCCAACTTTTACCTGTCATTGTACCTTTTGGAGACGGCGTGAAAGCAGCAACACTGGTGATGCGAGGCAGGAAGCTGAAAAGACCGGGCGACATAGTCTGAACATAGACGAATGTCGATTAGCCCTACGCCTCATAGTGAATTAATGTGAATGCTTAAAGCGAACTAGTATTCGCTATGCGAACTTACAATAATCCAAGAAAGTCCTGGAGGTTCCTATGAAAATGTCCCTATCCCGTTGTGTGTTGGCGGCAGCGATTGCTGGCCTTGCTGTTAGCTCTGCCCAGGCAGAAACTACGCTGCGTATGGCGCACTTTTGGCCTGGCCCTTCAGGCGTTAACCAAGATGTGTTGCAGGCGTGGGCTGATACCATTGAAGAAGAATCCAATGGTGATCTAACCATTCAAATGTTCCCCGCCGGTACTTTAGCCAAACCGGATTCCATTTATGAAGCCGCTGCCAACGGTATAGCCGATATTGGCGCCACCGCCCAGGGCTATACTGCCGGTCGCTTCCCCCTCTCACAGATCGTTGAACTACCTGGGGTAGCGAGTACGGCAACGCAAGGTGCTTGCGTACTGCAAACACTCTATGATGACGGCCATTTGGACAGCGAATACGCAGACACCCGCCCGCTGTTTATGTTTACCACGGGCCCCGGTGGCATCCACACCATCGACACCGATGTGCAAACCCCTGCCGATCTGGAAGGGCTGCGCATTCGCCGCCCCACTGCCGTAGCGGGTGAGATGCTGGAAAATATGGGTGCAAGCCCGGTGGGTATGCCAGCGCCAGACATCTATACCTCCATGCAGCGCGGCGTGATTGATGGCTTGAGCTTTCCTTGGGAAGGTTTAAAAGGCTTCCGCATTAACGAGTTGGTGAGCTACCACACCGAAGTACCGTTTTACACTTTGATCTTTGTCGCCACCATGAATCAGCGTTCGTACGATAATTTGACGCCCGAACAGCAGGCGGTGATCGATAATAACTCAGGCATGAAATGGGCTGAAAACGCCGGTGCGGTGTTTGATCGCCTAGATGTGGAAGGTAAACAAGAGGCGGCCGACGCTGGCCATACCATTCGTGAAATCGCCAATCCGCTAGAGCATCCTGACTGGCAGGAACCGCTAGAAACGGGCATTGAGAACTACCTAACGCAGTTGGAAGAGCGCGGTCTGGATCAGGCTCGAGATGTATATCAAGCAGCTCTGGCAGCCAGTGAGTCTTGTGGTACCCAATAGGGGTAAGGTTTTATGAAGTCTACTCTCTACAGGGCCAGCCACTGGCTGGCCCTCATTTGTCGCTTGGTGGCCGGGGTCGCTTTGATTGGGCTGCTGGCGGTTACCATTGCTGATGTCAGCACACGCTATCTTTCCCGGGTAACGGAGGGCGCAATTGCTCTGCGCGTGTCAGGAAGCGTGGAGTTGGTTAGCTATTTGATGCTGTTCGCGCTACTGGCGGCGATGGCGGCGAATGTCGAAAAAAGCCAAGTGGTGGTAGAGGCGTTCTCTCACGGCTTGCCGCAATCGATTAAGAACCGTTTACAGGGTCTCTTTTTCCTCGGTTTTACGGCGCTGGGGCTGATTCTATTTGTGGGCTTGCTGGATTCGGCCGCAGCGGCCAGTCGGCACGGCGAAATAACCCAAGACCTGCGATTGCCCATGGGTCCCATTTTCCAATTGGCAGCGGTGCTTAGCTTAATGCTGGGGTTGCGTAGTTTTATTCATGCGTTGCTGGGCATGATTTATGCCGCAGGTGAGGAGGCCGCTCATGGGGAGTGAAGCGATTGGCGCCATCGGGCTAGGGCTTTTATTGGTATTGATGATTCTGCGCGTGCCGGTTGCCCTCACGATGCTGATCGTGGGGGTGGTGGGCTTTGCCCAGATCATTAGCTGGGACGCAGCTGTCGCTCAGTTAAAAACCGTACCGGTGGAAGTACTCTCTAACTACAGTTTCAGCGCCGTGCCCATGTTTATCTTAATGGGTGTGCTGGCTGCTCATTCGGGGATGGCCGGGAAGCTGTTTGATTCAACCCGGATTATTTGCGGTGGCTGGAAGGGCGGCCTGGCGATTGCGGCCGTGGGCTCTTGCGGTATCTTCTCCGCTATCTCCGGCTCTTCGTTAGCCACGGCGAGCACTATGACCCGGGTGGCGCTGCCGGAGATGGAGCGCTATGGCTATAACCGTGGCTTAGCGACCGGCGCGCTGGCTGCAGGCGGCACGCTGGGTATTATGATACCGCCCAGTATCGCGCTGCTTATCTATGCCATTCTTACCGAACAGTCCGTTGGCGATATGTTCATGGCGGGGCTGATTCCCGGTCTGCTGGGGCTGGTGATGTATTCACTGACCATTACGGTAGTCATGTATCTGCGCCCTTCCCTTGCCGTGGCGGGTGAACCCACTGCTTGGAAAGAGAAACTGCTCTCGCTAACCGGCTTAGTGCCCTTCTTTGGCGTTTTTCTGGTGATGATTTTAGGTATCTATTTTGGTGCCTTTACACCGACGGAGGGCGCTAGCGTCGGGGCGTTCGCCACGCTGCTTTACGCCCTAGTGAAAGGCATGCGCGGTGCACAGCTATGGCACAGCGTACAAGAGACGTTGGCGCTGTCTGCGGTGGTGTTCTTTATGCTGGTGGGGGCTGAGACGCTGGGTTACTTCATCTCGGTGTCGCGCATTTCGTTCTCTATCACTGACCTGCTCTACGGCATGGATCTAACCCCTATCGTCGTGGTGCTGTGCATTCTGGCGCTCTACTTTGTGCTGGGTATGTTTATGGACTCCATCGCCATGCTGGTAATCACCGTACCGGTGGTTTATCCGATTATTCAGGCAATGGGTATCGACCCGGTATGGTTCGGTATTTTGACCGTACTGACCGTTGAGCTGGGACTGATGACCCCGCCGGTGGGGATGAACGTGTTCGTGATTAAAGCGATGGCGCCGCACGTGGGGCTGGGGGAGATATTTAAAGGGGTGGCGCCTTTTGTCGTCTCCGACCTGATACGGCTGGCGTTATTAATTGCTTTCCCCATTTTAAGCACGCTGTTTCTACTCTAGCGGCAAGTACGCTTGCCTCTATTCAAGCCAGCGCGATCACAACCACAACTACAGGAGCTTATGCCATGTTCACCACTCAGCTAATGTTAGCGGGCCAATCTACCCCTGCCGAGCATACAGCCACCTTTACCCGTGCGAATCCGTTAAGCGGTGAAGTGGTGACCACTGCTGCGGCGGCAAGTGTCGGTGACGCTAACGCGGCCGCCGACGCCGCAGGCCAGGCGTTTGAGGCATGGTCACAAACGGGCCCTGGGGAGCGGCGCGCCAAGCTGCTGAAAGCCGCCGAACTAATGGAGCAGCGCCAAGCGGATTTCATTGATCGGATGGTAGAAGAGACTGGCGCTACCCTTGGCTGGGCAGGTTTTAACGTTAAAGTGGCGGCTGATGTGCTGCGTGAGGCGGCGGCGTTAACCACCCAGATCCAGGGCGATATCATCCCCTCTAACGTGCCTGACAGCATAGCCATGGGCGTGCGCATCCCGTGTGGCGTCGTCGTGGGTGTTGCGCCCTGGAATGCGCCGATTATTCTGGGTACGCGAGCCATTGCTACGCCCTTAGCGTGTGGTAATAGCGTGATCTTGAAGGCTTCTGAGCAGTGCCCAGCGACACACCATTTAATTGGTGAAGTGCTGCAAGCAGCGGGGTTGGGCGAGGGCATCGTCAACGTGATTACCAACGCGCCTGAAGATGCCGCTGACGTGGTAAGCGCGTTAATTGCCCATCCTGCTGTGCGGCGGATTAACTTCACTGGCTCCACGGGCGTTGGAAAAATCATTGCCGAGCAAGCGGCCAAGTATTTAAAGCCCGTGCTGCTTGAGCTGGGTGGCAAGGCACCGTTTTTGGTATTGGATGATGCCGACATAGACGCTGCCGTGGACGCGGCAATCTTTGGCGCGTTCTTTAACCAAGGCCAGATCTGCATGTCCACCGAGCGGGTTATTGTTGATAACCAAGTGGCGGATACTTTTGTGGAGAAGTTTGCCGCGCGGGCTCAGGCGCTAAAAGCAGGCGACCCACGTGATGAAAGCAACAGCCTGGGCACTTTAATCAACGCGCAGTCAGGTGAAAAACTAAATAGCCTCATCGATGACGCAGTCACTCAAGGCGCGCACTTAGCCGCGGGTGGTAAAGCCGAGGGCGTGGTGATGCAGGCCACGGTCATCGATGGTGTGACCAGTGCTATGCGGCTATATAGCGAAGAGTCGTTTGGCCCGGTCGTCGCAGTGATCCGTGTTGATGGTGAAGAAGAGGCAGTGCGCATCGCTAACGATAGCGAGTACGGCCTCTCATCAGCGGTGTTCAGCCGCGATAGCGCACGCGCAATGAAAGTGGCAGGGCGCTTACAAACGGGTATTTGCCATATCAATGCCCCTACGGTACACGATGAACCGCAAATGCCGTTCGGCGGTGTGAAGTCCAGCGGCTACGGGCGCTTTGGGGGTAAAGCAGGCATCGAAGAATTCACCGAGCTGCGCTGGATGACCATGCAGCTCGGGCCGCGGCACTATCCTATTTAGTGGATTCGTTAGCCGCCATTTGCCGTAGCCGAAAATCCCTTGGTGAAAGGGCGGTATTGCGCTTAAAAAAGCGCGTGAAGTAAGCCGGTTCTGAGAAGCCTAAGCTGTCGGAAACCTCACCAATGGTCATATTGGTGTAGGTAAGCTGGCGCTTGGCTTCCAGCAGTAGGCGTTCATGCAGTAATTGAAGGGCGCTACGCCCGGCAAGTTGGCGGCATAGCAGGTTCAAGTGTGCGCTGCTCACACCTATCTGCTCGGCTAACTGTTCAATGCTTGGCTGTTCACGGTAATGAGCTTCGATCAGCGCTTGGAAGTTCTCAAGATGCATGCGCCCCTTATCGTACTGGCGGGGGCCATGGCGCTTTGCAGGCCTGTCAGGATAATCGGTAAGACGCGATAACTCTACAACTAACGCCTGTACCAGCGCTTCAAGCAACCGGTTTCGTCCAGGAGCGGGCTGGCGGTACTCCTGGTCAATTTGGTCGATTAACGTTGCAATGCGCTGGGTGTTAGCGGGCTGATTAAGGCGAAGAAAGTCGGCTTTGCGTAGCGCACTGCTTTCACCCATTAGCTCGTTAAGGTGATCGGCCAACGGCTTCGCCAGGGTAATAATGTGACCGCCGATATCGGGAGAAAAATGAAAACCATGGATGGCCATCGCGGGCACAATAATAGTTACCGCGCCTTCAAGGCGTTGTTTAGCTCCTTCAAGCTCTAGTTCAAGGCTGCCGTGGCTGATAAATAGAATATGCACTAAATCAACATGCCGGTGAGGGCGAATGCGCCAATCATGCAGACGGCTGCGCTCGGGAATTGACTCACAGTGTAATAAGTCCGGCGTCGGCCAGTGCTGGGTTTCACCGTATAGCTTGAACACGGGAACATGGGTTGTCGTTGCTGTTTTCACGCGCTGCTCCTCATGCGACTAATGTCGTGCCATAACGCTTGGAAAGTCCAATTAACTGTTCCATTCATGCCTTATTATGCGCATCGTTTCATTGAAAAATACAAGTAACAAGCATTTATATAATGACAACGATGAGGCCCCTATGAAAACCCAGGTCGCGATAATTGGCGCAGGCCCCTCTGGCCTATTGCTGGGCCAGCTACTACACCGCCAAGGCATTGATAACGTGATTGTTGAGCGGCGTAGCGGAGAGTATGTATTAAGCCGTATTCGCGCCGGTGTGCTTGAGCAGGGCATGGTGGACCTACTGCGCGAAGCGGGGGTTGACCAGCGGATGGATGAAGAGGGCTTACCCCATGATGGTTTTGAGCTTGCCTTCGACAACCGCCGCGTGCGTGTCGCTCTGGATGAGCTGACCGGTGGCAGTAAAGTCATGATTTACGGTCAAACCGAGGTAACGCGGGATTTAATGGAGGCTCGTGAAGCTAACGGTGCAACAACACTTTATGAAGCAGAAAACGTTCAGCCCCACGATCTGGAGAGTGACAGCCCCTATCTCACCTTTGAGCACAACGGCGAAACGGTCAGGCTCGATTGCGATTACATTGCCGGTTGTGATGGCTACCATGGTGTATCCCGCCAATCGATTCCTCAAGAGCGTATTAAAGAGTTTGAAAAGGTCTATCCGTTTGGCTGGTTGGGGGTTCTCTCGGACACGCCCCCGGTCTCTGATGAGCTGATCTACGCGCGCCATGAGCGCGGCTTTAGTCTGTGTAGCATGCGCTCCGCCACCCGCAGCCGTTACTACCTGCAAGTGCCGTTAGATGAAAAAGTTGAAAACTGGTCAGATGAGCGGTTTTGGCAAGAGCTGAAGCACCGCCTGCCTGACGACGTTGCCGCAAAGCTGGAGACTGGGCCTTCGATTGAGAAGAGCATCGCGCCGCTGCGAAGCTATGTGGTTGAACCCATGCAGTACGGGCGGCTGTTTCTGGTCGGCGATGCGGCGCATATCGTGCCGCCCACTGGTGCCAAAGGGCTGAACTTGGCTGCCAGCGATGTCAATACGCTTTACCGGTTAATGATGAAGGTCTACCAAGAAGGCCGTACAGATCTGATCGAGCGCTACTCGCAAACGTGTCTGAAACGCATCTGGAAAGCCGAGCGTTTCTCCTGGTGGATGACCTCCATGTTGCATAACTTCTCAGATGAAGAAGATTTTAACAGCCGCATGCAGCTGGCCGAGTTGGATTACGTGACTAGCTCTAAAGCGGGGCTAACCACCATTGCAGAAAACTATGTTGGCTTGCCCTATGAATCGCTTGAGTAGCGTTTAGCCCTTTCTCATTTTCCTCATTGCCCAAGCGTCTGCTTGGGCTTTTTTGCTTAAATGTCATGAAAAGTTGTAAAGTTCTCCACGCTTTCATGTCCGGTAATAAAGACATTCTCGGGAGCTTCTTAATAACCAAAGTGGAAGTTATGGGAGGCGTAGGTTCCGCTACAGATAACAGTACTATCTTTCGTTTAAGCGCACTGGCACACGGCTTAAATGGTTATTACCGTTAGCGATCTTTTGCAGCAGAGAAAGCAATATCTGTTGCTCTTCGGCGTTAAGCGGCGCCAGGATATCACTTTGCACCTCTTCAACAGCAGGCTCTACGGCTTCTCGTAACGTCTCTCCTTCCTTGGTAAGCTTCACAACCATCGAACGACGATCTTCAGGGTTGCGGTGCCGGGTAATGAGCCCGCGCTCCTCTAATTTTCGTACTACGACAGCGATGGTATTGCGATCCAATGCCGTATAGCCACCTAAGGTGATTTGGTCACTGGCTCCCATCTCTTCAAGCGCAGAAAGGATAATATATTGCAGTTGGGTAAGGTTAAACGCCTCGCACTTGCGCAGAAAAATAGCCACGCTAATTTGGTGGCAGCGTCTTAAAAGATTGCCAGGTAAGTCAAAAGCTTCAGATAGCGGTGATCGAGTCATGTGGAGTCTTATAAAGGGGAAAATACGCTGTGACCATAGCAGAAGTTTCTGTAATAGGCACTGGATGGGAGCACTGGCCAGCATGATACTAGCCAGTGCCCCACATCAATAAAGAGTAAGCCGGAGGTAGCGGCTAGAGTTAACGGAAAACGTTAACGAGCCAGGGATTAAAGATGACCGCCAAAATGACGAGGCAAGCCGCTATTATGAAAGGCAAGATCCACTTCGTAATGCGGGGCAAGCTAACGTTGCTGATAGCGGAGGCAACATAGAGCCCTGCACCCACCGGGGGGGTTAACAGCCCCAAGCTCAGTGTCATACAGGTGACGATGCCAAAATGGATGGGATCAATACCATAACTTTGCTGCGCCACCGGGAGCAAAATAGGCACTAGGATGATCAGCGCAGCGATCCCATCAAGCACCATGCCTACTACCATCAGCATCACAAACACCAGAAGCATAAATACCAGCGGGCTTTCGGTGGTGCCTTGCATTAGTCCGGCTACCTGTTGAGGTATCTGGTTGTACACCAGTACCCAACCAAAGGCTTTCGCAGCGACAATCAGAAATAGCACAATGGCGGTGTTGCGTGCTGTTCGGCTTAAAACACCAGGTAATTGCCCCCACTTAAGCTCTTGAAAGAAGAGGGCGCCTATCACCACCGCCATTAGCGTCGCAGCCGCCGCGGATTCAGTCGGCGTCACTATGCCAAATGCGATACCGCCCACAATGACGATGGGAATGCTAAGTGTGAGCAGTGCGCCACGAGTCGCACGCCATAGCGGTGTGCGTTCCTGATCAACGCTTCCTTTCTTACGCGCACGGCGCGCCATGATTGTGATCAAGCCGCTGATCAGTATAAACAGCAGTAGCCCAGGAAGAATGCCGCCCATGAACATGGCACCAATCGACACTTGAGCAATGACGCCATAGATAATAAACACCATTGACGGCGGAATAATCGGCCCCAGCAGGCCAGCACCTGCCGTCAACGCCGCGGCGAACCCCTTGTCGTAACCATCACGCTCCAATTCGGGAGTCATTACTCGGCTCATAATAGCGATCTGTGCCGTCGCTGAACCCATAATAGAGGCAAGCATCAAGTTCGAGGTGAGGGATACATAGGCAATGCTGTGAGGAATCCACGCAAACCAGGCACGTGTGGCGGTGATAATGCGACGTGTAATACCACCCTCATTCATGATTTCGCCCAACAGGATAAATAAGGGAATCGCCAGCAGATCAAATACCTCTAGCGAGCCAAAAATAACCTGGGGTAGGTTTTCAAATAGACGGTAGTTACCGGAAGTGATCACGAAGGTAAGTGTTGAAGCCAAGAGGACAAAGGCAATTGGCATTCCAAGTAGCATTAACACAATAAAAGCCGCAAGCGTCATAGGGTTACTCCTCGTCGTTGGCTAGGACGAAACTCGCTCGCGAGCGATCAAAAAGCCTAGCGACGAGGTGAAAAATCGATGTGAGGCAGAAAAGCGGCACGATGAGATAGAAATGCCACTTGGGCCAATCGAGCGTAATAGCGATATCGTAGTGGATCGAAGGTGACCGCAGCCAAGCGATGGCGTACCACAGGACAGTAACCATTATCGCCAGGCAGATCAGCTCGGTAAGCCAATAGCAAACGCGCTGAGCCGCTTTAGGCAGTATCGCAATCAGCATGGTCAAACGTACGTGCTGGTCGTTATGTATGGCGATAGAGATGGCGAGAAACGCCATCCAAATCAGAATATAGACGGCTAGCTCATTGGCAAAAAAAAGTGGGCTGTTGAGTACGTATCGTGCGAAAACATTAGCAATAAGCAACGCGCTAAAAGCTATTATCAGTACGTTGCAGAGCAGCTGTTCAACCCTGGCTAGCTGTCGGCTCGCCTTGGTTAGCCAGGTGTCTTGGGGAAAATGCATCTTGGGTACGCCTCTTTGGTTCGGGGCGCAGAAGCGCCCCGACGCGTTTTATTCAGCGTTAAGGAGTTCGGTGGACTGTTGCTGGAATGCTTGGATAAGCGGATGGTCACCAAAGCGCTCAGCGAACGCTTGGTTCGCCGTGCTGAAAGCGTCTTCAGCGCTTTCTAGCGTATACACATTAATGCGGTCTTCGAGCAAGGTGCGGTTGCTCGCTTCTGCTGCAATTTCCGTCTCAGTACCCCAGGCAAGTGCCTCAGCCATGGCGGTATCAATTAGCTGGCGTTCTGCATCGCTAAGTGAAGCGCGGGATGCTTGGCCCATTATGGCTACCTCAGGAAACGCCATATGGCTAGTCAGTGTTAGATGCTCCGCTACTTCATAAAAGCCCGAACCTACTAAGGCATCGAGGTCAATATCCACACCATCCAGCATACCGTTTTGGAGGCCTTGGTAAACATCCGGCAAACTCGTCGGGGTGGGCCGAGCCTCAACGGCTCGCCACCAGGTATTCATCGCTGCGAACGGAATAATGCGGATGTTTTTGCCGCTAACATCCTCAGTGCTGTTAACAGCGCTTTCGCGCATAAGAATATGGCGCATGCCCGCAAAAGTATAGCCGAATGCGTGCAGACCTTTGCTCTCCAGGTTCTGCAGCATCTGCTGAGCAGCGTCTGTCTCGGTGGCCTTGGCCGCCTCTTCTACGCTGGAAAAGAGGAAGGGAGTGAACCAGCCGACGAAAGCTGGTTCACGCTGGCTGGTAGCTGCGGCGGTCATAAGCCCTATGTCTAGCAGTCCGGTCTCCATTTGGGTGAACATGGCCGATTCATCCCCTAGCTGGCCGGATGGGAAAATGGTAATGGTTAAATCACCATTACTTCGCTCTGCCACTGTGTCGGCTAGGCGTTGGGCGGTTTGATTCAAAATATGCTGAGGCGGAGTAATTAATCCCAGGCGTAACTCTTTGGCCTCGACTTGTGTGCTGGCAATTAACGCTAGGCCTAGCGGAATCGCGCAAAGATAGCGAGTGGCAGTATTTAGTATGTTTGTCATTGTATTTACCTTATTTTTAGAGGTTTTTTTTCTTTCTCACTGAAAATTAGTTGTGCTCTTATAAAATCATAAGTCAAAAACGGAATTCTAAAATTTTATGAGCATGGTAGTTTGCAAGAGTTGTAAACAGTTATTACTTTTTATTAGGAAATTATTATATTAAAAGCGCGTCAAATATCCTTATCATATAGCCAAGCCAGCCCTTCATAAGACTGCTCTGGCGTCCGAGAAGCGAGCATGGCATTGCGCAGTTCAGCCGTAACCCCTGTCGCGTGATAGAACTCACCGTGAACACGGGCCATAATCTGACAGCGTCCGGTGCGCAGGTAGCGCCGCTGCTGGTACGCCTGAAAGGCACTGGCGATATCGTCACTGCAGCGGGCAACCTCATCAGCTAGCACAACAGCATCCTCTATAGCCATGCAGGCACCTTGGGCAAGGTATTGCAACATCGGGTGAGCAGCGTCTCCGACCAGGGTGGCAAGGCCACGGCTCCACTCTTTCACAGGCTCTCTATCGCATAGCACCCACATACGCCAGCTATCAATTTTGGCTAACAGTTCTTGAACCGTATCGCAGGTTCCAGCGAAACGCTGCTTGAGCTCCTCAGGATCTCCTTCTGTATTCCAGCCTTCTACATAGCGATCGCTATGGAACACGGCAACCAGATTGAAGAGCTTTCCTCCACGTAACGGATACTGCACGAGGTGGTTTTTGGGGCCGCCCCACAGAATCATGGCATTCCGGCGATAGGCTTCTGGCACTTCCTCGATAGGAATTACCGCACGATAGGCAATGTGACCGGAAACCCTCGGAGCTCCATCGCCGACAATGCTCTCGCGAACCTTAGACCATAGGCCATCGGCCCCTATCAAAGCACTTCCTGAGATTACTTCCCCCTGAGCTGTGGTGACATTCATCTTGCCATTGGCCTCTGAGAAGGAGGCGACCCTAGTAGAGGTTCGAAACTCTATCTGGCTCGATGCACGACACGCGTTGAGCAGTACGTTGTGTAAGTCGGCACGATGGATCAGTGCATAGGGGTACTGGAAGCGTTCGATGAATGAGTCACCCGCCGGGATCTCAACGACCGGCGTGGCATTGACGCTGTCCATCATGATCAGTTCATCTGGCAGCACCGCCAGTTCACGTGCCTGCGCCAATACCCCTAGGCGATCAAGGGCGCGGAAGCCATTCGGTCCTACTTGGATACCAGCACCCACTTCACGAAACTCATCGGCCTGCTCAATAACCAATGTTGGGATGCCGAGACGAGACAAGGCCAGTGCTGATGCAAGGCCACCAATCCCGCCGCCGATAATAAGAATAGGCTGCTGAGTACTCATGATGCCTCCACGTTCACACTGATCTTACCAATACGCTCAATCTCACAATTGATGGTGTCACCAGGCTGGATAGGCCCCACCCCCTCTGGTGTCCCGGTATACAGCAGATCGCCGGGCTCGAGGGTGTAGAATTTGGAGGCAAACTCTATAAGTTCGGCTACATCCATGATCAGATCTTTGGTATTGGCGCTTTGTCGCACTTTTCCATTCACATCTAGGGTCATCGCTAATGCATGAGGGTTTTCTATCTCATCGGCGGTAACCAGCCAGGGGCCCAGCACTGTGTAGGAATCTAGCGACTTACGCAGGCTGCGCTCCTCCGGCCCACGAATCGTGATATCCAGCCCGATGCTGTATCCCGCCACGTAGGACAGCGCATCCTTTGCTAAAACGTTTTTGGCACGTTTGCCAATGATGGCAACCAATTCGATTTCGTGGTCGGTTCGGCGGTCCGGAAGACCGACGTACACAGAATCATCAGGACCGACCAGTGAACTTGTAGCTTTGAGGAACAGCCCTGTCTCCTGTATCTTTCGCACATGTGCTCGGGAGAAAGTCGCGGTATCCTCAATGGCCTCATCCAAGTGGGCTTGGTAGTTGACTGGAGCCGCGACAACCTTGCCGGGGTTGGCAACCGGGGAGCGCAATGTCACCTTGCTGAGAGGATAACGCCGAGCGAATTGTATGGCATCCGCTATGACAGGCATTAATTCTGGTAAGCAAGCAATCAGTTGATCTCCACGGGGATAGGGATATTCCGAGGCACCGATACGAGTTAGGACGCTTGAGACGTCCAATACCTCGTTACCGTCTACGACACCCAGGCGATTGTTATTGAACAAGCAGATTTTCATGCAATGGTTATCCTTTGTATCAGGGAGTTGTCAGGCTTTTTTACTCTCGCCCTTCCAAAAGCCCAAATGTTCCTGAAGGGGGCGATCTGAAAAACTGAACAAAACACATTCATCGGAGGCTTTGAAGCGACGCCAGGCCCAGCCAGGAACCACAAACACATCGTGCTGATTTGCTGTCCACTCCTGATCTCCGACGTGAACGCGGACACTACCCTCCACTACGCAATAGACCGCACCATCTGTTTCCCTATGCTCCACGCCCTGAAACCCAGGTGGCAGAAGCTGTATGTAAGCGCCCATGGTAAGGATCGGTGATTCACCATTGGTGGGATTGGTAAAGGTCAGCTTGAGCCCAATGGCAGGATCACAATCACCACTCTCAGCGAGCTGAGTCAACGCCGCCCGAGTGCGCTTATAGGGGTAGTGGAACAAGGGGCTCGTCGTGCCACTGCCCTGATACCCAACTGGGGTTAACCCGGATGCATAACGCGCTTCAGAGTCGCCCGCCGGTCGACGAACTTCCTGGCGATTGTTCGGATCGTCAGCAGAGAAGCCCGCGTTAAGCATCTGTACGACAGGTACATCAAGGCCATCCAGCCACATCACCGGGTCGCTGCCCTCGGCGCCATGGTCGTGGAACACCCCGGATGGTGTGATCACGAAATCACCAGGGCGCATCATTACTTTTTCACCGTCCACATTAGTGAAGCCACCTTCGCCGCTGAGAATCAGGCGCAAGGCCGAAGCCGTATGCCGATGACTTGGCGCGACCTCGCCAGGCAGAATCATCTGAATGCCTGCGTATAGTGAGGTGGTTACCAAGGATTTACCGCGTAGCTTTGGGTTTTCCAGCACCAGGACGCGACGCTCGGCATCCTCAGCTGAAATGGCTTCACAAGCCATCTCCATGTTCTTGCGAATCGTTTTATCACGCCAGATAACGGGCTCCAGTACCTGTTTAGGCTCACGTGGTGTCAAACCTCGCAGCACCTCCCATAGTGGCGCCATGTTGTCTTTGGAGATTAATTCTTTAAATGCTGTATCGGTCATAGCTCCTCCTTAAGATTCAGCTGATGTGTTTGTAAGGATCAGCAATTATTGTCTCTGCCGTAAATAAAACAATTTTTTTCGTATTGTGATAATTTTGCTTTTTATGCGGTTGGGGTCAAGGCAAAAATATGTATTTGCGACAAAAGTATTATCTTCTGGAGGCTTTGATACAGGCTATGGTGCTGGGCGCTCAAAAATTTTTTTAAGCAATCACAGCGTATTGAGGCAACTGATGGTCATGTGTGACAGTCAGTTATTGCTGTAAGCCCCTAGTGAGCTTTGCAAAAGATGCGCGCAGTGGTTTAAGGGCGCTATTAACAGACTGGAAATGTTGAGGTGGCTTTGAAAGAGAATTCTCAGGAACGGCTGCTGCGATTACTTTCCCTGTTCGCTGATGAAGAAAAAGGGGAGTGGTCGGTCGATGAGGCGTCTGTACACTTGGGGATTTCGGCCAGCCAGACCTACCGTTACTTTAGAACGCTTGCCTCGGCCGGTTATATTTCAGCCTATACGACAGGGAGGTATGTACTTGGCCCGGCGATAATTGAGCTGGACCGTAAACTAAGGATTGGCGATCCAATGATTCATGCGGCGAGAAGTATTATGCGAGAAATGCTCAGCACGGCACCTTCTGCCAGTATCGCCATTCTTTGCCGCTACTTCCGCGGCCAAGTAATGTGTGTGCATGAGGAATTCGAGACTTATCAGCACCATGAGATTAGCTATGAGCGTGGCCAGCCGCGACCTTTATATCAAGGCGCTGCATCAAAAGTGATTCTGGCCAACTTACCCTTACGCCAAGCTAGAGCCTACTTCAACCACGCTCCTGATAAATTCAACCAGTTTGGCCTTGGCGCCAATTGGACAGAGGTCAAGCGAAGCCTTCGAGAGCTTAGAAGCCAGCCTGCTATTATCACGGCAGGTGAGCTTGGAACAAGTGCCTCTGGGATTTCAGCCCCTATTTATGACGACAAGCGAGTTCTTGGAAGTGTTAGCCTCGTCTTACCGATAACCGTCGCAACAGAGGAAGTAACCTCTTTTTTGATGCCCGTTGTAGCAGCAGCAGGTCAAGAAATGACCCGTAAAATGCAGCACTTGGCTCAATTGCAGCAGTGATGAAGACGCCATCTATTTTGCCCCGTGCCTGCTTTCGCAGCACAGGGCTTTTTGTCAATCGCAAATGCTTAATTCATTGAGCGCTAGAAGGGATACTGGATACCTTGCTCCATCACACTGATCCATTGGGTGGTGGTGAACTCATCTAGGTTTGCGGGGCCACCGAAGCGACCGCTGGTACCTGAGCGGCCCATGCCACCGAAGGGTACCTGAAACTCATTGTTTACCGTCTGATCATTAATATGCACCATGCCTACTTTGATGCGATCAGCAATGCGCAGGGCTCGCTCTGTAGATGTGGAGTGAATAGCGGCGGCTAGCCCATAGGAGGAAACATTGACTAATGCGATAGCATCCTCATCGGTATCAAAAAGTGTAATGGGGGCTACAGGGCCGAAAATCTCCTCGCCAAAGGCAGGCATTTCTGGCGTCACGCCGCTAAGAACCGTGGCTTCAAAGAAGTTGCCATCGCGTTTACCGCCAGCGACTACCTTGGCACCCATTGCTACTGAGCGGTTCACGCTCTCCTCGAAGTGCTTAGCTTGTGTCTCATCAATCAATGGGCCGAGGTGTACCTGTTGTGTCCAAGGGTTACCTGTGACTAAGCGGGCGGCCCGGTCGGAGAGATTCTTCATGTATTTTCCGTCACTGAACGATGTATTAAATGGCGATCTACTATACGGAAAAATTTGATTTTCCAGCACAATCATGTAAAACGATCTCCTTCTTCATGACTGAAAAACCTAAACTGGCCTATCTAGACTAAGGGTCGACAACCCCGTGGAGCCGAGGTCGCCGACAATCTGTTTCCACAGATGGAAGAGGGTCTATGGAACAAGGCCTTATGTCATTTCACGCTTCTTTAGCCATTTTGCGGAATTTGGATAGTTGGCCTCCCCACAGGTTGACGCTGCGCGGTGTCGGCTCCCAAAGACGAGGAACATACGTCACCAAATCGTCGTGGAATTTCTCCATTTCCGCCGACAGTTCGATATGAGTTCCTGCTGGGTCATCGAAGAACACGAACAGGTTGTTGCCAGGACCGTGGCGGCCAGGCCCCCAGGTAACCTCTACGTTAAGATCGGTTAGTCGGTCGCACCACTGCTTGAAATCCTCCCACTCGCTGAGATCGAATGAGTAATGGTCCAACTGACCCCGCATTCCAATGTCAACAACCGCTAAGGTGTGGTGGTCACGATCACTTCTCAGCCACGCAAAATTGCCATTACTAAGCTGGTCGGAAAGAGAAAAACCAACAATATTGGCGTAGAACTCCACCATCCGTTTGACGTCGTCACTACCAACCGTCGTATGTTGAAAGCGAATCGGCCGACGCCCTATGTCCGCTTGGTGTTCCCCTAGGTGATCCATTGCCGTATGAAAGTGCACTCGGTTGCCGTCGGGATCTTCAAACTCAATGCCCTGCGGATCGCCAACAGCTGCATCCATATAGGCAGCATCCAGTGCCCTTACGACCACATTGGCATCTTCTAGCCGGCTTTGCAGTGCGTTGATCGATTCGCTATCCTGTGTTTCAAATCCGAAGTGGGTTAGCGCGTACTTTCCCGATATTAGTTCGATGACGTGGTGCCCACTTCCCCAGCCTAGACGTACCACGCCCTCCAAGGAATTTTCATGCACTGCCATACCTAATACTCGCTGGTAGAAAACTGTGGTTGCCTCAATATCAGGTACACGGAAACCGATATGAGAGACGCGCGTCCCACTCAGCTTTTGCTGTGAAGGGTTCGTATCAATGAGCAGTCGGTTGTTATTCATTATTTACTCCAGAATTAGTGAGTTGCCGAAATGTAGCCTTGTTAATTCAAGGGTGCTCTGGTTTAACCAAGATGGCTGATTGTTAAGCCGTCTCTGACATGTCTGGTGCATTATGCTAATTAGCTAAGCCCTAATTGCTGCGGAAGCCACAGCGACAAGGCGGGCACCAGGTTGATGATTGCCATGCACACGAACATGGCAATCAAAAATGGGATCATGGCTCTGAACAGCCCGAACATGGATACTTGAGTGGTCGAGGTAACGACAAACAGGCCCGGCCCCACCGGTGGTGTCACGAGGCCAATAAGAGTCGCCAAACTTATCACCACGCCGAAATGGATTGGATCAATGCCCAATGCCAGCACGGTTGGCAGGACGATGGGCACTAACACAATCAGAATGCTCATGCTCTCCAGGAACATCCCTAGCACCACGACCAGCAGGTTGATAAGCAGCAGGAACACCCAGGGCGATTGGGTCCATGCATTAATCATCGCAACGATGCGGTCCGGTACGCCCACAAAGGAGAGCGCCCAGCCGAACATAGTCGCCGCCGCAATAAGGCCTGTGATTAACGCGGTGTTAAGGGCGACCTGTTTGAATATTTCCGGTAGGTCGCTCCAAAGGATGGAGCGATAAATCCACTTACCGATGATTAGTGCCAGCAGAGCGCCCACGGCACCCGCCTCAGTGGGTGTCATCACCCCTGCCGAGATGCCGAAAATGATAAACACCGGAATCATTAGCGGAGAAAGTTGCTTAAGCAGCCCTATCAGGCTCACCTTGCGCCGTGCAGTCCGCTCCAGCTTGGGGAAGTCATGGATAAAGCCGAGCATCATCACCACGACGACAAAACCGAGAAAGATCAGCAGTCCGGGTAGCACCCCCGCCAAAAACAGCGCGGAAATCGGCTGCAGCGCGATGACGCCGTAGATAATCATGATCATTGAGGGAGGAATGATCGGCCCCAACAAACCACCGGACACGGTCACCGCCGCTGCGAAGTCGCGTTTATAACCTTGCTTCTCCATGGCGGGGATCATGACCTTGCTCATCACCGCGATTTGGGCAATGGCAGAGCCCAGAATAGAGGCCGCCACGGCGTTAGTCAGCAAGTTGACGTAAGCCAGGCCGCCTCGCATGCGCCCAAGCAGCAGGTTGGCTAGTTCGACAAGGCGATCGGTCAGCCCGCCTCGGTTCATCAACTCGCCCACCAGCATAAACAGTGGGATGGCGAGCAGGCCATTCTTCTCTAGGGCACCGTAAAACTGCAGGGGCAAGCTGCTAGAGAGCAACAGCAGGTCGCTTTGATGCAGGAACACCAGGGTGCCCAGCATCAACGTCAGCAGAATAGGCAAACCGAGAAACAGCGTAATAAAGAAGACGGATAAGGTGATCATGTGCACACCCTCTCGGAGGCTTGGTGGCTAACCAGTCGCTGGATGGAGAGTAGAAGGCTGACGAACTGGTGGTAACTCATGACCATCAGCGCCACGAGCATCACGCTGAAGTAGTACCAACGCGGTAGTTGCGTCGTTGGCGACAACTCGATTTGCGTATGCGGTGAGGCAATCCATTGCCACGTCAGTGCGGTGAAAATCGCCAAGACACATAGGCCGAGCAGGCAAAAAAAGGCCTCAAGGCACTGGGCCGCTCGTTGAGGCAGTAGGCTGGGAAGGATGTCGATCCGCACCAGGGAGCGGGTATAAAGTAGATGGCTGACACCAATGAAGCTGATGGCCACCAGTATCTGCAACGCCACCTCCTCGGCCCAAAAAAGTGGGGTGCCGAAGATATAACGCAACACCACTTGGGTGATCAGCAGCCCGGCCAGCAGTCCCGTCAGGATAATAAGCACCCATGTTTCCAGTCGAGCCAGCGCGCTATCGCACCACTTCAATATGTTAAGCATAATGCCCCCTATGCGGCATGGGCGTGACCTGAGCCACGCCATTGCCACATTTCATTGATTGGCCACGACCTGGTGATAGAACTCGGCGATTAACGGGTCGCTATCGATATAGGTCTGGCGCACTGCAGCAGCCGTTTCTGCGTAGCCAGCGGTATTGATCTCGACCACTTCTACGCCAGCGTCCTTGAGCGTGGCGAGATTCTCCTTCTCGACACGTGCTTGCTCCTCGATGCCCCACTGCTCGGCTTCTTGGAAGACCTCGCGGATCATCTTCTGATCGGCTTCGCTCTGCCTATCCCACCAAGCTTTGGAGACCAGCACTACGCCAGGGAAGGCCATATGATTGGTGAGCGCCAGATGTGGAGCCTGCTGGTAGAGTTTCAGCGCAGTGACGAAGTCAAGGTCAACGTCCACAGCATTCAGCAGATTGGTGGTCAGTGCTGGTGCGACTTCGGAGGTCGGTAGCGCAGTGGGCGCCGCTCCGTTGGCCAGCCACCAATCATTGAAGACAGGGTTGGGGAAGACACGAATCTTCTGGTTGGTGAAGTCATCTATGGACTCGACCGAATCGGTCGACAGCACGTGCCGCATGCCGGCGATGATGTAACCAAGACCGATCATGCCCTGGGGCTCCAGCTTTTCGAGCATACTGCGGGCAGCTGGCAACTGTGTTGCTGCTCCGGCCTCGTCGTAGTTCTCGAATTCGCCAGGTAGAAACCAGCCATTAAAGGAGGGCTCGCGGCTGGAGAGCGATGCGGCGGGAACCACGCCGAGCTGCACCGCGCCATGCTGAAGGAGCTGGATCAGTTCGTTATCGTTACCCAGCCTGCCATAGGGGGATACCTCGATAGCGTAACGCCCGTCGGAGCGTTCGCCGAGATTTTCCGCGAGACGTCCGGAAACCTTGCTAAAGATGTGGCTGGGCGGCACTGGAGTGCTGAGCCGAAGCGTCTCGGCCTGCGCAGTGGCGGAGACCATAAGGCTGCCTGCAGCACAGGCAAGGCCAACTAACAGGGGATTGAAGCTCGATAATTTCATGTCGTACTCCGTATTGTTGTAGTAGTTATCTTCAAGAATCCACCTTCCAGCCGATCCCCCTTAACCATGGGGATACACCCTGCTATCGACGGGAAGATTTGGGTTTTACAGGGTAGCGGTGGTACTCAAAGGCTGATGAGAATGACCTAAAGCACTGAACTCGGGAGGGCGCAGCATCTCACCAAGTTGAATGGCATCCGTGGGCAAATTGTCCTTGTTAAGAACCGCCATGGTGTAGCGGTCCGGTCTCACTAGATAAAAGACGTGCTCGCCAGCATGCGCCCTGAATATCCAGTCGTTGGCTTGGCTGTGGGCATCTCGCAATACCTCGATACCCTCGACGGGAACAGGGTTGTAGTTCCGCGGGGTAACACACACTTTCTTTAGGTCATCCGGTAGATACTTGAGCCAGGGCTGGATAGCGTCGAACGCCATCTTCGCATCAGGGTGGTAAGTGATAAGTGCGAAGTGGCCGTCGATGTAGCGATCCAACAGCGCCATCTCGCGGTTTGGATTCTCAAGCATCGGCTGGGCAATCATTCGTCCAGTGCGTGTCTTGCGGGCAGAGACAGCGTCGCTGATAAAGAAACCAGTGACGAAACGCGGCGTCGGCTTGTAACGCATCTGGGTAACGTAGTCACGAGCCGGGCGGTAGACGCTCAACCAGCGCAGGCCTGTCTGCAACAATGTTGCGTGTATACGGCTCTTTGGCATCATGAACTTGCCGAGCATGGCGGCCATTTCAATCAGTTGCCAGGCATGCGGTTTGCGCTCTTCTTCGTAGCTGTCTAGCAGCGTTTCAGGCAACTTGCGCTTGAGCACCCAAGCCAGCTTCCAGGCTAGGTTCACCGAGTCGCGCAGGCCGCTGTTCATGCCCTGACCAGCGAATGGAGGGGTTAAGTGGGCGGCGTCGCCGAGCAGGAAAATGCGCTGCTGACGCCAGCTCTCAGCTTCTCGGGCATGGAAGGCGTATACCTGTTTGCGGACGATCTCTGCGTCGCGGTCCGGGCCATGCTCAGCCATCAGTTGGCGAACGTACTCTTCTTCTACTGCTTTTTGTTCATCTTCGTCGGGCAGCAGCATAAATTCGAAACGGCGGCTGCCACCGGGACCAGGCAGATTGATGCCGGGACGCGCTGGATCACAGTAGACGCGAGTCTGGCGGAAATTGTCCTGCGTCCCTTTGAGATCGATGATCAACCACTTCTGTTCGTAGGTAAGACCTTTCAGTTTGATATTCAATTCGCTGCGCACAAAGCTGCGTCCACCATCGGCTGCCGCCATGTATTCGGCAACAACCTCGTAGCGCCCCTTATCGGTCTCGACCCTTAAACGCACACAATCGGCGTCCTGCACAAATTCGACAACACGATGGCCGAAGCGCGCCTCAACATGGGCAAAGCGCTTGAGCCCGTTACGTAGGATTGCCTCCAACTCTGGCTGGTGAAAAGCATTACGCCGCGAATAGCCATACTCACGCCCTCTCGGTTCAATATTGGCGAAGGGCACGCGCTTTAGGTCAAGATAGACCGAGCCATAGTCCTGGGCGCAGCATGCAAGGACACTCTTCTCAAGCCCAATGGCCTGCATGGTTCGCATCGACTCGTCATCGATGGATACCGCCCTCGGCTCGGTCACCGTCGAGAGATTGCGTTCAAGCACCAGGGTGCGAATCCCATAGGTTCCCAGCAGGTTGGCCAGGGTCAACCCGCTGGGGCCACCTCCGACAATAACGACAGAGAAGCGGTCGGCTAGTGAAAAAGCGGCGGTACTGGCATTGTCAGGTTGTTGTTTCATTATTGTTGTCCTTACGACACCGTCATTAAGACGCATCCTTCCCCTCTGCCCAGAGCAGACGACAAAAATCGCGTTAAGAAGGAAACGAGGTGTTATTTGTGCAGGAAGACCTACCTCCGGTCATTCAGATGCTTTGGCGCATAAATTCAGTCGCCACTATATTATTGCTACATGTTCTTGCTATATGCCCTTGCTACAAGCCCTCGATGCATCTTTTCAATACATCACCTGTGTCTTACGAACTGATCAACTGCGTTAACTTCTCGGTTAGCCGATTCGCAAGAGTCATGATCACCTGGCGCTGCTTTTCCGCTTGGTCTTCACGGTAGGAAGTTTGCGGCCTTACGCAGCTTAGACTGGCGACCACTTTGCCGTTACCATCAAAGATCGGAGCGGCAAGCCCGAAGAGGTTTGGATCCACCTCACCATGAGATTCGCTGTAGCCCTGCCGCCGAATCGTCTGGAGGACGTCCTTAAACTCCTCCCACGACGAGCCCAGGCTTCCTTTCACCACCTCATTCTGATGCTCCAAGAAAAGTCGCATATGCTGTCGAGCAGGCAGGTAAGCCAATATGATTTTCGATGTCGCCCCCATAAACAGCGGGCGTGGCGTACCCCGTGCATAGCTAACAGGCTCTTTCAGGTGACCATGGCTGTGGACGCAAATCACTTGATCATTGAATAGCCGACATACGATCCAGATCTGCTCACCGTCGAAGACATCGAGTTCAGGCTCGATCCCCCGCGTCGCCTTTACCAAAGGATCAGTCAGTCGCAGCTGTCTATCCCACTGGATGATTCTTGAGCCTAGGCCGTAGCGCCGGGGCTCAACCTGAAACAGCAGCCCCGCTTCAGTCAGTTCCTTGGTATAACGATAAGCAGTCGAACGCGTATAGCCCAGCGCATCGCACATTGCCTCTACCGACCAGATCGGCACCTCTTCCGAGAACAGATCCAGAATCACCAGCATTCTTTCCAGACTGCTATTGCTCTTGCTGCTTCTGCCTGCTCGGGAAGCCTGCTCCTCAAGATGCCGATCAAGGGCCACGGGATGCTGTTGACTCATAACTTGATTACGCCTCGTCTGCGATAGTGTTGCGCAGGGTGCCGATGCCCGAGATAGCAATTTCGATGCTATCACCTGGTTTCATCCAAACCGGGGGTTCGCGGAAGGCGCCCACGCCGCCAGTGGTGCCGGAGACAATAACGTCGCCCGGCGCCAGCTCGGTAAATGTACTGCAGTATTCAATCAGTTCCGCCACGCCGAAGATCATATCGCTGGTATCGGTGTCCTGCATGACATCGCCATTCAGGCGGGTGGTCAGGTGTAGCGCCTGCGGGTCGGGAATCTCGTCGCTAGTCACAAGCCATGGGCCAAAACCGCCCGTATTGGGGAAGTTCTTGCCAGGAATAAACTGGATAGTGTGCTTTTGGTAGTCACGTACGCTGCCATCGTTATAGCAGGAGTAACCAGCAACGTATTCAAGGGCATTCTCAGCCTTGACGTGGCGCGCGGTCTTGCCGATCACCACAGCCAGTTCCCCCTCGAAATCCAGCTTGTGCGAGACAAACGGGCGAATAAGCGGCGTTAGATGACCCGCCTGGGAGTCAGCGAAGCGGGTGAATATCATCGGGTGCATCGGCATATCACGCCCCGTCTCTTTCACATGCGTCGTATAGTTGATGCCCACACAGAGGATCTTGCCAGCATCCGGAATGACCGGCAGAAACTCAATTTCGTCTAGGCTTAATGAATTTAAGCTTGAGGTATCAAATCCCACCAAGTCGGAAAGAACACCTTTATGTATCATTTCTTTGAGTGAACCACCTAGACGATCGGCAAGGGGAGCGAGATCGAGGACTCGGCCGCCATCCACTAAACCGATGCTGATGGTGTTCTGATAACGGAATGTAACAAGTTTCATATTTTAACCTTTCTCTCGGGCTAGCGAGGCGGAAGAGGTGAGCAAGCGACGATAGCGACTAATGTTATTTACTCTATTGAAATGATTCTAGTGCCACAATAGAGTAATTTCAATATATCCCGCAATGTAGGATTTTATACACACATTGCTTTGTAATCGTATATCGTTGAGGAATGGATTTTTTTTTGTGTTAAGCACCATAATAAGCGCTTATGGCTACGACCAATGTCTATTGGTGAATTTGCTCAGGGCAAGGTCAATTTTTTTGAAAGAGAGTATTGGGCTAACCCGTCATAGCGACCGTTCGATTTTAGCGTTCTATATAAGCATTCTGCTGGGGCTTTCCTGTCTGGATACACATGAGCTGAATACCTCGACCTTCCGCCCATGCCGATAACTTACCGCTGATATGTTCTGGCCCGTAGTACTTGCTGAATAAGCAGGTTGGAGCCAGCCATCTGTACCAAAATCTTTGATGCCAATCAGTGGATTTAGGAGATGTACACATGGCTGACAACGTAAAGAATAGCTCTGTGAAGGTGATGATCGCCATCGACATTGCTAAAACGTCCCATGATGCGTCATTTTATGGCCTTCAGGTCGTACCAAAACGTTTAAGTTTCCTAACACGTTAATGGGTTATCAGAACCTCATTAATGCAGCAGAAGCATCTGCTGAAGATATTTTGGTGGCCTTTGAGCCAACGGCTGACTTTCATCGTAATATTGCCTATTGTTTAAGGTCTCAAGGGGCCTTTTGCCATATGGTGTCGTCTTTAGCCTGCGCCAGAGCGCGTGAAATGTTGTTTAAAAGCTGGGATAAAATGACAAAAAAGACGCGCGGGTTATCATTTACTTGATGCAGCAGGGCATGATGCAACCATTTTACGATCCGTTAGTGAATGAAATGGTGAGCACCCTTTAGATATGGTTGCAACGCATGAGCCTGAGTAGTGAGCAAGTGTTCCCATGTTGAGCACGAAGTGAGATTTTGTGTGCATATTGAGCGGGTTCCTTAGGTAGTCCGTTATCCGTCCGAATGGCGCTAGGTAGACCACGTTGTAAAGCCAGATGATCAAGAATACGTGTTAAAAAAAGTCCGCCAATGGGACGCTCAGGCACGATTGCCACGGCTTCATGGGTACCGTCGTCGACAACGGTGAGGCTCTTTATCACTCGCCCCTCTGCTGTACGATCAAACACAAAATCCATTGACCAGACTTGATTGGCGGCCCCAGGGCGGCCAAGGGGCATCCGCTCAGACGTGGGAACCTTCTTGCGCTTGCGGCGTTTTACCTGCAACCGAGCAGCCGCGTAGAGACGCTCGACGCGCTTATGATTGACCTGTTCACCGGCTTGACGCAGCTTCAGATAGATCATGTCAGCGCCATAGCGACGATGCCGATGGGCCAAGGCAACAATGCGTTCACGCAATGCTTCATTACGGTCAGGAGCCGATTGATAGCGCAATGCACTGGCACTCATACGGATGACACGGAGTGCTCGGCGCTCACTGAGGCCACGTGACACCATAAAGCGCACCACATCTCGGCGTGCAGGTGCACTCACCACTTTTTTCTCAGCGCCTCGCGAGTGACCTCCATCTCCAGTAGCGACTCCGCGAGCAGTTTTTTCAATCGTCCATTTTCGGCTTCGAGTTCTTTGAGTCGCTTGGCATCGGGCACGCTCATGCCGCCAAACTTGCTGCGCCATAGGTAGTAACTGGCTTCTGAGAAACCGTGCCGACGGCATAGCTCCTTGATGGGCAGTCCTGCTTCTGCCTCGCCCAGAAAACCAATGATCTGTTCTTCGCTGAAACGCTTCTTCATGTCCAATCTCCTTACGCATAGGATCGGACTCTAAAGTGTAGCGCTACTCAATCAGGGGGTGACGTCGTATCAATAGCAAATGCTTAATTCATTGAGCGCTAGAAGGGATACTGGATACCTTGCTCCATCACACTGACCCATTGGGTGGTGGTGAACTCATCCAGGTTTGCGGGGCCACCGAAGCGACCGCTGGTACCTGAGCGGCCCATGCCACCGAAGGGTACCTGGAATTCGTTATTCACAGTCTGATCGTTGATATGCACCATCCCCACGCGGATGCGCTCGGCGAAGCGTTGGGCACGTTCCGTGGAGGCAGAATGAATGGCAGCGGCGAGTCCGTAGGGCGAGGCGTTGACCAGGGCGATGGCTTCTTCGTCACTATCGAAGAGTGTTATCGGCGCCACTGGACCGAAAATCTCCTCGCCAAAGGCAGGCATTTCTGGCGTCACGCCGCTAAGAACCGTGGCTTCAAAGAAGTTGCCATCGCGTTTACCGCCAGCGACAACGTTAGCACCCATGGCCACAGAGCGGTTCACGATCTCTTCAACGCGGCGCGCTTGGGTCTCGTTGATCAACGGGCCGAGGTGTACCTGCTGTTTCCAAGGATCACCCGTGACTAAGCGCGTGGCCCGCTCGGCGAGTTTGTTCATGTACTTGTCCGCCACTGAACGGTGCACTAAGTGCCGTCCTGCCTGCATGCAGATTTGACCCTGGTGGAGGAAAGCCCCCCAAGCCGCGGAAGAGGAGGCAGCCTCCAAGTCGGCATCTTCTAAAACCACCATTGCATTATTGCCACCAAGCTCAAGGGCACATTTCTTGAGCATACGCCCGCAGGTTTCGCCAATTTTCTCGCCAACGGCGGTAGATCCCGTAAAGGAGATCATGCCGACATCCGAGTGTTGAACCAACGCCTCACCCACCTCGGGCCCACCTGGTAGTACGTGGAACACGCCCTCCGGCAAGCCAGCTGCTTCTAGAACCTCGGCCATCAAAGCACCTCCACAGATAGCGCTCATTGGGGCTGGCTTCAGGATCACACAGTTGCCCATGGCTAAGGCAGGAAAGACAGAGCGCATGGCTAAGAGGATGGGGAAGTTCCAAGGAGCTATAACCCCCACTGTGCCAATGGGTACCCGCTTCCAGTAATTGCGACGACCTGGCATGCTAGAAGGGAAGATCTGTCCGTTGGGTTGCATGGGGAGTGCTGCGGCCATCTGGGCCTGTTCATAGGTAACCTGCAGTTCCCATTCAGCCTTGGCTGCTGTAGAGCCGCACTCACGAATATTCCAGCGATTGATTTCTTCGGCCCGCTCTTTGAGCAGGGCGGCGGCCCGGCGTAGGATCTCTGCTTTTTGATCGAAAGGTAACGTGGCCCAATGTTGCTGAGCTGAGTTAGCGATAAGTGCAGCGCGACCTACGTCTACGGGAGTAGCCGTCTGAACTTTAGCGAGGACTTCGCCGGTGGCGGGTCCAATTACGGCAGCCTGAGGCCCTTCAGCAGTTTGCCACTGTCCCAGGTAAATTTTGTCTTCCCAGATGGGTGAAGTCTCATTCATGTAAATATTCCTTATTGTATTTGCGAGTGTAATGACTAACTGAGATGGCTTTAATTCGGAAACAACTGATATGCTGATGTGGAAATATAACTGTTCTAGGAAGTAGGCCAATTGAGGAGAAAGGTAGACGAAATATTATTTGGTGTTTCTGTACTACGTGTTTGTGGCTGCCGCAAAAAATCATTGTTTTACTGGGATAAGGGGCAAGTCAGCAACAATATCTTATTCTAAGTTCTACTTATGCTTCATTGCCCCCGAAGTCTCCTAGTCTAAAGCCCCTGCCTTCTTCTCTAATTCGTCAACAAAATTATCTTCACTGTTACTTTTTTTACTAGAAGCTGCTGCCTCCAGGGCTGCATGGTATGGACAGCCAATAAATTTGGGGTCGTCCTTATATTGTTGAGCAAAGTGTTCAGGAAAGCGTCCATCCAGATCCTTTATCTCGCTCCGAATACTTTTTTTCTCTTCGCTTGACATCCGCAATCTTTCTTCGATATAGCTTTCGGTTGGGTCGTCAGCGTTTTCTTCCATCTGCCAGAAAATATAGCCCATAAGCTTCGGGAGAATCTCCGCAGCCATTGGGTCGGGTGGGTCGATACCGAGCGTTTTTAGCGTAGTGGGTAGCGACATGGCCCTAATTAGCTGATGGCCAAACCAGTGAAGCGGGGGTGGAAAAAACCTGAAAACAAACTGCTCATAGATAGCATTAGCTACCAAGTTGGCTCGCTCGGGTGTCGGCCTAGGAGTGTTTTCATACTGCTCACAGAACTCTACTAGCTCTTCAAAACTATTTGGATAGCCTGTGATGGGTTGACCGTTTTCTGCATAAAAAAGTTTAGACATGTCACGCCAAAAAAGGTGAGCCGCTATTTTCTCTTTTTCAGATATACCAGGGGCCCCCATCTTCAGTTTTAGGCGATGCATTGTGGTTGCAGAAAACGCCAACGTATAGATGTAATCTTCATTATAGGAGAATGCGCCAGGGTACTTTTTGGCCCAATAAACATGAAGCTTATTTATACTCTCAATAGATTTGAGAGTTCTCTCATCGTTAGGGCCATAGAACCACCAAAGAGCATTGGCACTGCCCGTCTGCTCAACCCGCGAGGTGGATTGGTGAAGTACTTTCCCTCCATCTTCACGCCAGACAGCTTTTGACCCCCAGTCCGTTACGATAAAGTTGGGGAAGGTCAATGCATAAATAAAATTTTGCATGAAGTCATTCAATCGATAACTGCTTGAAAGTCTCCATATTTCGATGTAATCTTTATAGGGATCGAGGCTCTCGATCTTATCTGCGATCCATTTTTTTGGCTTATTCATAGCTTTACACCTCGTGGTAGATTCATTTTAATTAAAGTGGATACGCTAAGCGCGCTTGGACTGAGAAGTCGTTTTTTGCGCGATTTTCGACTTCTGTCTCGTGATATACGTTGAACCAAAGCCATGGCCCTTTGGTGTTTTTCCACAATAGCCCTGGTCCAATGCCTAATACCTCCTCTCGCGAATCTTCAAGACGTTGTCCATTGACTTTGTCGTCCTCCAGTTGCTTAAAGTAGTATCCATTTAAGCCAACTGACACGTTCGGAATGACTTCATAAGAGGCGGCGAAGTTTGACCAGGCGGCTTGGCCTGCTTGGGTATCGCGAACTGGATCACCATTGAACAGCTGGTAGGTACTGCTGGCAGGATCGCTGTTTTTGAAGTTGTATAAATAATGCAGCCTCCAGCTCATTTCCCAACGCTCAGCAGGCATCCACGTTGCCGCCCAATAAGGGTTTATCGAGTAAAAATTTGAACCGGGATTAAAGTCTTTAGTCTCATCGTATTCACCTATAGGCAACGAAACATCAAGCGCCAAACGCTGAACGAACGTAGGCCGTCCCTGAGCGTCGACTATTGGATCAAACTGAACCATTGGGCCAAGAGATATATCTCCAAAACCTGTGCCGTTGTCTTTTAATTGAGGGCCTTTAGCCCCAAAATCAGCATCGAGTGAAACGATTGGTAGAATGATGCTCCAGCCTAAATGCCCTCCTCTCCCAATTGTTTTTGGTGAGTAGTAAGTAAATTGATTTACTAAAGTGGTGGCACTGAACTCTGGGTTATCAAAAACCTTATTATCATTGCCATCGTTATCGCGGAAAGACGTTGCTCTACTGTGCTGTAAGTAAATATTGTGATTAAGTCCAGGCGGCCCAGCGAAGCCGTCATAGAAACTGGTATTACCAAGGTTTATGCCACCTGGCTGACTAACGGCAGGTGGGGGTGGACCATTTGCCGCCAAGGCAGAAGAACATACCAGGGCAAATAGAGACGACGATATTATTGCACGTGCGTACATGGGAGCTTTATTCATACATCAAGGCCTGTTGTTGTTATAGTGTTTTTGGGTGTTTAAGTTTTAATGCAGAGGCCTAATGCCTCTGTTGCACCTGACTTTAGGAGAGAAAAAAGATCGTGTCTTGTCTGAAAGCGACATATTTGAACAGCTGTGCCATTACGACATTTCATGAGTCGTAGCGTATGCGAGTTACTTAAAGTTCAAGCTCATGGCCCCCCCTTTGCAAGATACGGGGAGGCATTTTTGAAGGTGATTATTGAAAGCAAGAGGGGTGGGCCTGGAGCTCTGCCAACTGTCAAACAACATATTGTCCGAGAATACGATGGTTAGCCTGTGTTGAGCGAGGAGGGCTTCCAAAGTAGCTCGGCTCATAGCAATGGGTAGCCGATAGAGATGAGTGGGTTTGCTTAATAGCTTTTCGTTAATATTGTTAAGTAAAATTAAGTTTTGAAATATCAGCCGGCCCTGGCTGAATCGCGAAAGACTCGCGGTGAAACGCCATAAGAAGCTTTAAATGATCTGCTAAAGTGTGCACTACAGGTAAAACCCCATTTATGTGCTACATCACTAATCGTGCGCCCTATGCTATTTGGGTCTCGAAGGTCTTCTGCACAGCGGGTTAAGCGGCGCTGCCAGATATACTCACTTAAACTACACTCACTTTCATCTTCAAATGCGCGATGAAGGGTTCGTGTAGAGCACTGCGCAATCTGGGCTATTCGCTCTACGGTTAATTCATGGCTAGAAAGGTTCCTATCAACGAAATCTTTTATCCAGTTTTTCTTAAATAAGCGCGGGTTATGCTCAAGCTCTTCTTCCTTGTTCTTGTTTTCAACCGTGTTCTGGAGCAAGGAAATAATACTTTTGCCTAGCGAACAGGATGTGGCATCGTTCAGGAGAGGGTACTGTGTATAGGCGTCGACAATAAAATTATGGAGCATTCGGCCTAGTCCATTCCGATTATTTATGCGTAAATCTTTTGGGATGGTGGCAGGCGTGCCAAGATCGCCACAAAGAAGCATTAAATACTCACAGTTTTTGGTACTTGTAACAGTGAAATGTCGGCCACAGTCTAGAAAGAGGAGGTCTCCGGGAGTGAAGGTAGAGCTTTTACCACTTTGTTCAACCTGGCTCACTCCGCCCATTTGTAAAACCAGCAACCCAGGGTGAGCATCCCGATATGCGGTTTTATTAATGCGTCGAGAAAATCGGTGAGGGCTGCAAACCATTCTGCAGAATTGCAACTCACCAAGCGCGCCGTATTCAAGTCGTCCCTTGAATGGTTCTTTGTATAGTGGTGAAACCGAAGTACTTTCCAATCGCCGGATGCGTTCCGGGGTTTTCCCCAGATGAATACTCATGACATCTTGCCATTCTTTAAGGCGTTTAGTATGGCTGAAATGCTCTGTGCTAACGCTGGAAAAATGTCTCATGGTGCGCACTCATTTTGTGTGAGGTGGCTATTAAAAAGTACATCCTTAGCTTTAGGCTGGCCCATTGCAGCAGTTGCTGGCGGCTATACGGTATTCAAGAATCTTAAGCGCTCTAAGCGTTGATGACCACCCCCGGAGCGTCAGTGCAGGGGCAGCAGCAATAATAGTAATAGGGAGGACCTTGTTGAAACTGGTTTTTTGGCTTCTGCCTGCATCCCCTTTTTTTAATTCATGAACAGCAATATATTGTTTGCTTCAAAGTCTTTCTATGACTTCATCAGCCGATGCAATCTCAGCAACACAGAATGAAAGGCTTGTTAGTGTCGCCTTTTGGACATCTTCGGCACTCATAGCACCGGCACCCAGGTCAGGATGATCCATAGTGCCAGTAGCGTCCGAAACAAAAATGGTTTTGTAATCTCTAAACTGAGCATCTCGAGCAGTCGATTCACAGCACATATTAGTAACAGTGCCAGTAATAATAAGCGTATCAATTCCCCTATTTCTAAGCTGAGTCTCAAGGTCCGTGTTGTAAAAAGCACTGTAGCGGTGCTTTTTGATGACAAGCTCTCCTTCTTGGGGAGCGATGTCTGAATATATTTCTGTACCCGGTGTGTTATCAACAAGAGCTTCTTGGCTGTCGATAGGCGGCCAGAAACCTGACATCAGCCCCATGTCGCCACGATCTTTTCCGTGCACATGAGTTGTGTAAATTACCGTGGCGCCCTTTTTCCTGCAGACATCTATCAGTTTCTTGATATTCGGTACAGCTTTAGTAGCCATGGGTACACACATCGGTGCACCTGGCTTAACAAAATCATTTTCCATGTCAATGACAAGAAGAGCAGTTTTTGTGGGGTTGTTTAGTTCAAATTTCATTACTCATTCCTTCTTAAATGTCTATGGGCTAAATAGGAAATAGTGTCGAAGGAGTCATGGCAACAAACCAGGTAACCAGAGCGCTATTGCAGGGAAGAATATGCACAGAGCCAACCCAGTGATCTGAAGAAGGACGAACGGGATGATCGAACGATAAATAGTGCCGATTCCGATCTTACCTTCCGTAATTCCCTTAAGGTAGAACAGCGCATAGCCAAAGGGCGGTGTGAGAAAACTCGTTTGTAGGTTTATGGCGACCAAAATGGCAAACCAAATCAGAATGGCTTGACTGCTTAGTCCCAACCCGAAATCCAGTATTTCTACCACCGGAGCTACTAGGGGAAGAACCACGAAGCTGATCTCAATCCATTCCAGAAAGAAACCAAGCACAAAGATCAAGCCCATGATCAGCAGTAGCAAACCATAGGGCCCAAGCCCCGTACCAGTGATCAAGGCCTCGATCATGTAATCACCACCCAACCGCTTGAAGACGACAGAAAAACTGGTAGCACCGATCACGACGAACAGAATCATCGCCGATGTGCGGGCGGTCTCCTGTACGGTTTTACTAAGTGTGTTCCAACTAATACTGCGCATCAGCAGCGCAAGGATCACACTGCCCAGTGCACCGATTGCCGCCGCCTCCGTCGGTGTAGCTATCCCTGCCATGATTGAACCCAGTACGGCGAAGATCAACACGCATGGGCCAAACAGGTCCCGCGCCA
This sequence comes from Vreelandella titanicae BH1, assembly GCF_000336575.1. Lineage (GTDB taxonomy): Bacteria > Pseudomonadota > Gammaproteobacteria > Pseudomonadales > Halomonadaceae > Vreelandella > Vreelandella titanicae. Next base: position 802,329 of record NZ_AOPO01000001.1, on the reverse strand, counting down.
AGGCTAACATGAGAGGAGATGTGTCGGTGTCAGTGGCGTCGAGGTCCGGCAGCGGCGCCCAATGGGGCTTGATACGAGCGATGATCAATAGGTAAGCAACATAGAGGGCGCCGAGCAACAGCCCGGGAATTAGTGCGGCTTTGAACAAGTCTCCTACCGATACTTGAAGTATCGAGCCCATGAGAACCAGCATGATGGAAGGTGGGATGAGAATCCCAAGCGTACCGGAAGCCGCTATCACCCCACAGGCCATCTCCGGGTGATAACCTTGCCGCATCATCACGGGTAACGCTAGAAGGCCAAGCATAACCACTGACGCACCAATAATGCCCGTACTGGCAGCCATCACTACGCCCAGAATAGCTACAGAAATGGCGAGTCCACCGGGCGTCCGCCCGAATACACGCTGCAAGGTTAGTAGCAATCGCCTCGCCACGCCGGAACTCTCAAGCATTAGGCCCATAAACACGAAGAGCGGGATGGCGATCATCAACCAATTCTCGACCACACCACCGTAGATACGTGATCCTACTGTGGCCAAGAAAGGAACGGGAATGCCGCCGATGAAGGCGAAAATAATGCCTAGCCCGCCTAACAGGAACGCTACAGGATAACCGGTAAAAATACCGGCCAGCAGCGATACCACCATCAACATCGCCAAATAATATTCACTGATGAATTCAGCCATTGTTGACCTCGTGATCTGTCTCCGCTTTTCGCGGGTCAAGGATGATGGTTAGCTTCTCGAATACTTGACCAAGGGCTCCCAAGGCTAAGAAAACCAGAGAGATGGGAAGTATGGCCTTGATCAGATAGCGATCCGTGAGTCCCCCGTAGTTCGATTTCTCCCCTGTCAAGAAGGACATCGTCACGAAGTGCTTAGAAAGCCAAGCGACCAGCAGACAAAAGGGAATCAGCAACACCAAGTGACCGATCACATCAACCATGGCGCGATGACTAGGCGATAAGCGGTGATAAATCAGATCGACACGCACATGGGTATCGTGATGTAGGGCGTAGGTGCCTCCGAACAGTGTCAAGACACCGAAAAGGTGCCACTGAAGCTCAGTGATGCTGTTGATGGTCAGGGCATTTCCGAAAAGGAGCACCTTATCGTTCCAGCGAGCAATCTCGTTGATGCCAGTAGCGTTGAGCAGTACGGTCAACAGGACAGCCGCCATCACCAGCAATACCAGCCAGCTGGTGACGCGACCTACCAACAGCCCCAGCCCGACCAAGGGTCGAGACAGGGCGGAAGAGACCGCAGCGCCACGCTCACGCCAAGGGGCGAGAGGGGCCGTAGTCATAGTCAGTCCCCTTGGACATCTGTTTTGCTAGGAAGGGTTTGGAGGTCATGCCACTGCTGCATCTTTTCGGCATGCTCCATTAGTGATGTGTACGCTTCGTCGAACTCGGGACTCTTAGCCATTAGTTCGCTGCGCACTTCATCCCAACTATCGTGTAGGGCATTGAGAACCTCATCAGGGAATCGGCGGATCTTGACGCCACTCTCTTCCAGTTCACGTAGCGTCTCTACCTGGGCCGGGATCACCTCATCAGCCTCTTTCTGGATATTGGCCTGACAAGCGGTACTGATCTGCCCACGCTGAGCATCGCTGTATCCGTCCCAGACGCTCTGGTTGATGAGCAGTGCAAGCCAGGAACTTGACGTTATAAGGGTCCAGCGCCTTCTGCAACAGCTCGCTTCCTTCGCCAGCAGACGTCCAGGAGAACACTGCCTCTGCGGGTGGGCTAAAGGGTAGAGCGCCATAGAGATTGGCAATGGGCAAGTTGCCGGAAAGATAGGCGATGCTGGTCCAGCCGGCGGGGATGGCACCAGACGAGACAGAGTTGAAGATCTCAAACGGAGGTACGAGTTCGCCCGGATCATGGACGGCGAACTCAAACTCACCTGACGACATCATTTTGATTCTTTCGGAGATGTTCTTGGCGCTCTGGCCAAACAGGTTCTGAGTAGAGTAGGCGCTCGCGACATCTAGCCTTTCGCTGGCGTGTGCAGTATCTACTGCTGCCGCCGCTATAGCGGCTGCCAGCGGGATAATGCGTGCGGTGGTTGTTAAGTGTCCAAGGCTCTTTGTAGTCATCTCATTACCTTATTTTATGTTTGAGTATGTTTGTTAGCCTTGAAAGGGTCACAACCGCTGCAATCTAGAGCAAATACTTAATAGGTTTAAAGGCATGCCTTAAAGGTTTGTCTTATTTAGTATTTAGAATACTCTTACATGAAAAGCTTCCTTTTAGACGGATAAAATCACGATCTCTGTGCTTTGAATGAAAAATTATCGTGTAATGAACTTATAAAATAATACTTTAGTCCTTTATGCTAAAGATTTATTTTTCACTGTAATACAAATTCAAGGACGGTTCATTCTTCTGATCCAAGGGGGCTCATAGGTTTTTTCGATTAAATCCTGTGCTGTTATATAGTAGCTTTTATTTGCAGCTGTTTTCGCGCGAGGGCGGAGAGGTTAGATGTGTTGGGAATCTAGCCACTTTGGATTGTTCTGTCATCAACGGTCATGCGGTATTACCATTAGTCCAACTCTGGGGGTGTACGGTTTAAATCATGCTATTGCACTCACAACGTCTCTAGAATACTCCGCGTCTTATCTCCGATCTGGTGTGCCCAAGGTTTGCGGATGCTGTGTGACTAGTTACTTCGTCTGGTTTCCGTTGACAAACACGGTGCTATTGTCAGTTTTCGATTCGTGTTTCTTACCACCCCATACTCGTTAATGTACTTCCAAGTTCCCGGCGACCGGCCATCGAAAGATAACGACATCTACAGTGTCATTTATTGGTCGCACATTACCCAATGTGAAAAAAGTTGGATTCCCCGTAAGCCTGCGTTTTGAAAATGTGCCTCACCAACGAGTGTGACAACTAAATAACGGCTAAATTTCTGTTTTTTATCGTTACATAGGCATTTTTGCAGTCTTGACTCATTGATCGGTTGGGTATAGGTAACAACCCGATAAGTATTGGAATCAGTGAACCCGAGCAGTAACACTCACCTGCACTGTTATTGCTCTGCGGGTAAAATGATCATGTCGCAAACCACCGTGGCCGTTGAACAAACGCCCTACGCTGAAGCTTCTGCTTTCAAACCAATCTCGCTCGTCATGGGCATTGTCATTGGCTTGGGTGTTTTCTTCCTTTTACCCGAAACGCTGGCCTTCAATGCTCGTCTTGTAGCGGGCATTGCCATGCTGATGGCCACTTGGTGGATGACCGAGGCGATCCCGATTCCTGCCACGTCGTTGCTGCCACTTGTCCTGTTCCCATTTTTCGATATTGCCTCGGTCGGTGAGACCGCCTCGCCTTATGCCCACAGCATTGTCTTTCTAGTGTTGGGGGGCGTACTGCTGGGTTTGGCAACGCAGCGCTGGAATTTACATCGCCGCTTCGCTCTACTGACGGTGCTCACCGTGGGTACCAAGCCGGCTCAAATCGTCTTTGGTTTGATGTTCGCTAGTTGGTTTATCACCATGTGGGTCAGCAATACCGCCACCGCAGTGATTATGGTGCCCATTGGAGGCTCGATCATCGCGCTAGTGAAGTCACTGGGTAACGGTGATGACACGCCCAAGTTTTCTGCTGCTGTGTTATTGGGCATTGCCTATGCCATCACCATCGGCTCCATGGCCACGTTGATCGGCCAGCCGCCGATGGCGCTAATGCGTGCCTACATGGAAGACACCCACGGACTTAGCATCGGCTTTGGTCACTGGATGTTAGTGGGTGTGCCGTTCTCATTCACCATGCTGATGCTGGCTTGGCTAGTGCTGAGCAAACTGGTGTTCCGCTCGGAAGTTGAGAACATTCAGGGCGGTCGGGCGATGATCGAGACAGAGCTCAAGGGGATGGGCCATCTATCGCCTGAAGAGTCGCGTGTATTGATGGTCTTTGCCGGGGCAGTGTTCTGCTGGGTCTTCGTGCCGTTAATTGCGAGAATTCCTGTCGTGCAGAGTGCGCTGCCTTGGTTGGCTAACATCAACGACACCAGTGTGGCAATCCTTGCGGCGATTCTGATGTTTGTGGTTCCTGCCTCTAAAGGAAAAGGGGCGTTGCTGGAGTGGTCGGCCACGCGTGACGTGCCTTGGGGAGTGCTGATTCTATTTGGCGGTGGCCTAACACTTTCAGCCCAGTTCACCGCCACGGGTTTGAGTGCCTGGGTTGGCGAGAGCGTCTCGGGACTGTCGGGCCTACCGCCAATTTTGATTCTAGCCATCACCGCTATCGTGATCATCCTATTGACCGAGCTAACCAGCAACACGGCGACCGCGGCTGCCTTCTTCCCGATTATGGGCTCTATTGCCATGGGGCTGGGTATTGAACCTTTCTTGATGACCATCGTGGTTACCTTTGCTGTGAGCTGCGCCTTTATGTTGCCAGTGGCAACACCTTCCAATGCGGTGGCTTTCGCAACAGGGGATCTTCCCATCAAAAGCATGATTCGGGCAGGTATTTGGCTCAATGTCATCGGTTTGTTAGTGATCATGGTCGCGCTCTACACCATTGTTCCTCTGGTTTTCGATGTCTCTTTCTAAAATATGACGAACAACATCATTGGCAGTGATTTCGATTTGACGCTAATCAGTATCCAGTCTATTTTGTTCGCAATGCAAATTTATGTTCGCAATAAGAACAGAGAGAGGTGTTTATGTCTCAACCCTGCATTATTTGCGTCGCTATTACCGGCAGTCTGCCGCGTAAAGAGAACAATCCAGCCGTGCCGATTACGGTGGATGAGCAGATTGAAAGCACCCAGGCGGCGTTCGAAGCGGGCGCTAGCATCGCTCACTGCCACGTACGCAACGATGATCAAACGCCTTCATCCGACCCAGAGAAGTTTGGCCGCCTGATGGAAGGGCTCAAGAAGCACTGCCCCGGCATGATCATTCAACTCTCCACTGGCGGGCGCTCGGGTGCAGGAGAAGCCCGGGGCGGGATGCTGCCGCTGAAGCCTGATATGGCCAGCCTCTCGGTAGGTTCCAATAACTTCCCCAACCGCGTTTACGAGAATCCGCCGCAGTTGGTGGAGTGGCTTGCCGATGAGATGCTGAAGTACGGCGTAAAGCCTGAAATCGAAGCGTTTGACCTGTCGCATATTCACCAAGCGGTGAACCTTTCGAAGCAAGGCAAGCTAAAGACGCCGCTTTACGTGCAGTTTGTCATGGGCGTAAAGAATTCGATGCCAGCGGACAAGCCAACGTTTGATTTCTATATCGACACGCTCAAGCGATTGGCGCCGGATGCTCAGTGGTGTGGCGCAGGTATTGGTGCGAATCAATACGTACTTAACGAGTGGTCGATTGCTGCAGGTGGTCATACCCGTACGGGTCTTGAAGATAACGTGCGCCTGGATAGCGAAACACTGGCGCCCTCCAACGCGGCATTAGTCGAGCGAACCGTAGCACTGTGCGAGAAGTACCAGCGCCCGGTGGCTACCTGGCAGCAGGCCCGTGAGATGCTTGGGTTATAAAAAATATAAAACCGACAATTAATACGCAGGAGTTAAGTTATGACCGATGTCACTATCGTGGGTGATGCACCTGAGATCGACGAGATTAAGCGTGTTGTGCAGCTATATGTTGATGGCTTTCAGGGCGGTATAGAAAAGCTTGAGGAAGCGTTCCATAAGGATGCGTGGATTTTTGCTTTGGACGCTGATGGTGCGTTAGCGACTGATCTGATCAGCGATCGTTTCGAGCGCTGGGCTGATAGTCACCGCGCAGTGAAGAGTCGCTTTATTGCGGTGACCCAGGCCGGGGAAGTCGCCAGCGTGTTGTTAGGCTTTGACAATAGTGAAAATCTTGCGGACTCCTGGGTCGATGTTATTGCCCTGGTGAAGATCGATGGCGCTTGGAAAATCACCAATAAAACGGCAGCCCACAGCACGCGTGCAGCGTGGGCGAAGCCGAGCTCCTAAGCGTTAATGACACCTATTCAGAGAACAGAGAAAACATCAGCCCACGCAGCCAGCGGTTGCCTGGGTCTTGATGAAAGCGACGATGCCAGAAAAGATTAATCGGGATTTCTGGGAACGTTAGGGGATGCTCGCGAATGGCTAACCCGAAACGTGTTCGCGTTGCCTCGGCTAATTTATCGGTGACCGTCACCACTAGATCGCTGCTGCTGACGATATAGGGGACCGCTGCGAAATGCGGCAGTGTTAACCGAACTGGGCGCACAACCCCAGCGTGCGCAAGCTGCTCTTCGATAATGCCATGCCCGGTTCCCCGGGCAACCACCACAGCGTGATGCGCTGTGCGAAACGCCTCAAGGCTAAACTCCTTCGCAGCGAGCGGGTGATGCTCGCGCATTAAGCAAACGTAGCGTTGTACAAACAGTCGCTGCTGGTAGAAGCCTGCCCCTAATTGCGGGATCAGGCCAACTGCCAAATCTATCTCTCCCTCCTCCATCTCGTTTTTCAGGTCATTATGGTGGCTGCGCACGGTGTTGAGTGAAACCCCCGGCGCATGGCGTGAAAGATGTTGCAGCAGGCGTGGAAGAAATACTATTTCACCGATATCGGTCATGTTGATATGGAAGGTGCGCTCACTCTTCGCGGGGTTGAAATCGTCGCATAGGTTCAGCGTGTCGTTCATTCGTGCCAACGCATCCGCAATGCCGGGGTGAAGTCGACTGGCACGGGGCGTAGGTTGCAGACCTTGCGACGTGCGCTCGAAAAGTTCGTCCTCCAGCAAGTGGCGTAAACGCTTCAGTGCATGGCTCACCGCCGGTTGGGTGATACCCAAGCGCAGCGCCACCCGTTGTGTATTTTGTTCTTGGTACAACAAGTCAAAAACAACCAGCAGATTCAGGTCAATGTTGGCAAGTTTCTCCATCACCTTGCGCCTCGCAACGTATTCCACAATAGTCGAATGCAGCCGTCAGAGAGGTTTTTAACTGGTTGATTCATCTTGTTATTAGCGCCGTTTATAGTTTGAATGAAGGAAGCTGTGTGGTGGCAGTTGGCGCTTCCGAATAGCGTTAGGGGAGAGCATAACGTTCAACATATAACGATAAGCCCCTGAGCAGAGTTAAATCATGGTAGCTAACAGCACAGTAGCAAATATACAGCCAAAACGTCTTTCGATTGGCGTCGTAGGTGGTGGCATCGGAGGGGTGGCTTTCGCCGTCGCGTTGTCCCGTGATAGCCAGCTTGATGTTCAGCTTTTCGAAGCGGCTCCTCAGTTCTCAGAGATTGGTGCGGGTGTCTCCTTTGGCCCCAATGCGGTAAAAGCCATTCAGCTATTGGGATTGGAAGACGCGTATCAGCGTATTGCCGACGCCTCACCAGCGCCCTTTGAGGATGTTTGGTTTGAATGGCGGCGTGGTAGTGATGATGGTTACTTAACCGCCAGTTTAGCCCCTGGCGTTGGCCAATCCTCGGTGCATCGTGCCGATTTTCTTGATGCGATTGTTGCCAATCTGCCTGAGGGTATCGCCCACTTCGGCAAACGCTGTATAGACGTTAAGCAAGACGCCGACAGCGCCACCGCCAGCTTCGATGATGGCACTCACTTTACTGGTGATGTGATCATCGGCTTTGACGGCATTAAGTCGGCGGTGCGCCCCCATGTGCTACCCCCGGAGCAGTACGGTGAAATTACTCCGTTCTGGAGTGGCACTTACGCTTATCGCGGCATGATTCCCACCAGGGATCTAGAGGCTGCTCTAAAGGCTAAAGGCAGCGAGAGGCGCTTGGCCTTGGTGCCTCAGATGTATCTTGGCAAAGATCGCCATATTCTGACCTTCCCGGTTAAGCAGTCCCAACTCGTTAACGTCGTGGCCTTCATTACGGATCGTTCGATACCGAACCCTAAACTGCCCGAAGGCGAAGAGTGGGTTCAAGCCGTCAACCAGGAGGAAATGCTAGAAGTATTTGAAGGTTGGAGTCCGGCTTGCCAAGCCATTCTTGAATGCATTTCTGAGCCAACGCGCTGGGCGCTGCATGAGTTACCTGAGCTTGCCCGCTACCAACGCGACCGCGTACTGATCGTTGGCGACGCCGCCCATGCATTAGTGCCTCACCAGGGGGCGGGGGCCGGTCAGGCGCTGGAGGACGCCTATGTGCTGGCGACTCTGCTGGCGGATGCCAGTTGCCGTAGCAACAACGTGAGTACTGTGTTGTCTGCCTTTGAACAAGTACGCCATAGCCGTACCTGCAAAGTGCAGCGTACCTCCCATGAGGCGGGCGATGTCTACGAATATGCAGGAGAGGGCATCGGCGACGATGAAGCCGAGCTAATTAACAATCTTGAAAGTCGCTTCGAGTGGCTCTGGAATCATGACCCGCACGATGATGTGATTGCCGCTAAAAATAGCTTGAAGTTTGAAGCAAGCGAGAACTGGGGGTAAGCCAAAAGCTACCCATTTAAAGCAATAACTTCTTTTATAAAGACGAACTACAACAAAGAGTGCAACGATGAAAACAAATAATACAACACTGACGTCGTTACTTGGAGCAGGCTTTTTGCTGGCAGGGCAACTTGCGATGGCTGAAGATGGCGAGCCTGTAAAGCTGGGGTTAATGTTGCCCTATACGGGTACCTACACGGCACTGGGCGAGGCTATTACCAATGGTTTGAAACTCGCTATTGAGCAGAATAGTGGACAGCTTGGAGGGCGTGAAGTCGAGTATGTCCAGCTTGACTCCGAGGCCAATCCCTCCAAGGCCCCCCAGAATATGAGCCGATTAGTTAACAGTGACGAGGTCGACTTTGTTATTGGCCCTGTCCACTCAGGTGTGGCTATGGGGATGCTTCGCGTTGCCAAGCAAACCGGCGCTATTACCATTATTCCCAATGCTGGTTTGGGGGCGGCAACGAACGAACTTTGCATGCCCAATGTCTTTCGTACTTCGCATAACATGTGGCAGGACAGTTATCCCATGGGGAAAGTAGCCTATGATCGCGGTCACCGTGAGATGGTAACGATCACCTGGGATTATGCCGGTGGTAAAGAGGATATTGCTGCTTTTGAGGAGGCGTTTACGGAAGCCGGTGGTGAGATTATTGAGCAAATTCTGGTTCCTTTTCCCAGCACTGAGTTTCAAAGTTATTTGACGCAAATTGCCAGCCTCAACCCCGACGCGGTTTATACGTTCTTCGCGGGTGGAGGGGGTGTCAGCTTTGTGCGTGACTACGCTGCAGCCGGACTTAAGGAAAATATTCCCCTGTTGGGCTCTGGCTTTATGACCGAAGGTAATTTGGCAGCATTGGGGGGCGCGGGCGAGGGGGTGTTAACGACGCTACACTACGCTGAAACGCTGGAGAGTGAAGAAAATCAGAGCTTCGTAGCTGCTTATCAAGAGGCTTACGGTGAGATGCCTGATGCTTATGCCGTGCATGGTTATGACACTGGAGCCATGCTCATACAAGCGCTTGATGCAGTAGAAGGTGATTCCACTGACCGCGATGCACTCATTGACGCACTCGCTGCCGTTGAGCTGCAGAGCCCACGTGGACCATTGCGCTTCTCCAAGTCCCACCACCCGATACAAAATATCTACCTGCGTGAGATCCGCGATGGTCGGCACGAAGTATTATCGGTAGCGCATGAGCTACTCGAGTCACCCGATGCTGATTGCCAGATGTAAGTGAGTTTTTAGAGAGTTAGCGCTTATTATTGTTGGCAGTACGACTAAATCGTGTGATTAGCGTCGTGCTGTCTTCCTGTCCTTTACGCCTCATGTCTCAATGATGTGTCTTATTCTTTTGTCTTAAAAGAAACACCACTCAGCTGGCTTTGGCGTATGGAAAGTGTGCTATCACGTTAATAGTTAGTCGCAGATATTATCTACTCACCGTGTCGCTATGCCTTACCCATCATTACGTCGCTCATTTATGTGTAAACCGCCGTTAAAATGCCACCATGTTTGTCAATCTATTGATTAATAAAGGAAATTAAAGAAGGTGAATAGGGTTGAAGAAGCTGAGCAGAGGTAGAGGTGGTTTAATAAAAATAGTTGCCCGTTAAAAAAACAGGCAGTCATCTCCCTTTGTTGATACCTCCTCGGTATAGCTAAGCACCTAAACAATATTGGTTCCCTCTTCCTCACGCAATCAAACTGACATCAAGTCAACGATTGCCAGACGCTGGAGCCTGCATGTCAACCGTCATCCAACATATTGAGACGCTGCTGGTCGACTTACCGACCATCCGCCCTCACAAACTCTCCATGACCACCATGGCCTGCCAAACCATGGTGATTGTGCGCATGCGCCACTCCGACGGTATCGAAGGGCTCGGCGAAGGCACCACCATTGGTGGCCTGGCCTATGGCCCGGAAAGCCCGGAGAGCATCAAGCGTAATATCGATACCTACCTTGCACCGCTGTTGATCGGTCAGCCTTCTCACAATGTTCATCAGCTGCGCACCCGGCTCAATCGCCACGCCCGCGGCAATATGATCGCCAAGTCAGCGCTAGAAACCGCGTTATTAGACGCCCAGGGCAAGCGCTTGGGCTTGAGTATCGCTGACCTTCTTGGTGGCGCTCATCAACAACACTTACCCGTGCTTTGGACGTTGGCCAGCGGCGATACCGCCAAAGATATCGATGAGGCGTTGCTGCGTTTAGAGCAGCGCCGCCATTGCGACTTCAAGCTTAAAATTGGCGCTAATCCGCTTGATCAGGACGTGCGTCATGTGGCGGCGATTAAAGAGGCGCTGGGTGACCGTGCCAGTGTGCGCGTTGATGTTAATCAGGCCTGGGATGAGTCGACTGCGGTGCGGGGTATTCAGGCGCTGCAGGATGCCGGTATTGAGTTAATCGAGCAGCCCATTGCTGCTCGTGAACACGCCGGTCTAGTTCGTTTGGCTAACCGCTTCAATGTGCCAATGCTCGCCGATGAGGCGGTGCAAGATGCCCGCGACGGGCTTGATCTCGTGTGCGGCGGCTTCAGTGGTGCCTTTGCGCTGAAGATTGCCAAATCCGGCGGTATTTACGGGGTACTAGAGTTAGCTCACGTCGCCCAAGCGGCTGGAATTGGCTTATATGGCGGCACCCTGTTGGAGGGCACTATCGGTACGGCTGCCTCTCTACATGCCTGGGCAACGCTGCCAGCAATGGCCTGGGGCACGGAAATGTTCGGCCCTCTGCTGCTGCAAGACGACATCGTCGTTTCCCCTCTCAACTACACCGAATTTGGGGTGGAGTTGCCGCAAGGGGCTGGGCTCGGCATCACCTTAGATGAAGATAAGTTGGCGCACTACTCACGTAAGTAAAAGCCGCAGTAAATAAAGCCATCGCTTGTGATCGCCCGCGATGAAAGAGGAGAGCCATATGCTGTTTCAAGTCGAGATGACCGTTAAGTTGCCGCCCGACATGCCTGACGAGCAGGCAGCCAAGATCAAGGCAACGGAAAAGGCGTATTCCCAAGACCTACAGCGCCAGGGTAAGTGGCGCCATTTGTGGCGGGTGGCGGGTAGCTACTCGAACGTCAGTATTTTTGACGTGGAAGACAACGCCGAGCTGCAAGAGCTGGTCAGCAATCTGCCGCTCTTCCCCTATATGGAGATCAGCGTCAAACCGCTGTGCCGTCACCCCTCTTCAGTGCGTGACGACGACAGCTAATTATCGATAGAACACGCCAGTTCTTTTTATAAAACAAAAGCCTATAAAAATAGAGGTTTTCATCATGACCGTGAAGATATTCGATACTCCCGAAGTGCAAGACTTTGTCAAAACCGTGGCCGGCTTTGATCAGTCAGGCGGCAATGACCGCGCCAAGCAAATCGTTCATCGCCTGGTGAGCGATCTGTTCAAGCTGATCGATGATTTTGATGTCACTGAGGAAGAGTACTGGGCGGGCGTTAACCTGCTCAATGCCCTGGGCAGCCAGACCCAGTTCGGGTTGCTCTCGCCCGGTCTCGGCTTTGACCACTTCCTCGATATGCGCCAAGACGCCATTGACGCAGAGGCCAAGCGCACCGGCGGCACCCCACGCACTATCGAAGGCCCGCTCTATGTGGCCGGTGCCCCGGAAGCGGAAGGCTTTGCCCGCATGGACGACGGCAGTGATCCTGATGCCGAGGTGATGTGGCTGACCGGTCAGGTGCGCGATGTCGACGGCACCCCAATCCCCGGCGCCAAGGTCGAGATCTGGCACTGCAACTCCAAGGGCGGCTACTCGTTCTTTGATCCCTCCCAGGACGAGTACAACATGCGCCGCACGATCTACGCAGACAGCGACGGCCGCTACACCGCGCGCAGCATCATTCCCTCCGGCTACGGCGTACCCGAAGGCGCCCCCACTGATGTAGTGCTCAAGTCCCTGGGCCGTCACGGCGAACGCCCGGCGCATATCCACTACTTCGTCTCCGCCCCGGGCCATCAGCACCTGACCACCCAGATCAACCTGGCGGGCGACCCCTACACCTTTGACGACTTCGCCTTCGCGACACGGGAAGAGCTGGTGGTGCCCGCTGAACGGATCGAAGATCCGGCCGAGATCGCCAAGCGCGACCTGGACGGCCCCTTCTCCCACGTGGTGTTCGATGTGGAGCTGGCCCAAACCGACGCCGCTGAACTGCAGGTACGTCACGCCCGCCCACGGGCTAAAGAAGATGACCAGGATCTTGCCAGCCAGCTCGCTGGAACCGCCAAGGTTTAAAGCCCCATAACCTCGCGCTAACGACTGGCTGACTTCCACCGCCTGATACGTTAGCGCCTAACACCCCAGGTTATGCCTAAGTATTGAGGAGAGAGATCATGACCACGCAGCTTGATCAGCTCGAAGCCCGTGTGCGCGGCGCCGTCCAAGACGACCCCGGCAATGGCATCTTCCGCTGCCACCGCAGCATGTTCACCGACCCCGCCTTCTTTGAACTTGAGCTCAAGCACATCTTCGAAGGCAACTGGCTGTTCCTGGCCCACGAGAGCCAGATCAGTGAGCCGGGTGACTACATGACCGTCACCATGGGCCGCCAGCCAGTGATTATCACCCGGGACAAGCAGGGCGAGCTGCACGGCCTGATTAACGCCTGCGCCCACCGTGGTGCCACCTTGTGCCGCCGTAAGCGCGGCAACAAAGGCACCTTCACCTGTCCGTTCCACGGCTGGACGTTCAAAAACGACGGTCAACTGCTCAAAGCCAAAAACGAGAAAAATGGCGCCTACCCTGACCAGTTCAAACAGGATGGCTCCCACAACCTCAAGCGTCTGCCGCGTTTTGAAAACTACAAAGGCTTCCTGTTCGGCAGCTTAAGTGACGACGTACAACCGCTCGAACAGCACCTGGGCGAAACCACCAAGGTCATCGACAACATCGTCGACCAAGCCCCCGAAGGCCTGGAAATCCTGCGCGGTACCTCGTCCTACACCTACACCGGCAACTGGAAGCTACAGGCCGAAAACGGCGCCGACGGCTACCACGTCAGCTCCGTGCACTGGAACTACGCCTCCACCATGGAGCGCCGTAACTACGACGCCGGCGGCACCAAAGCGGTGGACGCCGATGGCTGGTCGAAGAGCAAAGGCGGCTTCTACTCCTATGAAAACGGCCACATGATGCTGTGGACCCGACTGCTCAACCCGGAAGTACGCCCGGTCTATCAACACAGAGACTGGATCCAGGAGCAACTGGGTGATGCGCGCGCCGACTCCATCGTCAACCAGACGCGCAACCTCTGCCTCTACCCCAACGTCTACCTGATGGATCAGTTCTCCACGCAAATCCGCGTGATCCGTCCCATCGCCGTGGACAAAACCGAAGTCACCATCTACTGCTTCGCCCCCAAAGGTGAAGCCGCCGAAGATCGGCGTGTGCGCATTCGTCAATACGAAGACTTCTTCAACGTCTCCGGCATGGGCACCCCCGACGACCTCGAAGAGTTCCGCGCCTGCCAAGAAGGCTACAACGGCGCGCTGGCCGAATGGAACGACCTTTCCCGCGGGGCCCAACAGTGGATCGAAGGCGCCGATGAAACGGCCCAAGCGATCGACATGAAGCCCCTGCTCAGCGGCGCCTCCCCGGAAGACGAAGGGCTCTACGTGCTGCACCACCAGCACTGGGTCAGCGAAATGCTGCGCGCCATCGACAAAGAGCGCAGCCAATTTATCGCCACTGCGTCCGCCTAAGCGCCCAGCGCCAGAAGAGAGGAGAGAAGTGCCATGAGCATTAGCTATCACGACATCCAAGCTTTTTTGTACCGCGAAGCACGGCTACTCGATGACCGGGAGTGGGACGAGTGGCTCACGCTGTACCGTAAGGACGCCGAGTTCTGGATGCCCGCCTGGGACGACGACGACCAGTTGACCCGCGATCCGCACAGCGAAATCTCGCTGATCTACTACCCCAACCGTGACGGGTTAGAGGATCGGGTCTACCGGATCAAGACCGAGCGCAGCGGGGCGAGTACACCGGAGCCGCGCACCACCCACCAAGTAAGCAACCTGGAAATCCTGTCGCAAGAGGGGGACACGGTAAACCTGCGGTTCAACTGGCATACGCTCAACCATCGCTACAAGAAGACCGACAGCTTCTTCGGCACGTCGTTTTATACCCTGGACGTGTCGGGTGAGAGCCCGCTGATCACAAGAAAAGTCGTGCAGCTGAATAACGACTATATCCATCAGGTTATCGACGTGTATCACGTGTGACCTGAGGAGAGAGGAGAGTTAACCATGAGTTATACCATTGCCCTCAACTTTGAGGACGGCGTGACCCGGTTCATTGGCTGTAAAGAGGGAGAAACCGTTCTCGACGCTGCTTACCGGCAGAAAGTAAACCTGCCGATGGACTGCTCCGACGGCGTATGTGGCACCTGCAAAGGTCACTGCGAACAGGGCGAGTTCGACATGGGCGACGAGTACCTGGAGGAGGCGCTTTCCGATGAGGAGGCCGCGGAAGGTCAGGTGCTCACGTGCCAGATGGTGCCTTCTTCGGATTGTGTTATTCAAGTGCCAGTGGCATCCACGCTGTGTAAAACCCAGGTGGGCAAGGTTGAGAGCACGGTAGCAGCAGTTGAGCAACTTTCCGAAGATAGTATTGAGCTCGTCGTTGATTTGGATGATGCCGAAGGCCTCGCCTTTTTGCCAGGGCAGTACATTCATATTGATGTGCCCGGTACTGAGGTGCACCGCTCCTACTCTTTCAGCTCATTGCCGGGGGATAAGCGCGCCACCTTCTTAATTCGCAACATCCCCAAGGGGGTAATGAGCGGCTATTTAACCGAGCGCGCTGCTGTGGGCGAAAAGCTTACGCTGACCGGCCCGCTGGGCAGCTTCTACCTGCGAGAAGTGAAGCGCCCGGTGCTTATGCTTGCTGGCGGCACGGGTCTGGCTCCGTTTCTCTCCATGTTAGCGCAATTGGTCGAAAAGGGCTGTGATGCACCGATTCATATGATTTACGGCGTCAATAAAGATGACCACCTAGTCAAAACCGATGCGTTAGATGCCTTCGTAGAAAAAATTCCCAGCTTCACCTACGCCACCGTGGTGGTCGACGAGGCTAGCGAGCATTCGCGTAAAGGTTACGTGACGCACCACATGGACGCCGAGGTAATGCATGACGGCGATGTGGACGTTTACCTGTGTGGCCCGCCCCCGATGGTAGATGCCGTGCTGAAGTACTTCGACGCAGAAGGAATCGAGCCCCAGAGCTTCCACTATGAGAAGTTCACCCCCAATGAAGCAGGGAGCGCATCATGACACACCGCTTTCAAGACAAAGTAATGGTGATTACCGGCGCTGCGCAAGGAATTGGGCAGCGGGTGGCTGAGCGTGCCGCCGCTGAAGGCGCCCGCTTGGTATTGGTAGATCGCGCTGACCAAATCCATGAGGTTGTCGCTGAAATAAGCAAGCAAGGGAGTGAAGTGATTGCGGTTCAAGCCGACCTAGAAAAATGGGAAGGCGCCGAGCAAGTCATGCAGGCGACGCTCTCTCACTTTGGTCGTATCGATATTTTGGTTAACAACGTTGGGGGCGCGATTAACTTCAAGCCTTTTACCGAGTTTAGCGAGACGCAGATCGCCGCAGAGATCAACCGTTCTCTAATGCCTACACTTTGGTGCTGTCGTGCGGCGCTGCCAACAATGGTGGAGCAGGGCAGCGGTGTCATCGTCAATGTCTCTTCAGCGGCAACGCGGGGTATTCACCGTATCCCCTACTCGGCAGCAAAGGGCGGTATCAATGCGATGACTGCGTCGCTGGCGTTTGAGTATGCCGAGCACGGTATTCGTGTCGTCGCCACGGCACCCGGTGGCACCGAAGCCCCGCCACGGCGTATTTCGCGTGGAACGCCAACGCCCAGTAACGAGACTGAGAAGGCGTGGTTTCAAGCACATATCGATCAGACTAAGCAGAGCTGCTTGATGAGCCGCTATGGAACATTGGATGAAATGGTTGCGCCAATTCTATTCCTTGCTTCCGACGAGGCCAGTTATATCACCGGTAGTGTATTGCCCGTAGCGGGCGGTGACCTTGGTTAGCAATAGTGGAAAAGGCAATTCTAGATAAAAACTAGCAATCGCTCTAAGCACAATAATCCCCTGGAGTAGACCGTGAAACATATTGAGAAAGGCGTCAGCCTACGGCATGCGCCTCGCGATTTCCTGCGCGACCTCAATGCCGACAACGCCAGTACTGGGCTAGTGGCGGGAATTTTAGGGCTCAGCGTTGGGGTCGTTCACATCAGCGCTGGCACGTCTGCGGGTCTGGATTCCTCCTTCATCATGATCTGGGTGATCAGCTACTTGATGATCAATGGCTTTTTTGGACTCTTCATGCCGGCCTATTACCGCTTGCCGTTGCCAATGGCGAACTCTATCCCCGGTGCACTGATGTTTGCAGCGGTCATCCCTGTAATCGGCTTAGAGGCTGCATTAGGCGCAAGCTTGATTGCGGGGGCTATTACGCTAGTTGCTGGCGTGACCGGAGTGATGGGTATCGTTATGCGTTTGATACCGATGCCGATAGTGATGGGCATGGTGGGCGGCATGCTACTTAGCTTTGGCCTCAACATGGTTAAGCCGTTGGAGAGCGCTATCGTGCCAGCCTCTATCATGATCCTGGCTTTTTTCCTCTCTGCTCGCCTCTTACGTAAGGTTCCGCCTCTGGTTGTGGCGATGCTGGCGGGCATTGTGTACTTGATGGCAACCGGCGTTGACCTGTCTGGTATCGAGGCGACGATCCGTTTTCCCGAATTCATCGTTCCCGAGTTCACGCTGGGTGCCTTCCTAACCTACGGTTTACCACTTGCGATCATTTTGGTGGGTATGGAAACGCCAGCGGGCGTCGGCCTAGTGAAGGGAATGGGCTACAAAGAAGTGCCCGCTAATGCGATCACAGCAGTGGGCGGCGTCGGCACCATGGTGTCGGCTTTTTTCAACCTGCACAGTACTTGTATAGCCGCACCCATGACCGGTGTCTGCGCCTCACCGGAAGCTGGCGTTCATGACAAACGTTGGGTGGCGGCGGTGATTGCCGGGGCTATCTTTGTGGTTGCCGCGCCTTTCTACGGCTATGTGGTCAGCCTACTGGAGGCTACGCCGCGCTACTTTATTGCCATTATCGCTGGGCTGGCACTGATGCGGGTCATCACCTCCTCGATGGCTATCGCCTTTTCAGGCAAGAAGCATGAAATAGGTGCACTGTTTGCCTTTCTAATTGCCGCGTCGGGAATTCAGATTCTCGGCATCGGCGCCACGTTTTGGGCGTTGGTATTGGGCGTGGTCGTTTCAGCAATCTTCGAAACCAAGGACTTCGAGTTTATTTTCACCCGTGAGGTGGTCACCAAAAGCGGTTGACCTTTTGTTACCTCTGTCACTCGATAACCGCATCCTCCTTTGCCCGTGTCTGCTATCGCTGCTCGGGCATTTTTTCTCAACAGCATTGGATAAAAATGCCGATGGAGAACTTCCACCGGCAAAAGCTTGTTTTCAATGCACTTAAGGCGGTGCGCTGATGCCGCGTCCACTATAAGCTAGCCAGCATTAATGGATGCTATACGCTCAGCCATTCATCCGGATAATAGGCTTAAGCGTCATTCCTTCAGCACTATCGGCGGCTGCTTGGTTGATGTCCTCAAAGGAGTAGTACTTCACCAGCTTATCGAAGGGGAAGCGACCCTGTTGGTAAAGTTCTACCAACTGAGGAATAAACTGTCTTGCCACGCTGTCTCCTTCGACGATACCGCGAATACTTTTTCCTCCTAAAAGGAGATCGTTCACATCAAAAGCGGCCTCGGTGCCCAAAGCAGGAGCCCCCACCACCCCTAGCATGCCTAGACCGCCAAGGGCATCTACCCCTTGACGAAGCACCTCGGGACGGCCTGTCGACTCCAACGCGAAATCAACACCGCCTCCGCTTATTTGCTGAATACGTTCTACTACTGACTCCTCTTTGGAGTTGATGGTATGTGTCGCCCCCAGCTCTTTGGCTAGCTCCAGGCGTGAAGGGATGATGTCAATGGCAATAATGGTAGTGGCACCTGCAATTTTTGCTGCCATGATGGACGCAAGCCCCACGGCCCCTGCACCAAAGGCGGCAAAACGGCTTCCAGGCGTGACTTTGAGAGCATTGATAACGGCACCGGCGCCTGTCTGTATGCCGCAACCTAGGGGGCCAAGTAATTCAAGAGGCGCGTCTTTTGGCACTTTGACTGCATTGTTTTCCCGGCTCAGGGAGTAGGTAGCGAAGGAGGACTGGCCAAAAAAATGATCGTGCAGAGGCTGGTTGTTACCATCACGAATGGCTTGGAAGCCGTCGGGGTCACCACCGCTGAAATTGCGTCCAAAAAAGTCTTTACAGTACGATGCATGTCCGGCATCACAAGGGTTGCAAGCACCGCAGTATGCATAACTCAGGACGACGTGGTCGCCAATTTCAAGTGAGGTAACTCCAGGGCCTACGGCTTCCACAACACCTGCGCCCTCATGCCCCAATACGGCAGGTAATGGCACCGGATAATACTGATCACGTACGATCAGGTCTGTATGGCACATACCGGTCGCCACCACCCTGACCAGCACTTCGTCTCCCTGGGGTGGGCGAATGCTCGCTTTTTCTATTGTAAAGTCAGCTCCTTTCTCTCGGGTGACTGCAACTGTGATGTCTGTGTGTGTATTGTTTGTCATGGTTCACCTCGGTATTGCGTTGTAATAAGAAATTTCTGGCTAAAGGCAGCATTTAAAGAGGGTAGGCGGGCGCCTCCCCCTTGAGCGTTAGCCACTGCCACTGCGTGAATTCATCTATATTGCTGCTCCCCCCCACGCTGGTTCCATTGCCTGAGGCGCCAACCCCGCCGAAGGGGTTGATGACTTCGTCATTCACTGTTTGATCATTAATGTGCAACAACCCTGTTCTTAGCTGCTCGCCTAAGCGTAAAGCACGGCCCACATCGCGCGAAATCACCCCGGCCGATAGCCCATACTCTGTATTATTGGCAAGTGCTACTGCCTCTGCGTCTGTGTCGAAAGGGATAACCACGGCAATAGGGGCAAACGCCTCCTCGTGAAAAATAGGGTTATCGGTGGTGACATCGCTGACGACCGCCGGCTTAAAGAAAAGCCCGTCAGTTTCACCACCCACGAGTACGTTGCCCCCGGACGCTTTTGCGCGAGACAGCAGGTCACATGCGTGATCCAGTTGGCCCTTGTCAATCAATGGGCCGAGAGCGAATTCTCCACTGCGCGGGTCACCAACGCTTAAGCTGCGTGCTTTCTCTGTCAGGCGTTCGAGGAAACGATCATAGATGTCCCGCTGAACCAGAATGCGGCCGCTCGACATGCAGATTTGACCCTGATGCAGATAGGCCCCCCAAGTGGCATTACTAATGGCCAAATCTAGGTCGGCATCATCAAGTATGATCAGCGAGTTTTTGCCGCCTAGCTCCAGCGATACTTTCTTAAGCAAACGGCCCGCGGTTTCGCCAATTTTTCGTCCTGCGGCTGTCGAGCCCGTAAACTGAATCATGGCAACGTTACGGTTCTCGACCAGTGCCGCCCCTGCTTCACCGCCTCCTGGCAGCATGGCAAGCACACCTTTAGGTAAGCCCGCCATCTCAAATAGACGCGCAATACTGACACCGCCACATACACTGGTGCGTGGGTCGGGTTTGAGTATGACCGCATTACCCAATGCCAGCGCAGGGGCGACCGCGCGTATAGCGAGGTACAGGGGAAAGTTAAAAGGTGATATGACGCCGACTACACCCACAGGACGACGGCGTGCAATATTGAGTCGGCCAGGCGTTGAGGGCATCAGCTCTCCCGCCGCACGTGAAGGTAACGAGGCGGCTTCGTGCAGTACTTTTATTGATATCGCCACTTCAAACGCGGCCTTGGCGGGCGTTGAACCGCTCTCGTCTATGAGCCAGTGGATCAATTCATCTTGGTGCTCCTCAGCGGTACGGGCGGCTTGGCGCATGATGGCCGCACGCTCATCGTATGAAGTGTCGCCCCAAGCAATGGCGGCTTCATGGCTTTTGTCGGCGACGGCATCTAACTGCTCGCTTGTCGTGCTGCCAATATGGCCGAGAGTTTCACCACTGGCAGGTGCCGTGACCGGCAATACATTGCCTGAACCGGCTACCCATTGACCTGTAAACACGTGCTCTTGCCATATGGTAGGTTTCAGTAATAGTGCATCGGACATGATGTTTCTCCTTTTCAATCGTCTCCCGCGTGCTCCAATATCGGTGCTACGCTTTTCTCTAAGTTACCCCATTGCCTTAGCCATGCTTGTGGCAACAAGGCCTAGGGGGCATATGCCATTGTGTTGGCGTTGTCAGTAGGTGAGTGTTCAGAATACTTTGGCTACACGAAGATTAATGCGCTGGTCTTCCTTGAAGCCATTTTCAACATTAATGTCCTGGCCGTACTGCAGCTGGAGTTGAAGAGTGGGCTGAACAAAGGTTGCGAACGTGGCCTGCCAGCGATTGTTATCAAGTGCGTCGTCTTGCCGAACTCCGCCAACGGTCGTTTCGCCGCCGAAGGAGTGATAGTAGGAGAGGGCAAGATGGCTTTGAGGGCTGAGTAAGTATTTGAAATGTGTCTGTAGGCTTTGGCTATCATTTTGCTCACGGCGCATACCTATAAAGTCATCGTTATCGCCGTAAGTCGCATATTCGGCGATGATATCCAGCATAAAATCGTCACCAAGACCGGTGACGTAACCTGCTTGGAAAATGCCTTTCCAGCGATTTTCACCGACATTAATGGGGCCATTAGAGGCGTCGTACTTTCCCGCAGGGATTGAGGCAAAGGCGGAGAAACCAAACCACTTTTGTTGATCCGGGTTGTTCACTAACCACGTAGTGGCGCCGATCATGGGATCGCCCATGCCACTAGAGGAGGTCGGCTCCAGAGGGCCGAAAGGTGCTTTCAATTCAACCCTACCGAAAGGCAGTATTATCTGGGGATTGACGGTATACCCACCGATATCCAGGTAGTGAATAAATCGGGCTAAACCGATACGGGTATCGAGCCCCGTATCACCGCGAAGCAAATCACCGTTCGCGTAAACTGAATCCCGGCTAGCATGCTGTAAATAAAGCAGCCCTAGCGTACTGCCTTCTGGTAGTGGTACGTAGTCACCTGGGTCTGTGGCAATTTCGGCGGCATTGGCGGTTAAAGTGGCGGTGGTGCTAAGCGTTAATGCTCCAGCCATCGCGAGAACATGTCGAATCTTTTTGCTCAGTGGGCTGCAGTGCATGGGCAGGCTATACGTCCGCATGTTATGTATCTCCATCATGCTTATTAATCTTGTAAGGTGCCTGCAATCTGTAGCGAGAAGCATGCCAACTGAGACGGTCGTGAATATTTATTTTAAGTTTTTGATTTTTATGATCCCCAAGCGTTCTTTCAGGGCCTTGATATAGTGCGTAGGCGTCTCAAAGTGAGAGCAATGTCTTAACATTCTCATTTTGATACAGCTTTAGCTTAGGGTGTATGCGCCGCTCTTCTGTTGCTCTTATGCCATGAGGCCCAGCTTGGACGGCTATTTTATGCTCTGGATTTCCTTGATTTTGCGATAAAGCGTGGCGCGGCCTATACCTAGATGTTTGGCAGCTTTGCTGATATTGCCATCGGTCTTTTCTAACGCTGCCTCGATCATATGCTGCTCTTGGGCCTTTAGTGTCGATGAGTAGCGCTTCCTTGAATGTTGAGGTGGGCTGTCAACGATCTCTGTGGGTAGGTGGCAAAGATCGATCAGATGATCGCTATCATCAGCCATTACATCAGCGTGTTTTAGGGCATGGCGCAGTTCGCGTACATTTCCTGGCCAGGGGTAGTTCTCCATTCGTTTGAGGGCATCAAATGATAGCTGACGCGTAGCCTGGGTGACTTGTGAACACTGCTCTACTAAAAATGCCTGTAACCGCGAGCGCTCTCTTAAAGGTGGGATTCTTAGCGGCATCCCTTGTATGCGGTAAAGCAGATCATCACGGAAAGCACCTTGAGCTACGGCTGATGCCAGATCATGGTGAGTTGCACAGATTAACTGGAAGTTTACGCTTTTCGTCTTACCCGCCCCCAGGCGGCTCACTTCGTGTGTTTCCAGCACTCTCAGCAGCCTGGATTGAAGAGTAAGGGGCATATCCCCAATTTCATCGAGAAATAAGGTGCCGCCGTTGGCCTGCTCGATCTTACCCGGCGCGCCGCCACGGCGAGCGCCTGTGTAGGCCCCCTCGGTATATCCAAAAAGCTCGCTTTCAATCAATGTCTCAGGAATAGCGGCGCAGTTAATAGCGATGAACTCTCCTGTTTTGTTGTCACTCTGTTCGTGAAGAGTCTTGGCCATGACTTCCTTGCCTACACCGGTTTCTCCCAGAATCAATACGGGAAGACGCTTGTTAACAGCTCTCAGGGCAAGTGGAATCTGTTTGTTAAGAGTCGCGTCGCCAAAGTCGGGTACTGATTCAACCGCTGACAAATGACGCTTGCTATCTTTGCAGGTAGCCGTTCCCTCAATCAGGCTTGTCTGATGCTGCACCGTTGGATTTAGTACGAAGGAAAGTCCGGAAGATGTCCGGCCTAACAATGGGGGGCGCTGACCCCTGGCGGCATCGACCAGTTCGCCAAAGCGAAGATCAAATAGTTCTTGGAAGTTTTTCGGGGCATGGCTAGCGGTGAGGCCGATCACTTCGCGCACCTTCGGCGTCATACCCAGGATTTCGCCCTCGGGGCCGAGGGCGATCAACATATCATTAGTTGTGGGTACTTGCTGCCAGCTTAGTTGCAGGATCAAGTAGGGCCGTAGCTGCATGATCAAGCGATGTTCGATCGCCCGCGCGCACTGGGTGACGAGTGAAAGTGCACTGCCTGGGGCCAAACTGTGCTCCCGAGTGATATCAATCGAACCAATCACTTGACCGTAGGGGGCGATGATGGGAGCGGCCGCACAATTCAGCGATTGATTAGTGGTGTAGTAGTGCTCCGGTCCTGAAACAGCAACAGGTCGGCCAGCCGTAAGCGCGCAGCTCATCGCCGATGTCCCAATGTATTGCTCCGAGAGATTGACCCCAGGACGGAAGGCCTGCTTGAGAACCCTGCCGGAGTGAGCGTTAGCTTGATAGGTGCATAGAGCATGGCCTTGGCGGTCAGTGAGTAGCAGTGCGTAGCCCGCACCACTAATGGTGCGATGAAGCTGTTCAATTGGGATAGTGGCTGCATTAGTAAGATTTTGATTTTTTTGTTTAATTTCGTTAAATCTACTGCACGGTACCGTTTCGTATATGACCCGCTCAGTCACACTCTTGTGCTCGGCGATACAGCGTTTCCATGAGTTCAGGATAGCTTCGTCTATTATTCCATTAGGAATATTCCCATCTTGGAAGAAAGCCTTTCTAGCCTCACTCAGCCTTTGTAAGGGCGTCAGTTGTGTATTCATTTATCCCTCTTCACTGCAATATTGTTCTATGTGGGCTTCAAATTCGGATGCGTTGCCAAGGATCTATTACATAAGAAAATATTAAATTGGTCATTGGAGCTTGCCTTGCACTGGCTTGTTATTCTTTTGTCGTAATTCAAAAATCTGTTGGATGCCCTCTTAGGTGTGAAATGCCCTGTACAGGGTTAACTAAACCCTACATAACAAAAAAAATAAATAAGCCGAGTATCCCTTTCGCAGAGCAGTAAGAATACTTCCATGTTTTTATTTATTTTTTACATATAAAACAATTGGTTATTTTTTAACAAAGCATTAGAAAGCATTGATGCTTGTAGGTGAGGGTGCCGCATCGAGATACCTATGAAGTATGGCAAGGAACTCAAACGATATTGGTCTGTTAAGTGGGGTCTAGTCGATATTACTGACGAACCAACAACAACTGTCGTCTTTAAGCCCATGATAGACGTACCCCAATCTCACCTCGAATGTTGCTGCTATCGCCGGGCCCCAAGACAACAATAAAACCAACGATAGGGTTTCACCATGACCGTAAAAATATTCGACACGCCCGAAGTGCAAGATTTCCTAAATGCCGTTGCTGGCGTTGATCAGTCAGGCGGCAATGACCGCGCCAAGCAGATCGTTCATCGCCTGGTGGGTGATCTGTTCAAGCTGATCGATGACTTCGATGTCACCGAGGAAGAGTACTGGGCGGCGGTTAACCTGCTCAATGCCCTGGGTAGCCAGACCCAGTTCGGCCTGTTGTCCCCAGGGCTGGGCTTTGACCACTTCCTCGATATGCGCCAGGACGCTATCGATGCCGAAGCCAAGCGCACCGGCGGCACCCCACGCACCATCGAAGGCCCCCTATACGTGGCCGGAGCCCCCGAGGCGGAAGGCTTCGCGCGCATGGACGATGACACGACCGAGGGCGAGACCATGTGGCTGACCGGCCAGGTGCGCGATGTGAATGGCACCCCGATTGCCGGTGCGAAGGTCGAGATCTGGCACGCCAACTCCCAGGGCGGCTACTCGTTCTTTGACCCCTCACAATCCGAGTACAACCTGCGCCGCACGATCTATGCGGACAGCGAAGGTCGTTACACCGCGCGCAGCATCATTCCCTCCGGCTACGGCGTGCCCGCAGGCGCCCCCACCGACGTGGTGCTCAAGTCCCTGGGCCGCCACGGCGAGCGCCCGGCGCATATCCACTACTTTGTCTCCGCCCCGGGCCACCAGCACCTGACCACCCAGATCAACCTGGCAGGCGACCCCTACACCTATGACGACTTCGCCTTTGCCACCCGCGAAGAGCTCGTCGTGCCCGCCGAGCGGATTGAAGACCCCGCCGAGATCGCCAAGCGCGAGCTGGACGGCCCCTTCTCCCACGTGGTGTTCGATGTGGCGCTGGCCCCGGCCGAGGCCCCCGAGCTGCAGGTGCGTCACGCCCGCCCGCGGGCCAAAGAAGACGACCAGGATTTGGCCAGCCAGCTCGCCGGTACCGCCAAGGTTTAAAGCCTCATAACCCCGCGCTGACAATTGCCGTCGACCACCGTCCGGTGCGTCAGCGCTACCTCCAGGTTATGCCCAAGCATTGAGGAGAGAGATCATGACCACACAGCTTGATCAGCTCGAAGCCCGCGTGCGCGGCGCTGTACAAGATGACCCTGACAACGGTATCTTCCGCTGCCACCGCAGCATGTTTACCGACCCCGCCTTTTTTGAGCTTGAGCTAAAGCACATCTTCGAAGGCAACTGGCTGTTCCTGGCCCACGAGAGCCAGGTCGCGGAACCCGGTGATTACATGACCGTCACCATGGGCCGCCAGCCAGTGATTATCACCCGCGACAAGCAGGGCGAACTGCACGGCCTGATTAACGCCTGCGCCCACCGTGGTGCCACCCTATGCCGCCGTAAGCGCGGCAACAAGGGCACCTTCACCTGCCCGTTCCACGGCTGGACGTTCAAAAACGACGGCCAACTGCTCAAAGCCAAGAACGAGAAGAACGGCGCCTACCCTGACCAATTCAAACAGGATGGCTCCCACAACCTCAAGCGCCTACCGCGTTTTGAAAACTACAAAGGCTTCCTGTTCGGCAGCCTAAGCGATGATGTTCAACCACTCGAACAGCACCTGGGCGAAACCACCAAGGTTATCGACAACATCGTCGACCAAGCCCCCGAAGGCCTGGAGATCCTGCGTGGTACCTCGTCCTACACCTACACCGGCAACTGGAAGCTGCAGGCCGAAAACGGCGCTGATGGCTATCACGTTAGCTCCGTGCACTGGAACTACGCCTCCACCATGGAACGCCGTAATTACGATTCCGGCGGCACCAAGGCCGTCGACGCCGACGGTTGGTCGAAAAGCAAAGGCGGCTTCTACTCCTATGAAAACGGCCACATGATGCTGTGGACCCGGCTGCTTAACCCGGAAGTGCGTCCGGTCTATCAGCATAAGGACTGGATCCAAGAACAGCTGGGTGACGCCCGCGCTGACTCCATCGTCAACCAGACGCGCAACCTCTGTCTTTATCCCAACGTCTACTTGATGGATCAGTTCTCCACCCAAATCCGCGTGATTCGTCCGATCGCCGTGGACAAAACCGAAGTCACCATCTACTGCTTCGCACCCAAAGGTGAAGCCGCCGAAGACCGTCGTGTCCGCATCCGTCAGTACGAAGACTTCTTCAACGTCTCCGGCATGGGCACCCCCGACGATCTCGAAGAGTTCCGCGCTTGCCAAGAAGGCTACAACGGTGCATTGGCCGAATGGAACGACTTGTCCCGCGGGGCCCAGCAGTGGATCGAAGGCGCCGATGAAACGGCCCAAGCCATCGACATGAAGCCCCTGCTCAGCGGTGCTTCCCCGGAAGACGAAGGGCTCTACGTGCTGCACCACAAGCACTGGGTCGACGAAATGCTGCGCGCCATCGACAAAGAGCGCAGCCAGTTTATCGCCACCGCGTCTGCCTAAGCGTCCAGCGCCTGAAAAGAGGAGAGAAGTGACATGAGCATTAGCTATCACGATATCCAAGCCTTCTTATACCGCGAAGGACGACTGCTGGATGACCGCGAATGGGACGAGTGGCTCGCGCTGTACCGCAAGGACGCCGAGTTCTGGATGCCCGCCTGGGACGACGACGACCAGCTCACCCGGGATCCACACAGCGAGATATCGCTGATCTACTACCCCAACCGTGAAGGGTTAGAGGATCGGGTCTACCGGATCAAGACCGAGCGCAGCGGGGCGAGTACACCGGAGCCGCGCACCACCCACCAGGTAACCAACCTGGAGATCCTGTCGCAAGAGGGCGACACGGTAGAGCTGCGGTTCAACTGGCACACGCTCAACCACCGCTACAAGAAGACCGACAGCTTCTTCGGCACGTCGTTTTATACCCTGGACGTGTCGGGTGAGAGCCCGCTGATCACAAGAAAAGTCGTGCAGTTGAATAACGACTATATCCATCAAGTTATCGACGTATACCACGTGTAATCGATAGAGATAAGACAGGGACGTCACTTACTGCGGTACACATCTTGCTAATAACCACCCAAGAACCACCCAAGAACCACCCAAGAACCACCAACAACAACTCAACCCTGGTGAAAATATAATGAAAACATTTAAAAAGACCTCTCTTGCCACGCTTCTAAGCGCTACTGCCATGCTGTCAGCAGGCAGTGCCATCGCCAATGAAGATCCGGTGAAACTCGGTTTGATGCTCCCTTACTCAGGTACCTATACGGCACTTGGAGAAGCCATTACTAACGGCCTAAAGCTTGCCATTGAACAAGAGGGCGGTCAGCTAGGCGGTCGTGATGTGGAGTACGTTGAGCTTGATTCAGAGGCTGACCCTTCCAAAGCACCTCAGAACATGAGTCGTCTAGTTAACGGAGACGATGTTGACTTCGTCATAGGGCCCGTACACTCCGGCGTTGCCATGGGCATGCTGCGCGTGGCTAAGCAGACGGGCGCGATTACGATCATTCCCAACGCGGGGCTGGGTGCCGCTACTAATGAGTTGTGCATGCCTAACGTTTTCCGTACCTCGTTCAGTATGTGGCAAGACAGCTACCCCATGGGCAAAGTGGCCTACGATCAAGGGCATCGCAAAATTGTGACGATCACCTGGGATTATGCTGGTGGTAAAGAGGATCTGGCAGGTTTCGAGGAGGCTTTTACCGCTGAGGGCGGCGAGATCGTTGAGCAAATTTTAGTGCCATTCCCCAGCACGGAATTTCAGAGTTATTTGACGCAAATTGCCAGCCTTGAGCCTGACGCTGTTTATACCTTCTTTGCGGGCGGTGGCGGTGTCAGCTTTGTTCGGGATTATGCCTCGGCAGGTCTTAAAGAGAGCATACCGCTGCTAGGGTCAGGCTTTCTTACCGAGGGTAATTTATCCGCTTTAGGCGACGCAGGCGAAGGGGTAATGACCACGTTGCACTACGCTGAAACCCTCGAAAATGATGCCAACCAATCCTTCGTTTCGGCCTACGAAAATGCCTACGGTGAACTGCCTGATACCTACGCGGTACAGGGTTATGACACAGGCATGATGCTGGTTCAGGCTCTTTCAGTACTGGGTGGCGATACCTCAAATCAGGAGCGCTTGATTGATGTATTGTCCAACGTCCATTTGGCGAGTCCACGGGGGCCCTTGAGCTTCTCAGACTCCCACCACCCCATTCAAAACGTTTATTTACGCGAGATCCGCGACGGTAAGCACGAAGTCGTTCGTATCGCTCATGAGAATCTAGAAGTACCCGATGAAGCCTGCCAGATGTAACCACATCTGTATGCACTCTGGGGCGGGCATGGCCCGCTCCTCACTCTGATTCTCGGAGGGATCTTATGGATCTCGCATTTTTCAGCGTACAGCTCCTTAACGGTCTGCAGTACGGTCTGCTACTCTTTTTGATTGCCAGCGGTTTGACGTTGATTTTCGGCATTATGGGCATCATCAACCTGGCCCACGGCGCCATGTATATGATTGGTGCCTATCTGGTTTACGACCTCACTCTGCGTTTGGGCAATTTTTGGTTGGCCATTCTGGCGGCTATTCCTATCGCTATTGTATTGGGACTCATCATTGAGCGGCTGTTTCTCGATACGCTCTATAAGCGCGATCACCTCTATCAAGTATTGCTAACCTTCGGGCTGATTTTAGTGCTCAACGAAGCGCAGCGGATCATTTGGGGGGGCGATGTGCATCGCGTAGCAGTGCCCGCACCGTTCGATGCCAGTATTCAGTTGACTGATAACCTGCAGTACTCGGTCTACCGCCTCTTTGTGATGGGCGTCTGCCTGGCCTTGGCAGGGGTGATCTATTGGGTGATGCGCCATACGCGGCTGGGCATCATCATCCGCGCCGGTGCCGTCAATCGAGACATGGTGGAAGGGCTGGGAATCAACGTGCGTACCCTTTTTACGCTCATCTTTAGCGTCGGTGTGGCGCTTACCGCCTTCGCGGGAATGATTGCTGCACCGCTCACCTCCATCGCGCCAGGCATGGGCGATAGCATCCTTATCACCTGCTTTGTGGTCGTCGTCATCGGCGGTATTGGTTCCATTAAAGGAGCCTTTTGGGGCGCCATCATCATTGGCATGGCCACTACCTTTGGAGCGGTACTCATCCCTAGCCTTGCCAGCATGGTGATCTACCTGATTATGGCCGCGGTACTGCTGGTGAAACCGCGCGGTCTTTTCGCGTGAGGAGAATAAGCAATGTTACATAGATATCCCAAGCGCGTTGCGTTGATTATGTTGGTATTAACGGCGTTGGTAGCCGCGTTTCCTCTCTGGGGAGAGGCCGTATTCGGTAATCAGGCCAACTTTATGTTGGAGAAGCTGACGCTGATGTTAATCCTGGCGCTGTTTGCCATGAGCCTGGATCTGCTGGTAGGCATCGTGGGCTTGGTTAGCCTTGGGCATGCGCTCTTCTTTGGCTTGGGGGCGTATACCCTGGCATTAGCCAGCCCAGACTTTAGTCCAGCGTCAATGTGGTGGATGCTACCTCTTGTAATGGGCGTCTCTGCCTGTGTGGGGTTAGTGATAGGTATCTTAGTGATCCGCACTAAAGGCATCTTCTTCATCATGACAACGCTGGCGTTTGGCCAGATGCTTTACTACTTCATCAGTACGTCTCAGTTCGCGGGAGGAACCGACGGCGTTTTTATTATGTTCCGACCGAGCTTGGCGTTAGGCGAGCGTACGCTGGTAGATCTTGATAACCCTTACAGCTTCTTTTACTTCTGTTTAGGGATGCTGCTTCTCGGCTACTTCTTTCTACGCTGGCTCACTCGCTCCTACTTTGGTCAAGTGCTCGACGGTATTCATGACAACGAGCACCGAATGCAAGCCTTAGGCTATGCCACCAGCGGCTATAAACTGGTGGCCTTTGTTATCGCTGGGGTTATGGCAGCGATTGCTGGCATGTTAGCGGCGATGCAGTACGGCTTCGCTAATCCGGCTCAGCTTGGCTGGCATACCTCTGGCGAAGTGCTAATGATGCTTATTTTAGGCGGCATGGGCACCATCTTCGGTCCCATCTTAGGCGCCTTCGCTTACGAAATTCTTCTCTATGTCTACGAGCATGCCACGACGCACTGGCCCATCCTGATGGGGCTGACCATTATCGTTGCGGTACTGGTGCTTCCTCGCGGGATTGCCGGTTTGATTATCGCGCCCCCCTGGCAGCGTAAGCCTCAAGCAGCCTCTAAAACTTTGTCTGAACGAGAGAAGGCAGCAGTGGCTCTCTCCGCTCAACCCGTTACCCCGCGTAAGGAGAACTAAGCCATGAGCGACGACATTGTCTTAGCCACCCACGGTTTGACCCGGCGTTTTGGTGGTTTAGTGGCGGTTAACGAGGTGGATTTTGACGTTAAGGCCCATGAGATACACGCCATTTTGGGTCCCAATGGCGCGGGTAAAAGCACGCTGATCAATCTGCTTTCTGGTGAGTTCCCCCCTTCTGAAGGTCAGGTGCTCTATCGCGGTCAGCCGATTCAAGGCAAAAGTGCGCGTCAGATTGCACGCCTGGGGATCGGCCGTAGCCACCAGAAGACCAATATCTTCCCTCGCCTGAATTGCCTGCAGAACTGCGAGTTGGCGGCGCGTATCCATATGGGCGGTGTATTTGGCAGTTGGCGTTCTCGCCAAACTGCACGGCAGGTGAGCGAGCGGGCTCAGGAAGTCCTGGAGACCTGTCAATTGAACCACCGCGCTTATACCACCGCATCAGCAATGAGCTATGGCGAACAGCGCCAGTTGCAGATCGCGATGGTGTTGGCGACGGCGCCGACGCTGATGCTACTTGATGAGCCGATGGCGGGCATGGGGCGAGAAGAGACTGCTCAAGTCACCGAATTGCTCGCCAGCCTAACGGATCGCTACACCCTGGTACTAATTGAACACGATATGGACTCGGTCTTTCGCTTGGCTGACCGCATTACCGTCATGGTCGATGGCTGTGTGTTGGAAAGCGGCCCGACCGAGCAGATACGTACTAGCGAAAAGGTACGCGATGTCTACCTGGGGCGTCATGAAGAGGGGGCAACCGCATGAGCGCAGAGCAAACCAATACGCCATTGATCGATGCCCGGGGGCTGCATACTTACTACGGTGAGAGTCATATTCTGCATGGGGTGGATTTGACCCTCATGCCTGGTGAGACGCTGAGTCTGCTGGGCCGTAACGGTATGGGTAAAACCACGACACTGAAGTCGATACTGGGCTTTGTTCCACCGCGGCATGGCGAGGTCTTTATCAAGGGAGTCTCTGCGGCCAAACGGCGACCCTGGCAACTGATTCGCCAAGGCATCGGCTACGTGCCAGAGGGGCGGGGTATTTTCCCCGGTATCAGTGTGCGTGAACACCTTATTATGGCGGCGCGTCCCAATGATCGAGGGGAGTCACCCTGGACGCTGGAGCGCGTTCTGGATACGTTTCCACGCTTGGGCCAACGCATCAATCATGACGGCTCTTTCCTCTCGGGCGGTGAGCAGCAGATGCTTTCCATTGGCCGAGCACTAACGACCAACCCTGATCTGATGATTCTTGACGAGGCCACCGAAGGGCTCGCCCCGCTGATCCGCGATGAAATCTGGAAGATCATTGGTGAGATAAAGGCGACCGGTATTTCTACCATTATTGTTGATAAAAATATCGATAACCTGCTGAAGGTAGCGGAAAAACATCTGCTGCTGGTCAAGGGGGAAGTGGTTTATAGCGGTGATTCCCAGGGGTTAAAAGATAACCCCGCCATTCTTGAAACCCACCTCGGCGTTGCTTGATACGGACCCTGCAAGTAGCTGCTTGCTGGAGCCGTCGGCTACTCGTTAAATACTGACACGGAGAAGTGTGTTGCATGCATTTTCACAAGCAATTGCAAAAGGATCTGTCGATTCCAGCCATCACGGCTGGCTTTGTAGCGGTACTGGTCTCTTACTCTGGGCCCCTGGCCATTTTTTTCCAGGCTGCTCAGAGTGCTGAAATATCTAGCAGCATGATGACATCCTGGGTCTGGGCCATCTCTATCGGGGCAGCCGTCTCGGGTATTTTTTTAAGCCTGTGGTTAAAAGTGCCGGTGGTGACCGCCTGGTCGGCACCGGGGACTGCGCTGTTGGTAACGCTATTCCCGGGATTGACGCTTAATGAAGCGGTGGGTGCCTACCTAACGGCCGCCGTGATCATTTTTCTGATCGGCATTACGGGTTCTTTTGACCGTATCATCCGGCTGATACCGCCGGGCATCGCTAGCGCGATGATGGCAGGCATTCTTTTCCAGTTCGGGGTGGGAGTCTTCGTTTCATTGGAGAGCGTGCCAGCACTGGCCATTGGTATGTTTATCGCTTACCTGCTCTTTAAGCGGCTTACCCCTCGCTACAGCTTGGTGCTGCTGTTAATCGCTGGCATCACCTTGGCGGTCTTGTTAGAGGGCGCCAGCCTGCAGGGGGTGTCACTCCAGTTTGCCGAGCCCCAGTTTATCCGCCCCGAGTGGTCCTGGAATGCGACGCTGAGCCTGGCCATTCCCCTGGTACTGGTGAGTTTGACGGGACAATTCTTGCCCGGCATGGCGATTCTGCGCACTTCTGGTTACTCCACCCCGGCTAGGCCAATCGTTATCGTGGCTAGCGTAACGTCCTTTTTTACCGCTTTTTTTGGCGGTATTACCACTGTAATCGCGGCGATTACAGCAGCAATCTGTACGAGTAAGGAGGCCCACGAAGATCCTGATAAGCGCTATGTCGCCGGGGTGGCAAACGGGGTTTTCTACCTGTTTGGCGCTATTTTTGCGGGCACTATTGTGGCGCTGTTTACCTCGCTACCGAGGGAGTTTGTGGCAGTACTCGCAGGACTTGCGCTGATTGGTGCTATTACCAGCAATATTAGTGCTTTTGCGGCCGAAAAGAGCCACCTGGAAGCCTCTGTCATTACTTTCATTGCCACTGCATCGGGCGTTAGCTTTTTAGGCTTAGGCTCTGCCTTTTGGGGGGTGGTCGCTGGGTCGCTTGCCTATAACCTGCTGCATCGACGTTTTAGCTCGCTTAACCATAAAACCTAATAACAGTGATACTACTGAAGCGGTAGTGGGAGTGTAACCATGGAAAAGATTGTTGTGGCGGTTGATGATAGTGAAAGTGCTTTGCATGCCCTGCAATTCGGACAAACGTTTGCGGCCCAGCTGGGGGTAGAGGTAAGCGCTATCTCGGTGGTGCCGACGCAAGATGAGATCGGCCCACTGCGCGCTAAACTACAGGGGCGCTTGGCGTCGCATCATCTCGATGCAGTTGCTATCGATGTCGTTGCTCATGATAGCGTCAAAGCGTATCTGGGTGAACTCGCTAGTTGCGAGGATACCGGGCTATGTATGATGGCCCATGGTCGACGCCCGGTACCGGAGATGCTGATCGGCAGCGTAACCGCAGGGGTTGTGCGAAGGGCTCAGCGTCCGGTTTACCTGTGTGGCCCCCGTTATGACAGTCGAGCCCACCAGCGGGTCGACGTATTAGCCGTTTGTGTTGATGGGTCTAAGCTATCCGAGAAAATTTTGCCCTATGTAGCAACTTTATCGAAGCGTTTGGGAGCTCGTTTGCAATTGTTGCAAGTGATAGATGCCTCTGCTGCCAGAAAATCAACAGCGTTAGGTCATACCGATGTGATGGAGTCAGCCTATCTAAACGCGCTGGCACGCCGTGTCGAAAGTGAGCAAAAACTGGAAGTAGACTGGGAGGTGCTTCATGGCGACCCCGCCGACTCTATCGTCAGTTATTTAGCGGGTAGCCATAATACGATGCTTGCCATGACCACCCATGGGCGTAGCGGCCTTTCGCAGGTGGTGGCGGGCAGTGTCAGCCACGAAGTGCTGCATGAAGCTTCTTGCCCTGTGGCTGTTCTGCGACCTTGAATCACTGGCTTGCTGCCATTATGGGTAGCGCCCAGAGCGGCGATTTTCAACGAGTACCTCTAAAATAGCATTGGCTTCCTGCATAAGCGGGGAGGGTTTTTCGCCCCGCCGACGGCTGCAGATAACGGGGGATGTAATTGATTTATCGGCCAATGGTACATAGCAAATACCATCGCGTTGGACACGCTTTACCTGCTCTGGAACCAGCGTAATGCCAATGCCGGAAGCGACAAGGCTAAGTGCCGTTTGAACCTCGTTGGCTTCCTGCACAACTTCGACCTTTAATCCTTGACGGCGGAAAATTCCCAATACCATATCGGCAAGGCTAGGACGTGGTTTTGCGGGAAAAAGGATTAGAGGGTAGCGGGCCAGCTCTTCGCAGCTAGGGGTTGTGCCCTCTAGCGGGTGACCGCTAGATAGAGCTGCAATTAATGGCTCGTCGAAGAGAATTTCCTGCTCGACGTCGGGGTCATCAATACGTAAACGCCCGAAGCCCATGTCGATGCGACCCGCTTTGAGCGCCTGAATTTGTTGTACTGTCGTAAGCTCTGCCAAGGAGAGCTCGACATTATCCATGCGGCGCAAATCACGTACGAGCATTGGAAGCTGCCCGTAAAAAACGGACGGTACAAAGCCAATGCCGAATAGTGCCCGCTTGCTACGCGCCATGTGTCGAGTGGCGTCGATGGTGACTTCCACTTTCTCTAAAATCTGCAGAGCGTGCTGCTGAAAAAAGACACCTGGCGGCGTCAAACGCAATCCTCTTGAGCTTCGTTCAAACAGTTCAGCTCCCACCTCTTGTTCTAATTGTTTGATTTGGCGGGAAAGAGGCGGTTGAGACATATGCAACCGTTCAGCCGCACAGGTAAAGTTAAGCTCTTCAGCGACGACGCAGAAGTACCTCAGGTGGCGTAGTTCCATGATACCTCCAAGGTATGAGCGGCTACTTAAACAATATTGGCTTTGTCATTCGCTTGTTAGCATGCTGGTGATGCTTTTCACGTATTGAAGGCAACTTTAAAACCAGCCTAACCAAGCGCCATAACGCTACCAGCATTTAAACGTTTAAAAGCGAAATATCGACTACGACTTTAGTAATGAACGCTAGAATAAAAGGGGATAGACCTGCCATGTATGCGCGTATTTTAGTTCCTGTCGACGGCTCTGAGAGCGCTAAACAAGCTTTGAAGGTGGCTTGTAAGCTGCTGGATAGAGAAGGCTCAACGCTCTATTTATTACATGTACCTGAAACGCTTGCCTATACGACCACACTGGTGTGGGGCATTGGTGCTATTGATGCAGGCACTACGCTTGCTGAACGCGAGAAGGTGGGTGAACAGCTATTGGCCCAGGCGGTGAGTTCCGCGCAGGCAGAGGGCGCTAAGCACATTGAAGAGTTGCTGACGCAAGGTGACCCAGCCCGCGCCATTATAGAGGCTGCCAACGCCAATAATATCGATACCATTGTGATGGGAAGCCGAGGGTTAAGCGACTTGGCGGGGGTGGTGATTGGCAGCGTATCGCACAAAGTGGGCCATTCAGCCAAGTGTCCTGTGATTACGGTGAGTCAATAAAAAGCAACGTCGATATCTGCCCGCACCTCCCCCGAAATAGTCTTCAACCTGAATAAATTTACTTGCCGTCTAACACACCCTAGCCCATGCTTTTAGCAAGACGCTATAACCTAGGGTATTGGCTAAAACGAGACGTTAGGACGTTTGAACATGGCAAAATTCTTCCAGGAATTCCGAGAGTTTGCGGTAAAAGGCAACGTCGTCGATATGGCGGTGGGGATTATTATCGGTGGGGCGTTTACGCTGATTGTGCAGAGCCTGGTGGCGGATGTGATGAACCCGCTGATTGGTTTGTTGGTGGGCGGTGTGGATTTTTCCAATCTGTTTGTAGTGTTACGCCAAGGGGCGGTGGGCGGCCCTTATGCGACGCTGGCGGATGCCCAGGCGGCAGGGGCGGTAACGCTAAACCTCGGGCTTTTTATCAATGCAGTGGTCAGCTTTATGATTGTCGCCTTCGTGGTCTTCTTATTGGTACGCACCATTAACCGATTAAAGCGCGAAGAGGCGGTAGCGCCTGCGAACCCTACGGAGCAGCCGTGCCCTTACTGTTTGATGGTGGTGCCGATCAAAGCCACGCGCTGTGGCCACTGCACAGCAATGCTGGATCAGCCAGCGGAGGCTGAAACGCCGGTTGAAGTTACCTCTGCGCCACCGCAAATGCCACCCGCCAAACCTTGAGCCACTAAAAAGGGCGCCACTGCTGAAGTGGCGCCCTTTCACGTTATACCAGCAGCAACCCTAGGCGCTTTTCTTAATGGTTTTGCTGTCTTTTTGCTTACTGCCGGGCTTTTTGCTGTCGTTAGCATCGCTGGGTTGCGGCAGCGATGGCAGCGATTTGGCCAGCATTTCGACGCTGTGGCGATAGTAGAGCTGGCTCTTATTATGCTCGCCAAGGCTTGCATAGAGACGTGCAAGTTCAGCGCAAACTTCGCCATTGGGGCGCTGCCGCTGGCTGGCTTCAAAGTACTCCAACGCCTTTTGCCACTGGCCGGTGCGCAGCGAGAGGCGACCGCAGGCGAGCAGCAGCTCGGGGTCGTTGGGGCGTTCCTGCAGCCACTTCTCGGCTTTAACTAGTTGGCGACCGGCGTTCACATTCAGCAGGCCGTAGCGTTTTACTAAGCGTGCGTCCCAGTGGTGATCCAGCGAGTGGTTGAGCAAGCGCTCGGCAATGGGCTCTTCGTGGGCTTGAATCAGCGCTTCGCTGTATAGCACGATCAGCTCGGTGTTGCCGCGCAGGTAGTCGGGCATATCAGCCCAAAGGCCACGCACTCGCTCAATGTTGGTGGGGTTTTGCGCTTCAAACACGATCAGCTCGCGGTAGGCTTTAAACTCCAACTGCTCACGCTCTTGCTGGGTGATGAGCTTCTGCGCCGCCAAGCGTGGAATCAAACGCCGTAAGCCTTCCCAATCGTTGACGCTTAAATGCACCTGCTTGAGTAGCTTGAGCACCTGGGGGTGGTTGGAGAGCTTCTTATCCAGGCGATTCAGAATCGCCTGGGCTTCTTCCGGCTGCTGACGCTCAATCATCATTTGCGCCTGCATCAAGCCAACGGCCGTATCGGCTCCGTCGGTGGTTAGCTGCGCCTGATTCAGGTGCTCCTGGGATTTCACGTGGTGGCCCTGATAATGGGCCGCCAGCGCTGCGGATAGGTAGTTGACCAGCGGTGTGCTGGAATCATCGGCGGCATTAACCAGGGTTTTTTCGGCTTTTTTCCAGCGCCCTTCGGTCAGTGCTACCAGGCCACGCACGGTGCGCTGCATGGCGCGACGGTTACGTGCGCGGCTGTTCCAGCTACGAAAACGCCCCATAGGGCGAATAATGCCGCTGAGCAAACGCAGTACAAAGTGTAGGACGATAAAGGCGGCAA
Organism: Vreelandella titanicae BH1; assembly: GCF_000336575.1. GTDB lineage: Bacteria > Pseudomonadota > Gammaproteobacteria > Pseudomonadales > Halomonadaceae > Vreelandella > Vreelandella titanicae. The sequence goes on along the minus strand of NZ_AOPO01000001.1, from coordinate 764,611 downwards.
ACAGCAGCACCAGACCAAACCAAAACGATGTCTGGATGGATGAGTCGCCCACGCGGATTAGCCAATAGCCGGGCACCGACATCATCAGGTGCCCAAACAGGGCCCCGACGGCGAGGCCTGCGACAATGAGGAGAACAAGCTTTCTCATGAATCACCTCCGCTTTGGCCACGCGTCTTATAGCGGTTGTCGATAAAGCGTGCGAGCTCCTGCTGTGAAGCGCTGATATCGGGCAGCTCGGGTTTTACCTCTGCTTCCTTGAGCTCTTGAAGGCGCGTAATAACGCTTTGGGTCTCTTCACGAGTGGTGTCGTAGTAGTCGTTCAGCAGCTGTAGCGCTTTGTCGATACTCGCGTCATAAAGCTCTTTCTCTTCGTTGAGCAGGGCCAACTGCGTCTGCTCCAGCACTAAGCGCAGACTTTGGCGTAGGTAAGACTCTTGCTCTGGGGTAATCAGCGCTTCCAGCGCTTCATCGTGATGGCGAACCACCACCAGGTCTTTGAGCTCTTCACCGAAGCGCGCCAGCTGGCGCTGGAAAGTGCCGGTCGGCGGCTGCTCGATGCTGGAGGTTACCGCTTGCTCCTCAATTTCTTGAGAGAGTCGCAGAGAGGAGATACGTTCCTGCTGGGCATTGAGCGCTAAGTAGAGGCCTGTACGGTCAACCTGGGGCACGGCATCCAGAGCGGCTAGCTCATTGGCGATCGCTGCGCGTACGGGCGTCAACGCCGGGTTGTCAGCATCTACTAGGCGCGCATCGGCGGTACGCAGCAGCGCAGCTGCGCCATCAACGTCGCCTTCCAGCTGTAAACGCTGATTGGCCAGACGCAGCAGGTAGGCGGCTTCGGCATGCAACCACTCGCGCTCGTCGGTGTCCTGCTCTTGAGAGAGCTGGTCCAGCACTTGGCCCAGGGTCTCATCGACGTCGCTGCGGTAGCTGTCAAATTCATCACGCAGGTCACCCAGTGTGCTTTGCAGCGCTTCATCGCGCTCGGCTTCGCCGCTATCAAGGCGTGACTCGAGGTCGCTAACCGTTTGCTGTGAGGCGCTCCCCTCAGCCTGCTGTGCGACTTCGTCGAGGCGTTGCTGCTGGCTCTCCAGGCGCAGCCAGCCCTGCCAAGCGATAAATGCCAAGGCAATCGCCAGGATAATCACCAGGGCAATCGCGAGGCCGCCGCTTTTACTGCCTCCGCTTTTGCCCCCACCGCTTTGGCCGTTACCGCTGTCTTTGTGGCCGGTGGGCGGCGTAGTGCCCGCCGATGACTTGCCGCTGGTCGGCTTTGACGAGGCGGCGCTTGACGATGGCGAACTAGAAGTCGACCCGCTTGAGGAGGATGGGCTGGGTTGAGCGGCGCTCTGGGAAGGTGAGGCTGCACTGCTGGATGTGGTATCTGTCGATTTAGCCGTGCTGGTAGTACTGCTAGCAGCGGTTGAACTCGCAGTGGGCGAGCCCTTTCCACGCCGCCGCGACCGGCTATTTTTAGCGCCACTCTGAGCAGGTGTTGTTGAGCTCGGCGGCGTGTTCGGCTTGCTGGGCTCAGTCGCGTCGGTCGTGGAAGCTGCTTTGTCGGTCGTTTTAGGGACGCCTTGAGAGGCATCGGAGGACGTCGGTTGTACATCGTCCTGATCGTTTACTTGTTTGCTCATGTGTCGCTAGCCCTTAGTAAGTTCCTTGATCGACATCGGCACCCTGTGGGTCGCAGGTCTCCAACGCCGCTATCAACGCAGCTGGCGTAGCTCCGGACGCCACCTTGAGGTCACAAAAACCCAGTATGCCAGCCAGTGTAGCCAAACGGCGACTGGAAACGATTAGCGGTTGGTTCAAGGCCGCCTGATTGCACCATTTTGCCAGATGTTCCAGCAGTTCGCTGCTGGTGACGATCAACGCCCGGTAATTACCTGAACAAAGGCGCGTTTGCAGAGCGGGTTCAAGGGGGTGAAACGTGCGTCGATACACCGCTACGCGAGTCACCTGCGCGCCCCGCTCAGCAAGCGTTTCAGCGAGCAGCGGGCGGCCACCTTCTCCCGCCACCAGTAGAATACGCTGGTGCCCTAACTGTTGAAGCGAGGCAAGCGCAAGCAGTGCTTCGCTGGTATCTTCACCTGCACTGGGCGCAGGCACATGCACACGTACGCCCAACTGATCATAAAGCGTTGCCGCGGTGGCGCTGCCAACGCTGTAGTAGTCAATGCCAATGGGCAGCTGTGGCCAGAAGCGATCCAGCGCTTCACTTAAGCAAGTGGCCGCAAAGGGGCTGATGACTATTATCTTATGGTACTGATCAATATCCAGCCAGATACGCCGCATTTCAGGGGTTTCTAGTAAGGCTTCGAGTTGCATCACGTTGAGTGATTCAACGCTCTCGCCTCGCTCGCGCAGAGCAGCAGCCAGTGCTTCACCGCGCTCGCCAGGGCGGCAGATCAGTACCGGTTGGCTCATATGGCGCGGCCGTAAACCTCAGCCAAAATATCGCCAGCGCCTTGGTCGAGCAGCTCTTCGGCAATGCGAATGCCCAGCGCTTCGGGCTCATGCATCGAACCACGGCCTTCGGCGCGCAGCACTTCGGTGCCCTCTGGGTTGCCCACTAAGCCGCGTAGCCAAAGGGTTTCATTTTCAATATCCAGCACCGCGTGGCCCGCAATAGGCACTTGGCAGCCGCCCTCTAAGCGCGTGTTCATGGCCCGTTCGGCGCGCACACGCGTCGCGGTATCCGCGTCATCCAGCGGGGCTAGCAAGGCAATCAGCTCGGGGTCATGCAGGCGGCACTCAATGCCTAGGGCTCCTTGGCCGCAGGCGGGCAGGCACACTTCCGGCGGCAGTGCCTGGGCAATCCGCTCATCCAAGCCCAACCGCTTAAGGCCTGAGGTCGCCAGGATGATGGCGTCAAATTCTCCCGCGTCTAATTTACCTAGCCGCGTTTGTACGTTGCCGCGCAAGTTGAGAATTTGCAGGTCGGGGCGGGCTTCACGCATCTGCAGGCCACGGCGTAAGCTGGCGGTGCCAATTCGTGCCCCTTCGGGAAGCTCATCAATGCTAGAGTAGTGGTTGGATACAAACGCATCGGTAGGGTCGGCCCCCTCTAGGATGACCGACAGGCCCAGCCCTTCGGGGAAGAGCATGGGTACATCTTTCATCGAGTGGACGGCAATATCGGCACGGCCATCGAGCATGGCGTCTTCCAGCTCTTTAACGAACAGCCCTTTACCGCCAATTTTTGAAAGCGGTGTATCGAGAATTTTGTCGCCCTTGGTAGACAGAGCTACAAGCTCGACCTCAAGGCCGCTGTGAGCCGCCATTAAGCGGTCACGAACGTACTCAGCCTGCCACATGGCCAGTTGGCTTTTACGCGTGGCAATGCGCAGTTTGGTGATTGATAGCACGTTATTCTCCCTATACCGCAGACACGGCGAGTCAAGCTATGATAAGTGTCATCATAAAGCACCGAGCGCCACAGTAAAAATAACGGAACTGATTAGGCGCCCGTAACGTGCTTTATCCGTCCCCCTAGGAAATTGTATGTCCTCAGTGTTACCCCGCGGCCAGCTTGACCAGTTTTTCCTGCTTTCACGGGATCTGTTCTGCTGTATCGACTTTAAAGGCACGCTGCTGCAAGTCAATCCAGCCTTCGAGACGCTGCTGGGATATACCTCTGAACAGTTAATCGGGCGTTCCTGTGGTGTCGTCATTAACCCCCTTGACCACCCGGTGATCGAACGGGCGTTACAGCGAGTGCATCAAGGCGAAAAGGTCATTCCTTTTGAGGTGCGCGCTGTTTCCGCAACCGGCAAGCAGCACTGGTTAGAAATTTCGCCGTCGTTGGGGGAGGACGTGATTTACGTAATCGCCCGGGTGATTACGCGGCGTAAAGCTAGCGAACAACAGCTAAAATTATTGGAGCGTAGCGTTGAATCAAGCACCAATGGTGTTCTTATTGTCGATGCTCAGAGCAGCGATCTGCCTCTGGTTTACGTCAACGCTGCCTTTGAACGCATTACCGGCTATTCGCGCAACCAGGCACTGGGGCGTAACTGCCGTTTCCTACAGGGGGAAGAGACCGATCCCGCCACCGTCAAGCAGCTACAGGTAGGGATTACCGAGCAGCGTGAAGTACACGTGGTCATCCGTAACTATCGGCATGACGGCACGGTTTTTTGGAACGACTTGCACATTTCACCTGTACGCGATGAGAACGGCCAAGTGACCCACTTTGTCGGCGTACAGAATGATATCTCTGAACAGCGCGAATATCAGGCTCAACTCGACCATAACGCCCATCACGACGCCTTGACCGGGCTGCCCAACCGCTTGTTACTTGGTCAGCGCTTGGAAGAGGGGGGCGTGATGGCGCGCCGCTACCATCGCTATATAGCCGTGCTGTTTATTGACCTGGACGATTTTAAGCCGATCAACGATACCTTGGGCCATGAAGTGGGCGACTTTATTCTGGTTGAAGTGGCCAGGCGGTTGGAGAATGAACTGCGCCCCTGGGACACCGTCGCGCGTTTTGGCAGCGATGAGTTTGTGGTGTTGTTGCCGGATCTAGCCCATCAGGACGATGTTATACAGGTGGTCGAGCGGGTTCTCCAGGGGCTTTCGCCGCCCTACTGGTACCGCGACAGCGAGCTGCGCATCACCGCCAGTATCGGGATTGCCATCAATGACGGCAGCATGGACAACCCCCGCCAGCTTATTCAGCAGGCGGATTTGGCCATGTATAAAGCCAAGCGGCGCGGGCGTAATACCTACCACTGGTATACCGAAGACTTGAATCGCAAAGTGAGCGAAAGGGTGAGCTTGCGCAGCGCACTACAGCAAGCCATTGAACAGCAGCAGTTCGAACTGCATTACCAGCCGCAAATTCATGCGCCCAGTGGTCGCGTGGTGGGGGTGGAAGCACTAATCCGCTGGCAGCACCCTGAGCGCGGCAATATTCCGCCCTCTGATTTTATCAGCCTTGCCGAGGATACTGGTCAGATCATACCTATCAGCGAGTGGGTGCTGGCCACCGCTTGTCGCGATGCCCAGCAGCTTAATGGCCTAGGGTTGGGTGAGATCACCATGGCAGTCAATATCTCGCCGATGCAGTTTCAACGTCCCGGCTTTTTCGCCTCCATTGAGCAGGTGCTGGCGAGCAGTGGTTTAAGGCCAGCGCTATTGGAGTTAGAGCTCACCGAAAGCGTCCTGATGGAGAGTGCCGAGCAAGCCATCCAGGCGTTAAAGCATTTGCGTGCCCTGGGGGTTCAGATAGCGTTAGACGACTTTGGCACCGGCTTCTCTAGTCTCAGCTACTTAAAGCGGCTGCCGATTAATCGCATCAAGATTGACCGCTCCTTTGTGCGCGACGTGATCTCTGACCGCCACGATGCTGCGATTATCGAAGGCGTAGTCGCTATGGCGGGAAAGATGGGGCTTGAGGTATTGGTCGAAGGCGTCGAGACGGCAGAGCAGTTTGGCTACCTGCTAAAGCGCCACTGTGACTACTATCAAGGCTACTTCTTTGCTCGCCCCATGCCCCTCGGTGCCCTGCGCGAGTTTTTGCACCAGCCCCCTGCCGTCATAACGTCTCTCTGTTAGCTGACGCATAAGTAAAAACGGCGTGCCGCTGACCGGGGCGACTCTGGTACACTTTCTGCTAACGACTCCTTTGTTTTGTTAGCAGGATATATCTTCGATGAGCCAAGCCACGAATCAGTCTTGGGGCGGTCGCTTTAGCGAGCCCACCGATGCCTTTGTTGCACGCTTCACCGCGTCGGTTAATTTCGACCAGCGACTGGCCCCCCAGGACATCCAGGGTTCCATTGCCCACGCCACCATGCTTGCTCGGGTAGGCGTGCTGACCGATGAAGAACGCGATGCGATTATTAACGGCCTGAACGAGATACAGGGCGAAATCGAGCGCGGTGAATTTAACTGGTCGGTGCCGCTTGAAGATGTGCATATGAACATCGAAGCGCGGCTGACCGAAAAGATCGGCATTACCGGTAAAAAACTCCACACCGGGCGCTCGCGCAACGACCAGGTCGCCACCGATATTCGCCTGTTTATGCGCGATGAGATCGATGTTATTGAAGTAGAACTCAAGCGCCTGCGCGAAGGTATGATTGAGCTGGCCGATCGTGAAGCTGAAACCATTATGCCCGGCTTTACCCATCTGCAAACCGCCCAGCCGGTCACCTTTGGTCATCATATTCTGGCTTGGCAGGAGATGCTGGCTCGTGACCATGAGCGCCTGCTGGACTGCCGCAAGCGTGTCAACGTCATGCCGCTGGGCGCCGCGGCGCTGGCGGGCACTACCTATCCCATCGACCGCCACGTCACCGCAGAGCTGTTAGGCTTTGACCGCCCCACGGAGAACTCCCTGGACGCCGTCTCGGATCGTGACTTCGCTATTGAATTCACCAGCTTTGCCAGCATCCTATTGATGCACCTGTCGCGCATGAGCGAAGAACTGGTGCTGTGGACCAGCGCCCAGTTCAACTTTATCGACCTGCCCGACCGTTTCTGCACCGGCTCATCCATCATGCCGCAGAAGAAAAACCCTGACGTGCCGGAACTGGTGCGCGGCAAAACCGGTCGTGTTTATGGCCACCTGATGTCGCTGTTAACGCTGATGAAATCGCAACCGTTGGCCTACAACAAAGACAACCAGGAAGATAAAGAGCCGCTGTTCGATGCCGTGGATACCGTGCGCGACTGCCTGAAAGCCTTCGCCGATATGGTGCCCGCTATTGAGCCCAAAAAAGCCAGCATGTATGAAGCGGCGCGGCGTGGTTTCTCCACCGCGACGGACTTGGCTGACTACTTGGTGCGCAAAGGCGTGGCCTTTCGTGATGCCCACGAAATCGTCGGCCAGTCGGTGGCTTATGGCCTAAAAAGTGAAAAAGACCTTTCTGAAATGAGCCTGGAAGAGCTCCAGCAGTTCTCCGCTACCATCGAGCAGGATGTGTTCGAGGTATTGACTCTGGAAGGCTCGGTCGCCGCCCGTAACCACATTGGTGGCACGGCTCCCAACCAGGTGCGGGCGGCCGCCCAGCGAGCGCGTGAGGCGTTGGCCGCGCTCAAGGCGGGCGCATGAAAACGCTGGCAATCATCGCTCTTACAGCGCTGCTGTTAACCGCGGTTACTGCCTGTGGGCAAAAGGGGCCGCTTTATCTGCCGGACAATGCACCCGCTGACGAGCAATCTACCCAGTCGTCTGACCAGCCCTCTGAATAGATAGCCGCAGGCCCAGGAGAAGGGGAGAGCCCTATGGATTATTTTAACTACCGCGATGGCGTGCTATACGCCGAAGATGTGCCGCTGTCACGGATTGCCGACGAGTACGGCACGCCCTGCTACGTCTACTCAAAAGCGACCTTTGAGCGCCACTTTCGTGCCTACACCGAAGCACTGGGCGGCCATCCGCACTTGATCTGTTACGCGGTGAAGGCCAACTCCAATCTGGCTGTGCTAGGCCTGTTAGCCAAGCTGGGTGCGGGGTTCGATATTGTCTCTATCGGTGAGCTTGAGCGGGTGCTAAAAGCCGGTGGCGACCCGGCGAAAGTAGTGTTTTCGGGCGTTGCCAAGCAACCCCATGAAATGGTTCGTGCGCTGGACGTGGGCATTAAGTGCTTTAACGTTGAGTCACGCCCCGAACTTGAGCGCTTGAATCGTGTCGCCGGTGAGTTGGGGAAAATTGCCCCGGTCTCATTGCGGGTCAACCCAGACGTGGATGCGGGTACTCATCCGTATATCTCCACTGGTTTGAAGGATAATAAGTTCGGCATCCCGGTGGATGAAGCGTTGGCGGTTTACGAACTAGCCGCAAGCCTGCCCAATTTGCAGGTGAAGGGGCTCGACTGCCACATCGGTTCACAGCTAACTGAAACCGCACCCTTCCTGGATGCCCTTGATCGCTTACTGGTGCTTATGGAGCGGCTGCGTGAGCGGGGCATCGAAATCGAGCACCTTGATTTAGGTGGCGGTTTAGGCGTGCCTTACCGCGATGAAAAACCGCCCCAGCCGTTTGATTACGCTAGCCAACTGTTGGCGCGGCTTTCGCGTTGGGAAGGTGGCGAAGCGCTTACGTTGCTGTTTGAACCCGGTCGCTCCATCGCCGCCAATGCGGGTGTCATGCTCACTCGGGTAGAGTTTCTCAAGCCTGGAGAGACCAAGAACTTCGCCATTGTCGATGCGGCCATGAATGACCTGATTCGCCCGGCGCTGTACCAGGCCTGGCAGGCGATTGTGCCGGTGGATACTCGTCAAACACGCGAAAGCGCCCTTTACGACGTAGTGGGCCCAGTGTGTGAAACGGGTGACTTCCTGGGTAAGGAACGCGAGCTGGCGATTACCGAAGGCGATCTTTTGGCGGTGCGCTCGGCGGGGGCCTACGGTTTTGTTATGGCGTCGAACTATAACAGTCGCCCTCGCGCCGCCGAGTTAATGGTTGATGGCGACAGCTGCCATGTGGTGCGCGCGCGGGAAACCGTTGCCAGTCTGTGGGCGGGTGAAGCGCTGCTGCCCGAAGGGGGGCGTTGATGCTGTTACACTTCACCAAAATGCATGGCCTGGGTAATGACTTTGTCATGGTGGATCTAGTCACTCAGCGCGCCCGGTTGGACGAAGCTCAGATTCGTGCACTGGCAGACCGGCGTTTCGGCATTGGCTTTGATCAGTTGTTGCTCGTCGAACCGCCCCGGGATCCAGAGATGGATTTTCGCTACCGCATTTACAATGCTGACGGCAGTGAAGTGGAAAATTGTGGCAACGGTGCACGCTGCTTTGCCCGCTTCGTGCGCGATCAGCGATTGACCCACAAGCATGAAATCCACGTAGAAACCGCCGGGGGCCCGTTGGTGCTGACCGTGCAGCACGACGGTATGGTGCGAGTGGATATGGGCCGCCCGCGGTTTAGCCCTTTGGCGCTGCCGTTCGATGCCCCTGGGGATCAACCCCTGCATCAGTTACAAGTGGGTGATGAAACGCTGCAGATCGGCGTGGTCTCTATGGGAAACCCACATGCTGTGATGCAGGTTGAGAACGTTGATAGCGCCCCGGTGGAGCGCCTCGGGCCGTTGGTAGAGGCGCATCCGCGTTTTCCCAAGCGTGTTAACGTGGGCTTTATGCAGGTACTCTCGCCCAGTGAAATTCGTTTGCGTGTGTATGAGCGCGGCAGTGGCGAAACGCTGGCCTGCGGTACCGGTGCCTGCGCTGCAGTGGCCAGCGGTATTCGCCAGGGGCTGCTAAAAAGCCCCGTAAAAGTCCATTTACCCGGTGGAGAGCTCAGCATTGAGTGGCCTGACCCTGAAGGGGCGCTAACGATGGTGGGGCCAGCTACACGCGTCTTCGATGGCCGCGTAGCACTTAATTAATTCGAGGAGAACGGCGATGTCACAAGCCCCTGAACCCCGCAAAACGCTCGAGCCTGATCAAGTGGCGTTCTGGCTGGCGCGTCATCCCGATTTTTTCGTCGGTCGTGAAGGGTTACTGCAGCAGCTGCAGGTGCCCCACCCGCATATCGACGGGGCGGTGTCACTGCTAGAACGCTTGGTGTTAGACCTGCGCAAGCGCGCGGAAACCGCCGAGGGCCGCCTGGAGCACCTGCTGGAAACCGCTCGCCATAACGAGTCCCAGTACCGCCGGCTGCGGGAAACGTTGATAGCCCTGGTGGAAGCGCCGGATCGCGATGCGCTGGCGCAAGCATTGGCCACTCAGCTTAGCGAGCGCTTTGAAACCCCGGCCATGGCGCTGTGGTGTCCGGCCACGTTAAGCGATAGTGAACCGACGCCGCCTCAACCGCCACGGCACGTGCTTGATCAACATGCCAGCACACGGCTGTCGGCGCTGCTGGATGGCCGCACTAGCCGCTGTGTGAAGCTTAGCGTCAGCGACTGGAAGTGCTTGCTGCCCCATGTCAAAGCGCCGCGCAAAGCCGGTTCCTGTGCGATTTCACGGCTCTCGGCGGGTGACCCTTTGGGCTATTTGCTGCTGGCCAGCCCCAGCCCTGACGCCTATCGGGCCAGCATGGATACGCTGTTCACTGAGTACTTGGGTGATATCGTCGCGCGCCTGCTGGTGCGCCTGGGCGACTATGGCTGAAGCTCTTCCAACGGAAATAACGATAGCCAAGCGCGTTGAGGCTTTTTTAGCGGCGCTGGCATACCATGCTAGCCCTGCCACGGTGGCGGCTTATCAGCATGATTTGGCCGCACTGTGTAACTTCACCGAGCGACGCGATGTGACAAATCCTGCAGCGTTAGATACCGCTCTGCTGAGGGCTTTTCTGGGGTCGGAGCGTAGCCGGGGGCTGGCGCCTAGAAGCCTTGCCCGGCGGCGGGCGGCACTTTCCCGCTTCGCCGATTACCTGGTCAAGCAGGGTGTGCTGGTCGATAACCCGGTGGGACTACTGCGTACGCCCAAACAGCCCAGCCACCTGCCGCGCCCGGTGGATGTCGATGCCCTGGCGCGCTTTCTCGATACCCCCCACGATGGCTCGCCGCTGGGCGTGCGAGATCAGGCTATTCTTGAACTGTTTTACTCCAGTGGCCTGCGCTTAGCGGAGCTGGCGGCGCTTGATTTGGGCGATTTGCAGAATAGCCGGGTAAGGGTGATCGGCAAAGGCGGCAAGCCGCGTCAGGTGCCGGTAGGGCGCCGCGCCCAGCAGGCGCTGGCTGAGTGGCTGGGATGTCGCTCAGCGCTGGCACCTATTACTGAGCAGGCGCTATTTGTGGGCCAGCGCGGGCAGCGCTTGGGCCATCGTGCCATTCAAAAGCGTTTAGCTCAGCTGTCGATTGCCCGTGGCTTGCCCGAACACCTGCACCCGCACCGTTTGCGGCACTCCTTTGCCAGTCACCTGTTGGAGTCGAGCCAGGATCTGCGCGCCGTGCAAGAGCTGTTGGGGCACGCCAATCTATCGACCACGCAAATCTACACCCGGCTTGATTGGCAGCATCTGGCGACCAGCTACGACGCAGCGCACCCCCGTGCTAAACGAGGCCCCAACGACAGTAAGAATAGCCCCAGGAGCAAACCATGACGATGCTGCAGGCCATTACCTTCGATTTGGACGACACCCTATGGGACAACCACGGAGTCATGGCGCGTACCGAAGAGGGCCACTACCGCTGGCTACTGGAGGCACTTGAGGCATGGCGAGCGGCACGCCAGGAAACAGCGCTGGCGTTATCCCACGAAAGCGGCGGGCTGGATTATCTGCAGCGCCGTCAACAGTTGGCAAAAGAGGTGCCCGAACGGCGCGGCGACTTCACTTGGCTACGTTTGCGCTCACTGGAGGCCCAGTTAGAACACGCAGGTCTGCACCGCAGTGCTGCGTTGATGTGGGCAGCAGCAGCGATGAATGAGTTTCACCGCCTGCGCGTGCAGGTCACGCCCCATCCAGAAGCGGCCGGACTGCTGGCTGCCCTGGCAGAGCGCTATCAGTTGGCGGCGATCACCAACGGTAATATTCATCTTCAACGTCAGCCGCTGGCTGGCTACTTTCCGGTGGCCATTGCCGCGGGCGAGTTACTGGCGCCCAAGCCTGATCCGATGCCGTTCCTCACCGCGCTGTCGCGCTTAAACGTCGCCCCCGAGTGCGCTATGCACGTGGGCGATTCGTGGCAGGAGGACGTGCTCCCTGCCCAGCAGCTGGGCATGCACGCGGTATGGATTTCTGAAACAGAGGATCAGCCGCTCCCCCCGCGTGTGCATCGTATTGCCCATATTAAAGAGCTGCCCAGCATTCTCGAGAAGTTAGAGGCGCATCATTCTGGCGGTGTATACAGCCACTGATTGAGTTTCTGGGACAGCGTATCGACGCCGTCGCGCTTGAGTGAAGAGAACAGCTGAACAGAGACGAGGTCTTCCCACTCTTTCAAGCGTGAGCGCACTTTTTGCAACGCAGCGCTGGCAGGGCCTTTTTTCAGTTTGTCGGCTTTGGTGAGCAAAATATGCACCGGCATGCCGCGCTGGTCAGCATAATCGAGCATCATTTGGTCGAACTCGGTGAGCGGGTGGCGCACGTCCATTAGCAGTACTAAGCCGCGTAGACTGAAACGGTTGCGCAGGTACTCGGCTAGGTGCTTTTGCCACTCTAGCTTGACCGCCTCCGGCACCTTGGCGTAACCGTAGCCGGGTAGGTCGACCAAACGCCGCGACTCGTCGTTCATAACGCTGAAAAAGTTGATCAGTTGGGTGCGCCCCGGTGTGCGCGAGGTGCGCGCTAACGCATTTTGTTGCGTTAATGCGTTGATAGCACTGGATTTGCCCGCGTTTGAACGCCCGGCAAAGGCTACTTCTGCGCCGGTATCATCCGGGCACAGGGCCAGGGTGGGGGCGCTGATAAGAAAACTTGCCGTCGGGTAGTTCAGCCGAGGGACTGGGCTATCATGGGGGGTAGTCATTGGGTTGATCCTGAAAAACGAACATAAAAGCGGCCTACTCTGCGCACTATCACCTCTCTATCGCTTCGATAAAGTAGAACGCATGATAGCGACTCATGATAGAGAATTGAGAGCAGTACCGCGACGAATTACCCCTAAAGCAGTCCAGCACTTGCATTCCCGCCGCTGGGGTGATTCGTTATAATGCAAGCGGTTTATATCTGCGACCTGGGGCGCTAGTGTACCATCGCGATACGTTGTTGGTATTAGCGAAGGTTGGTATTGGCGGAGCTAACCCTGGTAACTTGTGAAACCTGGGAAGCGCCCAGGGTGCGTACCAGTCAAACATAAAACGGCATAGTGGAATAGCAATGAGAAAGTTACTGGCAAGCCTAGCAATTACCATGGGCGCCGTTGGCATCGCCCACGCTCAAACGGACTATCAAGCTGATGCTGACGCATCCGCTGGCCAGGAAATGGCCCAGACCTGTGCCGCCTGTCATGGGCAACAGGGCATTAGCCCATCGGGCGCTTTCCCTAATCTAGCGGGTCAGCAGATGTCCTATCTGGCGAAACAGATTATGGATATCCGCGACGGCAACCGCATGGTTCCCCAAATGGCCGGCCAAGTGGATGACTTCTCCGACCAGGATGCCTGGGATGTGGCAGCACACTTTGCGCGCCAGGATGCCAACTTGGGCCAGACCAGCGACGAAGACGCTGAGTTGCTGGCTCGCGGTGAAGAGCTTTACCGCGCTGGTGATATGTCCAAGGGCATTCCTGCCTGTTCAGCCTGCCATACGCCAACGGGTGTCGGTATCGGCAGCGCCGTTTACCCCGGTCTATCTGGGCAGCACGCTCAGTACACGGTCTCAACGTTGCAGGCATTCGCGTCAGGCGATCGTAACAATAGCCCCAATAACATCATGGGCGACATCGCTTCAAAAATGAGCGACAACGATATGGAAGCAGTGGCTAATTATGTGCTGGGTTTGAACTAAGGTTGTCAATAAGCGCGTTTAAAACCAGCAATCGATAGCCTAAACACTTCCTTATGCCGTTTGCGGGCCCTCACTAGGCAACGTTCGCTAGCTGAGGGAACCCGCTGGCTTATCAACGGTCTCACTCCCCGCTTACCCACGGAGAAACTTACACGATGTCTAATATGTTCAAAACGCTAATGGTTGCAGTGGCAGGTTTGGGGCTTTCTGCGGCAGTGAGTGCCCAGGAAGTGGTTGAAGGCCAACATTATGAGCTGCTTGAAACGCCGGTAGAAACCCAGGTTGATGACGGGCAAATTGAAGTCACCGAAGTATTTTGGTTTGGCTGCCCGCACTGCTACCGCCTGCAAACGCCGATTAATGAGTGGTACGAGACCCTGGACGATGACGTTAGTGTCGTCAAAATGCCCGCCACCATGGGTGGGGATTGGAATACCCACGCTACAGCATTCTATGCAGCTGAGTCGCTGGGTATCGAAGAGGAGCTACACGCCGACTTCTTTAACGCCATTCATCAGGAAAATCAGTCGCTCACAGAGCCCGATGAGATTGCTGCTTTCTTTGCCAACTACGGCGTCAGCGAAGAAGAGGCCAAGCAAGCGCTGACTGACTTTGGTGTGCGTAGCGAAGTGAATGATGCCAATAACCGTATGCGCAAAATGAAGTTAATGGGTGTGCCTGCCCTGGTGATTGATGGCCGTTTTCTGGTGACGCCGAGCTCAGCCGGTAGCCTGGAAAACATGCCGAAAGTCGCTGAAGCGTTGGTTGAGCAGGTGCGTGAAGAGCGCACAGAGTAACCGTGTTGCGTGAAGCGAGGGAGCGTGACACAACAGCCATCAATGGCTCACGCTCGACGCTGTTTGAAGATGGGCACTTGCGTTTGCTGACCTTTAATTTGCAGGTGGGCATCCAGACCTCGGCGTACCATCACTATCTTACGCGCAGTTGGCAGCACCTACTGCCCAACCCGCGTCGCCAGAAGCGGCTGGACGTGATGGGCGAAGTGCTGAGCAAGTTTGACGTGGTGGGGCTGCAAGAGGTCGATGGCGGTAGTTTTCGCTCAAGCCGCGTCAATCAGGTGGAGTATCTCGCTGCCCAAGCGGGGTTTCCCCATCATGTTCAGCAGCTCAATCGCAATCTGGGGCACATTGCCCAGCACAGTAACGGTTTACTCTCGCGCTTGGTACCCAGCCAAATAGAAGAGCACCGTTTGCCGGGGGCAATGCCAGGGCGCGGTGCGATTCACGCCCGCTTTGGCGAAGGGCCTGATGCGCTGCATATCTTTGTTGCCCACCTGGCGCTAAGCCACCGCGGCCGGGTGCGTCAGCTCAACTACTTAAGCGATATTATTCAACCACTGCGCCACGTGGTGGTCATGGGGGATCTCAACTGCACCCCTGACCAACTGCACGCTCACGAGCGTTTTAGTGCGTCGCTACCGCTGCACCCGGTTAAACCCCTGTTCAGTTACCCCTCCTGGCAGCCGCGCCATGCGTTGGATCATATTCTGCTTTCGCAATCGTTAGAGGCCGCCGAAGTGCGGGTGCTGGATCATCTCTTCTCTGACCACCTGCCGATTGCTGTCGATTTACCCTTGCCCGAGGCCTGTTTAGCGGCAATTCGTTCAAGCGTTTAATAATAAGCACGCTGTGCACTCCGTGAGCGCTGCATTGTCCGCGTATATGCGCTATTGTCTGGGACGCTGATCCCCTTAGCCGTTTTACGCGAGACACTCCCATGTCGGACACAACACAACTACCTGCTTTTATTGGTGCGCTGGACCGCGCTTCCGAATGGTTCGGGCGTACCCTTGCGTGGCTGATCATCCTTATGATGTTGATTCAGTTCGCGATTGTACTGCTTCGCTATGCCTTCAGTGTGAATAGCATCTTCATGCAAGAACTAGTGATGTATATGCACGCCAGCGTGTTTATGCTCGCTGCCGCCTATACGTTTCGCCACGACGGCCACGTGCGGGTGGATATCTTCTATCGAGGCATGACCCCGCGTCGCCAGGCGTTAATCAATGTGGTGGGCATTATCACGCTATTGATTCCAGTGATGGTCTTTATCATCGCTTCCAGTCTGGGCTACGTGGCCAACTCCTGGCGTATTCTGGAGACCTCCTCCGATTACGGCGGTATTCCGGCAGTCTACGCTCTGAAAACCTTGATACCGTTGTTTGCCGTGCTGATGATCGTGCAAGGCGTGATTGAAATTGTGCGCAATGGCTACGTGATGACCGGGCGGATAACGCCGGGAGCTGCTGGTGGCAATCACCTTGAGGAGCGTGTTTGATGCTGGAATTTATGCCAGTTATTTTATTTGCCGTTATCTGTATTGTGTTGATGTTCGGCTTTCCCGTGGCGCTTTCGCTGGCGGGCACGGCGCTGCTGTTTGCCGGAATGGGACTCGGGTTGGAAGCCATCGGTATCGACGCTAACTTTGATAGTGGCTATCTTGCCGCCTTGCCCAACCGGCTCTACGGCATAATGACCAACCAAACGCTGTTGGCGGTGCCGCTATTTGTCTTGATGGGCGTGTTGCTGGAAAAATCCAAAGTGGCTGAGACGCTGCTGGATGCCATGGCTCTGCTGTTTGGTGCCATGCGCGGTGGCCTGGGTATTTCGGTGACCCTGGTGGGTATGCTGATGGCTGCCTCTACCGGTATTGTGGGGGCCACGGTGGTCACCATGGGGCTGATGTCGCTTCCCACCATGCTAAAGCGTGGCTACAGCACCTCGTTGGCAACCGGCACCATCTGCGCCACCGGCACTCTGGGGCAGATTATTCCGCCTTCCATTGCCTTGGTACTGCTTGGTGATGTGCTGTCATCGGCGTATCAGCAGGCGCAGTTGGATATGGGTATCTTCAGCCCTAAAACGGTCTCCGTGGGCGACCTGTTTATGGGCGCGCTGGTGCCTGGGCTACTTCTGGTCGTGATGTACATGGTCTATGTGGCCCTGGTGGCCTGGTTGCGTCCGCATATGGCGCCTGCTGCCGACCGTGAAGAGTTGATGGCCGAGCTTGGTCATACCTCAGGGATTGGCATGCTACTGCTCAAAGGGTTGGTGCCACCGGTGGTGCTGATTGTGGCGGTACTGGGCTCGATTCTTAGTGGTTTTGCCACGCCGACCGAGGCCTCAGCGGTAGGCGCCTTCGGCGCTTTAGTGCTGGCGCTGGCTTATCGTCAGCTCGATTGGGCGACGTTGAAGGACGTGCTGCGTTCGACCACTCACGTGACTACCATGGTGTTTTTGATCCTGATCGGTGCAGCGCTGTTTTCGCTGGTGTTTCGTGCTTACGGCGGCGAACACATGGTGACCGAACTGTTCGAGGGTATGCCTGGTGGGGTGGTCGGCGCGACGATCATCGTTATGCTGGTGATCTTTTTGCTCGGCTTTATTCTCGACTTTATCGAAATCACCTTTGTGGTGGTGCCCATTGTCGGGCCGATCTTGCTTGCCATGGGCCTTGACCCGATTTGGCTGGGCATCATGATCGCGATTAACCTACAAACGTCGTTCTTAACGCCGCCGTTCGGCTTTGCGCTGTTCTATCTGCGTGGCGTAGCGCCGCCATCTGTATCTACCTCGGCTATTTACCGTGGCGTTATCCCGTTTATCCTAATGCAACTGGGTATGTTGCTGATGCTAACGTTCTTCCCGCAGTTGGCAACGTGGCTGCCAGCGCAGTTTGGCTAATAAAGGGTTAGTTGAAAAACATCGCTGCTATCAACGTTAAGAAGTGGCAACCTAATTAATAAGCAGTAAATAGCCATTAATGGCCTGAAGTAAACCGCCTAGTGTTCTACGCTAGGCGGAGTATTCCCTACTCATAATAGTAATAATAGAAAGTAAGAGGGTTATTGTATGAAAGCCAAGACACTCCCTACTGCCATCGCCATGACGACTGCACTTTCCGCCAGTTTGTTGGCAGTCTCTAGCGTTGATAATCACGCCCAGGCGCAAGAGGAAGAATTCCGTTGGAAAATGGTCACCTCCTGGCCGAAAAATTTCCCAGGTGTTGGTCAGGGTCCCGAGCGGTTATCCCAGCTGGTCGATGAAATGTCGGATGGCCGCCTGACCATTGAAGTCTTCGGTGCTGGCCAGTTGGTACCGGGGTTTGAGGTGTTTGACGCCGTTTCTGACGGTACCGCTGAGCTAGGCCACTCCGCCTCCTACTACTGGAAAGGCAAAGCGCCTGCTGCGCAGTTCTTTGCTGCCGTGCCGTTTGGCATGAATGCACAAGAGATGAACGCCTGGCTAAGCTATGGCGGCGGTATGGAGTTGTGGAACGAGCTCTACGATGACTTCGGCGTTGACGTCATGGTGGCGGGTGCCTCAGGCGTGCAGATGGGCGGCTGGTACAACAAAGAGATCAATTCGGTTGCCGACCTCGACGGACTGAAAATGCGTATGCCGGGCCTGGGTGGCGAAGTGATGAGCCGCATGGGTGTCGCGATTGTGAATATGCCGGGCGGCGAGATATTTACTTCGCTGCAATCCGGTGCGATTGACGCAACAGAGTGGATTGGCCCTTACAACGACCTGGCATTCGGACTGCATCAAGCCGCCGACTATTATTACTACCCAGGCTGGCACGAGCCGACGGTCATGTTTGAGGCAATCGTTAACGAAGAGGCTTTCGCGGAGCTGCCAGCGGATTTGCAGGCGATCCTGCGTACCGCTATTAGCGACATTAACCAGAGCGTACTGGATGAGTACACCGCACGTAACAACGATGCGCTGGAAACCCTGGTGAACGAGCACGATGTTGAGCTACGCCGCATTCCCGATGACGTACTGGCCCAGGCGCGTGAGCACTCTCAAGATGTGGTCGCCGAGCTGGCTGAATCGAGCGAATTAGCTACGCGTATCTATGACTCCTATCAAGCGTTCCAGGAGAAGGTCGAGGATTACCACGCCATCTCCGAGCAGGCGTATTACAACGCCCGCAACCCGGAAGGTGACACCGCGCAATAGTTTGCCGTGCTTGATACACACTAACGAGCCGCCTTCGGGCGGCTCGTTAGTGTGTTTGGTATGTACGTTTTCGGCAGCATAAGTCGCCCAGCTTGGGTATCCTAGGCGTACAGTGACGTTTTTGCCGTGAAGGAGCCCCATGTCTACCCATTCCCGTCTTCGCAATGTGCTTACCATCGCCGGCTCCGATCCCTCGGGGGGCGCCGGGCTGCAGGGAGATCTAAAAACCTTTTCAGCCCTTGGCGTTTACGGCACCAACGTGATTACCGCGGTGATTGCCCAGAATACCTGCAGGGTGGCCTCGGTGTACCCCGTTTCGCCTCAGGCCATACGCGAGCAGTTGGAACACCTGCTGGATGATGTGGTGATAGACGCGGTTAAAATTGGCATGGTGGCGAGCCGTGAAGTCGCCGAGGTTATTGCTGATGTGCTGCGTCAGCGCCGCCCACGCTGGATTGTGCTCGACCCTGTGATGGTCGCCAAGAGCGGGGATGTTCTGGTCGACGACGCCGGTATTCATGCAGTCCGCGATATTCTCGTGCCGCTAGCCGATGTGATTACCCCCAATCTGCCGGAAGCCGCTGTATTGCTCGACACGCCGTCGCCCACCAGTTTAGACGCCATGGAAGCGATGCTGCCGGGGTTAACGCAATTGGGCGCGCCCTATGTGGTGCTGAAAGGCGGCCATCTGCGCGGGGAAACCTGCCCAGACTTGCTGGCAACCCCCAATGGTCATGAGTGGTTGCCCGCCTCGCGAATCGATACCGACAATTTGCACGGTACCGGCTGTGCGCTCTCCTCAGCGATCGCCGCCTGCTTGGCGAAGCTACCCGTGGATGCCGAAGGGGATGCCCCGGTAGCCGCTATCAGTGATGCCAAGCAGTGGCTGCACGCAGCCCTGGAGGCGAGCGTGCGCTTAAACGTGGGGAAAGGACGCGGCCCGGTGCACCATTTTCACGCTTGGTGGTGATGCTAGCTGTAGCCAGTGGCATTTGGGCAACAGTGCTTGCGAGAATGGACATTGCACACCATGCTAAGGAGTGTTTGCTTAACGGCTTGTAAGGCTGAGCTGCTCAGCCGAGGAGCGTTTCGCCATGCCTCGCACCATTCTGTTTGCCACCGATCTTTCCGCTGATAATCGCGCCGCTTTTGCTCGGGCGTTACGTTTGGCCTATGCCCAGGGTGTTCAGCTAGACGTGCTGCACGTGTTGGATCCTTACCTACCCAGACGTGTGCTGCTGGATGTCGAGAGCGCGGTAGTGGAAGACATCACTACCATGTTGACGGATCTACGCGAAGACTACGCCCTAGAGGCGCCGAAAACGCTGATCCAGACCGTGACCGGCTCGCCTCACGTTGAAATCGTCCGCGAAGCTCATGAGCGCAACGCCGAGCTGATTGTGCTGGGCATGCATCGCAAGCGCGGGCAAAAAGACCTGCTGGCGGGTACCACGGTAATGCGCGTGCTGCGCAGTGCACCATGCCCTGTGGTGGTCTCTTCTCACCAGCCGACCCAGCCCTGGCAGCATATTTTGGTGCCCATCGATTTTTCACTGACGGCGCGGCATACCTTGAAAGAGGCGCTGATTCGCTTCCCTGAAGCCACGCTGACACTGTTGCACGCCTGGACACTGCCCGGCGAGCGCGAGTTGGGTTCGCAAGCCTATTACGCCCATTGGCGTGAACATGAAGTGCAGCGTCTGCGTGAGCAGTTGAGTAACGAAGTCGATAGCCTGATACGCGAGTTAGAAGGAGTTCCCGATGTGGAGTTGGTGTTAGAACAAGGCGCGCCCTGTGATGTGCTGCAAGCATATATGAAGCGCCACACGCCCGATCTCGTGATGATCGGCAGTCGCGGTCAGCCCCACCACACCAGCCAGCTAACCGAGATGCTCCTGTGTGAACCGCACTGCGATTTAATGCTCTGCCGTGCCTGGTAAGTGGGTGGTGTTAATAATCAGTAGTGAACGGCCAATCATATATATTGTACGGAACCTTTATATGGTGTGTTGGTATGTATAGATATACTGCCATGAGGAGGTTCTATGTCTATATGCTTATTAGGGGCTAGGCGCGCCATACAATGGTCACTGCTGTTAGCTGGCCTATCGCTAACGCCTTGGGCGATGGCCAACAGTGTGACGGAAAAAGGCGAAGTGTTTGAGCGCACGGTAGAGGAGCACGGCCAGCGCTATAGCCTTATTGGTAGTGGCGTGTTTCGCTACATGATCTGGACGGCCTATGCGGGCGCCTACTACCAGGCAGGCGAATCCGAGCCACAGCCGTTGAGTGACGTTCCAAGGCGTTTGGAGCTTGCTTATTTCCATGCCATCGACGCCCCTGACTTCTCTGAAGCCACCACAGAAAGCCTTCAGAAGAGCCTCACCGCCTATGAATTTTCCCAGTTGGAAGCAGAGGTTGAGGCATTTAACCAAAGCTACCAGGACGTCAAGCCGCAAGATCACTATGTGCTAAGTTGGGACGGTGACACGCTGCGCCTGGCGCTAAACGGCGAAACATTATATGAGGGTGGTAACGCAGAGCTGGCTAGCGCCATGTTCGGTATCTGGCTGGGTGAGCGGCCTTTGGGTGAAGATTTTCGCAATGCCCTGCTAGGGAAAAATTAACGAGCGGTCGTTATAATGGCCGTTTGCTAGTGGGGAGAGAGACGTTTTGAAGGCACTCATTCAGCGCGTGAAGCGCGCCAGCGTGGAAGTGGAGGGCGAAATCGTCGGCAGTATCGACCATGGACTGCTGGCGCTGATAGGAGTGGAGAAGCACGATGACGGGACTAGCGTGGAAAAACTGCTGCACAAGCTCCTCCATTACAGGGTATTCAGCGACGCCGAAGGTAAAATGAATCACAACCTGCAGCAGGTGAACGGTGGTCTGCTGCTCGTCTCCCAGTTCACCCTGGCGGCGGATACCCGTAAGGGGCTGCGGCCGGGCTTCTCCAGCGCCGCTCCTTCCGCCCAGGGTGAAGAGCTATTCAACTTGCTGGTTACCCAGACCCGTACTGCCTGGCCGCACGTCGCCACCGGTGAATTTGGCGCCGATATGCAGGTGGCGCTAATTAACGACGGCCCGGTAACGTTTTTGCTGGAAAGCTAGCTGTTTACTTTGCAAATATCCTTCGCTGGAAAGGAGAGTCGTCATTACATCGAATACTCAGCCACCCACTTGCTGGATCGTTGCTGGGCCTAATGGAGCCGGTAAGACGACCTTCGCACTTCATTATCTCCCTCAGGTAGCGCATTGCTCCCGGTTTATCAATGCTGACTTGATTGCTGCAGGTCTCTCTCCGCTGGCGCCAGAGCGGGAGCTACTAACCGCTAGCAGAATTTTCTTGGGCGAAGTCCAACAGGCAATTGAGGAAAGAGATGACTTTGCCTTTGAAACAACACTATCTGGACGAAGCTATATGCGGCTGGTGAAACAACTGCTATCAGAGGGTTGGCGCGTAGAGTTAGTTTATCTAGCCCTACCTTCCGTCGAAATGTCACGTCTACGCGTTGCAGAGCGTGTTTCACATGGCGGCCACGATATTCCTTCGAAAGACATTCAGCGCCGATTTCCGCGAAGTTTGCGCAACCTATTAACGCTATTTGCGCCATGTGTTACTCGCGCTCGCTGTTTTATGAATGATGGCGATATGCCAGAACTTGTCTTTGAGCAGCGTGGAAGCAAACGAGATATAATCAATGATCCGTATTTTCAATTAATCTGTAAGGAGTCAGCGTCATGAGCCAGCTTGCACCCGACACGCAGGAAATGCTCAACAGCCTTCGTGCCGCTGTGACAGAAACATTGGAGCGTAAGCGTCGACTTGGCCAGTACGCGGTTATTTGGAAAGACGGCAAACCTGAGTTGGCAGGTGGTGACGCTCCCGAGAACCAAATAGACATCTCACATCCCCAGGGTTCCTCTACGAGCTAATGATCAGGCATTCCAATTCCACGACGGCCCGGTAACGTTTTTGTTGGAAAGCTAGCCCTATTGTTGAGTATTCGCTTTCCGCTAGCTAGCCGTCTCTTCACTGGCGAGCAGTTCTGCTTCCATTGTCTCCAACGCCTCTTCGGCGCTGAGCCACTGCCGCTCTGATTCATCCAGGCGCGCTTTAATCTCTGCCTGCTGACTCAGCGTCTTGGTCAGTTCGGCTTTGCGGCTGCTGTCAGTGTAGAGCTCAGGGTCTGCCAGCACTTGTTCCACCTTATCAAGCTCGTGCTGGGCCTTCTCCATGGCTTTTTCTGCCTGGTCGCGCTGCTTTTTCAGTGGGCGCAGCTTCTCGCGCAGTTCGGCAGCCGCTTTGCGGGATGCTTTACGCGCTTCTCGGCTGTCGCCGCTAGGCTGCTGGTTCTGGCGCTCGGCTTTTTCACCGCGGGAATCCCGACGGCTCTCTTCCAGGCGCGCTTTAAGCCAAGCCCGGTAATCTTCCAAATCACCATCGAAGGGCTCGACACGGTGATCCGCCACCCGCCAGAACTCATCGACCGTGGCGCGCAGTAAGTGACGGTCGTGGGAGACCAGAATAACCGTGCCTTCGAAGCTTGCCAGCGCTTGGGTCAGCGCCTCGCGCATCTCTAAGTCCAGGTGGTTGGTGGGCTCATCGAGCAGCAGCAGGTTGGGTTTTTGCCAAGCGACGAGGGCCAGCGCCAGGCGGGCTTTCTCACCTCCAGAGTAGTTGGCGACTGTGCCGAAGGCGTCATCGCCCTTAAAGCCAAAGCCGCCCAGGAAGTTGCGGATATCCTGATCGCTGGCGGTGGGCGAGAGGCGCTGGACATGCACAAAGGGCGTCGATGAAACATCCAGGCTCTCAAGCTGATGCTGAGCAAAATACCCAATCGCCAAATGCTCGCCGGGTACGCGCTTGCCGTTAAGCAGCTCAAGCTCCCCGGTGAGCGACTTAATCAGCGTCGATTTACCCGCCCCGTTGGGGCCTAACAGGCCAATGCGGCTACCGGGCAGCAGGGTGACGTTGACCTTGTCTAGTTGAATGTTGTCGTCACTGCCGTCGCCCTTTTTACCGCGATAGCCTAGCTGCGCCTGGTCAAGCACCAGCAGAGGATGCGAGGTTTTATCGGCGGCGGGCAGCGTAAAGTGGAAGGGGGAGTCCACATGGGCGACGGCGATATCTTCCATGCGCTCGAGCATTTTTACCCGGCTTTGTGCCTGCTTGGCCTTGGTCGCCTTGGCTTTAAAGCGGGCGATAAAGCGTTCGATCTCTTCCCGGCGAGCCTGCTGCTTGGCGGCTTCAGCCTGCTGCAGAGCAAGCTTTTCGGCGCGAGTGCGCTCGAATTGGGAGTAATTGCCGCGGTATAGCTCCAGGGTTTGGTGGTGCATATGCACGATGTGATCGCATACGGCATCTAAAAAGTCACGGTCGTGGGAAATCAGCAGCAGGGTGCCAGGATAGCGGGTTAGCCACTGCTCCAACCACAGCAGGGCATCTAGATCCAGGTGGTTGGTAGGCTCATCCAGCAGCAGTAGATCGGAAGGCATAAACAGCGTACGAGCAAGATTGACCCGCATCCGCCAGCCGCCGGAAAACGCCGAGAGCGGGCGGGCGAGGTCAGCCTGGACGAAGCCCAGCCCCACCAACAATTGCGCCGCACGCGACTCCGCACGGTAGCCATCCAGGGTCTCAATCAAACCGTGCAGTTCGGCTTCGCGGTGGGCTTGCCCGGCTTCCTGGGCGGCCAATAAGTCAGCTTCTGCTTGGCGTAGCGCCAAGTCGCCATCGAGTACATACTCGATAATTGGGCGGTCGAGGGCGTCAACTTCCTGGGCCATATGCGCAATGCGCTGGCCGCCACTCATCTCGACATCGCCCTGGTCGGGCGCAAGCTCGCCGAGCAGCAGTTTGAATAGGCTCGATTTACCGGCGCCGTTTGCCCCGATAATCCCGGCCTTTACCCCGTTATTAAGGGTAATGTCCGCGTTGTCGAGTAGCGTTTGCGTGCCGCGTTGCAAGGCGACTTGGCGCAGTGCGATCATGCCTTCTCCCGAAGAAAGTGGGTCATTTGATGCGAGATTCTATTACGCTTGATTCTACCCGATTGCAGCGCCTACAGCAGACACCGTTATGGGATTTTGCACTGACGCTCTACGCTAGACCCGGCGTTGAAGCGGCCTGCCTGAAGCTTCAAGAGGAGGCCGGGCTGGATGTGTGCGAGATGCTGTTGCATTGCTGGCTCTACTCTTGCGGTCTGGAAGCCGAACCTAGAGCGCTGGCTTACCAGCGTGAGCAGCGTCACCTTTGGCAGTGCCATGTAACGGAGGTATTGCGTGGGTTACGCCAAGACTTAAAAGCCTCAGCGGCAGCAAGCGAGTCCGTAAAAGCGCTGCGCGAGACCATCAAACAGGCCGAACTGATGGCTGAGCGTGAGAACCTTCAACGTTGGCAAGCGTGGGCTTCGGCCTCGCCCAGCGATGAGGAACGTGTGGTTAACGTTGTTGAAATGTCGCTAGATGTAGATAAGTGGCTGCTAAAACAACTGTTTTTAGGAAGGTGTGCCCGTCAAGGCGAGGGGAGTATAAAGGAGCAAAATGAGTGGCTTGATTCGCTACAAACGCTTACTTGCCAGCTTGACCCTCACCAAGGAGCGCGCTAGCCTGAAATTAAGCTGTATTTGAAATACCTAGCGCTATTCGCCCGCTAGAACGCAGTATAGAGCAGCACCATTGCCGGTTGGCGAACACCGGTTAGCGAACAACAGTGTCGTGTTGAGATACGCGAGGCTTATCCAGGTTCTTGCGCACTCGTAAAGCGCGCTTACCACTGCAAGGGGAACACCGCATGAAGGCAAGCAAATTCGTTTCTACACGTTCTGTAACTACAAAGTCTGTAACTACAAAGTTAATGACCACGGCAAGTGTGGGTGCACTGCTGTTTGGTCTAAGCGCCGCTGCTCAAGCAGACAACTGGCGCTATGCTCACGAGGAGTATGAAGGCGACGTTCAAGATGTCTTTGCCTATGCTTTTAAAGAGTATATTGAAGATAACTCAGACCACACCGTGCAGGTTTACCGCTTTGGTGAGCTGGGTGAGTCTGACGACATTATGGAGCAGACTCAGAACGGTATCCTGCAGTTTGTAAACCAGTCGCCTGGCTTTACCGGTGCGCTCATTCCGGAAGCACAAATCTTCTTTATTCCTTACCTGCTACCGACCGACGAAGAGACCGTACTGACGTTCTTCGACGAAAGTAAGGCTATCAACGAGATGTTTCCTGAGCTTTACGCCGAGCAAGGCCTAGAGCTGCTGAAGATGTATCCGGAAGGCGAAATGGTCGTGACGACCGACGAGCCGATTAGCTCACCGGAAGATATGGATAATAAGAAAATCCGTACCATGACCAACCCGCTGCTGTCGGAGACCTACGACGCCTTTGGTGCAACGCCGACGCCGTTGCCTTGGGGTGAAGTCTACGGTGGTCTGCAGACCGGCATCATTGATGGTCAAGAGAACCCGATTTTCTGGATTGAGTCTGGCGGTTTGTACGAAGTGTCTCCGCACCTGACGTTTACCGGTCACGGCTGGTTCACTACTGCGATGATGGCCAACCAGGACTTCTACGAAGGTTTGTCTGAAGAAGATCAAACGTTGGTGAATGAAGCCTCTGAAGCTGCCTATGACCACACTATCGAGCATATCAAAGGCTTGGCTGAAGAATCATTAGCGAAAATTCAGGAAGCATCTGATGAAGTGACGGTGACACGTCTCGACGAAGAGCAAATTCAAGCTTTCCGTGAGCGTGCCCCGCAGGTTGAAGAAGCCTTCCTGGAAATGACTGGTGAAGGTGGTCAAGAGCTGCTCGAGCAGTTTAAAGCTGACCTTGAAGCCGTAACAAACGAGTAATCATCCTTAAAGCCGCATTGGCGAACGGTTGATTGATCAAGGGGCAGCAAAGGCTGCCCCTTTTTGTTTTGCGGCGGTTAGGCGGGGGCTACTCGGGCTGGGGTTTGACATCGTTACCGTTGGGTTACGTACATCTAGCGTTGAATCATCGGCGGCCGCAAGCCGTTACGCTTTAGTTAACTCCTCGCCTTGCACGAGGTAAGACTTGTCTAGCAGCTCTGGTTTAGGCAAGTTGGGAAATAGGCGGGTTTTGACGAGATAGCTTGGATTGAGATAGCTCTGGAATAACGCTGTGTTTATTGTGCCTACGGCACGTAACTGTTGCCGTTAGAGCCGTTCAAAAGGAGTCCGGCCATGACCGATGACGAGATGGAAAAGAGTTACCGTTCCGGCTTGCCGGGGGTACTAGGCGTGATCGACACTGCAATTAGCAAAATAGAAGCCGTGATTCTCGCGATGGGTGTTTTGCTAATGGCGCTGAATACGGTCACCAACGTGGTTGCCCGCTTTGTATTTGGCAACAGCATCATGTTCTCCGGTGAGCTAAACCGCATTTTGATCATCATGATTACCTTTGCGGGTATTGGCTATGCAGCCCGTCATGGTCGTCATATTCGCATGTCGGCTATCTATGATGCGCTGCCGGTAGGTGGGCGCAGAGCGCTAATGATCTGCATCGCGCTGTTCACATCGCTAGTGATGTTTTTCCTGCTCTACTATTCGATCGTTTATATCCTGGATCTGCATAGCAAAGGCAGGGTGTTGCCCTCCTTGGGCTTGCCGGTGTGGATCATTTACCTATGGGTGCCGATGGGCTTTTTAATCACCGGTATTCAATACTTGCTGACCGCGGTTAAAAACTTCACGTCCCACGATGTCTATCTCTCGACGGGCGTGGTGGATGGATATAAAGACACCGAAACAGAAGTCTAACGCGGGGCATTGCACCCTAGGGGAACAGCTATGACGACAATAATGGTCACCACCATGATTGCCCTGCTGCTGCTGGGCTTTCCAATGATGATTCCGCTGATTACCGCTGCGGTAATCGGCTTCTATATGATGTTTAACGGCTTCGGCCAGATGGATACGCTGATCCAGCAGATGATGGCGGGTATACGCCCAGCCTCACTTATTGCGGTTCCCATGTTTATCCTTGCCGCTGATATCATGACCCGCGGGCAGTCCGCTAACCGATTGATTGATATGGTGATGGCGTTTATCGGCCATATTAAAGGCGGCTTGGCGGTGAGCACGGCGGCTTCTTGTACGCTGTTTGGCGCCGTATCTGGCTCTACCCAGGCAACCGTGGTCGCTGTCGGTTCGCCGCTGCGTCCGAAAATGCTCAAAGCGGGCTACTCAGACTCTTTCACGCTGGCGCTGATTATCAATTCCAGCGATATTGCGTTTTTGATTCCGCCTAGTATCGGCATGATCATTTACGGGGTTATCTCGGGCACCTCTATCGGCGAGCTATTTATTGCCGGGATTGGGCCAGGGTTAATGATCCTGGTTATGTTCTCGATTTACTGCATTATCTACGCCATCGTTAAAGATGTACCTACTGAAGCAAAATCGAGCTGGAAAGAGCGCGCAGTAGCGGTTCAGCAGGCTCTTTGGCCTCTTGGCTTTCCGGTCATTATTGTGGGTGGTATTTACGGCGGTATCTTCAGCCCGACTGAAGCTGCTGCAGCTTGTGTGCTGTATGCCATTTTGCTTGAGTTTGTGGTCTTCCGCTCACTTAAGATGAACGACATTTATGCCATCGCCAAATCTACCGGCTTGATTACCGCCGTTGTCTTTATCCTGGTCGCGGTGGGTAATGGCTTCTCATGGATCATTTCGTTTGCTCAGATTCCGCAAATGATTCTGGAGGCGGTGGGTGTCAACGAAGCTGGCCCCACGGGCGTATTGATTGCTATCTGTATCTCCTTCTTTGTGGCCTGTATGTTTGTTGATCCGATAGTGGTCATTCTGGTGCTAACGCCTATTTTCGCACCCGCCATTGCGGCGACTGGCCTGGATCCTGTGTTGGTGGGTATTTTGATTACCTTGCAGGTGGCGATAGGGTCGGCAACCCCGCCCTTTGGATGCGATATTTTCACCGCTATTGCGATTTTCAAGCGCCCCTATTGGGATGTGATCAAAGGCACCCCGCCGTTTATTTTCATGCTGATTTTAGCGGCTGCACTGCTGATCATGTTCCCGCAAATTGCGCTGTTCCTGCGCGATGTCGCCTTCCGCTAAACAGCCACAAGGAGTACGCGAATGTTTAATCGCATTTTAGTCCCGGTGGATGGTTCAAAAGGCGCCTTAAGGGCGCTGGAAAAAGCGGTGGGTCTGCATATGCTAACCGGCGCTGAGCTCTATTTGCTGTGCGTGTTTAAACACCACAGCTTGCTGGAGGCCTCGCTCTCTATGGTGCGGCCCAACCAGCTGGATATCCCTGACGATGCGCTAAAAGAGTACGCCACCGAGATCGCTGTGCACGCAAAATCTCATGCGATTGAGCTTGGCGCTGACAGTGCTCGCGTGCGTGCTTTTGTGAAGGGCGGGCGACCCTCGCGCATTATTGTGCGCTTTGCCCGTAAGCGGGAGTGCGATCTGATCGTGATTGGTGCCCAGGGCACCAATGGCGAGAAGAACCCGCTGCTAGGCAGCGTTTCTCAACGGGTGGCGGGTGCAGCACACTGCCCCACGCTGGTGGTCTAAATCCGCTAAACCTCTCTCCCATTTTGTGGTCTTATTGGCGCCCACCTCCCCGAAGATGCAGCTCGGGGCGGTGGGTGTTAGTCTTTATATGACACTGATCGGCGTACGGCGCCGCTATAAAAAGGATCTTTCATGAAACAACTGCTCTCTACTACAGCTCTGACAGGTTTGCTTTTGGTTGCCCCTTTTGCCGCGGCAGCGCCCGAAACCGATGAACAGCGCTTGGCTTACAGCCTGGGTGTGACCCTGGGTGAAAGCATGCAGGCAGACATCGAAGACCTCGACTTGGATGCGTTCCACGACGGCATGAGCGATGTGTTTGAAGGTAATGACCTGGCGCTCAGTGAAGAAGAGATGACCGAAGCGTTGATGGCGTTCCAAGAGCAATCCATGCAAGCGCGTGAAGCGGAAGCTGAAGAGATGGCACAGAAAAACCTCGAAGAGGGCGAAGCTTTCCTAGCCGAGAACGCTGAGCGCGAAGAAGTGACCGTGACTGACTCTGGCCTGCAGTATGAAGTGCTTGAATCTGGCGATGGTGCCACGCCTGGCCCTGAAGATACCGTCGAAGTGAATTACGAAGGCATGCTGCTGGATGGCACCGTTTTCGATAGCTCTTTTGAGCGCGGTGAGTCCGTCAGCTTCCAGACCAATCAGGTGATCGAAGGCTGGCAGGAAGCGCTGCAGATGATGAGCGTTGGCGATAGCTGGATGCTCTATATCCCTGCGGATATTGCTTACGGCAAAAATGGTCAAGGGCCGATCGGGCCTAACGAAGTACTGACCTTCCGCGTTGAACTGCTAGGCGTCGAATAAGGGATGACTTCAACCCCCTCTTCTAACCTGCATTCTCTCGCTCAGGCACTGGTTTGCTTAGGTCTATGCACGCCGCTGCTAGCGCAGGCAGAGACGGACAGTGAGCCTGAGGATTTGCCCGCCCTGAGTGCTGCGAGTGAGCAGGCCAGCGTAGTGGGAGTATCGTCGGGCGGTTATATGGCGACCCAGCTAGCGGTGGCTTGGCCCGAGCGGTTTAGTGGCCTAGGTGTACTGGCAGCAGGGCCCTGGAGTTGCGCGCAGGGCTCGCTGAGTTTGGCGCTTAATCAATGCATGATGACCCGCCGTGGCGTGCCTTCGCTGGATGAATTGGAGGCTCGCCACCAGCGCTATATTGAGCTTGAACAGGTTGGCAGCACTGAGGCGCTTAGCCAGCTCAGGGCCTACTTATGGCACGGTGAAGAGGATGAAGTGGTTGAGCCACAGCTCGGCGACCTGCTTGCTGAGCAGTGGCAGCAGTGGCTTGCTTCGCCTGATCAGCTACGCGTTGCGCGCAGTGAAAATACGGGACATGGCTGGCCGATACGCTTACCCAGTGAAGCGGCTCCCGGGCCCCAGGAGTGGGGCGATTGCCGACAGGGTGGCGGTAGTTTCCTGTTATCCTGCGATGACGATATTGCTGGAGAAATGCTGGATTGGCTCTACCCCGAACGAGCAGCCTCGGACGCTGGCGAGTCTAGTCGTGAGCCAGAGGATGAGCAAGGGGGCGAACTAGTCGCGTTTGATCAGTCAGAGTTTGCGGTCAAGGGCCTAGCGGACACCGGCTATGTGTTTATACCTGAAGGCTGTGATGCGGGGGAGTGCCCGGTAACGCTGGCGCTGCACGGCTGCCAAATGAACGCAGAGGCCATTGGCGATACGTTCATACGCTACACCGGGCTTAATGCCTGGGCGGCAGCGCATCAGCAAATCGTGCTCTATCCTCAGGCAGAAAGCAGTATGGCGAACCCCCAGGGCTGCTGGGATTGGTGGGGGTTTGCTGAAAGTACCTGGCAGTTAAGCCCCCAGCACGATACCCGTAGCGGTACCCAAATTGGCGCGCTGCTGGCGATGCTGGATCGTTTACAGGCGGCACCTGAACAAGCCGATTAAGAAGAGACTTCGCTTAACCGTCTAGTTCGCTCTCTAATGCGGAAACTAAACCATGCGGGGTCGGTGAGTAGAGCACTCGCTGAAGAATATCGCCCTCGCGATTAACCAAAAAGAGCGAAGCGCTGTGATCAATGGTGTAGTCCATTGCTGAATCCGGCGCTTCGACTTTCCGCCATATCACCCCATAGCGTGAGGCGACATCCTCAAGCTGTTCCTGACTGCCCACCGCGCCGATAAACTCCTCGCCGAAAAAGCCCATGTACTCCTGCATGCGCGCGATGGTGTCGCGTTCGGGGTCAACGGTGACCATCACCGGCACTACACGCTCGCGCTGCTCCTCAGAGAGCTGGGCCAGGGCTTGACGCTTAACCGATTGGGTCATGGGACAAATGTCGGGACAGTAGGTGTAGCCAAAGGAGAGTATCGCGACTTGATCTTCATCTAACTGGGTTAACGAGAAATCACCCTGGGTAGAGGGCAGTTCAACTGGGCCTCCTACCGGTTCGCCCTCTTTGGGGGCGAAGGCATACTGATAGAGGCCTATACCGCTGACCACCAGTAAAGCCGCGACTAAACCGGTGCCTAGCCATAAGGGTTTCCTTGCCATATGCGTTAACTCCGAATTACGTCAAAATCGAACCAACTGCCTACCTTGCCTTCTGCGGTTTCCAGTATGACACGTGCACGCCAAGGCATAACGCTTTGAGTGCAAATCCCTACTTGGCCGTGACCTTGAAAATGGCCGGGTGCACCTGCGCTAAGGGCAAAACGGTGGAGCCCCAAATCCATATCTCGACCAATAAAATCTACCTCGACCTGGGTGGCCGTTACACCATCGACTTCCACTTCCAGTGGTAATATCTCTAGTGCATCGATTCGCCCATTTGCCTGAACCGCGAACGTGATGCGGCCCTTATCGCCCAAGGTGGCGGAGCAGGGCGCTGCATGCAGGTTACAGCTTGATGTGGGTGGAAACCATGTCACATCACTGTCGCGGTGGAGCCAATGTGAAAAGGCATACCACGCGCAGGCCGCTAGCGCCAAGCCAGTGACCAATATCAGTACCCTTAAGGCAGGAAAGCCCGCTGAGTGTGCAGGTTTTGATGTCATCTTCATGGCAGAATAATCGCTACGCAAGCCGTGGGGCGGGGAATCATTGCCATGGTAACAGTAATCGCACCGATATCGCTGTGCTGGGATGTCGCAGGCAAAAGGGACATAAATGGAGAGTATCACTGGCGCTTTAGGCCCACTATTTCTGTTGATCTTACTGGGCGCCGTGCTTGGCTATTGGCGCTGGCCCAGCGACACCTTTTGGCCGCAGATGGAGCGGCTGATCTACTTTGTGCTGTTTCCCGCCATGCTGGTAAGCACCTTGGCCACTGCGGATGTAAGCCGAGTGCCGGTCGGCCGCTTGGCGCTGGTGCTGCTGGGCGCGATGGCGCTGTTTGGCTTGCTGCTCTGGCGTTTACGTGGCTGGCTACAGCTAACGCCTGCGGCGTTTACGTCGGTATTTCAAGGCGCGGTACGTTTTAATACCTATGTGGGCGTTGCTGGCGCCGCCGCGCTACACGGCAGCTTAGGAGCGACCACCGCAGCCGTCGCCGTGGCACTAATGGTGCCAGTAGTTAACGTGATGTGTGTGGCCAGCTTTGTCGCCGCTGGCACACTCGGCGGTGCTAGCGTAGGTAAAAGTGCGATGGCGCTGATTAAAAACCCATTGATCCTTGCCTGCTTGGCGGGCATTGGTCTGAACCTTACGAACGTTGGTTTGCCCGGCTGGAGTCAAGATACGGTAGAGCTACTGGGGCGTGCGGCGCTGCCGTTGGGGTTGGTGGCCGTGGGTGTGGCGCTGCGCCCAGCGGCACTGCTACGCATTGACCGCGGCGTGCTGGCCACCAATGGCGTTAAACTGCTGCTCATGCCCGCGCTGGTATTGGCATTCACCTGGATCTTGCAGCTGGATCCCGTAAGCCGCGACGTAGCGCTGCTGTTTGCAGCACTGCCCACCGCCACCTCGGCGTATATCCTAGCCCGCCAACTGGGTGGCGATGCCGAGTTGATGGCGGCGATCATTACGGGCCAAACCCTATTGGCCATGCTCACCCTGCCTTTTTGGCTGCAGCTGGTTAGTTGACAGCGAGGCTGCAAAACTAAATAAAAAATATTCGCATTTGTATTGACGAGGTAAATGAGAACCATTACAGTGTGGTTGTCAGCGTTTGATGAGACGCTGACAACCAGGACAGCTGTTGATTTCAGAATCAGCGCCAGTTTACTGTCATGGTTTCTCCCTCTCATTGCTAGTCACGGTCTTTTTGCCGCTCCAATGGAGCGGCTTTCTTTTTTATGGGTTCCAGTTTCTTATTCATCTCCTGCGGGTGCGATCTTTGCTATCAGCAAGTGGTAATAAAAAATATTCGTATTTGTATTGACGCGGTAAATGAGAACTATTACATTGTGGTTGTCAGCGTTTGATGAGACGCTGGCAACCAGGACAGAAACCGCCAGTTTCCTGTCATGGTTTCTCCCTCTCATTGCTAGTCACGGTCTTTTTGCCGCTCCATTGGAGCGGCTTTCTTTTTTTAGCCTCTGCTACCCTCTCGCTTCCTATACTGCCTTTCGACTCCCGCTCCTCGCTTTCCGTCTCTTGTTTTAAAAACATGAATTTAAAAACGATGATTGCTGGCACGATGAGCCGGCTGACATAGCGTTATTGCTGTGGTGCGTTTTGGTGTCTACGTTTTATAAGTAGCCCCTAAAAGCGTTACTTGACATGGATACTAACGGAGGAGTTTGCCATGAACGATACACAAGACTTATTCCCTACTCGCTTGGAACGAAAGTTGGGAATGTTTGAACGCATTGATCCGGTGGTATACGGCGATGAGTCACAGCTTGCGAATGGCCCCTTAAGCAAATCAGAAATTGATGAGTACGAAAGAAAGGGATTTCTATCGTTTGAAGGATTTTTTGACGCTGATGACATGCAGGTTTTTCTTAAAGAACTGCGCGAATATGAAGACGATGCTGATCTGAAACTTTCAGAAGGCACTATTCTTGAACCTGGGCGTGAAGAGATTCGTACTATTTTCGGCATCCACGATGTTTCAAAACGCTTTCAGCGCTTGACCCAGGATCCCAAGCTATTGGCGATTGTTAAGCAACTTCTTGGCAGCGATGTATATATTCATCAGTCACGGATTAACTATAAACCAGGTTTTAAAGGCAAAGGGTTTGAGTGGCACTCCGACTTTGAAACATGGCATAGCGAAGACGGCATGCCACGTATGCGTGCGTTAAGTTGCTCCATCGTACTCACTGACAACGGTGAATTTAACGGCCCATTAATGTTGATCCCTGGCTCGCATCATTATTTTGTTCCGTGTGTCGGACGAACGCCGGAAAATAACTATAAAGAGTCGCTGAAAAGCCAAGAGGTGGGCGTGCCCCCAGCCAGTAGCCTTCGCGAGATAATGCTAGAAAACGATATCGAAGCTCCCAAGGGGCCTGCCGGTTCGCTGGTGATCTTTGAATGCAATACCATGCACGGCTCGAACATAAATATGTCTTGCTGGCCGAGAAGTAATCTGTTCTTTGTTTACAACAGTGTTGAAAACACGCTGCACGACCCTTACTGCGGTAACCGGCCCAGGCCGGAATTTCTAGCTAATCGTTCGGATTGGGAGCCGCCAAAACCGCTCAACGAGTAAAGCCCATGCGCATCGCCGTGTTTAGTGCTAAACCCTACGACCGCACTTTTCTTACACGCGCCAACTCGGGGCAACGCCACCACTTAAGCTTTTTTGAGGCGCGTTTAACTGAAGACACGGCGACCTTAGCCAACGGTTTTGACGCGATTTGCGCCTTCGTGAATGACTGCCTTGATGCCGCCGTGTTAGAGCAACTGCATAACGGCGGCACAAGATTAGTGGCACTGCGTTCGGCGGGCTTCAACCATGTTGATTTGGCTGCCGCCGATCGGTTAGGCATCACAGTGGTACGGGTGCCTGCCTACTCCCCCCACGCAGTGGCAGAACACGCGGTCGCCCTAGTGCTGAGCCTTAATCGCATGACTTATCGCGCTTACAACCGTGTGCGGGAGGGCAATTTTGCCCTGGATGGCCTGCTGGGGTTCGACCTGCACGGTAAAACGGTAGGCATTATTGGAACTGGGCATATTGGGCTGATTTTTGCCGATATTATGCACGGCTTTGGTTGCCGGGTAGTGGCCAGCGACCCGTTTCCCAGCCCGGATGCTAAATCCTTTGTTGAGTACGTGCCGCTAGCAACGCTGTTTGCCAGCGCCGACATTATCTCGCTGCACTGCCCGTTGACGCCTGAGACTCACCATTTGATTGATGCCGATGCCATCGCGCAAATGAAGGAAGGCGTTATGCTGATCAATACCGGCCGCGGAAGGGTGGTCGATACCCAAGTCGTCATAGCAGGCCTGAAAAGCGGCAAAATCGGCCGCTTAGGGCTGGATGTCTATGAAGAGGAAGAGCAGCTGTTCTTCGAAGACCTCTCTCAAGGCGTGATTAACGATGACCAGTTTATGCGCCTGACGACCTTCCATAATGTACTGATCACCGGACACCAAGCCTTCTTCACCGCCGAAGCGCTAACCAATATCGCCGAGACGACGTTGGCTAATATTGACGCTTTTGAACGCGGTAGCGGAACCCTTCATCGAGTGACTACCCCATAATTCACCTTCACTCATGGGGGCGTTAGCGTTTCATCCAAGCATTTAATTCATCTAAGAATGCTAGGCACTGGCTAAGTTGATCAATTTCTATGAACTCATCGGGCTTGTGGGCTTGGCGAATAGAGCCGGGCCCAACAATCACTGAGGGTATGCCGCCATCGATCTCGAACACGCCGCCTTCTGAGCCATAAGATACCTTGCCGCCACGCTCGGGAAGAATGGGTTCAAGCTTTTTGAACATATCGCTGTCGGTGGCGTCCCCCATGGCGGGGTAGGCAAATAGCTCTTGCCACTCAATGGCGGAATCGGCTGATTGGCGCTGCATTTCGGGGAGTAGGGCAGTCTCTATATCGCGGATCAGTGCTTGAATGTCCGTGGCGGCTGCTTCCTGATCAATGCTGCGTAGCTCAAAGATAAAGCTGCAGGAATCAGGGGTAACGTTGGTCGCCACACCGCCTTCTATCATAGTGGTCAGTGTTGTGGCGTGGGGAACGGTAAAGTTGTGGTCGAAAGGGCCTTCTTGCTCATATCGTCGTGATCGCTCGGCGATCATGGTGATGATACGCGAGGCATACTCCACCGCATTGACGTGTTGAGGGGAGAACGATGAGTGGCCCCCTTCTCCGCGCACCGTCACCCGCATGGCGATTTTGCCCTTTTGGCCGTTGATCAGTTTCATTTCGCTGGGTTCACCGATAATCGCCAGAGCTGGTGGCACCTTGAGCTCGGCTAAGTGACGAGCAATGGCGGGGGCACCCAGACAGCCTACTTCCTCATCATGAGAGAAGCAGAAATAGAAAGGTCGGTGTAGTTCGCCGTTGGCAAACGCCGGTGCCGCCGCCATAACGCAGGCTGCAAAGCCTTTCATATCGCAGGTACCACGACCAAACAAGCGGTTGCCGCGTTTCTCCATTTTGAAAGGGTCGCTCTGCCAGTTCTTCGGGTTGGCGGGTACGACGTCCGTATGACCAGAGAGGACGATGCCAGCTGCGTCGGCCGGCCCCAGGCGGGCGACTAAATTGGCCTTTTCGCCGCTCTCATCGGGCAGCACCGTCACATCCGCGTCAAGATTGGCGAAGAACCTCTCGATGTGATGAATAAGCTCAAGGTTGGAGTAAGCACTCGTTGTGTCGTAAGCGATAAGGTCGGTGAGGTGTGATATCGCGGCTTCCAACTGCGGGTGAGCGTTAGGCGTAGCACTAGCTTGCATAGCGTTAAATCCTTGGCAGTAAGGGAATCTTTGGCTCAGACCTTGGCTTTTTTAAGCTGCTGACGAATTGTCACTACCACCACGAATATCGCCAGCGAAGCGAATAACCAGGTGATAGGCGACGACACCAGGATGCTTGGATCACCGCGAGATAGCGCAAGGGCACGACGCAGGTTCTCTTCCAGCATCGGGCCAAGAATGAAGGCGATTAAAAAGGGGGCGGCGGGAATGGCGAACAGGAACATGAAAAAGCCAAATATGCCCATCGCTAGCAGTACGATGACGTCATACATACTGTTGGAGATCGAAAAAATACCGAATACGCACAGAGCAAGTACGATCGGCGCCATTAAGCCGGGGGGAATGCGCGAGATATGCGAGAAAAAGCGCATCGTTGCTTTACCAGCACCAAACAGCAAAACAGAAGAGAACAACATGCCAATAAACAGCATGTAAACCTCATGAAGGTTGTTCTCAAATAGCATAGGGCCTGGGGTCATGCCGTGAATCATAAAGGCGCCCAGCATCACGCCCGTAATCACATCGCCCGGCACGCCCAGTGCTAACAAAGGGATCATGGTGGAGCCACAGCAACCATTATTAGCGGACTCTGATGCTGCGATCCCTTCTAGTTCGCCCTTACCAAAGTTCTCGCGATTCTTTGAGCTACGCTGTGCTTCCCCGTAGGAGGAGAAAGCCGCCGCCGAAGGCCCTATGCCGGGAATGGCCCCCATCACAACACCAATCATGCTGCCTTTGAGCATTGCCTTTAAGGATCGGCGCAGCTCGTCTCGCGTTACGCGGTTATCGCCCAACTGCATGGGCTTATGGCTTTGATTGTTACGAAAGACAATAATTTTAAGCAGCTCTGGGATCGCAAACAGACCAATGAGTACGGGGGCAACGGCAAGACCGCTCTGCATATCCACGGTTAGATCAAAGCGGAACGAGCCGTACATATCTTCGCCCACTGTGGCTAGTAGTAGCCCTAAGCACGCCGATACAAGCCCAAGCAGCAGCGAGCGCCCTGACACCCCAGCGACGGTGGTAAGTGCGAAAATCATCAACATAAAGTATTCGGGTGGCCCAATACGCAGCGCAAGTAGCGCCAGTGGCGCGGCAATAAAAATCAGCGAGAGATTGGAAATAAAATCCCCGGTACAGGAGGAATAGAGCGCCATGTTGAGGGCTTTGCCTGCCTTGCCTTGCTGGGCCAATGGGTAGCCATCAAGGGTGGTGCAGGCAGCCGAAGCAGTGCCTGGCGTTTTGATCAATATCGCGGATACCGAACCGCCGTAGGTCGAGCCTTTGTACAGTGCGACGAGTAACAAAATGCTCGGAATCGGCTGCATATAAAAAGTAAAGGGCAGCGCCAGCGTCACCGCCATGGTGCCGGTCATGCCTGGAATAGCGCCGATAATCACGCCGCCCCAAATACCGGCGGCCATGATCAGAAAGTTCTCAATGGTGGCAACCGCCTGGAAGGCAACCAGCAGGTCGTTGAGCATAGTGGTCAGTCCTATACGCGGTAAGTTAAATACCGATAGCCTTGAAAA
Source organism: Vreelandella titanicae BH1 (assembly GCF_000336575.1). Taxonomy (GTDB): domain Bacteria; phylum Pseudomonadota; class Gammaproteobacteria; order Pseudomonadales; family Halomonadaceae; genus Vreelandella; species Vreelandella titanicae. The sequence continues at coordinate 726,298 of NZ_AOPO01000001.1, read as the reverse complement.
GGCTGCCGACAGGGAAACGCGTATTGAGTGCGCTGGAGAAAAACAGGTAGAGGACCAGTGGGAGTGCAACGGCAACGATGGCCGCCACCACTTTGTGGCGCCAATAACCCGTCAATATCAGCATCGCCATTAACAGCAGAATGCTCGATAGCAAAAAACCGAGCAGCATCACTGAACCGATAAAGAGCGCAAAGGCGAGTACCGTCCAGCCGAAGCGGGTGAGCAGCGTGACAAGTGGCGTGTCACCGCGGATAGTGCTGGCATCTTCAGGGTCAGCGATTGCTTCGGTTTTGCGTGAAAAAGAAAGCCCGACGAGCAGTATGCCCAGTGCCATGCCGAGCATGGATACCGTGCGTGGCCACATATCAGGCGGTGGCGCGAACCCTGGAATAAAGCGCGGGCGGGGCACATAGGCGGGTATCAGTAAAAACAGCACGATACCGAACAGCACCGTAATAACTAAACCGCGTGTTATACCCATGACCCCTCCAGTGATGAAATGATGTATGCAGTGACGACAACGTGGTGCCTAACGCTGACTCACTCTAGATAGCCAAACTGTTCCGCTAAGGTGCGATAAAACTCATACTGCTCTTTTGCGTAGGTCTCCATATCGACGCTGCCAATAGTGGAAATTGAGCCACGATCGTCAGCACGACTGAGCCACATTTCATCTTCAGCCACCTGCTCCATTACCTCTGCCCAGGTATTCATGACCTCTTCAGGTAAATCTGGCGGGCCATACAGCGCGCTCCACCCCATCACCTGGCCAGCCAACTCATAACCCAACTCTTCAGCCGTCGGCACGTCCGGTAGTGCTTCCATGCGCTCTGGTGAGAACACCATTAACGGACGCATGTCACCGCTCTCGATATGCGGCATCAGAGAGGCTGCCGCGATGGCGAGAAAATCAACATGCCCACCCAGTAATGCCGTTGCGAGTTCGCCGCCCCCACGGTAGGGAATCAACGTAGCCGCCGTCAGCGGATCCATTTTCGCGTCAGCCAGTAGCGACTGCACCGTAAAGCCATCAATGGCGGTGGCGCCGGAAGCGGCGTAGCTCATCGCACCAGGGTCGTTTTCGATGCCTTCCAGTAAATCCTCAACACTTTCATAGGGAGAGTCTTCAGCCACGGCAAGAATCATCGGTGTGGCTTCAAGCGGGCTGATGAAGGTGTACTCATCCCAATCAACACTGCTGTTTTCGTTGACCGCCGGTGATAGAGCCATGCCGACGCGGGCTAACAGCAGGGTGTAACCATCGGCGTCAGCTTGTGTCACATCGCGAGCGCCGGTCATTCCACCTGCACCGGCTTGATTGACGACCGTGACAGGCTGTCCTAAATATTCGCGAGCCGACTCCGCTAGCGCCCGACCAGCCAGATCGGAGGCGCCGCCTGGGCCATAAGGGACTACCAGTGTGACGGGTTCGGAAGGGTAGCTCTGAGCATAGGCGGTGGAGGCAGCGAGCAGCGTTGCTGCCGCTAAGCTTAAGGTGAGTTTCATACTTATCTCCGCAATCGTTGTTGCATAGCTTTCATGGAGTGGATTTATTAATAGCATTTTTGAACCCAGCGCTTTTAACATAGACAGGTATGAAATTTGTTGCAACAATTCGATTTAGTATTCGATTTTGTTCTAGTGGTGAGCCAAAGTTGCAAGCTTATTGTTTATAAACGTTGTTTTTATTCGCTGTTTATTGAGTAAAAGACTTCTTGAGTGGGATTAACACCATGAAAATAAAAGAAATTGAAGCTTTTGATGCATTCATGAAGCATGGCACCACGAAAGCGGCTGCAGAAACGTTAGGAATCAGCCAGTCAATGGTAAGTCGTTTGCTCATCGGGCTAGAGGACGAGCTGGGTTTTGCTTTGTTCAAACGTGCCCGCAATCAGCTTTCGCCAACGTCAGAAGCGTTTTTATACCACGCGTCCGTTTTACGGCTAATGGCGAGTATTCGAGATACTCAAAAAGACGCGGATGCTATTGCTAATAACCAATTGGGCAGTGTCGTAGTCGCTGCACAACCCATTTTTTGCGATACCTTTTTACTCGATGTCATTAAGCGCTTTAAACAAAATCACCCTAATGTAGGCGTTCGGGTCATCGATGCCGGGTTGCAAGAGTTGCTTAAAATGATCGACAACAATACCTGTGATGTGGCGCTGGGAATAACGCTTGAAGCAGACACTTATGGAGCAACGGTTAGTAGTCTTGCACGCTGTTCTGCCAGGTGCATCATGCATCGTACGCACCCCCTTGCTAAGCAAGATGTGGTGGCGCTTACTAGCTTACAAAACCAGACATTCGTAGAGCTGATGGCGGATAGTCCTCTGCGTGCCCGCGTGGATTACATTATGCAGACAGTGGATATAAAGCGGCATATTGCCGCTGAAATGCGCCATATGCGGGGGGTGTGCGCATTAGTTGATCGCGGACTTGGGGTCGCAGTGATTGATCCCATTGCAGAACTGCTGTTGCAGGGAACAGCCGTTGTATCAAAGCCTATGGAGCCAACCATTGAGTGGGAAATTGCCTTACTTAAATCTAAACACAAGCCGTTAAGTAATGTGGCTGAATCCTTCTGCGAAGAGATATACGCTGAAATCGATAGCTTGCATCAAATGGGAATACTAACTTCACTAAAATAAAACAGTAACGACAAACATATGACTTAACAGGAGACCGCCCCATGCAGCTCTATTTAAATACTTCTTCTCCCTATGCACGCGTTGTGCGCGTGTGCCTCTATGAAAAGCAACTGATTGAGCGCACCGAGCTTTGCTGGTGCGACCCTTGGGCGGCAGATAGCGAACTGTTGCAGATTACGCCGCTGAGTCGTATTCCAACACTGGTCACAGACGAGGGCGATGTACTCACCGAGTCGCTGTTGATTGCTCACTATCTGGATGCCGTGGGAGAAGGGCCATCTCTGGTACCCAATAAGGCATTAGCGGAAACCCTGGCGCTGGCAGGGTTGGGGCAGGGCTTGATGGACGCTGCCTTTAATGTGGTGATCGGCCGTAAGTATGCTGGTAATGAAGTGGATACGACGCTGTTGGGGCAGCGCCGTTTAAAAGCGATCGAACGCACTTTAATAACACTCAATGCGCACCCCAGCGTGCTGGCAGGCAGTGCCCAGCGTACCCTGGGGGCGATTACCGTTGCCGTTGCACTGGCTTATATCAGTTTCCGCCTACCGGCCTTTGATTGGCAAAACCGCTACCCGACGCTACATGCCTGGCAGGCGAAGGTGGTGGAGGGCGAGAGCTTTGCGCTTACCACGTTTGAATAGCGCAGGTTAATCACGCCGCTCGTAGATCAAATCCCAAACCCCGTGACCAAGTTTTTCACCGCGGGCTTCAAACTTGGTCAACGGTCGGAAGGCCGGGCGCGGCACGTAGGGGGCGGTTTCTGCGCTGGCGGTGTTGGCATAACCGGGGGCCGCTTCCATTACCTCGGCCATCCACTCTGCGTAGGCTTCCCAGTCGGTGGCCATATGGAAGGTGCCGCCAGGCATCAGGCGAGTGCGAATCAGCTCAACAAAGGCAGGCTGTACGATGCGTCGTTTGTGGTGCTTCTTCTTCGGCCAGGGGTCGGGGAAGAACAGCTGCAGCGTGGTCAGCGAGCCTTCGGGAAGGCACTGTTCGAGCACTGCCAGGGCGTCCTCGCGGTAAACGCGCAGGTTAGTCAGGCCGCGCTTATCAACTTCATCGAGCAGTTTGCCAACGCCAGGAGCGTGGACTTCAATGCCGATAAAGTCGGTGTCCGGATGGGTCTCGGCTTGCTCAATCAGCGAGTTGCCCATGCCAAAGCCGATTTCTACTACCCGCGGTGCCTGACGGCCAAACAGGACGTCCAAGTCTTGACGACCATCGGCGATGGTCAGGCCAAAACGCGGCCAGATATCTTCTAAGCCACGGTTCTGGGCTTGGGTCATACGACCCGCGCGGATCACGTAGCTTTTAATGCCGCGGCGGTGCAGCGGTGCATCCGTACCTTCCGGGCCTGTGGTGGCGTTGCTTTCGGGCGCGGTGTGACTTTCTGGTACGGTATCGTTGGGTTCAGTCATGGGGTCTCGAATCAATTAACCGTTAATACGGCCAGCGAAAGGTGAAGAAGGAGCGGCGGATTGGCGGCGCGGCATACGGCCTGCTAAAAACGCATCCCGGCCGGCCTCCACGGCCAGCTTCATGGCGTTGGCCATGCGTAGCGGCTCGCGGGCGTGGGCAATGGCGGTATTAAGCAGTACGCCGTCGCAGCCTAGCTCCATGGCCATGGCAGCATCAGAAGCGGTGCCAATGCCCGCATCCACGAGTACCGGTACCTTGCTCTGTTCAACAATCAAGCGCACGTTGTGTGGGTTTTGAATGCCGTGGCCAGAACCGATCAGCGAGCCCAGCGGCATGATGGCGCAGCAGCCCATGGCTTCTAGTTCGCGTGCCACAATAGGATCGTCGCTGGTGTACACCATGACGTCAAAGCCATCGGCGAGCAGCGTTTCAGCGGCTTTTAGCGTCTCGACCACATTGGGGTAAAGCGTATGATCGTCGCCGAGCACTTCCAGCTTGACCAGATTGTGACCGTCGAGCAGCTCGCGGGCCAGGCGGCAGGTGCGCACCGCATCTTTAGCGGTGTAGCAACCGGCGGTATTGGGCAGCAGGGTGTAGCGATCGGGGGAAATAGCGTCTAACAGGTTGGGCGCATCGGCGTCCTGGCCTAAATTAGTACGGCGTACCGCAAAGGTCACAATTTCAGCGCCACTTTGGGCAATGGCGGCGCCGGTTTCGGTAAAGTCTTTGTACTTGCCTGTGCCCACCAGCAGGCGCGATTGAAAATCGCGTCCGGCGATGGTTAGCGGGGTATCGGCTAGCGCTACATGCGTTTGTTGGGTCATAGTGTTTCCTCTAACCGCCGCCAATCGCGTGGACAACTTCTACGTGGTCGCCATCGACCAGGCGGGTGTCGGCGTGCTGGCTGCGGGGGACGATCTCTTCGTTAATTTCGACGGCGATACGACGACCGCTAAGGCCCAGCTGTTCAACTAAGTCAGCGGCGGTTAGGCCGGTCGACAGCGTATGGGGTTCACCGTTTAGACGTATCTGGATAGACATAGATAGGCGTGTCTCATTCGTCGTGGTAGTTCGTTCTCTAAGGCATTCTCTATTGTAGCGGTTTCACACCGCGCAAGGTAAGCCGTAGGTGCAAACAGCGTGATGTATGCCAACCATAATAGGAGTAGGAGAGCAGCGTGCAGCGAACAGATAAAGTGTGGTGGTGTATAGCGGCCCTTTCAGGCGCCATACTGGTGATGCTAGGCGCCTATGCAGCCCATGGTTTGGCGGCGCGCACCACAGAAGCGATGGTGAGTGCCGTTGAAACCGGTGTGCGTTACCAGGCCTGGCACACGCTGGCCATCATGATCGTGCTGGTATGGCGCCAAGTGCAGCCGCTTGCCGGACAGCGTTGGGTGCTGGCGCTGTGGGCGCTAGGCATGGGCTGCTTTTCAGGCTCGCTCTACCTGATGGCGCTGGCAGGACTGAATCTTGGCATTGTCACTCCTATTGGCGGGCTGCTGTTGATGGCCGGTTGGCTGGCGCTTGGGGTGATAGCGTTATTATGCAGCCGCACTTAACAGGTAGCAGTTAGATTAAAAGATATAAAACAACCACAGTACCAACGCCTGCCATACCTATCGCGTCCAGTGTCTCTATCACCTCGCCCCGTAAAGGGTAAATACGGCTACACATAGCTGTGCTTGTATTGCCTAACCTCAATAGCTGCGCTGTGCTGCTAACCCCAATACTGAAAATAGCGATAATGACTTCAAGTGACTCTATCTCAAATAGCATAAGGAGAGCGCTTAGCAAGCTGATTAAAACTACGCATAACCGAAATGAAAACCATTGCTTGAAAATGAGAGCAGTATCATCCTTATTTATCGAATCCTCAGGTGCTGTCTTTTTTGTTGATAAGAGCCGCCTTTCAAAAAACGGGTGAGTCTTTGATAAAAGAGTTATGAGCATGCCGACGCACCTGAGTTGTGATGAAGCTGAATCAATTTTGCCACTGAATAATTACCGATTACTTACGCGTTTAACTGCTGTTGGGTTGTCGGCACGTTTGGCTAATATCTTGTTCCTGCTGGTAGACAGTACTTGATACGCCAAGCAAACCCAACACGCTGTGAAATAGGTTGTCGTGTGAGGCGGCTTTGTCGGAAATCTGGTGTAAGCAGTCCGTATCTAGCCCTTGCTGCTGTGAAAAGGTGCTGGAAAGCCACCAAACCATAGGCACATGCGTCTGTTCGTCGGGGGCAATGGCGTAGGGAATGCCGTGCAAATAAAGCCCTTTTTCACCCAGTGATTCACCATGATCAGAGAGATAGATCATCGCAGCTGCGTAGTCATCCTGACGCTTTAACGTCTCAATTACCTGATTCAACACAGTGTCGGTATATAGAATGGCATTGTCGTAGCTATTGGTAATGGCATCTCTTGAGCACTTCGCTAAATCAGCGGTGGTGCAAGCAGGAACAAAACGTTCGTAGTCAGCAGGGTAACGCTGGTAATAGCTGGGGCCATGGTTGCCTAGCTGATGCAGCACTATCACCTGATCAGTTGGGGTGCTGCTAATTTGCATGGTTAAGGCTTGAACCAGTGCCTCGTCCAAGCAGCGCCCATCTTGGCATAAAGAAGCGTAGTCCTCTGGAGAGAGTGCTTTTGTCGTCACTCCTTCGCAGACGCCTTTGCAGCCCGACTGGTTATCAAGCCAGGTGACCTCTAAACCGGCGTGTGCTAATACGTCCAGTAAGGATTCATGTTGCTGAGCATAGAATTTAACGTAATCGGCACGCCCCGGTAATGAAAACATGCAGGGTAATGAGGCAGCCGTGCTGGTGCCGCATGCGGTAACGTCTGAAAAATTAATAACGTCGGGCTGTTGGGCAAGTTTGGGCGTGGTTTGACGTTCATAACCATTTAACCCCCAATTCACCGCCCGCGCCGTTTCGCCCACCACGATGACGAGCAGCGTGGGTTTGTCACCCACTTGTGAACTGATACGGGCATCTTCTCCCACTGGGGAGCGCACCGTATTTGCGGAAGCGTGCTGGCTGAAAACTGCCTGCGCCATCGAAACAATATAATTGCCTGGAGTCACCAAGTAGCGAAGCTCTTTATTGTTGCGCATGAGTGACGATACTTCTTGATAAGATAAGACGATCGCTAACAGCAATATAGTCGTACTGGCGAGGTAATAAGCTGAGCGGCGCAAAACAGCCTTCTTCCAGGTTGAAGGCGCGATTTTAACTCTCCAAATGATAAGGGTAGGCAAACCAAAAAAGATTGCCAAATGAATCAGCAAGCCAGCTGTAAGAAGCTCCCGTGCTTCGTTAGTATCCGTTTGAAGCACATTGTCTAACATTGAAGTATCAAAATAAGTGCCATAGTAAGTGGTAAAGTAGCTGACGAAGGCGGCTATTAGAAACAGTAAGATTAATAGGGGTTTTACCAATGTTCGAACAGCAAGGCTAACGAAGACCAAAAAATGAATGCAGGTCATTACCAAAAACATATTGGCGAAGGTAAGCCACGTCTGAACTGCAAGAAGATCATAGCCAACAAGGGCTTGTTGCCAAAAAGGCGCATTGTAAAAAACACTGAATATGACAACGGCCCATAAGACAAGTTGCTCCGTGCTCAATATGGGACGATAATGCCCAGCGGTGTAAACAATTTTTAAAGGCAAGGACAACAAAGGGGGCATCGAAAGGCTCTCTGTGTGAAAAAATTAATGCACTCTGGGAGGTAATAAAAATCTTGAAAGGGCAAAGCTTACAGTCCAGCAAATCATGATGGTCCAGAGGTCGTGGGACAGAAAGTGCGCCCCGCGTAACTGTTGAGTGATCCCAAACGTAAGGCCAAGCCCTAAACCCAGCACAAGCCCTGCCCATCGCCAGCGGGGCAGTGTGGCGGCCAAAACGAAGTAAAGTGCTATCCACGTATATCCTGCGCTGGCATGCCCGGCTGGAAAGCAAGCGGACGCTGGCATTACAGGAGGGCGTATGTCGAGCAAGCCAATAAAGTTTCGTTCCCCTCCATAGCGAATTAAATCCCAAGGGCATTCCATGCTCACCAGGTGCTTAATAGTCGCCACAAGTAATGCCGAAACAAGCGTTGCAGAAAAAAGATAAAAAAGTGGAGTGCGATAGTCTTTAAGACGAGTAGCAGTGGTGCTTAGTATCAATAGAAGAAGTGTGGCTAATCCCATAGCCAGACTTAGCCACTTACCGCCTTTGTGAAGAATATCTTGGGTAATTAAGGTGTCTTTCCATGCCCAAGTATTACCCTGAAGATGATATATAAAATCAGCTAGCGAAAAATCTATGCCTAAAACACTAAAAACTGACATGGCTGCCAAAAATAAAAGCCAAACAGTTACCAAGGGTTTGAGGGAGTTTAGTTTAGCAGTACGCATAGCCACACACCGACCATCATGAGAATTGTCAACATGACGGCGGCTGCTCCCATGTCTTTAGCTCGCCCACTAAGTTCGTTATTTTCAAGTCCGATGCGGTCAATAGTGTTTTCGATGGCGGAGTTGATGAGTTCCACTATCAATACAGATGTAAGTGAAAAAAACAGCAACGCTTTTTCCACGCAAGTGACATTAACAAAAAATATAAAGGGGTAGAGGATGAGGCATAGCAATACCTCTTGCCTAAAAGCGGATTCATTTTTCCAGCAAGCTTCTAAACCAGAAACTGCATTAATAGAAGCACGGAAAATACGTTTAAAACCCTTGCCATTGGGTTTTGGCGTAGTGGAAATATGCAAGGCGGTAGACTCGGTGACGTAATATTAGGGCCACTATAAAGCGCAAAACTTAACGAATAGTTATGCGCTTTCATTCATTAACGGGCGTACGTATGGACTGCAATAGGTGGTGGTGTTACGTACTGTTTTGGATAGTATTTTACAGAGGTCGGCTGACCGGGGGGCGTTGAGGCTTGCCCGTCAACATTAGCTTGTATGGCTTCTACTACCGTGTTGATCTCTGGGCGCCAAAGGATGGTGTCATAGGATTCTCGAGGTACGAAGGCGAGAGATTTTTGCTGGCGTACCAGGGATATTGTGGGGACGTCGAGCGCTGCCGCTAAATGCATAGGCCCTGAGTCTGGTGTCACGAGTAATTGGGCACGCTCCAAAACGGCGGCAAAGTGACGGATAGGAAGAGGTGGGCATAAGCTGCCGTAGAGGGAGGACTTTAAACGCTGCTCAATAGGTGCTAGAAGCCTAAACTCCTCGGGCCCAAGGAAAACGACATAGCGTATTTTGTGGGCTTCCATGGCATCGATGAGCATTAGCCAAAATGCCAACGGCCAACGTTTGTTTTGATGCCCACCTACGAAGATAGCAATAAAGTCAGTATCTGATGGGTGATCGCTATGAAGACTGGTTAGCTGTCTTATCTTCGTCATTGCCTGAGAGCGCTCCTGCTTCGTTAGCTGGAGCAATGGCCGATTATGGCAAGCGACACCGAGCTGATGTGTTAAATTAATGATGGCATCGTAGGCATGTGATGACTTCCCTTCCGCCTCAATGCTGTACCATCGCTGGTGACCTTTACGTGAACCCATGCTATACCGTGCCCCTATTAACTGGGTCACTATAAAACCGCTCGTTGATCCTCCGCTCACTTGTACCGCTAGATCATAACGTTGAGCCCTTAGGCGTCGTAATAATGTCACACACTTCCAAGGACGAAGGATCGCGGATCTCGACAGTAAATAAAAATGGTCAATAGGTCGTTGTTGCAACAGTGGAAAAGTTTTATCCGTCGCTAGATAGTCTATGCGTGCGGAAGGAAAACGTTCACGAAAAGCATCAATGACAGGGGTGCTGATTAGCGCATTTCCCAGACGAAAATTGGGGCGAATAATTAGAATTTTTTCTATACCCACAAGGCTGTCGATGGTTTCTGGCGCAGGCGGTTTGACGATATACCGTATACCTCTCAGTAAATATCGTTTCATTCCTTTTTCTAAACCACGAGCCATTATTTTTAAGTAATAGTTTGTTCTAATGAGGGTTAGTAAATGCATGCTCTGGCGCTCTTTTGGCTTTTCCCACGTCGGAAGAGGCAGCATGAGCCTAATAACTTAAAGAAGAGTTAAACTGTGTAAGAGCTTTACAAAAATAGGGTGGTAGGCTTACTGGTTTAGTTTAGACGAAACTACTTTGTGGGTTATAAGTCTCCGTATTTAAGAAAAGCTTAAGTTTTGGCATCCACGATAAAGGTTTGACGATTGAGGAAGCAAAATGCGCGCACTGCTGATAGAAGACGATCCCCTGCTTGGGGATGGCATTAAGACAGCCCTGGAGCGAGAGGGGTATACAGTCGATTGGTTTATGCTTGGGCGTGAAGCAATCAATGCTGTCAATAGCGAGACCTTCAGTGTGATTATTTTGGATCTTGGGCTGCCCGATATGGACGGTATGCAGGTACTGCATTTACTCCGTCAGCAATCAACTCTGCCTATTCTGATTTTGACGGCCCGTGATGCGATGGAAGACCGTATTGGCGGCTTAGATGCTGGGGCGGATGACTATGTACTCAAGCCATTTAATTTGCAGGAGTTACTTGCCCGTTTGCGTGTCGTAATGCGGCGCGCTGAGGGACGCGCCTCGCAGATGTTGACGCTGGGTGCACTGAGTATTGATGAGGCTCGTCATGCGGTGAGTTGGCGGGGCAAAGACGTAAAGTTGGGCCGACGGGAGTATGCCTTGTTGTTAGAGCTAGCTAGGCATCCCGACAGAGTGCTATCTCGTCCTCGTTTAGAAAGTTTGCTTTACGGTTGGGGCGATGAGATAGAGTCCAATGCGGTGGAAGTTCACATTCATCATCTGCGTAAAAAACTTGAAAAACATTTGATCATTAATGTGCGCGGAATTGGCTACCGGCTGGATAGCCAAGCACAATGATATCGATACGGCGTTATCTACTTCGTACCCTGGCCATTACCATGGTTGCCGCCGGGGGAGTTGCGGTTACCGCGGCCTACTTAATTACGGATCACGAGCTAGAAGAAATTCTCGATACACAGCTTAGTCTGCATAGCCGGATTGTGGCTGGCCAACTCGATCCCAACGCGACCATTGACGACTATGCTCGACTGGCTTCGCGCATGGGCCTTCCAGAACATCCGGCTCAGCTATATCGCGACGGTAACGCAGTGCCCGACAGCAGCTTTGAATCAGGTATCAAGCTTTACCACGAGGAAGAACTTAAATTAGTACTGGGTTTTTGGAATGCCGATGGCTCACCCAGGCTTCTAGGGGGCAAATGGAATGATGCCGGGCCTTTCCCCGCGCCTTTAGAGGAGGGTTTTCGCTGGGAAAGCTACGATGGTCATCGTTGGCGGGTTTTCAGCATGTTCGATGTTGCCAGCAATACCTGGATCAGCATGGGGCTGCGAGGTTCGTTTCATGATGAAGTGGTGGAGCGCATCACCTGGAACAATTTATTGCCGATGCTCTTTTTGCTTCCACTCCTCCTTTGGCTGATGAGTCGTATTATCCGGCGAGGTATTGCGCCCATTCAAGCGCTTTCCAACCAAGTACAAGGCCGCTCCGCCCACGACCTGCGTAAAATTGATGACCCGGTTCCTCAAGAGCTTAATGAATTACGCCAATCGCTAAACGACTTTATCGCCCGGTTGAAAGAAACGTTAGAGCGCGAGAGGCGCTTTACAGCAGATGCGGCCCATGAATTACGTACTCCCTTAGCAGCGCTGAGAATTCATCTGGATAACGCGCAGGAGGGGGGAGAGCAATCATTAAAAAAGGCTTATATCGGAGTAGAACGGCTGCAGCGGGTGGTAGAACAACTGCTTATTTTGGCTCGTTTGGATCAAGTAGCCACAACCTCACCGGCCACTATCGATCTCTATCCTATTGTTGCTGAATTGGTAGCAGAGCTATGGCCACTCGCTGAAGAGCGAGATCAGCATTTGAGGCTAACAGGATTAACCCGGCTGGAGGTGCGTGCCGACGAAGTCGAGGTGGGAATTCTCTTTCGTAACTTACTGGATAATGCCTTGCGCTATACGCCAGAAGGCGGCTGGGTGGAGGTAGAATTGGCGCTTGAGGAGGGTTTTCCCCAACTTATTGTGAAAGATACTGGCCCCGGACTCCCCGAGGCACTATTGGATAAAGTCACTGAGCGCTTTAGGCGCGCGTCTGGTCAGGGTACTACCGGCAGCGGATTGGGTTTGTCGATTGTTTCGGAGTTGGCTCAGCGCCAAGACGCACGCCTTGCACTTAGTAACCGCATGCCCAACGGGCTAGCGGTCAGTGTTACGTGGGGAAAAAACAAGCTGCAAGCCATCTAAGGTAGGTGAGGGCTGTGGGTTATATTTTCCTCTATGCATGCGCCCAAAGTCAGATTTGCGTCTATTTTGCCGCTTGACCTTGGGGCTACCTATAGGTTGTAAGATAAAAAGTTAATGGATGCCACTAACTTTTTTGTTGATAGAGCTTATGACTGAGGGCCTATGGCTGATAGAGCTGGGTATAGTCCTGCTGGCCAGCTATTGGTTTAGTCACACACCTCAAGGAGATCGCTCATGAAACGTTTTACCGCTACGGTTTTATCTAGTGCTTTACTCCTAGGAGCCGCCTCGGCTCAAGCTGCGTTGCCGGACGAGGCCACATTGTATAAAAACCCCCAGTGCGGTTGCTGTGACGAATATGCGCGCCATCTTGAAGAGCTTGGTGTAGAAGTGACGATTGTAGATGACGTAGAGCTGGGGGATATCAAGCAGCAGGCGGGTGTGCCCTATGGTTTGGGGTCGTGTCATACCATCGAAATAGGTGACTACTGGATTGAAGGCCATGTGCCGATGGGAGCGGTTACCAAGCTGTTTGAAGAGCAACCCGACATAGATGGCATTGGCCTGGCGGGGATGCCCATCGGTACGCCGGGTATGCCGGGGCCTCAGAGCGAGCCCTATAACGTTTACGCCTTTAGCGACCAACAAGATGAGCCGTTTATGACGTTGGCGCCGTAATTGACGGTCCCTTAAGGCTTTTCGGGCAGCGCATAGCTGGCGGTGACATGCACCACGGGGCGCGTTTCGTCGCTGACTGAGAAGAGTTGAACTTCGCCCACCGCTAAGCGGCGGCCGAGTTTGATCAGCTTGGCGTGGGCGATAATGTCATGATCACCTGACGCTGCGCGGAGGAAGTGGCAGTTTAAGTCGCTGGTCACCGCCATGGGTTCGGGGCCAATCTGCGCCAATATCGCCACATACATAGCTACATCCGCAAAGCCCATCATGGTGGGCCCGGAAACCCGCGGGCCGGGGCGCAGATGCTCGTTGCCGATCTTCAAGCGCAGGGTCGCCGTCATTTCGCCCACGCTCTCTATCTTGCCCATCCGCTGGGGAAACACTTCGTCTAAAAAGTGTTCGATTTGCTCGGCAGTCATTACGGTCATTGTTGTTTTCCTTTATAAAAAAGCCCCGAAGGATGAACCTCGAGGCTGATTACACCATAAAACGAACTTACTATGCCTTATGCACCTATGCCTTATGCACCTGGGCCTTATGCACCTGACGCCACTCGTGGAGTAGCGGCTCGGTGTAGCCGGAAGGCTGTACGCGGCCTTTGAAGATCAGGTCGGAGGCGGCTTTGAAAGCCGTGGAGCCTTCAAAATTGGCGCTCATGGCGGTGTAGGTGGGGTCGCCAGCGTTCTGCTCGTCGACTACCTTGGCCATGCGCTTGAGGGTCTCTTCCACTCGCGGTGCATCGACAATGCCGTGGTGTAGCCAGTTGGCAATGTGCTGGCTGGAGATACGCAGCGTGGCGCGGTCTTCCATCAGGCCTACGTTGTGGATATCCGGCACTTTCGAGCAACCGACGCCGTGCTCTACCCAGCGAACTACGTAGCCGAGAATACCCTGGCAGTTGTTATCCAGCTCCTGCTGCTTCTCTTCATCCGACCAGTTGGCGTTTTCCGCTACTGGCACGGTGAGTAGGTCGTCCAGGTAGTCGGGCTCACCCAACGCTTCCAGCTCGCGCTGAACGTCGGTGACGTTGACCTGATGATAGTGCAGCGCGTGAAGCGCAGCGGCCGTAGGTGAAGGCACCCAAGCCGTGTTGGCACCCGCTTTCGGATGGCCGATTTTCTGCTCTAGCATGTTGTGCATCAGGTCAGGCATGGCCCACATGCCTTTACCAATCTGGGCACGACCGCGAAGGCCGCAGGCAAGGCCCACTTGCACGTTGCTCTTCTCGTAGGCCTGAATCCAAGCGGCGCTTTTCATGTCGCCCTTGCGCACCATGGGACCCGCTTCCATGGCGGTATGCATTTCGTCGCCGGTACGGTCGAGGAAGCCGGTGTTGATAAATGCCACCCGTGAAGCCGCTTCAGCGATACACGCCTTGAGGTTAACGGTGGTGCGACGCTCTTCGTCCATGATACCCATTTTCAGGGTGTCGCGGTTCATGCCCAAAATGTCTTCAACGCGGCTAAACAGCTCGTTGGCGAAGGCAACTTCTTTAGGGCCGTGCATCTTCGGCTTGACGATATAAACAGAGCCAGTGCGCGAGTTGCGCGGCTGGTCAGCGTCTTTCTTCAGATCATGCAACGCGAGCAGCGAGGTAACCACGGCATCAAGGATACCTTCCGGCAGCTCGTTACCGTTCTCATCCAAAATCGCCGGTGTGGTCATTAAGTGACCCACATTGCGCACGAACATCAGCGAACGGCCGGGCAGCGTGACGCTGCTGCCATCGGTGGTTTGCCAGGTGCGGTCGGCGTTCAGCTTGCGGGTAAACGTCTTGCCGCCTTTTTCGATCTTCTCTTCCAGATCGCCCTTCATCAGGCCCAGCCAGTTACTGTAAACGCCCACCTTGTCTTCTGAATCCACTGCGGCAACGGAGTCTTCGCAATCCATGATGGCGGTCAGGGCGGCTTCCACCACGACATCTTTAACGCCTGCCGGGTCGGTTTTGCCGATGGCGTCGTTAGGGTCGATCTGGATTTCCAGGTGCAGGCCGTTGTTCCCCAACAGAATCGCGTCGGGTTTCGCCGCTTCGCCGTTAAAACCGATCAGCTTGCCGGAATCCTTCAAGCCGGTTTCACGACCACCTTCCAGCGTTACTACCAAGTGCTCATCACGAATGGCGTAGTTCATCGCATCCCGGTGCGAGCCAGTCGCCAGCGGTGCCGCGCGGTCAAGCACGCCACGGGCGTAGGCAATCACTTTGGCGCCGCGTTTCGGGTTAAAGCTGGTGCCTTTCTCCGCGCCATCCTCTTCGGAAATCGCATCGGTGCCGTACAGGGCGTCGTAAAGGCTGCCCCAGCGGGCGTTCGCCGCGTTCAGCGCATAGCGTGCGTTGCTCACCGGCACAACCAACTGCGGGCCTGCCTGAACGGCAACTTCACGGTCAACGTTGGCGGTGGTCGCTTTTACATTAGCCGGCGCTTCTGCCAGGTAGCCAACCTCTTTCAGGAAGCGACGGTATCCCGGCATATCGGTGACCGGGCCGGGGTTTTCCCGGTGCCATGCATCTAGCTTCTCTTGCAGCGTGTCGCGCTCTTCGAGCAATTGACGATTTTTAGGGGTCAAATCATGAAACAGGGCATCCACACCGGCCCAAAAGGCGTTTTCATCAACACCTGTTCCCGGTAGCGCCTGCTCATTTATAAAACGATCTAGATCGGCTGCCACCTGTAAACGGTGGCGCGTGATACGCTCGCTCATGGGGTTTCTCCTGTGAGGATGCCAGTGGGTGATGTGTTTGCTACGGTCAGCGTAAAATGTATTTATGGAAAATAATTCCACACCTGGCCGGGCATGTAAACAGCGTAGACCCTAATGCGCTAAAATGCTCGACCAAATGACTAGGCATTTGGTTCTGAAAGCGCGAAACATCAGCCGTGCCTAGGTCAAAGGACAATGGCGTTATGGAGAAACATCGATGAGTGATTTCCAACATCTGGAAGGCTTGTTTCGCCACGCCTCGGGCGATACCGCCCTTAGCCGCCTGTTGCCTGGGGAAGTATTGGCAAACGCCATGCAAGACTATTTCCACCACTATGGCTTGGAAGCACTGCTGTTAGATACCAGTGAAGTGCATGCAGGCTTTATCGATACGGGGCGCTTTGCGCTGTGGTGCCAAGTGTGGAGCCCCCCGCAGCCGGTGGGCACTGCCTTTGTGGTACATGGCTATTTCGATCATATGGGGTTATATCGCCATTTGCTTGAACGCCTGCTGGCTAAGGGGTGGCGAGTGGTGCTGTGGGATCTTCCCGGCCACGGCCTTTCCAGCGGTGCGCGGGCGGCAATAGAAGATTTCGATGATTATCAGCACTGCCTGGCTCACTTGCAGATGACTCTAAAGAGCCAAGGCATGGCGCCTGAGCCGTGGTTAGGCGTGGGCCAGAGTACCGGTGGGGCGATTCTGGCTACCGATGCACTCACCCGTCGTGGGGCTTCCGGCTGGTCGGGTTTGGTGCTGCTGGCGCCCCTGGTGCGGCCTTGGGGATGGAGCCAAACCAGCTGGCTGCACTTGATTGCCAGCCCTTTTGTAAAAGAGTTGCCGCGTAAATATCGCCCCAACTCTACCGACGAGCAGTTCACCGAGTTTCTACGCGAGGGTGACCCGCTGCAGCCCGAGCGTTTGAGCGTTGCCTGGGTGAGCGCCATGCGCCGCTGGATGCCTCGCCTACTGGCCCAGGAGCCCAACCCGCTGCCTACCCTGATACTCCAGGGCGAGCAGGATTTGACCGTTGATTGGGAGTGGAATTTAGCGATTTTGGCGAAGAAGTTTCCCAATGCCGAAATTCACCGCCACCCGGAAGCTCGCCACCACTTGGTAAATGAGGCAGATCCCATTCGTGAAGTGCTGTTTGAAGCGCTGGATAATTTTGTAGATGGGTTTGTCGATAGTGTTAGTAAATAACGTCGGCAATTCCAGACCCTAGAGGTATCCCTGGATCTAGGGCCCTGTTCTACCCTCTCAATGAGCCCTGCTTTACCCCCAGGGCGGTGTGCCGCCGAGCTGATTTACCATGAAGTCTACAAAGCAGCGTACCTTTGGCGAGAGGTAGCGGCTGGCTGGATAGAGAATATAGAGGCCTTGCTCAGGGGGGCGGTATGTCGGCATTATTTCAATCAAGCGCCCAGCCTTGAGATCCGCACTGACTACGAAGGTCGGGGTTAGAGAAATGCCCATGCCCGCAAGCAGCGCTTCTCGCAGGGCGATGCTGCTATTGGCGGTCAGGGTTGCTTTCACTCGCTGTTCGATAGTCTGCCCTGCATAGCCAAGGCGCCACACTTCCGGTGCGGCGCCCAGGCTGTAGAGCAGGCATTTATGCTCAGAAAGTGCTTGAGGTGTTGTCGGTTCGCCGAATCGCTCGAGATAGCCTGGCGAGGCGCACAATACGCGATGAATGCTTTGTAGTCGGCGTGCGATCAGTGATGAATCTTCCAGTGGGTCACCGGCACGTAAGGCGACGTCAAATCCTTCCTCCACCAACGCTACGCGGCGGTCATTCATAACCAGTTCGATGTTGATTTCCGGGTAGCGCTCGGCAAATACGGGGATCAAAGGCGCGATATGCAAAAGCCCCAGCGACATGGGGCAGTTGATCTTAAGAGATCCCCGCGGGATTGCTTGGTGAACTCCCAACGCTAGCTCGGTTTCTTCAATGTCGTCGAGGATGCAGGCGCAGCGTTCGTAGTACGCCCGCCCCGCATCGGTAAGGCTCAGCCGCCGGGTGGTACGCGTCAACAGCGTTACCCCAAGGCTGGCCTCCAGTTCCGCTACCTGTTTACTCACAGCGCCGTTGGAGAGCCGCTGGTCGTTCGCGGCCGCAGAAAAGCTCTGCAGCTCTACGACTCGCCGAAAGGTGCGCATTGCCGTCAGCTTATCCATGCATTGTTTCCAGTAAGGAAAATATCATTTTCGAATACTACTGATTATCTCTATTTAAACAAAGCTTATCCTGGGATTCATGGCGTCGACGAGATCGCCTACTCAGAACGTATTCGAATAGCAACGCATGGAGAATCACGATGACCCGGGTACTAGTCCTTTATTATTCAACCTATGGCCATATCGAGACGATGGCTGACGCTGTAGCGAAAGGCGCGGCCAGCATCCCTGGCACTGAAGTGACCATCAAGCGCGTGCCAGAACTGATGCCAGAAGAGGTCGCCCTCAAGGCGGGGGCTAAATTGGATCAGTCTGCGCCTATCGCCGAGCCGAGTGAACTGGCTGATTACGATGCCATTATTTTCGGCACGCCCACTCGCTTTGGCAATATGGCCTCCCAGATGCGCAATTTCTTAGATCAAACCGGTGGACTCTGGGCTAAGGGGGCGCTTATCGGCAAAGTTGGTGCAGCATTCACTTCCACCGCGAGTCAGCATGGAGGTCAAGAGAGCACCCTATTGTCCTTCCATACCACCTTGTTACACCACGGCATGGTCATCGTGGGTGTACCTTATTCTTGCCCCGACCTTACGACGATGGACGAAATCAGCGGAGGCACACCCTATGGCGCATCAACCTTGGCGGCGACAGATGGCTCGCGGCAGCCGTCGGTGGTAGAGCTGCGCATTGCTGAATTTCAGGGTCAGCACGTGGCATCCATTGCGCGTTCGCTCAGTTCACACAACGATTAGAGGGGGAGGTGAGACATGCATCCATTAAAGGTGGTGTTTGTGCACGATGTTGTTTGCGGTTGGTGTTACCTTCTCTCTCCCCGGCTGCACTCGCTTGCCAAGCAGTTGAACCTGGATGTGCATCACCAGTGCTTTACGCTTCAAGCAAGTAGAGAAGCCATGCTTGAAGCCTTCGGCTCTATGGGTGATGCCAAAGAAACAATTCTCGGTCATTGGGAAAAATGCGTTGCCGCAGAGGATACCCCGCGTTTCAACATTGATGGTATGCGTGCTCAAACCTTCGAGTATCCTCACGGGATGCCTGGCGCGCTGGCGTGTAAGGCGGCTGAAATGCAGGCAGGTCAACAAGGGCACTGGCGTATGTTTGATCGTGTTCAGTACGCGCACCTGACGGAGAGCCGCAATATCGGTGATAGCCAGGTGCTGCGATCACTGGCTGAAGAAATCGGGCTCGACATGGTTCGTTATGATCTAGACGTGCTCTCGGAAACAACTCAGCAGGCGGTGGAAAAGGATCACCACCTCGCGTCCAAGTTGGGAGTTCAGTCGGTGCCGACATTGATTGTTGAAGACAGATGGCTGATTAATGGTGCGCAACCGATAGAAAGCCTGCGTCTCCAGTTACAGGAAGTCCGCCAGCATATTGGCTGAATTTGTCGAGAGATTGCTGACGTTTTAACGTGAGGCTAGGGTCATAATTGAGCGCCCCGGCCCCACGCTTGCTCACATTACTGGGCGTTCAGGAAGTCCTCTACATCGAGCAGTATTAGCTCATTATCATCGGCGCGGCCTTGCTGGCGGCCAATCGAGAAAGGGTAGTTGTTGTCATTGGCGACCACGATAGTGCTCTCATCGACACGATCCACGTTCTCAATGGTCACAAAGGGAAAGTTAAAGGTGCCGTTGATCGTGCCACGGGGGGCGATGCCGTCTGGATCCTGGATGTTCATCAGGTCGATATAGGCGATTTTTTCAAGCACACCCTGCTCATTTGTGCGGTTGAGATCGACGAGATAGATGCGTTTGAACTCGGCAGGGTTGTCTGCCCACTCTTCTCTCGGGTCGCCTTGGCGGCTATCACGCTCAATGATTAAGCCGCGAGTTCCGCCAATGAGGTTGAAATCGCCAATCGCATGATCCGCTGACTCCAAGGGGTAGTAGCGGGTTGCGTCGCCCCATTCGCCGGTTTCAGTATGGAGCTCGAACATTCTTAATACGGGGGTGCCATCAATCGTTTCCGGGGCGTTGGCGTTGCTGTCCCAGACTGGCTTTTCCAATAAGGGGTAAAGGGTTGTTTGGTCTTCGGAGAGCGCCATGCCCTCGTAGCCACCGGAGCGAAACACTCTCACATCATCAGCGAGAGGCGCGCCAGGGTTCGGGGTGAGGGCAAAGGCATTGTCGGGGGAGCGCATCAGCGTCCCACCAGGATTGGTGGCCAGCACTTGCAGCACTTCGCCCGTATTATCGACCTGGATAATCCAGGGGCCGAACTCATCGCCAATCCAGTAGCTATTGCCCACCGGCTGTATCGATTCAATATCGAAATCAGCTCCGGTTAAAAAACGACCAGGTGTAGCTTCATTCATAATCGGGAAGGGCACCTTGCGGTTGGGATCCGATAGTTGAACGGTTTCCTCAATGATGACGCGCCCAGTGTCCCAGTCAGTCTTTATGATGTTAAACATCAGAATGACGTCGGAGGAGTTCGCCTTGGAGCCAAAGCCGTTATCGGTCAATACCAGGAAACGGTTATCGCCAAGCGAGCGAATGCCAGAAAAACCCTGCAGGGGCTGGCTGGGGAAGGGTAGCGCTAAGCCGGTGGCTTGCATGTTCGTATACAACTGCTCAACGCGGCCCTCTTGGCCAGTAAAACGGCCTGAGACGTTATAGTGCTCAGCGGCACCGGAAGGAGCTGCCACAAAGGTGCTGCCGGGTAGCTGGGCATGGCCGGACAATGTGGCGGGAAAACTCTGCTGGGCGTGTGCCGTACTGGTAAACGCAAAGGCGAGTAGAGCAGTCGCTAGTAACGGCTTTGTCATCACTATTTCACCATTTCGGAGGAAAAATTAGGGCAGGTGCAGCTTTTGCTAATTTTCATCCGTAATAGTGATAGTTGAATGACAAAGTGCAGACGTTTTAATGGCAGCAGGGTTTCACGTCGAGTCTGGCCCTGAGTCGTAAAATACGTCTTGCTCAACAGGCGTAAATATTAATAAATGGTGTGGCTTTCAAATACATTATTCAAAGAGGAAATGGCAATGGGATCATCGGTCAAAAAGGTACTGGTCTTTGCTGGCAGTGCCCGAGAAGCGTCACTGAACAAGCAGCTAGCCAAGCTGGCCGCCAAGCGTATTGAGGCGCTTGGCGGGGAAGCAACCTTTATCGATTTAAAAGATTATCCCTGCCCACTGTTTGATGAAGATATTGAAGCCCGGGGCGTGCCGGAGAATGTGCTGAAGCTGCGTGAGATTCTGGCGGATCACCAAGCGGTGATGATCGCTTCGCCGGAGTACAACGGCTTTATCACGCCGCTGCTGAAAAACACACTGGACTGGCTATCACGTCCCTATCAGGATACGCCGGGGCTCAAGTTATTTGCCGGTAAGTGGGCAGCGCTGGTGGCGGCTTCCCCAGGTGGGCTAGGTGGCATCCGTGCGCTACCGCTTGGTCAGCAACTGTTAGCCAATCTGGGGTTGGTCGTGCTGCCACAGCCATTGTCGCTGGCGAAAGCGGGCAGCGCCTTCAATGATAGTGGCGCGTTACATGATGAAACCACGGGGCAGAAGCTGGATGCGCTGTGTCAACGCCTAGTGGATTCACTGGCCGCCACGCACTAACCGCCCAGTGGCTTTCGGGGGCTTACGCCCCCTTTAGCATCCGATCCAGCTGGCGGTAGCCGATGACTTCAATGTAGGTACGGTTGCTCGAGTCGTTAAATGAGAGAATTGTTCATGCCACTTGGTGACGGCGGGCTTCTTCTAGGTCGTAGGCATTCTGCAAACGAAGCCAGTAACCTTCGCTTGTGCCGAAGACCTTGGCTAGACGTAAGTCAGTATCTGCCGTAATCGCTCGGCGGCCCAAGGTGATTTCACCAATGCGGGTCGCTGGGACGCCCATCTGCTTAGCCAGCGCATTTTTTCTCAGCGCCATTGGCTGCATGAAATCTTCGTACAAAATTTCACCGGGATGGATATTAGGAAGTTTTGCCATTTTGTCACCTCCCTTTATGAGTGGTAATCGACTATTTCAATGCTAAGTCCCTTTTAGCATCCGATCCAGCTGTCGGTATCCAATGGCCTCAATTAGATGCGGCTGGGTGGGTTTGGGTTCGCCCTGAAGGTCGGCAAGGGTCAGGGCTACACGTAGTACGCGGTGATAGGCGCGGGCGGAGAGCTTGAGCTTTTCCAGCACGCCCGCGAGCCAGGCGCGCTCTTCATCGTTAAGCGCGCAGGCGGCTTCCAGGGCTTTGCCGCTTAGCTGGCTATTCAGCGCGCCACGGGCCATTTGGCGTTCTCGGGCGGCCATCACCCGCTCGCGCACGGCTTCTGACGACTCGCCTTGGGTTTGTGCGGTGAGCTGCTCTGGCGGCAGCGCGGGCACTTCCACTTGCAGATCGATACGGTCTAGCAATGGCCCGGAAAGCCGTGCTTGATAACGCTGGATTTGGCTGGCGGTACACTGACAGCGCTGGCGTGGGTCGCCCAAGTGGCCGCAGGGGCAGGGATTCATTGCGGCTACTAACTGAAATTGAGCAGGGTAGCGACGTTCATGACTGGCGCGTGCGAGATGAATCTCGCCGGTTTCCAGCGGTTGCCGAAGTACCTCTAGCACATGGCGGGAAAACTCCGGCAGCTCATCCAAGAACAGCACGCCGTGGTGGGCCAGCGAAATCTCACCGGGTTTGGGTTTTGAGCCGCTGTCATTTTCAGCAATTAATGCGACCCTCAGCGCGTAATATCGGGCTATTATGGTAGTCTGTACAGGATTGAATGCGACAGAATTAATAGAAATTGCTGCGACAGGCTGCGTTTTATTTAATATTTGGTGCGACTGCTCATGCCACTGCCTACATCTGTTCGTAACATCGGCCCTACCCGTCGAAGCGTGTCTGGCTACTATGCCTTTCGCGGGGAGGAGTCTATTGCGTTCGAGTCGACGCTTGAACGTGATTTCCTCATCAAGGCTGACTTTGATGTAAGCGTCCTTGGTGTGATTTCCCAGCCGTGCGAGATTCCGTTTCATCATCCCGTGACCGGTAGGTGTTACACCTACACGCCTGATTATTTGGTTTATTACCGTCTCGGTAACCGTCATTACAGGGATTACCCCAAACCTCTCTTGGTGGAGGTCAAACCACGGGAAAAGTGGCAAGCACATTGGCGTGAATGGTCGCCTAAATGGAAGGCGGCGATGCGGCATGCTAGCAACGAGGGATGGTCTTTTAGCATTCATGATGAGAGCCGCATTCGTGATAAAACCCTGGACAACATCACTTTCTTGGCGCGTTACAAACGAATGGTGTTTCCCTCTGTTGAAAGCCAGGCAGTGCTCAACACGGTGAGGGAGATGGGGGTGGCGACCTTGGATTACCTGCTGTCTCGGCACTTCATGGGTGACATTTACCGGGCAGAGGGAATTGCGCATTTATGGCATCTGCTGGCGACCCGGCAGCTAGATTGCGATATGGCTCAATCCTTTAGCCCTCTATCAGAGGTGTGGGTACCCGATTATGAATAATCATCGTGACAACACAGCTGAACCCAGTAACGGCGTCGCCCAAACACGCCAACACTTGCAGATCACGGTGGGTGAGCAGGTTCAGAAAGATGACACCGTTTACCGAATTTCTCAGGTGCTCGATTTTGAGACGGTCATCGGCATCGCTGTTGAAACTGGGCGTAGTTGCCCGCTTCGCATCAGTGAATTAACGCCTTTTCATAACGGGCCTACCCCCCTTGAGCAGGATATGTCTGAGATTGGGGATGCCGATTGGCGGGAGGCTGAGCACCGCCTTTCCATCATTAAGCCCTTGGTGGATCGCCATACTATCGGTCGAGATGCAGCGGAAGAGCGTGCTAAACAAACCGGCGTGGATACGGCCACGATCTACCGTTGGCTGAAGCGATACAAGGCGACGGGTTCGGTGCTTGCATTAATTCCTCAAAAGCCAGGATGGAAGAAGGGTAAGTCACGTATCCCCGCGCATGCTGAGGCGGTAATTCAGGAAGTCATCAAAGACGTGTACCTGACGCTGCAGCGTCCCTCCGCGCAAAAAGCGGTACAGGAAGTGATGCGGCGTTGTCATGAACGGCGCATCGACCCGCCGAGCCCTGGTACCGTTCGTGCTCGTCTGCGGGATATCCCAGAGCGTGACCGGTTGCGTGGCCATGGCTTTAGAGACAAAGCCATTAACAAGTTTCAGCCGGCTGCCGGGAAATTCCCCAATGCGGACTATCCGCTAGCGGTCATGCAGATTGACCATACGCCTGCCGATATTATTTTGGTGGATGACGTGCATCGCAAGCCGATTGGTCGACCATGGATCACGTTGGCCATGGACGTGTGTACCCGTGTGGTCACGGGGTATTACTTATCGTTCGATCCACCCTCTGAAACATCCGTCGGCATGTGTGTGGCTCAATCAATGCTGCCTAAAGATGAATGGTTGCTGCTGCATAACGTGAAGGCAGAGTGGCCGGTATGGGGCACTCCTGCCACGATTCATGTCGATAACGGCCCAGATTTTCGCTCAGAGACGTTTCGGCGCTCATGCCTAGCCCATGGGATCAACCTTGAATTTCGGCCTGTTAAGCAGCCTCGTTACGGTGGCCACATCGAGCGGTTGCTGGGCTCTCTTCTCAAGGAGATCCATAACCTGCCTGGGACGACCTTCTCCTCCATCAAAGAGAAAGAGGGGTACGATCCAGAGAAGCACGCGGCCATGACGAAAAGCGAGTTTGAAGAGTGGCTGGTGACGTTGATTTGTAAGGTTTACCACCAGCGTCTTCATTCTGGAATTGGTATGTCACCGATGCGGAAATGGGAAATCGGTGTGTTTGGCAATGCTGACGTGCAGGGAGTGGGCTTAGCGCCACGGCCTGCTGATAGACTTTCTGTATTGCTCGATTTTTTGCCCAGCTTTCAGCGCACGATCCAGACCTTTGGTGTGACCATCGATGGCATGAACTATTACGATGAGGCGCTAAGGCCGTGGATCAATGCCAAAGATCCAGATACGCCAAACAAGAAACGCATCTTTGTGTTTCGGCGTGACCCTCGTGACATTAGCGTCATTTGGTTCAAAGACCCGGAGCTCGGGCACTATTTTCGCGTGCCCTTTGCAAATCTCGCCCTCCCCTCGATGAGTGTTTGGGAGCATGCCCAGGCCAAAGCGCGCCTTCGCCAGGAAGGCAGGAGCTCGGTCAATGAGTCTGAAATCCTACGCGCTATTAGTGAACTGCGAACCCATGTGGAAGAGTCGCAAGCACGTACCAAGCGAAGTCGCCGTCAGGCACAACGACGTAAAGAGCATGAGAAAAAGGTGACGCCTGCTGATCCCCTTTTACATGCACACTCAACCGCAGCTCCCAAAGAATCACCCACTCAGGGAGACGGTCTCTTATCGGGTGATATCGATGTGAACTGGGACATAGCATGAGCACACACCTTCATCCTGATCTTCGTCATGTCTTGGGGCTGTCCGCTAAAGAGCGAATGGAGTTTATGGATCAACCGCGATGGTTGGGGTATCCATTGGCTAATCGTGTCATTGAGGTCATGCGTGGGCTGATGGAGAAGCCTAGTCGCCCTCGTATGCCTAACCTTTTGCTCGTGGGTGACTCCAACAACGGAAAGACAACCATCGTTCAACGGTTTCGTAAACAGTACGGTGAGGGCTATGTGAATGAAGACGTAGAACCGGTGAAATCCGTGATCGTCACTCAAGCCCCACCGAGTGCCGATGAGAAAAGTCTGTATATCGCAGTGCTAGAGAGCTTTTGGGCTCCCTACCGTCCTACAGACCCGGTTCCCAAGCTGCGCTACCAGGTGATTCATCAACTGCGTGCTTGCCATACGCGGCTGCTGATCATTGATGAGTTCCACTCACTGTTAACCGGTGGAGCCGTCAAGCAGCGGGAAACGATGAATGCCATTAAGCTCTTATGCAATGAGTTGATGATTCCCATCGTTGGTGTGGGTACGCAGGATGCTGTGCGTGTGCTGCATTCAGATCCGCAGCATGCGAGTCGCTTTGATGTGGTTGCATTACCGAAGTGGGAGCTCAATCAGGAGTTTCAGAAGCTGCTTGCTGGCTTTGAGAAGATCCTACCGCTCAAACACCCTTCCCAACTGCATGAGCCACAATTAGCTACTCAGCTCCACGCGATTTCTGGCGGTAATTTGGGTGACCTGCACCGGCTGCTGATTGAGTGTGCAAATGCCGCTATTTTGTCTGGAGCTGAGCGCATCGATGAGAAAATTATTCAGAGTAAATCGTGGGTGCGGCCAACCCGTGGCATTAGGGAAGTGATGCTGTAATGCCGTGGGCGCTGAGTGTGCCTCTGTTGCCTGAGGAATCCCTTTCTTCATGGTTGGTACGGGCGGCGTTGAGACAGGGATGTGATCCTTTGTCGCTCACTGGGGCTATTTGGCCAACATGGCGTATATGGATAAGGGATATTGATAGGGAAATTCCCCTCGTCAGAATGCGCCCATTAGTCAATGCCTCGGGGATCTCTTACGCTGATTTTCAGAAGGCTGGGATGAGGGACGATTGTGAGAAAGTGGCTGGTTACTCATTACCGGAAACGCGGACTTGGCCCTGGTTGTTAGCACTCGGCAGCCGCAATCGAACCCGCTATGGAGGACAACAGGTATGCACGTTGTGCTTGGCAGAGGACTCAACCCCCTACTTGCGCCGACACTGGCGATTCGCTTGGCACATTGGGTGCCGCTTTCATGGGGTGCAGCTGATAGATGAGTGCCCAGCATGTAAGGCCCCGATAGAGCCCCATCGCCTGTCAGCGGAAGATCAACATTTAGCTCAGTGCAGCCGGTGTCATGACGATTTTAGGAAGGCGGTGTGCACGTCGTATTTACCTGAAGCGTTCAGTTTCCAAGTGATGGCGGATCGTGTTTTAAAATCGGATAACGTGACGTTTAGGCAGGCCTCTATCGCACCTGCCGATTGGTTTTCTATGGTGACCTTCTTTCTTAGCGTTGTACGGCGTGCAAGTCGGAGGCCTGCGTCACCCCTCGGCGATGCGCTTCTATCATTGGGCATTTCGGTTACGGATTGCCGAATGCCTGTGTCTGGGTTGGCGTTTGAGCTGCTGCCTGTCAACGAGCGTTGTGCTTTATTAGCGGCGGTGGAGCGTTTGCTAAGTATAGGCCTTGAAAAAACGTTTAGCGCTCTGGTCGATTGTAATGTCAAAACGAGTGCGCTTCATGATCCCCGAAAGTCACCCCCCGTTATGTTGTTGCCGTTGTTATCACGGTTATCTCATCACCCGCATGGGCCACATCGCCGCCGCGCTCAACCGGATCATCGCCCTACGTCGGAACGCGCAGTGAGAGCCTCATGGGCGCGTTTAAAACGGAGAATGAAAGCGGAGCCAACCTCTTGAAGCAACACAAAACGGTAGACTGCGATGAGTGTGGTCGAGAAGTCTCCAAATTGTGGCGACGCC
Source organism: Vreelandella titanicae BH1 (assembly GCF_000336575.1). Classification (GTDB taxonomy): domain Bacteria; phylum Pseudomonadota; class Gammaproteobacteria; order Pseudomonadales; family Halomonadaceae; genus Vreelandella; species Vreelandella titanicae. The sequence goes on along the minus strand of NZ_AOPO01000001.1, from coordinate 698,908 downwards.
ATAAGGGGCATGGTTACTGCTCAACTTGCTATGCTCGGGTGTTTAAGCGGCGAATGTGCCCACGATGTGGTGAGTTAGCTCGTCTGCCTAAGAATGACCCAGAAGCCGTCTGTCGCCAGTGTGATGTCGACAAACCGTGCGCGCGATGTGGGAAAGCCAGTTCAGACTACAACATCGGCAAGGTCACTCCCTACGGCCCTGTTTGTAACGCCTGTGCTCCCTATTTTAGAGAATCAGAGCCTTGCGAGGCGTGTGGGAAGCCGTCTCAACGTCTTACCCGGGTGACTCGTATGGGAAATGACCATCGCTTATGTCCAAGCTGTGCGACGGCAGACCACGGTACCTGCTCTGCGTGTCGTCGACATCGCTTATTAGTGGTGGCATCTAGCGGTGATGCATTGTGCAAGGCCTGTTATGAACAAGGTGAGATTACCTGTCCATCTTGTGGTCATCCTATGCCAGCGGGGCGAGGCGATGTCTGTGAGCCCTGCTACTGGACGCGGACATGTCGTAAGCGGGTCACTATTGGCCAAGCTGGCATCAGTGCCAAAGCGTTAAGTGAGGCATTTGGGGAGTTTGGTGAATGGTTGATTCGCACCACGGGACCGCATAAAGCGGCACTAAAGATCAACACCTTCTTATTATTCTTCCTTGAGCTCGACCAGGCATGGTCACGCATACCAAGTTATCTGGAGCTGCTCCATCACTTTGGGGCTGAGGGGTTGCGGCGAGTGAGGCTCCCTATGCGCTGGTTGCATGAAGAGAAAGGGGTTGAGCCGGATCATCAGGCCAAGCGCATAAGCTCGGAGAAACGGCGTATTCAGGCGTACCTCAGTTCCATGCCGTCCGCTTCGTTATCAGAAAGTGTGCTGCAAACCTATTGGCAGCAATTAGAAGCACGTATTGAGGCGGGCAGAACGTCCCATACGTCCGCACGCTTTGCACTAAGCGCGGCAGCCGCATTGTTACTCAATACTGACCGAGAGGGACAGCGGCTACCTAATCAGGGCGATGTGGACAGTTACTTGAGTGCGGTGCCCGGACAAGCAGCCTCGGTGACGGGGTTTACCAATTTCTTAAATCGCCAACATGCCACCACACTGACCCCTAGGGTGGATGAGAAACGGGCAGGAAAACGGCGAAAAGAAAAGTTGGCTCGCACCATGATGCAAATGGCTAAGTCAGCTGATCAAGGGGAGGAGTGGAAGGAGCGATGGGTCGTCACTGCCATGGAATACTTTCATGACAAGAAAGTATCTAAAAAAGTACTCCGTCAGCAGGCCGTGGAGCATTCAGGGGACGGGGTTCGGGTTAGCATGGAGGGCGTGAGCTACTGGCTGCCTATTGTATAAGAGTAAAACGTTAGCTTTGCTGTTTGTCGTTAGGTGCGCTATGGGGGCCGCCCCGGCCTTTTTGGCCGGAGCGGTTCAGTTAAGGGGATCAAAGCATACCTTTCAGCTCCCCGTAGTCTCCCCCAACACGCAAGACCACGGTCACGTCGTTGTCATTGCGGTTACGGAAGAACCAGCCGTGGTTGCCGGTGAAAGCAGCTTCCAGCTCTCCCTCATCTTCGGGTACGCCACGCCCCTTCTCGTAGCTGATGGAGTTCCCATTGCCATCGCCGTGAGTGTCAAAATTAAGTGGCCCGCCGTCGGACGCCCAAGCGAATGTCGCGACAGCACCTTCTTCCATCGTTAGCTTATACTCGGTACCTTCACCCGGGGTGAGTGTGAATGTCACCTCATCACCCCATGCCGCAGTTTCTTCAGTTGCCTGGGAAGGTGTCTCCTCAGCGGCAGGAGCGTCAGCAAGCGCTACGTTTGCTTCAGTCTGCACCATCTCTTGACCTTCTGGTAACGAAGCGGCTACCTGCTCCGTCTCTACGTCTGAAGTTGGCACAGCAGTAGCGGTTGCGGTCGAAGGTTGGCTATCACTAGCAGCCTCTTGAGGTGCAGTGGCTTGAGCAGTTTGTTGGGCGCTGGCTTGATCGTTAGCCTGATCGAGTTCGGCTTCTTCGGCTAACTGGGTCTTGATTTCTCCCATCTCAGTCAGCCCCAGCAAGCGCCCAGCGCCGGTGGGGTCAATGGCATACTCAGCAGGTAACACAACCGTGATCAGTAAAGCGACGGCAATAACCGCTGCTATTAGCGTAGAGCGAAGTAACTGACCCGTTGATGGTAGTTCGGCACGGGTTGGAAGATCAGTGTTATACATCAGGGACTCCTTCAATTAGGCGATGAAATAGCCGGTCAGTTGATAACCCACCAGCATAAAACCAGCACACATCATGGCGACGTTGGCGGTATACGCATGGCGTAAGAAGCCAGTAGTGCGTCGCCAGAAGCCCATTACGATGAGAATAGCGCTCAATGCCAGTAGCTGGCCGATCTCTACGCCTATATTGAATGCCAGAAGGTTAGGGACGAGGCCATCGGGAGCGATATCGTACTCAATGATCTTGCTCGACAGGCCAAAGCCATGAAACAGACCGAACACCGATGTGGCTACCTTGGTGTTGGGCTGAAAGCCGAACCAGCGCTGATACGCACCGATGTTATCGAGCGCCTTGTAAACAACGGAGAGCCCGATGATGGCATCGATGAGGTAGCTATTGATGCCGATATTGAAGTACACCCCTAGTAGCATGGTCGTCGAGTGACCGATGGCAAAGAGGCTGACGTAAATAGCGATATGCTGCATTCGGTAGAGGAAAAAGATGACCCCTAGCAAAAACAGAATGTGGTCATACCCCGTTACCATGTGCTTGGCACCGAGATACATAAACGAGATCAGATGAACGCCATAGATCTCTTGGATGTAGCCCTTGTCACCTTCGGCCACCGCGTGAGCAAGCGCCTCGCCACTGGCGCCCAGTAGCATTAACAGCAGGGTTAGAAAGGCTAAGGCGTGGCGTCGGGCCATTATAGGCAAGCCGAGCGCACCCCTTACTTGGGATGGAAACATGCAACCTCCACGGGTCTGTCATTAGTCTTGGCCATCCGATGGATGGCCCCAGTCATCAAGCAACGACTGGCCGTGGAGGCCGCTCCAAGCGGTAGACACGACGCAGGGGAATACCGCGCCGTTCGCCCAGCCGCAGGGCATGACGGACGTTCGGCGCGATGGCAATGCTCGCCCCCAACCGGTCCGCTTGTTCGTGGAAGTGACTGCCGCTCTCATGAGAGAGGTGACGACCGTCATCGTGTTCATGCCCATGGGTATGCCCATGGGCCTTCTGAACACTCTCATGGTGAGATGACTCAACGCCGACCATGCTCATTGCGCCATGCGCATTCGCTTCGCCCACACTGGTAAGCAATAGGCTAGGCAAAAACAGCAGTAGCAGGGTCAGATAGCCAAGGCGGTGGCGCAGCCGATTGAGCATTTAAAGCAACCAGGACAAAAATTGACGATAAAAAAAGTAAATAACAGTTTGCTTACGCCGTAGCGCCGCGTAGCAACAATAGTTTATCATCCCTTCCAGGGGGATAGGAATAGAATAAGGGAAAGAAAATGACAATACATACACACCAGTCACATCCCGATATCATCAAGCGCTTGAACCGGGCTCGGGGACACCTTTCGAGCGTGACGCAGATGATAGAGGACGGTCGCCAGTGTCTGGACATTGCTCAGCAGCTTCATGCGGTTGAGAAAGCTATTCAACAGGCCAAACGTGCCTTGGTTTTAGATCATATCGATCACTGCCTAGAGAATGCCTTGGATTCTCAGGATCAAACGCAGCGGGCGCGGGCTGAAGAGTTCAAGGCCATTGCCCGCTACCTGTAAATACATCTAAGCCCCCTCACTTGAGGAACGCTCTATGCTCGATGTACTCGCCCATCGCGTCTATCGCCATCTCTTTTTCGCTCAGGTCATTGCACTGATTGGCACCGGTTTGACCACCGTTGCCCTAGCGTTACTGGCTCATGATCTTGCTGGGGGGCAGGCGGGTGTCGTACTAGGCACAGCGCTGGCAATTAAGATGGTCGCCTACGTGGGCATTGCGCCACTGGTGGGTGCTTACGCCTCACGCCTACCTCGACGCACGTTGTTGGTTAGCCTCGACTTGCTGCGAGCAGCCGTGGTTTGCGCACTGCCTTTCGTTACAGAAGTGTGGCAAATCTATGTGCTGATCTTTCTACTCAATGCTTGCTCAGCAGGCTTCACGCCCGTTTTCCAGGCGACAATACCAGACATCCTAGAAGACGAAGAGCAATACACGCGAGCATTATCCCTGTCACGCCTTGCCTACGATTTAGAGAATCTTCTTAGCCCGATGGCGGCAGCAGCATTACTGATGGTGATGAGCTTTGATGTCCTGTTTGTACTCAACGCTCTGGCGTTCGTGATCTCTGCCTCCCTGGTTATATCGGTGATGTTACCTGAGTCACAACCGCTAGAAGAAATTCCCGGCGTTTGGCGTCGCGTTTCTCACGGCATACGGATTTATCTAAAAACACCTCGCTTGCGCGGTCTGTTGGCGTTGAACTTGGCGGTCTCTGCCGCCGGAGCGATGCAGATCGTCAATACGGTAGTGCTTGTGCGCTCTATGTTGGGGCTTGGCGAGAAAGAAGTAGCTTTGGCCTTTGCTGCCGCAGGAGGGGGTTCCATGCTGGTGGCCTTACTGCTACCTAAGGTACTGGATCGACTGCCTGAACGACCAGTCATGCTGTTGGGTGGCATTATCATGGCGCTCAGTCTCTACTTGGGCTGGCTAGGCCCATCGTTTGCGGGGCTGGTCGGGCTATGGTGGCTATTGGGTGCAGGCGCGTCGATGGTCATGACCCCTACCGGACGCTTGCTCAAGCGTTCGTGCCAGCCGGAGGATCGTCCAGCGCTATTTGCTGCCCAATTCTCGTTGTCACACTGTTGCTGGTTGATCACCTATCCGTTGGCAGGGTGGTTAGGGCTGAATATGGGAATGACCGGAACGTTCGCAATGCTCGGAACCGTGGCTTTAACGGCGACGGGGCTTGCTGCGTTTGCTTGGCCTCGTAGAGATCCAATAGAGATTGCGCATGAGCACTCGCCTATACGTCATAGCCATCTTCACTATCACGACGAGCACCATCAACACGAGCATGAAGGATGGGAGGGGCCTGAACCTCATAGCCATCCCCACTATCATCTCAGAAATGTGCATCGGCACATGTTTGTCATTGATAACCACCATACACGATGGCCTTCGTGACACATTTCAGGCTGATAAGTGAATAGATGCCTGTTAGGTTAAATCACCACGGGTGATGCCTACTTTACTGAAGGCATTCATCACAGAAGCTTCGCAGGGAACGTTTTCATTTTTGGCTTTAGGGTGCTTGAACGTATCGGCGAATCCTGGGCAGTGACGAACGAGTTTTTGAACGACACCTTCAACGTGCCGCACGTTAGACAGCACTTGGCGCAACCAGTGTTCAAAGCTGCCTTGGTGATCCAGCGTAAATACCAAACCTTTGTAGGACGGAGGTTTTGACCCTTCCTCCCTACCGCCATTTCTGGGTTTAGGCGGGCGGCGTTGGAGTTCCATGAGATAAAGCGCTTGATCTAACACATGCACCTTGATGACGAGTACCCCGCGAGGAACCTTGGTCTGAGTGTCCATATAGACCCAATTGGCCACGGACGTTTCTACATCATCGTCTATGCCTAAGGGTTCGAGGCTAATTAACCGAGGGTCAGGGGAAGTGCTGAAGCCATCTTCAAAGGTAAACCAGCTAACGCTATGAATCGCTGTAGGATAGGCTGATTTTAAATAGAGAAGCGCATTCCACATATCACGTAGAAAGCCCTGCGACTCCAGTGTAATGGGGGCGTGAATAGACGCTTGTCCCACTCCCTTCCCTGACCCATAGGGCTCTCCAGTGGAGAAAATCGTTTCGTCACCAGGAACGGGGACGCCTCGTGTATCGGGCACGTTTTTTCGGGTATATCGTTTATCCAAGACGACGCGAGGCTTACCTAAAATAACGAATTCGTCCTCAGTAAGGTCTAGCCAAGAAGAGCCATGGTCTGGCTCTTCATCATCCGTCAGGTCAATGACATCGGGGATGTTTGGAAGCTGATGATAGGGAAATTGAGTGGGAGCATCATCGCCATCGGTGGCTGGTACTGTCGTTGACTTCTCTCTTTCGCGATGGATCGTGGCACCGTCAGGCTGAGTACAGCCTAATATCTGCAACCCTAGAAATGTCTTGCCACCATCAATCGGAACGCCAGAAACAGAGAGTTCCCCGCTTCCCTGGAACCAAGGCGTGACCTCAAAAAGTATCCTATCTTCGGGGAAGCGGGCTTCAATCTGTGAATAAATTTTTCTGGCGGCCTGTTCAGCATAGGGGTCGTACAGCATATGCGCGAGCAAAATGGCATCGTGTTTATGAACACGATACGTAAATTTGACAGGCCATGTACCTGGGGATGCAGGCGCATTAAGCGGTCGATAAAGACGTTCTTTGACCGCCTCCCAGGGGTAAGTGGCGAGCACCCGCTTGATTTCAGAGGATCGACCGTAAACGCGAGTAAAAAATTCTGTGCAAGGGATGAGCAAGTGTTTGCCATCTGGAAGGTCAAATTCGATCAGATAAGATCTTTGCTCTCTGTTCAGTGGCAAATAGTATTCATCATGAAAGGAGGTATAGAGGCTGCGCCCTGCTTTGCGTAAGTCATCTAGAGAGACTATCCGCCAGCCGCCTGGAGAAAATGAAACGGGGAATGTTCTCTCATCAAACGCGATGCGAGAGTTGCTCACCCCCTTTTCCCAGACAGAACCGATCCTCAATAGTCCGACATGTGTTAAGACCGTCGTTCGCTCAATCACATTCCCTAAATTGTTATTCTTATCAATGGGTCTGAAAAATACATAAATTTTAGGGACGCTTTCTGAGCGGGTATTTTTTTCGATAGGCCCATACCACCAAACGACCAAGCGTTCAGCTTCGTCTTTGAGAGTGCCGTCTGAAAAGCTAAAGGTTCTGCATTGTTTGAGTGAAACCGTCACAAGGGCGCGCTCTATGTAAACTCAACATAGAGATTGTCGCAGTAATTATTGTTTAGTCGCAACAATTGTTGAAAATGACAGCCGCCACCTACCAGGGCGGCGCCGCTGGCACTGTGATGGGGCTGTCGAAATGGCCTTCTTCCCCAGTCCGCTTCCAGCGGTAACCCGCAAACCGAGCGCACAGCAGCGACTGCCAGAGCATCCTCCTCAGAGAGCGGCGGCAGAATGCCCGGCAGGCGGCTGGCCAGCATGGTTTTGCCGGTGCCAGGAGGGCCTGCAAACAACAGGTTATGCCCCCCGGCCGCCGCGACTTCCAGCGCACGGCGAGCCTGCTGTTGGCCGCGCACATCGGCAAGGTCATCCACCGGGGCGGTGGTTTTCACCGAAGCGCTGAGCTTGTGCGGGGGTATCTTCTCTTGAGCGAGTAAGTGCGCCACTACCTGCCAGAGAGTATCGGCAGGCAGCACCGGCAAATCGCCTGCCAGGGCGGCTTCATCGGCGCAGTCGCGGGGAATGATCAGTGCTTTTTTCGCCCGCCGGGTGGCCAGGGCAAAGGGCAGTATGCCCGGCACCGCGCGCAGCTTGCCATCCAGGGCCAGCTCACCAGCGCACTCCATACCTTCCAGCGCTTCCACGGGAATTTGCCCGGAGGCGGCGAGGATACCTAGGGCAATGGGCAGATCAAAACGGCCACCCTCCTTAGGTAGATCGGCGGGGGCGAGGTTTAAGGTAATACGGCGGGTATTGGGAAAATCAAAGCCTGCATTAACCAGTGCACTGCGCACCCGTTCGCGGCTCTCTTTTACCGCCGTTTCCGGCAAGCCCACTAGCGTTAGGCCCGGCAAGCCGTTGGCCAGATGTACCTCAACATGCACCGCCGGTGCATCTAAACCTACGCCTGCGCGCGTGGCTACGATGGCAAGCGTCATCGCCTTTCCTCTGCTGTTGTTACTCACGACAATGTAAGCTAAAGCTACATTACCTTAAGTATTTAACCTATCGTAATTAAGAACGCTTTGGTAGCTTCACGTTCTTCTACTCATTGCCCTGATGGCTAACCGATGGCGCAGCCTCTAGCGCCGTAGTCAGCTTCCGGGCAAAGCGCTGGGCGGAGGGCAGCGCGCCGAAGCTCCATACCGGCGGCAGGTGAATTATCCTGTCGTGCCTGACGCTGGGGAGCTGCTGCCACAGGCCGCTTTTTGCAAGCTTCTCTTCGGCTCCGGCGGGCAGCGGGTCGATGATTACCATCGTTACTTCTGGGTAGCGCGCCAGCGCTTCAATCCCTACCAGCGCAAATCCCCAGGCATTTGTGGATTGATCCCAGGCATTGGGGAGGTCGAGCTGCTCCAGAACGGCGTTGTACAAGCTGTTTTCCCCAAACACCCGCACGTGGCGGGCATCCATAAACTGCACCATCAGTAGCGGTGCGATTTCTGACTGTGAGAGGGGCCGGGATTCGCGCAGCGTGGCCATCAATGTTTGGGTGTCTTCAATAAGCTGCTCGGCCTGGGGCTGGCGCTCGGTTAACTCGCCTAGCTGACGGGTCAGGGTTTGCATTTCCTGCCAGGTATCGGTGCCGGGGGAGTAGAGCGAGAATGAAGTGACCGGGGCGATGCGCTCCAGGCGCGGTGTCAAACCGGCAAACATGGGCGAGATCAGCGTTTGCTCTGGCGGCACTTGGGCCAGTAGTTCCATGTTGGGCTGGGTGCGCAGGCCCATATCGGTGGCACTATCGGGAATACGTGGCTCGCCTACCCAGGCATGGTAGTCACTCTGCTGGGCGACGCTGCTAACCGGCGCATCAATCGCCAGCAAGGTTTCGGCAATCGTCCAGTCCACCGTGGCCCACTGCGCCTGGGCAGTAGAAACGCTCAGCATACAAACAGCGAACAGCCCGCAGCGCGCGAGCAATGAGAACAGGTTGGTGTGGCACATGGTGGTGAGAGGCCATCCAGAAAATAAGAGCTGTATTTAAACGATAATATTTATTGTTTGCAAACCTGCATTCAAGAAAAAAAGCCCAGGCACAGTGGCCTGGGCAGGTTAGGTTACAATAAGTTAATAATGCTTAGACAAGGGCTTGAGCCGTCGCCTAGCACGAGCGTTTAGAAACGGTAGTGAACACTGGCGGTGACGCCGCGCTCGGCACCGAAGTAGCAGTACTCCAGGGAGTTGCAGGAGGCCACGTACTCTTTATCCAATAAATTGTTCACGTTTAAACGTGTTTCGACCCCTTCTACGCCGAGTTGGCTGAGGTCGTAGCCAATGGTGGCATCCACCAGAGTGTAGTCGGGCACGGTTTCGGTATTGGCCCGGTCAGCGGCGATATCGGCGTAGTGACGCACGCCGACACCCATATCCACGCCGTTCAGCCAGCCGTCGTTGGCCTGGTAGTGGCCCCATAGCTGCACTTGGTGCCGTGGGGAGTAAATCGCGTTGTTGCCCTGGTTGCCATCATCGCTTTTGGCGTAGGTGATGTCGGTGAAGCTATAGCCTGCCTGAAGCGAGAGGGTATCCGTTAGCTGGGTTTGCGCTTCCAGCTCCAACCCTTGGGATTCGATCTCCCCTACGGCTCGGTATGGGTCGGTGGGCTGCTCTTTGGTGGCGACGTTCTCCTGACCGATATGGAACAGCGCCGCGCTGTATTGGTTTTGGCTACCGTTAGGCTGGTATTTAACGCCGGTTTCCCACTGTTCGCCTTCCATGGGCTGGAGCAGATCGCCACTCTCATCCACGAAACTGGTGGGGGTGAAGGCGGTAGAGTAGCTCAGGTAGGGCGCTACGCCGTTATCGAACAGGTAGACCACCCCGGCGCGGCCACTGAACTGGGTGTCGCTAAGGGAACTGGTATCACCGCTATCGCGGTTGGCATTGTCGATATTGACCCAGTCGTAGCGGCCACCCAGGGTGAAGCGCCAGTTAACGAGGGCTATCTGGTCTTGCAGGTAAACCCCGGTCTGGTCGATCTCATGGCGTTCGCGCACCGGGGCGTAAAACTCGATGGGGTCGCTGCCATAAACCGGGTCAAACGCATTGAGCGGCGGGAAATACCCAGTGGGCCATGACACGTCGTTTTCCCGCTGCTGGTAATCCACTCCAAACAGCAGCGTGTGATCCATAAAGCCGCTGCTGAGTGTGGCTTCAAGCTGGTTATCGAGTGTCCAGGCTTCCAGAGATTCATTGCTGCCGGAGTAGTAGCGGGTGAGCTCGTCAGAGGTCGGTGACGTCCAACCATAGCCATAGACTTGATTGAGCACTACGTCGGAATTGAGATAGCGCATCAATTGGCGGCCGGTCACCTGGTCGTTGAAGCGGTGTTCCAGGGCGTAGCCGAACATGCGTTGGGTTCGCTCGTAGGTGTCGTAATCCTTTTCACCATCAAAGAAGTTGTTGCTGATCTTGTGGCCATTATGGGCGACCACGGCCCCCTCATAGGGTACGCCGGAGTGGTAGCCGCCTTCGGGTTCATCCTGTAGGTAGGCTTCTACGGTGAGGCTGGTGTCATCGGTGATATCCCAGGTGAGCCGGGGCGCAATGGCGTAGCGCTGCTCTTCTGCCGGGCCAAACTGGGTATCCGCGGCGCTGGCAATCCCGGTTAGGCGAAAGGCCACCCGCTGCTCTTCGCCAATCGGCCCGGTGAGGTCAAAAGCGGCGCTGCGCTGGTTATGATTACCCACTCGAAAACGCAGCTCACCGCCCTGTTCAAATTCCGGCCGCTTGCTGTTCAGGGCGACCACCCCGCCAGGGGAAGCGCGTCCATAGAGTACCGAGGCGGGCCCGCGCACCACTTCAATGCTTTCCAGAAACCATGGGTCAATGCGCATACTGCTATGGGAGTTGGCATCCCCCATTACTTTCAGGCCATCCAGGAAGGTATTGCTCAAGCTGCCGTCAGAAAAACCGCGCAGTACCAGGTAGTCGAAGCGATTGGAGGCGCCTACCTGATTGCTGTAAACACCTGGCGTGTAGTCGGTGGCGCGCTGCACGGTACTTACGCCGCGGTTATCCATCTGTTCGCGGGTGATCGTGGAAACGCTCTGGGGTATTTCGATCGTCGGCGTTTCCACTTTGGTGGCAGCCTGCTGGGCAGTCACCGTGACGGTGGCTAACTCGGTGCTTTCTTGAGCGTATACCGGGGAAACAGCCAGTGCCGAGAGAACGGCGACGCTAAGCGGAGAGCGTAGAAAACGGTGATGGGGGATGAGCATGGAGGCACCTGCAATAAGCATCAATTAACCAATGTGTTAATGAGAATTATTGCGCTTAATGGCTACTGAAAGGTATGCGCAATGACAAAGGGAGTATGCGTACTGCCAAAAAACGTCCAACAGAGGAACTTAGCGCTCCAAAAACAACCCTGCGGCTTTAATGGCGATGGTGTACTTCATGGGGCGCAATGCCAAAAGCGCGCTTAAAGGCGGTGGCAAAATTGGTGGCGTGGCGGTAGCCACAGGCGTGAGCGGTTTGCTGCACGCTATAACCTTTGCGTAAGTACGCTTGAGCTTGGGTCAGGCGACAACGTCGTAGGTAGTCGAATATCGAGCAGCCGTAACAGCGGTGAAACTTGGTGCGTAGGCTGCTCGGGCTCATCGCGGCATTGCGGGCCAACTGCTCAAGCCGATAATCCTGGTTGGGGGAGTGTTCGAGCTGCTGACGCAAGTGCTCCAGGCGCTGGTGGTCGCGCTGGGTTAAACCCGGTGGCAGGCTGACTGCCTTTTCTTCGTCGCTGGACTCAAGGGAGGCGGCAGGCAGCCCATGAGCTAACAACTGGAGCGCGAGCCCCTGCCATAGCAGGCGCTGCCGCTCTACTGACCAGTTCGAAGCCAGTGCTGCCTCCAGACTATGGATAAGGAACTGCGGCACCTGCCAAGTATGCAGTACGGGCGCTGCCGGAGGGGCAACATTGATAGGCGAACAGCTAATGGGCGAGAAAGAGAGAGGCTCTGTGCAAGCCAGAATCGATACGTTGAGAATGCGCAATCGTTGTGGCGCGGGCTGGAAGACCTCAAGCCCGGTCTGCTCGTTGAAATGGGCACTGAAGGCGTCGCCGGCCTGCAACTGAAACGACTGGTGCCCTAGGCCGACTTGGATATGGCCCTCGAGTATCACGCTGAGAAACCACGGCGCGGCACGCCGGGAAGTGGAGGCGTAAGCGTGCAGGACATCAAGATCAGAGTGTGTCACCCGCAGCGTGGGGTCTACCTCAACGTCCATCACCCGCCCATGGGCAACACAAGGCGCTGGCTGGGAGCGGTCAGGCGCTTCGGGAAAGCGGTAGTCGATCCCGAAGCGCTGACCAATAGCCAGCAGGTCATGGGTGGTTAGTGGTACGCAAGATGACGTTATTGAGCCGAGTGTAGCCATCCCCGTTACCTCACCCTTGAGCGGTTGTCAGCGAGTAGCGAACCAGCACTCAGTACTCCATCGACCAGTTCAGGGTGTAAGTACGCCCGCGGCCCTGGTAGTCGTAGAGGTACTCTGGGCCGTAGTAGGGCGAATAGAACATGGCGGCTCGCTGACCCCAGACGGTGGAGTACTGATCATCCAGCAGGTTCTGCACTCCCAGGCTTAAGGTGCCAAAATCGGTTTCCTGGCTGAGCGATAAGTCGAGGGTGGTATTGCCATCGATCTCGCGGTCGGCATCGTCTTTCAGGTCGAAGTTGTGGTTGGCCTGCAAGCGAGCCGAACGTACATAGTCCGTCCAGCCAATAAAGGCAGTGGCGGAAGAGAGCGATGCATAGCGGGCGTCACGCTTCTCCCACTCCCCTTGGTCGTTCTCCTGCTCGGAACGCACCAGGTGCAGGGTGCCCCCTGCCTCCAGGCCATTATCAAAGTAACGGGTCACGGCGCTTTCCAGGCCGAAGTCGCGTTTCTTCTCATCGACGACGCTGACGCTTAAATCCTCGGCGTTCTCTACCGCTTTGTCCGACCAGGCGTAGTAAAGCGCTGTTTGGGTCGTCCAGTTGCCACCCTGGTAGCGCCAGCCTAGCTCTATCTGATCCGTCTCGATGGCAGATAACGGGTTGTTATCGACACTTACGTCGGGGCTCTTGCCGTAATATTTGGCAGGATCTGGCAGTTCGAAGCCCTGGCTAAACTGCAGCCAGTTCTGGTGACCGTTGCCGTAGTCGTAGAGGGCGCTGGCATTGAAGAGCGTTGCTTCATAGTCATTCTCGCCGCCAGGAATCCCCTGGAATTCATCCACCTCGACGTCCATATGCTGCTGCCGCAACCCTGCGGAGAGCTTGAGCGCCTGGGTGGCCTGCCAGTCGCCCTGGAGGAAGCCTGAAAGCCCGTCCACTTGATAACCGGGGTAGCGAGGCTCAACCCCCGATGCCTGCTGAACCAGGCCGCCGGAAGCATCCGATATGTCGGTATCGAACAGCATCTGGCTGGCATCGAAGGTTTCACGATCCAGATCGAGGCCGTAGGTTAGCGAAACGTCATCACCCAGGCGCGATTCAAACAGCGCTTTGATGCCGCTTAAATCGGTGTTTTGTTGCGAGGCGCGAAATTGCAGGCCGTCGGCGACTGGGTAGGGAAATGCCTGGAAGCTGGACTCCTCCTCCCGGTGGAATGCCTGCAGGTAGAAGTTTTGCCCCCACAGGTTGGCGTGGTGATAGTTGACGTTGACGAGCTTACGGTCGGTTTCCGGATCGCGCTGTGAACGGTAGCCATCGCGAATTTCGGCATCGTTCAAGTTGGGCGTGGCAGCGTCGAGGTTGGGAAAGTAAACACCCCGGTCACCTTCATAGCCTGAACGGTACAGCTGGGCACCCAGTTCCAGACTCTGTTCATCGGTCAAGCGGAAAGAGAGGTTGCCCAATACATCAATGCTGCGATTATCCTGTAGGTCGGTCTGGGCGATATCGGGAAAGATTTCCTGGCCGCTGCCGTCATAGTGGCGGCCGTTGTCGCCAATGGCGGTACCCAGATAGCCTTGAACCCGCTCGTTACCACCGCTGATGGATTGTGCGAGGCGTCGATCTATGTCATCGCTGTTGTTGAAGCCGGTGGTGATGCCTGCTTCAGTACGCCAGTTCAGGCCTTCTTCACCTTTGCGGGTAATGATATTGATCAAGCCCCCCGTAGCACCGCCGCCATACAGGCTGCTGGCGCCGGAAAGCACTTCCACGCGCTCAATATTGAAGGGATCGATGGCATCGAACTGTCGGGAAAGCCCACGGGAACTGTTCAGCGATACGCCGTCGATGAGCACCTGCACGCCCCGGCCTCGCATGTTTTGCCCATAATTGGTGCGCCCTTGAGGCGCCAGATCCAACCCCGGTACCAGATGCCCCAATGCTGTCTTTAGGTCTGCACCATTGCGGGTCTGCTGTTGCAGCATCTCTTTGTCAATTACCCATACAGCACCGGGAATTTGACTGATCTGACTAGGAGTGCGCGATCCAACGACCACCATGGACTCGTCGGCGCTAGACGCAGTATTTTGGGCGAAAACGCCATTGGAGAAGCTCAGTAACAGGCCGGTGCCAACAAGCCCAGATATTGAAACAGACGACGGCGAAAAGAAAGGCTTTGCAAAAGGCAGCTTTGCAACAGATAGGTTTGATAGTGACAGGGCGTGCATAGTGAACAATCCGCAGACGGTAAGAAAATCAAAGGCGGAGAGTATCACCACGAAAAACAAAGTCAACGATAGTGATTCGTATTTATTTTGCGGTGCGCGCAGCAATAGGCCATTTCCCTATTGCTGCTAATGAAGCTTGAACGTTAAGCGGGTTTATTCTTCTCGTCTTCTGCATCTGATTCCGGCGCATGCTGCTCTGGAACTGGTGGGGCTTCAGCTTCGAGCGGCGTGGACGTCGTTGGCGCGGAGGCATCAACGGCTGCTTCAAGGTTAGCGACTTGGCGCTCTAACGCCTCTACCCGCGAACGGGTGCGCTGCAGTACATCCATTAAAATGTCGAAATCTTCCCGTGAGACAAGCTCCAGGCGGTCGAAGGCGCCACGCACGACTTGCTGCACGCCCTTTTGAATATCTTCTGGCGCCTGGGAGGCGTTTTGTAAACGGTCACCAATCTGCTGGGCCAAGCGGCTAATACGGTCTTGAGGCGCCATCGTTCTCTCCTAGATAAACCTGCTTTAAATATTGCTTACCGGTAAGGATACGCAACAGTTGGCGAATTCGCATGTATCGCGTGCTTTTACTGCTTAACCCAGGGTGTGCATCGAAATAGAGCAGGCTACTTTTGCTTACGCTCTTTTTTGGTGCAATAGCGGTGGTGTGAGAATGGGTTTGCTCAGATTTAGCTCTGAGCTGCACTTTTGATGACGGCTAATTGGCTGACTTATAAGCAAAAAAAGTCAGCTGGCACAGTATGCGCATTATCGGTTCAGGTGCTTATTCTGGCGGCTGTGCCGCTACCAATCTAGCAGGACTTATCCAGCAGGGGAGATCCGGGATGAAACTCATCACCGCTATCATCAAGCCATTTAAGCTCGACGACGTTCGTGAGGCATTGGCCGACAACGGCGTTCAGGGCATTACGGTCACTGAAGTTAAAGGTTTTGGCCGTCAGAAAGGGCATACCGAGTTGTATCGTGGCGCGGAGTACGTCGTCGACTTTCTACCCAAGGTAAAAGTGGAAGTGGCCGTAGACGACGCCCGTTTGGAGAGCGTATTGGATGCAATCTGTAGTGCGGCTAACAGCGGCAAGATCGGTGACGGCAAGGTGTTTGTGACACCGCTTGAAGACGTTATTCGGATTCGGACAGGCGAGCGCGGTGCAGACGCCGTTTAACGCTGCTTTTTCGGATCATTTCTATAGTTCAACGGGGAACTTACAATGAATGAGTTGACTGATCTGAGCTACGCGCTCGATACGTTCTACTTTCTAATTTGCGGTGTGCTCGTCATGTGGATGGCGGCAGGCTTCTCCATGTTAGAGGCGGGCTTAGTACGCTCCAAAAACACCGCTGAGATCCTGACCAAGAATATCGCGCTGTTTGCCATTGCCTGCACCATGTATCTGCTGGTGGGCTACTACATCATGTACTCCAGTAGCGCTGGCGGCTTCCTGCCCAATCTGGGCTTCTTGATTGGCGCTGAAAACAGTGTGGATGCGGTTACCGCAGGCGGCGATGACGCGCCCTACTACTCCATGCGTTCTGACTTCTTCTTCCAAGTCGTGTTCGTGGCAACCGCCATGTCAATTGTGTCGGGTGCCGTCGCTGAGCGTATGAAACTGTGGGCATTCCTGGCCTTTGCTGTGGTAATGACCGCGTTTATCTATCCGGTGTCTGGCTACTGGACTTGGGGTGGCGGCTGGTTGTCTGAAGTGGGCTACTCTGACTATGCGGGTTCCGGCATTGTGCACCTTGCCGGTGCGGCGGCTGCGTTAGCGGGTGTGATCGTGCTAGGCCCACGTAAAGGTAAATACGGTAAAGACGGTTCTATCCACGCTATTCCCGGTGCCAACATGCCGCTGGCAACGCTGGGTACCTTCATTCTGTGGATGGGCTGGTTCGGTTTCAATGGCGGTTCCGAGCTTAAACTTGCGGCTGTCGATTCTGCTAACAACGTGGCTCAGGTGTTTGTAAACACTAATGCAGCAGCGGCGGGTGGTGTGATTGCGGCACTGATCTTGGCCAAACTGTGGTTCCGCAAAGCTGACCTGACCATGGCATTGAACGGTGCCCTGGCTGGCCTAGTGGCTATCACCGCTGATCCGCTCTCTCCGACCGCACTGAGCGCTACCATTATCGGCGCAATTGGCGGCATCATCGTGGTCGCAGCCATCGTCACCCTCGATAAAGTGAAGCTGGATGATCCGGTCGGCGCGATCTCGGTTCACGGTGTTGTCGGTATCTGGGGCGTGCTGGCAGTGCCGCTGAACAATGACGGCGCATCATTCGGTGCCCAGATCATCGGTATCGTAGGTATCTTCGCTTGGGTATTCCTGGCCAGCCTGGTGGTATGGCTCATCCTGAAAGCCATCATGGGCATCCGGGTTAGCGAAGAAGAAGAGTATGAAGGCGTGGATATCGCTGAGTGCGGTCTCGAAGCCTATCCCGAATTTGGCATTAAGAAATAAACAGCGGTATTAAGAAATAAACAGTGGCATTAAGAAATAACTTAATGCTGACCTAGTGAGCTGGCGTGCTCCTTCTAGCCTCCCCTTAGTGGGAGGCTTTTTTATTCTCTGCCGATAGCGGTGTATGCTGGTAGTTAGCGGTTAACGGCTGCGATATTCGCAGCCGTTCAACCCGACCCCATCATGGCCACCCAGTTAGAGGATATGGTAATGAAATTGATCACAGCGATTATCAAGCCGTTTAAGCTCGACGATGTACGCGAGTCGCTCTCCGATATCGGCGTTCAGGGTATTACGGTGACGGAAGTGAAGGGCTTTGGGCGCCAGAAAGGGCATACCGAGCTGTATCGTGGTGCTGAGTATGTGGTGGACTTCCTGCCCAAGGTGAAGCTGGAAGTCGCCGTGGACGACGACATGGTCGAGCAGGTGATTGATGCCATCACCCAGGTGGCGAACACAGGTAAAATCGGCGACGGCAAAATCTTTGTGATGCCGCTGGAGCAGGTGATTCGTATCCGTACTGGCGAAACGGGCAAAGACGCGGTTTAACGGTGAAGGGTAAGGTGTGAATGGTAAGTAGTGCCGAGTAGACAAAGCCCCTGTGGATGCTCTCCCCAGGGGCTTTACTCATAAGGCGATGGTGACAATTTTCTATTCACCCTTCACCCTTCACCCTTCACACAACGATTACTTCTCGACAAACGCACGCTCGATGACGTAGTCGCCCGGCTCGCCCATGCGCGGCGAGATATTCAGACCCAGCTCGTCAAGTAGCGCGCTGGTATCGTCCAGCATGGCGGGGCTGCCGCAGATCATCGCGCGATCCTGGCGCGGATCAATGGGCGGCAGGCCGGTGTCTTCAAACAGCTTGCCCGTACGGATATGGTCGGTTAGGCGCCCCATGGTGTGGAACTCCTCCCGAGTAACGGTGGGGTAGTAGACCAGCTTTTCAGCGATGTCTTCACCCAGGTATTCATGGGCTGGCAGCTCTTTGGTGATAAAGTCGGCGTAGGCCAATTCAGAAACTTCCCGCACACCGTGAACCAGCACTACCTTCTCGAAGCGCTCGTACACTTCAGGATCCTGGATCAGGCTCATAAACGGCGCCAAGCCGGTACCGGTGGAGAGCATGTAGAGGTTGCGGCCCGGCAGTAGGTCATCGCATACCAGCGTGCCGGTGGGCTTGCGGCTAACCATGATCTGATCGCCTACTTTCAGGTGCTGAAGGCGTGAAGTGAGCGGGCCGTCGGGTACTTTAATGCTGAAGAACTCAAGGTGGTCTTCGTAGTTGGGGCTGGCAATGGAGTAAGCGCGCATCAGCGGCTTGCCGTTCACTTCCAAACCAATCATCACGAACTGACCGGTTTTGAAACGCAGGCTGCGCTCGCGGGTGGTGCGGAAGCTGAACAGGGTATCGTTCCAGTGATGGACGCTAAGCACTTCTTCCAGAGCAAACTTACTCATGCCGTTTTCTCCATTAGTCGATGCTGGCGCTAGTCCGCATCGGTCATATTCTTAAAAAGAATAAAAATGATTAAATATGTTGCCAGCAAGTCTAAGCAAAGGGTGGTATATCTGTTAAGCGAATTATATTGATAACGGTTATCTGAAAAATAGATATAGATCAAATAAAGGTCAGACTCTATGCACTACACCCTGCGGCAGTTGGAAGTCTTTGTGGCGGTTGCTCAGCATGAGAGCGTCTCCCATGCGGCGCGGGCGCTGGCCATGTCTCAGTCGGCAACCAGCACGGCGCTTGCGGAGCTTGAGCGGCAGTTCGACTGCCAACTGCTGGATCGGATTGGTAAACGCTTAAAACTTAACGCACTGGGTTTTCAGCTGTTGCCCAAAGCGGTGGCGCTGCTGGATCGCGGCGAAGAGATTGAAGAGCTTCTACGTGGCCAGAAAGGGGTTGGGTCGCTGGATGTAGGGGCTACGCTGACCATTGGCAACTACCTGGCCACGCTGCTGATCAGCGATTTTATGCAGCGCCACCCCGGTAGCCGGGTGCGCTTGGCAGTGCGCAATACGCGCCATATTATCGAAGGCGTGCGCCAGCACTCGCTGGATTTAGGCTTGATCGAGGGGCAGTGCGACGATGACATGATCATCAGCCAACCCTGGGTGGAAGATGAGCTGTGCGTGTTTTGCTCGCCGCGACACCCACTGGCAGGCCGCGAGCACCTTGAACTTGAACAGCTGCTGCGTGAGGACTGGATTATGCGCGAAGAGGGCTCTGGCACCCGCAT
Source organism: Vreelandella titanicae BH1 (assembly GCF_000336575.1). GTDB lineage: Bacteria > Pseudomonadota > Gammaproteobacteria > Pseudomonadales > Halomonadaceae > Vreelandella > Vreelandella titanicae. The sequence continues at coordinate 679,604 of NZ_AOPO01000001.1, read as the reverse complement.
GACTCTGGAGCATGCCGCGCGCCACCGCCGCAGCCGGTTTAACACCCTGCTAGAGCTAGAGCATACGGAAGGTATTAAGCGTGCCGTGGAGTCAGGGCTGGGGATTGGCTGTGTCTCGCGCCTGGCACTGCGAGATGCCTTCCGGCGCGGCAGCTTGGTGCCGCTGCCTACGCCGGAGTTGGATCTAAAGCGTCAGTTTACGTTTATTTGGCACCGGCATAAATACCTCACCACCGGCGTGCGCGAATTCCTGCGTCTGTGCCGTGAAATGACTGCCGGGGCCAAGCGCAGTGATGATATAGCGCTACCGCCGATTCCTTAATTCCTCAGAACGATGGCAACGCTTGGGTGGACTTTAACGTGAGCGGAGCCGGTGGGTGTTGAGACAGCTTGAAGCTGCCTATGGTGACCGCTAAATGGTCGGCCTGCTCTTTCAACTGCTCAGCAGCGGTCGTGGACTCTTCCACCATGGCCGCGTTCTCCTGAGTCATGCGATCCAGCTCTGCAACAGCGATGTTGACTTGATTAATGCCCTCGCTTTGCTCGCTGGTGGCCGCATTGATCTCTTCGAGGACATCGGTCACACGGGTAATGTGCGCGACGATATCCTGCATGGTGGCGCCAGCGTTGCGCACGAGCGTGGTGCCGTTATTGACCTTGCTTTGGGAATCTTCAATCAGTTTCTGGATATCGTTGGCCGCTTCACTGCTGCGCCCGGCCAGCTTACGTACCTCATCGGCCACCACGGCAAAGCCGCGACCATGCTCACCCGCCCGGGCGGCTTCCACTGAGGCGTTGAGCGCCAGCAGGTTGGTCTGGAACGAGATGCTGTTCATTAAGGTGACGATTTCACCGATCTTATCCGACGCGTGAGTAATGTCTTCCATGGTGGTCACGACGTTTGCGACAACCTTCCCGCCTTCGTTGGCGACCTCTGAGGCGGTCTGAGAAAGCTTGTTGGCTTCTTTGGCGGACGCCGCCGTGTGTTGAACCGTACTGGTAATCTCTTCAATCGAAGCAGACGTTTGCTGCAGGCTAGCGGCGGCGTTATCGGTGCGACGGGATAAATCCTGGCCACCCATCGCGATCTCATTGGCAGCGTGGTGAACCGACTCGCTGCTGGTGCGTACATCGATTAATACCGCTTCCATTTTGCTCACGAAGCGGTTGAAGGCGCCGCTTATCTGGGCTACTTCATCGCGGCCTTGCTCCGGTAGTCGGCGGGTCAGGTCGCCCTCGCCGCTAGCGATGTCATCTAGGGCATCCCGTGCCCGTTCGAGACCGGCGAAGGTTCGTTTGAGCCATAGGCTGAGCAACAGAGCCGTCACGGCGATAATAACCAGCAGCGTGATCAGTGAAGAGTGGAGAATGGCGCGCAGGCCGGCAGTCGCTTCATATTCATCTAGCGCCACGCCAAGTTCCCAATCGGTACCGGCGATGGGGGAGGCCGATAGCCGTTTGGTTTGGCCGTCGACCTGGATAGGCTCCCAGGCGTCTCTTGTAGCGCTCAACCGTTCGAGAACGGCAGGGGTCAAGGTCTCGCTGACCTGGCTCAAGGGTTTGAGCGTCAGCGCTGTATCAGGATGCGCGATCAGCGTCTCGCCGCCACTGCTCAGAAAAGCGAAACTCGAGGGCGTTGGTTGAATAGCGTTGACCTGATTGACCAGATTATCGATCGCTACATCTCCGCCGACCACGCCATACAGGCGACCCTCACGCTTGACCGGTGTAGCGAAGGTAACCACCAAGCGATTGCTGTTGGCATCCACATAGGGCAGCGAGACGATAGTGCTATCCTCATCCATAGCTGCCTGGTACCAGTCGCGCTGGCGTGGGTCATAGTCATTGGGTGGTATCCAGCCATCGGAAGAAAGATGGCTGCCATCGGTTTGGCCATAAAAGGCCGCTATGAATCCGCCTGAATCGGCTAACTGTTTTAGCGGCTCAAGAGGAGCATTATCGAGCACGGGCGCGCGAGCAGCTTCCAACATAGCGGCACGGGCAGATACCCATTCCTCAATGGCCAGGGCGTTACCCTGTACGATGGAGGCCTGTTGCCGAGTTATCTGCTGCTCATTGTGAGCCTGCAAGGTCAGATAGCTTACGGAGGCGTTGATGATCAGAGCCAGTGTGATGACCACCAACGTGATCATCAGGATGCGCAAGCGTAGGGACGACAGCATTAAGAAAGTCTCGCTATTCAGGGAAAATAAGGTCAGACGTTGACCGCTTGGTAAGTAATATCTGCTGTCATGCTATCGGCACCGATAGATACAACTTTAGGCGTATGCGTCAGTTCGTGTAGCTAGAGGTTCGCAAGGGAAAAGATACGCGCTGGAGTAAACCGAATTAACGTGGGATGGATAACGGAGTAGGGGCCTCAAAAAGAGGCCCCTATAGGTAGGATATAGCGCTGCCGCCGATTCCTTAAGCGTTTATCGCTCAGTCAATTCGGGAGCAGGCAACTGATGGTTGCTAGGGGCGTTTTTTGGCTCAAGTGTAAAGCCGCCTACCAGCGCAGCGAGCCTATCCGCCTGATCGTTTAGCTGTTCAGCGGCGGTCGTCGACTCCTCCACAAGCGCGGCGTTTTGCTGGGTCATTTGGTCTAGGTCGGTGACGGCAATGCTCACCTGGCTAATGCCCTCGCTTTGTTCTCGAGCGGCCGTACTGATATCTCCCAACATTTGCGTTACCCGCGTGACGCTTTCTGCTAATTCGTGCATTGCCGACTCCGCATCTCGAACCATTTGGGTACCGCTTTCAACCTTGCCAGCCGAAGTATTAATACGCTGGCGGATATCCTTGGCGGCTTCGCTACTGCGAGAGGCTAATTTGCGAACTTCGTCGGCGACCACGGCAAACCCACGACCGTGTTCGCCAGCCCGGGCGGCTTCCACAGAAGCATTCAGGGCAAGCAGGTTAGTCTGAAAGGCGATGCCGTCGATGACGGTCACGATGGCCTGAATTTCATCGGAATTGGATCGAATATCATCCATCGTTGCCACGACTTGCTCAAACGCGCTGTCGGTACGCGAGGCTAACTGCGAGGCGGTTTGTGAAAGCCCACTGGCTTCTTGCGAGGCGTGAGTGGTATGGCTAACGGTGCTGCTGATTTCTTCCATCGCAGAGGAGGTTTGCTGCAGGCTGGCAGCGGCCTGTTCAGTGCGCCGTGAGAGGTCGTGGCCACCTTGAGTAATTTCATTAGCCGCGTGGTTGACGGCTTCACTACTACGGCGCACATCCAGCAGAATAACCTGAATTTTTTCTGCAAAGGCATTGAACTGCTCAGCTACCGCGGCACTTTCATCTCGCCCATGCACCGGTAGACGTTGGGTAAGGTCACCATGGCCTGAAGCAATCTCTGCCATGCGGCTTGCAAGCCGCTTAAGAGGCCGTGCGATTCGCCCGCCAATCCACCATAGCGCTGCCACCCCCAATGCTGCCAGAAGTAGCCCTACTACCGTCATGCCCAGCGTATTTTGCTGGCGCTGCTCGCTGAGAACTGCTTGCAGCTCGCCTAACTCCGCAAGCGCTACGTCTTCAGGGAGCTGGAGTACCAACACCCAGGGGAGGCGAGTATCGCCAATGGTAATAGGCTGATAGCGCTGCAGTAGACCATCGTTAACGCTGCTTTGCAGGCTACCTTGCTCTGATGCCTCTCGGATGCCCGCGAGAATTGTACTGCTAAGGGAGTCACTGGCAGGCGAGCCCAGACTCTCTACGCCTGCCGTGTCGGCGACTAGCCCCCCACTTCCCGCGACGAGAGCCATGCGCCCAGCGCCTTCGTATAGCGCTTGGTTGGCATCGCTTAGCAGGGTTTGGATAAAGTTAAGGGAGAGGTCTACCCCCGCAACGCCACGAAACTCGCCATCCACCAAAATGGGGGCGTTAAACGAAGTGACCAGTTGCGTCTCGCCGCCATAGTCATAAGCCGCCGGATCGATAATGCAGGGAACTAGGGTTTCACGAGGGCAAAGATAGTATTCGCCTTCCCGAACGCCGCTGGGAAGGCGTTCTTCACTCTCCATGGTATCTCCCAGCGGCAGCACTTCTAGCGTTTCATCCTCGGTGCGGTACCACCAGGGCATAAAGCGACCGCTACCGTCATGGCCATAGCGCTCATCTCCTGCATATCGTGCGTCGTCACCAAACGCATTGGGCTCCCAGCCGATAAATGCATCCAGCAGTGTCGGGTTGTCGGCCACAGTTTGGCGCACTAAGTTAGATAGTTCGCGGCGGTTCAGGTAAAGCGAGCGGCGCCCCTCTTCATCCTCCATACCCATCAAAGCATTAGTAGTCGCCAATTGATTGGCGATAGTCATGGCATTGTTGAGTTCGCGCTGAATACGCCCGCCCTCTGCTTCGGCAATGGCATCCAAGCGCGCATTCAATGCACTTTCCATCAATGCGCCGGTATGCTCATTCACCGTTTGCTGGGTGCGGGCCGCGGCGACCAAGTTATAGATGACTAGCGCAGCCACAATCGCGAGCAAGCAAGGGCCCGCAAGTGCGACGACAAAAGAGCGTAACGAACGAAAATGCATAGCGTTACCCCTTAAGTAATGTGATGGCGGCGGTTGTCATGTGCTTGGTACTGCACTTGCAGGGCAGGTGCCGCGGCGTGAGACAGCTTAAAACTACTGATAGTGCCTGCCAGATGATCGGCCTGTTCTTTTAGCTGCTCGGCGGCGGTCGTGGACTCTTCCACCATGGCCGCGTTTTCCTGAGTCATGCGATCCAGTTCTGCGACGGCAATGTTGACCTGATTGATGCCATCGCTTTGCTCGCTGGTGGCCGCATTGATCTCCTCCAAAACATCGGTAACGCGGGTAATATGCGCGACGATGTCTTGCATGGTAGATCCCGCATTACGCACTAAAGTGGTGCCATTGTTAACCTTGGTTTGAGAGTCCTCAATCAGCTTTTGAATATCGTTGGCGGCATCACTGCTACGCCCAGCCAGCTTGCGTACTTCGTCGGCCACCACGGCAAAACCACGGCCATGCTCGCCAGCGCGGGCAGCTTCCACCGACGCGTTAAGCGCCAGCAGGTTGGTCTGGAAAGAGATGCTGTTCATTAACGTGACGATTTCACCGATTTTATCGGAGGCGTGGGTAATGTCTTCCATGGTGGTAACCACATTTGCTACAACCTTCCCACCTTCGTTGGCTACCTCTGAGGCGGTTTGGGAGAGCTTGTTGGCTTCTTTTGCGGATGCAGCCGTGTGTTGAACCGTGCTGGTGATTTCCTCGATCGATGCAGAGGTCTGCTGCAGGCTAGCGGCAGCGTTATCGGTGCGACGGGATAAGTCCTGACCACCCATGGCGATCTCATTGGCCGCGTGGTGAACAGATTCACTGCTGGTGCGTACATCAATTAATACGGCCTCCATTTTACCTACGAAACGGTTGAAGGCCTTGGCAATTTGAGTGACTTCATCATTACCCTCTTCGGGCAAGCGTCGGGTTAAATCGCCCTCTCCCGATGCGATATCATCCATCGCATTACGAACTCCCAGCAAGCGGCGTAGCAGCAGAGAAAGCAGCAAACCGAAGACCACTGCCGTGATTGCGGCCACAATCAGCAGCGTGACTATCGATGTAGTGGCGATGGCGCGCAGGCCCGCTGTTGCCTCGTGTTCGTCCAGTGCCACAATCAACTGCCAGCCACTGCTACCACCCACGTTATTGCCCATCAGCAACGTATCGCTGTTTTGCAGTGAAAGCGATTGGGGTTCATCGGCTTGGGCGATTTCGCTAAGCCGGGTGTTGGTCAGTTCATCGCTCAAACGTGTGGAAGGTTCGAGCGTCATGTCAGCGTCAGGATGCGCGATCAGGGTGCCGTCTTCAGTGGTTAAAAAGCCGAAACTGGACGGCGTAGGGGCAATGCCGGTAACAATTTCGATCACATCCTCAATAGTAATATCCGCACCAATGACTGCGGCCAGCTGCCCATTACGGTAGAAAGGGCGTGCAAAGGTAACGATTAAGCCCCCGTTTGGGCATCAGTGTAAGGTGCCGTAATAATGGTCTCTTGCGCTTCGGCTGCGCCTTGGTACCAGGGCCGCTGACGCGGGTCGTAATCGCTGGGGGGCTGCCATCCATCGGAAAAAATAGCGTCTGGTGTGGAAGGATAAGCAATGTAGGCTGTCATAAAGCTGCCTGAGCCAGCCAGTTGTCGAAGTGCGGCAAGTGGCTCATCGCTATTGGCTGCATCATCCATGCTGGAAAGCATGGTATAGCGTGCGTTAAACCACTCGTTGATAGCTTGCGTATTACCGTTAACCACGGCGCTAAGATTGCGCGTTATTTGCTGGCTATTATGGTGTTTTACGGTGGTGTAACTGGCAACGCCGTTAATCACCAGGGCGAGGGTAATCGCCACTAATGCGGCCAATAGGATGCGTGCTCGGAGGGTAGATAGCATGGTCGCTCTCGACGTAGAAGTGCATGTCAGTACTCAGGGGGAGGTACCGTTTATAATGTCTTCTAGGCTATCGGCGAGAGCGACCCTTTCTTTAGTCTTACATGGGCTTTAAGTTTTGGATATTACTAGCGTAAATCACTAACTGCTTGTTGAATATCGGCCATTGAAGCTTTACTTAGATCTTTTGATAGGGAATGAATCACCAGCTTTTGGGTAGGGGCATCGAGTTTATCGCGTAAAAGCCCTAAAAATTTAGGTGGCGCCACCATAATGAGCTTCTTCATACTGTTGCCTACTCGAGCACTATAAAGTCGCTGAGCGACCTCTTTCGCAAACAACTCGTTTTCGTGCTTAGTAGCCGTTCCCTCTTCGCCAGCCGAGCGAGAGGTAGTGGACATCGACTCATGCACATCGCCTCGACCGTCGGTGACCAAGTCACCTTCGTGTAGACGTCCTTCAGCGTGAACCATGCTTTCTTGCTCTGCCAACGTTAAGGCATCTCGGGTAAAAATGCGTGCGCGAGCGGCGTCGGCTACCACGATATAGGTTGTCATCGCTGTGCATACTCCATGTCGTTGATGGTCATCTAACCATGGCAAGCGTTTGGCGTTAGGTCAAACACAGCAAACGTCACCTGTATCAGGACAGAGCCCCATGACTACTGAGCAACGAAACATAAAAAAACATTGGCGCAACCGCTATTTATTCATGCGCCACGGCCATAGTCAGGCTAATCAACAGAGGGTGATTGTCAGCTCGCCGGGGCGCGGGGTGGAAAACTTTGGTCTCTCCGAGCATGGTGAGCAACAGCTTGCCCAGCTCGTTGCCGACTGGCAGTGGCCTGTGCCGACCCGCGTGGTGCATTCAGACTTTTTACGTACCACCCAAACCGCTGCCCATGTGGCGGCCAGGTTCGAGTTGGTACCCAGCGTGGATACGCGCTTGCGGGAACGAAATTTTGGCGAACTAGAGGGGTTGGGGGACGAGCACTATCCCAGTGTATGGGCGTTAGATGCCGAGGATGCTGAACACCAGCACCATGGAGTAGAAGCGTTGAGCCGGGTGGCGAGCCGTATGCAGGCGGTGATCGGTGATTGGGAACAACAGGTAAGCGGGGAAGTCATTCTGCTCGTCAGTCACGGTGATCCGCTGCAAATTCTGCTGACTGCCCTGGCCGGGAAACCGCTGACGTCCCACCGTGAGCAAACCCCGTTAGCACCCGCTAGCATTACTCTTTATGGGCATGGCGTGTAATCCACTAAAAGCTGTGTGGTAGTCTCTAAGAAAAGTAAAGAGAACCTGCTATGCCTGCTCCTTTTTCGCCGGATGCGCCGAGCCTGCTGAATGCCCTTGCTGTGGGCAGCCGCGCGCTCATCGACGCGCACTTTTGGAGTGAGGGCGTCGATCAGCTATTGGCGGCGCTAGGGGAAGCGTCGGGTGTCAATCGGGTGTGGATATTTCAAACCATAGAGCGCAACCCAAACGGTGTCTTGCAGGATTTTGTTTTTGAGTGGGCATCTTCATCGCACTATCGTGAGCGAACGCAAAAACGCTTTCGCTTTTTTACCACGCTGATCGACGATCCCGAGTATGAGGAAATGGTCAATCGTCGGGAGCGTGGTGACTCGCACACCTGTATTACCTCGCAGGTGGATTTGGGGTCGCTGCGCGACAATTTGGAAAGCCAGTCGATTTTATCGATGGTGACCGTTCCGATTATGGTGGATGGTCAGTGGTGGGGCACTTTGGGCTTCGATGACTGTGAGCGTGAAGTTGACTGGGAGGGAGCGGGGTTGCAGGCGCTAGTGATCGGCGCTGAACTGATCGCTTCGGCTATTTATCGTCAGCAGCTTACCTGCAGGCAGCGGCAGGTTGATCTGCTGCAGCAGGTCGCCGCCTGCGGCACCTGGGAGATTAATACTCGCAGTGGCGCAACCTGGTGCTCTTCGGCGTTGCTGCTTTCGCTGGGTTATCCTGGCGATTATGCAAGGCTCCCATTGCGCCGCTTACTGGCTCACGCCATGCCCACTGACCGCTTACGGGTGTTTGGTTTGATCCGCGAGTGCCAACAGCGGCTGCAAACCCAATGCCGCATTGATGTTCAGCTCAGGGTCGCATCCGGGCAATGGCGTTGGCATGAGCTGGTGATGGAAAGCTACTACTCCGATGATGGCTATTTAGCGCGTATCGGCGGCCTAGTCATCGATATTAGTCAACGTAAAAAAAGCGAAGAGCAGGCCTGGGCGGCGGCGGAGTTTGACGCCTTGACCGGCACACGCAACCGACGTGGCTTGGCTAATCACTTAGCACAACTCAATGAGCAAGCTGAAGCGGCAGCCTATTATTTGCTGATGATTGATATTGATTACTTCAAACATATCAATGATCGCTACGGTCACCCCGCGGGGGATACGCTGCTGGTGGAGATGGCAAAGCGAGTACACGAGGCCCTGCGGCCCGAGGATTGTCTGGCAAGGTTCGGCGGTGAAGAGTTTGCTGTTACGGCGGGTGATTTATCGCACCAACAGGTAGTCCAGCTGGGTGAGCGTATTCGCCAACGAGTAGCCCAGCAACCGTTTTACCTGACGGCGGGTGATTCGCAAGTGCCGATGATGGTGACACTCACCGTCAGCGTGGGGATTGCACCTCTGGCGCTCACCAGTGATTTAGACCACAGTCAGGCAGTAGCCGTTGCCCAGGCCGACCAAGCGCTCTATGCCGCCAAAGAGGCGGGGCGAAATCGCGTTGTGGCTCACTGGCAGCCGTGATGACGACGACTGATGAGGTTTATTGCTGCGACGGTGGAATCCAGGCAATCATATCGACTTCCACATCAGCGCCTCCAGCCAAGCCGGTTACCCCGATACAGGTGCGGGTGGGTAGAGGCTGGGGAAAGTAACTGGCGTAGACCTTATTCACTTCGTCGAAGTGGCCCATATTGGTAATGAACACCCGGGACTGCACCACATATTCGAAGGCACTTCCGACTTCTTCCAGCACAATCGCCAGGTTCTGCATTACCCGATGAGTCTGTTCGGTGAAGGTGCCCAAAAGCATCTCGTTGGTCTCTGGCACCGTCGGCATTTGGCCAGTGATAAAGACCAGATCACCTACGCGGCAGGCGTGGGAAAAAGGCGCAATCGGTTGCGGGGCGCGGTCGATAAACAGCTTTTCAATCATGTTTTTATCCTTTTTTAATGTTTTTAAAACATCATGGGCCTCAAGTGAGGCCCATGATGACGAACTTATCCACAGCTGCTTTGTCGCTGGGGCTGTGTATTAATGCCCCAGAATCTGGCTTAAGAACAGCTGGGTACGTTCAGACTGCGGGTTGTTGAAGAACGGCTCTGGCGCGTTCTCTTCAATGATTTGCCCCTGATCCATAAAGATCACCCGGTCGGCGACGGTTTTGGCGAAGCCCATTTCGTGGGTCACGCAGATCATGGTCATGCCCTCTTCCGCCAGTTCCACCATAACGTCCAGCACCTCTTTGATCATCTCGGGGTCGAGGGCGGAGGTGGGCTCGTCAAACAGCATCACGTCGGGGTGCATGCACAGCGAGCGGGCAATCGCTACACGCTGCTGCTGACCGCCCGAGAGTTGCCCCGGGTACTTAGTTGCCTGCTCGGCAATGCGCACCCGTTCTAGGTACTCCATGGCTAGCGCTTCGGCCTCTTTGCGCGGCTTCTTTTGTACCCACATTGGCGCAATACAGCAGTTTTCCAGCACTGATAAATGCGGGAACAGATTGAAGTGCTGAAACACCATGCCGACGCTGCGACGAATCTGCTCAATGCGTTTGACGTCTTGGGTCAGCGGTAGACCGCCCACCACAATTTCACCTTTTTGGTGCTCTTCAAGGTGGTTAATGCAGCGAATTAGCGTTGATTTACCCGAACCTGATGGGCCGCAAACCACGATACGTTCGCCGCGTTTTACCTCAAGGTAGATATCCCGCAGTACGTGAAAATCGCCGTACCACTTGTTAACGTTGTGCATCTCGACCATCAGGTCAGAAGCACTGGTGTCAGAGGTGTTGGTGGCTGCTTGTGTCATGTTGAAATCCTACTTAAAACGTAATGAGATGCGGCGCTCGTATTTAAACTCGAACTAGTGCTTATGGCCGGTGTTTAGCTTGCGCTCCAAGTACTGGCTGTAGCGCGACATGCTGAAACAGAATATCCAGAACACGAACGCGGCAAATACATAGCCCTCTACCGAGAAGCCCAGCCAGCGCGAGTCGGAAAGCGCCGCTTGCACAATGCCCAACAGGTCAAACAGCCCGATGATCATGACCAGGGTGGTGTCTTTAAACAGTGAGATAAACGTATTGACGATGCCAGGAATCATCATTTTCAGTGCCTGAGGCATCACGATTAGCCCCATGCGCTTCCAATACGTCATCCCCAGTGCCGCGGCGGCCTCATCTTGCCCTTTGGGAATCGCCTGCAAACCACCGCGAATAACCTCGGCCATATAGGCACTTTGGAACAGCGTCAGGCCGATTAGCGCACGTATAAGGCGATCCACGTTAAGTTCAGACGGCAGGAACAGCGGCAGCATCACCGAGGCCATAAACAGAATGGTGATTAGCGGCACACCGCGCCAAAACTCGATAAAAATCACGCAGAAGGTTTTGACGATGGGCATGTTCGAGCGTCGCCCAAGGGCTAATACAATGCCAATAGGCAGTGCGCCAATCATCCCCACGCTAGCCAGTAGCAGCGTCAGCATCAAACCGCCCCAGCGGTGGGTGGAGACACGCGGTAGATCAAAGTAGCCGCCGTGTAGCAGCACGTAGGCGATCACCGGGAAGATCAGCAGCGCAAACAGTGTCATCCAGCGCTTAAACGGCAGGCGCGGAATGACCATCCAGGCAATAATGCCCGCGAACATGGCAAACACGATGTTGGCGCGCCAATACTCCTCACTCGGGTAGAGGCCGTACATAAACTGGGAAAAGCGTGCGTTAACGAATACCCAGCAGGCGCCCACCCGTGTGCAGTCTTCGCGGCTGTCGCCCACCCAGTTGGCATCAATAAATGCCCACTGAACCGTTGGCACCACGAGTAGATAGAGCACGTACAGGCCCAGTAGCGTGAAGATGCTATTGATAGGGCCGTTGAACAGATTGCCGCGTAGCCAGGCAACCGGCCCAATGGTGCCTTTAGGCGCCGGGCGCTGAGGTATGGTTTCTTTATTGTGAATCATGGGGTCGCCTCCGGCCTAGCGTTCGACCAGCGCAACGCGAGCGTTGAACCAGTTCATGAACATGGACACCAGCAAGCTGATGATCAGATAAACCGCCATGGTCATGGCAATGACTTCGATTGCCTGACCGGTCTGGTTGAGCGTGGTGCCGGCAAAAACCGATACCAGGTCGGGGTAGCCGATGGCGGTGGCCAGTGACGAGTTTTTAATCAGGTTGAGGTATTGGCTGGTGAGTGGCGGAATAATGACGCGCATAGCCTGGGGAATGATGATTAGGCGCAGCACTAGCTTGCGCGGCAAGCTCAATGCCTGGGCGGCTTCCGTTTGGCCATGGGGGATGGCTTGGATGCCCGAGCGCACAATCTCCGCAATGAAGGACGCGGTATAGATAGACAGCGCCAGCCACAGAGCCAAAAATTCAGGGATAATGGTGATACCACCGCCGAAGTTAAAGCCGCGCAGTACCGGCATCTCCCAGGTCACCGGTACACCGGTAGCGACCAGTACCAGCAGCGGTAGGCCAAAGATAATCACCAGCGACATCCAGAAAACCGGCAGGCGCTTGCCGGTGGCTTCGTGGCGGCGCTTGTTCCACATGACCAGTGCGATGCTGGCAATAATGGCCACCACGAAGGTAGCTGGGATAAGACCAAACCCTGACTCGAACAGCGGTTGAGGCAGGTACAGCCCGCGCACGTTCAGGAAAATGGCTTCGCCAAAGGCCATGCTCTCTCTAGCGCTGGGTAACGTCCGCAGTACAGCAAAGTACCAGAAGAAAATTTGCAGCAGCAGCGGGATATTACGAAACGTTTCGATATAAGCGTTAGCTAGCCGGGCGATCAACCAATTGGGCGATAGCCGCGCAATACCGACGATAAAACCAATAATCGAGGCAGCTAACACCCCCAATCCACCGACTAGCAGCGTATTGAGCAAGCCAATCACAAAAGTGCGGCCGTAGGTACTTTGGGAGGAGTACTCGATTAAGCTTTGACCAATACCAAAGCCGGCTGTGTTGCCCAGGAAGCCAAAGCCAGTGGTAATGCCGCGAGCATTCAGGTTGGCTTGGGTATTGCCGATAATATAGATCAGGAAAGCCGCGACAACGGCGACCAATATAAGCTGAAAAATAAGTGCGCGCTTAGCGCGGTCTCGCCAAAACGGCGGCTTGTGGCCAGCGGGGCGAACGTTAGGTCTTACAGACATGGATGGCGTCTCCGCTACACGGAAGGTCAATCAAATGGCCCGCCACGACCTTTAAACAGATACCTGTGAAGAGGGCGGCGGGCCGGGGTCAAGCGAGACGCTTAGCGAATCGGGGGAGCGTACTGGAAACCACCGTCGGTCCACAGGGCGTTAACACCGCGCTCAATTTCCAGCGGCGAGCCCATGCCCACGTTGCGGTCGAAGCTTTCAGCGTAGTTACCCACTTGGCTAATAATGTTGTAGGCCCAATCTGCTTCTAGGTTCATGCCTTCACCGTAGTTGCCGTCTTGGCCTAGCAAGCGAGCGATGTTGGGGTCTTCAGAGTTAAGCATTTCTTCAGCGTTTTCACTGGTGACGCCGTACTCTTCGGCGTTAATCATGGCGAACAGCGACCATTTCACAATGTTGAACCAAAGATCGTCACCCTGACGAACCACAGGGCCTAGTGGCTCTTTGGAGATAACGTCAGACAGGATCATCGAGGCTGAAGGATCGTCTAGCTGAATACGTAGCGCCGCTAGCTGAGAGGTATCGGAGGTTAGCACGTCACAGCGGCCGGCCTGATAGCCACCCACGGTTTGCTCAGAGGTATCAAATACGATCGGGTTGAATTCCATGTCGTTAGCACGGAAGTAGTCAGCCAGGTTCAGCTCGGTAGTGGTGCCAGACTGAATGCAGATGGAGGCGCCGTCGAGTTCATCAGCACCGGTAATACCCAGGTCACGGGATACCATGAAGCCCTGACCATCATAGAATGTTACGCCGGTGAAGTTCAGGCCCAGGGTGGTATCGCGGGTAGTCGTCCAGGTGGTGTTACGTGAGAGAACATCAACTTCACCAGACTGCAGGGCGGTGAAGCGCTCTACGGCATTGAGTGAAATATAGTTGACGGCTTCTGAGTCGCCGAGCACCGCTGCCGCTACTGCGCGGCATACATCAACGTCGATACCTTGCCAGTTACCGTCGTCGTCCGGAGCTGAGAAGCCCGGCAAACCATCGCTCACACCACACTGAACGGCGCCACGCTCAATGGTATCTTCCAGGGTGTCGGCTTGAGCAGTTGCCATTCCCGCCAGGCTAAGTGAGCCAGCGGACGCCAGAAGCGCTAAGTGTTTTTTATTGAACATCTAGTTTCCCTCGAAGTTATTGGAATCAGCTACTGAAATCAGTTAATGAAACCAGTAGTTGAAATAGTTATGCATGCCGTAGCATGTCACTAAACCTAGCAAGGAAGATGCCAACAAGGGTACAGGCGTTAATTCAGCGCTTTTCAACGCTACTCAACGAATTCGAGACGAAGGTCTAGGTGCAAAAAAGGTTACCGCCCACCTCGCATTGCACCGTAATAGGGCAAGCTGAGGTGGGCGGTAACACGAAGGCAGGTATTAGGCGTGGTTTACTCGGCTGCGAATGCCTTGCGCATAAATGGCGGAAGGGCGAGCGCACCGCGATGGGCGTCAACGCTATAGTATTCAAGCGGCAAGTCGTGGTTGGTGGCTGCCTGCTCGCGGAACGTATTCACGTCGGTGGCTTTACCCGCCAATGTTACGCTCCACCAGCCTGAAGGATAAACCGGCTGCGGGAAGGGCAGCGTGGCAACGCTGTCAAAACCGGCTTTCAACATGTCGTTGCGCAGCTCTCGGATGATCGAGCCACTGTGGTAAAGCGGTGATTCGCTCTGCTGCACCATTACGCCGCCGCTTTTCAAAATACGGTGGCAGCGCTTGAGAAAATCGGTTTTAAACAGCCCTTCAGCGGGCCCAACCGGGTCGGTGGAGTCGATAATCAGCACATCGATGCTCTCATCAGGTGCATCGTCCACCCACTTGACGCCGTCGGCGAACAGCAGTTCAGCGCGGGGGTCGTTATTCGACGCTACCAACGACGGGAAGAAGCGCTCAGAGGCCTTGGTGACCTCTTCGTCGATATCAATTTGGGTAACTTTCTCGACACTCGGGTGGCGCAGCACCTCTTTTAAGGTGCCGCAGTCGCCACCGCCGATGATCACCACACGTTTGGGATCTTGGTGGGTAAACAGCGCCGGATGCGCAATCATCTCATGGTAGAGGAAGTTATCGCGATCAGTCAGCATCACGCAGCCGTCCAGCACCATTAGGTTGCCGTAGGTTTCGGTGGCGTAGACCTCTAGATGCTGGTATTGGCTCTGCACATCCAGCAGTTTTTCAGAGATCTTCAGTGAGAAAGCGCTGCCGTGGCTATCAAAGACTTCGGTAAACCATTGGTCGTCGCGTAAATCGCTCATCAATTGGCTCCTGAGTGCTGTGCATTTGTGTGCGTTGGAATATCGCGGTGATACTGCGGGCTTAATTCGTGCAGCGCCTCCATAAAGGCAGTGACGTTGTCGGGGTTGGTAAACTGGCTGATACCGTGGCCCAGGTTAAACACGTGGCCAGGGCCATGGCCGTAGCTTTCCAACACGCGGGCTACTTCAGCGCGGATAGCCGAGGGGCGGGCAAACAGAACGTTGGGATCAAGATTGCCCTGTAGCGCCACTTTGTGACCAACCCGGGCACGGGCATCGGAAAGCTCGGTAGACCAGTCGATCCCCAATGCATCGGCACCGGCGCAGGCGATATGCTCAAGCCACTGGCCGCCGTTTTTGGTGAAGAGAATCACCGGTACGCGGCGGCCGTCGTGTTCGCGGATCAGTCCCGAAACGATCTGCTCCATGTAGCGCAGCGAGAACTCAAGGTACGCAGGGGTAGAGAGTGCGCCACCCCAGGTATCAAAAATCTGCACCGCCTGGGCTCCCGCGCGAATTTGGGCGTTCAGGTAGTCAGTTACCGCATGCGCCAGCGTATCCAGCAACTGGTGCATGGTATCCGGGGTATCGTAAAGCATGGTTTTCAGATGGCGGAAGTCCTTGCTGGAGCCGCCCTCCACCATGTAAGTCGCCAGCGTCCAGGGGCTGCCTGAGAAGCCGATCAGCGGCATGCGGCCGTTCAGCTCACGACGAATGGTCGACACCGCACGCATCACGTAATCCAGGTCGCGCTCGGTGTCGGGCACGCTTAGAGCGGCGACTTCTTCCTGTGTACGCACGGTTTTGCGGAATTTTGGGCCTTCGCCGGTTTCAAAATAGAGCCCCAGGCCCATGGCATCTGGAATGGTCAGAATATCTGAAAACAGAATGGCTGCATCCAGCGGGTAACGCTCCAAGGGCTGTAGGGTGACTTCGCAGGCCAGGTCATGGTTGCGGCACAGATCCATAAAACTGCCCGCATCGGCCCGGCTGGCGCGGTATTCCGGCAGGTAGCGGCCCGCTTGACGCATCATCCACACCGGGGTGCGGTCGACGGGCTGGCGCGCTAGTGCGCGAAGAAAGCGATCATTTTGCAAAGGTGTAGTGGTCATAGACACTTGCTCTTAGGAAATTTGCCCGCATCGTATTGGAAACCGTAC
Source organism: Vreelandella titanicae BH1 (assembly GCF_000336575.1). Taxonomy (GTDB): domain Bacteria; phylum Pseudomonadota; class Gammaproteobacteria; order Pseudomonadales; family Halomonadaceae; genus Vreelandella; species Vreelandella titanicae. The sequence goes on along the minus strand of NZ_AOPO01000001.1, from coordinate 663,338 downwards.
TTGGGAGCGTACTTGAAACCGTTTTGGGGATCGTATGAGGGCAATTGTACTTGAAGATAGGTGTTAGGGCGGCGTACTCGATGGCAAAAATCGTCGCACCCGGCCAATTTTTCTCCATTATTTAGTCGCCTTGTCAGCGTGAGGCGGGCGCCGCTTCCTGTTAGAATACTGACCCACTTTGCCAACACTGGTGTGGTTAACTGGTTTGGTCAATCAGCGAGGTAACCTGTGACCATTCGCTTCATTGCCGCTTCCCGGCTGCCCACGCCCTGGGCAACGTTTACTATGCATGGCTTCGAAGATGAGGCTACCGGCAAGGATCATATCGCCTTAACGTTGGGTGATGTGACCGGCGGCGAGCCGGTGTTGGGGCGGGTGCACTCCGAGTGTTTGACCGGTGACGCTCTCTTCTCCATGCGCTGCGACTGTGGCTATCAGCTCCAGGAAGCGCTAAAACGCATCGCTGAAGAGGGCCGCGGCGTGCTGTTTTACCTGCGCCAAGAGGGGCGGGGAATAGGCCTGTTAAACAAAATTCGTGCCTACCACCTGCAAGATCAAGGTGCTGATACGGTCGAGGCCAACGAGCAGCTCGGTTTTGGCGCCGACATGCGCCGCTATGATCTGTGCGTGCCGATGCTTAACCATTTGGGCATCACAGCGTTAAGGCTGATGACCAACAATCCGCGCAAGGTGGATGCCCTCACCCGCGACGGCGTGAATGTCGTCGAACGTTTGTCGATCACCACCGGCCTGAACCCTCATAACGAGCAGTATCTCTCAACCAAAGCGGGCAAGCTTGGCCATATGATGGCCCTGGATGACTTCACTCACGCCAGCGATGTGGATATTGAGCGCAAGGGGTGATACGAGTGGGGGATGGCATGCGAGGAGCGCTCCAGGATGAACGCCGTCAGTAAGGAGCAGTACAAGCAGTATAAACAGCAGCGTGAAAACCTTCCCGAAGAGCAGGGCGAATTCAGTGTATTCGAAGAGTGGCTGCACAGTATCACCCACGGTATCGGTGCTGTGCTCAGTTTGGTGGGAATGGTAGTACTGTTGGTTGCGGCGAGCTACGCCGCCCATGTCGACCCGTGGAAAATTGTCAGCCTGAGCCTGTACGGCACCACGCTAGTCCTGCTTTATACCGCCTCTACCCTTTACCACGGCATCCCTCATCGGCGCTGGAAGCAGCGCTTTCAGTTACTTGATCACTGCGCGATTTATTTACTCATCGCAGGTACTTACACGCCCTTTTTACTCGTCAATATGCGCGGCACTACAGGCTGGGTTTTGTTTGCCGCCGTGTGGTCGCTGGCGTTGGTGGGCATTGCCTGCATACTGCTATGGCCTCAACGTTTTTCGATATTACGTGTGGCGATTTATCTGCTCATGGGCTGGATGATCGTGCTGGCATCAGGAGAGATGGCGGCGAGTCTTTCAACGACCGGCATTGCCCTACTGGCCGCGGGAGGAATTACCTACACGCTAGGGGTGATCTTCTACGCCGTGCGTGCGATCCCCTACAACCATGCGATTTGGCATCTATTTGTAGTGGCTGGCAGCATCTGTCACTACTTTGCCGTTTATAGCGCCGTTCTACCGCACGTTTCAGCTGCTTAATGGTTAATCGCTCGACTTCGAATCATTGCCTGCTTGAACCCGCCTGTAAATTAGATGGTTTTTAAGGGGTTAAAAATACCTGTAACTCGCAGTTTCCCACTGTAGACTAAACGTTAAACTTAAGTTTTAGGATGTTGAGCCGACAGTAGTATCAGGTTTAGATGCAGACCTTGGTGTATTTAACGCCGTGCATCCTGAAAAAACACAGTGGGTTCGTATAATGATGTCTATTGCCACACCCAAAACGACATTCAATAAGCTTTTCCAACAAGAGGATTGTCATGAGCACTGTTAACAACGCCCACGACACGACGATGCCGTCGGTACTGGGCAAAAAAGACAGTACTGATGAGATGGTGCATCGCATAGGCCACTTAACGCGCCTACTGCGGGACAGCATGAAAGAGCTGGGCCTAGATCAGCAGATTAGCCAGGCGGCGCAGGCAATACCGGATGCTAATGACCGGCTCAACTACGTTGCCTCAATGACGGAGCAGGCCGCAGAGCGGGCATTGAATGCCGTTGAGCGCGCTCAACCGGTGCAAGACAGCCTTGAAGAAGAAGGCGCTGCGCTTAATGAGCGCTGGCAGGCGGCGGCAGCTAAGCTCGCGGCAGTAGAAGGTGATGCTAAGCTCGTCGAGGATACACAGAACTTTTTGAGCAGTAAGCTTCCCACCGCAACCGGGGCTACTCAAAAAGAGCTGCTTGAAATCATGATGGCCCAAGACTTTCAGGATCTCACCGGTCAGGTGATTAAGAAAATGATGGAAGTCATCAAGCTCATCGAAGAGCAGCTTGTTCAGGTGCTGGTCGATAATGTTCCTCACGTCACCGACGGCGTTAAGATGGAAGATGACCGCGATGAACATGCCAAGCTTCGTAACGGGCCGCAGGTGAACCAAAATAAGACGGATGTGGTGGCAGGGCAGGATCAAGTAGACGATTTGCTTGATGACCTTGGCTTTTAAGCAACGCCCGACTAGTTAAAAAACCGTTGCCACATACTGCCAGCAACGGTTTTTAAAGCGTTTAGATGTTGATTAACTCTCTGCTGCTGCCTGCTCTTTTTCGATTGCTCTAGCCATCGCGGCGCGCTGAATATGGCGTTCGCGATAGGCCAATAGCGGTTCGGGTAAGCGGTGCTTCATGCTGACCGCCCACGATAAGGTATGGGTTAAAAACAGATCCGCAAGGGTAAAGGTGTTACCCACCAAGTTTTCTTGCCCGTTGTAGCGGCGCTCCAGCGCGCTTAGCGCACGCTGAAACTCCCATGCGCAGACCGGCAAAATAGCGGGAACGCGTTTATCTGTGGGCAGGGCAAACTTATGCTTGGCTTGATTCCACAGTGGCTGCTCCATTTCGGTGACGATAAAGCTGAGCCACTGGTCGACCTGAGCGCGAGCGGCAGGGCTGCTGGGTAGGAGGGTGCCGTCGCCATATTGCTCCGCTAGATAACGGCAAATCGGCACTGATTCAAATAGCGATACTTCTCCATCTTCAAGAACTGGCACCTTGCCATCCGGGTGACGCGCCAAATGCGCGGCTGTTTGCCCCTCGCCTTTATCCAGCGCCACATGCTGGCACTGATACTCTAGGCCTAACTCTTCAAGTGTCCACGCTGCTCGTAGCGAGCGGGAGTGGGGGAATGTGTATAGCGTGATCATTACGGCTCCTTAGTACCCTTAATCTTCTCGTTGTTGTCTTTGCGACGGTTTTTTTCTAAATGTAGTAGAGGCCTAACAGGCTGCACTGCAACCTATAGAATTAAGCTTAAATGCCCCTGAATAAGCGCTGGTTATAAATGTCTTGGCGAGTTTCTATTAAGTGAATATCGGTAATGGTGGGGTGGAGAGGGTTAATGACGGCAATATTCTCCATTGCCCCGGGTACAGCACAGCTGGGAACTAGCAGCATCAGCGTATCGCAACGCTGCAGCCATGCAGTACCTAGTGTTTGAGTGCTTTCAGGGTAGGGGTAGTGGTGCCAATCGTCGGGTAACTGGTGCTGGGGCCAGATGTCCCTACCGGTATCGCCGGGGAGCTCGAAAATACCTAACCGGTAGTTGGCGGGTAGCAAGCGGGGAGAGGGCAGATAATTACCGAGTTCCAGCATCGCTACGCTTGCAGAGGTGCCGAAATAGACGACAGGGCTGCCTGGAGCGTTCCATCTTGCGCCATCCCGGTAGCTGGCGCCAAGGCCGCTTAAATTATTCATATAGCGTTCGGGAGCGATGCGGTATAGCTTCATTAGCTAAATTCACCGAACTCAATTTTACGCAGCGCTTCCCTCACTAACTGGCGACCTTCGAAAGTATCAAAAAGATTCAAAGGCGTCTCGCCCGCCAGCGCAGGAATCGGCGTATTTAGCCACTCATGGGCTTTAGCGGTATCGCCAAAAACAGTTTGAGCATGGTAAAGCACGCGCAACACATCCAGCACCTCTTCGCTGTCGGTGCGGCTTAGAGCTTTGCGATGGTAGAAGCGATGCAAATTGCCTGGCGTGGTTTCCAGCAGTCTGACAAACAGTTCACGATTATTGCCCATTGCCTGAATCGCTTGTTTTACCACGCTGCCTGGGACACCGACGCGCACCGCGTGAATAAAGGCGATCTTATCCGTCAGCACATTAACCGATACGCTAACGCCACTAACAGCTTGCTGGCTATTGGAATAATGTTCGAGCGCTTCCATAAGTACCTCCTTCGCTGAACGCTATAGAAGTATGCATCATTTTGATGATGGCTTTCCATCAAAATGTTTTCAGCGCTTTCTGAGCATCCTTTCTCTTTATCCCTCCCTCGCCTCGCGGATCCGCTCGTAGGCATTGCCGATTTCGCTGGTGCGTGCCTGTGCGATATCACGCATGCTCTCGGGCAGGCCTTTGCCGGCCAGTTTATCCGGGTGGTTTTGGCTCATCAGACGGCGGTAGGCTTTTTTGATTTCAGCATCGCTGGCGTCATCAGAAACCCCCAATACGCGGTAAGCGTCCTTGAGAGCCTCTTCGCTGGCGCCTTGAGAGTTCGCGGCCGCGCCGTGCAACATCGCTTCGATCTGCTGAACTTCGGCGTCGCTGCAGCCTACTCCCTGGGCGACACGTAGAATCATCTCGTGCTCGGCGGGGTGAAGCACGCCATCAGCAGCGATAGCCGTGAGCTGAACCTGGATAAATACCTGGCGCAGAACCGGCTGGCGCTGGGTTAAGCGGTTAACGTTGGCCAGCTCCGCCTCCAGATCAAAGTCATCGGCGCGGCCACGCTCGAAGGCGGCGCGAGCCTTGGCGCGCTGTTCGCCCTGGAGGTGCATTTGATCAAACAGCTTTTCGGCAACGTCCAACTCGCCGTCGGTCACTTTACCGTCGGCTTGGCATAAGCAGCCCATCACCGAGAAAATCGACTCCAAAAAGCCTTCCTGGATGCGCATCCGCGCGATATTCAGGCGGCGGCTAAGGCGCTTGCCTAGCCACCAGCCCAGGCCACCGCCAATCAGCAGCCCTACCGGGCCTCCAAACGCAAGGCCAATCAAGGCGAAAATAATAATTAGAAATAGCATATTAGTCTCAAAGTAATTTAAAAAATAATGGCTTATGGCAGTCGAGCGCGAATAGCCTGCTCAATGCCTTCGATATCCAGTTGACAGTCGGCAAGCAGTTGCGCGGGAGTGCCGTGCTCTACAAAGGCGTCCGGCAGGCCGAGATTGAGCACTTCCACCTGAACGCCTTCGGCGTGGAGCAGCTCATTCACGGCGCTACCTGCGCCACCGGCAACCACATTTTCTTCCAGTGTCACCAATAGTTCGTGCTCGTCGGCAGCGTGCAGCACCGCATCGCGATCCAGCGGTTTGATGGAGCGCATATTGATATGGGCTGCGTTGAGTCGTTCGGCGACTTCCGCTGCGGCGCTGTTGAGGCTGCCAAAGGCGAGCAGCGCAATACGCACACCATCGTTGTCGGCATGGCGGCGCACTTCCGCTTTGCCAATGGCGAGTGGCTCAAGATGCGCGGGAATTTCCGCACCTGGGCCGGTGCCACGGGGGTAGCGCACAGCAGCAGGACCAGGGTGGTGATAGGCGGCACTGAGCATGGCGCGGCACTCGGCTTCATCCGCCGGGGCCAGAACCACCATGCCGGGCACACAGCGCAGAAAGGAGAGATCCATGCTGCCGTGGTGCGTGGGGCCGTCTTCGCCCACCAGGCCCGCGCGATCAATGGCGAAAGTGACGTCCAGGTTCTGCACGGCAACGTCATGAATCAACTGGTCGTAGCCGCGCTGCAGAAAGGTGGAGTAAATCGCCACCACGGGTTTCATGCCTTCGCAGGCCATACCCGCCGCGAGCGTTACCGCATGCTGCTCAGCAATCGCCACATCGAAATAGCGCTGAGGGTACTCTTTTGAAAAGCGAATCAGGTCGGAGCCTTCGCGCATGGCGGGGGTAATGGCCATCAGGCGCTTGTCGCTTGCCGCCATATCGCACAGCCATTCGCCGAACACATTGCAGTATTTTTTCTTCGCGGGTGGCGGGGTAACCACCGGTTTCTTGACCGTAGTCGCGTTGGCTAGCGTTTCGGGTTTTTCCAGCTTAGTAATAGCGTGGTAGCCAATCTGATCCGCTTCGGCGGGCAGAAAGCCTTTGCCTTTCACCGTCTTGATATGCAGAAACTGCGGGCCGTCGAGGTCGCGCAGGTTTTCGATCGTATGGGTTAACGCGTCTAGGTCATGGCCATCAATGGGGCCTACGTAGTTAAAACCCATCTCTTCAAACAGCGTGGCGGGGCTGACCATGCCTTTCATGTGCCCTTCAGTGCGCCGGGCAAGTTCCAGGGCGCCGGGCAGGTGCGAAAGCACTTTTTTACTCTCTTCGCGTATTTTCAGGTAGGGCTTGCTGGAGAGCACCCGAGCTAGGTAGGTCGCCATGCCGCCGACGTTCTCGGAAATCGACATCTCGTTGTCGTTGAGCACTACCAATAGATTGGCATTCACGTGGCCAGCGTGGGCGAGGGCTTCAAAGGCCATGCCGGCGGTCAATGCGCCGTCGCCAATAATCGCGCACACGTGACGCTTATCGCCCTGTGCCTTCGCTGCCAGTGCCATACCCAATGCCGCCGAAATCGACGTGCTGGAGTGGCCGACGCCAAAGGTGTCGTACTCGGACTCGGCGCGGCGTGGAAATGCTGCCAGACCGCCGTGCTGGCGAATACTTAGCATGGCCTCGCGGCGGCCGGTGAGAATCTTGTGCGGGTAGGCCTGATGGCCCACGTCCCACACTAGTCGGTCGTGGGGCGTTTGGTAGACATGGTGCAGGGCAACGCTCAGCTCGACCACGCCGAGCCCAGCGCCAAAGTGACCGCCGGAAACACCCACGCTATAGAGCAGGTAGGCGCGTAGCTCGTCGGCCAGTTGGGCGAGCTGGGAGGCATTCATGGCCCGCAGCGCGGCGGGGTGGTCAAAGGAGTCGAGCAGCGGCGTCGTTGGGCGCTCGCGGGGGATTTCGTCGAACAGCTTCATGGGCATCTTTAGTGGTCGCGCTCGATCATGTAGTGGGCTAAGTCGGCCAGCGGTGCAGCACGCTCGCCTAATGGGGCGAGTGCGGCAATGGCCTCGTCAATCAGGCTGTGCGCTTTGCGTTGAGCACCCGCTAACCCCAGCAGGCTGGGGTAGGTGGGCTTGGCGCGTGCGGCATCGGCGCCTGACGTTTTGCCTAGGGTAACGGTATCGCCGGTCACATCTAGGATGTCGTCGTGAATCTGAAAGGCTAGACCAATGGCGCGGGCGTAGCGAGTAAGCGCGTCTAAGCGCGGGTCATCGTCGTCGACGGCTACCAGGCCGCCCAAACGCACTGCAGCGACGATCAGTGCGCCGGTTTTATGGGCGTGCATGTGGGCCAGGGCATCGACATCTGGGTGATCGCCGACGGCGTCTAAATCCAGCGCCTGCCCCGCCACCATGCCATCACGGCCAGAGGCGGAGGCCAGGGTGTGCACCAAATGGCTCAGCCGGGGGTGCGCATTGCTGGCCAACACTTCGAAGGCCAGCGCCTGCAGGGCGTCTCCGGCCAGAATCGCACTCGCTTCATCAAAGGCTTTATGCACAGTGGGCTGACCACGACGCAGGTCGTCGTCATCCATGGCTGGAAGATCATCATGGATCAACGAGTAAGCGTGGATTAGCTCAATGGCCGCGGCGGGGGCATCCAGAGCATCGTCTTTAGCACCGAGTGCCTGACCAGCCATATACACCAGTAGCGGTCGCAGGCGTTTGCCGCCGGCCAGCAGGCCATGGCGCATTGCCGCCTCGAGGCGTGGCGCTACCGCTGGGCGGTTATCAAACAGCGCCGCTAGGGTGGCATCTACGCGGGCATTGCTGGTCTGACGCAGGGTGGCAAGCTGGCTAGGCTGCATGGCTACCATGGGGGCGTCTCCTTGCTCTCATTCTCGGCCGCATCCTTAGGGTCGTCGGGGCCAGTAAAGGGCGTTACGTTTAAACGTCCTTCGCTATCTTCACTCAGCGCCCGCACCTTGAGTTCGGCGCTATCCAGGCGCTGCTGGGCATCGCGGGTCAGCCGCACGCCCTGTTCAAACGCGGTCAGTGCATCTTCCAATGAGAGCTCGCCTGACTCGAGACGTTCAACGATGGTTTCGAGTTGCTCAACCGTCGCGGCAAAGTCCTGTGGGGGTGATGTCGTGTCACTCATTGGGGGGTGCCTGTAAACCGGTATGTTTTTTTAAATAAGCTTAAATAAGCCCACAGTATACACCGAGGCTGGGGGGCGGCGTCTGCCCTCTTCAATACAGCTTGTTGCCCGACTTGCGATCCATTCATTGTCACCACGCAGACTTTTCATCATTCACACCCGGCCTGAACGATGCGGGCTGTGCTACGATATGCGCCTCCCGTGAACCGATACACGGCGCATGCCGCCGACCATAGAGGTTGATTCAGCCATGGCCAAAACGTCCCTGGACAAGAGCAAGATCAAGATCCTGCTACTCGAGGGCGTCCACCAAAGTGCGGTGGACAATTTTCACACGTCAGGGTACGCCAATATTGAGCACCTGCCGACGTCCCTTGATGAGGATGCGCTGATCGAAAAGATCCGCGATGTTCACTTCATTGGTATTCGTTCCCGCACCCAGTTAACGGAGCGCGTGTTCGAGGCGGCAGAGAAGCTAGTCGGCGTTGGCTGTTTCTGTATCGGCACCAATCAGGTCGATTTAACCGCTGCCCTCACCCGCGGTATCGCGGTATTTAACGCGCCGTACTCCAATACCCGTTCGGTGGCCGAGCTGGTGCTGGCAGAAGCGATTATGCTACTGCGCGGTATCCCAGAGAAAAATGCCCGCGCTCACCAGGGTGGCTGGCTGAAGTCAGCGAAGAACTCCCACGAAGCGCGCGGTAAAACGCTGGGTATCGTTGGCTACGGCAGCATCGGTGCGCAACTTTCGGTGCTGGCCGAATCGCTGGGCTTTAACGTCATTTACTATGATGTCATCGCCAAGCTGGGTATGGGTAATGCAAACCAGGTAGCAAGCCTTGAAGAGCTGCTGGGTCGTTCCGATGTCATTAGCCTGCACGTGCCTGACCTTGCCTCTACCCGCTGGATGATCGGCGCAAAAGAGATCGCTGCCATGAAGCCCGGTGCGATCTTTATTAATGCCTCCCGCGGTAGCGTCGTTGAAATCGAACCGCTTGCCGAAGCGCTTAAAGCAGGCAATCTCAACGGCGCGGCGATTGACGTCTTCCCGGTAGAGCCGAAAGGCAACGAAGAAGAGTTTGAGAGCCCGCTGCGTGGCTTGGAGAATGTGATTCTGACCCCGCATATCGGTGGCTCTACCCTGGAAGCTCAGGAGAATATCGGTATTGAAGTGTCAGAAAAGCTGATTACTTACTCTGATAACGGCACCACCGTGACCTCGGTCAACTTCCCCGAGGTGGCGCTGCCCGCTCACCCGGACAAGCACCGTTTGCTGCATATTCACGATAACGTACCGGGCGTGCTGTCGCAGATTAACCGCGTGCTGTCTGAAAATGACATCAACATCTCCGGTCAATACCTGCAGACCAATGAAAAAGTCGGTTATGTGGTCATTGATGTAGATAAAGCCTACGGCCCCCAGGCGCTGGAAGCATTGAAGCAAGTGGATCACACGCTGAAAATTCGTGCGCTCTACTCGGCGCAAAATAGCTAACGCAATTGGTTAAATAAGTTGGCTGTAAAAACGGCGCCTCTTGCGAGGCGCCGTTTCGGTTTAGGCAGTTTAGTAGGTTCGGTCTTTAAGCAAGATCAAACAGCAGCACTTCGCCTGCTTCCTTGCCGGTAAGGTTTATCGCCTCATCCGGTTGGAACGCCGCGGCGTCGCCTGCGCTCAGCGTCTCACCGTTAATCTCCATTTCGCCGTTCACCACATGCAGCCAAGCGTAGCGCGAAGGCGGCGCTGTTGCCTGTTCGCCAGCGTTAAACAAACCCGCGTAAAGGTTCACATCCTGGTTGATGCTCACAGACCCGTCGCGGCCTTCTTCAGAAGCCACTAAACGCCATTGCCCTTGACGCTCAGCGCTAGGAAAAGCCTTTTGCTCATAGCTGGGTTTAATGCCGAGCTGCTTGGGTTCAATCCAGATCTGCAGGAAGTGCAGCCCGTTCTCCTTGGAGTGATTAAACTCGCTGTGCAGCACGCCGGTGCCCGCCGACATGCGCTGCACATCGCCCGGGCGCATCACCTCGCCATTGCCCATATTGTCTTTGTGCTCCATCTCACCTTCAAGCACATAGGAGATAATCTCCATATCCCGGTGAGGATGGGCGCCAAAACCATGGCCACCCGCTACGCGGTCTTCATTGATCACGCGCAGAGCGCGGAACCCCATATGGTTGCGGTCAACGTAGTTGGCAAAGGAAAAGGTATGGAAGGAACGCAGCCAGCCGTGGTCGGCGTAGCCCCGCTCGTTTGAACGACGAATAATCATGGTGTGCTCCGCAGGTTGCGTGAGATTGAATAATGACAATATACGCCTTACTGACGCTCCGTGGGGTGAAGCTTTCTGCACGTTCCTGTCGAATAAATCGATGTATTAAATGTGATTGCCAGCGCTAAACTTTTGGTTAGCTTTCGAGTAAAATCCTGGCCTCTTCTAACCCGGTCCGCCCTTTGCGAGGGTGACTACCAGGAGTTTTGCATGTCAGTAACTATTCAAACGCCGCCCATTGTGGTCGCTGCGCTGTACAAATTTGTCACCCTCAATGACTTTGAAGCGCTGCGCGAACCGCTGCGCCAAACCATGCTCGATAACGATGTAAAGGGCACGCTGCTGCTCGCCAAAGAGGGCATTAACGGCACGGTGGCGGGTAGCCGCGAAGGTATCGACGCACTGTTGACCTGGCTGACTGCTGACCCACGCTTGGCTGATATTGATCACAAAGAGTCTTTTTGTGACGAAACGCCGTTCTACCGCACCAAGGTCAAACTCAAAAAAGAAATCGTCACCCTCGGCGTGCCGGATATCGACCCTAACGATACCGTGGGCACTTACGTCGAGCCGGAAAACTGGAACGACATCATTGCCGACCCGGAAGTACTGGTGATCGATACCCGCAATGATTACGAAGTGGCGATTGGCAGCTTTGAGCGGGCGATCGATCCTAAAACCACCACATTCCGCGAGTTTCCCGAGTACGTGCGCGAGCACTACGACCCGGAAAAGCATAAGAAAGTGGCCATGTTCTGCACCGGCGGCATCCGCTGTGAAAAAGCCTCCAGCTTTATGCTTAAAGAAGGCTTTGAAGAGGTCTACCACTTAAAAGGCGGCGTGCTGAACTACCTGGAAAAAGTCCCGGAAGAGCAGTCGCTGTGGCGCGGTGAGTGTTTTGTGTTCGACAACCGGGTGACGGTTCGCCACGACTTAAGCAAAGGCGAGTTCGAGCAGTGCCACGCTTGCCGCATGCCCATCTCCGCAGAAGATATGCAGTCTTCTGCATACGAACCGGGCATTAGCTGCCCCCACTGCATCGACTCGTTGCCGGAGAAGACCCGCGCGGCGGCCCGTGAGCGCCAACGCCAAATCGATTTAGCCAAACAGCGCGGCGAGCCGCACCCCTTAGGCCGCGACACCCGCCTAATGAAAAAATGAAGTAGCGCACTGTAGGCAAGATTTTTAAACAAAAACGTACGTAAAGCTTGTGCGCTAGACTGATGGGCAAAGTGTTACTCAACCTCAGGAGTTCACCATGCCCATCACCACTGATGACCTTTCCACAACGGCCTCCCTCCTACAACGTTTTGACCACCAAGGCGTCACAACGCTGACGATGAGCGCGCCAGAGCGCTTTAACGCGCTCTCGGAAGCCATGTTGCAAGCGCTTCACGACGCGTTAGCCGAAATTGCCAACGATAGCAGCGTGCGCTGTGTGGTACTTGCCGCCGAAGGCAAAGCCTTCTGCGCCGGGCATGATCTGAAGCAGATGCGTGCCAACCCCGATAAAGCCTACTATCAAGCGCTGTTTGCCCGCTGTAGCGAAGTGATGCAGGCCATTGTGCACTTGCCTGTGCCGGTCATCGCCAAAGTGCAGGGCATAGCCACCGCTGCGGGCTGCCAACTGGTGGCGAGCTGTGATCTGGCGGTGGCGGCACGCAGCGCACGCTTTGCTGTTTCCGGCATCAATGTTGGCCTGTTTTGTTCTACTCCTGCGGTAGCACTTTCCCGCAACGTTGCGCGTAAACACGCCATGGAGATGCTGCTTACCGGGGAGTTTATCAGTGCTGATCAAGCCGCTGAGTGGGGGTTGATTAACCGCGTGGCAGATGATGACGCGCTGGACGAAGCAACTGAAGCCCTGGCCACCAGTATCTGCGCGAAAAGTGCCGTTGCAGTGCGCACCGGAAAAACCATGTTTGCCCGTCAGTTGAGCATGCCGCTCGACGAAGCCTACGCCTTTGCCGGGGAAACCATGGCCTGCAATATGTTAGCCGAGGATGTGGGTGAGGGGATCGATGCGTTTATAGCTAAGCGGCTACCGCGCTGGAACCATCGCTGAATGAATGGAATTCGTTTCCGTAAACGCGACAATTGCCATGTTGTCACGTTATCCTGACGCCCTTTGTATTTTAGGGAAGCCGTCGTCAGCAAGGGCGCTTTTAGTAAGTAGTAGGAGCGCTTTTGGGAGCGTCTTTTAGCAGTGCCTATTTGGAGAAAGCCAAGTGAGTGAAGCCAAACGCAGGACGGTCGGTCGTCCGGCGAGTACCGCCAAAGCTAGCGGAGGCCATAGCCAGTCGTTGGTGCGTGGCTTAACGCTGTTGGAGTACCTTGCGGCCAGCCCGCTTGGTTTAGCCCTTTCAGATGTGGCGGAGATGGCTGAGTTGGCGCCCTCTACCACCCACCGCTTGCTGCAAGCCTTGCAGAGTCAGGGGTTTGTGACCCAGGAGAACGAGCAAGGCCTATGGCGCATCGATGTCAAAACCTTCCGTATCGGCAATAGCTTTCTTGAAGCCCGCGACGTGGTGGCCACAAGTCGCCCTTTTCTACGCCGTTTAACCGCTGAGACCGGCGAGACCGCTAATTTGGGCATTCGCGATGGGGTCACGGCGGTATTTTTAGCGCAGCATGAATCACCGCAAATGATGCGTATGATCACCCGCCTAGGTTCCCGCGCGCCGCTGCATGCCTCCGGCGTAGGTAAAGCGCTGCTAGCGTGGATGCCCGATGATGAGCGCGCCAAACTGCTGGATGGCAGCGAGTTGGCAAGAGTGACCGCCAATACGCTCTATCAATCCGACACACTTCAAATGGAAACAGAGCAGATTCGCGCCCAAGGCTTTGCCTGTGACCGTGAAGAGCATGCCATTGGCCTGCACTGCGTGGCCGCCTGTGTGTTTGATGAGCATGGCACGCCGTTGGCGGCGATCTCGGTTTCTGGCCCGGTGGCGCGCATCCCGGAAGCTCGCTTACTCACCCTGGGGGCGCTGGTTCGCCAAACGGCCGATGAGATAACCCAGCAGTTGGGTGGGCAGGTGCCACGTTAACGTGGCTCACTGAGTCTATGCTAAGCCTGTTTTTTGTCGCCCTGGTCAGCGCCACGCTGCTTCCCGGTGGGTCGGAAGTGTGGCTAGCGCGGCTGTGGTGTCTCGGCGAACCGCCTCTGGGGCTGTGGGCGGTGGCCACGGCGGGCAACACTCTCGGCAGCATGATCAACGTGGCGATGGGCCGCTATGCGCGTCAGTTTCAAGATCGCCGCTGGTTTCCGGCCTCGCCACGCAGCTTAGCCCGAGCGGAGCGCTGGTATCATCGCTTTGGCGAGCTAAGCCTGCTGGTTTCCTGGGCACCGATTATTGGTGACCCTCTCACTGTACTGGCCGGCGTTTTCCGGCTGCCCTGGTGGCGGGCGCTAGCGTGGATTGTGGTCGCTAAAGGTACGCGTTACGCGGTGGTGTTACTGCTGGCACAGCAGTGGCTATTATCGCTTTGCCAGTGAAACGCCTTATTAATCAAGTCATGTTAACCTGTACAACTTTTTCACAAGCGGCGCTGGCAGTGTAGAGTGTAAGCAACTTGGGCTGCCTATTATTGGCTTGCGTAAAACTAAGCAGCCGTTAGATTGAACAGAACACTCACCCAAAAGGAGGTTTAGGTGTGAAGCCACTTCGTTTATTACCCTGGCTAGGTGTCTGGCTATTGGCAATGATTGCCTTAATAGCCACGCCAGCAATGGCGCAGAGCGCGCCAAGTGAGTCGACCAGCGCCGATGGTGCTGCATCCTCTGAAGAAGCAGCGCCTACGTCCTATGAGGCGCTGGCGAACCTGCTAGAGGATGAGCAGTCGCGGCAAGAGCTGATTGAGATGTTGCGCAATCAAGCCTCAGTGCTGCCCAATGGCGTTGCTACCGAACTCTCCCCGGAAGCGGCCGCTCAAGGCAGTGAGATAGCGCCGGAGGATGTCTCGCTGCCACGCCAACTCGCTGAGCTCACCAGTCGTGTGGTAAGCGATGTGGGTGGTCAATTCGAGCAAGTGGTAGGCATTGTCGGCGGTCTGTTTTCTGGCCAAGAGGCCGACAGTGTCTTTGATATGGCCGCCTTCACCAGTGCGGCGATTAATCTGGGTATGGTGATTGTCGCCACCTTTGCACTGTTTATGATTGTTCGGCGGTTGGCTAAGCCGCTGTTTACCAAAATCAGCGGCTGGTCGCTGAATGGTAAAAATTTAACCCCCGTTTTACGTTTGGTTTTCTGCGTGGCGATTGCGGCAGTCATCGATGTGCTGCTTGTCGGCTTGGCCTATGTGGGTGGTAATCTGCTGGCCACCTTTGCGATTGGTGAAGCAGGGGAGCTCTCGACCCGTGCCTCGCTGTTTTTAAATGCGTTCTTGATTATTGAACTGCTCAAAGCCGGTGTGCGAATGCTGTTCTCTTCGCGCTACGAAGGGCTGCGGCTACTGCCTATCTCTGCCCAGGAAGCCTCCTACTGGAACCGCTGGTT
This sequence comes from Vreelandella titanicae BH1, assembly GCF_000336575.1. Lineage (GTDB taxonomy): Bacteria > Pseudomonadota > Gammaproteobacteria > Pseudomonadales > Halomonadaceae > Vreelandella > Vreelandella titanicae. The sequence goes on along the minus strand of NZ_AOPO01000001.1, from coordinate 648,263 downwards.
AGCGCGGTTGATCGGCATGGTCGGTTACGGCCTGATGGTGGTAGTCCCGCTGGTTAACTTCTATGTAGCGGCCTCACTGGGTCAAGCGGTCGGTACGCTGATTATGCTGTTGGCGTTTATCTATGCGGTGGTCGTGGTGCTAAGAAACCGCGCCCGTCTGCGTGGTAATCTGAACGAGATGGCGGCAAAATCAACGCTGACTGCCAGCCGCGTCTCGCTGCAGCTATTTGCCCGTACTTGGCACCTGTTCGCGCTGCTCTATTTCTTGATCGTATTTGTGCTGACGTTAACGCGCCCCGGCGATGCGCTGCCGTTTGTGATGTTTGCCACCTTGAAGTCATTGGCCGCGATTGTCGTTGGGTTGTTGGTGTCGTCTTTTCTTACCCAGACCATTGGCCGTCGGATTACCCTGTCGGACGATCTGCGGCGCAAATTACCGCTGCTTGAAAAGCGCTTAAACAGCTACGTGCCCAATGCGCTTCGCGTGCTGCGTACGATCATTCTGATTGTGGTCATCATGATGGTGCTGAACGCTTGGGGCGCCTTTGACCTAGCTGCCTGGTATGCCTCTGAAGGTGGCGCCGTGCTGGTTGGCAACCTGACCAGTGTTGCGGTGATTTTGATTGTGGCGCTCGCCGTGTGGCTGGGCCTGGCAAGCCTGATCGAGCATAAGCTCAATCCGGAAACCGGCTACGGTGAACCCTCTGCGCGGGCAAAAACCCTGCTCAGCCTGTTTCGTAATGCCCTGGCAATCGCTATGGTCACGATTACCGGCATGATCGTACTGTCGGAAATTGGCATCAATATCGGCCCATTGATTGCCGGTGCCGGTGTACTTGGTTTGGCGATTGGTTTTGGTGCTCAGAAGCTGGTGCAGGACGTTATCACCGGGGTATTTATCCAGGTCGAGAACGCTATGAATACCGGCGATGTGGTCACGGTGGGTGGCGTGACAGGCACCGCCGAACGGCTCAGTATCCGCTCTGTCGGTATTCGTGATTTGTCCGGTACTTATCACATCGTACCGTTCTCCAGCGTGGATACCGTGTCTAACTATATGCGCGAGTTTGGTAACCATGTGGGTGAGTACGGTATTGCCTATCGTGAGAGTATTGATGATGCCATTGCACAGCTTCAATTGGCTTTTGAAGACCTGAAAGCCAGCGAAGAGCATAGCCATAAATTGTTGGCGGATCTGACCGTGGCAGGTGTCATTGCGCTGGCAGACAGCTCCGTGAACATCCGTGTGGTGATCAAGACTACGCCGGGCGACCAGTGGGCCGTGGGCCGCGCCTACAATCGCCTCGTCAAGCTACGCTTCGATGAAGCGGGTATCGAGATACCTTTCCCGCATACCACGCTCTACTTCGGGCAAGATAAAACTGGTTCTGCGCCTCCCGCAAACCTGCGTGTTATGCAGCAAGCCTTTACGATCGATGGTAGCCCGGCTGGGCAGCCTAAGTCGGGTGATATTACATCGGATGACAGGTTTGATCCACGCGGTAGTAAAACTAGCTCTGATACTTTTGAACACGAAAAGCCTGACCATGACGACGTCGATGAAACTTAAACTGTTGTTATCGTGAAGCGATTGTTATCAATCGCTGCAACGAGGCCGCCTTCAGGCGGCCTCGTTGCGTTTTAAGGGCTGAATTTTTATTTAATTGGCATAGTTTTCTGAGTGCCGACCCTCCAGATTGATTGACTCCCCGCCATCGACAAACAGAATCTGCCCCGCTACAAAGGGGTTTTCCAACAAGTAGTGCAGAGCTTGTACAAGGTGGTCGGGGTGCCCCTGGCGCTTGAGCGGAATGCCTTCAATACGCCACTCAATATAGGCGCTAGTGCGCTGGGAAGCGGGCAGTACCACGCCAGGGGCGATGCCGTTAATGCGAATGCGCGGTGCGAACTCCAGTGCCGCCATACGAGTCATCTCCGCTAGGCTCTTTTTCGATAGCAAATAGGCTGCATAGGGATACTGGTGATAGGCCACCTTATTATCGATGATATTGATCACCTGGCCCTCTTGAACGGTTTCGGCAAAGTAACGGGTGAGCAGTAGCGGGGTAAACATATTGACCCTGAACTGTGTCTCCAGCATCGCCAGCTCGGTCGCCGAGATCGGCGCGGGTTCATAGGCAGAGGCGCTGTTCAGCAGCAAATTAAGCCCTGGGAAGCGCTGCTTGGCCGACTGGAGTAAGTCGTTTAAGTCTTCGTTTAAAAAATCGCAGGAAAATATTTCGCACTCCCGCCCTTTAGCGCGGATACCGCTGGCGACCTCTTCGGCCTCTTTGCGGGAGCGATTAACGTGTAGAGCAATATCAAAACCGGCATCAGCCAACGCTTCGGAGAAGAATCGGCCCAAGCGGGTAGCACCGCCGGTTACCAGAGCAGCCTGATGATGCATAAAGCGTTCCCTACTGTTTTATTGGTATAGGAAGACTTTCTGCGTGAGTGTAGCGTTTGTCAATAACTTATACACAGCTTGCACGTGGCACGTGCTTAGAGGTATTGATAGATGAGTCCTGCTTACAGGGCCATTCAAGAAGACGTCACTTTTAACAGGATGTCGCTATGCCACCAACGACGTTGTTTACCAAACAATCTGAAGCGCTCCATGAGTGCTTGATCTCTTTAGGTTCTAACATCGACCCAGACCACTATGTGGCTCAGGCGGTCGATATCATTAACCGTGAGTGCAATCTGTTGGCTCGTTCCAAAACGATTCGCACCCAGCCGGTGGGGTACCAGCAGCAACCCGATTTCCTAAACGCCGCGCTGTTGGTGAGCACACCGCTTGAGCGTGAAGCGTTTCGTGCTTACCTCAAAGGGGTGGAAGATCGTCTGGGCCGTGTTCGGGGAGCGATTAAATCGGGGCCACGTACTATGGATCTAGACATTGTGGCTTGGGATGGAGAGGTGGTCGATGACGGTTACTACCTGCACGACTATGTAAAAAAACCTGTTGATGAAGTGCTGGCGAGTAGTGGTCGCAGCCTTGAGCCTCAAAAGTGTTCATGATTTTTGCGTTTAGGCCGATAGTAACGTTGTAGCCGCCATCAATCGGGCGCGCTAACTTCCCTGGAGGCGTGCGTTGCTCAGCCTAAATACCAATGTGATGTCGCTAACCGTGCAGAACAATCTGCGCGGCAGTCAGCAGGCCATGCAGACCGCCATGCAGCGCCTCTCTTCTGGGCTGCGCATCAATAGTGCCAAGGATGACCCTGCCGGCCAGGCGATTGCCAATCGTATGACGGCGCAAATCAAAGGCATGACCCAGGCGATCCGCAACACCAATGATGGCATATCAATGGTGCAGACGGCGGAAGGCTCGCTTAATCAGATTAACGACAACCTGCAGCGCATCCGTGAGCTGAGTGTACAAGCAGCTAACGGCACCAACTCTTCCGACGACCTGGATTCTATCCAAGACGAAATTGATCAACGTTTAGAAGAGATTGAGCGCATCGCCGGGAAAAGTAACTTCAATGGCATTGGGCTTTTGAACGACACTAAATCACTGAACATTCAAGTGGGTGCTAACGTTGGCGATACCATTGCCGTTCGTTTTGAAGCCATGAATTTACAGGGGTTGGGTCTTGATGGTTTGGACGTGACTGAGGATTTCAGTGGGACGGATAAACCGATAGATAGAGTGGATGAGGCGATCAAGCGGTTAGATCGCCAACGTAGCTATTTGGGGGCGGTGCAAAACCGTTTTGAAAGCGTAATTGATGGCCTCAATAACAGTATTGTTAACACCTCCGCTGCCCAGTCGCGTATTCAGGATGCCGATTATGCTAAGGAAGTCTCCAACCTTGTGCGCGCCCAGATCCTGCAGCAGGCAGGCATTGCTATGTTGGTTCAGGCCAACCAGCAGCCGCAGATGATTCTGCGCCTGCTGGAAGGGCTATAAGGTAAGCACTGTAGCGCAGCTCTCTTAATCAATAATGCCCTGTTCACGGGCCATGGCGTAGGCTGCCTGTGGGCCATTCCAGAGTGACGGCAGCAGTATCAACGAGACCGGAATCGCGGTGATAACAATGAACTGCTGCAGCGCGCCAATCTGGCCTGCGCCCATATACAGCAGTACCGCTGCCATCAACGCCATGGCGATCCCCCAAAACGCCCGCATGACCGGGCTGGGGTTATCGTGCCCCGCCCCCACTACCGCAATGGCGTAGCTCATTGAGTCGCCGGTGGTCGCAACGAAAATGGTGGTCAGAAGCAGGATCGCTAGTGCCATCCAGGTACCGCCGGGCAGTGCTTGGGCAATGGTTAAGGTGGCTACATCAAACTGGAAGTTGTTCAGCGCCTCGGTTAAATCAATCACCCCGGTGAGTTGATAATAAATGCCTGAGCCGCCCAGCAGGGTAAACCACACGGTGGTGGCAATCGGTGCCAGGATTGCTACCGCGATGATCATTTCGCGGATGCTGCGACCGCGGGAAATACGCGCCACAAAAATCGCCATCAGCGGCGCATAGCCAATAAACCAGGCAAAGAAGAATACTGTCCACCACTGCATCCACCACGCCGGAGCGGTCTCTGCGGTCATGGTCGCCATGGTAAAGAATTCGCTGACATACGCGCCCATGCCTGAAACGTAGCTATTGACCAAAAACAGTGTGGGGCCAAAAACAATAATGACCGCGCCAATGGCTAGCGCCAGTAGCACGTTAAAGCGGCTAAGTAGTTGAATGCCTTTGTGTACGCCGCTCATGGAAGAGAGCACGTAGATGCTGCCGAGTACGGCTAGAATGATCAACTGGCCGGGATAACCTTCCGGTAAGCCAAACAGCTCGTGCAGGCCGAAGCTGACCTGGGTGGCCAAAAAACCAATTGGACCCACAGTGCCCGCAACCAAAGCAATTACGCAGCAGGCATCGACGATGCTGCCCAGCGGGCCGCGCATTAGTCGCTCACCCAGTACGGGGTAGAGCAGGGTGCGGGGCTGAAGCGGCTGGCCTTTCACGTAGTGCGCATGGGCAAGCACCACGGCGGTTAGCGACCCCAGTACCGCCCAAGCCATAAAGCCCCAGTGCATGAAGGACTGCCCCAAGGCGCCGGAAACGGCGTCAGCGGTGCCTGCTTCGCTATCAAACGCGGGAGGCGTTACCACAAAGTGGTATACCGGCTCACCGGCGGCAAAGAATACGCCACCGCCTGCCAGCAGCGTACACAGAATGATCGAGAGCCACTTAAACGTGCTCATTTCTGGTGCATCTAAATTGCCGATTTTAGCTTTAGAGGCTGGGGTTATGGCCAAACCGATGGCGATAAAGAACGTCAGCAGGAGCAGCAGTTGAAAGTAACTGCCCAGCACTAGCGCGGTCCAGGCGAAGCCAGCGCTGATGCTGTCAGCTACCAGAGTTACGTCGTAAAGCGACAGTGCGAGAAAGGCAACGATAAAGCCGATACTTAATATCAATACAATAGGGTCGCCGAGCGAAAACCGCTGAGAACCCTCAGAATTGGGGCTGGGGTGGGTCATGTTAAATACCTTATGGGGAGAGCGAGAAACTGAAATAGCAGCCTATTAAAGCGTGCCGTTAAGCGGTGTAACGCCACATGAGCGTTCAGAAGTTGGTGATTGAAGCAGGCGAAATTACAGGTAAAAAAAAGCGCCATTCAAGGAATGGCGCAAGACAGGAAACTGAGCTTAGTATATCGCCAATTTAGACCAACGTCTAATATGTTTTAACTTGGTGCGTTGCTCAGGTGCAAATGCACCATTTTGGCCATATAGCGGAGGGCGGCGGCACTTAACTGTCTACCTAATAGCATGAAAATTAAATAAAAAATCAATAATGGCAGTATTGCTGCAATGCTAAAGCATATTTTGTATACAAGGTATGCTCACGATGATGACCTCCACTTCTAAACGCCGTTTTTCTACTTCAACACTAGGTTTTCCCACTGCAACACCAGGTTTTTCTACGGCGCGCCTGCTCACCGGCTGCGCGGCAGCGCTGATGTTAATACCGGCTATCAGTTACGCCGACGATACCCAAATACGTTTTCAGCTGGATTGGCGCTTTGAAGGCCCCTCCGCGCCGTTTTTGATGGCTGAAGAGAAAGGCTACTTCGCCGACGAAGGGTTGGACGTTCAGATTGATTCCGGCAGCGGCTCGGCGGGTGCGATTAATCGCGTGGCGTCCGGGGCCTATGAAATGGGCTTTGGCGATCTTAATGCGCTGGTCGAGTTTCTCGCCGAAAACCCCGATGGCCCCGGTATCCAAGGCGTCTATATCGTCTACGACGGCACCCCCGCGGCGGTGTTTGCCCGCAAAGACCGCGGCATCGAGAGCCCGGCTGATTTAGCCGGTAAAACCATCGCCGCCCCCACCTTCGATACCGGCTACCGCGCCTGGGGCGTGTTTGCCGCGGCTAATAATCTGGACGCCGACGCGGTGGAGTGGCAAAACGTCGACCCTACGCTGCGCGAAACGCTGATAACCCGGGGCGATGTGGATGCAATCACTGGCTTCTACTTCACCAGCCTGCTCAATCTTGAAGAGCGGGGAATGAGCGAAGACGAGCTGACTATTATGCCGTTCCCAGACTACGGCGTGCCCCTGTACGGCAACGCCATTATCGCTAGTGAATCCTTCGCCGAAGAAAATCCGGAAGCCGTGCAGGGCTTTCTGCGCGCCTTCAACCGCGCCCTGGGCGACACTATTGCCGATCCCGAGGCTGCCATTGAGTATGTTAAAAACCGCGATGGCCTGATCGATGTGGAAATGGAGACTAGGCGCTTAAAACTCGCTCTGGATGGCGTCGTCGACACTCCTGAAGTGCGCGAAAATGGCGTGGGCGGAGTGGATGACGAGCGCCTGGCTCAGGCGATTCAACTGGTTGCCGATGCTTACGACCTCACGTCAATTCCTTCGCCCGATCAGGTGTTTAGTTCAAACTACTTACCTGCCCAGGAAGAACGCATGCTGTTTCCGGCCGAGGGCGAATAAGCATGTCGGCAGCGTTCGTCACCTTTGATGATGTTAGCCTGGCCTACGATGCGGCGGGTAATGCCATTGAAGACATCAACCTGAGTATTCACGAAGGCGAGTTCGTCGCTTTCGTGGGCCCCTCCGGCTGCGGTAAATCGACCTTTATGAAGCTCTGCACCGGTCTGCATGCGCCTACCACCGGTGCCGTACGAGTGGATGGAGAACCGGTCACCGGGCCGCTGAAGATCTCCGGCATGGCATTTCAGAACGCCAACCTGCTGCCCTGGCGCACCACACTGGATAACGTCCTACTGCCGTTGGAGATCGTTAAACCCTACCGCCATCAGTTTCGTAAACGGCGCGAAGAGTTTGTCGGCTGGGCTCGCAAGCTGCTCAAGACCGTTGGGCTTGAAGGCTACGAAGAGCAGTATCCGTGGCAGCTTTCCGGTGGTATGCAGCAGCGGGCATCGATCTGCCGGGCGTTGATTCACCAGCCGCGCCTGCTAATGCTGGATGAACCCTTCGGTGCACTGGATGCGTTTACCCGCGAGGAGCTGTGGTGCGTGCTGCGCGACCTGTGGGAAGCGCAGCGCTTTACGGTAGTGCTGGTGACCCACGATCTGCGCGAGGCGGCGTTTCTGGCCGATACCGTCTACATCATGAGCCGCCGCCCCGGACGGGTGATTGAGCGCCGTGAAATAGAGTTGCCGCGACCCCGTGCACTGGAAACCACTTACCGAAAACCCTTTATTGATCTGGTTCAGGAGCTGCGTGCTCAAATTGGCGAAGTGCGCAGCACTTAATAAAAGCCCCCAGCACCTGATGAAAGGCGCACTTATGACGAAAAATAATCAGTTAATTGAACGACTGGCGCCGTGGATAGCGGTGGTCGCGTTGGTTGTTATCTGGGAAGTAACGGTGCGGGTGTTTGATGTGCCCAGCTTTATCTTCCCCAGTGCCTTGGAGACGGCCCAGGCGCTGGTAACTTATTCCGGGCCTATCGCCATGCACTCCTGGCAAACCTTCTGGACAACGCTGATTGGCTTTGGATTGGGTGTGGCCGTGGGGCTGGTGTTGGGCTTTATTATCGGCTCGTCACGCTTTCTATATAACGCTTGCTACCCACTGTTAGTCGGCTTTAATGCCATTCCCAAAGTGGCTTTCGTGCCCATCCTGGTTGTCTGGTTTGGGATTGGCTCGGTGCCGGCGATACTCACCGCCTTTTTAATCTGCTTCTTCCCTATTGTGGTGAACGTAGCTACCGGTTTAGCCACGCTGGAGCCTGAGATGGAAGACGTACTGCGAGTGCTGGGCGCGCGGCGTATTGATGTGTTGCTGAAAGTGGGCCTGCCACGCTCGCTGCCGTATTTCTTTGCCTCGCTAAAAGTCGCTATTACTCTGGCGTTTGTAGGCACAGTAGTGTCAGAAACGGTCGCCTCCAATCAGGGCATTGGCTATCTGATGATGAGCGCCGGTTCGCAAATGCGCATGGGGCTGGTCTTTGCCGGACTGCTGGTGATCAGCGCCATGGCCATGGTGATGTACGAGCTATTTGCCCAACTGGAAAAACGCATGACCGGCTGGGCGCACCGTGGTCAGAATCGCTAGGGCCAGTGCGCAACTCACCAGCGGTAAAGCAGTGAAGCGCTGGTGGTATTGTCGGTGCGCTCGCTGGTGTCGTCAGGCGGTTGGGAGTTGTGCTTGATTTCATGAGATAAGCGCAGCGACAGCTTTGAATTGAGCCTTGCCGTGAGCGCTGTAAGCGACCGCGACGTGGTATTTTGGTCGGTGTACTCAAACGACATTTCCTGCTGAATATCGGCGTAGTCAGAAAAAAACCATTGATAATCCAACGCTGTATAAGCCACTGCTAACCGATAATCGCCATGTTCGCGTAGTCGGTCATGACGATAGCCTGGCCCTGCCTCCAGCGAAAAAACATGGGTATCGTTCTCTAAAATCTGACGCCCATAGCCACCGATGGCAGAAAGCTGCTGGTCGTAACCGGCAAAGCGATCCTTCTCCCAGCGGGCAAACCCAAACAGATAGTGGGGGCCATCCAGTTCATAGCGTTCGCGTCCTGCGACTAAGTACTGCTCGGCGCTGGTTTTGTCATCCTTGGTGACGTTACGCACTTCACCACGCAGCGAGTAGGTGAAGTTACCGGTAAGCCACGTCAGCAGCGTTTTACCGATCAGCGTCTGGCTATCGGTATTGCCCGAGAGGCGGGTAAAGCCCAGTTCAGCATCGCCACTGAACACGGGCGCATCTTCCTGGGGAGGCGGTGGAGCGTAGAACGGGTTGGCATATGCCACGGTTAGCCATAGCGGCCAGCAGGCCAGCAAGAGTATCCATCTAACGATCGCCACTACATCCCTCCTTGATTTCGGCATTGGGCCATTATATCAGCGAACGATGACTCTGGGGTGACGGCGATTAACGCCGTTGGCTGGCGCGTGCCATAATGGCGCGGTCACGCATTTCGAGTCTACCTATGAGCGCTTCCCGCCCCCGAACGTTAGCCGACCTGCAGCGCTGGCGCCGCACTCGCGCAAGGCGCAGCTGGTATAAACGCAGTTTTCGCCTTCAGGTAATGCTGTTAGTCGGACTACTGTTGGCAGGCATGCTACTGGCGCAGGGCACCTACCTCAATCACCGCAAGGCAGAAATTATTAGCCAGCAGATGGGCGAGCGAGCGCTGGCGGTGGCCAAAACGGTGGCGTCGATGCCGCAAATTATCAACGCCTTTTCAATTCCCGACCCCTCTTTCATTATTCAGCCCCTCGCAGAGCGCGTTCGCCATGAAACGGGCGCGCGCTATGTCGTTGTAGGCAACGCCCAAAGTATTCGCTATTCCCACCCCGTGCCGGAGCGGATTGGGAAACCAATGGTGGGGGGCGATAATGATCAGGCGCTGATTCATGGCCAATACTATGTATCCGAGGCAACCGGGTCATTGGGCACTGCCATTCGTGGCAAAGCGCCCATTTGGGATGAAGAGGGCAATATCATTGGCCTGGTGTCCGTCGGCTTTATGATGGATCGCGTGGCCATGGACGTAGCCCGCTACAACAGCTTTGGCTGGGCGCTGGTGGCGCTGATGATTTGTCTCGGCTTTGCCGGTGCTTACTGGCTATCGCAGCATCTTAAAAAGGTCATTTTAGGCCTGGAACCCTACGAGATTGCCCGCTTGGCTATGGAGAAAGAGGCCATTTTGCAGTCGATCCACGAGGGTATTCTGGCGGTTAATCGTGAAGGTCATATTACCTTGGTCAACCAGCAGGCGCGGCGCTTTCTCAACCTGGACGATGAGCATGTGCTGCTGGGGCAGCCCATCCGCGAGGTCGTGCCTAATTCGCGGCTATTGGAGGTGCTCCGACGCGGAGAGCAGGAGTTCGACCAGGAGATGTGGCTGGGCGATCACCCGGTGGTGGTCAACCGCGTGCCGATTCTGCACGAAGGCGAGATTGAGGGGGCGGTGGCCACTTTCCGCAGCCGTCGCGAAATTGTCGATCTTTCCCACGCGCTTACCCAGGCCAGCCGTGATGTGGATATGCTGCGTGCCCAGGCCCACGAGTTTTCCAATAAGCTCTATACCATCTCAGGATTACTGCAGTTAGAACGCATCGAGGAAGCTCTCGCGCTGATCCATCAAGAAACCGAACGCGCCCAGGCGCAGATGAGCTTTTTAATGCGCAACGTGGCCGACGCCGTGCTTAGCGGTACGCTACTGGGTAAACTTACCCGGGCGCGGGAGCTGGGCGTAGCGTTGGAAGTCGATGAGCAAAGCTCGCTCTCCTGCCCGCTAACGCCCACCGGCCAAGAAGTGATGATGAGCGTGGTGGGTAACTTGCTGGACAACGCCTGCCATGCAGCGCTGAATGGGCCGAGTAAAGCGCCCAAAGTACGCCTGTTTTTCACCGATTTGGGGGAGCAGCTGTTGATCGAAGTGGAGGACAACGGGCCCGGAGTACCTGCCCAGCTCGCCGAATCGATTTTCCAGGAAGGCTTTTCGACCAAAACGGGCAAACACCAGGGCATTGGCCTGGCGCTGGTGGCCAGGCTCTGCCGCCAGCACGGCGGCGCCGTGACCCTGGAGGAGAGCGAGCTGGGGGGCGCATGCTTTATCGCGGTGCTCGACCGCTCGCTGTGTGCGCAGCAAGACCAACAGCAGTCTCAACAACAATTTTAAAAACAATTTCATCAACAATTTCAAAAACAGTGACCACGACGGCTAGGGGGGAACGCAATGTCTGATGGGCAGTACGGCATTTTGGTCATTGAAGACGATTTTCGCATTGCCGATATCCACCGGGCCTTTATTGAACAGAGCGACGGCTTTTATGTGGTGGGCATGGCGCGCAACGGTAGCGAAGCCAAGGCGATCATGGCGGAACAGGCCACCAACATCCAGTTGATCTTGCTCGACGCCTACCTACCCGATGTTGAAGGCCTGGAGCTGCTATGGGCGATTCGCCGCGACTACGTGCATGTGGATATCGTCATGGTTACCGCTGCCCGGGAAGTAGAAACCATCAGCGAGGCGCTGCGTGGTGGGGTATTCGACTACCTGATCAAGCCCATTGAAGCCGCGCGAATGGCGCAAATGCTGACTCGCTTCCGTCGCGAGCGTGAAGCCTTGGCCAACCGTGCCGAGATGAATCAGGATGAACTGGACTCCGTGCTGGCGCGCCTGAAGCCCGGCGAGCCGTTGCGTGCTAAAAGCCAAGCCCTGCCTAAAGGTATTGATCGGCTGACGCTGCGCCGGGTGATTGATGCCCTGGCCGACGCACCCGACTCGCTCACCGCCATGCAGATGGCACGCATCATGGGTGCCAGTCGCTCAACCGCCCGCCGTTATTTAGAGTTTTTAGTTGCTGAACAGGCGGTGAGTGCGGAGCTGGGCTATGGTGATGTAGGGCGGCCTGAGCGCCGCTATCGGCTGTTGGAGGCAGCACACGAGTGGCTCAACACTCTATAAAGGAATGTGGTAATTAGGCGCGCGTGAACAAAATGAACAAAATAGCCATAAAGAACTTTTTGTCTTTTATGCGCACAAGCTTGTCGGTCAGGGTAGTGGTCTTCTAACGTTCGCGGCGTGCAGTCTCACAATAAGAAGCTCTACACAGCAAACTCATCACACAACAAAACTGATACGTGGAGAACGCCATCATGACGTCGCTTACCCTCAAGCGTTTATCTGTATTTGCTCTTCCCATTGCTGCCTTTGCAGGCATGAGCACCGCCGCACAGGCGCAAGAGTGGACACCTGAACGCTCCATCGAATTCGTCGCACCGGCTAACCCAGGCGGCGGTTGGGATACTCTCGTTCGCACCATGTCGCGGGTGATTCAGCAAGAAGAGCTGGCCGATGAAAGCTTCGCTGCTATCAACGTACCTGGCGGCGGCGGTGCCGTAGCCTGGGCCCAAGTGGCCCGCGATAGCGGCAACCCGCACAAGCTGTTTGCCACCAGCCCGCCGATGATTCTGGTGCCGCTGGCAGGTGCTTCGCGCTACGACCACACCGACTTTACCCCGGTCGCGCGGATCAACACCGACTACTCAATCATCCTGGTCGCGGCAGACTCCGAGTATCAGAACCTCGAAGACCTGCTCAATGCGCTGAAAGAAGATCCCAGCTTGAGCGTTGGCGGTGGTAGTGCGCCTGGCTCCATGGATCATATTGCCATTGCAGGCCTTGCCTCTGCGGCCGGAATGGAAGCCTCGGCAGTCAACTACATCCCGTTTTCGGGTGGCGGCGACGCCATGACTAACCTAATGGGCGGCCATATTGAAGCCGTGGTCGGCGGCGCTGGTGAAGCGGTTGGCCAACTTGGTGAAGGAAGCCAACTGCGTGCGCTGGGCGTCTCTTCTGAAGAGCGTTTGGGCGGTGGCTTGAGCGAAGTGCCTACCTACCAGGAGCAGGGCTTCGACTACACCTTCGATATCTGGCGCGGCGTGATGGGCGCTCCTGATATGCCTGAAGAGGCAGTGGCCTACTACGAAGACCTGTTCGCCGAAATGCTTGAAACCGATGCATGGCGCGAAGCGAGCGACCAACTGGGTTGGATCGACGCCTACCAAAACAGCGAAGAGTTTGGCGCCTTCCTGGATCAGCAGCAAGAGCAGTTCAGCGACGTGCTGAGCGAGCTTGGCCTACTGCGCCAGTAATCCTACTCCTTGTATCGCCCAGTCGCCCAAGCGTGGCTGGGCGTCTCCCGCGGTTAACAATATGCGTTAACCGCGGGAGACGTGTTGGCTCCTTCGGAGAGATTCCTATGACTCGTTTAAATACCAATCAGTGGTTAGCACTGGTGTTTGCGGTATTGGCTGTTGGCTATATCGCGATGGCGTGGCAGATCCCTACCTTTCCTCTGCCGCGCCCGGTCGATTCTGACCTGTTTCCTAAAGTATTAGGCTTCTCGCTACTGATCCTGTCGGTGTTTCTATTTTTTGAGAAACCCACCCCGATAGCCGGTGCCGATGAAGTCGACGAAGAGGCGCAGCACGGGCCGCTGCTACTGACGCCCTGGGCGCGGGTCATCGTGACTTCGTTGGCGATTGCCGCCTACGCGCTATTGCTGGTGCCGCTGGGTTTTGTACTTGCTTCTACGCTGCTCTGCGTTGGATTGACGGCCTACTACGGCTATCGCCGCCATGGGGTCAACCTCGCTACGTCGCTGGGGGTAGTGCTAGCGCTCTACCTGACCATGACGAAGGTGATGGATGTTTACCTGCCCACTGGCTTGCTGCCTTTCTAAACAAAGCCTTGTTAGCAGGTCTTTCCGCTAGCAGTTCTTAAGAGAGTAATTCCCATGGATGCCTTCAATAATTTGATGTACGGCTTTGGCATCGCGCTTGAGCCAATCAATATTGCCTACGTATTTGCCGGTGTATTTGCTGGCACCATTATCGGCATGCTGCCGGGCCTTGGCCCTATCAGTGCACTTGCCCTGATGATTCCTATCACCTTTGCCATGGAACCCTCGTCGGGTTTGATCCTGATGGCAGGGGTTTACTACGGCGCCATCTTCGGTGGCTCTACTTCCTCGATTCTGCTCAACGCCCCCGGCGTTGCGGGTACCGTAGCAACCTCCTTTGACGGCTACCCGATGGCCAAAAAAGGTCTGGCGGGTAAAGCGCTGGCGATTGCCGCCTACTCGTCATTTGTGGGCGGTACGGTATCGGTTATTTTCTTGATGCTGGTGGCTCCGCTGCTTTCCAAAGTGGCCGTAAGCTTTGGCCCTTCCGAGTACTTTGCACTGATGGTGCTGGGCTTAACCGCCGTGGTCTCGCTGTCGGATAAATCGCTGATCAAGGGGCTGATTGCCGCCGTGGTGGGGGTAATTATCTCGATTGTGGGTATCGATATGCAGACCGGTACCGAGCGTTTTACCTTCGGCTCCGTTCAGCTTCTCGACGGTATCGACTTCCTGGTGGTGGCGCTGGGGATTTTTGCGCTTGCCGAGGTGTTCTACATGCTGCTGCGCGGCGGTGGTGGCAAAGAGGCGCCGCGTAATGCGATTGGCTCGCTGAAACTGACTCGTAGCGAAGTCAAAGAGATCGCTGGCCCCGTTGGCCGCAGCTCGGTGTTGGGCTTCTTCACCGGCGTTCTGCCGGGGGCTGGCGCGACCATTGGTTCGTTCCTGGGTTACAGCATGGAAAAACGCATTGCCAAAGATGGCGACACCTTTGGGCAGGGCAATATCAAAGGCGTGGCCGCGCCGGAAGCGGCCAACAACGCCGCCTGTACCGGCTCCTTTGTGCCGCTGTTGACGCTGGGTGTACCGGGTTCGGGTACCACCGCAGTACTGCTGGGTGCCCTGCTGGTCATGGGGGTCAATCCCGGCCCAATGATGCTGACAGAGCGTCCGGACGTGTTCTGGGGCGTGGTTGCCAGTATGTATATCGGTAATATCTTCCTGCTGGTGCTTAACCTGCCGTTGATACCGCTGATCGCCAAGATTCTTGATCTGCCCAAGCCGCTACTGCTGTCGCTGATTTTGATCTTCTGCATGATCGGCGTCTACGGCATGAGCTTCAGTGTGTTTGATCTGTTGCTGCTGCTCGGTTTTGGCCTGGTGGGCCTGGGTATGCGCCTGTTTGGTTTCCCCGCGGCGCCGCTGATTTTAGCGCTGATTCTGGGCAACATTATGGAAGAGTCCTTGCGTCGCGCGCTGCAGATCTCCGGTGGCGACTGGATGACCTTTATCGACAAGCCTATCTCGCTTGGCCTACTGGTCGTCGCCTTGCTGTCGCTTGGTCTGCCGTTACTGAAAAAACGCCGTAAGAAAATTCCACCCGACGTGGCTGTTTAACGCCACTACTTAAAGGGTGAATAGCAAGGAGCCTTGGTGATGCCAAGGCTCCTTTTTTTATCTGCGCTTTCTTATCTACTTTTTTAACTAATAATAAAGAGTGGTTTTGTAACCAATGAGTAACTAATGCGTTAGTACTTTGTGTTTAAAAAGTTCAAGTACTTAGTTGGTGCACTGTCTTTTATTGGTGCATTGAGAGGGTGCTTCAGCAGCGTTAATGCGCTTTATTTTGGTGCATGTGGTGGATTTTGAGATTTTCTGATGATTATTAAGTGGCTGATTAAAGAGCTATAAGACAACTTTGTGTCAATCTGGCGCATCCCTTGCAAGAGTTATTGGCTAGTGAACGTATTGGGGGAGCTAACACAACAACCCCAAGTGCGAAGCCAATCATCAAGCCTCGGTCATAACAAACCCCAGCCATAAGGGGTGCAAGGAGATTAACAATGAACACTCTCAAACGCTCGACACACCCTCGCCCCTTCCTTTCAAGTGGCCGTTTCGCGACCGCTTTACTCACCGCTGCCATCATGGGGGCCAGCACCCAAGCCATCGCCCAAGACGATGACCCGATCAAAGTCGGTATCCTGCACTCGCTTTCCGGCACCATGGCGATTAGTGAGACCGTCCTCAAAGACACCGTCGAAATGCTTATCGAACAGCAGAACGAAGCCGGTGGTTTGCTGGGCCGTCAGTTAGAGGCCGTGGTGGTTGACCCGGCGTCTAACTGGCCGCTGTTTGCCGAACGCGCCCGGGAGCTGCTGGATCAGGAAGAAGTGGACGTGATTTTTGGCAACTGGACGTCGGTTTCGCGTAAATCCGTGCTGCCCGTCGTAGAGGAGCTCAACGGGCTGCTGTTCTACCCGGTGCAGTATGAAGGCGAAGAATCCTCTGAAAACGTCTTCTACACCGGCGCGGCGCCTAACCAGCAGGCGATTCCTGCGGTTGAATACCTTATCAACGAAGTCGGTATCGAGCGCTTTGCACTAGTGGGTACCGACTATGTCTACCCGCGCACTACCAATCGTATCCTCGAGGCCTTCCTCAAGGATGAACACGGCATCGCGGATGAGGACATCATGGTCAACTACACGCCGTTCGGTCACTCCGATTGGCAGAACATCGTGGCAGAAATTCGCCGCTTCGGTGAAGAGGGTAAACCGACCGCCGTAATCTCGACGGTTAACGGCGACGCCAACGTGCCGTTCTATACCGAGCTCTCCAACCAGGGTATCGACGCTGCCGATATTCCCGTCATCGCCTTCTCTGTGGGTGAGCAGGAGCTTACCGGTATTGATACCGGCCCGCTGGTAGGCCACTTGGCTGCCTGGAACTACTTCATGAGCGTCGATAACGATGACAACTACGACTTTATCGATGCCTGGATTGAGTACACCGGCGACGATATGGCCGTGACCAACGACCCAATGGAAGCGCATTACATCGGCTTCAATATGTGGGCCGAAGCGGTTCGCAAAGCGGGCACGACAGACGTCGATACGGTGAAAGACGCCATTATCGGTGTGACCGTACCTAACCTCTCCGGCGGTTATGCGGCGATGATGCCCAACCACCACATCACCAAGCCGGTGTTGATCGGTGAGATTCAGGACAACGGCCAGTTCGATATCGTTTGGCAGACACCGTCTACCGTGGCGGGCGACGCCTGGTCTGACTACCTGCCTGGCTCCCGTGACCTGATTGCCGATTGGCGCAAGCCGATGGAGTGCGGCAACTTCAACGTCGTGAACGGCTCGTGCGGTGGCAGCACCGCAGCAGAAGAAGCCGAAGCGGCGCTCGCTGAGTAAAAGCTCCTGTAGTGAGTAATACTGATCCCTCGTCCCTAGGCTGAAGCCCAAGTGGCGAGGGAGCACGCTAACTCCCCCTCTTTAGATAACCAAAGGAAGAACCCCATGAGGCGTTTCCTTTCCTTAGGGCTGCTGTGCCTACTGTTGTTAAGCATCACAGTGACCGCCCAAGCACAAACGAGCTCCACGAATACTGCCGACGATGACGCCGCGCTCGAGTTGTTAGAGGCGCTGGACGTTGAATCTTACGCTGACAAAGGCGACGCAATCACCGCCATTTTGCAAAGCGATGACGAACGCGCCCGAGACTGGCTGCAGGCCTTGCTGGATGGCCGCTTGCAGCGTACCGAAGATGGCCGCTTTGTGCTGGTGCTCGAGAACCGTGGCCGCGACTGGCCGGTGGCCGATGTACTGACCGGCGAAGCGCTGGGCGAGATGTCCCGCCGTGATCTGGAGCGTATCGGCATCAACAACAACCTACGTAATCAGCTGCGCAGCGCCATTGCGGTGGTTGACCTCTACTCGCCTAATGTGGAACGCCGCCGCACCTCGGCCGAGCGCCTGTTAGGTGAAGTAGATGGTGAGCTGGTGCCCACTCTCGACGACTTGATCGAACAGGAAGAGGACGAGCAGGTGCGTTACCGGCTGACCCAGGCCGTGGCGATCTACCGCGCCGAAGCGGGCGAAATGGCTGGGGTCGAAGCGCTGGACGGCAGCCTACACCCCCGTTCCCGCGTGGCATTGAGCCGGGCAGCCAATAGCGATGATCCCGTCGTCGCCAACGCCGCTGCCGCTTCCCTGGCGGGCATTGAGCAGCAGCTCAAAATCAATCGCGGTCTGGAAACGCTCTATTTCGGCTTGAGCCTCGGCTCAGTGCTGGTGCTAGCGGCCATTGGCCTGGCGATCACCTTCGGGGTCATGGGTGTGATCAACATGGCCCACGGCGAGCTGATGATGCTGGGCGCCTACACCACCTGGGCGATGCAGCAGTTGCTGCCCGGCCAGCCTGGGCTGGCGTTGATTCTATCGATTCCCGCGGGCTTTATGGTCGCCGCTTTGGCTGGTGTGGCGATCGAACGCGGTGTTATCCAGTTCCTCAAAGGCCGTCCGCTGGAGACGCTGCTAGCCACCTTCGGTATCAGCCTGATTCTGCAGCAGCTGGTGCGCACGGTGATTTCACCGCTTAACCGTACCGTCATCACTCCCGAGTGGATGAGCGGTTCGCTGGTGGTTAACGATGCGCTCTCATTAACCCTCAACCGCATGTACGTGCTCGGCTTTGCGCTGGTGGTGTTTGCCGGGCTGATGCTGATTATGCGTCGCACGCGGCTGGGGCTTGAGGTGCGCGCCGTGACCCAAAACCGCGCCATGGCACGCTCCATGGGCATTCGTGCTACTCGTGTGGATATCATGACTTTTGCGCTAGGTTCGGGTGTGGCCGGGCTTGCCGGGGTCGCGCTCTCCCAGCTCACCAACGTCGGCCCCAACCTGGGGCAGAACTACATCATCGACTCCTTCATGGTGGTGGTGTTCGGTGGCGTGGGTAACCTGTGGGGCACGCTGGTGGCCGGGCTATCGCTGGGGGTCATTAACCAGGTGCTGGAACCCTGGGCAGGCGCGGTGTTGGCCAAAATTATCGTGTTGGTCTTTATTATCCTATTCATTCAGAAACGCCCGCGTGGACTCTTCCCGCAGAAGGGCCGGGCTGCGGAGGGCTAAACGATGTCTTTAACGACCGAATCATCGACGAATTTTTGGCTAACACGCCCATTCAGCGAGCGCTCTACGCAGATTTTTCTCGGCGTGCTACTGGCCGCGCTGGCGCTGGTCACCATCCTGCACGTGGCAGTGCCGCCGGATAACCCACTGCATGTGGGTGCCTATACGGTCAACCTGTTCGGTAAGTACCTAAGCTACGCGTTGCTGGCCGTGGCGGTGGATCTGGTGTGGGGCTATCTGGGCATTTTGAGCCTCGGCCACGGCGCCTTTTTCGCCATTGGCGGTTACGCCATGGGCATGTACCTGATGCGCCAGATTGGCGATCGCGGTACCTACGGCCACCCGGTGCTGCCCGACTTTATGGTGTTCCTGAACTGGGACAGTCTGCCGTGGTTCTGGCACGGTTTCGATATGGCTTGGTTCGCCTTTGCCATGGTTCTGCTGGCGCCGGGGCTGCTGGCGTTAGTGTTCGGCTTCTTGGCGTTTCGCTCACGGGTCACCGGGGTATATCTGTCGATTATCACCCAGGCACTGACCTTTGCCTTGATGCTGGCTTTCTTCCGCAACGAGATGGGCTTCGGCGGTAATAACGGCCTGACTGACTTCCGCGAAATCGTCGGTTTTGACCTGCGCAGCGATGCCACGCGCCTAGGGTTGTTCCTGGTCACCGGCGTTGCGCTGGCGCTGGGGTATATCCTGTGCCGTGCGATTGTGACCAGCAAGCTGGGGCGGGTCAGCGTGGCCACTCGGGATGCCGAAGCGCGTACGCGCTTTCTCGGTTATCGGGTCGAGCGCTTTCAGCTGTTTGTGTTTGTGGTCTCGGCGATGCTCGCAGGCCTGGCGGGGGCGCTCTACGTGCCGCAAGTGGGGATTATCAACCCCAGCGAGTTCTCGCCGATTTTCTCCATCGAGATTGTGCTGTGGGTCGCACTGGGCGGTCGCGCCACACTCTATGGCGCAGTGATTGGTGCCATTTTGGTTAACTATGCCAAAACCATCTTTACCGGCGTCATGCCTGATGCCTGGCTGTTTGCATTAGGTGCGATGTTTGTACTGGTCACAGTGTTTCTGCCCAAGGGGGTAGCGGGGCTGTTTCGCTACCTCAAGCGTCGCAAGCGCGACGATTCGGCTAACCCTGATCATCAACAGACATCCAAGGAGGCCTCCGCATGAGTTTGCTGCAATCGCTGTCCCAGCGTGATCGGGTGTTCGATTTTATGGCGCCCCAAGCCTCGCCGGTGGACGTTCGCCACGGGCCGATCCTTTACATGGAAGATGTCACCGTGAGCTTCGATGGCTTTAAAGCCATCAATAACCTCAACCTAACCATCAACGACGGTGAGCTGCGCTGCATTATCGGCCCCAACGGGGCGGGTAAAACCACCATGATGGATATCATCACCGGCAAAACCCGCCCCACCAGCGGCAGCGTATGGTTTGGCAGCCGCCATAACCTGCTGCACATGAACGAGCCTGATATTGCCAGCCTGGGCATTGGCCGCAAGTTTCAAAAGCCCACGGTTTTCGAAGCGTTGTCGGTATTTGAAAACCTGGAGCTGGCCATGGCCGCCGACAAGCGGATTTTTCCTACCCTGACCGCCCGCATGACCGGCGAGATCAAAGACCGCATCGATGACGTACTGGAAACCATTGGCCTGACAGCACTGCGCCATCAACCTGCGGGCATTCTTTCCCACGGCCAGAAGCAGTGGCTGGAGATCGGCATGCTGCTGATGCAGCGCCCGCGTCTACTGCTGGTGGATGAACCGGTGGCGGGCATGACCGAGCAGGAGATGGAGCGCACTGCCGAGTTGCTCACCGGGCTGGCCGGTAAACAGTCCGTGGTGGTGGTGGAGCATGATATGGGCTTTGTGCGTTCGATTGCCCGCCAGGTGACGGTCTTGCATCAGGGCAGCGTGCTGGCGGAAGGCACCATGGATCAAGTCTCCAGCGACCCCAAAGTAATCGAGGTCTACCTGGGTGCCGATGACGAGGAGGCCGCCTGATGCTAGCGATCGAAAAGCTCAACCAGTTTTACGGCGAAAGCCACACCCTCTGGGATCTTGACCTTGAGGTGCCTGCTGGCCAGTGCACCTGCGTGATGGGACGCAATGGCGTGGGCAAAACCACGCTGCTAAAAGCCGTGATGGGCGAAGTGGCCATCAAAAGTGGCGAGCTGCGCTATACCGCCGAGGCAGGCGAGATCGAGCTGACTAAAAAAGCCGTTGAGGCGCGCTCGCGGTTGGGAATTGGCTACGTGCCTCAAGGGCGACAGATATTTCCGCTGCTGACCGTAGAGGAGAACCTGCGCACCGGCCTTGCCGCCCGCAGTGACGGGCTAAAAAAGATTCCCGAGCGGGTCTATGAGCTGTTCCCAGTGCTTAAAGAGATGAAACACCGCCGTGGCGGCGACCTTTCCGGTGGGCAACAGCAGCAGCTGGCGATTGGCCGCGCACTGGTCATCGAACCCAAACTGCTGATTTTGGACGAGCCAGGTGAGGGCATTCAGCCCAATATCGTCGCCCAAATTGGTCAGGTGATTCGTCAGTTGATCAACGAGGATGGCCTTACGGTACTACTGGTGGAGCAGAAGCTGCCCTTTGCCCGTAAATACGCCGACCGCTTTGTGATTATGGATCGCGGCCGACCGGTGGCCAAAGGGGAGATCAGCGAGCTCTCCAATGAGCTGATCAAGCAGCATCTGACGGTTTAAGTTATCCACACCCGGTTACCGCCTGCCCGGCCAAGCGGTTGTCGAAAGGCGGTCGCTTTTTTGCGCGCGGATGAGCGGTGTTTCCAAAAGCTGGGCTTCAAACGCTGGGCGGAGGCTCCACCGGCGCCTGGCGTGCCCGTTGGCGTTTGACCAGTTGGGTAATCACGCCGTAGCGTGGCCCTGCTAGAAAGGCGAGCATCAGGAATACGCCAGTCATGACGGCCATCATGCCGCCAATGGAGACGTTGAGATACACTGCGAGGTAGTAGCCAGAAATACTCGAGGCGATAGAAATTAGCGCACCGATGATAAACATCATCCACAGCCGGTCAGTCAGCAAATAGGCGGCGGAGGCGGGAACAATGGCAAAGGCGATAAACAACACCGCGCCTACCGCATCAAAGGCCGCCACAGCAGTGGAACTAGTTAGCATTAGCAGCACATAGAAAAGAATCGAGGGCATAAAGCCGAACGTTTTGGCCAGCGCCGGATCGAAGGTGGCCAGCTTCAGCTCCTTATAAAAGAGTCCGATAAACGCGTAGTTGAGCACCGTCATCACACTCATCGATACCAGCGCCTGAGGGATGGGCAGGCCGAAGATGTCGAGTGTATCCAGCCAGACAAAACCGATCTCCCCGAGCAGCACGGTATGCGTGTCGATATGCACATCATTGGCATAAATATTCAACAGCAGCACGCCGATAGAGAACAGAGCCGGGAAGACCAGGCCGATAGCGGTATCCTGCTTGACCCGTTTGGTGCTCGCTAAGGCTTCGGTGAGCAAGACGGTTAACAGCCCAGTGAGGGCGGCCCCGATCAGTTGTACCGGCCCGCTCTGTTGCTTGGTCAGCAGCCAGACGATGACGATGCCAAACACAATCGAATGGCTGATTGCGTCGGATAACATGCTGTTGCCGCGGAGCACTAAAAAGGTGCCCACCGCCGAGGAGGCGATGCCTACCATCGCGCCCACTAGCATAATGGGCAGGGCAGTTGTGGTCAGTAGCTCTGCCATCATGATGCTAATTCCTCAAAAGCCGCGATCACTCTTCTAGCCTCCGCCTGGCCCTGTGCCGTTAGCCCCCAGCCGCCGTCGCTTGGGGTGGCACCGCGTGGAGAGCGGGTTAGGTAGCCTTGCTGCTTAAGCTTGTTGAGCATCCTGCGTGAACCGAGTGTTGAGGGGGCGCATGAGGGATCGGCCGAGTGTTTATATAGCGCATAAAGTAGCTGCTGTTTCTGCAGCGCTGACTTCTGGCGATAGTGCTTTATCACACCCCACAGCAGGCCACGGCCGGGCGCCAATGCCAACGATATAAGCACGATGGCGGTTGCGGTAAGGACAATCAGCGGGCCGGTTGCCAGGCCACGCGATAGGGTGCTGATGGTTGCCCCTGAAACACCACTGACAATACCGACGCCTGCGGCGATGGTGAGCATGCCGCCTAGGTGGCGGCTCCACTGTCGGGCGGCGGCCGCGGGTGCCACGATCATGGCGGCCATCAAAATCACACCGACCATCTGCAGGCCGACGACGACTGCTAGCGCAACCATAGCGGTGAGCGATGCTTCAATCACGGTGATAGGCATGCCGAGCGTGCGGGCGTACTCCGCATCAAAGGTGACCAGCTTGGCCTGTTTCCAGAAGACGGCAAGCAGCAGCAGCGTAACCAGCGTAATGCTGCCCATCACCCATAAATCGGAGCGCAGCGTCGCGGCGGCCTGACCGAACAGAAAGGCCTCAAGACCGCCCTGGGAGGCGTTATTGGTACTCTGTATATAGGTGAGCAGAACGATACCCACGGCAAAAAAGATACTCAGGCAGGCGCCCAGGGCTGCGTCAGTTTTCAGGCGGCTTAAGCGCGTTAGCATCAGCATAATCAGCGCGGCGGCGGAGCCGGTGATCAGTGAACCAATAATAATCCCGCCAATATCCCGGCTGCCGGTGATGATAAAGCTTAAACAGATGCCGGGAAGGGCTGCGTGGGAAATTGCGTCTCCCAGCAGGCTTTGGCGACGCAGCACCGCAAAACAGCCCAGCGGGCCGCTGATCAGCCCCAGCAGCGAGGCGCCAATGACTACATTCTGAAAGGTGTAGTCAGATAAAAGCTCAAGCCACACCATGGGTTACTTCACCTTTGAGGCGGAAAACATTAACGATTCATTGTCGTTAAGTAGCGCGATTTGGCCGCCGTAAGCCTGGCGCAGGTGATCGATCTTGAACACCTCCTCGGCCTTGCCGCTGGCGATGACTCGCACGTTGAGTAGCAGTAGCCAGTCAAAGTAGGTGCGAACCGTTTGCAGATCGTGGTGTACCACAATTAGCGTTTTGCCCGCGTCGCGCAGGCGGCGCAGGATATCGATAATGGCCCGCTCGGTGGTGGCATCGACGCCCGCCATGGGTTCATCAAGAAAATACACATCGGCTTGCTGCACCAGCGCACGGGCCAAAAATACGCGCTGCTGCTGGCCACCTGAGAGCTGGCTAATCTGGCGCTCAGCCAAGGCACTCATACCGACCATCTCAAGTGCTTCCTGCGCCTCGTGGCGCTCTTTTCGCCCCGGTCTTTTGAGCCAACCTAAACGCCCGTAAAGCCCCATGGTGACCACATCCAGTGCAGTGGTGGGAAAATCCCAGTCAACGCTTGAGCGCTGGGGCACGTAGCCCACCCGTTTACGCTGCGTGGCGTAAGGCCGCCCATGCACCATCACCTCGCCTGACAGCGACGGCACCAGCCCCAGGAGGCTTTTGATCAACGTGCTCTTGCCCGCCCCGTTAGGGCCGACAATGCCCGCCATGACACCGGCGGGGATATCCAGATCGATATCCCATAGCACGGGCTGGTTATGGTAGCTCACCGTCAGGTTTTTAATGCTCAGTGCGGTGTCTGTAGGGTTGAATATCGCCATGGATGCACTGCCTTATCGAATGCTTATTGAGCGAGTTGCCACTCGCTGGCCCAGTCATCCAGTGCCTTTGGCAGCGGGGCCAGCGAACCGCCTAGCGCCTCGACAATGTGCTGGGTGTTACGGTAGATCATGCCCATATAGGTACCATCTACCGTGCCTTCATCGCCCATGGCGTCGGAATAAAGCTGGCCGCCGATGGTCACATCATGGCCTTGCTGCCTTGCGGCATCGATCACTGCCTGAATGGTGCGCGGGTTGATGGTGCTCTCGACAAATATGGCGGGCACGTTACGGGCAACAACGCTATCCGCCATGCTGCGAATATCGGCGATCCCAGTTTCGGTTTCGGTACTGATGCCCTGAATCCCTTCCACCTCAATGTCATAGGCACGACCAAAGTAGCTGAAAGCGTCGTGGGCGGTGACAAGAATACGCTGCTCTTCGGGGATGCTGGCAATGCTCTCTTTAACCCACTCATGCAAGGCTAGCAACTGAGCCTGATAACGCTCGGTATTGGTTTCAATCGTCGTGGCGCACTCAGGGCGTGCTTCGCTCAATGCATCGCTTAGGGTGGGCAGTGTTTGGGCCCATAAAGAGACATCCATCCACAGGTGAGGGTCGACTCCGTAGACATCCTGAGCGGTGATCAACGACGCCGGATCAATGGAAGCGGGCGCCACGGCAAGCGTGGGTGTTCGTGCCGAGAAATTCTCCAGCACACTCCCCAGCTGTCCTTCCAATGAGTAGCCTGAATAGAGAATGTGTTCGGCGCCCCGCAGCAAGGCCACGTCGCTAGCGCTTGCCTGATACAGGTGGGGGTCTACGCCGGGGCCCATCATGGCTTCCACATTAACGCATTCGCCGCCTACTTCCTGCGCTACATCTGCAATCATCCCAATCGTTGCCACCACGTTTAAGGGCGTTTCATCGGCAGTTGCCAACGCACTAAAAGGCAGCGTTCCCAATAGAATCACGGCATATTTTGTTGCCATTATTTAGCTCCAGACTCGTCATGAGGTAGATGGGCTGAAATTGCTTTGTGTAAACTGATTGTCCCGAGGAAAGAAGTATAGCCTTGGCTAAGTTTGTGGCGCTATTCATGAAATGTCAAGCGGATAAAAGGCGCTGAGGTGGGCTGAAAAGGGGAGCCTGAGTTATGGCGGGAGTAAGCGCAAGGTGTGCTACTCACGTACCTCTACGCCAGGTAAGGCATCAACAGGCCTTGGTTATGTTTTGGAGCGTCACTCGCTTACCGATTGGCCCTATAGTATGGCGAAGCACCGCTGCCGCGCCGCCATGCGAGCCGCTTGTGGGTTTATTCGCTAAAACCCTGCTCTGTGTTCGGTTGACGAAAATGCTTGGCGTGTAATATTGGCTGTTGATCAATAAGAAGCAGGTGGGGTATGCGCTATAAAGATAAACATCAGCTCGCCGCCGAGTGGCAAGCGCTTCTGGAGCGCACGCCCAAACCGTTGCGGCAAGCAGTCGAGACGTTGGTAGAGCACCACGGCCAAAACTTTGCTGACCACTTTTACCGGGTGATGCTGGAAGACCCGCATGCTTCGCTGTTTCTCTCCAACGCTCAAGTGGAGCAGCGTTTACACCCCTCAATGCAGCGCTGGCTGAAGGCCATGTTTGCCGTCGATCACGCCGATTTTGAGTCCCTGGTTGAGCAGCAGGAAAAAGTGGGGCAGGTGCATGCCCGCATCGATATTCCGGTCAACCTGGTGCTAAGCGGAGCGCGGCAGCTTAAGCAGGCGTTTTATGAGCAGATCAACGCCACGTTCAAAAGCCCGCTATCGCCGGGGGATGCCTCGGTGTACGTCTCCGACCATATTGATATGGCCATGGAAATCATGAGCCACGCCTACTCGGTGGCCAGTGACCGTAATGCGCGCACCGAAGAGGCGTACAAGCTGTTTTCACTCACCCAGAGCATTGGCGACGAGCGTGAACGCCAGCGTTCGGCGCTGTTGAATTGGGAGAATGCGCTGATGTTTGCCATCGCCGCCCAGCAGGATATAGCCACGCTGCCGCGGTTATCCAATTCCGATTTTGGTCTGTGGTACTTCCATAAAGCGTGCCATGCGTTCGAGGGCGTGCCGGAGATTGCCACTATTTCACGCCATATTCAGCAAGTGGATTGTGAGTGGCTGGAAGTGCTGCTACATGACGATGCTAGCCAGCGACTTAAGGCGCTGGGCGAGATTCGTGATGCCGCCCGTACGGTGTTGATGCTGCTCGACAATGTGTTAGAGCGCGCCTCCGGTTTGGATGCGGGGCGCGACAGCTTGACCCGGTTGCTCAACCGCAAGTTTTTGTCAGTGGTGCTTAGCCGTGAAATAGACATTGCCCGCCACTCGGAGCACTGCTTTGCGCTGTTAATGGTAGATATCGACCACTTCAAATCGATCAACGATACTCATGGGCACGACGCCGGCGACAACGTGCTGCAGCAGGTGGCGAGCATCCTTGATCGCTCCACCCGTGGGGGTGATTACGTGTTTCGCATGGGCGGCGAGGAGTTTTTGATTGTGCTGGTCAATACTGACCATGACGGCAGCCGGTTATTTGCTGAGCGTTTACGCCAATCGGTGGCTAAAGAGCTAATGCTCGCTGGCGCCGATACGCTGCTGAACGTGACGATTAGCGTGGGTGTAACGCTTCACGATGGCCACCCGGACTATCACCACTCCTTGCAGCGGGCTGATCAAGCCCTTTATGAAGCGAAGCGCGGCGGTCGTGACCGGGTCGTTGTGCAGTAATGGTGTGAAGAGTGAGTGCATTTATTTGGTGCATGTTGGGTCTGATATCGTTCTGTTTTGGTGCGCCTGGATGCGTAGCACTGCAAGCCACCGCCGTTCATCCCTACCATTGACCGCACAGCAGGGCTTTTCACCATTTTGGCGCATTAATTGCTTACCTATGTCAAAGGCTTAGTGAAAAGGAAGCGGTAGCAACCCATGATCCTGTGCGAACTCGCCAAACCACACATTGCCTCTGGCCACCGCTTCGATGCAGGCCGCCATTGGGCGGCTTCGTTAGCACTCACCTTCGCTCATCGGGGCAGTGCTACTCGCATGGTGCAGGCGCGTCATCAGGGACCACTGCGGGTGCAGCGCCCTTTCTATCCCGAAGGGCGTAGTGAGGCTTGTCATGTTTATGTGCTTCACCCGCCGGGCGGGTTAGTCAGCGGCGATGCGCTTACCATTAGTGCCCATGTAGAGAGCGGTGCCCATGCGCTGCTGACGACTCCGGCTGCCAATAAACTCTATAAAGCCGACAGCCAGGGCGTGGCATGGACGCAGCATACCCGGTTGAGCGTTGAAGATGGCGCGACTCTGGAGTGGCTGCCCCAGGAGACCATCGCCTTTGATGGTTCCAAGGGTGAACAGCGCACCCAAATTGACCTTCACGGCAGCGCCCGTTGCCTGGGCTGGGAAGTGATGGCACTGGGCCGCCCGGCCAGCGACTTACCCTATGTTTCCGGGCGTATTGAGCAGCACTTCCGCTTAACCCTGGATGGCAAACCGCTGTGGCTAGAGCGCCAACCGCTAGACCCACTACACCCACGCTTTGCCGGGCGCTGGGGGCAGGGCGGTGCCACGGTGCAGGCCACGCTCTGGGCAGTGGGGATTGCCGACGCGCCTGCTGCCATTGAAGCCTTGCGTGAAGCGCTGCCGGATAACCCGCGCTGGGCGGTCACCGTCCGCCACGGTGTTCTGCTGCTGCGCTATTTAGGCAACTCGCGTAACGAAGCCTGGGCGTTATGCGAACAGGCTTGGCAACTGCTTCGCCCCCGCTGGATCGAGCGTGAAGCACATACACCACGAATTTGGCTAACCTAATTAGCATCACTGCGATGCACTGCTGGAGACACATTCCATGGAATTAACCCCAAGAGACAAAGACAAGCTGCTGCTGTTCTCAGCCGCCCAATTGGCGGAGCGCCGCAAGGCGCGTGGTTTAAAACTCAATTACCCGGAAGCGGTGGCGCTGATCAGCTTCGAGATTATGGAAGGCGCCCGGGATGGCCGCAGCGTAGCGGACTTAATGAGCTATGGTCGCGAAATCCTTAGCCGTGAGGATGTGATGGACGGTGTCGCCGAGATGGTCGACGAGGTTCAGGTCGAAGCCACCTTCCCTGACGGTACCAAGCTGGTCACTGTCCATACGCCAATTGTGTGAGGGGTTAATTGTGAGGAGTGAGGGGTGGATTGTGAGGGGTGAGGAGTGAATAGTTAGGGGTGAGTAGTAGTGGGTTACGCACCCCTCATACCTCTCTCTTTACACCTCACACCTCTCGCCTAACACCTCACAAAAAAACAAAGGAGCAACCAAATGATTCCCGGTGAGTACAAGTTAAAAGAAGGTGATATCGAGCTGTGCGCGGGGCGTGAGCGGATTAGCGTCGAGGTGGCCAATACCGGCGACCGCCCGATCCAGATCGGCTCCCACTACCACTTTGCCGAAGCCAACCCGGCGCTGGTGTTTGATCGCGACAAAACCCGAGGCTTTCGCCTGGACGTGGCCGCAGGCACGGCGATTCGCTTTGAGCCTGGCCAGACCCGCGAAGTCACGTTGATTCCCTATGTCGGCAATCGGGAAATTTACGGTTTTCGCGGCGATGTCATGGGTACGCTCGACGGAGGTAAGCAATGAAACCGGTTAATAAGATCAGTCGGCAAGCCTACGCCGATATGTATGGCCCCACGGTGGGCGACCGCGTGCGTCTGGGCGATACCGAGCTTTGGATTGAAGTCGAACAGGACGCCACCCACTACGGTGACGAAGTGAAATTCGGTGGCGGCAAAGTCATCCGGGATGGCATGGGCCAAAGCCAGCGTGCTGACGACACGGTAATGGATACCGTGATTACCAACGCGCTGATTCTGGATTGGTGGGGTATCGTCAAAGCCGACGTGGGCATTCAAAATGGCCGCATCGCGGCGATTGGCAAGGCAGGCAATCCAGACGTACAGCCTGATGTTGAAATCGTCATTGGCCCCGGCACCGAAATCATCTCCGGCGAAGGCAAGATCCTGACCGCAGGCGGTATCGACTCTCATATCCACTTTATCTGCCCCCAGCAGGTCGAAGAAGCGCTGATGAGCGGTATCACCACCATGCTGGGCGGTGGCACCGGTCCGGCGACTGGTACCAACGCAACCACCTGTACCCCCGGCGCTTGGCACATCGGTAAGATGCTGCAAGCGGTGGACGATATGCCCATGAATATCGGCTTTCTGGGCAAAGGCAACGCCAGCCTGCCTGAGTCCCTAGAGCTCCAGCTCCAAGCAGGCGCCATGGGCCTCAAATTGCACGAAGATTGGGGCACCACGCCTGCCTCGATCAATAACTGCCTTAACGTCGCTGATGCCTATGATGTGCAGGTGGCGATCCACACCGACACCCTGAATGAGTCGGGCTTTGTGGAAGACACCCTGGCCGCGTTTAAAGAGCGCTGTATCCATACTTACCACACCGAAGGCGCTGGCGGCGGCCACGCCCCGGATATTCTCACTGCCTGCTCGAAAGCCTACGTGCTGCCCTCTTCTACCAACCCAACGCGGCCCTACACCGTCAACACCATCGACGAACATCTCGATATGCTGATGGTGTGCCACCACCTGGATCCCAATATCCCTGAGGACGTGGCCTTTGCCGACTCGCGCATTCGCCGGGAAACCATCGCCGCTGAGGATATCCTCCACGATTTGGGCGTGATCTCGATGATTGCCTCGGATTCCCAAGCCATGGGGCGGGTCGGTGAGGTGGTCTGCCGCACCTGGCAAACCGCCCATAAAATGAAGGTGCAGCGCGGCCTGTTGCCGGAAGACGAAGCCCTGGGTGCCGATAACCTACGCGCCAAGCGCTATATCGCCAAGTACACCATTAACCCGGCGATCACTCACGGCATCGCTCACGAAGTAGGTTCCATCGAAGTCGGTAAGCTGGCGGATCTGGTGCTTTGGAAACCGGCCTTCTTTGGCGTCAAGCCAGCGATGATGATCAAAGGCGGCATGATTGCGGCGGCGCCCATGGGTGATCCTAATGCCTCGATTCCCACCCCGCAGCCGGTGCATTACCGCTATATGTTCGGCGCTTTTGGCCGTGCGGCCAGCCAAACCCGGCTCAGCTTTGTCAGCCAGGTCGCGCTGGATGCGGGCATCAAAGAGACACTGGGGCTAAATAGCGAACTGGCGGCGTGCAAAAACGTGCGCCAAGTGCGCAAAAAGGATATGAAGCTAAACGATGCCTGCCCAGAACTAACCGTCGACCCGCAAACCTACGAAGTGCGCTGCGATGGCGAAATTTTAACCTGCGAGCCCGCCACCGAACTGCCGCTGGCTCAGCGTTATCATTTATTTTGAATAGCGCACTATGACCGCCAGCAAGTGCAGTGCCGGGGGTAGGTCTACGTGAGGGCGCTGTAAATACATCCCTGTACGCTACTTTTGCCATCCATGGCAAAAGACCCTCACTACGACCTACCCCCGGCTCGGCTACTGGGTGCTTAACTGCAGGTTCTGAACAGGATGATACCAATGCTTAAACTCATAGAACGCTTAGGGCCGATAGAGGAAAGCGCGGCGAGCGATACGCTCACGCTACCCTTTGAGCTACGTATTCGCGGGCGCTTAAAAGCCCAAAGCGATAGCGGCCGCGAACTGGGTCTGTTTCTGGATCGCGGCCCGGTGCTGCGCAGCGGCGAAGGTCTAAAAGCCGAAAGCGGCGAAGTGGTGCGTGTCTGCGCCACGGTAGAACCGGTGGTTACCGCGCGAGTGAGTACTGGCTTACCGCTGGCGCGGCTGGCCTACCACCTGGGCAATCGCCACGTGCAGCTGGCGCTGGGTGAAGATGAAAAGGGCGGCTGGGTGCGCTTCCCGCCGGATCATGTGTTGGAAGAGCTCGCCGAGCTGTTAGGTGCCGAACTAGAGCACCACAACGCAACGTTCGACCCGGAGCCGGGTGCTTATAACCAAGTAGGTGGCGGACATTCACATGGTCATTCGCACGGTCATTCACACGACCACGATCATGACCACTCGCATGAGCACCACCATGCCCACTGAACTCACTGCGCTAGAAAGCCAAAGTGATGAGCTAGCGCTGCTAGGGCTGATGCAGTTGGTGAGCCCAGCGTTGCCCATCGGCGCCTTTGTCTTTTCCCAAGGTCTGGAAAGCGCCTTTGAGCTGGACTGGGTGCGCGATGAAGCCAGCCTCGCCGAGTGGCTAAACGGTGTGCTGGAAGATGGCTTAACCCGCTGCGAACTGCCAGTGCTGGCGCGGTTGCATGATGCGTTTGGTCAGGCGTTTGGCCAGGCGGACATGGCAGAAGGTCGTAAATCAATTGCCGCGTGGGATGAGTGGCTGGCTGCTACCCGGGAAACCGCCGAGCTCGCCGCCGAAGATAGCAGGCTGGGCGCCTCGCTAAAACGCCTACTGGGCAGCTTGAACTTGTTGCCGAGAGAGCAGCAGTTGCAAAGTGAGGGATTACTCCCACCCTTGCTTCCGCCCCAAGCAGGTTATGTAACGCTGTTTGCCTACACGGCCCACGTCCGTGGCGTGTCTGTTCGCCAAACGCTGCTGGGGTTTGCCTGGGCGTGGATGGAGAACCAGCTAGCGGTGGCCTGTAAAGCCTTGCCGCTTGGCCACACCGCTGCCCAGCGAGTAATTGAACAACTGCGCCCCGCGCTAGTGAATGCCGTTAATCAGGCACTTACGCTGGATGATGAAGAGCTGGGCCCGGTGCTGCCCGGTCTGGCACTGGCTAGCGCCTTGCACGAAACCCAATATTCGCGCCTGTTTCGAAGTTAGATGGCCTAGAAGTTAACGAGGAGAGAACAATGACTCACTGTTTACGCGTTGGTGTGGGTGGCCCGGTTGGTTCCGGCAAAACTGCACTGCTCAAGCAACTCTGTTTAGCGCTGCGTGATTACTACGATATCGCCGTAGTCACTAACGATATCTACACCCGCGAAGACGCCGACTTCCTGCTCAAGCACGATGCCCTTCCAGCGGACCGTATTCTGGGCGTGGAAACCGGCGGCTGCCCGCACACTGCCATTCGTGAAGACGCCTCGATGAACTTGGCGGCCATTGATGAGCTCCAGGCGCGTCACCCGAAGCTGGAACTGGTCATGGTCGAGTCGGGCGGCGACAACCTCTCGGCGACCTTCAGCCCCGAGCTTTCCGACCTAACGCTCTACGTCATCGACGTCTCGGCAGGCGACAAAATCCCCCGCAAGGGTGGGCCGGGCATTACCAAATCGGATCTACTGATTATCAATAAAATCGATATCGCCGAGCAGGTGCACGCCTCACTAGAGGTAATGGAGCGCGACTCCAAGAAAATGCGCGGCGAGCGGCCCTTCGTGTTCACCAATCTTTATGACGGAGTAGGGCTTGAGGAGATTATCCGCTTTATTCTCGATAAAGGGATGCTTGATGAGCGGCGTCCGCAGGCCGAAGTGACCGCTAGCTAACGTCAATCGACCCGCGTAATTGGTTGGCGATTGGGGTCGACGTGCCATGGCAAGCCAAGGCGGGTATTGCGCTCTAATTCGGCAATCACCTGGGCGCCCAGCAGTAAAATGATGGCGCCCACTTCCAGGCTAATCAGTACGACCACCAGCGCTGCCAGCGAACCGTAGACGGCGTTAACGAACGAGAGATTGGCGAAATAGTAAACCAGCAACAGCCGAACCCCCTCCCACAGCAGTGCTGCCACAAAGCCCCCAACGATTGCCCGACGTAAGGCGATGCGCACCACCGGCAGCACTTTGTAGATAGCGCTGAACAGCAGGAACACCCCAGTGAAACTGGCCAGGTTAAGCACCGGCTCGGAAAATCCCGCCAGCGGCAGTTCCCGTTCAAATAGCAGCATCACCAGCGTATTAAGCGAACTGGCCAGGGTGACTACCAGCGTGAGAACCATAAGCGCCGCCCCCAGTACCACCATAAAGGCGTAGGGCAACATTACCGAAACCCAAATGCTGCGTTTGATATGCGGGCTATCCGGTGCATGGAAAATGATCGCCAGGGCGTCTTCCAGCATACGAAAGGCGAATGAGCTGAACAGGAGCAGAATGGGAAAGCTCAGAATGCCAATCACATCTCGCGATTCCAGCAGGCTGCGAACGGCCTCCAGCAACACTTCCGCGTGGGCAGGCGCCATATGGCGTGCCTGTACGGCCAGCACATTGAGTAAGTGCTGCTGATCGACGACTTGGGTTAACAGCACAACGAGCACGGCAAAAAGCGGCACGATA
Source organism: Vreelandella titanicae BH1 (assembly GCF_000336575.1). Classification (GTDB taxonomy): domain Bacteria; phylum Pseudomonadota; class Gammaproteobacteria; order Pseudomonadales; family Halomonadaceae; genus Vreelandella; species Vreelandella titanicae. The sequence continues at coordinate 614,573 of NZ_AOPO01000001.1, read as the reverse complement.
GAGAGCAGGATGTTGTAGCCCACTCCGCCGGCCAGCAGGACACCGTGATTTTTCAGGAAATTGCATAATACGCGCCAAGCAAAGTGAACCAACCTAGGGAGCAGGAGCAAGACAGCGCTAACAAATGGGTGGTTTCGAACCATGCTTGCTATTCTCCTTGGACATTAGGCCCTATCGCCATGATACGCTGATGGCAATGGCAAATAACAAGGGCAAATATCAAGGAAGTCCCGAATTGCCTGATCTGGCTTCAGGAGAGAGTAGTAAGAGGCAGAAGCTAACTTACCGCCCTACAAACAAAAAGGTCGCCCTGACCAGGCGGTAGGGAGGTCAGGGCAACCGAAGATTGTGGTTAAGCGACTTGCTTAAAACGGGCCATCCCTGGCCACCACATCCTCACAGTGAACCTTTACTTTATGAATAACCTTAACTTAGGTTATGAACCTAACTATTAGTTGCTAATTATTTGAATCTTAAGTAAAAAAAATAAAAAACTGGTAAAGTTCGTGCACTTTAGGTCGATAAGGCTCCTATAACTACTAAAAACTCTTCACTCAAGACTGACTCTGGAGCTTGCTCACATATGTCCACTCCTTCTGCTCCCAAACGAGCCCTTGGTTTACAAACCAAGGTGCTGATGCTTGTACTGCTCCCTCTTCTGTTAGTGACGGTTGTGCTGGTCGGGTTTAAAGCCTACAGCAGCGCCCAAGACACCCGCGATACGTTGGCAAACCAGCGTGAAATGCTGATTGAAGAGCGCCGCCATGCGGTGCGCGATATCGTCCAGATGGCGACTTCTGCCATCGAGCCCATTTACGAACAAGCCGGTGCCAACGATGAGGCAGCCAAGCAGCAGGTAGCCGAGCTGGTGCGTTCCATGCGCTTTGAAGATAACAACTACATTTTTATCTACGACTATGACGGTAACAATATCGTCACGGCGCCTGCACCGGAGCGTGAAGGTACCAACATGATCGACGCGCAAACCCCCGATGGCACTTATCTGATTCGCGAGATCATTCAGCTTGCTCAGAGTGGCGGGGGCTTCTACAGCTATATGTGGGATTACCCAGGTACCGACAGAATTGAACCCAAGCACTCCTTCGTTGACCGCCTTGAAAAATGGGACTGGCTCATTGGTGCAGGCGTTTATGTCACCGATGCTGACGATGCTATTGCCGAACTTGAAGCCGCGGCCGCCGCCGATTTGCGCCAGGGCATTATATTTGCCTCCTTGTTGGGTCTGGGTCTATTTATTGTGATTGCACTGATAGCGTATGGCTTGGTGCGTCGCACGCTGGGGCCGATCAAGCGCACTACTGCGGCTATGCACGATATTGCCCAGGGGCGCGGTGATTTAACCCGTCGCTTAGCAGTTGAAAGCGGTGACGAAATTGGCGAGCTTAGCGTTCAATTCAACGCCTTTGTAGCGCGGATGCAGAACACACTTCGTGATGTACGCAGCAGTACGCTCAGCGTGCACCAGGCCGCGGGGGAGATATCACAAAGCTCTGATGAGCTTGCCACCCGTACCGAGCAGGCGGCCGCGAACCTGCAACAAACCTCAGCTTCCATGGAAGAGATCACCTCGACCGTTAATCACAGCGCCGACAATGCCCAGCAGGCCAATACGCTGGTGCAGTCTACTGCTGATGTAGCCCGCGAAGGTGAGACCTCGATGGGGCAGGTGGAAAGCACCATGAGCGATATTAACGACTCCGCATCGCGCATCAGTGACATCATCAGCATGATCGATTCGATTGCCTTCCAAACCAATATTTTGGCGCTTAATGCCTCGGTGGAAGCCGCAAGGGCAGGTGAGCATGGCCGCGGCTTTGCCGTGGTGGCACAAGAAGTTAGGGTTCTGGCCAGTCGTTCCAGCGATGCTTCCAAAGAGATTCGTGCGCTTATTGATGCATCGGTTCAGCACACTAACTCCGGTGCGAAGCTGGTACGCAGCGCCGGTGATACCATGCGTGAGATTGTCTCCAGCGTGGCGAAAGTCACCGATGTAATCGGTGAGATCACCGCTGGCGCTAAAGAGCAGAGCAGCGGTATTGGCCAGATCAACACTGCCGTGGCTGAAATGGACACCATGACCCAGCAGAACGCCGCCATGGTGCAGGAGTCCACCACCGCTGCCGCCAATATGCGCCGCCATGCGGAGCACCTGAATCAGTTAATCAACTCCTTCGTACTTGGTGACGATGAGCCCACGCCGCGGCACGAAGCGCTAGCGTCTCCGACCCCTCAGCAACGTGGCAGTGATAGCGCCATGAAGCGCCCTGCGCTTTCATCGCACTCCTCATCACAGCCATCATCAAAGCCCTCACCGGCAAAGCATGCTGCAGATGAGTGGGAAGAGTTCTAACGTTCACTACCAGTGCTTGTGATATCAGCGCTTGGGAAAGATGGGTATAAAAACGGGGCTTGCCATTTGGCAAGCCCCGTTGCGTTAACGACGGTGATGCTTATCCGGCATGCCGCCTGGCCAGTCCTTCAGCCAGCAAGATGACGGCCCGCTTTGCCAGCGGTGAAAGCGGGGCATCCTCGCGCTCCAGTGTGGCGACCAGGCGATGCTTCATGGAGCGTGCCCAGAAGGTTTCCAGGTGGCGGCAGGTGGCCGCTGCCGCCGTTTCTTCATCGCGACCGCCGCCCAGGTTAGCGGCGATCTGGTTGGTCATGTGAATCAGCTGGTTATCGTGGTGCGACGACATGGTGTCTCTCCTAAGCCGTGGCCATTGCCGCCGTAGCGGGTCGATGGTAGATCAAATGGCGGCCGGGCCGTGCAAAGCCTGCCAACAGCAGCCCCGACGCCTGGGCTTGCTCCACAGCCAGGGCGGTGGCCGCCGAGACAGCCACCAGTGCGCCAATGCCGGCACTGGCGCACTTGTGAACCATCTCGTAGCTGGCGCGACTGGTGACGAGCGCGAACCCCTCACCTAGCGGGCTGGCCTCGTGGGCGAGCGCACCGATCAGTTTGTCCAGGGCGTTGTGCCGACCGACATCCTCGCGCAGTTGTCTAATGTTCCCCCAAACATCGCACCAGGCGGCACCGTGGCTGGCGCCAGTGGCCGCCTGCAGCGGTTGGTGGGCGGACAGCTCCCGCAGGGAACGCTGGATGGCGGCATCACTCAACGGCGGCGCCATGACATGGGGAATCGGCCGTATGGCCTGCTCCAGGGCTTCGGTGCCGCATAGCCCGCAGCCAGTGCGTCCTGTCAGGCTTCGCCGCCGCTGTTTGAGCTCGGCCATTCGCTGGCTGGCAATAGTGAGATGAATGGTGAGGCCTTGAGGCTGTTCGTGGATGTCTAGATCGTAGCACTCGTCAACGTTTGCCAGGATACCTTCGGAAAGGCTGAAGCCCAGGGCAAACTCCTCAAGATTCGTCGGGCTGGCCATCATCACTGCGTGGGAGATGCCGTTGTAGACCAGTGCCACTGGCCTTTCCAATGCCAGTAGATCCTCCTGGGCATCGGCGTACCAGCCGTTGGTACCCCGGTGCACTTCCACCCGCTGGCGCATCAGGGCTGCTTGCGGCGCTGGCGCCGTGCCGTTCATAGGTGAACTCATGGAACCTCCTGCTGGGCCTTGGCCAGGTAATCACGCTGGGCCAGGTCGAAGGCGCTAAAGCGTTGCTGCCAGGCCGAAGGTTGGCTGACCTTCTCCACCTGCACTGCCGTGACCTTGTACTCCGGGCAGTTGGTGGCCCAGTCCGAGTTGTCCGTGGTGATGACGTTGGCGCCACTGCCGGGGTGGTGGAAAGTGGTGTAAACCACGCCTGGCTGCATACGTTCGCTGAGCCGGGCACGCAGCACCGTCTGGCCGGCACGGCTGGTGATGCCCAGCCAGTCGCCGTCGCGGATGCCGCGTAGCTCGGCGTCAGAAGGGTGTAGCTCCAATACGTCCTCGTCGTGCCAGCGCTGGTTGTCGGTGCGCCGGGTCTGGGCTCCCACGTTGTACTGGCTAAGGATCCGGCCGGTGGTGAGCAGTAGCGGGAAGCGGCGGTTGGCCCGCTCCTCGGTGGCCACGTACTCGGTAATCGCAAAGCGGCCCAGCCCGATGGGGAACTCAACCTCGTGCATGGTCGGCATGCCCAGCGGGTACTCGGCGTTGCAGGGCCACTGCAGGCTGCCGTGTTCCTCCAGCTTGGCGTAGCTGACGCCCGCGAAGCTTGGCGTCAACTGAGCGATCTCGTCCATGATTTCGGAAGGGTGGGTATAGTGCATCGGGTAGCCCAGCGCATTGGCCAGATCCTGGGTGACTTGCCAGTCTTCCTTGCCTGCCAGCGCCGGCATCACCTTGCGCACCCGGTTGATGCGCCGCTCGGCGTTGGTGAAGGTGCCATTCTTCTCCAGAAAGCTTGAACCCGGCAGCAGTACGTGGGCGAACTTGGCCGTTTCATTGAGGAAGATATCCTGCACGATCAGGCAGTCCAGCGACGTGAGCGCCGCCTCGACGTGCTGAGTGTTGGGATCGGACTGGGCAATATCCTCGCCCTGAACATAAAGCGCCTTAAAGGTGCCTTCGATGGCAGCATCGAACATGTTGGGAATGCGCAGCCCCGGCTCGTCGTCCAGTTTCACGCCCCACACGGCCTCAAAGCGGCCGCGGGCGATAGGGTCGGCCACGTGCTGGTAGCCAGGCAGCTCATGGGGGAAGGAGCCCATGTCACACGAACCTTGGACGTTGTTCTGGCCACGCAGCGGGTTGACACCCACGCCTTCGCGACCAATGTTGCCGGTGGCCAAGGCCAGGTTGGCAATGCCCATCACCATGGTCGAACCCTGGCTGTGTTCGGTGACGCCCAGCCCGTAGTAGATGGCACCGTTGCCTGCCATGGCGTAGGTACGCGCGGCTTGGCGCACGGCCTCGGCGGGTACGCCGGTAATCGCTTCGGTGGCCTCCGGGGAGTGGCGCGGTTCAGCAATAAACTCACGCCAGCTGTTATAGGCATCGGTGTCGCAGCGCTTGGCCACGAACGCCTTGTCTTCCAGACCTTCCGTCACCACCACGTGACCCAGCGCGTTGACCAGCGCCACGTTGGTGCCCGGGCGCAGCGGCAGATGTTGGGCCTCGCTCATGTGCGGGGTCTTTAAAAGGTCGATACGGCGAGGGTCGGCGACGATCAGCTTCGCCCCCTGGCGCAGGCGTTTGCGCATCAGCGAGCCAAACACCGGGTGGGCATCGGTGGGGTTGGCGCCGATCACGATAATGGCGTCCGCCTTCATCACCGAATCAAAGGTCTGGGTACCAGCGGATTCGCCCAGCGTGGTCTTCAGGCCGTAGCCGGTGGGCGAGTGGCAGACCCGTGCGCAGGTGTCGGTATTGTTGTTGCCGAATGCAGCGCGAATCAGCTTCTGCACCAGATAGGTCTCTTCGTTGGTACAGCGCGACGAGGTGATGCCGCCGATGCTCTCGCGGCCGTGCTCGGCCTGAATCGCCTTGAGACGGGTTGCGGCAAAGCCGATCGCCTCTTCCCAGCTTACTTCGCGCCATGGCTGGTCGATGCTGTCGCGGATCATCGGTGTGGTCAGGCGATCCGGGTGGGTGGCGTAGCCAAAGGCGAAGCGCCCCTTCACGCAGGAGTGGCCGTGGTTGGCGTCGCCGCCCTTGTAGGGCACCATGCGAACCAACTGATCGCCCTTCATCTGGGCTTCGAACGAGCAGCCCACCCCGCAGTAGGCGCAGGTGGTCACCACGCTTCTATCCGGCACGCCGTGATCGATCACGCTTTTTTCCATCAGCGTGGCCGTGGGGCAGGCCTGCACGCAAGCCCCGCAGGAGACGCAGTCCGAGTCCATGAAGGCGTCGTTCTGGCCCGCCGACACCTTGGAGTCGAACCCGCGGCTATCGATGGTTAGCGCGAAAGTACCCTGGACTTCGTCGCAGGCGCGCACGCAGCGCGAACAGAGGATGCACTTGCTGGGATCGAAGGTGAAGTAGGGGTTGGATTCGTCCTTGACGACGTCCAGATGGCTCTCGCCCGTAAAGCCGTAGCGCACCTCACGAAGCCCCACGCTGCCCGCCATGTCTTGCAACTCACAGTCGCCATTGGCGGGGCAGGTCAGGCAGTCCAGCGGGTGGTCGGAGATGTACAGTTCCATCACGTTGCGACGCAGCTTGGCCAGCCGTTCGTTCTGGGTGGTCACCTTCATACCCTGCACCACCGGCGTGGTGCAGGAGGCGGGAAAGCCCCGACGCCCCTCTATCTGCACGGCGCACAGTCGACAGGAACCAAAGGCTTCCAGGCTATCGGTGGCGCAGAGTTTGGGAATGTTGATATCCGCCAGCGCCGCAGCGCGCAGCACCGAAGTGCCTTCCGGCACGCTGATCGTCACGCCGTCGATATCAAGGCTCACCGAGGCAGTGCCGACGGCCTGAGCAGGGAAGGGCGTGCCTAGGTCTTTTCTGTGCCCGGCGTTGCTGGCATGCTGGCTGGGGTCGAAGTGCTGAATCATGATCTGTCTCCGTTTGCCGTCCGCTGGAAATCCTCAGAAAAGTGTTTCAGGGCGCTCTGCACCGGGAAGGGGGTCATGCCGCCCATGGCGCAGAGCGAGCCGTCTACCATCGTTTCGCAAAGATCACTCAGCAGGGCGAGGTTGGCCTCGCGATTGTCGTTGGCGCGAATGCGATCGATTACCTCCACGCCACGGGTCGAGCCGATACGACAGGGCGTACACTTGCCGCAGGACTCCACCTTGCAGAACTCCATGGAGAAACGCGCCTGCTCGGCCATATCGACGCTGTCATCGAACATCACCACACCGCCGTGACCGACGCCTGCACCGACTTCGGCGAAGGTTTCGTAATCCAGCGGCATATCCCACTGGCTTTCGGGCAGGTAGGCACACAGCGGGCCGCCGACCTGCACGGCGCGCAGCGTTCGGCCGCTTGCCGTGCCGCCGCCGAACGCTTCCATCAGGGTGCGCAGGGTGGTACCGAACGCCAGCTCCACCAAGCCGCCGCGCCGAACGTTGCCCGCCAGTTGCAGTGCCAGGGTGCCCCGGGAGCGGCCCATTCCATGGGATGCGTAGGCCTCGGCACCTTCGGCGAGGATAAACGGCACTGCAGCTAAAGAGAGCACGTTGTTGACCACGGTAGGGCGGCCGAACAGGCCCTCGATGGCGGGCAGCGGTGGCTTGAAGCGCACCAGCCCGCGCTTGCCCTCCAGGCTTTCCAGAAGCGATGTCTCTTCGCCGCAAATGTATGCCCCGGCGCCCAGACGTACTTCCAGATGGAAGGCGCGGCCGCTGTCGCGGAGGTCGTCGCCGAGATACCCGGCCTGTTCGGCGCGGCGAATGGCCTCGTCGAGGATCTCTTTCGCCAGCGGATACTCCGAGCGCAGGTAGATATAGCCTTGGGTGGCGCCCACCGCGAGGCCGGCAATCGCCATGCCCTCGATCAGCATGTAGGGGTCGCACTCCATCACCAGACGGTCGGCGAAGGTGCCGGAGTCGCCTTCATCGGCATTGCAGACGATGTACTTCTGATCGGCTGGCGTATCGAGCACCGTCTGCCACTTGATGCCGGTGGGGAATGCCGCCCCGCCGCGTCCGCGAAGCCCCGAGGCTTTGACTTCCTCGACGATATCCTGGGGCTCGCGTTGCAGCGCAGCCTCCAGGCCGCAAAAACCGTTATGGGCGCGATAATCCTCAATCGATAACGGGTCAGTAATACCGATACGCGCGAAGGTCAGCCGCTGCTGGCGGGCGAGGTAGTCGATTTCTTCCGTGGGGCCCTGCGCCAGTGGGTGGCTGACGCTGCCTTCCAGCAGGCCGCTATCGAGCAGCGCGGTGACATCGCCGGGGGCTACCGGGCCGTAGGCGAACCGGCCGATGGGGGTGTCGACTTCCACCAGTGGCTCAAGCCAGCTCAGCCCGCGGGAGCCATTGCGCACCAGCGTGATGGGTTGGCCGCGTGCGGTTGCCTCCCTCTCCAGTCGGCTGGCGATCGTATCGGCGCCCAGCGAAAGCGCGGTGGTATCGCGGGGTACATAAACGCGGACGCTCATCCCATCACCTCCAGCGGCCGGGTTTGTAGCTCATCTATCAATTCATCGAAGGCTTCCGGCGTGACGCGGCCGCGTACGCTGTCGTCCACGCGGATCGACGGGCCGCAGGCGCAGTTGCCCAGGCAGTACACGGCCTCGAGAGTAATTTCGCGATCCGCCGTGGTCTGGTGGTAATCGACCCCCAATCGCGCTTTGGCGTGGGCCTCGAGCTGGCGCGCCCCTACCGATTGACAGGCCTCAGCGCGGCAGATCTGCACTACGTGGCGCCCCGGCGGCGTGGTGCGAAAGTGGTGGTAGAAGCTGATGACGCCGTGCACTTCGGCACGTGTCTGGTGCAGGGCATCGGCGATGATCGGCACCGCTGCCTCAGGAATAAAGCCGATGCGATCCTGAAGGGCGTGGAGGATCGGCAGTAGGGCGCCGGGCTTGTGCTTCAGGGCGTCGACCTCGGCCTGAATAGCCTGCGGCGCCCACTCCTGGGAATGGTTCATGGTGCCTTCCTCACTACTGTTTATTATGTTTTAAATATGCACTGTTTTTCATATTTAAAAAGGCGTGCATCACGGTTGATCTAACGCTAGCATCAAGTTAATGACTGCAAAATATGAAATTGTTTGCCTATGAAACGGATCAAGGTAACGCCCACCTGGTGCTTTAGCGATGAAGATGGGCACCGTCTCGATACCAACCTTCTGCGCCTGCTGGGGGCGGTGCATCGTCATGGCAAGTTGACCCATGCTGCCGAAGAGGCGGGTATTTCCTACCGCCATGCGTGGAATTTACTGCGCCAGGGCGGAGAGTTTTTTGGTGTCACCTTGGTAGAAATGGCGCGTGGGCGAGGGGCGCGGTTATCGCCGCTGGGTGAAAAGCTGCTATGGGCCGAACAACGCGCCACCGCTCGGTTAAGCCCGCAGCTTGATAGCCTGAGCTCAGAGCTTAACCTTGCCATCCAGCAGCACCAGGAAGGTGTGCACCCCGTACTGCGTCTCCACGCCAGCCACGGTTTTGCGATAGAGCTGCTGCCGCAGCATTTGGGGGATCTGCAGCTTGACCTGCAGTACTGCAGCCCTCTGGAAGCGTTGGCGGCGCTTAACCGCAATAGCTGCGATCTGGCGGGTTGCCATCTTCCCAGAGGCGCGGTGGGCGAGAGCATGCGGCGCAAATACCGCCGACTGCTCAAGCCTCGCTATCATCGGCTGGTAGGTTTTATCGCCCGCCAACAGGGGCTAATGGTGGCGCCGGGTAACCCGTTGGGGATTGATGGCGTTGCAGCGCTGGCCGACAGGTCGGCCACGTTTATAAACCGGCAGGCGTCGTCGGGAACCCGGGAGCTTTTGGATGGCCTGCTGGCCGAGGCGGGTATTGCTGCAGCCAAAGTGAACGGTTATGAGATTGAGGAGTACACCCACTCGGCGGTGGCGGCCTATGTAGCGGCGGGAATGGCGGATGCAGGCTTTGGTGTCGAGGCCGCCGCGCAGCGGTTTGGACTTGATTTTGTGCCGCTGGCCACCGAAGACTACTTGCTGGCCTGCCACAATCGCTCCCTGAAAGAGCCTAAATTTGACGATTTTTTGCAAGCGTTGCGCAGCGCTTCCTTCCAGGAGGCGGTGCAGCGCCTGCCAGGTTATAGCCCGAGCCAGTGTGGCTGCGTGATCGAGCTTGCCAGCTTTTTATAAGGTCGCTCTGGTTGGAAGAGTGTCAGAGGTAGCTACGTTGGTGTAAGTATCATGAGTATCGCATTTAAACTATAGGCTCTCTCTTTAGCTAGAGAGGGCCTATAGTTCAGCAATATCATTTAGTGGATTGCGGTTATTCTAAAAGGTAGTGACCCACAAAATGATGTTAGGAAATAGTGTAAATACGCCTATAGCGCCAAGTAAAATAAGCCAGTAAGGCAAGGAGGCCTTTGCAGCAGATGTTAAATTAACTTCATTTTTAGAAATGGATGATAGGACAAAGAGATTGAGTCCTACGGGCGGCGTTATCATACCGATCTCTATAAGTAGCGTGACAATAATACCGAACCAGATGGGGTCGAACCCTAAGCTTGTGATCATCGGGAAGGTGATGGGGAGAGTCATGAGAAGCAGTGATATGCCATCAAAGAAACAACCTAGCACGATATAGACGATGACGATCATCAGAAGTATGCCATATGGGCCTAGCCCAAAGTTGCCAATCGTTTCGACTGCAGTACGAGGAATGCCTAGTAGGCTGACAGCTTGAGAAAGGATCACTGTACCAATCAAAATCATACCGATAGCGGTAAACATGATCGAGGCGTGCTTAAACGCCTGCCATAGTCTTTTGAAGGTTAAATCACCCCATGTTAAACCTAAAACGATACTGGCCACTACGCCCAAAGCCGCCGACTCCGTAGGCGTCGCGATCCCCAGGTAAATAGTTCCCAGCACGAAGAAAATAAGTACGGGAAGAGGCCATATCTCCTTGAGTCCAGTTATTACGTGCTTGAAGGTCACTTTCTCTTTAAACGTAGGGGTTACTGGCTCGCCAATTTTAGAGCGGATCATGATCCATGTGGAAAAGGCGGCAGCAATGAGCAAGCCTGGCAGCATACCAGCGATAAAGAGCTGGCCGATAGAGACGTTTTGAGTTGCTCCGTAGATGATCAATGCCAAGCTGGGGGGAATGAGAAGCCCAAGGGTGCCCCCTGCAGCTAACGTGCCCACCACTACACTTGGTTTATACCCACGTTTTGTCAGTTCAGGATAGCCAACTGCGCCTATGGCGGCTGCGGTAGAGGTGCTTGACCCGCTAACCGCACCAAACAGCGTGCAGACGGCAATGTTGGTATGGAGTAATTGCCCTGGAACACGCGCGAACAGAGGGGTTAGGCCGTTATAGACGCGTTTTGACACGCCGCTTGCGAGAAGTATTTCACCTAAAAATATGAATAGAGGAACTGCGCTTAGCGTAAAATCCGTTAGCATGTTCCAAGTTGCGTTAATCGCCAAGGGGGTGGCGCCGTTAGCTTGAAAGTGAAGCAGGAGTAGACCCGTAAGCCCCAGCGCCGCCCCTAGGATTGCGCCACTGGTTAAAAATAGAACTAGCGCCCCGCTCAAGAGTAACCAGCTCATATCGCATCCTCCGCTGAGGCAGTGTCTGTCGTGGGCTGTTTAAAACCATGGCTGAGCTGAATCAAGATGCACAGCATCATGGAAAAAGGCATGATTGCCATCCACGGCCATAAGAGAATGCTACTGATATCCGTACGCGAATTGAGCGAGAACGAGAAGTTCATGAAATTCCAGGACTCAAAGGCGAAGATGGCGCAGAACGTGAGTAATACGACGACGCCAATAAAGTCCATTATCCTCGCGATCCCTGCTGGCATCAGGTTGACGAGTATCTCTATGCGTATGTGGCGGCCCTTATTGAGCACATAAGGTAGACAAAGGAAGGTCAATGTTAAGAACAGCAGCCCCGCCAGCTCATCGGAAAAACGCAAAGGATGACCACCCAGATAGCGCATCAAGGTGCTGACGAATATCAGTGCCGTCATTGCGATACCGCTCATAACGCCCAATAGAAAGAAGGCATAGGCGGTATGGTTCAGTACAGTGTTGATTTTTCTCATCATCACGACTAGCTCCAAAAAGAAAGAGCCAATAGGTATTGGCTCTCGATTGGTTTATGTACCCATTACTCTTCGGAGATCGCTTGAGTGACTGTCTCGTAGTAGCGTGTGCCGTCCTCGCCTGCGTTTTCCGCCATGGCTTGCCACGCCTGCCAAGCGGCGTCTACAAAGGTTTCAACGTCATCATCTGAGAAGTCGGGAAGCATGGTGATTCCCAATTCTTTACGCTCTTGACGCGCCTGCGCTTCGCGCTCTGGATCAACAGCAGTGGCGCGGGTCTCGTTCCAAATCTCTTCACCGGCTTCTTCCAGAGCCTTACGTTGGTTGTCGTTGAGGCGGGATAGCGCTTGTTTACTGATACCAAAGAGCCATGGGGAGGCTGCCCAAGGGTGTAAGTAAGACTCGTACTCGGTGACTTCTTGAAGCGAAACGGTGGGGGCCACGGTAGATAAGTAATAGGCACAATCTACAACGCCTGTTTGAAGTGCCATATACATATCGTTTTGCGGAATGACTTGAGCTGAAATGCCCAATAATTCAAAAGTATCCACAAGGTGTCTGGACCAGACGCGGACTTTTTTATCCTCTAGGTCTGCCAAGGAGTGTACCGGCTCTTTGCAGTGCAAACCTACATCGAAAATAGGAGCAACGACGCCACCAACGATTTGAATATCCCAATCTGAGAAGCCGTCTTCATAGAGTTCCCTGATTACATCAAGAATTTCGTCATGTTGGGAAGATTCCGTAATGGCGCCCTGAGCATATACAGATGCCAAGGCAGGCGCATCACGTGTGTAATATTCACCATACAGTAGTGCCATATCGACCATGCCCTGCTGCAATACTCTCAGCATGTCGGCTTCTTTAAGACCTAAGGCGCCTGCATGGTAGACTTCGATGTCAAGCTCGCCATCTGACTTTTCACTCACTAAGCTAGCGAATCTGTTGATCTGCTCTGCTTCAGGGCGAGATTGTGAAAGCCCGCTATGGAATTTCAACGAGATGTTCTCTGCCTGGACACTCCCGATGGTTGTTAAGGACAAAAGAGTTGCAGCGCCCAGAGTAACTTTTTTGCTTTTAGGATTATTCATAAGTTTATTTCTCAGAGGACAGGGGGATGGATTTTCATCTTGAATCAGTTACGACTTTCGAAAAGGTATTTTTTGCGACACTAAGGGCCTAAATAGCGACATTTGATGAACTTTTAAAAAGTACGTGGCGATGGGTATGTTTTTGTTATCTGACGAAGTAAGGCGAGAGGAAGATTCGCGCCGCGGGACGCTAGAGGCTAAGGTTGTATTAGTAGTAGGCTCATGAGTGAAAATGACAAAGCCATCTCTACCCAGTGCGATATCGAAAAGTTCAGTGAAAGCCGACTGATGTAATACTCGATTGGCTAATACGGCTGAAATTCGTACTTTTACTATAAGGTTTTTAAATAATATAACTATTTTTTAATTTTTAACCAGTCACGTAGGGTTCGTGTAAATTGGTCAATTTGATACAAGATTGGGCAGGTTTTACATGGTTGGGTTTGAGATCTTGTGGTGTTGGTGAATTCTAATTATCCTGATTTTATTGGTTTATTTTTCCATGGCGTGATTTTTGCTTAACAATAACTATGACTTAAAAAATTGAGGTTCATCATGAAGGATAAATTCTCAAGCATATTGAAAAATAAAAACATGGCTTACATTTCTTCGACTGACTCTTTAGGGAAGCCTAAGATAACAAAAAAAGTAGCTTTTATACTGCTAGAGAATTTTTCAATGATGGCTTTCACTGGCGCTGTGGATGCACTCGTTACAACGAATTTAATGCAATCTACTACGATGTATGAGGTCTTGGTGGTGGGTAGCGAGGCGCCTGCAACGGTTTCTGACTTAGGTATTGAGGTGGCCGCGGATTATTCGTTAGACCAGTTCGATGCTACAAGCCTCAATATTGATGTGCTGATTGTATGCGGTGGCCTGCGTGTACTTCCTAAAACAACCCTCCTACTGCGCAGCAAACTGAGGCATGCCGACAGCAAAGACATGATGTTAGGAGGGTTATGGAACGGCGCCTACTTCCTTGCAGAGGCAGGATTATTGAACGGCTACCAGTGTGCTTATCATCCTGATGGCCGCGCGATGATGGCAGAGCAGTTCTGGGATGTATCGGTATCTAGCCGTAGCTTTATTGTGGATCGTAATCGTATCAGCTGTGCCGGGGCGAGTAGCTCATTGAGCATGATGCTTGAAGTAGTCAGAACTGATTGTGGCAATGAGGTGGTCAGTGCAGTTGAAGAAATGCTTAGCTGTGATAAGGGCTTAGACTCCCCAGATATTTCAACGATAGGTGTCGATCAAAACCTCACTCTGCCAGAAAAATTGAAAATATCGCTGCAATTGATGAAAAATAATATTGAAGAGCCTTTATCCATATCCGAAATAGCTAATTGGGTTAATATTTCGAGACGCCAGTTAGAACGTATGTTTGGTAATTACGTTAATGCTAGCCCTTCTCGATACTATATGGAACTTCGTCTAACGCGTGCGCGCCAGCTCCTTCAGCAAACTAACAAGCCCGTTGCCGAAGTGGCAGTTGCCACCGGTTTTGTGAGTATCTCTCATTTTCGCAGCTGTTTTTTCCAGCTCTTTGAAGTAACACCGGGACAGTTTCGAAAGTCGTGCCAAGCTGGCGAACATTCAATGTGAACTTCTTATTTGAATTCACGATGAATGCACTGAGGCTAGATAAGCGTCACCTTAAAAAGAGAGCCAATAAGGCTCTCTTTAAAAAGTGCAAACGCTGACTTAACCACCCGACCAACCCAACATAATCGGCACGTAAACCACTAACAGCAGCACCCCGATCAGCCCCAGCAGGTAAGGGATGATCGCGCGGGTAATGCGCTCCAGCGGTAGCTGGGTGATCGAGGATGCCACGTAGAGGTTGATCGCCACCGGTGGGGTAATCATGCCGATCGAGAGCCCCACCACGATAATCAAACCAAAGTGGATCGGATCAATCCCCAACTGCAGCACCAGCGGTAGCAGCACCGGTGTGAGGATAATCAGCGCACTGGCGGTTTCGATAAACACCCCAGTGAGCAGAATGATCCCCACGATCAGCAGCATAATCACATAAGGGTTGGTAGACAGCGACAGCACGGCCTGGGCAATCGCCCCCGGCACTTGCCAGCTAGACAGCGTCCAGCTCAGCACCGCCGACATGGCAATCACCAGCATAATCACCGCGGTGGTCATCGCTGAACGGATCAGCAGCTTATAAATCTGGGGCAGGTTAAGGTCACGATACACAAACAGCGACACCAGCATGGCGTAGTTCACCGCCACTACCGCCGCCTCTGAAGGGGTGAAGATCCCCGAGAAGATACCACCCAGGATAATCACCGGCGTCATCAAGCCCCAGCTGGCGTCTTTAAAGGTCGTCCAGATGGTTGCCAGCGAGAGTGGCGTGCCCTTGGGGTACTGGCGCTTATACGCCTGAGCAATGGCAATGGCCATTAATCCTAGCCCCATTGCCAAACCCGGCAAAAAACCGTTTAAAAACAGCTTGGAAACGGACTGCTGGGCAATCACCGCGTAGATGATCATCGGCACCGAGGGCGGTATCACCACCCCGATGGTGCCGCTGGCGGCGATCAAGCTGGCTGCTGAGGCCGGGTCATAGCCTTTGCGTTTTAGCTCAGGCACCAGACTGGAACCCACCGCTGCAGTGGTCGCGGCGCCAGAACCGGAGATTGCCGCAAAGAACATGCCCGCCATCACCGAGACCACCGACAGCCCGCCGCGCATAAAACCGACCAGCGAATCGGCAAAGCTGACCAGTTTTTCGCTCACCTTACCCTGGGCCATTAAATCCCCAGCGAGGATAAACATCGGGATAGCCACCAGGGCAAAGGAGTTAATGCCCTGGAACATCTGCTGGGTGACCACCATCAGCGGCACGCCGGATTGATAGAGCGCATAGAGCGTGCTGGCGCCAATCGCAAAGGCAATCGGCACGCCCAGCAGCATAAACAGGAAGAACAGCCCAAACAGCAGCAGCGTCATAGCGACTCCTCCTGGGGTTGGGAGGTTTCACCGTTAATCAGCAGCTCGATGATATCGACCAGCGCATACCACGCCATAATCGCTGCGCAGATTGGCATCACCGCGTAGACGTAGGTCATCGACAGCCGCAGCGAGGCGGATTTCTGAAAGCTCTGCACCTGCATATAGCGGTAGCCGATAACGATCAGCGTGATCATAAACGCCAAAACAATCAGCAGGGCGGCAAGCCGGGCGATTTGGCGCAGGCGGCCGGGCAGGGCATCCACCACAAAGGTCACGGCAATGTGTCGCCCGCGCTGAAACGCCAAGGTGCCAGCTAAGAAGGTGATCCACACCAGCAGAAAGCGGGCGACCTCTTCAGTCCAGCCGACGGCGGTGAATAGCACACGAGAGACGATCTGCAGGGTAATCACCCCAATCAGCGCCGCCATGCCCGCAAAGACCACGGGCTGTAGAATGGCGTCCAGAAAGCGTTCAGTACGCTGTAGCAACATTACCAATGGATGCGTGTGAGTGGGCACTTACTTCACTTCCTCCTGGATGCGTTGCAGATAGTCACCAAACTGATCACCGTACTTCTCATACACCGGGGCAACGGCTTCCTGGAAGGCGGCGATTTCGGGCGACTCATTAATTTCCATGCCTGCCTCAGCCAGTTCGGCTAACTGCTCGGCTTCCATGATGGCATTTTGTTCTCGGGCATAGCTAGAAGCTTCGCTGGCGGCATCGAGTACGATCTTCTGAACCTCCTCTTGAAGGCCGTTCCAGGCGGGTAAGCTCATAATGAAGATCGCTGGCGCATAGATATGCCGCGTCATGGTGAGGTAGTCCTGGGTTTCCGCCAAGTTAAAGGCATGGATGGCGTTAACCGGGTTTTCCTGACCATCAATCGTGCCTTGTTGCAGGGCGGTCAGCGCTTCTGTCCACGCCATGGGCACGGCATTGGCGCCGAGTTCCCGGAACGTATCCACATAAACCTCGTTCTCGATGACGCGCAGTGTCAGGCCTTCGAGATCCTGAGGCGCATTAATCGCGTGCTGGCTATTGGTGATATTGCGAAAACCGCGCTCAGCAAACGCCAGCCCTTTAAGGTTCACATTCTCTAATTTACCCAGTATCTCCTGGCCGATCTCACCATCCAGCACCGAGTAGGCAGATTCGGCGGAAGGGAAGAGGAAAGGCAGCTCAAAAACCGAGAACTCATCAACGAAGTTGGCCACGGGCCCGTTGGTGATCACGCCCATATCGACAGTGCCGATCTGCATACCTTCCAGAATGGTGCGCTCGTCTCCCAGAGAGGCGTTGGGGAAGATCTCGACAGAGACCGCGCCGTCGGTCTGTTCTCTGACTAACTGCTGAAACCGCTCGGCGGCGATATGGTAAGTATCTTCTGTATTTACCACGGTCGCTAAGCGCAGATTGGTAGGCGTTATTTCCTCGGCGTGGGCCATTAGCGGTAAACCAAGCAGGCCAGCGCATAGCAATGTCAAGTTTAACTGTTTGAATTTACTTGTATAACAGGATGCGGCGTGAGCGGTGAAGCGGGCGTTGTGATTCACATTATCTCCTAGTGGTGGCTGTTCTTATTGTCTTATTGGGCTTCATCTATATCACATCGAACTAACAGGGCAAATTACTTATTTTCATTCCACTATTCGCGATAATAATCCAAAAAATCTTTATAGATCTAGGGCTTGAGAGTGGTGATGGTTAGCGCTAGCCTGCAAACATTACGATTGATTAAATGCCTTGGAAGGTAATTGTAAGGCTTAGGTGATGGCTAAGTCTTGCTGCCCTTGCTCTTTATAACCACGCTCTTGCTAACCATGTTCTTACTAATCATGGCAACGCCAGCTAAAACAGGAATAACCAATGGATAAGTTGCTTAACGACCTAGTAGCGGTAGTCGGCCCAGAAGGCGTGCTGCTCGGTGAAGATGTCTCCCAGCGTAGCGTCGACTGGTTTACCGGGGCGCCCTGTCGTGCCAAGGCCATTGTAAGGCCCCGCAACACCGAACAGCTTAGCAAAGTCATGGCCTTATGCTACCAGGCCGACCAACTGGTGGTGACCCATGGCGGCATGACCGGCATTGTGCACGGTGGGGAAGCCAGCCCCGAGGAACTGGTGGTTTCCCTGGAACTGATGAACCAGATCGAAGAGGTCGACCTGGTAGGCTCTACGATTCAGGTTCAGGCTGGGGTGACGCTCCAGCGTGTGCAGGAAGCCGCGGCGGAGATCGATATGCAGTTTCCGCTCGACCTTGGCGCCCGGGGCTCGTGCACTATTGGCGGCAATATCGCCACCAATGCGGGCGGCATACGGGTCATTCGCTATGGCATGATGCGCCAGCAAGTGCTGGGGCTGGAAGCCGTACTCAGCGACGGCACCGTGGTCAGCTCGCTGAACAAAATGCTCAAGAATAACGCTGGCTACGACCTCAAACAGCTATTTATCGGTAGCGAAGGCACGTTGGGTATCGTCACCCGTGCAGTACTCCGGCTGCAGCCACATATGCCCAGCGAACAAACCGCACTGGTCGCGGTGCCCTCCTTCGATGCCTTGACCCAGCTGTTACGCAGGGTCTCCCAAGAGCTCGCCAATAGTCTTAGCGCCTTCGAGGCGTTGTGGAATAGTCACTACAAGCTGGTGACCACCGAAAGCGGCAAGCACGCGCCCCCGTTGGCCGACGACTCGCCTTTCTACGCGATCATCGAAACCCTGGGGCTAGATGACACCCAAGATGCGGAGCATTTCTCCGAGATTCTGCAAAAGGCGATGGAAGACGGCTTGATTACTGATGCTGTGCTGGCCAGTTCCGGTGCCCAGCGCCAGGGCATCTGGGCTATCCGAGAGGATATCGAAGTGCTGGTGCACCAGCTGAAGCCGATGTTCTCCTATGATATCAGCCTGCCGATTCCGCATATGGACGCGTACGTCGATACCCTGGAGAAAAACCTCAAGGAGCAGTGGCCCCAAACAGGTAAAATGATAGTGTTTGGCCATCTTGGCGATGGCAACCTGCACATCATGATCACGGTGCGCGACGACAGCTCGCAAAGCCGCCGCCAAGTTGAGCAGTTGGTTTACTCCCCCCTGAAAGAGTACGGCGGCTCGATCTCTGCCGAGCACGGCATTGGCCTCGAAAAACGCGATTACCTAAGTATTTCCCGCTCCAGAGAGGAGATAGCTTTAATGAAGCGCATGAAAGTCGCTCTGGACCCCAAGCTGTTGTTGAATCGAGGCAAAGTCGTGGCGGTGGAGTGAGCTTGGCGGTTTGATTAAGGGTCGCCCAGGGCAGTGGGGGCTGGTGTCATCAGCTCCCGGGTTAATTGCCGCAACCAGTGTATGCCAGGATCGTGATCCTTCCTTTCATCCCAGCACAGGCAGACTTTGAACGCCGGTACGTCCAGGGGCAGAGCGTAGAACTTCAAGCTATTGTTGCGGCAAATGACCCTGGCCGCGCTCTCTGTCACCACACAAAGCAGTGCTGTGGACGCCAATATTTCCTGCAGCGGATTGATGTAGGGCGTCTTGGCGACGATTTTGCGCTCTAACCCCAGCTCCCTCAGTTTTTCATTAATCAACAGCGGGCTGTCCTCACGATGCGACAAAGCGACCTGGGGGGAGTTTAAAAACGCCTCAAGGGTAATGGCGCTACTCTCGCCATGAAATGTCGCATCACCCACACAGCCAATCACATCGTCAAACAGGTACTCATGATGAGAGGTGAGCGGCAAGGTTTCGAACTGCACCACCGCCAGGTCAATATCGTGCTCTTGAAGAACTTGCTGGGCGCCCTCTGCGCTCGCGATGCGCGTGGAGAGCATGTTGAAACACAAATCTGGCGCGTGTTCCAAACAGTGCTGGATAAGCTTGGGTTGTAGCTGTTGGCTGACATAGTCCACCAAACTGACCCGAAACTCCCGCTTTGATGTGGCGGGCGAAAACTCGTTATTGCTGTGGACTGCCTGATCGAGATAGAACAGCCCTTTGGCTACGGCGGCATCCATCTGTCGGGCAAGCGGGGTCGGTTGCATGCCGTCCAACGTCTTGATGAAAAGCGGGTCGTCCATTAACAGGCGGAGCTTTTTCAGCGAGTGGCTAACGGCAGGTTGCGTCAGGCAGAGCGCTTGTGCGGTGAGCGTCAAACTCCTTTTCCAATACAGCGTGTGAAAAACCAATAGTAAATTGAGATTGATCTTATTGAGCCTGTTTGCCAGCTTCGTATGGGTGGTGTCAGCCATCAGGCGTGTCTCTTGGTTGGAAGGGCCGTCCCGGCGTGGGAACAGCCCTCAGCCACTGCTGTAAAAGCACTGTATCTAATGTCGGACTGCCTCGATGGGAAGCGAATTACTTGAGCGCTTCCTGGATGCGCGGCAGGTAATCCCCGAACTGTTCGCCGTACTTCTCATATACCGGCGCGACGGCGGCTTGGAAGGCCTCCATATCTGGATCGTCGTTGATCTCCATGCCTGCATCACGCAGCGCCTGCAGCTGTTCGCTCTCCATCTCAGCGTTCACCTGGCGCTCATGCTCCGCTGCTTCCTGGGCCGCCGCTAGCAGTACCTCTTGGGCATTTTCAGGCAGTTGGTTCCAGGCGGGCATACCCATCACAAAAATCGCCGGGGCGTAGGTATGGCGGGAGAGGGTCATGTAGTTCTGGGTTTCATCCAGGTTGAACGAGTGAATCACGTTCACCGGGTTCTCCTGGCCGTCGATGGTGCCTTGCTGCATGGCGGTGAGCGCTTCAGTCCACGCCATGGGAATCGCGTTGGCGCCCAGCTCGCGGAAGGTGTCGGTGTAGACCGGGTTTTCCATCACGCGGATGCGCAGGCCGTCCAGATCTTCCGGCGAGTTTACGGCACGCTCGCTGTTGGTCAGGTTGCGGAAGCCGCGTTCGGCGTAGGCCATGCCTTTCAGGTTCACCTCAGAAAGCTTATCGAGCAGTTCCTGGCCAATCGGGCCATCGAGCACTGCGTAAGCGGCTTCCGGGGAGGGGAACAGGAAAGGCAGTTCGAATACCGCCATCTCTTCGACAAAGTTGGCTACCGGCCCGTTGGTGATCACGCCCATATCCACGGTGCCGATCTGCATGCCTTCCAGCAGCGTGCGTTCATCACCCAAGGTGGCGTTGGGGTAAATCTCGATATCTACCTTGCCGTCGGTGCGCTCTTCTACCAGCTCTTCAAATTTGGTGGCGGCGATATGGAAACCATCCTGCTCATTGACCACGTGGGCCAGGCGCAGAGTGACGGGATCCATATCAGCAAAATCAGCGGCGTTCGCGGCGCTTACCAGCGCCAGTGAGATACCCAGTGCCAGCGTGCTACGTGCAAATGTTTTCATATTATTGTGTTCCCAATGGACTAAGGTGCAGAAGTGCTCCCAAAGCATGCACCACACCAGGGAAAACGGTCAATTGACTAAAGGTACTCAAGCGCCATACGGCTGGACACAGCGCCCCTGCACAGTTACGATACGCACCCACAAGCGCCCGTAGCTCAGTTGGATAGAGTATCGGCCTCCGAAGCCGAGGGTCGCAGGTTCAAATCCTGCCGGGCGCGCCATAATTTCAAGGGCTTACGTTAATGCGTAGGCCCTTATTTTTTGTCTGTGACCACCCTGTGACCAAATCGTGGCCACAATCTCTTAATTACCTTATTAATACACTTATTCAGTTATGACCTTTGGCTTTTACTTGTCACAAGAGTGGTCACACGCTTTATTGGCGCATCCCAACCCATTTCGCTAATGTTGATTGGCCTTTATTCGTTGGACTTGCAATAAGGCGCTATCAAATAGCATATCCACGGAGGCTGAAGAGGTGGCTAGTGAAATCGCGACGGCAGCTTCGTCACGAAACTGATGACAGACCGAGCTATTGTCATCGAGATATTGCCACCAGTGCAAAATGTCATGTTTAGCCTTTTGCATTACCTGAGCGGCAGGCGGTCGATCCGATTTGGATTGATTGGCTTTTTCAATGGCAGGTATGTCTGGCGCTGACTCACCAGTTGGCGAACCTGCTGTTTATCACTATGACTTTCCTGTCACTGCTAGGCAAGATGCAATGTACAGGTATCGTAGGAGTACGCCGTCGCAGTTGGAAATTGAGCAGCCGTTATGCCAAAGCTTTGGTAAGCAATAATCAGCCAATATTTTTACCATACCAGTTTCCTGCACGTTTGGTGTTGGGTGGAACTGAAAACTTCATCTATCGGCCAATAGCGGAAATTTAGTAAGTTTTGATATAATGGGTAGTTTGAGCGGTTTGGCTACTCCGCGCCTTCTGTAATATTTAGTTAGGCAAATATCAAATAAGCCAAGAAAAAACTCGTTACCTTTCTCTGTTCACCCTTCGCAAGTCGTCAATACCTACAGATAGCTGTAATCACAGCGTTGGATCCTAGATCAGAACGATAACCAGCTAGTGATTCTATCCGGAGGGTGGCCGTCCAGAGCTTGAAAAGACGCTCAGCGCGGTCACTGTGACTAATATCAGTCCCATACCCAGAATTTGCGGCCCTACCAGGGTTTCGCTTAACACCACGACGCCGAACAGCGTCGCGGTGACCGGTTCGACCATTGCGACAACGGAGGCCACGGCCGGGGCAGTATGTTTCAAACCAATGATATAAAGAACAAAAGACAAACCTGCGCCGAGTACACCGAGTACTGCGAATAGCGGCCAATCCGGCGTGCTCAGGACAGCAACCGTCTGGCCAACATCACTCGGCCAGATAAGAATACTGGCAAGTACCATAAGCGCGATAGAGAGAATAGCCTGCGGGCTACCGTGTGGCGCCGCATACTTGAAGCCGAAAATGAATATTGCGTAGGACAGTCCGGCAAGCAGACCAGCACCTACACCCATCGCCGTAACGCCACTCGCACCGACGTCATAAATCAGTGTAAGCAATACGACACCAAGAATCACTACTGCGATCGCGGCCCACTTCAGCGGCGTGGGACTTTCGAGCCTTAGAGCGAAGGATACGAGATATACGAAGACTGGGGCGCTGTACATCAATGTAGCCGCAACAGCAACGCTACCGTGCGCAATGCTTAAGAAATAGAACGAGAAGTTACCCCCTACGCCGACACCGGCGATGACTGACCAGAACCATAACCGGCGTTTTGTCAGGCCACTACTGTGTGGACGCAGTATTAGCCAGATGAGGACGCACAGTAGTCCGATCGCACCCGGTAGAAGGAAACCACGAACGCGTCCCAACCGTCGGCTATAAGGATTCCGCCGATCCCGCCAGATAACCCCCAGAAAAGCGCCGCCAGCACCACAAAAATTGTACTCGCACCCATCCTGTAACCTCGCTTCTCGTGTTGAACTAACATCGTTGACGGCGGGGAAGGGCGTCATGGGACCCTGCTCCGGGCCGCTGAAAGCAGTGCGTCGGTCACTGCCCGAGTATCAGGTAGGGCCGTCTGTACGCCAGCCAAGCCACTAGGCAGGAAAACCTTCATTTTCAGTTAATCCCCATAAGCCATCCTATCCAGCATCGAATCAGGAGTGCTGGAAATGCGAGCTATGAACAGGCCGATACAAGAGGCCATGTGCTTTAGGCTGGTGCAGTGGGTACTATTACTGGGGTTGCTAAGCGTTACCACAGTAGCCACTGCACAATCTTTTTTTGGCCAGCAGGAGAGCGTTCTTCCTCCAGAGCAAGTCTTCAAGCCAACACTTAGCCATGATGGCGAATCTCTGGAGATTGATTGGCAAATCGAGCCCGACTACTACCTTTACCGCCACCGTTTTTCTGCCGAAGCCGAAGGGCGTGAGCTATCGCTGAATATCCCTGACGGGGAAACTATTGAGGACGAGTATTTTGGTCGCTCTGAGGTCTATCGTCATTCGTTGAGTATGACTACTCAGCCTGGCAACGTTGAGACGATCACTCTTCGCTGGCAGGGCTGCGCCGATGCGGGCCTTTG
Organism: Vreelandella titanicae BH1; assembly: GCF_000336575.1. GTDB lineage: Bacteria > Pseudomonadota > Gammaproteobacteria > Pseudomonadales > Halomonadaceae > Vreelandella > Vreelandella titanicae. The sequence continues at coordinate 590,950 of NZ_AOPO01000001.1, read as the reverse complement.
CTATCCACCTCAGGAACAGACCTTTGACTTAGCGTCTGCTGGCCAGGACATATCCAAAACCGACGAACCATCGGATGCCACGAACGAATCCTCATTTGAAGAAAACCCTACTTCTGACCCAGAAATTACGATGGCAGAAGACCAGCAACTGGCGGCGCAACTGGCCGGAGGTAATTGGTTCTGGACGCTGGCGGCATTCTTCGGCATGGGGCTGTTACTGACGTTCACGCCTTGTGTGTTGCCGATGATACCGATCCTTTCGAGCTTGATCGCGGGGCGACGAGAGGTGGGCGAGAGCCACCGAGCGGCAGGCTTCGTGATGTCTACTGCCTTCGTCCTGCCCATGGCGGCCACCTATGCGTTACTCGGCGTGGCCGCTGCCATGGCAGGCGCCAATCTACAGATGCTGTTTCAGAACGTCTGGTTTATCGGCCTGTTCTCGCTACTGTTTATCGTTCTCGCCTTGGCCATGTTCGGCTTATTCGAATTAGAGCTGCCGAGAGCGCTTCGCCAGCGGCTTGATTCAGGCATGTCGCGTCAACGTGGTGGTCGCTTGAAAGGGGTTGCCATCATGGGCGTGCTCTCTGCACTGCTGGTGGGTCCCTGCATGACCGCGCCGTTAGCGGGAGCGCTACTGTTCATCGCTGATAGTGGCAACCCCTGGTTGGGCGGCGCAGCCCTGTTATCGCTTGGACTCGGAATGGGCCTACCACTAATCCTGATCGGCACCGTGGGTAGCCAGCTTCTACCTAAGCCGGGTGCCTGGATGATTCGCATCAGAGCGCTTTTCGGCTTTGTATTACTGGGGATGGCGATTTGGTTTGTGGCTCGCGTAATACCTGATGCCATCGTTCTCGGCCTTTGGGGCGCCCTAGCACTTAGCTTTGCGATATCCCTCATGACGCTTGCTCGTAACAACGGCCATAGTAGCATCACGCCTCAAATCTTGACCGCCAGTGCAGCGAGCATAGCCATATGGAGCGCGCTAATGTTAATCGGTGCTGCCGGCGGTGCCTCTGATCCCTGGCGTCCGCTAGCGATTTTTACATCCACTAATGGAGGTTCAAACACAGCAGATTCGGTGTTAAACGATGAACAACCGCTTACCTTTGATGAGGTTGAAGATCTAGCCACGCTAGACGCCCGTATTGCCCAGACCGGGGTTAGCGGCCAGATGACGCTCGTCGAATTTACGGCCGACTGGTGCATCTCTTGTAAGGTGATCGAACAGGAAGTTTTCGCTGACCCCACTGTTCAAGCCGAACTGGAGAATGTGCAACGATTGAGCATCGACGTAACTAACTACGACGCATCTGACAAGGAGATCATGGAGCACTTTGGCATCGTTGGGCCGCCAACGCTAATGTGGTTCGGCTCTGACGGCCACGAGCGGCGCAGTGCGCGCATTATCGGCGAGCTAGACGCTGACACATTTCTGGAGCGCTTCGATCAAGCCAAACAAACCGGCAGTAGTACCACTGGAGGTGGTTCATGAGTCCCCTGGATCGCAGCCTCGCCATCGGCCCGTTAGGCCTAAGCGTGGGGCAACTTTTGCTATTGCTTTCGATAGTTGTCGCACTGATCGTCGGAGGTTTGATAGGCCGCCGTCGAAATGTCAGCGTGGGCGATGGCATCTTCAATGCCGTGTTCTTCGGTGTAATCGGGGCGCGACTCATTTTTATCGTCCAATATGGTGAAAGCTACGACACGTTCTGGTCGTGGCTCGACATACGCGATCGCGGTTTCGAGCCGCTAGCGGGCCTTGTCGTCGCCTTGGTTTATCTTGTCTGGCGGCTATGGCGCCAACCTCGTGAGCGTAGACCGCTCGGGATAGCCGTAATATCAGGGGCGCTGACCTGGTCGCTGACGGCGGGGGCACTGGCACTCATGGTATCTCAAGGTGCTAGCATTCCTCCGACGCCGTTAACCACGCTTGAGAATGACGAAGTGACACTTCCCACTATGCTAAGCGAAGCTGATCGCCCCATGGTGGTCAATCTTTGGGCCAGCTGGTGCCCGCCGTGTCGTCGCGAAATGCCTGTATTTGAGCAGGCTCAACAAGAGCGAGACGACGTGACGTTCGTGTTCGTCAATCAGGGCGAGAACCTCAGCACCGTTAACGCCTTTTTACAGCAAGAGTCACTCGCGCTCGATAATGTCTACCTTGATCGGAACAATGCGCTCGGCCACGAAGTGGGCGCTATGGCCATGCCCACAACGCTTTATTACAACGCCGATGGCACGCTTATAGATACTCACTTTGGTGAGCTCTCTCGCGCCACCCTCAACCGCAGCCTTGAGCGTTTCAGCCCCTAACTGACTCACTACGGAGATGACACACATGTTCGCTTTCTACCCCTGTATGACAACGCTACGCCTTACACTAACTCTTGGGGCTAGCGTCGCTCTGGCAACAAGCCTGCATGCGACTGCGGATGAGTGGCCTGCCCCTATTCAAGAGCTCGAACAGCAAGGCCTTACGATTCATGGTGAATTCGATGCACCTGACGGACTTACTGGGTATGCCGGTAGTGCTCGTGGTCAGACTGTCGCAGCATACCTCACCTCAGGAGGCGAGCATGCTGTAATAGGTACGCTGATTAATGCCGAGGGTCAGGACGTATCAGCTGAGCGGCTAGAGCAGCTCGTCAACGGCCCAAGAAACGCCGAGCTATGGCAAGAAATGGCTGATCAACACTGGGTGCGCGATGGCGATAAAGAGGCACCCCGCATCGTATATACATTTAGTGACCCCAACTGTCCTTACTGCCGACAACTGTGGGAAGACGCCCAACCCTGGGTAGAAAGTGGCGAAGTTCAGATTCGTCATTTGATGGTAGGTATTCTCAAAGCAGACAGCCCTGAAAAGGCAGCCGCGATACTCAATGCGGATAATCCTGGCGAAGCGCTGGCTGAGCATTACCGCAACGGTGCCATGCCCGAAAATCAAGGTGATGACCAAAGCGAGCAGTGGGTTAGTGAAAACACCCAGCTAATGCGCGATGGCCAACTCTTCGCAACGCCAGCGACCTTTTATCAGGATGATAACGGTGACGTGCACAGTGTGATGGGTGCTCCCTCGCCAGAAAAGCTTCGAGCCATTATGGGGAGTGACACACCTTGACCTAAACGGTTCAACCCGAAGGCAATTGAAGCGTCACCTTTAGCCCAACACCATTGCCAGACGCGAACGTCACCCGGCCTCCTGCCCGGGTGACAATCGCCTCGACGATCGAAAGACCCAAACCACTGCCTTTAGGATGATCTCCCCGGTGAAAGCGCTCCGTCAGTCGAGAGAGGTGTTCGGAAGCAATGGTTTCACCTTGACTAGTAATATCGATGACTGCCATTCCCTCTGATTCCTGTACGGAAATCTCTATCGGCGCACCGAGTGCGCCGTGACGCATCGCATTTTCGAGCAGGTTGCGTAGAACCGTCACTAGAAGCGACTCAGTTAGGGCGACATGTACTTGGTTAACGCCTTGGGGATAATGACAATGATCGCGGCTACCGGTTTCAGTCATCGCAGTCACCAGTGCCCCCCCAAGAGGAGTAGGGTCAGGACGACGGGCAAGTGTGATGTCCTCACTTTCCATTCTCGCCAATAGCAAAAGCTGACCAAGCGTTTTCGTTAGTCGATCTACCCCAGCTTCAGCTTGCTGCATCGCTTCGTACTGCTGGTGACCGTCAACACGCCTCGCGATTTGCAGATGTGTGCGAATGGCAGTTAACGGTGTTCGAAGTTCGTGGGCGGCATCGTCGGTAAAGCGCTGCTCCAATTCGAGCATACGACGCGTTCGTGCCAGTAGCGTATTGAAACTATCGATCAGCGGGCGGATTTCACCAGGCAACCCATGAAGAGGTAGTGTCGAAAGGTCATTGTGTTCGCGCAGGATAAGTCGTTGTTGTAACTTGGCAAGCGGCGAAAGTCCTCGTGTTACCCCCCACCATAGCGCAACAAGACTGCCCACCAGCGCCAGTAGAAATGGGTAAAGCGCGGCCCGGCGAACCTGCTGCAGCAGTGCTTCTCTCTCTTTCAGACGATCTGCCACCGTAATACGCTTGTCGTTATCAACTAACGTGTAAACTCGCCAGCGCTGCCCGTTGTGCTCGCGATAACGATACCCCTCAGCCTCGACAGCAAGTACATCGTTCATCTCAGGGTGCGTACCCGCCACCACTTGGCCACGAAGTGACGATACCCGACAAGCAAGACCATCGAGTGAGGGAATAGCTGACGTTCCATCTTCTTCACTGTTCCAAGACGTTGTAGGCACGCGATCCAACAAACCAGCCACCATTCGCGCCGATTGCGCCAGACGCTGGTCAAGTGAATGCTCAAGCTGGGTCGACAGGTCGCGCATTGACCATGCTGCCGTAATACCCCACAGCAGCGTTAACGTAATTCCAAGTGTAGCAACCAGACGTAAGCGCAGATTCATGAGGTCGCATCACTGTTGTATTTGCCAAGTCGATAACCCACACCTCGCACGGTTTCGATCACGTTGCGCCCCAGCTTGCGACGCAGTTGGTAGATGTGCACATTAAGCGCATTGCTTTCGATCTCATCATCAATACCGTAAAGGCAGTCCTTCAATTGATCGGCGCTCAGAATTCGCCCGCGAGCTCGAATCAGTGCTTCCAGCAGCATTAACTCGCGTCGTAATAGGACGACGGGTTCTCCATCAAGCGTGACGCTACGTGTAACGGGGTCTAATGCCAGGCTACCGTGACGAATGGCGTGATCCACTTGCCCTGCCGAACGGCGTAAAAGCGATTGGAGCCGGGCCGTTAACTCGTCAAGATCAAACGGCTTGATCAAATAGTCGTCTGCGCCTCCCTGAAGGCCCTCGACGCGGTTCGCTACCGCATCTCGAGCCGTTAGCATCAGCACTGGCGTCGCCACGCTCGCATGACGCCAATGCTTCAATAACGTCAAGCCATCTCCATCGGGCAACCGACGGTCGAGAATAACAGCATCGTAGTTAATTGTGGCTAGCGCACCTTTCGCAGCATCCAGGGTGGTGACGGTATCAACCACAAAGCCGCTCAGCGCCAATCCTGCTTCGACGCCAGCCGCTACCGGGGCATCATCTTCGACCAGTAATACCCGCATACTTACTCCGCAAAGGCATAGAAAGTGTTTTCTATCAGCAGTATGCCATTCGGGGATGAAGTTAATATGAGGCAGCCTCCATTTTACAGCCGACAGATCGAAACTGTTCAAACCATCAACTAGACGGCATCACTCAACGCGAACAGCCGCCATTATCAGCGCTTCATTTACAGTTAATGTTCATCATGCCTAATGAGTTTTTAGTCGTATAGTGAGTAACGTTTCTTATGAGCTCTTGCTTTGTAAAAACTACATGCGGTGGTCGTCTGCTTCGCTGCGCATTCATGATGGCATTGTGGCTTATTTCATTATCGGCTGTAGCCGAGACATCACGACCACTAGGGCATTACCCTTTGCCTGAAGCCGGTAACATCGTGGGTGAGACCTACACTGTCAGTGTAGAGGACGAGGCGGATATCCTGCTCGATATTGCTCACACACACGGTGTCGGCTACGAAGAAATTCGAAGGGCCAATCCTGACATCAGTCTTTGGGTTCCTGGGAAAGGAACGCAGGTTCAGATTCCGGCGCAGCACATACTGCCAGATGTGGAGCGTAAGGGAGTGGTTATCAATATCGCGGAGCTGCGGCTTTACTACTATCCCGAGGTGCAAGATGGAGAAACACCTCGCGTCGAGACCTACCCCATTGGCATTGGCCGCGATGGATTCGATACACCATTGGGGATTACTAAAACCACTATGCGCCTTGAGGATCCCGCTTGGTATCCACCCGAATCCGTTCGTCAGGAAGCGGCTGAACGCGGCGACCCACCGCCTGACGTTGTTCCGCCAGGGCCCGACAATCCCCTCGGTCAGCACGCCATCTTATTGGATATTCCTGGTTATTTAATTCATGGCACGAACCAACCAGATGGCATTGGCATGCGCGCCAGTCGAGGTTGTATCCGTATGCACCCCGACGATATTAAAGCCGTATTTGAGCAAATACCCAACGGTACCCAGGTCAATATTATCGATGAGCCGATCAAGCTTGGCTGGGACGCCGACCACTTGCCGTACTTGCAGGCATTTACTTCGCGTAATGAACAAGAAACGAGCATAAGCGACTTGCTGAATATCGTTAACAAAGCTGACGAACTGCCGGAACAAAAGCGCTCAAACATTGATTATGAAGTGATGCAGAAAGCGCTTAAAAGAGGTAGTGGACGTATAGAGCCGCTAATTTAACCCACTTTTTAGTAAATTTTAGCGGTTGTTATGGGTTCAATGTGGCCAAGGGCTTTCATAAGTGATGCCGTCACGTCCGTCGCAGGGTTTACTGTATCCTGGGATTCCCCTGCCATCCATACAAGGCATCATTTACAGCGTTCTTCAGGAATAAATGGGGCATTCAAAGGGAATAAAGTATGGTGGTAAGCAGCGAGAAACTCTTTGCAGAGTGTTAGTTAAAATTAGGCTTTAAGACAGATCATCGCGTGTAATTTCAACTTTGCTAAATGCATTAAGCACGGAGGCCTCACAAGGTACACTCTCATTGTTTGATTTAGGATGTTTGAAAGGATCGGCAAGCTCTAGGCTATGGCTAGTCAATTTTTGAACGACACCTTGGACGAGCCGAACGCTCCAAAGCCCTAGAGAAGTCACAGTAGCCAGCCCAGCACTGTAACCAGCTCGCTGACTATTCGTGCTGGCTGCTTATGGGAGTCTGGGCTGGATGAGCCGTGTACTTAAAGATGGTTCCCTATCTAGGGCATTTAGGCTCCACCACTTTTGGACCTTTGAACCTCGTCATCTGATGACACAAGATCATGCCTGTGGCTACGGCCTAATAGGCCAACAATTCCTCCGAGCACCCACTCATGAATGAATATAACGACCATATCGCCAGCAATTAGCAGATAAGTGACAGTTAAAATGTTGCGTTTCTAGTCAAGTTGATAAGTGTCCGAACCAGGCAGAGAAAAAATACTGAGTTAACTATAAACCGTTGGCCAGTTTTAATTGACCACTACAGCCTTAGCGGACACCCTTAGAAGCTCATGAGGGCGTCCTTGTTTTTTTCATTCCAAATTTGTAAAGCTAGCTGTATATATTCTATTGCTCTGCATTGGTTAGACTCGTCTAACTTTTACTGGTAAGCCTTGGCGCACGCTGGCCCCACTGATTGGCTCTAGCCAAGTGCCATCTACTTTCCGTGTGGGGTCTTGAAAGCCTAGGTCATTAATATTGATACCTGCACGCATCCAGGGCATATCCGGCTGGGATACCCCGTCGATGACATGTGGCGTGGCACCTAAATCCTTGTGGCCATAGCCGTGCTCAATGCCCAGGGCGCCAGGTATTACGCTTTCACTGACTAGTGCCAATCCCACAACGCTTCCGCCAGGGCTTTCTATGCGAATGGTATCACCGTGCTGGATACCAAAGCGCTCGGCGTCTTGGCGGTGCATTTGTATCGGGTTATAAGGCTTGATCATACGTAGCCGCTCACTCCCAATGGCGTAAGAGTTCATCAGATTGGATTTGAACGAGAAGGCTAGCAGCGGCCACTCCTGCTCAGAAAATATCTCGCGCATAGGTTGCTTGTTCGCCATCTGAGGCAGCTTATGGCAGGGGACGCCGCTATTGGGCAGGCCATTAGTGGTATCAATACTGGTGCCTACCGATTCGTTGTAAACACACAGCGTTTGCTTCCACTGGTATTTCAATTTTTCACCGATGAAGTGCTCGCTGGCATCTTCAAAGCGTCCACCCCGGGCATAGAGATAGGCAACTCTAGCGCGTTCATCAGATTTTAGCGTTCTTGCGATTTTAGGCAGCAGTGGGGCAATGCCTCCATGAGCAATATCAGCGTCATCTGCTTCTGGCAGTGGCTCTTCTTGAAAAGCGATATTGGCCGCGGCTCGCAGGTAGTAATCCTCAGCGCGATTGAGCGGGTGCAGATTTCCTTGGGCATCGGGAATTGCGTTGTCGCCAAAGCCGGGCAGACCCAGGCGCTTGGCCACGGCAATAAAGAAGCTGTCCATTGACACCGGTTCTCCCTCGGCGGTTTTTTGCTGGCGTGGCTCAACTACGGGCCAGCAGGCGGTGGTTAGTTTGCCGAGGGTGCCTTTCCACGCGCCAGTAAACCCCCACACCTCGTACATCACGGAATCAGGCACGATGTAGTCGGCGTAGCGGTTGGTTTCATTGATAAAGCCATCCACGGCGACAAAGAGCCCTAGACGCTTAGGGTCCTTCAGCTTGTCGACAATGACGCTTTTCAGACCGGCCTGACCATAAATCGGGTTGGCCATACAGCCAATCACCGCTTTGATGGGGTAAGGATAGCTATCTAGTGCAGAGGGTAGGTGCTCTGTGAGTGTCGGCGGTGCCAACGAGCGCCACGGCGCTCTAGCCGGGTAAGGATTTTCGCCTGCGGCGACTTTGCGCTGATACTCGGAAGACTTTTCGTAGGGGAAGCGCGAGCGGGATAGAAATACCCCCTGAGGTGCGCGCTTACCAGGAAAGTTGGCTAAGTCGTAGCGTGGGCCCTCGCCGGTACCGCTGTAAGTGCCGCCGCCCACGGCGCTGCCACCCTTCATGTTGTAGTTGCCCGCCAGTAAGTTCAGCATTTGCACGCTGAACGCGGCGTAGAAACCGTTACCCGACATCATGCCGCCGTGACAGTTAACAGCGGCTTTTCTGCCATGGCTGGCATAGCGGCTGGCCAATTCAATAATCGTCGCCTTGGGAATGCCACAATGCTCGGCATAGGTGTCTAGGTCGTACTCGTGGGCAGATTCGCTTAGCAACGTCAGGCTGCTTTTGACGGTCACGGTGGTGCCATCGGCAAGCTCAACCGGACGTTCGGCAAAGAGCTCGGCGGTCATCACCTCTTCGCTTAGCGCGAGTTCGCCATTGGCGACTACCATCGGCGAGTCAGCATCGTTATCCGCTTCCGCTAGGCCCAGGTCGCTGGCGCGAAGAAAATAACCTCTGCGGGGGTGTTCATAGGTGTCAATCACCAAATGAGTGGCGTTGGAGTGGGTGGTTTCGCCCGCTGCATTGGCGGCGGCTTGGCCGGGCAGAGCTAGGAAGTCACTAGCATAGCCTTGGTTGTCGAGTAGCCACTGGATGATTGCCATGGCAAAAGCGCTGTCTGTCCCAGGACGAATAGGCACCCAGCGGTTGTTGTCGGCTGCGTGGGAGGTGGCGGCATTGAGCGCTGGGTCGACCACCACGTACTCCAACGTACCGGCTGCACGGGCTTGGGCAATCAAGCGGCCTTGGCGTTTAAACGGGTTGCCCGCTTGGCTGGGCGCACAGCCGATATACATGATGAAGCGTGCGTTTTGGATATCTGGCTTAACGTGGGCGTTGGTGACAATATTGTTCATCACCGCGCCAGATCCCATGCGGAAAGCCAAACCACAGTAAGCGCCATGGTGACCATAATTGCGGGTAGCAAAGGCATTGAGGGTAAAGCGCTTGAGTAGGTCTGAACGCCCGTAGTCAGTGGCTTCCATCACCATTAATTGGTTGGCCTTGGGGCCATATTCAGGGTTGTCAGGGTCAATCAGGGTGTCGTGATCGCGAATATCGCGCAGTCCATCAACGTGGCCTTCGTTAAACAGGTCGCCGCCTTCGCAGATTTCTTCAATTAGCTGCTCAAAGGAGATTTTCTGCCATTGACGGCTACCACGTTCACCTACTCGTTTCAGGCAGTTGTCGACTCGGAAAGGGTTGGTAATTTGGCTCATCATGGCGTTGCCACGGGCGCAGGCGGTGGAGCGGTTTATCTGACCCTGTTCACCATAGGCGCTAACACTACGCAGTGCATCCGCCACCGGTGTACGCATAGGTAAATGGTCGTCGGCGGACAGCGGGTGGTAGGGATTGCCTGATACCCGCAGTACTTCGCCAAGGGTGTCATCGACCCTCACTCTCACGCCGCATCGAGTAGTACAGCCGTAACAAATAGTGAAGGCGACTCGCTGGCCGGGGGTTAAGGTGAGTTCGCCAGTGTCTAAATCGACGCGGTATTCTGGGGTCAGCGAGTTGCCATGAATATTGTGCCTGGGTTTTTCACCCGCGCTACCGGTAATGCCCTTGGCCATTTTTGCCAGTGGGTCGGCATAGCCCACGGCAAAGGTGGCTGCACCACCAGCGGCGGCAGCGCCTTTTAGAAAACGGCGGCGTGACGGGTCTTGAGCAGACTTAGACATGACTAGACGCTCCTTTTTTAGCGGTGAGAGGATGAGTAGAAGCATCTTGGGCAGCGTGGGTTGGCATTGCTATAAGGCCGCCTTGTTGGGCCTGTCGCCAGGGAATAAACAGTTCAATCAGGAGAATAACGGCGAGCCAGAGACCGAAGGTGCCAACAATGCCTAAAATGCCGGAAGAGCCGGCGGGAATACCATAGTGGTGAAATCCGGCACTATTGCGCGCCACATGCTGAACATCCATCAGTACCACCCAGCGAAACATCCAGCCCATGTGTATGGCGACGAGGCCTAGCAACCATGCCCAGGCAAACAGTGCTGGCTGGCTAGAGGTTGGAGCGCCGCTCGGCCCGGGCTGGCGCAGGGTAGGGCGAGTCAATAAATACAACACGGCGGCAAACAGCGCGATGCCGGTAATGCCTCCCCAGAGGGCAGTGTTGCGCCACGAGGCGCTATGGCGCACGGATTCCAGCGCGGTGGCGACTGAGCCTACGTGGGCATTTACGCCATCTAAAAACCAGCTAAGCGCGATCAATCCTGCTAGCGCACAGGCCACTAGCAGCACATACAGCATCTGTCGTATAGCGGTTTGCGAACAAAGCCCACTAACCCTGTTCAGCACTAACACCAGACCGGAGGCGGCGATAAATCCGGTGGTCGCCAGCATGGGCGGTAGCCACACGGTGTTCCAAAGCGGACGGGCCTTTACGATTGCTAGTTCCGCACCGGTGTAAAGCATAATGCCGCTGGAAAGCCCCAGCGCAGCCAGACCTACCACCGCGACTATTGCTCGTGGCGTTGTGCCACTGCCCAGTGAAAGCCAGGTGGCTAGCATGCCACCGAGTCCTGGAGTGCCGCACTGTGCCTGCAGCGCGGGCCGCCATGCCAACCAAGCAAGGCCAAGCACGCTAACCAAATAAAGCGGCAGAACAACGCTGCCAATCGACATCCACGAGTGGCTATTGGCGTAAGCGTAGAAGTGCCAGAACCGCAGTGGCTGGTGCAAATCCGCGAGTAACGCAACGGGCGCCACTAGCGTAGTGCTAACGCAAGCGATTAGCGCCAGACGTGCGGTAGGCAGCCAGGTTTTTTTACCGAATACCAGTGCTGGGGCGGCTAGCCATAGGCTGGCGTAGGAAACCGCAATCATAAAAAAGTACTGAACCGCCCACGGGTACCAGGCGATGTCATAGCGCGGTGCCAGTAGCTCAATGGTGGAATTCATAGCCCATCTCCTGACCGTGGGGGTCGAGTACTTCGAGCGCAACGGGCTCGGCCTTAGGACGCGTGGTGAAGCGCTCATCCATGCCTAGGTAGAACACCTGAGGAAGGGTGTTTTTTTCTGGTTGTAGCACCATCAATGCATCGCGATGTTCATGAATCATGCGGCTGATTTGGCTTTGAGGATCGCGCATATCTCCAATCACGCGGGCACCGCCTACGCAGCTCTCAACGCAAGCGGGCAATAGTCCGGCTTCTAGACGATGGGCACAGAAGGTGCACTTGTCGGCGGTTTGAGTGCGTTGGTTAATAAAGCGAGCATCGTAGGGGCAAGCATTGACGCAATAGGCACACCCTACGCAGCGGTCGCTATCGACCACCACAATGCCATCCTGCTGCTGGTAAGTGGCTTCTACAGGGCAGACCGGGACGCAGGGTGGGTTTTCACAGTGGTTACACAGCCGGGGCAGCATAAAGGTGGCTAATTCGCCGCTTTCCTGATGCTGTACTTCATACTGGGAGACCGTGGTGCGAAACTGTCCCAGCGGTGCAGCGTTTTCGATATGACACGACACCGTACAGGCTTGGCAGCCGATGCACTGGCGTAAGTCGATAAGCATACCGTAGCGTTTAGTTGGGTCGCCTTCGCGGCGGGCAGGTTGCTGATTAATGCCAGCTTGGGCAAGGCTTGAAAACGGCATCAGCGCAGCGCCTGCACTTAAGCGTGCCATTTGACCCAAGAGCGAGCGACGTATTGCGTCCATAGCGCCTCCTTGGCGAATTAAACGGCATTCGCAGGGCGAATGTCGGAATACCCTTAGATTACGCCTTTGCTCAAGGTAGAAAGTTGATACGTGTCAATGTGTTATGATATATCGCTTAATGCTCTCTTAATGTTAAATGACTAAGTAGCTGTTCTGTATATGGAATTTTATCTAGCATTAAGTAATTAGCTTGTTACATGGGAATTTTTTAGCGCGCATATGTAAAAAAGCGCTTGCCCCAATAAACATGGCAAGCGCTTTTTCTATGGTTTTGTTTGCTTAATAGGCACTATTAAATTTTACATGTATTAATGCCTATTAATTTATAAGCTGGGCAGAAGTTAAATAGCCCGGTGGCTAGCGGCAATCATCTCCAGTAGCGACTCAGTGAAAAGCTTCTTTAATCTTGTCTTCGCGACTTCGAGTTCGTTGAGTCGCTTGGAATCTGGCTAGCTCATTCCACCCAATTCGCTGCACCATAAGTAATAACTTGCTTCCGAGAAACCATGCCGACGGTATGGCTCATTAATAGGCAGCCCCGCATCTGCTTCACCCAAGAGACCTATGAACTGTTGTGTGCTAACGCTCATGCATGTCCGTGCTCCTTGCTAGTAGGATCGAAATCTAAAGTGTAGCGCAACCCAATCAGAGGGGGAGATGTCACTTTTACTTGATGTTTGTATAAACATGTTTCATTGTTTTCTTGTTATTCCAATATGGTCTAGGCTTGTAACTAAAATGGAGAATGAGGAAGAATATGCGTAATTTCCGACACTCACCAGGCAGGCCGGACGTGGCCGGCTTTTACGATCAAAGAACCTCAAGCGTTCAATATATTATCAGTGACCCTGCGACACGGCGCTGTGCCATCCTTGACCCTGTCCTGGACTTTGATGAGAAGTCAGGGACCACTGCAACCCACCATGCTGATGAGTTACTAGATTACGTCGCACGGGAGGGGCTCATCGTTGACTGGATACTCGATACGCATCCACACGCCGACCATTTTTCGGCAGCACAGTATCTTAAGGAAAAGACAGGGGCACCAACGGCTATAGGAGCTTACGTTACGCAAGTGCAAGCGCTATGGAAGGATATATACAACTGGCCCGACTTTCCGGATGACGGCCGACAGTGGGACCACCTTTTTGTAGAGGGCGATACTTTCCACGTGGGCGAGATAGAAGGCCGGATTATGTTCTCGCCCGGCCATACCAAGGCGTCGATCACCTACGTCATCGGCGATGCGGCGTTCGTGCACGACACGCTGTTTCAGCCGGATGGTGGTACGGCCCGTGCCGATTTCCCTGGGGGCAATGCTCACAAACTGTGGGATTCCATTCAGGCCATCCTGGCACTGCCGGACGACACTCGGCTCTTTACCGGTCACGACTACATGCCCGGCGATCGCGAGCCAGAGTGGGAAAGCACGGTGAGTGTCCAGCGCGAAACCAATATTCATCTCCAAGACAGCCCGACAGCGGAAAGCTTCATCGCTTTGCGTAACGAACGTGACGCCAAGCTGCCCATGCCGAAACTGATCCTGCACGCTTTGCAAGTCAATATCCGGGGCGGCGACCTGCCAGAGCCAGAGGATAATGGTCGTCGTTACCTGAAGATTCCCCTCGATGCTCTACCGGGGGCCGCCTGGGATGATGAGGCGCGTTCCTAAAGCGACCAAGGAGGTAACCTATGGATATCAAACCACTCGATGATCGCCTTTACGTGGCAGCACAACCTCGCCTCGACGAACTTGAACAGCTTGCCGAACAAGGGTTCCGCACCATTATCTCCAATCGCCCGCGCGGGGAAAGTGATGACCAGCCGGATCCCGATGCCCTCAAGGCTAAGGCCAAATCACTGGGCATGGCCTGGCATGAAGTTCCCGTAAAGCCTGGGGAATACGCAAAGGCGGACATCGACGCCTATTCAGATGTGCTGCATTCTGCAAAGGCCCCCGTGCTCGGCTTCTGCCGAACGGGAAAACGCGTGGCCCATTTGTGGGCATTATCACTCGCCCCGCAGCGTCCGGTATCCGAGCTGATCGGATCAGCCAATGCGGCTGGCTATGACTTGGAGCCCTTGCGCGACAGGCTTGAACAACAAGCCCATCAGGCAAAGGGTGATTCTGGGTCGTGAGCGTGCTATGGCCAACCTGAAGCATTATCTGCCCATCCTCCAGTGGCTACCCGGCTATAGACGCGATACGTTGGCCAGTGACCTGTTGGCAGCGGTAATCGTGACCGTCATGCTGATCCCGCAGTCGCTAGCATACGCCATGCTGGCGGGCCTTCCCCCCGAGGTGGGGCTTTATGCAAGCATCGCTCCGCTGTTCGTTTATGCTATTTTCGGGACCAGCCGCACCCTTGCCGTAGGGCCAGTGGCAGTAGTCTCACTGATGACAGCGGTGGCCATCGGTCGCGTCGCCCCGCAAGGGTCGCCGGAATACTTGGGTGCTGCACTGGTACTGGCACTGATGTCTGGTTTGCTTCTCATCCTCATGGGGGTGGCGCGACTGGGCTTCTTGGCCAATTTTCTCAGTCATCCCGTGATATCCGGATTCATCACCGCCTCGGGGCTGCTCATCGCGATCGGTCAGGCCCGACACTTACTGGGGGTGGAAGCCTCGGGTCACAACATGATCGAATTGCTGGGCGATCTGTGGGGAAACGTAGGAAGCCTCCATGGCATTACTCTTGCCATCGGTTTAGGTGTGCTGGCCTTTCTTTATGCTGCCCGGCGTTGGTTAAAGCTAGGGCTCCTGTCGCTAGGCCTGCCGTCACGCTCAGCGGATATGCTGTCCAAGGCAACACCGATTCTTGCCGTGGCGCTGACCACCCTAGCGAGTTGGGCCTGGCAGCTCGACCAGCACGGCGTAGCCGTCGTGGGCGAAGTACCGGCCGGTCTACCTCCGCTTACCTTACCAGGTATGGACCTTGGGCTATGGCGTGAACTGTTAGTAGCTGCCTTGCTGATAAGCGTGGTCGGTTTCGTAGAGTCAGTATCGGTAGGTCAGACCTTGGCCGCCAAGCGTCGGCAACGCATCGAGCCAAACCAGGAACTGATCGGTCTTGGCACTTCGAATATTGCGTCTTCCTTCTCTGGCGGCATGCCGGTGACGGGTGGCTTTGCCCGTTCGGTGGTCAATTTCGATGCCGGCGCTCAGACTCCGGCGGCAGGTGCGTTCACGGCCATAGGCATCACACTGGCCGCGTTGCTGCTGACACCGTTGATCGCCTATCTCCCCATCGCCACGCTCGCCGCAACCATTATCGTCGCCGTCCTATCATTGGTGGATTTGGGCGCGGTGCAAAAAAACTGGACCTATTCCCGCAGTGATGGCGTAGCCATGTTGGCAACCATCATCGCCACCCTGGGCCATGGAGTGGAAAGCGGTATCCTGGCCGGCGTAGGGCTGTCGCTCGCCTTGCATCTCTACCGTACCAGCCGCCCCCATAGCGCCGTGATCGGCCGAGTCCCGGGCAGCGAGCATTTCCGAAATGTCCTGCGCCACGACGTTGAGACCGATAAGCGTCTGGTCATACTCCGCATCGACGAAAGCCTTTATTTCGCCAACGCCCGTTACCTTGAGGATACCGTGATGGCCTTGATTTCCCGGGACTTCGAATTGCAGCATATCGTGCTGGCGTGTCAGGCAGTTAATACCATCGACGCCTCGGCCTTGGAAAGCCTAGAGGAGATCAACGCTCGGTTGAAGGATGCCGACGTGGCGCTGCATCTGGCCGAGGTCAAGGGGCCGGTTATGGACAAGCTTCGTGGCTCCGATTTCATGAAAGCGCTCGGCGGCGAGGTCTTCCTCAGTACCTACGATGCTTGGCGCAGCCTGCATCAAGAGAAAACGTCGTTGGCTCAGGCAACCAACACCCAACGGGTTCAGCAAACTAAGGAGTAAACGAAGTGGATTGGACTTCAAATCTGCAAGGACTGGCCGGCGGTATACTCATCGGCATTTCCGCTACCTGGTTGATGGCCACGCTAGGACGTATCACCGGTATCAGCGGCATCGCCGGCACGCTGGTGACGACGCGTCCAAAGGGCGACAGTGCTTGGCGGGCCGCGTTCTTGGTTGGCCTGGTCACCGGGCCTGTTGTGCTCGTTCTGGTGGGAGGCGGTCTGGGAAACGTGGTGGGACAGCCCAATGAGGTTATTGGTGATCCCGCCGGTGGCGTGATGCTGATGTTGATTGCGGGGCTGTTGGTGGGTGTCGGGACAGGGCTCGGCAGCGGCTGTACCAGTGGTCATGGGGTATGTGGCCTGTCACGTCTATCGCCGCGTTCGATGGCGGCTACCGTCACGTTTTTGCTGAGTGCCATGGCAACCGTCTATATCACCCGACATGTGATAGGAGGTGGGGCATGAGAACCTTAATGGCTTACGCCGCAGGGCTCTTGTTCGGACTCGGCCTCGCCATTTCAGGCATGACCGATCCGGCGCGTGTTCTCGGCTTTCTGGATATCGCCGGCGAATGGGACCCTACCTTGGCCTTCGTACTGGGCGGGGCCGTCATCACTACCTTCATCGGCTACCGGTTGGTATTGCGTCGGAGCAGCCCTTTTTTTGGTGATAAATTCCACCTACCAACCAAGCGTGAACTCGATAGCCGCTTGCTCGGTGGGGCGGCGCTCTTTGGCATTGGCTGGGGGCTTTCGGGCTACTGTCCAGGTCCTGCCATCGCCTCGGTCGTCGGACTGAGCACGCCTCTCGTCGCGATGCTTGTGGCAATGATTGGCGGGTGGTGGTTAGCAAAGCGGTTCTCAGGCAGCCGCTGACCAGCGCTTGAGCTTAAACCACCGCTTGCTAAGAGTGAATTATAGAACTAAAAGTGTAGATCTAGATTAGCGTTAAGATTGTTAGCTCTTGGTTAAAGATATCTTTGGACATGTTAACTTAAGGATAAGGAGGTCACATGCTGCCTTCAACGACTTCACGCGTTGAGCAGAATACTGCCGAAAGCATCAACCAGCATATTCGGCGGCGCACCGAAGACAACATCGCGTACTTTGCCCAACATCGCCATGAAATTGAACAGCGTCTGAACGAGCTCGACCATGAGTGGGATATTGAACGCACTCTGGAAGCGAACGCGGCTACCCTGAGCTTGGCTGGAGTGGCCCTTGGGGCGTTAGTCGATAAGCGATGGCTCCTGTTGCCTGCGGCGGTAACCGGCTTTCTGCTGCAACACGCATTGCAAGGATGGTGTCCACCCATTGTTATCTTCCGTAAACGTGACGTACGCACTTCAAAAGAAATTGACCAAGAACGCTATGCGCTTAAAGCCTTACGTGGAGATTTTTCCCAATTAGAAAGCGTTTCGCCGGCAAGCCCGCATGACCGCATGCATGAAGTGCTGGACAGAGTAGAACGTTAAGAGCGCTCCCGCTTATCCAAGCGAATGCTCGTCAGGCCAAGCAAGTCCGACCCTTAGCGGCAGGACCAAAATGTACATGCCAAATCACCGCTCTGCTCTCCTTTATTAAGAGAGCAGAGCTTATTTCTGCACGCTACACCTCCCCCCAGTGTCTTTCAGTCCGCTGAGTAATGTACTTACCCTGCTCAAGGTTTATGTTTACGTGCTAAAACAGCTGTTCCTGGCACAACTAGAAAGTGGAATACTGCGCAATCATGCCAAACAACGTAGCGCTGTTTGGGCAGAGTTGTATGAGTGGTAATATCCACGAACAATTATTCCACAGTGTTTGAGACTGTCTCGAAACGTTGCTTGGTTGCTTGGATTGCTTCGTTTGAAATACCTAGAACACTAAAATTCTGATAGCCAAGTTTGAGAAGATCATCGGCTAACGCAAATTAACCGCCGCCCACGTCGATAAATAGCCGCACTGCGATCTGGTGCAGCTTGTTGAACGAAATGCAATGACTGTGCAAGGTGTGAACAATGCCAGCTGACTTTTCAACGCCCTCTCAAGATTCATAGTGTCGTATGCTTAACAGGTATAAGACTGCCAACTCATTTATTGAGTTGACCCGCTGGCACGTTCATTTGGGTTATACCGCATTTCATTCACGATCTATACCCTTGAAATCACGTGAAACTAAATACAGCTCGGCAGCAAAGCATCAATATCGTACCGGCTGCATAACACTGTCGAACCAACATGCCTAATTGGCCGCAACTTCCGCTTTGGGTCGTCAGCTGTCCCTTTGCAACAATGCATGATGCGATTATCTATCTGCTGTCTTGCTATCTTGATCACGGAAATAGTCATCGGTAGCCACTAAACCCAAGTTGCCATCCGCTTTCACTACCTCAGCACAGCCATCTTCGCTGAATAAGTTTTGCACACGGCGTTCCTGCTTAAAGTAAGCCAAGGTGCTGAAGAAACAGCTTTCACACAGATGCAATTCGTAACGCTCTCCATCGTGTTGAGACCCGTAGCCCCACTGTGCTTGAAGCGTGGCAAATTCAAGCCCTTCATCCGCTACGCGGGTTGAGGAAAGGCATACATCACAGACCACATCGGTGACGGCATCCACTTCTACTTTTTCGATAACTTTCATTTTTCCCTCCCAAGGCCCATCACCTTAGTTTACGTCAGCCTAGCACGGGATGCTTAAGTCGGCTGAGTATCGTAAGCTTGAGTTTTCAACGCCCAACCCGCGAGACGAGCAGGATCTGCTATGGATAAGAAGGCCCTCAGTGAGCGCGATATTTGCACCAAGTTTATTACCCCTGCACTAGAGCAGACTGGGTGGGACATCCAAACGCAGATTCGCGAAGAGGTGACCTTCACTGCCGGGCGGATTATCGTTCGTGGTCGGATGCATACGCGGGGTAAAAAGCGCCGGGCGGATTACCTGCTGAGCTATCAGAAAAATCAGCCTATCGCGGTCATCGAGGCAAAAGACAACCGCCATCGCGTGGGTGATGGCATGCAGCAAGCGCTAGCTTATAGCGACGCGCTAGACGTGCCCTTTGTGTTCTCCAGCAACGGCGATGGCTTTCTTTTTCATGACCGGACTGGGTTGAGCGAGCAAACCGAAACCACGCTCACCATGGCTGAGTTTCCTTCACCGGAAACGCTCTGGGAACGTTATTGCCAGTACAAAGGCATTCAGCCAAACGCTCGCCCTATTATTGAGCAGCCTTACTATGATGACGGCAGCGGGCGAACACCGCGCTACTACCAGCGCGTAGCAATTAACCGTACCGTCGAAGCCGTAGCACGCGGTCAAAATCGTATTCTACTTGTCATGGCAACAGGCACCGGCAAAACGTTTACCGCTTTTCAGATCATTTGGCGACTATGGAAGTCGCGCCAGAAGAAGCGAATTCTGTTTCTCGCCGACCGTAATATTCTGGTCGACCAAACCAAGAACAATGACTTTAAGCCCTTTGGCCAGGCGATGACCAAGGTCACCAATCGCACAGTTGATTCGTCGTATGAAATTTATCTTTCGCTCTACCAAGCCGTGACTGGTAGTGAGGAAGAGCAAAACATCTACAAACAATTCTCACCGGACTTCTTTGATCTGATTGTTATTGATGAGTGCCACCGGGGTAGCGCGGCGGAAGATTCCGCTTGGCGCAAGATTCTGGACTATTTCAGTGCGGCGACCCATATCGGCCTTACCGCCACGCCTAAGGAGACCAAAGAGGTCTCCAATATCGACTACTTCGGTGCGCCGCTATATACCTACTCGCTCAAACAGGGTATCGAAGACGGCTTTCTCGCACCTTACAAAGTAGTACGGGTAGATATCGATAAAGATCTGCAAGGCTGGCGCCCCAGCAAGGGTCAGCGGGACAAGCTTGGCCAAGAGATTGAAGACCGCATCTATAACCAGAAGGATTTTGATAAACAGCTAGTACTGGGAAAACGCACCGCCTTGGTGGCCGCCAAAATTACCGAGTTGCTGGAAAGTACTGACCCGTATCAAAAAACCATCGTGTTCTGCGAAGATATCGACCACGCCGAGCGGATGCGCCAAGCACTGGTAAACCTAAACCCCAGACGCGTGGCCGAAAATCGCAAGTATATAATGCGCATAACCGGCGACGAGCAGGAAGGCAAAGCCGAGCTGGATAACTTTATCAACCCGGAAGAACGCTACCCGGTCATTGCCACCACCAGCAAGCTGATGACCACCGGGGTAGATGCCCAGACCTGCAAGTTGATCGTGCTCGATCAGCGCATTCAATCAATGACCGAGTTCAAACAAATTATTGGTCGTGGCACGCGTATTAACGACGACTATCACAAGCACTGGTTCACCATTCTCGACTTCAAAAAAGCCACCGAGCTGTTCGCCGACCCCGACTTCGACGGCGAGCCCGTTCAGGTGTATCAGCCCCACTCGGATGACGCGCCGATCGTGCCTGAAGACGAGCAAACCGATGTGTATGGGGTTGAAGAAGAAAGCACTGAGGATGAGACAAACACCGAAGGCGTAGAAGCGGGCTGGGCAGAGTACGAGGTGGACGACAACGCTATCTGGGAATCGGATGACGGTGACGGTCGCGGTACAACCGAGAAGCCAGAGCCACGGCGTAAATATGTGGTAGATGACGTAGAAGTCAGCATTGTTGCCGAGCGAGTCCAGTACCTGGGGCCAGATGGCAAACTGATCACAGAAAGTTTGCGCGACTATACCCGTCAACAGGTGCAAGCGCAGTACGCCACGCTCAATGATTTTTTACGCCGTTGGCAGCAAGCGGAACGCAAGCAGGCCATTCTTGATGAACTGGCAGAACAGGGTGTTTTCTGGGAAGAGCTGACGGCCGAGCTAGGCAAAGCCTGGGGCGCTGAGCCAGATCCCTTCGATGTTATTTGCCATATTGCCTTTGATCGCCCCCCGCTTACTCGTCGCGAGAGGGCCAACGAAGTCAAGAAGCGCGATATCTTCACCCGCTATGAAGGCCAAGCACGCGAAGTGCTTGAGTCGCTGGTAGAAAAATATGCCGATGCGGGCATTGCACCCATTGAAGACCCAAAAGTGTTAACGCTGGCGCCCTTTAGCCGTATCGGCGCTCCGATGGAGCTAGTGCAAGCCTTTGGCGGTAAACTAGGTTACGACCAGGCACTGTTTGAATTAGAAAACGCCCTTTATCGGCCAATTGCCTAGTCTGGACTGGTATCCTTCCCATTTTCCCGACCTGCGCCGTTCGCCGCGCAGGTATGCTTGTGTCACTTTAATAATAGGTAACGATTCACCATGGCCATTAGCACCACGATTAAATCCATCCAAGACATTATGCGCAAAGACGTTGGCGTGGACGGTGACGCTCAGCGTATTGGTCAGTTGGTGTGGCTGCTGTTTCTGAAGATTTTTGACGACCGCGAGCAAGAGTGGGAAATGTTCGATGCCGCCTATCGCTCGCCCATTCCTGAGCCGCTGCGCTGGCGTAATTGGGCTGCCAACCCGGAAGGCATGACCGGCATTGAGCTGAAAGACTTTATCGATAATATGCTCTTTCCTGGCCTGCAGCAGTTACAGCCCAGAGGAGATGACTACCGTGGCGTGGTAGTACGCAACGTGTTTGAAGACGCTTACAACTATATGAAATCTGGCCATTTACTGCGCCAAGTGATCAACAAATTACAGGACGGCATCGACTTCAATAAATCCACCGAGCGCCACGAACTCGGCGGGATGTACGAGCAAATTCTCAAAGACCTGCAAAGCGCCGGCAACGCCGGCGAGTTCTATACACCACGTGCGGTGACCGAATTTATGGTCAACCGAGTAGACCCGAAACTGTATGAAAAAGTGATGGATCCGGCCTGTGGCACCGGAGGCTTCCTCACCTGCACTATCGAGCACAAGCGCAAGCATTACGTGGAGACGACGCAGGACGAACAGACCCTGCAGAAGAGCATTCATGGGGTCGAGAAAAAGCCCCTCCCGCACCTGTTGGCCACTACCAACATGATTCTGCATGGCATCGAAGTGCCGGATCAGATTAAGCACGACAACACCTTGGCCCGCCCGTTGATTAGCTGGGGGCCAAAAGAGCGGGTGGATGTCATCGTTGCCAACCCGCCTTTTGGTGGCATGGAAGAAGATGGCATTGAAACCAATTTCCCCAGCGCCTTTCGCACCCGGGAAACTGCTGATCTGTTTATGACTCTGTTCATTCATCTACTCAGGGACGGAGGCCGCGCAGCCGTGGTGTTGCCGGATGGCTTTTTATTTGGCGAAGGCATGAAAACCCGCCTCAAAGAAAAGCTGCTGGAAGAGTGCAACCTGCACACTATCGTGCGCCTGCCCAACGGCGTGTTTAATCCTTATACCGGCATCAAGACCAACCTGCTGTTCTTCACTAAGGGTAAGCCTACGGAAAGCGTGTGGTATTACGAACACCCCTACCCGGAAGGCGTGAAGAACTACAGTAAAACCCGGCCCATGCGCTTTGCCGAGTTCCAGTCCGAAATCGACTGGTGGGGCACCGAGGATAATGGCTTCGTCAGCCGCGAGGAAACCCACCAGGCTTGGAAGGTCTCTATCGAGGAGATCAAGACTCGTAACTACAACCTGGATATCAAGAACCCCCACAAAGGCGAACAGGTCAGCCACGACCCAGACGAACTGCTGGCTAAGTACGAACAGCAACAGGCCGAAATCCAGGAAATCCGCCACCAGCTTCGGGACATCCTGGCCGATGCGCTCTCTCACAACAGCGATGAGAACACCGGCGGAGGTGCGGCGTGAGTGCTCGGGAGCTGATTACCGAGCATCTGGATTTGTGGACCGGGGCGGTTACTAAGAAGTCCAGCAGTGGCCGGGGGAATAATGGTAAGGTTGAGCTGACTGGGATTAAGAGACTCCGAGCCTTGATTCTAGAGCTCGCTGTGAGAGGGCAACTTGTGCCTCAATCTCCCGAGGACACTTTGTTCAGAGAACTTCTGCTGCAGCTGCGAGGAAACCATGCGCCCATCAAAACACGGAGCCGGAGAACGATATCGGGCGAAGTGGAAGAAGATGAGAAACCTTTCAGCATCCCGAAAACTTGGGCATGGACAAGACTCGGAGAAATCGTTGATGTCCTAGACAGCCAGCGGAAGCCAATAACAAAGACTGCTCGGAAGGCAGGCCCCTTCCCATATTATGGTGCCTCCGGAATCGTTGATTATGTTGACGGCTATCTATTTGACGAGTCATTGGTGTTGGTTGGAGAGGATGGTGCAAAATGGGACAAGGGCGAAGCGACTGCCTTCTCTATTTCAGGTAAGAGCTGGGTTAATAATCATGCCCATGTTTTAAGGCCAATAAGAGAAGCTGTTACCGATGAGTATTTGGTGTACTTCTTAACTGCAGCGGACTTGAACCGGTTTATCACAGGGATGACTGTTCCGAAGCTTAATCAAGCACGACTGTCATCGATACCTGTCGCGACTCCTTGTCTTGAGGAACAACACCGCATCGTCCAAAAAGTCGATGAATTGATGGCCCTCTGCGACCGGCTTGAGCAGCACACCAGCGACCAACTCGACGCCCAAGAAACCCTCGTGGACACACTGCTTGGCACCTTAACCCAATCCGCAAATGCTACCGAACTGGCCGACAACTGGGCCTGCCTCGCCGCCCATTTCGATACCCTGTTCACCACCGAACAGAGCATCGACAAGCTCAAGCAGACCATCCTTCAACTGGCCGTGATGGGGCGGTTGGTCGAGCAGGATGAGAGGGATGGGTCTGCCATCGACTTACTAACTCAAATTCATACAAGAAAAACTAAACTAGCTGGCAACAAAATAATCAAGCGGCCTAGACCCCTGACTCTACTGGGCGATGCTCAGCACAGTTACATAGCGCCTTCACACTGGGCTTGGGCTTCATTTCAGGATGTTGCTGACGAGATATCGACAGGGCCGTTTGGCTCCATGATTCACAAGCATGACTATGTTGAAGGTGGAATTCCTTTAATTAATCCGTCGCATATGATCAAGGGCCACATCAAAGAAGACTCATCAGTGAGTGTCTCCATGGCCAAAGCCGACGAACTATCTAGCTATAGACTAGCCACTGGCGACATTGTGATGGCTAGACGGGGTGAAGTTGGGCGTTGCGCAGTAGTGACAGAAAAAGAGGCTGGGTGGTTATGTGGCACTGGCAGCTTCGTACTCCGGTTTCACCCCTCTATGAACAGACAGTTCATTCTGCTGTTGTTTTTAACGGACACGGTTAGAGAGTACCTAACTGGCAACTCCGTCGGCACGACCATGACAAACTTAAATCACGGCATCTTAAAGAAAATGCCGGTTGCCCTGCCGTCTCCAGAAGAACAACAGCGCATCGTTCAAAAAGTCGATGAATTCATAGCCATCTGCGACCAAATTAAAGAACGCCTGAACCAAGCTAGCAAAACCCGCTGCCAATTGGCCGAAGCGGTGGTAGAGAATGCGGTGGCAGAATGACCGATTACTCCAAGCCTTGGCTCAGCCATCTTGAGCAATTGCAGCAGCTCAAAGATCGTGGCCTTACGGTCACAGATGACCAGCGTGGGTTGGCTCACCTCCAACGAATTGGTTACTACCGGCTAAGCGGGTACTGGTTCACTTTCCGGCAGCGTTCAGGTGCCTGCACGCCTTTAAATAAACACGGCAAGCCGCTGCTTAAAAAGGGCAAAACGGATCACCTAGCATTAGATACGTTTAAACACGGCACGACTTTTCAGCAGGCTGTTGACCTTTATGTGTTTGATAAACGGCTGCGTCTTCTCGCGCTGGATGGCCTTGAGCGTATCGAAGTTGCGCTGAGGGTAGATATTGCCCATACGCTGGGGCGATTAGATCCGTATGTTTATTTGAACCCTGCACTGCTGCACGATGAGTTTGCCTATAAAATCGATCAGAAAACAGGCGTAACACGTCTGCACAAGTGGCAAGAAAGTCACGCGCGTTTAATTAACCGTTCTCGGGAAACGTTTATTGAACACCATAAAAAGAAGTATGGCTTACCGTTACCGATCTGGATTGCCAGTGAAGTATGGGATTTTGGCACGCTTTCGCATCTGTTCGGTGGAATGAGAGAGGAAGAGCAGGATGCCATTTCCGTCCGTTATGGTATTAGCAATGGCCGCGTATTCGCTTCTTGGCTGCGCAGCTTGAATTATTTACGCAATGTCTGCGCCCATCACAGTCGATTGTGGAATCGCAATATGACTGACCAACCACGAAAACCCGGCAATAACGAAGCCACCTTGTTTTTCCAGGGCTGGCAAGATTCGCACGTTCAGGCACGCCCATTCTTACTGCTATGCATTGTTCAGTATCTATTGATGACGATTAACCCGACGAGCACTTGGTGGGCTCGCTTATCAGGCTTGTTAGGCAGTTTCCCCGATTTACGCGAAGCAAGCCTGGATTTAAAAGGTATGGGAATTATAGAAGGTTGGGAGCAGTGGGAGTGGGAAGCAAGGCAATAAAAAACCCCTAAGCAATGCTACTGCGTGGCAGTCTCACCGATAGGGGCCGTGTTGCAGTAAATACTAGGCCCCCACGTTTCGAAATACAACACTTTTTAACACCTGTAAGATAGCGAATTAACATGGCCATCGAACAAGGCATCTGGAAACTCGCGAGCACTCCTGGCGCGTTGCTGCAAAAGCTGCGCCCAGCGGGGCTGGCGCATGAAAGCCTGCTGGAAGAGCGGTTATGCAGGATGTCTCGATTCTAAATCAGGACTGGCTGCTGATTGGCCGCCAGGTGCGCACTGGCTTCGACAAGTTGATTGATCTTCTTACTGTGGACGCCAATGGCTCTGTCATCGTGATTGAGCTCAAGCGCGATAAGACACCGCGTGATGTGGTGGCTCAGGCTATCGACTACGCCCCCTGGATCGTGACACTAACGGATTACCAGTTAATCGATATTTACCAACAGTTCGCTGAGCGCTATGCGCGCCCTTACGCCACGCTGGAAGAAGCCTTTGAGGCCAAATTCGGTATATCACTAGACGGTGTCACGCTCAATGAAAACCATCAGTTGGTGGTGGGCGCCACGCAGCTAGATGCCAGCAGCGAACGGATTATCAACTACCTCAACGAGCATGCTCAGCTACCGATTAACGCCATGTTCTTTAATGCGTTTGAGGATAACGGCAATCGTTATCTCAGTCGCGCTTGGATGATCGACCCGGACGAGCCGACTAACCCCATAGACAGAAAAACCAATAAAGACCCTGGAACGGGGAGTTTTACGCCTCCTTTGGCGATGAAAGACCATGGGAGCAAGCGCGGCGTTTGGGCTTTATTGCAGGCGGTGGCGCCGCGTGGTATTCCAAAACTCTCTCAATGCTCTCAGAGGGCGACCGTGTGTGGGTCAATATTCAGAAAACGGGCTATGTGGGGGTCGGTGAGGTAATTGGCGAGCGCTTCCGTGCTACGGAGTATCACTTCGACACAGAAAACGGTGCTAAAACGCTGTTAGAGCTTGCTTCGGCTAGCGAGTACCCACACCTTTATCGAGAGTGTGATGATGAAGAAGAGAGCGCCGAGTACTTGGTACCAGTGCGCTGGCTTTATACGGTAGAGCGCACCGATGCATTCAGCGAGGTAGGCTTGTTCGGCAACCAGAACACGGTCTGCAAACCCACCACGCCAAAGTGGTCGCATACCGTGGAGCGCCT
The DNA here is from genome assembly GCF_000336575.1 of Vreelandella titanicae BH1. Classification (GTDB taxonomy): domain Bacteria; phylum Pseudomonadota; class Gammaproteobacteria; order Pseudomonadales; family Halomonadaceae; genus Vreelandella; species Vreelandella titanicae. Next base: position 564,075 of record NZ_AOPO01000001.1, on the reverse strand, counting down.
GAGACAGGTCTGGCTACTGAAATGCTAAAGCAGGTCTTATTCTTTAGGGGCGGTTGTGTCGCTGCCTTATTAATATGGAAATAAATCCTCACCTAGTATCATAAAATCTGTGGAACCCTATCAAACTTCAATTCCTAAGCGGTTTACCTCTTCCTAGTATTACCCCTTGATAGTCTCTCAATTGTTATCGGTTTCACGAGCGTCGTTATAATATTTAGGCTTCTTTTCTTCCATGAGTCGAGATAAGTGGCATCTGAGTATTAGCCACTCCATCGGTTATGCTGTTGGTTCAGACTTATCAGGTATTGGGACGTGCTCGATGATGTCTTCGACCTTGCATTTAAAATAATCACATAGTCGATCAACATTTTCCGTTCCCGTGTTGTAACCACGCTGATTAGCGATTTTTGACAGCGTTGTGCGATGGATGCCTGTGGCCTGAGATACTTCATCAATAGTAACCCGCCTATTTTCTTGAAACCCTTTCTCAGCAAGTAGCTCTTTTAAGCGAAATCGAATCATGAAAGTAGCCTTTATCAATTGGCTGCATCCTATCAAATATTTTAACTTCCCGCATCTTATGTTGAGCAAAAGCTACAAAATGCGCTTGACAGCATCTTTTTAATGCCTATTATGTAGCGTGTAAGCTACATAAATCCACTAAAGAGCACATATGATGTCTATCCACTACTTAACTACGGGTGAGCTTGCAGAGCGCATCAAATACGATGCACGCACTATCCGTGAACGTTTAAAAGATGACGTTTTTATTGAAGGTATTCATTACATCCGCCCGTTTGGCGGCCGGAAGATTTTGTACCTTTGGGAGCCCATCGAGCGCGATATGCAGCTTCACTCGAAAGAGGAAAGTATTGGCGTACCAATGGCAGGGGGAGGTGTGTGCCATGGGTAAAATTGTTGCACGCCAGGAAACAGGAAAGCTGTACTTTGACTTCCGTTATTTAGGCAAACGCTGCCGAGAACAAACGTCACTAGATAACACGGCGGCTAACCGGAAAAAGCTAGAGCGGATTCTGGAGAAAATTGAAGCGGAGATTACGCTGGGCTCGTTTGATTATGGGCGCTACTTCCCGGATAGCCCACGAGCAAAGACGTTAAGCAAGCGGGCACTGACTACCTTAGGAGGTTATCAAGCGACGCCATTACTGCGCGGCTTTGCTGAGACTTGGTTTGCGGAGAAAGAAATCGAATGGCGCGAGTCACAGATCATCACCGTGCAAGGATGTCTGGATCGACATATTTTGCCAGCGTTAGGGCATAAGGAAGTCGGCAGCATCACCCGTGCAGAGATTCTTGAGTTCCGGGCCTCACTCGCCAAAGTAAACACCCGGAGCGGCAAGAAACTCTCTGCTAGCCGTATCAACCACATCATGACGCCATTGCGCATGATGTTGAATGAAGCCGCCGACCGCTATGAGTTTAGCTCACCGTACCGCGGGATTAAATCGCTCAATGTGCCACGTACCGATGTGGAACCGTTTTCCCTATATGAGGTGCAGCGGATCATCAGTAACGTCCGCGACGACTTTCGTCAGTACTACACCGTGCGCTTCTTCACGGGCATGCGAACGGGCGAGATTGACGGCTTAACCTGGGAGCATGTGGATTTCTCCCGACGTCAGATTCTAGTGCATCAAGCGATGGTGAACGGCAAGGTTGTGCCCACTAAGAACGATGGGTCCTTTCGTGCGATTGATATGTCGCAGCCGGTCTTTGATGCCTTGAAAGCTCAGTTTGAAGTCACTGGGAAGACAGGTCTGGTCTTCACGACGCGTAAAGGCACCGCGCTATCGCATCATAACGTCACTAAGCGCGTCTGGTATCCGTTGCTAGAAGAGCTTGGGATGAATAAGCGACGGCCTTATCAGACACGCCATACCGCGGCGACATTATGGTTGGCGGCAGGCGAGAGCCCCGAGTGGATTGCACGCCAGATGGGCCATACCACAACGGAAATGCTTTTCCGTGTTTACTCACGCTTTGTGCCCAACCTAACGCGCCAAGACGGCTCTGCGTTTGAGCGCATGCTTAACCAGAAACGCGCCTAGGAGAAGACGATGAAACAGCTCAATACTCTAAAATTGAACCGCGACGCTATCGAACACTCCATGCGCGTTACGGCAGCTATCCAATCTCAGCGACGCCTTGAACGGCGTTTGGCGGAGTCCTTGGCCGCCGCCACCAGCTTAGCTTCTGGCTGCGCGCTCGTAATGTGGCTTGGTGATGGGCAAGAGAACAGCAACCTTGATGCGCTAACGACCTGGGTAGGGCGCACCCTTCAACAACTTGGCCTTGACGCTAATCGCCAAGCGATCCCGCGTCTTCTTGCGGAATTAGAGCGCACATTGTGGGCCTGGGAGGATCAAGCATGGCAGTAACATCGCAGATAACTACTCAGAAGGCAGGACGTCAGTTTGAAGGTGAGGTTTACGTTGCTGGGGTCGAGGGGCCTGAATGGTTGATGCAGCATCAGGTTTGGTCGCTTTATTTGATTTGTGAAAAGGGGAACTGCCGTTTTTATCTCACAGATCGCCATATTACAGAGCAAGGTGTACCGCTAATGGGCCAGCGCATTCAGGTGACCGTTAAGTGGGCGAATTTCGCTAGTCAGAAGCTTTGTTTCATCACCTGTTATGAGGTGTTGGTCGGTTAGGGTTGGTACGGCTTTCACCATCCATTATTTAACTTATCCCCACCCCCTATTAGCAAAGGCGGTGGGGATAGTATTCTAATAAATATCTAGACATTAAACACTCTGAAACCACCCACCAGCATCATCATAAACACAGCAAATCTAAAGGCTTCCCATAGCGGCTGTTGACGATCTGAGTAATGACCGCGCGTGATTTTTAGATTGACATTGCCGTACCAGTACCTTGTGCGGCCGGAGGATGAAGATGTCGGTACAAGCTCGATACGTTTGTGAGGAATGTCAGTGGCATTAGACCAATAATTTTTTACCGGTTTATCTTTGGCCCCTTCTCCGGTTTCAACGATTAGGTAAGTGTGTTTCACACAGCGCAACGGCCGAAGAAGTTCCAGTACAGCGTTTATAGACTCCGCATCTGGGAGGGTGATATGTCCAGTACTTCGCTGCATACAATGGAACAGGTGAGTTGAGCCTACTTCAGCAATTGCTATGTTCTGTGGACACCAATCCATCAATTTGTGAAAAAACTGCCCAGCTTCTCGTAACACATGAGGTTTTATGGGCGGGGCCATGCAGCTGTTCAGTTCAGGCATATAGATGTTTTGGGATGCGATTAACTCACCTCGTTTAACGTTTTTATTGCGGCTGAATTTAGGATTACTTCGGCGAGTTGTTTGGGCCATAAGGTACTCCCCGCTTGCTATCCAACTTTGGAATTCTACAGGGTCGAGTACGAAACGTTTTGTAACTTGTGTTATTGCATCGCCCATGGACATCCCATGATGCTCTAGCTGTTCGAAGAGTCGTAGGCTCTGATAAATCGCGGTGACTTCAGGAAAATTACTACTTGTTTTCAGTACAATGTTCAATGGATTCTGGCTAGGTGCATGGTAGGGCTTCCACGCTGTCTTACTAAGAGAATCGGCCATAAAGTCATGCCATTGATCTTGTAGGTGCTGTAGTAACTCACTCCCGAGGGTGGGGTCTTTAAGCCCCCGCCGATGACGCCAACTTGTAAGCGCTGTTTTGGAGGGCAGGTTGAGTAGTGTGAGTTGCTGATCAATGCTTAGGGCTAGATCAAATTGTTGGTTTAGGGTTTTTCCTAGCGCCCAATCTAGTAAATGGCTATACGAACTGAGTGTTTCGTCGGGGCTGGCATGCCCCGCCCATAGTGCAAGTTGCCATAAGCGCTTACGGGAGGTTCGGTGCAAGGGCGGTAACCCTGCTAGGTCAGATATATCAACGCTGACATTGGGCAAAGCAATTTGGCCGTTATCATCGGTAGTCCACTCGCTGCTCAGCAGTTCGTCTGGTCTTCGTTCAAGCAATCGCAGTAGCGTAAAGGTGACGAAGCTGTGGCGAAGGTGGTGATAACGAAGATTCTTATCACCACTAACGGCTTTGAGGGCGATCTGAATCGGCCTGAAAAGCACGTTGTCTTCTAGCAATGAGTTACCGTCTCCACTACGGCAAAACAGTAGCTGCTTTTCGACGGAACGTGTCGTAACTTCGCCACGGCGCTGTTGTACCCAGTCGGTTAGCAGCGCTCGTTCTTCCGGCATCAATAACCATAGTGGTAGTCGTCGTGTTGCTGAGTAGCTTTTGCCGTTGTGAAATTTGTTCGCGCGTACGATGACGTCCCCTGACATTTCAGGTCTGTCCGGCAGATAGGCTATGTCATGTAAAAGCAGTGAGGCGCATTCATTGCGGCGAAGTCCTAGTCGATAACCAAGTATCAACGCAAGTTGTTGCATGGTTTTGAAACGTTGAGTCTGTTTAGACGATTCAATCATAGCGATCGCCCGACGGTATTCGGCGGGCGTAATAACATTCACATCTACGCGACGTTGTTGCTGGCCAGCTGCCTCAAACGCCATGGGCGGAACAGCATAGGCGTTGGATAAATAATGATGAAAATCGCGTAAACGACTTTGCGTTCTGATGCGGCTGGCCGATGTTTTAGCGTCATTAAGCACAGTCTCGTAAAGCTTTTCCCATTCATCGGTGGTGGCGATTTCCAACTCGTCAATCGTGTGTTCGTGAGTAATCAGCGGACGTGCAATAATAGAAAGGTAGGTGGCAACTGTACTGATGGTTAATGTAGATTTAACTCGACCTCCTTTACGGATCAGCGTTTTACACCAAGCCGCTAATAGCGTCATCATGACGCCGTTTTGCTCGGGTGTGGCTAAGAACGTGTTGATGTTGGCAATGGCCTTGGTTTTTCCTGTTTTTCGAGATGAGGAGGCTGCAAAACAGGCCTGTAGCTGTCTGTATCTCTTAAGCTGATCAGGGTACGAGCGACCACGCGCCGGGAATACAGTAAAGGCTGGATGAGTGTCTTCCTCGTCTTCGGTTACTTCATCTGTAGTAACGGACACTACCTGTCGGCTGACAAGTCGACGCCATGCGCTCGGTCGTAGCGATGAAGATGCGTCTGCGTGGCTAGCGTAGTGGGTTAAGAGAGGCGGCATTTCCATCGATGCCGATGTTTTTGCGACGGAAAGAAGCGCTGTTAGCCTCACTCTAGCCAGTTCGCTGGAGAGGCGTTTTGCGTAATAAAGTAGACACGCTTCGGCGCTGTCAGACGGCGGCCAGCTGCGACCACGTTGCTGGTAGTAATTCAGTAGCAAAAGCTGACTCATAGGGCTCAGAAAGAGGCGTCTGTATTGGTAGTGTTGTTCATACTCCAAAATATTATCAGGTGACTCGTCAAGACAGGCTTTAGCCGAGTTGGTTTCCTTTTTGCTACCGGATCTTCCGGCTTGAAGTTCTTTTTTCAGCGTTAGATAGGCCATGTTCTTCTCAAACGCGATACCGTCAACGACGGCTGTAGGAACCTGTTTTAACCCCTCTTTATTGAGTAACGCGCCTTCGCGAACCAGCTGAAATAAAAAACGCCCCGCCAGCCATTTTTTTAATTCATCCTGCCGAAGGTTAGTGGGTGGCAATAATTGATCGTGCTTGTTTACAGCGGTATCCCAGCCGTGTAGCTGACTAAAAGAGTCCGTCGTGACTGGTGGCGATTTGCGTGGCAGCGTGACCATAGGGCTTGGAATACTCACTCGCCAATCCAGTTCTCGCGTGCCGCGCTCCAATCCTTTCACTAAAAAATTATGCTGTTGGCGTAGCTTTTGTGGGCTTGTGATCGTGTGAAGCGACTCAAACGCATCGCTGGTAGCTCGTTCAGGAAAGTCCAATCCAAGGCGTCCTTCCATGGCCCCCGGCACTCGAGCCTCTAGCTGATTTAGCGCTGAGGACAGCTCTTTGTATTTTTCGCGTGCGCGTTGATAGCGCCGCGACGCTTCGCCGTCAGTACTTGCTTGTATCGGAGGCGTTAATTTCCAGCCGGCCCAAATCGATTGTTCGCTCATAGCACCGCCCCCTCGATGGCTTTCCATCCCTGGTGCTGCATGATTGACTCGATGGCTGAGCTAATGTGCTCACGATACTCGAGTGGGCAAAATGTTGAATATTTTGCCCACGGCTCTTGGCCGGCATCCCAGTGGCCCATATAAGCATCGACTAGCTCGGATGAGCAGCCGCTTTCTTTAAGCTGTGTATGAAGAAAGTGGCGGTTGATGTTAAGTGGTGGAGAGCCTGGCCAGTCCAAGTGTTCCTGAAGTCTTTTAGGTGTGACCTGTTTGGGATGGCCGTATGTATCTAAAAATAGAAAAGGACTTTCCCACGCCTGCTGCAGATATAGCTGTAGGCGACTTACAATTGCTTCACGATGACGCAGGTAGTGTTGGAGTTGTTGCACCATGATACTTGGCAGCGGCAAAAAGCGAGCGTGGCTCTGTGCATCATCGGTTTTATCAGCGATGACCATCATGCGGCGTGACAACGATAGTTGGTTCCATTTCGGCAATGGGTCGCGAATGCTGCGATAACCGGTGCAGAACATCAGCATTGCCAAGGTGTAGGCCGTATAGCTGTTATGTACACTCACCGTCCGCTGAAACAGTGAACCGCTCTGATCGGCTGTCATTAACTGTTGTTGCATATGAGTTATCAGCTTCTCAACATACGCCGAGGTGGGAACTAACTGAGAGCCTACGTAGTGAGCTGTTTGCTGTTGTGAATCTGAAGCCACTGCTGTGTACTTAGAGTCAGCGGTTGTTTGCCCCTTTTCGGTTTTAGGTTTTGGCCACTGTTGCTGGATTACCCGCATGGCATCCTGGTAACGCTTTATCAGGTAGTGATTGCTAGGGGCGAAATAATACAATGATGCCTGCTGGCCAAAAGAGGGTACCCGGGCGGTTATCAAACAGGCCGCAGTTAGATCTGCATCACCGCTGTTCAACGTATTGAAGAGATGCATGCCAAGACGGTGTACCGTCAGTCGGGAACCTGTTTTCTTATTAGTGTTGGCAAGCAGTTTTTTAAGCTCGCTCGTGAATTGCTGTTTAAATTGGTCGGGAAATAAGGTAACTGCCCGCTTCCTTACTCGGTGTCCTCTGTGTCTAGTCAGTAAGTCTACGAGCGGTTGCAAAAATGCTGGAATCGGTAACACGAGATGCGCTTGTGTATTACGCATGGCGTGGCGCCACTGGCTGCTCAATTGGCGGCTATCCGGAGGTCTTATAACCCCAGTTATCCAGCTAGTCGAGTCAGACAATAAATAGAGTGACTGAGCATGAAGTGATGTTTTGGGTACTTGGTCAACGCGCTTTATGACATGCGCATCGAGTACGCTTTCCAAGCTTCGGCCGGTCATCAACATTAGACCAAGAATACATTTTAAGAAATCGTGGTTTTGCTCTGTACGATTTAGCTCAGCGTGTAGATGATGTAAATCGTATGCAGTGAGCTGCTCCCATCGGCCGGGTAAAAGCTGTGCCGATTTATCTAGATGCAGTTGCTGGGATCTGGCGCGAAAAACAGATTGAAGCGACGAATCGCCCTTCGCTAACGCTAATGGCTTGTCGCTCTGTATCAGTTCAATCGATGAGCGCTCTTCAATGGCAGAGAGGCCCGCTTTGCGTATGGTGCTGTAGTCTGCTGTTTGAGACGGGAAAGTGATTACTGAACTCGATAATGCTAACCATGGCTCATCGGGGTCTACGTCAAGGGGTCGAGTACGTTGAGGTAGTAAATAGTTATCGTTATCTGCTTGCTCAGCCCGGTAATTTTTTCGTGGCTGCCGATCATTGAGAGCGTACGCAAAAAAGCGCTCTAATTCTTGTACATAAACTTCACCGCCATCTGCCGTTCTTCCGGCAAGCGTTTGGCAGGATTTTAATAATTCATGAGTGGATTGATCCCATGGAGCAAACCGGGCCAACCTATCAGCATCCATACGTCGAGCAACTTTACAGGCTGCTTCAAGGTTTTTTTGATAAGTGGCCATGTTGAGACGTTTCTTATCATCGGCTGATAGCGATTGATGTTCGGCTAATGCCTCAATCTCTTTTCGCCATTGAAAAGCCGCGTTGATAATATGAGCGAGAAGCTGTAATCGATCTTCAGTGTCGATATGCTTAGATATATTATAGAGCGCGCCGTGGATCGGGTTAGTGCCGTAAATGCCTTTTTCGCCCTTACCTGACTCTACTTGAAACTCGATATTTTGGTTCTCAAGGGCGGAGATCAAATCTCTGATCGTTGTTAAATCCCAGCAGTCATCTCCAACAATAATAAGATGCTGAAGCGTGGCAATCAGAGCGGGAGAGAACTGTGAAAACGAGAAGTAGTCAGCGCGAGGCTGTATCGCATCTTCAAGAAGCAATGTTAGAGATACATTTAGTGTCACCTTAAAGGCCCTTATCTAGGTCAGTATTTTCTTCGGTTGAGGCCAATTGCTTCTAAAAACGATTTTTTAAATTGACACTTAGTCGATATTAACTCTAATACATCCGGAAAGTTGTCTTTCGTATGAGTTCGTAACTCTGAAAAATATGCACCTGCTTTAACTGGATCTAAAGATAAAGCCAAGTCGCTACTCATGTTTAAGGTTAGTGCAACTTTATTTATGTCGCTTTGCAACGGTGGCGCAATCAGGTTGATTCTGATTTTTGAAGAAGCAGGGAGACGTCTGGCAAGTTCAAGCGAACGAAAGTTACCAACACATATGTATTTCTTCCCTCTATTATCATTGTTCTTTTCATAAATTATAGGTGGTGAGTGAAGAACCGCTAGTTTGATGGCTTCCTCAGTCAGATCTCGCGCGTCTCTCAATAGCGGAGGGCGTAGCATAAGTGTTTTTAAAATATCGTGAGTGATATGCTCAGAGATTTCTATCTGAGACGCTGTCACAAGCTTTGAACCTAAGGGATTTATCATCAGTTTTAAGGTGCTTTGGCTTCAGGTTTTTATTTAATCTAACTGTGTTTTTGGTGAAAATCAAGACTATTTTTACATATAAAATTCACCTGTTAAGTTTGAATTTAGAAGTATCGGTATAAACTATATACGTAGTGAAATAGGAGTGCTTAATGAGTAGGTGTAATATACGTATTACTGATATTACACCTAAAAGAAGAGTGCTTAAGCCGGTTGGTAGTTCTTCTGGCTGCTAATCCGTCCATCCTCATGCGGAGTTAAATGAAGGTCCTACCGCCATGCTCAGCATGATTTGAAACAAAGATAGCTTCGCTCTATCTCAAGGAGGCTAGTGTCAGCGATTGATCGATCGCGATTGATTCATTGTGGAGGAGGGGGGCAAGTCTGTATTTGTAAGCTCAAATTTGCCGGTGGTGCGTATGCTGCAGGTGTGTGGGAGATTTGTGAGAAGGGAAGCGGTCGGCGCAAGAAGCGCACTATAATGTATGCTTAATGACGAATTCTGTTGAGAAGGAGAGCAGAGATGCCGGACGATCCTGTACTTAGCGTTTTTGCTTACCGGGCATTTGATCTGCGTGATCATTTTCCACAGCCATTAGAGACTTTCCGTGATGCGTTGGAATGTCTTCAAAGCGAAGATGCCTATTTGCCTGATATGACGGGTGAAATCGTAGCGTATCTGCGAGGCGGTAAAGCACTAACGATTCCAGATGAATTCTTTCTGCGCCGTTTGGACGGTGACGCATCCCTGGTTCACCCAGAAGAAAACGATGTTGTTTGTGATTCAGTGGAAAAATGGCTTCAGGAGACATTGAGTCAGACACAGCCCATTACAGAAGCGTATACCGCTTCATCGGCCTATCCAAGGCGGTTTGAGTTGACGAGCTGATGAGAACGTTGGGTCTCGCTCCAGAAAATGAATGGGCGTATCGTTTGATGAAGCTTTACTTGCCGTCAGTTTGAATGATGCTGCCTATTCACAACTGATAGCGGGCGTCGCCGCCTAATACCGCTGAGGCACAGAAGGTCAAATGAAACCCTATCCAGACAAGTTAATGCGTAAACTCAACCTTCCGCATACTGAGTCGGCGTTGGTTCAGCGCATGACGCCGTGTAGTGCTCATGCGGACGACCTCGCCCAGCTATCCACGAATGAACTGGTCCCAGAAAAAAATGACAGTATCTCTTCCCTGCACGACATGCATCATCATCGGAGAGAAAATTAATCATTACGCTTCAAATGGCTGTAGATGCGTTGATGAGTGTCATTATTAGCTACTACTGCGCGGGACATGTGCTTCGGCCCATCAAATAGGACAGCACATTGGGCTAGGTGGCGAGGCAAGTTTGTTTTGTCCTTTGTCAGTGGGAGTGACTATGGCCTGTACTTGTGGTGGAGAACTTATCAGACTTAATGGCACAAAGCCCGATTGCCATGCAGAGATAGTGTTCAAGAAATGTTTACGTTGTGGTTCAACTTGTTGTGCCGTGCTGTCCATCTATGGCAAAGCAGTGTCTTGGGATTATCAAGACCACTTGGTGGCGCAATGCTGGTTCAATTCATTGACGCTAAACCGCGCTGATGAGCTATATCGGTCTGTCACGGCACTACAGTCAGTCTTAGAGGTGCCTCCCGAGAGCTAGACACGGGGCTTATGAAAGCGTTGAAACCTCACTGTGAGTATCAATCTCTAAGATATATTGGTTCTTTCTAATAAGGCGGTATGCTATGAAAAGTCCTTTAGACACATTGCGAGGCAGTGTTAACACGCAAGGGAATGTTGTTGCTTTTGATAATGAAAATGATTGGGAAGCCTTAGGCGATTCACCCAGGTATACGCTCGAAGAGCTGCTTCATCAGTGTGATCCGTCAGCGCCTGAGGCTGCTGATATGATTGCTTGGCAGAATCTTAAAAAAGTAGGTCGAGAAGAGTGAGCCACTGTTGCTGATGGTATCGGCGCAAAGCGGAGAAGCTCGAGAAGCTGCGTACTAGGATTGAAGCGGATCGTGATTGTGCGGGTTCTGGATAGATACACGTTTGGCATGTGCATAGCACTCGTGTATTTTCTGCTATTATCTTAATCATGCGCGGCATTATTAGAGGTGAAATCATGAATGATGCGTCTCAATTTTGGATAGGTATATCGCCGATTTTGTTTATCATGATCGCTACATTAATTGCTGGCGGCTATACGGTATACAAGAATATTAAGCGCTCTAAGGGTAAATAAACGACTTTGTGCCTATGGTAAAACCTTATGAGCCCTGTGAACTTATTCCCTCAGTTAATGCTGTACTGAACTCATAAATTGAAGTTTCAATATGCCATATCCATCCTTGTTCACTTCTCACCTGTCTTTGTATCAAATGATATGGAGTCTTGTGGGCATTGGCTAAATTGGCAGAAATAGATTAGCCAGCTAGTTATAATTTCTACTGGTGAATGCAGGATCACTATTGATTAGATAGAGTGCATCATAAAAATTTAATTGCTTTAATTAAATTATATTTGTTCTACTCCTATAATGCTGAAAGCGAAAGCAAGCTTTCTTAAAAATTTAGTAGTTAATGTTGGACGAGGAGGGCTCTATGCAATCTAATAAAGAAGAGTATGGAAACCATGCCTGAACAATCAAGCACACCAGATGAAAACGATCAGACAGCCAAACTGGATTATCAGCTTGAGCGACTTATTAGAGTCGCAACTGTCAGCATGTTAGCTGCAGATGTGTGGGAGGACAAAGATGCCGCTGTTGCTTGGCTTTCTCGACCAAACGAATCGTTAAGCGGCAAAATTCCTATAGTGCTCTGTGAAACTGAAACTGGAGCGAAACAGGTTCAGCGTGTGTTAAATGCTTTGGAGTGGGGCGGCTCCGCATGAAGTGTTTTACATATGATGAATATCGTGTATGTCAGCTGACGGCCGAGGCTGTGTAAAAACGCTTGAAGAGTCTCGACCGGCCAAAAAATGATCAAAAATCTCGCTTCCTCGTTAAATTTGAGTCATCTTCATTGCGAAATTTCTCCAGATTTCGCGTACGGACGCTAACTTCTGGACGGCTTAACAGTTTTCACACAACCTCGGCCATGAGCTTACTTTAAGTGGATACTTGATGATGCACTGAATCGCCTCGAGTATTCTAGACACCCGTTAGGCTCTTCAAGTAACGCCTTTCATACTCAACGCATCGAATGGCCATGAAAAGGTTTGGGTTGTTGGACTGGATCCAGAAGGTTCTCCAAGGCGACGGCAATGGCTAATAGCCTCGAATCAGAGTTTCCTGGGCCATTTAATTGCAAGCCCAGTGGCAAGCCATCCGAGTTTGTTCCCATTGGTAGGGTAACGGCGCACCAATCAAAATAATTGGCGGGTTGGGTATTTCGCGTCATCCCCATCGCCGCCTGCATCGCCATGTCAGGATTTTCTAGTTCACTCAATTTCTGCGGTGGCGCCTGAGTGGTAGGGCTAACAATTACGACTACTTGATCAAACAAAGATTTCGCTGCCTCAATATGACAGTGCCGCTCTTCCGCCAGTGTTAGGTAGTGATGGGCTTTGATATCAATCCCCTTATCAATACGTGCACGAATAATGGGATCGACAAGCGCTTTATGGTCCAAAAAGAATTCTTCTCCCAGCCATGCGAGTAAGTGCGCAGGCATGGCAACAGGGAAGTAACGCTCACGTCCATCCACATCGGGTACATGTAGGGAAACCTGCTTTACACCACTCGCTTCAAACCCTGAAAGGGCATGTTCAAATGCGTTTTTCATTTCCGCATCGATGCCATCGAGGAAGTAATTGTCTGGCACGCCCAACGTGAGCTGACCAGGCGTTATCGAAGCATGATGAGTTTGTGATGACGGATTGATTCTGGCATTCAACGCATCGAAGGCAATGGCAGCATCCTGAGCAGTTCGAGTAAGTAAGCCGATGGAGTCGGTATTGGGCTCAAGGGGAAAGGCACCCTCAGTGGGCCATAGGCCTACCGTGGTCTTTAAGCCGAACAAGCCGCACATCGCTGCCGGCACCCTGACGGATCCTCCTGTATCGCTACCGATAGATAAGCCACATAAACCCGAAGCGAGCGCGACCCCGGCGCCTGAGCTTGAACCCCCAGGCAGCCGATGTTGCTGATCATCCCACGGATTCCAGGGCGTGCCACGAGAGACGGAGTGCCCCGTTATCCCAAGTGCAAACTCGACCATCCGAGTGGTTCCCAGAATTACGCAACCCGACGACTTCAACGCACGGATGAAGGTTCCTTCCTGCGTGCCCAGTTTGTCCTGAATAGGCAGATTGGAGCCCGCATGCGGGGTCATCCCATCGATAACAAATAGATCCTTAACTGAGACCGGCAGCCCCATCAGCGGACCTAAGTCGACTCCATTGGCCAACAGCGTATCCATGGCGCGTGCTGTGGCTAGGGCACGGCGGGCATCCACTGTTTCATAGGCACAGAGCAACGGATCCAATATGCCGATACGGGCTAAATACGCGCTCACCGCTTGCTCCGAAGTGATTTCACCTCTGCGCAGCGCGGCGGCAAAGCCAGCGATTCCGAGTGACGCTACTGGATCCGAAGGGATAGTCATGAAAACTCCTTAATTAATAAATGAGCGACCAGATTGGTACATGGCAGTGTAAGGGTGCGTACCGTTTAAAGATTTTGTCTTGCAGCCGTTAGCAAGCTTGGTCTATACATAATTAGTCGTGAATAATCGAAATGCCACTAAAAAATCGACATAAATGGTTTTTATAGATATTGATGGGAGACAAACAATGAAGAAATTGATCGCTGCCGCTTCCGTGGCCCCCTGGCTTCTGGCGGCCCCCGCTGTATTAGCTGATATCGAAGTTGGTGTCATTAATAGCTTGTCGGGTCCCTTCGCCGCCTTTGGTGAGCGCTATCAGGCAGGAATGGAAGTCGCGTTGGAGGAAATCAACGAAGGCGGTGGGGTGAGGGGAGAACCTCTGGAGCTGGTCGTGCAAGATGACCGCTCTGAAGCTACCAGTGCGTTGGCAGCGATCGAGTCACTTAATCGACAGGATGTTCCTTTGATTATGGGCTCCTATGCATCAAGCATTACTGGGCCGATGGCACAGCTAATGACCCGCCAAGAGATTCCGCTCATTGTACTCGGCAGCGCAGACAACAGTATTACCAAACCTGGCTCGCCCTGGGTATTTCGTGCCAAGCACAACTCAACGATTGTGGCTGAAAGCTATTTCGACTATTTCGATTTCCTACGTGAACAAGACGATAGCTTGGAAACCGTCGCCATGCTGTATGGCAATGGGGCTTGGCCGGAGTCTTTGGCCGAAGAGGGCGCACGTTTAGCCGAAGAACGGGGCTATGAAATCGTAGGAGACCAATCTTATGATCAAGGCACCTCTGATTTTCGCCCCATCCTCAACCGTTTCCGCTCCGAGGAGCCCGACCTGCTCTATGTGGTTGCCTACGCTGAAGATGGGGTCGCTATTGCGCGTCAAATGCGCGAGGTAAACCTCAATCCCAAGGCTGTGGCGATCGACACTGGCGCCGCCTTGCCTAGCTTCGTCGATCAGGTGGGTGATCTTGCCGAGTATGTGGCCACTGTGGTGAGTTGGAGCAAGGACGTTCAGTACGAGGGCGTGGAAGATCTCTATGAACGCCTTAAGGCCAAGACGGGCGAAGAGCCTACCTTCTACGAAGCAGAGGGTTATCTGGCACTTCGTGTTGCAGCCGATGCGCTTGAACGTGCCGACTCCCTTGAGCGTAGTGACGTCAGAGATGCGCTAGCCGAAACCGATCTGGATACACCGGTCACTCATGTTGTGTTTGAAAGCTTCGATGGCTTTCAAGGACAGAACCCGATTCGCAGCCTTGTATTACAGATCCAGGACGGTGAGCACGTCACCGTATTTCCAGCCGACCTGGCTGCTGAAGAAGTTCGGTACCCAACACCGGTATGGGACGAGCGCTAATCGGGACGCCTGCATGGCACAACTTGAGAGATCATGATGTTTGACTATGTATCCTTCCTGCAAAATCTGTCTAATGGGGTGTTGATCGGTGGGGTCTATGCGCTGATTGGGGTAGGCCTAACGCTGGTGTTCGGGGTAATGAAGCTAATCAACTTCGCCCACGGGGACTTCGTTATTCTGGGCATGTATTGCGCCGTATTGCTCAACTCCCTACTTGGCTGGGATCCTTACCTTTCTCTACTTGTTGCCATGCCTCTTGGGTTTATGGCCGGGGCATTACTACAGCGATTAGTGCTCTCCCGATTAATGGAAGCACCGCCAGAAAGTTCGCTCCTGGTCACCCTGGGGCTAGCCTTGGTTATTGGCAATATATTGTTATTGACCTTTGGCGCCGAGCCCAAGTCCGTCAATGTGTCGTATGCTTCTAGTACGGTTTCCCTGGGGGATGTCAGCTTTTCATTGATCCTGCTGCTCGCGGGTCTGGCAACGATGGTGGTGATTGCCGGACTCTATACGGTACTCAACCATACGGAACTGGGCCGTGCCATTCGTGCCACTGCTGACAATCGATTAGGTGCCGAACTCGTTGGTATCAATACCCGTTGGATCGAAGCCGTGGTCTTCGGTATTGGCATGGCCCTGGCCGTTACAGCAGGCGTTGTACTGATTCCGCTGCTGTTTGCCACGCCGACATTTTCGGGCGCCATCTTCACGCTTAAGGCTTTTGTGGTCACTGTGCTAGGCGGGCTTGGGAACATCGGGGCTGCTATCGCTGGCGGGCTCCTGCTGGGGGTGGTAGAGGTGATGGGGGCTTCATATCTTACATCGGACTACCGAGACGCCTACGGTCTACTGGTCTTCCTGTTGATATTGTTGCTAAGACCTGAGGGCCTATTCGGGAAGACGGTGAAACGCGTATGAAAAAGCACTACATCATTTTTGCCGGATTAGTTCTGATGGGTATTTTTTATCCACAGATGTTCCCGGGCTATCTATCGGTGGCCATTACCTTGCTGTTATATGCTGGCTGGGCCACCGCCTGGGACATTCTGGGAGGGTGGGCCGGTCAGGTGAGCTTAGGCCATGCGAGCTTCGTAGGACTTGGTGCCTACTTCGTTGCAGTGGGGACATCCCATTACGAAATTGCTCCTTGGTGGACGGTCCTGATGGTACTGTTCGCTGCCTCTCTGGTGGCCTACCTATGGGGTCGCCTGACTTTTAAGCTCAAGGGGCCTTACTTCACACTATCCACCATCGCCATCGCTGAGATCTTTCGACTGATCGCCATTAATGAAGGCTGGTTGACCGGCGGCGCGACGGGGGTCTTTATTATGACACTGCCGGAGCCCTTTGGGCTGGATCTCTTCTCTCGCCAGGTCAACTACTATCTGGCGCTGGCATTCGCGGCGATAACCGTCTTGGTAGTGATGCTTATATCGCGCAGCAAGTTCGGCTACCAGCTTCGCGCCGTGCGAGAAGATGAAGACTCCGCCATGGCGTCGGGCATAAATCCCACTACCGTCAAGCTGAAAGCGTTTATGCTCTCGGGGGCATTAACGGCACTGGGAGGAGGTATCTATGCGATTTTTCTCTCCTTTATCGAACCTCACATCATTTTTTACCTGCTGCTGTCGGTACAGATCGCTTTAACGGCCATCATCGGTGGGCGGGGTACCATCTGGGGGCCATGCATAGGGGCATTGCTGGTCGTGGGGTCGGGTGAGATATTCCGGACGACGTTCGCCGAGGCCAATATGTTGATTTACGGCTTGTTAATCATGGTCGTGGTTATCTTTATGCCTCGTGGCATTGTTGGCGAGCCAGCGCGTTATTTGATCAGGAGGGTTTATGCCAAGCGCGCTCAGAGCTGATGGTATCACCGTCAAATTCGGTGGTGTCGTCGCGGTAAATGATGTTTCGCTGGATGTCGAGCAAGGCAAAATCCTTGGATTGATCGGACCGAACGGAGCGGGCAAGACCACATTATTTAATGCCCTAACGGGCTTCGTTACTCCCCAGGCAGGCCGCATTTACTTACACGGGAAGGAGATCACCCGACTTCCCCCGTATATGCGCACACGTGTTGGTATTGGGCGTACATTTCAGACGGAAAGACCCTTCGAAGAACTGACATTGCTAGAGAATGTCCTGGTGGCGGCCTTCCTTAAGGAGCCCAAGCGCAAGAAAGCCGAACGATTGGCCATGGACGTCCTAGAAAAGGTGGGCTTAGCCGACCGATATGACCAACCCGCCTTGGATCTGAACTTGGCCAGACGTCGACGCCTCGAGCTCGCCAAAGCGCTGGCCGTCCAACCCAGTGTTTTGTTCCTTGATGAGATGATGGCCGGTCTCAATCCCCCCGCACTTAAAGGCATGATCGGTTTTGTGCGTCAATTGACTGACCAGAACCTGACCATCGTGATGGTGGAGCACATCATGGAGGCCATCATTGCCTTATCGGATCATGTGATTGTTATGGCAAACGGCAGTGTGATTACCGAGGGTTTACCAGGCGATGTGATCGAAGATCCACGCGTCATTACCGCCTATCTGGGAGAGGACTGATGTCAGATCAAGCGGATAATGTACTGAGTGTCCAGAATGTGGATCTCGGTTATGGTTCATTAAAGGTGGTCTTCGACGCCTCGCTGACGGTCAAAAGTGGTGAACTGGTGGGATTGATTGGCGGCAATGGCAGTGGCAAGTCGACCATCCTGCGAGCAGTGTCAGGGATGATTAAACCCTGGAAAGGAACCATTCACTTTGATGGACAAGAAGTTTCTGGGCGTAAACCGCATGAGATGGCGCGCTTGGGGCTCGCTCATGTACCGATGGGGCGTCAACTGTTCGGCAATATGACAGTACACGATAACCTGTTGTTGGGGGCCTCACTGCCCTCAGCACGTGAGCGTCGTGACGAAAATCTGGAGAAAGTTCTAACGCTCTTTCCTGATCTTAAAAAGTACGCCCGTGAAAAAGCAGTGCAACTTTCGGGGGGGCAACAGCAGATGGTGGCGATTGCTCGGGGGTTGATGCTTGGTCCTAAGATGCTCCTGCTGGATGAACCTAGCCTGGGATTGTCGCCCCTATTGGTCAAGGATGTGATGGCGGCAATACGCCGAGTAGCCGATACCGGCATGCCTATTTTGTTGGTCGAACAGAATGTTAAGCAGGTGTTACAGGTTAGTGATCGCGCATATGTGCTTGAAAATGGTTATCAAGTCTTAGATGGGCCTTCCAGAGTGTTGCAGGGAAATGAGATGATTAAGAAGGCCTACCTGGGGCTTTGAAAGGCAGTAACTAATCCCATTGGATATACTCAAAGAGCGGGCTAATGAGGATTTCATTGAGTCAGTGGCATTAATCTACGAGAACGGTCACGAGGCCCAGAGAGAAATTAAACGCTCGATATTTGCGTGGTCGTACTGCAAAAAGCTTTTTCTGGTGCTTAAAGTCTACAATACTATTGCACTTGAAATGTGAGGCAGCCACTTCACAATGGGTTAGATACTTTTTGAACATTATTTAACGTATAGAAACTCATATGGTGTCGACGAGATCTGGGAGCAAAGCTGCAGAAAAGAATTATTTCTCGTCGAGGATCGATAAATCGCAAGACATCGTCAATAGGCTGTTTGACACTAAGAGAGCGCCCTTTTCGGGATAGACCGCATGGTTTGCCGGCAAAGTAGGAGTTAACAACTGTCGAGAAGCGAAAAAAGCGCAGCGTTTAATTTGCCTACGGCAACGACCTATCCAGGACGCCTGCTTAGGAGAGGCCATGCAGGACGCTATGGCAGGCGAAGGGCAGTTGCAATTGGCGAGAGTAAAGCGGAATCTGATTAAATATTTATTCACTAACAATTGCTAAATTGCTAATGATTTTAAGGAGAGTTCGACGCGTAACTCTTAAATCTTCACACTCTACCCCCTCCACAGCAATATCGTTAACTTCCTCAGCAAGCGGTATCAAAGTTTTCTTGAGATCTCTTCCTTTCTGCGTCAGATAGATATGAATGTTTTTCCGGTTTCCATTCAGTTGCCGACGTTCGATTAGTCCATTAGCTTCCATCGCTTTTAAAGCGGTAAAAGTTGTAGGCTCCATAAGCCCTGCTTGTTCGCTAAGCTCCCGTTGAGTCAAGCCTTCAGTAACCCATAAAACACGTAAGAAAGACCAGTGGCCGAAGCTTACTGAATGCTCCGCCAAACGTGCCTGAAGACTTTTTGTCAACACTCGGCCAGCATCACGTATCAAGTGTGCCAGTCGATCATCTGGCACATCTTCTTGCCAATGAAGTAGAACGGATCGGGTTTCTTGGTTTTGAGTACGAGGCATCCTGGAATACTCCAAAGAATCTAAATCCTGCCAGCTATTATAACACACCAGTTAAGGCATAATTGCCTGGTGGGAAAGCATGATTTCGTGCCCATTCTGGGCTGAGTCTAAAATTGCCAAACAGACTTCCATCGTTGCCATTCCCCATTCCCCTGTGTGAATGGGTTGATGATTATTGCGTATGGCACCAATCAGTTCGTCCAAGACCTCACGCCGCGGGATCACAGGTGCTGGCAATGGTTCCAAATAGCGTCTTGTATGAGCATATACTTGCACCCCCTGCGGCATGGGACGAATATCAGCGTTATCACATGAAACAAGAACAAAGCCGAAATGATTATGCGCGCTGTCCTGTGGTCGGCTATTAGACAAACATAAACCTGAGCCATAGGTACGGGCATTTTTGAGGTCAGCCTCCTGTTCCGGACTGTCAACTTCCGCCAGCTTTGCCCTGGCAAAACCATACTGATCGGGGTCTCGAGGCTGCCCAAGCTCACCTGACCAACCACAGAGTTCATCGCTGTCAAAGTGAGCGAAGCCGCTATAGGTTATGTTAGCAAAGGCATCATTATTAAAGGTGAGCAGCGCACTGTAAGCGCCTTCTGTGGGGCGTGCAGGATCCCAACTTCCAGTGACGGCTCGAACGCTCTTGACGCTATCTCCGCCAAGAAGACGTACAATATCGACCTGATGGGCGGCCTGACTGAACACCACACCACCGCCCTGTATCGTGTCTAGCTCTTCAGGACGGCGAGGTCGGTAGAGAAAATCGGTGTAATTGAAGGCGCTAATCATACGTACCTTCCCGAAAGCTTGGCTGTCGATCATCTCGCGAGCCTTTAGATAGGGTGCGTCAAAGCTATGACTATGCCCAACAATTAACCATCGATTAGCACGTCGCATGGCATTGATCATAGCTTGGCAATCCTCAAGGGAGAGTGCCATTGGCTTCTCGACAAGGACATGCTTGCCATGTGCCGCCGCTAATTCAACATGCTTACGATGAAACTGATGGGGAGTAGCAATATATACCACTTCAACTTCGGGGTCGGCGCAAAGATCGGCGACCTCAGCGTAAGTGGAGGCATCGAAATCTTCACGAAACTGTTGGCGAGCCTCTGAGCGGGGGTCGGCAGCAGCCACTAAGCTAATGCCTGGATGGGCCGCAAGAGTGGGTAGCAGCAACATGAAACCGCGGCCCAATCCTGCGACGCCTAGTTTTAATTGAGGGTCTGTCACTGAGCACACTCCATATTAGCGTAAAGAATCATTTGGAAGGTCAATTACCAATTCTTCCGAACACGCACGTGAGACACAGACCATGATGTGATTCTGACGATCGGCTTCCGATAAGACTAAATCTCGGTGCTCCGCTTCCCCTTCCAATAGCTGTGTGCGACAGGAGCCGCAGGTTCCGCTTTCACAGGAATAAGGAACATGATGACCATTAGCTCTTAATGCCTCAAGAATTGAGACACCTACCGGAACCGGGATCGCCTCTCCAGTCTTGTGAAGGCGTACCGTGAAAGGGGTGTCATCTGCCGTGTTAACTGTTTGACTCGTACCAAAGTCCTCAAACCTCACACTCGATGGAGACCAGTGACCAGTCATGTCTTTAACCGCTTCCATTAGACCTCGGGGGCCGCAACAGTAGATATGAGCTCCCTTGGGTTGCTCAAGGATTGGCCATAAGTCATAAGCGTTTTCGGGGTCTCCATGATCATGATGGATCACTATCTTGCCCCGATATTCTGGAGCGCTGAGTTCTTTCAAAAAAGCGGTTTGAGACGGCTCACGTGTTAAGTAATAGAGCTTAAAGGGTTTGCCACTCGTAGCCCTGAGATGGTGAATCATAGAGAGAATAGGAGTGATGCCGATACCTCCAGCTATGAAGATATAGCGGGCTGGGTTGCCTTCAAGCTCGAAGTCGTTTTGAGGCACTGATACCTTGAGTCGGTCACCAAGCTGAGCCTCGTCCACCAAGCTCTTGGATCCGCCTTTGCCAGTATCTTCACGTTTAACGGCAATGACATACCTATCGTGCTCATCAGGAGCATTGCATAACGAATAGAAACGCTCTTGCCCGTTAGGAGTCTCAAGTCTTATATGAGAACCGGGGGTAAATTCGGGAAGTTCGCCACCATCAGGATCAACTAATTCAAAGCGGTGGATGCCGTCAGCGATCTCGTCCCGAGCGGAAACGATTAGCTCATGCATAAGAAGTTTGTCTGAGGGGGTAGACATAACATACTCACTATTGTTGTGGTGTTTTCGAAAAATAATTATATATCTAAGTATTTTGGCAGTGTAAATACAAGTAGGTGGCGTTCTACTTTAGTCGCATTTGGCGCTAATGAATTTTTTGCTTGCCGTTAGACCGTTCTGACTGATGCCAGATTATGCACTGTAGAAAGAGAGATATTTCAAACAGCCTCCCAACTTACTGAAGGGGAATACAGGTTCTAAGTGAGTATAAACGGTGGCAAAACCATCGTATGAATAGCAAGGCCGATACTTACAGAAAAGGATCAGCAACTCCGAAGAGGGATTGTAGTTGACACGGGGTTGGCTGAACGATGGGGTGAAAGTCGTTTTTGCCGCAGTGAACGGACTGACGTTGTTGGCATGCAACACTAGAGACTAATCGACAACTAACTAACTCAGTCAGGAAGGCTTCCCAGCCGATAATAGACCGTCTGTAAATATCGAGCATCATCACTCGATAGTTAGTAGCACTCGCTCGTATCTAACGGCTAGGAGTCATGGCTTGGCAATTCGCATCTCGCGATTTCTGGTGCCCTAGATGCATGCCTTCATGTCGGGTATATGCTACTAGGCCACAACGAATCTTACTGGTCGATTCGTCGTTGCTCAGTCACTGAATCAGCCCTTCCTTATGTTCGCCAACGGGCAAGGGTTAGATGGCGCTAGAGACTCTCTCGTGACAGATACAAGCATCTGCAAAGCTGGCCATTATCATACTTAGCTTGCTCACGATTTGATCTGAAGACAAGTGTTCACTGCCCAACAGCAGCTTCCATTTGGAGCGACAGACAGCGCTTTGAGCGCAGTGTTGCGTCTGCACACGAACACAATAGGTACTCGATAGATTTTGGTTGCGTCGTTCTTCCCGGCTGAGAGTAGAGACGTAGAACGCCACAGCATATGAATAACCTAGCAGAAGCTCTTACGTGCAGGGTGATGCGCTCTTCGATACTGCATTCTCAATACAGCATAAATCCGTCACCTCCCTTAAATTTACAAGTGTTTCGCCCAGCTAAGTGTCTGAACCGCCCCGGTTATTCCGGAGACCGGTTTGTTTGAGTCAGGCAGCTTCACCCGACTCCTCCAATTGACGATAATACGTCCTTTCTCGTTCTGCTGGTGGAACGTTTCCTATGGGTTCCAGCAGTCGGCGATTGTTAAACCAGTCAACCCATCCCAGCGTGGCATACTCAACGGCATCTCGCCCTTTCCATGGTCCACGATGGTGAATCACCTCCGTTTTGAATAAGCCGATGATGGTCTCGGCCAGCGCATTGTCGTAGGAGTCACCGGTGGTGCCGACTGAGGCATCGATACCCTCATCAGCCATACGCTCTGTGTAGCGGATCGAGAGATATTGGCTTCCTCTATCACTATGGTGGATTAACCCTTGCCTGTGCTTTCGTGCCCACAGGGCTTGCTCCAGAGCGTCCAGTACCAATCCCGTTTTCATCGACGTTGCTACACGCCAACCCACGATACAGCGTGCATAAACATCGATAACGAACGCAACGTAAACGAAGCCAGACCAGGTAGCGACATACGTGAAATCGGCCACCCAAAGCTGATTAGGACGCATGGCCGTAAAGTCACGTTTCACTAAATCAGGTGCTCGTTTCTGGCCGGGATCACTGATCGTCGTGAAGGGGCGTTGGCCTCGCACCACGCCGCGAATTCCCAGGCGTCGCATGAGTCGCTCTACGGTGCAACGAGCAACATTAACGCCCTCACGGCGGAGTTGCCGCCAGACCTTACGAGCACCGTAGACGCAGAAGTTTTCTTCCCACACTCGCTGAATCTCAGCGGTAAGAAACGCATCCTGCCGATATCGATCTGCCCGCCGCTCAGGATCAGTCTCAAGTGCCTTGTGGTGGTAATACGTCGATGGGGCGATTGGCAGCTGGCTACAAATCGACTCGACCCCGAACTGAGCACGATGCTCGTCGATAAATGACACCATCAATTGGGTTTGCGGTCGAGCTCCGCCTGGGCGAAAAAAGCAGCCGCCTTGCGGAGAATTTCATTAGCGCGCTTCAATTCGACGTTTTCACGCTCTAGCTGCTTGAGTCGTTCATTTTCAGGCAGGTTAGCCGAGCTATCTTCCTGCGTGAGTTCTGAGCGTTTGCACCAGGCTCTTAAGGTCTCTGGTGTACAGCCAAACTTGCTGGCAATGGAGCAGATCGCCGCCCACTTGGACGGGTATTCGCCTTGCTGTTCAAGGACTAATCGAACAGCTCGCTCTCGGACTTCTGGGGAATATCGTTTTGGTGAGTTCATAACTCCATCCTCTCAAGATATGGAGTCTCCGGTAAAGCCGGGGCGGTTCAGTCTACGGCTAAGATCATTTTCGTTAAATATACAAATATTAGCTGTCACTAAAAAATATCTTTATCGCACTCAAGCATAAAAAAACATGCGACTTTGGTCTGTTTGACATAGTGATGAAAGGCTCTATGGTTAGATATGTAAGTTAGATATCTAATTATATTCACAGAGCCATAAGTTCAGCTTGAAACTTATAAATCCAAACAAAAATGGAGACCGGGTCTTATGTTGACACAAGAAGAGAATGATTTACTTTGCCGTGTTGAAGGTGATGCGCCTATGGGTGAGATCATGCGCCGACACTGGCTGCCGGCCTGCCTATCCGAGGAAGTCGAAGAGCCGGACGGTGATCCGGTGCGGGTACGTTTGCTTGGTGAAGATCTAGTCGCGTTCCGCGATACAGAAGGAAGAGTAGGGATACTGGACGAGATGTGCCCGCATAGGCGTGCTTCGCTGGTGCTGGGTCGTAACGAAGAATGTGGATTACGGTGCCTTTATCATGGCTGGAAAATGGATGTCGATGGCAATGTTTTGGAAATGTCGTCTGAGCCACCAGAATCGAAGATGACAGAAAAGGTAAAACATAAGGCTTACCCAACCCATGAAGCAGCGGGTTTTATCTGGGTCTACATGGGGCCATCCGAGGAACAACCGGAGTTCATACCACCAGTTTTCCAGCCTAGCCCCGAAACCAAAGTGTCCATCTCCAAGGTGATCATTGACTGTAATTGGGCTCAGATTCTTGAGGGCGCAATAGATTCGGCACACTCTTCAAGCCTACATTCCACGGACATGGTTCCTGCCCGTAAGGATGGTGCCGAAGCGACTGATAAACTCTGGCTACGCCCCTCCACTGATAAAGCACCACGCTTGGAAGTGCAACAAACACCATTCGGCTTCAGATACGTAGCGCTTCGCCGGCCGATTAAAGATGCCAAGACGCATAATTATGTACGTACTACGCTCTTTATTGCTCCTTTTACCGTACAGATCCCTCCTAATAATCTCTACGATATCGCGATATTGCATGTGCCAATTGATGATACCCATACAGCATTTCACTTTATTGCCTGGGGTGATGCGAACACGACTCCAGATACAGAGTCTTGGCGTAAATTTCTCCACACGCAAGTTGGGCTCGACGTGGATAAGCACTTCCGTAAGTTTCGCACACGAGAAAACAACTACTGGCAGGATCGCCGAATAATGCAACTCGGCACCAGCTTTACTGGGATTGCGGGCATCCCTAACCAAGATATCGCGATGTGGGAAACCATGGGTCCTATCGCCGACCGTAGTCATGATCGTCTCGGAGCAAGCGACTTGGCTATTGTCGAGTTCCGTCGACAGATGGTTCAAGCCGCTAAAACCATGCAACAAGATGGAAAGGCTATCGGCGCTGAAGAGCCAAGAATTCCACACTACAAGCTCAAGTCGTTTCAAGGCATTGTCCCGAAAGAAGAAGACTGGCGTCAATTGGGTACTGCACCTGAAGAAGAGGAGTTATATGAGAGCTTACAGTAACCATCAAACTCTTAAACGATGATACCCATGAGTGCATGAGCGCATCTTTTCATGGTGATGAGCATTCCATTTTAGATAACCACGCAGGAACCCTGATGAACAAGTTGGAACTTTCGGTTGCGATTGGCAATTATGATCGTGTGAGGCCATTGATCGATGGGGAGGTTCAGATCGATGGTGTGGACTCTATATATATGTTGCATGACCCCGAAGAAATTTTCTTTCGTGCTTTCCGTCATGCCGACTTTGATATCACAGAGCTTTCGCTAAGCAGTTACACTGTGAAAACAGCTGCAGGTGATTGCCCTTATATTGGAGTTCCCGTCTTTCCCTCACGTGCCTTTAGGCATACCTCCATTTATATACGGACCGATCGAGGAATCCAAACACCTACGGATCTTCGGGGCAAGCGTATTGGGGTGCCCGAATATCAGTTGACTGCCAATGTTTGGGCGCGCTTATTCCTCGAAGAGGATCATGGCATTCGTCCACAAGACATGACATGGCTGCGTGGTGGTTATGAGGAGCCAGGTCGGGTCGAGAAAATCAACCTCAATCTTCCCGAGGGTGTTCATGTAGAAAATATTCCCGAAGGAGAAACACTCTCGGGAATGCTGGCTTCCGGAGAGCTTGATGCCGTAATGGGCCCTCGTGCTCCTTCTTGTTTTATGCAGGGACATCCACATGTCAGTTACCTCTATAGTGATCCTCAACAAGCAGCCTCGGATTGGTACCAGCGAACTGGCATTTTTCCAATTATGCATTTACTAGGTATTCGGAAAACACTGGTGGATCGCCATCCATGGTTACCGTTCTCGGTTTACAAGGCTTTTGAGCAGTCAAAGGCTAAAGCACTTGCAAAACTTAGTGACACTTCGGCGACCAAGGTAACTCTCCCGTTTGTTGAAGACCAGCTGCTGGCGGCACGCCGCCTAATGGGTGAAGATTTTTGGTCCTACGGCTTTGCACCTAACCGAAACACATTGGAGCGCTTTTTAGTGCAACACCATGCGGAAGGATTATCTCAACGTCTCCTGAAACCCGAGGAGCTTTTCCACCCCGCAACACTGGAAAGTTTCAAAATATAATAGTGTTCGGTAGCAATAAGAGCACTCAACATCAAAGATACTTATAAAATAAACTAATCGTATTTTAACCAATAACAAAACTAGTAAAAAGGCTAAAAAATGAAAATTTCAATTAAAAAAACCGTGATTGCTATAGCCATTGTTGTTCCTAGCGTGATGAATGTCGCATCGGCTCAGGAATACAAACTCACCGTTGCTGGCGCCTCGCCAGGAGGATTATGGTCCCTGCTAGGTGCTGGTCTAGATAGCGCTTTAAAGGAGGAATATCCTGGATCAACAGTGACTTACCAAACATCAGGAGGTGGTATAGCGAATGTGGCAGTATTACAGCGTGGCGACGCTAACCTAGGACTTGTCGAGGATGCGGTTCTGCAGTTGGCTCGGGATGGAGAAGCTCCCTTCCGAGAGGCTGTTAATGATGACATTAGAGTGCTCTCTTATCTTTATACTTGGGCGCCGATGCAAGCCGTAATACGGAAGGAGTTTGCGGAGGAGCATGGCATAACTAGTTTCTCGGATATCGCTGATATTAAGCCGCCAATCACCATCGCCATCAATAAGCGAGGCAATATCGCGTCAGGTGTTGCCGAAGCTATGTTGGACTCTATAGGAGCAACCTCAGAAGAGGTCAAAAGCTGGGGTGGTAACATCATCTATGCCGCTTCTAGTGAGCAGTCAGGCTTAATCCAAGATCGACGCGTCGACATGTTATTAAATAGCTTATTTGTGGGGCAGAGTTCGATCATGCAAGCGGCCTCTAGTGTTGATTTGGATTTATTACCCCTTTCTGAGCAAACCATCCAAGAGGTTTCTGAAAATACAGGGACCAATCCTTTTACAATTCCTGCAGGTGCCTACGAATGGGAGCAGGAAGAAACACCCACCGTATCCATCAGCGCTACCTTAGCCGTGAATAGTTCCATGGATGATGAAATGGCTTATAACTTGACCAAAGCCTTCTATGAAAACTATGAAAAAATTGCCGGTGTTCACCCAGCTATGGAAAGTCTGACGCCAGAAGTCATGGCGGGTGTCGAAGTGGTTCCATACCATGATGGTGCTGAACGTTACCTCAAGGAAGTTGGCCTTCGCTAAGCGTTAAGGACAATATCAATACTGAGAGGTTTCTAGATGAATCACTTACTTCCGATTATAACAGGGACCGGCGCCAAGAGGTCGTTGACAGGCAAGCTAGGGAAGACTGTCCATGGAAGTGCAGCAATTGTGGCGCTTGGAGTTATTTACACTACGACGGTCGTGTATGTAGATCTTTATGCCATGATGGTTGTATTTCTATCTGCCATGCTGGCTTTGCTATTCCTTACTGTGAGCGCAGGACCAAATGGGCGAGTAGAACGTCCCAGCTTTGTAGACTGGTGCTTGGTAATAGCCAGTCTTGTTGTCGGTATCTATTTTTTGGCGGAAAATCAGCGGATTGTTGAGCGCATTACATTGCTGTATCCATTGGAAATGCCTGATTTGGTGGCAGCCAGCGTGCTTTTGGTGCTAACGATTGAGGCGACGCGTCGTACGGTCGGTTTTGGGCTGACTAGCGTTGTTCTGGCCTTTGTCTTTTACAATCTATGGGGGCACGGTCTACCCGGAACACTCGGTTTCAGGGAAGTTAGTTATAACCACTTCCTTGATATCATGATGTTTACGTCGGATGGATTGTTTGGAGTGCCCCTTCGAGTGGCTGCCACTTATGCCTTTCTTTTTGTAATGTTTGGTACCTTCCTTTCTAAAGCCGGAGGTGCTGAGTTTTTCTATAACCTAGCGTCCGCAGTGGCTGGCCGTAGAACGGGCGGCCCTGCTAAGATTGCCGTTATTTCCTCAGCGCTCTACGGTACCATGTCGGGAAGCCCAACCTCAGATGTTGTCACAACGGGTTCCGTCACTATCCCTATCATGCAACGCCTTGGCTACAGTAAAGCGCTTTCAGGTAGCGTAGAAGTAGCTGCTTCAACGGGCGGGAGCCTGTTGCCTCCAGTAATGGGTTCTGCAGCCTTCATCATGGCGGAGTATACGGGAATCGAATACCGCGATATCGCCATTGCAGGCATCATTCCTGCTTTACTCTATTTTTTGTGTGTTTACGCACAGGTGCATTTGCGCTCCCAGAAGCTTGGTCTGAGAGGATTAACGAAAGAAGAGACTCCGCCGTTAAAAGGTACTCTTAAGAACGGTGGCCTGTTCATACTTCCCTTGATTGCATTGTCATCTGCTTTGCTGATGGGCTATTCGCCCACTTATGTTGCAGCGGTATCAACTGTCGTAGTTCTGATGGTGTCTATGGTGCGTCGTTCAACACGAATGGGACCCATGGCAATATGGAATGCCTTGGCCGTAACTACGCTACGAATGGTATCCGTTGTTGCCGCTTGTGCAGCTGCTGGCTTGGTCATAGGGGGAATATCAATGACGGGGTTGGGCGGAAAATTTGCCGATCTTGTTTACTTGATGGCTGGCGATACCGCCTTTCTGGCCCTAATTATTTCCGCCGTGTTGGCCATTATCCTAGGGATGGGTATGCCAACACCCTCAGCTTTCATCCTGGCTGCTGTTCTGGTCGGGCCCACCTTGCTAGGACTTAATTTTAGTGTCCTTCAGACCAACATGTTCATCCTTTACTTCGCTGTGCTATCAGCTATGACGCCACCGGTCGCAGTAGCCGCGTTTGCCGCTTCGGCAATTGCGGATGCTAAGCCGCTGGAAATTGCCACCGGCGCGGTCAGATTAGCCATTACGGCTTTCATCGTTCCGTTTGCATTTGTATATGGCGAGGGACTTTTGATGGTAGGCGATCCTATCGAGATTATAGTTACCTGTGCTAGCGCAGTGATCGGTGTTTTGCTATTGAGCATCGCCGTGGAAGGGTACTGGCGAGGTCGAGTCAACGTGCTCCCAAGACTTGGTTTTGGAGTGGCAGGACTACTCTTTATTACACCAAACAGTTGGGCAGTTGCACTGGCTGTGATTATTGTCGCCATGGCAATTATCGGTACACCACATCTACGGTTACATAGCCAAAAATTGCCTGCATAAGGTAGATCACTTTTCTTCGTCATCTATGGAGGCAGAGTTATGGTAAAGACTCTGCCTCTATTCTTATTATAGCGGGAGAACATAGTGACAAGCTTGCAAGCAGTACCGATCTTGCTATCGCTTGCCTCTGCATTAATGTTTGCTGTCACATTTGTTCTCGTCAAAATAACTGGGCAAAACGTATCATCTCTTGCTGCTCTTTGTGTAACTCTCACTACTAATGTGGTAACTCTTTGGGGCTGGAGCTTGCTTAGTGCGCAGGAGAGTATTTCGATTTCGATTGAATGGGGCTACTTTGCAATAGCTGGTATTTTCGCACCTTTGATGGGGCGTTTTTTTCAGTTCCAAGGCATGGCTAAATTGGGCGCAAATATTACTACACCACTAACCTTGACTCACCCAGTTGTTACTGTACTTTTCGCGGTTATATTTCTAGGTGAAACCCTTAGAATTGAGATAATTGTCGGTGTATTAATGGTTTTGTTTGGAAGCTTACTTCTTGGTGCACAGAACGGAAACCATCCCAAGAATGTTTCTGAAGTCTCGAAAAAGTATTTACTATTTCCGTTAGCTGCTTCGTTTACTTATGGCGTTTCAGTGGTTTTCAGGAAAGCAGGTATTGATATCGGCACCGATGCAGTAACTGCCGCTGCAGTCACTACTACATCCTCCTGGCTCGTTTTGAGTATATACCTTGTGGCATTCAGACCTGCGCATGCGTTGATTCTTTGCCATACTGAGTTTGTAACACTTGTGATTGCCGGTATTTTCTCGAGTATTGGCCCCGTATTGCTTTATATGGCACTGCAGAAAGGTCATATTGCGATTATTGCGCCATTAGCAGCGACCACGCCATTCTTTGTACTACTTATTACTTTTTTGTTTATGCGTGATAATGAAACTTTCAGCGTGTGGATTATAATCGGAACTTTGTTTACTGTTTTAGGTTCAAGTTTTATGGCATATATTGGAATGTCTTGAAGTAATTTTAAAATACATCAAAAATAGTTGCTTATGCATAAGCCGGACGCTGAAAAGCTCAGCTCGAACTTAACGAAAAGTGTTTCATTTGCATTAATGAGATGTTAGAGCTGGTTATATAACTGACTGTCCCCTGGATTAGCACCACTCTCTCATGTGTCTCCACATATGCCGTTCGTTGAGCAAACTCAACGAACGGCAGGTAATTGAGTGAGCTGTGGGGGGGGGGGCGAACGTGATTGTAGTGGTCTCGCCCCGCATCAATTTCCGCTCTCGCCTCATTCATTGTTCTAAACCAGTGGCGGTTCAGGGATTTGTTTCGGAACTTACTGTTCAAGCTTTTCACCGAGGCATTCTGAGTAGGCTTGCCCGGCTAAATAAAGCCTAGTGTCACCGCCGTTTCTTTACTCCAGAAGAACATCGCTTTGCTCGTAAACTCTGTAATATAATCGCAAATAATTCTGTGAAGTTTACTTCTTGCTTCGCAAAGCTGCCCCATAAACTGAGCCACCTGACGTCCGTTAATCGATTCGGATACTAACTGGCCTACCATCTCCCGTGAAAAGTCGTCCACCACATTCAGCTCCCGAAGGCGCTAGCTGATCGGACACGAAGTCCATCGACCTACGCTCATTGGCCCTCGTTGGCACATTCAGCGGCTGCCGTGGCCGGTGGAGCTTCTGGCGCCGTTTGGTACGTACCTGCAGGCCTTCTTCGGTATAAATCCGATACGATCGCTTTCGGTTAGTGACCAGGCCTTCAGCTATTAACAGCGCATATAATAGCAGATAGCCATAGGCAGATTTCTGAGCGGCAAGCCCTTTAAGACGCGCTCTTAAGGCACCGTCTTGTTTATCCTACGCTTGATACCGATACGCTGTTCGAGGAGAAATGCCTACAAGTTGGCAGGCGGAACGCTCGTTAAACTGGTGATCATAAACCAGATGCCGAGCAGCCGCTTTTTGGGCTGTAGGCGTTACCACTTTTTTGACAGCACATCCTTCATGGCCTCGACTTCCAGGAGCTTGTCAGCCAGAAGCTTTTTGAGCCTATTGTTCTCTGTTTCAAGCTCCCGCAAGCGCTTCGCTTCATTCACTTCAAGGCCAGTGTACTTACTACGCCAGTTATAGAAGGTGCCGCTGGAAATACCCAGCTTGAGGCAGACAGAGGACGTCCACTTTGGCGCCTGCCTCATATTCCAGGATGGCGCCAATGATCTGATCTTCGGTATAGTGTGTCCCTTACATGTTGAGATCTCCGTCAAATAAGGGTTAGCGTGAAATCTCCTTATGTTCATAGCGATAGTTTTGGGAGACAGGTCACCCCTAAAAACGATTTTCCAAGTATGAATTAATTATTTGAGCTTCAACCCCCTTTATAGACCATCACCGCAACTTGAGTCACGAAAATTAATTGTCACTATAATTAAGGGCAAAACTAAGCTAGGGGAAGGACAGACGTTTTTTTACACAAATATTTATAAGCTATGCAAAAGCCAAAAACAGCTAAGCCTATAATATCGGTATAGAATCCACCAGAAAAAAGATCCGCTGGAATGAGTAGGAAAAGCCCTCCAAAAAGTAGTAAACAGCGAAACCATGTGCTCACTATACCGTTCATGTATCCAACGATTCCCGCCGTAACCATGTATATGCCTAATATTGCCGATCCTAACGCCAAAACTACCTCTATAAGACTGCCCTCTAATATAAGAGATGGGGCAAATAGAAATAGAAACGGTACGACATAGGCTGGCCAGGCCAGGCGCATTGCAGCAATACTCGTACTCCACGCTCCAGCACCAGCAATGTTAGCGGCCGCGAATGAAGCGAGGGCCACGGGTGGAGTCACCATAGAAAGAAGACCGAAGTAAAAGACGAAAAGGTGTGCCGAAATCACAGGTATACCGACCTCAACAAGTGCTGGCGCCACTAGCGTTGCGAGTAAGATATATACCCCTACAGTGGGCATTCCCATACCTAGCACAATACTAATTAGCGCGGTAATGAGAGCTAGCAGGAAAACATTCTCTCCACTTGCGTTGATAATATGAAGCGTGAGATTAAAGGCAAGGCCTGAAATATTGAGTACACCAATGATTAAACCAGCTGCAGCACAAACAATAACGAGCCCACACGCGGCTCCCCCTGCTGAAGACACAACCGGCCAAATATCACTAAGCGCAATGCGGCGTCCACGATACCCAAAAATTAAGCTTACAATTAACAGGGTGAGCACCGCCAAAACGGCCGCTCGTTCGGGGCGCATATTTAAAGCAAACAGTGCATAAAAGAGGATTAAAAAAGGAATTAGAAAATGCCAGCCTTGTTTTAACGAATGCCAGCCTGAGGGGATCTGGGAGGCTTCGACCGAGCGAATATTGCGCTTGGCGGCATAAAGATCAACGTTGATAAAAATGGCAAGGTAGTACAGCAGTGCAGAAGGCAGCGCTGCCATCATGACCGTTGAGTAGTCGACACCTATGAAGTCTGCCATGATAAATGCAGCCGCCCCCATTACAGGAGGTACTAGTTGGCCACCTGTAGAAGCCACTGCCTCTACCGAGGCTGCATAAGAAGGGGTGAAGCCTGCCCTTTTCATCATTGGGATCGTAACAACGCCAGTGCCAACCACGTTACCCACGGCACTGCCCGATATTGAGCCGAAGAGCCCCGAGGCGGTGACGGCAACTTTGGCTGGCCCCCCTCGAAATCGCCCCATGCCCGCTAAAGCGATGTCATTGAAAAAATCAGCTGCCCCGCAACGCGCCAGGAGCTGGCCGAAAAGCAAAAAAGGAATGACGATTATCACTGCGACTTTTAGTGCAGTCCCAAGCATCCCATTTGCATCGATCGCGAGATAGACCACCAGTTCCGATAACGTTGTCTCCCTGCTCTGAAGCTCCCCTGGGACGAGATGTCCAAATAGCCCGTAGGCTAGAAATATCAGAACAACCGATAGGATGCCAATACCGGCAGAGCTTGGCAGGTTAAATATAAGTGCGCTGAACAGGACTACGCTAGTCGCAATAAGCCAGCCCGGAAGATAGGGAGCCTCCATCGATATCATTGGATAGTAGAGGGAGACATACAGCCCAACACAAAATGTTAAAGCCGCACAGACAAAATCGGTTATTTTAAGAAGTCTTTTTTGAGAGTGCTCCGCCATGATCAAAAAACCAGCAGAGAGAGCAAGTGTTAGAACTAAGGCCAAGAGCTGTACATCGTAAACTGAAATGTTCAGCAGTTGATGCATGTTGCCGGCATAAGCGACCGGCAGCAGTACCATTAGTCCTCCTGCGAGCCTCTTCAACTGCTTGATCACACTAGTAGACATGTCAGGAACCATGGTGTCATCTTTGGACTCTAGCATGACGTTACTCCATCATCCCTACTTCATTATAAAAGCTAATCGCACCTGGGTGATAGCTTAACCCATTGAATTCAGGCGCCATTCTTTCAGGATCAAATTCCGCAAAGGTTCTGAGAATTCCACGCACTTTTTCAGGATTATCATGTAAAAGCTTCACAATTTCATAAACAGTTTCTTCAGGAACATGTGTTCCCGCCGTTAGCACGTAGTCGTAACCCATCATTGGTGTAGGCTCATCCACGCCTACACTGTCACTGCCCGGTTCGACCGTCTTAATATAAGAGGTGGGTACGAATTCCTGCATCGCTGCTTCGGCCTCGGGTGTATCGTTGACCGCAAGCCAGCGGATGCCTAGGGAAGCATCTGCCTCGCGTGTTTTACCCCCTTGTAATGCGAAGAAAGCTACATCTACGTTGCCCGTAATAAAGTCATCGACGCCATTTGGCACAGAAGGAACCATGTGCGCTTCCATATCATCAATAGACAGCCCCCCAGCAGCGAGAATGCCATCGACCTGAAATTTTAAGGTCGGCTGAGCTGTGTACCCATAGGTGATACTCGTGCCTTCAATATCGGAGACTTTGTAATAATCTGAATCTTCACGCACCATGAAGCCATAAGCTGAGGAGCTCAGCGAGGCAACAACTCGAAGGTTTTCCAGGGGCCTACCCTCGAATGGCTCCTGTCCCTGTACAGCAGCCGAAATATCGGGACTTGGTATTAATTGCAGGTCTAGACGCCCTGTATCAATCATTGGCATCGACTGTCCCGTTCCGCCATAGGCCTGAACACGCACATCTATACCCGCTTCATCAGATAGAAACTTCGCCATACCGGCATTGACGGCGTAGTTTTGTGAGCCTTGAGTTCCTGCGCCAATACCAAGCGACTGTGCGTTTGCACCGTTAGCCATAAAGAGTGTTGTACCGAGGAAAATTGCGCCCAGCATTGTTTTTTTCATGGTAATACTCCGTTGTTAATTTTATTTTTATCGATGATAAATAGCTTGTTTTTGTTGGGGTCAATCGCTTCCGTGCTTATATTCCACTATATCCAGCACGTGCCACCCAATAATCCCACGCACGTGCTAATGGCATAGGACTTAGGAGCATGGCGCTGGTTTTTTCTATCTCTCCGTCGGTCAAGTAGCTCAGTTCTCCGATCTGTAACGTGTCATGAATGAGCTTGGCATTATCCTTCAATCCTATAGAGACCATGCAAACCGCCTTAAGATTGTCAGCAGCACAGACACACCCATGCCCACGCAATAGAGCAACACGGCTTTCACCAAGTACCTTAGAAAGCGAGTGGCCCATCTCCATTGAATCTACAAGCATATTGGTATCGCCGAATTCGTCTTGGCTGTCCCAAGTTTCTATTGTTGAGCCTATTACGGCTGACATATGAAAGATCGGACGCAATGAAATGGCGTTCATGGTAAACGGCAGGATTGAGCGCGCATGATGATGCGTGACCGCGTTCACGTCGGGTCGATCCTTATAAATTGCGCCATGAATATGTCGCTCAGCATAAGGCCGACGATGGTCACTGCCGACCAACTCGCCATCCAACGTAAACTCCATGATATCGCCACGGGTCACTACCTCGGGACTGCGCGAGCGCGATAAGAAATAGCGATCAGGGTTCAGTGGGTTTCGTACGCTCACATGCCCAAAGTCATCTATTACGTCTTCACGAGCAAGAATGCGATTGGCAATGACTAGGTTGGTAATTGTCGTCTCAAGGATATCGTGCTCGAAACGTACGCTCATATTTTCAGACATTTGTTGGCTACTCCGCCGGAAGGGATTGGGAATGACTTCCTTCAGACTAGTTGTGTATTGTCACTTGAACTAATATATATTTATATGCTTCTTTATACTCTTAAAGGTATAGATTACTATGCGATCCTTTGTCTCCCAGCTCTCCATTCATAAGCTCGAGGTCTTTTGCATGGTCGCCGAGCTGAAGAGCATTTCTCGTGCTGCAGAGCGCCTTAACATTGCTCAGCCTGTCGTCTCAGCACATCTTAAATCGCTTGCGGACAAATTAGGGGTATCACTAACTGAACGAAGTGGACGTCGAATAGCATTAACCGAAGAAGGGGAACGTGTTTATCAATGGGCTCACGATGTTGTCATTCGCACTCATGAGCTTGAACGTGAAATAGCTGATACTCAGCGTGGACTGGCAGGGAAGGCTAAGGTGGGTGCTTCGATGACTCTGGGCTCTTACGTTCTGCCTAGTATTATCGCATCGATAAGGCAGCGTTATCCCCAAGGGGAAATATCAGTACAAGTAACTACCCCAATATTAGCGACGGATGCGGTGCTGCAAGGTGAATGCGACTTTGCTTTTACTATTCTAGACCCACGTCATGAAATCGCAGGTTTGGAAGTGCAGCGTGTGCGGGATGAGCAGTTAATCCTCGTTGCTTCTAATAATTCGGGGCTCAAGACAAAAAGCGTATCGCTTGAGGAGCTTGCTGAACTGCCTTTCGTCACTGCTCAGTTACGCACTCCTCGTCGCGAGATCGAGGAGCACTTGTTAATGGAATTTGGCGTGTCGCGCAACCAAATTGTAATGGAATTTGGACATGCCGAAGCAATTAAACAGGCAGTACGCGCCGGTGCAGGGGTTGCCTTCTTGTTCCAATCTTCGGTCAACGACGAACTTGCCTCGGGACTACTAAGAAGGCTCGATACATCAGGTATGGAATTACGTGTTCCGGTTTATCTGGTGCGTAGGAAACACAAGAAATTGGCCAAATTCCAGTCCATGATGCTGGATGAAATAACCCAAGCGCTAAGCAATTAGCCTGGCGATCTCATCGCATTTTCCATCGAAGGTGCGTACCCCTTAGCGGCCTCAATCTCAACTACCGCTACACCGCCACTATCAAACACATCCAGAGCACCAATCATAGCTTTTTTCACTTCATCAGGTGAGTTTAACAGACCATAACTTACCGCCCCGAAGCCTTGAGCTATGGAACTGACATCAATATCTGGCCCGTTCATAACGATGCCAACATGCTTGTTTTCGACTGGGCGATTCCGCTCTCTAGCAACCGACTCCTGGTGTACTTCATCGTTGTAGAATGAATGGTTATTCACGACGACAATCAGCAAGGGGATGCTCTGGTTTACCGCAGTCCAAATAGCTGAAGCATTCATCAGAAAGTCTCCATCGCCCAGTACTGCCAGCGCGAGGAGCTTAGACTTCTCGTCACGTAGCGCTAAGGCTGCACCCACCGCCATACCGGGGCCAGATCCTATGCCGCCGCCTCCATCATAGCCCAGCGAGCCATAAGGATTGTCCACGGGCCAATCCGCACCTGTCCAACTGAGCGGGGCGCGGATTAGGCATGCAGAGCGCTTACCAAGAGCGCTGCGCACTATTGCCGCTATATCTTGCGGAGTCATCGGTCCGTTCGCGATTTCTGCTGGTATGGGAAGCACAGGAACTGGATCTGGATCTCTTGCCTCTAGTGCTTCTACTAGTGCGGCTACTACTTGGTCAGGCTCATTAAGGAAGGCTACATCGGCCGGAGCGGGCGCCCCTCCATCCTTCACCCAGCCGCGATGGTTATGAACATCCAGCGTCGCTGAGATGATTTTCGCTGGAACCGGACGATCTCCAAAAACTGAACGCAGTGTGCCTCCGAAGTCCAGCCAGTCGAAATTGACTATAACGTCAGCTTCGGCGATGGCGGTTTTAGCTTGAGTGTCTGGAAAGTAACCTGCGCGTCCTACATTCGCGACATGAGTGCTGGGAAATGTCGCGCCGGTCTTAAAGTCAGTCACTACTTGCGCTCCCAGGCGCTCTATTAACGCAATGCGCAGCTTCCAATCCGTTGCAGAGCGCGACATACGGCCCATTAGAACGACAACTTTTTCTGCACCTGACAACAGCTTCGCTGCTACCGTTACTAAGTCGGGCGCGGGGGCGCCGGCCCTCGGTGCTCCTCGGCGGGCTATATCTATGTCAGGTAGCGGAGCATCTAGAGCCTTCTCTTGAAGTGCTGAATCGATATTTATATAGACTGGGCCGCGTGGCGCGGTTCCCGCATGAGAAACCCCTTCGACCAACGCGTGAAGAGTGGCCGTGACACCGCCAGGTTGATCGTCCCACTTTACAAAGTCTCGAATCAGTGAGCCTTGGTCTTGTGAGGTATGGATCCAGTCTATCCAGGAGCGTCTATGTGTGGCATCAACCGGCCCTGTAGCTCCAAGAACCAACATTGGCACCCGGTCGCACCATGCGTTATAAATGCCCATAGAACCATGCATTAAGCCCACATTAGAATGTAGTGCTACGCCCATGGCGCGCCCAGTTACTTTGGCATAGCCATGCGCAATGGCAACCGCCGCCTCTTCATGTACGCATAGCAACAGTTGAGGGTCATTGTGGGTGAAGTTTACTAAACTATCGTGAAGCCCTCGATAACTCGCTCCGGGATTGAGAGCGATATAACGAAGATCCAGTTCATTTAATGTTTTGGCGATCGCATCCGAGCCCCAGCAGGGGGTATTGTTTTGGGTCTTATGGCTCATGATTTCCTCTCAAGACAGCATGATGTTAATAGTTTTTGATTCGGTGTAGCTAAGCAGCTCTTCACGACCTTCCTCGCGGCCCACGCCGCTTGACTTCATCCCGCCAAAAGGTACTCCCAGGAAGTGCATGCTTGAGCCGTTGATCCATATATGCCCCGACCGGATCTGCTTCGCCATCTTCAGAGCTGCGTTAATGTCATGCGTCCAAACGGCAGCGGTTAAGCCGTATTCTGTGCTATTAGCCATAGCTACTGCTTCATCAAAGTCTTTCCAGCGTCCAATCGCCATAACAGGCCCAAATACTTCCTGTTGCCATAAGCGCATGTCGGGCGACACATCAGCGTAGACTGTTGGCGCTACCCAGAACCCCTTAAGAAACTGTTTCCCTTCGGGCCGCGCGCCCCCTAGCATTCGACGCGCGCCATCAGCATCGGCATTGCCGCAATGAGCCAGGATACGCTGCATGTGCAGTTCAGAATTGACCGGTCCCACATCGGTTGCGTCACTCAAGGGGTCGCCAATGCGCAACGCGGCGACACGCTCAACAACCGCATTAAGTACGTGATCGTAGATATCTTCATGCACTAGCAAACGACTGAGCGAACCACAGGATTGGCCCTGCCATGAAAAGTTCATCCCAAACACGGCGGCGTCAGCGATCTTTTCAGGGTCGCAATCGGGGAACACGATCATCGGATTCTTGCCGCCCAGTTCCAGCGTTATATGCTTGACCCCGACTTCGGCCGCCGATCTTTGGATAGCCCGTCCGGTTTCGGGCGAACCGATGAAAGCGATCCGCTTGATCCCTGGGTGTCGAACGATTGCGTTTCCAACAACGTCACCTTCACCAGTTACGATATTAAACACACCCGGAGGTAAGGTATCGCGAGCGATCTCGGCGAGTACCATCGACGATAGTGGAGATGTTTCAGGGGGTTTTACGATCACGGCATTACCTGCCGCCAGCGCCGCGGCGGTACGTGCGACGGCGAACATGATCGGGTGGTTAAAAGGTGCAATTCGCGCCACTACCCCATAGGGTTCATGCAGCGTCAGGTGTAGATTCTGAGATGTCGCCGGAATGGTGTCGCCCCGCAGATCGGGGCCAAGTCCGGCGTAGTAGCGCAAACTCTCCACGGCGGTTGGCACGTCGATCATTCGCATTGGCCGAATCGTGTTTCCAGTATCGCTGACCTCGATTCGCAGTATTTCATCCGCACGGGCAGCAATAGCGTCAGCGAATCGGTTCATAGCTGCGGCCCGTTCCATCGGTGTTAACGCCGCCCAGGCGGGCCAAGCTTTTTCTGCAGCTTGTACCGCTCGATCCACATCTTCTGACGAACCTGCTGGTACACGACCAATAGGCTCTTCCGTTGCGGGATTTATAGATGTCGACCATTTGCCAGTAACGCTTTCAACCAGTTCACCACCGATCAGCATTCGCTCTGCTTCGCAGACACGTTCCATTTTGTTCTCCTTATTCGGATCTCAAGAAGTAAACAGTAATGAAGGCATCGGCAGCCTTCGGTCAAATATATAAACGATGCGACATCTATAGCTGATTAGATATATTTGGATTCTTTTTAACCATGTGGGCTATGAAAAATTTCTTAGGCATCGTGAGGGCACAAGGATATTCATCAGAGATTAAAAGTATTCAGACGGACATACCGTCAATCGTTTTCGTTGTTTTTTACTTAGGCTGAAGGTCAATTACCAAAAAGTATAATTGCAATCTCACCAATCAGTCACAACACTGATGATCACAATGCTGATCAATATTAATAATATTTATGATGAGGAATCGCCATGCAGTTTCATCTCAACGGCTTTCAGACAGGCGACCCAAAGCGCTATACCTCTGACAAGGCAATTGCCAATTCAGACCAATTACCTAAAGAGGTCGATGTACTTATCGTCGGCTGCGGCCCAGCAGGTTTAACGCTTGCCGCCCAGCTTTCACGCTTTCCTGAGATCCGTACACGTATCGTTGAGCAGAAAGACGGGCCCATCAAGCTCGGTCAGGCCGACGGCATCGCCTGCCGCAGCATGGAAATGTTTAACGCCTTTGGTTTCGTCGACAAAGTGATGAACGAGGCGTGTTGGATCAACGAGACGGTATTTTGGAAGCCAGATGAGACAACTCCTAAAAATATAGTGCGCCACGGGCGCGTACAGGATACTGAGGACGGACTTTCCGAATTCCCTCACACGGTACTCAACCAAGCTCGTGTACATGACTTTTTTCTTGAAGTGATGCGTAACTCACCGAGCCAGCTGGAGCCAAACTACTCACGCCGGGTGGTCGATGTAAAGATTGATTCTACGCAGGCCGATGTGGTCACATTGGGCACTGAAGCGTATCCGGTAACGGTCAAGCTAGAGCGCATAGATGATGCACACCAAGGCGAGACAGAAACAGTGCGTGCCCGCTACGTGGTCGGCTGCGATGGGGCGCGCAGTGCAGTGCGTCAGTCACTTGGTCGCGCACTAGTTGGTGATTCTGCGAACCAAGCCTGGGGTGTGATGGACGTGCTAGCGGTTACGGATTTCCCCGATATTCGCATGAAGGCGACTATTCACTCTGCTAACGAAGGCAATATTTTAGTAATTCCGCGAGAAGGCGGTTACTTAACGCGCCTTTACATAGAGTTGGATAAACTCAGCGAGAACGAGCGTGTTTCGAGCCGGAATATCACCTCTGATCAACTCGTGGCTGCAGCGCAACGTATTCTCCACCCCTACAAGCTGGATGTGAAAGAAATTGCTTGGTGGTCCGTGTACGATATTGGCCAGCGCTTGTGCGATAAGTTTGACGATGTGCCCGTAGAAGCAGTTGGCAGCCGTATCCCCCACGTGTTCATAGCAGGTGATGCCTGCCATACACACAGCCCAAAAGCGGGGCAAGGCATGAATGTTTCCATGCGCGACACCTTCAATCTAGGCTGGAAGCTAGCCGCGGTGTTGCAGGGCAAAAGCTCTCCAGCAATATTGGATACCTATACTACCGAGCGCCAGACAGTGGCGAGAGAACTAATTGATTTTGATCGTAAGTTTTCTAAGATGTTCAGTGCCCCACCCAAAGGTTCGCCTGAAGATAAAGGCGACGGCGTGGATCCTAAAGAATTTCAAGATTACTTCATCAAGCAAGGGCGCTTTACTGCAGGCACGGCAATTCAGTACTACCCTTCGCTAATCTCAGCTGAACCGCTCCATCAGCACTTAGCTAAAGGGTTTGAAGTGGGCAAGCGCTTTCACTCTGCCCCGGTGGTGCGCCTGTCAGATGCTAAACCTATGCACCTGGGCCACACTATCGAAGCCGATGGCCGTTGGCGATTGTTTGCGTTTGCCGGTGCGGGCGACCCCACAGCGGCAGGCTCAGATATTGGCCGTCTATGCCGTTTTCTAGACGAGTCGCCGGACTCTCCAGTACGTAAGCATACGCCGAAAGATGAAGATATTGATGCTGTGTTTGATCTGCGCGCTGTTTGCCAGCAGGGCTTCCGCGAGCTTTCACTGGATGCTTTTCCAAAATTTCTGTGGCCGCACAAGGGAAAGTATGGTCTGCATGACTATGAGAAAGTATTCTGCCCAGACCTAAAAAATGCGGAAAATATTTATGATTTGCGTAGAGTTAACCGAGAGCAGGGGTGCCTAGTAATTGTCCGCCCTGATCAACATGTCGCCAACGTACTGCCGCTTAATGCGCACGATGAACTCGCTGCATACTTTGACCGCTTCATGCTGGTTGCCACCTGACTTACACTACGCTGACGGGCTCGCTAAAGTCGAGAACGCTGTTATACCGTGCATATATCTCACTGGATAGAATGTACAACTGACAATTCCATTGAATAGCAGCCGTGCCTCATTAACGGTCATGGCTTTTTTCATTCACTACTGAGTAAAAGCGAGAACATGGCCGGAACCCCGCTCTCCGATGCAAACGTGCTGCCAGGTAACCTACTTCGGCGCTGCCACCAGATCAGTGTTGCAATATTTCTGCGCAAGTGCGAGGCAAGCAACCTTACTCAATTGCAGTACATTATACTCTGTGCGCTCGAGGAAATGGGCCCGGTCGACCAGATCACCCTGGGCGGTTACACCGCCTTAGATCGCAATACTATAGCTGTGGTGGTTCGTAAGCTGGAAGAGCGCGGCCTTGTCAATCGACGCCGAAATCCAGAGGATCGGCGATCAATGTTTGTCAGTCTCACCGAACAGGGAGAGCAACTTCGCAACGACTCTGAATCAGCAGTTGCCGAGGTGCAGAAGGAGATTCTTGCCCCTTTGAACGAGAACGAACAGGAAGTGCTTTGCTCGCTGCTGAAGCGTATTGCTGACAGCAACAACCACTTGAGTCGTGTACCTATACGTCTTGGAGGTTTGCCCAGGTTACCAGCCAATCCAGATAAGTAATCTGCTTAAAAGCCATTGGCCTTAACTGAGCTGAGTGCAATACTTAGAATTTTTGATTTTTTGTCGGCTCATCAGTCCCCAATAACATCAGTTCATGAAAAAAATTTCCGTAACGAAGCTAAAAACCGAATTAGACGCTTTTATTATTTTATATCTGTACTAGGTAATATAGGATTAGGGCCAAAGAATTTTAAACATTTCATATTGGTTCACAGTGTGAGGAAATTGGTGCTGAAAATATAAATAGCAATACTGTGTATGAAACACCATGTCTCTCCCGTACCTGTCGAGTGATATAAAGTTGCTGTGGTAATTTAATAAAGCGAGAATTTTATAATTTATAAAAATGTAGGTTATACCATACTAATCCTATCTTAATTTTAATTTTTAACGGTTATCCAAGGAGCATTTCCGCTAAATTGCAAAACACTTTAGCAGGTGTGCTTAGTGGCCTATTTTTAGGCCACGAAATTCCTATTTCCATCGAGGGAATTGCACTGCTGAGTTCGATATGCTCGATCCTTTTACCATCAAGCGACCATGGCCGATAGACCATGTCGGAGAGGATAGTAATCCCTGTTCCATTAGCTACCATGCTTCGAACTGCTTCCACTGAGGATGTTTGAAACATTATATTTGGGGAGACTCCCTCAGGTTTCCAGTATTTGAGAGCTGTTTGATCCGCTTCGTCCACAGTCAACATGATATAGGGATGGTGGGCGATATCTTTCAGAGAAAGTTTTCCCTTGTTCAGTAGTTCATGATGACTGGCAACCCAGAGCCGTCGACGAGATTTGGTCAACGTCATCTTTTCTAACCAATGATGATGTTCAATATTGGATGTTAAAAAAATTGCCAGATCATACTCTCCTGACTTTAAACCTTGTTCAATTTCGGGTCTTGATACCTCGCTTAACTGAAGCTTTATCCCTGGGTAACGGCGTTGGAATTGCGCTAACAGTGGCGGAAGAAAATAGCCTGCCACGGTGTAGGTCATAGCTAACCGCAAGTTGCCTTCCAACTTGGTGTGAGTATCTTGCAAGCTATCAAAGGCATCATCAAGCGCTTGGAAAGCATAGTTGACACGCTGCAAAAAACGCGTGCCTTCGCGAGTGAGTAGCATTCCACGGCTAGTGCGTCGAAACAGTGCTACACCTACCTGATCTTCAATTTCCCTTACCCCAGTAGTGATCGAGGACTGGGAGACATTCAAATCAATGGCAGCCTGGGTGACACGACCACTCTTAGCAACGGCTAAAAAGTAACGAAGTTTACGGAGCGAAAGATCTCGAGACATATCGAACTACCTACAGCATTCGGATTTTTTGATAACACTCTACAAAAATTAATATTATCAATATCTCTGCTTAGCTGCCATTAATGAAAGGAAGTCCTAAGGAGAGACTACATGACAACGACGATTGATCTGAATGCAGATATGGGAGAGAGCTTTGGTGCATGGACAATTGGTGACGGGGTTGACCCTGACATTATGCCATTGATCAGTTCTGCCAATATCGCGGCAGGCTTTCATGCTGGTGACCCCTCCACCATGGTAGAAACGCTTCGCCTAGCATCTCGTCATGGGGTAAGCGTAGGAGTTCACCCAGGATTTCGTGATCTGGTCGGTTTTGGACGACGCCCCATCTTGGCATCAGCCGATGAACTAGTGAATGACGCGATTTACCAGTTGGGTGCATTTCGAGAGCTTGCCTGCCTGGAAG
This sequence comes from Vreelandella titanicae BH1, assembly GCF_000336575.1. Taxonomy (GTDB): domain Bacteria; phylum Pseudomonadota; class Gammaproteobacteria; order Pseudomonadales; family Halomonadaceae; genus Vreelandella; species Vreelandella titanicae. The sequence continues at coordinate 519,515 of NZ_AOPO01000001.1, read as the reverse complement.
GCTTGGAGGTGAATCACTTCAAACTTCACGGCGCGCTATTTATGCATGCAGCGCAAGATGTGGAGTTTGCCGAAAAACTGAGTGCTGCGCTCGTAACAGTCGCTCCCACTCTGCCTGTTTATTGTCTGGCGGGCTCCGCCATTGATAAAGCGGCTGAAAGTGCTGGCCTGCCGAGAGTGCATGAGTTCTATGCAGATCGTGGCTACAACGATGAGGGCAGTATTGTTTTCGTGCGCAAGGTGCAGCGCCTAGACCCGCAGCAGGTGGCGCAAAAGGTACTACGCGCCTGCCAGGAGGGAAAGGTTGAAGCGGACAGCGGTCAGCAGGTAGCCGTTAAGTTCCAGTCCGTCTGTATTCACAGTGATACCCCAGGAGCCTTCTCACTGGTTAAGGCCGTGCGCGAGGTGCTTGACGACGCAGGAATTACGGTAGCTAAACCTTAAGTAAATTAGCATCACGTCCATGTGCTCACTTTGGGCGTACTTAAATTACGATAATTCACAGGAGTTGAATAATGACAAAACCAGAGATTCAAGCCCCTTTCCCCGGTGTGTTCTACCGCAAATCTTCTCCAGATGCCCCCGTCTATGTTGAGGAAGGTCAAGTGGTTCAAGTGGGCGATGTTATTGGCTTAATTGAGGTCATGAAACAGTTTGTGGAGCTCAAGGCAGAAGTTTCTGGAACGCTGCTACATTTTTCAGTCGACAACGAAACAGTTCTTGAGGCTGGTGATGTAATTGCAACCATGGAGATGAACGAATGATTCGTCGACTGCTGATCGTTAATCGTGGCGAGATAGCATTAAGAATTGTTCGAGCGGCACAAGAGTCTGGTCTTGTCAGTATTATTGCTCATAGCGAGGCAGACACGGACACACTTGCCGTTCAGCGGGCAGATGAAGCTGTCTGCATTGGCCCAGCGCAGGCCTCCAAAAGCTATCTCAATATTCCCGCCATCATCGAAGCGGCAAAGGCCTGTCAGGCGGATGCCGTACATCCTGGCTACGGTTTTCTATCTGAAAGTGCTGATTTTGCTCGAGCGGTCAAAGAGGCTGGCATGGTCTTTATTGGCCCTGATGCTGAAATCATTGCACGCATGGGCGACAAGGCAATGGCTCGCCAGACGGCGATTGAAGCGGGTGTTCCTGTGGTGCCGGGTTCCCCCCATGCGGTCAAGGGTCTGGACGACGCATTAGCGGTTGTCGAGAGCGTCGGCTTTCCGCTGCTGATCAAGGCTGCCGCAGGCGGCGGTGGGCGTGGTATTCGCATTGCCGAAGATAGGGATGCCTTGGGCAAGCAGTTGCCACTGGCACAGGCCGAAGCACAGGCGTCCTTCGGTGATGGGCGTGTATATTTGGAGCGTTTTATTTCTAGCGCACGACATATTGAGGTTCAGGTATTAGGTGATGGAAAGCGTGCCGTCCACTTTTTCGAACGCGAGTGCTCATTGCAACGCCGCCGCCAGAAAGTATTTGAAGAGGCTCCATCCTCAGCGCTCGATAGCGCCACTCGCAAAGCGCTTTGTGAATCTGCCGTAGCGCTTACCGAACATGTGGGCTACGTAGGGGCCGGTACGTTGGAGTACCTTTTTGATGACACCACAGGTGAATTCTTTTTCATCGAGATGAATACGCGAATCCAGGTCGAGCATCCAGTCACGGAGATGATAACCGGCGTTGACCTGGTCAGGGAAATGATCCGTCTGGCCTGTGGCCAGGCACTGCGAATGACGCAATCGGACATTAGTCTGAAGGGGTGGGCCATCGAAATGCGTATTAATGCAGAAGATCCTGAGCGGGACTTTTTCCCCTCTCCAGGTACGGTAAAAAGGCTAATTTGGCCAGCTGGGCCGGGTATCCGTATCGATAGCGGCCTGTACGAAGGCTACAAAATGCCTCCATTTTATGACTCCCTAGTGGCCAAGCTCATTGTTTGGGATGAAGATCGCGAATGCGCATTGAAGCGTGCTGGCCGTGCGCTAGATGAGTTCCAGCTTGAAGGATTTTCCACCACTGCAAGCCTGCATCGCCGCCTAGTCGAAGACCCCCAGGTTAAGGAAGGGGCTATAGATACGACCTTTCTGGAGCGTTGGCTTGCCGAGCCAGCGTCAAGTCACGTCCATGCGAAGGAGGTCATCGATGAGCAATGAGATGACAACCACAGCCCGTTATAGTCAGGCGGGTGATGAGTTCTTGTTTGTTGAGCTGAATGAAGAAATGACCCTTGAGGCATTCTTTCGCTCAATTTCAATCACCCAGCGGCTACGTGACATGGCCCTGCCGGGAATCGTTGAGATCTGCCCGGCAAACGCGTCCTATCAAGTACGCTATAACCCTGATGTCATATCTGCAGGCCAGTTGCAGGAAACGTTGGAGTCGTTGGATCGTGAGGTGTCGACCCAGCAAGTGCGTACCCTTGAAACCCGAGTGATAGAAGTGCCCGTGCTGTACAACGACCCCTGGACCTATGAAACCCTGATGCGTTTTCGTGACCATCATCAGGACCCTTCCAGTACAGACCTGGAATACGCAGCCCGTATCAACGGCTACGACAGTGTCGACGCTTTCATTGAAGCACATAGCTCAACGTCCTGGTTTGTTTCTATGGTGGGGTTTGTTGCAGGCTTGCCCTTTATGTATCAGATGGTACCGCGAGAGCGCCAAATCCAGGTGCCTAAATACCTGCGCCCTCGTACAGATACACCCAAGCAGACGGTGGGTATCGGCGGGTGCTTCAGTGTGATTTATTCGGTGCGTGGCGCCGGTGGCTATCAGATGTTTGGGGTCACCCCTATGCCTATCTACGACCCCGCAGGCGATCAGCCGCATATTGATGATTCGATGATTTATTTCCGGCCGGGCGACATCGTAAAGCATCGTGCTATAGACCGTGAGGAATACGACGCCCTGTTGTCTGCAGCAGAAAAGGGGGATTTCAAGCCACGGGTAGCATCGTTCACCTTTGATCTTGATGCTTTTTCACAAGATCCAGATGGCTACGCACGTCGTGTTAAGGAGGTACTGTATGAGCATTGAAGTCATTAAGCCTGGTCTGGCTTCGTCGATTCAGGATAAAGGGCGCGAAGGGAAGTACCACTTGGGTATCCCTCCGTCAGGCGGCATGGATCAGCGCTCCTTGATTGCCGCCAACCTGCTGCTCGGTAATCCGGAAGGTGCCGCCGTGATCGAATGTGCGCTGATGGGCCCAGAATTGCGCTTTAACGAGGCGCGTAAGGTTGTCGCCTGTGGCGCTGAGATGACGCCCCGCGTTAACGGCGAGGCCAGGCCCTTGAATGAGGTCTTCGAGGTACCAGCGGACGCAACGCTGAGCTTTGATTTCGTCAAGGCCGGAGCGCGCCTGTATCTGGCGATTGAAGGTGGCATTGATGTGCCAGAGCGGTTAGGGAGCCGGAGCACTTACACCCTGGGCTCGCTTGGAGGATTGAACGGCCGTAATCTGCAAGCAGGCGATGTATTGCACATTCTGCCTGCCCATGGTTATGCAACGCTAGGGCGTTGTCTTCCCGGTACATTACTTCCTGAGTTTTCCAAGCACTATCAATTACGGGTGATACCAGGCCTATATGCTCATCGCTTGATGCCGGAAAGCCATGCGCTTTTTTATGAGGAGGACTGGTCAGTAGCTTCGGAAGCCGATCGTATTGGCTATCGAATGAAAGGCGGCAGCCCGCTTAACTTTGTCGAGCGGGAGCCTCCTTTTGGAGCGGGTGATGACCCATCTAATATTGTTGATGCATGCTATCCAATTGGTTCTATTCAGGTTCCTAGTGGAAGCGAACCGATCATTTTGCACCGCGATGCGGTATCAGGTGGTGGTTACGCGATGATTGGTACGGTGATCAGCGCCGATATGGATACCGTGGGACAGATTCAACCTCACCAAAAGGTTAGGTTTGTCGAAGTGAGCCTCGAAGAAGCGTTAGCAGCACGTGTTAGCTATCAGCAAGAACTAGAGCGCTTAAGACAAATGCCATGATTCGCTAAAAAAGGGGTTCGGTGCACTTGACGTAAAGTGACAGTGCACCATACGCCAAACATTTACCCGATACACAGTCTATTGTGGATATGTATCTTTTTAGCTTTCAACAGAATAAAAAATAAGAAAATTACTATAAATATAATATTTAAGTTCGTCAGTTCACGTTTCAAAAAATGCGCCAAGCGCAAGCTTTTCGGCTGCCGGGCCTAAAACTAACTATTAAAGGAAAGTGATATGACACACCAAAACCAAAAAGAGGCAAAAGACCTCGATTATTCCGAACAGCCGGTCCCTCCTGAAGGACGTATGCCACGTATTAACTTAATGATGGCATGGTGGGCTGTTTGTAGCGCCATTTTTTACATGGTGGTAGCGGCCGCGATGGCACGTGCTTACGGTACAACCAATGCACTTATTGGTATTGTGCTAACCGTGATTGCTTATGGAATAATTAACGGCGTAATTAGTCGCTATTCAATGAAAACGGGTTTAACCGTTGCGCTTTTTTCGAAGATTTTATTTGGCCACTTTGGTGCAGTGGTTGCCACCCTAATATTTTTTGCAACAGCCCTCTATTATGCTGTTTTTGAAGGATATGTTATGGCATTAGTGCTCTCTGAATGGAGTGGCAATATGTCGATGGCGGTAGCAACAGGCATTGTGGTTATCTTTGGCATAGCACTTATTTTTGGCAGTGTTCAACATTGGCTCGACAAGTTTAATGGTGTGCTACTACCTGTATATGTGATTGGTATGTTAATTGCTGTTGGTATGGCGATTAACGAGTTTGGTTACCCTTCCGGTTGGATCACACGTGTCCCTGAGGGCGGAGCTTCGCCTTGGGGGTGGTTGCATACCTTTGCCTACTATATGGGTGTTTGGGTATTGATGATGTTTACCTTTGATTACGCTCGATTTGGACATGAAAAGGATACATCCTTCCACGCTCGTATTACTTTCGGTATACCATTCTATGCCATGACCTTTCTTTTTAGTGGCATCGTAGGGATATTGCTAGATTCAATGATACCTACTGATGGCCTATCGGAAGCCTCTATAGTGCTAGGTCTGCTTGAATTAATGGGGGTCGGTGGGCTGCTGTTGGTATGGGTAACCCAGAGCCGCATAAATACTGCTAACTTCTATCTGGCTACTGTTAATTTTGAGTCATTCATTCGTAAGGTTACGGGCATAAAAATGTCCAAGGTCGTTGCCGGTTGTTTAATTGGTGTGATCGCATATGTACTCATGATGGCGGATGTATTTTCCTACATTCTTCAAGCGTTAGCTTATCAAGGTGTCTTCGTGGTTGCTTGGGTCGGTGTTGCGTTAGCTCATATTTTATCTAAAACCTATCAAGATCGTTTTAAAGGTCACGTTGAACTTGATAACTCCAATATTCCCGCTTTTAATCCTTGCGGTTTACTGGCGTGGTTCAGTGCAGCAATGACCGGAATTATTATAATGAACATTCCTGGTATTGCTGGATTTTCAGCGCCTGCAACATTTTTATGCGCGTATATTGTTTATGAACTAGGGCTTAGGTTTGCTAAAGATGAGTGGTATGTTGCCGGCCTTAGGTAAATTTAATTAGTTTTTTGGGTGCGAATTTATATCATGACTTTCTTTAAATAATATTAATAGCTGATAGTTGCGTTTTATTATTTGATAAATAATTATTTATGACCACAGCTTAATATTTTTTTGAATTAAGTCATGTTGATTATCATCCGAGGATTGTTATAAGTGCCTGCAAAATATTTATAAAGCTATTATTAAAAAGTTAGCTAAATAGTTGATGCGCTACTTCCGCGAGCTAGGTGCTATCTAAGTAAACAATGAGGAATACATATGCCTGATCTTCGAGTCGCCGTCGACGCTGGCGGAACATTTACAGACGTTTGTATTTACAATTCGTCTACTCAAGAGTTTCGCGTCACAAAAGTTCCTTCTACACCAAATAACCCCATGCAGGCTGTACTTGATGGTGTCAAGCGAGGCGAGATTGAACTTGCGGATGTCGACCTGTTTTTCCATGGAACAACAGTTGCCACAAATGCGCTGATCACGCGACGTTTTCCAAAAGCATCTCTTGTGACCACCAAAGGTTTTCGTGATGTGATAGAGATCCGTGATGGCACAAAAGACAATCTTTGGGACGCATACGCGGATGTTAGTGGCCCTTACATTCGCCGTCGCGACCGTTTTGAGGTCACGGAGCGGGTGGATTATGCAGGTCAAGTAGTAACTCCGCTTAACGAAGAGGAAGCTCGTGAACTCGCCCGTAAGCTAAAGCGACGGGGTACTACCACCATCGCTGTATGCTTCATTAACTCGTATGCCAATATGCAGAATGAGCAGCGCATGCGTGAAATTCTTGAAGAAGAAATTCCAGAGGCTAATGTTTCAACTTCTTCAGAAATTCTTCCAGAAATTTTTGAACATGATCGATTCAATACGGCAGTCGCTAATACGGTGCTCGGGCCATTAGTTTATGAATATGTCAAACAGCTAGATGACGAGTTGAGCGCTGGTGGCTATACCAACGACCTTTTACTTCTGCATTCAGGGGGCGGCTCAATGACCCCTGCGATGGCGAAACACTATCCTGTTCGTCTTGCGGCGTCGGGTATTGCCGCGGGCGCAATTGCAGCTAAACACATCGCAGAACAGTGTGGCTATCAAAATGCCGTGGGGCTGGATATGGGTGGCACCTCTACCGATATTTCTCTTATCCATGACGGTGAGCTACGGGTCACGAAACAGTGGGGCGTGGAGTACGGACATCCAATTGTCTTTCCAAGCATAGAGGTACTGACTATTGGAGCTGGTGGCGGTTCGCTTGCCCATATTGATATTGCAGGAGCGTTACGTAATGGTCCGCAATCAGCTGGCGCTGATCCTGGGCCGGCGTGCTATGAACGAGGAGGCGTCGAGCCAACCAATACTGATGCAAACCTGGCTCTCAATAGGCTTGGTAGAAGCCTAGCAGGCGGCGCGCTTGAGCTGAGCAGAGAAAAGGCAGAACATGCGATTAATGAAAAAATTGGACATTCGTTGGCATTGAATACTGCTGAGGCGGCGGAAGCTATTCTCAAAGTGGCCAACGCCAATATGGCGGATGCTGTGCGGTTGGTATCTATCCGGCGTGGCCTCGATCCACGCGATTTTGCATTAATTGCTTTCGGGGGCGCAGGGGCTTTACATGGCGCGGAAGTTGCTAAAGAGCTAGGTATACCTGCAGTTATCGTACCCCCTAATCCCGGCGTTACATCTGCATTGGGGTGTCTGCTTGTCGATATTCAGCATGATTTATCGATGATGTACACCGCCGAGGCTGGCAGTGCGGATATTGAAGACCTCAACCAACGATTTCGCTCTCTTGAAGATGAGGCGGCAGATCGACTTCGCCATGAAGGTGTTGCCGATAAAGATGTAGTGCTTCAGCGTGGCATCTCGATGCGCTACCAAGGCCAGTGGCGCTCATTGCAGGTGCCGATGGGCAGTGGGGTGAACTCTCTGCAAGATGCAATAGGTACTTTCCACCAAGAGCATGAACGCCAGTTTTCCTTCAGTCAGCATGATCAGCCTGTTGAAATCTATCAGCTACACCTACGTGCAGTAGGTAAAACACCTAAACCATCGTTTACTCCCTTTGATTTGGTGTCTGACGCGAAGGTAGAACCCCATGCTCGACGTGAAGTCTTCTTTGACGGTGATTGGTACGATACTCCGATTTTCGAAAGAGCTGCTTTGCCGCCCGGTTTTGAGCTAACGGGGCCTGCGATTATTGACCAACTAGATTCCACTACTGTTGTACCACCAAAGACAGTTGCATCCATTGATGAATGGAAAAATATCAAGATTCGGATCGTGCAGACAGGAGAGCAAGCATGAAAAGGGCACACGATATGAAGGATGGCGTTCTCGATCCCGTAACTTTCGAAGTGTTGAAAAATGCGTTTGCCACCAGTGTTGACTTGATGAGTGAGCAAATATTGCGCACGTGTTATTCATTCGTAATTTATTCGCGTGACTTCTCTTCTGCGCTGTGTGATGCAAAAGGCAATACAGTTATGCAGGGTAGCGGTGATATTGCAGTACATGTCGGCACGCTGCACTTTCAATGTAAAGCTGTACTGGAAGAGTTCGAAGGGGATATTCAAGCAGGCGATGTGTTTGCCATTAACGACCCTTACAGAGGCGGGACACACTTAAATGATGTAAGTTTTATTCGCCCTATCTTCGTCGATGATGAAATTATCGGCTTCGCTCAGAATAAAGGCCATTGGGCGGATATAGGCGGTAACGTTCCTGGGTCGTTTGATGTTAATGCTAGCACTCATTTTAGCGAAGGTCTGCGTATTACGCCGATACGGGTCTGGCGGTCGGGCACCTTCCTACATGATGTAGCTCAACTTTTGGTCTCCAATACCCGTGCGCCTAGTCAAGCTATGGGGGACCTGCATGCGCAAGCCGAAGCTACTGCTGTCTGTGAACGTGAAATATTACGTTTAGTCGATAAATACTCGAAAGAGACTGTTGTTGCCGCTATGCAAGAAACTCAAGATTACGTTGAGCGTATTGTATTAAAGAGTTTGGCCGGTATGCCAACAGGTGAGTGGCAAACAGTTGATTATCTTGATGCCGACCCTGCGCTGGGAGAAGGGATGGTGCCTATTAAGATCAAGTTGAAGCTTGATGGCAACGGTATTCACTATGATTTAACCGGCTCGGCACCTGCTGTATCTACTTTTTTAAACTCTGGATATGGAACGACCCACTCAGCTATTTACGCTGGCACCAAAACTTTCTTCCCCGATGTGCCGCTTAACTCAGGTTTCTATCGAGCCGTAACGGCGAATATTGGTGAGGAGGGGACCGTTGTAAACGCAGGCTGGCCGCATGCAGTAACAGGATTCTGCTCGGGCCCTTACGAAAAAATCATGAATGGAATTTTTGAACTTTGGAGCGGCATAATGCCAGAACGTGCTATGGCATGTGCGTTTAATCTGGAGTACCTGCTCATCGGAGGCAACGATGTGCGTACCGAAAAGACTTCTTATTTCATGTGGTACGACTGGATGGCAGGTGGCTGGGGTGGGCGTCAAACAAAAGATGGCTCGTCAGCAACCTCTCCTGTCTTTGGCACGGGTTTAGCCGTTCAGCCTGTAGAAGGTCAAGAACGTTTAAATCCCGTGTTGACGATGTGTCATGAAATAAGCACTGATTCCGGCGGCCCGGGCCGCTTCCGGGGCGGCTGTGGCGTTGAGAAAGGGGGAGTCCTCACAGATGTTGACAAGACAGTGATGAGCTATTGCTGCGACCGCGGACGTTCAGTGACCTGGGGAATCGAAGGTGGTCTACCATCTGTGCCGCATGGCGTTTGGATTAACAAAGGAACAACTGAAGAGAAATACTTAGGCGCTACGTTCTCAAATGTTTCTGTGCATGCAGGAGATACTTTTACCCGTCCTTCAGCTGGCGGCGGCGGTTTTGGTGATCCACTTGAGCGTCCCGCTGAAGAAGTGCTGGAAGATGTGATAGATGGGTATGTCTCTGTGAAGAGAGCAGAGAGTGACTATGGTGTTGTCATCAATATAAATGATCCCGACGTGGATGATTATGACATTGATGTTGAGCATACCAAAAATGCTCGAGAGTGGATTCGCGCCCATCGTAAAGAGTGGCTTGAAGTGGCACCGCAAGAAGTAGCTGAGCAATACCGTGATGGCACGCTGGATGTACTAGATATTATTCGTCGCTACGCAGTGATACTTGATTGGGGAACAGGCGAGTTGTTAGAGAAATCGACTCAGCAATTCCGTGAATCCGTACGTCGACGGTCTTCGCATTATTGGACATGATCTCGATAACACTCTTATAACGATGATAACCCTCTGAAATTTCTGTTTCAGAGGGACTCTGCCATTTGGCATTACGCCATCCCAAACGTTGCGAATATCGTGGGGCAGATAACATGAATAAAGCTAATTTAATGTTAACGTCTAATTCACAGGGTCGCTGGACACAGCTCATTTCTCAAACGTATTTTCCGTTAACTCTCAATTACGGGAATCAGGAGGCTAAGTTTCAAGGATCCCTAAAAGTGTGGAAAGCGGAGGGAAGCGACTTTTCCTTATCGCGCCTTTGCTCCTATCAGGCTGAGTATTCAAGGTGTCAATCGCAGATTGCCCATGATGATCACGCGTCGTTCCTGGTTACCATTCCACTACGAACAAATGTATTTTTCTCTCAGCATGGCCGTAGCTTGGATTGCCCACCAGGGCACTTCATTGTCGAGCAGGGAGATGCCCCCTATCGTTTTGGTTATGAATCTCCGAATGATATGTGGGTTTTTAAAATCCCAAGTCAATCAATGAAGTACCGCATCCGACGGCCTGAACGATATTCCCAACACTGCTTTTCTGCTAAAAAAGGGATTGGCTGTGCCTTTGTTGAGTTCCTAATGATTTGCTCACAGCGTGTCAATGAGTGCAGCATTGATGATCAGAATTGTTTGTTTGAGCAGGCGCTAAATATGTTATCTCTTGTTCTAGAGCAGGATGAGAGAGTGCTGAGTAGCGACCAATCACATTTGAAAACCGCTCATTTGATGCGTATCGAGCGGTACATATCTGCCAATCTTGGTAATCCTGAATTAACCCCAGCTCGCATTGCAGGCTTTTGCGGAATTTCATTGCGCTATCTTCATAAGCTATTTTCCGGGTCTGGATATACTGTACGCGAGTGGGTGCGGGTACAGCGACTTGAGGCAGCTCATCGTGATCTGGAGGCATCGCCCAGTGGTATTAATATTGGTGAAATTGCCTACCGCTGGGGATTCACCGATCAAGCCCAGTTCTGTCGAGCGTTTCGGCAGCACTTTGGATACTCTGCGAGCGAACTACGCAGTAACTCTGCTAATACTAAATCCCCTGGAGAAAAAGCAATTGGCGTTTGGCATTAAAGCCAAACCAACATGAAAAGGTATTACCATGAAAAGAATGCAAGCCAGTAGCCATTTACAAATCGAAAACAGCCAAGTGATTGTGACACGCTGGGATTTTCCTCCCGGTTCTGAAACAGGCTGGCATCGCCATGAGCATAACTATGTCATTGTGCCGATCATAGGTGGCAAAATGCTGCTAGAAACCGAAGAGGGAAATCGTGAAGTTATACTAGAAGCAGGGGTTTGCTATAACCGCGAAGAAGGTACTGAACATAACGTGATCAATAATGGAAAATCGCCTTTTTCTTTTGTGGAAGTTGAGATTAAAAAATAGAGACGTATTGAAAGCTGATTTTTTTAAAGTCTTGGCGGATGCAGGCTCTGAGTGCAGCATACTCATTGGATGGTTGATGGGCTTTCATGGTATTTGCCCATCAGATTGCTCATCACTTTTATCGGACATTTAAAACCTGAATTTAACTAATAAGTGCAGCACCTGCGGTTTCTAGTACTCCTGAGTATTCACCTAAGAACCCCTGTGCTGGGGTTCGGTATCCCAGTCGCTTTCTTGGTCTATCGTTTAGCTTAGTGATGACACTCCGTAGCTCGGTATTGATCACTTTTCGGAAGTCAGTACCTTTAGGAAAATACTGTCTAATCATGCCATTGGTGTTTTCATTGGTGCCACGCTGGGATTAGCGATACCCATTCAGCCATTGTGGCAGTTTATTACGCTGATAGGCGGGGGGATTAGGTGCTTATGCCAAGGTGGTCATCATGGTGAGTTAAGCAGTAAAGGTAAGGCGCTACCGCCAAAGGTCAAAACCGTCCGAAAATCGGACATCTTAAAATCACGCTATGTGTCCGCTTTGATGGTGACGATGGGCAGCGGTCGGTGTCAATCGGGATAAAGCGGAAAGAGTTATAATCCTTTATTTTGTAATAACTTATTGTTTTTAATAAAATAAATTGATATTTTTCGATAGGTGATTTTGGTGGGTAAACTCATCTATGATGCTTGGGATTAGCCTCCGAAGCCGAGGGTCGCAGGTTCAAATCCTGCCGGGCGCGCCAAATTGTAAAAAAGGGGGCCTGCGAAATCGCAGGCCCCCTTTTTTGGTCGTCAGTTAGGACCTTTTACCTGCTATTAATTTATAGATGCAGCTTAATATGATTCTGCATCTAAGACTAAGGGCCTTCTTCAGGATGTTCGTTCTGGTTCTCCAATACTTTTAAGAAGGGCGTTATATTGGTCTTGATCAGCGGCATAGATTTTATCCAAAACATAATTGGCCACCTTGGATATTTCAGGAATTTCCACTGGTTTGAAACCTCTATCGGGTACGGCCTCAAGGTGAGAGAACTCATTATTAAGGCGGTTTACTAGCGCAATCGCTGTATCTTCCTCTTCTCCAAAGAACTTCTTGATTCTTTCAAAGGCATCATTTCTGTTGTCGTGATAGGGGTACTTAAAAAATAAAAATGCTTCAAGAAATTTCCTTAAATTATTGCCAAATCCAAAGAATGGCTCATAGTTAATATGTGCATTTTCTGGATCCTTACATTTGTAGATTTGATGGAAGAGATAATGAAACTCAGTGATGTAATCTTTGAGGTAGGATGGCATAAGCAAGATGTTGCTTGATGCACCATTACGCTCAATCATAAAATGTTCGTTATCATCAACACTTTTTTGTTTCCCTTCTCCTGCAGTGATCTTTTTCTTAGGGATAGAGAGACGCTTCAAGTATTTGAGGAAGTCAAGGTTGTGTGTCGAGATAAAAAGCTGTTTGTAGCGGTAGGCGTTTGAGCCGTCGGGATTCTTAATTGGTTTGGCAATTAAGCTTTCAATCAGACTAAATATAAAGAAAATGTGATTTCCATCCAAGCTGGAAATAGGGTCATCTATATAAATAATAAGTTCTTTTCCCATACTGTCGGGATCTTCAAGTTTGGCAATAAAATAGCAGAAAGCAATTAGGCTACACTCACCTTCGCTGAGGTTGTATGCGGACTTTCCATCTCTGATAATTTCAAACTTGACTGTTGTTTGGTCTAAATTGTCTTTAGCTTCAAGTTTGATTCCATCATGGCCAAAGAAATGACTGAGCAAGGAGTTGACTCTATCGGCTCCTTTACTTTCATCCTTCTGTTTCGCTCGCAAGGCAGAAACTGCTGATTCTGACTCACGAATTTCCTTCTCAGCTTCGTCGTACGTAGTTCTCGCTCCATCCATGTCAGTCTTTAAATTGTTAATCTTAACAATTTCGTCATCATGATTGATTGCTTGGGAAAAAGTATAGACGTTAGCCAGACGAAGTGCATTTCTGGCTGCAGTCTTGTCTTTTTCAAGTGTTTTCGTCTTGCTGTTGCTTGTGGAAATCAACGCATTTATAGCATCCACATGCTTCTGAATTGTTTTGTCATCATGAATAGAATCTTTCAAGGAAATGACCTGAAAGAGGTTGCTTTTGCGATCTTCCAAGGCTTTTTTCAGTGCTTCCAGATCTTTTTTATAGACTCCCAATGCATGAGAAAGAGCTGCACTACTTGTGTCAAAAGCAGATCGCTCTTCTGTATAAAACTGGTCTCTTTTAAAGCTGTTGAAGTCAGCAATTGCATTTATCTCATTGTTGACGGTCAAGATCGCAGCATCTAAAGCGGCTTCAAGGTCTCCAGACTCTTTACTAAAATGAGAGTCCAGTACTTGCCAAATATTGTCTGGTAAGGCCTGGCGACAAAATGCGCAAGTATCACGTTTTTTACGGTGGTGACCGATTCCCTGCTTGACCCAGAGTTGTAGAACACTATCATTAAGCAGTTCTTGAATCGGTTTTGTGGGCGTAATTTCTTTTGATAGAAGTGGCTCTGCAGCACTACGCAATGAATCAAAATTTAGTTGTATTTCCAATGTGCCAGTTATATCTGGTAGGGCTTCTTGCTTTAATAGAGCAAGCTTTGCAGCTTGTTCGTCAATAGTCAGAGTTACGAAGTCAGGCTTCTTAGTGGCAGCAATGTCACTTTTAATGCTTCCAATGTTGTATACGGGAGAGCCATACTCCCGATTCTTCTTGATCTCGTTATTTGCGTGGGAGCGCAATTTTTCTTCCAAAGAGTTAGAGGCAGTGCTATGGCTGGTCTCTGTACGATCACGTTCCTTCTTCTTCGTTTCTAGCTCATACCGAAGACCGCATTTACCTTCCACACTACCAAGCCTGGTTTCTATGGCTGAAATTGCATCATCAATCTCTTTGTTTTGCTCACCGACGATGGCGAATGTCTTGATTTCCCCATCAACCTGGTTGACCAGGAAACCCAGGTTGTCTGTTACGAAGTCACGGTTATAGACCCGGACGTCATAGTTGTGAGCCGGTATTGTTGCATGCGTAACATTGCCCTTCTCCCCGTAGATAGTGAAGGAGGGGTTATGGTAGCTGAGTGGGGTCTTGCGTATCTCTAGGGCACGAAAAACTCGGGAAAGGGTCGTCTTCCCAGAGTAATTACGTCCATAGATGATGTTGAGGCGTTTGAAATTCTGAACGTTTTTGCCTCTATCACGAACGGTCTTCTTCCACTCCAAACCGCTGAAACTTCCAAAGCTTGCTATGTCTATTTGGTTTATCACCGGCCTATAATCCCCAATTTTTCTTTTTAGCTAGTTGAAATAGAACGCTTTGAGTCATTAACTGCCTTTATGCTCTATCTCGATTTGTATGCTCTGCCTTTTACCTGCTCAACCCTCTACTAAATTTACCCTAGCATAGGCTGCTTAAGCGGGCTGAGCTTCGTAAGCTTTCTTTTCAACGCTTCACCTATTCGTGAATGGAGCTAACGCGCGAAAAGGTCTCGCCGAATGTAGTAGCCATTATTGAAGAGCACACAGCATTGTTCCCAGTGCTTTGTAGGAGTGAATTGTAGCTGTCTTTGATAGATTCGCAGGAATGCGCGCTCACAACTGAGCATTAATTAGGAAGCAGACGGTTGCAGATACAACCTACCTAGCTTCACCACTTGAAACAGGGGCCTGCAATTGCTCGCAGGCCCCTGTCTTGTATCTCCTAATCTTCCGGCTTCAACTCTTCCTGCCTAGGTGGGCTGCCTACCCGTACTTCGCTGAGTTCTTCTTGGGAGAGGCCTCGGTAAAGCGCGAACATCATGATAAACACCAAAATAAACATCGGCAGGCCGACCACGGTGATTACTTCCTGCAATACGGCCAGCCCGGCATCGCCCGCCAGCACGATAAACAGGCGGCCAGCACGCCTTCGGAGACGCCCCAGAAGACCCGCTGGTGTGCGCTGTCGGTACACAGCATATCGACGACCAGGGGGGCTGCGTTTCTCCTCCGGATGCTTCAGTTGTAGCCCTCTAACATGGCGTGATTGCCGTTTTCAGAAAGCAGCTCTCGCTCAAGGGTGCTTGATGCACGAAACGGTTAACGTTCCTCTATAACGCGTCGGGGCGGCGCTACGCTACGCACTACTCTGCGGCGCCGCCGACACAGTGAGTTCAATCGCATCATGTCGCCAAAGCTCATCGTCATAATCGATGGCTCGGCCATTCTGGTCGTAGTTGATGCGAGTGACGCGCTGAGCAGGCCCTCCTGAGGCCGCGCGCAGTGCCTCAGCCGCACGACAATGCAGCACCGTGGAGCAGAGCTCGAAGCTGACACGGCTGATGCGTATGCCGTAGTGGCTGCGATAGAGCTCGGTGAGTGAGCAGGTCACGAGGTCGTGCGCGAGGATCCCGGGGAAGCAGTCCGCGCGCAGGTAGTGTTCGACATATAGCACGGGGCGCCCATCGATACGGCGTGCCCGGATGATGTGGAAAACCGGTGCTCCTTCCAGGATGCCCAGGCGGGCCGCGACCTTGGGTTGGGCAGGGCACTGGGTGGCTTTGAGTACCTCGGTTTCCGGGCAGCGCTGCTGGGACGCTACCATTTCCTTGAACGGCAGAGAGGCGAGTAAGTCGTAGCGAAGACGAGGAGGAGAGACGAACCAGCCGCGGCGGCTCTCCCGATAGATGCGACCTTCGGCCTCCAGTTGCATCAACGCCTCACGTAGTGTGATGCGTGTGGTTGAGAAGCGCTCCATCATCTGTCGTTCGGAGGGTAGGCGCCCAGTGGCAGAGGGGGCCTCCTCGGCCAGCATGCCCAGTAGCGCCTGCTGAAGGCGGCTGGTCGGTGGCGTCAGGCGGGGTAAAGCGTTATCCGCGCTAAATGGCGTGGCGTGTGGCAGCGTAGTGGTCAAAGGAAGCTCGCTTCTGGTCTAGTTCAGACTGCTTAAGCTCGCACGCAGTCGTCTGCAGGTTATTTTAGCGAAGATATCATGTCAGGGCGATGACATGTCTGATCTATAACCGCCAATTTTAGCAGCAATTTCCGCTATTGTAAGGACATGTGAATGTCATTCAAGCGACATGCCTTTGTCATTTCCACCCCCTAGTATGCCTTTTGTTAGCCGTTACTGAACTAGACCAGATGGCGGCATCACCCTGACTAACCGAATGAGGCCATACTGTGAATCCGACACGCTCGTCGCTGCTGCAACTGACGCTAACCGCTGCGCTCGGAACGGCGCTTCTCGCCAGCCAAGCCCAAGCGGATACCGACCTGTCCGAACTGATCGCCGCTGCCCAGGAGGAGGGGCGAGTCGACAGCGTCGGCATGCCGGACTCCTGGGCCAACTGGAAAGACACCTGGGCCGATTTGCACGAACAGTATGGTTTGGAGCATATGGATACCGACATGAGCTCCGCCGAGGAGATAGCCAAGTTCAAGGCCGAGGGTGAAAATGCCACCGTTGACATCGGTGACGTGGGCATCAGCTTTGGCCCCATCGCCGTGTCAGAAGGCGTGACTCAGCCCTACAAGCCGACGACCTGGGAAGAGATTCCCGATTGGGCCAAGGATGAGGACGGCCACTGGGTATTGGGCTATACCGGCACTATCGCCTTTATGATCAACAAGCAGCTAGTGACGGAGGCGGAGCGGCCGCGCACCTTTGCTGACTTGGTCGAGGGCGACTACAGCGTAGCGCTGGGCGCCGTAGGGCAAGCGGCGCAGGCTAACAGCTCTGTGCTCGCCGCCGCCTATGCCAACGGTGGTGATGAAAATAACCTGCTGCCAGGGCTGGAGCTGTTTGCCGAACTGGCCCGCCAGGGGCGGTTGTCACTGGCGGATCCCAGCATCGCCAACCTCGAGAAAGGGGAAGTCGAGGTTGCGCTGATGTGGGACTTCAACGCTCTGAACTACCGTGATCAGATCAACCGTGATGCCTTCGATGTGGTCATTCCTGGCGATGCCTCGGTGACTTCTGGCTACGCCACCATCATCAACAAGCACGCTCCGCATCCAAACGCGGCCAAGCTGGCTCGCGAGTTCATCCTCTCTGACGAGGGGCAGTTCAACTTGGCGGAGGGGTATGCCCGCCCGATTCGCGCCGAGCACCTGACCCTGCCCGAAAAGATCGCCGCCAAACTGCTGCCCAATGAGCAGTACGCCAATGCCCGCGCGGTAGAGGATTTCGACGCCTGGGAAATGAGCGCTCGGCAGCTGCCGAGCCAGTGGCAGTCCCAGGTGCTGATCCATCAACAGTAACCACCTCCTCTTCCCGACTGACGGCCGCCTCCCCAGGAGGCGGCAAGGAGCCTGTGATGTCTCACCGCGTCATTCTCGTGGTGCTCGATGGCCTTAACCATGCCGTGGGGCGGCACGCTATGGGCCACCTACACGCTCTCTGTGAAGCGGGCCGTGGCAGCTTCCACGCGCTTAATTGCGAGCTGCCAGCCATGTCCCGCCCCCTCTATGAGTGTTTGCTGACCGGCGACCGTCCTGTGGACTCTGGGGTGGTACATAACCAGGTGGTGCGCCGATCAACGGGCACCAGCCTATTCGATCTGGCGGTTCGCCAAGGGCGGCGTACCGCCGCGGCGGCCTATCACTGGGTCAGCGAGCTCTATCTTGAGGCTCCCTTCGTGCCTGCCCGCCACCGTTTCCACCAGAATGCGGAGAGCGCGATCCAGGTGGGCCTCTTCTACTGGCAGGATCACTACCCTGACGATCACCTGTTCAGCGACGCCGAAGCGCTGCGCCGGCTCAACGCCCCTGACTTTCTGCTGGTGCACAGCATGAATGTCGATGATGCCGGCCATCGCCATGGCGGCGAGTCGCCCCAGTACCGCAACGCCGCACGTCGGGCCGATAGCGCCCTGGCAGACTATTTGCCGCAGTGGCTGGCTGAGGGCTACCAGGTGATGGTGACCGCCGACCATGGTATGAACGCCGATGGTTCTCACTCGGGCCTGCTGGAGGAAGAGCGCCGGGTGCCACTGTGGCTATTTGGCGAGGCATTTGCTCATGCGCCGGTGGCATCGCTGCAGCAGCCAAGGCTGTGCGGTACCTTGGCCACCTTGCTGGGCCTGGAGCATGACAAACCCTATCACGCCGAGCTGCTGGTCGAGGGGAGGGCGGCGTCGTGAAGCGTCTACTGCCCGCCTGGCTATGGCTGGTACCCTTTGCGCTGGTATTCGTGGCCTTCCAACTGGCGCCGCTCGGCTGGATCGCCATCAGTGCCTTCCACGTCGAGGGCGCCTGGGGGCTCGGCCACTTCAGGGAAATCGCGGGTTCGACCTTCTTTCGTCAGGCCATTGGGCGCAGCCTGGAGATTTCACTGATTTCGAGCCTTCTGGGGCTGATCATCGCCACCCTGGCATGCCACAGCCTGACCCGCACCAGCGGTCCGCTGCGGCGCTGGATGATCGCCTTCACCAATATGACCAGCAACTTTGCCGGTGTACCGCTGGCCTTCGCGTTCATCATCCTGATGGGCGCCAACGGGGTGTTGACCATAGCCCTTCAGCGTGTGGGGCTGATCGACAGCTTCTCGCTCTATTCGCGCAACGGCCTGATCGTGATCTACACCTGGTTCCAGATTCCTTTGGGCATACTGCTGCTGTTTCCTGCCTTCGAAGGATTGCGGGCAGAGTGGCGGGACGCTGCCAGCCTGCTGGGCGCCGGGCGCATCGCCTACTGGCGCCATATCGGTCTGCCGATCCTCCGGCCGGCACTGGCGGGGACGCTGACGATTCTGATCGCCAACGCCATGGGCGCCTATGCCACCGTCTATGCGCTGGTCAATACCAGCTACAACCTCATGACTATCCGTATCGCCAATCTGGTCTCGGGGGATCTCTTCCTGCAGCCCAATCTGGCCAGTGCCCTGGCGCTGGTTCTGGTCGGGTTACTGGCAATGGTCACCCTGATTCAGCAGTGGATAGTGCGCAGGAGCCATTATGTCGTTGAACGCTGATCTCACCTTATCCCGGCCAGAGGAATCTCCACTGCCAATACGTCGCCTTGTCTGGCCGTCGCCCTATGCACTGGTGGTGTGGAGTGTGTTCACGCTACTGGCGCTGCCGCTGCTCGCCACCCTGGGTTATGCGTTGGCGTCCAGTTGGGGGGCCACCCTCCTGCCTGATGGGGTGACCCTGAAGTGGTTTGGGGAGCTATGGAGTACACCGCGCTTTCAGTGGGCCTTCACCCGCTCAATGCTGGTCACGGTAGGAGCGCTGGCGCTGAGTTTAGTGCTGGTGGTGCCGGTAGCGTTCCTGGCGCATACCCGCTACCCACGGCTGGATGCCTGGATGAGTGGCCTTATCCTGGTGCCCTTTGCAGTGCCTCCTGTGGTCTCCTCGGTAGGGCTGCTGCAACTCTACGCTGGCGGCCCGCTGCCACTGGTGGGCACCCCCTGGATACTGATGTTTACTTACGTGACGATCGCGCTGCCCTTCGTCTACCGGGCCATTGCCAACAGCCTGCGCACCATCGATGTAAGGTCACTGATGGAAGCCGCGCAACTGCTGGGGGCAACGCCCTTCAAGGCCTTCTTCCTGGTCATTCTTCCCAACATCCGCGTGGGGGTGCAGGTCGCCGTGTTCCTGTCCTTCTCCTTCCTGATTGGCGAGTTCGTCTTCGCCAACATGCTGGTAGGGACGCGCTTCGAGACCCTTCAGGTGTATCTCAACAATATGCGAGGCTCCAGCGGCCACTTCACCAGCGCATTGGTGATCACGCTCTTCCTGTTCACCCTGCTGCTAACCTGGTTGGGGAACCGTCAGGCCGGTCACGCCATTACCAAGGGGGCGAACCCATGACGACCCTAAGCGGTGCTCCAGTAGTCAATGACAGCCCCCTGGCCGCTGGCTATCTCCATCTCGAGGGGTTGGCCAAGCGTTTTGGCACTACCCAGGTGTTTTCTCACATCGATGCGGTGATCGCCAAGGGTGAGTTCGTCACGCTGCTGGGGCCCTCCGGTTGCGGAAAATCGACCCTGTTGCGATCTATTGCCGGGTTGAATCGGCTGGATGAGGGGCGAATCGTGGTGGATGGCGAAGAGATCACCGCACTTCCACCGCAGCAGCGTGGTGTTGGCATGGTCTTCCAGCATTATGCTCTGTTTCCCAACATGCGGGTGACCGACAACGTCGCCTTCGGCCTGCGTATGCAGAAGGTGCCGCATGAGGAACGCCGCCGCCGGGTGGATGAAGTACTGCGTCTGGTAGAGCTCAATGTGCATGCTGACAAGTTTCCCCACCAGCTCTCCGGCGGGCAGTGTCAACGCGTGGCTTTAGCAAGAGCGTTGGTGGTTGAGCCGCGTATCCTATTGATGGATGAGCCGCTCTCAGCGCTCGATGCCCGTATCCGCGGCCATCTACGTCAGCAGCTGCGCGATATCCAGCAGACATTAGGTTTGACGACCCTGTTTGTGACCCACGATCAGGAAGAGGCATTGGTGATGTCTGATCGTATCTTCCTGATGCATGACGGGCACATCCTGCAGCAGGGAAGCGCCGAAGAGCTCTATACGCGGCCCAGGGACTACCACGCGGCGGGCTTTATGGGGCACTACAACTTACTTTTCGGCGATCAGGCCCGTCCACTGTTAGGAGAGGGTTTCGACTCAGCACGCGTGGCGCTGCGGCCAGAGGCCCTTTACCTCCAGCCACTGGCAGACGGAGCGATGGGCGTGGAGCGACCGGCTCGCCCTGGCCCAGAGTGCCCCGGGGTCATACGCCGCTGCCAACTGCTCGGCAACATCGTGCGTTATTCGGTGGAGTGCGCCGGGGTGGCGCTCTGTGTCGATACGCTCAACCGCGGTAGCCGGCATCTGCTGACGGAAGGCAGCCAAGTAGGGGTAGTGGTGGATCTCGATGAGGTTCAGGCGTTCGTAGAGTGAGTAGGTGCCGTTCATCGATGTCCTTTATCCGTGGCGCTCTAAAGCATAGCTGCAGCAGGCGCACATCCTAAATTATTAACGAGGTACTATGCCGTCGACTCACTCTTCTTGCGGCGGGACAGTCGGGAAAAGAGTGGCGTAAGAATGACAAGAAGAATCATGGCAATAAGCACCTTCGACGTTGTATTCGCTGCCAAGGCTGTCCAATCGCCGCCACCAATACGCAGAGCCAGACGCAAGTTCTGCTCGGCGAAGCCACCGAGAATTAGGCCCAGCACGACTGGGGGCAATGGGAACTTCAGTTTGTCCATAAAGTAGCCGATAAAACCGAAGCCCAGCATCAAGTAAACGTCGAACATCCGGCCATTGATTGAGTAGACCCCCACTAGAACCAGGGTGATGATGAAAGCGCCAAGCAGTGGACGCGGCAGACGCAGAACCTGTGCAAAGCTGTTGGTGGCCAGGGCGCCGCCAAGTACGATCAGCAAGATGGCGGCGAACAGGAACTGCCACATGAAGCCGAACACAATGCCGGGGTTGTCACGGAAGAGCATCGGGCCAGGTTGCAGACCGTGGATCATCAGGCCACCGAGCATCACTGCAGCCACCGCGGTACCGGGGATGCCGAGCGTCAAGGCGGGAATCAGTGCTGAGGCGGTATCGGCGTTGTTGGCGGTCTCGGAGGCCGCTACGCCCTCGGGTTCGCCCTTGCCCCAGTCTTCGGGATTACTGGATGCGCGACGTGCTTCGTTGTAGCTGAGAAAAGCCGCCATTGATCCGCCAGCGCCTGGCAGGATGCCGACGAACACGCCGATCACCGAAGAGCGCAGCCAAGTCTTCCAGAATCTCAGCATGCTCGGAAAGGCTTTCCAGAGGCTCGTCGTATTGAGCTTTTTGGCCGTGGAGGTGTCGACATCCACGACTTCCTCCAGGAGGGCGATTGCCGGCGGTATGGCGTAGAGCCCGACGAGCAGCACCACGATGTTGATGCCGTCGAGTAACTCCAGGTGGCCGAAGGTGTAGCGGTCATATCCGGAGATAGAGTCTAGCCCGACCAGCGAGACAAAAACGCCGAAACAGGCGCTCAACAAGCCCTTGAGGACGTCTCCGCCGAGCAGGAAGACGATGGCCGAGAGGCCGAAGACGGCGACCCAGAAAACCTCGGAGGGGCCAAACAGCAGTGTTACCTTGGCCAGCGGCGGGGCCAATAGCATGAGCACGATAGCCGAGACGATGCCACCGATGGCGGATGACACCACTGAGACCTGAAGCGCATAGCCGCCCCTGCCTTGCTGGGCCATTGGGTAGCCGTCGAAGCTGGTGGCTACGGCGGCGGGGGTGCCGGGAATGCGCAGCAGCACCGCGGGAATAGCGCCACCGTACATGGCGCCGTTATAGATACCGGCCATCATGCCAAGTGCTACCAGTGGATCCATGCCGAAGGTGAAGGGAATCAGTACCGAGATTGCCATGGTGGCGCTGAGCCCGGGCAAGGCACCAATACAGATGCCTGTTATAACGCCGAGCACGACAGCGGCGAAATTGCCGAGAGACAGCACCGCTGGGAGTGCATCAATCAAACTTCCATACATGTGTCAGCCCTCTTTCAGCGTATAAAGAATTCAGTGGGGAGATCCTGACCCATCAGCAAGGCGAAAATTATTGCCAAGCCTCCGGTGAATATCAGGTCCGCCAACAGCAACCGTTTGATATCCCGATAGCCGAAGCTCCACGCCACCAAAGGCACCATAACCGCGGTGGTTGTGTAAAAGCCGATCAAGCTCACGCTGACCACGTAGAGCCCAATGGCCACGACAATGCCGAGAAAGCGCGGCAAATTCTCGAATATTTGGTGCCGTGGGGCTTTAAAGCGCTCGCTTCGCGTGGCGGCAAAAACCCGTAAGATCATTAATACAGAGAGCCCGATTAGCGTGCTCAGCATTGTTATAGGCAGCAGGGAGCTCATGGTCGGCATGTCGGGTGTGCGTAGCAGAAGAAACCCTGCGACAACAATGATGGCGATACCGGTGATGAGGTCGGGATGAGGCCCTTGCCCTGAAGTGGTCTGTTTCATGTTCTATTCTCTGGCTGGCTTGCTCGTAGAGCGTCTACCACCAAGCGAGTCGAGCGACATGGTGGAGGTGACGTTTTATCCTGTTACGGGGCGTGACGAAGGGGGGCTTGCCATGGTCGGCCGGGTTGATTGAACACCCCGGCCAATCAATTTATTTCCAGGGTGAGGATTCCCAAACACGCTCGGCCAGTTCAAGCTGCTCTGCGTTAAGTGCTTGAAAATCATCTCCTGTCGTCAGACTGATAGGATTCCCAGATTTGAGCATAGCCTCTTGGAATTTTGGATCCTCGTACGTCTTCTCGAAGGCACTAATCAGGCTGGCCTCGACCTCTTCCGGCAGGCCGGAGGGGGCAATAAACCCACGCAGCGAACCGTTGACAAGATCGTAGCCTTGCTCGGTAAAGGTCGGCACACCTTCCAGTAGTTCAGAACGTTCGTTGGTGGCAATGCCCAGCACATTTAGCTCGTCACGGAAGTTGACCACCTCCGATAAGTTGATGATCCCCATTGCGACATGACCGCCCATGAGAGCACTACGCGCCGGCGCGGAGCCTGAGAAGGGAACGATGGTATATTCAGCGTCGGTCTCCTCGGAGAGCCGAATAAGGAAGAAGTGATCATCGCCGCCGAGGCTTGACATGCTGACGGTGATAGCACCATCACGTTCCTGGGCTGCAGCGACCAGTTTTTCCATGCTGTCGATGTCGCTGCTCTTAGGTGTGACGATCACGTTGGGATCGTCTACCACGTTGGCCAGGTAGGTGAAGCTATCGGCGTCGTAGTCGGCGTCGCGGTCAAGGGTGCGGGCCATCATGCCGGGCAGGTTGTAGGTGCCGATAGTGTAACCATCGGGATCGGCCTGGGCCGTGGCGGTGACGCCGATCTGGCCGCTGGCACCGGGCATATTCTTCACTACGACGGTAGCGTCGTCGCCAAGATACTGCTCAAGGAAAGGCGCAACGGTGCGGGCCATGACGTCGGTTCCACCACCTGCAGCATAGCCGACGATCAGGTCTATCTTTTTCTCTGGATAATCGGCGAGGGCCTGAGTCGAGGTAATGCTAGCGAGGCAGAGAGTGGCGGCGATGGTTGAAAACTTTGTGATCATGTTGTTGTACTCCCGTTTACATTCACGGATGGTCTAAAAGGCAAAGCCTGTCTAGTGCAGTGAACAGTACAGAATTACTTGATAAAAGCGAATAATGTTTAACTGTGTGGTAAGTTTTTCTGTATCTATGGAGAGGAAAGGCGATAAAGCCCATGTCATCGGGGTTGGCCGCTAATACCATGACGAACGGCCAGTAAAGGCTTACGACTATGGTCGGGGGGAGTGGGAGTAATTCAGTGTGACTATGTATTGAGTGAGGCTGGTGCGCCGGGGGAATGAAATAGAGATAAACCGGCGCGGGACAGCAGTGCCTCGCGTCGGTCTGTTAAATAAGATTACTTCCAGGGCGTCTCTTCCCAGGTGCGCCGCGCCAACTCATCCTGGGCCTCGGCCAGGGCTCGATAGTCTTCCCCATAGATGACGCTCAGCGGGTTGCCCTGCTGTGCCATGTCGGAGCTAAAGTTGATGTCCTCGGCCACATCCTCAAGGGCGCCCAGCAGAGCAGAGCGGATGTCAACCGGTAGGTTGGCCGGTGCCGCCAAGCCGCGGAACGAGCCCATTTCGATATCGAAGCCGAGCTCCTTCGCCGTCGGCACGTTGGTGGCTTGTTCCAGGCGCTCGTCAGCTAGCACGGCCAGTACGCGTAGCTCATCTTCAAAGCCCACCGTCTGGCTATATGCCATGGTGCCCATGGCCACGTGCCCGCCCATCAGTGCGCTGCGCGCCTGGGCTGCGCCATTAAACGGTACGTAGTTTAGTTCAATGTCGGCCGCCTCGGCGAACTGGATAGCGGAGAAATGGTCGTTGCCGCCTAGCGAGGATAGGCCCACCGGCATCTTGCCTTGGACGTCCCTGGCGTACGCGATCAGGTCTTCCACCGAGGCAATGTCAGAGTCTTTCGGCACCACTAGGGTATTAGGGTCGGAGACGAAGTTGGCCAGCCAGGTGAAGCTGTCCACGTCGTAGTCAGCCTCGCGGTCATAGGTCAGCGCCAGGGCAGCTGGCAGATTCATGGTGCCAATCGTGTAGCCGTCTGGACTGGCCGAGGCTAGCGCCGAAAATCCGATCTGGCCGCCCGCGCCAGGCATGTTCTTAACCACCACCGTGGCGCCGTCGCCCAACTGCTCCTCCAGATACTTAGCGACTGTGCGGGCCATGACGTCCGTGCCGCCCCCGGCGGAGTAGCCGACCACCAAGTTGATCGGTTTGTCGGGATAGTCGGCTTGAGCGAGGCTGGTGCCGACCAGGAGGGAAGTCGACGCGACAGCGGCGAGGGACAAGCTTAAAAAACGTTGTTTCATGTTGGCGTACTCCGATCTTGTTGTTGAACTTGCGGGCATGGCTCATTAACGGCGCGGTTAGTTAGGTCATGAACCGGCGGGTAGCCGGTAGACCCGTGTAGCCGTGTCGTGAAACACGGCGTTGCGTTCCTCCTGGCTCCAGGAGGCGGTGAGTCGATGATAGGCATTCCACAGCACGCCGTAGGAGATACTGCCCTTATCGACAGGAAAGTTGCTCTCCAACATGCAGCGCGATGGTGTAAAGCGCTCAATGCAGGCGTCCACGTCGGGGGCGATGGCATCGGCAAGGTGCTGTGAGTTCGGTGGCGTCTTTCCTGTGTTGAAGCTGAAGCCCATGATTGGCATGCCAAAGCCGCCGATCTTGAGCATCACATTGGGGAGTTCGGCCAGTCGCGCCAAACCGTCGCGCCAGGCCTGGCGATGGATCGAGTTATGGTCACTATGAGGACTGGGATAGGATCCGACGCCCAGAGGCCCTCCAGCATGGTCGAGAACGATGGTCAGCTCGGGCAGGCGGCGGGCCAAGGTTGCTACCTCGTCGAGCTGGGTTTGGTAGGCCCATATATCCAACGACAGGCCGAGGCGGGACAGCTGCCGTGCTGCCTCGACGAAGGGCTTGCTGACCATCAGCCCCTCCGGTGCTGGCACGGGGTTGGAACGAACGGTGGGGTCGGGATGCGCCGCGACGGGCATGCGCACACCGCGAAAGCGCCCGCCGCCAGCCTCCATCAGCGCCTCGAGCACCGGCGCGACGCTGGCCCCCATCAGTAGGTCGGCATAGCCAACGATGGCCGTTGCCACGTCGGTGGGCCCGTAGTGGCCGCTACGCGACTGAGCGGAGAGGCCGCGAACGAACTCGATCTCACCGACGGATCGATAGGCCTCGGGGCCGCTCGCGCGATACATCGTCCGGCACTGGATGTAGATCGAGGCAGTCACCCAATGGCCACTGTCGCCGATGTCGTCGGTGAACTCCTCAAGCAGATAGCGAAAGCCTCGGCGATCCCAAAGGTGGTGATGGGCATCGACGATCTTCTGATCCGGAGCCAGCGAGGGCTCCCGAACCTGGGTGAGCCAGTCCGGCCGCGGCGGCGGGTTCGGTGAGTCTACGACGGGGCGTCGGCGCCAGGGTCGCTCGTTGGCGGCATCGTCACTGTCTTGGTGATTCCGCTGGGTCGTGGAACAGGAGGCAAGGAAGCTGTCGTAGGGCTGCGGCTTCGTCGTCAGCATCACATACCCCAGCCGGAAGCCATGGGAAAGCCGCCGACGGGCAGCTCAGCGCGCAGAATAGTGCCGGTGTCAGACTCGGTGATGAAGAGTGTACGGCCTTCCGGCCCGCCGAAGGCGCAGTTGGTGGTACCGAGCCCACGAGGGGATCTCACCACGGCGATTGGCACACCGAGCGCATCGTGTACCCAAACCAGTCCCATGCCGGTCTGACAGACCACCACGCCACCATCCTTGGTAAGCGCCAGACCGTCCGGGCCCGCACGGCCGCCGGAAAACTGCAGGAATAGCCCCGCTTTTACCACGCGTCCGCTGTCCGAGATCGGCAGACGCCAGACAGCATTGGCACGGGTTACCGCCACATAGAGTGCATGGCCAGCCTTATCGAGCACCAGCCCGTTGGGGCTCGGCACTTTGTCGATAAGGCAGTCCAGCCGACCGCTGTCCGGGTGCCAGCGGTAGACACGGCCAGAGGGGTCCTGCAAGCCGGTTTGGCCCTGATCGGTGAAGTACAGCGAGCCGTCGGGGCCGAAGTGCAGGTCGTTGCAGCCCTTGAAGCCCTCGGTGTCAGCATCGCCCAGCGCGGTGGTCACTTCGCCGGTGTTCGGATTCAACTGCATGATGCCGTTACGAAAATCGGCAATGTAGATGTGCCCGCCCGTATTGATCTTCAGGCCGTTGGGTTGGCCTTCGTACTCGGTGATCTGCTCGACGGCGCCGTTAGGTGAGGCGCGAAAGACACGACCGAAGGGAATATCAACGAACCACAGGTTGCCCTCAAGATCGAAGGATGGGCCCTCAATGAAGCTGTCGACCACCGCCCCGCGCCGGTTGCGATCCGCCCAGTAAGAGCGTTGGCCGGATCTTCTCAGTGACGTCGGCAGTGTGGTGAAAACCTCGGCCTCAATCAGTATCGGGTCGGGATGGGGGAATGCCATGTTCAACCTCCAAAGGTCGTGGTTGGGAGCCACAGGGCGATATCGGGGAACCAGATCAGCAGAACCAGGAAGGCCAGGATGATCAGGAAGAAGGGCAGCACACCCATGACGACGTCTTCGACTTTAACGGTGGGGTCCGAACTGGCGACCACGAACAGGATAATGCCCAGTGGCGGCGTCAGTTGGCCGAGCTCGACCAGGATGACCACGAACACGCCAAACCACACTGGGTCGATATTCATCGCCATCAGCACGGGAAAGATGACCGGCACAATGATCGCGATCATGCCTAGACCTTCCATAAAGCAGCCGAGGATGGCGAAGGTGACCAGCAAGATCATTAGAAAAGCGAACGGCGACATGTCTGCCTCGGACACCCAGCTAACCAGATCCTCGCCGACGCCGGATAGCGCGGTGGCGTAGGCGAAAATCATCGAAATGAAGACGATAAACAGAACATTGCCGCTCATCACCAGGGTACGTGAGATGGCTTTGCGCAATATGCTCAAGCTGAGCCTGCGGTAGGCGGCAGCGATCACTACTGCCCCAACTACGCCAACAGCACCGGCCTCGGTAGGCGTAGCGATGCCCGAATAGATACTGCCCAGTACGAAGCTGATCAATATCATGAATGGCACGACATCCAGCGCCGCCTTCAGGTAATCGGAAAGCCGCAACTGGGTGGTGTCGCGTGGCACCAGCGAGGGGTTGAGTAGCGAGCGCGCGGCAATAAACAGGCTATAGCATCCAGCCAGCAGGATACCGGGCACCAGCCCGGCCGCGAACAGTTTGGCGATGGAGGTTTCGGTGAAGGTGGCGTAGATGATCATGGTGATCGAGGGCGGAATCAGTATGCCCAGGGTGCCACCGGCGGCCAGCGAGCCTGCGATGATACGCTTTTGATAGCCCCGTGCGGATAGGGCTGGCAGAGCCACGGTCGACATGGCCGCGGCTGTGGGGGCGCTGCCGCCAGCGACGGCGGCGAAGATGCCGCTGCCTATGATGTTGGTATGTAGCAGTCCGCCCGGCAGGCGGCGCATGAAGGGTGCGATGCCGTTATAGAGACGGCCACTCAGGCCGCTGCCGAGTAGGATTTCCGCCATCAAGATGAACAGCGGAATGGCGGCTAGGGTGAAGCTGTTGGATGCCCCCCAGCTAACCATTCCAAGGGCATTCCAGCCAGCAAATCCCTTCATCAGCCACAGATACCCAAGGGCCGCGGCTCCTACGGCGAAATGCACCCAAAGACCGCCGAGGATCAGTAGCAGCAAGACGGAAAAGGCAATGATTGCATCCATCAGCGCTGTCCTCCGATGCCTAGTTGCAGCAAGGCACGTTCTAACAGGAATAGGGTCATCACGGACAGGCCCACAGGCAGCAGCATCTGCGGGATCCAAAGCGGTGTCATCAGGGCGGTGGGCGCCACGTTGCCGCGTGCGAACGAACTCATGACGAGCAGGAAGGAGTGCCAGGCGAGCACACCGCAGATGCCCATGGCTAGCGCGACGTACACCAGACCAAGCACCTGTCTGACCCGAGGCGGCAAGGTTTCGTATATAAAACCGACCTGAAACAATGCATTGTTCCTGATTGCTAGGCTAGCGCCGAACAGAGTGGTGGCGATAACCAAGTAGCCGGAGAGCTCCTCCACTACATGTAGGGAACTGTTGAAAAGCAACCGTGATCCGATCTCGGCGACGACCAATACCGTTAGCGTTATTAGCCCAGCGCTAGCGAGAATGCGCACAATAGCGGAGAGTACGTCAAAGATGGGGCCGGCGGAGGCCGGCCCTTTTCTTGTTTCATGTTGGGAGGCAGACATGTTGAGATCCTCTGAAAGATCAATTACTTGCCGAGCGCTGTGAGCACATCCTGCAGTGCCTGTTCATGCTCAGGACCGGCTTCGCTGGCCCATTCCTGCCAGAAGGGGGCGAGGGCTTCCTGGGCCTTGACGATCTCTGCGTCACTAGCTTCAACAATGGTCATGCCAGCGTCCCCCTGAGATTCCTTTTGGGCCTGCTCGTCTAGAAGGAAGGCCTCGGTGATGTTAGAAGCCTCCTCTTTGATGATGGTGGCGAAGGTCTCGCGGTCGGCTTCGTTCAGCGACTCGTAGGCGTTGGTATTGGCGATAATGGCGCTATAGGCGTAGTTCACCGGTAATCGGTAGTTGTAGTCGAGGAACTCGTGCCAGTTTTTTGCACCGCCCGCACTGGCTGTTAGCACACCATCAATTACGCCGCGCTCCAGGGCAGTTGGAACCTCGGAGCCGGATAGGGTGATCGGTGAGCCCCCGAAGGCCTCGACGAAGGCACCCTGCTCGGGCGAGGTTACGCGGATCTTATGACTTTCGAGATCGTCGAGGGAGTCGATCTCGAACGAGGTGAAAATGACTTGTTGAGGGTAGCGATAAGCGCCCAGAAAGGTAACATCCTGCTCGGCGAAGCCTTGCGTGAGATAGGGAGACATGGCCGCGTAGGCTTTATCCCACTCCTCATCGTTCTGGATCAGCATTGGCAGATTGAGGATACGCGCGATGGGCACATTGCCGGAAAAAAAGAGATCAGCCGAGAAATCGATAAAGCCATTACCGACCGCCTGGGTAATATCGCTGGAGGCAATCTGCAGTGTCTTTCCCAAATGCAGCGTGATCGACAGGTCTTCGGTTTCAGCTTCAGTACGGTCTATGATGCGCTGCATTCCCTTTACTGCCGCGGTAGTGGAAACCGACGAATAGGTGTAGCCGGTCCAATCAGCGGCTTGAGCAGCACCTGTCGTGGCTATACCCATGATGAGTAGGCTAGTTACCAAAGAGGGCTTGAAGGCTTTCATATCGATACCTCATTAATCGTTGTTATGTCTCTACCGTTCGAGGAACTGGCGGTACAGCGCATGTTGTTAGATGTTGATCTATGATCGAAAAGACGCGAACCACGGGCATCTAAGCCATTGGTAAGCGTGTTTCTAGCAGAAGTGGAACATGAAAAGACTTTCTGTATAAAGCGCGTTTTTCTTGAAGAAGTATGAAGAATTTCTTTATTAAAAATTCGTGTTTTTACAGACTTGTATATGCCGCTTTAGTGGTAGTTTATTGGCATGGCGTAGCAAAAAGATGCAAACGTACCTGAGGCGATATCAACCTATACGACTGCATCGGGGGGAGACAATCTTGGAACGGGGAGCGCGCCGAATCGAACTCCGCTAATCTGTATCAAAAGAGGAAAATGATGAGGTTTTACAGATTATCTAGTAACCCATAATAGTAACGTATCTATAAACGTTATTGATTTGAAGTCTTCTGCATATTCAAGGGCTATGAGTCACTCAGCTTTTTTCGATCCTTGTTTAGAGCCACTAACAGCACAAGCAACATTGCTACTATTGGTAGGCTGCTCAAGCCGAAGATGACGCGGTTGGATGTATTCTCGGCGATTAGTCCGGCTGCCATAGCCCCCATCGCTGGTAGGCCTCGAAAGATCATTGTATAGAGTGACAACACTTTTCCTCTCACCGACTCTGACACCTGTGTCTGCAGAACAACTTGTGTACACACACCATTGGCAAGGATGGCTCCTGACAAACAGGCGAGGGTTAATAATCCTGCCCATAACACATGGCTAATCAGAAATAATCCGCATGCCAATATTGCCGATAGTCCGAAGCCTATGGCCAGTGAGAGAGGAGAGCCTTTTGTTAGTAAGAAGGAGGTCATCAACCCACCGCCTATCGCACCGAGCCCTTGAGCTGATGTCATCAAAGAGAAGGCCTTTGCTCTTGCTGCTTCTCCAATAACGACCTGACCGGCAAAAGCCGGTAATAATTCGAAAATAGGCCTATAACATAGCGCTAGAAGGGCGAAGAACAGCAGCAAGAGCTTGTGATGTCCAGTCAGTGCATGTATTACCGCTGACCATGTTGAGTGGCTGAGTTTGCCTTCCGTCGACCCTTCCAGTCCCTCAGACCCTAGCCTTTGGTTAGTATTTTCTGATTGGGAAAGCCGCGCTAGTATCAGTGCAAAGAGCAAATAGCTAATTGTGTTAAATAAGAAGACCGACCAAAGTGCTTCCAGCGTTAGCGCCATGCCGGCGGCGGCTGGACCTAACATCCGCGCAAGGTTAAACACCATGGAGTTGATCGTTATCGCTCCAGGCACATCTTCTTTAGGGACGATGCTACCGACAACGACCATACGCGTTGGATGATCGAATCCGTTCAGGATGCCAGTTAATCCAGCCACGATTAGCAACATTGTCGGGCTGACAAGCTCGGCCATTATGGCAATCAGCATAATGCAAGGCGGCGCTATTGAGAGAAGCTGCAGCCACAGGGCTAGGCGAATTTTGTCTTGTCTATCGACCAATGTGCCTGCAAAGGGAGCCACGACCATTGATGGCAGCAGGTCCGCCATTGCCATTAGCCCTAGCATGAAGCTCGACTGTGTCATCTCCCAGGCGAGCCATAGCAGCACCACACGTTGCGCCCAGGTGCCAACAGCCGAAGCCGCGTTACCCGCCAAGTACGCGCGAAGCCGAGCGTTTGCCAGCGGGGCGGCGGCTTTGGGCAGGTGCAAACTCAGCCTCGCAGGAGGCTGCAGCCCGTCGTTTCCAAAGCCTTATCAACCCAGGTGCGGTCGTTCTCGCCAGTATGTATGGCGACCATTTGCTTCTCTTCGGAGGCCTGTTTCGCTTGGGCGGCTTTTAGCACTGTCTCGGCATCAGCGTAGGGAACGGCCAGCACGCCATCGGCGTCACCCAGAATTAGGTCGCCCGGCTCAATAACCATCCCGCCAAGGTTGATCGGAGTATTGATCTCACCTGGCCCGTTTTTGTATGGGCCGCGATGCGTGACGCCCACGGCGAAGGTCGGCAGGTTGGTATCGCGAAAGCCGTCCAGGTCGCGCAGCGCACCGTTGAGCACGAAACCCGCAACGCCTTTCTTGACCGCGTAAGCCAGCATTAACTCACCCATCAGGGCATTGGTGGTGTCCCCTCCGGCATCGCAGACGATGACGTCACCGGGCTGGGCCATGTCGATGGCCTTGTGCAGCATCAGGTTATCACCGGGGCGCGTACGAACAGTAAGGGCGACCCCGGCTAAATTGCCAGCGCGATGCATCGGGCGAAGGTCTGGGCCACCGGCGAAGACGCGGGACATGCTATCGCTGACCACCGCTACGGGCAGTACTGCGAACGCCTTAACGAGGTCGTCGTCGACACGGCGCTGGCGCTGAAGAACTCTATTTCCGACTGTCATGGCATTACTCCGTCATGTGACTCAACATTAAAGATGGTGCGTTCAGGCTAGGGTGTTGACCAAGCGGGCTTTCGGTAGGGTTTCTCCAGCGAGGAAGTCCACGATACCGCTTACCGCCAGTTCGCCGACGCGCTTGCCAGCTTCTTTGGTGACGCCTGCGATATGGGGCGTGAGAATGACTCGCTCAGACGCGGCCAGAGCGTTCACGTCCAATGGCGGCTCCTGTTCGAAAGTGTCTAGTCCTGCGCCTGCGATATGCCCACTCTCTAGGGCGGCAAGCAGGGCCGCCTCGTCGATCAGACCACCCCGAGAAGTATTGATGACGTAGCTGTCGGTCGGCATCAGGGCGAGCATCGCGGCGTTAAGCATGTGCGTATTGCTTTCGGTAAGGGGGCAGTGCAGGCTGACGATGTCCGATTGGCGGAGCAGGTCCTCGATGCGTTCGGCGCGGCGTGCGCCCATAGCTTCGATGGCGTCCACCGAGGCATAGGGGTCGTAGACGAGCACGTCGAGACCCATGCCTTTCACCAGCTTCGCTACGGCGGCAGCGATGGCGCCGCCACCCACTAGACCTAAACGCATGCCGGATAATTCCCGACCGAGGAATCCCGCCTTTTCCCAGCGTCCTGCCCGCATGCCTGCATCCAGTGGCAGCAAACGTTTGATCGTCGAGAACATTAGAGCAACCGTGTGTTCCGCAACAGAGACTGCATTGCCACCTGCCGCCCGGATGACTTGGATACCATGTTGGGTTGCTGCATCGATGTCGATATTGTCGACGCCTGCGCCATGCTTGGAGATAACGCGCAGCGATTTCCCTGCTGCGACAGCACCGGCACCAAATTGCCCCATTCGAGACACGACCCCAACCGGGTCGTACTGTTTGAGGAAGTCAGCGAGTACCTCCTCAGATGGATAGGGGGGTGTGTGAACAAGGGTATAGCCAGCGTCTTCGGCCATTTGCTTTGCAGTGGGGGCAAGGTCGGGGCCTGTTATTAGAATCAAAGGTTGTAGTGCCAAATCAGATCCTCCCTGTTGTAACGAGGGCAGCCGGACACTGATCGGCGTAGCATCACAGGCGACTGCTTTCGAATTGATTTTTAGAATACAGGAAGATTTTTTATACAAAAGCGAATAAAATTTGCCTTTATGTTAAGAATTTCTTCATTTAAGGAGGGTTTATGGACACTCGCCAACTACGAACATTCGTAGCGATTGCTGAGCATGGCACATTCGCGCGGGCGGCCTTGATCGTAAATTTGACCCCTTCCGCTGTTAGCCAACAGGTCCATTCGCTTGAGCAGGAACTGGATACCAAGCTGTTCAATCGTGACTCCCGCCCTCCTAGCCTCAACCTCCAGGGGCTGAAAATGCTTGAAACGGCTAAACAGATTCTGGCCTTGGTGGATGAAACGCATGGCGTTCTGTCCGGGAAGCAGATAACGGGTACGCTCAATATTGGCTCGGTGCGCACCAGTACTATCGGCCTACTGCCACGTGCCATCTTGGCACTGCGACAGGAGTTCCCCGAGCTGAACGTAAACCTACGAGTGGGCATGTCTTCGACGCTGATCAGCGACGTCAACGCCGACCGGCTGGATGTGGCGGTGGTCGCCGAGCACTCCGGCGTGTCGCGCGATCTCTTGTGGTCGCCGTTCATACGCGAGCCGTTAGTGGTGATAGCGCCGCCCGGCACACCGCCGATGCCGGTTCAGCAGTTGCTGGAAACGTTGCCCTTCGTGCGTTTCGGCAGTAATGTGCCGTTGGGCGCAATGATCAACAACGAGCTCGCCCGGCTAGGCATAGCGGTGCAGGACATCGCTGAGATCGACACCGTGCCAGCCATCGTGGAGTGCGTGGCCGCGGGCCTTGGTGCCAGCATCGTGCCAAATATCGCGGTGCGCGAGAACGGTCACGACATGCTGACATTGCCGTTCGGTGAGCCCCAAGTCTTCAGACAAATTGGCATGATTCATCGCGCCAGTTCGGCCAAGGCCGAGCTACTGACAGCGTTACACAATAAGCTGGCGGAAGTTGCGGGAGAGTTTGGCGTTTATCGAGAATAGCCGTCATTACGGAAGTCGTAGATACAATATCGCACTTGCCCGAGCCGTCCCCGCTACGCTGATGAAACGTCAACAGGCCCTAGTAATGCGCGATCACCTGGGCCGCATTCGCCTTTAGGGTTACTGGCCACTTACCTGGCGCAAGCACTTTGATATTAACGCTTATGCCCATCAACCAGCTCCAGCTCTCTTTGTTGATATCCAGCCCTTTGGGGAGCATGTCTGTGCGATAACCAAAGCTGTCCACATTGTGGCTAACAGGGAGCATGGATTGGCGGTCTGCTGCTTGCCTATGGAGCCGCGGGACTGATCAGTAATTTCGGCATTGCTCCAATCATGTCACTCGGTTACCGACCCACACTTTTCGCGACAATGGTGCTGCTGATCGGCAGTCTCGCCGCGCTGAGTTTCGCAGGTACGAACCATGCGCTTGCTATCGCTCTGCTTCTGGTCTGGGGGCGGCCTACACGGCCTTGCCGGTGCTGATGCAGACGTGGGTGTTTAAGGCTGCCGCACACCTTAACGGTCCCGAAGCGCCATCTTCGCTCTACGTTTCCGCCTATAACGGCGCGATTGCAGCAGGCGCATTGGTCGGAGGAGTTATCGTTGACCATTTTGATCCCTGGTCGGTCATGTCTATTTCGGCGCTCATCGGTGTTCCCGCGCTGCTGATCGCTTTGAAGCATGCTCCGAAATGAGCCCTGTCCCGAGAGCAGGACGCTTAAACGGGTATGGCTCGAATATAGGGATTCAACGGTTTTACCGATACTTTGAGTAGGAGAGTGATACACCCCACAACTTTGTGGAATGCATTGGCAACTTCCTAGTAGTATTCCCAGCATTTGGCACTGGGGAGTTGCAACTAGCGTGGATAGAGTCTTAGTGGGACACTCTCACTACCGGATAACGATTAGGAGGCTGGTTACCTTTGGCTCCAGCGTCCCCACTTTTAAGAGGGGCCTGCGATTTCTCGCAGGCCCTTTTTGGGGTGGGGTCAACTGGCGCGCCCCATACCCAGTGATCAAAATTGAGCTTTCCTTTTCTCAATGGCTATATTAAAGCTATAATGCGTAAGATATATGTTTAAGGGTTATCTTAAATTTTAAAAATATAGGAATTTAGACTATGGCGTCGGTACTGAGTAACTATCTCAAAAAAGAACAGATGTTAAAGCAGCTGCAGGAAGAGCTGCAAGCGCTGGAAAACAACAGTGAGCTAAAAGCAGAGCTTGAATTCAAAGAAAGACTACAAGCACTTATGACTGAGCACGGAAAATTAGCGCGCGACGTATGTGAAATGCTTGACCCATCTTACCGCTCTAAACCAGCAAAGGCTGGCAAGGTAAGCACCAGCAGCACAGATGGGCGTAAAAAACGTCCCTTGAAGGTATACAAGAACCCACACACTGGTGAGGTAGTAGAAACCCGTGGCGGGAATCACAAAGTCATCCAGGAGTGGAAGGCTGAATTTGGTAATGAAGAAGTGGTCAGTTGGGTTGTGAAAGAAATCGCGCAATAAGACTAATTTTTATTAGTGGTGACAACGCCAGCTTGGCAAAGTTATCCTTTAAAACGCTCACTGAGCCTGCTCAGTGAGCGAAAAATTATTTAAGCGATGTGCTGGGAAAGGAAAGTAACGAGTAAGTCCATCAGCCATCCGTTAATTTCGCGACAGGTCTTCCCTGAGGCTAGGTACTTCTACTCTACTAAGGCCACCCAATCTCCACGCCTCGACTGAATTGCTACCCTCTGGCAC
Source organism: Vreelandella titanicae BH1 (assembly GCF_000336575.1). Lineage (GTDB taxonomy): Bacteria > Pseudomonadota > Gammaproteobacteria > Pseudomonadales > Halomonadaceae > Vreelandella > Vreelandella titanicae. The sequence goes on along the minus strand of NZ_AOPO01000001.1, from coordinate 482,611 downwards.
GCTGAATGACCCCCAAATCACTCGAAACGTGGTTGTGTACACAGCCCCGTCTCCCATAACAATTTTCGCATCAATGTGAAATCGGCGTTTTTGCTCTTGCATTAATGCATCATCAAGAGCTGATGTCGTTTCAATCTCCGCTATACCGTTATCTCTGCATGCTGCATGGAAGGCAGCGAATTTCTCCTCATAATATAAATCGGGTTCAATTTTCCGTTGGTGCATTGAAAGATGCCTCTCTTTATCACCATCGCAGATCGCTTGAACAGCTGCTGCAACCATACCGGTTGCGGTCTCGCTATACACTTCATCCGCCAAAGCAGGAGACGATAGCAGTAGAGAAAGAGCCGCCGCGGTCGAAAGAGAGATTAAATAGCTGTTTTTTAACATTCCCATTTCCCTTTATTTTTTTGCCCCGCTCAACTAGAAGCCAAGCATAAGTGTAGGGCATGGCCACATAGGCTATAGAGGTTTTTCTCTACTGGCCGATAGAGAGCTTCTACAGCAATTTATACGTATGCAGGCCTGTGGACACCAAACTGCATTAGCAATCAGCCACGACACCTCAGTTCCGTGCCGTGATTCGAGTGGCGTCTTCTAATATTAGTGGGAGTGAGCAGGCTCGCAAATTTAACTTTACTAATGCAGTGATTAGCCGCTGTCGGTACCGCGATGATGTTTCCGGTAGGCCCCACACTTGAAGTAATTTTCTGGCTATCCTCTTGCAGTAGTATTAAGCCGTGACAGCTGTTCGTGAGTTCTGGCGTTTTAGCTTGGTTGGTTTATTGGCCGTTGCATTAGGATTTTAAATCCTCGTTTTTGGGGCCTATCGGCACGCTGCCTAAACAGCAGGCCATTATTTAGTTCCGACAGGTCACCAAAGCATCATGGCGCGGGATCCAAGTCGGCCCAGAAGGTGCCTTCTAGCGGGTAGGGCAGTAAGGTTTCGTGTACGGATTGCCAGGCTGCCGCAGGGTCTAGGTCTGCCATGGCATCAGGGTGCAGCCACTTCGCGACTTGCTGAACGGCGATAAACTGAAAGGGTGTGTTGTAAAACAAGTGCCAAAGCGCATACACGCGGCCTGATTCCACCGCTTTGAGGGTTGACCACCCTGGTCGAGCCGCAATCAGCTCCCGCATGGCGGCGCGGGTTTCGTGCTCTGAAACGTCATAGCCCAGGGGAATTGAACTGCTGCTTAGTACCTGCCAGTCACCCCCGGTTTGAATGATGACATCGGGATCTCGAGACAGTATCCACTCTATGTGCAGTTGTCCAAATAGGCCCGGCAGTCGTTCAGCGGCAATGTTGTGCCCACCGGCCAGCCGCACAACGCGCCCCAGGTTGTCATCACCGACGCTTCGACAGCACTCAGGATGCAGCCCCGCCGCCGTTTCGATCAAAACATCAGGCCGCTGTAGTGGCTCAGGCAAGCGTTTGGCGACTTCTTCAAGCGCTTTCTGACGCATGTTAATCAGCGTCTCGGCCCGCGCTTCGGCATCAAAGATTCTTCCCATCAGCCTCAGGCTGGGCACCATATGCAGGTCTGCTTGGGTCAGGAAATCCACGAATATCACCGCTACTCCGGATGCTTCCAGCGTCCCTAGCGTCGAGCCTTCACGCAATGCTGGCCAGGCGCTCAGATCAAAAACAATGACGTCTGGATTAAGCGCAATGGCTTGTTCGAGATCGAATTCACCGGTGGCCGCTTTGCCGAAACGCGCTAACTGTTCGGCGTGAGGGAAACGTTGCTGAAGGCGTTGCCAGACATCTTCATCGAAGCGAATGAGTTCATCACGCCAACCCACAAGGTCTTGGAAAGGGTCGTCAGGCTGGAGAGCGGCAAGGGTGTACAGCAGCCGTCCTTCGCCCAGGATTACCCGTTGTGGGTCACCGGGCAACAGAACCTTGCGGCCAGCTAGGTCGGTCACCTCAAACGAATTCGCCAGTGCTGGCATCGTCAGGCTAACCGTCAACACCATCAGGCATGAATGCCATAGTCGTCGCCTTAGGCGACGGTTAAACAAAGCGGGCATACCCACGCTCCTTAATCAAACATGGCCTGTACAGGACGATTTTTATAAAACATGGCTTTTACAAAACATGGCGCGAACTGGCGGGCTGATGTCAGCAGCCCGCCATTGGCTCAAAAGGTGACATCCAACCCTAAGCTGTAGGCACGCCCTGGTAACGGCACACGCCCCACTGGGCTGGTATCTACCCCGCGGAAATAGGCATCCTCGTTGGTAAGGTTATGCACGCCCAGAGTTAAGCTTGCCGCGCTGGCGAACGGCAAGCGGTAGCCTAAGCTGGTATCGACTAACCAGTAATCAGGCAGTGGGCCGGTGCTGCCGTTCTCGGTCTCTTGGGTGGTGTTGGCTGCATCGGCGAAGCTTTTATCCACGTAGCGGGCGCCGATATTGCCGAACCAACGACCCTGTTCCCAGCGCGCTAATAGGTTGAGCAGGTGATTCGGTGCGTTGGGCACCTCGTTGCCGGCAAGCTCCCCACTGCGCTGCTCAGTATCGAGCCAGGTCCAGGTGCCTTCGAGGCTGAAGGGCAGGGTATTCGGCGCCCAGGCCAAGCGCGTTTCAAGCCCCTGGTATCTGGTTTCTCCGAGGTTTTTGAGGCTGTTATCCGGCTGTTTGACGACCTGATCTTCGTAGTTGATTAAAAAACCTGTGGCCTCTGCTTGCCAAGGGCCTGACTGATAACGCGCTCCGAGCTCATGGTTCCAGGCTGTCTCGTTAGATACATCGCCGGGATTGGTGATCTGCGCGAGCTGCACCGGGGTTAACGACCGTTGGGCGGAGGTGAACAAATACCACGCTTCGTTGGCCGCATATCCGACGGTAAGGCCGGGCAGCCAAGCCGCGGCGTCATTCTCATCGCGACCGCCATTTAAGGTATCGGCGTAGTCCATCTCTGCATGCTCGTAGCGGATACCTGGGGTTACTTCCCAGCCACCGCCTAGCTGCCAAGTGTCGCTTAGGTAAGCGGCCATTGCGCGGGTTTCGAAGTCCCAGCGACGAACCGGGGCGGCAGTTTCACTACCGACAGCGCGGCGGTTCACATCAAAGTCGACATCTTCCTCCAGATAGCGAGCACCCACCATCAGGGTGTGGTTCCCCAGTTGCCAGGCGACGCGGGGCTCGCTGGCCCATACCGAGAAGCTGCGCGGGGAGTCGGCGACATGGGTGGCTGGCTCGCCTGGATCAGACCAGTGGCTAGCACCGCTCAGGTTTTGGCCGAACCAGAAGGTTCGATCACTCTGGTGGCCAAATTGGCGCCAACTTATCTCGATATTGTTGCTCGGTTGCCAATGCCAGGTTGCGTGGGCACGCCATGTGTCCGCCTCGAAACGGTCGTAGGGACGCTGAGAATCGCTGCGGTCTCGGGCGTAGGCGTTTGGGGTTAGTGCGCCGGGTAGATCCGTGTCTACGCTGTAGTACTGCAGTTGTCCATCGATCCATTGGGTGTCATTTAGCTGATAATCGGCATCTAAAATGAAATTATCGACCTGTGTTTGGCTACGCTCGCGCCCACCCTTTCCACGCATCAGGTTGGCCTGAAACTGAAGCCCCAGGTTGTCACTTACTTGCCCGCCTGCACGCAGGTAGTGATCACTGAGCACATGGCCGGTGGCGTCATCCACCGTTAGGCGTTCGCGCCACTGGGCTTCCTCCTCTACAGGGATGCCGCGTGTTACGAAATTGAGCACCCCGCCCACGTTGTTTGGGCCGTAGTGAACAGCCGCGCCGCCCCGTACGATGTCAATCTGTTCTAGCGTGGGCAGCGTTACCGGGAATAGTGAAACACCGATATTGCTGTAGGGGCCCAAGGCAGCCGGAATACCGTCCACCAAGATTTGTACCCGCTCGCTACGGCGTGGTGATAAACCGCGAATGCCGATATTTGGCAGCACGCCCGTGCCGGTCTCATCCTGTGTGTGTATGCCTGGAACCCGAGCTAGTGCATCTTCAAGCTGACGGATATCGCCGCCGTGTAGCGCTTCTCCCTCCAATATCTGGCGTGCGCCCGGCGTGGTCTGTGGGTCGGTACGAGTGGCGCTTAACCAGTCGCTAGAGACCACTAAGGTTTCCAGCTCACTGTTGGCTTCAGGTTGCTGGGCCCAAGCCAGCGGAGAGGCGGCGGCGATGGCCAAAGGCAGCACGCGAAGGTAATGCATCTGATGTCCCTTTGTTAATGATTATCATAAGCGAGTGGGGTATCATAAATAATTGGCGCCAATCTGCAAGAAGTTATTATGATGAAGGCAAAGGAGAGCTTAAGAATGAGTCAGGCTGCGGAACGTCAAGAGGCCGTACGTCAAGATAAAGACCAAAGCTGGCTACAGGAGCAGCTAAGAATCGGTATGGGGGGCGGGCGTTTTCCTGCTGATAGCTGGTTACGCCAAGATGCCCTTGCAGAGCTATATGGCGTCAGCCGCTTTGTTGTGAGAGGCGCCTTGGAGCGTTTGTCGGAATCGGGAGCCATTGAGCATGTGCCTCATCGGGGCTACCGGGTTAGACGCTGGAGCCACCAAGAGCGCCTGGAACTCACCGAAGCTCGCTTGGTGGTGGAGCTTGCTATGGCGCCATTGATGATGGCGCGTCGAACAGAGCCGCTGATGGCGCCTGTTAGGCAAGCTTGTGTCCAGTTTGAACATGCTGCCGGTGAAGGAGATGGTGAAGCCATGTTTCTCAGCAATCATGCCTTTCACCGAGCGCTAGCAGTGCTTGCTGGTAACCGGCAGTTGGCCGATCAAATGAATTGGCTGCGTGAGCAGGGCATGCGTGGGGCAGGGCCGGGGTGGCCAAAGGCTGGCGGGGTGGAGCGGAGTATACGAGAGCACTATGCGATGGTCGAAGCGCTAGACGCTGGCGATATTGTGGGGTTGCAGGGTGTCGTACAGCGCCACTTAACAGCTTGGCAAGAGCGCGTCACACGCTAACGGCTGCGCCTTTTGATTTGATACATATGGCTGTCAGCACGGCTCAGCAGGGTATCGGCGTCTTCCCCGTCGGCGGGGTAGCAGGCCACGCCGATGCTGCAGGATGGCATTCTGACCTCGCCGAATTCAGCGCCTAGTGGCTCGTTCATGACCGTGAGAATCTGTTCCACCTTTTCTGTCACAGCGTGCGCTGACTTGATGTCCGTTAACAGTACCGTGAATTCATCACCGCCCATGCGGGCCACCGTGTCCGTCTCGCGTACACAGCCTTCCAACCGCCTTGCTACCGTGCAGAGCACCCGGTCACCCGCCGCATGTCCATGAATATCGTTGATGCCTTTGAAGTCGTTAATATCCAGAAATAGCAATGCCAGGTTGTTCTGATAGCGATGGGCCGTGCTCAGGCCCAAGGTAAGGCGGTCATAGAAGAGCGCTCGATTGGTCAACTTTGTCAGTGGATCATGGTGGGCGAGGTAGCGTAACTCTTCCTCGGCCTGCATAAGCGCTGTGACGTTGCGCGCCACACCGACCCGCACTTCCTCTGCTTCGTACCAGCGGGCAGACCACAGGATATGCACGATACCGCCGTCTTTGCGGATATAGCGGTTGCGGTAATCAATATGGGGCTTACCGCTCATCACACGAACAATGGAGTCCCGCGTTGCGGCTAAATCGTCAGGGTGCATGTAGTTCGTGATTAGAGTGCCGATCAACTCTTGAGGAAGGTAACCGAGCAGCGACTCACAGGCATCACTCACGAAGACGATCTGGTTGTCTTTATCGACCACGAAGACGGTGTCCAGCATCAGGTGAATCAGTTTGGGGTAAAGGGCTTGCAGGTCAACGGTCATAGACAAGGGATAATCCGGTTAGCGTTCCTCGACTATAGAGCAATCGCGAAGTGGACGATAAAGAATTCTGGAAATTTTGGGGGAAAGGTCACTCCCGTAATGACAAGCGCGTATCGGCCATCGCCAGGGTAGGCTTTGCCCTCCCGGGGCGAGTGCCAACGGACGACATTCAGGGGTTGAAGCTTTAGTTACTAGAGGTTTTATAGTACCGGGAATGAAAAAACTTAACGAGGTTTATATATGGGACATCATCATGATCATCCCCACATTGATCCTGCCTCTGGCGACCGACGTGTCAGTATTTCCATTTGGGCAAATGGCTTATTAACCATCGCCCAGATCGTCGGCGGTATTATGGCGGGAAGCCTCTCGCTGATCGCTGATGCGCTGCATAATTTTTCTGATATGGCAGCGCTTGTTATTGCCTTTGCTGCGCGCAAGATCGCAAGACGGCCCGCCGATGCGCAAATGACCTTCGGCTATGGCCGAATCGAGATAGTGGCAGCACTGATTAACTACACTACGCTCATTCTCGTTGGCCTCTATCTGATTTACGAAGGCGCCATGCGCATGATTGAACCGCCAGAGATCCAGGGTTGGTTGGTCGTTATCATCGGTGGCGTCGCTCTTGTTGTCGATGCCCTCACCGCCATGCTTACTTGGTCAATGCAAAAAGGTAGCGTCAATATTCGCGCCCTTTTTCTGCATAACCTGTCTGATGCGTTCGCCTCCATCGCTGTGATTATCGGCGGTTCATTAATTCTGCTCTACGACATGCGCTGGGTAGACCCTGCGATTACGATAGGTATTGCGCTGTATATCCTTTACCTCGCCTTTTCGGAGATTGGGGGGCCTATCCGCACACTGATGCTGGGCTCTCCCCCAGATATTAACGGTCAACTCGTCATTGAAGCCGTGCGTGGTGTCGAAAGTGTCCACGATATTCATCATGTGCACCTATGGCAGATGCAGGAAAACATGGCCGCCCTTGACTGCCACGTGGTCATTACGGAAGCAGGCTGGCAGCAGCTTGAGGCAATTAAGACAGAGATCAAAGAGCAGTTAAAAACGCGCTTCAACATTGTCCATTCCAGCTTAGAGTTTGAGCATATTGATCACGCACATCAGGATGCCAACCTCTATGGGCATGAGTAATACACGCTCACGCTGGTCTACATAGGCAGTCATTTAGCTTGGTTTGTGCAATCAAATCTTGGCCTAATTTGCCAAACAATCACTGAAATCGAGAGAGAAAAATGTTCAAAAAAGCGACTTTTATGCTTGCGGGTACGTTGATGCTGACAGCTGCCATCGTGGTGGTATTGAAACCTGCACTATTGGACATGCAAGCTGAGGCGGCGAGTGAGGATGCTGGACAGGCCGAGAGCTCCTTGGTGCGTTCACACTCACCGATCCTGGGGCCGCAAGAGGCACCTATAACCATTGTGGAATTTTTCGACCCGGCCTGCGAAGCCTGCCGTGCTTTCTATCCTCTCACCAAAAGTATTCTGGAAACCTATCCTGAGCAAGTGCAGCTAATCGTGCGCTACACACCTTTCCACGGTGAGGTTTCTGATATGGCCATACGCGTGCTGGAAGTCGCTCGACACCAGGACGTATTCGAACCGGTACTCGAAGCTCTGCTCTCTCGTCAGGATCAATGGGCATCTCATGGCCGTTTCGATGAATCAGCTATCTTGGAGATTGCCAGCCAAGCCGGTCTTGACCGAGCTGCCGCTGAGGAGCAACTCAACTCAGCTGAGGTGCAAGCGGTGATTGACCAAGACATGGCAGGCGTCAAAACGAATCAGATTCGCCAGACGCCAACCTTTTTTGTCAACGGTGAGCTGCTAGAACCCTTTGGTATGCAGGAGCTGATTGATGTCGTAAAGAGTGAAATCGAGGAGATATCTGAAGAAGCAAAAGCCCAATGAATCAGCGCTGGTTGCTGATAGGGCTTATGAGTTTAAGCCCCGCGCTGGTCGAGGGCGGTTGGCGAGAGCACCTATTTTTGGGGTAAACGCGGCCAAATTGACTGCCCAATCGGCGTTGTATTCGCCACAAGACAATAAGGCAAATCATTCAACTTTCATTTTACTGACATCGCCTCGTCACTTAATACCCGCAATCTGCTTAATGTTGGATCGTCTTCCTCCTTACGAAACAACGTCGAAAGAACGATCGAACGGCTTCAGCTTTGGCGTCATAGGCGCATCATTCGAACGACATCTCTCTGGATTAAGGAGCAGTAAAATGGCCGATACTCCCTCAGTAGACAATGCGGGTGGCGGTGCTGATTCCGCAATCGCCGACATGAAAGCAGTGTTCGATCAGGCGATCGAGAAGTCCGCAGAAATCACCAAAGTCACGACAGAGAAGAAAACCGAGCTCGACGCTACCAAGCAGCGTCCGCAAAACTGATGCTCGGAAGTCGCGGGCGGCGTCAGCCGCTCGCGGCCTTGTTGTCGTTTCCTGTCCACGCATTCCTGGACGGTAGAGATTTCAAAACCTCGCCCGGATGAATGCCCCTGTATCGAGACATTCGACGGAAGAGCTCCTCCAAGCTTCGTACGACACGGCGAGTTAAGTATATGACTTTATTCACCTCAGCTTCAGCGTCGGTACGCGAAGCCGTTACGACGCTCAAGGTTATCGCAGGCTTGCATCGTGGTGCCTCCATTACGCTCACTGAGCCGGTCTGCTGTATCGGTAGCGACGATTCTACTGATGTCATGCTCGGCGATCCGGGCACTGCACCACACCATATTGTGTTGAGATTCTATGGTCGTTATATCGCTATCGAGGCGCTTGGTGGCGACATCACCATTAATGGTCGTAGTGTCAGCCAGGGCACTGGTTTGCGCTGTGAATTGCCAGCGAAGCTCCATTTCAACGACGTGGCACTCGAGCTTTCACGCCCCCCAGCGCCTGCCATATTCCCTGGGCTGCCGACAGTTCCTGTGCGTTGGCGTAAGTGGCTAAATCGCAGTGCCACGCTTGCCGCACTAGTCGTAACGCTGGGAGTACTGGCTTTCTATGAGTTCATCGATGTCAACCAAGCCGACGCCAACATTGGCTATCATCCAGTCACGGCAACGCTCGATGAGCAGCCCCTGGTGAACACTGGCCAGAACACATCCCAATTGATGGCCGATGCTCGTCCGAGTCTGGTTCAAGCATTGCGCCAGCAACTGGCGGATGCCGGGCTCGCATCGCTTGAGGTCACCGACAGTGGTGACTATATCAGCGTCTCCGGTCACTACGACCCCGACCAGGTGGGCGCTTGGAATGCCACACAGCGTTGGTTCGACCAACATTACGGCAGCCATAATGTATTGCTGAATGAAGTCAAACAGCGCGAGGCCCCGGTTCGACCCGACCTGCAGTTGCAGGCCGTATGGTTAGGCAAGAACCCGTACGTGATCGACGCTCGTGGACAGCGCCTCTATCCAGGCGCGTCGCTGTCGTCTGGCTGGGTTATTTCCGCTATCGAAACGGATCGAGTGCTGTTGAGCCGTGGCGATGACCAGTTCGCCCTGACACTATAATCCGGCGTATATCGCTATGAAGATCACTGATCGTCTTGTTCCAAGGGATCGTTATCACGTCGCTGGCATTGATCCCGTCAAGCCTAACGTCGTTGAGAAACCGCCGCAGCAGGACGATACGTTCACACACGCTGCCAGCGAAGCCCGGCAACGTGGCTCAAACCGCCCGGCGTGGACTGAGCGCCTCGAAGCACTCGCACGCCCGGAGGCCATTGATCCTGCCAGCTACGCTAACCTTCGCAGCATCGAGCTGCTCCAACACGTAGCTGACAACGTTCTACCTTCGCTGGACGCCGATGATGAGATCATGGCGTTGGCGAAGGAGGTGATCGGTGAAGAGATTGATTGGCGCCAGGCATGGGAAGGGCGGATGAGTGAAGCAAGCGCGCTGCCGCTGGACAACATCGCCGATCAGGAGAGCGTGCCATGAGCGATACCGCTGATCGCGATGCCGTCGACCTACTGCATTTGATGGGACACCTCTATCTCAAAAGTGGTCAGGTACAGCGCGGGTTGATATTGCTGCTTATCGCGACACGCATGGCACCGAATCACACCGGCGTGCTGCAGGCGCTGTGCCAGGGGTTCCTTGCCAGCGGCAACGGTCAGCGTGCGCTCAATGTGCTCGACCGGCTCGAGGCCGCCGGTGAACAGGATGACGCCATGCAACTCTTGCGTAGCCGCGCCCACTGGATTAACGGCGAACGTGATACCGCTCGTCGCCTATGGCGAGAGTATCTCGAGCGGCGGCGTCACCCGGAATCCCGGCAGGGAGAGCCCGTTACATGAATAAGCTCCTCGGCCGTCTCAATACCCTGGCTCGTCAGGCGTCCCAGCGCAGTGACGTGATCATCGCCGTTTTCATGGTGCTTGCAGTAGTGATGATGATCATCCCGCTGCCGACGGCAATGGTCGACACCCTGATTGGTATCAATATCGGTTTCAGCCTTCTGATTCTAGTGGTGGCGTTCTATATCTCGCATCCGGTGGAATTCTCCTCGCTGCCGCCGATCATTCTGCTTGCCACACTGTTCCGGTTGGCGCTGTCGATCTCTACTACCCGACTGATTCTACTAGAGGGTGACGCTGGCCAGATCGTTTCCGCCTTTGGCAATTTCGTTATCGCCGGCGAAGTGGTCATCGGCATGGTGGTCTTCCTGATCATTACGGTGGCCCAGTTTCTGGTGATTACCAAGGGCTCGGAGCGCGTAGCGGAAGTGGCGGCGCGTTTTACTCTTGATGCCATGCCCGGCAAGCAGATGAGCATCGACAACGACATGAGAAACGGCGACATCGAACCCGCTGAAGCCCGTCGCAGACGCTCGCTGCTGGAGAGCGAGAGCCAGCTCTACGGTGCCATGGATGGGGCGATGAAGTTTGTTAAGGGCGATGCCATTGCTGGTTTGGTGATTCTGTTCGTCAATCTTATCGGTGGGCTGTCGATCGGCATGCTCAAGCACGACATGTCCTTCGGCACGGCGGTGGAAACCTATTCGCTGTTGACCGTCGGCGACGGCCTGATCGCACTGATCCCTGCATTACTGATTTCGGTTGGCGCGGGTACCGTGGTGACCCGCGTTAGCTCCGATAACGCCAGCGATTTGGGCAGTGAGATTGTCGGCCAGCTTGGCAGCAACGCTAAGGCACTGGGTTTGACGTCGGCGGTGCTGTTCTGCGCGGCCTTCGTGCCGGGCTTCCCATCGACCGTCTTTCTGACGTTGTCAGCACTGCTGGGCTTAGCTGCCTTTTTCCTGCATCGCCGTCGCCAGACGGCCGATGCCGATACTGTGCAATCGACGGAGGCCGAGGTTATCACAGCGCCCCTCGCCGCTGAGACCGACGCCGTGAACGAGGCAGCACCGCCCGATACCGCCGATGACGACCCACGCCAGTACCGCGTTATGCTCTGCCTGGCTGCGGGGCTTGTGGATAAGTTATCACTCGACAGGCTGCGTGAAAGTGTTCAGGCCACCCGCGAAGGCGTTGAACGCGATCTGGGAATCGCCATTCCACAGGTCGGACTACGCCTGGAACCCGCCTTCACCGACCAGCGCTTCGCCATTGAGCTGGATGAAGTGCCGGTGCTCAACGGTGAACTACCCGACTCTTCAATACTGCTCGACGACGATGCCGATGTGTTGGAGCTGCTTGAGTTGACGCCCTTCACCCTGCCTGCGCTCGTTGGTCGCGGTAGTTGGCAATGGCTTGCCGATGAGGCGACTTCAGCGCTGACGGAAGCCGGGATTCGCTATCGCACGCTGGATCAAGTGCTGGAGCGCTGTCTTGAGCGCACTCTAACGCGTTACGCCGGGGAGTTCGTGGGGATTCAAGAGGCGCGTGCCCTGCTTTACAAGATGGAAACACACTATGCCGAGCTGGTGACCGAGGCCGTTCGCGTGGTATCGCTGCAGAAAATTGCCGATATTTTACGTCGCCTGGTCAGTGAGGGCGTTCCGGTACGCGCCATGCGCACTATTCTCGAAGCCATAGTGGCCTGGGGGCCGCAAGAGTCGAGCAGCGCTCGGCTGAGCGACCGGATACGCATTGCCATGGCGCGGCAGATCAGTCACCGCCATGCCCGCAGCGACCGGGTTCTGCCTGCCTGGATCGCGACCCGGCCATTGGAAGAGGCTCTGCGTACCGCCCAGCGAAATAGTGAGAACCAGCCCGTCCGTAGCGGCATGCCGGCACCGCTTTCGCGGGCCTTGAACGGCTGGTTCCAGCAGCAGCTTGAGGTGCTCGATAGCGACCTTCAGCCAGTGGTAGTAGCGGCAAGCGACGTGCGTGCCGCGCTGCAGCAGTGGCTAAAGCAGCACGATATCGATCTTCCGGTCATGGCCTGGCAGGAGATCGCACCGGAATTCAGCCTGCAAGCAATTGCTCAGATACGCCTGCCCAAACCGGTTCCACGCCGGGAAACGGAAACAACCGCCAAGTTGTAACACGCTTGCGAAACAATGGCGCCGTGCGTCGATGATTCAGCACCCATGCAAATCGCTACAACAGGGATGAAGAACAACCGTGATCAGCATAAAACCCGCCGATAGAAACCCTCCCCAGGCTGTCCGGAATTCGACGCTTTGGGTATGGGCGTTACTGCTGTGGTTCGCGGTAATTACTGCCAGCGCTGATGTTTCCGTGGACGCTTCCGGAGGTGCGATGACGCTGGAGACCGGGCAGGGGCGTATCCTGCGCTTCGACCATGACGTTGCGTCGGTGTTCGTCGCTAACCCTGAAGTTGCCGATGTGCAGGTGGTTTCTTCCGGCGTCATCTATCTCTTCGGCAAACAGGCCGGTGACACCAACCTTATCGCGCTGGGGGCCGACGAGCAGAGCCAAGCCTCGTTGCGGCTGCAGATTCGCGACGATAGTGCGTTGGCTTCTCAGGCGCTACGGGATATCGACGGTGACAGCCAGATCCACTTGCGTATGGCGGGCAACCAACTGGTGGCCGAGGGCAGCAGCCCCACGGTCGAGAGCGCCATGGCCACGCAATCGACCCTTGATGCCCAGGCGCCGGCCGGCGGTAGCATCAATCGCTCGACTTACGACGGCGCCACTCAGATCAACATTCGGGTGCGCTTCGCCGAAGTCGCCCGGGATGAACTGCTCAGCTATGGAGTCAGTTGGAATACGCTGATCAACAACGGCTCGTTCTCTTTCGGTGTGCTCACCAGCAATATCGCCCCCAATCCTATCGGTGGGGGTACCGATAGCATCGACGGTTTACTCCAGGCGCTACAGCAGAACAATCTGCTGCAGATCCTCGCCGAACCCAACATCACCACCGTCTCAGGGCAGACGGCGAGCTTCCTTGCTGGCGGCGAGATTCCTATACCGGTACCGGTTAACAGCGAACTGGTGGGTATCGAGTACAAACAGTTCGGTGTCTCGCTGCTGAGCACGCCAACGCTACTGCCTAACGGCCGCATCTCGATGGAAGTCCGCCCCGAAGTCAGCAGCATTGCCAGCGATAGTGTCCGTATTGGTGGCTATGACGTTCCGTCGCTTCAAGTTCGGCGCGCCGATACCGTAGTCGAGGTGGGTAGCGGGCAGACCTTTGCTATCGCCGGCCTGTTTCAACGCCAGGCGAGCAACCAGATCGAACGAATCCCGCTCCTCGGTGATATGCCGATTCTGGGCAATCTATTTCGATCACGACGTTTTCAGCGTAACGAGACCGAGCTGGTCATCCTGATCACCCCCTATCTGGTGGCGCCATCCTCCGCGCCGGTACCCAGAATGCCGCTGGATCGGGCACAGGTCAGCCGTAATCCCCAACTCGAAGATGACCCATTCGGATTCTATCTGCAATGAGTAGAGGCAACGTTTGCATGTCGCAGCTATTTACCTATTGGACGCGTACGGCTTCACGCCTTGGGCTCTGTTTGGTGGCGTTGCTGCTGGCCGGCTGCCAGTCCTCGATGGGGCCGATGGGCTGGGATACCGGGTACCGTCAAGTGACGACTGCCGCGGCGACTAACGCCCCCCATGAAGCAACGATCATGCCGCGTCTCTGCCAGGCTGGGCCTGACGATGCAGAGCGAGTCGGGCTGCCACCCGGCTGCGCCAACGACTTCAATCTGCAGCAGATGATCGTTGAGCCACAAGATTTGGTAAGGGGAAGAGCAATGGGGCCCGCCATGGGGGCGCCGGTAGCAGATGCCGCGAATGAGTATCTAAACGGCCGCGAACGTGCCAACCAGCGTCGTTCGCTATTGGAGCAGGAAGCGCGCAATGCCATGGGCACCAACGCCACTACCAGTGATCTGTGACGGTATTAGTTAGAGGCTGATGCCAACCCGAGTGCCCGGGCGCGAGCGGCGGCATCGGGCAGCGTTGCTATGTGCTCGGCACTGGCTATCAGGGAAAGGCGGTTGGCCGCTGATAGGTCGGGGATATCGACTTGCTGTGCCTCATCGCTACGCCCGGCCAGTACCAGCACAAGAATCAGGTTGCGGAAATGGCGTTCCTCTGCCAGCGGGGAGCCCGTAATGCGCTGCATGTTCGCGATGGCCTGGGTATTTTCGCCGGCTAACGCTTCGGCTAGCGCCAGGTTGGCCTGAGCGTCGAGATCACGCGGCTCGAGCGCTACGGCGTTAGCAAACGCACTGGTCGCTCGGGCGGGCTGACCGGCCAGCGCTTGGGCGGCGCCAAGACGGCTCCAGGCTGCCACGCTGTCCAATTCGGGCGCCGCCAGGGAAAGGTTGCGCAGGGCGCTTTCCGGTTGACCTAGGCGCAGTTGGGCCGTCCCGAGGCCGAGTAATGCTGGCGCGAAGTGGATGTCTTCGGCAAGCGCGGCACGAAACGCCTCAGCGGCTGCCTGGGGCTCGCCACTGGCAAGCAGTGCATTGCCCAGGCGAACCTGAATATCTGCGGAGGGGCCGTTCTGCTCCAGGGCGCGCTCGTACATCGCGGCGGCGGTCGCATGGTCGCCTTGCTGATCGACATCTTTGGCCAAGTTTAGCAGGCGACCTTCATCGATCTCGACAGGCGTCGCAGCGCAGGCTGACAGTAGCAGGCTCAGTATCAGGCTTGGCCCGGCGACGAACGCAGGTCGGCTCATGCGGGGCAAAAACGTACAAAATTCCTTCATCCGTGACTCAGTCCAGAGGGTTAGGAAATGAAAATCAGTGTACCGGAGAAACCAGGCTTGGGGCAGCAGGGATATGGATGAAGCGTGATGCGTGTTTACCCCA
The DNA here is from genome assembly GCF_000336575.1 of Vreelandella titanicae BH1. Taxonomy (GTDB): domain Bacteria; phylum Pseudomonadota; class Gammaproteobacteria; order Pseudomonadales; family Halomonadaceae; genus Vreelandella; species Vreelandella titanicae. Next base: position 467,561 of record NZ_AOPO01000001.1, on the reverse strand, counting down.
GAAGGGCAAAAACTCAAAAAGACAGATTGCCGGTCACTCAACTGTCATCGGGGGGTGGGTAGGATGATGGCAGATAGGTGGAAGCACCCCTGGCTGGGCCATCTTGTGATGCTGGTGCTTGGTTGTTGTTTGCCAGACAGCCCCACGCTGGCCGCCGAGGCGCCTTGGGCGGATCGTGAATATCGCTACATTGTTATTGAGCAAAGCGTGCGTGATGTGTTGCAGGAGTTTGGTCGCAACCTGTCCCTGCCCGTTGAGGTCAGCGACGCGGTGGATGGCGAGGTGCGTGGTGATATCCGCGCCAGCACCGCTGGCGAGTTCCTCGAACAGGTCTGCGAATCCAATGGCCTGGGATGGTTTTACGATGGCTACGTACTGCATGTCGCCGCCCGACAGGAGCTGAGCCGCCGGAGGTTTGAACTCACGGATGTCGATGTACCACGCCTGCGCGCGGAGATTACCCAGGCACAGGTCGGCAAGCCGTTGAGCGCAATGATTAATGCAGAGCACGACAGTCTTGAAGTGATGGGGCCACCCGCCTGGATAGCGGACATAGCCCAACGGGTCGAAGCGTTGCGCCAGCCGAGTGCGCCGTCGATCCCCGCTGAAGTTAAGGTCTTTCGAGGCAGTGTGGCCCAGCCGCCTGGCTCGTGAGTGAGCAAGCGATGAAACCCACAGGAGGCAGTCCATGGCTATCGATCCCGTAAGCAGTAGTAACCCGGCAACAGAGTCGCTCCCCGATTCCCAGGCTTTCGACGACGCCGTCGATAACGCGAAGCTGCAGGAAACAATGGTAGAGGGAATGGTCAAGGTCGGCGGGCAGATGATTCTGATGCCGATGATGAACAATATTCTCAAGGAAGCACAGTCCGACGAGTAATGACGAGGGCGCGACCCCAACCGCGGTGTTCGCGCCTTTCTCATTCTATGCGACGGGCTATTCCGACGAGGTGAATGATGACTCCCGTGACACCACCGGGCAGCGGTGCGCTAACTCCGACACCCATGCCAGAGGTTAGCGCCGATACGTTGGCATCACAGAATATTTTCGAACATATGACACAGCAAGCCGGTTCATCTTTATCGGGGGCCAGCCCCAGTGAGCTGGGGTCAAGTCTGCTCAACAACCTTGATGGCTTTATTGACCGAGTCAATAACTTCGCTCAGCAGGCTAAGACTCCCGATGTGCAAACACCTGATCGTTTAGCTCAGGTGATGCCCCAGAGCGTGCCCGACGCTGGCGACACGCCACCCGCCTTGGGGGATGACAAGCTGGCGCAAGTCGTCGAATCGCTGGGGCGTGTTTTTGATCACTCCATCGAAACCACCATGATCGTTCGCGGCGCCACTCAGGTTTCGGGGTCGGCGAATACCTTGCTAAAAGGCCAATGACACTTGCACTTTAATAAACAATTCGACGGCAAGCAGCAAGTGTCACAACGCAGGTGGCGTAACGCCCTGCGGGGCATGGTGTTTCTGGTAATGGCGCTGCTGCTTCAGGCCTGCGACACCGATCTCTACACTAACCTCGACGAGCGCGAGGCGAATATCATCGTGGCAACGCTGGCCCGCAACGGCATACCTGCCGCACGTCAGGCACAGGACGAAGGCCAAATGACCGTCACGGTCAGTGAGGAGCGCTTCGCCGAGGCGGTAGAGATACTCGATCGTGCTGGGCTGCCGGAACAGAAATTCGCCAACATGGGGGATATCTTTCAGGGCAATGGGCTGGTGTCGTCTCCCGTGCAGGAACGCGCTCAGATGATCTTTGCGTTGAGTCAGGAGCTCTCGCACACCGTGTCTCAGATCGACGGCGTACTCTCGGCGCGGGTTCATGTTGTGCTGCCGGACAATGATTTGCTACAGCAGAACAGTACGCCGTCTTCGGCTTCGGTCTTCGTTCGCTACATTCCATCGCTTGAGATCGCCCCCCTGATTCCACAGATCAAGACGCTGGTAGCCAATGGTATTGCTGGCCTCTCCTACGACAAGGTCTCGGTGGTGCCTGTTGTCTCGGCTATTCCCGAGGAAATGGACACGCTGCCGCAGCCGATGATGGGCTCATTTCTGGGTGTCGCGATGCCAGCGTCCAGCGTTTCCCGTATCGGCTGGATCATCGGTCTGCTGAGCGTTGCGGTGATCGGGCTTGCCGCTACGGTGTGCTGGTTGGTCTGGCGTCAGCGTCGCCAGCGTCCCTATTCATTGACGACAGCGCCATGAGACAGCTCCATGAATAGTGCCTCTCAACGCGCTAGCGAATCGACCGCACCAGGCTCTGATATCGAACCACCGGTACGGGTTGCTCTCGACCACTGGGTTGACTGCCTGGACGGCATTGCCGCCGACGCGATGCTGCGCCGTTGGTGCACTCAGCCGCGCTTTCGCCAGCGCCTGCTTGCCCGCCTGCAGCGCCGTCACCAACTTGCCTCTATCGCGGAGCAGCAGCTAACGGATGCCGCCGACCAGGCGCTATGTCAGTTGGACAGCGATGATTTTACCGCCTGTGCCCGTGCCGCTGGGGTGATCATTCACGCCAATGCCTTTGTACGCGAAATTCATGCACCGCGAGTTGCGGCACTCAAACAGCGTTTCGGCGCCGAGCTCTATTCCCTGGCGCTTACCTACCGTGATCGCGGCAGCGCCGAGTTCTGCGCTGAGGACGATCTCAATGCGCTGGAGGCCGCCGTCGAACATGATGGCCGACGCTGCCTGGAGCGTTGGTGGCAAGCGCAAACGATGGAGCTGCGTGCCTGGCTACGGCTGGGGTGGGCTGGCCAGTTTGAGGAGCCTGAAACGATCGCAGCAGATACCGCTGCTGTTGATATTGCCCGCTTGGCCGCTACACACGGCCTCTTCCAAGTCGACGATGAAGAGCGAGCAGGGATATGAATTCACTGCCACCCCGCCCTGGGAAGATCATCTTGCGCGCAGAGGAGGCCAACGCTTGGGTCGATGGCTACGCTTTTCTCGAGCGGGCGCGTCAGCGAGCCGATGATCAAGAGGCCCTCATTCTTCGTGCCCGCGAAGAGGGCCATGCCGAAGGCTTTGAAGCCGGTCGCCGCGATGGTGAAGCCCGCGCCGCTGAGCTACTGGCCAGCACCCAGCGTGACGTCAAACGTTATCTCGACGGGCTCGGCCCCGAGCTGGCCGAACTGTCGCTGACTCTGGTACGGCGTATTCTCGGCGAGTTCGACGATGTAGAACTCATCACTCGCTGCGTACGCCATGCCCTGAGCGAGTGGCGCCATGAACACCTTCTCCGTATTCGTGTTGCACCGCCGCTAGAGGCGCGAATCGCCGAGTCTCTCGCCGCATATCCGCCTGCGACGGCCGACTATCAGGTCGAGGCCGACGCGCAACTGGCGCTAACCCAGTGTTTGCTGGTGAGCCCCATCGCGGTTATGGACATCGGTCTGGAATCGCAGCTCGAGGCACTGCGACGGGCCTTTCGGGATGATTGGGAGGGTGCATGAGCGCGAATGCGTTCGGGGATCTGCTGCCGCGGCTTGGCGAACGTTTTGCCCTAGCCCAAACTCGCCCCGTCAATGGTCGGGTACGCCGCATTCGCGGTTTGTTGGTTTACGCTAGCCTCGAAGGCGCTGGCATTGGCGAGCTTTGCTACCTGCGTGATCCCGTCAGCGGTCGCCGTGTCGCCGCGGAGGTGATCGGCTTCGAAGAGGAGAATGTCGTGCTCTCGCCGATTGGCGAGCTCCAGGGGTTGTCGACCCGCAGTGAAGTAATTGCCACTGGCAGTGCCCAGGGTGTGGCCGTGGGTGATGCCCTGCTCGGTCGCGTCATCAGCCCGCTCGGCGACTGGCTTGATGGTCGCGCTGCACCAGCGCCCGGCTCGCTGCGCCATTACCCCGTCCATGCCGAGCCCCCCGCGCCGCTGTCCCGCCAGTTGATTGAGCAACCGCTGGCACTCGGGGTGCGTGCTATCGATGGCCTCAATACCGTTGCCCGCGGCCAGCGCGTCGGACTGTTTGGCGAAGCCGGCGTCGGTAAGTCATCACTACTTTCGGCCATCGTCCGTGGCAGTAGTGCAGAGATCGTGGTACTGGGGCTGGTGGGCGAGCGCGGCCGGGAAGTCCGCGAGTTGCTTGATGTGCAGTTGGGTGCCGACGCGCGCCAACGCACGGTATGCGTCGTGTCCACTTCTGATCGACCAGCGATCGAGCGCGCCCGCGCCGCCATGGTGGCGACCAGCGTGGCGGAATATTTCCGTGATCAGGGGCGCGATGTGCTGTTGTTGGTCGACAGTCTTACCCGCTTCGCCCGCGCCCAGCGCGAGATCGGACTGGCTGCCGGTGAACCGCCGACGCGTCGTGGTTACCCGCCTTCACTGTTTGCGGCGCTGCCCCGTTTACTCGAGCGCGCCGGGCCCGGTGGCGCGTCGGGAGGCACCATTACGGCAATCTATACGGTATTGACCGAGGGCGATGGCATGCTTGATCCGGTGGCCGAGGAGGCCCGGGCCATTCTTGACGGTCACATCGTTCTGAGCGCCGATCTCGCCCGCCGTGACCACTTTCCAGCCATTGATATCCTCGCCAGCCGCAGCCGCTTGATGGAAAACGTTGCCAACGCCGAGCATCGCCGTGATGCCGGCAAAATGCGTGAGTTGATGGCGCTTTATCGCGATGTCGAGCTGCTACTGCAAGTGGGCGAGTACCGGGAAGGTAGCGACGCCGCCACGGATGAGGCGATTCATAAGCGTGCTGAGATCGAGGCGTTCCTACGCCAATCCCGCGACGACCACAGCGCGTTTGAAGACACCTTGAAACAGTTAAGGGAGGTCGTCCAATGACGTCGCAACGTCAGCTTGACCGGCTGATGCAGCTTCGGTGCCAGCGTACGCGTCTCGCCGAGGAAGCCCTGGCGGCAGAGCAGCGCAACTGTCGGGAGTTCGAGGCCCACTGCCAGACGCTCGGGCAGGCCCTGGAGCAGCACCAACACCAAGCAGTTCAGCGTGAGCAGGCTCTGTTCGAACAGGGTGAACAACGACCGCTGAACGCCGAGGATCTGGCCGGTTGGCAGCAAACACTTGCCGACGATGCCGCCCACCAGGAGGCATTGCTTGAGCAGCAGGCAAGCAGCATCCAGACCCTGCGGGCCGCTGAGCGAGAGCGCGAATCCCGCGCTACTGAATGGGCGCACCGGTTACGCGCCCAACGTGCGCTGGAACAACTCCAGACGTATCAGGGGCAGGCGCAGGCAATCGAGGCCGAGCGCCTAGCCGAACTGGAAATGGAAGAGAGCCGGATCGGCCGGGCAGGTGAAGTATGACTGCCTTCAGCTCAACCGTTCGCGCGGAAGTGACGCCAGTGCCGCTAACCCTGACGCACTATGATGCCGAAACGCTAACCCTGCATAACGCACTGCATCGGTCTCGTCAGCCGCTGACTTTCGGCTGGCATGGGCGTTCTGCCAGCTTGTACCTGATGCCGGAAGCGACGGATGTCACCGCTGAGATGACCGTTGCGGTATGCCTCGGCAACGAGCAGCTGACCTTGAGCGCCAGTTGGCGCACATTCGACCATCTCAGTGAGCACCCTGATCGCAGACGTTCTATGGAGGATGTCGATGCGGAGTTGGCCGCGATGTGGCTGGAGGCGGTGTGGTTGGCGTGGCTTGAACCGCTGGAGGCGACCCTGGGTGTCGACATCCGTGTACAGCCCGCCCATCCACAAGGACGACCGGCAAACCCGATCCACATCACCCTGGCCTTCGAGCTCGACGGCGAAGTTCACCCGCTGCGTGTGGGGCTCACGACGTCGACTGCTAAACAGTTGCTCCCCCTATTTGATCGCTATTTCCCCACGCAGCTTGTGATGGCGAGCGGCGTAATGGTGATGCTTAACCTAACGGCCGGTGCCCAAACATTGACCCTGGGGGAGTGGCGCAGCCTTCGCCCGGGCGATGTGGTTATGCTCGAGTCATTCGCCACTAGCGACGATCCCAATGGCGCAACGTTGAACGTTGGCGACCGGTTTAGCGTCGGCGTCAGCTTAAGCGCCGATAGCGTGTGCCTTAAAGGCCCGCTGACCTCTCTTACCTCTTCCCAAGCGTCGAACCCACCATTCGAGAACCTCATGAGCGAACCCCCCGTGGATAACCCAAACCTGGATGATCTGCCCGTCCGCCTGACCTGCGAAATGGGCAAACTGGAGATGTCGCTCGGCGAGCTGCGCGCGTTGGGCGAAGGCAGCGTGTTGCCTATGCAGCGCCGACCTGAGCAGGCGGTCGACCTAATCGTCAACGGCCGCTGCATGGGGCATGGCCGCCTAGTGATGATCGGCGACGGTGTCGGGGTACAGATCGAGAGGCTCGCGCTCGATGAAGGGCACGCCGGAGATGAGTGAATTTCAGCCCAATTTGATCGCCATCATCATCGTCGTTGCGACCATCGGCCTGGTGCCATTGGCGGTGGTGACCATGACGGGCTTTCTTAAAATCGCCGTGGTGCTGTTTTTGATCCGTAACGCGCTCGGCGTGCAGCAGACGCCGCCTAACCTGGTGCTCTACGGCATTGCCTTGATTCTAACGGTCTACATCACCACGCCACTGGTTGGCGATATGGTTCATCAGTTAGAGCAGCGACCCGCAGGGATGGGCAGCGTCGAGGAGATCAAGCAAACCGGCGAGGCGCTGCGTGGGCCCTTGCAGGATTACCTTTCTCGCTATGCCAGTGAACGCGAGCGGGCTTTTTTCATTGATGCGACCCGTACGCTATGGTCGGAGGAAGCCCGAAGCGACCTTCAGGACGACGACTTAGTGGTGCTTATTCCTGCCTTCGTGAGCTCGGAGTTGACCCGTGCTTTCGAGATCGGTTTTTTGCTCTATATCCCGTTTCTGGTGATCGACTTGATCGTCTCCAATGTGCTGATGGCAATGGGCATGATGATGGTCTCACCCACGTTAATATCAACTCCACTCAAGATATTTCTGTTCGTTGCCGTGGACGGCTGGTCACGGCTAATGCACGGCTTGATTCTTAGCTATGGTGGAGGCTGAGATGAACGACGATATCTTTCTCTCACTGATGCAGAACGCGCTGTGGACGGCACTGCTGGTATCGGCGCCGGCGCTACTGGTGGCGATTATGGTCGGGTTCGGGGTCGGTCTACTGCAGGCGTTGACACAGATTCAGGATCAGACACTGCCGCAAGCCGTCAAGCTGGTTGCCGTACTGCTGGTGCTGATCATCGCCGGGCCGCTACTGGCCGGGCCCGTCGTCAACATCACCGATCAGGTGTTGAACAACTTTCCAGCCTGGTCTCGTTGAGCCGGGCCGGCGTCGCTTATGCACTACGACGACTTCGCCCGCTTCCTGACCGATTTCGCCTATCCAATGATCGCGGCGGCAGCGGTCGGCGTGGCACGGGCGCTAGGCATGGTGCTGGTCACGCCAGCGTTTAATCGCCTGGGGCTGACCGGCATGATCCGCTCGGCAGTGGCGGTGACGATCTCGATTCCGCTGATGGTGCCGTTATTCGATGCCATGGTGAATGCTGAACAGCTATCAAGCTTCACCCTTACCGGCATGGTCATCAAGGAGTTGCTGATTGGCGTTGTCATCGGGCTTGTCTTTGGTGTTCCGTTCTGGGCCGCGGAAGTGGCTGGCGAACTGATCGACTTACAGCGCGGCTCAACCATGGCGCAGATACTCGATCCCATGGGCTCGACTGAATCCGGCGTTACCGCAACGTTGCTGACCGTGACTTTGCTAGCGCTGTTCTTCATTACCGGCGGCTTCATGCTGCTACTTGATGGCTTTTATCGCAGCTACTCGTTGTGGCCGGCGGTGAATTTCACGCCACTCATGACCAAAGCATCGGCGATGGCGCTACTTGGCCTGCTCGACCAGGTGATGCAGATTGGTGTGTTGATGATAGCGCCGCTGGTCATCGCGCTTCTGGTCGCAGATTTGATGCTCGCCTACCTCGCGCGTATGGCGCCCAACCTACACGTCTTTGACCTGTCACTCCCTATCAAGAACCTGTTGTTTGCATTCTTGATGCTGGTCTACGTCATTTTTCTGATCCCCTTTATGCTGGAGCACCTCGATGCCGCCAATCTCTATATGGAACGCCTGGAAGCCATATTGGGCGCTATGGTGGGAACGCGGTAACAACAGGGGACGCGGGGTACTTTGAAAAGAGGGTATCAAAGCAGCATCACAAAGTTGCCATTAGAGTGTCACGCAGTCTCTTCAGACTGGTTTTCCGTCAGTGAAATTGGGCTTCTCGTTGCCTGCCCCATCAGCTTGCGCTAACCGTGGAGGAGTATTCGATGCGTGTCGATCCAAAAACCAACCCCAAAGCAACACCGTTGACCAGCGCCTTTGGAAATTTTGGCTTTGTCCTCGACCTGGCAAAAAAGGCGGAAGCGGGCAAAGATACTGTGGAAGCGGGCAAAACGCCGTTGATGCCGGGCAGCCAGGATTATGAGGACACGCTGAATTCACTGGCAGTGGATATGGCGGATGGCATCGATATCGACAACCGCAAGGTGTCCGCCCTGAAGGGAGACGCTGCGGATAAGTTCGAGGCGCTGGTCACCGCCGAGCTCAATGCGCAGCGCGCCGATGGCAAAAGCGCTGATCTGTCCAAGGCGATCGACAGCGCCAAGGACGCGCTGTTTGACCGCATCGGGCATGCCCTGGACAACGCAGATCGAAACGCCGACAAGGGCCTCGATGTCTTCGAGGGTTACTGGAAGCGCCATGGTGGTGAAGAGGCTGCGATCAACGCGGGCTATGACGCCTATGATGACTTTCTGGCCGATACCACGCTGACCGACAAACCTAGCTACGAAGATAACCTCAACGCTCTCGCTTCCGGGTTGGCTGGCGGCACGCTGACCGATCAACGCAAGATACTACATCTGGACTCCTCCGATACACTGTCCCAGCTCTATAAGAATCTGATCAAGAGCAAACTGGATGAAGGTGCCACTACTGAGGAAGCGCTGAGCGAGGTCAATGATGAGCTGCGTGACCGTCTCGAAAACGCTGGCGGTAAGAGTGTGGTCAACGTCTTCGATGGCTACTTCAAACGTCACGGTGGTGAAGAGGATACCAAAGCGCTGGCCGAAGAGACTTACCTGACCAATCGCGACGAAGGTGACATCGCCTACGACGATACCCTGGATTCGCTTGCCAGCGATATGGCTGAAGGCATCGACATCGACAACCGCAAGGTGCGACCGCTGACAGGAGACGCCAGCGATCAGTTCAGCCAACTGGTGGAGTACCAGCTTAACCAACAGCGTGAGCGGGGCGAGGCGCCGGATCTACAGGCAGCCATCGACGAAGCCAAGGATGCCCTCTTTGACCGTACCGGCAACGCGCTGACCGATGCTGATAAGGACAGCAAGGACGGGCTCGATGTGCTCAATGGTTATTGGGAGCGTCATGGTGGCAAGGATGCTGCCACCTCCGCTGGCTTCGAGGCCTACGACGACTTTCTCGCCGACACCACCGTGACGGATAACCCGAGTTATGAGGATAACCTCAACGCACTGGCCTCTGGCTTGGCGGGCAGCACGCTGACGGGGTCGCGCCAGATTCTGCATATCGAAAGCTCCGAAACGTTGTCGCAGCTCTATCAGAACCTGATCGACAGCAAGATGAGCGACGGTGCCTCCCTCGAGGACGCCACTGCCCAGGTTAACGATGACCTGCGCGAGCGGATCAGGCACGCTGCCGGAGACGACGGCAAGGCGGTTCAGAATATCTTCGACGGTTATTGGTCGAGGCACGGTGGGGAGACCAACACCCAGCGCCTCGCCGACAATGCGGAGCTGGACACAGCCCGGCGCGATCATGATCTACCGGCCTTCAGCGATGTCGATATTCAGTCAATGGAAACCAGCGAGACAGATCCGGACGACAGCTCACGCAAGCTGACCGTCAGCGAGCTGACCTGGCAGAACCTGATCGAAGAGTGGAAGACGGGGATAGAGGACGGCAGTATCGATAAAAACGATGAGCGCGCCCAGTTCTACCGTGCGCTGCGAGCCCAGGGCGCGCTTGAAAACGGCCTGGATCTGGTCGGTCTCGATATGTCGGAAGGCTTGAGTCTTGACAACGTCACCGGCGAGGATCTCTCATCCATCATCGACGGTGAGAAGCTCGATGAAAGCCTCGGCGAGCTATTCGCCTCCGAGGCGGTGCAGGAGGATTATCAGGCGACCCAGGCAGACGCGATCGACAAAGTCGCCAACAAGGACGCGATCGCTTCGCAACTGGAGGAGACCGCCTTCAGCGAGGAGTACATCAACTACATCAACGACCTGCGCGAGAGCGGCCAGGGGGAACTCGCCGAGCAGGATATCTCGCGAACCTACAATGCACTTTCGGCGCTGTTCCCGGCAACGGAAGAGAGTGACAAGGCAGCCGAGTTCGCCCAGAGCCTGCAGCTCGACTCAATGATCACCGATCTCGACGATCTGATCGCCAATCCCGACAACATCAACGATGCTAACTTGGCCGCTGGCACCCAGGACGTGGTCAAAACGGTGCTGACGGCGCTCAAGCGTGCAGGTATCGATCTCCCGAGACGTACCGTCGAAAGCATTGATAAGTTCGTGCATGAGTTCATGAACAATGAGCAGTCGGCGAAGACTTTCGGCAAGGCACTGCAGGAACTCGGCAACAAGTTCGAGAAAAATGGCAGCCTCACCGAGGCGGATATTAAGAAGACGCTGAGCAAGGATGCCTATACGGCGCTCAACGAGAAGACCAACGGCGGCATGATGTCGCTGATCTCTCACCTCAACGGCAATGGCGCGCTGGGTACCGTTGGCGGTCTGATTTCACTCACTTCCGGCGTCTACCAGCTTGCAGGTGGCCGTGTCGCCGACGAGGCGGAAGCTGGAATCGCCATTACCAAAGAGCTGGTCAGCTTTCTTGGCGCGAGCCAGCATTACGTCAATCTCGGCAGCAATATCAGTGACACTCTCTTCGGCACGAAGGCCAACGAGATGCTGGGGCTGGACAAGACTCTGGACGGCATCTGGAGCACCGACAAGCCAACCCCGGGCGGTAAGGAACCGGATCGCTTTCTGCGCTTGAGCGAGAATTTCCAGAGCATCGTCGATTCGGCGTCCGTCGATGATCAGGGCAAACTCAACAAGATACTGAATCTCACGCCCGAGGAAGCAGAAGCGGTAGTCAAAGGTGTCGACAAAGGCTTCACTCCCAACCCCGAGTTGCCAAAGGCAACGACTACGACACGCAGTGTCAGCTCATTTCTTCGCGTGCTCGATGGTGCTGCCAACTCTGCAACCGGTGCGATGGACATCGCCCTCGGCGGACTGATGATCAAGCGCGGCGTGGACAGTGGTGAGGGCGCTACCATCGCTCAGGGCGCCGTTACCGTCGCGGCGGGTGCCTTCGGTCTTGCCGGTGGAGCGTCATCGCTGGCGGCGCTCAAGGGCCTTGCCGTCGCCCGTGCCGTCACCGGGCCGCTGTTCTGGATATCCGCCGGTCTGACGGTGGCGACGCTGCCGTTCACTATTGTCGAGGACATCAAGCGCACCAACGCGCTGGAGGGTCATAAGGCTGACCTCAAGGAACTCTTCACGTCGCTCGATGAGGATGGCCTACTAACCGAAGATGGCCTGACCCGTTATGAGTTTCTCGAAGCGTACGTCCGTAGCTACGGCCAGCGCGATGCGCCGGACGACGAGAGCATTTTCGACTACCGTAGCAACGAGTATGAGTTCTACGTAGAGGAAGGGCATCTACCTGACTCGACCTGGGACGATTTCGAGCACGAAGATTACGCAGGTGATGGCAACAATCTCGATACGCAAATGGATAAAGGCTCGACAGTAGGTTCATAGGTTCATAGGGTCACAGCAGCGCCATGAGCCAACAGCCCTCTGAAGAGAAATCGCTGCCGCCATCGTCGAAAAAACTTCGCGATGCGCGCAAGAAAGGCCAGGTCGCCAAGAGTGCTGACCTGGTCACCGCGATGGTGATGTTGGCCTGCACGCTTTATATCGCTATCAGCGTGAATGACATCATTGCCCGCGTGCAGGGGTTGATCGACTCAACCGCGCGACTCTATACCGAGCCGTTCGATACGCTGTGGCCACAGTTGATGACCCAGGCAGGCGAAGTACTGCTGCTGTCGGTGCTGCCGCTGGTCGGCCTAACGCTGTTGGTGATCGTGCTGACCAACATTGTGGTATTGCAGGGTTTTGTATTCTCCACCGAACCGGTTCAGCCTAAGCCGGAGAATATTGATCCGGTTCAGGGGGTCAAGCGCATCTTTTCGGTACGCGGGCTGGTCGAGTTTCTTAAGTCACTGTTCAAGATGGTGGCATTGGCCGTCGCGCTGGTGATTGTCTATCGCCTGGGCCTACAGTCGCTGATGGAGTCCTCACGCTGCGGCTACCCCTGCGTTCAAGGTACTTTTCTCGCCTTACTCCAGCCGCTGGTCATCACTGCACTGATTGCCTTCTTACTGGTTGGTGCTTTCGATGTGCTGCTCCAACGCTGGCTATTCGAGCGCGACCAGCGCATGACAAAGACCGAACAGAAGCGTGAGCGCAAGGATCAGGAAGGCGATCCGACAATGAATCAGGCGCGCCGCAAACAGCGGCGCGAAATGCATGAGCTGAACGCCAAGATCGGTGTTCAGTATAGCTCGCTGATGATCGGCACCGCAGACGGTTGGCTGGTCGGCATTCGCTACATTCGCGGCGAAACGCCAGTGCCGTTGGTGACCTGCAAGGCCTCACCCGATCAGGCCGCTAGCTTGTTGGCAAGTGCTGCGCCTCGCCGAGTCCCGAGAGTCGCCGACCCGAGGCTGGCCGAACTCATCGCCAAACGCGCTGGCAATGGCGATCCGGTTCCTGATGGTACCTTTCAGGCGGTCGCCGATATGCTGGTGGCGGCCAAGCTGATTTAGCCATCACTCGGTTGCAATCGTTTGCCATGCCACATGATTCATACGAATGACATTAAACCGAGCAACAATAAACAGGCTGTCCAACCAAACCTCTGCTTGGGAGATATCCGATGTCTACTACAGTGTCACCTACAAGCGTAAACGCCCCCACTCAAAAAACCTCCACCTCATCCTTCGACGACCAGTTGAATATTGCCAAATCCAGTCAGGTTCTAGTGGATTATTTGAAGCAGCAGGGCAAGTCGGCGATCAATGCCGATGAGCTCGCTCAGCTTGCCAACAATTCGTCAGGCAGTGTCCCTGCTGAAGTTTCGGCAGCTGCCTCCTATATGACGCGCCACACCAGTGTTTATACGGCCATCGAGACTCATGATGTCCAGGGTCAAGATGGCCTTTCTGGCGTCTGGAATTTCGAGTGGGCGGCAGACGGTGGCCTCGAAGGCACATCGGTAGAGGCGATGGCGAACATGCAGGATGTCTTTGATCGTGCGATCGCTAAGTCTGCAGAAATTACCAAGTTGACCACAGAGAGCAAAACTGGATTGGATGCCACCAAACAGCGTCCGAGCAACTGAGTTTGCTTGCACGATGAACAACTAGACGCATTAAATCGTTTGTCGAGTGGCGGATAATAAAGGCCTAGGCCTAATAAACCATCGGCGACGTAGCTGCATAAAAAAGCTCTGGTGGGTATACAGTCCTGGTAGGTATAAACCTAGCGGGTATATAGAATACCGTTAGTGATGCTTACCCTGTTCCTGGAGCTGCCTTGGATAGATTCGAAGAGATGCGCGTGTTTGCAGCGGTGGCGCAACTGGAAAGCTTTGCGGACGCCGCACGGCAGCTTGCGCTGTCGCCGCCTCGGGTTACCCGGGCGGTGGCAGCGCTTGAGGCGCGCTTGGGCGTTGCCTTGTTACAGCGCACCACAAGGCAGGTGCGCGTGACGGAGGCGGGGCGCCGGTATCTGGAGGATGCCCAGCAGGTGCTTGCTCAGCTTGTGGAGGCCGAGGCCGCTGCGACCGGCAGTTACCTTACCCCACGTGGCCTGTTGCAGGTGACCGCGCCGGTGCTGTTCGGCGAGTACTTCGTTACCCCGCAGATCGTCGATTATCTGGAGCAATACCCTGACGTGCAGGTGCGCGCTGAACTGATCGATCGACCGGTCAACCTGCAGGAGGAGGGCATCGATGTGGCGGTGCGCATCGGCCATGTGCCCCAGGATTGTCAGCACTTGACCGTGCCAGTCGGTGAGGTGCGGCAGGTAGTTTGTGCAAGCCCCGCGTGGCTGGCCGAGCACAATGAGCCAACGCACCCGCAAGAACTGGAAGCATTGCCTACCGTGGTGGCCGAAGGCGGCAACTTGAGCGGCCACTGGTGGTTCGAGGAGGAGGGCAAACGCATTGAAGTAACGCCCTCGCCACGGCTGCGCATCAGCGCTATTCATGCGGCGTTAACGGCGGTCGAGGCAGGTGCCGGGCTTACTCGGCTGCTGTCTTACCAGGTGGCTGCCAGTGAAGCCGAAGGTCGAGTACGGCGCGTGTTAACGCGTTTCGAACCAGTGGCCATTCCCATCAATATCTGGGTGACAGCGGGCCGTGGGCGTGCCGCCAGTGTGCGTACCTTCGTTGATTTTCTTGCCGAGCGGCTACGTGCCGACCCGGCGCTCGCCTACCGCAGTTAACCATGGCACTCTCCCCTGAATCACCGCTACGCTTTGAGGCCTTAAAGGCGCTTTCCGCCGTTGCCAGGCACGGCAGCGTGCAAGCCGCGGCTGAAGCGTGCAGCCAGTCGGCGGCGAAGCTCCACCGTCTGCTGCGTGCTCAGGAGCAGCATCTGGGGGTTGCTTTGGTCACTACCTCTGCCAGAGGCAGCACGTTGACGGCGGCGGGCGAGCGATTGCGCGCCTACGCCGATACGCTGATCCACGCAGTCTCCGACGCCGACACCAGTGCGCGCCAGGAGCACCGCGAGCTCAACGGCACGCTACGTTTGCAGGCGCCCCAGGCGTTGATGGAGCCACTGCTGGTGCCGTTAGTGTTGCGGCTGCAAGAGCAGCATCCTGCGCTGAAGATCTGCCTGCTGGCTGATGAATATCCCATCCGTATAGAAAGCGATGCACCGGCGCACCTACGTCTGATGCGTGGGCCGCTGCCTGCCTCCGCTTATGCCAGGCCCCTGGGTGATTTGCGCGTTGGTCTGTTTGCTAGCCCCCGTTACTTGGACAAGACCGGGCGCCCCGGTAGCCTGCAAGGCTTGGCCCGTCATGCGCTTATTCACTGCTCCAGTGAAGGACAAGCGCCTGTCTGGCGCTTGGCTGAAGACTACCCGCTCCGTTTTGAGCCCAGGCTTGCCATCAGTACCAGTGCTGCTGCGCTGCGGGCTGCCATTGGAGGTGCGGGTGTCGTGTGTTGCTACCAACTGCAGGCGCGTCGCGCCTGCGAGCAGGGGCTGCTTGAACCCGTTGCTGAACCCCTTTGGCCTGCGGGACACCCTCTGGCGCTCACCTATACCCTTGGCATCCGGGCGCCTGCCAGCGTTATGGCCTTCCTGGAACTGGCAACACCCTGGTTGCGAACGCAGTTGGTCGGCTGATTATTTCATTCAGCGCAATTTTGTATTGTTCAGTATCGCTATTCTTGCACTCCTTGATTTGGCGCAGGATGGGTGATGTCGCTTAACACCTGTGACGTTCATCTATCGAGGCGCTCACTCAAGGAGATAATTACATGCCACACGCTATCAAGGTTTACCGCCACGCTCTTTCCGGCCACTGCCATCGCATTGAGCTGATGCTTTCGCTGCTCGGTTTGCCTGCCACTTTTATCGATGTCGATCTTGCCGCGGGCGAACACAAAGCGTCGCCTTTCCTGAACCTGAACGCCTTCGCGCAGGTGCCGGTGCTCGATGACCAAGGGGTTATCCTGGCGGATTCCAATGCCATTCTGGTCTATCTGGAACGCCGCTATGGTTCTGGGCAGGGTGCTGGTCGCTGGCTACCGGACGACCCGTTGATTCAAGCCCAAGTGCAACGCTGGCTGTCCGTGGCGGCAGGGCCTTTGGCGAACTCCGCGATGAAGGCCAGGCTGGTGACGGTCTTTAATGCCCCTTTCGACCCTGAACCGCTGATTGCCGATGCCCATGAGCTGTTCGCGATTGTCGATGCCCACTTGGCGCATCAGCCCTTCCTGGCGGGTGAGCACGCCACGCTGGCGGAGATTTCGCTCTACAGCTACATCGCCCATGCGCCTGAAGGGAATGTCTCGCTGGAACCCTACCCGCATATCCGCACCTGGCTGCAGCGTATCGAGGCGCTGGAAGGGTTTGTACCCATGAAGGTGACCAAGGTGGGGCTGGTGCGCTAGGCCAGCCGATGCAGCATTTCAAATCGGTGCGGGCGACCTGCTCGCGAGGAGTCGAGGGTGAATAACGACGTCACCAGCAGCCCATGGCATGAAGGCGAGCTTGCCTTGCAGCGCGTGGTCGGCGTGGAAAAACAGATGGTGGAGGTGGGCCGCAAGGTGATGCGCCCCTTTCTAACGCCGCAGCTGCAACACTTCTTTCCCCAGTTGCCCTTTGTGGCAGCAGCAGCGGTGGATCATGACGGTTGGCCTTGGGTCACGCTGCTGGAGGGCGCGCCGGGGTTTGTTCATGCGCCGGACGAGTCACGGCTCGATTTAGCATTAACGCCGCCTGTGGATGACCCTCTTGCACCGCTACTTAACAGCGGCACCAGCATTGGCCTATTGGGCATTGAGCTGCACACGCGCCGTCGTAACAGGGTCAACGGTGTATTGCGGGGCTCAGCAAGCCAATGGCAGTTGGAAGTGACTCACGCCTTCGGTAATTGCCCCCAATACATTCACGACTGGTCGGCGATGAGGCCGGTGCAGCCCCAGACGGGCCCCGTGCTAAGCAAGCGCGACGCGACCCTCGACCAGTTGCCAGAGCCGGTGCTGGCACATATCGACCGGGCGATCACCGCCTTCGTGGGTAGTTACGCGCATACCGACCAGGGCGCCCAGGTGGATGCCTCTCATCGCGGAGGGCAACCGGGGTTCATTCGGCGTCAGGGAAGTGATCTGATTCTGCCTGATTTTGCAGGCAATCGATTCTTCAACACCTTGGGCAACGTGCTGGCCAGCGGACGCGCGGCCCTGGTGATACCGGATTTCACCAGCGGGAATGTGCTGCATCTGACCGGGGAAGCGCGGCTGGTGGACGAGGAGGCCGCTGGGGCGCGTTATCCTGGCGCTGAACGCTACTGGTGCCTAACCCCACGGCATATCGTTTGGCGACCAAGGGCCTTGCGCTGGCGTAGCCATGCCAGTGCAGTGGCCGTTGAGGCGGCGCCCCATGGGCCCTGGCAAGTGCTTGCGCCTTCCTCTCAACAGCGTGTTCAGGTGGCCGCCGTGGTGCAGGAGACACCCGAGATCCGCTCTTTCTATTTGAAGAGTGCCCGACAAGACAAGGCGCTGACGCCCTTTAACGCGGGCCAGTTCATTACGTTACACGTGCCGCGCCTGGATGGCACGGCGCTGGTACGCAGCTATACGCTTTCGGGTGACAGCCAGCAGGCCGGCTATCGCATCAGTATTAAGGCCGATGGTGAGGGCTCGCACTACGTGCACAGCGCGCTTCAGGTGGGTACTGAACTAGCTGTGAGTATGCCAATGGGGTCATTCACGGCAGAGGCTAGCGGCTCAGAGCGTGCCCACTGGGTACTGCTGGGTGGCGGTATCGGTATTACGCCCATATTGAGCCTGGCACATGAATTGACCGGGGCAGGCCGTGGCCCGGTAACGTTAGTGCAGAGCGTGCGCGATGTGGCCGAAGCCCCTTTCGGTGCAGAGCTACTCGACCTTGAGGCGCGAGGGCTGCGTTTGCAGCGGCATGTCACCAGAACTACAACTGCCCTCAATGGATGGATGGCAGGCCGGGTTTCACTGGGGCAGGTGTTTACCGATCAGGTGCTATCAGAAGTACAGCTCTACCTATGCGGCCCCGCCGCCTTTGTAGAGCGCTACCACCAGGAGGCGCTGGAGCTCGGACTTATGCCCGCGCAGATACACACAGAAGCGTTTGGCCCCTCGGCGCTGGCGCAAACATATACAGCCCCCACCGCCGAACAACCGGTAGAAGTCAGCTTTGCCAACCCCAGCGCGGTGGCCCACTGGCAGCCGGGTGAAAGCCTGTTGGAAACCGCTGAAAAAGCGGGGCTTCAACCTGCCTATGGGTGCCGCAGCGGTAGCTGTGGCGAGTGCGCCTGCACGTTGGTGCAGGGGGAGGTTACCTACCCAGATGGCATATCCGCGCCAGAGGGGGAGATTCTGCTGTGCAGCGCTCGCCCAGCGGTAAACTCGGGGAGGGTAGAGATTACGCTGCCTAACGGTTAATCGCGCCTCAATCGATTAGAAGGTTCCTGGGTAGGCACCGCCGTCGAGCAGGATGTTCTGCCCTGTTAGATAACCTGCATGCTCGCTGCACATAAAGGCGCAGAAGGCGCCAAACTCCTCGGCGGTGCCGAATCGTCGGGTCGGTACGCCTTGGGCTCGCTGCTCGCGTACCTGTTCGATAGTTTGCTGACTCTTCTCGGCGACATTTTTGAAGTTGCCGCGCAGGCGGTCGGTATCAAAGGAGCCGGGTAATAGGTTATTGATCGTGACGTTGTGCGAGGCAAGTTGCGGCTGGCGAGCAAGCCCCGCGACGAAGCCGGTTAGCCCACTGCGCGCGCCGTTGGATAACCCGAGAATGTCGATGGGGGCTTTTACGGCGCCCGAGGTAATATTGACCACACGTCCAAAGCCGTTGGCGGCCATACGGTCTACCGTGGCCTTGATCAGCTCAATAGGCGTGATCATGTTGGCATCCACGGCCTGTATCCACTCCTCCCGACTCCAGTCGCGAAAATCACCCGGCGGCGGCCCGCCATTATTGTTGATCAGAATATCGACCTGCGGGCAGGCGGCCAGCAGCGCCTCGCGTACCTCCTCGCGCCCGATATCCCCAGCCACAGGGCGAACCTCGATGGCTGGATTAAGGGCCCGCAACGCGTCGGCGGTCTTGTCGAGCACCTCGGCATTGCGTGAATTAATGGCTAGATTGACACCCTCTTTGGCCAGCGCTTCGGCGCAGCCTCGCCCCAACCCTTTGCTCGCTGCGCATACCACGGCCCAGCGTCCCGCGATTCCAAGATCCATACCATGTACTCCTGTGTGTTCGATATTTGGGCTCAACGTGACGAATAGCCACCGTCTAGCGGTAATAGTACGCCCGTTATAAAATTAGCGCCCGGTGAAGCCAAGAACAGCGCCGGCCCAGCGAGGTCGTCGGGTTTGCCCCAGCGGCCCATGGGCGTGCGCCCGACGAGTTCCGCCGAGCGTTCGCTGTTCTGGGTGAGTGCTGCCGTCAAGTCGGTGGCAATCCAGCCTGGCGCAAGGGCATTGACGCGAATACCATCGCTGGCCCAGGCGATCGCCAACGACCGCGTGAGTTGGGCCACGCCGTCCTCGACGAAGCCACCCGTGAGCAGTATCTGGCTCAATTGACCTTAGAGCCTGTCACACATCTCACCTGCACGACGCTTGAGGCGTTGCGCAATGAACTCACGCTGACGCGAGAACGTGGTTACGCAATCGATGACGAGGAAAATGAACTAGGCATTATCTGTTTCGGTCAGGCAGTTCGCGGCGCCGATGGTCGCGTTGAAGGGGCTATCAGCGTCAGCGTGCCACGCTATCGACCGCCTGATGATGGGCATCAACGTATATTGGAGTGTATCCGTTCGCTATGCAGTGACGCTGGCTTGGTGTAGTGCCTTGGCCTAAGGCGTAATGCGCATTAATTAAATAGAGTGTAGTGCTGTAGGCAAGTCGTGATTAGCTAATTTTATTGCGAAATACCTAAGTCTCTTCTGTAATGGCACTCGCGTAAGCAGTGCCCTCCCAGCGGCGCACTCGGGGAGGTTAAATATCATGATTGCGTAGTCGGTAGCTATGGGGGATAAAAATTCGATTAGCTAGCTAACGTCAGTCTATCATGCTGATTCAATTTTTCGATCCTTACGGCTAGCCCATGGATATACTGGATAAACGTGCTTTCTATTTGTTGGAGGTGAGCAGCTGTGGCGGTATTCGCGCAGCGGCAGAGCATCTGCATATCAACCCTTCCGTGGTGAGCCGTCAAGTACGAGGCCTCGAACGAGACTTGGGTATGGCGCTGCTAGAACGGCAGGGGCGTCATGTCATGCTGACGGAAGCGGGCCAATTGGTGGTGGATAGTTTTCTAGCTCAGCGGCGGTTGAACTCAGAGCTGGGGGATACGCTGTCTCGTCTGCGTAACATGCAGGCGGGGAAAGTGGTGGTATCTGTAGGTGATGGCTTTGTGGATAGCTTCATCAATTACGTGATGCGACGGGTTTCGAAGCAGTATCCAGATGTGCTGATCGAGATAAAAACTGGTATTTACTATCCACGCGAACCCCATGAAATGGTGGCTAACGACGAGGTTGATATTGCTATTACCTATGGTCCAGTTTCTGATCCGAGGCTCATTGTGCACTCTTTTGAGCGAGGGCCGCTGTGTGCTCTGGTTGCACTGTTTCATCCCCTCGCCAGTCAGGAAAGTGTTTCGGTAGCAGAGCTATTAAAGCATAAGCTAATTTTTCTACCGGACGTGTCGGGTTCGCAGCAATTTGTCAATTCACTGTTTAGCGCCGCCGGGCAACCGGCAACGCCCAGCTATCGCTGCAACTTACATTCCGTTTCACGGAGAATGGCGAGTGCGGGTGTTGGGGTGTCATTTATGACGGCGGCGGCTGCGCGCAATGAAATAGAGTCTGGGTTACTTAAAGCGGTTCCCATTCAGCATCCTATGGCTGCCAGCAGTCAGGGCAACCTAGTGCGCCGAGTCGGCAGAAGGCTGTCGCCTGCTGCCGACTATCTGTGGAAACTTATGCTGACAATGCAGTGATGCTTAGCGGCATCAGTTAGCCATCATGTAAACGCCGGGGCCAATCGGCCATCCCATGGCTAGCCAGAACATCAGAAACGCAGACCAGGCGATCAAGAAGCTCAAGGCCAATGGCAGCATGGTGGCGATGAGACTACCTAATCCCATATCAGGTTTGTAGCGCTGCATGTACACCAGGGCGACCGAGAAGTAGGGGCTCATTGGGGAGATGATGTTGGTACTAGAGTCACCGATGCGGAACATCGCCAATACAAAGGCGGGGTCAAAGTCGATCATCATTAGCATGGGCACGAAGACCGGCGCCATTAATGCCCACTGTGCCGAGCCACTGGTCATAAAGACGTTAAGTACCGCGCTCATCGCAATAAACGCACCTACTAGCGGGAGCCCAGTAAACCCGGTGCTTTGCAGAATGTTTGAGCCTTCAATGGCAATGTACTGACCAAGCTCCGACCAACGGAAGTAGGCAATAAATTGCGAAATGGCAAAGAACAGCACGAGGGTGGGTGCCAGATCGCTAGCTGACTCGGCCATGTGTTTGGGCACGTCACGGCTACTGGTGATCTTGCTGGTAGTGATGCCATAAACCAGCCCAATAGTGACGAAGTAGATAAACATAAGCGGCACCAGCGAGCGTAGGAACGGCGATGGAATCAGGCCGCCCTCTTCATTACGCAGTGGAGATGCCTCCGGTACCACGGCTATTAACACCAGCGCGAGATAAAGCAAAGTGGCAATGCCGACACGCTTGAGGCCTCGCTTTTCTGCCTCGGTCAATTCTGGTTTGACGATATCAGTTTTAAAGTCCTTGCCCATCGGCAGTGTACGTTGAAGTCTGGGTTCCACTATTTTATCGACAATCAAGGTGCCCACAGTCGCAAGTACAAATACTGAGCAGGCCACGAAATAGTAGTTATCGATCGGTGACACATAGGCTTCAGGGTCAACTAAACGCGCAGCGTCAGTGGTAATGCCGGCAAACAGTGCGTCCCCTACGGTAATGAAGAGGCTAGCATCAAACCCCGCTCCAGCGGCAGCGTAGGCAGCTGCTGCACCGGCAATCGGATGTCGCCCAACCGAGTAGTACACCATAGCCGCTAAGGGAATTAAGATTAGATAGTTGGCGTCTGATGCGATGCTGCCGCAAATACCGGCCATAAATACACAGAAGGTAAGCAGAGAGGGCGGCGCTTTCGCCACACTGACCTGCATCAACGTTGACATCAGGCCGACCTTATCCGCCAAGCCAATGCCAAACATGACGACTAGAATCAGTCCCAGTGGGGGGAAGTTGACAAAGTTACTGACCACACTGGTCAGCATGAACTCGATCCCATCCGATGAAAGCAGGCTGCGAACGTAAACCTCTGCATCGGTTTGGGGATTAATTGCAGAAACACCCAAGGTAGCGAGTATGGTGGAAATCACCACGACAATAGCCGCTAGAATGGTAAACAAAATAAAAGGGTGGGGCAGCTTATTGCCCACTCGTTCTATAGAAGAGAGTACGCCTTGCATAGTTTTGATCCTTATTTTTAAACGTTATTTTTAAACCTAATGGCTTAGTAAAGGACTATTGGTAAGGGGGTTTTTAGTACTTTGTTAGCAGTTCTTTGACTAGGGCTACGAACATTCCGCCTGCCACTGGTAGGATTTGATCATTGAAGTCATAACGCTCGTTGTGCAGGTAAGCACCTTCGCCGTTGCCGACAAAAAAGAAGCAGCCAGGTACTTCCTGGAGGTAAAAAGCAAAGTCCTCCGCGCCCATGGTGGGCATATAGTCCAACTGCTGAATATCATTGCTAACGGTGTGCTTGGTGGCTATAGACAGCACTAGTTCAGACCAGCCTTGATCATTGACTAGCGGGGGGACTTGGTGCAGGTGCTCCATATGGTAATAAGCACCATGCGCTGCACAAACACCTTGGGTCACTTGCTCAAGTTTTCCCGCCAGTGCTTCTCGGGAAGAGGGTCGGTCGCTACGAATATTAACCAGTAGCTCGGCGTGGCCGGGAATAACGTTGGCAGCATCGCCAGCATGGAAGGAAGCTACTGTAATAACGCCCGCTTCCAGTGGCGATTTATGACGTCCTGCCAGCCCCTGCAACTGTTGCACCAGCGATGAACCTATATAAATAGGATCTACCGCCAGGTGCGGCATGGCTGCGTGGCCAGAGACGCCTTCTATAGTGACTTTATAAGTGTCGTTTCCTCCCATCGCGGGGCCAGGCTTAACGAACAGCTGACCAGCGGGAAAGCCAGGGCGATTATGATAGCCAAACACTGCGTCCACTTTCGGATTCTGTAGCACACCCGCTTTGACCATTAAATCGGCACCGTTTCCACCTTCTTCGCCCGGCTGAAACAGCAGTTTGATATGGCCGCACAGCTCGTCCCGCATTGCCATAATAGCTTCTGCGGCAAGCAGCAGTGTGGCGGTATGTCCATCGTGGCCGCAGGCGTGCATTAGACCTTCTCGCTGGGAACGGTGGGCAAAGGCGTTGGTTTCATTAATCGGCAGTGCGTCCATATCGGCGCGAAAAGCAAGCACGGGTCCTTCCCGACCTGTATCCAGTTCCGCCATGACACCAGTGGTGGCGATGCCTTCCGTTACTTGATAACCAAGTTCGCTAAGCCGCTTGGCAACGAGTCTCGCAGTATCGTTTTCTTGGAATTTAAGCTCTGGGTTCTGGTGAAGCTTATGCCGCAGTTCGGTGGCTTCATGCAGTTGCTGTTTTGAAAATACTTGCTCTGAAAACATGTCCTGTCCTTGCCGTTATCGATGTATTTTTTGGCGCTTTTACGTTAAGCGACTTGGCAGGCAGAAAAGAGGCAGTTGAGTAACGAGTTTGTTGCTTTGAAAGCAACAGTGGCGGTATTTCACAACCAAAAAATTGAATTTAGGTAGGCAGTGCCTGAAATGGCGCAAGGTATGCCGAGCCAGTTCAGATAG
Organism: Vreelandella titanicae BH1; assembly: GCF_000336575.1. Taxonomy (GTDB): domain Bacteria; phylum Pseudomonadota; class Gammaproteobacteria; order Pseudomonadales; family Halomonadaceae; genus Vreelandella; species Vreelandella titanicae. The sequence continues at coordinate 443,717 of NZ_AOPO01000001.1, read as the reverse complement.
GACTAGGACGTGTCACGTAACCAGCATTCCCGAAGCAATACCGACGACAAGGCGACCACCTTGTCGCTGGCTCATTCATTATCGCTATTAAATGGCGAGTGAATCATCGAGCAATTAGCTCGGCAATTCGCTGGGCAGCTGCTTTTACTTCCGTGATAGCGGTCTCTTTATCTAGATCCTCCATGGCCACCACGCCCACACAGGCCTCAATGGTAGGGCGAAACGATGTGGACGAGATAGCGCTGGCCACGCCTACTGCCCCGCGTTGTAGCTGCCCATGAGTCAGGCTGTAGCCGTCGAGTCGTGCCTGCTTTATCGCCTCACCTTCTTCCGGGTGAGAGGGCCGTTCGGCAAGGATGGCAATACCGGCAGCGCCCAACGTCAACGGATGGCGGCTACCCACTCGGTAGCCGATTTGCAGAGGCATTTCTCCTGACTCTGCCACCATTAACACAACGCATTCCTCCCCCTGAGCGACAGAGATGAAAGCGGTGGCGCGGGTGGCTCTGGCTAGTGCTTGCAAGAGTGGCTGGGCAATAGCGCGTAGATGAGGTTCAAAGCGAGACGCAAGCAGTGCCGTACCAGCACCCAGGCGAATGGGGCCTTCGGGGCTGCGCGTAATCAGCCCATGGCTGGCCAGAGTGGTCACGATGCGGTAGGCAATGGCTCGATGAATATCGAGGCGTTCAGCTAGATCGGCAATGGAAATGCCATCGCTATGCTCGGAGACAATTTCCAGTGCCTTGAGTCCGCGATCAAGCGTTTGCAACGTGTTGTTAGCCATAGAAAGGCACCTCGGTATTAGGGTTCGGTAAGTGGGCGCGATAACAGGACTCAATAGTTAGCCAAGCGATACAGACTAACGCAGCTACGCTGAGGAGTTGACTCGCCGACAGAAACTGCCTACCTTCATTGTGCATTAAAAGAAACTAAGTGTTCGATAAAAGTAAAACAAATACGAGCCACTTAATTTTACGGAGCCCTTCATGGCATCAGTGTCTCACCGTTCTGGTAGTGCATCAGGCGAGTGCCCTTTTCAACCATCACAGGCGTCCGTGGCATTATCGCCTACCGGTTGCCCAGTCTCCCCTGAAGCGGCCGAATTCGATCCCTTCGATGCGCCTTATCAGCTTGACCCCGCTGAGGCGCTGCGTTGGTTCCGCGAACAGGAGCCGGTGTTCTACAGTCCCAAACTCGACTACTGGGTCGTGAGCCGCTATGAAGATGTAAAGGCGGTTTTCCGTGACAACGTCACCTTCTCGCCCTCTATCGCGTTGGAGAAACTAACCCCCGCACCGCCCGAGGCGACGAAAATTCTCGAGGGCTACGGTTTCGCAATGCGTCGTACCATGGTCAACGAGGATGAACCGGATCACATGGAACGCCGCCGCCTACTGATGGATGCCTTCCTGCCCGAGAACCTTGAGAAGCATGAAGCGTGGGTACGTGAGTTGGTGCGTGACTATATGGATTGCTTCATCGACAAGGGGCGTGCGGATCTGGTGGGCGAGATGTTTCGGGAAATTCCCATGACCGTCGCACTGCGCTTCCTGGGTGTTCCCAATGAGGATGCCAAGGAACTTCGCAAGTTCTCGGTTGCCCACACGCTGAATACCTGGGGCCGCCCATCCCCGGAGCAGCAACTGCAGATTGCCGAGGATGTGGGTCAATTCTGGAAAACCGCACAAACTATCCTCGACCGCATGTGTGCCGACCCCAGCGGCGAGGGATGGATGTACGACTCAATCCGCATGCACAACCGGCATCCTGACATTGTGCCGGAGAGCTATTTGCGCTCGATGATGATGGCCATTCTGGTGGCGGCCCATGAGACCACCGCGTTCGCCACCACCAATGCCTTTCTTACTCTGCTATCAAACCGGGAGTCATGGAACGACATCTGCGAGAACCCTGCTTTGATCCCCAGCGCCATCGAGGAGTGCCTGCGCGCCGCTGGTTCGGTCGTGGCCTGGCGGCGTATCGCTACCGAAGACACTCTGGTAGGGGGCAAGAAGATTCCGAAGGGGGGTAAGTTGTTAATCGTGCAGGCGTCGGCCAACCGCGATCCGAGACACTTTGAAAATCCTGACGAGTTCGATATCTACCGCCATAACTCAGCGGAGCACTTTACTTTCGGCTACGGTGCGCATCAGTGCATGGGGAAAAACATTGCCCGCATGGAGATGCGCATCATCCTTGATGAATTTGTCCGTCGGTTACCCCATATACGCCTGGTCGAGGATCAATCGTTTGAGTATCTGCCCAACACCTCTTTTCGTGGGCCCACGTCGCTATGGGTGGAGTGGGAGCCTGCGCAGAATCCTGAACGGCGACACCACGCTGTGTTGGAGAACCCTACGCTTTTCCATATTGGTGCACCTATCAAGGAGGATATCGTGCGTCGGGTCGTGGTCGCCGAGGTGAAGCGTGAAGCTGAGTCGGTGATCCGTGTTGGTTTGGTGGATCCCCATGGGCGTGAGTTACCCGACTGGACCCCCGGTTCGCATATAGAACTGGTATCGGGAGAGTGGCGCCGCTACTACTCACTGTGCGGGACACGCGATGACCGTAACCGTCTTTCCATCGCCATCCTACGAGAACCCGAGGGGCGCGGCGGCTCGGTGCACTTCCACGACACGGTCAAGCCGGGGGATGTACTGCATATCGCTGGTCCCAAGAACCATTTCCACCTGGACGAGACGGCAACGCGCTATACCCTGATAGCCGGTGGTATTGGCATCACGCCGATTATTGCCATGGCGGATCGACTCAAGGCTCTCGGCAAGCCCTATGTACTCCACTACTGCGGTGCCGGACGGCGAACCATGGCCTTTTTGGAGAGAGTCGAACGTGACCATAGCGCCGCGCTAACCCTCCATGCCGGTGATGAAGGGTGTCGCCTTGATCTACCGAGTGCACTTAGCAGCCTAGCCGAAGGTGAACAGGTCTACGCCTGCGGCCCTGAGCGCCTGCTGGAGGCGCTTGGGTCGCTGGCGGAGAAGTGGCCCGAGGGTACCTTGCACGTTGAGCACTTCACCGCCCGCTCCAACATCCTCGATCCTGAGAACGAGCACGCCTTCGAAGTAGTGCTGGCGGACTCCGACCTGACGCTGCAGGTCGGTAACCACCAGACCCTGCTTGAGGCGCTAACCTCGGCGGGGGTGGATGTACCGAGCGACTGCTGCGAAGGCCTGTGTGGTACCTGCGAAGTGGCTGTGATCGAGGGGCATATCGATCACCGAGACCTAGTGCTCAGCCGTACTGAGCGCGACGCCAATGATCGCATGATGGCCTGCTGCTCGCGGGCAGCGGGCAAGCGCCTGACTCTGGCGCTCTAAACGCTAACACCCTTAAAAGAACCTCTGTTTTACACTGGCACCATCGGGTACATGAACCATCAAAAAGGATAATCACAATGAAAAAAATGGCGACTTTGACCACCTTTTCAGCCCTGATGCTCTTGAGCTCTTTTCAAGGCGCGGCAGCGGCCGATACCGTGCTTCAAGTGAGTACCTGGGCGGGCCCTAACCACGGCGTTAATACCATCGTCTGGCCCACATGGGGGAAATGGGTTGAAGAGGCGACCGATGGTCGCGTCAGTGTCAATGTGACCCACGACCTTGGGCCGCCTAACGCGCAAATGGAGTTGGTGGCAGACGGTGTCGCCGATGTCACCTGGCTCTTCCACGGTTTAATGCCAGGGCGCTTTGAGCTGACCAAACTACCGGAATTCCCCACCTTTGAAGACTTTTCATCAGAAAATGCCTCCGTGGCTTACTGGCGTACTCACCAAGAATACCTAAGCGATGCCGGAGAGCATCGCGGCGTAGAAGTCCTGGGTTTGGGAGTGCATGGCCCTGGGGCGCTCTTCCTGGCTGAACCGATCGAAAGCCTTGACGATTTGCAAGGTAGACGGGCGCGTATAGGGGGCGGCGTGATGGCAGATATTTCCAGCGCGCTAAGCCTCACCGGTGTCGCACTACCGCCAGGTGGGACATACGAAGCAGCCACGCAAGGAGTGATCGACGGTGCAATGCTAACCCTTGAGGGACTTAAGAGCTTTCGATTAGCCGAGGTATTGCCCTACACGGTACAAATGCCGGGCGGCTTCTATCGTGGCAGCTTTTCCCTGGTCATCAATCCCGATACCTGGCAGTCGCTTTCCGAGCAAGACCGTAACGCCATTATGGATGTCTCAGGCGAAAAGTTGTCCCGCCTGTTTGGTTTCATGATGGATACCGTCGATGTGCGTGGCGTTGAGTTTGCCAAGGAGGAGGGCAACACCTTTATCGAGTTGCCTTCTGAAGAGGTCGAAAACTTCATGCAATTGGCGGCCAGCCTCCCCAGCGACTGGTTTGAAGTGGCCGCTGCGAAAGATGTTGATGGAGAGGCCGCCCGCGCATTCTTTCTCGAACAATTGCAGGTTGTCGCAGGCGACGATGAAGGCCTGAGCGCTGACGATGTGGTTGATCCTGACGCCTAAACTACGTGTTTTAATGTGCTAACTCGTATTCAGTCAATGCTGCCTCGCTTAGAGAAAGAGATATTGGCAAAACGTATCGGAATGAGGGAGTCTTGATCTAGGCAGTAATAGGCTTTTGGTGAGTATAGCGTTTCTGAGGAGCTGTATTGCTCATAAGCGAACTCGTTGAGTTCGCTTATGATGTGGCTGAATAATTGTGGGTTATTTATTCGATCTGGCCATGGTTGTCAGGTTTTTAACTAGAGATAAAAATAAGTTAGAACTTATGAAGTGATACTGTTAAGGCTCTCTATGCTTTATGCATAAGTTGCCTGCTAAGTCTTCAACGACAGGTATGGCGTCAAGTTTGTCACAGTCGCCTGTTAAGCAGTCTCCCGTTTTAATGTCAAACGCCGCCCCATGCGCACTGCATAGAAAACGGTGGCCATCTGATGAAATGATACTGTCCGACCGATAGTTTAAAGGTAAATATTGGTGAGGGCAGGCATTAACGTAGCAATAAATCGTGCCATTTATGCGTGTTGCAATAACCGGGAAAGATCCATTGCTGCTCATTACTTCCACGCAGCGTGCTTTGCCTTCTGGTATAGCGCTAGAAGGGCAAATAACAGCCCCCTCTTGGGGGGCATTTTCATAGTTACGCCAAGCGTCATGCACGGTGTGCCCTTTTACTATTCAGCGGTACTTTGCAACACGCCGCGGTTAATCTGATCCTCTTCGATGGACTCGAAAAGTGCTTTAAAATTGCCCTCTCCAAAACCATCATCGCCTTTACGCTGGATGAACTCGAAAAAGATGGGGCCAATCACCGTTTTGGAGAAGATTTGTAGCAAAATTCGGGTTTCACCGCCGCCCACGACACCTTCGCCGTCAATCAAAATGCCACGGCTGCGCAGTTTATCGAGAGGCTCCTGGTGGTCTTTAACACGCTCTAGCGACTTTTCGTAGTAGATGCTCGGCGGGCCAGGCATAAATTCGAGACCTGCATCAGCGATTAAGTCAGTACCGGAGTAGATGTCGTTTGTGGCAATGGCGATATGCTGAATGCCTTCGCCGTTATATTCGCGCAAGTACTCTTCAATCTGACTGTGATCGTCGGCACTTTCGTTAATGGGTATGCGAATTTTACCATCTGGAGAAGTCAATGCACGGCTGGTAAGACCTGTCATTTTACCGGTGATATCAAAGTAGCGTATTTCGCGGAAGTTAAAGGTGTCATGGTAAAACTTATACCATGTGTCCATATTGCCGCGAATAACGTTATGAGTGAGGTGATCAAGATAGTAAAAACCAAACCCCTTAGGATTAGGATCTACCTCATCGAACCACTCAAATTCGTTTGAATAACAGCTGCCTTTTTCGCCATACGTATCAATAAAGTAAAGCAGCGAACCGCCTATGCCAATAACCGCAGGCGCATCGATGGACTTATTACCTGTGAACTCTTCTGCACCCAAGTCGACGGCACGTTTTAGCGCATGCTGAGCATCAACGACGCGCCAAGCCATTGCTGGAGCACAGGGGCCGTGCGCCTCAATAAATGCTGACGCATGCGAGTTAGGCTCACTGTTAAGAAGGTAGTTGATATCGCCTTGTCGATAAACGGTGATCGACTTGTCACGATGTTTTGCAACGGGAACGAAACCCATTTGCCGAAATAAACTATCTAGTTTTTCCGGCTCGGGGTGTGCAAATTCAACAAACTCGAAGCCATCTGTGCCCGCTGGGTTTGCATCATTTATGGTTGCTTTGGGTGCGTCATGAGGGAAGGGGCCCATCGTTGTCTCTCCTTTATTGTCTTGTTGGGTGACAAGTTCAGTATAGGGAAGAGCCGGTACAATTAGGTTGCAAACTAACCTAAGATGCAGCCAAATAGTGCATAGAATGTGCGCAAAAGGAGTGCTGTATGCACGGAATTTCATTGGATCGTTATGATCTTGCAATTTTGTCAGCATTGCAAAAGAACTCAGCCCTCACCAATTCAGAGCTGGGTGAGCGAGTCAGCCTGTCTCCCTCTCAGTGCTCCCGACGCAAAGCGCGGCTAGAAGCCGAAGGTGTGATTAAGGGCTATTCGGCTAGGCTTGATGCTACTAGCCTAGGGTTTGGGCTGCGCGCTATCACCAGGGTTAATCTCAAAGCTCATGGTGAAAGCATGGATGATGATTTTGTGACATTACTGACGAAGCACGCCATGGTTCGTGAGGCCTATTCTGTGTCGGGAGACGCAGACTATGTGTTACATATCATCGCCAAGGATCTAACAGCGTTTTCGGACTTTATTCATCATCATTTATTACCTCATCCTAATGTCACCCAGGTTCGCTCTGAAATAATACTGCGTAGTATGAAAGAGGAGCAGGGGTTGCCGGTGGAAGGTGGCTAAGTAACTGCGTTTGTTTTGTGCTGTGAGGGTTCTATGCGTCTTAAATTTCACTGTCAGAATCGAATCGGCATTCTTCGCGATATTGTGGCCCAATTTGCTGACTACAGAATTAATGTCGCGCGAGGTGAAGTGGGGGGCGATCACGGCAGTACCATCTATCTACATGTCCCACAATTACTTAATGCTCAGTTGAGTACGCTTAAACCAGTATTGGAAGGCATTCCCGGTGTGTTTGGCGTTAAGCGCGCCAGCTTGATGCCCAGCGAACGGCGCCATTTGGAGTTGGATGCGCTGCTATCCTCGCTTTCTGACCCAGTGATGTCGATAGATATGCAGGGTCGGATTGTGGCGGCCAACCGTATTGCTGTCCAGGTATTGGGGGTGCGTGTTCAAGAAGTACCAGGGCTCTCGCTGGATCGTTACCTTGATGAGGTAGATCTTCCCGATTTAATTCGCCGTAACAACTCACGCATCAATGGGCTGCGAATCAAGCTGAAAGGCGATACCTATCTTGCTGATATAGCTCCCCTGCACACCGAAGACACGAATGTAGATTCATTAGCCGGAGCGGTTGTGACGTTACATCGTGCTGACCGCATCGGTGCCCGTATTTATCAAGTACAGCGCCAAGAGCTGCGTGGCTTTGAAGCCATCTTTCAATCGAGTTCGCGATTGGAGGCCGTGATCAACGAAGCGCGTCGCATGGCGCCATTGGATGCACCGCTACTGATTATGGGTGAAACGGGAACCGGGAAAGAGCTGGTGGCCAGGGCCTGTCATTTGGCCAGCCCCCGTGGGCAAGCGCCGTTTGTGGTGCTTAATTGTGCTGGGCTTCCTGAGTCGATGGCCGAAACAGAGCTTTTCGGTTACGCACCCGGTGCCTTCGAGGGCGCTCGCCCGGAAGGAAAGCTTGGCCTTCTGGAGCTTAATGCAGGCGGTACGGTCTTTCTTGATGAAGTCGGTGAAATGAGCCCTCGGCTGCAGACGAAACTGTTACGCTTCCTTCAGGATGGCGGATTCCGTCGAGTTGGGAGCGACGAAGAAACCTTTCTTGATGTGCGGGTGATCTGCGCCACTCAGCAAAACCTACCTCAGCTATGTAGTGAAGGTCTGTTTCGGCTAGATCTTTATCACCGTCTCAATGTGCTCTCTCTACAGGTGCCCCCTTTGCGTGAATGCCTGGACGGCATCGAAGACTTGGCGGCCTATGTGCTTGATCGTGCGGCGCGTCAGATAGGCTGTCCTTTACCGGAGCTTTCGACTGCTGCGTTGGAAAAGATAACCGGCTACGACTGGCCGGGTAATGTGCGTCAGTTGGAAAATGTGCTGTTTCAGGCGGTGTCATTATGCGAAGAGACGGCCATTCAGCCAGCGCATTTGCGCCTTCCGCCGAGCGAAGTGTCGCCTGCGCTTACTGGCATTCCCTTAGAGGGAAGCTTGAGCGACATGTTAGGGGAGGTGGAAAGAAATATCTTAAGTACGTTGTATCAACAGTATCCTTCCAGCCGCCAGTTAGGAAAGCGGTTGGGCGTTTCGCACACCACTATTGCCAATAAGCTCAAGCGTTACGGCATTGGTGCTCAAGAAGATTCTTAAAAAGTCCCATGGCAGGTGAATTAACTGTCACGATTTGTTTACGGGGTGTCAGAAAAACGCAACGGCAAGACCCCTGCCCTCGGCATATCCTCTTAAGCGTAACGATTAGTTTACAGTTGCACCTCTCTTATGTGGGTAGCATCGCGCCCAATGCGATGTGACCCCATTCCTGCCCTATCGCTATCCCCATAGACTCTTTATAGATTGCTCTTGATGACTGGTTGATCACAGTTGGTTGGCTTTTATAAGTAGCTAATCGCTCTTAAGTAGCTGTTCTAGCTGCTCATAAATAAATAGCCTAAAAACAATATAAATTTATAAGGTTTCCCAATGACAACGACAAATACGCCTCCCAATACGCTGTGGCTGGGCCGCTGGGGATTTGTACTGGCAGCCACTGGTTCTGCAGTGGGACTCGGTAATATCTGGAAGTTTCCTTACATCACGGGCGAGTTCGGGGGTGGCGCTTTCGTGCTGGTCTACCTGGCCTGCATATTGGCGGTAGGCGTCCCCATCATGATGGCTGAAATCAGTTTTGGCCGCCGCGGGCGAGGAAGCCCGGTTGACGCTATCCGTCGGGTGGTGCATGAGTCGGGCCATGGTAGTTTTTGGTCGATCTTTGGCTGGATGGCCATGCTCTGTGGTTTCATGATTCTGTCGTTCTACGTCGTAGTCGCTGGCTGGTCATTTTCCTATCTGTGGAAAATGCTGAGCGGCGGACTGGCCGGTAATAGCGTCGATGACATGGCGGCAATTTTCGCCGCTAATAATGCCAACCCTTTCACGCTAGGTGCTTGGAGTACGCTAGTGACGGTGCTGACCATGTTCATCGTCGGCAAAGGCGTACAGGCTGGCATTGAAAAGAGTGTCAGCTGGATGATGCCAGGCATGGTGATCATGCTGGGTATATTGATCGGCTACGGTGCTTTTTCCGGTGGCTTTGCTGAAGCATGGTCTTTCCTGTTCTCTTTCAATACCGAAGGGTTAAGCAGTGAAGGATTATTAGCAGCGCTGGGGCATGCCTTCTTTACCTTGTCGCTCGCATCGGGTGCGATTCTTACCTACGGCTCTTACCTGCCAGAAGGGCACTCCATCGCGCGCACGACATTCAGCGTGGCCATTGCCGATACCGTTGTTGCACTAATGGCAGGCTTGGCTATTTTCCCGATTATTTTCGCAAACGGAATGAATCCCGGCCAAGGGCCAGGATTGATCTTCATGAGCTTGCCATTGGCCTTCCAAGCGATGCCGTTTGGTACGCTGTTTGGCGTTCTGTTCTTTGTCATGCTGTCGATGGCTGCGCTTACGTCGTCGATTTCGATGATTGAGGCGACAGTCGCCTGGCTTGTTGCAAGCAAAGGGCTGACGCGTAAACGAGCATCGTGGGGTGTGGGTATCGTGCTGTGGTTGGTGAGTACCTTGGCAATGCTGTCATTCAACATGGGCGCGGATTGGACGTTTGCAGGTCGCACTTTCTTCGATTGGCTGGACTACTTGACCTCCCGCTGGATGATGCCGTTAGGCGGTTTGGGTATGGCGCTAATGGCAGGTTTCCTGCTGCGTACTGAAATATTCAGGGCGGAGCTAGGGCTCTCCCGTACCCAGCATGCACTGTGGCTATTTATGGTGCGTTACGTCAGCCCATTAGGCATCGTGTTAATTTTCATTGATACGCTGGGCCTAGCGACACTCCAGATAGGTACTCAGTGGCCGTGGTTGCTAGCACTGCTGGTGCTGATCACCGTGGTAGGAGAGTTCGCTAGCCCGCGATTACGTCAACCGGCTTCCTGAAGCTTTTCAGGAACAAGTGCTCAATAGATCTGAATAGAGAGATTGAAGCGCTCCCATCCACAGATGGGGGCGCTTTACGTTAGAGGGATACAATGAGCCGGTTTGCCTGCTGCAAGTTGCCTTGCCACTTCCTGCTCAAAGTGTGGTTCTAGCGGTTTCTCCAGGTCATTGACGAGTGCATTGAGCGTAGCGCCTGCTTCCTGCTTTAAGTTGTGGGCTAACGTTGCGGTTGACGTTACATAGCAGCGTTTTGTTAGCGAATCGGAATAGCGGTCTCTTCTTTGATATTACGTAGCACGAAATTGGAATTGACCTGGGAAATGCCATCCAAGGTGAAGAGTTTCTCATTCAGAAAGCGGTCATAAGCCGCCATGTCTTCGATAACCACTCGAAGCACGAAATCCGCGTTGCCGGTAGTGGCATAGCACTGCAGCACTTCTGGGTATTGCAGGATGCGGTTTTCGAACTCGACGGTGTTGTCGATGTGGTGGCGAACCAACGTCACCATCACCAATGCCGACAGTGGCTGGCCCACCAGGCTGGGTTCCACCAACGCCGCAAAGCGGCGGATCACGCCACTATCTTCCAAAGCCTTTACACGTCGCCAGCAGGCGGCGGGGGATAGCCCGATCTGTTCGGCGAGCTCATTGTTGGTAATGCGCCCCTGTTGCTGAAGCAGGGTAAGAATGCGCTGATCATGCCTGTCTAAGGTGATTAGTTTGGTCGCTTCTTTCATAGTGCCATTTCATTTGTTTGTGGTTTGTTGAATATCATTGCGTTAAATCTCAAAAAATGAAAGTAATGATCAATAACCAGGCTTTTGAAGAGTGAATTAGCAAGCACCTTTAGTGCGCTCTTGGCTAGACTCAAGCGTATTACAACCATAACTCTTCAACCGTACTGGTGAACTCCCATGACAACCCCCTCGATCGCTGAGCAGGCGGGTTCTATTGCCCAGCCTCTCGATATTGCACTCGATGACAATCTTCTCGATGACTATGCGCTGGCCGATCGCTATACCCGCGGAGAAGGCCGTGTCTTTCTCACCGGCACCCAGGCATTGGTGCGTATCGCCTTACGCCAAGCCGAGCTTGATTGCCACAATGGCCGCCACACGGCAGGACTCATCAGCGGCTATCGAGGCTCGCCCTTAGGCGGTGTAGACCAAGAGATTTGGCGGGCGAAAGCCGCCATGGAAGAGCACCGCATCGATTTTGTCCCTGCGATCAACGAAGACCTGGCCGCCACCATGATGCTGGGCTGCCAGCAAGTCGAGACAGACCCCGATAAGCAAGTAGATGGCGTGTTTGGCATGTGGTACGGCAAGGGGCCTGGCGTTGATCGCGCGGGCGATGCCTTAAAGCACGGTAATGCCTACGGTAGCTCGCCGACTGGCGGTGTGCTGGTGGTCGCCGGGGATGACCATGGGTGTGTGTCGTCCTCCATGCCACACCAGTCTGATGTCGCCTTTATGGCGTGGTTCATGCCGGTAGTGAGCCCTGCATCATTGGCGGAATACGAGCGCTTTGGGCTGTGGGGCTATGCTCTTTCACGCTTCTCGGGTTGCTGGGTGGGTTTCAAAGCCGTTTCTGAAACCGTAGAGAGTGGCGCGTCGGTGGACGTGCCTCCCTTGCCAGAATATGTAACGCCCGATTTCGATATGCCGGAAGGCGGGCTGCACTACCGCTGGCCCGACTTACCTGGGCCCCAGCTTGAGACTCGCCTTGAGCACAAGCTGGCCGCCGTTCAGGCGTTTGCCACGGCCAACCCGATTGATCAGTATTTATTTCGCCAAGAACAGGCGACGTTTGGGCTGGTGACCACAGGCAAGGGACACCTGGATTTACTTGAATCGCTGCGTTTATTGGGGCTGGATGAAGCGAAGCTGCGTGAGCTGGGAATCGAAATATACAAAGTCGGGATGGTGTGGCCTCTCCATCGCCCCAGCATTCTTGAGTTTATTCATGGCAAGCGCGAGGTGCTGGTCATTGAAGAGAAGCGCGGCATCATCGAAAGCCAGTTGAAGGAGTACATGTCGGAACCCGATCATCCAGGCGAGGTCATCGTTACCGGCAAGCAGGATGAAACCGGCAAACCCTTGATTCCCTTTGTTGGAGAGCTGAGCCCGCGTCTCTTGGCAGGCTTCGTGGCAGAGCGTTTAGAGCGCTTTTTCAAGATCGATTTTAGCGACAAGCTGGCAACTGTTGATGCCTGCCGCGCTGGTGTTAAAGAGCTCGGGGGTGTACGCCGCATGCCCTATTTCTGCTCCGGTTGCCCACACAACAGCTCGACCAAGGTGCCTGAAGGCAGTAAAGCCCTGGCGGGGATCGGTTGCCACTTTATGGCTTCGTGGATGGATCGCAGCACTGAATCGCTAATTCAGATGGGTGGCGAAGGTGTTAACTGGGTGGGCAAGAGCCGCTTTACCGGCAATGGCCATATTTTCCAGAACTTAGGCGAAGGCACCTGGTTTCACTCGGGCTCAATGGCCGTGCGCCAGGCAGTGGCTGCCAACGTTAATATTACCTATAAAATTCTGTTCAACGACGCGGTTGCCATGACGGGCGGCCAACCTGTAGATGGGCAAATCAACGTGCCCATGATTGCCCGGCAATCGCTGGATGAGGGCGTTCGCCGAGTCATGGTGGTCAGTGACGAACCGGAGAAGTACCGGGGGCATGAAAAGGAATTCCCTAAAGAGGTTACCTTCCATAGCCGCGAAGAGATGGATACGCTGCAGCGTGAGCTGCGCGAAATTCCAGGCTGTACGGTGTTGATTTATGATCAGGCATGCGCGGCTGAGAAACGTCGTCGGCGCAAGCGCGGTCAGTTGGAAGACCCTGCCCGCCGGGTGTTTATCAACCACCATGTTTGCGAAGGCTGTGGTGATTGTTCCGTACAGTCCAACTGTTTATCGGTGGTGCCTCGCGAGACCGAGCTAGGTCGCAAGCGCAAAATCGACCAGTCCTCCTGTAACAAGGACATGTCCTGCGTCAGTGGTTTTTGTCCCAGCTTTGTCACTGTAGAAGGTGGCGGGCTGCGTAAAGGCCAGGGCGTTGCGGCAGATAATGCCTTTTGGAAACGTATAGCGCATTTGCCTAGTCCTGCTATCGCCCCTTTGAATGCTCCTTATGACCTGCTGGTAGGGGGCGTTGGTGGCACGGGGGTGGTGACCGTCGGGCAACTGATCACCATGGCGGCACACCTGGAAGGCAAGGGCTCCAGCGTGCTCGACTTTATGGGGTTTGCGCAAAAAGGTGGGGCAGTACTGAGCTATGTGCGCTTGGCATCTCAGCCCAGTGAGCTTAATCAGGTACGTATCGAAGCGGGGCAGGCCGATGCGATGATCGCTTGCGATATGGTGGTGGCGAGTTCTCAGAAAGCGCTGAATGTGCTGCAGCCGACCACGCGTATTGTGGCGAATCTGGCCGAGCTAGCCACAGCGGATTATGTGCTTTATCGCGATGCGGATATGCAGCCCAGCAAGCGTCTTAACATGTTGCGTGAAGCGGTAGGAGATGAACGCTTTGCTTCTCTAGATGCCAATCGCCTAGCTGAACAGCTGCTAGGGGATACCGTATTCTCCAATATGATGATGCTCGGGTTTGCCTGGCAGCAAGGGCTGGTGCCGCTTTCTGAGCCTGCGCTGCAGCGTGCTCTAGAACTCAATGGCGTCGCAGTGGAAAAGAACCGCCAAGCATTTGCCTGGGGGCGCTTGGCAGCGGTGGAACCCGATTACCTCCAGCAGCACCTGGATAAGATGCCACTGTCCGCGAATGCCACACTGGACGAAGTGGTAGCGCGTAATCGTCGCCACCTGGAGCGCTATCAGAACCGAGCCTGGGCTGAACGTTACGTGACCCAGGTGACTAAAGTGCGTGAAGCAGAAACAGCGCTAAAATGTGGCCAATCACTGAGTGAGGCCGTTGCTCATCAGCTCTATCGTTTGATGGCGTATAAAGATGAGTATGAAGTGGCACGACTTTACACCCAGAGCGATTTTCTGGATGAGATCAAAGCAACGTTTTCTGGTGATTACCAGTTAACCTTCCACTTGGCGCCGCCGCTTATAGGTGGTCGTAAGGATGCTCAGGGGCGTCCAGTGAAGCGCCGCTTCGGCCCCTGGATGCTGAAGGCAATGGGCGCGTTGGCAAAGATGCGCGGTTTGCGCAACACGGCTCTCGATCCTTTCCGCTTCAGCGCCGACCGCAAGCTCGACCGCGCCTTATTGGCTGATTACGAGCAGCTTATCGATGAGTTAGTGGCTCGTCTTGATGGCACTAATCATGGGACTGCCTTGGCGCTGGCTAAGCTGCCGGAAGAGATTCGTGGTTTCGGGCCAGTCCGCGAAGCTGCCGCCGAGAAAGCCAATGAGCGCCGTGAGACGTTGCTGGTGGAGCTACGCGAAGGTCACTCGAAGACCATCGCTGTCGAAGCCGCTTGAGTTGACTCATATAGGTAAGAACAGGCCACGTAATGCGTGGCCTTTTGCTATGCATCTATACAACGACCCACTAAGCCTCTTTTCGGCGGCGTACCAGCAGCCAGTGGCTTAGCAAGGCGAGTAGCCCCATCAGCCCGATCGTCAAGGCCATGGTGCGCGAGCTGCCGTCGTGGAATTGCCCGACTAATCCACCTACCACAGCGGCAATTGTCATTTGCAGAAAACCAAACAAGGAAGATGCCGCGCCTGCACATTGAGGGTTGGGCGCCAGTGCGCCGGCCATTGTTTGTGGCATCAAAATGCCCACCCCCAGCATAAACACTATATGGGGGCCCACCACCGCCCAGGGGTGATGGACGCCAACGGCAGCCAAGCCCGCCATGACGACACCCCCAGTTGCGCAGATTACGGTGCCTAGGGTAATGAGGCGATCACGACCCAAGCGGTGGCTATATCGGCCGCTGACCAGCGTCCCGACGAAGAAGCCCGCGACAATCAGCGTGAACAGCACGCCATACAGGGTAGGTGCGGCGCCCATGTACTCGATGAGCACAAAAGATGAGCCAGAAAGGTACGCGAATAACCCGGAGAACGCGGCAGCATTCACCAAGGTGTAGCCAATAAAGGCACGCTGAGTCAGTAGTAAGCGAAAGTTAGCCAGTACGGATTTCGGGTGGATCGATTGCCGCCGCTCCTTCGCCAACGGCTCGGGCAGCATAAGTATCAGCACCGCCAGCATCACTGCCGCGTAGAGCGCCAGCACCACGAACACCGATTCCCAGCCAAAAAACAGCAGTAACCCCGCGCCTACCACAGGGGCCAGAGCAGGGGCGAGCGCCATGGTACTTGCCATATAGGCGAGGATACGTCCGGCCTCGATGGGGCCATGAATATCACGTACCGCTGCCCGTGCTAATACCGGTCCAGCAGCACCGCCGAAGGCCTGCAAAAAGCGGCCTGCCAGTAACCACTCGACGCTAGGCGCCCAGGCACACAGTAGGCTCGCAGCGAGAAACAGCGATAACCCTGCGATCATCACCGGGCGGCGGCCAAAGCGATCAGAGATTGGCCCGCACAATAGTTGGGCCAGAGCGAATCCAGCCATATAGAGGCTAAGGGTCAGCTGTATTCGGTCTGGGCCAGTATTCAGTGCTTCTGCCATGGCGGGCATGGCTGGCAAGTACATATCCGTCGCCAGCGGGCCGAGTGCAGTCACCGCGGCTAGGGCCACGACGGTGGCGGTAGAGGGCAGCTTTAGCACCCCTTAACTCCTTATGGTTGGACGTGATGCCCCTTCGGACACGAGGCGGGCGCCTTCCCGAATGGAAAGACGCCCGCTTATGTTAGCCTGCTTAGTATAGCTTGACTTAGCTGGCGTCAGGCTGCACCTCTGGTGCTGCCTTTTCGAAGGCTGGCAGTGAACGACAATTGGCAGCGATACGCTGAATCGTCGGATAGGCTGACAAATCACACTCGAAACGTTCCGCGTTGTACACCTGGGGAATCAGGCATATATCCGCAAGCGTTGGGGTGTCACCATGGCAAAAATCTCCGCTGCTGGGGGCATTGGAGAGCGTTGCTTCCAGGGCGGTGAAACCCTGGGCAATCCAGTGGTGGTACCAGGCTAGCTTAGCCGCTTCATCCGCTCCCATTCCTCTCACTAGATACTTGAGTACCCTCAGATTGTTGAGTGGGTGAATCTCGCAGGCCACCGACTGAGCGAGCGCACGAACCCGAGCCCGCTCTAACGCGTTAATCGGCAGCAGGGCGGGCTCTGGGTGCACTTCATCGAGATACTCGCAGATCGCCAGTGATTGGTTAATCACCGAGCTATCGTCCAACACCAGGCTAGGCACTAGCCCCTGAGGGTTGCGCATCAGGTGGTCGTCACCCCGTTGCTCACCTTTCACCAGGTTGACCGGGATCTGGTCATAATCCAGTCCCTTAAGGTTTAAGGCAATACGCACCCGGTAAGCAGCCGACGAGCGGAAATAGCCGTAAAGCGTCGTCATGTTGCCATCCTTTATTTGGGCTGGTACTGCACTACTTGCTGATCGATCGTACCAAATATGTTGTTGCCATTGCGGTCAAACATCTCGATACGAACCCGGTCGCCAAAGCGCATAAAGGGAGTTTTTACCTGGCCGTACAGTATCTGCTCCACCATGCGCACTTCGGCTAGACAGCTATAGCCAACGCCACCGTCAGCCACCGGCTTTCCAGGGCCGCCGTCGGGGTCTGGGTTGGAAACGGTGCCTGAACCAATGACAGCGCCGGCACCGAGATAGCGGGTCTTAGCCGCATGGGCCACCAGCTGTGGAAAGTTAAAAATCATATCTGGCCCGGCTTCAGGCTCGCCAAACTTCTCGCCATTCAAGTGCACGGTCAGTGGCAGGTTCACTTTACCATCCTGCCAGGCATCGCCCAGTTCATCCGGGGTCACCGCAATGGGCGAGAAAGAAGAGGCGGGCTTTGCTTGGAAAAAGCCGAAGCCCTTTGCGAGTTCACCTGGAATCAGACCACGCAGACTCACGTCGTTGACCAGCATCACTAGCTTAATGTGCTTGGCGGCTTCCACGGGGGATACTGCCATCGGTACGTCACCCGTAATGACCGCGATCTCGCCTTCAAAGTCGATGCCATGCTCTTCACTAACCGCCTCGATATCGTCGGTGGGTGCCAAGAAGCAGTCGCTACCGCCCTGATACATGAGCGGGTCTGTCCAGAAGGTGTCAGGCATCTCGGCATTGCGCGCCTGGCGTACCAGCTGGACATGGTTCAGATAGGCGGAGCCGTCAGCCCACTGATAGGCACGCGGTAAAGGGGAGTGCAGCGCACTCTGATCAAGCTTAAACGCGTTTTCAGCACCACCTTTATTAAGCTGAGCATAGCGCTCTTCAAGCTGAGGGCTAACCGCTTCCCAGTTCTCGAGGGCAGCCTGAAGTGTGGGAGCAATATCAACGGCGCTCACAGCGCGGGAGAGGTCACGCGAGACGATGATGAGTTCTCCGTCGCGGCCCTTCTTAAGTGTTGCCAGTTTCATAGTGATTCAATCCTTGTCGTCAGGGTGGTATAGGGTTCAGGGCTGGCTTGGGTTGAAGTGGGAGCGCAGCGTCGACCAAACATCCACATAATCACGTTGACGGAAGTCAGCATTCAGTGCCGCAGGGGTCGGGTGAAAGAAGTAGCGGCTTTCAAACATGAAGGCCAGTGTATCGCCTATGAAGTGGGGCTTAAGCTCCGCGTTGGAGGCCTTTTCAAAGGTCTCAGCATCGGGGCCGTGGGGCGACATTGAGTTATGTAGACTGGCGCCACCAGGGGTGAAACCTTCCGCTTTTGCATCGTACTCGCCATGAATAAGCCCCATAAACTCGCTCATTAGATTGCGATGGAACCAGGGTGGCCTAAAGGTATTCTCGGCAACCATCCAGCGTGGCGGAAAAATCACAAAATCAATATTAGCCATTCCCAGTGTATCGGAGGGTGATGTCAATACGGTGAAGATTGACGGATCCGGATGGTCGAAGCTCACCGTATTGATGGTGTTAAAGTTGGCGAGATTATATTTATAAGGCGCGCAGTTGCCGTGCCACGCCACCACATCTAACGGTGAGTGGTCGAGTTTGCTCTCCCAGAAACGACCAGAGAACTTAGCCACTAGGCGGTAGTCGCCCTCCAGGTCTTCATAGGCCGCCACAGGGGTTTGGAAGTCACGCGGGTTTGCTAGGCCGTTAGCCCCGATAGGGCCGAGGCCGGGCAGCTCTAAAGGACTACCGTAGTTCTCGCAAATATACCCCCGTGCAGCCTCAACACCCTGAGCTTTACGCACTTGGAATTTCACACCGCGAGGAATGACGGCAATTTCACCGTTATCGATCTCAATGTCACCAAATTCGGTACGTAGACGAATGGCCCCCATTTGCGGAACGAAAAGCAGTTCTCCATCGGCGTTGTAAAAAAACCGCTCGGTCATGTCCTTATTAAAGGTGTAGACATGCACGCCCACGCCCGCTTGAGTACCCGCATCGCCGTTCACCGCAATGGTAAACAAGCCATCGATAAAATCAGTCGGTTCATTAGGTAATGAAACGGGATCCCAGCGCATCTGGTTAGGATCCGCCGCTGGCTTGTCTAACGGGGCCGTGTGTACGTTGTTATTTTCTAGTGGCTGGTAAGCGCTCTGAACGACAGAAGGGCGAATGCGGTAAAGCCAACTGCGAAAGTTTTGATGACGTGGCGCTGTGAATGCGGAACCGGTTAGTTGTTCAGCGTACAAGCCATAAGCACAGCGTTGAGGTGAGTTTTGCCCAATCGGCAGTGCACCCGGCAGCGCTTCGGTTGAAAAGTGATTATGAAATCCATTTTGATATTTCAATTGTTCATTCATTGTTAAGACCTGCTTTATTGGAACGTTATTTTGATAAAGCTATATTTTGATAAAACTGTATGTTGATAAACCAAGGGGCGCGGCTATTGATCGCCATCACCAACCGCATGGGAAATCGCTTCTTCAAGCACGGTTTGATCGCCGATGTGATTAGCAAGTAAGAGAATCAGGCGTGCATTGATGCGCTCGCTCTCTGTTTCGCTGCGGTCGCGATGTAGCGCCGTGAGCGCAGCGTAAAAGGCGTCTGGATCAGTGAAGTTCGAATTCAGCTCAAGCCTTGGCATGGCAGCTTTCCTGGAAGGTAGTGTCAGCGGCACCCGCAAGATAAACGCCCAGCGCGCGGTCTAATGCGTCTTCAACCCTGCGGGCCATGATGGCGTGCCAGCGGGCAGCAACGTGTTGATCAGGGCGAATAAGGTACCCGCCACCTGCTTTCAGGCCATATCGTTGTGTCACTAGCCCCTCGGAATCGTCTACGATGGTTGTGCGCGGTAGAGCGCTAAGCTCATCCGTTGCTGGGCCAACGACCACCAGGCTTAAATCAGTGCGACGGCCTAACAGCTCTTTCAACGGCGCGGCAAGCGTGTCGGTGTGTCCATCCTCAAAGCGGCCGTCGAGTAACAACACAAAGCCATCGCCAAATTGATTGAGTAGCCAGGCGTTCTCTTCTCTCAATCGAATGGGAGCGTCCTTGGCCGGGCTGCCGGGGCGCAGTTCTCTCGGGCCACCATTAACATCGGGTGTATTGAGCGGTGAGGTGTCATAGCGGCAGGGCATGGAAAGGCGACCGCTGTTGACCAGGCTACGTGCGAAGGCATGTTTCTCAGCCAGCTCCAGCGTCACATCTCGGAACACTTGGCTGATATGGCTCTTCGGGGTAATAAAATCAGTGGCGCGGGTCGAGTTAAGGATGTTCTCTGCCGCGCCATGCTGGCGCTCAGTGTTGTAGGTGGACAAAAGCGTTTTTGGCGCCTGCTGTTTGAGAACGCGGGCTAGTTTCCACACTAAATTATCCACACCCTGTAGGGCACCATTGGCGCCCCTGGCGCCAAAGGGGGATACCTGATGAGCCGCGTCACCTATGAATATCACGCTATGGTGAATGAAATTATCCATCTTACGGCAGCGGAAGGTGTAGACACTGGCCCACTCAAGCTCGAACTCCACGTCTTGGCCAAGCATTGCCTGAACTCGTGGGCGAATGTTCTCTTCTTTCTTTTCTTCTTCCGGGTCAGCATCACATCCTAATTGAAAGTCGATACGCCACACATTGTCCGGTTCTTTGTGCAGCAGGACTGACTGATTGGGATGAAAGGGCGGGTCAAACCAAAACCAGCGTTCTGTAGGGAAGTCGGCCTTCATCACCACATCAGCAATCAGGAATCTGTCCTGAAATACTTGGCCTTTGCACTCAAGGCCCAGTATGTCTCGGATTCGGCTGTTAGCTCCATCCGAGACGAGGAGGTAGTCACAAGTCAGCTGGTAATCACCGTCTTGGGTAGAGACCTTGATGGCGGAGCACTCAGGCTGAGCATCGACATCAATGACCTTATGTTTCCAACGAAGGTCAATTTGCTCTGGAAAGTCGTGAGTGCGGTTGACCAGAAACTCTTCAAAGTAATACTGCTGTAAGTTAATAAAGGCGGACATACGGTGGCCGTCTTCTGGCAGCAGGTTGAAGTCATAGACCTCGCGATCCTGGAAGAAGACGCGACCGTGCTGCCAGGTGACGCCTTTTGCAAGCATCGGCTCGACGCAACCCAGGCGGTCTACAATTTCCAGCGAACGTTTAGCAAAACACAGGGCCCGCGACCCCACGCTAACGGTGTTGTTATCGTCCAGAAGAATCGAATTAACGCCTTGGTGAGCCAAGTCGATGGCGGCGGCGAGGCCGCTAGGTCCCGCTCCGACAATCACTACCGGATAGTGGCGAACTTCTTGAATATCGAGTTCAGGCGGGCGCCGATAAGGATAGACAGGATTTTTATAGGTTGTTGGCATCTATTTGCTCCCGTTCAGCGTCGGGTGCGTGACACCCGACTGCTGGGCATGATCAGTGGGTGTCACTGGTGGCACTTACTGATTTTCGACGGCGTCCTGTAGCGAGTGCCACATAGCGGTATCGCGTTCTGCCGTCCAGATGCGGGGATCCGGGTACTCGCCGCCTGCTTCGTCGTAGCAGCGAGTGATATCGAAAGGCACACAGTGATCGAAGATGACCCAGTGACCATACTTCAGCTTAAGTACCGCGTAGGTCTCGGCGTAACACTCGGAGAGAGACTTGCCCGCCGCCTTGCCCGCTTTAACACTTCCATACATATCATTTAGGAAGTCGCGAGTGCCCTGAATGGCTTCCTGGCACTGTTCGGCAGTTTGCAGTGCATCACCGCGGCCGGGCACCAGCTTTTGGGGCTGCATGGATTGCAGGCGATCAAGCGTGGCAGGCCAGTCCTCGTGGTAAGCGTCACCGGTGTAAGGGGTGGCGCCATACTCAACGAGGTCACCGGAGAACATTACTTTTTCCTGAGGTAACCAAACGATGGTATCGCCCTTGGTATGTCCGCGGCCTAGGTGAATGATTTGTACCTCACGCTCACCCATGTAAACCGTCAGCTTTTCTTGAAAAACTATGTTTGGCCAGGTTAAGCCAGGCACAGAATCCACACCCTTGAACAGGCGAGGGAAACGACCGACTTCTGACTCATAGTCTTGCTGACCACGCTCGTTGATCAGGTCATAGGTGTTCTGGCTAGCGTAGATATTCTCTGCATCGTATGCGGAAGCGCCGAGAACACGCACGGCATGGTAATGGGTCATTACCACATGCTTAATCGGTAGGTCAGTCACTTCGCGGATACGGCGGATGACATCCTGAGCCATGACGGGCGTTGCCTGGGTGTCGATAACCATCACGCTGTCATCGCCAATCACGATGCCCGTATTGGGGTCACCTTCAGCAGTGTAAGCATAGAGCCCTTCTGCCAGCTTGGTGAAGCTGATCTTCTTCTCTTCGGTATCGGCATGGGACGCGAATTTCTTGCTCATGATATCTCCGGTGCTATCAGGGTGATTCAGGTATTCATTGAATTGTTGTGTGCTTGAAGGATAGTTTCTAATGAAACTAAATGTCCAATGTTTCATGGACGAATCACTCTGTCTTTTGCATCGTATTGACGATAATTCTTAATAAATCAGGTGATTATTGCAAATTAATACTTAAGTATAATAAATAAAATCGTTAAATTAGTTGCAAGGGAGAGTATCTGTCGGCACTGTTCCACCTTATGATAGGTGCATTGCTGGAGCCTACATTCCCAGCTATCGTGCGGATTTTGGTCATCACCACTTCTGATAAACGGTGGCTTTAGGAGAAACAAAATGACGATGGATAAAGCAGACGGCGATGTGTCACTGGAATCTTCAGCCAGGGTAGAGCTGGATCTCAACCAATTTTTACCCTATCAGCTTAACCGTTTAGCTGACCGAATCAGCCAGGCGTTAGAGAAGCTTTATGCCGAGTCTTATGAACTCAATATTGCCCAGTGGCGTGTGCTTGCCTGGCTTAGCCACTGTGATGATTTAACCGCTAAGAAGGTCTGCGCTTACACCAATATGGATAAGGCTCGCGTGTCTCGCGCTATTCAGTCACTGGAAGACCGTGGACTGATAAGCCGCACGCCCTCACAGCAGGATCAGCGACTACATGACTTGCAACTGACGGACGCCGGACAAGCGCTACTCAATAAGTTAGTGCCCGAAGCCCAGGCGTGGGAGGCCGGCCTGGTGTCGACCCTGAGCGTTGGTGAATATCGTGATCTGCTTAATACAATGCGCAAGCTTGAACGGCAACTGGAGAGAATTGGCTAGAGGCTTGATGCTGGGAAGTCGAGCCCAGGTGACAAATCGCATTTTTGCCGGTGGTGTGTCGTTAGTGTATTGATAGATAAGATTTGTGTAACAAAAGAATGGGCGAAAAATAGCCCCATATAGCCATTGATAGTCACTCGAAGAAACAATGCTTTTGGTGTAAGTGGTTGTAGTTTAAGTTAATAATGTAAATTAATACTTAAGTATTAGAATCTATTAGTTGATGGATCGTTGCATGATCCACGTATCTAAAGGCATTGTGATAAATAACGTGATTCGTATAATTTCTATATTTTAATAATAAAGTATCACGTTAGGCGCAATGAGTGATTAACTAGCAATCTCACCCACCGCACGCATGGCTTATCAACATCATTCAACAAAAACGATGAGCGCTTTACCCAGTTCGTGACGACCAGAGGAAAGAGAAGTGAATAAAACAACAAACCTGATGATCGGCGCTATTGCCGCCGCAACGCTGAGCACCTCCGCCTTTGCACAAACGACAATCACCGTGAGTACCTGGGCTGGTCCCAATCACGGCATCAACACCATGGTATGGCCAACGTGGAAAGCGTGGATTGAAGAAGCCACTGACGGGCGCGTGACCGTTGACGTTGTGCACGACCTCGGACCTCCCGCCTCCCAGATGGAGATGGTCGCCGACGGCATTGCTGATGCTACTTGGGTATTCCATGGCTATAACGCAGGGCGTTTTCTGGCCACTCAGTTACCCGAATTTCCTACCTTTGAAGACTTCTCCTCGGAGAACGCCTCTGCTGCTTATTGGCATACGCATCAGGAGCATTTAGCCCAAGCTGATGAGCATCGCGGCGTTGATGTGGTGGCTGCGGGGGTACATGGCCCGGGTTGGATCTTTAGTCGTGAGCAGTACCAAACTCTTGCTGATTTAGAGAACGAGCGCATTCGCGTCGGCGGCGGGGTCATGGGAGATCTCTCTAATGCCCTTAATCTGACCGGCGTGGCTTTGCCGCCAACCGGGGTCTATGAAGCTGGCTCTCAGGGCGTTATTGATGGCGCTATGCTGGTGCCGGAAGGCCTTAGAAGCTTTCGGGTAGCCGAGGTATTTCCCTATACCTTGACGGTGGATGGGGGCTTTTATCGAGGCAGCTTCACCATTGTAGTGAATCCGAGTATCTGGGATGAGATGTCTGCAGAAGATCGTGCCGCTGTGGAAGACGTCTCGGGTGAGCGGTTATCGCGACTGTTTGGCTACATGATGGATGTATCCGATGAGCGGGGCGTCGAGTTCGCCGAAGAGCAGGGCCATACCTTTACAGCCCTCGGCGACGAAGATCTTGAGACGCTGCGCGGTATCAGTAGTGATCTGGTTGACACCTGGTCCGAGAACGTAAGTGAACGGGGTGTCGATGCGCAGGCGGCGCTCGATTACTTCCACCAACAGCTTGAAGAAGCTGCTACACAAGAGAGCGTGGCATCCTTAGTGCCACAATCATAATTAC
Source organism: Vreelandella titanicae BH1 (assembly GCF_000336575.1). Taxonomy (GTDB): domain Bacteria; phylum Pseudomonadota; class Gammaproteobacteria; order Pseudomonadales; family Halomonadaceae; genus Vreelandella; species Vreelandella titanicae. The sequence goes on along the minus strand of NZ_AOPO01000001.1, from coordinate 419,282 downwards.
CCTTCGCCAAGTGGAGGGCGACTATGCAGATCCTGACGTCTCGCTGGTCAAATGTCGGTAGGGTCATGCAGCTGGCGCTGGAGGGGGTGGCGGGTGCCACCCTCTTTGCCTTGATGCTGCTGACGACTGCTGATGTAGTAGGCCGTTATTTCTTTAATTTACCTATCCTTGGAACCGTCGAGTTGACCCAGCAGATGCTGGCCGCTGTGGTGTTCTTGTCACTGCCAGTAGCATGCTGGCGTGAAGAGCACGTTAGCGTGGATCTCTTGGATGCCATATTCCCTGTGCGCTGGATATGGCTGCGCCAGATGATCGTCAACTTAATTATCGCCGTGGCTTTATGGGTGATCGCTACACGGGTTTGGGCACTGGGCGTGCGTGCTTTCGAGTGGGGCGATGTCACTGAGTTTCTACGCATTCCCGATGGTTACCTTATTTACCTGATTGCCATCATGCTGTTTCTTTCCGCTCTACTCACCCTCGGTCGAGCGGTGAGTTACCTCCTAGAAGGCGTGGGTGTGATTAAGTGCGGTGGCCCAGTCAGCCAGGGAGATAAGCATGATTGAAGCACTTTATGGGTTTGCAGCGCTGTTGATATTGGTATTCCTGCGCATGCCTCTGGCTTTTGCCATGGGGATCGTGGGTTTTGTGGGCTTCTACTACCTGACCGGTAACTGGAACGCGGCTGAAGCCATGGCGTCGCGCCGGGTAGTCGACACCGCTAGGGACTACGGTCTATCGGTGATACCACTGTTTATCTTGATGGGTAACTTGGTGTCCCATGCTGGGCTCTCTGATGCGCTATTCCGGGCCTCCAATGGTTTTCTTGGACACCGTAAGGGCGGTCAGGCGATGGCCACCATCGTGGCTTGTGGTGGTTTTAGTGCTATTTGTGGGTCGAGTCTTGCGACCTGCGCCACTATGGGGCGTGTTGCCATGCCCCAGATGCGCAAGTACGGCTACAAGGACTCGCTGGCGGCAGCCTCCATTGCAGCGGGCGGAACCCTTGGGATACTGATTCCTCCCAGCGTGATGCTGGTGATCTACGGCATCATTACTGAGACCAGTATCCGTGAACTGTTTGCAGCGGGCTTTATTCCCGGCATATTGGGCATTGTGATGTATCTCGGCGCGGTTAAGTGGGTTCTGTGGCGTGATCCCAGCGCTGGGCCAGCGGCCGAAAAAGTACCCTGGAACGAGCGCCTTGCGGCCCTAAAAAATGTGGGGAGTACCCTGGCGCTGTTCGTATTGGTTATCGGCGGCATCTATTTGGGTATATTCACCCCAACGGAAGCGGCGGGTATTGGCGCAATGGGTGCCTTTGTGATTGCGCTGCTCAAGCGTGCTTTGACGTCGACTATACTCATGAATGTCCTGATGGACACTGTGCGAACAACAGCGATGCTGTTTGCGGTGGTGTTGACGGCGCTAATCTTTGCTAATTTCATTAACCGCGCGGGGCTTCCCAATGACCTCCTGGCGTTAGTCACCGGGCTGAACGTGGCCCCCTTCGTGGTTATTCTCGTCATCTTGGCCATTTACGTACTGCTAGGCTGTGTATTCGAAAGCATGTCCATGATGCTGCTGACCGTGCCAGTCTTCTTCCCGGTCGTGGCGGGGCTTGGCTATGATTTGGTGTGGTTCGGTATTCTGGTGGTTATCGTCATTGAGATCAGTTTGATAACGCCTCCTGTCGGTATGAACGTGTTCGTACTGCGTGCCGTATTACCGGACGTATCGACAGGCACTATCTTCCGCGGCGTCACCCCTTTCTGGGTCGCCGGTACCATACGCGCACTACTGGTGCTTATATTCCCAGCGATCGTGCTTTTCCTGCCGCAGTTACTGTATTAAAACTACGCTATTAATACGGTTCTATTAACGTCCTTGCTAAACAAACGGATGACAGGGTTAAGTGCCTTGTCATCCGTTTTTTTGTATTACATTTTTGTCTGGTTGTATCGGCTGGGGCGTTACTGCCGCTTCGCGACCAGCGTTAAAATGTCGTAGCTGGCGACCAGTTCATCATGTTGATTGGTCACCGCTACGTCCCACATCACCACGCCTTGTGGGTGCCCATCGGGAGAAGTTCGGCCCTGATCAATCTTGCGCTTGCAGGTTAGGCGGGCGCGGATAGTGTCGCCGACCAACACAGGTGTAATAAAGCGCAGTGTATCCAGGCCGTAGTTAGCCAGTACGGGGCCTTCGCCTGGGTAAACGAATAGACCCGCAGCGGCAGACAGCACAAAGTAGCCGTGGGCAATGCGCTGGCCGAACTGGGTCTCTTTGGCGGCAATGTCGTCGAAGTGCATATAGAAGTGGTCGCCGGAAAGGCAGCCAAAATTGACGATGTCGGCTTCAGTGACGGTGCGGCGGTGGGTTAACAGTGACTCCCCAACCTGCAGGTCGTCGAAATGGCGGCGGAACGGGTGGACGTCAGTCTCGATCACCTTGGCGCCACGCACATATTCCTTTGTGACTGCCGCGAGCATGCTCGGAGAGCCCTGGATGGCGGTGCGCTGTAGATAGTGGTGAACCGCACGAATGCCGCCGAGTTCCTCGCCACCGCCTGCGCGGCCGGGCCCGCCATGCTTGAGCATCGGTAGCGGAGAGCCGTGGCCAGTGGATTCCTTTGACGCCTGAGCATCCAGAATCTGCAGGCGGCCGTGATGGGCGGCCAGAATGGGGATCATTTCAGCCGCAATGGCAGGGTCTTTCGTGGTCAGCGTGGTCACTAAGCTGCCCTTGCCCTTGGCGGCGATGGTCAGGGCTTCGTCGATGCCGCTGTAGGGCATTAGCGTCGCGACGGGGCCAAAGGCTTCAATGTCGTGAGCGCCGCCGTCGTTCAACGGGTTACGATTGATCAGCAAGTGGGGAGTAATGAAGGCGCCGTTTTCAACACCCTGGCCGACAGGCTTAAAGCTGCCGTCTCTGCCGAAGACGCACTCACTAGTCTCTAGCAGTTGTTCAATTGCGTGGTTAACGTCTCTCAATTGGTCACGGGAAGAGAGCGCGCCCATGCGTACGCCTTCTTCATGAGGATCACCGACCACAATGTTGGCAAGCCGCGACTTAAGTGTGTTCGCCAATGCATCCAGATGCTCGGCAGGCACTAAAATTCGGCGGATCGCGGTACATTTCTGACCTGCCTTGGCGGTCATCTCCTTGACCACTTCTTTGGCAAAGATTTCGAACTCTTCGTCTTCCGGGCTAACATCCGGGGCCATGATGGCGCTGTTGAGCGAGTCCGCCTCGGCGTTGAACGGGATGCTCTTCGCCATGATGTTAGGGTGGCTTTTTAATTTGAGAGCGGTGTTTGCCGAGCCGGTAAAGGTGACAAAGTCCTGCTCTTCCAGGTGATCCAGTAAATCACCGGCCCCGCCGATAACCAGTTGCAGCGCCCCTTCCGGCAGAAGGCCTGAGTCGTTGATGACACGCACGGCTGCTTCGGTCAGGTAGCTAGTGGCGGTTGCCGGTTTGAAGATACACGGCATGCCTGCCAAAAAGGCAGGCGCGAACTTCTCCAGCATGCCCCATATGGGAAAGTTAAACGCATTGATGTGCACAGAGACGCCGCGGCGGGGCACCAGAATATGGGTGCCATTGAAGTGGTTATCCTTACCTAGTTGGGTCACCGGGCCTTCATGGGCCACATTGCCGGAGGGCAGTTCTTTGCGGCCCGTGGAGGCGTAGGTAAATAGGGTGCCGAAACCGCCGTCGATGTCGATCCAGGAGTCGGCCTTGGTGCAGCCAGTGTGGTGAGAGATGGCATACAGCTCACGCTTACGCTCTTGGATATAGGCGGCCAGCGCTTTAAGAATGGCGGCCCGCTGCTGGAAATCCAATGCCAGCATATTTCTCACACCGGTGTTGCGGGCATACGCCACCGCTTCACGGAAGTTGATCTCTTCTTGGTGAGTATGCGCAACGGTTGTGCCGTTAATGGCGCTAATCAGTGCTTTGGACTCGGTCTTTCCGAACCACTGGCCTGCGATGTAACTCTGTAAAACTGGCATTGAGCGTTCTCCCGCAAAACATAGACTAAGCCGACGCGGTCGCCGGCCTGGAAGTAGGTGGGTTAGGGTTTATACCTCGTCATAGTCAAGCACCACCCTGTCGCTGATCGGATAGCACTGGCAGGACAGCACGTAGCCGGCATCGATTTCGTAATCTTCCAGGGCGTAATTGGCGTCCATTTCCACCTCGCCTTCGATGACCTTTGATTTACAGGTAGAGCACACCCCAGCCTTGCATGAGAAAGGGATATCCGCGCCGTGCTCGTTACCTGCGTCCAGAATGCTCTGGGTATTGCGGGGCAGCTCGTATTCAATGGTGCGGCCGTCGATGATCACTTTGATATGCGAGGTTTCTGCTTTCACCTGGGCCGCTTTCGTCGCCTGGCGGCGCTTGGCGCCTGCTGTCGGTAGCCCGGTAGTAAACAGCTCGAAGTGCACTTTTTCCTTCGGCATTCCATGTTGGGTCAGAACACCACGCACGATCTCGGTCATTTCTTGCGGGCCACAGATAAACGCGGCGTCGAGCTTGGATACGTCTACCCAGCGGTCAAACAGGGCGTTGCATTTGTCGGCGTCGATCCGGCCGTTGTAAAGATCGATTTCCTGTTGTTCGCGGCTGAACACATAAATGATGTTGAGGCGTTCCAGGTAGCGATCCTTGAGATCCTGAAGGCGTTCGCGAAACAGCGTCCCCGTGGTAGAACGGTTGCCATAGATTACGGTAAAGCGGCTCTTTGGCTCGCTTTCCAGGGTGGTGGAAACAATCGACATGATCGGTGTGACGCCACTGCCAGCGGTCACCGCCAAATAGTGTCCTTCACGGCTGGGGTCGAGAGGCACGAAGAACTTGCCCTGGGGCGGCATCACTTCCAGGCTGTCGCCGGGCTGCAAGTGCTGGTTGGCAAAGGTGGAGAAACTGCCGCTCGGCACCAGCTTGACGGCGACTCTCAGCTCATGTTCGTGGACACCGGTGCAAATCGAGTAGGAACGACGGACATCCTCACCTTCGATGTCGCGACGTAGAGTCAGGTACTGCCCTTGGGTAAAGCGAAAGGCGTCCAGCAGGTCATCGGGAACGTCGAAAGCAATGGAAACGGCATCATGGGTTTCCTTGCGAACATCCTTGACGGTCAGGGCGTGAAATCGGCTCATGGGAAATGGTCTCGTCGTTTTACAGACACTTGAAATAATCGAAAGGCTCCAGGCAATCGCGACAGCGGTAGAGCGCCTTGCAAGCCGTAGAGCCGAATTCGCTGACGCGTTCGGTCGCGTTGCTGCCACATAAAGGGCAGGGCACTACCGGGTCAGACTGGCCGGTCAGGCTGCGCTTGCTAGCACTTCCTACAGGTGGCGCGATGCCGTAAGCACGCAGGTTTTCGCGACCGGCGTCCGTCAACCAGTCGGTAGTCCAGGCGGGTGATAGGCGGCGCTGGATCAGCGGGTCTGCGTAGCCAGCGGCCACCAACGCTTCATGGATATGCTGTTCGATAACTTCTGTGGCCGGGCAGCCGGAGTATGTTGGGGTTACATTGACCACCAGCCGTCCATCAAGCCAAGTGATATCGCGCACAATGCCCAGCTCAACCACACTGACCACAGGCACTTCTGGGTCGGGCACTTCCTGTAGTACAGCCAGCACGGCGTTGACATCGCCTTCGTCACCGGCGGGCGGCAGCCCGCTGCGGTCGCTGCCGATCAAGTCGCTGGAAGGCCAGTCATCGGTAAGCCTGTCATCGCTAGACGCAGACGGATGGTTACCAGACGGTCGCATCGGGATATGCCCTCGGCAGATATTGCATTTCCGCCAACAGAAAGCCCAGGTGCTCGGTGTGATGTCCGACTTTGCCGCCGGTATACATCCAGGCGTCGTAAGAAGGCCGCTCCAGCGTGGCTTCTTCAAGCACCTCTTCCACGGTGGCTTTCCAGCGAGTGGCAACGGTTTCCAGGTCAGGCGCGATGCCAGCTTCTAACATGGCCTGATCAATCTCGTCGCCCTGCAGTAGCTCACCGGTGAACTGCCAGAGGTTGTCGAGCGCTCGCTGCATGCGGGTGTGGCTCTCTTCCGTGCCATCGCCCAGGCGAATCACCCATTCAGAGGAGCGACGTAGGTGGTACGTTGCTTCCTTAAGCGACTTGGCGGCCACTTCAGCAATGCGTGGGTCGCTGGCGTGAGTCAGCCCATCAAGCAGGTGTACGTGCCAGGCATCGAACAGGAACTGGCGCCCCATGATGTCGGCGAAGTCACCGTTGGGCTGTTCGACGAGCAACAGGTTACGGAAGTCCTGAGCGTCGCGGCGAAAGGCCAGGTGGTCGGCATCGATCTTGTCAGCCACTAGTTCAGATGCCATCAGTTCAGCAGCCAGCAGTTCAGACACATAGCCCAGCCAGTTGCGTGCCTGACCGAAGAGGTCGAGACCCACGTTCATTAAGGCCAGCTCCTCTTCCAGCGCTGGTGCCTTGCCACACAGTTGTGCGTGGCGCTGGCCGAGTACCAAGGCGTTGTCGCCAAGGCGCAGCAGGTAATCGATCAACGGGGGTTGTTTCTTTTGAGCCATGTTTTGCATCACAGCCTCCCTTACATGTGGCCGACTTCTTTCGGAAGTTTGTAGAAGGATGCGTGGCGATAGACCTTATCGTTAGACGGGTCGAACAGCGGCTCTTTCTCATCGGGAGACGAGGCGGTGATTTCGCTGGCCGGAACCACCCAGATGCTCACCCCTTCATTGCGACGGGTGTACAGCTCACGGGCGTTTTCGATTGCCATGCGGCGGTCGGCTGCATGCACACTGCCGACGTGCTTGTGGTTAAGGCCGTGTTTGCTGCGTATAAAAACTTCAAAGAGGGGCCAGTCAGCCATGAGAAAAGCCTCAGTGGTCAGAGGAGTCTCGTCTCGCAAGACTCCATGTTGTTTTAAAAGATAGCGTTTTAAAAATAGGGTTCTAAAAATTGAGTTATTGCTTTTCATTGGTGCCCAAGCAGGCGAGGCCGGTTCAGGCTGCTCGGTGCTGACGCTTGGCTGCGTGGGCCACGGCGGCTTCACGTACCCAGGCGCCGTTATCGATGGCGCTGCGGCGTGCTTCGATGCGCTCGCGGTTGCAGGGGCCGTTGCCCTTGACCACATCGAAGAACTCTTGCCAATCGATTTCACCGAACTCGTAGTGGCCGGTCTCTTGGTTATATTTGAGATCCGGATCAGGAGCGGTGCAGCCCAGCAGCTCTAGCTGCGGTACGGTTTGGTCGAGGAAGCGCTGGCGCAGCTCATCGTTGCTGTGGCGCTTGATCTTCCAGGCCATCGACTGGGCACTGTTAGGAGAGTTTTCGTCGGACGGGCCGAACATCATCAGTGCTGGCCACCAGAAGCGGTTAATAGAGTCCTGCACCATGGCTTTCTGGTCGTCGGTGCCCTCTTGCATCATGGTCAGCAGAATCTGATACCCCTGGCGCTGGTGGAAGCTCTCTTCCTTACACACGCGAATCATGGCGCGTGCATAGGGCCCGTAAGAGGTGCGCTGTAGCGGTACCTGATTGACGATGGCAGCGCCATCGACCAGCCAACCTATGGTGCCCATATCAGCCCAATTGAGTGTTGGGTAGTTGAAGATGCTGGAGTACTTGGCGCGGCCATCGTGGAGTTTGTCGATCTCTTCGTCGCGGTCGGCACCCAGGGTTTCCATAGAGCTATAGAGGTACAGGCCGTGCCCTGCCTCATCCTGAATTTTGGCCATTAGCTGCAGCTTGCGCTTGAGGGTTGGCGCCCGTGTCAGCCAGTTACCTTCCGGCAGCATACCGACGATTTCTGAGTGGGCGTGTTGCGAGATCTGGCGGATCAAGGTCTTGCGGTAGGCGTCCGGCATCCAGTTCTTGGGTTCTATTTTAATTTCATCATTGATGCGCTCCTGGAACTGGCGTTCCTCAGGGCTCATCTCATCGAGCGTTTTGAGTTTGTTAGAACCGGTTTCAACGAGCTGCGCGTACATAGAGACCTCCGCGGCGTCGATATATCAGGGAGTGTGGCTTATTTTTCCTAAAGTATAGTGATACGAAATATTTTATCAATAGGTATTTTTATGTATCACTTTAATACTTTGTGATAATAGATGTAGATAGGGCTTGGCCTTAAAAGGAAAAAAATAGCTAAAAAAAGTGATTCAAAAATGCCTGCAGAGGGAAAAATTATTTACGCTAATATGCAGAACCTCTTTTGTGGACGCTAGGTGCGGCCTGAACAGTCGGATCGAAAGTAAGGCTCTAACAAGGGCTGGCGCTGCCGTTACTTGTGGCGCTAAATTTCAGTGGAATACTTGCCTGGCTGCTTTGAATTTCCAGCCCTTTAACGTGGGGGACGGCGTAGACTCGTGATCAATTCACGGCGGTGGGAGCCTGGTATCGTCAGGTCTATAGTGGTTGCCAGGATGTTGCATGCTGTGTCACTTCTGTTGGTAAAACAGAAAGTGAGTCAGCGCTGCTAACCTGTTGTGAAATGCTCTTCGCCGATGCGGGTCATTGCAATGAGAAAAACAAGGTAGCTGTATGCTCGAAACACAACAAGATATTAAGAAATTCTTTAAACATGATTTGAAGCTCAGACACCTCCGGATCATTGCCATGCTTGCCCAGTTGGGGCAGGTCAGTCATGTGGCGAAAGCAATGAACGTGACTCAACCGGCGATTTCTAAGCAAATCGGTGAGATTGAGCGTTCCCTGAACAGCCCAATCATTCAAAGGCAAGGTAACCGCGTTGTTTTCACCCCTATCGGCGAAAGGTTGGCAGCCCATGCGACTGAAATCGTACAATTAATTGAAAGGGCTGAATTTGATGTCGATGCTGTCCACCGGGGGTTAGGAGGCCACGTTGTAGTGGGTGTGGTCGCCTCACTTGCACCGACACTGTTGCCAGAGGCCATTAAGCGGCTCAAGGTAATTGCTCCTTCTGCAGTCGTTTCTATCACTGAAGGCCACTTTAATCAGCTATTACCTCTGCTGGAAAATGGCAATCTAGATATCTTGATAGCTCGGGCATGGGAGCCTTTCTTTCGCGAGGGTATCAGTAAAACCTCGATATTAAAGGAACCTATCCTGGTGGTAGCCGGCTCTCAGCACCCGCTTGCGGTGCGAGCAACAATCGAATGGAAAGACGTTGTAGCTTGGCCATGGATTAGCCCCGCAGAAGGGTCATTAGCGAGGCAGGCCGTTGACACATGCCTTGCCAAAGCCGGTTTAGCATTCCCTTCCAGTTATATCGAATCTACATCACTACTGCTCAACTTTGAGCTGATGCGGATCGCTCCGTTCATCAGCCTCATGCCTGAGTGGTTGGCCAGACATCATGCGGGAAAGGGAGATCTAAGTATCCTGCCGTTGCAATTTGATGAAATTCTTTCGGAAGCCTACTGCTATTGGAGAAGCAATTCCTCTAATGCAACTAGCAAGCTATTTCAAGAATGCCTGGAGCAGGCAAGCCACCAGTCTCGTTTTACTTCCCATTGAGTCAGAATAAAGTGAAGCGCTCTCTTCGTATTACTGTTTGGTTATACGAAGAGAGTAATTTGTCATTTGTCTGCCTTCACATCACTGAGTATTCTCAAATAAAGACAAGTATAAGTTCTGTTAGTAGCAACGCCTTCGGAGCCTTGTATGGCCTATGCTATCGTAGCTTTTTGTGTATTCCTGTTTTCGGGTACAGCATTCGCTTATCTAGTAGGTGCCACTGCGGTCATCGCATTTTTGACGACTGGCTATCCGCAATACATAGCGATACTTCCTCAACGTATCTTTGCTCAGTTAGATGTCTTTGCTTTTATGGCTATGCCCTTGTTCATACTCACCGGAGAGCTGATGAATCGTGCTGGTGTGATGGGGTCTCTGATCGATTTTGCTATGGCTCTGCTTGGTCGTTTCAAAGGTGGTCTGGGGCATGTCAATATTATGACGAGCCTATTCTTTTCTGGTATATCAGGTTCCGCGGTGGCCGATTCAGCAGCTGTATCCAACTCTTTGATTCCAGCTATGCGCGAACGTGGTTATCCACCATATTATGCAGGAGCACTAACCGCCGCTTCATCAATGATTGGGCCGATTATTCCGCCTAGCATCATTATGATCATTTACGGAGGGCTAACAGGCACCTCCGTAGCAGCGCTTTTTGTGGCTGGCATTTTGCCTGGTTTGCTACTGGCCTGTTTGCTCTTCGCATTTAATGCCTGGATAGCACATCGAGACGATCATCCCGGTGGTAGCACTATTGATATTCCTCCACTGTTCGCTAGCTTTAAAAGAGCGTGGCCTGCTTTATCTATACCCATCATTATCCTTGGCAGTATCGTCTTTGGGCTTACAACTCCAACTGAAGGCGCAGCACTTGCTGTTATTGCGGCTATATTAGTAGGTTGGTCGATGGGAGGGATGTCTTGGAAAGTGCTCTATTCAGCCGTGGAGGCGACAGCACGTTTAACAGGCTCTATCTTTATTATCATTTGCTCTATCGCAGTACTTAGTTATCTTGCAGGACTGCTGGGTTGGCCTCAATTATTGGCAGGCTGGATAGCCTCAATGGGGCTTGCCGGAAATAATTACCTTTTGTTACTTATTTTTGTGCTTCTTGTTGCCGGTATGTTCATGGACACACCTGTGGCACTCACATTACTCGTACCATTGCTTGTGCCTACAGCGCTGTTACAAGGTTTCAATCCGGTACATCTAGGTATTATGGTTTGCTTCAACCTTTGTATTGGATTGATAACACCTCCTTTTGGGAAATGTTTAATTGTGGTTTCGGGGATTGCGAAAATAAATTACTGGAACCTTGCTAAAGCAACACTACCCTTTATTGGAATACAGTTAGTAATATTGTTGATAATTGCCTTTTTTCCGAATATTAGTCTCTTGCTTCCACGGATATTCGGGTTCAACGTGCTCTAGATTAAAAAAATCACAACTTCTATCGATAACAAGCATAATGGAGACACTGTATGAAATTGCTAAAGATTCTCGCAATGGCGTCAGCCCTAATTGCATTTCCTATGTCGGTTCTTGGTAGCGAAATCAAGGTTGCTCTGGATAGTCCAACGGACTTAGAAAGGTCAGGCTCCTATGTTTGGGCACATAATTTTACTGAAGCTCTCAAAGAGCGCGGCTTAAATGCTCGAGAAATACCTCGAGATGCTATGGGGGGAGAGGCAGAAAAACTCGACCAACTTTCAATGGGCCTGCTAGAAGTATCTTTGTCGGACGTAAATTCAGTCGCACGCATCGATCCGTTTATTTTCGGCGTACGTTTGCCTTATCTTTTTGATGGAGTGAGCCACATGGATCGAGCTCTCACTGAAGGTGATGTTCTGTCACGCATCAATGAAAATATTAAGCATGCTGGGGTTCGTTTATTGACGCTCGCACCGCTTGGCCCTCCCTCCGGTATTATCACAACACGCAAGGCTGTCACTCAGCCTGAAGACATGGCCGACCTGCGGATGCGTGCCATCGACGATGTACAAAACGCGCTCTATAGAGCTTGGGGCGGAAGCGGAACAATTGTTGCCTGGGGAGAGGTGGCGGCAGCAATGCAGACAGGTATTGTCGATGGCTATATTAATACTTCACTTGTCCCAATTATGTTTGGACAAACGGACATCATAAGCTATTACACTGATACTAATGTTATGAACGCTTTACGTGCGGTTCTGGTTTCTGACGACTGGTACCAGGGTCTGAGTGAGCAGGAAAGAAGTATTGTCGATGAATCCGTTGGTATTGCTAATCAGGCCAACCGGGCATGGCTTCAAGATATTACACCCAAGGTTTTAAACGAGCTTAGGGAAAATGGTGTGGAAGTAACAAAATTGTCGGCAGAATCGCGTGATAGATTTCGTGAGTTATCTCGCTCGGTTTACGATCAGACGGAGCTGACACCCGCACAAGTCGAGACGTGGACTGATCTTGCCGAAAAGACGCGCTAAATCCAGCTGTTAGTTGCCCTATCCAGTTATATTAACCTGGATGCAGGGGGGCTTTTCTAGTGATTATGCTGAGCGTAAGGTGTATACAATATGTGCCGTTCAATAGTTATCCTCAGTGATTGTCTAGATTGGCTTGCTCGCCGAGTATCAGTATTGTGCTTAGTGTTGATGCTGCTATTCGTAGCAATCCAAGTGGTGGCTCGATACGCTTTTAACGCACCGCCATCATGGACAGAAGAAATGGCTCGTTACATGATGGTGTGGGGCGGGCTGCTCGGCGCTACGCTTTCTTTTAAGTCGAAAGATGACCCTGCGCTTTTTCAGGGGGCCATGCACTTTAAGAGCTTTTCATTGAGGCTTTTTTCGGCACTGTTGCGCGGTGTGGCAGTGCTCATCTTTTTTGTTCCTATTATCTATTTCAGTATCTTGGGGTCTGGAATGGATCCGTCACGTGGTTTTATCGCACGTCAGTCACAGATTAGTGCAGATACGTTGGGATTTCCGATGTCATGGGTGGTGTTATCTGTGCCAATTTGTGCAGCTATTATTTTGGTGCATCTGCTTGCTCGTGCTTGTGAATCGAAAATCAGCAAGGAAGGATCTACTTTCTATCATTAATGATTTTCTATTAATTGTTAAGTGGAAATGTGGTTTTTTTAACTTTCTTACCCATGTTTTAAATGATCGTTGAGATAGTATTTTGATGTCAGTCATGCTGAAAAAGATAAAAGTGACGTTCTATTGGTGATTGTTTTATGTATCGTAAAGATTTTTGTCATTGTTAATGATGGTGGCTATTGTTTTTAATAAAAACCTGGTTTTAGTGGGTATGTCTTTTAATAAATTACATAAAGGAAGATGTTTGAATGATACCTTGTGATTTGAGTGCTACTCAGGCTCGTCGCCTGCTTTCTTCAAAACAGCTCTCTGCTGTCGAACTTGCTGAGAGCTGTATCGCCCGAGCGGAAGCTGTGAACCCGGCAGTAAATGCTTTAGTTAGCTATAATCACGACTTAATGCTTACTCAAGCTCGCGATGCTCAAAGGGAAATCGACCAAGGTAAGCCTCTTGGTGTACTGCACGGTCTGCCATTGTGTGTAAAGGATATGGTCGATGTAGTTGGTTTTCCTACAACTTATGGTAGTGAGTTATATGCCGATAATATAGCTACGTCAGATGACCCGATGATCACCCAGCTACGCCAAGCAGGTGTCGTCATTATGGGTAAGACAAATAACCCTGAGTGGAGTGCTGGAGGAAATACTCGAAATGCGGTGTATGGCGTCACTGCGAATCCCTTTGATTTATCTCGTTCTGCAGGTGGTTCATCGGGAGGCTCGGCCGTGGCTGTTGCCTGCGGCATGGCACCTTTGGCGACTGGTTCGGATACCGGCGGTAGCCTGCGAAGCCCAGCGGCATTCAATGGTGTTGTTGGCTTTCGTCCCTCGCCTGGCGTAGTTCCTGGATCGCAGCGTTCATTAGCACTGCTTCCTTTATCTACCAGCGGGCCAATGGCACGGACTGTAGCTGACACCGCACTCATGCTATCAGCCATGATTAGACCTGACCGAAGAGATCCATGGGTATCGGTAGTTGAGGAAAAAAGCCACCATAACCCTGACTCTTACACGCATTTACCCTCTTCTGATCTGAGTAGTGCTAGAGTTGCGGTTACCCATGATTTTGGTTTTGCGATAACAGAGTCGCTTATTGCTGAAACCTTCCTTGATAAATTACATCGGTTCGGTCATGTATTTGCTTCCTTAGAGCACACCCACCCGGATTGCCATGGTGCAGATAGGGCTTTTTCAGTTTTAAGAGGATTGTTGTTTTCCGGCCATCATCGTGAGTTGGTTAGAAACCATCCAAGTAAGGTGGGCCCGAATATCAAGGCCAATGTTAAAGAGGGGGCTTCATTCTCTGCGTTAGATGTCGTGGAGGCCATGAATTTGCAGACCCAAATATACCGGCGCTGGCAAACATTTTTCGAACGGCATGATTTTATTATTGCGCCGACTACGACTATTAGTCCACGAAACTGGCATGAGCTTTACCCCAGTGAGATAGACGGAAAACCGATGGAAAGCTATTACCATTGGCTTTCAATGGCTTATGCGTCGACGTTGGTTGGCCACCCATCTATTACGTTACCTGCCGGACGGGATCTAAATGGTCTTCCTTTTGGTTTGCAGATCATTGGCCGCCGTGGCGAAGACCTGGCTACGCTTGCTTTTGCTCAGGAACTAGAAGCCTTGTTCAATACTGTTCCAGAGCTCTCACGTCCTCAGGTCGATACTAAATCGCTTTGCAATGCCCAGCCACTGAGCTTCTCTGAAGGCTTCCTCGGCTTCGGTTAATTGATTTTCAATAAGTATCAGGAGATACGCTATGAACATGCCATTTTCTAAGTTTCGCGAAGTCAATGATCTGGTCATGCTTTCCGGAGAAGTTCCTTTAGATGAAGAAGGAAGAATTCCGGAGGGAATTGTTGCGCAAACTGATCTAGTAATGAAGCGCATTTCTTCAACACTGGCCCAGAGTGGTCTGGGGTTAAGTGAGATTGTATCAGTCACTGCCTATCTCACTGATAAAAGTGATTTTGAGCTTTTCAACAGTACTTATAAGAACTATTTTTCTGCGCCTCTGCCGGTTCGCACTACTATAGGTTGTGAGCTTTTTATCGATGCTAAGGTAGAGCTAACAGTGGTAGCCGCTCGTTCACTTTCAGCTTCACAAGCCTAAAGCTTAAAAGCCATGAATAATAAGTATTCGGGGGCTGATATCATTGCTCTAGGCTCTGTCTGAAAAGAGTTAACGCACGTCTTTGACCCGCTTGGCCTTACCCATCGAACGCATAACACTCTCTACCGGGCACACCTCGACCTGGGTGCTGATACCAATGTGCGTCTTGATGGAATGCTGGAGCTGTTTCGCGGCTTCTTCACAAGCCACAGGGTCGCGGGCGATGTCATGATGATTCGCCTCTACACGAACAAGCACCATGTCCATATTGCCTTGGCGGCTGACTTCGATCTCGTAGTGGGGAGAAAGCGACGCGATCTTGAGTAGTTGTTCTTCGATCTGGGTGGGGAACACATTCACCCCGCGAATGATCAGCATGTCGTCGCTGCGGCCAGTGATCTTGTCGATGCGTCGCATAGGGCGCGCGGTGCCCGGCAGCAGGCGGGTCAGGTCACGGGTGCGGTAGCGAATCACCGGTAGGCCTTCTTTGGTCAAGGTGGTGAACACCAACTCGCCGTATTCGCCATCTGGCAGGGCGTCACCACTGACTGGGTCGATGATCTCGGGGTAGAAATGATCTTCCCAGATGGTCGGGCCATCTTTGGTCTCCAGGCACTCCATGCCCACGCCGGGGCCCATCACTTCAGAGAGGCCATAAATATCGAGGGCGTCAATACCCAGGCGCTGCTCTAAGGCAGTGCGCATGCTATCGGTCCAGGGTTCGGCACCGAAAATGCCGGTGCGAAGGGGCAGCGTGCGCGGGTCGATGCCCTGGCGATCCATCTCGTCCGCGATGTTGAGCATATACGAGGGGGTGACCATGATGATGTCCGGCTCGAAATCACGGATCAATTGAACCTGTTTCTCGGTCTGGCCGCCCGACATGGGGATCACCGCGCAGCCCAGGCGTTCGGCACCGTAATGCGCGCCCAGCCCACCGGTGAATAGACCATAGCCATACGCCACATGCACCTTATCGTTGCGGCTGCCGCCGGCGGCGCGGATCGAGCGCGCCATCACATCGGACCACACATCAATATCGTTCTGGGTGTAGCCTACCACCGTCGGTTGCCCGGTGGTGCCGCTGGAGGCATGGATGCGAACGATCTCGCTCATCGGTGTGGCCAACATGCCGAACGGGTAGTTGTCGCGCAAATCTGCCTTGGTGGTGAAAGGCAGTTTGGCGAGATCCTCCAGCGTCTGGATATCGTCGGGATGCACTCCAGCCTTGTCGAAGGACTGGCGGTAGAACGGCACATTGTCGTAAGCGTGCTTCAGGCTCCACTTCAGGCGCTTGACCTGAGTGGCGCGCAGCTCGTCGACGCTGGCGGTTTCCAGGGGATCGAGCGTTGCAGTATCGATACGCGTTGCGGGCTGATTCATCAGGGGTCTCCGATCAAGCTAGTTGTTATTGGACTAGTTTCTAAGTGCGCCATGGTCTATGGAGTGGCTTTAGTAATGGGCTTATAAGCGCTCAATGATCAGCGCCTCTTTCATTGGTTATCTCCAGCAGCGGTGTCTTCCAGGCGGCGTACGCTGCCGCGAATTTTGTAGGAACGCCCGCGGAACAAGGCAACGGTATCGCCGTGCTGATTGCGCAATGTAATGTCGTAAATGCCGGTACGCCCGCGGCGGCTGCGCTCCTCGGCGGTGGCGGTGATCTCGTCGCCCAGCTGGCCGGGGCCGAGATAGTCGATACTGCAACCGGAAGCTACTGTGGCTTCGTCGTAGCTGTTGCAGGCAAACGCGAAGGCTGAGTCAGCCAGGGCAAACAGAAATCCGCCATGGCAGTTGCCGTGCCCCTGCACCATGTCCTGACGCACGGTCATGGTCAGTTCGGCGAAGCCGGGAGCCACGCGAGTAATGCGCATCCCCAGCCCTTGGCTGGCATGGTCGCGGGAAAACATTGCCTCGGCGCAGGCTTCCGCCAGTTGCTGCGGGGTCAGTTGGGAATCATGCATGGAAGCTTTCCTCGTATAGGGCTTCGAGCCGAGCAAACACCTGACGCTTGGCCCCAAGGTTCTCGACGATAGCCTCGATAACCAAACGGCTATCGGTCAAGGCATTAATTGCGCCTGTGCTGATGATGCTAATAGTGGCGGTAGAGAGAATGGCTGGCATATCACTCTCCCTTGAAGGTGGGGCGACGTTTTTCCATAAAAGCGCTAACGCCTTCGCGGTAATCTTCGCTGCGCCCAGCAAGGCGCTGAAGGTCGCGTTCCAGGTCGAGCTGTTCGTTGAAACTGTTATCGCTGCTGGCATGTAGGGCGCGCTTAATCAGTGCCAGACCGCGGGTGGGTTGAGTGGCCAAATGGCGCGCCATGCTCATGGCCTCTTCTTGGAGCGCCTCATCGTCGACGCAGCGCCAGATCATGCCCCACTGTTCGGCGGTCTCGGCGGGGAGCTTATCGCCCAGCATCGCCAGGCCCTTGGCGCGAGCCATGCCCACTAAGTTAGGCAATGTCCAGGTGCCGCCAGAGTCTGGAATCAAACCGATCTTACAGAAGGCCTGAATAAAGCTTGCCGAGCGCGCGGCCAATACGATGTCGCAGGCCAGGGCGATGTTGGCACCGGCACCTGCGGCCACGCCGTTCACCGCACAAATGGTCGGGAACGGCATGTCTTTAAGGGCGCGCAGCATGGGGTTGTAACGTTTCTCAAGCGACTCGCCGAGGTCGGGGGCTTCTGCGCCGGGCGCGACGCTACGGTCGGAAAGATCCTGACCAGCGCAGAAGCCTCGGCCGTTGCCCGTCAGTAACAAAGCGCGAACGCTTGAGTCTTGGCGCACGGCTTTTAGCACCTTGCGCATCTCGGCATGCATTTCGTTATTGAAGCTGTTCAAGTTTTCGGGGCGGTTCAGCGTGATACAGGCGACGCCGTCTTCCACGCTGTAAAGCAGGGGCGCTTGGCTCATGGGTAATGTCCTTGTGTCAGTGCCCTTGAAAAGTGGCAGGTCGTTTTTATTGGAAGGCGCATGCCCTTTTCGCGGTCGGCGGTGCCCGCCAGTGACCGTTCGGCCTGTGATCCACAGGATGAATCTCTGCCGAGTATAGATTTATTTTGATACACATCAATATTATATGGGTGATTATAATGTGTCGCTTGTTGGTGTTGTTGGTAGTTTGTTATTTATTAACAATAACTTGTGTGAATTTTTTGCGAATATAAGATAATTGTTAGACGATGGTATAAAAAAACCAAGGTCGTCTAAAAAACTGACTTACAGCAGGGTGCGTCGAGTTTTTAGATAGCGGTGTGCCCATTCTTCAGTAGACGGCGACAGGTAAAGTGTTTGATGTTTTGTTACTTAAAATATAATCTTAGTTGATATTGCGTATCAAGATAGATTGAGCGCAGGAGCGCCCCATGACGCAATCAGCGCAGCAAAGGCGCGATAACCCTAGGTGGCTACACAACTGATGGGGCAGGGGCCGAACAGTTCGAAGAGCGGGCGATGGGGGCAGCACCCCACACGGCCAATCAAGCTAACGGAGAGTGTTATGCCTTACTATCGACTTGAAGGGGTGACGCCGGTGGTACACCCGACCGCCTATGTCCATCCTACTGCGGTGTTAATTGGCGACGTAATCGTGGGCCCCAACTGTTATGTAGGCCCCGGCGCGGTGATGCGTGGTGATTTCGGGCGGCTGGTGCTGGAAGAGGGGTCTAATCTTCAGGATACCTGTGTGATGCACGGCTTCCCTGGCTGTGTCACCAAGGTTGAGAAGGATGGTCATATCGGCCACGGCGCGGTACTGCATGGCTGCGTGATTGGGCGTAATGCCATGGTTGGCATGAACGCCGTAGTGATGGATGGCGCCAACATTGCTGAACGCTCTATCGTTGCGGCGGCAGCGTTCGTTAAGGCGGGCTTCGAGTGTGAGCCCCAGTCACTTGTGATGGGGGCACCCGCAAAGGTTAAGCGCGCGCTGAGTGATGAAGAGTTCGACTGGAAACAGCAGGGTACCCAGGAGTATCAGCGCTTAGTGGGCCGTTGTCGGGACAGCCTGGAGCCCTGTGAACCGCTGGCAGAACTCGATGCTGACCGCCCAACCTTGCTGGCTGGTGATACTCAGCCTAAACAGCAGACGCTGGATCAGTCGCCACAGCCATAAGGTGCGTTATGCTCGATGTGACGACTGATTAAGCAGTCTCGTTAGGCGTTCAATCCAGCCCGCCGAAGCGCTGGTAGAAGCTGGGGCCAGGGGCGGGTAGTGGGCCCTCGGCGGTTTCCAGATGTTGATCCAACCAGCGTTCTGCACGTTCGTAGAGCAAACGATAAAGGTTGCGGCAGAGCTGATGGGCGTAGCGTCCTTCCCACGCCGTGGGGAGTAGTTCCTCAGGCAGGAGGGGGTCGCGTAATTGAACCTTGCGATACTCATGAATAAGCAAAGTGCGGGCAATGAAGCACTCTTCCTGCCCCAAATGGTTCTCTGCGTTGAGCGCGTTCCAGAGTGGGCGAAACTTAACGAGAAAGCGTTGGTAGAGCTCGGCTAATTCGTCGAGGTTCCAGCTCTCTCTGACTTGGAGACGCAGCGGCTTACTGGTCATGGGCTCCATTGCCTGCGTTTGCATTACAATCGTATCGTCTGCTGCATCTAGTTCTTGCAAGGCCGCCATGGTCTCTGCACATGACAGCGTTGGATGCGCCAGCACGCCCTGAGCAAAACTACCAAAGCCTAGCCATTCGAGCTCATCACGAATCTGCTGGCGCCGGTCTGGGGGAAGCTGTGTCAGCAATACCAATGTCCACTGTCCCGGCCAGGCTGGCTGGGCGCCGTGATAGACACGCTTGAAGGCTTGTTCGAAACGACGCCGACCAGGGCCACTCAACCGATAGTAGCTGCGACGACCGACCTTTTCACCCCGTAGCCAGGTTTCATTGGTCAGCCGGTAAACCGATGTACGCACCAGCCGCTCATTGATACCGATGGGCTCCACCAGTTTCGATAGACTGCCTAACCACACGGTACCGCCCCGAGGAACGATAGAGTCGCCATAGACGGTAATAATCAATGAGCCGGCGCGAATTGGCCGACGCTTTTGGAAGTCATCAATAAGCGTAGCGACGCAGTCTTTAGCTGACGACATGGTGAAAGTTGATTCCCTTTGCGGTGAGGTTGTCGCTAAAAACGACAGAAAATATGACGAATAAAAAAGATTATCGTATCACGTTTTTTTGTCGTTTGGCCTGAGTCGACCCTCTCTTGATAGGAAGTCGCTGCGCCCGCTTCCTGGCGTAAGAGCGCCTATGAGCGCTGTATTGCTTTGCCAATTCAGGTTTTAAGGTAACCGTCCAATGTGTACATTATCACTGGAAGAATTGTGAAAAGTACCATGGCTATGACTAATAGCAGGGACGGTGTGTTTAATGCGATAAAGAGCCGCTTAGTTATAGTCTTCCGAAGGGGGTATGTGAAAGCTGAGGGCGCCCTGAATAGACCCTCTTTATGTGGATTAAGTGGGCGAAGAAAATAGCTGACTTAATCATGAGCTAGCGGAGCCAGCTCACTCTTTATCGCGACTTATCGGTGGAATTGCTTTTCGCGTTCGGGCTGCCAATAAATAGCATCGATGCGGAGCCGTGCTTCGGTATTGTTGGGTAACGGCCATTCGATGATGTCGCCCACTTTAAGGCCGATCAATGCAGCACCAATAGGTGCCATGACCGAAATGCCATCCGCAACGCTTTCCAGGGAGTGCGGATAGACCAAGGTGCGAATCATCTTAAGCCCGCGGGTGAGGTCGGTGAAGCGAACCTGGCTATTCATGCTGACCACGTCATCTGGAATATCCTCCGGATCACAGACTTCACCTCGTGCTAGCTCTTCCTCAAGTAGCTGAGCCACGGCCATGTCTTTCTCGGATGCATTGTCGATCAAGCGCTGGAGGCGTTCGGCATCAAGACGGTTAATAATAATAGCAGGACGTTGTCCCATGATTACTCTCCTTAGAAAGCAATAAGTTTAAACCAATAAAAAACAGCCCTTCCCCAATAAAGGAAGGACTGCGTGCTTTTTATAGTATAAGCGATTTATAAAATAAAGACGATCAGGTGACCCCTTGTTCAATCATGGCATCAGCCACCTTTCTGAAACCTGCAATATTGGCGCCTAGTACCAAATTGGTTTTATCACCAAACTCCTCGGCAGTGTCGGCGCACTGGCGGTGAATATTGGCCATAATCTGTTTTAATTTTTGGTCGACTTTCTCCAGTGGCCACTGCTCCATGCTGCTATTTTGTGCCATTTCTAACTGACTGGTAGCAACGCCACCTGCATTGGCCGCTTTGCCAGGCCCATAGGCAATTTTAGCGTCTAGAAACAGGTCGACGGCCTCTTTGGTAGAAGGCATGTTGGCCCCTTCACTAATACACGTTATGCCATTAGCGAGTAGGATTTCCGCATCGCTTTCGGTCAGCTCATTCTGCGTCGCGCAGGGGAACGCAACATCGGCTTGAATACGCCATATGGCATGCCCGCCCTGGGGGTAGTCACGTGCAGAAATGTAGTGCGCGTCAGGGTGCTCGTGTAAGTAGGCTTCTAAAGAGGTGCGCTGCACTTCTTTGAGCTGTTTGAGTAAGCCTAAATCAATACCGTTTTCATCGTGAATGGTGCCACGTGAATCGCTGCAGGTGACTGGTCTAGCCCCCAGTTCGTATAACTTCTCAATGGTATAGATGGCTACATTGCCAGCGCCGGAAACGAGGCAGGTCTTGTCGCGCAGCTCTTCTCCCCGGGCAGCCAGCATGTTTTGTGCAAAGTACACTGCACCGTAGCCGGTGGCCTCTTTACGGCCTAGCGAGCCTCCCCAATTCAGCCCCTTACCTGTTAGCACGCCCTCATAGTGGCCAGTGAGTCGTTTGTACTGACCAAAGAGATAGCCAATTTCACGCGTACCGACACCGATATCGCCTGCAGGTACATCGCAGTGAGGACCAATATGGCGGTAGAGCTCGCTCATAAACGCCTGACAAAAGCGCATGATCTCGTTATCTGATTTTCCTTTGGAGTCAAAATCGGCGCCGCCTTTACCGCCGCCGATTGGCAAACCGGTTAACGCATTTTTGAAAATTTGCTCAAAGCCGAGAAATTTGATGGTGCCCGAGGTAACGCTGGGATGGAATCGTAAGCCACCCTTGTAAGGGCCAAGGGCAGAGTTGAACTGAACGCGATAGCCTTTGTTGACCCGCACTTTCCCAGCATCATCTACCCAGCTTATCCGGAACATGATTTGTCGTTCGGGCTCGACTATTCGCTCAATAATGCTGTGGTGATGATAGTAATCACTTTGCTCAAGTAGCGGGCGCAGGCATTCGAGCACTTCTTCAGTGGCTTGATAAAATTCTGACTGTGCAGGGCTGCTTTTATTAAGGCGTGTCAGCGTATCGTGAACGTAGGGCATCGGAACATATCATCATAGTTATTCAACAGAGTATTGGCTGGCCAGAGCGTTAGAATATTTAACTGGCAGCATGCTTCTGTGCATAGCCTATGCCGGTTCGGTATGGGTAAATATGATGGGGGGTTTAGACTAAAGTATGCGTTTGAAAGGTTCGCCTCGCTTATTTTCCACAATCTAATAAACGATGGATAAACGTTTTGAATTGGTTGATATTTTTGTATAGCGTCTAGATAGATGTGCTACCGGCCGGAAACCTGGTCAATCCCCATTTCTTCGCGGCAGCCTTCTATCGAAATAGCTATCAACAGCAGCGTAGACTCTTTTCGAACTATAATTAATTTAATAGAAGCGCTTTATCTATCGCTATAAACTCACTGGCCGCATTTATTAGCGATGCTGCCGTCAGTTGGGGAACGCCATAAACTTCGACTTTTTTGCCATGCTTAGCACGGATTTTTTGGACTAGTAGATCAAAATCACCATCGCCGGATACCAGCACGATCACATCTGCCTGTTCTGCGTACTCCATGGCGTCAAGCGCGATGCCTACATCCCAATCGCCTTTTGCGGAACCGTCTGACCGCTGAATAAAAGGCTTTAATTTCACCTCAAAACCAATCGCTCTGAGTATGTTTTGAAACTCTCGCTGCTTTTGGTCACCTCGATCGATGGCATAGCAAACAGCTTTAATAACCTCTCTGTTAGCGGTTACTCGTGCCCAGAATTTGTTGTAATCAAAGTTTTTGCCATATGCTTCGCGCACGGTGTAATAGACGTTTTGAATGTCAACAAATACGGCAACGGTGGTCATCAATTCGCCTTTTCAGGAACATATTAGAAGAAGCCGGGTTAGCTAACACCAGTCTAACACTCAGCCGGTTGTCGCCCTTCATCCATTGGGCGCAAGGCTATAGAAGATCATTTTTGTACAATTATCGGTAGCTTTTGTATGAGTTTTTTGATTTTGAATGTCGTCATATGTTGACCTATGCCAACCTCTACCTCGTATGCGCTAAAGCGGCTTTGTCTCATTTAGTGAGATGAACTCGTGAATTTGTCTTGTTATGTTTTAGCTCACATAGACAAATAACGATAAACATAATGCCGGTAAATGAAAGCATCACCTCATCAGGCCCTACCACTCTCGTTCATGCCATGCAGATATTGCAGGTTACTGCACGTGGCGGCCACCGGGGTGCAAGTGTAGACGATTATCTGAATGAATTGAGTTTCAGCCGTCCTACGCTCTATCGGTTGTTAAAAGGTCTCAAGCAGCAGGGATTTTTACGATCTTCTCCCATTCGTGGGCGTTACCTGCTGGGTTATGAGCTGCTGGTGCTTGGCGCCCAAGCGGGAAATGGTGCCGGGTTGCGTGATTTGGCCCGACCAAGGTTGCTGACACTCGCGCAGCGCTGGGGAGACAGCTTCTATCTGTTCGCTCGCGATGGCGTCAATGCCGTTTGCCTGGAAGTGCAGAACGGCGCTTATCCCGTGGGCAGCTTCGTTAGGGCGACGGGTGGACGTTTGCCGCTAGGCGTTGGCCAAGCGTCGATTGCCTTACTTGCCTACCTGGGGGCTGATGAGCGAAGCGAAATACTCAACCATAACGCTGAGCGTCTGATAGACGAATACTCGATTGCCATCGCCGACATCGAAGCCGAAATTTCCCACCAACTGAAACATGGTTACGCCCGTGGCGTAGAAGGCTCTTTGCTTCCGGAATACAGCGGCCTGGCCATTCCTATCCTCGATCATAGCGGCCACCCCCTGGGTGCCATGAGTTGTTCGATGCTCAAATCGCGTATGACGAAGAGCCATAAGCTGGAAGTACTCCAAGGCATGCAGGAAGAAGTGGCTGCCATGGTCAATCAGGCCCATGGCCTGCTGTATCTGGATTAACTCTCTATGCCACACACTACGCACCCAAGCCATCAACGCCCTTGCGGCTGGAACGCATGGCTAACCGAGCGCCAGCCGCGCCCCGCCTTAAGTGGTCAATCTGAGGCAGATGTCGTCATCATCGGGGCTGGTTATACCGGTTTTGCGGCAGCCTCGGCCTGGCAGCAAGCGCGCCCTGAAGACCGCATCAAAATCCTCGAAGCTGACCAGATAGGTGAAGGGAGCCCAGGGCGTAACTCGGGCTTTATGCTGGAAATTGCTCTGGCCAACGATGCTCGCCCCGAAGAGCTTGAGCGCATGGAGAAGCTGAACGCATTAAGCCGACAAACCATGGCGTTACTGCGCGAGCGCGTCGAACGCCTAGGCATTGACTGCCAACTCGAGCGTAGCGGCACCTATCGCGCTGCCCGTAGCACGATAGGCCAACGTGCCTTGAGCCAGTATGAAGCGTTTCTTAAGGCTGCCGGTCTGTCTTACCAGACCTTGAACGGCAGCCAACTCGCGGAGCGAATCGGCACGCGCTACTACACACAGGGTATTTATTCACCGGACTGCTATCTCGTCCAACCTGCAGCATTGATTGTTGGTTTGGCAGATTCATTGGAAGCCGGCATCGAGCTGCATGAGCACTCGCCCGCGACTCAAATAGTGTCTGATGGCAAGAAGTGGCGTGTGACTACACCCGAAGGCGAAGTAACGGCTGAACAGGTGATTCTGGCCAATAACGCTTTTTCTAGGGCTTTGGGTGCAGACCCTTCGCGGCTAACCGCTATTTATACCTATGCCGCTATTACCGAGCCTTTACCGCAGCCCGAGCGCCAACGCATCGCCGAGACGACCTGGGGACTGCTACCCGCACACCGCTTAGGCTGTACGTTGCGCACCACCGCTGACGGACGTTTGATGATCCGCTCGCGTTACAGCTATGAGCGCGAAGCCGATAACGCCCGTATCGAGGCCGAACTGAAAGTGAGCCTTGAGGCCCGCTACCCCGAACTTACCCCAGTGCGCTTCGACAAGGTTTGGGGAGGTACCACCGGGCTGACTCATAACGGTGCTCCGCTCTGGGGCGAGATCCAGCCCGGGTTATATGTATCAGCGGGGTGCAATGGCGGCGGTATCGTCAAGGGTACCTTCCTGGGGGATGCTTTAGCTCGCTACGCGCTCGGCCAACCGGTTGAGGATATTGCATCTTTATTCGGCAAAGCGAGCTGGATGCCGCCCGATCCCGTACGTCGGTTGGGTTTTTACCTGACCAGTGAAATGGAGCGCCGTAAGGCAAAAAACGAAACCTGACTCCACCCACCACTATAAAAAAAGAGAGATGACAATGGATCCTCAAGATCATATAGGGCTGCTGTCCGTCATGCCGGCGGCATTGGCCATCGTGCTGGCATTTGTCACCCGTAATACGGTTTTCTCGCTGGCTGTTGCTTGTTTCGTTGGGGTGATTACCCTGGGCAATGGATTGATGGGGTTTCCGACGCTGCTCAAGGAAACCCTGGGCACCACCAGCTTCTCCTGGATACTGCTGTTGGAGCTATTCATTGGCACGGTGATCGCGTTTTTTCAACGCACTGGGGCGATTCAGAACTTTACCGCCTGGGTGGAACGCCGTGCCTTATCGCGGGTGCGGGTTCAACTGGTTGCCTGGGTGATGGGCATGTTCGTTTTTTTCAGCGACTACTTCAGCCCTCTGTTTGTCGGCAGTACTATGCGTGGACTGACGGATCGTTACCGGGTCTCGCGGGAAAAGCTGGCGTATATCGCTGACTCCACCTCGGCCCCGGTGAGTGTAATGGTGCCTATCACTGGCTGGGCAGTGTTTATCTCCGGTTTGTTGATCGGCATGGGCCCCATCGAAAATGCTGCCCAGGCGATGGGGGTATTTCTGCATGCCATACCTTTCAATCTCTATGCATGGCTATCGGTGTTGGTGGTCGGGCTGGTGATCGTGGGCGTCATTCCGCTCTTCGGGCCGATGCGTGAAGCTGAGCGTCGGGCTCAGGAAGAGGGCAAAGTGCTACGCGATGGGGCAGAACCGCTGGTGGGTGAGGAACTGACGGAAATTCCGCCTTATGAAGGAGCACGTACCAGCCTGTTTTGGAATTTTTTCGCCCCGGTGCTGGTAGTGATCGGCGTTGCGGTGGGCACCTTTATCGTGATGGACTCGGCCAAGACCATGGAGGCATTTCTGGCGGCTTCCGTGTTTCTCGGTATCGTTATGCGCCTTCAGGGCATTCCCTTCAACGACATTATGAAAACCTCGATGGCAGGGATGAAGGGAGTAATGCCAGCCATTATCATTCTGGCGTTAGCCTACTCGTTGAATCAACTTTCCAAAGACATGGGCACGGCCAACTATATCGTCGAAGCCACCGCTGGCTGGCTAACACCTGCTTTGCTTCCGGCCATGACGTTCCTTATTGCCGCCGTTATCGCTTTTTCCACCGGCACTTCATGGGGCACTTTCGCTATCATGATGCCACTCGCCGTGCCGCTCGCCTTTAACTTTAGCGGCGATATGGTTACACCGCTGGTGTATGCCACAGTGGCCGCTGTGGCGGGGGGCGGTGTCTTTGGGGATCACTGCTCACCCTTATCGGATACCTCTGTGCTCGCCTCGACCGGGGCCGCCTCTGATCATATCGACCATATCAAAACGCAAATTCCCTTTGCGCTAGCCGTCGCCTTGCTTTCCCTGGCCATGTATCTGTTGCTCGGCCTTACCCTGTAACCCTCTCCGCCCTGCGATAACAGAGAGAAGGCGTTGTCGTAGGGCTAACACCAATTTGATACTATCCTGCCGGGCGGCGCATCACGATCATCAATATCCTTGGTCTGTCTACTGGTACGCAGCTGGATGCTATGGCAGCAAGTTAGTAAGTCGACCTAGCTGGCTAAATTAATAGAGAGGGAGTGGCGAAAGCCTCGATGGCAGTTCTTAAATAAGCATTGATGGCTTAAACAGTTCCGTACGGTCGATGGATCGACCCGACAGCATGAACTCTCCCATACCCCGGTAGTGCAGCGATTCTTCCTCATCTGCCGAAGGCGCTGCGTGGGCTTTAACGACCTCAAAAATAAACAGGTTGTAGCGTTCAATCATGGCGTCATCGTGCAAGCGGCACTCGAAAGACGCATAGCATTCCTCTATCCGTGGCGCCCCGACCTTTTCTGACTTGCCTGGGGTTAGCTCAAACGCTTTGAACTTGTCGATCTCGCTTCCTGAACAGTTACCGATACCCACGACCTTATCGACAAGTGATGCCGAAGGAATATTGATCACGCATTCACCGCTGTTGCACACCAGCGCATGGGAGTGATTCCCGGCATCAATAACGCAGCCTAGGAGTGAGGGGGAGAACGCCATGACCATGTGCCACCCCATGGTCATGATGTTGGTGTGTTGTTGCCATTGTGATGACACCAGCACAATGGGGCCAGGTTCAAGAAAGTGCCTGACGTTGGAAACAGGAAAGTCCTTCTTTGCTATCGGGTGTGGCATAAATAACCTCCGATTAGATTAGTTAGAAAGTCGGACGGCGCATTAAGGTCATCAATACCCCCGCGCCAATCAAACTACCGGCACCGCAGCGGTGTAGCAGGCGGCGAAACTTGGCGGTCATCAGCTGTCTGCTAGTGGTCGACAGCAGTGTGTAGCCGAGATCTGAGATGACACCGATCACAAGAAACGTAGCAAACAGAATCGCCAACTGGGGCGCCAGAGGTTGGGTTTGGTTAATAAACTGCGGCATGAATGCCATGAAGAATAGAATGCTTTTGGGGTTTAGCAGCGTCACCCAGAATGCTTTTGCGGTGCTTTGCTGAACGTTCACCCCAGAGGCTTCCAGGTCATTCAATTGGCCGGATTCACGCCACATCTTGATGCCTAGATAAAGCAGATAGAGAACCCCTAGCCATTTAACCATGGCGAATAGCTCCGCCGATGCCATCAGCAGCGCGCCTACGCCGGCAAACGAAAGTGACATTGCCACCAGGTCACCCAAGAAAAAGCCAGGCAACATCGCCAGAGCAGCTTTGCGGCCTTGATTGATACCGGTCACTATCAGTAGAGCAACGGCGGGGCCAGGGGACGCGATGAACAAAAATGAAGCCAACACAAACGATAGCCAAAGCTCAATCGACATAGCGTTAATCTTCCTGTTGTTGAATTATTAACTTTATCTTGCCGTATAGTTGTAAGCCCTGGAACGCCGCGTGGCAATTATGTTCAGTGGTCATTCTCTCGCCTATGTGAGTGAGGGAAGATATGGCTGGTAGTCCTTGGTGGAGGCTTCCGTAAGCCTGAAAGCGGACATTCAACAAAGGCTGCCTGCTTAACTCCACTTATCGTTCTGATGATCACTGGAGATTACCCGCTACCTGTTCAAAATCTGCATTGCTCATCGCGGAAGTTGCGAAGACAATGCTCATAGCGACCTTGTATACATGCAGCCAATGGCAGTGGAGGACTCCGCATGAAAGCGTTGTCGAACATGGGGTTTGCCCTATTTGGAGCCGCGCTGGTGGCGATCAGTTACGGGCTTGCACGTTTTGCCTTTGGTCTGTTTGTACCTTCTATCAGTGCCGAGCTTTCGCTGACGTCTTACTTGGTCGGCATTATCGGGGCGCTGCCGTTTATTAGCTTTGTGCTTTCCACACTGGTCGCGCCGCTTGCCGCTGATCGGCTCGGTGCGCGCAACTTAGCCATTCTCTCAGGGTCTTTCGGTGTTGGCGGTTTAGCATTGATCAGCCAGTCGTCAGACGCGCTATCGCTTGGTATTGGTGTGTTTATCTGCGGGGTCTGCACTGGTTTAATGATGCCCGCGCTGACCGCTGCGATGCAGGCGCTGGTGAGCCGTGCAATGCATGGGCGCGTCAGCTCGATTATGAATGCCGGTACTAGCATCGGTATTATCGTGGCGGTACCGACCGTTGTGTTCTTGTCGGATGCATGGCGACTGACCTACACGATATTTGCTGCTCTTACCGCTATGGGGGTCGTGGCGGCATGGTACTTCATCCCTTCAGTGTCACGGGTCATTCCAGCTAATGCTGCACCACCACCGCCCATCACTAGGTCGCAATGGTCGCGCCTCATTCGGCTTACGATTTTTGCCTTCGCAATGGGCTTTGTATCTGCGCCGTACTGGCTTTTTGCTCCCGATCTGGCGGTTACCCTTGGCGCGCTCTCTCCAGGGCACACCGGTTGGCTATGGTTCGCGGTAGGTATCGCCGGGCTCGGCGGTGCCGTGATAAGTGATTTGGCCGACCGTAATAATCCACCCATCACCCAGGCGTTGATGTTGATGATGCTGTCTTCAAGCTTGGCGTTGCTGGCCGCTAGCCCTAGCCAATTAGCGCTGGCGATATTTTCCGCGATGGTTTTCGGTCTCGCTTACATGAGCTTAACGGGGCTGTACCTGATGACCGGCATCCGACTGCTGCCTGGGCGGTTATCGATGGGGCCGGTATTACCCTTTATGGCCTGCGCGCTTGGGCAGGCGGTGGGCTCGCCGGTGATTGGTGTGCTGGTCGACAGGCTTGGGTATGCGGATGCGTTTTCGATCTTTTCGGTGGTCGGCATCCTGGTCGCGGTGCTATCACCGCTTTATCCGGGCCACATCGACTATTTGACAGAAGAAGAGCCGCAACCGACAGAGGTTGAAGATACTGGCCTTCAGGCCGCTTACGATCATCAACTGCTGGATGAAAACGGTGACCCCATCAAACCTGTTGCTGAAGATGCCGAGGCCCCTTAGCTGAGTAAGCTACTAGCCAGCTTAGGCGCTTGGCGAGAGGCTGCATTGCATTATCCTCCGTGACCTTACAAAGGTTTCGGAAACGACCTCCAGTGTTGCATTTGCGACGGAGAGCCAAGTTCGCGCAATCGTTTTGTCGCTATCCGCCCTATTCGTGCCAATATACGACCAAAGAGCAATGCCACCCCTGAACTAGTGAGTATTCACGCTAGTAAAGGGAAACTAAAAGACGCCAGCGACGCCTACATACTAATAAGAAAAAAAAAGATGATTAAAAGGTGACGGAGGGTAAAACCATGACATCAAATCTAGCAAAAGACCCGGCAGCAAATACCAATCGTGCGGGCGAACCGCAAACCCTTGGTTTTCTACTATTAGATAATTTCACACTGATTTCCCTGGCGTCGGCGATAGAACCTTTACGGATGGCCAATCAACTGGCCGGTCGTGAGTTGTATCGCTGGTTTACCCTGACCCAAGACGGTCTGCCCGTACGCGCCAGCGATGGGCTGCAGGTGACTCCTGATGCCTCTATGCAGACCCCGCTCTCGCTTGAGTGGGTGGTCGTTTGTGGCGGGGTAGGTCCGCAGCACAGTGTTACCCGTGACCACATACGCTGGCTTCAGTCGCAGTCACGCCAGTTAAAACGATTAGGCTCGGTATGTACGGGCAGTTGGGCGCTAGGGCAGGCCGGATTGCTGGATCACTATGAAACCAGTGTGCACTGGGAGTGTCTGGCCTCCATGCAGGAAGCGTTCCCCAACGTTATTCTGACCCCGCACCTTTTCTCTATTGATCGTGATCGATTCACCGCTTCAGGCGGCACAGCGCCGCTCGATATGATGCTCAACCTGATTGCTCACGACCATGGGCGCGAGCTTTCGGCAGGCATTTCCGAGATGTTTATCTATGAACGCGTGCGTAACGAGCAGGATCAGCAGCGGGTACCTCTTAAGCACGTGCTGGGCACCACTCAGCCTAAGTTGTTAGAAATTGTGGCGTTGATGGAATCCAACCTTGAAGAGCCCATCGAGCTCGATGAACTGGCAAGCTATGTGAATGTTTCACGGCGCCAGTTGGAGCGGTTGTTCCAGCGCTATTTGCTTTGTTCACCGTCTCGCTATTACCTCAAGCTGCGTTTAGTGCGCGCTCGGCAATTGCTCAAGCAAACGCCTCTGTCGATTATCGAGATTGCTTCTGTTTGCGGTTTTGTGTCCACGCCCCATTTTTCCAAGTGTTATCGTGAATATTTTGGTGTGCCGCCGAGAAATGAGCGCTTGGGTGTGCACGACCGCCAAGGAAATAACCAAACTAAGTCGACATCGTTAATTCAGCGATGGGGGGGCGAGCCTTATAAAAGCGAACCTCTTTCGAGTGCCCAGCAGGCGCTTGCCCATGCCCAGGGTGAGCCTACCTTTGCCAGCGTGCCGCTACTGAGCTGATAGGTACTTCGTCACCACTATTCCAAACCTGCTGCTTACCTCCGGGCAGCAGGTTTTTTAGTAGCCGCTATCATTAAAGTACTCCCCCTTCTTTGCAAAGGTCAGCGGATACACGGGTAGTTGTCGTGTTCACGACACGATGACGCTTTTGGAATTTCCGCCGTCGTTTCCAAGAGCAGCTAAACCCAACGTCAGCGCTATGCTCGCTACATTAACCAATGTTGGAGCTTAGCTATGACCCCCTCTGAACTGCACAATGACGCCATCGTCATTGATGGTCTGATCATCGCCAAATGGAATCGTGAGCTGCTTGAGGACATGCGTCGCGGCGGTCTTACCGCTGCCAACTGCACAGTCTCCGTGTGGGAAGGTTTTCAGGCCACGGTCGATAATATCGTCAAGTCTAACCAGTTGATGGCGGAGTGTAGTGACCTGGTGCGCCCTGTTCGCACCACCGCTGACATCACTCGCGCGAAAGAAGAGGGCAAGACAGGCATCATCTTCGGCTTCCAGAATGCCCATGCCTTTGAAGACCAAATTGGCTACGTTGAGATCTTCAAGCAGCTGGGCGTGGGTATCGTACAGATGTGCTACAACACCCAGAATCTGGTGGGGACCGGCTGCTACGAGCGTGACGGCGGCCTGTCTGGCTTTGGCCGCGAAATCGTTGCCGAGATGAACCGGGTTGGCATCATGTGCGACCTCTCTCACGTCGGTGCCAAGACCTCCGAAGAGGTCATTCTTGAGTCCAAAAAGCCAGTCTGCTACTCACACTGCCTGCCCTCCGGCCTCAAAGAGCATCCGCGCAACAAATCTGATCAAGAGTTGAAATTCATTGCCGACCACGGCGGTTTTGTGGGTGTCACCATGTTTGCGCCGTTCCTCAAAAAGGGCATCGACTCAACCATCGAAGACTACTGCGAGGCGATCGAGTACGTCATGAATATCGTCGGTGAGGACGCTATCGGCATCGGTACCGATTTCACCCAAGGGCATGGTCAAGAGTTTTTCGAGTGGTTGACCCATGACAAGGGCTACGCCCGTCGCCTCACTGACTTTGGCAAGATCATCAATCCCAAAGGAATTCGCACCATTGGGGAGTTCCCCAATCTCACCGAGGCACTCCTCAAGCGCGGCTTAAGTGAGACCCAGGTGCGCAAGATCATGGGCGAGAACTGGGTGCGTGTGCTTAAGGATGTGTGGGGCGCCTGAGGATACCGCCATAGCAAGGGACGGGCGCCAGAGGTAAAGCCGCAGTAGTGCCCTGACACGCGGCTTTACCGGCGATAGGCCTACGAGGGGGCGCTGTGAATCCCTCCCTGGACGCTACTTTTGCCATCCATGGCAAAAGACCCCCTCTACGGCCTATCCCCGGCGCCGCTTCCCTTGCAGAACGGCTGCTTAGCTACTTCATAACAATCAGCAAGATTTGAGGAATACAACCGTGACCAAACTGGCCCCCGCACTGCCCATCGAAGTGGATAGCGAAACAGGCGTCTGGACGACCGATGCGCTGCCTATGCTCTATGTACCACGGCACTTTTTTATCAACAACCATGTGGCCGTCGAAGAGGCGCTGGGTGCCGAGAAGTATGCCGAGATTCTCTATCACGCCGGCTACAAGAGTGCTTGGCACTGGTGTGAAAAAGAGGCCGAATGTCACGGCATCGAAGGTGTGGCCGTCTTCGAGCACTACATGAATCGTCTCTCCCAGCGCGGCTGGGGGCTTTTCCTTACTGAGCAGATCGATCTCGACTCGGGCACTGCCCAAGTACGACTTGAGCACAGCGCTTTTGTTTACCAGCTTGGCAAAACCGGGAACAAGGAAGAGTACATGTTCACCGGTTGGTTCGCCGGGGCCATGGATCAAATCCTCGCTGCCTGCGGAAGTTCACTGCGTACCGTTGCCGAGCAGACGCAGAGTGCAGCCGAGCCTGGCTGTGATGTAGGCATCTTCGCCGTCCAGCCGCTGACCGACGCTGCCCGCTAACTGGGGTACGAGGAGAGACAAACATGGCATTCGACGCAATTTTCGAGCCGATCGAGATCGGTAAGCTGACCATCCGCAACCGTGTGGTCAGTACCGCTCATGCTGAGGTGCATGCCACCGACGGCGGCATGACCACTGAGCGCTACGTGAGGTACTACGAGGAGAAGGCCAAAGGTGGTTGTGGTCTATGTATTTGCGGTGGCTCATCGGTGGTGTCCATCGATAGCCCTCAGGGCTGGTGGAGCTCGGTAAACCTGTCCACTGATCGCATTATTCCGCACTTTCAGAATTTGGCCGATGCTGTGCATAAGCATGGCGGCAAGATCATGATCCAGATTACCCATATGGGGCGCCGCTCCCGCTGGGACGGTTTCGACTGGTCGACCCTGGTATCCCCCTCCGGTATCCGCGAGCCGGTGCACCGCTCGACCTGTAAGACCATTGAGGAAGAAGAGATCTGGCGTATTGTCGGCGACTTTGCCCAGGCCGCGCGCCGGGCAAAGGAAGGGGGCCTCGACGGTGTTGAGCTCTCTGCCGTGCACCAGCATTTGATCGATCAGTTCTGGAGCCCACGGGTCAACAAGCGTGAGGACGAGTGGGGCGGTAGCTTCGAGAACCGTATGCGCTTCGGTATGGAAGTGCTTAAAGCCGTACGTGCTGAAGTGGGTAACGACTTCTGCGTCGGCATGCGCATTTGCGGCGACGAGTTCCATCCGGATGGTCTTTCTCACGACGATATGAAGCAGATCGCCGCCTACTACGATGCCACCGATATGGTGGATTTCTTCGGTGTTATCGGTTCTGGCTGCGACACTCACAACACCCTGGCTAACGTTATTCCTAATATGTCCTACCCGCCGGAGCCGTTCTTACATCTGGCGGCGGGGATCAAGGAAGTGGTGAACGTGCCTGTGATCCACGCCCAGAACATTAAGGATCCCAATCAAGCCCAGCGTATCCTCGAAGGGGGCTACGTAGACCTGGTGGGCATGACCCGGGCACATATTGCCGACCCTCACCTAATTGCCAAGATCAAGATGGGCCAGATCGATCAGATCAAGCAGTGCGTGGGCGCTAACTACTGCATCGACCGACAGTACCAGGGCCTTGACGTACTGTGTATTCAAAACGCCGCTACATCCCGTGAATACATGGGGTTGCCCCACATCATTGAGAAAACTGAGGGCGTCAAACGCAAAGTCGTCGTGGTGGGCGGTGGCCCTGGTGGCATGGAAGCGGCGCGCGTCGCCGCCGAGCGTGGCCATGACGTCACGCTGTTTGAGGCCGCTGACTCCTTGGGTGGGCAGATCACGATTGCCGCCCAGGCACCCCAGCGTGACCAGATCGCCGGTATCACCCGCTGGTTCCAGCTGGAGCTGGCGCGGCTAAAAGTCGACCTGCGTCTGGGCACCCGCGCCGATGAGGAAACGCTGCTCGATCTGCGCCCGGATATCGTGGTGCTTGCCACCGGTGGCCAGCCCTTCCTTAGCCAGCACCCCGAGTGGGGTTACTCGGAGAATGCTGAGGAGAGCCTGGTAGTCAGCACCTGGGATATTCTCTCTGGCAAAGTGGCACCAGGTAAAAACGTGTTGATTTATGACGCCATCTGCGAGTTCTCCGGCGTCTCGGCGGCGGATTTTATCGCCGATAAGGGCGCCAAGGTGGAGATCGTCACCGACGATATCAAGCCCGGCGCGGCGGTGGGCGGTACCACCTTCCCCACCTACTACCGCAGCCTCTACGAGAAGGAGGTGATCATGTCCTCCGACCTGATGCTGCATAAGGTTTACCGCGAGGGCGACGGACTGGTAGCGGTGCTCGAAAATGAGTACACCGGTGCTTTGGAAGAGCGCGTGGTGGATCAGGTGGTGGTGGAGAACGGTGTACGCCCTGATGAGGCGCTTTATTACGCGCTTAAAGAGCAGTCCCGCAACAGAGGGCAGGTGGATCTGGAAGCACTCTATGCAATCCAGCCGCAGCCTTGTCTGAGCGAGTCAGGAGATGGTTTCCTGCTGTTCCGGCTAGGCGACTGCACGGCACCGCGTAACACCCATGCGGCCATTTACGACGCCCTGCGAATCTGCAAGGACTTTTGACTTAGGCGAAAGCCAACAATAATGCGGGGCGCCAGAGCAGCCCCGCCGCCGAAGCCAATGGCACCAAAGATGAGGTGAGCACCATGCTCGAAACGCTCTTGCCGATACTGATTTTTACTGCCCTGGCCCTGGCAGTAATCGGCGCTGTACGCCGTATACGCCTGTGGCGTCAGGGGCGCCCATCGCGGGTGAACCTGTTCAAGGGGCTGGTGGCCCTGCCGCGCCGCTATTTGGTAGATCTGCACCATGTAGTGGGGCGTGACAAAATGATCTCCAACACCCACGTGGCCACCGCCGGTGGCTTCGTGGCCGCCGCCGTGCTGATGATCCTGGTGCACGGTCTGGGGATCGCCAACCCATTGCTAGGCGGATTACTGCTACTGGCGAGCGCCTCCATGTTCGTCGGGAGCCTCTTCGTGGCGCGGCGGCGGCTTAACCCCCCAGCTCGGCTCTCCAAAGGCCCCTGGATGCGCCTGCCCAAGAGTCTGATGGCGTTCTCGATAAGCGTCTTCCTGATCACTCTGCCCACGGTAGGTCTGCTGCCCGAAGGTTTGCTTGAAGGGGGCAGTAGCTGGTTGCTGGCGCTGGTATTAGCGGGCGTCGTGGCCTGGGGCCTGGGGGAAATGTTTTTTGGCATGACCTGGGGCGGGCCCATGAAGCACGCCTTCGCCGGTGCCTTACATCTGGCCTTCCATCGCCGCGCCGAGCGCTTCTCCACGAAAAAAGGCGGCGCTGGTCGCTCAACGGGCCTCAAGGCGCTAAACCTTGAGGATGAAGCGGCGCCCCTCGGGGTAGAAAAGCCTGCCGACTTTACCTGGAACCAGCTGCTGGGCTTCGATGCCTGCGTACAGTGCGGTCGCTGCGAGGCAGTATGCCCGGCGTTTGCCGCCGGTCAGCCGCTCAACCCCAAGAAGCTGATCCAGGACATGGTCGTGGGTATGGCGGGGGGCAGCGATGCCGCCTATGCCGGCTCCCCGCACCCTTCACAAGGGCTTGGGGGCAAGCCGGTAGGTGAACACGCAGGCTCTCCCCATGGGCCCATCGTGGCGCTGGAAGGAAAGGCGTTGGTTGACGCCGATACCCTGTGGTCGTGTACGACCTGCCGTGCCTGCGTGGAAGAGTGTCCGATGATGATTGAGCACGTGGATGCGATTGTCGATATGCGCCGCTACCTGACTCTGGAGCGTGGCAAAACGCCCAACAAAGGCGCCGAGGTGCTCGACAATTTGATCGCCACCGACAATCCCGGCGGTTTCGATCCTGGCTCGCGGCTCAACTGGGCGGCGGATCTTAACCTACCGCTCATGGCAGATCTTAAGCAGGTCGATGTGCTGTTGTGGCTGGGGGATGGCGCCTTTGATATGCGCAACCAGCGCACCTTGCGCGCACTGGTCAAAGTGCTGCGCGCCGCTGAAGTCGATTTTGCGGTGTTGGGTACCGAAGAGCGTGATAGCGGCGACGTGGCCCGGCGTCTGGGCGATGAAGCGACGTTCCAATCCCTGGCGAAGCGCAATATTGCCACCCTGGCTCAGTATCGCTTCCTGCAGATTGTTACCTGCGATCCCCACAGCTTTCATGTGCTGGGCAATGAGTACGGCGAGCTGGGCGGTCATTATGTGGTACGTCACCATAGTACCTTTATCGCCGAACTGTACGACGCCGGTCGGTTGACCTTTGCCCCTTGGAAAGGCGGCAGCGTCACCTATCACGACCCGTGTTACCTGGGGCGCTATAACGGTGAATACGAGGCTCCGCGCAACGTGCTTAAGGCGCTGGGTATCGAGGTTAAGGAGATGGAGCGCTCCGGCTACCGCTCGCGCTGCTGCGGCGGCGGCGGCGGGGCACCGATTACCGATATTCCCGGCAAGCAGCGGATTCCCGACATGCGCATGAATGACGTCAAAGAGAGCGGCGCCGAACTGGTCGCAGTGGGCTGCCCTCAATGTACCGCCATGCTGGAAGGCGTGGTGGATGCCAGCGCCGAAGTGCGCGATATCGCCGAACTGGTGGCCGATGCGCTGGTTGAGCGTTCCGCTGACGATGTGACCGGCGCATCCCGCCGAACCACTGCATCGACGACTGCTGAAGAGGTGATCGTATGAGTGAGATTATTCGCCGCGACCCACGTCGTGAGTGGATCGCCCGAAATCGTCTGCACCCCGACAACGCCGCGGTGCTGGCCGCCCTGGGTGTAAACAGGGGCGGCGGAGCGGTCAGCGAATGGATGGGCCCCAACGGCGTGGTGCGCAAGGATCCTCGTGCCATCGGCTTTATCGGTCCCAATGGCGTCAAACGGATTGATCGTAGTGGCCTCCAACAAGGGGGGCAGGCCACCGCGACCACCACGGCGGCCCGCGATAGCCGCCGCACGGTGACCATTGATCAGCCCGCCTTCCTGGTGGCCGTGGTGCCCGACCTGACCGGCGGGCGTCTCTCCGGACATGACAAGGATCTGCTGGGCCTGGCCCGGCGTGTGGCGGATGCCGACGCCGAACAGCCCGGCGCTGTGGTGGCGATCCTATTTGGTGAGTATAAGGGCGAGGGTGGCGGCGAGCTTAAGGAGCAGACGCTGGGCGAAGCCGGGATCGATCGCGTCGTGCATCTTGATGATGAGTTTTACGCGGGGTTTGCGCCTGAAGCGCGTCTGGCGGCTTTAAGCGCCGTTGAGCGGGAGATGACGCCGCGCTTCTGGCTGTTTCCGGACTCACCCCTGGGCGGAGCCGATCTGGGGCGGCGGCTTGCCTTACGCCTGGGTGAACGCGCTGCCACGGGGGTGTGGCAGGTGGAGGCTGATAATGAGGCCTCTTTGGGTTGGCGCTGCACGGCCCGTGGCGCCGCTGGAAGCCTGGATATCCAGCGCCCTCTGCCGCGGGTTGCCCTGGCGCTGGCCGAGTGCGCCGAACCGGTGGACGAGACGCGGCATGCGGCCGAGCACCTGACCCTAGCAGCGTCAATTCCCACCACTCTATCGCGTATTGAAGATCTGGGGCAGGTGGCAGTGGATCCCGCCGGCGTGGCGCTGGCCGAGGCTGAGTTCATCCTATCCGGCGGCAACGGCGTCAAGCAGTGGGATGCCTTCCACCATGCCGCGAAAGTTCTCGGCGCTACCGAAGGGGCCTCGCGTGTCGCGGTGGACGACGGCTTTATGGCCCGTGATCGTCAGGTGGGCGCGACCGGCAC
Organism: Vreelandella titanicae BH1; assembly: GCF_000336575.1. Lineage (GTDB taxonomy): Bacteria > Pseudomonadota > Gammaproteobacteria > Pseudomonadales > Halomonadaceae > Vreelandella > Vreelandella titanicae. The sequence goes on along the minus strand of NZ_AOPO01000001.1, from coordinate 380,796 downwards.
CTGGGTAACCGCCCGAGTCTATATGGCGGTGGGTATTTCAGGCGCTATCCAGCACCTGCAGGGCATTCAGCGCTGCGACAAGGTAGTGGCGATCAATCTCGATCCGGGGTGCGACATCATCAAGCGCGCCGACCTGGCGGTGATTGGCGACAGCACGCAAATTCTGGCCGCGTTAGTGGCCATGGTGGAACAGCAGCGGGGAGGTCAGCGCGATGCAGCCTGATCTACACCAAAAGCAACAACAGGGAATCGACGTGGCGGTGCTGGTCTCCATCGGCCGTCACCCTACCACCGGCCGTGCGAGGCGTGCTGAACAGGACGCACGGGGCCTGGAGCTTGCGCTGGCCATAGAGGCCGAGCTGCCGGGCACCCGGATCAGCATGCTCCACGCGGGTTCCCAGGACGATAGCAGCGAAGCGGCTCTGCGCGGCTACCTGGGCATGGGGCTCGAGTCCATGACCCTGCTCGAACAGCCCGAGGGCAGCGATGCCATTCTGCCCCTGGTAGAACATTTAGCCGCTACCTCGCCTCAGCTCGTGATCACCGGCGCCCGGGCAGAGCGCGGTGAAGGCTCTGGGCTTTTGCCCTATGCGTTAGCAGAGCATCTCGGTTGGCCATTGGTTAATAGTTTGGCGTCGGTAGAAAAGGTGGAAAATGGCGTGGTAACGCTGCTTCAGGCGTTGCCAAGGGGCCAGCGTCGCCGTCTCAAGGTGCGCCTGCCCGCCATCATTAGCGTGGATGAGGCAGCGCCCGTGGCGCGCCAGAGCGCCTTCGGCCCGGCGCGCCGGGCCACCTTTGCGATCACGACCACTACCTCCGAAGCCGACAGCGAGCTGGCCCAGTGGCATCTGTCCCCTGCACGTAAACGGCCAAAGCGTCTGAAAATTGTCAAAGCCGCTTCGGCCAGGGATCGCTTCAAGGCGGCAGCTTCCAAGTCGGAGGGCAAAGGCGGGCAGGTGCTCACCGATGTGTCCCCCGAACAGGGCGCCGAGGCGATCTACAAGCTGCTCAAGGAGGAGGATGTGCTGCGCTGAACTAGCCTGCGCATCACGCCGCTAATCATCACTCAAGCCCACCTTTGTCAGGTGGGTTTTTCTATTGACCGGTAAAGCCCGGATAAAGCCGCAGGCGCTGTCTTTCCAGACGCAAGCCTATCCAGGCATGCACTACCAACACCAAAATAACCACGCCACCGCCGACCAGCGTCGAGGTCGTAGGGGTTTCTCCCAATAACCACCACACCCACAGCGTGCCCAATGCCGTTTCAACCAGATAAAACAGCGCCACTTCCGTTGACGACAGATAGCGGGTGGCGCTGTTGATCAGCACCGTGGCCAAGGGCATCTGTACCAGCCCCATTAGTGCCAGTACGCCATAGCGCTGGGCATCCAGATCCAGCGGCGAGGCCATGGGCAGGGCAACCGCCGCCGAGAGCAACCCACCACCGGCAATCACCGTCATAGGATCAATCGCTGGATAGCGGCGCAGCAGGGTCAGGTTGCCGCCGATAGCTGCCGCGGCCGCCAAGGCATACAGGTTGCCTACCAGCATCCCCATGGCCCCCTCGCCCATGAACACCAAACCCATGCCCAGCATGCAGACAGCAATGGCCACCAGCGTACGCAGCGCGACGTTTTCGCCCAGGAAAATCCGCGAAAACAGCGCCGCAAACAGCGGCGCCGTACTTAGAATCACTACTACATTGGCCACGTTGGCGTTCATCACCGCCAGCACAAACAGACTGGAGATCAGGCCCAGCAGCAGCGCCGAGGCCAGTGAGGAGAGCGGGTTGCTGCTCAGTGTTGCCAGCCGCTTGCCTGCCCAGCATAAAAGCCCCAGCACGCAGAACATCAATAGACCGCGCCAGAACACGATGGTCCAGCCGTCGGCGCGCGCTAGGCGGATCAGCAACCCGTCGAAGCTGAGAAATATGACGCCCAGCACCACCATGAGCAGACCGCGCTGGTAAGGGCTTGACTGCATTGTCTTACTCCCGGCTGACACAAAAGGAAACCGCCCGCCGGATAGGCGGGCGGTTTAGCGTTGATTAGCTCGCGATTCTGGGCACCGCGTTGAGCTCGCGCCACTCTTTGTGGAGCCCCCTATAGAGGCTAAAACACATCAGTAACAGCACCAGCGTAAAGGGGAGTCCCGTAGCGACTGCGCCCGCCTGCAGGGCGCTGAGTGCTGTGCTCCCTCCGCCATACAGCAACACACCCGCAATAATACCCTCCAGCGTCGCCCAGAACACTCGTTGACTCTTGGGTGCATCTGTCTTGCCGCCGGCGGTGATGCTATCAATCACCAGCGAGCCGGAGTCTGAAGAGGTGATGAAGAACACCAGCACCAGAATGATCGCCAGCGTCGAGGTAATGCTGGTCAGGGGGAGTTGCTCCAGCATGTGGAACATGGCGAGTGAGACGTCGCCAATGCCGTTGGCCAACTCGCCCACGCCGTTTGAGGCTTGAAAAAGTGCCGTGCCGCCAAAAGCACTCATCCATACCAAGGTGACCAGGGTGGGTACCAGCAGTACGGCGATAAGGAATTCACGCACCGTGCGTCCCCGGGATACGCGGGCAATGAACATGCCGACAAACGGAGACCAGGAGATCCACCACGCCCAGTAAAAGATCGTCCAGCCGTGGTACCAGGTATCGTCCTCGCGGCCAATCCAGTTCGACAGCGGCAGAAGGTGGCCCACGTAGTCCAGAGCCGTGGTGCCAATGCCTGTCAGAATCATCAAGGTAGGCCCCGCTATAACCACAAACAGAAGCAGCGCCGCCGCAATGACCATGTTGATATTCGAGAACAACTTAACGCCACCGTCGATTCCCCGCCATACCGAGAACAGCGCGATCACCGTGACCACTAGGATTATCGCCAGCTGTGTGCCGATGGTATTGGGAATGCCGAACAAATAGGCGAGGCCTCCAGCCGCTTGGGTAGCGCCAAAGCCAAGCGAAGTGGCCAGGCCAAAGATGGTGGCCAGCACGGCAAGAATATCGATGATATGGCCTGCCCAGCCGCGGGTTCGCTCGCCAAGGATCGGGTAAAAGGCGGAGCGAAGCGTCAGTGGCAGGCCTTTGTTATAAGCAAAGAAAGCGAGTGAGAGTGCCACCACGCCATAAATGGCCCAGGGGTGCAGTCCCCAGTGGAACATGGTTGCCCCCATGGCGGCGCTGGCGCCCTCCGGCGTTCCCGCTGGCGTATTCAAGGGGGTTCCATACCAGTCGGTATAATAGGCTACTGGTTCAGCAACGCTCCAGAACATCAGGCCGATCCCCATGCCCGCCGCAAACAGCATGGCGAACCAGGAGGTGCGTGAGTATTCCGGTTTTGCATCCTTGCCGCCTAGCCTAATCCGCCCGAGTGGCAAGCAGATCAGCACAAGACAAAACACCACAAAAATATTGCCAGCAATCATAAACAGCCAGTCGAAGTGTTCAATCGACCAGTTCTTGGCAAGCCCTAAGTGAGTATTAGCAGCATCTGGATAGACCAGCGCGTAGATAATAAACAGTAGGATGGCTAGAGCAGAAAACGGAAAGACGGGGTTATGAAAGTCCAACCCCAAGATCTGAGTATTGTCCTGTCCGGGCGACAGAACCGGGTCGTCGTTGTTATTCATCAGGTTTCCTTGGTGGCTCTTGTTAGACGTCGGGTATGCATCACATCGCCGACTCTAGGCTTTGTACGAAAACTGCTTGCGCTCGCCCATACGTTGTTAAAAGTCGGCTCAAAATACTCATTTACACTCCGTAAACTCCGTTTTTTCGCCGATTTTTGCCTAGTCTGGCCTTCGCTCAGCGACTTTTCGTGCAAACCCTAGGAATTGTTGAGCCTGTTGCAAAGGAGGAGTGTCGTGAAAGCGACCTCTATCTATCCATCTTGGTTAGGATGTCTTGAATAGATACGTGAGTGCCTTTTTGGGGTAAGTCTCCAGGCGCGGAGGGGATAGGGTGGGATAGCGCAATCAACCATCATGAACAGAACAATAAGCCACAGGAGCCAGCCATGAATGCAGCCAACCGCGGAGTGGTCTACAAGGGGCCGGGAGAGGTCGCCGTTGAGTCCATTGCCTATCCTGAACTCGCCATCGGCAATCGCAAGTGCGATCACGGCGTGATTCTCAAGGTAGTTACTACCAACATCTGTGGCAGCGACCAGCATATGGTACGCGGCCGCACCACCGCACCATCGGGCCTGGTGCTTGGTCACGAAATCACCGGCCTGGTCGTCGAGTGCGGTCGCGACGTCGAATTTATTCAGCCCGGCGACCTGGTTTCTGTGCCGTTCAACATTGCCTGTGGTCGCTGCCGCAACTGTAAAGAAGGCCGCACCGGTATCTGCCTCAACGTCAATCCAGCCCGTCCTGGCGCCGCTTACGGCTACGTGGATATGGGCGGCTGGGTCGGCGGCCAGACAGAATATGTCATGGTTCCCTATGCCGACTTTAACCTGCTGAAGTTCCCGGATGCCGATCAGGCCATGGAGAAGATCAAGGATCTGACCCTGCTCTCCGATATCTTCCCCACAGGGTTCCACGGCTGCGTAACTGCCGGTGTCGGCCCCGGCAGCACTGTTTATATTGCCGGTGCTGGCCCCGTAGGTCTGGCGGCCGCGGTTTCCGCTCAGCTGCTGGGTGCGGCCTGCGTGATCGTTGGCGATATGGTCGAAGAGCGTCTGGCCCAGGCGCGCAGCTTTGGCTGCGAGACCATCGACCTGACCCAGGACGGCGACATGGCCGATAAGATCGAGGTGATCCTCGGTGAGCGTGAGGTCGACGCCTTTGTCGACTGCGTCGGTTTCGAAGCCCACGCCTGTGGCTGCAACCACGGCAAAGAAGCGCCCGCGACCGTGCTGAACTCGGCGATGTCGTTGACCCGTGCAGGTGGTCAGATCGGTATTCCGGGCCTCTATGTGACCGAAGACCCGGGTGCGGAGGACGAGGCCGCCAAGCAGGGGGCTCTGAGCATGCGCTTTGGTCTTGGCTGGGCCAAGTCCCACAGCTTCCATACTGGACAGTGCCCGGTGATGAAGTACCATCGACCACTGATGCAGGCTATTCTGTTTGGCAAGGTCAATATTGCCGATGCGGTGAATGTCCAGATGATCACTCTGGATCAGGCACCCCAGGGCTACGCCGACTTCGATGGCGGCGCTGCTAAGAAATTCGTTATTGACCCCCATGGCAGCGTGGCTTAATAACTTATTTGATAAGTACTGAGCAACAAGACCTAATCCCTGCCTGAGGGCAGGTTAGTGCGACCCTAGACGGCGCCCCGAGGGGTGCCGTTTTTGTTCATCCGGTATAAAACCGATCAAGATAATAATGAGTACCCCATGACCGTCCAGACCGTGACCCCCAAGCGCCGCTTCCGCGGCAAGCCCCGCGGCCGTGATCTCGATCCCAGTCTTCTTGAGGGGTTGCGTGAACTGCTGGGTGACGAACGCCAGAACGCCACGCTGCGCCGCCGCGACCTACTCATTGAACATTTACACAACATTCAGGACACCCGGGGCCATCTACTGCTGGCGGATTTGCGTGCCCTGGCTGCTTACATGAACCTGCCCATGGCGGCCGTTTACGAAACGGCCACTTTCTATGCCCACTTTGACGTCATCCACGACGATCAACTGCCGCCGCCAGCAGTCACCATTCGCGTTTGCGATTCCCTCACCTGCCAGTTGGCCGGTGCTGAGGCGCTTAAGGCACAGCTTGAAGCGAACGTGGATATTGAGCAGGTACGGGTGCTGCGGGCGCCCTGCATGGGACGCTGCGACACGGCGCCGGTAGTCGAAGTAGGCCACCACCATGTGCCGTTCGCCACCCAGGCGCGGATCGCGTCGGTGATCGAAAAGGGCCACTTTCACCCCGATCCCGTCGACTGGCAGCGATTGGACAACTATCGCCGCGAGGGCGGTATGGCGTTGCTCCAGGCCTGTCACGACGGCAGCGTTACAGTAGAAGCGCTCATGGAGGCGATGCAGCAGGCCAATCTGCGTGGCTTGGGTGGCGCGGGTTTCCCTACCTTCAAAAAATGGACTTTCGTGCGCCAGGAGGCCGGCCCCCGGTACTGCGCTATCAACGCCGACGAAGGCGAGCCCGGTACCTTCAAGGATCGCTACTACCTGGAGCGCTCGCCCCACCAGTTTCTTGAAGGGGCCTTAGTCAGCGCCTGGGCGGTAGACGCCGAGGCGCTGTATATCTATCTTCGCGATGAGTACCCAGCGTTACATAGCGTGGTGCGCGAGGCGATTGGCGAGCTTGAGGCTGCTGGCCTAGTGGCGCCGGGTTACATCGTGCTGCGCCGCGGCGCGGGCGCCTATATCTGCGGCGAAGAGTCGGCGATGATCGAATCTTTGGAAGGCAAACCGGGCAAACCCCGCCACCGCCCGCCGTTTGTGGCTCAGAAGGGGCTCTTTGATCGGCCGACGCTGGTCAATAACGTCGAGACCGTCTACTGGATTCCCATGATCTGGCAGCGCGGCGCGGAGGCCTTCTCCAGCCAGGGCCGCCATGGCCGCGTGGGGCTGCGCAGCTTCTCGGTTTCAGGCCGGGTCAAGCGTCCTGGTGTGTATTTAGCGCCCGCAGGGATCACGCTCAACGAATTGGTTGACGAGTATTGCGGCGGCATGGCCGACAGCCACCGCTTGGCGGCCTACCTGCCCGGCGGCGCCTCCGGTGGAATTCTGCCCGCTGCCAAGGCCAATATTCCCCTCGACTTCGACACCCTTCAGGAGCACGGCTGTTTTATCGGTTCCGCTGCGGTAATCGTACTCTCCGATCAGGACGATCTGCGCGGGGTCGCGACCAATCTGCTGGCCTTCTTTGCCGATGAGTCCTGTGGCCAGTGCACACCCTGCCGGGTGGGCACGGAAAAAATGCTCACCCTGCTTGAGCGCAACGAGTGGGACGCCGGGCTGATGACGCAGCTCTCCCAGGTGATGATAGATGCCTCTATTTGCGGGCTCGGCCAAGCGGCACCTAATCCGGTGCTGGGGCTGCTCAAGGATTTCCGCGGCGAGCTGGCCGCCCAGAACGTAATCGTCAAGGGGTAGGGGGATGAACATGAGCATGAGCGAACAAAACCCAGGCAAAAGCTTTACCCTGACGCTGGATGGCGTTGAGGTGAGTGCAACTCCCGGTGAAAGCCTCTGGCAGGTGGCCAAGCGTGCCGGCGAAACCATTCCCCATCTCTGTTTTAAGGACACAAGCGGTTACCGCGCCGACGGCAACTGCCGCGCCTGTATGGTGGAAATCGAGGGCGAGCGCACCCTGGCCGCCAGCTGTCTCCGTGAGGCAGCCCCTGGCATGGTGGTCAAAAGCGCCAACTCCGAAAGGGCGCATACCGCCCGCAAGATGGTCATGGAGATGCTGCTGGTCGACCAGCCTGAGCGGGAAGAGAGCCCCGACAGCTCAAGCCATTTCTGGGCCATGGCTGACCAGTTGGCCATTGATGCCACGGCGGTGCGCCGTAAGCTGCCCAGGCGCGAAGAGCGCGAGATGCCCACCGTGCATCATGTGGCTTCCCGGACGGATAGTTTGGCGCAGGACAGCAGCCACTCCGCCATGCGCGTCAATCTTGACGCCTGCATCGAGTGCAACCTGTGTGTGCGTGCCTGTCGCGAAGTACAGGTTAACGACGTGATCGGACTGGCTCACCGGGGGGCGGCGTCCAAGATCGTGTTTGATTTCGACGACCCTATGGGGGATAGCACCTGCGTGGCCTGTGGCGAGTGCGTTCAGGCCTGCCCCACCGGCGCCCTGATGCCCGCTACCCTGGTCGATCAGGCGGGCCACGGCGATTCTGCCGTCGCCGACCGTAAGGTCGACTCGGTATGCCCCTACTGCGGGGTGGGTTGCCAGCTCACCTACCATATCAAGGATGATGAGATCCTTTATGTGGAGGGGCGCGACGGCCCCTCTAACGAGAACCGGCTATGTGTTAAAGGGCGCTTCGGCTATGACTATCCGCGCCATCCATCCCGGCTTGTTACCCCGCTGATTCGTCGCGAGGGTGTCGCAAAGGGAATCGACCCGGACTTCGACCCCGCCAAACCTCTGACGCATTTCCGCGAGGCGAGCTGGGATGAAGCCCTGGAGGCTGCCGCCGGCGGGCTTGTGAACCTTAAAGCGGCCCATGGCCCTGATGCCCTGGCGGGGTTCGGCAGCGCCAAGTGTTCCAACGAAGAGGCGTGGCTGTTCCAGAAGTTGGTGCGTACCGGCTTTGGCTCCAACCATGTGGATCACTGTACCCGCTTGTGCCACGCAAGCTCAGTGGCGGCACTCATGGAGTGTATTGGTTCAGGCTCGGTAACCGCCTCCTTTATGCAGGCCAGCCAGGCCGACGTGGTGATTCTTACCGGCTGTAATCCCGCGGTAAACCATCCGGTGGCGGCCACCTTCTTTAAACAGGCCGCCAAGCGCGGTACCAAGATAGTGATAATCGACCCCCGTGGTCAGTCGCTGGATGCCTACGCCCACCTGAGCGTGCGCTTTTCACCGGGCGCCGACGTGGCCCTCTTTAATGCCATGCTGAATGTGGTCATCAGTGAAGAACTTTATGATACGGCTTATATCGCCGAGCATACCGAGGGCTTCGAGGCCCTGAAAATTCATACCGTCGACATGACCCCCGAAGCGATGAGCGGCCTGTGCGGCGTTGAGCCCGAGACCATTCGCGAGGTGGCTAGGCTCTATGCCAACGCCGAGCGGGCAATGATTTTCTGGGGCATGGGCATTTCCCAGCACACCCACGGTACCGATAACGCCCGGTGCCTGATTTCGCTGGCGTTGGCCTGCGGCCAGACCGGTCGCCCTGGCACCGGCCTGCATCCTTTGCGGGGGCAGAACAACGTTCAGGGGGCTTCTGATGCCGGGCTGATTCCCATGGTCATGCCCGACTACCAGCCGGTCAATGATGATCAGGTTCGTGCGGCGTTCGAAGAACTGTGGAATACCAAACTGGATCCCACGCCGGGTCTCACCGTGGTGGAAATTATGGACGCTATCACCGCGGGCACCATTCGCGGCATGTATATCCAGGGCGAAAACCCGGCGATGTCCGACCCGGATCTGGCCCATGCCCGGGCCGCACTGGCCAAGCTGGAACATCTGGTGGTACAGGATCTGTTTGTCACTGAGACTGCCCAGTTTGCCGATGTCATCCTGCCTGCCTCCGCCTGGCCTGAGAAAAACGGCACCGTCACCAACACCAATCGGCAGGTGCAGATGGGGCGTGCGGCGTTGCCGCTACCGGGCCAGGCCAAGCCGGACTGGTGGATTATCCAGGAAATCGCCAAACGCTTTGGCCTGGACTGGGATTACCAGCATCCGCGGGACGTCTTCGCCGAGATGAAGCAAGGCATGCCCTCACTCGACCATATCTCCTGGGAGCGTCTGGAGCGCGAGCAGTCGGTGACCTATCCCTGCCCAGCAGAGGACGCGCCGGGGCAAGACGTAGTCTTCAGCGATGCCTTCCCCACCGCCAGCGGCCGGGCGAAATTCGCACCCACGCGGCCACTGCCACCGGATGAGCCGGTAGATAACGACTACCCAACGGTGCTGACTACCGGGCGCCAATTAGAGCACTGGCATACGGGTTCCATGACCCGCCGTGCCAAAGTACTCGATGATCTGGAGCCGGAAGCCGTGGCGAGCTTGGCGCCCGCTGAGCTTATCCGGCTGGGGATGGCGCCAGGCGATGACCTGACGATCACCACCCGGCGAGGAGCCATCACCCTCAAAGTGAGGACGGATCCGGGCATGCCAGAGGGTATGGTCTTCGTACCCTTTTGTTACGGGGAAGCAGCAGCGAATCTATTGACTAATCCAGCGCTGGATCCCTATGGCAAGATTCCGGAGTTCAAATATGCGGCCTGCAGCCTCGCATCTGCCGGAAAGTTGCCCGCTGATGGTGGAACTATATAGGTAGTGGATCGGCGGGTTGTATTAAAGGTCTTTGACCAACCTGAGCGCGTCGTAGATGGCCGCGTGGGTGTTCCGGGACTCGACGGCATCGCCGATCCGGAACAGCTGGAAGCGACCATCCAGGTTGCTAGTCACGCTCTGGGGGGTGCCCACGATCAGGTCGTCGTAATTCACCTCGCCACGGTTGCTGGCGTGCGGTTTTAGCTCGAAATAGATATCGGCCAGCGGTGTGATGCCGTAGTTGACCACCACTTGGTCGATACGCCGCTCATGCCCACTATCCTGCTGGCCATGAATGGCATAATCGCTGGTGATTTCGGCGAGCAGTTCACTGCCGTCGCGCTGCACGGACTTCAGCCGGTAAGTCGGCGTGAAGGTGACGTTGGCACGCTGCAGGGAACGCATGTAGGGCACTAGGTTCATGGCCATGATCTCTGCGGAGAAGGTGCGATCCGGCGTCATAATCTCGAGCTCGGCCCCCGCGGCGGCAATGATCTCAGCCGCCTGCAGGGCTGCGTGGTCGCCTGCATCGTCGAACAGCAATACCCGTTTGCCCGGCGGCACGTGCCCGGAGAGTATGTCCCAGGTATTGACGACTAAGTCGCTGCCGACTGCGGGCTGGTCTTCCATGGGGTAGCCGCCGGTGGCCACGATCACCACATCCGGCTTTTCGGCGAACACTTCCTCGGCTTCGGCCCAGACGTTGTAGCGGATCTCGACGCCGAGTGCCTCACAGCGCGCCAGGCGCCAATCGATGATGCCCAGCATCTCGCGACGCCGCTCACTCTGCGCCGTAAGACGTATCTGCCCTCCAGCATCGCTGGCGGCTTCGAACACCACCACCGAATGGCCACGCTCACCGGCAACACGAGCGGCTTCCAACCCTGCTGGCCCTGCGCCGATAATCACGACTCGCCGTTGCTGTGCCGCCTTGGGAATGGTGTGGGGCATGGTGGTTTCGCGCCCGGTGGCGGCGTTATGGATGCAGTAGGCGGCACCGCCTTGATAGATGCGATCAAGGCAGTAGTTTGCGCCAACGCAGGGGCGGATCTCTTCCTCCCGCCCTTCGGCGATCTTGCGCACGATGTGCGGGTCGGCCATGTGGGCACGGGTCATGCCGATCATGTCGACCTTGCCTGAGGCGATGGCATAACGGGCAGTGGCGACATCCTGGATTTTGGCGCCATGGAAGGTGGGGAAGTCGATCTCGCGACGTATTTCGCCGGCAAAATCCAGGTGCGGGGCGCTGGGCATGCCCTGGATGGGAATCACGTCGGTGAGCCCTGCATCGGTGTCGATGTGGCCGCGAACCACGTTGAGGAAGTCGACCAAGCCGCTACTCTTCAAGCGTCGCGATATCTCCATCCCATCGCCGGAGGTCAGCCCGCCCGGCAGCATCTCGTCGCCGGTGTAGCGCACGCCTACGATAAACGCTTCACCCACCCGCTGGCGAATAGCGCGCAGCACGTCGAAGGTGAAACGTAGTCGGTTATCGAGATCGCCGCCATAAGGTTCCTCAAGGGTATTGGTCAGCGGCGACCAGAACTGATCCATCAGGTGACCATAGGCCTGTAGCTCGATGCCATCGAGACCGGCGGCGTGCATACGCTCGGCGGCATCGGCGTAGTCACGGATCAGGCGCTCAATATCCCAATCCTCTACCTGCTTGGGAAAAGCGCGGTGGGACGCCTCACGACGATGCGAAGGCGACACCGCTGGCAGCCAGTCGCCCTTATCCCAACGGGTGCGCCGGCCCAGGTGGGTGAGCTGGATCATCACTGCGGTGCCGTGCTCGTGACAGGCGTCGGTCAGCTCACGCATCCAGGGCACTACTTCATCCTTATAGGCGAGAATGTTGTTGAACACGGGTGGGCTGTCCTTGGCTACCGCCGCGGATCCGGCAGTCATGGTCAGACCAAGGCCTGCCTTGGCGCGCTCGACGTGATAGGCCCGGTAGAGTGCCTTGGGCATCCCATCCTCAGGGTAAGCGGGCTCATGGGCTGTCATCATAAGCCTGTTTTTCAGGGTGAGATGCTTGAGCTGGAAGGGCTGCAGCAGCGGATCGTTAACCATGGGTAGCGCTCTATTTTATTGTGTATTTAATAAATCTAGGCGCTAATGTTCATTGTTGTCAATTAAATGTTCAATGATGTACATTTCGAAGCGAACATGTTTAACCGCTGGCACGGCTGGGAGGTAGGTGGTGTTAGCCGATCAGGCTTGCTGTGGGCTAGTAAGTACCGGTTGGAGAATAATAACCATGGCGGGCATGGAAGCGTTGCAATTCCCTGGACCCAGGCGGCTGGCCGGTGAAGATTTCGACATAGGCGGGGATGCGCTGCATGCGCACCTCGAGCGGTTCCTGGGTCTTCATCGAGATATAGCCGATCTGGGTTAGATATATGGTGCGGCCACGAACGTTGGCCGCCAGCGGATCATAGCCGTAGCGCTGGAACATTCGCGCCAGTGCTTCGATACGGGTGGCATCAGCTGCATCGATTTCACTCACTACTGACGCTGACTGTAGCGCCCAACTGCGCATGGCGAACTCTAGTGGGGAGTCGAACAGTTTAGGATCCAGCCAGCAGTCGAAGACATTGAGCATCGCCTCGACGATATTCTCGGCATAGGCTTCGGTTTGATGTACTAGTCCTTGGGTATTCTTTTCACGCCAGCGTGCGATCAGTGCCTCCAGCAGTGCCTCGCGATCCTTGAAGAACCAGTAGAAACTGGTTCGAGAAAGCTTTAGTCGCTTGGCCAGGGAAAGAATGCGCACGCTATCGACGCCTGATTCCAGTAGTAGCTCAAACGCCGCATCAAGCCAGACGTCTTGAGAACCCTTGGCAGCGGGAATATCGGTGGATGGCATTGAGCAGGTCTCTAAGAATAGTCTAGGAGTAGTGTGGCAAAGTGTACACAGGTGTCTCTTATGTGTACACGTTGTCAGCTACTCTGGCTAAGTCCTAGTGACGGTAAACGTCGCTGCCTTGATCCTTCAAGTTTTAACCTTGGGCTAAGTGTAACGTCGGCGCATCATATCCTAGGTTCTCGAGCATGCGGGCGGCGTACCAGTCGATAAAGTCGATAACGCCGAACTCATAGGTCTCGGAGTAAGGGCCGGGTTGGTAAGCCTTGGAGTTAATGCCACGCTGGTTCTCTTCGGCGAGTTGGCGATCCTGGTCGTTGGTCGCATCCCATACTCGGCGGAGCTGCTCGGGGTCGTAGTCAACGCCTTCCACGGCATCTTTATGAACCAGCCACTTAGTGGTCACCACGGTTTGCTGCGGGCCAAGCGGTAGCACGCGAAATACCACCGCGTGATCGCCCATGAAGTGATTCCATGAATTGGGCAGATGCAGAATGCGCAGTGAGCCCATATCAGGGCTTGTTAATCGGCCCATTAGTTTCTTACAGCCGGGTTTACCGTCCATTGTCATGGAGACAATGCCATCCAGCAGCGGCGTGCGGGTCAGTCGATTGCGTTTGCCAAGGCGCTTCAACTGATAGGGAACTTGTTCCTCATCCCAATCTGCTTGTTTGCATGCCACCAGTTCCTTATAGGCAGGCGTTGCACGCGGATCCTCGGTGTCATCAAACTCTTGCAATGAGTTCAGCAGCTCAGGATGAGCGCCGTTGCAGTGATAGCACTCGCGGTTGTTTTCGATGACGAGCTTCCAGTTGGCTTGCTCGACGATACTGGACTCGACGGCAACCTTGACGTTGTCCATTTGGTACGGCTCAAGGTAATGCTCAAGCGTTTGCAGAAAATCATCAATCGCAGGCGGTTCATCGCTCAGGTTGATAAAGATGAAGCCTCCGGCTGTATGCACGTTGACCGGTTTGAGGCCAAATTGATCGAGATTGAAGTTAGTGCCCATATCGCTACCGGCAAACAACAAGCGGCCATCAAGTTCATAGGTCCACTGGTGATACGGACAGACGAGCTTTGCAACTTTACCCTTATCCTGTACACAAAGGCGCGAACCGCGGTGGCGGCAAACATTGTGAAACGCATGAATAGCGCCTTCACTGCCGCGCACGATGACGATGGGATTATTACCAATATCCAATGTCATGAAGTTGCCCTTGGTAGGGATCTCGCATGTCATGCCGGCAAACAGCCATTCCTTTTCGAAGACCTCCTGCATATCAAGCGCGAACAGGCGGGCATCGTTGTAAAACGGCTGTGGAAGCGAAAAGGTACGTCCTCTTTCTTGCAGCATCTGAACCGTTGAGTCACGAGCTGCAGCGAGTGGATCATCCATCCGATTAGAAACATTTTTTTCCATTACCAGTATCCTCGTAAACCTCCGCTCCCCCCTCAAGGGCTGCGAATCGGCCGATAGTCAATATTGCGTATCTTGTTGTTCTGTTGCGTAACCTGGCGTTTGATTCAAATGTGGCCTGACGTCAGGCTCCGATTGTGTTGCAGGCGCTGGCCTGCCAATTGTCTGCCCGCGACATTAGATGGCGTAGTGGCGACGAAAAAAGAGGTTTCTAAGCGATAAAGAGTGGCACGAGGTAAGTGCGAGTCGCTGTCAGGTAAGTCGGTCGGCAGGCGCGTCCCCAAAATGCAGCTCAAAGGTGCTGACCGTATCGCAAATACGGTTCGGCGATGCATGGTGATGAAGGCTGGTCAGGCAGAGGCGACAATGACAACTAATTTTTTCAATCCGGTCACGACCCAAACCTGGACCAACGGCCGCCACCAGGTGCGTTGCGTCAAGGTGATTCAAGAAACCCAGGATGTGCGCACGTTCTGCTTCATGGCCGAGCAGCCCGTGCTGTTCTTCTTCAAGCCCGGTCAGTTCGTGACGCTGGAGCTGGAGATTGATAATCAGCCGATCATGCGCTCCTATACCATTTCCAGCTCTCCCTCCATCCCTTACAGCTTTTCAATCACCGTTAAACAAGTGCCAGGGGGCAAGGTATCCAACTGGCTGCATGCGAACCTAAAAGTGGGCGACGAGCTGGTCGTGCATGGCCCGGTAGGCAACTTCAATTCCATTGATTTTCCTGCCGAAAAAGTGTTGTTTCTCTCTGGCGGGGTGGGCATTACCCCATTGATGTCCATGACGCGCTGGCTGTTTGATACCAACGCCGCTGTTGACGTTGAATTTATACACAGCGCCCGTGCCCCTCGCGATGTGATTTATCATCGTGAACTGGTGCATATGTTTTCGCGTATTCCCGAGTTCAAGCTGCATATTATTTGCGAGAACAAAGAGGATATCGGCGAGGCCTGGGCCGGCTACCGTGGCTACCTTACCCAGCCGCTGTTCGAACTCATTGTGCCGGACTTTATGGAGCGGGAGATATTCTGCTGCGGCCCGACCCCTTACATGAACGCCATCAAAAATATTCTTCGTGCCAACAACTTCAACATGGATCACTACCATGAGGAGTCGTTTGGCGCTACGCCGGTTGAGGTACGTGAAGATGTCCTTGAGCTGGCCGAACAGGCAGAGGTTGATGCTGAAAATGTCGACACCAGCGACTTGTTTAGTATCGAGTTTGCCTCTTCAGGGAAAAGTGTGCGTATTCAGCCGGGGGAGACGGTTCATGCGGCGGCGGCCAAGCTGGGTCTGCATATCCCCAAAGCTTGTGGCATGGGGATTTGCGGTACTTGCCGAGTGGAGCTCAAGTCGGGAGAAGTGGAAATGGAGCATAACGGCGGTATTACCGATGAGGATGTCGAAGAAGGCTATATCCTGTCGTGCTGCAGTCGGCCGAAGGGGGATTTAATCGTCGATTTTTAGCCCCGGCAAGCACCTTGCTGCCTAGTTTTAAGCGCCCTAAACGGTTACTTCCCGTCTAGGGCGCTTTGCTTTTTGGGCGGCGTCAGCCGTGTTATTGGCTAAATCTTGCCGATGTCGCAAATACATCGCGTGGTGACGTCGGCAAGCATCTTGGGCCCGGACTCCAACGATAGTATCGCGGTAAGAACGCGTTGATAGGGACTTTGGTTGAAAGCGACCTGGGTTTATCAGCATTAAAGAGTATGTCCAGCACTTAATAAAAAAGTGACTAATGAGGAGGCGGTAATGCTTCAGAATAATTTTTCCCCCAATGCCCGTTTGGCCAATTACGACAGTCTGCTTGCTGAAGCAATCGCTGAAGAAACGGTTCGCCAAGAAGCGCATATTGAGTTGATCGCCTCCGAAAATTATACCAGCAAACTTGTTATGGAAGCGCAAGGTACACAGCTGACCAACAAGTATGCAGAAGGCTATCCAGGTCGCCGTTACTACGGTGGTTGTGAGTTCGTTGACAAGGTTGAAGCCTTGGCCATTGAGCGAGCCTGCCACCTTTTTAGTGCCAATTATGCCAATGTGCAGCCGCACTCCGGGGCCCAGGCCAATGCCGCTGTGTTTATGGCCCTGGTATCGCCGGGCGATACGGTATTAGGGATGAGCCTGGCACACGGCGGTCACTTAACCCATGGTGCCGCCCCCAATTTCTCGGGTAAGCACTACAACGCCGTGCAGTATGGCCTCAAGCCGGAAACCGGCGAGATCGATTACGAAGAAGTCGAGCGCTTAGCTCGCGAGCACCAGCCGAAGATGATCATCGCGGGTTTCTCCGCTTACTCTCGCGTGGTGGATTGGCGGCGTTTTCGCGCCATCGCCGATGAGGTAGGCGCTTGGTTGATGGTCGATATGGCCCACGTCGCTGGCCTGGTAGCCGCTGGCCTCTATCCGAGCCCGCTCCCTTACGCTCATGTGGTAACTACCACCACTCATAAAACGCTGCGCGGCCCCCGCGGCGGCTTGATTCTCTCCGCCGATGGCGACGAAGCGCTGTATAAAAAGCTTAATGGCGCGGTTTTTCCAGGCCAGCAGGGCGGCCCGCTGATGCATGTGATCGCCGCTAAGGCGGTGGCGTTTAAGGAAGCCATGAACCAGGAGTTTGTGCGCTACCAGCAGCAGGTGATCGATAACGCCCAGGCCATGGCCAAAGTGTTTATGGAGCGCGGCTACGATGTGGTGTCCGGCGGTACCGACGACCATCTCTTTTTGGTTTCGCTTATCCGCCAGGGCATTACCGGTAAAGATGCGGATGCAGCCCTTGGCCGCGCGCATATTACGGTGAATAAAAACACGGTGCCCAACGACCCACAAAGCCCCTTTGTGACGTCTGGCCTGCGTATTGGCACCCCAGCGGTCACCACGCGCGGCTTCGATGCTGAGGAGTGTAGCGAGCTGGCTGGCTGGATCTGCGACATCTTGGACGAATTGGCTGCAGGCAAAGACACGGCTTCCATTGAAGCCGAGGTGCAGGCCAAAGTGACCGACGTGTGTGCCCAGCACCCTGTCTACGCTGAGTCCGCCGCTGAAGCCGTCGAATCCATTGCTTGAATCGGCTTGCCGGCAGGGCCCGGCGCGGCTGAACTGAGGAGACCACTATGCAACGCTATTCCGGCTTCGGCCTGGTCAAGCACGCGCTGAGCCACCACGAGAACTGGGAGCGCCAGTGGCGCAACCCCACACCCAAGAAGCAGTACGATGTAATCATCGTTGGTGGTGGCGGTCACGGCTTGGCCACGGCCTACTATTTGGCGAAAGAGTTCGGCGTCAAGAACGTGGCGGTGATTGAGAAAGGCTGGCTGGGCGGTGGTAATACCGCCCGTAATACCACCATTGTGCGTTCCAACTACTTATGGGACGAATCCGCTGCGCTTTACGAACACGCAATGAAACTGTGGGAAGGGCTTTCCCAAGACCTTAACTACAACGTCATGTTCTCCCAGCGGGGGGTGCTCAACCTGGGGCATACCCTGCAGGACATGCGCGATATCCAGCGTCGGGTGAATGCCAATCGGCTGAATGGCATTGACGGTGAAGTTTTAGACGCCAAAGGAGTGCAGGAGCTGGTGCCGATTATGGACTGCTCCAAAAACGCGCGTTACCCGGTAATGGGTGCCTCCTGGCAGCCGCGCGCGGGGGTGGCCCGCCACGATGCCGTGGCCTGGGGCTATGCCCGCGGTGCCGATGCCCACGGCGTGGATATTCTGCAGCAGACCGAAGTCACCGGCTTCAAGATTCGTGATGGCCAGATCTACGGTGTACACACCAACCGTGGCGATATTGAAGCCAAAACCGTCGGTTGTGTGACTGCCGGTAACTCCTCCGTGCTGGCCAAGATGGGCGGCTTTAACTTGCCGTTGGAGTCCCATCCGCTGCAAGCCTTAGTCTCTGAACCGATCAAACCTATTCTCGATACGGTGGTGATGTCGAACCAGGTGCATGGCTACATCAGCCAGTCCGACAAGGGCGACCTGGTGATCGGCGCGGGCATCGACGGCTATAACGGCTATGGTCAACGCGGCAGTTATCCCACCGTGGAGCACACGCTCCAGGCGATCGTTGAAATGTTCCCGATCTTCTCTCGGGTACGCATGAACCGTCAGTGGGGCGGTATCGTCGATACCTGCCCGGATGCCTGTCCGATTATCTCCAAAACGCCGGTGAAGGGTCTGTACTTCAACTGCGGCTGGGGTACCGGCGGCTTCAAAGCCACACCAGGGTCGGGGCATGTATTCGCTGCCAGCCTGGCCAAGGGGGAAATGCACCCCATCGCTGAGCCGTTCTCCATGTTCCGCTTCCATAGCGGTGCGCTGATCGACGAACACGGCGCTGCCGGCGTGGCCCACTAGGGTTCATACGAGAGGAGTATTCGCATGTTCTATATCTACTGCCCCTACTGCGGCGAACACCGTGAGGAAGAGGAATTCCACCCCAAGGGCCAGGCGCATATCGAGCGCCCCAAGGAGCCCGAGGCGTGTAGTGACGAAGAGTGGGGGGATTACCTGTTCTTCCGTGACAACCCCCGTGGCGTTCACCATGAAATGTGGGTGCATGCGGTGGGTTGCCGCAAGTTTTTCAACGTGACGCGTCACACCGTGAGCTACGAGATTCTCGAAACTTACAAAATGGGCGAGCAGCCGTCGATTACTGCCGACAGCCAAAGCCAGGCTCGCGAGGGCGCTGCGGTAAGCCAACAAGAAGGAGTGCGGGCATGAGCCAGTCCAAGCAACAAGTGTACCGCCTTAACACGGGCGGCCGTATCGATCGCTCCCGCACGTTGAGCTTTACCTTTAACGGCCAGCGTTACCAAGGGCACCCCGGGGATACCCTGGCTTCGGCGCTGCTAGCTAACGGTGTGGATATCGTTAACCGCAGCTTCAAATACTCTCGGCCCCGCGGCATTGTCGCTGCGGGCGCCGAGGAGCCCAATGCCATCGTGCAGCTAGGCAGCAGTGAAGCGGCCCAGGTGCCCAATGTACGCGCCACCCAGCAGGCGCTATATGAAGGCTTGGCCGCCAGCAGCACCAATGGCTGGCCGAACGTACAGCGCGACCTGATGGGCCTGTTCGGCAAGCTGGGCGGGCAGTTTATGCCACCGGGGTTCTACTACAAGACCTTCATGGCGCCGGCCTCGATGTGGCTGACCTACGAGAAGTACATCCGCAAGGCGGCGGGGCTGGGTCGCAGCCCCATGGAAGCCGATCCGGATAACTATGATCACTTCAATCAGCACTGCGATGTGCTGGTCGTCGGCGCAGGCGCCGCGGGTCTGGCGGCAGCGCTGGCCGCCGCGCGCAGCGGCGCTCGGGTGATGGTGGCCGATGAGCAGGAAGAGATGGGCGGCTCGCTGCTGGCCAGCCGCGAAACCCTAGAAGGCAAGCCGGCGGATCAGTGGGTGGCCCGGGTGCTGGACGAGTTGGCGAGCTGCGAGAACGTCACGCTGCTGCCGCGTACTACGGCCAACGGCTATCACGATCACAATTTCGTTACCCTGCATGAGCGGCGCACCGAACACCTGGGCGATACGGCACCGGTGGAAAATGGTCACCGTCAGGTACGCGCACGCCTGCACCGGGTACGCGCCGGTCAGGTGATTCTGTCCACGGGCGCCCACGAGCGTCCGCTGGTCTACGCGGGCAATGACGTGCCGGGCAACCTGCTGGCTGGTGCTGTATCGACCTACATCCGTCGCTATGGCGTGGCACCAGGTCGCAAGCTGGTGCTCTCCACCAGCAACGACTACGGCTACCGCGCTGCCCTGGACTGGAAAGAGGCTGGCTGCGAGGTCGTCGCTATCGTGGACGCCCGCGAGGCGCCGGCGGGCGATTGGGTCGATGCCGCTCGCGCCCAGGGCATCAAGATTATTACGGGCAGCGCCGTTATCGAGGCGAAGGGCAGCAATAGGGTTACTGCAGCGCGGGTCGCCAAGATTGATATTGGTGCTTTCAAAGTCAGCGGCCCGGTTCAGGAGTTGGCCTGCGACACCATCGCCAGCTCCGGCGGCTACAGCCCGGTGATTCACTTGGCGTCCCACACCGGCGCGCGGCCTACCTGGCGCGACGATATTCTCGGCTTCGTGCCGAGGCTGGTGAAGGGCGTTCAGGCGTGTGGCGGTGCCAACGGCTGCTATGCCCTGGGTGACGTGCTGGCGGAAGGTGTCGAGGCGGGCATCAAGGCAGCGGCCGCCATGGGTCATGCCGTTCAGACGGTCACTCTGCCGAGCGCCGAACGTCTGCAGCAAGGGTCTGCGGTGGCGCTCTTCCAGGTGCCTCACGAGAAGCCCACGCTGCGTGGTCCCAAGCAGTTCGTCGACCTGCAGAACGACGTCACTGCGGCGGGCATCGAGCTGGCGACCCGGGAAGGCTTCGAGTCCATCGAGCACATCAAGCGCTACACCGCGATGGGCTTCGGTACGGATCAGGGCAAGCTGGGCAACATCAACGGCATGGCGATTGCCGCCCGTTGCTTGAATCGCTCCATTCCCGAGGTGGGCACCACGGTGTTTCGCCCCAACTATACCCCGGTGACCTTCGGCGCCATCGTCGGTCGCCACTGCCGTGATTTGTTCGATCCCGAACGCTACACCGCGCTTCACCAGTGGCACGTGGAGCGTGGCGCCGAGTTCGAGGACGTTGGCCAGTGGAAGCGCCCCTGGTACTACCCACAGAAGGTGAATGGCAAAACCGAGACGATGCACGAGGCAGTGGCTCGCGAGTGTCTGGCAGTGCGCGAGAAGGTTGGTATTCTTGATGCCTCGACGCTTGGCAAGATCGATATTCAAGGGCCAGATGCGCGTGAGTTTCTGGCGCGGATTTATACCAACAAGTGGGAGAAGCTGGCAGTCGGCAAGTGCCGCTACGGCCTGATGTGCAAAGACGATGGCATGGTCACCGATGACGGCGTGACCAGCTGTCTGGCTGAAAATCACTTTTTGATGACCACCACCACCGGTGGCGCGGCGGCCATCCTCGAGTGGCTGGAGTTGTGGCATCAGACCGAATGGCCGGAACTGGATGTCTACTTCTCTTCAGTGACTGACCACTGGGCCACCATGACGATCACCGGCCCGGAAGCGCGCAAGCTGCTCGCTGAGATCAGTGATCTCGATCTTGACCGCGATAGCTTTAAGTTTATGGATTGGCGATCCGGGAAAGTGGCGGGGGTGCCTGCACGGGTCTTTCGCATCTCCTTTACCGGCGAGCTGACCTTCGAGATCAACGTTCAGGCAAACTACGCCATGCATGTGTGGCAGACCCTGTTCAAGCATGGCGAGAAGTACGGCTTGACGCCATATGGCACCGAAACCATGCACGTTCTGCGCGCTGAAAAGGGCTTCATCATCGTGGGTCAGGAAACCGACGGCTCGGTTACGCCGGAAGACCTGGGCATGCAGTGGTGCGTTGGCTACGACAAGCCCTACTCATGGATTGGTAAGCGGGCCCTTACGCGCAGTGATACCAAACGTGAGAACCGCAAGCAGCTGGTGGGGCTCCGGCCCAAGGATCCGAAGGTGATCCTCGAAGAGGGCG
Organism: Vreelandella titanicae BH1; assembly: GCF_000336575.1. Lineage (GTDB taxonomy): Bacteria > Pseudomonadota > Gammaproteobacteria > Pseudomonadales > Halomonadaceae > Vreelandella > Vreelandella titanicae. The sequence continues at coordinate 359,026 of NZ_AOPO01000001.1, read as the reverse complement.
CTCAGATCGTGCTTGATCCCAAGCATGCGATTCCTATGCCGATGGTGGGCCATGTTACCTCCAGCTACTACAGCCCGATTCTGGATTCAGGGTTTGCGCTAGCGGTGGTTAAGGGTGGCCATCAGAAGTTGGGTGAAACGGTTTACCTGCCCATGGCGGATGGGCAAACCCATGAGGCTGAAATCGTCAGCACCATTTTCTACGACCCCAAGGGAGAGCGCCAGCATGTCTAACGCGGCCACTTTCGACACCCGTACTGATACCGCTATCCCGGTAGAATCCCCGTTAGCCTATAGCTATCGTCGCAGCGGTGCGCCCCAGGCCGGCGGCCCAAGCCGGCTTCAGCTACGCGAGCGGGCAATGCTTGGGCATTTGATCCTACGGGGTGGTGCCATCGTGCTCGACGAGGCGGTGCGCGACGTGCTGGGAATCAGCTTGCCTGGGCAACCCCAGGCGTTGGTACAAGATGCCAGCGGTGAACGTTCTATCCAGTGGCTCTCCCCGGACGAGTGGCTGGTCATCGTGCCAGGTGGCGAAGAGTTTCCACTGGAGACCAAGCTGCGCGAGCAATTGGGCAGTGCCCACTTCGCGATTAGCGACGTCAGCGGCGGCCAGACGCTATTAGAGCTTTCCGGCGAAGCAGCCCGAGAGCTATTGATGAAAACGGTGATCTACGATGTTCATCCCAGCAATTTCCCGGTGGGGAAAGGTGTCACTACCGTCTTCGCTAAGGCGACCACTATTCTTCGTCGTCCCAGTGACGAGCGCTGGGAGTTAGTGGTGCGGCGCAGCTTTGCCGACTACTGCTACCGCTGGTTGCTGGATGCCGGGGCAGAATTCGGCATTAACGTACAACAATAAGCGGGCAGGCCGGAGCGCTGTTCCGGCCGCTATGATCTTCCGCAACGGTCTGCCGCTAACTGAGAAGCATGCACTATGAGCCGAATGAGCGATACCTGGATACTTGCCGCCCAATGCCCTAGTCGCTTGGGAACGGTGGACGTCGTCACCCGCTTTCTAAAAGAGCAGCAGTGCTATATCACTGAACTCAACTCTTTCGATGATCGGCTCGGCGGGCGCTTTTTCATTCGCGCCGAGTTTCGCCCAGAGCAAGATGAGTTTCATGAAGAGCGCTTTCACACCGATTTTTCAGCGCGGGCAAGCGAATTCGATATGCAGTTCGAATTGACGGCCCCTGGCAAACGCACCGGCACTGTGATTATGGTCTCCAAGGCCGATCACTGCTTGAATGATCTGCTCTACCGTTATCGGACAGGGCAGCTTCCTCTGGATATCAAAGCGGTGATTTCCAATCATCCTGATCTGGAGCAATTGGCAGCATGGCACGATTTGCCCTACCACTACCTGCCGATCACGCCCGAGACGAAATTGCAGCAGGAAGCCCAGGTACGCGAAATCATCGCGGATACCGACGCTGAATTGGTGGTGCTAGCAAGGTATATGCAGGTGCTTTCCCCCTCTATGTGTGAACTATTAGCCGGACGGGCGATCAATATTCACCACTCGCTGCTGCCCGGTTTTAAAGGCGCCAAGCCTTATCATCAGGCATATGAGAAAGGGGTTAAGCTGGTCGGCGCAACGGCGCACTACATTAATAATGACCTTGATGAAGGGCCGATTATTGCCCAAGGTGTCGAGCCTGTGGATCACACCCATTACCCGGAGGATCTGGTTGCCAAGGGGCGTGATATCGAGTGCCTCACCCTGGCTAGAGCGATTAGCTATCACTTAGAACGCCGCGTGTTCTTTTATTCAGGGCGCACAGTCGTTTTTGGCAACTAGTTTTTTGGTAACCAATGCTTTTTGCCTAATGCTGTTGTTAATAAACGCAAACAGTTTGAGCGCGCTTTTATAACTGGGTTGCTGTCGTTGCTAAGCTTTTGCCAGAGCGATACGTAACCATTTGTTTTTTTTGATAAATCGTGCCTAAAAGTATCATTTTATAAATATAAAAATATCATCAATAAAAGATAGATTAGTTTTATTTATCATCACATCAATAACTTATTGAAATTGTCAGGCACCGCCTGACTTTCCCCTGTTTATACGTCAAGAGGTGCTCCAATGCCTATCAGTGTTTTCGACCTTTTTAAGATTGGAGTAGGCCCCTCCAGTTCCCATACCGTCGGGCCCATGCAGGCGGCTTTTAAGTATGTCACAACCCTGCGCGAAAACAGCCTGCTTGATGAGGTAGGGCATCTTGAAGTCCATCTTTATGGCTCGTTGTCCGCCACGGGTATCGGACATGCCACCGATAACGCAATTATTATGGGATTGATGGGTGAGCGCCCTAGCACAATAGATCCCTCGATTATTGAGCCAGCCATTCAGGCGCTTAAAGAGAGCCACTCATTACAGCTTGGCCGCGAAAAAGAAGTGACGTTTGTTTGGGAGAGTGACCTCTATTTTCATGAAGAGAGCTTGCCTCACCACCCTAATGCCATGAAGCTGGCGGCTTTTACGCATCAGGGCGACTTGGTGTATGAAAATACCTATTACTCGGTGGGCGGCGGCTTCGTGGTTGAACAGGCCCAGGTGGATATGCCACTGGACGATTTGGGTGGCGTTACCATTCCTTACAACTTCGATACGGCAGACGAGCTCTTGGCGCTATGTAAAAAAGAGCAGCTAAGTGTCAGCCGGCTGATGCTGGAAAATGAGAAAGTCTGGCGGACGGAGGAGGAGGTCAGAAACGAACTGTGGCGTATCTGGAAAGTGATGTGTGAATGCATCGACAATGGATTAACCCACGAAGGGGTACTGCCGGGGGGGTTAAACGTTAAGCGCAGGGCTAAGCTGCTTCACCAGCATCTTCAAGCGGCAGAGCAGAACGATTGCCTGATCGCCTCAACGTTCTCAGCGATGGAGTGGGTGAACATTTTTGCCCTCGCCGTTAACGAAGAGAATGCCGCAGGGGGGCGCATGGTCACGGCGCCCACCAACGGCGCCGCAGGCATCATCCCCGCCGTCTTACACTACTATATGAAGTTTCAGCCCAATGCCTGTGAGAAAAACGTGGTGGATTTTTTGCTGGCGGCAGGCGCCATTGGCATTCTGTGTAAGAAAAATGCTTCGATCTCCGGCGCCGAAGTAGGCTGCCAAGGAGAAGTCGGGTCGGCATGTGCCATGGCGGCAGCTGGCTTGGCTGATGTGATGGGGGGCACGCCCGAACAAGTCGAGCATGCGGCCGAAATCGGCTTGGAGCACAATTTAGGATTAACCTGTGACCCTGTGGGTGGGTTAGTTCAGATTCCCTGTATCGAGCGCAACGCCATCGCAACGGTAAAGGCGATCAATGCCGCTCAAATGGCATTACGCGGCGATGGCACTCACTTTATATCGCTAGATAAAGTGATTCGTACCATGCGCGATACGGGGCGAGACATGTTGGATAAGTATAAAGAAACATCCAAAGGTGGGTTAGCGGTTAATGCTATTGAGTGTTAACAAGCCGCTGTTGAAGTAGATGTAAATGCTGGATCCTTGCTGAGAAAGGATTCAGCATTTTCTTTTTGAGCTATGGGTGCAAAAGAGGTGGTTAGCTGGTCAATCCCGTCATTCCCATCACAAACTTAAGTCCCAATGAAATCAGCAATAGAACACCCACACTCGCAAGCCAGATGGTGACTAACCAGCCCAGGCGCTTGGTGAGAGGCTTCATTGTCTTACTCCTCAATACACAGGGGATAGGGGGTTAATGATAAGCGTCGCCAGATTTTACCTTGCCGCGAAAGACGTAGTAACTCCAGGCGGTGTACATCAAGATAATCGGCAGAATAAACAGCGTGCCTACTAAGGCAAAGCCTTGGCTTTGGGCGGGGGCGGCGACCTGCCAGATAGACGCATCGGGCGGTATAATCGTTGGCCACAGGCTAATGCCCAGACCGCTGTAGCCTAAAAATACCAGCGCCAAGACCAACACAAAGGGCAGGGCGGTGTCTTGAAAGGTGATAGCACGCCATAGCCACCAACCTACCAGCATGACTAACAGCGGTACCGGTAAAAACCACAGCAGGTTGGGTAGCGAAAACCAGCGGGCGGCAATATTCGGGTAAGCCAGCGGTGTCCATACACTGACCAGGGCGATCATCACCAGCAGCCCGAGCATCAACGGTTTGGTGATCCGGTACATCCGCTGTTGCAGGGCGCCTTCGGTTTTCATAATCAGCCAGGTGCTGCCCAGTAGCGCATAGGCAAACAGCAGGCCGATGCCGCAAAACAGCGAAAAAGGCGTGAGCCAGTCCAACGCGCCACCGCTGAAGTGAACGCCATCGAAGGCGATACCCTGAATATAGCCGCCCAAGGCAACCCCTTGTGCAACGGTCGCTAGCAGCGAGCCGCCAATAAAGGCTTTGTCCCACACATGGCGCCGCTCGGGGGATGCTTTGAAGCGAAACTCAAAGGCGACGCCACGAAAGATCAGCCCCAACAGCATCACGATCAGCGGAATTGCCAGCGCTTCCAGCACCACCGCATAGGCGAGGGGGAAGGCGGCGAATAGCCCCGCACCGCCAAGCACCAGCCAGGTTTCGTTGCCGTCCCACACCGGGGCAACCGTATTCATCATAATGTCGCGCTCCGGCTCGTCATGCACGCGCAGAAAAAGCAGGCCAATACCTAAGTCAAAACCATCCATGACTACATACATCATCAAACCAAACAGGATGATAATGGCCCAGGTGAGCGATAGATCGATTCCCATAATGCACCCCTCATATCTATTAGTGAGTCGTCTGCGTTTCGTTAGCCGCCGAGAGAGGCCGGGCGGGTGTGCGGTGATGGCCTGGGCCACCTAAGGCGGGCGCAGAGGGATCGCCAGGGCCTTTATTCACCAGGTGCATCATGTAAATAACACCGGTACCGAAGACCGCCAGATAAACCACCACAAAGGCGGTTAAGCTAATGCTGAGGTGGACGGCGCTGTGCGCTGAAGCCGCATCGGCGGTTCTTAATAACCCATAAACCACCCAGGGCTGGCGGCCCACTTCGGTGGTAAACCAGCCCGCCAGCAGTGCCACTAGCCCTGCTGGCCCCATGCATAACGTGAAGAGTAGAAAGCGGCGAGACTCAAATAGCCGCCTTTTGACGCGCAGAGTATTGCCCACGATGGCAAGCACAATCATCAACACCCCCAGCCCCACCATCAGTCGGAAGCTCCAGAACACGATGGTCGAGTTGGGGCGATCTTCTGGGGCGAACTCCTTAAGCGCGGGAATTTGTTCGGTCAGGCTGTGCTGTAATAGCAAGCTGCCCAGCACGGGGATTTCCAACTTGAAACGGGTCTCTTCACCCGCCATATCGGGCCAGCCGAACAGAATGAGCGGAGTGGGTTCGCCGCTGCTGTTATCCCAATGCCCTTCGATGGCGGCAATCTTGGCGGGCTGGTGCTCCAGGGTGTTGAGGCCGTGCAAGTCACCCACCACGGCCTGCAGTGGAGCAGTGATCGCCAGCATGAGCAGTGCCATGGAGAGCATGGTGCGCGCTTCAGGGGACGGTCTACCTTTTAGCAACAGCCAGGCAGCAGAGGCCGCGACAAACAGCGCCGTGCTTAAAAAAGCTGCTAGCGCCATATGGGCCAGGCGGTATGGGAAAGACGGATTGAAGACAATCTTCATCCAATCAACGGGGATCACCACACCGTTGACGATGTCGTGGCCTTGCGGGGTTTGCATCCAGCTATTGGAAGAGAGAATCCAAAACATCGACACGAGGGTGCCGAGTGCGACCATGCAAGTCGCAAAAAAGTGCAGGCCTCGGCCGACCCGCTCCCAGCCAAAGAGCATGACGCCCAGAAAACCGGCTTCCAAAAAGAAGGCCGTGAGCACTTCGTAGGTGAGCAGAGGCCCCGTGACGCTGCCCGCAAAGGCGGAAAAGCCGCTCCAGTGAGTACCGAACTGGTACGCCATCACAATGCCCGAGACCACGCCCATGGCAAAATTGACGGCAAATATTTTTGACCAGAAGTGGTAAAGGTGACGATAGGTATCCCGCTGGGTCTTTAACCATAGCCCTTCCAACACGGCCAGGTAGCTGGCTAAACCGATGGTGATGGCGGGAAAAATAATATGAAAGGAGATGGTAAAGGCAAACTGCACCCTGGCCAGATCAATGGCCTCAATTCCGAGCATGGCGCTTCCTCCGATGACAGCCACTTGTGCGCTTTAACGCTTTTGCGGGCTGGTATAGCCGCTGTGTGGCTTCATCGGAATAGTTTAGCGATTGCTGTGCTGCATAACAGGCTCAGTTTTTAACTAAAAAACCGGATCAGTCGAAAGGAGATGGCGTTTGGAATACCCGCTAAAAGAGGCTTAATAACCTGCCTAGTGTTTCCATGCCGCGCTCACTGCTAGGTGTCCAGGGGTGGCCGTAACTCAGGCGCACGCAGTGTCGAAACTGCTGGGTCGCGGAAAAGATCGGGCCCGGCGCTAAGCTAACGCCATGGTCGAGCGCCGTATTGAATAGCCGCAGCGAATCTACCTGCTCGGGAAACTCCACCCATAAAAAGTAGCCGCCCGCAGGACGGGTGATGCGAGTATTGGCAGGAAAGTAGCGATCCGCCGCTGCCAGCATGTTGCCTTGTTGGGCTTCCAGAGCATGGCGGAGCTTACGCAAATGACGGTCATAACCGCCATGCTGCAAATAGTCAGCGATGGCCGCCTGAGCGGGCACGGAAGGCGAGATCGTCGTCATTAGTTTTAGCCGCGAGATGGCCTGAGCATAGCGACCGCCCGCTACCCAGCCCACCCGGTAGCCCGGCGCTAAGCACTTTGAGAAAGAGCTGCAGTGGATGACCAGACCCTCATCATCGAAGGCTTTTACGGGCACGGGCGGCGTGCTGCCAAAATACAGCTCGGCATACACATCATCCTCTAGCATCGGCACTTGGTGCTGTTTTAGCAGCTGATAAAGCGCTTGTTTGCGCTCTTTACTCAGGCTGGCTCCGATTGGGTTTTGCAGATGGCTCATAAACCAGCAGGCTTTGATCGGAAGCGTCCCTAGTCGCTCTGCCAGTACCTCCAGGTCGATACCCTCCCGTGGGTGAACGGGTATCTCCACCGCGCGCAGTTTCAAGCGCTCCAACACTTGCAGGCTGGCATAAAACGCTGGGGACTCGATCGCCACCAGGTCGCCCGGCTCGGTAACGCACTGCAGGGCTAGATTAAGGCCCTCCATCGCGCCGTTGGTAATCACCAGCTCTTCCATCGGCAGTTGAATGCCGCCCAGCATGTAGCGCAGGGCAATCTGCCGACACAGATCGGTATGCCCGGTGGTCATGTCAGCCACCACCTGTTGGGGCGAAAGCGCCCGTAACCCCCGCGTCATACTGATACTCAAGCGCGAAAGCGGAAACAGCTCAGGACTGGGAAAGGCCGATCCAAAGGGCACCGTGCGGTCATCCTGAAGCGAGCCAAGCACCGAGAACACCAACTCGCTGACTTCTACCTCTGCTGGGTCGGTGGGCTGCAGCGTTACACGCGGTTCGTCCAGCAGGCGCCGGGCGTGTTCACGCACAAAATACCCCGAGCGTGCCCTTGCAGTGATAAGCCCACGGTTCTCAAGTAAATAGTAAGCCTGGAACACCGTAGAAGGGCTAATGCCGTGATGGCGGCTAGCCTGGCGCACCGAGGGGATTCGTTCCCCTGGGCCAAGCACACCTTGGCGAATCAGCGTCGCTATCTCATCGGCAAACTGTTCGTAGCGTTTCATGGGATAAACCGTCGGTGTATTGATTAAAACGCCCGAATGCTCCATCACAGTGTTAGCTGGCACAGCGCGGATCTCTGCTTATAGAAAGCACCACTGTGCCGCATGTGCGAAGCGTAAAACAGACTCAAATATAGTAATAAACAGCATATCAGAAAGCAGCGGTGTGAGAGGCTAGTGCTAACTGATACGCCTTATTTCTCTAAAACTGCATCTGTTTGTGTCATCTATGTATGAGCATAGTAGCGGCTAACTTAAAAGTCGCGCCTTCTAACAAATGCTTAATCATCTACCCCGCGACGCCCCTCGACCGCATAAGCCTCCATTCTTTCTTTTTTGGATATCGGTATGACGCAACGCATTCCACTGCAAGACATGACTACCGAGGCGGCGGTTGAACACCATACGCCTCCGTCTAAGTCGCCCAATTCTCAGTCTCCCAGTAGCAAGCCACCGAAGCTCGGACATATTTATGTGCGAGAAATAAGCGGTTTTTTTCAGCGTATCCGGCGCTTTTCTAACTGGCTGTTGATGGCGCTCTATTTCGGCTTGCCGTGGATCAATTGGGGTGATCGGCCGCTGGTGTGGTTTGACCTCTCTGCCCAAGAGTTCCACCTGTTTGCGGCGACGTTTTATCCACAGGACTTTATCTTGCTCACCTGGATTCTGGTGCTGTGCGCTTTTGGGTTGTTTTTGATCACGGTAGTGGCTGGGCGAGTGTGGTGTGGCTACAGTTGCCCGCAAAGCGTGTGGACGTTTCTGTTTATCTGGTTCGAGCATCGCCTGGAGGGGCCGCGGCACCGGCGCATTCGGCGTGATAAAGCGCCAGGTAGACTGGATACGCTATGGCGCAAAACCGCCAAACATGCGGCTTGGCTGCTGATTGCGGTGGCAACGGGAATAGCCTTCGTTGGTTACTTCACGCCGATAAGAGCGTTAGTGGTGGATATGTTTACCCTGGACATGCACCCTTTAGCGCTGTTCTGGATCGGTTTCTTTACCCTGTTTACCTACTTGAATGCCGGCTGGCTCCGCCATCAGGTATGCCTGCATATGTGCCCTTATGCGCGCTTCCAGTCAGCGATGTTCGACGCCAATACGCTGATTGTTTCCTACGATGCCGCCCGCGGCGAGCCGCGTCGGAACTCTCCTCAAAAGGGTGTTGAGGCAACTCGGATCGGTGACTGTATCGACTGCGAACTCTGCGTTCAGGTGTGCCCTACCGGCATCGATATTCGCGATGGGCTGCAGTACGAGTGTATTGGTTGCGCGGCCTGTATCGATGCTTGCGATAGCGTGATGGCGCGGATCAATAAACCGCTTGGTCTGATTCGTTACACCACCGAGCGCGCGTTGGCAGGTAAAACGACCCGCTTTTGGCGTCCTCAGTTATTTGCCTATGCAGCGGCGCTACTCGCCATGGTGGTGTTGCTCATTGGCTTCTTGAATGCCCGTGTGCCCCTTGATGTCGATATTGCACGGGATCGACAAGCGCTGTTTGAAAGCACAGCAGAAGGTCGACTGATCAATTACTACAACGTGACACTACGTAATCAAGATGGCCAAGCACATCATTACGCGGTATCAGCCGCGGGGTTGCCAGGGCTTCGTCTGCAGGGAGTGGATACCTTAGAGGTGGCGGCGTTTGAAACACGCAGCCTGCGTCTAGCACTCACCACCGATGCGGACAATCTTTCACAACCTAGCCATCCCATCGAACTGCGCTTTATCGCATTAGATGACCCTTCCATCACGAAGGTCAGTGAAACACGTTTCCTGGGGCCTTCAGGGGAGTAGTGGGTACGGGTAGCTGATTTTTGCTATCCGTAGTCTGATCCGGCTTTTTTGAGGCTTTCTGAGCCTGTACTTGTCAGCTGTGCGCAGGCATAGTCGTTAAGTTAGTTTGAACGCTAACAAAGCTGTTTTTCGCCTAGCAGGTTCGGTTTTGTTTAGGAGGTGTCTGTTAATATGTTGATATACATTGTCTTTTTTATGATTTTTGTGGGTGTGACCGTTGCTTTATATCAGGTATACGAAATTCATTACAATATAAACGTCGGCAATGATAAGAAGTTGTCGAAGGCCGATAAAAACCGCTTAAAAACGCTTTCTGACCAAGCTAAAACCACCCAACAGAACCATGCATGGGCAGATTTCGATCAAGTGGCGGCCAATGCCTTGGGCCCTGAATTCAATCGGGATATCGCCTTGGCAGCGTTTTCTGAAGAGGAGGCAGGCAGCTATGCAATCCCCTTACTGCGGCGTAAAAAAAGATTGAGCTTTAACGGCGTTAGAGAAGGTGCGGAGAGAAACCGCATAAAAGTACGCCATTTGCCGTTTTGGAAAACAACGCTGCCGAATGTGAATATACGAGCAGCGTTGATTACCCTGGTGATTGTTAATTGTTTTCTGGTTCAGCTATTAGCGGCCATGACTGTCTACACGATCAGCTATCCGATATCGATTCCTTTTCTGGCCTGGCTTAACGAACCCTTGATCGTCATGCTAGTTATTTATGCCTTTATCTTTATGTCACTGCTTGTTTCAAAGTTTGATAGGTATATGCACGACCTTTATCAACTTGGAAAGCTATTTAATAAAAAAGCAGTTTAAGAAAGACGCTGTTTAGGCATCGGTGCAACGCGCAATCTCATTAGCCAGCTGTTCCAGTAGCGCATCGTAAAGGCCAGCATCCAGCGTCAGACCCACGCCCAAGGGATCCATGGCGCCGATATAAGCCGACGTATCCCAAACACGTTATTGACCATTTGCGGATTGAACTGAGGTGCACTGAAAATGCTGATCGGTGTGGTAAAGCCCTAGTCGGGTCAGGTGATCATTACCTCGCAGCAGCGCATCGGCTGTGTACCCCAGAGGCTTCACCTGGATCCCACCCTGCTCATGACGCGGTGGCGCGCAGTGAGTGGAATTGGTAAATGTGTTTGGTCTCGCCTGGTAGATCGGAGACGAACGATTGTTGGCCTTCCCCGCAGCGCTTGTTTAGGATCAATAACGAACCTCAATAAAAACTAGCGAGCCGCACTCATGAAGCCAGAAACCATTGCCCTCCACCATGGCTATTCGCCTGATGCACAAAACGCCGTGGCGGTGCCGATTCATCAAACCACGTCGTTTTCGTTCGATAACGCGCAGCACGCGGCGGATCTCTTTGATCTTAAAGTCGAAGGAAACATTTACTCGCGCATTATGAACCCGACCTGCGCCGTGTTGGAGCAACGGGTAGCCGCGTTGGAAGGCGGTATCGCTGGGCTAGCGGTGGCATCGGGAATGGCAGCGATCACCTATGCGATTCAGACCATTGCTGAAGCGGGCGATAACATTGTCTCGATCAGCGAGCTGTATGGCGGTACCTACAACCTGTTTGCCCACACCTTGCCGCGCCAAGGCATTCAGGTGCGTTTTGCCGACAAAGACGATATTGATGGCATCGAAGCGCTGATCGATGAGCGTACCAAAGCGGTTTTCTGCGAAAGCATTGGTAACCCCTCTGGTGGCGTGGTCGACCTAACAAAGCTCGCCGAAGCGGCGCATCGTCATGGGGTGCCGGTAATAGTTGATAACACCACGGCGACGCCGTTCTTATGTCGGCCGATTGAGCACGGGGCGGATATTGTCGTCCACTCGGCGACCAAATATATCGGCGGCCACGGCACCACGGTGGGCGGTGTGATTGTTGATTCAGGCACCTTTCCCTGGGCCGAGAATGCCAGCCGCTTTCCGCTACTCAACGAGCCTGATGTCTCCTATCACGGTGTGAGCTATACCCGTGATGTGGGCGATGCGGCCTTTATTGCCCGCGCCCGGGTGGTGCCGCTACGTAATATGGGCGCGGCGCTTTCTGCTCAAGCGGCCTGGAACCTGCTCCAGGGATTGGAAACGCTGTCACTACGGATTGAGCGTATCTGTGCCAATGCCTTAGCGGTTGCCAAGCATCTGGAAAGTCATCCGTTGGTCACCTGGGTGCATTATGCTGGCTTGGAAAACCATCCCGATCATGCGCTGGCCCAGCGGTATATGAACGGTCATGCCTCGGGGATTCTTAGTTTTGGCATTGAAGGTGGGCAGGCTGCTGGTGAGCGCTTCTACGATGCGCTGGCGCTGATTCTTCGCCTGGTGAATATCGGCGATGCCAAAAGCTGTTCTTCCATTCCCGCCTCTACCACGCACCGCCAACTCAACGAGCAGGAACTAAAAGCCGCTGGTGTCACGCCGGATATGGTGCGCCTATCGATCGGCATCGAGCATATCGACGATCTGCTGGCGGATATTGATCAAGCGCTGGCGGCCTCTCAAGGGTAGCGCAGAACTGATTCAAAACCCGTCCAATAACAAGTGGCGTTAGGTGTAGGCCTAGCGTCATGTTGTTTACGACATCAGCTTACAATAGTTAGAATCATTAAGCTGGCTTAACCTCCGCAATCAACTCTGCCTAGCGCTAGCATCTGCTCGACTGCGACCAGTATCTCAAGCCAGTTCTGCTCGTTTTAGCATATGTACAATGCTTATTGCGACGTTTGAGTTGATGAAGTTTCTTTCGGTGCTGAATTCGAACTAATGGCCAGTACTTCAAACGAGAAAGTTGTAGCGGAAGAGCTGCGCGGTTTCGAGATGACTGTTAATTTACAAGGAGAAATGCCATGAAAAAGCTACCTTCGTACTGCGGGATGCTGCTTGCTAGTGCTTTGGTGCTGCCCGTATCGACTGTCGCGGTGGCCGATGAGGTCGTCGAACAGATCGAGTTGGGTCTTGAACTCTATCAGGAAGAGGATTATGGCGGCGCCCTCACCGAACTCGAGTTCGCGATAAGCGACATTCGCAAACTGCAGTCGAACCGTCTCGCCGAGACCTTCCCCACGCCGCCTGAAGGTTGGGAGGCTGAGGATGCCGAATCCGATGGCGGTGGCGCCGCGGCTATGATGGGCGGCGGAGCCATGCTTGAACGCCAGTACAGTGAAAGCGATGGCAGTGGCCGGCTTAAGGCAAGCCTAATGATCGACAACCCCATGGTTCAGGGCATGGCTGCACTGTTCAACAACCCGGCCATGTTGACCGCCCAACCTAATACCGAGCGGGTTCGCATGGGCCGTGAATCGGCCATCGTCAAGTGGGAGCCCAACCGCTCTCAAGCTGAGGTCACCATGTTGCTTGATGGGCGCATTCTGATCCAGGTGGAGGGGGAGAACTTGGCATCCCAGGATATGGCGGTGGAGCTAATGCGCAGTTGGGATATCGACGCAGTGCGTGAACAAGCCGGTCGCTAGCATTGCTGAGGCGATCGATAACCCAATAGCAGGTGCTAGAGCACTAATGGCGCCCTTTACGTTCAGCCATCAAGCGCTCTTAGATGCTGCCAGCGTATACAAAAATTCCAGCCCTAATGTCGCGGCGGCAAGCGAGGTAATGTCGCCGTGATCGTAGGCGGGGTTCACTTCCACCACGTCCATACCGACCAGTTCCATGCCTACCATGCCACGGATCACTTTCAGCATCAGGTCGGTGGACATGCCGCCGCACACCGGTGTACCGGTACCAGGGGCGTAGGCGGGGTCGAGGCCGTCAATATCCAGGGTAACGTAGGCCGGGTGATAACCGACGCGGGCACGAATGCGCTCAAGCACGGCCGCGGCACCGTGGTCATTGACCCAGTCCGCATCCAGCACCTCGTAAGGGTGGTTGTGGCGGTCGTAGCTGGTGCGAATACCTATTTGCAGCGAGTGCTCAGGCACCACCAAGCCTTCTTTTAAAGCGTGGTGAAAAATAGTGCCGTGGTCAAAGCGCGTGCCTTGCTCGTAGGTGTCTGTGTGGGCGTCAAAATGGATCAGCGCCAGCGGGCCGTGCTCTCGGGCGTGGGCACGCAGCAGCGGCAGGCTGATGTAGTGGTCGCCGCCCAGGGTAAGCATCTTTTTGCCCGCCTTTAACCAGCGGTTGGCGTGGGTTTCCAGGCTATCGACCAAGCTCTCCGGTTCGCCATAAGCGTAATCAACGTTGCCTGCATCGCACACCTTGAGGCGATCTTCTAAGGCGAAGTCCCAGGGCCAGCGCTTGCCTTCCCAGATCAAGTTAGCGGTACTTTGACGAATAGCATTCGGTCCCATGCGGGTGCCTGAACGGCCCGAACATGCAAGGTCAAAGGGAACGCCACTCACCACAACGTCGGCGTCGGTTGCCTTAGGATCCGTTGCTTTTGCTACGCCCATAAAGGTAGAAATCACATCGCCATAAAGGCTGGGCATGGTTGGTGCGGACATAGCTTGTGGGTGGGTCACCGGTGTGCTTCTCCTTGAGTGCTGGATTATCGCTGATAGTCGCTGGTGGGCGAATGAGAGGCAGACAATAAGCAATTCCTGGTGATAAATTAAATGAATGTTTAGAATTTAATCATTCGTGATATGAATAATGAGAAGCTATGCGCTCGCTACGCCATTTCGACCTGAACTTGCTGCTGGTATTTGAGGCGCTGATGCGCGAGCGTCACGTCACTCGCGCGGCAGAAACGCTGCATTTAAGCCAACCCGCCTTGAGCCATGCCTTAAAACGGCTGCGTGAATCGCTGGATGATCCGCTGCTAGTGCGCACCGAAAACGGTATGCAGCCGACACCCCGGGCACTCGCGCTGCTGCCCGTGGTGCAACAGGCGCTAGCGATGCTTCGACAAGGTCTTGCGCCCCCCGCGATGTTTACGCCTGCCAACAGCACGCGACGCTTTACGCTCGCCACCACGGATTACTTTGAAGAGGTCATGTACCCGCTCTTTTTAAGTCAGCTGCTGGCCTATGCGCCGGGCATTAGCTTTTCCATTGAGCTGATTACCCCAGATGTGCTGAGTGAGGGGCTGGAACAGCGCCAAATTGATATGGTGGTAGGGCTGGATAGCCAAAGCGCGCTGCCAAGCGGCGTGATTCAGACTCCCTGGATGGATGAGGAGCTGGTCTGCTTGGCTGCTACCCATAATGATCGCGTGGGCGATGGGCTGAATATTGGTCAGTTTGCGAATGCGCTCCATGTGGAGCTGGCGGATATTAGCGGACTGCGCCCCAGTAATATCGACAGCTGTCTTGTTCAACACGGCTTAACCCGCCGGGTCATCTCTAAAAACCTCAACTATATCGCCGCGGCACGGGTGGTGGCGCTGACGGAAGCGATCATGACGCTCCCACGTCAAATGGCTGAACGGTTCGTTGCTATGCTGCCGGTGCGTTTGGTGGAGCCGCCTAAAGAGCTCCCCGCACTAAAAATGACGTTGATTCAGCATGGGCTCTATGCCAATGATCCTGCTAACAGGTGGCTCTACCAGGTGCTTACTGAGTTTGCTAACGACTTTAGACGTTAAGGGAACCATCATGCACACTAGTGGATGTTGTAATTAAACAACCCTGTTGTATCAAAGGTTGAATAGTATCTGGCAGCCACCCCGTTAGATCCTAGACTGCTATTAAGGCGTTATCACGGACGCCGTTAAAGGTGCAGGGCCCATTGAGCAACTGCGGCACTGCAATAAGGTTAAGCAAGGGAGAACAAGAGTGAAAATAGGCGCACCGAAAGAGAGTGCCCGGGGGGAAGCGCGCGTCGCGCTGACCCCTGAGAGCGCGAAGCAGATCCAAAAACTGGGCCACGAATGCTTGGTAGAAACCGGCGCTGGCTTGGCAGCGGGCTTTAATGACGACACTTATCGTGATGCAGGCGTTACCGTTGTGGACGGGGCTGATGCGCTCTGGAACGACGCTGAGGTGGTCATTAAAGTCCGAGAGCCCTCTGATGAAGAGGCCGAGCGGCTGCGGGAAGGCCAAACCTTGATTGCCTTCTTCTGGCCAGCGCAAAACGAAGCGCTGCTGGAAAAGTGCAAGTCCCAGGGCGCCACCGTTATTGCTATGGACATGGTGCCGCGTATTTCACGGGCGCAGAAAATGGATGCGCTCTCCTCCATGGCCAATATCGCTGGCTACCGGGCGGTGATAGAGGCGGGCAACAATTTTGGCCGCTTCTTCACTGGTCAGGTAACGGCGGCAGGTAAAGTGCCCCCGGCCAAGGTGTTGGTCATTGGCGCTGGCGTGGCGGGATTGGCGGCGATCGGCACGGCCACCAGCCTGGGCGCCGTAGTGCGCGCCTTTGACGTACGCCCCGAGGTCTCTGAACAAATCGAATCCATGGGCGCAGAGTTTCTGTTCCTCGATTTCGAAGATAGCCAGGACGGTTCCGAAAGCGGTGGCTACGCCTCGCCCTCAAGCCCGGAGTTCCGCGAAAAGCAGCTTGAGTGTTTCCGCGAGCAGGCGGCCGATGTGGACATCGTGATTACCACCGCGCTGATTCCCGGCAAGCCCGCACCTAAGCTGTGGTTGGAAGATATGGTCGAGGCCATGAAGCCGGGCTCGGTGGTGATCGACTTAGCGGCTGAGAAAGGCGGCAATTGCGATCTCACCAAGCCAGACGAGCGGGTGGTGTCGGATAATGGCGTGGTGGTGATCGGCTACACCGACTTCCCCTCGCGCATGGCAACGCAATCATCGCTTCTCTACGCCACCAATATCCGCCATATGTTGACCGATCTGACGCCCGAGAAAGACGGCGTGATCAATCATAATATGGAAGATGACGTGATTCGTGGCGCTACGGTGACTCACGGTGGCGAAATCACCTTCCCGCCGCCGCCCCCTAAAGTGAAAGCGATTGGCGCGGCCAAGCCGAAAAAGAAAGAGAAGGAGCCCACGCCGGAGGAGAAAAAAGCCGCCGAGCATGCGGCGTTCAAGGCGCAAACCAAGCGTCAAATCGGATTGCTGGCTGTCGGCGGTGCGCTCATGCTGCTGCTTGGCCAGGTGGCGCCGACCTCATTTATGCAGCATTTTATTGTCTTTGTGCTGGCCTGCTTTATCGGCTTCCAGGTGATTTGGAACGTGAGTCATTCGCTGCATACGCCTTTAATGGCGGTGACTAACGCGATCTCGGGCATCATTATTCTCGGTGCTATTTTGCAGATTGGCACGAGTAGCGTGATCGTGGGCATATTAGCGGCGATTTCGGTGCTGATCGCGTCAATCAATATTGTGGGTGGCTTCCTGGTGACACGCCGGATGCTGGCCATGTTCCAAAAATCTTAAGCGGCGGAGAGACGATATGTTAGGACAAGGATTCGTATCTGCCGCGGCAATCGCGGCGAGTGTGCTGTTTATTCTGTCGCTGGGCGGCCTGAGTAACCAAGAAAAAGCCAAACGAGCCGTGTGGTACGGCATTGTGGGCATGGCGGTGGCGGTGTTCTTTACCGCTTTAGGCCCGGGTATTGGCGGCTACTGGTGGCTGATTCCGATGATGGTGATTGGGGCAGGCATCGGCGTGTACGTAGCGGGCAAGGTCGAGATGACCGAAATGCCCCAGCTAGTGGCGGCGCTGCACAGCTTTGTCGGTTTAGCCGCGGTGTTTGTGGCCTGGAGCGCGGACTTAGAGCGCCGCCGAGTCATGGCGGCGCAGGCAGTGGATGGCGCCGCACAGGAGTTTTCCGCTTTTGCCGCGCTGGTGGCCACCAAGGCCCCAGACGAACTTACCTTTCTGCAAATTGAGGTGGTTTTCGCCATCTTTATCGGCGCGGTGACCTTCACCGGCTCGGTAATAGCGTTTGGCAAGCTGGCAGGTAAAGTCGACGGTAAACCACGCCAACTGCCTGGCGGCCATTTGCTCAACGCCGGGGCGGCCGTGCTGTCACTGCTATTGGCGATTTTGTACCTCAACGGCGCAGGCTTCTGGACGCTGCTAGTGCTCGCAGCGCTGGCATTCTTTATTGGCTACCATCTGATTATGGGTATTGGCGGTGCCGATATGCCGGTGGTGGTCTCCATGCTCAACAGCTACTCCGGCTGGGCGGCGGCGGCGGTCGGCTTTACGCTCTCCAACGACCTGCTGATTGTCACCGGTGCGCTGGTGGGCTCCTCCGGTGCGATTCTTTCTTACATTATGTGTAAGGCGATGAACCGCAACTTCGTCAATGTGATCCTAGGCGGCTTTGGCGGCAGCACTGGCCCCGCGGCGGAGATCGAAGGCGAGCAGGTGGCGATTGACGCCGGGGGTGTAGCGAGTGCCCTGAACGATGCCGATAGCGTAATCATCGTACCGGGCTACGGCATGGCAGTGGCCCAGGCGCAAAGCGCAGTGAGCGACCTGGTGCGTAAGCTACGTGCAGCGGGCAAAACTGTGCGCTTCGGTATCCACCCGGTCGCGGGCCGCTTGCCAGGGCATATGAACGTACTGCTGGCAGAAGCCAAGGTGCCTTACGATATCGTGCTGGAGATGGACGAAATCAACGACGATTTCCCCACCACCGACGTGGTGATCGTGATTGGCTCCAACGACATCGTGAACCCTGCGGCCGAGGAAGACCCCAATAGCCCCATCGCTGGTATGCCGGTATTGAAGGTATGGGAAGCCAAGCAGGTGTTCGTCAGCAAACGCGGCCAGGGCACCGGCTACTCCGGTATCGAAAACCCGCTGTTCTTCAAAGAGAACACGCGGATGTTTTATGGCGATGCCCGGGATAGCCTGAATACACTGCTGCCGTTGATTGATTAGGCCTTTGCAACTTTTAGCTACCCATGCAACTTGGCTACCCATGCAACTTAGCTAGACGCTAGGTTACTAAGAGCCATTAAGTACTGAGCCCGCGAGCAATCGCGGGCTTTTTAGTTGCGCGACTGCCCATGGGGCGATGTCAATCAGTTCAGCGTCCATGTCGCGTTTCTCCAGCGTATTGACCGCATAGCGGGCGAGTCGAATGCCAACTCGTCAGCCCGGACGGATCGCCCTCTCATCGAGTATCGTCTTCGGCAGCGTGAACCAGATACAGGTGCCTTTTCCCGGTTTGCTCTCGATGACGAGTTGGGACTCGTGGCGCTTCAGCACTTCGGAGACGATGGCGAGTCCCAGCCCGGTGCCTTCACCCCGCTCGCGCCCAATCGTGGTGCGATAGAAGCGCTGTGAGATGAGGGGGATTTCTTTTTCGGGGATGCCGACACCGGTATCTCTGACCCCGATCTTGAGCCGGGTATCGTCGAACTCGAGAATCCGGATCGAGACCGTGCCGCCGGTGTTGGTGGCGGTGATGGCATTGTCGACCATATTGGTCAGCGCGTGATCGATCAGTTCGATGTCGGCGGAGACCTCGGCTATCGCCGCCTGGTTTTCCACACGAAGCTCGATGCCTTTCTCCAGCGCGCGAGGGTGAAATTTACCCAGAATGTCGTTGGCCAGTTCGGCGAAGGAGAACGTGCTTGGGCATAGCGGTCGGCCAGCGATATTGGCGCGAGACATCTGCGAGAGCTGGTCGGCCAGCTGGGCCAGTCGTTCCACGTTGGCGCGAATGGCGTCCAGACCGCTGCGTGTTTCATCGTCGAGAGGCCTGCGATCCAACTGCTTGGCATAGCCCAACAGGGAGGTCATCGGCGTGCGGAATTCGTGGGACAGGTTGGCGATGAGTTCCCGACGCTGGCGGTCGGTATCGTGCAGCGCCTCGACCTGGGCTTCGATGGTGGCCGCCATGTCGTTGAAGGCACGCCCGACCCGGCCGATTTCGTCGTCGATCGACTCGGGACTGCGCTGCCGGTAATCGCCCTCGGCAAAGTGTTGGACGGTGCGGGTCAGCCGGGAAAAGCGTCGCGTCAGAAAAGCGAAGAGGGCCAGCCCCACCGCCAGCGTCAATGCCAACGCCACGCAGCCTGCGATGAGCAGCGTGCGCGAGATGCTGCTCGTTTGCCAGATGTTGGCCATCGAGACGTCTGTGTTCGCCTCCAGTTGCACCATCAGATAGCCCGATTGCTGCTGTGGGCCGTAGGTGATCGGGGCAACCGAAAAAACGCCCTCGTCGCCCCGGCAGGGCATGTCTGCGTAGACCGGCAGCATGGGCATGTCGGAAAGCAGTTCGTCGATAGCACCCCGGTCGATCCGGCGGCCGAGTCCACAGCGGTCGGGGTCGTAAGCGCCAACCACCGTGCCGTCAGTGTCGAGCGCGTAGAGCGAGAGCGCCGGATTGATGGTCATGACCTGCTCTACGGCCGCTCGAGTCGAGGGGGCGTCGACGCCGTCGTCGAGCGAATCCTGCAGTACGCGGGTCAGGTGATGGGCCATGTCGATCTCATTGCGCTGCAGCCATTCGCGTCCCAACTGGTTGAACTGATCGACCGCCACCAGCGTGGTCGTGGTGGAGAGTGCGATCATGCTCACCAGATAGACGAACACGATGCGCGCGAACAGGCTGCGGTAGGTTCTGCGCAGCGATTGGCCGAGGCTCATGGGGCGTTCTCGTCGGAGGCTGATGCCGGGGCGTCGGTGAACCGGTAACCGGTGCCCCATACGGTGAGAATGTACTCGGGCCGCGCCGGGTCTGGCTCTATCTTGCTGCGCAACCGATTGATGTGCGTATTGACGGTGTGATCAAAGCCGTCGAATTCCGGGCCCCATACGGCATCGAGCAACTCGCTGCGGGAAAATCCCTTACCAGGGTGGCGGGCAAAGAACACCAGTAGGGCGAACTCCCGGGTCGTGAGTTGAATCATGTTTCCGTCGAATTTGACGCTGTAGCCGTCGATGTCGATCTCCAGCGCCTTTATCTTCATAAGCGTCGACGACGTACGCGCCTCCATCGCCTTTCGACGACGCAGAAGCGCTTGGATTCTCGCCAATAGGATGTCGGTGTCGAATGGCTTGGTGATGTAGTCGTCGGCACCGATTTCCAGACCGACGACCACGTCCCGCGTTCCGGCGAGCGCCGTCAGCATGATGATCGGAATGGTGGCGTCGTGAGTGCGAATGTCTCGACACACGGCGAGACCGTCGATGCCCGGTAACATCAGATCAAGAACGACGAGCGAGGCATTCCGCCATCGATGCAAGGCTTCTTCCCCGGTCGAAACCCAGGTCGGCTGATGGCCCGCCTGTACGAGAATGCTCGTTAATAGCCGACCGATATCGGGATCGTCCTCGACGCAAAGTATCGGGCACGACATATCGGTTCTCCTTTAAGTGAGCTGTGAATCCTAGCCCAGTGTACCTCGTCAATCATCACGGAAACGTTATCACCGAACGTTATGATTCCGTGATGATTGAGCTGCAATTCCTGTTTATCTTGGGCAAGCCGTGTCGGACCGGACACGGTTTGCCTAGATAAATCAGGAGAGCATCATGACCCGCACGACACCCAAATATCTACTCGCCTTGAGTGCTGTACTGCTGAGCGGCGGCCTTGCCTTCACCACGCTCGCCAGTGCCCAGACCGACAATATGTCCCAGGACTCGATGAGTCAGGACGGCATGAGCCACGACGATGGCATGAGCCACGACGACGGCATGAGCCACGACGATGGCATGAGCCACGACGATGGCATGAGCCACGACGATGGCATGAGCCATGACGATGGCATGAGCCACGACGATGGCATGAGCCACGACGACGGCATGAGCCACGACGATAGCATGAGCCATGACGAAATGAGCAGCGACTCCATGGAGCATGCCAACTAAAAGTTGCGGTCCGGCAACCAGGCGCTGTCTGGTTTGCCGGACGCCTTCGTTTCGAGGTCAATATCATGTCTGAGTCTGTCAAAGCTACGATCGATAGTGACTCGACCGGTAATGTGCCCGGTGCGCCGGCCACACGAGTGATCAAACGACATACGTTGGCGACTCGTCTGTGGCATTGGACGAATCTCGTCTGCCTGATCGTGTTGCTGATGAGCGGTTTGCAGATATTCAATGCACACCCCGCGCTTTATTGGGGGGAGCAATCCGATTTCGCCAACCCTTTCATCGCGATACATGCGCGCACCGCCGAAGATGGCGAGCGCATGGGCGTGGTTCGCATCGCTGGGCAGGCGTTTGACACCACCGGTGTACTGGGGCTTTCCGATGACAACGGCCAGCTACGCGAACGGGCCTTCCCCCGCTGGGCGACGCTGCCGGGGGACAAGTGGCTGACGATGGGGCGCAACTGGCATTTTCTGGCTGCGTGGATCTTCGTGCCGCTGGTTGTCGCGTATCTGCTCTATACCCTGCTGGTGCCCCAACGACGACGGGCGCTGTTTCCAACGTGGGTGCAGTTGAAGAACATTCCGCGGACGCTACTTGATCATGCGCGGCTGCGTTTTCATCACGAAGCTGACTACAACGGTATCCAGAAGCTGACCTATCTTCTGGTGCTGTTCGGGTTGCTGCCAGTCATGATTCTGTCGGGGCTGACCATGGCACCCAGTGTCAACGCCGCCTGGCCGTGGCTCACCGAACTTTTCGGCGGACGACAGAGTGCTCGCACCTTTCATTTTCTCTGTGCAACAGCCCTCATTGGCTTTTTCATCGTGCACATCGCGCTGGTACTGGTATCCGGCGTTTTCAACAACCTGCGCTCGATGGTAAGCGGTCGCTACCGTATCCAGGTAGAAGCGCATGACGGATCGGAGCCTAGGCATGACTGACTCAAACACCAGACTCTCGACATCACCAGCGCCTGACCGCGCTCGACGGCGACTACTGGGTGGCCTGTGCGCGTTGGGGGCTGGCACCTTCCTCACCGGTTGCGATCGACTGTCGGAAAGCGCGCCCGTGCGCGCGGCGCTGAGTAACGTCGAGCAACTCTCTTACAAGGCCCAGCGTCTGATCGCCTCGCGCCAGGCACTCGCCAAGGAGTTCGACGAGAGTCAGATCGCGCCGGTGTTTCGTCCCAATGGCACCACCAACCCGCAGGAGGATTACTATCGTGCCTGGGTCGAGAATGGATTCGCCGACTGGCGTCTGACCATCGACGGTCTGGTCGAAGAGCCGATGACGCTGTCATTGCTGGCGCTTCGGGAAATGGCCTCACGAACCCAGATCACTCGTCACGATTGCGTCGAGGGTTGGAGCTGTATCGGGCAGTGGACCGGCGT
Source organism: Vreelandella titanicae BH1 (assembly GCF_000336575.1). Lineage (GTDB taxonomy): Bacteria > Pseudomonadota > Gammaproteobacteria > Pseudomonadales > Halomonadaceae > Vreelandella > Vreelandella titanicae. The sequence goes on along the minus strand of NZ_AOPO01000001.1, from coordinate 336,389 downwards.
TCCTCTGGCGGATCTGCTTGATCGGGTGCGTCCGGCAGATACCGCGCGCTTCGTGGTTTTTCACTGTGCAGATCACACCTACGGTGGGTCGGATCTGTATTACGAGAGCCTCGACATGATCGAGGCGTATCATCCGCAGACGCTGCTTGCCTACGATCTCAACGGCGAACCGCTACCGGTGGCCAATGGGGCGCCGATCCGTCTGCGCGCCGAGCGTCAGTTGGGTTACAAGCAGGCCAAGTACGTGATGCGCGTCGAACTGGTGGAAAGCTTCAAACAGCTCCACGGCGGCAAGGGAGGATATTGGGAGGATAGGGGGTATGACTGGTGGGCGGGCATCTAGGCGATGACCGCCGAGCGCTTGAGGGCTTCACTTTAGGCTCGTCGTACAATCTTTAACATGCTATCTGTTGCCTGAGGTCCCGATACTTCCGCTCGACGGCTGGGCCGACTAGATTCTGTGCAGGGTACTGCTACTCCTGCTATGGTCGAATACCCCCTTATGTATTGAGCAATCGCTACTATGAATCAACGCCCCAATCCCCGAGTGCTGCTGCGTTTGTTGGGTCTACTGCGCCCCTACCGCACGCGGTTGGCTCTGGCTGGCCTAGCGCTACTCATGGCATCGGGAAGCGTGCTACTGCTGGGTAATGGGCTGCGCTTAATCATCGACCGCGGTTTTCTGGACGCGGATGCGCAGGCGCTAGCGCAAACACTGGCTCTGATGCTGGTGGTAGTGGCCGTGCTGGCGTTTGCCTCCGCACTGCGCTACTACCAAGTGACCTGGATTGGCGAGCGCCTGGCTGCCGACCTTCGCCAGCGAGTGTTTGATCATTTACTCACCTTAGAACCCAGCTTTTTCGAGAGCGCAAGCGACGGCCGTGCCGCCGGAGAGATTGCCTCACGATTAACCGCCGATACCAGTGTGCTACAGAGCCTGTTTGGCTCTTCAGTCTCGCTGGCGCTGCGTAATCTGGTCATGCTGGTGGGCGCCGTGGTGCTAATGCTGGTCACTCAACCGTGGCTCTCGGCAATGGTGCTGATAGGTATCCCCGCCACTCTGCTGCCCATCGTGTGGTACGGCCGCCGGGTGCGGCGGCTTTCGCGCACCAGTCAGGATCGCGTGGCCGAACTAGGTCGCTATGCTGAGGAGGCGCTGAGCGGTATTAAAACGCTTCAGGCATTTACCCACGAGGCGATGGATAAAAGCCACTACGGCCAGCGGGTTGAACAGGCCTTTGGCAGCGCTGTAGAGCGCACCCAGCAGCGCGCCTGGTTAACCGGTATCGCCATGCTGGTGGTGTTTACCGCGGTTGGCTTAATGCTCTGGCAGGGCGGTCAGGCGGTGCTAAACGGAACCATGAGTGCGGGCGAGCTATCGGCGTTTATCTTTTACGCCGTGCTGGCAGCAGGGGCCATTGCCACCCTGGCCGAGGTGGCAGGGGATGTACAGCGTGCGGCAGGCGCTGCCGAGCGCTTATTGGAGCTGCTCGATACCCAGCCCGCTATCCAGTCGCCGGTAAATCCGCAGAGCCTGCCAAGCCCTTCGCGTGGTGAGATTACCCTGGAGAACGTCACCTTTACCTACCCTGGTCGGGAAACCCCAGCGCTGAACGGGTTTGATCTACATATCAAGCCGGGAGAACGAGTAGCGGTGGTGGGGCCTTCCGGGGCAGGTAAAAGCACGCTGTTGGCGCTGCTGCTACGCTTTTATGACCCCAGCCAGGGGCGCATTACCTTGGATGATAGGGATGTCCGTACGCTAGATCTTGCCGCCTTACGCAGTGCCATGGGGTTAGTGGCGCAGGAGCCGGTGCTGTTTAGCGGCTCTGTGGCCGAGAATCTTCGCTATGGTGATCCTGAGGCTGATATCGATAGATTACGCATTGCCGCTCAGGATGCCAGCGCCCTCGACTTTATCGATGCGCTGCCCCAAGGCTTTGACACGCCCCTAGGCCCCGGTGGTGTGCAGCTCTCCGGAGGCCAGCGTCAGCGGCTCGCTATTGCTCGGGCGCTGCTCAAAAATCCTGCGGTACTGCTGTTGGATGAAGCCACCAGCGCCTTGGATGCGGAGAGTGAGCGGCTGGTGCAGCACGCGCTGGATCGGCTGATGGTCGGGCGCACCAGCATCGTGATCGCCCATCGGCTGGCGACTGTCATCGCCGCTGACCGCTTACTGGTGCTTGAGGGTGGGAAACTGGTAGCGGCGGGCACTCACGCGGAATTGCTCACCACCAGCGCGCTCTATCGTCATTTAGCCGCGTTGCAGTTTGGCGGTGAAACGTTATAAAACGATTCTTTTAATGATGGGAATACCGATGTCGAGCTTCTTTCAGCGCCTTAATGCCGTAAATGCCCCTTCGATTGGTCTGGGCTGTATGAATCTCTCCCACGGTTACGGCAGCATCGTGCCGGAAAGCGCAGCCCTACGGGCGCTGGATGAGGCCTTTGATATGGGCTATCGCCACTTCGATACCGCCACGCTGTATGGCGCCACGGCCAATGAGAAAGTGGTCGGGCGCGCCCTGGAGGGAAAGCGGCACCAACTCTTTCTGGCCAGTAAATGCGGCATGGCGATGGACCCTGAGTCAGGCAAGCGGGTCATTGATGGCCGCCCGGAAACCCTGCGAAAACAGTGCGAAGCGAGCCTTGCGCGCCTGCGTACCGACCATTTAGATCTCTACTACCTGCACCGCTTGGATCGCCAAGTCCCCATTGAAGAGAGCGTGGGTGCGCTGGGGCGCCTGGTGGAAGAAGGCAAGATTGGTGGTGTGGGGTTATCTGAAATTTCTGCGCTAACGCTGCGCCGCGCGGTCACCGAATATCCCATTGCCGCGGTGCAGTCGGAATACTCGCTGTGGACGCGTAACCCGGAAATCGCCCTGATCGATGCGTGCCGCGAAGTGGGAACTGCCCTGGTGGCGTTTAGCCCGTTGGGAAGAGGCTTCTTAACCGGTGCCATTCAGGATCCAGCGCGCCTAGAGGAGGGCGATATACGCCGTCACATGCCGCGCTTCAGCGCCGACAACTACCCGCATAATCTAAAACTATTTGAACATCTTGCGTCGCTGGCGCGGGCCTTAAACGTCACGCCGGGGCAGCTGGCACTGGCGTGGCTGAAGGCCAAAGGCGACGATATTATCCCCATTCCCGGCACTCGCTCCGCTGACCACATGCGCGAAAATTTAGCCGCGGAAATGCTGCACCTGGATGTCACCAGCTTGTCTCAGTTGAATGCCATGATGATGCCAGACCAAGTGGCAGGCGCCCGCTACAACGAGGCCCAGCAGGCAGATATCGACACCGAAGAATTTTAACCACTGTAGCGCCAGCAGACTGCCGATGTATAAAAGCTATTAGATCGGTCACAAAAAGCAAATTGTGCCTATGAGGGATCTGCTTTAAAACAGTACCAAGTGAGTGAAGCGCCCTTCCCCTGCACAGCAGGCAGAGCGATAGCACTATCGTAAGCGTTAGGGGGCTCACCGTCAGTCGACTTGGTAGCCGCTCTTTTCAACATACCCAAGACGAACGCAACCAAGACAAAAGCCGTTAAGACACACTGAAGTTAGAGGGAGAGAGCTATGAGTGGTAAATGTCCTGTAATGCATGGTGGTAATACCTCCACAGGCACGTCTAACAAAGACTGGTGGCCGGAAGGGATTAACCTGGATATCTTGCACCAGCATGACCGCAAAACGAACCCGATGGATGCTGATTTTGACTATCGGGAAGAGGTCAGAAAGCTCGATTTTGACGCGCTCAAGCAAGATGTTCACGCGCTGATGACAGATAGCCAATCCTGGTGGCCTGCCGATTGGGGCCACTACGGTGGTCTAATGATCCGCATGGCGTGGCACTCTGCGGGTACTTATCGTCTGGCCGACGGCCGCGGTGGCGGCGGTACCGGTAGTCAGCGTTTTGCACCACTCAACTCCTGGCCGGATAACGTTAGTCTTGATAAAGCGCGCCGTCTGCTGTGGCCGATCAAGAAAAAGTATGGCAACAAGATCAGTTGGGCCGACCTGATGATTCTAGCCGGTACTGTTGCCTACGAATCAATGGGACTGCCTGCTTACGGCTTCTCGTTTGGTCGTGAAGACATCTGGCACCCGGAGAAAGACATCTACTGGGGCGATGAGAAAGAGTGGCTGGCACCTTCCGATGAGCGCTACGCGGACGTTGAAAAGCCGGAAACCATGGAAAATCCGCTAGCTGCGGTTCAGATGGGTCTTATTTACGTTAACCCTGAAGGTGTTAATGGTGTGCCCGACCCGCTGAAGACCGGCCAGCAGATACGCGAAACCTTCGCTCGTATGGCGATGAACGACGAAGAGACCGCAGCCCTGACTGCCGGTGGCCACACCGTGGGTAAGTGCCACGGTAACGGCGACGCGGCAGCACTGAGTGCTGAGCCCGAAGCGTCGGACGTTGAAAATCAGGGGTTGGGCTGGGGCAACCCAACCATGGGTGGCAAAGCGAGTAATGCTGTAACGTCTGGCATTGAAGGCGCCTGGACCACTCACCCCACCAAGTTCGACATGGGCTATTTCGACCTGTTGTTTGGACACGAGTGGGAGCTACGCAAGAGCCCAGCAGGCGCTCACCAGTGGGAACCGGTGAACATTAAGGAAGAGGACAAGCCGGTTGATGCCAGCGACCCCTCTATCCGTCACAATCCGATCATGACCGATGCGGATATGGCCATGAAAATGGATCCGACCTACCGCGCCATTTGTGAAAAATTCATGGCGGATCCGGAGTACTTCAAGCAAACGTTCGCTAAAGCATGGTTCAAACTGACCCACCGTGACCTAGGCCCGAAATCGCGCTACATCGGCCCGGAAGTGCCCGCTGAAGACTTGATCTGGCAGGATCCTATTCCGGCTGGTAGCACTGACTACAGCGAAGAAGTGGTTAAGCAGAAAATCGCCGAGGCCGGCCTGAGCATCAGTGACATGGTCAGCACCGCCTGGGACAGTGCCCGCACTTACCGCGGCTCTGACATGCGCGGCGGTGCCAACGGTGCCCGCATTCGTTTGGCGCCTCAGAAGGATTGGGAGGGCAATGAGCCTGCGCGTCTCGCCAGCGTATTAGCAGTTTACGAGAAGATTTCTGCCGACACCGGCGCAAGCCTTGCCGACGTGATCGTTCTGGCCGGTAGTTTCGCCATTGAGAAAGCCGCCAAAGCCGCAGGCTACGACGTTCGCGTACCTTTCCTGAAAGGGCGTGGCGATGCTTCTGCTGAAATGACCGATGGCGAATCGTTCGAGCCGCTAGAGCCGCTGGCTGACGGTTTCCGTAACTGGCAGAAGAAAGACTATGTAGTGAAGCCGGAAGAGCTGTTGCTGGATCGCGCTCAACTGATGGGGCTGACAGGGCCGGAAATGGTCGTGCTACTGGGCGGTATGCGTGTACTCGGCACCAACTATGGTGGCACCAAGCATGGCGTGTTCACCGACCGTGAAGGCCAACTGACCAACGACTTCTTCGTCAACCTGACCGACATGGGCAACACTTGGAAGCCGGTGGACAAAAATGCCTATGAGATCCGCGACCGTCAAACAGATGCTGTGAAGTGGACGGCTACCCGCGTTGACCTGGTGTTCGGTTCTAACTCGCTGCTGCGCTCCTACGCGGAAGTCTACGCCCAGGATGATAACGACGAGAAGTTTGTCAAAGACTTCGTCGCCGCCTGGACGAAAGTGATGAACGCGGATCGCTTTGACATCGCTTAAATATATCGAAATGTATTGAAAGCAAGCAAACCCCGCATCCTCGGATGCGGGGTTTTTTGCGAATAATAGTGGTGTTTTGAATTAACAATAGCCCTTTTATGCCGGGTTTAAGCTAACTCAGAATTTCTGATGCAACAAAAAGGAAAAGGCGTTTTTACAAACAAAGTAGCCAGGGTAATTCCCCATTTTTAGAGGGCAAGCATCGTTACGCGATCATAGCCTTACCGATAACGGGCCGGATTCTATGCGCTTCCATCTCACGTGGCATGCCTGTGTAAAACTCCATTATGCTGACCTTGGTTGCCATTTTTTAGCTAAGCCCGCTGATACAACTTCTCCTACCATCCCTCAGGATAGCCGCCTACAGAGGGGGAGATGCTGACATAAATGCATAAGCCGCGCCTGGTTTCGACGCAGCCATGGCAATTATTTTTGGAACAAATATATAGGGGAAGTCCAAGCCTGGTTACCGTCCTCCAAGTTAACGCAAAGCCAAACTGGGGTATCACCGTCTTCTTCGATCTCTATTTCTTTTTGAAAGTGCGCTGAAGTAGCTAATCCGCCTGCAGGTAGCCGCTGGGCTATTAATTTCCGCTCAAGCCCTCCTGCACTCATTACCACCGGTTTGCCATCCATCTCTTTAAGTGTAAGTGAAAGCTCACCATGATTGGTTGTCACCTCAACTTCAGAGCTCTCTTCTTCAAGCCAAATATCACATCCCATCCGATTGCCAGTGGTAATCGTATTGAAAATCACACTTTTTGACCCGACTTGTTCTAAGGTTTGCTCAGGGTTTAAGCGATTTACTGGTGAAAACCTTTCTATACAACCACCATTGATTAATATTCGCCCCTGCCAGCGAGTATTACGGCCACGGCCACGATATTCTGCGCCTGACCACATGAGACGCAAACGATTACCAAGGTTTTTGTCTTCGTAACCACGCCATAGGGCAACCGTGCTTGTGCCTCGACGCAATTCAATGCTTTCAATACCGACGGGGGCGTCCACTGATACTGAAACTTTCACCTTTTTGTCCGTTATTTGCACAATATCACCCATAGTGCAGACAAAGACTTTTTCGGTTGCACAATCAGGCTCAGCGATAGGGTTGCGGTGAAACAGTGTTCCACCAGCGGTCAGCTCTGCCTTAATGTCTATGGCTACACGCGGGCCCGAGGTGCCGTAGGTATGGCGACGGCGAATCGCTTCAAAGACAGCATCACGTGTATTTTCTTTCATCAGAAAGCAAGTCAAGCCGCCATAGGCACCGAAAAATGAAGCGCCTGGATAAGAGGCACCGGGGCGACCTTTATGTCCATCAGAATTCGCAACGACCCCAACTCGACGACGCATAGGGAAGCCATCGGTTAATATCCATTCGAAACTACCCCACGCAGAGTGTACCTCCACCGCTGCTTCTAACCGGGGATCGTGATCGAAATGAATATTGGCATAGCGGCCTCCAACATGGGCATACATGACGGAGTCCACTGGCTCGTCATGAAGCCTGTTATAAAGGTCAGTCAGTGTATGTGCATCAGTGTCAAGGTCATCATGCTCCGCAACCAATGCGTGAGAACAGCGATATATTCTCGCTCCTTCCTTTCTAAAAAAGACGTTATGATCGCCACCCACTGCTGTATTGCCAGACCACTCGTAACCTGGTAACACAGTAAAAACACCGGGTTCATTCAATGTTTCTGTCAAATGATTGAGCTTTTTCCAGAAAGCCGGTTTAATTTGGAAATCATTAGCCTGGTGGGCTGTCACGTCCAGAAACGACTTGTTTCGAGCGAAATCAAAATAGTGCTCTATGGAGTTGGTGCCGACGGTCTCACCGGTCTGCCCGTGTAGATCCCCCCAGAAATGTGCTGGCCCATCAGTAAGAACCTGCATCGGCCCAGCTTCTACAACGGTTCCGTCTTCAGCAGTAAGCCAAATCCTCAATATCCCCTCTTCTGCGGCTACTCGCAGAGGTTCAATGCGCATCGCTCCACTGGCTGAAGCGAAATCAATGACACTCGGAAGGCCTTCGACGGGTAACGAGCTTTCAATAGCAAAGCGTGTACTGCCTTTTGATGTCGGGTTGCCCCAAAGGTCCTCGGCTTTTAATCCAAGGCAGAAGATGTCGTTTAAGCGTCGGCGCGTCGGCAAAATTGCTAAATACCGATGCGCTGGTCCTGCTCCAACCGTGAACGCCAAATGAGTATCAGGCAACGGAATAAAATTGCCCGTAGCCTGCACGTCTGCCATTACGCGGATAACCCTTGCGCCTTCATAGAAGGTCGACATTAAGAGACCAGGAGAACCTTCAGTCGTGTCGCCCAGCACAATCTCAATCGTCTCACCAGGTTTGAGGTAGCCGCCTCGCTGGTAAATCGTAAGGGTTTCATTCCATGGACGCTGTCCCCCGTTACGGTCATATTTTAGAAACAGCTGTCCATCACCGGATGAGCGCGCCGTAACGTAATTTGGAGCGGTTGGGTCGGTCGTCTGTAGTGACCCAGCGTCTGAGATTAACCTAAGGGCCAAGCGTATCGCGCCTGTATCGTCCAGGCCCAGCTTGCCAGTCGTGTATTGAATACGAAAAGTTTGGTAGCTACGCACTTCAACATGTTCAGGCCCACTCATCACCGCGGTGCCAAACAAGGCAGGATCAGTGCCCGGTGTCGTTAGGAGCTTAGATTCACCTATCATTTCAGGGTCTATATCGAGTCTTCCTAGCATGGGGAACCTTTGATGAGTTGTTTTGAGTTCAATTAAAACTACATAGTAATATAGGGATAAAAAAGTCAAAATAGCAAATTTTTGTTGACATATGCCCGCAAAGCCCTCTATTACTGTGAAGTAATAACAATAAGTCAGCACACTCACGCCAACTCCGCGTAGCAAAAAATGCCCATTCGGCGTCAATTTATGCTTCACCGGCTATGAAGTTGGTTAAAATTCGCACAAAACTTCATAGTAATAACACTATAAACAGGAGTACTGAGATGCGTAAGCTTGTTCAAACAATTTTCATTCTCACTATGATGTCTCTGCCCTTTGCTGCTCTGGCCGACTATCCAGAAAAACCGATCACGCTCATTGTTCCCTATCAGGCAGGGGGATCTATGGAAACCATGGCGCGTGTTTTTGCCGAAGAACTGGGTAATGAATTGAATATAAATGTGCTTGTCAGAACCCAGCCTGGCGCAGGCGGAAAGATCGGCACGACCGCTGCATCTCGTGCTATAGCGGATGGCTATACATTATTATTTGCGCCAGAGTCTACCGTCCTGTGGCCCCCTATTGCTGAAAACGTGAACTATTCGCTGAGTAGTTTTGACCCCATAATTAGGGTTACAGACCTTCCCCAGGCAATCGTTACGTCTAAGAGCTCAGGCATTGAAACGTTCGAAGACTTGCTTGCACTCTCTGCTGCACAAAGCATGAGTTATGCTGATCAGAACTCAATCTCGCGCGCCTTTGTTGATTACATTGCCATGCGTGAACAGGTTGTTTGGGTAGCAGTGCCAACTAAAGGCGGCGGTGAAATGGTTCCCTTTTTGTTAGGGAATAAGGTGAATTTTGCATGGTCTGGCGGGGCCCATAACCGTTACTTAGATCAAATGAATGTTGTTCTCTCCATGACAGCAGCCCCTCAGGAAACGATGCCCGAAGTGCCAACCATGCAAGAAAGATATGGTGTTTCCATGCCTGGAGGCGCGACTATATGGGCTCCAGCCGGATTGTCAGAAGAATTGCGCGCCAAGTTAACAGAGGCTGCTATTACCGCCGCTCATTCCGAAGCCTTCAATGACTTAATGATGAACACGCTCGGTTTTCCTTTAGCGGATCTAACTGGAAGCCAATTAACGGCAGAACTAATGACCATTAATGAAGATTTGGCAGCCATTTATGAGGAGACTGCGCCATGATAGATCAGAAAACTTGTACACAAGATGCTTCTGATCGTTTCGATTTTTTAATAGGTGCAATTACCGTCAGCTTCGCGCTGTTTGTTATTTTCTTGCTGATTCCAGTCGGTGTGGAAACGACCACGTATCACAGCCAGCTTTCTCCTGGTTTTTTTCCTAAACTGGCTTGCATTTTCATTGGGCTATTTGGCGCGATGCTAATGTTTAAGAATCGCCACTGGGCGCTCCGACGAATTCCTCATAACGGCTCCCGTATATTGCTAGAAACTCTCGCTTGGCTTGCGTGGGCCATTGCCACAATGTTGTTACTCATGTATGTAGGATTCGTCGTCACCGCCGCCGTATCATGTTTTACGGGCATCGTATTAGCTGGCCAGCGCCGCTATTTAATCCGATGCGCACTAGGCTCAATATTACTGCCGCTGGCCCTTCAGCAACTCGCATGGCATGCCTTTTATATTCAACTGCCCTGAGGTCATCCATGTTAGATATTATCTTACAGGCATTCGCAGCAGCGTTAGAGCCGATGAATTTACTGTTCATCGCTTTAGGAATTGCCTTAGGCATTGTGATTGGTGTTTTGCCTGGACTCGGCAGCGTAACCGCCATGGCGGTACTGATACCGATAACCTTTTACATGTCCCCGTTAGCTGCCATTGCTTTCCTAGTAGGAGTCAATAAAGGAGGGACATCCGGTGGGGCCATTCCGGCTATTCTGTTAAATTCTCCCGGCTCACCCGAGGCAGCAGCAACGGCCTGGGATGGCTACCCTATGGCTAAGCGCGGAGAAGCTTTTCGTGCAATGAAATTCTCGCTTTTTTCATCGGTTACCGGCGATACGATTTCTGATTTACTACTCATCGTCCTTGTTGTGCCTTTTGCCGCCTTCGCATTGCAGTTTGGGCCAGTAGAATATACAGCTGTATTGTTATTCTCATTTGCATTAATTGCTGGAATTGCAGGAGATTCACCCTTAAAAAGTGGAATAGGTATCTTCTTTGGTATTCTACTCTCAACGATAGGCCTTGACCCCGTTGCCTCCACTTCTCGCTTCACATTTGGTCAACTTAAATTAGAAGATGGCCTCTCACTGTCAGCTTTGGCAATCGGCGCGCTTGCACTCTCATCTGTGGTTATTCAGCTTTCTGATCTCATCACCCGGCGTGAAAAAGATGACTTCGCCTCGAATCAAGCTGATACGAAAGCAGGCCGATCTGTTTCTGCACGTGAATTTTTCTCTTACTGGCGCACGCTAATCCGAGGGGCATTGACTGGCTCTCTTGTTGGGATGCTACCAGGGCTAGGCGTAACCTTAGCCTCTTTTCTATCTTACTCAGCCGCTAAACGTGCTTCCAAAAACGGCGATAACTTTGGTAAAGGAGAGCCCGAGGGTATCATTGCTACAGAAAGCGCCAATAGCGCTGTGGTTGGTTCTAACCTGATTCCAACAATCGCACTTGGCATTCCTGGCAATATCGCGGCAGCATTACTTGTTGGCGCCCTAGTTATGCATGGTGTTGTACCGGGGCCTTTCATGCTGAGCATGCATGGGGAGCTTATTTATGGACTCTTCGCCTCCATGATTTTGGCGAATATTTTCCATCTTATAATTGGCCGGGCGGGTTTATCACTATGGGTGCAGTTTGCTCGTTATCCACGTCGCCTGATTTTGCCGCCAGTGCTCATGTTTTGTATCTTTGGTATTTACCTTCCGGCCCAATCGCTTTGGGACGTCGGTGTAATGTTAGCTTTTGCGGGTCTAGGTATTCTTTTTACTCGTGCGCGAATTTCAATTGTGTGCACTGTCATCGGTTTTCTATTAGGAGGAATGTTTGAAACTTCTTTACGCCAAGCTCTCTTGCTTCATCAAGTAGAAGGGATCTCAATTCTGGCGAGCCCATTAGCACTAGTATTCTTGCTACTTACAATCGCCGTTCTTTCACGTGCAATATGGCGAAGCCAAAAGGAGAGTAACAAATCGGCATGACTAAAAAAAATCAGGATGCTGCCCTGTGCTCTTTATTAATACAGAAACTAAAAGAAGAGCGTCACCGCAATCCACAAGAAACCAAGCGTACTGCACTGCGGCTAGCTTTGATGGCAGCTATACGGGAAGGAAAGGTCAAGCCTGGAGAACGGTTACCATCAGAAAGCGAGCTGGCGAGAAGCCTTGAGCTTTCACTCGGCACAGTGCAAAGCGCACTGGGTCAGTTGCAGGATCTGGGGTTAATCGTGCGTCGACGCGGAGATGGCACTCGCATAGCGGATGCAGAACCGCTAGGCCCTAATATTTGGCATTTCCGCTTCCGTGTTGCCGCCACAAATCGTCCACTACGCCTGACACAGGTCAAGGTCGAGGTACTCCGCACCAATGAACGTGGCCCCTGGAGCGAACACTTGGGCCCCGGGCCTTACGTTGTCATTCGTCGACGTCTCACTGGTGATAACATCAACCTTGGTGCAGAAATGTACTTACCGCAGAGACTGATAAATATAGATGATATTGAATTGAGTGAATTAGAAGGCGTCAATCTTCGCATCTGCCTTGAAGCATTTTTGGGGCAACGCTCTCATCAAGCAAATACGCTCATTGCAATAAACCACCTCTCTCTCCGTCATGCTGCTTTGTTTGAAATGCGGCCTGATAACGCGACATTCTGTGTAACAGCCTGTACATCACTAGGCGATGGTAGCCCGTTCTACTATCAGGATATCTATGCACCTTCTGACTTGTTAATATTAGAAATTTAAAAGCACTGAATAGCCCCAACTTGATGGGCGCCACACTTAAGAGTTCAATCATGCTCACAAAGGGGTTGAACATAATGAACAGGCTTTTCAGCGAAGAGCAGATCATAGGTTTCTTGGGCGAAACAGAGCAGGGGCTTCATTAAGGAGCTATGGCATGAGCAGCGTGATCTTTTACAGGGAGGTGAACTAAGTTCGGCGGTATGAATGCTATGCCAGTGAAACTCTCTATATACTTTTGCATATTGGTCACGAAAGTTTACGAACTTTAAGCTAAAAGGCACCCAAGCGGGTGCCTTTTAGCCTTATTAATGATGAGAAATTAGAACTCTTCCCATTCCGCCACTTCATGCTTTTGCTGAGTGGCCTGGGGAGGGCGGCTAGGTGCTTGAGGTAGTGCAGTGCCTGTCCGCGCTTTATGTGCTGCCGTATAGGGTAGCGCAGAGTTCTCAGCGCCGCCTTCACTGAGCACAAACTCGCTCATCAGTTGATCCAGCCGTTGCGCATTATCGCGCATATTGGTGGCAAGCGTGGCGCTCTGGCTGACCATGGCAGCATTCTGCTGGGTCATCATATCCATCTCTGCCACTGCGGTATTGACCTGTTGGATGCCAGTGGTTTGTTCCCGGGCGCCGGCAGCAATCTCGGCGATCACATCCGACACTTGAGTAACGCTGTGGCGAATCTCCTTCATGCGATCAGCCGCCGCCTTGACAATATCACCGCCTTCTTTTGAATGACTCACGGACATATCAATCAGTGCACGAATATCATGTGCCGCAGATGCCGAGCGACTGGCGAGTGTGCGGACTTCGCTCGCTACAACAGCAAAACCACGGCCCTGCTCGCCAGCGCGGGCAGCCTCCACCGATGCGTTCAGTGCCAATATATTGGTTTGAAATGCAATCGAGTCAATCAAGCCAATAATGTCGCTTATTTTATTGGCCGAATCACTAATCGCGGCCATCTTGGCTTCCATTTGATTCATCGAATCGGTGCCACGTTCTGAGGCATTGGCGGCTTCTAGCGCGAGACTATTCGCCTGTTCGGAGGCCTGGGAAGTATGCGCTACCGTGGAGTGAATTTGCTCCATTGAGGCAGACGTTTCCTGGAGGTTAGCCGCCGCTTGTTCGGTACGCGATGAAAGCTCATGAGTACCATCCGCCATATCGCTGGCATCGGATAATACCGTGCGAGCGTTTTGGCGCACTTCCTGAAGGGTAGACTGCATACGCTCGACAAAGGCATTAAAGCCGTGGGCGAGGTCGCCAATTTCATCCTGGGTTTTGGCTTCTAAACGGCGCGTTAAATCACCTTTTCCTTTGGCAATATCAGCCATGGCACTGGCGGTATGCTTGATGGGGGCAAGTGAGCGCCGCGCCGCATAGGCAACCACCACCAACAGCAATGCCAATAGCAGTCCACCCGCCAACAACAGCGACTGCAGCAGGCTATTAGTCACGGTGGTAAAGGCAGTGATGGGCACGGTGACCCCGACCACCCAGGAAGTGCCTTCCACTGGGCTCCACATGAGCACGGTCTGCTCACCGCTGGGCATGGTTATTTCACCGGAGCCTGCCGTGCCGCTGAGTATTTGCTGACTCAATGCATCCAGGCCTTGGTAGCCCTGCTGGTCGGCATCGGTGTAATTGAGCGACATTCGATACTCTTCAACCGGATGAGCAATGACTTGCCCCTGGCTGTCGATTAGCCAGCCGTAGCTGCCATCGCCAACATTAATATCGGAGGTAATATCAGATACGGCGGCCATGGAAACGGTCATGCCCAGCAGTCCCGCTCGATTGCCACGCTCATCGAATACAGTATCAGCGACAATAGCCGTTGGCAGGCCACTCACCATGGAGATAACCGGATCGCTTAGCAGACTATCCTGAGTGCCGTCAGTCACTAAGGCTTTGAAATAAGGACGTTCGGCTATCTGCAAGTTGACGCCTGCGTGAGTTAGGGTCGCTCCGGATGCGTCAGCAAAGAACAGTGACTCGATGGTGCCCCCTGGTGGGTAGCGCTTTTCGAGCCAAGCGCGGTGAGACGCAAGCGGCACGTCTTCCACCAAACGCTCATCCTGAGCAAGTACGGAGATCCAATTACGGTACCCGGTAATCCAGCGGCTGATTTCATCTGCCCGTGCTTCTACCTGCCGCTTACCGGCATTATCGATTAACGCTGGAATAGCCTGGTTAAGCTGTTGATTGACGACAAAGCCTAAAATGACGGCTACCACTAAGAGAGGTATAGCGACAGCGACCAGCAGTTTCTGCGTCAGTGAAAGACGAGAAATTTTTTTCATTTGTTGCCTCGATATGTTGGCCAGAAGCAAAGCACGAGGATGTTGATGAGTGCTATGCTTTGACTGTTTAATGGTTCCCTGGGTGTTATTCTTACTACCGCTAATCATTAACGGTCGATCCTGCACTTGCTTAAATATTTGATTTTTTTAATATCTTTTTGGCTAATATAATAATGTTAAACTGAAAGTCTGTTTCAGATTTTAATGTAATTTTTGTTGTGGTTTTTGTTGTAGTCTTGTATGCATTTTCGCGCTTCTTGTATTTTTTTGTGATTTTGTTAAATCATCGAGGTAGTCGACGTCAGTGCACACGCCTGGGTCGTTGAGAGAGGCATAAATAACACAGTCGCTATGCTTTTTGATGACAGGACTTGCACCTCTGTCATTTTCTAAAAGTGCCAGTTCGTGCCAGAATTCTCTTCCAAAAACAACAGGGTGCCCAGGGTTTTCTTGGTGTATTGGCTGTACGATACTCCCTGGGGTGGCCATTTTTGTTAATACACCGCATGTCTCTTCACTTACCCAAGGGAGGTCGGCTAACCATACTGCGGCAGCACGATAATGATGTACGCTTTCATCGCTGCAGAGTTGTCTAAAAGCATCGCTAATACTGTAACCAAGGCCTAAATGACTGCGCTGACTAATAATAATGTGATTCGTTGGTGTAAGGCCGAGTGACTGGGCGTTATCTTCGGGTTTGATAACAACGCGGCTATTAGAAAAAGTTTTCTGAATAGTTCGTAAAGTGGAGCTAAGCAGCGTTTCCCCATTGCCTAACTTGGCGACTCTTTTATCGCTGCCAAAGCGGCTTGATTGCCCTGCCGCCATCACGATGACTATGATATCGCTACAAGGCATGGCGTTCTTTTCCGCGAGAGAGGCGAGCAATATCGGCCATCACGGCTAGCGCAATTTCAGCCGGTGTTTTGCTACCCAGATTAAGCCCAATGGGCATGGCAATTCTTGCTACTTGGCTTTCCGTCAGGCCGCCAGAACGTAGCAGTCGTTCGGCACGCTGCTGTGATGTCTGCTGAGAGCCCATAACGCCAATGTAAAAGGCTTCCGTTCGGACGGCTTCGATCATCGCTAAATCATCGATACGCGGGTCATGGGTCAAGGCCACAACGGCGGTATTGGCATGGCAACCGCCAGAGGCAATAAACACTGAGGGCAGTACCGCCTGCACCTCCACTCCGGCGACAGCAAAATTTTGCCTAGGCTCGTCTCTGGGGTCGCAGACAATCACTTCAAACCCAAGCGTTTGGGCAAACAGCGCACAGGGCGCAGAGACTGAAGAGATCCCCGCGATAATCAGCCGTAGCGCAGGGCCTATGCGAATATTGACGCTATCTGTATCGAAAGTAACGGTGGGCTCGGTGTTATTCGATGGGTTAAAGCGCTTGCCGCTGCCATCCAGTGTGATACAGCGGGTTAGCGGTTGGCGACCCAGTAGCGTGGCATGCATCACTTCTAGGTGAGTGAGGTTTTCGGTGTTGGGCGCTAGCCGTTCAACCAACACTTCAAGGCGACCACCGCAGGGTAAACGAATATTCGCTGAACCAGCGTCACCGCCATAGCGCACCCGTTGAACCGGTTCGTTAAACTCACCCTTTTGAAGCCTTGCGATAAAGTCTTCTTCGACACAGCCACCTGACAGTGACCCCAGATAGTCGCCTCTCGAACATGCGACCAGCATGGCACCCGGCTCCCGGGGGGCCGAGCCAAAGGTTTTCAGAACTGTGCATAGCCAAACGGTCAGCCCCTGGTTGGCCCATTTCAACGCACGTTCGATAACCTGTAGATCAAGATGGTGCATTAAATCGCCGCCTCCATGGGGAGTCGAAGGGCGGCTTTCAGTGCATCGCGAATGGTGTCAGGGGTAAAAGGGGGATGGGTAAAGCGTACCCCCGTGGCATCAAAAAGCGCGTTGGCAATCGCGGGAGCGCCGGGCAGTGAGGCGGACTCCCCAACACCGAGTGGGGGCAGTTCAGGGCGATCAAGCAGCATGACGTCGATGGGAGGCAGCTCCGAGAAACGCAGAATAGGGTAGCCGCCCCACTCTCTGCTGGTTGGTAAACCATCCTCAAAGGTTACCCGCTCCTTTAAAGTGCGGCTGAGCATCTGGATCACATTACCATGCACCTGATGGCGAACGCCGGCGGGGTTCACCATTAACCCCGCATCCTGGCCTACATATAAGTTCTCGACGACAACCCGCCCACTCTTCACATTGACTTTTAGCTCAATCACCCAGGCGGCGAGCGCGGCGCCAAAGCCGGGAAATTTACTATGCACGTACTGGGCGTAAGCGAAGCCTCGGCCGTAGCGCCACTCGCCATCGCTACTCGGATTGGCGTTGGCGGTGCAGGGTTTCCAGTTCGCACGTTCGGCTAACGCTTCGACAAGTTCGCAGGCGCGGTTATCGGCTAAGTAGCGTAACCGGTAGGCGACAGGATCTTCACCCGCCAAGTAGGCGAGTTCATCAATATAGCTTTCGTGGGCGAAGGTGCTGGGCAGCGCCGAGACACCACGCAGCCAGGAGGCACGCACCAGCGTCGGGACGTCGTCGCACACTATGTGGCGATGAGGGTAGCGGTAGGGCGGCACCGATGTTCGATCCCCCATTTCAAAGGGGATATCAATCGGTGAGGCAGCACCGGTCAGCAGTAGTGCCAGGGTGGGCGCACTGTTAGAGGGGTAGCGCGTATTAAAGCGATAGCCTGCTGGGCTGCCATCTGCGTTTAAGCCTCCCTGAATGGCCATATACTGAGCAGCCCCTTTAGGCTCCCAGGTGTGCTCCTGCTCACGGGTTAGTTGTACACGAACAGGTCGACCCACCGCCTGAGAGAGCAGCACTGCATCCGCGCCAACGTCGTCGGCGCAGTTGCGGCCATAGCAGCCCGAGGTTTCCATGCGGGTAATGGTGATAACGCCTTCGTCCAAACCGGTAAGGCGGGCGAGGTCGGCGCGCAGGCTGTGTGGATTTTGGGTGCCCGACCATACGTGAAGGCCATCTTCGTTGGCATCGGCGACAGAGCACGAAGGGCCGATGGAGCCATGCAGTTGGAAAGGCCACACATAGTGACGATTGAGCGGATGTTGCGCGGCGGCCAGAGCGCTGTCGAGATCACCTTCTTCGAGGAGTATGCGCTGTTTGCTGGGCAGGTCGAGCAGTGCTTGCTCTATGTTGTCCAACTGAGGCAAGCCTTCGATTGGGCGCCACTGGATCTTTAGCTGTTTGGCTGCGGCAGCAGCCTGCTCTTCACGCTCGGCCACCACGCCAACAAAGTCACCGACCACCACGACGCTTACCACACCTGGCAAATGCGCCACAGAGCTTTCATCTACCGCGATTAAACTGTTGCCAATAAAGTCGCCGCTATCATGGCCTACATAAGGCGGGCGAATCACTCGTCCATGCAGCATGTTGGGCAGACGTAGGTCGTGGATAAAGGTCAATTGCCCGGTGGCCTTGGCGGGTATATCCACGCGGGAGGTCGATTGGCCGACCAGGGTATAATGGCTGACCGGCTTAAGCGGCACCTCATCGGCAAGCTTTAATGCATGACGGGTGCCCCGCAGCAACTCCCCAAAGCTAACGGGTGAGCGGTTATTATCACTTGGCGTAATAGCGCCGTTCTGGCAGCTAAGTAGTGAGCGCTCAGTGTCAAAGTGCTTTGCTGCCAGGGTTAATAGGTACTCCCGCGCCTGTGCCGCAGCTCGGCGTAAAGGCTCGGCAGTGATCTGAATCGATGCACTGGCTATGGTGGGGCCTTGGTTGGGGGCTTCAACGGAGTTGCCCAGCACCATGGTGACGCTGTCGAACGCGACGCTGAGCTCTTCTGCAACAATTTGAGCGAGCGCCGTGCGTATGCCCGTGCCCAGGTCTACGTGGCCGTTGAAAGCCACGATATGACTATCGCTCAGTACGGCAATGAATATCTCAGGCTCATGTGGGGTGAAGTTTGAGTGTGTACCTGGCTGTCCGGGCGCGGGCTTGGGGGGGGTAACCGGGTCGCGATAGATCACCAGAACATCAGACCCATACAGCAGTGACTCTCTTGTATAGTCTGATTTATCAGCCATGTCTGCCTCCCACGCTCGCGTTTACGATGATCAGTGCGGATGAATTTTAGGTGATGAAAGAGCGATAACTAAGGTAAAATTATAGTGTGTACGCCATAAAAGCATGATGAATTGATCCAGCGCAAGGAGTATTTCATACGTTGATGCATCATTTTGTTAACCAGTGCCATACTCGATACACGACGTCGCCAATAGATTAAGGATATGGAATGACAACGGATAGTGCGTTCAAACACTCGTCTTCCGGCGAGCACTCTACGCCTTCAGAGCAAGGGTATGATTTTTCTGAGCAAGTAGGGCATCTACTGCGTAAAGCCTACCAGCGGCATACGGCTATTTTTCAGCGCTACAGCAGCGATAAACAGCTCACGGCCATTCAATTTGTAACGCTATGCACGGTGATGGAGCGCGGCCCCAGCTCGTTAACCGATATCGTCAACGCCACGGCGATTGATCCCGCCACTATCCGTGGCGTCATTAAACGTCTTAAAGCGCGGGGGTGGATCTCGCTAACCACCGACCCCAATGATCAACGCAAAGTCATGGTCGTGATCACTGAGGCCGGGGAGACATTAGTCGAGGCTATGGTGCCCAGTGCCAAGCAAATTAGCGATCAGACCATGAAAAATCTCAACCCGGCAGAGCGGGTTGCCTTAATGCATCTGCTGGAAAAAATGAACGCGGACTGATGACTCAACAGAGACGTCCGCTTCACCTGCGTTTTCGGATACTCCTAACGCTTCATTAAGTATCCCAGTGTTTCATCCAGTCCAATCACATCGCCATATTTGCTATCGATATCAAACAGGTTAGCTTCATGGGGCGCGGGGTGACGGTCACCCACGCAGTCACGCACGACCATCACCCGAAAGCCGTGCTGTACTCCATCAACGGCGGTGGCGCGAATGCAGCCGCTGGTGGAGCAGCCGGTGATGATCAGCGTATCGATACCCATGGCGACCAGCGTGGAGGCGAGCGAGGTGCCAAAGAACGCGCTGGCATACTGCTTGGTCATTACCAGCTCGTCTTCACGGGGTGCCACCTCGGAGCAGAACTCGGCGTAAGGGTTGCCCGCCACCATCGCCCGCATGACCGGCGCCTTCTTGACCCAAATGCCGCCATCGATTTGATCCGGGGCGTGATACAGGATGTTGGTGTGGATAACAGGCGTGCCAGTGCGCCGTGCGGTATTGAGTAGCGGCGGCATATTGGCCACCGCATCCACCACGCCCTGGGCAAATAGCGGCGAACCTGGTGTGGTGTAGCCTTGCATAAAATCAACCACCAGCAGCGCGGGCCTTTTGCCAAAGCCGATGCGCCCATCCCACACGCCTCGGTAGTTGTCCGTGGCAGTGTTATCGCTAACGCCATCGCTGTTATCAGTCGTGTGTGGTGACATGGTCGTCTCCTTAATCAGCACTCTATATCGTCAATAAGTACCTGATCTCGTTAGTAAGCCCCTGACAAGAGGGCGCCCGCGCCCGGTACGATGGGCTCCAGGTCGAGTGCCTTGAGCATGGCGTAGGTGGTCGCAATCGCGGCGGTAACCACCGGCTTGCCGGTCAGGGCTTCGACCTTGGCGACGGCCGGCAGTGACGGCATTTGCACACAGGCTGACAAGACGATGGCGTCCACGTTACTTAAATCGAGACTGGCGACGATTTCGGGGAGATTGGCGGGGTCGTGGCGAGCGACATCCAGGTTATTGGGGATCTCAAGCGCCCGGTAGTCGAGCACGTCAATGCCTTCCTGACGGATGTAGTCCACCACCATTTCGGTCAGCGGCTTCATGTAGGGGGCCACCACCACCACACGTTTGGCTTTCATCACACCCAGAGCATCAACCAGGGCACCGGCGCTGGTGACCACCGGCGTGTCGCAGCCGTTCTCTTCGGTGCGGCTGCGCAGACGCTTTTGCGACTCTCGGTGGTAGCCGGGCCCCATCGCCATAATGGCAACCAGGCAGGCATACCCCATCACATCCACCGCTGCATCGGAGAGCTCCAGGGCGCAGCGATCCGACTCCGCATCCATAGCGGCCAGCTCGTCCTTGCTGACGTTCTTCATGCGCATGCGGCTGGAGTGGAAGGTAAAGCGCTCCGGGCGGATTAACTGCCGTGCCGTAAGCATGGCGGGTATTTCGGTCTCCATGGTGATATTGGAGCTGGGGACGATCTGGCCGATACGGTAGCTTTTGATCTCGTTCTTTATATAGTTGCTGGTCATGGTATTTGGCCTCTCTTAGAGCTCGCTGCACAGGAAGTCTTCAAACGCGGCAAAAAAACCGTCGAAGTCATCCCAGGGAATCATGTGACCCGCTTGTTCCGCGGTAGAAATACGAACCGTCGGTAGAAGGGCGCGTATTTCTGCGCGATCTTCATCCTGGATAACCCCGCCCTTGCCTGCACACATCAGCAACGTGGGCACTTTGATAGCGGGGAAATCCTGGTGGATATCGACGCTGTGGAACTCTTCAAACGCTTGAACGATGGCGGGCTCAAAGCAAGTGTGTAACCACTCGGCGCGTAATCGCAGTTGCTCGTCGCTCCAGGTGGGGCAGTAGTGGCGCATGGTCTCGATATCGGCACCACGTGTGCAGTCGCGAATCGAATCCACGTACCAGGGCAGCTTGCTGGGGTACTCACGGCGTCCTGGCCCTGAAACCGGTGGGTCGATAAGTACCAGTTTGTCGATTCCCTTGGCGCCGCGACTCATGGCGCGTAGCGCAAAGCGCGCACCCATGGAGTGGCCCGCCAGAATGACATTGCTCAGACCCAGCGCATCAATAAAGGCGATCACATCGTCGGCGCAAGTGTCGGTGTCATAATCGAGCTCGGGTCCGGTAGACGACAAGCCGCGTCCACGAACATCCAGCACATAAGTGTCGAAATGCTGGCCGAGCCGCTCGGCCACAAAACGCCAGGTGATGGCTGGGCTGGTAATGCCCGGTATCAGTACCAGCGGTTGGCGCGAAGTCTCGGCGCTGTCGGCAAAGCGCAGGTAGTGCTGACGAATACCATTGGCGTGCACGTTGGCGCCATAGAGATAGATGCTGCTCATGCTGGGCTCCCTTGACTGGTTGGTTGCTTCAGCGGTACTTCAAAGGGGTCATAGGCGAATACCCAGGCCGGGTCTTCGTCTTCCCGTAACCAGGTATTGTCGTGGGAAACCTGCTGAACCCGCGAGGCGCGTTCAAAACGGTTGGTGCGGTAAAGTTCGAATGCCTGCTGGTAGTGCTCGGCGCCTACTTCCTCCAGGCAGCGTACCAGCATGGCGGCATCCTCGATGGCCATGGCAGCGCCCTGGGCCATATGAGGCTTCATCGGGTGGCAGGCATCGCCCAGCAGCACCAGTCGATTTTCATGCCACAGTGGCAGCGGGTTGCGCTCCAGCAAGGGCCATTTGGTGACGGTTTCAGTGCAGTCAATCAGCGCTTGTACGGTGGGGTGGTAACCCTCGAATGCTTTGCGCATCTCTTCCCGTGAGCTGTCGACGAAGGAAGTGCCGTGGTTCCAATCGGGTTCAGGCACGCCGGTCACGTAGTAATACTCCTTCTCGTCGCCGGTCACGAAGTACACCATCATGTGCCGGTCTTCCGACCACCACTTCACGCAGGCTTCGAAATCCAGGTCGTATGCCTTGAGTTTTTCGGCAGAGATAATTGCCCGGTGAGCGACCCAGCCGCTATAGATCGGAGCCTCTGGGCCCAGTAGCTTCTCGCGCAGCCGAGAATTGACACCGTCTGCGCCGATTACCAGGTCGGCCTCTTCCGTCGAACCGTCAGCGAAGGTCATGACGACCTTGTTGCCGCTGTCGTCGACATCGACCAGGCGCTTATCGAAATAGAGGTTGTCCTGGTCGAGCGTGCTGACCATCAATTCGTGCAGATCACCACGGTGTACGGTGATGTAGGCCGCCCCATAGTTTTCGCGAGCAAACTCGCCTAGCGGGATGCGAGACTGATACTCACCGGTCATGCCGTTGCGGCTGAACCAGTAATCGGGGTGTGAGCCCATGGCATTGAGCTTCTCTTCAATACCAATGCGGCGCATCACTTTCATCACGTTGGGGCCAAGGTGAATGCCTGCCCCAAGGCGCGCAAACGCTGGTGCCTGTTCGTACACCTTGGTGGGGTAACCCGCTTTCTGCAGTAGTGCGCCTGCAGCGGCGCCGCCAAGGCCCGCGCCAATAACGGCTATGGTGGGTTTATTGTTCATATCCTGGTTTCCTCGCTGTTTTATTCGACTATCACTCGTTTCTGAATGCGTTCGTGAATGCTATAAAACAACGTATACACCATTTATTTTTTGGTCAAGAATTAGTTTCGAAATTATTTTTTAACGAAAACAAGGCGATATTTTTAAATAAATACTTGAATTTAATGGATTTATTGCTGTTTTTTTGGTTTTATGCAAAAACTTGAACAACGTGTACATTGAGTGCTATACGTTTATTAGGCTTATTTTTATAGCGTACGCACCTTTAATGCTCGATGGGTATTAGCTCTGCACTCAGCTGGTGCAAGTCGATTGGCCGTATGTGAAAGGTAGATGAAAATAGGCTGGTTTAAGGTGCTACGAAGCGTGTTTGGCAGGCAGTATTTATTAGTAATATCTAAGTCATATCCAAGCCCTATTCAGAGCAAGAGGGCGGGCTTAACAATAACGATGATGATCCCCTATGACGCTAAAGCTAACTATCAATGGGCAAGAACGCGAGCTGGCCGTGCCGCCGCAGACACCATTGCTCAATGTGTTGCGTAACGACCTGGCGCTCAATGGACCCAAGTATGGCTGTGGTTTGGGCGAGTGTGGGGCATGCAGCGTATTGATTGATGGCATGGCCGCACGCACCTGCGTGCTGCCCGTGTCCGCTGCCGTTGGCCATGAGGTAACCACCCTTGATGGTCTTTCCCAGGGCGGTGAGCTTGACCCTGTACAACAAGCCTTTATCGATGCTCAGGCAGCCCAGTGTGGCTACTGTTTGAACGGCATGATCATCACTATTCGTGCGCTGCTAAATCATAATACCCAACCCTCTGCGCAGCAGATTCGCACCGCTTTAGAGCATAACCTCTGCCGATGTGGCACCCATGTTGAAATTCTCCAGGCAGCGGAGCGTGCCGTGGTCATTAACGCGGCCGCGTTGCAGGAGGCTTCTCATGAGTGAAGGGTCGATGCTCCATGGCCAGCAAAAACAGGCCGGCATCCCCGCGCTGCTAGCGCAGGCACGTTTTGGTGTCGTCGTGCGTCCACCTTACTACCGGTGGAATGGTGAGCGTTTTGAGAGTGATCGCTTAGTTGGCGTCGATAGCAGCCGCATTGCCTCACTATCTGGATCTATTGAAATTGTGGTGGAAGGGAATTTTGTGGGGGTGGTTGCCGATAGTTTGGCCTTGGCGACCGATGTTGCTAAACAACTGAAGGTTGAGTGGCAGGCCGTTCACCAGACGCCCGAAAAAGCGCCTGAAAGCGATCAAGCGCCCTCTGATTCGCCTCTTGTTATGCCTAGCCAGTCGTACATGCATTCGAACCATGGGTATGGCTGGCCGAGTCGCATGCGCTGGGGCAGTCACCCCAGCTGGGTAATTGCCGATTGTTGCGACCAACAATTGAGTGTGTGGGGGAAAACCGTCACCCCAGCGGCGCTTAAACAGGATCTAAGCCGGTTAACCGCGCTGAATATTAGCCAGATTGAGCTTTATAGCGCCGATGGTAAACACGCATCAAATCAGGCCTCAGGGCTGGGTCGCCATTGCGGTGACGATGCCGCCGTGGATGCGGCGTTGATGTCGCGGGCGGTGGGCGGCCCGGTAGCCGTCTGGCTTGATGCCCGCTACGCCAAAGATGTTCAGGCATTGGGTCAAGCGCAGCGAATTACCTTAAACGCGGATATTGCCAGTAGTGGTGAGATAGCCCGTTATCACTATCAGCAGGCCAATCTCACTGGTGAGGTGGCTGCCGTAGGGTTGTTGTTAAGTGGTAGGGCCGCGATAACACCGTCTAGCGCTGAGGCCTCCACCGGCGAGCAAGACACAACGCCGTTCTCACCCTATGTATTTCGCGACCAATACCTTGCCGCACGCTCCCAGCCAGACTCGCTCTCCACCAATTCCACCTTGATGGGTATACAGCAGACGTTCGCTCGAGAATCTTTTTTAGATGAGGTTGCCCGCGAGAGTGACCAAGACCCTGTCGCGCTGCGACTTCGACATCTTGACGATGCGCGTGGTATTGAGCTGATTGAGTCCGTTGCTAAACGGGCCGAGTGGCAAAGGGCGTTCAATCCATCAGCGGACTCTTTACCCCAGGATCTATTGCGCGGGCGGGGTTTTGCCTACTCTCAACTACCTGACCGTGAACAACGCGTGGAATCGGGAGTGCGCTCTGCCTGGATTGCCGATGTGGAGGTCAATCGCGTTACCGGCGATGTTCAGCTTACCCGTTTGGTAGTTGGTCAGGACGTCGGCTCTGATGTGGATACTGATCGCCTTCAGCAAACGCTACAGGCCCGGGTCTTGGGTGAAGCGCGCCCCCTTTTGGGGCAGGCACCCAGTTTCGACGAGTGGGGTGACGGCAGTCGTACACTGACTAAAAGTGAATATTCAGCAGGATTACCAACCACCCCTTCTTCGCCGAGCCCTGTTGAGGAAGGTGTTAATCAAACCGTCGGTGAAGACGTATTAACCGGTGCGGAGCTATCGCCGGGTGTTGCGGTAATAGCCAATGCGCTTTTTGATGCCACCGGCCTGCGTTTTCGCCAACCACCGTTTACCGCCAAGCGCGTGCGCCAGGCACTCGAAGCTTCGTCCACCGAGGAGGCAGGGAGCCCATCTAAATTGAAACCGCCGCGGTCAACGAAACGGCGCTGGTTAGCCGCCGCAGCGTTTACCACCATTGCGGGCACTGCGGCCATGGCATGGCCGTGGAAAGGGGCCATTGCGCCTGTCTCTCGGCCAGCCGCCAATCTCTATTCTGCCGAGACCATTGAGCGCGGGCGACTCGTTGCGGCTGCAGGTGACTGCGCGGCGTGTCATACCACCGAAGGTGGCGTGACCAATGCCGGTGGGCGTGGGTTTGAGACACCTTTCGGGACGCTCTACAGCACTAACATTACACCGGATGAGGCGACGGGGATTGGTCAGTGGTCTTACGCAGCCTTTGAGCGCGCCATGCGCCACGGCATTAGCCGTGATGGCAGCCACCTTTATCCCGCGTTCCCCTATACGGCGTTTGCTAAGACCAGTGATGCCGATTTACAGGCGCTTTACGCCTACTTAATGGCTCAGCCCCCCGTGTCGACTGAAAAAAAAGCCAATGCGCTCACTTTCCCCTTCAGTGTGCGTAGCTTAATGGCAGGCTGGAATACGCTTTATCATGACGCAACTCCTTTCCAGCCTGACCCCATGCAGAGCGAACTGTATAACCGGGGCGCCTACCTTGCCGAAGGATTAGGCCACTGCAGCGCTTGCCATAGTCCCCGTAATGCCATGGGCGCTGAGAAAAGCGGCGAGGCGTACTTTGCCGGTGCCTTTGTAGATGGTTGGGAAGCACCACCGCTTAATACGCTGTCGCGTGCGCCCATCCCGTGGAGTGAAACATCGCTTTACGACTATCTGCGCCACGGTGAATCTGAGCTTCACGGCGTTGCCTCTGGCCCTATGGCCCCGGTGGTAGCGGGGCTGGCTGAGCTGCCTGAATACGATGTGCGGGCTATTGCCCACTATGTGGCCGCCCAGATGCAGGCGCCCACAAGTAATAGCGATGCGGCCGTGGCAGACGCTACGCAGCGCGTGACCAGTGCAGCTGTTAGCTCAACAGAAATGGAGGCAGGGGAGCGGCTCTTCGAGGGCGCCTGTGCGGCGTGCCATGTCGATTCTGGCGTTCCTACCTTTTCGAGGGCGGGCACTAATCTGGCGCTGAATACCAATTTACACAGCGATCATCCCGATAACGTTATTCAGTCAATTTTGGGGGGTGTCCACGCCGAACACGTTCCCGGTATTGGTAGCATGCCAGGCTTTGCCGACAGCTTTAGTAATACCCAGGTCGCTGATTTGACGACCTATCTCCGAGCGCGTTTTGCCCCAGAGAAAGCGCCTTGGCAAAAAGTAAAACAACGTATCGCAGATATACGCCAGCCTCACCACAACAACACTCACTCTTCTCCCTGACGTAATAAAACGAGGTGGATTATGAAACGCAGTAAATGGATATGGCTAGTATGGGCAGTGGTCCTGCTGAGCTACCTGGTGCCTTATACCCTCTTGAGCGGTGTCGCGCTTTGGTACGGCAGTTTCCTGTTCTGGATGTTGGCAGGGTTGGCCATCATTGCGCTGAATGTGTTTATCACTAAAGATTTTGAGGAGCACAGCAATGACTGAGTCACTTATCTGGTGGTCCATTGCCATCTACTTATTAATCGCTATTGGCATTGCGATTATGTCTCGCCAAGGCCCTTCCGAAAGTATGTCGGGATACTTCCTGGGTAACCGACAAATGAACGGCTTTGTCTCGGCGCTGAGCTACAGTGCCACTACCTACAGTGCCTTTATGATGGTGGGCTTGGCAGGTCTTACCTATGCCGGCGGCGTTGGCGCGCTCGGTTTTGAAATCATCTATTTCGCCGGTGTCTCTCTGGTGGCTGTTTTCGGTCCCAAATTCTGGGCAGTCGGCAAGAAGTTCGGCTATGTGACGCCCAGCGAGATGCTGGGCCACCGCTACAACAGCAAACATGTGGCCATGGCTGTCTCGATTGCCAGTTGTATCTTCCTGATTCCCTACTCGGCCGTTCAGCTCGCGGGTGTCGGTTACCTGTTGCAGGGGATTACTGATGGCGCGATTACCTTTACTACCGGGGTGGTGCTGGCCACGGTGATCGCTATCTTCTTCTCCTATATCGCGGGGATTCGTTCGGTGATGTGGACCGACTCGCTCCAGGCCATCATGATGATTGTTGCCTCAACCCTGGTGGCCTTCCTGGTGATCCAGGGCTTGGGTGGTTTCGGCGCACTATTCGATACGCTGGCAACGGAACATCCGCAGTCACTCACGGTGCCTGGCCCTGGCCTGTTCAGCTTTGTCACTTTCCTGGGGCTCACCATTCCCTGGTTCTTCTTTAGTATCTCCAACCCACAGGTCAGTCAACGCCTGTTTATGCCCTCCTCGCTGCGCTCCATGCGCCACATGCTGATTGGCTTCCTGGTGTTTGGTTTTATCTACACCATGGTCTCTGTGCTTTGGGGTTTCTCTGCCTTAGCCGCTTTCCCAAGTCTTGCAAGTGCAGATTTAGCCACGCCCACGCTGTTGGCCTCGGAGTTTGTACCGCCAGTGCTTGGCGTCATCGTAATGATCGGCATCATGGCCGCCGCCGTCTCCACCATCGATTCGATCATGCTGACCCTGGCGTCCATGGTCTCCCGCGACGTCTATGCGAACGTTAAACCGAACGTCAGTGAAAAGCGCCAACTGCTGGTGGGCAAGTTCGTGGTGCCGGTGATCGCACTGATGGCGCTGGCCTTTGCCGAGCTGCAGCTTGACCTTATTGCGGTGCTGTCGGTGGCTGCTTCCTCTGGTCTGGTAGCCATGGTGCCCGCCCTTATCGGTGCCTTCTATTGGAAGCGCGGTACTGGCGTCGGTGCACTGGTAAGCGTGGTGGGCACCAGCGCCTTTGTACTGCTGATGTATGCCACTGGTAATTCACTGCTGGGCCTGCCCGCCGGTGTATGGGGCATTGTGGTCGCTAGTGTGCTGTTTGTTGGCGTTAGTTTAGCCACCAAGCCTCATCAAGCCACCACGGATGCTTTCTTTGCGGCTATCTCTGAAGAGCTGAGCAAAAAGCGCAGTACTACCACCGATCAAGCGACGAAAGAGGCGGCTGCCTAATTGACGTTCAGCTTTGACCCGATAACACCATAGAGCGCTTGGTGTGCCCAAAGGCGAGCACGAGCGCTCTCAGCTAACACTTCCCGGTACGTTACAGCTGTGCTTTCGCCTGGGGAGTTAGGAGACTTTATGGATCACGCAAGCTTTGCCGAAATTTGCCTCCATCAGCTAAAAATGTCCGGCGTACATGAAGGCGAAAAACTCGTCGTACTGACCCAGGGCAGCGAACGCCTTGATTATGCGGATGCCTTTATGGCGGCGGGGCAGCGTTTAGGCGCCAATATGTACCACATGCGGTTACCCGCGCCGTTACCTACCGGTGGCTGGGCCGTGGGAGCAACGGGGCTTGCAAGCATGCCCGATGCGGTGGAAGCGCTTAAAAACTGCGACATGTTGATCGATTGTATTTTCCTGCTGTTCTCTCCCGAACAAATGGCGATCCAAGCCGCGGGCACGCGCATATTGACGGCGGTTGAACCGCCAGAACTGCTGGCCAGAATGTTGCCCACCAAGGAGCTAAGGGAAAAGGTCGAACTGGCCGCCGCGCTGCTGGAAAAAGCCAAAGTGATGCGCATCACCTCGCCCCACGGCACGGATGTCACCTACCAACTGAATACTTATGAGACGGTTGCTGAATATGCCTGTACCGACGAACCTGGGCGTTGGGATCACTGGCCCTCTGGCTTTGTGTTCACCGGCGGTGATGACGATGGCGTTGATGGCACCATTGTGGTGGCGCCGGGCGATATTCTGCTACCCCAGAACATGTATGTCAGAGAACCCATTACCTACACCATTGAAAAGGGCTGGATTACCGATATACGTGGTGGGCTTGATGCGGAGCTAGTGAAATCCTATATGGATAGCTTTAATGACCCGCGCGGCATGGGCATGAGCCACGTAGGCTGGGGCATGAACCCTAATGCCAAGTGGCACCGCATGGTCCCGGGGGAGTTCCCAGGCGGCATGGGGATGGAACCGCGCAGCTTCTATGGCAACGTGATGTTCTCCACCGGCCCGAACAGCGAACTGGGTGGGTCTAACGATACTGCCTGCCATCTGGATATTCCCATGCGCAACTGCTCGCTCTTCCTGGACGATGAGCCCATCGTCATTGATGGCGATATCGTCGTTAAAGAGCTGCAGATGGCTAGAAACTAACGCGCTTGAGACAAGAGATACTGATAAAGCCCCTGGTTCGGGGCTTTTTTTAATTTAGCGCCAAACCGTTAGCTGATGTCGGTAATCATCTTGCGCCTGGCTGGCGCTAACGGGCGTTAGCCAAACCTGGGTGCCGGGCAAACACTGGGCCAGCGTAGCGCAGGCGATGGGGGTGAGAGCGCCTAGGCGCGGGTAGCCGCCAATGGTTTGGCGGTCGTTCATCAGCACGATAGGCTGGCCGTCCGGCGGTACTTGAACTGCTCCCAGCGGAATGCCTTCGGAAATAATGCCCTTGAGTGAGCCGTGTAGGGCTGGGCCGGTGAGGCGTACGCCCATCCGGTCGGCGCGATTATCCACTGTCCAGGGTTGGTTGAACGCCTGGAAAAGTGCATGGCCACTGAAGGAGGCGATTTGCGAGCCGAGCACGATGGGTAAGCGGCAGCCAGACGCAGGCATGCGCGGGCCCTGGCTTTCAGGAATGCGCCGCACTGCCGGAGCGGTGCCTTTCCAGGTTAACCGGTCGCCCACGTTTATCGGTTTGCCATCTTCATGTAAGCCCCCCAATTGCTCGCGGGCAGTGCAGGCGCGGCTGCCCAGCACTTCTGGCGCATTTAGCCCGCCGGGAAAGGCGAGATAGGCGCGCAAACCCTGGCGCGGTTGGCGAAATACCAGGCGCTGGCCCGGCAGTAGCTTGAAACTGGTATTGGGTGCAAGCGGTTTGCCATCCAACTGGGCGTCTAGATCGGCGCCGGTCAACGCCAGACGCACTTCGCGTTCGGTTTCAAAGCTCAAGCCGCCGCCCATGACGATTTCCAGCGCAGCGCTGTTTAAAGCGTTGCCCAGCAGCCAGTTAGCCCAGCGAAAAGAGATCCAGTCGGCAGCGCCGCCCTGAGTAACGCCTAAGTGGCCGACGCCAAATCGTCCGGCATCTTGAATCAGCGTTAGTGGTCCCGCTTGCTTAACCACCAGCCCCTTGTGTGCTTCATTCATGGGCGCTCCTCCATGGGCGTGGTATCGCCACCATCTGCTTCAAACTCTTCCCGGGAGATCGCTCTAAAGCGCACCTTGTCGCCGGGGCGAAACAGTGGATCGCCACGTTTGGCATGCTCGAATAGCGGCACGTTGGTGCGCCCTAGAATATTCCAGCCGCCCGGCGAGAGCAGTGGGTAGATCGCGGTTTGACGATCGGCAATCCCCACGCTACCTGCTGCGACTTTACGGCGCGGCGTTTTCAAGCGCGGCGTAGCGAGAGATTCGTCTACCAAACCCATAAAACCGTAGCCGGGGGCAAACCCCAGCGCGAACACGCAGTAGTCGTGGTTGCAGTGCTGCGCTATCAAGTCATCAATGCTTAAGCCTGCGCGTTTGGCGACCATGGGTAACTCGGGGCCCACGCTTTCGTTGTACCACACCGGGATATCGTGCAGCTCACCGGCTTGAGTATCCACAGGGGTAAGACCAGAAAGCGCCTTGTGAATAAGTTGAATCGCCTCGCTATGGGTTAACTGCTGGCAGTCGTAATGCAGCAACAGCGTGGTGTAAGAGGGCACTAGATCAATTAACGCTGAACCAAAGGTGCTACGCAACTTTTGGTCGGCAGCGATGACCCAGGCCATATTGGCCTCATCGATGGTGTCGAACAATCGCACCATCAGGGCGTCCATGGCAGCGGTTTCAACACGCATTTCAATACGTCTTTCAGCTCTTCTTTCAGTTCTTTTTTCAGTAATGGGATTCACGCCTGCTCCAACGCCTGAAAGGCCTCGCGAATAGCGCGCACGGCGGCCACTGACTCGGGGTTATCGCCGTGAACGCAGAGCGTATCGCAGGCTAGGTGCAGCGGTGTTCCATCAAGCGCGGTGAGCGGCTCGCCTTTGGCCAGCATTACCGCTTGATTGACGATAGTGTTTTGGTCGTGGTGCACAGCGTTAGGCAGGCGACGTGAGGCCAAGTGGCCGTTGCCATCATAAGCGCGGTCGGCAAAGGTCTCGAACCAGAGGGTAATGCCTATTTGGGCGGCCAGCTCGCGATGTGGTTCGGGGTCGGCGGTGGACATAATCATTAACGGCAGGCTGGCATCATAAGCACGTACTGCGCGCATGACGCCTTCGAGCAGCGCCGGGTTGGCGGCCATATCGTTGTACAGCGCACCATGAGGTTTGATGTAGCTCAGTTGGGTGCCTTCCGCTTGGCAGATGCCCGCCAAAGCCCCCACTTGGTAGAGCACCATATCTTCCGCTTCTTCCGGCGAGCAGGCCATTGAGCGGCGACCAAAGCCCATCAAATCCGGATAACCCGGGTGCGCGCCAATGCGGACGCCATTTTGAACCGCTAGTTTGACGGTGCGGCGCATGACATGGGGGTCGGAGGCATGGAAGCCGCAGGCGATGTTGGCGCAGTCGACGAAAGGCATCGCATCGGCATCCAGGCCGAGGTGCCAGTTGCCGAAACTTTCGCCCATATCGCAATTAAGCAGGGGGATGGCCATAGCGACTCCTATGTCGATGCAGTGGGTGCGCTTGATTGGTTAGCGCTGAATTGTAGTCCACCACCAATATATGAACATGGCTTGCCCAGTGCCAATCGTTTTTGACGATACTAACTATCGGGTGCTTCTATCATATTGTTATTTATTGGAAAAAGGGTTGACGCTTGGGCACGATACGCTTATCACATTAGGAGCGGGGCGTGATAATAACGTTGGTGAGATAGCGCTGCTGGGAGTGGCCTTAAAGTTGCATAGTGGTCTTGAAGTTGCGTAGTGGTGGTCAAGTTGCGTAGCTATCAGGTCGTCATGAGCCGTAGCACTCCGCCGGTCTCTTTGCGTATCAGCACAGCAGTGTTTTTACTCCAGTAAGTCATATTTGTAGGCGAGTCACTATGCTCGATTTTAAAGAACTTGAGGCGTTCGTATGGGCAGTGAGGCTCGGCTCCTTCCGTAAGGCGGCGACCCGCCTGCACCTTACTCAGCCCTCTGTTTCTGAGCGTATTTCACGCTTGGAAACCACGGTAGGAGAGTTGCTGCTGGAGCGTGCCGCCAGGCCTATTCAGCCTACTATGCGGGGCCGCGAGTTCTTTGTGCACGCTGAGCGGATGCTGCACCAGCGTGATGAAGCGATGAAGCTTTTCGATGACGAAGAGGCGTTTTCTGCACCATTGCGGCTCGGCACGATTGAAACCATCGCCCATAGCTGGTTTCCCGAATTTATGCGCCGTTTAACCGAGCGGTATCCGCGTTTGACCATTGAACTGACGGTCGATTACTCGCCGGTGCTCAATGAGCGGCTACTGGGCAACGAACTGGATATTGTATTGGCGATGAATGGCTATTCACCGCAAAAGCAGATCGAGTACGAGTCCTTGAGCCCTTATGAAATGGGCATGTTTGTCTCTCCGCGGCACGTCAAGCAACTGGGCGAAAGTGCCGACACTTGGGGCAAGCAGTTGCCGTTTATTTCATTTGGTAAGCAGGCTCGTCCCTATGCAGAGTTAGTGAGTTATTTGGCAGAGCAGGGAATCGCTAATCCTCGTATCCATAGCGTCAGCACACTAATGACCATTGTACGAATGACCACCGAAGGGTTGGGGATTGGCGCGCTGCCTGTCGCCACTGTGCTGGATGAGTGGCAGCGAGGGGAGCTCTACCGTCTCTCGCTACCGGTGCCGTTACCGGCCATGCACTATGATGTGATATGGCGCAACGCTAACCACCCGCGCTTTTGTCGTGGCGTTGCCCGATTGGCTCAGCAGTGTGCCTGCAGCTATGCTCAGGCGCGCCGTGCCGATATGACAACAACACTTTTCTCCGGGCGCTGGGTTACTGCCAGTGCCTCCTCTGGTACCACCGAAGCAACACACTATTAGCACCATACTATTAATAGAAATAAGAGGGTTCTTATGATGCGCAAGACAATAACGACTTCATTGCTCCTGGCGACCGCCTGCGGTTTAACGGTGACGGCTCATGCCGCGGAATGGACCATGGCCACGCCTTACGGTGATGCCAGCTTTCATACCCAAAACAACAAGCAGTTCGCTGAGGACGTGGCCGAAGCTACCGATGGCGAGTTAACCATTACCGTACATAGCGGCGGCTCGTTGGTATCGCATGGTGAAATCAAGCCGTCGGTTCGCCGTGGCACGATTGATGCGGGTGAAGTATTCCTCTCCGTTCTTTCCAACGATGATCCCATTTTCGAAGTGGATACACTGCCTGGTGTGGCCGGCAGCTATGACGACGCCTACGCGCTGTGGGAAGCCACCAAGCCGATGATCACCGAGCTGTTTGCCTATGAAGGGTTGATTCCGCTCTACGCCGTCGCTTGGCCTGCGCAAGGTATCTATACCTCTGAACCTCTTACTGACCCTGAGCAGTTTGAAGGCTTGCGCGTTCGTGCACCTAACATCAATACCCAGCGCTTTGTCGATAACCTTGGCGGTAGCCCCACCGAGACCGAAGAGTCTGATATACCCACTGCGTTTAGCACTGGCCGGGTGGATGCCATGATCACCTCAAGCTCTACCGGTAACTCCATGGCGGCGTGGGATTACGTGACTGATTACACCGACGCTAACCTATGGCTGCCAAAAAATATCGTCTTCATTAGCCAACGTAGTTTTGATGGCCTGGATGAAGCGACTCAGGACGCTCTGATGGAAGCCGCCGCTGAGGCTGAAAAACGTGGTTGGGAGATGAGCCGCGAAGATAATCAGGCGAGCTTAGAAGCTCTGCAAGAGAACGGTATCTCTGTTTCAGAGCCTAACGAAGCTGTTTCAGAGGCACTCCAGGCAGCCGGTGACAAACTGTTTGAAGATTGGCAGTCGCGTGCTGACGACGAAGCCAAACAGGCACTGGAATCCTATCGCGAGCAGCGCGACAGCTAAGCGCTATTTAGCCTAAACACGGTTTAAGCTAAATACTTTTTAACTAGGCTCTATCGTGATGGTTTCCGCAGGGGCGGTGATTTTGGCGCTGCCCCTGCTTTTGCTACGCGCTTTTCCTAAGTACGTTTTATAAGTACGTTTTCCCGCGTGCTTCGTGAGGCTGCGAACATGACGTTTAAATTCGACAAGCTCTATCGCCTGGGTGCTTGGGGTGCGGCGGCCTGCATGGTTGCCATTTGCACGCTGATAGCGCTTCAGGTGACCTTCCGCCTGGTAGACGCCCTGCTGGTGCTCGTGGGGCTGAGCCGCCTGGGCATCAGTATTACCGGCGTTT
This sequence comes from Vreelandella titanicae BH1, assembly GCF_000336575.1. Classification (GTDB taxonomy): domain Bacteria; phylum Pseudomonadota; class Gammaproteobacteria; order Pseudomonadales; family Halomonadaceae; genus Vreelandella; species Vreelandella titanicae. The sequence continues at coordinate 301,323 of NZ_AOPO01000001.1, read as the reverse complement.
CGGAAATCGCTTCTTATCTATTGGTGGGGGCGACCTTTCTGGGGTTGGCATACACCTTTGTGCATCACGCCCATATTCGTGTGACGCTGTTGATTACCCGGCTACCACCGGCAATTCGTGTGTGGTTTGAAGTGTTTTGCCTCATCATCGCCCTGGCGATCAGCTTAATGCTCAGTTACGGCCTCATTGGGTTGGCGAGGGAGAGCGTGCAATACAACGATGTCTCTTCAGGCTTTGTGTCGATTCCGCTCTGGATCCCCCAGCTTGTGCTCGCGACCAGCGTAGGGCTGCTCTGTTTGGCGCTGGCTGAAGCCCTGTTTATGGCGCTACGGATTGCCATTCGCGATCCTGCGAGTTTTCGTGAAGCGACTGCCCCAGATGAAAGCGAGGGCCACTAAATGGTGACGATAGCTATGTCTTGGTTGAGTACGTCGTCTGTGTTGAGTACGCAGCGGTTAACGGGACCACTGTTAACACTGCTTCTGCCGTTTAAATTGGAGAGATCCTTGTGCTGCTACTAAGTCTCGCCACCATTTTCACCCTCGTGGTTCTGCTAGGGAGCGGGGTGTGGATCGCCTTTGCGCTAATCGGCACTGCCTGGATAGCGCTAGAGTTCTTCAGCTCTTTCTCGCCGGGCGCTATTTTAGCCTCCGATTTTTGGGGCGCCAGCTACGGTTGGGATCTCACCGCGCTACCGATGTTTATCTGGATGGGGGAAATTCTGTTTCGCTCTGGGCTTGCGGACAATATGTTTCGTGGCCTGTCGCCCTGGCTGAACCGCCTGCCGGGACGTTTACTGCATACCAATATTATTGGTAGCGGCATGTTTGCGGCGGTGTGCGGCTCTTCGGCGGCCACCTGTGCCACGGTGGGTAAAATGACCCTGCCAGAGCTCGAGCGGCGGGGTTACGACAGCAATATGGCGATTGGCACCTTGGCCAGCGCCTCCACTTTGGGACTTTTGATTCCACCCTCCATTGTGCTCATCGTTTACGGTGTGGTCACCGAACAGTCGATCTCCAGGCTGTTTATGGCCGGTATTGGCCCGGGACTGATGATCCTGGCCATGTTTATGAGCTACCTCATTTTGTGGGCGTTGCTCAAGGGCAACCGTGAAGGGCTTACCGGCGAAGATGAATCCGGTATGAGCTTTGCTGAAAAGCTGCGCAATACCTGGTCGCTGGTACCTATTCTGCTGTTGATCGGCGGGATTATCTTTTCGATCTATGGCGGGTTAGCGTCGCCTACTGAGGCCGCGGCAGTCGGTGTGGTATTGTCAATCGTGATTGCGCGCTTTAACGGTCACTTTGATCGCGACATTTTTAAAAGCTCGCTGTTTGCCGCCGTGCGTACCGCCTGCATGATCGCTTTTATTATTGCCGGTGCGTCGTTTTTAACCTCGGCCATGGGCTTTACCCAGGTGCCCATGAAGCTGGCGCAGGCGATTGGTGAGATGGGGCTTTCACCTACCATGCTGCTGATTGCGCTTACCTTGCTGCTGCTGGTGATGGGCTGTTTTCTCGACGGTATCTCGCTGATCCTGCTAGTCACCGCGATTATCATGCCGCTGGTGAGCGCCGCTGGGTTCGACCTGATCTGGTTCGGTATTTATCTGGTCGTGGTGGTCGAGATGTCCCAGATTACCCCACCGGTGGGCTTCAACCTGTTCGTGATTCAGGGGCTAACCGGTAAAGATATTCTGACCATTACCAAAGCCACGCTGCCGTTCTTTCTTCTCATGCTGTTGGCGATTGCCTTAATGCACATCTTTCCGGGTATCGCTCTCTATCTACCTGAGGCAATGACTCGGTGAGGTGCTTATAAAAGAAAGACGGTTAAGCATGAAGTAGAGAAAACGCCCTGGCCGGAACGCCTGATGGCATGCATGTTCTGGCCAGAGGTTTAAGATTTAGCGCGGGATTGGGGGTTAAGTTTTTTGAAAGCAATGTTTTTGTTGAATCCATCCGGGTCGCTGTACCCTTTACGCAACATCGTTAATGCTTTGTGTTGGGCTTCTCTACGGCTATTGAGTATAAGCGTATGATTTAGCAAGAGCTGCTGAGCATTTTCAAGCAGCTCTTTGGGATCAATAGCCGCGGGGGTGTCAATCATCAGCGTTTTAGCGATCAACTCCATTTTGGGCTGAACTTCTTGTAGAACGCTTTTAAATGAGAGAGAGGGCACATCCGCTGTCGTGCTTATATCGGCTATCAGGGCGGCCAGCTGTTCTTCAGGAGCTTTTGATAGGCAGGCATCCGCCGTGGGGCCGGATAGACGAACACACATATCCATTAAGCTATCGCTTTGATAGCAGGCGTGACTAAAACGTATGGTGTTGACCATCGCCGATGGGAGCCCCCATTTGGCTGCCAGCCATGCCCCAATAACGGTGTGGTCACCACCAAAGTAACGCTGCTCCTCCTCAATAAGCTGGGTATGGGAGATAGCACTATCACTATAGAGTTCGTCTGCTTGCTCGGGGTAAGTCGCACTCAGTGCCAATATGCCAATATCCTGTAGCAGCGCTGCTGTAAACGCATTACCTGCCTGTTTAGGGCACGCTTGTTCAGCAAGTTGGCGCGCTATCAGCGCAGACATGATAGACCGTCGCCAAATATGAGTATGCTGCGGCCCTTTACTGGGGTGCTGAAAAAGGTTAAAGCTCAACACGACCGTTAACGTTGCATCTAGCCCTAGTCGCTGGATAGCCTCCAGGCATGTTTGTGTCGGATTGGCGGAGCGGGTGTGGTGGACGCTATTGGCGAGAGATATTAACCGAGTGGTCAATGCTGGATCGTGTTCAATGGTGTCTGCAACATCGTTGATAGTCGCTTTTGACGATTGCGTTAATCTGAGGATGCGTAATGCGATTGAGGGAAGCGAAGGTAAGCGTTGGCACTTGAGGAAATCGCTGATCAGAAAACCAGGCAGTGCTTCAGTTAGCATTCCATACAGTGCTTCATCCTTGGTCGATGTATTAGTCACGTTATCTCCTGCGCACTTTGTAGCGTAGCCGCCAGCCATTATGAGGCGATACCTAATTTTACCATATATCCAGCTACTGTTGACGTTGTTATAGTTGGAAAAGAGCGGTTTGTGCTTTGTAGGCCGCTATATATACTTTATGAGGTTAGTGGCAGGCGCCCAAGCCGCTTCAGAATTAAAAAAAGTGAGTGCAACAATGCACACAAAGAACGACGCGGCCGATATATTCCGCCAATTGGCAGAAGGCGTAGGGCACAGTGGGAGCCCGCGTTTTTATGCAACGTTGGTGGAACGTTTAGCGACGATACTAGGCGTTGATCATGTGTTAGTCGCCGATGTAACTCAATTGCATCGGGCTGAGACGTTGGCCGTTTGGTCAAATGGCAACTTGCTGAGCAATGTTACTTACACGCTGACCGGTACCCCTTGCGAGACTGTGTTAGGACGCGAAATCTGCCTTTATGACCATGATGTTCAGTCACGCTTTCCTGACGATAAACTGCTTTGTGAACTGGGTGCCGAGAGTTATTTGGGGCGGGCGCTCTATGCGGCGGATGGTTCGCTAGTTGGTTTGTTAGCGGTACTCAAAAACGCCCCCATGCAGTTGGACGATCTAGCCAATGAGATATTGCAAATCGCCGCCGCCCAGGCGGGTGCAGAGCTGTGCCGACAAAAAGCAGAGCAGGCATTAAGAAAGAGCGAAGAGGTCGCGCGGGAAAGTGAACGCCGTTTGGATACGCTGCTCAACCATCTGCCGGGCATGGCCTATCGCTGCCTGAATGACCGCAATTGGACTATGCAACTGGTGAGCCAAGGGGCCGAAACGCTGACCGGGTACCGGCCTGACGAATTACAGGGTAATCGGCTGATCAGTTTTGCTGCCCTGATTCATCCTGATGACCAGGACAAGGTCTTCCATGAGGTACAGTCGGCCATTGCCAACAGATGCCCTTACCGTGTGATCTACCAGCTGCGCCATCGCGACGGTGGTTATCGGTGGATGTGGGAGCAAGGCCAGGCCGTCATAGATGAGGCGGGCGAAATCGTATGCTTGGAAGGGTTTATCTCGGATGTGACCGACCAGCAAGAGTCGCAGCGGGTGCAAAACGCTGTGGTTCAAGTGGCTTCTACGGTCACGACCCAAGTCGGGGATGGTTATTTTCAGCAGTTGATTGTGACCTTGGTCAAGGTGCTGGAAGCCGATGCAGGCTTTATTGCGTTGCTGCATACTTCACCCCAGGGCGATGAAAATGTCTATGGGCAGGCGACGACTGTCAGCATGGTGGTTGATGGGGCTCAGCGAGAACAGCACACCTTTGCGCTGCGAGGCTCGCCCAGCGAGCAGGTAGTGTTGGAGCGTGAAGCAGTCATGCATGATGGTTCGCCGCTGTTATTACCAGGCACACTGCTACCCACAAGAGCATGGATTGGGCGGCGTTTGGATAATGCCAACGGCGAGGCCATTGGCGTGATGATGGTATTTTATCGACAGCCGCTGACCACCAATGCGTTCGCCACCTCTGTGCTGCAAATTCTTTCGACCGGTGCTGCAGCAGAGCTTGAGCGTCGGCGCGACCATCGGCACATGCACCAGTTAGCCTATACCGACAGTACCACCGGTTTACCTAACCGCGTCCGTTTTATGGAGTTGCTAGCGCAAATGTGGCAAGAAGCCCAGCAAGGCGAGCATGGGCTTTCACTGCTGTTATTGGATATCCGCCGTTTTAAAGAGGTCAACGACCTGCACGGTCACCAAGTGGGCGATCAACTGCTGGTGACAGTGGCTGATCGTTTAGCGAAGATCAGCCACTCATACGGCTCGTTGGCGCGTTTGTCAGGGGATGAATTTGCCCTGCTGGTGGCCGATACCACCCCTCGTGACATTGGCAGCCTTGTGGAGCAGCTACGCTTAGTGGTTAAGCCGCCGCTTCATCTGGAGCGGCGTGTTTTTCACCTCGATGTCAGCATCGGTTTTGCTCATTATCCGCAGCATGTGAGCGAGGCGGGCGAACTATTTAACGCTGCCAGCATTGCTCTCCACCACGCCAAGCGGCGCGAAAATAGTATCTGCCCCTACTCCCAAACGATGCGCCACGCGCTACATCGACGCCAACAGATGACCGAGCGACTCAGCGCGGCAATTACTGAACACAAGTTAGAACTCTACTTTCAGCCCCAGGTGAACCTTACCAGTGGTCAGTTGACCGGTGCAGAAGCCCTGTGCCGCTGGCACGATGCCGAGTGGGGTTGGGTGAGCCCCGGCGAGTTTATTCCCCTGGCCGAAGAGCGCGGTTTGATTCGTGCCTTGGGAGACTGGGTGCTGGAAGAGTCCGCAAGGCAGCTACTGGCATGGCGTGAACAGCCTGAGGGTGGGCTGCCAGGGAGGCTATCGATCAATATTTCCGCCCAACAGTTTGCCGATCCTGAGCTGACCCACCACATTGCGCAACTCACCGCCGGCGTTTCGTCGAGCGCTATCGCCCTGGAGCTCACTGAAAGTGATTTTATGCGCGACCCAGATCAGGCCGTTGAGATCACCCACGCCATGCGACAAGCGGGCTATGCTCTCTCTATCGATGATTTCGGCACCGGCTATTCTTCGCTTTCCTACCTACGGCGCTTCGCTGCCGACGCACTGAAAATTGATATTTCCTTTGTGCGTGAAATGCTCGAAAACAAAAATGACCGCACCATTGTTCAGGCCATCATCGCCATGGCAAAAGCGCTAGAGATGAAAACCGTGGCGGAAGGCGTTGAAACGCGCGACCAAGCGAATTTGCTTGCCGCAATGGGTTGCAATGAGGCACAAGGGTACTGGTTTGGCCGCCCGCTGCCTGCCGATGAGTTTGCGACGCAGTGGTTAACTACTTAGACTTCTAGTTTGCTCATCGTCGTCTTCTATTAGCGTCATCGTCCTGTCATCACCTTTGGCATACCCTACGCGCCGCCAACCCGCGATGAAAGGAGTGCTCCCATGCGCCTGGCCCTGTTTGATCTTGACGACACCCTCCTGGACGGAGACTGCAGCGACCGCTGGAATTTATGGATGATAGAGCAAGGCTGGATCAGCGATGCCGAAGCGTTTATGGCGCGGGCGGAGAAAATGCACCAGGCCTATCACGCGGGGAAGCTAAAGCTTGAAGAGTATTTGGCCATGACCCTAGCACCGCTGCGAGGGCGCAGAGTGAGAGATGTGCAAAAAGAGGTCGAGCGCTTTGTTGCCACGCACCTGCAACCGCGTATTTTTGAACAAGCTTGGGCCTGTCTGGAAGCGCACCGCCAGGCAGGCGATACCCTGGTACTGATTTCCGCCTCGTCACGGCATCTGGTCGAGCCGATAGCGACCACTCTGGGTATTGAACACGTGCTGGCGGTAGAGCTAAGCGTGGAGCACGGCGTCAATGAAGACGCGCGCTATACCGGCGGCAGCGAGGGTATTTTTTCTTATCGTGGCGGTAAGGTGCTGCGCTTAAAACAGTGGTTGGCCGAGCAGCAGTTCACCCCTAGCCACACTACTTTCTACTCAGACTCCCGCAACGATTTACCGTTACTGCAATATGTCGATTGCCCCGTGGCAGTTAACCCAGACCCGGTACTGGCCGAGGTGGCTAGCGTTGAAGGTTGGCGGCGCTTAGACTGGCGGACGCCCTCAAGCGCTTCGTCGCCTAATGCTCTGCCAGGAAAATCGGCGCATGTCTGATGCCTACTATTTACAGTTAACCGAACAGCTTCGCACGTTAATCGATCAAAATGCCGCCCTGTGGGAAGGCAAGCTTCCCGCCGAGCGGTCATTGGCCGAGCGCTTTGCCACCACCCGCGTGACCCTGCGCCAAGCGCTTTCTCAGCTAGAAGGGGAGGGGCTGATACACCGCAGCAATCGACGCGGCTGGTTTATTTCTCCCGCCCGTTTGGTTTACGACCCCACCCGTGACGCGGGTTTTAACGACTATGTGCGCGCCCAGGGGCGGCAGCCACGCACGGCCGTTTTGAAGCTGGAAAGCCGCGCTCACCCGCCCGCGGCTCGGGCGCTGGGGCTGCCGGATGACCAGCCGTTTCAGCATATTCGCCGCCGCCGCTACGTGGATGACCGCGCGGTGCTGGTGGAGTCGCTGTGGGTAGTACCCGAGCGTGCCCCAGAGTTGCTAGATATCTATAGTGGGCAATCGCTTTGGGGGCTGTTGCGAGAGCGCTGGGGGCACTACCTGGCCAATCGCTCTATTCGCATGGTCTCAGAAGCGCTTTCGCCAATGGATGCCGAAGAGCTATTCGTTGCACCCGGCACTGCCGGGTTAAATATTAACCGTGCCATTTTAGACGACCAGCAGCGCCCTATTGAGTTTGATGAAGAGCACTGGCTGCACGATTCGCTGTGTATCAGCGTGGAGCTATCCGGTCAGCGCTAGCGGAAACGACCTAGCCGCGGTCATCACCAGTTAAAAAAACGGTCAAACAAGCGTCATCGCAGTGTCATTTAAAGCCTGCAGACTTCTGGTCTATACCAATCAGCCGGGAGACTATCATGATGATGCCACGCCGTTTATTCCCTTCAACGTTGTTAGCAGGTGCTGCTGTTGCGCTTGCTTCCAACGCCCAAGCAACTGAATTAACGGTGTATACCGCCGTTGAGTCGGACGACCTGCAAAAATATGCTGAACGCTTCAACGCGGCCCACCCGGATATCGAGATTAACTGGGTGCGCGACTCCACCGGCGTGATTACCGCCCGCCTGCTGGCCGAGAAAGACAATCCCCAGGCTGACGTGATCTGGGGCCTGGCCGCTACCAGCCTGCTGGTGTTGGAAGAGGAGGGCATGCTGGAGCGCTACGCTCCCGCTGGCGTTGAGAATCTCGACCCCAAATTTGTCGATGTGGCCTATCGTGATGGTGAAGACCCGGCTTGGGTGGGTATGGACGCCTGGGTCGCTGCTATTTGCTACAACACCATTGAGGGCGAGCGCCAGGGCGTGCCGATGCCGACCTCTTGGGAAGACCTTACCCAGCCTGAGTTTGAAGGCCATGTGATCATGCCTAACCCCAACTCGTCGGGTACCGGCTACCTGGATGTAGCCAGCTGGCTGCAGCTATGGGAAGAGGATCAGGGTTGGGATTATATGGATCGCCTACATAACAACATTGCCCGTTACACCCATTCGGGCTCCGCCCCTTGTAGCCTGGCGGCTACCGGTGAAACCGTAGTGGGTGTGTCATTTGCCTTCCGCGGTGCGCGCTTGAAATCCCAGGGTGCGCCTATTGAAGTTATCTTCCCTGAAGAAGGGCTGGGCTGGGATATGGAAGCCGCCGCTATTGTGGCCGGTACCGACAAGCAGGAAGCCGCGCAAACGCTGATGGATTGGGCAATCTCCCGTGAAGCCAACGAACTGTATAACGAAGGCTATGCGGTGGTGGCTTACCCAGGTGTGGCACAGCCGATTGAAAACTACCCTTCCGATATTACTGATCGAATGATCGACGCCGATTTCCAGTGGGCTGCCGTCAATCGTGAACGCGTGCTAGCCGAATGGCAGCGTCGCTACGATGGTAAAACCGAACAATAAGCCGCGATCAGTTGCCCCGGCCGGTTTGCCGGGGCTTGGAGAGGTTATGCACACGACAATGACATCGCTGCTGGCGGCCGACACACCAACGGTGATGACTCCCACTACTCCCCATTTAACCATTGAAGCAGTCACTAAGCGTTTTGGTAGTTTTACCGCGCTGGATGGTATTTCCCTAACCATAAACGAGGGCGAATTTGTCTGCTTTTTGGGCCCCTCCGGATGCGGCAAAACCACCCTGTTACGCACGATTGCAGGGCTGACCCAGCAAACGACGGGCACGCTTATTCAGCGTGACAAGGATATCTCCACGCTGCCCACCCAGGCGCGGGATTTCGGCATTGTGTTCCAGTCCTATGCGCTGTTTCCCAACCTCACGGTGTTCAACAACGTGGCCTATGGGTTGCGCAACCGGCGGGTAGAGCGGTCACGCATCCAAGCACGGGTGGGTGAGCTGCTCGCGCTGGTGAACTTGACGGGCAGCGAAAACAAGTACCCGGCGGCGCTTTCCGGCGGGCAGCAACAGCGCGTGGCGCTGGCGCGGGCATTGGCCACCGAGCCTGGCCTGCTGCTGCTGGACGAGCCGCTTTCGGCGTTGGACGCCCGGGTGCGGGGCCACCTGCGCAGCCAGATTAAAGCCCTGCAGGCGCGCCTCGGGGTGACCACCATCATGGTGACCCACGACCAGGAAGAGGCGCTGACCATGGCCGACCGCATCGTGGTGATGAACCACGGCGTGATCGAGCAAGTGGGTACCCCGGCGGAGATCTACCATCAGCCTGCCAGCGCCTTTGTGGCCTCGTTTATCGGCAGCATGAACTTCCTGGAAGTGACCGCTCAGGGCGATAACCAAGCGCTGCTGGGTACCATGCCCTGCGCCTGCCTATCGCATACCTTAAAAGTGGGTCAAGCCGCCCAACTGGCTATTCGGCCCGAAGCAGTGGCACTTAGCCGTCAAGCGGGAGCGCTGAACGGTGAGGTGATCGGCATCGAGTTTTTAGGTCCCTTTCAGAGGGTCACTTTGCGCCTAACGGACGTTGACCAAACGCTAATTGCCGATGTGCCTAGCCGCGATAGTACCGACTTAAACCTTTACCAGGGGCAGGTTCTAGGCATTCACCTGCCCGCCGAAGCCGCCCGTCTTTATCCCGCCGGGAGCAGCCAGCAATGATCGCCGAGAGCTTTGTAAAATCGGCGACCAAGCCGTCGCTAGAGTCGCTGAACCGCTTGTTGGCGTTACTCGCTGGCGTTGCATTGCTGGTGGTGGGGCTGCTGTTCCCACTCGTGACCATGCTGATCAAGAGCCTGCAAGACCGCGCCGGCGACTTTATCGGCCTGGCTAACTTCGCGCACTATTTTCAAACCCCGGCGCTGGTCAATTCGATTGCCAACTCGTTGCGGGTGGCGTTGATGACCACCGGTGTGGTGGTCGGATTAGCGTTTCTATGCGCCTACGGGATTACCCGTACCTGCATGCCGGGCAAGCGGCTGTTTCGCATGTTGGCGATTCTGCCCATTTTGGCGCCATCGCTGCTGCCCGCGATTAGCCTGGTCTATCTGTTTGGCAATCAGGGATTTCTGCGCGATTTACTGGCCGGCCAATCGGTTTATGGACCCATCGGCATTGTCATGGGCATGAGTTTCTGGATATTTCCCCACGCGCTAATGCTGCTGACCACCGCGCTGACCAACAGCGACGCGCGGCTCTACGAAGCGGCTGAAGCGCTGGGAACCCCTAAGTGGCGTACATTTTTGACTATTACCTTGCCCGGCGTGCGCTACGGGCTGATTTCCTGCCTGTTTGTGGTGTTTACCCTGGCGATTACTGACTTCGGCGTGCCTAAAATTATCGGTGGTCAGTTCAGCGTATTGGCCACCGACGTCTACCGCCAAGTGGTAGGGCAGCAGAACTTTCAGATGGGCGCGGTAGTCAGCGTGATTCTGCTGCTGCCCGCGGTGCTCTCGTTTATCGTTGACCGCTGGATACAGCGGCGCCAAGTGGCGCAACTCTCGGCACGGGCCGTGCCGTGGCAGCCTAGCCCCAGCCCGCTGCGGGATTGGATATTTACACTGCTGTGCTACGCGGTGGCGGGGGCCATTGTGCTGGTGATCGGCACAGCGGTGTATGCGTCGCTGGTGCAGTTCTGGCCCTACAACTTATCGATAACCTTTGAGCATTATACCTTCCAAGGCATGGCCGATGGTGGTTGGGGGGCGTGGTTTAACTCGCTCAAGTTAGCGTTTAGCGTGGCCTTGGTGGGCACGTTAGTGATCTTCTTTAACGCCTGGCTAATCGAAAAGAGTGAAGGCTTTCGCCCGCTGCGCCAAGGGCTGCACTTTATGGCCATGCTGCCCATGGCGGTGCCTGGCATGGTGCTGGGGCTTGCCTATATCTTCTTTTTCAATCAGGCGGGCAACCCGTTTAACTGGCTGTACGGCACTTTGACGATTCTGGTGCTCAACACGTTGGTGCACTTTTATACGGTGTGTCACCTCACCTCGGTAACCGCGCTTAAACAGCTCGACCCTGAGTTTGAAGCCGTCGGGGCCTCACTGAAAGTACCGTTTTGGACAACCTTCTGCCGGGTAACGCTGCCGGTGTCGCTGCCCGCGGTACTGGATATATCGGTTTACCTGTTCGTCAATGCGATGACCACGGTATCGGCAGTTGTGTTCCTCTATAACAGTGACACGCGGCTGGCCTCGGTGGCGGTGCTGCACCTGGATGAAGCGGGCTACTTCGCCAGCGCTGCGGCTATGGCGGTGCTGATTTTCCTTACCTCGCTGGTGGTGAAGCTGCTCCACACCGCACTCACCCATGTTTTATTAAATAACGCCCAGCGCTGGCGCCATGCGTGCTAGCTGACACCTAGACAGCCGCTGTGCTTACTATTAAAGTGTTTTAAAAATCTGGTATATACCAAAATGACCGATAACGTGATCAAGGACATAAAAGACCCCTATTTACTAACCCCCGGGCCGCTGACTACTTCCCATGCGACCAAAGCCGCCATGCTGCGTGATTGGGGCTCCTGGGATGACGACTTTAACCAAGTGACTGCCGGCATTCGCACCCAGCTGCTTGCCATGGCCGAGGCAGCAAGCGACGAGTACGCCTGCGTGCCTATGCAGGGCAGCGGCACCTTTGCTGTTGAGAGTGCGCTGGCTTGCGCCACTGATCCCAACGGTAAAGTACTGGTGCTGATGAATGGTGCTTACGGCAAGCGAGCTGGCCAACTGCTGGATACCATAGGGCGCGTCTATATCACCTTGGATAAAGGCGACTATCTGCCACCCCAGCCCAATGAGGTGGCGGCGCTGCTGGAGCAATATCCTGATATTACAGCGGTATTTTTAGTGCACTGTGAAACCAGCTCGGGCATTTTGAACCCGTTAGAGGCGATTGCAGAGGTGGTGAACGCTCATGGTAAAACGCTCATCGTCGATGCGATGAGTTCCTTTGGCGGCGTACCCATCAGCCTCGCGAAAACACCCATCGATGTGCTGGTTTCCTCTGCCAACAAGTGCATCGAGGGCGTGCCTGGATTTGGTTTTGTGATTATTCGCAAAGCGCTGCTTGAAGCAGGCAAGGGGCGCGCCCACTCACTGAGCCTGGATCTGCACGACCAGTGGTCGTATATGGAACGCACTGGTCAGTGGCGCTTTACGCCGCCCACTCACACCGTGGTGGCCTTTCAGGCCGCACTTGCCCAGCACCGGGAAGAAGGCGGTGTGCCAGGGCGCTGCGCGCGCTATACCCGCAATCGTGATGCGCTGGTAAAAGGCATGCGAGCGCTAGGCTTCAGCACGCTGTTAGAAGACGAATGGCTATCGCCGATCATCACTACCTTCTTAAGCCCAACCGATCCAGCGTTTGAGTTTAACGCTTTCTACGCGGCGCTAAAGGCGCGCGGGTTTTTGATCTATCCCGGCAAGTTGACTGAAGTGGAGAGTTTTCGTATCGGCTGCATTGGTCAGCTAGGCACCACGGTGATCGCGGAACTGCTAAGCGCCATTCAAAACACACTTGCCGAGATGGGCGTTAGCCTTTTTCCAGGCCTATCTTCACAATCAGGGAGCGCCTAATGCAGTATCAATCTCCCCAATGCTTGCAAGCGGTTATCTGTGACTGGGCAGGCACGCTGGTCGACTTTGGCTCCTTTGCGCCTACCCAGATCTTCGTCGAAGCGTTTGCTGAGCTGGGCGTGGCGATTAGCCTGGAAGAAGCTCGCGGCCCCATGGGTATGGGTAAGTGGGATCATATTCGCACGCTGTGCAACCATCCGGACATCGCCGAACGCTTTGTTCAGGCGGTAGGCCACGCGCCTTCTGATGACGATGTAACGGCGCTTTATGAGCGCTTTATGCCGCTGCAGATTGCCAAAATTGCCGACCACTCGGCGGTGATTCCCGGCGCGCTCGACACCTTAACTACGCTGCGCGCCCAGGGGCTGAAAATCGGTTCCTGCTCTGGCTACCCGGCGGTGGTGATGGAAAAAGTCGTCGCTTTGGCTGCGGATAACGGCCTGCAAGTTGATCACGTAGTGGCGACGGATGAGGTGCCCAATGGCCGTCCGTATCCTGCTCAGGCGCTGGCCAATGTGATCGCGTTAGGCATCAGCGATGTGGCAGCGTGTATTAAAGTGGACGACACCACGCCGGGCATTCTTGAAGGGCGCAGCGCGGGGATGTGGACGGTGGCGCTTACCTGCTCGGGCAATGCGCTGGGGCTAACCTATGCGCAATATCAAGCGTTGAGTGATGCCGAGCGCCACGCCGCCCACGAGCGGGTGGCCGCGCAATTTGCCCCCTCAGCACCACACTACTGCATTGAGACCATTGCCGAGCTACCTAGCGTGGTCGATGCCATCAATACACGTCTTCAACAGGGAGAGCGTCCTTGAGTCCAGCCGCGTTTGCTCTGGTGCTGGTCTCGGTATGCATGCACGCCGGATGGAACGTGTTGGGCAAACGCAATGCGCCGTCGTTAGCTTCTTTTACCCTGGCTTACGGCGCGGGTGGGGCGGTGATGCTGCCGCTGGTGTTGCTTGGGCCGTCACTCACTGCATTACCAAGTGCATTCTGGGGCTGGTTGGCGCTTTCGGGATTATGCCAAATGCTCTACATGGGCGGGTTAGCCTGGGCCTACGCGAGAGGGGACGTTAGCGTACTCTACCCCATCGCCCGTGCATTGCCGGTGATAATGGTGCCGCTGGTATCCATTGTGCTGTTGGGTAGTCGGGTGCTGGATCGCTGGGACGGCCTTGGCATGGTGCTAGTCGTGGCAGGCGCGCTCTGCCTGCCGCTTAGCCATCCGCAGGCGCGCAGGGTATCCACCTATCTCACCCCGGCCATGGGGTTTGCGCTACTAGCGGCAGCAGGCACCGTTGGCTACTCGCTGATCGACAAGCAGGCCCTCGGGCTAATGCAGGGGGCAGGGCACAGCGGGTTAACCGCCGGGGCGGTGTTTATGGTGCTGCAAGCGCTGATGACACTAACCTGGTCGGTACCGCTACTGGCATTGCTACCGGCAGAGCGCCGCCGCCTGCCTGCACTCCGCCAGCAGGGGCTGACCATGCTGGTCGTTACCGGGCTGATGATGACCTGCACTTACGGTCTAGTATTAATCGCCATGGCGCTTACCAAAGAGGTGAGTTATGTGGTGGCACTGCGCCAGCTCTCCATTCCGGTGGGCGTGCTAATGGGTGTGCTGTGGCTGAAGGAGCCCGCATCCAGGGCAAAAGCTGTCGGCACTCTGGTGATGTTGGCGGGGCTGGTGCTGGTGGCGCTTTAGACAATTACGCTGGCGGCGCTATTGGCACCGCCAGCGTGAAGTGATCCAGTCGGCCGTCGTCGTTGTTTTTCGGCTGCTAGCGGATTGTCTGGTCTTTGATACTATTGGGCATCCCCAGCCGATTCCGCTTGGGGGCTGTCAGTTGGTTGATAAGCATTGGAATATAAAATGGTCAGGATGATAGCAGTGAATACATATATGAATGTGTTTACTAGTGGGGTTATCAAAGCAAAGGATATCAGGCTGAAGAGTTGGCCCCCAACTAAGCTAGAAAAAAGTTCAATGCAATATTCAAAAATAAATAGCAGAGCGATCAATAAGGCAAGTGAAAAAAATAGCGACCATTGGCAATTTTTAGTCATGTTCAAAGATTCTCTCAACGATATGCTTCTGTCAAGCGCTACACCTACAAAAATAAGCGACAGCCTTAATGTGAAAAACAAAGTGACTAAGAAAAAAGTTAAGGGAATAACGCCCATCAAGATGTTGTACATGATAAGGGTTAATGAAGCTCCGATAAACATGCTTGGTATTATCCATAAAGCCAAAAATCCAATGCTGTACAAAAGATATCTTGTTTCACGCCTTTTAAATTTCAATTTAAAAGGTTCTGGTTGTTCGTCGAGTAAGATTGTCCGAGTTGTGTTTATTGAGATCATAGCCAGAATGGCCATGTCAGCAACAAAGAAAAGTATATATAAAAGTGAGCTGGCACTGCCATATGAAAATCCTGTATAAGCTGATCCGTAGCGCACCAATTGAAGCAAGATATACAAAATTAAAGGCAAGATGACGCCTTTTAATATAGCGCTCCTATGTTGGATCATAAGATACAGTGAACCTAGAGTGAATTTTGCAAACATGCAATTTCCTTAGTTTTAGTGTGTTGTCAAGCAGATAGGTCGGTAAGTTTAAAAAAAAAGCACCTGTAAGAGAGGGGGTAGAATAAGGTGTTTGATTTCAGTAGATAAGTGTGTTGGAGTTATTTTGTTCAGAAAGTTTTTAATTTTGTTAACCTCATACACTTTATATTTGGCAGCTGGGGAAAACGGTAAGACGATGATACTTCTGCAACGCTACTGTTAAGGAAGACCGCTAGATGCCTTCCTTAGTGAGTATTGAATAAGGTAACGCCCCTGTTGTCTTTGCCGGGTGAATTAAGGGTAGAGCTATTTATTGTTCATTTTATGACTAAGGCCAAGTTTCAGTTTCGGTGGGAAGAGGAGTGTCGACTTGCCATTCTTCCACAAGACGATCTCCTTCAGCTATTTGGTCGCTATTGAGGAGAGAGGCGGCAAAGTCACGATTTTCGGCGCCGCTATCATCTCCTAAATCAGCAGCTAAGCTTGCATATACGTAAGCTAGAACGACATTTTCCTCAACTCCTAAACCTTGCCCATACAAAGAGCTTAAGTTGGACAAAGCATGCTTATCTCCTTGCGAGGCGGCATGGTGATACCACATGGCTGCAGTTTCATAGTTTTTCTCCACGCCTAAACCTTGAACATGCATAACGGCGATATTGTATTGTGAACCTTGGCTTCCTTGCTCAGCGGCTAGGGTATACCATTTCGCGGCTTCCTCGTGGTTGTTTGCCACACCTCTTCCGTGGTAATACATGTCTCCGAGATAGTCCTGGGATTTCACTAGCCCCTGCTCTGCAGCTAACTCAAACCACCTTGCTGCTTTCGTATAATCACGTTTTACTCCTCTACCGTAATAATACATTTGCGCTAAGTTCTGCTGCGCTCCTGCCATACCTTGATCTGCTGCCTGGTGGTACCATCTCATTGCTTCTTGAAAGTCTCTCGATACTCCACGCCCATTTTGGTACAGCCAGCCTAAATTATTTTGAGCTATGGCGTCGTTCTGATCTGCAGCTAGCTTTAGCCAGTCAGCGGCTTTCTCAAAATTTTGCTCAACACCTCTACCTCTAAGATACATGCCACCTAAGAGTGCTTGTGCATCTGGATTGCCCTCTTCAGCTAATGGTCTAAAGTTCTTGAGTGCAATAGTGTAATCTTCATTTCGTAAAGCCTCTCTGCCTTCCTCTAGAGAGCTGGCCATTACACTGAATGTTGTCAGTAACAAAGATAAAGGTACTGCAGCTGTGATTTTTTTAAATAAATTCATTCACTTGACCAATTCAGAAGTTAGGATTTTAAGTTTTTTGGCTAAAATAATGATAACTGTACTTTAGTGAGTTTTGCCTTCTTTTGCATCGCCTTATGAAATATCTTTTAGCGCCGATAGTAGATTGCTAGCAATGTTTATCTTGGGGGCATCAAATGCTCCTATCGGTGCAGTGCATATGATTTCAGAGCGATCTCAACGTTCGGCTTAGTACAGAGAAACATCTGCGGCCAAGCCCAGTGCTTGTGAGCGATGCATTATTTACTTGGCTTTATTATTTGTAGCTAGGGATTAGTTTTTTTAAAGCTAGAGCAACTACTCCTCCAAGACCTCCTAGCAACGCGCCGCTCGCCAACATGGAAAGTACCCAAATGTAGTCGCCACTTGCTATATTAGTGATGAAGTATATGTCAAGTGCGACACTGGCCGTGGCGGCTATGAGGGAATGGAGGACTACTCTTTTTTTTGTTAAAAACCCCATCGCCATTCCACATAAAAACATTAAGAGATATGTACAATAAACCATCACTACAAGAAGCAGGATTCTGTTTGAAATAGCTCCATGAGGTATCAAGTTGGCGATGGCTTGATAAGCGTCTTTCGCTAAGCGATATGAGCTAATGCAAAGTAAATAATTAAATATTAAAATCTTTGTTTCTAACTTTATGCTATTCACTTACATTCCTTGGATTTTCTAACATTTGCGTGCCTAAGCCTGGCGTCGTCTCATTCTGCATAAAACATTCAAATTTACTCAACCGTCTACAGTTTATTGCATGTGAATTAGATTTTCAGGGTCAAAATAGTATCTCTAATTTAATCGTCAAGTTTAGCGCCTCCCCTTTGCAAATTTCGTTTACACACATAGACCTTGTCTGAAAATATTTAACAGATGTCGTTGTGCTATTACCATGTTGATCACTACAGACAGCACGCACATCTTTATAATCTGTCCAGAGCCTTTCTAGTCGGCCTTCTGGCTCCAATATTTCCCATTCCACAAACTCCCATTCGGATGGCGGCTGAGCTACTGCTGGGTTTTTAGTATTAAGAGGGTTAGACGCATGTATCCAGACACCAAACGGTTCTAAATGATGCATTTTAGCCCCGAGCAACCTCAGTGGATCCACCATTCCCGTCGGATTGGTAACGTAGCCATACAAATTCGTACCACCCCGCAACCCAATCGGATCCTGACTAATATACCTACCTTGCTGCGGGTCATAATAACGGTGGCGGTTGTAGTAAAGCCCCGACTCTTCATCGTGCCATTGGCCCTGGAATCGGATGGGCTGCGTGACATTGCGCATGGCGCGTTGGTTTTTGACGGCTGCCCAGTCGTCCGGTTCGGCGAGCCACCGGGGTTGGCCGTTGGGGGCGACTAGTTGCATCGGGATGCCCAGGGCGTCGGTGATATAGGCGCTGAGCACTTGGCCTTGTTCAGTATCATCAATACGTAGCATGGGCACAAAACTGCCCGGCTCGTAGACCACCGTGGTGCGTTGGTCGTCCGTTTCTTCGCGCACGATGCGGTCACCGTCCCAGCCGTAGTGGGTGGTGGCGGTTTACCAATACACCCACGCTACCGCCAAGGAAGGCAGCTACATGCCTTCCTTAGCGAGTGTGTCGAATAAGGCAACGTCCATGTTGCCCCAAGCACATGTTAAAGCTCACTCCTCGGATGAGGAAAATAAATAATACAACTCCTCAATATTTTTCTCATTAACGATACGTTCCAAAGAGTAACCTTCAGAGTTGATGTAATGGATATTGGCCCCATGCTCTGCCAGTATTTTAATGCCATCAATATTATTGTTGGCTGCCGCTATTAGAAGGGGAGTGTTATGTTTTTTATCTTCCATGCATTCACTTTCAGGATTAGGGTTGCCGCCAGCCATTAAAAGCATTTCTAAAATTTTATTTCTAGAAATGTATGCAGCCGCAAAAACCGGCGTTTCACCACTAAAGTTTGTGATATTAGGATCTGCACCTTTCGACAACAATTCTTGTGCTAAATATATATCATTATAATATGCACTCATTAACAACAGTCCTGCACCACAAGCATTTGTGGTGTCAGGATCCATTCCTTCATCAAGCAGCTTAAGTGCTAAGGCATTATCTCTAACATCCATTATTGAAAGAATGGCCTGATTAATGGGTGTGCCAGGGTCATTTTCCTTGTCACAAGCGCAATCAGCATGCGATACGCTAGTTATCAATATTGACCAAAAGAAAGCTACGTTGATTACTATTTTTTTCATATTTTGATTCTTTCTCTTAATCCCAAGTGTCAATTTCAAATGACTGCTTTCCTGCAGTCTCGTTACAAACGCGCAAGTTATCTTTGTATCTATTGGGAATAGTCATCAATTTTGACAGATGTCCCGGAATATAATCTTTGTTAAATATTGTTTGGACTTTATCTCCTAGGTCAAATATGGACTCGACTTTTTCAACCTCTGGCGGTAATTCTCCTTCGCCAAGAGCCGTTGCAATAATAGCGCACCCATAAATTCCTGCCGGTGAATCATCATGGGTTGCAGTTGAAGGCGTCAAACCAGCTGCAGTTCTTCCTGCGTTTTCCCACCATTGGCACTGGCCATCCCTCAATACCATTCCTCGCCCTATACATTCCCCCTCCAACCCCAACGGATCCACCATCCCCGTCGGGTTGGCCACATACCCATACAAATTCGTGCCGCCATTCAGCCCAATCGGATCCTGACTAATATACCTGCCTTGCTGCGGGTCGTAATAGCGGTGGCGGTTGTAGTAGAGACCGCTCTCTTCGTCGTGCCACTGGCCCTGGAACCGGATCGGTTGGGTGACGTTGCGTACGGCGCGTTGGTTCTTGACCGCGGCCCAGTCGTCCGGTTCGGCGAGCCACCGGGGTTGGCCGTTGGGGGCGACTAGTTGCATCGGGGTGCCCAGGGCGTCGGTGATATAGGCGCTGAGCACTTGGCCTTGTTCAGTATCTTCAATACGTAGCATGGGCACAAAACTGCCCGGCTCGTAGACCACGGTAGCGCGCTGATTGTCCGTTTCTTCCCGCACGATGCGGTCGCCGTCCCAGCCGTAGTGGGTGGTGGCGGTGGTGCCGTTGGTGTCGCGCACGGTTTTGCTGATGCGTCTTCCCAGGCCGTCGTAACGGTAAGTGGCCTCGCGGGTAGCCCCCAGCTCGCTGGCGTGGATCAGGTGCACTAGGCGATTCGCGCCGTCGTAGCCCAGCGTTAGGCGTTCGCCGTTGGGCTGTTGGCGTTCGACCAGGTTACCGGCACCGTCGTAGCGGTAGCGCGCGCCGTTGAGTTGTGTGAGGCGGTTATCCGTCAGTCCTTGTTGCTTGTCTACCCCCTGCTCTAAGCGATTGCCCGCCGCGTCCACAGAGTAGCGGTGGGCGTGGTCGCCGTGTTGGCTGCCGATCAAGCGCCCGGCAGCGTCGTAGCTGTAGGCGATGACTTTTGAGGCTTGATCGCCTTGCAGCGCCCGGAAGCTCATGCGCCCCAGGGCGTCGTATTGGTAGTCCTGCTGGCTAGTGGTGTCCGGGCTGCGCAGCGTGAGGTGGTCTAGCTGGCCCAGGTTCGTATACCCGCGCTCCAGCACCAGCGGTTGATTGGCGCTGGCACCGGTGCTGAGACGGCGCTGGGTCTCCCGGTGCAGGGCGTCGGGCTCCAGGGCAATTTCCAGATCCAGGCCGGGGGCGCTTAGGCCATGCAGGTGGCCGCTGCCGTAGGTGTGCCAGTTAAGCGCCGGTAGGTCGCCGAACTGGCTGGCTTCGGGGGCGCCGTTGGCGGTGAACGTGTGCTGGTGCTGCCACTGCCAGCCACTCTCACCTGCTAGGCCCGCATGACTCTGCTGTTCGCCGATTAACCGCTGGGCTTCGTCGTAGCGGAATGTGACTTCACCATGATCGTTGGTGACGCTGAGTAGCTGACCATTGGTACCCCACTGGTACTGCTCCGTGCTGGCCGGGGCGTGCTCGGTGGCGGGCAGGTGTCGCGCAGTTAGGCGGCCTGCGTTGTCGTAGTCGTAACGGGTCACCAGCGGTTGGCCGTCGGGGCCGGGGCGGTTGGCCTCGATACGTTCGATCAAGCGCCCGGCTTCATCGTAGCGGTACTGCTGCTCCCGGCCGTCGGGGCCGGTCTCGCTGGCTAAGCGATCCATCTCGTCATAGGCAAAGCGGTAGACCGCGCCATTGCCTAGGGTCAGCTCGCTGAGGCGGCCAATGTCATCATAGGCGGTAAACTGCTGGCTGCCGTCGGCCTCGATGCGCTGCACCGGGCGGCCGTGGTCATCAAAGAAGAATTGCTGCCGAAACCCTTGCGGGCCTTCCAGCTCCACCAGCCGCCCAAGAGCATCCACATGGTGGTGCCAGTGGGTGCCGTCCGGCAGTTGCGTGGCGAGTCGCCGGCCCATCTTGTCGTGCTGGGTGCGGGTGGTCTCGCCCAAGGCGTTGGTGACGCTGGCCAGATAGCCGTGGCGGTCATAGGCGTACTCGGTACGCTGCTGGGAGCAGTCGATTTGGGCGGTGACCTGGCCCAGGGCGTTCCACTCGCGTTGGTGGGTTGCCCCAACCGCATCGGTAATAGTCGTGGGGCGATCAGGCAAAGCATCGTGATCGTAGGCGAAGGCGGTAGTGCCTTCCGGCCCGGTGACTTCCACTGGAAGCCCCTGTTCGTTGCGCGTTATTTGCCACGTTTGATCCTCAGGCCCTTCGATACTCACCGGCTGGCCCAGGGCATCGCGCTCAATCGCCCAGCGGGTGCCGTCCGGGCCGGTCTGTGCAATCACTTGCCCATGCTCATCCCGTTCGATCAGCGTCTCGTGACCCAGCGGATCCACCGTCGCTACCTTGAGACCCGCCCGGTCGTAGCGGAACTCAATGCGTGATCCGTCGGCGCGGGTATGCGCCGTCCAGCGGCGGCCGGGGCCGCTGCCCACAAAGTGGTAGCGCTCCTCCCGGCCCAGGCTGTCGGTGACCAGCGTATGATCCACTTGGTAGCTGTAAGAGCGTGCCAACCCTCCGGCTTCCTGCTGGCCCACCACGCGGCCATCTGGCGCATGACGATCCCAACTGTAGTGGGCTTCCATCCCCCCGGGCACCCGGTGGGCAGTCAGCATATGATTCTGCCACTCGAACTCGCGCACCACCTCGCCGTGGCGATGGCGCACCGCAATCAAATCCCCCACGGGGCTAAACGAGTAGCGCACCAACCAGTCGTCCTGGGCACTGCCGTCGTGCGCTTGCACCAGCTTGACGCCGGTTAAGCGCTGCCCAGCATCGTCGGGCTGGGCGGGAAGCA
Organism: Vreelandella titanicae BH1; assembly: GCF_000336575.1. Lineage (GTDB taxonomy): Bacteria > Pseudomonadota > Gammaproteobacteria > Pseudomonadales > Halomonadaceae > Vreelandella > Vreelandella titanicae. The sequence goes on along the minus strand of NZ_AOPO01000001.1, from coordinate 279,554 downwards.
GGCTGTCGTACACCAACTGGTAGCGACGCTGGGCGCTGTCGATCACCGTGACCAGCAGACCGGCTTCCCAGTAGTACTGGGTGGCATAGCCGTTGCGGTCACGCTCTTCGATTAAGGGCCAGCGAGCAGCGTTATCTTTTGAACTATCACCTGAAGGCGTATCCGTGGTGGACGCCGCGTCTGCTGGATGGGCAGAGGTTGGGCTGGCAAACACATAGTAAAGCCCGCTGGCGTCGCTTAACACGATACGCTCAGGATCACTGCGTAACGTCTCGTCCAGGGCTTGCCAGCGGGGCGCGTTGCTCTCTTCAGCGGTTGAGGCACCCCCACGACGAATCCACAGCTGCTCGGTGGGCGAGAAGCGCGCTTGGCCGGGGGCCAGTGCGCCAAAGGTAATTTGACGCCCCTGGGCATCGTGGACAATACAGGCATCATCGTTCTGGGTAATGGCCAGGGACTCGCCGGGGAGCGACCAGCCCTGACCGAGTACCCCAATCCGCCCGTTGCTGGAGAGATAACCCCGGCTAAATACAAACGGCCGTGGCGCGGGTAGCGCAAAATCGGTCTCGGCGGGCAGCAGCTTGGCGCCCAGCAGCGGGTTCACTGGGCTACCCACCGCGGGTTGGCAGGCACTGCAGTCGTCGGCCAGGCCATCGGTGATATCGATATCGTCTAACGCTAGCGGGGTCGCGGTGGCAATCTCACTGCTCAGCAGCGGTGCCTGGTGCGGCTCGAGGGTGACGTCCTCGCTCTCCTCGGGCTCGGCTTCCCCGGGTAAGCGGGGCAGCACAATGGCGTGGCCCTGGCCGCGCCCAGGGCTACCGCCGGAGTTGATCTTGACCTGGGGGCCGACAATGGTCACGCCGCCGGGGTCGAGCTTGATAAAGCTACCCCCGGCTTTAAGGGTGATCTCACTACCCGCTTCCAACACGATCTGGCTGCCCGCCTTGTGGTGCAGCTCGCGGCCGGTCTCCACCAGTTGCGCCTCGCCGTAGACCTCATGGCGGGTTTGATCGACCTGGAGGTGGTCATCGCCCTTGATCTGGGTGTAGCGCTTGCCGTGTACGGTGAGGTGGTCGTCGTTATGGATTTCGCTCAAGCGGTTGCGGTGCAGCTTGAGGTGGCTGTCCCGACGGATCTCCTCGGTGCGGTCGTTAAGGGTCAGCAGCTCCAGGTCTTTCTGGGCATGCAGCCAGATCTGCTCTTCGCCGGTGGCGTCCTCAAAGCGCAGTTCGTTAAAGCCTTCCGACTTATGGCTCTGGGTGCGGATCACCGTGCGGGTCTTGTTGGCCGGCAGCGGGTAGGGCGGGGTATTCACCGCGTGGTAGGTGCGCCCGGTGACCAGCGGTTGATCGGGGTCGCCCTCTAAAAACGAGACAATGACCTCGTGGCCGATCCGGGGGATCGCCATGCTGCCGTAGCCACCGCCTGCCCAGCCCTGGGCCACCCGTATCCAACAGCTTGCCGTCTCATCAGGATCCGCATAACGATCCCAGGGGAACTGCACCTTGACCCGGCCATGTTCGTCGCAGTAGATCTCTTCACCTTCCGGCCCCACCACAAAGGCCACCTGGGGGCCGTCAACGCGAGGTTTAGGATTGGGCACCGGGCGGAAGGTCTGATCCTTCGGCATGATCACCACGTCGTTGTGGTAGCGGGTCATCAGCTCGCCTGCCTGCGCCGCACTGGCTCCACTCCCATTACCGCCCCGGGCCATGCCGTCCTCTTCCAGGGCCTGGGGCTGCTCGCCGTGGTGCACGACTGAGACCACCTGCCACGCTTGGTTAAGGCTATCGATATCGTGGTCGGTGAGGGTAAAGCAGATGCCGGGAGCGAGTTCAGGCAAATCACTTTCCGCTTCGGCGGTGGTGGCGTCAGCGCGCAGGGACTCTAAGCGGTGGCGGGTAAACGGCTTGCCGGAGGCGTCCTTCTTATAACGCCCTGGGTAATCGAAGTGTTCGTAATCCTCCCGCTGGGCGTGTTCGCCCAGCCCTGGCGCCAGGTGCTCATGGATCTGCGCATAGGGCGGGTTTTTAAAGGTGTAGTCCTTGAGCATCGCCGAGGCGGGGCGCACCCGGTTGGCCTGACGCAACTTACGCACATGGCGTCGGGGCGGTGTGCCCCCAGCGCGGCCGTGGTAGGTACGCTCGCCCACGCTGGGCAGCACCACCGTGGCGTCTGCAAACACCAACTGGTGTTTACCGCCCTCGGCGTTCTCGAACTCATGGAAATAGAAGCAGCCCTCTTCGGCGGCTAAACGCTCGATAAAGGCCAGATCGGTCTCGCGGTACTGCACCAAAAACTCGCGATCCAGAGGCGTGCGAGTAGTCGCAAAGCCGATATCAGTGAGGCTGCGCTCATTAGCGAGCGTCGTGATGGCATCATAGGGGGACGTATCCTGAAAGATACGCGAATTATGGCGCAGCGATAACCGCCACAGCGCGGGACGAATCTCGACACGGTAGAAGCTGCGCCGGTGTCCCCGGTCGCCGCGGTGTAGCTCAGCGATTATCCCATGGACACGACGTAGCGGCTCGCCGTCCTGCCAAATGGTCAGCGTGGCCTCTTGATCCAAACAGTCGCTGGGCGACAGGTCGTGGGTGCGGCTGGCAAACTCAATCGAGAGCGCAAACGGCTCAGACAGCGCCTCGCGATGGGTAAAGCGCACCACGGCGGTGTCATCGGCCCCGGGTAGGGTCAGGGTAAATTGCAGGCCCGTTTTGTCCGCCATCGCACCGCTCCTTGGATCAAGTAAATGAGAAACGATCAGGGTAGCGGGCCGGGGCCAGAGAGCAAGGCCTGGAGTTCAAGTGACAGGGATCTCTTACATGTTTGTAAGAGATCTCTTACAAAATTTTAAGCGATGTCTTACAGCTTAAACGCTTAAAGGATGATCGTATGAAAATGAGCTGCACTCCGTAATGAATCCCGCCCTATTTCAGCGCCTGCCAAATCAGATTAAAACCGACTAAAAACATGGCAAAAATCACCAATCGGTAAAACAACTTTTCATTGACGCGGCTTTGTAGCCACAAGCCGTTGCGTACACCGATCCAGGCGATGGGCACTAGCAGTAGTGATGCCCAGGCGCTGGTAACGTTAATTTCGCCAAGCCACATATAGGGCGCTAGCTTGATCACGTTGACTACGGCAAAGGTCACTGCACAGGTGGCGATAAAGGTCTCTTTCGATAGTTTGCGCGGTAGTAGATACACGTTTAGCGGCGGCGCGCCCGCATGAGCCATAAAGCTGGTAAAGCCGCAAACGCTTGCCGCTGGCAAAGCCCAACGGGGGGAGATCGGTTTCTTGGCAACGGGCTTGAGCAACATGTAAGCGGCGAACAGCAGGGTGATCACGCCGAGAGTCAGGCGTAAGCCCTGTTCACTCAAACTGCCAAACAGCAGCGTCCCTACCGTCACGCCGATAAACAGCCCCGGCACAAAGCGCCAGACCTCAGTGGCGTCCTGCTTGCCCCACCATGCTTTCACCGCAAACACGTCCATCACCAGCAGTAGCGGCAGTAGTAAGCCCGCTGCCTGGGCGGGGCTGATCGCCAGCGCCATTAGCGGTACCGAGAGCGTACCAAAACCACCCGCAAAGCCACCTTTTGAAACGCCGGTCAGGTAAACGGAAAATGCAATTAACAACCAGGCGATGACGGAGTAGTCGGGGAGCATTGAGGCCTCTGGATACGCAAAAAAATGAACCACAAAAAAGCCCCGCATCGGCGGGGCTAGTTAGCATAGCATTAGATAAACGTTAGCGGGCGAAGTGTCGATCTATCCAGCGTTCATCAGCCATTCGTGGTCGGGGTCGGTGTGAAATTTCCATGCCCGCTTGGGCCCCGCCATCACATTTAAGTAGTAGAGCGAGTAGCCATGGGAGGCGCCCACCGGATGGTAACCCTTGGGCACCAACACACAGCAGCCGTTTTCCACCGCCATGGTTTCATCAAGGCTGCGGTCATCGGTGTAAACGCGCTGGAAGGCGAACCCTTGTTCAGGGTTAATGCGGTGGTAGTAGGTCTCTTCCAGATGTGATTCGTGGGGTAAGTTATCCACATCGTGTTTGTGGGGCGGGTAGCTCGACCAGTTACCCGCAGGTGTGAATACTTCGACTACTAATAGGCTATCGGCGGGCTCGGTTTCCGGCAGAATATCGTGAACATGGCGGGTGTTGGTGCCCTGGCCACGGGTGCTTTGCTTGATGTTGTCAGGCGTGATGAGCCGTGGGGCATGGTTGCCATGCCCAGGGGCGGCGCACACCGCTAGCTCTAAGTCTGTGGTCGCTTCCACCGCGTAGCTAACATGGTCAGGCAGGTAAACCGCATAGGGCGGGATCTGTTCAAAGATATCCATGCGCTGGCCGATATCTTCAAAGCGGTGCTCGCCGCAGGTTACCGTGGCACGCCCGGTAAGCAGCACCAGGCAGATTTCCTGATCATCGCTGCTGGCCTCCAGGCGTTGGCCCTTGGCGAGTTTATGCACCCGAAAGCCAACGTGCGTCCAGCCAGCCGATTCAGGGGTCACGTCAATCACGGTGCCTTGGGCATCTGGGGCGGTGGGGCGTACCAGTAGGGAAGCCATATGTCGCTCCTTCTGATGGTTAGCTGCTCTGTTGGCAGCTAACCGTTTACGATATGAAGGGTCTCCACAGACCCGTTTGCGTCTGTTTAGATCGAGGCGTCGAGCAGAATTTTGCGACCTTCACGCAATGAAAGCTCCGCTGCATCGGCTAAGCGCAACGCCTCTAGGCCATCCTGGGCACCTGCGAGTGGCGCACGTTTCTCCTTCCATGCGGCGACAAAGTCGCCAATTTCCAGTTGGTAGGCTTGGGCATAGCGCTCCAGGAAGAACCACTTGGGATTGTCTTCCACTTGGCCTGCTTCACCGGTGAAGCGCAGCCGGGTGTCGCTCTCATTTTGGGCCTGCAGCATGCCTTGGCTGCCAAAGGCTTCGATACGCTGATCGTAGCCGTAGCAGGCACGTCGTGAGTTGCTGATTTGGCACAGCTTTCCACTGGCTGTGGTAAGGGTGACCATGGCGGTATCCACATCACCCGCTTCGCCAATCGCTGGGTCGATAATGCTACTGCCGACGGCAAAGACACTTTCGATGGGTTCATCGAGCAGCCAGCGCGCCATGTCCAGATCGTGAATCATCATGTCTCGGAACAGGCCGCCGGACTCAGCCACGTACTCGGCAGGCGGGGGAGACGGGTCGCGGCTAATAATCGTTAGCGTTTCAAGTGCGCCAATACGCCCTTCGGTAATCGCTTTTTTCAGTGCCGAAAACTGAGGATCGTGGCGGCGGTTAAAGCCTAACGCGCAGGTCACCGGATGTTCACTGAGTACCTGCAGAGCATCTCGTGTGCGGGCTAAATCCAGGGCGATGGGTTTTTCGCACAGAATCGCCTTGCCCGCGCGGGCGGCACGCTCCAGATACTCCGCGTGAGTAGGCGTGCTTGAAGCAATCAGTACGGCGTCAATGGTGTCATCCGCGAAGATTTCATCCACAGAGGCCGCTCGGCTGGCGTACTGCTCGGCCAACGCTTCTGCGGCAGGCTGATGAAAATCGGCCACGGCGGCCAGGGTAACGTTTGGGTGTGAATAAATGGCCTGGGCATGCACTTTGCCGATGCGTCCTGCGCCGATGAGTGCGAGTTTCATGAGCTCTCCTATTTTGTTTTTGCTGTTGGCTTGCTTTTGGTGTTTAGGCCTTACGTTTTTTGTCACGGCCCTTTTCTTTGTCGCGTGTTTTGTCTTGCCGCACGCCCAGGGCAATCGCCAAGGTCTGGGTCAAGCAGAGCGACGCGGTCAAACTCCGGAAACTTTTTACTTCGGCTTCGTTGACCACGAAGACGACATCCGCGAAACGGGCCAGCGGGCTAAGGTTCGAATCGGTAATCACTACACTAGGTAGGCCGCGCTGGTGGGCGTCTTCGCAGGCTTTTTGGCTCTCTTCGGCATAGGGAGAAAAGCTAATCGTTAGCAGAGCGTCGTGTTGGCTCATGGCGCGCAGCTGCTCGCCGTACATTCCCCCCAAACCATTAACCAGCAGCGCAGGCTTATCCACATGGGCCAGGGCATAGGTCATATAGCTGGCGACCATAAAACTTCGCCGTGCGCCCATCACATGAATCGCATGAGCCTTTTCAAAAATATCCAGCGCCTTCTCCAGACTCTCTGGATTAATGCGGCTGGGAAGCTGCTCAAGCACGGCACGGTTGGCGTCAGCGAACTCCCATAACAGCTGGGTGCTGTCGGGTGTTTCCCCGGTGGCGCTGCGTACCGCGCGAATTCGCTCGGTGTAGTTAGGCAACTCATCGACCAGGCGGCTGCGAAACAGTTGCTGCATTTCGGAAAAGCCCTTAAAGCCCAAGCTATTGGCCAAGCGAATTAAGGTGGATGGAGTGACATCCGCCTGTTCGGCAATTTTGGCCACGGTCGCTAAAGCAACCTCCTGGGGGTGATCAAGCATAAAACGCGCGGTTTGCTGCAAACGTTTGCTTAGCGTGGCGTACTCGGCGGTGATCAGCGTTTCCAGCTCACGGTAGCTTTGTGGGGGCTGCGGCATACAAATTCCTTAGCGTTAACTCATGTACCACTCATTCACTCATGTACGGCTGGGCAGTAGCACTGAGCAAAGTGGCTGGTTGTTATGCAGTCTAGTTGATTGAAATAAATATTCCATTTATACAAAAGTATAGAATAAATAATTTGCAATAATTGCTATTTGGAATCTATATTTCATAGCGCCAAGGCATTTAATGCCACTTCCCTACCAACAACGATAACGTTATGAGGAATTCTTTATGGCACGTCTATCTCAATGGCTTCTAGCCTCTGCCGCCACCACGGCATTAATGGCAGGTGCCGCACAAGCACAGGAACAAGAACAAGAAGCGAGCCGTTTCGTCATGGTGACCCATGGTGTCCCCTCTGATCCTTTCTGGTCAGTGGTGAAAAACGGCGCAGAGGCAGCCGCTGATCTCGTAGGCGCTGAGCTGGAGTACCGTGCACCATCGACCTTTGATATGGCCAAGATGCAGCAACTTGTACAGGCAGCGGTGGCATCGGATCCGGATGGTTTGATCCTCTCTTTTACTGACGAAAATGCCCTGGGCGGCGCTGTCCAAAATGCTGTCGATAACGGCATCCCAGTGATCACCATTAACTCCGGTGGCGACGTGGCGAGAGATTATGGTGCCCGGCTGCACATTGGGCAGAGTGAATACGAGGCGGGCAAACAGGCCGCCGAGCGCATGCAGGAACTGGGCGTTGAGAAAGGCGTCTGCGTTAACCATGAGCAAGGCAACCAGGGACTTGATCAGCGTTGTGATGGCTTTGTCGAAGGCTTCGACGGCAATGCCGAGCAGCTAGCGACCACCTACGACCCCACCAATATTCGCAATGCCATTGTTGCTTACCTCAACGAGAACAGTGATGTGCGTGGAGTGCTGACCTTGGGCGCATTGGCCGCTGATCCAATGATTCGGGCCATGCGTGAGCAGGGGGCAACCGATATGTTCACTCTCGGCACCTTTGACCTTTCCCCCGGTATTTTGGAAGCCTTGGATGCAGGTGAACTGGACTTTGCGATCGACCAACAGCAGTACATGCAGGGTTATTTGCCCGTCATGTTCCTAGATCAGTTCGTCAAAAACGGCCTGCTACCCGCAGGGGATGTTGCCACCGGCCCAGGGTTTGTCACTCAAGAAAACGCTGCACAGGTCATTGAGCTGAGTAGCCAGGGCATCCGTTGATAACTACCTAATCGAAAAAGGCTCGACGGTGTCGAGCCTTGGGGGTCGATCGCCATGAATTCTACTGAAACGAAACAGTCGGTTGCGCCAGCAACCGCTCCTCAAGATGAGCGTATCCAGAGAGTCTCTTTCTGGAAGAAGGCGCTTAATCGCCCGGAGCTGGGGGCGCTGGCCGGTGCCGTGCTGGTGCTTGCCTTTTTTATAGCTGCTTCCAGCGGCACTGGGATGTTTACCCCAGCGGGTATTATTAATTTCCTTGAAGTCGCCGCTCAGCTCGGCATTATCGCCACGGCGGCTGCGTTGCTGATGATCGGCGGAGAGTTTGATCTTTCGATAGGTTCGATGATTGGCTTGGCAGGCATTCTGATTGCCATCCCAGCGGTGGAGTATGGCTGGCCGCTGTGGGCCGCAATTTTATTGGCGTTCGCCTGCGCGGGCCTGGTGGGCTGGATTAACGGCAATCTAGTCAATAAAACGGGGTTGCCGTCATTTATCGTTACCCTAGGCTTCCTGTTCATTCTGCGTGGCCTGGCTATTGGTACCAGTCGGTTGTTGACGGGACGTACTCAGGTGGGGGGAGTGCAGGATCATATCCCCGGAGATTGGTTCGCGGCGCTTTTCTCTGGAGAAGTCGCTACGGGACTATTTAGCTGGATGGCGGCAAATGGCTGGATGGCGACCAACTTTGCGGGCAACCCCACGGTCACCGGTATCCCTGTCTCGATTGTCTGGTGGCTGGGTTTAACCGCTGTAGCGACTTGGGTGCTGCTGTGCACGCCTTACGGCAACTGGATCTTCGCCAGCGGTGGCGATGCCAATGCGGCGCGTAATTCGGGCGTCCCCGTCCATCGCGTCAAGATTTCACTGTTCATGTTCACCGCTTTCTCAGCCACCATTTTTGCCTGCATCCAGGTCATGGATACCGGTTCGGCGGACACCATTCGAGGTTTATTAAAAGAGCTGGAGGCCATTATCGCTGTGGTGATCGGTGGCGCTTTGCTGACCGGTGGCTATGGATCTGCCATTGGTGCGGCCCTCGGTGCGCTGATTTTCGGCATGGTGCAGATGGGGATCTTCTACACCGGTGTTAACACCGACTGGTTCCAGGTCTTCCTGGGTGTGATGTTGCTGGTGGCGGTGCTATTCAACAATTACATGCGCAAAAAGGCGATGGAGGCTAAATAACATGACTACACGCACTCCAATGATTGAAATGCGCAGTGTCAGCAAACACTTCGGCAGCGTCATCGCCATCAGTGATATCTCGATGCAGGTCTATTCCGGTGAAGTTATGTGCCTGCTGGGGGATAACGGTGCCGGCAAGTCAACGTTGATTAAAACCCTTTCCGGTGTTCACCAGCCCACCCATGGCGAGATGCTACTGGATGGCAAGCCCGCTCGTTTCAAGTCCCCGGCTTACGCGCTCGACGCCGGTATCGCGACCGTTTTTCAGGATCTGGCCATGGTGCCGTTGATGTCGATTACCCGTAACTTCTTTATGGGCCGCGAACCGACGGTGGGCTGGGGGCCTTTAAAGCGGATTGATTGGAAATATGCCGACCGGGTTGCCAAAGAGGAAATGGCTAAAATCGGTATCGATGTGCGCGACCCTAGTCAGCCGGTGGGAACGCTTTCTGGTGGGGAACGCCAGTGTGTGGCGATTGCCCGTGCCGTCTATTTTGGCGCCAAAGTGCTGATTCTTGATGAGCCCACCTCAGCGCTGGGGGTCAAGCAGGCCTCCGTCGTACTGCGCTACATTGCCAAAGCCCGCGCGGATGGGCTTGCGGTCATCTTTATTACCCACAATGTTCACCATGCTTACCCAGTGGCCGATGCGTTCACCCTATTGTCACGCGGCGGCAGTTTGGGCTCCTTCCGCAAAGAGGAAGTCAGCCGCGAAGAAGTGCTCAATATGATGGCGGGTGGCGCTGAGCTTGAAAGCCTGGATGCAGAGCTTGCGGAATTCCAGCGTGACGATAAAGCCAAGAAGGCCAACTTAGCCGGTCAAGACACTCAGCCTGCCGATGGAACAAGCAGCACTGAGCAACCTTCACCGCGAGCTGCGAGCGGCTATTAAGGAGCCATGATGAATAAACCTACCCCATCATCCCCGTTCACGCTGGCCGTTTGCGCTGAAATGGTGTTCCGCCACTTGCCCGTGTTGGAGCGTGTTAAGCGTATTTCTGAACTGGGTTTTCAGGTCGAAATCTGGGACTGGACTAAGCACGATATCGAGGCACTGGCCAATAGCGGGGCGACGTTTTCATCCATGACCGGCTATGTCACCGGCACCCTGGCGGATGCCGCCGGTGCAGATGAACTGCTACGCACCGCCGCTGAGTCGGTTGAGGTAGCAAAGCGCCTTGGCATTCCGCGCCTTAACCTTCACGGCACCGGTCTAGATGGTAATGGGTTGCCCGTTCAGCCTTGCCAGCAGATGACTGGCGCTATGTGGCTAAAAGCCCGAGACACCCTCAATCGGCTGGCGGATCTGGGCGAGCAGAACGACGTCACCTTTGTGCTTGAAAACCTCAATACCGACGTTGATCACCCAGGTGTGCCGTTTGCGCGCTTGGAAGATGTTCTAGCGCTGGTGGAAAGTGTTGGTCGGCCCAGCTTGCGCATTATGTTGGACGTTTATCACGCCCAAATTGGCGAAGGTAATTTGACTGAATTGATTCGCCGCTGTGGGCCCTACATAGGTGAAGTGCAGGTGGCTGATGTGCCAGGACGCTGCGAACCCGGAACCGGCGAGATTAACTATCCGGCCATTGCCAATGCGCTTAACGACATGGGCTACCGCGGCACCATAGGGCTGGAAGGCTGGGCCTCTGGGGATGACGACCTCGCGCTCGACCGATTCCGTGCCGCCTTCACACTTTAATCCACGGTTGATAAGCCTTATCGATTGCCAGCCAAGACGCTTTTATGCCCAGTGCCATCCTGTGACTAGTACCACGAATTTGTGACGTGGGGAGACATTTATGCTGAATAACAATAGTCAACACCGACCGCTTGACCTGATTTGTCTTGGACGCGTGGCGGTCGATCTTTACGCCGAGCAGATTGGCAGCCGTTTAGAAGACGTGGCCAGCTTTGCCAAGTACCTAGGCGGGAGCTCGGGTAATATGGCCTACGGCACTGCGCGCCTAGGATTAAAATCCGCCATGCTCTCGCGAGTTGGCGACGAGCAGATGGGCAACTTCGTGCGCGAAGAGCTGGAGCGGGTGGGCGTGGATACCTCCGCGCTTCAAACCGACCCCGAGCGCCACACCGGCCTGGTTCTGCTGGCTTTAAAAGACCGTGAAAGCTTCCCGCTGCTATTTTACCGCCGCGACTGTGCTGATATGGCCATCGACGCCGAGGCCATCGACCCTGAATTTATCGCACGGGCCAAGGCGCTGGCGATTACCGGCACCCATCTTTCTACCGATACCACCCGCCGGGCGTGCCGCAAGGCACTGGACGCCGCCGCCCATTATGGCGTGAAGCGGGTGCTGGATATCGACTATCGCCCCGTGCTGTGGGGTCTGACTAACCCTGGCGATGGTGAAACCCGTTTTATCGCCGATGAAAAAGTCACTGCAGATCTTCAACGCTGGTTGCCGGACTTTGACCTGATTGTAGGCACCGAAGAGGAGTTTCATATTGCCGGTGGCAGCACCGACACCTTAACGGCACTGCGTGCAGTACGTGAGGTTAGCCAGGCGACCCTGGTATGCAAGCTGGGGCCCATGGGCTGTGTGGTGTTTGAGGGCGACATTCCTGACCGCATTGAAGACGGCATTCTAGTCAAAGGCGTTCAGGTCGAAGTGCTCAATGTGCTGGGTGCTGGTGATGCCTTTATGAGCGGGCTGCTACGTGGCTGGCTACGCAATGAACCCTGGCAAACCAGCGCGGGTTACGCCAATGCCTGTGGTGCGCTGGTGGTCTCCCGCCACGGCTGTGCCCCGGCCATGCCCACCGAAGATGAGCTATTCGATTACCTGAAACGTCGCGACGAGGTACCCCGTCCGGATATCGATCAACGCCTGAATCATCTCCACCGGGTCACTACCCGAGTGACTGCTCAGTGGCCCGAAGTGTTGGGGTTGGCATTTGATCACCGCCGCCAGCTCACCGATATGGCCCGCGAAGAGTATGCCGACAGTGCGCGATTACCAGCTCTCAAAAAACTCCTGGTCACCGCCGCCGAAGAGGGTGCCAAGCTGGGCGGCATTACCACTCCCGCGATTCTGGTAGACGATGTGCTGGGTCAGGAAGCGCTCAATCAAGCCAGTGGAAAAGGCTGGTGGATTGGTCGACCAGTGGAGCTTCCTGGCTCAAGACCGCTGCGCTTCCAGCATGGCGATGATTTAGGTGCCTGCCTGCGCAACTGGCCTAGAGAACAGATTATTAAATGCCTGGTGTTCTACCACCCCGACGATGAAATCTCGCTGCGCTTAGAGCAGGAGGAGCGGCTGCGCCAGCTCTACCAGGCGGCTTGTGCCTATGGGCTGGAGCTGCTGATTGAAGTCATTCCTCCCGCGAACATGCCCAATGACGATACCACCTTGCCGCGCAGCCTTCAGCGGCTCTATAACCTGGGCATTCGCCCAGACTGGTGGAAACTACCTGCCATGTCAGATGCAGCCTGGCAGGCGGTGGGTGAAACCATTGAGCGCGAAGATTCCTACTGCCGTGGGGTCGTACTGCTCGGGCTTGACGCCCCTATGGACGATATGAAACGCGGCTTTGAAGCAGCGGCCAATCATGCCTGCTGTAAAGGCTTCACCGTTGGCCGCACGCTATTTGCCAGCGCCAGCCGCGACTGGCTGGCTGGGCGTATCGACGACGCCAGCTTGGTAGAGCGGGTCGCCCAGAACTATGCCGAGCTGATAAAGGCGTGGCGGCAATTAAGGCAGGCGCAGCCGCAAACGCTGTCTCACACGGAGGAGGCGTAAAATGAGCACCATTCGACTCACCATGGCCCAGGCGTTGGTCAAGTACCTTGCTGCACAACGTATAGAGGTGGATGGCCAAGAAGTGGCGCTGTTTGAAGGCGTGTTTGCGATTTTTGGTCATGGCAATGTGGCCGGAATGGGTGAAGCGCTCTACCACGTGCAAGACACGCTTCCGACCTTTCGCGCTCACAACGAACAGGCCATGGCCAACGCGGCGATTGCCTTTGCCAAAGCCAATAATCGCCAGCGCTTAATGGCCGCGACCAGCTCGATAGGCCCGGGGGCGACCAATATGGTCACCGCCGCAGCACTCGCCCACGCCAACCGCTTGCCGATCCTACTGCTGCCGGGGGACACCTTTGCAACCCGCGAACCCGACCCGGTACTCCAGCAGGTGGAGCACTTTGGCGACCCTACCATTAGCGTCAACGACTGTTTTCGACCGGTGTCGCGCTACTTCGACCGCATTAACCGCCCGGAACAGCTGCTGACCAGTTTGCCCCAGGCGATAGCCACCCTGCTTGACCCGGAGCATTGCGGCCCTGCGACCCTGGCGCTGCCTCAGGATGTGCAAACCTTTGCCTACGATTATCCGGTGGCCTTTTTTGCTCCCAAGGTGCATCGCATTCGCCGCTCGCCACCGGATGCTTACGAGCTTCGCCAAACCATCGCCGCGCTGCAACAGGCCAAGCGCCCGCTGATTATCGCCGGTGGCGGCGTGCATTACGCCGCTGCCTGCGATGCCCTGGCAGAGTTTGCTAAAGCGCGGGGCATCCCGGTAGCCGAAACCCAGGCCGGCAAAGGCGCGTTGGCCGATAGCCACCCTTGCGCAGTGGGTGCCATTGGGGTGACCGGCAGCGCAGCCGCCAACCAATTGGCGGAGCAGGCGGATGTCATTCTGGCGGTGGGCACGCGGTTGCAGGACTTTACCACCGGCTCCCGAGCGCTGTTTGAAAGCAGCGATAAAACGCTGATCGCCCTCAACGTTGGCCGCTTCGACAGCCTGAAGCATCAAGCGCTGCCGCTAAGCTGCGATGCCTTGGTCGGGCTGGGCCAGCTCGACGCGGCGCTGGGTGAATGGCGCGGCGGCGATGAATGGCGCGAGCAGACCGGCACGCTCAAGCGAGAGTGGGCCGAAATAGTGCGCAACGTGACCGCCGACCAAGGGCTGGCGCTGCCCACCGATGCCCAGGTGATCGGTGCGGTCAATCGTCAGGCAGGCAACGATACCACCGTGGTATGCGCCGCCGGTGGCTTGCCCGGCGAGCTACATAAGCTCTGGCAATGCTCCGGCCCCGGCAGCTACCACGTGGAGTACGGTTTCTCCTGCATGGGCTATGAAATTGCGGGCGGGCTGGGTGTCAAGATGGCCAAGCCCGACAACGAAGTGGTGGTGATGGTGGGCGATGGTAGCTACCTGATGCACAACTCGGAGCTGGCAACCTCGGTGATGCTGGGCCACAAGCTGATTGTGGTGGTGTTGGATAACCGCGGCTATGGCTGTATCAACCGCTTGCAGCAGGCCACTGGCGGGGCAGGGTTCAACAACCTGCTGCAAGATTGCCGCACTGTGGAGGCCGGCGCTCCCAAAACCGATTTTGCCGCTCACGCCAAAGCGTTGGGCTGTGAGTCTGAATCGGTGACCGGTATTGCGGAATTGGAGCAGGCGCTGGTGCGTGCTCGCAGCGCCACCTCGACCTATGTGATTGCCCTGGACACCGACCCGTTACCCAGCACCCAAGAAGGCGGCGCCTGGTGGGAGGTGGCCGTGCCCGAGGTTTCCGAGCGTGAAGCCGTCAATAAAGCCTATCAAGGGTACCGCAAAGCCAAGCAGCGCCAACGCCATTAATACCAACAAACATAATCACAAGGAATACGCTATGCCAACGGTTACTTTAGGCATCAACCCGCTCACCTGGACGAACGACGACTTGCCCAGCCTGGGCGGCGCAACACCACTGGAAACCTGTTTGAAAGAGGGCCGCGAAGCGGGGTTTAGCGGCTTTGAATTAGGTAACAAGTTTCCCCGAACGCCTGACGCCCTGAATCAGGTGCTTAGCGCCCACGACTTGGCGCTTGTATCGGGCTGGTATTCCTCGCAGTTGCTGGAGCGCACGCCTGAAGAAGAGATTGACGCCATTCAGGATCACATGAACCTGCTCAAGGAGTGCGGCGCGAAGGTGATGGTGCTGTGTGAAGTCACCCACTGTGTACATGGTGATCAGGAGTGCCCGCTCTCCCAGCGTCCGCATCTATCCGAGCAAGAGTGGCAGCGCCTGCTGAGTGGTTTAGAGGTGGTGGGCGACTACCTGAAATCCCAGGGCATTCAACTGGTGTATCACCACCATTTGGGCACGGTGATCGAAAGCCAGGCCGACGTTGAACGCTTAATGGATAGCACCGGCGAAGGCGTGGGACTACTGCTTGATTTTGGTCATTTGCGCGGTGCTGGCGGCGACCCGCTCGCCATCGCCAAACGCTACAGCCAGCGTATCCACCATGTGCACTGCAAAGACCTGCGCTTCCCGGTATTGGATTCGGTGCGTAACCGCGACAAAAGCTTTTTAAACGGCGTGCTAGACGGCCTGTTTACGGTGCCGGGGGATGGCAATGTGGATTTTCTGTCCGCCTTAACCCACCTGTGCGAACAGGGATACCAGGGGTGGCTGGTGGTTGAAGCCGAACAAGACCCGGAAGTCGCCCATCCGCTGACTTACGCCCGCCTGGGTTACCGCAACCTACGCCAACTTGCCGAGCAGGCAGGCTTCGACGTTGCCAGCTAAACAGCACCGCTTTTAATCAGGAGCTTGTATGAAGACGCTATCCCACTATCTTAATGGTCAGCTCTCTGCCGGTCAGAGCCAACGTACTTCGCCGGTTTATAATCCGGCCACCGGTGAGCAGAGCGCCCAGGTGGCGCTGGCCACCGCTGATGAAACCCGTGAAGCGGTGCGCATTGCCGATGAGGCCTTTGTCGCCTGGTCAAAAACCTCGCCGCTGAAGCGCTCGCGCATCCTGTTTAAGTTTAAAGCGCTGGTTGAGGAGCACACCGATGAGCTGGCGCGACTGATCTCTAGCGAGCACGGCAAGGTGTTTTCTGACGCCAAAGGCGAAGTGACCCGGGGCCTGGAAGTGGTCGAGTTTGCCTGCGGCATTCCCCACCTGCAGAAGGGCGAGCACTCCATGAACGTCGGCACTGGCGTCGATAGCTACTCGATGATGCAGCCGCTGGGCGTGTGCGCGGGTATCTCGCCGTTCAACTTTCCCGCCATGGTGCCCATGTGGATGTTCCCTATCGCACTGGCCTGCGGCAACACCTTCGTCATGAAGCCTTCGGAAAAAGATCCCTCTACGCCTCTTCGGCTAGCCGAGCTGCTTAAAGAGGCGGGACTGCCGGATGGTGTCTTCAACGTTATCAATGGCGATAAAGAGGCGGTGGATGTGCTGCTCACCGATGAGCGTGTTCAGGCGGTCAGCTTTGTGGGCTCCACGCCGATTGCCGAGTACATCTACGCTACCGCATCAGCCCATGGCAAGCGTGTTCAGGCCCTGGGCGGCGCCAAAAATCATATGGTGATCATGCCTGATGCGGATCTCGATCAGGCCGTGGGTGCCCTGATGGGCGCGGCCTATGGCTCGGCAGGCGAGCGTTGCATGGCGATTTCGGTGGCCGTACCGGTGGGCGAAGAGACCGCCAACCGCCTGCGTGAAAAACTGGTGGCTGAACTGGATAAGCTGACGGTCGGGCCTGGCCTAGTCGATGGCCCAGATAACGATATGGGGCCGTTGATCACCCGCGAGCACCGCGAAAAAGTGGCGGGTTATATCCAAACCGGTGTGGATGAAGGCGCAGAGCTCGTGGTAGACGGTCGCCAGACCACGATTGATGGCGCAGGCGATGGCTACTTTATCGGCGGTAGCCTGTTTGACCACGTGACGCCCAGCATGCGTATCCACTCCGAGGAGATTTTTGGCCCAGTGCTGGCGATTGCTCGCGTGGCCAGCTTCGACGAAGCGGTCAGCATGATCAATGCCCATGAATACGGCAATGGCACAGCGATCTTTACCCGCGATGGCGATGCGGCGCGCCAGTACTGCGAGCAGATCCAGGTCGGCATGGTCGGCGTTAACGTACCGATTCCGGTGCCCATGGCGTTCCACAGCTTCGGCGGCTGGAAGCGCTCGCTGTTTGGCCCGTTGCATATGCACGGCCCGGACGGCGTGCGTTTCTATACCCGTATGAAAACCATCACCCAGCGCTGGCCCAGCGGCATTCGTGAAGAGACCAACCACTTCACCATGCCGACCATGTAAACAGGCTACGGGGCACGACACCAATCAACGCCGGGCCCAGCCCGGTGTTATTGTTTTATAACAGGGATAACCACAATGAAAACCCTCAAAATTGGCCTAATCGGCACCGGCTTTATGGGCAAAGCCCACGCCATCGCCTTTAATGCAGCGTCCAGCGTTTTTGAGCTGCCCGCTAAACCCGTTTGCGAACTGCTGGCGGATGCTGACCTTGCTACAGCAGAGAGCCGAGCCCGGGCCTGGGGCTTTGCCCGCGCCACCGACGACTGGCGCGCGCTGGTGGAAGACAGTGACGTGGATGTGGTGGATATATGCGCGCCCAACTTCCTGCATAAAGAGATGGCCCTTGCCGCCATTGCCGCTGGCAAGCATGTTTACGCCGAAAAGCCGCTGGCGCTGAGCGCGGCAGATGCCGACGAGATGGTCGCCGCGGCTGAAAAGGCGGGCGTCAAAACACTGGTGGGCTTTAACTATATTCGCAATTCCGCTACCCAGTTGGCCCGCCAGATTGTCGCTAGCGGTGAAATTGGTGAGCTGATTCATTTTCGTGGGCGGCACAACGAGGATTACCTGCTAGACCCGCAAAAGCCCCACGACTGGCATACACAGCGGGCGACCGCAGGCGCCGGTGCGCTAGGCGATGTGGGCTCGCATATTCTCAATATGGCCGAGTTTTTAACCGGACAGCGCATTAACGAGGTTTGCGGCCAGCTACAGACCGTTATCGCTTCGCGCCCCAATGCTAACGGTAGCGGGATGGCCCCAGTAGAAAACGACGACCAGGCCCAGGCCATGTTGCGGTTTGACCAGGGGTTAATCGGTAATATCGAGACCTCCCGGGTGGCGGCAGGCCGCAAAATGGGCTTGGCCTATACGCTAACGGGCACCAAAGGCGCCATTGTTTTTGACCAGGAACGCATGAGCGAGCTACAGCTATATCGCCACGGTGATGCCCACGGCAGGCGAGGGTTCACTACCCTGTTAGCGGGCCCGGAACATCCCGACTATGCGGCCTTCAGCCCCGCGCCGGGGCATGGTCTGGGCTATAACGATCAGAAGATTATCGAGGTGCGCGATCTGGTGGAAGGCATCATCAATAACCGCCCCCTCTATCCGGACTTTCGCGAAGCCGCGCGGGTTAATCGATTAATAGAGGCTATCGAAACGTCACATCAGACGGGGCAGTGGGTGACAGTATAGCCGTTGCTTCTACACTAAGCGCTTGGGCCTTTCTATAAAGGCCCAAGCGCCTGCTGGGCAGAAAAAGTCACAGGATAATAAGCGTCGCGAGCCCTAAGAATGAAAGAAAGCCAACCACATCGGTAACGGTCGTCAAAATAACCGCGCCCGATAACGCGGGGTCAATCTGCAGCTTTTTCAACACCATGGGGATGAGTACGCCGGATAAGTTGGCGAGACTCATATTGATAAAGATGGCCAGGGTGATCACCAGCGTGATCATGGCATCGCCAAACCAGAGATGGGAAATCAAGCCGACCACTAATGCCCAAACCAAGCCGTTACTCATCCCCACCCACATCTCTTTGTTATACAGCCATTTTATATTGTTACCCGCAAGCTGGCCCAGCGCCAAACCGCGTATGACGACGGTAAGGGTTTGACTCCCAGCGATCCCCCCCATGCTTGCCACCACCGGCATCAAAATGGCCAGCGCCACAATTTGATCTAATGCCGCTTCGAATTGACCGATAACGAAGGCCGCTAAAAAAGCCGTTAACAGATTAATGCCCAGCCAAATGCCGCGACTTTTTGCACTGCGTAAAACGGGTGTGAAGACTTCCTCTTCGTTACTGACGCCAGACATATGCTTTAACGTCATGTCAGCGTCGTCTTGGGTAATTTCAAGTACGTCGGCGGCGTTTAGCTGGCCTACCAATAATCCATCGCTATCGCACACGGGCACAAAGTGCAGCTCTTTAGAGCGCAGTAACGCCGCCGCATCACTGACTTTCATTTGATCATTTAGAGTAAAAAAGTCATCCATATAATCATCAACCACCGCCTCTTGTGGTTGCTTGATTAAATCAATCAGGGTCAAAGTGCCGAGTAAGCGTTTATCCTTATCCGTAATCATGATCTGTTGCGACTCATCGTCGAGCAGATGGTGGATGCGGATATAGCGCTGCACGGCCTCTAACGACACGCCCTGTTTTACATTGACCGTCTCGGGATCCATATAGCGGCCAACCACGTCATCTTCATAGGCGTGAAGATTCTCAACCTGGGCGCGGATCTCTTGCTCTAGGCTAGCGTAGACGCTGGTTTTTATGGCTTCATCGGCAACATCTAAAACTTCAGCAACTTCTTGAGCATCCAAGCCTTTAACAATTTCTTCTACATCGCTGGCCGATAAGTCTTCGATGTAGTCAGCACGGATGTCTTCGTCAACTTCGGCGAGAACCTCGCCGATAAAGTCGTCGGGAACATACTCCCAAAGGAAATCTCGCGTTTTGGCCGGGAAGGACTCCAGTGTTCGCGCGATGTCTAAGATGTCGAGTTCAGAGAAATACGCTTTTAGTGCCGTTGTGTCTGGGTCATCTAGCAGATTTTGAAGGTGGAGTAGCTGCTCTTCGGAATTGGTGTACTTTTCATCATCGCGCATAGAGTCCGTCCTTGTTGGAAGCTAAGTGTTAAAGAAGTGCAAACTCCTGGCGGCTCGCTTTATGAATGTTATAGACAGGTATGGTTGAACGCCACGCGAACACCATAGGCCATGCGCTACTGGGCAGAAACGGGTGGTACGTCGGTGCCAATCATCTCATCATCGGCGTCGGCCCAGGTGAGCGTGCCGTGGGCGAAATCCAGCGGTGCTGGGTACTGGACAAGCTCGTCAAGGGTGAGGTGGGCGGGAAGCGTTGAAGACATGGCGTATCCGTGAACATCTTATACGCCAAGACTAAAGGGTGTGCATTATTTGTACAGCAGCAACCGCCTGGTCGGCGTTATTGAGGCGCTGGATCAGACGGTTCGAGGCAGGTGTTTTACTCCTTATCCATTTCTAAACAGGAAACTATAGGCATTCAGCGCAGGTACGCCGCCTAGGTGGGCGTAGAGTACTTTGGAGCCGGGCGGGAATTCGCCGTTGCGCACCATGTCGATCATGCCGTGCATGGATTTACCTTCGTAAACCGGGTCGGTAAGCACACCCTCCAGACGGGCACAGAGGCGAATGGCTTCCAGCGTGCCTTCGTTGGGCAGGCCATACTCGGGGCCGCCGTAGCGGGTATCCAAAATGACATCGTCATCGCTAATACCGCCTTCCAATTCCACCAATTCAGCCGTATTGCGCGCGATGCGCAGGATCTGTTCACGGGTTTGCTCAGGCTTGGCAGAGGCGTCAATGCCAATCACTCGCTGGGCACGGCCATCGGCGGCAAACCCCACCACCATGCCCGCCTGAGTGCTGCCGGTGACTGAGCACACCACGATATAGTCAAACGTGAAGCCCAGCTCTTTCTCCTGCTGACGTACCTCTTCGGCAAAGCCCACAAAGCCTAAGCCGCCGTAAGGGTGCTCGGAGCAGCCAGCGGGAATCGGGAAGGGCTTACCGCCCCGTTGGCGCACATCCTCCATGGCCTGCTCCCAGCTGGGGCGAATGCCGATGTCGAACCCCGCGTCATCCAAGCGCACATCGGCGCCCATGATGCGTGACATCTCGATATTGCCCACGCGGTCATACACCGCGTCGGAGTAGTTGACCCAGTTCTCCTGTACCAGCACGCACTGCATGCCCAGATGGGCGGCCACTGCTGCCACTTGCCGGGTCTGGTTGGACTGAATACCACCAATCGATACCAGCGTATCGCAGCCCTGTTCAAGTGCCTCAGGAATCAAGTACTCCAGCTTGCGGGTCTTGTTGCCGCCAAAGGCCAGGCCGCTGTTGCAGTCTTCACGCTTGGCGTAGAGCTCTACTTCACCGCCTAAATGTTCGCTTAGCCGCTTGAGCGGCGTAATGGGAGAGGGGCCAAAAGTGAGTGGGTAACGTGGGAAGCGTTCGAGGTTCATAGCAATCTCCAGCTTTAAAACATTGGGTGCGATATAGGGCGGCTAAGGTTGTTGTGAACAATTGGCGTGCTCTCTACTATTTATAGTAAGTGTTAGCCATGATTTTTGTGTTGCAAAGTTGTCTGTTTTAAAGCAATAAAAGTTGATAAAACATATTTTATGTGGTCTTAAATAGTGTTTATAGATGAATCAGGTAAATAATAGTGCGCTCAAAAATCTCCCGTTCACGCCCTGGGCCTGATGATCAGGCGGCTGAACTAGACCGAACAGATCGGCGTATCCTTAAACTGCTTCAGGACGATGCCACGCTTTCCAATGTGGCACTGGCAGAGCAGGTGAGCTTGAGCCCGGCGGCGTGCTTACGCAGGGTGGAAAGGCTCAAGCGGGATGGGGTAATCAGCCGGGTGGTGGCGCATTTAGACCCGGAACAACTACAGGCAGGTATGGTGGTGTTGATTGGCGTGGTACTGGATCGCTCGACGCCGGAATCCTTCGCCGCCTTTGAAGAGGCGGCCCAGAAGGTATCTGGCTGTATGGAGTGTCACGTAGTAACCGGGGAGTTTGATTATTTTATGCTGGTACGCACCCGGGACAGCCAAAGCTTCAACAGGTTGCACGCTGAACAGTTGCTCTACCTGCCCGGCGTGCGCCAGATCCGCTCGTTTATGGGGCTGCGACAGGTGGTCTCTACCCATAAGGTGCTGGTTTAGGCGTGTGTTAAGAAGAAGACGAAGGCTCTGGCCGAGTAGCCAGCCAAACGGCAATCAGCATCAGTAGAGCGATCACGCCCCAGCGAGTCCAGCCAGGGCCGAGTGACCAAGCGGTGATCAGAGCACTCAACGCTATCATGCTAACAGCCGCCAACTTAGCGTGCCGGGGGATGGCGCGCTCTTGCTCCCAGGTAACCAGCAGTGGCCCGACATAGTGGCGGGAGCGGATCCAGGCCTCAAAGCGCGGTGAGCCTTTGGAGGCACAGTAAACAGCCATTAGCATAAACACGGTGGTCGGCAGCAGGGGCAGGAAAATGCCTAACACACCGATGCTAAAACTCATCCCTGCCAACACGACCCACATGAGGCTGATCAGTCTCATTCTTGCTCCCCAATTGGCACACGGTGATGCATATATTGCCCGTTACGTATGGATAAGTATGGACTTATATGAGGGCTTTGCCACTCGACTCGTTGGCTGCTGAAAGCTGTCTTAAGGCGCCAGGGCGAGCAGAGGCTTGCCATGGGGGCCGCCCTCAATGTGCTGAAGTTCGGCTGCGTAAATCTTCGCAATGGTCGCGGGGTTAAGCACCTGGCTGGGTAGTCCGTGGTCAATACGCTGCCCTTGATGCAGCAACCATACCCGGTCAGCGTAGGTGCTGGCGAGATTAAGGTCGTGGAGCACGCAAACAATGGCCATGCGGTGCTGTGCGGCCCAGCCGCGTAGTTGCCGCATCAAGCGCTGCTGCTGGCCGATATCCAAGGCACTGGTCGGCTCATCCAGCAATAAAATACCACCATCCTTGGCGGTGGGAGAGCCCCTTGAGAGTAGTTGGCAGGCGCCTCGTGCGATCATCACCCGCTGGCGTTCGCCACCGGAAAGCGAGAGTACGCTGCGCTTGGCGAGGTGGGTTAGATCCAGGTCGTCGAGTAGCGCTGCGACCAGTGATTTGGCCGGGTTACTGCCTAGACTCAACAGTTCGTCGGTTTGCCAGTCAAAGCCGGGGAGCTCCTGTTGGGCGACCAGTGCCCGGCGATTGGCAAGTTCGGCGATGGGCCATTCGCGCAAGGGTTTGCCATCCAGATGTAGCGCGCCCTGCTCGGCGTTGCGAAACCCCGACAGCATGCTGAGTAGCGTGCTCTTGCCCGCGCCGTTGGGGCCGACAATGACAAGTAGCTCGCCAGGGCGAATTGTGCCATCCAATGGAGCGATAGTGGGTATGGTGATTAAACCAGCCTGATGGAGCGTTAGCATGCTCGGTTCCTGCGCATCAGTAGGTACAGGAAGTAGGGGCCGCCCAGCAGACTGGTGAGTAGCCCGACGGGTATCTCCGCCGGGGCAGCGACGGTGCGGGCTAGCGTATCAGCGACGACCAGCAGCAGCGCGCCGCCTAACATCGAGGCGGGTAGCAGCAGCCGGTGTCCGGGGCCCAGCCAGAGCCGCAGGCAGTGGGGCACTAGCAGACCTAAAAAGCCAATCACTCCCGTTAGCGCTACACACAGACCTACGCCCAGTGAGGTAGCGACCACTACCCGGCGTTTTAGGCGGCTTGCATCCAGCCCCGCCGCATGCGCGGTAGCTTCGCCTAGCTGGAGCAGGTCGAGTTCACGAGCGCTACGCATTAACAGCCACAGAGCAGCGGCAATCAGTACCAGGGCGAGCGCCGTGGTGCGCCACAGGGCGTTAGTCAGCGTGCCCATGCCCCATAAACTAAGCTGGCGAAGCTGCTCATCGCTAGCGATAAAGGCTAGAACCCCACCGCCAGCCCCGGCTAGGGTGTTGATGGCCAAACCAGCCAGTAACAGGGTCATCACAGCGGCACTGCCGCCGCCCTGGCGCTTGGCAATGCCAAATACGATCAAACAGACGCATAAGGCGCCCAGGAAACCTGCCGCAAACTGACCGTAAAGGCTGCTGGCACCGCTGTCTTGAAAGAGCACAATCCACAGCGCTACAAATAGCCCCGCACCACTGGCAAGGCCGAGCAGGGTGGGGTCGGCCAGCGGGTTACGAAACAGCCCCTGCATGGCGGCGCCGCTACCGGCAAGCATTGCACCGACCGCCACGCCCAGCAGTAAGCGCGGCAGTCGCAGTTGCCACCACACCTGAATACTGAGCGGATCGGCTTGGCCGCGGAGTACTTCCCACGGGGAGATGCCCAGCGCGCCAGAGGCGGCCGCCCAAGCTAAGGCCAGCAGCAGCGTAGCGGTTAATCCGACGAGCACGCGGGTAGTGCGACTAACCGGCAGCCGCACCCGGAAACGGTCAGTGTTAAGAATGGCTATCATGGGCTTAGCTGGGCGGTGCTGTTTTGAACGGAACTGTTTTGGACAGAATTAGCCTGGGCGCTAGTCGGTGCGCCCAATAGCGCTTCAACTTCCTGGTGCAGGGTGAGTAGCTGATCGGGCGTGCGCGGGCCAAAGCCAAGCAGCGCTTGGTCATCAATGACAATCAACTGCTGCTCTCGGCCTGCGGGGGTTAACGCCATACCGGGTAACTGCCATAGCGCGGCTTCGCCACCCATTGCCGCCAAGCCCCGCTCGGAGACAATCACAACCTCCGGTGCTTGCCGGGCCAGGGCTTCGGCACCCACGCTGTGGTAGCCCTGCATCTCGGCGAAGGCATTTGCCAGGCCCACCGCTTCGAGCGCGCTATGTGCTGCGGTATCGCTGCCCGCCGCCCGGGGTGTTAAGCCGCTATGCTGCATGATAAACATCGCGCGGGTCGTCGGTAGGGCGGGCAGGTTGGCTAGCCGGTCAAGTTTCTCGTTCAAGGTGTCTGCCAAGGTTCCTGCCGCGTCGCGACGGTCAGTTAATTGGCCGACGGCGCGGACTTTATCGGCAATGGCATTGAGGGAGGGTGGGGCGTTGATAATCTCTACGCTGACACCGACAGCCGCTAGCTGCTCCAGCACTTCCTTGGGGCCTGCGTGCCCGGCGGCTAACACCTGGTCAGGTTTAACCGATAGGACGCTTTCAGCGGAGAGCTGGCGCAGGTAACCCACCGAGGGCAGCTCCGCCATGGCGGGTGGATGCACGACTGTGTCATCCCGAGCAATGACATTGATATCGGCATCTAACGCGGCCAGGGTTTCCGCGATATCGCCACCAAGCACCACCCAGCGTTCGCTGGCCAATGCGGCCCCGGTGGTTAGCCACCCCATCAGCAGTACTGCCAGTGAGCGGCGCATCAGGCGTTTTGCGTTCATGCCACCGCCTCTTGGCTGCCGAGTACATCCAGCAATTGCCGCCACTCGCGACGCTCAACGCGGCCTTCCTGGCGTTCCGCGTAAAGTTGCAGCACTAGCGAGCCTTCGGCATCGAAGGCTTCAATGCTGGTCACGCCGCCGTCTCGGTTGGGCTTGCTGACTTGCCATACTTGGTCAATCGCAGTGTCATCAAGGTGCAGGGTGAACTGCTCGCCAAATAGATTCAGCCAGCCGTGGGCGCGTTGAGGGGTGGGCAATGTGCCGGTGTGGATCTGCACGCAGCCGGGGCTAGCGACAAACAGCATCAACGGCAGCGCGCGAAGGCTGGCGTGCTGAAGCACTGTTTCCAGGGCATTGACGGGCAGCGTTTGGGTATAGCGTCCCTCCATTAACTGGTTGGCCTCAATACGCTCCAGATGATGGCGCTGGAGGAGGGCAAAGAACTGGTGCACATCGCGCATCGCGCCCCACTCGCTAGCGAGGGTCGGCGCTTCGGGCAGTGGGCGCTTCAAGCGAGGCATGCTCTGGGTAAACGCTGGCGTATCCCGAGTGCCCAAGGCCGCTAAGGCACCCCAGGGACGCGGCAGTGGGTTCTCCAGGGCAAAGCATTTGTGAACGGCGCAGCCATGTTGATTGAATATCTGCAGGCTCCAGCGCCACTGCGCCTCTTGAGTACTGGTGGCAGGCATAGAATCACGAATCAGGCAGGCCCAGTGCCAGCTCGTATAGAGCAAGCGTAGATCCAGGCCACCTGGGTTGAGTAACAGGCCTGTTTGTGGCCCGCCGCTAAGTTCAGGGTAGTCGCCGGTTTGCTCTAGCACGGCCAGCCGGGAACGGGTCAACGCTTTAACCCGCCCCAGTTGGGGCAGGTAGGCGGCGATATCGCTGGGCGAGAGCGGCAGCGTCCATACGTCGCGCCCTAAACGAGCGGCCTGCAGCTCGCCTTCACTGATCGATAAGCGTTCGGCAATCTCAATCGCAGGTAGCCGCGGCTGCGCGGCGCGCGCCGCGTCAAAGGCTTCGATAATCGCGATCTGTTGGGATGTAATCATGACGCACCTCTATCGGGTTGACTGCGTGGATTTACCACTGCCAGTTGAGGGTGGCGAACAGGCTGCGCCCATCGCCCAGGCTGCCGTCGGGGCGGTACCACACCTTGTCGCCAATATTGGCAAGGCGCAGCGAGGTATCCACGGCCGGGGTGATTTGCCAAGCGAGATGCACATCGTGCAACCCATAGCCGGGCAGGCGCTCGTCATCGCCCTGCTTATCGAAAGATTGGGCAAAACGCGCTTGCCAGCCCAGGCGGATATCGCTGTTATACAGAACCACCTCGCTTCCCAGGGTGGCTTCCAACGGTGTTTGACTGCCTAGGGGCTCGCCAGAATCGCGGTCTTTACCGGAGACTTCCGAAAGACCCACAAAGCTTGTAAGAAGCGGGAAGGCGCTGGGCTGCCAGGTCACCCGGGCGTCATAGCCCCACAGCTGGGCGCGCTGAACGTTCACTGCCTGGGTGGTGCCCGCCATGATGTCGACGTGGGTGTCGATAAAATCGTCGGCGCGAGTATCGAAGTAGCTGGCACGAACCTGCCAGTCGCCCTGATGCCAGACCACGCCGCTTTCCCAGGTGTGGCTAGATTCAGGCGAGAGACTAGGGTTGGGAATCCAGTAATTGTCCGGTGTGCAGAAGGCTGGCCCGGCGCAGAAACCGGCAAAGTGGCGCTCGTTGGCGTAAAGCTCGGATAGGCTAGGAGCGCGGAAGGCCTCAGCGTAGCCCGAAAACAGCATCAAGGCGTCATCGGGCCGCCAGGCAAGACGAAAGCGCGGTGACACTTGGTCGTGGACGCTATCGGATTCATTTTGGCCGCTGGCGTCGTAACGGTCGTAGCGGGCTCCCAGGCCAATATCAAACTGCCCGGCGCCGCCATCGGCTAAATAGCGCCCAGCGGTAAGAGTAGTGTCGAGATAGGCTGACTGGGTATCGATATCGGCTTTAGGAAAGCCATTGGCATCGCCACTTGGCCGTTGGCGGGCCTGCTCCAGTTCGGCACCGAACACCAGCGTTTGCGAGAGCCAGCCGTGATCCATAGTGTGGAAGCCGTCGCTCTGAAGCCCGACGCGCTCTAGGGTGCGGTTGGCCTCGGGCTCGTCGATATCCTGCTGGCTAAAGGTAAGCTGCGAAGTGACTTCGGTGGCAGCGCTGGGCTGCCAGCGGTGGCCCAACTGGACGTTGTTGCTTTCCACATCGCGGTCGCGCAGCGGATTGCTGGCATCGGTTGAAAGCTGTTGTGGGTTGGCGGGCTGGGTGGCGCGTTCGTCGTAGTGCTGCCAGCTGATAAATACCCGCTGGTCGTCGTTTGGCTCCCAACCGCCTTTTAGCAGCAGACTATTGAGCGTTGCATCCTCTTCGGCTTCATCGCCCCCGGCGCGGCGAATATCGCCGGATTCACTGCGGCCGATTGAAAACAGGCCATCCACCAGGCCGTTGGCGGTATTGCGGCGGCCGAAGCCAGTCAGGCTCCCCCGCATTTCGTCGCTGGCCGTCGCACCGCCTACGGAAAGGCGTACGCCGCTATCTTCGCCGGGGGCAAGCAGGTCGTTGGCATTCACACTGGTGAAGCTGACGACACCGCCCATGGCATTGCTGCCGTACAAGCTGGAGAGCGCACCGCGTGCTATCTGTACTTCTTGAATCAAGCCAGGGTCGAGAAAGAAGTTACCGATGTGGCCGGTGGAGATATCCTGACGAACGCCATCCAAACGCACCAGCACCCCTTTGCTGCCAAAGCCGCGCATACTTAAGGTTTGGCCATTTCGGCGCCCTTGGCCAGCCACATGCAGGCCGGGTTGGCGGCTAAGTACGTCTTCAACCCGGCTGGCGGTGGCCAGCACAGCGTCATCGCGATCAATAATATCGATAATCAGCGGTGCCCGGGAAAGGTCAGTAGGCGCCCGGGTGCCGGTGACCGTCACTGGGTTAAGCTCGGCGTCGTCTGCTTGGGCGGTTAACAGTGGAAGCAGCGTTAAAAAGAGGCCACCAAAAGCGCGTGTGTGGTTCATAAGCCAGAGATTTCCAACAGGGATAAGTGGAAGAGGTCGCTGGCTGGGTGCGATGGGCTACCTGGCTGGCTTTGCTGTATAAGTCTTTAAATTAATCAGGGGCTGAAATATTAAGAGCTTTAGGCGTTAAGAATTAACTTGCCGCTTTTAGTACGGCGCAACACATAGCGGCGCTGTTCATGGTGGATAACCAATTGATCTGAGTTGCCAAGTAATTCTCTGCTATTCACCTCGTGGGCCACCTCGCGGGTCGTCGAGGCCGACGTATCTCCCTGGCCAGTGCCCTTAGCGGGTAACTGCATGAGAGAGTAACTCCTATGTTAATGATAACTATTAGCGTTAATTTAGCAGAGTTGCAGGCATTCCTCAACAGGTCCTAGCATTCGACCTTTCTTCATATAAATGCAGGCGCTCCGTCATCGTGCTGTCATTAAGCTTCTTTAGTGTCTCCTAACGTTCAATCGTTGACCTACAAACGATCAGGGGGAGACCAAAATGAGTAAAGAGATCGAAGATCATCGCCTGCTTAACCACAGCGGCAACCAACCTTTCGCGGAAGTATTGGCGCGCCATGTATCCCGGCGTGATGTGATGCGCGGTGGTTTGAGCATGGCGGCTGCCTCGATGCTTAGTTTTGGTGGTGCTGCTCAAGCGCTTGCCTCAAGCAGCAACCAAAAAACACCCCTGACACTGGCGTTTGAGGCGGTTCACGGATCCCGCACCGATGCCGTGGTGGTGCCGGAAGGTTATGTGGCCCAAGTCTTGGTGCCGTGGGGCACGCCGCTGAACCAAAATGTTACTTGGCAGCCTGAACAGCCGATGACCGCTGAGCGTCAGGCGGAGAGTGTGGGCATGCACCATGACGGCATGGCCGGTTTTGCCCTGGATACCGACAACGCCTCGCGCCGTTTTGTGCTGGCGCTCAACAATGAGTATATCGACCAAGCAGCGCTATGGGCGCCCCAAGGAGGCCCCACTAATGCGGATGAGGGCCAGCGGCCAGCAGCTGAGTCGCGCACTGAGATCAACGCTCACGGTGTCACCCTTGTTGAGGTCGAAAAGAACGCCAGCGGCCAATGGACGCATGTGCCGGGTTCGCGTTATAACCGTCGCCTCACCAGTGCGACGGTGATGGAACTTTCCGGGCCAGTGGCGGGCAGTGACTACGTCAAAACGCGCTTTTCGCCTGAGGGTACCCAAACCCGTGGTACCAACAATAACTGTGGTAACGGGGTAACGCCCTGGGGCACCTATATTGCCTGTGAAGAGAACTGGCCCAATGTGTTCGTTAATCATGGCGAACGCTTCCAGGACGACGCGCGGATTGGTATTCCCACCGCTAAAAGCCGCTATGGTTGGGATACTTCGGCGGGAGACGCCTCTGAACAGAATGACGAATTTGCTCGCTTCGACATTACCCCGCGCGGCGAGCGTGCTGAAGATGATTATCGCAACGAAGCACGCACGTTCGGCTACCAGGTGGAGGTCGACCCCTATAGTGATGCATTGGCGGTTAAGCGTACGGCACTTGGCCGTTTCCGCCATGAAGGGTGTTGGTTAGGCAAGCTGGAAGCCGGTCAGCCAGTGGTTTACTACTCGGGGCACGATTCCCGCAACGAGTACGTATATAAATATGTTTCTGATGCTGCCTGGGATCCCGCCGATGCCAACCGTCCAGGGGAAGAGTATGATCGTCTTGCCATTGGCAACAAATATTTGGATAACGGCACCCTCTATGTGGCTCGTTTCCATGCCGATGGCAGCGGTGAGTGGCTACCGCTAACGCCTAGTGCTCAAACGCGCGATGGCCGCACGCTGGCGGCGGCGTTGGGGCTAGCCGACGACGATGCGGCAGGTATCATCATCAACACCTGCGATGCAGCGGATTTGTTGGGTGCCACGCCAATGGACCGCCCTGAGTGGGCTTCCGTCGATCCTGCTTCCGGCGAGGTGTATCTCACCCTAACCAATAACACTCAGCGTACCGCTGAAGAGACAACCCCAACTTACACTAATGACGGTGAGCATCTGGAACAAGTAGGTGTTGGTTACGATTTAGCGCCCACCAATGCCGCCAACCCTCGCGCCAATAACGAAGCAGGGCATATTATTCGCTGGCGCGAAAGCCGGTTGCCCAACGCCTTTACTTGGGAAGTGTTTGTGTTTGGCGCGGCCGCTGACGATGCCGATAATCACTCGGGCCTGACAGAAATGAATCAGTTCGCCAGCCCCGATGGGCTCTGGTTCGACGAGCGAGAGGACGGTCAGGGTATCCTCTGGATCCAAACCGATAACGGTTATGATGGAGTAACCGAGTACACCAACGACCAACTGCTTGCCGTGGTACCTAACGGGCTCGACGATATTCAAGGCACCGGCCCGGTAATTAACAGCAGCAACCAGCAGCAGCTGAAGCGCTTTGCGGTAGGGCCGAACGGCTGCGAAGTGACAGGTATTTTTGCCACGCCGGATAAAACCGCGCTGTTTATTAACATTCAGCACCCGGGTAACTGGCCCGCGGATGGTAGTGAGCTAGTGCAAGACGCCACTGTTGCAGCCAGCGGCCAAGTACGCCCTCGGGCGTCAACCGTTGTTATTCAGAAACGCGATGGCGGGCCGATAGGAGTTTAAAAGCAGGCGTTGAGCACAAAGCTTAGTAACTATATGAGATGCTTAAAACGCTATTAAGGGCTTCATTAAAAGCTTCGAACCTGGGAGAGGTTCGAAGCTTTTTTGATTCTAGGCCTGCTGAACTTGCCGCTTTTTCTGCCGGGCTTCTAGCGCGTGAATGGCATCGACCTTCAATGGGAGCTGGTTGGCCCAGAGAATATCTTCTCGACAATGGCCAATATCCAACAGTACGTGGTCATCGTAGGCTAGTAGCGGCAGTATATGGCGGCGGAAAAGCCAACGCCGCCGGTAACGCCACCAGGCCATATCAAGCGCACGAATTAGCCGCATCGACGGCATGGCAGGCATGTAAAAATGCAGTGCTGGTGGCTTGGGTGGCGGCGCCAATTGGCGAGCTTTTTCCCAGGCGTTATGGGCATGTTGGGCTGGGCATTCACACTTCATCGCGCACCTCCTTTTATTCACAACGGCTGTACAGTAAGCGGCGCCTGGGCGCTAACTGGGCAGCTGTGATCAGTGATTAATAAGTGGGAGGGTCGCGACCTCTGGTTATCAGCTTGGTACTTTGCCTTGGATCAATCAAACGAAAAGATCTACACTGAGTGTTAAGTTTTTCTGAAAGGTGGGCGGAATGAATCAACTATCGACCATGGCTCCCAGCCGGGTTGCCTTACCGCTACTGGATAGCGAGGTGCTGCGCACCTTTGTGACAATTGCGGAGAGCGGCAGCTTCACCCGCGCCGCCCAGCAGCTGTTTCGTACCCCTTCCGCGCTAAGCATGCAGATCAAACGCCTGGAAGAGATCCTCGGCCAGACGCTGTTTGTCCGCGAGGCGCGGCACGTACGCCTGACTGCTGAGGGGGAAGTGCTGCTGGGTTATGGGCGGCGGCTACTGAAACTCAATGCAGAAGCCGTGACCCAGTTTTTAGCCCCTACCATAGAGGGGCGTGTAGGGCTGGGGATAACGGACGACGTGGTAGGGCGTATTTTACCCACGGTACTCGCCCAGTTTGCTCGCTCGCACCCGGCGGTGCAGGTTGATGTCGAGGTGGGACGCAGCAAAGACCTGCTCGCCAGGTTGGACGAGGGCGAGCTTGATCTTGCCTTGGTGATGGCTGGAGGGCCTGGTCAGGCGACGCGGGGAGAGATCGTCCACAGCGAACCGCTAGTGTGGGCGGGCCGTGAGGATGGCGTTGCCGTGCAGCGAACGCCACTGCCTGTGACCCTGGCCCAGCAGGGGTGTGCGTGGCGCAGAATTACCCTTAATGCCCTTGATCAAGCGGGGATTGCTTACCGAATCGCTTACTCCTGCGACCACTGTGCCGGGCAGGAAGCGGCCATGCAGGCCGATTTGGCCGTGACGGCTTTCCCTAAAAGCTTGATCCGCCCGCCGCTCAAACGACTAAGTAATGATTCACTACCGCCGCTGGGTGACTACCAGGTATCTCTCGTCAAGCGAGTGGGTAGTGGCGACGCCAGTGAGGTGCTGGCTGAGCGGGTGGTGGAGGCGTTTCGTGAGGGGTGAAGGTAACGCTCTAGGTTAACCCTCCATTAAGGTACGAAGCGGGAGTTGTTCTTTATTGATAGGGGTCTTGATAACGATATAGCTGAAGTACTTTTCAATGCCGATTTCGTCCTCGATGAGTGCCTCCATCACTCGTTGGTAATGGGCAATGCTGCGCGCTATAAAGCGCAGTAAATAGTCATAACCGCCGCTGATAAGGTGGCACTCCATGACTTCATCGACCTGACGAATTTTTTGTTCAAAGCGTAGAAAGTCTTCTCGATGGTGATCTGACAGGGTGACCTCCGTAAAGACGGTAACGCTTTCCATCATTTTCGATAGATTGAGTCGGGCTTGAAACGAAGTGATATAACC
Source organism: Vreelandella titanicae BH1 (assembly GCF_000336575.1). Classification (GTDB taxonomy): domain Bacteria; phylum Pseudomonadota; class Gammaproteobacteria; order Pseudomonadales; family Halomonadaceae; genus Vreelandella; species Vreelandella titanicae. The sequence goes on along the minus strand of NZ_AOPO01000001.1, from coordinate 247,021 downwards.
AGCGGCTTCCAATCGTTTGACTCGCTGTAGGCAGGGACTAGGCGATAGACCGACAGCATCGGCCAAATGAACGTTAGTCATTCTGCCATCTGCTTGAAGCTGAACGAGAATATTGATGTCGATACGATCAAGGCGAACGCTAGCCACCATGCAAAGTCCTTTATTTGTTAGAGGGCGGTAAAAGACGCCCCGTTGATTTAGTTTGCTACCTTTGTCTAAAGCAATTCGCCGCGTAGAGCAAGTTGATGCTGATAAATAAAATCGCTGAGTGAGATACACGACTGCTTATGGGGCTGGTCGGCTTTGGCATTGCGAGTGATGCGGCAATGCCCCCCACGGCTATTAACTGATGCGGGGCCAGCCGTTAAGAGCAATACGTGTTTATCCGCCTCCATCTCTCGAAGCTTGGAGCGAGCGGCCACAAAGCTACCGGTGGTTTGTCGCTCAATGGCTGAAAGCCCAATACGCTGGTTAAAAGCCAAGAACTCCTGCTCATTTAGGGAAGTGACTACTCTGAGCTGATAGAACTTGCGCAGATAGTGAATAGCGCCAGGCGCATCTTCATAAAGTGAGCCAAAACCTAACGAACTGGCGAATTCAATCCCTTCTTGCCAATCCGCCTCTAGTCCCCAGCGGTTGGCCAGTGCGCGGTAGACAGTGCAGTGCGCCGAAACGGCGCCCATCTGCTCATCCGTTAGTTCATGCAGCGCATGCACATAGTCTGCTAATACCTGCTCCTTTGGTGGCGGGTCGGGCATCATCGCTAACAGTGGCGATAGGCCCCGCACAATGTCTCTATCGCGATCAATCAGAACGCCATGGGCATCCATGCATAGCGTCGTATAGTCGGTCAGTTGCATGACGTCCTGTTCTCCTGGCTATTGCGATTAACTAGTGCGTGGCGCTGGATAATGCTTTGTCTAGGATCTCCAGTGCTTCGTCGGTTTGTTGGTCGCTTGTATTCAGCGGTGCCAAGAAGCGAATGACATTGCGGTAAACACCGCACTTAATCACCAGCAAACCCGCTCCACGGCAGTTATCGATGACCTGTTGCACCAGTGCGGCATCCTCCGGTGTGGCCTGCGGGCCTTTGAGAAGCTCAATGGCAAGCATCGGGCCTTGCCCGCGTACCTCGGCAATCACTGAATGCTTTGTTTGCAGGCGACGCAGTCCTGTTTCCAGACGTTTCCCCATGGCTATACCACGTTCAAGCAGTTGCTCATCGGCAAAAATATCCAGCACCGCCAGTGCCGCCGCGCAGCTCAGCGCACTGCCTCCATAGGTGCCCCCAAGCCCACCAGGTGAGGGAGATTGCATAATCTCGGTATGTCCAACGACTCCTGAGATTGGCAAGCCTCCTCCCAGGCTTTTAGCGACAGTGACTAAGTCGGGCAGAATATTGCTGTGTTCAAAGCCAAACATCCTGCCCGTACGTCCAAAGCCGGTCTGAATTTCATCGGCGATGAGTACAATGCCGTGGCGTTCAGTCAATGCGCGAAGTGCCTGCATAAACTCGACCGGCGCAGGCAGGAAGCCGCCATCACCCTGTACCGGCTCGATCAGGATAGCGGCGACCTGGTCGGGAACGACTTCAGTGGCGAACAGCGTATCCAACTCGGCAAGCACATCCTCACTACTCACGCCTCGCAATGCATCCGGGTAGCTGATGTGGTGTATCGCGGGGGCAAAAGGGCCAAAATTTTGTCGATAGGGTTGGCTCATGCCGGTAAGGGTAGTGCCCAGTAGCGTGCGTCCATGAAAGCCACCGCGAAAGGCAATCACGTTGGGGCGCCCGGTGTAGGAGCGGGCAATTTTGATGGCGTTCTCCACCGCTTCAGCGCCGGAGGTAAAGAGCACGCTTTGGTAGGCGTTGTCACCGCCGACCAACTGGGCCAGTTGGCTAGCCAGTTCTATATAGCCAGGGTAGGCAGCCACCTGGAAACTCATGTGGGAAATACGTTCCACCTGGGCCTGAATCGCCGCCACCACCCGTGGGTGATTGTGGCCGACATTGAGTACGCCGATACCCCCCACGAAATCCAAATAGCGATTGCCGTCGACGTCAAAGACTTCGCTGCCGCGGGCATGGGAAATTACGATAGGATGGGCATTCACCACGCCGCGGGGAATGCACTGCTCGCGCTGGCTTAACAGGGAGTGGGAAGTGTTGGCGTCATTATTCATCTGCGGGCTCCTTAAACGTAGTCACGATTGTCATGTTGTGGTGTGCTGACGTTTTGAGCTTACCGCTGTTAGCAAGCTAGATACGCTTGGCTTGGCGTTGGTAACCGCGTAATCATTCGTATTTGCTAGCTTGTGCAGCATGATTCACTGTCATGGCGAGGGCAGTGTAATCTGCGTCTAAAGCGCGGATTTAGGCGCAGCGCTTTTCTTCATAACCGCCAAAACGGTATCCGCTGCCTCTCAGACCACCGTAGGATGAAGTTTTAGCTTAAGGACACGATGCGATGGCACTGCTATATAAATCTGACCCGGTGCGGGGGGCTCGGTGGAAAGCGCTTTTTGCCCAACATGCACCTGATATTGAGTTCCGCCAATGGCCCGATATTGGCGACCCTAAGGAGATTCGCTATTTGTTAGCGTGGCAGCCTCCGGAAAATATCATGGATTCCCTACCATCCCTTGAAGTGCTATTTGCCACTTCCGCGGGGGTCGATCAGTTTGATTTTGATGCACTGCCTCCAGAGCTGCCGGTCGTGCGTATGCTCGACCCTGCCATTGAGAGCGGAATGATTGAGTACGCCACCTTCGCAACACTGTGGCTGCACCGCCGCATGGGCGACTATGTACGCCAACAGCGCGAGGGGCAGTGGCAGGCGCATATGTTAGTGCCTGCGGCTCAGCGGCGTATCGGAGTCCTGGGTTTAGGCCAATTGGGCAGTACGATTGCCTCGCATTTCGCAGGCTATGGTTTCGCTGTTAGTGGCTGGGCTCGCTCATCGCGACAGGTGCAAGATGTTGCCTGTTATCATGGTGAGGCCGAGCTGGATGAGTTTCTCTCTTCGAGTGATATCCTTATTTGTGTGCTGCCGCTGACCGATGCCACCCGGGGGATTCTCAACAGCGACCTTTTTGCGCGCCTGCCTGAAGGTGCGGCCTTGATCAATATTGGCCGTGGCGAGCACTTGGTTGACCACGACCTGACTCAAGCGCTCGACGATGGGCATTTGAGTGCGGCGGTATTGGATGTGTTGAGTGAAGAGCCGCCCGCCGACGATCACCCTTTCTGGCAAGACGAACGCATTTTGCTGACTCCCCACGTGGCCGCGATGACGCAGCCGGATAGCGCTTTTCCAGTACTGCTGGACAATCTGCGTCGTCATCAACGCGGGGAGCCAATGATTGGCCGTGTTGATCCTCAGCGTGGTTACTAAGGGAGAAGAGAAAACAGCGTGAAGCGCTCGCCATAGCGCGGGCACTTCACGCACGTTATCAGGGCTAGTTCAGCCCGCCCATATGGAACGCTTTCTCTTCCAGATACTCATCAAGCCCCTGGCGAGCGCCTTCACGCCCCAGTCCAGACTGCTTCATGCCACCAAACGGGGCGACTTCCATTGAAATGGAGCCGGTGTTGAGGCCCACCATCCCGAACTCCAGGGCTTCGCCGACCCGCCAGGCCCGGCGTACGCTCTCGGTAAAGAAGTAGGCAGCTAGCCCGTACGGCGTTGCATTGGCAATGCGTAGGGCGTCTTCTTCGTGCTCAAACTGCATAATGGGCGCCACGGGGCCAAACGTTTCTTCCTGTGTGATTAGCATGGCTTCGGTGACATTTTTAATCAGTACCGGCGCCACAAAGCGATCCTGGCCACTGGGAACCTCACCAAGCACCAGTTCAGCGCCATGGGATAAGGCGTCGTCGATATGGCGGGCGACTTTGCTTACCGCTTGGTCGTTGATAAGTGGGCCGATAGTGGTGCCTTCCTCCATCCCATTGCCGCTGCGCAACGCTTCGATTTCAGTCGCGAGTCGGGCGACAAAACGGTCATGAATACCGGATTGAACCAGAATGCGGTTAGCGCAGACGCAGGTCTGGCCCGCGTTGCGGAATTTGCTCGCCATGGCCCCGGCCACGGCGAGTTCCAGGTCGGCATCGTCAAAAATGATCAGTGGCGCGTTGCCGCCCAGCTCCAGGCTGAGACGCTTAATATCGTCAGCGCTTTGACGCATTAGCAGGCTACCCACCCGGGTAGAGCCGGTGAAGGAAAGCTTGCGTACGGTGGGGTTGGAGGTCAGCTCTCCGCCAATCCCTTCGGGCAAACCGGTGACAATATTGATGACACCTGGGGGGAAGCCTGCCTGATCAGCGAGTACCGCCAAGGCGAGCGCCGACAGCGGGGTGAGTTCCGACGGTTTGATAACGATCGGGCAACCGGCTGCTAATGCTGGCGCGCACTTGCGGGTAATCATCGCTATGGGGAAGTTCCAGGGGGTAATCGCACCGCACACGCCCACCGGCTGCTTAAGTATCACAATGCGACGATCCGCACTGGGTGAGGGGATGGTCTCGCCATAGGCGCGGCGTGCTTCTTCCGCAAACCACTTTATAAAACTTGCGCCGTACTGAACCTCTCCTCGTGATTCGGCCAGCGGCTTCCCCTGTTCAAGGGTCATCAATACCGCCAGGTCGTCGCTGTTTGCCAGTATCAAAGCATGCCAGCGCTCCAGCAGCGCGGCGCGCTCTGCCGCAGGGCGGGCACGCCACGCTGGCCAAGCCGCTTCGGCGGATTCGATCGCGCGCCGGGTTTCGCTGGCGCCCATGCTGGGCACCCTGGCTAGCGCTTCGCCGGTGGCGGGGTTAGTGACGGTTAGCGTGGCAGCGCTATCGGCATCACACCATTGCGCGTTGATAAAGGCCTGCTCGCGTAGCAGTTCACTGTTCTTAAGAGCTACAGACGACATTGTTTTTCCTTGTCCTAAAGAGGGTGGTTTTTTAATCGGCTGGCGCCGTTCAACGCCAGCCACTTAGGCTGGCGCGGTTGAGGGCTGTGTATGCGTTGACCATTGGCAAGCCTCCAACCAGCCGGGTTTTAGCTCAGGCACCGAGCCGATCAGCTTGCGCGTGTAATCATGCTGCGGCTGATTGAGAACCGTGCTGCAGGGGCCGAATTCCACGCACTCCCCCTGGTAAAGCACCATGACGTCGTCACACAGTGAACGTACCGTCGATATATCGTGGCTGATAAATAAGTAGGCAACGCCAAGCTCACGGCGCAGTTCGGCCAACAGTTCAAGAATGGCCGCACCGACGACGGTATCTAACGCTGACGTCACTTCATCGCAAAGAATCAGGTCAGGCTCCGCTGCGAGCGCCCGGGCGAGATTGACGCGCTGCTTCTGACCACCAGAAAGCTCGCTAGGCTTGCGGTCGAGCAAAGTGCGCGGCAATTTGACGAGATCCATTAACTCTTCAACCCGACGCTTGCGTGCCTCGCGGCTCATCTGGAAGTAGGTTTCAAGCGGCCGATTGAGCAGCCGCCTGACCGAATGGGCCGGATTGAGCGCGTTATCCGCACTCTGAAAGACGATCTGGATACGACGAAACTGATCCGCTGTGCGCCCTCTCAGCGTCGGCGATAGCTCCCGGCTGTTAAATTGCACTTCTCCCCGCGAGGGGGCTACCAAACCCGCCACTGCACGGGCGAGCGTTGATTTCCCTGAACCGGACTCCCCAATGACGCCTAACGCCTGGCCGCGATCAATCCGCAGCTGGATGTGATCGAGCACGATATTCTCTGGCTCGCCTCTTCGGTTGCAGTGCCCATAGCCCACTTGCAAGTCATCAATACGCAACAGCTCATCACCCGTGGAAGAGGAAACGGGTGAAGATGAGCGGATCTCTGGTCGGGCAGCCGCCAGTAAGCTACGTGTGTAGGCATGGTTCGGCTGCTCCAGAATTTGCGCAATGGGCCCTTGCTCCTGCTCTTCACCGGCTTGAAGCACCAGGACGTGATCGGCAATCTGGGCGACGACAGCGAGGTCGTGAGAGACGTAAAGCGCCGTGGTTCCACGCTCACGCATAACCCGCTTAAAGGCACGCAGCACATCGACCTGAGTGGTCACATCCAGTGCGGTGGTAGGCTCATCAAGAATCACCAGCGCGGGATCGGTAATCAAGGCCATCGCGGCCATCAACCGCTGTAGCTGGCCCCCTGAGACCTGGTGGGGGTACCGGTTGCCGATATGCTCAGGGTCGGGTAATGCCAGTTCGCCAAATAGTTGAATGGCTTTCTGCTGCGCTTGCTGTCGATCCAGAAAACCGTGAATGAGCGCGCCTTCGATGACTTGATCCATGAGCCGGCGCGAAGGGTTGAACGCTGCAGCAGCGCTTTGCGCAATATACGTCACCCGGTGGCCGCGCAGTGCGCGGGTGTCCACCGCTGAAAGCGATAGTATGTCGGTCTCTCCTAGCTGCACACTACCGCCGGCGATACGACAGCCGCGCCGGGCATAACCCATCATTGCCAGCGCAATGGTGGTCTTGCCGGAACCGGATTCACCGATTAGTGCCATCACTTCGCCTGGCTTGAGCGCGAAATTGATCTGGCTGACGATAGTGCGCTCATCCTCACCAGGTGGTGTCGCACGGATATCAAGATCGCGTACGGTCAGCGATTCACCTTGCATAGCGTCACTCCTTCTGGTTGTCGCGGCTGTTCGACAGACTGTCGATCAATAGATTGGCACCGACGGTTAATGAACCAATGGCCAGCGCCGGGGCAATTACTGCCAACGCTCCCTGGCTAAGACCGCCGATGTTTTCACGCACCAGGGAGCCCAGGTCGGCGACGGGGGGCTGTACACCGAGTCCCAAAAAACTCATGCCACTGAGCAGCAGTACGATGAATACAAAACGCATACCCATATCGGTGAGCACGGGTTGGATCATGTTAGGAAAAATTTCTACGGCGGCTATGTACAGCCGTCCTTCTCCCCGGGTACGAGCGACCTGCACGTACTCCAGGGTGGCGAGATTTTTGGCCAAGCTATGGGCAATGCGGAAAGAGCCCGGCGCATAGCTGAGCACTGCCGCCAGGATAAGCAGAGGAATAGAGGTGCCAAAGGCTGACACCATTACCAGGGCCATCATTTTGCTGGGAATCGAAATGAGTGTGTCGAATATCCGGCGGATACTCTCTTCAAGCCAGTGCGGCAGTAACACTGTTAGCATGCCAAAGCCCGCCCCAACCAGAGTTGACAGTAACGCGGCTACCAGCGCCAGCCCCACGGTATAGCGAGCCCCCGTCAATATACGGCTGAGCATATCGCGGCCCATGTAGTCGGTGCCGAGCAGATGGGCAGCACTTGCCCCGCCATATATCTGATCAGATACAAAGGCCCCCATTGGGTAGGGTGCAAACAGTGGCCCGAACATGGCCACTAATAGCCAGAAGCTAAATAAGCCAAGACCGATCCAGCGGGTGAGTTGCAGCCGGGAACGGTTGCGTTGTTTGGGTGAGGTGATCGGCAGGCGACTGCCCGCCATGGCATGTTGATGTGTGTTGCCCTTGGCGGATGGAATTGCCTTGGTGTTATTCATCGGTTTCGCAGCCTCGGGTTAGAGAGGATCGCGCACAGGTCGGCCAGCATGACCAGCAGCAGATAAGCACCGCAAAAAATCATGGCGCAGGCCTGTACCAGGGCGAGATCTCGATTGGAAACCGCATCGACCATCAAGCTGGCGATGCCCGGATAATTAAAGATGGTTTCGACAATAATGACGCCACCGAGCAGGTAAGAGAGGCTAAGTGCCACTGCATTGGCAATCGGTCCGACGGCGTTAGGCAGCGCATGGCGCAGCACTCGACGCATGGGCGGAACGCCTTTGAGCCGCGCCATCTCAACGTAAGCGCTGTCGAGCTGGTCGATTAAAGCGGCCCGGGTCATACGCGCCATTTGAGCGATTAATACGCTACACAGGGTGAGCACCGGCATCGCGTAAACTTTCATGAACGCGCCCAGGCTATCGACGGTGGAGACATAGGAGAGCGCCGGTAGCCAGCCGAGTTGCACGGCGAAAATCAGTACCGCCAGCGTCGCCACCAGAAACTCGGGCACCGCGACCATCGACAAAGTGATCAGGTTCAAGGCGCGGTCTAGAGCGCCGCCCCGACGCATGGCGGCAGCGATACCCATAATGAGCGCCAGAGGAACCGAGATAACGGTTGTAATGCCGGCTAGCAGCAGCGAGTTGGGGAGCCGGTCATTGACCAGCTGTATGACATCTACGCCGTTGCTGGCAGAGCGCCCAAGGTCGCCGGTGGCAAAACCACTTAGCCATTGCCAGTAGCGCAGCAAGGGAGGTTGGTCGAGACCTAGCTGGGCGCGCAGCGCCTCCACCTGCTCCGGCGTGGCAAACTGGCCCAGCACCTGCTGAGCGGTATCGCCTGGCAGTAACGACGTAATCGCAAAAATTACCAGCGATACCAGCAGCAGGGTAATAAGACTGGAGGCTAAGCGACCTAGCACCAGTCCAAAGAGAGAGTCACGCATCTTTCTTCTCCGGCTCAAGGGCCATTGTTATCATCACCAGGGCAGCGTTAGGCGCGCCGGTGATGATATCCATGGCCTGCGATAACAGTAGGGAGAGCAGGAATTAGCCTTTCCACCAGATATGTTCGGCGAACATATAGCCCATGAAACTACCCAGGGGAACGGTTCGATCCATCCCGCCAATGCGCTCATCGTAGCCTTCGACGCTGCTGATGAAGACGGGGATGCCGATACCGCCCTCTTCATGGATCATGGTCTGCATATCGGCGTACATCTGTTTGCGGGTAGCCATGTCGGGTTCACCCCGTGAGGCAATCACTAGTTGATCGAACTGCTCGTTGTGCCAACCGGCTTCGTTCCAGGCAGCGCTTGAGAGAAAGAACTGCGAGAGCAAAATATTCGCCGTAGGGCGCGGGTTGATATTGCCGAACCCAAGCGGGTGCTTCATCCAGTGGTTAGACCAGTAGCCGTCGGAGGGAACGCGGTTGATATTAAGGTTTAGCCCTGCCTGAGCCGCGGACTGCTGCAGAAGCACGGCCATATCTTCCGACGAGGAAGCCGCTGGAGACGCCACGAGCGGGACGGTCGCGCCTGACAGCCCGGCCTTGGCAAGCAAGGAGGCGGCACGCTCTGGATCGTACTCGCGCTGGGGTAGCCCATCGAAGTAGTAGGGAGAGCTGGAGATAATCGGCTGATCGTTGGCAACCTCACCATAGCCACGCAGGGCGACGCGCTTGATCTGCTCTCGGTCGAAGAGATACTTCATCGCCTCGCGGAACTCTGGGCGGCTGGTGGGCTGTTGGTCAAAACGCATTACCAGGTCGGTGTAGTTGCCTGCATTCGTTGCTTTCACCTGGTAGCTGTCACTGGTTTTCAAGCGCTCTGCGGAGTTGCCGCTCACTTCATTAATCATATGCACATCGCCGGAGAGCAGCGCATTGACCCGCGAAGATTCGTCGCTAATCCCCACCATCTCGATGGCATCCAGGTAGGGATAGCCATCGCGCCAGTAGTTCTCGTTACGAACGCCTAGCGAACGCACGCCGGGAGTGAACTCTTGGCACTTAAAGGCGCCGGTACCCAGCCCTTTCGAGAAGTCGGTAGTGCCGTCGGCCACAATCACCAGATGTGAGACAGCCAGGATAGAGGGCAACTCAATATTGGGGGAGGAGAGGTTGAATTCGACGTGCTGATCATCCAGAGCCCTGATACTTTCGATTTGATCGACCATGGAGGCGACCTTTGAGCCGGTGGCGGGGTCTTTATGACGCATGATCGAAAAGATCACATCCTGAGGGGTTAGCGGCTTACCGTCATGGAAGGTAACGCCGCGTCGCAGGGTAAATATCCAGCGGCTGCCGTTATCCATGTTTTCAAATGACTCGGCCAGGCAGGGTTGAGGCGTCAGGCTTTCATCGAACTGTGTCAGACCGTTATAGAACATGTAAGCGCGGGCATAGTCTATGGTCGTCGCCCCCAACGCTGGATCCAGGGTATCTTTCGTGGATGCAGAGTGCGCCGCGACCCGAATACGGCCGCCATACTGAGGCGCCGCGTTGTCGCTATCCGCCGCCCAGGCCGAAGAAAAACCGGGAAATGCACCGGCCGTGGCTGCAAATACGCCCGCCGCGCCAAGGACTTTCATGGCTTCGCGTCGAGACAGCCCACGCTGCATGGCGTTGTAAACCTGCATGCTTTGTTCGGGTGAAACAAACAGGTCGTCGGAGTTTTTTTCGCGTGTCATAAGCCTTCTCCTTACTGCGATTAAGTGTTTTTGTGAGTCTGGCAGCGTTTGTTCAGCTCTTTTTGTAGTCGTCTTTTCTGTTACTGAATTAGATAGTCTGGGTAGTAATGGTCGGGCTGTGGCTATGGCTTAATGCAATCGATCCTGTAGTCGGTACCAGCTACCTACCAGCGGTAAAAACCACGGTTTGCCGAAATGGCCGGGTATGGCTGGCCATTTAGTGTCCTGCCAGGGATGGCTTTGGCGATTGCCCAGGATGACGTCGGCGAGGATATGCCCCATATGCACCGACATCTGTACCCCATGGCCGCTATAGCCCATGGCGTAATACATCCCGTTGTGTTGGCCAGCATGGGGCAGCCGGTCTTGGCTCATATCCACCAGCCCGCCCCAGCAGTATTCGAGTTGCACCCCTTTAAGCAAGGGAAAGGCCTCTTCCAGGCCGCGGCGGAGTATCTCGCCGCTTTTGGCATCTGATTGGCTGCCGGACATGGCAAAACGAGCCCGCCCGCCAAACAGCAGCCGGTTATCGGCGGTAAGGCGGAAGTAGTGTCCGACGATGCGACTGGTGACATAAGAGCGCCGCTGGGGAAGCAACTGGGCACACTGTGCAGCTGAAAGAGGCTCGGTAACGACGATAAAACTACCCACCGGCACCAGGCGGCGGCGAAACCAGCTCAGTGGGCCTGTTTGCGATGCGCCGGTGGCCAGTAGTACGTTTTCGGCGCGAATATCGCCACTGGGTGTGCCTAATCGATACGCTGATTTCTCACGGGTCAATCGGGTCATCGGCGTATGCTCAAAAATGTGCGCGCCATGACTGGCCGCCGCTTCGGCTAAGCCGATACCAAAGCGCCCCATATGCATTTGGCCACCGTTATGCTGTAGCAATCCGCCATAATAGAGCGGCGAATCGACCTCCTCTTTCACAGCGGTTGCGGAGAGCATCTCCACGTCGCTATCCACATCACGGCGAATGGCGTCGCAGGTGCGCGCTAGCTTGTCGTAGTGTTCCGGCTTAGCCGCCAGTTTTAGCTTGCCGTGGCGCAGGTAGTCGCAGTTGATGGTCTCTTCGGCAATCACCTGTTCGACGCTGGAGACCGCCTCGGCGTAGGTGGTGTAGTGGGCAATCGCCCGCTCGCGGCCAAGTTGTTCGACCAGGTTGGCGTAGTCTTGGGCCACGCCGGTGTTGCACTGGCCGCCGTTGCGCCCTGAAGCTTCACCAATGAGTTGGCCCGCCTCCAGTAGCGCTACACGGGCACCGCCTCGGGCTAGCGTGCGGGCAGCGGATAGCCCGGTAAAACCACCGCCAACCACCGCAACATCGTAGTGCTCTTGAGTGAATGCCTGCTGGCCCCCGCTAAAGGAGGGAGCCGTGGACAGCCAATAGGAGTTAAGTTGCATGGGCGACTCCTGCACGGTTCGCGTAATAAACGGCTTAAAGGCCGACGAGTGCTGGCAAGTCGCGGATATCGTTAATTTTGGTGGCTCCATAGCCGTCGCAATAGGGTTCGTGATTGCGTGCCACGAAGGCTTTATTCTTAATACCCATCAGATGGGCTGAAATAAGGTCGTAACGGAAACTTGATGAAACGTGCAGAAGCTCTTCAGGGTGGCAGTCCAAGCTGTCGATCATGGCCTCGAAGGCGGCTAAACGGGGCTTGTAGACTTTAAACGTATCGGCAGTGAAAACCTTGTGAAAGGGCACCTCAAGCTTTTGCACGTTAGCCATGATTTGGCTGTCATCGGCGTTGGAGTAAATCACCAGGGGGATTTTGTCGGCAATTTTCGCCAGTCCCTCAATCACGTCCGGATGTGGGCCCCAGGTGGGTACGGCCTGGTAATACAGCATGCCTTCGTTGTCACGGTATTCGATGCCCCAACGTTTGCAGGTGCGTTCAAGCGCCGCGCAGAGAATCTCAGCGTAGGGCTTCCACTCGCCGAGCACTTCGTCATAACGGTAGGCACCAAAGTCTTGTACGAAGCGTTCCATGCGTTCTGCATCAGGGATACGATCGGCAAAAATTTCGCGCGTCATGCGCCCCATCTGGAAGTTGGTGAGTGTGCCGTAACAATCAAAGGTGATGTACTTAGGGCGCATAATCTCGCTCATGTTGTTTGATCCTCTTTTGTCATCATCGTGGTGGTGGGAGAGTGCTTAGCGCAGCCACTCATTTCATTACAGCATTCTCGAGCAGGCGCCAGACGCTGAAAGTGCGCGCCTGACTAACACAAACGCGCTTTTTTTTTGGCCCATGCAGCACACAATGCGGCGGCCCATTTACATCATTTCTGGCTGGCGGATACGACTGCCATCGGAGAAACGTTTGATGTGGTAAGGCAGGGGATTAACCACCGGCGAGGAATTGGTGGCTAAGTCAGCCGCTAACCTGCCGGCCCCCGGGCCAATGCCAAAGCCGTGGCCGCTAAAGCCAGCGGCGACGATAAAGCCGGGGATGGCATCCACCGGGGAAATGATCGGTATCATATCCGGCGTGGTATCGATCATGCCGGCCCAGGCGCGGGCAATATGGACACCTTGGAGCGCCGGGTACTCTGCCTGCAGGGCAGCCAGGGCGGCACGCGCCTGAGGAAGGTCAGGGGTGGGGTCAAGAACGCGCTGACGCTCAAACGGCGATACCTGGTCAAACTGCCAGCTACCCGCCGCTTCTGGCCCGTTAAAGAAAGACGCGCCAATGCGTATCTGCAGCTTTTTGGCTAATTTACTGCGGTAGGCTGCGTAGAATTTCCGCGCGTAGCGTAGTCCCTGAGGACTAATTTCCACCCGGCCAAGCCCCGGTAGCGCCAAGGTGTAGCTGCCATCAAGACGGCGACGCAGAGCGACCTTGGGGGTAATCAGACAGCCTGGCGTGACTTCCGGCGCGGCGGTGGTTTGTAGCGCGGTGCCCATGATATTGGCTGAGGGTAGTTCAACACCATGGCGACGACAGAAGCGTGAGCTCCAAGCCCCGCCAGCACAGATAACAGTCGAGGTTTTGATCAACCCATGCTCAGTCCAAACGCCACTAACACGCCCCTCATGCAAGTCAAGGCCGCGAACAGCACAGTTTTGATGAATGTAAGCCCCTTGTTCACGGGCCCCAGTGGCGATGGCCGAGCACGCCATTGAGGGTTCGGCCTGAGCATCGTTGGGCGACCAAACGCCACCAATACACGATGAGGTGGTGCCGGGGGCACGCCCTCGGGCTTCATCGGCACTCAGCATATGGCTGATAAAGCCCTGTTCACGGGCCTGCTGGCCCCAGGCTTCCCATTTGGCAAGGCTCTCAGGGCTATCCGTGGTGTAAACGATGCCGTTGCGGCGAAAGCCTACGTCCCGACCTATTTCTGTGGAGAACGCTTCCCAGCGCTCAAGGCTATACATGGCCAGCGGCAGCTCGAACATATCGCGATTTTGTTGACGTACCCAGCCCCAGTTACGGCTGGATTGCTCACCACCAATAAGCCCCTTCTCCAGCAGCGCAACTGACACCCCTTGTCGAGCCAACTCATAGGCTGCGGTCGTTCCCACAATGCCGCCACCGATCACCACCACATCAACCTGCTCGGGAAGTGCCGGGCTGTCGTGCACGGCGTCCACGTTGATAAACATACTTGCTACCTCTAGTTGGTCGATAAAGTAACGATCCAATGCGTTGCGCAATTCACTGGTTAAGGTCGATTAGCACGCTTTTATGCTGCAGGCAGGCCTCAAAGGCGGCCCGGCCTAGGTCTCGGCCCACCCCAGAACGTTTGTAGCCGCCTGTGGGCAGAATGTAATCGTTACTGCGACCGTAGCGGTTAACCCATACCGTGCCCGCCGAGAGGCTTCTTACCGTGCGTAGTGCGCGCCCCAGGTCAGAGGTATGAATGCCGGCCGCCAAACCGTAAACATCGTGTTCGGCCAGCGCTAGCGCCTCTTCTTCATTTTCGAAGGTTTGGATAGTTAACACCGGGCCGAAGATTTCTTCCTTCACGGCGGGGTTGTGGTGGTCATTTGTATGCAGCAGGGTGGGCTGGTAAAAGTGGCCGCCATCATTCCGTTCAAAGCGCTCTCCACCGCTCAGCAGCTCAGCGCCAGCGGCCTGGGAGCGCGCCACGATGGATTCAATGCGCTCCAATTGAGTAGCGGAAATAATAGGCGAAAACCAACCGCCAGCCTGCCAGGTGTGACCAGGGATGAGGGTTTTGAACAGCCCGCTAAGCCGCTCAACCATGGGCTCAAGCAGTTCGCGTTGGATCAATAGCCGCGAGCCTGCGACGCACACTTGTCCTGCGTTGCCGGTAATTGCAGCGGCAAGGGTTTTAGCCGTTCGATCAATATCCGGAATATCCGCAAACACCAGTTGGGGGCTCTTGCCGCCGAGCTCCAGGGTAACCGGTTTGGGCCCGGTTTCGGCACAGGCACCCATGATGGTGCGCCCGGTGACCGTTGAGCCGGTGAAGGTTACCTTGGCCACGTGGGGATGACGGCATAGCGCGTCACCGGTTAACGGCCCATTGCCCTGGATGACGTTGAACACCCCGGGCGGCATGCCCGCCTCGATGGCTAGCTCGGCCAGCCGCACGGCGGTGAAAGGGGTCATCTCTGAGGGTTTGAGCACCACTGTATTACCCGCCGCCAAGGCAGGGGCTACTTTCCAGCAGGTCATGCTGAGGGGGAAGTTCCAGGGGGCGATCGCGCCAACGACGCCTAGCGGCTCGGCAATCTGCATGCCCAGATGGTCGTGGGCGGTCGCCGCGACCTCGCCGCCGTGCTTGTCGGCGAATTCCGCAAAAAAGCGAATACCCTCGGCGGTGTAGGGCACATCCCAGGCCCGCGTTTGATCGATCGGCCGGGTGGAACCAAGCGATTCCAGCGGGGCGAGATAATCAATATCGGCTTCGATCAGGTCTGCCCAGCGGCGCATAATGCGTGCCCGCTCCCTCGGCGCACAGCGTGACCAGTCACCGCGCATAAACGCCTGGTGGGCGCTGGCGACGGCATCATCGACGCGACTGGCATCGGCCAGGGGCAGTTCGGCGTAGACGGTCCCGTCGGAGGGGCGCGATACGCTCAGCGCGCTGGGGTCAGTTACGCGCTGGCCCTGAATAAAGTGCGCACAGGGCAAGGCAATGCGGGCAGGATCGAAACTTGGCATGTTAGTCCTTGATTAGAGAGATTTAATAATAAGGAATGGTGACGGCATCCAATGGGTGTCTTGCTTGCCTACCATCCTAGGTCGGATGCCCCAGCATGGGGTGCTGAGTACAGGGGGCTTGGGCGCAGGGGATGCGCTCACCTATCGTCGCTACAGTTAAATCTGCTGAATTGCTCCCGGTACCCTTTTACGGCGTGGCATCGCGCCGCCCTGAGTGCCAAAGTAGCGACAATCCAATCAATACCAGCGCAAGGAAAATAGTGAGATGACTGACTCCCCTTCGGCGGCTGCTTCAGCTAGTGCTCCCGCCCGTTTTGAGCGTGAGGACTTAACGTGGCGAACAATGACGGTTAACGATCTGGAAGCAGCGCATCGCCTGTCGTTCAACCTCGGCTGGCCTCATCGTGTTGACGATTGGCGCCAGATGCTTGAGGTGGGAGAGGGCGTCGTCCTGGAAAGCGTCGATGGTGAGCTGGTGGGCACTGGGCTCTGCTTTAATCAAGGGGCTGTGGCCACCCTGGGGCTGGTGGTTATTAGCGACGAGTGGCAGGGCCTCGGGCTGGGGCGCGAGATGATGGTACGGCTGATGGCGCTGGCGGGCCCACGAACGCTGCTATTAGTGGCCACGAAAGCGGGCCAGCCGCTGTACCAAAAACTGGGCTTTGAACCGTGCAATTGCATCTGCCAATACCAAGGAGTGGTCACCGGCGCACCGCCTGCGCCGCGTGAGCCGGGTTTACGTCCGATGGCGGCAAGCGATCAGGCGGCTCTGCTCGCGTTCTCACCTGACAGTCCGGCTCATGCGGTGGCCGTTCAATCGGCTAATAGAGGAGTGGTGATTGAAAAGGCGGGCGTGATTGAAGGATTTGCGCTGAAGCGTACCTATGGGCGCGGCGAGCATATTGGCCCCATTCTGGCGCGCAGTGCCGAACAGGCGCAGGCGCTGGTGTTGGCGCTGTTGACGGATGCTGAGGGTGATTTTATACGCATTGATTTAGTCGATCCCGACGACGATAGCTGGCTGAAGGCGTTAGGACTCACTTGTGTCGATCAAATCACCCGCATGCGCTGTGGCGAGGCTGTCGAGAAGGGGCCGTTAACGCGCTTTGGCATGCTGACTCAGGCGCTGGGCTAACGCGGAGGCAGCTTATGAACGCTAATATCGTAGATGCTGCCAAAGCTATGAGCCCCCAGCTCAAAGCCCTGCGACGTGATTTTCATCGCTACCCCGAGCAGGGGTGGATGGAGTTTCGCACCGCCAGCCTTGTGGCTGAACGGCTTAGCCAGTTGGGGTTCAGCGTTCAACTGGGGCAAGCAGTGGTGAGTGAGTGCGCGCGCATGGGCGTGCCAGATGCTCAAACGCTGGACGAAGCCTTGGCACGTGCACGTACTCAGGGTGCCATTGAGCGCTGGCTGCCTGCCTTGGAAGGGGGCTTTACCGGCGTGGTGGGTACACTGGATACCCAGCGGCCAGGGCCAACCCAGGCGTTTCGTTTCGACCTTGATGCATTACCAATCGTGGAGTCCACTGAGGATCATCACCGTCCTTACCAGGAGGGTTTTCACTCGCTCAATCAAGGCTCTATGCATGCCTGCGGCCATGATGGCCACGCCACTATCGGGCTGGGAATGGCGGAACTGCTGTGCCAATTTTCAAGCCAGCTGTGTGGCAAAATAAAATTGATTTTTCAACCCGCCGAAGAGGGCGTTCGAGGCGCCCAATCCATGGTCGAAGCGGGTGTGGTGGATGACGTTGATAGGCTGGTTGCTACGCACTTGGGGCTCGGCCACGCCAGCGGCCGTGTAATATGCGCCGCCGATGGTTTTTTGGCCACCACAAAACTGGATGCGCACTTTTCAGGCAAAGCAGCCCACGCCGGCGGGCAGCCAGAGGTGGGCCAAAATGCTTTGCTAGCGGCAGCCCAGGCTGCTCTTGGTTTGCATGCTATTGCCCCCCATAGCCAAGGCCCTGCACGGATTAATGTTGGTCAACTGCATGCCGGTAGTGGGCGCAATATCATTGCCGATAGCGCGCTGTTAAGGCTGGAAACACGTGGTGCCACAGCGGATATAAATAGCTATATGGAAAGCCGTGCTTTTGAAGTGCTGAAAGGCGCTGCCGCTATGCAGGGCGTTAGCGTCTCTATCCAACGCATGGGTGCTGCCAGTGCCTGTGCCGCCAGCCCAGCCTTGGTAGAAAAAGTTGTTTCTTGTCTTACCGATTATCCTGGAATCAACCAATTAGTAGGGTACGATGTGACGCCAGCGGGCTCAGAAGATGCCACCTCGCTAATGGAAAGGGTGATAGCGCGTGGTGGTCAGGCAACCTATATGATCTTTGGCGCCGATCTTGCTGCCGGTCACCACCATCACTGCTTTGACTTTGACGAGTCAATGATGCCATTGGCATTAGGTGCGTTGATGCAGATAGCTCTTAGTCCTTAATGTGTCGAGATTGACTGCCGTTATTTGTGTGGAGTTGCTGTCTAATCAGCCTCGCTAGGCGCTTATGGCACTTAGCGAGGCTGTTTTGTAGGTTAGAGAAGGGTTAGGCAACTTGTCTTTCCCGCTCGTTGGGAATCAAGAAGCCGCGAAGAATTTTTTCCATCCTTTTGCGTGCGTCGGCATTTTCCAGGTCTAGAAAGTGACCTGCATTGGGTACGACTTCAAAGGCACACCGCGGCATATACTTGTCGGCAATCAGAATGTCTTCTGGTGTTGTGTACTCATCCATTTTGCCATTAACGAAAAGTGTTGGTATCTCAATGTTACCCAGTAGCTGTTCATAGTCGGTGTCGTTCATGGACAGTATCTGCTCGATATGAAAGCAAACCTGCTGTAGCTCTTGTTTATCAAGTCTGGATAGGTGTTTGTAATTTATATATTTTAGTAATCTGGGTAAGTGTTTACCCACCTCCTGATTAAGGAGGTGGGCGGCGGTTTTAACATCGCCAATCTGAATATAATGACGAGCACCCTTGATATACCGCAGCATGCTGTCGTTAAGCTGAGTCGAGAATGACGCCAAAACCGCTTTTTTAATAGAGCTTGGTGACTGGGCTAATGCCATCATGGCGGCATAGCCACCCCAGGAAACCGAAAGCAGCGATGTTGGCTGGAAGCGTTCAATCAGAGCAAGGAGGATGCTGACCTCGTCCTCCTTGGTAATGATGCCTCCGACAGGATTATGGGGTTTTGATTGACCGGCAAAAGGTAAGTCGAAAAGAATGACATTTAACCCATCACTTAAATACTTGACGCAATTAGTAAAAGAGGCGGTCGTAGCGAGAGCGCCATTGACCATAATAATGCTCTCGGTGTTTTTGGGCTGTTGATACATTTCCACATGAATGCAGTGATTGCCTATCGTTATAACCTCAGTATTGGCTTTCATGATCTTGTCCTTGCAGCAATTAGGGGGCAGTTAATGTGAGTTTTAGGCGTGCATGTTTAAGCGCTTAAGCCGAAACTTAGGAAGCTCATTAGCTGTCACGAATTACGCAAGTCAGTATTATTAGTATGTGTTTTTATATGCCGAAGTGTGGCAGTTATCGAATGTGGTGTATGTAGGATATTTCTGATTTTATTTGTAAGAAATTAGCTATTCTTATCTATAATTTGGCTTTTAAGTAATTTTTAATATGTGATTGTTATGTGGTGTATCTATGAGTTTTTTTTGAGTTAGTTAGGGTTGTAAAATATAAGTGAACCAATTTATGGAAAGGAAAGGAAAGGGAAGGGAAGGAAAGGCAATGAGGCGACCCCCCACCTATCGCTGGTGGGGGGGAGATTTGCTCAGTATGCGACGCAGAAACGCTGATTGGTGTGTCGTGGGTTTTCTAACTCATCGATCATGGCGATTGCGTAATCCTGCACGGAAATACGGCTGCTGCCTTCGCTATCGGTCAGTAGCGTATCGCCGCCCAGGCGGAAGTTGCCCGTGCGTTCACCGGAGAAAATCTCAGCAGCGGGGGAGAGAAACGTCCATGCTTGAGCCGTTTGGGTGCGCAGTGTTTCAAGGGCAGCTTGCGCCCCTTCCGCCGTGGCCCGGTACTCTGCTGGAAAACCAGGTGCATCTAACAGCAGCTTACCCGGCGCTACCTCGAGTGTTGCCGCGCCACCCACTATCAGTAGCCTAGGTACCGAAGCTTTTTGAGTGGCTGACAAAATCGAGTGAAAGCCTTTGAGGTAATAGCCGTAAACATCCTCTTGGGCGTGGCCACTAAAGGCGCTGATAACGGCCTCGGCACCGCGTAGCTGCTCGGCCAGTGCATCGGTGTTTAACACATCGCTTTTAATGCTAACGACATTTTCCTGCGGCGCCACCCGTTCAGGGCGAGTTACTAACGCCGTCACATGATGGCCCCGGGAGAGCGCCTCAGTTAATAGGGCGGAACCAATAAATCCGCTAGCGCCAATCAGTGCAATCTTCATAGCAGTACTCCTTAAGTGGGTAGTCGCTGCATTGTCGGACGCTTTATTGATTTGAAAAATAGCGATTAACGTAATTTACTGTTATTGATTTCATAACAGTGGGGCGATAAATGACCACCACCAACGAGTTCGATTTAAACGGTTTGCCGATCTTTGTCGCGCTGGTGGAAGCTGGCAGTTTTACCAAGGCAGCGGAGCGGTTAGGCTGTACGAAAACCCGCGTAAGCCTGCAAATTCGCCAGTTGGAAACGCGCCTGGGCGTTACGCTGTTTTTCCGCACCACGCGGCGGGTTCAGCTCACCCAAGCCGGAGAAGCGCTCTACCATCAGTGTCAGCCGCTGTTGATAGATCTACAGGGGGCGCTGGCTAGTGCCGTGAGTAACACCCAACAGCTGCACGGCGAGTTGCGTATCACGGCCCCCGAAGATTACACCGCTGGGGTGTTGAGCGATGCGGTGGTGGCGTTTAGTCGATTGCACCCTGGGCTGCATATAGAGCTACGAAGTGGCGACCAGATAAGCGATATGGTGCAGGACGGTATCGATTTAGCGTTTCGTTTAGGCTGGCTAAAAGACTCCACGCTACGCGCCCGTCGAATAGGCACTTTTCAACAGCATGTGGTGGCTGCTCCTGATTATCTGAAACGCTACGGCACGCCTTCACACCCCAAGGCGCTGGAAGACCATGCATGGATCGCTTTTACGCCGTTAAAAGCGCCGTTAACCTGGACTTTCCAGCGACGCGATGAGCGGTATGAGGTGCAAATGAGCGCAGGGTTGGCAGCCAACTCAACGGTGAGCTTAGTCGCACTGATGGGCGCTGGCGGGGGGCTTTCAGTCATGCCGGATATGACCGCGGCGCCAGAGATCGCGGCTGGGCGTTTAGTGCGTGTGCTTGAAGAGTGGACACTGCCGGAAGGCGGCGCCTATGCAGTCTATCCGCCAGGGCGGCATATAACCGCTAAAGCGCGCGCATTTATGACCTTTTTTGACGCCTGGTTACAAAGAGAGTCCTAACGGGGTGCTGCACTTAACTCGCTGTCACTTTCATAAGTTAGGTTGGTTTCCCAGCTTTCGCTGCTAACGGCTATCGCTGCATGAATACCGGCGGTATCGCCTGCTTTGAAGGCCGCATAGATAGCTTTATGGTCCTTCAAGGCGGTTTCCGGTAGTGAGCGCATAGAGGTTTCCAGTGCGGCTTCGATCAGTTGCAGCAAGGTTTCGCCGACGCGGATGGTCATGGGGTTATGGGTGCTGTGCAGAATGGCGCGATGGAAGGCAATATCGTGCTTGGAGGTTTGAGCACCCGCGCGGATGGCTTCTTCCATGGCGTCGATACTCTGCTGAATACGTTGATGATCCTCTGCCGTTGCCCCGCTCATTGCTTGAAGCGTGTAAGCCGGTTCGAACATACGGCGAAACTCCAGTACATCCCGCGTCATGCCTCGCGCCAGGATCATCCCGAACGCCATCGGGTCGACGAGCGGCGTGCCTGGCTCGCGGCGAATCATGGTGCCTTGACCCCGTTTGACCTCAACGATCCCTATCGCTTGCAGCATCTTGATGGCTTCACGCACGCTGGATTTACCAATGCCCAGGGTGTGAGTGAGCTCCGTTTCCGAGGGCAGGTAATCCCCTGGCTTGAGGTCGCCTCGTATAAGAGCGGTTTTAATACGCTCTAGCAGTTGCAGCGCAACTGAACTGCGATCCATTGAATCTCCAAAAGAGGTTGTACGGGTCGAGCTAATCTCGGGCTGGCGTTTAAAACTCATGAGGGCCTCGCGTGGCTCATCGGTGTTTCCTGCATTTTATCAATGCCCTAAGCCTAGCGGCTTAAGACAGTCGATTGCATATATTTAAAAGACATATTCTTATCTTCCATTGTTTTATGTGACTGCCTTGCTAATGGTTTGTTCTTTAGTCTAGTCTGAAATCAGACATCTGATGTCTGTTGTTTGTGACGCAAAGCATAAAAGATGAGAACCTGAATGACCAAAAAGCACATCGTGGTATTGACCACGGGCGGCACTATTGCCAGCAAGCCCAGTGATTCAGGCCGAAGCCAGTCAGGGGAGCTAAGCGGCGAGCAGCTGCTGGATCAGGTAGCGCTGCCGCAGGGTGTCGACGTCACGTTAGAGGTGATGTCGATCCTGCAGAAACCCAGTAATGCCGTCACTCTCGCCGATCTTGCTGAACTCCATTGCCAGGGGCGGAGAGCATTGTCGCGAGCCGATGTGGACGGTCTGGTGATTACCCACGGTACCGATACCTTGGAAGAGACCGCTTACTTTTTATCGCTCACGCTGCCAGCGGATAAACCTTGTGTCATCACCGGTTCCCAGCGGGCGCCTCATCAGTTAGGTACCGACGCCTTTAAAAATATCTGCGATGCCATCGTGGCGGCGGTTAGCCCCCAACTGAGTCAGCTTGGCTGTGTCGTGGTGTTCAACGAGTCGCTGTTTGCTGCGCGCTATGCCCGCAAGGTGAGCAGTTTCCAGTTGCATGGATTTGATGCCCCCGGCGCTGGTTCGCTGGGGTATATCGACGGTCAACGGCTCAAGATTTATCACACAGGGACTGCGATTGAGCCCCCCATTGAAGGCTGGGATGTTCCGCTGCCGCGTGTCGATCTACTGCCCGCCTATCTGGATGCCTCGCCAGCACTGCTGAAAGCCTGCGTAGAGAGTGGCGCGAAGGGGGTGGTGATCGATGGCTTAGGCCGGGGCCACGTGCCACCTGGCTGGATGAACGAAATACGAGCATTGGTTAGCGCAGGTGTCCCTGTAGTGGTCGTGAGTAGTTGCGCTCAAGGGCCGGTGAACACCAGTTATGAGTTTAGCGGTAGCCTGGCCGATTTAATGTCGGCTGGGGCGATCGCGCTCAACGATATCAGCGCACGTAAGGCAAGGCTTGCACTTGCCTTGCTGCTGAGTAGTACCCCGCGCGAAGCGCTGGGGGATGCGATGGAACGCTTAATGGCGTGAGCGGCCTTTTAACCTTGCTCAACTGCAATAACAGGAAACTAAAAAGCAATTCCCCATAACTAAATAAGGTGCTGGACATGAAACTAACGCTGACAAAAGCCACTCTCTCCGCTGCTATTGCTGTTGCTTCTCTAAGCGCGGCTCAGCTTCATGCGGCCGACTATACCTTCAGCTTCGCCCACGTGTTGATTGAAGAGACACCGAACGGCCAGGCGGCGCTGCGCTTTAAAGAGGAGGTAGAGGAGAAGTCCGACGGTCGTATCGAGATTAACGTACTGCCGGCCGCTCAGGTGGGTGGCGACGTTGAAATCATTGAGCAGATTCAGATGGGCCTGGTCGATATCGGTATCCCGCCAACGGCCACCCTGGGTAACTTTGAACCGCGCATGCAGATTTTGGATCTGCCGTTCTTGATTGCCGATTACGACACCATGGTGGAAACCCTGGATGGTGAAGTGGGTCGCGAAATCCTCGATACCCTGAATGGCCATAACATGTACGGCGTCAACTTCTGGGGAGCGGGTTTCCGCCATATCACCAACAATGATCGACCGATCGAAACCCCCGAGGATATGGACAGTATCCGCATGCGCACCATGCAGGCGCCGATCATCATCTCCACCTATGAAAACCTGGGCGCTAATGCCACCGCAATGGCCTTCACCGAGGTTTACAACGGCCTGCAGCAAGGCGTGGTGTCGGGGCAGGAAAACCCACTGGCCAACATCTATACCATGCGTTTCCATGAGGTGCAGGATTATCTCTCGCTGACCAATCACGCTTACCACGCCTATGCGGCGGTAATGAACCAGGACTCCTGGGACTCGCTGCCGGAAGATCTGCAGGCGGTGATGCTGGAAGCCTTCGATAACGGTCGAGACACGTCCCGTGCGCTAACGCTGCAGGACGAAGAGACCATCATGGAAGAGATCAAAGACGAAATTGCGATCAATGAGCTCACCCCAGAGCAGCGCGACGCCTTTATTGAAGCCAGCATGCCGGTGCACGAAGAGTATGAAGATATCGTCACCACGGAGTTGCTGCATAAAGTATATGACGCTGTGGGTATCGAGTATTGATCCAACGGGTCTACTAAGGCCTGGCTCCTCTCTTCTTACCCCTTTCAGGGTGTGGATATCTCATGTTCGAAGCGCTCAACAAATGTCTTGATCGCTTGGAAAGTGTGGCGATGGTCGTTTTCATGTCGATTGCGACCATCCTCACTACCATCCAAGTCGTGTATCGCTACGGCTTTAGCGGTTCGCTATTTTGGGCTGAAGAAGTCGTTATTTACTCCATTATCTGTATGAGTTTTGTAGGCGCCAGTATGGGTGTGCGCCATGGCACGCATATTTCGGTGGATGTGCTGAATGCCATTGCCTCGCCTGCTGTGAACCGCTGGCTGCACATGATCGCAGCACTGATCGGTATCGTGTTCGCTGGCTTCATGACCTATTACGGCTTTGTTCTCTATTTCAGCACGTTGGATCGCGGACAGTTAACCGCTGCACTTCGCCTGCCGATGGCATGGTTCTATCTGCCGATTGGCGTTTCCGGTGTACTGCTGATTCTGCGTTATCTATGGGTAATCAATGAAGTCTGGAAAAAGCCTCCGGTGAGTCTCTCCGAAGAGCTTGTGGCTGAGTCGGATAAGCTCATTTAACCCTGGAGGGCGACCATGATTACTGCATTATTACCGATCTTTTTTGCCGTTCTACTGCTCGGGCTGCCCATCTTTGCTTCCTTGGCATTGGCGGTGTTTCTTGCCATTGAATTCTTTGGCGCTACCAATCCGGTAATCGTGCCGATGCGCATGTTTACCGGCATGAACAACTTCTCGCTGATGGCGATTCCGTTCTTTATCCTGGCGGCGGAGCTGATGCGGATTGGCGGGCTTTCCGACCGGTTGATCAATCTTGCCAAGGCGTTGGTAGGGTGGGTGCCAGGGGGCTTGGCAGCGGCCACGGTGCTGTCATGTCTCTTCTTCGGGGCCATTTCCGGTTCAAGCCCCGCCACGGTGGTGGCGATTGGCTCGATCATGTTCCCGGCACTTGTCGCTGCTGGCTACGATAAGCGCTTTGCGATTGGGTTGATCGCCACCGCCGGTACCTTGGGGCCGATCGTGCCGCCGAGTATTGCGCTGATTATCTATGGCTCAGTGACCGGTACTTCAGTGGGGCGGCTGTTTGCAGCGGGCCTGCTGCCTGCCATTGTGATTGCTTCGATTCTCATCGCCTACTGCATCGTCTTTAGCAGCATCAAAGGCTATGAGCGCGCCCCTTTCCCCTCGCTGAGGCAAATCTTGGTAGCCTTTAAAGATGCTGCCTGGGGCCTTGGCCTGCCGGTGATTCTGCTGGGGGGCATCTACAGTGGCGTCTTTACCCCGACCGAATCGGCGGCGGTCGCCTGCGTATATGGCCTGTTTGTCGGCATGGTGGTTTATCGCACCATTAACGTAACGGAACTGGTGGGAACACTAAGAAGCTCTGGATTGATTTCCGCGACGCTGCTGCTGATTACCGCAGGTGCCTCTGCTTTCTCTTGGCTGCTCGCCATTACCGGTACGCCTAGCCAACTGGCAGGTGAGGTGCTGTCGTGGACAGACGATCCGTTTCAGGTCATGGCGCTGTTTAATGTCGTGATGATCGTTGCTGGCTTCTTCCTCGATAGCGCCTCGGCCATCATTGTGCTCTCGCCACTGCTGCAACCGATTGCGGCCCAGGTAGGCGTGGACCCGGTGCATTTTGGGGTGATCACGCTGATCAACTTCTCGGTGGGGATGATTACGCCGCCGGTAGGGTTGAACCTGTTTGTCGCCATGGCGATCTCCAAGATGTCGCTGCAGGAAGTGTTCAAGGCCTGTTTGCCGCTGATTGGCTTGATGCTGTTAGCGCTGATCATCATCACCTATATACCGTGGCTGAGTACCTGGCTGCCCTCGTTAATCTATTAACAGCTGGTTTAATGAAGCTAAACAATAAGGACAACGAACCATGAGCAAAACGATTGAACAAGCGGTGGCGGAGCAGGGCCTTACGTTACCGGCGATTCCAAGGCCGCGTGGCATGTTTCTGCCCTGGTCTCAGTTGGGTAGCCAGCTGTTTTTAGCTGGGCAGATTTGTGAGCGTGGGGGTGATGTTCTCTATCCCGGCAAGGTAGGGACTGAGTTCGATCTTGAAACCGGCAAGCTGGCGGCCCAGGCGTGTGCCTTGAACCTGCTGGCCTCGCTCAGCGATGCCGTTGATGGCGATTTTTCCCGCGTGGTGCGATGCGTGCGCATGAATGGGTTCGTCAATGTGGCGCCGGGCTTTCATGATGTGCCGTTGGTCATTAACGGCGCGTCTGAGCTTTTTGTCGCGCTGTTTGGCGATGCGGGGCGTCATGCTAGAACCGCCATTGGGGTAGCGACACTACCCGGCAATGCGGCGGTGGAAGTCGAAGCGATTTTTGAAGTGCGTTAAGCACCCCACAGAGGTACGTAAAGCATGCAGGATTCACCCATTTTTCTACCGTTGCGTGAGCAGCGCGAGCGGCTGCGGGCGGGCACGCTGACCGCTACCGCGCTGGCCGAAGCGGCAATCGCTGCTTATCAGCAGCGCGGCAAACACGACCAAGCCTACCTCACCTGGAACGGTGAGCAGGCACTGGCAATGGCAAAAGCTGCCGATGCGGTGCTCGCCCAGGGTGGTGATGCGGGGGCGCTAATGGGCATGGCGGTATCGATCAAGGATATCTACGCCGTGACCGGGCTACCCACCTATGCGGGCTCTTCTCAACGCCTGCCGAAGCGCTGGGAGCGTCCCGGCCCGGTGGTGAGCACGCTATTGAAACAGCTGCCTTCTGTGATGGGTAAAACCCACTCCGTTGAGTTTGCCTTTGGCGGCTTGGGCACCAATGCCCATTGGGGAGCACCACGCAACCCCTGGGATGCACATCAGCACCGCACGCCTGGCGGCTCAAGCTCCGGGGCGGGTGTTTCACTGGTGGGCGGTACGGCAAGTTTGGCATTAGGCACCGATACCGCCGGTTCAGTGCGTATTCCCGCCTCAATGACCGGCGTAGTCGGCCTGAAAACCACCGCCGGGCGCTGGTCGACCGAGCAGATCGTACCGCTTTCAAGCACGCTGGATACCCCAGGGTTACTGGCGCGTCGGGTAGATGACCTTGCCTTTGCGTTCGATGCGTTGGATGGCGGCCTTAGCGGTCAGGATGATCGAATGCCAGCAACACCGACGCTTGCCGGGTTGACCTTTGGAGTACCAGAAACGTTTTTCTGGGACGACTGCAGTCCAGGTATCGCGGAAACCGTACGCGGTGCCATTAAGCAGCTGGAAGCCGCCGGGGCGCGAATAGTGACCCTCGAGTTGCCCGGCATCGACGAAGCGTACGAACTCTTCAAGCTGGGCGGTGTGGCTGCGCCGGAATTGGCAGCGTTTCTAAACACCGAGCTACCCGAGATGATTGACTCCCTGGATCCTAACGTCGCCGCCCGCGTTAAAGCGGCAGATGACATGCCTGCCTGGGAGTATGTGCGTCGTCGCACGGTGCTGGACTCGCTTGCCGCCTCTGCTGCCGCTCGCATGGCCGATGTAGATGCAGTCCTTACTCCCACGGTAGCGATTACCCCGCCCACTATCGAAAGTCTCGAGCCAGAAGGCGCCTATCCCAAAGCCAACATGCATGCTCTGCGCAACACCGTGATCGCTAATTTCCTAGGCCTGTGTGCCTTAACGCTGCCGGTTGGGAAAGACGCTGCCGGTATGCCCGTTGGCCTGCAAGTGCTGGCGGGGCCGTGGCAAGACGCCAGCCTGCTGGCAATCGGTCAGGCAATTGAAAACGAGCTGGGATCAGGCTTGGAGATTCTTGGTCAACCGCCAGCGATATGAGCGCTGAGGTAGCCTAAGTACTCCCGCCGGTTTGGAGCGTAAAGCCCACATCGTGCTGGCGGCGGTAGACGTTCTTGCCGCTTAGTCGGCGAATGAGTTCTTTGGCGGCTAAGCGGCCCATCTCTTCTCTGGGTGAAAGAATGGTAGTGAGCTGAGGGGTTACATGCTGACCAAGGGGCAGGCCGTTAAACCCGGCAATGGCGATATCCCCTGGCACGCTTAGCCCTTGACGTTGAGCCGCCAGCAGGGCGCCTGCCGCCAGGTCGTCGTTGGCAAAGTGAATGGCTTGGGTATGAGGGTATTGCGCGAGCACTTGGGCCAGTCCTTCAGCGCCCGCCTGTAGGCTGCCCAGGGTATCTAGTTCCAGTAGTGGGGCGTCGATTCCTTTCTCCTTTAGTACCGCTTTATGGCCTTCGTAACGCATGCTGGCGCGATAATCCTGCGAGAGCCGGGCGCCTACATAAACAATCTGGCGGTAGCCTTTTTCGATAAGATGGCCGGCCATGCAGCGGCCTGCCGCCACGTGATCCAGGCCAACGTTAAGATCCATGCCTTTGCCCAGCTCCATCACCTCCATAATGGGGTGATCCCAGTTCGCCAGCAACGTATGACACGCCTTGTTATGGCGCAGCCCAGCGGTGACCAGTGCAGAGCATGACCAGCCCAGAAAAGTACGTACCAACTGATACTCGCGGTCTAGATCGTAGTCGGTGTTACCTAGCAGTATCTGGTAGCCCTCGGCTTCCAGCGTCTCCTGCAGCCCCTTGATGACTTCCACAAACACGCTATTGATCAGTGACGGCACGATCACGGCAATCAGCCGCGAGCGGGAGGAGGCCAGACTACCGGCTACCAAGTTGGGTACGTAGCCCAGTTTCTCTACGGCTTGTAGAACACTCAGGCGTGCACTATCGCTGACCTTATCAGGGTTGTTCAGTGCTCGAGATGCGGTAATCGGTGATACCCCTGCCGCTTGCGCCACTTGGCTGAGCGTGACTTGGTCGGAGCTTCGGCGCTGCCTAGCAGGGCTGGGAGAGGCAGCGTTGGGCGAGTCTTTAGACATTGGTCGCACGTCCCTGATTTTCAGCTTGTCGTAACGCCAACAATAATCTAAAACGAATGGTAGCGCTATCATGACAGCGCTACCATTTAGCTTCTAATTGCACCGCGACGATAGCAACAAACACAACAACGTTCTCAGTAACAGTCTCAACCACCGTCTCAACAACAAAGAGGTGCCGTTAGGTGAGCCAACACGATAAGCAATCACTTCAAGTAGGTCTTATTGGCCTGGGCGCCATGGGCATGGGTACGGCCACCGCTATGCTCAAGCAGGGCTTTAATGTGACCGGGTGTGATATTTCCGCTGGGGCACGCGATGCCTTCGTGGCAGCAGGGGGGCAAAGCGTAGCCACTCCTGCCGAGCTTGCTCACTGCCATATCGTGTTGGTGGTTGTCGTTAACGGGGCGCAGGTTGAGCAAGTGCTGTTCGGTGAGCAGGGTGTGGTAAGCCACTTGGCTCGAGACAGTCTGATCATACAGTGCGCCACGGTGGCGCCCAGTCAGGCCAAACAGCTTGGTGAGCGTGTGGCGGCAGAGGGCTTGCTGCTGCTGGATGCGCCGATTAGCGGCGGTGCTGCTAAAGCCAAAAGTGGTGAACTATCGGTAATGGCATCCGGGGCAACGGAGGCATTTACCTACGCCGAAGCGGTGCTAAACGCCATGGCTGCCAAGGTTTATCGCCTTGGCGATGCGCCTGGCGTTGGCTCAAGTATGAAACTGGTCAATCAACTGCTGGCAGGTGTGCATATCGCCACCGCTGCTGAGGCCATGGCGCTGGGCATTCGCATGGGGCTCGACCCAGAGGTGATATATGACGTCATTACCCACTCGGCGGGCAACTCCTGGATGTTCGAAAACCGCGTGCCGCATATCCTGAGTGGTGACTACACGCCGCTTTCGGCGGTGGATATCTTCGTCAAAGATCTCAACATTGTGCATCAAACCGGCCGCGAGCTGGCATTGGCAACACCGGTAGCGTCCAGCGCTCTGCAGCAGTTTACCGCTGCCAGCG
Source organism: Vreelandella titanicae BH1 (assembly GCF_000336575.1). GTDB lineage: Bacteria > Pseudomonadota > Gammaproteobacteria > Pseudomonadales > Halomonadaceae > Vreelandella > Vreelandella titanicae. The sequence continues at coordinate 217,248 of NZ_AOPO01000001.1, read as the reverse complement.
GTGCAGGTTTTGGTCGCGAAGATGACTCGGCAGTGATTAAAGTCTACCAGCGGTTATCGGGCATCGCGTTGCCAGAAGCTGCCAACGACGCCCAGGGAGCCGAATAAAATGGGGATGGGAGCGAGCATCGTACTGGGCGCCATTGCCGATGATTTCACTGGGGCGACCGACCTTGCCAATAACCTGGTGCGCGGCGGTATGCGCTGCCTGCAGGTGATTGGCGTGCCCCAGCAAGAGGTTGACCTCACTGATATCGATGCAGTGGTCGTGGCGCTGAAATCGCGTTCCTGCCCAGTAGACGAAGCCGTGGCGGACTCACTGGCTGCCCTTGAGTGGCTTCGCCAGCAGGGCGCCCGGCAGCTGTTCTTCAAGTACTGCTCCACCTTTGACTCCACTGAACAGGGCAATATCGGCCCGGTGGCGGATGCGCTGCTGGAAGCCCTGGACGCGTACCAGACGGTGATGGTGCCCGCCTTCCCGATTAACGGCCGTACGGTCTATCAGGGCCATTTGTTCGTGGGTGATCGCTTACTCAACGACAGCGGTATGCAGCACCACCCACTGAACCCCATGCAGGACGCAGATCTCGTGCGAGTGCTCTCCCGCCAAACGCCGCATCCTGTGGGCTTAGCCAACCGGGCGGTGCTTGACCAAGGATCAACGGCAACCCGTGCTCATTTATCTGCGCTGGAAGCACAAGGCGTTCGCCATGTGATCTGTGATTCCCTGGATGAGCAGGATCTGGACGTACTTGCCGAAGCGACGGTTTTACTGCCCTTGGTTACCGGCGGTTCAGGGCTAGGGCAGGCGTTGCCCGCCCAGTACCGCGCCCAGGGTTGGCTAGACACGATCAATGAGCCGGGGCGTTTATCGCCTGCCTCGGGCGGAGCGCTGGTGCTCTCCGGTAGTTGCTCCCGGGCCACGCTGGCACAAGTAGCGGATTTTCTGGCCAAGTACCCTGATGGTGGCTTCGCCCTGGATCCCTTGGCGTTGGCCGAAGAAGGACAACAGCAGGAGCAGGCGCTGGCCTTTGCCCGCAAGCGCTTATCTCAAGAGGCGCCGGTACTGCTCTATGCCTCGGCTGATACTGAAAAGGTTAACGCCGCCCAGCAAGCCCTTGGAGTTGCGCATGCGGGGGCGTTAGTGGAAAAAGCATTGAGCCAACTGGCAGTGACGCTGGTTAACGAAGGCGTGGGCCGGTTGCTGGTCGCCGGGGGCGAAACCTCCGGCGCGGTGGTCTCGGCGCTGGGTATTACCACCCTGCGCATTGGTGAGCAGATCGACCCCGGCGTGCCCTGGACGCAAGCCCCAATGGCGGGTCGCGAAGCGCCGCTGTCGTTGGCGCTGAAGTCCGGCAACTTTGGTGGCGTCGACTTCTTTACCCGGGCGTTTGAGGTGCTGGTATGAGCATCCACTTGCATCGCCATCCCCAAAACAGTTTGCGGGAGCAGATCAGCACCCTGGGCAAGTCGCTGTTTGACCGCGGCCTGACCATGGGCTCCAGCGGCAATATCAGCGTACGGCTAGACGATGGCGGCTGGCTGATGACACCCACCAACGCCTGCTTGGGGCGGCTGGATCCTGCGCGGATCTCCCATCTGGATAACAGCGGCCAACTGCTGAGTGGCGATAAGCCTACCAAGGAGCAGTTTTTGCATATGGCGATGTACGAGGAGCGCCCGCAGTCCGGCGCGATTGTGCACCTGCACTCCACTCACTCGGTGGCGGTCTCTTGCCTGCCGGGAGTAGATCCCTGCGACTGCATACCACCACTCACTGCCTACTACGTGATGCGGGTGGGGAAACTGCCGCTGGTGCCGTATCACATTCCTGGCGACCCCAAACTGGGCGATGCAGTGCGGGGGTTAGCGGGCAAACACAGCGCGGTATTGCTGGCCAACCACGGCCCGGTGGTGGCGGGTAAAAACCTCGAGGCAGCGATCTACGCCACCGAAGAATTGGAAGAAACCGCCAAGCTCTACCTACTACTACGGGGTGAAAACCCGCGAGGGCTAACGCCGGAACAGGTGGCGGAGCTGGAAGCGCGCTTTCCACGGGATTAACGACGTACTTAACAACAAGAGCACCACGATGATTCGATTAGCCGCCAACCTCAGCATGCTGTTTAACGAGCACGCCTTTATGGATCGCTTTGCCGCTGCTGCGAAGGCGGGCTTTAAAGGCGTTGAGTACCTGTTCCCGTACGCCTATGCCGCCGATGAGTTAAGCGATGCGCTGAACAAGCACCAACTGGAGCAAGTGCTGTTTAATCTGCCGCCAGGCGATTGGGATGCAGGTGAGCGGGGCTTGGCGAGCCTGCCGGGTCGAGAAGGGGAGTTTCGTGACTCGGTGATTGAAGGGCTACGTTACGCCGAGGCGCTCAACTGCCCTCGGGTGCATGCCATGGCGGGGCTGCTCCCGGAAGATGCCGATGCCGCGACCCAGGCTGAACACCACGCCACCTATATCCGCAATCTGCGCTTTGCTGCGAGTGAAGCGGCCAAGGTTGGTCGAGAGATACTGATCGAGCCGATTAATACGCGCGATATGCCCGGCTTTTTTCTCGCTCGCCAGGCCCAGGCCATGGCGGTATTGGAAGAAGTAGGGGCAGAAAATCTAAAGCAACAGTTTGATCTCTACCACTGCCAAATTATGGACGGCGACCTGATTCGCCACCTTGAACGCCAGTTCAGCGCCATCGGGCATATTCAAGTCGCAGGCGTACCTGGGCGCCACGAGCCGGATGTGGGGGAGGTGCATTACCCGGCCATCTTCGAGCGCTTAAGCGCGCTGGGCTATAGCGGCTGGATCGGCTGCGAGTATCGGCCTAAGGCCGACACTCGCACGGGGCTGGGGTGGGGCGAGGCGTGGGGCCTAACCACCCACTGATCGGCACTCACTAATCTGCCCCAACTGAATGAACAATAACAACACCACAACAGGATCCTCACGATGCATATTGCCATTACCGGTGCTGCCGGGTTTCTCGGCCAGCGTTTAGTCAAGCAACTGCTTGAGCGTGGTGAGCTTCGCCAGCAACCGATTACCCGGTTAACGCTCCTTGACCAAGTGGAAGCGCCGCAGCCCGCAGCGGGGAGCGTTGCGGTGACATCAGTGGCGCTGGATATTACCCAACCTGGCGCGCTGGATAGCGTGTTAGAGCAGCGACCCGATGTGATCTACCACCTGGCGGCGGTGGTAAGCTCCGCCGCAGAAGCCGATTTGGAACTTGGCATGCGGGTTAATTTCGATGCCACGCGGGCGCTGCTGGAAGGCTGCCAGGAGCAGGAGCTATCCGATACTCGCTTGATTATGGCCAGCTCCGTGGCGGCTTATGGCGGTGAGTTGCCGGAGGTACTGGATGATATGACGGCACTCCATCCGCAAAACTCCTACGGTGCACAAAAAGCCATGTGCGAGCTGCTCATCAACGATTACAGCCGCCGTGGGCTCATTGATGGGCTAGTGCTGCGCCTGCCGACGATCGTGATTCGCCCCGGCCGCCCTAATGCTGCGGCCTCCAGCTTCGCTTCCAGCATCCTACGCGAGACGCTCAAAGGCGAAAAGGCGGTTTGCCCGGTGCCTACCGAGCTGCCGATGTTTGTGATGTCACCGGGCAGAGTGGTGGCGGCGCTGATCCATGGTGCGGAAGTACCGAGCGAAGCCCTGGCCCCTTTTCGTGCCTTTATGCTACCCGGCATTACCGTCACGGTGGCCGATATGCTGGCAGCATTGCGCGATGTGGCCGGCGAGAAAGCGCTTTCGCTGGTACGCCATGAGCCTGACCCGCGCATTGAAGCCATTGTGGCGAGCTGGCCTGCGCGTTTTGACACCGCGAAAGCCAAGCAGCTTGGTTTTGTGGGCGACGACAACTTTAAACAGATTATTGATGCGTTCGTTACTGAACCGTCGTGAGTTCCGGCCTGCCACCCGAGGTAGGCAAAAGCCTGGGGCGACGCTACCAATAGCGTGTGTCGCTCCGCACTCCACCCTCACAACAACATAAAGAGGGCACTTCAATGACTAAGCAACACTCTACAAAGACACCCACAATTACACGCCATGCCCTGGTGGCGGCGATTAGCGGTATTGCAACCGTCGGTATTGCACTACAAGCCCATGCGGCTACGGAAGTGAACCTGGGGCACACCCTTTCTGACAGCTCCCACTACTCAGTGGGTGCAGATGCCTTTAAAGAGGCGCTGGAGCGTTTGTCTGATGGCGAGTTCACGGTAACCGAGCACACCTCAGGGTCGCTGGGCGGCGAGCGGGAGATGATCGAAGGTTTGCAAATTGGCACCGTCGATGTGGTGATTACCTCCACCGGCCCGCTAGGTAACTTCGTTCCCGAAACCTATGTGCTCGACCTGCCGTTCCTGTTCGAAAACTACGACCAGGCGCGCTGCGTGCTGGATAGTGAGCTTGGCGACGAGCTACTGGAAAAAATGGCTGATCACGATTTGGTCGGCCTGGCTTGGACAGAAAATGGCTTCCGTCACCTGACCAATAGCCAGCGAGAAATCGCTACACCAGCAGATGCCGAGGGCCTGCGCGTTCGCACCATGGAGAACGAGGTGCATCAGGAGGCTTTCCGCCAGATGGGTGCTCGGCCAACACCGATGGCCTTCCCGGAACTGTTCACGGCACTTCAGCAGGGTACCGTCGATGGTCAGGAGAACCCGATTACGGTCATCGTCGCCACCAACTTCTGGGAAGTGCAGGACTACCTATCGCTAACCGGGCACGTCTATTCGCCGGCCATCGTGCTGGGGTCGCCGATTCTGCTAGATGGCTTAAGTGACGAAGAGCGTGGCTGGTTTAGGGAAGCCGCTGTCGCATCTGCTGAAGCAACCCGTGAAGAGGTCTCGCGGCTAGAGCGTGAAGGCGTGGCGCTGCTGGAAGAGAATGGTATGACGGTAAAGACCGACATTGATGTTGCTCCTTTCCAGGAAGCGGTTCAGCCCGCCTATGAGATATTTACTTCTGAGTACGGCACCGAAATGCTGGAGCGCATTCAGGACAAAGCCAGCAGTTGCTGAGCGCTTCTTCCTCCCCGGCCTTCGGCGTAGCCGGAGGCCGCTTTGGCATGGTGATCTCTTATGCTAGCGGTATTTCTTCGTTTTGAGCATCAGTTAACCCGGCTTGCAATGCTGATTGCAGTGGTCATGCTGGCGATATCGGTAACCCTCAGCTTTTATCAGGTGCTCACCCGCTTTGTGTTTAACGCCCCTTCTACCTGGACGGAAGTCGCCTCCCGCGCTGCCATGATCTGGTGCGTATTTATGGCCGCTGCCGCCACCTTTCGGGGCGGTTACATGATGGCGGTGGAGGTCGTTTATAAAGTGGTACCTGCGCGTTTTCTCACTCTTTTAGAGGTGCTCATTGTGGTGTGCTGCCTGCTGGTGCTTGGGGTGCTGATCCATTACGGCATCCAAATGACGATGCGGGTGAGCAATCAAACCATGTCGGGAATGAATATTTCGATGTCGTGGGCCTATGCGGCGATTCCCACGGGTTCAAGTTTTGCCATTGTGGCTGTTGCGGCTCGGCTTTTAGCGCAGCTCAGTGGACGTGAAAAGGTAGGGCCGGAGAATAGCGAAATTACTCCTGAGAAGGCGTTGGTTGAAGATGGCCATCTCCCTAAAGGAGGGGCGCAGTCATGAATATGGTTATTGGCCTGTCGCTGATCATTCTATTCACCTTCGGCGTGCCGATCGCGATTTCGATTATCCTGGCGTCAATTATCGGCATCGAATTCTTTACTCGCTTGCCACTGTTGCTGGTGCCGCAGCAGATGTTTATCGGTATTGATAAATTCCCGCTCATGGCGATCCCATTTTTTATTCTTGCCGGGAATTTGATGGCCGCAGGGGGCATCTCCCAGCGCTTGGTGGACTTAGCCAAATCTATCGTGGGGAAGGTGCAGGGTGGCTTGGCCATGTCCTGCGTACTGACCTGCATGATGTTTGCGGCGGTGTCAGGCTCCAGTGTGGCCACCACCTTCGCGATTGGCGCCATCCTGATTCCGGCGATGGTAAAACATGGCTACCCTAAGCCCTTGGCTGCCTCCATTCAGGCGTCATCCGCTGAGCTGGGCGTGCTTATACCCCCGTCGATTCCTCTCATTCTTTATGGCGTGAGCACCGATACGTCCATTGGGCAGCTGTTCCTCGCCGGCATTGGCCCCGGCATATTGATTGGCAGCGCGCTGATACTCTTTCTCTACCTGTTCTGCAAGGTGCGCGGTTACGGCAAGGACGACTATAAAGACAGCACCGGCTTTATGATCTCGGTAAAGCGTGCCTGGGTGGCTATGCTGATGCCGGTGGTCGTGATTGGCGGTATCTATGGCGGGATATTTACCCCGACTGAAGCCTCCGCCGTGGCGGTATTTTTTGCCCTGATCGTGGGCGGTTTCTACTACCGTGAACTGAAGGTCGATGACCTGTGGCCGATTATGCGCCAGAGCGTTGTCTCAACAGCTGCTGTCATGCTGATTATTGCCGCCGCCTCGCTCTTCAGCTTTCTGCTAAGCCGAACGGGGCTGCCCGCGCAAATTGCCACTCTGGTCACCAGCACCATCAATGATCCTCTGATGTTTTTGCTGGTGGTCAATGCATTGCTGTTGGTTGTCGGCATGTTTATCGAAACTTCCGCCGCTATTCTGGTGTTGGCACCGATATTGACCCCGATTGCAATGCAGTTTGGCATCCACCCCGTCCATTTTGGGCTGGTGATGGTGGTTAATCTGGCGCTTGGCATGATTACGCCGCCGCTCGGCGTAAACCTCTTTGCTGCCTGTGCGGTTGCCAAAATCTCGATCGATCAAATGCTGCCATGGCTGGTGCGCTTTGTGCTGGTGGTATTGGCCTGCCTAATGGCGATTACCTATATGCCGTGGATTTCCATGGGGCTGGTGACTGCTTTTTACGGTTAATTTTTTACTGAATCCTGTCGCTTTTTAGCATTACCCGAACAATGACAATTAAAGGAGTGCGATATGCAAGATGCATTAGTGTTACCGCCTCAGCAGGCGCTGATTGGTGGTGAGTGGGTTGATACGGCCACTACCTTACAAGTAGAAGCACCAGCTTCGTGTGAGCCTTTGGCACGTATAGCACGTAGCCAGGAGGGTGACGTAAAGGCAGCCGTTAAGTCGGCACACCAGGCGTTTTCCGGCCAATTGGGCGAGTGGGCGAGTTGGTCTGCCCGGCAGCGCAGCGAATGGTTGCTACGCTTTGCAAACATTATCGAGGCGCATCACGAGCAACTGGCACAGCTTGAGTGTGCTGATACCGGGAAGCCTATGACTCAAGCCAGGGGCGATATTGGTGCCTGCGCACGCTACTTTCGCTTCTATGGCGGTGCGGCGGACAAGCTTCACGGTGAAACCATCCCCTTTGAGACCGACTTCGCGGTCATGACCCTGCGTGAGCCCTACGGCGTGTGTGCGCAAATTATTCCCTGGAACTACCCATCGCAGATCTTCGGGCGCTGCGTAGCGGCGGCGCTGGCCGCGGGTAATACCGTTGTGCTCAAGCCCGCGGAGGATGCCTGTTTAAGCGTACTGCGTTTAGCGCAACTGGCAGTGGATCATGGCCTTCCGGCGGGTGCACTCAACGTGGTGCCAGGGCTTGGTGCTGAAGCGGGCGCTGCCCTTGCTGCCCACCCAAACATTGATCATCTCTCCTTTACCGGCTCGCCAGAGACCGGCACCCATGTCGCCCAGGCGGCCGCGCAGCACCATGTACCCGTCACCCTGGAACTTGGCGGTAAGTCTCCCCAATTAGTGTTTGCTGATGCGGATCTTGATGCCGCGCTTCCTGCGGTGGTGCGCGGCATTATTCAGAATGCCGGGCAGACCTGCTCCGCAGGCAGCCGTTTGCTGGTGCAGCGGGAGATCGCTGAGAGCGTGGTTGCTAATCTCTGTGAGCGCTTCTCTGCTTTGCGCTGTGATGCCGGCGAAGCGGACGCTGACTGCGGCCCACTGATCAATGCGCGTCAAAAAGCCAAGCTGGAAGCGCGCTTGGCGGCCGCCGAAGCCGACGGTATTCGCGTGGCAGCAAAAGGTCAGTTAGCGGCAAGCGCGCCAAGCGGCGGCCACTTCGTAGTGCCTCAACTACTCACCGATATTCCCGAAGGGCATGAAGTGCTTCAAGAAGAGCTGTTTGGCCCAGTGCTGGTGGTGCAGGTGTTTGAGGACGAAGCGGAAGCTCTGGCGCTGGCTAATGCCACCGATTTTGGACTCTGTGCCGGTATTTGGACGCGCGATGGTGGCCGTCAGCTCCGTTTGGCCAAAGGGATTCGTAGCGGCCAGGTATTCATCAACAACTACGGGGCCGCCGGTGGTGTAGAGCTACCATTTGGTGGTGTTGGCCGTTCCGGGCACGGTCGGGAAAAAGGCTTTGAGGGCCTGCGAAGCTACACTCAGATTAAAACTATCGCGATTAAACATTAACGGACGAACCAGCTTTAAGGTGATAACAATGACATCAGTCAGCCAAGTAGGCATCGTCGGCGTGGGCCTGATGGGCCATGGGATTGCGAGTAGCCTGCTACGCGCAGGCCATCAGGTCAGTTTTCTGAACCACTCCGGTAACCAGCCAGTAGATGAGCTATTGGCAGCCGGTGCCATCGCGTTGAATACAGGACGAGAGGTGGCCCAGAGTGCTGAGGTGGTGATTTTATGCGTCACCGGCTCGCCTCAAGTAGAAGCCGTGTTGTTTGAACCCGACGGCGTATTAGCGGGGTTAAAGCCCGGTTGTGTCGTGGTGGATTGCTCCACTGCGCTGCCCAGTTCAACAGAAAAGGTCGCTGCCAGAGTCACAGAGGCTGGCGGGCGCTTTATGGATGCCGCCATGACGCGCACCCCCAAAGAAGCGGCTGAAGGGCGGCTCAACTTGATTGTCGGTGCGCCGAAGGCACTGTTCGATGAAACGCTGCCTCTGCTGCAGGGCTTTGCCGAAAATATTGCCCATGCGGGCGATGTGGGCGCGGGGCATACCCTTAAACTGCTGCATAATTTTGTTTCGCTTGGGTTTTCTGCGGTATTGGCGGAGGCCACTGTCGCTTCACGTAAAGCAGGCATCAGCGATACCGCCTTGCTTGAAGTGCTTGGCGCAGGTGGTGGCGGTGGGGTAGTACTCGAGCGGCTGCGCCCCTATATCGCTGATAATGACCCTTCAGGCTTTAAGTTTAGCGTTGCCAATGCCAGCAAGGATCTTGGTTATTACCACACGATGACCGAAGACCTTGCCGTGGAGGGAGGTATCGCTGAAGCCGTCCGCAACCTGTATAAATCGGTAGAGGATCAAAGCCTGCCAATACCCGCACTAATCGGTGTGCTTGAGCAGCGTTAAGGTAGAGGGTGACTCAACCGTTATTATCTCTACAGGGCGTCCCATACGCCGCCAAAAACACATCCACGGCGCTACTGACCTGATGATGCAGCTCTTCATCGCTGGGGAGGTGGCGAACGCCCATGCGGACTTCTGTGACCAACATGCCTTGCCACATACTGCACAGGTGGCTGGCGGCAAGCGTGGGTGTGCCAAGCGTTAAATGCCCGGTTTGGGCTAGTCCCTCCAATTTCTCCTGCAGCCACTGCTTAGTGGCCCAAGGGCCTGCCTCAAAAAAAGCCTGTAGCAGCTCAGGGTGCTGCTCTCCCTGAGTGTTCATCACCCGCTCAACCGCCAAGACATGGGGTTCCAACAAAAAGTGCACTAAGCTCATGCCGACTTCGATCAATGATTGGCGAACCCCCTCGTGGGTGTCGGGCAGTTTATCTAATCCCCTGCGGATGATTTCGGTTTCGCGACGTATCACACTGCCAAACAGTGCCTCTTTGGTCACAAAGTGGCCGTAGACTGTGACTTTGGAAACCCCCGCTTCCCGGGCAACGGCTTCCATCGTTACCCCCTCTAAACCGTGGCGAAAAAACAGACACGTCGCCGCATCCATCATGGCATCCCGTTTAGCCATATCCTTGGGTCGTCCAGCGCGGCGCTTTGGTTCAGGCGATGTATGTTGGGGCTCTGTCATTCGGTGCAATCCGGGCTATTGAGTAAATAAATATTGAACGTGAGCGTACAAATATTATAGTGAACGGTATCGTTCAAGAATAAACCATTTCGAGGCGAACATGGGCACTCCTCTAAAAACTTCCTGGAACCACCGGTTTCGCGGCACGCTGGCGGCGCTGTTGATGGTAGGTGGCACACTGGCGACGGTGTTTTCTCTCTCCAGTCAGCACAGCAGTGCTCAACAGACCCGCCAGCAAGGCGCTGATAACGCCCTGTTACAGGTGTCGACCAAGGCCCTGGAGCAAGCCGAGCAACTGCAACGCGATGTGCGCTTAACCGGACGTGTGGTGGCGCGCCAGTCGGTATCGCTGGCGTTCGAACCCGCGGGGCGGGTCAGTGCTGTGTCAGCAGACAGAGGCGATGCTGTTGAACAGGGGGATGTGCTTGCCACGCTGGATACCCGTCGATTGGAAAGCCGCTTAGCAGAGGTAGCTGCACGCAGTGAAGAAGCCCGTGCCAGCCTCGCCCTGGCTCAGCGCCAGGAGGAGCGTGAAGCGCAGCTAAACCAGAATAACTTTGCCAGCCGCACGGCGCTGGATCAGGCCCGGACAGATCGACTGACCCTCCAGGCTCGCCTGGCGGCGCTGGCAGCCGAGCGCGATAGCCTTACCGCCGATTTGGATGACAGCACGTTAAAAGCGCCCTTCGGCGGACGAGTGATCGAGCGCCATGTCAGTGTCGGCAGCTTGGTGAGTAGCGGCACTACCGCTTTCGATCTTATCGATGTCGAGCAGTTAGAAGCGCATCTTGGCCTACCCGCAGCGCTGGCCGCGACGTTTACGCCAGGTGAAGCCGTTGAGCTGATGGTGAATGGTGAGGAAGTCAGCGGTAAGGTACGTGCTCGGCTCCCCCAGGTTGATAGCGACAGTCGCACCCAGACGCTGGTGGTGTCGCTGGAAACCCCAGACCATGCCGTGCCCGGCGATCTGGCAGAGCTGCGCTACAAGATCACAGAGCCCGCAAACGGATACTGGGTGCCGTTGGATTCCCTGCAAGCCGCCGACCGTGGCCTGTGGAACGTATTGGTGGCCGAGCCGTTAGAGAACGATCACTACCGTGTGGCCCAGGCCAGCGTGGAGCTATTGCATAGCGAAGGAGACCAGGCCTTTGTACGCGGCACGCTGGCGTCGGGCATGCGGCTGATTACCGGTGGCACCCACCGTGTAACGCCAGGTCAGCAGGTCACGCTAAGCGAGGAAGTGGCCTATGAAGCGCCTTGAGTGGTTATTTAACCGTCGACTGTTAGCGCTAGCCCTGGGCCTTCTCGTTGTCGCCGGGCTGTCGGCCATTCAAACGCTGCCACGCGCGGAAGACCCCCATTTGGTGGCGCGCATGGCCACCGTGCTTGCGCCTTTTCCTGGCGCCACCCCCGAGCAGGTCGAAGCTTTAGTGGCGCGTCCCATTGAGGATGAGCTACGCACCATCGCTGAGATTAACGTGCTGGAATCCACCTCACGCCAGGGCATTGCGGTGATTAGCCTTGAGCTTGAGGATGCCGTGACCAATGTAACGCCGGTGTGGAGCCGCGTGCGCGACAAGCTGGCCGATGTCGCCCCTACCCTGCCTGACGGCGTGCAAACGCCGGAACTGCTGGATGATCGGGGCTACGCATTTAGCATCGTGGCCGCATTGCGCTGGACACTGGATACCCCGCCCAATCCCCAACTGATGGAGCGCTACGCCGAGCGTTTGGAAGCAGCGTTTAGAAACGTCCCTGGCACAGAGTATACCCACCGCTTTGGCGTGGCGGGGGAGCAGGTTGAGGTGAGGGTTAACCCGCTTGAACTGAACGCCTTGGGGCTCTCCGTCGGGCAATTAGCGGCCACTATTGAGGCAAGCGATGGACGACGTACCGCTGGTGAAGTGGTCACCGACGGCCACCGGCTGACAGTGGGGCTAAGCGGTGAGTTTGATGCGCTCGATAGGCTACGCGAGATAGAAGTGACGACTCGGCAGGGGCACACCGTAAGACTTGGCGAGTTGGCTGAGCTACGCCGGGGCGTGCAAGACCCGCCCGCCGCAGTGGCACTGCTTAACGGCGAACGAGCGGTGTATGTCGGCGCACGCATGGCGCCCGGCCAGCGAATTGATAGCTGGGTGGAAAAAGCACAAGAGCAGTTGGCGGTGTTCGCCGATGAGCTGCCTGTCGGTATCGCGGTTGAAGAGGTTTTCGAACAGGCCAGTTACACCAACCAGCGTTTAAGTGACGTGGCTGGCAGTCTGCTGATGGGGTTAGCGCTGGTGGTAGCGATCCTGTTCATCACCATGGGCTGGCGCTCGGCGGTGACGGTGGGGTTGGCGATCCCCGCCACGGCTCTGCTCACCCTGGCGTTCTTCAAGCCGCTGGGTATCGATATTCACCAGATGAGCATTACCGGTATTATCGTGGCGCTGGGGCTGATGGTCGACAATGCCATTGTGATGACCAACGCCCTGCGCGAGCGCTTTTTGAAAGGTGATTCAGCGCTTGCCGCTACCCGGGACACATTACGCCACTTAGCGGTGCCGCTGCTGGCCAGCACCTTAACCACCATATTGGCGTTTATGCCGATTGTGTTGATGCCAGGCCCTGCGGGGGAGTTCGTGGGGCCCCTGGCCATGGCGGTGATGGTCGCACTGGTAAGTTCTTATCTGGTTTCGCTGCTGCTGGTGCCTGCGCTGTCACCCATGCTGTTAGCCAGGGTCGCTGATAAACCTCCAACGCCTCGAAATAACGGCGTCAGTGGGATGCTCAAGCGCGGCTTCCGCCGTACGGTACGCAGCGCGCTGCGTCACCCCTGGGCCGCCATGATCATCACCCTGTGTGTGCCCGTGGGTGGCATGGCGTTGATGCCCACGCTGGACGTGGCGTTTTTTCCTCCCGCAGACCGCGACCAGTTTCACATCGAGGTGCGCCTGCCCCCCGCCAGCAGTATGGCCAACACCGAAGCACTGGCCCATGAAGTCGATGCCATGATTCGTGAGCTGCCGGGCATCACCCGCGTCTCGGCGTTTGTCGGTGAAAGCGCACCAATGATGTACTACAACGTGCTTACCAATGAGGATCACAACCCGGCATTTTTGCACCTAATCGTGGACACAGCGTCTTTACAAATCACTAATGAACGGGTGCCCGCCTTACAGCAGGCGCTTGATCGGCATTTCCCCCAGGCCCAAAGCGTAGTGCGCAAGTATGAGCAGGGGCCGCCGTTTAAAGCCCCGATTGAGCTACGTGTCTATGGTGATGATCTATCAGTGCTGTCATCGCTGGGACTTGAGCTAGCGGGCTTAATGCATCAACTGCCTCAGGTGACCCATGTGCGCGCTGGCATGCAGCGTGATTTGCCCAGGTTAACCCTGGATATCGACCACACCGCACTGAGTGATGCGGGGCTAGCGCCGCAGCGGCTAGCGGAACAAGTAGGGGCCGCGCTCTCGGGGCAATCGGCAGGCATGTTGCTGGAGGACACCCAGCAACTACCGGTGCGGGTGCGCTACGCCGATGAGTGGCGCACTAACGCCGAACAGCTGGCGGCGCTGCGCCTGGTCAGCGATCAAGTAGCTGAGGGACTGCCACTGGCGGCGGTGGCAGAGGTGTCACTCACGCCTGCCTGGAGCGTGATTACCCGCCGTAACGCTGAACGGATGCAGTTGGTACAAGGGTACCTGGTGGCCGACGCTCTTCCGGCGGTCTCCATGGCTCAGTTGGATGCCAAGCTTCAGGCAGCGTTGGCGTCGGGGGCGTTTCAATTGCCCCCTGGTTACCGAATCGAAACCGGTGGTGAAGCCGCCGAGCGAGATGATGCCGTGGGCAAGTTGCTTGCCTCGGTGGTGCTGCTGGTCATAGCCATGGTGGCCACCGTGGTATTGGCATTTAACTCCTTTCGGCGGGCCGCCATCGTGTTTATTGCCGGCGCCCAGGCGATGGGCATGGGCATTGTGGCGCTGCTACTAAGCGGGCATGCGTTTGGCTTTGTGATTATCGTCGGCATTATGGGGCTGGTAGGGGTAGCGATTAATGCCACTATTATCATTATTGCTGCCTTTGATGACGATGAAGCCGCCCGCCGAGGCGATATCGATGCCATGCTGGCGGTGATCAGTGGCCCCACCAGTCGGCATATTGTTTCGACCACGGTCACTACCTTTGCAGGCTTAATTCCGCTGATGTTGGCTACCGGTGGGCTATGGCCACCATTCGCGCAAACCGTTGGTTTTGGACTGCTCTTAGCGACGCTAGTGTCGTTTTTCTTTACCCCTGCGCTTTATCGGCTGTGGGTATCGAGATCGGCTGACGTTGAGCCTCATGACCGCACGACTATTTTACAAGGATGAGTAAAATAGAATGTATCAACAATCGGTCAAAAGCGTAATGAAGCGAGTGGATAACGCCCTTTATCTAGTCAAAGAGCAAGGGCGGTATCGCGTTTCAACGGGTGGCCTATTAAAATCGGCGCAGCAGGCTTAAGCCGGGTCGCGATCAACCGCAAACGCTGACCATGCCTGACGAACGGTCATAATTTCCAAGCGATTGATGTTGATATGGGCGGGCAGCGTGGCCAAGTAGTAAAGCTGCTCGGCGATATCTTCTGCTTGAAGTGGCGTCGTACCCCGGTAAAGTGCATCCGAAGCGGCCTGGTCGCCTTTAGTTCTGACCAGCGTGAACTCGGTTTCTGCCATGCCGGGCGCCAGGTCAGTGACTCGCACGCCAGTACCTAACAGATCGCAGCGTAGGTTGTAGCTGAACTGCTGAACAAAGGCTTTCGACGCGCCATACACATGCCCGCCTGGATAGGGCCACTGTCCCGCTACGGAACCGAGATTGAGAATACTCGCGCCTTTACCGGTTTTCAGCAGCAGCGGCAGCGCCGCGTGTGTCACATTGACCAACCCCGTGATATTGGTGTCGATCATGGTGTGCCAATCCTCCAGCGCCACCTTTTGCGCCGGTTCCGGTGCCAGGGCTAACCCCGCATTATTGATTAAACACGTCAGCGGCAGAAACGTTTCCGGTAAGTTGCTAATGGCGTCAGTCACCGCGTCACTATCGCGGACATCCAGCGCCAGCGTTAGCACGGGAACCTGCTTGGAAAGCTCCTCTTCAAGTGCTTTGAGGCGCTCTACGCGTCGCCCGGTTAAAATCAATGACCAGCCCGCTTTGGCAAAGCGCTGGGCAGCCGCTTTACCAAACCCTGACGTCGCTCCGGTAATAAGTACGCTAGGCATTGCAATCTCTCCACGTTATTTAAATGATTAAAAGGCGATGGGGCGAGTTCTGACATCACTGTAAGCAACGCTGGTTCAAGCCTTTAGAGCCAGTTCGTGCCCGTTACTGTGACATCACTCGTCTGTCCCTCTGGTATGTAACGACTGGCCCTACAGCCTAAACGGTTGACTCACTAGGCTGGCAAGCACGCTATTTCTTAACGGATTACTTAAGGTGCTTGCTATGAATACCAATATTGCCGCTTCACATCCACCCGAAAGCGGTGTGGATAATACTTATGTACACACCTTAGATCGCCAGTATGTGTTCCACTCCTGGGCACAGCAAGGCAGTTTAGACCCCATGGTGATTGCAGGGGCTGAAGGGTGTCGCGTATGGGACTATGTGGGGCGCTCGTATCTGGATTTTAGTAGCCAGTTAGTCAATACCAATATCGGCCATCAGCACCCCAAAGTGGTGAGCGCGATTCAAGCCCAGGCCGCGAGCCTATGTACCATTGCCCCCGCCCATGCCAACTTGGCTAGGGGCGAAGCGGCCAAGCGCATTATCGCCAAAGCGCCCGCTGGGTTTAGTAAGGTGTTTTTCACCAATGCGGGCGCGGATGCCAATGAAAATGCCATTCGTATGGCGCGTCTTTATACCGGGCGAAGCAAAATACTATCCGCCTACCGCTCCTATCACGGCAACACCGGTTCAGCGATTGCTGCCACCGGTGATTGGCGGCGGGTGCCCAATGAGTATGCCAGCGGCCATGTGCACTTCTTCAACCCTTACCTTTATCGCAGTGAGTTTTGGGCGCGCAATGAAGAGGAGGAGTGTGAGCGGGCGTTGCAACACCTGCGCCGGGTAATTGAGTGCGAAGGTGCTAATGCGGTCGCGGCCATCCTGCTGGAAACCATTCCCGGTACGGCTGGCGTACTGTTACCTCCGAAGGCGTATCTTCAGGGTGTTAGAAAACTCGCCGATGAGTTCGGTATTGTACTGATTCTAGATGAAGTGATGGCTGGCTTTGGTCGCACAGGGCGCTGGTTCGCTTTTGAACACTACGACATGGCGCCGGACTTAATCGTCTTCGCCAAAGGGGTGAACTCGGGCTATGTGCCTGCCGGGGGCGTGATTATCTCTGAATCCATCTCACGCTATTTCGATGACCACTTCTTTGTCGGCGGTCTGACGTATTCCGGCCACCCGCTGGCAATGGCGGCGATAGTCGCGACCCTGGATGCGATGGAAGCAGAGGGCGTGGTTAAAAACGCTGACGCGGTGGGTAATGGCCCGTTAGCCGCAGGGTTGCAACAGCTTGCCGAGCGATACGCCATCATTGGAGATTGGCGGGGCGTTGGAGTGTTTCACGCTTTAGAGCTCGTCAGCGACCCGGTTTACAAAACACCACTGCCAGGGGCGGCAGTGTTGCAACTCAAGCAGCAATTAATGGAAAACGGACTGCTGGTCTTTACCGTTGAGAACCGCATCCATGTGGTTCCGCCGTGTATCGTAACGGCCGCTGAAGTAGAGGAGGGTTTAGCCATCTTGGATCGCGTGTTGAAAAACTGTACGGCATCACGCTAGATTGGTTTTTAAATGCCCGTTTTAAGTGCCCGTTGTTAAAGTACTCAGGGCGTTATCGTAGGCGAGGCCCAGGCGCTGTATGCCTGGGTCGATACGCTCCCTCTCGATGGCGCCAAACCCTAGCCGGAAAAAGCGCCGCGGCGGGGCGGCATCGAAGAAGTGCTGGAAGCCGGGTTCAATGAGCACACCCCGCTGGGCGGCATGCCAGGCTAGCCGCTGAGTGTCGATGCCCGCATCCGCTTCCATCCAGAAGGCGCTGGAACGACTGCTGCTGTGGCTGAGGCAGCCGGGCAATGCCTGATCAATAGCGAGCCGCATCGTGTCGCGCCGCCGGTCGATCTCCTCCACATGCAGTTTGAGGTAGCGCTCGTAATAGCCTTGAGAAATAAACTGTGCCAGCTGGTGCTGTAACGCGGCGGGTGGGTGACGGTACATCATACGGCGCAGCGCTCGCAGCTCGTCGATCACCTCGGCATCGGCCACGACATAACCCATGCGCAGACCAGGCGAGAGCGCCTTGGATAAGCTGCCCATGTAGATAATTCGGGCGCTCTGCGCGCTGGCTTTGAGGGCTGGCAGTGCGAACTGGTCGCCATGAATCTCGGCGTCGTAGTCATCCTCAATCACGATTTGGTCGTGATGGGGTAGCTGGGCCAGTAGAGCTTCGCGCCTCTCGCGGCTCATGGTCACACCTGTGGGCACCTGATGACTGGGCATGACGTACAGATAGTCACACTGCTGAGACCCCTCAAGACGCATGCCTTCCGTATCCACGGTTTGCAACTGCAGGCAGGCACCGCGCTGGGCAAACACATTCATTGCTTCGCGGTAACCGGGAGATTCTAGCGCCACGCGAGTGCCCCGATGGCAGAGCAGTTGCGCGATCAGATAGAGTGCATTTTGCGTTCCCATGGTGATCAGAATCTCTTCTGAGCGAGCAAAAATTCCCCGGCGCGGCAAAATACGTTTGCGCAATTGCTCAATCAGGAGCGGGTCGTCCTGGTCAATACGATCGCGCAGCCAGGGTTTATCGCGTTGCGAACTCAATAAGCGCCGAGAAACATCTCGCCACTGGGCTAACGGAAAAAGTCGCGTATCTAACTGGCCGTAAATAAACGGGTAGGCATATTCCGACCAATTACCGGGTTTGAGAATGCCTTGGTAGTTAGTAGGGCGCTGAGCAATGCGTTTGTGCCAGTTTGGTGCGCTTATTGTGCCGTTATTGGTTTCGGTTAACGCTGTTAGTGATGAATTAAGCGTTGATTGAGGGTCGTTATAATCAGGGTGTAAATAGTAGCCGCTACGGGGGCGACTTATTAAATAGCCATCCTCGACCAGCTTTTCGTAAACAATCGCCACCGTATTACGCGAAATACCCAGCTGTTGCGAAAGCTTGCGGCAGGAGGGCAGCGCATCCTCGCTGGGTAAACTGCCCATACGAATCGCTTCTAACAGCGTTTTGCGTAATTGTTCTTGCAGGCAGGCGCCAGCGTTAGGGTCGACCTCAAGACACAGCGATGTCATGCACATCTCCTCTTCAAAACCCTGGCCGTCTAGCCCATTCACTCAAGCATCTCTCCTTAAACAAAAGCATCTTTCGTGCCAGTTCTGTTGTCGGCAGCGGCTATCGGTAACTGTCCTTTTAATTTGCGCTAACTGGCTCTAATCGCAGAGAGGATAAAAATCTAGGGTGAAGTCAGCTTCTGCATATCGCCCAACTGTTTGCAGACCCACTGCAAACGCAAAGGCGAGCGATGTTTTGACTGCTTTTTCTAAAACCTATTTTTTAAAAGCGTATTTTTGAAAACCTAGGGGATATCAGACGATGAAAAAAATAGCTGCCTTAGCCTCCGCAATAAGCATCGGCGCGCTTGCTTTAAGTGCGTCACTGACCGTTTCCGCTGCGGATTTAGATGAAATAGAGAGCCGTGGCTATATGAGCGTGGCCACCGAAGATAACTACGCGCCGTTTAACTTTATGAGTGGCAGCGACCCCGATGGCTTTATCAAAGATATATTGATTGAACTGGAGGAGTACGCTGACTTCGAGATCCGCCAGGATATTTTGCCTTGGACGGGGCTTTTGGCCTCGGTTTCATCGGGCCAATACGACATGGCACTTACCGGCGCGTCGGTGACCGACGAACGCCTGCGGGTGTTTAACTACGCGCCGCCGTTTGCATCGGCACAGCACTTTTACATTAAGCGGGCAGGTGATGACCGTATCAACAGCATTGAAGACTTAAGTGGTATGACGCTGGGTGTTCAGGCGGGCAGTGCACTGCTATCGCGCCTGCCAGAGTTGGAGGTCATGCTGGAAGAGAGTGGTGGCGAGCTGGGCGACGTAATGCAGTATGAGGCCTATCCAGAAATCTACGCTGACCTGGCCAACGGTCGTGTCGATTACGTGATTAACTCCATCGTGCCGGTTAATGACCTGATCAGTGAACGCCCTGACGTATTTGAAGCCGGTCAAGCGGTCTCCGGTCCTGGCTATGTTGCCTGGCCGATGCCTAAAGACAGCCCACAACTGCTGGCCTATATCACCGACTTTATGAGCCACCTGCGTGATTCTGGCCGCCTGGCCGAGCTGCAGGAAAAGTGGTTTGGCGAGTCCTTTGATGACCTGCCGACAACCCCTATCACCTCAGTGGAAGAGTTCCACGAAATGGCCGGTATGTAAGCCATCACATTCGCCTGCCGCCCAGCCTGGGCGGCGGTTTTCTTATCGCGAATTAGGGGGTGAGCATGGACAGTAGCGCATGGGGGCTTCTCATCCAGGGCGCCTGGACAACGCTTTGGATATCCGGCATCTCCATTGCCATCGGTGTGGTAATGGGGCTTTTGATTGCATTGCTTAGGGTGGCCAAAATTCCCGTTTTGCATCAATTGCTAGGCGTCTACATTAGCTTGGCGCGGGCAACGCCGCTGGTGACGCTGGTGCTGTTTATCTTCTTAACCGCGCCGACCATGGGCGTTAACCTCAACCGCAATGTGGCCGGTATTATCGCGTTAACCCTCAATACCACTGCTTTTAACGCTGAAATCTGGCGCTCTGCCTTTAACAACTTCTCCAAAGAGCAGCGTGAAGCGGCCCTGGCCATCGGTATGACACCGTGGGTCTATTTCCGCCGTATTATGCTGCCGCAAATCACCATTACCAGCCTGCCGGGCTTGGTGAATGAGATGTCGTTTCTGATTAAAGGCAGCCCGGCCATTGCGGTCATCGGAGTCGTCGACCTGACCCGCGTGACCAACCGTATTTCGGCGGTCACCTATGACCCTTTGCCGCCAATTTTAGCGGCCGCGGTGCTGTACATGCTGATCATCAGCCTGCTTGTCTGGCTTCAACGTCTGGCTGAGCGCAAAGCCAGCCGGTTGGCCGTCTAACTTGGCCATTAAGGGGGAGCCTCTATGAGCAATTGGGACATTCTTTGGTCGTCGTACGATGTGTTTTTAAGTGGTTTTTATAACACCTTAAAGCTATTTGGTTTATCCGCTGTCTTGGCTTTTTTAATGGGCAGCGCCATGGTGTTTTTATTGGAGGGTTCCCGCCCACGGTTAAAGGTTCCGCTGCGGATTTTTATCGATGGCATGCGTATGCTGCCATTTTTGATCCTGGCCTACCTGCTGTATTACGGCTTACCTAGTGCAGGCATCCGCATGAGTGCCTGGACGGCCGGGATTATCGCCCTGGTGATCTACCATGGGGCTTACTTCGCGGAGATACTGCGCGGTTGCCGTTCCACGTTTGCCCAAGGGCAGGTAGAGGCAGCAATCGCCCAGGGATTTTCCCAGCCCAAGATGTTTATGCGTATTATCTTGCCGCAGCTGATTTTGAAAACCCGCGGCTTATTGGGTAATCAGTTGATTATCCTACTCAAAGACACCGCCTTTCTGGTGATCATCACCGTGCGCGAACTCACCGCGGCGGCGAGCAGCCTGTCGAGCACCTACTTCATTCCCATGGAAGCGTTCATCGTGGTGATCGGCTTCTACTGGCTGATCAGTATTGGTTTAGAACTATTTATCAAAATGATTGGCCGTTTTGGCGCCAAGCGAGGATTCGAAAATGCCTGAGACCGCCGCTGTTAGTATTCGTAACCTTTCCAAAAGCTTCGATGGCACCGAAGTGCTGCGGGATGTATCGCTGGAAGTTCAGCCCGGCGAAGTGGTGAGTATTTTGGGCTCATCGGGTTCGGGTAAATCTACCCTGCTACGCTGCATCAACTGGCTTGAGCAACCCGACCGGGGCGACATCCGTATTGCCGGTGATCGTATCGGCGTGAGTGACACTGGAAAACCCATGTCGCGCCGTGAGCTGGCAGGCATGCGCGCGCGCTTGGGCATGGTGTTCCAGGGCTTTAACCTCTGGCCTCACCTGAGTGTGCTGCGTAATGTCACCGAGGCGCCAATTCATGTTCAGGGGCTAAGCAAAGCCGAGGCTGACGAGCGAGCCATGGCGCTGCTCGAAAAAGTCGGCATGGCCGACAAGCGTGAACAATATCCCTACACACTCTCTGGTGGTCAGAAACAGCGGGTAGCGATTGCGCGGGCACTCGCCATGCAGCCTAAGGTGATGCTGTTCGATGAGCCCACTTCAGCCCTCGACCCCGAGCTGGTGGGGGAAGTGCTTGGGGTGATCAAAGACCTCTCCAAAGAAGGCTACACCATGGTACTGGTGACCCACGAAATGGAGTTTGCCCGGGCAGTCTCCGATCAAGTGGTCTTTCTCGACAAAGGCATCATCATTGAAAAATCCCACCCCAGCGAGTTCTTTGAGAACCCTAAAACCGACCGAGTACGGCGCTTTCTGGAACTTGAAGCGCCTGCGGTGTGAGCACACTGAATCTGGCGCTGGCTAGATCATTACCCCAACTGCCTGCGCCAGCGGTTCTCTATGGTATCCAGCTCTGCCGGGCCGTAGTGCGCATGATCATGCGGCCCGTAGTAGGCCCATAATTGATCGCCATAATCGAAGTGCCACCACTCGCTGGGCAGGTTGGTGAAGCCTTGTTGTTGCAGGGTGTGATAGAGCAGGCGGCGGTTATCCCGCGCCTTATGTTGCTGCGGGGTAAGCATTTCCAGCTTTTCGAAATAGTCGCTATGGGAGGCGGGAAGCGCCTCGTCAAACAGGGTGCCCATATCCAGTGGCAGGCCATCGGCATCACAAAGCGTGACATCGACGGCGCCGCCGGTGAGGTGCGGGCTGGGGGCTAAAGGGTCGCGACTGGGTACCGATACGAACTCTCTTGTACGCTCCAATAGCTCCGCTTCGCTGAGGTCTGGATGGTGGTGGTGGATGGCTTCATGCAGGGTATCAAACAAGTACTGCTGCACCCGCCATGGCCGCCAGCCATCCAGTACGATCAACCCGATGCCCTCGGGTAAGCTACGTGCCGCAGCGAGTAGCGCCCGATAAACCCCCTCACGAACGAAACACTCCGGCACCGCACCCGGAATACCCAGCCGAGCATAGGCGGGGAACACGCTGACCGGTGCCGGGGCGAGGCTCATCGGTACCAAGCGCTCGCCGTTATCTTCAATAGGCGCGCGGCGCAGCTGTTCCCAGCAGGGAGCTGAATGGCTGGGTATAGGCGGCAAGGCCTTCAATAGTGTGCTCAAAGGCATTATGTTATCCAAGCAGAGTGTTATCCAAGCTGGTTATTAAAACTAGTTGTCAAAACTGAGTAGGCAGCCACAGCGTCAGCGATGGAAAAAGGATTAATAGAATAAGCACCGCAATCGCCGTCAGCACAAAGGGCCAAATGGTTCTAAATAGCGACACTATCTCAAGCCGACTAACCGCGGCGGCCACGAACACACAGGCGCCCAGCGGTGGCGTGATCAATGCAATGGTAATGTTCAGTGTGATGATGACGCCCAGATGAATGGGGTCTATACCCGCCATCATAGCCACCGGCGCAAAGATCGGCGTCAGTAGCATCAATGCCGACACCTCCTCCATAAACATGCCCGTGATGAAGGTGATTGCACTAAGCAGTAATAAAATAACCACGCTATTGTCCACGTAGGGTGATAGCAGGGATACAAACTGCGCAGGTACTTGCGCATAGGAGAGCAGCCAGCTAATCGTCGCCGAGGCCGCCATGATGAGAAAAATCGCCGAGGTTAAGCGTGCCGTATCAAGGATGGCTTGCCAGCACTCTTTAAAGCGTAACCCTCCCAGGACAAAGCCACATAAGGCCACATACAGCGCTGTCAACGCGCCCGATTCTGTAGGCGTCACAAAGCCCAGCACGATGCCAGCAACAATAATAAAGGGAGCGATAAGCGCGGGCAGAGCGGCCGCGAAGGCTATGCCAAGTTGGCCGATTGAGGGCAACTGGCCACTTTTGGGTAATCGGTGGCGCCAGGCATACCAGGCGTTCATGCCCATAAAGGCAACCCCCAGCAGCAGACCTGGTACTACGCCCGCCAGAAATAGATCGCCTACTGAGGTGTTGGTCAGTGAGGCGTAGAGGATCATAAAGATACTGGGTGGAATAATCGGGCCGATCAGCGAGCTACCGGCGGTCAACCCAGCGGCAAAAGCCCTTGAGTAGCCCTCCTTCTCCATGGCAGGTACTAACAGCGACCCCAGTGCCGAGGTATCCGCCACCGCTGAGCCATTGACGCCTGCGAAGAAAACGCTCGACACCACGTTGACGTGGCCCATACCGCCCCGCAAGTGCCCCACTATCAGGCGGGCGAACCCCATCAGGCGCTCGGTTAAGCCGCTGACGTTCATCAGGTTGCCAGCGAAGATGAATAACGGAATAGCCATCAAGGAGAACACATTGATACCGCCAAAGAATTGCTGGGGCAGCATACGTGGAATCATCGAGGGGTCGACAAACAGAAAGCCTACTATCGCCGTGGTCAGCAGTGCGATGAACAGAGGAAGCCCAAGCAAAACGTGGCCGAGGAAAACCGCCAACATAGTCACAATCATAAGGTGTCCTCGACAGTTTTAAGTGGCGCGGGGCCATAGAGAAGCGCATGCCAAGCCAGTAATAAAAAGCCAACGGGTAGCGAGAGGAGGGGCACCGTGCGGCTAATGCCAAGCCCTGAGGTGGTAAACATGCTGACCGAGAGTGCATAGCGATAGCTGACCCAGGCACCCCCCGCTGCAATCAGCAGGGTGAGTAGCCACTGGTACACGTTCAGCAAACGCGCGAGAGGGGGTGGCAGTAGCTTCTCCAACAGACCAACGCGCATGTGACCCCCTTCCGACCAGACGGTGCCAGCCGCGAGCATCACGGTGGCGATAATCAAAAATCGCGATATCTCATCTGTCCAAATAGGGGCACCACCGGCGATGTAGCGGGCAAACACCCCATACAATATGGCCGCAACATTGAGGCATAGCAGCGCGCCCGCCAGGGTTAGGGACACCGGGCGGCTGATCGCCAGTAGACGGGATCGAAGCGTATTAAACATGGCAGCCTTCCAGGAAGCACAGAAACGTTAAGCACTAGAACATTCAGTACTGGGATATTAAGTACTGGAAATTAGGGGGCCGGTAAGGTACCAGCCCCTGTTGTTAACAGCCGTTAGTCGAGCAGTTCGCTCATGCCTGCATCTTCCAGGGCCATATCGATCCAGCGTTGCTCGATATCACGTTCTTCGAGCCACTCAAGATAGGCGGGCTGGCCAATGTCGCGGAAAGCGGTGAGCTCCTCTTCAGAAGGGCGAATCACTTCCATACCTTGCTCTTCCAGGTAGGCGATACGTGCCTCAACCTGTTCCTCGTTGTGCTCACGGGCATTGTGATTAGCTTCGGAGACGGCCTCCATAAAGGTGCTGCGAAGCTCATCGTCCCAACCTGCGATCATGTCGCTATTGCCCACCAGGAACTGATCGGAGTATTGGATATTGGCTAGGGTCAGGTAGTCCTGCACTTCGTAGAGGCTGCCCAGGATGATATACATCGGCGGGTTCATCTGGCCGTCGGCCACTCCTGTACGCAGTCCCATGTAGGTCTCTGTCCAGGGAATGGGAGTACCGGAGGCACCGAAGGATTCATAGAGGGCTACCTGGCTGGGATCCATGGCCCGGAAACGCAGCCCTTCGAAGTCGTCCGGGTGGCTGATAGGCCGTTCATTGTTGGTGAATGCCAGGAAGCCCCCCTCTTCGACGACCGCCAGCATATCGATACCGGCACGCTCCTGCAGAGCATTGCTGACTTCCTGCCAATACTCTCCTTCATCGAAGAAGCTACGCGCCGCCGCAAAGTCGTCGAACAGAAACGGAATAGCGCTGACGAAGATCTCATCAACGAGAGGAGAGACGCCTGCAAATGACGCCACGTTGAGCATGGGCGTATTCATGGTTTGTTCCATGCGCTCCTCTTCATCACCCAGCATGCTATTCGGGTAGAGCTCAAGCTGTATCTCACCGTCAGTTTTTTCGTCTACCAGCGTTTTAAGGTTCTCTGCAAAGACGTGGACAGCATTCTTTTCGGGATCTGGGGCACCGTTGTAACTCAGATTAATGGTGGTGGCTGCAAGAGTGTTTCCTGCCATCATGGCAGAGCCAATCAGGCAAGCCGAGATGAGTCGTTTGGGTGAAAAGTGCTGAGTAAACATCGTAAGTCTCCTGGTTTATTGTCGTGAGCTATGAGGCGCTAAGGGCGCGTTATTGGATTTATAAGGAGTGCTTACTAGAAGACTATGTATTGAGGTGTTGACTATGCAATACCTAAACTGTGGCTTTTATTGCAACAGTCGTGGTGCATCGGCGGAGAAAAAGCGCATGCCTTTGTGCAAATGATCGATGCAAGTGATTGAGGCGACCGGGAGTTCCTGCCCTTTCAGGCTAACAATTTGTGCCCGCGTACCGTTCATCACCGGGTACTGCATGGGTAGTGTGAAGATCTCACCGCGCTCAATCTCATCCGCTACGGTGAGTTCGGGCATAAACGTAACGCCGATGCCTGAGCGGACGAAATTCTTTAACACCGAAACAGAGTTGGTGTGCAGGCGTGCTTCAAGATGAATGCGCTCCTGGTGGGCCACCATATTGACCATTTGCCGCATACCAAAAGGATTGTCCATTAACGCCAGGGGCCACCCCTTTAAGTCATGCAGGGTTACCGGGCGGTTAAGATCACTTAGTGGGTGATTGGGGGGCACAATCACATCGAGCGGCTGGCGCGTTTCCACGTGGCAGAAAAGTTGCGGGTCTACCGGCGGTGCATAAAGTAGCGCTATATCCACTTCACGATCTTTGAGTAACGACATCGCTTCGTTGACACCCGCCATGCGAATTTCGACATTGATACCGGAAAACGCTGACATAAAAGTGCCTAACGGTGCGGCGATCAGGTCAGCGATAAACCCTTCTCCCACGGCAATACGAACTTCTCCTTTCGTTAGGCTTTGAAGTGCCATTAGCTGGGAGAGCACCGCTTCTTCTGAAGCCCGCTGGGCATGAAAATGGTGCACCAGTAGCTGGCCCGCTGCGGTTGCGCGCATCCCTCTTCCGTGCCGCTCGCATAGCTGGGTATCCAGCTCTTCTTCTAGTGCTTTTAGTTGGCGGCTAACGGCAGAAGCATCGACATTCAGGTGGGCCGCGGCGCGCCTGAGCGAGCCGCGGCGAATCACTTCATTGAGGTAGGTTAATGCACGCTGGTTAAGCATAAAACACGCCTGTGGTGGAGTGTTTTATATCTTACCGGAAGCCTGCCCGGACATGTCACGGTTGGGATTAGATTAGCGGTTGGGTGGCTTGCTGAGAGTGGGCGTTTTTATCCTCTACCGCATCTGCGAGCATATCCGCGGTGACGGCAGAGAGGGTCCAGCCCAGGTGGCCGTGGCCGGTGTTGTAAAACACTGTGGGTAATTTTCCGCGGCCGACTTTGGGCAACATGTTAGGGAGCATCGGGCGCAGGCCTGCCCAAGGTACTACGCGGCGAGTGCTGACGCCGGGGAAGCACTCTTCCACCCAGCGGATTAGCGGGCGGATACGGTTGTCGCGGATATCGCGGTTATAGCCGTTAAACTCAGCGGTGCCCGCAATACGGAAGCGGTCATCGCCCAGGCGGCTGGTCACTAACTTGGTCTCATCATCGAGCAGGCTAACGGTGGGCGCTGCCTGTTGGGAGGCAGCGTCATCGAGCTGCACGGTGATCGAGTAGCCTTTGACCGGGTAGATATTGACCCGATCGCCTAGCTTGGCAGCCAGAGCACGGCTGCCCACCCCAGCGCATACCACCACGCTATCAAAGGTTTCGCGCACCGGGTCACCGTCAGCCTCGCCTTCAAGCGTGGCGGTGATCCAGGCGTGCT
Source organism: Vreelandella titanicae BH1 (assembly GCF_000336575.1). Taxonomy (GTDB): domain Bacteria; phylum Pseudomonadota; class Gammaproteobacteria; order Pseudomonadales; family Halomonadaceae; genus Vreelandella; species Vreelandella titanicae. The sequence goes on along the minus strand of NZ_AOPO01000001.1, from coordinate 190,099 downwards.
GTTGATCGGCGCCGATATCCTGGACGCTGTGACCATATTTAAGCGTTACGCCGCGACGCTCGGCGGCTTGAGCCAAGCCGTGGGTGAACTTATGAATATCGCCTGTGGCGTCGCTTTCGGTATAGAAGCCGCCGTAGTAGTTGCCCGCCATCGTCGGTTCGATGGTGCGCATCTCGTCAGGGGTGACTGCTCGGCGCTCCAGGCCGCCTTTGCTGAGCAGCTTGGAGACCTTGGCGGCGTGGTCATAACCCGCTTTGTCGCGGTAGATATGCAGAATGCCTTTCTGCTTGAGGTCAAAGCCGATCTGCTCGTCTTTTGCCCACTGAAACAGGTGCTCTCTGGCCGCAATGGCCAGCCGCGTGGTCTCGGTGGTGTTGGCAGCGTAGCGGGGTATCGAGGCGATAAATTCGCCAAACCAACTGAGCTTGTGCCAGCTTGGGCGGGGGTTAACCAGTAGCGGGGCGTCGTTTCTGAGCATCCAGCGCAGGCCCTTGATCACGGTTGGCCAGTGGTTCCACACTTCGGCGTTGGAGGCCGAGAGCTGACCGCCGTTGGCGAATGAGGTCTCCATGGCGGCGTAACGATGCTTTTCAAAGACGGTGACGTCATAGCCACGTTTGGCCAGGGCGTAGGCGCTGGTAATGCCGGTGATACCACCACCGATAACGGCAATACGTTGCATAACTCTCTCCAGGTTGTATGAGCGTCGGGAATACCACCTAACGGCGTAGCTGTTGGCGTACCCCTTCCGTCATGGAACCTGAGAGATTCACGCATCCGTTGGGTGCGCTTGCTCCTTCGGTGGGCTGAGTGACGCAGTCATCAGCCGCTCTTCGGAAAGTTAAGGTAATAGCGGTCCGGTTGCCTGAGAGTTTCCGGGGCTGTTGCTCCTTCGGCGCTGGCGTCATCGACGAGTGATGCACCAAGCTCTCCCACTATCACGTTGTTGCTGGCTTTTAATGTAAATAGTTTTTTAATGTGATTAGTTTTACGCGATCAGTTTTAGCATGGAAGACGACCATAGTCGTGAACGCTTATTCCAAGGACTCACTCCAAGGGTTTTATTCCACGGGCCGGGCACGCTGGATGATTGCCGCGCAATCCAGACCAGTAGGTAGCGTGCCTGTATTGAGGCCACTGCGGTCGGCAAGCCGACCAGCGCAGAATGCATCGGCCACATAAGCGGGGGCGTGCTGAACCAGCAGGGCGCCCTGTAACGCTAGGGCCATGCCGTCCGCCAGTTGGCGGGCGCGGTACTGGAGCGTTTGAGTATCCTGCATCTGCCGCTGTAATTGGTGGATAAAACGGTCAAGATGCCCATTGGCGCCCTGTGAAAGGCCGAGTTCGGCGAAGTAGGCGTCGAGTACTTCGGGCTGTTTTTCAATCGCGCGCAGGATATCCAAGCACTGCACATTTCCGCTGCCTTCCCAAATGGCGTTGATGGGCGACTCGCGAAACAGGCGCGCCATTATGTGGGTCTCCATGACGCCGCTTCCACCAATCACCTCCATTGCCTCGTATGCGTGGTGGGGCGTGCGTTTACATATCCAGTACTTGCCCACAGGGGTGGCGATTCGCGAAAGCAGGCGCTCATGCTCGTTGTCCTGATGATCCATGGCGCGGGCCATACGCAGCATTAAGGTGGTGGCGGCTTCGCTCTCAATAGCCAAGTCAGCGAGCACATTTTGCATCAGCGGCTGCTCGCTGAGCCGCTTCCCAAAGGCATGCCGATGAGAGGCGTGATGAATGGCCTGGGCGGTGGCTTGGCGCATTCCGGCAGCTGAACCAATCATGCAGTCGTAGCGGGTCATGGCGACCATCTCGATGATGGTGCGCACGCCGCGGCCTTCATCGCCCACCATCCAGGCAAAGGCGCCCCGCAGCTCGGTCTCGCTGGAAGCATTCGATACATTGCCCATTTTACGTTTTAGCTGCTGTATATGAAGCGGGTTCTTACTGCCGTCGGGCCGCCAGCGTGGCAGCAAGAAACAGCTCAAGCCACTGGGCGCCTGGGCGAGTACCAGAAATGCATCGCACATTGGCGCGGAGACAAACCATTTATGCCCCACCAGCTCAAAAGCTTCCCCCGGCCCGCCTTGATCAATCGGGTAGGCGCGGGTGGTGTTCAAACGCACATCGGAGCCGCCCTGCTTTTCGGTCATTGCCATGCCCAGAGTGAGGCCCTGTTTCTCGAAATAGGGGACGTTGCGCGGGTCGTAATGTGGGGCGGTGATTTTATCGCCCCAGCTCTCAAGCAGGCTGGGTTGATGGCGCAGTGCGGGCAGGGCTGCAAAGGTCATGGTAATCGGACAGCCGTGGCCCGCTTCTACCTGGGCCTGTAAAAAGTAGTTGGCGGCCCGATAAACATGCGCACCGGGCCGAGGGGTTCGCCAGGGGCTAGCATGCAAGCCGTGCTCTATCGCCGTTTGCATAAGCTGATGATAGGCGGGATGAAACTCGATCAAATCGACCCGATGGCCTTGCTGGTCGTGGGTCACTAACTGGGGGGAGTAACGGTTGGCCTCAACCCCCAAGGCAATCGCCTCAGCAGAGCCCGCCCACTGGCCAAACGTCTTGAGTGGGGCATCGTCGTCAGACCCGCTTTCACGGTTAACGCCTTCCTGAAGAACGCGATCAGCTGTGTAGCTATTGTAGCTTTCCAGCGGTGGCGGCTGGTTTTCTACCTGGTGAGTGCTAGCTTGGAGTTGATCGGCCAGGGGGTAATGATGGTTCATGGCAGGCACCTAGCGCGTAACGACGATAAGGGTGATTGTTTAAACGAACGTTTTACGGCTCATATATTTTGGAGCGTTTATGAGAGCATAGTTGCTGGACGGAGTAGTTGCTGGACGGAAAAGTCGCTAAAAACGGAAGGCGAAGAGGGGGAGGGATGGATCCTGCTTTGCTCAGTCAGCGTATTTAACCGACAATGCCGCTTATCCTTCTCAGTCACGGGTACTATCGATGCAAGCAAACGCGATGCAGACAAACGGCTTTTTTGACGAAATTGGCGAAACTATCGGTGAAGCCATCCGCGTGGTGGTGGAGTTTCTGCTGGGCATTTTCACCAACTTCTTCGGTGCGTTCGGCGATTTCATCGATGGCCTGACGCGTTCGCTGGGAATCAGTGATTCCTTTTTCAGCATTGCTGTCTTAGTGATTGGGCTGCTGATTCTGTGGGGCGGTTTGCGCGCTTTTCTGCGAGGCTCGATAATCGGCGGTATTGTACGTACCGTATTGGGGCTGTTTATTCTTTCGTGGTTGATGATGTAGACACACTGAGAGGAGGAGTAGATGAAGCAGTTTGCGTTGATCGCCTATGATTACACCGATGAGGGGGCCTTAAACCGCCGCCTGGCTTGTCGCGAGCTGCACCTGGAAGGACTGCGTAATCTCTATCGGTCGGGTAATTTCGTAAGTGGTGGGGTAGTGCTGAACGATGAAGGTAAAATGATCGGTTCAAATGCACATTTCAGATTTGCTACTCGAGAAGATTTAGAGGCTTGGCTGGCGCAAGAGCCTTATATGACTGAGCGTGTCTGGGAGCAGGTCGATATACGCGAAGTTAAGCTGTTTGATCCCTCTATATAGTATGACGAACGAGCTCGGGTATTGTTTATAAAAAATGTCATAAAATAATGCCCCCGTTTCTCTCCTTGGTTAACACCCCATACACTGATGATGAGCAATCGCGTTGCCCTTGAGTCAGTTTCATCAAGGGCATGATAGATTGTCATTTGCTTATTTGGTGCATTTTGGCATCATTTGCACTCATTTTGTGCAAAGCGAGTGTAATGAAAACTTATCTTGGCAAGATGCGGGGGCAGCCAGTCAAGCGTGCCCGGGTAGGCTGGCAGGATGCTTTTTGGTCATGGGTCGGGGCCTTTACCGGTATGGCGGTCATTTGCTGGTTAAGCTCGGCGTGGCTGTCACAACAACTGCTCATCGTAGGCTCCTTCGGCGCAACCTCGGTGCTCATCTACGCAGCACCTGAAAGCCCTTTTGCCCAGCCCAGCCATGTACTCTTTGGCAGCGTGCTCTCCGCGGGTATTGGCGTTGCTTGCTACCAACTGCTGGGAGCGACCCCCCTCTCAATGGCTCTGGCCGTATCACTGTCGGTGCTGGGTATGCAGCTAACCCATACGGTTCACCCACCAGGAGCCGCGGCGGCTCTGATTGCGGTAGGCGGGGGTGCCAGCGTTCATCAACTGGGGTGGTGGTATCCTCTTTTGCCAATCGGAGCGGGCAGTATAGTGATGCTGGTAATCGCCATATTGGTCAATAACCTTGCCCGTCACCGCCGTTATCCGCGCTACTGGTAATGTTAAAATTGGCTCAGCTGTTGTTCCAGAGCAAAGATATGGGCATCTTTGGCGCCTAGTTCCCGCAGCGCCACGGCGAGGTTGACCAAGTAGTCGCGGTTGGGGCCGCTGGGCCCATGGGCGTTGGCAATTTGCTGGGCGATCTCATCAAGCGGCGCGTCGCCCAAAAAGGCCGGATTGTCATCGCTGGCCAGATAAATAAGCCCTTCGCTCTGTTCGGTTCCGTTGCCTTTCTCGTCCATAAACGTCAGCGGTACTTTTTCCCGCAAATAGCCGTTCTTCTCCCGCACATCCAACGGCGCGAGCACTTCCGGGGCAATGCGGTAGGCCATGCCGTGGCAAATCGAATCTTTGGCGCGGATCAGCGTTGCCACCCGCCCAGGCGCTTCAGGCGTGCCGCGGTGATCATGGGAGCCCTGCCAAAATCGCCGCTCCCAGCCGTGTATATACGCCGGGCGGCGCTCCAGGTAGGCAAAGTCAGCCTTCCAAATCAGTGAGCCGTAGCCGAATAGCCATATCGCCGCATGGCCTTCGAAGAAGTTTCTTTGCTGGTTAAGTGCAGTGGTATCAAGCATCGGTATCAGGCAGCGTTTTTAAGGCACATTTTTCAAGTAACATGGGGGCCAACGACGGTGTAAAACCACCATCTTAACATGTCACGGTTGATCACCCACACGATTGCCAAGACCACGACTGGAGGCAGCCATGCGCGCGATTTTTCTGGTGGATAACGGCTCGCTACGAGCGCAGGCAACGCTGAATTTACGCCGCGTGGCGGCTTCGCTTAGCGGGCTTGTAGGCGAAACCGTGCAGGCGGCCTCGCTGCTGCACTCCAATAAGATTCCTGCGGATGAGGTGGGAGGTATTCCCGCCACTACCCTTGGCCCCGCCGCTGAATGCAGTGCCGAACAGGGGGCAACGGAGATTATCGTGCTGCCGTTCTTTTTTGGCCCCAGCAAAGCGCTGACGGGTTATCTCCCCGAGCGCATGGCCACGCTGCAGGAGCGCTTTCCCCACGTTAAGGTGCGGGTAGCCCAGCCCTTAGTGGATGAGTTCGGCGATAACGACCTGCGTTTAGCCCATCTGCTGGCCGATAACGTGCGCGACAAGCTTCGCCCAGGTACTAAACCGCATGTGGCGCTGGTGGATCACGGCAGCCCGATTCCTGAGGTTACCGCCGTACGCAACCGCCTGGCGGGGCAGCTCAGCGTGCTGCTAGCCGATGACGTAGCGTGTGTTGCCGCTGCCTCCATGGAGCGGCGCGAGGGCGATGAGTACCGCTTTAATGAGCCACTGCTGGAAAACTTGCTGGCGCTACCCGAGTTTAAGATAGGCTCGGTGATCCTGGCGATGCTGTTTCTTTCGCCGGGGCGCCACGCCGGGGAGGGCGGCGATATTGCCGAGATTTGTGCAGCGGCTGAACAGCAGTATCCAGGGCTTTCCGTTACCACGACGAAGCTGGTGGGGGAGCATCAAGGGATCGTTGATATATTGCACTCGCGGCTGCGCCAAGCGCTTGATGATGAACGCTTTCTACTCGATATCCCGGCAATCGCCTGACGCCACTAGGGTTTGATGGGTGAATACACGCCTAATAGCGCGTAGAATCGCGAGCCTTTCTATTCGTTGTAAGCTGTCGTCGTTACTGACAATGCGCTAACCAGGGCTCCTTTTGTGATCGCTACCGCCAATATCACCATGCAGTTTGGGGCCAAGCCCCTGTTTGAAAATGTCTCCGTTAAATTCAATAACGGCAACCGTTACGGCCTGATTGGCGCGAACGGCTGCGGCAAATCCACCTTTATGAAAATTCTCGGTGGCGATTTGGAGCCCACTTCCGGCCAGGTGATGCTGGATAGCAGTACACGGCTGGGTAAGCTGCGTCAGGATCAGTTTGCGTTTGAAAACGAGCGGGTGATCGATACCGTCATCATGGGCAATGTAGAGCTCTGGTCGGTCGCCGCTGAGCGTGAACGCATTTACTCCCTGGCAGAGATGAGCGAAGAGGACGGCATGGCCGTCGCTGACCTGGAAGTGCGCTTCGCCGAGCTGGACGGCTACACCGCCGAGCCCCGCGCAGGCGAACTGCTGCTAGGTCTGGGCATTCCCATTGAGCAACACACGGGCCCGATGAGCGAAGTTTCTCCCGGCTGGAAGCTGCGCGTGCTGCTCGCCCAGGCGCTATTCGCTGACCCGGATGTACTGTTGCTGGATGAGCCGACCAACCACCTGGATATCAACACCATCCGCTGGCTGGAAGATATTCTTAAAGCGCGCAGCAGCACCATGATCATCATCTCCCACGACCGCCACTTCCTGAACAGCGTTTGTACCCATATGGCGGATCTGGATTACGGTGAAATCACCCTGTTCCCGGGTAACTACGATGATTACATGACCGCCGCCACCGCCGTTCGCGAGCGTCAGCACTCGGATAACGCCAAGAAAAAGGCCCAGATTGCCGAACTGCAGCAGTTCGTGAGCCGCTTCTCCGCTAACGCCTCGAAGGCTAAGCAGGCTACGTCTAGAGCGCGTCAAATTGATAAAATCAAGCTGGAAGATATCAAGCCTTCCAGCCGCGTAAGCCCCTTTATCCGCTTTGATCAGGCGAAGAAAATCCACCGTAATGCCGTCAACGTGGACGGCATTACCAAGAGCTATGAGGGCGACAAGCCGCTGTTCGAGCGTCTTTCCATGACCGTGGAAGCCGGTGAGCGCATTGCTATTATCGGCCCCAACGGCATCGGCAAAACCACGCTGCTGAAAACCCTGGCGGGCGAGTTACACCCGGACGCGGGCGAAGTGAAGTGGACCGAAGCCGCTGAAGTGGGGGTTTTTGCTCAGGATCACAGCGACGACTTTGCCGTCGATGCCACGTTGTTTGAGTGGATGTCAGCATGGACTCAAGGTGGCGAGCAGGTGGTTCGCGGTGCTCTGGGGCGGATGCTGTTTTCCAGCGACGATATTGGAAAATCGGTGAAGGTCATTTCCGGTGGCGAGCAGGGGCGCATGCTGTTTGGTAAGTTAATCCTTACTCAGCCCAACGTAATGCTGATGGATGAGCCGACTAACCACCTGGATATGGAGTCTATCGAGGCGTTGAACCTGGCCCTGGAGAACTACCCCGGCACGCTGATGTTTGTGAGCCACGACCGTGAGTTCGTCTCGTCACTGGCCACGCGCATTATTGATATGCAGCCGGAAGGCATTGTCGATTTCAGCGGCAGCTACGATGACTACCTGCGCAGCCAGGGGGTCGTGTGACGTTGTTTTTGTCAGCATAGCTCTGTAAATCTATTCGCCGATAATTTGCTCAAAGGTGCTGTCGGTGGCGAGTTCGCGCTCGTCATTGAGCATTTTGCCGCTAAACACCGTCTGCATCTCTTTGGCGAGTTCTACGTAGACATGCATTTGTTGATTACGTCGCTTACGTAGCGGTGGTTTCACTAATAAGCTAATACCCTTGATGGGCTCATGAGTTTCCCCGCGCAGCAGGTCAGGCATTTCCCCCGGTGGAAAGGCGTTGGCGATAGTGACTGGGTTGGAAGGCTGTTGGCCGTCGATTAAAAATATCTTCTTAAGCGCGTCGTAGTGAGCGTCTTTCTCCCGCAGCCACTGGGTAAGGCGCTCGTCTGAATCTTCACTGGGTTGATCAAAGATTATAAAAAGCGAATGCTGCTTCACTTTTTTAGTTTGCTTTGAGGGTGCAGGGGTGTCAGGTTCTTGAGCTTTTTCAGAGTTGTCTGCTTGTACCGGACGAGGGGCAGCGGCTTTCGCTTTCGCTGCGCGCCGTCGGCGGCGCCAGGGCACAATGACATATATAAATATCGCTGTTGCCATTGCGCCTAATACCAGCGATGCGAAGGCGAGTACTATTATAGTAGTGGTGCGATCCATACTCTCAGAATCCTTTTTTTAATCAGCGCTCAGGCTTTATTTAGCCGACGACAGTTTGTTTACGCCCAAAGAACAGCCACGACCACGCGGCATTGACCATAAGCTGCAGCGCGTAAGCCGCTAAGCTTGCTGAGCGCCATACTGAGTCATCCGCCATATAAATACGCCAAGCGACGATAGCCATCAACAAATACAGTATGCCCCAAGCGATGGGGAAAGCGATATTCGGTGGTGTCCAGCTTGGCTTACTTAGTTCGCGGAACCAGCCATCAGGCCGAAAGCGCGCACCCAGTCGTGGCGGCAAGGCCGACGAGCAGTAGAGACACCAGCAGCGCTAATAGCGAAGCAAGCATTCATTACCTGTATGTTCAAACGAAAGAATCAATAGCCTAGCAGCGTTTATCCAAGAGGCTCAACACAAAGTAATCACGAGCCGTAATGAGTCAATTGTATTGCCTGAGTTTACCGTGTTCGCGCAAGGCAGTATTGTTTTGTCAAACAACCTAATGAAGCGCTACTCATGAAATACTGCTCAACAACCGATGATATCGATAGTACCTTTCTGGCAAGTGCGGGAAGTGCAGCTTGGCATCGGCATATGGCGAGCTTGGTACGCTCATCGGGACAGCGCGATTTCCCCGTTCGTCTGGAGCAAGTGCTGCGCGCGCTAACCGGTTTCGATACGATTCTGATCAATACCTACAAAGGGCGTCACAGACCACTACTGATTCACGACGATTACCCGTCTGAAAATCGCCCTCAAGCGATAGATCGCTACCTCAGCGGTGCGTATTTATTGGATCCTTTTTTTACCGCCATGAGTGGTGGCCTGGATAGCGGTGTGCACCGGTTGCGGGAGCTAGCCCCTGATCGTTTTGAATCCAGTGATTACTATGCTCACTATTATCGCGCGTTAGGATTGGCGGATGAGGTGGGTCTCTTCGCACGTGTGGGGGATGATGTCTTGATGGTGGTATCGCTGGGCTTTCAGGCAGAAGCTCCCTTGAAACGACGTGCATTGCAGGTGTTGAAGAATGTGGTGCCGATGATCGAAACCTTGTTGATGGAGTTCTGGAAATGGCAGGGCGTCCTCTTCCAGCCGACCTTGGAAAAGGACGCCCCGGTGGAAGCTGCCTTCGTAAGCTTTGGCCGAGAGGTTTTAACGGCACGTGAACAGGAAATCGTTCGTCTGTTGCTCGCAGGGCACTCCACCAAATCGGCGGCCCGGGAACTGGATATCAGCGATGGCACTGTGAAGGTACACCGCAAGCATATTTACCAGCGTCTGGATGTCTCCAGTCAATCGCAGTTGTTCCAGCTATTTCTTGAACACGTGGCCCTCATTTCCCGGCAGTTGAGAGGCGAAGGTGCTAGGTTTGTAGCGCCATCCAGATGGTTTTGATCTCGGTATACTCGTCAAGCGAGTGAAGCGATTTATCCCGCCCATTACCGGATTGCTTAACCCCACCGAACGGCACTGTCATGTCCGGGCCTGCCCAGTTGTTAACGTAGACTTGCCCGGAGTGCAGCTTGCGTGAGACGCGCATAATACGATCAATGTCCTGGCTCCAGACGGCGGCAGCCAAGCCGTAGTCGCTGTCGTTGGCAAGTGCCAAGGCCTCTTCTTCGGTATCGAAGCCAAAGACAGACAGCACCGGCCCGAAGATCTCTTCGCGACCTATCGTCATGGCTGGGGTGACATCGTCAAACACGGTAGGGGGAATAAAGAGTCCAGGGCCATCTAACGGCTGCCCGCCCGAGCGTAGCGTGGCGCCCTCTTCCTGCCCCTGACGGATATAATCAAGCACTCGTTGGTATTGAGTGTCATCCACCATCGCCCCCATAAAGCTTTGCGGGTCGAGTGGATCGCCTGGTTGCATGGCAGCCGCAGCGTCCACCACTTTCTCGACGAAAGCGTGGCGAATGCTGTTTTCCACCAATAGCCGCGAGCCAGCGATACAGACTTCACCTTGGTTATGAAAAATCGCCGCGGCCGCGTGCTGAGCTGCGGCGTCTAGATTTTTGCAGTCGGCAAAGATGATGTTGGGGCTTTTGCCGCCGCACTCTAGATAAACGCGTTTTAAATTGGACTGGCCTGCGTACTGCATAAGCTGTTTGCCCACTGGAGTGGAGCCGGTAAAGGAGAGGCAGTCGACCTCCATCGACAGGGCTAGCGCTTTACCCACGGTATGGCCATAGCCGGGGAGTACTTGAAACACCCCGGCGGGCAGGCCCGCTTGTTGGCTTAGCTGGGCAAGGCGTAGCGCCGATAACGGCGATTTTTCTGACGGTTTGAGAATAACGCTGTTACCCGCTGCCAATGCCGGTGCAATCTTCCAGGCGGTCATCATTAGCGGGAAGTTCCAGGGGACGATGGATATCACCACCCCGAGTGGCTCGCGCACAATCAAGCCCAGATGTTGGTCTCCCGTCGGGGCCACCTCACCGTAAAGCTTATCGATACTTTCGGCGGTATAGCGCAGGCAGCCGATGGCGCCGTCAATATCCCCCAGCGCACTGGTAATCGGTTTTCCCATATCCAGAGTGTCTAGCAGGGCAAGCTCGTGCCTATGGGCCTGCATTAACGCCGCCAGTTCAAGTAACGTGGCTTTGCGCTGAGCTGGCGCGCGGCGCGACCACTCCCCCCGGTCAAAGGCCTGTCGAGCTGCGTGGGTAGCGAGCTCGGCATCGGCGTCATCGCAGCTGGCGACCTCTGCCAACACTTCACCGGTGGCTGGGTTCACCGTGGATAGGGTGGCGCCGCGCTGTGCATCGACAAAGGTGTCGTTGATATAGGCGCGGGTTTCAAAGGAGAGTGTGTCTGCCAGTGCTTGCCACTCGGCCAGGTTCGTTGGGGCAGTTGTGCTCATTGGGTAACCTCAAGGTCGTTAGCGTTATGCAGTAGCGCGTCGCACAGCACCTGGGTGCCAAGTGCACACTGCTCTGGCGTTGAGTACTCGGCTTCGTTATGGCTAATGCCATCGCGGCAGGGAATGAAGATCATCGCGGTGGGCGCCACCCGTGATACATACACCGCATCATGGCCCGCCCCACTGAGCATACGGCGGTAAGCAATGCCGCGTGCCTTTGTGGCCTGCTTGATGGACGCAATGCACTGCTCGTTGAAGGCCACTACTGGGGAGTTCCAGAGGCGTTGCGGCGTTACTTTGACACCAAAGGCCTCTACCAAGGCCTCTAGCTCGCTATAGAAGCGAGCCTCCAGCGCGTCTAGCTGATCATCGTGCACATGACGTAGGTCGACCGTCATGGTGACCTGGGCGGGAATCACGTTGCGAGAAGGCGTATCGATCTCCAGACAGCCAAAGGTGACCTTGCTGTCGCCACTGGTGTCGCTGGCGGCGATAGCGTATAGCCGGTCAATGAGCCGGGCGGCAGCGGCCAGGGCGTCGTGACGATATGCCATGGGGGTGGTGCCCGCATGGGCAGCGTTGCCTTCGATCGTCAGGTCAAACCAGCGCATCCCTTGCACCCCGGTGACCACACCGATATCTAAGCCCTCCTCTTCAAGCACCGGCCCCTGTTCGATATGCAGTTCCAGAAAACTGGCTAACCGAGGCTCGCCAATAGGCAGGCTTCCCTTCATGCCTGTCTCCTCAAGGGCCTGTTCAAAACTGATCCCCTGTTCGTCCTGGCGAGCGAGGGTCTCCTCCACAGTAAACACCCCCGCATAGGTACCGGAAGCCATCATTGCAGGGGCAAAACGGCTGCCTTCCTCGTTCGTCCAAACGATCAGTTCCAGAGGTCGTTCGGTCACGATTTGGTGATCGTGTAGGGTGCGAAACACTTCCAGTCCCGCGAGAACCCCCAGTACACCGTCGAAACGACCTCCTTTCGGCTGGGTATCCAGGTGGCTGCCGACAGCGGCGGGCGCCAGATCCTCACGTGCGCCGGGCCGCCGGAAAAAAAGATTACCCACTGCATCACTGCGAACGTGGCAGCCAATATCGGCGCACCACTCGATCAATTGCTGCCGACCGGCGGTATCTTCGGGGGTCAGTGCTAAGCGGTTGCTGCCGCCATTGGAGGTAGCGCCGATCTCTGCCATGGCCATTAAACTTGACCACAATCGCTGGCCATCGATGGAAACTTGCATGGCGTGTCTCCTGTTGTGTTTGTTGGGTTAAGGAGATCCACCATAGGAGGCCTTTCGCGCAGCCGATATACCCCAATGGGGATATATTCCCGACACTGTTTTCCCCGCTAGCCTGTGAAGTCACCTCAACAACGGCTTCCTAATAAGCGAGGGTATGACGATGACTCAACAGCAGGCGAAAGGCTCTTACGACGCGAAAGACCTTTGGCAAAAAGATAAAAATCACTTTATCCATCCCTTTACCGACTTCAGTGTGTTCCACGAAAACGGCTGTGACTTAATTACCGACAGTGATGGTATCTATGTCGAAGATGCACACGGCAACCGCTTTATCGATGGGATTGCCGGCCTGTGGTGTGTCAATGTGGGCCACGGCCGTGCCGAAATTGGCCAGGCGATGGCCGAGCAAGCCACACGCATGGCCTACTTTTCCACTTTTAATAATCTCTCCAATGCCCCGGCCACCGAGCTGGCGGCCAAGCTCTCAGAGCTTGCGCCTGCCCACTTGAACCATGTGTTTTATAGCTGCGGCGGGTCAACGGCAAACGATGCCACCATCCGGCTTGTGCATTACTACTTCAATCGCTTGGGCAAGCCTTCGAAAAAGCGGATCTTGTCGCGCACCAATGCCTACCACGGCACCACCTACATGGCGGCGAGCCTGACCGGTATCGCCAGCAATAACTGGCAGTTCGATACACTTGATCTGGTGACCCATCTGAGCGAAGCCAACTGCTATCGCCGCCCAGAGGGGATGAGTGAGGCCGAGTATTGTGATCACCTGGTCGATGAACTCGAGCAGACCATTGACCGGCTAGGGGCGGATAACATAGCGGCCTTTATTGCTGAGCCAATCATGGGCGCGGGGGGCGTATTGGTGGCACCACAGGGCTACCATTCCCGCGTGCAGGCCATATGCCGTGCCAACGATATTCTGTTCATTGCTGATGAAGTGGTGACAGGCTTTGGACGTTTAGGGCACTTCTTTGCCTCAGAAGCCGTGTTTGAAACCCAGCCCGATATTATCAATGTGGCGAAAGGGCTTTCGTCTGGGTATGCCCCATTAGGTGCAACGCTGATATCTGACGCCCTGTATGCGGTACTAAGTACTCCTCAAGGCCCCGGCGGGGTATTGAGCACCGGCTTCACCTATTCCGGGCATCCCGTGAGCTGTGCTGCAGCGCTTAAAAATATCGAAATCATTGAGCGTGAAGGCATTTGTGAGAATGTTCGCGAAGTTGGCCCCTATCTTGAATCCAAGCTCAAAACGCTCGCCTCTCATGAAACGGTAGGTGATATACGTGGCAGTCATTTCATGATGGCTATTGAAAATGTGGCTAATAAAACAACCAAAGAATTACTCCCCGTTGACGCGCGCGTAGGTGACCGCGTGGCCGCTGAAGCACAGAAACGTGGTTTGATTATTCGGCCGGTTGGTCATCTCAATATCATCTCGCCGCCCCTGATCTGGACGCGTCAAGTAGTCGACGACGTCGTTGCTATTCTCGACGAAGCGTTTGCCGCCACCACGCGCTCACTTAAAGCGGATGGTTACCTATAAACACTGCTATTCGGGACGGGCGTTAGCGCCCGTCTTCAGTAGTGACCTACGACAACGATAAAGGGGAATAACCAATGGAAGAGTATGGAGTTTTAAGCCTTATACCCACGTTAGTGGTTTTAGTCATGGCGATTATTACCAAGCGCACGATTGAGTCACTTCTGGCAGGAGCGCTGGTAGGCTTATTAATGTTTCAACCCCTCAATGTCATTACCCAAGGGTCGGATATACTGCTATCGGTATTGGGTAATGACACGGTGACGTGGATTATTCTGGTGTGCGGGCTATTTGGTAGCTTGATTGCCTTGCTGGTAAAAACCGGAGGGGTGTTAAGCTTTGGTGATGCCGTTACCCGACGCATCCATACCCGCCGACAAAGCTTGTTAGCTACCTGGGGGCTGGGACTAATAATTTTTGTCGATGACTATCTCAATGCGCTGACCATTAGCGCTTCCATGAAGAAAATCACTGATCGCTTTAACATATCCCGTGAGAAGTTGGCCTATATCGTTGACTCCACTGCAGCGCCGATCTGTATTCTCGTACCGTTTTCCACCTGGGCTGTGTTCTTTGCAGGTTTGCTGGAAGAGAACAATGTCGCTGGTAACGGCATGGAGCTGTACATCCAAGCCATACCGTTTATGTTTTACGCCTGGATAGCGGCGGCGCTGGTGCCCCTGGTGGCACTGGGCATTATCCCCAACCTTGGCCCGATGCGAGCAGCGGAGGCCCGCGCTGAAGCTGGCCAGCCGCAACCAGATGGCGCTGATGACAGCGCGCTGGAAATAGAAGATACAGGCAAAAAACGCCCTCATCTGCTCAATTTTCTGCTTCCCATTGCGACGCTGATTTTCTTCACCTGGTATTTTGAGATTGATGTGCTGCGCGGCGTGATTGTGGCGCTTGCAGTGACGCTAGTGCTTATCGCGGTGCAACGGCTATTAAGCTTTAACGATACGTTTGATACCGCGCTAGATGGTTTCAAAGCCATGATTATGCCACTCGGCACGCTGGTGGCTGGGTTTGTGCTTAAGGAGGTCAATGACCTACTTGGCTTAACCAACTATGTGATCGAGAGTGTTCAACCTTTAATGACCGCGGGTATGCTACCGGCGGTTGTCTTCGTCACCATGGCCTTTCTCGCTTTTGCGACCGCCTCCTTCTGGGGACTGTTTGCCGTGGCGATGCCTATCGTATTACCGCTTGCCAGTAGTATGGATGCGCATATGCCGCTCGTGGTGGGGGCTTTAATCTCCGCCAGTGCCTTTGGCAGCCACGCCTGCTTTTATGGTGATTCTACCGTCCTTTCTGCCCAAGGGGCGGGGTGTACGCCAATGGCCCATGCGTTAACGCAACTTCCCTATGTCCTAATAGCCGCTGCCGTGGCAACCGGCTTCTTTATAGTGGTGGGGAATATATGAAACACGCGCCGACCTTTCCTACAACGGCCACCGAACCTCTGGCGCATGAGCTAACACCCAGAGCATTAGGCTTTTCAATGCCAGCGGAGTTTGCCCCCCATTCTGCCTGCTGGATGCTGTGGCCCCAGCGCCCCGATACATGGCGCTACGGTGCGAAGCCCGCTCAGCAAGCCTTTGTGGATGTGGCTGTGGCGATTGCTGAGAGCGAGACGGTCTTCGTGGGGGTTAACGATGAGCAGTATGAAAATGCCCGCAACCAGTTGCCTGCGCATATTCGGGTGGTTGAGTTGTCCAGCAATGATGCTTGGATGCGCGATGTCGGCCCCACCTTCATTACCCATCCCGATGGGCGACTCGCCATGGTGGACTGGGAGTTCAATGCCTGGGGCGGGTTGAAGGAGGGGCTCTACTTCCCATGGGACAAAGACAAGCGGGTTCGCTGTAAAATCAGTGAGATGCTGGGTATTCAACGATTCGAGGCCCCGCTCGTATTAGAAGGAGGAGCCATTCATGTGGATGGTGAAGGTACGCTCATTACCACGGAAGAGTGCTTGCTGAATCCTAATCGTAATCCGGAGATGAGCCGCGCCACGATCGAACACTGGCTGCAGGAGTATTTAGGTGTCAGTCACATCATCTGGTTACCGCGTGGCTGTTATCTCGACGAGACCGATGGCCACGTTGACAACCTGTGCTGCTTTATTGCGCCAGGCCATGTTGCGCTAACGTGGTGTGAGGATGAGCAAGATCCCCAGGGCGCTATTTGCCGGGAAGCCTTGCGTGTGCTGGAAAACGCCACGGATGCTCAAGGTAGGCGGCTCACTATTCATAAGCTGCCCCAGCCAGGCCCTCTACATATTGCCGAGGATGAGGCCAGTGGGATTGATCGCCTCAACAGCTCGCATCCCCGCTTACCTGGGGATCGCATGGCAGGCTCTTACGTCAACTTTTATATTAGTAACTCGGCCATTGTGATGCCCTTGCTGGATCCTCGTTACGATGAACAGGCCAAAGGCATTCTATCCCGGTTATTTCCCACGAAGAGGGTGATCGGCGTTGCGGCAAGGGAAATACTGCTTGGCGGCGGGAACATTCACTGCATAACTCAGCAGCAACCACGCGTATAGGTGTTTCGCAGGAAAAACGCCCTGTTCAGCCACAGGCTGAACAGGGCGCGGTGATAAAAGTCACCCTTGGCCGTTACTGAATACGGTCATAGCCGTTATCCATGAACGGATAGTCAGTGTATCCCTTCTCATCGCCGCCATAGAACGTTTCGTGATTCGGCTTGGTCAGTGGGGCGTTGACGCGGAAGCGCTCCGGCAAGTCGGGGTTGGCGATGTAGGGGCGGCCAAAGGCCACGGCATCAGTGGTGTTTTCGCTAATGCGGGCCTCAGCGCGCTCTGCATCGTAGTTACCGCAGTAGATCAGGCTACCGCTAAAGCGCTCACGCATCTGCTCACGGAAACCGTCAGGGAAGGTGATATCGCCACCGGCCCAGTTGGGCTCGTTCAGGTGCAGATAGGCCAACCCACGCTTTGAAAGCTGCTCAGCCATGTAGAACGCCATCGCTTCCGGCTCGTCGTCGGTCAAACCAAACAGTTCGATAAACGGCGTCATGCGGATGCCGACCCGGTCAGCCCCGTAAACGTCAATCACCGCATCAACCACTTCCAGCGGGAAGCGAGCCCGGTTTTCCAGCGATCCGCCATACTGGTCGGTACGCTTGTTGGTGCCCGTCGCCAGGAACTGGTTAAGCAAGTAGGCGTTCGCGGCGTGGACTTCGACCATGTCAAAGCCGGCACGCTTGGCGCGTTCGGCCGCTTGGCGATAGTCGGCAACAATGCCTGGGATCTCGTCGGTTTCCAGTGCACGTGGCGTGCTGGTGGGGTGCTGACCCGCGGTGCCATCTTCAAACTCTACGAAACACAGGGCGCCTTCGCCTTTCAAGGCACTCGGTGCTACCGGCTGTTGGCCGTCAGGTTGAACCATTTCGTGAGAAACTCGCCCAACGTGCCACAGTTGCAGAGCAATACGGCCACCTTTGGCGTGTACTGCGTCAACAACGCCTTTCCAGCCTGTTTCCTGCTCATCCGTCCAAATACCGGGTGTATACACGTAGCCACGGGCAGTGGGAGATATGTTGGTGGCTTCGCTGATGATCAGTCCCGCTCCTGCGCGCTGGCCATAGTAAGCTTCCTGAATTTCATCCGGTACGCTATCGGGTGTACGCGCACGTGTCAGTGGCGCCATAACAACCCGGTTAGGAATCGATAGGCTACCCAGTTGGAGGGGAGTAAACAGTGTTTCGAAAGCCATCAATTAAGCTCCTTTTGAATGCTTCGATGAAATAGTACGCACAAGAATAGACCAGTTTACTAGTTAGTGCCAGCCAGATATTTTTAAACGTATTTATGCGCTAGATAACCTTTTATGTGGCATCCAAACTCGCGATCTCTCTGGTACTCTTGCTGCTTATTACCAAGGATGTTGTTGATAGCATGTTAAAAAACGCCCCTCAGCGCCGCCCTTATCAGGTGGCGGAAACCATTAAATGCTGGATCGTGGACAGGCACCTAAAGCCGGGTGACCGGCTACCTAGCGAGTCGGAACTGATGGAGACCCTGCAGGTGTCGAAAGGGACAGTGCGCGAGAGTACGCGAGTACTGGAAGCCCAGGGGTTGGTCGAAACTCGCACAGGGCCCGGAGGCGGCGCTTTTGTGCGTGAGATGAGCGAGGCCAAAGCGGTATCGCTATTAAGTAATTACCTGTTTTTCAAAGAGATATCAATCAAGGATATCTACCAGATACGCTTGGCGTTAGAGCCTGAACTAGCCGCTTCGTTAGCCGGTAAAGTGGCTGCCAGTGATATGGTGCGTTTACGTGAAAGCCTGCATAGTTACGCAGACCCTGCGGACGATAGTGAGACTGAGCGTCAGCAACATCTTGATTCGCTGCATTTCCACCTAATGCTCGCTGAACTGGCCGGTGGCAATCAACTGCTGACATTTATTATCCGCTTCACCATACAGGTGCTCTCAGATCTGACGATTTATCACCGTCTCTATGAGCCAGTTACCCACGATTTAGGACAGACTGGCTGTCGTTATCATGCAGAAATTTTGGATGCCATTGAGCTTGGCGATGCCGAAAGCGCCTATAACATCATGCGCGAGCATATGCTTGATGCCCAACAAGTGATGAATCAGCAGGAGGCTCAGGTACGCCGAGGCTTTTTACCTGAGCCACTAGCGTAACGGGCTGAGGGCGGAAAACGCTATGGACGTGGCAGCTGCTGTAAAAATGCCATGATCACTCGCGTCGCGACTTCGCCGTCTTCGGCGGTAATAGCTTCGTCTGGGTGGTGGCTAAGCCCATCTTTACAGCGTACAAACAGCATGCCGATATCGGTTAATGCCTGCATCGCTAAGCCATCATGCCCAGCGCCGCTAAACATTCGCTCTGCCGGTTGGCCAACCTGGGTGCACGCCTGTTCGAGGGCGGTCATCATCCAGTCTGCACAGGCCACCGCATCGGCGCTGTAAGTGTTTTCAATATTAATGGTTAATCCGCGGCGAGTGGCGACTTCCGTTAAGGCAGCTGTTACGACGTCTCGCCCTTGCTGGCGAATGCTCGCTTTGGGTGAGCGCAGCTCTATCGTGAACGTTACCTGAGCAGGTATAACGTTGACCGCATTGGGGTGGACATCGAGCCTGCCCACCACGCCGACCAACTCATCGGTATTCTGCAGTACGCTATCGATGGCAAGCACCATTTCCGCCGCGCCGACTAGCGCGTCATGACGTATGCCCATCGGTGTAGTGCCTGCGTGTCCGGCCTTGCCGCTTAGCGTGACTTGGTGGCGTTCAATGCCTGTTAAAGCCGTAACGATCCCCACGGCATGATCGCGCTGTTCCAGGATTGGCCCTTGTTCAATATGTACTTCTAAAAATCCCAAGGTGTTGGCAGGGTCGCGGGCGGTAGCGGGGATATCCTCAGGTGTGCAACCGAAGGCTATTAATGCCTCTCGCAGAGAGATTCCCTCGGCATCCTGGGCTTCCAGTTGGTCAGGTGTCACGCTCCCGGCCAGCGCTTTACTGCCGACCAGCGTGGTAGGGAAGCGAACGCCCTCTTCGTCGCCAAACGCGACCACTTCTATCCCGAATGGCAGCGTCACGCCTTCGCGTTTAAGTGCCTCCAAGGCCAATAGCGGTAGGGCCACGCCCAGCATGCCGTCGTATTTGCCGCCTTCTATCACTGAATCTTGATGAGATCCCATAATGAAGGTTTTCTCACCCGCTTGAGCCTTGGGGCAGCGACCCACAAGATTGCCTGCGGCATCCAGTTGGGGAGTAAGCCCCGCGTGTTCCATCCAGCGACTGATTAACGGCAGTACCTGACGATGCGCCTGGGAGCAGAACAGTCGCGTGACACCGGGGCCTGGCTCAGAGTATTGGGCAGCTTCGTCCAGGCGTTCAATCAATGCCGTTCCCAGTTCGCCTTGGTTAAAAGCAGTGTGAGCAACCGTGTTGATCATAAACTCTCCAATAGGTGCTGGCAGAGGGGCCAGCAAAAGAGTAGAAATGCTTTTAGCGCAGCGGCAGTTGACGCCAAAAGGCTTGAAAGTTCTCGGCCATAAACTCATCGACTAACGCCCGCAATGCGCCGACGACGTCCTCCGACCAGTCGATGCGCAAATCGATAGGCGCTTGATGAAAAGATTCGATACGCAGCGCGGCCGAGCGCGCACCGCGCTTATCGCCACCCGCTGATAGAGCAGCATCAAGAGCATCAATCAGATGCGTAAGCAGATGTTGGTCGTGATGAATAGGGAAGCGGGGCGACTCGTCGCGCTGAATGGCAGCGCTGCTATTAGTGGCGCTAAGGCGTAAAAATTGCTCTGCAAAAATCCTCACGACCTCGGTGCTCTGCAGCATATTCCCAGCGGCAGCGACGCTAGGGAAGCAGGTTTCAGCCACTTCCGGCACATTCTCTGCACCTGAATGTGCTGATGTGCGGCCGTGAGAATCCATCACCAAACATTGGCGCGATCCCGAGTCGTTGTCTTCGCTAATGGCGGCGCGAAGCGCCTGCCGGGCGCTGGCGCCTGCGGCAAGTGCTTCATATATCCGAGCTGGGTACCACGGGTTGGTAAAGCGCCCTTGGGTGGCGCATGCCCCAATGCCTCGCCAACAGTGATGTACATAGCCTCCCACCGCCACTCCGCCTGTAGCGGTGATAGCCGCGACGGTGCCTGTGGCAGGATTGCAATGAACGAGAGAAAGCGTCATCGCGGTTTCCTCTATTGTTCAGTAACCCACCAAGTGGCCAATCACCAACCCTACCCAGGCTAATACATACACCAACGCCATAAAGGGCATAATCGCCTTCAACCACTGGGCGTATGAGACGCGCCCCAACGCCAGCATGGCGAGTGTGCCGCCAGACGTGGGAACAATCAGGTTCGTTAAGCCGTCGCCGACTTGGAATGCAGTGATCATCAGTTGACGGCTCATACCCACAAGATCCGCCACTGGAATCAGAATGGGCATTGTCACCAGTGCCTGACCAGAACCGGAAGGGATAAAGAGGTTGATAATACCCTGCACCACACTGGCCATAATCGCGGAAAATATTGACGGAATGCCGTCGATCATAGCGCTCAGCGAGTTAACGATGGTGTCAATAATCACTGCTTGCTCAAGAATGACCTGAATAGAGGCCGCCGCCCCGATCACCAGCGCGCCTGCGGTTACGCTGGCTGCACCCTCCATCATCTGTTTAACAATACCGTTGGCCGATAGGCCGTTTAAGGCGCCAATGATGATCGCCAGGAGCAGGAAAGTACCTGCAATTTCATTGATATACCAACCGCGAGTGAACACGCCAATGAGCATAGCGACTAGTCCACCCACAAACACGACCATCGTAAGAATGTTGCGTTTGGTGAGAGAGTATTCGCTAAGCGGCTTGCTCAGTGCTTCCGCGTTATCCGGCTCTTCAAACTCCATTTTGACGACGCGTTTGCAGATATACAGCGAGAGCAGTGCAAGTGACGAAAGCACCAGCAACGTACGTAGCCAAGCGCCAGAGAAGGTCGGCAGTTCCGCGATCCCTTGAGCAACCCCCACGGTATAGGGATTGATGGGCGAGAGCGCAAAACCAATCCCAATACCACCAACGGCCATAGCGGTACCCACCAAACTGGAGCAGCCAATGGCGCTGGCGATGAGAACCGCAATGGGGACTAATGCAATGTTGTTTTCAAACCCGACGGCGACACCAAAAAAGCCGTAGATAAAGGTACCGACGACAATAATCACGTTACGCCGCTCAACGCCAACACGATTAACCGCTACGCCGATCGCGTTCTCTAACGCGCCGGTCTTTTGCAGAATATGAAACAGACCACCGGCGATAAAGACGATAAATAAATACTGCGAGGCGGAGATAAGCCCTTCAGGAATCGCCACAAAAATATTGAAGAGTGGGATGTTGGCAACGTCTTCCAAGTAGGCAAAAGAGCCCGGCACCACCACCGTTCGGCCATCTTGGGTAACACGTTCAAACTCACCAGCGGGGATAATGAAGGTCAGAAAATAGGTAGCAACCAGAATAATAAAGATTAGCACCATGGGGTCGGGAACCGCCTGATACCACTTTTTACGCGAGCCAGAGGCTGCCGCGGTTTGTTGTTCAGCCATGAGGATACCCTGTCTTGTGATGTGTCTCAGCGTTGACGCTCGTTGGCGCCTCACTTTGAATTTATCATGATAAATAGCAGGGTCAAGCAAGGCTGAATTTTCAAACGGCAGGAACACGCCGATTAGACCGATTTGGAGGCCTTAATCGCACGCTTGTTTGTGGAAAAGGGAATTAACGTCGTTGCCAAGGCCAGCGCCGTTTGGCAGGAGTGTCGATCTGCTGGAGCGCACTAGAGAGTGGCAACATAATGGCACCCAGTTGGCGATAGCAGATCGCGCTGCTGAGCACCCCTGGGCACTGTTTGAGTAGCAGCTCGCACTGTTGCGAGGCGATATAGAGCTGTTCGGTGACGGCTGGGGCAAACAGCGGCTTGGACTGTTGGCAGCAGCGAGTGAGCTCCCGAGACAGCATGGAAAGCATGCTGGTATCCATCCAGCAGGGCAGCGGGTCTTCCAGGCGGCCGGCAATAGAATGCTGCACCGCTTCAAAAGAAGTGCGCAAAAATATGACCGTTTGGCGAAGTTGCCGCTGCTCGCTAGTCATTCCACTGCTCCCTCACGCTGGTGGCTTCCTGTGGGCATAATGTGGGCATAGACCCGACCATCTACTCTATGAAATAAAGAGAGTGTTTCTCATTTGCATCTTGGTTGACGATAGCGCTACTCCATCGACCTGTCAATGCTATGGCTATAAGGCGCAGTGGTTTATGAGCCCGCCTCAAACAGCTGCCAGTCGTTATTGGTCAGCGGTTGGGCTCCGTTTTCAGTAACCACCACGGTGTCGCTTATTCCAACGCCCCACTGGCCGGGCACACGTAGGCAGAGCGGCAGGTGAAACACCATGTTGGTTTCAAAAGTACGGGCCTGCCCTTTGGCGATAAAGCCGGTGCCCTCCACCCAGCTAGGCGGAAACTGAGCGCCCACGGCATAGCCAAAGACACCGGAGAAAAAATACTGGTCACGCTGGGGGGCGAGTAGGGCATCAGCCGCCTGGGCCGCGGCATCAAAGGTATTGCCTGGACGCATGGCGTCGCAGAGCGCTTCAAACAGTGAGCGGCAAAGATCCCGAGTGGCGGAGAGAGCCGGGTTTGGAGCACCCGTCACGGCAGTCCGCATCATGGGTGCCGTATAGCGTTGGTAAGCGGCACCGAACTCTAGGAAAACCGGTTCGTTAGGCTGTATGACACGCCGCTTATGGTTGACGTGAATCACACCAATACGATGCCCACTGGTCACAATTGGCTGGAGGCTCATAAACTCGCTGCCGTTTTCGAGCAGCGCTTTGGCGCCCACGGCGGCAATATCGTTGTCGGTCATGCCGGGGCGAATACTCTGTATCGCGGTCTCTAACCCGAGAGCGGTGATTCGTGCGCTCTCTTGCAGCATTTCAAGCTCGGCGGGGCTTTTTACGATCCTAATCGCATCGACCACTGTGCCTGCTTCGCTAAAACGCTCACGGCCGATAGTCTGCATCAGCGCATCAATGACGCCAAAGCGTAGCCCGCTGCTCCAGCCATCAATACCAATTTTCGAGCAAGGGGAAAGCAGGTCTGCCAGTGGCGTGATGATTTCATCCAAGTTTTCCCAGCGGTAACCGATGATCTCATCGACCCGAGCGGTAACTACTGCCGCACCGGTTTCAATCGAGGCGACTTGTAGCACTAGCCGCGCTTGGGTGCAGACTAGGCAAGCGTGCACCGAGACTTCAAAAGTGTGGTAGCCGGTGAGGTAATTGATATCGGCGGGGTCGGTTAGCAGCAGCGCATCTAATCCATGCTCTGCCATGGCATTGCGCACCTTATCCAGGCGCACCTGGTATTCGGCAGCGGGAAAAGGCAGCTCACTTTGGGCGAGCGTTTCCGCAAGGGCTGTGCGGTAGTGGTGGTAATCCATAGCGACCTCCATTAATAGGTAAGGTCAGTATAGGCACCTGCTTTAAGCTCGCTTTTATCTGCCTCAACGCTAGCGGGTGAGCAGGAAAGTCTCCTGCGAAAAGTAGAAAACGGCGCAACCGGTTTGCTTGAAAGCTCGCCTTCATAAGGGCTGTATATAAGGGGTGGTATATAAACGTGAGGTAACTTTTTCTAGTGTAATGGTCGTGCCTTTTTTATGAGTTAGTGTTGCTATTTTAATAACATTTTTTGAAGGGGAAAAAAGTGTTTTTCCTCTACAGCCCCTTTATATGCTGATGCTTGCGCATTATTGCAGCGATCTATATGATCAGATTGGTTAAAATAATCAACAAAAGGAAGGTGGTAAATGCAACCTCAAGCTTCTTCTGGTCATGTGGCTTCCTACTATGCGGCATCGTCAAACTCCACATCACACAGGCCCACATTGGAGAGGGATGTGGAGTGTGATGTCTGTGTCGTAGGGGCTGGGTTTACGGGTATCTCAGCAGCGCTGCATTTGGCGGAACGCGGTCACCGAGTGGTGGTGCTGGAAAGTGTGGCGATAGGCTTCGGAGCTTCCGGTCGCAATGGTGGGCAGATCGTTAATAGCTATAGCCGTGATATGGATGTTATCGAAAAACAGAACGGCGCTGAAACCGCCCGAGCGCTGGGGGCTATGGCATTCGAGGGTAACCAAATTATCCGTCAGCGCATTGAAAAGTATCAGATCAACTGCGACCTAAAAGAGGGCAACCTTTTTGCCGCCTGTAATAAGAAACAGTGGGAAGGCTTAAAGGATCAAAAAAGCTTATGGGAACGCTATGGTCATCAGGAGCTTGAGCTGCTGGAAGGCGAAGAGGTCAAGCGAGAGATAGGCAGCGAACGCTATGTGGGCGCCTTGGTGGATCACTCTGGTGGGCATTTGCATCCCCTCAATCTGGTGCTGGGGCAGGCGGCGGCGCTGGAGTCGTTGGGTGGAAAGATTTTTGAACATTCCCCCGTGACAAACGTGGAACATGGCGAACCGGTAATACTGCATACCCCCAAGGGCCGAGTGACCGCTCAGCGGGTGGTCATGGCTGGCAATGCCTATTTGCAAGGGTTGCTACCCAAGCTGGAAAGCAAAGCGATGCCTTGCGGCACCCAGATCATTACCACTGAGCCGCTGTCTGCAGAGTTGGCCGCACGATTACTGCCTAACGATAAAGCGGTCGAGGATTGTAATTACCTCTTGGATTACTATCGCTTAACCGCCGATAACCGTTTGCTGTATGGCGGAGGCGTGAACTATGGCGGGCAAGAGCCCACCAGTATCGAGGCGGCTATTCGGCCAAAAATGCTATCTACCTTCCCAGAGCTTGACGATGTTCGCGTCGATTACGCCTGGAGCGGAAACTTCTTGCTAACACTCAACCGCCTGCCGCAATTTGGCCGCATTAATAGCAACGTTTACTACGCGCAGGGGTATTCTGGCCATGGGGTAACGTGCTCCCATCTGGCTGGCAAGTTAGTGGCAGAAACGATTAGTGGTGAAGAAGCGCGTTTTGAAGCCTTTGCGCAGATTTCCCACCTGCCCATGCCCGGTGGGCGTCTGTTACGTGTGCCGCTTTCCGCGATGGGAGCATGGTTCTACGCCATGCGTGACCGGTTGGCGGTTTAGGGCCTGTTGATCAGTTTGATGATGGTTTGAAAGTGGGCTGGCGGATATGTTCGTCAGCCCGTTTTTATTTGCCGCGGATGCTCACGGATAACACGGAATAAAAAGCTAATAGAAGGGCAGGATAGGAGGGTAAAGCTGGCAAAAATAACAAGAGAGGCGGCGAGCGCCTCTCTCTGTTCTATCAGCGGTCTAACAACTCATACGTGGCGCAGGTACCAGTCGTACTCCATGGCGCTGACTTCACGCATGGTGTCGGCGCGCTCTGCTTGGCGGTTGGCAATGAATACGTTAATGAAGTCTTCGCCAAGTTGTTCAGCGAGTACGCGGCTGTTGCCCAGCAAGTGCAGCGCATGAGCCCAGCTGTTAGTTAACTGAGGTGCAATTTGCTCATAGGCGTTGCCGATGATGGGTTCGGTAGGTGCAATCTGCTGGTTTAGGCCATGGTGGATGGATGCCAGCACGGTGGCCAGTAAAAGGTAGGGATTTACGTCGGCACCCGCTACACGATGCTCTATTCGTCGGGCTTCTTTTGGGCCAGCGGGAACGCGTATTGCCACGGAGCGGTTGTCGTAACCCCAGGTAGGTGCCATGGGCACATAGAGCCCTTCCTGAAAACGGCGGAAAGAATTGAGATTGGGAGCCAACAGTGCCATGGAGTCTGGCATCAGTTCCAACAGCCCTCCTACAGCGTGTTGCAGTGCTGTGCTCTCCAGCGGGTCGTCGCCGTTTTCGGCAAAGATATTATGCCCGTTGCTATCTACCAGACTGACGTGAACATGGGTGCCGCTACCGGCTTCTAGACCGTAAGGCTTGGCCATAAAGGTAGCCTCAAAGCCATGCTTTAAGGCAACGCCCTTGATCAGTCGCTTGAGCAGCACCGAGTGGTCGCAGGCACTTAACGCATCATCCGTATGAATCAGGTTGGCTTCAAACTGACCTGGTGCGCACTCTTTCAATACCGTATCCAACGGCAACCCCTGCGCCTGGGCGGCACACTGCAAGTCATTGATAAATTCAGCGTACTCGTCTAGCTCCAGCATCGAATAAAGCTGGCTTTGAGTAGCCCGCTCGCCGCTGGAAGGGGATTGAGGTGGCTGAATCAAGTTTCCTTCGTCGCGTAAACGATCGACCAGATAAAACTCTAGTTCAAGGGCGACGACGGGGGTTAAGCCACGGTCGGAGAACTGCTCGAGAATACGCCGCAGTATTTGGCGAGGATCGGCAAAAAACGGCGAGCCATCCATCTCCTCCATGGTCATCAATAGCTGGCCATACTGGTTGTTATCCATCCAGGTGACCGGGTTGAGTGTGCCGGGAATGGCGCGACATACGCGGTCACCGTCACCGCTGGAAAGCCCAAGCCCGGTCTCTTCCACGGTGTTGCCATTGATGTCCAACGCAAATACTGAAGCCGGCAGATAAATGCCTTTTTCAAACACTTTGGCGAGGTTGTCGCAAGGAATACGCTTCCCTCGGATGACACCGTTAAGGTCGCTGATCAACAGGTCAATAGTGGTGATGTCTGGGTGCCGGTCGAGAAAGTCCGAAGCTACGTTTTGAGCGTCTGTGTCATTGGCAGAGGACATACGTTGTACCTTATTTTTATGCCGTGTTAGTTGTGTTTCTGCTAACAGTATCCTTGCGGTGTCGATCGTTTCTGTCAATTATTTAATAACAAAAATCGTATAAATATTTATGCTCCGTGATGTATGTATTTATTTATTGTATTTTTATCAGTTATTTAGCGTATTTTTTGGCAAAAAAGTCATTTTACGCTTGGAAAATAAAACGAGCCACGCTATGTTGAGTTGAGTGTTGAATAAAACATAACAACCGACAAAGTGTATTGACTATGCAAGCAACGCATTCTTCGCGCCCCCTGGTGGGTGTTATCGCCTGCTGCCGAGAGGTGGAAGGTCATCCTGCTCAGATAGTGACCGATAAATTCCTACAGGCGCTCTACCACTACGACGTCACGCCGGTGATTCTTCCTGTGTTAGCCGCCGATATGTTAACGCCTGATCAGCGTGCCGAGCAGGCCATCGCTCTGTTGGGCAGCCTGGATGGCTTGATGCTAACCGGCAGTTACACCAACGTCGCTCCTAATCGCTATGGTGCCGAGCGCGCCCCAGAGAATACCCGGGATGACGCACGGCGCGATGAAGCGGCGCTTTGCTGGGTGCATGAGGCGTTACGTCAGGCGTTGCCTTTATTTGGCATTTGTCGAGGCTTTCAGGAAATGAACGTCGCCCTGGGGGGCACGCTTCACCAAGCCGTACAAACGCTACCAGGCATGCTCGATCATCGTGAGCCGCCCGCTGATGACATGGCGGGCCATTATGCACCCTCCCATACGGTAAAAATTCGCGCTAATGGTGCCCTGGCGGCGCTCTATCGCGGCGAGCATGCTGAGGTGAATTCACTGCACCAGCAGGGGATTGATCAGCTTGCGTCGGGGCTGGAAGCAGAAGCCTGGGCACCGGATGGGTTAGTCGAAGCGGTCTCCGTGCGCGGCGCCGCCGCGTTCGCACTAGCTGTTCAGTGGCATCCGGAGTGGCGCCCTAAAGAACACCCTTTCTATGATGCACTCTTTCAGGGCTTTGCGACGGCCTGCCGTCAGCATCGTACCCAACGCGCCGCCCAGCTTGCTGCCGGCTGAACGCTTGTTGCAACGATTTGAGCAGGAACTGACCTATGCAGACCCAGGATTACCAGGCGTTGGATCGCCAACATCACCTTCATCCATTCACCGACTTTAAATCGCTCGGCGCAGAGGGTAGCCGCATCATCACTCATGCCGATGGGGTATACATTTACGACAGCCAGGGCAATCGTATTCTTGATGGTATGGCGGGACTTTGGTGCGTCAATCTCGGTTACGGGCGTCAGGAGTTGGTTGAGGCAGCCACCGAGCAGATGCAGCAGCTGCCGTATTACAACAACTTCTTTAAAACCACCCACCCACCGGCAGTGAAGCTGGCCGCCAAGCTAAGTGAGTTGGCTCCCGAGCATATCAATCATGTGTTCTTCACTGGATCCGGTTCCGAAGCCAACGATACCGTGCTGCGCATGGTGCGACGCTATTGGGCGATCAAAGGCAAGCCGGAAAAGCAGTGGATCATCTCGCGTGAAAATGGTTATCACGGTTCTACCGTGGCGGGTATGAGCCTTGGCGGCATGGCGCCGATGCATGATCAAGGTGGCCCTTGTGTGCCGGGAATTACCCATATTTGCCAGCCTTACTGGTTTGGGGATGGTCGCGACATGAGTCAGGAGGCCTTCGGCAAGCAGTGTGCCCAAGCGTTAGAAGAGAAAATCCTGTTATTAGGTGAAGACAACGTAGCGGCTTTTATTGCCGAGCCGGTGCAGGGCGCAGGTGGTGCGATCATTCCGCCGGACAGCTATTGGCCTGCGGTGAAAGAAGTGTTGGCTAAGTACGATATTTTGCTGATTGCCGACGAAGTCATTTGCGGCTTTGGGCGTTTAGGCGAGTGGTTTGGCAGTACTCACTATGGGCTAACACCTGACCTGATGCCGATTGCCAAGGGGCTGTCGTCGGGCTATCTGCCCATTGGCGCGGTGCTGGTGGGAGATCGCGTGGCCGATACATTGATAGAAGAGGGAGGTGAGTTCTTCCACGGCTTTACTTACTCCGGCCACCCGGTCTGTGCGGCTGTTGCGCTTAAAAACCTCGAACTGATGGAAAGTGAGCAAGTGGTCGACAACGTTCGCAATGACCTGGGCCCTTATCTGGCTAAACGCTGGCAGGAACTGGCTGAACATCCGCTGGTGGGTGAGGTGCGTTCGTTAGGCTTGATCGGCGCACTGGAACTGGTCGCTGACAAGAGCACTGGCGAGCGCTTCGATAAATCCCTTTCCGTAGGCAATCTGTGCCGTGATTTGTGTTTCGAAAGCGGGCTAGTGATGCGCTCAGTGGGCGACACCATGGTGATGTCCCCGCCGCTCATCATCACGCACAGTGAAATTGATGAACTGGTGAGCAAAGCGCGTTTGGCACTGGACAAAACAGCCGAAAAGCTGGCGATAACACACCCCATGGAGAGTGCATAATGGCGGCAGATAACACGAAAACCCTAGCCGACTGGCAAGCAAAAGCAGCGTCACTGAGCTTTGAAACGCGCGCTTTTATCAATGGCGAGTTTGTGGCTGCCGCAGATGGCAGCACACTGACCAGTATCAACCCTGCCTCCAGAAATGTTCTTGCTGAAGTGGCCAGCTGCGATGCACAAGATGCTGAGCGCGCGACGCAAGCGGCCCGTGCAACCTTTGAAAGCGGTGTCTGGTCACGTTGCCACCCGAGTAAGCGCAAGCGAGTGCTGCTGCGCCTCGCGGATTTGGTAGAGACGCACCGCGATGAGTTGGCGTTACTCGATACGCTCGATATGGGTAAGCCGATTTCCAGCTCGCTAGGGGATTTGGCAGGCACTGTAGCGTGCTTACGCTATCAGGCGGAATGTATCGACAAGCTTTATGGCGAAGTGGCACCCACTGGAGATCGTGCGCTAGGGTTGGTGCTACGCGAGCCAATGGGGGTCGTGGCGGCTATTGTGCCATGGAATTTTCCACTGATGATGACGTCCTGGAAGATTGCCCCGGCACTGGCCGCGGGCAACAGCGTGATTCTCAAACCGTCGGAAAAATCGCCTTTGTCGGCGCTGCGCTTGGCGCATCTTGCCCAGGAATCCGGTATTCCTGACGGCGTATTTCAGGTTTTACCCGGTTACGGCCATACGGTGGGCAAAGCTCTGGCGCTCTCCATGCAGGTAGATTGTCTGGCGTTTACCGGCTCCACGGCTGTGGGTAAACAGCTCATGCAGTACGCTGGACAATCCAACCTGAAACGCGTGTTTCTAGAGTGCGGTGGCAAAAGCCCTAATATCGTTTTCGCTGACTGCCAATATCTCGATGCCGTCGCCCAAAGCGCTGCGGAAGCTATTTTCCACAACCAAGGCGAAGTCTGTATTGCCGGTTCGCGACTGTTGGTGGAAAACAGTATTCGCAAGGATTTTGTGGCCCGCGTGGTGAAAGCTGCTGAGCACATGCAGCCAGGAGACCCGCTCGACCCGGATAGCTTTATGGGCGCCATGGTCGATGAAGCGCAGTACCAACGGGTACTTGATTATATTCGCCAGGGCGAGAGCGAAGGCGCCACGCTGAAGCTAAGGGGTGAAGCCAGCGATTCCAATGGGTATTTCCTGGCGCCGACGGTTTTCGATGATGTTACTCCCGATATGCGCATTGGCCGCGAAGAAATCTTTGGCCCAGTACTGAGTGTGTTCGGTTTCGACAGCGAAGAGCAAGCGATTGCACTGGCGAATGATAGTGACTTTGGACTCGCTGCTGGTGTTTGGAGCCAGGATATTGACCGCATTATGCGGGTCTCGCGGCGCCTGCAATCCGGCCAGGTATATGTGAATAACTGGGCGGGTATCGATCAGACAGTGCCTTTCGGCGGCGTGAAGCAGTCGGGCAATGGGCGCGATAAATCGCTTCACGCGCAGGAGAAATACTGCGAAGTGAAGACGGTGTGGATGTCGCTAAGCGTTTGAACCATCGAAGTTCGTAACGAGCTTCGCCTGGGTACTTCACTCTTTATTGATTCGATTCAATAGCGCTAGGTGTCACGGCAAATGCCGTGCCCCCTCGCCGAGGGGGCCTTGTGCCTGAAAAACCAATAAAAACAAGCATAACAATGATCGGAGTCGCCATCACTGCAATGATTTCCTAACGGAAATACGACGACCAATAATCAAACATTAAGTGAGAACATTATGTCGACTGACCACACTGCTAAGGAAGACCAAGAAACTCCCCGCCCAAGTTTAAAAGCGACCATGATACCGATTGTGTTTATGGCGGCATCATTGGGCGTATTTATTGGTTACTTCGAGACGGATCCGCACTTGCCACTTTTTTTGAGTGCGATTGTAGCGACGATAGTGGCTATTACGACGGGTAGCCGCTGGAAGCATCTCGAAGCGGGTATTTTACGTTCCATAGGCCTGACCACACAGGCGATTGTGATTCTAATCATTATCGGCACCATTATTGGCTACTGGATTGCCGGTGGGATTGTGCCCACCATGATCTATTACGGGCTGAGCATTTTGGCACCAGACTACTTTTTGGTTGCGGCGTGCTTGATCTGCTGTTTGGTATCGTTGGCTGGTGGTAACGCCTGGACGGCGGCAGGCACTATTGGTATCGCCCTGATGGGCGTCGGTGAAGGGCTAGGCCTTAATCCGGCGATGGTAGCAGGTGCTGTGATCTCTGGGGTTTATTTTGGCGACAAGATTTCTCCGCTTTCCGAAACTACCAACATGGCGCCAGGTGTGGTCAGTGTCGACCTGTTTGAACACATTCGCTATATGCTCTACACCACGGTTCCGGCGCTCGCGGTGGCGCTAGTGCTTTACACCATTATTGGCCTGAACATGACGCCTTCAGGTGATGGTGCGGCACAAGTAGCCGAGTTGCAGCAGAGTCTAGATGAACTGTTTATGATCAGTCCCTGGCTGCTGCTGGTGCCTGCGGCAGTTATCGTGATGATGGTCAAGAAGGTGCCGGCCATTCCTGCCCTTTCTGTTGGTTCGCTGATGGGTATTGTTTGCGCGATTGTGGTTCAGGGCGTACCTCTAGGTGATAGCTTTACTATTTTTGTGGAAGGCTACGCGGTAGACACTGGAAACACCACGGTGGACGACCTGCTGACCAACGGCGGTGTTAGCGCCATGATGTGGACTGTTTCGCTGATCATTATCGCGATGAGCTTTGGCGGGATTCTTGAGTCGGCGGGGTTCTTTCGTACCATCGTGGAAAGTCTGCTCAAACTGGCCAAGACCACTGGCAGCCTGATTGCTACTACAGTGGCGACATCGATGGCCGCTAACGTAGTGGGTTGCGATCAGTATCTAAGTATTATTCTTCCTGCCCGCATGTATGCCAGCGAGTACAAGCGTCGCTCGCTGAAACTGAAAAACCTGTCTCGCACGGTAGAAGATGCTGGCACCATGACGTCGCCTCTGGTGCCTTGGAATACCTGTGGTGCCTTTATGTTTGCCACGCTGGGCGTCAGTGCTTTCAGTTACGCGCCTTATGCCTTTCTAGCGCTGCTTAGTCCGTTATTTGCTATTCTTTACGGCTTTACCGGCTTCCGAATTGCTTACGAAGACGAGCCGCAAGAGGCTGAAGTGGTCGTGGGATTGGCTGATGCTCGAAGTACTTGAGCTGACCACGACGATGCACACCGACTAAGCGAATTATCTTTTGTAGAAAGCGATCATTTAATTAAGTTTTTGCCCCACAGCCGTGGGGTTTTTTTTGCGCTATTATGTGCCCGTCAATAGACCAACAACGTAATTTACTTATTGATAGGGAGTGAAAAAAAGCATGTCGGATGACGTGGGTGCGAGCTTGCGCTCCTTGCGCAAGCAGCGAGGGATTTCACAACGTGAACTAGCAAAGTTGTGTGGGGTTACCCACTCAAGTCTTTCGCTAATAGAGCAAGGAAAAGTTAGCCCATCCGTCAGTTCCCTGAAGAAAATCCTAAACGCCTTCTCTATGAGCGTCGGTGATTTTTTTACGATGGATCTGGATAGTCAGGAGCAGGTGTTCTATTCGGCGGATGATTTGGTTGATATTGCCTCTGGTGATATTTCCTTCAAGCTTGTCGGGGCAAATCGTCCTAACCGTGCCTTGGCTTTTATGGTTGAGCGATACTTACCGGGTGCTGATACTGGGCAAGCCATGATTACTCACTATGGTGAAGAGGCTGGTGTTGTCGTGGAAGGTGAGATTGAAATCATTGTTGGAAGTAATACGAGGCGCTTAGGGCCAGGTGAATCATACTATTTCAAGACAAGCACTCCGCACCGTTTCAGAAACATTGGCGATGTTCCCTGCAAAATAATTAGCTGTGCTACGCCAGGTAAGGCGTTCTGATAATACTGGTTTGTATTGTGCGGCAATTGTCGCAGTAATGATGTCGTGCAAATCGTTTGGGCACGGCCTCAACGCTAGCGAGTGAGTAGGAAGATCCCCTGAAAAAAGTAGAAGACCCCAATACCGGTCACGATCCAGCGCGTCCAGGTGCGGAAGTTGGCATCGGTGAGGCGGTGTAAAATGCGGTTGCCGGTGTGGGTGCCAAAGATCGCAAACGGCGCCGCTAGCAGCACAATGCCCCATTCGCCGGTACTAAGCGCCATGGCGGCGCCGAGATAGAAGATGATTTTAATGCTGTGCGCCACTACCTGAATCATTGCCTTGGTCGCCACGACTTGGCGACGATCCATGCGTGAGCGCACAAAGAATATATCGATTAGCGGCCCGGAAACCCCTGCGGCTATCGTCAAACTGCCAGAGGCGATGCCGCAGCACAGTGCGTGGCTGGCGCGGTTGGCATCCAGGTGAAACCAGCGCTTGGGCAGCCATACCAAAATCGGCATTAGGCCAATCAAAAGTGAGACGCTGGCGGCATTGGGGCTGTAGTTGAACAGCAGAAGCAGGCCCGCGGCGCTTAGTACACCCAGCGTCATAAAAGCGACGATAGGCCAGACAATATAGCGTCGCGATAGCCATGCTCGCGACCCATTCGCGGTGAGCTGTATAACGCCGTGCACCGCCATCGCCGTGCCCGCGGGAAAGATCAGCAGCAGAAACCATAGCAGTACCAATCCGCCCGCCATACCAAACACCCCGGAGAGCATCGAGGTAAAAAACACCACGCTAACCAGGGCAGCACCCATCCATAGTGACATCGTCAGCTTCCTTAACTACGACAGAATGGCCAGACCTGGTAAAACTTGCGGCATTGAAACTCCGCTTCGCAAGCATTGAGCTGGGCTTGGTAACGGTTAGCGCGAGCAGCTACTTGTCTCCCCGCACTCAATACCTGTGGTTTGCCGCGGAAAGTTCCCCGCTGGTAGCCGCCCGCGCCTTCGTGGTAGGCGTAGTAGAGGTGCTCAGGATTGGTTAGCGATATGCCTGCTTGCTGCTGGGAACGACGGTTGTACCAGCCAATAAAATCCGTGGCGTGTTTCATATGAGTACGCCGGGCAAACAGACTGCCCGCTTGATCCTCATACTCCCCCCAAACGGGGTCTTGGGCCTGGGCGTAGCCTTTGGCAGAAGAGGGCCGGGGGCCGGGGATAAAGCCTAGATAGTACTTGCGATCCGGGCGGATATGGCTACGAAACGAAGACTCCTGCTGAATAAACGCCATCTGGGTGGCGATCGGTGTGCCCCACTTCTCCTCTGACTCCTGGGCATAGTCGTACCAGCTTGGCTGCTCGCGGAATATCTCGCAGATATTGCTTTGATCCTGAGGCGGGTTGGGCGCAAAGGTGGCGCAGCCCGAGAGCAGGAGCACAAGACTTAGTGATGCCCAGAGGCGAAGCCTAGCGAAAGCAGCCGAAGAGGCGACGATGAAATTATCAACAGGGTGACGCATAAAAGTCCTTGTGTATAAACCGTTCAAAGCTTGTGGATAAGGTGTTGAGAAACACTTCCTTCCTTACCTGTGCGCTATTAATAACGCCTAGCGCAGCAGTGCTTCCAGGCTGCGACGCAGGCGCTGTGCTTCACGCACCAGCGTTTCCCCTGATAGCATGCCGACGCCCATTACTAAGCCGACGCGCGGATCGGTTGGTGCACACACTGGGCTTAATGGACGCACAATTAAATGCTCTTTCAGCAGTGACTGAGCGATTCCCACATCGTTAACGCCCGGCTCAAACTCGACGCAAAGGCTAATAGCACTGCTCGGTGGCGAAACGCTGCGCACCTGCGGCAGCGAACGTAGTTGATCATGCAGCACCTGTTGGCGCCCTAGATAGTCGCGTTGAATGCGCCGACACCAGGCATCCAAATCACCATCAAAAATAAATTGTGCTAGTACGGCCTGATCCAGCATGCGTCCTTCGCGGAATAGTTCACTGCGCAAGCGGTTCATTGGCCCCGCTAAATGACGCGGTACCACTAAATAGCCTAAGCGCAGTCCTGGAAACATCATCTTGGAAAACGAGCCCACCAGCAAGTGGCGCTCCGAGTGCGGGTCAAAGAGCAGATTGGAGTGGTCGTCGCGGTTAAACTCGTAATCATCTTCGACAATATACGCGGGCGCTAGGGCATCGCATAAGCGCTGTTTATCCACCGCACTGGTAGGCACGCTGAGCGGGTAATGGTGCGAGCCGGTCAAGTAGGCCAGTTTGACCGGGCCAGGAGCAGGCGGAAGCATGTGCCCCTGACCTGGCAGCCACGCCACCGGTTCGATTTCCAAACCTGCGGCGGTAAAGACGTTGCGCGCTCCCCAGTAGCAGGGCGACTCCATGGCAACAGTGTCGCCCACATCAGCCAGTGCCACGGCGCATAGCTCAATGCCGTTATGGGTACCGTCAGTGATGATGATCTGTTCCGTGTCGCAACTAATATTGCGCCAGCGCGCCAGAAAATCGCGTATCGCGCGCTTTAATGGGCCGTAGCCACCGGTGGAGTAGGAGAGCAGCAGGGCGTTTTGCGGCACCGTCACGCTGGCGTAGAGCTGCCGCCATTTACGCATCGGGAACTGGGCGATATCGGGAATGCCGGGCACGAAGGCGCCGCTTTGGATCATGCTAGCGCCTGGGCCATCCAACACCCGCTGGGCGCGTGATGAGAGCTGTGCATTGCCATGCAGAAGAGGGCTTGGCGTAACGGGGCGGCAGGTCCAGGTGCCTTGGCCGTGGGCGGTTTTAAGCAGTGCCTCCTCGAGTAGCGTATGGATCGCCAGCGCCAGGGTTTGGCGGGCAACGCCAAGGGCATCTGCCAACTGGCGATGGGAGGGCAGACGCAGCCCGGCAGGCCACTGCTGGGTAATGGCTTGTCGCAATGCTTGCTCAATACGCACCTGCTTACTCAACCGTTCCGGTTGGAGTGCATAAAGCTGTACAAGTTGGTGCACGACCTCCTTTCGATCCATCTGGACTCCCCTTAATCCCGCTTAACCCGCTAACGGCGGGCACTTAGACGAAAGCCGTATGAAAATAGTGCACCCTTTCGGTGCGCATGAAAAGTGGTCTAGTCGAACGCAAAAGTGGTGCGTTCGCGTTTTCTCTCCCGCCTGCTAGCGTGTGGCCATCCTGTTTGGCGAAACCGTTAAAAACATGCCTATTCAAAGAGAGGCTGTTAAAACAGGATCAGGATACTGCGCCCCTGAGCGCCTACGACAACATCCAATAACTCGCAGGACAATTTCAAATGACCACATCCTCATCACAACAGGAAGGGCTCGTCCGGGTACTCGCCCGTGGCGATGTATTAGCGCTGGCCTTCGGTGCCATGATCGGTTGGGGCTGGATTGTACTCACCGGTACCGCCATTCAATCCGCTGGCAGCCTAGGCGCCATTATAGCGTTTATTATCGGCGGTTTAGCGATTGTCTTGGTTGGCCTTACCTATGCTGAACTTGCCGCTGCGATGCCCAAAGTCGGTGGCGAGCACGTCTACAGCTACCGCGCCTTGGGCCACTTACCTTCTTTCTTGTGCACCTGGGCGATTATTCTAGGCTACCTAAGCGTGGTGGCCTTTGAAGCGGTAGCACTTCCCACAGTGATTGAACATCTGGCGCCCAACTATGCCGTCGGTCATCTGTGGACGATTGCCGGGTGGGAAGTTAAAGCCACCTGGGTAGCGGTAGGTGTAGGTGGCTCGTTGGTCATGATGATCATCAATTACTTCGGTGTGACCACCGCGGCCCTGCTGCAAAAGGTAGTGACTGGGTTAATTCTGCTGGTGGGGGTCATGTTTGTCACCGGTTCGCTGTTTGAAGGTGAAACCATCAATATGATGCCGCTCTTCACCCAGGCCGATAGCGGCGTGTTTGCAGGCATTGTGGCGGTACTGGTGATGGTGCCGTTCCTATTTGTGGGCTTTGACGTTATTCCCCAGGCGGCGGAAGAGATCAACCTGCCCTATAAAGCCATTGGCAAAGTACTGATGATGTCAGTCATTCTGGCGGTGGTGTGGTATGCGCTGATTATTCTGGCGACCAGCCTGGCGCTCAACAGCACTGAACTGGCGGCCAGTTCACTGAGTGTGCCGGACGCCATGGGAAGCCTGTTTAACGCCGCGTGGGCCAGCAACTTAATGGTCATGGCGGGTATTGCGGGCATTATTACAAGCTGGAATGCCTTCTATATTGGCGGTTCCCGGGCAATCTATGCCCTCGCTAAAGCAGGCATGCTACCTGCGCCGTTTGCCAAGCTGCATCCTCGCTACAGAACCCCTACTAATGCCATCTTTATGATGGGCTTTCTCTCCTGTTTGGCGCCCTTCTTTGGCCGCCCAGCATTGGTGTGGATCGTTAATGCGGGTGGCTTGGGCATCGTATTGGCCTACCTGTTTGTGGCGATCTCCTTTGTGTTGCTACGGGTGCGCGAGCCGGATATGCCCCGCCCATTCAAGGTAAGTAACGGCAAGCTGTGCGGCACCCTCGCTATCATTCTTTCTTTCGGTATGGCGTGCCTCTACCTGCCCGGTAGCCCGGCGGCACTGAGCGTCGCGGAGTGGACTATCTTTGCTGGCTGGGCGGTGCTGGGCATCGTGCTTTACGTGCATGCGCTGCGCACCTACGGGCGTGACTACAGCGATCGCCATATGCAAGTGGATCTGTAAGCCGTCCTACGAGATTTCTGGACTTAAGCTTTTTAGGAGCAACGTATGAGCTTTATCGAACAGTGGTTGCACGATGCGGTTCCAGCCCTGGTGGGTGGCGAGTGGCGTACAGGTCAACAAACCTTTGCGGTGTATAACCCCGCCACCGGTGAAACCATTGCCCGGGTGGCGGATATGGGCGCCGATGATACCCGTGACGCCGTGGCCGCCGCCTACAACGCTGGCGCTGCCTGGCGGGCCACGCCGGTCAAGCAGCGCTCGGCACTGCTACGGCGCTGGTTTGAGCTTATTAACGAACACGCCGACGACCTGGCCCGTCTGATGACCCTGGAGCAGGGCAAGCCGCTGACGGAAGCCAAAGGCGAAGTCACCTACGGTGCGTCGTTTATCGAGTTCTTCGCCGAAGAAGCCAAGCGTATGGCAGGAGAAACCCTACCAAGTCATGGCGCGGACAAACGCTTATTGGTTCTGCGCGAGCCGGTAGGTGTGGTGGCGGCAATTACCCCATGGAACTTCCCGCTGGCGATGATTACTCGCAAGTGCGCCCCGGCCCTGGCGGCGGGCTGCACCGTGGTGATCAAGCCCGCCGAAGCCACGCCGCTCACCGCGCTTGCCGCCGCTTACCTGGCGCTGGAAGCGGGCCTGCCTGCAGGCACCATTAACGTGATTACTGCCTCAAAACCGGCAGCGGTGGGTGAGGTGCTCACCACGGATTCACGGGTGCGCAAAGTCTCGTTTACCGGCTCCACCCCGGTGGGTAAGCACTTGCTTGCCCAGTGCGCCAGTACAGTGAAGAAGGCCGCCATGGAGCTGGGGGGCAACGCGCCGTTTATCGTGTTTGACGACGCCGATGTAGATGCCGCTGTTGATGGCGCAATCGCCTCCAAATTCCGCAACGCTGGGCAAACCTGCGTATGCACCAATCGCTTCCTGGTGCAGGACGGCATTTACGATACGTTTGTCAGCAAGCTCACCGAGCGAGTGAACGCACTGAAGGTTGGCGATGGCCTGGCGGATGGCAGCATTATCGGCCCGCTGATTAACCAAGCAGCGGTCGATAAAGTGCAGCGCCATGTGGACGACGCAGTGAACCAGGGTGCTCGGCTGCTCTGCGGTGGTAAGCCTCACGCCGCAGGCGAGCGCTTCTTCACTCCCACGGTGCTGGCGGATGTGACCACCAAGATGGCCGTGGCCGACGAAGAGACCTTCGGCCCGGTCGCGCCGGTGTTTCGCTTCCAGCGCGATGAAGAAGCCATTGCCATGGCCAACGATACACCCTTTGGCCTGGCGGCTTACTTCTACGCTACGGATTACCGCCGCATCTGGCGCACCATGGAGCAGCTGGAGTACGGCATGGTCGGTGTGAATGAAGGGTTGATCTCCACCGAGTTGGCGCCGTTTGGCGGCGTTAAAGAGTCCGGGTTGGGTCGCGAAGGCTCCCACCACGGTCTTGATGAATTTACTGAACTTAAATATGTCTGCGTTGGCGGTTTATAAGGAAAGCTATGATGACTAACCAAGAATTGAACGACCTGAAAAACCGCTACGTGGCTAACGGTGCTGCCACGCCGACAACCCAGTTTGCCGAGCGCGCTGAAAATGCTGAGCTGTGGGATGCCGACGGCAACCGCTGGATCGACTTCGCGGGCGGTATTGGTGTGCTGAACTTGGGCCACCGCCACCCGAAAATCGTCGCCGCCGTTGAAGCGCAGCTCAAGAAAGTTATGCACACCAGCGCCGCGGTCATTTCCTACGCGCCCTATGTGCAGCTGTGCCAAAAGCTTTGCGAACTAAGCCCGGTGCGCGGCCCTGAGCGCAAAGCGATGCTGGTCAACACCGGTGCCGAAGCGCTGGAAAACGCCGTGAAGATTGCCCGCGCTGCCACTGGCCGCACCGGCATTATTACCTTCGACGGCGCTTTCCACGGACGCACCATGATGACCCTGGCCATGACCGGCAAGGTGCTACCGTACAAGAACGACTTCGGCCCGATGCCGGGCGACGTGTTCCGCGCCCCATTCCCGAATCCGCTGCACGGCATCAGCGAAGAAGCGTCTTTGGATGCCATTCGCACGCTGTTCAAAACCGATATCGCCCCGCACCGTACAGCGGCCATCGTGATTGAGCCGGTTCAAGGTGAAGGCGGCTTCTATATTGCGTCACCGGATTACCTTAAAGCGCTGCGCGCGCTGTGCGACGAGCACGGCATTCTACTGATCGCCGATGAAGTGCAGTCCGGCTTCGCCCGCACCGGCAAGCTATTTGCCCTCGAACATAGCGACATCGAAGCGGATATTCTCACCACCGCCAAAAGCCTCGCTAACGGCATGCCGCTGTCGGCTGTTGTGGGTACCGCCAAGGTAATGGACGCCTCCGGCCCCAACTCGCTAGGCGGCACCTACAGCGGCAATCCGCTCTCCTGCGCGGCAGCGCTGGCGGTGATCGAGGTGATCGAAGAGGAAAATATTCTTGAGCGCAGCGAGCAGATGGGCAAGATGCTCGCGGAGCGTTTTGCTGTTTGGGAAGAGCGATTCCCCGCCGTTGCCCACGGCCGCCAGCTAGGCGCCATGGCAGCGTTCGAATTGCTCGATAGCGAAGGAAAACCCGATACAGCGCTAACCGGTGCGCTCTGTGCCAAAGCCCGCGAGAAAGGCCTGATCCTTCTCTCCTGCGGCTTCTACGGCAACAGCATCCGCATTCTGGTGCCGCTAACCGTCTCTTCCGCGGTGTTGGAAGAAGGGCTCAGCATTATCGAGCAGTCCCTGGAAGCGCTTAGCTAATACTCTTCTAAGCATCACAAAGCCCGCCCTCGTCAAACAGTGAAAGCTGTTGGCGAGAGCGGGTTTTTATTTCATGGTGGGGAAAGTTTTGGGGTTGCAGTGTGATTATGAGCCACTACCCCTACAGTTTTGTTTAAACCTAGATAACCACTGAGTGGGAGTAAGACCGAAGGCTTTCTTGAAGTGATTTGTCATATGGCTCTGGTCATTGAAACCAGCTGAAACTGAGGCGTACGACAACGAATAACCATGGGTCAAATAGCGTTTTACGAACGCAAGACGCCGCATGGTCAAGTAACGGTATGGGCTTGTTCCATATAATGCCCTGAAATCTCTTGATAAACTCCACTTTTCACGGCCGCTCACCAACGCTAAATCATCAAGTGTGATATGAGAATCCAATGAATCGTGGATATATTCTCTAGCCTTTTCTGCAGCGTTATAGTCGTATGCCACCCTACCTCTTTTGTGACCGGCAACAGCAGAGAGAACATTGGCTAGTTCGAAGACGATATCTTCCCCTTCAAGCTG
The DNA here is from genome assembly GCF_000336575.1 of Vreelandella titanicae BH1. Taxonomy (GTDB): domain Bacteria; phylum Pseudomonadota; class Gammaproteobacteria; order Pseudomonadales; family Halomonadaceae; genus Vreelandella; species Vreelandella titanicae. The sequence continues at coordinate 148,548 of NZ_AOPO01000001.1, read as the reverse complement.
CTCATGAGCAGTTTGGAGGTCATTCATAAGAAATTCTGTGGCGGCATAAAGCCGAGGGTCTGTGCTAACGCCACCCTTTATGTAGGGTAAGGTGCGGCCACCAAGCACCGCTTGAAGAGCAAAGGGTTCAATATACATGATGCGGTAGTGGAAGCCGTCATTCGTTCCAGCCTCACCGTCGTGGAGTTCATCAGGATGAATCACAATGGTATTGCCAGGTAAGCTAGTTCTTTTTTCACCTCGGTAATTGAAGCAATGAACCCCTGCAAGGGTTCTACCTACAGCATACGTATCGTGCCGATGGGGCTCGAAAGCAACGCCAGAAAAAAAGGCTTCAAATCTTTCTATCTGTGTATTAAAAGAATTTAGCATAGGCGGTAAGTTATCGGCTTCTGTCTGACTGCAGGATTATCATGCAACGGAATATATGAATAAGTAAAGCTAGTGAGCCAATTTTGACAGTTTATATAGCCTGTCCTTGAAGCGCTCTCGTATTGCGGGCTATTCAGCTCAATACGTAATATAGAGTGGTGGCGACGACTGTTGTTAGGAATAGTCCACTTTTTAATATAACTGCCAATATGCCTACTGCAATAAAAGAAAAAATAGATAGGTTAAGCCCGTTAGCCATCTCTGGTATCACGATGTAAGTGATGAAACAAATAAAAATAGAAGTAGGCAATATTTCCTCAATTAGATACTGGGCTTTTGCGCCGAAGTTAATCGTGAACAAAGAGGGCAGAACTCTTACCATGACACTTGTAAGTAGAAGAGCCAAAATCACCAAAAAATTATCTGCCATATTTGTTCCTCAATATTTTCTATTCAGTAGATAGGAGATAGTGGATAATAGAATGATGGAGGGGATCCAAAAGTAGATGCCACCAAGGGTGTAATAGAAAAGCCCGCTTATTAAAAAGCCTAACGTTGCCTTTGGAACAGTTATCAAACCACTTTTATAAGGTCGGTTTTGAAGATACGAGATGGCAAGAAAAAGAAGCACCAAGCTCGCAGGAATACTGGCATTGATGTCGTCAGGTAAAAGGTTGGGAAACAGCCCAGCTATAATGCCGCCTGCTACCCCAAAGAGTATCCAGGACAAGAAAATGGTGAAGCGAATTATCAGCATGGCTCTTTGGTTATGTCCCTGCTCAATAGCGTACGCTTCGTCGCCGAGTACATGGGACGCAAAAACCTTAAGCAACTTGTTTTTTGGTAATTTTTTTGAGCATGAAAGCGAAATTGCAAAATATCGGCTATTGATCATAGTGGTAACGAAAGCAATAGTTAAAAAACTGGCCCCAGACTCAGAGAGAGGTAGAGCGGCAAACTGCCCGCTCCCAGAAAAGCCTAGTAGGCTTACGAGAAAAATTTCGACAATGCTCCAGTCTGCTTTGTAAGCAGTAAAGCCGAATAGCATGCTAACAGGTGCTATTGCAAAGATGGCCGTTAATAGCAGCGGAAGCAGAACCCGATACTCTGCTGTATTTGAAGCAGAGAGCACTTTTTTGGTGTTTAAATATTTATTCATCATTGCCAATCACTTTTTCCCAAAATGTGAATTTTTTAGTTATGGCTAATGGGCTTACAGCAGAACATTGAAGCTAGCTGCTATGCTGGAAGCGTATGAGAAAAGTTGATAAGCGTATTGTAAGATCGTGCAGGTTTGTTGAGAGCGGAGTGAGTCTAGCCGTTATGGTTTTTCAATATTTTGTTTTCGTGCGTTGGCTTGGGCATCGCTGGCTGGCGAGTTTATCCACAATCACTTGGCTGGCTTCTTTGGTCGGGTTCAATGGCGAATACGGGCAACGTGGGGCCCGCCGCGGCTGCGTTAGCAAACGGCGCGTGATCATGAATGCGTACTCGCGTTTGAACCAAACGACCTGGATAGGTGCCTTAGCCATTAATAATACTGATACCTGACGGTTGAGAGCTATTCGTCACTATGCCATGACGTTACCATCAAGGTAGCGTTTGCGTAATCAATCCAGCAGGATCAACTCTGCAGGAACAAACCAGTAGGAGAGTAACGATGTATATCGCGATGAACCGTTTTCGGATTGCCCCAGGCCGCGAAGAGGATTTTTTAGAGGTGTGGCGTAACCGCGACTCTCACTTGGATGAAGTGCCGGGCTTTAAACAGTTCAAGATGCTGCAGGGTGAAAGCCAGGAAGATCACACCGTGTTTATCTCCCACAGCGTGTGGGAGTCGGAAGAAGCCTTCCGCGCCTGGACTAAGTCAGATGCGTTCCGGAAGGCCCATGCCAATGCCAAGTCACCCGAAGGTATTTATCTTGGCCCACCAAAGTTTGAAGGTTATGAGGTGGTGCTGTAAGCCGTGTACGGCTAAACGAAGCAGGTTGTCAGCGGGGTGGTTGCCCCGCTTTGGGGGCTTTAAAACAATGCCAAGCCAATAGAGAGCAGTACGCTATAAAGCAGCGTTGAAATGGCCGTTTTCTTCAGCATATTGGTTAGCATCTCGCCATCACGGGTATGGCTTAACGTTCTGGCTGCGTCAGTCAGTGGCTTGGCCACCAGCAGGCAGCTCCATCCCACCCACGACACCGGCAGCGCAACTAAATAGTTCAAGGTAAGCAGCAGCGCCAATCCCAGCAGCGCCCAGTGGTAGCGAATCGCCTTAGTGCGGCCAAGGCGCACCGCCACGGTGATCTTGCCGTTACGCGCATCGCTTTCGATATCGCGCACGTTATTCACATTGAGCACGGCGGTTGCCAGCAAACCGCAGGCGGCAGCAGGTAAAAACGGCAGCCAGCTTAGTTGCTGTACATGTAGATAGTAGGTGCCCAATACGCCAAGCAGACCAAAAAACATAAAGACCGCAATGTCCCCAAACCCTCGGTAGCCATAAGGGGTGCCACCTAGACCAACGGTATAGGTCACTGCTGCCAACAGGGCCGCAGCCCCTAAGAGAATGAAGATGAGGATTTGCCCCCACTGATTTCCAAACGCGGCGACCAGCAATAATAGCCCCAGTAACGCGGCAACCGTGGCCGCAATGATCATTCCCGTGCGCATTTTTTCCGCGCTAAGCAAGCCAGAAGAGACCGCTCTTGCAGGCCCTATACGCTGTTCGTCATCAGCACCCGATGCAGCATCACCGTAATCGTTGGCTAAATTAGACAGCACTTGAAGCGCAATGGCGGTCAGTAGGGCAAGCACAAGTACTGCCATATTCAGAGCATCCACACTCGCGGCTAGCCCACTGCCCAGCAGAATGGAAGCACAGGCTAGCGGTAGCGTTCGGGGGCGAGCAGCTAATACCCAGGCTTGGTAGTGGCGGCACTTACTATTTTGACCCATTCCGTTGATATTCCTGTTGACCGTTTTCATTTAATAAACATTCGGCAATGTATGATTAAGTGCGGAAAAGTAGATCTAAGTCAAAATATGCCGCGTCATCTTGTCCCACACTGCAAGCACCCCTTGAGTAGGAGTTTACGCGATGATTGGCGACTTATTTAGACATAACAAATATATGGCGGTAGTTTGGTTACTGCTACGGCTCTATTTAGGCATCACCTGGCTAACCTTGGGCATCGGTAAAATGATCGGTGGCTTTAACGCCGAGGGCTTCTTAAGCAATGCTGTTGCCAACCCTGTGATGCGAGAGGGAAGCGCGGTTTACCCTAATTATGTTGCCTTTTTAGAGAATTTTGCGTTGCCCAATGCGGATGTCATTAATCTCATTATACCGTTGGGAGAAGTGTTAGTGGGCCTGGGTTTGATCGTTGGTGTACTGACCTCGTTTGCTGCGTTTTTTGCCATCGTGATGAACATGTCGTTTTTGATAGCAGGCACGGTGTCCACTAATCCATGGATGATTGCGCTGACTTTCTTTTTACTGGTGGCGGGTGCCAATGCAGGGCGGTTTGGCGGTGATCGGTGGGTGCTACCCTATATGAAAAAAAAGCTAGGCTTGAAGTACCCGGCAGCTGCTAGCAGGTAATTGAAAACGCTGCTCTAACAGGCGAATTATGCACTCTACACACCCTATTGAAGCACTCAAACATCAGCTTGATGCGCTTCGTCATACGGATAAAAAAGGGTTTATGCGCCTAAATACGCCCTGTCAGGTCGGTAACCTGATGGGGTGGTTAAACGTGCAGAGCGTTTACCCTCTCCTTTATTGGCAATCCCGTGATGCTGGCGCCGTTGAGTATGCTGCGCTGGGGATTGTTAAGGCGTTTGGTTCCTTAGCGGCGCTACAGGCTGATCTTGCTGTGCTGGCCGATAGTGGTGGCGAACAGCCGGACTATTTCGGTGGCATGGCCTTCGACCCCGGTACGTCAGGGTGGCAGCACTTTCCTGACTGCCACTTTTTGCTGCCGCGTATAGAGCTTAGACGCCACCAAGCTGGGGCGACGCTATCACTCAACCTGCGCTTTGATGATCGCTGCCCAGAGGCCGAGATAGCCCAGGCTCGTGCCTGTTTGGCTGCCCTGGAAGAGGAGCAGCCGCTGCCTTGCTTGCTGCCGAATGTTTATCAGCGTGAAGACCATCCTACGCAGAAAGAGTGGACGGCGTCGGTAGAGCAGGTCACCCATCCTGATCACCTGAGTCACACACCCAAGGTGGTGCTCTCACGGGAGACGTGCCTAACCACACCTGAAACGCCCAGCCCTTGGGCGCTGCTAGCACGCTGGCAGGCCGGTGCCGCCGACTGTTTTCACTTTGGCGTCCAATTTACTCCCCATGAAGCCTTTATCGGCTGCCCGCCGGAACGGCTCTACAAGCGTAAAGGTAGGCATTTAATGACCGAGGCGCTGGCGGGTACCACACGTCGTGGGCAGGATACCCAGCAAGATCAAGCGCTTGCCGATGAACTGCTGGCCGATAAGAAAAACAGTCTGGAAAACCAGTGCGTATATCAGCAGCTTTTGACCCAGTTTGAGCCGCTCTCCTCTCACGTCCAGATGGGCGAGGCGCATATTGTTAAGCTGCGCTCGGTGCAACATATCCGTCGTCTGATTCACGCCGAGTTGCACCGAGACGTCACCGACCAGCAGTTGCTGGCAGTGCTGCCGCCTACCCCAGCGGTAGGCGGTGTTCCCCGCAAGTCGGCACTGGCATTTATTCGCCAACATGAGCGCCATCGACGCGGTTGGTATGCGGGCGTTTTCGGCCGAATCAGTCACACCAGCAGCGATCTGGCGGTGGCCATTCGCTGCGCCCATATCGGCCCAGAAACAATTCGCCTTTATGCCGGTGCAGGCATTGTGGCAGGCTCACAGCCAGACGAGGAGTGGCACGAACTGGATACGAAAATTGCTGACATTATGTCGCTGCTTGGGATGGGATAACGTAGATGACAGCACTGACATCGGACGGTTTTGTGAAGAGTGGTTTTATGGAAGAGTACGCCACCTTTAATCATGTATGGGCGGCACTAATGCTGGAGGAACTCTACCGCTTAGGCGTGCGCGATGTAGTCCTGGCGCCAGGCTCCCGTTCATCGCCTTTGACTATGTCCGCCAGCGAGCATGCCGGGCTGCGCTGCCACTGCCATTTTGACGAGCGTGGACTGGGGTTTATGGCGCTGGGCATTGCCCGGGGCAGTCAGCACCCGGTCGTTATTATCACTACCTCAGGCACCGCCGTGGCCAACCTTTACCCGGCGGTGGTGGAAGCCAAATTGCTCGGCGTCCCGCTTATTGTACTCTCTGCCGACCGCCCCATTGAACTGCTGGGTAACGGCAGCAATCAGGCGATTGACCAACGGGATATTTTCTCCCGCCACACCATTGTTCACCACGACCTGCCGCCGCCGGATGCTGAGATAAAAGCAGCGTTTCTACTCAGTACTGTTGATCAAGCTGTTGATCAGCAACGCCGTATGCCCGGGCCGATTCACATTAATTGCCGTTATCGCGAACCGCTTTACCCCGGCAACTGCCTGGTGGATACCGGTGATTATCTCGCCCCGCTAAGGGACTGGCTGACGACTTCAAAACCGTGGAGTGATTGGTCATTCAGTACTGCGGTTCCAGCGCTCAACAACGAGTGGGTAACGTTTGCCCAGCAGCGTGGCCTGATTGTGGTTGGCAGGGTTGATGACTCCCAGCAGGCGCAGCAGATTGTTGAGCTATCCAAGCAGTTGGGTTGGCCGCTACTGGCCGACATACAGAGCCAAATTCATTTTGACCCTCAAAATCTGATTCACTTTGATCTAACGCTGCATGATGAGCGTTTCTGCGCTGAACTCGCCAAAGCCGAGGTACTGCTGCAGTTTGGTGGTCGGTTAATTTCGAAACGGCTAACGCAATTTATTGCCCAACAACCGTGGCAGGATGCCTGGTTGGTTGATCCGCTGCCCCAGCGGTTGGATCCCGACTACTGTGTTAAGCGCCGTTTGATATGCTCGCCCGCCGACTTTATAGCCGCTTTGCCAACGATACCTGAACAACCTCCCTGCCATCAGCTGGCCAGCCTCCAACGACGCACTAGTCAGCTTGTGGAAGAGCGCTGTACAGCATTCTCAGAGGTGGGAGTTTGTCACCTTTTAGCGCAGGTGGCTGAAGGGCAGTTGTTTATAGGCAATAGCCTGCCCGCGCGGCTAATGAATATGCTGGGTACGCATCGCCAAACGCCGGTACGGGTATTTGCCAATCGCGGGGCTTCCGGTATTGATGGTCTTATTGCCACGGCTTACGGCCTCAGTTGCACATGCTCAGAGCCGACTACTATTGTGCTGGGGGATACCAGCGCACTGCATGATCTCAACAGCTTGGCGCTGTTAAAGCAGGCCACGCAGCCTCTGGTGGTGGTTATCCTCAATAACGATGGTGGCAGTATTTTCCATATGCTGCCGGTACCTAAAGAAGACGATCTGCTGGAGCGCTATTATCGCCAGCCCCACGGCTTGCACTTCGAGCATGCGGCGAAGATGTTTGGGCTTGGCTACTTCGCGCCAGAGTCACTGGATGCCTTTATGGCGGCCTACACTCAGGCTTTGCAGGCGGGCGTTACGTTGATTGAGATTAACGTGCCCCATCAGCAGGTGGCCAATGATCTCAAGCATCTTGGCGCAGCGATTCGAGGGGAGCCGCGTGAGCAGTAAACCTCAGGCGCCGACTCTGGTAATGCTCCACGGTCTGTTGGGCGATGCTCAGGACTGGGGTGAGGTCATCGCTGACTTGGAAGGCATCAACTCCCTCGCGCTGGATTTACCCGGCCACGGCCAGAATCACCACGTGCAGGTAGGCTCTTTTGAGGCCTTTCACCACTGGCTTGGCGATACACTGATAACTCACGGTGTTCGCCATTACTGCCTACTGGGTTACTCCCTGGGCGGGCGCTTGGCGCTGTACCATGCCAGCCGTCAGCCACCGGGGCTGGAAGCACTCTGGCTGGAGAGTGCCCACCCAGGGCTGCCCGCCAGTGAGCGCTCTGCCCGAATTGCGCACGATGAGCACTGGGCAACACGCTTCGAGCAGGAACCATTGGAAAACGTACTTGCCGACTGGTACCAGCAGCCGGTGTTCGCCGACTTAACCGAGGTTCAGCGCGGTCGGCAGATTCAACGTCGGCTAGCGAATCATGGGCCAGCTATTGCCAGCATGCTGCAATCAACTTCCTTGGGTCAACAGCCTACGCTTTGGCAGTGGCTGGAAAGCACCTCGCTACCGGTGGGGTACTTTTCGGGGCAGCGGGACATCAAGTTCCACACTCTGGCGTCTCATCTGGCAACAATGGCCCCGCGCCTGCGCCATATTACGCTGGAAGGGGGCCACAATCTTCATGCTGAGCAACCTGAGATGATTGCTCAGCAGCTCAATGCCTGGTATCGCACGCTAGGCTAATGTTTATCAGCTGATCACCATTAACCAGGGCAGGCCGACCACCAGCCAAATTACCAGAAATAGCAGCCCGAAGATCGCCCCTAGGCGCCAAAAGAGCGCGCTGGGCAGGTAGCCGCTGCCGTAGTAAACCGGGCTTGGCCCTGTGCCGTAGGGGGTCAGAATGCCCATAAAGCCAAGTGTGGGTAGCAGTAGCAGAACAAACATCTGCATATCCAGACCGGCAATGCCTGATGCCGCTGCCAGAATCACCGGTAGCAAGGCGGTAACGTGGGCAGTAACACTGGCAAAGAAGTAGTGCAGTAGATAGAAAATGACCACCAGCGCCACCATGGCCATTAGGGGGTTGAAGTGGCTTATTTGCCCGCCAACCACATTGCCAAACCAGTTAACGAAGCCGACTTGGCTGAGCCCGCCCGCTAGTGCCACCAGGGTGGCAAACCATACAAAGGTATTCCAGGCTGCTCGGTTATCGAGAATATCGCTCCAGGTCACAATGCCGGTTAACAGCATGCCGCAGATCACCACCAAGCCTACCAGCGACCCAGAGATAATATCGCCCGCAAAAATCCATAGCAGCAGGGCGGTGACCACCATAATGACCAGCATTATTTCATGGCGGGTCAGTGCTCCCAGCTTGGTTAACTCTTGCCCCGCCCAGTCGGAGATTTCATTCCCCGCTTTCACTTCGGGCGCGCATAGCCAGTAGCTCAGCAGCGGCACCAGCAGGAGCAGCAGAATGCCGACAGGTGCTACTGCCATAAACCACTGCCCCCAGTTGATATGAATACCTGTCGCGCTCTCGGTTAGCGCGATCGCCAATAGATTGGGCGCCAGAGCGGTCAAAAATAGCGAACTGGTCACACAGGTGGAAGCCAGCGCGGTCCACATCAAAAAGCTGCCCATGCGCTTCATGCTGGGGGCATTGGGGTGCGAATCGTAAAGCGGCGGCAGGTTGCGAATCACGGGGTAGATCGTGCCTGCGCTACGTGCGGTGTTCGAGGGCGTAAACGGCGCCAGAATGCCATCGGCAATCATCACCGCGTAGCCAAGAGTCAACGTACGTTTTCCCATTGCCTTGACCAGCCAAAGCGATATTCGCCTGCCGAGTCCGGTTTTTTCATACCCCAAGGCAAACATAAATGCGCCGAAAATCAGCCATACGGTGGAATTGGTAAAGCCCGACACCGCCCATGAGAATGCCTGGTTAGCAGCACTGAATCCGTCAGTCGCCAGTTGCTCCGGAGAGAACAGCACCCACCGGGAAAGTAGTGCCACCAGGGTAACGCCGACCAGGCCCACCACTGCGCCCGGCAATGGTTCAAGAATAAGGCCAACCACACAGCCGAGGAAAATGGCGAAAAAGTACCACGCATGAGGCGCAAGCCCCAGGGGAGTGGGTATCAGCGCGACGATGATAGCAACTGCTAGCGGCGCTAACAGTTTCCATCGCGGTGAGGGTTGAGCATCGGTCGTCATGCGGCACCTCTCTTCAGTGTTGGTAGTGTGCTCTTTTTGCTTGGTGGGCAGTGGTCTGCCCGGCAGTGAGTGATTTGAAGAGTAGGCGGTGCAGCACTAGGGTAAAAGTGATGCTAGCTCGATTCCTCCCTTTCTTGATGTACATCAATAGTCCTTTGGACTAATGAACAGGGCCTTCCCCTTGTATGGTAAGTTCGAATAGACAAGACGGCAGCGCAGATTGCCGCCAGTACCACCTTTGACTTGGCTAATGAAGGGGCTTTTCATGCAACAGCGAGATTTTGATATCGTCATTGTTGGTGGGGGTGGTGCAGGCTTACGCGCTGCTATCGGGGCTGCCGAGCAGGCCAAAGAGCAGGGCACTCCCCAGCGCATAGCGCTGCTGTCCAAGGTTTACCCCATGCGTTCCCATACCGTGGCGGCTGAAGGTGGCGCTGCCGCCGTCACCAGTGCCGAAGATTCCCACCAAGCGCATTTCGACGACACGGTGTCAGGCGGTGACTGGCTGGTTGAGCAGGGCGTCGTCGACTACTTTGTTCATCACGCTTATCAAGAATTGGTGCAGATGGAGCGCTGGGGCTGCCCCTGGAGCCGTAAAGGCGATGGCCAAGTGCAGGTGCGCCGCTTCGGGGGCATGAAAACCGCACGCACCTGGTTTGCGGCCGACAAAACCGGCTTTCATATGCTCCACACCCTGTTTCAGACCTCGCTGAAGTACCCAGAGATTGAGCGTTTTGATGAGTTCTTTGTGCTCGATCTGGCGGTACACGAAGGTGCGGTTATTGGCGTTATAGCCCTGCAGATCGCTACCGGTGAACTGACCCTGCTGCGCGCTAAAGCGGTGATTCTCGCTACCGGCGGCGCAGGGCGCTTGTTCCGCTTCAATACCAACGCGGGAATTGTCACCGGCGACGGCATGGCGATGGCCTATCGTCACGGTGTGGCGTTGCGGGATATGGAGTTTGTCCAGTACCACCCCACCGGCCTGCCCGGTTCTGGCATTTTGATTACCGAAGCGTGCCGGGGCGAAGGCGGCATTCTGCTCAATAAAGAGGGCTACCGCTATCTGCAGGATTACGGCCTGGGCCCAGAAACTCCGCTTGGCAAGCCGGAAAACAAATATATGGAACTGGGGCCACGGGACAAACTCTCCCAGGCCTTCTGGCAAGAGCAGCAGGCGGGCCGCACCGGCAAGTTTGGCGACAGCGATGTGGTCTATCTCGACCTGCGCCACTTGGGTGAAAAGTACATTCTGGAGCGCCTACCGTTTATCTGTGAACTGGCTAAATCCTATATCAATGTTGATCCGGTGAAAGACCCCATTCCCATTCGCCCGGCGGTTCACTACACCATGGGTGGGATTGAGACCGACCCTCAGTGCGAAACCTCCATTGCCGGGCTTTACGCCGCCGGGGAGTGTGCTTCAGTTGGTTTGCACGGTGCCAACCGCCTGGGCTCCAACTCGCTGACCGAGCTGCTGGTATTTGGCCGCTTAGCCGGTGAACAAGCGAGCCAGCGAGCGGCCAAAACCGAGTGGGCTGATGAGCGCTTGCTGGAAGCCCAGGGCGATCGCCAACAAGCCAAGCTGTTGCGGCTCTGTGACGGAACCGAGGGGGCAGAGAATTGGGTAGCACTCAAGCACGCCATGGTGCAAGCCATGGAGAGTGGCTGCGGTATTTACCGCACTGAAGAGGGCATGCGCCATTCGCTGGATACCATGCGTCAGCTACGTGAGCGCTTTAATAAGGTTCGCGTTAATGATACCAGCAAGATATTCAATACCGAGCTACTGGAATGTCTTGAACTGGAGTGTGGCCTGGATATTGCCGAAGCCTCTTGCTTAGGGGCGCTTGAGCGTCGTGAATCCCGTGGTGCCCATCAGCGCCTGGATGAAGGTATGCAGAAACGCGACGACGTTAACTACCTCAAGCACAGCCAAGTGTTTTATCAAGGCGATGCCCATGCCGAGCTACACTGGCAGGATGTCGATGTGCGGTTTTCCGCCCCGGCGGAGCGGGCTTATGGCGATGCGGGCAAGGGGGGCAAGGCATGAACACCCAGCAGATCAGCACCAAACAAATCAGCGTTAAACGCTATTTGCCAGACAGTTCGGCTGAGTCCTACTGGCAGCAGTACGAACTGCCGGTGGACGACAGCACCTCTTTGCTGGATGCCCTCAACCACATTAAAGAACAGCTCGATAGCACGCTGAGCTACCGCTGGTCGTGCCGGATGGCGATTTGCGGCTCCTGCGGGGTCATGGTGAATGGCATTCCCAAGCTCGGCTGCAAAACCTTCCTGCGCGATTATGAAGGCGAGATCCGCATCGAGCCGCTATCCCACTTCCCGGTGCAGCGGGATTTGGTGGTGGATATGGAGATATTCCTTGAGCACCTGGCCGCGGTTAAGCCCTACCTGATTGATGACAACCCGGTAAAACCGTATGACCCCCAGGCGCCGGAAACCTATCAGCAGTCCCCTGAGCAGCTCGCCCGCTATAAGCAGTTCGCTAACTGCATTAATTGTGGCCTCTGCTACTCGGCCTGCCCGCAGTTTGGCTTGAATCCTGAGTTCCTTGGCCCGGCGGCGCTAACGCTGGCCCACCGCTACAATCTGGATAGCCGCGACCACGGCAAGAAGCAGCGCATGGCCGAACTTAACCGCCACGAAGGCGTTTGGAGCTGCACCTTTGTGGGCTTCTGCTCCAAGGTATGCCCCAAACACGTTGACCCCGCCGCTGCGGTCAATCAGGGCAAGGTCGAAGCGGCCAAACACACACTCATTGCGCTGTTTAAAGGGTAGGGGAGGAACGTCATGGATAAATCATCATCGCAACGCCTGCCGCCACTGAAACGCAACTGGTGGCTGAAACACCGCTTTTTTAAACTCTACATGCTGCGCGAAGCCACTGTGCTGCCGCTGGTGTTTTTCACGCTCTGCTTACTCGCCGGTATGGTTGCTCTTCTTCAAGGGGCAGAAAGCTGGCAGGGGTGGATCGCCTTTATGGGCTCCCCCATCGTATTAGTGCTGAATCTTCTAGCGCTGGCCGCCAGCCTGTTTCACGCCGCCACCTTCTTTGTGCTGTTCCCACGGGTAATGCCGCTGCGTATCGCCGGGCATAGCCTGCCTGATCAGGCTATTGTTGCCGGGCAGTGGGCAGGGGTAGTGGCGGTCGCACTGCTGTTTTTCTGGCTATTCGGGAGGGCGTAATTATGGAAAAACTAGCCATGAATAAACCAAGCATGGGCAAAAACAGCGCTCAGCATAAACAAGCCTTTGATGAGCCGCTCTGGTGGGGGCTGTTTAGCGCGGGTGGCGTCTGTTTTGCCGTCTTTCTGCCTGCCGTGATTCTATTTATCGCCGTTCTACTGCCCCTTGGCCTGCTGCCCGCCGAGGTGCTGAGCTATGAGCGGGCATCGGCACTGCTGTTCAGTGTACCGGGCTTTCTGTTTGTGGGGGCGGTAGTTTGCTTGCCGCTTTTTCATGCCGCCCACCGCCTGCGCCATGGGATGTTTGATATCAGCGTGGGCAATGACGCACTCAACAAAAAGCTAATGTACGGTGGTGCTGCGCTGGTAAGCATTGTGGCGCTGGGTCTAGTCGTCGCAGGTATGCTGGGTTAAACGGCTCGCTGTCAGCATTTCGCCCCAACAGATAAGAAGAGATAGGCATGATTAACGGACTCACTGAAACGGAACTCTATGCGCCGGTAGAGTGGCAGGATCGCTCCGATGGCTATCAGGATATTTTGTACCACACCACTGCCGATGGCATTGCGCGCATCACCATCAACCGGCCCGAGGTGCGCAACGCCTTTCGCCCGCTGACGGTTAGCGAGATGGCCCAAGCGCTGAATCGCGCCCGCCACGACAGCTCTATAGGCGCCATTCTGCTCACTGGCGCAGGCGACAAAGCGTTCTGTGCCGGCGGTGACCAGCGCATTCGCGGTGACTATGGCGGCTACCAGGATGAAGAGGGCACCCACCACCTCAACGTGCTGGATTTCCAGCGCGATATTCGCACCTGCCCCAAACCAGTAGTGGCGATGGTGGCGGGCTACGCTATCGGCGGCGGCCACGTGCTGCATCTAATGTGCGACCTGACCATTGCCGCCGAGAACGCTGTCTTCGGCCAAACCGGCCCTAAAGTCGGCTCTTTTGATGGCGGCTACGGCGCCTCGTATATGGCGCGCATTGTGGGTCAGAAAAAGGCCCGGGAAATCTGGTTCCTGTGCCGCCAGTACAGCGCCGCCCAAGCGCTGGAAATGGGGCTAGTCAACCACGTGGTGCCGCTAGACGAGCTAGAAAAAGAGAGTGTGCGTTGGTGCCGCGAGATGCTGCAGCATAGCCCTATGGCACTGCGTTGCCTGAAAGCTGCACTCAATGCCGATTGTGACGGACAGGCCGGGCTTCAAGAGCTGGCGGGTAACGCCACCATGCTCTACTACATGACCGAAGAGGGGCAGGAAGGGCGTAACGCCTTTAACGAAAAGCGCCGCCCGGATTTTTCCCGCTACCCGCGTAACCCGTAATGCAGCTGGCGCTTTACCGCTACTCCCTCCCGTTCCGTCAGCCGCTAATGTTTAAAAGAGAGCGGTTGGCGAACAGAGAAGGGCTGTTAGTTTCCATTAACGGGCAGTGGGGCGAGATTGCCCCGCTACCTGGCTTCTCAACGGAAACCCTGGCGGAAGCTGAAGCCGAAAGTCTGGCTTGTTTGGCTGCTTTGAGCCGAGGCGAAATAGTCTCCCCAACGCTGCCATCGGTGCAGTTTGGGTTTGACTGCGTCCAACGCTCTTGGCCACTCAATCTTCCTGAGCCTTTGCCGCCCTACCCACTGCTCCAGGGTGCACCTGCCGCGCTGATCCAGTCTCTTTCAACCACCGATTGGCAAGCCTCGCTACCGTCTCGGCTCAAGCTGAAAGTGGCACGCCATGCTATGGAGGAGGAGCTGGCGCTGATTGAACAACTTGCCGCTCGGCTGCCCACCACCAAGCTGATTTTGGATGCCAACGGCGGCTGGACGCGGGAAGATGCCCAGCGCTTCTGTGAGCGCCTCCCCCTTAAACAGATCGACTACCTGGAAGAGCCCTGCGCTGCCTTTGCTGACACCATCGCCGTGGCAGAAGCAACGGGGGTGGCCATTGCCCTGGATGAAACGCTATCCCGCCGGGAAGAGTGGTACTGCCACCCACAGCTCAAAGCCTTGGTAATCAAACCCACGCTAATCGGCTCGCTAAGCGACTGCGAAGCACTCGTTCAACGGGCACGGGCGGGTAATCTTCGCGTGGTGGTCTCCTCCAGCTTTGAATCCGATCTAGGCCTTGTGCAGCTTGCCCGCCTGGCAAGCGAGTGGGCGCCTGATGAGCCGCCTGGGTTGGATACCGGCCATTGGCTTGCCGGACGTGTGACTAATCTAGCGGGTGAGGTGATGACAGAAAACGTGCACTGTCTTTCTAAAATGGAAAATTTAGCGTGATAGATACCTGCCCCATTCACTACTGGGCCAAAGAGACCCCTGAGCATATTGCGGTAGAGGCTGGCTCCGTGTGTCTTAGCTACCGAACGCTTAATCGCCGGGTGGCGTCTTTAACGCAGCAACTGAAGCGCGCAGGTTTTGTGCCCGGTGATCGCTTAGTGGTGCCCGCCAAAGGCTCGCTTAAATCCTTGCTGTTGGCGTGGGCCTGTCTGCGGGTTGGGGTTGTTTTCTGCCCGTTTAACCCAGCATTCCCTGTTACCCAGCAGCTCAATTTAGCTGAGCGCTTGCAGGCTGGCCGCGTCTGCCAAACGGAAAGTGACAATGATTACTCTTCACAGCTAACCTCTTCACCGCTAACGCCGATCACCCTGGATTTCCTGGCGGAAGCTGGCTCAGGTGAGCCGCCAGCGCTCGATGGCAGCCAGCTGTGTAACACCATTTTTACCTCTGGTTCCAGCGGTACGCCCAAGGCGGTGCTGCATCGTGTGGCCAATCATTTAGCCTCCGCCCGCGGTTCGGCGTCGTTTATTCCCGTTGATCAAAACAGTGGCTGGCTGTTGTCGCTGCCACTGTTTCATATCGGTGGCTACGCTATTCCGTTCCGCGTTTTTCTTGCTGGTGGGCGGGTGATTCTCGATGACGATCCGCAAACGCTTCCCGCGCGCCTTGAACAGCAGTCAATCACCCACCTTTCACTGGTGCCCACCCAGCTCTGGCGACTGCTGAAAGCGGGCTTTACCCCCCAGCGCACTCAGTTGCGGGAGCTGCTACTGGGCGGCGCGGCGATACCCGCGCCGCTGGTGGTGAAGATGACATCACTGGGGCTGACGCCGAAGGTTAGCTATGGGCTATCCGAGATGGCCAGCCAAGTTTGCACCGGCATACCCACCTCGCCGGGCGTTGTCGGTAGGCCGCTGCCAAGCCGTGAAGTGAGGGTGGTTGAGGGTGAGATACAGGTACGCGGCGAAACCTTGTTTTGCGGTTATTTGAATAAGGGCGAGATTGATCCAGCCCTCAACGACGAAGGCTGGTTTGCCACCCGCGACAAGGGCCACTTCAATGCGGAAGGCGCGCTGGTGGTGGAAGGGCGGCTCGATAATGGCTTTATCTCCGGTGGCGAGAATATCCAGCCAGAAAGCATCGAACAGCGGTTGGTCGACCACCCCCACATCGCCCAGGCGTTGGTTGTAGCAGTGCCCCACCCCGAGTGGGGCGAGCGCCCGGTGGCGTTTATCGATTGGCACGGTGAGGCCGTCCAAGAGCAGGCGCTAAACACCTGGGTTCGCGAAGCACTGCCTGGCTTTATGGTACCCGATACCTGGCTGGCCTGGCCGCTAGGGGTGGGCTTTAAACCCTCCCGTAAACAGTTTGCTGAGCTGGCGCGAAAACAGTTGGTTTATAAGTAGCCAGCTAGTGTGGTTATGCTATTCCTGGTGGTGTCAGTGGCGGCAAGTAGCGCTCCAGCAGTTGGGCAGCATGTAATACCTTAAGGTCTTGATATTTGTCTGCTACAAGGTGCAAGCCTACCGGCAGCCCCTGGTTATCCAGCCCGCAAGGCAGTGATGCGGCGGGCTGTTGGGTAAGGTTGAAGGGATAGCTAAACGGCGTCCAGTCCATCCAGTCTTTATAGCGCTCGCCCGGTGGCACGTTGTGGCCCGCGGCAAAGGGCGCAATGGGCATCGTAGGCGTGACCAGCAAATCATAGCGCTGATGAAACTCCGCCATCTGCGCCGTTAATTCGCTGCGCTCACGCCGGGCGGCGAGGTAGGCGGAAAGCGATACATCCTGCCCGCGCCGTGCGATATCCAGAAACCCAGGGTCGAGTGCTGCCTGCTGTTGTTCGTTGAGTTTTTCGAGCGCTTGGGTGGCGCCCGCAAACCAGAGCGTATTAAACGTCTTAAGCGGATCACTAAAGCCAGGGTCAATTCGATCTACCGTCGCGCCCAATGCTTCTAAATGGGCCACGGCTTCCTCAACCCGCTGCGCAATATCCGGGGCTACTTCTACATAGCCAAAGTCAGCGCTAAAGGCGATGCGCCAGCCGCGTAGGTCAACAGGGGGGGGCGTTAGCCAGTCTGGCCCGAGTGGGTTGCCGGAATAGCCATCCCGCACATCCGGCTGCGCTATCACGCTAAGCATAAGCGCGCTGTCAGCGGCGGTGCGGGTCATAGGGCCTAAATGAGAAAGCGTACTCATGGTGCTGGCGGGCCACTGAGGCACCCAGCCAAAGGTGGGTTTAATACCAAAGGTACCGGTGAAGCTGCATGGGATGCGAATAGAGCCCCCCGCGTCGCTGCCCTGGTGAAGCATACCAAGGTTAAGTGCAGCGGCAGCCCCTGCACCGCCTGATGATCCTCCTGGCGTTAGTTGGATATTCCAGGGGTTTCGGGTAATGCCGTGTAGCGGGTTATCGGTGACGCCTTTCCAGCCAAACTCCGGCGAGGTGGTCTTGCCGATCACGATAGCCCCGGCGTTGCGTAGATGGCGGCTGATCGGTGCATCCACCTCCCAAGGGCCATCCGGTGACGTGGTTGTCGAGCCCAGCCGTGTAGGCAGGTCTTTGGTTAAGGTTAAATCCTTGATGGTGACAGGTATTCCGTCCAGCGGGCCAAGCGGCGTACCTGCCTGCCAGCGCTGTGCAGATTCTGCTGCCAAACGCCGGGCTTCTACCTCGTTCACACAGGTAAACGCATTTACCTTGGGGTTATCGCGGGTAATCCGTGCCAAGCAGTCATCAATCAGAGTTTCTGGCGAGAGAGAACCCTCGCCAAAGCGCGCCAATGCGTCGACTGCCGTGAGTGTTTCAAACGTCTCGGCCATCGTTACTCCCCTGTTCCGCCAACGCTGCTGACGATGCCAGCGGCATTCAGCATGGCGTGGAGCAACACATTGCAGCCTGCGTGGACATGCTCTGGTGTCGCACTTTCGATCTCGTTGTGACTGATGCCATCCTTGCAGGGAATAAAGATCATCGCGGCGGGAGCAACACGGCCGACAAACATCGCATCGTGGCCTGCACCGCTAATGATATCCATATGGGAAAGTTCGAGGTGCTCTGTACTTTGGCGTACTGCGTCCACGCACGCTTTGTCGAAGTATTCAGGGGCGAAATTGGCAGTGGGTTCCAGGTGGTATTCAAGGCCATGGCGCTGGCAAATCTCTTCAACAGCGGCGGCGACTGCCTGACCCATTGTCTCAAGCGCTTCAGGCTCCCAGTGGCGCATATCCAGGGTCATTTTGACCTGACCGGGAATCACGTTACGCGAACCGGGGTGCAGCGTCATACAGCCCACTGTGCCACGCCCGTGGGGCTGATGATCAAAGGCGATACGGTTGAGCGCTTGGGTGACTTCGGCTGCGCCCATCATGGCATCCCGACGTAGGTTCATCGGTGTAGGGCCAGCGTGGGCTTCAAGCCCTGTCAGGGTTAAATCAAACCACTTCTGTCCAAGCCCACCGATAACCACGCCTATGGTGGTATCGGTATCTTCTAAAATCGGGCCCTGCTCGATGTGTGGTTCAAAGTAGGCCTTGATCTCGCTTGGCGAGACGTTATCGCTTCCGCGGTAGTGAATGGCGTCCAGGGCATCGCTTACCGTGACGCCATCGGCGTCGGCGCGCGCCATCATGGCGTCAAACGCCAGCTCGCCGGTGAATACGCCAGAGCCCATCATGCAGGGCGGAAAACGGCAGCCCTCCTCGTTAGTCCAGGCCACGACTTCGATAGGGGATTGGGTGGTGATGTTGTGCTGGTTAAGGGTGCGAATCACTTCCAGGCCGGAGAGTACGCCGAAGCAGCCGTCGTACTTGCCGCCGGTAGGCTGGCTATCCAAGTGGCTGCCTGCCATTACCGCTTTAGCGTTGGGGTCGCTGCCTTCACGGCGGGCAAAAATATTGCCGATATTATCAATCCGTATCGTGCAGCCCTCGGCTCTGCACCACTGGATAAATAGATCACGCCCCTTACGTTCTAGATCGGTAAGCGCCTGACGATTAACGCCGCCTTTAGGGGTGGCGCCCAGCTTGGCCATCTCCATTAATGCTTCCCAGAGGCGGTCACTGTCTGTACGTAGGCTGGTGATATCAGGTGTTGGCGAAACGTAGGTGTTCATCTCAGTATCCTCGCAAGGTTAAACGGACAGGTTTTCCGTTGGTAAATCATGTAGCTTGGAGCGATGGTTCTGAATATTGGGAGAATCATTGCTGATCAGCATTTGCGCGGCCATTTCCGCTTCCAGCGCGCTCATATGGTGCTCGGCATCGGCCATATGTTCGGCCATTACCTGACGCACACGCTGGATATCTTCAGCGCGGTAGGCTTCCACCAACTGGCGGTGGTAGTCCTGATTGGCGTGATCGAACTGCTTGCGTTCGGGAACGTAGGCTTTTTTGATCACCACCAAGTCGCGCAGCATGTCGTTTAAAAACTGGCACATAAACGCGAGCAAAGGGTTGGGGCAGACGCGGGCCAGCAGTTGGTGAAATTCGAGCTCCAAAAAGCGCTGGTGTCGGTGATCCTCTGCATCGCTCGCGCAACAGGCACAGGCCGACATATTGGCTTCCAACTGCTGGAAGTCGTGCTCGGTGAGCTTTCCCACCACTGATGCCGCCAGCTCTACTTCCAACAGTTTGCGCAACTGGTAAACTTGCTTGCCATCCAGTTGCTGGAAATGCAGAAAGTTACGCAGCATACGGCTGGCGGGTTCCATGCCTGGCTGATTAATCACCGCGCCCCCTTTAGGCCCGGTTTTTAAGGTGATCAGCCCCTCAACCTCAAGGATCTTGAGCGCTTCGCGCACAGTGGCCTTGGCGCTACCGTAAAGCTCCATCAGCGCTTTTTCGTTCGGCAGCCGATCACCTTCCCCTAATGACTCGGCGGCAATCCAGCGCTTGATATCATCGCTAATCAGTTCTGCAAGCTTGGGCCGGCGCTTAGCGGCTGAACCAGTGGTTGAAACTGTCTTTGAAACAGGGGATTGAGTCATCAACCCACTCCTTATTTGTAGTTAGCGGCGCTGGTCGTTTCTTGGGTGTATGCAGGCAAGCGTTCGGGGTGGTACTCGGCATCATAGTCGTAGCGTGCCTGGGTAAAGCGTTCTACTACCGCCGTATCACGACGATGCAGCCCATGGCTTAGGCCCACAAACAGCACAGTGTTCAGCAACAGTCCCCAAATACCCGCGTGGTAACCAAAGGGGGCGCTTAGCGGGCCAAAGGTCATCAGTAGTACACAGGCAACACCGGCCCAAAGCCCAGCGAGAGCCGCAGTGGGGTGGGCTTTTTTCCAGGTGATAGCGCCAATGGTAGGAATAACCAGTTGTGCGGTACCTGCCAGCGCAGCAATGCCGATAGTCACCAACACACCGGGAACGGTTAGCGCCATGATATAAGCTGCCAGAGAGAAGCCTACTAACGATAAACGACCGATATAAACGATCCGTGCTTGGCTTGCTTCACGGTTCACATAGCGCTTATAGATATCCATCGTCACTACGGTGGAAACCGCATGAATCTGCGAATTCGCTGTAGACATGGCTGCAGACGCGCCCGCCGCCATAATCAGCGAGGCAAGCAGGTAAGGGGCATACTCCATCAGCATGATGGGCAGAATTTGATCGGGATTTTCTACATTGGGCTCAAGCAGCACGCCGGAGTAGCCAGAGAGTACCGAACCCACATAGGCAAAGGCGGCTAAGCCAAGTAAAAAGGGCATTAAGTTGAACAGCTTGCCATGTTTGACCGAGTACATGCGTAACCAGATTTGTGGGCCCATAAAAGCACCAATAGCCGTAATGGCGAACAGCGAGAACCACATGGGGTATCCCATGGTGCCGTTAGGCCCTGGCATGGTGAGGTGTTCAGGAGATGTTTGCTGAAGCTGGCTAAATAGCGCTGCTGGACCGCCTACTTGGGTGGAAATATAGTAGCCTGCGTACATCATGCCGAAGAACAGCAGAGCTCCATAAATTACGTCGGTCCAGGCGATAGCACGAATGCCGCCAATCCATACGTAGATAATAATAATGAAGTAGAACAGCAGCGCGGCGAGCCAGAAAGGAATCAGCCCACCCGAGGCGACTTCGATTAAGTAGGCACCGCCAGTTAGCTGTATTTGTAGATAGGGTACGGTAAAAATCAGTGTGATAACGGCAACGGTAATACGCAGCGCTTCGCTGTTATAAAAGTCACCTATTAAGTCTGAGGGCGTTAAATAGTTAAATCGTTTGCCTAAATACCAAACCCGTTTACCAATCCAGTAATACATAAAGCCAAATAGCAGGTTCCAGGCTAACGCGGTCAGAAATACCGGCCCATTGGTATAGAAGGTGGCATTAGAGCCGAGGAACGCAAACGCACTCCACCATGTCGCCGCCACGGTGAAAAATACCGCAATACTGCCCATGGCGCGACCTTGAACAAAAAAGTCTTCACTGGTTTCTTGCGATTGGCGTGCTGATAGAACCCCCACCATCAAGGGGATAATCATAAATGCCGCAATAATTAATAGACTGCCGGTCATGTTTAATCCCCCGTCTTAGTGTTGTTTAGTGGCGCTTTCCGGTGTCGATGTTGGGCTGCCCCAGTTGGTGAAATAGGCCACCAAAAAAAGCGCCGTTAGCACAAACCACCAAAACAAGTTCCACACCAACAGGAAAGGGATACCCATCAACAGGGGCTCTATCTGGTTAGCCAGCATAATGACGGGGCTTTCCAGCATAAAGAAACTGAAAAGCATGACGCTGTAAATCGACAGCTTGAGGGGAGTTAAATACTTCATAGCGAGTTTGCCCTATGTCCATAGTGAATTGTTTATATTGAGTTTGTGAGCGGTATTTTCAGTACGCAGCCACCAACAGCGAGCTTCTTGGAAGCAACGTTATCGGTGCCAAGTACTGGCTGGGCGTGCTCCATGGATTTGTTGTATTTATTCGTATAAATATAATGATTAGGTGCTTTTTTAACCGGCGTCAAGTTCAAGAAGCACGTCAAGATGCCTTGTTACGTATAGATTCTCTAACGTGAACAAAAGAAAAGCATAATTTTATAAACGTGTTTGCTGGCGCATGCTGAGACCAAGTCTTATAGCGATGGAGCTGGACAGCATGTTTGGAATAAAAAGCAAAACGAAGCCTGAAGCATCGAGCTCTTCTATGGAGGAGGTGTCTTCTAAAACGGCACTTAATCAGCACTACTGGATGCCGTTTAGTGCCAACCGCGACTTCCATGCCCACCCGCGTGTGATCACCGGTGCGGAAGGGCGCTACTACATTGATGACCAGGGTCGTAAGCTGTTCGATTCACTTTCCGGGCTATGGACCTGCGGCGCGGGCCACAACCGTGAAGAGATTCAAAAAACCGTAGCGGCGCAGCTAGGTAGCCTCGACTTTGCGCCTGGCTTTCAAATTGGCCATCCGTTGGCGTTTAAACTGGCGGAAAAGGTGGCCAGCCTTACGCCAGCCGGACTGGATCATGTGTTTTTCACCAATTCGGGGTCAGAAGCCGCAGATACCTCGGTCAAAATGGCCAAGGCTTATTGGCGGCTAAAAGGTAAGCCAGAGAAAACGCGCATGATTGGCCGCGCCAAGGGCTACCACGGGGTAAACATTGGCGGCACCAGCCTGGGTGGGATCGGTGGCAATCGCAAACACTACGGTCAGTTGATGGATGTAACCCACCTGCCGCACACCCTTCAAGCGGGTCACGCCTTCACCCGTGGCCAAGCGGAAACCGGTGCCGAGCTTGCCGATGCATTGCTCGATCAAATCGCCCTACATGATGCTTCCACCATTGCTGCGGTGATTGTTGAGCCGATGTCCGGCTCGGCGGGGGTGATCGTTCCGCCGAAAGGTTACCTGGATCGGCTGCGTGAGATCTGCACTGCCCACGACATCCTGCTGATTTTTGACGAAGTGATTACCGCCTTTGGGCGCAGCGGCGCGACCACAGGCGCCGAAGCCTTTGGTGTCACGCCGGATATCATGAACGTAGCGAAGCAGATCACTAACGGTGCCATACCCATGGGTGCTGTGATCGCTTCCAGCGAGATTTTCGACACCTTTATGCATGCAGGCGGCCCCCAGCACGCCGTTGAATTTCCCCATGGCTACACCTACAGCGCCCACCCGGTGGCCTGCGCTGCGGGATTGGCCGCTCTAGAAATGATGGAGCATGAGAACTTCCCCGCTCAGGTTAGCGCTATCGCGCCTACCTTTGAGCAGAAGCTGCACGCTCTGAAAGGTCGCAATCATGTCGTCGATATTCGTAACTACGGCTTGGCCGGGGCGATTCAGTTAACGCCCCGCGATGGCGACCCAACGATTCGCCCCCGCGATGCGCATATGGCGCTCTGGGAAGCGGGCTTTTATGTGCGCTACGGCGGCGACACCCTACAGTTTGGCCCGCCCTTTGGCACCACCGAGGCCGAGCTAGAGCGGCTGTTCGACGCTGTGGCGACCACCTTGGATTCGTTGGCATAAGTGACTGATCTAAACTTCAGAGAGTTTAAATATGAGTAATGTTTCCCACCTGATTAACGGTGAATTAGTTCAAAGCCAGCGCACGCTGGATGTCACCAACCCCTCAACGGGCAAGGTGATTCGCCAAGTGGCTGACGCTGATGCCGCTGACGTAGAGCGTGCAATTGCCGCTGCCCAGGCCGCATTTCCCGCTTGGCGCGATACGCCGCCCGCCAAGCGTGCCCAGGTGATGTACCGCTTTAAGCAATTGCTCGAAGATAACGCTAACCGCTTGGTGCAACTGGTTAGTGAAGAGCACGGCAAAACTCCCGAAGACGCCATGGGCGAACTCAAGCGCGGCATTGAGAACGTCGAGTACGCCTGTGGGGTGCCAGAGCTGCTCAAAGGAGAGTATTCCCACAATGTAGGGCCGGGCATTGATGCCTGGTCAAACTTCCAGCCATTGGGTGTGGTGGCAGGTATCACCCCGTTTAACTTCCCCGCCATGGTGCCGCTGTGGATGTACCCCATGGCGATTGCCTGCGGTAATACGTTTATATTGAAGCCTTCGGAGAAAGACCCTTCGGCGGCCATGGCAGTAGCCGAACTGCTTCAAGAAGCGGGGCTACCCAAAGGTGTAATGAATGTAGTCCACGGCGGTCGCGAAGCGGTGGAAACGCTGCTGGATGCCAAGGCCGTTAAAGCCATTTCCTTTGTCGGCTCAACGCCAGTGGCTGAGGCGATCTACTCTCGTGGTTCCGCCGCGGGTAAGCGCGTTCAGGCGTTAGGTGGGGCGAAGAACCACGCCGTGGTGCTGCCGGATGCCGACCTGGAAAACGCCGCCAACACATTAATGGGCGCAGCGTTTGGTAGTTGCGGCGAGCGCTGCATGGCGATCTCGGTAGCGGTATGCGTGGGCGACGAGACCGCAGACCGTTTGGTTGAAACCCTACTTCCTAAAATCGCTCAATTAAAAGTCGGCCCCGGCACCAAGCGGGATCTGGATATGGGGCCGCTGGTGACCGCTGAGCACCGGGATAAAGTCCTCGGCTACATCGAAGATGGCGTAAAGGCTGGCGCGACACTGGTTGCCGATGGTCGCGACCTTCAAGTCTCAGGCTATGAAGAGGGCTATTTCGTGGGCGGCTGCTTGTTCGATAACGTCACCGCCGAAATGCGCATCTACCAGGAAGAGATCTTTGGGCCGGTGCTTTGCGTGGTGCGCGTGGGTAGCCTGGATGACGCCATGCAACTGATCAACGACCACGAGTATGGCAACGGCACCTGCCTGTTCACCCGCGATGGCGAAGCCGCCCGCCGCTTTACCGATGGTATCGAGGTTGGCATGGTGGGCGTGAATGTGCCGCTCCCGGTGCCCGTGGCGTACCACAGCTTTGGTGGTTGGAAGCGCTCGCTGTTTGGGGATCTTCACGCCTACGGGCCGGACTCGGTGCGCTTCTATACTCGCCGCAAGGCGGTCTCCCAGCGCTGGCCGTCGGTGAGCGAGGCCACCCGGGCCGAGTTCTCGTTCCCCAACAATCAAAGTTGACGTCTTAGAGTAACTAGGACATCTTCTCAGCACCGTCGCTCTGCGATGGTGCTTTTTTTGGTGCGTACTTCAGACGTATAGGGACGAGAACAGCGTGGCGAGAACCCAGGACGAAATTCGGCAAACCAACGTAAAAAAGATTCTCCAGGCGGCAGAGCAGTTGTTTGCCGAAAAGGGCTATGCAGGTGCTTCCATGGGCGAAATCGCACAACTGGCAGAGATCCCCAAGTCCAATGTGCACTACTACTTCTCGACCAAAAAAGCGCTGTATCAAGATGTTCTGTTAGAGCTTCTCGATGTGTGGAAACAGGACGCGCTCTGCTTCGAGCTCTACGATGATCCTCGTGTCGTGCTTTCCACCTATATTCGCGCCAAGATGAACCACTCCCGCAACCGCGCCCACGGCTCGAAAGTTTGGGCGGCCGAAGTCATGCAGGGCGCGCCGATTCTTAAGGAGCGCCTGCGCGACAACCTTTACGAATGGGCCAAGCTTAAGGAGTCGAAAATTCGCGAGTGGGTCGAGTCAGGTCAAATCAACCCCGTCGAGCCTTCCTACCTGCTCTATATGATTTGGGCATCTACCCAGCACTACGCGGATTTCGACTACCAAATCTACCTGCTCAACGACGACCAACCGCTGGATGACTTACAGTTCGAAAAGGCCGTGCAGTCGGTGACCTCGGTGATTTTAAAAGGGATTGGGCTGACGGCTTAAGGGCGCCTGCACACTAGCTGAACCAGGAAGGAGTTACTGATGGGCAATAACGGACAGCCTGTTATCGGGGTGGGCGCTATTGTGCTTCGCCCGGACGGAGCCGTGCTGCTTGGATACCGCGATAAACATGGAGAGTCGCCGTGCTGGTGCTTACCCGGCGGTCATGTTGATGCGGGGGAGTCATTTGAGACGGCAGCCCTCCGTGAAATGGCAGAAGAAACAGGCATTACCGAGTGGCAACGTGTGAAGATCCTGGTGATAACCCAACACCTGAGTAGCTCAGTCTCTACAGTTACCGGTGCAGTGTTAGTTACGGTGAAGCAGGATGCCGAAGCAGCATTGCTTGAGCCAGAGGTGTTTACTCAATGGCGTTGGTTTAGCCCCGGCGCTCTTCCCTCGCCGTTATTCGCGGCAAGTCAGGCGGTATTGTCATATTGGCTTGGCGATGAGTCGCCAAGCGGCTGGGAGACATATCCTATCGCTCAAGCAGAGTGAATTTTGCTATGTAGAGCGCAAGCTTTCCATCGGCACAGACGTATCAAACTTATGCCGCTTACGCGACAGTAACGTGCGGAACTTGCGCAGGTTGTCGTCGCCATAGAGCACGCGATCACAAAAGCTGTCGTACTCATCTAAATCAGCGACTGTCACGATCAATACAAAATCACACTCTCCGGTTACCTGATAGCACTGCTTTACTTCAGGGGCGCTCAGCGCTGTTGTTAAAAAACGCTGGTAGAGTGATTTGTTATCCCGCTCCATGGTGACTTCTACCACCATGTGCAAGCACTGCCCCAAGGCGTCAGGATTGAGTAGTGCTACCTCCTGCTCAATTATTCCAGCGTCGCGTAATCGATTAACGCGCTTTAAACAGGCAGAGGGTGAAAGCCCTATCTCGTCCGCTAGCGCTTGGTTGGTCAGGCTGGAGTTACGCTGAAGCTGATCAAGGATTCGTCGATCAATGGCGTCCATGAAATAAAATGTCATTTCTGCGCTCATAAAGAACGAATAGTGATTGTTAGTGCGGAATTGAAAAGAATATTCTGCGCCAGCCCCATTATCATAACCGTTGTTCAAATGATGGCAACGGGGGCTTGATGCAGATAAAAATTCATCATCTATGGGCTTGGGTAACTCACCTATTACAAGACGCGTTGCGCGTGTACCTGACGCTGCTCAAAATCCTGATTCCAGCATTGCTTATCGTCAAAGCATTAGAGCTCTTGGGTGTTATCGGCTGGCTGGGAACGGTATTAGCTCCCTTAATGAGCATACTCGGTTTGCCCGAGCAGTTGGGCGTTGTGTGGGCGGCGGCGCTCTTTACCAACTTGTACACCGCCATTGCGGTATTTCTCCAAGTAGCTGGTGATATGCACTTGAGTGTCGAGCAAGTGACAGTGCTGGGTGCATTAATGCTGGTAGGGCACTCAATTCCTGTTGAAGGGGCCGTTGCCAAGCGCGCTGGCGTACCTTGGTGGGTTACGTTAGTCCTGCGCGTAGGTGGGGCTTTGCTGCTTGCTTGGCTCTTGCACTGCTTCTATTCGTATTTTGGTTTGTTGCAAGCGCCAGTAGCATTGGTATGGCAACCAAGCTTGTCGACAGCGCCAACGCTAAGCAGTTGGGCTATTGCACAGCTTGAAACGCTAGCGCTTATCTTTGTGATTATTTTAGCGCTGATTGTGCTCCTAAAACTTCTGAAAAAGCTCGGCCTGGAGCGCTGGATTCATCTTGGTTTGCTACCGCTACTCAAGCTATTAGGCATTGGCCGTTCGGCAGCGAATGTAACGGTGATTGGTTTTACGTTGGGATTAAGCTACGGCGCGGGGCTGCTGATTCGGGATGTGCAGAACGGGGTGCTTAGCAAGCGTGATAGCACGCTTGCACTGTGCTTTCTCGGCCTCTGCCATAGCGTTATAGAAGACACGCTGCTGATCTTGATGCTGGGGGCCGATATAGCGGGCATTTTATGGGCACGGCTACTCTTTGCCGTTATTGTCACCGCTATGATTGCCCGTTGGCCCGCAACCACAATCAATAGGGCGCTACACCGGCTGCCGTAAGCGTAAAATGGATAGGCCCAATCCGATAAAAGCACTGCCCATCAGGCGATTGACCCATGTCACCCGCGAGCGACTGCTCAGCCAGCGGGCAAGATGCTTGGCAAGAGTGCCGTAGGTCATCAAGGTGACAAAGGAGAGTGCCATGAAGGTACCTATCATGATGGAGAACTGAGGAAGCAAGGCGCGCTGCGTATCCAAAAACTGTGGAAAAAGGGCAGTGAAGAACAGGATCGCCTTAGGGTTGCTCATGGCGACCAGTATGCCTTCACTGACAGTGCGCCATCTGGGAGTGGGTTTTGCCGGGCTGGTTGAGACCGCAAGGGAGGTGTTGCTGCGCCACTGACGAATGCCCAGGTAGATCAAGTAGGCTGCGCCGCCCAGTTTAAGCAGGTTGAACAGCACTTCCGAGGCGTTCAACACCACCCCCAGCCCCAAGACTGCTGCACTGGCCAGTATGAGTAGGCCAGTGATATTGCCCAGCGACGAAAGCGCCACGCGCTTGGCTCCTCCTGCCATGCCATTGCGCACCGCGACTAGAAAAGCGGGCCCGGGGCTGGCAATGCTGACCAGTGCCACGGCAACAAAAAGCAACCAAGTGGAAAGCAGCATGGGCGCATCTCCTGACGGGGTTGAAGTGACTCATCGCATTAATCCTAATGGATAACACCCGTGTAGACGACTAAAAAGCGTATTTAAGGTGTGGCGAATAAAATGAATGTGTTTCGCGCAATATAGGACTTGTCCTTTCGGTTTCCGGGTCAGGAAGTGGTCGGGTCGGCGACTCAAACTCTCAGCAAGCCTCTAATATCTCTTTTGACAGAGACTCCCCGTTCAGTGTGCGTGCGTACTGTGACAGCTAAACTTTGCTGGCGACCAAAAGGGCGGTCAGCGATCTTAGGCAATTCTGCCCAAAATACCGGATTTTGTAAGACATTCGCTATTGGGTTTGTAAGATATCTCTTAAAAATCGATGACTGAATTGATTTTGCTAGGAGATGCTGTAGTTTTTCCCGGCGTTGCTATCAGGGTTAAAGTCCTAAGCAATAAATGGCATCGACTTAATACGACTTTTTATAGAAGAGCCCTTTCTCAACAAGATGAAAAAGGGCGATCCCTCATGGCGGCATTCAGTATTGATGGCGCTTGTGTTTAGCCTTACTGGGTTTCAGGCGCATGCCTTTATTTATTTCGATTATTACCAGCTTTCCTACCGTCATCTTTACAGTACTGCTAAGTGTCGCCGTTCTTTACTGGTTAGTTTCGCTATCGGGATTGGTCGATAGCGACGTAGTCGAGGGTGATGTTGGCGAAGGCGGTTCGCTGGCGCTGGGTGGTTTACTGGCAACGCTGGGCTTGCACGGCGTTCCCCTGCCGCTAGTGATTACGCTGCTGGCATTAACCGGCTGGCTGTTTAGCTATTTCGCAATGTTGTTGTTAGGAACACACCTAAACCCAGGCCTGTTGCTGTGGGTGTTTAATGGCGTCGTGCTGATATTAGGGTTTGTTGTCGCCACTATTATCACGTCCTTGCTGATTCGCCCTATGCGGCCACTTTTTCGCCCCGCTCAGCACCTGCCTATTGAACAGCGTTTGACAGGTAAGCAATGCACGGTTCGCTCGGCAGAGGTGACAAAAGAGAAAGGCCGCGCCGATGCGCATATCGATGGTGACCATCTTATTTTGCAAGTGCGAAGCGACTCAGCGCTGGTGCGTGGTGAGCGCGCCATCATTATTCAGTACCTGTTTACTGAAGATGCGTACTGGGTGGTATCTGAAAAAGATTTTGAAGCCGGCTTAGCCGATTAATTGCCTTGGTGCAGGAGATAAAGATGGATTTGTCGTGGATCATGCCACTACTGGTTAGTGTCAGTGTGATTGTTATTGCACTGCTTGCAATACTGGCACTGTTTAAAGCCTTTTATCGAAAAATAGATCAAGGTCAGGCGTTAATCGTCAATGACCTCTCCACGACTCCTAAGGTTTATTTTACTGGCGCCATGGTGCTGCCCGTTGTTCACCGTTCCGAAACCATGAAGGTGTCGGTGATCACCCTGGAGCTCAATCGTACCGGGAAAGAGGGGCTGATTTGCCGCGATAATTTGCGTGCCGATATTAGCGTAGCATTCTACCTACGCGTCAATGCCACTGCCGAAGACGTCTTGCGCGTTGCTAAATCCGTTGGCGTAGGCCGCGCCTCCGATCGCGATGCCGTTAATGAGCTGTTTAACGCCAAGTTCAGCGAAGCATTGAAGACCGTCGGTAAAAAGATGGACTTTATGCAGCTCTTCGAAGAGCGCCAGCAGTTCCGCGACGCCATTGTTGAGACCATTGGTCAGGATCTTAATGGCTATATTCTCGAAGACGTTGCGATTGATTATTTAGAGCAGACGCCGAAAAGCTCTTTGGATCCGAACAACATCCTGGATTCAGAAGGTATCAAATGTATCACCGAGATTACCGCCCGGCACAATGTTGAGACCAACCGCCTGGAGCGCGACCAAGAGCTGGAAATCCAGCGCAAGAATGTATCGGCTCGCGAGGCTGCATTAGAGCTTGAGCGAACTCAGGCCGATGCCGAGGCGCGTCAGCGTCGTGAAATCGAAAGCTTGCAGTCTCGTGAGCAGTCCGAAGCCGAGCAGGTGCTTCAGCAAGAACGTGCGAAAAGCGAAGCCGCGCGGATTAAAACCGACGAAGAGCTAGCGATTGCCGAAGAGAACAAGCAGCGCCAGATCGAAATGGCGACCAAGGCCCGCGAACGTGCGGTACAGATCGAAGAGGTGCGCATTCGTCAGGCAAAAGAGCTTGAGGATGTGACCCGTGAACGTGCGGTAGAAATTGAACGAATCGGTATGGAAAAAGCGCTGGAAGAAGAGCGCAAAGAGATTGCCGACATTACCAGCCAGCGTATTGCAGTTGAGCGCAGCGTGGCGGAAGAAGAAGAGAATATTAACGATGTGCGCAACCGCGCCGAGGCGGAGCGCCAGAAGGTCACTCGCTTGACCGCTGCTCAAGCCGAAGCGGAAGAGCGCAAGCTCAAAGAGGTGCGCGCCGCGGAAGCAGTCTTCGAGCGCTCCAAGCTGGAAGCGGAGGAAGCGGTTATTCGCGCCCAAGCCGATCTGGATGCGGCAGAGAAGAAATCCGCCGCAGAAGAGAAGCAGGCACGCGGTCACCAAGCGCTTGCCGCCGCAGACGGGCTGGCCGAAGCGCAAGTGCTGGAAGCGCGTGCTCACGCCCAGCGCAGTGAAGGCTTTGCCCTTGCCGAAGTTAAAACGGCCAATGCGAAAGCTGACGAAGATGCCGGGCTGGCGGAAGTGCGTATTCTTGAACAGCGCCTTGAAGCCGAGGCCATGGGCGAGGAAAAACTGGGCACTGCAAAAGCGCAGTCCAGAGAAGCAATGGCCAAAGCCGAAGCGAATGGCTTGGTCGAGAAGCTGCGCGCTTACGACAATATGTCCGAAGAGGCTCGCCACTTCGAAGAGTTCCGTATGAACCTGGAGGTTCACGAAAAAGAAGTCATGGCGCAAATCGAAGCTCAGCGCATCGGTATGCTCGAAAATGGCAAAGTAATGGCTGCCGCGATGCACAATGCCAAGTTTGAACTGATTGGTGGCGACAGTGATGTGTTTGAAAAACTCACCGCTGGCCTAGGCTACGGTAAAGCAGTTCAAGGCGTGCTTGATAAATCACCAGCACTGCAAGCTACCCTTGCGGGCTTGGCAAATCGTGCCATGAGTTCTGGCAAATCTTCCGAAACTGCCTAAAGGATAGGGCGGCTCTCTATGGGGAGAGCCGCCCTACCTTTGTCGTTAGTGTCGCGCCAAGCGGCCGGTGACCTATCCAGGCAGTTTTCGTAAAAGCCTAAGACCGCAACTGTCACTCAATTGCGGTCTTTGCTATTTCTAGTGAGCACTTTTCAGGATGAATACCTATGTTGAAGGAGCATGCTTCGGTTGAAAATATCGTCAGAGAAAGCACCGCATTCGAGACGATTCAGCGGCGGTTGAGAACCCAGGGCGGCGAACTGGGCGCTTCGATCGGAGAGCTGAACGCCGCCCGCGCTGACGTTTTCGGTAGCAGCAGTATGGCGCTGCTGGGCAGGGCCAGGGTACGTACCGAAAATAACGCCATTGCTCGCGATATGGTACGCATTGGCGAGCAAATTTTGTTTGGCTTTAATGTTCAATTAGGGCTGCGCAAAGAACTGGAAGCGAGCGATATTTTTGCGCTCTACCACCTCAAAGATGATGAAGAGGGGCTTGAGTTAAGTGAAGCGCCACTGGCGAATAGCTTCCTCACCGAGAGCCGCTTTGTTCAGGATTTCAAAGAACTCCAGAAATACTACAGCCATGCCACGCTGGTTCAACTGGTCACCCTTAACAATAAGCTGCTAATTGCTTTTCAAATCGGTGAAAAACTAAGCGACCTGCGCGTCTTCCGGTGGGAGTTAGCCGCCAGCGGCGAGGTGAGCCGCTATATCGATAATCGCGGCGAGCGCGACCTGATCTTGCCTGACCGCTTCGCTTTTTCCTGGCAAACCGCAGGCCGGGATATGCAGGAGCAGGGTCGCGCGCCCCATCTGAATATCCTTGATACCGTCTTCGTGGACAACCTGCGCGGACACATTACCTTCAAGATTGAGAACAACACCAGCAGCGGCGAGGGTGTCTTTAGCGACCCGGTGGAGTCAGACTCCCAGTCGCTGGACGATGCCAGCTTTGAATATGCTGATCTTGGTGCGGTGGTGCTGATTCGTATTTTGCCCTTCAATGAGCAACAGTGGCGCTACTACCTTTTCAACCGTGCTGAGCAGCACGTTAAACGTGTCGATGCCATGGCGGGCTCCGTCGTTGAGCTGCCGGAAAACCACGGCCTGATTTTTCCCTCAGGCTACTACTTAAATACGGGTGAGTTGACCACCTACGAAGTACCCGAGGAAGATCTGCGCTTCAAGCGCATGGTGCGGTCGCCAAACGGCGAAGATGTTCTCTACACTTTCTACGCGCCGCAAACCGGGCAGGTGGTGCTTTATCGCTACAACTTGATCCGCAAGCAGGTCGATACCCCCATGGTGGGGCACGGGGCGGCGATACTTGAAAACGGTCACCTAGCGATTTTTTACGCTGAAGACGAGCCTACGCTGGTTCATCCTATCCAGGTATGGGCGACGCCCTTTATGTCGGAGCGCTTCCATGCCCAGGATGCGGTGCGTAACGACACGCCACTAGGCCGAATTGGTAACCCGGATCTAGTACGCGGCATTGCCGAGCTCAATAGCATCGTGCAGCTCGCTAACGAGCAGCAGGCGTCAGAACGGCACTTTAACGCCATCATCCGGCGGGTTGACCGCACGCTGAACCAGTTCCACTGGATTGGCGAGGATGATTTTCAAACGATCCAGGCCGCGCTTGAGCAACTGAAGCACACCGCTGAACTGATGCTCGATGAGTATGAGAAAGTCCAGGCGATTCGTGCCCAGACAGCCCAAGCGCTCGATGAGGTTGAAAAACAGCAGGCGACGCTGCTTCGGGAGTTAAAGCCCAGCAGTTGGAAAACCCCCGATCTATTTGTTACCTACCTGAAGCACTTACGCGACCATCGTGGGCGCCTGATGGCGTTGCGTGAGCGCCGCTACCTGGATGAAGAGCGCCTGCAAACCTTAGAGCAAGCGCTGGATAAAGCGGAACAGTCGCTGACCCAGCAGACCTTTAGCTTTCTTGCTCAGCCAGAAGCGCTGGATGGCTACCGGGAAACCCTGGCGACGTTGAAAGAGCAGGTGGGCGAGGCGGAAAATCGCCAGCAACTGGCGGAGTGCGTGGAGCGCTATCGCGAATTGACCGCGGGCCTGGATATGATTCAAGGGCTGCTGTCGTCGATGTCCGGCGGCGATGCTATTGAGCAGACGCGGATTACCGAGAACATCTCCAGCATCTACGCCTCGATTAATCAGCAGCGCTCCGAAGCGGAGATCCGTTTAAGAGAGCAGGGGAGCGCAGAGGCTCAGGCGCAGTTTGCGGCCCAGATTCGCTTGTTTGAGCAGAGCCTGGCTAATGGTGTTGGCGCGCTGCGGGAACCTGATGACTGCGACCAGCTGATGACGCGTATCCTCGATCAACTCCAGGAGCTGGAGAGTCAGTTCGGCGAATTTGATGAATTTTTAACCACCATTCTTGAGCAGCGTGAAAGTGCCCACGAGAGCATCGAAGCACGCCGCCAGCAGCTGCAGGATGAGCGTCAACGTCGCGTCTCTACTCTAACGGACGCCAGTCAGCGGATTTTGGCCAACGTGGAGCGCCGTACGGAACGCTTTGAAACCCTCGAAGAGCTGCATAGCTTCTTCGCGGCGGATGCCATGGTCGGCAAAGTGCGCAGCATGATCGATGAGCTGCGCAATATGGGCGGCAATCTTGAGGCGGACGATATCGCCGGACGCCTGCGCTCCTCCCAAGACGCCGCCATGCGTAGCGTGCGCGACCGTTCCGATATTTATGAATCCGGTGGTGATGTTATTCGCCTGGGGCCACGCCACCGCTTCAGCGTCAACCAGCAGCATCTCGACTTAACCCTGGTGCCTCGCCAAGAGCGCATCATGCTGCATCTGACGGGCACCCAGTATTACGAGCCGCTTGAGGATGAGCGGCTGACCGAGCTGCAAGACTACTGGAGTATGCTGCTGCCTTCCGAAAGCCCCACTGTCTATCGCGCCGAGTATCTTGCCTATCGTTTTATGGGCGAGTTGGCGCAGCCCGGTGCTAAGCCGGTTAATGTGGAAGATTTCAGCGAGCTTCAGCGTCAGATTGCCAATTTTGCTTCGCCGCGCTATCGCGAAAGCTACGAAAAAGGCATTCACGACCACGATGCTGCATTAATCGTACGCACCCTGTGGCCGGCTCGCCAAAGTGCTGGTCTGCTAGGCTTTGGGCCGCTGCCCCGGGCGCTGGCGATGCTGTTCTGGGCCGACCGTATTCATGATGAAGACGCGACCCGCAACCTGCGCGCCCGCTGCCTGTCGGCGGGTATTTTGTGCCGCATTATGAACAACGAGGATCTGCTCAATGCCTTGATCCATGAAGTACAGCCGCAGCTTAACGCTTTTGTAGCGGCCCAGCAGATCAACTGCTCGGTGAGTGAGATAAGCAGTGCCACGGACTTTCTGGTGCGCCAACTGGCGGAAGAGGGGGAGCGTTTTCCGGTCACCCAGTACGCCGCCAGCCTGGTGGAAAGCTTTACCACCTCCATGCAGCAGCAGGGGCACTACGCACATTTCCAAGAGGCCCTGGCCGTGGTGGCGGGTAACCCCGGCGCCCGCTGGGTGATCACTTCCCACTGGCTGCAGGCCCACGCTGGGCAAGCCAAGCAAGAGGCATTGCTGCACTACCTTCCCGAAGCGATTGCCATGCTCAACACGGCTGACCGGCTAAGCACCGCCACCCATAATGTTGAGCTAGCCTTCACCGTTACCGGCCTACTGGGCCAGCACGGGCGCCTGGAACAGCAGCAACTAACCCTACAGTTGGACGATTTTCAGGAGCGACTGCGCCATCACGAGCAGGTCGTTATACGCGACTGGACGGCACTGCAAGAGCGTCGTCAGCTGATTTTACGCGAGCAGCGGGAGCGTTTGAGGCTTGAAGAGTACCTGCCGAAGCCACTCAACTCCTTTGTGCGGAACAAGCTAATTACCGAAAGCTACCTGCCCATTATTGGCGATAACCTGGCCAAGCAGATGGGAACGGTAGGTGATACGCGGCGAACGGATAATAGCGGTTTGCTGATGATGATCTCCCCGCCCGGCTACGGTAAAACCACGCTTATGGAGTATGTGGCGAACCGCTTGGGGCTGATCTTTATGAAGATTAACTGCCCAAGCCTTGGTCACGATGTGACCTCGCTGGATCCTGAGGCTGCCACGCATTCCACCGCCCGGGCCGAGCTGATCAAGCTCAACCTCGCCTTTGAAATGGGCAACAACGTGATGCTCTATCTGGATGATATTCAGCATACTCACCCGGAGTTTTTGCAGAAGTTTATCTCGCTATGCGACGGCAGCCGTCGGGTAGACGGTATCTGGAATGGGCGCACCAAGACCTACGATATGCGCGGTAAGCGTTTCTGTATCGCCATGGCGGGTAACCCCTACACCGAAAGTGGCGACGTGTTCAAAGTGCCTGACATGCTGGCCAACCGCGCCGACGTTTATAACCTGGGCGATGTATTAAACGGCATGGAGGAGGTGTTTGCGCTCTCCTACATCGAGAATGCCATGAGTGCCAATACGGTGCTTGCCTCTTTGGCCACACGCGGTATGGACGATTTCTACCGCTTTGTTGATATCGCCATGGGTCGGGAGGTGCCGAGCACCGACTTTGAACACGACTATAGCGCCGCAGAGCGCGAAGAGATCGTGGCGGTGCTGAAGAGTATGTTTAAAGCACGAGAAGTGGTGCTGCGAGTTAATCAACAGTACATCGCCTCCAGTGCTCAGGCTGACGAGTACCGTACCGAGCCGCCGTTCCGCCTACAGGGCAGCTATCGCAATATGAATCGGTTGGCGGAGAAGATGTCACCGATACTTAGCGACGATGAGCTTGAAGCGATCATTGATGATCACTATGTCGGGGAAGCGCAGCTGTTAACCCTGGGCGCCGAAGAGAATTTACTCAAGCTGAAAGAGCTTAGAGGCACTTTGAGCGAAGCGGAAAAGCAGCGCTGGGAAGATATCAAACGTGAGTTCCAACGTCGGCAGCTAACCGGAGGCAATGAAGAGACCGGTGCCTTGGTGGTTCGACAGTTAAGCTTAATTGCGGAAGGGGTTGGGCAGTGGGGGAAGGTAAGGTCGGGGGAGAGTTGATGCCGACTACATTTCCGCCCCCTGGTTAATCATTTGTTATCGATAATGATGCTGGGTCTATAACAAATCAGCCGCTGTTAATCAGCGGCTGATTTTTTATCTAAAAGCCCCCACCTAAAGCACGTAATCAATAGCGGAGAAAGGATTTTCTGCCATTAAGAAAGCGCGTAAATCGGCTTTTTGAGCGTGGTTATGTAGCCACTCACGAACGTCGCAGGCTTTTTGATAATCGGACTCGCCAAATTTGCTGCGATAAAGATTTTCAAAGGTGTCACTGGTCTTTTCCTGACGTATCCGCTTTTGCCAGGCGTCTGTCAGTATGCTGTTCAAATTGCCAGCCAGTCCTTCCGCAACCAGCATTTCCCACTCACCTTTATTCAACCAAACGCCCCCAACGCGGGCGCTATAGTCGATTCGGTGGGCATTATCTTTAGTAATGCGAAACTTACTCATAATGCCGCCGGTCACTGGGCAAATCAGTGCGCCTACGGTGTCTCCAGCTTCAATGCTCTCAACACAAATGTCATCAAACACGTGTTCGGGATGACGCTCTTTCCAACTTATGTAATCTTCAATCAATATCCAATTTCCGCCGCAGTTGTTGCAAGTATGACTGCGGAAAAGAGCATCAATAAAGCTGGGGACTAAGTTCCCTTGTTGGCATGCGGTACATTTCATTGGCGCGTTCCTGCTGTTAAGTCCATGATATCTTTCTCATGTACGAAAGTTGTCACAAAGGCTAATTAAGAGCAAGTTGTCACGCCGAGAAATTAACACTTAAAACTTAACCGATGCCTGCAGGCTAACTTCCAGTGGGTCGCCGACCACTAAAAGGAGGTTTCAGGCGATTCGTAGGGAGGGGCCGATAGTTCTAGTAGTTCCTGGGGTGGCTCTTTATACAAAGTGGGTTCCTGACCCAGTCGCTCGGCCATGAAACTGATAAAAGCACTGAGTTTCGGCGGAAGATATCGAGTTGGTGGATAAAGCACCCAGGCCTCGCCGCAATAATAATGGGTCTTGAATTCCCATTCCGGAAGTACTTGGACGATATGTCCCTGCTGCAACGCATGGCGAGCAGTGAAGTACGGCAAGCTGCCAATGCCAAGGTGTTGCAAGACCGTATCCAGCCTTGCACCAGTGTGATTGACCGCATAGCGACCATGCACATTGACGCTCACGTTCTTGCCGTTGCGTTGGAATTTCCAGCGGGAATCACCGGGCTCCTCGCCCAGAAAAATGCAATTGTGCACTTTCAGATCGTGCGGGTGCTCTGGTGTGCCTTGACGCTTGAGATAGTCCGGCGTCGCGCAAAGCATGTGGTCGATGTCAATGAGCTTTCGCCCCATAAGACCTGGTGAAGGGCGATCAGTAATGCGGATTGCTAGATCCACCTGATCATCGATCAAGTCCACATAGCTGTCCTTGAGCTGTAACAGAACATCGATTTTGGGATAACGCGCCAGGAAGTCAGGAATGTGGGGGTGGATGACAAAACGTCCTACCGCCTTCGGCACACTGACTCGTATTAGACCTTGTGGTTCTGGGTCGAACTGCCCGGAAACGGCCATCACGGCTTGCGCTGCGCTCACCATATCGACGCAACGTCTATGAACCTCATGCCCGCTTTCGCTCAGCCGCAGTTTGCGGGTCGTGCGCTGGAGCAGCCGGGTACCCAGCGCCTTCTCCAGGCGGGCAACCGAGCGGCTGATTGCCGAGGGCGTTGCGCCCAACTGGCGTGCCGTTTCTGAAAAGCTGCCGGTTTCGACCACCTTGACGAAGACCGCCATTTCACCCAACAGGGCGATCATCTTATTTGTGCTCATGAGGCAAAAAATATTTGAATTTACGCTGGATTATCGCAGCCGCTCTTTATTAATACAATTGATAGTCGATGAGAGAGGAGCGGATATATGACACCGGATTATCTGGCGGAATTTCTCGCCCTGGCCGCCATCCACTTTCTTGCAGTCGTGGCGCCGGGGCCGGATTTCGCCGTCACGATTCGCCAGAGCGTGCTCTATGGGAGGCGTCTAGGCATCGCTACGGCGGTTGGCATTGGTGCCGGTATCTCGGTACATGTGATCTATACCTTGCTGGGGGTCGGCGCGTTGATGCACACAACCCCCTGGTTACTGAGTGCGGCCGAGTTGGTGGGCGGAGCCTACCTGTTATATCTCGGCGTCACGTTCATTCGGCAGGCAGGCAAGCACACAACCGGGCTGGCGCTGGATGCCGCAGCCGAGACAGGGGCAAGGAGCTTTCGTCAGTCGTTCGCGCTGGGGTTTCTGACCAATGCGACCAACCCCA
Source organism: Vreelandella titanicae BH1 (assembly GCF_000336575.1). Classification (GTDB taxonomy): domain Bacteria; phylum Pseudomonadota; class Gammaproteobacteria; order Pseudomonadales; family Halomonadaceae; genus Vreelandella; species Vreelandella titanicae. The sequence continues at coordinate 109,842 of NZ_AOPO01000001.1, read as the reverse complement.
AGGCGACGCTGTTTTTCTTGGCTTTGTTCACGACTGTGGTCAGTGATTCGACGCCATTGCGCATTCAAATGTTTTATGGCGGCTGGATGTGCCTGGTCAATGCCGGTTGGTTCGTGTTGGTCAGCCTTGTGTTCACCAGCCCGCCTGTTCGCGAGCGCTTTCTGCGTATCGGTCACTGGTTCGAGCGGTTGATGGGAGTGCTGCTCATCGCCTTTTCGATGCGTTTGTTGTGGGGGATCGGAGGAATGCTGTTCACTTTTTCACAATGAGAAGGGGGCTCAAATCTTGTGCGCGGAATAACTGGTAGCTCTGTCTAGTCCTGAAATAGATTGACACCTATTTCACCTCAAAACGCCCGACGTACTGTATCGGGCGTATTCAAGCACTAGCCTTCCGGCTTTGGCAGCCGTCACATTTGGTTGAAGCCTATAAAGGGAATTCCCTGTTCAAAACTTAACCGACGCCTGAAGGCTGACTTCCAGCGGGTCGCCGACCACTACCCGTGTGCTGCCACCGCTTGAGGGGTAGTAAGTAGTATCGAACAGGTTCTTGGCGTTGAGCTGCAGGTGCAGGTTGTCGCCTAGCCAAGGGGTATCCCAGCCGATAAACGCATCGGCGACGGTGTAGGCGTCTAGCTGGAAACTATTGTCGGCATCGCCTTCGCGCTCACCCACATAACGAACCCCGCCGCCCAGGCGCCAGTTGCCCAGTTCCGGGCCGGTAGCTAGGTCGTGAGCCAAATAAAGGCTTGCGGTGTGGCGTGCGGCGTTGGTTAGCCGGTTACCCTCGGTACCTTCGGTATCTTTCAACACCTCGGTATCGGTATAGGCGTAAGCGCCTAACAGCGAAAGCTGATCGGTCAACTGGCCGGAAACCGTTAGCTCCACACCCCGGGAGCCCGCTTCGCCTACCGTGCGGGTGACGCCGTTGTCGGAGACGGCGACATTCTCCTTGCGGATATCAAATAGCGCAGCGGCTAACGAGAGCTGGTCGTTCCATAGGTGTTTGACGCCGATCTCACTGCCCATACTGTGCTCAGGATCCAGCGTCTTGCCCGTATCGCTGTCGGCGCCATTGGGCACAAAGGCTTCGCTATAGCTGGCATAAACCGACGTATCCGGAGTCAGGCGATGCAGCAGGCTGACCGACGGCAGGAAAATATCGTCGCTGATATTGGTGGCGGTCACGAAGGGGCGGCCACGGCCACCAAACTGCTCATAGCGGGTATAGCGCCCGCCTAGCCCCAGCGTCCAGCGGTCGTTGAAGTGCCAACGGTCATTGAGATAAACGCCGGTCGTATTAATCTCATCCAAGCGGTTGCTTCGCGAGGTGTTAAGGCGATCTCTATCCAGATTAAGACCGCCGTAGCTTATATCATAAATATTCTGGTCGGTGACCGCCGAGCCGCGATACACATCGCCCACGTAATCCCGGCGGCGTTCGTGATCAATCCCGACGGTCAGGTCGTGACGCATGTCAGCCAGAGTGGCGGTACCGGTGGTATCCCAGGCGGTGTATTGCACACGGCGGTCAAAGCCATAATTAGCGTCTGCACGGCGGGTTAGTGCGCCGGTATCTTCATTCACACGCAGTACCCGCGGTTGGCCATCGCTGTACTGGCGGCGGTTCCAGCCGTAGGTCAATCTTGTCGACCAGTTGTCGTTGATATCCTGCTCCCACCAGGCGGTGACCGCTTCGTCGTGACCAAATACCCGCGACCAGGGTTCATCGAAACGGCGGTCATTGGGTACCTTGGCGGGCTCACCGTCGACAATCACCGTGCCGCGATCCAGATCCAGGTCGTAGTCGCGATACTCATAGGAGATCTGCGCGCGACTGTCGCTGCCTTCCCAGCGTAGCGAGGGGGCAACGGTAGTGCGTCGATTGTTACCGAAGGCTCGAAAGGAGTCTTCATCTTCATGGTGGACGATAAAGCGGAAGGCAAGCCCGGTATCGGCAAGCGGGCCAGTGACATCGACGCTGGCATTGCCGCCACCCAAGGAGGTGGCTTCGGCGCTGATTTCGCGCTGCCACTCGTACTCAGGGCGTTTGGTCACCAAATTGATTACCCCGCCAGGATCCTGCTGGCCTTGGAAGAGCGAGGCTGGCCCTTTGAGCACTTCGACATGATCCACTGTCGCCATGGAGAAGGTGCCCCGGGGCTGGCGAATGCCGTCGATCAACGTCGAACCATCGCTGTTGCTGCCAAAGCCGCGTTTGATATAGCCATCCTCGGTGCCCCCCATATTGTTGCCTTCGGTGACCCCCGCAACCATCGCCATCGCCTCAGTGAGGCTGTCGATATTATGATCGGCCATCACCTGGGCGGTGACCGTCTCTACGGTGCGGGCTTCTTCCAGAAACGACACCGGCTGTTTGCTGGCCAAACTAGAACGCTGGGCACGATAACTCTGCGGGGCCACGTCAGTGAGGCGATCCGAAGTGACGATCAGTGTTTCTGAAACTGTTTCTGAAGTAGTCTCGTTGGCTTGTTGCGCGAAGGCATATGGCAGCGGGTTCAGCAGTAGCAGCGGCGAAAACAGTGCAATGGTTCGAGAACGGCGCATGGGCGGTATAGATCCTTTTTGTCGTCAGTGGGTGGAATGAGCAAGCGTTATTGCGCGTTGAGTGCGCCCCAGAAATGTCCCTCGCGGCTTAGCGCTGGTGGGGCGGGCAGCAGCGCGTCGAAGGTAGCGGCCGGGTCGAGGTCGGCGAAGCGTTCGGGGTAGAGCCATTGGGCAATGCGTTCTAGTGCCACAATGGCAAAGGGGCCTTGGTGGAAGCCGTGCCAGAGCGCGTAGAACTGACCTTGCTGAACGGCGTCGAGATGCTGCCAGCCGGGCAGTTCGTGGCTAAGCGAGCGCAGGCCTTGGGCAATCTCCGCATCGCTAATCCCAAGTCCCACGCTGATGCCATCTCCTGCTGCCCATTGCCCCGCGGTATTGATAACGACGTCGGGCGGGTGGCTCAGCACCCACTCGTTGCTTAGCGTCGCCGAAGCGCCGGGGGTTAACGCATCGGCGATATTCTCGCCGCCTGCCCGCGCGACCAGGTCGGCCAGCCCGTTTCTTAAATTGGTACGGCAGCAGTCGACTTTGACTCCAGGGGCGACATTGATCAGTACCCTGGGCGGTTCAGTGGGATGCTCTGTCAACTTCAGCTCTGCCAAACCCTGGTCGATACGCGCCAAGCGCTGTTCAATCAGAGAGATCATACGATTGGCCCGTGGCGTCGCGTTTAATGCCTCACCTAAAAGTGCCAGGCTTTTGGGCGTGTTTTCCAACGGGTGGCGGTTAAAGTCGATAAACAGGTAGGCAATGCCCAACTCGTCGAGTAGCTGCGCCAAAGGGGAGCCTTCAACACTGCTGGCACGTGAGAGATCAAACAGCACCAGATCCGGGGCCAGATTCAGTAGCGCTTCGCTATCGAGCTGGGGGGTTGGCGCGTGTGAAAGCGTAGGCAATTGGGCAAGCGCGGGCCACTGGGTAGTAAAACGTTGGGCCATGGAAGGGTCGAACACGGCCAGCGGATAGGCCCAGCCCGCCAAGTGTTCGGTCGGGTTATCCAGTAAGCTGGCTAGCGCATAGAGCTGGCGCGGCTGGGTAAGAAATAGCCGTGATGGCGGTGCTGAAAGCGTTACCTGGCGCCCGGCGAGATCGGTAAGTTGTTTGGGAAAGCCCGCCTGTGAACCGGCTGCCCAACAAGCGGTAGTGCTTAACAGACTGATCCAACACAACAGATTGATAGCCAGGTGGCGCATTGGGTTATCCTGGATTGACGTCGCTAAATGGAGTGCGCAGTTTGCTCACTGACGCGATCGCTAAGCACAATTGGCCGCCCCAACGAGCATTGCTCGACCCGTGACTCGACTCCGTAGGCGGCGTGCAGTACGTCGGGGGTAATCACCGTGTGAGGGTCGCCGGCAGCCAGCAGACCACCGTTGCCAAACAGCAGCACTTGGTCGCAGAAACGCAGGGCCAGATTGATATCGTGGATAGCCATCAGGCAGACCGACTGCCGTTCCGCAATCACTGTGCGCACGGTATCGATCAGTGCCAGCTGCCAACGCAAATCCAGCGCACTGGTGGGCTCATCCAGCAGTAACAGCGCCGGTTGACGGGCAATCGCCTGGGCCAGACCCACCATCTGGCGCTGACCGCCGGAGAGTTCGCTTAGCGGGCGTAAGGCTAGCGGTCGAATGGCCAGCGCATCGAACACTCGCTCAATCAATGCCTCAATCGCCGCGCGGCTTAAATCGGGGCGCACCGCTCGGCAGGCGCTAAGCACCGCTTCATAAGCGACTAACGTGGTGGCCTGAGGGAGCATTTGCGGCAAATAGCCCACATGGCGCATCCGCGCTGCGCCGCTGAGGCTGGCGAGGTCGATATCGTTGAGCTGCATTTGCCCGCTGGAAGGCTGTAGGCCAGCGACTGCTTTTAACAGGGTCGATTTACCCACCGCATTGGGCCCCAGCACCGCGACCAGCGAACCGGGTGGTAGTGTGGGCAGGCTTAGCTGGTCGAAGACGCGCCGTTTGCGATAACCGGTCGTGAAGTTGCTGAGCGTAAAACCTGCCTTCATCGTGCTCGCCCCTGCATCATGATCAATGCCATAAAGAAGGGGATACCCACCAGCGAGGTCACCAGACCCACGGGAAGCACCAACCCATCGACCAGCGTTTTACTGGCGATAGAGGCAAGCGAAAGCACCAACGCCCCGGCCAGGGCGCTGCCCGGTAAGTAAAAGCGGTGATCTTCACCCAGCGCCAGCCGGGCCATATGTGGGCCGACTAACCCTATAAAGCCGATAGTGCCCACAAACGCGACCGCCGCAGCGGCAAGTAAACTCACCCGCAGTAGCGAGATAAGCCGCAGGCGTTCAACCGCAATGCCGAAGCTGCGTGCGTGCTCATCACCCGAGCGCAGTGCCGTCATCGCCCAGGCGCTGCGCAGTGAGAAGGGCAAGCACACTGCCAGTACTGCTGCCACGATGCCCACCGTCTCCCAGGAGGCGCGGGACAGGCTACCCATCGTCCAGAACACTAATTGCTGTAACGCATCGGGACTGGCGATGAGCTGCAAAAGTGCAACCAGTGCATTGAGTACAAAGACCAGCGCAATACCAAACAGAACGATAATCTCACGACTGGCCCCGTAGAGGCGCGACAGCGCATTGATGGTCAAAATCGATGCAGCCGCAAACACAAACGCCATCAAGGCGGTGGCGTAGTGGGCATTCAAGCCAAACAGGGAAAAGTTGAAGACAATCACCAGCGATGCGCCGAGGGTGGCCGCTGCGCCCACACCGAGGGTAAACGGACTGGCCAGGGGGTTATTCAGCACCGTTTGCATTTCCGCACCGGCCAGGCCCAGGGTGGCGCCTACCAGTACCGCCATTAGCGCTGCAGGCATGCGGATCTCCCAGACAATGGCCTGCTGAATCGGGCCTTGAGCATGGGCATCAAACAACAGCGCGATTAAATCAGCCATTGGGATATGTGCAGGGCCACTGGCGATATCAGCCAGCAGGGAGATGACCAAGGCGATGGCTAAACCCGCGACAATCAGCAAACGGAGAACGATAAAGCGCCGATAGCTGGATGCCAACGGCGCAATAAGTGGCGAAGAGGCGGGCATTATAAAGGTGATTCCAAGTGTGAAGCGAAGGAAACAAGAGGAGTCTTATTTGCGACTAACACTCATTCTTGATTGTATTTTCATCTTTTAGTCGTAGTCTTGTCAACTGTCGGGAGACCTAGCGCCACCTGATTGCGGTGGTGCTTTCCCTATGCTCTATTGAAGCGCTAGGCTTTATTAAATCGATACGCTTTATTTAAGCAGTTTTTGGCATACACTTACTTTTTGTTACATACAAATATAAAGGAGCTCATCATGACTGATATAGCCGCTTTGCTTGGCAGTGACGCCGAGAGTTTGCTTAATCACACGTGCCAGGGCGTACCCCGTGAGAGCTTGCACCTGCCGGGCCCAGACTTTATTGACCGTGTTATGGCGGATAGCGACCGCAGCCCAGCGGTGCTGCGCAATATGCAGGCGTTCTTTAATCACGGCCGTTTGGCGGGCACCGGTTACCTTAGCCTGCTGCCGGTAGATCAGGGCATTGAACATTCGGCAGGCGCTTCCTTTGCTCCTAACCCGCGCTATTTCGACCCGGCCAATATCGTTGAGCTGGCACTCGAAGGTGGTTGTAACGGCGTGGCATCGACGCTGGGCGTGTTGTCATCGGTGGCGCGGCGTTATGCCCACAAAATCCCGATGATGCTCAAGCTTAACCATAACGAAACGTTGAGCCATCCGGCGATATACGACCAGACGCTATTTGCTGATGTAGACCAGGCCCACGACATGGGGTGCGTGGCGGTGGGGGCGACGATTTACTTTGGCTCCCATGAGAGCCGTCGGCAAATCATGGAGATTAGCGAGGCCTTCGAGCGCGCTCACCAATTGGGAATGGTAACGGTCTTGTGGGCTTATTTACGCAATCCAGCCTTCAAGCAGGACGGCACTGATTATCACGCCTCCGCCGACCTCACCAGCCAAGCCAATCACATGGCCGCGACGCTTAAAGCCGATATCGTCAAGCAGAAGCTGCCTGAGAACAACGGCGGCTATCGTGCGGTAGGCTTTGGCCATACGCACGACAATGTCTACAGCGAGCTAACCACTGACCACCCCATTGATTTGGCCCGCTACCAGGTTGCCAACTGCTTTATGGGCCGCGCGGGTTTGATTAATTCCGGCGGGGGCTCCAAGGGGCATTCTGATCTCGGCGAAGCGGTGCGCACGGCGGTGATCAATAAGCGTGCCGGTGGTATGGGCTTGATCTCAGGGCGTAAGGCCTTCCAGAAACCCATGCAGGAAGGCGTTGAGCTGCTGCATGCGATTCAGGATGTCTATCTCTCTACCGATATTACGGTTGCCTGATGGCTGGCAGTTGGCTAAGCGTAGGCCCTTAAGTGAGCACTAACAAACTTGATGAATATTAATTAATATTAAATAATCGTCCTATTGAAATGTTTAAAACGGCATACGCTTAAAGGAGCTATATCATGAGTGGAAAGCCAGCAGCACGTATTACTGACCTTACCGCGTGCCCTATCCCAGGGCACGGTACAAACCCACTAGTCAGTGGCTCGCCTGATGTTTTTTACGATAGCTTGTCTGCCGCAAGGTTAGACGATAAATCTGCTTGCGGCAGTCCTATTACTCACGAAGTCTCGTCCACCGTATTCGTCAACGGTAAGCCAGCCGCTGTCCTGAGCAGTGTGGGTGCCCACGGTAATGAAGTCATCACCGGATCGGGGACGGTCATCATCGGTAAGTAGTGGTGTCTGCCTCCATTGATCGGAGCGCTGACGGCCGTAAAAAAAGCCTCAAAAATTGCCATACAGACCCTTGAAAATCGACTGACCGCTCCTATTTTTTACATCGTAGAGGCTGCTTCTGTGGGTTGCGTAAGAGGCTGCCTCTTATGACAATTCTCACAGTCTGCTTAACGTAGGAGGTGTTCGATATGTTCGATGATCTCAAGCGTTTTGAAACCGGCTCGCCTCGGCAGTTTGACTGGTTTAGTCAACTGTTGGACGGCTTCTTCCCCGATGGCAATGCGATGGATATTCGTGCGGTGCCGCGGGGTAGTTTCCCGATGATCAATGTGGCGCGTAGCGATGATGCCGTGCGTGTGTATGTGTTTGCTGCGGGGTTGGCACACTCTGATCTGACCATTGATATTCAAGACAATGTGCTGACGCTACGTGGCAAGCGAGACTCTGTGACGAGTGGTAATGAGGATGGCAGCTCGCGCCCGGTATTTCGCCGAGAGCGCGCCAGCGGTGAGTTTGTAAGGGCGATAGCACTCCCCGATGGCTTAGATGCCGAGCGGGCAGAGGCACGCCATGCCCATGGTGTGTTCGAAATCGTGTTGCCTAAACGCGAAGAACTCAAGCCGCGGCGTATTGATGTTCAGGCGGCGTAAATCATGTTTGTTAACCTTGCATAAGGAGGGATAAATCATGAATAACGTTGTTCGTTCATCCAACCACTCCCCGCTTTTACAGCGTGGCGAGGAGCAACCTTCTCAAGAAACCCTGCTGCCAGCGGTGGATATCATTGAAGAGTCCAATGCGCTCAAACTGGTGGCAGATATGCCTGGCGTTACTAATGAAACGCTGAAAATAGAGCTCGACAACAACGTACTGAGCCTGGAAGGTGAGATAGCGCTAAATATGCCCGAAGGGTTGAGCGCGCTGCACGCCGAGGTTCGCGGCCAGCGTTTTGCGCGGCGTTTTAACCTCAGTCACGAAGTGGACAGTGATGCCATTACCGCCACTCTCGTCAACGGCGTATTGACGCTAACGCTGCCCAAGAAAGACAGCCACCGCACGCGCCGTATAGAAGTGCAGGCGGCTTGAGGCCTGGTCTCCGAGTACAAACTGAGCGAAAAGCCGAGTGTCCGCTAAATAGCGGGCACTCTTTTTTGTGAGGCGGTTGGCTATCGTTCCAGGTAAAACTCGCCTTTGCCCACCACTTTTGCGTTACCGCCCACCGTCACAAGGCCGGGCTTGACCTCGCCATTGGCAGCGGTATGGATAACGCTGGGCCGCCCCATTTCGACACCCTGATGAATTTTGCAGTGCAAGGTGCCTGGTTGCAGTGATGCCAAATAGCCGGTTAAGGCCGCTGCAGCGCTGCCGGTAGCGGGGTCTTCGCAAATGCTGGAATGCATACAAAACATGCGGCTGTGAACTACCGTTTCTGCCCCGCCTTGTTGTTCAATCACATACAGGTAAATCTGGACGGCACTGCTAGACATAACAGCACTTGCCCAAGCCGTCGTAGAAATACGCACGCTCTCTAACGCTGCCACGTCAGTGAGTTCGATCAAATGAAAGGGGAGCCCGAAGGAGGCAATCACCGGATCACCCTTCACCTGATGGATGTCCAATCCCAGCAGCTCAACGGCAGTGGTGCGGTCAATAGTGCTGTCTGTGATCATGGCGGGTTGGGCGGTCTTAAACGTTGCCCTATCTTGTTCATACTTAACCACTAGCTTTCCGATGGAAGGGTGGAGCACAACACCTTGCTCGCGGTTCACTAAATCCAGTTCCCTGAGCAGATGCGCAGTGCCGACCGTGGGGTGGCCTGCAAAAGGTAGTTCACGAGTAGGCGTAAAGATCCGCATCGGGTAGTGATTCGGTTCAGTGGCAGAACTTAAAAACACCGTTTCGGCTAGGTTAAGCTCATTTGCCAGCGCCTGCATGGTACTGGCTGCCAACCCATCAGCCTCTAGAAAGACGGCCAATGGGTTGCCGGTAAACGGCTGGTCGGTAAAGACATCGAGTAGGTAATACTCAGCGGTTGTCACAATTTCCTCCTTCACGTAGTGAATGATGCCAAAACGGTTTACGGCCCTCTTTTCTCGCCTGTTCGCGGGTGATGCCGATATCATCAAGTAGCCGATCATCCAATGTCAGCAGGTGGCGTCGGCTACGACGGTAGTGATGGTACTGCTGTAGTTGATAGCGCAACTGGTAACGAAGCTGGGTGAGGCTGAAGCGTGGCATGGCTAATCCTCCGTGTTATATGCCCAACCAGATTACTCAGTGCTATCATTTGAATACAGATATAGAGTTTACTGTTTTTAGGATACAGAAAGGCGTGTTATACCTCTGTATGGTCGCTGGTCAGGGCATCTGTATCGTTATCAGGCTGTATAGGGGGATGAGTGTCATGACACGCTATGAAGAGGTCGCTGGCATTTTGCGGGAGCGTATCGAGCACGGTATTTACCGTGTAGGCGATCGGTTGCCGTCTATTCGCGCGGTGTGCCAGGAGCTGGACGTTAGCATTTCGACGGCTCAGGAGGCCTACCGCCAACTAATGGACGTTGCATTGATCGAGTCTCGACCAAAATCGGGCTATTTCGTGCTGCCTAGCCGCGTGCCATCGGTGCTGCCGTCGGTCTCACGACCCGCACAGCGCCCGCTGGATATTTCCCAATGGGATCAGGTGCTGGAGCTTGTCGCCACTCAGCGTGATGACGTTCGGCTGCTTTTGGGGCGCGGCATACCGAATTTTGATTATGAGACGCTGCGACCGCTGTCGAAGATACTCGCTGGACTTCATCGTAGTAACGACCTGCATGGGTTCAACTACGACAAGTTGAACGGTAGCCCTGAGCTTCGCCAACAGGTGGCACGGCTGGCCATCGCCTCCGGCTGCCTGCTGCACCCGGATGACATCATGGTGACCACCGGCTGTCAGGAGGCGCTGGCCATCGCGCTGCGCACCCTTACCCAGCCCGGCGATGTGGTGGCCGTGGACTCACCCAGCTTTTACGGCACCATGCAGATACTCAAGGCCAACGGCTTAAAAGCGCTGGAGATACCCACCGACCCACAAACCGGCATCAGTCTGGAAGCCCTGGAGCTAGCGTTAGAGCAGTGGCCAATCCGCGCGATACAGGTCACGCCCACTTACAACAACCCGCTGGGTTACACCATGCCTGAAGCACGCAAGCGGGCGCTGTTTCAGCTTGCTCAACGCTTCGATGTAGCCATTATCGAAGACGATATCTACGGCGACTTGTCATTTAGTCTGCCAAGACCGCGCACCGTGAAATCCTTCGATGATGACGGGCGCGTGATGCTGTGCAGCGGCTTTTCCAAAACCGTGGGGCCGGGGTTAAGAGTGGGTTGGCTGGCGCCAGGGCGCTACCGTGATCAGGCACTGCATATGAAGTATGTCTCCACCGGTGCTTCAGCCACGCTGCCGCAGCTGGCAGTGGCGGAATTCGTCGCCAAAGGGCACTACGAGCGCCACGTCCGTTACGCCACCCGCCAATATCAGCGTCAGCGCGATATCATGATCAGTTGGATTCAGCGCTACTTCCCCAAGGGCGCGGGTATTAGCTACCCCCAAGGCAGTTTTTTGCTATGGGTAGAGCTACCCGCCGCGGTGGACTGTGTGAAGCTCAATCAGCGCTTAGCGCAGCATGCTATCCATGTAGCGCCGGGATCGCTGTTTTCAGCTTCGGGCAAGTTTCGTCAATGCCTACGCTTGAACTATGCGTTCACGTTAACACCCAGCATCGAAAACGCCGTGCGTACCGTGGGTGAGCTAGCCACCGAGATGGTGGAGGAAGCTCAGACGCATGCGACAAGCGTTATCTAAGTTCACGTCTAAACCGCAACCTTGAGCATTTATCTTTATCCATATTAGGCCATGGAAATTCATCCGCTATGTTCGAGGTACCCATGCGTCGTCATGCTCTAACCTATCGCGCGTTCGGAAGGCCGCTTGAAACATTGAACGTGGAAACCGCGGAAGTTCCACGTTTGGTTGAGGGCAAGCTCAGGGTGAGAATGTTATGTGCTCCAGTGAACCCGTCTGATCTGATACCCATCAGCGGTGCTTACTCGCACCGTATAACGCTTCCCGCGGTCGCCGGCTACGAAGGAGTGGGGCGCGTTATTGAGGCACCTAGACAGTATGCCTCTCTGATCGGAAAGCGAGTGCTCCCATTACGAGGCGAGGGCACTTGGCAGACGATTCTAGATTGTGATGCTGCACTCGCAGTACCTGTCCCCGATACCATTTCTGACGCCGTTGCCGCACGGGCCTACATTAATCCCTTGGCTGCCCTGACCATGCTTGAGACTTGGCCTGTCGAGGGAAAACGTGTTCTTCTCAGTGGAGCGGGTTCCAATTGCGCTGACTATCTTGGGGCGTGGGCATATCAGCACGGCGCCAGGGAGGTTATCGGCATATACCGCTCCGAGAGTAGAGTTGCCCGGCTGGAAAAGCTCGGTATTAAACCGGTATCGATTCAGGATATGTCCCTGGCCTCGCGTGTGGCCCGTAAGTCTGACGTGGTGTTCGACGCTTTAGGGGGGCCAGTTGCGGCAAATATATTGCAACTCATGGCACCGGAAACGACATTTATCGCCTACGGGTTATTGACGGGACAGGCGATTCAAGTAGATTCGAAACCCAGGGCTCTCTATAGGAAGTTTCATTTGCGCGACCCTTTGTCCAGGATGTCCGCGGAAGCTTGGCAGCAAAAATTCTTGGCCATCTGGGGGCTTTTAGATCAGTCAGCGATGCCAGGTTATCAAGTGTTTCCAGGTCAGGATTGGCGGCAAGCTGTCGAGAGGGCGCTTTGCCCGAGTGGCCAGAAAGTGCTTCTGGACTTGTCCACTCTTGGGCAATGAAAGCTGCTTTATGTCAGATCCATAAACGGATTGTAGGCGACTTCCCAGTAATGACCTTCTGGGTCGCGAAAGTAACCGGAATAACCACCCCAGAACACCTCTTCCCCAGGCTTGATAAGCTCTGCGCCGGCGGCAACCGCTTGTTCAATCACTTGGTCAACGGCCGCTTGGCTGGCGACATTATGAGCCAACGTTATACCGCTGAAACCGCTCGGTGCATCATCAGCAATGCCGATATCTCTGGACAGCGCTTCGCGTGGGAAAAGTGATAGCCAGGCCCCTTCCATTTTGAAAAAGGCGACTTCATCGCTGTCCGTTTCATGCTCCGGCAGGCCCAGACCTTCACGATAAAAACGGATGGCGCGTTGCAGGTCATGTACACCAAGGGTGATCAGACTGATTTTCGGCTTCATGAGGTGCTCCTAATAGATAGCTTTAGCCGGGTCGCTGAAACTGCTGCCGCGACTGCTCTACGCGTTCGCGTGTAATGCAGTTTAGCGAGTGGTCGTTGAGCAGCCCCATTGCCTGCATAAAGGCAAAAGCGGTGGTGGGGCCGAAGAATTTCCAACCGCGCTTTTTCAGTTCTTTCGCCATTGCTACGGATTCGGGCGAGGTGGTCTGAGTCTGTGGTGTCGCTAATTCGGTCGGCTCATAGCGCCAGAAAAAAGCGGCCAAAGAGCCTTCTTGCTCAACCATTTCCTTTGCACGTTGGGCGTTGTTGATGGTCGCTTCGATTTTTCCGCGGTGGCGAATAATGCCTGCATCTTGGAGTAAACGCTGCACATCATCTTCATTAAAGCTGGCGACTTGATGGAAGTCGAAGCGGTGAAAAGCGGCGCGAAAGTTGTCGCGTTTATTAAGAATCGTGCGCCAGCTTAAGCCCGATTGAAAGCTCTCTAAGCAGAGCTTCTCGAATAGCCGCTGATCATCGTCTACCGGGAAGCCCCACTCATTATCGTGATAGGGCAGAAACTCTGCCGCGCCGCCACACCACTTGCAGCGGGGATGCCCATCGGGGGCGATAAAATCGTTGTCCATCAACTGCTCACCTATCAATTGAACCACTCTTGGGCAGTACGCCACAGGCATATGCCGATGAAATAAATCGATGTAATCCCCCACCCCCATAATGCCCAGGCGGCGTGCTCGGGGCTGGAGAGTACTAACGATGTTATACATGCGCACCATACGAGTGTGACGGTGATATTGAGCGGCATGAACTGGCGCACCCGAAAGGGGTGGAGGAATTTCATATTAGTCACGGTGAGGATGGCCAGAAAGGTGATAGCGGCAAAGGTGATAAAAGGCGGGAAATCGAGAATATAGAAATAGGCTGCGGCGATATTCCAGGCGGCAGGAAAGCCAACGAAGTAATTATCCTGGCTTTTCATATCAACATTGCAGAAACAGAACATCGATGAAAGCAGAATAATGAATACTGAGAGCAGTGCAAAATTGGGCGGCAACTCAATAAAGTAGTAGATGAAAAGGGCAGGGATAAAGGCCCAGGTCAGGTAATCAATCACCATATCGAGTGTTGAACCATCGAAATGGGGCAGTATGGCCTTCACTTCATACTTGCGGGCCAGGGTGCCATCGATTCCATCGATCATCATCGCGGCACCTAACCAGAGCAGGCAGGCGACTGGATTATTGTCGACCAGAGCGAGCAGCGCCATGGTGCCGAGTAGCACGCCGCTGGCGGTAAATATGTGCACGCTCCATGCCTTCCATATCGAGGTGCGGGATTCTGTGTGCGAAGAGAGTAATTGAACCACATTAACCCCATTGGGAACGTGGGTCCCCTTTAAATTGAATTTATAAATAAGCCTGTAAAGAAAGATACACTACTACAAGAATGCTTCCAGAGAATATGTCGGAAGCCTATCCTGTGATGACGTGATTGATACTGGACTTCACACGCTATGCATTAACTAATGGTGTAAGCGCCGCCAAGCCTCACTTAACCACTCACCTGCGTTCATTAGTTCGCTTTCAGTCGAGCCCGCATAGCCAAGCACTAACCCAGGGCGCTTATTCTCGGAAAGGTAATAGCGGGAAAGTGGAGAAAGCGTAATGCCTGCTTCACTGGCACGCTTAACGAGCATCTCTTCTTCCTCGATAGTATCGAGTTCAGCTAATAGATGCATACCCGCATGGCCGTCAGAAAGCCGAAGCCCAGCGGCCACTGCAGGCGTTAATGCCGTGCGTAAACACGCTTGTCGCTGACGATAGGCCGCCCGCATCCGGGCGATGTGGCGAGTAAAATGCCCTCTGGTAATAAATTCAGCAAGCGCCGATTGCACTGGATAGTTACCTTCACGGTGCAGTCGGGCATGGGCACGTCTGAAGTCGTGGGCAAGTGTATCAGGCAGCACCAAATAGCCTAAGCGTAAGCCGGGATTGAGCACTTTGCTAAAGGTACCGACATAAATAACCGATGCCTGTTCGGCAAGACCCTGTAGAGAGGGAGTCGGCGGCGTGCCGTAACGAAATTCGCTGTCGTAATCGTCTTCAATGATCCAACTACCAGCGCGAGAAGCATACTCAAGTAACGCCAGTCGCCTGGGGACTGGCATGGTAACGCCGCTGGGATATTGGTGGGAGGGTGTCACGTAAATTAGCCGAGGTGCTGGCGCATTCTTAGGGGCAAGTGACGGGTTTAACCCTTCTTTATCGACGGGGATGGGAGTTACCGTTAATCCCGACGCCAGAAAACAGGCTTGGGCGCCACCGTAACCCGGCTCCTCCATCCAAACCGAATCCCCATGATCGGTGAGTAGTTGGGTAATCAGTTCAAACGCCTGCTGGGCGCCTTGGGTAATCACAATCTGTTCTGGTTGGCAGCGCACCGCGCGGGAGAGTCTTAGATAGTCACAAAGAGCCGCTTTGAGTACAGGTAGACCACCGCTGGTTTGATAATCCATCCATGCCATTTCCGCGTGATAATAGTGACGCCGTAGAAGGCGCTGCCACTGCTCGCGGGGAAACAGGTCGAGCGCCGGGACGCCTGGGGCGAAGGCGCGATGGCCGTGGCTCAACGTTCCGCTTAGTGTTAATAGCTTGTTACCCCGGCTTGAGTAGCGGACAGGCAAAGGTGGTGGAAGCTCGGCTCTGGTTAACAGCGCGGGGAGGTTCGCCACATAGAGCCCTGCTCCCTGGCGGGCAATCAGTAACCCTTCCGCCAGTAGCCGATCCATGGTGGCCAGCACCGTATTACGGCTAATACCCAAAGCGCGAGCCAAGTAGCGGGAAGAGGGAAGCGTATCGCCAGCCGTCAGCTCACCGTGTTGAATCCACTCCTTAAGCGAGCAGTAAAGCTGCTGAACAAGTGTGGCTGCTTCATTCGCAGTTAGCCTTAGCGCTAGCGCCTCCGCAATCCAGTCGCTGGCAGCGTCACGTCTTTTCACTGGTTCCCTCAATTTAGCGATAAGTGGCTCTTTATCATAGACCACTATGACGGCAAGCTGTGTTGAATCACCACTCAAAGGGAGCAGTCGTTATGGTTAATGTTCGTTCGGCGGTACTCAATGACTTAGAGCCTCTTAGCGCATTACTTGATGGCTATCGTCAGTTTTATAAGCAACCGAGTGATATTCAGGCGGCGCATGATTTTTTAGATCAACGCATGGGGCTAGGGGATTCATTCATTCTGGTTAGCGAGAATAGCGAAGGCATGCTCACGGGGTTTGTGCAACTTTACCCAGGTGTTTCCACGGTGGGCTTAAATGCCCGCTGGACGCTAAATGACCTCTTTGTGCTGCCAGAGTGTCGCGATAAGGGCACTGGCAGAGCGTTAATGGAAGCCGCCACCCAGCTTGCCCATGATCACGGCGTCGCACGATTGATATTAATGACGCAGGTAGAGAACGAACGCGCCCAACACCTTTATGAATCATTGGGCTGGCAGCGTAATACGGCGTTTTATGGTTATTTACTGGACGTTAAATAATAAAAGGTTATAGATGCGTGCTTAAGTGGCATTCTCCGGCAACTTACACACATCCACCCACTCGGCATTGACCAGTTCGGCCAGACGCTTGGGGCTTAGGCGTACGGCGCTAGTGGGCGAACCAGCGGCGGGCAGCACTTCGTCATAGGCGTGGAGCGATTCATCGCAGTAAACCGGCAGGTCGGTGGCGAGGCCGAAGGGACAAACGCCGCCAACCGGGTGGCTGGTCAGTTCCATCACCGTTTCGGCGTCGAGCATTTTGGCCTTGCCGCCGAAGGTATCGCGAATTTTGCGGTTGTCGATACGCGCATCGCCACTGGCCACAATGAGTAGCGGTTTGTCACCGACTTTGAACGCTAGGGTTTTGGCAATTTGACCTGGTGCTACGCCATGGGCATCAGCGGCAAGTTGTACCGTGGCAGTACTGGTTTCAAGCTCTTCGATGTTTACATCCGGCGCGTGCTCGGCAAAAAACTGGCGAACGGTTTCGATGCCCATCTTGGATTTCCTCGGTCATTAACATTCGTCGGTAACATTAGACGGTTCAATGACTAATCTAACGTGCCTTTGGTGGATTAGCCAAGCCACTGGGGCGTGGTGATTTTGGCAGGCTCACGCTGCATGATGATCTCACCGTGGCGTACCGAAAGCAGCACCTCGCCCTGGGTGCGCAGCACGCTGTAGTCATCCTCGCCCTCCAACAGGTTGAAGCTGGCGGGTTTGCCGACCTCGATGCCGTAACGCTCTTCAATATTGAGCGTGCGGGCGCTGTTGTCGGTAATCAGTGAAAGTGCCTGGCTGAAGTCCTGATAGCCCATCATTTGGCAGATATGCAGGCCAAAATCCAGCGTTCGCAACAGCTTGCCATTCCCCAAGGAGTACCAGGGATCGAATATGGAGTCCTCGGCAAAGCAGACGTTAATGCCCGCTGCGTTGAGCTCCTTAACACGCGTCACTCCGCGCCGTTTCGGGTAGGTGTCAAAGCGCCCCTGCAGGTGGATGCTTTCGGTAGGGCAGGAGACAAAGTTAATACCCGAGCGTTTTAGCAGCAGAAACAGCTTGGAGCAGTAAGCATTGTCGTAGGAGTGCATTGCTGTGGTGTGGCTGGCGGTTACGCGGCTGCCCAAGTCATTAAACAGTGCCTCGCAGGCCAGCACTTCGAGAAAGCGCGAGTTGGGGTCGTCAATCTCGTCACAGTGCACATCCACCAGACGGTCGTACTTGATCGCCAAGTCGATCACTCGCTTCATGGAGGCCACGCCCAGCTCACGGGTGTATTCGAAGTGGGGGATGCCGCCCACCACATCGGCGCCGATCTCTAGTGCCTCCTCCATTAGCCGATCGCCGCCTGGGTAAGAGAGCAGGCCATCTTGAGGGAAGGCGACTACCTGAATATCAATTTTATCTTTTAACTCGTCGCGCAAGGCGCACAGGGTTTTAAGCCCAATCAGGCTAGGGTCGCTGGTGTCGGCATGGGTGCGCACAAACTGAACGCCGTTGCCGATTAGCAGGTTTAGGGTTTTAAGCGCGCGCTCGCGAATATCCGCTTCGGTGAGCATAGGCTTACGCTCGCCCCAGCGCTCAATGCCTTCAAACAGCGTGCCGCTCTGGTTCCAGCTTGGCTCACCTGCCGTAAGGGCGGCGTCCAAATGGATATGGGGCTCAATAAACGGCGCACAAATGAGCTTGGCGCCCGCATCAATCTGCCCTTCGCTCGCTGTTTGCGGCATGTCTTGCTCGGTAATCGCTGTGAACGTGCCGTTCTCAATCTCAAGTCGGTAAAGCTCAGGACGCTGGCGCAAACGGGCGTTAAGAATCTGCATGCTCATATAACAAGGCTCACTTATTTTATTACTTCGCAGTAGAGGGAAGCGTATCGCTCAGCGTAGCGTGGTTTAAACGAAGCAGCACGGCGTAGCTTCCTGCTGCCACTACAACACCTATCAGTGGTGGCAGTAACGGGGAAAAGTAAGCGGCTCCGGCGCCCAGCGCATACGCAGCTAACCCTCGGCGGTTGAAGTCGGGTAGTTGTGCTTTATCCAATGTGGGGTAGCGGCCTTTATGCTTGAGCCAAAAGTCCGCCATGATCACCCCGCCCATGGGCGGTATAAAGGTGCTGAGTAACACCAGAAATGGGATGAGTAGGTTATACATGCCGCCTACCGCCAGCACCGTGCCAATCGCCGCGCCGCCCACAGTGACCAGGCGGCGCTTTTCGGTGCGCAGCAAATTACAGCCCGCCACGGCGAAGTTGTAGATAGTGTTGTCCTGGGTTGTCCAGATATTCAGGAACAGCATCAGCACGGCGATGGTGACAAAGCCCTGAGCGATCAATACATCCACGATATCCGCCTGCTGGTAAATCATGGTGCCAAGTGCACCGGTCAGCACCATTAAGCCGTTACCGACAAAAAAGGCCGCCAGGGTCGCGATCACGGCAATTTTCGGCGTTTTGGCGAAGCGGCTCCAGTTAGTCGCTTGGGTACCGCCGCTAATAAAGGTACCGATAATCACGGTAATCGCAGCCGCCACACTCATACTCTCCGTGGGCGTTTGCTGGCTTAACCCTGCAAAACCGCGCACATCCACCAGCCCCGTGAACAGGCTGATCAATATAAATAGCATCATGGCCGGGACAGCAAAGCGCGACAGCCAGTCCATACCTTTATAGCCAATCATGGCGGTCACGCAGAAACCAAACCCAAATAGCACCATTAAGGGGATTTCCAGCCATTCAGGCATCCCGGTGGTGCGTACTAACACTAGGGCAATCGTGGCAGTGCCCCAGGCGTACCAGCCGATCTGGGTAAAACCGAGAATAAAGTCGGAGAGTTTGCTGCCTTTTTCGCCGAAGCAGAAGCGTCCCATCAGCACCGAATTGAGCCCGCTTTTACAAGCAATATAGGCGAGGGCTGCCGCATACACCCCCAGCAGCAAGTTACCAATCGCTATGATCCATAGCAGTTGGCCAATCGGAAAGGCTTGGCCTAACGTGCCGCCCGCCCACATGGTGGCGGTGAAAAACGTAAACCCAAGCAGTACTGCCGAGGTAGATAGCAGGCCCTTGCGGGCGCTGGTAGGGACTTCACTGAGTGGATAGTCAGAATGATGCATCACGCCCTCCTAATATAAATCAGCGAACCTGTTAGCTATTTATAAAGCAAGAGATATGCCAAAAGGGTATGTCAATAAGAATGATTACGCTTGTCATTTTTTAAGACATGCCCACTCATTTTAATGATACTTTAGTAAATAAAACCTAATTGTTTGTGTACGTTTGCCGAATAAAATAGTGGTCAAAAAAGCTTGTTTGTTAAAAAAATGATCGCTCATTGTGATTACGGCCAGACACGCCCGCTGCAGCTATAGCCATGAAGGAACCGGAGTAGATGCCAGAACCCCAGCATAGGAGTGCTTCACTGCCTGCGGCTAAACTTCCTTGGCATCATACCCTGGTGGGTAAGGTGGTGATGTTTATGCTGATGGGCGTGCTGTTTGCGTATGTAACGGGGGCGCTGTCAGGTTTTTTTATGGTTGAGCGTGGGGCTCGGGAGCAGTGGTTGCGCGAAGCGCAGGTGAATGCCCAGATAGTGAGCGCGACTATTAGGCGTATTTATACGTCCGTGGCGGTTAAGACCGATGGCACGGGTCAAGTCACGCATATCATTTCCCAGCGCCCAATTGGCGATGAAGAGTCGGTTCTGGAAACTGGGTTTAGCCCGATTGATGTATTAGCGTTAGCAAGTGCACAAACACGTAACAACGTATGGCTGTTCACTAAGTCATCAGAAGGTTCTCTCACCGTAGTGGCTGATGCGCTTAACACACCATCAGACTCACCTGCCAACTTGGCGGTAGATACATGGCAAACAAAAGCGGATGCCGTTGATTTTTATGTTGGATTTGCCAGCATTGGCAATGAAGAGCACTTCATTAGTTCGCTGCCCATTGTTACTCCTGATGGTCAACTGTTAGGCGTGCTGGTAGCCACTATAGGCCAGAAAGGTGGGCTGTATCAGATGCGTAATGATCTGATCAGTAAAGCATTTGTAGCGCTACTGGTGGTATTGGTCGCAACAGCCCTGCTAGTCACTGTTTTGATGCGTCAGTTATTTACACCCGTGCCAGTATTAATTAAGTCGCTCACCGAAATCGCTAAAAACCAGACTGCTGACAGCACGCCTTATACCGACCGTAACGATGAAATTGGCCGGATGGCAAAGGCCATAGATGCGCTTCGTAAGAAAGTCATTGAGCGTGAACACTTACTTGAAGTTAAAGACGAAGCGCTGCGCTTTCAGCATCTTGCTCATCATGATGAGCTGACCAAATTGCCCAACCGCGTGCAATTAAATAATGCTTTAAAAACCGCTGTGCACTCACTGCTTCAAGGCGACGTATTTAATGTCATGCTATTTGATCTTGACCATTTTAAAGCAGTTAACGATAGTCTGGGGCACGCGGCGGGTGATGCTTTGCTCGTTGAAGTTAGTCAGCGGGTGCAGGGGCTGCTGACCGACGATGATTTGGTGGCGCGCCTTGGTGGCGATGAGTTTGCCATCATTCAACGCGTTGTGCGTAGTGCCACCAATGAGGCAAAAGTACTGGCAGAAGCAATTGTGTCTGTTCTACGTGAACCGTATCAGTTTAATAACCAGGAAATTAACATTGGAGTGAGTGTTGGCATTGCAACCGCGCCCGCTGATGGCCGCAATAGCCACGATCTGCTGCGTCACGCAGATCTGGCGCTCTATGCGGCCAAGGCGAAAGGGCGCGACCGTTATATGCTCTATGCCGCAGGGATGACAATGGATTCCGGGATCATTGAACAAAGGTAAGCCTATGAAGTGGCTAGTAGCGTTATTAATGACCAGTGCGATGTGGCAAGGTGCCGCTGCTGGTGAGGAGATCGACTCCTCGCCGACATTGTCGCGTATTGCGTCTGCTGGTGAGATTACTATCGGCCATCGTACCAGCGAAGCCCCCTTCTCCTACCTGGTTAACGACCAGCCAACAGGCTATGCGATTGACCTGTGCCTAAACGTCATCGAAGGTCTGGAGGAAACATTGGGCTTAGGTGATCTCAAGGTAAATTATGTGCCGGTAACGCCTGCAAATCGGTTCATATTAGTACGTAATGGTGAAGTGGATATCGAGTGTGGAGTGACCACCAATACCCCTGAACGTCGCCGTCAGGCCGCTTTTTCATACCCTCATTTTCTGACCGCAACGCGCTATGTATCCCTCGTCGAGCAGCATATGGACAGTTTGCAGGATTTGGCGGGCCGCAGCGTGGTATCAACAACGGGCACTATCAATATTGCCCAGCTCAACGAACTCAATCGCACCGAGGGGCTAGCAATATCGGTAATGCTAAGCCGTAATCATGAAGAAGCCTTTGATATGGTGGCTTCAGGACAGGCTTCCGCGTTTGTGATGGATGAGGTTTTGTTAGCAGGTTTGGTTTCGTCTGCCGTTGACCCTGCCGCTTTTCATATTTCTCAAGCAACACTGAGTAGTGCCGAGCCCTATGGCTTAATGATGCCGCCTGATGATCCTGTTTTTGTTGAGCTGGTCAATAAGGAACTGCGTAACATTTATCAGAGTGAAACTATTCACACTCTTTATGAAAAATGGTTTTTGCAGCCTCTCCCTCCCGATAACCGAGTATTGAACTTGCCGCTAGCGCCAGCGCTTGCGGCTATTTTCGCCAATCCTGAGCAGTACATAGAGTAGAGGAGGTGTGTTATGCGCCGAAGTTTATTGCTTGGGTGGTGTAGTTTGCTGGTAATGATGTCTGGTGGAGAAGCAGCACATGCAACGACACCTATCGATTCGCTTGAACGCATAGAAGCAACCGGCGTGTTAAGGGTTGGCTATGGTGATACAGCGCCATTCTCTTATTTAGATAGTCAGGGTAACGTCGTCGGTTACTCTATCGATATTTGCCAACGCTTAGCGAAACAGCTGCAAGTGCAGTTAGGTCTGCCTTCTCTTGAGATAGCCTATGTGTATCGTACACCCAGTAACCGGGTGCAACTGCTCAATAGTGGCGATATCGATATTGAGTGTAATGCCAGTACTAATACACAACAGCGGCGGCAGAGCGCGCAGTTTGCACTTAGCCATTTCTTTGTCTCGGTGCGTTATGTGGCCCTGAAGGAAAATGGCTTTACCACCTTGGAGGACTTGGCCGGGCGTAGCGTGAGCGTGGCGCGTGGCGCGTGGCACCGTCAATGTCAGCCAGATTAATCAGGTAAATCGAGAACGCCAACTGAATTTATCGGTGGTGCCCGTAGGTACATTGCAGGAAGCGTTTGATTTAGTTGCTGATGGGCGCGTAGCGGCTTTTGCAATGGATGATATATTACTAAGCACAATGATTGCTGAGTCCGATCACCCTGACGCGTACGCGCTTTCCGAAGAAGCCATTACGTCGATAGAGCCTCTCGGTTTTTTAATGCAATTGGGCGACGATGCCTTTGCAGCAGAG
Organism: Vreelandella titanicae BH1; assembly: GCF_000336575.1. GTDB lineage: Bacteria > Pseudomonadota > Gammaproteobacteria > Pseudomonadales > Halomonadaceae > Vreelandella > Vreelandella titanicae. The sequence continues at coordinate 87,165 of NZ_AOPO01000001.1, read as the reverse complement.
GTAAATAAAGCCCTCGAACATATTTATACCAGTCCGGAAATGCCGTTGCTTTACGAACGGTGGTTTCAGCAACCTCTCCCTGGCAAAGACATTACGCTTAATGTACCAATGAGTGCCGTCTTGGCTGAGCACTTTGCCACCCCTCGCGAGATAAACGCAGATTAAGTGCATTAGATAAATATAGATTAAGATTTAGCGCAGGTTCATACGGTTTGAGTGTTAAATAAACCACGCATTAACGTTTCCACGATACCACTGCTCTCATCCGCCAGAGAATGCTGCTGGGGATCCTGCAGCCAGTCGAAACAGACGCCAATCAAAAAGCCATGAAATTGGCGCCGGGCGCTGGCTGGGGTTAAGTCAGCGCGTAAAGTGCCAGCGATTTGGGCCTGTTCAAACAATTGCTCTACTCGCGCCTCTGCGTGCTCAGAGAGTCGAGTGATCATGCAAATCCGCGGGTGCTCCTCTTCCAGTTTCTCGCAGCGGTGCAACACGATAGTGGCTGCTCTCTGCAGTGGCAGGTCGTGGGAAATGGCTGCCAGCGAGCGTAGAGCAATGTCGCGTAAGCAGTCTGCCGGTGCTGAGCCTAGGCGTTCCACCACCTCATCGACAATTTCATCCAGAGGGACACGCACGCGCTCCAAGAGTGCATCGAACAATGCAGCTTTGTCTTCAAAGTGCCAATAAATGGCCCCTCGTGTCACGCCTGCTGCCTGGGCGATGTGCGCCAAGGTGGTACGCGAAACGCCTTGGGCTAAAAAGGTGGTCTCTGCCGCGTCCAGAATGATTTCTCGGGTACGTTCGGCGTCGGCCTTACGACGGGACATAGCGGCTCCTATTATTAAAATAAGCGGTATTTTGGCAGTGATGGATAGCAAAGTCGCGGGTGGGTGATTATTATACACCTCACTGACATTCATGAATGTCAGTGAGGTGACTATATTATTCAACTTGTACCCTGAATGCAGGTTTGAAAATCATCACTGACCGCCATCAAGGAGCTACTCGTGCCCGTTACTCTTCTCCGTTCACTGCCCATCATACTGGCTCTGCTTGTGCTAACGGGCTGTGAGCAACCCCTGGCGCAGTCGACTGATGCCACACGACCGGTAAAATTGATGACACTGCAGTCGGCAAATGCTACGGCCTTACGGCAGTTTCCCGCGCGGGTGGAAGCCTCTACGCGCAGCAATTTGTCATTTCGTATGGCCGGGGAATTATTGGAGCTCAATGTGAGCCCCGGCCAACAGGTGAGCGAAGGCGAGGTGATTGCGCGCATTGATGATCGCAATGTGCAAAGCGAGCTGGACAGCGCCCGCTCGCGCTTGGAGCTCGCCGAGGCAACGCTAGAACGCATGCGCTATACCCTGCAGCGTGGGGCGGTTAGCCAATCCCAGTTTGATGAGTCGGAAAGCGAGTGGCGGGCCGCCCGGGCCACCTTCGAACAGGCACAAGAGCAGGTCGAGCATACAAAGCTACGCGCCCCTTACGATGGTGTGATTGCCCAGGTGCCAGTGGATAACCGCCAGATAGTTCAAGTTCAAGAAACGGTCGCGGTGATCCAGCAGCCAGGGCAGCTAGACGTGGTGTTTCATCTGCCCGAGCAGATCGTGCAGCGCATACCGCGAAATAATGGAACGCCCTTCGGTGATGCGTTGGCGTTTGAAGTGCGCTTTGGTAATAGCGATAAACCCTATCCTGCCCAGCTAGCCTCTTACACCACCCAAGCCAGCGCACAGAGTTTGGCTTATGAAGTCACCCTAACGCTGCCCCAGCCGGACGATATCACCCTGTTAGACGGTATGAGTGCCAATGTGCGGCTCGATTTGAGTTCGCTGCAAACCGAAAATAGCACCCCGCTGTGGCTACTGCCCACTGATGCGGTGAGCTATGCCGGTGATGATCCCGACCAGGCTCAGGTATGGCGCTTCATCGAGCCAGAAAACGTGGAAGCGGTGCCGGTGGAGGTCGGTCGGTTAACCTCAAACGGCCTGGAAGTTAGCGGAAAGTTGGCAGCGGGCGATCGCGTTGTGGCGGCCGGAGCCCACCGTTTAACCGAGGACACCAGGGTGACCCCGTGGGAAAAAGAGCAGGGGCTTTAACATGGTCGACTACTTTCTACGCCACCGGGCGACCAGCTATTTAATGACCGTGGTGCTGCTGGCGGGTGGCGCGCTGTCGTTTTTGGGCATGGGCCAGTTGGAGTTCCCCGAATTTACCATTCGCAATGCGCTGATCACCACGCAGTACCCTGGTGCGACGCCTGAAGAGGTAGAGCAGGAAGTCACTTCGACACTCGAAGAGTCAATTCAGGAGATGTCATCGATCAAACGGGTTAGCTCGGTGAGTTCTGATGGCCTATCGCAGATCACCGTTGAACTCGAAAGTACGGTGCAGAACGAGGAGTTGGAGCAATTATGGGATTCGCTGCGCCGTAAAGTACAGGATGCCCAGGCCGCGCTTCCGCCGGGTGCGAGTCAATCTCGCGTAAATGACGACTTTGGCGATGTATTTGGTTTCATGGTCAACCTGACGGGCGATGGCTATAGCATGCCGGATCTGGCTGACCATGCTGATTTTCTCAAGCGCGAGCTCGCTTTGGTGAAGGGCGTCGCGAAGGTGTCGCTAAGCGGTGAGCACGAAGAGCGCATCTATATCGAAGTTGATCGCGAACGCCTGCGCGCACTGAATATTCCGTTAACACGATTACAGCAACTGCTTGAGACCCAAAATGCAGTGGCAGACTCAGGGCATCTTAAACAGGATGGCCGCCGTTTTCGTATCACCCCCACGGGCAGTGCGGCAGATATTGAAGCTCTGCGCGCCCTGATTGTCAGTGAGGGCGACGGTGAACTGGTGCGGCTGAGCGATATTGCCGATGTGAGCCGCGAGCTGGCGGAGCAGCCCCAGCAGCTTTACCGCGATATGGGCAGGCCGGCGATCTCGTTGGGCGTCTCCTTTGAAAGCGGAGTGAATGTTGTCGAGGTGGGAGAACGGCTACAGCAGCGTCTGGATGAACTGCAAACCCGCACACCACTGGGTATGGAGCTGAATGTCGTTTATAACCAGCCCCAGGTGGTCGATGACGCAGTATCCGGTTTCCTGGTCAGCTTGATCCAGGCGGTGGCTATCGTGATCGTGGTGCTGATGCTGTTTATGGGCTGGCGCAGTGGTCTGTTAATGGGCTTTATCCTGCTGATCACCATTATTGGCACCTTTATGTTGATGCGCTTTCATGGTTTGCAGCTGGAAAAAATCTCGCTGGGTGCGTTAATTATCGCCCTGGGAATGCTGGTAGATAACGCCATTGTGGTCACCGAAGGCATGCTGGTGGGGTTAAAGCGCGGCAGCACGATTCGTGATTCGGCGCATCAAGTGGTTCGCCAAAATGCCTGGCCCTTGCTGGCCGCAACGCTGATCGCGATTGCAGCCTTTGCGCCCATCGGTTTATCGCCAGACACCACCGGTGAGTTTATCGGCTCGTTATTTTTCGTGCTGCTCTACTCGCTACTGCTGAGCTGGATCACGGCGCTGACGTTAACGCCGTTCTACTTCAAGCTGTTTTTCCGCAATGTTGCCCCCGGCGATGGACAGGAAGACCCCTATAAAGGCGTGGTTTATCGTTTTGTAGGCCGTGTCATTATCACCGGTATTCGTTGGCGCTGGTTAACCTTGGCGCTGATGGTAGCGATATTGGCTGGCGCGGTGGTCGGCTTTGGTTCGGTTAAAAATGCCTTCTTTCCGGCCTCTAATACGCCGATCTTTTTTGTCGATTATCGCACGCCGGAAGGTACCGATATTCTCGAAACCCAACGCCGCGTTAGCGAGCTTGAAAAGAGCGTGATGGAGATGGACGGCGTTCGCCACCTGACCACCACCGTGGGCGGCGGAGCGCAGCGCTTTACCCTCACCTATTCACCGGAAGACCGCTATGCAAGCTATGCGCAGTTGATTGTCGAAACCGACGATAAAGCGACTCAACACGACCGCATGGCTGACGTAGAGCAAGTGTTGGAGCGGGATCATAGCGATATCGACTACAAAATCGCCCCGTTGGAGGTCGGCCCCGCTCCCAAAGCCAAGCTAGAGGCGCGCTTCTACGGCAGCGATCCAGCGGTGCTTCGCCAGTTGGGCGATCAGGTTGAGGCCATGTTCCTTGATACACCGAATTTGACCAGCGTGCGCACCAGTTGGCGTAACCGCGTGCAGGCGATTGAGCCCGTTTTTCTTGAAGATACTGCACGTAGGCTGGGTGTGACCCGTGAAGACCTGGCCAGCACCCTGGCGCTAAGTACCAGTGGCAGCCAGGTGGGCATTTACCGCGACGGCAGCGACCTGATTCCGATAGTGGCGCGGGCAATCCCCGAACAGCGTCACGATGTGGATAACCTAGGCTCACTTAACGTCTGGAGCGCAGAGCAAAACCGCTATATCTCCGCCGATCAAGTCATCGGCGATATCACAACACAGGTGGCGGATCCGCTGATTATGCGCCGCAATCGCGAACGCATGCTGGCGGTGTACGGTGAGCCGGATCCGCTAAGCGGGGTGACCGCAGCCAGCGTATTGGCCGACATTCGACCAAGGGTGGAGGCCTTGGATCTACCAGCAGGTTACCGGTTGGAGTGGGGTGGTGAGTTTGAGACCGCTGGCGAAGCGCAGAGTGGGTTATTTTCCTCGCTGCCGCTGGGCATAGTGATGATGTTTATTCTCACTGTGGTGCTGTTCAATAACTTCCGCCAGCCGTTGGCTATCTGGTCGCTGGTACCGCTGACGATTATTGGCGTAGTGGGCGCGTTGTTGGTTACCGGGTTACCTTTCTCGTTTATGGCTCTGCTGGGTACGCTGAGCTTGATCGGCATGGTAATCAAAAATGCCATCGTGTTGGTAGAGGAGATCAACGTGCAACTGCCGTTGCATCAAGACCGCTACCACGCTGTGGTGCGAGCTGCGGTCAGCCGCGTGCGTCCGGTCGCCATGGCCGCGCTGACCACCATGTTGGGCATGATCCCGCTAATTAGCGATGCCTTTTTCGCCAGCATGGCGGTCGCGCTGATCGGTGGCCTGGGTGTCGCCACGCTATTAACCTTAATCGTACTGCCGGTAGTTTACTGCGTGCTCTACCGGATTCGCATACATCCTGATCAATAACTCGAGCAGACTCCTTTCATCTTAGCCGTGGCCTTGACCAATCCACGGCTAAGATAGCCTCTGCACCGATATTCAATGCGCCTACCACTCCGTTCACTGCTGTTTGCAAATCGTTTCTATTTTCATTTGTGAAAATAATTTTCAAGCTAGACTAAAGTCTATGCTATCCAGGCCGATAGCAGTTCCTCGTAAAAGATATTGGTCGATTTAAGTTAATCTAAAGCCGCTGGAAGTGCTCTAGCTAGATTATATAAATTGCCAAAAGCTAATGGATCTGGCCTGGAGGCATTCCGCATATGAATCGTGTACTTAGTAATCTATCCGTCAAACTGGGTTTAACCCTTGTTTTGGCCATCTTTTCATTATTAATAATAACCATTGCCTTTCTAGGCTATCAGGCAGGCGAAGAGGGCAGTACTTCGTTAAAAGAGCTTGACCTATCAGGTGATCGCACTTTAGCACTTAGCCGCAGTCAACGATCCATAGCCTACGCTCAGCTTTTCTACGTTAGTAGCTTCGATGCGTTTGAGAAAGGTGATGCCAGTTCATCCCGTGACTACCTGGCTCGGGCCCAAGATGCTCAGCGAGTTGCGCAAGATTACTTTACAGAGTTTAAAGCCACCAATCCTGAGTCGGCACTTTCTGATACCGTGATTGCCACCTATGAGAGCTTGATCCAACGGGGGATTATCCCCTTAGAGGAGGCATTGAATACGGGTAACAGCAGTCAGTTTAATACCGCAAGGGAAATGGTGAGTGACTTAAATCAGCAGTTAATTGAGGCTGTTAGTGCTTACAATGATCATCGGGCTGAACGAAACAAGTCGATGATTGCCGATTATGAGAGCGGCATGCAGTTTCTTACTTATATTGATATCGCTGTACTTTTGATTGCCGCGTTAATCGTTCTGTTTGTTCGCATCGCGATGGTGGGCTCTATTGTAAAACCACTAAACGAAGCAGTGGAGCATTTTGAGCGTATTGCCCAAAATGATCTCTCTGGTAAAGTAGATGACCGTGGTAGCAATGAGATCGGCAAGCTGTTTAGTGCTATGCAGCATATGCAAAGTAATTTGGTTAAAACCGTTTCTGAGGTACGCGATAGCAGCGGTTCGATTCATATCGGGGCGCGTGAGATTGCCAGTGGTAACTCGGATCTATCCTCGCGTACCGAGCAGCAGGCGTCTTCCCTGCAGGAAACCGCCGCCAGCATGGAGCAGTTAACCGCTACCGTTAAACAGAATGCCGATAACGCCCGCCAGGCCAGCCAGTTGGCGAACGATGCCTCAAGCACTGCAAGCAACGGTGGTGAAGTGGTTGAGCAAGTGATTACCACCATGCACGGTATTTCTAGCAGCTCGCAAAAAGTGGCGGATATTATTACCGTTATCGACTCTATCGCCTTTCAAACCAATATCTTGGCACTCAATGCTTCTGTGGAAGCAGCGCGGGCAGGCGAACAGGGTCGTGGTTTTGCCGTGGTGGCGAGTGAAGTGCGTAACCTGGCCAGCCGCAGTGCCGATGCCGCCAAAGAGATCAAAGCACTGATTGAGGCGTCATCCACCCAGGTGAAAGAGGGCTCAGCATTAGTCGAAAGCGCCGGTGCTACGATGCGGGATGTGGTCTCCTCTGTGCGCCGGGTGACCGATATTATGGATGAAATCTCCGCGGCTTCTCAGGAGCAGAGTTCGGGTATTGAGCAGGTCAACCAAGCGGTTGCCCAAATGGATGAAGTGACCCAGCAGAACGCGGCCCTGGTTCAGCAGGCGTCGTCAGCGGCCAGCTCGTTGGAAGAACAGGCGGCGCGGCTTGAAAGCGTTGTCTCGGCTTTTCGTTTAACTGAGGGGGAGAGCCGTACGCAACACGCCCCGCTTACCTCGCCCCAGCACACGCCACAACACTCATCTCAACAGACACCAGCGCTGATGCGGCCAGCGACGCGTAGCCAAACCACGGCTAGCGCTGAAGATGATTGGGAAGCTTTTTAAGCCTTAGGGTTTATTTTAGTTTCAATAGCTCAATCATCTCGGCCGCTCAGCTGCAGTTCTGGGCAAGAAAAGCTGCATAGACTTAAAGCAAAACCTAACGCGCGGGTGAGAGATCACTCGCGCGAATATTTATAAGTAATTAATTTCTTTAGATAGTAGTTAGCTTGCAAACAGGTCAATTGTTAAAAAATATGAACTCGATGTTCTAGGTTGAGTGAGGGGTGTAATATCAGATAACACAAAAGGTTGTTGATTTTTCCTGGTTTAATAGGGGGCGATCAGTTTCCTCCATTGATTTAAATCAGAACCGAAGTGTAAATGCTCCGGAATCGAGGTTTCTTAACTATGAATAGATTGCTTAGTAATATTTCAGTGAAAATGGGATTAACTCTTGTTTTGGCCATTTTTGCATTTTTAATAATAATAATTGCGTTTCTTGGTTACCGATCGGGCGAAGAAGGAAGCACTGCACTTGAAGAGATAGACCTTTCAGCTGATCGCACCTTAGCCCTAGGCCGTAGTCAGCAATCTATCGCTTATACACAGCTTTTTTATATCAATAGTTTCGATGCAACGGAAAATGGTGATGCTAGTTCGGCTCGTGATTATTTAAATCGAGCGCAAACTAATCAACAGGCTGCTCAAGATTATTTTTCCGAGTTTGAAGCAACCAGTCCGAGTTCAGCGCTGGCTGAAACAGTGATTGCTAATTTTAATAACTTAATGCAACAGGGAATTATACCGCTAGCAGAAACGTTAAAGACGGGTGATGAGGCTCGGTTTAGCGCTGCAAGGTCGACGGTTAGTGATTTAAATGAACAGTTAATAGAGGCAGTGATTGCCTATAATGACTATATGGCTGAACAAAATCACTTAATGGTTGATGATTATGAACGCGATATGCAACTGATTGGTTATATTGATTTAGCTGTGCTTTTGATTGCTGCATTAATAATTCTCTTTGTGCGCATCGCCATGGTAGGTGCCATTGTTAAACCGCTGAATGAGGCAGTCTTACACTTTGAGCGTATCGCTAAAAACGATCTTTCAGGCAAAGTCAGTGATCGCGGGCGTAACGAGATTGGCAAGCTGTTTAGCGCTATGCAGCATATGCAAAGCAATTTATCTAAAACAGTCTCCGAAGTACGCGATGGTAGCGGCTCGATTCATATCGGCGCGCGTGAAATTGCCAGTGGCAATGCGGATCTATCCTCACGCACAGAGCAGCAGGCTGCTTCGCTGCAGGAAACCGCTGCTAGCATGGAGCAGTTAACTGCTACTGTTAAACAGAATGCCGATAACGCCCGCCAGGCCAGCCAGTTGGCGAACGATGCCTCAAGCACTGCTAGCAGCGGTGGCGAAGTGGTTGAGCAGGTGATTACCACTATGCATGATATCTCTAGCAGCTCGCAAAAAGTGGCGGATATTATTACCGTTATCGACTCTATCGCCTTTCAAACCAATATCTTGGCACTCAATGCTTCCGTGGAAGCGGCGCGGGCAGGTGAGCAAGGCCGGGGCTTTGCGGTAGTGGCCAGCGAAGTACGTAACCTAGCGAGTCGCAGTGCGGATGCGGCGAAAGAGATCAAGGCATTGATCGAGGCATCATCCACCCAGGTGAAAGAGGGCTCAGCATTAGTCGAAAGCGCCGGTGCTACGATGCGGGATGTGGTCTCCTCTGTGCGCCGGGTGACCGATATTATGGATGAAATCTCCGCGGCTTCTCAGGAGCAGAGTTCGGGTATTGAGCAGGTCAACCAAGCGGTTGCCCAAATGGATGAAGTGACCCAGCAGAACGCGGCCCTGGTTCAGCAGGCGTCGTCAGCGGCCAGCTCGTTGGAAGAACAGGCGGCGCGGCTTGAAAGCGTTGTCTCGGCTTTTCGTTTAACTGAGGGGGAGAGCCGTACGCAACACGCCCCGCTTACCTCGCCCCAGCACACGCCACAACACTCATCTCAACAGACACCAGCGCTGATGCGGCCAGCGACGCGTAGCCAAACCACGGCTAGCGCTGAAGATGATTGGGAAGCTTTTTAAGCCAGCGTTTCTCGCCGCTTAGGCTGCGTTTCCCCCTCCGCCATTGCTGTAAGAGGGGGGGGGGGAGTGAGCGCTTAGTTACCTGACGAGTTTAGTGCTACTGCAACTTCTTCAACCTGTAGCGCCAGACTCTGCAGGCCGCCGCCGGAGAGGTACCACAGCGCGGGCGTTAGCATAATGACCCGCGCTTTCTCAGCTCCCGCATCTAAGAGCGTTTGCGCTAAGGCATCCGCGTCGGCGGGTTCATCGCCAATCGCGGCGCTGCGATCAATCACCAGTACGACCTGCGGATCAATTTCGCTAATCGCCTCAGGAGAAAGCGGGGTAAAGGTACGGGTACCGCGGGTTTCAGAAGTGACACTTTCGGGCATCTCTAATGCTGCAATGCCCAGTACGTCGTGAACGACCGGGTGCTGATTCAGCATCAGATTGCCGCCGTTGTGGGTTACCACCAGCGTGCGAGGAGCGTTGCTTAGCGCTTCGCGCTGGGTCTCAATCTCGGCATGCAGTGTACCAAGCGCCTCTTCGGCTTTGCTTTCCACTGCTAAACGACTCGCTAGTTCGCGTACATTAGTGTCAAAAGTAGCCAGGTAGTCGTCACCCTGTAGGCTGGTGTTGAGCAGCGGGGCGATTTCGCCAAGCCCCTCTTCCCACTCACCCTGGCGGCCAGTGTAAAGAATCAGGCTAGGCTCGCTTTCGCCAAGGGCATCCATATCCGGTGAGCGCAGGCCGCCAATATCGGTGACGTCATCGGCTGCATACTGCTCAAGATAGCCAGGCAGGCTGGCTTTCGGTACACCCACTACCTGCTCGTTTAAACCTAGTGCATCCAGCGTATCCAGGCTGCCTAAGTCGAAGGTGGCGATTCGCTGGTCGGCGCTCGCGGTGGCGCTGGCAGTTGCTAAGAGTATAGCGGTGGTAGTGGTAGCGAACCTCATTGGGTTTCCTTTTGTGAGAAAGAATTTTATATGCGATGTTTTCTCATGTTCTCAAGGATGCTGACTTTTGTCGCTACTGGGTGATGGAACAGTATGTTGCAGAAAACGCGACCGCCCTCACAAACTGAGGGCGGTGGGTAGCGCTAACGGCTGTTTAAAAAAAAGAGGGTAAAGAGGTTAAGAGGCGACCCGGAAAGGATTGCGTGGGTCGTTATCCCAGGCCAGGAAGGGTTGGCCGGTCTCCTGGGGCACCATGGTGATGCAGTTATCTACTGGGCAAGTGATCTGGCAAAGGTTACAGCCCACACACTCCTCTTCGATCACTTCATAGCGTCGCGCGCCGTCCTGCTCGGTGAGCTTGGCAATCGACTGGTGGGAGGTATCCTCGCAGGCGATATAACAGCGGCCGCACTCGATGCACAAATCCTGATCGATCTTGGCGATGGTTTTGAAGTTGATGTCGAGGTGTTTCCAGTCGGTGGTTTGCGGTATCGCCTTACGGGAGAACGCCTCGATGGAGTCGTAGCCTTTTTCCGCCATCCAGCGAGAGAGGCCGTCTTTCATCTCCTCCACAATCCTAAAGCCGTTGAGCATCGCTGCCGTACACACCTGCACGCTGCCGGCACCTAGGGCGATAAACTCCGCCGCATCCCGCCAGGTGGAAATGCCGCCAATGCCGGAGATGGGCAGAGTTGGTGTGGCCGGGTCGCGGGCGATTTCCGCCACCATGTTCATCGCGATGGGTTTGACAGCGCTACCGCAGTAGCCGCCGTGAGTGCTCTGGTGGCCGACGGTGGGCTTGGCGACCATATTGTCCAGGTCGATACTGGTAATCGAGTTGATGGTATTGATCAGCGATACCGCGTCGGCCCCACCCCGCAGTGCTGCTTGGGCACCGACGCGAATATCGGTGATATTAGGTGTGAGTTTGACGATTACCGGTTTGGAGTAATGCTTCTTGCACCAGTAGGTGACTTTCTCGATCAGGTCGGGGTTTTGGCCCACCGCCGCGCCCATGCCGCGCTCCGGCATTCCGTGGGGGCAACCCAGGTTGAGCTCGATGCCGTCCGCGCCAGTGGCTTCCACTAGCGGCAGAATGTAGGCCCAGGCTTCTTCATTACAGGGCACCATAATGGAAACGATCAGCGCACGATCGGGCCAGTCCTTTTTCACCTGAGTGATTTCTTTAAGGTTGATCTCCAGCGAGCGGTCGGTAATCAGCTCGATATTGTTAAAGCCGATCACCTCGCGGTTTTTTCCGTAGTGGGCTGAGTAGCGGGAGGAGACATTCACCGCAGGCGGCTCTTCGCCAAGGGTTTTCCATACCACGCCGCCCCAGCCAGCTTCATAGGCGCGTACCACGTTGTAGGCTTTATCGGTGGGCGGTGCAGAGGCCAGCCAGAATGGATTGGGGGCTTTAATGCCAGCAAAGTTAACCGATAGATCAACGCCATTAACCACGCTGTCACCGCTGTCTTTCTTACCCGGTGGTGTAAAAGTGAGTGTGTTCATGCGGCCTCCTGCTTGGCGACAAGCGCCTGATGAATGGCGTGAGCCGCCAGTTTGCCGTGTTGCACGGCCTGAACGGTAAGGTCTTGACCGGGCTTCACACAGTCGCCACCGGCATACACATTGGGCAGTGAGGTTTGGAACATCTCATTAACGTGAATGCGCTCGCCGTCCCGGGCAAGCTCAGCGGCGGTGGTATCGCTTAGGCTCGCGCCTTCGAAGCCTTGGCCGATGGCGGTGAAGACAGCATCGGCGGCGATCTCAAAGGTTTCTCCAGTAGGGGTTAAGCGGCCCGCTTGATCATGGGTCTTGGCAAAGCGCATGCCCGTCACGCGGACTTGATCATCCAGCAGAATCTCGTCGGGCTGGGCCCAGGTCACCATCCGCACGCCGTTGGCTTTGGCGATTTCCTGCTCGTGGTCGGTGGCGGACATGGCTTCCACGCCGCGACGGTAAACCAGCGTTACCTCCGTAGCGCCTAAGCGGGCCATTTGGGTGGCCATATCGATAGCGGTATTGCCCGCGCCAATCACGATACAGCGTTTGGCCACCGCAAGGCTGCCCAGATCGTCGGTCTGGCGGAGAACCTTGATGTAGTCCACCGCAGGCATCAGACCGGGTGCTTGCTCCCCGGTTAAACCCAGGGCACGGCTAGCGCCCAGGCCCAAGCTGAGAAACACGCTATCGTACTGATTATGGAGCGTAGCAAGCTCCAGGTTTGCGCCCAGCCGTTGGCCGTACTGGATCTCGATGCCACCGATCTCAAGCAAGAATTCCACTTCCTTACGGGCGAAGTCGTCGGTCATTTTGTAGCGGGCGATGCCGTACTCGTTCAGCCCGCCAGGCTTTTGTTCGGCTTCAAAGATGGTCACCTGATGACCGAGCATCGCCAGTCGGTGCGCGCAGGAGAGCCCGGCAGGTCCGGCGCCGACCACGGCCACATGACTGCCGGTAGAAGTGGCGCGTTTGAAGGGGTGGCCGTCGAACTGCATATGGTCGGTGGCATGACGCTGCAGCAAACCGATCAGCACCGGCTGGCATTCGGCGTCGTGGTTGCGCACGCAGCTACGCTCGCAAAGAATTTCCGTGGGGCACACCCGGGCGCAGCTGCCGCCTAAAATGTTGGCTTCCAGAATGGTTTCCGCCGCGCCGTTGATATTGTTCTCGCTGATCTGGCGAATAAAGCTGGGAATATCAATATCCGACGGGCAAGCCTCGACGCAGGGCGCATCAAAGCAATAGAGACAACGCTGACTTTCGATCATCGCCTGGCGATGGGTCAGCGGCGGATGTAGATCGCTAAAGTTGCTTGCCAGCGTATCCGGGTCGTAGGTGCCGACCTCTTTTGCGCTGGGTAGGTGGTTCAGTGGGCTAGTCACAGTAAAGCCTCCGCTGTTGTTATGGGCACAGCTGTTATCTTTTTACGGCCATCGGCGCATTCAGCTCGGCGCGCTTGGCCAGCAATTCGAAGACACCGGGGTAGGCGGGGCGCTCCAAATAGCGGCCCGCACCGCGCTCGGCGCGCAGCTCACCATCCCGCCACACCCATTTGCCCTTGCTAATGGTGTGACGGGCAATGCCGCGCACCGTTTTGCCCTCGAAAATGTTGAAATCGACGTTCTGGTGGTGGGTTTTGGCAGAAATCGTCCGGGTGCCGTTGGGATCCCACACCACGATATCTGCATCGGAACCTACTTGAATCGCCCCTTTGCGCGGGTAGAGGTTGAAAATCTTGGCGGTGTTGGTCGATGTCAGCGCGACAAACTCCTGGGGCGACAGCTTGCCGGTGTTGACGCCTTCATCCCACAACACGGCGAGGCGGTCTTCCACGCCAGCGGTGCCGTTGGGGATTTTAGTAAAGTCATCCTTGCCCGCGGCTTTCTGATCGGCACAGAAACAGCAGTGGTCGGTGGCGGTGGTTTGCAGATTGCCCGACTGCAAGCCGTGCCAGAGCGCTTCCTGGTGGCCCTTGGGCCGGAAGGGCGGGCTCATCACGTGGGCAGCGGCGCGGCCCCAGTCGGTATCCTGGTAGACGCTATCGTCGATGAGCAGGTGCCCGGCTAAGCATTCGCCATAAACCGGATGACCCTGCTGGCGGGCGTAGGCAATTTCATCGACGGCATCTTTGGTGGACACGTGAACCAGATAGATCGGTGCGCCCAGGGTGCTGGCAATGCGAATCGCCCGGCTGGCCGCTTCGCCTTCCACCTGGGGTGGGCGCGAAAGCGGATGGGCTTCCGGCCCGGTCATGCCCTGGGCGAGCAGTTTTTGCTGCATGTGGTAGACCAGCTCACCGTTTTCGGCGTGAACCGTAGGTACCGCGCCTAGCTCCAGACAGCGCGAGAAGCTTTCCACCAGAATGTCATCAGTGGCCATGATCGCGCCCTTGTAGGCCATAAAGTGTTTGAAGCTGTTCACCCCGTGTTCATGAACCAGGGTGCCCATTTCCTCTCGCACGCTATCGTCCCACCAGGTAATCGCCACGTGGAAGGCAAAATCGGTGGCGGCTTTTTCCGCCCAGCCTTGCCAGGTTTCGAAGGCCTCAAGGAGCGACTGACCTGGCTGTGGGATCACGAAGTCGATGATCGAAGTGGTGCCCCCGGCCAAGGCCGCGGCGGTGCCGGTATAGAAATCTTCGCTGGCCACGGTGCCCATGAACGGCAGTTGCATGTGCGTATGGGGATCGATACCGCCGGGCATCACCAGTTGATCGCTGGCATCGACAATTTCACACCCTTCAGGGACATCTAGATCGGTGCCAATCGCATGGATTTTACCGTCGACACACAGTACGTCTGCGCGGTAGGTATCGGCGTGGGTGACCACGGTGCCGCCCTTGATTAATAAGCTCATCGTTCGCTCCTGTTGTTTTTAAATAGAAAACTTAACCAGCAACCTGTTTTTTACCAGCAGAATCATTCACCGTCGGTCAGGCGGGTATAGGTTTCCGGGCGACGGTCGCGGAAGAACTGCCAGTTGTTGCGTACCTCCCGCACCATGTCCAAATCGATCTCGTGCACCAGCAGCTCGTCTTCTGTTTCGCTGGCCTGAGCTTCGATTTTGCCGCGGGGGTTAACGATATAGCTGGAGCCGTAAAAGTCGCCGATGTTCCACGGCGCCTCGGTTCCAACTCGGTTGATCGCAGCGATAAAGCAGCCATTGGCGGCGGCAGAGGCAGGTTGCTCTAACTCCCACAGGTATTGGGAAAGACCGGCCACGGTGGCGGAAGGGTTGAAAATCACCTCAGCGCCGTTGAGAGCAAGCGCCCGCCAGCCTTCGGGGAAGTGACGGTCGTAGCAGATATACACGCCGATTTTGCCGTAGGCAGTATCGAACACTGGCCAGTTGGATTTTCCCGGCTTGAAGAAGAATTTTTCCCAAAAACCGGCTACTTGGGGAATATGGGTTTTGTGGTACTTGCCTAAGTAACTGCCGTCAGCGTCGAATACCGCTGCGGTGTTGTAGTAAACACCGGTTTCAGTCTCTTCATACACCGGCACGATGATCACCATGCGGTGCTCGGCGGCGAGCTTCTGCATCATCTGGCAGGTAGGGCCTTCCGGTACCCGCTCGGCGGCGGCGTACCACTTGCCGTCCTGGCTGGGGCAAAAGTAGGGCTGGTTAAACACTTCCTGGAAGCAAAGCACCTGCACGCCCTGGTCAGCCGCTTGCTGAATCATTGGCAGATGTGCCTCGTTCATGGCGTCGCGAATAGCTTCTGGTTCAAGATCGGTGCTGGTTTTCAGGCCCATCTGAATCAACCCGATTTTCATATTCTGCATGAGACGCTCCCTCTGATTGTTGATGTGTAGCGTATGTTTGTAGTTTTCTTGAAACTAGTTTTGTAAAGCTGACGAAATAGACAGCTTTTGTTGAAAGTAGCGCTGGGTAGGTGGTTTTAGCAAGTCTTTAAAGGAGATTTGTTAAATCGTCTTTAACTCATTGAGTTTGCTTATTTTTATTGTTCCATTTTGTGATATTCACTTTTTTGGTGAGGTCTTGCACTGTTTTGGATGGTTTTTTTATTCTTTTAAAATCATTGGTTTGGTATATTTATAGCGAGTGTTTTTGGTTTTTTTCTGTTTGAAATTGGTGCAAATATTTTTTTTGATCTAGCTTTGTTTAGTTGGTTTTTGTTTTAGGTGGGGAAAATATAAAGATAACAAGCTAACAATAATAATGTTGTCCAGGAAGGCAGCTTTTTAATCAATGAGTTAATTGACCTGCTTTTTCAAGTAGGCATGCTTATTGCTTGTTTTCTAAAAGCTATGGTTTCTAAGAACGATGGTTTTGAAAAACAATGGTTTCTAAAAGCCATGATTTCTAAGCGCCTTTTTGAAAAGCTCCACTGGCCGTGGGAGCTAGGCAGCGCAATAACGCAATGCTGAGGAGATAAAAAATGACCGAAACAACCTCTCAGATGGTGGATCGAGGTGGGCTGATAGAGCTAGATGTAGGGGACGATGTACGCAGTAGTTCGCGCTTTAATGAGGATATTGCGCCTACCCAGGCCAGCGAGCGCACCTGGAGTAAGTGGAATATTGCGGCACTCTGGGTAGGCATGTCGATCTGCGTGCCCACCTACACCCTAGGCGGGGTATTAACCGCCTACTTCGGGCTGAGCGTGGGGGAGGCGTTGTTTGCCATTTTGTTGGCCAACGTGATCGTGCTGATTCCTCTTACCTTAAACGCCTTTCCCGGTACGAAGTTTGGTATTCCTTTTCCGGTGGTTTTACGCTCTTCGTTCGGTATTTTAGGTTCCAACGTACCCTGTCTGGTGCGCGCCCTGGTCGGCTGCGGCTGGTTTGGTATTCAAACCATGTTTGGCGGTTTGGCCATTCATCTGTTGCTCTCCGAGTTGATTCCCGCTTGGGCTGCGATGGGCGGTGTTGGTGAAGTCATCGGCTTTTTTGTCTTTGGTGCGATGAATCTCTATGTGGTGATTCGTGGTGCAGAGTCGATTAAATGGTTGGAAACCTTCGCCGCACCGCTGCTGTTAGCCGTTGGTGTTGGGCTGATGATATGGGCGTGGCCAAATATGTCGATGTCCGAACTACTGGCACAGCCGCCGTCGCGGCCTGAAGGGGCATCGGTATACGGCTACTTCTTCGCGGGCTTAACCGCCATGGTGGGTTTTTGGGCCACGCTGTCGCTGAATATTCCCGATTTCAGTCGCTTTGCCAAAAGCCAAAAAGATCAGATCGTTGGTCAGGTGATTGGGCTGCCGCTAACGATGTTTTTCTTTGCCGCACTCGGTGTCGTGTTAACCGCTGCTTCCGAAACGCTGGTAGGGGAAACCGTTGCCGACCCGGTACGTTTGATTGGCTATATCGACAGCCCCTTCTGGGTGGTACTTGCGATGCTGTTGATCATTATCGCCACGATCTCTACCAATACGGCTTCTAACATCGTGTCGCCTACCAACGATTTTCAGAACATTGCGCCCAAATTGATTAACCAGACGCGCGGCGTGCTGATGACTGGCGCGGTGGGCGTGTTGTTGATGGGCTACGATCTGCTGCAAAAAGCGGGCGTTATTCCGCCAGGGGTTTCTCTGGAGCAGATGTACTCCAACTGGCTGCTGGGTTACTCCAGCCTGCTGGGGCCCATCGCGGGCATCATGGCGGTGGACTACTTCCTGATCAAAAAGCAGCGTTTGGATGTGCCCAGCCTGTATATGGATAACCATGCTTATCCTGCGGTGAACATCGCGGGTTTTATCGCCTTTGGCGTGCCGGTGGCGCTTACGTTGCTATCGCTGTTAACTGGCACCATGAATTGGTTCTACGACTACGGCTGGTTTACCGGCTCGGCGCTGGGGGCAATTGTTTACTATGTGGCAAGCCAAGTGTTGGCGTCATCGCCCCAGGCGGGGCCAGCGCCGATAATGGCCAATGAGGCAACCGAGCAGCGTTAAACATACTGCCGGGTTTAGCTGCTTTTGATTAAGCGTAGAAACGCATCGACCACTCGGTTGGGGCGGCGGTCGTGGCGGGTGATCAGCACAAAGGGGATGCGGTAGTGCTGCGTGTTGGCATGCAACGCTCGCATCTTGCCCGCTGCCACCCACTGTGCTGCGACGTGTTCAGGCAGAAAGCCGATAAAGCGCCCGGTAAGAATCAAAAAGGCTGCGCCTTCGCGGTCGGATGCCGAAGCTCGCAGGCTTAGCGCGTCATGCGCCTGCCGGGCCTCAATCGGTAGCGGATAGCGGGGTGAAATAGCCGAGTGTTGGGCGATATCTGCACAGCTAAGCGTATCATCATCCTCAGTAAACAGCGGATGGCCAGCCGCGCAGTAAAGATACGATGGCTCGTCGTAAAGGTGCCGCGCTTCTAAGCTGGTGGGCAGGTTCACTGCAGGCACTACGCCGACGTGCAAGTGGCCATCCATGACGCCTCTAATGACCGCGTCAGAAGGCTCCATATGAATGTGCAGCGTTACCTCATGCTCCGGCGCGCTAAGCTCTGCCAGGGCGTTGGTCACGTGCATGGCGGGTAGCGTTACCAGGTTGTCGGTGATGCCGATATTCAGCTCGCCTTTGATCGTTTGATGCAGCGCGTTAACGTCGCTTTTAAACGTTTCAAGCGCGGTCAGTAGCGTTAACCCTGCCTGATAAATCTCTTTACCCTCTTCGGTTAAACTAAACCCGCCACGCCCCCGCTGGCAGAGCGAAAACCCCAGCCTCCCCTCCAAGTCGTTCATGTGTTGGCTAATCGCCGAACGACTAATGCCCAGCGTGGTTTCCGCCGCGGTAAAGCCACCGCACTCAACGACCGTCTTAAAAATACGGATTAGGCGTATCTCGTAGTCGCTCATTTGGCCCAGCGATGCCATAACAATTTCCTGGTAGATTGGCTATCCATGCATAACGTCACGCTTTTCAGGGCATTAACGGTGATAAAAACTGATATACATCCTAAAAGCACCGCGGCACTATCGGATAAAGCCACGTGTCAGCGCGTGTTATGTATCATTTTTAGTTACTTTTTACACTGTATCAGGTGTCCCCCTGGGTTACCTGAATAAGGCTTCTGCGCGATGTCCGCTACCTCCAATGATGTAAATGATGATGTATTGAAAGCCACCAAGACTTATCGCCAACAGCGCCGCCATGTGATTGCGCTATATCTGCTAGCACTGCTTGTCATGATGGTGCTTTTCGGCTGGCTGCTGAGTGAACAGTATCGGCAAGAAATTGAGGCCGCCGAGTCGCGGATTACCGCCCGCGCTAATGTGGTTGCTGAGTGGGCAAAAGGCGTATTTGCACAAAGCGGGCAAGCGCTTTTTGGGCTTGCTGAGATGCTAACCCTGCAAGGCATGCCAGATAGCGATAATGCCCAGGCCCTTCAGCGCTCGCTAGAAAACCTGACCCTGTATGTGCCCATGGTGGACGAAATCGCTGTGTTGAGCGCTGAAGGCCGAGTAATGGCGAGTGGCCGCAGCAGCCGAAGAGCAGGTGCTGATATCAGCGATACGACGTTGTTTAATGCCTTTAAGCAAGCAGGACAAGAAGAACTGATTACCCCGCTTTACTGGTCTAGCAGTGACCAACGCTACTATTTGTACCATGGTCGACGATTAGAAACCTCGTCCGGCGAGTTTGCTGGAGTGGTCATCTCTAGCATTGTACCTGAAGTGTTTGCCGACGCCCTGGAGCAGATGAGTGTCTATGACGGCGAGAGCATTGCCCTGGTCGACCCCGGATTAAAATTTATTGCTCGCTACCCGACCCCCGAAAAGCCATTTTCGATTGGCAGTCAAATTGAGAGCCCAGAAACGGCCGAGTGGCTTACCCGTGGTGAGTCCACATGGTCAATCAACATTGACTCACCTATTGATGGCCGCAAACGGCTGTTTCGCATGCTGAGAGTAGGCGAGTATCCGATGCTGGCTGTGGTTGGCGTTGATCTTCACGAATTGCTCTCGGCCTGGCGGCAGCGTGCTTTGATTTTAATGTTGGTGACGGCAGTGATTGCCCTGCTGGGTGCTTGGGGGGCGCGCCACTACCTGAATCGTTTAGCGTTGTCGCATCAACTACGTCAGCGTATTGAGGAGCGTGAACAGGCCCGTGCCGAGGCCCAAATCGCCGCTGCCGCCTTCCAGACGCACTTAGGCATCCTTATTACCGATCCACAGGGCATCATTCTTAAGGTGAATGAGACCTTCAGCCGCATTACCGGCTATAGCGAAGCGGAGATAGTGGGTAACAATCCGCGCATGTTTAGCTCTGGGCTACAAAACGCCGCCTTTTACCGCCGTTTATGGAAGCGTGTTATCAAAACCGGCAACTGGGAAGGCGAGATATGGAACCAGCGTAAGAATGGTGAACTGTTTCCCGAGTGGCTAACCATTAGCGCTGTCTACAGCGTTGAGGGCACCTTAACTCACTACGTGGCCACCATGAGCGATATCAGCGAGCGTAAAGCCGCTGAACAAGAGATTCATCAGCTAGCATTTTATGACACCTTAACCGGGTTGGCCAACCGGCGGCTGTTTATGGATCGCATAGGTAATGCCCTTAAAGAGCTTCAGCGCCATCAGCGTTGCGGCGCACTGCTATTTATCGATATCGATAACTTTAAGCAAATCAATGACACTCTGGGGCACTATGCGGGGGATCAAGTATTGCAGAGCGTTGCTCGGCGAATGGGGCAGATGTTGCGCGATACCGATACCTTGGCGCGGCTGGGAAGCGATGAATTTGCGGTATTAATCGAAGGCGTGGATAGCAATTACGCTCAAACCACCCGGCTGGCAGAGCGTATTGCGCACAAGCTGCTGGCAACTCTTAACGAATCAATCACTCTGGCCGAAGAGAGCATCACGGTGACGGGGAGTATTGGTATTGCGATCATGGCCAGCAATGAGTACGGCGTGGATGACTACCTGCAGCAGGTAGATATGGCGCTCTTTCAGGCTAAGAACAACGGCCGCCATGGCGTGTGCTTTTTTGACCCCTCGATGCAGGCTGTGCTTCTGGCCCATGTGAAATTAGAAGCGGATCTGCGCCAAGCGCAGGCCAGCCAGCAGTGGCAGCTCTATTATCAGCCCCAAGTGGATCACCATGGCGTGATCACTGGCGTTGAGGCGCTGCTGCGCTGGCATCATCCTGAACGCGGCATTGTTTCACCAGGCGATTTCATTCCGCTGCTGGAAAGCAATGAGCTGATAAATGATGTAGGCGAATGGGTATTGGAAGATGCCTGCTATCAATTAGCGCGTTGGGCGCAGCATCCACAGCTCAGCAAACTGACCATATCGGTGAATATTAGTCCGCTTCAGTTTCGCGATGAGCAGTTTCTGGCTCGTGTAGAGGGGGTGTTTGCGCGCACTCAGGCGCCGCTTCAGCGGCTAAAACTGGAGGTGACCGAGTCACTGTTTGTGGAAGCGCGAGACGACGCCAGAGATAAAATGCTTGCCCTTAAAGCGCGCGGTGTACGCTTCTCTCTGGATGATTTTGGCACCGGCTACTCGTCCCTGGCCTATTTAGCGCAACTGCCGCTGGATCAACTGAAAATTGACCAATCCTTTGTGCAGCAGGTGCTCGAAAGCCAAGCCAACGCAGCGATTGTCGAGAGTACCATTGCCCTGGCAGAGAGCCTCAATCTAGAGGTCATTGCAGAAGGCGTAGAGACCAAAGCGCAGCAGGCGTGGCTACTGGCTCACGACTGTCACGCTTATCAAGGCTATCTGTTTGGGCGGCCGGTTACTGCAGAGGCCATCGAGAGATTGATTACGGGCGCTTAACCCAGCGTCAGTAAGCGGAGTTGGCCTTCGATATCGAGAGCGGGGCTCGTATCGGGAAGAATAACTTCCAGCCGGGAGTCTTGCCGCCACGCGCTGCTTTCAACGCTCAGCGTACCTCCGGCGCGGTTAAAGCGTTTCCAGCCGCTATCGGTATGAAACACGCCTTTAATGCGTGCCTCTCTGGGGAGTTCTCCCAAACAGGTGGCCAAGCTATCCAGGTCGAAGCGCTCGCTTGGGTGCCAACGTAACCCCGTACTGGTGTAGCCCAGCGAAGTGCCGGTTTCACGCTGGGGCTTGCCGGGCGGGGGCGGAAAATCAAAAAAAGACCCGGCTAAGCTGGGTGTTGCCGCCAACTGTTGATGGTTGGCGGGTACGCTGATATCGCTCCCTTCGGCGCGTCCGCTCTGGGTCAACAGTCCTATGGGTAGTTCGCCTTGGGGAGCTTCCTGCATCCATTTACGCGGCGGCCAGCGCTGTGCCACAAACGCATGAGCGGCGCCGAGCTGCTCGGGCGTGCTCTGGTCGAGCATGGTGAGTGCCACGGCATCGGCCATATCGAGCTGGTCGCGGAAGGTGTCGTGCGTTCGGGAGCGGGCGTCATCTAATCGGCGTGGGTCGAGAGTAGCAATAATATCGCGTACCTCGACCACTTCCTGGAAGGCTTCCCCTCGCAGTAGATCCAACAGGCCTGCCGGGTGGCCAAGGCCTGAAGGCTCGATGATGACGCGATCAGGCTTGCTGCGTGCGAGTAAATTCACCAGCGCCGCTTGCAGTACAAAGGCGAGCTGGCAGCAAAGGCAGCCGCCGGGAAGGCCTTTCACCACCACATCGTCACGGGCATCAAACATCGCCTGGTCGATGCCGATTTGGCCAAACTCGTTGACCAAAATGGCCCAGGTTTCATCCACAGGCTTCTGTTCGATGAGGCTGTGTATAAGCGTTGTTTTACCGCTGCCTAGAAAGCCGGTAATGATATGCACCGGCACTTTTGCCAACCGCTCTGACGCTGCCAACGCCTAGCCCCCTGTCATATTCATAAAGCGTACTACCTGCACATCGCCATCGGTGGTGAAGTGATGGCGTTCCGGTTTAAGCGGCAGGGCGTTGATGATCGCCTCTTTTAGCGCCTGCATATTGCCGGGGTGGCGGCGCAGCACGGCGCGAAGATCGACCGAGTGTTCGTTGCCTAAGCACAGCAGCAAACGGCCTTCCACGGTCACGCGCACCCGGTTACAGGTATCGCAAAAGTTGTGGCTATGGGGGGAAATAAACCCAACCCGGCTGTCGCTATCGGCCATCTTGAAGTAGCGCGATGGGCCGGGTGTGGTTTCGGTCGTGGGGATCAGCGGATAGCGCGTTTCGATCAAGTCTTGAACGTCATCGCTGGAGTAGAAGGTTTCCGCCCGTGAGTGGTCAGAAACATCGCCCAGCGGCATCTCTTCGATAAAGCTAATATCGAGGTTTTCCTGGCGTGCAAAGGTGACCAGGTCTATTACTTCGTCGTCATTGCGACCTTTTAAGATCACCGCGTTGAGCTTGATGCGTTTAAAGCCCGCTTCCTGGGCGGCATGAATGCCGTCGATCACTTTGGCTAAATCGCCGGTGCGGGTGAGCTGCTTAAAGCGCTCCGCATTTAGCGAGTCCAGACTAATGTTCAGCCGCCGCAGACCGCTTGAGTAAAGCTGCTTGGCGTGCTTGCGTAGGCTGGCGCCGTTAGTGGTCATGGTGAAGTCGTTAAGGCCTGGCATGGCGCCGATCTCATCGACCAGTTGCTCAATGCCGCGGCGTACCAGCGGTTCGCCGCCGGTAAGGCGAATTTTCTCGACCCCCAACTCAGTGAAAGCGCGCGCCACCATAGCGATCTCTTCCAGCGTCAGTACCTGGGCGCGGGGCAGAAACGTCATCTCCTCGCTCATGCAGTACACGCAGCGGAAATCGCAGCGATCGGTGACCGAGATGCGCACGTAGCTAATGCGCCGACCAAAGTCGTCGATCAGTTGCTGGTCAGCGTCTGGCTGGACAGATCGCTGCTGATTAGCTTGTGGTTGTGCGGGTCGTTGCTCGGTCATAGCCATCCCGTTAGTGGTTGTATGCTGACTACCTCGCCTGGCTGGGCGCCTGCCTGGTCGTCGGCAAGCTCAATCAAGCAGTTAGCAGCCACCATCGAGGTTAAAATGCCCGAACCCTGGGCGCCGGTACTACGCACGAGTAACCGTCCTTCGCTATCAGTATGGTAAACGCCACGGATAAAGTCAGTGCGCTTCAAGCGACTTTTTATGGCGGTGTCGGCAATCGCAGTAAGGCGATGGGGTGTTGATGTCGGCTGCCCATACAGCCGATCCAGCAGCGGCGAGACAAACTGTAGAAAGGTTACCATGACCGCCACCGGATTGCCGGGCAAGCCAACAAACGGCGTGCGCTTTTCACCCAGCCAGCCGCAAGCCATGGGGCGCCCAGGTCGCAGCGCTACCCGCCAGAAGGCTAGGCGGCCTAACTGTTCCAGAGCCTCACGGGTAAAGTCAGCCTGGCCAACGGAAACACCGCCGCTGGTGATTACCAAATCGCTCTGCTCTGCAGCGTCTTCAAGGGCCGTTTTAATGGCGTTTAAATCGTCTGGGAGAATGCCCAGGTCAATGACATCGGCGCCGTGTTCGGCAAGCAAGCCCATCAGGGTGAAGCGATTGGCATCGTATATACCTGCTTTGGGCAGCGGCTCACCGGGAGCAGCGACTTCATTGCCAGTGGAAAAGATCGCCACCCTTGGGCGCTGACATACGGCAACATCTGCGTAACCTAACGACGCTAAAAGCCCTAGGGCCGCCGCATCGAGCCGTGCTCCCGCAGGCAGTGCCGTGTCGCCGAGACCAATATCCTCACCGGCCTGGCGAACATGTTGGCCGTGTTTGAGGAGTTCTGGCGACGCGATGATCACATGCCCAGGCTGCTCATCTAACGGTTCGCGGAGCTGTTCACTCATCACCACGGTATCGGTGCCCGGCGGCAGTGGGGCACCGGTGGTGATGCGTACACAGTGACCGGCAGGTACTAATTCGCGGCGATACTGACCGGCCAACACCTCTCCAGCCAACGGCCAGCGGGTCTGCTTGGCTCCAACACCTTCTCTGGGCAAGGCTAGCGCTACGCCGTCCATGGCCGCATTGGTATTTTGCGGCACGTTAATGGGGGCTTTCACGGTTGTGGCCAATCGGCGACCATGAGCCTGCGCCAGCGGAATCCGTTCGCTGCCCAGCGGGCGTTCAATCAAGGTGGCGAGCGCCTGACGCGCTTCGTCCACGCTGAGCATCTGCTCGCCAAGATCAAAGCAGGAGAGGGTCATTTCACCTCCTTGCTCGAAGAACCCATGAGTACTTTTTCCAGGTGCAGCTTCTCTTCCTCAGTATTAAGGTTAGCAAAGGCATCAGGGCAGTCCGACATATCAACCTTGCACCAAGCATGGCGAGCATACCAACGATCGATCTTACGCTCGCCCTCGGCCAAGGTGGCGGCCAAATCATCGGCCAGCGAGGTACGCAGTAGTGCAACTACCGGGTGCAGCCGTTCGCCATCAAAAGCCACAGCGATATCATGCTGGCCAATACCTTGTACCATGCGCGCCACTAAATCGTCAGGTAGGGCGGGGGAGTCGCAGGGAACGACCAGTAGCCACGGCGTTTTTGCCGCCTGCAGGCCGCTATAGATCCCCATCAAAGGGCCTTTAAAGCCGCCTTCGGCACCGTCCATTACAACATCCGCTATAACGCGATCGGCGAAAAAGCGATAGGCGTCAGCATTGCGGTTGGCGTTAATCAGTAGCTCGGCCACCTGACCTTCAAGGCGCTTCACCACATGGCCGACGAGTGGCAGGCCCGCAAAAGGCTCCAGCCCTTTGTCACGACCGCCCATTCGGCGCCCTTCGCCGCCCGCGAGAACCATGCCAGTGAGGTCGTGAGTAGGGATCATGAGCTTGCCTTTTTTGATGAGCGGTATTCTTGCGATGAACGGGCATGGGATGGGCGCGGTGGAATAGCGTCCAGGGCTAAACGGTTTTGGGTGTTGATCGCTTGGAAATGGCGCCCTTTGGCGCGGGCAATTAACATCACGCCGAAGCGTTCGGCCAGTTCGACGCCTTTTTGGGTGACGCCTGAGCGAGAAACCAGCACGCTAATGCCCATTTGTGCCACTTTGAGTACCATTTCGGAAGTCAGTCTCCCGGTGGTGTAGAAAATATCCGCATTGGCGCTGTCGGCCTGTTGTAGCCATTGGCGCCCCGCCAAGGTATCCACCGCGTTATGCCGTCCTACGTCTTCAACAAAGTCGAGTACGTCGGTTTGCTGGCACAGCGCGCAGCCATGAACGGCGCCAGCGCTGCGGTAGGTCTCGTTGTAGGCGTTAAGGTTTTGCAGCAGCTGATAAAGCGTGGATTGTGCCAATTGAGTATCGGGCAGCGCCGTGAGAGCGGTTTGGTCGAGCAGTTTACCAAATACCGTGCCCTGGCCGCAGCCGGTGGTGACCGTACGGGTGCTTAAGCGTATTTCTAAATCCTCGGGCAGATGGCGAGTAATCACTACCGCGGCTTCTACTTCCCAATCGACTTGCACGGCCTCTAAATCAGCCGCGGCGTTCAGCAGCCCCTGATTGCGCAGATAGCCGACCACCAGAGCCTCCGGGTCGTCACCCAAGGTCATCAAAGTGACAATTTCACGCTTGTTGAGGTAGACCGTCAACGCTCTTTCAGCGGCAATCGCCTGCTGGCGTGCATCGCCATACTCGTCAACGATGCTGATCTCGGTAGTGGCCGGTAAGCGGGCTCGGCTTAACTGAAGGGCGTGCATCCGCAATCCTCGCTGCTGATATGAAAGCATCTGAGCCTGATAAAATACCTGAGTAAAAAGGTCAGAGTTGACGATGATGGCGCTGGAGAGGCTTACTTGTCTACCTGTTCGACTGCTATCCGTTCAAAGTCTAGGTGCTTCGCTTAAGTACTGTGCTCAAGTGCTGTGCTTAGATACTTCGCTAAGGGGTTTAACGCGATGTCTGATAATTTACGTTCACTGAGTATCACCCTGGTCGCCGAGGCTAAGCAGGTGAAAAGCTTTACGCTAACCCAGTGGCGTATTGCAGAGCTTACCCTGAGTGATCAGGGCCCCAATGTGCTTAACCTGCAGTTGTCGATGACCGAGCGTGCTGCCTACCGTTTCAACCTGACGTCTGCCACCCCACGGCTATTTGTGCGAGCGGGTTTTACTGGGCAAACACCCAAACCTGATGCGATTACCGCTAGTCAGGACGTGGCAGCCGGTTGGATGGACGGTGAGCAGCAGGTGCTCGAAGCACCAATGCCCATGGCCATTCAGGTCTGGATTGAGAGCTACCTCGCACGCCACGGCGAAGCGCCGATGGAGATGCGCAAGAAAAAACGCAAAGGAGCGGGGCGCGCCAAAGAGACCCCCACCAAGGAGCAGCCGCAATGAGCCGCCTAGAGCGCTGGTCGCGCCTAAAACGCAACGTTCCCCAAGAGCAAGATGCGCCGCCGGTTACAGAGCCCGTTGAGGAACTGGCGGCCAAATCGGATATTTCACCTGATGCCGCGCAGGAAGCGCCAGAGCAGGCATCACTAGAACAGTCTCCTGCAGAACAATCGCCTTCAGAACCAGCACCTAAGCCCGGCAGCTTAGACCACACCTTGCCCGACCCTGAAACGCTGGAAGCGGGCAGCGACTTCAGCGCCTTTATGGTGCCAGGAGTAAGCGGAGCCCTGCGGCGGCGTGCTTTGAAACGCCTGTGGGCCACCGGCAACTACAACGTTCGCGACGGCCTGGATGACTATGATGCCGACTACAATCAGCTGTTAAAGCCCATGGACTCCGAGCTCGCCAGCAAACTGCGCCGCTGGACGCATAAAGTGGAAGAGGCGGTTGATAAGTCGCTAGACGAGCCCGAGTCCCCAAAAGAGTTGGCAGAGAACGAGCAAACAAGTGAGAAACCGGTCGCGCTAGAGGACGACTCCTCAACACCTCGCGATGATGGTGTCAAAACTGTAGAAAACACCTTACTAGACGACCAGTCTGATTATTTATCTGATACTAAGACGAAAACATGAGATTAGTGATAAAATTATAAAAATCAAATTATTGGGTGTGTTAACAGTCGCCAGCGTTGGCAGCGTTGACGGTAATTAATTTGGCAAAATACGTATTTCGCCATAGGCTGAACTTAGCTTCTATGCATTGTTATGCCACAATAGTTAGATAGTATAACTCAAAATTATAATAAGAATTATTCACTGACCGTGAGAGCGCATGAATCAACGAATCCAACTGGCGTCGCTAGACGACCAGCGCAATGCCGAGGCTCGGGAGACGGTACGCCAGCGTATCTCGTGGCCCGCTAACCTAACGCCTGCCAATGTGACCTATCACAGCCGTGGTCATGCGCTGCTGCTCGGCAGTGAGCGCGATACCCGACAAGCCGCGCGTATTCTGCAAGGGCGTGGTTTGGCTTCATTGACGCTGGTTTTCACCGCGCCCAACGCCGCAGATGTTGACGACGGGGTAAGCGATAGCGACTTGCTCGCTGCCACCGAGATCCTCACCACCCAGGCGCTAACCCGTGCCCAGGTAGAAAAGCTGCGCATTAGCGGCCATCTGGGCATGTTCAAAACGCTGCTTGATGGCGATGAGCCGCTTGATCTTGCCCGTGCGCTGATCGAGCGAGAGGCGTTTGATCTAGTCCTGGATTTAAATGCCACTCCTTGCCTACCGGTGGAATTACCACCGCCTGGCTATGTGGTAATGCAGTGGCAGCACGTCGAGCAGCGCAACGACATCCTCGACGATTTTGTGGGACTGGTGGGCGAATTCGACAAGCCGCGTTATTTTCAGGTCAATAGCGATTTATGTGCCCACTCCACCAGCGGCAACATTGGCTGTACCCGCTGTTTGGATGTTTGCCCCGCGGATGCCATCTCCAGCATTCAGGGGCGGATTGAATCTCACATCGAGATTGATCCCTTTCTCTGCCAAGGCGTGGGAAGTTGCACCAGCGCTTGCCCCACTGGCGCTATCGAATTTCGCCTACCGGAAACGCGCCGCCAGCAGGATACGCTCTCTGCTTGGCTGGGCGCCTACCGCGAAGCGGGTGGCCAAGCCCCGGTGCTGCGTTTTATTACCCATGATTCCCAAGATGCTGAGCGCGCAGCGGGTGTAGTCACCGCAGGTCATATCATCGACGCACCGCTAGAAGAGCTGGGCGCAGCGGGCCATGACCAGTGGCTAACCGCTCTGGCCGCTGGTGCCGCCGAAGTGCGTATCCAACTGCACCCCAATATGCCCGCCCGCTTAAGTGCCTTTTTGACCGATCAGCTCGCTCAAGCGCATGCCCTGTTGGACGCCTTAGGCCATGATCGTGCTCGCGTAAAGCTGATCGAGATAGCCGATGATGCAGGCCGGGATGCGCTACCGGCACTCACGCCGTTGACAGAGTCACCGCTAAGCCTGCCCGAGCCAGAAAAGCGTGCGCGTTTGAATCGTGTGCTCGCACGGTTGGCCGAATTGGGTAGCCCCAGCGGCGAGCGTGCTGCCGTGCCGGCAGGCGCTGCCTACGGCGCCATTCAAGTCGATAGCGATGCCTGCACGCTGTGCCACGCCTGTGTCAGCAACTGCCCGACCCCGGCATTAAAATCAGGCGGCAAAACGCCCGCGCTGAGCTTTCTTGAAGCGGACTGTGTGCAGTGTGGTTTGTGTGAGCAGGCTTGCCCGGAAAATGCGATTACTCTGATGCCCGGCTTCCTGGCATCCAATGCCCGCGAAACGCGCCACATCTGCCACGAAGAAGCGGCCTTTGAGTGCATCAACTGCGGTAAGCCGTTTGCCACTGTCAGCACGGTCGCTACTATT
Organism: Vreelandella titanicae BH1; assembly: GCF_000336575.1. Classification (GTDB taxonomy): domain Bacteria; phylum Pseudomonadota; class Gammaproteobacteria; order Pseudomonadales; family Halomonadaceae; genus Vreelandella; species Vreelandella titanicae. The sequence continues at coordinate 57,900 of NZ_AOPO01000001.1, read as the reverse complement.
AAACAGAAGTTGGCTAACCACCCCTACTTCGCCGGCGAGGCGATGATCCGCCTGGAAATGTGCGAAGACTGCCGGGTAAAAGATGTCTGGAAAACCATGATTCGCGACCCTGACGCGCAACTGAAGGTATAAGCCGATGACGGATGCACTGCCCACGCTCAAAGAAGCGGATGCGCTACGCGCCGATATCTACCGGCTGTTAGCCACGCTACTGCGCCAAGCGCCAGATCCAGAACTACTCGACTGGTTGGCTGAGCTAACTATCGAGCAAGATGGTAGCCGCCTGGCAGAGTGCTGGCAGTCGTTGGCGGTAGCGGCCAACGGTGCGGATGCTGAGAGACTGCAGCGAGCTCACTTTCGCCACTTGGTCGGTGTGATTCAAGGTGAGGTGGTGCCCTACGCCTCCTGGTACCGCAACGGCGAATTGATGGAGGCGTCGCTGGTGGCGCTGCGCCAAGACCTAAAAGTGCTTGGCTTTGAACGCAGTGAGCATACCCGGGATCCGGAAGATCATCTGGCTGCCCTGTGTGAAGTGATGGCGATGCTGATCGACGCCGAAAGCTCTGAACAGGGTTATTTCTTTAGCCAACATTTAGCCCCCTGGGCGGCCAGCTGTTTTGCCGACCTGGGGCAGGTAGACACCGCTTTCTATGCAGCGTTGGGGCAGTTGGGTAGCGCTTTTATGGAGAGCGAACAGGCTCGCTTGAGGGTTGATGCGGGCCATACGCCAGTGCGTATTCTTGAGCCTTAACGCAGGCTTCATAAAAGAAACAGCAAAAAAAGACCCGCATAAAAAAGCATGCAAGAGGAGAAACCCATGCAACCGTCACACAACGCTGAGCGCCGTCGGTTTATGAAAACCGTTGGGTTGGGAACCGCCGCTGCTGGCGCCGCGGCGGCAGTCGGTCATGTCACTCTGGCACAGGCTGACACTGCCCCGGTGAAAAACGAAAAACCAACGGTTAACTACCGTGAGACTGATCACGTCCGTGCTTATTACGCCTCGCTGCGTGACTGACGGCGGAATGCCAGGAGATTTGCCATGCGCTTAACTCGCAAAACAGACACCCCCAAGGCCTCAGGGCTGGGTATTTCCCGTCGCCAGTTCCTCAAACGCAGCGGTGCAGCCACTGGCGGTATGGCCGCCGTTGGCTTTATGAGTGCGCCCATGATGCAGCGCTCAGAAGCAGCCGATAAAACCCCCGTGCTGGACTCGCCGGTCGAGACCAAACGCACCATCTGCTCCCACTGTTCAGTAGGTTGTGGCGTGTATGCCGAAGTTCAAGAGGGCATTTGGACTAAGCAGGAACCCGCTTTTGATCACCCTATCAACCGTGGCGCGCACTGTGCGAAAGGTGCTTCGCTGCGCCAGCACGGCCACTCCACGCGGCGTCTCAAGTACCCAATGAAGTTAGTCGCGGGTGAGTGGGAGCGTATGAGCTGGGATGACGCCATTAACGAGATTGGCGACAAACTGCTTGAGCTGCGCGAAGAGCACGGCCCGGACAGCGTTTACTGGTTGGGCTCGGCTAAGTTCAGCAACGAGCAGGCGTATTTAATGCGCAAGCTTGCCTCGCTGTGGGGCACCAACAATACCGACCACCAGGCGCGTATCTGCCACTCCACCACCGTGGCCGGCGTGGCGAATACCTGGGGTTATGGAGCGATGACCAACTCGCTCAACGACATGCATAACAGCAAGGCGATTCTGTTCATTGGCTCCAACCCCAGTGAAGCGCACCCGGTGGCGATGCAGCATATCCTGATCGCTAAAGAGCGCAACAATTGCGACATTATCGTCGCTGACCCTCGCTTTACCCGTACTGCCGCCAAGGCCAACAAATACGTGCGTCTACGTCCCGGTTCGGACGTCGCCTATATTTGGGGCTTGTTATGGCACATTTTTGAAAATGGCTGGGAAGACAACGAGTACATCAATCAGCGCGTTTACGGTATGGATGAAGTGCGCGCTGAAGTCGCCAACTTCCCGCCCAGCGTTGTAGAAGAAGTCACCGGTGTCCCCGAAGCCGAGATGTACGATGTCGCTAAACGCCTCTCCGACAACCGGCCTGGCTGTGTGGTCTGGTGTATGGGCGGCACCCAGCACACCACCGGCAACAACAATACCCGCGCTTACTGCATTCTTGAGCTGGCGCTGGGGAATATCGGTGTGGCGGGCGGCGGCGCTAACATCCTGCGTGGCCATGATAACGTACAGGGGGCGACCGACCTGGGCCTTGGCTGCGATTCATTGCCTGGTTACTACGGTTTGGCGGAAGGTGCCTGGCAGCACTGGGCGCAGGTGTGGGATCTCGACTACGAGTGGCTTAAAGGCCGCTATGACGATACCGAGTATGCCGATGGTAAGCCCATGTACACTGCCGGTATTACCGTATCGCGCTGGGTCGATGGCGTGCTCGAAGAGGACGAGAATATCTCCCAGCGTACCGCGCTGAAAGCAATGTTCTACTGGGGCCACGCGGTTAACTCCCAGACTCGCGGCGTCGAGATGCAAAAAGCGATGCAGAAGCTTGAGATGATGGTCATCGTTGACCCTTATCCTACCGTTGCTTCGGTTATGCATGATCGCAGCGACGGCGTGTATCTGCTGCCAGCGGCCACCCAGTTCGAAACCACAGGCAGTGTCACCGCGACTAACCGCTCGATTCAGTGGCGTGACCGCGTGATTGAGCCGCTGTTTGAGTCCAAGCCCGACCACGAAATCATGTACCTGTTTGCTCGTAAGCTGGGCTTCGGTAATGAGTTGGTCAAGAACTACCAGATGAACGGCGACGAGCCGCTCATCGATGACATTCTGCGCGAAATCAACAGCGGTATGTGGACGGTCGGTTACACCGGGCAAAGCCCCGAACGCCTCAAAGAGCACCAGAAAAACTGGCACACGTTCAGCTTCGAGAATCTGCGCGCAGAGGGCGGCCCGGCGGACGGTGATTACTACGGCTTGCCGTGGCCCTGCTGGGGCACGCCAGAGTTCGGCCACCCAGGCTCGCCTAACCTTTACGACACCAGCGTGCCGGTGATGGAAGGTGGCATGGGCTTCCGTGCCCGTTTTGGTATCGAGCGTGACGGCGTCAACCTTCTGGCGGAAGGTTCAGCGCCGGTAGGTGGCGATATCGACGACGGCTATCCAGAGTTCAACGACCAACTGCTCAAAGACCTAGGCTGGTGGGACGACCTGACCGCCGAAGAGAAACAGGCGGCGGAAGGCAAAAACTGGAAAACCGACCTCTCTGGCGGTATCCAGCGTGTCACCATTGAGCATGGCTGCGCGCCTTACGGCAACGCCAAGGCACGCGCTGTGGTCTGGACTTTCCCCGACCAAGTGCCGAAGCACCGTGAGCCGCTCTACACCACGCGTCGCGATTTGGTTGAACGCTTCCCTACTTGGGACGACTTCGACTCCATCATGCGCCTGCCGACCATGTACAAAACCATTCAGGATCGCGACAACACTGGCGAGTATCCAATGATTCTCACCTCTGGGCGCCTGGTTGAGTATGAAGGTGGCGGTGAAGAGACGCGCTCCATGTCGTGGCTTGCCGAGCTGCAGCAGGAGATGTTTGTCGAAATTAACCCGGCGGACGCCAACGACCTCAGCATCAAAGATGGTGACGATGTTTGGGTAGAAGGGGCAGAAGGGGGCCGTGTGAAGGTCAAAGCCCTGGTCACTCCTCGCGTCGATCGTAACGTAGCGTTTATGCCGTTCCACTTTGGCGGCATGTTCCAGGGCGAAAGCCTGCGTGACCGTTACCCGGATGGGTCTGATCCGTACATCATTGGTGAGGCGGCCAATACCGCCACCACCTACGGCTATGACCCGGTGACACTGATGCAAGAGACCAAGTGCACCATCTGCCGCATTGAGCGGGCTTAAGCTTCGACCGACCTGACAGCACGGCGGTGCGGGAGCCATCCCGCACCGGCATGAGGAGAACACCATGGCTCAAATGAAATTTATGTGTGACGCCGAACGCTGCATTGAGTGCAACGGCTGCGTCACCGCCTGTAAAAATGCCAACGATGTCGAGTGGGGCATTCAGCGCCGTCGCGTGGTCACGCTCAACGACGGTGAAGCGGATGAAATGTCCATCTCCGTCGCCTGCATGCACTGTGACGACGCCCCTTGCATGGCGGTGTGCCCCACCGACTGCTTCTACAAAACCGATGACGGCATCGTGCTGCACGACAAAGACCTCTGCATCGGCTGTGGTTACTGCCTCTACGCCTGCCCGTTTGGCGCCCCGCAGTTTCCCCAGCAGGATGCCTTTGGTGAGCGCGGCAAGATGGACAAATGTACCTTCTGCGCGGGCGGCCCGGCCGAAAGCAAAGAAGAGGAGTACGAGAAGTACGGTTCCAACCGTATTGCCGAAGGTAAACTGCCGCTGTGTGCTGAGATGTGCTCCACCAAAGCGCTGCTTGCCGGTGATGCCCAAGACGTGGCCGATATCTTCCGTCAGCGTGTTGTCCATCGCGGGCACAAAGATGGCGCCTGGTCTAATAACCCTCAGGCCAGTGCCGACAACCTAGCCTATGATGCTGCCCATAAAGGGTAAGGAGGCGTGTCATGAACCTGTTGACTGCACAGGCATCCGGTGGGGTGCCACGCTCAGGTAAAGGGCTCGCCCTGGGTATTTGGCGCTTTATGTTGGTGGCGTTTGCTCTGGTGCTTAGCCTCGGCTTCACGCAAGTGGCGTTGGCTCAAGCGGATCCTGACCGTGAAATGAACACCGCTGCCCCCGGCATTACCGCCGACCAGTGGCGTCAGGTACGCAGTGGAGAGACCGGGCCTAACTACCGTGACTCGCGTTATGAAAGCGACTACAGCTTGATCAATGCAAGCGGTGAAACCTGGCGGCAGATTCGCAACCGCTGGGTGTCGCCGTTTGGTTTGATTGCGGTATTTGGCATGGCGGCGCTGATCGCGCTGTTCTACTTCATTGTCGGGCGTAAAGAGCTTGAGGCGCCGCGCACGGGGCGTCTACTTTTGCGTTGGACGCTGATGAAACGCGCGCTGCACTGGACGGTAGCAACGCTGTTTATCATTCTGGCGCTGACCGGGATGACGCTGCTGTTCGGTAAATTCGTGTTCCGCCCACTGTTTGGCGATGGGATTTGGGCCTGGATGATTGCGGCGACAAAAGTGCTGCATAACTACCTGGGGCCGATCTTTGGCATTCTGCTGGTGATCCTGCTGGTCAGCTTGATCAAAGACAATATTCCCAAAAAGCACGACTGGGTATGGTTCAAGAAAGGCGGCGGTATGATTGGCAAAAAGCATGTGGATGCTGGTTTTGCCAACGGTGGTGAAAAAGCCTGGTACTGGCTGTTAGCGACGGTGGGAATCTTAGTGGTTGCCAGTGGCTTCGTGCTCGACTTCCCCAACTTCGACCAGGGCCGTGACACCATGCAGTGGGCCAATATTATCCACGCAGTGGGCGCATTGGGGCTTACGGCGGTTTCCCTCGGCCATATCTATATCGGCACGTTGGGTACCGAAGGCGCGCTAGAAGGTATGACCACGGGCTATGTGGATGAGACCTGGGCCAAAGAGCACCATAATCTTTGGTACGAAGAGGTCAAAGACCAAACGCTATCGGAACAAGAGGTGGCGGCCCGCAAGTCATCTGGCGGCAGCAGTGAACCGTCGGCAACGCGAACCAGTTAATAAGCATTTAATGGTCGCTAAGACACCGCCTTTCGGCGGTGTCTTTTGTTATGCTTCACCTTAAGTTATTAAATAACCCAAGCCATGTATGAGAGGAACGGTTATGTCAGCGTTTGATGAGTTAGACCCAACCACGCGCACCGAGCTTGAAGCCGCCGCGTTTCGCCGCTTGCTACAGCATCTGGACGATAACAAAGATGTCCAGAATATCGACCTGATGATCCTGGCGGACTTTTGCCGCAACTGCTTATCGAAATGGCTGGTTAGCGCCGCGGAAGCGCGGGATGAAAGCCTCAGTTACGAAGAGGCACGTGAGTACGTTTACGGTATGCCTTACAGCGAGTGGAAGGAGCTTTACCAGCCGCCCGCTACGCCTGAGCAAATGGCGGCCTGGGAAGCTCACCACGCCAAAAAGAAAGCAGCCAAACAAGGGTGACGTCAATGAGTGAGCCAATGGTGCCCCTCAACATAGCCGTACTCACGGTCTCGGATACCCGCACGGAAGAGATGGATCGGAGCGGTCAAGCCTTGGTCGAGCGGCTAACCAACGCCGGTCATACTCTCGTTGAAAAGCGCATAGTGCCTGACGATGTCTATCGTATTCGTGCGGTGGTCGCGAACTGGATCGCCGAGGCGGATGTGCAGGTAGTCATCACCACCGGAGGCACTGGCTTCACTGGGCGTGACTCTACCCCTGAAGCCATCTCGGTGCTGCTGGATAAGCGCATCGAAGGCTTTGGAGAACGCTTTCGTCAGCTAAGTGGTGAGGAAATTGGCAGTTCCACCATCCAGAGCCGCTGCCTCGGCGGCTTAGCCAACGCCACGGTAGTGTTCTGCCTGCCTGGCTCAACCGGCGCCTGCCGCACCGGCTGGGACGGCATTCTGGCAGAGCAATTGGATAGCCGCCACAAACCCTGCAACTTCGCTAATCTGGTCATCCCAGGTCGAGGCCAGCATGGTTGAATGAGTGGCATATTTTCCAGGCTGCCGCTTGCTGTAGCAACAAGTTTGCGTGGCGACTTGTATTGGGGTTGCGCTGTCGTCGCGCTCTTAAAAGTTAGTGTCAATGCAATAGCTGCATTGGTTTTAACCGGCTAGCTCAGTGCTTCTTCCTTTAGAAAGTTTAGTAATAAAGGGTGATTCGCTAGAGCAATATTGATTCGAAGAGCTGACCCTGACTCGTCATTGCCTAAAGTAAACAAATTTCCAGGTGCTAGGAAAATCCCCTGTGCAGAGGCTTTTTTTGCTAGCTCAAGGCCGTCTACGCTTTTTGGTAAAGGGCACCAAATGTAGTAACTCCCGGTGGGTGGCTGAATTTGCTTGAAACCAATATTTTTCAACGAGGAGATCGCTGCTGCGCTAGCCTTGGCCACTCTCTCGCGTAAACGAGTCATTTGGCGACGATAGCGACCATGAATGATCATTTCATGGATCATCCTTTCAATAATGCTTGAACTGGTAACCACCGTGAGCATTTTAATATCAATCAGTGACCGAACCAGCGTCTGATTAGCTGCAATGTAGCCACAACGCATACTGGCAGATAGCGTTTTGGAAAAAGTGCCAACGTATATGACTCGGTTAAGGCCATCGAGCGAAGCAAGGTGAGGCGTTGATCGGGGGAGAATATCACCAAAAGGATCGTCTTCAATGATGGTTAAATCATGCTGTTCAGCGATACGTAATAAGGCATGCATATTCTGGAGAGACATGGATGTGCCGGTAGGGTTGTGAGCCATAGGCTGAACAAACAAAAGCCTTGGCCGGTATTCCCGGATACTCTGTTCCAGCATATCGAGATCCAGCCCTTGAGGTCCTCTAGTGATGCCGATGGTTTTGGCACGCTGTAGGCGTAATTTACCAAACATTGGGTAATAACCAGGGCTTTCAACTAGCACCACTTCACCGGGCTCTACAAAATGCCTAACAATCAGGTCGAGTGCATGGTTGGCGCCGAACGTCATCAAGATTTGATTTGGATGAACGCTAATTGCACGATCGTTTAGCGTTCTGGCGATATCTTCTCGCAGGCCGATCAATCCCTGAGGGTTGCCGTATTCGAACTCATCTCTGGCGTCATGATCCTGATTGCTGCGTTTGAAATAGCGGCGTATGTCCGAGCTTTCCATCCAACTTGCCGGCAGGCGTCCATCTCCGGCTCTGACTTCATAATGCTGATTCAATTGTTCTCTTAATAGAGAAACCAAGTCGACCGCTTCAGTAAAATGTTCAGGCTTGATAGCTGGGTGAGCTGGTCTGGTTGCTTCCACATAAAAGCCAGAACCGCGCCGAGGGCTGATATATCCAGTCGCGACTAAGCGGTCATAAGCATCAATTATAGTATTTTTTGAAACCCCAAAGCTCAGGGTTGCATTGCGAATGGAGGGTAATCTTGTCCCCGCCGTTAGCTGTCCCTGCTCAATGCGCTCAATAACTGTATTGGCGACTTGTTGTGCTCGAGGTGGTTTTTGCTTCATAAAAGGCTCAATTGTACCCATTAAGGAAAGGGTACAGTACATGGGTCAATTTTGAATATTGTACCTTGTCCAGCTTTCTCTATCACCCTAACTTAAGATAAGAGTATGTTTTATTTCTAACAATAATCGGTGATGCAGCGGTCTCTAGTTCGCGCTAATAGCACTGCCATTCACCATGGAGAACATCGTGAACTTAACAACCATAAATAAAAGCTGGTTCTTTTTAAAAACGGTCGCAGCTGTGTCCACTGTGACAGCCTGTGTGGCTCCTTCTATTGCTATTGCCGAGGATCTGCCCAGCGTAAACTGGCGAATGCAGGCGCTTTGGGATGCGGGGACGACGCCCTATGAATACGAAGAAAAATTTGTAGAGCGGGTGTCCGAATTAACTGATGGGAAGTTTGAAATTCGATTGTTTGCCGGTGGACAATTAGTGCCAGCGGCCCAAGCATTTGAAGCTGTACGTGCAGGTGCCTTCCAGATGATGAAGACATTTGACGGCTATGAAGCAGGTTCTATACCTGCTTTCGCGTTCACCAGCACAGTACCGTTTGGTTTTCCTGAATCTGACCAGTACGAAGCTTGGTTCTATGAGAAAGGGGGAATTGAGCTGGCTCGTCAGGCCTATGCGTCAGCTGGTCTCTATTACATTGCACCTACGGTTTATGGGCAAGAACCCATCCATTCTAAATTTCCTATCGAATCTCTGGATGATCTGGATGGCAAAAAAGGCCGTTTCGTTGGCTTGGCCAGCACGGTGATGAGCGAATTTGGTGTGTCTACGACAGGGTTGCCTACGGCAGAGGTGTATCAAGCACTTGAAAAAGGGGTCATTGATCTTGCCGATCGCGGCGACCTGACCGCTAATTTTGAAGCAGGCTTGGGAGAAGTGGCCGGATATATAGCTGTACCTGGCTTTCACCAACCCACGACAGCTACCAGTTATGTAGCGAACCAAGCGGCTTACGATAGTTTACCTGACTCTTACAAAGCGGCCTTGGAAGTGGCTGCCCGTGAGATTTCGTCTTCTTTACGGCAGCACATCCTTGCCCAGGATACTGTTGCTCTCGAAGAGTTCGAAGCGCAAGGCGTACAGATCACCCATTTGAGCCCCGACCTCATTGCAGAAGGGCGCCCGACCGCGATGAATGCATGGAGGAGAGCGGCTGGAGATGACGAATTGGCTAACGAAATTCTCAATAGCCAAATCGAATTCATGCAAGAACTTGGCTTGATTGACTGAGTTCCTACCTTACGGTTCCGCGCGCTGGCAATCCGGTAATAGGCCGGATTGCCTTCCCATCGAGGTTCAATTATGGTTGTTCTTCTTGGCTACTGCCGCCTTATAACGGCTCTTAACCGTTGGGTGGCCACGGTTGTATCGGCTTTTGTCTTCATTATGGTGGCCGTCATCAGCTACGAAGTAGTGTCCCGCTATTTTTTCAATGCACCCACTACCTGGGCTATGGAGCTTGCGACACTATTATTTGGCCCTTACTTCTTACTGGCTGGCCCTTATATTCTACATACTGCTGGACACGTCAACGTTGACATACTTTACCGTAAACTGCCGTTTAAGTTGGCAGGCTTAGTAGACTGTCTAACATATGCGCTGATTGTTGTAGTAACGGTGATTTTTATAGATCAGAGCCTACCTATAGCGCTGAATGCCTACGCAAGTGGTGAAACTTCATTTACCTCTTGGAATCCCCCCGTCTGGCCGGTGAAAGCGCTTATTCCGATCGCTTTTTTATTGCTTCTCATGCAAGCGCTGGCTGAAATTATTTGGGCAGTTAAGCGTATTCAAGGTCAAGAGGTGAAAGCATGAGTTCTACTCTTGTCCTTTCAATGATGTTTGTCTCACTGTTGGTATTGTTGCTCAGCGGGATGCCTTTAGCATTTGTACTGGCATTTTTGGCAATTTTATTCACAGTCATACTGTGGGGAGCTGATGCACTAGTGCTGACCGTTCTCCAAACCTTTGATGCAATGACATCAGACATCTTGCTGGCTATCCCACTCTATGTGCTGATGGCAAGCGTGCTTCAGCGCTCAGGTATTATTGAAGCGTTATATCGTGCAATGGAGCTCTGGTTCCGACGTTTGCCGGGAGGATTGGCCGTCGGTACCGTGGCGATCTGTACGGTGATGGCGGCGATGACCGGCATTGTTGGGGCGGCTGTTGCGGCAATGGGCATCCTCGCATTGCCATCTATGCTACAGCGCGGTTATGACCAGCGATTAGCACTGGGCACAATCTGTGCAGGAGGTACATTAGGCATTCTGATTCCTCCCTCAATTATTACGATTGTATATGCTTCTACTGCCCAGATATCAGTTGGCAAAATGTTTGCTGCCGGTATTGTTCCAGGAATAATACTGGCAGGACTGTATATTTTTTATATTATTCTGAGAGCAATTATCCAGCCAAACCTAGCTCCTCGGCAGTCTGGAGAGCAGACAAACCTAGGGGAGATGTTGAGTTCTCTTAAAGCTCTGATACTACCAGTACTGATTGTTTTATCCGTGCTGGGTAGTATCTATGCAGGTATTGCCACGCCCACCGAGGCAGCAGCAGTGGGTGTTGTTGGGGCGTTGATTTCAGCGGCCTTTCAGAAGCAGCTGACATTTAAAAACTTATCTGCTGCATCTATGGATACCTTGCGTGTGACCACTATGATTATGTGGATCACGATTGGGGCGAAGATATTTGTATCCATCTTCACCGGCACTGGCGGGGCGGACTCGCTTCTACAATTCATTCAAGACCTTGAAATGAATCGCTGGTTAGTACTGCTTTCCATGATGCTGGTTTTAGTCTTCCTTGGGTTATTCCTGGATGAAATTGGCATCATCCTTTTATGTGTGCCTGTCTTCTTACCTATCATAAACGCCTTTCAATTTGATCCGGTCTGGTTCGGAGTGCTTTTCCTTATTACTGCTCAGATGGGTTATATCACCCCTCCTTTTGGCTACACGCTTTTTTACATAAAGGGAGTACTGCCACCTGATATTGGTATGGGAACTGTATACCGGGCCATCGTACCCTTCTTAGTTTTGCAGCTCATTGCATTAATTTTATTTATGCTTTTTCCCGAAATCGTTACTTGGCTGCCTGAACAACTTTCACAGAAAGTACGCTCTTAAAAAAGGAGATAAAAACAATGACTACAACGACTTCTCGTATTCCAGGGTTGCACAAAATGTCACCTGAAGAGCGGCTACAAAAGGTAGTGGAAGTCACTGGGTTGAGCGAGGATGTTGTCAGGCACCTGGGTAACACGGGCAACCTGGATTCAGCCACAGCCGACTCCATGATCGAGAATGTCATTGGCACCATGAACATTCCTTTGGGTGTGGCGACCAATATGCTGGTAGATGGGCATGATGTCCTAGTGCCCATGGCGACAGAGGAGTCTTCGGTGGTAGCTGCTGTCTGTAACGCAGCCCGTCAGTGCCGTTCAACCGGCGGTTTTAAGACAGACATGTCGAATTCTCACATGATTGCCCAGGTTCAGTTGCTGGGTGTTCCGAATCCTGAATTCGCTCGTTTGCAGATACTAGAGCATAAGTCGGACGTTCAGTTGATATGTGATGAAACAGATCCGGTCTTGCTTAAACACGGCGGCGGGTTCCGTGATATGGAGGTGCGTGTTCTGAAAGGACGCACTGGGCCAATGGTGGTCACCCATCTGATTGTCGATACTCGTGATGCAATGGGCGCTAACGCAGTGAATTCCATGGCGGAAGCCGTAGCCCCCCATATTGCAAAATGGACGGGAGGGAAGACCTATCTGCGTATTTTGTCCAACTTGGCGGATCGTCGGTTAGCGAGAGCACGGGCTACTTGGGCTTTGGACGAAATTGGTGGTGCAGAGGTTCGTGATGGCATATTGGCCGCCTATGACTTCGCCGATATTGACCCTTATCGCGCAGCCACGCATAACAAAGGCATCATGAATGGGGTAAGTGCTGTGGTACTGGCAACTGGAAATGATTGTCGGGCCGTAGAGGCGGGAGCCCATGCTTATGCTGCCCGTACAGGGCAGTACAGCTCATTAACACGATGGGAAGCCGATGCTGACGGAAACCTGACCGGCACTATTGAAATGCCTTTGGCGGTAGGCTTAATTGGTGGAGCCACGCGCTCTCACCCTACAGCGCGTATTGCGCTGGATATAATGAACATAACGACTGCCGAACGGCTTGCCTGCACTATTGCTGCAGTCGGTTTGGCTCAGAACTTCGCTGCACTCAAAGCACTAGCGACGACGGGCATCCAAAAGGGTCATATGGCACTCCATGCGAAAAATATTGCGGTCATGGCAGGTGCGGTTGGTGACGAGATTGAGAAAGTAGCCGACGCGTTGGTGAAGCTTGGTAAGGTAAGGGTCGATGTAGCAGAAGAAATTCTCAACGAGGTGCGACAGTAACGCCTTAGCCAGCTTATATAGAACTGACTAGTCGTCTAGCTAGATGTAACCACTACGGGCTGTTTCTGAACGTTGATCGTGGCATTCTATCTACAGCGCTAATCTACTCTTTAAGGTTAACGACCCCGATTTTTCTGTTTTAGAGACGACTATGCCATCACTTCATAATACCCAGTTCATGCTCGCCAACCTGGTCATCCCTGGCCGAGGTCAGCATGAGTGACTTGCAGCCAATATCAGCCGCGCTTGAGGCGCTACTGGCAGACGTCAGCGTAATAGGCGTCGAGAGTGTTCCGCTGGAAGCCGCTGCCGGGCGTGTGTTGGCCCAAGCCGTCACCGCACAGCTGGATGTACCACCCTTCGATAATAGCGCGATGGATGGCTACGCCTTGCGCGCTGCTGATGCGGGGCAGTGGCTGCCGGTGAGTCAACGCATTGCCGCCGGCACACAGGCGAAAGCGCTTGCGCCAGGAAGCTGCGCACGTATTTTTACCGGCGGTGAGATTCCTCCCGGTGCCGACTGCGTGGTGATGCAGGAGCGCGTACAAGTTGACGGTGATCGTGCGCTGATGCCTGCGGATATTCCCGCAGGTGATAATGTCCGCCGCCAAGGGCGTGACGTGCGCCAGGGCAGCGTACTGTTAGACGCTGGTGAGCGGCTCGAAGCAGCGGCCCTTGGCCACTTGGCAGGTCAGGGGATTACTCAGGTCAGCGTGCGCCGGCGCCCCTGTGTGGCGCTGCTTTCGACGGGCGATGAGATTATTGATCCGGGTACGCCACTAAAGCCGGGGCAGCTTTACAACTCAAACCGGCCGATGCTTAGGCGCCTGTTAGAGAACTTTGGCGCCGAGGTGGTGAGTACCGTTAGTGTTCCGGATGACTATGCCCGCACTGTGGCACTGTTAACGGCCGCCGCTGCTGAGGCAGACCTGGTGGTCACCACTGGCGGCGTCAGCGTCGGCGAAGAGGATCATGTCAAAGCTGCGCTGGAAGCGATTGGCCAGCTCGATATGTGGAAGCTGGCGATCCGCCCCGGTAAGCCGCTAGCACTGGGTCGTTTGCCTCGCGATGACGGCAGCCAGGTGCGGTTTGTCGGTTTGCCAGGCAATCCGGTCTCGGGGTTTGTTGGTGCCTGGTTGTTTTTGCGTCCCTTACTGGGCGCAATGCTTGGTTGTCCAGCGCTAACATCGCTGCCAGCGGTGACCGCGAAAGCGGGGTTTGCTACCTCCACCGGCCCACGTGAGCACTATATGCGTGTAACGCTTGAGTTCACGCCAAGCGGGGTGACGGCGACGGCCTTTGAGGATCAGAATTCCGGGGTGCTTTCATCCTGTATTAACGCCGATGCTTTTGCAGTGATTCCGGCCAATAGCGACATAGCCGAGGGCGATGCCATTAGCTGTTTGTGGTTGGCTGGCTAAGAGCAGGGGCTGAGAAAGCTAAGGATTAAGCTTGCGGGCATCCAGTAGCAGTACTAGCTGTTGCTGGACGAAGGTTAACCCGCATAGCGCCGTGGAAAATCGGCGGGAAAGCAGCAGTTTAGGCAGCGGGTAGAGGGTGTTGGCCGGCAGTTGCTGAAGCGTTATGTCACCGCTCACGCCCAGTTGCCAAGTGCTGTTGTTGTCGCTGGCTGCTTGAGCGTCGCGTAGGGTGAGCCAGCGGTTAGGTGGGGAGCCATGGTCACCACCTTCATAAAGCAACGTTTGAGCATTGGCAGTGCGCGGTGCCGTGGGGTGATCGGTCATGGCCAGCACATGGCGCGCTTCCAAGGCGGTACGGTAAGGCCCTACGCAAAACAGCACCAAGGCAACCTGGGCCTGTTCATGATGGCCGCGATGCAAGGGCACTTTAACCGAGCCCCTGCTGGTAGGCGTCGAAGAGCGCCTCTGGGTCAAGCAGGGCAAGCGCTTCTTGCTCATCTATCTGCCATAGCGCGCTGACATAAGGGCGCAACGTGCCGGAAAGCGTCTCTGGCGGCGCTTGCAGCATACTTTGAGTGACCTCGCACACATCATCAAGCTGTTCAATACGCACACCGCTAGTAATCCCTGCCGCGCTCACTAACAGAATCATCCCCTTACTGTTACCTTCCGGTGCAGGTAAACCGAGTAGTCGATGCAGGCTAATGACGGACTCGATTGTGCCCCGCAGGTGCAGCACACCTTCGGTAGAGGAAGGCAGTCCCGGCACGTAATAGACGGGTTGGTCGCTGGATAGAATTTCACTCACCGCGCTGCCGGGTAGTGCAAAAGGCTGGCCGTTGAGCCGGAAGAGCACTAGCTGTTGGGTAGGCTCATCAATATCTACCGCCGCCTCAGCATCGCCGTGTGCTGCTAATGCCTCGTCAAGGGTTTGGGTAGCGGGCGGCTGGTCATTTGCCTCGCCGTTGCGGGGAAATTCAGCGGTCATCGGCCAGCTCCGGCGATATCACTACCTGATTGCGACCTTGGTGTTTGGCGCGGTAGAGCGCTTGGTCGGCGCTTAAACGCAGCGGCTCGGTAGAAGGTTGTGAGGGGAAGCTGCTAATGCCTGCACTGAAGGTGCAGCGAAAGCGAACCTCACCGGTGTGAAAATCAATCAGTGCAAAATCCTCGCGCAGGCTATCGATCAATGTGGCGGCTTTCTCGGCATTAATGCCCTTTAGCAGCACAACAAACTCTTCTCCGCCGTAGCGGCCGATAATATCGGAGAGACGCAGGCGACTCTTTAATAGTCTTGCCAGGGTGATAATTACCTGGTCACCCGCCAAATGACCGTGGGTGTCGTTGACGTGCTTGAAGTGATCAATGTCGATCATCGCCATGGCGTGCTGGCTATTATCACGGTGCGCCTGAGCGAGGTTTTTATTGATCAGTTCAGTGGTGGTGCTGTGGTTATACAGCCCGGTCATGCTGTCGCGGGTCATTAATGAGCGCAGCAGACGCAGGCGTTCGGCGCGCAGTTGCACGGCAGAGACCAGCTCTTCGGGCTGAACGGGTTTGGTGAGAAAGGCTTCAACCCCCGCAGACATAGCGGATATCTGCTTTTGGCTGTCGGTTTCACTGGAGAGATAGATAATCGGTAGACCCAGGTGTTCCGGCTGCTGGCGAATAATCGATGCCAGCTCTTCCCCAGAACACACCGGCATATACACATCGACCAACAGTAAATCGGGGCTAAAGCGCTCCATTACCGTGAGCGCATCGGCGGGATGGTGAACCTGATGAGTCAGCATTCCGCTCTCTTCAAGCAACAGAGCGTGGTAAGCGGCTGCTTCGGGCTCATCATCCACCACTAGCACCTTGAGTGGCTCTTCTGCCGCCGGAGCGGTCAGTTCATCCACTGCCAGCATCAGATCCAGCGGTTTTACCGGTTTGGTAAAGTAGCCGCCGCAGCCTGCACGAACGGCACTCAGGCGCGAATGAAAGTCGCTGTGGGCCGACAAAACGATGGCAGGAAGCGGTTGGCCTGTCAGCTTGTTCAAGCTGGTCAGGGTTTCAGTGCCTGCCGTCTGGCCTTGGGGGAACTGCACATCCATGATGACCGCGTCAGGGCGACGAGTGAGCACAGCGTTAAAGAATGTGTCTGTATCGATAAACTGAACGACTTCGTGACCAAAGCAGCGTAGGTGATGGATTAATTGATCGACCTGCTCGGGCTCATCGTCGCACAGATAAATTAACCGCTGGCGCTTATTGCGCAGTGGCTCAACCTGGCTGGAAAGCTCGAAGCTGTTTACGGCCGCCAGCGCTTGCTGTTGACCCTGGTGGGAGCGCAGGTGCTGCTGCTCGTGACCCATCAGGAGAAGCAATTGACTGATAAACGTATCGATATCGGCGCGGGCGGGAGAGGTAGTGAGCGCCTCCTGCGCCTGATCCGCCAGCTGGGCAAGCCGCTCAAATCCCAGCGACCTCCCGGTTCCTTTCAAACTATGAAAGAAACGGTGCAGCTCTGGCGCGAGTCGCGCCTGTTCTTCGCTCGTCGTGCGACTCTGCTGCCACAGCTCGGCGGTTTGCGCTAAGCGGGACGGAAGCTGCTCAATAAAACGCTCACGCAGCTGGTTCAGCTTATCGTGCAGCGAAGGGGCGGGCTTAGACATCAAACTACCTACGTAAGTGAACGAAAGCGGCGATCCATTCCATCAGTGATCCATTCCCTCTAGCGATGGTTACTCATCAAGCGCCTGTTTTACTGCGGCTTCCAGGTTGGATGCCAGCTCGGCATCTTTACGCAAACAGGCATCCAGGCCTGGTGTTTGCTGAAGCGTTATGTCCGGCGTGTCTCCGGTGAGTAAAATAAACGGTAGGTGATTAGCCTGCTCGCGCAGCATCGCCAGCAGTGCTACCCCACTGATGAGGGGCATGTGCATATCGCTGATAATCAGCTTGATATCGCTGCGATTATCTAGCTGCTCAACGGCTTCCATCGCGTCAATGGCCAGCAGCGTCTCATGGCCCTGATGCTCAAGCAGTGCCGCCGTCATTTCCCCGGCAAGCGGATCGTCGTCTACGACCAGGATAGGCATTCCATGACCTCATGGTAGTTGTGTCTTTAATGGCTATGTCATTAACCGTCGTGTCAGTATCACTCGTGATTAACCCAGTAGGGCCTGGAGTGTCTCAACTAAATTGTTTTGGTCAAAGCTACCTTTGACGATATAAGCGTCAGCACCGACTTCAATACCGCGTCGCCGATCAGCCTCCTTTTCCCGCGAGGTGATAATAATAATTGGCCGATAACGATAAACCTCATTTTCGCGCAGTCGGGCAGTCAGCGCAAAGCCATCCATTACCGGCATTTCAACATCGGTAAGTACGGCATCAAACGGCTCTGCCAGTGCTTTGGCTAATCCGTCGCGACCATTTTCGGCCAGGGTAACGTGGTAGCCCCACGCTTCGAGTACATCTTTCTCTATTTCGCGGGTATTCAGTGAGTCGTCGACCACCAAAATGCGTTTCGCGAGAGCGGAGGATGCACGCTCTTCGTTAGCACGTTGGGCACTGTGTCGGGTGACTTCCAGTAAAGCGGGTACGTGGAGTAGGCTTACCAGCGCATTGCGTCCCATGGAAACCATGCCCGAGACCAGCGGTAAATAACGCAGATGTACGGGCAGTGGCTTGATGATCATATCGCGTTCATCAATCAGGGAGTCAATAATCAGAGCAAGCTTCTGGTGCCGCTGGTGGACGACCAGCAGTAGGGTGGTATCAGTACCGGACTCCGTCTCTGGTAGCTCAAGCAGTTGGGCTAGCGATACCACCGGCACAAATTCATTGCGTAAAATCAGCGTGCGCTGACCCGCAGCATCAATAAATGATTGTGATGAGCACTCTACCAACTCTGATACGTAAGGCGCCGTTACCCCTAGGTTGACGCCGCCGACGCTGACCAGCAGTACCCGCATCATCGCCAACGAGAGTGGCAGGCGCAGAGTAAAGCGGGTGCCGTTACCGCGTTCGCTGGCAAGCTGCAGGTCGCCGTTAAGCTCATCCACCACGGTGCGCTTGACCACATCCATGCCCACACCGCGGCCAGAAAAGTCGGTAATCATGCTCTTGGTAGAGAAGCCCGGCAGGAATATAAGCTCTAGCGTTTCCTGTTCGCTCAGTGCATGGAGCTGCTCTTCGCTCACCAACTGCTTGGCGAGCGCTTTTTGACGTACCGCTTCAAGCGAAATACCCGCGCCGTCGTCACGCATCTCTACCACCACCCAGCCAGCATCCTGCCAGGCTTCGATAATCAACTGCCCACGGGGAGGTTTACCCGCTACCTGGCGCTCGGCAGGCAGCTCTAAGCCGTGATCCAAGGCATTGCGCAGCAGGTGAATAAGCGGATCCGACAGGCGATCAATCATCTGGCGATCAAGTTCGATTTCGCTGCCTCGCACCCGGCAGTCGACCTGTTTGCCGAGTGACTGGGCCAATTCCCGGGACATATGCGCGAGTGGATCAAACACCACGCTTAGCGGCAGCATGCGCATTTGCAGTGCGCGGTCGTGTAGGTCGCTCATCAGCGAATCGTGGCTTAACACGCTATCTTTCAGCTCACGGTGAAAGGCGTGAAAAGGCCCCTGCTGTTCGGCAGGAGGTGTGATGCTTAGCTCACGGGCTTGGTCAACCAGGGTATGTAAATGATGATGGCCGGAAAGCACTTCGCCCATCAAACGAATAACATCGTCCAGTCGATCCAGGCGAACCCGCACAGTATCGCTGAGCCGCAGTTCGCTCTCCGCCACCAGCGCAGCGGAGGAAGGCGGTGTTGAGGAGGACGGTAGCGCAGGCACAGAGGATGGCGCCGCCTCAGCGGGAGTAATGGGCGGGGGTGGGGCCTGACCGAGGGCAGCCGCTTCCAGGGCGCTACATAGCGCCTCATCAGCCGCGGGTAGGTCGTCACCTGTCGCTCCTTCGGCGAGTCGACTGACTAAGTCAGCAAGACCGTCAACCGCCTGGCTGAGCAGGCTGGTCACCGTTGGCGTTGCGGTTAGGGTGCCGTCGCGCAGAGCGCTGAGCAGCTCTTCAGTGCTATGTGCCAGCGCCGTAATTGGCACCAGTTTAAGCATTCGCGACGAGCCTTTCAGCGTATGCGCTGCGCGGAACAGGTCGTTGATCTGTTCGCGATCAGCATGGCCCTGCTCCAGTGCGCTAATTCCTTCTCGCAAGCGGGGCAGGTGGTCGGCTGCCTCTTCCACAAAGCGTTGTATAAAGCGGCGAATATCCAGCGCCATAATTAACCCACTCCCTGGGTGGTACTGGTTGATGCCAGTGTTAGGTTCACCGCGTCTAAATAACGTTCGGCTAGAAAGCGCGCATCGCCTGGCGGTAGTGGTGGGGTGATGGTGTCTAGCCCTCCATCAGAGGTGGGCGCAGTGGTCAGCAAACGAACCACCGCAGCATAGCGCTGCTTGCGCTGTAATGGCTTGTCGGCCAGTTCGCCTTGGCGATAAAGTTCAGCTAAGTAGAAATGGGCCGGCCAACACTCCGGGGCGACGTAAATGGCCCGCTTAAAATGCTCGTAGGCGAGCTGGGGCCGCTGCTGCCAGCGGGCGACCAACCCGGCCAGCACCAGCGCATCGATCGACCACGGCTGTTGCTTAAGCAGCACCTCAAGCAGCGTAGCGGCGTCGTCAAACGCATTTTGGTTAAGCAACCGATGGGCGGTGTGCAGTTGGTGGCTAATGCTGTCCGTTGGCTCTTTTTCCGTTGCATGCTGACGTGGCGCCTGGGGTGTCACATCAGTGCAGTTGTCTAACGCTAGCTGTTTATTTGCGCTCTCAGCAACGCTAAGACTGTCTTCAGTAATACTGTCTTCAGCCATGTTGTCCATCGCAAGTAATGAGGGCTGAAGGGGCGTCTCTGGCACTATCGCGGGTTGCTCTGCATGGCGAAAGTAAAATACGCCCTGAGCTTCGGTCAATTCAAACACGCCGAGATCGTTACCCAGGGTTTCGGTGACGCCGCAGAGTAAAATGCCATTGGGGGCCAGCAACTGGCTAAGTTGCTGATGGATATGGCGCCGCGTCTGCTGGTCAAAGTAGATCGAGACATTGCGAAACAGAATTACATCAAAGGGGCCGACGGGGCTGTCTTCGTTGGCGTTTAACAGGTTAAACGGCCGAAAGGTTACCCATTGGCGCAGCGGTTCGTGAAGCTTGTAGCGCCCCTTGTGGGGGCTGAAGTAACGCTTTTTGAAGGCGGGGGAGAGGGCGCGAAACGCCATGCCGCCATAAACTGCCTGGCGTGCCTTGGCGAGAACTTGGTGATCCAGGTCGCCGCCGGTAAGAGTAAACAGCGCTTTGGCCCGCTCGCCAAAGCGCTCAAACAGCATCATCGCTACGCTATAGGGCTCCTCACCGGAAGAGCAGCCCGCGCTGAAGATAGAGAGCGGCGGCTGCTCTGTCGTTAGGCGTTGCGGTAAATAGGTGTTGACCAGCCAGTCCAGGGCGTCAGGTTCGCGAAAAAAATAGGTTTCGTTGACCGTTAACTGGCTGACAAATTGATCGAATAGCGCCGTGTCACAGCTTAATTGCGTGAGGAGCTGAGTGATGTCGGTTAGCCCCGTGGAGGCCTGTAAGCTGGCTACTGCTCGGAATAGCCGGGCTTCGGCCAAGCCATCTAGGTGTAAACCGCAGCGTTGATGCACCAGAGCTTTGAAGGGAGCAAACGCACTCATGCCAGAGGCTCCGGTCGGCTATCCATGCAGCCATGGACATCGCGTAGCAGCCGATCCGGAAGGCTGTCGAGCGGTAATTCATACTGTATGACGCCTGCTTTGACGGCTTCTTGATTCATGCCATAAATCACCGAGCTGGCTTCATCTTGCGCGAAGGTGGTTCCGCCTGCGCGATGTATCGCCCGCATGCCATTTACTCCATCGCGGCCCATGCCGGTCAAAATAATACCAATCGCATCGCTGCCGTAGACCTCCGCGACACTGTGCAGCAGCACATCGCAACAGGGGTGGTACAGGGAGCATTCAGGACTGGGTTGAAGCTGGAAGCGGTGGCGGGAGGATACGCATAAATCACGCTCGGAAGGTGATAGGTAAATATGTCCAGGGCGTAGCCGTTCGCCCTCTTGGCCCACGCTAACCGGCATAGTGCAAAGGGATGCCAGCCATTGCGCCATGCCATCAATAAATCCATGACTGATGTGCTGGGCGATCACAATGGGGGCTGGAAACCCGCTGGGTAGCCTCCGCAGCACCCGCACTAAAGCTTGCGGGCCACCGGTTGAGCAGGCGATCGCGACCACGTGCTGGAAGTTACGCGGCACCCCCCGTGGCGTTACAGCAAATGTCGCTATTGGAGGAGAGGGGGTGGGTGCTAAGCCGCGTCGACGTAGACGAGTGATGACCGCCACACCGGAAAGCAGGCGTACACGCTCCAGCAAGCGTTCGGCATCGGCTCCTTCCAGAGTGGGTTTAGGCATGACCTCCAACGCGCCTACCTCAAGGGCTTGATAGGCGGTTTGCGCATCGGAGCGGTCACTAACTACCAGAATGGGCACCCCTTTGCTGTACATGATCTCTTCGATCGCGGTCAAGCCGTCCATCACCGGCATGTTGAGATCCATGGTGATCAGATGCGGCGCAAGGCGCTTGGCCAGCTCCACCGCTTCGCGGCCATTCGCGGCTTCCCCCACGATCTCAATATCATCGTCCCGGCTGAGGATATCGCGTAGCACGTCGCGGGCTACTTGGCTGTCGTCGGCAATGACTACCCGAATTACACTCATCCGGTATCCTTATCAGCGATTTTTATTTGTTAGGGTGAACTCCTGCACCAGCGCGTTAAGCTCAGCCGACATATGGATCATGTCCTGGCTAATATCGGTAATACTGCGCACTGAGTGTGCGTTGCGAGAACTGGCCGTATCGATATCGCGTAGGGCCATCACCACCTGGCTGCTGGCGGTTTTTTGCTGCTGTGTGGAGAGCGATATCTGCTGGGCCGCGCTGCTGGTTTGACTCGCTGCCTTGAGCAGCGCCTCCAGATCCTGGGCGGTACTCATGCTTGCCTCAACGCCCTGCTCGATTGAGGAGGCACCTTTTTCAGAGGCCACCACCAAGCGATTAATCGCCGTCTGAATATCATCGGTATGCGCTTCAATCTCTTGGGTTGAGTCGGTCACGCTGTCAGCCAAGCGGCGTATCTCACTGGCGACAACCGAAAAGCGGCGGCCCGATTCCCCTGCGCTTGAAGCTTCCAAGGCGGCATTAAAAGCGATCAGCTTGGTCTGAGCGGCCAGGGTGTTGATCAGCTCCATAACCTTGTTGATCTGTTTGGATTTCGCCCCCAGTGTCATGATCTCTGTCAGGCTCTGTTCGCTGTCGCTACGGATATCCTGCATTTTTGACTGTAGCAGCTGCATGGCCGAACTGCCTTTCCGGCTGCGCTCCAGCGTCTGATTGGCAACGTCGACCACCGACTGAGAGTGATCGGCAATTTGGGTTGATGAGGTAGAGAGTTCTTCCATGGTGGAAGTTATTTCCGCTACCGAAGAGGCCATTTCCTCGACCGCTGCGGCCATGGTTTGGCTTGCTTCATGATCGATATCGCTACCGTGCACACCGGAAAGCCCGGCGGTTTTCGCCAGCCGGTCAGCGACTTGCGTTAGTGCCTGAGCGTTTTTGGCCACTGCCGCAATAGCGCGGGAGAGGCGCTCAAGGAGCTCGTTGGTTTGGTTGGCTAAGTCGCCAAGTTCGGCTTTGTCATCGGTGCTGACCCGCCGCGAAAGATCCAGGCTGTAGGTGATGTCTTTCAACTGGCGCTGGAAATCAATCAGCGGGCGGATGAGGCTGCCAGTCAGCGGGTAGAGTACCAGCAGCCCAACGAGCAGAATGAGCAGCCCTATACCGCTGGACTCCAGGAAGCGCTCGTGGGTGGACGCCAGGTACGCCTTTTTATCGACTTCCACCATTAGGTAGCGCTGCAGCTCGGGGAGCCAGATCGTGCTGACCAACACTTCTTGACCGTCACGGGTCGCTTCATGCACCTGTAGCTGCTCGTTTTGCAGCAAACGCTGCGACGCTTGCTCTGGTAAGGCCTCGGTGGCTGTTGCGACAGTAGGAGCTGATTCATCACTACGATTGGCTTCGCCGCTGCGAACAAGCAGCTCACCCTCGGCGCTGAGCAGCGAAGCGTGTCCGCTACCGCCTAAGCGAAAGTCATCAATCAAACTGGCCATTTGGGAGAGATCAAGCCCCGCACCGGCCACGACCAGCGGTCGACCGTTGGCGGCATTTACCGTGCTGCGATAATTGACGTACACAAAGGCATCGTCGGGTGAGAAGGTGTCGCTATCTAAATTTAGCTCGTAAGCGTTGTCGCTGTCAGTAAAGTGGTAGTACCAGTCATCTTCGCTGCCGGGGGGCTGGATAATGCGCTGCAGAAATTCACCGTTGCGCAGCTGGAAATAGTAGCCCCGACCCTGGTGTTGAGCGGCGATAAACAGCAGCTCGGTGTCTAACTGCTCCATAAGACGCGCTAGATACGCCGCAATGTCGTTTTGTCGCTCTTCCGGTAGGCCTTCGCGAACCCACTGCTCAATAAAGTAGCTATTGGCCAAGCTTTCGGAAATGGCAAGATCCTGGCTAAGGCTGAGGTTTATATGCGCTGCCAGCCCTTTGACCTGTGCCGGTAGCTCTTGATTAAGCAGGTTATCCAGCCGCGCTTGGCTGTGTGAACGCGCTTGAAGATAGAGCGCCAAAAGCATCGCGAATGCTAAGACTGTCCCAAAAGAGAGAAATAGACGAAGCCGTAAAGGTAGGGATTTCCAGCGCGCCATCATGTTCGCCGTTGCTCCAAAGTAGACGGTGGCCCTAACGACGCTGCTCAATAGCGCTCAGGGTTAGAAGTAGAGTGATACTTACCACTCTACTTAGGGTAGTGGCAACGATTTCAGCTTTTTTTGTGAGGACTGGCTAGCCTGTAATAAGTGTATTTTGGTACTTGCGCTTACACGATCGCGTGGGGCACAAAGCAGGAGGAGTCTTTGGTGATGCGACCAACGTCTTCACGAATGCCCATGCCGCAGGCGCGGTCGCCCACTACCCAACTGCCAATTAAGGCGTGGTTATTACCAAAGCGCGGCATCGGGTGGTAAGCCTGCCGAATCCATGGGCTGTCGGTATAGGGGCCGTCCACGGCCTCCCGCTGGCCAGTTGGAGTGATTAGCTCCACATTGCTGCCTTCCCGGGAGAAGAACGGTTTACGCACCCAGCCCGCAGGCAGTGGTGGGCTATTGGCATCCTCAAAAAACGCCGGTAGTAGATTGGGGTGGCCTTTAAAGTGTTCCCATAAAAGGGGCAGAATCCCCTTGTTGGAGAGAATGGCTTTCCAGGGCGGCTCAAACCAGTGGGTGTTTAGCTGTGGGATATATTCGCCAAACGCATCGTCGGCCATCTCTTCCCAGGGGTAGAGTTTGAACAGGGCGTGGATAGGCTGGTCATCAAGGTCAACAAAGTGCTCTGCCCCGGTTTGTAGGCCAATATCCTCGGTGTAGATAAAAGGCGCCTTGAGCCCCGCCTGCACCGCCACATCCTGCAGGTAGTGCACGGTGGCGCGCTCTTCAGCATTATCTTTGATGCAGGAGAAATAGAGTGTACGCGCTTCAATGCGATCGCCAAGGTGCGCCATGGCATTGATCAGGCGCTCTTGAATAGAGTTGTACTGATCCGCATGGCGCGGCAGGATGCCTTGCTGGATGGCTTGCTCAAGCCACACCCACTGAAAAAAGCCCGCTTCGTAGAGCGAGGTAGGGGTGTCGTAGTTGAGCTCCAGCAGTTTCGCCGGGCCATCGCCTGAATAGGCAAAATCCATTCGTCCGTAGAGGTGCGGTTGGCCCGACTTCCAGGAATTATGGATGCTGTCCCACATGTGTTCAGGCAACGCCAGACGCTGCATAAGCGCATTGGAGTGGCAAACCTTGTCCACCAGCTCCATGCACATCTCATGCACTTCCTCGGTAGGCGCTTCGATATCTCGCTCTACCTGCTCTAGGCTGAACTGGTAGTAGGCATCCTCTTTCCAGTAAGGCTCCCCGTCGATGGTATGAAAATGAAAGCCCAGCTCGTGGGCCAGGGCTTTCCACTCTTTCCTTTCAGGGATATCGATTCGCAGCATAGTAATGTTTGCCTGGGGGTTATGAGCCCCAGCCGCCGCGGGCAGAAGAGCGTGAGCCAAAGCCTCGGCGCTGAGACGCGGCTTGGCGGTTCTGAGCCACTGAGCTACGCATGGCATCGTTACGCTGAGTGACGCGCTGAGTCGCCTGGCTAGAGGCCGTGTTCCAGTTGCCCTGGTTCTGGCGATTGCGGTACACCGGCTCCTGATACACCCGCTCGAAGGAGCGTCCACGATTGGTGTTGGACATCATGCTGCCGACCATATAACCCATCATGGCAGGCATGAACCAGCTGCCGCCGGTGCTACCCGTAGCCGCTTGAGACTGCTCTTCGGTCGGCGCGGTACAAGCGCCTTCACCATTCTCCGCTTCGCACTCCTCCAGGGTGCTATAGCGCGGCACCTCTTTTAATGAGGCTTCGTAAGCATCTTCGCAGGCGCTACGGGTATAGACATTCTCCGCAACGCAATCTTCAACGCTTTGAAAGCTGCGCGGCTGGTCGAATTCTATATCGGTGATTTGCTCTTCCTGGGGCGGTTGACCACAGGCGGTAAGACCAAAGGCGCTGGCGCCCATCATCGCCAGTGACAAGCGCCCGCTGCGCTTGCGGCGCGGCAAATGAGGGGTACTATCGTGTTTTGACATGCAGGCTCTCCTTTACCACGTCGTCGTTACCAAGTCATCGAAGCGGCGTTGAGTAAGCCGACTGCCACGGCCACGCTGGCCATCAAAATGCCGTAGGCCTGGTGGCCTTCGGTAATGTGCTGGGACAGGCTTTCACCCTGCTTGCGCAGAAACAACTTAACGCCAAAGAAGGTGGCCAGTTGAACGATAAAGGCGACAATGCCCCAGAGCACAAAATCGATGAAGCTAATGGAGTTTGCCATCGCACTGTACAGCGGAATGGTGAAGCCTAAAATGGAGCCGCCATAGGCAGAAGCAGCGGCCGCATTACCTTCGCGAATCAGCGTCCACTCGTGGTGCGGGGTAATCCGGCTGTAGCAGTACATAAAGGCGGCGAGCAGGATAATCGCCGTGACTAGATAGGCGATAAATGATGGCAGGCCGTAGAGGTAATTCACCATGGTGGTTGCTTCCTTTTCAGTAGCTTAAAAATAGACTTGCGGGTCAAACAGCGTCGATATCGACGGAGGCCACATCTACCCCCACGTTGTGCACCGCCATAAAGCTGCCTTCGCCATCGCTTTCTGCGCTCAGCAGTAAGTACTCCATACGCTCAGCGCCTTCGATGGTACGCTCATAGAGCATGGCATGGTGGGTCACATGGCGCGCCGACACGCTCTCGGTGGTCATTACCTGCTCTTCGAAAACCACCGGCGGCGACCACAGGCTGTCACCATTCCCCCACACTCGCTGATAGGTGCAACTGCGCGCCTCCTCAGTGGTTGAGGTGAGCGCGATGGTTTGGGCGCCGATGCTGTCGGGCTGTTTATCTTCACCGTTTATCAAATGATCAAATTCGACATCCGAGAGATGGGCAACACGGTAAAAGTCGAACAGCTTATATTCAAGCACCTGACCGTTCTCAATATTGGCCTGCAGCCAGGTGTCGTTATCCAGATAGAAGCGCACCAGGTACGCTCCTTGGCCAATATCGACGTGCCCCACGGCAGCTATATGATGGTAGGCATCGTCGTTCCAGCGAAACAGTGCATCGGGGTGGGCGCGCAGGCCGATCAGCTTAATATTGACGCGCCCATCCAGGCGTAGGCCCTCAAGGTCTTCCTGGCTGATACTCATAGGCAGGCCAGCGGCCACCGGGCGGCCTTCGTTAGGCTCGGGTGGCTTCTCCGTAGTAGCGCGAAAAAGTGCCTTGAGGGTGTTAAACATGGCCTGGCTCCCTAATAAATTTAAACGCTGATTTGCTCTTAACGCTTATTCCTGTGCGGCGTTTTTCTTCGCTTTCAGGCGCGCTAACACGTCGTCTGCTTTGCGATTCTGGCCACCCACCCCGGCTGCTTTCAGGCGTGCTTCAAGCGAGCTGCCGCTCTCTTCTGCGGCCATGTCGTCAGCGGCTTGCATTTGCGCTGAATTAAGCTGCTGGCGCTCTTTGATGCGCTCCAGTGACTCCATGGCGCTGCTCATGGCGCTGTTCTGGCCTGAGTGGCGAGCCGCGACGGCAGATTGGGCTTTTTGTGCTGACTCAGTCGCCTTAACGACGCTCACCTGCTGCTTGAGTTGGCGAAGCTGATTGTCGGTGCCGCGAATCGCGCCGCGTAGTTTTTCGATGCTGGCGTCGTACTCGCTGACAATAGCGCGCTCCGCTTCCAGGTCATCCTGCAGCGCCACCATGCGTTCAGCCACTTCCACGGCTAGCGCTTCTTCACCTTTATCCAGCGCGGCCTCAGCGCTTTTTTCCAGTTCGGCGATTTTGCTTTCCAGGGCGTCAGCTTTATTGCTGTTTAGCTGGCGCTGGCCCATCAGGCGGGTGAGTTCGGTTTTAGATTGGCTCAGGTGATTTTCCGAGTCGCGGATTTCCTGGTCTAAAATGCGCAGTGCTTGGGAATCCACCACGGCTTGACCGGTTTCATTCGCTTTGCCACGCAGGGCAGTCATAATTTTGCTTAACATATAAGTGTCTCTTCTTTAAGAATATCTTTAAATAAAGCGCCACTGTTTCAGTGTGCATGTCAGTGGCGATGACCGATTAACTCTGTTTTCGATAACCCCTGTTAGGCTTAGGCAAAGTGCGTTTGAATCAGTTCGGCGACGTCCATGGCCGCGCTGGCCGTGGCGTGTAGCTCGGCACAAATCGATTCAAGCTTTGAGTCGCCAAACAGCTGTCCGTAAGCCACATAAAAGTCGTGACCGTCGATTTCGACAATGCCCACGGAAGCCAGCGGTAACGAAATGCCCTGGCGCAACAGCACTTCGTTGAGTTCAGCGGTATTGTTGACGCTATCAACGGCCACAATGGGCGCCATGGCGACCCACTCATTTTCGCTGCGCGAGAGGGTAATCGGCAAGTTGCCGTAGTCGTTAAGCTCCCAGATCAGGGTCTGATTCGTCTCATCCAGGCTGATCGTGCCCTCGGGCCACTCAAGGGGGGCCTCTGTAGCGTTGTTGGATGCCGGCTGGCGGACTAATTTATATAGCTCGCTGGCGGTGATGCCGTTGGTAACGGTAGGCGTAGTCAAGGCGATCTGCTCCATCGTTCGTTAAGTGACCTTACCTTAACATTTAGTAGAGCAAATGGTTCCTTTTCGCAAAAAAACGCCCCGCCTCTTTCCCTTATCGTGTCAGGTGAAAGAGTTGGGGCAAACATTTAGGGGTGGGTAACGCTTAGGAATGGCGACTAAGGCGTTTGGTAGGTGTCGTTGAACCGTTTGCGCAGTTCATTTTTCTGTACTTTGCCCATCGTATTGCGCGGCAGTTCATCGACAAAGAAGACCCGCTTGGGCTGCTTATACTTAGCTAGCCGACCATCTAAATGGGTGATTACTTTCTCCTCTTCAAGCTGGTTTTCTCCAAGATCAGCGCCTTGCTGGCGAACCACCACTGCGGTAACGCCCTCGCCAAAGTCAGGGTGCGGTAGACCGATCACTGCGGATTCGGCGACTTGATCAAGCTCGTCGATCACCTGCTCCACCTCTTTGGGGTAAACGTTGTAGCCGCCGGAAATCACCAGATCCTTGTCACGGCCAACAATATGCACATAGCCCTGCTCGTCGACCATGGCGAGATCGCCGGTAATAAAAAAGCCGTCGTCTAACAGCTCTTCGCGGGTCTTTTCGGGCATTCGCCAGTAGCCGATAAAGACATTCGGGCCGCGAATCTGCAGCATGCCAATCTCACCAAACGGCACCTCCGCGCCAGTTTCTCGGTTGGTAATGCGCATCTCCACACCGGGTAGTGGCATGCCCACAGTGCCTGCTCGGCGGGCACCGTCATAGGGGTTGGAGAGGTTCATATTGGTTTCAGTCATGCCGTAGCGCTCAAGAATCGCATGCCCCGTTTTGGCTTCAAATGCCTCGTGGGTCTCGGCGGTGAGCGGAGCGGAGCCGGAAACGAACAGCCGCATGTTGGCGGTAGCTTCTGGGGTCAGTCGTTCGTCCTGAACCAAGCGCGTATAGAAGGTAGGAACGCCCATCATCACAGTGCCACGGGGCAACTCTTCAAAAATGACATCGGCATCGAACTTAGGCAGGAAGAGCATGCTGGCGCCCGCCATCAAAGTGACGTTGCAGGCGACGAATAAGCCGTGGGTGTGGAAGATCGGCAGCGCATGAATCAGCCGGTCATCAGCGCTGAAGTGCCACGCTTTGGCCAGGGTCTTGGCGTTAGAGGCGAGGTTTTTGTGCGTTAGCATGGCGCCTTTGGAGCGCCCAGTGGTGCCTGAGGTATAGAGAATCGCGGCCAGGTCGCGTTCGCCAAGTGCCACGATGTCTTCTCTTGGTACTGCCGCTTGGGCGGTTTCCATCAGGCTACCATCGGCGGCGCCGCCCAGGGTGACCACCGCCGGACAGCCGGTTTCAGCAGCAAGCGACAGTGCTTGCTCTTCTATCTTGGGGCGACAAACGAACAGCGCGGGCTCGGCGTCATTTAAAAAGTAGCGAATCTCATCGCCGGTATAGCCCGTATTGAGGGGCAAATAGACGCCGCCGATGCGCAGGCAGGCCAGGTAAAGCAGTATCGCCTCAGGACTTTTATCCACCTGCACGGCAACGCGGTCGCCTTGCTTAACGCCTAGCTCGGTTAGTGCGCCGGCAAGCTGCGCACTGATGGTCAGCGCATCGGCGTAGCGATAGCGGCGGCCATCGCGGGTAGTAATAAAATCGGCCTCTGCGCGCTCGCGCATTTTGGCAGCAAAGGTTTCAAATAGGT
Source organism: Vreelandella titanicae BH1 (assembly GCF_000336575.1). Lineage (GTDB taxonomy): Bacteria > Pseudomonadota > Gammaproteobacteria > Pseudomonadales > Halomonadaceae > Vreelandella > Vreelandella titanicae. The sequence continues at coordinate 27,860 of NZ_AOPO01000001.1, read as the reverse complement.
TGTGGCTCATTTGGTGGTCTCTCCTTTGGCCAGCTTGCGAGCGCGTTTGGCGAGGTCGCGCACCTCATTCGAGCAAGCAACGGTCGCCTTGGCGGTATAGTTTTCGTGATTGCGCTCGATATCGTCCAGCACATACAGATAGTTAACCATCAGTCCTGCGGCTTGTTTAAAGCCCTTCTCGGAGATATCGCCCAACCAATTAATACGGTGGAGTTCAGCGCCGTTGCCGAGGTGAAAGCGGGCCACCGGGTTGAGCGGCAGGCCGTGGCGGTTCTTCTCTTCGACCAAGTAACGGGCGGCCAGTGGGCGAATCGCGGCTTTAAGCTGCTCTTCAAACGCTTTGTCCTGATGCCATCCTGGGGTTTCAAGCCCTTTGAGTGATTTACGCAGCGACGAGGGAAGCTGCTCATCCTCACGCTGCTCCTGCAGCCACTGGGCGAAGCCAGGCACCGGCGAGAGGGTGACGAAGTATTTAAGCTGCGGCAGCTCCTGGGAGAGCTCTTGCACCACCTGCTTGATCAAAAAATTACCGAAGGAGATGCCGCGCAGGCCGGTCTGGCAGTTGCTGATACCAAAGAATGCCGCAGTATCGGCATCCTCGGGCTCATCGATGGCTTTTTTAGTATGACGACTCTCTCCAGAACCCTCTCCAGAACTTTCCCCCGACAAGATGGGCTGTATACGGCTTGGCAAGCCCTTGTGGAGGGCCACTTCCACAAAGATCAGCGGCTCGTCGCCAATGGCGGGGTGGAAGAAGGCGAAACAGCGGCGATCGCGGGCATCCAGGCGCCGGCGCAGATCATCCCAATCCTGTATTTCGTGTACCGCTTCGTAGCGGATGATCTTCTCTAGAATCGAAGCGGGAGTGTTCCAGTCAATGCGCTTGAGCATCAAAAAACCGCGGTTGAACCAGGAGCCGAACAGATGGGCGAAATCGTCGTCGATGGGCGCTAATTCCGGCTGTTCGCGTAGTAGCCCCAGCAGGTCTTCACGCATTTTAACCAGCTCATAGGTGCCGTCGCTGGCCAGGTTTAAACGCCGAAAAAGCTCTTGGCGCCGGGGCTCGCAGGCTTCAAACAGGCGCTGTAGCGATTGGTTGTCGCGCACCTCTTGATACGCCAGATAGGCCGCGTCAATGGGGCCGGGCTCGGCCGCAAAGTCAGCCGTTAGACGGGCAAAAAAGCTGCTTTTTTCAGCTGCCGAAAGGCGCTGATAAATCGCCAAGGCGCGGCTTGCCAGCGCGATGCTGGAGGCTTCGCCATCGCTTTCCAACAGCTTGTGGCAGGCGTTAACCAACTGCCCATGGTCGGGCGTTAAAGTCTCGGGATGGCGCCGCCGCAACAGCGCATCACGCTGGGTGATGTTGTTGAACAGCTCCTGCAAAAACAGCATGTTCATGGTCGAACTCCTTAACCCATGATCAAGTTAGGTAGCCAAAGCGCGATGCCTGGGAAGAGACACAGCAGCAAGATACCCAGCACCATACATAGCGCGTAGGGCAAGCTTCCCATCAGAATGTCGCGCAGCGAAATATCCGGTGCGATACCTTTAATAATGAACAAATTGAGACCCACTGGCGGTGTGATCAGACCGATCTCCAGGTTGATGGTCAAAATCACCGCAAACCAGTAGGGGTCGAAATTAGCCGCCAGGATGATAGGTAACAGAATGGGCGCGGTCATCACGATCACGGCCACGGGGGGTAGGAAGAAACCGGCCACCAGCAGGAAGAGGTTAATCACCCCCATCAGCGCCCAGCGGTTGATCTCCAGATCAGCAATCGCGGCGGCGACGGTTTGGGTGATAAACATCGAGGAGAGCGCATAGGCGAACACTTCGGCGGTGGCGATCACCAGCATGATCATCACGCTTTCGCGCAGCGAGTCGCGCATAATCAGTTTTATTGGGCCCAACTGCCACATGCGGTAGATCAAAATAGCCAGCGCCAAACACAGAAATGCACCCACTCCCGCCGCCTCTGACGGTGTTGCCACCCCGCCGTACAAGGCAAACAGGATACCCGCGACCACGCCCAGGAAAGGCAGAACACGCACTAGCGCTTTCAGGTTGGTATCAACATTCTGCTTAACGTTCTGCTTTAGCCGTTCGACGGACTCCGCCATCGGGTTGTTATAGCCACCGGCCATCTTACAGGCGATCATCGTCCAGATCATAAACAGGCCTGCAAGCATAAAGCCTGGCACCACCCCGGCAATAAACAGTCGACCAATAGAGGTTTCGGTGGAGATGCCGTAGATAATCATGGTGACCGACGGCGGAATCAGGATGCCCAGGGTGCCACCCGCGGCAATACAGCCCGCCGCCACGCCATCCGGGTAGCCGCGCATGCGCATTTCGGGAATGCCCATTTTACCAATTGCCGCACAGGTGGCTGGTGACGATCCCGAGAGCGCAGCAAAGATAGAGCAGGCGCCGATATTGGAAACCGCCAAGCCGCCGGGCAGCTTGCCCATCCATAGATCCAGCGAGCGATACAGATCGCGCCCGGTGGGGGAGGAGGCCACCGCGGCGCCCATCAGAATAAACATCGGAATGGCGACAAAACCAAACTCGGCGATGCGGTCAAAAAAGGTTTCCCCGAAGTAGGTGAGCTCAGCAAGACCACGGTCGTAGATCAGCGCCAGCAGTGATACACCGCCCAGGGCGAAAGCGATAGGGGTGCCAATGGCCATCAGCGCAATCAGCGCGATGGCGACAATAATGCCTAAGGTAATGGGATCCATGCTTAGCTCTCCCCACGCAGAATTTCAGCTACATATTGCAGCGACAGCAGGGTGGCGCCGACGGCCATGGGCAGCAGGGCGGGCCACAGCGGTGGATTCCAGACGGAACCCGTCGTCCACTCACCGTGAAGTGCCTCAAAAACATAGACCCAGCTGGCATACGCCAGGGCGGCACAGAAACCTAATCCAAACAGCGAAGCGATCAAACGCATGATGGTGCGGGTAATACCACCCAGCGCATCGGGCACAATAGTGATAGCCACGTGCCCGCCGGTCATCAGTACATAAGGGCTACCCATCAACATCGCTGCCGTTACTGAAAAGATGGTGAATTCGGTCTGCCAACTGGTGCTCATTCCAAGCAAGTAACGAATAAATACCATCTGGCAAATCACTAATACGCCAGCGATAAACATGGCGCAGGCTAAATAGGCGGAAAGCCGCGAAAGCTTATCCATGACGCGAATGTAGCCGCCGATGATGCCCCCACGCGCCAGGGCATTGTGAGTCGTTGCAGGTGCCATATTTCCCTCGTCAAGCTGGTTATTTCGCCAAGCTAAGCAAGCATCAGTTGAAAACGGCCACCCCGAAGGGCAGCCGAGCCGTTAGGCGTTTATGGGTTGCTTACTCGACGGCCAGCGCTGCATCGATAATGGCCTGGCCATTGGGAACATTGTCGGCAAAGTTTTTGTAGGAGGTTTCCTTGGCGATATCGAGCCAGGCGTTGTAGTCGTCTTCGCTCATGCTGACCACCTCAACGCCGTTCTCCTCGTAAAGATCGACCATTTCCTGATCAATGGCGGCGGCCTCTTCAGCAAAGAAGGCTTCTGCGGCTTCACCGGCTTCTATCAGCGCTGCTTGCTGTTCCTCGTTAAGCTCTTGCCATACCTGCTCAGAAATAAGAATGGGTTCGTACATGTACCAGAGCGCGAAGTCACCCGGCTCGGTCAAGCATTCAACCTGTTCATAAAGCCGGAAAGAGATAAACGACATCGACGAGGTATTGGCGGCATCCAGCACACCTGTTTGCATGGCGGTATACACCTCGGAAGAGGGCATGGAGGCAATGGAGGCGCCAGCGGCCTCAAGCATTTGTTCAAATGCAGGTCCGGCAGCACGGAAATTTTGGCCCTCGACGGTATCCGGGGAGGTAACGCACTGTTCGCTAGATGCAAAGCCACCGGATAACCAGGCATCTGCAAGTACTCGAGCGCCGCCTTCGCGAATGACTTCTTTAATCATGTCCATATATTCAGAGTCATTCAGGCGTTGGGCATGTGCCTGATTACGCACTAAGCCCGGCATCAACGTAGCCGAAAATTCCGGATGCCGACCACTAGCGTAGTCCAGCGGTAGAGAGGTGATATCGAGGCGACCACGAGCGATAGCGCCCCACTGTTCACGCGCTTTGAACAGCGATTGGCCCGGATAAACTTCTATGGTCAGCCCTACATCCGCATCGGCTACTTTGCGGGCCATCATTTGCACCATTTCGTCGCGAACGTCTCCCTGCCCCCCGGGGAATTGATGCGACGCGCGTAGCACGGTATCGGCTGAGGCGTGGGAAGCGGCAATGGCGAGACCGAGAGCGGCAGCAGTTGAGATCAAATAGCGTTGCATGAGGCGTCTCCAACAGTTGTTGTTGTGTGTTTGGATGGGCTATATGTATCTATCAGTCGAGCTGATATATATATCAATAGGCGCTATGTATGCTAATGTCAACTGTATGACAGCATTAAAACGGCTAAGAAGAGCCGCGATCCAAGGAGGTAAAAGATGACCGGCACCAAGCGATCCAATGCTCAACGATTAAGAGATTCTCTTGAGGATGACATCATCAATGGCCGCCGTTTACCGGGAGAGCGCCTGGATCCAGAGGCCTTGGGGCGCGAGTTTCAGGTTTCGCGAACGCCTGTGCGCGAAGCCTTTCAACAGTTGGTCGCCAGCGGCTTGGTCACCGTTTCCCCGAAGAAGGGCACCTTCGTTGCGAAAGTGGGGATTGATCAACTGATCGAGATGTTCGAGGTGATGGCGGAGCTTGAAGGCATGTGCGGCCGCCTGGCGGCACGCCGGATTACCGAACCAGAGCTGGCCGCGTTACGCGAAGCGCATCAGCGCTGCGAAGCAGCGGCCCTAGCCGGCGACAGCGACGAGTATTACTACGAAAACGAAGGCTTTCACGACTGTATCTACACCGCTAGCCACAACACTTTTTTGGCCAGCGAAGCGCGCCAACTTAAACAACGTTTAAAGCCTTACCGGCGCTTGCAGCTCCAAGTGCGCCAGCGGGTCAATAATTCCCTCAGCGAGCACCAAACCATCGTCGAGGCTATTGAGCGGGGTGACTCTGTGGCGGCTCAGCAAGCACTGAGCGACCATGTATTGATTCAAGGCGAGCGCTTTAGCGATTTCGTTTCCAGTGTACGCAGGATGGAGTCACCGTTAGAGAGAACGGGCTGATTTGGGTTGCTAACCAGCCTCGGCAGTAGCTCTCCTGCTTGCGGAAGGGCTAGCCAACTTTTATCTGTGTGCCGTTAATCATTTGTCGGGTTTCACGAGGCTTGCTGCCAGCGATAGGTTAGAAATTCTCAACAATGGCAGGCTAGCGCTGCTGGCCGCTGAGAAAACGGTAATATCGAAGCTGAAACCAGCGCTTGCGTTGACTAGTGGCTTTGTGTCGTTGAACCAGCTTTGAGCATAGTCTCCGACCGTAGCGATGAAACTCGGGTCGGTCTTTCCTTCGGTCGAGGTTGGCGCCAAAAGCGACAGCGGCAAGACCGTGTCTGGGATATGTTGTTCGCCAACCAGATTGTAGCGGTAGGTGGTCTCAATCCGTACCAGTAACGGCTCCTGAATAGGTACTTGGGGTAGCGGCGCGAGCAGTTGATTGAAAAAAGGCTCAAGCCATTGGGTCACTGTGCGCGGAGTATCCCCGTCCAGGGTGTAGTTCGGAATACTGATCAGCGGTACCAGAGGGTTGGCGAATTTCGCTGGTGCCGTGGTGAATTCAAACGCTGGCGTGGTTTTTACACCAAGGTCTGGTGACAGATGCCGGTTACGCATAACCTGAATGGAAGCCCACCCGCTTTGCAATGCGAACAGATCGAGGTCGCTGAAGCCGACCTGACGTTCGGAGTTGGTGCGGGCGGTCTCGTAAGCAAGCCATTCGGGCAGGTCCTGGCTTGCCCCTTCGCGTCGCTTGTACTGCCACACCACGGCGCCTGTTTCGGGCGTGCTGCGGATTTCGTGTGGCTCGTAGCTCTGCGAGTTGATAAGTACTTGGGCCAGGGAGAGGAAATTGTCTTTGCTCTCCTGGCTGATCTCAAAACGCTGCGGAATGATCTCGACCTGGGCGTGGCCTTCGTCGGAAGGTGTCAGCAGTATCTCGAAGGTGTATTCAACGCGCGGTGCGGCCTTGGCGAACTGGGCGGTCAGTTTGCCCCTGGCCCACTCATCGTAGGCCGTGGCGACATTCGACGTCACGGCTTCGAAGGCTGCAATGGCGTCCTTGGCTAAAGTGACCGATGGATCCGAGGAAGACGTCTCACCGCTGATTGGTCGCAGGTAGGACTCCAGATCGCGCGCTACCGCTGGATAAATCGCTACAAACTGGGCCAGGGCATCGAAAAGTGCCTTATCCTTGCTTGCACTGACCAGGTCATCGCCGGAGATGCTGGCATCTTGGTTAAAGATGACATCGGCCATGACTGAATCCTGGGCCGCCTGCTGTAGCAGATACGTGAAGTCGTAGCGCCAGGATTTAAGTTCGGCTGGGCTCTGCGGTGTAGCCATACTTGGAATGCCGGTCTGCGCTTCAACCGTAGCGGGTTGTGGCAAGGCACGTAACGCTACCGGAATGGAGAAGCTATCCCCCTTGGCAGGTTTAATGGGTGTGGTGATCGGCCCGGTAAGCAGAGAGATCCAGCTCGACTGTTCATAGTTCTCGATCCCTTGTACACCACGGATGTCATACTCAATGTGGGTGAGCGTGTAATCGAGTTTCAACTCTACATAGCTCTCTGAGTCGGCCGACCGGGAGGTGGCAAGAAAGGCCAGAGTGCTGGTGTCTTCACCCTGGGTCAGCGGGATCTTGCCGGTGGTTAGGGAGAAGTTGTCGTTAGGTAGCTCTGTGCTGGCTCCTGTCAGTGTTGCACTGGGTTGGCCGAACAAGCGCGGTGGCACATCGGCGCGTCCCAGAGGAGGGGCGTATGAAGTACCCGTTACTGGTAGAACCGCCACTGCCGTCAGCGAGTTTGCGCTGCTGAGCCGGTTCAAAAGAGCCTGTTTTAGTTTCTCAATTGCAGCCGGTTGCAAGCTGTCGTCACCGCCAACAAGTACCGAGGTGGCGGTTGATGAAATGGCATGCGCGAGGGTTTTCTTATGCTCAAGCAGGCGCCACAGATATCCTGTTTTTTCGGGCTCGATGGGCAAGCCATCCTGCGTAGTTTCGGGGGCGTCGGTCAACCCGAGCAGTCGGTCCAGTTGATAGAGCGGGGTTGAAAAGGACGCTGCCAGTACATCATCGACCGCTGTTAACGCCTCTTCCAGCCAAACATTTGGATCTACGCTGGTGAAAGTAGTGAGCGTACCAGAATCGGAAGCCGAATAGGGCGTGCCTGTTTCGTAAGGGCGCAAGTCGACCTCGATGGTGACCAAGTTCGACGCGATAGGTAACGGTGCAAAATAGCTTGCCGTGTTACCAATCTTGTAGCCGATACCTGCCGGCGTTGCTGCATCAGGCTTAGCCATGCGCACCGCCCAGACGGTCGAGCCGCGGCTAGTGCTGGACGCACTTGGGTCAGGTGAACCGATACCGACTCGCATCTGCCAGTTCTCAGTCTGGAAGGTCTTTTCAAAACGCAGCGCGAACTCGGTCAGTGCCACTGGATAGGTTTGCGTCTCGTCCTTTGCCTGGAGGTTTGGCTGCGGCAGTTCGATGAGCCCATTGGCGGGAATGTTGGAGATCGCTCGCAATCCTCCACGCACGGCGCGCAGGTTAGGTGCCACCCATTCGGCCTGACGGGTAAAGCTGAGGCCGAGCTCAAGCTGATGGATGTCTGCCGTGGTGTCGAGCTCATTGAGGTCTATGCTGCGGGTAATCGTCGTTTTGTTGGGTGGCGTTGCCGTGTGGCCATCCGCCCGTGCGCTGAGATAGGTAATCGCCGTGCTCAGATAGGTTAGGATCTGTTCACGTTCGGCTGTCGTCAGCGGTTGGGTCTTCTCGGCCATCAGCGAGTTTTCGAAGGCCATGGTGACCACTGGGCCGTCCAGCCCCATCATCCCGAGCGATGTATAGTCCTGAATGAGTTGGAAGTAGACCCGCGTCAGTTGGGATAGATCACTACGCGCGGTGCGTTGCCATATCGGTAGTGTGTCACCAGCACGGACTATATGCAGGTCACTGGCGCGGCTGAGTTGGGTATCAGGCTCGTAGGGTGTCGGGTCGAACACCAGTTCGACGCTAAGCTGGGGCGCTCCAGCATCGCCGGAGTACATATAGGCCCGGGTAGTCGAGGGCCAGGCATCGATAGGAATCAGCGCATCGGAACAGGTTAGCATTGTCCCCAGGGTGCCATAAGGCGGGGTTGTTTCCTGCTCAACCGTGTTAAAGGGGTTGGGGATCCGATTGCCGAACAGGTCTAGCCAGTCTAGCGCCAGCGTTAGCGGCGTTCCGATACCAAGGTAAGGATTGCCAGAAGGATCAAGCAGGCTGGTATCGCCCGGTACGGCATTGGTCAATGCCTTACCGGTGAAGCCGAGGGTCTGGCTGTAGTGATAAGGCGTATCCTCTGCCAACACTTGTCGCTTTAGAATCCGCGAGCGTGGCGTAGAACTCGGTTCGGCCGGTGGATCCTTCGGACCGAAGGAGGCGCCCATCTGACTGGCATCGAAATAGGGCGTAGCGACGATCTGTGCACTGAGCAACTGATAAAGTTGCAGTAACGTGTCTTGGGTATAGGTTTTCAGGTCTGCTGTTGTCGGGTTTTCCGGGAGCTGCGGTATCGCACCGCGCTCGCGTTGTAGACTGAAGCCAGCATTACCGAGACCAAGGTTGGGTTTGGCCGCTAAGGCTAGAGGGTCGATGTTAACCACATCTCCAAAGAGCCCCGCCGTATTGCGCGCGCCGTAAATCAATGAGACCAATGAAGTGTTGAAATAGCGTGCTATGTCGGTGAGCGTCGAGCCTGGGGCACCACCAATCTGGTAAGTGAAAGGTGGAAGGCGGAAAATCGACAGGGGAGCCACCGAAACGCCTGGATTCCAAGCCATAATGTCGGCCTTGGACACGCCTTGGCCTGGAACGCAGCCAGCAGAGTAATAGTCGGCAAGCGTCTGTAGCGGGTCGGCAGTGGCCGCCTGTTGTGGTGTCAATTGGGCAATAAGACCGGAGACGGGGATATGGGCGCCAGCGGTAAGCGTCGCGCCGGGGTTGGCCTTGGCCAGACCCGCCAAGTCGAGCCCATAGGCTGCAGTAATTTCGGCGGGAGTCTGGCCGGAGACATCGCCGCTGGGGGCTGGTGCCGAAGTACCGGTTAGCTGCACCACCGAGGATTTTGGATCGATCGGCGCCGAGGTCACCAGGGCGTTCACTGCGTTGAAGACCCTTGTCGCCGATTGCAACGCAGCATCACGGCGTAAGGTGATCACCAGTGTCAGCGTCGCTGTACCGTCGTTATCGAATAAGCCCGTTGGCAGGCCAGAGCCGGTGACGAGGTTTTGATAGAACAGGAAACTACCACCTGAATTGACGGTACTTAGTTCCCACAGCAGCTTGATGAACTCCGCTGGGGCCATAGCGATCCCCGTCGGTGGTTCTTCGGCCAACAGGGCATTGGCCCGGAATGCTCCTGCCGGTGGATTGGTCTCGGTCGAAAGGTTCGACTGTACGATGTAGGACAGGAAGTCAGACGGCGCCTGGCTGGTTAGCCCCGGTACGCCGTTGTTGATGTCGGCATAGGTCAGGAACAAGCCACTGACAAGGTCTTCGCCGATGCTTGCCATGGAGGTCAGCAATCGCTCCAACAGTACCGACTCCCCTGGGTTGGGGCCAATAATCTCATAGGCATAAGGCGCGAAGTCCTGTGCTGGCGAGCCGCTATTCCCCGGCCCCGGCGGTACGATGTCATTGGCGTCAGGCCGCTGCGGTGCCTGATCAGCTGTTTGTGCTAATGCCTTGATGCGGAAGTCGATCCGTGTCGCGAAACTGTAGTCATCAATCGGTTGGAAGGCGGTCTTCTGCGTGGCCGGGTCTGTGGTGCCGACTTCCGGAATCAGCGGCGGCAGATAAGGCTGCATCTCGCTGAAGGACAAGCCCTGGGCTGCGAGCGCGGCCTGGTTTGCCTCAATGATCTGTTGTAGCGCTGGTGACAGTTCGAAAAGGATCGGGCTTGCCTGGGGCGCACTGGCTTGGTCGGCGACTTTGCTTTGTCCCGCCGGAGGCGCACAAACCGCTGCAAGCCCCGCGCTATCGGCGGTCTTCCATGGTACATAGGTCGCCATACCATAGCTGCGCGGTTCCAGTTCTGTCTCCGGTGTTATCATCAGCGCCTCGACGCGTGGCTTGTAGCCATTGGTGCGGGCGGTATCGACTACCTGGGTTAGCAAACCGGCTTGGGAAATGTTATCGAAACTTGCTGACGTGCTGCTGCCAATACTGATCCAATCGTAATCTGGCGTATCGGGGCGGCTAAGGGTGATCGTATAGTCGTCACTGCGGTTCGCCAGTGGTACCTGCTGGCCGGTCAACTGATAGAGGCTGTAAGCGGTTTGAGTATCCCAATAGGGTGCGCCGTAGAGAAAATCTTTTGGTAACGTGAGTCCTGGTGCCACCGGAAGCCGCATACCGTGCAACATATAGCGCGCAGCCATGCCGGCGGTTTGGCCGAGTGAGCCGGTGGCGACGATGGACGGCCAAAGGCTGTCCTCGGGGAGCACAGAGAGCCGCGGTACGGCGAAGGCTAGATCCGTGTCGGTTCGGAACAGATTCGCTTTGGCCATGGTACTGGCGGTCAAGAAGCTTTCCTTCGGCACATGGTAGCGTGCCAGGATCGTCGCGATGGTATCTTCATCCCTGGTCGTATAGGCAACATCGGGAACACAAGTCTGTACGGCTGCGGCGAGCAGTCCTGCTTGGGTGTAAAGCTGCGTCTCCTGAGCAAGCGCCTTGAGCGTTAGGCCCACACCTGCGGCGATAGCATTGAAGTCGTCGCCGGGCTGAGTGCTATAGACCTTATCGTTGAGCTCGACAGTGATTCTGGAGGCGATCAGGTTATTTTGGCTCCGGTTCTCAGTGATCAGGCTCGCCGGCTCAATGCCATAACGGTCAGCAATGGCTTGCAGCGTGTCACCCGACTGCACCATATAGTGGATACTCGCCAGCTTAAGTGTCAGCCCCGCCGTCAGTGGATAGGTCATATTGGACGCGATCAAGTCTGCGGCATTGAGTTGATCAGCCAGCAGGCCATTCGCCCAGTCCACAATCGTATTGATCGAAGTCTTGTCAGTCAGCGGATAGGGGTAATCATCGAAGACGTCGAGTGCCCGCTGAACCAGCTGCCTGGCCAGCAAGACAATGTAGTCGGTGAGTATCGTGGCTGCCATCGGCACTGAAGGGCTAGCGCTCTGGTCGAGTGTTTGTGTGCCATCGCCATCGGTCTCGCTATCAACATTGGCGGCTGTTTCGGCAAAAATCTGACGTACTAACATCTGATAGTCGGTGTCAGCGCTAACATAGGCACTTAGGTCGATCGTTACTTCGCCAGTGTCCTGGGTAGGATCCGGCACGCTGAGGCGCAAAAATGGCAACGCCGGGAACAGCGTAGCGCCAGCATTGAGTGCCGCTCGTCGCTCCTCGCTCAGATTGGCGTCGGGCAAGTTGATCTTCACGGTGAAGTTTTCTGCCAGAAAAGCCTCAATCTGTGCAGGGGTGAAGGGTTCAATGTCAGGATCCGACAGGGTTTGCAGGATACCCTCAACCGCCGCACGTGACAGGGTGCCGGTGGCCGTGCTCGGCAGTGGCAGTCCGGTCTCATGCGTTACGCTATGCAGGATCCATGGCAATAGTTGGGCACAGAGCTTACCAAAGGAGGTGTCGGCGCCATCTCCCGCTGGGGATGTACCCTCAGTGGGTTGCTCTGGTGCATCCATTGAGAACAGTACAACAAGGGCACCTTCTTGCTGAGTGTAGCCAGCATTTTCCGCACCGAGAACCGTCATCTGGGTCGCTAGGGTGATCTCCAGAGTGTCCGGGCGCGCGGTGAGGCTTTGCTTGCGCTTCAGACGCGCCAACCCTTGCGTGGCATCGAGGCGGAAAGCTCGGTGATAAATGCCGTAGTCGAATAGCGTGCGGGGCACAGGCAAACGACGCTGGCGCTGATAAGCGCCATCTGCAGTCACGCCAATAAACACTGCCTCGGGCAGTTGGCGTGATGGATCGTCCCATGGCGCCTGGCTATCACTGCCAATTGTCAGCTCTTCGCGAATCGTAGCCGCAAATGACAGGCTGATAGAGATAGAGAAGAGCCCGAGGTCGATTTTAACTTTGACCGAGACGTTAACCTCGGCGGCCAACATCAAGGGGATCTTACGGAAGCTTTCGTAGGTGATCTGGATATACACCTTCACCGTGATATCCAAATCAGCCTTGATAATTGCAAAGTTGATCGATCCATAGAGTCGGCCGATTAATCCGAAGGTGCCTGTCAGCTTGAAATAATAGTCACCCTGCACCTCGTTTGAGCTGCTGGAGCGGGTTAGTTGATAGGGTTGGGTTAGTTGATAGGGGTGCCAGGCCGCAAGCGTGCCCTCAATGATGCCGAAGATAGTGATTGAGAAACCGGCCTTCAGAATGCCGTACTCAACCGAGCGCCCGAGACCAATTTCTGCACCGAAGCCGAAGACGATGACCGGGTGGAAGGTACCTCTCGTCGTTACCGGTAGGTTCGGTGCGGTAGCGTTGGACAGCTTGCCGAAATAAAAGCCAGCAGAACCCAACACCGGAACACCATAGATGATTGCTTCAACTCTGAAAGATCGGCTGAAGTCCATATTCTTCGGGAAACCGAAGTCGATTAGGAAATCACCATTGGTGTAGATCTGGATGCCGATAACTGGCAGGGTGACCTTAAAGGCGCCAAAATCGAGGTTACGCAGAACCCCTGGCAGCGTGAACTCAATTTGATAAAGCCCGATATCGTCGGTGATACGTTTGTAGAGAACGTCGATCTCAAGACCATCTAAGACCTTGACCTTTTCCCCGTTGAGAGCAATGCGCAGGCCGTAAAGATTGGGATCGTTAAAGACGATCTGCATATCAACCGAATAGATGCTAGTGGCCGGAATCTTGAGCACACCGAAGTGGAGCGCCGCCAACCAGTTGGAAGAGGGATTGTAGTAGGGCTGTCCGCTCTTTTGCTGGCTTGGATCGAAAGGCATTCCAGGGCCGTCGGAGGGTGGAATATCCGCCAGTGCTTCAATCACGGCTTTGGTGGAATCGAAAGCCCCTGGATCATAGATAGCCACCCGCTGGCCGAGTGCCATCATATAAAGATGGAAGTAGCTGTTGCCGCGCCCGGGAACATCCGGCATGTTCTTGACGTCCTGTCCTTCGCTCTCTTTGTTAAACAGCGGTTCATTCTCAAGACCGGGGATCTGCGTCTTACCATCGATCACCAGTGTGGTCTTGCCGTCGACCTGGCGGAAGACGAGACCATGGACAGTAAGGAAGCCCAGGTTGATCGATGATGGTAGCTTATAATGAGCGCTAATCCGGTTCTTGACGCCACTCTTCAGATCAAAGCTGATCGATAGCCCATCGAGTGAGATCGTATTGAGCATATCCCAGGGGCTCGACAGGGTGAAATAGGGGTCGCCCAACATCTCCATCAGCGCTGCCACCAGACCGCCAACAGTCCAGCCGTTCATCGAAAAGGTGATGGTCTCTTCCGTGAAGGAATACTCGGCGCGAAAGCCCTTCCAAGCCATCCACAGTACTTGACTGTACTGTTCGGCCGCGACGGCGGCACGCATCGTCTGCGTCATTGGCATCACAAGGCTCTGGACATCATTTTTGGCTGGGCCGAAACGGTAGCCGATCTCGACTGTGGCTCCAATGGTGTCGAGAGTGATGGTGCCAATAATCTGGCCGGAAAACTGTGCTCCCGCCTGGCGGTTGCCGTCATATTGCAAGCCGATGTCTGCCAGCGTTGCCACCGGGAAGTCTGGGGTCAGTTGGAAGTTCCAGCTAAGTTTGCCAGAGATTTTGTAAGACGATTGCTGCTGCTTTTCGGCAAGTATGGGAAGCGCTGCACGATACTGGGCATTGGTCAGTGCCCCGACCGGGCGCACGTGGCTTGTCCAGCCAGCGCCCAGGTGGCGGCCCGCCACATGCCTGGCGGGACGAATAAGCGCAGTGCTAGCCTTGTTGTCTTTGGGCTTGGAAGAGACCACTGGGATTTCTGCATTCATTGCAAATGCCTCGACGGTCAGATCACCGGGGATAAAATCTGGCAGTTGGTAGGCATCAAAAAATTGCCTCAGCAAATCGCTGATTGAGACCGGCTCCAAAAGAGCAGTGTCGAGACTCCAGACCGGCGGTTGTGCAGTACCGTCGTAGTCGACGCGCATAGCAGCAGAGAGCGGCCCAACCCGGACTTGGCCGTCGATAGCGCCGGTGTAGACAGTTGCTCCCTTTTGATTCTCCGTGCGGCTTGGTGTGCTGGCGCCGAGTTTAAAGGCCATGTTGCTGATTTCGATCAGCTTCTGCCCATCCGGTGTTTGGATAAAAGGCACGTCCAGCGAGGCATCGACGGTAAAGCCCAACTGGTAGGCTTTTTCACTGGTCTGTACGGCGATAATAATGTCGGAAAATTCTACTTCTACGCCTTGAGGCATACCGATGGCGCCACCGGTGACACCCATCAGGACGTCATTCATGGACGCCTTGCCATCGAAGTTGCCGTTAAAATTAAGATCCTGGTCGATCTGAATGCGGAATTCACCACCCGGCGAGCCATCCTTCTGGCGGAAAATGTCGGGAAATAACGTAAAGCTGGCGGAGAAATTGGCGAAGGTCTTACTGGGTTTGTCATTCGCCATCTGCATACGCCAGTTGAACGAGAATGCTTGGATCTCGAACTGCTCGCCGGATGTGGGATCAATAAACAGCGGAATCGGTTTGCCCTGCACCGAGCCAAGCTGGGCGGCGAGGCTTGTCACTCTCATTGTCGGGCTGGCTGGTCCGGCAATCTGAAAGCCCTGCATCTGTACGCTGGCAAGATACTCCTGCAGTACCGGCGGCACCGAGCGGAAATAGCTCTGGCCAGCCATCAGCGCGATAACTGCGCTCGGTGTAATCGGCTTGTCACTGTCGGCAGCCGCAATCGAGAAGGCGTAACTGTAACGGGCGCTGGTTCCTGACGGTGATTCGGCGGCTTTGGGAATCAGGCTACGCAGCAGCACCGGAATCTCTGTCCCCTCGTCGACGGACTGCAGCGTGACGACGGCTTCGACAAAATATTGCGGATTCTGGTTGTAGGTCTTTTCGGCAGCTTCCCCTTCTTCTGCCGGCAGCTCGCCTTCCACTGTTTTGACGACAAAGCCGATGCGGGGCAGTGACACATCAATGAAAAACAGCTTGAGGTCGCCTGCCGAAGGAATGCCAGCTGAGACATCCATTTCTGGAACGAAGGTGTTTTTAAGATCAGCCGAACTAAGCCTGATTGGTCCCGATAGCACTAGATCGGACGGGTTCGGCAGGCCCTGGATCAGGTCGAGGATAAGCTTGACCGTGCTGGGTACCACAAAGTTGCCATACAGGTTCTGGCCCGTGGCCATGGGTATAGATGCCCCATTGAAGTCTAAGGGCTGTTCCGCCGTGGTATAGAAAAACCGTTGTTCGATCTGCTCCAATACGCTGTAGGGGTAGCCACTCATAGCGGTGAAGAAATCCTTCAACTGCCATTCTTGTGGCGCGACATCGATACCGAGAATCGGTGTATCGCTGTCGTTATCCTTGCCTATGATATAAGTCTGACTGGTCGGCGCGTTAAGGAAGGTCAGGGAGACCTCCGGGATAGAGAAGCTCCCGCTGGTTACTTCGCTGACCGAGGCGCGGCTGTAGGTGATCTCCAACCCGTTGGTATCGTCGCTAAGTCGGAAGGCAGCTTTTATGTCAGCCGTAAAGTTCTCCGGTGGCACCAACCCGGCGTTGATCCAGAAGGTGTCGTTGAGAATCACTGGGCCGTCTGGCGCATTGGCGAAGGCGTCGCGCAGCTTTTGGATCGGAGTTGGGTCAGCCATGGGGGAGCTCCTAAATCGTCGCGATCAGCGCCATGTGGTCGGAGGTGGTGAAGATGCGGCCGTAGTTGTTCCACTGGCGAAACACATCCAATGCTGGCAGTGGAGCATCGTTTCCATTTCGATTGGTATTCGTGATTTGCGGCGGTGGTGCCTGATATTCTGGCGCTGCCATCTGCATCGGCCAGGTGTAGAAACCTTTGGGCGGATTGTACGGTGGTGCCGGAACCACATCATAGGGCTGGGGAACTGTACCGTTCATGATGCTGATTTCGGCCATTGGACCATTAGCAGCGGTGCCATAGCGAGCCAGGATATTGTCGAGACTGTAGTTCTTGACCGAGGACTGGGAGGACCCGGTTATACCGAAGCAGGGGTAGTAATCAGCGATTGTTCCCGCATAGCGATAGGTGGCTCTTCTCACCGGTTTGAGGTGTGTCGCCAGATAACCGGTATAGCCGTTAAATGTTGCCGGATTAAGAGAGCCAAACGGAACCGGAGTTGGCGAGGTGAGCGCCATGTCGTAGCCTAGATCAGTCAACGGCTCATAGGCGCCGGTTTGCACCAGCACAGCAGGATCCCTGGTCTGATCATAATCGGTCAGATTCAGGTTGAAGTCCCCCAGCACCGCTTTGACTTCGTTTATAGCGGGAGCGGAAGAAATTTCCTCAGTTCCAGCCATAGTCCTCATGAACTGAATGGCATCGTTCGTATTGGCTGGAGAATGCACGATGAAGAAGTTAAGCATGCGCACTACCGCGCCACTGCCATCTATCTCGCCAAAGGTCACTTGATAGGGTGTTCGCTGACTGTCGAAATCCATTTCGTGCCCTGCATAGGGAGCTCCAACCTTCATGTGAAAGACAGTGTTCGCAGCACAGATGTCTTCCTGAGTACCTGCGTTTGGCAATCCTGCGGGGACTTGCCGGTTGGGTAGCACACCAGCAAACATACCTGGGTAGGCTGCAGTGGCTGGAGCCGGCACTTGGTTTGGATCTGCGGCAGGGCCCTGAGCTCCGGGCCAGACCCTAGGGCCTGTGAAGACGAGATTACTGCTGTCGTAGAACACAGCGACGGAATCGAAGGCACCAGTCTGGAGGGGAGGTACCAACATCCAGTTCGGATTGCCACTGGCTTCGCGCAGGCCCTCCAGTAAATAGAGGCAACCTTCGCCACCGAGCCCAGTGTCGAGAAGGCCTGGTGTCAGGTTGTTTGCGTTGAACTCAGTCGACACTTCAATGACAACGAAGATGTCGGGAAAGATGCGGCTTCCATCGGGAAGTGTCAGCGACAGGTTGTCGATAATGTAGCCGAATATCCCCGTGGAAACTTCCCACTCGCTCAGCCCGAACGCCGGGTTTGCACTTAAGCTTAACTGGTTGATTTTGTGAATATCAAACTTGTCGATATTCCAGACCATTACCCGGGTCATGACGATGTCTCCTTGTCCTGCGGCTGATCAGGTGCGTGACCTATTTGCTTTGCTGGAGCCAACAATTTTTTCTGAGCCGCATCCTTGTCGATATAGGCGGCGTACCACCCCAAGGCACCGCTGCCTGTTGGGTCACCGAATAGGAAGAAGTTAATTGGGCTGGAGGGCAACTTCGCCAACCCGAGGAAGGAGAGTGCGATATTGTTGAGCCGCAATACGAAAGCCCGTTGGTCAGCGGTTATGGCCTCCTGACGCAGCAGTAAGCTATCGATGGAAAGCTTCATGACTCCCTGAATGGAGAGAAGCTTGGCACCGGGCGCTGCGCCCGGCAGTTGCAGACCGACGAAGACCGCAGGGGCCGCCGCACCTTTGCCCGAGCTCGGCGCCCAGGCCAGTAGCATCTTTGAGGAGAAACCGGCAGCGGAGACTAGAGCTCCCGGCGTACCCATGCTCACCGTATAGCTGATGCCGTACCAGGGGCCGGAGATTGCCTGAACTTTCGGCTCGATGCCCACGGGAAGGTAGCCAAAGTCGATTGGTCGCTTGTCTTCCGCACCGGCGATAAAGCCTGAGACGCTGAGGGCAAGATCCTTGAACAGGCTATGGTCGCGCGCCTTGCTAGCACCCGCATCCAACCCGAGCCGTTCGGTCTCAAAGGTAAAGGTCACCGCATTGGGCGCATCAAGCGGCGAGCTCATAGCGATTTCCAGGCCCGAGAAGGCGAGGCCGCTCGGTGGGTCGTTGACCTTGGCACCCTCAGGCAGGCCGAAGGAGAGGAGGTCGACGTGACGAGTGGTATCGTTGTCGGCCACTGAAAGCTGGGCGAACTCGAAAATACCGTTCATTATAAAGCGGCTGCGGATAGTGCCGCTTTTATCCGTCGATAAGGTATTGAATACCACCCGCTGTAGCGCCAGGCTTGGCAATGCGCTGTTGTTCAGCTCGAACACATTGGTGTTGTTTTGTTCGAACACATAGACGGGAGTTGCCCCTTGGCGCTGGTAGCTGCCACGTAGCACCACCGCCGTCGCAGGCAGTTTACCAATTGAGCCGTAACCTTTGGTAACCGGCGACATAAACAACTGATTCATGGTGATCTGAATACGGCTACGAAAGTCAGTCTGCGCGGCATTCTCGAACAGCGTCTGTAACTGCAGCACGGTGAAGCCAAAGTCACCTTGGGTAGCCAGCGCCTGGGGCATCTCCGGATTGCCACCCGCAGCAACATAAGCTTGGTACTGGGGCAGTTGATAATCGATCAGGCCGAACAGGCTGCTTGGCACCTGCATGGTCACCTGGGTGCCGTCGACGCTCACCCGGCTGGCAGTAGCGCCGAAGTGATGCGCTTCGAAGCGAGAAAAATCGATGCCTGCCGTTAGTCCCTTGATTTGGTCGGGAAAGCCTGATGGGTCTACCTTTGCCTTGAGGACGATAAAGCCTTGCCAGTTTGGATCCTGCACAATCCGGGCGAAGTTAGCGTAAAGCGTGTTGCCCCTTTCTTCTGCCTCTTTGATTCCTTCGTTTAGATAGGTTTGCAGATAGGACGAAAGCCCAGCCAGTGCAGTAGCGGCATCCCCCTGGCCAGTTAGCGAGAAGTCATCCACTCCGACCCACTGATTAGGATTTTTGACCCTTTCGGTCAATGCCCCATCGCAGTATTTTAGAATCAGAATATTGCTGTAGGCGGTGGTGTTGAGGCTATCGCCAACCGCTGCTGTCATGCCCCAGTCTGCGATGACCACCTCACGCTCAAAGATAGCGGTGGCATCGGCTGGAGAAGGTTCACCAAGGTGCTTTGGATTGACGATCACGGCCAGCAGTTGGTTGGTTTGGAAGAGATTCTGTAAATCGGCATCGGGCTCGATAAAGCCAAAATCCACTTCGCCGGTTGTCGGCTTCTTCGCGTTCGACTTGGCCAAAAATATCTTCTGGTAGAGCGCCTCGGCCCCTCCCGTTGAAGCTGTGGCGATCTCGGCGTAAAGCCCCTGGGGGGTAGTCGATTGATGTGTCACATCGTGGGTTTTAGGTATCGCGCTGTTTTCCTTCGCCGCTCTAAGCTCGGCCACGGCGCGGATACTGGACACTCCTAGTAGGGCTTTACGCTCCGCGCTGAGAATTTGGCTTTCGAAAGTACCGACCAAATCGTGAGGAAAACCGTCGTCGACCCTGGATAGTCCGGCATAAGGTACGAAGGGCAGCAGTAACTTTTTATTCGCTGGCTGAGCGATTGGTGACGGGGTCGGCAGCGGTGGAAGTACCGCAAGGTCGTTCGTTTTAGCACCTACGCCCGGAGCATATAGCGGGCTGCCTTGTGGCTGCGCTAGATAGGCTGCTGCACCTCTCGGACCATTGATAATAGCGCCATGGCTGGTGGTATAGTCTGTGGTGAGCCGCTGCTTGGGAACGGCCGCACCTGGATCGTCGAGACTGGCACTGGGGAAGGGGAAAACCGGCGCGTAAGCTGAGCAATTGGGTTGGAATTGTACCCGTTCGTAGGAGGCGTTAGCCTTGTAAGGGGCAATTTGAAACAGTTCCGAGCCGAACAGCCCAGGCAGCACCAGACCGGTACCGCCAGTACTGAAGGCGTAGTCGCCAGCTGGCGCGAAATAGACCTGCGCAAGTGGGCCATCAGCTCTATCCCGAGATTGAAATACCAGCGCCCCGCAGTTTCTCACGGGTAAGCCATCTTCTCCGTAGCCACCTTGTGCCACCAGCCCGACCGGATTACCGTGCTTATCACGAAAGTGACTGGCGATATCGGCACCGTCGGCAAAGCCAAACAGGCTACGGTAAAGGCCAATGCCGGGGGCAGAGAGTGCGCCATTATTTAGCTTATCCAGGGGGTCTAGCGCAGCTGTAAAGCTGAGTGTAGGCAGTCCATTGGTTACCTCAAATAATGGGTATATTTGCCGCTGTTCCGTGTCCTTGTCATCCGTGTAGAGATAGTGAAAGCCCGTCTCGAAATAGCTGATTGGGCTCAACTTGCTCGTGCGCGTCATTAACCCCTGAACGGTTAAGCAGCCAGCGAGATCCCCCTGAAACGGAATGACCAGGTCGCTTTCGGCCTCCGGTGCACCGATGCCGTCGTCTGTGTTGAAAGCAATCTGCTGTGCTCCGGATTGCCGGAATAGCAGCCCTTCGTCTCGCATCGTTAGCGTGACTTGGCGAGGGATCGATAGGGTAAGTTGGCCGAAATGTAAATTGTAATTGCTGGCTGTGGAAGTGGTGCTGAGGCCCTGGAAAAATGTGATTGTGGTCTCGTCTGGCGCTCCAAATGTCGGCATTGCCGTGTCGGGCATCCACAACACCGCTGATCCGGTAAAGCGTTGCGGATTACCGATGCCGAACTTGTCGTTCAGCCAGTCCTGAACAGCAGAGATAAAGGTCTCGGCTTCAGCGTTGTTTGTTAGCTTTGGCGAGGTGGGAGAAAACAGAAAATAACCCGCGTTGAAGGCTTGTGAAAAATTCAATGTCGCAGGCGGGTTGCTGTCACAGCGGTAGATAAAGCCTACCCACCCAGCTGTCGCTTTAGTCGGTTTCAGCGTATAGAGTGCGCTATTGAAGTCCTGGGTAAACAGTGGTTCATCAGTCATGCGGATCTCCTTCGCGCGCTTCGTCGGACACCATTTTTGGGGTAGCGACCTGAGGCCAGGCGATGTTAGCTACCGAGGCTGAGACCTGTGTTTCTGGGGTGGTGGCGGTCTTAAAGAAACATTGTAGGAACAGCATCCCGGGCCCTATCTCGGTTGGCACAGCCAGGGTGATCTTCGCACCCTTGCATATGTGCAGGTCGCCGACGCTGATCTCATCTGGGTAGACTTGCACTGGGGCTAATTGGGTTGCTGTCATGGCGGCAACCGCGTCCCCTAGAGAGCGGAATTCGAAATTGGCCGTATTAGCGGAAACTCCACGCACAGTGGTACTGGCGGTGAGAGTGGCGTCGAGCTGGGTAACATAGTGGCCGACTACCGGCAAACCGTTAGCTTGCCAAGAGGCGATATCACCCTTGAAGCAAAAAGTTTGCCCTGACTGTTTGGCACTGACGTCGGCTCCCAGTGAGGAGAAATGTGGCGCGGCTCTAAGCTCAAGCTTGATTTTTCCCGTAGCAGTGGCTCCATTGTTGGCGAGATTCAGAATGAGCACCTGCTCTGTATAACCGAGCAGATGCCTGCCTATTTCTCTGCCAGCCAGTGCTAACTTAACAACGACCTGGCCCATGCCAGGG
Source organism: Vreelandella titanicae BH1 (assembly GCF_000336575.1). Taxonomy (GTDB): domain Bacteria; phylum Pseudomonadota; class Gammaproteobacteria; order Pseudomonadales; family Halomonadaceae; genus Vreelandella; species Vreelandella titanicae. The sequence goes on along the minus strand of NZ_AOPO01000001.1, from coordinate 6,163 downwards.
GAGACTTTTGCCTCAATGGTGAGAGGCCCCGCGGTGGCTTGATGCGGGGGCAGGGCGTTGAAAAATTCAATCACCTCATCTGTGCTGAGTGCACGAGGACGTCCATTGAGCAGTTGTTCGGCTTGCGTCATGACTGCAGATCCGATCATAGGTCGATGATAAACCCAGCCCGTGCGCCAGAATGACGACGGTGCTACACAAAGACTACGCTCTGGCATTTGAACCAAAGCGTAGGCGTTGTGGTCAGGATTAATTCGCTGAGGAGAGTGGCCAAGTGGCGACAAGGGCGTTGAAAGGCACCTTGCTCGTGGCCGTCGTGATCGTTAGGTCGGCCGCCACCGATCCGTTCTGCATTGATGTCGGTATTGTCAGTGTAAAGGTGCCACCTTCTTCGATGGTGATAGAGCCTGCCTTAATTTCGAAAGGGGTTGTAATCTCTGGAGCAAACTGAGTCATGGTGCCCGACCATAGCGTCATTGATCCATAAATAATCGATACTGTTGCATTCTGGCGGGAATCGCCGCTCACAGTGGTGTCGATTGAAACTTCTGGGGTGATGGGATAGCTGAATTTAAGCGGCGCGCTTGCCATTAATTCAGCTGTAAGAGTATCGCTCATAATGTATTCTCCCTAGATAGGCTTAAATTCTTAAATTAAAGAGCATTAATATGCAGAGCGGCGTACTACTTTATTTGTAGTATACCTAAGTAAGTATTGGCTCATGGAGTTGCAAGTGTCAACGACAATTTGATTAAAAAGTATGAGTTTTTAATGTTCTTTTTGTAAATTGAAGTTATCTTTTTGATTGCACTTGTTTTTTGTGTGGTGAATAAAGCATGCTGGTAATCTATAGTTATTACAGCTATTGGCTTAATTTTTCTGTGTAGGTTTTGTATATAATGTTAAGTTATTGATTTTATGGCTTAGGCTTTTTAGGCTGATAAGTGGTTAGCGTGTTAGGTAATCGTCTGGTTAAAGCGTTGGGGTTATTGAATAGATCCCTTGGCTGCGCAGTAAAAACTTGACACAAACTTGCAGTAGGCAGTTCAATCGTCCAAAAACTGAAAAAGGTGAAGCGGAATGTCAGGTATTGGCGGACACTTAAACGATGGGTTGCAACTTCGACCCTCCAGAGATTCGGATAATCTTTTTCTTGAAGCGCTTTATCGAGATATCCGGCAAGACCTGCAACTGGCGCTGGCTGATCAAGATATGATTGAGGCGCTGCTTGAGATGCAGGTTAAGGCCCAAGCAATCGGTTATGGAACCGCCTACCCCAATGCCTTGTATTATATCATCGAGAAACAGGGTGAGCGGATCGGCCGTGTCACCGTGGATTTCGGTGCTAATGAAGTACATATTCTCGACCTCGCTCTGATCAAGGGGGCACGTAATAAAGGCTATGGTGCTGTCGTTCTTAAGGCAGTCCAGTCAGCAGGGGCTCAAGTTATGAGCCCCGTTTCCCTCTCCGTCGATCCATTTAATGTGTATGCCAAACAGCTTTACCAGCAGCTAGGCTTCCGCTTTGAAAGGCTAATGGGGGCGGTAGAGCGCTGGGTCTGGTATCCGCAAACGCCCTAGTCAACTATTAGTTAGTAAAAATATTAGTTAAAAACCAGTTGATACCAGGGCCGTGGGTCGCCACCCATTGGGGGTAACACACGGTTAATGTAAACGCCTTCCAGCGTTGCCCCGTCGCCTAAGCGCAAGACCCCGGTGGCGCTGGTAAAATCAACCTCGTCTTGTTGCCCCGATAGAAGAACACCAAAAGGCTCCCGCGCCTCGCCTGCCCCCGGCACTTGGCAGTCGGGGCGGCTGGTGACTTGCTCGACCGTTAACTTCACCGAAAGCGCAGAGGTCGCCTCAAAGGTACACTCTTTTCCCTGTAGCGGCTGAAAATCCGCCGCCGTAATGGTGCCTAACATCGTGACTCCTACGATAAGAGGCCGAACCTCCAAACGTTCGGCCACCATCACTTGTTGCCCTACCTATTGGCGGGATGGATAGATACCCTGCAATGCAATACTGAAGTTCAGGGCGAGATAAGGGTTCATAACGTTAAACGGTTGGCTCCCTCCGCTAATGCCCGTTTGGCCATTGCCTAACTCAACCGTGCCAGAGGGGGTGCCACGGAAGTAATTACGTACAGAGTCACTTAGGCCCACTTTACCGCTGGCTAGATAATCCCCTGTGGCAGGCGTGGCTTGATTGGCGGCATCAGGTGTGGTCATTGCCCCTGCGGCATGGGTATGTTGAGGCATTTGATTGATAGTCAGTGTGCGGTTTTCCGCTCCAGCCTGCTCACCGATAGTGACATTTGGCATGCCCGCTCCCTGACCTTGCCCTCTGGGCATTCGCCCTCTCAGATCTGGCAGGTTAAAAACGGTTTGGCCATTGCCGCCATAAACGGTGCCGAGCAAAGAGAAGAGAGCCTGATACTGTGCAATAGATAGCTGGGCACCATTGCACAGAGCCCAGTCCACCGGTGCCCATGCAAAACCTAGCATTTTGATTTCCCCAACAAATGGATCCATAAAGCACTCCTTGTTAATGTTGTAATAAAAATGCCTTTAATAAGGCATCACTTTAATGCTTACGCTGGCTAACATTGTCCACTCGCTATAGGCCACTAACCGCTTTGCGTTAGTAGTGGTCAACCCTGCTGCGCGCTCTAGCACCATAGCCTCATTGAACCTAGCAGTAAAATCTTGCACACACTTAGGCCAACGACCATAATATTAATACTTATTTGGCAATTTTCTCAATAAACTTCAATGACTGTTTTTCGTTCAAGAAACCCAAAATTGTATAAGTGGTAAGTGGTAAGTGGTAAGAAAATCTAAACAATAAAAATCAAATAAAGATTCAGGACACTTCACAAAGCAGCGGGGCCCTTTGATGTAGCGAAGAGCGCGATCACGTGTTTCTGAACGTGGAAAGATGGGCCTAATAGAGCGACCAGATCATCCAGCAGTGTTGAAATAGGGAAATCCAATGTATGCATCTTTCACCCTGTGAGCGTCTTTATATTAATCACAGACAGTGTCGCTTACTCTGTGACGGCTGTCATACTCAGCATTTCAGCTTAAATGCCGCAGAATCACAGTATCAGTTGGGTATCACTGAAATTACTAGAACGGTCACCCACAGCACAACGGATCACTTCAGTATCAGCTTCTCACAACCCCTTGTCAGCGACGTGCTCTCGAAAGATCCTGGAGAAAAGAACTGCACTAGGAGCATTAAAATGGACATTACAGCGCTTCGGGTTGCTATCTTTGACGGCGACAGCTCCAGCCTGTCACTTGCCTATTGCCGGGTCGATGCCGTATAAGAAAAGCCATATAAAAAATACATATAAACAAATGCTTACAGATAAAATATACACAAACATACAACCAAATCTCTAGACAACTTAAAGAGTGTGCTCTTTATGAATACTCCCACCCGCCAAACGCCCCCAAGCCAATCGACTGGTCGTAACGAAGTCATCTTCGTCGACCCCCGAGTTGACGATTACCAAACACTGCTTAACGGCGTGGCCTACGATACCGAGGTCATACTCTTAAACTCTAACACCAGCGGCGTTGAACAAATCGCCCAGGCGTTAGCACAGCGCGGCGAATTTGACGCCATCCACCTGGTTTCCCACGGCAGTGAAGGGCGCCTAGCGCTTGGTAACAGCACGCTTGATAGCGAGACTCTGCCGGGTTATGCCAGCTTCCTGGAACAATGGGGCGAAGCATTGGGGCCAAACGGCGACATCCTTATTTACGGCTGTGATGTTGGCGCGGGCGAGCAGGGACTGCGGTATGTGGAGGCGCTAGCACGGGTAACTGGGGCGGATGTGGCCGCTTCCGATGACTTAACCGGTGCGAACAGCCTTGGCGGCAACTGGGTGTTAGAGCAGCAGTATGGTCAAGTGGAAACCAGCAGCTTAATAGGTATTGAGCAACAGAGCACTTGGCAGGGGCTGCTGGCGGCAGAATCTGTATTTAATTGGGATTCAGGCGACACCAGCCAAGTTGGAACTGGCAGCGACCGAGCAGTAAGAGAAACTGTTGATGGCGTTACCATGACGATCTCGGCGTCTGGCGTTGCCTACATGGAGTTTGATAACGTCGATGGGTTCAACCTAAACGGTCAAGTAGTAAGTTCCACGGAGTACGGTACTGTCAATGATATCGTTTATACGTTCACTTTCGATCAAGCCATCAATATGGGGGAGATTGAGCTTGTAACGACTACTACAACAGGAAGCGCCTATCCCCCTCCCACAGTAGTTACTTTTACTGCAAACGGTCAAGATATTAACGCTGATATCCCCAGCGCTATTGCTGGCGATAATGCTATAAAGGTCGGGCTTGATAGCTTTACCAACATAACCTCTTTTACTATGACGTCAGCTGATCCGGTACAGTTTTACTTCGACGAGATTAGCTTTACTACCGCGGTGGCAGACAATCCGCCAGTATTCACCACTGTTAATGGAGGCAATATCGATGAAACCTCCATCAGTGGCTTAGTGGTGCTGGCGGATAGCGATGTAGAAGCGAACGATGGCGATGGTGGCGGAATTGATTCGGTCACTTATTCGATTGTCGGTGGTACAGGGGAAGACTACTTTGATATCAATGCTTCCAACGGCGAAGTCACGTTAAATGCATGAGGTGAAGCAGCCCTCGACTTTGAAAACAACCAGAGTTACACCCTCACTCTACGTGCTAATGATGGTAATAGTTCTACCGATGAAACCGTTACCATAGCAGTTAACGATATCGCCCCGGCCATCACCACCGGCCAATCCTTTAGCGTTAACGAGAGCGATACCAACAGCACTTCCCTGGGCACTGTCGCCACTACCGGTGACGATAACTCGGTGAGCTACTCCATCAAGTCCGGCAACACTGGCAATGCCTTCACTATCGATGGCGCCACGGGCGAAATCACCCTGAGCGATACCAGCCAGCTCGATGCCAGTGCGACCGGCAGCTATACGCTCAGCGTACAAGCCACCGATGGCAATACCGCATCAACGCAAGATGTCACCATCAACGTCACCGACGATGTGGCTCCCAGCGTTACCAGTATTGCCCCCAGCGGTTCACCCGATGCCAATGCTGCATCCGTCGATTACACCGTTACCTTTAGCGAAAGCGTCAGCAATGTCTCTGCCGATGATTTCACCCTTACCTCCACCGGCACCGCCTCTGGCACGATTAGTGCGGTTGCTGGCAGCGGTGACAGCTATACGGTCAGCGTTACCGGTATTAGCGGTGAAGGCGACCTGCGCCTGGATCTTAACAGTGGCACCGATATCGACGATGGGGCCACCAATGCCCCGGCAGGCTACACCAGCGGTACGGCTCACAGCGTTGATCTGGTCAAGCCGAGCGTCACCAACGTCACTTCGCCGACGGCCGACGGGACTTATAAAGCGGGTGACACCGTTGATATTACGCTGACCTTTAGTGAAGTTGTGACCGTAACCGGGACGCCGCAGCTAACGCTGGAAACCGGGGCAACTGACCGAGTCATTGACTATACGGCGGGCTCCGGGACTAACACGCTGACGTTTGCGTATACCGTTCAAGCAGGCGATGAAACCAGCGATCTGGCGCTGGCGGGCAGCGAGATCCTGCTCAATGGCGGTACCCTTCAGGATGCCGAAGGCAACGACGCGGTGGTCACCCTACCCACACCGGGTGACGCGAACTCGCTAAGTGCTAACAAGGACATTGTCATCGATGCCGTCGCGCCCAGCGTTACGAGTATTGCGCCCAGTGGTTCACCTGCGGCCAATGCTTCCTCAGTGGATTACACCGTTACCTTTAGCGAAGACGTCGACGATGTTTCTATCGATGACTTCCTACTCAACACCACCGGCAGCGCTTCGGGTAATATCGCCTCCATTTCAGGTTCCGGCAGTAGCTACACCGTCACTGTGGATACCATTACTGGCGAAGGCGACTTGCGCCTTGACCTGAACGACGGCACCGACATCAATGATGGTGCAGGCAATGCCTCGGAGGGCTTCTCCAGCGGCACTGCACATACCGTTGACGTGATGAACCCGAGTGTAACCAATGTCACCTCGACGAATGCCAACGGTACTTATAAAGCGGGCGACACCGTTAACATCACCCTAGCGTTCAGCGAAGCA